>NZ_AEME01000001.1:0-4809826 GCF_000208565.1 Escherichia sp. TW09308 | reverse complement strand
TGGACGAATTACGCAATATTATCGAAGTCAGAAAATGGCAGGTGAATCAGGCCGCCGGTCGTTATATTCGTTCGCATGAAGCCGTTCAGCACATCAGCATCCGCGACCGGCTGAATGATTTTATGCAGCAGCACGGCACAGTACTGGCGGCCGCACTGGCACCGGAGCTGATGGGCTACAGTGAACTGACGGCCATTGCCCGAAACTGTGCCATACAGCGTGCCACAGATGCCCTGCGTGAAGCCCTTCTGTCCTGGCTTGCGAAGGGGGAAAAATTAATTATTCCGCACAGGATAGCGACATTTTAACGACCATCGGATTCAGGCCTGACGCGGCTTCGGTGGATGACAGCCGTGAAAAATTCACCCCTGCGCAGAACATGATTTTTTCGCGTAAAAGTGCGCAACTGGCATCACGTCAGTCTGTGTAAAATTCCCCGAAAACCCGCTTGTTTTTACTGAAAAAAGCCATGCATCGATAAGGTGCATGACTTTGCATGCGTTTTCCCGCCCCATTATCAACAAAACACGCCATTCCCGGCGCGGCCTGAGCGTGTCAGTGCAACTGCATTAAAACCGCCCTGCAAAGCGGGCGGGCGAGGCGGGGAAAGCACTGCGCGCAGTATAAGAATTAAATAGGTATGGATTTTAAAATCCATCAAGTAGCTGATTGATACCATTGCTCTCATCACAATTTATTTGCTCTAACTCAAATAAAGCACTGTCGTACTTTATTTGGGGAGTGTTTTCAAATGACAATAAAGATTCGATTAGTCTTATTTCTTTATCTTTATTTATGTCTTTAAGTGAGTCTAAAGTTAAATTGAATTTAACTTCGGGTTGTTTTCCTACTTCCATCATGATATTTGACTCCAACTCTGGATCAGTATTGAAGAATCGATGTGTCTTATGGAAATAACTAGGTTTTCTTGATTTTAAAATACTTAGTATATCCGACTTGATAGTGCTTTCCCGTGCTATCACAAGCCAATGGTTGGCAACCCCTGTGATGGTGGTAATGATGTGGGAGCCATTTTCACTTAGTTCATTAAAGGCTCTTAAGTCACCCTTGAAAAAATCATTTAGCAACTCATTTTCTTTATCTTTATCAAAAAGGTAAATTATTGAATTGCCGGCTAATGATATTTCAGCCTTAGTTTTTATAGTATCGCAATTAAATTGCGCGGTCTCATTTTTTAATTCTTCGTAAGATGATTTTAAGTCTAAAAGCAAGCATTTTATTATACTTGATCTGAAAGATGAGTAATCAATATCAGCACAAAGTGAAAATAAATTTCTGTGACGAATGGATTCAGGGCTGTAATATAGCTTTGTTAATATTTCTTTTTGGCGTTCTTTTGTGTCACGACAGATAAACATAGCTGCAAAATATTCCATTAATGATTTGTGTGACCAACGAATAATAGCGCCTTCTTTGACAAATAATGGAACGGTTTCAATTAAGTCCTGAATAAAAAGAGATGGTGAAGTTGATATTCCGGGAATTTTTGAAATGATATTTTGCAATGTTATTTGCAGATCGTCTTTCGTAAACTCAATTTTACCTCCGTCTTTCAAACACCAAAAACCTAATCTCCTTAAGACCTGATGGAAGTCAGTGGAGTCTAGCTTAGAAAATTTTTCTCTAACATAACCAAGTTCTTTAGTTAAATCATGAGACTCATACAAAGCGTCAAATACTTGGCTATAAAATAACTCTCTTTTTCTTGGTATTATCGGTTTGAATTTATATGCACAAAATAATAATGAAACATAAAGAGGTGTGGATAAAAATTCATTTAGATTATGACCATTCTCCAGTCGTAATCCTTTAATTAATTGAGATGAAATAGGGCCACGTCCATCATATCGACGTAATAGATCATACGCTTGATTCGTTTCTAATGGGTTGATTTTAAATCTTGAGAAACCATGTAGTTCTGATAAGAAATTATCATGACGAGAAGTTATAATTATTTTGCTTTCTGAGAAATTATTAGCAAAGGTACTTAGTAAATTTACGATCTTGGATTTGAGTTGTTGTGGGATTTCATCTATGCCATCGAAAAGATAAATAAAAGGGATTTTTTTGAGGCAGTTGTCTGAAATGTCTTCTCCTAAACCAAGTTGATGTTTCACCTGTAGCGCAAAATCATAATCTTTAGCACGTCGTAATTCAATGTATATTGGAATGTATTCCTTATTAGCGATGCAATCTAAAGCAATTCTTTTCATTAGGGTGGACTTACCCATTCCTGCTGAGTCAGTGATTAATATATGATTGAAATTATCTAATAAATCTGCATTGTCTTTTATTAGGCATGTGTATGGTTTTTTTTCATTATCGTAATAAATGCTCATTGGCTCATAAATATCTAGAAGCTCTACTGGAGTATTTTGAAAAGCTAAGGTATTCACAAGGGAGCATTGCCCTTTCACATTTGATAGGAAACGTTCAAGATTTTTATTCAAGAAGCGTGCTGCATGTACATCTATTAAATAATTACGAACACTACTTTCTATGATAGGTAATATTTTATTCTTAATAACCTCCTTTGCCCATGGAAGGGATGCAGAGACTAATACATCAAGAGATACTGGTTGCATGAATTATACCTTATTTTCTACGTTTAAATTTTTGACCTTAAGTCCCCACCAGTTCATTAAATCGATTCTGGCATGTAAATATGTTGAGCGGTTATATGCTCTTCTAACTTCGTTTTTGTCAGAGTGCGCTAAAGCAGCTTCAATGACATCTGGGTTAAAACCTCTTTCATTCATGGCTGTACTTGCTATTGAACGTAGACCATGAGCAACCAGCTTCCCGCCATAACCAATACGTTTTAAAGCAGCATTAGCAGTTTGGCTATTCATTGGCTGTTTTGGGTCATTTCTACTGGGAAAAACATGTTCACGATGAGCACTGATTGGTTTCATTACCTCCAGAATCTCTATTGCCTGAGGTGATAAAGGAACAATGTGTTCCCGCTTAGCTTTCATCCGTTCGGCTGGAATAGTCCAGAGCTTTGCGTCAAGATCGATCTCTGCCCAACGAGCACCGGAAGCTTCAGAAGGGCGCACAAGGGTCAGAAGCTGCCACTCAATTAGACAGCGAGTCGAAACAGAGAGGTTCGACATCACCAAAGAGCGCATGAGTTTTGGTAATTCTTCAGGTCGTAGCGTTGGCATGTGTTGCTTTTTGGGTTTCTCAAATGCCATACCAATACCAGATGCCGGGTTTGCATCAATCAGGCCAGTGTTGACGGCGTAGATCATGATTTCGTTAATACGCTGCACCAGTCGACGTACAGTCTCTAGCGCCCCACGTGCTTTGATTGGCTCAAGGGTTTCAACTAGTGTTCGGGCTTTGATTTGCTGGACAGGGATCTCCCCGATGACAGGGAATACGTCTTTTTCCAGTGACCGCCATATATCTTTAGCGTAATCAGGTGTAACGCTTTTGCTTTTGAGCTGGAACCAGTTAGCGGCGACCGTTGAAAAAATACTGTCCAGAGCGATTTGCTGCTGTTCCTCTGCAACTTCGGCCTGAATTTGCGGGTCAATTCCGTTGGCTAACAAAGCAAGGTAATCCGCTCTTAACCGTCGAGCATCAGCAAGTGAAAGGGCGGGGAAAGCACCAAGCCCCATCATTGTCCGCTGTTTTGTTGCTGGACGTTGATAACGGAAACGCCACAACTTCTTACCGTTCGTTTTAACGAGCAGAAAAAGACCATCGCCATCATGTAACGTTAGATCCTTTTCTAACGCTCTAGCGCGCAGAACTTCTGTGCTGGTCAGGGGGCGTGTCGTTCTTGCCACTGTGGCCGCTCCTTCATTAATTGGTATACGCGTTTAGGTAAACATCCTACCGTATACCTAAACGTATACCAATAATCACTGGATTTAGCTGGATATCCTCGGACAACGGTAGACACAAAAAAGCCCGCAGAGCTTGTGCCATGCGGGCTTTCAGGATTTCTCCGGACGTATCCGGAAGAGCAAGTGGTGGAGCTGGCGGGAGTTGAACCCGAGTCCAAATATCACTAACTTGATGTAATTAATGATTTTTTTCGACATCAACTATCTTGCGGATCTTACACGTATCTTTTACTGTTATATCCCAGTCTTCATAACCAACTATGAATAGTAGATAATCTATAAATCCATCGTATAAGAATGACATCGCTATGACCATACTGGTACCCCCAAGCAAATTTTGCATTTACTCAGATGATTCTAGGGCTGGGACATTGAACTTCATCAACTCGATTGAATCGATTGGAGTAAAAAATAAAGGTCGAGTTATAGTTGATTTGTCCAAGGTAAAATTTGCCTCAGCTGCGGCATCGGTACTGTTCTTTGCCATAGTAAATAGAGCTCAATTTTTAACCCGGGACCCTAATTTTATACGTTTTAAATGGCCTAAAAAGGATGATAACCCATCTGGGCATAGATGGATCGTTGGTACTGGACTTGCTCGTGCTTTGCTTGCTGGCACAGAAGAGAAACTGAATGCACTTACGAGGGAGGAACGATACTTTCAGTCAGCTGTCGAACCTTACGAGCATATTGTTGAAACAGTACTCATGCTGCAGAAAAGTGCTCTGCTTAATAATGAACAGTTAGGCTTACTGCTGACAGCGATTAGTGAAGCTTTGCTCAATGTTTCTCATCATGCGTATGAAGATGAGGGGTTCGAGTCAGATATTCAGCTTCTCAAAGGTAAACGATGGTGGCAGTGCGCTTGGTTCAATCGTGATGAAAATAAAGTCGTTTTTATCGTTTGTGACCTTGGATTGGGGATTTATAGAAGTTTCGTGCCTAATGGTGATGGTCATAGCATTCAAAACGAAGTATCTTCTGTGGAAAGAGCTATGTTAGTAGGGGAATCCCGCTTTGTTGGTTCCGGACGGGGAAATGGCTCTGAAGATATCAAGAGACCTATTGGGGCAGGTTGTGAGGATAATGAGACACTTCTGATACTAACAGGAAGGGCTCGTTATAGCTATAATTCTAATGACAGTAGTCCTCGATGTGAGAAGCTAGCTGAGTACATACCGGGTACTTTACTACAATGGTCGCTGGTTCCCAGGAGATGATTTTATGAGAAATATCGTCATAGCGAAGGAGTTCTCCAGAACACCTTTCGGACGTTACACAACGGATAGCCCACACAGTGCGGAAAGATTTCGTAGAGAGTTTTTGGTGCCTGCGCTGAAGGGTACTGAACAGGAGATTGTGGTTGATTTTCGCGGTATAGCACTGGGTGTTGGTTCCTCTTTCTTAGAAGAGGCGTTTGGAGGTCTCATCCGTAAGGAAGGGATACCTAAAGCCAACGTTAAAGCACGTTTGATTATAAAAAGTGATGTTCCGTTCTACAAAGAACAGATTGATAAATTTATTGATTTAGCACAACCAGAAAGAGTATAAGAGGCGATAGTTGATCAGTACGGAACCAATGTCATTAGTAGCACAAATAGGACAGTATTCGTGGTGTATCACAGTAGTTAGCGTCTGCTTAGTTTTCATTGGATGGCGAGTTGCGTACAATAATTCTGTAAAACTGGCGACACGTTCTGAATCGAAATCAATTATTGATGCTATTTCAAAGTTAGTTATTGAAATTTCTGATATTTCTTCTAACTATTGGCTCAGTCAGACAACTCAACCTAAAATTAGAGCATCAAAGCATCGATTGTTAAGGTTGCAAAAGGATAGAACAAAGGCTTCTGTTTCATACTTGTTAACTATCTTGGCTAAAGCTCAACAAGTTTCCAAACTGATTTGCATTTTGGAAAGCAGAGGACTGTATATACCTGACGAGGTGTTCTCATCTGTACTAGAGAAAGCAACTCTGGATTGTGAGGTCGCTCACAAGCTTTCAGATGCCGATCGCCCGGTTAAAGCACAAGAAGTAATTGATGCTTGTATGGGAGTTATCGAAGCGTTACATACTTCTTTTCAAAGGTACCACCCTCCCAAAAAGGATCGTACCTTTATGCAAAGGTTAAAAATTTGGTTTCAAACAGTAGACGATTGGCATAATGACTTAAAATAAAGCCTTTTTATCCTTGATACTTGCCCTCCCATCATACTCTTTCAAGTATTGTCCATAGTGCCTGAATAACATTTCAGGCCCTTTATGGCCCATTTGAGCCGCAAGCCAAAACAGGTTTGCTCCCCGGCTGATATGGCTGGTGGCGAATGTATGCCTGGTTTGATATGGGTTTCTGTAACGAATACCTGCTTTTCGCAATGTTGGCACCCATGCTTTTTTCCTAATTGCATCAGCACTTGCCCAGGGTTTATTGGTCTTTGGATCTTCAAAGACAGTAGCATCCTTCATGAATGTAAATGGCTTCTGGTTTATCAACGCCAACATTGCTTCTTCAGTCAGTTCAACTTTACGGGTACCGGCTTTTGTCTTTGTTCCTTTGATAACTCCGACAACACTTGCGCTCTGAACATGGGCTGTTTTTCCAACAAAGTCGATATCATGCCATCGTAAGGCACATAATTCAGAACTACGCAGGCCTGTATGTATGGCGAACCGGAACAGATTTTCCCATTGTTTGTTTCCGGCTGCTGCTAGTAATGCATCAACTTCTGCTGGTGATAGCGGATCAACCACATAGCTGCTTTCTGCTTCTGACTTATCACTTTGGTAGCGCGAAGCTGTTACTAACGATACGGGGTTAATTTGAAGTACCCCATCGGTCACGGCTTCATCAAGTGCTGACCGTAGGAAAGATAACTGGTTGCGAATGGTTTTTAAGGTTGTTTTCTGGCTTTGAATCCACGCTTTCAGGGTTGCTGGTGTTAATTCACTTGCAGGGCAAATGTGAAGTGAGGCTAACGCACTACGGCATTTTTTATAGCCACCAATCGTAGAGGGTGAAAGTTTTCTTGTTTCGCAGATTTCAAGATATTCGTCCAGGTACATCTTTACCGTTTTGCTTGCAGCAGCATTACCAAAAATTTTCAAACGAGCAGAACGGGGAAAATATTCTGCATAAATGAATGTTCCCCTTTCGATCTTATTATGGATTTCGCCGAGTGTACGCTCGGCGTATTTAATGTTCTTTGGTGTTACTTCCAGATTGGAAAGCGGCTCACGACATCTAACTCCTTTGTAGGTGAAAGTTATATTGATCGTTTCTCCCTGGCGGTGTTTCCTGATTGTTACGCCGCGCGGTAGTTTGAGCAGTTTTGTCTGGCCCATTTTGCAACCTCACTAAGATCAATCCACCTCTCCTTAACGCCTTCAACCTTTAAAACCTGAACACCTTCACGCCAAACACCGCGCTGTACACGTTTGTTTATTGCTTCAGGAGTTTCGCCAGTTTCTTTGCAATAAGTTGAGATAGGAACACAATCGAGGTTCAGCATACGTTTCTCCATTATCCCGTCTGCACACGGGAGCAACATTATTAACGAATAGTGTCGTTACTTTGAAGTACAGCAAATGCCATTAATACTTCTAAAGTATATCTTCTATAAAATTTAACAAAACCAACATAGAAAACATAGACGAAGAAAAAGCTAAGCATTATTGAAAGTAAACTATAAAGATAATCACTATGAGTACATAATCGATAAATAAAGGTTGGAACTGATACCCAAAATGAAATTATAAAGATTAAACATATGTTTCTGCAAAAACCATATAATGCAACATAGTTTTGAATTTTTGTTTGATGTTGTTTTGAAAACTCATAAACATAATGATATGCCAATCTGAAGAGATCATCATCAAGTCCGTTTTTATCTTGTAATAATTGGCGATTTGTTATGAACTTTTTCTCATAACCTTCTTTGATCATTAACCATGTTGTATTAGCTAAATGAAATGGTAGAGATTGAGAATAACATAGTTTTTGTGTTATAAAATCCCATAGTATTATTGGACATAATACGCATTTGATTATGCGATTCTTTATTTTTGTTTTTTTATCAGCGCTTCTCTCATCGCATGATGGGCTACAAATGCTTTCTGAGGTATCTATCAATTTTTTAAATAGATATTTGGAAGGATATCCTAATTCTTTATTCATGTATTTTTCGATAAAAAATGCTGATGTGATAGAAATAAAATGTCCAGCTATATAAGATATAATAACTATTGAAGCGTAGTTCAAAATGCCAAAGATTTGACTTTGACCTCTGAGCAATTCACTTAAGTCAATAACAATATCTAGATCGAATGTCAAACCACAGAAATACATTAATAGGATAAAAAACCACCTGGTATTAAATATCCAAGAAAGTCATAGAATGAGAATGGATTTTGATTCATTGTTGCTCTCCAATAATTTTTCAATTTGTAATATAACCTATATCTATATGTTAATAAATTACTTATATGTTCTTTTATGGCAGAGTTTGAATTCGTACGTGCTGATTTTTACGACTCAGAAAAATAAGGATTACCGATTTCAGTTTATTATTTATGAAATATCAAGGAAATTATTTTATGAAAAAGACTCTGATTGCACTGGCTGTGGCTGCCTCTGCTGCAGTATCTGGTTCTGCCATGGCATGGACTAACGGTAACTTTAACGATTCCGTTGATATTGGCGGCAGTGTTACTGTTGGTGATAACTTTGCGCAGAAGTGGGCCTGGAAAACAGGAACAAGTTTAGGCGCTTTTGATAGTAATGTAAAAGAAATGACTGATGGCGGCAAAAAATTAGTGATTACTGCAGCTCAGAATGCCGCTATTTTGCTGGGTAAAACTAATGAAGCATTTATGGCAACTGATGCTACCAGCTTAGCAATTCCTCAAATTGCGTTCTCTGACTATCAAAAAGGAAAGATCACTCCGGTATTTGACAATGTAGGTAATGCAGGTACTGGCTATTTAGAGATTCCAGTTATTGATGCTCAATCATCTCCGATTGGTCAGGCAAAAGTGAACATGACTGCTGCTGGTGCTCGTATGGCGGCTGATGCGGCACGGCAACGTGGGGTAGCTGCTTCTATTATTGCTGACACTTCAAATGATATTTTCCACGGCGGCGTCCCAACGATTGCAGAAGGTGCTATCAATCATGGGATGAATGCGATAAACTTTGCTCGATCTATGGGGGGGCTTGAAGCTGTAGATATGTTGAATCAGCTGGCCGCGTTTGATCCGACGATTATCAATATCGCAGCTTCAACATACGCTCAGTCTTCAGACATGACCGGGAGAGGTGCATCTGCTACTTATGCAATGGGGATTAAGTCTGGTCAAACTCTCGAATTGACTTTCACAAACCCGGTAACGCAAACAACTGTATGGAAAGCACCGCTGAATATTTCTGTTACTTATCAGTAATTTTTAATTGATACAACCCCGGGGTGAAAACTCCGGGGGATAATTTACGGGAAAGTGACGGAACAGATCTGTTTACAGATTAATATCCAGATAGGGGGGCGTAATAATGACGCTAAGAAATAAATACGGGTATTTGTTTTCAACTCTTATACTGGCATCACTGTTATATCTACCAAATTCTCATTCATCTATTCTTGACGGTGGCGAAGTACAGTTTAACGGTTTTGTCACTGACGAAGCCCCCAAATGGACCTGGCAGATAAGTTCACCCGACCAGACCTGGGCAGTGGATACTGCCGATGCACGTACAGAGAACGGGCAACTGGTTTTTAATTTGCGTGATAAAGGGGCTCTGCCGTTTCTGGAGGGGCATCTGCATGAGGTGGCAGAGCGCGGTGGTCCCGGGTTCACGCCATTTATTACCTTCAGCAGTAACGGACAGCCTTTTACCGTAAAGGAAGGCAGTGGCACCACGGCGCAACGTTTCCGCGCCTCTGTCCCGGTGCGTGACCCGGAAACGGGAAATGTGTCGGGACAGCTTTCTTTTACCCTGAATCAGGGGATGGCAGTCAGTGCCGGTCGACAGGAAGACGGGGTATCCGTACCGGCCGGTATGTCGCTGGTAAGTGGACAAAGTGTGACGGATGTACAGCCGGGAAGTCTGCCACAGGGGCTGAAGAACCGTCTGTCTGCCTTATTACTGATGAATCAGAATTTTGGAAATGGCATGAATGCGGTGGATAACGGACAGGTTATCAGTCAGGGGGTACTGGCTGACGGGCGGGTGATGAATCTGGCTGCGGCATATGCCTCTGTAGTGGCTAAGGATTCTCTTTGGTTGAAAATACTTAGCTGTTATGTGCCTGTATTTTCACCACTTCAGGCTCGGTGGTATCCTTTTAAGCCCGTATACATAAAAGGAAAATCAAATGACTTTTGATGAAAAAGAACTTGATAATGCAATTAATAAAATCATCGTAACGTCGCTCTTTTCCTGTCTCAGCGACACTCAGCAGAAACAGTTCTACGAATCGGCTTTCAACATGATCGAGCGTTGTTGTTTCTGCGATGCCGACGAGTTACCTGAAAAAATCAGGAAACAGTTGGCTGATGCTCTTCGAGTGCGACTTTCTGACCAATTTTCTGAAATGTGCTCTCCGAATTTGGACAAATAGAAAAAGGCCATTTCCATTCAGGGTCTGATGGAAATACTTCAGCCTGTTCCAAAGCACGGCGTAAAGAGAACACAACTCCAGCCATAATCTGATGTTTCCCATTGGTCCAGCTATCGCCGCTCTGATCTACAGGGGCGGCTATGTCGTATGACCAAACGACTTCACAGTTATTGTTTAAAATCTGGACTTTCATTTCATACACCTGCTTTAACATGAGTGCCTGGTGGCACAACATGACTCAACGAATCATCCTGGACTTCATATGCCCCAGGCGGCTACTTCGTGGGCGTCCTGCCTGTTCGTTATCTTTGATATAAAATCTAACTTAACTTAGTTATTATGGCAAGAGAAAACACCAAACTTTTCTTAGTTCGGTGCCTTAGTTAGAGAAGAGAGGTCTTAGAGTTCGTATTGAACTCCTTTGACTACACCAATGATAAGGCAATTACCATTGATAGGGATGTTGGGATACCGAGGATTTAATGGCACTAAAAACTTTTGAGGGCCATCGATGACTAATTTTTTTACTGTAGCTTCGTTTGTTCCATCAAGTCGAGCGATGACTATTTTTCCATGACGAGGTTCTGCATCTGGATCTACAATCACTGTTGCGCCTTCTGGTATTGTTGGGAGGCCATTAGGGTTAGTCATGGAGTCACCTTTAACCTCTAATGCAAATGAGTTATCACCAATCTTTAATGATGTATCTACCCACTTGTCCACTTCACTAAACACTTCTGCTGCCCTGCACTCAGTAAACTGCCCAGCCTGAACCCACGATATTACAGGAACTCTGCGCATGTTTGTGACGAGTTTGCCTTCAAACTCAGCACCATAAAGAATGTAATCTATTGACGTATTGAAGAACTTCGCTAATTTCGAAAGTGCCTCCCCACCAGGGGTATTGATGTCTTTCTCCCAGTACCCCACAGCAACGTCGCTTACTCCACAAAATTTACCCAATTCTTTCTGGGACGTTCCGGTAACTCTTCTCAGAGCTTTTATACGCTGACCAACCGTTTCCATAGGAGCACCATTTCTTGAATTGCTAAGTAATCTTAGTTTTTATTGACCAAAGATAGATTTGTAATTAGCATCTAATAAAACTTAGTTTGGAGGGCGTATGACAACTGACGATATCGAAAGCTACTTCGGCAGTATTGAGAAAGTTGCTGCTTTTTTCGGCATAACAACTGAAGCCGTTTATCAGTGGCGAAACCGTCCGGGCCAGTTAATTCCAAAAGGACGTGCAGCAGAAGCTGCATATAGAACTTGCGGACGGTTGCCATTTAAACCTGAGCTTTATGAAAAATCTAATGGATAAATCGATTAACAGAAACCACAGAACGATGAGGCTAACCGTGGGTAAGCATCACTGGAAAGTAGAAAAACAGCCTGAGTGGTACGTGAAAGCTGTCAGAAAAACTATCGCAGCGTTGCCGGGTGGTTACGCTGAAGCAGCTGACTGGCTGGATGTAACAGAAAACGCATTATTTAACCGCCTTCGTGCCGATGGCGATCAGATTTTCCCGCTGGGATGGGCAATGATTTTGCAACGTGCTGGTGGAACTCACTTCATTGCTGACGCTGTGGCGCAGTCTGCAAATGGCGTCTTTGTGTCTCTTCCTGACGTCGAGGATGTGGACAACGCCGATATTAACCAGCGCCTGCTGGAAGTCATTGAACAGATTGGCAGTTATTCCAGACAGATTCGTTCGGCAATCGAAGACGGTGTGGTGGAACCGCATGAGAAGACAGCAATTAACGACGAGCTGTATCTCTCAATTTCGAAGCTGCAGGAGCATGCAGCACTGGTCTACAAAATCTTTTGCATTTCAGAAAGTAATGACGCCCGCGAGTGTGCAGCTCCGGGCGCCGTGGCGTGTCGTGACTGTGGAGAAACTAACGCATGAACAGTTTAACAACACACTACCGTCGCTCGCAACTGATTGCGCTTCCTGTACCGGGTGGAAAAGCGAAGGTGGAGTATTGCTATGCAGTTAATGTACCAGGTGACAGGGAAATTGTAACCCACAGCTTTGCTGAGTGGGCTGTGGGTGATTTCAACCGGCAGAAGGAGACAGTCCTTTGCGACAAGTTAACCGCTGGTTCAAAGATCACTACGGAGTGCCCGTCAGAGTCATTCGTTGGGAGCCGGAAACACAACGAGTTATCTACCTCCGCGAAGGCTATGAGCATGAGTGCTTCAGCCCGCTCGAACAGTTTCGTCGTAAATTCAGGGAAATAGAGGTCGGTCATGAGCACTAAATTAACCGGCTATGTATGGGATGGTTGCGCTGCATCAGGCATGAAATTATCCAGCGTGGCAATTATGGCCCGCCTGGCTGATTTCAGTAATGACGAAGGTGTGTGCTGGCCATCAATTGAAACTATTGCCCGTCAGATTGGCGCGGGGATGAGTACCGTCAGGACGGCTATCGCACGGCTGGAAGCAGAAGGCTGGTTAACGCGTAAGGCGCGTCGCCAGGGTAACCGCAATGCGTCGAATGTTTATCAGCTTAACGTTGCGAAGCTTCAGGCAGCGGCATTTTCTCAACTGTCAGATTCTGACCCGTCAAAATCTGACGCATCAAAATCTGACCCGTCAAAATTTGATGCGTCGAAATCTGGCAAAAAAGCGGGTTTTCACCCGTCAGAATCTGGCGGGGATCCGTCAGTAAAATCAAAACATGATCCGTCAGATAAAAAACCTTCTCGTCCGGACGCTTCGCAACCGGACACGCAGACGGATGAACAGGATTTTTTAACTCGCCATCCTGATGCGGTTGTATTCAGCCCTAAAAAGCGCCAGTGGGGAACGCAGGATGATTTGACCTGCGCACAGTGGCTCTGGAAAAAAATCATCGCCCTGTACGAGCAAGCCGCCGAATGTGACGGCGAGGTGGTTCGTCCCAAAGAACCGAACTGGACAGCCTGGGCAAACGAAATTCGCCTGATGTGTGTGCAGGATGGTCGTACTCACAAACAAATCTGCGAGATGTACAGCCGCGTCAGCCGCGATCCGTTCTGGTGCCGTAACGTGCTCAGCCCGTCGAAGTTGCGGGAAAAATGGGATGAGCTTTCCCTGCGCTTATCACCGTCCGTCAGCACGTACACCGAAAAACGCGAAGACCCGTACTTCAAATCCAGTTACGACAACGTGGACTACAGCCAGATCCCGGCAGGATTCAGGGGGTGATCATGAGTCTTTTGAATGAAGTTCAGAAATTCATTGAAGCCCATCCGGGATGTACTTCCGGAGATATTGCGGATGCTTTTGCAGGTTACTCACGGCAGCGCGTTCTGCAGTCAGCAAGCAAGTTACGTCAGAGTGGGCGTGTGGCTCACCGTTGTGAAGGAGATACACGCAGACATTTCCCGCGCCTGACTGAGAGAGCGCAGGAACCGGAACCACAACCAGTTCGAGAAACCAGACCTGTGCGCAATTTCTATGTCGGCACTAACGATCCACGGGTGATTTTGTGCCTGACCCGCCAGGCTGAAGAACTGGAGTCCAGGGGCTTATACCGTCGTGCTGCAACCGTGTGGATGGCGGCATTCCGTGAAAGCCACTCCCAGCCAGAACGAAACAATTTTCTGGCGCGTCGTGAGCGGTGCTTACGGAAAAGCAGCAAGCGCGCTGCATCGGGTGAAGAGTGGTATCTGTCAGGGAATTACGTGGGGGCTTAATGAGTAATAAATATTGCCAGGCGCTGGTGGAACTGCGGAACAAACCAGCCCATGAACTGAAGGAAGTGGGCGATCAGTGGCGCACCCGGACAACATTTTCTGGGGAATTAACACCCTGTTTGGCCCGTTTGTTCTGGATCTGTTTACTGACGGTGATAACGCCAAATGTGCCGCGTATTACACGGCGGAAGATAACGCGCTGGCGCATGACTGGTCAGAACGTCTTGCGGAGCTTAAAGGTGCTGCCTTTGGTAATCCCCCATACAGCCGCGCCAGTCAGCATGAGGGGCAATACATCACCGGCATGCGTTACATCATGAAACATGCCAGTGCCATGCGTGATAAGGGCGGGCGCTATGTTTTCCTGATCAAAGCTGCCACCAGCGAAGTGTGGTGGCCGGAAGATGCGGACCATATTGCTTTTATTCGCGGGCGTATTGGTTTTGAACTGCCTGCCTGGTTTATCCCGAAGGATGAGAAGCAGGTGCCGACAGGCGCTTTCTTCGCTGGTGCTATTGCTGTTTTCGACAAGACCTGGAAGGGACCGGCAATCAGCTACATCGGGCGCGATGAACTTGAGGCATGTGGTGAAGCCTTTCTGGTGCAGGTTCGCCAGCAGGCGGAAAAACTGGTCAGGGAGATGGCGGCATGACGACGTTAACTCAATGCCAGCAGCAGGTGCTGGATATGCTGATTTCTTACCAGAAAGAGCGTGGCTTTCCGCCAACCAATCAGGAGGTGGCAACCATGCTGGGATACCGTTCAGTGAATGCAGCGGTAGAGCATCTTCGTGCACTGGAGAAAAAAGGCGTCATCACGATAAAGCGTGGCGTGGCCCGGGGGATAACGCTTCATACCGCGGTGAAGGACGACGACAGCGAGGCGGTCGGGATTATCCGCGCACTGCTTGCCGGTGAGGAAAACGCCAGGCTGCGTGCAGCCCACTGGTTACATGAGAGAGGCCTGAAAGTATGAAGCTGATCTTGCCTTTCCCGCCCAGCGTGAACACGTACTGGCGACACCCCAACAAAGGGGCGTTTGCTGGTAAGAGTCTGATAAGCGCGGCGGGGCGAAAATTCCAGAGCGCGGCGTGCGCAGCAATAGTTGAGCAGTTACGTCGTCTGCCGAAACCAACGTCGGCACCTGCTTCAGTGGAGATCGTGTTGTTTCCTCCGGATAACCGGATCCGCGATCTGGACAACTATAACAAGGCGCTGTTTGACGCCCTGACCCACGCGGGTGTGTGGGAAGACGACAGTCAGGTGAAAAGAATGCTGGTGGAGTGGGGACCGGTTATCCCGGGAGGGAAGGTCGAGATCACTATCAGTAAGTACGAGAAAACGGCGGGTGCAGCCGCCTGATTAAGAGGAGAAACGAAGTATGAATAATCTGATGGTCATTGATGGTATTGAAGTTCGTCGTGATGCTTATGGGCGTTACAGCCTGAACGATCTGCACAGGGCAGCCGGGGGAGAACAAAAAAACCGCCCGAAATACTGGCTCTCCAATAAGCAAACCTGTGAATTGATTGAACAACTTTTCACCGAGGGTGGAATTCCGCCTCTGGAACAAAATCAACCAGTTAGCGTCATTAATGGCGGAAATAACCAGGGGACGCGGGAGGAAACCAACTGGCGGGAAAGTACTGGCGTAGCGTGATCACCACCGGCGAACCAGAAAGTGCCTACCGTTATGACGCGCTGAATCGTTATCCGATGAGCGATGTTCTGCGCCCCTTTGAACTGGCGGCGGGCATGTGCCGGATGCATTGGTTAAGCCCCATCATTATTTACTGGGCGAGACGGCAAAGCGCACAGGAGCTGGCGAGTCACGCCAGTGCCTACAGCGACTGGCTGGCAAATCCGCTGCCCGTGGGAGGTCGCTGATGGAAGGTTCCGATTTTTTACTTGCAGGAGTGCTGTTTCTCTTCGCGGCGGTGGCTGCGGTGCCACTGGCATCGCGGCTGGGCATTGGTGCGGTGTTGGGATATTTGCTGGCTGGAATTGCGATTGGTCCGTGGGGACTGGGGTTTATTAGCGACGTCGATGAGATCCTCCACTTTTCGGAACTTGGCGTGGTGTTCCTGATGTTTATCATCGGGCTCGAGTTGAATCCTTCCAAGCTCTGGCAATTGCGGCGCTCCATTTTTGGCGTCGGCGCAGCGCAGGTGCTGTTAAGCGCGGCGTTGCTGGCAGGATTATTGATGCTGACGGACTTTGCCTGGCAGGCGGCAGTTGTGGGGGGAATTGGTCTGGCGATGTCTTCAACCGCAATGGCGTTGCAGCTAATGCGCGAGAAAGGGATGAATCGCAGCGAATCCGGTCAGTTAGGTTTCTCGGTGTTGCTGTTTCAGGATCTGGCGGTGATCCCGGCGCTGGCGTTAGTGCCGTTATTGGCGGGATCGGCAGACGAACATTTCGACTGGATGAAGGTCGGCATGAAGGTGCTGGCGTTTGTCGGCATGTTGATCGGCGGGCGCTATTTGCTGCGCCCGGTATTTCGCTTTATTGCGGCTTCAGGTGTGCGGGAAGTATTCACCGCCGCGACGTTACTGCTGGTGCTGGGGTCTGCGTTATTTATGGATGCGCTGGGGCTGTCGATGGCGCTCGGTACGTTTATTGCGGGCGTGTTGCTGGCGGAGAGCGAATATCGCCATGAACTGGAAACGGCTATCGATCCGTTTAAAGGCTTGCTGCTTGGACTGTTTTTTATCTCCGTCGGGATGTCGCTCAACCTTGGGGTGCTTTATACCCATCTTCTGTGGGTGGTGATAAGTGTGGTTGTGCTGGTAGCGGTGAAAATTCTCGTGCTGTATCTGCTGGCGAGGCTGTATGGCGTGCGCAGCTCCGAGCGGATGCAGTTTGCTGGTGTGCTGAGTCAGGGCGGTGAGTTTGCCTTTGTGCTCTTTTCTACAGCCTCTTCACAACGATTGTTTCAGGGCGATCAGATGGCGCTGTTGTTGGTGACAGTTACGCTTTCCATGATGACCACACCGCTGTTGATGAAGCTTGTGGATAAGTGGCTATCCCGCCAGTTCAACGCCCCGGAAGAAGAGGATGAAAAACCGTGGGTAAACGATGATAAACCGCAAGTGATTGTGGTGGGCTTCGGACGTTTTGGTCAGGTGATTGGTCGTTTGCTGATGGCGAATAAAATGCGCATTACCGTGCTGGAGCGGGATATCAGCGCGGTTAACCTGATGCGCAAATATGGCTACAAAGTATATTACGGCGACGCTACGCAAGTTGACCTGTTGCGCTCTGCGGGTGCAGAAGCCGCAGAATCCATCGTCATTACCTGCAATGAACCGGAAGACACCATGAAACTGGTGGAAATATGCCAGCAACACTTCCCGCATTTGCATATTCTTGCGCGAGCGCGCGGACGTGTGGAAGCGCATGAGTTATTACAGGCAGGGGTGACGCAGTTTTCCCGTGAAACATTCTCCAGTGCGTTAGAGCTGGGGCGCAAAACGCTGGTTACGCTTGGGATGCACCCGCATCAGGCACAGCGGGCACAGCTCCATTTTCGTCGCCTGGATATGCGTATGTTGCGGGAGTTAATCCCGATGCATGCCGATACCGTACAAATTTCTCGCGCCAGGGAAGCCCGACGCGAACTGGAAGAGATTTTCCAGCGTGAGATGCAACAAGAACGACGTCAGTTCGACGGCTGGGATGAATTTGAGTAGAGGGTGAATATGGCAATACGAAAACGCTTTATCGCTGGTGCAAAATGTCCAGCCTGTCAGGCGCAGGATTCAATGGCGATGTGGCGCGAAAATAATATTGATATTGTTGAATGCGTTAAGTGCGGACACCAAATGCGGGAAGCGGATAAAGAAGCCCGCGATCACGTTCGCAAAGATGAGCAAGTTATCGGGATTTTTTATCCGGACTAGCGATATGCGCTGAGTTTTTTTAAGCTAGTGAGTACACGGCTGCAGAATTCCGCTACAATCTGCGCCACAATTCTTCCCATGCTCAGGAGATATCATGAAAGTAGCAAAAGACCTGGTGGTCAGCCTGGCCTATCAGGTACGTACAGAAGACGGTGTGTTGGTTGATGAGTCTCCGGTGAGTGCGCCGCTGGACTACCTGCATGGTCACGGTTCCCTGATCTCTGGCCTGGAAACGGCGCTGGAAGGTCATGAAGTTGGCGACAAATTTGATGTCGCTGTTGGCGCGAACGACGCTTACGGTCAGTACGACGAAAACCTGGTTCAGCGCGTTCCTAAAGACGTATTTATGGGCGTTGACGAACTGCAGGTGGGTATGCGCTTCCTGGCTGAAACCGACCAGGGTCCAGTACCGGTTGAAATCACTGCCGTTGAAGACGATCACGTTGTGGTTGACGGTAACCACATGCTGGCTGGTCAGAATCTGAAATTCAACGTTGAAGTTGTGGCGATTCGTGAAGCGACCGAAGAGGAACTGGCTCACGGTCACGTTCATGGTGCGCACGATCATCACCACGATCACGACCACGACGGTTGCTGCGGCGGTCATGGCCACGATCACGGTCATGAACACGGTGGCGAAGGTTGCTGCGGCGGTAAAGGTAACGGCGGTTGCGGTTGCCACTAAGGCAGAACAGGTGACAAAAAAGCGGGGAATTCCCCGCTTTTTTTCGCCTCAATAGTGCGGAGGTGGCGTTTCTTCAGCCTGTGACGCGATGTTCGACGGCTGACTGGCTTTTAACTTCTCGGTCAGCAGACGCAGATGATCGCGCAGTTTTGCCATCTCCATTTCATGAGCGGTCACCGTGACGTTCAGTTCTTCAATGGTGATTTCCTGAAAAGCCAGTCGGCTCTCCAGCTCTGCCAGGCGTGCTTCCATTGATAAATCCTGCATGATTCACCTCTTTTGTCGAATGGTCGCCGCGGATTCTACTTAACTTTGTTGCCAGAGACAGCACTCATTTTGTGGCATCGAAACTAATTTAAACAAAAAGAGTCTGAAAATAGATGATAATAGGGCGTGTCTGTATGTAGATTTATCCGACAACGCTTTATAGTACCCTTCTGATAATAGTTAACCCTGGGGTGAGATGCCCCGATCCTGGAGATATGGATGAAATCACTGTTTAAAGTAACGCTGCTGGCGACCACAATGGCTGTTGCCCTGCATACACCAATCACTTTTGCTGCCGAAGCGGCGAAACCTGCTACAACTGCTGACAGCAAAGCAGCGTTCAAAAATGACGATCAGAAATCAGCTTACGCACTGGGCGCTTCGCTGGGTCGTTACATGGAAAATTCTCTGAAAGAACAAGAAAAGTTGGGCATTAAACTGGATAAAGATCAGCTGATCGCTGGCGTTCAGGATGCATTTGCTGATAAGAGCAAACTTTCCGATCAAGAGATCGAACAGACTCTGCAAGCGTTTGAAGCACGCGTGAAATCCTCCGCTCAGGCGAAGATGGAAAAAGATGCGGCTGATAACGAAGCGAAAGGTAAAGAGTACCGCGAGAAATTTGCCAAAGAGAAAGGTGTGAAAACCTCTTCTACTGGCCTGGTGTATCAAGTCCTGGATGCCGGTAAAGGTGAAGCACCGAAAGACAGCGACACTGTTGTGGTGAACTACAAAGGTACGCTGATCGACGGTAAAGAGTTCGATAACTCTTACACCCGTGGTGAACCGCTCTCCTTCCGTCTGGATGGTGTAATCCCGGGCTGGACTGAAGGTCTGAAGAACATTAAGAAAGGCGGCAAGATTAAGCTGGTTATTCCACCAGAACTGGCTTACGGCAAAGCGGGTGTTCCGGGGATCCCACCGAATTCTACCCTGGTGTTTGACGTAGAGCTGCTGGATGTGAAACCAGCGCCGAAGGCTGATACGAAGCCAGAAGCAGATGCTAAAGCAGCAGATTCTGCTAAAAAATAAGCATTAAAAACCGCCGCCTGACCAGGCGGCGGTTTTTTTATTGCAGGCCGGATATAATTAGTGCTGGAAAGCGGAACCTCCGCTGTATTAATTTAATTACCCGCATCATTAATGAGCCTGCCCTGAAAAGTTAACGACAGGCTCCTGAAAAGGAGTGTTTTTTTTCATGTCCAGGTCGCTTTTAACCAACGAAACCAGTGAGTTGGATTTACTGGATCAACGTCCTTTCGACCAGACCGATTTTGATATTCTGAAATCCTACGAAGCGGTGGTGGACGGGTTAGCGATGCTCATTGGCTCCCACTGTGAAATCGTTTTGCACTCTTTGCAGGATTTAAAATGTTCAGCCATTCGTATTGCCAACGGTGAACATACAGGCCGGAAGATTGGTTCGCCAATTACCGATCTGGCGCTGCGTATGCTGCACGATATGACGGGGGCGGATAGCAGCGTTTCTAAATGCTACTTTACTCGCGCCAAAAGCGGAGTATTAATGAAGTCCCTGACAATCGCCATTCGTAACCGCGAACAGCGAGTGATTGGTCTGCTATGTATCAATATGAATCTTGATGTTCCTTTCTCGCAGATTATGAGCACTTTTGTGCCGCCAGAAACCCCGGATGTCGGTTCAAGCGTCAACTTTGCCTCTTCTGTTGAAGATCTGGTTACCCAAACGCTGGAGTTCACCATTGAAGAAGTGAACGCCGATCGCAATGTTTCTAATAACGCCAAAAATCGCCAGATCGTGCTGAATCTTTACGAGAAAGGCATCTTCGACATCAAAGACGCGATCAACCAGGTGGCTGACCGTCTGAATATCTCCAAACATACTGTCTATCTCTATATCCGTCAGTTCAAGAGCGGTGATTTCCAGGGGCAAGATAAGTAATGCGTTTTGCCATCGTGGTAACCGGGCCAGCATACGGTACGCAACAGGCGAGTAGTGCTTTTCAGTTTGCGCAGGCGCTGATAGCCGAAGGTCATGAGCTGAGTAGCGTCTTTTTCTACCGGGAAGGTGTCTACAACGCCAACCAGTTGACCTCTCCCGCGAGTGATGAATTTGACCTTGTGCGCGGCTGGCAGCAATTGAATACACAACACGGCGTGATGCTGAATATCTGTGTGGCGGCAGCATTACGTCGCGGTATTGTCGATGAAACCGAGGCTGGAAGATTAGGTCTGGCATCAGCTAATCTCCAGCCGGGCTTTACCTTAAGTGGCCTTGGCGCTCTGGCGGAAGCCTCGCTGACCTGCGACAGGGTGGTACAGTTCTGATGAAACGAATTGCGTTTGTCTTTTCTACTGCACCCCACGGCACAGCGGCTGGCCGTGAAGGATTAGATGCATTACTCGCAACCTCCGCATTAACTGACGATATTGCAGTTTTCTTTATTGCCGATGGTGTTTTTCAAATTCTGCCAGGCCAAAAGCCCGATGTAGTGCTGGCGCGTGATTACATTGCTACCTTTAAACTGCTGGGGCTTTACGACATTGAACAGTGTTGGGTTTGTGCGGCTTCACTACGTGAACGCGGGTTAAATCCGGAGACATCATTGGTCGTGGAAGCCACGCCGCTCGAAGCTGAAACATTACGTCGTGAGCTTGGCAATTATGATGTTATTTTAAGATTTTGAGGCGTCCATGCTGCACACATTACATCGCTCCCCCTGGTTGACGGATTTTTCTGCACTGCTGCGTCTGCTCGGCGAGGGCGACGAACTGCTGTTATTGCAGGATGGCGTAACTGCCGCAGTTGACGGTAACCGCTACCTTGAAAGTCTACGTAATGCCCCCATTAAGGTCTATGCCCTGAACGAAGACCTCATTGCTCGCGGTTTGAGTGGTCAAATTTCGAACGATATCATCCGAATTGACTATACTGATTTCGTCAGACTTACGGTTAAGCACACCAGTCAGATGGCCTGGTGACGGCGGGATCGTTGTATATTTCTTGACACCTTTTCGACACCGCCCTAAAATTCGGCGTCCTCATATTGTGTGAGGACGTTTTATTACGTGTTTACGAAGCAAAAGCTAAAACCAGGAGCTATTTAATGGCAACAGTTAACCAGCTGGTACGCAAACCACGTGCTCGCAAAGTTGCGAAAAGCAACGTGCCTGCGCTGGAAGCATGCCCGCAAAAACGTGGCGTATGTACTCGTGTATATACTACCACTCCTAAAAAACCGAACTCCGCACTGCGTAAAGTATGCCGTGTTCGTCTGACTAACGGTTTCGAAGTGACTTCCTACATCGGTGGTGAAGGTCACAACTTGCAGGAACACTCCGTGATCCTGATCCGTGGCGGTCGTGTTAAAGACCTCCCGGGTGTTCGTTACCACACCGTACGTGGTGCGCTTGACTGCTCCGGCGTTAAAGACCGTAAGCAGGCTCGTTCCAAGTATGGCGTGAAGCGTCCTAAGGCTTAATGGTTCTCCGTTAAGTAAGGCCAAACGTTTTAAATTAATGTCAAACTAAACTCGTAGAGTTTTGGACAATCCTGAATTAACAACGGAGTATTTCCATGCCACGTCGTCGCGTCATTGGTCAGCGTAAAATTCTGCCAGATCCGAAGTTCGGATCAGAACTGCTGGCTAAATTTGTAAATATCCTGATGGTAGATGGTAAAAAATCTACTGCTGAATCTATCGTATACAGCGCGCTGGAGACCCTGGCTCAGCGTTCTGGTAAATCTGAACTGGAAGCATTCGAAGTAGCTCTCGAAAACGTGCGCCCGACTGTCGAAGTTAAGTCTCGCCGCGTTGGTGGTTCTACTTATCAGGTCCCAGTTGAAGTCCGTCCGGTTCGTCGTAATGCTCTGGCAATGCGTTGGATCGTTGAAGCTGCTCGTAAACGCGGTGATAAATCCATGGCTCTGCGCCTGGCGAACGAACTTTCCGATGCTGCAGAAAACAAAGGCACTGCAGTTAAGAAACGTGAAGACGTTCACCGTATGGCCGAAGCCAACAAGGCGTTCGCACACTACCGTTGGTAATCCCTTCGGAGTTTTAGTCACCAGGCGGGCGCTTCCAGTAAGCAGCCCGCTTTGGGCTACTTAAATTGAACGCCTAAAAGATAAACGAGGAAACAAATGGCTCGTACAACACCCATCGCACGCTACCGTAACATCGGTATCAGTGCGCACATCGACGCCGGTAAAACCACTACTACCGAACGTATTCTGTTCTACACCGGTGTAAACCATAAAATCGGTGAAGTTCATGACGGCGCTGCAACCATGGACTGGATGGAGCAGGAGCAGGAACGTGGTATTACCATCACTTCCGCT
Organism: Escherichia sp. TW09308; assembly: GCF_000208565.1. Classification (NCBI taxonomy): domain Bacteria; kingdom Pseudomonadati; phylum Pseudomonadota; class Gammaproteobacteria; order Enterobacterales; family Enterobacteriaceae; genus Escherichia; species Escherichia sp. TW09308. Next base: position 4,786,469 of record NZ_AEME01000001.1, on the reverse strand, counting down.
GCGACTACTGCATTCTGGTCTGGTATGGCTAAGCAGTATGAGCCGCATCGCATCAACATCATCGACACCCCGGGGCACGTTGACTTCACAATCGAAGTAGAACGTTCCATGCGTGTTCTCGATGGTGCGGTAATGGTTTACTGCGCAGTTGGTGGTGTTCAGCCGCAGTCTGAAACCGTATGGCGTCAGGCAAACAAATATAAAGTTCCGCGCATTGCGTTCGTTAACAAAATGGACCGCATGGGTGCGAACTTCCTGAAAGTTGTTAACCAGATCAAAACCCGTCTGGGCGCGAACCCGGTTCCGCTGCAGTTGGCGATTGGTGCTGAAGAACATTTCACCGGTGTTGTTGACCTGGTGAAAATGAAAGCTATCAACTGGAACGATGCTGACCAGGGCGTAACCTTCGAATACGAAGATATCCCGGCAGACATGGTTGAACTGGCTAACGAATGGCACCAGAACCTGATCGAATCCGCGGCTGAAGCTTCTGAAGAGCTGATGGAAAAATACCTGGGTGGTGAAGAACTGACTGAAGCAGAAATCAAAGGTGCTCTGCGTCAGCGCGTTCTGAACAACGAAATCATCCTGGTAACCTGTGGTTCTGCGTTCAAGAACAAAGGTGTTCAGGCGATGCTGGATGCGGTAATTGATTACCTGCCATCCCCGGTTGACGTACCTGCGATCAACGGTATCCTGGACGACGGTAAAGACACTCCGGCTGAACGTCACGCAAGTGATGACGAGCCGTTCTCTGCACTGGCGTTCAAAATTGCTACCGACCCGTTTGTTGGTAACCTGACCTTCTTCCGTGTGTACTCCGGTGTGGTTAACTCTGGTGATACCGTACTGAACTCCGTGAAAGCTGCACGTGAGCGTTTCGGCCGTATCGTTCAGATGCATGCTAACAAACGTGAAGAGATCAAAGAAGTTCGCGCGGGCGACATCGCTGCTGCAATCGGTCTGAAAGACGTAACCACTGGTGACACCCTGTGTGACCCGGATGCGCCGATCATTCTGGAACGTATGGAATTCCCTGAGCCGGTAATCTCCATCGCAGTAGAACCGAAAACCAAAGCTGACCAGGAAAAAATGGGTCTGGCTCTGGGCCGTCTGGCTAAAGAAGACCCGTCTTTCCGTGTATGGACTGACGAAGAATCTAACCAGACCATCATCGCGGGTATGGGTGAGCTGCACCTCGACATCATCGTTGACCGTATGAAGCGTGAATTCAACGTTGAAGCGAACGTAGGTAAACCGCAGGTTGCTTACCGTGAAACTATCCGCCAGAAAGTTACCGATGTTGAAGGTAAACACGCGAAACAGTCTGGTGGTCGTGGTCAGTATGGTCATGTTGTTATCGACATGTACCCGCTGGAGCCGGGTTCAAACCCGAAAGGCTACGAGTTCATCAACGACATTAAAGGTGGTGTAATCCCTGGCGAATACATCCCGGCCGTTGATAAAGGTATCCAGGAACAACTGAAAGCTGGCCCGCTGGCAGGCTACCCGGTAGTAGACATGGGTATTCGTCTGCACTTCGGTTCTTACCATGACGTTGACTCCTCTGAACTGGCGTTTAAACTGGCTGCTTCTATCGCCTTTAAAGAAGGCTTTAAGAAAGCGAAACCAGTTCTGCTTGAGCCGATCATGAAGGTTGAAGTAGAAACTCCTGAAGAGAACACCGGTGACGTTATCGGTGACTTGAGCCGTCGTCGTGGTATGCTCAAAGGTCAGGAATCTGAAGTTACTGGCGTTAAGATCCACGCTGAAGTACCGCTGTCTGAAATGTTCGGATATGCAACTCAGCTGCGCTCTCTGACCAAAGGTCGCGCATCATACACTATGGAATTCCTGAAGTATGATGAAGCGCCGAGTAACGTTGCTCAGGCCGTAATTGAAGCCCGTGGTAAATAAGCCTCAGGGTTAATACCAAAGTCCCGTGCTCTCTCCTGAAGGGGAGAGCACTATAGTAAGGAATATAGCCCTCAGTTCACGTATCCAGGACAGATGACGCCCCCAGCCCGTAACAGGCTCTGCACTCAGCGCCACAATAATCAGGTCCCAGCCATGCCGGGCACAGGGATACCCCGGAAGTACACGGTAAACGTTGTGGCCCTGTGCTGATAACAGGTGCCACAGCCCTGTCAGCTCATACCCGCAGGTTCCGGTCAGAAGGATTTTTTGCCTCACACTTACGACCTTCACCACATCAGTACCGCACAGAACATCACCAGTGTCAGTACCAGACATGCCATACAGGTTGCTGCCACACAGACACCAACCACCCACCACATCGGTATTAACACTTTTCGTTGCCGGGCCATCAGAAATACACCACCACCGGTGTCAGATTACCCTGCCAGCGTTTTACCGGCTCCTCAGCACCGGGGAAATTCACCCGCACATCACTCAGGTACATCACCCAGGCACCGGCAATATGCTGGCTGCCATTCCCCTGTGACAACAGCGACTCAGTTCCTGAAATAAACGCATCAGGACGTGCGGTTAATCCGGCATAATCCGGGGTCCATTCATAGCCGTTCACCTGCCATAACTGGCGTTTCACCTGTTTTTCGGCCTCCGGCGTCACCTCTCCGCTGACCACGCTCCAGCCCTGACCGCCAGTAATATTGTCCTGCCATGCCAGAAGATGGCGCAGCGTGAACGTGATTTCCCCGTAACGTACCTGTCCCCGGGCAAGTTCTCCCCGGGCCTCAATACGGGGGGATGATGGTGTCACCTGAAGCAATGTCACCGACGGCTGCAGCCCCGGACGGGCAGTTGTCAGTGATGTGGTATGCCCGCCAAGAATATAAAAATCCTGCCCTCTCCGGCTTTCACTGACCATGCCACCTTTACCCGCTGCCAGGCCAGCCTGCACAGCATCAGGAGAACTCATACGCACAGCGCGGGGCTGCCACTGCCAGGACACATCGCGGACATACAGCGTGCCGCTGAATTCCGTCACGCCCACAGCCATACCCTCCTGCCAGTGGCCCGGAGGAATAGTCAGCGGTTGCGCCAGCACACTGGCTGAAGTCAGAAAAAACAGAGCCGGAAACATACCGGACTTCAGACGATGAATAATATTCAGCACCGGGCCGCCCTCCTGTTTACTGGTACTCAATACTTACCGGCAGTGACACCCGCCAGCGTTCCGGCATTGCACCGTTCAGACGTAATTCACCACTGCCCGCCACCATCTGTGCGCCATACGCACCTTCGACCTGACGCAGGGAGGCATCACTGAAATGACTCACTCCTGAATAACCACTGATGGTCATTGTCTGCAGCCAGCCGGGGCCTTCGCCACTGAACATCTTCTGCAGAACACCCGGAATATCAGAAGTCTTCATGGCTGCGCTTTCACCAGGCAGACCATTCACATTCAGGTCGTCATACACACCGGCATACGCCGGCTGTCCGTCCTTCACATGGCGCAACACCCCCGCAGCCTGCATTCTGAAAACAAAAGTGCCTGCCCGGACGTTATTATCTCCGGTGACAGGCAGCGTCACCTCCGCCACGCCTGGTGCTGTCCATTCAAATGAAAATCCCTCAGTACCCTTTCCGTAACTGACACGGGGAGAAAGCCCCTCACGTCCTGCCGGTGTGGTCAGGGTGGTTTTTCCCAGTAAAACGGGCATCGCCGGCAGTGCGACCGGAATTGCCTGCTCACCGTCACGAACACCGCGGCTCTGTTTAACCTCCAGGCCTTCATTTCCCTGTCCGACTTTCCATACCCACGGGTTACGGGTGCTGGTCACCGGGCCTTCCAGCTTAAGCTCTCCGCTGAAATCTTCTCCCGGCGTGTTCCAGGCCAGTACACAGGAAGGCAGGAGGCCGGCAGCAAACAGAAACAACGTCACCTTTTTCATTTCTCTTTTTTTCTCCTTATATCCCTGCAACCATCACTGTACTGTAACCGTCACATTCAGCCCCGCCTGCCATGCTGCAGGTGTACCCTCTGCTGGCAACCGCAGTTCAAAATCCGATTATGTCTGCAAGGAACTGGTGTATGCCTATGCAATGTGGATCAGCCCGTCATTCCATCTGAAGGTGATCCGTACTTTCGACATGGTAACCAGCGTACCGGAAAAATTATCCGGGCAGGCTGCTGACAAGATGCAGGCTGGAGTGATTCTGCTGGACTTTATGCGCAGGGAGTTAAACCTGTCTAACTCTTCAGTGCTTGGTGCCTGTCAGAAACTCCAGGAGGCTGTTGGCTTACCGAATCTGGCACCGCGCTATGCCATTGATGCTCCTGCTGACGCGCCTGATGGTTCAAGCCGCCCCACGCTGTCACTGAGTGCACTGCTGAAGCAGTATGGTATCCACCTGACAGCTAATCAGGCATATCACCAGATGGTGAAGCTGGGGATCGTCGAGCAGCGCGAACGATACAGCCGTACCGCGATTAACAACATCAAAAAATTCTGGTCGCTGACAGCGAAAGGCTGCATGTTCGGCAAGAACATCACCAGTCCCGCAAATCCGCGCGAGACGCAGCCGCATTTCTTCGAATCCCGATTCCCTGAGCTGTTAAAGCTGCTCGATACCGTTCATTGAGGTGACCGTGAGAGCACTACTGACCCCTGAAATAGCCCCGCGTATGGGGATCGTATTGTTCAGACCAGGTTCAGAGCTGATGCCCCTGTTTATGCAGGGGCGTGTACTGCTGGAGCCTGAGCCGGAACGTTATTCATCTTTCGCCAGTGGTGCCGTTCCCGCGGCATCACAACCGCTGGCGGATGATCCTGCTGTTCGGGCCGTGTTCCGCAATGAGGCAGTGATCCGTCGTGCTGGTGGCGTGGAATGTCTTGAAAGCTGGTTACTTCGTGAAAAGGGCTGCCAGTGGCCTCATTCCGACTGGCACAGCGAGAACATGACCACAATGCGACACGCTCCGGGCGCAATCCGTCTGTGCTGGCACTGTGATAACCAGCTGCGCGATCAATTCACGGAACGGCTGGAATCAATGGCAACGGATAACTGTGCCCGCTGGGTGTTGTCTGTTGTGCGTCGGGATCTCGGTTTTGATGACAGTCACGTTGTGACAATGCCGGAACTGTGCTGGTGGCTGGTTCGTAATGATCTGGCGGATGCCTTACCGGAAAGTGCAGCCCGTAAGGCACTGAGATTACCGAAGCCTGTTGTGCCGTCTGTCACCCGGGAAAGTGACCTTGTGCCTTCGGTTCCTGCCACCAGCATCATCCAGGATAAAGCGAAAAAGGTGCTGGCGCTGAAAGTGGAGCCGGAGTCGCCGGAGTCTTTTATGTTACGCCCCAAACGTCGCCGCTGGGTTAATGAAAAGTACACGCGCTGGGTTAAGACACAGCCGTGTGCATGTTGTGGAAAGCCTGCTGATGATCCCCACCACCTGATAGGCCACGGTCAGGGGGGAATGGGTACAAAAGCGCATGACCTCTTTGTGTTGCCTTTGTGCAGAAAGCATCACGACGAACTGCATGCGGATACCGTGGCATTTGAAGAGAAGTATGGCTCCCAACTGGAGCTGATATTTCGTTTTATCGATCGTGCGCTGGCAATTGGCGTACTGGCGTAAGTGGAGAACGAGCATGAACCTTGAAGCCTTACCAAAATATTACTCCCCAAAATCTCCAAAATTGAGCGATGACGCACCGGCGACAGGCTCAGGTGGTTTAACGATTACGGATGTGATGGCTGCGCAGGGGATGGTGCAGTCGAAAGCACCGCTTGGGTTTGCCTTATTCCTGGCAAAAGTTGGTGTTCAGGATCCTCAGTTTGCGATTGAAGGTCTGCTCAATTACGCGATGGCACTGGATAACCCGACATTGAATAAATTGAGTGAAGAAACCCGGCTACAGATCATTCCTTACCTTGTGAATTTTGCCTTTGCTGATTATTCCAGATCTGCGGCAAGTAAGGCTCGCTGTGAGCATTGTGCAGGTACGGGATTTCATAATGTATTGCGCGAAGTGGTGAAACACTCCAGAAACGGGGAATCTGTTATCAAGGAAGAGTGGGTGAAGGAACTATGTCAGCATTGTCATGGTAAGGGAGAAGTCAGCACAGCGTGCAGAGGGTGTAAGGGTAAAGGTATTGTCCTGGATGAAAAAAGAACCCGGCTTCATGGCATGCCTGTTTATAAGATTTGTGGGCGTTGCAATGGAAACCGGTTTAGCCGTTTACCAACCACACTGGCGCGGCATCATGTCCAGAAGCTGGTACCAGACCTGACGGATTATCAGTGGTACAAAGGATATGCAGATGTCATTGATAAACTGGTGACAAAGTGCTGGCAGGAAGAAGCATATGCTGAGGCGCAATTAAGAAAAGTGACGAGATAAATGATTTTCGCCGAAGATAGCGACATGATTCTTGCATTTTTCAAAAAATCTGGTTAGGATTTTCCTAACGATGGGCTTTGTATGTCTGCCGTTAACGAAATCATAACAAACCTCGCTTCGGCGGGGTTTTTGCTTTTCTGGAGGGTAAGAAAATGCACCAGTAAACGGATAGACCGCAGCCGATAGGCAAATCCGCAGTCGTGATGCGGTCCCGAGTCTCCATGAGAGCCAGATGCAGGTACGAACTGCAACACACACTGGTTAGGGTTAATAAAGAAGAGGTGTGCCGGTACTCCAGAACGATCGCCAATCGTTCTCCGGTTAGAGGTGAGGGATTCATGAGATACCCCTGACTACGGTCTCAAAGGCATGAGCGCGGCCACTGCGAGAGTGTGGTAAGCAACAGAATAGTAATTCACAGGCCCCTTATGTAAATGCTATAAAAGCGGACTATTGAAAAGGAGAGTTCGCTATGTCAAAAACCTTTGAGCAAATGAAACTTAATTTTATTTATTTGCACGAATTATGGTTGTTAACTCATTCGATAAAAACACGCTGTGAAGAGCTCTTTCATGAGACACCACTTCCTGATGCTGGTTACTACTTTAAAATTGATTACAATATTCATATATTAATAAATAGCATTCTTTCAGATGCGGCTAACGTCAAGAAACTAATCGCAGTTCCTAAAAATAAGACTAGGGAAGAATCCCCTGAACAATTCAGATTGCATATTGAGCGAAGTAATTACCTTCAACAAAAAATAAAAGATATTGAAATTAAGGAAATTAATTCCGTGAGGGTGAGAAACACCTTGCAACACTTCGATGAGTATTTAGATCAGCTAAACATTGATGTTACAGCAGGGAAGATGAAAGGTCATGGTATTGCAGTTTATAATTTTGTGATCTCCCACTGGAAGGCAATCAACCCTAGGCCATATCCGATAAGGTTATATGTTTGTGAGGAAAAAACATACTATAATATGAAGGCGTCAATTAACTTAGAAAAAGTTTACAATGAGGCTTTTCAGGTTAATGAGGTAATCCGTAAAGAAATAAATAAAGAAGCTGGTGCAGAGCCTGGTAGCTTTATGGTTTCTTTAAACTTTTAAACTTTATAATTCTATTAACTGCCCCGTAATAGCGGGGCTTTTTTATTTCAGGATCACGGGAATCATCCGTTACGTGCTTTGTTGATATATCCAGCCCGTGAAGCCTGAGCCTATTTCCCCTCATACCTGAGAGGACTCACAGCAATTAAGAGGGGGCTAAATGTCCGATCCAATTTCCGGTACTGGGCTGGCTGGTGGTGCCCTGACGGGTGCCAGTGTTTATGGACTGCTGACCGGAACTGATTACGGCGTTGTATTTGGTGCATTTGCAGGGGCTGTATTCTACATAGCAACAGCAGCAGATCTGAGTGCATCGCGTCGACTGGCATATTTTATCGTGTCATATATTGCCGGGATTCTTTGCTCTGGGTTGGTTGGCTCCAAGCTGGCGAACTTGACCGGATACAGTGATAAACCTCTGGATGCTATTGGTGCCGTAATCGTCTCTGCTTTAGCCGTTAAAATCCTGACGTTCCTGAATAATCAGGATATCGGCTCGCTGGTGGCGCTCATAACGCGCCGGGGAGGTTCAGGTGGAGCTAAATGACCCGACAGCAACTATAAATGCGCTGTTATGTGCTTGTGTTGTTATTACTCTGATGTTTTATCGTCGTGGTGATTCGCGGCATCGTCCTTGGGTTTCACGTTTAGCCTGGCTGATTACTGTTACATACAGTGCTGTTCCGTTGGCCTATCTCTGTGGGATTTATCCTCATTCCTCATGGCCCATTATCGTGGCGAACACTATTTTCCTTTCCGTGCTGGTGGCCGTCAGAGGCAACGTTGCACGTCTGGTTGATCATCTGAGGCACTAATGAACCAACAATTATTTCAAAAGGCGGCTGGTATTAGCGCCGGGCTGGCTGCGCGCTGGTTTCCGCACATTGATGCGGCGATGAAGGAATTCGGCATTACAGCACCAGCGGATCAGGCAATGTTTATCGCTCAGGTAGGCCATGAGTCGATGGGGTTTAGCGCCGTAGTTGAAAATTTTAACTACACACCATCTGCGCTGGTGGCGACGTTCGGAAAGAGGATCACACAGCAGCAGGCTGATGCCCTTGGTAGAACATCCGGACATGCAGCTCGTCAGGATGCTATTGCCAATCTGGTGTATAGCAACCGACTGGGTAACAAAGCACCCGGTGATGGCTGGAAATATCGTGGTAGAGGATTAATTCAAATCACTGGTCTCCGTAATTATTGCATCTGTGGCTACGCACTAAAACTCGACCTTGTTACCCAGCCTGAATTGCTGGAACAGGATGAATACGCCGCGCGCTCAGCTGCGTGGTTCTATGCTTCCCGCGGTTGCCTGCTTCATTCTGGCGACCTGGGACGCGTCACGCTGCTTATTAATGGCGGTAGTAACGGTCTGGATAAACGCCGCGCGCTGTTTAACCTGGCGAAATCGGTGCTGGTGTGAGGGACGGCGGCAAGTTATCCAAGCACCCATGTAATTTAAAAAACTGGGTAGAAAGAGATGGACCGCAGGAAGAATGGCTGCTATTCTTCAGTTACTTTCGCTGGAGATGTATGGAATGCTTAAAAAAGCGACAATTAATATAAAAACTGATGAGATAAATCTCTATCAAGGAGACTGTCTTGAGTTGCTAACCATGATGGACGATTCTTCTGTAGATCTCATCGTTACTTCACCACCGTATGCAGATCAACGAAAGAGGACTTATGGTGGCATTGCCCCTGACAAGTATGTTGACTGGTTTTCACCTATAGCGGAGCAACTGCTACGGGTTCTTAAGCCTTCAGGCTCCTTTGTGCTTAACATTAAAGAGAAGGTAGTGAATGGCGAAAGACATACATATGTTTTAGAGCTTATTCTTAAAATGCGAGAGCTGGGTTGGCTGTGGACAGAAGAATATATCTGGCATAAGAAGAATTCATTCCCTGGTAAATGGCCTAATAGATTCAGAGATTCTTGGGAACGCTGTCTGCACTTTACAAAAAACAGAAAGTTTGCAATGTACCAAGAAGCGGTTATGGTTCCTGTGGGGGACTGGAAGAATGAGAGGCTAAAAAAATTAAGCTCGCGGGACATGATGAGGGATGAGTCGCGAGTTGGTAGTGGGTTCGGAAAGAACATTTCAAACTGGCAGGGAAGAGAAATGGCATACCCGACGAATGTGCTGCACATGGCAACTGAATGTGGTAACAAAGGCCACAGTGCAGCATTCCCCGAAGTTCTTCCTGAATGGTTTATTCGTTTGTTTACAACAGAAGGCGATGTTGTTTTGGATCCGTTTGCAGGCTCAGGCACTACACTTGTGGCGGCATCTCGCCTGTCCAGAAAGTCAGTAGGTTTTGAATTGCTTGATGAACACTGCCAAGTAGCTAAAGAACGACTTGGGCTGGAAAGAAAAAGGTTAACTAGCGTAGTAAGTTACAGCAAAAAAGCTGAATAGGTTTCTGGTTTATGGTAGTTTTCTCCTTGGTTAACCAAAGAAGGAAAATACAATGTCAGGAACATGCATCATTGAAGGATGTGGTAGACATGCAGATAAAATTATCGGTGTGCGTCTGAGACGTGAACTGGATAATTTATCTGCAATTTGGGCCCACAATACTAACGCTTATTTGTGTGATGAACATGCAGCTATGGGATTTGATGTAGAAGTAACATTTACCCCTCGGGATGACAAGACCATTAGAACAGTTGTAAGCAACGGTGATGGTGATCCAGTTGTTCGACTGAAAGCAATCACCAAACCTGTCAACCCAGATGGAACGGAAGACTGAGGTTAGTATATTTATTATAAAACCGCCTTCGGGCGGTTTTTTTATGCTTGCAAAAACTAAACTGCTGAGATGGTAAAGATAATGGGAATCATAGAAATTATTGCTAGCGGTATTGTTGTGCTGGTTGCAGCCGCACTCAGCGTTTTTTACTGGCAATGTTCGTGGTTGTGGAAAAGTAGCAGAGAAAGCCAAACAGCAGCGCACCGAAGAGAACGCAGTGGCGATCGTTGCAGCAATATCTGGGCTTCACTGCCGGGGCTGGTTATGGTCAGTTTGAGCATAAAGTTGACAGCCTGATTGCAAAATTCAAAGAAGCTGGCGGAACGGTCAGAGAGATTGAGGTATGAGCAGAGTCACCGCGATTATCTCCGTTCTGGTTATCTGCATCATCGTCTGCCTGTCATGGGCGGTTAATCATTACCGTGATAACGCCATCACCTACAAAAAGCAGCGCGATAAGGCCGCATCCATTATCGCTGACATGCAGAAACGTCAAAGTAATGTAGCTGAACTCGATGCCAGATATACAAAGGAGCTTGCTGATGCTAACGCGACTATCGAAAGTCTTCGTGCTGATGTTTCTGCTGGTCGTAAGTGGCTGCACGTCAAAGCAGTCTGTCCGGACATGCATAAAACCACCGCCGCCTCCGGCGTGGATGATGCTTCCAGCCCCAGACTTACTGACACCGCTCAACGGGATTATTTCGTTCTCAGAGAGCGCATCGAAACCATAACTAACCAATTGAATGGCCTGCAAGAGTATGTGAGATCACAGTGTTCATATTAGAAAAGTCTTATCATGAGATTTTTGTATATGGATGCATTATGTCTCAATACGCGCGCGCCGCTTTAATCGCTTATCATTTGGTTGCTGATAGCTCAATGCCTCCTCGTGATGCATGGGATACAGCTGTCGCAGAGGTTACAGAAAGCGAATCGTCAAGAAAGAAGATATGCCCAAGGGCAACATTTCTCGCCCTAGCGGATAGCGGTTACCTCAAGAATGTAAAACCACTGCATGGGGAGAAAAAGGGCGGTAAGTTGTACCAAAGGGCAATTGAAGTTGCGAATCTGATTCTTGATTTACCCGGAATCAGTAAAGCTGAATTGGTTGATAAAACTGGTTACAAAGACAGGCAAGGGTCTTATGACCTGATTCTCGCTCTGTATCATCATGAGCAACTCCAGCGACCGGAATAATTATCCCGGCATCAGTGTCAAAAATAGGCAGTGATACGCTATTTTCCTGAAAATACTTTACTAACATTTTATGAGAATTATCCTAGTAAAGTGTTTATTTAAAAGGAGTTTGGGTTTATGAAAATTCTCTGGGTCATCAGTCTTTTGTGTAGTGCTATTGGATTTATTGAAGGAATCCTCGGGGTTTTCGGTGCTCAGAGTGCTCCACAACAGGCTGCAGGTGCAGCAATGGGAGTAGCATGGGCAGTTATTCCATATTGTATTTGTCGTGCTATCCAACAATTGCGCCCTCGAGAAGTCATTATTAAAAAGGAAGAATGACCAGATCTTATCCGGTGTTTTTTCTGTCTAAGCCTCGCGTCGCGGGGTTTTTTATTGGAGCCAGCATGCCACCACGAACCCCAAAAGCCTGCCGCGTTCGCGGCTGCCGCCAAACCACCACTGACCCGTCAGGCTACTGCGAAAGCCACAAAAGCGAAGGCTGGAAACAATACAAGCCAGGACAATCCCGTCACCAGCGCGGCTACGGTTCGAAGTGGGATGTTATCCGCGCGCGCGTGCTGAAGCGTGACAAAGGCCTGTGTCAGTTGTGCCTGCGTGTCGGTGTGGTGCGTGAGGCGAAAACCGTTGACCACATCATCCCTAAAGCGCATGGCGGCACTGATGCAGACTGCAATCTGCAGAGCCTGTGCTGGCCGTGTCATAAGACGAAGACGGCCCGTGAACGACTGAAGTGATAATAACTCTCAACTATCTGCGGGGGAGGGGCGGGTCAAATCCCTGTGACCTGACGTCTTCCGGACTGCCCGCCCCATCGTTTTTTTATACCCGCGAAAAATGAAATTTAACCAGGAGTGCCGCATATGGCTGGAACGGCGGGGCGTTCCGGGCGTCGCCCCAAGCCAACGGCGCGCAAGGCGCTGGCCGGAAACCCCGGCAAGCGAGCCCTGAATAAAGATGAACCTGTTTTTACGCCCATCAAAGGTGTTGAGCCACCGGAGTGGTTCGCTGAAGAAGATCTCCCTCTCGCCACGATCATGTGGCAACTGACAACCAAAGAACTCTGCGGTCAGGGCCTGCTGTGCGTGACTGACCTCGCGGTACTTGAGCGGTGGTGCGTGGCCTATGAGTTCTGGCGACGTGCCGTGAAAAATATTGCCATACAGGGCAACACCATCACCGGTGCAATGGGCGGCAGGGTCAAAAATCCGGAGCTGACCGCCAAAAAAGAACAGGAGTCCGAGATGAGCAGACGGGGGCAATGCTCGGACTCGACCCCAGCAGCCGCCAGCGTCTGATTGGCCTGGCGGGGAAGAAGAAAGCCACTAACCCGTTTCTGAAAATTATCGAATCATGAGCCGGAAATCTTACCCCAACGTAAATGCTGCAAATCAGTATGCCCGGGATGTCGTGCGCGGAAAGATTGTTGCCTGCCAGTTTGTGATTCAGGCCTGCCAGCGCCATCTTGATGACCTGATGGCGGAAAAAAGTAAGTCGTTTCGTTACCGCTTCGACAAGGACCTGGCTGAACGGGCCGCCAAATTTATTCAGCTGTTGCCGCACACCAAGGGTGAGTGGGCATTTAAACGGATGCCCATCACGCTGGAGCCGTGGCAGCTATTTGTGATCTGCTGTGCGTTTGGCTGGGTCAATAAAGGCACCCGGTTGCGCCGCTTCCGGGAGGTGTATACCGAAATTCCCCGTAAGAACGGCAAATCGGCAATCTCTGCCGGTGTTGCCCTGTATTGTTTTGCCTGTGATAACGAGTTCGGCGCGGAAGTGTATTCCGGTGCCACGACGGAGAAACAGGCATGGGAAGTCTTTCGTCCGGCACGACTGATGTGTAAACGCACACCCATGCTGACGGAAGCGTTCGGGATTGAGGTTAACGCCTCAAACATGAACCGTCCGGAGGATGGTGCGCGTTTTGAACCGCTGATCGGTAACCCCGGTGATGGTTCATCACCCCACTGTGCCGTGGTGGATGAATATCACGAGCACGCCACCGATGCGCTTTACACCACGATGCTTACCGGGATGGGGGCGCGACGTCAGCCACTGATGTGGGCCATTACTACTGCCGGGTACAACATTGAGGGGCCGTGCTACGACAAGCGGCGGGAAGTCATCGAGATGCTCAACGGCTCGGTGCCCAACGATGAACTGTTCGGGATCATCTATACCGTTGACGAAGGCGATGACTGGACCGACCCGCAGGTGCTGGAAAAAGCCAATCCAAATATTGGCGTGTCGGTTTATCGCGAATTTTTGTTAAGTCAGCAGCAGCGTGCGAAAAATAACGCCCGTCTGGCAAACGTCTTTAAAACAAAACACCTCAATATCTGGGTGTCGGCGCGTTCGGCGTATTTCAATCTGGTGAGCTGGCAGAGCTGCGAGGATAAATCACTGACCCTTGAGCAGTTCGAGGGGCAGCCGTGCATTCTGGCCTTTGACCTGGCGCGTAAGCTGGATATGAACAGTATGGCGCGACTTTATACCCGCGAGATTGACGGTAAAACGCATTACTACAGTGTGGCCCCGCGTTTCTGGGTACCGTATGACACGGTGTACAGCGTCGAGAAAAATGAAGATCGACGGACAGCCGAACGCTTTCAGAAATGGGTGGAAATGGGCGTTCTGACCGTTACCGATGGTGCGGAGGTGGATTATCGCTACATCCTCGAGGAGGCCAAAGCGGCGAACAAAATCAGCCCGGTCAGTGAGTCACCCATCGACCCCTTCGGGGCGACCGGGTTGTCACATGACCTTGCTGATGAAGACCTGAACCCCATCACTATCATTCAGAACTACACCAACATGTCCGACCCGATGAAAGAGCTGGAAGCGGCAATTGAATCGGGGCGCTTTCATCATGATGGCAATCCCATCATGACCTGGTGTATCGGCAACGTGGTCGGCAAAACCATTCCGGGTAACGATGATGTGGTGAAGCCCGTCAAAGAGCAGGCGGAAAACAAAATCGATGGTGCAGTTGCGCTGATTATGGCGGTTGGCAGAGCCATGCTGTACGAGAAAGAAGACACGCTGTCTGACCACATTGAGTCCTATGGGATCCGCTCGCTTTAACTGAGGTAATTATGATCATGCTGATTCTCGCGCCTCTGGTGGGCGTGCTGGGGGCGCTTTTGCTGGCGTATGGTGCCTGGCTGATTTATCCCCCGGCTGGGTTTGTTGTTGCCGGGGCGTTGTGCCTGTTCTGGTCGTGGCTGGTGGCGCGATATCTCGACCGTACACAGTCGTCTGTCGGCGGAGGTAAATAGTGTTCTTTTCGGGATTATTTCAACGAAAAAGTGACGCACCGGTGACCACGCCAGCAGAGCTGGCGGATGCTATCGGGTTGTCCTACCACACCTATACCGGAAAGCAGATCAGCAGCCAGCGGGCCATGCGACTGACGGCGGTTTTTTCCTGTGTCAGGGTGCTGGCGGAGTCGGTCGGGATGTTGCCCTGCAACCTGTATCACCTGAACGGCAGCCTGAAGCAGAGAGCCACTGGCGAACGTCTGCATAAGCTGATCTCCACGCATCCCAATGGCTATATGACGCCGCAGGAGTTCTGGGAGCTGGTGGTCACCTGTCTGTGCCTGCGGGGCAACTTTTACGCCTATAAAGTGAAAGCATTTGGCGAAGTGGCTGAACTGCTGCCCGTCGATCCCGGTTGTGTGGTACCGAAGCTTAACAGTCGCTGGGAGCCGGTCTATCAGGTCACATTCCCGGACGGCTCCACGGATGTACTGAGCCAGGAAGATATCTGGCATGTGCGCACGCTGACGCTGGACGGCTGGTGGGGCTGAATCCCATCGCCTATGCCCGCGAGGCAATATCGCTGGCGGCGCGACCGAAGAGCACGGGGCCAGACTGTTCAGCAATGGCGCGGTGACGTCGGGTGTGTTGCGTACAGAGCAGACGCTGTCAGATCAGGCTTATGAGCGCCTGAAGAAAGATTTTGAGGAGCGTCACACCGGGCTTGGCAATGCTCACCGCCCGATGATCCTTGAGATGGGGCTGGACTGGAAGTCGATGGCGCTGAACGCCGAGGACAGCCAGTTCCTGGAAACCCGCAAGTTTCAGCTTGAAGAAATCTGTCGTCTGTTCCGGGTGCCGTTGCACATGGTGCAGAACACCGATCGCGCCACCTTCAACAATATCGAAGAGCTGGGGCTGGGATTTATCAACTATTCACTGGTGCCGTATCTGACCCGCAATTTTAGCTTAAAAGTATTTTTTCGATATATTCACTAACCTTTGAATTAACTCCTGATATATATTCGTTATCTTTACCAGAGTAAAATTTTAAAGAACCTTCCAAATTATCATGAAGAACAAGAAGATCATAAGCAAGTAATTTTGGAATAAGCGAAGCACTTTGATAATCAGTCATTACTTTATCAAGTGATATATATAGCCTATCAATTAGGTTTGTATCTAAATCATCCGCTAATCTAATCATTTCCACTACATCAATAATAGTTTTATTAAAATCAAAATTATTATCGTTCATAATGTACCTATTAAAGAGGATTAATCGCACCCGCTGGAATGGGACCGTCAAACAACACTTCTGAAGAACCTTTAGCCAGTCGCCTTGCAAATTGATTACCTAAAAGATCGAGTCCTTTAGGGGATGATATGTCAATTGCGCCGCCAGAAACTTTACTCAAGTCTATTTCAACAATACGATTCCCTGATTTCGCAGCCCATTTTTCAGCAATGCTTAAATCTTTTGTTGCTGATATAAACTGAGATGGAGAGCGACTGCCTGATGTTACATGCCCTGCAACAGTTTTTATATTATTTGGGTTAAGGGAAAATAACCCGGATAAAGGATCTTCATCGGGTCTAATGACTCTATAGACTTTCCCGGTAGTTATACGGTCAAATTCACCAGTAGGCGCGCATGGTTTTAATCCGAGGGGATCAATATAACTTAAAGGATTAGGCGCATACTGATATAAGTTTAACCCGCCTTATCGGATCCGTTACTATGAACCGCCCGACATCCGGATCATAGTAACGGTGCAGATTGTAGTGCAGCCCCGTTTCCCTGTCGAGGTACTGCCCCTGGTAACGCAGGTTCTGTTCCACCCTGCCGTGGTCCTTCTCCTGTATCGTGTTACCCCAGACCTGATACCCCGTCTCCCACACGATTTTCCCGTCACTGTCCGTCATCTCTTCCGGCGCGCCGTTCACATCTGTGTGAAAATACAGTATCCGGTTCGGTCCCTCTTTGCCCGCCTTGTCCACCCGCGCCAGCGGTTCATAACTCCCCTGGTCGCTGTAGATATACAGGCGGCTTATCCCCTCCGGCCTGCTCTCCTGCGCCAGCCGCATCCCGTCCCATAAAAATTTTGTCCGGTTGTACGGTTTACCGTCAGGCTGATGTGCTGTTTTTCCGTCCGCCTACCCAGCGCATCGTACACATACCGGTATGTCTCCCGCGCTGTCGTCACCTCCACCATCCGGTGTTCCGCATCATAACGGTAACTCTGCGTTCCGCTCCGGCCCTGCTTTTCCACCACCCGGCCGTGTTCGTCATAACGATAGTGCACACCACGGTAAGACAGCAGCCGGTTGAACGGCACCACGCTGTTTTCTGCCGTGGCCCTTTCCCCCGCACGCCTCCCCAGCAGGTTTCCCGCCGCGTCGTACTGCCAGCTGCACAGAATGGCGGATACGGCGTAAACACCCTATCCGCCCGAATAAAAACTACTTCTGCGCTGCCAGCGCCTCATTCACCCAGCCATCAAACTGCTGCTGGTGGGCTTTGATCCAGCCATCAACGTGGCCCTGAATATCGCCTTCTGAGGCTTTGCCGTCATGCATAATGGCGTTCTGGGCGTTAATGTCCGCAACCGGCAACTGCATAATGGCGAACAGTTTCGCTGCCGCCGGGTTTTTCTCGGCCCAGGCTTTGTTGGCAACGATATGCATGGTGCTAACAGGGAAGCCGTAATTTGCGCCATTCGGCAGTTTGGTATCGGCGTTTTTATCACCCGGCAGTGCGGAGAACGGCACCTGCAACCAGACTACATCTTTCCCCGGCTTCAGTTCGTTACTCACCCAGTACGGTGTCCAGGTGTAGTAAAACACCGGCTTGCCCTCTTTGTAACGGCTGATGGTGTCGGCCATCATCGCCGCGTAGTTCCCCTGATTATGGGTTACGGTATTCGTCAGATCATAAGCGGCAAGCTGGTAGTTGATAGCGCCTTCGCAGCCCCAGCCGGGGTTACAGCCAGTTAAATCCGCTTTGCCATCGCCGTTGGTATCAAACAGTTTGGCAATCTTCGGATCTTTTAGCTGCGCGATGTTGGTAATTTTGTACTGGTCGGCCGTTTTCTTATCGATCAGGTATCCCTGCGCAGCGCCGTTAACAAATGTCCCTTCGCGATAAAACTTCTTATCGCCACCGGCAGCCTCATACATGTTGTCATGCAGCGGCGTCCAGTTCACAGCGGTAAAGGTCGCATCGCCGGAAGCCAGTGACGTATAACCAACGTTGTAATCCACTTCGCTGGGTTTGTTGACGGTATAACCTAATTTTTCCAGCGCACGGCTGACCAGCAACGTCTGGAAGGTTTCTTCGGTAATGGTGCTCTGAACCGGATTAACGGTAATACCTTTGCCCGGCAGATCGGCAGCAAAAGTTTGTGTAGAGATAAGCGTGGCAAACGCTGTCGCAAAAAGTACGCTATGTCGCATTGTTATTCCTTTTTTTGGCAGGGTGGCAATGCCCGGCGTCACCGGGCAGGTGCAGAGTTATTTAATGAACGGACGGGTCAGCAGACCGACAGGGCCAGTGGTGTACCAGCGACGGTTGCCGCGACTACGTGAGTCGCGCCCCACGGCCTGTGTCAGGCGATCGAGGATAATGGCGAGGATGACAATCCCGACGCCGCCAACGGTGGCAAGCCCCATATCCAGACGCCCGATACCGCGCAGTACCATTTGACCCAGCCCGCCGACGGCAATCATCGAGGCGATGACCACCATAGAAAGGGCCAGCATCAGCGTCTGGTTGACGCCCGCCATAATGGTCGGCATCGCCAGCGGTAACTGAACTTTGAACAGCATCTGGCGCGGGCTGGCACCGAATGAGCGCGAGGCTTCAATCAGATCCGCCGGAACCTGGTTAATCCCCAAAATGGTCAGACGGATAATAGGCGGCAGAGCAAAGATGATGGTCACCACCACGCCCGGCACGTTGCCGATACCAAACAGCATGACGATTGGCACCAGATAGACAAACGCTGGCGTCGTCTGCATGGCATCAAGCAGTGGACGGATGATTTTTGCTGCCCGTGGGCTTCTTGCCAGCCAGATCCCCAGCGGCAAACCGATGACAATACAGAATAGCAGGGCGGTTAACACCAGCGCCAAAGTCACCATTGCCTGCGACCATGCGCCGATCGCGCCGATAGCAATCAGTGAAACCAGCGTCGCCACGCCCATTCCGACACCGGAAATCTGCCAGGCTATCAGGGCGAAAACGATAATTGCCACAGGCGCGGGCATCCCCAGCAGCAGTTGCTGGAAACCGTTGAGGATATAATCCACCGGAACGCGCACACCCTGGAAGAGGGGGCGGAAATGGGTAACGACCCAGTCGATCCCTTCAGTTACCCAACTGTCGAGTGGGATCAGCGTCTTATGAAACGGATCGAGAATATTAAAATGCTCGACATTTGGTGCAGGCGTACTGGTCAGCCAGTCAGCGCCGCCGCCGTCAGTCGGTGCCGCAGCCGGTGTACCCCAGGCATCTGCGGATTGTGCGGCGCTGTCTGCCGCTGGCGTGGTATCCCACGGATTATTTTGATCAGCCATTATTTACCCCCTCACGATCTAAAGCGCGCAGCAGCATTCCTTTCGAAATGATGCCGACATACTGTTGGTCCTCGTCGACCACGGGCACCGCACAGGGTGCCTGTCCGACATGAGAGAGCAACTCGCTAAGAGGCGTTTGCGCAT
Source organism: Escherichia sp. TW09308 (assembly GCF_000208565.1). Taxonomy (NCBI): domain Bacteria; kingdom Pseudomonadati; phylum Pseudomonadota; class Gammaproteobacteria; order Enterobacterales; family Enterobacteriaceae; genus Escherichia; species Escherichia sp. TW09308. The sequence goes on along the minus strand of NZ_AEME01000001.1, from coordinate 4,767,078 downwards.
CGACCGCTAACGGCGCATCAATCAGCGCCGCATCAAGACCTTGCTGCTGCGTTAATGCTGCTTTTAACGAATCGATAGAGACTGCGCCGACAAATTTATTACCGCGTTCGATGACGTAGCCATATTCGCGATCTTCATCCTGTAATAATTTCAGTGCCGAACGCGGACCGAAGCCGGGGGTTTTACGAATTAAACCATTCGGGCTACGGCGGGCAATATCTTTCGCGCTGAATACCTGACTAATATCAACGCCGCGGAAGAAGGTGCGGACATAATCATTCGCCGGATTATTGAGAATTTCATCCGGTGTGCCGACCTGTACCACTTCGCCATTTTGCATAATGGCAATTCGGTCGCCAATACGCATAGCTTCATCGAGATCGTGAGAAATAAAGACAATGGTGCGCTGATGTTTCGCCTGTAATTTTACCAGTTCATCCTGCATCTCGGTGCGAATTAATGGATCGAGCGCCGAGAAGGCTTCATCCATTAATAAAATATCCGGATTAATGGCTAATGCACGGGCTAATCCAACACGTTGACGCATCCCACCAGAGAGTTCGTCCGGGTAGCTGTGGGCATAATTTTCCAGACCTACCTGACGTAGTGCATCAATGGCTTTTTCCCGACGCTCTTCGGCGTTAATTCCGGCTAGTTCCATGCCAAACGCGGTATTGTCCAGCACGGTCATATGCGGCATTAAGGCAAAGGACTGAAAGACCATCGCAATCTTTTTTCTGCGCACCTCACGGAGTTCGGCGTCGGATATTTTGGCAATATCTACACCGTCAATCAGCACTTGTCCGCGGGTGGGTTCAATCAGGCGATTGAGAAGGCGTACCATTGTGGATTTACCCGAACCGGATAATCCCATGATGACAAATATCTCGCCTTCTTCAATGGCCAGACTGGCGTCTTTTACGCCAAGCGATAGCCCAGTTTTTTCCAGAATTTGTTCTTTTGAAAGTCCTTGTTCGATATATTTGAAAGCTCGCTGTGGATGCTCACCAAATATTTTATAAAGATTTTTAATTTCTAATTTAATTGCCATGCAATAGAAAGATTCCTGTTATTTGTTTATGTCGATATATTACCCAATGGAAATAGTCACTTTTTTCTACCCTAACATACTGAGAATCTGAGGCAACCCCTGAGGGCAAATGTGGCATGAATATTGATGCGAGCAAATTGCCGGAGTTTCCCGTGATATAAGGGCTGAGAGCAAATCGAGAAAAGTTGATATTTTTTGTTATAGATAGCGAAAAAACGCCTGAATATTGTGGTTTCAGGCGAATAATGCAACAGAGAGTCAGTGTAGATCACCACAAAATATTTGCGTGATAAAAAGCGGTTTAACTGGAATTATTTCCCTGCTGTGGGTGGTGATATTTTTGAAAAATAACCTCGTCAAAAATTCCAGTCTTCGTCTTCTGTTTCGACCGCTTTTCCCATCACATAAGAGGAACCAGAGCCGGAAAAGAAATCGTGATTTTCGTCGGCATTCGGTGAAAGCGCGGCAAGGATTGCCGGATTTACTTCTGCCATTTCTGCTGGAAATAACGGTTCGTATCCCAGATTCATTAAGGCTTTATTGGCGTTGTAACAGAGAAACGCTTTCACATCGTCAGCCCATGTTGTTTCGGCGTACAGCTCATCGGTGTATTGCAACTCGTTGTCGTAAAGTTCCAGCAATAAATCGAAGGCGAAACTCTTTAATTCTTCACGTTGTGCCTGGGAGATTTTTTTCCAGGCTTTTCTGATATTTATAGCCAATGTAATAACCGTGTACTGCTTCATCGCGGATAATCAGGCGGATCAGATCGGCGGTATTGGTCAGCTTTCCGCGACTGGAAAAATACATTGGCAGCCAGAAGCCGGAATAGAACAAAAATGATTCAAGAAAGACACTGGCGATTTTCTTTTTCAGCGGGCTATCACCGCGATAATATTGCTGAATAATCTGTGCTTTTCGTTGCAACGGCGCATTTTCTTCACTCCAGGCATAGGCGGCATCAACCTCTTTTGTCTGGCACAGCGTCGAGAAAATAGAGCTGTAAGAGCGGGCATGAACGGCTTCCATAAAGCTGATATTCGACAACACTGCTTCTTCATGGGGCGTGAGTGCATCGGGTATCAACGAAGGCGCGCCGATAACGTTTTGCAACGTGTCGAGCAGCGTCAGGCCAGTAAATACGCGCATCGTCAGTTGTTGTTCGATGGTACTTAACGTTTGCCACGCGGGAATATCGTTCGACAGTGGCACTTTTTCCGGTAGCCAGAAATTGCTGGTCAGGCGATTCCATACTTCCAGATCTTTATCGTCAGTAATCTTGTTCCAGTTGATGGCGCTGATATGTGAGAGTTTCATAGATATTCCTTAAAGTGCGCAGGAGACGCAGCCTTCAATTTCAGTGCCTTCCAGCGCCATCTGACGCAGGCGGATGTAATAGAGCGTTTTGATACCTTTGCGCCAGGCGTAAATCTGCGCTTTATTGATATCGCGAGTGGTGGCGGTATCGGGGAAAAACAGCGTCAGCGACAGCCCCTGATCGACATGGCGAGTCGCTTCGGCGTAGGTGTCGATGATCTTTTCTGCGCCAATTTCGTAAGCGTCCTGATACAGCGCCAGATTCTCATTAGTCATAAACGGGGCAGGGTAGTAAACGCGCCCGGTTTTACCCTCTTTGCGAATCTCCACTTTCGCCACAATCGGATGAATACTCGACGTAGCATGGTTGATATAAGAGATAGAACCGGTTGGCGGCACCGCCTGAAGATTCTGGTTGTAAATGCCGTAGTGCATCACGTCGTCGCGCAGTTGCGCCCACATCTCACGGGTAGGTAACGTAATACCGCTACGGGCAAACAGTTCGCCAACTTTCGCCGTTTTCGGCTGCCAGTTCCCTTGCAGATATTGGCTAAAATATTCACCACTGGCATAGCGTGACTGTTTGAATCCGGCGAAGGTTTCACCACGTTCGCGCGCCAGCAACATCGAAGTGCGCAGGGCGTGCCAGGTGATGGTGTAGAAATAGAGATTGGTAAAATCCAGTGCTTCCGGCGAACCGTAAACGATACCCTCACGCGCCAGATAGCCGTGCAGATTCATCTGCCCCAGGCCGATGGCGTGCGAGGCGGCATTTCCGGCTTCGATGGACGGCACGCTGCGGATATGACTCATATCTGACACCGCCGTCAGACCGCGCACGGCTGTCTCTACCGTGCGGGCAAAGTCTGGCGAATCCATAGTGTGAGCAATATTCAACGAGCCTAAATTGCAGGAAATATCATGGCCTGTGCGAGCATAGTCGAGATTCTCGTCATACGCTGAGGCGCTGTTAACCTGCAAAATTTCTGAGCAGAGATTACTCATATTTATGCGCCCGGCAATAGGGTTAGCACGGTTAACCGTATCTTCATACATGATGTAGGGATAGCCGGACTCAAACTGGATCTCCGCCAGCCGCTGGAAGAAATCACGGGCGTTGATGTATTTTTTGCGGATGCGTTCATCGGCAACCAGTTCGTCATAGTGTTCGCTGATGGCGATATCAGCAAACGGCTTGCCGTAAACTCGCTCAACGTCATAGGGCGAAAACAGCGCCATCTGCGCATTCTCTTTCGCCAGATGGAAGGTGACATCCGGGATCACTACCCCCAGCGACAACGTTTTAATGCGGATTTTTTCATCGGCATTTTCCCGTTTTGTGTCGAGAAAACGCAGAATATCGGGATGGTGTGCGTGCAGATATACAGCCCCAGCCCCCTGACGAGCGCCGAGCTGGTTGGCATAGGAAAATGCGTCTTCCAGCATTTTCATCACCGGAATCACGCCAGAAGATTGATTTTCAATACGTTTAATAGGTGCACCCGCTTCCCGCAGATTCGACAGCAAAAACGCCACGCCGCCGCCGCGTTTTGACAGTTGCAGTGCGGAATTAACCGCCCGACCAATCGACTCCATATTGTCTTCAATACGTAGCAGAAAACAGGAAACCAGTTCGCCTCGCTGCTGTTTACCACAGTTGAGGAATGTTGGCGTGGCGGGCTGAAAGCGTCCTGATAGCATCTCATCGGTTAGCTGCGTCGCCAGCGTCTCATCACCTTGCGCCAGCGTTAGCGCCACCATCGTGACCCGATCGGCAAAATCTTCCAGATAACGTTTACCGTCGAAAGTCTTCAGCGTATAGCTGGTGTAAAACTTCCATGCACCGAGGAACGTCTGGAAACGAAAACCACTGGCGTGTGCATGGGCAAACAGCGTAATGACAAAGTTGCGAGAGTAGCGGTTGAGGACGCTTTCATCATAGTAACCTTCGTTGACCAGCCAGTTCAGGCGCTGCTGCTGGCTGCTAAAAGTCACACTGTTCGGGCGTACATGTGTCGCCATAAAAGCGTCTACTGCCTGGCGATCTTTATCGAACTGAATGCGACCCGCGCTATCGTAAAGGTTAAGCATCGCATTCAGGGCGTGGTAATCCATCGTTTCCTGCGTCAGGCGGTCTGCGGTTGTCGTTGCCAAAATTCGGTTACTCCTTTACGAACGTTTTCGATATCGCTTTGCGTACCCATGAGTTCAAAGCGGTATAGCCACGGCACGTCGCATTTCCGGGCAATCACATCTCCGGCGCGGCCATACGCCTCACCAAAATTGCGATTACCCGAAGCAATAACGCCGCGAAGCAACGCCCGGTTATGTTCGACGTTTAAAAAGCGAATCACCTGCCGTGGCACAGCGCCAGCCGTACCGCCACCGCCGTAAGAGGGCACGATCAGGATGTAAGGCTCGTCTACCTGAATCCGTTCCCGCTCATTGAGCGGAATGCGCACGGCGGGCAGCCCTAAACGTTTGATAAAGCGATGTGTGTTTTCGGAGCTACTGGAGAAGTAGACGAGCTGACTCATGCGCTGGCTGCGTGTGGCGCTGGATGCAGGCGATTGATCATGTCCGGACGAAAGCCAGACCAGCTAAGATCACCTGCAATCACTACCGGCAACTGGCGAAAGCCCTGGGCACGTAACGCCTCTGCCGCTTCAGGATCGCGATCGACATTAATCATCTCAAAGTCAAAGCCACGGTTTTCCATTGCTCGTTTGGTGGCGTGGCATTGAACGCAATCGTTACGAGTGTAAATAGTAATGCGCATGATTCGTATTTCCGTTTAAAATGAAGATACGGCGCGATGATACGCGTCGGGTTGTCTCTCTGTTGATACAGAGATACTAGATGTAGTTGAAAAAAGATTCAACCATACAAGATATGGGAATTTTAGATTATTGATACCGCCGTTGAGTGGCTCAACGGGGTAGGGGATTTTGTGTTTTGTTGCCGGGCGAGCACCCGGCAACAGCAAATTACATCCGCATGGAAACCGCCAGGCGGTTAAAGCAATTCATCAGCCCGATGGCAAACGTTAAGTCGCTGATCTCTGCTGCGCTGAAGTACTTAAGCAGAGGCTGATAAACGTCATCTTCTGCATGGGTTCGGGCAATATCGGTCACCGATTCCGCCCATGCCAGCGCCGCCCGCTCGCGATCGTCAAAATGATGGCTTACGCGCCAGCCTGCCAGGGCGTCCAGTTTGTTCTGCGGCACACCGGATTTGCGTAATGCTTTACTGTGCATCTCCAGACAAAATGCGCAGCCGTTGATTTGTGAGACGCGTAAATAAACTAACTCCATCAGAGTGGTATCCAGCGTGCTATTTTCCAGCGCCGTTTTGGCCTGCACCAGTGCGTTATACACTGCCGGGCTAAGTTCGTAGTAGGGTTGACGTAATGTAGTCATACAGTTTCTCCTCTTATTAACGCCCGCAATGTAGCACTATAATGGACTGTCAAAGAGAGCCATAAATTACGTAAAAAAGCAGACCATATGCCGCGTTATCAGGAAATCGCCCGTCAGTTAAAAACGGCTATTGAGCAAGGGGAACTGAAACCTGGCGCAAGGCTACCTTCCAGCCGAACCTGGTCGCAGGAACTGGGCGTGTCTCGCTCCACAGTCGAAAATGCTTATGCTGAGCTGGTGGCACAGGGCTGGCTGGTCAGGCGGGGGCAGGCAGGCACCTTTGTCAGCGAACAGATACATCCACAAAAATCATCTTCTGATGTCGTCGTCTTTGCCGGTGAAAGCGAGCAGCCGTTGCCGTTTCAAATGGGATTACCCGCACTCGATCTCTTTCCGCGTGAGCTGTGGGCGCGGTTGATGGGCCGTCGCCTGCGAACCCAGACGCGTTTTAATTTGGCGTTAGGCGATGTCTGCGGCGAGGCGGCGTTGCGCGAGGCAATTGTTGATTATCTACGTGTCTCGCGCGGAATTGAGAGCCAGCCTGAGCAGGTATTTATCACACACGGTTATGCGGCATCGATGAGCTTAATTTTGCGTGCACTGGCGGAACCGGGAGACGGGATGTGGATGGAAGATCCCGGTTTTCCACTGATTCGTCCGATTGTCACTCGCCACGGTGTGAACGTTTTTCCTGTGCCTGTTGACGACAACGGACTGGATGTCACAAGCGGAATACAAAATTATCCTGATGCGCGTTTTGCTCTGATCACTCCGGCACATCAAAGCCCGCTGGGTGTTGCGCTCTCTTTGGCGCGCAGGCACCAGGTGCTGGAATGGGCAGAGCGTAGTCAGGCATGGGTTATTGAAGATGATTACGACAGTGAGTTCCGCTATCACGGTAAGCCGTTACCGGCGCTGAAAAGTCTCGATGCGCCGCAGCGGGTGATTTATGCCGGAACATTTAGCAAATCGCTTTTCCCGGCACTGCGCTGTGCGTGGCTGGTGGTGCCGGTGGAGCAGATTGCGCAATTCCGCCAACAGGCATCGCTGGAGCCATGTGCTGTGCCTGTTCTATGGCAGAACACTCTGGCAGATTTCATTCGTGATGGGCATTTCTGGAGGCATCTGAAGAAAATGCGTCAGCACTATGCTCAGCGTCGGCAGTGGATTGAGCAGGCGCTTACGCAACAGGGATTTCAGGTTGTACCGCAAAAAGGGGGAATCCAGATGGTTATCAGCATGATGGGCGATGATATTGCCTACGCGCGTAAAGCTAATGCCGCTGGCCTTGCGGTGCAGGCATTAAGTACCTGGCGTATTCGGTCAACCGGGAAAGGAGGATTGCTGCTCTCGTTTACCAATATCGTTAGCGAAAGCATGGCGCAGCAGGTGGCACAACAATTACGCGATGCTTTAAGTTAAAAACCCCGAAGTCAGGCTTCGGGGCCAGGGACGTGTATTTATTATCATTGTTCCACTACGATTTGCGCATACCTAACAGTGCACCGATAAAAATCCCTACCGCCGCCGCTGTACCCACGCTACACCAGGGTCTTTCACGAACAAAAGAATCAGCGCAACCCACGGCATCACGTGCGGCTTGTTGGACGCGAGTACGACCATGCATCCGCGCTCTGGTTTCTTTCAGTAGCGCCTGTGCTTTACTGCGTGCAGCTTCGGCTTCCCCTTTGGCGTCGCTACCCCAGGACTTCAATACAGATTCGAGGCTATCAGCTAATTGATTGACATCATTCTGAATATCCTGCACGCCATCATCGACGTCGTTGCGGTTAGGTCGGTTAAACATATGATCCCCCTTTGAATTCGATGTAATTTTCAGTGTAGACCATAATTTTCTTTGCTGAGACTCATCGCGGCTTTATGGACTTTTCTGAAAGCGTTGTGAATGCTCAATCAGGTAAGGTAGGCCCGCGGTAGATAATCACGAGGATAAAATATGTATTTACGACCAGACGAGGTAGCTCGCGTACTTGAGAAAGTCGGTTTTACCGTCGATGTGGTAACCCAGAAAGCATACGGTTACCGCCGTGGGGAACATTATGTTTATGTTAATCGCGAAGCACGAATGGGACGTACCGCACTGGTAATTCATCCAACATTAAAAGAGCGTAGTTCGACGCTGGCAGAACCCGCTTCTGATATTAAAACCTGCGATCATTACCAGCAATTTCCGCTCTACTTTGCGGGCGAGCGACACGAGCATTACGGTATTCCGCATGGTTTTAGTTCGCGTGTTGCGCTTGAACGTTATTTGCATGGCTTGTTTGGCGAAACCAATTAAAGACGCGACTGGCATTGCCAGTCGCGAAAAGAAGAGTCAGGCTTTTACCTGCTGGTAACGGCTGACTTTAAATAGCCGGCGGCAGTAATCGAGGAAGTAGCCATAGACCGCCCCCATCAACATCGAAACAACGATGTTTGAACTGACCGCAGCCATAATCTGGTGCCAGTCTGCGCCCACTACCAGCAAGATCGCCATATACACCGGTGACTGAAACGTCACATAAGCCAGAATATCTGCCAGATTTTTTATCCATCCAGACTGGCTAACTTTGCGTGCCGCGCGCATAAACAGATCCCGGTACATGCCGTATGGCCATGCAATTAAGATGTTCACCGGAATTGCCACTAACCTGGAGTAAAGAGACTGCTCGAAGCTCATTCCGGAGAGGAAAACTTCAATACACATGTTCACGACAGAACAGTAAACAACCATCGCGAACGTGTCTGCAACTGCATGACGCAAGCGTGACTGCGGTGAGAACATGCCAATGCTCCTTAATAAAAGCGAAATCGGATATGAATGAAAATGAATGCAGTGCTCTGAGCTGCCTGTTTCATCTTTGCATAGCGTATATCGCTGGATGCAAGTAATCAATTAGTGAAAAATTTTTATTTATTTTGTTTTCGTAGATAAAATATTCCGCGATGGCGTGTTTTTTGTACATTATGGGTTTTTAAATGCTTATTCTAATAATATGATTTAAAATCATATTGTTATGTTGGTATTTTGACATGTTCGGCGGGGAAGGCTAAGGGAGGTAATGCTGCAAAGTGTAGGCAATCCGGCGTAAGTAGCGCTTTTACTCTATCTGGAATTTTTAGCGACTTAAAGCGACTAATGCCAGCATAAAATTTTAGGTGTTGAATTGTTGTTTTATTCGTTTTTTCTGTATATTTATGCGGAGGTTGTTGATTTGCCATCAGTGTCGATGAGACAGAGAGCACCTGACTATTTGCTAATGGCTGGAATGACTAAGCTAAATGGCTAATATATAATCTGAAATAATTATTAATCTATCTGGAAATAACGCTTGAAATAATATCACTGGCGATTGTAAATAGATTAAATTTTGTGGAAATATAATAAACGATCGCTTACACTACGCGGCGAAATACTTTTTTGTTTTGGCGTTAAAAGGTTTTCTTTATTATGTCTGTAATGTTACAAAGTTTAAATAACATCCGCACCCTTCGTGCGATGGCTCGCGAATTCTCCATTGACGTTCTTGAAGAAATGCTCGAAAAATTCAGGGTTGTCACTAAAGAAAGACGTGAAGAAGAAGAACAGCAGCAGCGTGAACTGGCTGAGCGCCAGGAGAAAATTAGCACCTGGCTGGAGCTGATGAAGGCTGACGGAATTAATCCGGAAGAGTTATTTGGTAATAATACTGCTGCACCGCGTGCAGGTAAAAAACGCCAGCCGCGTCCGGCGAAATACCAATTCACCGATTTTAATGGTGAAACCAAAACCTGGACCGGTCAGGGTCGTACACCGAAGCCGATCGCTCAGGCTCTGGCAGAAGGTAAATCTCTCGACGATTTCCTGATCTAATCACTGTTGCCGGATGTCGCCACGATGGCGCGTCCGGCGTCATTACTCAAGCTCGCTGATTCCACGGCATCTTATCTAACAGCCTTGCCATCCCACAAAAACCGCTGATTCCTGCAAACATTAATCCAACACCGACAAATCCACTTAATAAGAAGAAGCTGCTATTAACGGCATAACCCAGTACGACGCCGATTAATATTAAACCACCAGCAGCGATCTGCACCTGACGCATTAATGGCAAAGGCTGGGATTTATTTTCAGCTACTGGAAATCCTGCTTTTTTCCAGCCATCAATTCCGCCTTCCAGTAAAAAAATATCTGCGGGGGAGGCAATCGCTTCTAATTTTTGCGCATTATTACTGGTTCGTTTTCCCGCCTGACAGTGGAATATAATTTGCTCGCTACGTAATTTTGCCGGGAGACCAGACTGTTCCAGCACAGATATCGGTGCCAGAGAGGCTTCTGGAATATGTTCACGAAGATATTCGTCGGCATCGCGAATATCGATTAACTTTGCACCGTGCGCGATTAATTCTTGTGCGTCATGCGGCGAAATTGTTGTCAAAGCCATGGTCACTCCTTACGGACAATAGACATTTTTCAGGGTGGCGATAATGGCATTTACCGCCTCATTTTTTATCGAATAAAGAACGCGCTGCGCATCCCGTTGGCTGTCGATAAGCCCTTCGTCACGCATACGAGCGAGATGCTGTGACGTTGCAGAGGCGCTAAGTCCGGTAATGCGAGCCAGTTCACCGGCGCTGGTGCCGGGTGAACTACAAAGCATGCATAGAATCAGCAGCCGTTTGGGGTGACTCATCGCTTTCAGCAAGGCCGCGGCCTGTTCGGCGCTGGCCTGTAGTTGGGCTAGTTCAGTCATAGTTATTTAAGTATTTGCTAAATTAAGTAAACTCTAAACTAAAAATGCAACGTATACCAGCGTAAGCAGCGTAAATGAGGGTAAAAGCGTAGGCTGAAACGGCCAGGCTCCGCTAAAATCACTACGCTTAAGAGGTGAAATCTCTTTTTAAACAATGATTAATTTTCTTATAGGGAGTAAATATGGGTTTCTGGAGAATCGTCATCACCATCATTTTGCCACCGCTCGGCGTGCTGTTAGGTAAAGGATTTGGTTGGGCGTTCATCATTAATATCCTGCTGACGTTGCTTGGTTATATTCCTGGTTTAATTCACGCTTTTTGGGTGCAAACCCGCGATTAATCCTGTGCTCACCCACGCGGCGTAAACGCGCCGCGTTCCTCTGCTACACTTTCTGAGTGTTTCCATTAACGAATGAGGTAGCTATGGGTCTGTTCAATTTTGTGAAAGAGGCAGGAGAAAAGCTCTGGGATACCGTCACCGGTCAGCATGATAAAGACGATCAGGCGAAGAAGGTGCAAGAGCATCTGAACAAAACCGGTATTCCCGATGCCGATAAAGTGAATATTCAGATTGTCGATGGTAAAGCGACAGTCACAGGTGACGGCTTAAGTCAGGAAGCGAAGGAAAAAATCCTTGTTGCAGTGGGGAATATTTCCGGTATTGCCAGCGTGGACGATCAGGTAAAAACGGCGACGCCAGCAACTGCCAGCCAGTTTTATACCGTTAAGTCTGGCGACACCCTGAGTGCCATTTCCAAACAGGTTTACGGCAACGCCAATCTCTACAATAAAATCTTCGAAGCGAATAAACCGATGCTAAAAAGCCCGGATAAAATTTATCCAGGGCAGGTTTTGCGTATTCCTGAAGAGTGATCGTTATCCCGCCATCGCCTGCTGGATAATCGGAATCGGCGTCAGCAAATGTTGACGCATTAACTCACTGGCGCGCGCAGTATCTCGCGCCAGCACAGCGTCGGTTAAAATTTGATGCTGATCGCGTTTATCTTCCAGCATTTCTACTGAAAGCACTGTTTGCCGCAGCCAGATGAATCTGTAGCGTGCCGCCAGATCAAACAAACGCTCGTGCATTTGTAGTAAATAGTGGGAACCGCAGCCAGCCACAATCGCAGTATGAAATGCCTGATGGCGCTGGTCCCACTCATCAAGCATTTGCTCGCTGGCGTCAGAGGCTTCCAGTTTACCAAGCAAATGTGCTTTCGCGAGAATATCAGCTTCCCATTCATCACTGCCACGGGCAATCGCCAGACTCACCAGCATCGCTTCCATATTGGCGCGGGCATCGAAAATATCGAGCAGTTCCTGCTCTGACATAGACGCCACCCGATATCCTTTTTGATTCACCACCGTGACCAGTCGTTCCGCTACCAGTTGCGAAAGGGCTTCCCGCAACGGCCCGACGCCGAGTGAATAGCGCGACGTCAGCAAACTCATTCGTAGTTTTTCATCCGGCTGAAAATGGCCGCGAATAATATCGTTCTTCAGCCAGCGATAGCCATCCAGAGACGTAATGGTCATGGTGTGACTCCAGCTCAACGTTAATGCGTATTATGCGCGGGTAATTTTTGCCACATTATTAGCTTTTTCCAGCGCGCCATAATTGGCACGGTACAGATAATCCCTATTGCTAATAAGCCGGTGGAAATGACCTCGAGTTGCTGTGCCGGACGGAATAACATCACCACCAATACAAAGGTAATAAAGCTAATCACCAGCCAGGTAAGCCACGGATAAAGCCACATGCGCAGGCGAATTTCGCCGCCTTCTGCCAGCAGAATTTTACGCATCCGCAATTGTGAAACGGCGATGACTAAATAAACCAGCAGGGCGATGGCGCCGGAGCTGTCGATCAGGAATTTAAACACTTTCGCAGGCGCGTAATAGTTCACCACCACCGTTAAAAACGCCGCACCGGTCGAGAGTAATACAGCCACGTAAGGTGTTTTACTGCGGTTGATTTTGCCCATTACTGCAGGTGCATCACCGCGACGGCTCAGTGAGTAAAGCATTCGCGAGGCGGTATACAGCGCTGAGTTCAGGCAACTGGTCACTGATAGCAAAATAACGCAATCCATAATGAATTTTGCGTGCGGAATATTCAGCAGCTCCAGCACGGAACGGTAGGAACCCACGGTTTTCAGTCCTGGCATATTCCACGGGATGAGAGCCACGACGACAAAAATAGAACACAAATAGAAAATAGAGATACGCCAGATAACCGAGTTGGTGGCGCGAACAATATGTTTATCCGGCGTGTCGGATTCTGCTGCCGCGATGGTGACAATTTCCGCGCCCATAAACGAGAACATGGTGATAAGCATCGCGCTTAATACCGCACCAAAACCATTCGGCATAAAGCCGCCGCTATCCCATAATCTTGAGATACCACTCACTTCGGCATAAGGATAAAAACCGCTAATCGCCACTGCACCGAGGAAAATAAACGCCAGGATAGCAATCACTTTGCATATCGCTAACCAGAACTCAAATTCGCCGTAGTTTTTGACGCTTAATAAATTACTTCCGGTTAAGGCGAGGGTAATAACGAGGGAAAATAACCAGATGGGAATACCGGGAACCCATGAATGCAGGATCATGGCGGCAATGTTGGCTTCCAGCGGGATAACCAGTACCCAAAACCACCAGTACAGCCAGCCGATGGTATAGCCCGCCCAGCGGCCAATGGCTTTATCGGCATAGGTGGAAAAGGAGCCGGTGTCGGGCGTAGCAACCGCCATTTCCGCCAGCATTCGCATAATCATAACCACCAGTAATCCGGCGAACAGATAGGCCAGCAATACCGCCGGACCCGCTTCGGCTATAGCGACGCTGGAACCGACAAACAGACTTGCGCCGATAACACCGGCAATAGACAACATGGTGACGTGGCGTGATTTCAGCCCGCCGCCTAACTCATGTGGTTGCGATGATTGCCCCATCCTGAATCCTCTCGAAAGTGTGTCACTTGGGAGAGCGCCCCGACATTTCCCGCGTCGGGTCACGCGTTTAATTGTTATTAACTCTTTTTGCCGGAGAGCGGCTCCGCCTTATCCGGCCGACATAGATTTATTCCTGTTTACGTACAGATTGTCGGATGCGGCGTAAACGCCTTATCCGACCTGGATTCCCGTAGGCCGGACAAGACGCGCAGCGTCGCCTCCGGCATGGTGCGCCGAATGTCGGATGCGGCGTAAACGCCTTATCCGACCTACATTTCCGTGAGCCGGGCAAGACGCAAAGCGTCGCCTCCGGCATGGGTGCGCCGGGGGTCGCGCCACCCTTGTCGCGCCGTGGCCTGCGCTCCCGGCATCCCGGCAAAAGGCCGCCGGGATGTAAGGCGCAACGCCGTTTCGCGCACGCGCTCTCCGTCGTTGCGGCGGGTCCCTGCTCATTGCCTGCCGGGTGCCACACACCCGTTTGAGTCCCTGTCGCCGGGGGCTGATACAGCCACAACCTGCCGCACTGACTGTCCAGGGTAAATGAACAGCCCACAAAATTTTTTACCCAAAACCCGGTAAAAAATTTTGCGTTCTGCCCAGGACAGGTGCGTCAGGCCGTGGCAGTGATGCCCCTTGCGGCGAAGGTTCTCAAACGGGTGAAGTTCATACCACAGGGAATACAGCAGCAGGTTCCCGCGAAACGTCAAAACCGCGGCTCCCGAAACTCAACGGGTGATGTTCTTTAACAATCAGGATTTATTTCAGGCTCCGGCAATACGCATTTATGTGTTCTGTCAGCCATCCGGCTGGCAGGTAATGAGAACGCAGGAACAGAAGGAGGAAAACACCGGAAAACGTCAGATGCAGATATGAAAAAAGCAGGCCGGGGAGGACCTGCTTAATCCAGGGCTGGCGGGGGGAATCAACCTCTACAGTTATGCGCCAAATCCGCTCTCATGGATTGATCCCCTTGGATTAAGAAAATGTTCCTCATCACGTAAGCCTGAAAAAACAAAATCAAAATCTACAGGCAGAACGAGGCCAAGAAACAAGAATGAAGAGTTTGCTTTAGATCATGTAATAAAACATCCTGAAAATGGCACGGTAATTATTAAAGCAGATCAAATTGGAGATCCTCACTTTAAAGGTAAGGGGTGGTCAAAAGTAGAACAAAAAATCAACGGTGTAACTGTTCATTATATGGCGAAGTTTGATAAGAATGGAAGAATGACTCATGTTACTGACTATAAGATAAAGGATTGATCATGAAATTTATCTATAAAGATAGTAAGCAAAAGAGTTATCACTGGAAGCAGTGCGAGAAGCTGAATGCTCCTTTTATAGAGATTAGTCAAATTAATCGGGAGTACATGAATATATTTTATGACATTACCAATTCTCAGATTGATTTGGAAAAATTATCCGCTGATATTAAATGTATATATTTAAGTTATACTCAATTTTTTATGTGCGATCATTTAATTATTGATGATTTATATGATCAATATTATTTTTTTAATTTGGCAGTAAAGATTGAGCATGCTGAATTTATAGCTGAGTCATTATATGATTATCTATTTAGTAAATTAAACACTTAACTGTAGTTGATAGTTCGAAAACACTAATACCTGCGTTTTCAGAGACAGTATCTTGAACGTGAAACGGGGTTGCATTATAACCTGTTCAGGTACTATGATCCGGACTGTGGGCGGTTTACACAGCCTGACCCGATAGGGCTAAGAGGCGGGTTAAACTTATATGCTTATGCGCCTAATCCGCTGGGGTGGATCGACCCATTAGGTCTGTCCTGTAAATCATCTTATAGTGGCAAACTTTCCGGTAAAGCGTCGGAAATGACTCCACTAGTCCGTGGTTCTAAAGCGTGGAATCAAGCTATTAAGGATATGCAAGCTGCTTTATCTAGGGGCGAGAAATTCCAGGTAAAAGTCCAATCTAGCACTGATGCAAAAGCTTTCTTACAAGAAGCACAGGGTAATATGAATCGTTATAAAGCACATACGCAAAGTGCTCGTCCTGATGGCGTTCCAAAATATCCTAAAGGATACGAGCAACATATGGGGCCGGAAGGTGGTTTTGGCGATTCACCTCATATAAAATGGTACAATAATGGGACGGATGGTCATATATTCTATGACATCCCTAATTAATCATGAAAAATAAATATTCGTTCGATTTGCTTACAAAACAAAAGTTTCCGTCAAATGAGGCAGAGGAGTTTATTTTTTGGAAAATGTTAAATATTCTTGAGAAAGGAACAATTAAACATTCATTTGACAATCTGAATGAATTATATAGTGAACTTTCTTTTGATGATTATTATATTGCACATAACCTCATCGCCAGTAAAGGGAAACGTAAGATATTTAAAGGTCGTGTGTTTATTTCAAAAAAGAACGATTTAATTTCTTTTTTAAATGAATCTTTCACTATAAATGATGTAAGATGTTTTTTGATATCACCTGTTTCTCCTAATGAATCAGAATATGTTATTTATATAGATGAGGAACAAATTCATTTGTATTGTTCTTGAATAATAAAAAGCCGGGTAAGAAATTATAACATCAGAAAAAAACATTCCGGACACATCACAAACGGGAAGGGTAACGGGCGACGCGCCAGCGTGGCCCGCTTCCCTTCCGGCAGGCGTCAGCCTGCCAGGGTTTTCGCGCGGGCTGACAGGCGGCCTCCACCGCCTGCCTCTGTATCACCTGTGTCTGCTGCCCTGAAAGATGTAGTGACCGCCGAGGAAAACCGCCTGCTGATTCGCCACAAAATCGCAGATTTCATCAACAACCTGCGCGGTGGTGAGCGGCTTCTGCCCCATTTCACGACGCCGCGCATTAATCACGGTTTTGTAATTACGCAGAATTTCGCGGGTTTCTGTGCTGATATTCATGACATGTGCTCCCCGTCCAGCGCCTGTAACACAACGTCCATTGCTTCGCGTTCCTCCCTGACGAATGCGTCACCGTCGCCCCCGTTCTCACTCCCGACGGCATACAGGCGCTTCATTTCACTGCCTGCCAGCGCCATCACTTTTTCCAGCATCACCGCCGGGACTGTCACCTGACGGCTGGCGCGCTTTTCCTGGCTACAACCCTTACCCCCTCACACCCTGAATTTGTCTTTGTGTTTGCGGCTGTCCGTCGCGCAGACCGTCATCCCCGTATCTGTATGCTTCGCACCGTCGCCGGTGATGAACGCAGCGCCCGCCGTTCCCTTGTCCGTGACTATGTGCTCTCCCTTGCTGCCCGTCTGCCGGTGGTGGAGGTGTCCCGTGCGTAATAAAAAAGCCCCTCAGACCGTCTCAGCGCGTCATGACGCCCGTGAACACCTCAGCATTGAGGCTTACCATAAGCTCAACCGCGCCAGCGCCGTATCCCAGTTTGTTGGGGGTGATTTGATTCACCGTGAACTCTCCGGCCTGCATCAGCTCTATATTCCGCATATTTTCAGCTACCTGAATGAAGATATTGATTTTGTGCTGAATGAGCTGAAAGCCAAAGGCCTGTGCCGCGATTTTCTCGCCCAGCAGAAAGACCGGGGAGACAGGACGCATGTTTGATTTTCCCCAGCCCGGTGAGATTTACCGTTCTGCCGGTTTTCCCGATGTGGCCGTGGTCGGCATTCTGGAAGACGGTATTCCGTGGGAAATGCCGTACCGCTGCCCGGACATTGTCTGGAACCCGTAAGCCGGCTGACATTCCTGCCTTCCCCGGACAGAAGCCGCAGATATTCCTGTTCGGCTGCCGCTAGTTCATTTTTGCGCTGAAGCCATGCCGCTTTATTATTCTGGCAGACCTCAAAAGCCTGCTGTAATGACATTGTAGTCACACCCCGTCTCCTGATTAATGGTTGAATGGTGAGCTGTAACAGCCTTTAACTTTTCGGACAACAGCCGGTGCTGTGCTTGCCGGTGCGGGTATGCGCAGAATGACGACAGAAATGGCAGCGCATCATGACAGCAGTCCTCTGGCCTTAAGCTCTGCTGCCTGCTGGTCTATTTTGTCCTGCCACACCTTGCGCTGTGCCGGTGTGCCTGCCACCTCATAATCCATGTGCGGGAGTGTTGCCGCTGACAGTCCGGTTGTAAATAGACCCGTTTTAGTTCCATGCATTTTTTGAGATCCCGGCCAAATTGACCCTGGCCCAAAATCAGTGCAGTGCTAAATCAGAGATCTTCGTCTTACAAAGATTGTTTGGCTGAAATTTTGATGCCACTGGTATCACCTTTTTGCCTATTGATTGGCAGATATTAATAGGTGGCGATAGCAGTAGCATTAATATAGAGGCAAACATTAACGACCTGATGATGCTCTTTCTGCATTGTAAGATTTTACAAAATGCTCTGCCTTTTCAAAGGCAAAAAACTCCATTGTTATTGCATGAATGAAGAATGCAAAGCACATGATAAAAATCGCACCTGCTATTATCGATGAAATATTTATAGCCATTAATATGACATCATGATGATGTGTTATCAGAGATATTACAGAGGATACCATCCAGGCAATTAATATGAAGAAAATGATCATGAATGATATGAACAAAAAGAGGAATGTATTCTTTTTCGTTTCTTTATATCTATCGGATAGTTTGCATTCTCCACTATCAATAAATTCCACTGTACGGGCAATGTAATTAATGCCTTTAGCCATATACAATATTTTTGATGGGTCGGATGAGATCATTATAAAAACAATATCCTGGTACTTTGCGTAACGCCATCCTGTGAGCTGACAAAACCAATATTCTACCAAACGATGGTTGCAGTTTTCTTTCGTATATTCATTTAAAAAATTAATATGTGCTTCCTCCTGACCTTTGCGTTTCCCTAAAAATGCTTCAAGCAATATAATTAATACTTTCCCAAATGACTCTAGCAATGACATGGCTGTCTCCTGACTTCATCTCTATTGTTAAGATAATGAATGGTGTTCTCATTTGATTGTAAAAGCAATGGATATATAGGAATTGATATAAACATGAAATGCCATATTAGAAACTATAATTAAAGCCAATGTTTCCAGTCCATGGCGATTCCACCCCATCACCTTTCTCATAATTTATGCTGGCGTAAATATGTGTGTGCGGCGTGGTAGCCGCGCTGATGCCAGCCTGGCAACTTCCTCTTGTTCCGGCAATATCGTTATTGAAATTATCATCATTAACTTTGGCCGGATTGTTATGTACAAACTCTTGCTCCAGTGTGACTCTCAGCCATGGAACGAACTGCATACCATGATGAGTTGCCATCTTCTGGCGCAACCTAAACCCAACTTGCCCCAGCGCGGATTTAGCAGTGTCGGGAGCTCAAAAAATGCATGGAACTAAAACGGGTCTATTTACAGCAAACCTCACCCCCTAAAAACCTCTTTCCGATGCCACTCCACAAACCCCTCAAAAGGGTAATTTTTACGCACCTGCGGCAACGCAATAGTTTTCCCGTCAAAATCCCAGAATAGTTTCTCAACGATCCCTCCGCCGTTTACCGCATCCGAGACCAGTACCCGCATATTTTCATCCAGGCCAATCGATCCTTTATCAAAGGCTTTATGGTGAATTGCGCAAAGCGCCAGACCATTGGGGATTTCACAAGGGCCGCCGTGCTGTTTCCATTTTATATGCGCCGCTTCCAGCGCGACGGTGGTGTCATCGTGGCGCATATTAAAGCCACCTTTCGCACCAATACCGTAAAATAGCTTCAACAAATTTGTCAGAAATAATCCCCCGACGGGCTGCTGAGCTGAAATGACTGCTGCGTAGCACCGTCGTCCAGTTTTCTGGTGTTCGGTACGCTGAACCGTAATATCCCGTGCTAAAATCGTCCGGATCTTCATCTGGCTCGTTCGTCAGCCCTCTTTCACCTTGTTGCTGGAAGCCGACGAAAATAATATTGGCTAAGGCATTATTTTTATAATTGCCATAAATCGTATCATACGCATGAGAGTAATTTTCTTTCCAGTACCAGGTGGTATCGCCGCAAAACCACGGAGCGGCAGCAATATTATTAAGCTGAGAACGATACTGTTTCAAATCCTCACGAAAGGCTTCAACCATATGATTAAAGTATTGAGGATGTAACGCGTAGTCACTGGTCATTAAGTCAAATTCGCCCTGCATCCAGCATATGCCGAGGAATTTATTCTGCGGATTCTTTGACAGTGCCGTTCGTGTTCTGTTGACTAAATCCTGATACAGCGGAGTATCCGCTCCCCAACGACATGAATCATGGCTGGCTCCGTGCTGTTCTGAATATGTCCCTTCGCTGCCCGTGGTAAAAGCCGATCCACCACGGCAACAGGGAACGATAAGAACGCCTGCATTATCAGGAATGAAGGGCAGTAATTTCCGCGCAATATGTAGTGCCTGGCCAACGGTGCCGTACTGTGTTTGATGATTCGTTGCCAGAGGATGGTGATAACCCTGCATATCCTGGACATCGTGTGGGCAGTGAGTCAGTGGAATAATGTCATTAAATTGACATAACGGGCCACCGGGATGCGTCTGAGTGAATCTCGCCAGTTGTTTTATTCTGGGATGAGGCGCATCTTCACTGTCTGGTAACGGGAGTCCTTCGCCATACGCCATAGCATTAGACTGACCGGCAACGGTAAGAACATAGTAATAATCGGGCGATATTATTGCGTTCATATAAATGTCGCGTAATTAAAATGATGAATTGATATCAGGGCTCCTTTACTGGAGCCCTGAAAAGTTAGTTTTGCACAGTCACTTTATTATCTTTCACAGAGAGTAACACTGAATCCGCCACAGCTTTGCCGCCCGTAGTTTCACCGCCAATAATCAATAAGCTATTATTCCAGGGTAATGATACTCCGTAGGCCCGACCTTGCGACAGTTCGCCAGATTTCTCCCATTTCCCGTTATGCCAAAGATGAATATCAGCGCTATACGATTTTTTCAGGCCTTCATGCGCATAGTTCTTACCGTTCTGGTAATTTTCCCGTGAACCTTTAAATCCGGCTCCTCCGGCAAATATAAGAGAGTCATTGCTAATACCAGCAAAACCGCCAGCTACGCCATCCGGTGAGGAGACGGGAGAAAGTTTATTCCATTTTATGTTATTGCTGGTGAAATCAAGCTCAAATACAGCATCAGTTCGCAATCCTGGTTTTGCCTCGCCATTAATAAGCCAGGTTTTATCACCTTTATTTGCTACCGCCGCTCCAGCCGTACCGTACCAGGGAGATTCACCAGCATAACTCCATTGCTGTGTAGAGGGCTCAAAAGACAACAGAAACTTATTGAAGAAATAATCTTCTGCTTTTTTGTCAAAATAGTTGGCGTTGATTTTATCTATAGTCTTTGAATCTTTTCCAGCCTCATTGAGATCTTCAAAATAGCCATTGAAGATATTCTGGTTAACACCGCCAGTAACATAAGCCTTGCCGTTGTGTACAAAAGTCACATGACCCGCCATGCCCATCGGTGCGTGTGACATCAATTTAACCCAGGTATTGGTTTCGGGATTATATTTGTGTACGTCGTTGAATACCTGAGTTAACCCATCTCTGTTTTTACCAACACCGCCAAATACATACAAATTACCATCAATAAATGCAGAGGTTGCTTGATCTCTCGGGCCAGCCGGGAATTCCGCCAGGGCTATCCATTTCTTATCTTTGGCTTGCGTATCCAGCTTGTACCATGCTGCTCCTGCGCTACCTAAACCAATGTAGACAGTGTTGTTATCAATCACTCCAGTACCGCTTTTAAAAGGCACAGGGGTTTCTGGTAATACAGACGCGTTTGCGGCAAATGAAGCCATTATGATAGCAAGTGCCATTATTTTTTTATTCATTGTGACTGTCTCCTGTCTACTACAGTTTAAATGACACACCAATGCGATAACTGTTTTCAGATAAATTATCTCTACCGTTGTAAACACCCTGACGGTCAAGGTAGTCATATTCTATGTATGGCGTAATATCTGGCGTCATATGGTATTGTAGAACAAATGCATTTTCCGTCGCCCATTTCTTATGGTTTGCATAGCGATAATCGTTTTGTTTGCTGTATAGCGTTGTTTGCCAGGCGAAGGTGAAATCACTATTAATATGGTAAGTGACATATCCATCCCAACGATGAACGTTATCACGAGACATATCGCCGGATAAGTCTTGCTGTCGGTAGGCTTTCCAGTCGTAACGATAGCGAATGCCAAAATTGAGATCTTTTGTCGCATCCCAGGACAGTTTTACGTAAGGTCCGTAGCGTGTACCGTTGCTGCTAAAATGGGTTAACATTCCCGGGCGCACAGTCCATTGATCATCAAGTTTTATTGCGTAATTAACTTCGACCTGAACATCATTGAGTGCGGCATTTTCTTTTTTATTATCATGAATAGTGTTCCAGGTATTACTTTCAAGACTTGCCCACCATCCATTTTGCCATCCCTCACTGACTTTGAGTCGAGTTTCATAAGCATGGCTCCCACTACGATATCCACCACGGACGTCCAGTGTTGCAGCCTGAGAAATTAATGGCGACGAAAAGCAGAGTAATAATACGCCAGAAAGTATTTTAGCCTTTTTCATAAATTTCACTCATTTGTAGGATACAGAAAGTAATACAAAGCCCGCATAAACAATTAGCATTTATGTCGTGTAATATTTTTTGCCAGGCTTATAGTGTCTTTGGCAGCGGATAGCTGTATTTTATATTTTTTGTATAAGGTCTCCTGTGAAAATTCACTTTCCACATTATTTAAATATACAGAGGACCAGATTAAATACCTGAGTATAAAATCTCTTCTGATGTTTAATTGATTTGAATGTTCGTAAGCTATATCACTTACTCAATCCATTTTACCCAGAGTCATAAAATAGATTGTTTGTTGATCTCATTTTCATACTCCTTTCAGACTGAAGTGCGTTTTCATCACCCGATGAGAAAGAACTGAAGTGATGTTTGTCATAGATTGCGAGATGCCCAGCTTCATTTATTGTCTTGGTGAACCTTTATACCTGTTATACCAGATCAAAAATCACACAATCCATACAACAAAACCAGATTTGCAATTCGTGTCACAAAATATGTCGATATTTTTCTAAGAAGAAGATGCTATGTGAAGCCAGATGACCACTTGCGGAGCTCTTCATAAACCAAAGGTTTTTCTTTAATTATTTGTTTTATATGTTATTTATTTTTAGTTCAAACAGGAGGCGATTTGCAAGATAACTCAGCGAGCATGGTAAAGATAAGTGTCTATCCGCCATCAGACTGGGCATAATTCTCATCATGAAATATGTTTCCTGCTTTGTGGCACGTAGCTGGGAACTCCCGGAGTTGTTCCGGGCAGGCTTGTTGATGTTCAGCACGCATCGGTATTTTCAGGATGATGTTTCAATCCGTTTGTTGCCGTATCACCCGGCGAATAGCTGTGAGTCAGGAAGGTTTAAGTCGTAGTGACCAAAGCTATCTTTAGCAACGAATGCAGATGGAAAAAGCGTGTCCTGGCTTTCCTCATATCTCCGGGAAATACACAGTATGAAAAAGGGATGTAACAACCTCACAGCATGAGTTTACGAACCAAAGGATAATAATGGCTAGGAAACTAAGCATTAGCATGATAATAGCCACCTGAAAATTACCGGTTTCTATGAAATAGCAATTATGCGGAAAAACAGAGTTGACTAATAATGTTATGTGTGAGATGGCTGACAGAAGCAATATTAAATTTTTATGATGATTTGCTTGTTACAGAAGATATCACATGATATATAGATAAGAATAGTTATATTGATCATGAGGTTTATTATTGGATTTCGTCTTACGCTGATAAATATATTAATGAACATAGCATACAAGAGCATATAGCGTTTGTATGGCAAAGTTATTATAAGTAACTATCGCCACTCCATTTTAGTTCATTCAAAAGAGCTGATCCACTTGCGTTAGTCATTACACAAACGTTCGCTTTTATAAACATAATCAGGGCTAAATGTTGGGCTGGTAATAACCCAGTACAGCTAGTGCGTGTCTGCAATTATAAGGGAAAACGATGAAGAATAAGGCTGATAACAAAAAAAGGAACTTCCTGACCCACAGTGAAATCGAGTTACTCCTTAAAGCAGCAAATACCGGGCCTCATGCTGCACGTAATTATTGTCTGACTTTACTTTGTTTTATTCATGGCTTCCGGGCGAGTGAAATTTGTCGATTGAGAATTTCAGATATTGATCTTAAGGCAAAGTGTATATATATCCATCGATTAAAAAAAGGCTTTTCAACGACACACCCGCTCTTAAACAAAGAAGTTCAGGCTTTAAAAAACTGGTTGAGTATGCGTACTTCTTATCCACATGCTGAGAGCGAGTGGGTGTTTTTGTCACGCAAGGGGAATCCTCTTTCTCGTCAACAGTTTTATCAAATCATCTCTACTTCAGGTGATAATGCTGGATTATCACTAGAGATTCATCCTCACATGTTACGTCATTCATGTGGTTTTGCTTTGGCGAATATGGGAGTAGATACACGGCTTATCCAGGATTATCTTGGCCATCGTAATATTCGTCATACTGTCTGGTATACCGCCAGTAATGCAGGGCGTTTTTACGGTATCTGGGATAGCCCCAGAGGTCGGCAACGCCATGCTGTTTTATAAAAACGGATGAGATACCATGGATGGTGTTAAAAACTACATTATTCTTACGATGTATCAATAATAATTAACCATTTATTAATTGATGTTATTGTAAGTATAATCATTAATTATCAGAATAAACATTGGTTTAACCACAGCCATACAAACCACAATGGTTTTATTTTTTTAAAATAAACAAACAAAATCATTCATAAATTTACACATCACCTAAGTTCTTACCTCATTGTGTTTTTTTCTTTATTTTTTAAGCAACTGGAAGTTAATTCTGTTTACTCTATTGTTATATTGAATTAAATCAATGAAAATAGATTTTGTCACATCAGTGATATTTTATTTTTGTATGATATTTAATGTGAACGTCTGATAATCGCTCAATGTCGTGTGTGATTATCTTTTTATCTATTGGGCTAATTTTAACCGATTGAGGTTTTCCTATAGGTATTCATTCAAATATAACCCAGTTCAGGAGTACTACTATTGTGAGTAAACGTCGCTATCTTACCGGTAAAGAAGTTCAGGCAATGATGCAAGCGGTTTGCTATGGGGCAACGGGAGCCAGAGATTATTGTCTTATTCTGTTGGCATATCGGCACGGGATGCGTATTAGTGAGCTACTTGATCTTCATTATCAGGATCTTGATCTCAATGAAGGCCGGATAAATATTCGTCGGCTGAAGAACGGATTTTCTACTGTCCATCCACTACGTTTCGACGAGCGTGAGGCTGTAGAACGCTGGACCCTTGAACGTTCTAACTGGAAAGGTGCTGACCAGACCGATGCCATATTTATTTCTCGTCGTGGAAGCCGACTTTCTCGCCAGCAGGCCTATCGCATCATTCGTGATGCGGGTGTTGAAGCTGGAACCGTGACGCAGACTCACCCTCATATGTTAAGACATGCTTGCGGTTATGAACTGGCCGAGCGCGGTGCAGATACTCGTTTAATTCAGGATTATCTGGGGCATCGAAATATTCGCCATACTGTGCGTTATACCGCCAGTAATGCCGCACGTTTTGCCGGATTATGGGAAAGAAATAATCTAATAAATGAAAATTTAAAAAGAGAAGAGGCTTAATGTAACCTATTGATAAAAAAATAAAAAATTAGATTAATACAAGGTTATCAGGTATGTTTAAAACTGTTCTGCTGGGCAATACCCTGCAGTTTCGGGTGATCGCTGAGGTATTTCAGGGAGGCTTTGTAGTCTTCCAGCAACAGTTCAGCGAAGTCCATTTCGAAGCCACGACGACACATAATACGCATCACCACGATGTCAGTGGCTTCACCGCCAAGGGTGAAGGCTGGAACCTGCCAGCCGCGCAGGCGCAGACGTTCAGAGAGGTCATACAGGGTGTATCCCGGATCTTCCCCGTCTTTCAGTTTGAAGCAAACCGCCGGGATACCTTCGTCCGGGCGACCGGTGCAGATGAACTCATACGGTCCCAGTTTAGCGATTTCATCCGCCAGGTAAGTGGCGACCTGATAAGAGGCGTTCTGCACTTTGGTGTAGCCTTCTCGACCGAGGCGCAGGAATTCATAGTACTGGGCAATCACCTGACCCGCCGGACGCGAGAAGTTGATGGCAAAAGTCCCGATTTGCCCGCCGAGATAGTCAACGTTAAACACCAGCTCTTTCGGCAGTGCTTCTTCGTCACGCCAGATAACCCAGCCGCAGCCCAGCGGAGCCAGACCAAATTTATGACCAGAAGCACTGATCGATTTCACGCGTGGCAGGCGGAAGTCCCAGACGATATCCGGGGCGACGAACGGTGCCAGGAAGCCACCGCTGGCAGCGTCGATATGCATATCGATGTCGATACCGGTGTCGGCCTGGAATTTATCCAGCGCATCGTGCAGCGGTTGCGGGAACTCATAGTTACCGGTGTAGGTCACGCCGAAAGTCGGCACCACGCCGATGGTGTTTTCGTCGCAGGCCTCAATCATCCGTTTCGGATCCATAAACAACTGACCGGGGCGCATAGGGATCTCGCGCAGCTCCACATCCCAGTAACGGGCGAATTTATGCCAGCAGATTTGCACCGGGCCGCACACCAGGTTTGGTTTATCGGTCGGTTTACCTGCGGCTTCCATACGCTTGCGCCAACGCCATTTCATCGCCATCCCGCCGAGCATACAGGCCTCGGAAGAACCAATGGTGTTGGTGCCAACGGCCTGACCGTTTTTCGGCGCAGGCGCGTGCCACAGATCAGCAACCATGTTTACGCAACGCACGAAAAATATAAAAACTTTATCGTTCGCTCAATTTTCAGGCAAAACACCCCGAGCATGGTCTTTTCCGTCTAACTTATAGACAGAAACGAGCCCCGAAGGACTCGTTTTATCATTTACTGGACGGCGACAATGCGGTCTTCATTAACTTCCAGGCGAATGACTTTGCCAGGAACCAATTCACCAGACAGTATTTGCTGCGCCAGCGGGTTTTCGATCTGTTGCTGGATAGCACGTTTCAGAGGACGTGCACCATAAACCGGATCGTAACCATTCTCGCTCAGCAGTTTCAGTGCCTCGTCAGAAATGTGGATTTCATAACCACGTTCTTCCAGACGTTTGTACAGACGTTTCAACTGGATCTGGGCAATCGAAGCGATATGTTGTTCACCCAACGGGTGGAAGACCACAACTTCATCAATACGGTTTATGAATTCCGGACGGAAGTTATGGCTAACCACGCCGAGCACCAGCTCTTTCATGCGCGCATAATCCAGTTCACCGAAACGTTCCTGGATCAGATCGGAGCCGAGGTTAGAGGTCATAATGACCACCGTATTACGGAAATCGACCGTTCTCCCCTGCCCATCAGTCAGACGTCCGTCATCCAGAACCTGCAACAGAATGTTGAATACATCCGGATGCGCTTTTTCCACTTCATCCAGCAGAATGACGGAATAAGGACGACGACGCACCGCTTCAGTCAGGTAGCCACCTTCTTCATAACCCACATATCCCGGAGGTGCACCAACCAGACGAGACACCGAGTGTTTCTCCATAAACTCGGACATATCGATACGAACCATCGCCTCGTCACTGTCGAACATAAAATTCGCCAGCGCCTTACAGAGTTCGGTTTTACCTACACCCGTTGGACCGAGGAACAAGAACGAACCAATCGGGCGATTAGGATCCGCAAGCCCCGCACGGCTACGACGAATGGCGTTAGATACCGCATCAACGGCTTCGTTTTGGCCAATAACACGATGGTGCAGTTCTTGCTCCATACGCAGCAGTTTTTCGCGCTCACTTTCCATCATGCGAGAAACAGGAATGCCCGTCCAACGCGCCAACACTTCAGCAATTTCTGCGTCAGTCACTTTATTACGCAACAGACGCATGGTTTTGCCTTCGAGCTGTGTAGCCGCTTCCAGTTGTTTTTCGAGCTCCGGAATTTTGCCGTATTGCAGTTCGGACATCCGCGCCAGATCACCTACACGGCGCGCCTGTTCAATGGCGATTTTCGCCTGTTCCAGTTCGGCTTTAATGGTCTGGGTGCCAGAGAGTGACGCTTTCTCTGCTTTCCACTCCTCTTCTAACTCAGAGTACTGGCGTTCTTTGTCACTCAGTTCTTCATTGAGCATATCCAGACGTTTTTTACTGGCTTCATCAGACTCTTTCATTAACGCCTGTTGTTCCAGCTTAAGCTGGATAATTCGACGATCGAGTCGGTCAAGCTCTTCCGGTTTTGAGTCAATCTGCATACGGATACTGGATGCCGCTTCATCGATCAGGTCGATGGCTTTATCTGGCAACTGACGGTCAGCAATGTAGCGATGAGACAACGTCGCCGCTGCAACAATTGCCGGGTCAGTAATTTGCACATGGTGGTGCAGCTCGTAACGTTCTTTCAGGCCACGCAGAATAGCAATGGTGTCTTCCACCGTTGGCTCGGCAACAAACACTTTCTGGAAACGACGCTCCAGCGCCGCATCTTTTTCAATGTACTGGCGATATTCATCAAGGGTGGTCGCGCCCACGCAGTGCAGTTCACCACGGGCCAGTGCCGGTTTCAGCATATTCCCGGCGTCCATTGCGCCATCGGCTTTACCTGCGCCCACCATGGTGTGCAGCTCATCGATAAACAGAATGACGTTGCCTTCCTGTTTCGACAGATCGTTCAGCACGCCTTTCAGACGTTCTTCAAACTCACCACGATATTTCGCCCCAGCCACCAGCGCGCCCATATCCAGCGCCAGTACGCGGCGGCCTTTCAGCCCTTCCGGTACTTCGCCATTGATAATACGCTGCGCCAAACCTTCAACGATGGCGGTTTTACCGACACCAGGTTCACCGATCAGTACCGGGTTATTTTTAGTACGGCGTTGCAGTACCTGAATGGTACGACGAATTTCTTCATCACGACCAATTACCGGATCGAGTTTACCTTGTTCGGCACGTTCGGTAAGGTCAATGGTATATTTTTTCAAAGCCTGACGTTGGTCTTCGGCTCCTTGATCATTCACGCTTTCACCTCCACGCATTTGTTCAATCGCTTGAGTAATGTTGGCGGTGGTCGCCCCTGCTGCTTTCAGGATGTCGGCCAGCGTGCCGCGAGACTCAAGTGCCGCCAGAACAAACAGTTCTGACGAGATAAAGTTATCACCACGTTTTTGCGCCAGCTTGTCGCAAAGATTAAGAACGCGCACCAGATCCTGTGAAGGCTGGACATCGCCCCCTGTACCTTCAACCTGCGGTAAACGATTTAATGCCTGATTGATATCTGTGCGCAATTGGCCAGCATTAATGCCAGCGGATGTTAATAAAGGACTAACCGAACCCCCTTCCTGATTCAGCAGGGCGCTCATTAAATGAAGTGGTTCGATGAATTGGTTGTCGTGCCCGAGTGCAAGTGATTGGGCATCGGCAAGAGCAAGCTGGAATTTGTTAGTAAGACGATCCAGACGCATAACTCCTCCCATAACGGATCAAAGTTGCTACTGGAGATTAAATGAGGTCATCCCTCAATTATTCAAGGTTATTGACCAGATTAATGTGAAAAGAAAATCACGCGTACCGGATCGTCTTGATTCTTTAGGTTATATCAGCCAAATGAAACTTGCCATACGACCCGTGCACTTGTCGCGACGATAAGAGAAGAAAGTCTCATTTTCAGTGTATGTACAGCGATTACCACCGAAAATTTGTTCAACACCGACGTTCGCCAGACGCTGCCGGGCAAGCAGATAAATATCCGCCAGATATTTATCACCACGCTGAATGAAAGCCTCGCTCGCTTTGGCATCTACTGCCATAAATGCCTCGCGAACCTCCGGCCCCACTTCAAAGGCGCGCGGACCAATTGCGGGTCCCAACCAGGCAAGAATGTTTTCTGGCTTATCAGCAAAACAAGAAACTGTCTCCTCCAGCACACCAGCGCAAAGTCCACGCCAGCCAGCATGAGCAGCGGCGACTTCCGTTCCCGCACGGTTGCAAAACAGCACAGGCAGGCAGTCGGCAGTCATCACAGCGCAAACCGTGCCAGGTGTGTTGCTATAAGATGCATCCGCCCGTTTAGAGGCATAAGGTTCGCCAGTAAGCCTTAGAACATCTTTCCCATGTACCTGCTCAAGCCAGACCGGTTTTGAAGGCAAATTGCCCGCAGCAAAAAGTCGCCTGCGATTCTCCTCAACGTGTTCCGGGTTATCACCACAATGGGCCCCCAGATTGAGAGAATCGTAAGGCGGTAAGCTAACGCCGCCAATACGGGTAGAGCTACAGGCCGCAACACCTTTTGGCAACGGCCACTGCGGGACAATCAACTTACTCATAACCAGTCCACTTCATCCTTATGCTCTTCGAAATCGGCGCGCATCACCTCAATCAGTTCAACCATATCTTGTGGGATAGGCGCGTGCCATTCCATTTCGATACCGGAAATCGGGTGATAGAGACGTAGCATCGTTGCGTGAAGCGCCTGACGATCAAACTTACGCAGCGTGGAGATAAACGCTTCCGACGCCCCCTTCGGCGGACGCGGGCGACCACCATAAACCGGATCACCCACCAGCGGATGAGTGATATGCGCCATATGCACGCGGATCTGATGCGTACGTCCTGTTTCGAGACGCAACCGCAGACGCGTGTGCACACGGAAGTGTTCCATGATGCGATAGTGAGTGACCGCTGGTTTGCCCATCGGATGCACCGCCATATGGGTGCGTTTGGTGGGATGGCGGCTGATTGGCTCGTCCACCGTGCCACCCGCAGTCATATGACCAATCGCTACGGCTTCGTACTCACGGGTAATTTCACGCCGTTGCAGAGACTCCACCAAACGCGTCTGAGCTGGAACCGTTTTTGCCACAACCATCAAACCCGTCGTGTCTTTATCCAAACGATGGACAATGCCCGCACGCGGAACATCTGCAATTGGCGGATAGTAATGAAGCAACGCATTCAACACCGTGCCATCAGGGTTACCCGCGCCAGGATGTACAACCAGGTCGCGCGGTTTATTAATAACAATGATGTCTTCATCTTCATAGACGATATCCAGTGGGATATCCTGCGGTTCAAAACGCGCTTCTTCTTCAATTTCGGCGTTGATGGCAACCTGCTCGCCACCCAATACTTTTTCTTTCGGCTTATCACAAACTTTGCCGTTAACCAGCACGCGCTGGTCGAGGATCCATTCTTTTATCCGCGAACGTGAATAATCCGGGAACATTTCGGCCAAAGCTTGATCTAAGCGTTGACCGAGTTGGTTTTCGGACACTGTTGCAGTGAGTTGTACTCGTTGTGCCATATATACTGCTTCTTCGTTTATCGTTGGGGTTTTACGGCTTTGCCGTTTAATATAGTGTGCTATTGTAGCTGGTCTTAACCGGGAGCAGGAACAGAGAATCTCCCGTAATACATTTTGAGGAAAGTCAAAACGTCATGACGCGCATGAAATATCTGGTGGCAGCCGCCACATTAAGCCTGTTTTTGGCGGGTTGCTCGGGTTCAAAGGAAGAAGTACCTGATAATCCGCCAAATGAAATTTACGCGACTGCACAACAAAAGCTGCAGGACGGTAACTGGAGACAGGCAATAACGCAACTGGAAGCGTTAGATAATCGCTATCCGTTTGGTCCGTATTCACAGCAGGTGCAGTTGGATCTCATCTACGCCTATTATAAAAACGCCGATCTGCCGTTAGCACAGGCTGCCATCGATCGTTTTATTCGCCTGAACCCGACCCATCCGAATATCGATTATGTCATGTATATGCGTGGCCTGACCAATATGGCACTGGATGACAGTGCGCTACAAGGATTCTTTGGCGTTGACCGTAGCGATCGCGATCCTCAACATGCTCGAGCTGCGTTTAGTGACTTTTCCAAATTAGTTCGCGGCTATCCGAACAGTCAGTACACCACCGATGCAACCAAACGTCTGGTGTTCCTGAAAGATCGCCTGGCGAAATATGAATACTCTGTTGCCGAGTACTATACAGAACGCGGCGCATGGGTTGCTGTCGTTAACCGTGTAGAAGGCATGCTGCGTGATTTCCCGGATACTCAGGCTACACGTGATGCTCTGCCACTAATGGAAAATGCTTACCGTCAGATGCAGATGAATGCACAAGCTGAAAAAGTCGCGAAAATCATCGCCGCAAACAGCAGTAATACATAACAGAATTCTGAAACACAAAACGGCAGCCCTTGAGGTTTTCGAGAGCCGTTTTCACCGTGCCATCCGATTTGATATCACCAAACGGATTCTTGCGGCTTAACAGCAGAGCACGAAGCGCGGTAAGCAACTGGTCGTTTCGCCCCTTCTCCAGGCTGGCACCGGATGCCTCCACCACGCTGCAGAGTTCTTCCTGCAACATATCAAAGTAGTCATCATCCAGATCGGTGGCAGGTGTGCCAGTCTGGGGGTTACCACGAGTAAAACCGTTCTTACCCGCGCCGAACTTATCCTTCTGCGCGGTTTTAGTGTCTATGCGATGCATGGATTACTCCGGATATTTAAAAATTACGTAGGTATGCGACGGGCAGAGTTTGTTAAGCACACACTCGACAACGGTGTCGCCCCAGATACGCAGTGCGGAATCACAGGGATCGCCACATGTCATCCAGGTGGTGTTGGTGGCGGCTGGCATGTTGATCTGCCAGTAATACCGCCATTCCGGCGCATTCACCGCGTCAGTACAGGCCGATGAGCAGGTGAAGGTGCTTTTGTCGTATCGCGTGATGGTGGCATCTGGCCTGCCCAGGGCAGCAAGCTGTGCAAGATAAAAATCCTCGTTGATGCCGCCCGCCAGGTTAACCTTCGCATCCAGCCGTTGCTGACGCTGGCGAAGGGTCTAATTAGCTCAGAACTTTAGCTACAACGCCCGCGCCAACGGTACGGCCGCCTTCACGGATTGCGAAACGCAGACCGTCGTCCATCGCGATCGGGTGGATCAGGGTAACAACCATTTTGATGTTGTCGCCCGGCATTACCATCTCTACGCCTTCCGGCAGTTCGATAGTACCAGTCACGTCAGTAGTACGGAAGTAGAACTGCGGACGGTAGCCTTTGAAGAACGGAGTATGACGGCCGCCTTCATCTTTGGACAGAATGTACACTTCAGATTCGAACTTGGTGTGCGGCTTGATGGTGCCCGGCTTAGCCAGTACCTGACCACGTTCGATTTCTTCACGTTTGATACCACGCAGCAGAACACCTACGTTCTCACCAGCACGGCCTTCGTCCAGCAGTTTGCGGAACATTTCAACGCCAGTACAGGTAGACTTCTGAGTCTCTTTGATACCAACGATTTCAACTTCTTCGCCAACTTTGATGATACCGCGTTCCACACGACCGGTAACAACAGTACCACGACCGGAGATGGAGAATACGTCTTCGATCGGCAGCAGGAACGGCTTGTCAATCGCACGCTCTGGTTCCGGAATGTAAGAATCCAGGAAGCCAGCCAGTTCCAGGATTTTCGCTTCCCACTCTGCGTCGCCTTCCAGCGCTTTCAGTGCAGAACCACGAACGATCGGAGTGTCTCGCCCGGGAAGTCGTACTGAGACAGAAGTTCACGAACTTCCATTTCAACCAGTTCCAGCAGCTCTTCGTCATCAACCATGTCGCATTTGTTCAGGAACACGATGATGTACGGAACGCCTACCTGACGACCCAGCAGGATGTGCTCACGGGTCTGCGGCATCGGGCCGTCAGTCGCAGCAACAACCAGGATCGCGCCGTCCATCTGAGCAGCACCAGTGATCATGTTTTTAACATAGTCGGCGTGCCCCGGGCAGTCTACGTGTGCGTAGTGACGGGTCGGGGTGTCGTATTCAACGTGAGAAGTGTTGATGGTGATACCACGAGCTTTTTCTTCCGGCGCGTTATCGATCTGGTCGAATGCACGAGCAGCACCGCCGTAGGTTTTAGCCAGTACGGTGGTGATTGCAGCGGTCAGAGTAGTTTTACCGTGGTCAACGTGGCCGATAGTACCAACGTTAACGTGCGGTTTTGTACGTTCAAATTTTTCTTTAGACACGGGTCACGCTACGGGTAAATGGCCGGGAGTGGAATGGCTGGACATCGGTGCGCATCGGTGCCGGTATTGAACGGCTGGCGCGGGATTTCAGTGTGGAGATCACTCGCCAATGGCCGGGAGATGAGGGTATCACCACGCTTCAGCCGCGCATTAAAAACGGTTCAAAAGTGGAAGTGCTGATTGGTGATGAGCTGGTGAGCACCGGCTGGGTGGAGGCGACTCCCGTTCGTTACGATGCCCGTTCGGTCAGCACCGGTATTGCCGGACGTAGTCTGACGGCTGACCTGATTGACTGTGCAGCCGAACCGACACAGTTTAACGGACGCTCGCTGGTGCAGATTGCGCAGGCGCTTGCTGCGCCTTTCGGCATTGAGGTGGTGAACAGCGGTGCGCCGTCGGGTGTTATTCCTGACGTCCAGCCCGATCACGGTGAAACGGTGATTGAGGTAATCAACAAAATACTCGGTCAGCAGCAGGCACTGGCTTACGACGACCCGCACGGCAGGCTGGTGATTGGTGGTATTGGCTCAACGCGGGCACATACTGCGCTGGTACTCGGGGAAAACATCCTTTCCTGCGATACGGAGAAGAGTATCCGGGAGCGGTTTTCTGTTTACCAGGTGGCGGGGCAGCGTGCCGGAAACGACGATGATTTCGGTGAGGCCACCACCACCGCGCTGCGGGCCCGCACAGAGGACGCATTTATTGCCCGTTACCGTCCGATGTATATCAGGCAGACAGGGCAGGCCACGGGGGCAGGCTGTATTGCGCGTGCTGACTTTGAAGCCCGAAAACGGGCGGCGCGGACGGATGAAACCACCTATGTGGTGCAGGGCTGGCGACAGGGTAACGGTACGCTGTGGCAGCCCAACCAGCGGGTGATTGTCTTCGATCCGGTCTGTGGTTTCGACAATACCGAACTGCTTGTCTCGGAAGTCACGTTTACTCAGGACCAGAACGGCACCCTGACGGAAATCCGTGTCGGCCCGCCTGACGCTTATCTGCCTGAACCCGAAGCCCCCGGCGCGCGGAAAAAGAAAAAAGCCAGAGTACAGGAGGACCCGTTCTGATGAGGACGATTGAAGCCATGCAGCGACAACTTCTCGGCCTGATTGGGCGGGCAGTGGTGAAAAGCATCAGTGCCGCCACGAAATGTCAGACCGTGGATGTGTCCCTGATTGCCGGTGAACCCAAAGCCGGGGTTGAATATCTTGAACCCTACGGTTTTACCGCAAGGGCAAACAGCGGTGCGGAAGCGGTGGTGTTGTTTCCGGATGGCGACCGTTCTCATGCGGTGGTTGTTACGGTGTCGGACCGGCGCTACCGCCTGAAAGGGCTGCAAACGGGTGAGGTGGCTGTCTATGACGATCAGGGGCAGTCTGTGACGCTGACCCGGGAGGGGATCGTGGTGGACGGTGCAGGGAAAACGATCACGTTTCGCAATGCACCTGAAGCACGTTTTGAAATGGATCTGGAAGTGACCGGACAGGTGAAAGACCTGTGCGACTCCGGCGGCACCACCATGTCAGCGATGCGGCTTGCCTATAACGGGCATCGTCACAGAGAGAACGGTCAGGGCAGTAACACCGACAAACCTGATAAAGCGATGGAGGCATGATGGAACTGTGGCTGACGGTGAACGGTAAACGCACCTGCGCCAGCGCACCGCTGGATCCGCTGACCCGCGCCGTGGTGATTTCCCTGTTTACCTGGCGGCGGGCGGAGCCTGATGACAACGCCGACGTCCCGATGGGATGGTGGGGGGATACCTGGCCTGCGGTACAGAATGACCGTTACGGCTCCCGACTGTGGCTGCTTCAGCGCAGCAAACTGACCAATCAGCTGGTGCTGACGGGCCCGCTGGCAAACCCACGGCTTAACACCCGGTCAAGCCACTCTTTCAGTAACGCCGGGCAACTGTAGGTATAAAGCGGATGCTGAAAAACAATCACCTCGTGCTCACGCAGTAATGCCTGCTCACGGGGAATATCAATAAAAAAATCGGGATAGTGCGCGTAAAGGTCGTGCACGGTAACATTGCTGAGCTGCGTGGCCGGTTTAAGCAGTACCCGGTTTGCCACCGAGTCCTGAGATTCCGGATGGGCATACAGCAGCAAAACTTTCGCTGGCTGAGACATCATCCCCCTCCCGGTATGGTTTTGTGTATAGTCGCTGTTTTGGGCTACCATTGCGCCCGGAGCGGCAGCTCGCCCATACACTACATTATCATAATGATAATTTAACATAGTCTGAACATACGGCGCCTTATGATTGTTTTCTCCTCGTTACAAATTCGTCGCGGCGTGCGCGTCCTGCTGGATAATGCCACCGCCACTATTAACCCTGGCCAGAAAGTCGGCCTGGTGGGTAAAAACGGCTGCGGTAAATCTACCCTACTGGCATTGCTGAAAAATGAAATCAGCGCCGACGGCGGCAGCTACACCTTTCCTGGTAGCTGGCAACTGGCGTGGGTGAATCAGGAAACGCCGGCGCTACCGCAAGCGGCACTGGAATATGTCATTGATGGCGACCGCGAATATCGCCAACTGGAAGCGCAACTTCAGGATGCTAACGAACGTAACGACGGACATGCCATTGCGACCATTCACGGCAAGCTGGATGCTATCGACGCGTGGAGTATTCGCTCCCGCGCCGCCAGCCTGCTGCATGGCCTCGGTTTCAGCAATGAGCAACTGGAGTATCCGGTGAGCGATTTCTCTGGTGGCTGGCGAATGCGCCTTAACCTCGCCCAGGCACTGATTTGCCGTTCAGACTTGCTGCTGCTCGACGAACCGACTAACCACCTCGATCTCGATGCAGTTATCTGGCTGGAAAAATGGCTGAAGAGCTATCAGGGCACGCTGATCCTTATCTCTCACGACCGCGACTTCCTCGATCCGATCGTCGATAAAATCATTCATATCGAACAGCAAAGCATGTTCGAGTACACCGGCAACTACAGTTCGTTTGAAGTGCAGCGCGCCACCCGTCTGGCGCAGCAACAGGCGATGTACGAAAGCCAGCAGGAGCGCGTGGCGCATCTGCAAAGTTATATCGACCGTTTCCGCGCCAAAGCCACCAAAGCGAAGCAAGCCCAGAGCCGCATTAAGATGCTCGAGCGCATGGAGCTGATTGCCCCCGCGCACGTCGATAACCCTTTCCGTTTTAGCTTCCGCGCGCCGGAAAGCCTGCCTAATCCATTGCTGAAGATGGAAAAGGTCAGCGCGGGTTATGGCGATCGCATTATTCTCGACTCGATCAAACTGAATCTGGTCCCCGGTTCGCGCATTGGTCTGTTAGGCCGCAACGGCGCAGGTAAATCAACATTAATCAAATTGTTAGCCGGTGAACTTGCGCCGATTAGCGGTGAAATTGGCCTGGCGAAAGGGATTAAACTCGGTTACTTCGCCCAGCATCAACTGGAATACCTGCGCGCAGATGAATCGCCCATTCAACATCTGGCGCGTTTAGCACCGCAAGAGCTGGAACAAAAACTGCGAGACTACCTCGGTGGCTTTGGTTTCCAGGGCGATAAAGTAACGGAAGAAACCCGCCGTTTCTCCGGTGGGGAAAAAGCACGGCTGGTGCTGGCGCTGATCGTCTGGCAGCGTCCGAATCTGCTGCTGCTCGACGAACCGACCAACCACCTTGACCTCGACATGCGCCAGGCACTAACCGAAGCGTTGATCGAGTTTGAAGGCGCGCTGGTTGTCGTTTCGCACGACCGTCACTTACTGCGTTCCACCACTGACGATCTCTATCTGGTTCACGATCGTAAAGTCGAACCGTTCGATGGCGATCTGGAGGATTATCAACAGTGGTTGAGCGACGTTCAGAAGCAGGAAAACCAATCTGACGAAGCGCCGAAAGAAAACGCTAACAGCGCCCAGGCACGTAAAGATCAGAAGCGTCGGGAAGCAGAGCTGCGTGCGCAAACCCAGCCGCTACGTAAAGAAATCGCCCGTCTGGAAAAAGAGATGGAAAAGCTGAATGCACAACTGGCACAGGCAGAAGAAAAATTGGGCGACAGCGAGCTATACGACCAGAGCCGTAAAGCAGAACTGACCGCTTGTCTGCAACAGCAAGCCAGCGCCAAATCCGGGCTGGAAGAGTGCGAAATGGCATGGCTGGAAGCCCAGGAGCAACTGGAACAAATGCTGCTGGAAGGCCAAAGCAACTAATGGCGCAAGTAACGACGACCGATCTTAACGACGCCAGCAGTAGTGCTGAATTCACCCCCATGCGCGGCTTCAGTAATTGCCATTTGCAAACCATGCTACCGCGTCTGTTTCGTCGTCAGGTGAAATTCACCCCACACTGGCAGCGGCTGGAATTGCCTGACGGTGATTTTGTCGATCTCGCGTGGAGTGAAGATCCCACACAAGCGCAACATAAACCGCGTCTGGTGGTTTTTCATGGTCTCGAAGGCAGTCTGAATAGCCCTTACGCACATGGTCTGGTCGAGGCAGCGCAAAAGCGTGGTTGGCTTGGCGTAGTGATGCATTTTCGCGGTTGTAGCGGTGAACCAAACCGGATGCACCGCATTTATCACTCTGGTGAGACGGAAGATGCCAGTTGGTTTTTACGCTGGCTACAACGCGAATTTGGTCATGCGCCAACGGCTGCCGTGGGCTATTCGCTTGGCGGTAATATGCTGGCTTGTCTGCTGGCTAAAGAAGGCAATGACGTCCCGATTGAGGCGGCGGTAATTGTCTCCGCGCCGTTTATGCTGGAAGCCTGTAGCTATCACATGGATAAAGGCTTCTCCCGCGTTTATCAGCGTTACCTGGTGAATCTGTTAAAAGCCAATGCAGCGCGTAAACTGAAGGCGTACCCCGGAACACTGCCGATAGATCTCTCGCAGTTGAAATCGGTGCGCCGCATCCGCGAATTTGACGATCTGATCACCGCCAAAATTCACGGCTATGCCGACGCCATCGACTATTATCGTCAGTGTAGCGCCATGCCGCTGCTCAATCGGATCGCCAAACCGACGCTAATTATTCATGCCAAAGACGATCCGTTTATGGATCATCAGGTGATCCCTAAACCGGAAAATTTACCCACGCAGGTGGAGTATCAACTGACCGAACATGGCGGTCACGTTGGCTTCATTAGCGGTACGTTACTCCACCCGCAAATGTGGCTTGAGTCACGCATTCCTGACTGGTTATCAATGTATCTGGAGGCGAAATCATGTTGATTCCCTGGCAAGACCTCTCCCCCGAAACGCTGGAAAATTTAATTGAAAGTTTTGTGTTACGCGAAGGCACAGATTATGGTGAACATGAGCGTACACTTGAACAGAAAACCGCCGACGTCAAACGCCAGCTACAATGCGGAGAAGCGGTGCTGGTATGGTCGGAGCTGCACGAAACGGTCAATATCATGCCGCGTAGTCAGTTTCGCGAATAACCTGCAACCGTCGGCGGACAAGATAATAATGATAGCCAGGTCATGGAGTTACTATGTCTGCCAAACATCCGGTCATTGCAGTAACAGGATCCAGCGGCGCGGGGACCACCACCACCAGCCTCGCGTTTCGTAAAATATTCGCGCAGTTAAATCTGCATGCAGCCGAGGTGGAAGGCGACAGTTTTCACCGTTACACCCGCCCGGAAATGGACAT
This sequence comes from Escherichia sp. TW09308, assembly GCF_000208565.1. NCBI lineage: Bacteria > Pseudomonadati > Pseudomonadota > Gammaproteobacteria > Enterobacterales > Enterobacteriaceae > Escherichia > Escherichia sp. TW09308. Next base: position 4,727,823 of record NZ_AEME01000001.1, on the reverse strand, counting down.
GGCGATCCGCAAAGCGCGCGATGCCGGGCGGCATATCAGCTACTTCGGTCCCGAGGCCAACGACTTCGGCCTGCTGGAACAAACCTTCACTGAATACGGGCTGAGCGGCAAAGGCCAGTCGCGCAAATATCTGCACACCTACGATGAAGCCGTGCCGTGGAACCAGGTGCCCGGTACGTTTACCCCGTGGCAGGCGCTGCCAGAACCGACCGATGTGCTGTTTTATGAAGGATTGCACGGCGGCGTGGTTACGCCACAACATAACGTCGCGCAGCATGTAGATTTATTGGTTGGGGTCGTGCCTATCGTTAACCTGGAGTGGATTCAAAAACTCATCCGCGATACTGGCGAGCGCGGACACTCACGAGAAGCAGTGATGGACTCGGTAGTGCGCTCAATGGAAGACTATATCAACTACATCACGCCGCAGTTTTCCCGCACTCATATCAACTTCCAGCGCGTCCCCACTGTTGACACGTCTAACCCTTTCGCTGCAAAAGGCATCCCGTCGTTGGATGAAAGTTTTGTGGTGATTCATTTTCGTAATCTGGAAGGGATCGATTTCCCCTGGCTGCTGGCGATGTTACAAGGCTCATTCATTTCCCACATCAATACGTTAGTGGTGCCGGGAGGTAAAATGGGTCTGGCAATGGAGTTAATTATGCTGCCGCTGGTACAACGACTGATGGAAGGGAAGAAAATCGAGTAAATGTTCTTATATGCCGGATAAAATAATATCCGGCATCATATTTTAATCATTAAATCACGCGGCTATCACTTCATAGGAGTGGGTAATATTCACGGCTTTCTCTAGCATCAGCGCTACCGAACAATACTTCTCGGCAGAGAGATCCACCGCTCGCGAAACCGCCGCGTCCTTCAGGTCGTGACCTGTGACGATAAAATGCAAATTGATGTGCGTAAACAGGCGCGGTGCCTCTTCGCGGCGTTCAGAGGTTAATTTTACTTCACAATCGACCACATCCTGACGCCCTTTTTGCAGGATAGAAACCACATCAATGGCGCTGCAACCGCCTGCCGCCATCAACACCATTTCCATCGGACTTGGCGCTTTATCGCCAGAGTTACCGTCCATTAAAATCTGGTGACCCGAGGCGGACTCGCCCAAAAAAGTTAACCCTTCGACCCACTTCACACGCGCTTGCATAATCGGAACTCCATTGCGTCAATTTTCCTGACAGAGTACGCGTACTGACCAAATCGCGCAACGGAAGGCGACCTGGGTCATGCTGAAGCGAGACACCAGGAGACACAACGCGAAAGCTATGCTAAAACAGTCAGGATGCTACAGTAATACATTGATGTACTGCATGTATGTAAAGGACGTCACATTACCGTGCAGTTCAGTTGATAGCCCCTTCCCAGGTAGCGGGAAGCACATTTCGGCAATCCAGAGACAGCGGCGTTTTCTGGCTCTGGAGAAAGCTTATAACAGAGGATAACCGCGCATGGTGCTTGGCAAACCGCAAACAGACCCGACTCTCGAATGGTTCTTGTCTCATTGCCACATTCATAAGTACCCATCCAAGAGCACGCTTATTCACCAGGGTGAAAAAGCGGAAACGCTGTATTACATCGTTAAAGGCTCTGTGGCAGTGCTGATTAAAGACGAGGAGGGTAAAGAAATGATCCTCTCCTATCTGAATCAGGGTGATTTTATTGGCGAATTGGGCCTGTTTGAAGAAGGCCAGGAACGTAGCGCATGGGTACGTGCGAAAACCGCCTGTGAAGTAGCTGAGATTTCCTACAAAAAATTCCGTCAATTAATTCAGGTGAACCCGGATATTCTGATGCGTCTCTCCGCACAGATGGCGCGTCGTCTGCAAGTCACTTCAGAGAAAGTGGGCAACCTGGCATTCCTCGACGTTACAGGTCGTATTGCACAGACACTGCTGAATCTGGCGAAACAACCCGATGCCATGACTCACCCGGACGGTATGCAAATCAAAATTACCCGTCAGGAAATCGGTCAGATTGTTGGCTGTTCTCGTGAAACCGTGGGACGTATTCTGAAGATGCTGGAAGATCAGAACCTGATCTCTGCACACGGAAAAACCATCGTCGTTTACGGCACCCGTTGATCCCATCGGAGTGGCGCGTTACCTGGTAGCGCGCCGTTTTGTTTAAGCCGATGTGGCGCAGACTGATTTATCATCCCGACATCAACTACGCACTACGACAAACACTGGTGCTATGTTTGCCCGTGGCCGTTGGTCTATTGCTTGGCGAATTAAGACTCGGGCTGCTCTTTTCTCTCGTCCCCGCCTGTTGCAATATTGCGGGGCTTGATACTCCTCATAAGCGTTTTTTCAAACGCTTAATCATTGGTGCGTCGCTGTTTGCCACTTGTAGCTTGCTAACGCAACTGCTGCTGGAAAAAGATATCCCCCTACCCTTTCTGCTGACGGGGTTAACGTTGATACTTGGCGTCACTGCTGAGTTAGGGCCATTGCATGCAAAATTACTTCCCGCATCGCTACTCGCCGCCATTTTTACCCTCAGTCTGGCGGGATATATGCCGGTCTGGGAACCGTTGCTTATCTACGCGTTAGGCACGCTCTGGTATGGACTGTTTAACTGGTTCTGGTTCTGGCTCTGGCGTGAGCAACCGTTACGCGAGTCGCTTAGCCTGCTGTACCGTGAACTGGCGGATTACTGTGAAGCCAAATACAGCCTGCTTACTCAGCACACCGATCCCGAAAATGCTCTGCCACCATTGTTGGTGCGTCAGCAAAAAGCGGTCGATTTAATTACCCAGTGCTATCAGCAAATGCATATGCTTTCCGCGCAAAATAATACGGACTACAAGCGGATGCTGCGTATTTTCCAGGAGGCGCTGGACTTGCAGGAACATATCTCGGTCAGTTTGCATCAGCCGGAAGAGGTGCAAAAGCTGGTCGAGCGGAGCCATGCGGAGGAAGTTATCCGCTGGAATGCACAAACTGTCGCCGCCCGCCTGCGCGTGCTGGCTGATGACATTCTTTATCATCGCCTGCCGACACGTTTTACGATGGATAAGCAAATTGGCGCGCTGGAAAAAATCGCCCGCCAGCATCCGGATAACCCCGTGGGACAATTTTGCTACTGGCACTTTAGTCGCATCGCCCGCGTGCTACGAACGCAAAAACCACTTTATGCCCGCGATCTGCTGGCAGATAAACAGCGGCGAATGCCGTTACTCCCGGCGCTGAAAAGCTATCTTTCCCTGAAATCGCCAGCGCTGCGTAATGCCGGACGATTGAGTGTGATGCTAAGTGTTGCCAGCCTGATGGGCACTGCGCTGCATTTGCCGAAATCCTATTGGATATTAATGACGGTATTATTGGTGACGCAAAATGGTTATGGCGCTACTCGCCTGCGGATTGTGAATCGTTCTGTGGGAACCGTGGTCGGGTTAATCATTGCGGGTGTTGCGCTGCACTTTAAAATTCCCGAAGGTTACACCCTGACATTGATGCTGATTACCACGCTCGCCAGCTATCTGATATTGCGTAAGAACTACGGCTGGGCGACGGTCGGTTTTACCATTACCGCTGTGTATACCCTGCAACTGCTGTGGCTGAATGGTGAGCAATACATCATCCCACGCCTCATTGATACCATCATCGGCTGTCTGATTGCCTTCGGTGGCACGGTATGGCTGTGGCCGCAGTGGCAGAGTGGTTTACTGCGCAAGAACGCCCATGACGCCTTAGAAACTTACCAGGAGGCTATTCGTCTGATCCTCAGTAAAGATCCGCAACCCACGCCACTTGCCTGGCAGCGAATGCGGGTGAATCAGGCGCATAACACCCTGTATAACTCGCTGAATCAGGCGATGCAGGAACCGGCGTTTAACAGCCATTATCTGGCAGACATGAAACTGTGGGTAACACATAGTCAGTTTATTGTTGAACATATCAATGCCATGACCACACTGGCGCGGGAACACCGGTCATTGCCGCCGGAACTGGCGCAGGAGTACTTGCAGTCTTGTGAAATCGCCATTCAGCGTTGTCAGCAACGACTGGAATATGATGAACCGGGTAGTTCTGGTGACGCCAATATCATCGACTCGCCAGAGATGCTGCCACACGAAGGTGCGTCCGGCACGCTGGAGCAGCATTTACAACGCGTTATTGGCCATCTGAATACGATGCACACCATTTCAGCAATGGCCTGGCGGCAGCGACCACACCACGGGATTTGGTTGAGTCGCAAGTTGCGGGATTCGAAGGCGTAATTTATTCATCGCCAGAACAAAATCGAGGGTCAGATAAGGCACATACGCCGTATCCGACGCCCTTTGCCTGGTGCGACGCTTACCGCGTCTTATCAGGCTTACTCCCGTTTTACGCCGCAATCACCTTCGCCACTGCGCGGGCAAAACGCTGCATCCCTTCGTCGATATCCGCATCTTCCACCACCAGCGACGGCGCAAAACGCACCACATCTGGTCCGGCGTTCAGCACCATTACACCTGCATCCGCACCCGCATAAAGGAAATCACGCGCCTTACCTTTGTATTGTGGTTTCAACTCCGCACCAATCAACAGCCCCATGCCGCGAATATCGCTAAACACATCGTACTGCTGATCAATCTTCTGCAAATGCTCAACAAAACGCTGACGTTTCGCCTGAATGCCTTCCAGCACGACCGGCGTATTGATGATATCAAACGCCGCCCCAGCGACCGCACAGGCTAGTGGATTACCACCGTAGGTGGAACCGTGCGAGCCAGGATGAAACGCAGACGCAATCTCCGCCGTGGTCAGCATGGTGCTAATCGGGAAACCACCGCCTAACGCTTTGGCGGAGGTCAGAATATCCGGCGTCACGCCGTAGTGCATATAGGCAAACAAATCGCCTGTCCGCCCCATCCCGCACTGCACTTCATCAAATACCAGCAATGCCTGATGTTGATCGCACAGTTCACGCAAGCCCTGCAGAAACTCCGGCGTCGCAGCCGTCACGCCGCCCTCGCCCTGAATCGGCTCAACAACCACTGCGCAGGTATGATCATCCATCACTGCTTTCACCGCGTGGAGATCGTTAAAGGGAACATGAATAATGTCTGCCGGTTTTGGCCCAAAGCCGTCAGAATATTTCGGCTGGCCGCCCACCGAGACGGTAAACAATGATCGGCCATGAAAGGCGTTATGGAAGGCAATAATTTTGGTTTTGAACGGGCTATGGCGCACACAAGCGTAATGACGTGCCAGTTTAAAGGCAGTTTCGTTGGCTTCCGTCCCGGAGTTCATAAACACCACTCGTTCGGCAAAGGTCGCCTCAATCAGTTTACGCCCAAGACGTAATGCTGGTTCATTGGTGAAAACGTTGCTGATATGCCACAAGGTTTCGCCCTGGGTTTTTAACGCTTCCACCAGCGCCGGATGGCAATGACCTAACGCCGTAACCGCAATCCCCCCCGCGAAATCGACATACTCCTTACCCTGTTGATCCCAGATTCGGCTACCCTGGCCTTTTACCGGAATAAACTCTGCCGGTGCATAAATCGGCAGAATCACTTCATCGAAAGTCGCGCGTGTAATTGCTGTTTGTTCAGTTGCCATCTCATGATCACCCTGTTACGCATAAATCATTATGAAATTATAATCACAAAATATGCATAAAAAATCATTAAGTGGCAACCAGAAATCAGCGATGCAGGAAATTAGCCAGCAACTGATGCCCCTGTTCGCTAAGAATACTTTCCGGATGAAATTGCACCCCTTCGAGATCCCACTGGCGATGGCGAATCCCCATAATCTCGTGGGTCTCGCTCCAGGCGGTCACTTCAAAACACTCCGGCAGCGAGTCGGGGTCCACCACCAGTGAATGGTAGCGCGTCACGGTTAATGGATTTGCCAGCCCCTGAAATACGCCTTCGCCGTTATGCGTAATGGGTGAGGTTTTGCCGTGCATTACCTTTGCGGCGCGTACCACTTTAGCGCCGAAAACCTGCGCCATCGCCTGATGCCCCAGGCAAACGCCAAGAATCGGCAACCGTCCGGCATAGTGACGAATAACCTCAAGGGAAATCCCGGCTTCATCTGGCGTACAGGGTCCGGGCGATATGACAATTTTCTGCGGTTTAAGGGCGTCAATATCCGTCAGCGTCAACGCATCGTTGCGCTTAACCAGCACATCCGTCCCCAGTTCACAAAAATACTGGTAGAGGTTCCAGGTGAAAGAATCGTAGTTATCAATAAGCAGGATCATGGCGGCTCCGGTACGAAAGAACCGCGCTATTTTACTCAGATTCCCCGGCTTCGCTTACCACTTTGCTAAATATCGTCTTCAGCGCAGAGAGATCGCCCATTGCCCCGCTCTGATTAGCCTGATTCCACACCTCTTTTTCGATGCCCAGCCAGCTCAATTGATAGCCAGCATGAATCGCCAGTTGTTCGAAGAAGATACGCTGCGCAAGGCCACTTCCCGCGCGGAATGGGTGCAGGACGTTGATTTCACAATAGTAGTGTGCCAGCCGCTCAACGAACTTCTCTTTCTCAAGGCCGACCAGATAACCTTCTTCCTCCAGATCCTGCATCAGGGCATTGCCCTCTTTTTCGATATAGGCAAAGTGGCAGAATGGTGTATCTCCTTGATAAATGTCAACTTCGCGTAATTGGCCCGCCCAGTCGAAAATATCCTGATAAAGCTGGCGATGAATAGCACGCAAATGGGGTAAACCGCGCATCAGCGGACCAATCTCAATGGTCGCGGCGCGCAGCGCCGTCATTTCGTAAGCGGCCTGCTCCAGTCGCTGCTGTTGGCGGATATCCAGTCGGTTACGCATGATGTCGAGGCCAGGATAAAGATACGGGTCGCGCCCTTCTCCGAACTTATCGCTCATAGTGCCTCCTTAGCTCTTCAAGGCGCACCAAAGCCTCAGCGGCAGTAAGCGTCACCAAGGGGCTCTCGACACCTTCGAGACGGCGGCTGGCCTGGAAATTACGATTACGCTGAAGTTCCCAAAGACGGGACTTTTGCTTATCGGTGAGTTTCTTCACTTGATGCCTCCCTGAACGTGTCCGTTTGCCACAAGTATAAGCGGCAAATGCAGGTTACGCCGGGAGAGCAGATGCGCGGACAATATTGCCCGCGCGAGAAATCGTTACGGCAGGACTTTAGCGGAAAGGATAACGACCGGCTTTGACGGCACATTCTGGTATGGACCAACATCATGAGTCGGCACCTGGGAAATCTTGTCTGCGACATCCATCCCTTTTACCACTTTACCAAAGACGGCGTAGCCGAAATCACGCTGGCCGTGGTCGAGGAAGGCGTTATCGGCAACGTTAATAAAAAACTGGCTGGTTGCGCTATCTTTATCAGCAGTACGCGCCATAGCAATCGTGCCACGCGTGTTGCGCAGACCGTTATCAGCTTCATTTTTGATCGGCGGATTCGGTTTTTTCTGCTGCATCTGCTCGGTGAAACCGCCGCCCTGAATCATAAAGCCCGGGATCACCCGGTGAAAAGTGGTGTTGTTATAAAAACCGCTGTTCACATAATCGACAAAGTTTTGCACTGATACCGGTGCTTTCTGGCTATCCAGCTCCAGTTCGATATTACCAGCAGAGGTTGTTAACAATACGTGCGGGTCCCCTTTCGCTGCCATTGCTACAGGTGAGAGAGCAGAAAGAGCGAAAACAGCTACAAAAGCTGCCAGGGTCGATTTGAACATGAGATTTCCTTAACAGAGCAGAAAAAAAGCAAGTGAAGAGATTCTAAATAGCCTTCAATGACAAGGCCATTCCTTTACCTAATTTTACGTACTTGAAATATATGTAACCTGATGATCACTTATATTCCGTGATCAGAATCACTTTAAATATTGCAAATTAGCAACCGTTTGCAATTAGATATTTAATCAGATCACAAAATCACCTAAAATCGCCCGCTCGCGGCATACCCACTATGCCATTTTCTCTTTCAACGCAGGCCAATCATGACTAACAGCAATCGCATTAAGCTCACATGGATTAGCTTTCTTTCCTACGCACTCACCGGTGCGTTGGTTATTGTCACCGGGATGGTGATGGGGAATATTGCAGATTATTTCCATCTGCCCGTTTCCAGTATGAGTAACACCTTCACCTTCCTCAATGCCGGAATTTTAATCTCTATCTTCCTCAACGCCTGGCTGATGGAAATCGTCCCGCTGAAAACGCAGTTACGTTTTGGCTTTCTCCTGATGGTGCTGGCGGTTGCTGGTTTGATGTTCAGCCACAGTCTGGCGTTGTTCTCGGCGGCGATGTTCATCCTCGGGGTGGTCAGTGGTATCACCATGTCGATTGGTACGTTCCTGGTTACACAAATGTATGAAGGGCGTCAGCGCGGTTCTCGCTTGCTGTTTACCGACTCCTTCTTCAGTATGGCCGGGATGATTTTCCCGATGATCGCGGCATTTTTGCTGGCACGTAGCATTGAGTGGTACTGGGTTTATGCCTGCATCGGGCTGGTGTACGTCGCTATTTTTATTCTGACCTTCGGCTGTGAGTTCCCGGCACTGGGCAAACATGCGCCAAAAAATGACGTTCCGGTAGTGAAAGAAAAATGGGGAATTGGCGTGCTGTTTCTCTCCATTGCGGCGCTGTGCTACATCCTCGGTCAGTTAGGTTTTATCTCCTGGGTGCCGGAGTACGCCAAAGGTCTGGGCATGAGCCTGAACGACGCAGGAACGCTGGTAAGCAACTTCTGGATGTCGTACATGGTCGGCATGTGGGCCTTCAGCTTTATTCTGCGTTTCTTTGACCTGCAACGTATTCTGACCGTGCTGGCAGGACTGGCCGCGATTCTGATGTATGTCTTTAACACTGGAACACCGGCACATATGGCGTGGTCTATTCTCGCTCTGGGCTTCTTCTCCAGCGCGATCTATACCACCATCATCACCCTGGGTTCACAGCAAACCAAAGTGCCGTCCCCAAAACTGGTTAACTTCGTCCTCACCTGCGGAACCATCGGCACCATGCTGACCTTTGTGGTTACTGGCCCGATTGTAGAGCATAGCGGTCCACAGGCGGCGCTGCTCACTGCAAATGGTCTGTACGCTGTGGTATTCGTGATGTGCTTCCTGCTGGGTTTTGTCAGCCGTCACCGTCAGCATAACACCCTGACCTCTCATTAATTGCCAATATCGGGCGGCGCTTTCGTCGTCCGGTTTTTTCCTCTCTTCCCCTCAACCTATCCTCATATCTTTAAACTCTCTTATTTTGCCTATTTTTTGCACACACACGAAATATCAGACAATTCCGTAACTTAAGAATATTTATACAAATCAGTAATATACTCCTTAAGAGGTATATAAAGGTGAATTTGATTTGCATCAATAAGTGGGGTTGCTGAATCGTTAAGGTAGGCGGTAATAGAAAAGAAATCGAGGCAAAAATGAGCAAAGTCAGACTCGCAATTATCGGTAACGGTATGGTCGGCCATCGCTTTATCGAAGATCTTCTTGATAAATCTGATGCGGCCAACTTTGATATTACCGTTTTCTGTGAAGAACCGCGCATCGCTTATGACCGCGTACACCTCTCGTCTTACTTCTCTCACCACACTGCCGAAGAGCTGTCGCTGGTGCGCGAAGGCTTTTATGAGAAACACGGCATTAAAGTTCTGGTCGGTGAGCGCGCGATTACCATCAACCGTCAGGAGAAGGTGATCCACTCCAGCGCCGGACGTACCGTTTATTATGACAAGCTGATCATGGCGACCGGTTCCTACCCGTGGATCCCGCCGATCAAAGGTTCTGATACCCAGGACTGTTTTGTCTATCGCACCATTGAAGACCTCAACGCCATTGAATCCTGCGCCCGTCGCAGCAAGCGCGGTGCCGTTGTTGGTGGCGGCCTGTTAGGTCTGGAAGCCGCTGGCGCGCTGAAAAACTTAGGCATTGAAACCCACGTTATCGAATTTGCCCCTATGCTGATGGCGGAACAGCTTGATCAGATGGGCGGCGAACAGCTTCGTCGCAAAATCGAAAGCATGGGCGTGCGCGTTCACACCAGCAAAAACACCCTCGAAATTGTGCAGGAAGGTGTCGAAGCACGTAAAACCATGCGTTTTGCCGACGGTAGCGAGCTGGAAGTTGACTTTATTGTCTTCTCTACCGGTATCCGTCCGCGCGATAAGCTGGCGACTCAGTGTGGCCTGGACGTGGCTCCGCGTGGGGGTATCGTTATTAACGATTCCTGCCAGACTTCCGATCCGGATATCTACGCCATCGGTGAATGCGCAAGCTGGAACAACCGTGTGTTTGGTCTGGTAGCACCGGGCTACAAAATGGCTCAGGTGGCTGTTGACCACATTCTTGGTAGCGAAAACGCATTTGAAGGTGCAGATCTTAGCGCCAAGCTGAAACTGCTGGGCGTAGACGTGGGCGGTATTGGCGATGCGCATGGTCGTACACCAGGCGCGCGTAGCTATGTTTACCTCGACGAAAGCAAAGAGATTTACAAACGTCTGGTTGTCAGCGAAGACAACAAAACGTTGCTCGGTGCGGTACTGGTGGGCGATACCAGCGACTACGGCAACCTGCTGCAACTGGTACTGAACGCCATTGAACTGCCGGAAAACCCGGACTCGCTGATCCTGCCTGCCCACTCTGGCAGCGGTAAACCGTCTATCGGTGTTGATAAACTGCCGGACAGCGCGCAAATCTGCTCCTGCTTCGACGTCACCAAAGGCGATCTGATTGCTGCCATCAACAAAGGCTGCCACACCGTTGCAGCGCTGAAAGCCGAAACCAAAGCGGGTACAGGCTGCGGTGGTTGCATTCCGTTGGTTACTCAGGTGCTGAACGCCGAACTGGCGAAACAGGGCATCGAAGTCAACAACAACCTGTGCGAACACTTCCCATATTCGCGCCAGGAACTGTTCCATTTGATTCGCGTTGAAGGCATTAAAACCTTCGAAGAACTGCTGGCAAAACACGGCAAAGGCTACGGTTGTGAAGTGTGTAAACCCACCATCGGTTCGCTGCTGGCGTCCTGCTGGAACGAATACATTCTGAAACCGCAGCATACTCCGTTGCAGGATTCTAACGATAACTTCCTCGCTAATATCCAGAAAGACGGCACCTATTCGGTGATCCCGCGTTCTCCGGGCGGTGAAATTACCCCGGAAGGTTTGATGGCTGTAGGTCGTATCGCACGTGAATTTAATCTCTACACCAAAATCACCGGCTCCCAACGTATTGCGATGTTTGGTGCACAGAAAGACGATCTGCCGGAGATCTGGCGTCAACTGATTGAAGCGGGATTCGAAACCGGTCATGCCTATGCGAAAGCGCTGCGTATGGCGAAAACCTGCGTGGGTAGCACCTGGTGCCGCTACGGTGTTGGCGACAGCGTCGGCCTCGGCGTAGAACTGGAAAACCGCTACAAAGGCATCCGCGCACCGCACAAAATCAAGTTCGGTGTCTCTGGTTGTACCCGTGAATGTTCAGAAGCGCAGGGCAAAGACGTAGGTATCATCGCCACTGAAAAAGGCTGGAACCTGTACGTTTGCGGTAACGGCGGCATGAAACCGCGTCATGCGGATCTGCTGGCAGCGGATATCGATCGCGAAACGCTGCTCAAATATCTCGACCGCTTCATGATGTTCTACATCCGTACTGCCGACAAACTGACCCGTACCGCACCGTGGTTAGAAAACCTCGAAGGCGGCATCGATTACCTGAAAGCGGTGATCATTGATGACAAACTGGGTCTGAACGCACATCTGGAAGAAGAGATGGCGCGCCTGCGTGAAGCTGTAGTGTGTGAGTGGACTGAAACGGTCAATACGCCGTCTGCACAGACTCGCTTCAAGCACTTCATCAACAGCGACAAGCGTGACCCGAATGTGCAGATGGTGCCTGAGCGCGAACAGCACCGTCCGGCAACGCCGTATGAACGTATTCCGGTAACTCTGGTGGAGGACAACGCATGAGCCAGTGGAAAGACATCTGCAAAATCGATGACATCCTGCCTGAAACCGGCGTCTGCGCGCTGTTAGGTGACGAGCAGGTGGCAATTTTCCGTCCGTATCACAGCGACCAGGTGTTTGCTATCAGCAATATCGATCCGTTCTTCGAATCCAGCGTACTGTCACGCGGGCTGATTGCGGAACATCAGGGTGAGCTGTGGGTAGCCAGCCCGCTGAAAAAACAGCGTTTTCGCTTAAGCGACGGCTTGTGCATGGAGGACGAACAGTTCTCCGTCAAGCATTACGAAGCACGAGTGAAAGACGGCGTAGTACAACTGCGCGGTTAATGTTTTAACGGGAGGCGCAATGCCTCCCCTTTTTGCATTGTCCTGTAATAACCTTCGGTATATTGCAGGACATTTTTTAAACTCTTAGTTTTATTTTTTGTTTTTATTTTTTAAGGATAATCAAATGTTTACAGACACTATCAATAAGTGTGCGGCGAACGCTGCGCGCATCGCACGCCTGTCGGCAAATAACCCGCTTGGCTTTTGGGTCAGCTCCGCAATGGCGGGAGCTTATGTGGGTCTTGGGATCATCCTGATTTTCACGCTCGGCAATTTGCTCGATCCGTCCGTGCGTCCGCTGGTGATGGGGGCAACTTTTGGTATCGCCTTAACGCTGGTGATTATCGCCGGTTCTGAACTGTTCACCGGACACACCATGTTCCTCACCTTTGGGGTGAAAGCAGGCACCATCAGCCACGGGCAAATGTGGGCAATTCTGCCGCAAACCTGGCTGGGTAATCTGGTCGGTTCCATCTTCGTAGCGATGCTCTATAGCTGGGGCGGCGGTAGCCTGCTACCGGTGGATACCAGCATCGTCCATTCTGTCGCGCTGGCCAAAACCACCGCACCGGCGATGGTACTGTTCTTCAAAGGCGCATTGTGTAACTGGCTGGTTTGCCTGGCAATCTGGATGGCGCTGCGCACCGAAGGCGCGGCGAAATTTATCGCTATCTGGTGGTGTCTGCTGGCGTTTATCGCCTCCGGCTATGAGCACTCCGTTGCCAACATGACGCTGTTCGCCCTCTCCTGGTTCGGCAACCATAGCGAAGCCTACACTCTGGCGGGCATTGGTCATAACCTGCTGTGGGTGACGCTGGGTAATACTTTATCTGGCGCCGTATTCATGGGATTGGGTTATTGGTATGCTACGCCGAAAGCTAATCGTCCGATTGCGGACAAATTTAATCAAACTGAAACGGCTGCAGGTTAATCAGTAAGGGGTTTTACGTGGATCATTTGCCTATATTTTGCCAATTACGCGATCGCGACTGTCTGATTGTCGGCGGCGGTGATGTCGCGGAACGCAAAGCCAGGTTGCTGTTGGACGCAGGCGCTCGCTTAACGGTGAATGCATTAGCGTTTATTCCGCAGTTTACCGCATGGGCAGATGCTGGCATGTTAACCCTCGTCGAGGGGCCATTTGATGAAAGCCTTCTCGATACCTGTTGGCTGGCGATTGCGGCTACTGATGATGATGCGCTTAACCAGCGCGTCAGCGAAGCCGCTGAATCTCGTCGTATCTTCTGTAACGTGGTAGATGCACCGAAAGCCGCCAGTTTCATTATGCCGTCCATTATCGACCGCTCACCGCTAATGGTAGCGGTCTCCTCCGGCGGCACATCTCCAGTCCTGGCGCGCCTGCTGCGCGAAAAACTCGAATCACTACTGCCTCTCCATCTGGGTCAGGTGGCAAAATATGCCGGACAGTTACGCGGTCGGGTGAAACAGCAGTTCGCCACAATGGGTGAGCGTCGCCGTTTCTGGGAAAAACTGTTCGTCAATGACCGTCTGGCGCAGTCGCTGGCGAACAACGATCAGAAAGCCATTACTGAAACTACCGAACAGTTAATCAATGAGCCGCTCGATCATCGTGGTGAAGTGGTGCTGGTTGGCGCAGGTCCAGGCGATGCCGGGCTACTGACGCTGAAAGGCCTGCAACAAATTCAGCAGGCTGATGTGGTGGTCTACGACCGTCTGGTTTCTGACGATATTATGAATCTGGTACGCCGCGATGCTGACCGCGTTTTCGTCGGTAAACGCGCGGGATACCACTGCGTACCGCAGGAAGAGATTAACCAGATCCTGTTGCGGGAAGCGCAAAAAGGCAAACGCGTGGTGCGTCTGAAAGGCGGCGATCCGTTTATTTTCGGGCGTGGCGGCGAAGAGCTGGAAACGCTGTGCAATGCAGGCATTCCGTTCTCGGTGGTTCCGGGCATTACCGCAGCTTCTGGTTGCTCTGCCTATTCGGGTATTCCGCTAACACATCGCGATTACGCCCAGAGCGTGCGCTTAATCACCGGGCACTTAAAAACGGGTGGCGAGCTGGACTGGGAGAATCTGGCGGCAGAAAAACAGACGCTGGTGTTCTATATGGGGCTGAATCAGGCCGCGACCATTCAGCAAAAGCTGATTGAATACGGAATGCCAGGTGAAATGCCAGTGGCGATTGTCGAAAACGGTACGGCGGTTACGCAACGCGTGATTGACGGTACGCTCGCGCAACTCGGTGAACTTGCGCAGCAAATGAACAGCCCGTCTTTGATTATTATTGGTCGGGTCGTTGGCCTGCGCGATAAATTAAACTGGTTCTCTAACCATTAATTTAAAAAAAATTATCTAAGGCCGGATATTTCTGGCCTTTTTATTTACAATAATCACCATATTAATTTTTATTTTCAGCAGACATAAAACAACTTTTTAACTAATTTGTTTTTTAACAACTCCCCACAGTTACAGTGGCTTACAAATATAATTGAATTATTAATAGTCCACTCACTGACGTGTCATAGATATTCCTGTATTGTCTCTAACGAGCTGTTTGCTTATATTCACATAATTAATGAATATTACTCGATATATTTTACATAGGGAATGAGAATGAACAAGTTTATTAAAGTAGCATTGGTAGGTGCGGTACTGGCAACGTTAACTGCATGTACTGGTCATATTGAAAACCGTGACAAAAACTGCTCTTATGATTACCTTCTGCATCCGGCAATTTCTATTTCTAAAATCATTGGCGGCTGCGGTCCGACTGCACAGTAATCTCTTAACAGAGATCGGTTAATGCTGTTTTAATTACCTGACGCCCTCTATTTTTACCAGAGGGCGTATTTGTTTTTACCTTGCCTTTAAAAATATCGTTCACAGCAGTTAAATACAGGCAATACTCTCGCGCAAAATACGCAGCACTGTCTCCTCACCACTACGATTAGGATTAATACGAATCGCACAATGTTCTAATTGTGGATTCGCCTGACGAAATGTCCCGGAAAGACGATAAAAGAGCGGCGGAATTTCATATTTCGACTCCGCACCAACTGGATATGGCAATGCACCGCGTTTCTGCGCTTCTTCCAGTACCCTTGCAGCAATCGGCTGATGGAACTCCACAATCAACACCTTCGACTGCGCATTGGCAATGACGGCGCTTTTAACTTGTGGCACTGCGCCACCGTTGAGCAAGGTCAGCAACCTTTCAGATACTCTCGCCTGTACTGCATGCATCACTGGCGCAAAAACCAGTCCGCGCAAGACTTCCAGCGCCTGAGCGCCCTGAATCTGGCTGCCTCCGGAGTAAAGCGTGGCACGAATACGGTTGATGGCATCAGCATCGCCTACCACCGCACCAACACCCTCCGGCCCAAACAGCTTGAAGCAGGAAAAAGTTGAGACATTCGCCCCGCATTCGCAGCCAATCCGCGCCACCTTCATCACCGCATAGTTGTCATCAGTTAACGCTGGAACACCCGCCAGGCGCAACGTTGCCAGCACATCTGCCAGAATGTAGCGATCCTGCGGCTGCTGGCGTGTATGTTGTACCAGTGCCGCATCTGGTTGTTGCTCTTCGACGATTTGCTTAAGTGCCGACAGGTCATTGAAATCAGCGGTAATAAGCGTCAGCCCCATCTGCTCAATAATGACCCGCGTAGTCGGATAAACAGGCGCATCATGTACCAGAAGACGCTGCCCGGGCTTGAGCAAAGCTGCCAGCCCGGCACGGATCGCCCCAGTGCCAGCGCCTTGCACCAGCGCCGCCGCTTGCGCATGAAACACACCCGCCAGTACCTGTTCCACACGTTGAGTAATGCGCGGTTGATTCAACCCCGGCGTTAATCCCAAATCACCACAGGTAAGGAACTCACCGCCAGGGAAATAGCGGCAAATCGTGTCCACCAGCGCAAACTGCTTTTGCTGTGCTTCAGCAAGAGTCAGGCTTTGCAAGGGAAACGTCTTCATAAGTGCATTCCTTAAGCCGGAACAAACAAGCCAAGCCAGTAAAGAACATTCAGCAGAATGCCGGTGATCATCACTGCCACCACAGGTGCCGCCATTTTCTGTACCGGACGCCCCAGAGATTCGTTGAGGAAGTAAATGGCGACCGCAATAGAGAATCCGGTATAACCCGCCATTTTGATTGCCGCGAAAATCGAACCGACCAACAGAGCCACTTCCATCAGCATATTCATGGCGTTACGAATGTTATCCGACGCATTACGCACTGACGGGTAGCGCCCCAGCCATTTACCTATCGACCGTAACAACAAAACTTCCGCCGAAATAACCACTGCGCCCAATACCGCCGCAACCATCGGATTAGGCGAGAGATAGCCCACCGCATAGACAAAGGTAAAGCCAGCAACCGCATACACCCCCGTGGCTAACGCAGTGGTGGCAATCAACGGCACAAAACCCAGCCCGCGCATAAATTCTGCCAGCGCCGCCTGATTGATCAGCGTTTGCGATTGCTCCGGCGTGACGCCTGCGGAGTACGCTTTCTCAAGGGTGAAGATCGACACTTCGCTACCAGCAAAAATTTTCATACTGGCAACAGCAGCGATCAGCGCTCCGACAATGGCGATATACGGAAGATTTTTGATAATCCGCGACGTGCGCTCTTCAAAGACCGAAAATCCGCTGGCATCGATATCATTTTCATCACGATGACGCAGGTCGTGAGTTATCGCGATCCCCAGCAGCATTACCATGCCAATAAAGATTTCGATGGATTCCGGATTAAGATGCGGGAAATAACGCACCACCACGACGCGAGTCATCAACACGACGGCGGCAGCGATCAGGCTTTGCTTCCAGCCAAACTGGTAGAAAATCGCCACCAGCGGGAAGAGTGCAAAAGCAGAAACTACCGGAGAGCTTAATTCCCCCAGACTACCTAAAACATCAACCGGCAGCGCAGTCAGCAACTGGTTTACCGGCAGCAGGCAGGTGAGGATCAGTATCCCCCAGATTGCGCCAAGGCCAAACGCCATCAGGCTGTTTATCGCCAGTACGCCGAGGATATCGGTAGGAAGAAAAAGTAACCATGCGTTGAGCAGGCCGGTTTTCAGGGTAAAGGAGATCCCCACCGATGCCACAAAACCAATACTCAAACCGAAAGCGATACTCCCCGCCTCGCGACGGTTCATATAGCCTTCAATCAATTGTGGCAGGATCGGGCGAATACCATCATGAAATACGGCCGCCGAGCGATGTGCCAGAAGTGATGTCATACCGGTCAGGCACGCCACCACGATAATCTGAATATACAGATCCATAGTCGTGCCTTTTATTTCAGATGGTTAATCAGCATCGGAATCGCGTGTTCAACGTGCTCAACGGAAAGCCCAAACGCCACCTTTCCTTCAGCGATCATTTTGGCGATATGCTCGTCTTTCGCTTTAATACCAGGCCTGGCAATGGTGCAACTTTTGTTATAACCAATCACCGCGATAGCAATCGACAATGCCGCACCTGCGCCGGTATTACACGCGCCGATGTAGTAATCCAGTTGCCCGGATTTCACTTTCATTGCCGCTTCCATGTCGTTATAAATGAAAACTTCAAAACAGCCAGGAGCCGTCGTTTCAATGGTTTTTTTAATCTGCTCACGCTGTAAGCCTGCAACGCCAATCTTTTTCATGAGTCTGTCCTTATTGGAAAAATTGAGAGGGAGTTTCACGTAACATCACATCCACATCGGCCTGACTGAATCCTGACTGGCGCAACTGCGGAATAAAGGTGGTAAATAAAAAGTCATAGCCATAACCACCGTTGGCTTTTAAATGGGAACGACGAGTAATATCCATCGACAGCATGACGCGGTTAAGCAATCCACGGTCGCGGAGCGCGTGAAGCATCGCAATACGCTTCTCATCCGGGTAGTAACTGTTCTTGCCAATGGTGTCGAACTGCACATACGCGCCGAGATCGATCATCTTTAAAATGTTGTCGAGGTTGTCTTTAAGATCGCAGTGCCCTAGGGTGACCCGCGAAAGATCGACACCGTGGGATTGCAGTAGAGCCAGTTGTTCCAACCCCATAGTGCTAAAAGATGTATGAGTGGAAATGGGCCGTCCGGTCTGGTTATGCGCCAACGCGGCGGCAATGAAAACTTTCTCTTCCAGCGGCGTGATTTTGCCCTCACTGGAGCCAATCTCCGCGATGATCCCGGCTTTCAGTTCCGTGCCATCGATACCCTGTTCAATTTCATCGACCATCTCTTGCGCCAGCTCCTGCACGCTGCGGGTCGCCACATGCTCCGGGAAAAAGGCATCCTGGTAATAACCAGTACAAGGCACCACGTTGATTCCCGTCTCACGCATCACATCGAGCATAAATTGCGCATTGCGGCCCATGTAACGATTGGTCATCTCAATCACATTACGAACGCCCTGCGCCATCAGGTCGTTCATCTCCTGGCAAATGAACGCATATTGATCAAGGCGGCAATCCACGTTGTTTTTAAAGCCGGAGAGATCAATATGCAGATGCTCATGAGCAAGGGTGTAGCCGGTCGAATCGATGGTCATAAAGAGTCACCCTGAAAGCGAAGGGAAGATAAAAAAGAGCTGCCGTTTTGTGGCGGCGAAGCACGGAAAAATTCACATACCGTGGCTCCAACATCAGAGAGCGTGGGATACACACCCAGACGAGTGGCAGCCAATCCACGCTGATAAACCAGCACAGGCACTACTTCGCGGGTATGGTGGCTGTGGCCGATAGTCGGGTCGTTACCGTGATCAGCCATGACGATCAGGCAATCATCCGGCTGCATCGCCTCAACAAGCCGGGCAAGATTACGGTCAACGACCTGCAAACGTTCGGCATAACGTGCGACGTCTTCTGCGTGGCCGGCGAGGTCGGTTTCCTGAATATTGGTGCAAATAAAGGCTGTCGGATGGGCGTTAAATTCGTCGAGAGTGATATCCATAATCCGTTGGCTATCCACCAAATTTTGCCAGCTCATTCCATGAGGATTGCTGACGATATCCGCCACCTTACCCACCAGCACCGTAGGTACGCCTACCTGATGCAGTTGTTGCGGCACCTGCACTTTTTCATCGACACCGTAGCCCATATGTACAACCTGGAAACCGCTGTCATAAGCGCCGGAACGCGGTGCATTTATGCCAATAAAACGCCCTTCCTTGCTTTCTGCGGCATCAAGAATGCGCTGGCTGTCCTGCAACAGGCCGCCAAAAGTAATAACCCTGCCAACCTGTACCTGCTCACGCACCACACGACCAATCTTGACAACTTCATCGAACGGTATCGCAGAGAGATTGGCGGTAACGCTATAGACCTAGCCTAAATCCGCTTCGAGATTGTCGCCAACTGCCACGGCCTGGTTTACCCACAGAAATTGCAACGCATCGCCACGGCGTTCGACCTGCCAGCCCGCAGCCATTAAGGCTCGTTCAACACGATCAATAACGTCGCGAAAGGGCATCCGCAGCGGCGGCAAGGGGCGCGTACCTAAAATTTCCTGATGCCCCATAAAGGTATCGCCACCTTCATGTTGCAGTTCTGCTACGCCCCAGACTGCGCAATCCGATGGCTGCATATCACCCGGCGCATAACCCAATGCATTGATTAGTCCCAGCTTCTCAAGAGTCGGCAACTGTAAATGCGGCAACTGGCTAAGAATGTGACCACAGGTATTCGCCCCGGCATCCTGTGGGCGTACCCGCGCAACATCTTTCATTGCGCCTACGCCAAAACTATCGATCACTAACACCACAAATCGCGCCATTTACGCCTCCAGAAGGTTGCCGAGGCTGTCATAGCGACCAACAATTTCCGCCGCGCCGCACTGAATACCGGACACCAACACCACATCGCTACGGGTGACAAAAATCTGCGTACGAAAACAGAGCACCACCGCGCTACTTACCGGAAACTCACCAGCCAACGGCAGGTAATAGTCGATACTGTTGTCATCCACTGTTTTGAGAAGTGTTTCTGTGATGCTTTGATTTTCTGGAGTAAAAATAAGAGCGTGATGTGCATGACCACGGCGATAGTAACCACCGCCATAGCAATAACTGTCGCCACGGAAGTGGTGGGAAATTTCACTTAACCAAAGCATGGCGATACGTTCGGGTTGATCGCCCTGCTGGTTTGCCGGAATAGTGCCGGTCAGCGCATGACCAGGTTCGGCATGGGTAACACCATATTGCGCTAACACCGGCAACGAAGTGCAACTGGTCGCTGAAGGCGCGTTTAGTTGCTCAAGGGCAGTGCCAGATTTAGCCAGTTGATCCCGCGCCTGTACCAGCGTGTGAAGATTCGGCGTGGGTAAAACTTTCCCGCTTGTTTCATCCCAAAGCAGGCAAGGGAAATGGGTAAGTCCCGCTAAATGTAGTCCTGGTAGTTTTTGGATTTCAGCGAC
The DNA here is from genome assembly GCF_000208565.1 of Escherichia sp. TW09308. Lineage (NCBI taxonomy): Bacteria > Pseudomonadati > Pseudomonadota > Gammaproteobacteria > Enterobacterales > Enterobacteriaceae > Escherichia > Escherichia sp. TW09308. The sequence continues at coordinate 4,707,168 of NZ_AEME01000001.1, read as the reverse complement.
AATGTCATGCAGCGTATTTTGGGTAAAACCGCTCTCCTGCCCTGGATAAAGGAAATCATCGTCGCTATAAACTTTGAGCAGCACAGACTGTACGCATCCAGCCTTCACCGCTGCCGCAGAAATTTCCCGTGCTTTATCGAGGGTAAACACAGTGATAACACCGGTTCCCTGTTCAACGGTGTCAGATACCTGGTGACAAGGGATTTGTACCAGATGCCCCTGATGCGCCACCGGCAAACCGGCGCGACGCATCACTCGTGCCTCTTTGTAGTCCACCGCCACAATGCCGCTGTAGCCCAGCGCCAGCAGCTTTTCCGCCAGCCACGGGTTACGACCGAACTGCTTAGTCATCAGATACAGTTCAATACCGTAAAGCCGTGCTGTCTCAATGAGCCGCTTACCGTTTTCCAGTACCTGATCCACGTCGATCACCCAACAGTCCGGGGCGATCTTGCCCTGCTGCCACAGGCTTAATGCGGCAGAAATCAGCGCCGGGTTCTGGCGTTTCAATGCTTCTACAAACATCTTGTTGCCTCGTTTCCGTTCCTTAATTCAAATATTCATTTTTTTGAATATTTAAGATGTACGACGTGGATTTGCCATGTGCTTCAAAGGTCTTCGTTAGCGGCCATCCATAATCCATAAAGGTTGGCCAGCAGATATCCTTCTTCACACGGGTTAACTTCCAACGCGAATCCCTGCAATAACACCCGATGCAACTGCATGATCGCTGGCCAGTGGCTGGATTGCGCCAGTTCCGTCAGTAATTCGTCATCCAGCGGCAGTATCTGTTCACCGCGACGGCTGCGCATCAGCGCACTCGCCATATGCGTCATCGCCATCGTTCCCTGCTCGCTACGTATGGGCAGATGACATTCTGTTTCCAGAATCTTGACAACCTGCATCATGCCTTTACAGATGTCCTTATCTATGACCCCTGCATCGCAAAGCAGGTTGAGTCTGGTTTCCATTTTAGATGCCTTTTATTTAATAACTGGGTTCCTGTTCCCCGCTGACCACCCGCTGTTGATGGGCAAGCAGGGCGTGTTTATCAACAACCGCACGCAGTAATTGTTGCATCGGGTAATCATCAGCTCGCGTCAGGATCACGGCTTCGGTGGCCTGCAAAAATCGCGGATCGTCTGTGAGCGGCGTCGCTTCTAATCCAAGCATGGCCAGTTCGCTTTCTGCCACCACATTCCAGATCACCGCATCGACATCACCTTTGACAATGCGCTGCAAACTCTCGTGATAGGAGAGATCGACGCGCTCCACACTGCGATCACCAAAAAAGACATCGGTCATGATTTTCTGATCCGCCGAGCGACTATCCAGCCCAACACGCTGCACATTACCGGATTCACCTTTGCGACAAATCAACTGGTGCTCACCAACGTAGGTGTGCGGCCCCAACTCCAGTGCGAGGCATAAACCTTTTTGTGTGAGATAACTTTCTGCCGCCAGCCGGGAAACCACTGCCATGTCATACACACCGTTAAGCAAACACTCCACGCGAATATCCGCGCCGCGCATATGCGCATAGTAAAAAGGAATGCCATCAAACTGGGCTTTTAACCCGCTCGCCAACCCTTCGTACAGACGGGTATAAGGCAGAGGCATCGCACAGACTACATTGTTGATATCGACATGGCTCAACAGCGCTTTGTTATCCATCTCCGCCAGGAAACTGCCATTACGCCCGCGACGTTCAATGCGTATCGCGCCGCTTGATTCCAGCGTTTTTAGCGCGGCCTGCGTCAGGCCAACGGACGAGCGGCATTCAGTTGCCAGCTCATCAATCGTTTTCAGGCGATTACCGCATTTTTCACCCAACAAATAACGGGCCAGCGTCGTGATGACGACACCTTCTTTTTTGATAAACGTTCGGCGCATAGTAAATTTTCAATAAAGTGAATATTTATATATTCATTAAAATGAAGATAAGTGGCAACCATGAGAGATGGAAACGGCGAGATGCTTCACATTTTTCCGGATTACTGCGAAAAAGGGACAAAAAAACCGGGTTTCCCCGGTTTCAGAGTGATGATAAAAGCAAAACTGCATGATGCGCTACGCTTTCCTTCAACATGTTGAATTTACAACATTTTATAGGCCAGATAAGGCGTTCACGTCGCATCTGGCATAAACAAAGCGCACTTTGCCAACAATGTTGAATTACGGCTTCGCTACAAAACCAATTGCTTCGTAAACCGCTTTCAGCGTGCGGGAAGCGTGTGCGCTGGCTTTTTCTGCGCCGTCTTTCATCACCTGTTGCAGGAAGGCTTCGTCATTGCGGAAACGGTGATAACGCTCCTGCAATTCAGTCAACATTCCGGAAACCGCTTCTGCCACTTCGCCTTTCAGATGACCATACATTTTGCCTTCGAACTGTTTTTCCAGCTCCGGGATGCTCTGGCCAGTCACTGCAGAAAGGATATCCAGCAGGTTAGAAACCCCCGCTTTGTTCTGCACGTCGTAGCGAACTACTGGCGGCTCGTCGGAATCAGTGACCGCACGCTTGATTTTCTTCACTACCGATTTCGGATCTTCCAGCAGGCCGATAACGTTATTGCGGTTATCGTCAGACTTGGACATCTTTTTGGTCGGCTCCAGCAAAGACATTACGCGCGCGCCAGATTTCGGAATATACGGCTCTGGCACTTTAAAGATATCGCCATACAGCGCGTTGAAACGCTGGGCGATATCACGGCTCAGTTCCAGGTGCTGTTTCTGATCCTCACCGACCGGCACCAGGTTGGTTTGATACAGCAGGATATCTGCTGCCATCAGCACCGGATAGTCAAACAGACCAGCGTTGATATTCTCAGCGTAACGTGCAGATTTATCTTTGAACTGAGTCATGCGGCTCAGCTCACCGAAATAGGTATAGCAGTTCAGCGCCCAACCTAACTGTGCGTGTTCCGGTACGTGGGACTGAACAAAGATGGTGCTTTTCTCAGGATCGATGCCACAAGCCAGATACAGTGCCAACGTATCCAGCGTCGCTTTACGCAACTTCTGTGCATCCTGGCGCACGGTAATAGCGTGTTGGTCAACGATACAGTAAATGCAATGGTAGTCATCCTGCATGTTTACCCACTGACGCAGCGCACCCATGTAGTTACCAATGGTCAATTCACCTGAAGGCTGTGCGCCACTAAAAACGATGGGCTTAGTCATTTTTCGATTCCTGATTTTCGCTTTGCGGAAGCCCTAATGCGGGCAGAAGGTCATTGAGAGACTGATAAATTACATCAGGCTGGCTAAGTTCGATAGCCTCGCCGTAGTTATATCCATAGGTTAAGCCAACAGAAGGACAACCGGCCGCTTTTGCCGCCTGAATATCATTGCGAGAGTCGCCAACAAACAGCATTTGTTGTGGAGCAATGCCCATACGTTCAGCCACCAGTAACAGCGGATCCGGATGCGGCTTTTTGTTTTGTACGTCATCGCCACCGATGACCACGCTAAAGTATTTGGCGATATCTAAAGCTTCAAGCAATGGCGCAACAAACGGCGTCGGTTTGTTCGTGACCAGACCTAACGGCAAGCCTTTGGCCTGCAACGCACCGAGCGTATCGGCAACGTGTGGAAACAAAAACGTCCCTTCTTCAGCAACCTCGCCATAGTAGCGGTCAAACAGCTTACGCATAATACGCACCTGTTCTTGCAATGGGATGTCGTCATCAACAGGCGGCTTACTCATCGTTTTACGCAGGGTCGCACGTTCCTGACGCGCCCAGGTCAGTGCTCGTTCCATCAGAACATCTGCGCCGTTACCAATCCAGGTAATAACTCTTTCTTCGCCTGCGACAGGTAACTCCAGCGCGTACAGCGCCATATCTACCGCGGCAGCAAGACCGGGAGCACTGTCAACCAGCGTGCCATCGAGATCGAAGGCAACGCCCCGAATATCTTCAAACTTATTCATGACTTACCTTTGCCAGTTCACTGCGCATTTCATCAATGACTTTTTTGTAGTCTGGCTGGTCGAAAATGGCCGAACCAGCGACGAACATATCCGCACCCGCCGCAGCGATTTCGCCAATGTTATTAACCTTCACTCCGCCATCCACTTCCAGGCGGATATCAAAACCAGACTCGTCGATGCGGCGACGCACTTCGCGTAGTTTATCTAACGTTTGCGGAATGAAAGACTGACCGCCAAAACCGGGGTTAACTGACATCAGCAGGATCACATCCAGCTTATCCATCACATAGTCCAGATAACTCAACGGCGTGGCCGGGTTGAACACCAGACCCGCTTTACAGCCATTTTCTTTAATCAGTTGCAGCGTGCGATCAACGTGCTCTGAGGCTTCAGGATGAAAGGTAATGATGCTGGCACCTGCGGCAGCGAAATCCGGCACAATGCGATCAACCGGTTTCACCATCAAATGTACATCAATAGGGGCGGTAATGCCGTAGTTACGCAAGGATTTCAGCACCATAGGTCCAATCGTCAGGTTGGGAACGTAGTGGTTATCCATGACATCAAAATGCACGACATCAGCGCCGGCTGCCAGGGCTTTTGCGGTATCTTCACCCAGGCGGGCAAAATCAGCCGACAGAATTGAGGGGGCAATCAAATACTGTTTCATCCGCTTCTCCTTGAGAATTATTTTTTCGCGGGTGAAACGACTCCTGGTTTGTACAAAGCCAGCAGTTCGTCCACCTTTTTACGTGTGCCGCCGTTGCTGCTTATACTGCGTCGAACTTTGACGACATGCAATTTTGCGCGCTGATACCACTCGCGCGTTAGCGCAGTATCATGATTGGAAATCAGTACCGGGATCTGGCGATCAACCAGACCTTCAGCAATCTCCGCCAGATGCGCTTGTTGTTCAAGAGTAAAACTATTTGTGTGATACGCCGTAAAGTTGGCGGTTGCAGAAAGTGGTGCATAAGGCGGATCGCAATAAACGACGGATGCATCATCCGCGCGCGCCATGCTGTCGGCGTAAGACTCACAATAGAAAAAGGCATTCTGCGCTTTTTCGGCAAAGTGATACAACTCTGCTTCCGGGAAATAGGGTTTTTTGTAACGGCCGAATGGCACATTAAATTCACCGCGCAGATTGTAACGGCACAGACCGTTGTACCCGTAGCGATTCAGATATAAAAACAGTACCGCCCGGCGGAAGGGATCCTGACTTTTGTTGAACTCTTCGCGGAACTGATAGTAGACCTCAGCGCAATTTGTCTCAGGAACAAACAGCTCGTGAGCAGCCTGTACGTACTCATCGGTACGCGTCTTCACAATGTTGTAGAGGCTGATCAGGTCGCTATTGATATCAGCAAGGACATAACGAGAAAAGTCGGTGTTGAGAAACACCGACCCGGCACCCACAAAAGGCTCAACCAAACATTCGCCCTTAGGCAAATGTCGTTTAATATCATCAAGCAGGGGATATTTGCCCCCTGCCCACTTCAAAAAAGCGCGATTTTTCTTCATGCTGACTAACTAATTACACCTTCTCCGGCTGTGGAGAAAGCTCCGACAGCATCCAGCGCTTCAGGCAGTTCCCGCAACGGTAAACCATTGCGGGAAATAGCCTTGATTACTTCAAATCGGCCTGTACCTGACGCAGCGGTTTCGCCCACGGGTTTTTGGCCTGAACATCGGCTGGCAATGTAGATACCGCTTTTTTCGCTTCTTCTTTCGAAGCGTACACGCCAGAAACCAGGACATACCACGGCTGACCGTTACGCGTCGTTTCATAGACAACGTAGTTTTTCAGATTCTCTTTCTTCGCCCAACCGTTCAGGTTGTCGTAGTTAGAAGAACTGCTTAGCTGCAGAGTGTAATGGCTGGACGGTGCCGATTTCAACGAGCCGACATTGCCTGTGGTCTTCGCCCCAGCGGCTGGTGTTGCCGTGGTTTGCGCCGGAGATGCCGTTTGTGCAGGCTCCGTGCTGGCGGTCGCTTTTGGCGCAGGCGTTGCTACTGACGTAGAAGTCGCAGCAGGTGCCCTGGTGCTCACCACTGGCGCAGCCGGTTCAGTATGCTTCGGCTGTTGTGCTACTGGCTTCGGTTCCGTTTTCACGGTTGCTTGCGGTTTCTTCGGTTCAATCACCGTCTGCTGACGTGCCGGACGCGTGGTGGTCGGACGTTCAGCAGTTTGCGTTTTCGCCGTATCACGCGATGCATTGCCATTGCGAACTGGGGCTACAGTCGCAGGTTCGGTCGGCAGCGTGGAGTTGACCGCCACATTGTTCAACTGCTGCTGATTTTGTGGTTGTGTCAGCGCGTTATTCAGATCGCCCTGCACTTCAACACGTTGCTGCCCATCCATTGCCGCCGGGGATTGCCCCTGGGTCGGCGTAGAAGAGATCGGTGGCAGAGAAACATCCTGCTGGGTATTTTGCGCAGACGTGGTTCCCGGCGCTGGCTGCACACCATTCGCCTGATCGACCGCATTACCAGAAAGATCAATACTCTTCTCACCAGACGCAGTTTGATCGCTGGAAGAGGTCGAGGGGGCTTTTAGCGCAGAACCGATACCGATGATCAACAACAACAGAACCAGAATGCCGACGCCCATCATCATATACTGACGAGAAGCCGGTTTGCTGGCTGCTTTTTTACGCTTACGCGGACGACGCTCTACGCGCTCTTCATCCACAGCTTCATCTTCGGAATCATCAATTTCTTCTTCGATTTCCGGTTCCTCATTGCGCTCTTTTTGCGCACGAGTCGGACGGCGATCGTCAGTGTCATCAAGTTCAATATCATCAAAATTGATCTGCGGTTCGCCACGTTCAGTACGTTCTGAACGCTCAGAAGATTGACGAGAACGACCAGTACGACGATCGCTGGGATCGGGTTTCAGCTCGTCTTCTGGTTTGAATTCATCCATTTAACACCCCACTAAAAGGTTAATGCTTACCACGTTGCAATTAACCTGAAGCTAATAGACCACTTAATAAGCGGCCTGACCTTTCTTGTTGTTACGCTGATTGACAATCGGCAATAGCATTAAGAACAAGCTCGTGCGATACGCCGCCGCGAACTTCGCTTTTACCAATTGCCAACGGAAGAATTAAGCGCATTTCTCCCGCAAGGACTTTCTTGTCACGCAGCATATGCGGTAAATATGCCTGCGCGGACATTTCGCGCGGCCCATTAACCGGTAACCCAGCCCGCGTGAGCAGAGTAATAATACGCTGCGTTTCGGCAGAACTGAACTGCCCAAGACGTTCCGACGTCCGCGCCGCCATCACCATACCTGCAGCAACCGCTTCGCCGTGTAACCAATTGCCATAGCCCATTTCAGCTTCAATGGCATGACCAAAGGTATGTCCCAGATTCAGTAAAGCACGTAAACCGGATTCGCGCTCGTCGGCAGCAACAACTTCTGCTTTCAGCTCGCAACAACGACGAATACAGTACGCCATTGCCGAACCATCCAGACCGAGCAATGCATCCAGATTATCTTCCAGCCAGTTGAAAAACTCACCGTCAAGAATAATGCCGTATTTGATGACTTCCGCCAGCCCCGAAGCTAACTCTCGCGGGGGAAGCGTTTTCAGACAGTCGAGATCCACCACCACGGATGCTGGCTGATAAAAAGCGCCAATCATATTTTTACCGAGGGGATGGTTGACTGCGGTTTTGCCGCCGACGGAAGAGTCCACCTGCGACAGCAGTGTCGTCGGGACTTGAATGAAGCGAACACCGCGCTGATAGCTCGCCGCTGCAAAACCGGTAAGATCGCCCACTACACCGCCGCCAAGCGCTACCAGCGTCGTATCGCGACCGTGCGGCTTTTGCAACAACGCCGTAAAAACGGTGTCGAGCACTGCCAGGCTTTTATACTGCTCGCCGTCAGGAAGGATAACGCTATCAACGTTAACACCCGCCTGTTCAAGTACGCCGCGAACCTTATCGAGATACAAGGGAGCCAGGGTTTCGTTGGTGACCAACATCACCTGCTCGCCCGATTTCAGCGGTAAGAATGAAGCTGGTTCGTTAAACAAACCAGATGCGATGGTAATTGGGTAACTACGTTCCCCGAGAGTAACGACTATCCTCTCCATAACGCGACATCCACCTTAATTACTGTACCCGCAGACGAGTGTATATAAAGCCAGAATTAGTTGCTTTCCAGCATGTGAATAATCTGGTTTGCGACCACTTTGGCGCTTTGATCATCAGTACGAATGGTCACGTCGGCAATCTCTTCATACAGCGGATTGCGTTCATTAGCCAACGCTTCCAGAACTTCACGCGGCGGCGTTTCAACGTGCAGCAACGGGCGTTTTTTATCACGCTGCGTGCGCGCAAGTTGCTTTTCGATGGTCGTTTCAAGATAAACGACAACACCACGTGCGGAAAGACGGTTACGCGTTTCGCGGGATTTCACAGAGCGCCGCCAGTAGCCAGCACAATACCCTGCTTCTCGGTCAACTCATTGATGACCTTTTCTTCGCGTTCGCGGAAGCCTTCTTCGCCTTCTAAATCGAAAACCCAGCCCACATCAGCTCCGGTTCGTTTCTCAATCTCTTGATCGGAATCGTAAAATTCCATATTGAGTTGTTGAGCTAACTGGCGCCCAATAGTGCTTTTTCCGGCACCCATAGGCCCAACCAGAAAGATATTGCGTTTCTCTGCCATTTTTTCGGTACTACTAAGACTATTCGTTAATGATAAACCCGCTTCGCTCAGAGAGCGCCGCAGGACATGAACTGAAACCTCATAAGATATTGCGAGAGTCAGACTGAAAATTATCTCAATACTCCAGCGGGTTTGGCAACTGAATAAATCGCCCCTCCCTCTGCATATCTGGTCGTTGCAGGTGCACTGCCTTGCTATCACCGCTCTGGCGATAAATCACCGGGTAAGATTAGCGTAAAAAAGACAGCAAAATGCCGCGTGAAAGATAAATCACCATCATATAACGCAGGCAGCAAGGAACACCGACTCTCAAATCGGTACTCCTTGTATGCTAAATACCTGCGCACGTCAAATAGATGAGACATGTTCAGCATAAAAACATCGCCGTTTTTGCGGTGATTTACTCACTGGAAACCAACCGTGGCGTGATAAACACCACTAACTCACGTCGTTCATCTTCTTTTCCGTCATGACGAAATAATTGCCCGAACCAGGGGATATCGCCCAGCAGCGGTACGCTATCCTGTCCCGATTTATTTTTACGGGTAAAGATGCCGCCCAGTGCCAGCGTTTCTCCGCTTTTGACTTCAACCTGCGTTTCGATCTCCTGTTTATCAATCGCCAGCACTTCGCCATCGGCCTGTTGTAGTACTTGCCCCGGCACGTTCTGGCTGATGTGTAATTTCAACCGGATGCGGCCTTTTTGTAACACTGTAGGCGTGACCTCCATTCCCAGTACGGCCTCTTTAAATTCCACCGACGTCGCGCCGCTTTCACCGCTGGAAACCTGATACGGGATCTCGCTTCCTTGTTTAATGCTGGCAGGCTGGAGATGCGAGGCCAGCAGACGCGGGCTGGCGATAATATCCAGTTGCTGTTTTTGTTCGAGTGCGGAAAGCTCCAAATCCAGTAAACGCCCGTTGATGCGCCCAATGTTAAACCCGATATGCGTCGTCGCCGTCGCCACGGAAAGATCGCTTCCAAGTGCGGTCACTTGCCCAACGCCGCCAGCTTGTTGCGCATCTGCCAGCGTCCATTTCACCCCCAATTCCCGCAAACTTTTTTTATTAATAGTGACAATGTGCGCCGACAGTTCAACTTGCCCGACCGGCAAATCCATTTGCGCAACCCACTGTTCCAGCGCAGTTAACGCAGCTTTGTTATCACGTAGCAAAAGGCGATTGGTGCGTTTATCGACGGTCATACTGCCTTTGGCGCTAAGCAACTTCTCCCCTGCTTTCGCCAGCTCTCCGGCATCTGCGTATTGCAGAGTAATATTGCGATTTTCCAGCGGAAGATTCGCCTGCGCCCGCGCCTGTTCAGCCTCCTGACGGGCGATATTGTCATTCTGCCAGGCAACAGAATGCACCGAGAGAATGTTGCCTTCCTGGCGCGTTATCAGCCCGGCGCTTTTCACTACGGTTTGTAGTGCCTGCTTCCAGGGAACGTCAGTGAGATGTAATGACACCGTACCGTTGACGTCAGGCGAGACCACCAGGTTTAACTTTTCCTGTTCAGCCAGTGCCTGTAAAACCTGAGCTACCGGAACATCATCCACCATCAGCGTGACTTTTTGCGGCTTTGCCGCCTGTACGATGGGTATCATGATTATCAGCAGTAGCGCGGCTATCCATTGCTTCATTTTTATCTCCTTGCCGTTGCCACAACCACTGTGGCGGTTCGCAGTTTTTTCCGGTTTTCAGCGTTAATGTTTCTGGCGTCAGTTGAAAAATCGTCCAGCCATTCTCCAGCACATCGTTTTGCTGTACCCGTCGCCATTTCTTTTGGCCATCTTTTATTACGCCAATAACGCGATCGCCTCGCCCTATTATTCCCTGATAACGCCACTGGCTGAGTTCGCTAATCCGGCATATATCCTCCGGCGGTTTAAAAGGGTCACGCATCCCCGTTAAAAGGCATAATGCAACACCCGCCAACAACCAGCGTTTACCCCTCATGTGGCGTCTCCAGTTGTAGCGTGAACAAAAGTTCATCACCTTCCACGCTTAACGAAAAACGGCTCACGCTGACATTGCGTTCTGCCAGGCGTGTAAATGCAGGCGGCACCGCTTCCCAAAGCGTTTTCAACGCCAACTCGCCTCCCTGGGCGGACGGGTGCCAGTAAACCAGTTGCGCGCCGGGCAACTGAAAATCCAGCGGCGAAAATGGCAATGTCTTTTCTTCGCTGATGAGAGTGGTATCTACCAGGCGATACAGTGCGACGGATTGCTGGTGATTCGTTGCTCGCAGTCGGGTTAATGCATCGCTCTCTTCCTGGCGTGCCAATGAAAGAAAGAGGAGCGTGAATAACACCAGCAACCAGAGCGTCCACCCAAACAGGCGGATACGGGGTGATGTGGCATACCACCAGTCAAAGAACGTGTTCATCGCTAACTTTCCTTGTTAACCGATACTCAAATTGCCAGCGTCCTTGTGCATCCTGCTGCGTGGCCCCACGCTGGTTGAGCTGAAAAGTAGCATCCTGACGAAGTGACGTTTCCAGCGCATTTAACGCGGTAATGTTCGCCGTAAGTCCCTTTACCTCCAGCGTTCCCTGCTGCCAGCTTATCGTGGTCAGCCAGGCGTGCTCCGGTAAAAGCGTCGCCAGTGACTCCAGTGCAGATTGCCAGTCGCGGGTAAATTGTCGCTGGCGCTGACGTTGCAAACGCTGTTCGCGAAATTGTTGGCGCTCCAGCAAACGCGGCTTAGTAACCTGTAAGCCACGGGCAAGTTGCTGTTCTGCCTGAAGTAAAACAGCATCTACGCGAGCTTCGGCGTTGCTTGCCAGACGCAGCATTTGCGTTATCACAACAGCCAACAGCAAAGGAGCAACGAACATCAGCAACCAGAAGCGAAAAAAGGTTGTCCGGCGTTGCTGTCGCCAGGGCAAAAAATTGATTGGCGGATTCATCAGCGCGTCTCCCCAAGCGCCAGACCCAGCGCAATAGCGAAGTCTCCACCAGGCGGCGGTAGCGGCGGCTGACGAACAGAAACCGCGTCCCAGGGGTCAAATCCACCTTCACCACATATCGCGACACTTTCGGGGTCAACAGCTAACGCCGCCGCCAGCTCATTCGCGCTTGTCATCCCTACCGCCAGTTTGCGCCCCCAGCTATAACGCGTCGCCCATAGCCACTGTTCGTTATCACGCCAGGCCAGGCACCGCTGATGAGAGGGTAAAAAAGGCAGGAATCGCTGCAAAGCGCAGGCGTCTGGGGTAATCGCACTAACGTGAACACGCAATCTTTCTGCCAGGGTAAGCAGCGTCGCCAGCTCTTTGCTTTGCGCAGCGGTCACGTTATAAGCAGGGCTTAGCGAATCTTCGCTGTAATCAAAGCGCAGGGAGTCCGGTTCCATATCCAGCTCGCGGGCCATCGTACCTGTCAGCCAGGCCGTTTGCTCCCGTTCACCGAGGGACATCGCCGGACGCGGTATTGCCCTCTGTAACGTGCGGCTGGCAGGAAATGCCAACATAATGTGATGACGGCGCGGCAGTTCACGACTCCACGGTAACAACGTTTTGGCCAGCCGTTCCGCGTCAATAATGCGCCCATCTTTGATAATGTCTGTTGCCAGCGGCAAGCGCCACCAGCGTTGTAAAAAGCATTCTTTAGCGCCACGCACGATAGCAACCGCCACCGCTTCTTGCTGTTGTAAATGCAAACCAATTTGCCAGATCTTAAATGCCATTGTGATGATCTCCTTATCCCCCGTCACTCTGACGGGTATATCAATGCGTCTGGCTTGCCTTTATACTACCGCGCGTTTGTTTATAAACTGCCCAAATGAAACTAAATGGGAAATTTCCAGTGAAGTTCGTAAAGTATTTATTGATCCTTGCAGTCTGTTGCATTCTGCTGGGAGCAGGCTCGATTTATGGCCTCTACCGCTACATCGAGCCACAACTGCCGGATGTGGCGACATTAAAAGATGTACGCCTGCAAATTCCGATGCAGATTTACAGTGCCGATGGCGAGCTAATTGCTCAATACGGTGAAAAACGTCGTATTCCGGTTACGTTGGATCAAATCCCGCCGGAAATGGTGAAAGCCTTTATTGCGACGGAAGACAGCCGCTTCTACGAGCATCACGGTGTTGACCCGGTGGGGATCTTCCGTGCGGCAAGCGTGGCGCTGTTCTCCGGCCACGCATCACAAGGGGCGAGCACCATCACCCAACAACTGGCGAGAAACTTCTTCCTGAGTCCAGAACGCACGTTGATGCGTAAAATTAAGGAAGTCTTCCTTGCGATTCGTATTGAACAGTTGCTGACGAAAGACGAAATCCTCGAGCTTTATCTGAACAAGATTTACCTCGGTTACCGCGCCTATGGTGTCGGTGCTGCGGCACAAGTCTATTTCGGTAAAACGGTCGATCAATTGACGCTGAACGAAATGGCGGTGATTGCCGGGCTACCGAAAGCCCCCTCCACCTTCAACCCGCTCTACTCTATGGATCGTGCCGTTGCGCGACGGAACGTCGTGCTGTCGCGAATGTTGGACGAAGGGTATATCACTCAACAGCAGTACGCTCAGACACGCACTGAGCCGGTTAACGCCAACTATCACGCACCGGAGATCGCCTTCTCAGCGCCGTATCTCACCGAAATGGTACGCCAGGAGATGTATAACCGTTACGGCGAAAGCGCTTATGAAGACGGTTATCGCATTTACACTACCATTACCCGCAAAGTGCAGCAGGCCGCACAGCAAGCAGTACGTAATAACGTTCTGGACTACGACATGCGTCATGGCTATCGCGGCCCAGCCAATGTGCTGTGGAAAGCAGGTGAGTCAGCGTGGGATGACAAAAAGATTACCGATACGCTGAAGGCGCTGCCGACCTATGGTCCGCTGCTGCCTGCCGCGGTCACCCGCGCCAACCCGCAGGAAGCGACAGCAATGCTGGCGGACGGAACATCCGTAACGCTGCGAATGGAAGGAGTGCGCTGGGCGCGGCCTTATCGTTCAGATACTCAGCAGGGACCGACGCCGCGTAAAGTGAGCGATGTTGTGCAAACAGGTCAGCAAATCTGGGTTCGCCAGATGGGCGATGCCTGGTGGCTGGCACAGGTGCCGGAAGTGAACTCTGCGCTGGTATCTATCAATCCACAAAACGGCGCGGTTATGGCGCTGGTCGGTGGCTTTGACTTCAACCAGAGCAAATTTAACCGCGCCACCCAGGCGCTGCGTCAGGTTGGTTCGAATATCAAGCCTTTCCTCTACACCGCAGCGATGATAAAGGTCTGACGCTGGCAAGTATGTTGAACGATGTGCCGATTTCCCGCTGGGATGCAGGCGCGGGTTCAGACTGGCAGCCGAAAAACTCACCACCGCAGTATGCCGGTCCAATTCCGTTTACGCCAGGGGCTGGGTCAGTCGAAAAACGTGGTAATGGTACGAGCGATGCGTGCGATGGGCGTGGACTATGCCGCAGAGTATTTGCAACGCTTCGGCTTCCCGGCACAAAACATTGTCCACACTGAATCGCTGGCGCTGGGTTCTGCTTCCTTCACGCCGCTACAGGTGGCGCGTGGGTACGCAGTGATGGCTAATGGTGGCTTCCTGGTTGACCCCTGGTTTATCAGCAAAATTGAAAACGACCAGGGTGGCGTGATTTTCGAAGCTAAACCGAAAGTAGCCTGCCCGGAATGTGATATTCCGGTGATTTACGGTGATACGCAAAAATCGAACGTGCTGGAAAATAGCGACGTTGAAGATGTTGCTACCTCTCGCTCGCAGCAGAATGTTTCCGTTCCAATGCCGCAACTGGAGCAGGCTAATCAGACATTAGTGGCGAAGACTGGCGCGCCAGAGTACGCACCGCACGTCATCAGCACACCGCTGGCATTCCTGATTAAGAGCGCCCTGAACACCAATATCTTTGGTGAACCAGGCTGGCAGGGTACTGGCTGGCGCGCAGGTCGTGATTTGCAGCGTCATGATATCGGCGGGAAAACCGGAACCACCAACAGCTCGAAGGATGCATGGTTCTCGGGTTACGGTCCGGGCGTTGTGACTTCGGTATGGATTGGCTTTGACGATCACCGCCGTAATCTCGGTCACACCACGGCTTCCGGGGCGATTAAAGATCAAATCTCTGGTTATGAAGGTGGTGCTAAAAGCGCGCAGCCTGCATGGGACGCTTATATGAAAGCCGTTCTGGAAGGTGTGCCAGAACAACCCCTGACACCGCCGCCGGGTATTGTGACGGTGAATATCGATCGCAGCACCGGGCAACTGGCCAGCGGCGGTAACAGCCGCGAAGAGTATTTCATCGAAGGTACGCAGCCTACACAGCAGGCGGTGCGCGAGGTAGGTACAACCATTATTGATAATGGTGAGGCGCAGGAATTGTTCTAAAAACGACGCCCGGCAGCGTTAATGTTGCCGGGCTTTTTTACTATGGAAGATATCAACGAAAATGGAAATTCACTCCCCTTCTCTTTCAGAGAATTGCAGCGAAATCAGTCGTCAGTTCACCAGGCAATATGCCCCGTTCAGCCTCAACCAGACTGATTTTCTAACCATCAATGGCCTTGTTCTACGAAGATATCATCCAGATAAAGTGCCACGCCTGCACAAAGCGACTCTCTATGACATCATTGCTGTCACGTTTTTCTTGCTATTCCCTGCATCTCTCGTGATTTTAGGGATATTTAATATAGAAATTGAATTATCAGTCTGGAATAACATCACCGATGACCTTCTGTTTATACTCAACAAAAACAAAGTATTAATTATCGTATTTTGGCTACATGGTATGTTTTTTTCAGTAAAGACCTACTGGACAAGACATAAACTGAAGAAAGCGCAATCTGCTCTCTACAATCAAACAGCAATGAAGGAAGGATTGAACTTTAAAATCGATGAGACTGGTGTTAAATGCTGGAAAAAATCTGGCACCCACAGCTTTTGTGTCTGGTCAGAGATAAATGACCTTATCCCCTATAAAGATATATTTATATTGGTTATGAACAAATCAAGTTTTATATGGCTGAGTGATAAAGAAGAGGAAGCACTGGCGTTTATTCACGAAAAAATCGCCCAGTCACGCCAGCCTGCATAAACAGGGGTTTTACAACCGCCCCTGCCCCTTCAACCACTCACGTACCAGGAACAGCGCGCTGACATTGCGCGCTTCGTTGAAATCAGGGTCTTCGAGCAAATCCATCATATGCGCCAGCGGCCAGCGCACTTGCGGCAGCGGCTCTGGCTCATCGCCTTCCAGCGATTCAGGGTAGAGATCCTGCGCCACCACGATATTCATTTTGCTGGAAAAGTAAGACGGTGCCATGCTGAGCTTCTTCAAGAAAGTCAGATCGTTCGCACCAAATCCCACTTCTTCTTTTAGCTCGCGGTTAGCGGCTTCATAGACACTTTCACCGGGGTCAATTAACCCTTTCGAAAATCCTAACTCGTAGGATTCAGTTCCCACTGCGTATTCGCGGATCAAAATCAGGTGATCGTCCACAATCGGCACAATCATCACGGCTTCCCGGTTGGTTGGACGCATTCGTTCATAAACACGCCGCACGCCGTTGCTGAACTCCAGATCCACGCTTTCGACGGTAAACAATCGGGAACGGGCTACAGTTTCAACATTCAGAATGGTGGGTTTTTGTAATGATTTGCTCATCGTGGAATCTATGCTGTGAAATCAGCAGTTATTGTGCGATATCGGACACGCTTTCGGCAATGTGAATTGCATGTTATTTACATTTACGTAACCTAATAAATAATCATTCTCAAATCAAATAAAAAGTCAATAGGTTGAAATAAGTCCAGGAATTTGCTGATATTCCGCCCTCAGAGGGTTTGCTATGATCAGCGGTTACTGGGATGCGCTTAATGATGCTCAAGTTCAACTCCACGCTTGCCGATAGCCAACCGCAGAATCCTATATTGTGTCCAGGATGCGACTAACCACACCTGACAAATTAAGTAAGATGGGGAAAGCATGAGCACCATTGTGATTTTTTTAGCTGCTTTGCTGGCCTGCTCACTACTTGCAGGATGGCTGATAAAAGTACGCTCCAGGCGACGTCCACTGTCCTGGGCTAACGCCTTCGCTGATGCGCAAACGCGCAAACTCACTTCTGAAGAACGTAGCGCCGTTGAAAATTATCTCGACAGTCTGACGCAGGTTTTGCAGGTTCCCGGCCCAACGGGTGCCAGCACGGCTCCTGTTTCTCTGACCCTGAACGCCGAAAGCAACAACGTCATGATGTTGACGCACGCCATCACGCGTTATGGCATTTCTACCGACGATCCAAACAAATGGCGTTACTATCTCGATTCGGTGGAAGTCCACCTGCCCCCGTTCTGGGAGCAGTACATCAACGATGAAAATACCGTTGAACTGATCCATACCGATTCGCTGCCGCTGGTTATTTCACTCAACGGTCATACGCTGCAAGAGTACATGCAGGAAACTCGCGGCTATGCGTTACAGCCAGTCCCGTCAACGCAGGCGTCTATTCGCGGAGAAGAAAGCGAACAAATTGAATTACTCAATATTCGCAAAGAAACGCACGAAGAGTATGCGCTTAGTCGCCCGCGTGGGCTGCGTGAAGCGTTACTGATTGTCGCCTCCTTCCTGATGTTCTTTTTCTGCCTGATTACCCCGGATGTCTTTGTTCCGTGGCTGGCTGGTGGCGCATTACTGCTGCTGGGAGCAGGCCTGTGGGGGCTATTTGCACCGCCGGCAAAATCATCCCTGCGGGAGATCCACTGTCTGCGTGGTACGCCGCGTCGTTGGGGATTATTTGGCGAAAACGATCAGGAACAAATCAACAATATCTCGCTCGGTATTATCGACCTGGTCTATCCCGCGCACTGGCAGCCTTATATTGCCCAGGATCTGGGGCAGCAAACGGATATCGATATCTACCTTGATCGGCATGTGGTACGCCAGGGACGCTATCTTTCGCTGCATGACGAAGTGAAAAACTTCCCGCTGCAACACTGGCTACGCAGTACGATTATCGCTGCCGGATCGCTGCTGGTGCTGTTTATGCTGCTGTTCTGGATCCCGCTGGATATGCCGCTGAAATTCACCCTCTCCTGGATGAAAGGCGCGCAGACCATTGAGGCCACCAGCGTTAAACAACTGGCAGATGCCGGAGTACGTGTAGGCGATACCTTACGTCTTAGCGGTACAGGGATGTGTAATATCCGCACTTCCGGAACCTGGAGCGCGAAAACTAATTCACCGTTTTTGCCATTTGACTGCTCGCAGATCATCTGGAATGACGCCCGTTCATTGCCATTACCAGAGTCTGAACTGGTCAACAAGGCCACGGCACTGACCGAGGCAGTAAACCGCCAGTTGCACCCGAAACCGGATGATGAATCTCGCGTCAGCGCCTCATTGCGTTCAGCAATTCAGAAATCCGGCATGGTACTGCTTGATGACTTTGGCGACATTGTGCTGAAGACGGCTGATCTCTGTGCTGCCAAAGATGATTGTGTACGGTTGAAAAATGCGCTGGTAAATCTCGGCAACAGTAAGGACTGGGACGCACTGGTAAAACGCGCCAACGCCGGAAAACTCGACGGTGTCAATGTGTTACTCCGCCCGGTGAGTGCAGAATCACTCGATAACCTGGTGGAAACCTCTACAGCACCATTCATCACTCATGAAACGGCGCGAGCGGCGCAATCACTGAATAGCCCGGCACCGGGAGGATTCCTGATTGTCAGCGACGAAGGCAGTGATTTAGTCGATCAACCGTGGCCTGCGGTTTCGCTTTATGATTATCCGCCACAAGAGCAGTGGAACGCCTTCCAGAAGCTGGCACAAATGTTGATGCATACGCCTTTTAACGCCGAGGGGATCGTCACCAAAATTTTCACCGACGCCAACGGCACGCAGCATATCGGCCTGCACCCCATCCCGGATCGCTCCGGACTGTGGCGCTATCTGGGCACGACATTGCTGTTGCTAACGATGCTGGGCAGCACCATCTATAATGGCGTGCAGGCCTGGCGACGATGCCAGCGTCACCGTACCCGTATGCTAAAAATTCAGGAATACTACGAAAACTGCCTGAATTCGAAACTGCTGACATCTTCAGAAAGCCTCATCGAATAACACGTTTGCGCGGCAGGTTATGCTACCCTGTCGCGCAAATTGCTTCACTCTGGAGATTCCCCCATGCATATCAACATTGCCTGGCAGGACGTAGACACCGTTCTGCTGGATATGGACGGCACACTGCTCGACCTCGCTTTCGATAACTATTTCTGGCAAAAGCTGGTGCCCGAAACCTGGGGCGCGCAGAACGGTGTCACGCCACAAGAAGCGATGGAATATATGCGCCAGCAATATCACGACGTGCAGCATACGCTAAACTGGTACTGTCTTGATTACTGGAGTGAGCAACTGGGCCTGGATATTTGCGCGATGACCACCGAAATGGGGCCACGCGCCGTGCTGCGTGAAGATACCATTCCGTTTCTTGAAGCTCTGAAAGCCAGCGGCAAGCGGCGAATTTTGCTCACTAACGCCCATCCGCACAATCTGGCGGTAAAACTCGAGCATACCGGTCTGGACGCACACCTTGATTTATTACTTTCCACCCACACATTTGGTTATCCGAAAGAGGATCAGCGGTTATGGCATGCGGTGGCCGAAGCTACGGGTCTGAAAGCTGAAAGAACGCTGTTTATTGATGACAGCGAAGCGATTCTCGACGCTGCCGCGCAATTTGGTATTCGTTACTGCCTCGGCGTTACTAATCCCGACTCAGGGATTGCTGAAAAACAGTATGAGCGCCATCCGTCACTGAATGACTACCGCCGCCTGATCCCCTCGCTAATGTGAAGGAGACGCCATGAAAGAAAAACCTGCTGTTGAGGTTCGACTGGATAAATGGCTATGGGCCGCCCGTTTTTATAAAACCCGCGCGCTGGCCCGCGAAATGATTGAAGGCGGTAAGGTGCATTACAACGGGCAGCGCAGCAAGCCGAGTAAAGTCGTCGAACTGAATGCCACGCTCACACTGCGCCAGGGAAATGACGAGCGAACAGTAATTGTGAAGGCGATTACTGAGCAGCGTCGCCCCGCCAGCGAGGCGGTCTTGCTGTATGAAGAGACTGCGGAAAGTGTAGAGAAACGCGAAAAAATGGCGCTGGCACGTAAACTTAATGCCTTAACCATGCCGCACCCGGACCGACGCCCGGACAAAAAAGAGCGCCGCGACCTGTTACGATTTAAACACGGCGACAGTGAATAACTGTCACCTGCAAGAGAGATGATTATGCCGCAACATGACCAATTACATCGCTATCTGTTTGAAAACTTTGCCGTGCGCGGCGAACTGGTAACCGTTTCGGAAACCCTGCAACAGATCCTTGAGAATCACGATTATCCGCAGCCGGTGAAAAACGTGCTGGCAGAACTGCTGGTCGCAACCAGCCTGCTGACCGCTACACTGAAGTTTGATGGTGATATCACCGTGCAACTACAAGGCGACGGCCCGATGAATCTGGCGGTCATCAACGGAAACAACAAACAGCAGATGCGCGGCGTCGCACGCGTGCAGGGCGAAATTCCAGAAAATGCCGATCTGAAAACGCTGGTCGGTAACGGTTATGTGGTAATTACCATTACGCCGAGCGAAGGCGAACGCTATCAGGGCGTCGTTGGTCTGGAAGGTGATACCCTGGCAGCTTGCCTGGAAGATTACTTTATGCGTTCTGAACAGTTGCCGACGCGCCTGTTTATTCGCACCGGCGAAGTAGATGGTAAGCCTGCCGCTGGCGGCATGCTGTTGCAGGTGATGCCTGCGCAAAATGCCCAGCAGGATGACTTCAATCACCTGGCGACACTGACCGAAACCATCAAAACCGAAGAACTGCTGACCTTACCGGCAAACGAGGTTTTGTGGCGTTTGTATCACGAAGAAGAAGTGACGGTTTACGATCCGCAGGATGTTGAGTTCAAATGCACCTGCTCGCGTGAACGTTGCGCCGACGCGCTGAAAACGCTGCCGGATGAAGAAGTAGATAGCATCCTGGCGGAAGAAGGCGAAATTGACATGCATTGTGATTACTGTGGTAACCACTATGTGTTCAATGCGATGGATATTGCCGGGATCCGCAACAACGCATCTCCGGCAGACCCGCAGGTTCATTAATTAGTAAATCCGGCAGAGACAACTCTGCCGGATTTTTTGTCTTAATAGCCTGATGTGCTGCGCTTATCAGGCCTACGGTATAAATCGCAAGTTATTGTAGGTCAGATAAGGCGTTCGCACCGAATCCGGCAAAAATCAGATGCGCGTTGTCACTCATTCAGATTCAAATCCAGCGTTTCACCATCCACCGTAAGATCGCGCCACGCTTTAGGCTTCGTCCCCAGTTTTCCCTCCTTCGCAGCAGTGAGTAATTTTTCTTTCGTTATTTCGCGCGGAAGTAAACTCATCGTAAGCTCTTGCCATTCTTTCTTGTCAGGATCAAAGCCATAAACAATATATCTTTCACTATTAAAAGCGAAAAGAATCCACTCTGCCCTGCCATCACTATTCAGATCTTGCTCAACCAGTACACAGGCGTCTTTTTCAATACATATCATCGCGTTATAGAGATTTTTCATCACTGCCGACCAGAATGTCGCATCCGGTTTGCCAGAACCTGGGGCAATTAATACATTATCGGCTAATGCTTTTTCCGATATCCGCTGCTGAAGACGCTGGACTCCATCAAACGCCATAAGCAGACTCCGTCTGCGTTTCGGGTCTTTCATATACTCGACATCGCTTTTCAGCGACTCGAGCGCCGCACGTCCATAGCGACCGCTCTGTTCGAGCATGTAGATACTCACCTGGTCTGGCGTGTTTTTGCCGCTCTGATAACGCGCCATATGACTGTTCACGCTAATGCGCATACTGTCCAGCACTGGAGAATTAAGCAATACCAGTATCACCAGCACCAGCAACGAAACCGCAAGATTCACTTTACCCTGAAGAACAAGGGGATTTTGCCCTTTACGCCAGACAATACTGACAAAATATCCCAGCGACCAAACCAGTAACACCACCACAGCCAGCGCACCATGCAAGCGTTCGGCAGTCCAGCCGTACTGAGCAACCCGCAACCATAACGCCCAGGCGGCGATCAGCACATACAGCGGCGTAACCAGCAGAGCGGTTTTAATCAGGTAACGCAACGGGCCAGCCCAGGGAATTGATGCTTTTTGCGGATCGCGGACAACGGCCATTAAAAGCAGTTGCAAAAAGGCCAGCGTCAAAAGCAACCCAGCGGCAGAGATATGGCGAGAAATCGCATTCAGGCCCGCAAACGGCAGGGTGATAATAAACAGCAGCGTCAGCAATGACACCAACGGCAGTAAACCCGTGGCAATTAACGTGAACAACTTTTGAATTGAGTCAATTAAACGTGACTGTGTCCGCGCCAGGATCACCGCCAGCGCAGTAACCAGCCCCAGCGTAAGATAAATAAACCAGTCGGTTGAAAAAAAGAGCGTTTTGAAAAACGTGATGCCAACAAGTTTAAATAACTCACTCCACAGTAAAAGCACCAGCCACGTCAGGCCATTGGTGATAAAAATCACTAATAATACAAGTACGTTATGCCATACCGACTGGTAAAAATAGCTATAGCGGGTAATGTCATTGTGCACACGCAGGCTCTGTTGTATCCACGGCAGCAACATCACTCCCATCAACAGCAGATAACAACCAAAATCCCAAAGCGCCTTTTCCGCTCTCCAGGGACTCATGCCATCAATTTGCCACTTCAGCCAGCCGCTCATCCCGAGAGTGGCAATCAACACTATCGCCAACCATCCCCAAAGTCGCTTCTGTTTGAAGGACACCACGGTGAAGAGTAAAACAGATGAAAGCGCCAGGGTCGCAGGCACGCCATAGACAATCCAACTGTTATTTTTTCCGGCAAGCCAGGTTATCAGCAAGTAGCAAACCAGCCCCTGGAGTAATCCGGTAGCAACCATTCCCCAGCGTGTTACGGGTGAAAGTTCAACGTTGTCCATGTTGGTATCCAGATTCGAAAGGAGAGTTAATTATCGCATCCAGGCAGGACTAATTTGCTTTTTTCAGAAAATAATCAAAAAAAGTTAGCGTGGTGAATCGATACTTTATCTATTGAATTTTCATCAGTTTCATAAATGAATGCGATTACGCTCACAATATCCCTGCCATATAAACCAATTTTTAACCTTTTAAGAACATTTTCCACACCGGGAATGCTATTTCTGCGATAATAGCAACCGTTTCGTGACAGGAATCACGGAGTTTTTTGTCAAATATGAATTTCTCCAGATACGTAAATCTATGAGCCTTGTCGCGGTTAACACCCCCAAAAAGACTTTACTATTCAGGCAATACATATTGGCTAAGGAGCAGTGAAATGCGCGTTAACAATGGTTTGACCCCGCAAGAACTCGAGGCTTATGGTATCAGTGACGTACATGATATCGTTTACAACCCAAGCTATGATCTGTTGTATCAGGAAGAGCTTGATCCAAACCTGACCGGTTATGAGCGCGGGGTGTTAACTAACCTGGGTGCTGTTGCCGTCGATACCGGGATCTTCACCGGCCGCTCACCAAAAGATAAGTATATCGTCCGTGACGATACTACCCGCGATACCTTCTGGTGGGCCGACAAAGGCAAAGGTAAGAACGACAACAAACCTCTCTCTCCGGAAACCTGGCAGCATCTGAAAGGCCTGGTGACCAAACAGCTTTCCGGCAAACGCCTGTTTGTCGTTGACGCTTTCTGTGGCGCTAACCCGGACACTCGCCTTTCCGTGCGTTTCATCACCGAAGTGGCCTGGCAGGCGCATTTCGTCAAGAACATGTTTATTCGCCCGAGTGATGAAGAGCTGGAAGATTTCAAACCAGACTTTATCGTCATGAACGGCGCGAAGTGCACCAACCCGCAGTGGAAAGAACAGGGTCTGAACTCTGAAAACTTCGTTGCGTTTAACCTGACTGAGCGCATGCAGTTGATTGGTGGCACCTGGTACGGCGGCGAAATGAAGAAAGGGATGTTCTCAATGATGAACTACCTGCTGCCGCTGAAAGGCATTGCCTCCATGCACTGCTCCGCCAACGTTGGCGAGAAAGGCGATGTTGCGGTGTTCTTCGGCCTTTCCGGCACCGGTAAAACCACCCTTTCCACCGACCCGAAACGTCGCCTGATTGGCGATGACGAGCACGGCTGGGATGATGACGGCGTATTTAACTTCGAAGGCGGCTGCTACGCGAAAACCATCAAGCTGTCGAAAGAAGCAGAACCCGAAATCTACAACGCCATCCGTCGCGATGCGCTGCTGGAAAACGTCACCGTGCGTGAAGATGGCACTATCGACTTTGATGATGGTTCAAAAACCGAGAATACCCGCGTTTCTTATCCGATCTATCATATCGAAAACATCGTTAAGCCAGTCTCCAAAGCGGGCCACGCGACTAAAGTGATCTTCCTGACCGCAGATGCTTTTGGCGTACTGCCGCCGGTTTCTCGCCTGACTGCCGATCAAACCCAGTACCACTTCCTCTCAGGCTTCACCGCCAAACTGGCCGGTACTGAGCGTGGCATCACCGAACCGACGCCAACCTTCTCTGCCTGTTTCGGCGCGGCATTCCTGTCGCTGCACCCGACTCAGTACGCAGAAGTGCTGGTGAAACGTATGCAGGCGGCGGGTGCGCAGGCATATCTCGTTAACACTGGCTGGAACGGCACTGGCAAACGTATCTCCATTAAAGATACCCGCGCCATTATCGATGCCATCCTGAACGGTTCGCTGGATAACGCAGAAACCTTCACCCTGCCGATGTTTAACCTGGCGATCCCAACCGAGCTGCCGGGCGTAGACACGAAGATCCTCGATCCGCGTAACACCTACGCCTCTCCGGAACAGTGGCAGGAAAAAGCTGAAACGCTGGCGAAACTGTTTATCGACAACTTCGATAAATACACCGACACCCCTGCGGGTGCCGCGCTGGTCGCTGCTGGCCCGAAGCTGTAATCAGTTAAGTTAAGAGACAAAAGCCCCCGTTTCGCAAGATACGGGGGATTTTTTATAGTAGAAAGGAAGCATCAATGAGCTACGATTTAATGGTGTTTGAACGTAGTGCAGCCCCACAAGATCCGGCTGTTTTTATGGAATGGTATGAGAAGCAAACTTCGTGGAGTGAACAACACGACTACAATAATTCAGAAATAAGCAGCCCCGCCCTTAGAAATTTTTACTCAACTCTGATTCAAACCTTCCCTAATTTAAATGGGGCGGATGCCCCCGATGACGAACAGTTCGATAAGCTGGATGAGTCAGGATTAGATGTTTATTTGACCGACTATTCAATTGGAAAAAATATTATCTATATGGCATTTAGCTGGTCTGTAGCAGATGACGCATTGAAAAAAGTTCGTGAAATAGCTCACCTTCATCAAGTTGGTTTTTGCAATGTAAGTAGCAATATGGAAGTTGAATAATCTTATCAACACGATGAGTCTATATTCTCGTGTTGTGAGCATAATGTATTAGAAGCGAAAAAAACGGGAGGCTCATCGCCTCCCATTTTTTTACCCTTCTTTTGTCGTGCCCTGCGCTCGCGTGACCGGTACAGGCAACCAGGCGCGAATGGAAAGCCCGCCTCGCTCGCTGGTGCCGAGCTCCAGCATCCCGTTATGGTTATCGATGATACGCTGCACAATTGCCAGCCCTAACCCCGTTCCGCTAATGGTGCGCGCGCTGTCGCCGCGGACAAACGGCTGGAATAAGTGCTTACGCTGCTCTGGTTCAATACCAGGACCATCATCTTCCACCTGGAACCAGGCGCGATTCGGCTCCGTACCGCTACTGACTTTAATCCAGCCATTGCCGTAACGGGCGGCGTTCACCACCATATTTGCCACTGCGCGTTTGATGGAGAGCGGATGCATTTTTACTTCAATGCTGCCCGGCTCAAGCGCGGTTTCAATTTCCCGCTCATAGCCACTTTCCGCAGCAATCACCTCACCAAGCACGGCATTAAGATCGGCCAACTCCATCGGCATCTCCTGCCCGGTGCGTAGATAGTCGATAAATTGCTCAATGATGGCATTGCACTCTTCGATATCCTTGTTGATCGATTCCGCCAGGTAGCCATCCTGCTCACTCATCATCTCCGTTGCCAGGCGAATACGCGTCAGCGGCGTGCGCAGGTCATGACTCACCCCTGCCATCAACAACGTGCGGTCATCCGCCAGTTGCTTGACGCCAGCCGCCATATGGTTGAAGGCACGGGTAACCGAACGCACCTCCGAAGCACCATATTCACGCAGCGGCGGAGGAATAATCCCCTTACCCACCTGCAAAGCCGCATGTTCGAGATCGACTAACGGTCGGTTCTGAATACGAATAAACAGCCACGCGCCGCCTATCGCCAACAGCATTATCGCCAGCGTATAGCGGAACAGCGGGGAGAAATCACCCTGATGAATTTCGGTCAGCGGCACACGCACCCAGATATTGGGCGACAGCCAGGTTTTCAGCCAGACGACAGGCGAGCTTTTGTTGACCTCGACGCGAACTTCCGTCGGACCGCCCAGTTGCTGCGCCATCTGATGGCTTAAGAATTCATAGTGTTGCGCCCAACGCAGCCCTGCCTCTTCGGCAGCTTCGTTGGAATAGAGAGAGATCCCCAGCTCACGGTAGATCTCCCGACGAAAAGCGGGAGGCACAACCAACTGCGTGCCGTCCTCCAGTTGCAGTTTGTCGGTCATCAACATACGTACTTCGTATGCGAGGACTTTATTAAACTGCTGAAGGCTCGGCAAAATCGCGAAGTTCAGTACCACCAGGTAAGTCGTCACCAGGCTGACGAACAGCAAGGTGACGATGAGCAATAACGTGCGGGCAAATGAACTTCGTGGCGAGAAGCGCAATCGCCTCATGCTTTAGAACCGTCCGGCACGAAGACGTAGCCCAGACCCCAGACGGTCTGAATGTAACGTGGGTGCGCCGGATCTTCTTCCACCATGCGGCGCAGACGCGAGATCTGCACGTCGATGGAGCGTTCCATTGCGGAATATTCACGTCCACGGGCAAGGTTCATCAATTTATCGCGGGAGAGCGGCTCACGCGGATGACTGACCAGCGCCTTCAGTACCGCAAATTCACCGCTGGTGAGCGGCATCGGCTCATCTTCACGGAACATTTCGCGCGTACCGAGGTTAAGTTTGAACTTACCGAAAGCAATTACCGCTTCTTCCTGCGACGGCGCGCCCGGCAACTCGTTCGCCTGACGACGCAGTACCGCACGAATACGAGCCAGCAGTTCACGTGGGTTAAACGGTTTCGGAATGTAATCGTCAGCGCCAATCTCCAGGCCAACGATACGGTCAACTTCTTCCCCTTTCGCCGTCACCATAATGATCGGCATCGGGTTACTCTGGCTACGAAGACGTCGGCAAATCGACAAGCCATCTTCACCAGGTAACATCAAATCCAGTACCATAAGATGGAAAGATTCACGGGTGAGCAGGCGATCCATCTGTTCTGCATTAGCGACGCTTCGAACCTGGAAGCCTTGTTCGGTGAGATAACGCTCCAGCAGCGCGCGCAGGCGCATGTCGTCATCGACCACCAGAATCTTGTAGTTCTCTTGCATTGTTTATACTCCCAAAGGTTCGCAACAATTTGTAAGCATGTATTCTTAAAAAAGCTTACGTTCGTCACCAGCTAAATCTGGTATAAATTTCAGCCTAAATTGTTACAAAGCATATTAAACAGCAGTTTAAGTATACAATTTATTCGGCGGAACATTATTGATTCTGTTGATATGATCACGTTATACCCAATGTGCGCATTATCAAACAGACAAAGGGAATCAACGAGATGAAAACGCCCCTGATTACCCGGGAAGGGTATGAAAAACTCAAACAAGAGCTCAATTATCTCTGGCGTGAAGAACGCCCCGAGGTCACAAAAAAGGTGACCTGGGCTGCAAGTCTGGGCGACCGCAGCGAAAATGCTGACTATCAGTATAATAAAAAGCGCCTGCGTGAAATCGACCGCCGCGTGCGCTACCTCACTAAATGCATGGAAAATCTACAAAATCGTCGATTATTCCCCGCAGCAGGAAGGCAAAGTGTTCTTTGGCGCGTGGGTGGAGATTGAAAACGACGATGGTGTTACCCACCGTTTTCGTATCGTCGGCTACGATGAAATTTTTGGCCGTAAAGATTACATCTCTATTGATTCCCCAATGGCCCGCGCATTGCTGAAAAAAGAGGTTGGCGATCTGGCGGTGGTGAATACCCCTGCCGGGGAAGCGAGCTGGTATGTTAATGCCATCGAGTACGTGAAACCGTAAGGAAGAGTCTTAACCTCCTGCCGATGGCTGGCATTTTTGCCAGCCAGTCCGTATAACTATCCCCTGATTTTTGATCCGAAAAGATGAACTCAAACCATGATGAATGATTCGTTCTGCCGCATTATTGCGGGTGAAATTCAGGCGCGCCCGGAACAGGTTGAAGCCGCCGTTCGCCTGCTTGACGAAGGGAATACCGTGCCGTTTATCGCACGTTATCGTAAGGAAATCACCGGCGGTCTGGATGACACGCAGTTGCGTAATCTGGAAACGCGTCTGGGATATTTGCGCGAGCTGGAAGAGAGACGTCAGGCGATCCTCAAGTCCATTTCTGAGCAAGGTAAACTCACCGATGAGCTGGCGAATGCCATCAACGCCACTTTGAGCAAAACCGAACTCGAAGACCTCTATCTGCCCTACAAACCTAAACGCCGCACCCGTGGGCAAATCGCCATTGAAGCAGGTCTTGAGCCGTTAGCTGACCTGTTGTGGAACGATCCATCGCAAACGCCGGAAATTGCCGCTGCGCAATTTGTTGATGCTGATAAAGGCGTAGCGGATACCAAAGCCGCGCTGGACGGCGCGCGCTATATACTGATGGAACGTTTTGCCGAAGATGCCGCCCTGTTGGCGAAAGTGCGTGATTATCTGTGGAAGAACGCACATCTGGTCTCAACCGTAGTAAGCGGTAAAGAAGAGGAAGGGGCAAAATTTCGCGACTATTTCGATCATCACGAACCGCTGTCAACGGTGCCCTCTCACCGCGCGCTGGCGATGTTCCGTGGGCGTAATGAAGGCGTACTCCAGCTTTCGCTGAATGCCGATCCGCAGTTCGACGAGCCACCGAAAGAGAGCTATTGCGAACAAATCATTATGGATCACCTCGGCCTGCGCCTGAACAATGCTCCGGCGGATAGCTGGCGCAAGGGCGTGGTGAGCTGGACCTGGCGCATCAAGGTGCTGATGCATCTGGAAACCGAACTGATGGGCACCGTGCGCGAACGCGCAGAAGATGAAGCAATCAACGTTTTTGCCCGTAACCTGCATGATCTGCTGATGGCGGCTCCTGCCGGGCTGCGTGCGACGATGGGCCTCGATCCGGGTCTGCGTACCGGGGTAAAAGTAGCGGTAGTCGATGCGACCGGTAAACTGGTGGCAACCGACACCATTTATCCGCACACCGGGCAGGCCGCAAAAGCAGCGATGACCGTTGCTGCTCTGTGCGAAAAACATAACGTTGAACTGGTGGCGATTGGTAACGGTACGGCTTCCCGCGAAACCGAGCGTTTCTATCTCGACGTTCAGAAGCAGTTCCCGAAAGTGACGGCGCAAAAAGTGATCGTCAGCGAAGCAGGCGCATCGGTTTACTCTGCTTCCGAACTGGCAGCACAGGAGTTCCCGGATCTCGATGTTTCTCTGCGTGGCGCGGTATCTATCGCCCGTCGTTTGCAAGATCCGCTGGCGGAGCTGGTGAAAATCGATCCGAAATCCATCGGCGTGGGTCAGTATCAGCATGACGTCAGCCAGACACAACTGGCTCGCAAACTGGATGCAGTGGTGGAAGACTGCGTAAACGCCGTTGGCGTCGATCTCAACACCGCTTCTGTTCCGCTGTTAACTCGCGTGGCGGGTCTGACGCGCATGATGGCACAAAACATCGTTGCCTGGCGCGATGAGAATGGGCAATTCAAAAACCGTCAGCAATTGTTAAAAGTTAGCCGTTTAGGGCCTAAAGCCTTCGAGCAGTGTGCGGGCTTCCTGCGTATTAACCACGGCGATAACCCGCTGGACGCGTCTACCGTTCACCCGGAAGCCTATCCGGTGGTCGAACGCATTCTGGCGGCAACGCAACAGGCACTGAAAGATCTGATGGGTAACAGCAGCGAACTGCGTAACCTGAAAGCCTCTGACTTTACCGATGAGAAATTCGGTGTGCCGACGGTAACCGACATTATCAAAGAGCTGGAAAAACCGGGTCGCGACCCGCGTCCGGAATTTAAAACCGCTCAGTTTGCCGATGGCGTCGAGACAATGAACGACCTGCAACCGGGTATGATCCTCGAAGGTGCAGTCACCAACGTCACCAACTTTGGCGCGTTTGTCGATATCGGCGTACATCAGGACGGTCTGGTTCACATCTCTTCCCTGTCGAATAAGTTTGTGGAAGATCCGCACACCGTGGTGAAAGCGGGTGACATTGTGAAGGTGAAAGTGCTGGAAGTGGATCTCCAGCGTAAACGTATCGCCCTGACCATGCGTCTGGACGAACAGCCTGGTGAAACCAATGTCCGTCGTGGCGGCGGTAACGATCGTCCGCAAAACAACCGCCCGGCAGCAAAACCGCGTGGCCGTGAAACGCAGCCTGCCGGTAACAGCGCGATGATGGATGCGCTGGCAGCAGCGATGGGTAAAAAGCGTTAAACACTATGACTGGCCTACGGTTCAGCTTTGCACGGGTTCGTAGGCCAGATAAGGCGTTCACGCCGCATCTGGCAATAAACGCCTTAACTGACATAAAAGTGCCGGAGAACATCTCCGGCATTTGAGATTGCTGACAAACTCGCTTACGGGTCAAAACAGGCACAACTTTCCCCCCTCTCCCTAGCCCTCTCCCCGATGGGGCGAGGGGACCGTCCGTGCACTTGCCTGGCTCCGGTATTTTTATTCCACAGCCAAAACCACAATATATTCCGCTAATATTTATCACATCATTAACAACTGAAACCTTAATTAAACATCAAGCCGCCCTAATAATTCGTCACTCGAATTTTATTTTGACCAAGATATAACCTTGAGCCACATCAACATTGGCGCAAATTATTATCTAAACCAACATTCGCACACATTTTAAGTATTGCTGATAGAAACCATTCTCATTATCATTGTACTGTTGATTATTTAATCTCTCCTTCGTTGGCGAATCATCTGGTCTCATGTCGCTGTCAAACGCCCCATGAGGTAGTTAACCAGTTTTACTCTAAATAATTCGAGTTGCAGGAAGGCGGCAAGTGAGAGAGTCCCCGGTTACTTACTCCAGTAAGTAACCGGGGTGAGCGACCGAAGCCGCAGCACATGCAATTTGAATTATGACGAGTATAGCGAGAAACAAGTAGGCACCTATGCAATACACCCCAGATACTGCGTGGAAAATCACTGGCTTTTCCCGTGAAATTAGCCCGGCATATCGTCAGAAGCTGCTTTCTCTTGGCATGTTACCTGGCTCCTCTTTTAATGTGGTGCGCGTCGCTCCACTCGGTGATCCTATTCATATCGAAACCCGTCGTGTAAGCCTGGTATTACGGAAAAAAGATCTGGCCTTATTAGAAGTGGAAGCGGTTTCCTGTTAATACGGTGAGAATAACAATGAAAAAATTAACCATTGGCTTAATTGGTAATCCAAATTCTGGCAAGACAACTTTATTTAACCAGCTCACCGGGGCTCGTCAGCGTGTAGGAAACTGGGCTGGTGTTACCGTCGAACGTAAAGAGGGTCAGTTCACCACTACCGATCATCAGGTCACCCTGGTGGATCTGCCCGGCACTTATTCTCTGACCACCATCTCTTCGCAGACTTCGCTGGATGAGCAAATCGCCTGTCACTACATTTTAAGCGGCGATGCCGATCTGCTGATTAACGTGGTGGATGCGTCTAACCTTGAACGTAACCTTTACCTGACGCTGCAACTACTGGAGCTGGGTATTCCGTGCATCGTGGCGCTGAACATGCTCGACATTGCCGAGAAGCAAAATATTCGCATTGAAATTGATGCCCTGGCGGCGCGTCTTGGCTGCCCGGTGGTTCCACTGGTCTCCACTCGTGGTCGTGGTATTGAAGCGCTGAAACTGGCAATTGACCGCTACAAAGCCAACGAGAATGTAGAACTGGTGCATTACGCCCAACCGCTAATCAATGAAGCCGACGCACTGGCGAAAGTGATGCCGTCCGACATCCCGCTGAAACATCGCCGCTGGCTGGGTCTGCAAATGTTGGAAGGCGATATTTACAGCCGCGCCTACGCTGGTGAAGCATCGCAGCATCTGGATGCTGCTCTCGCCCGTCTGCGTAATGAGATGGACGATCCGGCGCTACACATTGCCGATGCGCGTTACCAGTGTATTGCCGCCATCTGTGATGTGGTGAGCAACACCCTGACGGCAGAACCCAGCCGTTTCACCACTGCCGTAGATAAAATCGTGCTTAACCGATTCCTTGGTCTGCCGATTTTCCTCTTTGTGATGTACCTGATGTTCCTGCTGGCTATCAATATCGGCGGGGCGCTACAACCGCTGTTTGACGTCGGTTCCGTGGCGCTGTTTGTACATGGTATTCAGTGGATTGGTTACACACTCCACTTCCCGGACTGGCTGACTATCTTCCTCGCCCAGGGCCTGGGTGGTGGTATTAACACCGTTCTGCCACTGGTGCCGCAAATTGGCATGATGTACCTGTTCCTCTCCTTCCTGGAAGACTCCGGATATATGGCGCGTGCGGCGTTTGTGATGGACCGTCTGATGCAGGCGTTGGGATTACCGGGTAAATCTTTTGTGCCATTGATTGTTGGCTTCGGTTGTAACGTGCCGTCGGTGATGGGCGCGCGAACCCTTGATGCACCGCGTGAACGCCTGATGACCATCATGATGGCTCCATTTATGTCCTGCGGCGCACGTCTGGCAATCTTCGCGGTATTTGCGGCTGCGTTCTTTGGGCAGAACGGCGCGCTGGCTGTGTTCTCACTGTATATGCTGGGTATCGTGATGGCTGTGCTGACTGGCCTGATGCTCAAATACACCATCATGCGCGGTGAAGCGACGCCGTTTGTCATGGAGTTGCCGGTATACCACGTACCACACGTTAAGAGCCTGATTATCCAGACCTGGCAGCGTCTGAAAGGTTTCGTTCTGCGCGCCGGTAAAGTGATTATCATCGTCAGTATTTTCCTGAGTGCCTTCAACAGCTTCTCGCTAAGCGGGAAAATCGTCGACAACATCAACGACTCAGCGCTGGCTTCTGTCAGCCGTGTGATCACCCCGGTCTTCAAGCCGATTGGTGTACATGAAGATAACTGGCAGGCAACGGTTGGCCTGTTCACGGGTGCCATGGCGAAAGAAGTGGTGGTGGGTACGCTCAACACCCTCTACACCGCAGAAAATATTCAGGACGAAGAGTTCAATCCGGCGGAATTCAACCTTGGTGAAGAGCTGTTCAGCGCGGTAGATGAAACCTGGCAGAGTCTGAAAGACACCTTTAGCCTTAGCGTACTGATGAACCCAATTGAAGCCAGCAAAGGCGACGGTGAAATGGGCACCGGGGCGATGGGCGTGATGGATCAAAAATTCGGTAGCGCGGCAGCAGCTTACAGCTATCTGATTTTTGTCCTGCTGTATGTACCGTGCATCTCGGTAATGGGCGCCATCGCTCGTGAATCAAGCCGTGGCTGGATGGGCTTCTCCATCCTGTGGGGGCTGAATATCGCTTACTCGCTCGCCACCTTGTTCTATCAGGTTGCCAGCTACAGCCAGCACCCAACCTACAGTCTGGTGTGCATTCTGGCGGTGATCCTGTTTAACATCGTGGTCATTGGCCTGCTGCGTCGCGCGCGTAGCCGGGTTGATATCGAACTGCTGGCAACGCGCAAATCGGTAAGCAGTTGCTGCGCAGCCAGCACCTCTGGCGATTGCCACTAAGGATACGGCAATGGCTTCGCTCATCCAGGTGCGTGATTTGCTGGCGTTACGGGGCCGTATGGAAGCGGCCCAAATCAGCCAGACGCTGAACACTCCACAACCGATGATTAACGCAATGCTGCAACAACTGGAAAGTATGGGCAAAGCCGTGCGAATTCAGGAAGAACCTGACGGCTGCCTCTCCGGCAGTTGCAAAAGCTGCCCGGAAGGAAAAGCCTGTCTGCGTGAGTGGTGGGCGTTGCGTTAACATTGTTCCACAACATTGTTCCACCACCTGTTTTGAAAAGCCCGGTATGCGTTTGCTACCGGGCTTTTTTGCGTGCCACTTTCCATAAAAATGCAACTCTTGCAGCACGACGTAAATTCCTCTGAAAGAGTCTCGCAGGGATGAAAACTGGCTAATGCACAGGTGTGGAGTGGCGCGTAGAGTCGCGGCATTCAAACAACAGGTGAAGGAACGCCATGAGCAAAAAGCAGAGTTCCACCCCACACGATGCACTGTTCAAACTCTTTTTACGCCAACCGGACACGGCGCGCGATTTTCTTGCGTTCCATTTACCGGCTCCCATTCACGCGCTCTGTGATATGAAAACCCTCAAGCTGGAGTCGAGCAGTTTTATTGATGACGATCTGCGTGAAAGCTACTCTGACGTGCTGTGGTCGGTGAAAACCGAGCAAGGACCAGGATACATCTATTGCCTGATTGAACATCAAAGCACCTCAAACAAACTGATCGCATTTCGCATGATGCGTTACGCCATTGCCGCAATGCAAAATCACCTGGATGCCGGATACAAAACGTTGCCGATGGTGGTGCCGTTGTTGTTTTACCATGGTATTGAAAGCCCCTATCCCTATTCGCTGTGTTGGCTGGATTGTTTCGCCGATCCCAACCTGGCCAGGCAGCTTTACGCCTCTGCATTTCCGCTGATTGATGTCACCGTCATGCCTGATGATGAAATCATGCAACACCGACGCATGGCGCTGCTGGAGTTAATTCAAAAACATATTCGTCAACGCGACCTGATGGGACTGGTAGAGCAAATGGCCTGCTTATTAAGTAGTGGATACGCTAATGACAGACAAATCAAAGGGCTGTTTAATTACATACTACAAACAGGCGATGCGGTACGTTTTAACGATTTTATCGATGATGTGGCCAAACGTTCACCGAAACACAAGGAGAGTTTAATGACTATTGCGGAAAGATTGCGGCAGGAGGGACATCGTCAAGGGGTACAACAAGGTGTACAGCAAGGTGTACAGCAAGGACGACGCCTGGAAGCCCTGGATATTGCCCAAACGATGCTGAAAGCGGGTATCCCCCACGAAGACATAATCTTATTTACCAGCCTGACGATGGAGGAGCTTAAAGAAATTATCCATTGATAAAACAAAGGAGAGTTTAATGACTATTGCAGAAAGATTACGGCAACAAGGAGGAGCCATGATCGTTACTATCCCACGAGATCTTGCCACCGATCCTGGCTGGTCACCGGGCACAGAGATTACCGTGGAGAAAAAAGGCGATAGCGTTAATTTGCGCGCCACAGAGCACAAGCCGCGTGGGCGTCTTACCGTCGCGCAATTGTTGAGCCAGATCGATGAAAGCGAAATTACGGAGCTAAATCAGTCGACAGAAGGATGGGCAGAAGGGAAAAAAGGTAATGAAGCATGGTAAAGGCACGGACGCCACATCGTGGTGAGATCTGGTATTTTAACCCTGCTCCGGTTGCCGGGCATGAACTTCGGGGTCCACATTATTGCATTGTGGTAACAGACAAAGAACTCAACAATGTCTTAAAAGTTGCTATGTGCTGTCCGATTTCAACAGAGGCAAATGCAACACGTTCCACAGGGGTGACGGTGAACGTCCTCCCCCATGATACGCAAACCGGTAACCTGCATAGCGTTGTGCTTTGTCACCAGCTAAAAGCTGTCGATCTTATTGCCCGTGGCGCTAAATTTCATACCGTTGCCGATGAAACATTGATTAGTAAGGTACTCGGTAAACTGGTAAATTTAATCGACCCACAATAATTTGCCCTTACTTACCACCTACACCCTCTGCTTCAACGCCACCAGCAGGTGACAAAACTCATCCGGATGCGAAATAAACGGCGCATGAGCCGCTTTGGCGAAGATATATGATTTGCTGTGAGGCCATAGTTCATCCAGCATTGGCACTACTTTGCGCGGCACCAGACCGTCAAGATAGCCATATAAGCGCAAAAACGGCATTTGTACGCTTTGCAACGGCTGACGGAGATCGACCGTTTTCAGAATTTCCAGCCCACCATTAAGCACGTCAACCTCCGGCATCGGTAACGCCAGAACGGTTTTCTTCAGCGCTCGCGCATCCTGACGCGCCGTTTCCGTGCCCATCGTTTGTAGTGCAAGGAACCGTTCCACTGTACGCTGAAAATCTTCACTTAGCTGCTGCTGGAAACCCGCCAGCACGTCCGGTTTTATCCCCGGCCACTCATCACGAGCACTGAAACACGGTGACGAAGCTACGGTAACCAGCGCCTGAACACGCTCGGGATGGGTTAACGCAATCTGACTTGCCACCAGCCCGCCCAGACTCCAGCCCAACCAGATGGCTTTATTCGGTGCCCGTTGCAGCACGCATTCCGCCATGTCAGAAAGCGACATCGCGCCATATCCCTGGCTGCGCCCGAAGCCAGGCAGATCAACAAGATGCAGCGTAAAATGCGAGCTGAGTTCCTCATCGATGCAACGCCACACTTCGGCATTCAGTCCCCATCCGTGCAACAGCACAAGATGAACATTCCCCTGACCTTTGGTCTGCCACCAGATGTTATTCATCCGCTATTGTTCTCTTTTGACTCACAAGGATGAATATATGCTAACAGTACCGGGATTATGCTGGCTATGCCGAATGCCGCTGGCGTTAGGTCATTGGGGAATCTGTTCTGTCTGCTCCCGCGCCGCACGTACACATAAAACGTTATGCCCGCAGTGTGGATTACCGGCTTCACACTCACATCTTCCCTGCGGTCGCTGCCTGAAAAAACCGCCACCGTGGCAAAGACTGATCACTGTTGCCAACTATGCACCTCCATTAAGCCCGCTCATTCACCAGCTTAAGTTTTTGCGACGTAGTGAAATCGCCAGCGGCCTGTCACGTCTGTTACTATTAGAAGTCTTACACGCCCATCGGACTACCGGATTACAACTACCAGATCGTATCGTCAGTGTTCCGTTATGGCAGCGCCGCCACTGGCGTCGGGGATTCAATCAAAGCGATTTGCTGTGCCAGCCTTTATCGCGCTGGCTGCACTGCCAATGGGATAGCGACGCCGTCACGCGTATAAGAGCCACTGCGACCCAGCATTTCCTCAGTGCCCGGCTGCGCAAGCGCAACCTGAAAAATGCCTTTCGCCTTGAATTGCCCGTGCAAGGTCGCCATATGGTGATTGTGGATGATGTCGTTACCACCGGAAGTACCGTCGCAGAGATTGCGCAGTTGCTTTTACGCAATGGTGCGGCGACAGTCCAGGTCTGGTGCCTTTGTCGAACCTTGTAGAGCCTCGATGATGGGCGTATTATAACCAACTAAAATAGTCAACTATTAGGCCATTACTATGATCCGTATTTCCGATGCTGCACAAGCGCACTTTGCCAAACTGCTGGCAAACCAGGAAGAAGGGACACAAATCCGCGTATTTGTGATTAACCCTGGCACGCCTAACGCTGAATGTGGCGTATCTTATTGTCCGCCAGACGCCGTAGAAGCCACCGATACTGCCCTGAAATTTGACCTGCTGACCGCGTATGTTGATGAACTAAGCGCACCTTACCTGGAAGATGCAGAGATTGATTTTGTTACCGACCAACTGGGTTCTCAGCTAACGCTGAAAGCCCCGAACGCCAAAATGCGTAAAGTGGCTGACGATGCGCCGCTGATGGAGCGCGTGGAGTATATGCTGCAATCGCAGATTAACCCGCAGCTTGCCGGTCACGGTGGTCGTGTCTCGCTGATGGAAATCACCGAAGACGGTTATGCCATTCTGCAATTTGGCGGCGGCTGTAACGGTTGTTCCATGGTCGACGTGACGCTGAAAGAAGGGATCGAAAAGCAGTTGCTGAACGAATTCCCGGAACTGAAAGGTGTACGTGACCTCACCGAACACCAGCGCGGCGAACACTCTTACTACTAAGTTATCCCCCTCTTTTGTAGATTGCCCGATGCGACGCTAAAGCGTCTTATCGGGCTACGTTGAACATGTGCCAGACGTTGGCACGGCATTACCTCAGTAAATCTAATCCCTTCATTTCCCCACGATAATATGACCAACCTCTCATAATTTAAATTTACCCCGCTCTGGTGATTCTCAAGCGCATAATGTTACCCGTATCATTCTCATGGGCACCAAACACACTCATAACATTTGACGACACTAATTCGTTTTAGGAGTCATCAGCCGTGGTGCCGTTATATCTCTGTTCCCAGTTGGGACAACCAGGATTTGTCGTCAGAAACCTGACGTTACCCATAACAAATTAAAGGCCAGGTAAATCATGCCATTAGTCATTGTTGCTATCGGTGTAATCTTG
The DNA here is from genome assembly GCF_000208565.1 of Escherichia sp. TW09308. NCBI lineage: Bacteria > Pseudomonadati > Pseudomonadota > Gammaproteobacteria > Enterobacterales > Enterobacteriaceae > Escherichia > Escherichia sp. TW09308. The sequence goes on along the minus strand of NZ_AEME01000001.1, from coordinate 4,668,941 downwards.
TTATTACTCCTGATGATCCGCTTCAAAATGAACGGCTTCATCGCTCTCGTCCTGGTGGCGCTTGCTGTTGGATTAATGCAAGGGATGCCGCTGGATAAAGTTATTGGCTCTATCAAAGCCGGTGTCGGCGGAACGCTCGGTAGCCTTGCCCTGATCATGGGTTTTGGCGCAATGCTGGGCAAAATGCTGGCAGACTGCGGCGGCGCACAACGTATCGCCACCACGCTGATCGCCAAATTTGGTAAAAAGCACATTCAGTGGGCAGTGGTACTGACCGGTTTTACCGTCGGTTTTGCCCTGTTCTATGAAGTGGGCTTCGTACTGATGCTGCCGCTGGTGTTTACCATCGCCGCTGCTGCAAATATCCCGCTGCTGTATGTTGGTGTACCGATGGCCGCTGCGCTTTCCGTAACCCACGGCTTCCTGCCACCGCATCCTGGCCCGACTGCGATTGCAACCATTTTCAATGCCGATATGGGTAAAACCCTGCTGTACGGTACTATTCTGGCAATCCCGACCGTTATTCTCGCGGGTCCGGTTTACGCTCGCGTGCTGAAAGGCATTGATAAGCCGATCCCGGAAGGCCTGTACAGCGCGAAAACCTTTAGTGAAGAAGAGATGCCGAGCTTTGGCGTCAGCGTCTGGACTTCTCTGGTTCCGGTTGTACTGATGGCAATGCGAGCCATCGCTGAAATGATCCTGCCGAAAGGTCACGCTTTCCTGCCGGTAGCAGAGTTCTTAGGTGACCCGGTAATGGCAACGCTGATTGCCGTACTAATCGCGATGTTCACCTTTGGTCTGAACCGTGGTCGCTCAATGGATCAAATTAACGACACGCTGGTTTCTTCGATCAAAATCATCGCCATGATGCTGCTAATCATCGGTGGTGGCGGTGCGTTCAAGCAGGTGTTGGTAGACAGTGGCGTGGACAAATATATCGCCTCCATGATGCACGAAACCAATATTTCCCCGCTGCTGATGGCCTGGTCTATTGCCGCCGTACTGCGTATCGCGCTGGGTTCCGCAACCGTTGCGGCAATTACTGCGGGCGGTATCGCTGCGCCGCTGATTGCAACAACTGGCGTCAGCCCAGAGTTGATGGTTATCGCAGTTGGTTCCGGTAGTGTGATTTTCTCTCACGTGAACGATCCGGGCTTCTGGCTGTTCAAAGAGTACTTTAACCTGACTATCGGTGAGACCATCAAGTCCTGGTCGATGCTGGAAACCATTATCTCGGTGTGCGGTCTGGTAGGCTGCCTGCTGCTGAATATGGTGATTTGATAACACTGACTGCCGGATATGGCGTGAATGTCTTATCCGGCTGCTCTAATGAGTAGGCCGGATAAGACGCATCAAGCGTCGCATCCGGCATTAACCGCACTCTACGTCTTCTTCCCTGCCGCCCTGCGCCGTCTGTCCAAATCCTTCAGTAACTTGTTCACGCCATCATCGGAAAACATCGTCTCAAGGGTTGTAGACAGCTTGCGCCGCCAGTTTTTGTACTGGTAACTGGTGCCAGGAATATTCACCGGTTCCGCCATATCCAGCCAGTCTTCCGGCTGTAGCCCTAACAGAGCGCTGTTACTGTCGGCAATGTACCGCTGCAAACCACGATTAAGCATCGGCGTCATCGACATCAGCGATGCCTTATGTCCGGCACGTTTTGGCAGACAACCATATTTATGCAGCGCATCCAGTAGCCCTTGCTTCGCCAGCTCGCGATCCTGATACAAACCGCGCAGCACTACTTCATCCGGGTACAGCCCCAGCGTTTTGCCCAGCGTTAAATCCCCGCTCTCCCAGTAACCACGCAGCGTTGGCAGGTCGTGCGTTGCTGCTACTGCCATCGACTGTTCCGGATACGCTTTCGGTGCGCGGAACGTCTTCTCATGGTCACTTTCGAAATAGAGCACTTTGTAGGAGTAAACCCCGCTACTGCGCAGCTTACCGACAATCTCTACCGGTACAGTGCCGAGATCTTCGCCAATCACCATGCAGCGATGGCGTTTGCTTTCCAGCGCCAGAATAGCGAGCAGATCATCCACCGGATAGTGAACATACGCTCCCTGATCCGCCGTTTCGCCATACGGTATCCACCACAAACGCAGCATCGACATCACATGGTCAATTCGCAATGCGCCGCAGTTTTGCATGTTCGCGCGCAGCAGTTCGATAAACGGTTCATAGGCGCGCGCGGTGATGATATGCGGGTCCATCGGCGGCAAACCCCAGTTTTGCCCTAACGGGCCAAGGATATCTGGCGGTGCGCCAACCGATGCTTTCAGGCAATACAACTCACGGTCACACCAGGTTTCTGCCCCACCTTCCGCTACGCCAACCGCCAGGTCACGATACAAGCCAATCGGCATTTCATAGCCCTGGCTTATCTCCCAGCAGGCGGCAAACTGGCTGTAGGCCAGCCACTGCAGCCAGAGATAAAAATCGACGTCATCACGATGTTCTTCACAGAACTGACGCACTTCTGGCGAGTCTACGTTCTGATACATCTCGGGCCATGCTGGCCAGCCCCAGCGCATTTCGTCTTCTTTTACTTGTTGTGCATGTAGCGCATCAAACGCCGCCTGCCAGAACAGGCTGTCGCCCTGTTCAGCAACAAACTGGCGAAACGCTACCATTTGTCCATCATCACGTTGTGCGAATACTTTCCACGCCATCCGCAGTGCGGTCATTTTCAGTGCGGTGACGGTAGAGTAATCGACCCAGTCAGTATCCCGCGCCTGTTGCAGCGCCTGTTGCGTAGTCGGCATGTGCCACCAGGCCTGCGCCTCCTCGCTAAGATGGAAATCTTCAACGGCGTTAACATCAATATAAATCACGTTCAGCCAGCGGCGAGAAGACGGGCTATACGGGCTGGCACTTTCCGGGTTTGCCGGATAGAGCGCATGAATCGGGTTCAGGCCAATGAACGACCCGCCGCGTTTCGCCACATCCACCAACATGGCTTTGAGATCGCCAAAATCACCGATGCCCCAGTTTTTTTCCGATCGCAGGGTATAAAGCTGAACGCAAGCGCCCCACAGTTTTTGTTTATTCAACAATGCCTGCGGTTCGTAGCAGCGTTTCGGTGCGACAATCACCCGACAATGGGCGCGCTGTTCGTCCTGGGTAAGCGTCAGCGTGTGATAACCTTCCGGCAGCTTCGCCGGAAGATTGAAGGCTTTGCCACCACTCACGTGGCCTTTGTACTGTGTTCCTTCTTCGGTAGTCAGCAGCCAGCTAAATTCGCCGCTGCCCTCCACCGCCATTGGCATTTTTTTACCGAAGGTATACACCATGACGTTGGGTACTGGCGTTACCGCCACTTTCGTGGCGGTACTCCGATGCATCGCGTCAAGCAAACGCCGTTTGGTTTCGGCGCCAATCGACTGCGGTTTACCGTGGGCATTGATGTAATTGGGGCTGATCCCCGCCGCCAGCGCGGCATTATCCAGACGTTTGCTTTCCATCGAGCTTCCTTAGCGTTTTGCCTGCCAGATACGAGCCTGATAATCGCGAATAGAGCGATCCGAGCTAAACATACCGCAGCGGGCGGTATTGAGGATCGCCGCGCGTGTCCAGGCTTCCTGGTCGCGGTACAGCACATCCACCTGCTTTTGTGCCTCTACATAGGCTGCGAAATCCGCCATCACCAGATATGGATCGCCGCCCTGCTTACCGATACTGTGCAGCATCTGGTCAAACGCATGTTTATCGCCGTCGCTGTATTTACCGCTTTCCAGCTCTTTCAATACTGCATCGAGCTGCTTGTCTTTCTTACGCCATTTGAGCGGATCGTAGCCCTTCGCTTTCAATGCCTTAACCTGCTCCACGGTATGACCGAAGATAAAGATATTTTCTTCACCGACTTTTTCAGCAATTTCGACATTTGCGCCATCCAGCGTACCGACAGTGAGCGCACCATTAAGAGCCAGTTTCATATTGCCCGTGCCAGAAGCCTCTTTCCCAGCAGTCGAGATCTGCTCAGAGATATCCGCCGCCGGGATCAGCATTTCCGCCGCCGAGACACAGTAATCCGGCAGGAACACCACTTTCAGCTTGTCACCCACTTTTGGATCGTTGTTGATCACTTCAGCCACTTTATTGATCGCAAAAATAATGTTCTTCGCCAGATAGTAGCCCGGCGCGGCTTTCGCCCCGAACAGGAACACGCGCGGTACGCGGTCAGCTTGCGGGTTTTCGCGAATCTCTTTGTACAACGCCAGAATATGCAGCAGATTCAGGTGTTGCCGTTTGTACTCGTGCAGACGTTTAATTTGGACGTCGAAAATTGCCTGCGGGTTGATTTCAATACCAGTACGCGCTTTTACAAACTCTGCCAGACGAACTTTATTCGCCTGTTTGATTTCGCGATATTGCTGGCGGAATTTCGCGTCATCAGCGAATTTTTCCAGATTAATCAACTGATCGAGATCGTTAGCCCACTCTTTTTTCAGCGATTTATCCAGCAGCGCCGCCAGTGCCGGGTTGCACTGTTTGATCCAGCGACGCGGAGTAATACCATTAGTGACGTTATGGAATTTGTTCGGCCACAACTGGTGGTATTCCGGGAACAAATCTTTCACCACCAGATCCGAGTGCAGCGCCGCCACGCCATTCACCGCAAAGCCGCTAACCACACACATATTGGCCATACGAACTTGTTTGTCATGTACCACCGCCAGTTTCGCCCATACCGCCTTGTCGCCCGGCCAGGTTTGTTCCACCAGCTTCTTAAAGCGGTTATTGATTTCGTTGATTACCTGCATATGGCGTGGCAACAGCGCTTTAATCAGCTTCTCATCCCAGCATTCCAGTGCTTCTGGCATCAGGGTATGGTTGGTATAAGCGAAGGTTTTACTGGTGATTGCCCAGGCGTCATCCCAGCTCATTTGGTGCTCATCTATCAGCACACGCAGCAGTTCAGGAATGGCAATAGTCGGGTGTGTGTCGTTAAGTTGAATGACTTCGTAATCCGCCAGCTCGTGCAGTTTACGCCCCGCCAGATGATGGCGACGAAGAATGTCAGCAATCGAACAGGCGCACTGGAAGTATTGCTGCATCAGGCGCAATTTTTTACCGGCGGTATGGTTGTCGTTTGGATAGAGAACTTTAGTCAGTTTTTCCGCGTTGATGCCCTGTTGTTCAGCACGCAGGAAATCACCGTCATTAAATTTGGTAAGATTGAACGGATGAGCATGAGTCGCCTGCCACAAACGTAGCGGCTGTGCTACGCCGTTACGGTAGCCCAACACCGGAAGATCCCACGCTTGCCCGGTAATGGTAAATTCCGGTTCCCAGCGTCCATCTTTCGTCACTTTGCCGCCAATGCCCACCTGCACATCCAGCGCTTCGTTATGGCTAAACCACGGATAGTTGCCACGATGCCAGTCGTCTGGCGCTTCAGACTGTTTGCCACCGACAAAGGACTGACGGAACAGGCCATACTGGTAGTTAAGACCATAGCCAGTAGCTGACTGCCCAACGGTTGCCATTGAGTCGAGGAAACACGCAGCCAGACGCCCCAGGCCACCGTTCCCCAACGCCGGGTCGATCTCTTCTTCCAGCAGGTCTGTCAGGTTGATGTCATAAGACTTCAATGAATCCTGAACAGCCTGATACCAGCCGAGGTTTAACAGATTGTTGCCTGTCAGACGACCAATCAAAAACTCCATTGAGATGTAGTTAACATGACGCTGATTCGCCGCCGGTTTGGCAAAAGGCTGGGCCCGCAGCATTTCCGCCAACGCTTCACTCACAGCCAGCCACCATTGGTGAGGGGTCATCTCAGCCGCTGAAGTTAAACCATAACGCTGCCACTGGCGTGACAGGGCTTCCTGAAATTGCTTTTCATTAAAAATGGGTTGTGACATAGGAGTTCCAGTTTTCTTAGATATTAAACACAACGTTATCGTTAGTTTGCCAGGCTCCATGTTGACCTTCCTCATCCTACGGGGGATTAGGCGGGGAGGAGTGACGGGGATGAGCAAGAAAATGTGATCGCGCCCACTTAAAGGTAGTGCAATCAACTGCAAAAGTATCAGCTCAGTGCCAGAGAGCGCAGAAAACCTGTTATTAACAGTCAGAAATGGCCGTTGCGTATTATCAAAAAGCGGAAAGTAACTCTATAAATTAAGTAAAGCGGCGAAATAGTTTCAACAATGAAATATCCATCAAAGGGCATCTCATTCTTAATAGATTTATTAAGATCATCTTTCCAGAGAGACCTTTCATCAGGAATTAAGGAGGTTTCATTGCTTTAATGAACCTTTTGGATTAAGGGAAAACACCCTAAAATCCAATATCCACACTGCATTTGCGTTGTTTTAAGATGAGGCATTAATAAACGTTTGGAATTGTGACAGAGTGCAAATTCAGACACATAAAAAATTGTCATCGCTTGCATTGCACAGGTTTCTGGCCGAACTTATAACTATTAATTACGAAGCGCAAAAAAAATAATATTTCCTCAATTTCCACAGTGAAGTGATTAACTATGCTGATTCCGTCAAAATTAAGTCGTCCGGTTCGACTCGACCATACTGTGGTTCGTGAGCGCCTGCTGGCTAAACTTTCCGGCGCGAACAACTTCAGGCTGGTGCTGATCACAAGTCCTGCGGGTTACGGAAAGACAACACTCATATCCCAATGGGCGGCAGGAAAAAACGATTTGGGCTGGTACTCGCTTGATGACGGCGATAACCAGCAAGAACGTTTCGCCAGCTATCTGATTGCCGCCGTGCAACAGGCAACCAGCGGGCACTGCGTCATCAGTGAAACAATGACGCAAAAACGGCAGTATGCCAGCCTGACGTCACTGTTTGCCCAGCTTTTCATTGAGCTGGCGGAATGGCATAGCCCACTTTTCCTGGTGATTGACGATTACCATCTGATCACCAATCCGGTTATCCACGAATCCATGCGCTTCTTCATTCGCCATCAACCAGAAAATCTCACCCTGGTGGTGCTGTCACGCAATCTTCCGCAATTGGGCATTGCCAATCTGCGCGTACGTGAACAACTATTAGAAATTGGCAGCCAGCAACTGGCGTTTACCCATCAGGAAGCCAAGCAGTTTTTTGATTGTCGTCTGTCATCACCGATTGAAGCGACCGAAAGCGGTCGGATTTGCGATGATGTGTCCGGTTGGGCGACGGCGTTGCAGCTAATCGCGCTCTCTGCGCGGCAAAATACCCACTCGGCCCATAAATCAGCGCGCCGTCTGGCGGGCATCAATGCCAGCCATCTTTCTGATTATCTGGTCGATGAAGTGCTAGATAACGTTGATCTGGCGACACGCCATTTCCTGCTAAAAAGCGCCATTTTGCGCTCAATGAATGATGCGCTAATCACCCGCGTGACCGGCGAAGAAAACGGGCAAATGCGTCTTGAAGAAATTGAGCGCCAGGGGCTGTTTTTGCAACGGATGGATGATACTGGCGAATGGTTCTGCTATCACCCGCTGTTTGGTAACTTCCTGCGTCAACGCTGCCAGTGGGAGCTGGCGGCGGAGCTGCCAGAAATCCACCGTGCCGCCGCAGAAAGCTGGATGGCACAAGGCTTTCCCAGCGAAGCTATTCATCATGCGCTGGCGGCAGGCGATGCTTTGATGTTGCGCGATATTTTGCTTAATCACGCCTGGAGCCTGTTCAACCATAGTGAACTGTCGCTGCTGGAAGAGTCACTCAAAGCCCTGCCGTGGGACAGTCTGCTGGAAAATCCACAGTTGGTGTTATTGCAGGCCTGGTTGATGCAAAGCCAACATCGCTACGGCGAAGTGAACACCCTGCTGGCGCGAGCCGAACACGAGCTCCAGGACATCAGAGAAGGCACCATGCATGCAGAGTTCAACGCCCTGCGCGCCCAGGTGGCCATTAACGACGGTAATCCGGAAGAAGCCGAACGACTGGCAAAACTGGCTCTGGAAGATCTGCCTCCGGGTTGGTTCTATAGCCGCATTGTTGCGACCTCTGTGCTTGGCGAAGTGTTGCACTGTAAAGGTGAGCTGACCCGCTCGCTGGCATTAATGCAACAAACTGAGCAGATGGCGCGTCAGCACGATGTCTGGCACTACGCCTTGTGGAGTCTGATTCAGCAAAGCGAAATTCTGTTTGCTCAAGGATTCCTGCAAACTGCGTGGGAAACGCAGGAAAAAGCGTTCCAGTTGATTAACGAACAGCATCTGGAACAGTTGCCAATGCATGAATTTTTAGTACGTATCCGCGCGCAACTGTTATGGGCATGGGCACGGCTGGATGAAGCCGAAGCCTCGGCGCGTAGTGGAATTGAAGTCTTATCGTCTTATCAGCCACAGCAACAGCTCCAGTGTCTGGCAATGTTAATTCAATGTTCGCTGGCTCGTGGCGATCTGGATAACGCCCGTAGCCAACTTAACCGCCTGGAAAACCTGCTGGGGAATGGCAAATATCACAGCGACTGGATCTCTAACGCCAACAAAGTTCGCGTGATTTACTGGCAGATGACCGGCGATAAAGCGGCTGCCGCCAACTGGCTGCGCCACACTGCGAAGCCGGAGTTTGCCAATAACCACTTCCTGCAGGGTCAATGGCGCAATATTGCCCGCGCACAAATCTTGCTGGGAGAGTTTGAACCGGCGGAAATAGTCCTCGAAGAACTGAACGAAAACGCCCGCAGTCTGCGGTTGATGAGCGATCTGAACCGCAACCTGCTTTTACTCAATCAGTTGTACTGGCAGGCAGGGCGGAAAAGTGACGCCCAGCGCGTATTGCTGGACGCATTAAAACTGGCGAATCGCACAGGATTTATCAGTCACTTTGTCATCGAAGGCGAAGCCATGGCGCAGCAGTTACGCCAACTGATTCAACTCAATACGCTGCCGGAACTGGAACAGCACCGCGCGCAGCGTATTTTGCGGGAAATAAACCAACATCACCGGCATAAGTTCGCTCACTTTGACGAGACCTTTGTCGAACGTCTGCTAAATCACCCGGAAGTGCCGGAACTTATCCGTACCAGCCCGCTGACCCAACGCGAATGGCAGGTGCTGGGGCTGATTTACTCCGGTTACAGCAATGAACAAATTGCGGGCGAACTGGAAGTGGCAGCGACCACCATCAAAACGCATATCCGCAATCTGTATCAGAAACTCGGCGTTGCCCACCGTCAGGCTGCGGTACAGCACGCACAGAAACTGCTGAAGATGATGGGATATGGGGTGTAAGTTTGGTCAGATAACATTCCTGCTCCGACTTACATCCCTGCATTATTCAACGCTAACTCGCGTTACATCGTCTGTTTCAGTCAGAGTAAACCGCACAGGTAAGAACCGTTCCACCACCGCGATATTGGTCAGCAGATGGCATGAGGGATGCGCGACCGTAAACGCCCCCGCACCCGCCAACGCCATGGGCAACACCAGTTGATCTGCGAGATATTCACCTACTGCCGCCGGACTTACCAGGTAACGTTTCACTTCTTTAACCAACTGCGCTGCTACCACTTCGGCACTGACGCGCTTTTCACCGACGGCAAAAAAGCGTTCGGTAATATTTTCGCTTTCCACTTCTAGCGAGACGGTATTTCCCGGTCCCTGCTCACGCGGCAAGAGATGGATATTCTGCTCATACAGCGAAAAACTGGCTGCCAGCGCAACGAGTTCACGTTCTCCGACATGCCGCGGCACACCAGCTAATAATACTTCGCCGCGTAATCGCATAACGGTGCCCCGCTCGCCCAGTTGTAACGCGTTTAGTGATGCCACGGGCGTGACTTCCGCTACCACCACACCGCCTCCGGCAGGGTAAAAACCGTGGCGTAACAGCGTGGTTTGCTGATGAATCCCCATTTGTGCCAGCAGAGGTTCCAGCACGCGGCAGATAAAACCCGCGGGCGGCGCCGACGGGTTTTCGGTGCCACCGCTGACTTCTACGCGAGAAGGTCCATCGGCAAACCACAGCGCAGGCAGCACCGTTTGTAGCACCAGCATGCAGCTTCCGGCACTGCCGATAGCAAAGCGATAATCGCCGCCACGCACATTACCGGGCCGGAAGACCAGGCGCTGCGAACCCAGTTCCGCGCCGTCTACTATAGCTCCGCAAATTTCCGTCGCCGCCTTTACCGCGGTCAGATGCTGGCGCAACAGCCCCGGTTTCGCCCGTCCGGCACGAATGCCTGTGATGGTAAACGGCTTACCGGTTATCATCGACAGACTTAACGCCGAGCGCAGGATCTGCCCGCCGCCTTCGCCCTGTGCACCATCCAGCGCAATCATCCTTTTCATCATTTATCCTTTTACGCACACCACCTGACGCAGGGTGTAGACGACTTCCACCAGATCGCTTTGTGCTGCCATTACTGCATCAATGTCCTTATACGCCATTGGGATTTCGTCGATCACCTCGGCATCTTTACGGCATTCCACATGCGCTGTAGCACGGATCTGATCTTCCACACTAAACAGTTTTTTCGCTTTGGTACGGCTCATCACGCGACCTGCACCGTGGCTGCATGAGCAGAAAGACTCTTCATTTCCCAGCCCACGCACGATAAAGCTTTTCGCCCCCATCGACCCAGGAATAATTCCGTACTGCCCGGCACGCGCAGACACCGCGCCTTTCCGCGTCACATAGATCTCTTCGCCAAAGTGCAGCTCTTTTTGCACATAGTTGTGGTGGCAGTTGATCTCTTCCATTGCCAGCGTTTGCGGCTGTCTCACCGTTTTATGCGTAATGCTCTGCAACGCCGATACCACGTTTTCCATCATCGCATCACGGTTGAGGCTGGCAAAAAGCTGCGCCCAGTCTACTGCTTTCAGGTAATCGTCAAAATATTCCGTTCCTTCAAGGAAGTACGCGAGATCACGTGACGGCAACGTTTCAAGCTGTTCCTGCATCTCTTTTTGCGCCAGGTCGATAAAGTAAGTTCCGATGGCGTTACCAATTCCGCGTGAACCGGAGTGCAGCATAATCCACACCCGATCCGCCTCATCAAGGCAGATTTCAATAAAGTGGTTACCCGTTCCCAGCGTTCCCAGGTGTTTATAGTTATTGGTATTCAGGAAACGCGAGTATTTTTGCGTTAACCATTGATAACCGGCTTCCAACTCGGCCCATTTAGCATCGACGTTAACAGGCGGATTTTCCCATGCACCTTTATCACGTTTACAACGCCCGGTAGTACGCCCGTGTGGCACGGCAGTTTCAATTGCCTGACGCAGCTCCGCCAGGTTTTCAGGCAAGTCTGCCGCCGTTAACGCGGTACGCAGTGCGTTCATTCCACAGCCGATATCCACGCCCACCGCCGCCGGAATAATCGCCCCTTTGGTCGGGATCACGCTACCAATGGTGGAACCTTTCCCCAGGTGCACATCGGGCATCACCGCAATATGCTTGAAAATAAACGGCATCTTCGCCGTATTTATCAGTTGCTGGCGCGCATCGTCTTCTACCGGCACGCCTTTGGTCCACATTTTTACCGGGGCATTTTCAGTGGTCAGTAATTCGTAATTCATTTTCTTTTTCTCGTTTCGTTGTTTGCTGTCCTGATAATTGCAACCGTCGTGCCAGAAAATTAAATCAGCAGATTAAATCTATAATTAATTGTTTTTATTTAATTAAAAGTACAAAGTCCGTATACGGAGATTTTCTATAAAGCCACTTAACCGATAATGAAATATCGTCTTTTATAAGGATATCTAAGATGCGTAAAACAGTGGCTTTTGGTTTTGTCGGAACCGTACTGGATTATGCCGGGCGCGGTAGCCAACGCTGGTCGAAATGGCGGCCGACACTCTGTTTATGCCAGCAAGAATCATTGGTGATTGATCGACTGGAATTATTACACGACGCCCGCTCACGCTCGCTGTTTGAAACGCTTAAACGCGATATCGCCAGCATTTCACCAGAAACGCAGGTTGTAGGTGTAGAAGTGGAACTCCATAATCCGTGGGATTTCGAAGAGGTCTACGCCTGCCTGCATGATTTCGCCCGTGGTTACGCTTTTCAACCTGATAAAGAAGACTATTTAATTCACATCACCACTGGCACCCACGTAGCGCAAATTTGCTGGTTTTTGCTGGCAGAAGCGCGTTACCTGCCCGCCCGACTGGCGCAAACTTCCCCGCCGCGTAAGAAAGAACAGCCGGATAGCGCAGGCGCAGTGACGATTATCGATCTCGATTTAAGCCGTTATAACGCTATCGCCAGCCGCTTTGCCGAAGAACGCCAGCAAACGCTCGATTTTCTTAAGTCGGGCATCGCCACGCGTAACCCACACTTCAACCGCATGATTGAACAGATCGAAAAAGTAGCGATTAAATCCCGCGCGCCAATCCTGCTTAATGGCCCGACCGGCGCGGGCAAGTCGTTTCTGGCACGACGCATCTTCGAATTAAAACAGGCACGGCATCAGTTTAGCGGCGCGTTTGTTGAAGTGAACTGCGCCACGCTACGCGGTGATACCGCCATGTCGGCGCTGTTTGGTCATGTGAAAGGTGCGTTCACCGGCGCGAGAGACGCGCGGGAAGGGTTATTACGCAGCGCCAACGGCGGCATGTTGTTTCTTGATGAAATTGGCGAACTGGGCGCAGATGAACAAGCCATGTTGCTGAAAGCCATTGAAGAGAAAACTTTTTATCCGTTTGGCAGCGATCGCCAGGTGAGTAGCGATTTTCAGCTTATCGCCGGAACGGTGCGCGATTTGCGCCAGTTGGTCGCTGAAGGGAGATTTCGTGAAGACCTGTATGCGCGGATAAATCTCTGGACCTTCACTCTGCCAGGACTACGCCAGCGTCAGGAGGATATTGAGCCTAACCTGGATTATGAAGTGGAGCGCCACGCCTCACTCACCGGCGATAGCGTGCGTTTTAACACCGAAGCGCGGCGCGCATGGCTGGCTTTTGCGACATCCCCCCAGGCAACATGGCGCGGTAATTTTCGCGAACTTTCTGCCAGTGTTACGCGTATGGCGACGTTTGCCAATAGCGGACGCATCACTCTGGAAGCTGTGGAAGATGAGATTCGCCGTCTGCGCTATAACTGGCAGGAGAGTCGCCCTTCGGCACTTACGACGTTGCTGGGCGCAGAGGTGGAGAACATCGATCTCTTCGACCGAATGCAACTGGAAAACGTGATTGCCATTTGTCGCCAGGCAAAATCGCTTTCCGCCGCCGGACGTGAACTTTTTGACGTTTCGCGCCAGGGCAGAGCCAGCGTTAATGACGCGGATCGGCTACGCAAATACCTGGCGCGTTTTGGTCTGACGTGGGAATCGGTACTGACTCAGCACAGTTCCAGTTGAATATGATGGTCCGTCAGCACCTGCATCACCCCCGCAGGCGGCATGGTGTCGGTGTAAACGGCATCGACCATGCTGATGCTGCCCATGTTTACCATCGCATTACGGCCAAATTTTGAGTGATCGACAACCAGCATAACGTGGCGCGAGTTCTCAATAATGGCGCGTTTGGTGCGAACTTCATGGTAATCGAACTCCAGTAACGAGCCGTCGCTGTCAATGCCGCTGATCCCAAGAATGCCGAAATCGAGGCGGAACTGAGAGATAAAATCCAGCGTCGCTTCGCCAATGATCCCGCCATCGCGGCTACGCAATTCACCACCGGCGAGAATAATGCGGAAATCTTCTTTCACCATCAGCGTATTAGCGACATTGAGATTGTTGGTGACAATGCGCAAATTGCTGTGATTGAGCAGCGCGTGCGCCACCGCTTCCGGCGTGGTGCCGATATCAATAAACAGCGTCGAACCGTTGGGGATCTGCTCGGCCACTTTACGGGCGATACGCTCTTTTTCTTCGGTCTGGGTAGCTTTGCGATCGTGCCACGGCGTGTTAACCGAACTGGAAGGCAGCGCCGCGCCGCCATGATGGCGCAGGATCAGGTTCTGTTCCGCCAGTTCATTGAGGTCACGGCGAATAGTCTGCGGGCTGACGGAAAAATGCTCTACCAGCTCTTCGGTGCTGACATAGCCCTGCTGCTTAACCAGTTCGATAATACCGTTGTGTCGTTGTGTTTGTTTCATTTATAAATCCCTGGAATTATTTTCGTTTTCGCGCATTGAGCGAATCAACAAAAGCCATCGCTAAACCCACGGCTAACCCGGCGATGTGTGCTCCATTCGCCATCGACATCCCAAACAAATCAAACCATCCGGCAACAATCCAGATCAGCGCAAAGATGATTAACCCACGTTGCAGGTAAATACCGCTTTGTGGATCGCGCTCGCCGCGTAGCCAGACGTAGCCCATCAGTGCATAAACCACACCAGAAAGCCCGCCAAACCACGGCCCACTGAACTTTTGCTGCACATAGCCGCTTAGCAGGGCGCTGATGAGAGTAATGACTATCAGCTTACCGCTACCGAGGCGTTTTTCCACTGCGCCACCGAGATACCACCACCAGAGCAGGTTAAAGAGGATATGCATCAGCGAGAAGTGCATTAACGCATGCGTGAAGTAGCGCCAGAACTCAAATTTCAGCGTCGGATCGAATGGCCAGGCCAGCCATAACATCACTTCCTGATCGCCAAGAATTTGCATGGCGATAAACACCAGCACGCAGGCAATCATCACTACCCAGGTGACCGGGCCTGCACGTTCACGCAAAGTGGCAAAGAAAGGAAAACGGCGATAGTGCAGGCCACTACCGGTATGACCTGACTGCCAACTGGCGGCGAGATAACGCGGATCTACCGGGTTTTCGAGAAAACGCGCCAGCTCTGCCCGCACGCGTTCGGCCTGGGATTCATCCGCCAGCCAGACATCGCTTTGGTTATGTTGTTGAATCGTGAGGATAACGCCCTGTGTCGCCATGTAATCAACAAATGCCTGCGCCACGCGGGGGTTAGCAAAAGAGGTAATCATCAACATCGTTGCTGTCGCTTATTCCACACAAAAGGGGACAGTATAAAGCGTTACGCGCCGTAAGCCACCTCTGCGGGAAACTGACGCTGCCAGGCTTCAAAGCCACCATCGATACTGTAAACCACATCATAACCCTGTTGCAGCAGATACTGCGCCGCGCCTTTGCTGCTATTACCGTGGTAACACATCACCATTACCGGGGTATCGAAGTCATTTTCGCGCATGAACGCACCCAGCGTGTCATTGGTTAGATGGAAAGCCTGCGCCGCATGCCCCATTGCGAAACTTTGTGGATCGCGAATATCGACCAGCACCGCCTCTTTTTCCTGCAACTTCTGGTGCGCGTCGGCAACGTTAATACATTCGAACTGCTCCATGCGTCTCTCTTTCTTTACAAACAAGTGGGCAAATTTATCGCACAGTTTACGTCGGAGCGGCAGATAAACGCCATAATGTTATGCATATCACTCTAAAATGTTTTTTCAATGTTACTCAAAGCGCGTTTGTTTGCTATTATGTTCGATAACGAACATTTATGAGCTTTAACGAAAGTGAATGAGGGCAGCATGGAAACCAAAGATCTGATTGTGATAGGTGGCGGCATCAATGGTGCTGGTATCGCGGCAGACGCCGCTGGACGCGGTTTATCCGTGCTAATGCTGGAAGCGCAGGATCTCGCTTGTGCGACATCTTCCGCCAGTTCAAAACTCATTCACGGTGGCCTGCGTTACCTTGAACACTATGAATTCCGTCTGGTCAGCGAGGCGCTGGCAGAACGTGAAGTGTTGCTGAAAATGGCCCCGCATATCGCTTTCCCAATGCGTTTTCGCCTGCCGCATCGTCCGCATCTACGCCCGGCGTGGATGATCCGCATTGGCCTGTTTATGTACGATCATTTGGGTAAACGCACCAGCCTGCCGGGATCAACCGGTTTGCGTTTTGGCGCAAATTCAGTGTTAAAACCGGAAATTAAGCGCGGATTCGAATATTCCGACTGTTGGGTCGACGACGCCCGTCTGGTATTAGCCAACGCCCAGATGGTCGTGCGTAAAGGCGGTGAAGTGCTTACCCGTACTCGTGCCACGTCTGCCCGCCGCGAAAACGGTTTGTGGATTGTGGAAGCGGAAGATATCGATACCGGCAAAAAATATACATGGCAGGCTCGCGGCCTGGTTAACGCCACCGGTCCGTGGGTGAAACAGTTCTTCGACGAAGGAATGCATCTGCCTTCACCTTATGGCATTCGCCTGATCAAAGGCAGCCATATTGTGGTGCCGCGTGTGCATACCCAGAAACAAGCGTACATTCTGCAAAACGAAGATAAACGTATTGTGTTCGTGATCCCGTGGATGGATGAGTTTTCTATCATCGGCACCACCGATGTGGAATACAAAGGCGATCCGAAAGCAGTGAAGATTGAAGAGAGCGAAATAAATTACCTGCTGAAGGTGTATAACGCGCACTTTAAAAAACAGTTAAGCCGTGACGATATCGTCTGGACTTACTCCGGCGTGCGTCCGCTGTGTGATGATGAATCCGACTCACCGCAGGCAATCACTCGTGATTACACGCTCGATATCCATGATGAAAACGGCAAAGCACCGCTGCTGTCGGTATTTGGCGGCAAGCTGACGACCTATCGTAAACTGGCGGAACACGCGCTGGAAAAACTGACGCCGTATTATCAGGGTATTGGCCCGGCGTGGACGAAAGAGAGCGTATTACCTGGTGGAGCCATCGAAGGCGACCGCGACGACTACGCAGCCCGCCTGCGCCGCCGCTATCCGTTCCTGACTGAATCGCTGGCACGTCATTACGCACGTACTTACGGCAGCAACAGCGAACTGCTGCTCGGCAATGCGGAGGCGATAAACGATCTCGGGGAAGATTTCGGTCATGAGTTTTACGAAGCGGAGCTTAAATATCTGGTTGACCACGAATGGGTCCGCCGCGCCGACGATGCCCTGTGGCGTCGCACAAAACAAGGCATGTGGCTGAATGCGGAACAACAGTCTCGTGTGAGTCAGTGGCTGGTGGAGTATACGCAGCAGAGGTTATCGCTAGCGTCATGATTTAACGTAAGCAGGCCAGGTCAGATTTCAATCTGACCTGAGACTGATGACAAACGCAAAAGCGGCCTGATGCGCTACGCTTATCAGGCCTACGTGGTTTATGCAATATATTGAATTTGCATGGTTTTGTAGGCCGGATAAGGCGTTCACGCCGCATCCGGCATGAACAAAGCGCACTAATTCCATTTGGTTGTCCTTTATTATTAACGGACAGTTTAAACTGTCAGGATAAACCTATCCTCTAGATGATATCTATTCAAAATCCGTGCAATAAAAAACTGTGCAAGGCTATTGAGAATGTCAGGGGTTTGTTGATAAATCCATTATTTCATAACGCTCATTCATTAACGCTATGTAGAAACACAGAAATATGGGACTCTATCCATCGTATCATTTCATTATGCCTGAAGCAGACATTCTCACCGTTAATTTTTCCACATAAACCAAAACCATCAAAATAGATATCACATTTTTTATTTTGATATGAAGTGATATTCACGCGCCACCTCAGATTAGTAACATTTTCCTCTTGTTCAGCATAATCCATCTGTAATAGCTCAACAATTTTTTTACTTTCTTTATCATCAAGCTCAGTGATTTCAACCTTGTATTTATAAATTTCATTCAGCCGTCCCTCATCAATTGAAACTGGCGAAGTGTATCCCTGCGGATAATTTATAATCTCTAGTTTATCTACACGATTACCTATGTGGCATAAATCGTTCACTTTGCCTTCGGCAACTGCGGATCCGGCGTAAATCATAAGCAAAACCGTTAAAGCTTTTTCTATTTTTTGTTTCATATTTTATTGAGTAACATTAACAGAGTCGTTTAGCGTTGATTTCTCCCTGTTGCCATCGTCACTCCAGTCAATTGATTTATCGATATTATAATCAGGGTAAACTGCATATGATGTTGAAATATTTAACCTGTCCTCAAACGGACTTTTCACGCTCACTCTCAATAAAACAGAAACTGATGGTCCTCTGACTTGATTCTCTATATCCGGGCAACGAAAAGCATAATATTGGTACAAGTCAAATTCATTTTCTGAATAATACTCAGACAAATTAATTCCGGGGTTAATTTGCTCTCTTTCACAAACTAATGTGTAATGCAGGAAAGGCGGTGAAATACTCTGGTGCGCAGCATTACTCTCAGGAAGAAAGAGTAAGCAACTGCTGATAGGTAATAAAATCTTCATATCCATATCTGCCCCCTGTTTACTTTATTATTTAATATCTGATAACGTTTTATACAGCGGCACATAACCAACATCTTCTACCAGGCTCTGCCCTTGTGGCGTTAAAAACCACTCCACCAGTTTTTGTGTTTCTGACGTTGTATTTTCCCGCGTCACCATGAACGCATCGACGATGTACGGATATTTGCCGTTGCGAATGTTTTCCGCAGTCGGCGCAATGCCGTTAATCGCTAATAATTTTATATTCTTATCAGCATTCATTTGCGTGGCGTAATAGCGGAAGGTGTAACCAATTGCGTTGTTTGTATTACGGTATTCGGCAACGACTTTAATCATTCCTTCCATCACACTTGCTACTTCTGTTTCCTGCGGAGAGATCATGCGGATATTTTTCATGACCTGTGATTGCATCACCGTCTGACTACCCGAGTCTTCCGGGCGTTGCCAGGTCTGGATCTCCTGATCATTACCGCCAACCGTGCGCCAGTTGGTAATTGCGCCACTGAAGATGTCACGCACTTGTTGTTCAGTCAGGGAATTAACCGGGTTATCCGCATTGACGATGAAAACAAATGCTTCGCGAGCAAAAGGTGTGTACATCAAAGTAACACCTGATTCCTCTGCACGTTTTTTCTGTCCACCGGAAGGTTGAGCCACAAAAATAATATCAGCGTCTCCCTTAACGATTTTGTTATACGCCTCCGGCGTGCGAGAGTTCGCCAAATATTCCCGGGTGTGTAAATCTTCCGGTATTACGCTTAACGCATAAAATGCAGAGGCATAAATTGGGTACGCTGCCGTAGCGCCATCGAGTCGCGGCCAGTTTTGCGTGAACTGAATTTGCGGTTTACCACGCAGTGGCGTCAATTGATTATTGAGTTTATCGGGTTGCCAGGCCCAGGTATCAATATTTTCGCGTACACCAACGCCGGGATTGAGCTGTTTATATAAATAAGCCTGATAACCAGCGACAAAACCAAGCATGAGAAGGATAAACAGGAGAGAATTACGGCAACGTAGCCCGGATGTGCCGGTTAAAGAATGTCTGGTTGGCCAGGCGTATCCCAGCGAAAAACTGATATGCGCCCCAACGGGAATTATGACTATCCACCAGTACTCACCACCAACTAATGAGACTAACAAAACGCCCAGCCAGGGAAGCATAAGGTTTGCCAACCAATCTGCTCCCATCTGGCGAAATTGATAATCTGCCAGATGTAGCGTGATTATCCAGCCAATCAGGATTAATAGTGCCGGTAACAGAAAAAAGCATTGTCGCCAGGCGGCTATTTCTCTTTTTTCTGGAGCGCTATCGCCCGCCCATACTCGCCCCGAGAAAAATAGCATTATCGCGCCCAGCGCCAACATAAAAATGTTAAGCAGAAGGTAAATTGTTGGCGTGAAGAGTAAATTGCAAACCTCAAGAATGGCGGTAAGCCCGCTCCCCAGCATGGCAACAACCGCTGCCAAAAATTGCGTCAGTATGGGGATGCCGAAAAAAGTCATTACCAGCGAGGTCAAAATCCATTTTCCGTTTTGCATATTATTCATCCTTGCTGTTACTGCGCTTTATTTTGCACCGATGGCTAAAAGCGGGCTAATCCGATTCTGTACTCACACACATTACTGATATTCCACCCGCAAAATAGCCAGGGCGTTATAACGACCCGCAGCAGGTAGTCGCCCTGTGGTACTGACGGGGAGAGACAGAAAAGTCACGTCTGCCGTCTGAGCTGACTCAGCCCGGTTTTCAACTAACTTAAATGGCACGCCAACATGCGCAGCCAGCTCATTCAAGTCTACGGACTCCTGTTGGCTATCCATAATCATAATGCCAACGTCTGGGTTATCCTCCGCCTGAATAATGCTTTGCCGACCATTAACATCTCTCGTTGATGAAATATTGCCATCAAAAACCAGCGTCATTACGGCATCAATATCTTTATTTGTACAGTTTATCGGAATAGTGGTTGCAACCGGGGAAACGCCTGTTGGCTTCACTCCAGCACCAGCCCGACTTAGCTCACTGGCCCAGACATCCGGCATATTAACGGTAAAACTGGTGCCCTCATTAATTGTGCAACCTTGTGGAACCTCAATATTTAAGTTACCAATATAAGCATTAAATACAGGAACTGGTCCGTGCTCCGTTGGGAACTGGCTGACATACAAAGAAACCAGCAACACGTTATTTATTGAGATGTCGGATATTATTTTTTTATCAAGTCTGATTTTTATATAGCCTTCTGTTCCCGATCCCCAATTCGATGGTTTACTTCTGTCTGCTGAATAATTGGTGCTGTAGTTGTCAAAAGGTACTGTCTTATCTGTCATTGTTTCATTTTTATTATAGAGTTTTATATGTGTTGAAACCGATATCTCATGAGTCAAGGGGATAAATATATCGCTTCCCTGATGATCACCAGACGCACCTGATTGATCTATGCCAGATGTGGCTGTAAAATAAACCTCGTAATTACCCATGGAATTGCAATACGCTTTATAAACCCCTATATTCCAGTTCTGCACTGGTAGTACTTTCCCGGGAGAATTATTATTAACATCTGAGACAATAACAGTACCAAAATTATAAGAAAATGTCGCAGGAGTAGTATTATTTCCTGGCTTTCCAGGATAACAAAAAGCGCGACCCCGTCCCATATCTTCTGCATACACGATGTTATAGCAACTACTGATTAAAAGAAAAAACAATATACAAATTACTTTTATATTTCCCCAAGAATAAGTTAACATTCTACTTCTCCAGTTATCCATGTATCGCTACTGCACCCATAGCATTATTTTGCAAAACATTTAATTTCACGTTACATACAGGTAAGGCATTATTATAAAGATCCAACGTTTGCCAGTTAACCTCACAATATCCTTGCCGCAGACACCAATTCTGTTGACGATGGCTAAATGGTGCGACCATGCCACCATTTATGCTTTTACCATCAATAGATAAATTATAGAGTGTCACATACCAGGGGGTAGGGTTAAAAATAGTGACAGTTTCATTGTTTCGCGACCAACGTAACTGTTTATAAGCGTCAAGTGGATTACCTGATAATGTCTCCGGGCGATAAAATATTTTCATCCTATTGCGTACGGCTACCTGGAGTTGATTTTCGTTCTTAAGCTGTGAGTTTGGTTCCTGAGCAGGTAACGCTGCAATATTCAGTATAAATAAACTCTCACGATCTGCAGGTAACTGGCCACCCACGTGATTAATTCTTATTTTGGTATGTTTATCTTGTTTAAGTACTAATAATGGTGGCGTCGCAATAAATATCTTATCTGGAAGTAAAGGCTGGGATTCCACTGTCCCTTTTAACTGACGTCCATCATCAGGTGTCACGGAAATTTTAACCAACATATCTCTACTGGCAGTATTTTTAAGCTCGACCGATATTGATGACTGCTTTTCTGGGTAAACAAAACGGGTACTGCCAACGACAACCCCTGCTTGCGCATTTGTGCAACATATTAAAAAGAATATCAGCACATTAATCATAAGTGACGATAAAGGAAACTGATGCATTCGCATCTCCTGGTTGTACATCATTTTTTATGGCTTTATAAGCCGCAAAGAAATGCAATGTGTTATCTACCAATGGCGTAAGAGCATAACTGGTGCTTATTATACCATTACTAATACTTTGTCTGTTGTTATCAAAAATAGCCAGCGCTAACCCCTCAACAGATCCCTCATCCAGTTTATACAGGGTGGTATCTTCACTCACTGATGTTCCATCAAATTTGATATTGGCATTACTGACATCACTGCCACAGCGGGTTAATTTTATAGAGAAGTCAATTTTTTCAGTGACATCTCCTGAATTTCTAACCCTATAACTGGGTACATCTGGCATGTTGACCGTGAAATTTTTAGACTCATCGGCAACAATGCAAGTCTTTGCCGTTATTATTCCTTCTATACGTACAACACCTGTATGCGTTGTATCATCAGCAATGGATGATATTGATATCACAGAGAATAACAAAGCAATTAAATTACAATAGCGCGTCATATTATCCTCACTGATAGTCTATATCAAAGTACAACAGTGCATTTGCCTGCCCCGCATGTACGTTTTGCTGAGTTGACTTATAGCGGAGTTTAAAGTCTAAACTGGCATCGCCATTATTATCTAAAACTAATTCTTTGAAACCTGACTCATCATTAATTGCAATAACTTTATCATCGTTATCTAAAATTTCGACGCCCACTCCAGTTGCACTATCTGCACTGGAAGTAAGGCGTAATAAGGTGGTATTGATGGTGTCTGTATCTCCGCTAAACCGCACATTAGCACTGACTCCTGAACTATAAATAGTACTGGTTGCCGTTGGACATCCTTCCAGATTTATCGTAAATGTATGACTACCAGAAACATCCCCCACATTTAAAAAATCATTAACGTCATAAGTTCCCATGTTTACTGGCTGGTCTTTACTTCCAGTTGTAATATCACATGTTTTTGCTAATAACTGACCTGTAAATGTGACCACGACGGTATCGTTAGCAAGTGCATTACATGAAACCACCACCATGAATAATGAAGTAAAAATTAATAAAATAAATTTCTGTAATATATTCATTAGCGGCACTCCAGATTTGCATAGCTAATAGCATTATCTATCTCGCTTTTCGGTAATTGATAGCTTGCCTGACATTGCTGATAAGAACCGTCTCCCCACTGTATATTTATTATGCCTTGTAAAGGCAAACCGGAGAGATAAACCTGACCACTGTCGCCAACTATTCCTGTAATCTGAGTCGTCCCCTCAGTGGGTACACTGGCTGTCGCACCAAATGGAACAGGTTTATTACGATAGCGAACATTAAATAAACCACGAATACCGACATGGGCATTAAACTCAGCGCGAACTAAAGCGCCTTTACTGGGTATCACTTCCATGCTGGTAGCATCTAATTCTGTATGCATACTCATAGACATAGGGTCTAAAGAGATATTATTACGCCTGTATTCCGTGGCATAAGGTACGACAGCATAGCCACGCCAGTCTGTCTTCACTCCCGTTCCACGTTCCACATTTACATTGTTTGCCCCAGGTGCTTTTATCAGTATATTTGTTTCACCTAACGGCTGGCTTAGCGTGAGACCATTTTCATGAACAACCAGGGCACCACTTAAACCATAGTTAAATTGCTGGTTACCATTATTATCGTAGCTGTATCCTGAATTTAGTGAACCATAAGCACCACGGTAATTTAAACCTACCGATCCATTCCCATCATTATTCTGATTGGCGAAATTTTGTTGAATGTTATAGTTAAGATTATGTTGCTCCAGCAGTGAGCCTGATACTCCAGCATACTGATTCACATGGCCGCTATTATCCTGACTGTAACCATAAGTCGCAGTCATAGAATTTGATGCATTACGCCCATCAACGGCTGGTGATAGCCAATTGCTGATCGGCAATGAGACATTGACGGATAAGATTCTGTCAGCATCAGAACCCGGTGATTTGCTATAATTATAAGCAACATTTAAATAAACCCCATGCACGCTCGTATTATAGCCGACCTGATATAAGGTATCTTTATTATTCGTATTCCAGTAACTTTGCTGACTTGCCGCCAAATACATAGAACCATATTTACCTAATGGTTGCGATATATTTGCCTGAAACTTTCCTCTTTTGTTATAACGCAAATTGTAAAAATCATTCCAGTTATAAACATAGTCTTTTTCATTAAGAGTATCTGGATCGATAACTGTCCCCGACATTTGTTTATATGTGGTATCACTCAACGAATAAAATCCTTCCGTCGAGTAACGATAACCAATAATCTGAAAAGCCGTACCTGTTTGCACTAATGATTTTGAGTATAGAAAACGGTACGATTTCCCTTGATGTTTACTGCCATCGGCAAGCGTGCTATTGGCTTGCGTCAAATCGAATGACGTCGCTCCAAACATACCAAGGTTGAACCCCAGCCCGAGAGCTATTGCCCGATAATTATCAGAATATTGTATTCCTCCATATGCAGTAATATCCCAGGGTAATCCCCAAATCAAATCGCCCTGAAAGATATATGGATTATTTTGATTGTAGCTATTAGTACGATATTTACCGGCCGTCGCGGAATATTTTATATGGCCTTCGCGTTGAAGGATGGGAACAGCGGCGTAAGGAATGGTATAGATAGTTTCGGAATTATCAGACTCTTTGATCGTAACTTCCAAATCCCCTGCGGAAGACGTAGGGTTCAGATCGTTGATTTCAAAAGGTCCGGGAGGAATATAAGTCTGATAAATAACATAGCCATTTTGTTTAATCGTTACCTGAGCATTGCTTTTAGCAATGCCGCGCACAGTAGGGGCAAAACCACTTTGGCTATCGGGCAGCATGTTTTCGTCGGACTCAAGTTTAGCACCACGAATACTCACGCTGTCGAAAACATCTGATGAAGACCAGGTATCACCCAGTGTTAATTCACTTTTGAAAGGAATAATTACCCGTTGTAATGTACTACTCACATGTGCAATTTTCCCCGGTGAATTACCTGAACGACTCCATGTAGAGTAATCACGAAAACGCCACGCCCCTAAATTTAAACCTGAACGCAGATTTAAATAATAGCTATCAGACACGTAGTCGCCACGATCACTATTGCCAGAAAAATCATAATTAATAAGAACTGCCGGGATACCATTATCCCATTCTTCAGGTGGAATATAGCCACGTGCCTCATGCTTTAATATTGCCTGCGGGAAAGTCAGTTTGAGTCGTTGCGCATCAAGTTCAGGTGTATATTGAACTTCTGCAAACCATATACGCAAATCGAGACAATGATTCCCCTCATCTTGCGCCTGCTCCGGCAATGCACTTTTGTTAATTCCTAAAATGACTAATTCATCGAGCGAAAAACAGGGAATCAACTGATTCTGCTCATCAGCTTTGAAAGTGACCTTACGTGATGTCAAAGGCGAATCATTGACCCATATTTCAACCTCATAACTACCAGGTAGATAAGTCATCCCTTTCTCAAAACGAGATAAATCAGCAACAGCTTCAGTATCACCCGACAGAAAGGCAGGGTTAAAGCGCATACCCGCCGCTGAATACGCAGGCAAAAGTGTCAGTAGAAGCGGTATACACTGCCCCATCTGCTTGTTCCTTGCCATCCAGTGTTCGAGTTTTTTGAGCTTTAGGTTCATATCCCTGACCTGAGTTGCTTTAACGTTTTAATCTTCCAGGTTTATTGCATCGTTCCCTTTTGCCTGGCTGTTGTGGCACCGTAATCATTGATAGTTTGATAAGTAATTTCGCCCGCTAACGTCACCGGAGAAGATACTGTGATGTCGCTTTTTGGGGGAACAAACGTATTGGGTAATTTTGCCCCTTGCACCCTGATTCCTGTCACCGTCAGATAATAGGGAGAAGGATTAATGATTTTCAGTTGTTTACCTTCGTATTTAAATCGCAACATATCCCGTGCTTTACCAGCCTGAACGGGTAAGTTAGTCGGACGGTAAAATAATTTAATCCTGTTTTGTAACGCCAGTTGTAATGTGTTTTTCTGGGTATTCTTCTCATCCGTCGGCGGAATCGCTTTCACGTTCATCCAGAATAGTGTTTCACGGTCAGTCGGTAACTGTGTTTTACCAATAAACATTATCCGCAGTGATGCTTCTTTTCGGGTTGGCAACATAAATAATGGAGGCGTAACCACAAAGTTTGGACTTTTCTTACCGCTTTGATTGTCATCCACCCATGACTGAATTAAATAGCTGGTATTGGACCCACCATTCTGCACACTTAACGTAATTTGCTGACTGTCAGATGGATAAACCAGACGCGTAGAACCAAGACCAAAACCACCCGCTGCAATAGCGTTGATAGATATGGCGGACAGTAAAAATAGAGCACCGACCCTTATGGCATATTGAGTCTTCAGCGAAGGTTTAATGTTTCTATTTGCAAAACATTTATTTTTTGAAATCCATCTCATACTGCATCCTTGTAGATGAAAATTAACTGCAATTATTAACTCGTGTATATTTATTATAAATAAACACGTAGTATTAATTTCAGGCTACAAATAACTGTAACCTGAAATTATATTGTTGTAATTATTCGTACAGCACGACGAAACTTGCCGTAGATTTCACCAGACCTGGTGCAACGGTACTACCGTTCTGAGCATAGCCCGCGGTAAATGCAGCGATAAAATCATGGGCGGTTGCATCGCCAGGAATCACGTAAGCCGCCGAAGAACTACTCCCCTGAGGAGATTGTGTATTCAGTTTAACCAGGCCATCAGTTGTCGTGTTTTTAGAATAAATACGAATCCCTACTCCAGTTGCTCCCGCTTCGCCAGTACCATCAGCATCAGCAGCCCCTTCCACTTCATTGGCAAGCGTCTGGTTGGCACCGTCCGCTGCACCAGTAAAACGGAATTCAATATTTTGACTGGTCGTATTGCTACAATCGGTTAGTTTAATATTGAAGTTAGTCTGGTTACTGGCACCCGTTGCTTCAGTATCGATGCCCGTGAAAGCGTTAGAAGGTACGACTGGCAGTACCACTTCAATCTGTTTCGATTCTGTTGCAATCTTACACGTCGCTTTAACCACGCGACCAGTAAAACGAATGTTTCCGCCCATCGCATCGGTGTTGTCATCCATATCGGTAAGTTTCGGATAATCAACGGTGCTCCAGTCTGTATCGGCACCACCAAATTGTGATGCATCGCCTGGCGCAGCAGTTACCGCAGTTGACATCAGCATACCTGATGCGAGTAAAGCTACGGATAAATTAGATAGATTGAATTTCATTTATACCTTTCCTTTTGTTAAAAAATCCAAGCAATATTGGCGATTATTATTACATTCAGCTTTAACAAGTCACATTATTAAGATGAGCAAAGCTGGCGTTGGTGAATCCCAGGGGGATTATATTAAGGGATAGATTGACTTAAAAATATTATATGTGCTGTTTAGCAATGTAACTAAAAAATCCCATACTCGCAATGAGTGACTTTATATAAACATACAGTAGATTGAAAATAAAGGGTTTTATTTTAAACAGAATAGCTGAGGAGTGGTGAAATATATAAATATAACGAATGATTTATTGGTTATTTATTTATGGTGTTTATTATATGATGCGTACTCAGATGAAATTTTTTATTAATAATTTATTATTAATAGATGCTGTGTGTAAATCGTCATGACATATTATTTATCTGATATAAAAATGCCGTATGCCCATTAACGATAGTTTTAAATGGAACACACGGCAGTTATCACTTTGCGAAATTACAATCTCACTGGATCAATATGCCAGATAAGATCGGCGTACTCTTTGATGGTTCGATCAGAAGAGAAGTAGCCCATATTGGCGATGTTCAGCATCGCTTTGGCTGTCCACTCTTCCGGACGCTCGTAAAGTTCGTCAACCTTATCCTGGCAATCGACATAGCTGCGATAATCCGCCAGTACCTGGTAGTGATCGCCAAAGTTGATCAGCGAATCAACCAGATCGCGGTAGCGGCCCGGATCTTCCGGACTGAACACGCCGCTGCCGATTTGCGTCAGCACCTGATGCAGTTCTTCATCTTTCTCGTAGTATTCACGCGGTTTGTAGCCCTGACGACGCAGTTCTTCCACTTCTTCCGCTGTGTTACCAAAGATAAAGATATTGTCCGCACCGACATGATCCAGCATCTCAACATTCGCGCCGTCCAGCGTACCGATAGTCAGCGCACCGTTAAGTGCAAACTTCATGTTGCTGGTGCCAGAAGCTTCTGTCCCTGCCAGTGAGATCTGTTCGGAAAGATCGGCCGCCGGGATGATCAACTGCGCCAGGCTGACGCTGTAGTTCGGGATAAACACCACTTTCAACTTGTCGCCAATCTGCGGATCGTTGTTGATCACCGTCGCTACATCGTTGATCAAATGGATAATGTGCTTCGCCATGTAATAGGCCGATGCTGCCTTACCGGCAAAAATATTCACACGCGGAACCCATTTCGCATCAGGATCGGCCTTGATACGGTTATAGCGGGTGATAACGTGTAACACATTCATCAATTGACGTTTGTATTCGTGAATACGTTTGATTTGCACATCAAACAGCGCTTTCGGATTCACCACCACATTCAGTTGTTGTGCGATGTACTCCGCCAGACGCTTTTTGTTATCCAGCTTCGCCTGATGAACAGCATGATTGACCATCGGGAAATCACAGTGCTGTTGTAGCTCGTTTAATTGGCTCAGGTCGGTACGCCAGTTACGCCCCAGGTGTTCGTCCAGTACGGCTGAAAGCGACGGGTTCGCCACCGCCAGCCAGCGACGCGGCGTCACACCGTTGGTGACGTTGGTGAAACGTCCTGGGAAGATTTTCGCAAAGTCGGCAAACAGCGATTGCACCATCAGATTAGAGTGCAACTCCGACACACCGTTAACTTTGTGACTGACCACAACAGCCAGCCAGGCCATCCGCACACGACGCCCATTAGATTCATCAATGATCGACGCCCGTCCCAACAAGTCGGTATCGTTCGGATACTGCTCCTGCAAGGTTTTCAGGAAATAGTCGTTGATCTCAAAGATAATCTGCAAATGACGCGGCAGAATTTTACCCAGCATATCGACCGGCCAGGTTTCCAGCGCCTCGCTCATCAGCGTGTGGTTGGTGTATGAGAAGACCTCACAGCACACTTCAAAAGCGTCGTCCCAGCTAAATTTGTGCTCATCAATCAGCAGGCGCATCAGCTCAGGAATCGACAGCACCGGATGGGTGTCGTTGAGATGAATCGCGATTTTATCCGCCAGATTATCGTAGGTTTTATGCAACTGATAATGGCGACTTAAAATGTCCTGAATGGTTGAGGAGACCAGGAAATACTCCTGACGCAAACGCAGTTCACGCCCGGAATAGGTGGAATCATCCGGGTAAAGCACGCGGGAAACGTTCTCGGAGTGGTTTTTGTCCTCCACCGCCGCGAAGTAATCGCCCTGGTTAAATTTACCGAGATTAATTTCGCTACTGGCTTGTGCGCTCCACAGACGCAAGGTGTTTGTCGCGTCAGTATCATAACCTGGGATGATTTGGTCGTAAGCCACGGCCAAAATTTCTTCGGTTTCAATCCAGCGCGTTTTCTTGCCTTCTTGCTGAATACGACCGCCAAAACGCACTTTGTAGCGCGTATTGTGGCGTTTAAATTCCCACGGATTGCCGTACTCCAGCCAGTAGTCCGGAGACTCTTTCTGACTGCCGTTAACGATGTTCTGTTTGAACATACCGTAGTCATAACGGATTCCGTAACCGCGTCCCGGCAACCCTAAAGTCGCCAGTGAATCCAGGAAGCAGGCCGCCAGACGCCCCAGGCCGCCGTTACCGAGGCCCGGGTCATTTTCCTCATCAATCAACTCTTCGAGATTTAATCCCATCGACTCCAGCGCACCCTGGACATCGTCATAAATACCTAACGACAGCATGGCATTGGAGAGAGTTCGGCCAATCAAAAACTCCATCGACAGGTAGTAAACCTGTCGAGTTTCTTGCGATAGCTGGGCACGATTCGAGCGTAACCAGCGCTCCACGAGACGATCGCGCACAGCAAATAACGTTGCGTTCAGCCATTCATGTTTATTGGCTACGACCGGATCCTTTCCAATCGTAAACATCAGCTTATAAGCGATAGAGTGCTTAAGAGCTTCTACGCTAAGCGTGGGCGATGAATATGTAAACGGAGCATTCATATAGGCGTTTCCTGAAAACTATTTCAAGCGATAGTAAAGCTCACGGTACGACTTCGCCGCGACCTGCCAGCTAAAATCCATTGCCATAGCCTGACGTTGCACAAACCGCCACAGCGAAGGGCGGGACCACAGAACAAAAGCGCGCCGAATAGCCCGTAACAACGACCAGGCATTACTATCTTCAAAGACAAACCCACTGGCGACGCCATCTGCAAGGTTCTCAAGAGAACAGTCAGAAACCGTATCAGCAAGCCCACCGGTACGCCGCACCAATGGCAGCGTGCCGTACTTCAATCCATAAAGTTGCGTTAAGCCGCACGGTTCAAAACGACTGGGCACCAGAATGACGTCCGCGCCGCCCATAATGCGATGCGAAAATGCTTCGTGATAACCAATCTGTACACCAACCTGCCCGGGATGTTCCGCCGCTGCGGCAAGAAAACCTTCCTGCAACACCGGATCGCCCGCGCCAAGTAACGCCAGTTGTCCCCCCTGTTCCAGAAGGCCCGGTAAGGCCTCCAGCACCAGGTCAAGACCTTTCTGGCTGGTCAGACGGCTCACAACTGCAAAAAGCGGCACTTTATCGTCAACCTTAAGCCCCATTGCGATTTGCAACTGGCGCTTATTCTCCGCTTTATCCTCCAATGAATCGCGGGTGTAACGCGAGGCTAAAAGTAAGTCCGTCTCTGGACTCCATATTTTCTCGTCCACGCCGTTCAGTATGCCGGAAAGCCGCCCTTCACGATGACGTTGCTGGAGCAGACCTTCCATACCGTAGGCAAACTGAGGTTCAGTAATCTCACGAGCGTAGGTCGGACTAACCGCGGTAATGTGGTCAGCGTAATACAATCCGGCTTTCAGGAAAGAGATTTGCCCGTTGAACTCCAGTCCGTGAACATTAAAGAATGACCATGGCAATTGGATGTCATTCATGTGATGTGCATAAAACATGCCTTGATAGGCCAGATTGTGCACAGTAAACACCGACTTCGCCGGACGCCCACTTGCCGCCAGATACGCAGGCGCAAGGCCCGCATGCCAGTCGTGCGCATGCACCACATCGGGACGCCAGAATGGGTCAAGCCCGCTTGCCATCTCTGCCCCAACCCACCCCAGCAGTGCAAAACGCAATACGTTGTCGGTGTAGGCAAATAAGTTGGTATCGTGATACGGGCTTCCGGGACGATCGTAGAGATGTGGCGCATCAATCAGGTAAATGCCAACCCCGTTGTAATGCCCGAACAGCAGCGTGAAATGCCCGGCAAAGGTATCACGACGAGATACCACCTTTGCATCGGTCACGCCGCGGCGAATATCGGGAAATGCAGGCAACAGTACGCGAGCGTCAACGCCGTCTGCGATTTGTGCTGCGGGTAATGCCCCAATAACATCAGCCAGACCGCCGGTTTTAAGCAGCGGGAACATCTCTGAACATACATGTAAAACCTGCATTATCGCTCCTGTTTATACCCTAACTTCCGTAGCATTTCGCGCGTAACCAGCACGATGCCTTCTTCTGAACGATAGAAACGACGTGCATCCTCTTCTGCATCCTCACCAATCACCATGCCTTCCGGAATAACACAAGCGCGGTCAATGACACAGCGACGCAGACGGCACGAGCGACCTACCCATACTTCTGGTAGCAATACGGCGGAATCAATGTTGCAGAATGAATTCACGCGAACGCGTGAGAACAGAACGGACTGCACCACCACCGAACCAGAGATCACACAACCGCCAGAAACCAGGGAGTTAAGGGTCATCCCGTGGCTACCGGAGCGATCCTGAACGAATTTCGCTGGCGGCAATGATTCATTGTAGGTACGAATCGGCCAGTTGCGATCGTACATATCCAGTTCCGGCACGACAGAGGCCAGATCGAGGTTCGCTTTCCAATAAGCTTCCAGCGTCCCCACATCGCGCCAGTACGGCTCGGCGTCCGGGTCGGACTGTACACAAGAGAGCGGGAATGGATGCGCATAGGCGAGGCCTTCTTCGGTAATTTTTGGAATCAAATCTTTACCAAAGTCGTGGCTGGAGTTTTCATCGCGATCGTCTTCTTCCAGCAGTTCATACAGGTAGTCGGCGTCAAAGACGTAGATCCCCATACTCGCCAAAGATTTGCTCGGATCGTTTGGCATTGACGGCGGGTTAGCCGGTTTCTCAACAAATTCGATAATTTTATCGTTTTCATCGACAGCCATAACACCAAATGCAGAGGCTTCTTCAATTGGGACTGGCATACAAGCAACGGTACAACGCGCACCTTTTTCGACGTGGTCGATAAGCATTCGCGAATAGTCCTGCTTGTAGATATGGTCACCCGCCAGGATCACCACATACTCCGCTTTATAACGGCGAATAATGTCGAGGTTTTGGGTAACTGCATCAGCCGTACCGCGATACCAGTTTTCCCCTTTCATTCTCTGCTGCGCTGGCAGCAGATCGACAAACTCGTTCATTTCTTCATTGAAGAACGACCAGCCGCGCTGAATGTGCTGCACCAGGGTGTGAGACTGGTACTGGGTGATCACGCCCATACGGCGGATACCGGAGTTGATGCAGTTGGACAGAGCAAAGTCGATAATGCGGAACTTGCCGCCGAAGTGTACGGCAGGCTTTGCTCTCTTATTGGTTAAATCCTTCAGGCGAGTACCGCGTCCCCCCGCCAGAATCAAGGCAACAGACTTCAATGGCAGCTGGCGTGCCAACATTAAGTGATCGTTCTTCTCTAAACTAATCATGACTAACTCCTTTTTTATCATCTCTGGAACACACACAATCCGTGTGCAGGTCCCGGCCAGACAGCCGTAATCACTGGGTTATCCTCTCCAGCGAATGGGGGAATGGCATGCCACTCCCCTGCAGGTAAAACAATCTCTGTTACCTCAAGCGTGGCGTTTATTGCGATCAAGAAACGATCCGAAAGCAAAATTTGCAGTTGCTTCGGCCCGTTCTGCCACTCATCCGAGCTTAAAGATTGAGCATATCGATTTAGCCAACGGACATTGCCGTCGCCTTCTTCCCACCAGCGATCCTCTACCAAAGCAGGAATGCGCTTGCGCAGATGGATTAACGCGGCGGTAAACGCGATTAAACCACTGCTTGCTTGCGACCAGTCCAACCACGTTAGTTGGTTATCCTGACAGTAAGCATTGTTATTGCCATGCTGGCTGTGACCATGTTCGTCACCGGCCAGTAACATCGGCGTACCCTGGGAGAGCAACAACGTTGTTAACAGGGCGTGAATGCTGTCGCGCCGCCGTTCAACCAGATCAAGAGTACCGCCTAATCCTTCTTTACCATGATTGTTACTGTAATTGTTGTTGGTTCCGTCGCGATTTTCTTCTCCATTTGCTTCATTGTGTTTATGGTTGAAACAAACGCAGTCGCGAAGCGTAAAACCGTCATGTGCTGTGACCAGATTAATCGCAGCACTCGGCAGACGGCCATTACGTTTAAAAACATCACTGGATGCGGCAAAGCGTCCGGCAAACTCTCCCAGAGGTAAATCATAATGCAGCCAGAAACGGCGGGCGGCATCGCGGAAATGATCGTTCCACTCGGCAAACAGCGGAGGGAAATTCCCCACCTGATAGCCGCCGGGTGCGATATCCCACGGTTCAGCAATCAGCTTCACTTGCGAAAGCACCGGGCAATTCTGGATAGCGATAAACAGCGGCGCATCCTGACGAAACTCCGGCGTTCGCCCCATGACTGTTGCGAGATCGAAACGGAAGCCATCAACGTGACAGGTTTCCACCCAATAGCGTAGACAGGCGCTGGCGTATTCCACCACTGCCGGATGGCTCAAGTTGAGTGTGTTGCCACAGCCGGTCCAGTTGTGATAATCGCCGTCTTCTCTTATCCAATAATAGCTACGGTTATCGATCCCGCGCAGTGAGAATACCGGACCGTCGAGATCCAGTTCCGCACTGTGGTTGAGCACGATGTCGAGAATGACCTCAATGCCCGCTTTATGCAGGGCTTTGACTGCATCACGAAACTCATCCAGCGCCGTTTCTGGCGAGCAGGCATACGCCGGATGCAGCGCAAACAGCGCCACCGGGTTGTAACCCCAGTAGTTGCTTAGCCCCATGCGTTGCAAACGCGGCTCACTGGCAAATTGCGCCACCGGCAGCAGCTCCAGTGCGGTAATGCCCAACTGTTTTAAATAGTTGATCATCACCGGATGCCCCAGGGCTTTATAAGTGCCGCGGATCTCTACCGGGATCTCCGGGTGCAAGTAGGTTAATCCTTTGACATGGGCTTCATAAATGATAGTGCTGCCCCACGACGTGCACGGCGGGGCATCATCTTCCCAATCATAGTGGTCCACTACCACGACACATTTCGGCGCAATGGCAGCATTGTCGCGATAGTCAGGTTCACTATGGCCAGCGTGCAGCAGCGGGTTATCTTTAAATTCCCCGACAATCTGCCGCGCGCAAGGATCAATCAACAACTTCGCCGGGTTAAAGCGATGCCCCATGGCGGGTTGCCATGGGCCATGAACGCGATAACCATAACGCAAACCCGGGCGCGCATCCGGCAGATAACCGTGCCAGATATCGCCACTTCGTCCTGGCAAGTCATACCGATGTTCTACGTCCTGGGCGTCAAACACACACAGCTCTACCCGCTCGGCATGAGCGGAGAAGAGCGTGAAGTTGACGCCCTGGCCGTCGTAATGCGCGCCAAGGGGAGCGGGTTTGCCAATGGCAAGTTGTGTCATTCTCCCTCCCGAACCAGCCAGATAGTGGCCAGCGGCGGTAGTGTAAGGCTTAATGAATGCTGACGACCGTGGCTGGCAATCTCATCGCTGTGTACCGCGCCGCCATTGCCGGCATTACTACCGTGGTAGTGCATGGAATCAGTGTTGAGGATTTCACGCCATTTACCCGGCTGATTAATGCCAAAGCGATAGTCATAGCGCGGCACCGGCGTAAAGTTACTGGCAACGATAATTTCATTCCCCTCTTTATCGCGGCGAACAAAAATCAGCACCGAGCGTTCATGGTCATCCACCACCAGCCATTCAAAGCCATACGCGTCGAAATCCAGCTCATGCAGTGCTTTATGATGACGATAAGTGTGGTTCAGATCGCGTACCAGACGCTGGACACCGTGATGCCAGTTGTCACCGCCTTCCAGCAGATGCCAGTCGAGGCTGGCATCGTGGTTCCACTCTCGCCCTTGGGCAAATTCATTACCCATGAACAGCAGTTTTTTGCCCGGAAACGCCCACATCCAGGCATAGTAGGCGCGCAAATTGGCAAACTTCTGCCATGCATCACCCGGCATTCTGTCGAGAATCGATTTTTTGCCGTGCACCACTTCGTCGTGCGACAACGGCAGGACGAAGTTTTCAGTGTAGTTGTAGAGCATCCCGAAGGTGAGTTTATCGTGATGGTATTGACGATAAATCGGGTCGAGCTTCATGTAATCCAGGGTGTCGTGCATCCAGCCCAGGTTCCATTTGTACCAGAAGCCCAGGCCGCCAATATCCTGAGGACGAGAAACGTTCGGGAAGTCGGTAGACTCCTCCGCCATCGTTACCGCGCCAGGAACTTGCTCACCGATAATACGGTTGGTATTGCGCAGGAACTCAATCGCTTCCAGATTCTCGCGTCCACCAAACTCGTTGGGGATCCACTCACCCTCTTTACGGCTGTAATCACGATAAATCATCGACGCTACTGCATCGACACGCAGCGCATCAATACCAAAACGTTCAACCCAGTACAGCGCGTTACCGACGAGGAAATTGCTGACTTCACGACGTCCATAGTTGTAGATCAGGGTATTCCAGTCCTGGTGGTAGCCTTCACGCGGATCGCTGTGCTCATACAGGTTCGTACCGTCAAATTCGGCAAGCGCAAAGTCATCAGTCGGGAAGTGCCCCGGCACCCAGTCGAGAATAACGTTCAAACCGGCTGCGTGTGCGGCATCAATGAAATAACGGAAGTCATCACGAGTACCAAAACGACGAGTTGGCGCATACAGACCCGTCGGCTGATAGCCCCAACTGCCATCGAACGGATGTTCATTAATCGGCAACAGTTCGAGGTGGGTAAAGCCCATCCACTTGGCGTAAGGCACCAGTTGATCAGCCAGTTCGCGATAGCTTAGCCAGAAGTTGTTGTCGGCGTGACGACGCCAGGAGCCCAGGTGAACTTCATAGATAGAGATTGGCGCATCAAACTGATTCGCTTTTTTGCGCTCTTCAGTCTGTACGACTTTTTCAGGCAGTCCGCAAATAAGGGAAGCGGTTTCCGGGCGCATCTGCGCTTCGAAAGCATAGGGATCAGACTTCAGACGGAGATTACCGTTAGCATCAATCATCTCGTATTTATAGAGCTGACCGTTATGCGCGCCAGGGATAAACAGTTCCCAGATACCGCTTTCTTTACGCAGACGCATTGGGTGACGGCGGCCATCCCAGTAGTTGAATT
This sequence comes from Escherichia sp. TW09308, assembly GCF_000208565.1. NCBI lineage: Bacteria > Pseudomonadati > Pseudomonadota > Gammaproteobacteria > Enterobacterales > Enterobacteriaceae > Escherichia > Escherichia sp. TW09308. Next base: position 4,632,604 of record NZ_AEME01000001.1, on the reverse strand, counting down.
GCCCAACGACCGAGACTCGTCGGGCATTTGGTGCCCAGACAGAAAAACGCGTGCCGGTAACGCCATCCATAGTATCAGCGTGCGCGCCTAAGGTTTCATATGGGCGCAGGTGAGTACCTTCAGATAACAGCCAGGCATCCATTTCCTGGATTAAAGGACCAAAACGGTAAGGATCATCAATCAGGTTCTGCTGACCATGCCAGACAACAGCCAACTGATAACGGAAAAAATTCTTACGCCGCGGTATGACGCCGCTAAAGAATCCACGAGAGTCGAGACACTCCAGTTTAGCGACTTTGCGTCCGGTTTTTGGTTCAATCACCCACACATCGGTGGCATCAGGTAAAAGGGCACGGACTTCCAGTCCCGCTGTAGTTTTATGCATTCCCAGTACGGAAAATGGGTCTGCAAAATGGCCTGCAATTAGCGCGTTTATCACGTCTCTATCGATACGAACGGACATGCTTGTCTTCCTGTTTTATTGTGTCACCCCATCCAACTGATTTTTGACATCTGGTTGTGACATTTTTTTGACCTGAACGACGCAGCACTCTGTGCATCCTCTCTGCGTCGTCCTCCCTTCAGGTAAGGCAGTGAATACCCAGGTATTCTGCCACCCTTAAAGAATAGCCAATGCTTTATCTAACTCCCGGTAAATCATGAAACATCTGCGCTTACTCCTGTATTACGCACTAAAAGGGGCGGCATCGCGCCCCAAATTTAATGAATAAAGATTACGCCAGTTGACGAAGCATCCGACGCAGCGGCTCCGCGGCCCCCCACAGCAACTGATCACCCACGGTAAAGGCTGACAGGAATTCTGGTCCCATATTCAGTTTACGCAGGCGGCCTACAGGCGTGGTCAGCGTGCCGGTAACGGCTGCTGGGGTTAGCTCACGCATCGTGATTTCACGATCGTTTGGTACTACTTTCGCCCACGGATTGTGCGCAGCCAGCAGTTCTTCCACGGTCGGAATGGATACATCCTTTTTCAATTTAATGGTGAATGCCTGGCTGTGGCAGCGTAGTGCCCCGACACGCACACATAAGCCATCTACCGGGATCACGGAAGATGTGTTGAGGATCTTGTTAGTTTCCGCCTGCCCTTTCCACTCTTCGCGGCTCTGACCATTATCGAGTTGTTTGTCGATCCACGGAATCAGGCTACCAGCCAGCGGCACGCCAAAGTTATCAACTGGCAGTCCGCCGCTGCGGGTTAGCGTCGTAACTTTGCGTTCGATCTCGAGAATAGCAGAGGAGGGGGTCGCAAGTTCATCCGCCACATGGCCATACAACTGCCCCATCTGGGTTAATAACTCACGCATATGTCGCGCACCACCGCCGGAAGCCGCCTGGTAGGTCGCAACGGAAACCCAATCAACAAGATTATTAGCGAATAAACCGCCCAACGACATCAACATCAGGCTGACAGTACAGTTACCGCCAACAAAAGTCCTGATGCCTTTATTTAATCCGTCGGTAATGACGCCCTGATTAACAGGGTCAAGGATGATGATGGCGTCATCTTTCATGCGCAGAGACGATGCTGCGTCAATCCAGTAACCTTGCCATCCGCTTTCACGAAGCTTTGGATAGATTTCGTTGGTATAATCGCCGCCCTGACAGGTCACGATGATATCGAGAGCCTTCAGCGCTTCCAGATCAAAAGCATCCTGAAGTGTGCCGGAGGTGCCGCCAAAGGACGGCGCAGCCTGGCCAGACTGGGAAGTCGAAAAGAAGACAGGGCGAATGGCGTCGAAATCGCGCTCTTCAACCATGCGTTGCATGAGAACGGAGCCGACCATACCGCGCCAGCCGATAAAACCAACATTTTTCATAAGCGTTTTTTTCCTGCAAAGATGTGTGCTGTATAAATGTGCCTGTGTCCTCATGGCACATCTTTCACCATACAAAAAGCAGCCAAAGTCGCAAGTGAAATTAATCAATGATAGCGAAGCCATCAGTAATGCGACTTATCCTGCTTTAACAGCACGCAGAAAGTCCACCGCAATTATCAGGGAACTTGAGTTATGAATGAAATCATTTCTGCAGCAGTTTTATTGATCCTGATTATGGATCCGCTCGGAAACCTACCTATTTTTATGTCCGTACTAAAACATACTGAACCGAAAAGACGCCGGGCAATCATGGTGCGAGAATTGCTCATCGCGCTATTGCTGATGTTAGTGTTCCTGTTTGCGGGCGAGAAAATTCTGGCATTTCTTAACCTGCGGGCAGAAACCGTCTCTATTTCTGGCGGCATCATTCTTTTTCTGATTGCCATTAAGATGATTTTCCCCAGCGCCTCGGGTAACAGTAGTGGACTTCCGGCAGGTGAAGAGCCGTTTATCGTGCCGCTGGCAATTCCACTGGTGGCGGGGCCGACTATCCTCGCCACGCTGATGCTGCTGTCACACCAGTACCCGAATCAGATGGGCCATCTGGTGATTGCCCTGCTGCTGGCATGGGGCGGCACATTTGTCATCCTGCTACAGTCATCGCTCTTTTTGCGCCTGCTGGGCGAGAAAGGGGTAAACGCACTGGAACGCCTGATGGGGTTGATTCTGGTAATGATGGCAACCCAGATGTTCCTCGACGGTATTCGGATGTGGATGAAGGGGTAATGTTCAAACAGGTGCTGCGCACAACCAGCATTTTTCGCCGCTGATTAACCACAGCATCTATAGCTTCCCATTGCCCTTCCCTGAAGGTAGCGGTGGCGTTACTTAACATCCGTTGTAACAGCAATTCAGCTCCGTGTTTCTCCATCATCTTCTCCTGCGTCCGTTAACGCAGTGATTAGAATGGATAATGAGCCAGTGTTTTTGCGAGAGAGATCAAAAAGATGAAGAGAGGGGAAAAGAGAAATGAATTACTGCGAGCAAGCTCGCAGTAATTTGTCGCGGTAATTAACTCAACAACTGAAACGCAATCATCCCGACGATGGCACCGACAGTACCAAGAATGGTTTCCATCATGGTCCAGGTTTTCAGCGTTTCGGCTTCGGTCGCGCCGGTAAATTTACCGAACAACCAGAAACCGGCGTCGTTAACATGGCTGACTACAATCGAACCACCAGCGATACAAATCGACAGCGCCGCCATTTGCGCACCGGAGTAATTCAGTTGTTCAATAACCGGCATCACCAGCCCCACCGCCGTTAAACAGGCAACGGTTGCAGATCCCTGAATGATGCGCACCGCCGCTGCCAGCACGAAGCAGGTGATCGCAATCGGCAGGCCCATCCCGGTTAACGCTTCGCCCAGCGCCGGACCTACGCCAGAGTCAACCAGCACCTGTTTGAACACACCGCCCGCACCAATCACCAGCAGAATAATCCCCGCAGGTTGCAGCGCGTGACCGCAAATCTCCATCACTTTGTCTTTCGGCATACCCTGACGCATCGCCAGACCATAAATCGCCACCAGACAAGCAACCAGAATCGCGGTAAATGGATGGCCAACAAACTCAAACCATTCATAAGCCGTTGACCCTTCTGGCACAAAACGTGCAGCAATGGTTTTCAGCCCAACCAGTACTAACGGCAGCAGGATCAGCGACAAACTGAATCCGAAGGACGGCATTTTGCCTTCGCCAAGATGCGGTTCACTGATGTCGTCAGGAATATGCAGCTCAACGTAACGGCTGATGAAATTACCCCACAGCGGGCCGGCAATAATCATCCCCGGAATTGCCGCACACAGGCCAATCAGGATCATCCAGCCAAAGTCGGCATTCATCTGCGATGCCAGCAGCATTGGCGCTGGCCCCGGCAGCAAGAACGCCGCTGCCGCTGCTACGCCTGCAAACAGCGGGATAACTAGCTTTACCAGGTTTGTGCCCGTGTGGCGCGCCATTGAGAATGCAACGCTAATCAGCAGAACAATCGCCACTTCAAAGAACAATGGTAACGCACAGACCAGACCCGCAAGGCCAATGGCATAATGCGCGCGGCTGTGACCGAAGGATTTGAGCATTTTGACGGCAATCTGATCGACTGCGCCGGTTTCATGTAAGATCTTGCCAAACATGGCTCCCAGGGCGACAACCACCGCCAGGAAACCAAGGGTACCTCCCATCCCTTTTTCCATCGTCGCTGCGATTTTATCGAGCGGCATACCGGAAAAAAGGCCAGCCCCCATAGACACCACCATCAAAGCCAGGAAAGCATGCATACGCGCCTTCATGACTAAAAACAGCAGCAGTAAAACAGACCCTACTGCTGTTAAAACAAGCGTTAATGTAGTCACTACTTATTTGCCTTTTTTAATAACCTCAATGGTGCTTGCCACAACACCTTCCAGCGGCTGATCGATATCTACCACCAGTACATCGGTTTCGTCCGCACCCGGTTCCTGCAGCGTTTCAAACTGCGTCACCAGCATTTGGGTTTTAAAGAAATGGCCTTTGCGCGCTTTCAGGCGGCTTTCAATCACATCAAAATCGCCTTTCAGGTAGATGAAAGAGAGATTTGGATTACCTTCACGCAGCAGGTCGCGATAGTGCTTTTTCAGTGCAGAACAGACGATCAGCGACACTTTATTGGTACGCTGCATGGCAAACGCGGCGTCGTTCAGCGCCTGTAACCACGGTTTACGATCATCATCATTCAACGGTTCACCGGACGCCATTTTTTCGATATTGCGACGCGGATGGAGGAAATCGCCATCAAGAAACGCGGCATGAAGTTGATGCGCCACTTCACTGGCGACCGCAGATTTGCCGCTGCCCGATACGCCCATCAGAACGTAAATGTGGTGATCATGGTTAGTCGTGCTCAAAGTGGTGCCCCCACAGTACAAGAATTAAAAATGTTACGGGTAACTGTTATCGGTAACATTGTCCGGCCGGACAAAAACAGAAGCAATATCCATCCGTGCCTTAAGTGTATAAGTGTGAGCTACTTCAAATTTGTGAGCTTAAATAGATCCGCCCGGTGACAAGGTGAAACCTAAATCTAACATTTTCGGTGTCACCGCTTCGCCACGAATACGCGCCAGCAGGCGCTCAGCGCCAATGCTGCCCATCCGCTCACGCGGCGTCAGCACGCTCGCCAACCGTGGCTCCATCACCTGACCAATATCGTGACCGTGGAAACCGGCGATCGCCATATCATCAGGGATTTTCAGCCCCAGGCGCTGACATTCAAATGCCGCGCCAACGGCCAGGTCATCGTTGGTACAGAACACGCCATCTAACTGCGGATATTCCCGCCGCGCCTGGCGAATCAGTTCAATACCAGAAGAGTAAGAAGAGGATTGCTCGACCATCACGCTATACGGCACCAGGCCGGCATCCAGCATCGCCTGCTCATATCCCTTCTGTTTGATGATAGTACGTTCATCGAGGCGCGCACCAAGATAAGCCACATGACGATGCCCACGGGCAATGATAGCGGCGGTCATCTGCCGTGCCGCTTCAAAGTTATTAAATCCGACGGCGATATCGAGACACGGCGACTGGCTGTCCATCAGTTCCACCACCGGAATACCTGCCACTTCAATCATCTTTAATGTGCGCGGCGTGTGGGTACGTTCGGTGAGGATCAGCCCGTCGATATTCCACGAGAGCATCGATTCGAGGCGTTCTTGCTCCATTTCCGGTTTATAACCGTAGTGAGCCAACATGGTTTGATAACCGTGTGCGTCGGTAACGCTTTCAATTCCGCGTAACACTTCGGCAAAAACCTGGTTAGTCAGAGAAGGTAGCAGGACACCAATCGCCCGACTGGTGGCGTTTGAGAGGATATCGGGTGCGCGATTGGGAATATAACCCAGTTCATCAAGAGCGGCAGCGATCTTGCCGCGCAGGGCGACGGAGACTTGCTCCGGGTTGCGTAAAAAACGACTGACCGTCATTTTGGTCACGCCTACACGATCAGCCACATCCTGAAGTACGGGTCTTTTCTTTTTCATCGTCCTGAAAGGTACAAAAGGGATAGATTCCTTTAGTTTACCACGGACGCATCAGAACCTTCCCGATTCCTCGGGAAGGTTTGTGAGATAAATTTAGACTGGCGGTAAATCGAACAGCAGAATTTCACTGTCGCTATCGGCGTGGATGGATATCGCCTGCTCATCCCAAATTGCCAGGCCATCCCTGGTCGAGGCTTTTACGCCGTTAATGGTGACGTTGCCTTTCACCACCTGGATCCAGACGCGGCGTTCAGCGGCAATCTGATGTATTGACTGTTCATCTTTCACCAGCGCCCAGCGGTACAGCTCCATATCCTGATGCACTTTCAACGAACCGTCACGCGCATCCGGCGAGAGCACCAGTTGTTTGCCCTGTACGGCATCGAAGCGACGCTGTTCATAACGCGGCGTAATGCCGTTTTCTTCCGGCATGATCCAAATCTGATACAGATGCAGACGCTCGGTGCTACTTGGGTTGTACTCTGAGTGACGAATACCCGTACCCGCACTCATAATCTGAAACTCGCCCGCCGGAACCTGTTCTTTGTTCCCCATGCTGTCCTGATGCTCAACCGCACCTTCCAGCACATAGGTCAAAATTTCCATATCTTTATGTGGGTGAGTGCCGAAGCCCTGCCCTGCTTCAATCACGTCGTCGTTAATCACACGCAGCGCGGAGAAGCCCATAAAGTTCGGATCGTAATAGTTGGCAAAAGAGAAAGTGTGCCAGGAGTCCAGCCAGCCATGATTCGCATGGCCACGTTCATTTGCTTTGCGTAAGTAGATCATTTGTATTCGCCCCCTGAATGATTTGATGGGCTTAGTGTGGACCCGATCCGTCCGGGATGATAGAGGGTGAAAATTGACCCCTCTGTTCAAAAAAATTGAACTATTTGAGGGGGCATAAAACTTACTTCGCGAGAGTTACCGTGGAGGGTGAAGCTTGCTCAAAACCGCGCTCAAGGATTTCCAGATTAGTAAGAACTTCAGATTCCTTGACGTAATTTGGCGCACCGGTAGTAATGGTTTGATACAGCGCATCGTAGACGCGTCCGTAATCTCCCACTTCCGGCTTCATTTCCTCTCTTACCGTAACGCCCTCGTCATTGACATACTCCAGCACACCGACCGAATCATCCGCCGCGAATCCCGCTTCGCCCGGCATAATATTAGCCTTCAGGCTGGTTTCCTGCTGGTCAATACCGTATTTAATAAATGTACCTTTCTTACCGTGAACGATAAATTTCGGATAATCGATTTTCACCAAATGGCTGGTTTTGACGATGGCTTTCAAATCACCATAAAACAACTGCGCTTCGAAAGTGTCGTCCGGATTGGCTTTATTACGCAGGCTGCGAATATCGTAAGCCACATGATCCGGGCGACCAAACAGTGAAATAATCTGGTCGAGGGTATGCACGCCAAGACCATAGAACGCGCCATCTTGCGGTAGTCCGGGTTTAGTTTCTGCCACCGGGCGGTAGTAGTCAAAATGGCTTTCCACTTCGACAATCTCTCCCAGCTTGCCGCTTTCAATCGCTTTTTTCGCCGTCAGGAAGCAGGAGTCAAAGCGACGATTCTGATACGGCGTGACGGTCAGCCCTTTACTTTTTGCCAGCGCAAACAGCTCTTTCGCTTGCGCTGGCGTAGGGGTGAACGGTTTTTCGACCAGCACATTTTTTCCGGCCTCCAGCGCGCGCTTCGCATACTCGAAGTGGCTGTCAGCATGGGTGCAGACGACAACCAGCTTAACGTCGGGATCATTTAATACTTCGTCGAGATCGCTGGTGAAATGAATATGGGAATAGATGGGAGCCTGTTCTTCCGGCCTGGCATGGCGGCGAAAAATATGCGCGACATGCCAGCTATCCTTGCGGTTAAGTACATACGGCAGATGGTAACGGGTGGTGCTTTTACCGAAGCCAATGAAGGCGCAGTTAATGACCATAGTTTCGTCCTTTTTAAGGTGGTTAGTGACACCTTAGCGCAAAGCGGACGTGGTTCCTATGCCTGTGTTTCAGTACGTCAGATTGTTGGCAAAGTGCACTTTGATCATGCCGGATGCGGCGTGAACGCCTTATCCGGCCTACACAAAATGGCATCGGTTTGTAGGCCTGATAAGCGTAGCGCATCAGGCAATTTTGCATTTGTCTCAACACGAGCACTTCCCGTGGGCAAAATAGCAAGTCAGCCTGGCTGAAACGAAAGCAAAAAAAAAGCCAGCACCCGGCTGGCTAAGTAATACTGGAAGCAATGTGAGCAATGTCGTGCTTTCAGGTTCTCCGCGAGGGTCTTCCTGATCGCGAGACAATAATAATCATTCTCATTCGCACTTGTCCAACACTTTTTGCAAAAAAATGCATTTGACTCGCTTTTGAAAGTCAATGATGTTGAAAGGGACATTTACACCAAAGAGGACAGAGGAATGAATGAGATAGTGATACGCCACGCTGAAACGCGCGATTACGAGGCTATTCGGCAGATTCACGCCCAGCCGGAGGTGTATTACAACACGCTACAGGTGCCTCATCCTTCCGCTCATATGTGGCAGGAGCGACTCGCCGGGCATCCCGGCATCAAGCAACTCGTCGCCTGTATTGATGGAGACGTCGTAGGTCATCTTACCATTGACGTACAGCAACGCCCGCGTCGCAGTCATGTTGCCGATTTTGGTATCTGCGTCGACTCCCGCTGGAAGAATCGCGGCGTCGCCAGTGCCCTGATGCAAGAGATGATTGAAATGTGCGACAACTGGTTGCGGGTAGATCGCATTGAGCTAACGGTGTTTGTCGACAACGCCCCGGCAATTAAGGTCTATAAAAAATACGGCTTTGAGATTGAAGGAACTGGCAAGAAGTACGCATTGCGAAACGGTGAATATATTGATGTGTATTATATGGCGCGGGTGAAATAGAAAATTTGCAATCTAAGTTTGTCATTTAAGCCCTCACCTACCGGGAGAGGGCTTAACATATTAATACCCCGCCGTTAAATCATCTACCGAACGTGGATCAGATGCGCCGTACAACTCACCGTCCGGAGCAACCATAATGCTTTGCGTGCTGCCCATCGCTTCTTTCAGCGCCACTTTCTGGCCTTTTGCTTCCAGTAGCTTGAGCGTATCCGGGCTAAATCCTTTCTCCACTCGCAACTCGTCCGGCAACCACTGATGGTGGAAACGCGGCGCATTAGTCGCTTCAGCGACGTTCATTCCATAATCGATACTGTTCACTACCATTTGCAGCACGGTGGTGATAATTCGGCTACCGCCAGGGCTGCCAGTGACCAGCCAGGTTTTGCCATCTTTCACCACAATGGTTGGTGACATCGATGACAGCGGGCGCTTGTTCGGCCCTACAGCATTGGCATCACCGCCTACCAGCCCGTACACGTTCGGTACGCCCGGTTTGGCCGAGAAATCATCCATTTGGTTATTAAGCAAAATACCGCTCTCGCCCGCGACAATACCCGTACCGAAGGTGGTGTTCAGCGTATAGGTCACCGCCACCGCGTTACCGTCTTTATCCACCACTGAATAATGGGTGGTTTGATTACTCTCATAAGGCGCAAGCTTGCCGGGGCGAATTTCGCTGGACGGCTTCGCTTTATTGATATCAATTTGATCGGCAATAGATTTGGCATAGGCCTTATTCGTCAGCGCCTGCCACGGTACTTTGACAAAATCCGGATCGCCAAGGTATTCCGAGCGATCGGCATAGGCATGTTTCTCGGCTTCGGCCATGATTTGCATCGCATCAGCGCTACCAAAGCCATATTTCTTCATATCGAAGTTTTCCAGAATATTGAGGATCTGCACGATATGAATCCCACCAGAAGATGGCGGTGGCATGGAGTAAACCTGATACCCGCGATAATCGCCGCTAATCGGTGTGCGTTCGACCGCTTTATACGCAGCCAAATCCTCTTTGGTAATCAAACCACCGTTTTTCTGCATCTCCTGGGCAATCTGCTCAGCTATTGTGCCTTTGTAAAACGCGTCCGGGCCATTTTCGGCAATCATCTCCAGGCTCTTTGCCAGGTTCGCCTGCACCAACTTGTCGCCCTTTTTCAGCGGCTCCCCCTCTTTCCAGAAGATAGCCTTGCTGTTTTCGTGATTCGGCAGCACTTCGCTACCATAGGTTTTGAGATCGTCAGCCAACGCATCGTTAACGATAAAACCATCACGCGCCAGTTTAAACGCGGGCTGAACCACTTTGTTCAGCGGCATGGTGCCGTATTTATCCAGCGCCAGCGAGAAACCTGCTACCGTGCCCGGCGTGCCGGAGGCCAGATGCGAAGTGAGTGATTTTTTACTGTCCGGGTTGCCCTGGTCATCGAGGAACATATCGCGGGTCGCTTTGGCAGGTGCCATTTCGCGGAAGTCGATAGCGGTGGTGTTGCCATTTTTAGTGCGGATCAGCATAAAACCGCCGCCTCCCAGATTCCCCGCCTGCGGATGCGTTACCGCCAGCGCATATCCCACCGCCACGGCAGCATCCACGGCATTCCCACCCTCCTTGAGGATATCTACTCCCACCTGAGTGGCAGTGGCATCGACAGAAGCCACCATTCCCTGCTTCGCGCGCACCGGATGGAAGACATCCTCCTCCACGCCATACGAGACGGGCGGCGGCGCAGGTGGCGCGGCTGCCGCACTAAAACAACATCCTGAAAGTAAAGTAGCAATCGCCGCCCGGCGTAAAAACGTCGGTTTTATCATCGTTATTCTCCAGTTGTATGAGGGGCCTTCCCCACTTAAGCCTGGTGTATAACTCTGAAATAATCATCGTTTTGCCGGGAAACGAGTAAACTTAAAGGATATCTTCAGAGGAGGATACGCGATGAAACGACTTCTGCTTTTGACGGCACTCCTGCCGTTTGTCGGCTTTGCACAGCCCATTAATACTCTGAATAATCCTAACCAGCCGGGATATCAAATCCCCAGCCAGCAACGGATGCAAACCCAGATGCAGACTCAGCAAATCCAACAAAAAGGGATGCTGAATCAGCAACTGAAAACTCAGACGCAACTACAACAGCAGCATTTAGAAAATCAGATTAACAGCAACTCGCAGCGGGTATTGCAGTCGCAGCCGGGGGAGCTAAATCCCGCCCGGCAGCAAATGCTGCCCAACAACAACGGCGGGATGTTAAACGGCAACCGTAATCCGGATAGTTCGTTGAATCAGCAGCATATGCTGCAAGAGAGGAGAAACGGCGACATGCTGAATCCACCCAGCACATCGCAGCCTGACCTTCCGTTGAAAACTATTGGGCCGTAAAATTTGGCCCGATCACGTCAATCGCATCAGTACAGATGCAATCCACACCCCAGCGCAGCAACTCTGCCGCTCGCTGGGGTCTGTTGACGGTATAAACCAGAATCCGCAACCCAGCGTCTTTCAACTGCATCACTCGCGCTTTATCGAGCAACTTATGATTGAGATGAATAGAAACGCAGCCCAGCCGCGTAGTCAGTTCGCGCCAGTCGTCGCGCCACTCATCAAGCAACAAACCGCGCGGCAGTTCCGGTGCTGCCAATTGTGCGGCTTCTAAAGCATCAATCTCAAACGATGACAGCAGCGGCGGGGTCATCTCCGCCCAAAGTTCGCGTGCCGCCAGTGCCACCATTTTGCCCGTCGACGACCCGGTGCCGGTGGTGGGTTTGATTTCGATATTCGCCATCATCCCGTGTTCGCGACAGCGTTCCGCCACCTGCGAAAGCAACGGCAGCGGCTCACCTTTAAACGCTTTGCTGTACCAACTGCCTGCATCCATGCGCAGTAAATCCTGCCAGTTCAGTTCGCCCGCGACGCCCCAGCCGTTGCTGGTACGTTCTAGGTTGTCATCATGGAGCAAGAAGATCTCACCATCTTTCGATAACTTCGCGTCAAATTCGATCATCTTATGACCGTATTTTGCCCCCACGTCGATTGCCGCCAGGGTGTTTTCCGGGGCAAGTTTACCGCCGCCACGGTGGGCGACAATGCGGGGATAAGGCCAGTTACTCATACTCGTTGTCCTGTTTCACCATCAAAAAGATGTAGCTGATTTTCCGGCAAATGCAGCCACAACATGCTGCCTGCCGTCGGGCGTTCCTGATGCGCCAGTCGTACCACCAGCTTCTGATCGCCCCAGCGTCCGTGCGCCAGATTATCAGCGCCGAGGATCTCCAGCGTGTCCATCACCAGCGGCACGCCGCCTTCTGCCTGCGAGCTTAACGCAATATGTTCCGGGCGGATACCGAGGGTCATTTTACGCCCGGCATACTGCCGATAATAACCGTTCAACGGTAGTACGATGCCGCCGTCCAGCTCGAAGTGCGTACCTTCGTTATTCACGCGACCTGTCAGCAGGTTCATCGCCGGACTGCCGATAAAACTCGCCACAAACAGGCTGGCGGGTTTTTCGTACACTTCAACCGGCGTGCCAATCTGTTCGGCAACGCCGCCGTTCATTACCATCACTCGCTGGGCGAGGGTCATCGCTTCAACCTGATCGTGGGTGACGTAGAGTGATGTCGTTTTCAGACGACGGTGTAACTGTTGCAACTCAAGACGCATCTGTACGCGCAGCTTGGCATCGAGGTTAGAGAGCGGCTCATCAAACAAGAACACCGCCGGATCGCGCACAATCGCGCGCCCCATCGCCACACGCTGACGCTGACCGCCAGAAAGCTCGCGTGGACGGCGCTTAAGCAAACCGTCAAGTTCGAGAATGCGTGCTGCTTCTTTGACACGTTCAGCAATTTGCTGCTTGCCCATACCGCGAATTTTCAGCCCCCACGCCATATTCTCCTCTACGCTCATATGCGGATAAAGCGCGTAGTTCTGGAACACCATCGCAATCCCGCGATCTTTCGGCTCCATTTCGGTTACGCGCTGCTCGTTGATCCAGATATCGCCCTCAGTCACCTGCTCCAGCCCGGCAACCATGCGCAGTAGCGTGGATTTTCCGCAGCCAGACGGCCCAACCATCACAATAAATTCACCGTCTGCCACATCAAGCGTCAGCGGTTTAATGACCTGGGTTTTGCCATCCCAGCTTTTGGTTACTGCCTGTAATTTCAGTCCTGCCATCTTATTTCTCACTATCGACCAGGCCGCGCACAAAGGCACGCTGCATCACTAAAACAATCAATACTGGTGGGATCAGGGTTAACAACATCGCAGCCATCACCGAGTTCCATTCTGTCGTGCCTTCGCCAGTGGCGATCATCCCTTTAATCCCCGCCACGGTGGTGCCGAGATCAACATCGGTAATAATCAGCAGCGGCCACAGATACTGGTTCCAGCCGTAGATAAAGGTGATCACAAACAGCGCCGCCAGATTGGTTTTTGACAGCGGAAAGACAATGTCGCAAAAGAAGCGCATCGGTGACGCACCGTCGATACGAGCCGCTTCCACCAGCTCATCCGGCAGCGTCATAAAGAACTGCCGGAACAGGAACGTAGCGGTCGCTGAGGCCATCAGCGGCAGCGTTAAACCTGCGTAGCTGTCGAGCATCTTCAGATTGGCGATCACTTCTACCGTCGGGAAAATACGCACTTCAACCGGCAGCATCAGAGTAATAAAAATCATCCAGAAGAAGAGGTTACGCAGCGGAAAACGAAACCAGACGATGGCGAATGCCGAGAGCATCGAAACGGTAATTTTGCCCAGCGTAATGCTGAACGCCATCACGAAACTGTTAAGCAACATCCGCCAGAATGGCGCGCTATTCGTGCCTACTCCGTTTACCCAAATGTTATGGATATTCTCCAGCAGATGCGTGCCGGGGATCAGCGTCATCGGCGCGGCGTAGACTTCCTGTTTATCCAGCGTCGCTGCGACAAACGCCACGTACAGCGGGAAGAGGATCACCGCAATCCCAAGGATCAGCATGGTATGGCTGAATATCGTCAGCCACGGACGGTTCTCAATCATTGGTAACGCACCTTGCTTTCAACATAGCGGAACTGCACCACCGTCAACACGATGACGAGGAACATCAACACTACCGACTGCGCGGCAGACGAAGCCAGATCCAGTCCGGTAAAGCCTTCGCGGTAGATCTTATAAATCAGCGTGGTAGTGGCCTGTACTGGCCCACCGGACGTAGCGGCATCAATCACCGGGAAGGTGTCGAAGAAGGCGTACACCAGATTAACCACCAGCAGAAAGAAACTCACCGGAGCGATAAGCGGTAACGCGATCTTAAAGAAGCGGCGAATCGGGCCTGCGCCGTCAATGGCCGCCGCTTCGATCAGTGAACGGGGAATGGATTGCAGCGCGGCATAGAAGAACAGAAAGTTGTAGCTGATTTGCTTCCACACCGAGGCGAACACCACCAGAAACATCGCCTGGCCGCTGTTTTGCGCGTGGTTCCAGTCATAGCCGAACTCAGCAAGAAAATGAGTGATCAGCCCGCGACCGGGGTTAAACAGGAAGATCCACAATACGGCGGCAACGGCGGGAGCCACGGCATACGGCAACAACATTAAAGTTTGATAGAAACGGCTGCCGCGCACGATGTACTCCACCAGCGCCGCAAAGAACAGCGACACCAGCAAACCGCTGACGGTGACAAAGGTGCTAAATTTTATCGTCGTCCAGAAGGAGTCGAGATAGTAACTGTCATGGAACAGCGTGACGAAGTTATCCAGCCCGACAAACTGGCTGGAGAAACCAAACGGATCGACGCTTTGTAGCGAGTACCACAACGCTTCGCCCGCAGGCCAGATAAAAAAGATAACGGTGATGATGAGCTGCGGCGCGACCAGCAAATAAGGCAGCCAGCGCGAGCGGAACACCGGACGGGATGATGACATTACGGTTAATTCCTGAACTGTGCCGGATGCGCTTCGCTTATCCGGCCTACACGCGATGCCAGGTCAGATAAGCGAAACGCATCCGACATTACACTGATTAAGACTTCGTCGATTTCTCAAAGCGGCGCAGCAACTGATTCCCACGCTCAACGGCGGTATCCAGCGCCTGCTGTGGCGTCTTCTTACCGGTCCACACGCTCTCCAGCTCTTCATCCACAATTACGCGGATCTGCGGCATATTGCCCAGACGCAGTCCTTTGGTATACGGCAACGGCGGCTTGTTCAGCATCTGACGCGTCGCAGTATCCGCTCCTGGGTTTTTCTCGTAAAAGCCCTGCTCACGGGTCAGGTCATAAGCCGCTTTAGTGATCGGCAGATAACCGGTTTTCTGATGCCACTCAGCAGCGTTTTCTGGCTTCGCGAGGAAGTCGAGGAACTTCGCCACACCGGTGTAAGTATCCTTATCTTTGCCCTGCATCACCCACAGGCTGGCTCCGCCGATAATGGCGTTTTGTGGCGCATCTTTCGCATCGGCGTCGTAAGGCATCATGCCTACGCCATAGTTGAATTTGGCATACTCTCGAATGTTGGCAAGCGAACCGGAAGAGGCGGTCGTCATCGCGCAATCACCGTTATAGAACTTCTCGGTGGATTCATCCTTACGCCCGACGTAGCTAAAATCGCCCTTCTTGTTCATCTCTTCCAGCATGGCGATATGTTTCACCTGCTCCGGCTTGTTGAACTCCAGCACCGCATCTGTGCCGTCAAACCCGTTGTTTTTGCTGGCAAATGGCAGGCCATTCCAGGCGCTAAAGTTTTCCAGTTGGATCCAGCCCTGCCAGCCGCTGGCGTAGCCGCACTTCATACCGGAGGCTTTCAGTTTTGCGGCATAGTCAGCCAAATCCTGCCAGGTTTTCGGCGGCTGCTCCGGGTCTAACCCTGCTTTTTTGAAAGCATCTTTGTTGTAATAGAGAACGGGAGTCGAGCTGTTGAACGGTTGGGAGAGTAAATGTCCGGTTTTGCTGTCGGAGTAGTAGCCTGAAACCGTCGGCACAAACTGCGACTCATCGAAGTTAATCCCCGCATCTTTAAATACTTCATACACCGGTTTAATCGCTTTCGACGCCATCATGGTGGCGGTGCCAACTTCATAAACCTGCAAAATAGCCGGTGCGTTACCGGTACGAAATGCTGCGATACCCGCGCTTAAATTCTGTTCGTAGTTGCCTTTGTAGGTCGGTACAATTTTGTAATCCGGGTTTTCGGCGTTAAAACGTTGAGCCAGAGAATCCACCTCTTTACCCAGTTCCCCTTCCATCGAATGCCAGAACGGAATAGTCGTCACGGCCTGTGCATTCCCCATTAACGCCAATCCGAGCGCCAGTGCTGAAGCTGTATAATGTAACGGTTTCATTGATTATCTCTCTTGTTGTACCGGATGCGCGAATTCACGCGTTTTATGCTCGCGGGGTAACATGACATGCTCGAATTACAGAAAAATAACTCTTTTGTTACATTTTTAAGATAGTAAGGTGTCAGAAAGATGACAAGGCGGTGACGGTACGGGTGAGGGAAAATGGGAGATGGGGCACGGATAAGCGGGAAAATAGAAGGTCTGAGTCAAACGCTACAGATTGTAGATAATGTGCTCATCGTTTCATGCCGGATGCGGCGTGAACGCCTTATACGGCCTACAAGATCGTGCAAATTCAATATATTGCAACTCACCCAATAGGCCTGATAAGCGCAGCGCATCAGGCAATTTTACATTTGTCACCTGTCTCAAAGGAGTCTTTTGACTCCTTATCAATCAACGCGTTATTACCCGCCTAAATACGCGCTTCTCACCGCTTCGTTCGCCAGTAGTGCGTCGCCGGTATCGGAGAGCACCACATGACCGTTTTCCAGCACGTAGCCGCGATCTGCCAGCTTCAGCGCCTGATTGGCGTTCTGTTCGACGAGGAAGATGGTCATTCCCTGCTCGCGCAACTGCTCGATGGTGTCGAAGATTTGTTGGATGATAATCGGTGCCAGTCCGAGCGATGGCTCATCAAGCAGCAGCAAACGCGGATTGCTCATCAGTGCACGACCAATCGCCAGCATCTGCTGTTCACCGCCGGACATGGTGCCCGCCCGCTGAATACGGCGCTCATGCAGACGCGGGAACAGCTCATAGACCCACTTTATGCGCTCCTGAAACTGATCTCTTTCGGCAAAGAAACCGCCCATTGCCAGGTTCTCTTCCACCGTCATCCGCGAGAAGACACGACGCCCTTCCGGGACAATCGCCACTGCTTCACGCATGATTTTCGCCGTCTGCCAGTCGGTAATGTCTTTATCATCAAACACAATTCGTCCGCTGGTGGCGCGCGGGTCGCCGCATAACGTACCGAGCAAGGTGGTTTTCCCTGCGCCGTTCGCACCAATCAAGGTAACAATCTCTCCCTGATTAATATGCAGGCTCACCTCATACAGCGCCTGGATTTTGCCGTAGTGGGCGCTGACTTTGTCAAAGGACAACATGACTTTTTCCATCTTATGCCTCACCTAAATAGGCACGGATCACGTCCGGGTTATTACGGATCTGCTCCGGCGTACCATTTGCCAGTGGCGTCCCCTGATTGACCACGTAGATTCTGTCTGAAATCCCCATCACCAGCTTCATATCGTGCTCAATCAACAAGATAGTGGTGTTGTGATGATTACGCAGCTCGGCAATCAGCTCATCCAGTTCTTTGGTCTCTTTCGGGTTAAGACCTGCCGCCGGTTCGTCGAGCATTAAAATCTCCGGCTGCGTCACCATGCAGCGGGCAATCTCCAGACGACGCTGGTCGCCATAGGCCAGGTTGCTCGCCTGGCGGTTGGCGTGTTCCAGCAAACCAATGCGCTCAAGCCAGGTTGCGGCGCGGTCGAGCGCTTCACTCTGGGCGCGACGGAAAGAAGGCGTTTTCAACAGGCCGGAAAACAGCCCGGTTTTTAGTTGCTGATGCTGCGCCACCAGCAGGTTTTCAATCACTGTCATTTCACGGAACAGACGCACATGCTGGAAGGTGCGCACCACGCCCATGCGGGCAATTTGCTGGCCGGGCAAACCTTCCAGATGCTGATCGCGCAGTAAAATGGTGCCGCCGGTGGGTTTGTAGAATCCGGTCAGGCAATTGAAGACCGTGGTTTTTCCGGCACCGTTAGGGCCGATTAACGAGACGATTTCCTGCGGGTACAGCTCGAGATTGACGTTGTTCACCGCCAACAGGCCGCCGAAGCGCATCATCAGGCCGTTAACAGATAATAATGGCTGACTCATGCCTGCTCTCCTTTCGCTTCGCCGTTCTTCAGCTTCAGTTGCGGGCGTGTCATGGGCAGCAAGCCCTGTGGACGCCAGATCATCATCAGCACCATCAGGCCACCGAGCATCAACATGCTGTATTCGTTGAAATCACGCATCAACTCGCGCGACACCACCAGCAGAACTGCCGCCAGAATCACCGCAAACTGTGACCCCATGCCACCGAGCACCACAATTGCCAGCACAAATGCCGATTCGGCAAAGGTGAAGGATTCCGGGCTGACAAAGCCCTGGCGCGCAGCAAACAGCGTTCCGGCGAAACCCGCAAACGCGGCGCTGATGGTAAAGGCTGTCAGCTTGATACGGCGCGGGCTTAAACCCAGCGAACGACAGGCGATTTCATCTTCACGCAACGCTTCCCATGCGCGACCCAGCGGCATCCGCAGCAGGCGATTAATGACGAATAAGGAAAACACCACCAGCAACAAGGCCACCAGGTAGAGAAAGATGACGCGATCGGACGGATCGTATTTCAGGCCAAAGAAATTACTGAAGGTATCCCAGCCGCCTTCACGGGCAGTACGACTGAACTCGAGGCCAAAAAAGGTCGGTTTAGGGATCTGGCTGATGCCGTTCGGACCGCCGGTAACTTCAGTATTATTGAGCAGCAAAATACGCACAATTTCACCGAAGCCGAGAGTAACGATCGCCAGATAATCACCGCGCAGACGCAACACCGGGAAACCGAGCAGGAAGCCCGCCGCCGCTGCCATCAGACCGGCAATCGGCAGACAGGTCCAGAAGCCAAGACCATAATAGTGATTGAGCAGCGCAAAGGTGTAAGCACCAATGGCGTAAAATCCGCCATAACCGAGCACCAGCAGGCCGGAAAGCCCTACCACCACGTTCAACCCGAGGCCGAGGATAATATAGATCATGGTCAGAGTGGCGATATCCACCGTCCCTCGCGACACCATAAACGGCCACGCCACCGCAATCACCAGCAGCGCCACGAGGAACAGCTTCTGTTTAACCGTGGAACCATCAATCGCTGGCAGGATGAACTTCGGCCCGGAAACGCTTTTCAACCCTTTCTGGAAAGCAGGTCGCACAAGCTGAAAGAAAAAGACCACCGCCGTGCCGATAAACACCCATTCCCAACGGACATCCGAAGCCGTGTCGACCACCAGTTTGGTGCCGTCCAGCTCCAGTTGCACGCCCATAAAGACGCCCGCCAGGACAAAGAACATGGCGGCAGAGAGCAGCGCCATTGCAATATGCATCGGTTTCATACTTTCTCTACCTCCGGACGCCCCAGAATACCGGTCGGCATCACCAGCAACACCAGAATCAGCAAGGCGAATGAAACCACATCTTTATATTCCGTACTCAGATAGGCAGAAGAGAGCGCCTCCGCAATCCCCAGGATCAGCCCGCCAATCATCGCCCCCGGAATGCTACCAATCCCGCCGAGTACCGCAGCAGTAAAGGCTTTCATCCCGGCCATAAAGCCAATATAGGGGTTAATCACGCCGTAGAACTGACCGAGCAGAACGCCTGCCACCGCCGCCATCGCTGCGCCAATCACAAAGGTCAGCGCAATCACCCGGTCGGTGTTAATGCCAAGCAGACTCGCCATTTTCAGATCTTCCGCGCAGGCACGACACGCGCGTCCCATACGGGAATAGCGAATGAAAATCGTCAGCGCCAGCATGGCGAGGAAGGTGACAATCCAGATCACCGCCTGCATGGTGGTAATAGACGCAGAGAAGTTTTCGCTATGACCCACTATCCACTGACCGTTAAACAGGCTGGGCAGCGCCACGTCGCGCGAACCTTCGGTCAGGCTGACGTAGTTTTGCAGGAAGATAGACATGCCAATCGCGGAAATAAGGGCAATCAGACGTTTAGAGTTACGCACCGGGCGATACGCTACCCGTTCGATACTCCAGCCGTAAGCGCTGGCAATGACTATTGCACCGACGAATCCCGCCGCCACCAGCAGCCAGCCGGTATCAATGCCCATCATCATCAGCGCAGCGATGATCATAAACGAGACGTAGCTGCCGATCATATAAACCTCGCCGTGGGCGAAGTTGATCATGCCGATAATGCCGTAAACCATGGTGTAGCCGATGGCAATCAGCGCGTAAGTACTGCCCAGCGTGACGCCGTTAAACATCTGCTGCAAGAAATACAAAAACTGCTCAGACATAAGGTAACCTTTCTAAACCTGCCCGCTTTTCACGGGCAGTGGGATGATTACTTGGCTGCCGTGGAAGAACCGTCGGCGTGCCACTGGAAGACACCAAAATCAAATCCCTTCAGATCGCCTTTTTCATCCCAGTTCAGCGGCCCAATCACGGTATTAGCACCGTTAGCTTTTAAATCTTTCACCAACGCCAGCGGTTCATCGCTGCCGGTACGCTCAAGGGCAGTCGCCAGAGATTGCACCGCTGCGTAGGTGATCCAGACATAGGGACCGGTTGGATCTTTCTTGTCGGCTTTCAGCGCATCAACAATGCTCTGGTTTGCCGGATCCTGGTCATAGCGTTTTGGCATAGTGACCAACATACCTTCGGCAGCATCACCGGCAATGTTCGACAGCGACGCGTTACCGACACCTTCCGGCCCCATAAACTGGGTTTTCAGGCCGACGGAACGAGCCTGGCGCAGCATCTGCCCCATTTCCGGGTAGTAACCGCCGTAGTAAACGAAGTCGATGTTTTCTTTTTTCAGGCGGGCAACCAGCGCGGAGAAATCTTTCTCGCCAGCAGTAATGCCGTCGAAGAAGACGATATTGGCATTAGCCGCTTTCAACGCGTCCTGCACCGAACGCGCCAGCCCTTCGCCATACTGTTGTTTGTCGTGAATAATGGCGATGCGCTCGGGTTTCACCGTCTCAACAATGTATTTCGCGGCAGTCGGCCCCTGGGAGGAGTCCAGCCCGGCAGTGCGCATGATGTGTTGATAACCGCGTTGAGTCAGTTCCGGGTTGGTCGCCCCCGGCGAGATCATCAGAATACCTTCGTCTTCATAGATGTCCGACGCCGGCTGGGTAGAGGAGGAACAGAGATGACCAATAACGTATTTAATGCCGTCGTTAACGATTTTGTTGGCGACCGCAACGGCTTGTTTCGGATCGCAGGCGTCGTCATATTCCACGCCAACCAGATTATCGCCTTTAATTCCTCCTTTCGCGTTAATGTCTTTGATTGCCTGGCGAGCACCGTTAAATTCCATATCGCCCCACTGGGCAACCGGGCCAGACATCGCGCCGACAACGGCAACTTTAATATCGTCGGCCAACGCGGTGTGTGATATTGCCAGTGCAATCATCCCTGCGATGATAGTTTTCGCATTCCGTTTCATTATTCAAAATCCCCACTCGTAATGTTGTGTTGCTTTGTTTTTATGTATTAAAAAATCTGGCTGTTCTTTTTTTATACTGCGCTGTTTTGCCTGTCTGATTAAGGGTTTAGCGCAGTATTTTGTGATAATAGCGATTAAAATCCCTATTTTTCAGTCGATTAAGAACAGATAATATTCTGAATTTATTGATAGATAAACAGAAAAAAGCGTCGTTGTCAGCATAAAATAACGACACAAAGGGCGGAATAATTCACTACCATTCAGGGGATTATGCTGGACAATTTTCATTCTCTAATGTTTTTAATTTGTAATTATTGCTGAAAAAAAATTAATCACCTGCCAAAAGAAATAAAAAAGAGAAAGCCTCCGATTAAATTATTTCGCTACACTGGTTCCACTTTTGTGATTTGTACGGGTTACCTATGAAGCTGACCATCATTCGATTAGAAAATTTTAGCGACCAGGACCGGATTGACCTGCAAAAGATCTGGCCGGAGTATTCCCCTGCGTCTTTACAGGTTGACGATAACCACCGTATCTACGCCGCGCGTTTTAACGAGCGCCTGCTTGCTGCCGTGCGAGTAACCTTAAGCGGCACTCAGGGGGCACTGGATTCCCTACGCGTGCGGGAAGTCACCCGCCGACGCGGTGTGGGGCAATATCTGCTGGAAGAGGTGTTACGTAACAATCCTGGCGTTTCATGCTGGTGGATGGCGGATGCCGGTGTGGAAGATCGCAGCGTGATGGCGGCGTTTATGCAGGCGTTGGGATTTAAGGAACAACCGGGCGGCTGGGAAAAGCATTAATATTCAGGTGTGATGACAAACGAGGGATTGCCTGATGCGCTACGCTTATCAGGCCTACAATGTGTATTTCAATTTACTGATTTCTGTAGATCTTGTAGGCCGGATAAGGCGTTTACGCCGCATCCGGCATGAAGCAATGAACTTGATATCAGCAATTTGACGGCAACCCTGGGTTGCCGATTAATGATTACTTCGCATCGGTCGCCGTGCCATTAGCGTGCCAGTCAAACACGCCGAACTCGAAGCCTTTCAGATCGCCTTTCTCATCCCAGGTCAGCGGCCCCATCACCGTATCAACCGGGTTCGCTTTCAGGTATTTGGCGATCTCAGCCGGATCGTCGGACTGGTTCAGACCCGCCTGTAAAGATTGCAGTGCCGCGTAGGTGGTCCACACGAATGCGCCGCTTGGATCCTGTTTTTTCGCTTTGATCGCGTCAACAATTGGTTTGTTCGCCGGAACCTGATCGTAGTTCTTCGGCTTGGTCACCAGCAGACCTTCCGCTGACTCGCCCGCGATATTAGACAGCGAGACGTTAGCCACACCTTCCGGCCCCATAAACTGGGTTTTCAACCCCGCCGCACGTGCCTGACGCAGGATCTGCCCCATTTCCGGGTGGTAACCGCCGTAGTAAACGAAGTCGATATTCTCTTTCTTCAGACGCGCCACCAGGGTTGAGAAGTCTTTTTCTCCGGCGGTGATGCCGTCAAAGAACACCACGTTAGCGTTACCTTTCTTCAGGCCGTCCTGCACCGCACGCGCCAGACCTTCACCGTACTGCTGTTTGTCATGAACGATAGCAATACGCTGCGGTTTCACTTTCTCAAGAATATATTTCGCCGCTGTTGGTCCCTGGTCAGAGTCCAGGCCAGTGGTGCGCATAATCAACTTATAGCCACGCGCGGTCAGTTCTGGCGCGGTTGCCGCTGGGGTGATCATTAAAATACCTTCATCTTCATAGATGTCAGACGCTGGCTGCGTTGATGAAGAACAGAGGTGGCCAATCACATATTTTATGCCGTCGTTAACAACTTTGTTCGCCACTGCTACCGCCTGTTTCGGGTCACAGGCATCGTCATATTTTACGATTTGCAGTTTGTTGCCTTTAACGCCGCCTTTGGCGTTAATATCCGCAACTGCCTGCTCTGCGCCAGTAAATTCCTGGTCACCATACTGGGCTACCGGGCCAGACATCGCTCCGACAACCGCGACTTTGATATCTTCCGCCAGAGCCATATTGCTGAATGCCAGCGCGATACATCCTGCCAGTAACGCTTTACCCTTTATATTCATCCTGAGAATCCCCATTCTTCTGGTTATTACGTGTATTGTGATGTTGTTGTGCAGCACTTTATTTCGTTTTATGTATGACTACCCGTGCCTTAGCAGCATACTCTGCTAAAACATACCCGATTTTTATGATTTTGGAACGAGAAATTTAGACGAAACACCACAAATTCATAACAAAAATTACCATCATTGAGAACCATATCTTCGCTTAGATATTTATAAATACATGAAATGTATATTAATATATTATTTGCTATATTTATGGCATATCTTAAATAAGATATTCAGCTCAAGAATAAATAAACCATTAATCATCATTTAAAACAATAAAATATAACCCACCCTTCCTCTTATTTATTACAAAAAGTTTATTAGCAATTTTAGCCAACGCTACCATCTGTGATCCTGTTAACATTTTAATTTATTCGAATTAATATAAAATCTTAGACCAAGGATTCATCCTTAATATGATAAGAAACATAACATTCGAATTATGAATATTTATTTCTTATCAGCCGCGCCATAACTATAAAAGGAACTTATCATTTGAATCAGTTCGATATTATAATTCTGACACACGGTGAAGCTGGGAATTATTTATTATCCAGCAGCGAAATGATTGTAGGTAAAACAAAAAATTCCACGTCGCTTTCTCTGCAGCCTGGAATGTCACCTGAAACACTTATGCTACAAGTAAAAGCGGTACTCAGGCCTGGTATTGATACGCTCATATTCACAGATATCTATGGCGGAACACCATCAAATATTGCCCTCCTTCTTTCTAAAGATTTTCCCATTCGCTGTATCAGCGGTGTCAATTTGGCTATGTTAATCGAAGCCAACATGTTACAGGATTCTGACGAAATACTTACCTTTGAAGAATATGTTCAACATGTACATGATGCGGGTAAAGAAATGGTTCAAACTTATTACTTTAATAAAGGATGATAAACTATGAGTATAGTACATGCCCGTATTGATTACCGTTTAATTCATGGACAAGTTATAACAAAATGGTTAAAAAGAAGTGATGCTAATAAAATAATTGTCATTGATGACCCTTTATCACGCGATCCTTTTCTTGCCGAAGTCTATAAGATGGCAGCGCCAAGTGGCGTCGAAGTAATAATGACATCTATTGAAGATGTATTACAGCGCTGGAATAGCAATAACTTCTATGAAGGAAAGCTATTAATACTTTTCAAATCGATCGATTCTGCATTACAAACCATACAAGGTGGTTTAATACTAGAGGAATTACAGGTCGGCGGCGTTGAAAACACTCCAGGAAGGAAAATAGTTTTCAATCAAATATCACTCAATCATGAAGATGCCGACAAACTTCAAATCATCGAAGATAAGAATATAAAAGTTTATTTCCAAACTATTCCTGAAGAAGATCCTGCCAGCCTACAAAAAATCAAAAATAAGTTACCTTAATTAAGGAGAGGAACTTATGTCTATTTTTACCGCAGCAATTATTGCCCTGGTATATTGGATATCCCAGGCAAAAGTATGGTACGGTTTTTCTATTATGCGTATGCCATTATCGATAGCGCCTATTATGGGACTAATCTTTAATGATATGCCAACCGCTTTATCTGTTGGGGCCACCTTACAGATGATCTATATCGGGAGTATTGCCCCGGGAGGAAACCCTCCTGCCGATGAAGGTTTAGCCTCGTGTATCGCAATCCCAATTGCACTTACCGCAGGTATTAAACCAGAAATTGCTATCTCTTTAGCTATTCCTCTGGGATTGCTGGGCGTGGTTCTGGAAAACGTGCGCAAAACACTGAACACTACGTTTGTCCACATGGCTGACCGCTATGCAGAAAAAGGGGATATCAAAGGCATACAACGCGCAGCCACAATATATCCTCTCCTGTTAGCCTTTCCGATGCGTTTTGTACCGGTATTCATCGCCTGTTTGTACGGCCCGGATGCCATTGCCTCTTTTGTAAACCTGCTTCCCGCCTGGTCGACGAATGGACTGGCGATTGCCGGTAATATTCTGCCTGCACTCGGTTTCGCAATAACCATCATTGTCATCGGTAAAAAACAATATATCCCTCTGTTCATTATCGGCTTTTTCCTCGTGACCTATTCAGGTTTGAATACTATTGGCATCTCTATTTTTGGACTCTGTGCCGTCCTCTTATATATGCAGTCACAAAATGCAAAAGGAACGCAAAATGGATAATACAATTGAGTCAGGATACTCAGCATCCTCACCAATTACGCAAAGAGATGTTCAGATTGTTTGGCTAAAATGGCACGCGTTCTCTGAAACATCTTTGAATTTCGAACGCTTGCAAGCGCTGGCATTTTGTAACGCAATGACAGGGGTATTAGCGAAATTATATCCCGATGAAAAAGATCTCGCTAAAGCCCTACAACGCCATTTAACCATGTTCAACACTCAGGCGAACTGGGGATCGGTTATCGCTGGTATTAGTATTGCGCTGGAGGAAAAAGCAGCTCAGGAACCAGAAGAACAACGTGAAGCAACAACGCAGCTCGTTACGGGTTTAAAAACGGGTCTTATGGGGCCTGTATCAGGTATTGGTGACACGTTAGACTTTGGTACATTGCGCCCCATTGTTATTGGTGTCTGTATCCCGTTTGTTATTCAGGGATACGTTATTGCCGCACTTCTCCCCCTGATTTACCAGGTTGTTTACATGTTTTTCGCCAGTCGATTTGCACTCAATATCGGCTATAAAAAAGGGAAAGAATCAATCCTGGAAATCCTGCATTCTGGTAGCATTCATCGAATCATTGAAGGCGCAGGAATGTTCGGGTTGTTGATGATGGGGGCGCTTTCAGCAACATATGTAAAAATTAAGACGCCATTGCACATTACAACCGGTGGCGGTAATACCATCGTCTTGCAGGATATGCTGGATAAAATTGTACCTAACATGTTGCCGCTTATTGCCGTGTTGGGTATTTATTTTTACATACAAAAGTGTGGCCCACATTTCTTACGCATTCTGGTAACTATTCTGTTTTTAAGCCTGGCGTTTTCTTTCTTTGGAGTTTTATAAAATGAAAAAGATAACTATCACGCCAAGACCTTTTGTTGATAAAGGCAAAGTCTATATTGAAAAACTACAATCTGCAGGTTATGACGTTGAATGTAATACCAGTGGAGGTCGATATAGCAAGGAAGAACTCATCGAGAAAATTAAATATGCAGATGCCATTATTACCGGCAACGATCCTTTAGACAGAGAAGTGATTGATCAGGCCAAAAACTTGAAGGTTATATCGAAATATGGTGTAGGGTTAGACAATATAGATGTCAATTACGCGAATAGAAAAGGCATCGTAGTGCACAAAGCTCTCAATGCCAATTCTATTTCCGTTGCAGAGATGGCCATCCTGATGATGCTCTCCAGTTGCCGAAAATATGTCGAAACCGAGAATCAAGCCAGAAATGGTCAGGATGTCAGGCTTGTCGGTCATGAGCTATATCAAAAAACGCTGGGATTAATTGGGCTTGGTGCAATTGGTCAGCATGTTGCCCATATTGCTCATTCTCTTGGAATGATTATCACCGCCTATGATCCCTATCTCGATAAAAATAAAGTTCCATCTTATATAGAGCTTAAATCACTGGATGATATTTATCATCATAGCGACATCCTTTCTCTACATTTGCCGTTACTGGATAATACTCGTAATCTGATCAACGAGACGGTATTCGATAAAATAAAACCCTCGGCCATTTTAATTAACACAGCAAGGGGGGGATTGGTTGATGAAGAATCTTTATATAGCGCACTTATTAATCAGAAAATAGCCTTTGCCAGCGAAGATATTGAGTTGAAGGAACGTTCAGCAAAAATTAAAGAACTAAAAAATTATTCTATTACACCTCATGCTGCTTCATTCACCAATGAGGCCGAGCATAACACCATGCAAATTTCTATTAAAAATGTCCTACAGGAACTGGAGAAAGAATAATGAAAGAGCTTAAAGGGATTATTACCGCAATGGTAACGCCTTTCGATGAAATGGAAAAAATGGACATTTCAGCAGCAAAAAAAATGGCACGTTGGTTAGTCGATAAAGGCGTACACGGCTTGTTTATTTGCGGAACGAACGGTGAGTTTCATTTGCTCTCCGATGACGAAAAAGTTGAACTAACAAAAGCCGTAGTTGAAGAAGTTGGCAATGAAGTGACTATTTGTGCAGGCGCGGGTTGCTGTAGCACAAAACAAACTATTGAATTAACAAAACGCTTAGTAGATGCAGGTGCCGATTACATTTCCGTTGTGACACCATACTACCTGGTGCCTAACCAGGAAGATTTATACCGCCACTATTATGATATTGCCTTAAGCACAACAGCCCCCATTATTCTTTATAACTTGCCGGGTCAGACAGGGTTGAGTATTGAATATGAAACGGCAAACCGTTTAGCCGATATTGAAAATATCGTAGCGATAAAAGATAGCAGTGGTAAATTTGAAGTTCAGAAACAATATCTGGAAATATCTAAACATAAAAACTTTAAGGTGTTAAATGGCTCAGACTCCTTAATGCTGGATGCATTTAAAGAAGGTTCTGTGGCTGCTGTTGCTGCAACATCGAATGTTCTGCCTACTATTGAAGTCGATTTATATAACTACTTCATGGCCGGTGAACTGGATAAAGCACAGGAAGAGCGCAACAAGATGGATTCGCTACGCATGACCATTAAAAAAATGACTGCGCCTGCGGTAATGAAGGAAGCACTAAACCTGATGGGCGTGAAAGCCGGTATTACCCGTAGACCAATTCATATGCCAAACGACGCGATCGTCGAAGACATCAAGGAAATGCTAAAAGGCTATAAATTCCTGTAAATGATAAATGCCGGATGCACCTTATCCGGCAAGACAGCAGAAACAAAAACCCCCGGACTCGCTTCCAGGGGTTATCAGGTACAGCTCAACGCGTTGTGCAGTTACGCTTCAATAGCAGCGCGAAGTTTTTTCATCGCGTTCTTTTCAAGCTGACGCACACGCTCGGCGGAAACGCCGTAACGGTCAGCCAGTTCCTGCAACGTAGATTTGTTGTCTTCGTCAAGCCAGCGCGCGCGGATGATGTCCTGGCTACGTTCGTCCAGACCTTGCATCGCGTCGGTCAGACGGTTTGCCGCCTGCTCTTCCCAGTTATCATCTTCAATGCCGTCGGCAAAGTTAGATGATTTATCCTGCAGATAGAGCACCGGAGCCATCGGTTGGCTATCGGAATCGTCGTCGGAAGACATATCGAATGTCATGTCTTGTGCCGCCATACGCGATTCCATCTCACGCACGTCTTTGCTGGTAACGCCCAGTTCGCGAGCCACCATTTCGACTTCATCCTGATTAAACCAGCCCAGACGCTGCTTGGTTTTACGCAGGTTAAAGAACAGTTTGCGCTGTGCTTTGGTCGTCGCAACTTTAACGATACGCCAGTTACGCAGAACGTATTCGTGGATCTCTGCTTTGATCCAGTGGACGGCGAAGGAGACCAGGCGCACACCCACTTCCGGGTTGAAACGGCGCACTGCTTTCATCAGGCCGATGTTACCTTCCTGAATCAAATCCGCCTGTGGCAGGCCATAGCCCGCATAATTACGAGCAATATGAACAACAAACCGCAGGTGAGACAGGATCAGCGTTTTAGCTGCTTCCAGATCGCCATGGTAATGCAGCTTTTCAGCCAGCGCCCGCTCCTCGTCAGCCGACAACATCGGCCACGCGTTAGCTGCCCGGATGTAGGAATCCAGGTTGCCAACAGGGGCTAAAGCTAAACTTTGCATTTTGTCAGTCATTCAAATCCTCTCAATCGATATCTTCTGGCGCCTCAGTGGTAGCAACAACTGTGCCAGAGCTTAAGAGCAACGAGATTATCATTCACAGTTTTATCAGACCGTGATTTTATCCACAAGTTCAATGCTGGCTTGTGAATAAATTACGCACAAAATGTGACATAGAGATGAAATACCGGGAAGAGACAACGGGGTCTCTTTCCCTGCTACGGAACCCATTGCAGGGAAAGAGTATAGCACGCTTTTATTATTCCGGCGTAAAGTGGCGTAAATGCTGCACCGTGGCAAGCCACGCTGCCACCCAGCCAATCATCGAACACACCAGCAACAACAACAGGCATTCATCGAAAGATAACCCATTGATATCAAACTTCGTTCCGAATACCTGTGCCACTTCTGCAACCGCCGATGACAAACGTAGCACCAGGATTTCTGACAAAATTAATGACAGCAATGCGCCAGAAAATCCCAGCAGCGCACCACCGTACAGGAACGGGCGAAGGATGAAACCATCCGTCGCGCCAATCAGTTTCTGCACGTTAATAGAATCACGACGGGCAAAAATGCTCAGACGCACACTGTTGCCGATAACAAGGAACACTGCCGCCACCATCAGCACGCCGATCATTGCCGAAACACGCCCAACCAGCCCAGTCAGCGCGGTCAGACGGGCAAACCAGCTATCGTCCATTCGCACTTCATCAATGCCGTTAATCTGGGTAATACGGTCACGTAGCGTATTCAGTGACTCCGTACCCTGAAAATCGAGTTTCGGGATCACCACCGCTACTGCCGGAAGCGGGTTTTCCTCCAGCATATCCAGCGCACCGCCAAAACCAGACCAATTACGGAACTCGCCCAGCGCGTCTTCACGAGAAAGATAATTCACTTTCTCCACGCCCTGCTCGGCCTGTAGCTGCGCAACCACCCCCGCTGCGGCATCATCGTCCAGCGTTTTTTGCAGATAAACGGTGATTTGCGGTGACGGATAATATTGCGTCGCCGCATGGTTGACGTTTTTGTACACCATATAACAAACGCTGGGCAGCGTCAGGGAGATGGCGATCACCATCACCGTTAAAAACGTGGCGAACGGTTTGCTTTTTAGATCCTGCAAAGCACCGTGGAACGCATAGCGCACCTGTTCGTTGAAAACATTGGTTTTGCGATTCGCCGGTTTCGGTGATGACTTCGCTCGTTTCGGCGCGTTACGACCACCGTCGCCAGAGCCGCCGACCGATTTACGGAAACGATCCAGACGTCCACCGAATTGGCGAATATTATTAATTGCATCGCGCTTATTCATGGGTCACGCCTCCATGCAAGTGACCATCGCTCAGAGTGAGCATGCGATAGGAACGCCGCGAAATCAGGTTAATATCGTGCGTTGCCATTAATACTGTTACTCCAACGCGGTTAAACTCTTCAAACAAACGTAAAATCCCTTCTGACAGCGCGTCGTCCAGGTTACCGGTCGGTTCATCCGCCAGCAGTACCGCAGGTTTGTTAACCACCGCACGGGCAATGCCAACGCGTTGTTGTTCACCGCCAGAAAGCTGAATAGGAAAGTTCTTCGCTTTGTCCAGTAGCCCGACTTTATCCAGCGCCGCCGATACACGGCGACGGATATCGTCACCACTGGCACCGGCGATAATCAGCGGGATCGCCACGTTATCGTAGACAGTACGATCCATCAGCAGATGGTGATCCTGGAAAATCATACCGATCTGGCGGCGCAGAAACGGAACTTCACGGTTTTTCAGACGCGTGATGTCATGGCCGCTAAACCAGATTTTCCCGGCGCTGGGCCGCTCAATCCCACAGA
The DNA here is from genome assembly GCF_000208565.1 of Escherichia sp. TW09308. Classification (NCBI taxonomy): domain Bacteria; kingdom Pseudomonadati; phylum Pseudomonadota; class Gammaproteobacteria; order Enterobacterales; family Enterobacteriaceae; genus Escherichia; species Escherichia sp. TW09308. The sequence continues at coordinate 4,601,493 of NZ_AEME01000001.1, read as the reverse complement.
TCAGCTTCAGGAGGGTACTTTTCCCTGCGCCGGAATGACCGGTCAGAAACGCCATCTCACCCGGCTGCATATGGAACGTCACGCCCTGCAGCGCCTGCCTCCCACCGAGATAAGCCTTGCTGACATGTTCAAAGCGAATCATTTTTAGTCCTCTCGGGCAAAAAGTGCCTCAATAAAGTCGTCCGCTTTAAACGGACGCAAATCCTCAATACGTTCGCCTACACCAATATAGCGGATAGGAATACCAAACTGGTCAGCCACCGAGAAAATTACCCCGCCTTTTGCCGTGCCGTCCAGTTTCGTCAGCGTGATACCGGTTAAGCCAACCGCTTCGTGGAACAGTTTGGCCTGGCTTACCGCATTCTGCCCGGTGCTGGCGTCGATAGTCAGCATAACTTCATGCGGAGCTTCAACGTCGAGTTTCTTCATCACGCGAACGATTTTCTTCAGCTCTTCCATCAGGTGCGATTTGTTCTGCAAACGTCCGGCGGTATCGGCAATCAGGACATCAACATTACGCGCCTTAGCGGCCTGAATGGCATCGAAGATAACAGAGGCGGAGTCCGCACCGGTATGCTGGGCAATCACCGGAATATTATTGCGCTGTCCCCAGACCTGAAGCTGCTCAACCGCTGCCGCACGGAAAGTATCGCCTGCCGCCAGCATTACCGACTTGCCCTGCTGCTCAAACTGACGCGCCAGCTTGCCGATGGTCGTGGTTTTACCCACACCGTTGACGCCCACCATCAGGATCACGAATGGTGTTTTGCCTTCGACATTCAGAGGCTCATCAACCTTCGCCAGAATCTCACCCATCTCTTCTTTCAGCAGGCCGTAGAGCGCCTCAGCATCGCGAAGCTGCTTGCGTGATGCGCCTTCTGTCAGATTGGTGATGATTTTGCGTGTGGTTTCCACGCCCACATCGGCAATCAAAAGCTGTTCTTCCAGCTCTTCAAACAGATCATCGTCGATTTTTTTCCCACGGAACAGGCTGATAAATCCGGAACCGAGGTTTTCTTTCGTTTTTAACAGGCTGCGCTTCAGGCGCGCGAAGAAACCTTCTTTGGTTGGTTTTTCCTGTTCCTGAGCGATTTCTTTAACCGGCTGATCTTCTTCTGCCGGAGTAACCACCATCACCGCCTCTTCTACCGCTTCGGCGGCCAGTGCCTGCGCTTCCAGCTCTTCGTCAGTGATTTCTTCTTGCGCCGCTTGTTCTTCCGCCGCGTCGACAATCTCCACGGTTTCCGCTTCTGCCTGCCATTCTTCTGGCGAAACTTCCTGGGCTTTGACTTCTTCCGGCAGCGGCAGTTCTTCACGCTCAATAGCCACCGGTTCCGGCGTGACTTCAGGTTCAACTACCGGCGCTGGCGCTTCTTCAACTATAGATTCCGGCTCTGCAATAACTTCCGGTTCGCTAACAGCTTCAGGCTGCACTTTCTCACTTTCGACAACCTGTTCGCTTACTTCCACCACTTCGGCAGCAAAAGTTTCCGCCCCGGCTTCAGTATGAACCTGCGGCTGCTCTTCAACAGCTTGTTCAGCTACTTTCGCAGGCTCTTCTGCCTGAACGATTTCTTCTACAACCTGTTGTTCATTTTGGACTTCTGTCTCTTTTTCCGGGGTCTGCTCTTTTTGACCAAAGCCCAGCCAGGAAAAAAAGCCACGTTTTTTTTCTTTCGCCATCTGCGACTATACTCCTCGCTGTTGCTTCATGGCACAGCGTTCACGCTATGTACATAGCAGCTAAAAAAATGATGAAATAGTCTATCACTTAACTTATTCCACATCACCGCCTGCAATTATGTGTTATCTGGCGGATTGAGCACTTTATCATGAAAAAACCGAATCATTCCGGCAGCGGTCAAATCCGCATTATTGGCGGGCAGTGGCGAGGCCGTAAACTCCCGGTTCCTGATAGCCCAGGTCTACGCCCCACTACTGATCGCGTACGTGAAACCTTGTTTAACTGGCTAGCGCCGATAATTGTTGATGCGCAATGTCTGGATTGCTTCGCAGGTAGCGGGGCTCTGGGGCTGGAAGCCTTGTCACGCTACGCTGCGGGAGCTACGCTGGTTGAGATGGATCGTGCAGTATCTCAGCAGTTAATCAAGAATCTGGCGACGCTGAAAGCAGGCAATGCGCGAGTCGTGAACACCAATGCGATGTCTTTTCTAATGCAAAAAGGAACGCCGCATAATATTGTGTTTGTTGACCCACCGTTCCGCCGTGGCTTGTTGGAAGAAACCATTAATTTACTGGAAAACAACGGCTGGCTGGCTGATGAAGCCTGGGTTTATGTTGAAAGTGAAGTAGAAAATGGCCTTCCCACCGTTCCGGCAAACTGGTCGTTGTATCGCGAAAAAGTGGCGGGTCAGGTCGCTTATCGGTTGTATCAGCGTGAAACACAAGGAGAAAGTGATGCTGATTAATATTGGACGTTTGTTAATGCTCTGCGTTTGGGGATTTTTAATCCTCAATCTTTTTCAACCATTCCCACGCCCGCTGAATATTTTCGTTAATGTCGCGCTGATTTTTACGGTTCTGATGCATGGTATGCAACTGGCGCTGTTGAAATCGACCTTACCGAAAGATGGCCCACAGATGACCACTGCCGAAAAGGTGCGTATTTTCCTTTTCGGCGTGTTTGAACTGCTGGTCTGGCAGAAGAAATTTAAAGTTAAAAAATAACCTTATTGCTCGCCAACAAAGCTGACAAAACGCGTTCCTTTAAAGCTCAACGTACCTTTATCACCCACCGTCAGGGCATGGTACTGTTGAGCGTCAAGACGGAACGTCTGCTCCAGTCCGCCGCTTTGCGGTTTGAAACTCGCCTCATAACGCAGACTGGTGCCAGCCGGTATCACTTCCTGCTGACGCGAACGACGATCGTTAATCGGTGTTTCTCGCTTATTGCTCACCACCACCAGTTGTTGCTGGAGCGGTGCCATATCATTATCAGCTTTTTCCCGTCGCTGCTGCATAAAGCGAAACGATGCGGCGACAATGATTAAGCCAATGATAACAATAAAGAAAAGAGGTGCCTTGCTCATCTTTATCCCTCATCGGAAAATGCGGAAATAAGCATACCCTGCCAGTTATGGTGTTGTCATCCGTCCACCCTCGCCACTAAACTGGAAGCAAGACTGTAGGCATTCCGCTTACGAAAAAATAACGAATTCAAGGAACTAAGATGCTTTGGTCGTTTATCGCTGTCTGTCTTTCCGCATGGCTATCTGTGGATGCATCGTACCGTGGGCCAACCTGGCAACGCTGGCTATTTAAACCGTTAACCCTTCTTCTCCTGCTATTGCTGGCCTGGCAGGCACCAATGTTCGACGCGATTAGTTATCTGGTGCTGGCGGGGCTGTGTGCGTCACTGCTGGGTGATGCGTTAACCCTGTTACCACGCCAGCGTCTGATGTACGCCATCGGCGCGTTTTTCCTCTCACACCTGCTGTACACCATCTATTTCGCCAGCCAGATGACGCTCTCCTTCTTCTGGCCGTTGCCGCTGGTACTGCTGGTGCTGGGCGCGCTATTACTGGCCATTATCTGGACGCGTCTGGAAGAGTTCCGTTGGCCTGTCTGTACTTTTGTCGGTATGACGCTGGTAATGGTGTGGCTGGCAGGTGAGCTGTGGTTCTTCCGCCCGACCGCTCCCGCACTCTCTGCTTTTATGGGCGCTGCACTGCTGTTCATCAGTAACTTTGTCTGGCTGGGTAGTCACTATCGCCGCCGCTTCCGTGCGGATAACGCCATTGCAGCGGCTTGCTATTTTGCCGGTCACTTCCTCATCGTCCGCTCACTGTATCTCTGATAAAACTTGACTCTGGAGTCGACTCCAGAGTGTATCCTTCGGTTAATGAGAAAAAACTTAACCGGAGGATGCCATGTCGACTCCTGACAATCACGGCAAAAAAGCCCCTCAATTTGCCGCGTTCAAACCGCTAACCACGGCACAGAACGCCAACGACTGTTGCTGCGACGGCGCATGTTCCAGCACGCCAACACTCTCTGAAAAAGTCTCCGGCACTCGCTATAGCTGGAAAGTCAGCGGCATGGACTGTGCCGCCTGTGCGCGCAAAGTAGAAAATGCCGTGCGCCAGCTTTCTGGCGTGAATCAGGTACAGGTGTTATTCGCTACCGAAAAACTGGTGGTTGATGCCGACAATGACATCCGTGCGCAAGTTGAATCGGCGGTGCAAAAAGCGGGCTATTCCCTGCGCGATGAACAGGCCGCCGAAGAGCCAAAAGAATCACGCCTGAAAGAGAATCTACCGCTGATTACGCTCATTGTGATGATGGCGATCAGTTGGGGACTGGAGCAATTTAATCATCCGTTCGGCCAACTGGCGTTTATCGCCACCACGTTGGTTGGGCTGTACCCGATTGCTCGCCAGGCGTTGCGCTTAATTAAATCCGGCAGCTATTTTGCTATTGAAACGTTAATGAGCGTAGCCGCCATCGGCGCGCTGTTTATTGGCGCAACGGCAGAAGCCGCGATGGTATTGCTGCTGTTTTTGATTGGTGAACGGCTGGAAGGTTGGGCTGCCAGCCGCGCACGTCAGGGCGTCAGCGCATTAATGGCGTTGAAACCAGAAACCGCCACGCGCCTGCGTAACGGCGAACGTGAAGAAGTGGCGATTAACAGCCTGCGCCCTGGCGACGTGATTGAAGTTGCTGCGGGCGGGCGTTTACCTGCCGACGGTAAACTACTCTCACCATTTGCCAGTTTTGATGAAAGCGCCCTTACCGGCGAATCCATCCCTGTGGAACGCACAACAGGCGATAAAGTCCCTGCAGGTGCCACCAGCGTCGACCGACTGGTTACACTGGAAGTGCTATCAGAACCGGGTGCCAGCGCCATTGACCGCATTCTGAAACTGATCGAAGAGGCCGAAGAGCGCCGCGCACCGATTGAGCGATTTATCGACCGTTTCAGCCGTATTTACACGCCTGCGATTATGGCCGTCGCCCTGCTGGTGACGCTGGTGCCACCGCTGCTGTTTGCTGCAAGCTGGCAGGAGTGGATTTATAAAGGGCTGACGTTGTTACTGATTGGCTGCCCGTGTGCGTTAGTTATCTCCACGCCTGCGGCGATTACCTCCGGGCTGGCGGCAGCGGCGCGTCGTGGGGCGTTAATTAAAGGCGGCGCGGCGCTGGAGCAGTTAGGTCGTGTTACCCAGGTGGCGTTTGATAAAACCGGTACGCTAACCGTCGGTAAACCGCGCGTTACCGCGATGCATCCGGCAACCGGTGTTAGCGAATCTGAACTCCTGGCGCTGGCGGCAGCGGTGGAGCAAGGGGCAACACATCCACTGGCGCAGGCCATAGTTCGTGAAGCGCAAGTTGCCGCACTCAGCATTCCTGGCGCAGAGTCACAGCGAGCGCTGGTCGGCTCTGGCATTGAAGCGCTGGTCAACGGCGATCGGGTGCTGATATGCGCCGCAGGGAAACATCCTGCCGAAGCATTCGCCGGTTTGATTAACGAACTGGAAAGCGCCGGACAAACGGTAGTGCTGGTGGTGCGTAACGATGACGTGCTTGGTGTGATTGCGTTGCAGGATACGCTACGCGCCGACGCCGCAACTGCCATCAGTGAACTAAACGCGCTGGGCGTTAAAGGGGTGATCCTCACCGGCGATAATCCGCGTGCAGCGGCAGCCATTGCCGGTGAACTGGGGCTGGAGTTTAAAGCTGGATTACTGCCGGAAGATAAAGTCAAAGCCGTGACCGAGTTGAATCAACATGCGCCACTGGCGATGGTGGGCGACGGTATTAACGACGCACCAGCTATGAAAGCCGCAGCCATTGGGATTGCAATGGGTAGCGGCACAGACGTGGCGCTGGAAACCGCCGATGCAGCGTTAACGCATAACCATCTGCGTGGTCTGGTGCAGATGATTGAACTGGCACGCGCGACTCACGCCAATATCCGCCAGAACATCACTATTGCGCTAGGGCTGAAAGGGATCTTCCTCGTCACTACACTCTTGGGTATGACCGGCCTGTGGCTTGCGGTGCTGGCAGACACGGGGGCGACGGTGCTGGTAACGGCGAATGCGTTGCGGTTGTTACGCAGGAAGTAAAGGTGTTGCCTGATAGCCTCTGGCTATCAGGCTTAACGCTGGGGCGGGAACGGCGGCATAGTCAGGAAAGCGTAATATAGCGCTAACATCAGAATGACGGAGATAACACTGAATGCAGCAACCAGGCGAGATGCTAATGATGGCCTTTTGAACATCAACCACAGAGCATAAGCAAGCCCGACGCCGTTGAGTAAAGGTAAAAATATCATTAGCCAGAGCCAACCCCATGCAAGTACCCCCAGCCATCCCCCCACGACGATAAAAACAGGGAGCTGCCAATTGGGGGCGAATATCGCGAGCAATCCCAGCAATCCCAGACAAACTGGAATTAAATAATCCATTTGTGCATTCCATTACACTTGCTTGCCGGATGCGGCGTAAACGCCTTATCCGGCCTACACAGAGCATCGAACTCGTAGGCATGATAAGACGCGACAGCGTCGCATCAGGCATTGTGCACCATATCGCCAGATGCAGCTTAAACGCTTTATTCGTTATACAAACCGGTTGCAAGCCGCAAAATTGAGCGCGATCGCCCCCCTCGCCCCTCTGGGGTGAGGGTTAAGGTGAGAGGAAAAGGCGGCATCGAAGCCAATCTGCCCCCATCAGCCACCTTTGCGAATCAAATAACGATAAGGCAGTCCGTCCGTCTCTTTGGCCACCAGTTCGTGTTCCATAAAGGTACAAAACCCAGGAATATCGCGGGTCGTGGCCGGATCATCGGCAATAATCAGCAACGTTTCGCCAGGCTGCATATTACGCACGGTTTTACGCACCATCATCACCGGTTCCGGGCAGCGCAGGCCTAGTGCGTCAAGTGTGTGGTCAGGGCTGGAAAAGAGATCGGTCATTTTCTTCTCGTCACATAAAAAAACGGCGCTAGTTTACGCCCTGCGAGTCCGTAAGCAAACCAGGTTAACGATTGCGTGAAAATTAACCATTGCATTGTTAACACAAAGCAGTATCATGCGGCGGCTCGAAAAAAGGGTAAGCACGTTATTATCTCACTATAAAATAACGTGCCGTACGTATTGGGTTCCCTCACCCCAATGGTTAATCAAAAAGGTACAATATGAACGCTTTCTCGCAAACTCAACGCTATAAAGCGTTGTTCTGGTTATCGTTATTTCATCTACTGGTGATCACCTCCAGTAACTATCTGGTACAGCTTCCGGTCTCTATTTTCGGTTTTCATACCACCTGGGGCGCGTTTAGCTTTCCGTTTATTTTTCTTGCTACCGACCTGACCGTGCGTATTTTTGGCGCGCCGCTGGCTCGTCGTATCATCTTTGCGGTGATGATCCCCGCGTTGCTGATCTCCTACGTCATCTCGTCGCTGTTTTATATGGGTTCATGGCAGGGATTCGGCGCTCTCGCCCACTTCAACCTGTTTGTCGCCCGTATCGCTACCGCCAGCTTTATGGCCTACGCGCTGGGACAGATCCTCGACGTACACGTCTTTAACCGTCTGCGTCAGAGTCGTCGTTGGTGGCTGGCACCGACGGCTTCCACACTTTTCGGTAACGTCAGCGACACATTGGCCTTCTTCTTTATTGCTTTCTGGCGCAGTCCGGATGCCTTTATGGCCGAACACTGGATGGAAATCGCGCTGGTTGATTACTGTTTCAAAGTGTTAATTAGCATCGTTTTCTTCCTGCCAATGTATGGCGTATTACTCAATATGCTATTGAAAAGACTGGCAGATAAATCCGAAATCAACGCTTTGCAGGCCAGTTAAAGGTTCGTTATCAGACTTGTGATAAGATGGATGAATGAGCCGTTATGGCCGTTTATCAAAAGGAAGATGTCAATGCGCAATCTGGTTAAATATGTCGGAATTGGCCTGCTGGTTATGGGGCTTGCGGCCTGTGATGATAAAGACACTAACGCTACAGCGGAAAGCACAGTCGCGGAAAGTAACGCTACCGCGAATACCGTCAACCTGCTTGATGGCAAGTTAAGCTTCTCGCTGCCAGCAGATATGACCGACCAGAGCGGTAAGCTGGGAACACAGGCCAATAACATGCACGTCTGGTCCGACGCCACTGGGCAGAAAGCAGTGATTATTATTATGGGCGATGATCCGAAAGAAGACCTGGCTGTGCTGGCGAAGCGTCTGGAAGATCAGCAACGTAGCCGCGATCCACAACTGCAAGTGGTGACTAACAAAGCCATTGAGCTGAAAGGTCACAAAATGCAGCAGTTAGACAGCATCATCTCCGCTAAAGGCCAGACGGCGTACTCTTCCGTCATTCTGGGTAACGTGGGAAATCAAATGCTGACGATGCAAATCACGCTGCCTGCTGACGATCAGCAAAAAGCGCAGACCACCGCAGAAAACATCATTAATACACTGGTGATTCAGTAATTTTAAGATGATGAAACGGCCTCCGGTACTTGCTCCGGAGGCCGTTTTTTTAATCGCCACGTCAGCAATAACGCGATTGCTACCAATCCCGCCGCCGCCAGATAAATCACTGGCACACCTGCCCAACTCATCACCAGCCCAGCCAGCGGCCCGGTCACGCCCAGCGATAAATCCATAAACACAGTATAGGTTGCCAGCGCCGCCCCCTGATTCTGCTGAGGCACCGCTTTTACCGCCCCCACGCCCAACGCCGGGAACACCAGCGAAAATCCCGCCCCCGCCAGTAGGACGCCGATTTTCGCCATCCACGGCATGGTCGCCACGCCAACCAATAGCAGGCCGATAATCTCAACGCTAAAGCAGATCATCGCCACGTTTAAGCCGCCAATACGATTAATACCGTTAGGGAATAACAGCCGCGTACCGACAAATGCACAGCTAAACAGCGTCAGCGCGAAAGCTGCGCCGTCCCAACCTTTAGCGTCATAAAACAGTGTGATAAAAGTGGCGATGACACCAAATCCGGCGGAAGCTAACGCCAGTGCCATGCCGTATAGCCAGACGCGCCCAAGCACCGCGCGAAACGGCAGCGGCTTGCCTTTGTTGGCTTTCACTGAAGGACGCGGGATCGCCAACAGAATTGCCACCAGTGCCACGCCCATAATGATTAACGCCAGCGCCTGCAAACCGCCCCAGTGATAAAACAGCACGCCCAACGGCGCGCCCATAGCCATCGCCCCGTAAGTGACAATGCCGTTCCAGGAAATGACTCGCCCGATATGCAGCGAACCAACCACGCCAACGCCCCACAGTGTCGAGCCGGTGCCGGCAAAACTTTGTCCAATGCCGAGAATTACACGCCCCAGACACAGTAATAACAGGCTGATGACGGGCAGACTGGCGGTTAATCCTGCCGTCAGATACCCCAGACCACTCAAAAAGCAGCCGCACAGACCAAAGATGACTATCTTTTTTGGCCCCAGCAAATCGGCGTAACGGCCGGCATGAGGACGACTCAGCAAGGTGGCGAAATATTGCAGGCTGATAACCAGCCCCGCCCAGAAGGCGCTAAAACCCATCACATCATGGACATAGCCCGGCAATACAGCGAGCGGCAACCCGATGGTGAGGTAGCTGGCGAAGTTAAACATGACAATGGAGACAATGCGCAAATTCAGGCGCAATCCGTTAAATGCCGGTTCGGCAACGGGTTCGGGCATGAGGATCACCACGTTTTTACAACAGTGTTTCATTTTTACCACGTGCTGACGTGGAAATCAGCAGTAAGAATCAGAATATTGCTGGCGTGACTCCCGCTACACTTAATACAAAAAGTCACAAGGAAGCCCCAATGGAAACCCCTCAACCCGATAAAACGGGTATGCACATCCTGCTGAAGCTGGCCTCACTGGTGGTGATCCTCGCGGGTATTCACGCAGCAGCAGATATCATAGTGCAACTGTTGCTGGCGCTGTTTTTCGCCATTGTCCTCAACCCGCTGGTCACCTGGTTTATTCGTCGCGGAGTCCAGCGTCCCGTTGCCATTACGATTGTGGTGGTAGTAATGCTGATCGCACTTACCGCGCTGGTCGGCGTGCTGGCGGCATCGTTTAACGAATTTATCTCCATGTTGCCGAAATTTAACAAGGAACTGACGCGTAAACTCTTTAAATTACAAGAAATGTTGCCATTTCTTAATCTGCATATGTCGCCGGAACGGATGCTTCAGCGGATGGACTCAGAAAAACTCGTAACGTTCACCACTGCGCTAATGACCGGACTTTCCGGGGCAATGGCGAGCGTGCTTTTGCTGGTGATGACCGTGGTTTTCATGCTGTTTGAAGTGCGCCACGTGCCTTACAAAATGCGCTTTGCGCTGAATAACCCACAGATTCACATCGCGGGATTACACCGCGCACTCAAAGGCGTTTCGCATTATCTGGCCTTGAAGACGCTGTTAAGTTTATGGACGGGCGTGATCGTCTGGTTAGGGCTGGCGCTGCTGGACGTACAGTTTGCACTGATGTGGGCAGTTCTGGCGTTTTTGCTCAACTACGTGCCCAATATCGGCGCGGTGATCTCCGCCGTGCCGCCGATGATTCAAGTGCTGCTGTTTAATGGCGTTTACGAATGCATCCTGGTCGGCGCACTGTTTTTAATCGTCCATATGATCATCGGCAATATTTTAGAACCACGGATGATGGGCCATCGCCTTGGAATGTCCACCATGGTGGTGTTTCTTTCATTGTTAGTCTGGGGATGGCTGCTCGGCCCGATTGGCATGCTACTTTCAGTACCACTAACCAGCGTGTGTAAAATCTGGATGGAAACCACGGAAGGCGGCAGCAAACTGGCGATTTTACTGGGACCAGGCAGACCGAAAAGTCGGTTACCGGGATGAGGCGACAAGTGATACGATACGCACTTTCCATCATAATTAAACGTTGGCCCTGATATGTATCGGATAGTTCTGGGGAAAGTTTCGACCTTAAGCGCAGCTCCACTGCCACCGGCTTTGCGCGATCAAGCACCGCAAGGCCCACGGCGAGAACGTTGGCTGGCGGGGCGTGCATTGCTTTCGCACACGCTTTCTCCACTACCGGACATCATCTACGGTGAACAAGGGAAACCCGCCTTCCCCCCGGAAACGCCGCTCTGGTTCAACTTAAGTCATAGCGGTGACGATATCGCCCTGCTGTTGAGCGATGAAGGTGAAGTCGGCTGTGATATCGAAGTGATTCGCCCGCGCGCCAACTGGCGTTGGCTGGCGAACGCGGTGTTCAGCCTCGGAGAACATGCCGAAATGGACGCTGTGCATCCTGACCAACAACTGGAAGTGTTCTGGCGTATCTGGACACGCAAAGAAGCCATCGTTAAACAGCGTGGCGGCAGCGCCTGGCAAATCGTCAGCGTAGACAGCACCTACCAGTCATCGCTGTCAGTCAGCCATTGCCAGCTCGACAATTTAAGCCTGGCAATCTGCACCCCTACTCCCTTTACGCTCACCGCCGACAGTGTGCAATGGATCGATTCACTTAACTGATCCGCCCGTCCGACTGCCTATATCTTGATCCAGAACAGGTTATCAGTATGACGAATACTTAAAATCGTCATACTTATTTCCGCCATCTATTTTAATCCATTGGGGTTACCATGTTCTCCACACTCCGCCGCACTCTGTTTGCGCTGCTGGCTTGTGCGTCTTTTATCGTCCATGCCGCCGCGCCAGATGAAATCACCACCGCCTGGCCGGTGAACGTCGGGCCACTAAACCCGCACCTTTACACGCCTAACCAGATGTTCGCCCAGAGCATGGTTTATGAACCATTGGTGAAATATCAGGCAGACGGTTCGGTGACCCCGTGGCTGGCAAAAAGCTGGACCCATTCGGAAGATGGCAAAACCTGGACCTTCACCCTGCGTGATGACGTGAAATTCTCTAATGGTGAACCGTTCGATGCAGAGGCCGCAGCAGAAAACTTCCGCGCAGTGCTCGATAACCGTCAACGTCACGCCTGGCTGGAGCTGGCAAACCAGATTGTTGATGTCAAAGCACTCAGTAAAAACGAGCTGCAAATCACCCTGAAAAGCGCCTACTATCCTTTCCTGCAAGAACTGGCTCTGCCGCGCCCTTTCCGCTTTATCGCTCCGTCACAATTTAAAAACCACGAAACCATGAACGGGATTAAAGCCCCGATTGGCACCGGGCCGTGGGTTTTGCAGGAATCGAAACTGAATCAATACGATGTCTTCGTCCGTAACGAAAACTACTGGGGTGAAAAACCGGCAATTAAAAAGATCACCTTCAACGTGATCCCCGACCCGACTACTCGCGCGGTAGCTTTCGAAACCGGTGATATCGACCTGCTGTACGGTAATGAAGGGCTGCTGCCACTCGATACCTTCGCCCGCTTTAGCCAGAACCCGGCTTACCACACTCAACTGTCACAACCGATCGAAACTGTGATGCTGGCGCTTAATACCGCCAAAGCCCCTACCAACGAGCTGGCAGTGCGGGAAGCGCTCAATTACGCCGTAAACAAAAAATCGCTGATTGATAACGCATTGTATGGCACCCAGCAGGTTGCCGACACTCTGTTTGCCCCTTCTGTGCCTTACGCTAATCTCGGCCTGAAGCCGCGCCAGTACGATCCACAGAAAGCGAAAGATTTGCTGGAAAAAGCAGGCTGGACGCTGCCTGCGGGCAAAGATATCCGCGAGAAAAACGGTCAGCCGCTGCGCATTGAACTGTCGTTCATCGGCACCGATGCGTTAAGCAAATCAATGGCAGAAATCATTCAGGCCGATATGCACCAGATTGGCGCTGATATCACATTAATTGGAGAAGAAGAGAGCAGTATCTACGCCCGCCAGCGTGACGGTCGATTTGGCATGATTTTCCACCGCACCTGGGGCGCGCCATACGATCCACACGCTTTCCTGAGTTCGATGCGCGTACCGTCGCACGCTGACTTCCAGGCACAGCAAGGATTAGCCGACAAGCCGCTGATTGATAAAGAGATTGGCGAAGTGCTGGCGACCCATGACGAAACACAACGTCAGGCACTATATCGCGACATTCTGACCCGTCTGCACGACGAGGCGGTTTATCTGCCAATCAGCTATATCTCGATGATGGTGGTGGCAAAACCGGAACTGGGCAACATCCCCTACGCGCCGATTGCCACTGAAATTCCGTTCGAACAGATTAAACCGGTGAAACCTTAATGTTGCGTTATGTATTGCGCCGCTTTCTGCTGCTGATCCCGATGGTGCTTGCCGCCTCGGTGATCATTTTTCTGATGCTACGCCTCGGCACCGGCGATCCAGCGCTCGATTATCTGCGTCTGTCCAACCTGCCGCCGACGCCGGAAATGCTGGCTTCTACCCGCACAATGCTCGGTCTGGATCAGCCGCTGTACGTGCAATACGGCACCTGGCTGTGGAAGGCGCTACATCTTGATTTTGGTGTCTCATTCGCCAGCCAACGCCCGGTGCTGGACGATATGCTGAATTTCCTGCCCGCCACGCTGGAACTGGCAGGCGCAGCGCTGGTGTTAATTCTGCTCACTTCCGTGCCGCTCGGTATCTGGGCGGCGCGCCATCGCGATCGCCTGCCCGATTTCGCCGTGCGTTTTATCGCGTTTCTCGGCGTGTCGATGCCTAACTTCTGGCTGGCATTTTTGCTGGTGATGGGGTTTTCGGTGTATCTGCAATGGCTGCCCGCGATGGGCTACGGCGGCTGGCAGCACCTCATTTTACCTGCGGTATCCATCGCCTTTATGTCGCTGGCGATAAACGCACGTCTGCTGCGCGCCAGTATGCTGGACGTCGCCGGTCAGCGTCACGTGACCTGGGCGCGGCTACGCGGTCTGAACGACAAACAGACCGAACGCCGTCACATCCTGCGCAATGCCTCGCTGCCGATGATCACCGCCGTGGGGATGCACATTGGCGAACTGATCGGCGGGACAATGATTATCGAAAATATCTTTGCCTGGCCGGGCGTCGGCCGTTACGCCGTGTCGGCAATTTTTAACCGTGACTATCCGGTCATTCAGTGTTTTACGCTGATGATGGTGGTGGTTTTTGTGGTCTGTAATTTGATTGTTGATTTGATCAATGCTGCGCTGGACCCGCGTATTCGTCGTCATGAAGGAGCGCACGCGTGAACTTTTTCCTCTCTTCCCGCTGGTCGGTACGTCTGGCGCTGATCATTATCGCCCTCCTGGCGCTGATTGCGCTCACCAGCCAGTGGTGGCTACCGTATGATCCACAGGCGATTGATCTGCCTTCTCGCCTGCTTTCGCCAGATGCGCAGCACTGGTTGGGCACTGATCATTTAGGCCGCGATATTTTCTCGCGGCTGATGGCGGCGACTCGCGTGTCGCTCGGCTCAGTAATGGCCTGCCTGCTGCTGGTACTGACGTTAGGGTTGATTATTGGCGGTAGCGCCGGGCTGATTGGCGGGCGCGTCGATCAGGCCACCATGCGCGTTGCGGATATGTTTATGACCTTCCCGACCTCGATTCTGTCGTTCTTTATGGTCGGCGTACTCGGCACCGGGCTAACCAACGTGATTATCGCCATCGCCCTGTCGCACTGGGCGTGGTACGCACGTATGGTGCGCAGCCTGGTGATTTCACTGCGCCAACGCGAGTTTGTGCTGGCGTCACGGCTTTCTGGCGCGGGCCATGTGCGGGTGTTTGTCGACCATCTGGCAGGCGCGGTGATCCCTTCGCTGCTGGTACTGGCAACGCTGGATATCGGCCATATGATGCTGCACGTGGCGGGAATGTCCTTCCTCGGCCTCGGCGTGACCGCGCCGACCGCCGAATGGGGCGTGATGATTAACGACGCGCGCCAGTATATCTGGACTCAGCCGCTACAAATGTTCTGGCCGGGGCTGGCGCTGTTTATCAGCGTGATGGCCTTTAACCTGGTGGGTGACGCACTGCGCGATCATCTGGATCCTCATCTGGTGACGGAGCACGCACACTAATGCCGCAACAGATTGAACTGCGCGATATCGCGCTACAGGCCGCAAAGCCGCTGGTGCACGGTGTATCGTTAACCCTGCAACGCGGGCGCGTGCTGGCGTTAGTTGGCGGTAGCGGCAGCGGGAAATCATTAACCTGCGCCGCGACGCTGGGCATTCTACCCGCAGGCGTTCGCCAGACGGCTGGGGAAATTTTAGCCGATGGCAAACCGGTTTCTCCCTGCGCCCTACGCGGTGTCAAAATTGCTACCATCATGCAAAACCCACGCAGCGCCTTTAATCCGCTGCACACCATGCACACCCACGCGCGGGAAACCTGCCAGGCGTTAGGGAAACCCGCCGATGACGCCACGCTTATCGCAGCCATAGAAGCAGTGGGGTTGGAAAACGCTGCGCGCGTGCTGAAGCTGTACCCGTTCGAGATGAGCGGCGGCATGTTGCAGCGCATGATGATTGCGATGGCAGTGCTGTGTGAATCACCGTTTATCATCGCTGATGAACCAACTACCGACCTTGATGTGGTGGCGCAGGCGCGCATCCTTGATCTGCTGGAAAGCATTATGCAAAAGCAGGCTCCGGGAATGTTGCTGGTCACTCATGATATGGGCGTAGTGGCGCGTCTGGCGGACGATGTAGCAGTGATGTCACACGGTAAGATTGTCGAACAGGGCGATGTCGAAACGCTGTTTAACGCGCCGCAACATCCGGTGACGCGCAGCCTGGTTTCCGCTCATCTCGCGCTTTACGGTATGGAGCTGGCATCATGACTTTACTTAACGTTTCCGGCCTTTCACATCACTATGCGCACGGTGGATTTAGCGGTAAGCACCAGCATCAGGCGGTACTGAATAACGTTTCTCTGACCCTGAAAAGCGGTGAAACTGTCGCCTTGCTGGGGCGCAGCGGCTGTGGGAAAAGTACTCTCGCACGGCTGCTGGTGGGTTTAGAGTCGCCGTCGCAGGGCACGATTAGCTGGCGCGGTGAACCGCTGGCGAAGCTCAATCGCGCCCAGCGTAAAGCGTTCCGCCGTGATATTCAGATGGTGTTTCAGGACTCCATCAGCGCCGTTAACCCACGCAAAACCGTGCGCGAGATCCTGCGTGAGCCGATGCGTCACCTGTTATCGCTGAAAAAATCGGAGCAACTGGCGCGCGCCAGCGAAATGCTGAATGCGGTAGATCTCGACGACAGCGTGCTCGACAAGCGCCCACCGCAGCTAAGCGGCGGTCAACTCCAGCGCGTCTGCCTGGCGCGCGCGCTGGCAGTCGAACCGAAATTGCTGATTCTGGATGAAGCCGTTTCTAACCTTGACCTGGTACTGCAGGCGGGAGTGATTCGCCTGCTGAAAAAGCTGCAACAGCAGTTTGGCACCGCCTGCCTGTTCATCACCCACGACTTACGCCTGGTAGAACGTTTTTGCCAGCGGGTAATGGTGATGGACAACGGGCAAATCGTCGAAACCCAGGTGGTGGGAGAGAAATTAACCTTTTCCTCTGACGCCGGACGTGTGCTACAAAACGCGGTATTACCCGCATTCCCCGTGCGCCGTCGCGCCACAGAAAAGGTTTAACGCAAATGCAACGAGTCACCATCACGCTTGATGACGATTTACTGGAGACGCTGGACAGCCTGAGCCAGCGTCGCGGCTATAACAACCGTTCCGAAGCTATCCGCGATATTCTGCGTAGCGCTCTGGCACAGGAGGCTACCCAGCAGCACGGCACACAAGGTTTCGCGGTGCTCTCCTATGTGTATGAACACGAAAAACGCGACTTAGCCAGCCGTATTGTCTCCACGCAGCATCACCACCACGACCTTTCGGTCGCCACGCTGCATGTGCACATTAATCACGACGACTGCCTGGAAATCGCCGTGCTGAAAGGTGACATGGGCGATATACAGCATTTTGCCGATGATGTTATCGCCCAGCGCGGCGTGCGGCACGGGCATTTGCAGTGCTTGCCGAAGGAAGATTGATTTATTTCTGAAACGAGGAAAGAAAAGATATTAACTGAACTTAATTTATAAAATTAAGTTCAGTTGCATAGATAGATCCTGTAAAGGCAGATGTTCTGCGTAATGAACGCAGCTAAAATTTATGACTTCGCTTTATGACATCACAATATGAAGCCAGGTTTCCCTTCCTTACGCCATTGTCCCAATCGTCTTCCTGAATCGCAGTAGCGCGATGGTGAAAAACGCGCCGCCAATTGCCATCAGCGTCAGGAACTGCGGCCAGACGATTTCGAATCCGGCACCACGGTAGAGAATGGCTTGCGCGAGGCTAACAAAGTGTGTCGTCGGCATGGTCAGCATAATATCCTGCACCATCTGCGGCATACTTTCGCGCGGGGTAGAGCCACCGGAAAGCATTTGTAACGGTAGCAACACCAGAATCACCAGCAGTCCAAGCTGTGGCATCGAACGTGCTATCGTCCCCATAAAAATGCCGATTGACGTGGTGGCAAACAAACTGAGCGCTACACCCAGCATAAACAGCGGGATCGAGCCTTCAATCGGTACGCCCAGCACACCTTTCACCATCAGCACCAGCGATAATCCCGACACCACCAACACCACCAGCCCCATCGACCAGACCTTCGCCATCATGATCTCAAACGGCGTTATCGGCATCACCAACAAGTGTTCCACCGTGCCGTGTTCACGCTCACGGATCAGTGCCGATCCGGTGAGCACAATCGCCAGCATGGTAATGTTGTTGATGATCGCCATCACCCCGCCAAACCACGCGGGGTCGAGGTTCGGGTTAAAGCGCATGCGGGTTTCCAGCGATACCAACGGTTCGCTGTTATCACGGTAGCGCGCGACAAAGCTATTCACTTCACCGTTGATAATATTCTGGATATAACCGTTGCCAGTGAATGCCTGGCTCATGCGCGTGGCATCGACGTTCACCTGAATATCTGGCTGGCGTCCGGCGAGGACATCACGCTGAAAATTTGGCGGAATATTTATCGCGAAGGTATAGCGTCCGGCGTCCAGTCCGGCATCCATCTCATCGGCGGTGATCATCTCCGGTGGCAAAAACCACGGGCGATAGAAGCTGTTAACGATCCGGTTCGACAATTGCGATTGATCCATATCGGCAATAGCGATCGGCGCGAGGTTCAACGATCCTGGCGTAACGGTTGCCGACGAGTACACCGACACCGTAAACGAGAAGACAATCAGCGTCAGCATCGCTTTATCACCGAGCAGACTGCGCAACTCTTTGATACCCAGATTAAAAATATTGCGTAAATGGCGCATCATCCCTCCTGTTTTTTCAGTAGCAGGATGCTTAAGCCCATCACCAGCGGTATGGCTATCAGCAACGGGATGAAAAGTTGCCACAAATCAGTCAGATCCAGCGCCTTCGAGAATGTCCCACGGGCGATAGTCAGAAAATGGCTGGTCGGATAAACCTCGCCAATCCAACGTCCCGGCCCTTCCAGTGAAGCTACCGGATCGATCATCCCGGAAAACTGCGTCGCCGGAATCAACGTGATTATGGCAGTACCGAAAATGGCGGCTATCTGGCTTTTCATAAAGGTGGAGATCAGCAGCCCCATTCCGGTGGCGATGATGATATACAGCAGTGCCGCCAGGGTGAGCGTCAGGAAACTGCCTTTATGCGGCACGCCAAACACAAACACCGACAGGCCGCAGAGCAGGAAAAAGTTCAGCATTCCCAGCGCGATGTACGGTAGCTGTTTACCGAGCAAAAATTCGCTGCGGGTAGTAGGCGTAACGTAGAGATTGATAATCGACCCCAACTCTTTTTCCCGTACCACGCTAAGGGCGCTTAGCATTGACGGAATCATCATCAACAAAAGCGGGATCACCGCCGGAACAATCGCTGGCAGACTTTTTACGTCCGGGTTATAGCGATAGCGCGTCTCAATGTTCATCAGACCGCTTTGACTGGCTGGTGTCGATTGTTGGCTTGCCTCGTTCTGTAGCCAGTTCTGATGCATCGCCTGCACGTAACCTTTTACCGTTTCAGCGCGGCTGGGCATCGCGCCGTCGATCCAGACGCCGATTTCCACCGGCGTACCGCGTGCAATATCGCGGCCAAAATTGGGTGGGATCTCAATCGCTACCGTCACATCTCCTGCACGCATCCGGCGCTCAAGCTCGTCGTAACTGGTGAGCGGCGGCTGTTCGATAAAGTAACGGGAACCGGAGAGATTGAGTGTCCACGCCTGGCTGCTGACAGTCTGGTCGCGGTCAAGCACCGCAAAGCGCAGGTTTTCCACATCCATACTGATGCCGTAACCCATTATCAGCATCAGGATCACCGTCCCCATCAGCGCCAGCGTTGAACGTACCGGATCGCGTCGCAGTTCCAGTGCTTCGCGGCGGCTGTAGCTAAACAGACGACGCAGGCTAAATCCCTGACGTGGCACGTGAGTGGTGTCATGTCCCACGGGCGGTGCTTCAACTTCGTTGCTCTGCCCTGCCGCTTCCTGCAAATAGGCGATAAATGCCTCTTCCAGACTGGCAGCCCTGCGTTTCTCAACCAGCTCCTGCGGCGTGCCGCTGGCGAGTACTTTTCCGGCGTGCATCAGCGAGATGCGGTCGCAGCGTTCCGCTTCGTTCATAAAGTGGGTGGAGATGAAAATGGTCACTTTGTCCTGGCGCGAGAGATCCACCATCAACTGCCAGAACATATCCCTCGCCACTGGATCGACGCCAGAAGTAGGCTCATCGAGGATTAACATCTCCGGGCGATGAATCACCGCCACAGCCAGCGAAAGTCGCTGGCGAATACCGAGCGGCAGGGATTCCGGCAGTGCATCTTCAACATCGTTGAGCTTAAAACGCTCGCTCATCTCAGCAACTCGCGCAGGAATGTCCGCTTCCGGAATGTGAAACAAGCGGGCATGTAACTCAAGGTTTTGCCGCACGGTGAGTTCGTTATAAAGCGAAAACGCCTGCGACATATAACCCACCCGCCGGCGGGTATCGATATCTTTTGGATCGACTGGTTGCCCAAACAACCACGCTTCACCTTCGCTGGCAGGCAGCAGCCCGGTGAGCATTTTCATGGTGGTGGATTTACCGCAGCCGTTCGAACCGAGAAACCCAAAAATCTCCCCGCGTGGAATGCGAAAATTAACGTGATCAACAGCGACAAAGGAACCAAAACGCATGGTCAGATCGCGCGCTTCGATGGCAATCTCTGCGTTTTCAGGTTGATACGGTGGGATGACTACCGCCTGATGCGCCTGGCGTTGCGCTTGCGGCAACAGATTTATAAATGCTTCTTCCAGCGTGGCGCTTTGCGTTTGCTGCCGCAGCTCTTCGGCACTTCCGGTTGCCAGCACTTCTCCGGCATTCATCGCTACCAGCCAGTCGAAGCGTTCGGCCTCTTCCATATAGGCGGTGGCAACCAGCACGCTCATATTGCTCTGCCGCTGGCGGATGCTGTCGATCAGATCCCAGAACTGGGCGCGGGAGAGCGGGTCAACCCCCGTCGTAGGCTCATCAAGAATCAACAATTCCGGATCGTGGATTAACGCACAACACAACCCAAGTTTTTGCTTCATGCCGCCGGAGAGTTTACCCGCCGGACGATCGCGAAAAGGTGCTAACCCGGTACTGGTCAGTAGTTCATTAATTCGCACTTCCCGCTCCGCTTTGTCGTGACCGAACAAGCGGGCGAAAAAATCGACGTTTTCATACACCGACAAGGTGTGGTAGAGGTTTTTGCCCAGTCCTTGTGGCATCCAGGCGATACGCGGGCAGACGTCGCGGCGATGCTTCGGGTCGCGCATATCGCCGCCCAATACCATCACGCTGCCCTGCTCAATGACGCGGGCACCAGAAATCAACGACAACAAACTCGACTTCCCGACACCGTCAGGGCCAATCAGCCCGACCATACAGCGGGCCGGAATATCGAGAGTGATATTGTTCAGCGCAACGGTTTTTCCATAATGCTGGCTCACGCCCGCCAGTTGCGCGACAGGCGGGACGGGAACCAGTTCCAGATGCGTCATTGCGGCAACCTCACCGCCAGGTCTTCAGGCCACGGAAGTTCTTCATTCACCCGCACCCACGCCACGCCCGGCAAGCCAGTTTTGACATATTCCAGATGCTGCTGGAGTAATTCCGGTGGGATACGCGCTTTGACGCGGAACATCAGTTTCAGCCGTTCATCGCTGGTTTCGACGGTTTTTGGCGTGAACTGGGCAACGCTGGCGACAAAGCTGATGGTCGCCGGAATACGCAGATCTGGCGCGGCATCAAGGATCAGACGCGCTTCCCCGCCCAGTTTCAGCGTGCCAGCCTGTTCGGTTGGCAGGAAGAAGGTCATATAGACATCGCTCAGGTCGACCATATTCAGCACCCGACCGCCTGCCGCCAACACTTCACCAGGCTCAGCAACCCGATACTGCACACGTCCGTCGCGCGGGGCTTTCAGTTCACTATCGTCGATATCTGCCGCGATACGCCGTTCAGTGGCTTGTGCGGCTTCGACACGCGTTTGCGCCTGAATGATATTGGTGCGTGCCGCTTCTATAGCGGCTTTAGAGGCAGAAACCTGGGCTTTGGCCGATTCCAGCGCAGCACGGGCGCTTTCGGCAGCGGCGCGGTCATCATCCAGTTGTTGCGCAGAAATAGCCCCACTATGGGCGAGCGAGCGGGAACGGGTATGACGTTTGGCTACGGAGTCCAGTTCAGCCTGGCGTTGATTGACCAGCGACTGCGCGGCGCGAGTTTCACTTTGCCTCTGCTCCAGCAAGGCCCGGGCGGCAGCAACGGCGCTTTGTGCTTCTTTGATTTGTGCGATGGCTTCCAGCCGCTGCTCCTGCAACACGCGGGTATCCATTTTCGCCAGCACTTCACCTTCGCGGACAAACTGGCCTTCTTTCACCAGAATAGTGTCGATACGCCCGGCGATTTTGCTGGCGATATCCACTTCCGTCGCTTCAATGCGCCCATTACTGACGGCAAAACCTTCCGGCACACCTGTCGGGCGCAACAACCACCATGCCACGACGGTAGCAACCGCCAGAACCCCGACAACCCACCACGCCAGATGGCGTTTACTCTTATCCATAATCGATCCGCCATAATCCCTGTAAGCAAACGAAACGTGTTACAACTGCCACTGAACGACGTTCAGCGGATTCTTCCATCCGGGATAAGAAGGAAACGGCATATGCGGCCAGGGCGCTGCAAGATGAGCACCAACGGGGAAGGCTTAGTGAAAACGGGTAGTAATGTTGTCATCATCAGCATTCCTGGCCGTAAATGAAACACGCATACTCATAATTGAAATCAATTAAATACTAACAGTTATATTCATGTTGTCTATTTGATTACTATCAGCTTGTGATACACCACGATGTTCTACATTTCGATTACGTTCTTAACCAAAAATCCTTTTTACAGGTTCTCAGGTTGTGCGACATAAATTTTCACAACAGGAAATAATGTAACTATCACACAGAGTTATTATCCCCTTGAGTACGAATATTTCCCGAATGTGAATACGTTTTTTACGAAAAGGTGATGAATGAGAAAAGACTGCACCTTACACAACGATGAAAATAAGAAAAATATATTAATTCAGAATTCATCGTAGGATAAATATTTAATTACCAGCTTTAATCCATCTCTAAAAGCCGATACTTACAACAATAAATCCAGCTATAGTAAAGTTACTTTTTACAATTAGTGGTATCTCATTGTTATATTTAATTAGCTGAAAATACTACTTATACGTTTTCTGATATTAGCAGAAAAACATATGGAGATAGAGATGAATATCTATATTGGATGGTTATTTAAATTAATCCCTTTGCTAATGGGGGTAATATGCATCGCATTAGGTGAGTTTGTATTAGCAGGTTCTGGACAAAGTGAATACTTCGTTGCAGGGCATGTTCTGATTTCTCTCTCTGCAATATGTCTGGCATTGTTCACTACCGCATTTATTATTATCTCTCAGTTAAATCATGGCGTGAATAAACTCTACAACACATTATTCCCTGTTATTGGTTATGCTGGCTCCATTGCAACTATGATTTGGGGATGGTCATTTCTGGCCAGCGATAATGTGATGGCAGATGAATTTGTCGCCGGGCATGTGATTTTCGGTGTTGGCATGATTGCCGCCTGCGTATCAACCGTGGCGGCCTCTTCCGGGCATTTTCTGCTGATCCCGAAAAACGCAGCGGGTAGTAAGAGTGATGGAACACCATTGCAGGCGTATTCTTCAACTATCGGTAATTACTTAATTGCTATCCCCGTTCTGCTCACTCTCTTCGGTTTTATTTGGTCAATAGTGCTGTTACGCAGCGCAAATATCACACCACATTATGTTGCAGGCCATGTGCTCCTGGGGCTAACAGCAATTTGCGCTTGTCTTATTGGTCTGGTTGCTACCATCATCCATCAAACGCGGAATACGTTCTCAGCGAAAGAACATTGGCTCTGGTGTTATTGGGTTATTTTACTCGGCTCACTTACCGTTATTCAGGGCATCTACGTATTAATCAGTTCAGATGAAAATGCCCGTCTGGCTCCGGGTATTATTCTCATTTGTCTGGGGATGATCTGCTACAGTATTTTCTCCAAAGTGTGGTTGCTGGCGCTGGTCTGGAGACGCGCCTGTTCGTTAACCAACAGAATACCCATGATACCCGTATTTACCTGTCTGTTTTGCCTGTTCCTCGCGGCATTCCTTGCAGAGATTGCGCAAACCGATATGGCTTACTTTATTCCCTCGCGGGTTCTGGTTGGCTTAGGTGCAGTGTGTTTTACGCTATTTTCAATCGTTTCTATATTAGAAGCAGGGTCTGCAAAAAAATAATAGAAAAGACTTCAGATAAGACGCTGAGCGTCTTATCTGGGCTTTATTCAGGTTGATTCCCCCTGATTTCACTGCGAAAACGAGGGGGTACTTTACGTCTTATTCTGCCGCCAAATCCTGCGCACAAGCCCACGCGCTGGACCACGCCCACTGGAAGTTATAACCTCCCAGCCAGCCTGTGACGTCCATCACTTCACCAATAAAGTACAGCCCAGACACTTTGCGCGCTTCCATCGTCCGTGATGAGAGTTCATTGGTGTCCACGCCGCCGAGAGTCACTTCGGCGGTGCGATAGCCTTCGGTGCCGTTGGGTTGTACGCGCCACTCGGTCAATGTGGTAATCAGCGCCTGTTGGTCACGCACGTTGAGCTGTTTTAGCGGGACGTCCGGGATTTGCCCAAGTTGTTGCAACCGTTCAACCAACCGTTTCGGCAGATGAACCGCCAACGTGTTCTTCAGGCTCTGATTCGGATGTGCACTGCGCTGCTCGTTAAGGAAGGCTTCCAGGTCGACATCCGGTAGCAGATTGATGCTGACAAATTCACCCGGTTGCCAGTAGCTGGATATCTGCAACACCGCCGGACCAGATAAGCCACGATGCGTGAAGAGTAAATTTTCACGGAACACCGTGCCGTTTTCAGCGGTGATCACTGAAGGTACTGCAACGCCTGCCAGCACCTGTAACTCTTCCAGCAACGGTTTATGCAGTGTGAATGGCACCAGACCAGCGCGCGTCGGCAACACGTTGAGGCCAAATTGTTCGGCAATCTTATAACCGAACGGCGACGCGCCCAGACCCGGCATCGAGAGGCCTCCGGTCGCAATGACCAGTTTATCGCAGCCGACGGTCATACCATTCAGTTCAAGCGTAAAACCCGTTTCATCCTTTGCCACACTCAGCACTTCGCTACGCAATCTGAAGGTCACATTACCCTTCTCACACTCTGCCACCAGCATGTCAACAATCTGCTGTGCGGAGTCATCGCAAAAGAGTTGCCCTAACGTTTTCTCGTGCCAGGCGATGCCGTGTTTATTGACCAGATCAATAAAATCCCACTGCGTAAATCGGGCGAGGGCAGACTTACAAAAATGCGGATTCTGGCTCAGATAGGCACCAGGCTCGACATAAAGGTTGGTAAAGTTGCAGCGCCCACCACCAGACATGAGGATTTTGCGCCCCGGTTTTTTACCATTATCGATCAGCAAAACTCTGCGCCCTGCCTGACCTGCCAGCGCAGAACAGAACATACCAGCCGCACCAGCGCCTATAATAATGGCATCAAACCTTTCCACGTTGCGCTCCTCTTAGAAAAAATGGGCGTGAATTGTAAAGATTCCTCAGTGGCCGCACCAGCATCAATATTACTTAGGGGAAGTATTTATCTGAATTATATAAGATAATTATTTTTTGAGTGAAATTCATACAGGAGGCAAATCAAAAAAATCTATATTTCACTTTGCCCGCGCCGCGAAAGTCACTGATAATGCGCCGCGTTCATGTCCTCAAAATGGCGTAACGTCCTATGCTACATTTGTTTGCTGGCCTGGATTTGCATACCGGGCTGTTATTATTGCTTGCACTGGCTTTTGTGCTGTTCTACGAAGCCATCAATGGTTTCCATGACACCGCCAACGCCGTGGCAACTGTCATCTATACCCGCGCGATGCGTTCTCAGCTCGCAGTGGTTATGGCGGCAGTGTTCAACTTCCTGGGTGTTTTGCTGGGTGGTCTTAGTGTTGCCTATGCCATTGTGCATATGCTGCCGACAGATCTGCTGCTTAATATGGGATCGTCTCATGGCCTTGCTATGGTGTTCTCTATGTTGCTGGCGGCGATTATCTGGAACCTTGGTACGTGGTACTTTGGTTTGCCTGCATCCAGCTCCCATACGCTGATTGGCGCGATTATCGGTATTGGTTTAACCAATGCGTTGATGACCGGTACGTCAGTGGTGGATGCACTCAATATCCCGAAAGTATTAAGTATTTTCGCATCTCTGATCGTTTCCCCTATTGTCGGCCTGGTGTTTGCTGGTGGTCTGATTTTCTTGCTGCGTCGCTACTGGAGCGGCACCAAGAAACGCGCCCGTATCCACCTGACCCCTGCGGAGCGTGAAAAGAAAGACGGTAAGAAAAAGCCGCCGTTCTGGACACGTATCGCACTGATCCTTTCCGCTGTCGGCGTGGCGTTTTCTCACGGTGCGAACGATGGTCAGAAAGGCATTGGTCTGGTTATGCTGGTACTGATTGGCGTCGCACCAGCAGGCTTCGTGGTTAATATGAATGCCACAGGTTACGAAATCACTCGTACCCGCGATGCTATCAACAACGTGGAAGCTTACTTTGAGCAACACCCTGCGCTGCTCAAACAGGCGACCGGTGCTGATCAGTTAGTGCCGACTCCGGAAGCAGGCGCAACACAGCCTGCGGAGTTCCATTGCCATCCGTCGAATACCATTAACGCGCTCAACCGCCTGAAGGGCATGTTGACCGCCGATGTGGAAAGCTACGACAAGCTGTCGCTTGACCAGCGTAGCCAGATGCGCCGCATTATGCTGTGCGTTTCTGACACTATCGACAAAGTGGTGAAAATGCCTGGCGTCACTGCGGATGATCAGCGTCTGTTGAAGAAATTGAAGTCCGATATGCTTAGCACCATCGAGTATGCTCCGGTATGGATCATCATGGCGGTCGCGCTGGCGTTAGGTATCGGGACGATGATTGGCTGGCGTCGTGTGGCGACGACTATCGGTGAGAAAATCGGTAAAAAAGGCATGACCTACGCTCAGGGGATGTCTGCCCAGATGACGGCAGCGGTGTCTATCGGTCTGGCGAGTTATACCGGGATGCCTGTTTCCACCACTCACGTACTCTCCTCTTCCGTAGCGGGGACGATGGTCGTTGATGGCGGTGGCTTGCAGCGTAAAACGGTAACCAGCATTCTGATGGCCTGGGTGTTTACCCTCCCGGCTGCAGTGCTGCTCTCCGGCGGGTTGTACTGGATCTCCTTGCAGTTCCTGTAATCGCACGCATAAAAACGAGCGGGTCAGTTTTCTGGCCCGCTTTTTTTATGCCTTATTGCCGTGGTACTTAATGCCAAATCATCAATGCAATCAGGCTTATCACCACCAGACCACACAATGCGCTGGTCAGGATAAACTGCCGACGCACACGCTCGCAGCGACGAATAAACTCATCATCGTGATGATCACGATACCTCTGAGCATAGATATACCAAACGAGACGAACCTGTTTGTTGGGTTGGCCATGTGAGGTAAAAAAGCCCCCTCCATCAACATATTGATAGAGCAATGGATCGCAATTACGCAGTACCACTAACAACGCGCGTAGTGATGAGAAATAGCGCGCCATGTTAACAATGCAAACGACACATAAAGCCCAAAATAATGCGACGGTGCTTATCATACCTCCTCCCCGGCGACCTGCCCACGGAGTTCCACCCCGGGGCTACCGCTCCCGATACGCTGCCAATCAGTTAACACCAGGTCCTGGAGAAACCGCTTTTGTCGTAACGAACATCCGAGCGGCTCTATAGATAGTGTAGGAGATCAGGTTGTTTTTTTTCCATAAGGTTAACCACTATCAATATATTCATGTCGAAAATTTGATTATCTGATTGGTAAGCAAGGCGGATTGACGGATCATCCAGGTCGCTATAAGGTAAGGATGGTCTTAACACTGAATCTTTACGGCTGGGTTAGCCCCGCGCACGTAGTTCGCAGGACGCGGGTGACGTAACGGCACAAGAAACGCTAGCTGGCCAGTCATCGACAACTTTATGGAAGGAGTAACACTATGGCTTATAAACACATTCTCATCGCGGTTGATCTCTCCCCGGAAAGCAAAGTTCTGGTAGAGAAAGCGGTCTCTATGGCCCGCCCCTACAATGCGAAGGTTTCTCTGATCCACGTAGATGTAAACTACTCTGACCTATACACCGGACTTATTGATGTGAATCTGGGTGATATGCAGAAACGCATTTCCGAAGAGACTCATCACGCGCTGACTGAGCTTTCCACTAACGCAGGCTACCCAATTACTGAAACCCTGAGCGGCAGCGGCGATCTGGGTCAGGTTCTGGTTGATGCGATCAAGAAATACGATATGGATCTGGTGGTTTGTGGTCATCACCAGGACTTCTGGAGCAAACTGATGTCTTCCGCACGCCAGCTAATCAACACCGTTCACGTTGATATGCTGATTGTTCCACTGCGTGACGAAGAAGAATAATCATTCCCCTCTACTTGCTCCTGAACGCCCGCTCATGCGGGCGTTCTGCTTTTTGTTTTGAGCCGATGTTAATCTGCAGTCAGAAAGCTCACTGCGTAGCGAGCAATTCAAATTTACACCCCATAAAAAAGCATGTAACGCCATTACACATAAAAACATCAGCATGATTGGCTGGTTATTTTTGCTGTGATAGTGCATTAATGCATTCATTACATCAATATTAAGAATTTTAGACGCGTGTAAAATCTTTCGCGCGCAATCACTTACGCGTTCATACTTTTCAGGACGGTATTGGAAGGTTAATAAATATGAATACAACAACACCCACTGGGATGCTGCAGCAACCTCGCCCATTTTTTATGATCTTTTTTGTCGAATTATGGGAACGATTCGGCTACTACGGCGTGCAAGGCGTGCTGGCGGTTTTCTTCGTTAAACAGCTCGGATTTTCACAAGAGCAAGCCTTTGTCACCTTTGGTGCCTTTGCGGCGCTGGTCTATGGCCTTATCTCGATCGGCGGTTATGTTGGCGACCATCTATTGGGAACCAAACGCACCATTGTTCTCGGGGCAATTGTGCTGGCGATTGGCTACTTTATGACCGGGATGTCGTTACTCAAACCTGACCTGATCTTCATCGCGCTGGGGACTATCGCCGTCGGCAACGGCTTGTTTAAAGCCAACCCTGCCAGCTTGCTTTCTAAGTGCTATCCGCCAAAAGATCCGCGGCTCGATGGCGCTTTCACCCTGTTTTACATGTCAATCAACATCGGCTCGTTGATAGCATTATCGCTGGCACCAGTTATCGCTGACAGATTTGGTTATTCCGTCACCTATAATCTGTGCGGTGCGGGGTTAATTGTCGCGTTACTGGTCTACATCGCCTGTCGTGGAATGGTAAAAGATATTGGTTCTGCGCCAGACT
The DNA here is from genome assembly GCF_000208565.1 of Escherichia sp. TW09308. Classification (NCBI taxonomy): domain Bacteria; kingdom Pseudomonadati; phylum Pseudomonadota; class Gammaproteobacteria; order Enterobacterales; family Enterobacteriaceae; genus Escherichia; species Escherichia sp. TW09308. The sequence goes on along the minus strand of NZ_AEME01000001.1, from coordinate 4,572,535 downwards.
TTCGACCAATGAGCTTCAGCAAACTGTTGTACGTGTTGATTGGCAGCGTGGTGATGATCTTCGTCTGCGCATGGCTGATGCACAACGTGGAAGTTGCCAACCTGGTGCTGATTGTCCTCTCCATCGTCGTCACCATTATTTTCTTCCGTCAGGCATTCAAGCTGGATAAAACCGGGCGCAACAAGATGTTTGTCGCCTTTGTGCTGATGCTCGAAGCGGTGGTGTTTTACATCCTCTACGCCCAGATGCCAACATCACTGAACTTCTTTGCCATCAACAACGTGCATCATGAAATCCTCGGCTTTTCCATCAACCCGGTCAGCTTCCAGGCGCTCAATCCGTTCTGGGTGGTCATTGCCAGCCCGGTACTGGCGACTATCTATACCCGTCTGGGCAGCAAAGGCAAAGATCTCTCGATGCCGATGAAATTCACCCTTGGTATGTTTATGTGTTCATTGGGTTTTCTGACTGCCGCCGCTGCGGGGATGTGGTTTGCTGATGCCCAGGGACTGACATCGCCGTGGTTTATCGTCCTGGTTTACTTGTTCCAGAGCCTGGGTGAACTGTTTATTAGCGCCCTGGGTCTGGCGATGATTGCTGCGCTGGTGCCGCAGCATTTGATGGGATTTATTCTCGGGATGTGGTTCCTGACGCAGGCAGCCGCATTCTTGCTGGGCGGCTATGTAGCGACATTTACCGCCGTGCCGGACAACATTACCGATCCGCTACAGACATTACCGGTCTACATCGATGTGTTTAGCAAAATTGGTCTGGTCACGCTGGGCGTTGCGGTGGTAATGCTGCTGATGGTGCCGTGGCTGAAACGGATGATTGAGACGCCAGAAAGCAATTAATTTTTCCTGCAGCAAACCGGGTAGCAGTAACGCTACCCGGTTTACTTTTACGCTGGTGTCCCGGCATAAATATCAAAGCGATGCCCTTTGGTAACGACCGCGTTAGGCGTGGCGACATTCGCCAGCGGCGGGGCGTAGTCCGGCCGTTTGACCACCACGCGTTTTGTCGCTAACTGGCGAGCAGGCTCCAGCAACCCATCCGCATCGAGATCCGGCCCAACCAGCGACTGAAACACGCGCATCTCTTTTTTCACTAACGCACTTTTCTGCTTATGCGGGAACATCGGGTCGAGATAGACCACCTGTGGGCGCGGGGTAATATCGGTCAGCGCCGTCAGGCTGGAGGCGTGAATTAACTGCAAACGTTCCTGTAACCAGCCGCCGATTTCCGCATCGGCATAGCCACGCGTCAGGCCATCATCGAGCAGCGCGGCAACCACCGGATTACGCTCCAGCATCCGCACGCGGCAGCCCACCGAAGCCAGCACAAAGGCATCGCGCCCCAAACCTGCAGTGGCATCGACTACATCCGGCAGATAATCACCCTTAATGCCCACCGCTTTTGCTACCGCCTCACCGCGTCCGCCGCCGAATCTGCGTCGGTGTGCCATCGCTCCGCCAACAAAATCAACAAAAATACCGCCAAGTTTCGGCTCATCGCGCTTGCGCAGTTCCAGATGCTCCGGCGTTAACACTAAGGCCATCAGGTTGTCTTCATCGTGCTCCAGCCCCCAGCGGGTCGCCAGAACAGATAAGGCACCGTCTCCGGTGCCCGATTCATCAATTAAGCAGATTTTCACTGACTGATCAGCCCTTAATGCCGTAATGCTCCAGCATCGCATCCAGTTGCGGTTCACGACCACGGAAGCGTTTGAACAGCTCCATCGGCTCTTCTGAACCGCCACGGCTCAGAATATTGTCGAGGAATGACTGTCCGGTTTCACGGTTGAAAATACCCTCTTCTTCAAAGCGTGAGAAGGCATCCGCTGCCAGCACGTCGGCCCACAGGTAGCTGTAGTAACCTGCTGCATAACCTCCGGCAAAAATGTGGCTGAAAGCATGTGGGAAACGCCCCCAGGACGGAGACGGCACCACGGCAACCAGTTTTTTGATTTCTGCCAGCGTTTCGAGGATCTTCGCGCCTTGTTCAGGACGGAACTCCGCGTGCAGACGGAAATCGAACAGGCCGAACTCCAGTTGACGCAGAATAAACAGCGCTGCCTGGTAGTTTTTCGCCGCCAGCATTTTATCCAGCAGCTCTTTCGGCAGCGGTTCGCCGGTTTCATAATGACCAGAGATAAACGCCAGCGCCTCCGGCTCCCAGCACCAGTTTTCCATAAACTGACTCGGCAGTTCGACTGCATCCCACGGCACCCCGTTGATACCGGAAACGCCTGCGGTCTCGATGCGGGTCAGCATATGATGCAGGCCGTGACCGAACTCATGGAACAGGGTGATCACTTCGTCGTGGGTAAACAGCGCCGGTTTACCATTCACCGGACGGTTGAAGTTACAGGTCAGGTAAGCGACCGGTTTTTGCAGCGAACCGTCGGCTTTACGCATCTGGCCTACGCAGTCATCCATCCACGCCCCGCCGCGCTTGTTTTCACGGGCATACAGATCGAGGTAGAAGCTGCCGCGCAGTTCGTTGTTCTCGTCATAGAGTTCGAAGAAACGTACATCCGGATGCCAGACATCGACATCCTTACGCTCTTTGGCGGTGATGCCGTAAATACGTTTAACCACTTCAAACAGGCCGTTAACCGCTTTGTTTTCCGGAAAGTACGGACGCAGTTGTTCGTCGCTGATGCTATAAAGATGCTGTTTTTGTTTTTCGCTGTAGTACGCAATATCCCACGGCTGCAACTCATCGACGCCAAATTCGGCTTTGGCGAAGGCGCGCAGTTGCGCCAGTTCTTTTTCACCTTGTGGACGTGCGCGTTTTGCCAGATCGGTTAAGAAATCAAGCACCTGCTGCGGATTTTCTGCCATTTTAGTGGCGAGTGATTTAAAGGCGTAGTTTTCAAAACCCAGCAATTGCGCCAGTTCATGACGCAAGGTGAGGATCTCTTCCATCACTTTACTGTTGTCCCACTTACCAGCGTTCGGGCCTTGATCGGAGGCGCGGGTGCTGTAAGCGCGATACATCTCTTCACGCAGGGCCTGGTTGTCGCAGTAGGTCATTACCGGCAGATAGCTTGGGATATCCAACGTCAGCAGGTAACCTTCCAGTTCTTTCGCTTCGGCCTGAGCTTTTGCCGCAGCCAACGCACTTTCTGGCATACCCGCCAGTTCCGCTTCGTCGGTGACGAGTTTAGTCCAGCCCATCGTCGCATCGAGGACGTTGTTGCTGTACTGGTTGCCCAGTTCGGAAAGACGGGTAGCAATCTCACCGTAACGCTGCTGTTTTTCTTTCGGCAGGCCGATGCCAGAAAGTTCAAAATCACGCAGTGCGTTATCAACCGCTTTTTTCTGCGCTGTGTTCAGCGTGGCGTAGTAATCGCCATCGCGCAGGTCACGGTACGCTTTATATAGCCCTTCATGTTGCCCTACCCAGGTGCTGTATTCCGACAGCAGCGGCAGCGTTTGTTCGTAAGCTTCACGCAGTTCCGGGCTATTTTTCACCGAGTTCAGGTGGCTAACCGGGGAGAAAATACGTCCCAGTACATCATCGACTTCTGCAAGCGGCTGGCAGAGATTTTCCCAGGTGTACGGTGCCCCTTGCGCTACCACGCGCTCTACATTTTCGCGGCAGTCGTTCAACGCCTTAGTGACGGCTGGAACCACATGTTCCGGGAGGATTTTTGAAAACGGCGGGAGTTCAAAGGGAGTCAGTAACGGATTCGTCATAGGTACAGTCCTGGTTAAATAGGGGGAACGAAACGCTCGCAGGCGCTTTCGCCGGATGCGACGCAGGCGTCTTATCCGACCTACTTTGGTAGGCCGATGCCATCCGACGCGTAATGGGTAATAGCATGGGGTTAAGTGTAGTGAATTTCAATGAGAAACGTTACGCTTTCGCGGCAGCGGCCTCTTTTCGGTATACTGTTCTGATACGCTTTTGTGCGCCCCGAATACGGGCCGATTTTTACTTACCGGAACACCTTTACCCATGCTCAGTTATCGCCACAGCTTTCACGCTGGCAACCACGCCGACGTCCTTAAACATACCGTTCAGAGCCTGATCATCGAGTCGCTGAAAGAGAAAGATAAACCGTTTCTCTATCTCGATACCCACGCGGGTGCCGGGCGTTATCAGTTAAGTAGCGAACATGCCGAGCGTACAGGCGAATATCTCGAAGGCATCGCCCGTATCTGGCAGCAGGATGACCTGCCCGCAGAATTGGAGTCGTACATCAATGTGGTAAAACACTTCAACCGTAGTGGGCAGCTACGTTATTACCCTGGTTCGCCGTTGATTGCCCGTCAGTTACTGCGTGAACAAGACAGCCTGCAACTGACCGAGTTGCACCCCAGCGATTATCCGTTACTGCGTTCTGAATTTCAGAAAGACAGCCGTGCGCGCGTAGAAAAAGCCGACGGCTTCCTGCAGCTTAAAGCTAAACTGCCGCCGGTCTCCCGCCGTGGCCTGATCCTTATCGACCCGCCGTATGAAATGAAAACAGACTATCAGGCGGTGGTCAGTGGGATAGCAGAAGGCTACAAACGTTTCGCCACTGGCACTTACGCATTGTGGTATCCGGTAGTGCTGCGTCAGCAAATTAAGCGCATGATCCACGATCTGGAAGCGACCGGTATTCGCAAAATTCTGCAAATTGAACTGGCGGTGCTGCCAGACAGCGATCGCCGTGGCATGACCGCTTCTGGCATGATTGTCATTAACCCTCCGTGGAAGCTGGAACAGCAAATGAATAACGTGCTGCCGTGGCTACACAGCAAACTGGTTCCGGCAGGCACCGGGCACGCTACCGTAAACTGGATCGTACCGGAGTAATTGCAGCCATTGCTGGCACCTTTTACGTCTCGCGCTACAATCGCGGTAATCAACGATAAGGACACTCTGTCATGACTAAACACTATGATTACATCGCCATCGGCGGCGGCAGCGGCGGTATCGCCTCCATCAACCGCGCGGCTATGTACGGCCAGAAATGCGCGCTGATTGAAGCCAAAGAACTGGGCGGCACCTGCGTGAACGTCGGCTGCGTGCCGAAAAAAGTGATGTGGCACGCGGCGCAAATCCGTGAAGCCATCCACATGTACGGCCCGGATTATGGCTTTGATACCACCATTAATAAGTTCAACTGGGATACATTGATCGCCAGCCGTACCGCCTATATCGACCGTATCCATACCTCCTATGAAAACGTACTCGGTAAAAATAACGTCGATGTAATCAAAGGTTTTGCTCGCTTCGTTGATGCCAAAACGCTGGAAGTTAACGGTGAAACCATCACTGCTGATCATATTCTGATCGCCACCGGTGGCCGTCCGAGCCATCCGGATATTCCGGGCGTGGAATACGGCATTGATTCTGATGGTTTCTTCGCCCTTCCCGCTTTACCAGAGCGCGTGGCGGTTGTTGGCGCAGGTTACATCGCCGTTGAACTGGCTGGCGTGATTAGCGGCCTCGGCGCGAAAACGCATCTGTTTGTGCGTAAACACGCACCACTGCGCAGCTTTGATCCGATGATCACTGAAACACTGGTCGAGGTGATGAACGCCGAAGGCCCACAACTGCACACCAATGCAATCCCGAAAGCGGTGGTGAAAAATGCCGATGGCAGCCTGACGCTGGAGCTGGAAGATGGTCGCAGTGAAACGGTGGATTGCCTGATTTGGGCGATTGGGCGTGAACCTGCCAATGACAACATCAACCTCGAAGCTGCTGGCGTTAAAACCAACGAAAAAGGTTATATCGTCGTCGATAAATATCAAAATACTAACGTTGAAGGTATTTACGCGGTGGGCGATAACACTGGCGCGGTGGAACTGACGCCGGTTGCAGTAGCAGCGGGTCGTCGTCTCTCTGAACGCCTGTTTAATAACAAGCCGGATGAACATCTGGATTACAGCAATATTCCGACCGTCGTTTTCAGCCATCCGCCGATTGGTACTGTTGGTTTAACAGAACCGCAGGCGCGTGAGCAGTACGGCGACGATCAGGTGAAAGTGTATAAATCCTCTTTCACCGCCATGTATACCGCTGTCACCACTCACCGCCAGCCGTGCCGCATGAAGCTGGTATGCGTTGGGCCAGAAGAGAAGATTGTCGGTATTCATGGTATTGGTTTTGGTATGGATGAAATGTTGCAGGGCTTCGCGGTAGCGCTGAAGATGGGCGCAACCAAGAAAGACTTCGACAACACCGTCGCTATTCACCCGACGGCGGCAGAAGAGTTCGTTACTATGCGTTAAATGTTAAAGGGCAAAGAGTGGTGTGCTCTTTGCCCTTAGCTACGTTTCCGCTATCAGTTCAGAAGCTGAAGCAGGAAGCGGATCAGTTCCAGCAACGCAATTAACGCCCCAAGAACAATGATTGCTTTATCAATCACCCGTTTTCTCCATGCTATGGAGTGAGAATGCATCCGCTTACTCATCCATTGCCTGTCACGGCGCATGTCTCATTGTTAGATAACGACTATCTCACTCCGGCCAGAGCATCAGTTAACGGCACCACCCGTACCACTGATCAGGACTTTGAAAGCGTTTATGCGCATTACCAGAGTGAAAATGCCTCAGAGCTAACTGGATAATTATACAGTGCTTATAGTTTATAAAACCAGCATGCCCTTGCAATAGTTTCAGTATGGTATTAGCATTGATGCGTTAGATGATGACTATCTCACTCCGACCAGGGCCACCAACTCTGGGCTGGAAAGTAAAAAACCGACGCAAAGTCGGTTTTTTTACGTCCTGATTCAGACCCCTTTTCAAATAAATACCCAACTCTTAATTCACACCCATTACCTTCCTTTGCACCTATACATCCGTTAAATCATATATGTTTTTGACTTATTCATTTCGAAGAGAGACACTACCTGCAACAATCAGGAGCGCAATATGTCAATTCTGTTACCCATCCAACTGTTCAAAATTCTTGCCGATGAAACGCGTTTGAGTATCGTTTTACTGCTCAGCGAGATGGGTGAGTTATGCGTCTGTGATCTCTGTACTGCCCTGAATCAGTCACAGCCCAAGATCTCACGCCACCTGGCATTGCTGCGTGAAAGCGGCTTATTGCTGGATCGCAAACAAGGTAAGTGGGTTCATTACCGTTTATCGCCGCATATTCCTTCCTGGGCTGCGAAAATTATTGAGCAGACCTGGAGATGTGAACAGGAAAATGTTCAGGCAATTGTCCGTAACCTGGCCCGACAAAATTGTTCCGCAGACAGTAAGACCATTTGCAGCTAAAAAATTCACCCACACATATATGAATTTTCGCATATGTTATTTCAGGGAGGCATTATGTTACTGGCAGGCGCTATTTTTGTCCTGACCATCATATTGGTTATCTGGCAGCCGAAAGGTTTAGGCATCGGCTGGAGTGCGGCGTTGGGCGCGGGACTGGCGTTAGTTACGGGTGTGGTACATCCGGGCGATATTCCTGTGGTGTGGAATATTGTCTGGAATGCGACTACTGCATTTATTGCCGTTATTATCATCAGCCTGCTGCTGGACGAATCCGGTTTTTTCGAATGGGCGGCGCTGCATGTTTCACGTTGGGGTCATGGGCGTGGCCGCTTGCTGTTTACCTGGATAGTCCTGCTCGGTGCGACCGTTGCGGCTCTGTTTGCCAATGATGGCGCGGCACTTATTTTGACGCCGATCGTTATCGCCATGTTGCTGGCTTTAGGTTTCAGTAAAGGCACAACGCTTGCATTCGTCATGGCGGCTGGATTCATTGCCGATACCGCCAGCCTGCCGCTTATCGTATCCAACCTGGTAAATATCGTTTCGGCAGATTTCTTTGGCCTCGGCTTTAGCGAATATGCCTCGGTCATGGTGCCGGTGGACATCGCCGCAATACTGGCCACGCTGGTGATGTTGCATCTCTACTTTCGCAAAGATATTCCACAGAACTACGATATGGCATTGCTGAAATCTCCCGCCGAAGCAATTAAAGATCCTGCCACCTTCAAAACGGGCTGGGTTGTTTTATTGCTTTTGCTGGCGGGATTTTTCGTTCTGGAACCGCTCGGTATCCCGGTAAGCGCCATTGCGGCAGTGGGCGCGCTAATTTTGTTTGTAATCGCTAAACGCGGCCATGCTATCAATACGGGTAAAGTGCTACGCGGCGCACCCTGGCAGATTGTCATCTTCTCACTCGGCATGTATCTGGTAGTTTATGGCCTGCGCAATGCGGGGCTAACAGAATACCTTTCTGGCGTACTTAATGTATTGGCAGATAACGGTCTGTGGGCCGCGACGCTGGGCACCGGATTTCTGACCGCCTTCCTCTCTTCTATTATGAACAATATGCCTACGGTACTGGTTGGTGCGTTGTCTATTGATGGCAGCACGGCATCTGGCGTGATCAAAGAAGCGATGGTTTACGCCAACGTTATTGGCTGCGATCTGGGGCCGAAAATTACGCCAATTGGTAGCCTGGCAACACTGCTCTGGTTGCACGTACTTTCGCAGAAGAATATGACGATTAGCTGGGGGGATTACTTCCGTACAGGAATTATTATGACCCTGCCGGTGCTGTTTGTAACGCTGGTCACGCTGGCGCTACGTCTCTCTTTCACTTTGTAATGAGATACTGATATGAGCAACATTACCATTTATCACAACCCGGCCTGCGGCACGTCGCGTAATACACTGGAGATGATCCGCAACAGCGGTACAGAACCGACTATTATCCACTATCTGGAAACCCCACCGGCTCGTGACGAGCTGGTCAAACTCATTGCCGATATGGGAATTTCGGTACGCGCGCTGCTGCGTAAAAACGTTGAACCATATGAGGAACTGAGTCTTGCAGACGATAAATTTACTGACGATCAGTTAATCGACTTTATGTTGCAACACCCGATTCTGATTAACCGTCCAATTGTGGTAACACAGTTGGGAACCCGGCTGTGCCGCCCTTCGGAAGTAGTGCTGGAGATCCTGCCGGATGCTCAGAAAGGGGCGTTCACCAAAGAAGACGGTGAGAAAGTGGTTGATGATTCAGGTAAACGATTAAAATAAACAAAGGGGGCGACTGTGCCCCTAATCGTTGACGCAGCGCGTATCATTTCTTAGCGGATGCGAGATCGTGCAATTTCAGTAAATTGCGCTTCCTGCCCTCACGGATAAATAGTTTCCCTTTTAATAAACAGTTATCACCATAATGATAATAATTAGCACTCTATGTTCCATAAGAGAAAAAACAATTTAATTAAAATAGTTAAATAAAGGACTAGTATTATAAATAGACGGGTAATAACATCACACAGCAATGCTCTCTCTGGGACTAATGTTCAAGATATAAATATCAGACAGGTTTACATTACTATCAGGCATATCACCTGAGAATTGGATGAAAACCATAAAGAAATATCTATTATGGTTTTAACATTTGTTGATAAGGATAGTAACATGAACAAGACAAAAGGTGCACTCATCTTCAGCCTTTCATTTTTTCTTGCCGCATGTAGTTCGATTCCGCAAAATATCAAAGGCAATAACCAACCTGATATTCAAAAAAGTTTTGTTGCTGTTCATAACCAACCAAATTTGTATGTTGGTCAACAGGCACGCTTTGGCGGTAAGGTTATCAACGTTATTAACGGCAAAACAGATACGTTGTTAGAAATCGCCGTATTACCGCTGGATAGCTATGCCAAACCTGAAATTGAAGCCAACTATCAGGGTCGCCTGCTCGCCAGACAAAATGGCTTCCTTGACCCAGTGAACTACCGTAACCACTTTGTCACCGTTCTCGGCACGATTCAGGGCGAACAGCCTGGTTTTATCAATAAAGTCCCGTATAACTTCGTTGACGTGAATGTACAGGGGATTCAGGTGTGGCATTTGAGAGAAGTGGTCAACACCACCTACAACCTGTGGGATTACGGCTACGGCGCATTCTGGCCAGAACCCGGCTGGGGCGCACCTTATTACACCAATGCGGTTAGCCAGGTAACGCCAGAACTGGTGAAATAATTTAGTTTAAAGATGCAGATATTTTCCAAATATCTGCATCTTTAATATGAATATTAATATACAACTATAATTATAAGTCCTGCCCTGTTTATTACCTTTGGCAACCTGATTATGAAGTTAATGCTCGCAACAGGAGTCGGTTATGTTTCTTATAATTACCAAAGACATCATGTTTTTCACCGCAATGAAAAATATTTTGAGTAAGGGTAATGTCGTTCATATACAGAACGAAGAAGAGATTGACTTAACGTTGCATCAGAGTGCTTTGGTGATTATTGATACATTAATGAATAATGTATTCCACTCATCAATGCTCAACAAAATTGAACGTCTGCAACCTGTCCATGTCATTGTTTTCTCGCCGTTTAATATTAAACGCTGTCTGGGGAAAGTCCCGGTAACTTTTGTTCAGAGAAATATTACGATTATTGACTTTGTCGCGCTGCTCAATGGCAGTTACTGTTCTGCGCCAGAAGCGGATGTGTCACTCTCGCGCAAACAGCATCAGGTTCTGACCTGCATTGCAAATCAAATGACGACAGAAGATATTCTGGGAAAACTAAAAATCTCATTAAAAACATTCTACTGCCATAAACACAATATTATGATGATCCTCAACCTCAGGCGGATCAACGAACTGGTACGGCATCAACATATTGATTATCTGGTCTGAATTCTCCAGCCGATATTTATAAAGAGGCCCGGCGACAGCCAGACCTCCGGACAATGACGCGTTACGCAGCAACGCCTTCTTGCGTCAGTGCCGCAATCTGTTTACGCCATTGCGCTTGCTCTTGTTCGCCTTCTGTACGTTGACCATAAAGTTGCGCAATCTGCGTACCATCATGGGCAAACAATTCCAGGCTGGTCACGTAGCCATCGCTGGTCGGTTTACGGGTAACCCAGGTTTCAGCGATGCTCTCTTCTAATAGATGAAGAGTAAATGTTGGGTTGAAAATATTCAGCCAGCCTTTCATTGGCACCACTTTTTCTACCACACCCGTGAAAATTTGTACGCAGCCACGGTTGCCAACAAACACCATGATCTCATTGCCATCTCGCTGGGCGGATTCCAGAATCTGCGCCAGCGCACTATTGGCGACTTTGCAGGCCAGATCGTCTGCCACCAGTTTAAACGCCTGTTGGCGCGTCAGGTTATGCCGCTTGAGCAGCGTAAAAAACTGATGAACATCCGTCATCGCACGCCACTCTTGCTCTACAGCACTGGCATCGACGTTGCTATGCGCAGCAGGTGCATCAACCGTTGTTAACTCAAGCGGCGTATTTTCCTCGACAATAAAACGCGCCAGAAGCTCGCTCCATGCCGCCATATCGGTATTGTCGGTGGCATAAACTTTCAGTAACGCATCGCCCTGATGATCAAAGAACTGAACACTCTGACGTTCGCCGCGAGCCGTGGTTTCTTTTATATGGAAAACACTGGCCCACTGGTTGAGAAACAGACGCAGATCCAGCGCGCGCGGATTGAGTATTAATCCGGCATGGCCGTTCAAATGCTGGTTGGTAAATGCCCCAACTTGCTCATGAACAGCATATTCATTACGACAGATACATTTGGTTTCGCCAACGCTTTCCAGCGCCGCGAGAATTTCACGAATATCGCCGCGCATCCGCCACGCATCGTGCGTGACACGGGCAAATGCCAGTTCTGCTTCGCTGATATTCATTAAACCTGCGATGTCACGCGCGTACTTTCCGGGATTTTGTTCTTTTAACTCAAGCCAGCGTGTGTAGTGGTTCATTGTCTCTCTTCCTTCCAGATAAATGCCCCGAAATATCGGGGCTGATGATTACCATTGATAACTCACGAAAATTTTTCCGTTACGACCATCCTGCGGGATACCCTGCGGTGACCAGTACTCTTTATCGAAGGCGTTGCCCAGTACCAGAGTGGTGGTCATGCCTTTGAGCGCCTGCTGTCCTTGATAACTAACGTAGAAATCATTCACGCCGTAGCCTGGTTGTTTGCTGTAACTGCTGCTGACATGTGTTGAGCGATCGGCAAACGTACCAACCCAGCCGACAGAGAAGCCACTGTGGGCGATCGGAATATTCAGGGTGCTGGTAACGGTATCCGGGTTAATGCTGGAGATATATTCTCCGGTATCGGTGTCTTTGCCGCGGGTACGGTTATAGGCCACATCAAGGCTAAACAGGTCAGTGGTATATTTCGTCATTACATCCCAACCCCAGATTTTGGCGTTCGGGACGTTATAAGACATGGTTGTCGCCGCCGCGAAATCGACGGTTGTGGAGATGTAATCCTTCGCTTTGGTATCAAAGTAGCTGGCTTTAAATTCCAGGGCATCATTGGACAACATCAGGTCATCAAAACGCAGCCCAAAGCCGTATTCCTGAGTTTCGTTGGTTTCCGGACGTAAGTTCGGGTTCGGCACCCAATAGTTGGTATAGAAGCGACCAATCGAGAAGTGCTTAGAATCGTTGTACATTTCACCCATCGTCGGCGCGCGGAATGCCTGGGCATACGAACCAAATAACATTAACCAGTTGGTCGGGTTGATAGTCATCCCCGCGCGAGACGACCATTTGTCGGCATCAACATCTTTGTAACCATCACTGCTGCCGCGATAGCTGTCATAGCGGGTTCCGCCGAGCAGGGTAATCGGCAGATCGCGTAAGGTGATCTCATCCTGTAGCCAGCCGGAGCTGAAATCGATTTTCGCTTGCGGGAAGCCCGTTGTCGCACCGCCCGGATGCTGTTCCTGACGATAATACTCACCGCCATATGTCAGCAGGTGAGAAGCAAAACTATCGGCAAACAGCGTGGAGCGGTTCTCCAGTTTGGCACCTTTTGTTGTCTGTTCACGATATTCGCCGGAACTCCCCGTGTTCTGGGCATTAATACGGACTTCCGACCAGTAAACTTTTGCATCGGCATTTAACCAGTCGTTGCCCACTGGCGCGAGTTTATAAGCAAGTTGCGCATCACGTTGAATCGTTGAACGATCAACCATCGGATTACTGCTGTCAGAAGCTTCAACGGTCTGCGGATTTTTTGGTTCGCGCGCGTCGTTATTGTAATAACGCACTAATCCACTCAGAGCCTGGGCAGAATCAATTTGCCAGGTCCCTTTCGCCAACATGTTATTAATGGCCTCATCATTCGGCGCGGTTTCGCCATTGCTCTGGCGTAAATCACCACGATCGCGGCTGGACCAGGCCACAATACCATCCAGATTTTCCGTTCGCCCAAAAGCACTCGCGCCTAACCCCAGGCTATGATCTCCCGTGCCGCCAGTGCCAAAGACACGAAAACCGCTGCTTTGTCCTTCCTGCAATAAATCTTTTGCATCGACCGTATCGTAGGAGATAACCCCTCCCAATGCGCCACTGCCATACAGTAATGCCGAAGGTCCACGGACAATCTCAACACGTTTGATCAGCGCCGGATCGAGGAAAGTCCCATTCAGGTGCCCGGTATCGGTTCCCTGACGAACACCATCAACAAGGATCAACACACCGCGATGGTCATAGCCACGCATATTCACATCCTGTCCATTTGTACGCCCAGTACCATCAAGGGTAATCCCTGGAACATGACGCAGTAGATCGGTGGCTGACGTAGCCGTTTGGTTTTCAGGGGCGGAAGTGTCGATAACGCTGACCATCATTGGCGCTTCGAAGGAACTGCGTGCATTCCCTGTTGCCGTAACGGTCATGGTTTCAGTAGCAAAAGCAATCGTCGGCAAGCTGGCAGAAACAGCCAAAGCCAACAAACTCAAGCGCAACGAGGTAAATTGCGGACGTGACATAGCGATTCTCCATGAGGAAAATAAAAAATGCTGGCTGCCTGGGTAAAAACCGGGGTGGCTGGCGAAAAATAAATTTATTTGTGATTCAACGCGATAGTATTAGCCGGGTGAGTTAATTGGCGTTTATATCCCGTGAAATTACCTGGTATTTCTGACCATTGCGCAAAAGCACGCCCTCTTTGTCAGGCAAAGTGGTACACCACGTCTGAAGTGAAGAGTGCTGTGCGTTATCCTTCGCAAAAGCTATGATTTTGTTATCCATATAGTCATATTTTGTTAAAGCCAAGCGTGATAATGAGAATTATTATCGATCAATTTTTTATGATCAAGCTTTTTTTTAACCGCTATTAGCACAATAAACAGGGGGTTATGACATCTATCTTGTCTCCTGGAAACCATCCTGTTCTTGTGGTAATTCCTCACGGCGTCATCACGAAGCTTTGTCGTTAACGGCAATAATTTCCCCATCTCTTCGCTCTGTAAGCCGCAATATCCCTGAGATCTCCGCTTTTTCCCGCCCTGAAATTTAGTCGGCAACAATAACGTTAGCTGACGAAGCATCTTGATAAAAATCAAAAATAAATACGCTTGTAACACCTTGTGTATTGAATCGATGGTTGTGTTTCATATATAACTCAAATGATAATCATGATCATTCTCAATTTGATACGAGTTCTCATATGATGCCAAGGATCACCAACAGGCTGTTTCTTTTTTCCCCACTAACGTTATGTATTTCAGTTATGGCCTCCACCGCGAAGACCACTGTAAAACGTATCCCCATGAAAAAACTGTTTACGGCAGTGTTGGCACTTAGCTGGGCCTTTAGTGCAACGGCTGCCGAACGCATTGTGGTCGCAGGAGGATCACTGACGGAGCTGATCTACGCGATGGGCGCTGGCGACCGCGTGGTTGGTGTCGATGAAACGACATCTTATCCACCAGAAACCGCCAAACTGCCGCATATTGGCTACTGGAAACAGCTAAGCAGCGAAGGCATTTTGTCACTTCGCCCGGATAGCGTAATTACCTGGCAGGATGCAGGACCGCAAATTGTGCTCGACCAGCTACGGGCGCAAAAGGTCAATGTCGTCACTCTGCCGCGTGTACCCGCCACCCTTGAGCAGATGTACGCCAACATTCATCAACTGGCAAAAACGTTACAGGTTCCTGAACAAGGTGACGCGCTGGTGACACAAATTAATCAACGCCTGGAGCGAGTACAGCAAAGCGTGGCGGCAAAAAAAGCCCCGGTTAAAGCGATGTTTATTCTCTCTGCTGGCGGCAGTGCGCCACAGGTTGCCGGTAAAGGCAGCGTCGCAGACGCCATTTTGTCGCTTGCCGGAGCAGAAAATGTCGCTACCCACCAGCAATACAAAAGCTACAGCGCGGAATCGCTGATTGCGGCTAACCCTGAAGTGATTGTCGTAACCTCACAAATGGTCGATGGCGATATTAATCGTCTGCGTTCTATTGCCGGAATTACCCACACTGCCGCCTGGAAGAACCAGCGTATTATCACCGTTGATCAAAACCTGATTCTGGGAATGGGCCCGCGTATTGCTGATGTCGTTGAGTCGTTACACCAGCAACTTTGGCCGCAATAAATGGATTTGAATCAGACATATGAATACGAATACTACGTTAGATCTCAAGCCACATTTTGCTTTAGACGGTGCGCAGCCATTTAAAGACAGACGCGCCATGATGCCATTTCGCGGGGCTATTCCGGTCGCCAAAGAGCAACTGGCGCAAACCTGGCAAGCGATGATCAACCAAACAGCAACACCACGTAAACGACTGGTTTATCTGCACATTCCATTTTGTGCGACACACTGCACGTTTTGCGGTTTTTATCAGAATCGTTTTAATGAAGATGCGTGTGCTCATTATACCGACGCCCTGATTCGAGAAATCGAACTGGAGTCAGACAACGTATTGCATCAGTCCGCGCCCATCCATGCGGTCTATTTCGGTGGCGGTACGCCTTCCGCGCTTTCGGCACGCGATTTGGCCAGAATCATCACCACATTACGAGAAAAGCTGCCATTGGCACCTGATTGCGAAATCACGATTGAAGGCCGGGTGCTGAATTTTGACGCTGACCGAATCGACGCTTGCCTTGATGCGGGAGCAAACCGCTTCTCGATTGGCATTCAGTCATTTAACAGCAAAATCCGCAAGAAGATGGCACGCACCTCAGATGGCCCAACTGCCATTGCGTTTATGGAAAGCCTGGTCAAACGCGACCGTGCTGCGGTGGTCTGCGACCTGCTGTTTGGCCTGCCTGGTCAGGATGCACAAACCTGGGGAGAAGATCTGGCTATTGCCCGTGATATCGGCCTCGACGGCGTCGATCTCTATGCGCTCAACGTCCTTCCCAACACGCCGCTGGGCAAAGCCGTGGAAAACGGGCGCACTACCGTGCCCTCTCCGGCAGAACGTCGCGATCTTTACCTGCAAGGATGTGATTTTATGGAAGACGCGGGCTGGCGCTGCATCAGTAACAGCCACTGGGGCCGCACCACACGCGAACGCAATCTCTATAACTTGCTGATTAAGCAAGGTGCCGATTGTCTGGCCTTTGGTTCCGGCGCAGGCGGTTCGATTAATGGTTACTCCTGGATGAACGAACGCAATCTTCAGACCTGGCATGAATCCGTCGCGGCAGGCAAAAAACCGTTGATGATGCTCATGCGTAACGCCGAACGTAACGCGCAGTGGCGTCATACCTTGCAGTCGGGTATTGAAACGGCGCGTGTACCGCTGGACGAACTTACGCCACATGCCGAAAAACTCGCACCGTTACTGGCTCAGTGGCACCAAAAAGGCTTAAGCCGCGATGCTTCAACTTGCCTGCGGTTGACCAATGAAGGTCGTTTCTGGGCAAGCAACATTTTGCAGTCTCTTAATGAGCTAATTCAGATACTTAATGCGCCAGCGATTGCGCTTGAAAAACCATAACAGGAGTGACTTATGAGCCATGTCTCGTTACAGGAATTTTTGAAAACGGAGCCAGACGGTACGCTGGAGGCCATTGCCGAACAATACAATACCTCACTGCTGGAAGTGGTGAAAAACCTCCCCTCCCCGACAATCGTGCCAGGCGATAAATTCGATACTGTCTGGGATACCGTCTGCGAATGGGGCAAGGTCACCACGCTGGTGCATACCGCTGATGTGATCCTCGAATTTAGCGGCGAACTACCTTCCGGTTTCCATCGCCACGGCTATTTCAACCTGCGCGGAAAACAGGGCATGTCCGGGCATATCAAAGCAGAAAACTGCACGCATATTGCCTTGATCGAACGTAAATTTATGGGCATGGATACCGCCTCTATTCTCTTTTTCAATAAAGAAGGCAACGCCATGCTGAAAATTTTCCTCGGTCGGAATGAGCATCGTCAGCTCCTGAGTGAACAAGTCAGCGCCTTCCATACTCTGGCGGCATCTCTGAAGGAACACGCCTGATGACGCCCTGGCTACTCTTTGGCGCAGGCGGAAAGGGGGTTGGAGCCAGAACGCTCGAACTGGCACTGGCGGAACAACGTCCGGTCGTCGCTGTCGTTCGTCATGCCGATGCCGCCACGAGGCTGGCGCAACAAGGCGTACAGGTTTTTACTGGTGACGCTTGTGACGCCAGCATAGTCGCAGCCGCCTGTCGCGCTGCGGGTCCGGATGCGCTTGTCATCTCATCAATGGGTGGCGCACAGGATTATCTGGCGCACAGAACAGTGATTGATGAAGCCGAAAAAGCAGACATCAGACGCATGATTCTGGTGACTTCTTTGGGATGCGGCGATAGCTGGCCGTTCTTATCGGAGCGGGCAAAAGCCGCGTTTGGTCAGGCGGTACGGGAAAAAACACTGGCGGAAAGCTGGCTACAAACCAGCCGGCTTGACTACGCCATTCTCCGCCCTGGCGGACTGCTTGACGGCGCAGCAACAGGCAAAGCACAACGGATACAAAATCAGGAGTGTCATGGTTTTGTCCGCCGTGCCGATGTTGCCGCACACATTCATGAACTGGCAAACGCGCCAGCACTCAATAAGCAGATCTACAGTCTGATTGAACCGGGCCTGAAACCGGCGTAATCCCATGCGGCGCAGGCTCTCCGCGCCGCAACGTCATAACGGAGTTTTACGTGCTCAAGGATTCATTTTCTTCCGCCAGTGTCTTTATGGGGCTATCACTATTATTGCTTGCCCTGGTGCTGTTCGGTGCCAGTCAGGGAGCGTTAAAAATCAGCTTTAGCGCCCTTCTTGATGAGGAATACCGCGATATCTGGCTGAATATTCGCCTGCCACGCGTTTTACTGGCAGTGCTGGTAGGCGCAGCGTTGGCAACCGCTGGGGTAATTATGCAGGGGCTTTTTCGCAACCCCATGGCTGACCCAGGATTGCTCGGCGTCAGTAGCGGTTCAGCATTAATGGTTGGCGTGGCAATTGTCCTGCCCTTTTCCTTCCCTGTGGTGCTGGTGCTCTATGAGCAAATGGTGTTTGCCATCGCCGGAAGTTTAGTGGTCTGCACCGTCATTTTTCTCATCACACAGCGCCATCGCGATGGCAGCATGATGCAATTGTTACTCGCCGGGATCGCCATCAACGCCCTGTGCGGTGCGGCGATCGGCATACTGAGCTATATAGGCGATGAGCAGCAGCTACGACAACTCACGTTGTGGATGATGGGCAATCTCGGTCAGGCGCAATGGCCGACATTATTGGTCGCCAGTTCATTCATTCTGCCAGCCATTATGGCAACAACCTGTCTCGCCGGGACGCTGAATTTGCTGCAACTTGGTGATGAAGAAGCCCATTACCTCGGCGTGAACGTAAAGCGTAAACGCCAACAATTACTGTTGATTAGCTCGCTGCTGGTTGGTGCTGCGGTATCGGTAAGCGGCATTATCGGTTTTATTGGCCTGGTGATCCCGCATCTGATTCGCATGACGACCGGGGCGAATCACCGCTGGCTAATCCCTTGCTCTGCCCTCGCCGGAGCCTGTTTGTTACTGATGGCAGACACACTTGCCCGCACGCTGGTACAGCCAGCAGAAATGCCCGTAGGATTATTAACCAGTCTGCTTGGTGGGCCTTATTTTATGTGGTTGATTCTGCGTAACCGGAGGATCGCATGATCAGCGCCAAAAACCTGGTTTATAGCCTTCATGGGCGACGTCTGACTGACAATGTCTCGCTGACTTTTCCCGGCGGAGAAATTGTTGCCATTCTCGGCCCTAACGGTGCGGGAAAATCCACGCTGCTTCGCCAGCTAACCGGCTATCTTCAACCTGATAGCGGCGAATGCCGGTTGTTTAATAAGCCATTAAATGAATGGTCAATTACCGAACTGGCGAAACACCGGGCCGTGATGCGTCAGAATAGCCATATGGCATTTCCATTCAGCGTACAAGAAGTGATCCAGATGGGGCGACATCCTTATCGTACCGGTAATCAGGATGATGAAACGGCACAAATACTGGCGTTATGTGACTGTCAGTCGTTAGCTAACCGCGACTACCGGCAATTATCCGGCGGCGAACAACAGCGTGTGCAATTGGCTCGCCTGCTGGTGCAACTCTGGGAAGCAATACCCTCGCCAAAATGGTTATTTCTTGATGAACCAACTTCGGCGTTGGATATTCACCATCAACAACATCTATTTCGTTTATTACGTCAGTTAGTTCGAGAACGGCAATTTAACGTCTGCTGCGTATTGCACGATCTTAATCTTGCTGCCCGTTATGCTGACCGTGTCGTATTAATGCAAAAAGGCAGAGTTGTCGCAAATGGCAAACCGCAAGATGTGTTGACGCAGCAGGCGCTAACTACGCTCTACGGCGCGGATATTACAGTATTAAGCGATCCCGCCAATCATTCGCCACTGATCGTCCTCGATCATTAAATACGACGGGAGTGCCAGTCTGGTACTCCTGTCGAATTAACTATTATGAACATCAGCTAATTGAAACACCTTTCACCCCTGCCATTCCTTTTAGTAATCGCAACAGGTCTTCTATCGGCGTCGTAGCATGAAGCTGGATATCAATAGCAACCACCTCATGATCTTCATTTTCCTGCAACGAAACTAAATCTGTTTTTATTTTTTTCTGCTTAAACCAGTCGAGCATCGACACTGTATTACCGTTCACCAACGTAAGCTGCAAATGATAATTTTTGCTCATCAGGCGGAAGGTTAATTGATGGAAGACTTCCAGCACCAATAAGGTCATTACAGAACCGTAAATCCCCAGTTCATACATGCCGCTGCCAATCACCATACCGATCGCTGCTGTTACCCAAATATCCGCAGCGGTAGTTAAACCGACAATATTTTGATTACGAACGAGGATGTTCCCCGCGCCGATAAACCCGACGCCAGTGACGACCTGAGCGGCAATACGGCTGGGATCAAGCCCGACATGGTCGAACGCCAGCACATCAGCAAAACCATATTTCGACACAATCATAAACAGCGCACTGCCCATACCAATCAAGACATGGGTACGTAAACCAGCACCTTTGCCGCGTATTTGCCTTTCTATGCCAATAGCACCACAAACAATTGCGGCCAGGATCAAACGAATAATGAATTCGCTAGTCATATAAAAACGCAAAAAGGAGCAGCAAGATGGCTCAACTTGCTACTCCTTTTTGCTTTATTCCTGTTAATTCGGCAGGACATTTGCCAATTTATCTTTGAAGGTATACAAATTTTTCTGCGGATTTTTCTTACAATATTCAATCACTTTAGGGATCTGAGTCAGGTCAGTTTCGTTTAAGGTTACAGTATCACCGCCTTTATAAACTGTTTCTTCATGCAGCATCCACCATGCAACAGGTGTCATTGCTTTTGGATTCAGGTCAATAAATTCCTGACAAGTCATATCCTTAGCAGATTCATTAGCAGCCAGTGCAGATTGCGCATTCACCAGTGACAGAGCTGCTACAGCGCCAACGAAAACAATGGCTTTACGTAGAGATGAAATATTCATTTTACAACCCATTCAATAAATAATTTACATATGAACAGGAGGATCACCTGCTTTTAACGCAAGGTATTCCGGCCTGTTCAATATTTAAGGAAATACGATGTAACGCATTCCCTTAATTACATATCTTTCTTGATTTTGTCCCATTCGCCTTTAACTTTATCTTTAAAGCTGGCTTTTTTATCCTGGGTACAAGCCTGAACGATAGCAGGCGTTACGGTTGCAATACCCTGAACATCTAAAACCGCATCTTCTGGTTTGTCTTTATTATTCAGAGCCTCAGCAAAACCGACTGCAGTCGGCTGGAAGGATTCGTCTACAGCCAGGAAATCTTCACAGGTCCAGGAGTTGACCGGTTTTTTATTGTCGGCTGCTTTTTGCGCATCGGCTGCATTGCTCACTACAGGCAGAAGAAGCAGACCACCTAGAATAACGCCTAATACTTTTTTCATCGTAATATCCTCAACTATAAAGTGAAAGAGCCGTCACGAATCAATTTCGACATTGAGGTTATAACCTGGTTTTCTGGGTATGTCATGTTGAGACAAAATATCAAAATCAGATATTTTTATTATAATACAATAGGTTACATAGTCATCAAGCACAGTAATTAGGAAATTTTTATTAAATCAACTGCATTCTCTGATGCATTTTTGGCATAGATTGATAGCAGGGGTTTTCCTTCTTAAATTTATAGGGTGGTTCTATGTTATATATAGATAAGGCAACAATTTTAAAATTTGATCTGGAGATGCTTAAAAAGCACCGCAGAGCGATCCAGTTTATTGCCGTGCTGCTGTTTATCGTCGGTTTGTTATGTATCAGTTTCCCGTTTGTTTCTGGCGACATTCTAAGCACAGTCGTTGGCGTATTATTAATCTGTTCGGGTATTGCGCTTATTGTTGGATTATTCAGCAACCGCAGTCATAATTTCTGGCCTGTATTATCGGGTTTCCTCGTGGCGATAGCCTATTTATTGATCGGCTATTTCTTCATCCGTGCACCAGAACTGGGGATTTTCGCCATTGCGGCGTTTATTGCAGGATTGTTCTGTGTCGCAGGGGTTATTCGCCTGATGAGTTGGTATCGCCAGCGCTCAATGAAAGGCAGTTGGTTACAACTCGTTATTGGCGTGCTGGATATCGTCATTGCCTGGATCTTCCTTGGCGCAACGCCAATGGTTTCTGTGACATTGGTGTCAACCCTGGTAGGGATCGAACTGATATTTAGCGCTGCCAGCCTGTTCAGCTTTGCTAGTTTGTTCGTAAAAAATAATAACTAGCAGACCTATCTCTGCTCCATTTTTTAGCCAGGATCATAGTTACGTATAATAACTATGATCCTGGCAATATTCACATCACCGCATTACTCCTTTGATAAATTACGTACTATTGTTGAAATAACTATCACACAACGATTAAACCAACCATTTGAAAGTTTTATATTTTTCTTTATTTTGCAGCAAATTAGCCATTTCAAACATTATCATGGCTGATATTTTTCGTTGTCAGGTTTAATGTTTTAGAAGTGCTGTGAGAAAGTGAACTGAAGGTTCCATAAACGTCGATACTATGGGTACAGTCTGGGGTTTGTTTTTGCACTATCAATGCACTAAAAGAAAGCTGGCAATCCAATTGCCAGCTTAAATAGAAACAAGGAGACTCAATATTTAAATCGGATTACGCTTTAACTTTAGTAATATTCTTCAGAGATCACAAACGGATAAATTATAACTTATTCTTGGGTAGATTCCTGCAAACTGTTAATATTCTGTTTACTAATCACAAATTGATAACAACCAGGAATATTACCTAGGATCAATATATGGAGTACGTAATGGATAAATCTGAAGTTTTGATTAGTGTTAATAGACGTATTAGTTCACGAAGGGCAAAGTTCTTATAGGCGTTTACTATATTGAACACCATATTCGGACATGGATGTAAATAATGAAAAGGACAACATGTTCGAAACGATAACGGCTAAGGAGCAAGTTATGATTTTTCTCATGACGAAGGATTCTTTTCTTTTACAGGGCTTTTTGCAGTTGAAAGATAATCACGAAATGATAAAAATCAACTCCCTGTCAGAGATAAAAAGCATAGGCAACAAACCATTCAAGGTGATCATTGATACCTATCATAATCATATCCTTGATGAAGAAGCGATTAAGTTTCTTGAGAAATTAGATGCCGAAAGAATCATTGTTCTGGCACCTTATCACATCAGTAAACTTAAAAGTCAGTCACCTATTTATTTTATCAGCCGCAAAGAAAGCATTAACACTCTGCTTGATATTACCTATGGAAAACACTTGCCCCATAAGAATTCTCAATTATGTTTCTCGCATAATCAATTCAAAATCATGCAACTGATTCTGAAAAATAAAAATGAAAGTAATATCACGTCAACACTGAATATTTCTCAACAAACATTAAAGATCCAGAAATTCAATATCATGTACAAGCTGAAACTTAGACGTATGAGCGACATCGTGACTCTGGGGATCTCTTCTTATTTCTAAATAAGGAGTCGATGTGGCCCAGCGATAATTGCCTGAAATTAATGGCTGGCATGACGAGGGATGCAAATGCTGACTCCATTACTCCCGGTGATAACCAAAGGAGAAGCAAAAACGAGCTTATTCCCCTGGTATGTGTATCCACCAGTAGAAACCTTCGTTGCCCGGATGCAGGCAGAGACTGTCGGCAGAACGGCAACATTTTTTTTGCCATTCGCGTCACTATATTGGTCGCTCTGCCTACATGCTCCCTCGCTGGCTTACAACCCCATGGCTTGCATTATGCCGCTGGTCTGTAAATCCCTCATACCTCTCCCCGCGCGTAATTCAAAGAACCGTTATTTCTCACGAATTTTCAGGGACTAAAATGAACAGAAAAAGAAAACTGTTAATACCGTTGTTATTCTGCGGCGCGATGCTCACCGCCTGCGATGACAAATCGGCGGAAAATGCCGCCGCTATGACGCCTGAAGTGGGGGTAGTGACGCTCTCCCCCGGTTCGGTCAATGTGATGAGCGAACTGCCCGGCAGAACCGTTCCTTATGAAGTTGCCGAGATACGCCCCCAGGTGGGTGGCATTATCATTAAACGCAACTTTATCGAGGGTGATAAGGTCAACCAGGGGGATTCACTTTATCAAATTGACCCTGCTCCATTGCAGGCAGAGCTGAACTCCGCGAAAGGTTCGCTGGCGAAAGCCCTCTCCACCGCCAGCAATGCCCGCATCACCTTCAATCGCCAGGCATCGTTGCTGAAAACCAACTATGTCAGCCGCCAGGATTACGACACCGCGCGCACCCAACTGAATGAAGCGGAAGCCAATGTCGCCGTCGCCAAAGCGGCTGTTGAGCAGGCAACCATCAATCTGCAATACGCTAATGTCACCTCGCCCATTACTGGCGTCAGCGGAAAATCGTCGGTGACCGTCGGCGCATTAGTCACCGCTAATCAGGGAGACTCTCTGGTAACCGTGCAGCGTCTGGACCCGATTTATGTCGACCTCACCCAATCAGTGCAGGATTTTTTGCGCATGAAAGAGGAAGTCGCCAGTGGGCAAATCAAACAGGTTCAGGGCAGTACGCCAGTGCAGCTTAACCTGGAAAATGGCAAACGTTACAGCCAGACCGGCACGCTGAAATTCTCCGACCCGACAGTGGATGAAACCACCGGCTCCGTCACGTTGCGTGCAATTTTCCCCAACCCGAATGGTGACTTGCTGCCTGGTATGTACGTCACGGCTTTGGTGGATGAAGGTAGTCGGCAGAATGTGTTGTTAGTACCGCAAGAAGGCGTTACCCATAACTCCCAGGGCAAAGCAACGGCGCTCATTCTGGATAAAGACGATGTTGTACAGTTACGCGAAATTGACGCAACCAAAGCCATCGGAAATCAGTGGGTTGTTACCTCTGGTTTGCAAGCTGGCGATCGGGTGATCGTTTCCGGTTTGCAACGCATTCATCCAGGTATCAAAGCACGCGCAATTTCCTCCAGCCAGGAAAACGCCAGCACCGAATCGAAACAGTAACGTTGCAGGCTTAAGGGGACTTTCATGGCTAACTATTTTATTGATCGCCCGGTTTTTGCCTGGGTACTTGCCATTATTATGATGCTCGCGGGTGGGCTGGCGATCATGAACCTACCGGTTGCGCAGTATCCGCAGATTGCGCCGCCGACCATCACCATCAGCGCTACCTATCCGGGGGCTGATGCGCAAACGGTAGAAGACTCGGTCACTCAAGTGATCGAACAAAATATGAATGGGCTGGATGGCCTGATGTATATGTCATCAACCAGCGATGCGGCAGGCAATGCTTCCATCACCCTGACCTTTGAAACGGGAACATCGCCCGATATTGCGCAGGTTCAGGTGCAGAATAAACTGCAACTCGCGATGCCTTCGTTACCAGAAGCGGTGCAGCAACAAGGGATCAGCGTTAATAAGTCGAGCAGCAACATCCTGATGGTAGCGGCGTTTATTTCTGATAACGGTAGTCTCAACCAATACGATATCGCGGACTATGTGGCTTCTAACCTCCAGGATCCACTAAGCCGTACCGCGGGCGTCGGTAGCGTGCAGCTCTTTGGGTCAGAGTACGCCATGCGTATCTGGCTGGACCCACAAAAACTCAATAAATACAGTCTCGTTCCTTCTGATGTTATTTCCCAAATCAAGGTACAGAACAACCAGATTTCCGGTGGTCAACTGGGGGGGATGCCACAGGCGGCAGACCAGCAACTGAACGCCTCAATCATTGTGCAGACGCGTCTACAAACGCCGGAAGAATTTGGCAAAATCCTGCTGAAAGTGCAGCAAGATGGTTCGCAAGTATTGCTGCGCGACGTTGCCCGCATCGAGTTGGGGGCAGAAGATTATTCCACTGTGGCGCGTTATAACGGCAAACCTGCTGCCGGGATTGCTATCAAGCTGGCTGCCGGAGCGAATGCCCTTGATACCTCGCGGGCGGTAAAAGCGGAGTTAAACCGATTATCAGCCTATTTCCCCGCCAGCCTGAAAACGGTTTACCCTTACGACACCACACCATTTATCAAAATTTCAATTCAGGAAGTTTTCAAAACGCTGGTTGAAGCTATCATCCTCGTCTTCCTGGTCATGTATCTGTTTTTACAAAATATTCGCGCTACGATTATCCCAACTATCGCCGTGCCGGTCGTTATTCTCGGCACATTTGCGATTTTGTCGGCGGTCGGTTTTACCATCAACACCCTCACCATGTTTGGGATGGTGTTAGCTATAGGGCTTTTGGTGGATGATGCCATCGTGGTGGTAGAAAACGTTGAACGCGTGATAGCGGAAGATAAACTGCCACCGAAAGAAGCGACGCATAAATCGATGGGGCAAATCCAGCGTGCGCTGGTCGGGATTGCCGTTGTTCTTTCTGCGGTATTTATGCCGATGGCCTTTATGAGCGGCGCAACCGGGGAAATTTATCGCCAGTTCTCCATTACGCTGATCTCCTCTATGTTGCTTTCGGTGTTTGTGGCAATGAGTCTGACCCCAGCCCTTTGCGCCACCATTTTGAAAGCCACACCGGAAGGCGGTCACAAACCGAACGCCTTGTTCGAACGCTTCAACCATCTGTTTGAGAAATCGACTCAGCACTATACCGACAGTACCCGCTCACTGTTGCGCTGCACTGGTCGCTATATGGTGGTATACCTGCTGATTTGTGCCGGGATGGCGGTGCTGTTCCTGCGTACACCGACCTCTTTCTTACCGGAAGAGGATCAGGGGGTATTTATGACCACGGCGCAGTTACCGTCAGGTTCCACAATGGTTAACACCACTAAAGTGCTGCAACAAGTAACCGATTACTATCTGACAAAAGAGAAAAATAATGTCCAGTCGGTGTTTACCGTTGGCGGCTTCGGCTTTAGCGGCCAGGGGCAAAACAACGGTCTGGCATTTATCAGCCTGAAACCGTGGTCTGAACGCGTCGGTGAGGAAAACTCGGTGACCGCAATCATTCAGCGGGCGATGGTGGCTCTGAGCAGTATCAATAAAGCGGTGATTTTCCCGTTCAACTTACCTGCGGTAGCGGAGCTGGGTACAGCATCAGGTTTTGATATGGAACTACTGGACAACGGCAACCTGGGGCACGAAAAGCTGACTCAGGCGAGAAACGAGCTGCTGTCACTGGCAGCACAATCGCCTGACCAGGTAACGGCGGTTCGCCCGAACGGCCTGGAAGATACGCCAATGTTCAAAGTGAACGTCAACGCCGCGAAAGCCGAAGCGATGGGCGTGGAGCTGTCTGATATCAACCAGACCCTCTCTACCGCTTTCGGCAGTAGCTACGTGAACGACTTCCTCAACCAGGGGCGTGTGAAAAAAGTGTATGTCCAGGCAGGAACACCGTTCCGTATGCTGCCGGACAACATCAACCAGTGGTATGTACGCAACGCCTCCGGCACGATGGCACCGCTTTCCGCTTATTCTTCAACAGAATGGACCTACGGTTCGCCGCGACTGGAACGCTACAACGGCATTCCGTCGATGGAGATTTTAGGGGAAGCCGCTGCTGGAAAAAGTACCGGTGACGCGATGAAGTTTATGGCAGAACTGGTGGCTAAACTTCCGGCGGGCGTCGGCTACTCCTGGACTGGGCTGTCGTATCAGGAAGCGTTATCGTCCAACCAGGCACCCGCGCTGTATGCCATTTCACTGGTCGTGGTGTTCCTCGCCCTCGCCGCGTTGTATGAAAGCTGGTCAATTCCATTCTCGGTGATGTTGGTTGTTCCGTTGGGCGTTATTGGCGCATTACTGGCAACTGACCTGCGCGGCCTGAGCAATGACGTCTACTTCCAGGTCGGTTTGCTGACCACCATCGGGCTTTCAGCCAAGAACGCCATCCTGATCGTCGAATTTGCGGTTGAGATGATGCAGAAAGAAGGGAAGACACCGGTAGAGGCGATTATCGAAGCGGCGCGGATGCGTTTACGCCCGATCCTGATGACCTCTCTGGCCTTTATTCTTGGCGTACTGCCACTGGTTATCAGTCATGGCGCAGGTTCCGGCGCACAAAATGCGGTCGGTACAGGCGTTATGGGGGGGATGTTTGCAGCAACCGTGCTGGCGATTTACTTCGTTCCCGTCTTTTTCGTCGTTGTGGAACATCTCTTTGCCCGCTTTAAAAAAGCGTAACGTATGAATGAGAGTAAGGCTGAACGTGAATGTTCTGCCTTACTCTTTCCTGACAACCATTCACTACTCAACAACCAGCTAACCATCAGGAATACCAGACTTAGCAAACAGCATTGAAAGTAGAAACCACTCCAGCCATTGGTCGTCAACTTGAACAGTACGACACAAACCAGCATTCCCGTAATTATATGAATAATCAGCTTAATAACTCCAAACATGCTGCACCTTTTCCTCCTGAAAATACTAATATCCGTTTGCGAACTGCCAAAGAGAACTTGCCGGTGCCCCCGGCAAATATGGATGGGAAAAGATTTTTACATGAAGCGTAAAGCAGATCCTGACCGACTTTCGAATGATAGATGAAGTCAGGAAAAAGTCCCTGTTGACTGTTGCGCAAACTGGTGTGGTGTTACGCCATAATACTGGCGGAAAGTGTTAATAAAGTACGACGTACTGCTATAGCCACATTTTTCTGCGATCATCGGTAGCGGGAATTGTCGTAACTCGAGCAATTGTCTGGCCATCGACATTCGCGAGGCCAGTAATATTTTACTAAAGCAGGTGTTTTCATCCTGTAGCTTCTTTTTGATTAGGCTTTCACTGGTATACATCTTTTCTGCGATATCACGCAGATACCAGCGTCTGGCAATATCAAAGCTAATAATGCGTTCAACTTTTCCTGCAATGGTACTAATACTATTAAAAAGGAATGGAATCAGCTCTTTATTTCGTGAAAACATCGAAAGGCAGGAGAAATAGAGCATATTATTTAATGTCGTTGAAGCAATGTCCTCTTTAGTAAAACTATCGAATATTGCTGTAACCAACGGCATCGGTGGGGTCATGTTAACTAACAGCTTTTTTTTATTGTGCAATCCTAAACACCGGAACGGTGGACGGACATTGTGTAAGTAATGAGTAATTATTCGTTCATCAATATCCAGCCTGCGGACATTTGATTCATTAAAGTCAAAACTCTCCGCCATATTTTTTTCTATCAGTAGAATACTATCTTTATACAAAGATAGTTTTTGCTGCTCATGGTATATATCAAATGAGCGACAGGTGAGGATCACCGAACAAACATGTGCCATGACAAGCCCTTATATTCCATTACCACGAACATTACAATTTCAGTATACAAATGAAATGATGAATGATTCACTCCGTGAGCCAAAACTGCCAAAATTGGTAGGACCAAAAGCCAGCCATAGCGCAGTGTACATAACAGCTAATTACTAATAAGTAAATGCGTCAGCAATATATTTTAAGAAAGCGTATAGCTTATGTTTATAAAAAAATGGCTGATATTATCGACAATTAAAGTTATATTTTATTTACTGAGAGCACAAAGTTTCCCGTGTCAACAAGGAGCGTTATAACGGTTTATTAGTCTGGAGACGGCAGACTATCCTCTTCCCGGTCCCCTATGCCGGGTTTTTTTTATGTCTGAGTAAAGAATCAGAGTCTTATCCCTTCAGCATGGCGTTCAGAACTGTAAAAATTTCCCTGCCCAACAAAACTTGCTATCGGGTCACCATTCAGTATTCCCTGCGCTATTCGCTCCTGATACTCTGTCGGCGTCATACCATAATAGTTTCGAAAGACATAAATAAAATACGACGCACTGTTATAACCGCAGGATACGGCTACTCGTTTTATTGGAAAACCATGAACAACAATCAGTTGCAACGCCCGCTGCATTCTACATTCAGTCAGTAACTGTGAATACGATGTCTCTTCTTCACGCAATTTTTTCTTTAACAAACTCGGACTCACCAATAACTCACTGGCAATCTGTGCTAATGACCATTCATGAGCAATATTATTATTGATGACCGTGCAAACCCGCGTTCGCATATTCGGTCGCAAAATATTCATAAGCAGTGGTATAAACTGTTTATCTTCAAGAAAAATAGACAATAACGCAAATGTTAATGCTCTTTTACGTAATATCTCACCATAGCGGAGATCTTGATTTTGCGAAAGATGTACAACTTCCTGAAAAACAGGGATCTCTCTGGAACAATGATGAACAACTAACGAAGGAGCTTTTTTATAGGTATAAAGATTTAGCGTCTCCTCCTTGAGCATCGGGAGAAATAGTGAAAGTGTGTCCTTCGTGACTAATACGACGTTACCTACACACTTATCAATCAAGATCTGGCTTGCATCCGCAAAAACCACATCACCGCCATTAAAGCAGCGATATTCACCATTCAACATAGTGAGAATAAATTTATGTTTTGCGTACGCAATTAAACAATTCCCATATTGTGATTGCATAGTTGACTTAATATAACATAAATATATTACTGATTATTAATGTAGCACGCCGCCATCTTAAGTCAAATTTATTGGCAAATAAATTTAAACAATTTTGACAGGGGAATTGATTAAATGTGAAGGAAAATTGTGTAAGAGCATTGAATTTATAATAAAAAAATCGAAAGTACCAACGTAAGGAGATTAATACAAAACAAATGATCTACTGGCGTCATTTTGTTTGATTTTAGAAAGATTTATATTAGATACAACTTAACAACGCCATGAATACAAAATCAATATAATATTAATATTGCGCTAATGAACGTATGCCCCGGTTTTCAAACCGGGGCAAAGATTATTATAACGCCCTTCGGAGTTACGCAAATGCGCATGAATGTTTTCGAAATGGAAGGGTTTCTTCGTGGGAGATGTGTACCGCGAGATCTGAAAGTAAATGAAACAGATGCTGAATACCTGGTGCGTAAATTCGATGAGCTTGAAGCTAAATGTGCAGCACAGGAAAACAAAGTAATACCAGTGTCAACTGAACTGCCACCAGCAAATGAAAGTGTTTTGTTATTCGATGCTAACGGAGAAGGCTGGCTAATTGGCTGGCGTTCTCTCTGGTACACCTGGGGACAAAAAGAAACCGGAGAATGGCAGTGGACATTTCAGGTCGGGGACCTTGAAAACGTCAATATCACTCACTGGGCAGTAATGCCAAAAGCACCGGAGGCTGGAGCATAATGACCACTTTTACCGACAAAGAACTGATTAAAGAAATTAAAGAGCGTATCAGCAGCCTTGACGTGCGAGACGATATTGAGCGCCGTGCTTATGAAATCGCACTCCTATCTCTGGAAGTAGAACCAGATGAACGCGAAGCTTATGAATTATTCATGGAAAAGCGTTTCGGTGACTTAGTAGATCGTCGGAGAGCAAAAAACGGCGATAACGAATACATGGCATGGGATATGACTCTCGGTTGGATCGTCTGGCAGCAACGAGCTGGTATCCATTTTTCAACAATGTCACAGCAAGAGGTGAAATAATGGAGCCATACAGCCTCACACTCGATGAGGCCTGTCATTTTCTCAAGATATCCAGACCGACTGCCATTAACTGGATACGCACAGGGCGTCTTCAGGCAACACGCAAAGATCCCACTAAGAATAAATCTCCTTACCTCACAACACGACAAGCCTGCATTGCGGCTCTTCAGTCTCCGCTGCATACTGTCCAGGTGAGCGCGGGTGATGGCATAACAGAGGAAAGAAAATGTCACTCTTCCGCAGAGGTGAAATATGGTACGCCAGTTTCACATTGCCAAACGGTAAAAGATTTAAACAGTCTCTTGGAACAAAGGACAAAAGGCAGGCGACAGAACTCCATGACAAGCTAAAGGCTGAAGCATGGCGGGTCAGCAAACTTGGTGAAATACCTGATATAACGTTCGAGGAAGCGTGTGTCAGGTGGCTTGAAGAGAAAGCATATAAAAAATCACTGGACGATGACAAAAGCCGGATCGGATTCTGGCTTCAACATTTCGCAGGAATGCAACTAAGAGACATTACTGAATCAAAAATTTATTCAGCAATGCAGAAAATGACGAACCGGCGTCATGAGGAAAACTGGAAACTCAGGGCAGAAGCATGCAGAAAAAAAGGGAACCTGTTCCAGAATACACGCCAAAACCAGCGTCCGTTGCAACGAAGGCTACGCATCTTTCATTTATAAAGGCCCTACTAAGAGCCGCAGAGCGTGAATGGAAAATGCTGGATAAGGCACCAATTATTAAAGTGCCTCAACCAAAGAATAAACGGATCCGCTGGCTGGAGCCCCATGAAGCACAAAGGCTGATTGATGAATGTCCGGAGCCATTAAAGTCTGTTGTTGAATTTGCACTGGCAACAGGCTTAAGACGCTCGAACATCATCAACCTTGAATGGCAACAAATAGATATGCAGCGCCGGGTGGCATGGATAAACCCGGAAGAGAGTAAATCAAACCGCGCAATTGGCGTTGCGCTGAATGATACTGCATGTCGCGTATTGAAAAAACAAATCGGGAATCATCACCGTTGGGTATTTGTGTACAAGGAAAGCTGTACCAAACCAGACGGAACGAAAGCGCCAACAGTAAGGAAGATGCGGTATGACGCAAACACAGCCTGGAAAGCGGCGCTGAGACGGGCTGGTATTGATGATTTCAGATTTCACGACTTGAGACACACCTGGGCAAGTTGGCTGGTTCAAGCCGGAGTCCCGTTGTCAGTTTTACAGGAAATGGGAGGCTGGGAGTCTATCGAAATGGTTCGTCGATATGCTCACCTTGCACCTAATCACCTTACCGAACACGCACGGCAAATAGACTCGATCCTGAACCCATCGGTCCCAAATTTGTCCCAGTCAAAAAATAAGGAAGGTACTAATGATGTGTAACTTATTGATTTTAATGGTGCCGATAATAGGAGTCGAACCTACGACCTTCGCATTACGAATGCGCTGCTCTACCAACTGAGCTATATCGGCCCTGAAAAGGACATGTTCACGAACGTGAATCACGGTGGACAAGGTTAAAACTAACCGGGCGATGCGTCAATGGCCTTGTGAATCAAATGGCTACTTTTGCATCAGCCGGTTTTATTTACGCACGAACGGTGTAATCACCAATACCGATCCACTTGTAGGTGGTCAGCGCTTCCAGCCCCATTGGTCCGCGTGCGTGGAGTTTTTGCGTGCTTACCGCCACTTCCGCGCCAAGACCAAACTGACCGCCGTCGGTGAAACGTGTAGACGCGTTAACGTAAACAGCAGAGGAGTCCACTTCATTGACAAAACGCTGGGCATTGCGCATATCACGCGTCAGGATCGCATCGGAGTGTTGCGTCCCGTGCTCACGAATATGGGCGATGGCGTCGTCAAGATCGCTGACGATTTTGACGTTCAAATCTAACGACAGGAATTCATCGTCATACTCTTCCGCCTTAACAGCCACCACTTTCGCAGATCCTGCCTGCAACTGCGCCAGTGCCGCAGCATCGGCGTGTAACGTCACGCCGCTTTCCGCCATTTGCTTGCTTAACGCAGGCAGGAAGTTATCAGCGATGTTTTTATTCACCAGCAACGTTTCTACCGTATTGCAGGTACTCGGACGCTGGGTTTTCGCGTTGACGATCACTTTCAGGGCTGCAGAAATGTCAGCACTTTCATCAACGTAAATATGGCAGACGCCAATGCCGCCAGTGATCACCGGAATTGTCGACTGCTCGCGGCACAGCTTATGCAAACCAGCACCACCACGCGGGATCAACATGTCGATGTATTTATCCATGCGCAGCATTTCACTCACCAGTGCGCGATCCGGATTATCAATCGCCTGCACTGCGCCTGCCGGTAAACCGCAGGATTTCAGGGCGTCCTGAATCACCGCTACCGTTGCAGCGTTAGTGCGACAGGTTTCTTTGCCGCCGCGCAGGATCACCGCGTTACCAGTTTTCAAACACAGCGAAGCGACATCAACTGTCACGTTCGGACGCGCTTCATAAATTACACCTATAACACCCAGCGGCACGCGGCGACGCTCCAGACGCAGGCCGCTGTCCAGCACACCTCCATCAATCACCTGCCCTACCGGATCGGCAAGATTACACACCTGCCGCACATCGTCGGCAATGCCTTTCAGGCGCGCGGGCGTTAACGCCAGACGGTCAAGCATCGCTTCGCTAAGGCCATTGGCACGCGCGTCAGCAACATCCTGGGCGTTAGCATCGAGGATGCTTTCGCTCTGTGCTTCCAGCTCATCAGCGATCTTTTCCAGCACGCGATTTTTTTCGCGGCTGGAGAGTTGCGCTAATTTATACGAGGCTTGCTTCGCAGCAATGCCCATTTGTTCCAGCATCGGCCTGCTCCTTAACGGGTAATCATGTCATCACGGTGAACGGCAACCGGGCCGTATTCATATCCCAGTATTGCATCAATTTCTTGCGAGTGGTGTCCGGCAATACGGCGCAATGCATCGCTGTTATAGCGGCTAACGCCGTGAGCAATATCGCGACCTTCGAGGTTGCAAATGCGGATGACTTCACCGCGGGAGAAGTTGCCACTCACGCTTTTAATGCCTTTCGGCAACAGGGAACTGCCGCGTTCAAGAATAGCGGCGGTCGCCCCTTCATCTACAGTAATTTCACCCGCTGGCGGCGCGCCAAAAATCCAGCGTTTGCGGTTTTCAAGCGGAGTAGCCTGGGCATGGAACAACGTACCAACTGGGATACCTTCCATCACGTCGCCAATGACGCCTGGCTTGCTACCCGCGGCAATAATGGTATCGATACCCGCACGACAGGCTACGTCAGCCGCCTGCAACTTGGTGCCCATGCCGCCGGTTCCAAGGCCTGAAACGCTGTCACCGGCAATCGCGCGCAGCGCATCATCAATACCGTAAACATCTTTAATCAGTTCCGCCTGAGGATTACTGCGCGGGTCTGCGGTATACAAACCTTTTTGATCGGTTAGCAGCAGCAGTTTATCGGCACCGGCCAGAATTGCCGCTAACGCCGAGAGATTATCGTTGTCGCCAACTTTAATCTCTGCCGTAGCGACAGCATCATTCTCATTAATTACCGGAACGATGTTGTTGTCGAGCAACGCACGCAGGGTATCGCGGGCGTTCAGGAAGCGTTCACGATCTTCCATATCTGCACGCGTCAGCAGCATCTGCCCGACGTGAATACCGTAAATTGAAAACAGTTGTTCCCACAATTGAATCAGTCGGCTCTGCCCTACCGCCGCCAGGAGTTGTTTCGAGGCGATAGTCGCTGGCAGTTCCGGGTAGCCCAGGTGCTCACGTCCGGCGGCAATCGCGCCCGACGTCACAATTACAATCCGATGCCCGGCGGCATGTAGCTGCGCGCACTGGCGAACAAGTTCAACAATATGGGCACGGTTCAGGCGGCGCGATCCGCCTGTTAGCACACTGGTGCCGAGTTTTACCACCAGCGTCTGGCTGTCACTCATGATTCTCTGCCATTCAATGTTAGGAAAAATGATATCAAACGAACGTTTTAGCAGGACTGTCGCCGGTTGCCAACCATCTGCGAGCAAAGCATGGCGTTTTGTTGCGCGGGATCAGCAAGCGTAGCAGCCGTTGTTTACGCTTTTATTACAGATTTAATAAATTACCACATTTTAAGAATATTATTAATCTGTAATATATCTTTAACAATCTCAGGTTAAAAACTTTCCTGTTTTCAACGGGACTCTCCCGCTGAATATTTGTGCGTTAATTAAAATCAGGAATGAAAATGAAAAAGAGCACTCTGGCATTAGTGGTGATGGGCATTGTGGCATCTGCATCCGTACAAGCTGCAGAAGTATATAATAAAGACGGTAATAAACTGGATGTCTATGGCAAAGTAAAAGCCATGCATTATATCAGTGATAATGAGAGTAAAGATGGCGATCAGAGTTATATCCGTTTTGGTTTTAAAGGCGAAACACAAATTAACGATCAACTGACCGGTTATGGTCGTTGGGAAGCGGAGTTTGCCGGAAATAAAGCGGAGAGTGATACCGCACAGCAAAAAACGCGTCTCGCCTTTGCCGGATTGAAATATAAAGATTTAGGTTCATTCGATTATGGTCGTAACCTTGGCGCATTGTATGACGTTGAAGCCTGGACAGATATGTTCCCGGAATTCGGTGGCGACTCCTCCGCCCAGACCGACAACTTTATGACTAAACGCGCCAGCGGCCTGGCGACTTATCGTAACACCGACTTCTTCGGCGTTATTGATGGCCTGAACCTGACCTTGCAATATCAAGGAAAAAACGAAAACCGCGATGTTAAAAAGCAGAACGGCGATGGCTTCGGTACGTCACTGACATATGACTTTGGCGGCAGTGATTTCGCTATCAGCGGTGCCTATACCAACTCTGATCGTACCAACGAGCAGAATCAGCAAAGCCGTGGCACGGGTAAACGCGCAGAAGCGTGGGCTACGGGTCTTAAATACGATGCTAATAATATTTACCTGGCAACCTTCTATTCTGAAACGCGTAACATGACGCCAATTTCTGGCGGCTTTGCCAATAAGACGCAAAACTTTGAAGCAGTCGCACAATACCAGTTCGACTTTGGTCTGCGTCCATCCCTGGGTTACGTATTATCAAAAGGGAAAGATATTGAAGGCATCGGTGATGAGGATCTGGTCAATTATATTGATGTTGGTGCCACGTATTATTTTAACAAAAACATGTCAGCATTTGTTGATTATAAAATCAACCAACTGGATAGCGATAATAAGTTGAATATCAATAATGATGATATTGTCGCGGTTGGGATGACGTATCAGTTTTAATTAATATTGCCGGATGCGAAGCATCCGGCACATTTCACTCACGCCGTTAACTTCACCGGTTCATCGCGAAAATCATCCGCCGGTTCCAGCTTAAAATTCAGCGTCGTCAGCAGTTCACGCAGCTTTTCATGAAACTCACGCAAAGTATGCTCCAGTCGCTCAACCACTTCTGCATCGTTTACCGGAACACTCGTCCAGTCACCTGCTTTATCAAACAGACCGAACTGATAACTGTAGGTAAAACGGGACTCCTGCGCTTCCAGTTCCATCCACCAGCCCCAAAACTCACGCACTTCCGGCGCGGGTTTCACGTTGACGCATACAGCCAGACAATCGAAAAAGAATCGATTATCTTCGCACTTACCTTCACGAATATACGGGCCAAGTGCGGTAAATTTTTTGATCAATCTGCTTTTCGGGTGTCCACTCGGTAACGTCATTGCGATCTCCTGTTGTGATGCAACTGTTTTACCAAATTGACAAAATTTAGCAAATTTTTAACACAATCGTTTTTCGATCCAGTCGGTGATTTCCTGAAGCGCTTTGTCAAAATTCCGATACACCGGATTAAATGGAATTTCTAACAATTTACCGTCGGCAGATGACGAAGTGATTAAGCGGGAATCCTCTTCCGGGCTGAACGGATCGTTCTTCCAGTAACCTGATAACATTGGCGTTGGGCAACGACGTCCCAACAATCCTTGCACTTTTAATGAATAGCGATTCAGCTCCACGCGCAACGCTTCGTCGGAAGCATCATGCATCCCCAAACGGCTGGCCAGTACGTCAAGATACATTTCCGGCACCTGTTGCTGGCACTTAAAATCACTCAACAAGGTGTGAACCACCGGCCCAAGACAGGCAACGGCTTTCAGACGCGGCGATTCAAGGTATGCGAGGCGCACGGCAACGTTAGCACCAAAACGGAAACCAAAGGCTGCGACGCGTGTGTGATCCACCCACGGCACGTTTGGCAACGCCTTTAAAACATGTTGGTGCAGCAAGCTGGAATCCTGGGTGAGTTTCCATTTTGAGGAAAAACCGACCGAAGGCATATCAATAGTCAGCATCGCAATGCCGCGCGGTGCAAAATAGCGCTCATAAAGGGAGTAATAGTCTGTTTGCATCGCATCCAAACCACCACACATTAATACTGTCGGGAATGGGCCATCGCCTTTTGGCATATGCAAAAAGCCAATGATGGGCGCGCCGCCCGGCACAGTAAACTCCATCTGCCGCATGGTGCCAGGCAGACGTTGCGCCGCTTCTTCATACGCGCGATTTGACAACGCCTGTACCTGTTCAGCCAGATCATCGCCCTTCAAGTGCGGATAGGCGGCAATATTGTACAACGTAGCAGCGTGCAGCCAGTGACGCCCGCTGACTTGCGGGTCTTCTTCCGCACAGGCTTTCTGTTGCCACAGCATTGCCTGGGTGGCCCACTCATAAATCCAGTTGCCACCGCGGTAGCCAATCACCGTATCGTATAAATCATTGTCGGTGCGTTCGGCATCGCTCATCACAATACGCGCCTGGACATCGAGGATTTCACGCGGATCAACGCCACGCCAGATCCACATCAGGCGGTTAATCATACGATACCAGTGAGGAATATTTTTGCCATCGAGGGCCGACTGCACCGACGGTTGCGTACCGCGGTTAAAACGGCGGACTAGCGTCGAGGTTTCAGGGTGTTTAAAGCGGGGTTTGAACAGGGTTTCGCTCAGGTTAGCCTGTGTCATGGATGCAGCCTCCAGGAATACTTACTGGAAGCTATTGTAACCTGCCTGACGTCAAAAAGAACAACGCCCGGCAAAGCCAGGCGTTGAAAAGATTAGCGACCAGAGATAGGCGGAACGAACACCACGCCCATATCCCACGGCTGCTCAATCCAGGTATTTTGCGGGATATCAACAACATAATCATCAACCAGCGGACGACCAGCCGGTTTAGCGAAGATGGTGACAAAGTGCGCTTTTGGATACATTTCACGGATTGCCACCGCAGTACCGCCGGTATCTACCAGGTCATCAATGACGATGAAGCCTTCACCATCGCCTTCTGCGCGTTTCAGTACTTTCAGTTCACGCTGGTTGTCGTGATCGTAGCTGGAAATACATACGGTATCGACATGACGAATACCCAGTTCACGCGCCAGTAAGGCTCCGGGCACCAGACCGCCACGGCTAACGGCAATAATGCCTTTCCATTGTTCTGAAGGCATCAGGCGGCTTGCCAGTTTACGTGCATGAATCTGCAACATGTCCCAGGTGACGATGTATTTTTCGCTCATGTGAAGTGTCCCAGCCTGTTTATCTACGGCTTAAAAAGTGTTCGAGGGGAAAATAGGTTGCGCGAGATTATAGAGATCTGACGCACTAAAAACCAGTATTTCACATAAGTCCGCGTCTTTTTGCGCACTGCTACTACCTGTCGCTGGATAAAGTGGTATTCTCAAACATATCTCGCAAGCCTGACTTGTGCTGACAACATTTTCTGCTAACCCTGTGACCTGCAATACTGTTTTGCGGGTGATCGACAAGGAGACTTAACGTGTCTGAACTGTCTCAATTATCTCCACAGCCGCTGTGGGATATTTTTGCCAAAATCTGTTCTATTCCTCACCCGTCCTACCACGAAGAGCAGCTTGCTGAATACATTGTAGGTTGGGCAAAAGAGAAAGGTTTCCATGTCGAACGCGATCAGGTGGGGAATATCCTGATTCGTAAACCTGCCACTGCAGGTATGGAAAACCGTAAACCGGTCGTCCTGCAGGCTCACCTCGATATGGTGCCACAGAAAAACAACGACACCGTGCACGACTTCACTAAAGATCCTATCCAGCCTTATATTGATGGCGAATGGGTTAAAGCACGCGGCACAACGCTGGGCGCGGATAACGGTATTGGTATGGCCTCTGCGCTGGCGGTTCTTGCCGATGACAACGTGGTTCATGGTCCGCTGGAAGTGCTGCTGACCATGACCGAAGAAGCCGGTATGGATGGCGCGTTCGGCTTACAGAGCAACTGGTTACAGGCTGACATTCTGATTAACACCGACTCTGAAGAAGAAGGTGAAATCTATATGGGTTGTGCGGGTGGTATCGACTTCACCTCTAACCTGCATTTGGATCGTGAAGCGGTTCCGGGTGGCTTTGAAACCTTTAAGTTAACCTTAAAAGGTCTGAAAGGCGGCCACTCCGGCGGTGAAATCCACGTTGGCCTGGGTAATGCCAACAAACTGTTGGTACGCTTCCTGGCAGGTCATGCAGAAGAGCTGGATCTGCGCCTTATCGATTTCAACGGTGGCACACTGCGTAACGCCATTCCGCGTGAAGCCTTTGCGACCATCGCTGTTGCAGCCGATAAAGTCGATGCACTGAAATCTCTGGTGAATACCTATCAGGATATCCTGAAAAACGAGCTGGCAGAGAAAGAGAAAAACCTGGCATTGTTGCTTGACTCTGTAGCGAACGATAAAGCTGCACTAATTGCTAAATCTCGCGATACCTTTATTCGCCTGTTGAACGCCACCCCGAACGGCGTTATCCGTAACTCCGACGTGGCAAAAGGCGTGGTTGAAACCTCACTGAACGTCGGTGTGGTGACCATGACCGACAACAACGTAGAAATTCACTGTCTGATCCGTTCACTGATCGACAGCGGTAAAGACTACGTGGTGAGCATGCTGGATTCACTGGGTAAACTGGCAGGCGCGAAGACCGAAGCGAAAGGCGCATATCCCGGCTGGCAGCCGGACGCTAACTCTCCGGTGATGCATCTGGTACGGGAAACCTATCAGCGTCTGTTCAACAAGACGCCGAACATCCAGATTATCCACGCGGGCCTGGAATGTGGTCTGTTCAAAAAACCGTATCCGGAAATGGACATGGTTTCTATCGGGCCAACCATCACTGGTCCACACTCTCCGGATGAGCAAGTTCATATCGAAAGCGTTGGTCATTACTGGACACTGCTGACTGAACTGCTGAAAGAAATTCCTGTGAAGTAATAACGATAACGTCCACGCCTGCGGGCGTGGACTGTTCAAGGATGAAGGGCAGAATTGTATGGCGATTTACATTGAAATAACAAAGCATTATGAAACCCATGAAAAAGTCGCATATTTGTATAGCTGCGACCATATTTCATGGGGGGAATTTTTGATCACCAAAGAAAATTTCGCGCTGAAATCCGTGAAAGAGCTTGAAGGTGAAAAGCAGAGTTTTTTTATGCTCAGAGCCTGGGGCAAAGTCAGAAGAACATATTTAACCACGAGAGAATTTCCCAAGGAAATATGTTACGCAGCCTGACGTCAGAACAATTTTTTCACGCGTTTTACAATCATCATTTTGACATTACGCTTGCACCACACAGCAATAGCCGCCGTTACCAATATCAACTCCAGTAAAAACGACCAGTGTAATAAAAAATTTAGCCACCACGGCTGATGTACCGCCGTAATATGAAATAGCGCAAACGGTTTATTAACGAAAGGCATTAGCCACCAGATATCCCCAACCAGCGTATCAAGTAATAAATGCACAATACCATTCAGGCAAAATATCACCCCCAACCACGGCGGAAGTTTATTCTTCGCGACGCCAGCCCAGAGTAGCGTCGCAGCCAAAAGTGTGAACCATAGCAATGGCCAATGAGACGGGTAAAGATGATGATGACGTTGCCCGCTATCAATCAGATAGCACCAGAAGAGATCAAAATCGGGTGCAACTGCCCCGACTAAGCCAATAACCATCACTCTCCGCGCATGACGAGCAATCAGCGGCAAGCGTTTCACTAAAGTACAATTTATTAAATATCCAGCCGGAAGATGACCGATAAACATGATGATTCCTTTCGTTTTCACCCGCTGCTTTCACGGAGAAAACGGCGGGACATGTTCCTGAATTACACAGCGATAAAAGCCATCCCTGTAAACGTCCGTCGCGGGTTACCACGTTCAATCTGATGATGGAACATTCGCCGCTGCGATTTCAGCGCCGCGCTATTTTCCTGTTGCTGTTGTTCCAGCTTCCAGGCAATCAGCAATCGCGCCAGCCGTCTGTTAGCATGCTGGCTACGTTCCGATTGTACCTTCACACAAATCCCACTTGCCAGATGCGTGGCACGCACCGCCGAGTCGGTTTTATTGACATGTTGACCGCCCGGCCCCGACGAGCGCAACGTCTCATAACGGATCGCATCTGATTGTTCCTGCTCATCAGCGGTAAAACGCCCAATGCCCAGAAACCAGTTTTTACGTCCATGATGAGGTCGATACGGGCTTGGGCAAATCCACTGAATCGTACCACACCAGCGTTCACTTAATGCCCATGCATTATCGCCATCCAAAGAGACCAGCGCCGAACGCAGCGTGTCAGAGTAGCGCCCCGTTTCTGTTTCCAGCACCGTTACCGCGACGCGCTGTTGGGTAGCTTCTTTAATCAGCCTGTCCAGCGCCTTTTTGACGGCAAGACAGCATTCTTCTGGCCCCTGGGCAGAGGAGAGTTGCAACAAGATCATCCTTTTTTCCCTCCACTGTTTTTGAGCGTCAGTACCGGACGCAACCGCGCGACTGGATTAACTAAACCGGCCCGTACCAGGCATTGCACCACGCTTTCTGCTGATTTATAGGCCTGCGGCGCTTCTTCGAAGATGAGTTGTTTATCGCGGCAAATTACCCGGCTGCCAAGTTCAGTACGCGAGAGTTGCGTCACGGTGTATTTCGCCGCCAGACGCCCTTTACACTCGGTACGTCCCCATTTGCGTCCTGCCCCATGCGCCAGCGAATGTAATGTTTCTTCACAAATGACAGGCTGAACCAGCCACGAGAAATCACCGCGTGAGCCGGGGATAACCACCAGACCGCTATCATCTGGCGTT
This sequence comes from Escherichia sp. TW09308, assembly GCF_000208565.1. Classification (NCBI taxonomy): domain Bacteria; kingdom Pseudomonadati; phylum Pseudomonadota; class Gammaproteobacteria; order Enterobacterales; family Enterobacteriaceae; genus Escherichia; species Escherichia sp. TW09308. Next base: position 4,530,087 of record NZ_AEME01000001.1, on the reverse strand, counting down.
GCCCCTTTACGATGTAACCAGCCTTGTTGATCGCCAATTTGACTCGCGGTAATAAAGTTATGTGCCACATCCAGAACCAGACTTCCCGTCGCCTTCACCTGCTGCATCATGCGCAAAGCAATCATCTGGCGATTCATACGCGCAAACGCCAACGCATCGTCATGCTCCGCGATATAACGTAGCGCGTCGTCACAGACTTCTGGCAAGCCATGATGAGAAAACGAGGCAATATGTCGCTGTAAAATAGACTGCCCCAAACCACGCGAGCCGCTATGAACCAGCAGTTGCAAATACCGCGCATCCATACCAGCTAGTGCAAACAACTCAGCGTTGATGATTTGATCAATCTGTTGCAGTTCAGCGAAGTGATTGCCGCCGCCGATGGAACCCAGCGAGCTGCGCCACGGATGCTGTGCAAACGCTGACGGCAGGTTTTCCTCCAGCCAGCTTTCTTCGGCAACATCATCCAGAGCAGACAATCGCTTTTCAAACTTATCGGCATTGTATTTGCGGGCAAGGATATCTGTTTGCCATAGCGCCATGCCGCAACCGATATCATTGCCGACCAGCGCCGGGTAAAAACGCCCAACGGAGAAGAAGGCTGCGCCAATCGGGTAGCCGCGTCCGGGGTGTAAATCTGGCATCCCTACTACGCGTTGCATATCGGGAAGTTTTGCTGTGGAGTGTAATTGTGGGATCGCTGAACTCTCGATCCACAGGTCATCGGATGCGATGGTAAATACCGCATCGGATAAAGGACGAATATATTTGCCCATGTACCATTCCATTTATACTCATCATACTTCAAGTTGCATGAGCTGCGACTCAAATTATTAAGAGTAACAATTAAAAAATCAGAAAATGGCAGACGAATCCAGGGCAAAAAAAAGAATTAATCCTGGAAAGGTCTGCAAAGCGTCATTGATAAAGAATTTGTCATGATTGACCTCCTTGCAGTTTGTGGAATAAGAAAACGCGCACATACTAGGCAGGCAATATTTACATTGCAAGCTGGAATTAATCTGGCTGCTGATAACGCATATAAAAATTAGTCAACCACTCTCCCCGGCATTCAACGTTCTGCTGCTTAACTACCTGAAAACCATAACGATCAAAAAAGGGTTTCGCCGTTATGCTGGCATTTACTGTAAGTTCGGATTCAGACTTAATCGATGGTTTTAACAAGGCGCTGGCGACACCGCGGCGGGTGTATTTCGGGTCAACAAATAATAAGTCGATATAGCGGTCAATTAGCGTAATAAATCCGACTGGTTGCTCATCAATGACCGCAACCCGCACTTGTGATTGCGCGATTTTTTTCTTCCAGCGTGTTTCATCAATCTGCGCCCAAGCGGCAATTTGCTGCGGAGAATAATGTTGGCTAGCCGTCATCGTAACCGCTCTAAGGAAAATAGCGCATATGTGCTGAAAATCTCCGGGCCGATAGTCTCTTATTGATATGTTATTCATAACCCCAACACCAGTTGTCTTTCCATTTGCGGATCCAGCAACGTCACATGCAAGCCCACCAGCCGCACACCGCGCCCGCTGCGGCGTTCATCCCAGGTTTTACGCGCGGTGGCGATTAGGTCAGCTTTATTCAATCGCGGCCAGACATGTTCCTGAGTGGTTTGCTGAAAATCGTCGAACTTTAACTTCACCCCCTGACGAGCAATCAGCAAATCTGGTTTTACCTTCGCCAGACGGCGTTCCAGCTCCGGGTATAGCCGCTCAATGATCGCTTCACATTCAGACCAGTGATGAATATCTTCCGCCATCGTGCGTTCCACGCCGACGGATTTGCGCAGACGTTCGCTGTTAACATCGCGCTCATCGATGCCCTGACTACGCTCCCATAAAATGTGGCCAAATTTGCCAAAACGTTTGAGCAACATCACCAGATCATACTTTTGCACATCGCCGCAGGTTCGCAGCCCCATCGCTTCCAGTTTTGCCGCCGACACTTTGCCGACACCGGGAATTTTCGCCAGCGGCAGGGTTTGCAGAAATGCCGGAACGTCAGCCGGAGTAATCACAAACTGACCGTTGGGTTTATTCATGTCAGAAGCGATTTTAGCGAGAAACTTTACCGGCGCGACGCCCGCAGACGCCGTCAGTTGCAACTCGTTAAAAATCGTCTGGCGGATTTCCTGGGCAATGAGGGTCGCAGAACCGTGGCAATGTACGCTGTCGGTGACGTCAAGATAGGCTTCATCCAGCGACAGCGGTTCAATGCGCGAAGTGTAGCGCGAGAAGATTTCGCGGATATGATTCGAGGCTTCTTTGTAAGCGTCAAAGCGCCCCGGAAGCAGCGTAAGATGTGGGCATAATTTGAGCGCCATACCGGTCGGCATTGCACTGCGTACACCAAATTTACGCGCGGGATAATTAGCGGTGCTGATCACCCCCCGACGTTCGCGGCTGCCGCCAATAGCAATAGGGATATCGCGCAGGGCGGGATTGTCGCGCATCTCCACCGCTGCGAAAAAACAGTCCATATCCACATGAATGATTTTACGCATTGCTCACCTCTCAATACTGGTAAAGTATACAGTGTTTTCAGGGTTTGAGAAATGCGTAAAGATTCAGCAATCTGCCCCCTTATCGCCGGATGCGACGCTGGCACGTCTTGTCCAGACTACAAGAGGTAGTTTTTGCTACCCGTGCTGTTTATCCAGCTTTTGTACCAACGGCTGCACCACTTTGTCGCCATGCTGGCCAAAATATTGATACAGCGTATCGGACGCGCTTTTGGTCAGCACCATAATCTCAATACGTCGGTTACCCGCGCTTTGCGGATTTTTGGTATCCAGCAACATCTGGTCAGCCATCGCACTCACCTGCATCACTTTATCTTCTGGCATTCCGGCTTCTTCCAGCACGCGACGAGCCGAAAGCGCGCGGTCGCCCGAAAGGTTCCAGTTGTTGTAGATATTGTTTTTATAGGCCATCGCATCGGTATGCCCGGTAATAATAATTTTGTTATCGAGCGAGTCGAACACCGGCGCGAGCTCCACCAGCAGGGTTTTAAAGAACGGCATAATCTTCGCGCTGCCGCGTTCAAACATATTGCGGTTCTGGTCGTCTTTAATCAGCACGCGCAATCCCTGCGGGACAATTTCCATCTCCAGATTCGCTTCCATATGCGCATCGCGGGCGATGATGTTGATATCGGTCGCCAGTTCGCCAAGCTCGGTGGCGGATTTCTTCTTAAGCAGCGCCGTTTTCTCGTTCACATCGCGCACTTTTTTCTCCGTCTCTTCCGGCACCGCCACGGTAGCGGGTTTCGGCGGGTGGGTCGGGCTAATTTTATTTAACGGCGACAATCCACCGCCGTTGAAAATCGACTGCCCGTGCAGCGCGGCGATAATGCTTTCCCGCTCAGATTTACTGACGCTGTTGACAATCAACTTTATCGTCGTCACCAAAGGAGCCGAGCGTATTTCCGAGGTTTCTGCCCGCTTTACCCTGGACGCGATGCCCGGCAAGCAGATGGCGATTGACGCCGATCTTAACGCCGGATTGATCAACCAGGCACAGGCGCAAACCCGGCGTAAAGACGTTGCCAGCGAGGCCGATTTCTACGGCGCGATGGACGGGGCGTCGAAGTTTGTGCGTGGCGATGCCATCGCCGGGATGATGATTCTGGCGATCAACCTGATCGGCGGTGTCTGTATCGGGATTTTCAAATATAACCTGAGCGCCGATGCCGCTTTCCAGCAGTATGTGCTGATGACCATCGGTGACGGGCTGGTGGCGCAGATCCCTTCCCTGCTGCTCTCCACGGCGGCGGCGATTATCGTCACCCGCGTCAGCGATAACGGCGATATCGCCCATGACGTGCGTAACCAGCTCCTGGCAAGCCCGTCGGTGCTCTACACCGCCACCGGAATTATGTTTGTGCTGGCGGTGGTGCCGGGAATGCCGCACCTGCCGTTCCTGATGTTCAGCGCCCTGCTTGGCTATACCGGCTGGCGAATGAGCAAACGCCCGCAGGCGGCAGAGGCGGAAGAGAAAAGCCTCGAAACGCTGACCCGCACCATCACCGAAACCAGCGATCAACAGGTCAGTTGGGAAACCATTCCGCTGATTGAGCCCATCAGTTTAAGCCTCGGCTACAAGCTGGTGGCGCTGGTGGACAAAGCGCAGGGCAACCCGCTCACCCAGCGGATTCGCGGCGTGCGGCAGGTGATTTCCGACGGCAACGGCGTGCTGTTGCCGGAGATCCGCATTCGGGAAAATTTCCGCCTCAAGCCCAGTCAGTACGCCATTTTCATCAATGGCATTAAGGCTGATGAAGCGGATATTCCGGCGGATAAACTGATGGCCCTGCCCTCCAGCGAAACCTACGGCGAGATTGATGGCGTTCTGGGTAACGACCCGGCGTATGGGATGCCGGTGACCTGGATACAGCCTGCGCAGAAGGCGAAAGCGCTGAATATGGGGTATCAGGTGATCGACAGCGCCAGCGTGATTGCCACCCATGTGAACAAGATTGTGCGCAGCTATATTCCTGATTTATTTAACTATGATGACATCACGCAGTTGCATAACCGTCTGTCGTCGATGGCTCCGCGACTGGCGGAAGATTTGAGCGCGGCGCTGAACTACAGCCAGTTGCTGAAGGTGTACCGGGCTCTGTTGACCGAAGGCGTTTCCCTGCGCGATATCGTCACCATCGCCACCGTGCTGGTCGCCAGTAGCACGGTGACCAAGGATCATATTCTGCTGGCGGCCGATGTGCGCCTGGCGCTGCGGCGCAGTATTACCCATCCGTTCGTTCGCAAGCAGGAGCTGACGGTGTATACGCTGAATAATGAACTGGAAAATCTGCTGACCAACGTGGTGAATCAGGCGCAACAGGGCGGCAAAGTGATGCTCGACAGCGTGCCGGTTGACCCGAATATGCTCAACCAGTTCCAGAGTACGATGCCGCAGGTGAAGGAACAGATGAAAGCGGCGGGGAAAGACCCGGTGCTGCTGGTGCCGCCGCAGTTACGCCCTTTGCTGGCGCGCTACGCAAGGTTGTTTGCGCCGGGGCTGCATGTGCTGTCGTATAACGAAGTGCCGGATGAGCTGGAGTTGAAGATTATGGGGGCGTTGATGTAAGAATCCGGCATCGGTGCATATTGCCGGATGCGGCGTGAACGCCTTATCCGGCCTACGGTTAAGGCACAAATTTGTAGGCCGGATAAGCGTAAGCGCATCCGGCATCGGTGCACAATTGCCGGATGCGGCGTGAACGCCTTATCCGGCCTACGGTTAAGGCACAAATTTGTAGGCCGGATAAGCATAAGCGCATCCGGCATCAGTGCATATTGCCGGATGCGGCGTGAACGCCTTATCCGGCCTACGGTTAAGGCACAAATTTGTAGGCCGGATAAGCGTAAGTGCATCCGGCACCAGCGCACAATTACAAAATGATACGCTCCCCGGCACTCAAATCCATTACGTCTCCCGCCCAATCGATGGGATATAACCCTTTCGTGACATCGCGATGAAACGTTGAGAATGGCCAATCACTTACTTGCTTTACCCAGCCATGTTTTACTGGATTTATATAAATATAATCAACATGATGGCGATAGTCTTTGGTATTGCGGATGGCGTGCTCCCAAAAACGCGGTTGCCAGATATTTTGCAATCCACAAGCATGGGTGAATTGCTTTTTAATCTCCCGCCAGCGAGAAGAAAAATCATCATCGCTCTCGGGTAATGTCCAGATACAGTGCATATGCTCCGGCAAAACTACCCAGGCGTTAATTTCAAAAGGTCTGGCTCGCTTAACTTTAACAATGGCGTTACGGAGCATCTGATACTGGGTGGTCAAAAGCTGGCTTCGACGATTCCGTAAATTTACCGTGAAAAACCAGGTTCCCCCCTTGATGTAATAACGACGATATTCAGACATAGCGACTCCTTTTTCTCAACGGTAAGAAGAAAAGGAAAAGTCGACAATGAGGTTATGTTATATCGGGAAAGCGGCTCGCAAAAATGCACAGATTTGTAGGCATGATAAGACGCGCCAGCGTCGCATCAGGCATCGGAGCACAATTGCCGGATGCGGCGTAAACGCCTTATCCGTCCTACAAAATCGTCTCTTCCGTCAAAATCCGCCGAGCACCTAAAAAATGGTCCTGCCAGAAAGGTTCAGCTAACCGGCTTATCCGAATGGTTTCGCCGGTACGTGGCGACTCGATAAATTGCCCATCGCCCAGATACACGCCCATATGATCGGCTATCTCGCGGCTGTGGATATGGAAAAACAGCAAATCTCCCCGGCGCAGGTCGTTATTCGCCACAATCGTTGCCCGATGGTAGTGATACATCTCATTGGCCGTGCGCGGGAGCTTCGCCTCGAGAATTTTGTTGTAGGCATAAAAAACCAACCCGCTGCAGTCGAAGCCTTTATCAGGCCGCGTGCCGCCCCAGACGTAAGGCTTACCAAGCTGTTGCTCCAGGCGGTGAATCGCCACTTCGGTGATATTGTGCAGGTGGTCGCTGCTTAAGAAATGGGGGTTTTCTGCCAACGCCTGCCAGCGTCTGTCACTCGACTTGAGCGGCGCAGGAAACCATTCTGGATGCGTTTTATCTGCTCGCGGTTGTGCTGGCGCAGCGCCCTTCTGCTTTGTGCGTTCCCTTCTACAATGTAGCTGGCCGTTTTTTCAGATGCGCGTGGTATCGCTTTAGCAATCGCGCACGGTTTTGCATCCGCTGGCGGGCGGCGTAACTGAAGGAGGTGTGTGATGTGGGAGTGGCGTTGGCAAATATAGGAAGCCAAAGGGACAAAGAAAACACGCCCAGGCGCAGAAATCTGCCGTGAGAGAACGAATACATGAAGGATATAAACTGGCTGAATGAAGGTGATAATTTTAAAGGAGCGGGTGGGTAAATAGGATTATTAATCGCTTATTTGCATATTACTATTGCAGTTTCATAACCTTAGGAAATAAGTAATAAATCCGCTATACAGCCGCTTTTCGGACTTTTGAAAATCGCCCCTTATGCTAAATTTGTAAACCCAGCACCGACAGGCTTGCGTAAAACTCTTTTGGTGCTAATGTGAGCCTTCCAAATCCAGACTATTCCGATTTGGGATCTATTTTGCCGCCCTGGCGTGTGTAACCGTTTTATCAAGGAATAAGCAGTATGCGTAAAATCGCATTAATTCTTGCGATGTTGTTGATCCCGTGCGTTTCGTTTGCCAGTTTGCTGGGCAGCGGTAGTTCCACCACGCCAGTGAGCAAAGAGTATAAGCAGCAGTTGATGGGATCCCCTGTCTACATCCAAATCTTCAAGGAAGAGCGCACGCTCGATCTCTACGTCAAAATGGGCGAGCAATATCAATTACTCGACAGCTACAAAATTTGTAAATATTCCGGCGGGTTAGGCCCCAAACAGCGTCAGGGCGATTTCAAAAGTCCGGAAGGGTTTTATAGCGTTCAGCGTAATCAATTAAAACCAGACAGCCGTTACTACAAAGCAATTAATATTGGTTTCCCCAACGCCTATGACCGCGCGCATGGTTACGAAGGGAAATACCTGATGATTCACGGCGATTGTGTTTCTATCGGTTGCTACGCGATGACCAATCAGGGTATTGATGAGATTTTCCAGTTCGTTACTGGCGCACTGGTGTTTGGTCAGCCGAGTGTGCAGGTGAGCATTTATCCTTTCCGCATGACCGACGCCAATATGAAGCGCCATAAGTATTCCAACTTTAAGGACTTCTGGGAACAACTGAAGCCGGGCTACGACTACTTTGAACAGACTCGTAAGCCACCGACGGTTTCTGTCGTCAATGGCCGTTACGTGGTCAGCAAGCCGTTGAGCCACGAAGTGGTGCAACCACAACTGGCATCAAACTACACGCTCCCCGAGGCAAAATAAGCGCCATTCGCCTGGCATAATCTTTTGCCAGGTTTCATTGCCCGTCAGCGGCTGAGTTGCAATCACCGTGACCACATCATTCGGTGTGGTCTGCGAGCTGAAGTCGATTTCCACATCCTGATCCAGCAACGTTGCCACGCCAAACGGCGCGCGGCGGGTGATCCAGTGCAGATTGGTTGAACAATACGCCATCACGTAACGTCCGTCCGAAAGCAGCATGTTGAAGACGCCCTTCTGCCGCAGTTCATCCGCCAGTGAGGCGATATATTTAAATACCGCCACCATGTTGCCCGGTGTGCGCGGATAACGCTGCGTCAATTTATACAACAACCAGCAGAAGGCTTTTTCGCTGTCGGTTTCGCCCACCGGGCGAAAGTTGCCGGTTTCCAGTGATTTATAGCCCGTCAGTTGCCCATTATGCGCATACGTCCAGTTGCGTCCCCACAGTTCACGGGTAAACGGGTGAGTATTTTCCAGCGCCACCTCGCCCCGATTCGCCTGGCGAATATGAGCGATTACCGAGCAGGATTTTATCGGATAGTCCTGAACCAGTTTGGCGATGGGGGAATTAAAGCTGGGTTGTGGATCTTTAAATGTGCGACAACCTTTGCCTTCGTAAAAAGTGATCCCCCAGCCATCTTTATGCGGCCCGGTTCCACCACCGCGCTGCACAAGCCCAGTGAAACTAAAGCAGATATCGGTTGGGACGTTGGCGCTCATCCCGAGCAGTTCGCACATCGGTAACCTCCACAACAGCAGGGGGATGCCCCCGGCGAAGATTGGTTTAAGGATTTTCTGGCCGGACGCGGCGTAAACGTTTTATCCGGCCTACAGTTCGGGTACAGATTTGTAGGCATGATAAGACGCGTCAGCGTCGCATCAGGCATCAGCGCACAAATGCCGGATGCGGCGTAAACGCCTTATCCGGCCTACGCCAGACTTACTTAGCCATCTCTTTTTCGATTAACTGGATCAGAATATGGATCACTTTAATGTGAATTTCCTGAATACGGTCGGCATAGCCAAAGTGCGGAACGCGAATTTCAATATCCGCTGTGCCAGCCATTTTGCCGCCGTCTTTACCGGTCAGGGTGATCACTTTCATCCCCTTCTCACGCGCCGCCGCGATCGCTTTGATCACGTTTGCAGAGTTACCGGAAGTGGAGATCCCCAGCAGCACGTCACCTTCGCGACCTACCGCTTCAACGTAGCGGGAGAAAATATCGTTAAATCCAAAATCGTTACCGACGCAGGTGATGTGGCTGACATCAGAAATGGCAATCGCCGGATAGCCCGGACGGTTTTCACGGTAACGACCGGTCAACTCTTCTGCAAAGTGCATAGCATCGCAATGGGAGCCGCCGTTGCCGCAGGAAAGCACCTTACCACCGGCTTTAAAGCTGTCTGCTAACAGGACCGCCGCGCGCTGAATGGCGTGAATATTGGCGTCATCTTTTAAAAAGTTAGCCAGCGTTTCCGCCGCTTCGTTCAGTTCGTTACGAATAAGATCCTGGTACATGAGGATATCCTTCAGCATAAATTAAATAGACAAAATGCAGTGTACCGGATACCGCCAGAAGCGAGAAGTCCAGGGCAGCGCAATGGCCAGGACTTTTTGACCTGAAGTAGGGGATAAAAACAAGCAACAATGTGAGCTTTGTTGTAATTATATTGTAAATACATTGCTAAATATTTTTACATCTACTACAACCATATCATCACAAGTGGTCAGACCTCCTACAAGTAAGGGGCTTTTCGTTATGATGATTTTGAGTATTCTCGCTACGGTTGTCCTGCTCGGCGCGTTGTTTTATCACCGCGTGAGCTTATTTTTCAGCAGTCTGCTTTTGCTCGCCTGGACAGCCTCCCTCGGCGTCGCAGGTCTGTGGTCGGCGTGGGTACTGGTGCCTCTGGCCATTATCCTCGTGCCGTTTAACTTTGCGCCTATGCGTAAATCGATGATTTCTGCGCCGGTGTTTCGTGGTTTCCGTAAGGTGATGCCGCCGATGTCGCGCACCGAGAAAGAAGCGATTGATGCAGGCACCACCTGGTGGGAAGGTGACTTGTTCCAGGGCAAACCGGACTGGAAAAAGCTGCATAACTATCCACAACCACGCCTGACTGCTGAAGAGCAAGCGTTTATCGACGGTCCGGTAGAAGAAGCCTGCCGGATGGCAAATGATTTCCAGATTACGCATGAGCTGGCGGATCTGCCGCCGGAGCTGTGGGCATATCTGAAAGAGCATCGTTTCTTTGCGATGATCATCAAAAAAGAGTACGGCGGGCTGGAGTTCTCGGCTTATGCCCAGTCTCGCGTGCTGCAAAAGCTCTCTGGCGTGAGCGGGATCCTGGCGATTACCGTCGGCGTGCCGAACTCATTAGGTCCGGGCGAACTGCTGCAACATTACGGTACTGACGAGCAGAAAAATCACTATCTGCCACGTCTGGCGCGTGGTCAGGAGATCCCTTGCTTTGCACTGACCAGCCCGGAAGCGGGTTCCGATGCGGGTGCGATTCCAGATACCGGGATTGTCTGCATGGGGGAATGGCAGGGTCAGCAGGTGCTGGGAATGCGTCTGACCTGGAACAAACGCTACATTACGCTGGCACCGATTGCGACCGTGCTCGGACTGGCGTTTAAGCTCTCTGATCCAGAAAAACTGCTCGGCGGTGATGAAGATTTAGGTATTACCTGTGCACTAATCCCAACCACCACGCCGGGCGTGGAAATTGGTCGTCGCCACTTCCCGCTGAACGTGCCATTTCAGAACGGACCGACACGCGGCAAAGATGTTTTCGTACCGATCGATTACATTATCGGCGGCCCGAAAATGGCCGGGCAAGGCTGGCGGATGCTGGTGGAGTGTCTCTCGGTGGGCCGTGGCATCACCCTGCCTTCCAACTCAACCGGCGGCGTGAAGTCGGTGGCTCTGGCAACCGGTGCGTATGCTCACATTCGTCGTCAGTTCAAAATTTCTATCGGTAAGATGGAAGGGATTGAAGAGCCGCTGGCGCGTATTGCCGGGAACGCCTACGTAATGGATGCTGCGGCATCGCTGATTACCTACGGCATTATGCTCGGTGAAAAACCCGCCGTGCTGTCGGCTATCGTTAAGTATCACTGTACCCATCGCGGGCAGCAGTCGATTATTGATGCGATGGATATCACCGGCGGTAAAGGCATTATGCTCGGGCAGAGCAACTTCCTGGCACGAGCTTACCAGGGCGCGCCGATCGCCATCACCGTTGAAGGTGCCAACATTCTGACCCGCAGCATGATGATCTTCGGTCAGGGAGCGATTCGTTGCCATCCGTATGTGCTGGAAGAGATGGAAGCGGCGAAAAATAATGACGTTAACGCATTTGATAAGTTGCTGTTCAAACATATCGGTCACGTCGGTAGCAACAAAGTTCGCAGCTTCTGGCTTGGTTTGACGCGCGGTTTAACCAGCAGCACGCCAACCGGCGATGCGACTAAACGTTATTATCAGCACCTGAACCGCCTGAGCGCCAACCTCGCCCTGCTTTCTGATGTCTCGATGGCGGTACTGGGCGGCAGCCTGAAACGTCGTGAACGTATCTCGGCACGTCTGGGGGATATTTTAAGTCAGCTTTACCTCGCCTCCGCCGTTCTGAAGCGTTATGACGATGAAGGCCGCAATGAAGCTGACCTGCCGCTGGTGCACTGGGGCGTACAGGATGCACTGTATCAGGCTGAACAGGCGATGGACGATTTACTGCAAAACTTCCCGAACCGCGTGGTTGCCGGGTTGCTGAATGTGGTGATCTTCCCGACCGGACGTCATTATCTGGCACCGTCTGACAAGCTGGATCATAAAGTGGCGAAGATTTTACAAGTGCCAAACGCCACCCGTTCACGCATTGGCCGCGGTCAGTATCTGACGCCGAGCGAGCATAATCCGGTTGGTTTGCTGGAAGAGGCACTGGTGGATGTGATTGCCGCCGACCCGATTCATCAGCGGATCTGTAAAGAGCTGGGTAAAAACCTGCCATTTACCCGTCTGGATGAACTGGCGCGCAACGCGCTGGCGAAAGGGCTGATTGATAAAGATGAAGCCGCCATTCTGGTAAAAGCAGAAGAGAGCCGTCTGCGCAGTATTAACGTTGATGACTTTGACCCGGAAGAGCTGGCGACGAAGCCGGTAAAGTTGCCGGAGAAAGTACGGAAAGTTGAAGCCGCGTAATGCCGAAAGGTTTCATTTGAGACTGATGACAAACGTAAGATTGCCTGATGCGCTACGCTTATCAGGCCTACGTGATTCATGCAATATATTGAATTTTCACGATTTTGTAGGACGGATAAGGCGTTCACGCCGCATCCGGCATGAACAACGCGTACTTTGTCAACAATCAGAACGGAGCCGAAAGGCTCCGTTTCTTTATCCGCTAATTATTTAAAATTAAAGCCATCCGGATGGTTTTCCAGGCTGCCGGTCAACGCGGCGAACAGCACCGTTTTACCATCAATCGAAAGCGCATCGTTCACATTCAGCCAGGTGAGTTTCTCTTGTGACGTTTTCTCATCAATGGTCGAGAACAACCCCGTCATCTGATTAGATTTCTCGGACCACATCACCGCAATACGTTGCGAGCCGCAGTCATGCGGTTTGCACGCACTCATCACCTGATACGTCTCATCTCCCAACGTCACTGTTTGCGCGGGGGTATAAGTACCGCCTTTTATCACCCAGGCGGGCAACTTATGCCCTTCCACCATCTGATTAAACGCTGCTTTGGTGGCTTCACCCTTTGCCAGGCTGCTAATGGTTAAATCATCCTGCGCCATTGCACTGGTGGCGATGACCAAAGCGGCGACTGTCGTTATTGCCTTAAACATCATTCCTCCCGAGCTTATCCTGCCCATGTTATTAACGCCCTAAAGATTGGCTATAACACAGTAATTTGCAAATAAGATATTTCCAATATCAGCATTTGTTATCAATCTCTACCGCAGTAAGGTAATAACCCGATAAAGTGTTAAAGTTATAAAACCCCTCAAATAAAGGAGTTGTACACCGTGCCTGGTTTGAAGATTACGCTTTTGCAGCAACCGTTGGTGTGGATGGATGGTCCTGCCAACCTGCGCCATTTTGATCGTCAACTGGAAGGTATTACCGGGCGCGATGTGATCGTTCTACCGGAGATGTTTACCAGCGGCTTTGCCATGGAAGCTGCGGTTTCATCGCTAGCGCAAGATGATGTTGTGAACTGGATGACCGCTAAAGCGCAACAGTGCAATGCGCTGATTGCAGGCAGTGTTGCATTGCAAACGGACGCTGGTTCGGTTAATCGATTTTTGCTGGTAGAGCCAGGCGGCACGGTGCATTTTTATGATAAACGTCATCTGTTCCGGATGGCGGATGAACATCTGCATTATAAAGCAGGCAATGAGCGAGTGATTGTGCAATGGCGCGGCTGGCGTATTTTGCCGCTGGTGTGCTACGACCTGCGCTTTCCGGTGTGGTCGCGCAATCTCAATGATTATGACCTCGCAATCTACGTTGCCAACTGGCCTGCCCCGCGCTCTTTGCACTGGCAAGCATTGCTGACGGCCCGCGCGATTGAGAATCAGGCGTATGTCGCGGGATGTAATCGCGTCGGCAGCGATGGCAACGGCTGCCACTATCGCGGCGACAGCCGGGTGATTAATCCGCAAGGCGAGATTATCGCCACCGCCGAACCACATCAGGCTACGCGTATAGACGCTGAACTTTCGATGGTGGCGTTACGGGAGTATCGCGAAAAATTCCCGGCATGGCAGGATGCGGATGAGTTTAGGTTGTGGTGAAATCAGCGCCAGATAGGTGAGAGAAGCGGGAGTTGAGATCGGCACGGGCCTTACCGTGAAGATCTCGGAGGGATGCCTAAGCCTGATCGCAGAAAGCGACGAAGTGCAGGAACTGAGGAAGGAACTTTATCAGGTTAAACAGGTGGTTAAGGGGATGCGGGACGGGATGTTTAGTGTGATGAACGAGAGTTGGATAATAAAAAAGCCGGGAAGGTTTAATTTCTCCCCGGCTTATGAAAATAAATAGTGCAAACGATTCTATAGTTTACCTATCCACGTTCTCATATAATTAACATCTCCATCAAAAATAAATCCTTCTCCGTTATCAGGTAGGAATAATCGACCGGAATCAAATCTTAAAAACAATTCTTTTTTTGCTTTCTTCTGCTTAATGGAAAAGTCATCACTCCAGCTTAATATATCTTCATTGTGTTTTTTTTCATCAGACAAAAAGACTACAACTGAATTTCCCAATTGCTCATAAGAATGATAAGTTTTCTTAAGTGTAATATCGAAATCTAAATCATCAATTATAGTATATGTAATAAACAGTTCATTTCCAGATGATTCAATTGTCCTTTCCACCAATGGTATTGAGCCTAACATCCTATTATCTATTGTATTTCTCATGTAAACCTCACTAAGGAACGATAATTATCCCAGCTTTAGTACCATCACCAAAGATAATATTATAGTGCGGATTATTATCGTGTAATGGGTTTTTAGAATTATGAACAACATCAGACAATGGATTTTTCACATTATATAAATCACCCCGATATGTTCCCGCTGGTTGTTTCCATACATCACTGAATTTGGTGCCACTATAAAGCTCACCAGACCTTGCAGGGAAACTGTCAACATGAGGCCTAAGATCCGGCATGTTATCTAATAATGCCCTTGCTTCGTCAACACTTCTAACCGTGACATCTTTACCATTTCGGAGATCAGATATATTGCGACGTTGTTGAGCATTACATCCAGCTAATCCTAATGGATCTATCCAGGTAAGCGGATTTTTGACATACGCATAGAGGTTGATACCTCCATTCAGCCCTATCGGATCCTGGCTGATAAACCGCCCGCACTCCGGCGCATAATATCTGAACAGATTGTAATGCAGTCCCGTTTCTTCGTCAAAGTACTGCCCCGGCAGTCGCAGCGGCTGTTCAAAGTACGCCCCGCTGTTGCTGATGTCGCCCCGGTTTTCACCAAATCCCGCCTGGTAGCCCGCCCATACCAGCGTTCCGTCCGCTGCGCTCACCTCCTGCACCGTGCCCGTCACGTCCGTGTGGTAATACCAGATTTTCCGGCTTTCCCCGCGCCCCGTGACAGCCGCCACCGGCGTGTACGGCTGTTCCGCAAACCCCCTGTAACACCAGAACCGCCTGTGACACCGGAGCCACCTGTTACGCCATCTGTTCCACAACCAGAACGAAAACATCTGTATCGCCCGGAAATTGGCAGCTATCTGGCCAATATTCAGGCGGCAAATACGCTGTTTAATACCCGACTGCATGACCGTCTGGGGGAAACACAATACACCGACCTGCTGACCGGCGAGCAGAAAGTAACCAGCCTGTGGATGCGTAACATTGGCGGGCATAATCGCTTTAAAGATCGTTCGGATGAATTGAGCACCCAGAGCAACCGTTATGTTCTGCAACTGGGCGGCGACCTCGCACAATGGAGCAGTAATGACCTTGATCGCTGGCATCTCGGCTTAATGGCTGGCTATGCCAACAGCAAGAGTCACACCCATTCCAACCTGACCGGATACAGCTCACGTGGGCAAATCGACGGCTACAGTGTGGGGGTGTATGGCACCTGGTACGCTAACGAAGCGGACAAAACCGGGACTTATGTTGATAGCTGGTTGCTCTATAACTGGTTTGATAACACCGTCTCCGGCGAGTACCTGCCGGGTGAGAAATATCACTCTGACGGCATCACCGCCGCCATTGAAGCGGGTTATACCTTCCGTCTTGGCGAAAGCGCCGATGCGCGTACCAGCTACTGGTTGCAGCCAAAAATGCAACTGACGTGGATGGATGTGAAGGCAGACAATCATACTGAAGACAATGGCACTCTGGTTGAGGACAGCACCGAAGGCAACCTGCAAACGCGTCTGGGGGTGAAAGCGTATCTGCAAAGCCATAATGCTCTTGATGATCATAAAGAGCGTTCCTTCCAGCCTTTTGTGGAAACCAACTGGATTTATAACTCCCGCAATTACAGTGTGAAGATGGATGGCATCAGCGATGAAATCATCGGTGCGCGTAACATCGGTGAGTTAAAAGTCGGGGTGGAAGGTCAGCTTAATCCGCGTCTGCAACTGTGGGGCAACGTCGCCCAGCAGTTGGGTGACAACGGTTACAGCGATACCCAGGGAATGCTGGGCATGAAATATCTCTTTTAATGCCACTTTGCCACCTGTCGCGTACAGGTGGCTTAACTCGTTAAAGCGTTCCATAAACATCCCGTAGGCATGGCCCGGTGCCAGTGGAATCACGTTGAACATCTCTGTTGCCGGGATACCTTCCAGTACAGGCCAGAAAGAGCCATCATCAAGCCCGAGATCGCGGCGTTCGGTTGCCAGCATGATGAGATCGGCATATTTCACGGGCGTACTCATAACGGGGGTAACCCGTATTTCTCACGGATTACGGCGTCTATTTTTTCTTCCATCCGTTTATAGTCAGGAAGAAGGCGTTTCAGTGGCGCCGGGATGTCCTGGCAATACGCTTCTGTTGCATCATGCATTAACGCTTCAAAAGCAAATTCCTGCGGTACCAGTTGGCTGCAAAGCACCGCATGTTGGGCGACGCTGTAGAAATGTGAAAGATGTCCTGCAAAGCGACAGATATTTGAAAGAGAAACCGCGATATCGTTAATAACGATGTCGTCTTTATTTATCCTGTCATAATAAAAATGCTTCCCGGAAAAAGTTTTAATAAATGACATTTTGTTCTCCACGTATATGCGCTGCACCGCGCTGAATTCTGGTAAAAGAAAGCCCTCACCATCCGGCGATTATTGAGTCAATTACGTTTCCATAAATGCCCCCGCAGGGGCATTTGCAGTAATGAAATCAGGCGGTAAAAGTACCAATAAAGGTTTCTACTTTGCTGTCCTTGAATTTCTCAACAAGCAGATCACGAAATTCGTTAGCCATTTCTTCCTGCACCGCCTCCAGCTGAATAATGCGCAGAACCAGTACAGGACGATCGCCAGTGATAATACTGAGGCGTAATTTAAACGGACGTTCTTTCAGACCTTCAAACGGAACGCATTTAAATTCAAATGCCACTGGCATAATGTCTTTGGTCTTCGCTTCGACAGACTCCATCAGGGAGCGTTTGCCGCTGAAGTCATTATCTTCAAAATCAGCGGTCTGGTTTGCTTCAATCGTGATTTTACGGACAGCCGCAGCTGCTTTTGTTGCCTGAATAGCGTCACCATTAGCATCAAAACCCACAAGATAGTCGGCCCAGTCTTCAATCCATTCTGCCAGTGACTTCTGGGAGTTACGCTCGCCGTTAACAGACAACAGAGCAGAGAACGGTGCTGTCTTTTTCAGTTTGAGTGTGGCGGTGTTATCTGCGTGACCTGGTTCATCAATAGTACCCAGGTTAAGCACACTGACGGCACGCATATTATCAGCATCGATAAAGCAGCGGGTGCCTTCATCTGCAAGATCTTTAGAATAACGGGTAAAGTCATCGATGCTGGCAGTGGAAAGCGCACCACGGAAACGGAAGCGATTTAAATTAAATTTTTCCAGATCATGAATGCGGAAAGGACTGGCGGGGGGAATAAACCTCTATGCTCCGAATCCAATATCCTGGATCGATCCCCTTGGTTTAAGTTGTTACTTTAATTCTAAGTCTAATCGCTGGCATGACAGGCAGACAGGTCGTTTTACAAAACGACCAACAGATCCTTCGGAATTAGTTCATAATGGCCGAATTGACAAGGCTGATATAGATGCTTGGGCTAGTCAAGGAGGAATACCTAATACTTGGGGTGCTGATCCTAGCCGTTTCCCTAGTGGTGGTTTTAAATATGATGGTGGTGGATATCGAGTTCATGGACACGGAGTTGATCCTGTTGCACAAGCAAGATGGCCAACATCTAACTCAGCCAGCGGCCCAACAACTAGTATTAAAAATACTACAAACAATCAAAACTATAGAACTGATGGAACGTGGGGAACATTTGGCAGCAATAAAGATGGTGCCCATATTCCGTTAGATGGCTCAGGTTATTAGTCTATGTGCGATAATATACTTTATGATTTTTTAAAAGATAAACCATCATTTATGCGATATAGCGACGAGTTAAATCTTATAAATATTATGATTGGCTTACCTATTGACTGGATAATCAGAAATGAGAAGGAATTTGTTTACGCATTGAGTGAGTTGTCATGTTCTCATACCGAGGGTAGTGGTTTTTTAGAACAAGATAAGGCCGATGACATTATTTTTGAAAATTTTTGTAAATGGCTGATTGAAATAAATAGCAAAACCAATATACCGATTTTAATGTATCTGGATGATTTCTCTCCAAAATCACTTGGTTTAGACGAATTTAGAAAAGCTAATAAATAGCCAAAAGCCGGGACGGTTATTAAATCTTCCCGGCTTTTTATTTTTTAACTTTCGTTCAGCACACTAAACATCCCGTCACGCATCCCCTTAACCGCCTGTTTAACCTGATAAAGTTCCCTGCGCAGTTCCTGTACTTCATTGTTATCCGCAAGCAGGATCAGGCAACCTTCCGGGATCTTCACGGTAACGCCCGTGCCGATCTCAAATCCCGCTTCTCTCAGCCATTTGGCGCTGATTTTGATCACCGGCGTGTCGCTGTGGTTGGGTAGATAACGCGCTGGCAGTACGATGCGGCGGGAAACCTGCTGGGGAGGCGTGCGGGGGAAAGGGTCACGGCAGAAAACAGCGTGGTGCCGTTCAACCGGCTGCTGTCTTACCGTGGTGTGTACTATCGTTATGACGAACACGGCCGGGTGGTGGAAAAGCAGGGCCGGAGCGGAACGCAGAGTTACCGTTATGATGCGGAACACCGGATGGTGGAGGTGACGACAGCGCGGGAGACATACCGGTATGTGTACGATGCGCTGGGGAGGCGGACAGAAAAACAGCACATCAGCCCTGACGGTAAACCGTACAACCGGACAAAATTTTTATGGGACGGGATGCGGCTGGCGAAGGAGAGCAGGCCGGAGGGAACAAGCAGCCTGTATATCTACAGTGACCAGGGGAGTTATGAACCGCTGGCGCGGGTGGATAAGGCGGGGAAAGAGGGACCGAACCGGATACTGTATTTTCACACAGATGTGAACGGCGCGCCGGAAGAGATGACGGACAGTGACGGGAAAATCGTGTGGGAGACGGGGTATCAGGTCTGGGGTAACACGATACAGGAGAAGGACCACGGCAGGGTGGAACAGAACCTGCGTTACCAGGGACAGTACCTCGACAGGGAAACGGGGCTGCACTACAATCTGCACAGGTACTATGATCCGGATGTCGGGCGGTTCATAGTAACGGATCCGATAGGGCTAAGTGCTGAATTTTGAACGTGAACGCCTGAAAGGGGCGTGTGACAGCACGGCCACCGCCTACCGGAAGGCACATCATCACCTTCTGAGTCTGTATGCAGAGCATGAGCTGGAACACGCCCTGAATGAAACCTGTGAGGCGCTTGTCCGGGCAATGCATCTGAGCATTCTGGTACAGGAAAATCCGCTCGCCAACACCACCGGCCATCAGGGCTACGTCGCACCCGAATAAGGCTGTCATGCAGCAGGTGAAATCATCGCTGGAACAGAAAATTAAACAGATGCAAATCAGCCTCACCGGCGAGCCGGTTCTCCGGCTGACCGGACTGTCAGCGGCAACACTCCCGCACATGGATTATGAGGTGGCAGGCACACCGGCACAGCGCAAGGTGTGGCAGGACAAAATAGACCAGCAGGGAGCAGAGCTTAAGGCCAGAGGACTGCTGTCATGATTTACTGCCCGTCGTGTGGACATGTTGCTCATACCCGTCGCGCACATTTCATGGACGATGGCACCAAGATAATGATTGCACAGTGCCGGAATATTTATTGCTCTGCGACATTTGAAGCGAGTGAAAGCTTTTTCTCTGACTGTAAAGATTCAGGAATGGAATACATTTCAGGCAAACAGAGATACCGCGATTCACTGACTTCTGCCTCCGGCAGTATGAAACGCCCGAAAAGAATGCTTGTTACCGGATATTGTTGTCGGAGATGTAAAGGCCTTGCACTGTCAAGAACATCGCGGCGTCTGTCTCAGGAAGTCACTGAACGTTTTTATGTGTGCACGGATCCGGGCTGTGGTCTGGTGTTTAAAACGCTTCAGACCATCAACCGCTTCATTGTCCGCCCGGTCACGCCGGACGAACTGGCAGAACGCCTGCATGAAAAACAGGAACTGCCGCCAGTACGGTTAAAAACACAATCATATTCGCTGCGTCTGGAATGAGGGCTGCCGGTTAACCCCGGCCGTCGCCGCACACCGTATTTTTATTCTTCAGCATGATGAGAAAGAGATAACGATGGAAAGCACAGCCTTACAGCAGGCCTTTGACACCTGTCAGAATAACAAAGCAGCATGGCTGCAACGCAAAAATGAGCTGGCAGCGGCCGAACAGGAATACCTGCGGCTTCTGTCAGGAGAAGGCAGAAACGTCAGTCGCCCCCCCAGGGCGAAATTACGAAAGTCCGCTCCCCGCAAGGACTGACGCCAGATAGTTTCTGTCCATAGCTGCTTTTCGCATCTTACGTCTTAACCCTGCCTTGAATACCTTATCATTCGTCAAAATATTAATAGCGATGTGCCGTATCCCTGAAAATAATTCTGCTGCATTTCCTCTTCTTATTTTGCAGTCGTCTTCATTCATTACCACGTCCAGACGCCAGTGCAGCTTATTCTCCACGTGCCAGTGATTTCGGATCGCTGTGGCGAACTTCTCTGCGGTTAAATCAGCAGAACTGATATAATATCTGACCGTCATTTCTGGCTCTTTCTTTTGTTCTGCTATTATTGACCGAAAGGAGACTGCCACGCATAATTTCTTCAGCTCTTTCAAACGTGAAATCAATAAGTTCATCAGGGACATCGCAAACAATGTGAAGACGGATTTCTTCTCTGCCGTGACTCTTTTCACTAATTGCGTAACTGTCATGCTCTGGATTATTTAATTCTTTCAGTGGAATTTTTTCCTCAAAGGCTTTATTAAGCCGACCCTGATTTCCTTTTACAGCGAATAAATAATCACCTCCCTGTTTTTGTATCTTCTCTGCAATATCTTTCTGGCACCCCATCGCATCAGTTGTGATAATTTTTCCTTTAATATCCAACATGTTAAGAAGTTCAGGGATAGCTGTGATCTCATTGGATTTCTCATCCGCCTTGATCTGTCCGATGACCAGCCTGTGCATTATTGAGAACGCACTAATGACATGAATCGCTCCCTTGCGGCGACTCTTGTCATAAGAGTGCCGGAGCGTTTTTCCATCAATTGCGATGATGTCTTTATCATCTGAAGAATGGCAGTCACGCATCCAGTTAATAAAGCACTCATGAAATTTTACAGGACTGATACAGGATACAACTCTGGCAATAGTATCGTGAACAGGAATACCATTTTCAAATTCACCATATTGCTTCAAAAAATCGAGATGTGTTTCCCCGAAATCCTCTATATCTTCCCAACCTTCTGCACCAGAAATAACGGCACAAATAGTCAACAGTAGAATATCAGATAATTTATGTTCCACTTTCCAGGTTTGTCTGTAATCCGGGATAATAGAAATATGTTCCATCAATTTTTTAAGTTCCATTTTGTTTTCCTTAATTATGTAAGGAGTATTTGATCATGTATAAGCAATGAAAAACAGCTTTAGGTAATAAGGAATATCTCAATTATTGAACATTTAGTGCGAATTGTTTAGTACAAAAAAACAGCGTTACGTGATCTTTCCCTGCTGATGACCCGCGTTAACTGACCTGTGCGTTCCACTCCAGTTGCTGTTCTCGCCGCTCTGTCAGTTCACCCCATTCGTTATAGCGGTAACGGTCACGCCCGTAGCCCGGCAGGCGGTTGTCTATCACCGCTCCCTGATATTCATCCGTCAGCAGGTCTCCGGCTTTTGAAATTAATTACATAGATAATCCAAATCCTCTTCGGTAACTAATTTGTCCATAAATTCTTTGAAAGAAGAAGCTAGTTTTTTTTGTACTAACACATGATTTTTATCCATAGAAAGTTCTGGATCAAATGAATCTGTCGCATAAAAGACTACACTACTATCATTCTTATTTAGGCAAAAATAATTACCCCCCCAGTCATTTCCAAAAGGTATGATGTTTTTCGGAATCACATTCTTTGCAATCATCTCATGATAACAGCCATCAATTAAAGACTTCGGGTCATCATTAGTTAATTTGTTATATTTAAATGGTTTCAAAAAAGCAACCTCCAATGGTTCGAAACCATCATTGCTTTACCACCAAGTTCTGGACGGCACCCCACCATTAAAGGACAGATAATGCGATATAAATTCATCAGGAAAACAATAATGTAAATCCTGCTCCACAGATTTAATATCTGAAAGAACAATCTTTTTCGCAATTTTTGCACGGATTATCCATTATGAACACCCTCTTTTTAACACTTTTGGAATACGACCAGCTAGCCATCCTTTAGAAGGAGATATAGCAATAGCATCTGAACTTCCATAAGATCCAGAAGGCAAGTTGAAATGTTTTTCAAACTGAGAAACCGAGCCTGCATGGGGGAAAGTACCTTCATGAGCTGAAGTTTTTACTAACTGCATAGTTGTTTTTCCGTTGTAGGATAAAAATCATTCAAATGATGCCATGTATAACCTGTAGACTCAGCTTTCGTTATACCAGCTTTTTTAAACGTTTCAGTAAAATCTCTCCCACGAGAACCTTGCATCGTTATTTCGACAATATTTAACTGATTACCTTTAGCAGGGAATAAATCAGGGCTTCCCGTAAAATCAGCACCGGTAAGAGCTAACCCTAAAGGATCGACCCAAGAGAGAGGATTTGGCGCATATTGGTATAAGTTTAACCCACCCGCCAGTCCTATCGGGTCAGGATAAATATTTTAACCTATCTTCAGATAGTAGTTCCTACGCCGTTTATGAATAGAAAAAATCCTAACATCTTTACTAAAAAATGAACAAACATCAGTTGTGCTTATAATTATCATACTCCCAATCAAAATAACGTCTAAGATACTCTACACATTGAAGCCATGTATCTCCCTCACAAGAAGAAACTATACATTCAAGCCATTTCCATAACTCAGAGAAATTATATTCATCCATAATAACCAAAGGTCTTTCTGCAATAATACCTTCATTAGCTGAAATGTTTTTTAGACCTTGTGGTGTTGCCACTCTTATTGTAAACCCATCAGATTTTTTAGTTCCTTTTTCACCAATTTCAAGATAAATAAACTCTGCTATGGTTTTACGATCCACTGGTTCCCATACACGTAAATTTACGCCATCAGCAACACATGCGAATTTAATAACTAATCTCATATTCTATTCCACATGCACATGTACGTTTGATACCCGCTGAGTATCCCACCAGTTGTCATTTACATTTCTTCGTTCGTGGAAATTCGCCTGCTTACCTGTTTTTGCATAATCAGAACTTTTCGGGGTAGGACTTCTATACATCCGTTTTCCATCAGCAGAAATGTACCATAGTTCTCCCTTTTTACCTCGTACTACTGAATACCCTTCACCAACAAACTCTTTACCTAAACGGTTAGCCTCTCTTCGACTAAGTGTCATTTTGAGACCAGCATTTCCAGGAGCTTTCACCGCATCGTCTATTTTCCGAAGTTTATTTCTCCAGCACCCAGCCAATAGACCGAGTGGATCGATCCATGACAACGGATTCGGTGCATACTGATAAAGATTAATCCCCCCCGCCAGCCCTATCGGATCCGTTACTATGAACCGCCCGACATCCGGATCATAGTAACGGTGCAGATTGTAGTGCAGCCCCGTTTCCCTGTCGAGGTACTGTCCCTGGTAACGCAGGTTCTGTTCCACCCTGCCGTGGTCCTTCTCCTGTATCGTGTTACCCCAGACCTGATACCCCGTCTCCCACACGATTTTCCCGTCGCTGTCCGTCATCTCTTCCGGCGCGCCGTTCACATCTGTGTGAAAATACAGTATCCGGTTCGGTCCCTCTTTCCCCGCCTTGTCCACCCGCGCCAGCGGTTCATAACTCCCCTGGTCGCTGTAGATATACAGGCGGCTTATCCCCTCCGGCCTGCTCTCCTGCGCCAGCCGCATCCCGTCCCATAAAAATTTTGTCCGGTTGTACGGTTTACCGTCAGGACTGATGTGCTGTTTTTCCGTCCGCCTCCCCAGCGCATCGTACACATACCGGTATGTCTCCCGCGCTGTCGTCACCTCCACCATCCGGTGTTCCGCATCATAACGGTAACTCTGCGTTCCGCTCCGGCCCTGCTTTTCCACCACCCGGCCGTGTTCGTCATAACGATAGTGCACACCACGGTAAGACAGCAGCCGGTTGAACGGCACCACGCTGTTTTCTGCCGTGGCCCTTTCCCCCGCGCGCCTCCCCAGCAGATTTCCCGCCGCGTCGTACTGCCAGCACGTCGTACAGGTACGTCCGCTTTCCCTGCCACGTTGTCTCCTGCAACAGCCGGAATCCTTCCCACACAAACGTCGTCCGCCGCTGTTCCCTCTGCCCGATACTACCGGTCAGCCAGCCGCTCCGGTCATAGCTGAACACCAGGCAGCCTGTCATTAATGCCACTGGGTGGCTGACCATCATCGCTGACAGCGACGAAGTGCAGGAGTTGCGCGAGGAACTTTATCAGGTTAAACAGGTAGTTAAGGGGATGAAGGACGGGATATCTGGCGTACTGCACGAAGCATAAAAAAACAAAAGCCGGGAAGATTTAATTTCTTTCCCGGCTTTTATTTTATTGGCTAATATATACCGAAGGCCCCATAAGTTGTATGTGAGAACACTTTAGATTTAAAAGGATATCAGTCCCCTTTATTATAACTTCATTATTATCAGTATGTATTTCTATTTTTGCCAACATATCTGTAGACATACCATCTATTTTTAAATATTTAACCCCGCTACAATTTATACCACACCTACATCTATTATAACCTTTAACCCATTTCGGCGGTGGGTTATCTGGTAATTCATTTACCAAGTCAAATGATATTATTACTGTAGCAGCTTCACGATCTATTTTTATGTCAAAGACATCGATTTCATTTACTTCAATAGATTTAGTGAAAACTTTGTTAAATAATATACTACCATCAATATCATTCCAGTACATGTCGCTCTCCTCAAAATTCATAATGATCAAATGTACCAGGAACTGAACCCGTTCGAGTATTTTCAATTGGTCTCACATTTAAATGAGGACCTTGATTTCCTATTCCATTTGGATAAGAGTGCCCAGCAGAATGATCTTGGATAATAATTTTAGTTCCATCTGCTCTGGTAAATTGATATTCCCTTGTCCAGACTTGATTACCATTGCTATCAAAAATAGGATTTTTTCTGGAATCAGTCATTGGTACATTTCTATGATCACCATAAAACCCAGTTTTAGAATTAAATATTCTATCTGGTTGTTGATTCATTGGAATACCAGCATCTCTTTTCGCAGCTCTGAAAGCTTCATTTCTCGACTTAAATTGAGCACTACAACCAGCAAGACCTAAAGGATCGATCCAAGTAAGTGGATTTTTGACGTAAGCATAAAGGTTTAACCCGCCTCTTAGCCCTATCGGGTCCTGGCTGATAAACCGCCCACACTCCGGCGCATAATATCTGAACAGATTGTAATGCAGTCCCGTTTCTTCGTCAAAGTACTGCCCCGGCAGTCGCAGCGGCTGTTCAAAGTACGCCCCGCTGTTGCTGATGTCGCCCCGGTTTTCACCAAACCCCGCCTGGTAGCCCACCCATACCAGCGTTCCGTCCGCTGCGCTCACCTCCTGCACCGTGCCCGTCACGTCCGTGTGGTAATACCAGATTTTCCGGCTTTCCCCGCGCCCCGTGACAGCCGCCACCGGCGTGTACGGCTGTTCCCAGCGGATCAACACCGGACTGGTACGAAAAAGTAAGCAGGGCGTTTATTACGCCAAATTTAACGCCGGGGCGTTACTGCGCGGGGATATGAAGTCCCGTTTTGAAGCCTACGCCACCGGGATCAACTGGGGAATTTACTCTCCCAATGACTGCCGCGACCTGGAAGATATGAATCCACGTCCCGGTGGTGATGTCTATCTCACACCGATGAACATGACCACGAAACCCTCCGATGGCAGTAAAGCCGGTAAGCAGAAGGATAACGCCAATGCAGACGAAACAACGTCTTGATGTACCGCTGAGTCTGAAATCTGTCAGTGACTCCGGTGAGTTTGAAGGGTATGGCTCCGTCTTTGGTGTAAAGGACAGCCACGATGATGTGGTGATGTCCGGGGCATTTGCTGCTTCCCTGCGGGTGTGGAGTGACAGAAAAGCGTTACCTGCGCTGCTCTGGCAGCACCGCATGGATGAGCCCATCGGTGTTTACACCGAAATGAAGGAAGACGATGTCGGGCTTTACGTCAGGGGGCGGTTGCTCATTGATGATGATCCCCTGGCAAAACGCGCACATGCACACATGAAGGCCGGTTCGTTAACCGGCCTTTCTATTGGGTACGTCCTGAAAGACTGGGAATACGACCGGAGCAAAGAAGCCTTTCTGCTGAAAGAAATCGACCTCTGGGAAGTCAGCCTGGTGACGTTCCCGTCTAACGACGAGGCGCGGATCAGCGACGTCAAGAACGCACTGGCCCGCGGGGAAATCCCCGAACAGAAAAAAATCGAAAGAGTCCTGCGTGATGTCGGACTCTCCCGTACCCAGGCCAAAGCATTCATGGCCGGGGGCTATGGCGCACTGTCCCTGCGCGACGCTGAGGATGTGGGCTCTGCACTGAATGCACTGAAAAATCTGAACTTCTAATCAGGAGAAATACGATGGCGGTTGATATTAAAGATGTCGAACAGGTCGCGCAGGAGCTGCAGCAGAAGTTTGACGACTTCAAAGCAAAGAACGACAAGCGCGGGGCACCAATCTTACTGATAATTTCATTAACACCCTGAGCAGAAATAAGGGCATGGATTTGATTAATTGCGGTTGCGTCTAAGTTCTGAGACATAATAAGTCCTCACTATATAAAGATATTCAGTGATGAGATAAATAATCGGTTAATTAAGAACGATATTAATGACCTGCTGCGCGGAGTTTTCCGTCAGGTTCACCGGCAAGAGTCAGTAATTGTCCCTGGTCTTCCTGCAGAATAGTCAGGCGACCACCGCGATTGACATACATCGGCGTTTCGGTGGTGTCTTCTTCGGAAATTTTCCCGCGGTTAGTCGGGCGAACATATGAGAGTTTGTGTTTGATTTTCACACGGTTCTCATCAAACGGTTCGATTTCCAGATTGAGTGAGACCTTCCCTTTGGTTTTCGTGTTCATCACACCGGAAGCGACTTCACTGAGAACTGCGCCGATTTTGGTTTCAAATACGCCGCCGTCCAGCTCCCCGATAAATGCCTGCACATCAGTACTGCGTTCGCTAGCCATTTTGCTGCTCCTCATCATATCGACCCTGCAAGGTCGGTTGGTTTCTCCACAAAACAGAGAAGAACACCTGCGGTGGCAGCCGCCCGGATGGATTGAGTTATGAGCCCGTTGTCCGGTGATGCTCTTCTCTGTTTTGTAAAAAGGACGGTACCAGCCGGAAGCAAGGGTACAAACTGGTATCGTCAGGACTACACACAGCATAAAGTTGTGGTGCCGGGTGCCTCCCGGTGCCTGGCGAAGGTTGCACACCAGACGGGTGGGTATTCACAGAAGGTCGACTGTCAGCCTCAACCTTAACCCGCGTGCGCAGAGCCGCATTCACCACAACGGACGAATTACGCAATATTATCGAAGTCAGAAAATGGCTGGTGAATCAGGCCGCCGGTCGTTATATTCGTTCGCATGAAGCCGTTCAGCATATCAGCATCCGCGACCGGCTGAATGATTTTATGCAGCAGCACGGCACAGCACTGGCGGCGGCACTGGCACCGGAGCTGATGGGCTACAGTGAGCTGACGGCCATTGCCCGAAACTGTGCCATACAGCGTGCCACAGATGCCCTGCGTGAAGCCCTTTTGTCCTGGCTTGCGAAGGGGGAAAAATTAATTATTCCGCACAGGATAGCGACATTTTAACGGCCATCGGATTCAGGCCTGACGCGGCTTCGGTGGATGACAGCCGTGAAAAATTCACCCCTGCGCAGAACATGATTTTTTCGCGCAAAAGTGCGCAACTGGCATCACATCAGTCTGTGTAAAACTCCCCGAAAATCCGCCCATTTTTACTGAAAAAAGCCATGCATCGATAAGGTGCATGGCTTTGCATGCGTTTTCCTGACTCATTTTCTGCAGATCAGGCCACGCCCGGCACGGCCTGAGCGTGACTGTGCAACTGCATTAAAACCGCCCTGCAAAGCGGGCGGGCGAGGCGGGGAAAGCACTGCGCGCTTTACCAGTCGGCGTAAGGTATCAGCGGCTGCGGCGGTAAATCCATGTCGCCCTGCCATCCGGCGGCGGAATACCGTACATAGAGCAGGAAATGGCTGGGCGCATAATCTTTCGCCTGCTGGATATCGATTGCCGTACCGACAAACCAGTTGGATGTGACGCGGCGTTCAAGTAATGCCCGCGCCGTGTAGCCAAAGCCCTGACTGCTGCCACCGTCGTTGGTCTGGCCGGCTGCATCGTCTTTCCAGTCAGTCGGGATCAGGTTCATCAGCGGATAACGCGGCATGGTTTTGGTTCGTGAATGCGACCACGAGCCAGACGCCCCCAGCTCCCACGACCAGTTTTCCGTCCGCTCACGCCACATCACCGGTACGGCAAACGACAGGTATTCCTGCGGGCTGTAGTAACCGCCCTGACCGAGTGAGTACCCACTCAGGTCTTTGTCGTAATGCCAGATCATATTGTTCAGACCAATGGTGACGCGGCGATTGTTCTGGTTGATGACTTTATAGTAATAGCCCGTCATCCAGCGCACGCGCCAGTTATCTTCGACATTTTTGCCGGTTAACTGGTCGCCGCTAAGCGATGCCCAGACGCCGTTCGCTTCACCTTTATCGTAGCTCAGGCTTAGCCCCACGCCATCAGCACGCACGCCGCCCCATTTTTTCCCGGTGTTGCCCGGGGAGTCTTTTTGCCCGCCAAAGGCCAGCAAGGAACTGGAGATGGGGCGACGATGGGCGTTAATGGTGTAACCAAGCGGCCCCACGTCGTCGCTGTAACTGATGCCGCCAACGACATCCACCACGTTGAAGCCCATCGGCGTGGTGCCGATATCCCAGCTCCAGACGTCATTGCGCCAGCCGACAGCAACGCTGGCACCGGAATCCGACTGACTGCGATTGCCGCTACAATCCTGTAACGTACAGGTGCCCCAGTTGTTATCCCATTTACCCTCAGCGTCGGCGGAGAAACTGCCAACGTTCATATTGACGAAATCACTGCGGAAGAACATTCGCCCGTCGGAATACGGCGCATCCACCTGCAACATGGTGGTGTGCGCTTTCAGATCAGAATAGCCACCAGTACCGCTCGAACCCCAGTAATCATGTTCGAGGGTGACGTTGAAGATCCTGCTGACGATAGAGGTCCGCCGCATCGCTGCGCACGCCGCGTTTCAGCCAGTCGTCCTTCTCGTCATTGCGGGTCAGACGGGTAAAGGTGTCGTTATCCTGCGGACGCGTTGTCGCCACACCGGATGCGACCATTGCGTCTTTGTAGGTTTCCAGCGCCTGCTGCGGTTCCCCCGCCTGCGCTTCAAAACTCGCGCCATCGCGCAGTACCATCGCGCTTTCCATCGACGGTGGTTGAGATTTTGCCTGTGGGATCAGCCTGTTAAACGTCTGCTGCGCCGCCGCGGTATCGCCAAGCTGTGCCTGCACCAGCGCCACACGCCGTTGCGTGTTCAGCGACGCGTTATCGGTGGCGGGCAGTTTCGCCAGTTGGCTGCGCGCTGCCGCTTTGTCGCCTGCAGCAATATCCACTTCCGTCAGGCCAAGAATGGCGTCAATGTTATTCGGCTCGCGCGTCAGGACATTCTGATACGCAGCGCGGGCGGCGGTGTAATCACGCCGTTGCTGCGCCCAGTCGGCCAGCGTGAGGTCAATGCGCGTGGAAGGTGGTTGCTGGCGCAGCATCGCTTCCGCTTCGGCCTCTTTGCCGCTTTCCCGCAGACGGTTAGCGGTTTCCAGCACCTGATCGCTTTGCAGCCGATTAACCAGCTCCTGAATATTGCTGTTCCACTGCGCGCGCGGCAGGTTGTTGATATGCGCCAGCGCCGCCCGCTCCTGATCGTGACCGGAGAGATACAGCCCGTAAGCGTAAACCTGCTCCGGATCGTCTGGTTTCTGCTGTGCCAGATTGCGCATCAGGGTATCGGCCTGGCTACGTTGCCCGGCCTGCCAGAGATCCTGCGACAGCCGGTAAGTAATCCATACACTGCCGGGATCCAGCGCCAGCCGTTGCCGCTGAAGCGCTGCCGCCTGCGCCCATTTGCCCTGATTTTCCAGTGCCTCCGCCTGCTGTGCCAGACGATCGTTTTGCAGGCTGCGTTCGATGTCATCAACGCTGCGCCGCTGGCTGGCCGGGAGCGAGGCAATAAACGCTTCGGCTTTTTCCGGTGACTGCTGGCGATAAATATTCGCCAGTCCGCGCACGGCGTTGGTGTTGCTGCTGTCCATGCGCAGCGTCTGCTGATAATAACGTTCCGCGGCGGGGTAATCTTTGCGCGCCATTGCCACATCACCCAGTCCCAGCACTGCATAGCTGTCGGCGTTATCAACACTGCGCGCCTGCCGGAACAACCGTTCGGCCTGCTCTGGATTATTGGCTTTCAGCGCAGCATCACCCTGCTGGATCGCCAGCCAGTAGCGGTTCACTTTCAACAGGCTGTTCCACTTGTCATTGTTACTGCTGTGCGGGTCCAGCGCGAGGGCTTTTTCCAGATTCACCACCGCATTCGCGCGATCGCCTTTCTGGGAATACGCCTTCGTACAGGTACGTCCGCTTTCCCTGCCACGTTGTCTCCTGCAACAGCCGGAATCCTTCCCACACAAACGTCGTCCGCCGCTGTTCCCGCTGGTTCGTATGGCGGCCATACGTCGCCTTGCTGATACGCCTGCCCAGCGCATCGTACTGATACCGCGTCTCGCTGTTGCTGCTGATGACCCGCGTTAACTGACCCTGTGCGTTCCACTCCAGTTGCTGTTCTCGCCGCTCTGTCAGTTCACCCCATTCGTTATAGCGGTAACGGTCACGCCCGTAGCCCGGCAGGCGGTTGTCCATCACCGCTCCCTGATATTCATCCGTCAGCAGGTTGCCTGCTTTGTCGTAATAATAATGGTCATGGTCGTACATCTGCCCCGTACGACCAGTCAGCCAGCCGCTCCGGTCATAGCTGAACACCAGGCAACCACGCAGTTTGTCGTTAATGCCGCTGACTTCACCGTCTGCGCTCCAGATGTAATCCCGCCCCGTCACGCTGTCGCTCTGTGTCGGGGGATTTCCGGCCTGTTGCGGACTCCGGCTGCCGCCTGGCAGGCTGCGCTGCCAGCTTAACCGGTTGTCGGCGTTGTAGCCGCTGAACGTCGTCAGCGCCCCCTGCGCAGAAATGTCCGGTGAAATGCTGGTTCTGGTACCGGAAAGGCTGGAAATGCTGAAGGTGTTGCGAAATATCTGCCCGGTGTACAGCGGATGCATGTCGCAGTCGTGCCTGGAAAGAACTGTCCGCATGGCACTGAACAGAAAGACAGCCCGTACCGGTAAATTCCGCCTGACGTCCGGACAACGACAGGCACTGAAGCGTCTTTCTGAGAGAGGAAGAGACCGTCCCCTGAATCTGAAACAGAGTGAACGGGGGCTGTACTGGCATTATGCCCGGCTGGCAGAGAATGTGGGCGTCAGGGATTTCAGGATGCTGTTGATGACCGGGCTGGACCGGGAGGTTCATAAAATGGAAGACCGACAGTATGGACAGTGATTTTGTATCCGCAGACAGACTGATGCGTGCGCTCAGTAACGGGGAGTTTGAACCGTATCTCCAGCCGGTGGTTTCTGCATCCAACCTTACTATGTCCGGTGCAGAGCTTCTGGTTCGCTGGCATATGCCGACGGGAGAAATCCTTCCGCCGGCATATTTCATTAACCGGGTGGAATCTGCCGGTCTGTTGTTGCCTGTGACGGAAAAAATCCTGAACCGTGCGGTGGCAGGGCTTTCGGAGGTTAAAGCCATGCTGCCGCGTGGTTTCCGGCTTGCCGTGAACGTGACGCCGGCCCTGCTGGCTGAGCGTGAGTTCACTCAGATGTGTCTGGCGCTGGCAGGGCATGACAGCATACATCTGGTTCTGGAGCTGACGGAGCAGCAGCCGTTTAACATGGACAGACAGACCGAAGAGAAACTGAGCCGGCTGAGTGATGCCGGAGTGGCATTTGCGCTGGATGATTTCGGAACCGGATGTTCCGTACTGTCGTACCTGAAGCACTTCCCGGTCAGTTATATAAAAATGGACAGAAGCTTCACACAGGACATTCTGAGTGAAAAGACATCCCGGCATATCGTGGAAAGTATTGTCGGGCTGGCAGGAAAACTGGGTATTGATACGGTGGCAGAAGGTGTGGAAACACAGGCGCAGGTGAATTGTCTGTGCTCTATGGGGGTGGATTATCTGCAGGGGTTTTATTTCGGCAGACCGGAAAAAGTGGATACATTTTGTTGTGAGTACAGGTAACGCCAGCTGTGTAATCAGTAAGTCACTCCTGAAAAATAAAATTAAATACATTTAAGTAATTTCATTTTATTTCTGACAAATGATGTGCCACATCGCATTTTTCAGACTCCGGCAGAGTTTTTCTTCTTAACTTCGACTTTTTTTGTTTTTTATTCTTTTGTTCATGTTTTTGTGTTGAGTGGTAAGCGTTAACGGAGTACCGTATTGACGCTTATTTATTGGTGAGTGCTACGTTCCATGGCAGGAGTTCGTCAACTCGGTTGGAAGGCCATTCCGGCAGTACGCTCAGAATATGGCGCAGATACGCTTCTGGATCGATACCGTTCAGACGACAAGTGCCGATCAGCCCGTACAGCAGTGCTCCACGCTCGCCGCCGTGATCGCTGCCGAAGAACATAAAGTTTTTCTTTCCGAGACAGACTGCACGAAGCGCTCTTTCCGCGGCATTATTATCCGCCTCCGCCAGACCATCATCACTGAAGTTGCACAACGCAACCCAGTGCTTTCTGATATACCGGAACGCATCTCTCAGACGGCATTTTTTCGATAATGTGTATTCTTTCTCCTGCATCAGCTTATACAGGGAAGTCAGTAGCGGTTTACTCTGCATTTGCCTGACCGCCAGGCGTTCAGACACCGGCAACCCGCGTATTTCGTGCTCAATGGCGTACAGTTCACCGATTAGTTTCAGTGCTTCTTCCGCCGTCGCGCTTTTGGTACTGATATATACATCGTGGATTTTGCGCCGCGCATGAGCCCAGCATCCTGCTTCCGTCAACGCGCCGCCTTCACGTTCGGCACTGAACAGCCGATCGTAACCATTAAACGCATCTGCCTGCAGGATACCCCGGAAGGGACGAAGGTGTTGCTCCGGATGTTTACCCTGATGGTCCGGTGAGTAGGCGAACCAGACCGCCGGAGGTTCTGGCGAACCGGCATTCCTGTCATTCCGGACATACGTCCAGATATATCCTGTTTTCGCCTTCTTCCTGCCCGGTGCCAGTACTTTTACTGGTGTGTCATCAGTGTGAACCTTGCGGGTATTCATCACATAACGGTACAGGGCATCATTCAGCGGCGTCATTAACTGGCAGCACGCGTCAACCCAGTTGGAGAGTAATGCACGGCTCAGTTCGACACCCTGTCGGGCAAAGATTTCTCTCTGACGATACAGTGGCAGGTGTTCGCAGTATTTTCCCGTTAACACGCGGGCAAGTAACCCCGGGCCCGCGATACCACGCTCTATCGGACGGGATGGTGCCGCTGCTTCAACGATGCAGTCACATTTTGTACAGGCTTTTTTTACCCGTTCTGTGCGGATTACTTTCAGGGCGCTGCTCACCAGTTCCAGTTGTTCTGCACTGACTTCCCCCAGATAATCCAGCTCACCGCCACACTCCGGGCAACAGCTTTCTTCAGGCTCCAGGCGGTGTATTTCACGGGGAAGGTGTGCCGGCAACGGACGGCGATGGCGCGACTGTCGCAACTGGCGGGGAACCTGCGGATCGTCTTCCCGCCCACTGTAACGATCGCTGTCCTGTTCGCGTTGTTTCAGCAGGGCCTCAGCCTGTTCAACTTCACGACGCAGTTTTTCAGAACGGGTACCGAACAGCATCCGGCGCAGTTTTTCTATCTGAGCCCGCAGATGCTCTATTTCCCGTTCATCTTCTTCGATCTTTTCTTCGGCACGTGCCAGTGCAGAGCGCAGGAAGACCTCCGTCTCTCCAACCAGACTCAGTTGCTGGTCTTTCAGACGGAGGGCTTCAGCCTGCTCAGAGAGCAGCCTTTCCAGCTCAGCGATGCGAATGAGGTATTTCTGACTCATGGCCGTTTTTATAATCCGGCCCGGCGTTTTTTACAACATTGTCAGTGCGTTAAGGCGGGATGTTTTTGGCTGACGCCAGTCCAGCTTATCGAGGAGCATTGCCAGTTGCGAGCGGGTAATGGATACCTTACCGTCACGCACCGCAGGCCAGATAAACTGGCCTTCCTCCAGGCGTTTGGTGAACAGGCACAGACCATCAGCATCAGCCCAAAGAATTTTAATGGTGTCACCCCGTCGGCCACGGAAGATAAACAGGTGGCCTGAGAAGGGGTTCTCATCCAGCACATGCTGTATCAGTTCTCCCAGACCGTTGAAGGATTTACGCATATCGGTAACGCCGGCAACGAGCCAGATGCGGATGCCTGATGGAAGTGAGATCATCTTCCCCTCCCGGTCAGTTCACGGAGCAACACCGTGAGCAGCTCTGTTGAAGGATTTTCCAGCGTCATGTTACCGTGACGAAACTCCACCTTGCAGGAGCCGGCGCTGACGCTGGTCTGAGTGGAAGTGGATAAAGACGGCGCAATGGGAGCCACCGATTCTTTCTGCTCATCCGGCGTTATCTCTACAGGTAATAATTCAACGCCAGTGTCAGAAGAGGCCGTTACCGGAAGACGCCGCGAAACACGCCCTTCGTTTAAACGGGGATGCGTTCATACAGCTGTTATGTCCCGTTTTATCCTGGGTGACTGCGTGCGTGTTATGGCCACGATTCCTGATAACGCCATTGATTTCATCCTCACCGACCCGCCATATCTCGTCGGTTTCCGTGACCGTCAGGGGCGTACCATCGCCGGCGATAAAACCGATGAATGGCTGCAACCGGCCTGTAATGAGATGTACCGCGTGCTGAAAAAAGACGCGCTGATGGTCAGCTTCTACGGCTGGAACCGTGTCGATCGCTTTATGGCCGCCTGGAAAAATGCGGGATTCAGCGTGGTTGGCCACCTGGTCTTCACCAAAACCTACACATCGAAGGCCGCATATGTGGGCTATCGCCACGAATGCGCCTACATCCTGGCAAAAGGCCGTCCGGCGCTGCCTCAGAAGCCATTGCCCGACGTGCTGGGCTGGAAATATTCAGGCAATCGTCATCACCCGACTGAAAAGCCCGTTACCAGCCTGCAACCGCTGATTGAGAGCTTCACACACCCGAACGCGATTGTGCTGGACCCGTTTGCAGGCAGCGGCTCAACCTGCGTCGCCGCCCTCCAGTCCGGACGCCGGTATATCGGTATCGAGCTGCTTGAGCAGTATCACCGTGCCGGACAGCAACGTCTGGCTGCCGTACAGCGGGCCATGCAGCAGGGGGCCGCAAATGATGACTGGTTTATGCCGGAGGCTGCGTAAATGAACTATGCCGGACATGAAAAACTTCGCGCCGACGTGGCGGAGGTGGCCAACACCATGTGTGACCTTCGGGCCAGGCTGAACGATATGGAGCATCGCTGTCGCTTTGATTCCGATGTGCTTGTTGAACGCCTGACACGCCAGACGCTGTATCGCGCCAATCGCCTGTTTATGGAGGCGTATACCGAAATTCTGGAACTGGATTCCTGCTTCAGAGATTGAGGGGAGAGAGTATGTACGGAACATGCGAAACGCTCTGCCGGGAGCTGGCAGCAAAGTATCCGGGAGACACGCCGTTGATGCTGGTTGTCTGGTCCCCGGAAGAGATTCAGGCACTGGCTGACGGTATGGAAATTTCTCTGACCGATCATGAAATCAGGGCCATCCTGGCGCGCCTGGAGGACATCCCGGAAGACCAGCGGATTGAGTCCGGTATTTCTTCCGGTGCGGCGATGGAGATCATCAGCAACGTGAGCGAAAACCGCCAGGTGACCGTCCCTGCTGAACTGCTGGCGTCCCTGATTCAGACCGCTGAACAGGCATTGTGGAAGCGTGAATGGGCCGCCCGTGATAACGGCCTCGTCGTCCCGGAATGCGTCACCCGCCGTCAGGCGGTGGTTAATCAGGCCCGCACCCTGCTGAAAAACAACACACACGAAAACGACTGATGTTATCGCCGCCTGCGGGCGGCGATTCAGGGAGACCATGAATCATGAACGAAACGCTGAATGCACTGATTTGTCGCCACGCCCGTAACCTGCTGCTGGCGCAGGGCTGGCCGGAAGAGACGGATGTTGACCAGCGAAATCCGAACCATCCGGGCTGGATCAGCATTTACGTGCGGCTGGATGCGCCCCGGCTGGCGACGTTACTCGTTAACCGCCACGATGGCGTGTTGCCGCCGCACCTGGCCTCCGCCATTCAGAAACTGACCGGAACCGGGGCGGAACTGGTACTGTCCGGCAGTCAGTGGCAGTCGCTGCCGGTACTTCCGGCAGACGGAACGCAGGTGTCTTTCCCGTATGCCGGAGAATGGCTGACCGAAGACGAAATCAGGGCAGTTCTTGATGCGGTGCGAGATGCAGTATGCAGTGTCAGTTGCCGGGTGGCAGAAGATGCGCGGCGTATCCGGGCGGCGCTGACCACAAGCGGTCAGACGTTGCTGACCCGCCAGACGCGCCGCTTTCGCCTGGTCGTGAAGGAAAGCGATCACCCCTGCTGGCTCGATGAAGACGACGAAAACCTGCCTGTGGTGCTCGATGCCATCCTGAACCGGGGCGCACGTTTTTCGGCGGTGGAAATGTATCTGGTCAGCGATTGTATTGAGCATATCCTGTCCAGTGGGCTGTCCTGCGATGTGCTGCGTATACCGGATGAACCGCCCCGCCGCTGGTTTGACCGGGATATTCTGCGGGAGGTGGTCCGGGAAGCCAGGGCCGAAATCCGCAGCATGGCGGATGCTCTGGCAAAAATCCGGAAATGATGACACTGGCGGGGAAAATCCCCGCCTTTTTCCTGCCGGTCACCGGAAAGAGCACAAAGGAAGTCGCCGCCGGCTCCGCTTTACCCGGCCATGCGGGGCATGGCCTTGTGGATTTTCAGTTATGTGGCCGCCGTGTCGTGTGCGGGCTGTGCCGTGCCTCCATCTTAGCCGGGCTGGCAGGGATGCAAGGGTACGCTTCGCCGCTGCGGTCACCCGGTCCCTCCTTCCCGTCTGCCGTGATTTTCCGGTCGTTCACCCGCTCAGATTTCGCGGTCTCACCCTCCAACTCCCGCCAGCCGTGTGCGTCAGGCTGCGGCTTTCCTTGCGCCCTGTGCATCCCCGCCTTATCGCCCGGCTTTTATGGAGGCACGGCACCGCCCGGTGTCGCGGAATATGTGAACAACGG
Source organism: Escherichia sp. TW09308 (assembly GCF_000208565.1). Taxonomy (NCBI): domain Bacteria; kingdom Pseudomonadati; phylum Pseudomonadota; class Gammaproteobacteria; order Enterobacterales; family Enterobacteriaceae; genus Escherichia; species Escherichia sp. TW09308. Next base: position 4,492,360 of record NZ_AEME01000001.1, on the reverse strand, counting down.
AGGAAAACATCATGCAATATGCGAAACCTGTCACTCTGAATGTTGAAGAGTGCGACCGTCTCTCCTTTCTGCCTTACCTGTTTGGCCTGGATTTTCTGTATGCCGAGGCATCTGTGTACGCGCTGGCGAAAAAAATGATGCCGGAATATGAAGGCGGATTCTGGCACTTCATCCGCCTGCCGGACGGTGGCGGTTACATGATGCCGGATGGCGACCGTTTTCATCTGGTCAACGGTGAAAACTGGTTTGACCGTACGGTCAGCGCCGATGCCGCAGGCATCATTGTGACATAAAGCACTCATAAAATTTTACAGGACTGATACAGGATACAACTCTGGCAATAGTATCGTGAACAGGAATACCATTTTCAAATTCACCATATTGCTTCAAAAAATCGAGATGTGTTTCCCCGAAATCCTCTATATCTTCCCAACCTTCTGCACCAGAAATAACGGCACAAATAGTCAACAGTAGAATATCAGACAATTTATGTTCCACTTTCCAGGCTTGTCTGTAATCGGGGATAATAGAAATATGTTCCATCAATTTTTTAAGTTCCATTTTGTTTTCCTTAATTATGTAAGGAGTATTTGATCATGTATAAACAATGAAAAACAGCTTTAGGTAATAAGGAATATCTCAATTATTGAACATTTAGTGCGAATTATTTAGTACAAAAAATCTGCGTTACGTGATCTTTCCCTGAGGTGGTTAAGGGAATAAAAAGCGGGATGCAGGGTGTACTGAAAGATAATTAAATAAAAAAGCCGGGGGAATTTGATTTTTCCTCCCGGATTTTCATTATTTACATGGATTCCAAAACGAATAATCACCTATATATATTTCATTCAATTTTAAGTTTAATGGAATACCATCTATACTGTCAGCTATTTCATCAAATGGTGGTGGTAATATAAATAAAACGCCAAAATCCTCATCTATAACAATAGAGCCATTAAATATTCTTTGTCGAGAAGTGAGTTTTTTTATCTCACCAATTTCTTGACCTGCATATAATATTTTTTTGTATAACCCTTTGTAATTTTGATTACATCCAATAGAAAATATATTTCCATCAGGTTCGGTTGATATAGTTAAAGTTTCATCCAATACATAGGCAAATCTCTTACTCGCATCAGGTAGAAGATATTCCTTGCACTCAACACAATGATCAGCATACATTTCAGTAAAGTAGGAAGCTATATTTGTATTTAATAGCACATTACCCAATGAATGAAATGATTTTATTTCTGCGGAAAAATCAAACATTTTACATCCCACCATTTACTAAGACACCATCGACATAAACAGGAGAATCCTTTATTAGATCATAATTTTCAAAACCATCATGACCTATACGTCCATATACAACATCTTCACCTTTACTATTGGTTCTGTAAACCTTCCAATAATCATTTCCATGAATATTCGGTTGTTTTGCATTACCACCAGGATGATAATCTAATTTATATGTTGCACCAGATTTTGTTGTTTTCACATATTGTATATGTTGAATAGCATCAGGCCTACCAGCTTGTGGGTAGATCTTGGTCCAACCTTTAGAAGTTAAAAGAGAATCTATTTCAGCCGGAGTTTTGCCTGTTAATTTATTTACCCATCTTTGGGTTATATTATTCCTTTCCGCGAAGCCACATTTTAATCCAAGGGGATCGATCCAGCTTAACGGATTCAGTGCATATTGGTAGAGGTTTAACCCGCCTCCACTGATGGCGTCTATCACGCTCAGCATCTGGGATGATTTCAGGTTGTCCTTCGCTTCGCGCGGGGTATGCCCCTTACTGCTGCCTTTACCCATTCCTCACGCTCCAGAAACGACAAAACCGCCCGCAGGCGGTTTCACATAAAACGTTTTTCATCAACGACCAATCACCACAACCTGACCACCATCCCCTTCGTCTGCCGTGCTGATCTCCTGAGAAACCACGCGTGACCCCACGCGCATTTCACCGTACAGAACCGGCAGAACATTGCCCTGGGCAACCATGTTATCCAGTGAGGAGAAATAGGTGTTCTGTTTGCCGTTATCCGTTGTCTGTGTGCGGGGGGTTTTGGGTTTAGGGGCCAGCATCTGTGCAACACCGCCAAGCGTCATACTGGCACCGAGAGAAAACAGCAGATTACTCGCCATAATTCCTACCCCCGGCATCCATATAGCAACCGCCATAACAGCCGCCCCCAGCACAGCCTGAAACACACCGCCACTTTTGGCTCCTGCCAGACGCGGCACGATATGGATCACAGCACCATTTGCCAGCGGTTCATTAAGACGGGCTGATAATTCCGTTTCACCTGTATCACGCCCGGCAATGCGTACCTGATACCAGCCGTCGCTCAGCTTCTGACGAAACGCCGGGATCTGCATGGCCAGCGCCCGGATGGCTTCGGCCCCCGTTTTCACACGCAGATCGATGCGGCGGCCAAATCGTTGCAAATCCCCGTAAAGGCAGATGCGTGCCATGCCTGGTGACGCCAGAGGGAGTGTGTGCGTCGCTGCCATTTGTCGGTATACCTCTCTCGTTTGCTCAGTTGTTCAGGAATATGGTGCAGCAGCTCGCCGTCACCACAGTAAATGGCGGCATGATTCGGCACCGATGAACCAAAACAGCACAGCAGCACATCGCCCGGCTGCGCCGCTGACAACGGCACCTGATACAGCCCTGTGGCCTCCAGATTATCCAGATAGAGATTCTGACCTGATTTCCACCAGTCATCATGTCGGTAAAAATCCGGCAAATCGATACCTGCAAGATGATAGGCATCGCGGAACAGCGTATAACAGTCTGTCACCCCGTGCTCAAAACGCCGCCCGGTGAGATGCGGCACACAGCGGAACTTATGAATCACTCCCCAGCTCCCCGCCCTGTCGGGCGAGGCTTCCCACTTCTCAGGCCGCAACCGTCTGTGCGACAGATTTACGCTGGCCTCCATGGGCAGAAACGACGAGTCCCGCCGCCTTCAGTTCCAGTATTCCTTTTTGCCGGATGTTGAGCGCCGCATTGATGTCGCGGTCATGTTCAATACCACATTCAGGGCATCGCCAGATGCGTTTATGAAGTGGCATTTCCGACATCTTGTAACCACAACAATGACACGTTTTCGAACTGGCAAACCACTGGTCGAGTTTTACCAGGTGAGCGCCTTTTTCCGCCGCCTTGTACTCCAGCCTTGTGATGAACCTATGCCAGCCTGCATCACCTATCACTCTTGCCAGATTGTGGTTTTTCATCATGTTGGCTGTTTTCAGCGTCTCGACAATTACCGCTTGGTTTTCGTCAACAATTGTATGAGAGAGCTTGTGTTGAAAATCAGCACGGGCATTAGCCACCCGTTCGTGTAACGCTGCCAGACGGATTCTGGCCTTTTTACGATTCGCGCCTCCCTTTTGCTTGCGGGATAACGCTTTTTGTTTGCGTCGCAGATTACGGCTGGCATTGATGAGATGGCGGGGATTCGCAATTTTTGCTCCGTCAGACCTGATGGCGTAGTGCTCAAACCCCATATCCAGGCCAGTAACTGTTGATATCAACGTGGGTTTTACTGGAGCTTCCAGACCATCATCACAGAGAATTGAAGCATAGTATTTCCCCGTTGCTGAACGGGTGATAGTGATGCTTTTCAGCTTTCCATGAAGTTCACGATGAAGGCGTGCTTCTATTGGGGACAGTTTAGGAATTTTGATGGCATTATCCAGCACCTTAACTCCGACACAGTGATAGCTCGATTGTTTTCCGTGTTTACGTTTAAACGTCGGGAACCGCGCTTTCCGCTTCGGATTAAAAAAGTTGGAAAATGCCACATCAAGATTAATTACCGCCTGTTGCAATGCCATTGAATCAAACTCTTTGAGCCAGGCATACCTGCGGGACTTTTGGGCCACAGACAACAACGGTTTCAGATCGTTACGCGGACTTAAATTTACTCCGTGTCTCTGGTAAGCATGTTTTTTGATGTGAAGAGCTTTGTTGTACGCAAAGCGCACTGCACCGAACTGGGCATTGAGGTACTCTGCCTGTTCAGGAGCGGGGTATATACGTACTTTTGTTGCTCTTAACATAGTCACTGCTCATTGATACAGGCTTTTTATGCTAACACCGTAATTATTTTTTTTTAAAGCCCGAAGGGCTTTTCCGCCTTTCCTCTCCGCCCGCACTGGGCGAGGAGGAAAGGCGGTTTTTTGCTGATTAACGGACGGGGCGGCAATGCCGTCCCTGTAAAGGCGACGAGAACATGTACTGTTAAAGAAATTATCCGCGAAGTGCTGGATACAGACGTGCCGGACAGTGAATGTGTTTTTGCCGTGGTGCTGACCCGTGGGGATGTGCGCCATATGGCTCAGGACTGGAGCCATATGGCGATGAGCTGGAAACCGTCATGCAGCGGCTGGACGATGCCTTTGAATATGGTGCGGATGTCAGCGTTGTTCGTGAACTGATGGAAGAAAAGCGCGCCAGCCGTCAGGTGACAGTCCCGGCGGTGATGCCGGAAAAAGTGATGGCGCTGGCAGGCAGTGAAATGAAGCGCCTGTATGCCGTCGGGAGTGAGAACGGAGGCGACGGTGACGCATTCGTCAGGGAAGAACGCGAAGCGATGGACGTTGTGTTACAGGCGCTGGACGGGGAGAACATGTCATGAATATCAGCACGGAAACCCGCGAAATTCTGCGCAATTACAAAGCCGTGATTAATGCGCGGCGTCGTGAAATGGGGCAGAAACCGCTTACCACCGCGCAGATTGTTGATGAAATCTGCGATTTTGTGGCGAATCAGCATGCTGTTTTCCTGGGCGGTCAGTACATCCTTCAGGGCTGCAGACACAGGTGATACAGGGCGGGCGGTGTAGGCCGCCTGTCAGTCCGCGCGAAAAAACCTGGCAGGCTGGCGTCTGCCGGAAGGGAAGCGGGCCACGCTGACGCGTCGCCCGTTACCGCTGATGGCATCGATCACACTCAGCAGCTGCGTGGACTTCAGGTTGTCCTTCGCTTCGCGCGGGATATGCCCCTTACTGCTGCCTTTACCCATTCGTCATGCTCCATAAACGATAAAACCGCCCGGAGGCGGTTTCACATAAAACATTTTGCATCAGCGACCAATCACCACAATCTGACCACCATCCCCTTCGTCTGCCGTGCTGATCTCCTGAGAAACCACGCGTGACCCCACGCTCATTTCACCGTACAGAACCGGCAGAACATTGCCCAGGGCAACCATGTTATCCAGTGAGGAGAAATAGGTGTTCTGTTTGCCGTTATCCGTTGTCTGTGTACGGGGAGTTCTGGCTTTCGGTGCCAGCATCTGCGCCACACCACCGAGCACCATACTGGCACCGAGAGAAAACAAGATGCCGGTCATACCACCGGCCCCAATGGCTGCCCCCCATGCTGCAAGGGTGGCTCCGGCGGTAAAGAATGATCCGGCAATGGCGGCAGCCCCCAGGACAATCTGGAATACGCCACCTGACTTGGCCCCTGCGACTCTGGGAACAATATGAATCACAGCGCCATCAGGCAGAGTCTCATGTAACTGCGCCGTTAACCCGGACGTGCTGACGTCCCGCCCGGCAATCCGTACCTGATACCAGCCGTCGCTCAGTTTCTGACGAAACACCGGGAGCTGTGTGGCCAGTGCGCGGATGGCTTCAGCCCCCGTTTTCACACGAAGGTCGATGCGGCGGCCAAATCGTTGTAAATCCCCGTAAAGGCAGATGCGTGCCATGCCCGGTGACGCCAGAGGGAGTGTGTGCGTCGCTGCCATTTGTCGGTATACCTCTCTCGTTTGCTCAGTTGTTCAGGAATATGGTGCAACAGCTCGCCGTCGCCGCAGTAAATGGCGGCATGATTCGGCACCGATGAACCAAAACAGCACAGCAGCACATCGCCCGGCTGCGCCGCTGACAACGGCACCTGATACAGCCCTGTGGCCTCCAGATTATCCAGATAGAGATTCTGACCGTTACGCCACCAGTCATCCTCGCGGTGAAAATCCGGCATCTCAATCCCCGCCAGATGGTAAGCGTCCCGGAACAGCGTGTAACAGTCCGTCACCCCGTGCTCAAAGCGCCGCCCGATGAGATACGGCACACAGCGGAATTTATGAATCTCCCCGCAACGCATTATGTGACCAACATATGAGCTCTCCGTAGGTCGGATAAGGCGCGCCAGCGTCGCATCCGACATTTTGGGCACAGTAGGCGGATGCGTCATGAACGTATTATGTGACCAACATATGCGCTCTCCGTAGGTCGGATAAGGCGCTCGCGCCGCATCCGACAACCGTGTTGCCGGATGCGACGCTGGCATTTTGGGCACAGTAGCCAGATGCGCCTACACCGGTAACGTTTTCAACAATCCAAACGCCTCTTTCATCCGATCTTCACTGACCACAAAGGCACGTAACTGATCGGTATCGTCCAGACCGCGTGCCACCATTCCCTGGTTTTCGGCACAAATCTGCCAGCGTAAATCCCGACGCTGGGTTTCCCCTGCCAGATGCAGTGGTAACTCCGGCGTTTTGATTTTTACCAGCATCGCCGGTAGTTTCAGAGGCGTATTAGCGCCGAGCAGATTTTTTGCCAGCATCATTGCGCTAAGTTGAATCGGCTGCAGAAACGGCAATACCTGACCGTTAATTTCCGCGCAATCGCCCAGCGCGTAAATATCGACATTGCTGGTTTGCAGATAACTATCGACGCAAACGCCGCGATTAATCGTCAGCCCGGCGCGTCGTGCCAGGGCGGTTTCCGGGCGCAGCCCGGTGGCGGCAATCACCGCATCCACTTCGATGCTGCGCTGGCGGTCCAGGGTTGCACGGATGCCAGAATCCGTTTTTTCCAGCGCCAGTAACTGAGATTTCAACAGCAGATGGACGCCCATCTCCGTCAACCGATGTTGTAAGCGACTGCTTACTTCCGGTGGCATTAACGATGCCAGAATACTGGCGGCGTTGTCGATCAGCGTGACTGCTTTGCCTGCCCGACAAAAATCCATCGCCAGTTCGCTACCAATCAGGCCGCCACCGACAATCAACACGCGCTGCGCTTCCCGTAGTTGCGTTTCACAGGCGCGATACTCTTGCTGACTATTTAAAGTAAGCATTAACTCACGCCCAGGCACCGGCGGGACGAAGGCGCTGGCACCGGTTGCCAGCACTAACTTGTCGTACTGCCACTGATTATTCTGGCTTTTCACCACATGGGCTTCGGCATCAATATCCGTCACCCAGGTTTGTGGAAACAGGCGCAGATTAAACTGTTCGGCAAATTCTCCCGCCGTCTGGCGGGTAAGGTCGTCGGCACGTTGTCCCTGACTGATAACATGGCTGAGATCAGGTTTGTTGTACTCATCCATGCTATCGGCAGCAATCAGGGTTAATGGAATACTGGCGTCCTGTTTGCGAATATTTTTCACCAGTTGGCGGGCGGCGAAGCCCGAACCAATGATCACAATACCGTTGCTCATTTTGCCTCCGATGCCAGTTCATCAAAGACGTCTTTGCCGAGGGAACATTCCGGGCACAGGAAGTTATCCGGAACTTCACTCCACGGCGTTCCCGGCGCGACGTCCTGCATTGGCTCGCCTTTTGCTGGATCGTAAATCCACTGGCAGACGCTGCACTGCATCCGTGGGCCGAGGTCGGTTGTTGTGGTGGCACTGGTTTCTTCTTTAACCACCGTATTCACTGTGCTCTGCGGCAGCGGCGCGAGCGCCCACTGACGGGCGATTTCACGACCGTGTTCACGACATAACTCCAGCGCGTCCTGATCCGGTCGCCATTTGGCTTTCAGACTAAGTGACATTTCGAAGCCTGCATCCTGCAAGCGCGTAGAAAGACGATCAACCGCACCGCCGCTCCAGCCGTGGGAGCCGAAAGCGCTGGCGCGTTTGTTACGGAAGCGCAATCCGGTCATCTCCTCCACCAGCCCGGCGATTTTCGGCATCATTACGTTATTCATCGTCGAAGTCCCAACCAGTACGCCTTTTGAGCGGAAGACATTGGTCAGGATTTCGTTTTTATCGCTCCGGGCGACGTTGAAAATTTTCACCGCTACGCGCGGGTCGGTTTCTGCAATCCCCTGGGCGATAGCGTCAGCCATCATGCGGGTGTTATTCGACATGGTGTCGTAGAAAATAGTGATCCTGTCTTCCTGATAATCCGCCGCCCATTTCAGGTACAGCTCGACAATCTGCGTCGGGTTATCGCGCCACACCACACCGTGAGAGGTGGCAATCATATCGACCGGCAAGTTAAAGCCCAGAATCTCGGTGATTTTGGGGGTTACCAGGCGGCTGAACGGCGTCAGGATATTGGCGTAGTAACGCTGGCACTGTTCGAAAAGCTCGGTCTGATCCACTTCATCGTTGAACAGATGCTCGTCGCAGTAGTGCTGACCAAAGGCATCGTTACTGAACAGCACTGCATCGCCCGTCAGGTAAGTCATCATGCTGTCCGGCCAGTGGAGCATTGGTGTTTCGACAAAAATGAGCTGTTTGCCGTTACCGATATCCAGCGTGTCGCCGGTTTTCACCACGTTGAAATTCCACTCCGGATGATGGTGATGACCATTAATTGAGTCGATGGCGTTGGCAGTACAGTAGATTGGCGTATCCGGAATTTGCGCCATCAGTTCGGTCAGCGCCCCGGCGTGGTCTTCTTCTGCATGGTTAATTACGATGTAATCGATATCTGCCAGATCGATTTCATTACGCAGGTTCTGCACAAATTCGCGGCTGAATTTATGGTCGACAGTGTCGATTAGCACGTTTTTTTCTTCGCGAATGAGGTAGCTGTTGTAGCTGCTGCCGCGCAGCGTCTTATATTCTGTGCCGTGAAAATCACGCACTTCCCAGTCACGTTGACCAACCCAATGAATGTTATTTTTCACCACAATAGACATAGCAACCTCAATTTATTCAGCGTGTTCTAAAAAGATGTCTTGTTAATTGCAGATTGCGTGCCAGTTTTTTATCTAATTGTTTTTACTCTATAAATTAATTTATGCTCATTAATGAGTAGTCAAAATGACTATTAATCAGATGGTCGATATGACAATATCTATAGTCAAATTGACAGTGAGGCAAAGATGAGTTTTTCCGTTGATGTGCTGGCGAATATCGCCATCGAATTGCAGCGCGGGATTGGCCATCAGGATCGTTTTCAACGCCTGATTACCACGCTGCGTCAGGTGCTGGAGTGTGATGCGTCAGCGTTGCTGCGCTACGACTCGCGGCAATTTATTCCGCTCGCCATCGACGGGCTGGCAAAAGATGTGCTCGGCAGACGCTTTGCGCTGGAAGGGCATCCGCGGCTGGAAGCGATTGCCCGTGCCGGGGACGTGGTGCGTTTTCCTGCAGACAGCGAATTACCCGATCCTTATGACGGTTTGATTCCCGGGCAGGAGAGTCTGAAGGTTCATGCCTGTGTTGGTCTGCCATTGTTTGCCGGGCAAAACCTGATTGGCGCATTGACGCTCGACGGGATGCAGCCCGATCAGTTCGATGTTTTCAGCGATGAAGAGTTACGGCTGATTGCCGCGCTGGCGGCGGGGGCGTTAAGCAATGCGTTGCTGATTGAACAACTGGAAAGCCAGAATATGTTGCCGGGTCATGCCGTGCCGTTTGAAGCGGTGAAAGAGATGCAGATGATTGGCCTGTCGCCAGGTATGACGCAACTGAAAAAAGAGATTGAGATTGTGGCAGCGTCCGATCTCAACGTCTTAATTAGCGGTGAGACGGGAACAGGTAAGGAGCTGGTGGCGAAAGCGATTCATGAAGCCTCGCCGCGGGCGGTGAATCCGCTGGTTTATCTCAACTGCGCCGCACTGCCGGAAAGCGTGGCGGAAAGTGAGCTGTTCGGGCATGTGAAAGGGGCGTTTACCGGCGCTATCAGTAACCGCAGTGGTAAGTTTGAAATGGCGGATAACGGTACGCTGTTTCTGGATGAGATCGGTGAGTTGTCGTTGGCATTGCAGGCCAAGCTACTGCGGGTGTTGCAGTATGGCGATATTCAGCGCGTTGGCGATGACCGCAGTTTGCGGGTGGATGTGCGCGTACTGGCAGCGACTAACCGCGACTTGCACGAAGAAGTACTGGCAGGGCGATTTCGCGCCGATTTATTCCATCGCCTGAGTGTGTTTCCGCTTTCCGTGCCGCCGCTACGTGAGCGGGGCGATGACGTTATTTTGCTGGCGGGTTATTTCTGCGAGCAGTGCCGTCTGCGACTGGGACTTTCTCGCGTGGTGTTGAGCGCCAGTGCGCGGAATTTATTGCAACACTACCGTTTTCCGGGAAACGTGCGCGAACTGGAACATGCTATTCATCGGGCGGTAGTGCTGGCGAGAGCGACCCGCAGCGGTGATGAAGTGATTCTTGAGGCGCAACATTTTGCTTTTCCTGAGGTGACGTTGCCGTCGCCAGAAGTGACGACAGTGCCCGTCGTTAAACAAAACCTGCGTGAAGCGACAGAAGAGTTCCAGCGCGAAACCATTCGCCAGGCGCTGGCACAAAATAATCACAATTGGGCCGCCTGTGCGCGGATGCTGGAAATCGACGTCGCCAACCTGCATCGGCTGGCGAAACGTCTGGGATTGAAGGATTAAATAATCCCGGCCTGATAGAAATCCTGCAGGTTAATCGCGCCGGCGAGTTTACCGTTTTCATCTACCACCGGTGCGGCGGTGATTTTGCGCTTCATCAGGATCTCTTTGGCGTCAATGGCGCGGCTTTGTGCCTGTAATGTGGTGCCACCAGCCGTCATCGCTTCATTAACGGGCGTGGTGAGTGCACCACCGCCAACCAGCCAGCGACGTAAATCGCCGTCGGTAAAGACGCCTTTCACCAGTCGTTGATCATCACACACTGCCACCAGCCCTAACCCGGTGCGGCTGAGTTCCAGCATCGTGTCCATCACGCTGGCGGTTAACGCCACCTGCGGGACAGCATCATCACGACGCATCAGATGATGCACTTTGTTCAGCAAGCGAGCGCCCAGCGCGCCGGCTGGATGGGAGCGGGCAAAATCTTCTTCATTAAACCCACGCGCCTGCATGACCGCCATCGCCAGCGCATCGCCCATCATCAGGGTATTGACGGTGCTGGAAGTCGGCGCAAGGTGCATCGGGCAGGCTTCGCGTTCTACGGAAATATCCAGCACCGCTTTCGCCGCCAGACCCAGCGGTGACGTCGGTTTACCGGTCATTGCCAGCAGAGCAATAGATTTGTCTTCCAGACGCGGAATAATCAGATCCAGTTCCTTTGCGCCACCGGAGTACGAGATAAACAGCATTACATCGCGGCTTTCAATCATCCCCAGATCGCCGTGCAGTGCCTCTGCCGGATGGACAAAAAAAGCAGGCGTGCCAGTGCTGGCAAGCGTTGCGGCGATTTTCTTACCAATGTGACCCGATTTGCCAATTCCCGAAACCACCACTTTGCCTTCGCAGTGCAGGATGATATTGGCGGCGCGAACAAAATCATCGCCCAGACGTTCAGGTAAACGGCTTGCTTCCTGCAACTCCAGCATTAACGTCTGACGTCCCGCGTTCAGTAGTGCTTCACTCATTGCTTTCTCCGGTGATGATCACGTCGATCCCTTTCTCTTCCAGCGCCTGACGAAACGCTGGAGAAATGCCTGCGTCGGTAATGAGTTTATCGACGCTTTCAAGACTGCAAACTACATTGGGGCTTTTACGACCAAACTTCGATGAGTCAGCCATCAAAATAACTTCGCGCGCAGCATTACACATCGCTTTACTGACGGTGTAGACCTCGTTGAAAGTCGTTACGCCTGCATTCAGATCGATGCCGTCGGTGCCCATAAACAATTTATCGAAGCTGAAATGTTCGAAGGCATTCTCGGCAAGTTGCCCGTGAAATGAGGCCGATTTTTTGCGAAATGTTCCGCCAGGCATCAGGATGGTTTGCTCGTTATCCAGTTCGGATAGCGCATTGACAATATGCAGACTGTTGGTCATCACTGTGATGTTATTAAAGCGCGAGAGCATTGGCACCATCTGCAATACGGTACTGCCAGCATCGAGAATGATTGAGTCGCCATCGTGGATAAAACTGACGGCGGCTTCCGCTATCAACTCTTTTTTGTGGGTGTTGATGAGCGTTTTATGATCGATTGGCGGATCGGATTCCTCTTTATTTAACACCACGCCGCCATAGGTACGAATGACGGTTCCGGCATGTTCCAGAATGACCAGATCTTTGCGAATGGTTGTGCCTGTGGTGTCAAAGTATTGCGCCAATTCTTCAACCGAGCATTTCCCCTGCTTTTGCAGATACTCCAGAATGGCGGCCTGACGCTGACGAGGTTTCATAGGCGTGATTACCTGATTTAGGTTTCAAAATGATAACTTCGCAAGCAAGTAGCATTCACAACGAAATTATCTACGTTTCAGTTTAAGCGCCAATGATAGAGCATTCTGCGATAATGGATCATGGGGAAAGATCACATCGGGCCGTAAATCAGCAGAATGCATACCCGTAATGGCGGGAATTTTTTGCGGTCGGGCGAAAACGGTCAGTCCTTTCATAAACAAGGTGTCGACGATGCGCTGCTGATCGTCCAGGGCGATGGCGACTACGACCCGCGGTTTAAAGCGCCCGCTGGAACGGCCCACGCCAACGCGGCCTTGCTGGCAAAGTGCATCGAAGGCACGGTTAAAACGAGAAATTTGCCAGCCGCCTAAGGCCAGTTGTGTACACCAGGCGATAACGGCGACGGTGATGAGAGCGGATACCATAACTTCTCCTTATATGTGGTGGCGGAGGATTTCCGCTGAGAATGTTTACAGTGTGTGCTTTATTCATGCCGGATGCGGCGTGAACGCCTTATTAGGTCTTAAAAGTTTTGTTAATTCAATGTGTTGTATGGGTGTCGTAGGCCTGATAAGCGTAGCGCATCAGGCAGTCTCGCGGAGATCCTTAAAGGATCTCCGCTGTTGATCAGAACATGACCTGACCGCCAGTGACATTAATCGACTGCCCGGTGCAGTACGACGCTTTGGGACTGGCGTAGAACAACAACATATTCAGTACATCCTGATAATCACAGCCGCGCTTAAGTGGCACTTTATCGATGTAATATTGCTCGACTTGATCCGGTTTTATGCCCAGCTTAGTGGCGTATTGCGGCAATAGTGACTGGAACATAGGTGATTTCAGCAAGTTACCGAGCATCAGTGAATGCACCGTAATGCCGTACTCCGCAAGATCCAACGCCAGTGACTGGGTAAGGCCGACTCCGCCAAATTTCGCGGCGCTGTAACCAGAGTTGTGTTTGCTGCCCACTTTGCCTGATTTCGAGTTGATCTGAATAATCCGTCCCTGAATGCCGTCGCGGATCATCAGGCGCGAAAATTCACGCGCACAAAGGAAGTAGCCCACCAGATTTACCTGTAGCGAGCGGTCAAAATCCCCCAGTTGGAAATCGCTGATAAACGCTGCTTTAGCAATTCCGGCGCTGTAGACCAGTAAATCCACACGACCAAAGATCTCATCTACCCCACGAGAGAGTGCCAGTACGCTCTGCTCGCTGGTGGCATCAGCACCAAAACCATATGCCATGCCTTCGCCATATTCTGCATTAATTTCTTGCGCCACATTTGCAGCTTTGTCGCTCTGAATATCGACAACCGCCACGCGATACCCCTCGGCAGCCAGACCGTGGCACAGGAACGCGCCTAAGGTTTGCCCACCACCGATGACAACAGCAACCTGATTCATTTTTTACTCCTTAACAGATTCAAACTTCAAAACTGATCCCGGCGCGATATCGTCGGGTACGGGGCCTGCCACATGGACAGAGCCCGGAAATTCCGCTTCGCTTAAACCATCGAAGCGCAGGGTGACATGACCCAGTTCGCGAAGGTTGTCTTCCGCCACGCTGCCAACGGCGGTTACCGGATAGCGATGCTGTCCGAGAGAAAATTGCAAACCGGGATGGAGTTCACCTTTCAATTCGCCGTGGCAATGAATGAAGCAATACTCTTCGAGATCCGCAGGCGCGCCTTCACGAAAGGTGATGAGCATCTGATCGCTGAGAGCGTCAGTCGCACTCGCGCCGATACGGGTGATGGTGGTCTGATAAATAACGGTCATGTTTTAACCTCTATTGATAGATAAAACCGGAGACAAACCAGGCGATAAGTACGGTAGGCGCGCCGGTCAGAAAGCGGCTCACCAGTACAGAAGGGACACCGACGCGAACCGTGTCCTGACGGGCTTCCGCCAGAGACAAACCGACCGGGATAAAATCGCAGGCCGCCTGCGCGTTGATGGCAAACAGCGCCGGTAAAGCCAGATGCGGCGGAATATTGCCGAGACCAATCTGCACGCCAATCAATACGCCGATAACCTGCGCGATAACCGCGCCAGGGCCGAGGAAAGGCGAAAGCAGCGGAAAGGAGCAGATGAGTGCCAGCATCACCAGTCCCAGAGGATGACTGGCCAGCGGAGCAAGACCGTGGGCTATCCAGTCGCCAAGACCGGAAGCCATAATGATGCCGATAAGCGCCGAGACGAACGCCATAAACGGCAGGATGGTTTTTAATACGGTGTCGATGGTGTCGCGGCCAGACTGGAACAGCACGGCAACCGCAGACCCCATGCCCATTCCTACTTTCGCCAGTAAGCCATCGCTTTGTTCGGTGATTTTCTTGCTGGTATCGTAGTCACGACCTACGGTAGAGGATTGTGGAGCAGCATCACCCACTACAGTGATGTTTTCTTCTTTTACACCGGAGACATAAATATCTTCCACGATGTATTGCGCCAGCGGACCGGACTTGCCCGTTGAGTGGATATTGATAGTGGGAATACGCCGCTTGGGATAGATGCCGCAGCGCAGTGTACCGCCACAGTCGATTACCGCGACGCCGATTTCCGCTTCTGCGGGTTCACCTTCTTTAAATCCGTCGATAGCCTGCCAGCCAGTAAGCTGTGCCAGTTTGTCGACAATCGCAGGACGTGTACCGGCGGTGATGTAGACGATTTTTTTCCCCGGAGTGGCTTCCAGCTCCAGCGGGCCGCCCCAGCCACCCGTCCCTTTTTCGATCCGAATACGTGTCATGATGTTGCTCCTGCCAGACGAACTTTCTGTTCAAGTTGAATGCCCATCTTTTTCTCAAAAATGGCGGTGGTCAGGTCGGTCACCCAACCGCGGAAGAAGTTAGTGATCAGGCCTACCAACAGATAACTGACGGCCAGCGGGCCAAGTGGCAGGTTCAGCGTTGTCAGACCGCTGGCAATTCCAAGATAAACAAACAATTCGCCGGGGTTGATATGGGGGAAGAGGCCATTCATTGAGTGGCAGCTATAAGAAGCCGCCGCATAGTAGCTGGGTTTGTACTTTTCCGGCATAAAGCGACCGAGGCTTAAGGTCATGGGGTTACAAAAGACAAACGTACCAATGCACGGTAGCAGCAGGTAACGGGAAACAGGATTACCGGCGCAACGTTGAGCAAATCGTTCAATACGATGTTGACCGATAAAATTAATCAGTGCGTTCATGATTACCAGCAGGCTAATCAACAGCGGAAGAATGCCGGTCACCATCCCGGTAAACACCTCTCCACCTTTCTGGAACAGCCCGATGAACCACTCTGCGCCATGAGTAATGGTTTCTATCATTGTTCTCTCCTTCAGAATTTATTGTTTTATTACCAAACGGCAACCTAATCTAATCAGATCGAAAGATTTAAAAGTGTTATTTTGATCGCAAAATGAAAGATAAATATTTTAATTTGAAAGTTATGGTGAAGGTGTGTCGATGAAGGGTATTTGAGTTATGTAAAGTCCGTATCGGGGAGCGACTACCGCTTCCTTGTGCAGGGCGCGATGCTTTACCATACTTGCCCCAGGTTGAATCTGTTAAATGGACTCCTCATGTTCAAGCGTCGTTATGTAACATTGCTTCCCCTTTTTGTGTTGCTTGCCGCCTGCAGCAGCAAGCCAAAACCTACCGAGACTGAAACGACCACCGGAACGCCGTCTGGCGGCTTCCTGCTTGAGCCGCAGCACAATGTGATGCAGATGGGCGGTGACTTCGCCAACAACCCGAATGCCCAGCAGTTCATCGATAAAATGGTGAGCAAACACGGCTTCGATCGTCAGCAACTGCAAGAAATCCTTTCCCAGGCGAAACGTCTGGATTCGGTACTGCGGTTGATGGATAACCAGGCACCGACCACATCGGTGCAGCCGCCATCAGGCCCGAACGGTGCATGGCTGCGTTATCGCAAAAAATTTATTACTCCGGATAACGTGCAGAACGGCGTGGTTTTCTGGAATCAATATGAAGATGCGCTGAATCGCGCGTGGCAGGTATATGGTGTACCGCCAGAAATTATCGTCGGAATTATTGGCGTCGAAACCCGCTGGGGACGCGTGATGGGTAAAACCCGCATCCTTGATGCGCTGGCAACGCTGTCATTTAACTACCCACGCCGCGCGGAATATTTCTCTGGCGAACTGGAAACCTTCCTGCTAATGGCGCGCGATGAGCAGGATGATCCGCTCAATCTGAAAGGTTCCTTTGCCGGAGCGATGGGCTATGGACAGTTTATGCCATCGTCTTACAAACAATACGCCGTGGACTTTAGCGGTGATGGTCATATCAACCTGTGGGATCCGGTTGATGCTATTGGTAGTGTGGCAAACTATTTCAAAGCGCACGGCTGGGTGAAAGGTGACCTGGTGGCGGTGATGGCAAACGGCCAGGCACCAGGTTTACCAAATGGTTTCAAAACTAAGTACAGCGTTTCGCAGCTTGCTGCGGCAGGTTTGACGCCGCAGCAGCCGTTGGGGAATCATCAGCAGGCCAGCTTGCTGCGTCTGGATGTTGGGACGGGTTACCAGTACTGGTATGGTCTGCCGAACTTCTACACCATTACTCGTTACAACCACAGCACCCATTATGCAATGGCAGTCTGGCAGTTAGGACAGGCTGTGGCGCTGGCGCGCGTACAGTAACAACTGACAAGAGGGGAGTTTAAACTTCCCTCTGCTTTATTACTGTTTATTCGAATTACGTAATTGCTTGATTTTTTTCGACAGCGATATCGTATATCCCAGGCATACAACGCCTAATGCAGCCTGACCGAAGTCGAAAGGTTCAAGATAGCCAGAAGATAAAATCTTACATACCACTGCAACCAGGGCGCTGACGCCGCCAATGGTGACCCACATGCGCATTTGCGTGGTCTGTTTGAGCACGTTTTGTGGGGTGTTATCCGTTTTCTTTGTTGCCATTGCTTTTCTCTCCCTGTGAATACATATCAATGTGAACGCGGCATGGTAGCCTTTTTTCTTTACCGGTTGGTCGTAACTGTCTTATTTCGGAATGCGACTCGTAAAATGAATCGCTCGTCCCCATCTTCTGCGGGAAAGTGCTATCTTGTCCGGCATAAATTTTTGACTGACAGAGGTTGTGATGACTGACAGTGAACTGATGCAATTGAGTGAACAGGTCGGGCTGGCACTGAAAGCCCGTGGCGCAACCGTCACAACCGCTGAGTCTTGTACCGGCGGTTGGGTCGCGAAAGTTATTACCGATATTGCTGGCAGTTCCGCCTGGTTTGAACGCGGATTTGTCACCTACAGTAACGAGGCTAAAGCGCAGATGATCGGCGTACGTGAAGAGACGCTGGCGCAGCATGGCGCGGTGAGTGAACCCGTCGTGGTGGAAATGGCAATTGGTGCACTGAAAGCGGCTCGAGCTGATTATGCCGTGTCTATCAGCGGCATTGCCGGACCGGATGGCGGCAGTGAAGAGAAGCCTGTAGGCACCGTCTGGTTTGCGTTTGCTTCTGCCAGCGGCGAAGGCATTACCCGCCGGGAATGCTTCAGCGGTGACCGTGATGCAGTACGACGTCAGGCGACGGCTTATGCATTACAGACGTTGCGACAACAATTTCTACAAAACACTTGATACTGTATGAGCATACAGTATAATTGCTTCAACAGAACATATTGACTATCCGGTATTACCCGGCATGACAGGAGTAAAAATGGCTATCGACGAAAACAAACAGAAAGCGTTGGCGGCAGCACTGGGCCAGATTGAGAAACAATTTGGTAAAGGCTCCATCATGCGCCTGGGTGAAGACCGTTCCATGGATGTGGAAACCATCTCTACCGGTTCGCTTTCACTGGATATCGCGCTTGGGGCAGGTGGTCTGCCGATGGGCCGTATCGTCGAAATCTACGGGCCGGAATCTTACCGGTAAAACTACGCTGACGCTACAGGTGATTGCCGCTGCGCAGCGTGAAGGTAAAACCTGTGCGTTTATCGATGCTGAACACGCGCTGGACCCAGTCTATGCACGTAAACTGGGCGTCGATATTGATAATCTGCTGTGCTCTCAACCGGACACTGGTGAGCAGGCTCTGGAAATCTGTGACGCTCTGGCACGTTCTGGCGCGGTAGATGTTATCGTTGTTGACTCCGTTGCGGCGCTGACGCCGAAAGCAGAAATCGAAGGCGAAATTGGTGACTCTCATATGGGCCTTGCGGCACGTATGATGAGCCAGGCGATGCGTAAGCTGGCGGGTAACCTGAAGCAATCCAACACGTTGCTGATTTTCATCAACCAGATCCGTATGAAAATTGGCGTGATGTTCGGTAACCCTGAAACCACTACCGGTGGTAATGCGCTGAAATTCTACGCTTCTGTTCGTCTCGATATCCGCCGTATTGGCGCGGTGAAAGAGGGCGAAAACGTGGTGGGTAGCGAAACTCGCGTGAAAGTTGTGAAGAACAAAATCGCTGCGCCGTTTAAACAGGCTGAATTCCAAATCCTCTACGGCGAAGGCATCAACTTCTACGGCGAACTGGTTGACCTGGGCGTGAAAGAGAAGCTGATCGAGAAAGCGGGTGCATGGTACAGCTATAAAGGCGAGAAGATCGGCCAGGGTAAAGCAAATGCGACAGCATGGCTGAAAGACAACCCGGAAACTGCGAAAGAGATCGAGAAGAAAGTGCGTGAGTTGCTGCTGAGCAACCCAAATGCAACGCCAGATTTCTCTGTTGATGACAGCGAAGGTGTAGCAGAAACGAACGAAGATTTTTAATCGTCTTGTTTGATACATAAGGGTCGCATCTGCGGCCCTTTTGCTTTTTAAGTTTTAAGGGGATGCCATGACCGAATTAACGCCCCGTCGCCCGATATATACTCGCCTGTTGGATCGCGCGGTACGTATTCTGGCGGTACGTGATCACAGTGAGCAGGAACTGCGCCGTAAACTTGCCGCACCGATTATGGGCAAAAATGGCCCGGAAGAGATTGATGCCACGGCAGAAGATTATGAGCGTGTTATCGCCTGGTGCCATGAACACGGTTATCTCGATGACAGCCGCTTTGTTGCACGCTTTATCGCCAGTCGCAGTCGCAAAGGATATGGACCGGCACGTATTCGTCAGGAACTGAGCCAGAAAGGGATCTCCCGAGAGGCGACAGAAAAAGCGATGCGTGAATGTGACATCGACTGGTGCGCGCTGGCGCGTGATCAAGCGACGCGAAAATATGGTGAACCTTTGCCAACCATCTTTTCAGAAAAAGTTAAGATCCAGCGTTTTCTGCTCTATCGTGGCTATCTGATGGAAGATATCCAGGAGATTTGGCGAAATTTTGCCGACTGAACGCATACGGTATTTTACTTCCCAGTCAAGAAAACTTATCTTATTCCCACTTTTTCAGTTACCAGCCCGGCGGTTAACAACACGTTGCTGCTGGTAGCGATATTTCTTTAGCTTGATTTCAGGATAATTATGAGCAAGAGCACCGCTGAGATCCGTCAGGCGTTTCTCGACTTTTTCCACAGTAAGGGGCATCAGGTAGTTGCCAGCAGTTCCCTGGTTCCCCATAACGACCCAACTTTGTTGTTTACCAACGCCGGGATGAACCAGTTCAAGGATGTGTTCCTTGGGCTCGACAAGCGTAATTATTCCCGCGCTACCACTTCCCAACGCTGCGTGCGTGCGGGTGGTAAACACAACGACCTGGAAAACGTCGGTTACACCGCACGCCATCACACCTTCTTCGAAATGCTGGGCAACTTCAGCTTCGGTGACTATTTCAAACACGATGCTATTCAGTTTGCATGGGAATTGCTGACCAGCGAAAAATTGGTTTGCCCTGCCGAAAGAGCGTCTGTGGGTTACCGTCTATGAAAGCGACGACGAAGCCTACGAAATCTGGGAAAAAGAAGTTGGGATCCCACGCGAACGTATTATTCGCATCGGTGATAACAAAGGTGCGCCATACGCATCTGACAACTTCTGGCAGATGGGCGACACTGGTCCGTGCGGCCCGTGCACCGAAATTTTCTATGATCACGGCGACCATATCTGGGGTGGCCCTCCGGGAAGCGCAGAAGAAGACGGCGACCGTTACATTGAGATCTGGAACATCGTCTTCATGCAGTTCAACCGCCAGGCCGATGGCACTATGGAACCGCTTCCGAAGCCGTCTGTTGATACCGGTATGGGGCTGGAGCGAATTGCTGCGGTGCTGCAACACGTTAACTCTAACTATGACATTGACCTGTTCCGCACGCTGATTCAGGCGGTTGCAAAAGTCACTGGCGCGACCGATCTGAGCAACAAATCGCTGCGTGTTATCGCTGACCACATTCGTTCCTGCGCATTCCTGATAGCAGATGGTGTCATGCCATCCAATGAAAACCGTGGTTATGTACTGCGTCGTATCATTCGTCGCGCGGTACGTCACGGCAATATGCTGGGCGCGAAAGAAACCTTCTTCTACAAACTGGTTGGTCCGCTGATCGACGTTATGGGCTCTGCGGGTGAAGACCTGAAACGCCAGCAGGCGCTGGTTGAGCAGGTGCTGAAAACTGAAGAAGAGCAGTTTGCGCGTACTTTGGAGCGCGGTCTGGCGTTGTTGGACGAAGAGTTAGCGAAACTTTCTGGTGATACGCTGGATGGCGAAACGGCTTTCCGTCTGTACGATACCTACGGTTTCCCGGTTGACCTGACGGCTGACGTTTGTCGTGAGCGCAACATCAAAGTCGATGAAGCCGGTTTTGAAGCAGCAATGGAAGAGCAGCGCCGTCGCGCACGTGAAGCCAGTGGTTTTGGCGCTGATTACAACGCGATGATCCGTGTTGATAGCGCTTCTGAATTTAAAGGCTATGACCATCTGGAACTGAACGGCAAAGTGACTGCACTGTTTGTTGATGGCAAAGCTGTTGATGCAATCAATGCAGGCCAGGAAGCGGTTGTCGTACTGGATCAAACGCCATTCTATGCAGAATCAGGCGGCCAGGTTGGCGATAAAGGCGAACTGAAAGGCGCAAGCTTCTCTTTTGCGGTGGAAGACACTCAAAAATACGGCCAGGCGATAGGTCACATCGGTAAACTTGCTGCGGGTTCTCTGAAAGTGGGCGACGCGGTGCAGGCTGATGTTGATGAAGCGCGCCGCGCCCGTATTCGTCTGAACCACTCCGCAACGCACCTGATGCACGCTGCATTGCGCCAGGTTCTGGGTACTCATGTCTCCCAGAAAGGTTCTTTGGTTAACGACAAAGTGCTGCGTTTCGACTTCTCGCATAACGAAGCGATGAAACCTGAAGAGATTCGAGCGGTCGAAGACCTGGTGAACGCACAGATTCGTCGCAACCTGCCGATCGAAACCAACATCATGGATCTTGAGGCGGCTAAAGCGAAAGGCGCGATGGCGTTGTTCGGTGAGAAGTATGATGAACGCGTACGTGTGCTGAGCATGGGCGATTTCTCTACCGAGCTGTGTGGCGGTACTCACGCCAGCCGCACCGGTGATATCGGCCTGTTCCGCATCATCTCTGAATCGGGTACTGCTGCAGGCGTTCGCCGTATCGAAGCGGTAACCGGAGAAGGTGCTATCACCACTGTTCATGCGGACAGCGATCGCTTAAGCGAAGTCGCGCATCTGCTGAAAGGCGATAGCAACAATCTGATTGATAAAGTGCGTTCAGTGCTGGAACGTACGCGTCAGTTGGAAAAAGAGTTACAACAGCTTAAAGAACAGGCTGCTGCGCAGGAGAGTGCGAATCTTTCCAGTAAGGCAATTGATGTTAATGGTGTTAAGCTGTTGGTTAGCGAGCTTAGCGGTGTTGAGCCGAAAATGTTACGTACCATGGTTGACGATTTAAAAAATCAGCTGGGGTCGACAATTATCGTGCTGGCAACGGTAGCCGAAGGTAAGGTTTCTCTGATTGCAGGCGTATCTAAGGACGTCACAGATCGTGTGAAAGCAGGGGAACTGATTGGTATGGTCGCTCAGCAGGTGGGCGGCAAGGGTGGTGGACGTCCTGACATGGCGCAAGCCGGTGGTACGGATGCTGCGGCCTTACCTGCAGCGTTAGCCAGTGTGAAAGGCTGGGTCAGCGCGAAATTGCAATAATATAAGCGTCAGGCAATGCCGCAGAGTGAGTCTGCGGCATTCGCATCAACGCTATCGACAACGATAAAGTCAGGTTGAAGTTGTGTATATCGGCTAAACTTAGGTTTAACAGAATGTAATGCCATGACTGCTTACATGTAATGTGTTTGTCATTGCTTACTTTTTGGCGTTATATGATGGATAATGCCGGGATACAGAGAGACCCGACTCTTTTAATCTTTCAAGGAGCAAAGAATGCTGATTCTGACTCGTCGAGTTGGTGAGACCCTCATGATTGGGGATGAGGTCACCGTGACAGTTTTAGGGGTAAAGGGCAACCAGGTACGTATTGGCGTAAATGCCCCGAAGGAAGTTTCTGTTCACCGTGAAGAGATCTACCAGCGTATCCAGGCTGAAAAATCCCAGCAGTCCAGTTACTAATCTTTCCGCGTCTCATCTTTAACGGTGAGACGCACCCTCAAAATTTCTCCTTCACTTCATTTTCTTTTCGCGTTACACCCGTTCATTCATCTTTAGTCTCCCTTTTTCTGTATTACCGCTACCTTTCAGATGCCCGTTTTTCTGTTGATAAAACACTCTTTTTGGCGTTTTTACAGACTAATTGAGCGTGAAGTGTGCAAACGATAAAAGTGTGGGAAAAATTGTTTGACTTATAAGTCTCAGAAAGTAATATGTGCGCCACGCAGCGACGATGAGCGATAAACAAGTTCTTCGAAGCACTCGTAAGAGGCGTGTGGTGAGGTGGCCGAGAGGCTGAAGGCGCTCCCCTGCTAAGGGAGTATGCGGTCAAAAGCTGCATCCGGGGTTCGAATCCCCGCCTCACCGCCATTTGCATCCGTAGCTCAGCTGGATAGAGTACTCGGCTACGAACCGAGCGGTCGGAGGTTCGAATCCTCCCGGATGCACCATATTCTCCGTAACCTTCAGCGATGAAGGTATCGAAGAGGTGGCGGTACTAACCGCAGGCACCAGGGAGGATAACGTTGCTTTAGCAAGAAATTTGATGCCTGGCAGTTCCCTACTCTCGCATGGGGAGACCCCACACTACCATCGGCGCTACGGCGTTTCACTTCTGAGTTCGGCATGGGGTCAGGTGGGACCACCGCGCTATCTCCGCCAGGCAAATTCTGTTTATTAACCCGCTTATCGCCGGTTAATCTAATCTGTATCAGGCTGAAAATCTTCTCTCATCCGCCAAAACATCTTCGGCGTTGTAAGGTTAAGCCTCACGGTTCATTAGTACCGGTTAGCTCAACGCATCGCTGCGCTTACACACCCGGCCTATCAACGTCGTCGTCTTCAACGTTCCTTCAGGAGACTTAAAGTCTCAGGGAGAACTCATCTCGGGGCAAGTTTCGTGCTTAGATGCTTTCAGCACTTATCTCTTCCGCATTTAGCTACCGGGCAGTGCCATTGGCATGACAACCCGAACACCAGTGATGCGTCCACTCCGGTCCTCTCGTACTAGGAGCAGCCCCCCTCAGTTCTCCAGCGCCCACGGCAGATAGGGACCGAACTGTCTCACGACGTTCTAAACCCAGCTCGCGTACCACTTTAAATGGCGAACAGCCATACCCTTGGGACCTACTTCAGCCCCAGGATGTGATGAGCCGACATCGAGGTGCCAAACACCGCCGTCGATATGAACTCTTGGGCGGTATCAGCCTGTTATCCCCGGAGTACCTTTTATCCGTTGAGCGATGGCCCTTCCATTCAGAACCACCGGATCACTATGACCTGCTTTCGCACCTGCTCGCGCCGTCACGCTCGCAGTCAAGCTGGCTTATGCCATTGCACTAACCTCCTGATGTCCGACCAGGATTAGCCAACCTTCGTGCTCCTCCGTTACTCTTTAGGAGGAGACCGCCCCAGTCAAACTACCCACCAGACACTGTCCGCAACCCGGATCACGGGTCCACGTTAGAACATCAAACATTAAAGGGTGGTATTTCAAGGTCGGCTCCATGCAGACTGGCGTCCACACTTCAAAGCCTCCCACCTATCCTACACATCAAGGCTCAATGTTCAGTGTCAAGCTATAGTAAAGGTTCACGGGGTCTTTCCGTCTTGCCGCGGGTACACTGCATCTTCACAGCGAGTTCAATTTCACTGAGTCTCGGGTGGAGACAGCCTGGCCATCATTACGCCATTCGTGCAGGTCGGAACTTACCCGACAAGGAATTTCGCTACCTTAGGACCGTTATAGTTACGGCCGCCGTTTACCGGGGCTTCGATCAAGAGCTTCGCCTTGCGGCTGACCCCATCAATTAACCTTCCGGCACCGGGCAGGCGTCACACCGTATACGTCCACTTTCGTGTTTGCACAGTGCTGTGTTTTTAATAAACAGTTGCAGCCAGCTGGTATCTTCGACTGATTTCAGCTCCACGAGCAAGTCGCTTCACCTACCATCAGCGTGCCTTCTCCCGAAGTTACGGCACCATTTTGCCTAGTTCCTTCACCCGAGTTCTCTCAAGCGCCTTGGTATTCTCTACCTGACCACCTGTGTCGGTTTGGGGTACGATTTGATGTTACCTGATGCTTAGAGGCTTTTCCTGGAAGCAGGGCATTTGTTGCTTCAGCACCGTAGTGCCTCGTCATCACGCCTCAGCCTTGATTCTCCGGATTTGCCTGGAAAATCAGCCTACACGCTTAAACCGGGACAACCGTCGCCCGGCCAACATAGCCTTCTCCGTCCCCCCTTCGCAGTAACACCAAGTACAGGAATATTAACCTGTTTCCCATCGACTACGCCTTTCGGCCTCGCCTTAGGGGTCGACTCACCCTGCCCCGATTAACGTTGGACAGGAACCCTTGGTCTTCCGGCGAGCGGGCTTTTCACCCGCTTTATCGTTACTTATGTCAGCATTCGCACTTCTGATACCTCCAGCAACCCTCACAGGCCACCTTCAACGGCTTACAGAACGCTCCCCTACCCAACAACGCATAAGCGTCGCTGCCGCAGCTTCGGTGCATGGTTTAGCCCCGTTACATCTTCCGCGCAGGCCGACTCGACCAGTGAGCTATTACGCTTTCTTTAAATGATGGCTGCTTCTAAGCCAACATCCTGGCTGTCTGGGCCTTCCCACATCGTTTCCCACTTAACCATGACTTTGGGACCTTAGCTGGCGGTCTGGGTTGTTTCCCTCTTCACGACGGACGTTAGCACCCGCCGTGTGTCTCCCGTGATAACATTCTCCGGTATTCGCAGTTTGCATCGGGTTGGTAAGTCGGGATGACCCCCTTGCCGAAACAGTGCTCTACCCCCGGAGATGAATTCACGAGGCGCTACCTAAATAGCTTTCGGGGAGAACCAGCTATCTCCCGGTTTGATTGGCCTTTCACCCCCAGCCACAAGTCATCCGCTAATTTTTCAACATTAGTCGGTTCGGTCCTCCAGTTAGTGTTACCCAACCTTCAACCTGCCCATGGCTAGATCACCGGGTTTCGGGTCTATACCCTGCAACTTAACGCCCAGTTAAGACTCGGTTTCCCTTCGGCTCCCCTATTCGGTTAACCTTGCTACAGAATATAAGTCGCTGACCCATTATACAAAAGGTACGCAGTCACCCCATTAAAGAGGCTCCCACTGCTTGTACGTACACGGTTTCAGGTTCTTTTTCACTCCCCTCGCCGGGGTTCTTTTCGCCTTTCCCTCACGGTACTGGTTCACTATCGGTCAGTCAGGAGTATTTAGCCTTGGAGGATGGTCCCCCCATATTCAGACAGGATACCACGTGTCCCGCCCTACTCATCGAGCTCACAGCATGTGCATTTTTGTGTACGGGGCTGTCACCCTGTATCGCACGCCTTTCCAGACGCTTCCACTAACACACATACTGATTCAGGCTCTGGGCTCCTCCCCGTTCGCTCGCCGCTACTGGGGGAATCTCGGTTGATTTCTTTTCCTCGGGGTACTTAGATGTTTCAGTTCCCCCGGTTCGCCTCATTAACCTATGGATTCAGTTAATGATAGTGTGACGAATCACACTGGGTTTCCCCATTCGGAAATCGCCGGTTATAACGGTTCATATCACCTTACCGACGCTTATCGCAGATTAGCACGTCCTTCATCGCCTCTGACTGCCAGGGCATCCACCGTGTACGCTTAGTCGCTTAACCTCACAACCCGAAGATGTTTCTTACGAACCATCATCGTGTTGCGAAAATTTGAGAGACTCACGAACAACTTTCGTTGTTCAGTGTTTCAATTTTCAGCTTGATCCAGATTTTTAAAGAGCGCCCGGAAAAGGCATAAGCAGGAGAACAACAAAACAAACAGTAATGAGAGCATCAGAAAAAAGAAGAACAGTAGCAGTAGCAGGAACAACAACATCATCAGTAACAGACAAATGACAGGTCTGAAAAGACAGAAGTCCCCATCAGAATATCCGCGTAATGGAAGGGGCGGCGCGTCAGCGCGGCCCCTTTCAGCGCCACCGGCGCGCGGTTTTTCCCGGCGCGGGCAGACGGGCATTTATCCTCCCGCCTGCCCGGCGTCATCAGGCACGCAGACGAATAATCATCGTCGGAACACTGGTATAAGCAAACGTGCCGCGTGGCAGCTCCTCGCGGACGTCAGAAAACGGTAACAGCTTCTCCTGCTGGCGCGGCCCGTTCAGACAGACGGCAACCAGCACGCCCCCCGGACGCAACAGGGAAAAAGCCCGCAGGATATGCCGGATATCCTGCCCGTGACTGAACGGCGGATTCATGATAATCCGGCTGTAATACTGCACCGGCTGCCATTCCATGAAGTCGCAACACTGTACCCTGACACCGTTAAAATTGTCCCGCAGATACCGGACCAGCCCGCTGTTAATCTCCACCGCATCACACATGGCCCCCGGTGCGGTATCCCGAATCGCCCGCAGTATGGCCCCGGTGCCGGCAGAGGGTTCCAGAATGTGATCACGGTTGCTGATCTCCGCCAGCGTCACCAGGCGATCACAGACCGGGGCAGGAGTCACAAAAAGCTGAGATTCAGCCCGGATTTCAGCAACCGGCGCGGCGTTATCCAGCCTTGCGCGCATCAGCCGGATACGTTCTCTTAACTGACTGTGCATGTCATTATCTCCGTCATCCCCCGGGGATTTTCCCGGGGGGATATACCTTATTTCTGTGGGATTTCCGTGATTTTCATGTCGGTGATATACACATTCACCAGGCGGAAATTATTGTCCATTGTGCGGCGGTAGCGGTATGCCCCGTGGTCTTCTGCTTCTGCCACACTGCGCACGGCCTTACAGTCCCGGGGCAGGGCGGCCCACTGTGCCTTTGTCATTTCCCGGAAACCTTCCCCCGGATAGTTGACTACCGGCGGACGCTTCGCGGCCTGACTGGCGACGGCAGCCTCTTCTGCCGATGGTGCTTTGTAGTCCGTGATGCGATCGGGCGTCACTTTCATCGTGCCGCTGTACCCGAGAAAACTGTAATTTGGCGTTGTGACTGAACTCACCGCCCCGTTGCTTTTGTTCACACGGATGATGGTCAGCCACTCGCCCCGGCTGAAAACCTGTCCGCCCGGCTCAAAATCCTGTGTCCGGGTAACCACGCCGCCGCTTTCGTCCAGCATGGCACGCTCATAGATCAGGCGGTTCTGATAGTGGTTAACCCAGCGTTGCTGACGCTGGATCTGCCGTTCATGACAGCGGATCGCAATTTCGCGGGCCTGCTCCGTGGTGATGATGTCATCATCCAGGGCCGACCATAACGATCGACTTCCTTCATACTGGCTTTTTTCTGCCGGGCGCGGATACGTATCCAGCGGGAAACAGGCGCTGATATGGTCATGACTGCTGATGAGTTTTGCCATATTCAGATCCAGCGATTCAGCCCGCCACATCGTCAGATATTTCTGCGACTGTGCGATGGTCTTTTCAGCCTTGCGCAAATCAGCTTCGATTTTTTTGATACGACGCCAGCGAACGTCCGGACGTTCTTTATACTTCGCGTGAAGCAGTGCCGACCGCGCGCGTTCTTCCCAGTATTCCGCACGTTCAAAGAGCATCACGGCACGTTTCATGCCGTTTTCAATACGCTGCGCATCACGACGGGCGCGGCGTTCGCTGTGATGCCCCACAAGAATGGGTTGACCGGGCGGGATCATCGCGGCCAGTCTTTCCACTTCATCAAGTGCCTGTGCGGATTCACTGGCCCGCTTTCCGCTGTATCCGGTAAACCGCTCCGCCCGTGCTTCCTGACGTTCAGCGAGCGTGCTGTCTTCATCCTCAATCTCTCCGGCAAGTGAGAGGAGCACGTCTTCCCGGCCCGGTGTCCAGGCCGGCGCGACAAACAGCGCCTGTTTGGGTGCCCAGCGGAAACCGGCATCATGCACTTTTTTATACGTTTCCTGGTCAAGACGTGACGCGGCATACAGGCGCAGTTTGTTATCATCCGGTGAGTAGGTCGCGCGGTACATCTGCACAGGACTGGCGGCTTCCGGGGCGGTCATGGTGATTGCTGCTAATGTCATAAAATGTTCTCCTTCCGTCTGTTGCCGCCCCTCGCGGGGCGGCTCACCTCATCAGTTAAAAGCGCGTTTCAGTTCGAGTGTGCGGAGCACCTGCCCGAAGGCCGTGTTTTTCATGGCGGGGATGTGTACACCACGCCCCCGGTGAAAACTCCGGGCTATGTGTCGCCCGAAGGCTTTCAGTACGGGGTCAATTTCCGGCGCGGGGATGTCTTCGCGTCTGAAACGGGGATGACGGCGGGGCTTTACAGTCGCTGCGGAAGGTGAAACAATACTGACTGTCATAAATGAAACTCCTTATGACTGTTGAATGGAACCGGTCGTCTGCCTGTCATGGGGTGTTAATCATTACCGTGATAACGCCATCGCCTACAAAGAACAGCGCGACAAAAATGCCAGAGAACTGAAGCTGGCGAACGCGGCAATTACTGACATGCAGATGCGTCAGCGTGATGTTGCTGCGCTCGATGCAAAATACACGAAGGAGTTAGCTGATGCGAAAGCTGAAAATGATGCTCTGCGTGATGATGTTGCCGCTGGTCGTCGTCGGTTGCACATCAAAGCAGTCTGTCAGTCAGTGCGTGAAGCCACCACCGCCTCCGGCGTGGATAATGCAGCCTCCCCCCGACTGGCAGACACCGCTGAACGGGATTATTTCACCCTCCGGGAACGACTGGTAATGATGCAGGCCCAACTTGAAGGTGCTCAGCAATACATAACCGAGCAGTGTTTAAAGTAAAATCTTAACTACAATATGATTCATTTTGATGATTGTTTCATAAGGAACAGTGAAGTAAGATCTAAGAGGAGTTAAATTTTATACAGTATAATCATAATATTGCAGCAAGGTGGTTATAATTGAAAGAATATTTAGATATGAATACATCTCATGTAAGAGTTGTTACTCATATGTGTGGGTTCCTGGTTTGGCTCTATAGTCTTTCAATGTTGCCACCAATGGTTGTAGCATTGTTTTATAAAGAAAAAAGCCTGTTCGTTTTCTTTATAACTTTCGTTATTTTTTTTGCATTGGTGGCGGAGCGTGGTATACAACTAAGAAATCTGGCATTCAATTACGTACCCGTGATGGGTTTATTATAATTGTAATGTTTTGGATTTTGTTTTCTGTTATTAGTGCATTCCCTTTATGGATTGACTCAGAACTTAATTTAACGTTCATTGATGCTCTGTTTGAAGGGGTTTCTGGAATAACAACAACAGGAGCAACTGTAATTGATGATGTTAGTTCATTACCTCGGGCATATTTGTACTATCGGTCACAGTTAAATTTTATAGGTGGTTTAGGAGTTATTGTTCTGGCGGTTGCTGTATTGCCATTATTGGGTATTGGTGGTGCAAAGCTTTATCAGTCAGAAATGCCGGGGCCATTTAAGGATGACAAACTCACTCCCCGCCTGGCCGATACGTCACGGACACTGTGGATAACTTATTCTTTATTAGGTATTGCTTGTATTGTCTGTTATAGACTTGCAGGAATGCCTTTGTTTGATGCTATTTGTCACGGGATTTCCACAGTTTCGCTTGGTGGTTTCTCAACTCATAGCGAGAGTATCGGATATTTTAATAACTATTTGGTTGAGCTGGTGGCTGGTTCTTTTTCCCTGCTATCGGCTTTCAACTTCACTCTTTGGTATATTGTTATTAGCAGGAAAACGATAAAACCTTTAATCAGAGATATTGAACTTCGTTTCTTTCTGTTAATAGCCTTAGGGGTGATCATTGTTACCTCTTTCCAGGTCTGGCATATAGGTATGTATGACTTGCATGGAAGTTTTATTCATTCGTTTTTTCTTGCCAGCTCCATGCTCACTGATAATGGTTTAGCTACGCAGGATTATGCAAGTTGGCCCACGCACACGATAGTATTTTTGCTGTTGTCAAGTTTCTTTGGGGGATGTATAGGTTCAACTTGTGGTGGAATTAAGTCACTTCGATTTCTTATACTTTTCAAACAAAGCAAACACGAGATAAATCAGCTTTCTCATCCCAGAGCGTTGTTGAGTGTAAATGTAGGAGGGAAGATAGTTACAGATCGTGTAATGAGGTCTGTATGGAGTTTCTTTTTTCTTTATACTCTCTTTACGGTGTTTTTTATACTGGTGTTAAATGGTATGGGATATGATTTTCTTACATCATTTGCAACAGTGGCTGCATGTATTAATAATATGGGATTAGGTTTTGGGGCTACTGCATCGTCATTCGGAGTACTTAATGACATTGCAAAATGTTTAATGTGCATAGCTATGATTCTTGGTCGCCTTGAAATTTATCCTGTTATTATATTGTTTTCAGGTTTTTTTTGGCGCTCCTAATATATGGCTGATTTATAATTGTGAGTTTAATATTATGTTGACTCACTCATTGATCCAATACCTAACTTTACCAGCAACACCTCCGTCCCCAGTAGCACTGGCTGCTGGGGTGCGTTTTATTCATAAAGCAAGGCTGTATGAGCGAGAAATTAAAGATAGTCTATCGCCCATTACAAGAATTGTCACCGTATGCGCACAACGCCAGGACGCACAGTACTGAGCAGGTGGCACAACTGGTAGAAAGTATTAAGCAATTCGGCTGGACTAATCCGGTGCTGATTGACGAAAAGGGCGAAATTATTGCGGGTCACGGTCGTGTTATGGCGGCTGAAATGCTCAAAATGGATTCTGTTCCGGTCATTGTTCTGTCTGGCCTGACGGATGAGCAGAAAAAGGCGTACCGCCTGGCAGATAATCGCCTGCCGATGAATGCTGGCTGGGATGAAGATCTGTTGCGGATGGAGCTGTCGGACCTAATCAATGCTGATTTTGATGTCTCCCTGACAGGCTTCATCCCGACAGAAATTGATGAACTGTTGACGGATGTTTTGCCCGGTACAGGAAATGAGGAGGAGCCGTATACGACGAAAATTGATACGCCTGTTTATGAGCCGTCGGGCGGTAAACCGGATATCAGTGAACTGTACGACGATACGAAAACTCAGGAGCTGATCAGCCGGATACGTTCGGCGTCCCTTGAGCCTGATATTGAGAAATTCCTCCTGTGTGCGGCAGAACGTCACACGGTGTTTAATTTCAGCAGAATTGCGGACTATTACGCTCACGCCCCCTCTGAAATTCAGTGTTTTTTCGAGGAGTCGGCGCTGGTGATCATTGATTATCAGCAGGCTATTGAAAATGGATTTGTCCGGATGACGCAGCGCATGGTGGAGATCATGCATGGTGGTGAGGAGGAGGAATATGCGTGATGATTTTTGCGCCTTTATTCTGACTCACGGGCGACCGGACAAAGTTCTGACTTACCGGACGTTGCGTCGTGCTGGCTATACCGGGAAAATTTTTATCGTTGTTGATGATGAAGATAAGACACGGCATCAGTACATGGCTGAATTTGGTGAACAGGTGCTGGTGTTTTCCAAAGCCGATATCGCCAGTCGTTTTGACGAAGCCGATAATTTCTGTGACCGCCGCTCAATTTTTTACGCCCGTAATGCCTGTTTCGACCTGGCAAAACTGGTCGGGTGTAAATACTTCATTCAGCTCGATGATGATTATCACGAGTTCCAGTTTCGGGTGGATCGCAACTATGACCAGGCCTATTTTCCGATAAGGAAACTGGATGCGATCCTTTCTGAAATGCTGGCGTACTACGAATCAATACCTGCTCTTTCCATCGCTATGTCGCAGGGCGGGGATTTTCTTGGTGACAATGGCGGCCATGCTTCGTGGGTGAAACGCAAGGCAATGAACAGCTTTATCTGTTCGGTTGATCGACCGTTCTCATTCATGGGGCGCATTAACGAGGATGTGAATACGTACACGAATCTCGGTCGCTGTGGTGAATTGTTTATGACGATCGGTGCTGTCCAGTTAGGGCAGAAACAGACGCAGAAAAACAGCGGCGGAATGACCGAGCTGTATCTGGATTCCGGAACCTACGTTAAAAGTTTTTACTCCGTCATGTATGCGCCGTCGTGCGTAAAAATCTCACTGATGGGTGCCAGCCATAAACGCATTCACCATCAGGTCACCTGGAACAACGCTGCAGTAAAAATCCTTCACGAAAAATACAGGAAGAAGACACCCTGCATATCAATGGGGGTGACAAATGATTCCGTATTCGAAAGTCGAGTCTCTGGCAGCGTGCCGGATGACTGCACAACAAATCGCTGACGTTCTGGATGTTGATCTGAACCGACTGAAAGAAAATCGGGAAGCAATGACAGATTTTTATGCGGCCATCCGTAAGGGCAGAGCGAAAGGTGAAGCCGAGTTACGAGCGGCATTGTTTAAGCTTGCCAGAAAAGGGGATGCCTTTGCTCTGCGCGAACTACTCAGGGTGGATAAAAATCAGGACTAACTGATGAGCAGACCGGACTGGGGGGCGTTGCAGCAGGAGTATATTGCTGAATACACCCGCTCCGGTATATCTCCGGTGGCATGGTGTGAAGCAAGGGGACTGAATTACGCAACAGCCCGTCGTTACATCAAAAAAACTCCGAAAAATGCGCAGACAGAAATGTGCAAAACTGCGCAAAAAAGTGCGCAGAAAAAATCTGCGCAGACTGCACAAAAGCGGAACGAAAAATCTCAGGAAAAAAAGCCAGTATTCGATGCGGGCCTGAATGAGGGCGACGCGGAGGAATTTTCGTTCTGTCCCGATGAATTCGGCATTTCTGACCAGCAGGCTAAGTTTGCGATGCTTGTTGCTCAGGGTAAAAAGCCGACAGAGGCGTACCGACTAGCCGGTTATGAGGGGCAAGGTGCGACAGCTAACAGCAACGCCAGTCGTATGCTTAGAAATGCCAGGGTTTTTCGCGCTATCAGCTACTTCCGCAATCAGTACCAGAAACGCTATACCGCAGACCTGGATTTACTAGTGAGTCAGTTGATGGCTATTGTCCTGGCCGACCCCAATCAGCTTGCACAATTTCGCCGTGTTAACTGCCGTTATTGCTGGGGCGAGAATCATCTCTACCAGTGGCGCGATATAGCAGAATTCGACAAGGCAGCGGCGCAGGCTTCCAGAGATGGCAAACCCGAACCGGAATATGGAGGCCTCGGCTTTGTTGATAACGCCATACCCAATCCGGACTGCCCGAAGTGCTGCGGTGAGGGAACGGGACAGCTTTATATGGCTGATACCACTCTGCTTGATGGGGATGCGCGGCAATTATATGCAGGGGCAAAATTCGGAAAATTCGGCGTTGAGATCCTGCTGGAGGATAAGGCTGCCGCCCGGCGTGAATTGTTGCGTTTGTTTTCTGCTGGCGGGGCTTTATGTGCAGATAAACGGCTACAGGAACTGGAAATTGAACGGCGCAGAATGGAAAACCAGAAGCTGCGCAAAGAGATCGAAACGGTGGAAGATAATGAACATCCCCAGCCTGTGGCGATCAATATTAATGTGGTTGATGCCAGAGTAAGGAGTGATGAAGATGATCTCTCCGACGCTTAATGTGCCTCAGGCGCGATTTCTTTCAATGCCCCATAAATTTAAAGCCTATATTGCTGGTTTTGGCTCGGGCAAAACATGGGTTGGGTGTGGCGGCATATGCAAGGGGATTTGGGAGCATCCAGGTATAAATCAGGGATATTTTGCGCCAACGTATCCCCAAATTCGCGATATTTTTTACCCTACAGTGGAAGAAGTTGCTGCTGACTGGGGATTGAACGTAAAAATTAATGAGGGAAATAAAGAGGTTCACTTTTATTACGGACGCCAGTATCGGGGAACCACTATCTGCAGATCGATGGAGAAGCCACAAACGATCGTCGGTTTCAAAATTGGTAATGCGTTGGTGGATGAACTGGACATTTTGCCGAAGGAAAAAGCCAGAACGGCGTGGCGCAAGATAATTGCACGTATGCGTTATAAGATTGATGGACTTCGCAACGGTATTGACGTTACAACCACGCCGGAAGGATTCAAATTTGTCTACGAGCAGTTTGTTAAAGCCGTGCGTGAAAAAACAGAGCTGGCCTCACTGTATGGTCTGGTGCAGGCATCTACTTTCGATAATGAAAAGAACCTGCCAGCAGATTACATTCCTTCGCTTCTTGAATCATACCCTCCAGAGCTGATTAAAGCCTATCTTCGAGGACAGTTTACTAACCTGACAAGTGGTACTGTTTACCATCAGTTTGACCGGAAACTGAATAATTGCGAAGAAGTGGAGCAGCCAGGGGAGCCGATTTATATTGGGATGGATTTTAACGTTGGAAAGATGGCGGGAATCGTCCATGTGCTGCGTTTGGGGCTTCCATGTGCGGTAACTGAAATCATCAATGCCTACGATACGCCGGATATGATCCGCATCATTAAAGAACGCTTCTGGCTGTATGATGGGAATGATTACCGGAAAGTGAGGGAAATTTATATTTATCCAGATGCTTCCGGGGATTCCAGAAAATCAAGTAACGCAAGTACGACGGATATAGCCCAGCTTAAGCAGGCTGGTTTTAACGTTGTGGTGAACAGCTCGAACCCGCCAGTAAAAGATCGCGTTAACTCAATGAATGCAATGTTCTGCAATGCCAATGGTGAGCGTCGCTATAAAGTTAATGTGAAGCGTTGCCCGTTATATGCCGAATCTCTGGAGCAACAGGTCTGGGATGAGAAGGGGGAGCCTGATAAAAAATCTGGCAATGATCACCCGAATGATGCCGGAGGTTATTTCATCGTTAAGCAATTCCCTATTGTCAAACCGACCGGAAGAGTCACATCACTTCGGATTTAATTATGGCTGATATATCAACACCCAACCTCGACTATAACGATATGCTGGAGGCGTGGGATATTAACGACGCACTGATGGGCGGTACGCTTGAAATGCGCAGGCAGGGGGAAAATTATCTCCCAAAATGGCCTAACGAAGATGAAGACGCTTATAAAAAACGCCTGTCTGTGGCTACGCTACTTCCTGTGTATGAAGAAAGCATCAAGCAAAATATTGGGCGCATATTTGCAGAGCCGACAGTATTGAGTGAGGAAACGCCGGCAAAAATCAGGGAATATGCAGAAAATATCGACATGGAGGGGAGCCGACTGGATGTGTGGGCGCAGCAATTTTTCAGCCTCGCATTTCAGTATGGTGTGGCACATGCGCTGGTGGACTATCCACGAACGGATATGAAAGAGATTCGGACAAAAGCCGATGAAAACGCGACCGGTGGTCGTCCGTACGTTACGATGCTGAATCCACGCCAGGTTATTGGATGGAAATCGAAAGTTGAAAAAGGGAAAGTTGTTCTCACTGATTTGCGTATAAAAGAGGTCATCATTATTGATGGTGATGATTTCGGGCAGAAGAAGGTGGAGCAGATCCGCCATATTATGCCCCGTCGAGTTGAAATTTATCGACGTAGCGAAGGCACTAATGGCGAATCTGTCTGGACGCTTCATGAGTCATGGAATACCAGCCGTGATGATATTCCTCTGGTAACACTGTACACGAAGAAAACAGGATTTATGCGTGGTACACCGCCATTGCTTAATCTTGGCTTGCTGAATATCAAGCACTGGCAAAGCCAGAGCGAGCAGGACAATATTCTTCATGTTACCCGCGTTCCATTGCTGGTGGCCTACGGGCTGGACAGGAATGAAGAACTGACGGTTGGTGCATCCACCGCTACGATTTTTGAGGACAGAACAAAAAATGGCCTCGAATATGTTGAACATAGTGGCGCAGCGATAGAATCTGGCGAAACATCACTTGAGAAGCTGGAAAATCAGATGCGTCATGCCGGCGCTAAACTTCTGCGTGCTGAAAATACATCCACCAAATCTGTTGATCAGACTAATGAAGAGCGAATGCAGGAAAACTCGCCGCTTTATACAATGGCGAACTCCCTCGAAGATGCCCTCGATAATATTCTCCAGATAATGGCGGAATGGATCGGAGAGAGTTGCGGTGGCAATGTGGATGTGCGCACTGAACTGGATGTATCTGCCCAGGTGTTTGACTCATCCTCCGCGCTGGCTGTTCAGTCATTGCGTCAGGGCGGTGATATACGTCAGATTGATGCGGTTCGGGTGTTGCAGGCGTTGAAATTTATCGATCAGGATTCCCGTCCAGAGGAAGTGATCGATGAATTAAAAAATCAGAGTGTAATGCTGATGGAAATCAATGATGCAAACCGTGAATGAACGGCTGCGTGATGAATCAATTGCTCATGCAGTCTGGATATCCCGCTATAGCACTGGCGTGGCTGCCAGAATGGTGAAAATACTGAATGACAGCGATGCGGAACTTACTGCTCGCCTGCTGATAGCACTGGACAGCCTCGATCCAGGTAATTTTACCGTTAAGCGCCTGGAGTCACTTCTGGCGAGCGTCAGAAAGGTTAACCGCACTGCTATTAACAGCATGTTTACCAGTCTCTCCGGAGAGCTGAACGAGCTGGCAATTTATGAGGCTGGTTATCAGTTAAGTCTGTTTGATTCTATGCTACCTGATTTTGTTGCTGATGTTCACCCTCTGGTTGGTATCTCTCCTGATGCACTTTATGCCGCTGCAATGGCGCGACCATTCCAGGGACGACTGCTCAGTGAGTGGGCCTCAGATCTTGAGGCGGATCGGCTCAGACGCATAACAAATACAGTGCGTCAGGGTTTTTTGCTGGGGGATACCAATGAGCAGATCGCAAGAAAAATTCGGGGACATGTCAGTAAGGGATTTCAGGATGGTGCATTGCAGATGAGCCGGGCTAATGCGGCCAGCATTGCAAAAACAGCGGTTGGACATCTTGCTGCTACTGCCCGTGAGAGTTTTGCCAGCGCGAATAATGATTTGATTAAGGGTAAGCAATGGTTATCAACGCTTGATAATCGTACTACGCCACAATGTCGAATCAGGGATCGCCTCAAATATACGCTGAATAATAAACCTGTAGATCACAGCGTGCCTTATTTGCAGGGGCCGGGAAAAATTCATTTCTGCTGCCGCTCAACGGAAACGTTCATTCTGAAATCAGCGAAGGAACTGGGTATTGATGTTCGCGATATTTCCCCGGCTGAGCGGGCCAGCATGGATGGCGTGGTGGCCGGAGATACAACCTACAGGGAATGGTTTTTGCGTCAGCCTTACACCAGACAAAAACAGATTGTGGGGGAAACCCGAGCAAAGCTGATTCGGGATGGTGGTATGTCGCCAGATGAATTTTACACCGATAAAGGCGAATGGCTGACGCTGAAGCAGCTCCGTGAGCGTGATGCACAGGTATTCAGAAAAGCAGGGATTTAAATAAATCATTTATTACAACAGGCTACCTTCGGGTGGCCTTTTTTATTGCTGCGATCCGGATGGTGAGCAGCGTAACTGTCGGAAGACTTAAACCAGGTACTAATATGAAACTGAAAACGGTCGAGATTAACGGAAAACAATACGCAGAAATTGATACTGCTGGCCTGCCAGTTTATGTGCACGACGATGGTAAAGAAATTGGCTTCGATGCACCGCTGGCGACAAAAAAAATTACAGAGCTTAATGGCGAGGCAAAAAATCATCGCCTGGCTAAAGAAGCTGCAGAGGAAAAACTGGCTAAGTTTGCCGCTATCGAAGACCCGAAGAAGGCGATCGAGGCACTGGAAATGCTGTCAAAAATCGACCAGAAAAAGCTGCTCGATGCGGGACAGGTTGACCAGGTTAAGGCAGAAATTACGAAAAATTTTCAGCAGCAATTAGATGAAGAAAAGCAACGCTCTCAGATGCTGGAGAAGCAGCTTTACGATTCTATGATTGGCGGTAGTTTTGCGGGTTCAAAATATATTGCCGATAAAATTGCGATCCCGGCAGATTTATTACAAGCCCGCTTCGGGCAGGCATTCAAAGTGGAAGAAGGGAGGATCGTTGCTTATGACGCTTCCGGCAACAAAATTTATTCCCGCGCGAAGCCTGGCGAACTGGCGCAGTTTGATGAGGCGCTGGAGTTCCTTGTCGAAAATTACCCTCAGAAAGACTACATCCTGAAAGCCAGTGGCAACAATGGCGGCGGCTCCCGTCCGACACAGCATGATATTGGTCAGAAAACGATGAAACGCTCTGCTTTTGATGCACTGGATGTTGCAGGTAAGCAAAACGCATTGAAAGACGGTATCACAATCGTTGATTAACACATTTGTCAGCTTCCGGATGGGAGCTGGTGTCAGGGCTGGATAGCTCATTACTCCATCTATTCACAATTACGCAAATTTTTAAGGAATATTTAATTATGGCTGGAAATACCCTGACCGGGTTGATCCCGACTATTTATACCGCCCTGGATGTTGTATCCCGTGAGCAGGTAGGTTTTATCCCTGCGGTAGCAAAAAACGCAAAAGCTGACGCCGCAGCAAAAGATCAGACGGTAACCGCGCCAGTTGCGCCTGAGGCGAAAACCGAAGATATCGTACCGG
This sequence comes from Escherichia sp. TW09308, assembly GCF_000208565.1. Classification (NCBI taxonomy): domain Bacteria; kingdom Pseudomonadati; phylum Pseudomonadota; class Gammaproteobacteria; order Enterobacterales; family Enterobacteriaceae; genus Escherichia; species Escherichia sp. TW09308. Next base: position 4,453,058 of record NZ_AEME01000001.1, on the reverse strand, counting down.
GGCCGTCAGCTCCGAATACCGGTGATCAAAATATTGGCACTGTTGATGTAAAAATTACTAAATCCAAAATGGCACCGGTTAAATGGAATGGTGAAGAACAACTGGCTCTTGGCCCTTCAGGGACTTACAACACCATTCTGGCTGATCAGTTCAAGCAGGCTTTTCGCGCCCTTGCAAACGAGGTTGAGGCTGATCTTGGTGCGTTGTATTTCGGTGCTTCCCGCGCCGTGGGAACCGCAGGGACAACGCCGTTTGGTGTTAAAGATGATCTTTCTGATGCTGCTCTGGCTCGTCAGGTTCTGGAGGATAACGGCGCACCGACAACCGATCTGCAGATGGTGCTTGGCTCCACTGCCATTGCTAATTTGCGCGGAAAACAGTCTGTATTGTTTAAAGTGAATGAATCCGGCACTGAACAGCTACTGCGTGAGGGCGTGTTGGGGCGTCTGGAGGGATTCAATATTCACAGTTCGGCAGGTGTGAAACGAGCGCCAAAGGTTGCTGCAACTGGTTATCTCGTGAATGGAGAGAAAAAAGAAGGCGATGTTCTTATTTCCATTGATACTGGTTCGGGGAGTATTTCTGCAGGTCAGATTGTTACGTTCGCTGGTGATCCGAATCAGTATGTTGTGGCAGCAGCGACCAGCAATCTGATTACTCTTGCAGCGCCCGGACTGCGTCAGGATCTGGCCGATGATACTGCCATCACAGTTGTTGGGGCCTTTACTGCAAATATGGCGTTTGATCGCAACGCGTTTCTGCTGGCATCCCGTACTCCGGCAATGCCGGAAGGTGGCGATAATGCTGATGATGTAATGAATGTTACGGACCCGATTTCAGGGATTACGTTCCAGATTGCACTGTATCGTCAGTATCGCCAGGTGCGCTATGAAGTTGGACTGGCATGGGGTGTTTCATCAGTGAAGCCGGCACATGGTTGTCTGATTCTTGGTTAAACATTCAAACGGGGCTTCGGCCCCATTTTTAATGGGGGGCATATGGCCGGATTAACTAAAGAGCAAAGAGCACAGCGTGAAGCCGCACAAAAAACGCAAATTGAGTTAGTGGTTATGGTGACCGATTATCAGATGTTTCCCGGCGCACCAACTATCGCTAATGTTCATCCTGATGAAGTTGACAACTGGAAGGCTATGGGCTGGAAAACTCAGGAGTAACACATGATCACTTACGTGACCTGTGATGACGTTGATAATGCGTTTGGGAACGCCTGGACGAGTGAGAACGCTAAAAATAAAGCTGTTTTAATGGCTAATGCCTGGCTTAATGGCTTCAACCTGAAAATTAACCCATCCCGTATTCCGGAAGAGGTAAAACTTGCGGGAGCATATGCAGCCAGAATTGCCTCATTCGGTAAGTTGTTTCAGCAGAAAAATGATTCTGGCGTTGTTATCAGTAAAGCCGTGTCGGCTGACGGGGTCAGTGTATCGAAATCATTTTCTGAGTTGCCAGCAAACAGCACTGCATTGCTTGAACCCGATTTACAGCTTGCGATAGCACTGCTGAAACCGTACGGACTTAGTCGCTCACAAGTCAGGGTTGTGAGGGGGGGGATAATGGGGCTTCGTGAAGAGATTCAGTCAGAGGTTGCCGCTGCTTTTGATGAGGATTTAGCGGACGCCGTGAGTGATTTTTCTGGTTCTTACGTTACGCACCGGCACTGGGATCCTGTGACGGAAACTGGCGGCGAATCCACCGCAATCTATACCGGGCGAGGCGTGTTGACACGTTATAAGCTGGGCAGAATTGATGGGATTAATATTTTGCATGGTGACCTTAAATTAACCGCTCTGGTATGCGAGGTTACGGATAAACCAGCTGTCGACCATATTATTGAGATTTATGATCCTGTATCAAGGCAGTTACAACGATACGAGGTAATTACAGCAAGTGTAGATCCTTCAGCATCAGTTTACTCTATCCAGTTAAGGAGAGCGTAAATGGCAAAGGCATGGGATATAGAACCGTCAATATTTGCCGGGATGATTGAGGAAGATGTAGGGCTGAAGATTCGCTACATCGCTATGCAGATTCTTACTGTTATTGATATTGCTGCTCCGGTTGATACCGGACGTTTCAGAAATAACAACCTGGTGTCGTTACAGCATCCCGATTTTGGTATATCTGATAACGTGGATCCGAATGGTACGATTGCTGTTCAGCGTGGGATCGGGGTTATTTCGAAAGCTGCAAATTACGGGGTTATTTATATCCAGAATAACCTTCCTTATGCAGAGGCTCTTGAAAACGGTCATTCACAACAAGCGCCAACTGGCGTGTATGCCAACGCTTTTCATGGTGTTTTACAGGCTTACAAATGAAGTTTACTGAAATCAGAAATACGGTTATTTCCAGAATGACGGCACAGACGATTATTGATGGAAAAGATGTATTGTATCCGAACGGGCCAACGTTCGATCCTTCCGGTAAGTTAATCTGGGCGCGGTTAAGTAATATTCCCGGGCAGGCTGGAGTTAATGAAATTGGCGCGGGGCCGGTTGTTTATCGCACGGGGATAATCATTATTCAGTTATTTGTCCCCGCAGGTTCTGGTTCAAAACTCATTACTGAGACAGCCGATAAATTGCGGGAACTGTTTGAGTTTCAGGATGACGATCGTCTCAGTTACCAGGCTGTTTCCTCAATAGCCGTTGGCGAAAAGAATGGCTGGTTCCAGCTTAATCTTCAAATTCCATATCGCGCGCTCTAGCGCAATTAATGACATAGGAGGCTCCTGTGAGTTCAGGTGCAAAGGTTATCTCGGCATTTATCCGGGAGACGGTTGCAGGCACTACGCCAGCAAGTGGTGACTGGAGTTTATTAAAACGCACAAGCTGGGGAGTAAAACCCACCCAGAATAAAGGCGAAAATAATGAGATTGGTGGCTCCCGGATGGCTCAGGGGGCGACGCCTGGCACTGTGGATGTCGGCGGTGATGTTGGTACCAAATTTCGCTGGGGTCAACATGATGATTTTCTTGCATCCTGTTTCGGCGCGGAATGGTCAGGCGATTCTCTGACAATGGGGAATGAGCGAATAACATTTTCTCTGGCGACCTATGCGTCCGATGTCGGAATTGCCTCTGTCGTCAGAGGAGCGCAGGTTGGCTCATGGAAAATGCAGATCCCTAACGACGGCGATATTACAGCGACCGTAACCTTTGCCGGACTGGACTGGGAATCAAAGGCCGATGATACGAATTTTATCAAAGGCGAACCTGTGGATAGTGCAGGAAAGCTACGTTATTCGTTTAAGGAGGTTTCAGCAGTAAGCCTGAATGGTGTTGCCGGAGGTAACGGTTTTTGTATCGACAGTTTTGATATTCAGTTCGATAACAAACTCCAGACACAGCGTTGTATCGGGACTGGCTCGCCTTATGCAGGAGCAAATATTCCGACTACTTTTACACCGTCCGGTACGGTGACGCTTTCATGGTCTAAAGCCGCGTGGGAAATCTGGAGTAAAACACTGACTGGAGAAACAGTTCCGTTCAGCTTCACGCTTTCGAATGGAGAGGGGGCATACACTTTCAGTTTCCCGAAGGTTCAGGTGTCAGGTGAATGGCCTGATGGGGGTAATAGCGACATTATCCAGGTTCAATTGAGCATTACCGCAGCAGATGAAGCACCTACGATAACCAGAAAAAAAAATTCCCCGGCTGCCGTGATCGCAAAAGCCAGTGCTGAGGCGATTAGTTGATTTTCCGTTATTCCTCCTGTGGTACTGCCCTACAGGGGGACGCATTGAATGAGGTTATGGATGTTTATTCTTAATCAGAAAATTCTCATTGGTGGAGAACGCTGGTTTACGCCAATGAAGGACTTAAAACCTGTAGACGGGTTAAAACTGTTGGTGGCAAGCAGCGATAACGATCAGTATCGCTCCCGTAATGCATTAATCCGTCGCCACATTGAGAAAATGGATGCCAGTTTGCACGTCGGAACGAAGGAGTTTGATATTTCAAAGGTTTCCGAGGTGGATTCTGTTGATGATTTACTCATTGATAATGCCGCTCGTTATCTGCTGAAAGACTGGAAAGGGGTTGGTGAACTGGTTAATGGTGTTGAGGTTGCACTGGAATATACGGCAGAACGAGGGATCGCGCTGCTTAAGCAGAATCCAGATTTGTACTGGCAGATCCTTGCAGAAGCAGCCAGCATCGCCCAGGGTAAAGAGCAGCAGAAGCAGGATACGATAAAAAAGCCATAGCTGCCCAGCGGTGGTTATCGGAGTTCGGGGGAGAAAGGGGGAAAAGGCAAGATGGAAGCGGAAAAACTCAGGTTGCCACCGATACCGGAACCAGAAATAGACCCGGTGCTTAAGGAGTTGTTGTACGCCTATTCGGTAATATCCCGTGCCCGACGTTATGCTGGAATGGCTGGGGTGCCTTTGCCTTTATCTCTGACAGAGATAAATGAATATTTAGCCACTCATCCGGTATTGATTGAGCGCGATGAATTTGAAGCAGTGATCTTTGCACTGGATGACCAGTATTTTCAGGAGCAGTGTGTGTAGTTGTTAATTACGTACACTCTGTTACAGAGATGTGATGGTGTCTTTAATTAAATCGATGATGCTCCTGGAGAAAAGCATTGCGTGGCCTCGTAATCGCTATATCTACTATTATGTCGCCTGAAACCCACTTCGCGGTGGGTTTTTTGTTGTCAGGAGTTTTAATAAATGGCAGAGCAAACCTCGCGTCTCGCAATAATTATTGATAGCACTGGAGCGAAAAATAATGCTGACAATCTGACCTCCTCATTAGTCAAAATGACGCAGGCTGGGGAAACTGCTGCAAATAGCGCAGGGAAAGTGACTAAGGCAACAGAAGATGAGAAGAACGCGCTCGCAAAATTAAAAGCAGCTATTGATCCAGTTGGTGCCGCAATTGATACTGTCGGTCGACGCTATTCTGAATTAAAGAAATTTTTCGATAAAGGGCTTATTGATAAAGAAGAATATGAATTTCTTGTCCGTAAACTTAATGAAACCACAGAGGAATTGAGCGGGGTTGCGCAAGCGCAGAGAGAAGCCGAGAAGGCCGGAAAACTTGCTGCCGCCCAGCAGGAAGCGCAGGCTCAGGCCTTTCAAAGAATGCTGGACAAGATCGACCCTCTGGCTGCGGCGCTAAGAAATCTTGAACAACAGCATGATGAACTTAATGCTGCGTTTGCATCCGGGAAAATAAATGGTTCTCAGTTTGAGAATTATAGCCGAAAAATACAGGAAACACGGCGAGAGCTTACTGGAGAGGCTCAGGCAGAGCGAGAAGCAGCAAAAGCGCATGATGAACAGGTTGTTGCTTTGCAACGTCTGATTGCTCAACTTGATCCTGTCGGAACTGCTTTTAATCGTCTGGTAGAACAACAGAAACAGCTCAATGAAGCAAAAGCTAAGGGGATGCTTTCTCCTGAAATGTATGAGGAGCTTTCTGGAAAACTTCGTGCTATGCGGAGTGAGCTTGAGGTTACTCAATCACAATTAAGCAAAACCGGAATGTCGGCAAAACAAACGGCTTTTGCTATGCGCATGTTGCCTGCACAAATGACGGATATTGTTGTTGGGTTGTCCACTGGTCAGTCGCCATTTATGGTGTTAATGCAGCAGGGCGGCCAGCTAAAAGATATGTTCGGTGGGATTGGCCCGGCGATCAAAGGTGTAGGTTCTTATGTGCTGGGATTAATTAATCCTTTTACCCTGGCCGCAGCAGCCGTTGGGGTCTTAGGACTGGCTTACTATAAAGGCTCTCAGGAGCAGGACGAATTTAATAAATCTCTTATTCTTACCGGAAATCAGTTGGGGACAACCAGCGGGCAATTGGGCGATATAGCTCAACGTGCCGGGAATGCGGCTGATTCGACAACTGGTGCTGCGGCGGCAGTATTAAATCAGCTTGTGCGTTCGGGAAAGGTAGCGAGCAGTTCGCTGGAGCAAGTGACGACAGCGATAGTAAAAACGAGCGAAGTAACAGGAATATCAACCGAACAACTGGTTAATGACTTCAATGAAATTGCAAAGGATCCTGTCAGTGCCATATCAAAACTTAATGATCAGTACCATTTTCTGACACTTGCGACTTATAACCAGATTAAGGCGCTACAGGATGAAGGGAACCAGCAGGAGGCCGCCCGCATTGCGACAGAAGAATACTCATCCTCAATGATCCAGCGCACCAACCAGATTAAAGAAAATCTTGGTTATCTTGAGACTGCATGGAAAGCTGTCGCAGACTCCGCAAAATGGGCATGGGATTCCATGCTGGATATTGGCCGTGAGGCCTCCCTTGATCAAAAAATCTCAGATGTTCTCCGTCAAATTGATGAAATAGAAAAAAATACCCGACCCGGAGTTTTCGGGTTAGGTGGCATTGGAGATGGCGGAGCTCAAAATAAAAGGCTGGCACGATTAAAGCAGCAATTGGGCGTACTTCAAGCAGAAAAAATTGCTCAGGACGTACTAAATTCATCAATAAACGATTACAACAAGCGACAACAGGAAGGAATTGAACTCAGACAGAGAGCAGATGCCTTTTCAAAACAATATCAGACCCGGGAGCAGCAGAGAGCTAGTGAACTTGCAAAACTGGAAAAGCTAAAGAATCAGTATTCAAAGGAAGAATATAATAATCTTATCGCTCAAATAAATGAGCGTTATAAAGATCCAAAGCAACCAAAGGCGAAAGATTATTCTGATGATGCAGCCCAACGAATGATTGATCATCTGAATCAACAGAATGCGTTACTAAGTTCACAAGCTGAGTTGACCGTTAAATTAAGTTCCTCTGAACAGGAACTGGTTAAGTGGCGTCAGCGGATTGCCGACCTAGAGTCACGACCATCATCGAAATTAACCCAGGATCAGAAATCGCTTCTCTTACACCGGGAAGAAATAACCACGTTGATGGAGAAAAATGTTGCGATTGAAAAAAATAACAGGCTAATCAAGGAATCCGCCGAAATAACAGCATGGCGTGATTCATTGCAGGCTTCGATTGATAATCGTCAGCAGGGGTATGATATTCAGATTGCTGGTTATGGGGTTGGCGATAAAAATCAGCAACGCCAGCAGGAATTACTGCGGATTGAACATGGATATAACAATCAGCGTCTGCAACTTGAACGTGACTATGCAGATAAATCCCGTGGAATGTCAGATCATGTTTTTCAAGAGAAAATGCAGGCTCTGAATGATGCTCTGGAACGGGAAAAAGAAATTGTCAGACAGAAAAACGAGCAGCTCGATATTCAGGCAGGAGACTGGGTTAGTGGTGCCTCCCAGGGATTCAATAACTGGCTGGATGACACTAAGGATATCAGTGAGCAGATAAAATCAACCACGACTCAGATGTTTGATGGAATGACCGATGCGCTGGGTGATTTTGTCACGACAGGCAAGGCAAATTTTCGTTCTTTCGCTACTTCCGTGATTTCGGATCTTAGTCGAATAGCATTAAAGGCTTCAATTACTGGGATTTTCGACAGCATTAGTAACAGTTCTTCTGGGGGGATTTTAGGAACTATCGGGAGTGCTATTAGTAAATTTATTCCGAATGCAAAGGGCGGTGTTTATGAGTCTCCGTCATTGAGCACGTATTCGAACGGTATTTATGATTCCCCGCAATTTTTTGCTTTTGCAAAAGGGGCTGGTGTTTTTGGTGAGGCTGGACCGGAAGCCATTATGCCATTAACACGAACTTCCGATGGTTCTCTTGGTGTCAGAGCTATTAATAGTAAAAGTGGTAATGGAGGCGGAGATATTACCTATGCCCCTGTATACCAAATCACTATTCAAAATGACGGCCAGAATGGAGAGATTGGCCCTCAGGCAATAAAAGCACTTATGGGGATGGTTGATCAGCGGGTGCAGGGCAATCTGTTAAATATGCGACGTGATGGGGGAATGTTAAGTGGCTAATACGGAAGAATTTCACTGGTTACCAGAGGATGGAATGAAAACAGAAAATAAACCATCGATAAAAACTGTAAGATTTGGTGATGGTTATGAGCAACGAAGTCCAAATGGACTTAATCATTCTCTGCGCGTTTTCACCTGTGATTTCAAAGTTGAGGCGAATGAACGTGATTCATTTGAAAAATTTTTAGCCCGGCATGAAGGCTATAAATCTTTTTTTTGGCGCCCGCCGGGTATTAACAGAAAAATCAGAGTGGTGTGTCGAACGTGGTCAGCGACAGAACATATCACCTATACCGATTTTTCGTGTCAGTTTGACGAAGTGGTGATCTGATGCAGGACATACAACAGGAAACGCTGAATGAATGCATTCGTGCGGAGCAGTCGGCCAGCGTGGTGCTCTGGGAAATCGACCTGACAGAGGTCGGTGGAGAACGTTATTTTTTCTGTAATGAGCAGAACGAAAAAGGTGAGCCGGTCACCTGGCAGGGGCGACAGTATCAGCCGTATCCCATTCAGGGGAGTGGTTTTGAACTGAATGGCAAAGGCACCAGTACGCGCCCCACGCTGACGGTTTCTAACCTGTACGGTATGGTCACCGGGATGGCGGAAGATCTGCAGAGTCTGGTCGGCGGAACGGTGGTCCGGCGTAAGGTTTACGCCCGTTTTCTGGATGCGGTGAACTTCGTCAACGGAAACAGTGACGCCGATCCGGAGCAGGAGGTGATCAGCCGCTGGCGCATCGAGCAGTGCAGCGAACTGAGCGCGGTGAGTGCCTCTTTTGTACTGTCCACGCCGACGGAAACGGACGGCGCTGTTTTTCCGGGACGTATCATGCTGGCCAACACCTGCACCTGGACCTATCGCGGCGATGAGTGCGGTTATCACGGTCCGGCAGTCGCGGATGAATATGACCAGCCGACGTCCGATATCACGAAGGATAAATGCAGCAAATGCCTGAGCGGCTGTAAGTTTCGCAATAACGTCGGCAACTTTGGCGGCTTCCTTTCCATTAACAAACTTTCGCAGTAAATCCCATGACACAGACAGAATCAGCGATTCTGGCTGACCTTCAAATCCTCAATGACCATCATTGCGTGATTATTGCTGATTGTCGTTGTGACTTTGTGAAGGCAGCCCCTACTGACCATCGAATCTTAACCCACATTTCATACCTCTATTTTAAACCAAACGGCCAGATACATGGCGGTAAATCAGCAGGGGAATATCCTTCCCTCATATATTAATATGTAGGCTTAATCTTTTTCTTGATAAGAATTCAGCCAATGAAGCGTAAATGGCAGAATCATGACAAAAATGTAATCATAATGTAAGGTTTGTTTATTTTGAGTGTGAATACAATATAAAAATCCGATCTTTAATGAAGTTTCAATAAGGAGAACATGCGGACAATTAAACAATGTGGATTTATCAGCTATGAAGCAATTAAGTTTAGTTAATGCATATACATTGATTTACACGCAATGTTTTACATGTTTCAACGAACATAATATCCAATAAGGGTGTTGTTTATGAAAAACATGCTGACAGGATTTTTGATTTTTATGTCTTCTGCTGCATATGCGGATATCAACTTATATGGGCCAGGAGGTCCACACACTGCTCTGCTCGATGCTGCCAAACTTTATACTAAAAAAACCGGTGTCACGGTTAATGTTCATTATGGCCCACAAAAAAAATGGAATGAAGAGGCCAAAAAAAATGCAGACATTTTGTTTGGATCTTCCGAGCAATCTGCTTTGGCGATTATTCGGGAGCATAAAGATAGATTCAGTGAGAAGGATGTTCAGCCGCTTTACCTGCGTAAAAGTATCTTACTGGTAAAAAAAGGTAATCCGAAAAAAATCCGGGGAATTGATGATCTGACAAAACCTGGTACTGGAGTCATCGTTAATGATGGCGGAGGCACCAGTAATACATCAGGAACAGGAGTCTGGGAAGATATTGCCGGACGTAAAGGCAATATAGAAACAGTCGCTGGTATCCGGAAAAACATCATCTTATATGCACCTAATAGCGGAACAGCTCGTAAGGCACTGGAAACTCAACCCGAGGCAGATGTCTGGATTACCTGGGCAGACTGGGCAGCCAGTCACCCGGATATTGGAGATGTAGTTGAAATATCACCGGACTATGTTATCTGGCGAGATATGAATATTGCTGTACGTCAGGATGCAGATGCGGGAACACGCCAGTTTGCAGCATGGTTGCAAACTGATGAAGCAGCCCTTGTATTCAAAAAGTATGGCTGGACCAAAAAAGGATAAATATAAGAGTTAAACAACTGACAGTAATAATGCCAGACCTGAGTGGAAAAACTGGCATTATTACTTCTCTGCGAGAATTGCTGATCACATACTTCGGTAACACATAAAGTGTCCGCGCCAGCAATATTAAATAGTAAAAAATAATCAGCAATCCCCGGGAGCCGCGCTTATACGAGCGCAAACCTGCGCGCCACTTGCCTCACTCTGGAAGAAACTGGCTCCGTATCCTGTGTGCTCCAGGCATTCCGTCTGCAATTATAATAATGGATATACTATCTTGTCAGCAAATAGATCCGACAGAACGATATAAAGGATCATAGTGACAGATCAGAATTCTAAATAACCGATAGTGACAATGCTTACCCTCTCTTCTCCTGATAGCATAATACGAATACACGCCCACCTAAGGAAAACTTTTATTTAATAAGAATGTTCTTGCAGCCATGCAATCATTAATTTAAGCTGGTTTCACCAGGCTTCTTACTCAACTCTGACAAGAGTACTGAATTATACTTTTCTATATAAGATTTCATTTTTACTGTAAACTTCACCCCGGGAACCCATGAAATAAAAACCATCACCCCCATAAATATAAAGATATTAACAAACACAACATAAGGCATGTATACCAGAGACAGTTTAAAACGTAGATATATCTCCAGACTTATTATCAAGGCATTTAACATACCGATAAAACTCATTGCATAATGTTCTTTTCGTGCATTATTGTATTTCTTCTCATCAAAAACAACGACACCTTTATTTTCTGTTAACCACCGCCTCCAGTTATAAAAATAACGCGTGCGCAGATTATTTTGCTTTGTTAACTCCATAGCAATATTTGCAAGCGTCGGCGTCTGCATCCCTGTCAGCCACATATTATCTTGCTGCCTTAATTCCAGTAGTACCCGAGCATAGGTTTCGGGTGATGTGTGTTTTTCATTCATGATATGTTTCAGCCTGTTTTTCTTTCTTACCCCTGAAAAAAACAGAAAAATAAAATAAATATTACCAGAATTAATCCAGCGATATGCTAAAAAAACAAGAACTATTCCCAATATTCCTTGCACACCCCATTTTTCTATAATATTTAGAATAAGAACCGTGATATCTGTCAACATGTAATCCTGTATCCTTTAGCTTTTTGTTTTATCCGACACAGTCCATGCAGGGCTGAAATCCTCTCCATGAAACAGCTCCGTCAGCCCACTAATCTGTTTCAGTCTCAGCACTTCATCCTGGTCCATACCCAACTCTGTGCCAATACGCTCATCTGTCCAGCCCAGACGCGAGAGGTCCCTGACAATGTCAGACATTGAGGTTATCTGGTGTTTCCCCCTGGCCCGGTTATGTCGGATGGTTGCAGCAATGCGTGAGGCCTGTCCCTTTCTTTCCGGATTAATACAAGTCACTGGCAACCAGCCCTTCAGACGTTTTCCCGTATCTGCTTCCCTGCCCAGTAATTGACGATGAAAACCATCCACGACCAGATAATGCTCCTTCTCCTCTGACACCACCACTGGCTGTGTGAAACCATCTTTTTCCAGTGACTGCTTCAGCAGTTTCTTCTCACCCGGTGCCATGACATTGGGGTTATAATCGTTGGCCACCACCTCATCCGCTTTCACCCACAGTACACAGTCCACAGGCTCCTGTGCAAAAGGACTGACCTCATGAAGCACCCTGCGCAGATGATTCAGAGCCTGTATGGTCTCTTCTTCAGTTCGTACCTGACTGAAATACTGACGAATCATGTTACCCAGTATCTCCGCTGTCACAGAATCCCCCATTCCTTCCTTCTTTCTTTCATACGCTGCAGATAACGTTCATAGTGCCGGGGTTTGTTCGGACTGAAGGAGAGGGTCCGGCACCAGAAATCATTCTTTATGAGTGTCTTACAGATACGTCGCCAGGACAGGATATCCCGGCTCCCCAGGTCATTCTCCTGTTCATCCGGGATGTCATCCGGGAAGCCCCGCGTCTGATACCAGCGCAGGTAGACAGCAATTTTATTACGGTAATGTTCTGCCGTTCTTTCCGGCATCACATCCAGCAGGAACATCGCATAGCTACGCCAGGTATGATGAGGCGGCTTCGTGATACGCTTACGCAGGGCAAAATAGGCACCACTCTCATTGGCATAAAGCGCCCCGCTGGCAGCCCCTGACACCCGTTCACACATCCTGGCCCAGGTTTCCGGCTCCAGAACATGGTAAAGCCACAGTCCCTTACGCTGTTCAGGACCAAAAGGTTCACAGACACGCATGTTGCGTAACGGCACGCCGGCACGGTACATCAGGTCATACAGAGGATTGTAGATGGCACAGGTTCTGGCGTTATATATCCAGATATCGCGGGCTTTCCAGTCATATAACGGATACATGGTGTAATAAAACCCTTCAGGCGACGCTGTGGTCCAGGGTTTATCATCTGCATATCTCAGTTTGCGCTGAGATACCAGTCCCATAAAGCAATTGAGCGATTCATCAGCACGGACACCAGTCAGTATTGCCACTCCACACCGGTTACCGGCAAACCAGGAAGAAAATGCCGGAACAAATTCTTCAAACGTCATGGCATACCGGTAAAAGGGAAAATACGTCATGTCTGTAATGGCCTCTTCCGGTGGCTGGCGAACCCAGGTCACTCCTGGCTCCCAGCATATCCACTCCGGCTGAAACTGCGAGACGCCGTTTACCGTAGTCAGGGGAAGGGCCACCCAGTAAAAGGTATCTGTCACATCCCGGTACATTTCCCGCATCTTATGAACATGTTCAATGGTGCACTGGTACTGAGCTTCCCAGTCAATGAACAGTACAGAGAAACGATGGTTTTTCCTGCGGGCCACATCCGCCACAAGATGGAAGAGTACGGTTGAGTCCTTTCCTCCGGAAAAGGACAAACAGACAGAAGGGAATGTATCAAGCAGCCATTCAATGCGGTGAATAGTTGCTGACAAAACATTTTCACCTGTTCTGATTTTTATTATAGTCCCCGACATATATTCAGATATAAAATACTTATCCTGTAATATCCTTAATAATAATTATGTAACCAGCCAGTAGCAAACCATACAACAAACCAGAGTCCCATCATTGTGACAAAACTCATAAAACCTGACGTTGTCTGAGTTTTAAACTTCATTCTGTCTCTCAGTGATAATGCTATCGCAATCATCTTACATGCCGTGTATAAATTACCGTATCCTACATGAAAAACAAACAAGAGAAAAAGAATGGTTAACTTTTTCTCATCGTTAAAGGGAGCCCCCCCCTTGTATCCCGCTCTGAACCAGGAGGATAATGAATACCCTGCAAACAATTCACCTGTCACAAAAACACCTGACAATAAAAAGCAACCAACAACATCAGTATCCGTGCATCCGGTTATTACTTATTACTCCTCATTCAAACTATTATTATCAAATTTAACCCTGAATCTGAATGGTGTTGTTTTAAAATACTTTCTGAACTGACATATAAAATACGATGCATTTGCATAGCCACATAAAGCAGCGGTTTGAGAAACAGAGTGACCACTTTTTATAAGAGAATGTGCTTTCTGCATTCTCATGTCTAACATTATTCTGGAAAATGACGAATTTTCTGCCTTCAGTTTTTTCTTCAATAAGCTCTCACTGATATGGATCAGCGCACACACTTCTTTTATTTTCCATGCCTTTGACAAATCCGTGCATATAATTCTTTTCACTTTTTGAACTGTTGAACCCACTGTTTTTAACACAAAAGAAACAAATCCTCTTTGCGTTGAAAATAAAGAAACACATGAAAATATTATCATTTCATAAAAGGCAGCTGAACGCAGGGAGTTTGTATTGATATAGCTAAAAACAGAATTTATTAACTCATAATCAGGAGAGGATACACGCATGAGCCCTGAACTTCCCCCTCTTTCTTTTCCCGATAAGTCACCATGTTTTTCCATGTAACTTGCCAATAACTTCTCACTGATAAAAATCTCTGACACAAAATTCATATATGGCAAAAACCTCTCCCGCGCGACGAAGTCAATTAACAAAAGCTCTCCTTTATTAAAAGGCTCAATTATTTCTGCTCCGGCAATACAAAATGGTATATTGACAAGAATAATAGAACAAACCTTCTTCACGCCAGTGCTCCTCCTTAGAATAAAATTGATTTTACTTTATCACAGTAAGAAATCATCCGCTAACAACGTCAGTGGATTATCAGGAGTGCTGACTGGCATGTATAACAAACGATCTTTCTGTCAATTTTACACAACCTGATGTATGCACTCGTCAAAGATTACATCACTGCCTCCGGATATTATCGTTATGCCCCGGCCAACATGAATTCATATTTTTTTGAAAAAATGACACTAACTGATAGCAATCAAAGAATCACCCAGACACACCAAGTTTCGTTTTTTCAGCAATAACCAACTAATTACATGATCGACTTTAATTATATTTACAACAAAATGGACTCCCCCTCTCCGGACTTCTCTCAAATTCCTGCAGACAATCTCCCTTCAGAAAACACAAACAATTCACTGATTCCTGTATTTTCGCACTTTCACCTACCATAGTAACACCCTGCATCTCTGCCAGTCCGACAACAACCAGGGTGTATCTTTATTCAGAATGCCCTGTGTGAAACTGTTGTCCATTTTTATATAACTGTTCGGGAAGCACTTCAGGAACAACAACACAGAATATCCGGATCCAGAATCATCCTGGTCAAATCCAGCACCGGTATCAATCAACTGGTTCAGTATCCTTTCAGTCTGACTCCCCATGTAAAATAGTTGTTGTACCATCACATCCAGACAGCAGGGCCATCGTCACGTTCACTGCAAACCGGAAATCACGAGGCAGCATAGCTTTAACTTCCGAAAGCCCGCCCTATCACCGCACGGTTCAGAGTTTTTTTCGTCAGAGACAACAACAGAGCAACAGAAAATACGGTCCACGCTCCCCTTACTGAACGCATGCATCTGTCTCTCTGCGGATAAAAAATCACTGTCCATACTGTCGGTCTTCCATTTTATGAACCTCCCGGTCCAGCCCGGTCATCAACAGCATCCTGAAATCCCTGACGCCCACATTCTCTGCCAGCCGGGCATAATGCCAGTACAGCCCCCGCTCACTTTGTTTCAGGTTCAGGGGACGATCTCTTCCTCTCTCAGAAAGACGCTTCAGTGCCAGTCGTTGTCCGGACGTCAGGCAGAATTTACCGGTACGGGCTGTGTTTCTGTTCAGTGTAATACGGACTGTTCTTTCCAGGTCCGACAGAGGTATGCATCCGCTGTACACCGGGCAGGTATTTCGCAACACCTTCAGCATCTCCAGCCTTTCCGGCACCAGAACCAGCATTTCACCGGACATTTCTTCTGGTCAGCACGGCCAGGACGACGGAAACCACATACCGCTTCAGGCAACTGGCGCTGGGGAACTACAGGCTGACAGTCCGGGCGGTAAATGCGTGGGGGCAGCAGGGGGATCCGGCGTCGGTATCGTTCCGGATTGCCGCACCGGCAGCGCCATCGCGGATTGAGCTGACGCCGGGCTATTTTCAGATAACCGCAACGCCGCATCTTGCCGTTTATGATCCGACGGTACAGTTTGAGTTCTGGTTCTCGGAAAAGCGGATTGCGGATATCAGGCAGGTTGAAGCCAGCGCGCGTTATCTTGGTACGGCGCTGTACTGGATAGCCGCTAGTATCAATATCAAACCGGGCCATGATTATTATTTTTACATTCGCAGTGTGAACACCGTTGGCAAATCGGCATTTGTGGAGGCTGTTGGCCAGCCGAGTGATGATGCATCCGGCTATCTGGATTTTTTCAAAGGAGAGATAGGGAAAACCCATCTGGCTCAGGAGTTGTGGACGCAGATTGATAACGGTCAGCTTGCGCCTGACCTGGCTGAAATCAGGACGTCCATTACGGATGTCAGCAATGAAATCACGCAGACCGTCAATAAGAAACTGGAAGACCAGAGTGCAGCGATCCAGCAGATACAGAAGGTTCAGGTTGATACAAATAATAACCTGAACAGCATGTGGGCTGTGAAGCTGCAGCAGATGCAGGACGGACGCCTTTATATCGCGGGTATTGGTGCCGGTATTGAGAATACCCCTGACGGTATGCAGAGTCAGGTGCTGCTGGCGGCGGACAGGATTGCGATGATTAATCCTGCGAATGGCAATACAAAGCCGATGTTTGTTGGTCAGGGCGATCAGATATTTATGAATGAAGTGTTCCTGAAATATCTGACGGCTCCCACCATTACCAGCGGCGGTAATCCTCCGGCATTTTCCCTGACACCGGACGGGCGGCTGACGGCGAAAAATGCGGATATCAGCGGTAACGTGAACGCGAACTCCGGGACGCTCAACAATGTCACGATTAATCAGAACTGCCGGATTCTGGGAAAACTGTCAGCCAACCAGATTGAAGGCGATATTGTTAAAACGGTGGGAAAAGCCTTTCCGAGAAATAGCAGTTATGCCAGCGGTACAATAACGGTCACGGTGTACGATGACCAGGCTTTTGACCGTCAGATAGTAATCCCCCCCGTTCTGTTTCGCGGTGGTAAGCATGAAAACTTCAACAGCAACAACCAACAGTCATACTGGTATTCAACCTGTAAGCTGCAGGTGCTGAAGAACGGACAGGAAATCTTTCAGCAACCCGCGACGGATGTCAGCAGGGTATTTTCATCAGTCATTGATATGCCTGCCGGACACGGCCATGTCACCCTGACTTTCAATGTTTCTTCATATGGTGCAAATAACTGGACGCCAACGACCAGTATCAGCGACCTTCTTGTTGTCGTGATGAAGAAATCAACAGCCGGCATCAGTATCAGTTGAATTTTAAAACCCCAAATTCGGGCACCAGAAATGGTGCCTTTTTTATTTGTGGAGTGAATATGGCAGTACAGATTTCAGGTGTGCTGAAAGACGGTGCAGGAAAACCGATACAGAACTGCACCATTCAGCTCAAAGCAAAACGTAACAGCACCACAGTTGTGGTGAACACGGTGGCCTCAGAAAATCCGGATGAAGCCGGACGTTACAGCATGGATGTTGAGTATGGCCAGTACAGCGTCGCCCTGCTGGTTGAAGGTTTTCCGCCTTCACATGCCGGGACCATCACCGTGTATGAGGATTCTAAGCCGGGGACATTGAATGATTTTCTGGGCGCTGCAACAGAAGATGATGTTCGTCCGGAGGCACTGTATCGTTTTGAAAAGATGGTGGAAGAGGCGGCACGCAACGCTGAAGCCGCCTCTCAGAGCGCAGCGGCAGCAAAGAAATCAGAAACAGCAGCGGCATCGTCCAGGAACGCGGCGAAAACATCAGAGACGAATGCAGGTAACAGCGCGAAAGCGGCAGCTTCTTCAAAAACAGCCGCACAAAATGCAGCAACAGCGGCAGAACATTCAGAGACAAATGCCCGTGCGTCAGAGGAAGCCTCCGCAGACAGTGAAGAGGCTTCCCGCCGTAATGCAGAGTCAGCCGCTGAAAATGCCGGAATCGCCACCACAAAAGCGCGGGAGGCCGCAGCAGACGCAACAAAGGCCGGGCAGAAAAAGGATGAGGCTCTGTCGGCAGCGACACGAGCAGAAAAGGCGGCAGACCGCGCAGAAGCCGCAGCGGAAGTGACTGCAGAGCCCTATGCGAATATAGTGCCGCCGCTGCCTGATGTATGGATACCGTTTAACGATACACTGGATATGATTACGGGGTTTTCGCCATCATATAAAAAGATTGTTATTGGTGACGATGAAATAACAATGCCAGGCGACAAGATTGTTAAGTTTAAACGTGCTTCAACAGCAACGTATATTAATAAGTCCGGCCAACTCAAGCTTGCTGAAGTTGATGAACCGCGATTTGAGCGCGATGGCTTATTGATTGAAGGACAGAGGACAAATTATCTGAGGAACTCAAATAAACCAGACTCATGGACTGTTCATTCCGCACTGAATAAAACATTTGGCACTGATAAACAGGGGTTCAATTATGCCACGGTGACACCCACGGAAAGTATAGTGGGAACAACAGGTGGCTATACTGTGCATGGTGTGGTTGCAGCAGACAGATTCCCGCTGGCAAGTGGTGAATGTTTCACTTTTTCGTGCCGGGTTAAAGGCGCTAAAGCACGATGCAGGTTAAGAGTTTCAGTTATTATTGGTGGAACAGATACCTTCTCTGCTGACTCTTATCTTGATCTGGATACCCGGATCGCAACAGTAAGCGGTAATACATCCCTTATAACAGCCAAAGCTGAACAACAGGGCGAGTGGACCTACTATGAGGCCACTTATACAGCTAATACGGACATTGATACCGTTAACTGTGCTTTTTATATGACAAATAAAATAAGTAATGAGCCATTCTATGATGACTCAACATTAACCATGACGACGCCGCAAATTGAACTGGGCAATACGGCATCGTCATTTATTGTAACTACAATGCCAACAACACGCGCAAGTGATGTGGTTACTATCCCATCGCAGAATAACCTGTCAACACGGCCTTTTACGGTATTGTGCGAAGTAAGCAGGAACTGGAGTACACCGCCCAATGTTGCGCCAAGGATATTTGATGTTGGAGGGCACAGTATTGATGATAATTATTTATCGCTGGGGTTTGTTTCAACAGGAAAGATAAGCGCCAACGTAGGAATGGTTCAGCCACAAATTGCCTCAGATGGAGAAAGGTTCATTGTGGGTGTGAGAGCTAAATCTGATTTATCAGTAAATGCAATATGCAATGGTAATTATACAACAAACCTTAATGGTAAAATATTTGGAGTTACAGCAACATCGTACCGGTTTGGTGGGCAGACCGCAGCAGGAACGCGTCATTTGTTTGGACACATCAGAAATTTCAGAGTCTGGTTTAAAGAATTAAATGACAGGCAAATCAAGGAGGCAGTATGAAAGATTTAACTTTGAAATTTCCTGGAAACAGAGAGTTTAAATCCTTCCTGTCATCTCTTGACTGGGAGGAAGATGAAGACCTCCAGAATAAACTGTTAGTCGATGAAATTGGTTTCACCTACACAGAAACAGGGGTAACTGAAGAGGGAGAACCTGTCTGTATCCGGAATGACGGTTATTTTGTCAACATTCGCATTCTTGATGACTTGTTTGATGTTTCTGTATTCTCTGATTATGTCGTGGAGCTGGAAACACCGCTTCGGGAATGGAGCTGAAAGGAGGAAATAATGGATATAAGCCCCTTACTTCATGCACTTTGTGCTGTGGCTGCGCAGATACTGGTTGGTCTTTTTACCGGAAACTGGGCTTACGGAGCGATAGCTGGTTGTACGTTCTTCATTGCGCGTGAACACACCCAGGCAGAATATCGCTGGATTGAAATGTTCGGACATGGCAAGCGTATGAATATGCCGTGGTGGGGCGGTTTTGATCCGCGAGCTTGGGATGTGGCAAGCCTGATGGATTTTGCTGTGCCGGTGGTGGCGTGTCTGCTGGTCTGGCTGTTGGTTAATCGTGGGTGAAAAAAGGTGAGCTGTATATGCAACGGAGGAAGAAACCCCGTTGCTGGAAGCCAGGAAAAAGTATCGGGTGTTGCTAAACCGTGTGGACACTTCCGTAGCACCAGATATCGAGTGGCTTATTCAACCATAATAAACAGTATGTATATCATAGGTTATTAATTGTGAGTTTTTTCGGTGTGTTATTTGTTTGTTTGATGTTATGCTTTTGCGCCCCAAAAGGTTGTTTAGATGTATTTTATCAATTGATTTTCAATATCGTTTAATAAAGAAAAATTAAGCAAGCTGAATGTTGGTTTTTTGTTAATTGAATGGTTCTAATAATGTTTTTTTACTGTTGTTGAATGTGACTTGATAAGAAATGCAAGTAAAAATGATACTCTTTTTATTTTAAATTCAAACGGTTGACATATATATAGCAAGAGGTTTCAGGTGCGTTGTAGTGAGTTTATGTTAATAAAAAGCATGGTAATCGTTGAAAAAATGTAACTTTGAAATACGTTAAAATAAAAAACAATATACATATAATAATTTAATCTTAAATGAAATTTATTAAAATTTGCAAACTATAATTTTGTGTATAAAAATATAAATGCACATCATCCTGATTATGATTGTGTATTTAATTGGTTGTTATTTGACTACTATCAACTTGTTTTAATTTTATGATAGGTGCAAGATGGATTATGTTTGCTCCGTAGTTTTCATCTGTCAATCATTTGATTTAATTATAAACAGGAGAGTTATCTCGTTCAAAAAAAATTCATTGTTTATTGTAAGCGACAAAATTAGAAGAGAGTTACCAGTATGCCCCTCTAAACTAAGAATTGTTGATATAGATAAGAAAACATGTTTATCCTTTTTTATCGACGTGAATAATGAGTTGCCTGGCAAATTTACTCTTGATAAGAATGGCTATATTGCTGAAGAGGAACCTCCATTATCGCTTGTTTTTTCTCTGTTTGAAGGGATTAAAATAGCAGACTCACACTCCCTTTGGTTAAAAGAAAGACTATGTATATCCTTACTTGCCATGTTCAAAAAACGCGAAAGTGTAAATTCATTTATACTAACAAATATAAATACATTTACCTGTAAAATTACTGGAATAATCAGTTTTAATATTGAGCGGCAATGGCATTTAAAAGATATTGCGGAATTGATTTATACGAGTGAAAGTTTAATAAAAAAAAGATTAAGGGATGAAGGAACGTCATTTACTGAAATATTGAGAGATACTAGGATGAGGTATGCAAAAAAACTCATAACTTCAAACTCTTATTCTATCAATGTCGTAGCCCAGAAATGTGGCTATAACAGTACTTCATATTTCATATGTGCATTTAAAGATTATTATGGTGTCACGCCATCTCATTATTTTGAGAAAATAATCGGCGTCACAGATGGAATAAACAAAACAATTGACTGATAATATTTATTACAAGTTGTCTACATGTTAATTATAATATTATATAGCGTGTTTTTTGATGTGATATTCTGGAACCATTAATTTGTAATTGGGTTGCTGTCGCCTATTTTATACACACTATAATTGATGGTTTTCTATGTGATTTAGTTAATAACCTTCTGGGTTTATTTTAAGGGTTAATTGTTACATTGAAATGGCTAGTTATTCCCCGGGGCGATTTTCACCTCGGGGAAATTTTAGTTGGCGTTCTTAAAATGTGTACTTAAGACCAGCAGTAGTGATGAAGTTATAGTTTTCTATGCCTGCTCCATTTTTGCTGTAGTCTGAAGTGTTATTATTGTGATCATAAAGTGAAGTATTACCTTTTTTATTCGTAACCCGATTCCATGCGCCTTCAACATAAACTTTTGCGTTAGGTGTGACGTAATAACCTGCATTGACTGCAACAGAATAGTAATTTTGGTCTTTGACCTTACTGCGATAAGTGATTCTTTTTCCCGGGTCATAGTGTTCATCGTTATCAGATGATTCCACCCAGCCGCTGTATTTAAATGTGCCACCTAGCTCAAAATCTTCATAACGATAACTTCCAGTCAAGCCAATGTAGGGCATTTTAAAACGTTGTTTGTAGCCGATTGCTCTTTCTCCATTCGGGAAGGAGCCGATATCATCTCTGAATCCCTCCTCAGAACTGTAGATATAGGAACCACCTCTGGCTGTAAAGCTATAACGGCTTTCCTGATATCCGGCCATGAGTCCCAGGCGGTAATTGGGTTCGTTGAGGAGCCAGCCTTTGATATTCAGATCAAATTCGTTGGCATAATTGAGTTGTGTATCAGGATGTCTACTTTCATCCGTCCAGGTTCCGGGGTTACTGGAATCCATCCAGTCCTGATCGACCATATTGCCACCTCGGCTGCCGAGTGTTGTCCAACCAGCAGCCCCGATAGATATCTGAGGCATCAAATCCCAATTAATTGCACCTTTAATAATTGCAGCGTTATTGAATTTCCAGTCAAGTTGACTGACTTTTCGGCTTCCTTCTTCGGCTAGATAAACACGCTCTTTTGTTTTTCCGCTCAGAGTTCCAAGACTAATGTCCGCATTTATGTTGTCAGGAGTAAACGATAAAGTCTCGGTAGAAGCAAAAGAGTTGATCGCAATAGGGGTTGTCAGGACTATTCCCAGAAGTTTCGCCCGCATAAAAGTTCTCCATTCAATCGTTTTAATGATTGAATATGTATTTTTTATATCTAACTTAATGAGTCAATTACATATTGCTCCACTGTTTATATTTTGTTTAGTATTGAATGATTATCACAATGCGCTATCTGTTTTTGGTTTAATTATCTGTTATTGTTTCATATTGCGGTTTTACTGTGTGGTTTTTTTATGATTTTGTGGTGCTTTTATCTATTTAAGTGCCATGCCTTTAGAGGCATATAAGCGAAAATAGCATGAGGTTTATCCTCAATTACTATGTTTTTTAGTACAAAAAAGAGGGACAAAACTGAGACACATAAGGCCTCACAAAGGTCTGCAAGGCCTCACATGTATTGAGATGTTAATAAAATGTAGGCTTGTAATTTTGATATAAATGGTAGATAAAACCTTTCCCCAAAATAAAAACGAACGTCAATGAAATCAAACGGTTGAATAAAGTTGATTTTGGCTAATAAAAAGACAATAAAATAATTTTTATCATTAAATATCAATGAATTGAACTTAATGTTTTTATATACTGCTGCGCCATATGGGCTGGACTGAAGCCGCAGACCTGATTGTTAAAGGTATGGAAGGCGCAATTAACGCTAAGACCGTAACCTATGACTTCGAACGTCTGATGGAAGGCGCTAAGCTGCTGAAATGTTCAGAGTTTGGTGATACGATCATCAAGAACATGTAATTACTACATGTGTTAAATATTGTAACGGGCGTATAACACGCCCGTTGTTTTATGTTAGTTTGCTAACGGTTATCAAAATAAGTTATCAAAACCTCTTAGTTGTTTGGGGTCGGTTGGTCAGTCAGATGACAGTTCTACTGCCAGGTTCCTATTAGACATTCCTCTATTTGGTGGACGCTCGTTAATATTTAGATCCGCTATGTGTCAGGTGCGGACATTGTTATAAATGCCAATTGATATAACGTCAGCTCGTTTATCTCATCTTACAGAACCTCAACAACTTCAAACTCTTCCATAATCAACTCCATATCTTCAGAAAAATGACCTTCCTGGGTGAAAAATCGTTGATGCTCTCTCTGCCAATATTCAAGGCTCAAATCGCCTTCACCTTCCTTGCGAGCTAACTCGGCAGTAACATCACAAAAACACACCAGTTGCATCGACACCAGCCTGGTCACGCATACCGGTACATCCTGGCCGTCAAGGATGATGTTATAGCTCCCAATCCTTGGGGCAAATTCTTCCTTCTGATAAGAGGCATAAGAGCCACAGGAGGCCGTTTTAATCCCTTTTTCTATAAGTGCTGCAAGCTCGTTAGCCAGTTCAGGGCTGTCGCCCATTTGCCAGGCATTCGCGTCCGGATATTTCATCTTTAGTTCATCAACCTTACCCATTACACGTCCTTTCTGATTGTAAATAATAGAGAAATAGCTGAGCATTAATTGTTCGAATATTAACAGTGATGCTTTCTTGCTAATATCATAGTTCGTTTTTCGCTCAAAGCGGGCTGTTTGGTTCTTTTTCATGTGGGGTGAGAAATTCAAGGAGGCGTTGAGACGTTTAAATTTTCACAACGCTACTTTGCGCCATTCTTTACCTCAATTATCATGATAACGATCGGTTTGACGAAAGTGATCGCGCCTACGCGGATATTATCGTGAGTATGCTTCATCGCCATTGCTCCCCAAATACAAAACCAATTTCAGCCAATGTCTCGTCCATTTTTTCGATGAACTCCGGCACCATCTCGTCAAAACTCGGCATGTACTTCTCATGTCAGGCTACTTATTTCCTGAACGGGGTTTTGCTATCACGTTGTGAATTTCAGAAGCGGTAATGACGCTGAGCCGTAATTTGTGCCACGCATTATCTCCCTGTTTGACAGCCCTCACGTCGATCCCGGTACGCAGCAGGATAATGTCCGGTGCCATGACGCCACCTTCTGCTCTGTGGCTTTCTGTTTCAGTAACCAGTATAAATCAGGCAGCGGCTAAAGTGGCGCAGACAGGAATTCAGGTTATCGATGGTATATAAACGAACATCAATGAATGCACCGGGATGAAACCGGTGAGTTAAGTTCAAACTGTAGTACAATTCTCTCCGGTATTAACAGGAAAGACTATGCTATGAATCCTTATATTTATCTTGGTGGTGCAATATTTGCAGAGGTGATTGGTACAACCTTAATGAAGTATTCAGATGGCTTTACACGGCTATGGCCCTCTGTTGGTACAATTATTTGTTACTGTGCATCATTCTGGTTATTAGCTCAAACATTGGCTTATATTCCTACAGGGATTGCTTATGCTATCTGGTCAGGAGTCGGTATCGTCCTGATTAGTTTACTTTCCTGGGGATTTTTCGGCCAGCGTCTGGATCTGCCAGCCATTATAGGCATGATATTGATTTGTGCCGGAGTGTTGGTAATTAACTTGTTGTCACGAAGCGCACCACATTAAAAATAATTTCTTTTTAATCAAATGGAATATGTCAGCCCGCATGTAAATGCGGGCTGCTTTTTACAGGTTAGCGTTTGGGTTTTGTTGTTGGGTGGTGGTTTTCATAGGGACTTCCAGATTTTTAGTAAACCACTCAACAACCCTGTTTATAATAATTGGCTGATACCATGTATTATCTCCATGCTCAGCCCCTTCTACCAGCACGTACTCAGCATTATTGCCGTTCTTTTTCAACATTCTGAATAGTTTGGCACTTTGCTCCGGTGAAACCAGAGTGTCTTTGCTACCATGCATAATAAGAAATGGGGGTTTTACTCCTTTCATATGTCCGATTGGGCTGGCGTTTAGCGCTTTTTCTTTTGACGCTGTGATGGGGGCTCCCGCAAAACTTCTGAATGCAGGGCCATTGATCATTAAAGCTTCGGTTACGGCAGGAGATCGATGAACCTCCTGCACTGATTCAGGGAACCCCTCACCAATATTCAACAAGTCAGAAATCCCATAAAGTGTGGCAACTGCCTGAACATCTGATGATTGCTGAAGAAAGTCACCTTTATCAAAGGTTTTGTCACCATTTGTAGTTCCCATCATCTGGGCAAGCCATCCACCGGCAGAGTCACCCAGAACTCCGATTCTTTGAGGATCAACCCCATAATCGCTGGCATGCTCTCTCAGGTAACGTATTGCAGCTTTTCCATCCTCAACTGGCGCTGGAAATGTATCAGGAATTGTTCTGTATTCTACAGCGGCTACAACAAAACCAGCTTCTGCCAGAGCCATTCTCATTTCAATAAATTTGTCATGTTCAGAAGACATGAATCCGCCGCCAGGATAATAAATAATGGCTGGTTTCAAATCATTTGTTCGCGGGACAAGAACTGACATGTGAAGCTGTCTGACAGAACGGGTCCCTTTTATCTGGGAATAAACAACATCACCAATAAGATCGACCTGGTTTCTGGTCGATGAAACATTAATGACATCTGCACCAGGGGTGTAACCAGGAAGATTAGTCTGGACAGTTGTTGAACAATTCCCGACCGACATGACTACTGACATACCATACAATAATGTTGCGGATGATAGTATTTTGTTAATTTTCATATTTTACATGCCTTGACTTATCGGATGAAATTTTCTTAGCGAATTTAACGGCAACTTAAGAGTTGTACAACAGGAGGCATCTTAGGAAACTCAACAAGATGCAAAAAATCCTTGTCAGTGAAATTGCGCGTATTCTGGTTCAAGAATAGCCGTCTATAAATCATACTAACTTATGCCAGCATGACTAATAATAAACCTAAAATCTATTTAGATAACATCAATATGATTCGTGCATATTATGGCTAATGCTGGGGTCTATTTTATAATTATGATTGCTTTTGCATGAACATTGCGTCTTTATGCATAATGAGATAAAGGAATATCAAATAAAATAACGATAGGTCATAACAAAGAGGTTTTTATGAAAAAACTTATCGTTTCAAGTGTATTGGTATTCATCACATTTTCTGCGCAGGCCGCAGAGTTTCAGGTCACAAGTAGTGAAATAAAAACAGGAAAACAACTTACAAAGTCTCATATCTTTTCCGGATTTGGGTGTGAAGGTGGCAATATATCGCCCTCATTAACCTGGTCTGGTGCCCCTGAGGGCACTAAAAGTTTTGCCGTAACTGTTTATGATCCAGATGCACCTACTGGTAGTGGTTGGTGGCACTGGACTGTTGTTAATATTCCAGCAACAGTAACATATTTGCCTGCTGATGCAGGAAGACGTGATGGTACAAAACTGCCGACAGGTGCTGTTCAAGGCCGAAATGATTTTGGCTATGCCGGATTTGGTGGTGCATGTCCTCTGAAAGGGGATAAACCGCATCATTACCATGCTTTGTCGCTCACTTTTATCTTTCCAGCAACAATCACTAAGAATATCAAATAATTATCAATAGTTACGACGACTGGAACGGATACATAGTTATATATTCGATAATTCAATTATATTCAGCGTGTAAATAAAACCACCAACAACAGACACGCTACCGCCTCCATATAAAAATGGATACCTTATAAAATTGAGTTCTTACATAGAAAAGGCTGAAATATTGTGTGTTTTTAATTATCAACTAAAAACACAATATCTTTTTATTAACACCAATACACCTTATCGCATTAGATTCATTAACAATGAATTATTCTTAATATATCAATAAAGTATATATTACTCTCTTTACTATCTACTTTTATTGAAGTAGCGATATTAATAGCAAAATTCGGAATTTATTTAGATGCTGGAGTGAGCAAAAGTGATAGCGACTTTCTCACTTTACACTGAAGTTACAGGAAAGAGTGTAATGGGGTATCCAACCTAACCAGAGATTTCTGACGATAGAGCCGCTTAGAGAGACAATGAGGATAACCGCATTCTGAATTACCCTTTTAAAAGGGTACTAGCGAAACTTGAAAATAAAACAGTGATGAAATGAAGGCGTCATGAGATCCGTTGATACAGAACGCCTAAGCCAGCCCCGTATACAAGGCTGGCTTAAATGTGCTAGCAATCAGTAAAAATCACCGGTTGCCTTTTCGGCTTGATCCATCCACACCGGTTTATCGCTGGTTTTCGACCAGACGCGGTGCAGGTAGCTGTAAAAGCGGGCGCGGTCTTTCCAGAAAAGCATGAAAGGCAGCGCCAGAACGCCCGCTGCAACCGCATAAGTACGGCGTAAAAAGATAAGCCATGCAGGATATTCTTTATAGAGTTCCATACTTTTCTCCCCCTTTTTTGTATCTACCCGGTGAATGACACCGGAAAAATGAATTCGTTTATCTGATGAAAATAGTACCGCCTTTTGTGTAATTTTACTACTCATCCGACCACTTATTTTTACTTATTGATGGTTTATTTACATTCACCGTGTAATTAAGTTACATAAAAGTTAAAATGATACTAACCATTAGTTAAATCATGGCTTTTGCCATTTTTATACTTTTTTTACACCCCGCCCGCAGATTTTTGCGAAATCTTTGCAGCCACAATTCTACCCTTCCGGTATCACTTTTAGGCCACTGGAGGTGCACTGTGAGTGCAGGCGTGATAACCGGCGTGTTGCTGGTGTTTTTATTACTGGGTTATCTGGTTTATGCCCTGATCAATGCGGAGGCGTTCTGATGGCTGCGCAAGGGTTCTTACTGATCGCCACGTTTTTACTGGTGCTGATGGTGCTGGCGCGCCCTTTAGGCAGCGGGCTGGCACGGCTGATTAATGATATTCCTCTTCCCGGTACGGCAGGCGTTGAACGCGTACTCTTTCGCGCACTTGGCGTCTCTGACCGTGAGATGAACTGGAAGCAGTATCTGTCTGCCATTCTCTGCCTGAACCTGCTGGGACTGGCGGTGCTGTTTTTCATGCTGGTCGGTCAGCACTATCTGCCGCTTAATCCGCAGCAACTGCCGGGTTTGTCGTGGGATCTGGCGCTGAATACTGCTGTCAGCTTTGTCACCAACACCAACTGGCAGTCTTACAGCGGCGAAACAACGTTGAGCTATTTCAGTCAGATGACGGGCTTAACGGTACAAAACTTTCTTTCTGCCGCCAGCGGGATTACGGTGATTTTCGCCCTCATCCGCGCGTTTACCCGCCAGAGCATGAGCACACTGGGCAATGCCTGGGTCGATCTGTTACGCATCACGTTATGGGTATTAGCCCCAGTGGCGTTGTTGATCGCCCTGTTTTTTATTCAACAAGGTGCGCTACAAAACTTTCTGCCTTATCAGGCTGTGACAACCGTTGAAGGGGCACAGCAATTGTTACCGATGGGGCCGGTGGCTTCTCAGGAAGCGATCAAGATGCTCGGTACTAATGGCGGTGGTTTCTTTAATGCCAACTCGTCGCATCCGTTTGAAAACCCGACCGCACTGACCAACTTCGTGCAAATGCTGGCGATCTTCTTGATCCCAACGGCGCTTTGCTTTGCCTTTGGCGAAGTGGCGGGCGATCGTCGTCAGGGGCGCATGTTGCTGTGGGCAATGTCGGTGATTTTTGTCATCTGCGTGGCCGTGGTGATGTGGGCAGAAATTCAGGGTAATCCTCATCTGTTGGCGCTGGGCGCAGACAGCAGCATCAATATGGAAGGTAAAGAGAGCCGTTTTGGCGTACTGGTCAGTAGCCTGTTTGCGGTCGTGACTACGGCGGCTTCCTGCGGCGCAGTGATTGCGATGCATGATTCGTTTACCGCTCTCGGCGGCATGGTGCCGATGTGGTTGATGCAAATTGGTGAAGTGGTATTCGGCGGCGTGGGTTCTGGCCTTTACGGCATGATGCTGTTCGTCCTGCTGGCGGTGTTTATTGCCGGGCTGATGATTGGTCGCACGCCGGAATATCTGGGTAAAAAAATCGACGTGCGCGAGATGAAACTGACCGCGCTGGCGATTCTGGTTACCCCAACGCTGGTGCTGATGGGCGCGGCGCTGGCGATGATGACCGATGCCGGACGTAGCGCCATGCTCAACCCTGGCCCGCATGGTTTTAGCGAAGTGCTGTACGCCGTGTCGTCCGCCGCCAACAACAACGGCAGTGCCTTTGCCGGATTAAGCGCCAACTCACCGTTCTGGAACTGCTTACTGGCGTTCTGCATGTTTGTCGGGCGCTTCGGGGTGATTATCCCGGTGATGGCGATTGCCGGTTCGCTGGTGAGTAAAAAGAGCCAACCCGCCAGCTCCGGTACACTGCCAACGCACGGCCCGCTGTTTATTGGGCTGTTAATCGGCACCGTGTTGCTGGTTGGCGCACTGACCTTTATCCCTGCCCTGGCGCTTGGTCCGGTGGCGGAATATCTCTCCTGATGATATTGAGTGAGCACTGAATATGAGTCGTAAACAACTGGCGCTATTCGAACCAACACTTGTCGCCCAGGCGCTGAAAGAAGCGGTGAAAAAATTAAGTCCGCAGGCGCAATGGCGCAATCCGGTGATGTTTATCGTCTGGATCGGCAGTCTGCTGACCACCTTTATTAGTATCGCGATGGTGAGCGGTGCGATGCCCGGCAATGCGCTATTTAGCGCGGCAATTAGTGGCTGGCTTTGGGTCACCGTGCTGTTCGCCAATTTCGCAGAGGCGCTGGCGGAAGGCCGCAGTAAAGCGCAGGCCAACAGTCTGAAAGGGGTGAAAAAAACCGCCTTTGCTCGCAAGCTGCGCGAGCCGAAATATGGTGCTGTGGCAGACAAAGTTCCGGCCGATCAACTGCGTAAAGGCGACATCGTGCTGGTAGAAGCGGGCGATATTATCCCTTGCGATGGTGAAGTTATTGAAGGTGGCGCATCGGTCGATGAGAGCGCCATCACCGGGGAATCGGCACCGGTGATCCGTGAGTCCGGCGGCGATTTTGCCTCCGTCACTGGCGGCACGCGTATTCTTTCTGACTGGCTGGTAATTGAGTGCAGCGTTAACCCCGGCGAGACGTTTCTGGATCGGATGATCGCGATGGTGGAAGGCGCACAACGACGCAAAACGCCGAACGAGATTGCCCTGACCATTCTCCTGATTGCCCTGACCATCGTCTTTTTACTGGCAACCGCAACGCTATGGCCATTTACCGCCTGGGGCGGTAACGCAGTCAGCGTGACGGTACTGGTAGCGCTGCTGGTCTGTCTGATCCCAACAACTATCGGCGGCTTGCTGTCAGCTATCGGCGTCGCCGGGATGAGCCGGATGCTGGGCGCGAATGTGATCGCCACCAGCGGACGTGCAGTTGAAGCTGCGGGCGACGTGGACGTCCTGCTGCTGGATAAAACCGGCACCATCACCCTCGGTAACCGCCAGGCATCAGAGTTTATCCCCGCGCAGGGCGTGGAGGAAAAAACGCTGGCCGACGCCGCACAACTGGCTTCGCTGGCCGATGAAACGCCGGAAGGCCGCAGTATTGTGATCCTCGCCAAGCAGCGTTTTAACCTGCGCGAGCGCGATGTGCAGTCGCTCCATGCCACCTTTGTCCCCTTTACTGCGCAAAGCCGGATGAGTGGGATCAACATTGATAACCGCATGATCCGTAAAGGTTCTGTCGATGCCATTCGCCGTCATGTCGAGGCTAACGGTAGCCACTTCCCTGCCGATGTCGACCAAAAAGTCGATCAGGTTGCGCGTCAGGGTGCCACGCCGCTGGTAGTGGTAGAAGGTTCTCGCGTGCTGGGCGTTATTGCGCTGAAAGATATCATCAAAGGTGGCATTAAAGAGCGTTTCGCCCAACTGCGCCAAATGGGCATTAAAACGGTGATGATTACCGGCGATAACCGTCTGACCGCCGCCGCCATTGCAGCGGAAGCGGGCGTCGACGATTTCCTTGCCGAAGCGACACCAGAGGCCAAGCTGGCGTTGATTCGTCAGTACCAGGCGGAAGGCCGTTTGGTGGCAATGACTGGCGACGGCACCAACGATGCCCCAGCGCTGGCGCAAGCCGACGTCGCGGTGGCGATGAACTCCGGCACTCAGGCGGCGAAAGAAGCGGGCAATATGGTGGATCTCGACTCCAATCCGACCAAGTTGATCGAGGTGGTGCATATTGGCAAACAGATGCTGATGACCCGTGGTTCGCTTACGACCTTCAGCATTGCCAACGATGTGGCGAAATACTTCGCCATTATTCCGGCGGCGTTCGCGGCAACGTATCCGCAGTTGAATGCGCTGAACATCATGCGCCTGCATTCGCCCGACTCCGCCATTCTCAGTGCAGTTATTTTCAATGCCTTGATTATCGTCTTTTTGATTCCCCTGGCATTAAAAGGCGTGAGTTATAAACCGCTTACCGCTTCTGCCATGTTGCGCCGTAACTTATGGATTTACGGTATGGGTGGGCTGCTGGTGCCGTTTATCGGTATCAAAGTCATTGATTTACTGCTGACCGTTTGCGGTCTGGTGTGAGGTTTACCATGCGTGGATTACGTCCGGCATTCTCGACTTTTCTCTTTCTGTTATTGATTACTGGCGGCGTTTACCCGCTGCTAACCACCCTGCTTGGGCAATGGTGGTTTCCCTGGCAGGCCAACGGTTCGTTGATCCGTGAAGGTGATACAGTGCGCGGTTCGGCATTAATCGGGCAGAATTTTACCGATAACGGCTATTTTCATGGCCGTCCGTCGGCAACGGCAGAAATGCCCTATAATCCACAGGCTTCTGGCGGGAGCAATCTGGCGGTCAGTAATCCGGCGCTGAATAAACAAATAGCTGCACGCGTTGCTGCTTTACGAGCCGCTAACCCGGATGCCAGCGCGAGCGTTCCGGTTGAACTGGTCACGGCTTCGGCAAGCGGGCTGGACAATAACATTACCCCGCAAGCGGCGACCTGGCAGATCCCACGGGTGGCGAAAGCGCGTAATCTCAGCGTTGAACAGCTCACACAACTGGTCGCAAAATACAGCCAACAACCGCTGGTGAAATATATCGCCCAGCCGGTCGTCAACATTGTCGAACTCAATCTGGCGCTGGATAAGCTTGATGAATAACGAACCCTTACGTCCCGACCCCGACCGTCTGCTGGAACAAACTGCCGCGCCGCATCGCGGAAAGCTAAAAGTTTTCTTCGGTGCCTGTGCGGGCGTCGGGAAAACCTGGGCGATGCTGGCGGAAGCCCAGCGACTGCGGGCGCAAGGGCTGGATATTGTGGTTGGCGTGGTAGAAACCCACGGGCGGAAAGATACCGCCGCAATGCTGGAAGGTCTGGCTGTTCTGCCACTGAAACGCCAGGCGTACCGTGGGCGGCATATCAGCGAGTTTGATCTCGATGCCGCCCTCGCCCGCCGTCCGGCGCTGATATTAATGGATGAACTGGCGCACAGTAATGCGCCAGGTTCCCGTCATCCTAAACGCTGGCAGGATATCGAAGAGCTACTGGAAGCAGGCATTGATGTTTTCACTACCGTCAACGTTCAGCATCTGGAAAGTCTGAACGATGTGGTCAGTGGCGTCACCGGAATTCAGGTACGGGAAACCGTGCCCGATCCTTTTTTCGATGCCGCCGACGACGTGGTGCTGGTGGACCTGCCTCCGGACGATCTGCGCCAGCGACTGAAAGAAGGCAAAGTCTATATTGCCGGGCAGGCTGAGCGCGCCATTGAACATTTTTTCCGCAAAGGCAATTTGATTGCCCTGCGCGAACTGGCGCTGCGCCGTACTGCCGATCGCGTAGATGAGCAAATGCGCGCCTGGCGGGGGAGTCCTGGCGAAGAGAAAGTCTGGCACACGCGCGACGCGATCCTTTTATGTATTGGGCATAATACGGGCAGCGAAAAACTGGTTCGGGCGGCGGCGCGGCTGGCGTCAAGGCTGGGGAGCGTCTGGCACGCTGTATATGTTGAAACCCCTGCCCTGCACCGCTTACCGGAGAAAAAACGTCGAGCCATTCTCAGCGCCTTGCGTCTGGCGCAGGAGTTAGGCGCAGAGACAGCAACACTTTCTGATCCGGCAGAAGAAAAAGCCGTAGTGCGTTATGCCCGGGAGCATAATCTCGGCAAGATAATTCTCGGTCGCCCGGCCTCGCGCCGCTGGTGGCGTCGGGAAACCTTTGCCAACCGACTGGCGCGCATCGCCCCCGACCTCGATCAGGTACTGGTCGCGCTTGATGAACCACCTGCGCGCACAATTAATAACGCGCCGGATAGCCGCTCTTTTAAAGACAAATGGCGGGTGCAAATTCAGGGCTGCGTGGTTGCCGCCGCGTTATGCGCCGTTATCACTTTAATTGCCATGCAGTGGCTGATGGCCTTCGATGCCGCTAACCTGGTGATGCTGTATCTGTTGGGCGTGGTGGTGGTGGCACTTTTTTATGGTCGCTGGCCTTCGGTGGTTGCCACCGTCATTAACGTGGTGAGTTTCGATCTCTTTTTTATCGCCCCACGCGGCACGCTCGCCGTCTCTGATGTGCAGTATCTGCTGACCTTCACGGTGATGTTAACCGTCGGGCTGGTGATCGGGAACCTTACCGCTGGCGTGCGTTACCAGGCGCGGGTAGCCCGTTACCGCGAGCAACGCACGCGACACTTATATGAAATGTCAAAAACGCTGGCGGTAGGCCGCAGTCCCCAGGACATCGCCGCCACCAGCGAGCAGTTTATTGCTTCTACTTTTCATGCCCGCAGTCAGGTGTTGTTACCTGATGACAACGGTATATTACTGCCGCTAACACATCCGCAGGGGATGACGCCGTGGGACGATGCTATCGCCCGCTGGAGCTTTGATAAAGGTCTGCCTGCGGGTGCGGGCACCGACACTTTACCCGGCGTGCCGTACCAGATTTTGCCGTTAAAAAGCGGCGAGAAAACCTACGGACTGGTGGTGGTGGAACCGGGAAATTTGCGCCAGTTGATGATCCCGGAACAACAGCGCCTGCTGGAAACGTTTACGCTGTTAGTGGCCAATGCTCTTGAGCGCCTGATGCTGACCGCCAGCGAAGAACAGGCGCGGATGGCCAGCGAGCGTGAACAGATCCGCAACGCGCTGCTGGCGGCGCTGTCTCACGATTTACGCACCCCGCTTACGGTGCTGTTTGGTCAGGCAGAAATCTTAACGCTTGATCTGGCAAGCGAAGGTTCTCCGCACGCTCGCCAGGCCAGCGAAATTCGCCAGCATGTGCTGAACACGACCCGACTGGTAAATAACTTGCTGGATATGGCGCGAATTCAGTCCGGCGGCTTTAATTTGAAGAAAGAGTGGTTAACGCTGGAAGAAGTCGTCGGCAGTGCGCTGCAAATGCTGGAGCCAGGTTTATCGTCACCCATCAACCTCTCTCTGCCTGAACCGCTGACCTTGATCCACGTCGACGGGCCACTGTTTGAGCGGGTGCTGATTAATCTGCTGGAGAATGCGGTGAAGTACGCGGGAACGCAGGCTGAAATTGGTATTGATGCCCATGTCGAGGGAGAGCAACTACAACTGGATGTCTGGGATAACGGCTCCGGTATTCCACAAGGTCAGGAACGGACGATTTTTGATAAATTTGCCCGCGGGAATAAAGAGTCAGCAGTGCCGGGCGTCGGGCTTGGGTTGGCAATTTGTCGGGCGATTGTAGAAATACACGGTGGTACGATCATCGCATTCAACCGACCGGAAGGTGGCGCTTGTTTTCGTGTTACACTTCCTCAGCAAACCGCTCCTGAACTTGAAGAATTTCATGAGGATATGTGACAAACGTTCTGATTGTTGAAGATGAACAGGCTATTCGTCGCTTTCTGCGCACAGCGCTGGAGGGCGACGGTATGCGCGTCTTTGAGGCCGAAACACTGCAACGTGGGCTGCTGGAGGCGGCAACCCGTAAGCCGGATTTGATTATTCTCGATCTCGGCCTGCCCGATGGCGATGGAATTGAGTTTATCCGCGACCTGCGCCAGTGGAGCGCGGTGCCGGTAATTGTGCTTTCCGCACGTAGCGAAGAGAGCGACAAAATCGCCGCGCTGGATGCCGGAGCTGATGATTACCTGAGTAAACCGTTTGGCATTGGTGAATTGCAGGCTCGTCTACGCGTCGCGTTACGCCGCCACTCCGCCACCGCCGCGCCCGATCCGGTGGTGACATTTTCCGATGTGACCGTTGATTTGGCCGCCCGCGTGATCCATCGCGGCGAGGAAGAAGTGCATTTGACGCCGATAGAGTTCCGCCTGCTGGCTGTGTTGCTCAACAACGCCGGGAAAGTGCTTACCCAGCGCCAGTTACTCAACCAGGTATGGGGGCCAAATGCGGTCGAACACAGTCACTATTTGCGGATTTATATGGGGCATCTGCGACAAAAACTGGAACAAGACCCGGCCCGACCTCGCCATTTTATTACTGAAACCGGTATTGGGTATCGGTTTATGCTTTAGGGTGTTATTTGTCTGATGCGGCGAAAACGCCTTATCCGGCCTACAAAATAGTGAAAATTCAATATATTGCACCATTCTCGTAGGCCTGATAAGCGTAGCGTATCAGGCGGTCATAAGTAAAAAAGGGCGATCTTCCGACCGCCCTTTTTTCTTACTTTATATGATTACGCGTTTTTCAGAACTTCGCTAACAATCTCAACCGCCTCTTTCTCGATCTGCTTACGATGTGCTTCGCCAAGGAAGCTTTCGCAGTAGATCTTGTATGCGTCTTCCGTGCCTGACGGACGCGCGGCGAACCAGCCGTTGTCGGTCATCACTTTCAAACCACCGATAGAAGCACCGTTGCCCGGCGCAGCGGTCAGACGCGCGGTGATTGGGTCGCCTGCCAGAGTGCTGGCGCTCACCATTTCCGGAGACAGCTTAGACAGCGCCGCTTTCTGTGCGGAAGTTGCTGCTGCCTGCAAACGGTTGTAGCTCGGCGCACCAAAGCGTTTTGCCAGCTCGTTGTAGTGTTCCTGCGGGTTTTTGCCGGTGACGGCAGTAATTTCCGCCGCCAGCAGACACATAATGATGCCGTCTTTATCAGTTGACCACGGCGTACCGTCGAAACGCAGGAACGAAGCGCCCGCGCTCTCTTCGCCGCCAAAGCCGAAGCTGCCGTCAAACAGACCATCCACAAACCATTTGAAACCTACCGGTACTTCTACCAGCTTGCGCCCCAGGTCATTGACCACACGGTCGATCATCGCAGAAGAAACCAGCGTTTTACCGACGGCAACATCTTTGCCCCACTGCGGACGATGCTGGAACAAGTAATTGATCGCTACTGCCAGGTAGTGGTTCGGATTCATCAAACCTGCCGGAGTAACGATGCCGTGACGGTCATAATCCGGATCGTTAGCAAACGCCAGATCGAACTTATCACGCAGTGCCAGCAGACCCGCCATCGCACACTCAGAGGAGCAGTCCATACGGATCGCGCCGTCTTTGTCGAGGTGCATAAAGCGGAAAGTCTGATCGACCTGATCGTTAACGATGGTCAGGTTGAGATTGTAATACTCGCCAATGCGCTTCCAGTATTCGATACCGGAACCACCCAACGGATCGACACCCAGCGTCAGGCCAGCCTTCTGAATCGCCGCCATATCGACGATATCGGCCAGGCCTTCCACGAACGGTTGCACCAGATCTTGTTCTTTCACATGACCGGATGCCATCGCTTCGTCAAGGGAGATACGCTTCACATCTTTCAGGCCATCGGCCAGCAGTGCGTTGGCCCTGTCTTCCACCACTTTGGTGACGTTGGTATCAGCCGGGCCACCATTTGGCGGATTGTATTTGATACCACCATCTTCCGGCGGGTTATGGGACGGCGTAATCACGATACCATCTGCCAGCGGGCCACCTTTTTTGTTGTGAACCAGAATGGCATTGGAAACGGCAGGTGTCGGAGTGAAGCCATTATTTTCCTGCACAATGACATCAACCCCGTTTGCTGCCAGCACTTCCAGCACGGAAATGAATGCAGGTTCGGACAAGGCGTGAGTATCTTTACCCACATAGCAAGGGCCAGTGATGCCGTTTTTCGCACGTTCTTCGGCAATCGCTTGAGCGATCGCCAGAATGTGCGGCTCGTTAAAGCTGTGGCGCGCTGCACTGCCACGGTGACCGGAAGTACCGAATTTCACCGCGTGCTCCGCATTCCCTGCTTCTGGTTTCAGTACATAATATTGCGCCGTCAGTTGGGCGACATTAATCAAATCACTCTGTTGTGCAGGCTGGCCTGCACGATTGTGGATTGCCATTGCTTTGTCCTTTATCTGCAACGTTGTTTTAAATTGTCCCGCAAACCTTCTCAATCAATTCCGCCGGGAATTGCATCGACTGCATGATGTGTTCAATCATGCTGCATTTACGGCCAGTGTTAGTGTTGGTGATCACCCAATACGGCGTGCCTGGCACGTGTTTCGGCTTGGTCTGATTACCATTTTTCAGCAGCGTCTGTTCATCTGCCGCAAAGTAAACGCGCGTGCGACCGTGCAACGATTCCGTTGCTTCGGCAAACGCCTGGGCGTCAAGAGAATATAGTGTAGACAACAGCAGCATAAAGCGGTTGACCGCACGCTTCTGCTCTGCGTATTCATCGGAAAGCAGAAGTTCACGCATTGCGCGTACTTTGTCTTTAATCGTTTTGATCGGCTTCGCTTCGACGATAGCAGGCGACGCAATGCGAACCTCTTTCGTCACCGGAGCAGCAGGCTGTGATGCGGCGGAAAACTTCAACATACGCCGTAAAATGTCGGATGCGCTCTCGCCGATATGCTTAGTGTGGCTGGCAATATAGCTGTAGAGTTCATCATCAACTTCAATCGTTTTCATCTTAATCCAGTGCGGTGTCTTAGCTGAATACAAGTCGCCAGGAGTATATGAATAAATCCCGGCAGCGGATAGCGTCAAGCCTGGCTTGCAGAAAAACTCGGATTAAACCTTATTTGTTGCAGCCCTGTGGCACAATGGTCAACATAATACCCTAACCCGACTTCGCGAAAAAAAGAACTTTGCCATGAAATTGAATATCCGCGCGCAATCTACACAAAATCAGCACAATAATTCTCCCATCGTCCTTGTTCATGGTCTGTTTGGTAGTCTCGACAACCTCGGCGTGCTGGCACGTGACCTGGTGAGCGACCACGATATCATCCAGGTGGATATGCGTAACCACGGACTTTCACCGCACGATCCTGTGATGAATTATCCGGCGATGGCGCAGGATCTGCTGGATACGCTGGATGCGCAGCAGATCGATAAGGCGACATTTATTGGCCACTCAATGGGCGGCAAAGCAGTAATGGCGCTCACCGCGCTGGCCCCCGATCGCATCGATAAACTGGTGGCAATCGATATTGCGCCCGTCGATTATCACGTGCGCCGTCATGATGAGATTTTCGCGGCCATCAACGCGGTCAGCGAATCTGACGCACAAACACGTCAACAGGCGGCGACGGTGATGCGTCAGCATCTGAATGAAGAAGGGGTGATTCAGTTTCTGTTGAAATCCTACGTTGACGGCGAATGGCGTTTTAACGTGCCGGTGTTGTGGGATCAGTATCCGCATATTGTGGGTTGGGAGAAAATCCCGGCGTGGGATCACCCCGCCCTATTTATCCCCGGTGGTAATTCGCCGTATGTTACTGAACAATATCGTGATGATTTACTGGCGCAATTTCCGCAGGCACGGGCGCATGTGATTGCAGGTGCGGGTCACTGGGTACACGCAGAAAAACCTGATGCAGTGCTGCGCGCCATCCGCCGCTATCTCAATGATTAATGCAACTGATTAAAAACCCAGCGTCTGCGTCGCTTTCCGCGCGTGGGCGTTGGCGTGACTCATCGCGCTGATGTATTATGGCGCGCTATCCATCCGGGCAGACGCCTGGCTGATTGTTTCCCCCGAAGTCACCAAGATCATGGCCAAAGAACAAACGGACCGTACGACATTAGATCTGTTCGCGCACGAGCGTCGACCGGGACGACCGAAAACCAATCCGCTTTCGCGCGATGAACAGCTGCGTATTAATAAACGCAACCAGCTAAAACGCGACAAAGTACGTGGTCTTAAGCGTGTCGAACTGAAGCTGAATGCAGAAGCTGTCGAGGCGCTGAACGAGCTGGCAGAGTCGCGTAATATGAGCCGTAGCGAACTGATCGAAGAGATGTTGATGCAACAACTCGCGGCGCTGCGTAGTCAGGGCATCGTCTGATCCCATCCTTTACTCAAATAATTCGGGTTACAGCCCATGTAACTTGAAGTTGGACAAAAAAATCGTGTAGCACAGTGTGCAGTCCTGCGAGTTTGCTGATTCCGCAAGACTGCCTGTTCTGCTATGATTGCCTTTATCCGTGGGCAATTTGCCACCCCCATTTCAATAAGTTTCAAGAGGTTATTTCACTCATGGCTATCACTGGCATCTTTTTCGGCAGCGACACCGGTAATACCGAAAATATCGCAAAAATGATTCAAAAACAGCTTGGTAAAGACGTTGCCGATGTCCATGACATTGCAAAAAGCAGCAAAGAAGATCTGGAAGCTTATGACATTCTGCTGCTGGGCATCCCAACCTGGTACTACGGCGAAGCGCAGTGTGACTGGGACGACTTCTTCCCGACTCTCGAAGAGATTGATTTCAATGGTAAACTGGTTGCACTGTTTGGCTGTGGCGACCAGGAAGATTACGCAGAATATTTCTGCGACGCGTTAGGCACTATCCGTGACATCATCGAACCACGTGGTGCTACCATCGTTGGTCACTGGCCAACTGCGGGCTACCATTTCGAAGCCTCAAAAGGTCTGGCGGATGACAACCACTTTGTCGGTCTGGCTATCGACGAAGACCGTCAGCCGGAACTGACCGCCGAACGCGTGGAAAAATGGGTGAAACAAATTTCTGAAGAGCTGCATCTCGACGAAATTATCAACGCCTGATGTGATGCGGCGTAGACTCATGTCTACGCCGTATTAATAGATAATGCCAATCAAAATAATTGCTACAAATTTGTAACTTTTGCCGTTGTACCTGTACAATGTTCCAGTGTTGAAGTGGCCTTACCGATGCAAATGTAAGCTAAGCCACGTTTTTATTAACAATATTTGCCAGGGACTTGTAGTTTTCATTTAGGCATGGCAATTCTATAATGATACGCATTATCTCAAGAGCAAATTCTGTCACTTCTTTTAATGAAGTGAATCGCTTAGTAACAGGACAGATTCCGCATGACTGATAACAATACCGCCCTAAAGAAAGCTGGCCTGAAAGTAACGCTTCCACGCTTAAAAATCCTGGAAGTTCTTCAGGAGCCGGACAACCATCACGTCAGTGCGGAAGATTTGTACAAACGTCTGATCGATATGGGTGAAGAAATTGGTCTGGCTACCGTATATCGCGTACTGAACCAGTTTGACGACGCCGGTATCGTCACCCGCCACAATTTTGAAGGCGGTAAATCCGTATTTGAACTGACCCAGCAACATCACCACGATCACCTGATCTGCCTCGATTGCGGCAAGGTTATCGAATTTAGTGATGAATCTATCGAAGCGCGTCAGCGTGAAATTGCCGCAAAACACGGCATTCGCCTGACTAACCATAGTCTCTATCTTTACGGTCACTGCGCCGAAGGCGATTGCCGCGAAGATGAGCACGCGCACGAAGGCAATTAAGTCAGCCTGAACGAGAAAAAGCCAACCTGCGGGTTGGCTTTTTTATAAAGAGAAATAAGAAAAGCGAGAGTTACAGCTCTCGCTTTTTGTTTTTTACTGCGTAGCGTTATTACTGCGAATTTCCTGCCAGACCTTATCACAATCGGCTTTCACCGCCTGATCATTACCGGTTTGCGTTGCCTGAATACACTGCTGATAATCCAGCACGCGCACACTTTCCTGCTCGGCAAACTGCTGATGTTGTGTCTCTTTCTTCAGCACGTTTAACACGCTCTGGCAGGCTTCAATTTTTTCCGGCGAGCCTTGTGCGGTATTAATACAGGCGCTGTACGCCTCTTTCAGACGACTATCTTCCTGTGGCGCGGTTGATTGCGCACAGGCCACCAACCCCGATGCCATCATGGCGATGAGAATCAGTTTCTTCATAGCAAATTCCTCAAACGTGCGGCAGGCGAAAAACCTGCCGCGTCGGACATCAGAAGATAGTGAATGGCGCGATAACCATAAACTTCACGTCACGCTCATCCTGGAAGATGTTGCCGTAACCGCCGCCCCAGCTCGGGATATCGGAGTGGTTATCGTATTCGGTGAAGTGCAGCTTGAACATCGTACCTTTGGCGCGACCATCCTGAAGGGTGTAGACCGCATCCAGGCTGTATGCAGACTCTTCAATAGTCCGGTTCTTGTCGTAGTACGCATCCGGGTTGCTCTGCCAGGTAGCGGGTTTGGCATCCCAGGCGTAAACGTAAGAAGCGCCGATGGCGAAACCTGGAAGATTCCAGTTTTTCAGATCATACATCGCGCCGAAGAAGACCGCTTTTTCGCCGTTGGCGTTAAAATCAGAACGGTTATCCCACCAGATATCCAGGCGGCCGTTAGAGGAAGCGTAGGTTGGGGTCATACGCTGTAAGAAGTACCCCTGCTGACCGTCAGCTTTCACCCAGGTGCCTTCCAGGCGCAAATCCACTACGTCAGCCGCCCGGTAGCCAAAGGTCAACGCCTGTAGCCAGGCGGTGCCGTCGTAAAGATCGTTGACGCTGCGATCGTCAACTTTATCGCGCGTACCGTAGAACTGGTAGCTGGTAGTTAGCGGGCTACCGGCGATATCAAATTTGTAGCTGGCTTTAGCAAAATACTGATCGATATACCCTTCAGCCTGACCAAATGCCGCTTCCAGCACGAGGTTATTTTTGAAATCGTACTTCGCCCCGAGGGAGTGCAGGTAATCAACTTTGGTGGTTTTATCGTTCTGATAAAACTCATCCATTTCCAGATGCCACGGCGCTTTATATTCGTTGGTCCACATGTAGGAGAAGCTCAACGCACCAGCATCACCGTAATCAAAATTAGCCCCGGCTTCCGCGCCCTGATAAGTACCCGGCATAAAGCTCCAGTGCGGCGCTAACAGCGTCTGACCGGTTGGCTGAATATAACCTGCTCTCGCCCACGCCGGACCGTATTTAAATTTGGCCGCTGCTTTATACAGGCTTATACCGCTTTTATCGCCTGACCAGTCTTCGTCATAGGCTTTATTACTTTTCGAAAAAGCGATTTCGTTCGGGTGTGAACTGTCGCCATTTTCCGCCATTTCAATCGCCGTAAACGCAGCAATATCAAGGCCGAACATATCCGCGGCATAACCAGACTGAAAATCGAGGTTGGCGTTCCAGGTGGAGTGAGAAAGGTTGGTTTTGTATTTGTCGCCGTCGGTAACATCTTTACGGTCACGTTCACGCT
This sequence comes from Escherichia sp. TW09308, assembly GCF_000208565.1. NCBI lineage: Bacteria > Pseudomonadati > Pseudomonadota > Gammaproteobacteria > Enterobacterales > Enterobacteriaceae > Escherichia > Escherichia sp. TW09308. The sequence continues at coordinate 4,410,450 of NZ_AEME01000001.1, read as the reverse complement.
GCCAGTAATAGATACCGCCGGTTAAGGTTGAATCGTCGATAAATCCTTCGGCGTGAGCCTCCGGCATTGCCATAAAGCCCGACATTGCTGTAACACCGGCGATAGCCAGCGCCAGCGTACTACGTTTACCACTAAACGTACGCATGGGTTAATCCTCTTTGACGTATAAATTGCTGCACCAAGGGTGAACAGCGAAAAAATAAAAAATTAAAAAAGTAGCGTTGAGAAAAGTCTCGCTGACTACAGGAACAGACTATTTTTCGCGCCGCGAATTATCAATCTCTTTCTGTAACGAGAATGTAAGAACATGAGCAACCGCACATATTTTGATGATTTTTGTTACAAGGTTTAAATTTGTACCAGGAGAGCGCGTAGAAGAAAAATATGCGGCTTTCCAGTGGGATGAAGGCAGTCGCATTCGATTAAATTATGGCTGGTGATTTTAAATTTGTTTTATGGATAAATTACAAAGCGGAATTAATTCGCGAAGAAAAGCAGAAAAAACGCCGCTGAGTGCGGCGTTTGGGATTGTTGACGAAGTGCACTTTGTTCATGCCGGATGCGGCGTGGACGCCTTATCCGGCAAAGTGGAACTTAACGTTACTCGCCAACCTTCGCCCAGGTATCACGCAGCCCAACGGTGCGGTTAAATACTGGTTTTTCCGCAGTGGAATGGCGACTGTCGAGACAGAAATAGCCTTCACGCTCAAACTGGAACGCTTTACCTGCTACCGCATCTTTCAGCGACGGTTCAGCAAAGCCCTGTTTGATCACCAGCGATTCCGGGTTAATCACCGACAGGAAATCATCCGCAGCGCCTGGATTCGGCACGCTGAACAGACGGTCATACAGACGGATTTCAACCGGTAGCGCATGTGCCGCACTTACCCAGTGGATAACGCCTTTGACCTTACGACCATCAGCCGGATCTTTGCTCAGGGTGTCAGCATCGTAAGTACAGAAGATAGTGGTGATATTGCCTTCGGCATCTTTCTCCACGCGTTCCGCTTTAATCACGTAAGCATTACGCAGACGCACTTCTTTACCCAGCACCAGACGTTTGTACTGTTTGTTGGCTTCTTCGCGGAAATCGGCACGATCGATCCAAATCTCAGCACTAAACGGCACCTGGCGGCTACCCATTTCCGGTTTGTTCGGATGGTTCGGCATGGTAACCATTTCGCCTTCGCCCTGATAGTTTTCGATAACCAGTTTTACTGGATCGATAACTGCCATTGCGCGAGGGGCGTTTTCGTTAAGATCTTCACGGATGCAGGATTCCAGCGACGCCATCTCAATAGTGTTGTCCTGCTTGGTCACGCCAATGCGTTTGCAGAACTCACGAATAGAAGCCGCGGTATAACCACGACGACGCAGACCGGAAATGGTCGGCATACGCGGATCGTCCCAGCCTTCTACGTGCTTGTCGGTCACCAACTGGTTCAGTTTACGCTTGGACATCACGGTGTATTCCAGATTCAGACGCGAGAATTCGTACTGGCGCGGATGAACAGGAATAGTGATGTTGTCCAGAACCCAGTCGTACAGACGACGGTTGTCCTGGAACTCCAGCGTACACAGAGAGTGGGTAATACCTTCCAAGGCATCGCTGATGCAGTGGGTGAAGTCGTACATCGGGTAGATGCACCACTTGTTGCCGGTCTGATGATGTTCAGCAAACTTAATGCGATACAGCACCGGATCGCGCATCACGATAAACGGCGATGCCATGTCGATTTTCGCACGCAGGCAGGCTTTACCTTCTTCAAAACCGCCGGTACGCATCTTCTCGAACAGCGCCAGGTTCTCTTCAACGCTGCGGTCGCGGTATGGGCTGTTTTTACCCGGCTGCGTCAGAGTGCCACGATATTCGCGGATTTGCTCTGGCGTCAGTTCATCAACATATGCCAGGCCTTTATTGATCAGTTCAACAGCATAGGCGTGGAGTTGATCAAAATAATCGGAGGAGTAACGGACGTTACCTGACCAGTGAAAACCTAACCACTCAACGTCGTTTTTGATCGACTCGACGTACTCGATATCTTCTTTTACCGGGTTGGTGTCGTCGAAACGCAGGTTGCACTGGCCTTTATAGTCCTGGGCGATCCCGAAGTTCAGGCAGATAGATTTCGCATGGCCAATATGCAGATAGCCATTCGGCTCCGGCGGGAAACGGGTGTGTACTGTGGTGTGCTTACCACTGGCCAGATCTTCATCGATGATCTGACGAATAAAGTTAGTCGGGCGGGCTTCAGCCTCACTCATCGTGGATTCCTCAAAGCGTAAACAACGTATAACGGCGTATGATCTTATAAGCGAGACAGGCTGACAACTGTTAGTTAGAGAAAATCGAAAAATCTAACAAAGATTATGGGGATGATTGATGAAAAAAAAAGCGGTAGAGAAGATCCCCACCGCTTGTCATTGTTGGATGCGACGCTTGACGCGTCTTATCCAACCTACGGGCCTGATAAGACGCGTCAAGCGTCGCATCAGGCATAAAGCAGATTACTTTTTGATTTCAAACAGCGGTGTTTGACCCGCTACGACGTGCCCCTGGGCTTTAATAACCAGGCCGCTGAAATCGTCGATATTGCTGCAAACAACCGGACTGATCATCGAGCGAGCGTTAGCGTTCAGGTAATCCAGATCCATTTCCAGAATCGGTTGCCCTGCGCTTACCTGCGCGCCCTCTTCCACCAGACGTTTAAAACCTTTACCTTCCAGCGCCACAGTATCGATACCCATGTGGACTACGATTTCCGCGCCTTTTTCGGTTTCCAGGCAGAACGCGTGGTTGGTGTTGAAGATTTTCACGATAGTCCCTGCGGCTGGTGATACAACGATTTTATCCGTCGGTTTCACCGCCACACCGTCACCCACCGCTTTGCTGGCGAATGCTTCGTCTGGCACCTGATCCAGCGCCACAACATCACCAGTAATCGGTGATACCAGTTCAACGATAGACACTGCGTTTGGTACAGCCTGTGGTTTTGCTGCCGGAGCAGCGGTTGCTGGAGCGGCTTCAGCAGACGCTGCTGCTACCGGCCCACGGGCAACGACTTTCTTCATTGCATCACCGATAGATTCGGCTTTCGCACCGACAATCACCTGAATAGTCTGCTTGTTCAGTTTCACCACACCAGAAGCACCCAGACGTTTACACATCGCATCGTTGACGAGAGCTGAGTCAGCCACCGTCAGGCGCAGACGGGTAATACAGGCGTCAATCGCTTTCAGGTTGTCACTACCGCCAACCGCAGCAATATAGTTGGTCGCCAGTTGAGTCAGACCTTCTTCAGTGTTGCTGTTGGCTTCTTCAGTAACAATTTCGTCTTCTTTATCTTCACGACCTGGCGTTTTCAGGTTGAACAGGCGGATAACCACACTGAACACCACGAAGTAGATAGCGAAGAAAACAACGCCCATCACCAACAGCATCCAGACGTTCTGGCTGGCGGCCGGCAGGTTATACATCAACGCATAGTCGATGGCGCCCGCAGAGAAGGAGAAGCCCGCGTGGATACCCAGCAACGTTGCGACAAACAGGCTGATGCCGGTCAGCAGTGCGTGCAGGAGGTACAGCAGCGGAGCGAGGAACATGAACAGGAATTCCAGCGGCTCAGTCACACCGGTCAGGAACGCGGTGATAGCCACGGAAAGCAGCATCCCACCCACCATCGGACGACGCTCTTTCGGCGCGGCAAAATACATCGCCAGCGCTGCACCCGGCAAACCGAACATCATGATCGGGAAGAAGCCGGACATGAACATCCCCGCCGTGCCGTCACCCGCATAGAAGCGGTTGATATCGCCGTGGAATACAGCACCCGCCGCGTTGGTGAATTCACCAATCTGGAACCAGGCGATAGTGTTCAGCACCTGATGCAGACCCGTTGGGATCAGCAGACGGTTGATGAAACCAAAGATACCGGAACCCAGCGCGCCTGCAGAAACGATCCATTCGCCACCTGCATGAATAGCGTGCTGCACCGGCGGCCAGACATAACCAAAAATGGCTGCCAGCACCAGACAGAAGAAGCCAGTGGCAATCGGCACAAAGCGTTTACCGCCGAAGAAGCTCAGGAAGTCAGGCAGTTTAATCGCGGACCAACGGTTATAGGCTGCACCACCGACCAGACCGGTAATGATACCCGCCAGAACACCCATGTTAATTTCCGGGTTGATGGTTACCATCGCTTTGGTCAGTACAAAATACCCGACCGCCCCCGCCAGCGCCGCCGCGCCCGCGCTGTCTTTTGACCAACTGGATGCCACACCGATCGCGAAGATAAGCGCAAGGTTGTCAAAAATCGCACCGCCCGCCTGGGCAATAAACGCAACGTTAAGTAAATCTGGCTGGCCGAATCGCAGCAACAGTGCCGCCACCGGCAGCACCGCGATAGGGAGCTGTAACGCCCTACCGAGTCGCTGGAAAAACCCTAAAATATTCATCTTATTCCCCCTACGAGAACCCTATTTGGCTTGTTTAAAGCCGTATTTTTATTTTGCTGCAAACTGTACTGCCGATGTTCTGTAATCAGGTTGTTAGATCATCTGCTACAGAGTGTGTAAAAAATTAATTCGTACCGCAAATTAAACGCGTGTCTTTTGTGAGTTTTGTCACCAAATATCGTTATCATCACTCCCTTTTACTGGCTAAACCAGAAAACTTATTTTATCATTCAAAAAATCAGGTCGGATTGACGCCTGTCTGCGCAAATCCAGGTTACGCTTAAAGATGCCAAATCCGCCAACGGCTTAATTTTTCTTATCGAGGTGAATAATGAGACTGATCCCCCTGACTACTGCTGAACAGGTCGGCAAATGGGCTGCGCGCCATATCGTCAATCGCATCAATGCGTTCAAACCGACTGCCGATCGCCCGTTCGTGCTTGGCTTGCCGACCGGTGGCACACCGATGACCACCTATAAAGCGTTAGTCGAAATGCATAAAGCAGGCCAGGTCAGCTTTAAGCACGTTGTCACCTTCAACATGGACGAGTATGTCGGTCTGCCGAAAGAGCATCCGGAAAGCTACTACAGCTTTATGCACCGTAATTTCTTCGATCACGTTGATATTCCAGCAGAAAATATCAACCTTCTCAATGGCAACGCCCCGGATATCGACGCCGAATGCCGCCAGTATGAAGAAAAAATCCGCTCTTACGGTAAAATTCATCTGTTTATGGGCGGTGTAGGTAACGACGGTCATATTGCATTTAACGAACCAGCCTCTTCTCTCGCCTCTCGCACCCGTATCAAAACCCTGACACATGACACTCGCGTCGCAAACTCTCGTTTCTTTGATAATGATGTTAATCAGGTGCCAAAATATGCGCTGACCGTCGGTGTGGGTACACTGCTGGATGCCGAAGAAGTGATGATTCTGGTGCTGGGTAGCCAGAAAGCACTGGCACTGCAGGCGGCCGTTGAAGGTTGCGTTAACCACATGTGGACTATTAGCTGTCTGCAACTGCATCCGAAAGCGATCATGGTGTGTGATGAACCTTCGACCATGGAGCTGAAAGTTAAGACTTTAAGATATTTCAATGAATTAGAAGCAGAAAACATCAAAGGTCTGTAATTGTTATCCCTGCCCTGACGTTTCGTTCAGGGCTGTATTATTTTTGATATCGGGGGTCGGAATGTATGCATTAACCCAGGGCCGGATCTTTACCGGCCACGAATTTCTTGATGACCATGCGGTTGTTATCGCTGATGGCCTGATTAAAAGCGTCTGTCCAGTAGCGGAACTGCCGCCAGAGATTGAACAACGTTCACTGAACGGGGCCATTCTCTCCCCCGGTTTTATCGATGTGCAGTTAAACGGCTGCGGTGGCGTACAGTTCAACGATACTGCTGAAGCGGTCAGCGTGGAAACGCTGGAAATCATGCAGAAAGCCAATGAGAAATCAGGCTGTACTAACTACCTGCCGACGCTTATCACCACCAGCGATGAGCTGATGAAACAGGGTGTGCGCGTAATGCGCGAATACCTGGCAAAACATCCGAATCAGGCATTAGGTCTGCATCTGGAAGGTCCGTGGCTGAATCTGGTAAAAAAAGGCACTCATAATCCGAATTTCGTGCGTAAGCCCGATGCCGCGCTGGTCGATTTCCTTTGTGAAAATGCCGATGTTATTACCAAAGTCACACTAGCGCCGGAAATGGTGCCAACGGAAGTGATCAGTAAACTGGCAAATGCTGGTATTGTGGTTTCAGCCGGTCACTCCAACGCCACATTGAAAGAAGCGAAAGCCGGTTTCCGCGCGGGGATTACCTTTGCCACCCATCTGTACAATGCGATGCCGTATATTACGGGGCGTGAGCCGGGTCTGGCGGGCGCGATCCTCGACGAAGCTGACATTTATTGCGGTATTATTGCCGATGGCCTGCACGTTGATTACGCTAACATTCGCAACGCCAAACGTCTGAAAGGCGACAAACTGTGTCTGGTTACCGATGCGACTGCGCCAGCAGGTGCCAATATTGAACAGTTCATTTTTGCGGGTAAAACAATATACTACCGCAACGGACTTTGTGTGGATGAGAACGGTACATTAAGTGGTTCATCCTTAACCATGATTGAAGGCGTGCGTAATCTGGTCGAACATTGTGGTATCGCACTGGATGAAGTGCTGCGTATGGCGACGCTCTATCCGGCGCGTGCAATTGGCGTTGAGAAACGTCTCGGCACTCTCGCCGCAGGTAAAGTGGCCAACCTGACCGCATTCACACCTGATTTTAAAATCACCAGGACCATCGTTAACGGTAACGAGGTCGTAACTCAATAAGAGAAAGTATGACACCAGGCGGACAAGCTCAGATAGGTAATGTTGATCTCGTAAAACAGCTTAACAGCGCGGCGGTTTATCGCCTGATTGACCAGCATGGGCCAATCTCGCGAATTCAGATTGCCGAACAAAGCCAGCTTGCCCCCGCCAGCGTAACTAAAATTACGCGTCAGCTTATCGAACGCGGGTTGATCAAAGAAGTTGATCAGCAGGCCTCCACCGGAGGCCGCCGCGCAATCTCTATTGTCACCGAAACCCGCAATTTCCAGGCTATCGGCGTACGACTTGGTCGTCACGACGCTACCATCACCCTGTTTGATCTCAGCAGCAAAGTGCTGGCAGAAGAACATTACCCGCTGCCAGAGCGTACCCAGCAAACGCTGGAACATGCGCTCTTAAACGCCATCGCCCAGTTTATTGATGGCTACCAGCGCAAACTGCGAGAGTTAATCGCCATTTCGGTTATTCTGCCAGGGCTTGTCGACCCGGACAGCGGCAAAATTCATTACATGCCGCATATCCAGGTGGAAAACTGGGGGCTGGTAGAGGCTCTGGAAGAACGTTTTAAAGTGACCTGTTTTGTCGGTCACGATATCCGCAGTCTGGCGCTGGCAGAGCACTACTTCGGTGCAAGTCAGGATTGCGAAGACTCCATTCTGGTGCGCGTGCACCGCGGAACGGGTGCCGGAATCATCTCTAACGGGCGCATTTTTATCGGCCGCAACGGCAACGTTGGTGAAATTGGCCATATTCAGGTTGAACCGCTGGGTGAACGCTGCCACTGCGGAAATTTCGGTTGTCTGGAAACTATCGCTGCCAACGCCGCCATTGAACAACGAGTGTTGAATCTGTTAAAGCAGGGCTATCAGAGCCGCGTGCCGCTGGATGACTGCACCATCAAAACTATCTGTAAAGCCGCAAACAAAGGCGACAGTCTGGCGTCGGAAGTGATTGAGTATGTCGGTCGCCATCTGGGTAAAACCATCGCCATTGCCATCAACTTATTTAACCCGCAAAAAATTGTTATTGCCGGTGAGATCACCGAAGCCGATAAAGTGCTGCTGCCCGCCATTGAAAGCTGCATTAATACCCAGGCGTTGAAGGCGTTTCGCACTAATCTGCCGGTAGTGCGTTCCGAACTGGATCACCGCTCAGCAATCGGTGCTTTTGCACTGGTAAAACGCGCCATGCTCAACGGTATTTTGCTCCAGCATTTGCTGGAAAATTAATGTGCTTTTATAGTGGCGCTTATTGTTGTGAATATTCTGGGTAGTCCATGACCATTAAAAATGTAATTTGCGATATCGACGGCGTGCTGATGCACGATAACGTCGCCGTACCGGGTGCAGCGGAGTTTTTGCACGGGATTATGGATAAAGGCCTGCCGCTGGTGTTGCTGACCAACTATCCTTCGCAGACCGGGCAAGACCTGGCAAACCGCTTTGCCACTGCGGGTGTCGATGTGCCAGACAGTGTGTTTTATACCTCCGCGATGGCAACTGCCGATTTCCTGCGTCGACAGGAAGGCAAAAAAGCGTATGTAGTGGGCGAAGGCGCGCTGATCCATGAACTGTACAAAGCCGGTTTTACCATTACCGATGTTAATCCTGACTTTGTGATTGTTGGCGAAACGCGCTCATACAACTGGGACATGATGCATAAAGCGGCATATTTCGTCGCCAACGGCGCACGTTTTATCGCCACCAACCCGGATACTCACGGACGTGGTTTCTATCCGGCCTGTGGCGCATTGTGCGCGGGGATCGAGAAAATCTCCGGACGTAAACCGTTCTATGTTGGTAAACCCAGCCCGTGGATCATCCGTGCAGCATTAAACAAAATGCAGGCGCACTCGGAAGAAACGGTGATTGTTGGCGATAACCTGCGTACCGACATTCTGGCTGGCTTCCAGGCGGGTCTGGAGACGATTCTGGTACTCTCTGGTGTTTCGTCGCTCGACGATATCGACAGTATGCCGTTCCGCCCTAGCTGGATTTACCCATCAGTCGCTGAAATCGACGTTATCTGAAAATCAACCACGTCTCAGGACGTGGTTGATATTGATGACAAACGCCAAACTGCCTGATGCGCTACGCTTATCAGGCCTACGCAGCTCCTGCAATATATTGAATTTTCATAATTTTGTAGGCCGGATAAGGCGTTCACGCCACATCCGGCATGAACAAATCTCACTTTGTAAGCGATTTGGTTTCTGATCCCCCTGCAAAATATATCCATTCAATAAAACCCGCTAAAAATTATCGATTCATCAATAAACAGGTCACTACACCCCACTCTTTTTCACCATTCATCAATCACCATTACGTTTTTTATTTTTTCACCGCCAAATCTCTTGCGCACATTGCTGCTTTGCGGCATTTTTTTAAACAAGCAAACACAACAAGCAGCAAACACCAGGTTAACGGAGAAGGTTATGTGTTCAATTTTTGGCGTATTCGATATCAAAACAGACGCAGTTGAGCTGCGGAAGAAAGCACTCGAGCTGTCACGCCTGATGCGTCATCGTGGCCCGGACTGGTCCGGTATTTATGCCAGCGATAATGCAATTCTCGCCCACGAACGTCTGTCAATTGTTGATGTTAACGCGGGTGCGCAGCCTCTCTACAATCAATCAAAAACCCACGTACTGGCAGTGAACGGGGAAATCTACAACCACCAGGCGCTGCGTGCTGAGTATGGCGATCGTTACCAGTTCCAGACTGGATCTGACTGCGAAGTGATCCTCGCGTTGTATCAGGAAAAAGGGGCGGAATTTCTCGACGATTTGCAGGGCATGTTTGCCTTTGCCCTGTACGACAGCGAAAAAGATGCATATCTGATTGGTCGCGACCATCTGGGGATCATCCCTCTGTATATGGGTTATGACGAACACGGCCAGCTATATGTGGCCTCAGAAATGAAAGCCCTGGTGCCGGTTTGCCGCACCATTAAAGAGTTCCCGGCAGGGAGCTATCTGTGGAGTCAGGACGGCGAAATCCGTTCTTATTATCACCGCGACTGGTTCGACTACGATGCGGTGAAAGATAACGTGACCGACAAAAACGAGCTGCGTCAGGCACTGGAAGATTCCGTTAAAAGCCACCTGATGTCTGACGTGCCTTACGGCGTGCTGCTCTCCGGTGGTCTGGATTCCTCAATTATTTCGGCTATCACCAAAAAATACGCCGCCCGCCGCGTGGAAGATCAGGAACGTTCAGAAGCCTGGTGGCCGCAATTGCACTCTTTTGCCGTGGGTCTGCCTGGTTCACCGGATCTGAAAGCGGCCCAGGAAGTGGCAAATCATCTGGGCACTGTGCATCACGAAATTCACTTCACCGTACAGGAAGGTCTCGATGCCATCCGCGACGTGATTTATCACATTGAAACGTATGATGTGACCACGATTCGCGCTTCAACGCCGATGTATTTAATGTCGCGTAAGATCAAGGCGATGGGCATTAAGATGGTACTGTCCGGTGAAGGTTCTGACGAAGTGTTTGGCGGTTATCTCTATTTCCACAAAGCGCCGAACGCCAAAGAGTTGCATGAAGAGACGGTGCGTAAGCTGCTGGCCCTGCATATGTATGACTGCGCACGCGCCAACAAAGCGATGTCGGCCTGGGGCGTGGAAGCACGCGTGCCGTTCCTTGACAAGAAATTCCTTGATGTAGCGATGCGCATTAATCCGCAGGACAAAATGTGCGGCAACGGCAAGATGGAAAAACACATCCTGCGTGAATGTTTTGAAGCGTATCTGCCCGCAAGTGTGGCCTGGCGGCAGAAAGAGCAGTTCTCAGATGGTGTCGGTTATAGCTGGATCGACACTCTGAAAGAAGTGGCGGCGCAGCAGGTTTCTGATCAACAGTTGGAAACGGCCCGCTTCCGCTTCCCATACAATACGCCGACCTCAAAAGAAGCGTATCTGTATCGCGAAATCTTTGAAGAACTGTTCCCGCTCCCAAGTGCCGCAGAGTGCGTACCAGGGGGGCCGTCCGTTGCCTGTTCTTCTGCCAAAGCGATTGAGTGGGATGAAGCGTTCAAGAAAATGGACGATCCATCGGGTCGTGCAGTCGGTGTTCACCAGTCGGCGTATAAATAAGACGTGTAATAATGCCCCGGAGAAATCCGGGGCAATTTCAGTTACTGGGGAACTTGTTGATTCTGATAGGCTGTGAGGAAATGTTCCGGATTTGCTACATCGCTGTCAGATAACTCATTACTGTAGGCGACTGACCAGGCTGCCGATTCATCCGGGATATGCAGGCTTCCATTTCCCTCTTTCAGGCGTAATAACTCAAAAGATTCGCCCTTGATTACAGCGGTATACGATTTCTCACCTTCCTGTAATGCTTTTACTTTGCAGCGAAAAATCTGACCATCGATGTCATTATCAACATGAGATACCTGAACAAGGGCTTCATTTTCCGCTTTCGGCCCAATTCGCATCATCCAGACCACTGCTCCTTCCTGACCACGATAACCAAAGACATACTTACCAATTTCCGGTCGGGCTGTATCGGCAAACGCCGATTGCATAAGTAATAAAGCACTGACCAGCACCGTCATAAAACGCAACATATTATTCCCTCAATAAATCGCCTGAAGTGGTAGCAGAGATGCAGGCGTAGCGATCCCTGTTCTGTCCTGTTGCAACGGGTCAGTATTTCATAGATTAATTTCCCGCCGCTATTGTTGAATTCTGAATTTCACCCCGTATGACAAAAGAATGGCTGCAGGCTGTAGAAAAAACACAAAGTAAACAATAATTGACGAATATAGCGCCACGCTGTTCGCAACCTAACCAAACAGTCAATTTCAAGCAATTTTCCTTGAAAAAGAGGTTGACGCTGCATGGCTCTATACGCATAATGCGCCCCGCAACGCCGATAAGGTATCGCGAAAAAAAGATGGCTACGTAGCTCAGTTGGTTAGAGCACATCACTCATAATGATGGGGTCACAGGTTCGAATCCCGTCGTAGCCACCATCTTTTTTGCGGGAGTGGCGAAATTGGTAGACGCACCAGATTTAGGTTCTGGCGCCGCAAGGTGTGCGAGTTCAAGTCTCGCCTCCCGCACCATTCACCAGAAAGCGTTGTACGGATGGGGTATCGCCAAGCGGTAAGGCACCGGTTTTTGATACCGGCATTCCCTGGTTCGAATCCAGGTACCCCAGCCATCTTCTTCGAGTAAGCGGTTCACCGCCCGGTTATTGGGGTATCGCCAAGCGGTAAGGCACCGGTTTTTGATACCGGCATTCCCTGGTTCGAATCCAGGTACCCCAGCCATCGAAGAAATAATCTGGCTACGTAGCTCAGTTGGTTAGAGCACATCACTCATAATGATGGGGTCACAGGTTCGAATCCCGTCGTAGCCACCAAATTCTGAATGTGTCGAACAGGTTCGGCAAGTTCAAAAAAATTTGTTGGGGTATCGCCAAGCGGTAAGGCACCGGATTCTGATTCCGGCATTCCGAGGTTCGAATCCTCGTACCCCAGCCAATTTATTCAAGACGCTTACATCGTAAGTGCACCCTGTTGGGGTATCGCCAAGCGGTAAGGCACCGGATTCTGATTCCGGCATTCCGAGGTTCGAATCCTCGTACCCCAGCCACATTAAAAAAGCTCGCTTCGGCGGGCTTTTTGCTTTTCTGCGTTTATTCAATATCGAATGCGATGTTGGCACGCCTTACCCTACGAAGTCGGATGCGACGCTGCCGCGTCTTATCCGACCTACGGTTGGCATGCATCCGGCAATGTTGTGAGGCTACAACCCTAACGCATATTTCAGCGCCTGACGTTTCAAGACGCCAGCACGTTCCGCCGCCATCAAACCAAGATTACGTACAAAACGCAGTGGCGGCAGATTATTGCTGAATCCGGCATAAAACAGATCCATACCGCTTTGCATAATGAAGTTATCCGCCATGCGACGCATCTGGTAACGCTTGAGGATTGGATAACTGGCCCACGCTTCGCCATGACTGCGCGCACTCACCAGAACGTCAATCAGAGCATCAACATCGCGATAACCAAGATTCACGCCCTGCCCCGCCAGCGGATGAATGGTGTGCGCCGCATCGCCCACCAGTGCCAGACCTGGCTGAACATATTGCAATGCATGACGACGCGTCAGTGGAAACGCCCCCGCAGCAAGCGGCGTCACATAACCGAGACGCGACGGGAAATGTTTCGCGATTTCCGCCTGTAACTGCGCCATATTCATATTCTGTAACTGGCGAATGCGCGCCGGAGAGTCATACCACACCAGCGACGCCCAGTGATCAAACAACGGCAGGAAAGCACGCGGCCCGTCAGGTGTAAACTGCTGCCAGGTGCTGTCGCCAGGATCATTCTCGCACCGCACGCTAATCAACATACACGACTGCGCATACTGCCAGGCATGAACGCCAATTCCCGCCATCTGCCGCACCTGTGAATTTGCCCCATCGGCACCAATCACCAGCTTCGCGCGGATCACTTCTCCGCCCTTCAGCTCCAGCTCCTGAAGATCATTATCGCGATGCAACGCAATCAGCGAGGCCGGTACACGTAGCGTCACGTTCGGATGCGTCTCCAGTGCCTGCCACAACGCCTGTTGCAGAACGGTGTTTTCCACCATATAGCCAAGCAACGGTAGCTTAAGTTCAGCGGCGTCAAACACCACATGCGCCGTTTCCCACTCCCACGTTTCCAGTCTGCGATAAGGATGGCAACGCATAGCCTGTACCGCATCCCAGACACCTGAACCTTTAAGCAATGATACCGACGCAGCGCTAATCGCTGAAATACGCACGTCAGGCTGGCTGTCCTCTACAAACGGCGCAGGTTCAGCGTGTTCAATAACCGTTACCGAAAATCCGTGCTGCGCCAGTCCCAGCGCCAGTGCGCCGCCGACCATTCCTCCGCCGACAATGGCAATTTCCGTTGGTTGATTTGTCATGGTCAATCATCCTGTTAGCAATATGCTTTAAGTTTACAGGATTTTTACCCCCAAGGGCTGATAACGCTCATACTGGTCACAACGGCAGCAAAGCATTACACTATGCGCCCTGCATTCCTGGCTACTATTTCGCAAGAGCAAGTCGATGACCAAAAAACTCCATATTAAAACCTGGGGCTGTCAGATGAACGAGTACGATTCATCGAAGATGGCCGATCTGCTGGATGCCACCCACGGCTATCAACTGACCGACGTGGCGGAAGAAGCGGATGTGCTGCTGCTGAACACCTGCTCAATCCGCGAGAAGGCTCAGGAAAAAGTCTTCCATCAGTTGGGTCGCTGGAAACTGTTAAAAGAGAAGAATCCGGACCTGATTATCGGTGTTGGCGGCTGCGTGGCTTCGCAGGAAGGCGACCACATTCGTCAACGCGCCCACTACGTCGATATTATTTTTGGGCCGCAAACGCTGCACCGTCTGCCGGAGATGATCAACTCCGTGCGCGGAAACCGCAGCCCGGTCGTAGATATCAGCTTCCCGGAAATCGAGAAGTTTGACCGTCTGCCAGAACCGCGCGCCGAAGGACCAACCGCGTTTGTCTCCATCATGGAAGGTTGCAATAAATATTGCACCTACTGCGTGGTGCCTTACACCCGTGGTGAAGAGGTAAGCCGTCCATCCGACGATATTCTGTTTGAGATTGCCCAGCTTGCCGCTCAGGGCGTGCGTGAAGTCAATCTGCTCGGTCAGAACGTGAACGCCTGGCGCGGTGAGAACTACGACGGCACCACCGGCTCGTTTGCCGATCTGCTGCGTCTGGTTGCCGCTATCGACGGGATCGATCGTATTCGCTTTACCACCAGCCATCCGATCGAATTTACCGACGATATCATCGAGGTTTATCGCGATACGCCAGAACTGGTGAGCTTCCTGCACCTGCCGGTACAGAGCGGTTCCGATCGCATCCTCAACCTGATGGGCCGTACCCACACGGCGCTGGAATACAAGGCGATCATCCGTAAATTGCGTGCGGCGCGTCCGGATATTCAGATCAGTTCTGACTTCATCGTTGGCTTCCCTGGCGAAACCACCGAAGACTTTGAGAAAACCATGAAGCTGATTGCCGACGTCAATTTCGACATGAGCTATAGCTTCATCTTCTCCGCACGTCCGGGTACGCCAGCCGCCGATATGGTTGATGATGTTCCGGAAGAAGAGAAGAAGCAGCGTCTGTATATTCTGCAAGAACGTATCAATCAGCAAGCGATGGCATGGAGCCGCCGGATGCTCGGCACCACCCAGCGTATTCTGGTGGAAGGTACTTCGCGTAAGAACATCATGGAACTTTCCGGGCGTACCGAAAATAACCGCGTGGTCAATTTCGAAGGCACGCCGGATATGATCGGTAAATTCGTCGATGTGGAAATTACCGACGTTTACCCGAACTCCCTGCGCGGTAGAGTGGTACGTACCGAAGAGGAAATGGGTCTGCGCGTGGCAGAGGCTCCGGAATCGGTGATTGCCCGTACCCGCAAAGAAAACGACCTTGGCGTGGGTTATTATCAGCCGTAATTCTCAGGCCCGCCGTTCCGGTGGGCCTTGTTTTTTCTCTCTTTATCCCCATTTTTATCGCAATGCTTGCGCCTTTTTCCTGTGGCGTGAATAATTTCCTTATAGGCCGGTGAATGTTCAGCTTCCGGCGGCATACAAATAAGAGGAACGGTTTGAACATAGACACTCGCGAAATCACCCTGGAGCCAGCAGACAACGCGCGTCTGTTGAGCCTGTGCGGCCCGTTTGATGACAACATCAAGCAACTCGAACGCCGTCTCGGCATCGAAATCAATCGCCGCGATAACCACTTTAAACTGACCGGTCGTCCGATTTGCGTCACTGCCGCGGCAGACATTCTGCGCAGCCTGTATGTCGATACTGCCCCAATGCGCGGTCAGATCCAGGATATCGAACCGGAGCAGATCCACCTTGCGATTAAAGAAGCGCGAGTGCTGGAACAAAGTGCGGAGAGCGTGCCAGAGTACGGCAAAGCGGTCAATATCAAGACCAAACGCGGGGTCATTAAACCACGCACACCGAACCAGGCGCAGTACATCGCCCATATTCTTGACCATGACATCACCTTCGGCGTGGGTCCGGCGGGTACGGGTAAAACCTACCTGGCTGTGGCTGCGGCGGTTGATGCGCTGGAACGTCAGGAAATCCGTCGTATTCTGCTGACCCGTCCGGCAGTAGAAGCTGGTGAAAAATTAGGTTTTCTGCCCGGCGATTTAAGCCAGAAAGTAGACCCGTATCTGCGCCCGCTATACGACGCGCTGTTCGAAATGCTTGGCTTTGAAAAAGTCGAGAAACTGATTGAGCGCAACGTTATTGAAGTCGCGCCGCTGGCCTATATGCGTGGTCGAACACTGAACGACGCATTTATCATTCTTGATGAGAGCCAGAACACCACCATCGAACAGATGAAGATGTTCCTGACCCGTATCGGTTTTAACTCAAAAGCGGTTATCACCGGCGACGTCACGCAGATCGACCTGCCGCGTAATACCAAATCGGGTCTGCGCCACGCCATCGAAGTGCTGGCCGATGTCGAAGAGATCAGCTTTAACTTCTTCCACAGCGAAGACGTTGTTCGTCACCCGGTAGTGGCGCGTATCGTTAACGCCTATGAAGCCTGGGAAGAAGCCGAACAAAAACGTAAAGCGGCGCTGGCGGCAGAGCGCAAGCGTGAAGAACAGGAACAAAAATGAGTCAGGTGATCCTCGATTTACAACTGGCCTGTGAAGATAATTCCGGGCTACCGGAAGAGAGCCAGTTTCAGACATGGCTGAATGCGGTGATCCCGCATTTTCAGGAAGAATCAGAAGTGACTATTCGCCTGGTCGATACCGCCGAAAGCCACAGTCTGAATCTGACCTATCGCGGTAAAGATAAGCCGACCAACGTGCTTTCCTTCCCATTTGAAGTGCCGCCTGGCATGGAGATGTCGCTGCTGGGCGATCTGGTTATCTGCCGTCAGGTGGTTGAGAAAGAAGCGCAGGAACAAGGTAAACCACTGGAGGCGCACTGGGCGCATATGGTGGTGCACGGCAGTCTGCATTTGTTAGGTTACGATCACATCGAAGATGACGAAGCAGAAGAGATGGAAGCCCTCGAAACAGAGATTATGCTTGCTCTGGACTATGAGGATCCGTACATTGCCGAGAAAGAATAATTTGCCGGGCATTTGACTGGCAGACGTCCCCGCCGTTGGTAAGTAACGACGGTGTTTTGATTAACTAACATGAGAACCCATACGACGCCATGAGCGACGACAATTCACACAGTAGTGACACGATAAGCAACAAGAAGGGATTTTTCTCCCTGTTACTCAGCCAACTTTTCCACGGTGAACCGAAAAACCGTGACGAACTGCTGGCGCTGATCCGTGATTCCGGGCAGAACGACCTTATCGACGAAGATACGCGCGATATGCTCGAAGGGGTAATGGACATCGCAGACCAACGCGTTCGCGACATCATGATCCCGCGCTCCCAGATGATTACTCTGAAACGCAACCAGACGCTGGATGAATGCCTTGATGTCATCATCGAGTCTGCCCACTCGCGTTTCCCGGTGATCAGCGAGGATAAAGATCACATTGAAGGGATTCTGATGGCGAAAGACTTGCTGCCGTTTATGCGCAGCGATGCTGAAGCCTTCAGCATGGACAAAGTGTTACGTCAGGCGGTTGTCGTTCCTGAAAGTAAGCGCGTAGACCGGATGCTGAAAGAGTTTCGCTCTCAGCGATACCACATGGCGATCGTCATTGACGAATTCGGCGGTGTTTCCGGTCTGGTGACCATTGAAGACATCCTGGAACTGATTGTTGGTGAGATTGAAGACGAGTATGACGAAGAAGATGATATCGACTTCCGTCAACTTAGCCGTCACACCTGGACCGTGCGTGCGCTGGCTTCCATCGAAGATTTCAACGAAGCGTTCGGCACCCACTTTAGCGATGAAGAGGTCGATACCATCGGTGGTCTGGTGATGCAGGCGTTTGGGCATCTTCCGGCGCGTGGCGAAACCATCGACATCGACGGTTACCAGTTCAAAGTGGCGATGGCCGACAGTCGGCGTATTATTCAGGTTCATGTCAAAATCCCGGATGACTCACCCCAGCCGAAGCTGGATGAATAAAACCGAAACTGGATAGATAACTACATGGCTTTTGCCTCATTACTTGAACGCCAGCGCATTCGCCTACTGCTGGCGTTATTATTCGGTGCCTGCGGAACGCTGGCCTTCTCCCCTTATGACGTCTGGCCTGCGGCGATTGTTTCGCTGATGGGGCTTCAGGCTCTGACCTTTAACCGCCGCCCACTTCAGTCTGCCGCTATCGGCTTCTGCTGGGGATTTGGCCTGTTTGGCACCGGTATTAACTGGGTATATGTCAGCATCGCGACCTTTGGCGGGATGCCAGGCCCGGTAAACATCTTCCTGGTGGTGCTGCTGGCGGCGTATCTTTCGCTGTATACCGGGCTGTTTGCTGGTGTTCTGGCGCGGCTGTGGCCGAAAACCACCTGGCCGCGCGTGACGATTGCCGCCCCTGCCCTCTGGCAAGTTACCGAGTTTCTGCGCGGTTGGGTGCTAACTGGCTTTCCGTGGTTGCAGTTCGGCTATAGCCAGATTGACGGGCCGTTAAAAGGGCTGGCACCGATAATGGGCGTGGAAGCCATTAACTTCCTGCTGATGATGGTTAGTGGCCTGCTGGCGCTGGCGCTGGTCAAACGCAACTGGCGTCCGCTGGTGGTGGCCGTTGTGCTGTTTGCACTCCCCTTCCCTCTGCGTTACATCCAGTGGTTTACCCCGCAACCGGAGAAAACCATTCAGGTTTCAATGGTTCAGGGTGATATTCCACAATCACTGAAGTGGGATGAAAGCCAGCTTCTTAATACGCTGAAGATTTACTACAACGCGACAGCACCGCTGATGGGTAAATCGTCATTGATTATCTGGCCAGAGTCAGCAATTACCGATCTGGAAATGAATCAGCAACCATTCCTCAAAGAGCTGGATGGCGTGCTGCGTGAAAAAGGTAGCTCGCTGATCACCGGGATTGTCGACGCGCGCCTCAATAAGCTGAACCGCTACGATACCTACAACACCATCATCACGCTGGGTAAAGGTGCACCTTACAGCTATGAATCGACCAATCGCTATAACAAAAACCATCTGGTGCCGTTTGGCGAGTTTGTCCCGCTGGAGTCGATTCTGCGTCCGTTAGCGCCGTTCTTTGATCTGCCGATGTCGTCATTCAGCCGCGGGCCTTATATCCAGCCGCCGCTGTCCGTGAATGGTATTCAGCTTACCGCAGCCATTTGCTACGAGATCATTCTTGGCGAGCAGGTGCGCGATAACTTCCGTCCGGATACCGACTATCTGCTGACTATCTCCAACGATGCATGGTTTGGTAAGTCTATTGGCCCGTGGCAGCACTTCCAGATGGCGCGAATGCGTGCGCTGGAACTGGCGCGCCCGCTGCTGCGTAGCACCAACAACGGCATTACGGCGGTGATTGGCCCACAGGGTGAGGTTCAGGCGATGATCCCGCAATTCACCCGCGAAGTATTAACCACTAACGTGACGCCGACTACCGGACTCACACCGTACGCACGTACCGGCAACTGGCCGCTGTGGGTGCTGACGGCACTGTTTGGTTTTGCCTCTGTGTTGATGAGTCTCCGTCAGCGACGTAAATAATCCCTTCTAATTGTGCCGGAATACATCACGTATTTCGGCACGCTCACCGGATGCGGCGTCAATGCGTTATCCGGATGACAAAATTCCCCTATCCAACTTTGGCACATCTATTGCTTTGTTATACAAGGCAAACCTTGAACCGGTGTCGGTACAACCTGGTTGCACCATAGCAATCCACCGATAGCACCAAAAGAGTGCATTTTGAGAATTTTGCTTCGGAATGGTGCGGTGCATCTCGCAAAAACAAACAATAAAACATCAATATCTTTACATTTATACAAACTAAATGTTACCTAACAAGCACAACACTGCACAATAAAGTTGCAGATGATAACAACACAAACACTCACAACGGGTATCCATGCGTTCTTAACGCAGAAGATAAAGGAGTTGGATATGCAATTACGTAAATCTGCCACAGCAATCCTGGCCCTGGCGCTTTCCGCAGGTCTGGCACAGGCAGAAGACACTGCCCCGACTGCAGGCAGTACGCTGGACAAAATCGCCAAAAACGGCGTGATTGTCGTCGGTCACCGCGAATCTTCGGTGCCTTTCTCTTATTACGACAACCAGCAAAAAGTGGTGGGTTACTCTCAGGATTATTCCAACGCCATTGTCGAGGCAGTGAAAAAGAAACTCAACAAACCGGATCTGCAGGTGAAACTGATCCCGATCACCTCACAAAACCGTATTCCGCTGCTGCAAAACGGCACTTTCGATTTTGAATGTGGTTCTACCACCAACAACCTCGAACGCCAGAAACAGGCGGCTTTCTCCGACACCATTTTCGTGGTCGGTACGCGCCTGCTGACCAAAAAAGACGGCGATGTTAAAGATTTTGCTGATCTGAAAGACAAAGCCGTAGTAGTCACTTCCGGCACCACTTCTGAAGTTCTGCTCAACAAACTGAATGAAGATCAGAAGATGAATATGCGCATCATCAGCGCCAAAGACCATGGTGACTCTTTCCGCACGCTGGAAAGCGGTCGTGCCGTTGCCTTTATGATGGATGACGCCCTGCTGGCCGGTGAACGTGCGAAAGCGAAGAAGCCTGATAACTGGGAAATCGTCGGCAAACCGCAGTCTCAGGAAGCTTACGGCTGCATGCTGCGCAAAGATGATCCGCAATTCAAAAAGCTGATGGATGACACCATCGCCCAGGTGCAGACCTCCGGTGAAGCGGAAAAATGGTTTGATAAGTGGTTCAAAAACCCCATTCCACCGAAAAACCTGAACATGAATTTCGAGTTGTCGGACGAAATGAAAGCACTGTTCAAAGAACCTAATGACAAAGCACTGAACTAATTACAAGAACCAGGGGCGGAAAGTTCAGCCCTCTCGATTGTTACGTAGCACGGACAGACTATACGCCTGATGGTCGTTCCCCATCGGGCCTGAAAACCGCAATACGCTGGGTAACAATCTTCGAGGGTAGCAGTTAACGCTGCTACCCTTTTTTTTCTGGAGTAGATTTATGTCTATAGACTGGAACTGGGGTATTTTTTTACAACAAGCCCCGTTCGGCAACACCACCTATCTCGGCTGGATCTGGAGCGGCTTTCAGGTCACTATCGCTCTGTCGATCTGCGCCTGGATTATCGCTTTCCTCGTCGGCTCGTTATTCGGCATTTTACGTACCGTTCCAAACCGTTTTCTCTCCGGTCTGGGCACGTTGTATGTCGAACTGTTCCGCAACGTGCCACTGATTGTGCAATTCTTTACCTGGTATCTGGTGATCCCAGAACTACTGCCGGAAAAAATCGGCATGTGGTTTAAGGCGGAGCTGGATCCCAATATTCAGTTTTTCCTTTCTTCCATGCTCTGCCTGGGGCTGTTTACTGCCGCTCGTGTTTGCGAACAGGTACGCGCCGCGATCCAGTCGCTGCCACGAGGGCAGAAGAATGCCGCACTGGCGATGGGGCTGACGCTGCCGCAAGCCTACCGCTATGTTCTGTTACCTAACGCCTATCGTGTTATCGTCCCACCGATGACCTCTGAGATGATGAACCTGGTGAAAAACTCCGCCATCGCCTCAACCATTGGTCTGGTAGATATGGCAGCACAGGCCGGAAAATTGCTCGATTACTCCGCCCACGCCTGGGAATCGTTTACCGCCATCACGCTGGCGTATGTGCTGATTAACGCCGTTATTATGCTGGTGATGACGCTGGTCGAACGTAAAGTTCGCCTGCCCGGCAACATGGGAGGCAAATAATGTACGAGTTTGACTGGAGTTCAATCGTTCCTTCCCTGCCGTATCTGCTGGATGGGCTGGTGATCACCCTGAAAATCACCATCACGGCAGTCGTGATTGGTATTTTGTGGGGCACGATGCTGGCGGTAATGCGCCTGTCCAGCTTTGCACCCGTGGCGTGGTTTGCCAAAGCCTACGTCAACGTGTTCCGTTCAATACCGTTAGTGATGGTTCTGTTGTGGTTTTACCTGATCGTGCCGGGTTTTCTGCAAAACGTGCTGGGATTATCACCCAAAACCGATATCCGCTTAATTTCTGCAATGGTGGCATTTTCGATGTTTGAAGCGGCCTACTATTCCGAGATTATCCGCGCCGGTATTCAAAGTATTTCTCGTGGTCAGTCGAGCGCTGCGCTGGCGTTAGGAATGACCCACTGGCAGTCGATGAAACTGATTATTCTGCCGCAGGCGTTCCGTGCGATGGTGCCGCTGCTGCTCACTCAGGGCATCGTCCTGTTTCAGGATACCTCGCTGGTGTATGTGTTATCTCTGGCCGATTTCTTCCGTACCGCCTCAACCATTGGTGAACGTGATGGTACGCAGGTGGAGATGATCCTGTTTGCCGGATTTGTTTATTTCATCATTAGCCTTAGCGCATCGTTGTTGGTCAGCTACTTGAAAAGAAGGACAGCATAATGATTACCCTGAAAAATGTTTCAAAATGGTATGGTCACTTTCAGGTGCTGACCGACTGCTCAACCGAAGTAAAAAAAGGCGAAGTGGTGGTGGTTTGCGGCCCGTCCGGCTCCGGTAAATCGACACTGATTAAAACCGTCAACGGCCTCGAACCGGTGCAGCAAGGTGAAATCACCGTTGATGGCATCGTGGTTAACGATAAGAAAACCGATCTGGCAAAACTGCGTTCCCGCGTCGGAATGGTGTTCCAGCATTTTGAGTTGTTTCCCCATCTGTCGATTATCGAAAACCTGACCCTGGCGCAGGTAAAAGTGCTTAAACGCGATAAAGCGCCCGCCCGCGAAAAGGCCCTGAAACTGCTGGAACGCGTGGGACTTTCTGCGCATGCCAATAAGTTTCCGGCGCAGCTTTCCGGTGGTCAGCAGCAGCGTGTAGCGATTGCCCGCGCATTATGTATGGATCCTATTGCGATGCTGTTCGACGAACCGACATCGGCACTGGATCCGGAGATGATCAACGAAGTGCTGGATGTGATGGTGGAGCTGGCGAATGAAGGAATGACTATGATGGTGGTCACCCACGAAATGGGCTTTGCCCGTAAAGTAGCAAATCGGGTGATCTTTATGGATGAAGGTAAAATTGTCGAAGACTCGCCAAAAGACGCGTTCTTTGATGATCCGAAATCAGACCGCGCAAAAGACTTCCTCGCGAAAATACTGCACTAATAAGTCAGGCGCGCATACTCAAGTGCGCGCCATCTCACGCTTTATCGTTTCGCCTCTCGTATCTGTTACATCCCGGCGTTACCCTTGTCGCAAAGAAGCACACAACAAGGAGCAACAATGGCACTGCCAATTCTGTTAGATTGCGACCCAGGTCATGATGACGCTATCGCAATAGTTCTCGCCCTCGCCTCACCAGAGCTTGATGTCAAAGCCATCACATCCTCCGCCGGAAACCAGACGCCCGATAAAACATTACGTAATGTTCTGCGTATGCTGACCCTACTTAATCGCACCGATATTCCGGTGGCTGGTGGCGCAGTAAAACCGTTAATGCGTGACTTGATTATCGCGGACAATGTGCACGGCGAAAGCGGCCTGGACGGCCCGGCATTGCCGGAACCGGCGTTTGCGCCGCAAAATTGCACGGCGGTGGAGCTGATGGCGAAAACGCTGCGCGAAAGTGCTGAACCCGTCACGATAGTTTCCACCGGACCACAAACTAACGTTGCGTTGTTGCTCAACAGCCACCCGGAGCTGCATAACAAAATCGCTCAAATTGTGATTATGGGCGGCGCGATGGGACTCGGTAACTGGACGCCAGCGGCAGAATTTAATATTTACGTTGACCCGGAAGCGGCGGAAATTGTCTTCCAGTCAGGGATTCCGGTGGTGATGTCTGGTCTGGATGTCACCCACAAAGCGCAAATTCACGTTGAGGATACCGAGCGTTTCCGCGCTATTGGTAACCCTGTTTCAACCATCGTTGCCGAACTGCTGGATTTCTTCCTCGAATATCACAAAGACGAAAAATGGGGCTTTGTCGGCGCACCGTTGCATGATCCATGCACCATCGCCTGGCTGCTAAAACCTGAACTGTTTACCACCGTTGAACGCTGGGTTGGTGTCGAAACACAAGGGAAATATACTCAGGGTATGACGGTTGTTGATTATTACTATCTCACTGGTAATAAACCAAATACCACCATAATGGTCGATGTGGATCGTCAGGGCTTTGTTGATTTACTGGCCGATCGTCTGAAATTTTACGCTTAATACACGTCATTGATTAAGATCACCACGTGAAAATGGGGTGATCTTACTCTGACTCTCTCTTTTTCCTTCAAGATATAAATGCAATGGATAATGCAGAACTCGCCATTGGTATCGATCTCGGTACTACCAATAGTTTAATTGCCGTCTGGAAAGGCGGTACCGCACAATTAATTCCAAATAAATTCGGTGAATATTTAACACCATCCATAATTAGCATGGATGAAAATAATCATATTCTGGTCGGAAAACCGGCTGTATCACGGCGCACTTCGCATCCGGATAAAACCGCAGCGTTATTTAAACGCGCAATGGGCAGTAATACCAACTGGCGGTTAGGCAGCGACACATTTAACGCGCCAGAACTATCCTCTTTGGTATTACGCTCATTAAAAGAAGATGCCGAAGAATTTCTGCAACGTCCGATTAAAGATGTGGTGATCTCCGTTCCGGCTTATTTCAGCGATGAACAACGCAAGCATACCCGTTTAGCAGCGGAGTTAGCCGGGTTAAATGCAGTACGCTTAATTAATGAACCCACAGCAGCCGCGATGGCGTATGGCCTGCATACGCAACAAAACACCCGCTCGCTGGTTTTTGATCTCGGAGGCGGCACGTTTGACGTCACGGTGCTCGAATACGCCACGCCGGTGATTGAAGTTCACGCCTCCGCTGGCGACAACTTCCTTGGTGGCGAAGATTTTACTCATATGCTGGTGGATGAAGTGTTAAAACGCGCCGCAGTGGCTAAAAACACGCTCAACGAAAGTGAACTGGCGGCGCTGTATGTCTGTGTAGAAGCGGCAAAATGTGGCAATCAATTACCGCTGCACATTCACTGGCAGTACCAGGAAGAAACGCGGGAGTGCGAATTTTACGAGAACGAACTGGAAGATTTGTGGTTACCGCTACTCAACCGCTTGCGTGTGCCTATCGAACAGGCATTGCGCGATGCACGTTTGAAACCGAGTCAAATCGACAGTCTGGTGCTGGTTGGTGGCGCTTCGCAAATGCCATTAGTACAGCGAATTGCGGTACGTCTGTTTGGCAAGTTGCCGTATCAAAGCTACGATCCGAGCACCATTGTCGCATTGGGCGCAGCAATCCAGGCCGCCTGCCGCTTACGCAGTGAAGATATTGAAGAAGTGATCCTCACCGATATCTGCCCTTACTCTTTGGGCGTAGAAGTAAACCGTCAGGGGGTTTCCGGCATTTTCTCACCGATTATTGAACGAAACACGACTGTACCTGTATCGCGTGTAGAAACTTACTCGACCATGCACCCGGAGCAGGATTCAATTACGGTTAATGTCTACCAGGGGGAAAACCACAAAGTTAAGAACAATATTCTGGTGGAGTCCTTCGATGTGCCGCTGAAAAAAACCGGCGCTTACCAGTCTATCGATATTCGTTTTAGCTATGATATCAACGGATTGCTTGAAGTTGACGTGCTTCTGGAAGATGGTAACGTTAAGTCCAGAGTGATTAATCACAGCCCGGTGACGTTAAATGCGCAGCAAATAGAAGAGAGTCGGGCGCGGTTATCGGCATTAAAAATTTATCCGCGCGATATGCTTATTAACCGAACTTTTAAAGCCAAACTGGAAGAGTTATGGGCACGAGCGCTGGGCGATGAAAGAGAAGAGATTGGCCGGGTGATTGCCGATTTTGATGCGGCATTGCAGTCAAACGACATAGCGCGCGTCGATGAAGTTCGTCGGCGGGCGAGCGATTATCTGGCCATTGAGATCCCTTAAGCACGGCTGCCGGATGCGGCGTAAACGCCTTATCCGGCCTACCCGTAGGTCGAATAAGATGCGTTAGCATCGCATCCGACATTGAAGGATAGGATGCGTTAGCCTCACATCTAACTGAACAACATCGCAATTTTGCCGAGTGCATAACCTATCACCAGCACCGTTAAGCTGATTTTGATAATGCTGATAATGCTCTGTGGTTTTTCAATCTCATCATTCTTCTCTTCATGTTTTTCAGGTATTGGCTCATCGACATCTTCATCCACCGGCTCCAGCTTCACTTTTGTCAACAGCATACGAGTGATAATCGCTTCTAACGGATGTGCTTCTCCGCATTCCAGCCGCGCCTTCAGGCGGGCCAGCTTCTCTTGTTTCGGAAACGCTTCCAGCACAACCTGTTCCGCTACCTGATACAGATTCAGTAACGGTGAATCTTGCTCTGTCTCGCTACCGACTTTTGATTTCCACCACGCCCATGCTTTGCGCTTATAAAACAGCGATTCAATAAATGATTGCCCTAAAGAGGATAATTTACCGCTATGTAATATTTGCGCCCACAAAAGCCGTGTTCGGGCGCTCTCGCCTGGAACATATTTCAGCGGCTTACCTTGTGCATCAACCATGCTCTGCGCTTCGATAACCATCACTAACAGCGCGAAATAATCCGGGCAATGTTGCGCACTCCACTGCAACAACAAATTATCCGCTTGCGTCGATGAATGACTCTCCCAGTATGCACAGAGATCGGCAAGCAGGCTTTCCCCCTCGCCGCAGTACAACCGTTGTGCACACTGGTAATAACGGGCATCTTCGCTTTCTGGTTCTTCCGCTTGCCACTGTTGGGCTACAGGAATGAGTTCCGCCATACCTGTTTGCACCGAGCTGTACCAGCGCAACAGTTTGCGATGTAACTTCGCATCATCAGGAATGAACCACGGACCTTCCATCGCTAAAAACGCAGTAACATAGTCAGGATGGTAACGACAGCAGCGTTCCAGCGCGAAGTAATACTCAATAGTCTGGTTTTGTAACGCGACGGGGTATTCCAGAAGGCTAAGAAAATCGAAACAATCCCCAGCCTGAATAGCCTCAAGAAAAGCCTCCCGCTCTTCTTCATCCATTCCTTCGCTGTCACTAAATGAATGCCAGTTCAAACGCCCGGCCAGCAAAGAAGCGCAATTTAATGAAAGGTATCGCGCTTCTATGGCGATTGCGCACAGCGACCAGCGTAATTGATCCACCTCTTCCATATTGTAGTTATTTAATTGTTTAATAAATTTCTGCCAGGCGGAGGGCTGAAAACGTTCACTTTCTGAATTCAGTAATGCCCTGAATGCGCTCAGTGCTTCATGTTCAACTGCGGTGTTGCTCTTTTCATCAACTGATTCTTCTACAGGATTTACCGCCAGTCGCAGCGCCTCTTCATAGGCCTGACGTAATGCTTTAAACCCTTGCGGATCGGTTTCGGGATGACACAACGGTAAGCGAGCAAGATAAGCCTGACGGATAATATCAATTTGCGTTGTGCTTTCGATTTCGAGAATTTGCCAACATGTTTTCATAGGTCGCTCACATCCTTAAGCGTTGCCGGGCATTCAGGCTGAACAGTTAATGGCCGCCAGGGAAGCGTGGCATAGAAACGATCGCTTCCTGCCACCAGTTCTTCAAACATTCGGCTTCCGGCACTATCGTATTTGTACAGGGTTAGCGCCTCGTGTAGCGAAGCGTTGTCTTCACACTGGGAGGATTGCCAGTAGAGACGCCCTAACGAATAGGCGGAAAAATAGTGCATCCAACTGTGATAGTAATAGTGTGCCCGAACATAAACGCGCGATTGCAGCCATAAACTTTCGTCTTCTGTCAGCCAATTATTGAGTACACCGACGCGCGACAAAAACCCCATCCGAACATAATCCCAGGCTTTGATTCCCCCTTCCCCACAGCACATAGCGGTTTGGGCAACGAATTGGGTATAAATCAACCCGCGTTCGGGGCCACCAGCAATTAATGCTTTCCACTCATCAGGGGAAGAGCGATGCCATGCCAGATATAAACCAGCTAAATTATTCGCGTGGCCATCATCAGTCATTTGGTAAATAGTCTGAATTAAATCATCACGATTATTTATTCCCCAGGATGATGAGAGATCAAATTCTTTTATTCCGGTATACATTTTTGGCGAGTCGTGTGCAGGCTTGCATCCCTGATTAAGAATTTCCATTGGCGTAGAAAGCGCAAATAGAAGGTGTTGTTCATCCTTATCCATTTATTAACAATCCTTTAAGTACATTAACTGACTACTTTTTTATTGATGATGAGTATAAACTTGACGCTTTCAAAATAAAAAGAAAATCGAAGCATTGATAAATGAACAAAAAAATATATTTTATATTCGCAATATTTATAGTTGCGGCAATCACTTGTATTAGCCAACCTAAGAAAACGACCTTGCGCGATAAAGCTATGGCGAATTATGTCTTTGATTATTTAAGCGCACCGGGCAGCCTTCCGTTTACCACGGCAGCAACGGAACTTTCCGCCATTCATGGTCACTCAACATCGCAATATCGCCTTGGCGAATTTTATCTTCATGGTAGTAATGGTAAACCGCTGGATTATGCAATGGCGAGGTACTGGTATGAGCAATCGGCGGAACAGGAAAATCCGCGCGCGCAGAGCAAACTAGGGTGGATCTACCTGAAAGGGCTGGGAGTCAAACCCGATACCCGTAAAGCAATTCTCTGGTATAAAGAAGCCGCTAAACAAGGGTATGTTCATGCACAATACACATTGGGTTTGATCTACAGAAACGGCACAGGCATAAACGTCA
Source organism: Escherichia sp. TW09308 (assembly GCF_000208565.1). Lineage (NCBI taxonomy): Bacteria > Pseudomonadati > Pseudomonadota > Gammaproteobacteria > Enterobacterales > Enterobacteriaceae > Escherichia > Escherichia sp. TW09308. Next base: position 4,381,704 of record NZ_AEME01000001.1, on the reverse strand, counting down.
ATAATTATGAAGCCCGCAAATGGTTGAAACTGGCAGCGGAACAACATTATAAAAATGCGGAAGAATTACTTGCAGAGCTTCCCGCACATTAAGATTTTTATCAGCCAACTAAATGGAGAATGCAACGGGTAAATACAGGATGGTCTGGAAGTTAAAAACATTCCCCCTGGCAATGGCATATAAAAAGGATTCCAGTTCTTTTTCGTCTATTATCCCGGCATTTTCCTCCTGCAACCACCGCACTCTTTCTGCTAATAACACGACATACTCGAAAGATAAATAGGCAGCATTCATGGTTATCCTGCACAGCAACCAGCGTAACTTATCAATCTCTTCCATTGAGCAATAATTTAATTGATGAATGAATCGCTGCCAGGTGGACTGCTTAAATCGTTCCTCATCCGAGGATAATAATGCGCGAAATGCCAGCAAAATTTCATGTTCTGCAATTTCAGTGTATTAAGAACATGCATTAGCAGCCAATTTGCCGGGGCGCATTCTCGACGATACAGCCCCCTAAATATGAAGAAGCGGTTGACTGGTAAAGGCTGTCGATCTCCGACAGGCCCTCAACTTGTACCGTAAAGTTCAGTCATCCGCTACAAGAGATGTCAGTAAAGAAATCCGTGAGATTGAAAATTTACTGTAGAGATAAAAACAGATAAGGGTCGGACGATTTTCATTCGACCCAAATTATCTTTATTACTGTGCGAAATCAGACTATTACGGCTCGAACGGGCGTCTCTGGAACTGGTCGTGGCCGCATTTCGGGCATAGCGTCAGCACTTCCGGCGTGTAGATTGGGAGATGAAAATGACATTTCTCGCAGACCAGATTCCCCAGCCCTACCACTTCTCCGCTGTGGTAAACCCCGTGATGGTTGAGATCCTGGAAAACTTCGCGCCACTCAAGCTGCGTTTTATCGGTGATATCCGCCAGCTCCTGCCACAAGCTTTCTTTAATCACCCGCATAAAAACACTGTCAGATTCTTCTTTCAGACTCTCTTCATAGCTCATAGCGAACTCTTCCAGGTCACGTCTGACGGCGCGTGTCAGTTCATCGACCTCGGTTCGCGTTAACTCCCCTGTTTTTATTACGCGCTCGCGCGCCTGTTCTACCAGCGCGTCGATATCACGCTCGCCATTGCGCAGGCGTTCGCTCAGTGACGCGACCAGTTCACGGTAATATTGAGCAACCTTGTTCATCGTTTCATCTCCCGGGTCGTTAACTGACTATAATAATAGACGTTCTTTGTTCCTTACTTTGCTAATACGCCCACAAACTCTGTAAATTAATGTATGAATAATCCGGGCATCATTTCAACGTCGAGTGCGCGAAAGGCTGTTTTGACGCGGACGTTTGGGCTATGCTATGCGGATCTGAAAAACCACCTCAACGCTACATTTGTAGCCGTATTGAAAACAGGACCACTGGCTGCCATGCAAGAGCAATACCGCCCGGAAGAGATAGAATCCAAAGTACAGCTTCACTGGGATGAGAAGCGCACATTTGAAGTAACCGAAGACGAGAGCAAAGAGAAGTATTACTGCCTGTCTATGCTTCCCTATCCTTCTGGTCGACTACACATGGGCCACGTTCGTAACTACACCATTGGTGACGTGATCGCCCGCTACCAGCGTATGCTGGGCAAAAACGTTCTTCAGCCGATCGGCTGGGATGCGTTTGGTCTGCCTGCGGAAGGCGCAGCGGTGAAAAACAACACCGCGCCAGCACCGTGGACGTATGACAACATCGCGTACATGAAAAACCAGCTCAAAATGCTGGGCTTTGGTTATGACTGGAGCCGCGAGCTGGCGACCTGTACGCCAGAATACTACCGTTGGGAACAGAAATTCTTCACCGAGCTGTATAAAAAAGGCCTGGTGTATAAGAAGACTTCTGCGGTCAACTGGTGCCCGAACGACCAGACCGTACTGGCGAACGAGCAGGTTATCGACGGCTGCTGCTGGCGTTGTGATACCAAAGTTGAACGTAAAGAGATCCCGCAGTGGTTTATCAAAATCACCGCTTACGCTGACGAGCTGCTTAACGATCTGGATAAACTGGATCACTGGCCAGACACTGTTAAAACCATGCAGCGTAACTGGATCGGTCGTTCCGAAGGCGTGGAAATCACCTTCAACGTTAACGACTATGACAACACACTGACCGTTTACACTACCCGCCCTGACACCTTTATGGGTTGTACCTACCTGGCGGTAGCGGCAGGTCACCCGCTGGCACAGAAGGCAGCGGAAAATAATCCTGAACTGGCGGCCTTTATTGATGAATGCCGTAACACCAAAGTTGCCGAAGCTGAAATGGCGACAATGGAGAAAAAAGGCGTCGATACCGGCTTTAAAGCTGTTCATCCATTAACTGGCGAAGAAATTCCGGTTTGGGCGGCAAACTTCGTATTGATGGAGTACGGCACTGGCGCAGTCATGGCCGTTCCGGGTCACGACCAGCGCGATTACGAATTTGCCTCTAAATATGGTCTGAACATCAAGCCGGTTATCCTGGCGGCTGACGGTTCTGAACCGGATCTCTCCCAGCAGGCGCTGACGGAAAAAGGCGTGCTGTTCAACTCTGGCGAGTTCAACGGTCTTGACCATGAAGCGGCCTTTAACGCCATTGCCGACAAACTGACGGCAATGGGCGTTGGCGAGCGTAAAGTTAACTATCGCCTGCGTGACTGGGGTGTTTCCCGTCAACGTTACTGGGGTGCGCCAATCCCAATGGTTACGCTGGAAGACGGTACTGTAATGCCAACTCCGGATGACCAACTGCCGGTGATCCTACCGGAAGATGTGGTGATGGACGGCATTACCAGCCCAATCAAAGCAGATCCTGAGTGGGCGAAAACCACTGTTAACGGTATGCCAGCACTGCGTGAAACCGACACCTTCGACACCTTTATGGAGTCCTCCTGGTACTATGCGCGCTACACTTGCCCGGAGTACAAAGAAGGTATGCTGGATTCCAAAGCAGCTAACTACTGGCTGCCGGTAGATATCTACATTGGTGGTATCGAACACGCCATCATGCACCTGCTCTACTTCCGCTTCTTCCATAAACTAATGCGTGATGCAGGTATGGTGAACTCTGACGAACCAGCGAAACAGTTGTTGTGTCAGGGCATGGTGCTGGCAGATGCTTTCTACTACGTTGGCGAAAACGGCGAGCGTAACTGGGTTTCTCCGGTTGATGCCATCGTTGAGCGTGACGAGAAAGGCCGTATCGTGAAAGCGAAAGACGCGGCAGGTCATGAGCTGGTGTATACCGGCATGAGCAAAATGTCCAAATCGAAGAATAACGGTATCGACCCGCAGGTAATGGTTGAACGTTATGGTGCGGACACCGTTCGTCTGTTTATGATGTTCGCATCTCCGGCAGATATGACGCTCGAATGGCAGGAGTCCGGCGTTGAAGGGGCTAACCGCTTCCTGAAACGTGTCTGGAAACTGGTTTACGAGCACACTGCAAAAGGTGATGTTGCGGCACTGAACGTCGATGCACTGACTGAAGATCAGAAAGCTCTGCGTCGCGATGTTCATAAAACTATCGCTAAAGTAACCGATGATATCGGCCGTCGTCAGACCTTCAACACCGCAATTGCGGCGATTATGGAGCTGATGAACAAGCTGGCGAAAGCGCCGACCGATAGCGAGCAGGATCGCGCGCTGATGCAGGAAGCACTGCTGGCCGTTGTGCGTATGCTTAACCCGTTCACGCCGCACATCTGCTTCACCTTGTGGCAGGAGCTGAAAGGCGAAGGCGATATCGACAACGCGCCGTGGCCGGTTGCTGACGAAAAAGCGATGGTGGAAGATTCCACGCTGGTGGTTGTGCAGGTTAACGGTAAAGTCCGTGCCAAAATCACCGTTCCGGTGGATGCAACGGAAGAGCAGGTTCGCGAACGTGCTGGCCAGGAACATCTGGTGGCAAAATATCTTGATGGCGTTACCGTACGTAAAGTGATTTACGTACCGGGTAAACTCCTCAATCTGGTCGTTGGCTAAGCGCGGGAGGAAGCGTGCGATATCTGGCAACATTGTTGTTATCTCTGGCGGTGTTAATCACCGCCGGGTGTGGCTGGCATCTGCGTAACACCACGCAGATTCCTTCCACAATGAAAGTCATGATCCTGGACTCTGGCGACCCGAACGGGCCGTTAAGCCGTGCGGTGCGTAATCAGTTGCGTCTGAACGGTGTTGAGCTACTTGATAAAGAAACTACACGCAAGGATGTCCCATCTCTGCGTCTGGGCAAAGTGAGCATCGCGAAAGATACCGCCTCTGTATTCCGTAACGGTCAAACAGCAGAGTATCAGATGATCATGACGGTGAATGCGACCGTATTGATCCCTGGCCGTGACATCTACCCGATTAGCGCCAAAGTCTTCCGTTCGTTCTTCGATAACCCGCAAATGGCGTTAGCGAAAGATAATGAGCAGAGCATGATCATTCAAGAGATGTACGACCGTGCCGCCGAACAGCTTATTCGTAAGCTGCCAAGCATTCGCGCTGCGGATATCCGTTCCGACGAAGATACGTCGACAACAACGGATACTACAGCAACGCCTGCACGCGTCTCCACCACACTGGGTAACTGATGATTCGGTTGTACCCAGAACAACTCCGCGCGCAGCTCAATGAAGGGCTGCGCGCGGCGTATCTTTTACTTGGTAACGATCCCCTGTTGTTGCAGGAAAGCCAGGACGCTGTTCGTCAGGTGGCCGCAGCACAAGGATTCGAAGAACACCACACTTTCTCCATTGATCCCAACACGGACTGGAATGCGATTTTTTCGTTATGCCAGGCCATGAGCCTGTTCGCCAGTCGACAAACGCTGTTGCTGTTATTACCAGAAAATGGGCCAAATGCAGCGATCAATGAACAACTATTCACGCTCACCGGACTTCTGCATGACGATCTGCTGTTGATCATACGCGGCAATAAGTTAAGTAAAGCGCAGGAAAATGCCGCCTGGTTTACCGCACTTGCCAATCGAAGTGTGCAGGTAACCTGTCAGACGCCGGAACAGGCTCAGCTCCCTCGCTGGGTTGCCACGCGAGCCAAACAGCTCAACCTGGAACTGGATGACGCCGCAAATCAGGTACTCTGCTATTGTTATGAAGGTAACCTGTTGGCGCTGGCACAGGCACTGGAGCGATTGTCGTTACTCTGGCCTGACGGCAAACTGACGCTGCCACGCGTTGAGCAAGCGGTGAATGATGCCGCGCATTTCACCCCTTTTCATTGGGTTGATGCTTTGTTAATGGGCAAAAGCAAGCGCGCGTTGCATATTCTTCAGCAACTGCGTCTGGAAGGCAGCGAGCCGGTTATTTTGTTGCGCACGTTACAACGTGAACTGTTGTTACTGGTTAACCTGAAACGCCAGTCTGCCCATACGCCATTACGCGTGTTGTTTGATAAGCATCGCGTTTGGCAGAACCGCCGGGGCATGATGGGTGAGGCGTTAAATCGCCTAAGCCAGCCGCAGTTACGTCAGGCCGTGCAACTTCTGGCACGAACGGAACTCACCCTCAAACAAGATTACGGTCAGTCGGTGTGGGCAGAGCTGGAGGGGTTATCTCTTCTGTTAAGCCATAAACCACTGGCGGACGTATTTATCGATGGTTGATATGAAATCTTTACAGGCTCTGTTTGGCGGCACCTTTGATCCGGTGCACTATGGTCATCTTAAACCCGTGGAAACACTGGCGAATTTGATTGGTCTGACGCGGGTTACTATCATCCCTAACAATGTTCCTCCGCATCGTCCGCAGCCGGAAGCGAACAGCGCACAGCGAAAACACATGCTTGAACTGGCGATTGCCGACAAGCCTCTGTTTACCCTGGATGAACGCGAGTTAAAGCGCAATGCCCCCTCTTACACTGCACAAACACTAAAAGAGTGGCGGCAAGAGCAAGGACCAGATGTGCCGCTGGCGTTTATTATCGGTCAGGATTCATTGCTGACCTTTCCGACCTGGTACGAATACGAAACTATTCTCGACAATGCACACTTGATTGTCTGTCGGCGTCCCGGTTATCCGCTTGAAATGGCGCAACCACAGTATCAACAGTGGTTGGAAGATCATTTGACGCATAACCCGGAAGATCTGCATCTTCAGTCTGCCGGTAAAATTTATCTTGCTGAAACGCCGTGGTTTAACATTTCTGCGACCATTATCCGCGAACGTTTGCAAAACGGTGAATCGTGTGAGGATTTGTTGCCGGAATCAGTATTGACCTACATTAACCAACAAGGCTTGTATCGCTGATACCTGTCATCACGGAGGGAATGATGCGACTATGGTTAATTCGTCATGGAGAAACGCAAGCGAATGTCGATGGTTTATATAGTGGTCATGCGCCAACGCCACTGACCGCGCGCGGTGTCGAGCAAGCGCAAAGCCTGCATACCCTGCTGCGTGATGTTCCCTTCGATATAGTTTTATGCAGTGAACTGGAACGTGCGCAGCATACCGCGCGGCTGGTTCTCAGCGATCGTCAGCTCTCCCTACACACCGTCCCTGAACTCAACGAAATGTTTTTTGGTGACTGGGAGATGCAGCACCATCGCGATTTGATGCAAGAAGATGCTGAAAATTACAGCGCGTGGTGCGATGACTGGCAGCATACCATCCCGACTAACGGTGAAGGGTTTCAGGCGTTTTCGCAACGCGTAGAGCGCTTTATCGCCGGGCTTAAGGAATATCAGCAATATAAAAATATATTAGTCGTCAGCCATCAGGGCGTGTTGAGCCTGTTAATTGCCCGTTTAATTGGCATGCCCGCCGGGGCAATGTGGCATTTTCGCATCGACCAGGGATGCTGGAGCGCCATTGATATCAACGAAACATTTGTAACCTTGCGTGTCCTCAATAGCCGTGCCATCGGGTTCGAGAGCGCATGACTTTTCTGTTTTTTTACGGGTAAGCCGCAACGACCATTGACAGCCCCGGGCAGGCTGATATTCTCCGCAGCCAGACTTTTTCCGCTAAACACGACTTTGTAGAAATTGTTTTACAAAAATGGCGATGCAATCTGCGGCGCGGGGTGGGATGATAGCCCACTTTCGAAGCCGATTCGGAGACAATTGTCCCGAAATCGCCTCTGGTTCAGGTATACTGACAGACCATTTTATCTTTTTTGATTCACCCAGGGGGAAAACTTGCAGGGTAAAGCACTCCAGGATTTTGTTATCGACAAAATTGATGACCTCAAAGGTCAGGACATCATCGCCTTAGACGTTCAGGGCAAATCCAGCATCACCGACTGCATGATCATCTGTACGGGTACATCCAGCCGTCATGTCATGTCTATTGCCGACCATGTGGTGCAGGAGTCCCGTGCAGCGGGTCTGTTGCCGCTCGGCGTTGAAGGTGAAAACAGCGCTGACTGGATCGTCGTCGATCTGGGCGATGTGATTGTCCATGTTATGCAGGAAGAGAGCCGTCGCCTGTATGAGCTGGAAAAACTCTGGAGTTAATGTGTGAAGCTGCAACTTGTCGCCGTAGGAACGAAAATGCCGGACTGGGTACAAACCGGTTTTACCGAGTACCTGCGTCGTTTTCCAAAAGATATGCCTTTTGAGCTGATTGAAATACCGGCCGGAAAACGCGGCAAGAACGCGGACATCAAGCGCATACTCGACAAAGAGGGTGAGCAAATGCTGGCAGCCGCAGGTAAAAACCGCATTGTCACCCTCGATATTCCAGGCAAGCCCTGGGACACGCCGCAGTTAGCCGCTGAACTGGAACGCTGGAAACTCGATGGCCGCGACGTCAGCCTGCTTATTGGCGGGCCGGAAGGGTTATCGCCTGCCTGTAAAGCAGCAGCAGAACAAAGCTGGTCGCTTTCCGCGCTGACACTCCCCCATCCGCTGGTTCGCGTACTGGTCGCAGAAAGTCTGTACCGGGCGTGGAGCATCACCACCAACCATCCTTATCATCGTGAGTGATAAGAAAGCTTTGAGTAGAAAACGCAGCGGATGAAACTACAGAACTCTTTTCGCGACTATACGGCAGAGTCCGCGCTGTTTGTGCGCCGGGCGCTGGTCGCCTTTTTGGGGATTTTGCTGCTGACAGGCGTGCTTATCGCCAACCTGTATAATCTGCAAATTGTTCGTTTTACCGATTATCAGACCCGTTCTAATGAAAACCGCATCAAGCTGGTGCCTATCGCCCCCAGCCGCGGCATTATATACGACCGTAACGGCATCCCTCTGGCACTCAATCGCACTATCTATCAGATAGAGATGATGCCAGAGAAAGTCGATAACGTGCAGCAAACGCTGGATGCCCTGCGCAACGTGGTCGATCTGACCGATGACGATATTGCAGCCTTCAGAAAAGAGCGCGCACGTTCACACCGTTTTACCTCCATTCCGGTGAAAACTAATCTGACCGAAGTACAAGTTGCACGCTTTGCCGTCAATCAGTACCGTTTTCCGGGGGTGGAAGTGAAAGGCTATAAACGCCGTTACTATCCCTACGGCTCAGCACTGACGCATGTCATCGGTTACGTCTCGAAAATCAACGATAAAGATGTCGAACGCCTGAATAATGACGGCAAACTGGCCAACTATGCCGCGACGCATGACATTGGTAAGTTGGGAATTGAGCGTTATTACGAAGACGTGCTGCACGGTCAGACGGGTTATGAAGAAGTTGAAGTTAACAACCGTGGTCGCGTTATCCGCCAGTTAAAAGAAGTCCCACCGCAAGCCGGGCACGATATTTACCTGACGATTGATCTCAAACTCCAGCAGTATATTGAGACACTGCTGGCAGGCAGTCGTGCGGCTGTCGTGGTCACCGATCCGCGTACAGGTGGCGTTCTGGCGCTGGTTTCCACGCCAAGCTATGACCCGAACCTGTTTGTTGACGGCATCTCCAGCAAAGATTATTCCGCGTTGCTGAACGACCCGAACACACCGCTGGTGAACCGCGCCACGCAGGGGGTTTATCCGCCAGCCTCGACTGTTAAGCCGTATGTGGCTGTTTCTGCGCTTAGCGCGGGCGTCATTACCCGCAATACCAGCTTGTTCGACCCCGGCTGGTGGCAACTACCGGGTTCGGAAAAACGTTACCGTGACTGGAAAAAATGGGGGCATGGCCGCCTGAATGTCACGAGATCGCTGGAAGAATCTGCGGATACCTTCTTCTATCAGGTTGCCTACGATATGGGGATCGATCGCCTTTCCGAATGGATGGGTAAATTCGGTTACGGTCATTACACCGGTATCGATCTTGCTGAAGAACGTTCCGGTAACATGCCTACCCGCGAATGGAAACAGAAACGCTTTAAAAAACCGTGGTATCAGGGTGACACCATTCCGGTCGGTATCGGTCAGGGTTATTGGACTGCAACCCCTATCCAGATGAGTAAAGCACTGATGATCCTGATTAACGACGGTATCGTGAAGGTTCCACATTTGCTGATGAGCACCGCCGAAGATGGCAAACAGGTGCCGTGGGTGCCGCCACATGAACCACCAGTTGGCGATATTCATTCAGGTTACTGGGAGCTGGCAAAAGATGGCATGTTCGGGGTTGCCAACCGCCCTAATGGCACGGCGCATAAATACTTTGCCAGCGCACCGTACAAAATTGCGGCGAAATCTGGTACGGCGCAGGTCTTCGGTCTGAAAGCGAACGAAACTTATAATGCGCACAAAATTGCCGAACGTCTGCGTGACCACAAACTGATGACCGCATTTGCACCGTATAACAATCCGCAAGTGGCTGTCGCTATGATTCTGGAAAACGGCGGCGCGGGCCCGGCGGTCGGTACGCTAATGCGCCAGATCCTCGACCACATTATGCTTGGCGATAACAACACCGATCTGCCTGCGGAAAATCCAGCGGTTACCGCAGCGGAGGACCATTAATCATGACGGATAATCCGAATAAAAAAACATTCTGGGATAAAGTCCATCTTGATCCCACAATGCTGCTGATCTTACTGGCATTGCTGGTCTACAGTGCTCTGGTAATCTGGAGCGCCAGCGGCCAGGATATCGGCATGATGGAGCGTAAAATTGGCCAAATCGCAATGGGTCTGGTCATTATGGTGGTCATGGCGCAAATCCCTCCGCGCGTCTATGAAGGCTGGGCACCCTATCTCTATATCATCTGTATTATTTTACTGGTGGCAGTAGATGCCTTTGGTGCCATATCCAAAGGCGCTCAACGCTGGCTGGATCTCGGTATCGTCCGTTTCCAGCCATCGGAAATCGCCAAAATAGCCGTACCGTTGATGGTAGCTCGTTTTATCAACCGTGACGTTTGTCCGCCATCGTTAAAAAATACCGCCATCGCGCTGGTGCTGATTTTTATGCCAACACTGCTGGTGGCAGCGCAGCCAGACCTGGGGACATCAATCCTCGTTGCGCTTTCCGGGTTGTTTGTGCTTTTCCTCTCTGGCCTTAGCTGGCGCTTGATTGGCGTTGCGGTGGTGCTGGTAGCAGCATTCATTCCAATTCTGTGGTTCTTCCTGATGCATGATTACCAGCGCCAGCGCGTAATGATGCTCCTTGACCCGGAATCAGACCCACTCGGCGCGGGCTATCACATTATTCAGTCTAAAATTGCTATTGGCTCCGGTGGATTACGCGGCAAAGGCTGGCTGCACGGCACTCAGTCACAGCTTGAATTTCTGCCCGAACGCCATACCGACTTTATCTTCGCGGTACTGGCGGAAGAACTGGGGTTAGTAGGCATTTTGATTCTGCTCGCCCTCTACATTCTGTTGATCATGCGCGGACTGTGGATAGCCGCCAGAGCGCAAACCACCTTTGGTCGCGTCATGGCTGGCGGTTTAATGCTGATATTATTCGTTTATGTCTTCGTAAATATTGGTATGGTAAGCGGTATTCTGCCGGTTGTAGGGGTTCCGCTCCCACTGGTCAGTTATGGAGGATCGGCGCTCATAGTGCTGATGGCTGGGTTTGGGATTGTTATGTCAATCCACACCCACAGGAAAATGTTGTCGAAAAGCGTGTAAGAGGTGTGCAATGCGTAAGCAGTGGCTCGGGATCTGCATCGCGGCAGGAATGCTCGCGGCATGTACAAGCGATGATGGTCAGCAACAGACGGTAAGTGTGCCGCAGCCTGCGGTATGTAACGGCCCAATAGTTGAGATTGGCGGGGCAGAACCGCGTTTCGAACCACTGAACGCGACGGCGAATCAGGATTACCAACGCGATGGCAAAAGCTACAAAATCGTGCAGGATCCTTCTCGCTTTAGTCAGGCGGGCCTGGCTGCTATTTATGATGCCGAACCTGGCAGCAATCTGACGGCCTCAGGTGAAGCATTCGATCCGATGCAGCTAACAGCGGCGCACCCGACGTTGCCGATCCCCAGCTATGCGCGAATCACTAACCTGGCTAACGGTCGGATGATTGTGGTGCGCATTAACGATCGTGGTCCTTATGGCAATGATCGCGTAATTTCGCTTTCTCGCGCAGCAGCCGACCGTCTTAACACGTCGAACAACACCAAAGTTCGCATCGATCCCATTATTGTGGCGCAAGATGGTTCGCTGTCTGGTCCCGGTATGGCCTGCACCACCGTCGCCAAGCAAACTTACGCCCTGCCCGCACCACCTGATTTAAGCGGCGGAGCGGGAACAAGTTCAGTATCTGGCCCGCAGGGCGATATTCTTCCCGTCAGCAATTCGACGCTGAAAAGCGAAGATCCAACCGGAGCCCCGGTAACCAGCAGCGGCTTCCTCGGCGCGCCAACCACCCTGGCACCTGGCGTGCTGGAAGGCAGTGAACCGACGCCTGCACCACAGCCCGTGGTCACAGCACCGGCTACAACGTCAGCAATGGTGACACCACAAGCCGCGTCGCCAGCCTCCAGCGGTAACTTTATGGTGCAAGTTGGCGCCGTTAGCGATCAGGCGCGCGCGCAACAGTATCAGCAGCAGTTAGGACAGAAGTTCGGAGTACCCGGGCGTGTGACGCAAAACGGCGCAGTCTGGCGTATTCAACTTGGCCCATTTGCCAGCAAAGCCGAAGCCAGTGCTTTGCAGCAACGTTTACAAACCGAAGCCCAATTACAGTCATTTATTACCACCGCGCAGTAGCGTAAAGCAGGCATCTGAAATGTCAATTTCTGTAAATGACATTAACAAAGTCACGCGGAAAGTCAGATGCCTGGCGGTAGTGCATTTGCTATAGTAGGGCACTTTTTTAATTCCATCACGGATGTCGTAGTTCAGACCATGAATACCATTTTTTCCGCTCGTTTCATGCAGCGCCTGGCGCTCACCACGGCTCTTTGCACAGCCTTTATCTCTGCTGCACATGCCGATGACCTGAATATCAAAACTATGATCCCGGGTGTACCGCAGATCGACGCGGAGTCCTACATCCTGATCGACTATAACTCTGGCAAAGTGCTCGCTGAGCAAAATGCAGATGTCCGCCGCGACCCTGCCAGCCTGACAAAAATGATGACCAGCTACGTTATCGGTCAGGCGATGAAAGCAGGTAAATTTAAAGAAACGGATTTAGTGACCATCGGTAACGACGCCTGGGCTACCGGTAACCCGGTGTTCAAAGGTTCTTCACTGATGTTCCTCAAACCTGGTATGCAGGTGCCGGTTTCACAGCTGATCCGCGGTATCAACCTGCAATCCGGTAACGATGCTTGTGTGGCGATGGCAGACTTTGCCGCCGGTAGCCAGGATGCTTTTGTTGGCCTGATGAACAGCTACGTTAACGCGCTGGGTCTGAAAAATACCCACTTCCAGACTGTACATGGTCTGGACGCTGACGGTCAGTACAGCTCCGCACGTGATATGGCGCTGATCGGACAGGCGTTGATTCGTGATGTGCCAAATGAATACTCTATCTATAAAGAGAAAGAGTTCACCTTTAACGGTATTCGTCAGCTCAACCGTAACGGCCTGCTGTGGGATAACAGCCTGAATGTTGACGGTATCAAAACCGGTCACACTGACAAAGCAGGTTACAATCTTGTCGCTTCCGCGACAGAAGGTCAGATGCGTCTGATCTCCGCAGTCATGGGCGGGCGCACTTTCAAAGGCCGTGAAGCCGAAAGTAAAAAACTGCTGACCTGGGGATTCCGTTTCTTCGAAACCGTTAACCCGCTGAAAGTCGGCAAAGAATTTGCCTCTGAACCGGTATGGTTTGGTAATACTGACCGCGCTTCGTTAGGTGTCGATAAAGATGTTTACCTGACTATTCCGCGTGGCCGCATGAAAGATCTGAAAGCCAGTTACGTGCTGAACAACAGCGAACTGCATGCGCCGCTGCAGAAGAATCAGGTGGTCGGCACAATTAACTTCCAGCTTGACGGCAAAACCATTGAACAGCGTCCGCTGGTAGTGTTACAGGAAATTCCGGAAGGTAACTTCTTCGGTAAAATCATTGATTACATTAAATTAATGTTCCATCACTGGTTTGGCTAAAAATTGAACACTTGAAAGTGTAATTTCCGCCCCCATATACTAAACATCAGTAAAAACTCCCGCCTTCTGGCGGGAGTTGCTATTTAATTACGTTACGCCGGAGCTGACATGAAAACCAAACTTAACGAACTGCTTGAATTCCCTACTCCGTTTACCTACAAAGTAATGGGGCAGGCGTTACCTGAGCTGGTTGATCAGGTGGTTGAAGTGGTACAGCGCCATGCGCCAGGTGACTACACCCCAACGGTAAAACCAAGCAGCAAAGGCAACTACCACTCGGTATCTATCACTATCAACGCCACTCATATCGAGCAGGTTGAAACTCTGTATGAAGAGCTGGGCAAAATCGATATTGTCCGCATGGTACTGTAATTCGTTTCTCCGTTACCCGGCCCTGGTCGGGTAACTCCCCTCCCCCCGCTGTGATATACTTTTTCTCCTCTTTTACTCATTCTCCACGGAGATGCCGTTTTGTATCAGGATAAAATTCTTGTCCGCCAGCTCGGCCTTCAGCCCTATGAGCCTATTTCACAGGCTATGCATGAATTCACCGATACCCGCGATGAAAACACCCTGGATGAGATCTGGTTGGTAGAACATCCCCCTGTATTTACTCAGGGGCAGGCGGGGAAAGCAGAACATATCTTAATGCCGGGCGATATTCCGGTGATCCAAAGCGACCGTGGCGGTCAGGTGACTTATCACGGCCCAGGTCAGCAGGTGATGTACGTTCTGTTCAATCTTAAACGCCGCAAACTGGGCGTGCGTGAGCTGGTGACCTTACTCGAACAAACGGTCGTTAATACCCTGGCTGAACTGGATATTGAAGCGCATCCTCGTGCTGATGCCCCTGGGGTCTATGTCGGGGAAAAGAAAATTTGCTCACTCGGCTTACGTATTCGTCGCGGTTGTTCATTTCACGGTCTGGCATTAAACGTCAATATGGATCTTTCTCCATTTTTACGCATTAACCCTTGTGGCTATGCGGGAATGGAAATGGCTAAAATATCGCAATGGAAACCTGATGCGACAACCGATAATGTAGCACCGCGTTTGCTGGCAAATATTTTAATGCTGCTAAACAACCCTGTCGTAGAATACATCCCTGTTTAATGGCTCTCATAAATGGCCCAACTTACACTGGGTCATTGCTTTCCCGCCCACGTTTATGTCCTCTTTAGCCGTTGCTGGCCTCTGGAGAGATAGCCCTTTCCAACATTAAATGAAGAGCAAATTGATTTTGCTGTTCATTACAAACGATTCATCCGCCCCCCCTACTTCACGGTGAATGATTGATGTTACCGATAACGCATTTTGAAAAAAGTATTGTTACAGCCAGTTCACAGCGTAGAACGATAAAATGGCACAATCCAACAACAATTTTACATTTTCGCGACCGCTTTGGCTGCTTTCAGGTTCGTTTCAATGATATACTGCCAGTCGTTAATTCAAAAATAGTTGATAATTACAACAATCTATTGAATTGAAACGCTTTCCTTCGTAATTCGCAACTGGAACACGCACGCTATGAGTAAACCCATTGTGATGGAACGCGGTGTTAAATACCGCGATGCCGATAAGATGGCCCTTATCCCGGTTAAAAACGTGGCAACAGAGCGCGAAGCCCTGCTGCGCAAGCCGGAATGGATGAAAATCAAGCTTCCAGCGGACTCTACACGTATCCAGGGCATCAAAGCCGCAATGCGCAAAAATGGCCTGCATTCTGTCTGCGAGGAAGCCTCCTGCCCTAACCTGGCGGAATGCTTCAACCACGGTACAGCAACGTTTATGATCCTCGGCGCTATTTGTACCCGCCGTTGCCCTTTCTGTGACGTTGCCCACGGTCGCCCGGTAGCTCCGGATGCCAATGAGCCGGTGAAACTGGCGCAGACCATTGCCGATATGGCACTGCGCTATGTGGTTATCACTTCCGTTGACCGCGATGACCTGCGCGATGGCGGTGCTCAGCATTTTGCAGATTGCATTACTGCCATCCGGGAAAAAAGCCCGGAAATCAAAATTGAAACTCTGGTGCCGGATTTCCGTGGTCGTATGGATCGCGCGCTGGATATTCTGACCGCCACACCGCCAGACGTGTTCAACCATAACCTGGAAAACGTACCACGTATTTACCGTCAGGTACGCCCGGGTGCAGATTACAACTGGTCGCTGAAACTGCTGGAACGCTTTAAAGAAGCGCATCCGGAAATCCCGACCAAATCTGGTCTGATGGTAGGTCTGGGTGAAACCAATGAAGAAATTATTGAAGTAATGCGCGATCTGCGTCGTCATGGCGTGACCATGTTAACGCTGGGGCAATATTTGCAGCCAAGCCGCCATCACCTGCCGGTTCAACGTTACGTTAGCCCGGATGAGTTCGACGAAATGAAAGCCGAAGCGCTGGCGATGGGCTTTACCCATGCTGCATGCGGTCCGTTTGTCCGCTCTTCTTACCACGCCGACTTGCAGGCGAAAGGGATGGAAGTTAAGTAATCCTGTAATAATTACTTACATCTGTCTGATAAAAAACCCGCTATCTGAAGCGGGTTTTTTTATCGAACAAGATATTGAGGGAGCGTCCTGCTCGCCACGTCACTCTTTATGAGAGAGCTTTTCAGCCTGAAGATCAACATCTGCGCTTTTCTTCGCCGCAGCATCGTCGTCATTCATCGCTTTCTTGAATCCCTTAATGGCCGCTCCAAGGTCTCCGCCCAGCGTACGTAACTTCTTAGTCCCAAACAGCAGAACGACCAGTGCCGCAACTACCAGCAGTTTGGTAATACTAATCTCACCCATAGATACCTTCTTGACATAAAACAGGCAGCAGAACGCGCCTTAAAAACCAGAGAATATTAACGGTCATTCGACGCGCGCACACAATAGCAATCTGTAACAAGGTGAATCAAGCACCGAGTAAAAAAACATCATAATAATTGCGGCGGCGCAAACCGTCGGTTGTTTAAGACGGGGAGTTGCGCGCGCACCTGACGCACACGTTCGGGCGTCACTTCCGCCATAATGAGTGCAGGCATTTCAGCCGCTGCGGCAATAGTGACACCAAAAGGATCAATGATACGGCTTTGCCCGATGTTTTTGTTACCACACTCCCCCGCCGCCACCATATAACAGGTGGTATCCAGAGCACGAGCGGTGAGTAAGGTTGACCAGTGATGCTCTTTCAGCGGTCCGCGAACCCAGGCAGCGGGAAGTACAAGGATTTCTGCTCCCTGTAAAGCCTGTGCCAACGCCAGCTCCGGGAAACGCAAATCATAGCAAGTCATCAGACCGACTTTCATCCCCTCCACGTCCAGCAGTGGAGCAACCATATCCCCGGCATCCACGTGACGCGATTCCTGAATGGAGAACGCATCATAAAGATGCAGTTTGGCATAACGTGCGATGATTTTTCCCGCCTGGAGGGCCACCAGCATATTCCACGCGCGCCCCGGCGTTGAAGGAACATGAATCGTCAGAATCGTCGTCATCATGTTACGTTTACTTTCTCGCAGTAAACGTCCGAGAAATTCACCTTCCAGCAACTGTGCTGATTTAACAGACAGATCGGGATCATGATCGTCTCGTGCCAGCAGGGCTTCCGGCAGGACAAACAAAGAGACATCGCTTTCCGCCGCCTGCGCCATCAATGAGGCGCAAATTTCAGCGTTCTTTTCCCATACCGATGTAACAGCAAACTGTCCTGCGGCAACCAGCATTACTACCTCCTGTCAGAGTCGTAAAATTCGCCAACGACGATTATTCGGCGTTACACTTATCACTCATACAAATCAAATAGCAGGATTTTGCAGTGTTACAACTCCTTTTAGCAGTTTTTATTGGCGGTGGTACGGGAAGCGTGGCGAGATGGCTGTTAAGTATGCGGTTTAACCCGCTGCATCAGGCTATTCCGTTGGGGACGCTGGCAGCAAACCTGATTGGGGCATTCATCATTGGAATGGGATTTGCCTGGTTTAGCCGGATGACGAACATTGATCCCGTGTGGAAAGTGCTAATCACTACCGGGTTTTGTGGCGGGCTGACGACTTTCTCTACATTTTCAGCAGAAGTGGTGTTTTTGTTGCAAGAAGGACGCTTTGGCTGGGCGTTACTGAACGTCTTCGTTAACCTGTCAGGTTCATTTGCCATGACCGCGCTGGCTTTCTGGCTTTTTTCAGCGTCAACAGCACATTAAAGGCAAAAAAAACCCGCTGATTAAGCGGGTTTTGAATTCTTGCTGACGTATCTTACAGAGCGATTACGTTTGCAGCAGAAGGGCCTTTGGCACCGTTAGTGATTTCGAACTCTACGCGCTGACCTTCAGCAAGAGTTTTAAAACCATTAGTCTGGATTGCAGAGAAGTGTACAAACACGTCTTTGCTGCCGTCTTCCGGAGTAATGAAACCGAATCCTTTGGACTCATTAAACCACTTAACGTTACCTTTAATCTTAGACATCAAAATTACCTTTACATGAAAAATAGACACAAATGCTGTGTCGGTTACCAGTACACCAATTGTGGTACGCTTTGTCCAGTGCAACTTTGCTAAAAAGTGATAAAAGTCGCGTTATTTTTGATGCTCCTTGCCTTACATTATGTTTTTTAAGGCTTTTATAAAACCGCAACTTGTCTAAAACTGAAACCGCATCCAGGCAAAGTAAACATTGCCATTGTTGTAGATACCAGGGATGTAAGTCATCTGAAAGATAGCCAGCGGCTTTCACGGCCCTATCCAGCAACAGGCTCCCATTTATTCCACGAATCCTCAAATGTCATCACGTACAAACCGTGCCAGTTGCCTTTCTCATCCCAACGCGACTAACCGAAACCGCCGCCCCACGTTTTTAGTTATAGAGATCAGCTTTTTCTTTATCGTAAGCGAAACGTGCATGCCTGGTGATGGCAGGAATATACAAATCATATGTTCTGGCTGCCGTCAGGTTGCTGCGACATTCTCTCTAAATGTCGTAATCCATTGTTCTGTACAGGCAGAAATTTCATCACGCTGATTAACTTAATAAAAACAAAGGGAATTACGGTAATACATTCTCTTATATCCATTAGTGACTATAAAATATTTATCAAAAATTCACTTCCAGCATAGCTGGACTAAAATGAACATAACCGTATTAACACCTACATAAAGAATACCATTAATATTTTATAGGCTTACACAAATAAATATCACCAAATTATTCTGGAGACTTAAGCAATATTTCCTTCCAAATGACAACTTAAGCAAAAAAAATCTTCCCCGACATAGACAGCAATAAACAAAAGAAAAAATCTCTTG
Organism: Escherichia sp. TW09308; assembly: GCF_000208565.1. NCBI lineage: Bacteria > Pseudomonadati > Pseudomonadota > Gammaproteobacteria > Enterobacterales > Enterobacteriaceae > Escherichia > Escherichia sp. TW09308. The sequence goes on along the minus strand of NZ_AEME01000001.1, from coordinate 4,362,960 downwards.
CTTTTTAATCAGATGCAATGACAAGCTAACAAATAAACATCACTAACACTACCAGCGCGCACACATGAGCGCATATTTTTCAAACAAGTAAAGAAACCATTATCGAATAATTTAACAAAATCACATCATTAAGTTATCAATTAATACACATTATCACACTGGTAATTACCAACTATAAAAATTCATTTTGTTATTCATGTATAAAAAACAACAACATCAATGTATTAATGGTCGCTTTTCTTGATTTTAATCAGCATTCACCACCCATTTGTTCGGCATATTTTTCACTAGTTTTAGGAATTCGTTATTATTTATCTTGGAGTCTGGAAACAGGAAAAATTATGCTGACAGTTATTGAGCTCCTTATTGGAGTTGTAGTTATTGTGGGTGTAGCTCGCTACATCATTAAAGGGTATTCCGCCACCGGGGTGTTATTTGCAGGCGGTCTGTTATTACTGATAATCAGTGCCATTATGGGGCACAAAGTTTTACCATCCAGCCAGACTTCAACGGGCTACAGCGCCACGGATATCGTTGAATACATTAAAATATTACTGATGAGTCGCGGTGGCGACCTCGGCATGATGATCATGATGCTGTGTGGCTTTGCCGCTTACATGACCCATATCGGCGCAAACGATATGGTCGTCAAACTGGCGTCAAAACCATTGCAGTACATTAACTCCCCTTACCTGCTGATGATTGCCGCCTATTTTGTTGCCTGTCTGATGTCACTGGCAGTTTCCTCCGCAACCGGCCTGGGCGTTTTACTGATGGCAACGCTGTTCCCGGTCATGGTGAACGTTGGTATCAGTCGCGGCGCGGCGGCTGCCATTTGTGCCTCACCTGCGGCGATTATTCTCGCGCCGACTTCAGGTGATGTGGTACTGGCGGCGCAGGCTTCCGAAATGCCGTTAATTGACTTCGCCTTCAAAACGACACTGCCAATCTCAATTGCTGCAATTATCGGCATGGCGATTGCCCACTTTTTCTGGCAGCGCTATCTGGACAACAAAGAGCACATTTCCCATGAAATGTTAGATGTCAGCGAAATCACGACCACCGCTCCTGCGTTTTACGCCATTCTGCCGTTCACCCCAATCATTGGCGTGCTGTTTTTTGACGGCAAATGGGGGCCGCAATTGCACATCATCACCATTCTGGTGATATGTATGCTAATTGCCTCCATTCTGGAATTTATTCGCAGCTTTAATACGCAAAAAGTCTTTTCTGGCCTGGAAGTGGCTTATCGTGGCATGGCTGATGCCTTCGCTAACGTGGTAATGCTATTAGTTGCCGCCGGTGTTTTTGCCCAGGGCCTTAGCACCATTGGCTTTATCCAGAGCCTGATCTCAATCGCTACCTCATTCGGTTCAGCGAGCATTATCCTCATGCTGGTGCTGGTTATCCTAACGATGCTGGCGGCGGTGACTACTGGTTCCGGCAATGCGCCGTTCTATGCATTCGTTGAGATGATCCCGAAACTGGCGCACTCTTCCGGAATTAACCCGGCATACCTGACAATTCCGATGCTACAAGCATCAAACCTGGGTCGTACACTTTCGCCAGTCTCTGGCGTGGTGGTTGCGGTTGCCGGAATGGCGAAAATTTCACCTTTTGAAGTGGTGAAACGCACCTCGGTGCCGGTGCTTGTTGGGCTGGTAATTGTCATCGTGGCCACGGAGTTGATGGTCCCCGGTACAACCGCCGCCGTTACTGGTAAGTAATTCTCTGGCCGGAGGCGTGCTTCCTCCGGCACTCTCTTCACCCACTGTGGTAAATACGCTGCGGTCTGCCGACTTTGCCGTGAACAATCTCGGCAATAACCAGATGGCGGCTGGCACAATATTCGAGATAACGTCTGGCGGTAGTGCGGCTGATGGTCAATGCCTGTGCTACCGTCTCCGCCGTATGTTGCACATCCGGCTCTTTGAAAAGTTTCCGCACTGCATTCAGTGTCAACGCATCAATACCGGTCGGAAGATCGTCCTTCGGTTCCCCGCGAGCATAAGCATTAAACATCTCATCAATTTGCTTTTGACTGGCACTATCAATACTTTCCAGCATATGTTTACGCTGGCGAAAGCGGGTCAATGTCTGCCCCAGACGCTCATAAGCAATTGGCTTGATCAGATAATCAAACACACCGCAGCGTACTGCTTCAGACACCGTTTCCATATCGCTGGCAGCAGTAGTAAACACCACATCGCCGGGATAATGCGCCTGCACCAGCTCATGCAGCAAATTAATACCTCTACCGTCAGGGAGATAGTTATCCAGCAAGATAAGCCCCGGCTTAAAACGCTCGATCATCATTCGGGCCTGCGCCAGGTTTCCCGCCAGCAATATCTGACTGAATCCAGGGATGTGACGAATATATTCCGCATGCATCTCTGCCAGCGGCGTCTCGTCCTCAACGATCAATAGAGTTAATGGAGCTGTCATTAGGTTTCACTTTCGGAATATAGATTGAAAATAAAGTACCGCAGGGATCATTATCTTCGAGAGTGATAACTCCCCCGCAGCGCGTTACATAGCTGGCAATAAGATACAACCCAATGCCATGCTCACCGGGTTCATCAGCACGCGTACTGACGCCCTGCTCAAATATTTTGTCGCGCAGAGACTCTGGGACGCCGCAACCCTGATCGGCCACTTCAATCACCACATCATCGCCTTCGTCGCTCAGATATAATTCGACGATCTTATTCCCTTTATCGTTGCGCAGACTGGCTTCGAAGGCATTGTCGAGTAAGTTGCCCACAATCGCCGCAAACTCAGTGCTGTCCAGCCCTGGCGGCAGTTGGGAAAGCTGGCTGCCGGGGACGATTGTCATTTTTAGCCCCAGTTCACGAGCGCGCTGCACTTTACCAAACAGCAACCCCGCCACCTGGCGATCGACAAATGCCTCGCGCAGGCTGTCAATAAGCTGTTGCTGGGCCTGAGACTCTCCCTGAACCATCGCCAGCACGCGATCATACTCTTTCATTTGCAACAGACCATTGAGCGTAGACATCCAATTGAGATGTTCATGACGCAATGTGCGCAGGCTTTCGACGTATTGTTTAATTTGCGTCAGTTGCGCATTAAGGGTGGAAATTTCGTCTTTACTACGAAAGCTGATTATTGCCCCCAGCAAATCATCACCAGAACGAATAGCTTCCCGATTAGCAATGACGCTCAGGCCGTTAAAATTTGTCACCACATCCTGGCGTTTTTCATCAATCTGCTCGATGAAGAAATCGGCGGGCCTGACCACTTCAGCAATGGGTCTGCCCAGCCACTGCCGTCCGGGGGAACTCAGCCCCAGCATCTTTCTTGCGTTACGGTTGATGGCGGTAATGTAACCGTGTGGATCCACCGCAATCAGCCCTTCATAAACAGAACTAAATAGCGCCTCTTGCTGACGAACCACGCGCGCAATTTGCTTCGGTTCCATCCCCATCATCTGGCGGCGAATATGCGCGGCTAAGAACCACGACAACAGCATCAGAATGCCCAACAGCACGACAAACACGCCTGCCATCGGTAATAAAAATTCGGCGCGCCAGCTATCGATTTTACTGACCAGATAACCCACCGACACCACGCCGATGACGTTGTCATCATCATCAAAGATCGGTGTTTTGGCGCGCATCGCCATACCTATCGACCCTTTACCCGTAATGAAGTAACTCTCTCCTTTCTCCAGTGCGCCGGGTTTGGTGAATTGCATAGGATGACCAATTTTCTCCGGATTAGGATGGTAAAGGCGGATCGAGTCGCGGTCGCCAATCACCACATAATCGAAATCAGTATCTCTTTGTAATTTGTTGGCAATGGTCGCCAGTCGTTTGTAGTCACGCGTTTTAACCGCCGTGATGATGCTGTCATTGGAGGCAATAATTTTTGCCTGATTCATTGCCATGTCACGCACATGGAGCGTTAAATAGTCCTCGAAACTGGCCGTAAAATATTGCGCCAGTGCTGCGATGACAAATATTGAGAACACCAGAATCAGCAGGAAGATACGCAGCGGAAATGCCAGTCGTTGGAAAAAAGCAAACTGTTTATTCTCATTAAACTGCAACATTGTTTTCCTTGCGGGGTAAACCCTGTTTTTGGTGAATGTAATTAAAATGTTGAATCTTGACGGATAAAAATAAAATATAATCGTGGCAAAATTCATTCATTAAATCAATTAAACAACTTAAAACCACGCGCCAATTCGCAATTACATTAATTAAAAAACTTAAAACCATTAAATAAATAAAAAACCACTAACTCTATGTGAAATAAATCAAAATTTCTCACTGCAATACTCCTTAGGATGTATAGCAAAAGGAGAAACAGATATACCTCACTCGCAGCCCTTTCTCCCAACTGAAATAAATGATTACCAACTTGCAACATTCATTGCAAATTGATAACAACACATACCTTCAGGATACGACTTATTATGTTCGGCAATGATATTTTCACCCGGGTAAAACGTTCAGAAAATAAAAAAATGGCGGAAATCGCGCAATTTCTACATGAAAATGATTTGAGCGTTGACACAACAGTCGAAGTATTTATTACCGTAACCCGCAATGAAAAACTTATCGCTTGCGGTGGAATTGCCGGAAATATTATTAAGTGCGTGGCTATCAGTGAATCTGTTCGCGGTGAAGGACTGGCGCTGACATTAGCCACCGAACTAATAAACCTCGCCTATGAACGGCACTGCACACATCTGTTTATTTATACCAAAACCGAATACGAAGCGCTGTTCCGCCAGTGCGGTTTCTCCACGCTGACCAGCGTACCAGGCGTGATGGTACTGATGGAAAACAGTGCCACGCGGCTGAAACGCTATGCTGAATCGCTGAAAAAATTTCGTCATGAAGGGAAGAAGATTGGCTGCATAGTGATGAACGCCAATCCCTTTACCAACGGCCACCGTTATCTGATTCAACAAGCCGCAGCACAGTGCGACTGGCTGCATCTATTTTTAGTCAAAGAAGATTCTTCGCGCTTTCCCTATGAAGACCGGCTGGATTTGGTGTTGAAAGGCACCGCTGATATTCCGCGCCTGACAGTGCATCGCGGTTCCGAGTACATCATTTCCCGCGCCACGTTCCCTTGCTACTTCATTAAAGAACAGAGCGTCATTAACCATTGTTACACCGAAATTGATCTGAAGATTTTCCGTCAGTACCTCGCTCCTGCGCTTGGCGTAACTCACCGCTTTGTCGGTACTGAACCGTATTGTCGCGTGACCGCCCAGTACAACCAGGATATGCGCTACTGGCTGGAAACACCGACTATCTCAGCACCGCCCATCGAACTGGTTGAAATTGAGCGACTGCGTTACCAGGAGATGCCGATATCCGCTTCACGGGTGCGCCAACTACTGGTGAAAAACGATCTCACGGCTATCGCGCCGCTGGTCCCGGCAGCCACGCTGCATTACTTGCAGAATCTGCTTGAACACTCCCGCCACGACGCGGCAGTTCGTCAAAAGACCCCCGCATAAAAAACAGGTGAAAAATGAAAATAAACCAGCCCGCCGTTGCAGGCACCCTAGAGTCTGGGGATGTGATGATACGCATCGCCCCACTCGATACGCAGGATATCGACCTGCAAATCAACAGCAGCGTTGAGAAACAGTTTGGCGATGCAATTCGTAGCACCATTCTGGACGTTCTTGCCCGCTATAACGTGCGCGGCGTACAGCTAAATGTCGATGACAAAGGCGCACTGGACTGCATTTTACGTGCACGACTGGAAGCTCTGCTGGCGCGCGCCAGCGGTATCCCGGCTCTGCCATGGGAGGATTGCCAATGATTTCCGCTTCGTTGCAACAACGTAAAACCCGCACCCGCCGCAGCATGTTGTTCGTACCTGGCGCTAATGCCGCGATGGTCAGCAACTCTTTCATCTACCCGGCTGATGCCCTGATGTTCGATCTCGAAGACTCCGTGGCACTGCGCGAAAAAGACACCGCTCGCCGCATGGTCTACCACGCGCTGCAACACCCACTGTATCGCGATATCGAAACCATCGTGCGTGTTAACGCGCTGGATTCTGAATGGGGCGTTAACGACCTGGAAGCTGTCGTCCGCGGCGGCGCAGACGTTGTACGTCTGCCGAAAACCGATACCGCTCAGGACGTTCTGGATATCGAGAAAGAAATCCTGCGCATTGAAAAAGCCTGCGGTCGTGAACCGGGTAGTACCGGTCTGCTGGCAGCGATTGAATCTCCGCTGGGCATTACCCGCGCGGTAGAAATCGCTCACGCTTCCGAGCGCTTAATCGGTATCGCGCTGGGCGCAGAGGACTATGTGCGCAACCTGCGTACAGAACGCTCCCCGGAAGGAACTGAGCTGTTGTTTGCTCGCTGCTCCATTTTGCAGGCCGCGCGCTCTGCCGGTATTCAGGCGTTTGACACCGTCTATTCCGACGCCAACAACGAAGCCGGATTCCTGCAAGAAGCTGCCCACATCAAGCAACTGGGCTTTGATGGCAAATCGCTGATCAACCCGCGTCAGATTGATCTGCTGCACAACCTCTACGCACCAACCCAGAAAGAAGTGGATCACGCACGCCGCGTCGTAGAAGCCGCTGAAGCCGCTGCTCGCGAAGGCCTCGGTGTGGTTTCTCTGAACGGCAAGATGGTTGACGGTCCGGTTATCGATCGCGCCCGTCTGGTGCTCTCCCGCGCAGAACTTTCCGGCATCCGCGAAGAATAAGGCAATCAAAATGACGCATAAAATTGAACAATCTCAACGACAAGAACGGGTAGCGGCCTGGAATCGTCACGCTGAATGCGATCTTGCCGCTTTCCAGAACTCACCGAAACAAACTTATCAGGCAGAAAAAGCGCGCGATCGCAAACTGTGCGCCAACCTGGAAGAAGCGATTCGTCGTTCTGGTTTGCAAGATGGCATGACCGTCTCTTTCCACCACGCTTTCCGCGGTGGTGACCTGACCGTCAACATGGTGATGGACGTCATCGCGAAAATGGGCTTTAAAAACCTGACCCTGGCATCCAGTTCCCTGAGTGATTGCCACGCGCCACTGGTAGAACATATTCGTCAGGGCGTGGTAACCCGTATTTATACTTCCGGTCTGCGCGGCCCACTGGCAGAAGAAATCTCCCGTGGTCTGCTGGCTGAACCAGTGCAAATCCACTCCCACGGCGGTCGTGTGCATTTGGTGCAGAGCGGTGAACTGAACATCGATGTGGCCTTCCTCGGTGTCCCATCCTGTGATGAGTTCGGTAATGCCAACGGCTACACTGGCAAAGCCTGCTGCGGCTCCCTCGGCTATGCGATGGTCGATGCCGACAATGCAAAACAGGTCGTGATGCTCACCGAAGAGCTGCTGCCTTATCCGCATAACCCGGCAAGCATTGAACAGGATCAGGTTGATCTGATCGTCAAAGTTGATCGTGTTGGTGATGCCGCGAAAATCGGCGCTGGCGCGACCCGTATGACCACGAACCCGCGCGAACTGCTGATTGCCCGCAGCGCCGCGGACGTGATTGTCAACTCCGGCTACTTCAAAGAAGGTTTCTCCATGCAAACCGGCACCGGCGGCGCATCGCTGGCGGTAACGCGTTTCCTGGAAGACAAAATGCGTAGCCGTGACATTCGCGCCGATTTCGCCCTCGGCGGCATCACCGCCACGATGGTTGATCTGCATGAAAAAGGTCTGATCCGCAAACTGTTGGACGTACAGAGCTTTGACAGCCACGCCGCACAATCACTGGCCCGTAACCCGAATCACATCGAAATCAGCGCCAACCAGTATGCCAACTGGGGTTCTAAAGGTGCATCAGTTGATCGTCTCGATGTAGTGGTACTGAGCGCGCTGGAAATTGACACCCAGTTCAACGTTAACGTGCTGACTGGTTCTGACGGTGTACTGCGCGGTGCTTCCGGCGGTCACTGCGATACCGCAATTGCCTCTGCGCTTTCCATCATCGTCGCGCCACTGGTTCGCGGTCGTATTCCAACTCTGGTGGATAACGTGCTGACCTGCATTACCCCTGGCTCCAGCGTCGATATTTTGGTCACCGACCACGGTATCGCTGTTAACCCGGCACGTCCGGAACTGGCAGAACGTCTGCAGGAAGCGGGAATTAAAGTGGTTTCCATTGAGTGGCTGCGTGAACGTGCGCGTCTGCTGACCGGTGAACCACAGCCGATTGAATTCACCGACCGCGTCGTTGCCGTCGTGCGTTACCGCGATGGCTCGGTGATTGATGTTGTACATCAGGTGAAGGAATAAGCCATGCACCTGCTCCCTGAACTCGCCAGCCACCATGCGGTTTCGATTCCCGAGTTGCTCATCAGCCGGGATGAAAGGCAAGCACGGCAACACGCCTGGCTCAAGCGCCATCCTGTTCCACTGGTCTCCTTTACCGTGGTTGCGCCTGGGCCGATTAAAGACAGCGAGGTCACACGCCGTATTTTTAATCATGGCGTAACTGCCCTGCATGCCTTAGCCGCAAAACAGGGCTGGCAAATTCAGGAGCAGGCTGCACTGGTTTCTGCCAGCGGGCCGGAGGGCATGTTGAGCATTGCCGCCCCGGCTCGCGACCTCAAGCTCGCGACCATTGAGCTTGAACATAGTCATCCTCTCGGGCGTTTGTGGGATATCGATGTGCTGACGCCCGAAGGCGAAATTCTCTCCCGCCGCAATTATTCACTACCGCCTCGCCGCTGCCTGTTGTGCGAACAAAGCGCGGCTGTTTGCGCGCGTGGGAAAACCCATCAACTGACCGATTTACTCAACCGCATGGAGGCGCTGCTGAACGATGTCGATGCCTGCAACGTCAACTAAAACCACAAAGCTTGCTGCGTCATTAATCGATGACTACGCCCTGCTGGGCTGGCGCGCCATGCTGACTGAAGTCAATCTGTCACCAAAACCTGGCCTGGTGGATCGCATTAACTGCGGTGCGCACAAAGATATGGCGCTGGAAGATTTCCACCGTAGCGCACTGGCAATTCAGGGCTGGTTACCGCGTTTCATTGAATTTGGTGCCTGTAGCGCAGAAATGGCACCGGAAGCGGTACTCAACGGATTACGCCCAATTGGTATGGCCTGCGAAGGCGATATGTTCCGCGCCACTGCGGGCGTAAACACCCATAAAGGCAGCATTTTTTCTTTAGGGCTACTGTGTGCGGCGATTGGTCGTTTGCATCAGCTCAACCAGCCGGTAACGCCCAAAACCGTTTGTGCGACGGCGGCAAGTTTCTGCCGCGGTCTGACCGATCGCGAACTACGTACCAATAATCAACAACTGACGGCAGGTCAACGGTTGTATCAACAACTTGGCCTAACCGGCGCGCGCGGCGAAGCCGAAGCGGGTTATCCGCTGGTGATCAACCACGCCCTGCCGCACTACCTCACTCTGCTGGATCAGGGGTTAGATCCTGAACTGGCATTGCTCGATACCTTACTGCTGCTGATGGCGATGAACGGCGATACCAACGTTGCATCACGCGGTGGCGAAGGGGGGCTGCGCTGGCTACAACGCCAGGCGCAAACACTATTGCAAAAAGGGGGCATCCGAACCCCCGCCGATCTCGATTATCTCCGGCAGTTCGACAGGGAGTGTATCGAACGAAATCTCAGCCCAGGCGGCAGCGCCGACCTGCTGATTCTTACCTGGTTTTTAGCACAGATTTAAAAATTTAAACACTTGATAAATTTGGAAATATTAATTTTCGGAGAACCCGTATGTCTTTAGCAAAAGATAAGATATGGAAATTATTGGCCCCACTGGTGGTGATGGGCGTCATGTTTCTTATCCCTGTACCCGACGGTATGCCGCCGCAGGCATGGCATTACTTCGCCGTGTTTGTGGCAATGATTGTCGGTATGATCCTCGAGCCAATTCCGGCAACAGCAATCAGTTTTATTGCAGTAACTATTTGCGTTATTGGCAGTAATTATCTGCTCTTTGACGCCAAAGAATTAGCTAACCCCGCTTTTAATGCCCAAAAACAGGCGCTGAAATGGGGACTGGCTGGTTTTTCCAGTACCACTGTCTGGTTGGTATTTGGCGCATTTATCTTTGCATTAGGGTATGAAGTTTCCGGATTAGGTCGTCGTATCGCCCTTTTCCTGGTGAAATTCATGGGGAAACGCACGCTGACGTTGGGTTATGCGATTGTCATCATCGATATTCTGCTGGCACCATTTACACCGTCTAACACCGCACGTACAGGTGGGACCGTTTTCCCGGTCATAAAAAACCTGCCGCCACTGTTTAAATCATTCCCGAACGATCCGTCTGCACGTCGTATTGGCGGTTATTTAATGTGGATGATGGTCATCAGTACCAGTCTGAGTTCCTCCATGTTTGTCACCGGTGCTGCACCGAACGTGCTGGGTCTGGAGTTTGTCAGCAAAATTGCCGGTATCCAGATTAGCTGGTTGCAGTGGTTCCTCTGCTTCCTGCCAGTTGGCGTTATCTTACTTATCATTGCGCCGTGGCTTTCCTATGTACTGTACAAACCGGAAGTCACTCATAGTGAAGAAGTGGCAACCTGGGCGGGTGACGAACTGAAAACAATGGGTCGCCTGACTCGCAGAGAGTGGACGCTGATTGGTCTTGTTCTGCTTAGTTTGGGTTTATGGGTATTTGGTAGTGAAGTCATTAACGCCACTGCTGTTGGCCTGCTGGCGGTTTCGCTGATGCTGGCGCTGCACGTTGTGCCGTGGAAAGACATTACCCGCTATAACAGCGCATGGAACACGCTGGTTAACCTGGCAACACTGGTTGTCATGGCTAATGGCCTGACCCGTTCTGGCTTTATCGACTGGTTTGCCAACACCATGAGTACGCACCTGGAAGGTTTCTCACCAAACGCGACAGTGATTGTACTGGTTCTGGTATTCTACTTTGCGCACTACCTGTTTGCCAGCCTGTCTGCGCATACCGCAACCATGCTGCCGGTGATTCTGGCCGTTGGTAAAGGTATTCCGGGCGTACCGATGGAACAACTGTGTATCCTGCTGGTTCTGTCTATCGGTATCATGGGCTGCCTGACTCCATATGCAACTGGCCCAGGAGTTATTATTTACGGCTGCGGCTATGTGAAATCGAAAGATTACTGGCGTCTGGGTGCCATCTTCGGGGTCATTTACATCGCCATGTTGCTGTTGGTTGGCTGGCCAATTCTGGCAATGTGGAACTAATACGTTCGCCAAACGCTGAATAAATCATCACGCCCGCCAGGTAAGCCCACCCGGCGGGCTTTTTTATGATTTAATAGATAGTATTCAGTGTATGTATGAGTCCCACACCCATTATGAAAGCATTCTGGCGTAACGCCGCTTTACTGACGGCTTCTCTGCTCCCCTTCTCTTCAGCTAACGCCGTGGCGTTACAGGCAAAACAGTACGGCGATTTTGATCGCTATGTGCTGGCTCTTTCCTGGCAAACCGGATTTTGCCAAAGCCAGCACGATCGCAATCGTAACGAACGCGATGAATGTCGTCTGCAAACCGAAACGACCAACAAAGCTGATTTCTTGACCGTACACGGCCTGTGGCCTGGGTTGCCAAAGTCGGTTGCGGCACGCGGTGTTGATGAACGCCGCTGGATGCGCTTTGGCTGCGCCACCCGCCCAATCCCAAACTTGCCAGAGGCACGCGCCAGCCGAATGTGTTCGTCACCGGAAACGGGGTTGTCGCTGGAAACGGCAGCTAAACTAAGTGAAGTGATGCCCGGCGCGGGTGGACGTTCCTGCCTGGAACGTTACGAATATGCGAAACACGGCGCCTGTTTTGGTTTTGATCCGGACGCTTACTTCGGCACGATGGTGCGTCTGAATCAAGAAATCAAAGAAAGCGACGCTGGAAAATTTCTCGCTGAAAACTATGGTAAAACCGTGAGTCGAAATGACTTTGACGCCGCCTTCGCCAAAAGCTGGGGGAAAGAGAACGTCAAAGCGGTCAAGTTAACGTGTCAGGGTAATCCGGCATATTTGACTGAAATCCAGATTTCACTCAAAGCTGACGCCATCAACGCACCGCTTTCTGCAAACTCATTCTTGCCACAACCACATCCCGGTAACTGTGGCAAAGCCTTTGTGATTGATAAAGCGGGCTATCAATAATCTGACAGGCAAAACGCTGTGGTGCGTTTTTCATGAAACATGGCGATTAAGATTTCTACAATAATGCGCTGCATTGAGGAATTCCCTGAATGTGACGTAAATCACTTCAAAGTGTGAGCAACAGCCAGTATCATCATATGAGTTAAACCCTCGCCGCCTGACGGTGAGGGTTTTCTTTTGGGTATGTTTATCTGCGACACTCGCAGTACCGACGACATGGAGTAAAAATGTCCAGACCAACTATCATCATTAACGACCTGGATGCCGAACGCATCGATATTCTGCTGGAGCAACCCGCCTACGCCGGTTTGCCAGTCGCTGACGCGTTAAACGCAGAGTTGGATCGCGCCCAAATGTGTTCGCCAGAAGATATGCCACACGATGTGGTGACGATGAACAGCCGGGTTAAATTCCGCAATCTTAGCGATGGCGAAGTGCGTGTGCGCACGCTGGTGTATCCGGCCAAAATGACCGACAGCAATACTCAGCTTTCCGTTATGGCTCCGGTTGGTGCCGCACTGCTGGGGCTGCGCGTTGGCGACACCATTCACTGGGAACTTCCGGGCGGCGTTACCACCCACCTTGAAGTGCTGGAACTCGAATACCAGCCAGAAGCCGCTGGCGAATACCTGCTTTAATCCCATCTGCACAAGCGTTAAATCGCTTTGCTCAGAGGATGCGTCCGCATCCTCTTTCCGCTCAAATATCAACCAGATTTATCATTTTGCTCTTCCCCGCTACGTTCTAATCTGAACAGGTTATCAACCTGCGGACTCCATTATGAGTGAAGCTCTTGGTATTACAGCGTTTTATATTTTCATCGCAGCAATAATTGTTGTAGCGGTGCTATACCTTGAGCAACACTGGTAGTGCCAACACGAATACATTTTAAGCATCAATATTTAATAGATATAAAATCAACGTCGCAAATCACAGATCTAAAATCAATAATATGATGTTATGTATGCATGCAACAGCAAGGAGAGAATGCTTATGTACAAAACAATCATTATGCCAGTAGACGTATTTGAAATGGAATTAAGCGACAAAGCCGTTCGTCACGCTGAATTTCTCGCCCAGGATGATGGTGTAATTCATTTACTCCATGTATTACCAGGCGCTGCAAGCCTTAGTCTGCACCGTTTTGCTGCCGATGTGCGTCGTTTCGAAGAGCATTTGCAACATGAGGCGGAAGAGCGCCTGCAGACAATGGTGGGTCATTTCACTATTGATCCCTCCCGTATCAAACCACATGTCCGTTTTGGTAGCGTGAGAGATGAGGTGAATGAATTAGCCAAAGAACTGAATGCGGATGTTGTGGTTATCGGTTCGCGTAATCCATCAATTTCAACCCATCTGTTAGGTTCTAACGCTTCCAGCGTGATCCGCCACGCCCATCTGCCTGTATTAGTCGTTCGTTAACAAATTAACGTATTTATGGTGCCCTGCCCGGAGCCATCCCGGCAGGGTTTTCTATAACGAAAAAAAGCCGCCAGGTTTGACCCCGGCGGCTAAACAATTGCAGGTGAATCTTACTTCTTCTTATGCAGTTTTGGTGCGAATCAGGTAGTCAAAGGCACTCAGAGAGGCTTTGGCACCTTCGCCAGTGGCGATGATGATCTGTTTGTACGGAACCGTTGTACAGTCACCGGCTGCAAACACGCCTTTGACGTTGGTTTCGCATTTCGCATCGATGATGATTTCACCCATGCGGTTACGTTCTACTGCGCCTTCCAGCCAGTTGGTGTTCGGCAGCAGACCAATCTGAACGAAAATACCGGCCAGTTCGATATTGTGAATATCGCCGCTCACGCGATCACGGTATTCCAGACCAACAACTTTGCTACCGTCGCCTTTTACTTCAGTGGTTTGCGCATTCAGAATGATGTCGACGTTTTTCAGACTGCGCAGTTTGTCCTGCAGAACCTGGTCGGCTTTCATTTCTGGCGCAAACTCAAGCAGGGTAACGTGTTCAACAATACCCGCCAGATCAATCGCGGCTTCCACGCCGGAGTTGCCGCCGCCAATCACCGCTACACGTTTGCCTTTAAACAGCGGGCCGTCGCAGTGCGGGCAGTAGGTTACGCCTTTGGTGCGATACTGATCTTCACCCGGAACGTTCATGTTGCGCCATTTTGCGCCGGTCGCCACGATAATGCTGCGGGCTTTCAGTACCGCGCCGGAAGCTGTTTCAATCTGATGCAGACCGCCTTCAACCGCGGCCGGGATCAGCTTGCTCGCGCTCTGGCTGTCGATCACATCAACATCGTATTCATCAACGTGAACTTTCAGCGCACCAGCCAGTTTCTGGCCTTCGGTTTTCGGCACGGAGATGTAGTTTTCAATGTCAACGGTATCGAGGATCTGACCACCGAAACGTTCGCCCATCAGACCAGTACGGATACCCTTACGTGCGGAGTAAATTGCCGCCGCAGCACCCGCCGGGCCAGAACCAACGATCAGCACATCATAAGCGTCACGCTTGTTCAGCTCTTCTGCCGCACGTTTTTCAGCGCCAGTATCAATCTTCGCAACGATTTCAGTCAGCGTCATACGCCCCTGACCAAACTCTTTACCATTCACGAATACGGCCGGAACGCCCATCACGTTACGATCGGTGATTTCGTTCTGGAACGTACCACCGTCAATCGCCGTGTGTTTAATGCGCGGGTTCAGTACGCTCATCAGGTTCAGCGCCTGCACCACGTCCGGACAGTTATGGCAGGAAAGCGAATAATAAGTTTCAAATTCAAAATCACCGTCAATGTCGCGGATCTGCTCCAGCAGAGACTGCGCTTCTTTCGACGGATGACCACCGGTCCACAGCAGAGCCAGTACCAGCGAGGTAAATTCATGGCCCAGCGGAGAGCCTGCAAAACGCGGCCCCTGGTTAGAACCTGGGTTGGTGATCAGGAAAGACGGCTTACGCACCGGCAAGCTGTTATCTTCTTTAAAGGTGACTTTGTCTGACAGTTCTGCGATCTCAGCCAACAGTTCCTTGATTTCTGCCGATTTAGCGCTGTCATCCAGCGTGGCAATTAACTCAACAGGCTTGGTCAATTTCTCAAGGTAAGCCTTGAGTTGAGTTTTCATATTTGTGTCGAGCATGTTTATCTCCTGGGCTTTAAACATCATCATGCAAGCGGCCTCTGCGGCTACCTGGATGCAGCTTGCATCATGGTGCGGGGAAGAAAATCGGGTGCCGCAGCACCCGATTAATTAGGTGAATTTCCGAAGTATTTCGCGTCAGAGCAAGGCGGCTAGCCTGTGAACCCCCGGAGCTTACACAAGTAAGTGACCGGGGTGAGCGGGCGACGCCAACACTGCTATGGCGTGAAAGACGAAGAAAATTTAGATTTTACCAACCAGGTCCAGGGATGGAGCCAGAGTTGCTTCACCTTCTTTCCATTTAGCCGGGCAAACTTCACCTGGGTGAGAAGCCACGTACTGTGCTGCTTTGATTTTACGCAGCAGGTCAGATGCGTCACGGCCAATGCCTTCAGCGGTAACTTCGATAGCCTGGATGATACCCTGCGGGTCAACAACGAAGGTAGCACGGTCAGCCAGACCTTCATCTTCACGCATGTTGTCGAAGTTACGGGTCAGGGCGCCAGTCGGGTCACCGATCATTGCATATTTAATTTTAGCGATGGTTTCAGAGCTGCTGTGCCATGCTTTGTGGGTGAAGTGAGTATCGGTAGATACTGCGTATACATCTACACCCAGTTTCTGCAGTTCTTCGTAGTGGTCAGCAACGTCGCCCAGTTCGGTCGGGCATACGAAAGTAAAGTCAGCCGGGTAGAAGAAGAAGACGCTCCAGCGGCCTTCGGTGTCTTTCTCGGTGATTTCGATGAATTCGCCGTTTTTGAATGCCTGGTTTTTAAAAGGTTTAATTTTGGTGTTAATCAAGGACATCTATACTTCCTCCGTGTTTTCGATGAGATGTAAGGTAACCAATTTTTGCCGATTCGGCTAATGCGTTTCCATTATCAAATCGATAAGTTTTACCTTACAACCTTCGTAAGACAACTTTGTGAACTTTGCATCGCCAGTGGCGATAAAAAGTAAAATGGGTCCCCTTTCCAGGTGACCGCATAACCTGAACTACCCTTTGGTATCTTCAGCGCCTGTTCAACAGGCTACGGTGTTGCGATGATAATCGCAACGACGAGAGGGATTACAACACCCTCATAAACAAAGGGCAATCACCTGAGATAAGGTCTTAACTATGACAGTGATAGGTTAAGCCTTTTATTGTGTATTTGCACTGAACGAAAAGGACAAGACAATGTTAAAAAAGATAATTTTTTTTACCCTGCTCCCAGGAATTGCTTACGCCGAAGAGCTTCCTGCGCCCGTTAAAGCGATTGAAAAACAGGGAATTACGATTATTAAATCGTTCGATGCGCCAGGCGGTATGAAAGGTTATCTGGGGAAATATCAGGATATGGGGGTCACTATCTACCTTACGCCAGACGGTAAGCATGCCATCTCTGGCTATATGTACAACGAAAAGGGAGAAAACCTCAGTAACGCTCTTATTGAAAAAGAGATTTACGCACCTGCCGGACGCGAAATGTGGCAGCGTATGGAACAATCAAACTGGTTACTTGACGGTAAAAAAGACGCGCCGGTCGTGGTTTATGTTTTTGCCGATCCTTTCTGCCCGTATTGCAAACAATTCTGGCAACAAGCACGCCCATGGGTTGATGCCGGTAAAGTTCAGATTCGTACTCTGCTGGTTGGCGTGATAAAACCAGAAAGCCCGGCCACCGCGGCGGCAATCCTCGCGTCTAAAGATCCGGCAAAAACGTGGCAAGAGTATGAGGCATCTGGCGGCAAGTTAAAGCTGAACCTCTCAGGGAGCATCACACCTGAACAGATGAAGATTCTCAGTGCCAACGAGACGTTGATGGACGAACTGGGCGCAAATGTTACCCCTGCTATTTATTACATGAGCCCAGAAAACACATTACAGCAGGCTGTCGGATTACCAGATCAAAAAACATTTAATATCATTATGGGAAATAAATAACCTTCATTCTATGGATAACTGGAATATTTATCTCTTTTCAGTTATCCAAAAAATCGCAAGTATTGTTCACCCCTCTCATATCAGCTATGCTATTTTAGAAAAACTTAATCGTGAATTAAGTAAAATAACATAATATATAAAAATACATAAAGCCATATCATTGACTTGATGAATATTATGAGAACAAGCATATGAATGGAGTGCATCATGGCTAATCTTTACGACTTAAAAAAATTCGATTTAAACTTGCTTGTCATTTTTGAGTGCATCTACCAACATCTTAGTATTAGCAAGGCCGCAGAATCATTATATATAACGCCTTCTGCGGTAAGCCAGTCTTTACAACGTCTACGGGCGCAATTTAATGACCCCTTATTTATTCGCTCCGGTAAAGGAATTGCACCAACAACGACAGGATTAAATCTGCATCATCATCTTGAGAAAAATCTCAAAAACCTTGAGCAAACCATCAACATTGTCAATAAATCCGAGCTGAAGAAAAAATTTATTATTTATGGTCCGCAACTTATCTCGTCAACCAACAGTAGTCTTTTGATCGGATGCCTACGACAAGACACATCGGTAGAAATTGAACATCATGACATTATGATGTCAGCAGAAAGCGCCGAAAATTTATTGGCTTATCGCAAAGCAGATCTGGTTATTACATTAATACCAGTCATCAGTCGCTCGGTGAGCTGTGTACCTTTTCAATCGATACGCAACACGCTTATCTGTAGTGCATCTCATCCGAGAATAACGGAATACAGTAGCCGCGAAGACATTCTTGATGAAGAGTTTACTTTTCTGACATCAAAAGCATCTGGCCTTGAAGATTTTCAGATGGAAATAGAAGCGATTCTGGCAAACCGAAAAATAGCATTCCGTAGTTCTTCTCTGTTTACTATTATCAATACTATTGCGGTAACCGATTTACTGGGTATTGTTCCCTTTGAACTATATCGTTGTCATCAGAAAAACCTGCAATTAAAACAAATAAAACTAAAACATAACCTCCCCTCTAATACACTTTATATTTCCTATAATAAATCATCATTAAACAATCTGGCGTTCTCTCGATTTATTGATCGCTTAAATGACAGCTTATCCTGAAAACCTATCAATAAGAACAATATTCATCATAAAAAAATTCACCTAGTGAATATAAAATAAGATATTTCATTTAAGTTTATTAATATTATAATCAGCAAACTATTGCACTTTCTCCCGGTCATGTTAAGAGAGCGTTTACAGATGTCCATTTATAAAATTCCGCTTCCTCTCAATATTCTGGAAGCAGCACAAGACCGTATCACCTGGACACTTAATACACTGCCCCGCGTATGCGTCTCTTTTTCTGGTGGTAAAGATTCTGGCTTAATGCTTCATTTGACCGCAGGTCTGGCCAGGAAAATAGGAAAAAAAATACACGTCCTGTTTATCGACTGGGAAGCACAGTTTTCTTGTACTATTGACTATGTTCAATCGCTACGGGAACAATATGCGGATGTCATCGAAACGTTTTATTGGGTGGCTCTACCGTTAACAACACAAAATTCATTATCCCAATATCAACCTGAATGGCAGTGCTGGCAACCTGATACTGAATGGGTTCGACAGCCACCAGAAGATGCGATAACCGACCCGGCATTTTTCTCGTTTTATCAATCGGGTATGACGTTTGAACATTTCGTGCGTGAATTTGCCGAATGGTTTTCACAACAACGACCAGCCGCAATGATGGTCGGGATCCGTGCCGACGAGTCTTATAATCGTTTCGTCGCCATTGCCAGTTTAAATAAACAACGTTTTGCTGACGATAAGCCGTGGACCACCGCCGCGCCAGGCGGTCATTGTTGGTACATTTACCCCATTTACGACTGGAAAGTCGCTGATATCTGGACCTGGTACGCTAAAGGCCAAAACCTCTGTAATCCGCTGTATAACCTGATGTACCAGGCTGGCGTCCCTCTGCGTCAAATGCGAATTTGCGAACCTTTTGGTCCAGAGCAACGGCAAGGTTTGTGGCTATATCATGTTCTTGAACCTGATCGATGGGCCGCAATGTGCGCCCGGGTCAGTGGCGTAAAAAGCGGTGGAATTTACGCTGGTCACAATAATCAATTCTATGGCCACAGGAAGATCCTAAAACCTGACCATTTAGACTGGCAGGAATATGCCTTATTACTGCTTAACAGCATGCCAGAAAAAACGGCTGATCATTATCGCAATAAAATTGCTGTTTATTTGCACTGGTATCAAAAAAAAGGAATCGAAATTCCTCAGACTCAACAAGGAGATATTGGCTCAAAAGACGTCCCCTCCTGGCGACGTATCTGCAAGGTATTACTCAACAATGATTATTGGTGCCGGGCGTTATCATTCAGCCCTACAAAAGCTAAAAATTATCAACGTTATAACGAACGGATGAAAGAAAAACGTCAGGAGTGGGGAATATTATGCAACAGCGATTAACTCAGGATTTAACGCAATTTCTCGCCAGTTTAGCGGAAGAAGATCGCATTAAGGCGATCAATGAGATCCGGATGGCGATACATCAAGTGAGTCCATTTCGCGACGAGCCGGTGGATTGTGTGTTATGGGTTAAAAATAGCCAACTCGTGCCAAACGATTACAATCCCAATAATGTGGCACCGCCAGAGAAGAAGCTATTAAAAAAATCCATTGAAATTGATGGTTTTACCCAACCGATTGTAGTAACCAACACCAGAGCTAATACGCTTGAAATTGTTGATGGTTTCCACCGCCATGAAATTGGTAAAGGCTCTAACACGTTAAAAACGCGCTTAAAAGGGTATTTACCGGTTACCTGTCTGGAAAGGGATCGTAACGAACGCATCGCTGCAACGATTCGCCACAACCGCGCGCGTGGCCGCCACCAAATCACAGCAATGTCAGAAATCGTTCGTGAACTCAGCCAGTTGGGATGGGACGATAATAAAATCAGTATAGAACTGGGTATGGACAGCGACGAAGTGCTACGCCTCAAGCAAATAAACGGCCTGCAAGAGTTGTTTGCCGACCGTAGATATTCCCGTGCCTGGACGGTGAAATAATTACAACTGGCGCAGGCGTTCAGCCGCCGCCAGCAGCGTCGATTCCTTCTTGGCAAAACAGAGACGAATCAGTTTATGCGGGAAGGGATCGGCACAAAACACCGACAGAGGGATCGCCGCTACACCATGCTCCTGTGTTAACCACTGACAGAACTCGACATCATTCAACGTAGAAACGGCGCTGTAATCCACCAGCAAAAAGTAAGTGCCTTCACAGGGTAAGATCTCCAGTCTGCTCTCTCGTAATGCATTCACAAGAATATCGCGCTTCTGGCGATAAAAGTCCGGTAACGCAAGATAATGTTCAGGTTCCTCCCGCAGCATATCGGCAAGCGCCAGTTGTGTGGGAGTATTGACCGAAAAAGTCAAATACTGATGCACCTTGCGGATCTCGGCGCTGATGGGCGCTGGCGCAACGCAATACCCCACTTTCCAGCCAGTCATATGATAGGTCTTGCCAAACGATGACACCGCCACCGCCCGCTCACGCAGTTGCGGATGCGCCAGTACACTGGCATGGCCCTGCTGTGAAAAATTGATGTGCTCGTAGACCTCATCGCTAATGACAAAAATCTCGCGCTCGGCAATCGCCTGCCACAAGGCTGCAAAATCAGCCTGCTGCCAGACAGTGGCGCTGGGATTATGCGGCGTATTGAGGATCACCAACCGGGTACGCTCGCTCAGTAACGCAGCAAACTCTTGCCAGTCAACGCGAAAATACGGCGGTTGCAGCGCGATGCGTTTCACTACCCCACCCGCTAGCGCGATGGCGGGTGCGTAACTGTCATAGCTGGGATCAAAACAGATAACCTCATCGCCACTACGTACCAACGCGGTAATCGCCGCATATAACGCCTCCGTCGCTCCTGCTGTTACGGTGATGTCATGTTCAGCATCCGGTTGATAGCCATACAGCCGTGCGGTTTTCTCAGCAATCGCCTCGCGCAATGCCTGCACGCCGGTCATTGGCGCGTATTGATTTGCGCCCTGAGCAACGTGATACGCCAGCCGCTCCTGCAAATAGCGCGGGCCATCAAAATCAGGAAAACCTTGCGACAGATTAATCGCCTGGTGCTGCTGCGCCAACGCGCTCATCCGGGTAAAAATAGTCGTGCCTAGTTGTGGAAGTTTGCTTTGTGGAATCAGAGGGTTATTTGTCATTTTTATCATGCCTGACGAAGTTGCGTGTTGAAGGCACTATAACACGATGTTAGTATTTGGCAATCAAGACGTTTAGATGTCTAAATAAAACAATAAGGACAACACAACATGCCTCACAATCCTATCCGCGTCGTCGTCGGCCCTGCTAACTACTTTTCTCATCCCGGAAGCCTGAATCACCTGCATGATTTTTTCACCAACGAACAGCTTGCTCGTGCCGTGTGGATTTATGGCGAACGTGCCATTGCTGCGGCAGAAACAAAACTTCCACCAGCGTTTGAGCTGCCCGGCGCAAAACATATTTTGTTTCGTGGTCATTGCAGCGAAAACAATGTGCAACAACTGGCGGCTGAGTCTGGTGACAATCGCAGCGTCGTGATTGGCGTCGGCGGCGGCGCACTGCTCGACACCGCGAAAGCCCTCGCCCGCCGTCTGGGTCTGCCGTTTGTTGCCGTTCCGACGATCGCCGCTACCTGCGCTGCCTGGACACCGCTCTCCGTCTGGTATAACGACGCCGGACAGGCGCTACATTATGAGATTTTCGACGACACCAATTTTATGGTGCTGGTGGAACCAGAGATTATCCTCAATGCACCGCAAGAATATCTGCTGGCGGGTATCGGTGACACGCTGGCGAAATGGTATGAAGCGGTGGTGCTGGCACCGCAACCGGAAACATTGCCGCTGACTGTGCGTCTGGGGCTCAATAGCGCACAGGCCATCCGCGACGTATTGTTAAGCAGTAGCGAACAGGCTCTTGCCGATCAGCAAAACAAGCAGTTAACGCAGTCATTTTGCGATGTGGTGGATGCGATTATCGCCGGTGGAGGTATGGTAGGAGGTCTGGGCGATCGTTTTACGCGTGTGGCGGCAGCTCATGCCGTGCATAACGGTCTGACCGTGCTGCCGCAAACCGAGAAATTTCTCCACGGCACCAAAGTTGCTTACGGCATTCTGGTACAAAGCGCCTTGCTGGGACAGGATGACGTGCTGGCGCAATTAACCGGGGCATATAAGCGTTTTCATCTACCGACCACGCTGGCGGAACTGGAAGTGGATATCAATAATCAGGCGGAAATCGACAAAGTGATTGTCCATACTTTGCGTCCGGTGGAGTCCATTCATTATCTGCCGGTCACGCTGACACCTGATACGTTGCGTGCAGCGTTCGAAAAAGTGGAATCATTTACCGTCTGACATGCAGATTTAGCAACAGCGCGCGCCGCCTTTGCCACCGTAGCGCGCGTCCTGCCGCTCGCGGAAAAACTCTTCATAAGTCATCGGCGTCTGATCAGGATGATTGACCCGCATATGTTCGACATAGTTATCGTAATCGGGCATGCCAATCATCAGCTTCGCCGCCTGACCTAAATATTTTCCGGCTTTTGCCAGTGAATCAAACATCAATACCTCCGGTAATCAGATTGCTGAGATATTGCCGGATGCGGCGTGAACACCTTATCCTGTCTACAAATGTTGCAGCGCATCAGGCAATTTTGCGTTTGTCATCAGCCTTACGCTCTCCCAAAAGAGAGAGCGTAATAGTGATAATTTAGTGCGCGCCTTTCGCCTGCGCCACGATCTCCTCAACATTTTCCGGCATCGGCTCATACGGCGTTTCTTTCGCCGTCGGCTTCGACTCTTTCAATGCCGCCAGTGCCGTCTTAATCGAGAACAGCGCCAGAACCACCACAACCACCATAAAGAAGATGGTCAGTCCGGCATCCAGACGGTTGTTGAACACCAGTTGCGCCAGTTGTGACTCGGTATACTGCGACGGAATATTACCGCTGTCGATCATTGCCTGGAACTTGTTCGCAATTGCCAGGAAGCCGACTTTCGCATCCGGGCTAAACGCTTTCTGCCAGCCTGCGGTCAGGGTACAAATCAGCAACCAGGCCGTTGGCACCAGTGCCACCCAGGCATAACGTTGACGTTTCATCTTGAACAGCACCACGGCACAAAGCATCAGCGCCATCCCCGCCAGCATCTGGTTAGCAATACCAAACAGCGGCCACAGGGTATTAATGCCGCCCAGCGGATCGACCACGCCCTGATGCAGGAAGTAACCCCAGGCCAGTACGCACAGCGCCGTCGCCAGCAGGTTAGCAGGCAGTGAATCCGTCCGTTTCAGACCAGGAGAAACCACGCCCAGCAGATCCTGCAACATAAAGCGCGCAGCACGCGTACCCGCATCTACCGCCGTCAGAATAAACAGCGCTTCAAACAGAATGGCAAAATGATACCAGAACGCCACATCCATCATGCCGCCCAGCGCGCCGTGCAGGATGTAGGCCATCCCTACCGCCAGCGTTGGCGCACCGCCCGCACGAGAAATGATCGACTGTTCACCGACTTCACTGGCAATCTGGTTTAACGTATCCGGGGTAATTGCAAAGCCCCAGCTACTCACCACTTGCGCTGCAGAAGCCACCACATCTGCCGTACCTGCCGGAGCCAGCACCGCCATCGGGCTGTTCATGGCGAAGTACACGCCCGGATCGATGATACAGGCGGAAACCAGCGCCATAATCGCCACGAAGGATTCCATCAACATTCCGCCGTAACCGATAAAGCACGCCTGACCTTCGTTCGCCAGCATCTTTGGCGTGGTGCCGGAAGAGATCAGCGCATGGAAGCCAGACACTGCACCACAGGCGATGGTGATAAACAGGAACGGGAACAGGTTACCGGTCCATACCGGGCCAGTACCATCGATAAATTTGGTCAGCGCCGGCATGGTCAGCGTGGGGCGCATAATCAGAATTCCCACCGCCAGACCAACGATAGTCCCGATTTTCAGGAAGGTAGAGAGGTAGTCACGCGGAGCCAACAGCAGCCATACCGGCAGCACTGCCGCCACAAAACCGTAGCCCACCAGCATCCAGGTCAACTGCACGCCCGTAAAGTCAAAGTACGGTGCCCAGGTCGGACTTTCTGCCACCCAGCCGCCAGAAATGATGGCGAAAATCAGGAACACCAGACCGATGATCGACACTTCACCAATGCGACCTGGACGCAGGTAGCGCAGGTAGATCCCCATAAAAAGCGCCAGCGGAATAGTGAACGCAACGGTGTACGTTCCCCACGGACTATGGGTCAGGGCTTTCACCACGATCATCGCCAGCACCGCCAGAATGATCACCATGATCATAAAGCAGGCCACCAGCGCAATCACCCCGGCGGTTGGTCCCATTTCTTCTTTGACCAGTTCACCCAACGAGCGACCATCGCGGCGCGTGGAAACAAACAGCACCATGAAGTCCTGCACCGCACCGGCGAGAACCACCCCGGCAAGCAGCCAGATCATCCCCGGCAGGTAGCCCATCTGCGCCGCCAGCACCGGCCCGACCAGTGGGCCTGCGCCGGCAATGGCCGCAAAATGGTGACCGAACAGCACTTTTTTGTCCGTCGGCACATAGTCCAGACCGTCGTTATGGCGCACGGCTGGCGTCATACGAGTCGGGTCAACCGCCAGCACTTTTTTGGCGATAAACAGACCGTAAAAACGATAAGCGATGAGATAGATACAGACCGACGCCACCACAATCCACAGCGCGTTAATCTGTTCCCCACGATTTAAAGCAATGTATCCCAGAGCGAATGCTCCCATCACAGAGAGCACTGTCCAGACGAGGTATTTCCCTGACTTGTTCATAATTGTTATCCGTGTACGTATCCATAGAGATGTTACATTTTGTTTCTATAACATCTTTGCAAAATTTAACAACGCGATAACCAAACAAATAAGAGTTAAAACCAATAATTAACTTCACAATGTTAACTCGATCACTCCATTAACCGAGTTTTCCTGCAATCTCATTTTATTCTGTCGGGTTCATCCCAAAACCGCCGTACCCAGCCGACAGGTGCAGCAACGCCGTCCCTGTTCATCGAAAACGACAATCTCCCAGCTCTGATTTTGTCGCCCAAGATACAGCGGCTGACAGACGCCGCGCACCTTTCCCTGCGAGACAGGGCGATGATGGGTGGCATTAAGTTCCGTCCCCACCACGCACTGCCCGTCGCGAGTCATCATAAATCCAGCCATCGATCCCAACGTTTCTGCCAGCGCCGCCGACGCACCGCCGTGCAGCAGACCAAACGGCTGATGAGTACGGGTATCGACCGGCATTTCGGCTTCCAGCACATCATCACCCAGACGGGTGTAAACAATTCCCAGATGCGCCACCATCGTGTTATCGCTGGTAGCGTTCAGTTCATCCAGGGTCAAATGACGTTTCCAGATCACAGTTATGCTCCCAGCGTTGAGCCGCCATCCACCACGATATCCTGTAGCGTGATATGGCTGGCGAGATCGGAGGCAAGGAACAAAATCGTGTTGGCGATCTCCTGCGGACGGGCGATTTTCCCCAGTGGAATGCCAAGCTTAAACTGCTCACCAAAGCCGCGAATACGCTGCTCTTCCGCGTCATCGCTCACCCACAGCGTGCGTTGCATGTCGGTGTCGGTGGAACCCGGCGAAACCACGTTGCAACGAACTCCACTACCTGCCAGTTCCAGCCCGACGCTCAACGCCAGACTTTTCAGCGCCGCTTTCGACGCGCCATAAGCACTCATACCAATACGCGGCGTGTGTGCGGCATCGGACGCTACCGTAACAATCGCTCCACCCCGCTGACGGCGAAACTGATTCATGGTCTGTTGAAACAGGTTAAACGCACCGCCGACGTTGACCGCAAAAGTCTGCTGCCAGTCCTCTTTACTCAGTTGGTCTGTCGCGCCCATGCGCAAAATTCCTGCCGCATTGACCAGCACGTCCAGGCGCTGCGTTTCGCCTAACAGCCGCTGGCAGACTTGCGCCACCTGCCCGGCATCAGCAACATCCAGCACTTCAGTCGCAAAGGGATAATGCTCCAGCGTGAATGCCCGATCAAAGCCTGTGACTTTTGCTCCCGCTTCAACAAACGCCAGCGCCGTG
This sequence comes from Escherichia sp. TW09308, assembly GCF_000208565.1. NCBI lineage: Bacteria > Pseudomonadati > Pseudomonadota > Gammaproteobacteria > Enterobacterales > Enterobacteriaceae > Escherichia > Escherichia sp. TW09308. Next base: position 4,336,644 of record NZ_AEME01000001.1, on the reverse strand, counting down.
GCATAGCCGATGCCTTTCCCCGCGCCGGTTACCCAGACATTTTTGCCGCTGAAATTCATTATTTCACCTCGCGAGAGAGTAGCTTCCACCAGGCGTCGATGGTCGGATTTTTCGCCAGCATGACAAAATCGATATCGCCATGCACTTTGCGCCAGCGCGCCGCCAGCGCCATCATGCGCACCGAATCCAGACCGTAGTCGATCAGGTTGTCGTCATCAAACGGTTCATCGGATTCATCCAGCAACGGCAGAATCACCTCGCGCAGCTCCGCTTTACTGGCAGGGATCGGTGCTGGCAGTAACTCTTCAGTCATCACCACCCGACCGGAACGCCCGGCAACATATTTCAGCGACATCAAATGCTCGTCACGGCTGAAATCGGCCAACGCATCAGCCACCATAAACGGTTTAATATCGCGCATAAACGCGTCGGTCGCAGTGGTCATACAACCGATGTGCGCATACACTCCGGTAATAATCAGTTGGTTACGTCCGCTCTCTTTAAGCATTTGCTCCAGCGGGGAACGATGAAACGCGCTGTAGCGCCACTTCACCAGCACTGTATCGTCAGCATCTGGCGTCAGGCGATCCACCACCTTTTGTTGTTCCGGCGAACGCGTCAGGCCCGGCCCCCACATATCATTCAGCAGCGCCCGATCTTCATCGCTCTGCTCTTTTGGCTGGGCAGTGTAATAAACCGGAATATTGTGTTGCTTACAGTAGTCACGCAGGGCGGCAATATTAGCGATCACCTGCTCCATCATCGGGCAGTTATCGCCCCAGAAGCTGACAAAATAGTCTTGCATATCATGGATTAATAGCGCAGCACGTTGCGGTTCAAAGGCCCAGTCGACTTTATTTTGCGGAATATCGTGAGACTCCGGCAGTGCGTAAGCCTGTAATTTTGGAATAGCCATCGTGTTCTCTCCTTCAGGCTGATGCGCGTGACGCCAGCCACTGACGTAATTGTTTTTTATCGACTTTCCCGACCGCCGTCAGCGGAAGTGAATCCACACACTCCACGCGATCCGGTAATTTAAATTCGGCAATACCCTGTTCACGCAGGAAACGACGCACCTGCACCGCACGCAGCGGCTCTTTTACCACCAGATAAGCGCAGCTTTTTTCGCCCATCAGCTCATCTTCCATGCTCACCAGCGCGGCATAGATCACCGCCGGATGGCGCAGTAACAGGTTTTCAATCTCTTCGGCAGCGATCTTCTCACCGCCACGGTTGATCTGATCTTTCTCGCGCCCCTGCACAGTGATGTAACCGTCTGGATCTATGGAGATCAGATCACCGGAACAGTAAAAACCGTTGGCGTCAAAGGCATTGGCATTGTGCTGCGGGCTTTTGTAATAACCGCGGAAGGTGTACGGCCCACGCGTCATCAGACGCCCGACTTCCCCTTGTGGCAATGGATTTCCGTCGGCATCGGCAACCCACACTTCATCGTCCGGACACATTGGGTAGCCCTGGGTATGGATAATTTTCTCCGCGCTATCATCAAGACGGGTGTAGTTCACCAGCCCTTCCGCCATGCCAAACACCTGCTGCAACTGGCAGCCAATCTCTGCGGGAATACGCGCCGCCAACGTGGCAGAAAGACGCGCGCCGCCGACCTGTAACAGTTTTAACGAGGCGAGTTGCGCCCGACTTTCGCCCTCGCTCAATGCCTGTAACCACAGGCTGACTGCCGGTGGCACCAGTGCGGTAACGTTAACCTGATGTTTGGCAATCAATGGGAAACAGAGCGTGGCGCTGGGATCGTCCGCCAGAACCACTGTGCCGCCTGCGAGAAAAACCCCCAGCGATCCAGGCGAACTCATGGCGTAATTGTGAGCCGCCGGAATCGCGCACAGGTAGCGTGTCTGTTGCGTGAACTGACAAATCTCGACGCTACGGCGCACACTGTAGTAATAGTCATTATGGGTACGCGGGATCAACTTCGGCGTGCCGGTCGTGCCGCCGGAAAGCTGGAAATACGCCACTTCATCGGCAGGCGACGGAGTGGCAGTAAAACCGTCTGCCGGGTGGTTAATCGCATCCTGCAAATTGTGCTCGCCGCTGTCGTTCAGCAATTGCACCACGCGAATGGAGGAATGCTCTGCAACAAATGTATTGAGGAAATCATCCCCGCTAAACAGCGCATGTTGGCGATCGGCAATCAGTAATGCCGGTTCAATCTGGCTGGCATAGGCGTTCAGTTCGCTACGCTGATGGCTGAACAGCGCCAGCACCGGCGCAACGCCCAGTTTCAGCAACGCGAAAAAGGTAATGTAAAGTTCAGCGACGTTACCTAAGTGTACCAGCGCGGTTTCACCAGGTTTAATGCCCTGACGGCGCAAACTACACGCGAGGTTATCAGCCGCTTGATTCAACTGGCGATAACTCAACTGCCGCTCGCCGTCGATAACCGCGACGCTGTCACTCTCAGCATGTCGCGTCAGAATGTCAGTTAGTGGCAAATCCTGCCAGTAGCCTTTTTCCCGATAGCGACGGGCAAATTCTTCCGGCCAGCGGGTGAATGGAATGCTCATCCTCACTCCTTAATGCAATCCAAAAACATTCAACATGGTAGAAAGTTTGACGCCCGTTTCGCGCCACTCCCCCAGCGGTGACGACGCAGGCACAATCCCCGCACCGGCAAACAGACGCACCTGATTTTTCCGCAGCTTCGCGCAGCGGATGGTCACCACCCACTCGCCGTTACCTTCGCTGTCGCACCAGCCAACAATGCCGCCAAACAGTTCGCGGTCGAACGGCTCCAGTTCAGCAATAACCTGGGTCGCGGCCTGATGCGGGAAACCGCTCAGCGCGGGGGTCGGATGCAGCAGACAGGCCAGCGTCAGTGCGTTTTCTTGCGAATTCGCTTTACCTTCAAAGGGCGTTGCGAGATGCCACAGCGTCGGCGTGGTGATCAATTGTGGAGAGGAGGGAACGTGTAACTCACTGCTGCGCTCGCGCAGTACCTCTTTCATCGCCTGGGTCACCAGTTCATGTTCATGGCGATCTTTTTCCGACGCCAGCAGACGATTACCCGCTTCGCGATCGAGCACTTCATCCGGCTGACGACGCGCGGAACCGGCTAACGGAATCGAGCTAAAACGCTCGCCATCTTTACGCAGCAGCAGTTCCGGGCTGGCTCCGAGCAGGACGCCACCATCGGCCAGCGGCACATGGAAGTTGTAACTAACCGGGTTTTGCGCGATCAACCGTTCCAGCAGTACGCCGCTGTCGATGGCGGCATCGGTGGTGATATCAATCAACCGTGACAACACCACTTTGTCGACTTGCGGTGTGGCGGTAAGTGCGGCAGCACGGGCAACCATCTGTTCAAACGTGGTTTGATCCGGAATTGCCTGACGTTCCACCACGTTCAGCGACTGGCTGCGGGTGAAACGGCGTGCAGAAGCTTGTTTTTCCTGGCGGGAGAATGGCTGCCAGGATTCGGGAATATACAGCGATGAAGGTTGACGTGGATCGAAGGGGATTGCCCCGACCATCACTGGATTTTTAATGCCCTGCGATTTGGCATTAGCAAACAGGGCGGTGAGTCTTTGCTGGAAGGGACTGTCTGGCGAATCCCCGTTCACAGCCGGTTCATCAAAGCGGGCGAAACATCCTGACGTCGTAAAACTGCGGTACGGCGACATAAAGAAAAAGCGATTGGGCGCAAGTGTTGCCATGGTCTGCTGTACTTCCTCAGCCAGTGACGTATCCATATCATCCTCCACAAAATGATAAAGGCTTTAATAATGATTATCATTTATATTTTCGGTCGCTAACCTAAAAGCAAACAGCCACTATGTCAACTCTTGCCGCAACACAATCTACGACTCGGGCTTGCATCTGCTTGTCGTTACAATGAAAATGAGAAGCATTAACTTCACTAATAACAGGACGCTGATTCGTGAGACTCGCCCCGCTCTACCGTAAGACCCTTTTCTTAGCAGGACTTTTGCTTTCAGGAATATCCGCAGTGCAGGCCGCCGACTGGCCGCGTCAGGTGACTGACAGCCGCGGCAGCCATACGCTGGAAAGCCAGCCACAGCGCATCGTCTCAACCAGCGTCACGCTGACGGGGTCGCTGCTGGCGATAGACGCTCCGGTGATTGCCAGTGGTGCAACTACGCCGAATAACCGCGTCGCGGACGACCAGGGATTCTTGCGCCAGTGGAGCGATGTTGCGAAGGAACGCAAACTGCAGCGCCTCTATATCGGAGAACCGAACGCCGAAGCGGTAGCCGCACAAATGCCGGATCTGATTTTGATTAGCGCAACCGGCGGCGATTCTGCAATGCCACTGTATGATCAGCTTTCCACCATCGCGCCGACGTTAATTATCAATTACGACGACAAAAGCTGGCAGTCGCTATTAACGCAGTTAGGCGAAATTACCGGGCATGAGAAACAGGCGGCAGAAAGAATTGCGCAGTTTGATAAACAACTGACGGCAGCGAAAGAGCAAATCAAATTACCGCCGCAGCCGGTCACTGCCATTGTCTATACCGCCGCTGCACACAGTGCCAATCTCTGGACGCCGGAATCAGCACAAGGGCAGATGCTGGAACAACTCGGCTTTACGCTGGCGAAACTGCCAGCGGGCTTAAACGCCAGTCAAAGTCAGGGCAAACGCCATGACATCATTCAGCTTGGTGGAGAAAATCTGGCTGCCGGGTTAAACGGTGAGTCGCTGTTCCTGTTCGCCGGCGATCAGAAAGATGCCGATGCAATTTATGCTAATCCGCTGCTCGCGCGCCTGCCTGCAGTACAGAACAAGCAGGTTTATGCACTGGGAACCGAGACGTTCCGTCTGGATTACTACAGCGCCATGCAAGTGCTGGAACGACTTAAGGCGCTGTTCTAAGCATTAACTGTCGGACGCTGCCGCTTGTGGTGGCGTCTGGCGAAAACGGCGCAACTCCACCAGCACCAGCAACAACAATACACCGATAATCAACAAGCCAAAGCCACTGACACTGGCGGATGTAACCGGTGTCATCATCGCCCCCAGACCGCCCAGCAACGCCGCACCAATCGCATCGCCCGTCACGTTCTGCGCCGTCCACAAACCGTTAATCCGCCCTAACATCGCTTCCGGAGTTTGCGTTTGCAGCATTGTATATTGCAGCAACGAACTGACCGCGCTCAGCCAGCCGAACAGCGCCAGACAAACCACGCCCGGAATCCACATTGGCATCAGGCCAAACAAACCAATGGCGAGAAATGAACCTAATGTGGAAAGCAGCATTAACAATCCTGGCCGCACGCTATGCGCCAGTTTCCCGCTAGTCAACGCCCCGATTGCCGCACCGAGCGGAATTGCCGCATAGAGAAAGCCAATCTGCGCCGCCGACATCTGCCAGTTGATTGCCAGCGCCGGATACAGTACCCGCACCGCACTCGCCATCGTCAACAACCCACCCAACAGCGCAATGCCGCCCACCAGCGGGCTGGCGAGCAGAAAACGAAAGGCTGCCAGAAGCGATTTCAGCGGATGCTCACGCGGCTGCGGTGGCGGCGGCAGTGCCGGAAGGCTTAACAGAGGCAGTAAAGTGATGAACGTTCCTGCCGCCGCCAGCCCGTAGTTCCAGGCGACGCCGCCAGTCGCCAGCAGTAAGCCACCCATCATGGGCGAAATTACCGATCCCAGGCGCACGGTCAACATGGTAATCGCCCCGGCCTGCATTAAGTTTTCCCGCCCAACTAGCGCAGGCGTTGCCGCCAGCAGCGCCGTAACGCCCAGCGAGGCAAAAAAACCATCCCATAAACCGAGTAAATAGATTGCCAATAGTGATGACTCCGGCAACAGCGCGTTCAGACACAGACCAATAAAGCCAATGCCACAGGTGCCGCGCGCCAGCAAAATCACTTTTTTGCGCTCATAACGATCCGCCAGCACACCACCGACCATCAGACCGACAAACATCGCGCCGCCGGTCAGCATCACTGAAAGCCCAACCTGCCAGGTGGAATTCGTCATCATCTGGATCTGCACCGGCACCGCGACGCCGAGCAACCCCAGAGAAACAATTGAGATAAAACGAGCGAGGAATACTGCGCGAAACGCCGGGTGCGTTTTCAACAGGCTGAGGTTAAGCAGCCAGGATTGTTTATTCATTACAATGCCTTGCCATCAAATATTTTAAATACCTATTCTTAGGCTGCACATGCTAACATATCCAAATAAGATCGATAACGATAATTAATTTCATTATCATGGAAGTTCGTATGTCTGGTTCTGTTGCCGTGACACGCGCCATTGCCGTGCCCGGATTGCTGTTATTACTGATTATCGCGACGGCATTAAGCCTGCTCATTGGGGCAAAATCACTCCCCGCCTCCGTGGTCCTGGAGGCACTCTCCGGCACCTGCCAGAGCGCCGACTGCACCATCGTGCTCGACGCGCGACTGCCGCGCACCCTTGCCGGATTGCTGGCGGGCGGAGCGCTTGGCCTTGCCGGGGCGTTAATGCAAACCCTCACCCGAAACCCGCTTGCCGATCCCGGTTTGCTTGGCGTGAACGCCGGAGCCAGCTTTGCCATTGTGCTCGGCGCAGCGCTGTTTGGTTACTCTTCCGCCCAGGAACAACTGGCGATGGCTTTCGCTGGCGCGCTGGTGGCCTCGTTGATTGTTGCCTTTACCGGCAGCCAGGGCGGCGGGCAGTTAAGTCCGGTGCGTTTAACCCTGGCGGGCGTGGCGCTGGCGGCGGTACTGGAAGGGCTGACCAGCGGCATCGCCCTGCTTAATCCTGACGTCTACGATCAGTTGCGTTTCTGGCAAGCCGGTTCACTGGATATTCGCAACCTCCATACCTTAAAAGTGGTGCTGCTCCCGGTGCTGATCGCCGGAGCAACCGCACTCTTACTGAGTCGTGCGTTGAATAGTTTAAGTCTGGGAAACGACACCGCGACGGCGCTGGGTAGCCGCGTAGCGCGCACACAGTTGATTGGTCTGCTGGCGATTACCGTGCTTTGCGGTAGTGCGACGGCAGTGGTGGGTCCGATTGCCTTTATTGGCCTGATGATGCCGCATATGGCGCGCTGGTTGGTAGGAGCAGATCATCGCTGGTCACTCCCCGTTACACTACTCGCCACGCCTGTCCTGCTGCTGTTTGCCGATATCATCGGGCGTGTGATTGTGCCCGGCGAGCTGCGCGTTTCCGTGGTCAGCGCCTTTATTGGCGCACCGGTATTAATCTTCCTCGTCCGACGTAAAACGCGAGGTGGCGCATGATTTACGTCTCTCGCAGATTACTCATAACCTGTTTGTTGCTGATTACCGCCTGTATCGTGGCGGGCATCTGGGGATTACGCAGTGGTGCTGTGACACTGGAAACATCGCAGGTATTCGCCGCGCTGATGGATGATGCACCCCGCAGTATGACAATGGTCGTCACCGAATGGCGCTTACCGCGCGTGCTGATGGCGCTGTTAATTGGCGCGGCGCTGGGCGTCAGCGGCGCTATTTTTCAGTCGCTGATGCGTAACCCACTCGGCAGCCCTGACGTGATGGGCTTTAACACCGGGGCGTGGAGCGGCGTGCTGGTGGCGATGGTACTGTTTGGTCAGGACCTGACGGCTATCGCCCTGGCAGCAATGGCGGGTGGCATTGTCACTTCACTACTGGTCTGGCTGCTCGCCTGGCGTAACGGTATCGACACCTTTCGCCTGATTATTATCGGTATCGGCGTTCGCGCCATGCTGGTGGCCTTTAATACCTGGCTATTGCTTAAAGCCTCATTAGAGACGGCGCTAACGGCGGGTTTGTGGAATGCCGGCTCGCTCAACGGCCTGACATGGGCGAAAACCTGGCCTTCCGCGCCAATCATTATTTTGATGTTAATTGCCGCAGCCTTGCTGGTAAGGCGGATGCGCTTGCTGGAGATGGGCGATGATACCGCCTGCGCGCTGGGCGTCAGCGTCGAACGCTCGCGTCTGTTAATGATGCTGGTGGCGGTGGTGCTTACCGCTGCTGCAACTGCACTGGCGGGGCCGATCTCCTTTATTGCGCTGGTCGCGCCGCATATTGCCCGACGCATTAGCGGCACCGCTCGCTGGGGGCTGACCCAGGCGGCGCTATGTGGCGCGCTGTTACTGCTGGCAGCAGACCTCTGCGCTCAGCAACTGTTTATGCCGTATCAACTTCCGGTTGGCGTCGTCACCGTCAGCCTCGGCGGTATTTACCTTATCGTCTTGTTAATTCAGGAGTCTCGCAAAAAATGACCGAATCAGTAGCCCGTTTGCGCGGCGAGCAGTTAACCCTGGGATATGGCAAATATACCGTTGCGGAAAATCTGACCGTAGAGATCCCTGACGGTCATTTCACGGCGATTATCGGGCCAAACGGCTGCGGTAAATCCACGTTGCTGCGCACGTTAAGCCGTCTGATGACACCCGCTCACGGGCATGTCTGGCTGGATGGCGAACAGATTCAGCGTTTCGCCAGTAAAGAGGTCGCACGCCGGATTGGTCTGCTGGCGCAAAACGCTACCACGCCGGGCGACATCACCGTTCAGGAGCTGGTAGCGCGTGGGCGCTATCCGCATCAGCCGTTGTTTACCCGCTGGCGGAAAGAAGATGAAGAGGCGGTTACAAAAGCGATGCAGGCCACGGGGATTACTCATCTGGCGAATCAAAGCGTGGATACCCTCTCCGGCGGGCAACGACAGCGAGCGTGGATCGCGATGGTGCTGGCCCAGGAAACGGCGATTATGTTGCTCGATGAGCCAACGACCTGGCTGGATATCAGTCATCAGATTGATTTGCTGGAGTTGCTCAGTGAACTAAACCGCGAGAAAGGCTATACGCTGGCTGCGGTACTGCACGATCTCAACCAGGCCTGTCGTTACGCCAGCCATTTGATTGCGCTGCGAGAAGGAAAAATTATCGCCCAGGGTGCACCTAAGGAGATTGTCACTGCCGAATTAATTGAGCGTATCTATGGTTTGCGCTGCATGATTATTGATGATCCCGTGGCAGGAACACCATTGGTGGTGCCGCTCGGACGAACGGCACCTTCAACCGCGAAGATTTAAACTAAGTGGCCTTCCATCATGGCATCCTGTTTTCTGGATGCCATTGCATAGCGCAAAAGCACGCTGCCACACGCAACCATACCGCCGACCAACGCGGCAAGGATCACAATAATCGCTTTGCCAGGACCGTCTTTTTTCACCGGCAAACTCGGACGCAACTGATATTTAAACGGCGTAAAATTGACATCGCTGACATTTGCTTTTGTTAATTGCTCAACAAGATACTGGCGATTACGTAAATCACCGTTCAGTTCGGCAACATCAGTGACCGCTTTTTCAATTTCCAGTTTACGCTCAATACCGTCTGCGCCGAGAGAAATAGAGAACTCAGGGTCGTCTTTTACTGCCTGACCATTACTGTAAACGGGTTTTTTAATTCCTGCCGCATTAGCAATATCGAGTGAATAATTGAGGCGCTGAATGTTTGCATCAAGATGGTTTCTGGTTTTAATCCGATCCTGGGCCAGTTTTTCTTTTTCGAACTGGGTTTTAATTTCCAGTTTATTACGCACATTTTCTAGCGACTCTTTCACCACCAACGTAGATATATAATCGATATACCCTGCCAGAACGGTCTGGGCTTCTTCACTGGTGGGCGCGGTAAAACTTAGCGTCCAGGAAGTATAAAGTGTCGGCTCATCTTTTTTCTTACTGGCATTGTCATCAATCGCTTTCATTTTTTCGCTCAATGCGACAATAGCGCGATGCAAATCCAGTTCGTCGATTTTCGCCTCTTTTAGTTGGTCCATAACATAAGGTGATGAACGCAGATACTCTTCCAGCAAGCTAACCGACTGAAACTTTTTGATAAAAAGATTAAAAACACTACCGCGGTCGATATTGACATCGAGATCCAGCACGTGGAGTTTAGTGAAAGTTTTCTCCAGGTCTTGCCACTGAACAGCCTCTGCGGGGGTGATGACAGCCGAACTGGTCCATTTTTGCGGCAGGATGAAAGAGATAAGTAAACCTGCGCAGGCAAACGCAAAAACGACTGCCATGATCGTTTTTTTTGCCCGCCATAAAACGTCGATTAGATTAAGTAAATCAATTTCATTATTACTGGGCGACGCCAGGTGATAATCGGGAAAATGAGAGTCGCTTCCCTGCTTAATATTCAGTGATGACATGTGGTTGAACCTGAGATTTTAGTCCATAAAAGCACAACAATGTTTATAACATTCTAACAGGATCTGAGAATTATCCGAAAGAACTCTTTCACTATTATTATCCAAAAGTGAATAGCAAACTCAGCAATCCCAGCAATGATGCCGTTCTCAGAGAAATAAATAATTTTTAAGAATAAAAAAACCATAATCATTTAGTCGGATTATGGTTTTGCATGAGGTTATGGCAGATTCGTTAATAACGTACGGTTAGTTATTAATTAGTGTATTTATTAATGGCCCTATTTCTTTAAAATACTCCGGAGAAATAATATCCACGTGCGCGCAATCATGGCGATAAATATCCAGATCTGCAATCCACGGTGACCAGGCACGCTCCGGGCTGACACCTTCCGGTAATGTACGCTCAGCAACAAACAGCGTGGCTTTACCATCAAATGGCACACTATGAGCAGTGGTCAACAATCGCACCGCATCAGCATAGTTGCCTTCAATGGAGGTAAACAGCTCCGTTGAAGTACTTCCCTGCTGTGCCGCCAGGAACGCCTCGCGCTCGCGGTTAATCTCCGCCAGCACTTCCGGATCCAGACCGTTGGCTTCTTTTTCCTGCCAGTTTTGCGTTTCTGGTGGCCAGGTATCCAGCAAACCAAGAAATGCTACCTGTTCGCCACGAGCACGCAGTCGCGCCGCGATACCCTGCGCCAGCGTACCGCCCAGCGAATAACCCAGCAAGTAATAAGGGCCACGAGGTTGTTGTGCCAGTAATGTTGCCAGATGCGCTTCGCATACTTCATCCAGGTTTGTCGCCGTCTGCATGGGGCCATTGGGGCGCGGTGACTGAATACCGATAATCGACCATTGTGGGTCGAGATAACGCGAGAGCACGCTAAACTGCCAGGCAAAACCGGACGCCGGATGGAAACAGAACAGCGTCGGGCCATTGCTTTCACGCAGTGGAAGAACGGTTTCAAATCCCAGCCGCTGGGCGTTTTCTGCTCCGCCATCAATAATCATTGCCAGTTTAGCGACGGTTGATGCCACCATCACCTGCCCCGGTGTGACCTGGCGAGCAAACTGTCGACTTAACTGCGCTGCCAGTTTCATCGCCAGTAGCGAATGACCGCCAAGAGCGAAGAAATCAGCGTCGGCATCCTGCACGTCACAACCCAGTAATGACGAAAACGCTTCAGCAATAATCGATTCACTGCCCGTTTTCAGCGCACGTCCCGACGTATGGGCTTTTAGTTCCGGCAACGGCAGAGCTTTGCGATCCAGCTTGCCATTGGCGCTGAGCGGCAACTGCGCAAGTTGCAGCAGAACTACAGGCACCATATGCGGCGGCAATGTTTCGCGCAATTGCGCCTGCAGTGCAGTGGTATCCAGCGGTAAACCTGATTGCGACACCAGATACCCCACCAACTGACGCGCATCACCGCCGGTTGCTGCCGCCTGGTTAATGACACAAGCGTGGGTAACGGCCTGCTCGACATCTGGCAGCGCCTGCATCACGCGATCGATTTCACCCAGTTCAATACGCTGACCACGGATTTTTAGCTGATCATCACTGCGCCCGAGATACTCCACCGCGCCATTTTCCAGCCAGCGAGCCACATCGCCAGTACGATACATGCGTTCACCAGGAGCGAACGGATCGGCAATAAAACGGCTGGCTGTGAGATCGGGTCGTCCAAGATAACCCTGCGCCAGTTGGATGCCGGTGAGATAGAGATCTCCCGCAACACCCGGCGGTACTGGATGCATCATTGCATCAAGAATGCGCAGCCCCGTGTTCCAGACCGGATAGCCAATCGGTACGCTGCTACCACTCACCGCCGCCAGTTCATCGCCAAAGGCCGGATACCAGCTCACATCCACCGCCGCTTCTGTAGGGCCGTAGAGATTATGTAACGGCGTGCCGGTTAATTGCTGCCACTCACGGCATAAATCGGTCGGTAATGCTTCGCCACTACAGAACACCTGTTTCAACGTCGCGCAACTTTGGCGAGCGGTTTCCGCTGTCAGCGAAGCAACAAACGCCGCCAGCATCGACGGTACAAAGTGTGTGGTCGTCACGCCGTATTCGGCAAAAAACCGTTGCATAGCGAGCGGATCGCGGTGCGCTTCCGGCTCTGCCATTACCAGTTTTGCCCCAGCGATAAACGGCCAGAAAAATTCCCATACTGAGACATCAAAACTGCACGGCGTTTTTTGAGCAACGACATCTTCACCTGTCAGCGGGTAATGGTTTTGCATCCATAACAGGCGATTAACGATAGCCTTCTGCCCGACCATCACCCCTTTCGGCCTGCCGGTAGAACCGGAAGTAAAGATGATATAAGCGGTGTGGTGCGGCTGCGAAAGTTGCAGTGGCGCACTGTCGTGAGGGGTGAGTGGGGCGTTATAGCAAAGGCGGGTTAAATTTGCTACATCGCTAAAGCGCGGCAGTTGATCGTCGCTGGTGATTAACAACGACGGGCGTGCATCTTCCAGCATCATCTTCAGACGATCGTCCGGATAGCCCGTATCCAGCGGTAACCAGGCCGCGCCTGCTTCAACAATCGCATGTAATGCCAGGGTCAAAAAGACCGAGCGCGGCAATGCCACCGCTACGCTGTCGCCGGGTTTAACGCCGCGCTCACGCAGCAGATTAGCCAGCGCTACCACCTGCTCGCGCATTTCCCGATAGCTGAACTGGTAATGTGCATCTGCCAGAGCCGGAGCATCCGGCGTTTTCGCTGCCTGTTCTGCCACCAGCGCGCTCAGTGTGGTTTCAGGAATATCGACCTGGGTGGCGTTGATCTGCGCCAACTGAGCATATTCGTCTGGCAGCATAATATCGACATCGCCACACAACAGCGTCGGATCCGCGGCAAATTGCGCAATCAGCATTTTCAGGCGTTCAGCGTGCTGGATTAACGTTGACTCATCGTAACGTTGTTTATTGGCGAGGATTTCAATACTCAAATCACCGTGTTCATCCGGGAACAGCGCCAGTTCAAGGTCATTAACCGGACCGGTTGCCAGGGTGTGAGTTTGCGACTGCACGCCCGGAATATCCAGTTGATAATCAAATACCTTGATATTGAGTACCGGGCCGAAAAGCGGTTCCTCTCCCGCCGCACGTCCGCTGTCACGCACAATTTGTTCCGCATCATAACGTTGATGGCGGCGCATCTTTTTCAACTGCCCTGCCAGCCGGATTGCCAGTTGCGGCAGCGTTTCTTGCGCTGCAATGTGAATACCCAATGGCAAAACGTTGAGCACAGGTCCGGTTGCCGTCAACGCCGCCGATCCCAGGCGGCGCATAAAAATAAATCCGGCGGCATAGTCCATGCGGTTGCATAATCGCCCCAGCCACAAGGCTGCCAGTGCAAGAGCCAGATCGGTACGTTGTACATCTGGTAATTGCGTAGCCAGTTGGCGGAATTCACCGTCAGTAAATTCCAGTTTCAGGCGCAGAATATCCGCCGAAGCGTTACGCCCAGGCAAAGGTGCGGAAGAGAGTGAAGCTGGCGGCGGCAACTGACAGCGCTGTTCTGCCCAGAATGCTGCATCACGCTGCCAGGCGTCGCTTTCGCGGTACTGCTGGTACTCTTCCACCACTTCAGCAAAAGGAGTAAACGGCGAAACAGGCGTTGGTTCGCCCCGCAGCCATGTGCAGTAAATGTTGGCAATTTGGCGGGTAATCGCCGGGAAACTGAAGCCATCAACCAGCAAATGGTGATAACGTTGATACCAGTACCAGCGGTTATCCGCAATCTGAATGAGCTGATGAAACACCAGCGGTTTACCGCTATCGACGCGCAGGTTTTGGTGTAAATCAGCCTGCATCAATGCCAGCGCAGTACCGTGAGGATCAATGTTGGTACGCAGGTCGATAATTTCTGGCTGTTCGAACGTCATCGCGTCATCGACCCATTGCCAGACTTCGCCGTTATCTTCCGTAAAACGCATCCGCAGCGTATCAGCCTGTGCTACCCCGGCAACCACCGCGCGGGCCAGTAATGGCGCATCAATATCTCCGGTTAATTCAACGTAATGCGCCACGCTCCAGGCGGAAGGTAAATCAGACAGTTTTTCTGCCATCCAGATGCCAGATTGCGCTGCAACCAAAGGTAAATGCTGACTCATTGCGCCTCCTGCGGCTGGGTGAAATTCGCGGGTGTCAGTGTATGCCAGTTAGCTTCCAGCCACTGCTGGCAAGCTTGCTGCGACTGCGGTTCACAAACAACGTCCCAACCCGCCGGTAACGCGCACGGTTGCGGCCACAGACTGAATTGCCCCTGCGCATTGCGCAAAACGTAAAACGCTCCCTGTGGATCATCGAAGGGATTACTGAATGCCATATTCAACTCCTGTCATGGAAAAGCGGTTGCCAGAGGTCGATTAGCCCCTGCATCAAACCGCCGCGCCAACAAAGCGCATCATGTCCGCCGTCAACCTGACGCCAGAAAATGGATTGTTGTGTGGTCTGTAATTGTGCATACAGCGCCTGGTTAGCTCGCATAATCACCGGTTCGCGAATCCCGGCCTCCAGCACTATGCGCAAGCCTTCAGCACTAACATCGCCTGATTTAAGCTGTTCGATCAGTTGCCCCTCCGGCTGCCCACTCCGATGCGGCCACCAGTACGATCCCGACTGGCTTAATACACAGCCAAAACGTTCAGGCCAGTGCAGTCCGGCATACAGTGCTGAAAGGCCGCCAAAACTTTGCCCGGCGACCACGGTACGATCAGCACGATCGCTGAAAGGGGTAATGGCTTTCACCAGGGGTAATAACTCTTGCTGTACTGCCAGCCAGAAATCAGCATTACACGGAAGTTCGCGTGCACGATGCGCGGTGTCGATGGCATCGATCAACACATACACAGCAGGTGGAAGTTGCTGACGGCGGGTCAACGAAGTCAGCGGCGACCAGACGGGCATGCTTTGCGCCCAAAATTCACCATCGAGCAGAATGGCTAACGGACGCTCTTCGGCTGGTACATCGCCGGTGGTAAAAATCCATACACGGCGTGAATTTCCCAGCCGTTCACTTCTCCAGGTAATTTCCCTGGCTGAATTTTCTGGCGTTTTCCGGCAATCCCAACCAGGTTGCAGGGGCGCTTGCGGCATTTCGAGTGCGGAAACAGCGTGCCCTCGCCCTCCTTTCCAGCTTTGCGGATTCAGCGGATCGGCTATCGCCTGAGGGAGTAATTTTTGCCATCCCTCGCGTAATTCGAGGCGATCTGGTGATGGTGTAGAAAAAATGTCAGCACGTTCGGTGGGAATAAAACAGTAGCTGCCGCGCCAGTTGGCATTAAGTTGTGTCGTCCACTGCCAGACATCGGTGCCTGCTATGCGTTGCATCGACTGGGGCTGGCTGTTCTGATGATGATCGGTAACACCAGTGATATAGACCCATACGCGCTTTATCGCTGAGCGTTCTTCAGAACCTTGTGGGTCACGCCACCAGAAAGTGACCTGATACATTTCGTCATTAAGACGCTGCCATTGCGGGCCATGTTTCGACTGCCACCAGCTATCACTTCCCACCTTTAACGCCGTCACATCATAACCTTATGTTTATTGTGAATTTTTTCATTGATTCCAGAAATATATTGATAATATTATTGATAACTATTTGCATTTGCAATAGCGTATTGGCGCGCTATGTCAAGCGCGGGCATTAATTAACCAACTGCACTGCGTGTCTTTCAGGAATCAAAGGTTTTCGCAGTGACGGGCGACATCAATCCAGCTTACGTCTCTTTAGACCGTTGGAATTCGTGGCAAAAATGCAGGAAAAAAAACAATGAACAAGAAGATTCATTCCCTGGCCTTGTTGGTCAATCTGGGGATTTATGGAGTAGCGCAGGCACAAGAGCCAACCGATACCCCTGTTTCACAGGACGATACCATTGTCGTGACCGCCGCCGAGCAGAACTTGCAGGCTCCCGGCGTTTCGACCATCACCGCAGATGAAATCCGCAAAAACCCGGTGGCCCGCGATGTATCGGAAATCATCCGTACCATGCCAGGCGTAAACCTGACGGGTAACTCCACCAGCGGTCAGCGCGGTAATAACCGCCAGATTGATATTCGCGGCATGGGTCCGGAAAACACCCTGATTTTGATTGACGGTAAACCGGTCAGCAGCCGCAACTCGGTGCGTCAGGGCTGGCGCGGTGAGCGTGATACCCGTGGCGATACCTCCTGGGTGCCACCTGAGATGATCGAACGTATTGAAGTTTTGCGTGGTCCGGCGGCGGCCCGTTACGGTAACGGTGCGGCAGGTGGCGTGGTTAACATCATCACCAAAAAAGGCAGTGGCGAGTGGCACGGTTCCTGGGATGCTTATTTCAATGCCCCTGAACATAAAGAGGAAGGTGCCACCAAACGCACCAACTTCAGCCTCACCGGTCCACTGGGCGACGAGTTCAGCTTCCGTTTGTACGGCAACCTCGACAAAACGCAGGCCGACGCGTGGGATATTAACAAAGGTCATCAGTCCGCACGTGCAGGAACCTATGCAACTACCCTACCAGCCGGGCGCGAAGGGGTGATCAACAAAGACATTAACGGCGTAGTTCGCTGGGACTTCGCACCGCTGCAATCGCTGGAACTGGAAGCAGGTTACAGCCGCCAGGGCAACCTGTATGCGGGCGATACCCAGAACACCAACTCTGATGCTTACACTCGCTCTAAATACGGCGATGAAACCAACCGTCTCTATCGCCAGAACTACTCGCTGACCTGGAACGGCGGCTGGGATAACGGCGTGACCACCAGCAACTGGGTGCAGTATGAACACACCCGTAACTCGCGTATCCCGGAAGGTCTGGCGGGCGGCACCGAAGGAAAATTTAACGAAAAAGCGACGCAGGATTTCGTCGATATCGATCTCGATGACGTGATGCTGCATAGCGAAGTTAACCTGCCGATTGATTTCTTCGTTAACCAGACGCTGACGCTGGGTACGGAGTGGAATCAGCAGCGGATGAAGGACTTGAGTTCCAATACCCAGGCGCTGACCGGAACGAATACCGGCGGTGCTATTGATGGTGTGAGTGCCACCGACCGTAGCCCATATTCAAAAGCAGAAATTTTCTCGCTGTTTGCAGAAGACAATATAGAACTGACCGACAGCACCATCGTAACGCCGGGGCTGCGTTTCGATCATCACAGCATTGTCGGTAATAACTGGAGCCCGGCGTTAAACGTATCGCAAGGCTTAGGCGATGACTTCACGCTGAAAATGGGTATCGCACGCGCCTATAAAGCGCCGAGCCTGTATCAGACTAACCCGAACTACATTCTCTACAGTAAAGGTCAGGGCTGCTATGCCAGCGCAGGCGGCTGCTATCTACAAGGTAACGATGACCTGAAAGCAGAAACCAGCATCAACAAAGAGATTGGTCTGGAATTCAAACGCGACGGCTGGCTGGCGGGCGTGACCTGGTTCCGTAACGACTATCGCAACAAGATTGAAGCGGGCTATGTGGCTGTAGGGAAAAATGCGGCAGGCACCGATCTCTATCAGTGGGATAACGTGCCGAAAGCGGTGGTTGAAGGTCTGGAAGGATCGTTAAACGTGCCGGTTAGCGAGACGGTGATGTGGACCAACAACATCACTTATATGCTGAAGAGTGAAAACAAAACCACGGGAGACCGTTTGTCGATCATCCCGGAATATACGTTGAACTCAACACTGAGCTGGCAGGCGCGGGAAGATTTGTCGATGCAAACCACCTTCACCTGGTATGGCAAACAGCAGCCGAAGAAATATAACTACAAAGGCCAGCCAGCGGTTGGCCCGGAAACCAAAGAAATTAGCCCGTACAGTATTGTTGGCCTGAGTGCGACCTGGGACGTGACGAAGAACGTCAGTCTGACTGGCGGCGTGGATAACCTGTTCGACAAGCGTTTGTGGCGTGAAGGGAATGCCCAGACCACGGGTGATCTTGCCGGTGCGAACTATATCGCAGGTGCTGGCGCGTATACCTATAACGAACCAGGACGGACATGGTATATGAGCATTAATACTCACTTCTGATACTAACGTCAGATTGTTGACAAAGGGCGTGTCGTTCATGCCGGATGCGGCGTGAACGACTTATCCGGCCTACAAAATCTTGCCAATTCAAATATATTGCAGAACCACGTAGGCCTGATAAGCGTAGCGCATCAAGCAGTTTTGCGTTTGTCATCAGTCTCTAATATGGGCGAAATGAAAACCACGCATACCTCCCTTCCCTTTGCCGGACATACGCTGCACATTGTTGAGTTCGATCCTGCAAGTTTTCACGAGCAGGATTTGTTCTGGCTGCCGCATTACGCACAACTGCAACATGCCGGACGTAAACGCAAAGCCGAACATTTAGCCGGACGGATTGCTGCTGTTCATGCGTTGCGGGGATATGGCTATAAATGTGTGCCCGCAATCGGTGAACATCGCCAACCACTTTGGCCTACGGGCTTATACGGCAGTATTAGTCACTGCGGGGATACGGCTATAGCAATCGTCTCTCACCAACCGATTGGTGTGGATATCGAAGAAATTTTTTCTGCACACACAGCCAGAGAATTGACAGATAACATCATTACCCCCACTGAACGCGAGTTTATTACAGGCTACAATTTACCTTTCCCTGTGGCACTTACACTGGCATTTTCAGCAAAAGAGAGTGCATTTAAGGCAAGCAAGATACAGACCGACGCAGGATTTCTAAATTATCAGGTGGTTAACTGGAATAAACAGCGAATCATTATTCGTTGGGAGGACGAGATGTTTGCTGCGTACTGGCAGATAAGAGGAAAACACATCATAACGCTGTGCCAACACGATTAATGGATAACTCTTGCTGTGGCTCGCCCGCAGCCATCACTGAGCGCGGGCGAAAGTGTAAAGCAGGTGCCCTACCATTCCTGACCTGACAACCGGATATGCAGGGATTTCTCCCCGCACAGCGGCGATTTCTTCGGTTCGTAAGCGAGAACAGCCTTAAACTCAATATTACGTTCCTTTACGGTGAACTCACACAGCGAGTCTCCGACCAGAAGCGTAAATCCCAGTACCGTCAAACACAGTACTATGACTGCCACAAGGGCATATTTCGTCAGCGTGTTTATATTGCCTCCATGCGAAGAAGGGACTAGCATCCAAATTGTTCAGGTTTGGGTAGGTAGCCCCAGGGTTGATAGAAATATCTCCTGGGCTTCATCTTTCCAGACCTCAGAGTAAACCTGAAACCGGAAAGCTTCAGGCACCCGCGGTTATCTTACCCTTCCTTAGCAAAATAACTGTTTTTTTATACAGTAAATCCTGTTTCGGGCTTTCCACAATTCATCAGATCAACTGAAGCTGAGCCAGTTTTTCTGTACGCCCCAATCGTCAAAATTCTTCGCCACCAGCCAGCTCAGCCATAACTTGTCACATTGCAAAAGTAGCCAAATTGATTCAGTAGTAAGTAGCAATCAGTTCATCATCACCAAAAAAAGAAACATTCCAGAACTTCCGCATCTCGCCCAGCCGCGCCCACTTCTATACTGAAACGAAAACGCCCACATAAGAGAAACCTATGTCATTACCCGATTTTCATATTTCTGAACCTTTTACCCTCGGTATTGAGCTGGAAATGCAGGTGGTTAATCCGCCGGGCTACGATCTTAGTCAGGACTCTTCAACGCTAATTGATGCGGTAAAAAGTGAGATTAGCGCCGGAGAAGTGAAGCACGATATCACCGAAAGTATGCTGGAACTGGCAACTGGTGTTTGCCGTGATATCAACCAGGCTGCCGGGCAATTTTCAGCAATGCAGAAAGTCGTTCTGCAAGCTGCGGCGGAGAATCATCTGGAAATTTGCGGTGGCGGTACGCACCCATTTCAGAAATGGCAGCGTCAGGAGGTGTGCGATAACGCACGCTATCAGCGGACGCTGGAACACTTTGGTTATCTCATTCAGCAGGCGACTGTTTTTGGTCAGCATGTTCACGTTGGCTGCGCCAGTGGCGATGACGCCATTTATTTGCTACACGGCTTATCGCGCTTTGTGCCGCACTTTATCGCCCTTTCTGCCGCGTCGCCGTATATGCAGGGAACAGATACCCATTTTGTCTCCTCACGGCCAAATATCTTTTCCGCCTTTCCCGATAATGGTCCGATGCCGTGGGTCAGTAACTGGCAGCAATTCGAAGCCCTGTTTCGCTGCCTGAGCTACACCACGATGATCGACAGCATTAAAGATTTGCACTGGGATATTCGCCCCAGCCCTCATTTTGGCACAGTAGAAGTTCGGGTGATGGATACCCCGTTAACCCTTAGCCATGCGATAAATATGGCGGGATTGATTCAGTCCACCGCTCACTGGCTGCTGACGGAACGCCCTTTTAAGCATCAGGAAAAGGATTATCTGCTGTATAAGTTCAACCGTTTCCAGGCCTGCCGCTATGGTCTGGAAGGCGTTGTTACCGATCCACACACCGGCGATCGTCGGCCACTAACAGAAGACACCTTACGATTGCTGGAAAAAATCGCCCCTTCTGCGCATAAAATTGGTGCGTCGAGTGCGGTTGAGGCCCTACATCGCCAGGTCGCCAGCGGTCTGAATGAAGCACAGTTGATGCGTGATTTCGTTGCCGATGGCGGCTCGCTGATTGGGCTGGTGAAAAAGCATTGTGAGATTTGGGCCGGAGACTAAGTCGGGAATTGCCTTACAGAAGAATATCCCTGACAATGGTGTTTTAACTTACATTTAACAATGTTATGAAACATCCTTTAGAAACCTTGACCGCCGCAGCAGGCATTTTGTTGATGGCTTTCCTCTCTTGCCTGCTGCTGCCCGCCCCCGCGCTGGGGCTGACGCTGGCACAGAAACTGATGGCCACGTTCCATCTGATGGATCTGAGTCAGCTTTACACTTTGTTATTTTGTCTGTGGTTTTTAGTGCTGGGCGCTATTGAATATTTTATTCTTAGATTTATCTGGCGACGCTGGTTCTCGCTGGCGGATTAAACATCGATTATCGCCGCGGTTCGCGGCATACTTTGCTTATTCTCCTTCGCCTTAAGGAAAGTTTATGGATAAGCAATCACTGCTTGAAACGGCGAAACGCCTGGCGCTTGAGCTGCCTTTCGTCGAGCTTTGCTGGCCGTTTGGCCCGGAGTTTGATGTTTTTAAAATTGGCGGCAAGATTTTTATGCTGTCGTCAGAACTGCGCGGCGTCCCCTTCATAAATCTGAAGTCCGATCCACAAAAATCCCTGTTAAATCAGCAGATATATCCGAACATTAAGCCTGGATATCACATGAATAAAAAGCACTGGATTTCGGTGTATCCCGGCAAGGAAATCTCCGAAGCGTTACTTCGCGATCTGATCAACGATTCATGGAATTTAGTGGTTGATGGCTTAGCCAAACGCGATCAAAAAAGACTGCGGCCAGGCTAAAACGTAAATCTATAGAGCATTTTTCTCGCTTACCATTTTACTTCGATCCTTGTAATCTGCTGGCACACAAATGTCTTTCACAAGGAGTCTTTATGGATATTATTTCTGTCGCCTTAAAGCGTCATTCCACTAAGGCATTCGATGCCAACAAAAAACTTACCCCAGAACAGGCGGAGCAGATCAAAACCCTGCTGCAATACAGCCCTTCCAGCACCAACTCCCAGCCGTGGCATTTTATCGTTGCCAGCACTGAAGAAGGCAAAGCGCGTGTCGCCAAATCCGCTGCCGATAATTACGTGTTCAACGAACGTAAAATACTTGATGCCTCGCACGTCGTTGTGTTCTGCGCGAAAACCGCAATGGACGATGCCTGGCTGAAGCTGGTTGTTGACCAGGAAGAGGCTGATGGCCGCTTTGCCACGCCGGAAGCGAAAGCCGCGAACGATAAAGGCCGCAAATTCTTCGCGGATATGCACCGTAAAGATCTGCAAGATGATGCAGAGTGGATGGCAAAACAGGTATATCTCAACGTCGGTAATTTCCTGCTGGGCGTTGCGGCACTGGGTCTGGACGCGGTGCCAATCGAAGGTTTTGACGCCGCGATCCTCGATGAAGAATTTGGTCTGAAAGAGAAAGGCTACACCAGTCTGGTGATCGTTCCGGTGGGTCATCATAGCGTCGAAGATTTTAACGCTACCCTGCCGAAATCTCGTCTGCCACAAAGTATCACTTTAACCGAAGTGTAATTCTCCCTTGCCGGGCATCCGCCCGGCTATTTATCCTCAGATTTTACTTATTTGCATAACCCCCTTTCACCCGTCATCATAGGCCGCTGTTGTATAAAGGAGACGTTATGCAGGATTTAATATCCCAGGTTGAAGATTTAGCGGGTATTGAGATCGATCACACCACTTCAATGGTGATGATTTTCGGTATTATTTTTCTGACCGCCGTAATAGTGCATATTATTTTGCACTGGGTGGTACTGCGTACCTTCGAAAAACGCGCCATCGCCAGCTCACGGCTGTGGTTGCAAATCATTACCCAGAATAAACTCTTCCACCGTTTAGCTTTTACCCTGCAGGGGATTATCGTCAATATTCAGGCGGTATTCTGGCTGCAAAAAGGCACCGAAGCGGCTGATATCCTGACCACCTGTGCGCAGTTGTGGATCATGATGTATGCGCTGCTTTCAGTCTTCTCCCTGCTGGATGTTATTTTAAATCTGGCTCAGAAATTCCCGGCGGCAAAACAGTTGCCGTTAAAAGGGATATTTCAGGGGATCAAACTGATCGGCGCGATTCTGGTCGGCATATTAATGATCTCACTGCTGATTGGTCAGTCACCGGCAATTCTGATCAGTGGTCTTGGCGCGATGGCTGCCGTACTGATGTTGGTGTTTAAAGATCCGATTCTTGGTCTGGTTGCAGGGATTCAGCTTTCCGCGAACGATATGTTGAAACTGGGCGACTGGCTGGAGATGCCAAAATACGGCGCGGATGGCTCAGTGATCGATATCGGCTTAACTACCGTCAAAGTGCGTAACTGGGATAATACCATTACCACTATTCCCACCTGGTCGTTAGTATCCGACTCCTTTAAAAACTGGAGCGGGATGTCAGCCTCTGGCGGTCGACGTATTAAACGCAGTATCAGCATTGATGTCACCAGTATTCGTTTTCTTGATGAAACCGAAATGCAGCGGCTGAATAAAGCGCATTTGTTGAAACCCTATTTAACCAGCCGCCATCAGGAAATTAACGAGTGGAATCGCCAGCAAGGTTCTACGGAGTCAGTATTAAACCTGCGCCGAATGACCAATATTGGAACGTTTCGCGCCTATCTGAACGAATATCTACGCAATCATCCGCGGATTCGTAAAGATATGACCTTAATGGTGCGCCAGTTAGCTCCCGGCGATAATGGTTTACCGCTTGAGATCTATGCGTTTACTAATACTGTGGTGTGGCTGGAATATGAAAGCATTCAGGCTGATATATTCGACCACATATTTGCCATCGTCGAAGAGTTTGGTCTGCGACTTCATCAGTCACCAACCAGCAATGATATTCGCTCCCTGGCAGAAGCATTTAAGCAGTAATTAAAAAACCGCTCTCATCGAATGGATGAGAGCGGCTTCAAATTGTTGACATCATTTTGTCGGATGCGGCGTGAACGCCTTATCCGACCTACACTATTATTTCGCTTTCCGGCGCAGTGTTTTAAACGCCACAAACAGGAACACAATCCACACCGGCAGCAAAATTGCCGACAAGCGCATATCATCCATCGTGCACATCAACAGCAAAATCATGCCGAGGAAGGCAATGCAAAGATAGTTGCCAAACGGATAGAGCAGCGCCTTAAACTGTGTTTCACGCCCCTGACGTCGCATCGCTGCACGAAAACGCAGATGCGCCAGGCAGATCATAATCCAGTTCAACAGCAAGGTTGCCACCACCAGTGCCATCAGCAAACCAAACGCTTTTTGCGGCAACAGATAGTTGATCAACACCACCAGTGAGGTGATCGCCCCGGAAAGCATCAGCGAGTTGATCGGCACGCCGCGACGGCTAACACGGGTAAGGAACTTCGGTGCGTTACCCTGGACGGAAAGGCCAAACAGCATCCGGCTGTTAGAGTAAACCCCGCTGTTATACACTGACAGCGATGCCACCAGAATGACGAAGTTCAGCGCAGAAGCCACCACGTTGCTGTCGAGGTTATGGAAAATCATCACAAACGGGCTACTGTTAGATTTCACTTCCACCCACGGGTAGAGCGCCAGTAATACCACCAGCGAACCGATATAAAACAGCAAGATACGATAAACCACCTGATTTACCGCCTTCGGGATGCTTTTTTCCGGATCGCGCGCTTCAGCGGCAGTGATCCCAATCAGCTCCAGGCCGCCGAAGGAGAACATGATCACCGCCAGCGACAAAATCAGCCCGTTCCAGCCAGTGGCAAAGAAACCACCAAAGCGCCAGAGGTTATCGATACTGGCTTTCTCGCCGCCGTGACCAGAAAACAGCAGCCACAGACCAAAACCGATCATGCCGATAATCGCCAGCACTTTAATCAGCGCAAACCAGAACTCGGTTTCGCCATACAAGCGCACGTTCACCAGGTTAACGGCGTTGATGATAATAAAGAAGGCGGCGGCCCAGACCCACGTAGGAACATCCGGGAACCAGTACTGCATATAGATGCCCGCAGCGGTCAGCTCTGCCATTCCCACCAGCACGAACATTACCCAATAGTTCCAGCCGGAAAGGAAGCCTGCAAACGGTCCCCAGTATTTATAAGCAAAGTGGGCAAACGAACCGGAAACCGGCTCCTCAACCACCATCTCGCCAAGCTGGCGCATAATCAGGAAAGCGATGATCCCGGCGACGCCGTAGCCCAGCAACACGGCCGGCCCCGCCATCTGAATCGCCGGGCCAATGCCAAGAAACAGACCAGTACCAATTGCACCGCCCAGCGCAATCAGTTGAATATGACGGTTATGTAATCCCCGATGAAGCGTCGGCTCTTGATTCGACGCGGTATCTTCCGATACGGTTGACGCGTTTTTCACGCCTTTCCCCTGTGTGTCTTTTTTAATGAGGGGCATCTTTTAACATTTAGTGCTGGTCGTCGCAAGACACAATCCACACAGTTAAACCGGGTATCCTTTTCTTATGCAAATTGCCGACAAAAAGTACTCTGTTATTGCCAAATAAGGTGTTAACGCCTTATTTGGCCTACAGAAACGTGCAAATTCAATAAATTATAATTCACGCTGTAGGCCTGATAAGGCATAGCGCATCAGGCAATTTTGCCTAAACCCGATGACGGTGCAGCCACATCAACTTATACGCCGCCGGGATAATAAACAGCGACAGCAACGGTGCGGTGATCATACCGCCAATCATCGGCGCAGCGATGCGACTCATCACTTCGGAACCCGCCCCTGTTCCCCACAGAATCGGCAGCAGACCAGCGATAATCACCGCCACCGTCATCGCTTTTGGGCGCACGCGCAGTACCGCGCCGTGATACAACGCCTCATCCAGCTTCTGTTCACTAAAGGTTTGCGGATTATCCAGCGACGGCTCTGCCTCTATGGCGTGACGTAAATACATCAACATCACCACACCAAACTCGGCAGCGACTCCGGCGAGAGCGATAAAACCGGTGCCCGTTGCCACGGAAAGATGAAAGCCCATCCACCACAGGAACCAGATACCGCCCACCAGCGCAAACGGTACACTACTGATAATCAACAACGCTTCGCCTACGCGACGGAACGCCAGATATAACAGCACGAAAATGATCATCAACGTCATCGGCACCATGAGTTTCAGCTTATGGTTCGCGCGCTCCAGTAACTCGAACTGCCCGGAGAACGCCACACTAGTGCCCGGTTTCAACTGCACTTTCTCGGCAATCGCTTTTTGCAGATCGTGAACCACCGACACCATGTCACGGTCGCGAGCGTCGATATAAATCCAGCTCGTCGGTCGCGCATTCTCGGTTTTCAGCATTGACGGTCCGCCAGAGACTTTGACGTCAGCAACGTCAGCAAGGGTGATTTGCTGTTTCATCGGCGTCAGAATCGGTAGCTGTCGCAGCGCCTGCGGGCTGTCGCGCCAGCTTTGTGGATAACGCAGATTAATCGGGTAACGAGCAATCCCTTCCACCGTTTCGCCAACCATCGCTCCGCCCACTGCGGATGTCACAAACAACTGCACATCCGCCACCGTCATACCGTAACGCGCGGCTTTTTCGCGGTTAATCTCAACGTTGATATAGCGCCCACCTTCCAGGCGTTCGGCAAGCGCAGAAGCCACGCCAGGCACCGTTCGCGCCACTTCTTCGATTTGTTCCGCCATCGCGTCGATATCCGCCAGCACGTTGCCGGAAACCTTAATCCCGATGGGACTTTTAATACCGGTCGAGAGCATATCGATACGGTTACGGATTGGCGGCACCCACAGATTTGCCAGCCCCGGCAGCCGCACTGTGTTATCCAGCTCTTCGATGATTTTGTCCATCGTCATACCTGGCCGCCACTGATCCTGCGGCTTAAGTTGAATGGTCGTTTCTACCATCTCCAGCGGAGCAGAATCAGTTGCCGTTTCCGCTTTCCCGGTCTTGCCAAATACCCGCGCCACTTCCGGCACGCTCATGATCAGCTTGTCAGTTTTTTGCAGCATACTCGCCGCTTCCGCCGCGGAAATCCCCGGTAGCGTCGAAGGCATATACAGCAAGTCCCCTTCATTGATCTGCGGTAAAAATTCGCCGCCAACTTTATTGAGCGGCCAGATTACCGTCAGCACCGAAAGCGCCGCCACCAGCAGTGTGGTTTTTGGCCAGTGCAATACTTTCAGCAACAGCGGATGGTAAATCCGAATCAAAAAGCGGTTGAGCGGATTACTACTTTCTGGCGGAATTTTGCCACGGATCCAGTAACCCATCAGGATCGGGATCACCACGATCGCCAGCAGCGCAGCCCCCGCCATCGCATAGGTTTTAGTGAACGCCAGTGGACCAAACAAACGCCCTTCCTGTCCTTCAAGGGTGAAGATCGGGATAAACGACAACGTAATAATCAGCAAACTGATAAACAGCGCTGGCCCTACTTCAACAGAAGCATCGGTGATCACCTGCCAGCGTGTTTTATTATCCAGCGGGGCGTCAGGATGCTGATGCTGCCACTCTTCCAACCGTTTATGGGCATTCTCGATCATGACGATAGCAGCATCGACCATCGCCCCGACGGCAATCGCAATACCGCCCAGCGACATAATATTGGCGTTCAGCCCCTGAAAGTGCATGACAATAAAAGCAATACACAACCCCAGCGGCAACGAAATAATCGCCACCAGCGCCGAGCGCACATGCCAGAGGAACAGCGCACAGACTACCGCCACCACAATAAACTCTTCCAGCAGCTTGCCGCTGAGATTGTCGATGGCGCGGTCAATAAGCTGGCTGCGATCGTATGTTGTAACTATCTCCACGCCTTCCGGCAGGCTGCTTTTCAGCGCTTCCAGTTTGTCCTTCACGGCGGCAATAACTTCACGGGCGTTTTTGCCGGAGCGCAGGATAACGACCCCACCCGCCACTTCGCCTTCGCCGTTCAGCTCCGCAATACCCCGGCGCATTTCCGGCCCAACCTGAACCTTCGCTACATCACGCAGATAAACGGGAACACCATTTTCACTGGCTTTTAAAACGATGTGATTAAAGTCGTCGAGCGTTTGCAGATAGCCACTGGCACGTACCATATACTCTGCTTCCGCCAGTTCAATCGACGAACCGCCTGCTTCCTGGTTTGAGGCATCCAGCGCACTTTTCACTTCTGCGAGACTGATGCCATATTGCGCCAGGCGCTGAGGATCGATAACTACCTGATACTCTTTTACCACACCGCCCACCGATGCCACTTCCGCAACATTGGGGATGGTTTTTAGCTCATATTTAAGAAACCAGTCCTGCAATGAGCGTAAATCAGCCAGATCGTGCTTCCCGCTGCGATCCACCAGCGCGTATTCATAAATCCAGCCAACGCCCGTGGCATCTGGCCCCAACTCGGCACTGACACCCGCAGGCAGCTTACCCTGCACCTGGTTGAGGTACTCCAGCACCCGCGAGCGCGCCCAGTACGGATCGGTGCCATCTTCGAAAATGACATACACATAAGAGTCGCCAAACTGCGAGAAACCGCGCACTGTCTTCGCGCCCGGCACCGACAGCATGGTAGTGGTTAGCGGATAAGTGACCTGATTTTCAACGATTTGTGGTGCCTGACCGGGGTAACTGGTTTTAATAATCACCTGCACATCGGAGAGATCCGGCAGTGCATCCACTGGCGTGTTAATAATGGTCCAGGTGCCCCAGATACTCAGAAACAATGCACCCATCAGCACCAGAAAACGGTTCGCCACCGAGCGACGAATAATCCATTCAATCATTGGTTATTCCCTCAATGCGCATGGGTAGCGCTTTCAGAGCGCATCCGCTCCAGCGCACCAGAAATATTGGCTTCGGAATCAATCAGAAACAGCCCGCTGGAAACCACCTTTTCACCTTCCGCCAGACCAGAGCGTAGCGCGGTGATACCTTGTGATGCCTGGAAAACGGAAACGCGTTTCGGAACAAAACGCCCGTCGGCATCAACGGTAATCACCCGCTGTTCGCTGCCGGTGTCGATCAGCGCCTGTGACGGAATCAGCAGCATCGGTTCGCTGGCGGTATTGAGTTGCAACCAGGCGTTCATTCCCGGTTTTAGCGCCTCTTCGGCGTTGTCGACTTCCAGACGCAGTTGCAGCGTGCGGGTCGCGGCATCCACGCCGGGTAGCAGCGTCCATTTGCGAATGGTGAGCGTTTTATCGGGTCGCGCCGGAACGGTGAGCGTAAACTGCGAGGCATCTTTCACCAGCCAGGCGATGGACTCCGGGATCGCGGCAGTGACCCACACCGGGTTCATACCCTGAATTTTCGCTACCACGTTATCTTTGGCGATATTCATTCCCGCGCGCAGATCAAACGCGGTGATCACGCCATCAATGGGCGCTTTGAGCGTAAAGCGAGTCTGGATTTTTTGCGTGGCGATCAAGCGGCGAATATCGGCCTCCGGCATTCCCGCCAGTCGCAGCCGCTCAAGAATGCCTTCGATCTGGGTCGCCGTACCGCCGGTTTCACGTAGCAGTAAATACTCACTCTGCGCTTCCACCCAGTCGGGAATAGTCAGCTCGAGAAGCGGCACGCCCTTTTTCACTTTATCGCCCACGGTAAGCGGATAAACCTTGTCGATAAACCCGGCGGCGCGGGCCTGCACAATAGCAAACTGATACTCGTTGTAACTGACGTTTGCCGGGAAACTCTGGGCAAACGTCAACGACCCGCGCGTGACGGTGGCCGTTTTCACCCCCAGATTCTGCGTCTGGGTCGGGTCAATACGCACACCAGACGCAGAATTCTCTTCATCGGCATATTTCGGCACCAGATCCATATCCATAAACGGTGATTTACCCGGTTTATCGAACCGCGTATTGGGATACATCGGGTCATACCAGAATAAAATTTTACGTTCTGCGGTTGGTGTTTTTTCTGCTGGCTGTTCCGCCTGGGAAAACCAGGTAAAACCTGCCGCGGAAATAATACCGCCCGCGATCATGCTGCCGATAATAAGCGCGATTTTTTTCATTTCATTAAACCTGGGTTACTGGCTGATTTTAATATCCTGTAATAAAGAAAGGTTGCCCTGCTGGACAAAATTAAACGCCACTTTGTCACCGGTTTTAATTTCGCTCATTTTCGTCTGCGGGGTGATGGTAAAACGCATGGTCATCTCCGGCCAGTTCACGGCAGCAATCGGATCGTGATGGATGGTGATTTTTTTGCTTTCCAGATCAACACCTTTTACCACACCGGTGGCGCTAATTACCTGCGGTTGTGCTTCGCTCATAGTTTCATGATGATGTTCGTTAGCCTGCGCATTAAAGCCAATAACGGTAAACAGACTGAACATTGCGACTTGCAGTGTCTTTTTCATTTTATATCTCCTGGAGTTAAAAAATTATTGCTGCCAACCGCCACCCAGAGCGGTATATAAGGAAACTTCGTTAACCTGACGGGCATAATTCAGGTCGAGTAAGGTTTGTCGGGTAGCAAATAAAGAACGTTCGGCATCCAGCACTTCCAGATAACTTACCGCGCCGTGCTGATATAACGTCCGCGCCCGTTGCAGGGTAATTTGCAACGACGCCAGATAACGCTGCTGAGCGCTGATTTGATCATTCAGGCTTTGGCGTAACGCCAGCGCATCGGCCACTTCTTTAAAGGCGTTCTGGATTTTCTGTTCATAATTCACCACCGACTGCTGCTGGCGAATTTCAGCGATATCCAGATTGGCCTGGTTACGTCCGGCATTAAAAATGGGGATCTCAATTTTGGGGATAAAATTCCACATCCCGCTGCTGGCGTTAAATAATGACGACAGATCGCTGCTGGCGGTTGATATTCCGCTGGTCAGGCTTATAGACGGAAAAAATGCCGCGCGTGCAGCACCAATATTGGCATTGGCCGCCATTAATGCATGTTCGGCTTCCATAATATCCGGGCGTTGCAATAAGATTTGCGATGACAAACCCGCCGGTAATTTAACGCTTTGCAAGCTGTCGCTGTTTGCTGCCTGCGCTTGCGGCAGCTTGCCGTAGCGTCCCAATAACAGTTGCAACGCATTATTCGCCTGCGCCAGTTCCCCCTGACGTTTAGCAATATCGCTACGGGTACTTTCAATCACCCCACGAGCCTGTTCCAGCGCCAGAACATTGCTGCTACCGGTTAACAGTTGTTTTTCGACAAACGCATATGACTGTTGATAATTACGCAGCGTTTCTTCGGCTATTTGCAATTGCGCATAAGCCAGTTGCTGGTTGTAATAGCTTTGCGCGACATTCGAAACCAGCAGAATATGCACCGCGCGCCGGGCTTCCTCAGTAGCTAAATAATTTTGTCGCTCGGCTTCGCTCATGTTCTTTAAGCGACCGAAAAAATCGAGGTCAAAACTGGTGTTAAGGCCAGTCGAGAACTCCCGTGTCGTGGCGGTATTGCCTTTAAGATTACCGCTCCAGTTGCCGCTACCCTCGCCGTTGAGTTGCGGGTAGCGATCGGCATCGGTCAGTCGATATTGCGCCCGCGCCTCCTGCACTTTTAGCGCCGCCATACGCAAATCCCGGTTATTCGCCAGCGCCTCGCTAATCAGCGTCTTCACCTGATTATCAACAAAAAAGGTGCGCCAGCCCGCACTCTGGTAATTATCGACCGGGTTGATCAGGCTGTTCTGACTTAACGAAAACTGCTGCGGCACGGGCATTGCCGGGCGCTGATAATCCGGTGCCAGTGAGCAACCACTTAGCGCGAGGGCCACACAAAGTGTCAGGAGTTTACAATGAGACATAGGCGCATAATTTCTGGTGATTTTATGCCGCCAACTTTACCCGCCAGGCTCTGATTTTCCGGTGACAGGAAAATGACAAAATTGTCATTTTGCCAATAAGCGATTGCCATCTGATCGCGCTCCTCTAGAATTGGCCGGGCAGTATGCGGAGGAAACATGAAACTGTTGATTGTCGAAGATGAAAAGAAAACCGGCGAATATCTGACCAAAGGGTTAACCGAAGCCGGTTTTGTGGTCGATTTGGCCGATAACGGACTTAACGGCTACCATCTGGCGATGACTGGAGATTACGACCTGATAATCCTCGATATTATGCTGCCAGACGTGAACGGCTGGGATATCGTGCGCATGTTGCGTTCTGCCAACAAAGGGATGCCGATTCTGCTGCTCAGCGCGCTGGGTACGATTGAACATCGCGTCAAGGGGCTGGAGCTGGGAGCGGATGATTATCTGGTGAAGCCATTCGCTTTTGCTGAACTGCTGGCGCGGGTGCGCACCTTACTGCGGCGCGGAGCGGCGGTGATTATCGAAAGCCAGTTTCAGGTTGCCGACCTGATGGTCGATCTTGTCAGCCGCAAAGTCACCCGTAGCGGCACGCGTATCACTTTGACCAGTAAAGAATTTACCCTGCTGGAGTTTTTCCTCCGTCATCAGGGCGAAGTACTGCCCCGCTCGCTTATCGCTTCACAGGTATGGGACATGAATTTTGACAGCGACACCAACGCCATTGATGTGGCGGTGAAGCGACTGCGCGGCAAAATCGACAATGATTTTGAGCCAAAGCTGATTCAAACCGTGCGTGGCGTGGGTTACATGCTTGAGGTGCCGGATGGCCAATAAGCCATTTCAGCGCCCGTTTTCGCTGGCAACCCGCCTGACCTTTTTTATCAGCCTTGCCACCATCGCGGCATTTTTCGCCTTTGCATGGATCATGATCCACTCGGTAAAAGTCCATTTTGCTGAGCAGGATATTAATGATTTAAAAGAGATTAGCACCACCCTTGAACGGGTACTTAATCACCCTGACGAGACACAAGCCCGACGCTTAATGACGCTGGAAGATATCGTCAGTGGTTATTCCAACGTCTTGATTTCCCTGGCAGATAGCCACGGTAAAACGGTATATCACTCCCCAGGCGCGCCGGATATCCGCGAGTTTGCACGCGATGCCATACCCGATAAAGACGCACGTGGTGGTGAGGTGTATCTCCTCTCCGGCCCGACGATTATGATGCCAGGCCACGGTCACGGGCATAGGGAACACAGCAACTGGCGGATGATTAACTTGTCGGTTGGCCCGCTGGTGGACGGCAAACCGGCTTATACGCTCTACATTGCGCTGTCGATCGATTTTCATCTTCATTACATAAATGATTTGATGAATAAACTTGTAATGACTGCATCGATCATCAGCATCCTGATCGTCTTTATCGTGCTGCTGGCGGTACATAAAGGTCACGCGCCGATCCGCAGCGTCAGCCGCCAGATCCAGAATATCACTTCGAAAGATCTCGACGTTCGCCTGGACCCGCAGACCGTGCCGATTGAGCTGGAGCAACTGGTGCTGTCGTTTAATCATATGATTGAACGTATTG
Organism: Escherichia sp. TW09308; assembly: GCF_000208565.1. Taxonomy (NCBI): domain Bacteria; kingdom Pseudomonadati; phylum Pseudomonadota; class Gammaproteobacteria; order Enterobacterales; family Enterobacteriaceae; genus Escherichia; species Escherichia sp. TW09308. Next base: position 4,303,503 of record NZ_AEME01000001.1, on the reverse strand, counting down.
AAGATGTCTTTACCCGCCAGTCCAACTTCTCGGCAGATATCGCCCACGAAATTCGCACGCCAATTACGAATCTGGTGACGCAAACGGAAATTGCCCTGAGCCAGTCGCGCAGCCAGAAGGAACTGGAAGATGTGCTCTACTCTAATCTGGAAGAGTTGACGCGAATGGCGAAAATGGTCAGCGATATGCTGTTTCTCGCCCAGGCCGATAACAACCAGCTAATCCCGGAAAAGAAAATGCTCAACCTGGCAGATGAAGTCAGCAAAGTTTTCGATTTTTTCGAGGCGTTAGCGGAAGATCGCGGCGTGGAACTGCGATTTGTTGGCGACAAGTGTCAGGTCGCGGGCGATCCGCTGATGTTGCGTCGGGCGTTAAGCAACCTGCTTTCTAACGCCCTGCGTTATACGCCGCCCGGAGAGGCAATTGTAGTGCGTTGCCAGACTACCGATCGCCAGGTACAGGTTACCGTCGAAAACCCCGGTACGCCCATTCCGCCCGAACACTTACCGCGATTGTTCGACCGCTTCTACCGCGTTGACCCCTCCCGCCAACGAAAAGGTGAAGGTAGCGGCATTGGCCTGGCGATTGTGAAATCGATTGTTGTCGCGCATAAAGGCACGGTTGCGGTAACGTCAGATGCGCGTGGGACAAGGTTTGTGATCTCATTACCCGCTTAATCATTCAGCAAACAGCAACTTTTATCACCAGTGTAAAAATAACGTGCCGCAATAGTCATACCTATTAATGGTAAAAAGCTGTCACAATTCATAAAAAACCTTAATATACGCCACCCTAAACATAAGCAGCGTTAATGTAAGGTTTTGGCGTGGACTGGCTTCTTGATGTTTTTGCTACCTGGCTTTATGGCTTAAAAGTAATCGCGATAACGTTAGCGGTCATAATGTTCATCAGCGGACTGGACGATTTTTTCATTGATGTCGTCTACTGGGTTCGTCGCATTAAGCGCAAGTTGAGTGTTTATCGGCGCTACCCACGAATGAGTTACCGCGAACTGTACAAACCAGATGAAAAACCGTTAGCGATTATGGTTCCGGCGTGGAATGAAACTGGCGTCATCGGCAATATGGCCGAGCTGGCGGCAACCACGCTCGACTATGAAAACTATCATATCTTTGTCGGCACTTACCCGAACGACCCCGATACTCAGCGTGATGTTGACGAAGTGTGTGCTCGCTTCCCGAACGTGCATAAGGTGGTCTGCGCACGTCCTGGCCCCACCAGCAAAGCAGATTGTCTGAACAATGTGCTGGACGCCATCACCCAGTTTGAGCGAAGCGCCAATTTCGCCTTTGCGGGTTTTATTCTGCATGACGCCGAAGATGTGATTTCGCCAATGGAACTGCGTCTGTTCAACTACCTTGTCGAGCGTAAGGATCTGATTCAGATCCCGGTGTATCCGTTCGAACGCGAATGGACGCACTTCACCAGCATGACCTATATCGATGAGTTTTCCGAACTGCATGGCAAAGATGTTCCGGTGCGTGAAGCCCTCGCCGGACAGGTGCCCAGCGCAGGTGTTGGCACCTGTTTCAGCCGCCGCGCCGTGACCGCGCTGTTGGCTGACGGTGACGGCATTGCTTTTGACGTGCAAAGTCTCACCGAAGATTACGACATTGGTTTCCGCCTGAAAGAGAAAGGAATGACGGAGATTTTTGTCCGTTTTCCGGTGGTGGACGAAGCTAAAGAACGCGAGCAGCGTAAATTTTTACAGCACGCGCGGACGTCAAACATGATCTGCGTGCGCGAATATTTCCCCGATACCTTTTCCACCGCAGTGCGGCAAAAGTCTCGCTGGATCATCGGCATTGTTTTCCAGGGATTTAAAACCCATAAATGGACTTCCAGCCTGACACTCAACTACTTTCTCTGGCGTGACCGCAAAGGGGCAATCAGCAACTTTGTTAGTTTCCTCGCGATGCTGGTGATGATCCAACTTTTGCTGTTACTGGCGTATGAAAGTTTATGGCCTGATGCCTGGCATTTTCTTTCTATTTTCAGCGGCAGCGCATGGTTAATGACCCTGCTATGGCTAAACTTTGGCTTGATGGTTAACCGTATTGTGCAGCGGGTGATTTTTGTCACCGGTTACTACGGCCTGACGCAGGGCCTGCTATCCGTCCTGCGGCTATTCTGGGGCAACCTGATTAACTTTATGGCTAACTGGCGCGCGTTGAAACAGGTGCTTCAACATGGCGATCCGCGTCGCGTAGCATGGGATAAAACGACGCACGATTTCCCCAGCGTGACTGGCGATACCCGTTCGTTGCGCCCGTTAGGTCAAATTTTGTTGGAAAATCAGGTCATCACCGAAGAACAACTCGATACAGCACTGCGTAATCGCGTCGAAGGTCTGCGTCTCGGCGGTTCGATGCTGATGCAAGGGTTGATCAGCGCAGAGCAACTGGCGCAGGCACTGGCGGAGCAAAACGGTGTGGCGTGGGAATCGATCGATGCCTGGCAGATCCCTTCCTCGCTGATTGCCGAAATGCCGGCTTCCGTAGCACTGCATTATGCGGTGCTGCCGCTGCGTCTGGAAAATGATGAGTTAATTGTCGGTAGTGAAGACGGCATTGATCCGGTGTCACTGGCGGCACTGACGCGCAAGGTTGGACGTAAAGTGCGCTACGTCATTGTTCTGCGCGGGCAAATTGTCACCGGATTACGCCACTGGTATGCACGCCGCCGCGGTCACGATCCGCGGGCAATGTTGTACAATGCGGTTCAGCATCAGTGGCTCACGGAACAACAGGCCAGCGATATTTGGCAGCAATATGTGCCGCATCAGTTCCTGTTTGCCGAAATACTGACCACACTCGGCCATATTAATCGTTCAGCGATTAATGTGCTGCTACTGCGTCATGAACGCAGCTCTCTGCCGCTCGGCAAATTTTTGGTTACTGAAGGTGTCATCAGCCAGGAAACGCTGGATCGCGTACTGACAATTCAACGCGAATTACAAGTTTCGATGCAATCTCTATTACTCAAAGCAGGTTTAACCACAGAACAGGTTGCGCAACTGGAGTCCGAAAATGAAGGAAAATAACCTTAATCGCATCATCGGATGGTCTGGTTTACTGCTGACGTCTTTATTGAGTACTGGCGCACTCGCAGACAATATTGGCACCAGCGCCAAAGAGCTGGGGCTTAGCGACTATCGCCATTTTGTTATTTATCCCCGCCTCGATAAGGCGCTGAAAGCACAGAAAAATAACGACGAAGCAACCGCCATCCGTGAATTTGAATATATTCATCAGCAGGTGCCGGATAATATTCCGCTGACTTTATATCTGGCAGAAGCCTATCGCCATTTTGGTCATGATGACCGCGCGCGGCTATTGCTTGAGGATCAGCTTAAACGAACTCCCGGCGATGCCCGGCTTCAACGTAGCCTTGCGGCAATTCCTGTGGAAGTCAAAACAGTGAATACCGTCGAGGAGCTGTTGGCACAGCAAAAAGCGTGCGATGCTACGCCGACTCTGCGTTGCCGCAGTGAAGTTGGGCAGAATGCGCTGCGGCTGGCACAGTTATCTGTTGCCAAAGCGCAACTGAACGATGCGACGTTTGCCGCATCGCCGGAAGGAAAAACGTTACGTACCGATCTGCTGCAACGCGCAATCTACCTGAAACAATGGTCCCAGGCGGATACGCTATACAATGAAGCACGCCAGCAGAATACATTAAGCGCAGCAGAGCGCCGTCAGTGGTTTGACGTGCTTCTTGCCGGGCATCTGGATGATCGGATCCTGGCGCTGCAATCAGTGGGGATCTTCACCGATCCACAGTCGTATATTACTTACGCGACCGCACTGGCTTATCGTGGCGAAAAAGCACGCCTCCAGCGTTATCTCGCTGAAAACAAACCTCTGTTCACTACGGACTTACAAGAGAAAAGCTGGCTCTATCTGTTATCAAAATACAGTGACACTCCGGTGCAAGCGTTGGCGAATTACACGGTACAGTTTGCCGATAACCGCCAGTACGTTATTGGCGCAACGCTTCCGGAGCTGTTAAAAGAGGGTCAGTACGACGCGGCGCAAAAACTGCTCGCCACCCTCCCCGCCAATGAAATGCTTGAAGAGCGTTATGCCGTCAGTGTGGCAACCCACAACAGAGTTGAAGCACTACGTCTGGCGCGGTTGCTGTATCAGCGAGAACCAGCAAATCTTACGCGCTTGGATCAACTGACCTGGCAACTGATGCAGAACGGACAGTCACGTGAAGCTGCCGATTTGTTACTGCAACGCTACCCTTTCCAGGGCGATGCAAGCGCCAGCCATACGTTAATGACGCGGCTGGCGTCTCTGTTGGAAAGTCATCCTTACCTGGCAACGCCAGCGAAAGTGGCGATTTTATCGAAACCGTTGCCGCTGGCGGCGCAACGCCAGTGGCAAAGCCAGTTGCCGGGTATTGCTGACAATTGCCCGGCAATCGTCCGTTTACTGGGCGATATGTCACCGACTTACGATGCAGCCGCCTGGAACCGTCTGGCGAAGTGTTATCGGGAGACGCTACCTGGTGTGGCGTTGTATGCATGGCTTCAGGCAGAAAAACGGCAACCGAACGCGTGGCAACATCGCGCGGTGGCCTATCAGGCGTATCAGGTTGAAGACTACGCCACCGCACTGGCGGCCTGGCAGAAAATCAGTCTTCACGACATGAGCAAGGAAGATCTGCTCGCTGCCGCCAATACCGCCCAGGCGGCTGGAAATGGCACGGCTCGCGATCGCTGGCTTCAGCAGGCAGAACAACGCGGGCTGGGCAACAATGCTCAGTATTGGTGGCTACATGCACAACGTTATATTCCTGCTCAGCCAGAACTTGCACTGAACGATCTCACTCGATCAATTAACATTGCGCCTTCAGCTAACGCTTACGTTGCGCGGGCGACGATTTATCGGCAACGTCATAATGTCTCAGCGGCAGTGAGCGATTTGCGCGCCGCTCTGGAACTGGAACCGAATAACAGCAATACCCAGGCGGCGCTCGGTTACGCCTTGTGGGATAGCGGCGATATCGCGCAGTCGCGGGAGATGCTGGAACAGGCGCATAAAGGGCTACCGGACGATCCGGCACTCATCAGACAACTGGCTTACGTGAATCAGCGTCTGGATGATATGCCTGCGACGCAACACTACGCCCGGCTGGTGATTGATGACATTGATAACCAGGCGCTGATTACACCGCTGACACCGGAACAAAATCAGCAACGCTTCAATTTCCGTCGTCTGCATGAGGACGTTGGTCGCCGCTGGACGTTCAGTTTCGATTCCTCCATTGGCTTGCGTTCCGGCGCGATGAGTTCAGCTAGCAATAACGTCGGTGGCGCTGCGCCAGGTAAAAGCTATCGTAGCTACGGACAACTGGAAGCCGAATACCGCATCGGGCGCAATATACTGCTGGAAGGCGACCTGCTTTCGGTTTACAGCCGTGTGTTTGCCGATACCGGAGAAAACGGTGTGGTGATGCCGGTGAAAAATCCGATGTCCGGCACCGGCCTGCGCTGGAAGCCGCTGCGCGATCAGATCTTTTTCCTTGCCGTTGAACAGCAGTTCCCGCTGAATGGGCAAAATGGCACCTCCGACACCATGCTGCGTGCCAGCGCCTCGTTCTTTAACGGCGGTAAATACAGCGATGAGTGGCACCCGAACGGTTCAGGCTGGTTTGCCCAAAACCTGTATCTCGATGCGGCGCAATATGTCCGCCAGGATATTCAGGCGTGGACGGCTGATTACCGTGTGAGCTGGCATCAGAAAGTCGCGAACGGGCAGACAATCGAACCTTACGCTCACGTACAGGATAACGGCTATCGTGATAAAGGCACTCAGGGCGCACAGCTTGGTGGCGTCGGCGTGCGCTGGAATATCTGGACCGGCGAGACGCATTACGATGCCTGGCCGCACAAAGTCAGTCTCGGCGTCGAATATCAGCATACCTTTAAGGTGATTAATCAACGTAGCGGGGAGCGCAACAACGCGTTTCTCACCATTGGAGTGCACTGGTAAATGCGTAAGTTCATTTTCGTATTGCTGACACTGCTCCTGGTCAGCCCTTTTTCCTTTGCAATGAAAGGTATTATCTGGCAACCGCAAAACCGTGACAGTCAGGTCACCGACGCCCAGTGGCAGGGACTGATGAGTCAGTTGCGTCTCCAGGGCTTCGACACCCTGATTCTGCAATGGACTCGTTATGGCGATGCATTCACCCAGCCAGAACAGCGCGCGTTATTGTTTAAGCGTGCCGCGGCAGCGCAACAGGCTGGTCTGAAGCTGATTGTTGGTCTGAACGCCGATCCGGAATTTTTTCTGCATCAGAAGCAGTCATCTGCAGCGCTGGAAAGCTACCTTAATCGCCTGCTGGCCGCCGATCTCCAGCAAGCCAGATTATGGCGTGCCACGCCTGGCGTAACGCCGGATGGCTGGTACATCAGTGCGGAAATTGACGATCTGAACTGGCGCAGTGAAGCCGCCCGACAACCTTTACTAAAATGGTTAAACAATACGCAGCGACTGATTAGCAATGTTTCAGCAAAACCGGTTTATATCAGTAGCTTTTTCGCTGGCAATATGTCGCCCGATGGCTATCGGCAACTGCTGGAACAAGTTAGAGCGACAGGCGTTAATGTCTGGGTACAGGATGGCGGCGGCGTTGATAAACTCACCGCCGAACAGCGTGACCGTTATCTGCAAGCCAGCGCAGATTGCCAAACTGCCTCACCCGCCAGCGGCATTGTTTATGAGTTGTTTGTCGCGGGCAAAGGTAAAACGTTTGCAGCTAAACCAAAACCGAATGCGGAGATCGCCTCGCTACTAGCAAAACATTCCGCCTGTGGCAAAGACGCACTCTATTTCTCTCTGCGCTATTTGCCCGTCGCGCGTGGCATCCTCGAGTATTAATTGTTTAAGGGAGCAACTTTGCTTGCTCCCTTCCTTTTCACTTGCCTGATCAGAATCCTGTCTGTATTAATTCTCAGTTTTCAACGCATTTTATGCGTCTGACGTTTTCAATTATTTAACCAAACCGCGATCAAAAAGTGATAGTGTAATTTGCGAAAGAGGAGGCGTTAAAGGAAGAATATAGGTGAAACTAATTTCATCGACTAACTGTTTGTTCTGGAGGTCTTCATTCTCCTACCGGTCAATAGATAACCGGAAGGTTTTAAACTGCTGTTTGTCATGAAACTTCAAAGCACATTCTTTCATACGTTATCTTTTAATTATCTGCCCTCCAATCAAATATTCTTATCAGCGGTTACACCATTATATTCACAATAAACATCATTACCCGCTTTACCATTTGTCACCACATGATAGTTGCCATCAGATCTTGCAATGCTTCGCTCAGGATTACGCTTGCGACGATTTGGCACTTTCCAGATATTCCCGTACATAACACAAATAAGCGGCGTAACCACTACTCAGAGGGATTATATAATCATATTTATACCACTATATAACTTTTAAATAAGAACAATTATTCATCAAGCGCATTAATATCAGCATATTCCTTTACACAGGAATAAAACCTTTTATTTAATAAACAAAGAGAGTCAATGATGAGTAAAATTACAGGCGTTTTAGTTGACAACCATATCTATGATATTAAAAATGATATGACGAATGGTTACCATTTCCCTAACTGCTTGTTTCCAGGTGCCACCTTTAAGATGGTCATTGATAATGACCCGGTTAATAATGACAAGGTAAAATGGAGCTGTAGCACTGATGCAGACAATAATGTTCTGGCGATCAGTCAGGATGGCACAGTAACTTTTCCTGACGTTGACGAAAAGTGCATCGGGAATATTTTTGCCATTTTCGCTACTGATAAATCAACGAACAAATCTGCCGGTATTTATATTTTTACCGTGAAGCGTTTTTTCAAATACAGCATTGAAACTTATGATTCAGTTAAAGATATTTTACCGTGGGTTAAAAAAATGAACGGAGAATTTCCCGAAGCGCAGGATATCGATAGTTACGATTATAATGATCATGATTCAGGGCATATTATTAAGCGAGAAGTTAACGCAGGACTTTACCAGGAATGGGGCGATGTAGCTAATAGTGGATGGAACACAAATAGTGAATGTGCGGGCATTTGTAGAATTTACGCTTTTAATAAAGAAGATAATATTTATTATTGGCTTAAAAATGATGGGGTCAGACAGGAATTGAGCGTGGGTTTCACCGCTCAGGCAGTTGCATCCTACGGTGAATCCATCGCCTGATTGTGTTTTTGTCCACTATCATTTGTATTATTGTAGCGTAAACATTCACTGAAATTATAAAATTTAACTTACGTAAAACCACCCGTTCAGCGGGTGGCTCTCATATTTATCCACGATGTGGATGAAGTTTAAAAAACAAACAGACTTAAGAGTTTCTTGTTATATTGCTATAAACCATTTAATCACAAAATGCCGACAGTATTTCTTGCCTACAACTTTGTTATTGCTATTCAAAACACAAATATGGTAATCCCCTGCTCCACTTGCAAAAAAACATTTACCCGCAGTATAAAAAAGCAGCCCGTATAAACATACGAGCTGACGTATTTCATTAAACTCGAACGAAACTATTTTTAATGCGGTGCGCTTCGTGACAATAAGTTAATTACCAACACTCCGGCACAAATCAACATCATGCCTATAATGGCTGGAAGATCCAGCCGTTGGCCGAAAAATCCCCAGGACAGTAAACTAATCAGGACGATACCGACTCCTGACCAGATAGCATAAGCAATCCCTGTAGGAATATAAGCCAGCGTCTGAGCTAATAACCAGAATGATGTACAGTAACAAATAATTGTACCAACAGAGGGCCATAACCGTGTAAAACCCTCTGAAAACTTCATTAAGGTTGTACCAATAACCTCTGCAAGTATTGCACCACCAAGATAAATATAAGGGTTCATAGCATATTCATTCCTGTTAATACCGGAGAGAATTGTACTACAGTTCGAACTTAACTCACTGGTTCCCCCTGGTGCATTCATTGATGCTCTTCATCAGTGCTTCAGGGAATGGGCGGATGGGGATCCATAGAAATGGTGCGTAGATATGCTCACCTTACGTCTAATCATTTGACAGAGCACGCGAGGAAAATAGACGATATTTTTGGTAATAATGCCCCAAATACGTCCACTCTGAAATTATGAAGGTGGTAAAGAAGGTGTAACTGGTTGAATTGTAATGGCGCGCCCTGCAGGATTCGAACCTGCGGCCCACGACTTAGAAGGTCGTTGCTCTATCCAACTGAGCTAAGGGCGCATTGATACCACGATGTGCTGTAATCGCGTGAATTATACGGTCAACCCTTGCTGAGTCAATGGCTTTTGAACTGGTTGCTGAACAAGTGTACGGTCGTGTCTGATTTATCTCACTACGACGGCAAACCAACGGCGGTTATCATTATCGGCGTTAATCTGCCTGGTACAGAAGGTTTTACTTTTCAGAAAACGAAAACTGACAGCGCGCTACGCTTCTGACAAAATAGACGCATCCCCTTCGACCTACGTAACAGATGGAATCCTCTCTCTGATGGCAGCAAAGATTATTGACGGTAAAACGATTGCGCAGCAGGTGCGCTCTGAAGTTGCTCAAAAAGTTCAGGCACGCGTTGCGGCCGGACTGCGGGCGCCAGGACTGGCCGTTGTGCTGGTCGGCAGCAACCCTGCATCGCAAATTTATGTCGCAAGCAAACGCAAAGCTTGCGAAGAAGTCGGGTTCGTCTCCCGCTCCTATGACCTTCCTGAAACCACCAGCGAAGCAGAACTGCTTGAGCTTATCGATGCGCTGAATGCCGACAATACCATCGATGGTATTCTGGTGCAGTTGCCGCTTCCGGCGGGAATTGACTACGTCAAAGTACTGGAACGTATTCACCCGGACAAAGACGTAGACGGTTTCCATCCTTATAACGTTGGTCGTCTGTGCCAGCGTGCGCCGCGCCTGCGTCCTTGCACCCCGCGCGGTATCGTCACGCTGCTTGAGCGTTACAACATTGATACCTTTGGCCTTAATGCTGTGGTGATTGGTGCATCGAATATCGTCGGTCGCCCGATGAGCATGGAACTGCTACTGGCAGGTTGCACCACCACCGTGACTCACCGCTTCACCAAAAATCTGCGTCATCATGTGGAAAACGCCGATTTGTTGATCGTCGCCGTCGGCAAGCCAGGCTTTATTCCCGGTGACTGGATCAAAGAAGGCGCTATTGTGATTGATGTCGGTATCAACCGTCTGGAAAATGGCAAAGTTGTGGGCGACGTCGTGTTTGAAGAAGCGGCTAAGCGCGCCTCATACATTACGCCTGTTCCTGGCGGCGTTGGCCCAATGACGGTTGCCACGCTGATTGAAAACACGCTACAGGCGTGCGTTGAATATCATGATCCACAGGGTGAGTAACATGGCGACATTTTCTTTAGGTAAACATCCGCACGTTGAGCTGTGCGACTTGCTGAAACTGGAAGGCTGGAGCGAAAGCGGCGCGCAGGCGAAAATCGCGATTGCTGAAGGCCAGGTGAAAGTCGACGGCGCAGTTGAAACGCGCAAACGTTGCAAAATCGTCGCCGGTCAGACAGTGAGTTTTGCAGGTCACAGCGTACAGGTTGTTGCCTGACCCCATTCCGGCCTGCCTGTATGCAGGCCGATTCTCTTTTCAGACCTTTGCCCTCTTCGTTGCTTTCATTCATGCTGTTAGCATCAACATTTTGCCGAAGCAATCATCATGCCAACCGTTATTACCCACGCCGCCGTCCCCCTTTGTATTGGTTTAGGGTTGGGGTCGAAAATCATCCCGCCGCGTCTGTTATTTGCCGGAATCGTCCTGGCGATGCTGCCAGACGCCGACGTATTGTCGTTTAAATTTGGCGTTGCCTACGGCAATGTTTTTGGCCATCGCGGTTTTACTCATTCGCTGGTATTTGCGTTTGTTGTCCCGCTGTTATGCGTGCTTATTGGGCATCGATGGTTCAGGACGGGGCTGATTCGCTGCTGGCTATTTTTAACCGTATCGCTGCTATCACACAGCTTGCTGGATTCGGTAACCACTGGCGGCAAAGGTGTTGGCTGGTTGTGGCCGTGGTCAGAGGAACGATTTTTCGCCCCCTGGCAGGTGATTAAAGTCGCGCCGTTTGCGTTATCGCGTTACACCACGCCATATGGGCATCAGGTGATTATTTCAGAGCTAATGTGGGTATGGCTACCAGGAATAATAGTGATGGGAATATTGTGGTGGAGCAGGCGTAAATTGCGCTGAGCGTATCCTCTCCCTTGCGGGAGAGGATAAGAGTGAGGGTGTTACTTACGACGCCAGGTGGTTCCTTGCGGACCATCTTCCAGCACGATCCCCATCTCGTTAAGACGGTCACGCGCCGCATCCGCTGCCGCCCAGTCTTTGGCTTTACGAGCATCCAGACGCTGTTGAATTAACGCTTCAATCTCAGCCACTTCGCTGTCGTCTGCCTGTGCGCCGCTTTGCAGGAACGCCTCCGGTTCTTGCTCCAGCAGACCCAGCACGGCAGAGAGTTTACGCAGGTGAGACGCCATTGCGTTCGCCGCTGCCATATCTTCTGCTTTCAGACGGTTCACTTCACGCGCCATATCAAACAACACGGAATAGGCTTCCGGCGTGTTGAAGTCGTCATTCATCGCCTCGATAAAGCGCGCTTCAAACGCTTCGCCACCCGCAGGAGCAACGGTTTTGTCTGTGCCACGCAGCGCAGTGTAGAGACGTTCCAGCGCCGCACGCGCCTGTTTCAGGTTCTCTTCACTGTAGTTCAACTGGCTGCGATAGTGACCCGACATCAGGAAGTAACGCACGGTTTCGGCGTCGTAGTATTTCAGCACATCGCGCACGGTGAAGAAGTTACCCAGCGATTTGGACATCTTCTCGCGGTCAACCATCACCATGCCGGAGTGCATCCAGTAGTTGACGTATTGACCATCGTGCGCACAGGTGGACTGGGCAATTTCGTTCTCGTGGTGCGGGAACATCAGGTCAGAACCGCCGCCGTGGATATCAAAGTGATTACCCAACTGTTTGCAGTTCATTGCCGAACATTCAATGTGCCAGCCAGGACGACCCGCGCCCCACGGAGAAGGCCAGCTCGGTTCGCCCTCTTTCGACATCTTCCACAGCACGAAGTCCATCGGGTTGCGTTTGTCATCGACCACGTCAACGCGCGCGCCTGCCTGCAACTGGTCGAGATCCTGACGCGAGAGCACGCCGTAAGTTGGATCGGTCGGTACGTCGAACATCACGTCGCCGTTGTCCGCCACATAGGCGTGACCTTTAGCAATCAGTTGTTCAGTGAGTTCAATAATTTCTGCGATATGGTGCGTTGCACGCGGCTCCATGTCCGGGCGCAGGATATTCAAAGCATCGAAATCTTTGTGCATTTCAGCGATCATGCGATCCACCAGTGCCACAAAGCTTTCGCCGTTTTCATTGGCGCGTTTGATGATTTTGTCGTCGATATCGGTAATGTTGCGCACATACTTCAGCTTATAACCGAGGAAACGCAGGTAACGCGCAACTACGTCAAAGGCGACAAAAGTACGCCCATGACCAATATGACAGAGATCGTAAACGGTGATTCCACACACGTACATGCCGACTTCCCCGGCGTGAATAGGCTTAAATTCCTCTTTTTGGCGTGTCAGAGTATTGAAGATTTTTAGCATCGAAGATTCCGTTTAGACATGTGTGGGTAATTGAGTTGCGTATAATACCCATATTTCCCGCGCGAATCAGCATACATTGCGAGATGATCCGATCGTGCGGTTATGCTATAACACCACCCTATATATGACCCGAACCGGGTTGAAGCACCAATCAAACGGAACAGGATGCAAAAATGGTTACTTTCCACACCAATCACGGCGATATTGTCATCAAAACTTTTGACGATAAAGCACCTGAAACAGTTAAAAACTTCCTGGACTACTGCCGCGAAGGTTTTTACAACAACACCATTTTCCACCGTGTTATCAACGGCTTTATGATTCAGGGCGGCGGTTTTGAACCGGGCATGAAACAAAAAGCCACCAAAGAGCCAATCAAAAACGAAGCCAACAACGGTCTGAAAAACACCCGTGGTACGCTGGCAATGGCTCGTACTCAGGCTCCGCACTCTGCAACTGCCCAGTTCTTCATCAACGTGGTTGATAACGACTTCCTGAACTTCTCCGGCGAGAGCCTGCAAGGTTGGGGTTACTGCGTATTTGCCGAAGTGGTTGAAGGCATGGACGTAGTCGACAAAATTAAAGGTGTCGCAACCGGTCGTAGCGGTATGCACCAGGACGTGCCAAAAGAAGACGTTATCATTGAAAGCGTGACCGTTAGCGAGTAATCGTGGCGACACTCTTTATTGCAGATCTTCATCTCTGCGTGGAAGAACCGGCGATCACCGCCGGTTTTCTGCGTTTTTTAGCGGGAGAAGCCCGCAAGGCCGACGCGCTGTATATTCTTGGCGATCTGTTTGAAGCATGGATTGGCGACGATGATCCCAGCCCGTTTCATCGCCAGATGGCGGCGGCGATCAAAGCGGTATCCGACTCCGGCGTTCCCTGTTATTTCATTCATGGCAACCGTGATTTTCTGCTCGGCAAACGCTTTGCCCGTGAAAGCGGTATGACGTTATTGCCAGAAGAAAAAGTGCTCGAACTTTATGGTCGTCGGGTGCTGATTATGCATGGCGACACGCTGTGCACCGATGACGTCGGTTATCAGGCTTTTCGCGCCAAAGTCCACAAGCCCTGGTTGCAAACGCTATTCCTCGCCCTGCCGCTATTTTTACGTAAACGTATTGCTGCGCGAATGCGCGCAAACAGTAAAGAAGCCAACAGCAGTAAATCGCTGGCGATCATGGACGTTAACCAAAACGCGGTGGTCAGTGCGATGGAAAAGCATCAGGTGCAATGGCTGATCCACGGGCATACGCATCGCCCGGCGGTGCATGAACTCATCGCCAATGCGCAACCTGCTTTCCGCGTCGTGCTGGGAGCCTGGCATACCGAAGGTTCGATGGTGAAAGTCACGGCAGATGACGTTGAGCTAATCCATTTTCCTTTCTGACCGCGAATGAACAGATTCTGAAAAAGCGCCAGACTACCGCAACCTGTATATCTTTTTCTGAGTCAGCAAGGTAATAAGTCCCTGAGTGAAATAACAACAGGGAATATTATTATGCGACGCTGCAACGGATTTTTGATTTCTGGCATCGCCCTTACGGCAGGAGCGCCTCTGTGTATTAGCTGGTTTGGCCTTGTCGGCTTCTATTTTGGCGTATTGTCACTGGTAGTTGCAGCGGTCATTTCGTGGATAGTCTATTTCTGGCTCATTTACTTAGTACTCACCCGCCCCCATAACCAACGTTTTGTCGAAAGATTTGTATTGATTGTCGGTATTTGCTTTTTTCCGTGGAGCATTGTGCTGATATGGGCATTCTTTGCCAGTTCATCCAGAGCGCATAATCAACACGCAGATCAGATTAAAAACTCAACAAATGACGGTTAATCCCGCCTACGCAACCGTTTTCCTTGCTCTCTTTCCGTGCTATTCTCTGTGCCCTCTAAAGCCGAGAGTTGTGCACCACAGGAGTTTTAAGACGCATGTCTTCCCGCAATAATCCGGCGCGTGTCGCCATCGTGATGGGGTCCAAAAGCGACTGGGCTACCATGCAGTTCGCCGCCGAAATCTTCGAAATCCTGAATGTCCCGCACCACGTAGAAGTGGTATCTGCTCACCGCACCCCTGATAAACTGTTCAGCTTCGCTGAAAGCGCCGAAGAGAACGGTTATCAGGTGATTATTGCGGGCGCTGGCGGCGCAGCGCACCTGCCAGGCATGATTGCCGCAAAAACGCTGGTGCCGGTGCTGGGCGTACCAGTACAGAGCGCCGCACTGAGCGGTGTCGATAGCCTCTACTCCATCGTGCAAATGCCGCGCGGCATTCCGGTGGGTACGCTGGCGATTGGTAAAGCGGGCGCGGCAAACGCGGCGTTACTGGCAGCACAAATTCTTGCTACTCATGATAAAGAACTGCACCAGCGTCTGAATGACTGGCGCAAAGCCCAGACCGACGAAGTACTGGAAAACCCGGACCCGCGAGGTGCGGCATGAAACAGGTTTGCGTCCTCGGTAACGGGCAGTTAGGCCGTATGTTGCGCCAGGCAGGCGAACCGTTAGGCATTGCTGTCTGGCCGGTCGGGCTGGACGCTGAACCGGCGGCGGTGCCTTTTCAACAAAGCGTGATTACCGCTGAGATCGAACGCTGGCCAGAAACCGCATTAACTCGCGAGCTGGCGCGCCATCCGGCCTTTGTGAACCGCGATGTATTCCCGATTATTGCCGATCGCCTGACTCAGAAGCAGCTTTTCGACAAACTTCACCTACCGACCGCGCCGTGGCAGTTACTTGCCGATCGCAGCGAGTGGCCTGCGGTGTTTGATCGTTTAGGTGAGCTGGCGATTGTTAAGCGTCGTATTGGTGGCTATGACGGTCGCGGTCAATGGCGTTTACGCGCCGATGAAACCGAACAGTTACCGGCTGAATGCTACGGCGAATGTATTGTCGAGCAGGGCATTAACTTCTCTGGCGAAGTGTCACTGGTTGGCGCGCGCGGCTTTGATGGCAGCACAGTGTTTTATCCGCTGACGCACAACCTGCATCAGGACGGTATTTTACGCACCAGCGTGGCTTTCCCGCAGGCCAATGCACCGCAGCAGGCGCAGGCCGAAGAAATGCTGTCAGCGATTATGCAGGAACTGGGTTATGTCGGTGTGATGGCGATGGAGTGTTTTGTCACCCCGCAAGGTCTGTTGATCAACGAACTGGCTCCGCGTGTGCATAACAGCGGTCACTGGACGCAAAACGGTGCCAGCATCAGCCAGTTTGAGCTGCACCTGCGGGCGATTACCGATCTGCCGTTACCGCAACCGGTGGTTAATAGCCCGTCGGTGATGATCAACCTGATTGGTAGCGATGTGAACTATGACTGGCTGAAACTGCCGCTGGTGCATCTGCACTGGTACGACAAAGAAGTACGCCCAGGTCGTAAAGTGGGGCATCTGAATTTGACCGACAGCGACACATCGCGTCTGACCGCGACGCTGGAAGCATTAATCCCACTGCTGCCGCCGGAGTATGCCAGCGGCGTGATTTGGGCGCAGAGTAAGTTCAGTTAACCTGGTGCTCATATTCTTGCCGGATGCGGCGGGAACGCCTTATCCGGCCTACCGATCCGGCACCAATTGTAGGCCTGATAAGATGCGCCGGCATCGCAGCAGGTATCGTGCGCCAATTGCCGGATGCTGCGGGAACGCCTTATCCGGCCTACCGATCCGGCACCAATTGTAGGCCTGATAAGATGCGCCGGCATCGCAGCAGGCATCGTGCGCCAATTGCCGGATGCGGCGGGAACGCCTTATCCGGCCTACCGATCCGGCACCAATTGTAGGCCTGATAAGATGCGCCAGCATCGCGTCAGGCATCGTGCGCCAATTGCCGGATGCGGCGGGAACGCCTTATCCGGCCTACCGATCCGGCACCAATTGTAGGCCTGATAAGATGCGTCAAGCATCGCATCAGGCACAAATGCCTACGACGACAACGAAATACAGGTTCCCGCCTCGCCCGCCAGCGTCTCTTCAATTCGCGATAACGCACCAATCCACGCGGGTTTACCACGGCTTCTGACATAACCACTCACCGCCGTCACCTTCGGCCCCATCGAACCATCGGCTTTGGCAAATGGCGCTAACTCATCCGGTGTGGCATGGCGAATGGCGCGTTGCTGTGGCGTTCCCCAGTTTTCATATACCGCATCAGCATCGGTGAGGATCACCAGCCCATCGGCATTAATCTGCCTGGCGAGCAACGCAGCGGCGAGATCTTTATCAATCACCGCTTCACTCCCAGCTCCGTCATCCGTCACCGGAACACCGCCGCCGCCACTACAAATCACCACATGCCCCTCTTTGAGCAACAACTCAATGGCTTCGCTGTCGAGAATTTTACGCGGTTGTGGAGATGCCACCACCCGGCGCAAGTATTTACCGTCGCGTTTCATCTGCCAGCCATATGCCGTTTCCAGCGACTCTTGCTCTTCCGGCTGATAAACCGGACCGATAAACTTCTCTGGCTGCGAAAATGCCGGATCATCAGGTGAAACTTCAATGCGCGTCAGCACCGTCGTCACCGGTGGCATCTGCGGCTGTGCGCTCAAACTCTGCGCCAGCATATAGCCAATCATCCCCTGGCTTTCCGCCACCAGCACATCCAGCGGATACGGTTCCACCTCTTTCCACGCCAGATTCTGTAACGCCAGTAGCCCCACCTGCGGCCCGTTGCCGTGAACAATCGCCAGCCGATAAGAACGCGCCAGACGTGCCAGCGCGGGTACAGCACTGGCAATATTGCGATATTGATTTTCTGCCGTCAGCGCCTCACCGCGCTGGAGTAAGGCGTTGCCCCCAAGAGCTACAACCAGTGTTTTCATGGTGTTCCTTGTAATAATTGTTGACCAAGCCAGAACCCCAGCAGCGTATCTGCCCCTGACGTATGCCCCAGCGCCAACAGCGAATCAATCGCTGCTTCGATACGTTTCGGGCAACTCAGAGCATGAACAAAGTGCAGGAGTGGCGAGGCGAAATAGCCTTGGGCGGCGTAACGCAAATAACTAACGCTCACCGCCGTGGTAACGCGTTGAAGATTGTCGGAACAGGCAAAAAACGGGCGACCGGAGCGCGCATCTAAAGCGCCATAATACCAGGCCGCCAGCAGCATTCCGCTCAGCGTGTCATCATGACTTGGCGTTAATCCCGGACCTTTGCCCAGCCAGTGCCGCCAGTCGGTCTTAACGCCATTGAGTGCGGTCTGAAAACAGTGACGAAACTGGCGCAATTCAGCAGGTAGCGGATCGCTTAGCGCCAACACCAGTGGCCCAAAAAGCCCGGTTTCCTCCGCGCGTTGCATCCATGCAGCGGCAAGCGGTTGAGGATGCGCAGGCGGCGTAATACGTAGCAAACAATAACGCTGTGGCTGTTTAACCGTAAAACGCCCGAGGCAAATCCCTTGAGCCACAACTTGCGGTCGTTCATTGCCACGTAATCCACCGCATAACGCATCGAATTGCGCGCGGCGAAGCACCCATCCTCCGGGGCCGAAACCACTTCCCTGACGATGCAGCGTTAACAGTTCGCCGCTTTCCGTCAGCAGATTAATCGCCCGCCGCCAGACGCCCGCTAACCGCCAGGACTGGCGATAGTCTGGTGCGCTACGACTGGCAAGCAGAGGATGGATGATCGTCATCGCGCGTTCCTCAACCAATACCCATACTTTCAGCCAGGGCTTCCAGCGCCTGTTCAAAGCAGGCCAGCGGTGCCCGTACAGTGCCTGCCCCAATCTGCCCGATCCCCGCTTCTTTATGGGCGATACCAGTATTGATGAGCGGCGTAATGCCGGTTTCCACAACGCGACGAATATCCAGCCCCAGACATGCGCCCTGGAAATCCCAGCCGGGGATCGGCAACTGCATATTGCGTTCAAGGAAGATTTCCGCCATCTCTTCAGATACCGTTCTTGCAGCCTCCACGCCACCCGCACCGACAAAGCGCGTTACGCCTGGGGCGGCGATCATTGCCGCTCCACCGATACCAAAGGTTTCGGTAATCGCGCTATCGCCCATATCCGGATTCGCCTGCTCCTGCGAGAAGCCGGAGAAAAACAGACCTTGTGGAGTGTTAACTGGCGCAGTAAACCAGCGATCGCCCAGACCGCTTACCCGAATCCCAAACATATTGCCGTTGCGGGTCATTGCCGTAACGATGCTGCCCGCGCGGATCATCGCGCCTGCATCCATCGCCGCCTTGCAATAGGCCATCGCGAGATTGAGGAAGAACTGATCGGTCACGCTAAGGAAGTCCATCACCTCCGCGATTTGCTGTTTATCGTGATCGAGACGGGCGATTTGCGGTGCCAGCGCACGCATCAACAGTGCTGAGGAAGCAATGTTGCGTTGATGGAACTCATCGCCCATCGTAATGCCCTGCGCCATCATCGCGGTGAGATCGATACCATGCTCCATGCGCCCCAGCGCGGCGCTTAATACTGGCATCAACACATCGCGCATCCAGCGATGGCGAGTCAGAACATCTTCGCCATAGGCACCGAAACGCATCACTTTGCCGATACCTTCGTTGAGGTTGCAATACGCCCGGTTACCGTCGGTCACATTCTCAACCACCAGCATCGGCATACTGGCAGAGGTAATACCGCCCATTGGCCCGACAGCATTCACATGGTGGCAAGGAATGAAGTTCACTTCCCCCTGCTCCAGCATCGCCAAAGCCTGCGCTTCATCTTTTGCCCAGCCTTCAAACAGACATGCGCCCACGCACGCTCCTTTCATTGGCCCGGTCATCTCCTGCCAGCGCATCGGTGGCCCGGCGTGAAGCAGTGTTTTACCCTGATTTAACGCGCTAATGAGTGAAGAAGCCGGTTGCACATCCAGCCAGTGTGGACGAGCGCGACGAATTTGTTCGATAACCGCAGTATTGGCTTGCGCCACTGATGTAAACATGGGAACCCCTTATTGCAAACGTTCTAATAAACGAGCCAGTTTTTTATTGCCGCCAGCGACTGGCACCCATTGGTAATGCACTACCGGTTTGCTGGCACTTTGAAGATCCAGCGCAAAACTGCGTAACCCGGCGTTAATCACAGCGACGTTTTTCAGTAATGATGGAGTGTATTTATGCGTGGCTGGCGAAAGCGGATGAATCAGCGCCGCCGCCAGCAACGTGGCTTCTGGCAGTGAACTGACCACCGCGATCCCCGCATCTTCCAGTGTGGCAATTTGTTGCGAACGGCATTGCGGGTCACGTTCAGTACCCGTCACCGTGGCAATGGCATACAGAGGTTGACTATCTGGACGGGCGTCACAGGCTTGTTGCCATGCGCTTACCAGCGATGCGGCAGGATCGGCAGTCGCACCAAAACCAATCACCACATCGAGTAGCAATACACGCACTTGTGGTTTAGCACCGAGATCGGCAATCAACAGATTACGTAACGTCGGGTCGATCATCGGATGGGGACGCCCGACGGTGTAGAAATCATCGCCCAGATCGAGGATCTGGTGACCATCAGCGTCCAGCATCATGCCGTGATGATGGGCATCGTCGGCTGGCACGCCCAGATGTCCGGCGAGTAATCCCGCCGCTTCGGCTGCCAGCGTACCGCCGGTATACAAGCCGCAAATAAATCCACTGCTGGCCGGAGCTATCGCGTTACGTCGCGCTGTAACGCGTGAAAGCAGGCAAGCCAGACGCGCGGCATCATCCAGCGAGGAGGCAAACCACACATTCTCGTCACGAGTCGCCGTCGGGGTATAACCTAAAAACAGCGCCACCGTCGGTTTGCCGGTTACTTTCATGGCATTAACAATTTTCAGGCGCACGGCTTCGGCTGGCGGTTTTGAGACAAACGCCAGCACTTCGCTTTTCTCGTCTGCACTGAGCATTTCCAGCGCCGTCAGCGCACTGATGCCGCCCACTTCACGGCTGAGATCGCGCCCGCCCAGACCAATTGCGTGGGAGATCCCCTCCCCTGCCAGCGCAATCTGCGAGCACAATTCCTGGATCCCTGTACCAGAAGCGCCAATGACACCAATATTGCCTTCCGGCATCACATTAGCGAAAGCCAGCGGCGTAGAGGCAATCATCGACGTACCGCAATCCGGCCCCATCACCAGCAAGCCTTTTTCCCGCGCATGAGTTTTGAGTTGGATTTCGTCTTCCAGCGTGACGTTATCGGAGAACATCATCACGTTGAGGTTGCGATCCAGCGCCTGATTAGCCAGTTCCGCCGCGTACTCACCCGCCACTGAAATCAGCGCCAGATTAGCGTCGGGTAATTTCTGACAGGCGCTATCCCAGCGGCGCACCTGCGTTAACGCCTCGCTGCTGACCGTCCCCTGCGCCAGTTGCTTTAACGCCTCTTCAAGCTGCTGCATAATCGCCTGCGCGATCCCCGCATCCGCCGCTTCGCTACGAATTGCCACGCAAATATCGTTCGGCGTAGCGTTATTAAAATCGTCATGCCAGAAACCTGTAGTCTCTAATAACGCTTTATTAGCGGGCGTACCCATCATTACGGAAACATCATCAACATTTTCTGATTCGCTGAGTTTTCGTGAAATAATCATTAAACTGACCGAATCCTGAAAACACCCTTTTTTAATAAAGGCGTGGATCATAACAACTCCTTAAAAATTGCACCCATGGCAATTGCACGAGCAGTATTAATGTGTCAACTACGGTATCGTCGGCCGATGGTAAATAAGGTGATAAACATCACACAGAGATTATTAGTAAAATAAATCAAATAACCGCCAGAGCATTACGTGTTATTTTTTAACAAGCGACGTAATTTTAAAAATCAGATTAAAAACAGGCGGATTATCAAATAAATTCTAACTATATTTTTTTGCCTGTCTGGATCACATAATCCAGATATTTTCCCTGTATGTTAATTGCAGTCATGCTTCACACCGTCGTTAAAAAGGAAGACAGATGAAAATCAGTCGGGAAACACTCCACCAGCTAATTGAGAATAAACTCTGCCTGGCTGGGTTAAAACGTGAGCACGCTGCAACCGTTGCTGAAGTATTGGTTTACGCCGATGCCAGAGGGATCCACTCTCATGGCGCGGTACGCGTGGAATACTACGCAGAACGCATTTCAAAAGGCGGCACTAACCGCGAACCGGCATTCCGTCTTGAGGAGACAGGGCCGTGCTCGGCAATTTTACATGCCGACAACGCCGCCGGGCAGGTTGCCGCAAAAATGGCTATGGAACATGCCATCAAAACCGCCCAACAAAATGGCGTTGCCGTGGTCGGCATTAGCCGGATGGGGCACAGCGGTGCAATCTCTTATTTTGTGCAGCAGGCAGCTCACGCCGGATTAATTGGCATTTCGATGTGTCAGTCCGATCCCATGGTGGTGCCATTTGGCGGGGCGGAAATTTACTACGGTACTAACCCGCTGGCCTTTGCCGCGCCGGGAGAAAGTGACGAGATCCTTACCTTTGATATGGCGACTACCGTACAGGCATGGGGGAAAGTACTCGACGCGCGCTCGCGCAATATGTCTATTCCGGATACCTGGGCGGTCGATAAAAACGGAGCACCAACAGCCGATCCATTCTCGGTTAACGCCCTGCTGCCCGCTGCCGGACCGAAAGGTTATGGCCTGATGATGATGATTGATCTGCTTTCAGGCGTGTTACTCGGTTTACCGTTCGGGCGTCAGGTCAGTTCAATGTATGACGATTTACACGCCGGACGTAATTTGGGGCAATTACATCTGGTAATTAATCCTGACTTTTTCTCCTCCAGCGAATTATTCCGACAACATCTTAGCCAGACCATGTGCGAATTAAATGCCATTACCCCCGCGCCCGGTTTTAGCCAGGTTTATTATCCCGGACAGGATCAAGATATTAAACAACGCAAAGCCGCCGTCGAAGGTATCGAGATTGTTGATGATATTTACCAGTATTTAATTTCCGACGCGCTTTATAACACGTCATATGAAACGAAAAATCCCTTTGCACAATAATAATTGAGACAGGACTTTCCTATGATCACACATTTTCGCCAGGCCATAGAAGAAACGCTGCCCTGGCTTTCCTCTTTTGGCGCAGACCCAACGGGTGGAATGACCCGTTTACTTTATTCGCCGGAATGGCTGGAAACCCAGCAACAATTCAAAAAAAGAATGGCCGTCAGCGGGCTGGAAACACATTTCGACAAAGTGGGGAATTTATACGGCCGCCTGAGCGGCACCGAATACCCACAGGAAGTGGTTCTGAGCGGTTCGCATATCGATACCGTTGTTAACGGCGGTAACCTTGACGGGCAATTCGGCGCACTGGCGGCGTGGCTGGCAATTGACTGGCTGAAAACGCAATACGGCGCGCCGCTGCGTACAGTCGAAGTGGTGGCGATGGCAGAAGAAGAAGGCAGCCGCTTCCCATATGTCTTCTGGGGCAGTAAAAACATTTTCGGTCTGGCGAATCCTGACGATGTGCGGAATATCTGTGATGCCAAAGGCAACAGCTTCCTTGATGCGATGCTCGCCTGCGGATTTGCCCTGCCGAACGCGCCGCTACCACCACGCGAGGACATCAAAGCCTTTGTCGAACTGCATATTGAACAAGGTTGTGTGCTGGAAAGTAATGGTCAATCAATTGGCATCGTGAATGCAATTGTCGGGCAACGTCGCTACACGGTGACGCTGAACGGCGAATCAAACCATGCAGGCACCACGCCGATGGGCTATCGTCGTGATACGGTCTACGCGTTCAGTCGCATTTGCAATCAAGCGGTTGAAAAAGCGAAAAAGATGGGCGATCCGCTGGTGCTCACCTTTGGCAAGGTGGAGCCGCGCCCGAATACGGTGAATGTGGTGCCGGGGAAAACCACTTTCACTATTGATTGTCGCCATACTGACGCCGCCGTGTTGCGTGATTTCACCCAACGGTTAGAAAACGACATGCGGGCGATTTGCGATGAAATGGATATCGGTATTGATATCGATTTATGGATGGATGAAGAACCCGTGCCAATGAACAAAGAACTGGTCGCCACCCTGACGGAGCTGTGCAAGAAGGAAGCCCTGAACTATCGGGTAATGCACAGCGGTGCCGGACACGACGCGCAAATTTTCGCGCCTCGCGTGCCGACCTGCATGATTTTCATTCCCAGCATTAACGGGATCAGCCATAACCCGGCGGAACGCACCAATATTAACGACCTTGCCGAAGGGGTCAAAACGTTGGCACTCATGCTTTATCAACTTGCCTGGCAGAAATAAGGAGTCATAAATGGGATATTTAAATAACGTCACGGGTTACCGCGATGATTTACTGGCTAACCGCGCGATTGTGAAACACGGTAATTTCGCACTGTTAACCCCAGACGGCCTGGTGAAAAATATTATTCCGGGCTTTGAAAATTGTGACTCGACGATCCTGTCTACACCAAAGCTGGGCGCTACGTTTGTCGATTATCTGGTCACGCTGCATCAAAACGGCGGTAATCAGCAGGGTTTCGGCGGCGATGGGATAGAAACTTTCCTGTATGTGATTTCTGGAAATATCACTGCCGAAGCTGAAGGGAAAAAATTTGACTTAAGCGAAGGTGGGTATCTGTATTGCCCGCCAGGTTCCTTAATGACGTTTGTTAATTCCCAGACCGAAGACAGCCAAATCTTCTTATATAAGCGCCGTTATATTCCGGTAGAAGGCCATGCGCCGTGGCTGGTTTCTGGCAATGCAAATGAACTGGAACGTATTCACTATGAAGGTATGGACGATGTGATCCTGCTGGACTTCCTGCCAAAAGAGTTAGGCTTTGATATGAACATGCATATCCTCTCTTTTGCGCCAGGTGCCAGCCACGGTTATATCGAAACCCACGTTCAGGAACACGGTGCCTATATTCTTTCCGGTCAGGGGGTTTATAACCTCGACAATAACTGGATCCCAGTGAAAAAAGGCGATTACATCTTTATGGGCGCATATTCCTTGCAAGCCGGTTATGGCGTAGGGCGCGGTGAAGCGTTTAGTTATATTTATTCGAAAGATTGCAACCGCGACGTTGAGATTTAATTAATACCACTCTCGCTGAGATTTTTATTTTAGCTATGTTGGATTTCGCCACGGTTTATACCGTGGCTTTTTTTTCGCAACATTACCTGATGCGCTTCACTTATCAGGCCTACATGATAATTTTCGCGATTTCCAGGACGGAACCGGCATACACAACACGCACGTTGTCAGTAATCTGAACGGATGCGATATGAACCGCATCCACTTTATTAAGGTAAGAATCAGAGTTTAATTCCCTGACCTATTTTAATGGCACAGGCAATATTCCGCGCGCTGTTAAAGAGATTGGTTTCACCACTGGCGAGCACTTCGGCTAAAGGTGCCAGCCGCGGCAGTATACTGAAAACAGCGTCGATACCATATTGATGCACCACTTCCACGCCATCACCCAATACGCCAGCAATCCCAATCACCGGGACATTTAATTTCTTCGCCACTGACGCCACACCCAGCGGCGCTTTACCGCCTGCCGTTTGTGAGTCAATGCGCCCCTCACCGGTGATCACCAGCGCCGCACCTTGCACCGCCTGCGCAAGATTGACCGCATTTAACACAATATCAATACCCGGTTTGATATCCGCATTGAGAAACACTGCCGCCGCAATGCCCATTCCGCCCGCTGCGCCGCCACCTGCCATCTGGCAGACGTTAATTTCAGTTTGCTGTTGTAAAACACGGGCGTAATTTTGCAGCCCCTGTTCCAGCTCTTCGACCATTTCCGGCGTTGCCCCCTTTTGTGGGCCAAACACCGTAGCCGCACCGCGTGCCCCTACCAGCGGGTTATCGACATCGCACGCGACTTCGATATGGCAGCTCACCAGACGCGGATCGCGCTCCTCTATCTCAATGCTTGCCACACGGGCTAAATTACCGCCATTTGCCGCCAGCACCAGACCATCAGCATCGAGAAAACGCACACCGAGTGCCTGCGCCATGCCCATGCCGCCGTCTACCGTCGCGCTGCCGCCAATGCCGAGAATAATATGACTAATGCTGTTATCAAGCGCATGGCGAATTAACTCACCGGTGCCATAACTTGACGCCAGTAGCGGATTACGCTTTTCAGGTGCGACCAGCATCAGGCCACTTGCCGCCGCCATCTCGATCACCGCCGTTTTCCCATCCCCAGTAATGCCATAAAAAGCATTCACTTTTTCGCCCATCGGTCCACAGACTTCATGCGTCACGATTTTGCCGCCCGTCGCAGCAACCATCGCATCAACCGTCCCCTCTCCACCATCCGCTATCGGCAAACAGATATAGTGCGCATCGGGAAAGAGGGTCGAAAATCCAGCTTTAATTGCCTGACAACATTTTTCTGCACTTAAGCTCTCTTTAAAAGAGTCTGGCGCAATGACAATTTTCATTATTAATCCTTTTTCAACAAATTATTCGATGCGTTCCCACGGAATTAGATTATCCATAAGAACAGCCAGTAAAATTCCGACCAGTAGGCCGTTACTGAGTAGAGGACGAAGCGTTAATGGAAGATCTTGCAGATACACAGGCGGTAATGCCATTAAAAATATGCCGACAAATAACGGCAATGCGAGGCGATAAATATTGCGAGCGGTAAAAGTTATTTGCTGGCTAAATACCAGAGCAGAAAAGAGCAGCGGTAGATAAGAAACCAGCATAACCGCGCTACTCACCGGTAATGGAATACTACAGAACAGTCGTGTAAGTGCAGGAATCAGCGCCACCAGCAGACAAATAACGCTGCCATAAATAAACGAGCGTCGCGAGTAATCGCCGGTCTGGGTTAATAAACCAATTGATGAAACAAACGGCGAGAATGGAATTACCGACAACGGTACGGTTATCAGGGTCATAAATCCGGTCACCACAAAGCTGCGACGATAACGCGCATTCCCCGCGCCCTGTTGCGGATAAAAAACATCTGTACCGCGAATCGCACCGTAGGTATTACTGATATTAACCAGACCGGTAATCACCGCCGTCAGAATAATTCCCGGTGACAACGTGCCACCACTGCCGAGCGGGAACCACTGCCAGTGCAACTCACCGGAAAGCGAATGCGAGGACGAAAAGCAAAAATGCCATAACAACCACCCGGTTATCGTGCCGACCAGCAAGCCGTAACGGGCAAAACGTTGCGGCAGAAAGATAATCATCGCCAGCACCAGACACATTACCGCCACCGAGAGCGCGAACGGCGGTAACTGAATTTTAAAATCAGGATCGGCTATGCCAAACGGCAGCCCGAGCATACCTTTAAAAAAGATGCTGGTCAGTTGTGCGCCAAGCATCAGCATAAACAGCACCATCACCGTCGGGGTAAATAACCGCGCCAGGCGATGACCTAAGCCACTAACACCAATCATTATTGTCAGTACGCCGGAGAGCGCAATTCCCACCGCCAGACTGGTGGCGATATCGTTGATCGGTGTACCGCGCGACGCTTCTCCGAGGGTGATGGTGAGGATGGTTCCCCACCACAGGCCCCCCGGCCCTTCCATAATTGCGCGACGATGACCGCAGAATGCCTGAGCAAAGCAGGCCAGCGCGGTAGAGAGAAAAGCATATTGGGTGAGCGTAAGCAGGCTACTTTGCGGCAACTGAAAAGCCGAAAGCAACGTAGGAGGAACCACAACGGTGTTGCAAAAAATAAAGAAAAACCACTGAAACCCTGATAACAGGCTTTCGCGGCTGACTACAAAATTGAACATAAACACACCTTAACCGGAGAATGCCCGCACGCGGCGGGCATTGCAGGGGCCAGATTACTGCTGATGTTTAAGGATAAATTGACCTTTAGGCGCAACAGGGAAGCCCTGTTCGATGTCGTAAATCACATCACCACGTAAGATGGTTTTCGTGATACGCGCGCCAATGGTACGGCCAACATACGGGCTGACTTTGTGGCGATATTCCAAATCGTCATTGGTAAGAACATAGCTGCTATTCGGCTGAATGAAGACGAAGTCGGCATCTTTTCCTGGGGCGATACGACCTTTTTGCTGCAAACCGAAAATATCCGCCGCATTGGTGGCCATTAATTTGCCGAACATGGCCAGAGACATACCACGTTTCTGTACCGCTTCATCGAACATCACGTCCATGCAGCTTTGCAGACCAGCGATACCGCCCCATGCTTTCATGATGTTACCGGCTTTCATTTCAGGAGGGCATGGAGAGTGGTCAGAAACCAGGCAGTCGATTTCACCGTTGAACAGTTTTTCCCACATGCCGTTCTGGTTTTCCAAATCGCGGATCGGCGGTGAACACTTCGCCAGAGTGCCTATTTCTTCAAACTGATCGGTATCCAGCACAAAGTAATGCGGGCAGGATTCACAGGTAACGTCCTGACCTTCCTGACGCGCACGAGTCACTTCTTCAACACCTTCCGGGCTGCTGATGTGGCAAACGTGCAGACGGCAACCGGCAACTTTTGCCAGATACAGTACGCGGCGAATCGCTTCCACTTCCGTAAATACCGGGCGCGAAGCGACATAGTCATGCGCGGTTACGCGGCCTTCACGCTTCGCTTCTTCGCCCAGTTCGTCACAGATCAGCGCGTTTTCGCAGTGCACCAGCACCGGCTGACCCAGTTCGCCCAGCTTCTGCGCGCCTTTGAAGAACTGCCAGTCATTGACGTCACGGAAGTCATTGTCGATACCGCGATCGCCACAGGTTGCGACGAAGCATTTGAAGCCGACAACGCCCACTTCATCCAGCTCATGCAGACGGTCGATGTTGTAAGACACCAGGCCACCGAGTTGTGCCGCATCGATAGTCAGCTTGCCTTTAGCGGCATCAAACTTCAGTTCAATAGAAGCGCGGTCAACGGTAGCTGGCAACTGGTTGAGCGGCATTTCGATCATGGTGGTAATACCGCCTTTTGCCGCTGCGCGAGTGCCGGTTTCATAACCTTCCCAGTGGCTGCGACCTGGCTCAGAAATATGGGTGTGCGCATCAACCATGCCCGGAGAGACCACCAGACCAGACGCATCCATAATTTCTTTTGCATCGCCCAGCTCCTGACCGATAGCGGCAATTTTTCCGCCTTTAACGGCGATATCTACAACGCGAGCTTCATTTTCTAAAATGACAGTGCCGTTTTTAATAATTAAATCAAAAGACATAACAAACTCCTTGTAAAATACAGATTGGTTTTTTAACTCAATGTTCAATATCGGGATTAATTAACCTGTGACTTTTTGTTCTCCTGTTTTTTCTATTGCTGTGCGTTTTTTTAATAAAGCGTAAGCCGCAAAGGCGACGATAACGCCGACAAACCATGAAATTCGAGATAATGGTTCCATGAGCGGAATAAATTTACCGCCGAGAGATAAAATAACCGCCACCAGAGTTACTGAGAACGCGGTAAGGTTAAAGCCGTTATCGTAGTATTTAAAATCACCGGATGCGGTATACAATTCATCAAGATTAATTTGCCCACGCATGACCACGAAATAGTGAGCCATCATCACACCAATTACCGGCCCCAGCATTCCGCCGATAATATCGAGGAACAGATAAATACTGTCCTGATTTTCCATTAATTTCCACGGGCAGATCAGCAGGCTGATAATACTGGCAATCAGTACGCCGTTTTTATAGGTCAGTTTCGTCGGTGCAATAGCAGCAATCTGATAACCGGCCGGAATAATATTACCGGTGGCGTTAGTCGAAATGGTCGTCATCAGAATAACCAGTACCGCAAAGAATGAGGCGAACAGGCTGTCCCAACGTTGAACAATATCCAGCACGTTCCAGGTATCAGCGCCGTAATGAATACTGGCTCCGGCAATAATACTTACCCCAGCAACCGCAAACAGAATATAGGCCACGACCAGACCCAGCGTTTGCCCCAGCGCCTGCTCACGAAACGAGTGGGCGTTTTGCGTAAAGTCGGATGCGCTTACCGCCGGTGCTGCCCAGACCGCAACCACCGCGTTTATCACCACCAGGAACAGGAAACCACTGTTTTCTGCTTTCTGTACACCACTGGGGATGTAGTCGAGGATTGGACCGATCCCAACCAACGAAATCGCCCAAATCGCCATGCCACCGAAAACGATATAGATGCACGGGTTAAGAATGGCGGTGAATTTATTTAAAACTTTGCCGCCACCGAAGCCAATTCCAACGTTAACCAGCCAAAAAAACAAGAAGGTAATCAGGCCGGGTAGAGAAAGTCCTAACAGAGTGAAATCACCACCGAGAGTTAAAAACCCCGGCCAGATTTTGCCAATCAGGATCAAGCAGGCCAGTGACCCCGCGTAGCATTGCAGGCCAAACCACATGATAGCGGCAATACCACCTCTTAATAATCCGGGAAACAGTGCGCCACGTACACCGTAAGAAGCACGCAGGATCATGGCAAATGGTACGCCGTATTTACTGCCCGCCGCACCGTTTAATACCATTACCGCTGCAATAAAAAAGGCACTAAGGATAATTGCCAGCATAATACTAAAGGTAGACAAGCCGAGAATAAAAAAGCCACCTACCATTACGTAGTTGGGAACGTTATGTACCGACCCCATCCATAAGGTAAAATAGTTAAATGTTTTCCAGGTCCGCTGGTTTTGCGTTTTCGGTAATAGATCTTCGCTATAGCCACGTTGCTGGAATAGTTTTCTCTGATGTTCCATAAATCCCTCTTAATTTCACGTATTGAATAACGCTGTTTTAATCTAGCTATGAGGAACTAATAAAATAAAAAATAGATTTAATACTGAAGCAACATCGTTGGCTGCTTTCTTTTTTACTGCAGGCCGAATCAATTATTTGATATCGGCCATTATTTATTGCGGGCATCGTAGCTTCATCAGCCATGATGCTCATTTATCAGGCCAGTTTATGATTCGCCATTAATTCCAGCGCCTGCACTAACGCAGAGTGATCCAACTGGCTGCCGCCGTTTGCTGCACAGGTATTAAATAATTCCTGGCAGGTCGCGGTGTTTGGCAGATTCAGCGCCAGCGCTTTCGCACTTTGTAGCGCCAGGTTGAGATCTTTCTGGTGCAGAGCGATTTTGAAGCCCGGATTAAAGGTGCGTTTAATCATACGCTCTCCGTGAACTTCCAGAATGCGCGAGGAGGCAAAGCCACCCATCAACGCCTGACGCACACGCACAGGATCAGCACCGGCTTTCGAAGCAAACAACAGGGCTTCAGAAACCGCTTCAATATTGAGCGCCACGATAATCTGGTTCGCCACTTTGCAGGTTTGACCGTCGCCGTTACCGCCCACGAGGGTGATATTTTTACCGAGCAGTTCAAACAGCGGTTTCACGCGTTCAAATACCGCTTCGTCACCGCCAACCATAATCGACAACGTCCCTTCACGCGCGCCAATTTCACCGCCGGAAACGGGCGCATCGAGATAATCACCACCCAGTTCATTTACCTGACGAGCAAAACGTTTAGTTTCAATCGGTGAAATAGAACTCATATCAACAATGGTTTTGCCCTTCAGCGCAGCTTTAGTACAGCCATTGTCACCAAACAGAACCTCTTCAACGTGCGGCGTATCCGGCACCATAATAAAAATGATGTCGACAGCGTCCGTTACCTGGCGCGCGGTTTCGACATTAACGGCACCGAGTGACAGTAATTCATCAGCAACCGGTCCAATGGTTGTGACATGTAATTGATGACCGGCACGCGCCAGATTAATGGCCATCGGGGTGCCCATAATGCCTAAGCCAATAAATCCCAGTTTCATAATTAACCTCTTTTAAATGTCGCCATTCCTGAATTCAGACAACACGATCCCCTGCCGATGTTGCGGCCTAAAAAAGCATTGTCTGAACAGCGTTACGTTTTAACGGTACGGTTCCATCCAGCGTAAACCGGCTTCCGTAGTGGTTTGGGGTTTATATTCACACCCAACCCAACCGTTGTAGTCAGAATTTTCAATTACCGTAAAGAGATAATCGTAATTAATTTCTCCGGTTCCTGGTTCGCCGCGATGTGGATTATCAGCGATTTGCAGATGACCAATTTTATCGGCCCATTGGGTTATGGTATTGGTTAATTCACCTTCCATCCGTTGCATATGATAAATGTCATACTGGATTTTTACATTGCAGCAGCCAACATCTTCAATCAGTTTCAGTGCCTGCTGAGTTCCGGTGAGATGAAAACCAGGAATATCGAAATGGTTGATTGGCTCAATCAATAATAAAATATCTTCTTTCATCAGCATATTCGCGGCATAACGCAGATTTTCCACAAGCGTTGCGTGAATCTGTTCACTGCTGAAGCCTGCTGGTGTTTTCCCGACCAGACAGTTAACTTTTTTATTACCCAGCGCACGGGCATAACGAATCGCTGCTGCTACGCCATCACGAAACTCTTCTTCACGCCCTGGAATACAGGCAATACCCCGCTCGCCTGCCGCCCAGTCACCCGCCGGTAAATTATGCAGCGTATGTTCAAGTTTATTACTCGCCAGTACCTGTTTTAATTCTTCAATGTCGTAGTCATAAGGAAACATAAATTCAACACCGCGAAAACCACACTGAGCGGCTTTCTCAAAACGGCTGAGAAAATCATATTCGCCAAATAACATCGATAAATTAGCAGAGAAACGTAACATTATTTATCTCCCTTATTCATAGTGCATGAAACAGGTTTCCGTCGGTGCGTCCACTGCGTTATCCGCAATATCTTCAAATTCCATGACGTTATCCAGTTCACTGCCCATCGAAATATTAGTCACACGCTCCAGCATAATTTCCACTACCACCGGAACACGGTACTGATTCATTAAGGCTTTCGCCTGTTCAAAGGCCGGAGCAATATCTTCCGGTTTGAAGACGCGAATGGCTTTACAACCTAAACCTTCCGCTACTTTCACGTGGTCAACGCCATAACCGTTCACATCACTGGAGTTAATATTTTCGAACGCGAGCTGTACGCAGTAATCCATATCAAATGCACGCTGCGACTGGCGAATCAGACCGAGATAGGCGTTATTGACCAGCACATGGATGTACGGAATGTTGAACTGTGCGCCAACGGCTAACTCTTCAATCAGGAACTGGAAGTCGAAGTCACCGGAAATCGCCACCACATTACGCTCTGGATCAGCCGCACACACGCCCAGCGCCGCCGGAATGGTCCAGCCCAGCGGGCCTGCCTGACCACAGTTGATCCAGTGACGGTCTTTAAAGACATGCAGCATTTGTGCAGCGGCAATTTGCGACAGACCAATAGTGGTGACATAGCAAACATCGCGTCCAAAGGCTTTGTTCATCTCTTCATACACGCGCTGCGGTTTCACCGGCACGTTGTCGAAGTGGGTTTTGCGCAGCAGAGTGCGTTTGCGCTGCTGGCACTCTGCAACCCACTCTTTACGACAAGGCAGACGCCCGGCTTTTTGCATCTCCTGCGCCACTTCAACCAGCAGCATCAGCGCCGCTTTAGCGTCAGAGACAATACCCAGATCCGGACACAGCACGCGGCCAATTTGTGTCGGCTCAATATCGATGTGGACGATTTTGCGCCCTTCGGTGTATTTCTCTACCGAACCGGTATGACGGTTGGCAAAACGGTTACCAATACCAAACACCATGTCGGACGCCAGCAACGTTGCGTTACCGTAGCGATGCGCGGTTTGCAGCCCCACCATCCCGGCCATCAGTTCGTGATCGTCCGGAATACAGCCCCAGCCCATCAGCGTTGGGATCACCGGAACACTGGTCAGTTCAGCAAACTGTTGTAACAGCGCCGCGGCATCGGCGTTGATTACCCCGCCCCCGGCAACAATCACCGGACGTTCGGCCTGAATTAACATTTCTACCGCTTTTTCGATCTGCATACGGCTGGCAGCAGGTTTGTAGGCCGGCAGAGGTTCGTACATGTCAGGATCAAACTCGATTTCCGCAACCTGAACGTCGAACGGTAAATCCACCAGTACCGGCCCCGGACGACCAGAACGCATCAGGTGAAATGCCTGTTGCAGCACACGAGGCACCAGCGCCGCTTCACGTACAGTAACCGCCATTTTACTGACCGGTTTGGCGATAGCTTCGATATCCACCGCCTGGAAATCTTCTTTATGCAGACGAGCGCGCGGAGCCTGACCGGTAATGCACAAAATAGGAATGGAATCAGCAGAAGCAGAATAGAGCGCGGTGATCATGTCCGTGCCCGCAGGCCCGGAAGTCCCCAAACAAACGCCGATATTCCCTGCCGTTGCGCGGGTATAGCCTTCCGCCATGTGCGACGCACCTTCTACGTGACGCGCCAGGATGTGACGAATACCGCCGTGCTTACGCATCGCTGAATAGAAAGGGTTGATTGCTGCTCCCGGAACGCCGAAGGCGGTGGTGATACCTTCTTTCTCCAGCACATACATTGCCGCGTCAACGGCTCTCATTTTTGCCATTTTATTCCTACTTCTATTAATTGGAAAAATTTTCCAACTTTCATTTTTTGTCAAAAAAACCCGCTCCGCAGAGCGGGATGCGACAGACACTATGGATGTGCTTTCAGTCCCAACGCCGTACTAATATCGCGGGCGGT
The DNA here is from genome assembly GCF_000208565.1 of Escherichia sp. TW09308. Lineage (NCBI taxonomy): Bacteria > Pseudomonadati > Pseudomonadota > Gammaproteobacteria > Enterobacterales > Enterobacteriaceae > Escherichia > Escherichia sp. TW09308. Next base: position 4,269,300 of record NZ_AEME01000001.1, on the reverse strand, counting down.
GTCTCTGACCAGCTCACCCTGGCTGACAAAACGATCTTCTGTCAGTCGTGATGAAGGCCCGGAGATAGAGATAGCGGCAACAACACTACCTACATCGTCGTAAATTGCTGAAGCTATGCAATTCAGGCCTACAACATGCTCTTCTTTATCTACGGTATAGCCCAGTTCACGCGCTTGTTCCAGGTCCTTCAGCAAGGTGGGCATATCCACAAGCGTCGTTGGCGTAAACTGCTGCAAACCGGTTTGCAGGATGATGCTCATCAGCTCCTCTTCCGCCAGCGGATAAAGCAGCGCCTTGCCTGCGCCGGAAGCATGTAACGGCAGACGACTGCCCAGCGGCGCGCACATCCTGACCATCGATTTACACTCTAACTGACCAATTAAAACCGCTTCATTGCCGTTACGAATTGCGACATTGACCGTCTCGCCGGAAAGCAACATCAGGCGGCGCATAAACGGCCCGGCAACGGAGAGGACATCGCGGTTATGGATATACGCCGCGCCGACGTTAAAGACACCTAATCCTATATGCCACCAGCCTAACTGACTGTCCTGATAGACAAAATCCGCTGCCTGTAAAACCTTCAGCAAGCGAAAGGTCGTTGAGAGCGGCAAATCCAGATTGAGAGAAATATCGCTAACCGATGAACTTCCCCCACTTTTTTCCAGATATTGCAGGATCGCAATTCCCCGTTCTAACGCCTGTGCGCCCTTCTGTGCCACAGGCTCTGCCTGTCCTGGCCTGCCGCGCCGTCTAACTTCCGTCATACCTACGTTAACTCCGACCTACAAGTGAGCATAAACAATGAACAATTAGTTTATCTTATGCAAGTCGGTTCCAGGCGTCACGCAAAACAGAGTTCCTGTTCAGGAATACTTTCGACATCACAGTTGTCACTGCCGCCGCGATCGATGGTCAGAAAATCGGTAACCTGCTGCCAGGCGAAAAGCGGATGGTGCCAGACATTACGATGGTAATTCACCCCCTGCTCACCGTTGGTGATAAACGCCCGCAGCGTTGACAGATCTGGGGTTTCATCACCTGACGCCACGACCACCACAAACGCTTCCCCTTTCAACGGAATAAATGCCTGGGTGCCCAACGGATGGCGTTCGAGTTCGTGGATGGTCAGCGGCAGATTCGCCGGTTGCGCGCGGTTAATGCTGATAAGCGTCCGGTCTTGCTCAAGAATCTCAACGAGCGCCAAATCGTGATAACGCTCCACCAGTCCATTGTTTATATGGAAAAAATCCCGTTGCTGCGTTTCGATAACGTCGCCATAAGCACTGAAGGCTTCCTGACTTAACGGTAATACCTGAAGTTTCATCTTTTTGTCCTTGTAACATAATTCCGTTCAACCACCGCCGACCGGTCAGCCAGGTTTCAATAACAGGCAATCTAAAACCTTAAGAGAACAACATCAATACAAAAGTTGGAATATTTTTCCAAAACCAGATTTAGTCCACAAATCATGCAGGGTTATCATGTGAAAATACAGGTAAATCAAAGGACAAGAAAATCATGCAACTTGCTGATTTAAAATGGGATACCTGAAGATGTTTGATCCAGAAACCTTGCGAACTTTTATTGCTGTTGCTGAAACAGGAAGTTTTTCAAAAGCGGCTGAACGATTATGTAAAACCACGGCGACTATCAGTTATCGCATTAAACTTCTGGAAGAGAATACCGGGGTGGCGTTGTTTTTCCGCACGACTCGCAGCGTGACGTTGACAGCGGCAGGCGAGCATCTGCTTTGTCAGGCCAGAGACTGGCTGAGCTGGCTGGAAAGTATGCCCAGCGAGCTGCAACAGGTGAATGATGGCGTGGAACGCCAGGTGAATATCGTCATCAACAACCTGCTCTACAACCCCCAGGCCGTCGCCCAACTGCTGGCGTGGCTGAATGAACGTTATCCCTTTACCCAGTTTCACATCTCCCGACAAATCTATATGGGTGTCTGGGATTCGCTATTGTACGAAGGCTTTTCCCTGGCTATCGGCGTCACGGGGACCGAAGCACTGGCAAATACTTTTAGCCTTGATCCTTTAGGTTCGGTGCAATGGCGCTTTGTTATCGCGGCGGATCATCCGCTGGCGAACGTTGAAGAGCCGCTAACAGAAGCGCAGTTACGGCGCTTTCCGGCGGTCAATATTGAAGACAGCGCCCGAACCTTAACCAAACGCGTCGCCTGGCGTTTGCCGGGACAAAAGGAAATTATTGTTCCTGATATGGAAACGAAAATCGCCGCCCATCTGGCGGGCGTTGGCATTGGTTTTTTGCCAAAATCACTTTGCCAGTCGATGATTGATAATCAACAACTGGTCAGCCGGGTCATCCCGACGATGCGCCCTCCTTCGCCATTAAGTCTGGCATGGCGCAAGTTTGGCAGCGGCAAAGCGGTGGAAGATATTGTGACCTTGTTTACCCAGCGCAGGCCGGAAATCAGCGGTTTTTTAGAAATTTTCGGCAACCCACGTAGTTAAAAATCAAGTTTCCTTGCGCGTTGGCGCGTAAAATAGCGCGCAAGCTGATTTGAGGTTCACTTTTTACTATGCAAGAGAGATACACGGAACAGGACTATCGTGCCCTGCTGATTGCTGATACGCCCATTATTGATGTTCGTGCCCCCATCGAGTTTGAGCAAGGCGCAATGCCCGCCGCTATCAACCTGCCGTTAATGAATAACGATGAACGCGCCGCCGTTGGCACCTGCTATAAACAGCAAGGATCAGAGGCGGCGCTGGCGTTGGGGCATAAACTGGTGGCGGGTGAAATTCGTCAGCATCGCATGGACGCCTGGCGGGCAGCGTGCCTGCAAAATCCACAAGGTATTCTCTGCTGTGCCCGCGGCGGTCAACGTTCACATATTGTGCAACGCTGGCTGCATGACGCAGGGATTGATTATCCGCTGGTGGAAGGCGGTTATAAGGCACTGCGCCAGACCGCGATTCAGGCGACCATTGAACTGTCAAAAAAACCGATAGTGCTGATTGGCGGTTGTACCGGCAGCGGCAAAACGCTGTTAGTGCAACAGCAACCGAACGGTGTTGATCTGGAAGGGCTGGCGCGCCATCGTGGTTCTGCTTTTGGTCGCACGTTACAACCACAACTTAGCCAGGCGAGTTTTGAAAACCTGCTGGCCGCCGAAATGCTAAAAACCGACGCCCGTCAGGATCTGCACCTGTGGGTGCTGGAAGATGAAAGCCGGATGATTGGTTCAAATCACCTTCCGGAATGTCTGCGCGAGCGAATGACCCAGGCGGCGATTGCGGTGGTGGAAGACCCGTTTGAGATCCGTCTTGAACGCCTGAACGAAGAGTATTTCCTGCGTATGCATCATGATTTTACCCATGCATATGGTGAAGAACAGGGCTGGCAAGAGTATTGCGAGTACCTGCATCATGGGCTTTCAGCAATTAAGCGTCGGCTGGGATTACAGCGCTATAACGAACTGGCGGCACGGCTGGATGCGGCGCTGACAACGCAACTCGCAACCGGCAGCACCGACGGTCATATGGCCTGGCTGGTGCCGCTGCTTGAAGAGTATTACGACCCGATGTATCGCTATCAGCTTGAGAAAAAAGCGGAAAAAGTTGTCTTTCGCGGTGAGTGGGCGGAAGTGATGGAGTGGGTGAAGGCGCAGTGATGGGCGGCATTCTGTGCGCGTTGTTCATGCCGGATGCGGCGTAAACGCCTTATCCGGCCTACATTTCGCCCGTAGACCGTAGGCCTGATAAGACGCGCAAAGCGTCGCATCGAGCATCAGCGCACAGCTACCGGATGCGCCACAAGTGCCTCACCCGGCCTACATTTCGCCCGTAGACCGTAGGCCTGATAAGACGCGCAAAGCGTCGCATCAGGCATCAGTGCACGGCTACCGGATGCAGCACAAGCGCCTTATCCGGCCTACATTTTGCCCGTAGACCGTAGGCCTGATAAGACGCGCAAAGCGTCGCATCGAGCATCAGTGCACAGCTACCGGATGCAGCACAAGCGCCTCACCCAGCCTACATTTTGCCCGTAGACCGTAGGCCTGATAAGACGCGCAAAGCGTCGCATCGAGCATCAGCGCACGGCTACCGGATGCGGCACAAGTGCTTCGTGTCGTTCCGACCATCTTGTGAAGTGTTTCACGTTGTCGTCTCAACGGAGGCGCATTATAGGGATCCCATTTTTTTGCACAAGTACTTTTTTGATCTTTTTTTCTGTTTGTTGTTTTTTCAGCCTTTTTGCTGCATTCGCATGCAAAATGGCGCATTTTTACATAGCAAAACACTTGCTTAAGGCTAATAAAGCACCCAAAGTCATAGTTAAATCATTTTTCGCTGAGGTAAGTATGTCTGACGCTCTACGCCCATACCGGGATCTTTTTCCACAAATCGGTCAACGAGTCATGATCGACAGCAGTAGTGTGGTTATTGGTGATGTTCGTCTGGCTGATGATGTGGGGATCTGGCCGCTCGTCGTGATTCGTGGTGATGTGAATTATGTTCAGATTGGCACCCGAACGAATATACAAGATGGCAGTGTCCTACACGTGACCCATAAATCGACGGCCAATCCTCAAGGTAATCCATTGATCGTGGGGGATGATGTTACAGTTGGGCATAAAGTCATGCTTCATGGATGCACCATTGGGAATCGTGTACTGGTTGGGATGGGCTCAATTTTACTTGATGGCGCTGTAATAGAAGATGATGTGATGGTTGGAGCGGGTAGTCTGGTCCCACAAAATAAACGCCTGGAGAGCGGATATCTGTATCTCGGTAGCCCCGTCAAACAGATCCGCCCGTTAACTGATGAAGAAAAATCTGCGTTACGCTATTCAGCTAATAACTACGTGAAATGGAAAGACGAGTATCTGGATCAGGGTAACCAAACCCAACCTTGATCATCTTCGCCTTGATCCTGAATCAAGCTTTCAGCTTCTTCTTCCAGATCCCAGCGATGTTGACGAAAATTCGCTAACCAATGTTCTGGCGTATCTCCGGCAAAACGATGCGCCAGACTCTCACCAGTAATCGCACAAGTCAATTGCATACCATTCACAATAGCAGGAAAACATACGCATTTTTTACTCTCGCTCCACTCTTCCCTGTCTGGAAACTGGATTGCCTGATTCACGCGGACAGCTCCTGTTGCAATTGTTTAATGACCGGTTCCACGTCGGGCAGAACACCATGCCAAAGAAGGAAAGCATGCGCTGCCTGCGCCACCAGCATTCCTAAACCATCAGCATTACGCTTTGAACCGTGCTGCTCACACCATACCAGAAAAGGCGTTTTCCCTTTCTGGTAGAACATGTCATAACAACTAATTCCTGGATGAATGAGTGATTCCGGAATCGCCGGAACATCGCCACTAATACCACTGGATGTCGCATTAATAATGAGATCGAACTCGTGCCCCTCCAGTTCGTCCATGCTCAAGGCCTGAACACTACCAGTATGCGCAAATAATTTAGCCAACTCTTCCGCGCGAGAAACCGTTCGGTTAGTGATTGTCACCGCACAATCCAGAGAAAGAAGTGGCAGTAATACACCCCGAGATGCCCCACCAGCGCCAATGAGCAAAATACGCAAGCCGGGGCGGATAAAAGACAGGCGTTCCAGATCGCTTAACAAACCTACGCCATCAGTATTGTCACCCAGCAGGCGTCCATCTTCTAACCGCTTGAGTGTATTAACCGCTCCAGCCAACGCCGCCCGCTCAGTAAGTTCATCTGCTCTGGCAAAAGCTTCTTCTTTAAAAGGCACCGTCACATTCGCACCTTTACCACCAGCACTAAAGAAAGCATTCAATGTGTTGATGAAATCATTGATTGGCGCCAGTACGCGTCCATAGGGATGTTCAATATTCAGTTGCTGTGCAAATTGCTGATGAATGAATGGTGATTTGCTGTGGGCTATCGGATTACCAAAAACAGCATAGGTTTGCATCATGTTACCCCTGTCGAAACAGTTCACCCGTCAGGGCATCGCGAATTTCTGAAGGATTTAAACGACCGCCCGTTTCACCTGGCACAATCGGGAACTCCGCACCAAATTGTCTGCGAACTTCTTCTACTGTTCGACAGGGCGGCAACCCACTCAAGTTGGCACTGGTAGAAACCAGCGGTTTACCATAAGCCTCGCACAAAGCAACCACCAACGGATGGTCGGTGACTCGGACAGCAAGCGAATCAAAGCACCCTGTCAACCAGCGCGGCGTTGCCGCAGACGCGGGAAAGACAAAGGTGACAGGACCTGGCCAGCGAGAAAAAATGGTTTCACGCTGCGCGTCCGTCAGCATGCTGTCATCAATATAAGGTTTGAGCTGCTCGTAACTTGCCGCGATTAAAATCAGCCCCTTATCAACCGGACGCTGTTTTAACTCCAACAGTCGCATTACTGCTGTTTCACTATCAGGATCACACCCGACACCGAAAACGGCTTCCGTTGGGTAAGCGATGACTCGTTCTTCATTGAGGACATCTACCGCAGTCGCGATAGCATCTTCTTGCAGGTTATTATTCACGTTATTATTCCGCCGAAACCGGCTTTCCACATTGTTTACTGGCACAGAAATGTTTTACACCCTGCGCGGTTTTCTTTTCGATGAGTAGCGGATAGTGACACTCAGGACACTCACCGGCTATAGGTTTGAAGTTAATAGCAAATTGACACCGGGTAGCGATCGCAGGAGTGAAACGTTTTACCATAACGAGAGCGGCGCTGGACCAGATGGCCCGTCCGACATTGAGGGCATGTAATTGTCGTTTCGTCCGGTTTATCGATAATTTCGGTATGTTCGCATTCAGGGTAGTTACTGCAACCAATAAACATACCGAAGCGCCCCTGACGTAACACAAGGTTTGCGTCACATACAGGGCAAACCTGCCCCTCCAGAACTTTGACAACATGGCCGTCCGCAGATGATTTCAGGGGACGGACATAGTCACATGCCGGATACTGTGAACACCCGAGAAACGGCCCATGTTTCCCGGATCGAATAACCAATTCAGCCCCACACTTTGGACAGGACTCATTATTACGCACCGTGAACAGTGCTGATTTTGCCATAACAACTTATGCTGAATTAAAGAAATGATTAATGCAGCATACCTTCATTCACCTCAAAGAGTAATTCTTCCATTTGCTGGTACGCATTTTCGCAGCCCGGAATGTTGAACAACACCATCAGGATCACCCATTTCAGATCTTCCAGGTCGAACTCCGCGGTATCCAGCGCGAGCACTCGCTCTATCACCATTTCACGAGTTTCAAGGTTGAGCACCTGAATCTGCTCGAGGAAAAGCAGGAACCCACGGCAACTGGCATCCAGTCTTTCACACTCTTCCGGGGTGTAAATACGCATGGAAAGAGGATCAGAGGCCAGTTGCATCGGCTCTGCCAATCCTTCCTGATAATCCGCAAGCTTTTCCAGCCAAAGCAGGGCATTGTAGATATCTTCTCGATCGAATCCTGCGTCGGTAAGATCCTGTTCAAGTTTGTCTTGATCCACACGTAACTCGGCTTCAGTGTGAATATAGGTTTCAAACAAATACATTAGTACGTCGAACATGGCATGCCCTCCTCAATCGGACATAGCCGCCGGGTACTGCTGCGATCCACCCTGCTAACTCCAGTTCGAGTAGTTGAGTAACTACCTCTGGCACAGGTTGGCCGGCACGTTCAGCGACGACGTCAACAGGTGTTACCTCATCTCCTACGTTAGCCAGGAGCTCAGGAAATGGCAATGCCACATCTTCGTGATCTGGTGAATAAAATGAATTTTCAGGAGCATCTGGCAACCAGTGCAATCCATATTGCAAATTTTCCAGAATTTCTTCCGGTTCCGTCACAAGAATCGCACCTTGTTTAATGAGCCAATGGGGCCCTTCACTACCGGGGCTACCTAATGGACCGGGTAAGGCAAAAACTTCACGCCCCTGCTCAAGCGCACAACGCGCAGTCACCAGTGAACCACTGCGCAAAGCCGCTTCCACCACCAGTACCCCTTTACTTAGACCACTTATAATGCGATTTCTTCGCGGAAAATTATAAGCAAGAGGTGGAACATCGAGAGGAAATTCCGAGACGAGAGCGCCGCCATGTTCAAGCAGACTGGTAGCCAGTCGGGCATGGCGACGAGGATGAATGGTATTGAGTCCATTCCCCAGTACAGCAATACTGACGCCATTCACCTGCAATGCCGCTTTATGCGCCACTCCATCAATTCCACGCGCCAACCCGCTGGTAATTGTTACACCTCGCACCGCCAGCGACTCGCAAAACAGCCGCCCCCAGCGTTCGCCATACCATGAATGTGCCCGACTCCCCACTACGGCAAGCTGAAATGATTGCAACGCGTGCAACTCTCCAGCAACAAACAGTGCGCCGGGGTAATCTGTCGTCGCAAGAAGTTGAGGAGGATAAAATTCGCTGTCCGCAGGGATTAAATGATGGTTTGGTTGTTCCAGCCAACGGCGTGAACTTTCGATACTCTTCTGCGAAAATGAAAGAAAGCGTTGTGCCTGCCGCAATGAAAGTCCTGTTTGCTGCAATACAACAGCATCAATATGCGGCTGTTCTACCAACCAGTGAGCAATACGAACCATATCATCGCCGTACAAGGTACTCACACTCATCAGACGCAGCCAAATTTCTGTGTCGACCATCCTTATCATCCCCTTGCCATAAGCAGCCTTAGCAATCTTTGCGATTGGTCAGTGATGCTGTCAATCAGAGGGGGATTTGTCTAGAATAGAAGAAATAATCTTTCTAACTCCTGAACACATCTCTGGAGATTTATGTCAGTTTTGCAAGTGTTACATATTCCGGACGAGCGGCTTCGCAAAGTTGCTAAACCGGTAGAAGAAGTGAATGCAGAAATTCAGCGTATCGTCGATGATATGTTCGAGACGATGTACGCAGAGGAAGGTATTGGCCTGGCAGCAACCCAGGTTGATATCCACCAACGTATCATTGTTATTGATGTTTCGGAAAACCGCGACGAACGGTTGGTATTAATCAATCCGGAGCTTTTAGAAAAAAGCGGCGAAACAGGCATTGAAGAAGGTTGCCTGTCGATCCCTGAACAACGAGCTTTAGTACCGCGCGCAGAGAAAGTTAAAATTCGCGCCCTGGACCGCGACGGTAAACCATTCGAACTGGAAGCAGACGGTCTGTTGGCAATCTGTATTCAGCACGAGATGGATCACCTGGTTGGCAAACTGTTTATGGATTATCTGTCACCGCTGAAACAACAACGTATTCGTCAGAAAGTTGAAAAACTGGATCGTCTGAAAGCCCGGGCTTAAGGATAAGAACTAACGTGTCAGAATCACTACGTATTATTTTTGCGGGTACACCTGACTTTGCAGCGCGTCATCTCGACGCGCTGTTGTCTTCTGGCCATAACGTCGTTGGCGTATTCACCCAACCAGACCGACCGGCAGGACGCGGTAAAAAACTAATGCCCAGCCCGGTCAAAGTTCTGGCTGAAGAAAAAGGTCTACCCGTTTTTCAGCCCGTCTCCCTGCGTCCACAAGAAAACCAGCAACTGGTCGCTGATCTGCAGGCTGATGTCATGGTTGTCGTTGCCTATGGTCTGATTCTGCCCAAAGCCGTGCTGGAGATGCCGCGTTTAGGTTGCATCAATGTTCATGGTTCGTTGCTGCCACGCTGGCGCGGTGCCGCCCCGATTCAACGCTCGCTGTGGGCGGGCGATGCAGAAACCGGCGTAACGATTATGCAAATGGATGTCGGTTTAGACACTGGCGACATGCTCTATAAGCTCTCCTGCCCGATTACCACAGAAGATACTAGTGGTACGTTGTATGACAAACTGGCAGGGCTTGGTCCACAAGGGCTTATCGCCACGCTGAAACAACTGGCAGACGGCACGGCAAAACCGGAGGTTCAGGACGAAACACTTGTCACTTACGCCGAAAAGTTGAGTAAAGAAGAAGCGCGTATTGACTGGTCGCTTTCAGCAGCGCAGCTTGAACGCTGCATTCGTGCTTTCAATCCCTGGCCGATGAGCTGGCTGGAAATTGAAGACCAGCCTGTTAAGGTCTGGAAAGCGTCGGTCATTGATACGGCGACCAAAGCTGCGCCAGGAACGATCCTTGAAGCCAACAAACAAGGTATCCAGGTTGCAACCGGTGATGGAATCCTGAACCTGCTCTCGTTACAACCTGCGGGTAAGAAAGCGATGAGCGCACAAGACCTCCTGAATTCTCGTCGGGAATGGTTTGTTCCGGGCAACCGTCTGGCCTGATAGTCCACTCTTCTAAGCCCGGTATTGCCGGGCATTTTTATTTTTATACTTATGAAAAAACAACGTAATTTACGTAGCATGGCGGCCCAGGCCGTTGAACAAGTCGTTGAGCAAGGGCAATCATTAAGCAACATTCTGCCACCGCTCCAGCAAAAAGTTTCTGATAAAGATAAAGCACTTCTGCAGGAGTTGTGTTTTGGCGTACTGCGTACGCTCTCACAGTTAGACTGGCTGATTAATAAGTTAATGGCCCGTCCGATGACTGGCAAACAGCGGACCGTGCATTACCTGATTATGGTTGGTTTGTATCAACTGCTTTATACCCGTATTCCACCTCATGCCGCGTTGGCCGAAACGGTTGAAGGCGCAGTCGCAATTAAGCGTCCACAACTTAAGGGGTTGATTAATGGAGTGTTACGCCAGTTCCAACGTCAGCAAGATGAGTTATTAGCTGAGTTTAATGCCAGTGATGCGCGCTATCTGCATCCATCCTGGCTATTAAAACGTCTGCAAAAAGCATATCCAGAGCAGTGGCAATCCATCGTCGAAGCCAATAACCAACGCCCGCCAATGTGGCTACGCGTTAACCGTACACATCATTCCCGCGATAGCTGGATTGCACTTCTGGAAGAAGCTGGCATGAACGGCTTCCCACATGCGGTTTACCTGGATGCAGTACGCCTGGAAACACCCACGCCTGTTCATGCACTACCCGGTTTTGAAGAAGGATGGATCACCGTTCAGGATGCATCGGCGCAAGGTTGCGTAACTTATCTGGATCCACAAAACGGTGAGAATATTTTAGACCTCTGCGCCGCCCCCGGCGGTAAAACAACGCATATCCTTGAGGTGGCACCAGAAGCGCAAGTTCTGGCGGTTGATATTGACGAACAGCGCCTCTCTCGCGTTTACGACAATTTAAAACGTCTCGGTATGAAGGCAACCGTGAAACAAGGTGATGGTCGCTATCCTGCACAATGGTGTGGTAGCCAACAGTTCGATCGCATTTTATTAGATGCACCTTGTTCCGCTACCGGTGTGATTCGTCGCCATCCGGATATAAAATGGCTGCGTCGCGATCGCGATATTGCCGAACTGGCTCAGTTACAGGCAGAAATCCTCGATGCCGTCTGGCCGCATCTAAAATCAGGTGGAACGCTAGTTTATGCCACCTGTTCGGTGTTACCGGAAGAGAATAGCCAACAGATTAAAGCCTTCCTGCAACGCACTGAAGATGCAATGCTTTGCGAAACAGGAACACCAGAGCAACCGGGTAAACAAAATCTGCCCGACGCCGAAGAAGGTGACGGCTTCTTTTACGCTAAGCTAATTAAAAAGTGATGAGATAACGGGTCGCGACTGATGAAAATTATCATTCTGGGTGCCGGCCAGGTTGGTGGCACGCTGGCGGAAAACCTGGTAGGCGAAAATAACGATATTACCGTTGTCGATACCAATGGTGAGCGTCTGCGGACCTTGCAGGATAAATTTGACCTGCGAGTCGTTCAGGGTCATGGCTCTCACCCACGGGTCTTGCGAGAGGCCGGTGCCGATGACGCCGATATGCTGGTTGCAGTAACCAGTTCAGATGAAACCAATATGGTTGCCTGTCAGGTAGCCTACTCGCTTTTCAACACCCCTAACCGTATCGCTCGCATCCGTTCACCAGATTACGTCCGGGATGCCGATAAGCTCTTTCATTCAGACGCTGTACCAATTGATCATCTGATAGCACCAGAGCAGTTGGTTATCGATAATATTTACCGGCTGATTGAATATCCCGGCGCATTACAGGTGGTGAACTTCGCAGAAGGCAAAGTCAGCCTGGCAGTAGTCAAAGCCTATTATGGCGGCCCGCTGATTGGTAATGCGCTTTCGACCATGCGCGAGCATATGCCACATATCGATACCCGTGTAGCGGCCATCTTCCGTCACGATCGCCCCATTCGTCCACAAGGATCAACCATCGTTGAAGCTGGCGATGAAGTGTTCTTTATTGCCGCTTCGCAACATATCCGCGCAGTGATGAGTGAATTACAGCGCCTGGAAAAACCGTATAAACGCATTATGTTGGTTGGTGGCGGTAATATCGGTGCCGGGTTGGCGCGTCGACTGGAAAAAGATTACAGCGTCAAACTCATCGAACGTAATCAGCAACGTGCCGCCGAGCTGGCAGAAAAATTGCAAAATACGATCGTCTTTTTTGGTGATGCATCAGATCAAGAACTGTTGGCCGAAGAACATATTGATCAAGTTGATCTGTTCATCGCCGTCACCAACGATGACGAGGCCAATATCATGTCGGCCATGCTTGCTAAACGCATGGGTGCGAAAAAGGTAATGGTGTTGATCCAGCGTCGCGCTTATGTGGATCTGGTTCAAGGAAGCGTGATCGATATTGCGATTTCACCGCAACAGGCAACCATTTCTGCGCTACTCAGTCACGTACGAAAAGCAGATATCGTTGGTGTTTCCTCATTACGCCGCGGTGTAGCTGAAGCTATTGAAGCCGTTGCTCACGGGGATGAAAGTACTTCTCGTGTTGTCGGTAGGGTTATAGATGAAATTAAACTGCCGCCGGGAACAATTATCGGTGCTGTGGTTCGTGGAAATGATGTCATGATAGCCAATGATAATTTGCGCATTGAGCAAGGCGATCACGTGATTATGTTCCTGACAGATAAAAAGTTTATTACCGACGTTGAACGCCTCTTCCAGCCAAGCCCTTTCTTCTTGTAATTCATGAGGCGTCTTGTGGCGCCTTATTATTTCCTTTTGTTTTTCAAGGTTTAATTAAATTCATTCCTGACAGGAAAATGGCTTAACATTTGTTAGACTTATAAATGTCAGCTTCATAGGGAGAATAAGATGAGCATTATTAAAGAATTTCGCGAATTTGCGATGCGCGGGAATGTGGTGGATTTGGCTGTGGGTGTCATTATCGGTGCGGCCTTCGGTAAGATTGTCTCTTCACTGGTTGCCGATATCATCATGCCGCCGCTAGGTTTGTTAATTGGTGGGATCGACTTTAAACAGTTTGCTGTCACGTTACGCGATGCGCAGGGGGATGTGCCCGCTGTTGTCATGCATTACGGTGTCTTCATTCAAAACGTATTTGATTTTCTGATTGTTGCCTTTGCCATCTTTATGGCGATTAAGCTAATCAACAAACTGAATCGTAAAAAAGAAGAACCGGCAGCGGCACCAGCACCAACTAAAGAAGAAGTGTTACTGACAGAGATTCGCGATTTGTTGAAAGAGCAAAATAACCGCTCTTAACAAATGCCTGAAAGCAGAAGGCCAGTGGTAAAAAAGTGATTTACTTTCTTGCCACTGGCCTCCCAGTTATTCCGGTTACCCTGTTTGCCTTTACGCATGTAACTTCCTTTCCCTTTCTTATTTTTCTCAACTCGTTGTCTGAACAAGGGATCATGCAGTAATGCTTCAATCGCATTATCCTTTATCTGCCCTTTAGTATGCTGATATCGACTCATAAAAACTCCTGTTGGTTATTTAACCGCGCGAGTGTAATCCTGCCAGTGCAATAAATCAACAGCCTGTTTTCACACCACTTGCACCTTGCTCAAGAGCTTCGAGAATTGAGCAATAAACGCTGCTATGGGCTGTTCCGCAACAGGCATCATTAAGTCGTTGCAGTGAACGTTGCATACTCTGCAACTCAGCTATTCGTGCTTCCACTTCCTGTAGTCTTTCCTGCACAATGCCTTTTGATTCCTGGCAGGTATGATGTTCAGGATCGATACGGATCGACAACAACTCACGGATCGACTCAAGACTAAAACCGAGCTGTCTGGCATGCCGAATAAACTTCAAACGTCGGAGATCGCTTTCGGTATAAAGACGAAAACCACCTTCGGTACGTACTTCATGATCCATCATCTGCTGCTTTTCATAATAACGAATAGTGTCAGGCGTCACTTCCGCCAATTTTGCCAGCTCACCAATGCGATACATAAACGCTCTCTCAGTTGTCATTAATTTTATTCAGAAGCTTACCTGCATATTCGCCATGTAAAAATTCTGTGCTCAAACCTGCTTGTCGCAGTTTTAACTCTAGCAAAGATAACCTGCGGCTAACTTCCTGATATTGTGGATCGTCCTGACGAATGCTTTTAAGAATATCCAGAAGCTGAATTGCTTCCCTCCGCTGCTCAAGTTCTGGCGGTAAACAACCGGCATTCTTCAACAAGCGATACCCCGCACGTAATTCCGGTGGCACATGGGAATCATCATCCAGTATCAATGGTTCGCCGCTACCTGGTAGGTTATCAAACTCACCTTTCGCTTGCGCTTCTGATATATGGCGCTCTGCCCACTGGTCAAGTAACCACATAAATACTCCAGGGGATGAACAAAAAGAGTACAGCTATTGTAGATAAGTGGGGATGCGACGGGTATAAAAAAACCCGCCGGGGCGGGTTTTTTTACGTTGCTTCAGATTACTCTGCAGCAGCTTCTGCTTTCGATTCAGAACGATCAACCAGCTCGATGTATGCCATCGGCGCGTTGTCGCCTGCACGGAAGCCACACTTCAGAATGCGAGTGTAACCACCGGCGCGGCTCGCGAAACGCGGGCCCAGCTCGTTAAACAGTTTTGCCACGATCTCGTTATCACGAGTACGGGCGAATGCCAGACGACGATTAGCTACGCTATCAGTCTTGGCAAGAGTAATCAGCGGCTCAACTACGCGGCGCAGCTCTTTCGCTTTAGGCAGAGTCGTCTTGATGATTTCATGACGAACCAGTGAACCTGCCATATTGCGGAACATAGCCTGGCGATGGCTGCTGTTGCGGTTCAGTTGACGACCACTCTTACGATGGCGCATGACCTTATCCTTCTCAGTAAAACCTTAACCTGTGATCCGGTTACTCGTCAGCGATGCTTGCCGGTGGCCAGTTTTCCAGGCGCATGCCCAGAGACAGTCCACGGGAAGCCAGCACGTCTTTAATCTCAGTAAGAGATTTTTTACCAAGGTTAGGCGTTTTAAGAAGCTCAACCTCGGTACGCTGTACCAGATCACCGATATAGTGGATAGCTTCTGCTTTAAGGCAGTTAGCAGAGCGGACAGTCAATTCCAGATCGTCAACAGGGCGCAGCAGGATCGGATCGAACTCTGGTTTCTCTTCTTTCACTTCCGGCTGACGTACATCACGTAAGTCAACGAAAGCTTCCAGTTGTTCAGCCAGAATGGTTGCCGCACGACGAATCGCCTCTTCAGGATCGATTGTGCCGTTGGTTTCCATTTCGATGACCAGCTTGTCCAGGTCGGTACGCTGTTCTACACGCGCTGCTTCAACATTGTAGGCAATACGCTCTACAGGGCTGTAGCATGCGTCGACCAGCAGACGGCCGATTGGGCGCTCATCTTCTTCCGAATGAATTCGGGTAGAAGCCGGCACATAACCACGACCGCGCTGAACTTTGATACGCATGCTAATAGACGCGTTCTCATCGGTCAGGTGGCAGATCACGTGCTGCGGCTTGACGATTTCGACATCACCGTCGTGGGTGATATCGGCTGCAGTCACAGGGCCAATGCCAGATTTATTCAAGGTAAGAATAACTTCATCTTTGCCCTGAACTCTCACCGCCAGCCCTTTCAGGTTGAGCAGGATTTCCAGGATATCTTCCTGAACGCCTTCTTTGGTGCTGTACTCATGTAGTACACCATCAATCTCAACCTCGGTCACCGCGCAACCCGGCATCGATGAGAGCAGAATACGGCGCAGTGCGTTACCCAGAGTATGGCCAAAGCCACGCTCTAAAGGCTCAAGGGTCACCTTGGCGTGCGTCGAACTCACTTGCTCGATATCAACCAGGCGCGGTTTTAGAAACTCTGTCACAGAACCCTGCATTGTGTCCTCTCTTTGGTACTAAGCTTTACTTGGAGTAAAGCTCGACGATCAGGTGTTCGTTAATGTCCGCAGACAGATCAGAACGCTCCGGCTTACGCTTAAACGTACCTTCCATCTTGCCAGCATCAACTTCCAGCCAGGTTGGCTTTTCACGCTGCTCAGCCAGCTCCAGAGCGGCTTTCACGCGAGACTGCTTCTTCGCTTTCTCACGAATGCTTACAACGTCATTCGGACTAACCTGATAAGAAGCGATGTTAACAACACGACCGTTTACCATAATTGCTTTGTGGCTAACCAGCTGACGTGCTTCTGCACGAGTGGCACCGAAGCCCATACGGTATACAACGTTGTCCAGACGACCTTCCAGCAGAGCCAACAGGTTTTCACCGGTGTTGCCTTTCAGACGTGCTGCTTCTTTATAGTAGTTACGGAACTGACGCTCCAGCACACCATAGATACGGCGAACTTTTTGCTTTTCACGCAACTGCACACCATAGTCAGACAGACGCGGTTTACGCGCACCGTGCTGGCCAGGAGCTTGTTCAATTTTACACTTGGTATCGATCGCGCGAACGCCAGACTTAAGGAATAAGTCGGTGCCCTCACGACGGCTCAGCTTGAGCTTAGGACCCAAATATCTTGCCATTTTCTTTCTCCAACAAACCTGGAAAACGAAGCGTTATACGCGACGTTTTTTCGGCGGACGACAACCGTTATGAGGGATCGGAGTCACATCAGTAATGTTAGTGATGCGGAAACCTGCGGCGTTCAGAGCACGAATAGTAGATTCGCGGCCTGGACCCGGACCTTTAACCATAACTTCCAGATTCTTGATGCCGTATTCTTTCACGGCGTCAGCGCAACGCTCTGCTGCAACCTGAGCTGCAAACGGAGTGGATTTGCGAGAACCACGGAAACCGGAACCACCGGCAGTTGCCCAACCCAACGCGTTACCCTGACGATCAGTGATAGTCACGATGGTGTTGTTGAAAGAAGCATGGATATGAGCCACGCCGTCAGAGACTTGTTTTCTTACACGTTTACGTGCACGAATTGGTGCCTTTGCCATTATTCAATCACCCCGATTATTTCTTGATCGGTTTGCGCGGACCCTTACGGGTACGTGCGTTGGTCTTGGTACGCTGACCGCGAACCGGGAGACCACGACGATGACGCAAACCGCGATAGCAACCAAGATCCATCAGGCGCTTGATGCTCATGCTGATTTCACGGCGCAGATCACCTTCAACGACAAATTTGGCAACTTCGTCACGCAGCGTGTCGATTTGTCCTTCAGACAGCTCACTGATCTTAACATCTTCAGCGATACCCGCTGCAGCCAGGATGGCTTTGGAACGGGTCTTGCCGACGCCATAAATCGAAGTTAATGCGATTACGGCATGCTTATGATCAGGAATGTTAATGCCTGCTATACGGGCCACTATGCACTCCTACTATTTAATATGTACGTTCCATGCTGAAAAGCCCGTTTTCAGGATACTCAAATGGAAACGCACAGACATACAAAAGATTGGCTGGCTAATCTAGCCAGCTCAACCCAACTTTGCAAGAAAAATATGCGAATAAATCAGCCTTGGCGCTGTTTATGCTTCGGCTCGGCACTGCAAATCACACGGATGACACCATCACGCTTAACGATTTTGCAGTTACGGCATAATTTCTTGACGGAAGCACGAACTTTCATTTTTACTCTCCGTAACTTCTCGGGCGCCCAATTAACGGCCGTAGCCTTTCAGGTTCGCCTTCTTCAATGCAGACTCATACTGACTGGACATCATCAGAGTTTGCACTTGAGCCATAAAGTCCATAATCACGACAACAACGATAAGCAGTGATGTTCCACCGAAGTAGAACGGTACTTTCATTGCATCACGCATGAACTCCGGGATCAGGCAGATAAAGGTAATGTACAGCGCACCAACCAGGGTCAGGCGGGTCATTACTTTATCGATATACTTCGCCGTTTGCTCTCCCGGACGAATTCCTGGTACAAATGCACCGGACTTCTTCAGGTTATCTGCTGTTTCACGCGGGTTGAAAACCAACGCCGTGTAGAAGAAACAGAAGAAGATGATTGCAGACGCATAGAGTAACACATAAAGCGGTTGCCCAGGCTGCAAATACAGCGAAATTGTTGTCAGCCAGTTCCAACCAGTACCGCCCCCGAACCATGACGCAATGGTTGCCGGGAACAGAATAATACTGGAAGCGAAGATTGCCGGGATTACCCCCGCCATATTCACTTTCAGCGGTAAATGTGTGCTCTGTGCAGCATAGACACGACGACCCTGCTGACGTTTCGCGTAGTTTACCACAATGCGGCGTTGGCCACGCTCAACAAATACAACAAAGAACGTCACTGCAAATACTAATACTGCAACCAACAGCAACACGAGGAAGTGCAGGTCGCCTTGACGCGCTTGCTCGATAGTATGGGCAATGGCTGGCGGGAGTCCCGCGACAATACCGGCGAAGATAATGATTGAGATACCGTTGCCGATACCACGTTCAGTAATCTGTTCACCCAACCACATCAGGAACATTGTTCCTGTGACCAGACTTACAACAGCGGTGAAGTAGAATGCAAAGCCCGGATTCATAACCAGGCCTTGCATACCAGGCATATTCGGAAGACCGGTAGCAATACCGATCGACTGAAATATTGCCAGCACCAGAGTACCGTAGCGGGTGTACTGGCTGATCTTACGACGACCAGACTCCCCTTCTTTCTTAATTTCTGCCAGCGCTGGATGGACCACCGTCAGCAACTGGATAATAATTGATGCCGAAATGTACGGCATAATACCCAGAGCAAAGATAGAAGCACGGCTGAGAGCACCACCAGAGAACATGTTGAACATTTCAATGATGGTGCCTCGCTGTTGCTCAAGCAGTTTGGCAAGTACAGCGGCATCAATACCAGGGATCGGAATGAAAGAGCCAATACGGAACACAATCAGCGCACCGATAACAAACAGCAGTCTGCGTTTCAGCTCGCCTAAGCCACCTTTGGCACTTTGAAAATCTAATCCCGGTTGTTTAGCCATCTGCTACTTATTCCTCGATTTTACCGCCAGCAGCTTCGATAGCAGCACGAGCGCCTTTAGTAACACGCAGGCCACGAACAGTTACCGGAGTTGTAACTTCACCAGCCAGGATCACTTTCGCGAACTCGATCTGGATACCGATAATGTTAGCCGCTTTCAGCGTATTCAGGTCTACAACACCGCCTTCTACTTTAGCCAGGTCAGACAGACGAACTTCGGCTGTAATCGCTGCTTTACGAGAAGTGAAGCCGAATTTCGGCAGACGACGGTACAGAGGCATCTGACCACCCTCAAAACCGCGACGTACGCCACCGCCAGAACGAGACTTCTGACCTTTGTGACCACGACCACCGGTTTTACCGAGGCCAGAACCGATACCACGACCCAGGCGTTTACCCGCCTTTTTGGAGCCTTCGGCCGGAGACAGAGTATTTAAACGCATCTCTTACTCCTCAACTTTAACCATGAAGGAAACCGCGTTGATCATACCGCGAATAGCAGGAGTATCCTCGCGCTCTACGGTGTGACCAATACGACGCAGACCCAGGCCAAGCAGCGTTGCCTTGTGTTTCGGCAGACGACCGATTGCACTGCGGGTTTGAGTAATTTTAATAGTCTTTGCCATGGTTTATTTCCCCAGAATTTCTTCAACGGATTTACCACGCTTGGCAGCGACCATTTCTGGAGAACTCATATTTTCCAGGCCATCAATAGTTGCACGAACCACGTTGATCGGGTTGGTAGAACCATATGCTTTAGCCAGAACGTTATGAACTCCAGCGACTTCCAGAACGGCGCGCATTGCACCACCGGCAATGATACCAGTACCTTCGGAAGCCGGCTGCATGAATACGCGAGAACCCGTATGAACACCTTTAACAGGGTGCTGCAGAGTGCCGTTATTCAGCGCGACGTTAATCATATTGCGACGGGCTTTTTCCATCGCTTTCTGGATCGCTGCTGGAACTTCACGCGCTTTACCGTAACCAAAACCAACGCGACCGTTACCATCGCCTACTACAGTCAGAGCTGTGAAGGAGAAAATACGACCACCTTTAACGGTTTTAGATACGCGGTTTACCGCGATCAGCTTTTCCTGCAGTTCGCCAGCTTGTTTTTCGATGTGAGCCATCTTACACCTCTACCTTAGAACTGAAGGCCAGCTTCACGGGCAGCATCTGCCAGTGCCTGGACACGACCATGATATTGGAACCCGGAACGGTCAAAGGATACATCTTTGATGCCTTTTTCCAGAGCGCGTTCAGCGACAGCCTTACCCACAGCTGCAGCCGCGTCTTTGTTACCGGTGTACTTCAGTTGTTCAGCGATAGCTTTTTCTACAGTAGAAGCAGCTACCAGAACTTCAGAACCGTTCGGTGCAATTACCTGTGCGTAAATGTGACGCGGGGTACGATGTACCACCAGGCGAGTTGCGCCCAGCTCCTGGAGCTTGCGGCGTGCGCGGGTCGCACGACGGATACGAGCAGATTTCTTATCCATAGTGTTACCTTACTTCTTCTTAGCCTCTTTGGTACGCACGACTTCGTCGGCGTAACGAACACCCTTGCCTTTATAAGGCTCAGGACGACGGTAGGCGCGCAGATCCGCTGCAACCTGGCCGATCACCTGCTTATCAGCGCCTTTCAGCACGATTTCAGTCTGAGTCGGACATTCAGCAGTGATACCCGCAGGCAGCTGATGGTCAACAGGATGAGAGAAACCCAGAGACAGGTTAATCACATTGCCTTTAACCGCTGCACGATAACCTACACCAACCAGCTGCAGCTTCTTAGTGAAGCCTTCGGTAACACCGATAACCATTGAGTTCAGCAGGGCACGCGCAGTGCCAGCCTGTGCCCAACCGTCTGCGTAACCATCACGCGGACCGAAGGTCAGGGTATTATCTGCATGTTTAACTTCAACAGCATCGTTGAGAGTACGAGTCAGCTCGCCGTTTTTACCTTTGATCGTAATAACCTGACCGTTGATTTTTACATCAACGCCGGCAGGAACAACGACCGGTGCTTTAGCAACACGAGACATTTTTTCCTCCGATTAGGCTACGTAGCAGATAATTTCGCCACCAAGACCAGCCTGGCGCGCTGCACGATCAGTCATAACACCTTTAGAGGTAGAAACAACTGCGATACCCAGACCCGCCATAACTTTCGGCAGCTCATCTTTACGTTTATAGATGCGCAGACCTGGGCGGCTGACACGCTGAATGCTTTCTACAACAGCTTTGCCCTGGAAATACTTAAGAGTCAGTTCCAGTTCAGGCTTGGTGTCGCCTTCAACTTTAAAATCTTCAATAAAACCTTCTTCCTTCAGCACGTTGGCGATTGCCACTTTCAGCTTGGAGGAAGGCATGGTGACCGCAGCTTTGTTCGCGGCCTGACCGTTACGGATACGGGTCAGCATATCCGCGATCGGATCTTGCATGCTCATCTGTCTTTACTCCCGTGATTCAATTGGTGACAATTACCAGCTAGCCTTTTTCAGACCCGGGATTTCACCGCGCATAGCGGCTTCACGGACCTTAATACGGCTCAACCCGAACTTCCGCAGGAAACCATGCGGACGACCTGTTTGACGGCAGCGGTTACGCTGACGAGACGGGCTGGAATCACGCGGCAGAGTCTGCAGCTTGAGAACAGCATTCCAACGATCTTCGTCGGAAGCGTTCACATCAGAGATGATCGCTTTCAGTTCAGCGCGTTTCGCGAAGTATTTATCAGCTAAAGCTACGCGTTTTACTTCGCGTGCTTTCATTGATTGCTTAGCCATTTAGTAACCCTACCTTACTTGCGGAACGGGAAGTCAAAGGCAGCCAGCAGAGCACGGCCTTCTTCGTCAGATTTCGCAGTAGTGGTAATGGTAATATCCAAACCACGAACGCGGTCGACTTTATCATAGTCGATTTCTGGGAAGATGATCTGCTCACGGACACCCATGCTGTAGTTACCACGACCGTCGAAAGACTTAGCGGACAAGCCACGGAAGTCACGGATACGCGGTACAGCAATAGTGATCAGGCGCTCAAAGAACTCCCACATGCGTTCGCCACGCAGAGTTACTTTACAGCCGATCGGATAGCCCTGACGGATTTTGAAGCCTGCAACAGATTTGCGTGCTTTGGTGATCAGCGGTTTTTGACCGGAGATTGCTGCCAGGTCTGCTGCTGCGTTATCCAGCAGTTTTTTGTCAGCGATCGCTTCACCAACACCCATGTTCAGGGTGATCTTCTCGACCCGAGGGACTTGCATGACAGAATTGTAGTTAAACTCAGTCATGAGTTTTTTAACTACTTCGTCTTTGTAGTAATCATGCAGTTTCGCCATCGTACTACTCCAAATTACTTGATAGTTTCGCTGTTAGACTTGAAGAAACGGACTTTTTTACCGTCTTCGAATCTAAAGCCTACACGGTCAGCCTTGCCGGTTGCCGCATTGAAGATTGCTACGTTGGAAACCTGAATAGCGGCTTCTTTCTCAACGATGCCACCCGGTTGGTTCAGAGCCGGAACTGGCTTCTGGTGTTTCTTAACCAGGTTGATACCTTCAACAATGACCTTGCCGGAAGACAGGACATTCTTAACTTTACCGCGCTTACCTTTATCTTTACCGGTTAACACGATAACTTCGTCATCACGACGGATCTTCGCTGCCATGATTCGCTCCTTAGAGTACTTCTGGTGCCAGAGAGATAATTTTCATGAACTTCTCACTACGAAGCTCACGAGTTACCGGCCCAAAAATACGCGTACCGATAGGCTGCTCGCTGTTGTTGTTCAGAAGAACACAAGCATTACCATCGAAGCGAATGACAGAACCGTCCGGGCGACGAACACCCTTCTTGGTGCGCACCACTACCGCCTTCAGCACATCACCTTTTTTGACCTTACCACGCGGAATTGCTTCTTTGATGGTGATCTTGATGATGTCGCCTACGCCTGCGTAGCGACGGTGCGAGCCACCCAGAACCTTGATACACATTACGCGACGTGCACCGGAGTTGTCGGCGACGTTCAGCATAGTCTGTTCTTGGATCATTTTAGTGCTCCGCTAATGTCAACTACTACTGAGACCCGAAAATCAGGCCGTTAAAAAGCCCCATATCGAGGGCGCGGCATTATAACACCGCTTCAACGATAAGGGTAGAAAAAATAAACGGCTCATCGCTGAGCCGTTTATTCGTATCGAGAAAGTGTACTGTATTACAGAACCGCTTTCTCTACAACGCGAACCAGCGTCCAGGATTTGGTCTTGGACAGCGGACGGCATTCGCGGATTTCAACCACGTCACCGATACCGCATTCGTTGTTCTCGTCATGTACGTGCAGTTTGGTCGTACGCTTGATGAATTTACCGTAGATCGGGTGTTTCACAAAACGTTCGATAGCAACAACAATGGATTTCTCCATTTTGTCGCTAACAACGCGACCTTGCAGAGTACGGATTTTATCGGTCATTACGCACCCGCCTTCTCAGTCAGTAAAGTCTTAACGCGTGCGACATCGCGACGCACTTGCTTCAACAGGTGAGACTGTTGCAGCTGGCCACTTGCAGCCTGCATACGCAGGTTGAACTGCTCACGCAGCAGGTTCAGCAGCTCGGTGTTCAGCTCTTCAACGCTCTTCTCACGCAGCTCTTTTGCTTTCATTACATCACCGTCTTAGTTACAAAGGTGGTTTTAATCGGCAGTTTCGCTGCTGCCAGCTTGAATGCTTCACGGGCCAGCTCTTCCGGAACACCGTCCATTTCATACAGGACTTTACCCGGCTGAATCAAGGCAACCCAATACTCCACGTTACCTTTACCTTTACCCATACGCACTGCCAGCGGCTTTTCAGTGATCGGTTTGTCCGGGAACACACGGATCCAGATCTTACCTTGACGCTTAACTGCACGGGTCATAGCACGACGTGCTGCTTCGATCTGACGTGCAGTCAGACGACCACGGCCAACAGCTTTCAGACCGAAGCTGCCGAAGCTAACATCCGTACCCTGCGCCAGACCGCGGTTACGGCCTTTGTGCATTTTACGGAATTTTGTACGCTTTGGTTGTAACATCAGCGACGCTCCTTATTTACGGCCTTTACGCTGCTGCTTTTTAGGCTGAGCAGCCGGTTTTTCCGGTTGTTCAACAGCAGCCATACCACCCAGGATCTCGCCTTTGAAGATCCACACTTTAACGCCGATTACACCGTAAGTGGTGTGCGCTTCGGAGGTGTTGTAGTCGATGTCAGCACGCAGAGTGTGCAGCGGTACGCGACCTTCGCGGTACCATTCGGTACGTGCGATTTCCGCGCCGCCCAGACGGCCGCTAACTTCAACTTTGATACCTTTAGCGCCCAGACGCATTGCGTTCTGTACAGCACGCTTCATAGCACGACGGAACATAACGCGACGTTCCAGCTGAGAAGTGATGCTGTCAGCAACCAGTTTTGCGTCCAGTTCAGGCTTACGAACTTCGGCGATGTTGATCTGTGCAGGAACGCCAGCGATGTCCGCTACGACCTTACGCAGTTTTTCTACGTCTTCACCTTTCTTACCGATAACGATACCCGGGCGAGCAGTGTGAATGGTTACACGGATGCTCTTAGCCGGACGCTCGATAACGATACGAGATACGGACGCTTTAGCCAGTTCCTTAGTCAGGTACTGACGTACTTTAAAATCGCTGTCCAGGTTGTCAGCGAATTCTTTGGTGTTCGCAAACCAGGTAGAGTTCCATGGTTTTACAATACCCAGGCGAATACCATTAGGATGTACTTTCTGACCCATTGCTAGTCTCCAGAGTCTCAGCGATCGGACACAACCACAGTGATGTGGCTGGTGCGCTTCAGGATGCGATCTGCACGACCTTTTGCACGCGGCATAATGCGCTTCATGCTCGGGCCTTCGTCTACGAAAATTTTCGTAACTTTCAGATCGTCAATGTCAGCGCCATCGTTGTGTTCAGCGTTAGCAATGGCAGATTCCAGAACTTTCTTGACCAGTACAGCCGCTTTCTTGTTGGTGTAGGTCAGAATATCCAGAGCCTGCGACACTTTCTTACCGCGAATCAGGTCAGCAACAAGGCGAACCTTCTGAGCAGAAGAACGAGCATGGCGATGTTTAGCGATAGTTTCCATCTCTTCCTCCTACCTTATTTCTTTTTCGCTTTTTTATCAGCAGCATGGCCGCGATAAGTACGAGTCGGTGCGAATTCACCCAGTTTGTGACCAACCATTTCGTCGGTTACAAATACCGGAACGTGCTGACGACCATTATGGACAGCGATGGTCAAACCGATCATGTTAGGAAAGATCGTTGAACGACGGGACCAAGTGCGCAGGGGCTTCTTGTCTCCGCTTTCCACCGCTTTCTCTACCTTCTTCAGCAAGTGCAGGTCAATAAAAGGACCTTTCTTGAGAGAACGTGGCATGGCTTATCCTCTAAAATTATTTGCTACGGCGACGTACGATAAATTTATCAGTACGCTTGTTGCTGCGGGTCTTCTTACCTTTGGTCTGAACGCCCCACGGAGTTACCGGGTGCTTACCAAAGTTACGACCTTCACCACCACCATGTGGGTGGTCTACCGGGTTCATCGCCGTACCGCGAACGGTAGGACGAACACCACGCCAGCGTGCAGCACCTGCTTTACCCAGAACGCGCAGCATATGCTCAGCATTGCCAACTTCGCCCAGAGTAGCGCGGCAGTCTGCTTCTACTTTACGCATTTCACCAGAACGCAGACGCAGGGTGACATAAGCACCGTCGCGAGCAACGATCTGAACGTAAGTACCAGCGGAACGTGCCAGCTGACCGCCTTTACCTGGTTTCATTTCTACGTTGTGAACAGTAGAACCAACCGGGATGTTGCGCATCGGCAGAGTGTTGCCTGGTTTGATTGCAGCATCAACGCCAGACTGAATCTGGTCGCCAGCTTTCAGGCCTTTAGGGGCCAGGATGTAACGGCGCTCACCGTCTTTGTACAGAACCAGCGCGATGTTCGCGGAACGGTTCGGATCGTACTCAAGACGTTCAACAACTGCCGGAATACCGTCTTTGTTGCGTTTGAAGTCAACAATACGGTAAGCCTGCTTGTGGCCACCACCGATATGACGAGTGGTGATACGGCCATTGTTGTTACGACCACCGGATTTGCTGTTTTTTTCCAGCAACGGAGCAAAAGGTTTGCCCTTGTGCAGCTCAGGGTTAACCACTTTAACAACGTGGCGACGACCCGGAGATGTCGGTTTACATTTAACAACTGCCATTGTATTACTCCTCCGACTTACTCAGCGCCGCCAACGAAGTCCAGGTTCTGGCCTTCTTTCAGGGTGACGTAAGCTTTTTTCCAGTCGCTACGACGACCGATACGCTGTCCGTGACGTTTAACTTTCCCTTTAACAACCAGGGTGTTAACGACTTCGACTTCGACTTCAAACAGTTTCTGCACAGCAGCTTTGATTTCTGCTTTGGTCGCGTCTTTAGCAACTTTGAGCACGATGGTGTTAGATTTTTCCATCGCAGTAGACGCTTTTTCAGAAACGTGCGGTGCACGCAGCACCTTCAGCAGACGTTCTTCACGAATCATGCCAGCATCTCCTCAACTTGCTTAACAGCATCAGCAGTCATTACGACTTTGTCGAAGGCGATCAGGCTAACCGGGTCGATACCAGTTGCATCGCGTACGTCAACCTTGTGCAGGTTGCGCGCAGCCAGGAACAGGTTCTCGTCCAGCTCACCGGTGATGATCAGCACATCTTCCAGAGCCATGTCTTTCAGTTTCTGTGCCAGCAGCTTAGTTTTCGGTGCTTCTACAGAGAACTTCTCGACAACGATCAGACGATCCTGACGTACCAGTTCGGACAGGATGCTTTTCAGCGCGCCGCGGTACATCTTCTTGTTAACTTTTTGACTGTGGTCCTGCGGACGAGCAGCGAAGGTCACGCCACCAGAACGCCAAATCGGGCTCTTGATAGAACCAGAACGCGCACGGCCGGTGCCTTTCTGGCGCCACGGTTTTTTACCGGAACCAGTTACTTCAGCACGAGTCTTCTGAGCACGAGTACCCTGACGAGCACCGGCTGCATAAGCAACAACAACCTGGTGAACCAGCGCTTCGTTGAAATCACGACCGAAGGTAGTTTCGGAAACAGTCAGCGCGCTCTGCGCGTCTTTCAATACTAATTCCATTGCTATCTCCTTACGCCTTCACAGCTGGTTTAACGATCAGGTCGCTACCGGTTGCACCCGGGACAGCACCTTTCACCAGCAGCAGGTTGCGCTCAGCGTCAACGCGTACTACGTCAAGGCTCTGAACGGTTACACGTTCGTTACCCATCTGACCTGCCATTTTCTTGCCTTTGAACACTTTGCCCGGAGTCTGGTTCTGACCGATAGAACCCGGTACGCGGTGAGACAAGGAGTTACCGTGAGTAGCATCCTGGGTACGGAAGTTCCAGCGCTTAACGGTACCTGCGAAACCTTTACCTTTAGAGGTGCCAGTTACGTCAACTTTTTTAACGTCAGCAAACAGTTCAACGCTAATGCTCTGACCTACAGTGAACTCTTCGCCTTCAGCCAGGCGGAATTCCCACAGACCACGGCCAGCTTCTACGCCAGCTTTAGCAAAGTGGCCAGCTTCAGGCTTGGTCACACGGTTAGCTTTTTTAGCACCGGTGGTTACCTGAATAGCACGGTAGCCATCGTTAGCCAGGTCTTTAACCTGAGTAACGCGGTTTGCTTCAACTTCGATTACGGTTACTGGGATAGAAACGCCGTCTTCTGTGAAGATACGGGTCATACCCACTTTTTTACCGACTAAACCAATCATTGTTTCAACCTCTCAATCGCTCAATGACCTGATTAACCCAGGCTGATCTGCACGTCTACACCGGCAGCCAGATCCAGACGCATCAGAGCATCAACGGTTTTCTCGGTTGGCTCAACGATGTCAACCAGACGCAAGTGAGTACGGATTTCGTACTGATCACGCGCGTCTTTGTTGACGTGCGGAGAGATCAGAACAGTGAAGCGCTCTTTGCGTGTCGGCAGCGGGATCGGACCACGGACCTGCGCACCAGTGCGCTTGGCAGTCTCGACGATTTCCGCGGTTGCTTGATCGATCAGACGATGATCAAACGCTTTCAGGCGGATACGGATTCTTTGGTTCTGCATGAGACCAGAGCTCCAATTATTTTATAAACGAAAATGATTACTCCTCAGACCCATTACGATTGATGGGAGAGTGTAACCGTTCTTACGTAGCTCCCCGATTGGGAGCATTGTTAGGTAGCCAAAATCAGCTAACTGAGGTTCAGATTGAACCTGCTGTCAACTACGACAAGCCCGCGCATTATACGTAAATCTGAGCCTGACGCAAGCATCGCGTAGAAATTAATCGTAGTGAGCATATTGCGAACTACATTCCACCAAATATGTAAGGTTGTGAAGAGAGAATTTTTCGCCGGAACCAGGTTAACAAAGTCGGCAATTCTTTGTTGCTGATTATCTGGACTTATTCGAAGGTGATACTCCATTTACAGAGGATGCTTTATGGATGCCACCTTTCCTTTTCTGATTTTATACATTTGCTTATCGTCCCTGCTTTTTTTCTATGATGCAAAACATGGCTTGCTGCCTGACAGGTTTACCTGCCCATTACTCTGGTCCGGGCTTCTTTTTTATCAAATTTGTCACCCTGGCGGTTTAGCCGATGCGTTATGGGGGGCCATTATCGGTTACGGTGCATTCGCCATTATCTACTGGGGTTATCGCATACTGCGCCATAAAGAAGGATTAGGCTATGGCGATGTGAAGTTTCTCGCAGCCCTCGGAGCCTGGCATACATGGGCATTTCTGCCACGGCTGGTTTTTCTTGCTGCGTCATTCGCCTGCGGAGCAGTTGTTATTGGTGTGCTCATGAGGGGAAAAGCATCATTAAAAAACCCGCTGCCTTTCGGACCATTTCTGGCGGCTGCGGGTTTCGTTGTAGGCTGGGATAGTCTGCTAACGGGCAGTTAATCATTAACTTTAATTTGTGATTGCAGGTAATTCTGTAGGCCTATTTTATCAATGAGATCAAGTTCAGTTTCTAGCCAGTCAATATGGCCTTCTTCATCAGCAAGAATTTCGATCATCATATCGCGGCTGACATAGTCACGGACATTGTCGGCGTAGGCGATGGCCTCACGAAGATCCTTTGCCCCTTCCAACTCTAAACGCAGGTCGGACTGCAGCATCTCTTCGACATCTTCACCTATTCCCAGCTTACCCAGATCCTGTAAATTGGGGATTCCTTCTAAGAATAAAATACGCTCGATATATTTATCAGCGTGTTTCATCTCATCGATGGATTCATGGTATTCGACGTCATTAAGGCGCATCAGGCCCCAGTTTTTAAACATCCGGGCATGAAGAAAATACTGATTGATTGCGACAAGCTCATTTCCCAATAGTTTATTGAGATAATTTATGATTTTAACATCACCTTTCATTTTATAGTCCCTCCGCTTCCACTATTAGAGCGTAGATGGGGCTAGCGGGATGTCAAAAAATAAGCGTGGGCTTCAGGCAATCTCTTTAAATTCGGGCATCTGCATCAACTCATCCTGCATCACTTCGCGTGCGGCGCGAATGCACTTACCACATTGATTTCCCACAGGAATAAACTTACGTAATTGTTGAAAAGACTGAGGATGAAATTGACGTACCGCCTGACGAATTTTTTTGTCACTTACACCATTACACAAACAAACGTACATGATTACTCCCGTTCAAATTCTGCGCAAAGTGTAAATGAGAATAGTTATGATTACAATAGCACAATTTTATTTGCACCACGGTACAGCGAGCAAGAATTACGACTAAATATTTCCAGAATAAATTACGGGCAGCAAAAAGGGCGCCGAAGCGCCCTTTTCAATTCAAAACTAATTAACGAGTTTTTCACTTTCTATCAGACAATCTGTGTGAGCACTTCAAAGAACGCTTCTTTAAGGTAAGGAGGTGATCCAACCGCAGGTTCCCCTACGGTTACCTTGTTACGACTTCACCCCAGTCATGAATCACAAAGTGGTAAGCGCCCTCCCGAAGGTTAAGCTACCTACTTCTTTTGCAACCCACTCCCATGGTGTGACGGGCGGTGTGTACAAGGCCCGGGAACGTATTCACCGTGGCATTCTGATCCACGATTACTAGCGATTCCGACTTCATGGAGTCGAGTTGCAGACTCCAATCCGGACTACGACGCACTTTATGAGGTCCGCTTGCTCTCGCGAGGTCGCTTCTCTTTGTATGCGCCATTGTAGCACGTGTGTAGCCCTGGTCGTAAGGGCCATGATGACTTGACGTCATCCCCACCTTCCTCCAGTTTATCACTGGCAGTCTCCTTTGAGTTCCCGGCCGGACCGCTGGCAACAAAGGATAAGGGTTGCGCTCGTTGCGGGACTTAACCCAACATTTCACAACACGAGCTGACGACAGCCATGCAGCACCTGTCTCACAGTTCCCGAAGGCACCATCCCATCTCTGGAATGTTCTGTGGATGTCAAGACCAGGTAAGGTTCTTCGCGTTGCATCGAATTAAACCACATGCTCCACCGCTTGTGCGGGCCCCCGTCAATTCATTTGAGTTTTAACCTTGCGGCCGTACTCCCCAGGCGGTCGACTTAACGCGTTAGCTCCGGAAGCCACGCCTCAAGGGCACAACCTCCAAGTCGACATCGTTTACGGCGTGGACTACCAGGGTATCTAATCCTGTTTGCTCCCCACGCTTTCGCACCTGAGCGTCAGTCTTCGTCCAGGGGGCCGCCTTCGCCACCGGTATTCCTCCAGATCTCTACGCATTTCACCGCTACACCTGGAATTCTACCCCCCTCTACGAGACTCAAGCTTGCCAGTATCAGATGCAGTTCCCAGGTTGAGCCCGGGGATTTCACATCTGACTTAACAAACCGCCTGCGTGCGCTTTACGCCCAGTAATTCCGATTAACGCTTGCACCCTCCGTATTACCGCGGCTGCTGGCACGGAGTTAGCCGGTGCTTCTTCTGCGGGTAACGTCAATGAGCAAAGGTATTAACTTTACTCCCTTCCTCCCCGCTGAAAGTACTTTACAACCCGAAGGCCTTCTTCATACACGCGGCATGGCTGCATCAGGCTTGCGCCCATTGTGCAATATTCCCCACTGCTGCCTCCCGTAGGAGTCTGGACCGTGTCTCAGTTCCAGTGTGGCTGGTCATCCTCTCAGACCAGCTAGAGATCGTCGCCTAGGTGGGCCGTTACCCCGCCTACTAGCTAATCCCATCTGGGCACATCCGATGGCAAGAGGCCCGAAGGTCCCCCTCTTTGGTCTTGCGACATTATGCGGTATTAGCTACCGTTTCCAGTAGTTATCCCCCTCCATCGGGCAGTTTCCCAGACATTACTCACCCGTCCGCCACTCGTCAGCAAAGAAGCAAGCTTCTTTCTGTTACCGTTCGACTTGCATGTGTTAGGCCTGCCGCCAGCGTTCAATCTGAGCCATGATCAAACTCTTCAATTTAAAAGTTTGATGCTCAAAGAATTAAACTTCGTAATGAATTACGTGTTCACTCTTGAGACTTGGTATTCATTTAGCGTCTTGCGACGTTAAGAATCCGTATCTTCGAGTGCCCACACAGATTGTCTGATAAATTGTTAAAGAGCAGCTTTGACGAAGAAACGGGGCTGCATTACAATCTGTTCAGATATTATGCGCCGGAGTGTGGAAGGTTTATCAGTCAGGATCCGATAGGGCTGCTTGGCGGAATAAACCTCTATCAGTATGCGCCGAATCCGCTGGGGTGGATAGATCCCCTTGGACTTAAGTGCGGTGAAGTTAAAGAGTTTGATGTTGTTCCTTATCGACCAATTAATTCCTCTTTAGAAAACCATCATGGTGTGCTTGATATTTGGATGTCTAAGAATGTGCCATCTTATGGAGGGAAATATCCTTCAAAGTCACCAACAATTGCATTATCCGAGACTAATCATGCTGCAACAAAAAAAGTATATAGAGATTGGTTAGAGCAGAAAACCGGAAGAAGAGTTGGTGGGAAAGTGGATTGGACAACAGTAAGTAGCAGAGAAATGAAAGATCTTACTGAACGAATGTTTGATGCCGCAAATGTTCCTGTTGCCAGTAGGGAAGCATATTACCGGGCATTGAACCAGTTTATATACTCTGGGAAGTTTGATACTGTTATTTTTTAAGGTGGTAATATGAATGACATTGATGAATTACTTGACTTGATAAAAAGTGATAACAGATGTGAAGTTATTCCACCAGATGGTAATTTACCTTTGTTACCATATGATTATTTAAAATATCCTGATGATGTTATTCGTTTTTACAAAATATGTAATGGAATAAAATTGTTCTGCTCTGAAGAACAGGAAATTTCCTTCACTATTTTGAAAAATAATGAAATATTACAGGCCAATAAATTTATAGTTGGTGAGCCATGTGAGGATGATATATCATCTTCATGGTACTTAATTTGTAGGACCGATAATAACGATTATTTATCCATTGATTTTTCTACAGAAAGAAATGGACGCTGTTATGATAGCAATTATGAGATACATGGCGTTGTAGGTAGTTGTCCAATTATTGCAATGAGTTTTACAGAATTATTGCATAAATTATATAGCTCAGGTGGTCAATATATTTATTGGAAAGATGAAAATTACGGCGATGCTTATGATTAATTAAGTTAAAATTGTTATGGTCTTATGATGAAGAGACGGGGCTGCACTATAATCTGTTCAGATATTATGCGCCGGAGTGTGGGCGGTTTATCAGCCAGGATCCGATAGGATTAAGGGGCGGGTTAAACTTATATGCTTATGCGCCGAATCCGTTAAGCTGGATCGATCCGCTGGGACTGACTGCATGTTCCAAAAACGCGAAATCTTTGCGAGAGGGGCCTCAAGGAACCGTTGTCACAGTTAAATCAAAACAGGAAGCCCATGATTTATTGATGGAGGCCTTTCCTGATGCTCAAAAAGTAAGAGGGATCGGTTCGCAGGATGCCGCCGGTATTAGAAAAAAACATAAGATGGAACAATTTAAGAAAAGAGATGGTACTGTCCGTTATAGGAAAGATTACCCTATTGATTCTAATACTGGTCGTGTATATGGTCATGATGACCCTAAAGGCACAGGGCATGGTTCTTTGCCTCATATAAATATTAAACGTTCTGATGGGACAATGGTGAGGATAGATATAGATGGTTGATTTATCTATTGAAAGATTAATTGTTGCTATAGAGAATGGTAAGGTTAGAGGTTTTGATGAGATAAAGGAAATAAATGGTGAAAATTATTTTTTCCAATATGCCATTAAAAAACAGGATGAAAAATACAATACCTATTTTTTCAAAATACCAGAAAATAAAATGGAAGTGTTCGAAGATTATGCAACTGAAGAAATTAGTGCGTTTTCCAATATAGAAGATGCTTTTAATTACTTTAAATTACAAGGGGTTGATATTGCAAAATTTTCTCCTATTAGAGGATTATTACCTTTTTAGATGATAAAGAAAGCCGGGAAGATTTTAAATCTTCCCGGCTTTTTATTATTTAACTCTCGTTCAGCACACTAAACATCCCGTCACGCATCCCCTTAACTGCCTGTTTAACCTGATTAAGTTCCCTGCGCAGTTCCTGTACTTCGTTGTTATCCGCAAGCAGGATCAGGCATCCTTCCGGGATCTTCACGGTAACGCCCGTGCCGATCTCAAATCCCGCTTCTCTCAGACATTTTGTGCTGAATGCGAGCGGGTATCCGGTCATCATCCAGACGCAGGGTACAGAAGACGGGGTGCGTAATGAGCGGCAGGAGCGTGATGCGCTGGGCCGCCTGTTGCGCAGTGACACGCAGCACAGTACACGGAGCTTCAGCTACAACCGTCTTGACCAGATAACGGAGGTGACGCTCACTCCCACGGAGGCGGGGGAACGGCTGCACCACATGCAGGCGGACACGGTGCGTTTTGCGTATGACCACGGCCAGATTGTCATATTCCTGTACCAGCTCCCGGCGTGCCACGCGCTCAATGTGGCGCTGTTTCAGCTCGTCGCTCAGGACACCACCGGCTGCACGAAAGGCTGTGCGCCAGTCATCAGCGTCATTTCCGTCGGCCTGCGCCAGCGCATTTTTTTCCTGCTCTGCCCGTTCAATGGCCGTGACGGTCTCATCCATCAGTCGGGCGTTCTCAAGGTGGGCGGCTCTGGCCTTTTCCAGTTGTGTCAGTGCGGGTTGCAGATATTCAGGGATGGTGTTGTCAGACATTTTCCGGCTCCTCGTCACTTCAGGTTAAGAAAATTGTGACGTACACCGGACAACAACACGACGCATTGCAGATGTGCCAGCCCTGACACAGGAGACTCATCCTCAGACCGGCAAGCCAGGAAAAGGTCGCAGGAAAAACCGGCTTACTGTTTGTTTTTTTATATTTTACTGTTCACCTCTGTTCACCATAAGAAAAAAGATAAGTAATACAGTAAGTTAAAGGGTGAACAATCGCAGTAATGACTGTTCACCGTCTGTTCACCACTGTTCACCCGTTGATGGGCTTTTTGTGCTGTTTATTACTGTTTGTTTTTATTAATTCGCCGGGAATGAATAAGAAAAAACGATTTGTATTTCACTATAAAAATTACGAATTGCTTTAAGTGGCTTTAAATGACTTTAAGTGGAGATGAACAAAAAATACACAAGCATTGTAAGACTGCCGGAACAAATCCCCCCTGTTGCGTCTGCTGAAAATATTCACAAAATAAAGCGCTACCCGAAGCCGGACGGACTTATCCGGTGCTGTATGGACATTAACGAGGTAGCCCGATGCAAGCTGTTTTTTCTTCCCCGTCTCCCGCCCCTGTGACGCCACTGATGCCGCTGCCGGACATCACCAGGAGCGTTTTTTACGTCTGCCGGAAGTGATGCACCTGTGCGGCCTGTCACGCTCGACCATCTACGAACTCATCCGTAAGGGGGAATTTCCGCCGCAGGTGAGTCTTGGCGGTAAAAATGTGGCCTGGCTGCACTCTGAAGTCACCGCATGGATGGCCGGGCGCATTGCCGGACGCAAACGGGGGTACGACGCATGATGATGCCCGCTCTGCAAAAACTCCCTTTTTCTGGCTTGCCTTTTTCCGGCATTTGCGGATATAGTTTTTCCGCTGCCGCAAAATCGGCAGCCGGGCGCCTGTTGTATCATGAAAGTGATCTGGAAATTACCGAACATTACACCGATACCGCAGGTTTCACAGAGCATGTTTTTGCACTAATGCATTTGCTGGGATTTGCTTTTGCGCCGAGGATCAGGGATCTTCATGATAAGCGACTGTTTATTCACGGAAAGGCTGAGCGATATCCAGGGCTTCAGTCCGTCATATCAACAACCAGCCTGAATCTCAAAGATATTGAAACGTACTGGGGTGAGGTATTACGCCTGGCAGCTTCGATTAAACAGGGGACAGTCACTGCATCGCTGATGATGAAAAAGTTAGCCAGTTACCCAAAACAGAATGGACTGGCCAAAGCGCTGAGAGAAATTGGTCGAATCGAACGGACACTGTTTATGCTGGACTGGTTTCGAGATCCTGGTTTGCGACGACGTGTACAAGCTGGGCTGAATAAAGGAGAAGCCCGTAATGCTCTTGCGCGAGCGGTTTTTATGCACCGGCTGGGTGAAATCAGGGACAGGGGGCTGGAGAATCAGAGTTACCGGGCCAGTGGTCTGACGTTACTGACAGCGGCAATCGCGTTATGGAACACGGTATACATAGAAAGAGCCATTGAATCCCTGAAACGAAAAAAGCTCCCGATTAATGACCAACTGCTCTCTCACCTTTCGCCGTTGGGCTGGGAGCATATCAATCTTAATGGGGATTATGTCTGGCGTAATAATCTTAAGCTGGGTACAGGGAAGTACCGACCATTACGCAATGTCGATATCGAATCGTACAAAAAACAGTCTTAGCGTGGGATATTTTCCGTTTTCCAAGCGGACCCCCTAAGGAACTCATTGTTTAATATTCATAAAAACAAGTATACAATTGGAAAATATTAATAAAGAGCTAATTTAATTTTCTTTAAATATTCGCAGATACTATGAATGATACTGGGAACAAACTTATTTGTTCCCAGCATAGTCTGTAATTTGTCTATCGCGGAATCAGATCTTAAAATACGATATGGTGTAAAATATCATCCCTCATCATGATACAGTAATCATAACTCCATTCTTGAACAGGTAAAAAATTACTTTATATCAGGAATGTGGAAAAATAGTATATTCATATTAAGATATTGGTATTTATCATCGATTTTCTTAAATCTATATTCTATCCATTGATTGTTGGGGCTATCAATCTTACATACATAATTAATATGTGATGAGATTGCTCGTTCTGCTGTATTCAGCACATTAGAAAAATCTTTATTTCTTACAAAGAAAATTAAACACGCATGAGAGTTATCAGACGTTATATAGCTAAGAAGTTGATTAATTGCCGGCAGTACAGCGCTTTCTCCGGTCCATATCTTGCATTCTGTAATTAGTCTGACTTTATCACTTTTATTATCATAAATACGAATATCAACTTTTCCAGCTCGATTAACTGCCTCATCAGTAACATCAATACCAGCAATAGAACGTAGTGATACAGAAATTATTGATCTTAATTCTTCTTCACCAAGTTTAGAATATGATTGAGGATTTTGGGTAAAACCATTTCCTATACGGCAGATTGCTTGTAATATTGTATCCATTCTGAGAAATGGACTATCTGAGGAAGGATAATAACTGGATGAATTAGCAAGTGTAATCATCAAATTGTTAACCTTGCTAAGGTTAACAAAATGTTTCATGGCATTGTCAGTCATCCATGATATTTGATATGGTGTACTGAATCCATCTTCTTTTAATTTATTAGCGTGTTTTATAGCAGCTTTAATTTTATTTATACAGTAACCATCTATATATGGGAATATATCATTTAAAAATTTATCAACAAAATCCTGGATAGTCGGGTAAACGTCAGGTTCATTAATCCGTGGCAATTCAAATTCACCAATTTCTGTTAAAAAATAGCCTTCATCATATAAACTCTCAAAAATGCTCCTATCTTCATAAGGAAGTCCTGCAATACTGTCCTGAAATTTTTCAATATTTTTCATCCTTGTCCAGTCCTGATTGCTACCTTTGAATATACTGGAATTGTTCATTAAGGCAGAAAAAGTCCGTCCATCTTTTTCGAGAAGATCATCTCTATATTTACGTTCCAATTAATACCTCACAGTTTTAGTTAAGCTATGAAAACATATATAAGTTATTAATGCGATTTCGAATTATCCATCTTCTTAGTCATATCCTATTATCTGATAACTATATAAGTGTACATAACAAGTATCGGAATGAGTCGTTGATTTATAGGCGTCACTAATAACTTATTGATAATAATGTGTTATCACTATGTTGTGTATGAGCATCCTCCAGATAATTATCTAATCTGTACTCGATTGTCAATAAATCAATTAGGTGCATAATCGTCATTAGAAATATAGGTTTTGGTAAAGTTATACGATCTTATCAGATTTATTATAGACCATTCAACACTATGGTATTTATTTTCGTAAAGTTTGCATATATCATCCGATTTCTTTATAAAAAGAAAAATGTTATTTTTGGTAAAGCCATAAAAATAATTAATGTTATTTCGTGTGATGATTTGAGGCTTTATGAATATACTGTGTGTGCCCCGCTTGTTTTTATGTTAATTATTTTATTTATGAGTATGGTGCATTTTTTGGGGGCGTTCAGAATTTGTGCAAAAATAACATACAAATATTAATGTTTTTTACATCTGCAACATATATTAGTTAATCTTTCAACCAGAAAGGTAGTAATTTAGAAGTTCACGGTAATACATAATGTGCTTTATTTTTTCAGAAAAAAATATAATTTTTTACCCTTAATTATTATTGACTCTCTCCTGACTGCCTATCTTTAATTTATAGCTTTTCATGCTTTTTCATCTTTTTTGTGAACATGTGTGATCTGTTTTTTGATTGAAATCTAAAAACATACAAAAATATAGGTTGTCATTCGGTGTTTGATTTTGTGGCAATATTGATTATTTTATCTATTTTTCTTTTGCGTATTGGTTTTTTATTTTGAATTTTACGTGTTTTTTGGTTTTTTATTTTGTGTGATGTGTTATTTTTAATCGTATTGATCGTTTTGCTGTTTTTTAGTATAAAACGCTATGTTAGTATTTTCATAAAACGGCATGGCAGTAATAAGGTGATATAAGAATTAATTAATGTTTTTTGAGTTTATTAGATAGAATATATCCATTAGATCTAAATTTATTTGTTCATGATATTCTTAGCGGAGACAGATATGAATGATAATTACCTGTATCTGACTAAGGGGCGAGGTTGTGCATTACTACCCGGAAAAATGTCAGAACACCATTTTTGGTTATTGGTTGAAATATCTCCGGTTCACAGTGAGAAAGTTATTAACGCACTGAGAGATTTTCTGGTTCTGGGTTATACCCGAAAAGAGGCTTGTGAACGACATGAGGTTTCTCAGGGTTATTTCTCTGGTGCATTGGGGCGTTTTCAGCGGGTTAGTATGACAGTAAGTAGACTTGCGCCTTTTTATATATCAGAAACTGGTGCTTCCTGTATGGAATAACAGCAGCATGAAAAATTTACTATGCGGGGAGTATAGTTATATGCCCGGAAAAGTTCAAGACTTCTTTCTGTGCTCACTCCTTCTGCGCATTGTAAGTGCAGGATGGTGTGACTGATCTTCAACAAACGTATTACCGCCAGGTAAAGAACCCGAATCCGGTGTTCACTCCCCGTGAAGGTGCCGGAACGCTGAAGTTCTGCGAAAAACTGATGGAAAAGGCGGTGGGCTTCACCTCCCGTTTTGATTTCGCCATTCATGTGGCGCATGCCCGTTCCCGTGGTCTGCGTCGGCGCATGCCACCGGTGCTGCGTCGACGGGCTATTGATGCGCTGCTGCAGGGGCTGTGTTTCCACTATGACCCGCTGGCCAACCGCGTCCAGTGTTCCATCACCACACTGGCCATTGAGTGCGGACTGGCGACAGAGTCCGGTGCAGGAAAACTCTCCATCACCCGTGCCACCCGGGCCCTGACGTTCCTGTCAGAGCTGGGACTGATTACCTACCAGACGGAATATGACCCGCTTATCGGGTGCTACATTCCGACCGACATCACGTTCACACCGGCTCTGTTTGCTGCCCTTGATGTGTCTGAGGATGCAGTGGCAGCTGCGCGCCGCAGTCGTGTTGAATGGGAAAACAAACAGCGCAAAAAGCAGGGGCTGGATACCCTGGGTATGGATGAGCTGATAGCGAAAGCCTGGCGTTTTGTGCGTGAGCGTTTCCGCAGTTACCAGACAGAGCTTAAGTCCCGTGGAATAAAACGTGCCCGTGCGCGTCGTGATGCGAACAGGGAACGTCAGGATATCGTCACCCTGGTGAAACGGCAGCTGACGCGTGAAATCTCGGAAGGGCGCTTTACTGCTAATGGTGAGACGGTAAAACGCGAAGTGGAGCGTCGTGTGAAGGAGCGCATGATTCTGTCACGTAACCGTAATTACAGCCGGC
Organism: Escherichia sp. TW09308; assembly: GCF_000208565.1. Lineage (NCBI taxonomy): Bacteria > Pseudomonadati > Pseudomonadota > Gammaproteobacteria > Enterobacterales > Enterobacteriaceae > Escherichia > Escherichia sp. TW09308. The sequence goes on along the minus strand of NZ_AEME01000001.1, from coordinate 4,229,418 downwards.
TGGCCACAGCTTCCCCCTGAAAGTGACCTCCTCAGAATAATCCGGCCCGCGCCGGAGGCATTCGCACGCCTGAAGCTTGTCAGCGAACAAAAAAGCAGCACTGCATACAAAAAACAATCTCATCATCCACCTTCAGGTGCATCCGGTTCCCCCTGTTTTTGATGCAAAACACCTCCCACAGACGGGGAATTTTGCTTATCCACATTAAACTGCAAGGGATTTCACCATAAGGTTACAACCGTTCATGTCATAAAGCGCCAGCCGACAGCCTTACAGGGTGCAATGTATCTTTTAAACACCAGTTTATATCTCCTTTAAACTACCTAATTACATTCATTTAAAAAGAAAACCTATTCAGTGTCTGTCCTGTGGACAGACAGATATGCACCTCCCACCGCAAGCGGCGGGCCCCGACCGGAGTCAATTTAGTTACAACATGCAAAAACAGCCCCCGGAAAAACCCCGGTCCAGCGCAGAACTGAAACCACAAAGCCCCCCCTCATAACTGAAAAGCGGCCCCGCCCCGGCCCAAAGGGCCGGAACAGAGTCGCTTTTAATTATGAATGTTGTAACTACATTATCATCGCTGTCAGTCTTCTGGCTGGAAGTATTGAGTACACGCTCGTAAGCGGTCCTGACGGCCCGCTAACGCGGAGATACGCCCCGACTGCGGGTAAACCCTTGTCGGGACCACTCCGACCGCGCACAAAAACTATTTCATGGCTGAAAGCGGGTATGGCTTAGCAGGGCTGGGGATGGGTAAGGTGAAATCTATCAGTCCGTACCGGCTTACGCCGGGCTTCGGCGGTTTTACTCCGGTATCATATGCAACAACTGAGTGCCGCCTTCCATGCCGCTGGCGCGGCATATTCTGGTGACGATATCTGAATCGTTATATACTGTGTATATACGTAGTAATGACGAGGTGATAAATGGCACAGGTTAATATGAGTTTAAGAATCGACGCGGAACTGAAAGATGCTTTTATGGCCGCTGCAAAAAGCATGGACCGTAATGGCTCTCAGTTAATCCGGGATTTTATGCGCCAGACCGTTGAACGGCAGCATAATACCTGGTTCCGTGACCAGGTTGCGGCAGGACGTCAGCAACTCGAGTGCGGCGATGTGCTTCCCCATGACATGGTCGAATCTTCTGCTGCTGCATGGCGGGATGAAATGAGCAGGAAGGTTGCCGGTAAATGATGGAGATATTCTGGACCATGCTGGCCAGCCAGGACAGAAAGCGCATTCGTGAGTACATTGCGGAGCAGAACCTGATGGCCGCCATTGAACTGGACGAACGGATTGGTTATTCAGCCAGCAGCCTGGCCGGGCAGCCGTATAAAGGCCGCAACGGTCGTGTGGAAGGTACCCGGGAACTGGTTATTCACCCTCATTTTGTTCTGGTTTATGAGGTCGACAGCCAGTGGGGAAAAGTGTATATCCTGCGTGTATTGCATACTGCACAGAAGTGGCCATAGAGGGGCTGTCCGGATATAAAAACGTCTGACGGAGATGCAAGAACCATGAATAATGATGAGCTGGCTACCAAACGAGCACAGGCGATTGCCAAAGAGCAGTGTTACATCAGCGGCCTTTAATCGCGTGACCCGCCTGCCTGTTGTTGTGCCCGTAACCAGCGGAGGCAATTTTGCCCGCACTGCCGGCTTTGCGGTGTCGCTGGATGGTGCCGGCATACGTACCACCGGTGTTGTGCGTTGCGACCAACCCCGGACAATCGATATGAAAGCCCGGGGCGGCAAACGACTTGAACGGGTCCCGGAAACTATCATGAGCGAAGTTCTTGGTCGCCTGTCCACTATTCTGACCCTCACATGGGGGTGAGGGACAACCATAAGAAAACGTGCAATTCTGTACATTCTACGCAAGGGGATGTACGGAAGTAAGTCAAACGGTTATCGGACGGTCAGATCGTTTCGTACAGCCTTTACGTTCAGTGGTTATGCCATGGGGCAACTGATGTTTTCACTTTATGCAGAAACAATGCATGATCTTTTATTAAAGCTTTCTCGTTTCCCTTGCTATTCCCCATAAAGTACGGGCACCACGACGAAGAGGGGTACGACTGATTTTTCCCTCTTTTTCAAGGCATATAAGGTAATGACGGGCCTGATAAGCACTCATTTCAAAACGCGTGGCAATATCAGTCGTTCTGCATGGTGTCTTTATTTCCTGAAGAAAATCCAGTATCTGCTTTTTATTCATTTCCTGTTAACATTCTTAACTGTAATTTTTCTTATTATGCATTCACACTGACGCTGAATTCCACCCTCCATCTTTATCTCTTTGTTATTGATTATTAGTAATGATTGCCCTTTGTTTTGACGGCTTGTAGCTTTATTGAGTGGCCAGCAATTGGGCATGTTTTCTTTTTTTTCCGTTTTTCATTTGATTCTGCAGTTTAATGTTTCCTTGTGGTTTTGATTTCATCTTTTTCATGAAAATTCAGATTCGTTTTTTGATTGAAATCCAAAATTACGTAAAAAGTTAATATGGAATGCAATTTTGGATTTCGTGCATATAACGATCTTTTTATCTGTCATCATGTTGTTTGTTAGCGCATTATCTTGGTTAGTTGTCGATATTGCTTATTTAATTCTATTTAATGTATGTTAAGTGGTTATAAAGATCGTGAAATTAATATTTTTCGGAATAAAACACCGTGATAGGCTTTCTGCAGAAAGCAGGGCGGCAACAATGTGAATGCATTTTTGCTATCCGGATTTATGTCGTCTTTTTGTCTGGTTATGTTTCTGGAATAGATGTAAATGAACAGCAGTGACCTGTATCTGAGCAAGAAGCACGGGCGTACTTTGTCGCCCGGAAAAATGTCAGAGAGCCAGTTCTGGTTATTAGCTGAAATATCTCCGGTTCACAGTGAAAAGGTTCTTAATGCGCTGAGGGATTTTCTGGTTCTGGGTTATACCCGAAGGGAGGCCTGTGAACGACATGAGGTTTCTCAGGGATATTTCTCTGGTGCTCTCGGGCGTATTCAGCGTACCCATCAGGCGGTAAACAGGCTGGTTCCTTTTTATATATCAGAATCCGGTATTCCATATACGGGATAACAGTTGCATGAAAAATTTAAGACTTCTTATTTACTTTAAAACACGCCCTAATATTTCTAATGCATTTTTCTTCTGACAATCTAAGAGAAACGCATTAAAACTACAGAAAACACCAATTTCACATAACTAAATATTATCAATAACCTCTCACCTTAAAAAATCTCAATCGTGACGATGCGTACAAATCGCTACCCTGCCAGACAGATTTTTAGGGAGAGAACCATGCTGTTACACATTTTGTATTTGGTTGGCATTACTGCCGAAGCCATGACGGGAGCGCTGGCGGCCGGACGGCGGCGCATGGATACATTTGGCGTAATTATTATTGCGACCGCCACTGCAATCGGCGGCGGTTCAGTACGGGATATACTTTTGGGCCACTATCCGCTCGGCTGGGTCAAACATCCGGAATATGTGATTATCGTCGCCACCGCCGCGGTACTCACCACTATTGTTGCTCCCGTAATGCCTTACCTGCGCAAAGTCTTTCTGGTGTTAGATGCGCTCGGACTGGTGGTCTTTTCTATCATTGGCGCACAGGTCGCGCTGGATATGGGCCACGGCCCGGTCATTGCCGTTGTCGCTGCGGTGACAACCGGCGTATTTGGCGGTGTTTTGCGCGATATGTTCTGTAAACGCATCCCGCTGGTCTTTCAGAAAGAACTGTATGCCGGGGTTTCATTTGCTTCCGCCGTGCTGTATATCGCACTGCAACACTATGTTTCCAACCATGATGTGGTGATTATCTCCACCCTGGTGTTTGGCTTTTTTGCTCGCTTGCTGGCACTGCGTCTTAAACTGGGATTACCCGTTTTTTATTACAGCCACGAAGGTCATTAAGGTACAAAACCTGCGATCTGCTGGGTAGCCAACCAGCTACCTAGCGTCTTGATTTGCACATTATTCTTCCATTCAATAATCTGGCTGGCGCGACGAGATCCGGTTCCCGGCAGATGCTGCCAATGTTGTTCACTTCTCTGCAAAAGTTGCGTCCAGGACCGTTCATCACCGGCATTAAGCGCCCCCCGGGTTAACGGTATTCCCATTGCCATCACCCAGCGGGTAAAAGGCTGCTTACGAGCCAGATTAAACTGATGCCATAACTGCCCGCTTTTACTTTTCGCTATCCCTGGCGTGTTCTGTAATTGCTCTGGCGTTAATGAAAGCCAGGAAAAGATATGCTCAAAGCGATGCGTCTGATGCAGTGCGCGCCAGCCAGCTTCGCCAATGCCATCCAGCCCCAAAACCTGTTTTGACCCCAACCAGACTAAGCGTGATATGAATTGCTCCAGACAAACATCAGAAGCAAAGTAACAGGTCAACGAGTTAAAGCGGTTTTCTGGCGGTGTCGGCTTTCTGCGTTCCGCAGTCCGCCACACCACATCATCAATACGTGGAATACCCTGACCGGCAAGACTTATGAGGATTTGATCGCCAGGCGCTATGTCCCACTCCTGCCAGCGTCTGACGGAACCAATATTCACCCGCTGAACTTTTTTATCATCCAGCATGACTGGTGCGAGTGACGCCACCACCGATATTTTTCCGCTTTTGCCCACTGCAAACTGAATCGAACTCACTTCAGCAACCTGTGCCACAGGTTGATATTTCCACGCCACCAGCCAGTCCGCCTGCCCCGGTAGCCAATGGCGGGATTCGGGTTCCTTAGCCGCTCGCACAACCACGCCATCGGTGACGAAGGGCAATTTCGCTTTCCACCACTCATTACGTGCTCGCTCAACCTCATCAGCATTTTTCACCGTGTGAGTGTACGCTTGCGTCAGACTAAATCCCGCGCTTGCAAGCTGCTGCAATCGCTCGGCCATTAACTGCGGTCCATCCGGCCACGCCCAGATAAAAACGCCCAGCGAATTTAGCGTGTCGTTATTGTCCTGGCGCATCAACATACCTGCAACTTTTGCACGCGCATTCATTCCGCCCATTTGCTGCTGGATATGGCCTTCGCTCCGGAGAAATATTTCTCCTTGCAGTGTGCTATTGGCTAAAGGTTCGCTGACGGATTGCGGTACAGAAGGAATCGAGCGCACTTTCTGCGTCCAGTCTTCACCTTTCAGGCCATTGCCACGGCTGATCGCCTTAATCAGTTTTCCGTCACGATAGACCAGAGTTACCGCGACACCATCAACTTTTGGCTGCACCCAAAGATCGCTGCGTTCACGCATCCAAAGGCTCAATGCATTTTTATCCGCCAGCTTACGCACTCCAGTATGAGCAACTGGATGCATTACGGTTCCAATTAAAGGCAGTATCATGGCTTCACGAGTTGTCTCTTCACCAAAACAACGTTGCCACTGTGCAAGGCGGGCGCTGAGTTGATCATAAACGCCGTCTTCAACAGCACTTTTTCCCTTTTTCCAGTAATCCTCATCCCACTGTTTTATTTGCTGTTGCAGGCGGGAAATTTCTTCATGCGCTCTGGCTGGCGACCAGACTGGGCAGACTCCCTGCGCCGATGATTGCCAGCATAAAACACTCATTAACACTGCAATCCATACTTTCATCGTCACCTCCGCTGTTGTCAGGCTGGCAGGTATACAACGAGGTGAATGCAAAGCCGAGAGGCAAAACTGAAGTGTGCGATGATGCTTCCAGAGAATCGTCCTGATTGCAGTAAATGACAGGGAATAGCGGAAACAGCTACGCAAAACGCAACAACTTTGCGCAAAAAGTGTGAGCAAGGGCTACGTCACATGGCCACGCCGTGTATAATAAGCTCGTATGTAGGCTTTATTTCGCTAATCACATACGAAAGATACTCATGGCTCAAGGCACGCTTTATATTGTTTCTGCCCCCAGTGGCGCGGGTAAATCCAGCCTGATTCAGGCTTTATTAAAAACCCAACCGTTGTATGACACCCAGGTTTCTGTTTCACACACCACGCGCGCACCGCGTCCTGGTGAAGTACACGGTGAGCATTACTTTTTTGTTAATCATGATGAATTTAAAGAAATGATTAGCAGAGATGCATTCCTTGAGCACGCGGAAGTGTTCGGTAATTACTACGGCACTTCGCGCGAGGCCATTGAGCAAGTACTGGCAAGCGGTGTGGATGTTTTTCTTGATATCGACTGGCAGGGTGCGCAGCAAATTCGCCAGAAGATGCCGCATGCGCGTAGTATCTTTATTTTACCGCCGTCCAAAATCGAGCTGGACCGCCGTCTACGCGGTCGCGGTCAGGACAGCGAAGAGGTCATTGCAAAGCGTATGGCGCAAGCAGTTGCAGAAATGAGCCATTACGCCGAATATGATTATTTGATTGTGAATGATGACTTCGATACCGCATTGACCGATTTGAAGACCATTATTCGCGCCGAACGCTTGCGCATGAGTCGCCAAAAGCAACGTCATGACGCTTTAATCAGCAAATTGTTGGCAGACTGAACCTTCTTTCAGTATCATGCCCAGTCATTTCTTCACCTGTGGAGCTTTTTAAGTATGGCACGCGTAACTGTTCAGGACGCTGTAGAGAAAATTGGTAACCGTTTTGACCTGGTACTGGTCGCCGCGCGTCGCGCTCGTCAGATGCAGGTAGGCGGAAAGGATCCGCTAGTACCGGAAGAAAACGATAAAACTACAGTAATCGCGCTGCGCGAAATCGAAGAAGGTCTGATCAACAACCAGATCCTCGACGTTCGCGAACGCCAGGAACAGCAAGAGCAGGAAGCCGCTGAATTACAAGCCGTTACCGCTATTGCTGAAGGTCGTCGTTAATCACAAAGCGGGTCGCCCTTGTATCTGTTTGAAAGCCTGAATCAACTGATTCAAAACTACCTGCCGGAAGACCAAATTAAGCGTCTGCGGCAGGCGTATCTCGTTGCACGTGATGCTCACGAGGGGCAAACACGTTCAAGCGGTGAACCCTATATCACGCACCCGGTAGCGGTTGCCTGCATTCTGGCCGAGATGAAACTCGACTATGAAACGCTGATGGCGGCGCTACTTCATGACGTGATTGAAGATACTCCCGCCACCTACCAGGACATGGAACAGCTTTTTGGCAAAAGCGTAGCCGAACTGGTAGAGGGGGTGTCAAAACTTGATAAACTCAAGTTCCGCGATAAGAAAGAGGCGCAGGCCGAAAACTTTCGCAAGATGATTATGGCGATGGTGCAAGATATCCGCGTCATTCTCATCAAACTCGCAGACCGTACCCACAACATGCGCACGCTGGGCTCACTCCGCCCGGACAAACGTCGCCGCATCGCCCGTGAAACCCTTGAAATATACAGTCCGCTGGCACACCGTTTAGGTATCCACCACATTAAAACCGAACTCGAAGAGCTGGGTTTTGAAGCGCTGTACCCCAACCGCTACCGCGTGATTAAAGAAGTGGTGAAAGCTGCACGCGGCAACCGTAAAGAGATGATCCAAAAAATCCTCTCTGAAATCGAAGGGCGTTTGCAGGAAGCGGGAATACCATGCCGTGTCAGTGGTCGCGAGAAACATCTTTATTCGATTTACTGCAAAATGGTGCTCAAAGAGCAGCGTTTTCACTCGATCATGGACATCTATGCTTTTCGCGTAATCGTCCATGATGCCGATACCTGTTATCGCGTGCTCGGTCAGATGCACAGCCTGTACAAGCCGCGTCCGGGGCGCGTGAAAGACTACATCGCCATCCCAAAAGCGAACGGCTATCAGTCTTTACACACCTCAATGATTGGCCCGCACGGCGTTCCGGTTGAAGTCCAGATTCGTACCGAAGATATGGACCAGATGGCGGAGATGGGTGTTGCCGCGCACTGGGCGTATAAAGAGCACGGCGAAACCAGCACTACTGCACAAATCCGCGCCCAGCGTTGGATGCAGAGCCTGTTGGAGCTGCAGCAAAGCGCCGGCAGTTCGTTCGAATTTATCGAGAGCGTTAAATCCGATCTCTTCCCGGATGAGATTTACGTTTTCACACCGGAAGGGCGCATTGTCGAGTTGCCTGCCGGTGCCACACCTGTCGACTTCGCATACGCAGTGCATACCGATATCGGTCACGCCTGCGTGGGCGCACGCGTCGACCGTCAGCCGTACCCGCTATCGCAGCCGCTCTCCAGTGGTCAAACCGTTGAAATCATTACCGCACCGGGCGCTCGCCCGAATGCCGCATGGCTGAACTTTGTCGTCAGCTCGAAAGCGCGCGCCAAAATTCGCCAGTTGCTGAAAAACCTCAAGCGTGATGATTCCGTAAGCCTCGGTCGCCGTCTGCTCAACCATGCATTAGGTGGCAGCCGCAAGCTGAATGAAATTCCGCAGGAGAATATCCAGCGCGAACTGGACCGCATGAAGCTGGCAACGCTTGACGATCTGCTGGCTGAAATTGGCCTTGGTAACGCAATGAGCGTGGTGGTCGCGAAAAATCTGCAACATGGTGACGCCTCTATTCCACCAGCGACCCAAAGTCACGGGCATCTGCCGATCAAAGGTGCCGATGGCGTGCTGATCACCTTTGCGAAATGCTGCCGCCCAATTCCTGGCGACCCGATTATCGCCCACGTCAGCCCTGGTAAGGGTCTGGTGATCCACCATGAATCCTGCCGTAACATCCGTGGCTATCAGAAAGAGCCAGAGAAGTTTATGGCTGTGGAATGGGATAAAGAGACGGCGCAGGAGTTCATCACCGAAATAAAAGTTGAGATGTTCAACCATCAGGGCGCACTGGCAAACCTGACAGCGGCGATCAACACCACTAATTCCAATATTCAAAGTCTGAATACAGAAGAGAAAGATGGTCGCGTCTACAGTGCCTTTATTCGTCTGACCGCACGTGACCGCGTACATCTGGCAAATATCATGCGCAAAATCCGCGTGATGCCAGACGTAATTAAAGTCACCCGAAACAGAAATTAATGTTTTATGAACCCAACACGTTATGCACGCATCTGCGAAATGCTCGCCAGGCGGCAGCCTGACCTGACCGTCTGCATGGAACAGGTTCACAAACCCCATAACGTTTCTGCGATCATTCGTACCGCAGATGCCGTTGGCGTACACGAAGTTCACGCTGTCTGGCCTGGTAGCCGGATGCGCACCATGGCTTCGGCTGCTGCTGGTAGTAACAGTTGGGTACAGGTGAAAACACACCGCACCATTGGCGATGCAGTCGCCCACCTGAAAGGTCAGGGTATGCAGATTCTGGCAACCCACCTTTCTGATAAAGCCGTCGATTTTCGCGAAATCGATTACACCCGCCCGACCTGTATTTTAATGGGACAGGAAAAAACGGGCATCACGCAGGAAGCATTAGAACTGGCAGATCAGGACATCATCATTCCGATGATCGGCATGGTGCAGTCGCTTAATGTCTCCGTCGCCTCCGCACTTATTCTTTACGAAGCCCAGCGTCAGCGGCAAAACGCGGGTATGTATCTGCGTGAAAACAGTATGTTGCCGGAAGCAGAGCAACAACGCCTGCTGTTTGAAGGTGGCTATCCGGTGCTGGCTAAAGTCGCGAAACGCAAAGGCCTGCCCTACCCCCACGTCAATCAACAAGGCGAGATTGAAGCCGATGCTGAGTGGTGGGCTACCATGCAGGCCGCAGGGTAAGCGCTATGAAAGGTCGCCTGTTAGATGCTGTCCCGCTCAGTTCCCTAACGGGCGTTGGCGCGGCGCAAAGTAACAAACTGGCGAAAATCAACCTGCATACCGTGCAGGATTTACTGTTACACCTTCCCCTGCGCTATGAAGATCGCACCCATCTCTATCCCATAGGTGAGCTGTTGCCGGGCATTTATGCCACGGTGGAAGGCGAAGTACTGAACTGCAATATCTCCTTCGGCGGTCGCCGGATGATGACCTGTCAGATTAGCGACGGTTCCGGCATTCTCACCATGCGCTTTTTCAACTTTAACGCCGCGATGAAAAATAGCCTGGCGACAGGTCGACGCGTATTGGCCTATGGCGAAGCAAAGCGCGGTAAATATGGTGCGGAGATGATCCACCCGGAATACCGCGTACAGGGCGATCTCAGTACTCCAGAGTTACAGGAAACCCTCACCCCGGTTTACCCAACAACGGAAGGTGTAAAACAGGCAACGCTGCGCAAACTGACCGATCAGGCGCTGGATCTGCTCGACACCTGCGCCATTGAAGAACTGCTGCCGCCGGAACTGTCACAAGGAATGATGACGCTGCCGGAAGCCTTGCGCACCCTGCATCGTCCACCGCCAACACTACAGCTCAGCGATCTGGAAACCGGGCGGCATCCGGCACAGCGTCGTCTTATTCTGGAAGAGCTGCTGGCGCACAACCTCAGCATGTTAGCGTTACGCGCCGGTGCCCAACGTTTTCATGCTCAGCCGCTTAGCGCCAGTGACGCGCTGAAGGACAAACTGCTCGCTGCCTTACCGTTCAAGCCAACGGGCGCGCAGGCGCGTGTGGTGGCGGAGATTGAGCGCGATATGGCGCTGGATGTGCCAATGATGCGTCTGGTACAGGGCGATGTAGGTTCCGGTAAAACACTGGTTGCCGCTCTCGCTGCGCTGCGTGCTATCGCTCACGGCAAACAAGTGGCACTGATGGCACCAACCGAATTGCTTGCCGAACAGCACGCCAATAATTTCCGCAACTGGTTTGCACCGCTCGGTATCGAAGTGGGCTGGCTCGCCGGTAAGCAAAAAGGTAAAGCGCGGCTGGCACAACAGGAAGCCATCGCCAGCGGTCAGGTGCAGATGATTGTTGGCACTCACGCCATCTTCCAGGAACAGGTGCAGTTTAACGGCCTGGCGCTAGTGATTATCGACGAACAGCATCGTTTTGGCGTGCATCAGCGTCTGGCGTTATGGGAGAAAGGCCAGCAGCAGGGCTTTCATCCTCATCAGTTGATCATGACCGCCACGCCAATTCCCCGCACTCTGGCGATGACCGCGTATGCCGATCTCGATACCTCGGTCATTGATGAACTGCCGCCAGGACGTACCCCAGTGACGACAGTGGCGATCCCGGATACGCGTCGTAACGACATTATCGACCGCGTGCGCCACGCCTGCATAACGGAAGGCCGTCAGGCGTACTGGGTTTGTACATTGATTGAAGAATCGGAATTACTGGAAGCGCAGGCAGCCGAAGCAACGTGGGAAGAGTTAAAACTGGCGCTGCCGGAACTGAACGTCGGTCTGGTTCATGGGCGGATGAAACCTGCCGAAAAGCAAGCGGTAATGGCGTCGTTTAAACAAGGCGAGCTACACCTGCTGGTTGCGACGACTGTTATTGAAGTCGGCGTTGATGTGCCTAACGCCAGTCTGATGATTATCGAAAATCCGGAGCGTCTGGGTCTGGCGCAGTTACACCAGTTGCGCGGGCGCGTAGGTCGTGGCGCGGTGGCTTCTCACTGTGTTCTGCTTTACAAAACACCACTCTCCAAAACGGCGCAAGTCCGCCTGCAAGTGCTACGCGACAGCAACGACGGATTTGTGATTGCGCAAAAAGATTTAGAGATTCGCGGCCCTGGTGAACTGCTGGGCACGCGCCAGACAGGCAATGCAGAGTTTAAAGTGGCTGATTTGCTGCGCGATCAGGCCATGATCCCGGAAGTTCAGCGCCTGGCATGCCATATTCACGAACGTTATCCCCAGCAGGCAAAAGCCCTGATAGAACGCTGGATGCCGGAGACGGAACGCTATTCGAATGCGTAAAAAGCGGCGGCATTTGCACCGCCGCTTCATCAGTTAACCCGCAAAAATCGGCAACATCAGGTAGAGCTTAATCACCAGGGCATTGACGATATCGATAAAGAACGCACCGACCATCGGCACCACCAGGAAGGCCATGTGCGACGGGCCAAAGCGTTCGGTGATCGCCTGCATGTTGGCGATTGCCGTGGGCGTTGCACCAAGGCCAAAACCACAGTGCCCCGCGGCCAGCACCGCCGCATCGTAGTTTTTCCCCATCATGCGCCAGGTGACAAAGATAGCGTACAACGCCATGAAGATGGTTTGCGCGACCAGAATCGCCAGCATCGGCAACGCCAGCGAAGCCAGCTCCCACAGTTTCAGCCCCATCAACGCCATCGCCAGGAACAGCGACAGGCTTACGTTACCAAGTACGGATACCGCGCGCTCAAAGACGCGGTAAAAGCCCAACATTGACAAGCCGTTGCTCAGAATCACGCCCACAAACAGCACGCAAACAAAGGTTGGCAATTCAAAAGCAGTGCCAGCCAAAAGTTGCGCAACGATTTTCCCTACCGTCAGACAGATAGCAATCAGCGCGATAGTTTCAATCAGTACCAGCGAGGTGATCATGCGCCCTACGTCGGGCTTTTCAAATGCGGTGGGGACTTCCTGGTCATCAGGTATGCCGTTCGGCGTGGTGGAGTGTTTCACCAGGTAACGCGCCACCGGGCCGCCAATCAGCCCACCCAGAACCAGACCAAACGTCGCACAGGCCATCGCCACTTCCGTCGCGTTGGTGAAGCCATAACGTTCAATGAACAATTTACTCCACGCTGCGCCGGTCCCGTGACCGCCAGAAAGCGTAATAGACCCCGCCAACAGCCCCATCAGCGGATCAAGCCCTAACAGGCTAGCCATGCCAATGCCGATGGCATTTTGCATCACCAACAGACCAACAACCACAATGAGGAAAATCCCCACTACGCGTCCACCGGCACGCAGGCTGGCAATATTGGCGTTCAGGCCAATGGTGGCGAAGAAAGCCAGCATTAATGGATCGCGCAAGGACATATCAAAATTAACTTCCCAGCCCATGCTTTTTTTCAACACCAGCAGAGCCAGTGCCACCAACAACCCTCCGGCAACCGGTTCTGGTATGGTGTATTTTTTCAGAAAGGAGACGGAATGGACCAACTTGCGCCCGAGCAGCAACGTCAGCGTTGCGGCAACAAGCGTTGCTAAAGTATCGAGATGAAACATAGTTACTCCTTTGTATCCGCACCACTCTTCATACTCGTCATACTTCATCGCGCAATCATAGTAAGACGAAATATGACGAGTATCGAGTCATGCTTTCCCGGTTCGAATTCTTAGCTGAAAATAAAAAAATGGCATGGATTTTAAGCAGAAAACAACCAAAAGTTATATAAAAAAGTGCATTTATCGCATTTAAATATTTAGAAGAATGATTGGCAAACGTTTGCTTTTGCCTTTCGGTCAGCTAAAATGCCCGCTTTGCTACCACGGGATTGTTTTCGATGTCTGTTTCCACCTTCGAGTCAGAAAATGCGCAACCGGTTGCGCAGACTCAAAACAGCGAACTGATTTACCGTCTTGAAGATCGTCCGCCGCTTGCTCAAACTCTGTTTGCCGCCTGTCAGCACCTGCTGGCGATGTTTGTCGCGGTAATCACGCCAGCATTGTTAATCTGCCAGGCGCTGGGTTTACCAGCACAGGACACGCAACACATTATTAGTATGTCGCTGTTTGCCTCTGGTGTGGCATCAATTATTCAAATTAAAGCCTGGGGTCCGGTTGGCTCCGGTTTGTTGTCTATTCAGGGCACCAGCTTTAACTTCGTTGCTCCGCTGATTATGGGCGGAACAGCGCTGAAGACCGGTGGTGCCGATGTTCCTACGATGATGGCGGCTCTGTTCGGCACACTGATGCTGGCAAGCTGCACCGAAATGGTTATCTCCCGCGTTCTGCATCTGGCGCGCCGCATTATTACGCCGCTGGTTTCCGGCGTCGTGGTGATGATTATTGGCCTGTCACTGATTCAGGTTGGGCTAACATCCATTGGTGGCGGTTATGCGGCCATGAGCGATAACACCTTTGGTGCACCGAAAAATCTGCTACTGGCGGGCGTGGTCTTAGCTTTAATCATCCTGCTTAATCGCCAACGTAACCCCTACTTACGCGTAGCCTCGCTGGTGATTGCAATGGCGGCAGGATATGCACTGGCGTGGTTTATGGACATGTTGCCAGAAAGCAACGAGCCGATGACGCAAGAGCTGATTATGGTGCCAACGCCGCTCTATTACGGACTTGGTATTGAATGGAGCCTGCTGCTACCACTGATGCTGGTCTTTATGATCACCTCACTGGAAACTATTGGCGATATCACAGCCACCTCCGACGTTTCCGAACAACCGGTTTCTGGCCCACTGTACATGAAACGTCTGAAAGGCGGCGTGCTGGCAAACGGCCTGAACTCGTTTGTGTCGGCGGTGTTTAACACCTTCCCGAACTCCTGCTTCGGGCAGAACAACGGTGTGATCCAATTGACCGGTGTTGCCAGCCGTTATGTCGGTTTTGTCGTGGCGCTGATGTTGATCGTGCTGGGTCTGTTCCCTGCGGTGAGCGGTTTTGTCCAACACATTCCCGAACCTGTTCTGGGCGGCGCTACGCTGGTGATGTTTGGTACTATCGCCGCATCCGGTGTGCGTATCGTTTCTCGTGAGCCACTGAACCGTCGGGCGATTCTGATTATTGCCCTGTCGCTGGCGGTCGGTCTGGGTGTTTCTCAGCAGCCACTGATTTTGCAGTTTGCCCCTGACTGGCTGAAAAATCTGCTCTCCTCCGGGATTGCCGCTGGCGGTATCACTGCCATTGTACTGAATCTGATTTTCCCGCCAGAAAAGCAGTAATTTACTCGCGGCGGTAAAATTCTTTACCGCCGTAACCACTCTCTTTCTCCATTCCTGCCTTGAGGAATGCGCGTAAATCGTGCATAACTCCCTTATGTGCATTTCACGGGATGGAAGACCATGAAATTTATTGGGAAGCTGCTTCTCTACATTTTCATCACGCTGTTAGTGGCGATAGTTGGCCTCTATTTCCTTCTGCAAACCCGCTGGGGAGCAGAGCATATCAGCGCATGGATTTCCGAGAATAGCGACTATCATCTGGCCTTCGGGGCGATGGATCACCGTTTTTCCGCGCCGTCTCATATCTTGCTGGAGAACGTCACATTCGGTCGTGATGGTCAACCCGCCACTCTGGTTGCAAAAAGTGTCGATATCGCGCTAAGTAGTCGGCAACTGAGCGAGCCACGGCATGTCGATACTATCCTGCTGGAAAACGGGACGCTGAATCTCACCGACCAGACCGCGCCGCTACCGTTTAAAGCGGATCGTTTGCAACTGCGTGATATGGCATTTAACAGTCCCAATAGCGAGTGGAATCTTAGCGCACAGCGAGTCAATGGCGGCGTCGTTCCGTGGTCGCCGGAAGCCGGTAAAGTACTAGGCTCAAAAGCACAAATTCAGTTCAGTGCTGGCTCTCTGTCGCTCAATGATGTTCCTGCCACCAATGTGTTGATTGAAGGGAATATTGATAACGATCGCGTCACACTGACTAATCTGGGTGCCGACATCGCCCGCGGGACATTAACCGGAAATGCGCAGCGTAACGCCGACGGTAGCTGGCAGGTGGAAAATCTGCGCCTGGCGGATATCCGTCTGCAAAGCGAAAAATCGCTCACCGACTTCTTTGCGCCCTTGCGCTCTGTCCCGTCATTGCAGATTGGCCGCCTGGAAGTGATCGACGCCCGCTTGCAAGGCCCGGACTGGGCGGTGACCGATCTCGATCTCAGCTTGCGCAATATGACCTTTATTAAAGATGACTGGCAGACACAGGAAGGCAAGCTGTCAATGAACGCCAGCGAGTTTATTTATGGTTCGCTGCATTTATTTGACCCGATTATAAACGCGGAATTTTCCCCGCAAGGCGTAGCACTGCGCCAGTTCACCAGCCGCTGGGAAGGGGGGATGGTCAGAACGTCAGGAAACTGGCAGCGCGATGGAAAAACGCTGATCCTCGACGATGCAGCGATTGTTGGACTGGAATATACCTTACCTAAAAACTGGCAACAGTTGTGGATGCAGCAAACTCCCGCCTGGTTAAACACTCTGCAACTGAAGAGATTCAGCGCCAGCCGCAATCTAATCATTGATATTGACCCAGCCTTCCCGTGGCAGCTCACAGCGCTGGATGGCTACGGCGCGAATCTGACACTGGTAGCCGATCATAAGTGGGGCGTCTGGAGTGGCACGGCAAATCTGAATGCTGCCGCTGCAACATTCAATCGTGTTGATGTGCGCCGCCCGTCGCTGGCGCTAACCGCCAACAGCAGCACGGTGAATATCAGCGAACTTAGCGCGTTTACCGAGAAAGGCATTCTGGAAGCCACTGCCAGCGTCTCACAAACGCCGCAGCGCCAGACTCATATCAGCCTGAACGGACGCGGTGTGCCGGTGAATATTCTGCAACAGTGGGGATGGCCAGAGTTACCGATTACGGGCGATGGCAATATTCAGCTCACTGCCAGCGGCGATATTGAGGCCGATGCACCGCTAAAACCCACGGTTAACGGACTGCTCCACGCCGTAAATGCTGAAAAACAACAAGTGACCCAAACCATGAATGCTGGCGTGGTTTCCAGTGGTGAAGTTACATCGACGGAGCCGGTACAGTAAAATCAATCTCGCCGGGTACGACACAGACGTACCCGGTATTTCTTCAACAAATTACAGCGTAATTGTCAGCTCATTCCCTTGCGGGGTCACCACCACACCCAACTCACTTTCAGCCTGCGAACCGCCTTGCAGACCATTTACTTTAGCGATATTGCGCAAGCACAGCGTCCAGTTCTTCGCTTCTCCCGTACCAGTCACAGTAATGATGTTGCCAGTACGTGCCGCTTTCAGGGTGAAGATCACCGAACCATCAGCGGCTGGGACTTCGCAGACGGCTTCACGCCCGTCTTGCAGATTAAAGAGCTGGAAAGCCGTGCCTTCGTGCCACGCATAATCGGGGCGTTGTTCATTGTTGCCCAGCCCCAGTAGGGTGTTATCACGCACATATACCGGCAGACTCTGAAAGCCGTGTTGTTGTTTATGCCAGCGGCTGCCGTCTATTTCATCGTTATGCCACAGGTGCGTCCAGCGACCTTCAGGCAAGTAGAATTGCACATCGCCAGCTTCAGTGAACACCGGCACGACCATCACGCTGCCGCCCAACATGTATTGGCGATCAAGGTAATCACAGGCCGGATCGTCCGGAAACTCCATCACCATTGCGCGCATCATCGGCGTACCCAGCGCGTTCGCACGAGCAGCTTCACGATAAAGATACGGCATCATGCGGCATTTCAGTTGCGTGAAGAAGCGCACCACGTCACAGGACTCATCATCGTAGGCCCACGGCACACGATAAGATTTGCTGCCATGTAAACGGCTATGGCTGGAGAGCAAACCAAACGCGCACCAGCGTTTGTAAACGTGCGCCGGAGCGGTATTCTCAAAGCCGCCGATATCGTGGCTCCAGAAGCCAAAACCAGAAAGGCCAATAGACAAACCTCCGCGCAGGCTTTCCGCCATTGATTCGTAATTGGCGTAGCAATCACCGCCCCAGTGCACCGGAAATTTCTGCGCACCTACGGAAGCCGAGCGGGCAAACAAGACTGCTTCTTCCTCTCCGACGGTTTCCTTGAGCACGTTCCACACCAGTTCGTTGTAGATGTATGCATAATGGTTATGCATTTTCTGTGGATCACAACCGTTAAACCACTGAACGTCTGTTGGAATACGTTCGCCAAAGTCGGTCTTAAAACAATCGACACCCATCGCGATCAGACCTTTCAGTTTATCGGCGTACCATTTGCAGGCATCCGGATTAGTAAAGTCATAAATCGCCAGCCCTGGCTGCCATTTATCCCATTGCCATAGCGAGCCGTCCGGGCGTTTGAGTAAATAGCCTTTCTCTTGTAACTCCTTAAAGACTGGAGATTTCTGCCCAATATAGGGGTTAATCCAGACGCAGATTTTCAGCCCTTTTGCTTTCAGGCGGCGGATCATGCCTTCCGGGTCCGGAAAGGTCAGCGGATCCCACTCAAAATCGCACCATTGGAAGGCTTTCATCCAGAAACAGTCAAAGTGGAAAACATGCAGCGGCAGATTGCGTTCCGCCATACCGTCGATAAAACTGTTAACCGTCGCTTCGTCGTAGTTAGTGGTAAATGAAGTGGTTAACCACAGACCGAAGGACCACGCGGGCGGCAGCGCCGGACGGCCGGTAAAACGAGTATAACGATCAAGTACCGCTTTCGGCGTCGGGCCGTCGATAACAAAGTATTCGAGGTATTCACTCTCCACGCTGAACTGCACTTTGGAGACTTTCTCCGATCCCACTTCAAAAGAGACGCATTGGGGATGATTGACCAGTACACCATAACCACGGTTAGTCATGTAGAACGGGATATTTTTATACGCCTGTTCAGTACTTGTGCCGCCATCCCGGTTCCAGGTTTCTACCGTCTGACCATTGCGCACCAGGGCAGTAAAACGCTCTCCCAGCCCGTAAACCGTTTCACCGACGCCAAGATCCAGCCGCTCAAACATATAATTTCGTTGATTATTAGTGTCCTGCACATAGCCATTATTTTTCACCTGGCTACCGGTAATACGTTCGCCATTACGCAGAAAATCCAGTGACCAGAACTCACCTTTACTGACACGCGCGCTTAAGTTGCCACTTTTAAACTCAGCGTAACTTTCTGTGTTTTCGATTGTGACATTCGCGTCCTGCAAAATATTGAGCGGATAATGAGGGCCGTTATCCAGCGCCCCCTGAAAATGCTCAATCCGTACACCGACAATACCTTCCTGTGGGGAGAAAAAACGCAGCGTAAATAAAGGCGTGTCAAGCTGCCAGGTACGTTCACGCACATCACGGGGGGCAGCATAGATCACCATTTCATTACCCTGCTGTTCAACCTCGAACACCTGAAGCGGGTGAATCAAATTGAGGCCAGGTTGAATCAACCAGTTTCCGTCGCTAATTTTCATTGCCGTTCCTTAGTTCTGCACTTCTTGAGAGGTGAATTGCTGCTGGCAACGGCGTTTGCCCTGAGCCAACTGTTCCATAACGGTTTTCAGATTGTGCGTTGTGAGAGAGTAGTAGCGTTTAGCGACAATCGCGCTCAGCAAATAACAGATCGCCGGAACAATCGTGAATAGCGCGATAATGATGCTAATTGTGGCGCTGTTCTGCGCTTTTTCTGCTGCATCATATCCACCGTAAGCCAGCATCCATCCGATAAGTGCGCCTCCGAAGGCCAACCCCAGTTTGAGCACAAACAGCGTGCCAGCAAAACTGATCCCGGTGAGTCGTTTACCATTACACCACTCGCCGTAGTCAACGGTATCGGACATCATTACCCACTGGATAGGTGTCACCAGTTGATGCAACACACCAATCACGAAGATGAAGACAAACATGGTGATGCTGGCCTGCATGGGAACGAAGAACATCGCGAGGCTAATCACGGCCAGCAGGGCGTTCGTCCACCAGAAGACAGAGACTTTACATTTCCAGTCGGTCAGTGGTTTTGCCAGTGCGGAACCAATCAGGTTACCCACGCAATAAGTAGTGAGAAAAGCGACAAACACTTCCGGCGTACCCAGAATCCACGTGACGTAATACATCATCGCCCCACCACGTACACACACCGCCAGAATATTAAAAATGGTGAGAATACCGACAATACGCCACTGGTCGTTTTGCCAGATATCACGTAAATCTTCCCGCATAGGCGTCGTCGTAGGTGGCGCTTCAACGCGTTCTTTAGTGGTGAAGAAACAGAAAGCCAGCATCATAAATGCCACCACGGAAAGCACCGCGATGCCGCCCTGGAAACCGAGTGGTTTATTATCACCACCAATTAAATTAACCAGCGGCATCATCAGCACAGTGGAGAGCATGCCTCCCGCGGTCGCCAGCACAAAACGCCAGGATTGCAGCGAGATACGCTGAGTCGGGTCATTGGTAATTACACCACCCAATGCGCAGTAAGGGATATTGACGACGGTATAAAGTAAGGTAAGTAGGGTATAAGTAATTGCTGCATAGATCATTTTACCGTTCATACTGAGATCTGGCGTGCTATATGCCAGTACACAGACCACACCAAATGGCAGTGCGCCAAACAGTACCCACGGTCGAAATTTACCCCAGCGAGAGCGCGTTCGATCGGCCAGCAACCCCATGCAAGGATCGGAAATCGCATCCAGTGCACGAGCGACCAAAAACATGGTTCCGACAAATCCGGCAGGAATACCAAAAATATCGGTGTAAAAGAACATCATATATAACATTACGTTATCGAAGATAATGTGGCTGGCGGCATCTCCCATGCCATAACCAATTTTCTCTTTAACGGACAACACTTCACTCTTCATCTGCTTTTCCTTGATGCTATGGGGGTGCTGAGACCGATAAAGAGTTTTGTAAACCATCCCTGCCAGAGTGAATATTCCGATATCTGGTTATTAATTTATGATTCTTGTTTTATGTGATCGTGGTAGCGATAAACTTACCCATATATCATTGGAATATATGATATTTATGTTAATTATAATGGGTTAGAGATAAAGCTTTGCGCATATTGCCCGGAAAAAAATGAACCAGGGGATGTAGAAACTCAAGGAAGTAGCTATAATGCGCCCCGCCTCCATGTAGCAATCGAGGCGCGGAAGATCGTCGTCTCCGGTGAGGCGGCTGGACTTCAAATCCAGTTGGGGCCGCCAGCGGTCCCGGGCAGGTTCGACTCCTGTGATCTTCCGCCAAACCTCATCCAGCCAGTTCCGAGACACTCCATAAAATCCTTTATATTCAATGCGATGAATAATCAGCTTATCCGTAATAGTCCGAGATCATCTCCCTGAATCCGCGAAAAATATGTATAGTAATGTGTATAGATTTTTTATACGTAGTTTTCAGTTATACACATGGCTCTAACCGATATACAGATCAAACGTGCAAAACCACAAGACAAACCATACACATTGAACGATGGACAAGGTCTGTCATTGCTTATCAATCCCGATGGCTCGAAAGGCTGGCGTTTCCGTTTCCGGTTTGCAGGGAAAGCGCGGTTAATGTCATTTGGCAGCTACGATTTAGTAAGCCTCGCAGAAGCACGTGAAAAGCGTGATATCGCCCGTAAGCAGGTTGCTAATGGCATTGACCCGGTAGAGGAACGCAAAGCTTTAAGACTCGCCCAAAAGTTATCAACAGAAAATTCTTTCGAAGCAATATGTCGAGAATGGCATACCAACAAAGCTGACCGCTGGACTGTGGCCTATCGAGAAGAAATCATTAAGACTTTTGAGCAAGATGTGTTCCCGTTCATTGGTAAACGCCATATCAGTGAAATCAAACCATTAGAACTACTTGAAGTATTGCGACGAATAGAGAAACGTGGAGCACTAGAGAAAACACGTAAGGTACGTCAGAGATGCGGTGAGGTTTATCGTTACGCAATCATAACTGGTCGCGCGGAATACAATCCTGCTCCTGATTTAGCCATCGCTCTGGCCGTTCCTAAGCCAAAACATCATCCATTTCTATCTGCCGAAGAATTACCTCATTTTATTCGGGATCTCGAAGCGTATACCGGTAGCATCATCACCAAAAATGCTACGAAGATAGTTATGCTAACTGGTGTAAGAACGCAGGAGATGCGCTTTGCTACGTGGAAAGAAGTAGACCTCGAAAAAGGTATATGGGAGATACCAGCAGAACGTATGAAAATGCGTAGGCCGCACATTGTTCCTTTATCGACTCAGGTAGTTGACCTTTTTAAACAGCTCAAACCTATTACCGGAAATTATCCTTACATTTTTGCCGGTAGGAACAACCGCAGCAAACCGATCTCGAAAGAAAGCGTATCGCAAGTGATTGAGTTACTTGGTTATAAAGGACGTGCTACAGGTCACGGTTTTAGGCATACAATGTCGACAATTCTGCACGAGCAAGGGTTTGATAGTGCATGGATTGAGATACAGCTAGCCCATGTAGATAAAAATACTATTCGAGGCACATATAATCATGCTATATACTTGAAAAATAGGCGAATAATGCTACAGTGGTATTCTGATAAATTAATGAACTGAGAGCTAAACATGACGTGGCTACATAGTAATGCAGAATGGGTTTTCTCTGGTATTGGCGTTTATGCCATATCACTTATAGTATTAGCCATCACAGCATTAATATTTAGAAAAAAAATAAAAACCGGCACCCAAAAGATCGCTAAGGTTTTTAATTTTGGATGGGGTAACACAACAAATATTAAACAAGATGATGGAAAATAATAAATCTCAAAATGTTGATCAAAACATAAAGTCTACTGTCGTGGGTAAGAACAATACGACAATTATCACGCAAGTCATTGTTAATGCCAATAGTCCTCACATTGATACAAATGCAATAAAAAACTCTCTAATTGATGAGATAAGAAGCTCTTTAAAAGAAGAATTTGTATCTGCAGAGTATAACATATTACTTTGTTATCCTAACAAAGAAATTGATGATGAAGCAACTTTAAAAGTCATAGAAGAAATAAAACAAAAATTAGATAGGATGGGTGCTAAAGTTTATGAGGGCGGAGGAAAAACAGTCCTACCTAAAACTCAAATAACATATCCACATCTTGCGGAGTTGGAATTTATAAAAACCGTCAAATGTGATACTGTGATAATTTTTGCATTAGATGAAGTCACATTATCACAACTAACATTAATAAGTTACTTTAAAGTATCTACAAAAATCGATAGTACAGATATAATAATAATATCTAGCGACACCTTAAAAAATAGCGATATTTTTTTATCTAATGGAACTTTTCAATACTGTGATGATAATAACTGCAAGTTATATTCTTTAAACTCACTAGATGATGATGGGTTAAAATCTGTAATTTCTAGGATAGAAAACAAAAAAATAATTCAGCGAAAAGGTGGTTTATTAGGATATTAATATGGAAGAATCTACTAATTATAAATTAATTGTTTGGGGGCTATCCGTTATTCAGCCCGCATCTCCAAATGAGGTTTTAAATTACCTTGCATCTACTTTAAATGATAATGGTTTATTACCTGAAGTTGAGAAAATGATTCATTATTTTGAATTACTTGATCAACATGGATATATACATCAAGTATCGAAGCGTAACAACCTTTATTCGTTAACGCCTAAAGGAAATGAACGACTAACTCCATCGCTGAAAAAGCTTCGTGATAAAATTAGACTATTTATGCTTGACAACTGCCACTCTGCTAGTAAATTAAGAGTGCTGGCCTCAACTGATACAGAGAATATGGGCGGTGGTTCGCCGTCTTTACAGTTAAGGCACAATTCAAAAGAGGTTCCGCACCCAAGCCTGTCTTGGGCTGCAGGGACCCTGCCCAGCAGCCCAAGACAGGCTTGGGTGCGGATCTACGAGCAATTAAATATTGGTTCGATGTCCAGTAATGAGGCCAGCACACCACCCACAACGAAAAGCTCGCCACACCACTCTATTGGCCGATTAGGTTTTTCTTTAAATTACTATTCATTTAATAAACTCGACGAAGTTTTTTTTAATAGTGATGGAGTAACTGCTATTGCCTCTTGTATTGGCATATCTCCAGGGTTGATAACTGCAATGATAAAATCTCCCCAAAGATACTATCGCACATTTAATTTACAAAAAAAATCCGGTGGTTTTAGACCCATCCTTGCTCCCCGGAAATTCATTAAAACCTTACAGTATTGGTTAAAAGATCATCTGTTAAACCGTTTAAAAATACACTCTTCCTGTTATTCATACAGAAGTGGTGTAAGTATAAAAGATAATGCAATTAATCATGTAAGAAAAAAGTTTGTCGCAAATATAGATATTTCGGATTACTTTGGTTCGATTAATAAAAAGATGGTCAAGGATTGTTTTTATAAAAATAACATACCGGAGCATGTTATCAACACTATTTCTGGTATAGTTACATATAATGATGCACTTCCACAAGGTGCACCTACAAGCCCTATAATATCAAATGCAGTACTTTTCGAATTTGACGAAGAAATGAGTTTTCAAGCCTTAACTCTTGATAGTATATATACTCGTTACTCTGATGATATATCCATCAGTAGTGATAAAAAAGAAAACTTAGAGATACTTATAAGTATTGCTGAGGATAAATTACTATCACATGGATTTAAATTAAATAAAGAAAAAAAGCGAATATCTTCATATAATAGCCGTCAAGTTGTCACTGGGATTCTCGTTAATGAGGCGGTAAGGCCAACTAGAACTTACAGAAAGAAAATTCGCTCAGCATTTGATCATGCTCTTAAAGAACAGGATAACAGTCAATTAACGATTAACAAACTAAGAGGGTATTTAAATTATCTAAAATCTTTTGAACCCTATGGCTTTCATTTTAATGAAAAAAATATAAAGATATTCTAACTTTACTGCAAACACTTAAAAAAGAGTTTACCGGAGGCGTCCAGCGTGGTGGTGTAGTTTTTACCGTTCAGGTTAACCGTGACCACATCGCCCGCCGCCGCGCCCGTGCTGGTTCCGCTGACGACCAGCGCCTGCCCGTGTTCGATAGCGTTGATGATGTCATCGCCCGCAACGGTGTTAATGGTGAGATCAGGTGCGGTAACGTCCACCGCCAGCGCATGGTCGGCACTTGCCGGGTTACCCGCTTTGTCGCTCACCGTCGCAGTCACGGTATAGCTGCTGGCGGTTAATCCGCTTAAGTCCGTTGCCGGAACGTTCACGCTCCAGGTGCCATCCGCCTGAACGGTGGTCTGGTAAGTGTTGTTATTCAGCGTAACGGTCAGCGTCTGTCCGGCCTGCGCCGTGGTGGTGCCGCTGATGGTTATCCCCGCGCCAGCTTCGCTTACGTTGAGAATATCGTCGCCAGCGATGGTGTTGATGGTCACAAGCGGCGCGGTGGCATCGACGCTGTACGCGCGATCCGCCTGGGCGCTGTTGCCGTTAATGTTGCTGACGCTCACCTGCACGTTGCCCGCGCCGTCCGGCAACGCAGCGAGATCGGCAGGTAACACGTTCACCGTCCAGCTACCGTTGGCTTTCACGGTAGTGGTGTAATTTTTGCCGCCAAAGGTGACGGTCACCGTTTGCCCGGCTTCCACGCCACTGGTGCTGCCGCTCACCACCAGCGTTTCGCCTTTCTCGACGGCGTTGATCACATCATCGCCGGAAAGGGTGTTAATGGTGATGGCAACCGCCGCCAGATCGACGGTGACCGGATGGGTAATGGTGGAGGTTGTTCCGGCGCTGTTGGTGCCGCTTACCGTAATATCCACCGTACCCGCAGGCCAGTTGCTGACATCCGCCGCCGGAACACCGAGGTTCCATGTGCCGTCGGCTAACACCGTCGCGCCATAAGTGACGTTGTTGATAACGACCGTTAACGCCGTTCCTGCCGTTAACCCGGTGCTGCTACCGGTTACCACCAGTGCCTGACTGTGCTCAATGCTGTTAATGACATCGTCGCCCGCCACAGTATCGACCCGTAAGCCAGGCAGATTGGCGTCGATTGTGATATCGCGCGTACCGCTGCCGGTGTTGCCGACGCCGTTAGTCACCGAGGCGTTTA
The DNA here is from genome assembly GCF_000208565.1 of Escherichia sp. TW09308. Lineage (NCBI taxonomy): Bacteria > Pseudomonadati > Pseudomonadota > Gammaproteobacteria > Enterobacterales > Enterobacteriaceae > Escherichia > Escherichia sp. TW09308. The sequence continues at coordinate 4,203,969 of NZ_AEME01000001.1, read as the reverse complement.
CGGTGAGAGAGCCGTTGCCGATGGCCTGAATATCTGCCGCCGGAACGCTGACATTCCAGCTTAAATTAGCCTGCACCGTGGCGGTGTAGGTGTTGCCGCCCAGCGTGACGGTGACAGTATCTCCCGCCGCTGCGCCCGTCACCTGACCGCTGATGGTTTGCGCGTTACCGGATTCAGCAGCGTTAATAATATCGTCGGTCGCCACCGCGTTAATGGTGACAGCAGGCAAGGCGCTGTTGACCAGCACGCTATGGCTGGCGGAGTTGGTGTTGCCCGCGCTGTCTGTGACGTTCGCGGTTACTGTGTAGTTAGCTTCACCCAGCGCGCTAACCGCCGAAGCTGGCACCGTGGTGCTCCAGTTGCCGGAAGCATCTGTGGTGGCGGTGTAATTTTGCCCGTTCAGCGTCACTGTAACCGTAGTGCCCGCTGGCTGATTACTGGTGCCGGTGATTTGCAGATCCGCGCCTTTTTCCGTGGCGTTAATCACGTCATCCGTAGCAATGGTGTTGATGCCAATGGTTGGCGAGGTCAGATTCACGGTAACCGTGCGGCTGGCGTCATCGATGTTGCCTGCCACGTCGGTAATGGTCGCGGTGATGGTTTGCGCACCGCTGCCCAGCGCAGTGACATCTGCCGCCGGAACGCCGACGCTCCAGTTGCCGGAAGCGTCCAGCGTCGTGGTGTAGGTTTTACTGTTTAACGTGACGGTGATGACATCGCCCGCTTCCCCGCCGGTGCTGGAACCGGAGATCACCAGCGCCTGTCCGTGTTCGGAGGCGTTAATAATGTCATCGCCGGAGACGGTGTTGATCGTTAATACCGGAACAGTGAGATCCACCGCCAGACCGTGAATTGCGGTCGCCGGGTTACCCGCCTTGTCGTTTACCGAGGCGCTGACGGTGTACGGGCTGGCGGTCAGATTGCTGAGATCTGTTGTCGGTACGCTGACGCTCCAGCTTCCGTCCGCCTGAACGGTGCCGATATAGCTGACGCCATTAAGCGTGACGGTTACCGTCTGACCCGCTTCGGCGCTACTGGTGCCGTTGATGGTTAACGGATTGCCCGCCTCAGCGGCGTTAAGAATATCGTCGGTGGCAATGGTATTGATGGAAAGCGTGGGTGCCGTGGCATCGACGCTGTAGGCGTGGGTTGCCGAAGCCGTGTTGCCGTTAACGTTGCTGACGCTGGCCTGCACCGTAGCGTCACCGTCGCGTAACGCGTTGAGATCGGCGGCGGGTACGCTGGTTGTCCAGCTACCATCGCCCGCTACAGTGGCGGTATAAGTTTTGCCGCCAAAGGTGACGGTGACGGTTTGCCCCGCTTCCACGCCGGAGGTGCTGCCAGAAAGGGTTAAATCTGCCCCTTTTTCAGCAGCGTTAATCACATCGTCGCCGGAAACGGTGTTAATGGAAATCGCCACCGCCGCCAGATCGACGGTGACCGGATGGGTGATGGTGACCGGGTTTCCGGCACTACTGGCGCCTGAAACCGTAATATTCACCGTCCCCGCAGGCCAGTTGCCCACATCTGCCGCCGGAACACCGACGCTCCACGTGCCATCGGCTAATACTGTCGCAGCGTAAGTGACCGTGTTAATCACCACCGTCAGCGCCGCGCCCGCAGCCAGCCCGCTGCTGCTACCGGTTATCACCAGCGCCTGAGTGTGCTCGATGCTATTGACCACATCATCGCCCGCCACGGTATCGACGCGCAGACCAGGCAAATTGGCGTCGATAGTAATATCTCGCGAACCGCTGCCGGTATTGCCCACGCTGTTGGTCACCGAGGCGTTAACCGTCAGGTCGCCATTACCGATGGCCTGAATATCCGCTGCCGGAACGTCCACGCTCCAGCTTAAATTGCCCTGCACGGTGGCGGTATAGGTTTTCCCGCCAAGCGTTACGGTGACGGTATCGCCCGCCGCTGCGCCCGTCACCTGGCCGCTGATAGTCTGGGCGGAACCCGATTCCGCCGCGTTAATAATATCGTCGGTCGCCACCGGATTAAGGGTGACGCCAGGCAGCGCGGTATTGACCTGCACATTATGACTGGCGGAATTGCTGTTACCCGCGCTGTCGGTGACGTTCGCCGTCACCGTGTAGCTGGCTTCGCCCAGCGCGCCGACAGCAGAGGCTGGCACTGTGGTACTCCAGTTGCCTGCGGCGTCTGTCGTCGCGGTGTAATTTTGCCCGTTAAGCGTCAGCGTAATTGTGGTGCCTGCGGGCTGATTACTGGTGCCAGATATTTGCAGATCCGCGCCTTTTTCGCTGGCGTTAATGACGTCATCGGTGGCGATGGTGTTAATGCCAATAGTCGGCGCGGTAAGGTTAACGGTAACCGTGTGCGTCTCGCTGTCGCTGTTGCCTGCCGCATCGGTAACGCTCGCCGTTACGGTCTGTGAACCGCTGCCTAGCGCGGTGACGTCCGCCGCCGGAACGCCGACGCTCCAGTTGCCGGAGGCATCAAGCGTCGTGGTGTAGGTTTTACTGTTTAGCGTAACGGTGACGACATCCCCCGCTTCTCCACCGGTGCTGGAACCAGAAATCACCAGCGCCTGCCCGTGTTCGGCGGCGTTAATAATGTCATCGCCGGCAATGGTGTTGATGGTAAGTACCGGAACGGTGAGATCCACCGCCAGATTATGCGTGGTGCTCGCCGGGTTGCCCGCTTTGTCATTGACCGTCGCCGTCAGGGTATGGCTGCCATCCGTCAACGCTGCGAGATCTGCCGCCGGAATATTGATGCTCCAGGTGCCATCGGCCTGTACCGTTGCCTGATACGTCTGCACGGTTGGGCTATTGAGCGTTACCGTAACAATCTGCCCCGCTTCGGCGGTGGTGCTACCGCTCACCGTCACGCCCGCATCGGCTTCGCTGCCATTGACGATATTGTCGCTGGCAACGGTATTAATAATGATGGTTGGCGCACTGCTGTCGACGCTGTAGTTATGCACCGCCGAGGCGCTATTGCCGTTGACGTTGCTGACGCTGGCCTGCGCGGTGGCGGCACCATCAGTTAATGACGCTAAATCAGCGGCGGGTACGGTGGCAGTCCAGCTACCATCGCTCGCCACGCTGGCAGTGTAATTTTTCCCGCCAAAGGTCACGGTGACCGTTTGTCCGGCTTCTACGTTAGTGGTGGTGCCGGAAAGGGTTAAATCAGCGCCTTTTTCTGCGGCATTAATCACGTCGTCCGTGGCGATGGTGTTGATAGAAATAGCCGCCGGAGTGAGATCGACCGTCACTGGATGAGTGATGCTCACCGGATTTCCGGCACTACTTTCCCCGGACACGGCAACCGTCACCGTCCCCGCAGGCCAGGCGCTAACCTGCGCCGCCGTGACGCCCACGCTCCAGCTACCATCGGCCTGCACCGCAGTGGTGTATTCCACATTATTAATCGTGACGGTAAGCGGCGTGCCTTCTGCCAGCCCCGAGCTGCTGCCGGTGATGACCAGCGCCTGCCCGTGTTCGATGATATTGACCACATCATCACCCGCCACCGTATCGACCCGTAGACCAGGCAGATTGGCGTCAACGGTGATATCCCGCGTACCGCTGCCGGTGTTGCCGTTTTCATTGGTGACTGAGGCGCTCACCGTCAAATCACCATTACCCAGCGCCTGGATATCCGCCGCCGGAACGCTCACGCTCCAGCTTAATCCAGGCTGTACGGTGGTGGTGTAGGTATTGCCACCCAGCGTAACGGTTACCGTGTCGCCAACGGCAGCTCCAGTCACCTGCCCGCTGATGGTTTGCGCTACGCCCGCTTCGGCGGCGTTAATGATATCGTCGGTTGCTACCGGATTAATGGTCACGCCGGGCAGCGCGCTGTCGACCAGGAGGTTATGGCTGGCGGTGGCGCTATTGCCGATACCGCTGGTCACCGCTGCTGTCACCGTATAGTTGGCCTGGCCTAATGCGGTTACCGCCGATGCCGGAACCGTCACGCTCCAGTTGCCGGAGGCGTCGGTCGTCGCCGTATAATTTTGCCCGTTCAATGTCACGGTGATGGCGGTATTAACAGGCTGATCGCTGGTGCCGGTAATTTGAACATCGGCTCCTTTTTCGCTGGCGTTAATCACATCGTCGCCAGCAATGGTGTTAATACCAATCACCGGCGCGGCGGTATCGACCGTGACGGTCAGTGACTGGCTGCCCGTGTTTCCGGCTTTGTCGGTTACCGAGACGCTGACAGGATAACTGCCGTCCGCCAGCCCACTGACCACCGAGGCCGGAACGCCCAGACTCCAGTTGCCGGAAGCATCCACCACCGTGGTGTAATTCTCATTATTCAGCGTCACGGTGACGATATCGCCCGCCTGTGCGCCAGTGACCGTGCCGCTGATGATTTGCGTCTGGGTGTGTTCCGGCGTGTTGATGACGTTGTCGGTCGCCACCGGATTAATGGTCACCACCGGCGGCGTGGCATCCACCAGTGCCACGCGTGAAACGCTGGTCGGGTTACCGGCGACATCGTTCACGCTGGCAGTGACCGTGGCGTTGCCGTCAGCCAGCGCGTCAACGTTAGCGGCGGGAACGGTCACACTCCAGGTGCCGTCTGACTGCACGGTGCCCTGATAGGTCTGCCCATTCAGCGTGACCGTTACCGTCTGCCCTGGCTGGGCGTCGGTGGTGCCGGTGATAGACAAATCTTGTCCGCTTTCAGTGGCATTAATGATGTTATCGGCGGTCAGCGAATCGATGCTTAAGGCCGGAGCCTGGCTATCGACGGTAATCGTGCGGGAGGTGTCGCCGGTGTTACCGCTGGTATTAGTGACAGTTGCGGTGATTTCCGTTGCGCCATCTGACAGGCTACTGACTGTACTGGCGGGTACGGTCAGGCTCCAGGAACCGTCGTTCTGTACTGTGGTCGTCAGGGTTTGCCCGGCGAATTTCACCACCACAGTTTGCCCGGCCTCGACGCCCTGGGTGGTGCCAGTCAGCGTCAGCGGCGAGCCTTTTTCTGCGGCGTTGATAATGTCATCGCCGGAAACGATGTTGATAGCGATCGCCACTTCACCCGCATCAACAAGCACGTTGTGGTCGATAGAGACCGGGTTACCTGCCAGGTCTGTTGCACTGGCCGTCACGACGACCGTGCCTGCACTGAGCGCCTGCAAGTCCGCAGCCGGAACGCCCACCTGCCAGTTGCCGTTGCTATCGGTCACGCCTTGATACGTTTCGTTGCCGAGCGTTACCGTCACGGTGGTGCCCGCGGGGAGATGACTACTGCTACCAGAAATAACCAGATCTTGCTGCTGTTCGAGGGCGTTAATAACGTCATCGCCGGAAATAGTATTGATACGCAGACCCGGCAGCGTGGCGCTGATGGTGATATCACGTTCACCATTACCGGTGTTGCCGTGTCCGTTCGTCACAGAGGCGTTGATTGTTAATGCGCCATCGCCCAGCGCCTGTAAATCAGCCGCCGGAACGTTCACACTCCAGGTGAGGTTGCTCCCCACCGTCGCCGTGTACGTATTGCCACCCAGCTCAATGGTTACAGTATCGCCCTGCACTGCGCCCACTACGCGCCCGCTCAGGGTTTGATCTGCCGCCGCTTCGGCATTGTTCACCACGTTGTCGCCCGCAAAGGTGTTGATAATCACCTGCGGCAGCACCGTATCGACCAGTAAGTTGCTTTGCGCGGTTCCCGTATTGCCGGTCACATCCGTGGCGCTGGCGGTAACAATATAGTTGGTGTTTGCCAGGTTCAGGACATCGCTTACTGGCACGCTCACTGACCACACGCCGCCGTTAACCTGCGCACTATAAGTGACATTATTCAGCGTCACGTTAACCGTGCCGCCATCGGGCAAATTGCTGGTGCCGCTTAACGTTAGCGGCTGCTGAGACTCCAGCGCATTCAGTACGTTATCACCGCTGATGGGATCTATCGCCACCTGCGGCGCGACGCCCGCCAGGGTGATGTTATGAGTCGCTGTACCGGTATTTCCGACAGCATCGGTAACCGTGACAATAAGGTCGTTAGGCCCACGCGCCAGCGTGCGGGTTACCGCTGGATCCAGAGCGACATTCCAGGTGCCGTCTGCCAGCACCACACCGGTCAGAACCGTGGCACCTAATTTGACGGTGACCGTGTCGCCAGGTGAAGCCCCACTGACCCGCCCGGAAATAATCTGTGCCACAATCTGTTCAGCGGTGTTAAGAACATCGTCACCCGCAACGGTGTTAACGCTGACCACAGGCGCACTGGTGTCTACCGTGAAATTTGCGCTGTTGCTGGTGGCGTTTCCTGCCCGGTCGCTGACGCTGGCATTTACGGCGTAGTTACCCTCCGTCAGTGCCTGCACTTCTGCGGCAGGCAGCGTCACCTGCCATGTGCCGTCGCTACCGACGATTGCTGTATGGCTTTTACCGTTTACTGTCAGGGTAACGGTTTGTCCCGCTTCAGCATTCGATGTACCACTTAACACCAGCGCGGCATTATGTTCCGCGGCGCTGACAATGTTGTCCTGAGCGATAGCATTGATGGCAAGCGTCGGCGGCTGGGTATCGACTGTTAATAGTTGCGCACCAGTGACCGTATTGCCCGTGGCATCTTTACCACTAACCAGTACTGCCAGGTTCCCTTCAGCTAACGCCTGCGCATCGGCAGTCGGCACCTGCACGCTCCACGCGCCGTTAGCCCCCACGGTAGTCGTGTAAGTTTTGCCGTTAAGCGTGACGGTGAGTTCTGTTCCCTGTGCCAGATGGCTACTGCTGCCAGAAAGTGTAAATCCGCCAGCCTGCTCGCTGGCGTTAATAATGTTATCGCCTGCGGTGGTGGCAACCTGTACGGCGGCCTGACTGTTGTCGATAGTTAACGTTATCGAACCGGCATCGGTGATGGTGTTGCCGACAATTTGCACGACTGACCAGGTATGTTCACCGGCACTTTGTGTAGGTAAAGAAACGCTCCAGTGCCCGTTGCTGTCTACCTGTGTACTGGCGATGGTGTTGCCGTTGCTGTCTTTGATCTGGATGGTCGCCCCCGCCTGTCCGCTGCCGCTAAAGGTTGGCGTGGTGTCATCGGTGATGTCATTGGTAGCGAGAATGCCGCGCTGGTCGCCCTGATTATCGGTCACTAAAAATGACGGGGTAGCATTGCCTGGTTCGGCTGGCGGTGGGTTATTAACCACTTCAGTTTTCGAATCATCACCACCACCACTTGCCAGCAAAGCGCCAAGCGCGCCGCCACCTACCGCTGCACCCGCTAACCATCCCCACGGGAAGGTGCTCGTCTGAGCAACGGTATCAAGAAATGGTGCAATACTTTCAATGGCTGCAGTATGGGCTACCAGCTCCACAGGGGCTAAACCACCCGCAGCAGTATCAGCAAAAGTGACATGTGTAAGCTGTTGTCCATCGGCAAAGACCAGCTCCGATTGTTCAGTTGAATTAGCCGCTTGCAAAAAATAGCCATTGCAGCGGACAACCGTACCATCCTGCATATAAATCAGCAGGTCATTTCCTTCGCGAACATAACGTGCGACGGCAGATGCCTGAGCATGAACCTGCACCACAGATGGCTCATAAATAACAACCGTGACGTCGCCCGGATTAATCAGCGTTTGTTTGACGGATGTTTTACGCGAAATAACATCAATAATCAGGCTCATAATGGCATTCCTGATAAATGGCGCACATCCTTAGCGAGTCCATTTATCTTAATAAGACAAAGGGTTACTCTAAATAATTCAAGTTGCAGAAAGGTGGCAAGCGAGAGGATACGCAGCCGCAATTCATGCTAACCTGAAGCATGACGAGTAAAATCACTTAATAACGATGTAGCCCTACTATTAATAATGGCAGGATTATTTCAAGTCGGGTAAGTCGTTGTATAAGCCTTGTTTAATTCCCGCTAATGGAATCAGGTTATTAACCGCAGCGGCATAATTAACTGCTGCGACCCAACCATCATAATTGGCATTTATTTCAGCCGATTGCGCCTGAAAGACATCTTGCTCGACGGTTAATAGATCATTCAGACTGCGTTTGCCTAATTTATATTCATTTTGGTACACATCTCGCGTTTTGTGCGCGCTTTCGGATTGCGCTAAACCTGCTTCTTCACGACCCCGTGCACCGGTCCAGTTGGCATACGCCACCGACGCCCGTTGCAGCACATCCAGTTTTGCCTGTTCGACCTGCGAGGCAGAGATTTTTTGTTGCCCTTCGGCTTGTTGCACCTGAGCAGAAACCGCGCCACCCTGATACAGCGGCGCATTGACGTTCAACTGTAACTGGTCGTCCCAGTACGAACGGTCACTGGTCTAGTAGCGCGTTTTGCCCCCCTGAATACTGAGCGTGGGCCAGTATTGCGCTTTGGTTTTTTCTACCCCGTACTGAGCCGACTGGCGTAAGTTTTCTGCCGCCAGCACCAGTGGGATGGACTGATAATCGATATTTTTTAGCGATACTGGCTGTTCGGCTAATTCGCCTGGCGGCGCGGCTATCGCCTCCGGCTGTACGCCGGTCAGCACCGCCAGTTGTGCTTTGGCGCTGGCCATCTGTGCCTGATATTGCTCCAGCGTCGAGCGCATTCCGGCAATACGCGTCTGGGCCTGTAATTCATCAGAAGATGAGTTCAGCCCGGCATTGGCGCGCAGTGCCGCCATGTTATAGACATTTTCCAGCGAGTGAATATTGCGTTGCGCCGCGTCACACAAAGCCTGATAACGGCTAACTTCCATATAGGCGGTCGCCGTTTTCTCTGCGACATCGGTCAGGGTGGCCATTAATTTAAAGCGGTAGCTATCACGAGCGGCAGTTTGCAGTTTGATATTGTTGTTAGTTTTACCAAAGTCATACACCAGTTGCGTCAGGGTTATGCCATAAGAAACGTTGTTATCCAGCCTGCCGCTGGAGTCAGTTTGTCGCGACGGGCCTGCGTTGCCGGTTAAACCCACGTGCGGATACCAGGCACTTTTGGCTTCATCGATTTGCGCTTCGCCAATACCTATCTGCGCCGCCTGTTGGGTGACGTCAGGATTGCGGGCAAATGCGCGTAATATACTTTCCTGTAAGGATAAACTGGCAACCGGCGTAACCGCAGGGGCATTAGCCCATTGTGGTAACGGTGCAGCAAGCGCGTCTCCTCCCATCACAATAAAACTTATTAAAAATATCAGACCTTTATTTTTACGGTTTTTTAATTGTAATCGCGCCATAGGTAAGTCACTTCCTTCCAGGTCATTATTTTAACTGATCTTTATAACCAGCATCATTTTATTTAAGAAGGGTAATAACTTGCGCATCTCTTTCGTTTTTACTTCCCCCTTTAAAAGAAATGCAGTTGAAAAGCTTATACGTCATTTATTAAGAATACACTACGACTTTTAGATTACCATCATCCTTGTTAAGAATAATCCATACCAGGAAGTGATAGAAATCACAGTTTTATCGTCTATATATCTTTTTTTTGTGAATTATTTATTAAAGGCATAAGAAAGGAGATTAATTTAAGGATAAAAATAAAAGCGCAGTACAGAAAGCACCGCGCACAGAAAAGTTTATACCGTTTTATTCCGTTTCATTACCATTGCCACAATAAGGCTTAGTAATAGTGCGCCAATAATCCACATCAGCGCACTGCTGCCCTGTGACCACAGACTGTAAATAAACCCGATGATCACCAACAACATAACCAGCGTGCCAACAACAAGGATCGGTAACGAGGCGTGAATATCATGACGCAGGCGGATAGCGACCATAAACACCGCCAGGTAGCAGATCAAAAAAGTGGCACTGGCGACGCTGGCGAGCGAGCCTAAATTCAGCGCCGCCGTCATCAGCATAATCAACACCACTACGATGATGTTTCCCCAGGTACTCTGCCGCCACAGGGATTTATTCATTAATTTCGGCAGTTCGCGCTCGCTGCCCATATTGTCCATGATGTTAAACACGGCAAACAGGTTGGCGTTGATGGCTGAGGCCGTCGCCAGTAAAGCGCCGATGACCACAATCACATAACCCACATGTCCGAGCAACGGAGAAGCGGCTTGCGCTACGGCGGTATCGGCATATTTTTCTAACTCTAATGCCGAAACATCGCTAAGTAGCACCAGCGCCAGCGCAATGTAGAGTAGCGTGGTAACGCCAATCGCCACCAGAAACGCCCGTGGCATAATGACCGCCGGATCTTTCACTTTATCCGCTGCGTTTGCCATCATGCCAAAGCCCGCATAAGCAAGGAAGGTTATCCCAATACAGGAGAAGAACGCGCCGGAGCTGGGTGGTGCAGAGACAGAAATGTGCGCTGGTTGTAGCGACCAGACGCCTGCGACGATCAACAACAACAGGATCATCATTTTGATGCCGACGAGGATCACTTCCAGCCGCCCTACCGCATGATTGCTTAAGGAGTTAAATAGTGTCATCAGCGCAATGATCGCCAGTGCGTACAGCAAAATAAGATGCTCATCCTGGCTGCCTTCATGCAAAAACTGCACGGCATAAGCGCCAAAGGCACGAGCCACCATCGCGATACTCACCGCCAGCGTCATCAGGTACAGTAACGATAGAGCCAGCGAAAAGACGCCATTACCTAATCCCCGACGAAAGAAGTCAATAATCCCGCCGTTACTGGGGTAGCTCGCCCCAAGCCGCGCGTAGGCATAACCGGAAAACATCGCCACAATACCGCCAAAGGCAAAGGCGACCCAGGTCGAGGCTTCCATTAACAACGCGGCCTGCCCCAGCAGGGCAAAGATCCCCGCCCCCACCATCGCCCCAATGCCGATGGAAACAACATTCCATAGCCCGAGGGGTTTGTTATCGTTATCACCTTCCGTGTTCATCATGATCAGCCCTTAAACACGTTATAGCCGAGTTGTTTAGCGACCGATGCCACCATTTTTTGTCCGCGAACACTGTTGCCTTCTTCATCCAGCGGTGGCGAGAACGCGGCAATACCCATCACGCCAGGTACGACCGCCAGAATACCGCCGCCAACGCCGCTTTTTCCGGGCAACCCCACGCGATACGCCCAGTCACCGGAGCGACCATACAGTCCTTCCATCATCATTTCGGCCAGGATGTACGGTACATTATCGGCCTGAAGAATACGTTTTTGGCTTAGCGGATTAACACCGCCCGCCGCCAGCGTCGCGCCAAGCGTCGCCAGTTCAACGGTATTGATAAGCGTGGAGCACTGACGGGTGTACACGTCGCAGGCTTCCATCGCATCGCAATAGAGGTATCCGGAGGAATACAGTAGCCAGGCAATTGCGCGATTGTGGAAGTTGGTGGTCTGCTCTGACTGATTCACTTCATCAGAGAGCGCCACCTGCTCCCCAGCCAGTTGTTGTTGGATGTGTAAAATCCGCTGCCAGCGTTGCTCGGCATTGTCGGCTTTGATCAGACTGGTAGTGGCGATAGCACCTGCATTCACCAGTGGCGACAACGGTTTGCCGCCATGAAGTTCTAAGGCGATGACTGAATTAAAAGGCAATCCGGTCGGGTCAGCGCCAATTTTGTCCTGAACCGCCTGCGAGCCGACATCTTCCAGCGCGAGGGCTAACGTACAGACTTTCGAGATGGATTCCAGCGCAAAGCGGTAATCACTGTCACCCGCGCGATAGACGCTACCATCGCAAGTCACAATAGCCACTGCCGCCAGTTGGCTGGGGACATTCGCCAGAAAGGGAATGTAATCGGCATTTTGTCCGCCGCTCAGTGAATGATATTGGGTATATGCCTGGTCCACTGCCTGCTGTAAATTTTTTGCATCTGACATCTTTTGTTAACTCCTTTTTATAGATGCGGGAGGTTATTCCTCACCCCGATGCCAATTTTCAGGCATCCTGATTTAACTTAGCACCCGCAAATTAACTACAGGAAAACAAAGAGATAATTGTCTGATTCTGATGGAAATTGAGCCAATTTTTTAATCTTCACTGACTTTTATCCTGGTGATTAATTAATTTCTTGACCTTCCCCTTGCTGGAAGGTTTACCCTTTATCTCAGTCAGTCAACACTGTCTTAAAGGAGTGAATTATGTCTCAAACAATCGACCTGACCCTGGACGGCTTGTCCTGCGGTCACTGCGTTAAACGCGTAAAAGAGAGTCTTGAGCAGCGCCCGGACGTTGAGCAGGCGGACGTGTCTATCACTGAAGCGCACGTTACCGGTACTGCCAGCGCAGAACAGCTTATCGAAACTATCAAGCAAGCGGGTTATGACGCATCAGTAAGCCACCCAAAGGCTAAACCGCTGGCGGAGTCATCAATCCCGTCGGAAGCACTGACAGCGGTTCCTGATGAGCTTCCGGCAGCGACCGCCGAAGACGATAGTCAGCAGTTGCTGCTGAGCGGCATGAGCTGCGCCAGTTGTGTCACCCGGGTGCAGAACGCGCTGCAAAGCGTACCGGGCGTCACCCAGGCACGGGTAAACCTGGCGGAGCGCACTGCGCTGGTGATGGGCAGTGCCTCCCCACAAGATTTAGTGCAGGCGGTGGAAAAAGCGGGCTACGGCGCAGAGGCGATTGAAGATGATGCTAAACGCCGCGAGCGCCAGCAGGAAACCGCCGTCGCGACTATGAAACGCTTCCGCTGGCAGGCGATTGTCGCCCTGGCGGTGGGTATCCCGGTGATGGTCTGGGGGATGATTGGCGAGAACATGATGGTCACTGCCGACAACCGCAACCTGTGGTTGGTTATCGGCCTGATTACGCTGGCGGTGATGGTTTTCGCGGGTGGGCATTTTTACCGCAGCGCATGGAAAAGCCTGCTGAACGGCGCGGCGACGATGGATACGCTGGTAGCGCTGGGTACAGGCGTGGCGTGGCTCTATTCGATGAGCGTCAACCTGTGGCCGCAGTGGTTCCCGATGGAAGCGCGACATCTTTATTACGAAGCCAGCGCGATGATTATCGGTCTGATTAATCTCGGCCATATGCTGGAAGCGCGCGCACGTCAGCGCTCTTCTAAAGCGCTGGAGAAATTACTCGATTTAACCCCGCCCACGGCACGACTGGTCACCGAAGATGGTGAAAAAAGTGTGCCGCTGGCTGAAGTGCAGCCAGGTATGTTGCTGCGCCTGACGACCGGTGATCGTGTGCCGGTAGATGGTGAGATTACCCAGGGCGAAGCGTGGCTGGATGAAGCAATGCTGACGGGTGAACCTATTCCGCAGCAAAAAGGCGAAGGCGATAGTGTCCATGCCGGGACGGTGGTGCAGGACGGCAGCGTGCTGTTTCGCGCCAGTGCGGTTGGCAGCCATACTACCTTGTCGCGGATTATTCGCATGGTGCGCCAGGCCCAGAGCAGTAAGCCGGAAATCGGCCAACTGGCGGATAAAATCTCTGCCGTGTTTGTGCCGGTAGTGGTGGTGATTGCGCTGATCAGTGCGGCAATCTGGTATTTCTTTGGTCCGGCACCGCAAATTGTTTATACCCTGGTGATTGCCACCACGGTGCTGATTATCGCCTGCCCGTGTGCGCTGGGGCTGGCAACGCCGATGTCGATTATTTCTGGTGTCGGCCGCGCGGCAGAGTTCGGTGTGCTGGTGCGTGACGCCGACGCACTGCAACGTGCCAGTACGCTGGATACCGTAGTTTTCGATAAAACCGGGACGCTGACCGAAGGGAAGCCGCAGGTTGTCACTGTGAAAACCTTTGCTGATGTTGACGAAGCGCAGGCGCTGCGTCTGGCGGCGGCACTGGAACAAGGTTCCAGCCACCCACTGGCGCGGGCAATCCTCGATAAAGCAGGCGATATGCAACTGCCACAAGTCAACGGCTTCCGCACATTGCGCGGGCTGGGCGTGAGCGGTGAAGCAGAAGGCCATGCGCTGCTGTTGGGGAATCAGGCGCTGTTAAATGATCAGCAAGTAGATACGAAAGCTATCGAAGCGGAGATTACCGCCCAGGCATCGCAAGGATCAACGCCAGTGCTGCTGGCGGTTGACGGTAAAGCGGTAGCCCTGCTGGCAGTACGCGATCCATTACGTAGTGATAGCGTGGCGGCGCTGCAACGGCTGCATAAAGCGGGATATCGTCTGGTGATGTTGACCGGGGATAACCCAACGACCGCCAATGCGATCGCCAAAGAAGCGGGGATTGATGAAGTGATTGCGGGTGTATTGCCGGATGGTAAAGCCGAAGCGATTAAACGTCTGCAAAGCGAGGGGCGTCAGGTCGCAATGGTGGGTGACGGTATTAACGACGCGCCAGCACTGGCCCAGGCTGATGTCGGTATTGCAATGGGCGGTGGAAGTGATGTTGCGATTGAAACCGCAGCGATTACTCTGATGCGCCATAGTCTGATGGGCGTTGCTGATGCGCTCGCCATCTCCCGCGCAACGCTGCGTAATATGAAGCAGAATCTGCTTGGTGCGTTTATCTATAACAGCATTGGGATCCCCGTCGCCGCCGGTATTTTATGGCCGTTCACCGGAACCTTGCTTAACCCGGTGGTTGCCGGGGCAGCCATGGCACTCTCGTCGATTACCGTGGTGAGCAACGCCAACCGGTTGCTGCGGTTTAAACCGAAAGAGTAAGTACGTCATTGCCGGATGCGCTGCTTCAGGGCGGCGCATTTGGCATTAACGCACGACTAGCCCGGAAGATACTTGCCCGCAGCGAAGATTCCTTCACAACCGGGTAAGCAATGATGAAAGTATTAATTGTTGAAAGCGAGTTTCTACATCAGGACACCTGGGTCGGTAGCGCCGTTGAGCGTCTGGCAAATGCCTTGAGCCAACAAAATGTTACCGTGATTAAATCCACCTCCTTTGATGATGGCTTTGCCATTCTCTCTTCAAATGAAGCCATTGATTGTCTGATGTTCAGTTATCAAATGGAGCATCCGGACGAACACCAAAATGTCAGAGAATTGATCGGTAAGCTTCATGAGCGTCAGCAAAATGTGCCGGTATTCCTGTTAGGCGACCGGGAAAAATCAATCGCCGCGCTGGATCGCGATCTGCTGGAGCTTGTCGATGAATTCGCCTGGATTCTGGAAGATACCGCTGACTTTATCGCCGGACGCGCCATCGCAGCGATGTCCCGCTACCGCCAACAGCTATTGCCGCCACTGTTCAGCGCGCTGATGAAATATAGCGACATCCATGAGTACTCCTGGGCCGCGCCAGGTCACCAGGGCGGTGTTGGCTTCACTAAAACCCCCGCCGGACGTTTCTACCATGACTACTATGGTGAAAACCTGTTCCGCACCGACATGGGCATCGAACGAACTTCCCTCGGTTCTTTACTTGACCATACTGGCGCATTTGGCGAAAGCGAAAAATATGCCGCGCGCGTATTTGGTGCCGACCGCTCCTGGTCAGTCGTCGTCGGCACTTCAGGGTCTAACCGCACCATCATGCAAGCCTGCATGACAGATAACGACGTGGTTGTTGTTGACCGTAACTGCCACAAATCCATCGAACAAGGTTTAATGCTGACTGGCGCGAAACCGGTATACATGGTGCCAAGCCGCAACCGCTACGGCATTATCGGGCCAATCTATCCGCAGGAAATGCAGCCTGAAACCTTGCAGAAGAAAATCAGCGAAAGCCCGCTGACCAAAGACAAAGTCGGGCAAAAACCCTCTTACTGCGTGGTAACCAACTGCACCTATGACGGCGTATGCTATAACGCCAAAGACGCGCAGGATCTGCTGGAAAAAACCGCCGATCGTCTGCACTTCGACGAAGCCTGGTACGGTTACGCACGTTTTAATCCGATCTATGCCGATCACTACGCGATGCGCGGTGAGCCGGGTGATCACAGCGGTCCTACCGTTTTCGCCACTCACTCCACTCATAAACTGCTGAATGCACTGTCGCAGGCGTCTTATATTCATGTACGTGAAGGCCGCGGCGCGATTAACTTCTCCCGCTTCAATCAGGCATACATGATGCATGCCACCACTTCCCCGTTATATGCCATCTGCGCGTCAAACGATGTGGCTGTATCAATGATGGACGGCAACAGCGGCCTGTCGCTGACTCAGGAAGTGATCGACGAAGCGGTCGATTTCCGCCAGGCAATGGCACGGTTGTACAAAGAGTTTGCTGACGAAGGTAGTTGGTTCTTTAAGCCGTGGAATAAAGAAGTGGTTACCGATCCGGAAACCGGCAAAACCTATGACTTTGCCGACGCACCGCACAAACTGCTGACCACCGTTCAGGACTGCTGGGTAATGCATCCGGGCGAAAGCTGGCACGGCTTCAAAGATATTCCGGATAACTGGAGTATGCTTGACCCGATTAAAGTCAGCATCCTCGCTCCGGGGATGGGTGAAGACGGTGAACTGGAAGAAACCGGTGTTCCGGCGGCACTGGTTACCGCATGGCTGGGTCGCCACGGCATTGTGCCCACCCGTACCACCGACTTCCAGATTATGTTCCTGTTCTCAATGGGCGTAACCCGTGGGAAATGGGGAACGCTGGCTAACACCCTCTGTTCCTTCAAACGCCACTACGACGCTAACACCCCGCTGGCTCAGGTAATGCCGGAACTTGTTGAACAATATCCTGACACTTATGCGAACATGGGTATTCACGATCTGGGCGACAAAATGTTTGCCTGGCTGAAAGAAAACAATCCTGGCGCACGATTGAACGAAGCCTATTCCGGCCTGCCGGTGGCAGAAATCACTCCGCGCGAAGCATACAACGCAATTGTCGATAACAACGTTGAACTGGTATCCATTGAAAACCTGCCGGGACGTATTGCGGCGAACTCAGTCATCCCATATCCGCCCGGGATCCCAATGCTGCTTTCCGGTGAAAACTTTGGCGATAAAAACAGCCCACAAGTAAGCTATTTACGCTCACTGCAATCCTGGGATCATCATTTCCCTGGTTTTGAACACGAAACGGAAGGCACCGAAATTATTGACGGTATTTACCACGTAATGTGTGTGAAAGCGTAACCACTATTCCGCTGAAGGCGTAATTGTTTAAATAACATTACGCCGCCTGGCCTGAGGCCTTTTGAGTATGGCAACGTTTTCATAAAAATTGCTGCAAACAAAAATGTCATACTTTTTGCGCGGTCCCACCCCGCGCTTTTTTTGTTTGTTATTTACACTTCTTCACTCTGTAAAAATTTTTGTACATGAGAAATTACTATAAAAATTTGTAATATTAGCAAAACACGTTATTTTTATGCATGTTTTGATTCGTCATACAATTATATAACCAGTCCCCGGTATCTCTCTATGTTGGCGAGATCCACTATTTTCTTTGCATTTCAGGAGTACATGTATGAGGATTTGCAGCAACCAACCTTGTATAGTTTTATTAACTGAAAAAGATGTCTGGCTAAGAGTGAATGGGAAAGAACCTATAAGTTTGAAAGCTAACCATATAACGTTATTAAGTTGTGAAAACAATATTATCGACGTCTCCTCTCTGAATAACACTTTGGTTGCGTATATTAGCCTCGACATCATCAAAGATTATCTCCGTTTTCTGAATAAAGATCTCTCGAAAATACCGGTCTGGCAGCGTAGCGCCACGCCTTTTATTTCCCTGTCATGCCTGACACCAGAGGTGTTTCGCGTCGCAGCGCAACACAGCATAATGCCCGCTGAAACAGAATCGGAAAAGGAACGAACACGTGCATTATTATTCACTGTACTATCTCGTTTTCTCGACAGTAAAAAATTCCTTTCACTGCTAATGCATATGTTACGTAATTGTGTTAGCGACAGCGTTTATCAAATCATTGAAAGCGATATCCATAAAGACTGGAATCTTAGTATGGTAGCCAGTTGTTTATGCCTTAGCCCAAGTTTGTTAAAGAAAAAGCTGAAAAGCGAAAACACCAGTTATAGCCAAATAATAACCACCTGCCGGATGCGTTATGCCGTAAATGAATTAATGATGGATGGTAAAAATATCTCACAGGTGTCACAGTCCTGTGGCTACAACAGTACGTCTTACTTTATTTCTGTATTTAAAGATTTCTATGGCATGACCCCACTCCATTATGTTAGCCAGCATAGAGAACGTTCTATCGCCTGATTTATAACCTTAACGAAGAGATATATTAATAACAGCATCAGCGATAAGCCAGCCGACGATAATTCAACGCGCGAATGCAGGCGTATGATATGACGTAATTTATTGTCACGAAGCTCGCCTTCGCAGGAGTTTTATTATGTCTTCGGATGCTGATGCTCACAAAGTGGGCTTAATCCCCGTCACCCTAATGGTGTCGGGGAATATTATGGGGTCAGGTGTTTTTCTGTTACCTGCAAATCTGGCCTCGACGGGGGGGATTGCTATATATGGTTGGCTGGTGACAATTATCGGTGCTTTGGCTTTATCGATGGTTTACGCCAAAATGTCGTTCCTCGATCCCAGCCCTGGCGGTTCATATGCCTACGCGCGCCGCTGTTTTGGTCCTTTCCTCGGGTATCAAACTAACGTTCTCTACTGGCTGGCCTGCTGGATCGGCAATATTGCTATGGTGGTCATTGGCGTCGGCTACCTGAGCTATTTCTTCCCGGTACTGAAAGATCCGTTGGTATTAACTATCACCTGTGTTGTGGTGCTGTGGATCTTCGTTCTGCTTAATATCGTCGGGCCGAAAATGATTACCCGCGTGCAGGCCATCGCCACTGTACTGGCGCTGATCCCCATCGTCGGGATTGCCGTATTCGGCTGGTTCTGGTTCCACGGAGAAACCTATATGGCGGCCTGGAACGTTAGCGGTCTGGGCACTTTCGGCGCAATTCAAAGCACCTTAAACGTAACGCTGTGGTCATTTATCGGGGTAGAAAGTGCTTCTGTTGCAGCGGGTGTAGTGAAAAACCCGAAACGCAACGTCCCTATTGCCACCATTGGTGGGGTACTGATTGCTGCCGTCTGCTATGTGCTCTCGACCACGGCAATTATGGGGATGATCCCGAATGCCGCACTGCGCGTTTCCGCCTCGCCATTCGGTGATGCTGCACGGATGGCGCTGGGTGATACCGCAGGAGCCATTGTCTCCTTCTGTGCGGCGGCTGGTTGCCTGGGTTCGCTCGGCGGCTGGACGTTACTGGCTGGACAAACGGCGAAAGCCGCTGCCGATGACGGTTTGTTCCCACCGATTTTTGCCCGCGTCAACAAAGCAGGCACACCGGTAGCCGGGTTGATTATCGTTGGTATCCTGATGACTATCTTCCAGTTCAGCAGCATCTCACCAAACGCAACCAAAGAGTTCGGTCTGGTCTCTTCCGTATCGGTTATCTTTACCCTGGTGCCTTATCTTTATACCTGTGCAGCTTTACTGCTTTTAGGCCACGGTCACTTTGGCAAAGCGCGTCCGGCGTATCTGGTCATCACAACTATCGCCTTCCTTTACTGCATCTGGGCGGTGGTTGGTTCTGGTGCACAAGAAGTCATGTGGTCATTTGTCACTCTGATGGTGATCACCGCTATGTACACGCTGAACTACAACCGGCTGCATAAAAACCCGTATCCTTTAGATCCACCCATTAGCAAAGATTAAGCCTCCTTAATCCAGCAAACATAAAAGCCAACCTTAAGAACTTAAGGTTGGCTTAACTTTGCTTTGCGAGCATATGCGCACTTTGTTCGATGGAAACACCGTGATGTTAAAGCGCCTTTTAAAAAGACCCTCTTTGAATTTACTCGCCTGGCTATTGCTGGCCTCTTTTTATATTGCTATCTGCCTGAACATTGCCTTTTTTAAACAGGTGTTACAGGCGTTACCGCTGGATTCGCTGCATAACGTGCTGGTTTTCTTGTCGATGCCAGTCGTCGCGTTCAGCGTGATTAATATTGTTCTGACACTAGGCTCTTTCTTATGGCTTAATCGACCACTAGCCTGTCTGTTTATTCTCGTTGGCGCATCTGCGCAATATTTCATCATGACTTATGGCATCGTCATCGACCGTTCGATGATTGCCAATATCATTGATACCACACCGGCGGAAAGTTATGCGTTGATGACGCCACGCATGTTACTAACGCTAGGGTTAAGCGGCGTACTTGCTGCGCTGATTGCCTGCTGGATAAAAATCAAACCTGCTGCCTCGCGCCTGCGCAGTGTTCTTTTCCGTGGAGCCAGTATCCTGATATCTGTACTGCTGATTGTGCTGGTTGCCGTGCTTTTTTATAAAGACTACGCCTCGCTGTTTCGCAACAACAAAGAGCTGGTGAAATCTTTAAGCCCCTCCAACAGCATTGTTGCCAGTTGGTCATGGTATTCCCACCAGCGACTGGCAAATCTGCCACTGGTACGCATTGGTGAGGACGCACACCGCAACCCGTTAATGCAAAAAGGAAACCGGAAAAACCTGACCATTTTGATCGTCGGGGAAACCTCGCGGGCGGAGAATTTCTCACTCAATGGCTACCCGCGTGAAACCAACCCGCGACTGGCGAAAGATAACGTGATCTATTTTCCTAATACTGCGTCTTGCGGCACAGCAACGGCTGTCTCCGTACCGTGCATGTTCTCAGATATGCCGCGCGAGCATTACAAAGAAGAGCTGGCACAACACCAGGAAGGCGTGCTGGATATCATTCAGCGGGCAGGCATCAACGTACTATGGAATGACAACGATGGCGGCTGCAAAGGCGCATGTGACCGCGTGCCTCATCAGAACGTCACTGCCCTGAACTTACCCGGTCAGTGCATCAACGGCGAATGCTATGACGAAGTGCTGTTCCACGGGCTGGAGGAGTACATCAATAATCTGCAAGGCGATGGGGTGATTGTCTTACACACCATCGGCAGCCACGGCCCGACCTATTACAACCGCTATCCACCGCAGTTCAGGAAATTTACTCCCACCTGCGACACCAACGAGATCCAGACCTGTTCCAAAGAGCAACTGGTCAATACTTACGACAATACGTTGCTCTACGTCGACTATATTGTTGATAAAGCGATTAATCTGCTGAAAGAACATCAGGATAAATTTACCACCAGCCTGATTTATCTTTCTGACCACGGTGAATCGTTAGGTGAAAATGGCATCTATCTACACGGCTTGCCTTATAGCATCGCCCCGGATAGCCAAAAGCAGGTTCCGATGCTGCTGTGGTTGTCGGAGGATTATCAAAAACGGTATCAGGTTGATCAAAGCTGCCTGCAAAAACAAGCACAAACGCAGCACTATTCACAGGACAATTTATTCTCAACCCTGTTGGGATTAACCGGCGTCGAGACGAAGTATTATCAAGCCGCGGATGATATTCTGCAGGCATGCAGGAGAACGACTGAATGAAAATTCTAATTGTTGAAGACGATACACTGTTATTGCAGGGATTGATTCTGGCGGCACAAACTGAAGGCTACGCGTGTGATGGCGTCACGACCGCGCGGATGGCGGAACAAAGCCTGGAAGCCGGTCATTACAGCCTGGTGGTGCTGGATTTAGGTTTACCCGACGAAGATGGACTGCATTTTCTCGCTCGTATCCGGCAGAAAAAATACACCCTGCCGGTACTGATCCTCACCGCCCGCGACACGCTTACCGACAAAATCGCCGGGCTGGATGTCGGTGCCGACGACTATCTGGTGAAGCCTTTCGCGCTGGAAGAGTTGCACGCCCGCATCCGCGCCCTGCTGCGACGCCATAATAATCAGGGCGAAAGCGAGCTGAAGGTTGGCAACCTGACGCTGAATATGGGTCGCCGTCAGGTATGGATGGGCGGTGAAGAGCTGATCCTGACACCAAAAGAATATGCCCTGCTGTCGCGCCTGATGCTCAAGGCGGGTAGTCCGGTGCATCGGGAAATTCTCTACAACGACATTTACAACTGGGACAACGAACCCTCAACGAATACCCTGGAAGTGCATATCCATAACTTGCGCGACAAAGTGGGCAAAGCCCGTATCCGCACCGTGCGCGGCTTTGGCTATATGCTGGTCGCTAATGAGGAAAACTAATTGAACCTGATGCGTTTTCTGCGTCGACCAATATCGCTGCGTCAACGGCTGATATTAACCATTGGGGCAATTCTGCTGGTGTTTGAGCTGATCAGCGTTTTCTGGCTATGGCATGAAAGCACCGAGCAGATTCAGCTATTTGAGCAGGCGCTGCGCGACAATCGCAACAACGATCGCCACATCATGCGTGAAATCCGTGAGGCGGTCGCCAGTCTGATTGTTCCTGGCGTGTTTATGGTCAGTCTGACGCTGTTTATCTGCTATCAGGCGGTACTTCGCATCACCCGCCCACTGGCGGAACTGCAAAAAGAGCTGGAAGCGCGTACCGCCGACAACCTGACACCTATTGCTATTCACAGTGCCACCCTCGAAATCGAAGCGGTAGTTTCTGCATTGAACGATCTGGTCAGTCGCCTGACCAGCACGCTGGATAACGAACGGCTGTTTACCGCTGACGTCGCTCACGAACTACGAACGCCGCTGGCAGGGGTACGTTTGCATCTGGAGTTAATGGCGAAAACGCACAACATTGACGTAGCGCCGTTAGTCGCGCGGCTCGATCAGATGATGGCCAGCGTCTCCCAGTTGTTACAACTGGCGCGCGCCGGACAGTCATTCTCTTCGGGTAATTACCAGCATGTAAAGTTGCTGGATGATGTGATCCTGCCCTCCTATGACGAACTCAGCACCATGCTCGACCAGCGTCAGCAAACCTTGCTGTTGCCAGAAAGCGCCGCCGACATCACTGTCCAGGGCGACGCCACTCTACTACGCATGTTGTTGCGTAACCTGGTAGAAAACGCCCATCGCTATAGTCCCGAAGGCAGCAACATTATGATTAAACTGCAAGAAGATGGCGGTGCGGTAATGGCAGTTGAAGATGAAGGGCCTGGTATTGATGAGAGTAAATGCGGAGAGTTGAGCAAAGCGTTTGTACGGATGGACAGCCGTTATGGCGGAATTGGTCTGGGATTAAGTATTGTCAGCCGCATCACGCAGTTGCATCACGGGCAGTTTTTCCTGCAAAACCGGGAAGAGACTTCCGGCACGCGCGCCTGGATACGGCTGAAGAAAGATCAATACGTGGCAAACCAAATATAAAGAAAGCTGCTTACTACCAGCACGCTAAACACGGTAGTTAAACTTTCATAAATACGGTTTTTCATTGCACTCTCCTCCATTGAACTGGAGGAGAGTATGCACGCCAGAGATTAAGTGAACCTTAAGAGTCGGGTCAGACCGATTGAGGGGCCTGATAAGACGCGACAGCGTCGCATCAGGTAATCCATTTCAGGTTACTCATCAATTCGCGGATGTTGCTGTACCAGGCGAGTGCGTTTCGCCTGCAAATCGGCAATCTCGTGGTCAATATCTTCGATTTTTTGCTCGATATTATCGTAATGCTCAACGAGAATTTCCTTCGCTTCCTGCAAATCTGACGCCGCCGGTGTCGCGCCTTTCAACGGACGATTCGCCGTCTCTTTCATGGTCACGCCGGTAATCAAACCAATCACCGCCACTACCATCAGGTAATACGCTGGCATCATCAGATCCTGCGAACTTTCTACCAACCATGCCGCCAGCGTTGGCGTCAGACCGGCAATCAGCACCGAAATATTAAATGCCGCCGCCAGCGCGCTGTAACGGATATGCGTCGGGAACATCGCTGGCAGCGTTGAGGCCATAACGCCCGTAAAACAGTTGAGGATCACTGCCAGCATCAACAGTCCGGCAAAAATCAGACCGATGATATTACTGTTAATCAGAATAAACGCCGGGATCGCCAGTGCAAACAGCGCAACACTACCGAGGATCACAAACGGGCGACGGCCAAAACGGTCACTCAGCAGGCCCATTACCGGCTGCACAAACAACATCCCGATCATAATGGCGATAATAATCAGCACCCCGTGATCTTCGGAGTAATGCAGGTTATGCGACAAATAACTTGGCATATAGGTCAGCAGCATGTAGTAAGTCACGTTAGTGGCTATCACCAGACCAATACACGTCAACAGGCTGCGCCAGTGCTTCGTGGCAATCTCTTTAAACGAGATTTTCGGGCCATCCTGCAAACCTTCGCGGTCGCCCTGTTCCAGTTTCTCAACATGTTGCTGGAACGCTGGTGTCTCTTCTAAAGCATGACGTAGATAAAGTCCGATAATCCCTAACGGCAGAGCGATAAAGAACGGAATACGCCAGCCCCAGTCGAGGAAGTTCTCTTCACCGACGATGGTAGAAATTAACACCACCACACCCGCGCCCAGAACAAACCCGGCAATAGAACCGAAATCCAGCCAGCTACCCATAAAGCCACGTTTGCGGTCAGGAGAGTATTCCGCAACAAATATCGATGCTCCGGTATATTCGCCGCCGACCGAGAAACCTTGCGCCATCTTACAAATCAACAGCAGAACCGGTGCCCAAATACCAATCGAGGCATAGGACGGTATCAATCCAATACAGAATGTACTGATCGACATAATCACAATGGTGATAGCGAGGATCTTCTGGCGACCATATTTATCGCCCAACATACCAAAGAAGAGCCCGCCAAGCGGTCGAATCAGAAAGGGAACGGAGAAGGTGGCAAGTGCAGCAACCATCTGCACGCTGGGATCAGCCCCAGGGAAAAAGACTTTACCTAATGCGTAAGCAACAAAACCATAAACACCAAAATCAAACCATTCCATTGCATTACCCAGCGATGCTGCAGTAATGGCTTTTCGCAGTTTACCGTCATCAATAATAGTGACATCACGAAGGGTTATCGGTTTTACTTTTTTCCTTTTCAGCATAGCTTTCCTCGCAGAGTAAGCCCATTTCCGCACACGTCAGGCAAATCGACGTGGCGCCCGCAAAAGGGGAGCGGGAATTGCAGGGTGCAATCTCTGTAACAAGCGTAGCGGGTTTATTTACACGTTCTGATTAAGAACTGTACAACCAAACCTGTTGACGCCTGAATTGGGCAGTTAATGACCTTTTTACCCTACCAGCGTTTAAATTTGTGATCAACTTCACACATGGATTTCGTTTAACACTCATTGGTGTAACCGATTATTTACACTTAATTTACAGTGAAGATTTCCTCTACCATCGCCCCCGCCAGACGCTGTGCTGAGCAGAGCCGTGGCATCCCCAGCGCGACAGTTTGCCAGCGTTGGGTTACTGACCAGCAAACGGGCTGTTTATCGGCATCGGACCACTTGCCCAGCCAGCTTAAAAAGTCAGCATAATCTCCGCCAGTCGGGGTAGTGGGAGAGGTAAACCACTGAGGGTAATAATGACGAGTAGTCGGTGCTGCGTTGATACTTTCGGCCAGATATTGCGTCGCTTTCACGCGCAAATCGTCAAGCAACAACACCGCCGCTTGCGGGCTTCCCAGACGGCAGGCATCACCAAACGCCCCCCAGCGCAACTCTTCCAGAACAATGAAACAACGCCCAGGCAACGACCAGGCGTTATACGCACCAGCACGCCAGCGGGTAAAAACTTGCGCGCTCTGCTCGCCCGCCTGCACCAGTAATCCTCGTTGCATTAACGCTTTTTCCTTCCAGCAACAACGGCTGGAAAACCACTCATACAACGCGGCAATTTGCTGCGGAAGTTTCGGAAAAGCAGATTGTGGGCGGTGATCCATTTTTTGCAATAGTGCCAGATGTTGCGCGACCTGCGTCAGCGCCAGATGAGCGGGATCAAGTATCGCCGCCAGTTTTTCCACCAATGTCAGGCGCAGGCTAAGCGGCGCATTTAACATTCCTGCGTTCGCCCACGTCTGAAGCTGTGTGCGAGCAAGGATCTCCAGCATCAGCCGTTCGCGAAACTGCTGCTGATGGGCTTGTGGATAGCGGGCGTCATTGCCCTGCGCCAGATCCACTAAAAAGCGGGGATAAACCGACTCCAGCACGCGACCGGGGCCGTCCAGTAACGTCTTAGTCAATATCGTTCTGCCGTGAAAAGTGTTTGAATATCATCGCGTAACAACTGAGAGTCCGTATAAATCCAGCCGTGAGTCATCACAGTCTGCTGCAATTGCTGCTGCATCATCTTAACTACAGATTCATTTTGTTGACGCAGAGCCAGGCTTTCGCGTAAATGCGTCTGTAATTCCGTCAAGCATAAAGCGAAATCAGCAAAAAAAGTGCTCATGTCTGCCGTGACAGAATCATCGACCTGAACCGCCAAAGCTTTAGCCATTTGTTGGCAATAAAGGTCGACTTCCGCGGTTAACATTCGTTGTAGCGCGCTGTAATCAATAGCCTCCGGCGGAGATTTCTCACTACTCCGCCCCCAGTCGGGCTGATTCAGCCAGCGCGAGAAAGTCTCACGCACAATGCCAAAACGGGTGATCTGCTCATCCGTTTTTTCCTGGCGAGATATTGCATTGCTGAACAACTGACGAGTATTGAAGTGGGGAGCTGCGCTGTGAAAAGCAGGAAAATGAAATCCAGGACGAAACCCGGACTCACTCAATTCCGTTTTAACCCGTTGCTCAATGGGACGAATAACATCGGTTAACACCCGGCAAAGGGTTGATTCCAGTTCAGTAAAACGCAGCGTGAAGTCACGGCTGATTTTGGTTTGTGCCGTCTGTAACAACGTCTCGCAGCGGGTGCGGATCTCACTTAACGGCCACGAATCATGTTGAAACAGCGCAGCTAACTGGGCATTCACCTCATTTTGCTGCTGACACAGAAAGTCGGTGGCTGACGTCAGGGCCACCTTGATTTCATGTTTAATCTCGCCACTCACCTGTACCTGATTGAGCTGCAATAGCTGCATATTTTCTTCAACCTGGCGGATATTTTGCCGCAATTGTTCGCAGGCGACGTTCAGCCCGTGTGCGCGAAAATCCAGATATTCCCGCGCCTGCAGGGCGTAATTCAACAACTTATGCGATGCAGATCGCAGAGCATATAACGACGCGTTAGCGTAGGCGGCATGGAGTAACGCCTGAACCGGTTGGGCGAATAGCGAATCGTCCCACAGTTGATCGGCAGCATGACGAATATGGTCGATATCCGCCAGCTCGGCGTTACACCAGCGCCTGCCCAGCGCCGCATGGGCAAAATCCTCCACCCAGCGTTGTTGCTCCGGTACTGGTAATTTACCGTTGTTGACTAACTCATGGCGTGCCCGATTCGCCAGATAGCCCCACATCGACGACACCGGAAATATCTGCCCAGGCGTAACGCAACCTTTCATCAGCGTCCCGGAAATCAGCGCCCTCACCTGTTCGGCATCGTCACTGTTCCGATCCTGCTGATCGAACTTATTGACCAGTACATACAGCGGTACTGATTTCCCCACCGCTAAAACCGTCTCACGAACCTCCTCATCGGAGATTGACTTCAGTTGCGTATAATCCAGTACCGCTAGCACTGCGGAGGCGCGCGCCAGTTGCTCGTTAAGCATTTCTTGTAGATGTGGTTGCCCGGCTTCATTTGGCCCGGGAGTATCCAGTAACGTTAACTGCCCGGGATAACTCTCCAGCCCCGCCAGATGGACAAACTCCACTTCAATCACTGGAATATGCTCAATGGCGGCATAAGCTGAAAAGGGAAAATCGACGTCCAGCGCCTTCGCCAGACGCACCAAATCATTCAAACTTTTCAGGCAATGAAAAATAGGCTGGGCACCAAGATAATATTTTTCGAAAGCGATGCCATTTTCGATCCGCTGCATAAGTGCGCGCATATCTTTATCTATTTCCAGCAGATCGGTCAGATGTTTAATATCGAAATCACGCAAGCGCTGTTGTAATTGTTGGATTAAACGGTCGATTGGCGCGACATGCGAAAAATGCAACACCGGTTCTTTTTGCCCCGGAGCATGGCGAATAAGCGTCGGTAGCGCAGTCATAGGACGGTTGCGATTAGGAAGAACTTCAGTGCCAACAATAGCGTTAATGGTGGTTGATTTCCCTGCTTTCATGGTGCCAACAATCGCCAGCACCATTTCCAGACGGGAGATTTTACGCAGCTCATTACTCAACATGGCATGACGCTCGTCGATATTATGCTGCCCCCAGGGCAAAGTCAGTGGTGGTGTATCTTCTCCGGGTACAGAGAGAGGCATTTTTTCCAGTAACTGCAACTGTTGTCGGGAAAGCTGTAACAGGCGTTCAGCCTCCTGACTTAACTCATATATTGTCTGTGTGTACATGGAAAATTCTTCCTTAAAGCAAATTTTATTACTTTTATTTAGCCAGATTGTTTTTTAGTTCTGCTTTCGGATTTTATAATTACAGCAGTAAATAACTCTTATAATTAATATAGTCTTTTTATCCGAATGAATAAGCCTCTTCCGATACATTTAAAATGTCAGAAAGATAGAAATAATAATTGAATTAAAAAAGAACAAGAAGAGAGTTAACCTTAACTTAAATAATAAATGGAGGCAAAAAGATTATTTTCTTTTTGCGTTGTCTTTCAAATGAAAACGTTTGTCGTCTAAAATCAGCAGTACCCCCGACAAACTCAGGGATTTTGTGTATAATTGCGGCCTTTTTCGGCAATCTGCCGTTTTTTGGCGCTTTTGCCCTGCTGACTTTGAGGAAATCCACATGTCATTACCAAACTGCCCGAAATGCAACTCCGAATACACTTACGAAGATAACGGCATGTACATCTGCCCGGAATGCGCCTACGAATGGAACGACGCTGAACCTGCACAGGAAAGCGACGAGCTGATCGTTAAAGATGCTAACGGCAACCTGCTGGCTGACGGCGACAGCGTTACCATCATTAAAGACCTGAAGGTAAAAGGTAGCTCTTCGATGCTGAAGATCGGCACCAAAGTGAAAAACATCCGCCTGGTTGAAGGTGACCATAACATCGATTGCAAAATCGATGGTTTTGGCCCGATGAAACTGAAATCTGAGTTTGTGAAAAAGAACTGATTTCGATTGCCGGGTGCGAAGCATCCGGCAACGGTGCCAATGCCTGATGCGACGCTTGCACATCGTATCAGGCCGGGGAATTCCCGCGCTATCCGTAGGCCGGATAAGGCGTTTACACCGCATCCGGCAATGGTGCCAAATGCCTGATGCGACGCTCGCCGCATCTTATCAGGCCTACAAATTCCCACACCATCCGGCAACTGTGCCAAATGCCTGATGCGACGCCGTGTCTCAGTCGTAATGCCAGGTGATATTTTGCTTCTTGCCTGCTTGTTGTAGTAATTCATCTCCTAATGTCTGAATGAGACTTTCAGTGACAGCGGGCACCGGTTCGCCCGGCCAGCGGCGATGGCTTAGCGGCGTTTTGCCTTTTTTAAATTTCAGTTCCAGTTGCGCGTCGTCCGCCAGCCACAGTAATTCCTTGTTCATGTTCTTTCCTTATTCAAACAGTGCTTCGATGTCGTTAATCAACTCGCTGGCGGTGATGGCATCGAGCACGGAGAACAGTGCTTCCTGTGCAGAATTTCTTCCCCAGCCATAACTCTCTGCTTTTCCATCCCATAACCATAATTTGCTTAAGAGTTGCTCAGCGCTGAGTTCGACTGGCGACATGCCTACAGCAAAACCTTCATCGATTTCCATGATTAACGACCAGCGGCCCAGAGGTTTGATCATCCAGCCGATCCAGCCTGCATCCTGCGGTTCGCCACGCAACCAGCCTTTATTTGCCAGCCCCATCACCCGACCGCTCGGGCATTTTCTGCCTGTCCAGCGGGTCAGTTCGCTGGCATTGCGTTCGGCTTCTGTCAGGGTGTAACTGTTACGATCAAGCTGGCGGAATGGCGGTAACAGTTCGTAGTCGGCAAAAAGCTGACCAAAAGCGGCGACATCCGTCGGTGATATTTCCAGAACGTGAGGGATACCAATCGCTATATCACCTTCTGGGAGAGTGGAGAGATCATCGTCAGCGGTGCTGTAGCTGTTATCTTCCGCCACGCGGAAACAGGCCTGCAACTGGTTGTCGGTGTTATACGCGCCCCAAATCAGGCGACGGGTTAGGTGGCGAACCAGCGGATGCTCAACCAGGAAGAGTTGAAAGTTTTCCGCTGCCCAGCGGCGGCGCAGGCACATGGCTGATTCCAGCCTTGCTACCTGTTGAGCGGCGACGGTACGGGCATCTTTTTTCAGCAGTTTAAAGCGGTTAACGGCATCGGCAGCCAGCGTTTTATCATCGCTTTTGTTCGGTTTGGGCAGGTCTTTCAGGCGACTGCCGGACGCATCGCGCACAAACGGTTTTAGGGTTTCATCAAAGCTGACGGTGAACTGACGCGAGCCGAAATCCAGCAGCAGGGAGCCGTTATCATCCAGCCCCAAATCCGGGGCTAACCGGTCTTCAAGTTCTGCTACCGTCAGTTCGCGGCTTTCGGCAATGCTGGCAATTTTTTCTTTTGCCCGCTCCTGCAATGCTTTGAATTTCAGCTTCTGGGCGATACCGTTAAGTTGCATCAGGGCAATGTCACTGCCGATAGCGGCGAGAATATCCAGCCCGACGGTGGCGCGTTTATGCTGGGATTCGCCAGGCCAGACGCGAATAAGTGGCGTTAGTTTGCGGGCGGTGTCATCGTTACCGAGAACACCTAACGCACTGAATGCCCAACTCTCTTTCGACGGCGCGCCAGCAGTCTGCCAGGCGATAAACAGATACCAGGCAAATTCAGCCAGTGAGTCTGGGGTACAGGCATCTTTCACCTGTAATAATCCCGGATACAGTGCTTCTTCCTGAGGGAAGCGAAGCATTTCACCGAGGTGGAGGAGGGCGTTATCTGGTAATATCTTGCTACTATTTTTTAGTACCGGGCGTGTCCATAACGAAGGTTGATAAAATAGCGGTAAAGAGGGAATTTTCGTCGGGTATTTAGCCAAAGGACTGTTGTCGTCATTTTTATTTCGAACCACCCACGGCGGCGAGACTAACACTGTTGGCAGAATTTCTGAGTTTGCGAAATCTTCATCGCGACTATTCAGCAATTGTTGGCATTGATGTACTAATTTCGCAGCTTGTGACGATAGCCATTGGCCTAATTTTTCGACCAATAAAGGATTTGCATTAAGTAGTGAAACCAGCAAAGTATGTTTACGTTGATCGTTATTTTTTATTAATGCTTCGGCTAATGCCGCTATTGTGGCAGAAGGAAAACTTTCGGCACTTTTTATCAGTCGGTCATAACAACGTTTATTATAATCTGCGGCGTCTATAAGTCCCGTAACAGCCAGCGGATGATTGATACATTTTAGTACGTCACCGCAATTATCTTCTCCAGCATAGGGAAGCAGGCGAGTAAGAGCCTTGATGCCTTGTTCTCGCAGTACAGTGGCAGACCAACTTCTTCCAAATACATTAGTATCCTGATATGGCTCTAATATTTCCAGTATTTGTGGATCTGTCGCTACAAGTTTTAACATTTCCAGTTGTGGAATGTTCATCACTTGATGCAACTGGCGTGCGATATCATGGGCCACTTCGGGTATTTCTGGTATTAAAATAGCAATTAACGGCTGGCGATAGAGTGATATATGCGGCAACGCGACGAGTAATTTAGCAATGCAATTTTGCCAGACTTCCTCTTCAGCCAGCGATAAATGTTTACGCAGACGTAAACTAAAGTTGTCTCTATTCCTTCTATAGTTATCCTTGCTGTAATCTGAATTATTAATAAAGAAGGTCAAATGTTCCTTTTTATAATCAAAATCGAAATCAATTTGCCACCAGTAGATGACAGTTTCAGTTGCGTATTCAATACCGAAGGTGCTTACAATTTCATCCAACAACTCGGATGAGGTTTCATCATTCCAGCTTTGACAAAAACAAATTTCCAGTAAGGTAAGTACAGCCATAGTACGTGCAGACATCTCAGGCTTTCGTGCATTAATTAAGCTGATTGCCTGACTGATGGCATTACTCCATTCATCGGAGCATGAGCTGTAATCGAAAGTCAGATTCTTATAATAGTGGTAGGTTCGATTTGCCAGCCGAGAAATTAAATTTCGTTTCTCAGGTTGGGTGGTTTTTTTTACCGGATCTCCCGGCCAAAGGCGGTGGCTGAGAGCATAGCGAGCAATATTTGGGGGAAGAATAATGGGATCGTTGTCTGCTAACCAGGGAAAATTGTTCGCCGCTACCTGATGATCATTTATGGTGTCTTCCTGTTTTTTCGCTGCGACAGATTCTTTTTTCACTGACACCGCTGTTAATTTAGCATTTGTCTCCGCTTGTTCCACATATCCCTTTTTTGTTTTCTCCGCAATCAGTTTCAGCTCTGCCTTTTCCGCCGCCGCCGCGTCCGCAAAGTTTTTGACCTGGCTTTGCCCGTTGGTGCCGACCTTACCCCAACTGATATGCAACTCGTTGCCTTGCTGCTCAACCGCCCAGAATTTATGTGATTTTTCGTCCTGATAAATATAGGTTTTCATTGCAAAGTCCTTTTAATCAAACAGTGATTCAATATCGTTAATCAGTTCGCTGGCGGTGATGGCATCAAGCGCGGAGAACGTGAGCGAGGGCTGTGTACTGTAGCGTTCCCCTGGTGAAGTCATTTTTACGCTTTCAACAGGTAGCAGGTCGCCATATCCCGTTTCGCCGTAAATCAATGAAAAAGGTTCTGTTTCAAGTTCGAGATCGCCATAAGGAGTAGATTTGCGCATCGCATAAACGCTGCCGCTTTCTTCCAGACGTTGCCAGCCTCGGCGTTCCAGTCCGACAATGCGCCCGGCCTGGCAAAGCCGCCCGCTCCAGCGCGTCAGTTCGTGGGCGCTACGTTCATTATCAGCAAGACGATAACTACCACGATCGAGCTGTTGGAAGGGGGGAAGCAGTTCGTAATCAGCGTAAATTTGTCTGAATGCAGCGGCGGATTCAGCGGGAATTTCCAGCACATGCGGAATACCGATGTTTCCTGCTGGCAGCGTGAATAGCTCATCTTGTGCATCGCTGTAGGTGCTGTCTTCTGCCACGCGGAAACAGGCTATAAGGGTGTTTTCATCGTTATATACTCCCCATAACAGCCGTCGGGTTAAGTGACACATCAGCGGATGTTCCACCAGAAAGAGACGGAACTGCTCTGCCGTCCAGCGTCTGCACTGGCACATGGCTTGTTCCAGACGGGTAATTTGCTGGCTGGCGATAGCACGAACATCTTTTTTCAACTGTTTGAAGAGGATAACTGCGTCAGTTGACAGTGTTTTATCATCACTCTGGTTGGGTTTAGGTAAATCTTTCAGAACTTTGTCGTTTTCGTCGCGCACGACGGGTTTTAAGGTTTCATCAAAACCAACGGTGAATTGGCGTGAGCCGAAATCCAGTGTCAGCGAGCCGTTGATATCAAGCCCTAAATCCGGTGCCAGGCGGTCTTCCAGTTCGGCCATTGTCAGTCCGCGATTTTCAGCGACCATGTTGATTTTGTCGCTGGCATGTTCCTGTAATGCAACGAATTTAATCTTTTGCGCAATACCATTAAGCAACATCAGCGCAATATCGCTACCGATATTGGCTAGCACATCCAAACCATAAACAGCTCTTTTATGCTGGGATTCACCCGGCCAGGCGCGGATGAGCGGGGTTAGTTTACGCGCGGTGTCGTCATTGCCTAAAATCCCCAGCGAGGTAAATGCCCAGTTTTCTTTTGCGGGTGCGCCAGCTTCTGTCCATGCCGTGTAGAGATCCCAGCCAAAGTCAGCCAGTGATTCGCGGGTGAAGGTTTCTTTGATGATCGCCAGCCCAGCGTAGGGGGTAATGTCGCGAGGAAAGCTCAACATTGTGCCGAGGTGGCGCATAGCGTCATCTGGCAGAGGCAGGTTGTTACTTTTAAGCCGTGGTCTGCGCCATAAGGTGAACTGATAAAAGCCGGGCAGTGGGGCGATTTTTGCGGGATATTCTTCCAGCGGGTCGCAATCAAATAATGTTGCCAGCGCAGCTAAAACATCAGGTTGATTATACCCCTGGGCGATTTCCTCAATCGTTTCTCGCTGGTTTAATTTCACCAGCAGGCGGAGCGCCTGGCGGGCACAATCACGATCTTTTCCTTGTTTGCCCAGTGCCACAGGAAGTAGCCCGGCGGTGGCATGGCGTGGGTAATCCGTTAGCCAGTTTCGCGCATCTTCATAAGACATTTTTTTCTGGAGTCGTTGCGCCATTGGCAATGCCAGTTCACTGACACCAAGGAAGAGGGTGAATATCCACAACCGTTGTGGCTCACGTTGCACGCAGGTCATAAATGCAGGAATGGCGGCGCTACCAAAAATTGCCAGAATATCCAGTTCCCCTTTGAATCTCTCTTCATTGATAATCTTGTTGAGAAATTCAATAGACTGCTTACCTGGTAAGTAACAGAGGGCATAAAGGTGCCAGGCATTCCAGGAATGCCAGTGATCGCTGTGTTGGTTGTGATAACGTGTAAATTCCTCTTTCAGCGCCGGAAAGTCGAATCGAAGCAGGGCATCGATGGCGCTTTGGGGGGGCGGAATTTTTTCATACTTTCCTTCGCCTTCACCTTTCATCCATTCATCAAAACCCAGACACCACAGAATTTGCTGTTCTGGCGTAAGGGGAACTAAGTGTGTCTCCCAGCTTGCTTTTTCCATCGGCGGCATGTCGGTAAACAATGTTTGTTTTGTTGCCTGCTGTTGGGCTATTTGCTGGAAGCGGGTGACAAGGTAAGTACGGGTCAGTTTTTTGGTAATCTCTGGAGTGATATCCGAAACAGAAGGAACTGGAAGCACAGGAAGATTAAACGCCTGTGTATTTTTCTCTTTGGTCATCCACGGTGGTGAAACAAACAGCTCCGGCAACATATCCGCAGTGGCATATTCACATTCATCAGTCACAGGTTGCGGACGACATTCAGATAATATGCCTGCTGCTTTAGCATTAACCCAGGGAATAACGTCACATACCAACTCTGGCGTGGCGGTAATCAGTTTGACAAGTGCGTTACGCCACTGTGCATCTTCATGTATTGCCAGTAAAGTTGCATAAGCGGCAATAGCCGCAGCGGGATGTTTTTGGCAGGCTTTGCTTAAGTATTCCAGGTGCTTTTTCTTGCCAATTACACCAAGGATCAGAATTTGAATCGCATCCGGGTGATTCGTTTTCCATAACCATTTGACAAGATCTTCAGTCTCGCTGATGCGCTCGAAGAGATAAGTGGGATTGTCAGAATGGTCTTCCGTTAACTCAAGAAGTATCCGGCTTACACCGCATATCTCATGATTTGCCAGCAACATTGCCAGGTAAGCGCGAAAATCACGATACAACGGTGGGAAGTCGTATTTTTCCGCTGTGCTCAGAGCTGCATTATCGGTTACCACCAGTCTTAACCAGGTCATTGCCGGAACGTTTTGATCTACATAACGTAGCGCCATAGCATTGGCGATATCCGGTCGTTCAGGGATCAGTAGCGCCGCAAAAGGTTGCCGTGCCGGGGAGAGCGAGGGAATGGCGGTAAGTACTTTATCTACACAGCGTTGCCACTCATCTTCTGAAGCGAGTGAAAGATAATGGCATAGACGCTGATGCCAGTCTGGTCGAGATTCAATTTCGAGATCAGGAGCAATATCTGTTGTCACATTTACTTCATACTCTCTTGATAATTCATTAGATATTGCAATTAGTTGCAAAGACAGGATGGCGATCTCAACAGTAGTTTCCAGACCACGGTGAACGACTAAGTCATCAACAAGTTCATCTGCAAAATAAGAGTGCCAGAAGCGCCAGAGCAATGCGGCATCGGATTGCAAGCTCCCTGAGTTTTGGTTTTGCTGGATTCGCATTTGTAACTCAGCAAATGCCTGCTGCCAGTTTTCAGGATAAGAAGTGTACCGTTTATAGGGAAGATACATATTGGTGTTATCTGCGATGCGCTTCCATATTTCACCATCTTTATACAGGTAACCGATTTCTCTCGGCCTGCGGCGATGAGGAAAAGCAAATCGATTAATATCGTCAGTTACCGGAATCGTCGCATCATCAGCAAGCCAGGGGCATTTATTCTTATTTACAGGAGGAGTTTCAACTTCAGGAGTGACTCTGGCTTTGGTGGCTGGCGGGAGATTCACATTTGCCGAAGCGTCTTCCACATAGCCTTTTTTCGTTTTCTCCGCAATCAGCTTCAGCTCCGCTTTTTCCGCTGCTGCAGCGTCCGCAAAGTTTTTTACCTGGCTTTGTCCGTTGGTGCCAACTTTGCCCCAACTGATATGCAGCTCGTTGCCATGCGGCTCCACCATCCAGAATTTATGTGATTTTTCGTCCTGATAGATAAACTGTCTCATTCTGCATCCCTGTATTTTTATCCAGTTGAATACAGATGCTAACAGTATTTATGTAGGTTAGAGAGAGACGAAATCGCAAGAAAACAACTTTAGGAATTTATAAAGAAAAGGCGCTGTCGATGCAGCGCCTTGAAGGGGAATTATTTCACCTGATGACCCGGTTTAGCACCGGCATCCGGGCTTAACAGGAAGATATCTTTCCCGCCAGGACCGGCAGCCATCACCATGCCTTCGGAGATACCGAAGCGCATCTTACGCGGCGCCAGGTTAGCCACCATAATGGTGTGACGACCAATCAACGCTTGTGGGTCTGGATAAGCAGAACGAATGCCGGAGAAGACATTGCGTTTTTCACCGCCGAGATCCAGCGTCAGGCGCAGCAGCTTGTCAGAACCTTCAACAAACTCTGCGTTTTCGATCAGCGCCACGCGCAGGTCAACTTTGGCGAAGTCATCAAAGGTGATGGTTTCCTGAATCGGATCGTCTGCCAGCGGGCCAGTAACTGGCGCGGCGGTGGCTTTCACTTCTTCTTTGGATGCTTCCACCAGTGCTTCAACCTGCTTCATGTCGATGCGGTTATACAGTGCTTTGAACGGATTCACTTTATGCGCCAGCAGCGGTTGCTGGATACCATCCCAGGTCAGTTCCGTATTCAGGAATGCTTCTGCACGCTCGGTCAGTTTTGGCAGAACCGGCTTCAGATACGTCATCAGCACACGGAACAGGTTAATACCCATCGAGCAAATCGCCTGCAGGTCAGCATCGCGGCCTTCCTGTTTCGCCACCACCCACGGAGCCTGCTCGTCAACATAGCGGTTAGCCAGGTCAGCCAGCGCCATGATTTCGCGCACTGCTTTACCAAATTCGCGGCTTTCCCACGCTTCGCCAATCACTTCAGCGGCATCGGTAAAGGTTTTGTACAACTGCGGGTCAGCCAGCTCGCTTGCCAGTACGCCGTCAAAACGCTTGTTAATGAAGCCCGCGTTACGGGAGGCCAGGTTAACCACTTTGTTAACGATATCGGCATTCACACGCTGAACAAAATCTTCCAGGTTCAGGTCGATATCATCGATGCGTGAAGAGAGCTTCGCGGTGTAGTAGTAGCGCAGGCTGTCAGCGTCAAAGTGATTCAGCCAGGTGCTGGCTTTAATGAACGTGCCGCGAGATTTGGACATCTTCGCGCCGTTCACCGTCACATAGCCGTGAACAAACAGGTTGGTCGGCTTGCGGAAGTTGCTGCCTTCCAGCATGGCTGGCCAGAACAGGCTGTGGAAGTAAACGATATCTTTACCGATGAAGTGGTACAGCTCGGCGGTGGAATCTTTCTTCCAGTATTCATCGAAGCTGGTGGTATCGCCGCGCTTGTCGCACAGATTCTTGAAGGAACCCATGTAGCCAATCGGCGCATCCAGCCAGACATAGAAGTATTTACCCGGCGCGTTCGGAATTTCAAAACCGAAGTAAGGCGCGTCGCGGGAGATATCCCACTGTTGCAGACCGGATTCAAACCACTCCTGCATTTTGTTTGCCACCTGTTCCTGCAACGCGCCGCTGCGGGTCCATGCCTGCAACATTTCGCTGAAAGAGGGCAGATCAAAGAAGAAGTGTTCGGAATCACGCATTACCGGCGTAGCGCCAGAAACCACCGATTTCGGTTCAATCAGTTCAGTCGGGCTGTAAGTCGCACCGCATACTTCACAGTTATCGCCGTATTGATCTGGCGCTTTACATTTCGGGCAGGTGCCTTTCACAAAACGATCCGGCAGGAACATGCCTTTTTCCGGGTCGTACAACTGAGAGATAGTGCGGTTTTTAATAAAACCGTTCTCTTTCAGGCGAGTGTAAATAAGCTCCGACAACTGGCGGTTCTCTTCGCTGTGCGTCGAGTGATAGTTGTCATAGCTGATATTAAAGCCTGCGAAATCAGTCTGATGCTCCTGACTCATTTCGCCAATCATCTGCTCCGGGGAGATACCGAGTTGCTGAGCTTTCAGCATGATCGGCGTACCGTGCGCATCGTCGGCACAGATGAAGTTGACTTCGTGGCCGCGCATTCGCTGGTAACGGACCCAGACATCAGCCTGGATGTGCTCCAGCATATGGCCGAGGTGGATTGAGCCGTTAGCGTACGGCAGTGCGCACGTCACCAGAATTTTCTTCGCGACTTGAGTCATAGTAGGCATTACTTCTTAGTAGTGAAAAGGGGTTAGATAGTACCAAATGGGAAAATGTTAAGTAAGTACTTATCTATTTTCTTCAGGTAAACTATTTAGCTGATGGTTTATCTATATAAATAAGGAGTCGGGATGAACGAACAATCCCAGGCCAAATCACCAGAAGCCTTGCGCGCAATGGTCGCCGGGACACTGGCTAATTTTCAGCACCCAACCCTGAAGCATAACCTCACCACGCTGAAAGCATTGCATCATGTCGCCTGGATGGACGACACGCTGCATGTGGAACTGGTTATGCCGTTCGTCTGGCATAGCGCGTTCGAAGAGTTAAAAGAGCAATGTAGCGCCGAATTGCTGCGTATCACCGGGGCAAAAGCTATCGACTGGAAACTGTCGCATAGCATTGCCACGCTGAAACGCGTTAAAAATCAGCCGGGAATTAACGGCGTGAAGAACATTATCGCGGTCAGTTCCGGCAAAGGCGGCGTGGGTAAATCCTCCACGGCGGTAAACCTGGCGCTGGCGCTGGCGGCGGAAGGAGCGAAAGTCGGCATTCTGGATGCCGACATTTATGGCCCGTCGATCCCAACCATGCTGGGGGCAGAAAATCAGCGTCCGACCTCGCCGGACGGCACTCACATGGCGCCGATTATGTCTCATGGTCTGGCAACCAACTCGATTGGTTATCTGGTCACTGACGACAATGCGATGGTGTGGCGCGGCCCGATGGCCAGCAAGGCGCTGATGCAAATGTTGCAAGAAACCTTATGGCCCGATCTGGACTATCTGGTGCTTGATATGCCGCCAGGCACCGGTGATATTCAATTGACACTGGCGCAGAATATTCCAGTGACCGGTGCTGTAGTGGTCACTACGCCGCAAGACATCGCATTGATTGATGCGAAAAAAGGCATTGTAATGTTCGAGAAAGTCGAAGTGCCGGTACTGGGCATTGTCGAGAACATGAGCGTGCATATCTGCAGTAATTGTGGTCACCACGAGCCGATTTTTGGCACCGGTGGTGCAGAGAAACTGGCTGAGAAATATCACACGCAGTTGCTGGGTCAGATGCCGCTGCACATTAGCCTGCGTGAAGACCTCGACAAAGGCACACCGACCGTTATCAGCCGTCCAGAGAGCGAATTTACCGCTATCTATCGTCAACTGGCTGACCGCGTTGCTGCCCAGCTCTACTGGCAGGGAGAAGTTATTCCTGGCGAGATCTCCTTCCGCGCAGTCTAACGCGTATTAACCTTTCTGGGTACACTTCATACACCGCAGCAATGTTACATTGATGCGGTGTATTTATTTTTGCAGCTATAATGAACAGCTTTTTTAATGCTGCGAATATTCTGCGGATCTTCGTCCGAAACTGAACAAAGTAGATTGATCGTGCAGGCAATGCCCATTTACCATCCTTCGTGGCTGTGTAGTGGATGTACAGCTATAGTTTGTTATGCACTCAATCTATCCAGGCATAACCTTTACTACAGGGATAACGTTCAATGAATAAGTATTGGCTGTCAGGAATTATTTTTCTCGCCTATGGATTGGCGTCTCCCGCGTTTTCATCAGATACCGCCACATTAACTATCAATGGCAGGATCAGCCCCCCGACATGCAGTATGGATATTGTTAATAGCCAGCCCCAACAGCATTGCGGTCAGGTATTGCAAAGCGTTGATTCCCGCCATCGGATTTCTTCACCGGTAAAAGGCGTCACGACAGAGCTGGTTGCTGCGGGTAATGGGAACAAACGGCAAATCGTTTTAAATCGCTACGATTAAATCTGGCAATATCGGGGTTAAAGAGTTTAGAAAGCTGAAATCATTCATGTGAATGATTTCAGCTTTTTTATTGATATTAAAAATGACAGCTACAGTAATTCGTATTAATTAATAGATTTGATAAATATTTAATACCATTAGCTATTTGTTGCGTTTATATTGCAATAGTTAATTTGCTTTAAATCAATAAAACAATATGTTTACATTGCGGTAACTTTTGAAGCATGAGAAATTTGTTCCCAGGAGATACAGACTCTTAACAACCAAAAATAAATTCTATTAAGGAACATGTTATGAAACGTTCAATTATTGCTGCCGCTGTCTTTTCTTCTTTTTTCATGAGTGCTGAGGTATTTGCTGCTGATGTTGATACCGGGACTTTAACCATTAAAGGGAATATTGCAGAGTCCCCATGTAAATTCGAAGCAGGTGGTGATTCAGTAAGTATTAATATGCCGACTGTACCAACTACTGTCTTTGATGGTAAATCTAAATATTCTACCTATGATGATGCGGTCGGTGTAACCAGTAGCATGTTAAAAATTAGCTGTCCGAAAGAGGTTGCTGGTGTAAAACTTTCGTTGATTACCAACGATAAAATAATTGGCAACGATAAAGCTATAGCCAGTAGTAACGATACCGTGGGCTACTATCTCTATTTAGGTGATAACAGCGATGTCCTGGATGTTTCTGCACCTTTTAATATTGAAAGTTATAAAACAGCGGATGGTCAATATGCGATCCCGTTTAAAGCGAAATATCTGAAACTGACAGAAAACTCAGTGCAATCAGGTGATGTAGTATCTTCTTTAGTTATGCGTGTAGCCCAGGATTAATAATTAAATAAATTTGCAAGTTTCTCCAGGTAATAAACATGGCCGCTATCCCCATGGCGGCTTTTTAATTTAAAGAGGAATTAAGATGAAAGGATTATTACCCTTGCTCATCTCTTCGATGGTTTTTCCTGCACATGCCGGAGTTGTTATCTACGGGACACGTATTATTTACCCGGCAGAAAAAAAAGAAGTGATGGTACAGTTGATGAATCAGGGTGATCGCTCTTCGCTGCTTCAGGCGTGGATTGATGATGGTGATACTTCACTCCCACCAGAAAAAATCCAGGTTCCTTTTATGTTAACGCCACCAGTGGCAAAAATAGGGGCAAATTCCGGGCAGCAAGTAAAAATTAAAATCATGCCGAATAAACTGCCCACTAATAAAGAGAGTATTTTTTATCTGAATATTCTGGATATTCCACCAAATAGTCCAGAACAAGAAGGCAAGAATGCACTGAAGTTTGCGATGCAAAACAGAATTAAATTGTTTTATCGACCGGCGGGTATCCCACCGGTAAACAAAGCAATATTTAAAAAATTGCTGGTGAATCGCAGTGGTAATCATTTGGTGATAAAAAATGACTCAGCGAATTGGGTAACGATTTCTGATGTAAAAGCCAATAATGTCAAAGTTAATTATGAAACTATCATGATTGCACCATTAGAAAGTCAGAGCGTTAACGTCAAAAATAATAATGCAAATAGCTGGCATCTGACCATTATTGATGATCATGGCAACTATATTAGTGACAAAATTTAATTGCAGGAGCTGCCTATGTTGAGAATGACCCCACTTGCATCAGCAATCGTTGCGTTATTGCTCGGCATTGAAGCTTATGCGGCTGAAGAAACCTTTGATACCCATTTTATGATGGGTGGAATGAAAGACCAACAGGTTGCTCATATTCGTCTGGATGATAATCAACCTTTGCCTGGCCAATATGAAATCGATATTTATGTTAATAAACAATGGCGCGGTAAATATGAAATTAGCGTTAAAGATAATCCGCAAGAAACGTGTTTATCGAGGGATATTATCAAACGGTTAGGTATTAATACCGATAACTTTGCCAGCGACAAGCAATGTTTAACATTAGAGCAACTTGTTCAGGGGGGGAGTTATGCCTGGGATATCGGCGTTTTTCGTCTCGATTTCAGTGTTCCGCAAGCCTGGGTGGAAGAGCTGGAAAGTGGCTATGTTCCACCGGAAAACTGGGAACGGGGAATTAATGCGGTTTACACCTCTTATTATGTGAGTCAGTATTACAGCGACTATAAAGCGTCGGGAAATAGCAAAAGTACCTATGTACGTTTTAACAGCGGGTTAAATTTTCTGGGGTGGCAACTGCATTCTGATGCCAGTTTTAGCAAAACAGATAACAATACAGGGGAGTGGAAAAGCAATACACTGTATCTGGAACGTGGATTTTCTCAAATTCTCGGCACGCTGCGTATTGGTGATATGTACACGTCAGCCGATATATTTGATTCCGTTCGCTTCAGCGGAGTTCGGTTATTTCGTGATATGCAGATGTTGCCAAACTCGAAGCAAAATTTTACCCCGCGGGTACAGGGGATTGCCCAGAGTAACGCGCTGGTAACTATTGAACAGAACGGTTTTGTCGTTTATCAGAAAGAGGTTCCACCAGGCCCGTTTTCGATTAGTGATTTGCAGTTAGCGGGCGGAGGTGCGGATCTTGATGTGAGTGTTAAGGAAGCCGATGGTTCAGTTACTACATATCTGGTGCCTTATGCGGCAGTACCTAATATGCTGCAACCCGGCGTGTCGAAATATGATTTTGCAGCGGGCCGTAGTCATATTGAAGGTGCGAGCAAGCAAAGTGATTTTGTCCAGGCAGGTTATCAGTATGGTTTTAATAACTTATTGACGCTGTATGGCGGCACGATGATTGCTAATAATTACTACGCGTTTACCCTGGGAACAGGTTGGAACACGCGCATTGGCGCAATTTCAGTCGACGCAACTAAATCGCACAGTAAGCAAGACAATGGTGATGTGTTTGACGGGCAAAGTTATCAAATTGCTTATAACAAATTTTTGAGCCAAACATCGACACGTTTTGGTCTGGCGGCCTGGCGTTATTCGTCGCGTGATTACCGGACGTTTAACGATTATGTGTGGGCAAATAATAAAGATAATTATCGTCGTGATAAAAACGATGTCTATGACATTGCCGATTATTACCAGAATGATTTTGGTCGCAAAAATAGCTTTTCCGCCAATATGAGTCAGTCAATGCCAGAAGGCTGGGGATCTGTGTCATTAAGTACTTTATGGCGGGATTACTGGGGGCGTAGCGGCAGCAGTAAAGATTATCAGTTGAGTTATTCCAATAATTTGCAACGGATAAGCTATACCCTCGCGGCAAGTCAGGCATATGACGAGAATCATCATGAAGAGAAACGCTTTAATATTTTTATATCGATACCCTTTGACTGGGGAGATGACGTTACGACGCCTCGTCGGCAAATATATATGTCTAACTCAACGACGTTTGATGATCAGGGTTTTGCCTCAAATAATACGGGATTATCAGGAACAGTAGGGAGTCGAGATCAGTTCAATTATGGTGTCAACCTGAGTCATCAACATCAGGGAAATGAAACGACAGCAGGGGCGAATTTAACCTGGAACGCGCCTGTGGCGACAGTGAATGGCAGTTATAGTCAGTCGAGTAATTATCGGCAGGCTGGAGCCAGTGTTTCAGGGGGCATTGTCGCCTGGTCGGGTGGCGTTAATCTGGCGAATCGTCTTTCTGAAACTTTTGCCGTGATGCATGCGCCGGGAATTAAAGATGCTTATGTGAATGGGCAAAAATATCGCACCACGAACCGTAATGGTGTCGTGATATACGACGGAATAACTCCTCATCGGGAAAATCACCTGATGCTGGATGTATCGCAAAGTGACAGTGAAACAGAATTACGCGGTAACCGTAAAATTGCCGCCCCTTATCGCGGCGCGGTCGTTCTGGTCAATTTCGACACCGATCAACGCAAACCCTGGTTTATAAAAGCATTAAGAGTGGATGGGCAACCGTTAACATTTGGCTACGAAGTCAATGATATCCACGGTCATAATATTGGCGTTGTCGGCCAGGGAAGTCAGCTTTTTATTCGCACCAATGAAATACCACCAGCGGTTAATGTGGCAATTGATAAGCAACAAGGGCTTTCATGCACAATCACCTTCGGTAAAGAGATTGATGAAAGTAAAAATTATATCTGTCGGTGAGAGGTGGAATATGATTTTCAGAAATGGAATGTTACTAATTTTTATTTTATGGGCTAATTTTACCTGGGCTGGATGTCGTACCACTGCATCATTAAATATTACTGATA
The DNA here is from genome assembly GCF_000208565.1 of Escherichia sp. TW09308. NCBI lineage: Bacteria > Pseudomonadati > Pseudomonadota > Gammaproteobacteria > Enterobacterales > Enterobacteriaceae > Escherichia > Escherichia sp. TW09308. The sequence continues at coordinate 4,159,714 of NZ_AEME01000001.1, read as the reverse complement.
GTATTAATGTGGGGGAGATTTTAGCGAATGAGGTTTCCTTTAGTAAAAGTGCCGTGTTTACGGGGATATCTTGTGATACGAGCACGGATAAAATAGTCTATAAAAATATCCAAAGTGATTGGGTTGAAGTTGGACCTTTTGGTAATGGCGAAAAGTTAAAGGTTAAAATAGAGTCTTTAGGTAAAACCAGTGACACGATTGGGAAATCCAGCAATGCGCAGGCAGTATTACCCTATGTGGTTAAAATATCCAAAGGTACACCTGATTTTACTGGAGAAAGAAAACCTACCTGGTTTATTTCAGATACTGTGATTGCAAATATTGGCGGTGAGTCATCTTCATCCATTGACTTTTGGTTGGGCATTTGTAAGACATTGAAGATTAACTGGTGTGTAAGTTATCTCACCAGTAAACTGGCGGGGGATACATTTACGCTTGGGTTAAGTATTTCCTATTATCCTAAAAATACGACCTGTAAGCCTGAAAACACAATAATAAAAGTAGATGATATTGCCTTGTCCCAACTCAGAAGTCAGGGAAAGATTACGGCGAACAGTAAGGAAGGAATAATTACGTTGAAGTGTGATAATCTTTTCGGCGGCACAAAACAAGCATCGCGGAATATGGTCGTATATCTTTCCAGCAGTGACTTAGTTACAGGAAGCAATACAATTTTGCGTGGCAACATAGATAATGGTGTAGGATTTGTTTTGGATCTAAAAGAACCACCAAAAGGGACTGAAGCAGCCATCAAAATTTCTGCTAGCGGCGATCAGGGCGCGGCGACATCATTATGGAAAACAGATAAACCCGGAGCTCCTTTAAATAGTAATATTATTAATATACCTGTCCTGGCCAGTTACTATGTATACGATAAAAATAAAGTTAAATCGGGTGCACTTGAGGCAACCGCACTGATCAACGTGAAATACGACTAATAACAAACAAGACGAGCAAGTGGCTAATAATAAAAAATAATAAGGTGTCTGCATTTCCCCCTCTCTCCGAGGGGGCTTTTTTTAGCGATGATAAAAAATCTCACCGTCGTAGGCTTTAATGATTTTTCCGTCGGTATCATTGATCAGCACATATGCACCGCCCATATAGGTCCAGTGGGTTCCAGCGTCAGGTGCGGGCAAGTTACGCAACTGCCACTGCTTAATGTTGTACTCATCGGTACGGTACATTTCTGGTACGGTGTCACCTGGTTTGAAATGCTTGAAGTCAGCAATGAAACTGCTTAACTCATACTTCGAAATTCCCGAGGCATTGGTCGAACCCGCGGTGGCTGGTGCGGCCCATGCTGCGCTGGTTACCAGCAAAAGCGCACCCAGCAACATCTTATTTTTTATGGTCATATACTCTCCACTTTGGGGATCAGTAAAATCAGTCGCATATCTTTCCTGCCATACAATATAACCGACAAGAGATATTTTGTTAGTGATCCCATGATTTCGTAAAAAGTGTAAATGAAAGGATGCAGCAAAAGCATCCTCATTGAGCGAGAAGTGAGCGGAATAAGCTGATTTAAGAATCATCCTGGGCTAAAGGGATAACGAAGCCCAGGTGATTGTTTTATCTCATAATACCCATAAAGCCATGCACTCCCATATACAATCCGACTAAACCAATTAACAGACTGGAAAAATAGGGGGCGCGTTTAGCGAGAGTGTTAAATCCGCTCCAGCGTTTTGCAACCTGCTGAACACTGATTGCTGCGCCAACGCCTACGGTGACCAGCGTTAATGCCAGGCCGATGCTGAAACTGACGACCAGAGTTGCACCCAATGTGAGGGCTTTCAACTGAATGCAAATCAACAACACTGTTATTGCCGCAGGGCAGGGGATAAGCCCGCCGGTTAAGCCAAACAGCAAAATTTGCCAGTTGGTGACCTCTCTACCATCAAAGCGTCGTTTAATGTCACTGGCATGGGCCAGCGCATGAGCATCCTGATACTCGTCGCTCTGACCATGCTCGTGATGGTGATGATGTTCGTGATCATGGTCGTGATGATGTTCATGGTCATGATGGTGATGCTCGTGCATATTCTCAAGCCAGTTTCTTTCACCGCGCCAGGTACGCCAGAACATCCAGAATGCGGTGCCAAGAATGATCACCGCGGAAATCAACTGAAGCCACGGCTCCGCTGACTGCGCAGTAAAGCGTTTGCTGATCACCATCCCGCCAAAGGCAATCAACCAGACCACCGCCGTATGTGAAATAGTTGCCGCCAGTCCAAGCATCACCGCCTGTTTAATGGTGCCTTTAATGGCGATGATAAACGCTGCCATCATCGTTTTTGAGTGCCCTGGCTCCAGCCCATGAAGCGCACCAAGTAAGATGGCGCTGGGGATGAAAAACCAGGCGTTTCCTTGCTGAAGAAGAGTGGTAAATTCGGTCATGATAATAATTCTTAGTATTAAATCGACGCCCTGATTCTACTCCCCCCCCAATACATTATACTACCCCCCAGTAGATTAATAGTGCTATGATTTTTCATTATCTTGTTAACCAGGTGTTGCCATGTCTCATACCATCCGTGACAAACAGAAACTGAAAGCGCGCGCCAGTAAGATTCAGGGACAGGTTGTTGCGCTCAAGAAAATGCTCGACGAGCCGCACGAATGTGCTGCCGTACTACAACAGATTGCCGCCATTCGTGGTGCGGTAAACGGCTTGATGCGAGAAGTGATTAAAGGCCATCTGACGGAACACATTGTTCATCAGGGCGATGAATTAAAGCGTGAAGAAGATCTGGATGTCGTTCTGAAGGTGCTGGATTCTTATATAAAATAATTTCACAACGTTATTGTAATATCGCCGTTTTTCCTCGTTTACAACGTGTGCGCGGGGCCTTACCATCCTTATCTGCGATCCATCATCGCAACCAAACGACTCGGGGTGCCCTTCTGCGTGAAGGCTGAGAAATACCCGTATCACCTGATCTGGATAATGCCAGCGTAGGGGGCCAAAATAGTCTTGAAAATTATGTGGTTGTATCTCTTTTTGACCATAAATCATGCTGTTAAGGTACAAAAAGGGGTCGTTTATGAGGTCAAGAACTCTCCCATACACATTTCAGCGAAACGGTAATTACTATCTACAAATCCGGCTTTCGGATGGTCGGATATACAAAAAATCACTTTTTACTGACAGTTATCGCGAAGCATCGGCGTTGATGATTGGCCTTACTCCGCACATTCCTTTCGTTAAATCACTCGCTACTCCGTTGCCGCAATTTAATAAGTTTGTTTCAAACTTGATCGCTTCGTCACGTAACGTAATGATTCCGTTGCCACTCCCTCAGCAATTGAACAATATTTCTAAAGAAGTTTTGCAGCTTCAACCACCAGCCAAACCGGAAAAGGTGCTAACACTTGTTGATGCGTGGGCTATGTACAAGGAGGAAAGAGGTCGAAATTGGACAAAATCGATCTCAATGGCAAATGAGCGTTATATGGAGGTATTGCTTGTTGTCTTGGGAAAAGAAACAGACGTAACGGCAATCACCAAACAAGATATTAAGCGAGTAATGGAAACTGTCGAAAACTTACCAAAGCGTGTAGTGCAACCGTATAGGTCAATGACTATTCAGCAACTAATCGAATGTGATGATGTGCTGCCAGAGGATTTAGTTGGTGCTGAGGCTGTACATAAGCACCTTAAAATCTACAAATCGTTATTCAAAACATTTCTGACTGAAAACAAAGATATTCTATCTAAGTCTCCGACTGATGGAATAGTAGCGGCACCATCCAAAGCTAGGTTTGGTGCATACAGTGCAGCAGAAATGAAAAAATTTGTAGGATGGGCACTAAAGCAGCCTGATGGATGGCAGAAGTGGATCACTTTGTTGTTGGCGTACACAGGAGCCAGAAGAGGTGAGATTGCTAAACTGGAGAAGTCGCAGATCAAATTTGATGAAGATAGCCAGCGGCACTATCTTCTGATCGCGGAAAGAAGGCTGGGTAAAACTGAGAATGCTACAAGACAGGTAGTGATTCATCCCAAACTGATTGAGTGGGGGTTTCTGGATTTTGTTAACCGCCAATGGAAAGATAAAATCTTTTCGGAAGTCTCAGGTCGAAATATGTCAAAGATAGGTAAAGTTCTTTCAGATGTTCGTGATCAGCTTGATATTCCTTATCTTGATGATTATGGGCAGCGGCGCTTGGTGCATAGTTTCCGGCATACTATGATTTCTACTTGTTTAGCTGGTTGGGTGAGTAATTTGGCGCATCTGCAACAGGTGGTAGGTCATGAAAAGAGTGGAGTAGGGATTACCCAGCGTTATCTGCACACATTCCCACTTTCCACCGTTTGTTATGTGATCGATGGTCTTTGTTGGGAGACTTAGTTATTCGTGTATCTTTCTTAGTGTATAACCAGCTAATAATTTGTAGATTTTTATTGTCTGAGATCAAAAATTTTCACAACTAATTTACAATAATAACTTAAGATGAATTTAGGCTTAGTGAGTCTTCTATGGTTAAAAATTTAGGCAAAAAATACAAGTATGGCGATCAACCGATAAGAGCTATTACCATACAGATAATTGCTAATCAGTTTGGTGGGGCTGCAACGGCTAAGCAGGTAGATGATTATCTTAGAAAGCTATTTCCATCTTATAAAGATAATACTTGGCTCAATTTAATTGCTAATACAGTTAATTGTAAGCGGAGCTACTGGAGTTTCAACAAAACTGCCCGACGAACTGATGATGTAACTCATCGGCATCATAAGTATGACCGATTGTTCAAGCGTGGAAATATTTTTGAAATCTATCAACCATCTGTGCACGGTATTTGGGAATTATACCAGGATTTAGAAGGGATGTGGCGTTATCGTCAAGTAAAATCGGTTTTCGAAGAAGCTGTTGGGACGGCTGCAAAATTATCTTCAGTGGAACGAAAGCAAATTTTAGCGACAGAAAGTAAAATCCCGGAACTAATCGAAGTAACAACTCGAGTTTATAAACGAAGCCCATATGTAGTTGCTGAAGTTCTTTTGAGAGCAAATGGAAAATGTCAATATTGTAAGCGAGATGCTCCTTTTCTAAAGGAAGATGGTACTCCATTTCTAGAAGTTCATCATATTGAGTGGCTTTCAAAGGGGGGGGAGGACTCTGTGGAAAATGCTATTGCATTATGTCCTAATTGCCATAGACAAGCCCATTATGGCGATCTGACATTACTACCTGTTAATAAATAGGCTTGATGAAAGTTCTATTTCTATATTTTTCAATATACAAATTTCCCCAAAAACGGCGTGAATATCACGCCGATCAATCATACTTCAGAACACATACTCAATGTGTAAACAGCCATCTCTCCATCGGGATTAGAAGGGCGTAATACAAATATCGGTATACTGCCATTGTCAATGTATGTGGCTGCAACCCCTCCGTCAGGTGTAGCATACATCTTTGCGATGCTTTTTTGACCTACAAAATCAAGTCTCCAAGTTTTACCGCCAAGATTTATGGTCATTTTTTTATCTTGTATATCAAAAGTTGAATCTACAGAAACTTTCTGACTTCCCGAGTCAATATGACCTTCCTGTATTGCTTTACAGGAAAAGGTTGTGGCGTGGCCCATCACTGGAATTAACAAAGCGGCAAATACTAGTTTTTTCATTTGTCTCCCTTGGTGTGTCAAATGGATGGTGATGCTAATAATACATGATTGATTCAAAATGTCACGATTAGTGCGTGGTTAATTGGTGCGTCAAATTGCATCTTTGTGCCATGCGAAAGAATCTGAGATACCTTTTTGGACAACGAGTAAAAGAGTTCCGTATAGCTATTGGCTTAAGCCAAGAGGCCTTTGCAGATCGGTGTGGTTTTGCACGTAGTTATATGAGTCGAATTGAGCGTGGTTGCTCTAATGCATCTCTTGATGCAATTGAGGTTCTGGCTGACGCTTTGCGTATTGAGCCTTGGCAGTTACTAGCTTCTGATTCAAGGAAACCTGATGATCAGGAGGTACTTGTTCCTTATGCTGCAGATGGGTCGTGTTTTCATCCAGGATTGGCAAGTACTCGCGATGGTTCGTTTAGAGTAGGGGAAAAATCAGCCCAGAAACGTTTCAGTTCGTTCAATGAAGCTCTCGAATACCTTCGTGGAATGGAAACCGCGAAGTGGCGTAGGCCTAATGCTAGTGGTAATTGGGGAATTGTATCTGCGGTTAAATGGGATCGACTGAATCAATAAGATATCAGTAATTTTCGGGCCACTCCACAAGGCAATAAGTGGCTTAGTGGTGATTGTCGAAGGGGAATACAAGCGAGCACCTAGGCACCATTGCAAGAACCGCTCAACGCTGAGATCAGCAAGCCCCGATTTCTGCCGACCGTCCCTGTCAAATATCAAGGAGGCATTACGCCTCCTCTTCTTCCTTCTTAATTCGCTGTACCGTCGAAGGAGCAACATTAAAGATCTCGGCGGTTTTACGCACTGACACGCCATCAGAAAGGGCTTTCTTTATACCTTCTCTATCCACTGCCTTACCTTTACCACGCTTTGTAGGATTGACGGCTTGCGCTTCTCGTTTACGTTCTAACATCAGTTCACGTTCGCACGTTGCCACTGCCGACAACATAGTAAGCATCATTTTTCCCATCGCGCTTGTAATGTCTGCAATGATCCCTTCTTTGTGAAAGCGAACAATTACACCACGATTATTAAGTTGTTCAACTAAAGCAAGAATGTCTAAGGTGTTACGTCCAAGACGATCAAGAGAGTGGACGTGTAAGGTGTCGCCTTCTCTCAGATAGGATAAACACGCTTGTAAGCCTGGACGGTTAGTGTCTTTACCGGACAGCTTATCTTCAAAAACCTTATCGAGATTTACTCCTGCAAGCTGGCGATCAGTGTTCTGATCTACAGTGCTCACACGCTTATAGCCGATATTGCTCATAAAATCCCCTTAATGTATCGATTTGGCACTATTCCAATGCAAATGAGTATATCGTATTCATTTGATCTGTTTCAATCCTTATGGGTACGGAATATTACTCGATTTAGATGTATTCATTTGGTATGCCTAATGGATACACAGGGGAATAGATTAAATGGTGTTCTGTTTATACAGGTTTATTTGTTAGATCAACAATTTGGCATTTCTAAACAGATGTTTGAACGTTGCCAAATGTCTTGACAACACAAGAAAAGGGCTTGCTATGCCACGCATTACACGAAATAAGGCTGTAAAAACAAAATAAATTTTAAAATTTGCACAAACGAGAAAACTCGTTCAGAAACAAGCAGAACAATTTTTAGCCAAAAATTTCTGATGGTGCTCTGTAAGCCGCATTACACAAGGCTTTGCGAAAGTGATGTAAAAGTGAAGAAAGTTAACATTGCACTTTTAAGCTACTTTTCATTGGATTTTTTAGTAGGGAATTACACAGGGAATAGAGAGCATTATTCTATGATTTACACAGGGAATATAGGGGATTATGGCACACACATAGAAAGGCATTACACAGAGTGCTATGTGACAAATGGATGTAACGAGAGGTTACATTCAGCTATCTGAAATGCTCTCTGTAAGAAAGTTGGTAGTAACGATACGTTACATAGAATAATTATTGAATGTAACGATATTACACATCGGTAGTAACGATACGTTACATCGGAAGATGATTGGATGTAACGAAAGGTTACACAATAAGATATATTATTTATAATACTAAATAAAACTATATTATATTATTAATTAGATCATAATAATATTCTTTATATCTATATATATGATCTTTTTGCCTTCCGGCGTTTGCTTCACTCTCTGGCAAGCAGCCTTACTCCGCTACCTTTGGGCTTCGTGGCTGGCCCGTTACGCTCACACCGAAAGCAAAGTGTTACTCTTTCTTCGTGTAACTATCGTTAGCGGTAACGCCCACGAAGAAATACTATTGCGCTGTGCGCAGTAAGAGTAATCACCTAAACAATCATACTGATTGCTTACGTGTAAACTCTCTCTAACTCTTAATTACCCTCCTACATTTAATAACTCTGTTATTCGTGTAGTTGTGTAATTACTTCGAAGAGAGAGCGGCTAAAGCTCAATTACACTCTGCTTTCCTCGTGTAATTTCACTAAGCCTCAATACAATTTCACTTCCTACATTCTGTAGTCGTGTAATTGTTTTCGGTGGAAAAGCCAGAGGCGACACCGAAAGAGAATTCTGATCTTATTAATCTTATCTATCTTAGTTAATCTTCTTACTTTATCTTACTTACTTTATCTACTTTATTATTAATAATAGCTTTATAAGCTCTCTGTGTAGCTCTCTGACGCAAGAAACAGCATTCAGGAAGGGAATCACCTTAGAAAAGTGTTCTTTGCGTCATAATGTGTTTTATGAAGGATTCAGAGGTCTTTCATAACACAAGGTATAGAGGATACTTTAGTTAATTAAAAATAAGGGGTCTAAATGCTTCTCTAACAGCATTAAGCAGGGTAGGGAATAGAAACGCATTGTCTACATATATAAACTCACTACAGGGCTTTACAGAACGTTTTATAAAGTAACTAATCTAAGAACTCTCTATCTTATATCTACCATCACCTTTTCATATACCTGACAAATACAAATTAAGCCCCTTAAATAAGCTTCTGGCGAGCTAAGCAGCCATTACATAAGGGAATGTATTGCTTTTATCAAAACTTCGTTAGAACGCGTTTTAGCGCATTTTGGCTGGTAATAAAGAATAGCATTACATATAAGAGCACGAATTGCTAAGAAAAAATGTAACTACATTAAAAATATCAACTTTTTATGAAAAGATATTGACAAATGTCTCTTTCTATGTAATAATAGGTATTAGAGGGATAAGAATAGTTTCCTTTTCTATAAATAATCAAAATCAATGCACTTTGAAGCCGTCAGGTTTGCAAGGTGTTTTTTCTTTTAACCAAATAGAATAAGGAGGTTAATTAATGAAATATTTCACTCCACAGGATGTAGTGGAAGCCTGGAAACGTGGTGAGATCAACCGCTTTAAAGTAAGGATGTACAGGAACACCGCTCGCCGTTGTGGTTATCCAGAGCGTGAAAAATGTTTCGATGCAGCACTAAAAATTATTGATGAACTGCGAAAAAATGAAAAAGAATCTGAAACAGAGTAAAGAAGAGAAGGAGAAAACTATGCTCGAAACTAAGAAACCAATTCCGCGCACTTACCTACACGTTGACCCTGAAACCTTCAAGGTTTTATTTGCTGAAGCCAAGAAAAGGCAAATTATGGTCAGTGATTTGATGTTAGGAATCATTACTGAAGCAGCAGAGAATATCAAACAAAAAAAGGTAAATGATCCTCATTCACTTTAGTAGCGCATTAAGCGTGATTTATAAGGAGATTATTCTAATGTCTAAAATTAAATTGATTCGTGAAAAATACCAGTATGTTGATAAACAAACAGGAGAAATTAAAGACCGAACTTTGAATATACCTCATTACTTTTGTGAGATTGAGTTTATCTACTCCTCAAGTGTTGGTGGTGGAAAAGTTAAGTTTAGTGCAGAAATGCAAAAATTATATTGCTATGTTTCAGATTGGGATAAATCAGGGGGAATATGTTTTGAAACACAAACGAAGTTAAGTAAAGTTTGTAGCTGTAGCCGTAAGACAGTTAATGAATTGATTGGTCTTATGATTAAAATCGGTCTTTTAGAAGAGGTCGGAGAACGAATTCCAAAACGTCCTTTAAAATTACGTGCGCTACCTCTCACAGATGCACATATTACTCCCCCAGGAGAATCATCACTCTCTGATCTTTCTGAGGCAGAAGAAGCACAGGAACAACCTAAAGGCCATAAACAGCCTTCTTTTGATGTTCTTGATGATTGGTTGGATGCGCCTTTACCGTGGGAGACGGAAGAAACTCCTGTTTCACCAATATTTGATGAAAAGGTAACGAATGATAGGGAGGATGTGTTAGAAAATTTTGCCTCTCTTATTATCAAGCAGAAGCATACAAGAACAGGAGGAGCATCATTTATAGAATTTGCAACATCGTTAGCCTATAAGCACAGGTTAAAGCTACCAAATGGTATTGAGGCATATTTTTCTAAGAAACATTCCAAAGTATATGAAGACTTTGATATTCCATTTTAATAAGGAGGGTTATGATTCAATATTTAGTGAAAAATAAAATAGAATTCATCTATTCCACTCTCTAAAAATCTCTCTGTGTAATATAAAATGAAAATATTATGGTATTAGCTATGTGTTGGTTATTGTTCTTTCTGGCCTTAGAAACATATGCAAGTAAGTCTGGAAAACGAAAGTAATATATTGATGATTTGTTTGTTATAACTTCGTGGTGTCAAGTCCAGCAGCTTTGAGTCGCTCGGTAAGATTTCTCATTTTGCTGAACTCTGTACCAAAGCTGGCTTTAAATCCTACACCTCCACAAAACTCTTTTGCCGTAACCTTTTTAAGATGGTCAGCATATTTGATCATCTGGAGGTGCATTTCCATCGTTTGGCTATTTCGTGGTGCGCTGCTAATGGCTTGCTTAATGTTCTCGTAGATCTGGGTTTCTGTCATTTTTTATCTCACCTATCAAATTTAGAAAAATAATATTAATTAGCTAATTAATATAATCAATGGTTTTCACCATCTGAATGATAGTCGTTAATTGTTTCTTTTTCATTCCTTCTATGGGGTACAAAATGGGGTACACAGAGAAGAAGCAATTAATGGAGGCGAGCTTGCATCTGCAAGCCACTTCCCCTAAGCTGGCACAAAATATAGAGATTCAACCAAACGACTCGGGGTGCCCTTCTGCGTGAAGGCTGAGAAATACCCGTATCACCTGATCTGGATAATGCCAGCGTAGGGAAGTCACAGACCATCAGGTCATTGCTTCTTCACGTTATGGCAGGAGCAAACTATGCAAGTCGACCTGCTGAGTTCCGCGCAATCTGCGCGCATGTTACACCTCTTTCACCAACACTCTCCCCTTGTGCATTGCATGACCAATGATGTGGTGCAAACTTTTACTGCCAATACCTTACTGGCGCTCGGTGCATCGCCAGCGATGGTTATCGAAACCGAAGAGGCCAGTCAGTTTGCGGCCATCGCCAGTGCCTTGTTGATTAACGTAGGCACACTGACGCAGCTACGAGCACAAGCGATGCGTGCTGCCGTAGAACAGGCAACACGCTCCCAAACCCCCTGGACGCTTGATCCGGTCGCGGTTGGCGCACTCGAATATCGCCGTCATTTTTGCCACGAACTTTTATCGTTAAAGCCAGCGGCGATACGCGGTAATGCCTCTGAAATTATGGCATTAGCTGGTATCGCCAATGGTGGTCGCGGTGTGGATTCCACCGACGCCGCAGCCAACGCGTTACCCGCAGCACAAACACTGGCGAATGAAACCGGGGCTGTCGTCGTGGTCACGGGCGAGGTAGATTATGTTACCGATGGTCGTCGCATCGTTGGCATTCACGGCGGCGATCCGTTAATGACCAAAGTGGTAGGAACTGGTTGTGCATTATCGGCAGTTGTCGCTGCCAGTTGTGCATTACCGGGCGATACGCTGGAAAATGTTGCATCTGCCTGCCACTGGATGAAACAAGCCGGAGAACGTGCGGTCGCCAGAAGCGAAGGGCCGGGCAGTTTTATCCCCCATTTCCTTGATGCGCTCTGGCAACTGACGCAGGAGGTGCAGGCATGAAACGGGTTAACGCTCTGACGATTGCCGGTACTGATCCGAGTGGTGGTGCGGGGATTCAGGCCGATCTTAAAACTTTCTCGGCACTTGGCGCTTATGGTTGTTCGGTAATCACCGCACTGGTGGCGCAAAATACCCGCGGTGTACAGTCGGTGTATCGCATTGAGCCTGACTTTGTTGCCGCACAACTCGACTCAGTGTTCAGCGATGTGCGAATCGATACCACCAAAATCGGCATGCTGGCAGAGACGGATATTGTTGAAGCGGTGGCAGAACGGCTGCAACGTTACCAGATCCAAAACGTGGTGCTGGATACCGTTATGCTGGCTAAAAGCGGTGATCCGCTGCTTTCACCTTCGGCGGTTGCCACGCTACGCAGTCAATTATTGCCGCACGGTTTCATTAATCACCCCAAATTTGCCGGAGGCTGCTGCTTTACTCGATTCTCCACACGCGCGTAATGAACAGGAAATGCTGGAGCAGGGGCGTGAATTATTGGCGATGGGCTGTGGTGCCGTGTTGATGAAAGGTGGTCATCTGGATGATGAGCAAAGCCCGGACTGGTTGTTTACCCGCGACGGCGAACAACGGTTTACCGCACCGCGTATTATGACCAAAAACACGCATGGCACTGGTTGTACATTATCTGCGGCGCTGGCAGCGCTGCGTCCGCGTCACACGAATTGGGCTGACACCGTACAGGAAGCAAAAAGCTGGCTATCAGCGGCGTTAGCCCAGGCCGATACGCTGGAAGTTGGCCACGGGAATGGTCCGGTTCACCACTTTCACGCCTGGTGGTGAGCATCATACTATAGCTGCTTTGGCATTTTTCAGCGTGTTCGCGCTGAAATTCAGGGATGAAACCAATGCAGCTAAAAATAGCCAGTCGAAAAAAATTCACCGCCTTGTTCTGCGCTCTGGGGCTAATTTCCATCGTGGCGATTTATCCTCGTCAGACGGTGAATTTTTTCTGGTCGACAGCAATTCAGATTAAAGACTACATCCACTTTTATGGTTATCGCCCGGTCAAATCTTTTGCTATTCGAATCCCTGCCAATTACACCATTCATGGTATTGATGTTTCACGCTGGCAGGCGCGGATCGACTGGCAACGTGTCGCAAAAATGCGCGACAACGGTATCCGCTTACAGTTTGCTTTTATTAAGGCTACGGAAGGCGAAAAGCTGGTAGACCCGTATTTCTCGCGTAACTGGCGTCAAAGCTACAAAAATGGCTTATTGCGCGGGGCATATCACTATTTTTCTCCGTCGGTCTCAGCTTCCGTTCAGGCGCGATTATTTCTGCAAACGGTGGATTTCTCACAAGGCGATCTGCCAGCGGTGCTGGACGTAGAAGAACGTGGGAAATTATCGGCAAAAGAATTACGCAAGCGGGTAAGTCAGTGGCTAAAAATGGTTGAAAAGAGCACGGGCAAAAAGCCGATTATTTATGCGGGGGCGACGTTTTATCACACGAATCTGGCGGGATATTTCAATGAATACCCGTGGTGGGTGGCCCATTATTATCAGCGACGCCCGGACAATGACGGCCTGGCCTGGCATTTCTGGCAGCATTCCGACCGTGGACAGGTGGATGGCGTAAATGGTCCGGTGGATTTTAATGTGTTTAATGGCACGGTGGAGGAGCTGCAGGCTTTTGTGGGAGACACACTTACGAAGTAAATTATAAAAATCAGAATTTCGGGGGCTGATAAAACAGGTAAACAACCTGGTATCATTGATAAAACTTCATGGAAGAGACTATCTGATGATACCTGTAGAACTCATTCAACAAAAAAATTATTCAGCCATTGTAGACTGGGCATTGTCATTAACCGAAGTTGAGCGAATTACTACCTTAAAGGAATTGTTGACGCTTGATTATAAATCACTTTGTTTGGGTGAATGTGTAGACGATGTAATCTCTTTGACAAAAATTGTTTGTGCTCGCAGTTATGCAGAACAAAAAATGTTTCCAGTTAGCTGGCCAGTGAAACATACATTGCTTCATGAAGTTAGCAGAAGTCGTTATCATACTATACACGATGCACTAATTACTTTTTTTACCCATTCCCCTCCTGATTATCTGGATAGTGTGCTTAAGGATTGTTTGCGCACGCCGCATACATACCCAGATATCCGCCTTCTATGGAGCTGCTATAAACATGGTTGGGTTATTTTTGACGAATCAGCATTTGCCAACGCATTATTTCACATTGAGATTTATACTCGTAATGCTCAGAATGAAATTGTTTGGATGCGGGAGAATTCACAGGTAATAGAAAAGGTCATTTTACCATTCCCGCAATATGACGTCCCAGTGCTTTTGCAAAGCCACTTCCATAAGGCCGACAACTCACATCAGTGTGGTGTTGTTACCGAGTACTGGGATGATGTGTTTATGCAACTGATTGCGGAAAATCTTCTGCCTCGTCAATTAATCAAGGAATTATTAACTTCATTAACAAATAACTTTAAAAAAGATCGCCTTAACTGGCATATTCGTCTAATAAAGATGTTTAACCCGCAAGAGGATGAATGGATTGCTAACCAGCAATTATTATTTTTAGGACTGAATGCCAGTAATAATACGGTAGTAAATTTTGTTATTCAGATAATACAAACATTTTGCTGTCATCCTGAGTTTGACCATTCATCATTTATGCAGTATTTTCCGGTTATTAGCGGACGTGAAAAATGCGATAAAATATTATTCTTAGCACTTGATATTGCCGAGGTGTTGGCAGAACGCTATCCCCAATATCGTACAACACTGGCGAAAAACGTATCTGGCACCTTAATTCAGCGCACCGAAAAATTACAACTACGCACAGTTGAATTAATGATGAAATACCAATCAGCACAGGATGTGGCCGCGTTAGCTGAGCCATGGTTGGGGAGCTTAAAGCACAGTGTACTGGCACTGTTGCAATGTGATTCACCGTTGGGCGAAGGTTATGTAATTCCCATGCTACAACATGAGATGGTCATTATTCCTGATAGCTGGGATGGGGTGTTGTTTCAAACAGGAAAAATGTTGGAAAATAAAGAAGAACTGGATATTGAGATTTTTTATGCCGGGATTATTGCTTTGCAAGATAAACTTCCTGGTGATTATAAAAAACAATTGCAACCCTATTATAAAAAATTGCATAAAAAGTATCTCGGATCATCAATACTCTATAGCCTGCGGGATTTTTTTCAGCAGTGGTTTAATGATGAATACGCATCAACGCCAGAGTGGCATGAACGGCGTTTACCGCATTTACAGAACCAAAACCAACTGGTGCTGGCGCGACTGCGTGATAACTGCCACTTAACGTTACTGGCAACACCAAGTCACACGCCGTTCTATGTTTCGCCGCAAATATTGGTGGAGCGATTATTGGCCCACGAACGCGAGAATTATCCGGTTGATCTTGATGATTTAATTGTCGCCTGTAATCGTATTTTGCCTGGCGAGATAATAGCAGAAGTGAAGCAACAGGCATTAATGTTAACAGGGAAATATGCCCAGGCGGTGCAATATTTGTTGGGGATCACTGATGAAATATCGGCAACAAATGATGCGTTTTTACCACTCTGGACGCAGATTACACGTACCCGAACTACAAACGGGGTGTTTCCACAATATGAATCTATCGCCAAAGAGCTGGTGAGTTGGCCTGGCATCCTCCAACCATTTACCTGTACATATCGCATATTAATTGATAAGAATAAATATAAAACCTGGTACAGACTGGTATTAAATAACAGTGTGATTCATTACGGGAAGAGAGATAGTCTTCACTCTTATCCTGCTCATTATTACTATATTAGTCTCCGTCGTGATGAGTGTTGTCACTGGAAGGACTTTTTGTATTATTTATCCCTGGTGCCAAATTATCCAGATTGCTGGTTAAGTTTTTTTGTTCCAGATACAGCAACGGGAAACGAAGTCGATGGGGTTGAAGAATGTTTATACCCTTTGCAATATTTACTTGAAAAACAACTTCACGTTCATCACGCAGGTTGGATCTACATTGCAGTTTGTTTACTTTTTGAGAAAAAAATTAGCCGCAATTTGGCCGCTGAATATATACAATTGGCTATCCAGCATAACTTTATAGACAGTCACTATCTGTCTGAATGTATTGCTTATTTATTGATGAATAAGTATGCTCCGGTTAATAGATTTATAGAATATCTTGATAACCACAACAGCGATCCAGCAGTACGAAAATTCCAAAAGAAAATTGTTGAGAATTGCATCACACTGGCTGGTGACAAAGAACTCCCCATTAATTATAAAAAATTAATAGCTTATCTTAATGAATTTACTCTACAAGGATGTGAAGAGTGACCGATATTAAAGAACAATACACTAATATTATTGAGTCGGGAAATTCAGAGCAGTTTATTGCTTTCTTGAAAACGCAGGATGAAAAACTGCGCAATACGTTGGTGCCGTTGATTAAAAGGGATGTAAAACGGTTATACGAACAGTTTGACCGACAAAGTGGGCGGTATAAGGCTACTGCTGTTCAATTAGATATGTTAGGTGTCGCTATACTAAGTTGTTTTACGTGGAATGATATAAAAAAACTTTCGCCACAATTAGTTCGCCAAAATAATACTATTAACAGAGTGCTTCAATGGTATTGTCCACCATGGTTTGCTAAATTTATAAACTTGTATATACAGGAATCTCATAAACGTGGCTACGGTTTTATATTTTATGAAGAGTTAGCCGAATGGTTAAGTCAGGGGTATCTGGAACGTCAGACTCTGGAGGATGAAACAATAGCACAAACATTAGTTCCTCCACATGAGTCACTGGAAAAGTATCCCTTTTATTTTGAAGAGCATATCTGGTTAGTATTTCACTATCCGAACTATCTTTCTACCCGATGGCTGGAGTCTATAAAAACATACACAAAAAACCAACGCTTAGATCGCTTCCGCCTTCTTAATGAAAGCCTTCTGGCCGTTAATCGTGGTTTTAATAAAGATCAAACGAATTTTTATGCCACATTATTCAGCGCACTGGAGCCGACTGGTGATGAATGCTTGCAACTTCAGGATGAACTCATAGCAACATTTTGTTGTCCGCATAGTAAACCTGTTACGACGTCCCTACAGGCTATCAAAAAGATCCTTGATAACGACGATTTTCATCGTGATGAGTTTCTTACCCAATTACCATTACTGTTATCGTCAACGACCAAAGGCGTTGTTGATAGCACCTTAACCATTACCGATAAACTTGCGAAGCAGAATCCCGAGAAAAGGGCGGAAATCTGTCAACATCTGACGGGAGTCTTTATAAATAAAGATGCCAGTTTGCAAAATAAAGCAGCAAAATTAATTGCCAAATACGGTAGCCCTACTGAACCTGAACTAAGCTCACTATTAATGAGTTACGCCGATAACATACTTATTGGCGCTCGGGAATTATTAACTGACTTTCTTGATATCAAACCCATGGTTGTTGATGAAGCGGTACAATTGTACCCGGTTATGCCGCTGATTCGTGATGATAATCGTATCCCCGAAATTGAAACCTGGGATGATTTTATTTTCCTGGTTGGTAGGGCGTTTCATAATCTTGACTCCTTTTCTTTTGACCAACTCCCTGCGGCACTGTTACGTTTTTCAGAACAAATTAATAAAGACAATATTGAACAATTGATACCCGCTTTTGCCAATGCTTTGAAAACACTTCATACCTGGTCAGGTACTCAAGGAAGTTTCGATAAAATACTGGCAAGTTTCTTTATGGAGTTTGCAGATTTTATCCAAACAAAATATCACAATGAAAATATTGACAGGCAATGTCAAAAATATCATGAGCTAATTAATCATCAAGATAAGTATCAAAAGCTAAATTGGGGATTTAATGAGTGGCAGAAATCAACGAAAGCAGTATTTCAGCCATGGATTAATATTTTATTAAACACACTTACATTACTTAAAAAATCAAGCGGCCTACCGTTGCTTTCGACACCAACTCATCTTCCCTGTTTTATTGAACCACGTATTTTAATTGACCGTCTATATCGATACCAGCAGGCTGGAGAATCACCTTGCGGATTCGATTTTCAACTCGCGATACAGCGATGTGTTCCAGGCACAGAAAGCCTGTTGCCCAATGATTTTAACCGCCAATATTCAGAACTGATGAACTACTTGCGCTCTGGTAATGTTTCTTCTCTGGACGCCGTAAATGATGATGATCTAGTGCTTACTGCAATTTTAACACGTCAGGTTTTTTTACCCGATGTTGATTCTTATACCAGAGGGAATTTGTTATTGGCGAAGCGAGACACTCCGGTAGAAATATTGAAAAATAAGTATGATTGGAAATTATTAACAAAAGTTAACCAGAATCAATATACCAATAAAGAAATTGTTTATAAGCAACTCCATTTTGATATTCCCCGTTATTGGCACGATGAAAATTCAACATTATTTTATGAATATAGTTTTATGCGGTTTCCTGAAGGCCATAGTGCAGATCGAAAGCGAATATTATTCTCTTTCCCCTGGCATAGTGAGGCAATGCTGGCGCGCTTCATAGCAATTAATTTTAAAAATGCTTCTAAAGAAGCCAGAGAGATCATTAACCTGCTTCAGGCCATGCTTGAACTGCCTTTGCCACTTTCACCCATGGGTCATCTACTTACCGCTTTTTGCATGCTTCACGCCGACAAAACGGTGCGTGCTCTTGCTGGCGAACTATGGATTGAAAAGCTGCGTTATCCACAAGGTGTGAATTCTACCCATATCGGCGACATCCTTGGACGGTTGGAAAAAGAGAGCTGGGCACCACTCAAACGCTTTACCGATCTCGCCATGCAGTCGCTTATCAATATCAGTTTCCGGCACAATCAGGCATTACTTGAGATGGTATGTGCAATGGATAGCCATTTGAGCACGGTAAAAATCACCAATTACAAAAAGCTGACTGAACTACGGCAGGAACTTGAAGGTTTGGTGCTGCATTGTAAAAGCTAATTTAGTACGTATAAAAAAAGATATTCAGAGAGGAGAATAATGGATACGACTCAAGAGCATTACAGCAAAATCATTGAATCAGGGAATTCAGAACAATTATTAGCATTTCTGAAGTCGCTGGATGATAAGCAGCGGAAAAATTTAGTGCCGCTTATAAAGAAAGACGTGAAACGATTAGGCGAGTATCAATGGCATGAAGTAAGCATCGGTGGTTTTCGTGGAAGAACTTACCAGCAAGATGGTACAAAAAATCAGTTAGAGATGCTTAGCGTGGCGATCATCAGTTGCTATGCACGAAAAGACTGTAAAAATATTGAACGTAACTTGTTGAGTTCTAATGAGGCAGTTAAACAAACACTCAAATGGCACTGCCCGGAATGGCTTACTGATTATATTAATGGTGATATTAAAGGTGGAGATTTTTCAATAGATTATGCCACTCTCTGCGACTGGATTGCCGAAAAATATGTTGGTAATATTACACCGCAGGTTATTGTTAATAAAATTACTTCAGCATCAACTCTTGAAAACCATCGTTTTTCTTTAGACGATCATATCTGGATGGTGTTTAATTATCCGTGCAGTGTTTCATGGTCAGATCAGTGGTATCCAAAGGAAAGTAAACCTGAGGATGCCGGGGGACGAAAATGGATATATTTCTTCAAAAAATATATCACGGAAAAACGCATCAACAGAATAAAAGTATTAAAAGAAAGTTTGCTCGCGGTTAATCGTAATTTTAATCGTGAACAAACATGCTGGTACGCAACGTTATTTTCTTCACTGCAACCGACAGCGGACGAATGTTTGCAACTTCAGGAGGCGCTATTTTCAACATATTATTGCCCGCACAGTAAACCTATCACTACGGCATTGCAGGCAATCAAAAAAATATCCGAACATCCGCAATTTCACCATGATGAGTTTATCTCCTGCCTTCCACAGTTATTTTCTTTCACCACTAAAGGTATTGTCGATAGCGCATTAACGATTGCTGATAAACTGGCGAAACTGCACCCTGATAAAAAATTTGAAATCTGCCAACACCTCACCACGGTATTCCTCAGCAAAGATATCGGGCTACAAAATAAAGCAGCGAAGTTAATTGCAAAATATGCCAGTCCCTTAGAACCAGAAATAAGTTCGTTATTAAGTCGTTATGGCGATAATCTGCTTACAGGCGCTCGTGATTTATTAACCGACTTTCTTGATGTTACGCCGCTTACGTCCGATAAATCTGCTGAACTTTCTCCCGTATTTCCACTGATTCGTGAAGATAACCGTATCGCAGAAATTGAAACCTGGGATGATTTTGTCTTCCTGGCAGGCCAGGCATTTCATAACGTCGAGTCGTATCACTTTGACCTGTTACCAGCCGCATTATTACGTTTTGCTCCTGAAATTAATGAAGAGAATGTGAACCAACTGGAACCGGCGTTTATGCAGGCGCTTGAGGCATCTGAACATATTTCTTTTTTTGAAGGAATGCTGGGCTTTTTCTTTATGGAATATGCGGCAGAACTTATCTCACGTTTTCCACTACAGACAGCAAAAATTAAAATAATGTATGAAGATTTTAAGAGTTTAAAAAATACAACTGACAAATGGAAAAAGATAGACTGGGGGTTTCATTCCTATGATACAGAGAACAAAAAACGAAACCGCTCATGGATTGCGTTTTTCAAAAATATTCTGTTGTTATTAACAAACCAGGCAAATCTGCCTTTGCTTTCAACACCCACGCATCTACCTTGCTTTATTGACCCGGCGGTGTTTGTTCAGCGCCTTTTGCAATACCAGAATGCGGGTGTGGAGCCTTGTAGTCAGGATATGCAACTTGCGATTCAACGGTGTGTATTTATTGGCAATCAGCCTGACATTTCACAACTTAACCCCGGATATGCTGCATTAGTGCGATATTTGTTATCCGGTGAGCAAGACGCATTAGCACACGTTGCGCATGATGAATGGAAACTGGCGGCCATTATTACCCGCAGTGCGGTGAACGCTGATACAACCTCTTTTGATGTCGGGTATGCATTGCTGGAAAAACATGCGTTACCGATGGCGTTATTAAGCAATATGTTCCCCTGGTTCATCAAGGAAAACAAAGCTCACCTCCCTGTTCGAACATTCAACTTTGACGTCACAACGGCTGTTCAAAATCTGGAGATGACTTTGTTCTATGCTGACAGTTTCATGCCTTGCGATAAATACAGTTACTTTGGCGGAGAGTATAAGCGGCGAACGCTGTATGCTTTCCCCTGGCAGGGTGATGTCACACTCATGCGTTATATTGAAATGAATTTTCATGATCCAAACATTTCATCAACGAAATCGAATCTGGAGATCCTTCAGGCCCTGTATGATCTACCATTGCCACTTTCTCCAGTAGGGCATTTGCTTACCGCGCTTTGTATGCTTCACTCTGACAAAACTGTCCGTGCACTTGCCGGAGAGTTATGGATTGAGAAGCTACGTTACCCACAAGGTATCAATTCTGCCCATATCGGCGACATTCTGGGGCAGCTTGAAAAAGAGAGCTGGGCACCACTCAAACGCTTCACCGATCTCGCCATGCAGTCGCTTATCAATATCAGTTTCCGCCACAATCAGGCATTACTTGAGATGGTAAGTGCAATGGATAGCCATTTGAGTACGGTAAAAATCACCAACTATAAAAAGCTCAACGAGCTGCAACACGAACTTACAAGGAAGTCATAAATGGAAGAGATACTCACTTATAGTTACAACATCCCATCCGCTTTGCACAAAACGAACGGTAAAGATGAATTACGCCTGGCGAAATACAGCGAGATTCAAAAGGCGTCTGACGCGCCCTGTTTTTTTATCGGCCAGGTCAGGCAACCTTTTATGATGGCGCGCTGTTTAATTGCACTTTCCAATGTGGTGAAGTCGAGTTTTAACCTTTCGCCTGCGCAACTGGCGCTACTGAAAGATCCTATTGTCAGCGCAGGATATGAACGGGTGCGTTTTGAAGGCTTTTCTCATTGTGCCGGAGTTTATGTGCGGCTTGATATTTTGCCCGATGGCTTAAACGGTGAGTTTTTACAAAGCGGCACGACCAATGTCGATTTTAACCAGCCCATGCTTTCGGCATTAGCGGGGGTAAGCAATAGTGGAGATGTTACATTATCCGTCGGTCAGAAATCGGTGGGGTTACATCTGGAAAATCACAAGGTTATTGAACGCAAAGTGCCACTTCCGGTGAAATGGATCAAAGGCTTGAGTAGTGTGCAGGTCTATCTTGCGCAATCAGCAAAAGGTCACCAGTTCACAAAAGTCCAGGCGCAGCAACTGTTTCGCTCATTACCCAAAGGGCAGGTGAAAACCGATTACTATTTACAGGTGCGTGGTACGACACCACAGTTTTCGCCCGTAAAATCAGTCAATGCGATTTGTATTGGCGGGCTGCATCGTCTGCGCTTACTGGAACCCTTGTTACCTTTTGCTGATTGTTTGCAGGTCTTCGCGCAACCAGATATGCAATCCACCACCTGGCAACTCTGGTTTGGCGATCTGCGTTTTACGCTTTCTTTATCTCGTGATTGCTGGCGTGGATTTTCTGGCGAAGGGGCGACGCTGGATGCGCTAAATGAGGGGATTGATGAGAGTTGGCTGACTATTTTTGATGAGCATGCACAGGCCAACCAGACCATTAGCCCGGCATTTTTTGCTTCTGGTGGCAGTCAGTGGCTGGGAAAAACCGACACCCTGGCCGCGCAACTGGCGGCAATGGGATTACTGGGTTATGACCTTACCGATAATGCATATTTTTATCGCCAGTTGCCGTTCAAACTCTCCCGCATAATGACTCTGAATCCCCGTCTGAAAGGGGCAGATAAATTACTGCAAGAGAACAAAGTTGAAATTATTAGCCAGCAGCCAGCCAGAACAGAGGCGCGAGTTGAAGGAAGTGGGGTACGACATACCGTCATTCTCGATGCAAATGGTGAACGCTGTACCTGTGAATGGTTCAGTAAATATCAGGGCGAAAGAGGGCCGTGCAAACATGTGCTGGCGGTGAAGAAACTGCTAAGGCAATAGGTGCGTGATATACTCCTACCAGACTCCCCGGCAGGAAAAAGACAAATGGAACAAGCGCATACCCAGCTTATCGCTCAACTGAACGAACGTATTTTAGCGGCGGACAACACGCCGCTTTATATTAAGTTTGCCGAAACGGTAAAAAATGCCGTGCGCAGTGGGGTGCTGGAGCATGGAAATATTTTGCCCGGCGAGCGTGATTTAAGTCAGTTAACCGGCGTTTCGCGCATTACGGTGCGCAAGGCGATGCAGGCGCTGGAAGAAGAGGGAGTGGTGACGCGTTCGCGTGGCTACGGAACGCAGATCAACAACATCTTCGAATACTCGTTGAAAGAAGCGCGAGGTTTTTCTCAGCAGGTGGTGTTGCGTGGGAAAAAACCCGATACGTTGTGGGTTAATAAGCGAGTGGTAAAGTGTCCCGAAGAAGTTGCGCAGCAACTGGCGATTGCCGCGGGCAGCGATGTCTTCTTGCTTAAGCGTATTCGCTATGTGGATGAAGAAGCGGTATCGATAGAAGAGTCGTGGGTTCCAGTGCATTTAATTCATGATGTTGATGCCATCGGTATTTCTCTCTATGACTATTTCCGCAGTCAGCGTATCTTTCCCCTGCGCACCCGTTCCCGCGTTAGCGCCCGAATGCCGGATGCCGAGTTTCAGTCACATATTCAGTTAGATAGCAAAATACCGGTGCTGGTGATCAAGCAAGTGGCGCTTGACCAACAGCAACGGCCTATTGAGTACAGCATCAGCCACTGTCGCAGCGATCTATACGTTTTTGTGTGTGAGGAGTAGTTCTTCGCGCGTTGGCGCGCAATCACCGCCGCGATGTCCGACAACCCACGACGCTACCGCATTGCCCAGCAATACGGCGTCTGCCAGTGGGAGACCGGAGGCCAGTCCGGCAAGCACGCCACCAGCATGGCTATCACCTGCGCCAATAGTGTCCACGACTTGCGTTGGAAATGCCGGAACGCAATCAGAAGCGTTGTTGCTGAAATACCACGCGCCTTCTTTATCGAGACGAACGATCAGCGGCGCGGCAAATTTCTCCTGCCATTGCGTGCCAAGCATTGTGATATTTGCGGATAAAGCAAAACGTTCGGCGGCAATCTCAGCTTCCTGGCGATTGAGCGACACCAGTGGCCGACAGGCCATGATGCGCGCAAGCAATGCATCCGGGATATCGTCAATCCGCGGGCCGAAATCAATAAACGGCGTCACGTCTTGCAGTCCTTCCAGCCATTCCACTAACAATTCGCCACAGGGCGAGGCCAGTTGATAACCGGAAAAATAGAGCAGGCTATTTGGTGCAACGGTTAATCGCGTCAGCCACTGGCTATTCCACTGATTTTCCACACCGCTGAACGACATAAAGGTACGTTCACCATCAGGTTCAACCAGCGCCAGACACCAGCCGTTATCGCCTTCGGCGTTATCGAGCAGGCTGAGCAATCCCTCTTTTGCCATCCGGTTACGAATAATCTCCGACCACACCCCCTGACCGAGCGGCAGGGCGTTATCCGCTTCTATACCGAGGCGCTTTAACGTCACGGCAATGTTCAGCGCACAGCCGCCAACATTTACGCTCTGCTGTTTCAGTTCGATATCGCACCCGCGCCAGGGCAGGGCGTAAGCGTCAGCGATCACATCAATGACAGCCGCACCGACAACCATCACCGGTTGACGCGTAGTTAATTGCGACAGCAGCGTGTGTAACCTGGTGCCGCTCATACCGCCTCCCGTTGTTGGCGATACTTCGCCAGCGCCGTGGCATAGCGGTTGAAATCAAGCTGATTAACCGCATCCAGCTCAGCCTTTAATGCCGGATCGATAGCATTTACGCCATGCAATGCGCCACAAATCGCCGTCGCCATAGCGCCGATGGTGTCAGTGTCACCACCAAGATTGGCGCACAGAATAGCGCAGCGGTTCGGATCGGTTTGTGCCAGTTCAACCAGCGCAATGGCGCACGGAACGGACTCAATAGTGCTGGTGCCTGCGCCAATCACTTGATATAGCTGTTCGCTGGCAGATTCGGTGCCGTCGGCGTGACGAACGATTTTTAGTGCAATCTCCAGACGTGCCGCCAGTGAGGCGCTGAAGGTAGTGATGCGTTTTTGTTGAGCATGTCGCGCAATCGAGGGTAGAGAATCAACAATCGCTGACCAGCTTTCGCCGTCAATGGCACGAGAAATCGCCCATGCAATAACCACCGCCCCCGCAATCGCCAGATCGGATTTATGGGTCGGGCTGGACGCCAGCGCCACATCATCAATAAAGGAATCAACATCACGCGCCGGGAGTAAACACCCCAATGGTGAGACGCGCATCGCCGCACCGTTAGTCACGCCGTTGTTTTCCAGTTCAGCGACGGGTTTACCGTCGCGAATGGCGTTAAGCGCAATTTTTGAGGTCGGGCCAAGCACGTTTTTGTTGAAGGCGTCGAAACGCAGTGCCCAGTCGAGGATTTTACGCCCAATCAGATCCGGGTCGATCTCGCCTTCGCGTTCCAGCAACGCATCCGCCAGGCACAGCGCCATCGAGGTGTCGTCGGTAAATTCGGCGCGGTTAAAATAACAGGCCGCGTTATTCTCCTTTGGGCCGGGCAGAAAACGGTCAATCCAGCCAAAATGCGCTTTGACGCGGCTGCGCGGCCAAAGCTCGGAGGGCATCCCCATCGCATCCCCTAACGCCTGCCCGTAAAGAGCACCGAGAATACGTTCTGTTTTCATTTTGCTTCCCCTTGTGTCAACGCAATATCGCGATCATCGACCCTAATAGCCGTAATTTCGTTGTCGGATTCGCGGAAAAAAATCATGAACAGCACGGCGATAATGGCAATCATCACCGCACCGAAAGTCCATATCCCGGCCCAGTTGAAGGTCAGCCCGTTGACTGGTTCCTGATAAGCGAACATCATTTCCATCATCACGCCGCCAAGACGATAGCCGAGCAAACTACCGAAACCCTGGCAGCAGAGCGTAATCAATCCCTGCGCGGCAGTACGCATGTGCACGGAGGCTTTTTTGTCGACATAGATGTATGCGGTAACGTAGTAAAAATCGTAACTTACGCCGTGCAGCAAAATACCGAGGAACAATAGTGCGTAGGTGAAATATTCATCCGCGCTGCCGTAAATAAAGAAGCCATAACGAATCGCAGCGGTGACCAGACCAAGTAATAATACCTTTTTGATACCAAATCGTTTGGTGAAAAACGGCAATGCCAGCATAAAGAAGATTTCAGAGAACTGGCCGAGCGTCATCCAGCCGGTCGCGTTTTTCATACCGACTTCGGTCAGATAACCGTTGGCAAAGATGTAATAGAACGCCAGCGGCATAGCAAACAGGAATGAACAGAAGAAAAAGACGAGGAAGTTTTTATCGCGCAGCAGGATCAGTGCATCCAGGCCAAGCATGACTTTAATATCCATTTTGCCAGTGCTTTTTGGTGGTGTGTCGGGCAGGAAACATGCAAACACACCGAGCAGAGCAGAACTTCCGGCGGTAATCAGCAGCGGAATATTAGTCGGTGAGATATCGGCATAACCCAGCATTTGCGGCAAGAATCCACATGCCAGACCAGAGGCAATCCAGCCGATAGTACCCATCACACGAATGCGTGGGAAATCACGTTCCACATCTGGCACGTTGGCAAAGGCGATGCTATTAGTCAGTGCAATGGTCGGCATATAGGTTAGCGAGTAGGCCAGCAGTAACGGGAAGAATCCGGCAAAAGTGGTCTGTTGCGCAGCGAAATACATCAGCACTGCACCAGCGAACATCAATACAGCCAGCACTTTCTGCGCCGAGAAAAAGCGGTCAGTGATGGAGCCAACCAGAATAGGGGACAGGATCGCCGCGATGGCGGTACAGGCATACGACCAGCTAATTTCTCCGGCACTAAACCCGCTTTTACTTAACCACAGCCACAATGGTACAAACCACGCGCCCCAGATAAACCATTCAACAAACATCATGAACGACAGCTTTGCTGTTGTTTTCATCTTTTGATTCCTTCATGACAGGTAATGTAAGGTACGCGCTGACAATACCATTTGATGATACCTTTTAAATACCTTTGTGGTGAAATCTTGACCGTGGTAACACTTTTTCTGATGAGTCGTGCCAACAGGAAACGCTGAAAAAACAGCCGAAAGATGGAAAAAATAGCTCATAACGACCAGGATTATAATTGCCCGCAAAAGGTGGGCCAGGACAATCCATAGCCGATATCCAATCGGAATTTACGGGAGCATAGTAATGACAGATATTGCGCAGTTGCTTGGCAAAGATGCCGACAACCTTTTACAGCATCGTTGTATGACTATTCCTTCTGACCAGCTTTATCTCCCCGGACATGACTACGTAGACCGCGTGATGATTGACAATAATCGTCCGCCAGCGGTGCTGCGTAATATGCAGACGCTGTATAACACCGGGCGTCTGGCCGGAACCGGGTATCTTTCTATTCTGCCGGTTGACCAGGGGGTCGAGCACTCCGCGGGGGCTTCATTTGCTGCTAACCCGCTCTATTTCGACCCGAAAAATATTGTTGAACTGGCGATAGAAGCGGGCTGTAACTGTGTGGCGTCAACTTATGGCGTGCTGGCATCGGTATCGCGGCGTTACGCTCACCGCATTCCATTCCTCGTCAAACTCAACCACAACGAGACGCTAAGTTACCCAAACACCTACGATCAAACGCTGTATGCCAGTGTAGAGCAGGCGTTCAACATGGGAGCAGTGGCAGTTGGCGCGACCATCTATTTTGGCTCGCAAGAGTCACGTCGGCAGATTGAAGAAATTTCTGCGGCCTTTGAACGTGCACATGAGCTGGGCATGGTGACCGTGCTGTGGGCTTATTTGCGCAACTCCGCCTTTAAGAAAGAGGGCATCGATTACCATGTTTCCGCTGACCTGACCGGTCAGGCGAACCATCTGGCGGCGACCATTGGCGCGGATATTGTCAAACAAAAAATGGCGGAGAATAACGGCGGCTATAAAGCGATTAATTACGGTTATACCGACGATCGCGTTTACAGCAAGTTAACCAGCGAAAACCCGATTGACCTGGTGCGTTATCAGTTAGCTAACTGTTATATGGGCCGCGCAGGGCTGATTAACTCCGGCGGTGCCGCGGGCGGTGAAACCGACCTTAGCGATGCGGTGCGTACTGCGGTTATCAACAAACGCGCGGGCGGAATGGGGCTGATTCTCGGGCGTAAAGCGTTCAAGAAATCGATGGCCGACGGCGTGAAACTGATTAACGCCGTGCAGGACGTTTATCTCGATAGCAAAATTACGATTGCCTGATACGCTTCATTTATCTGGCCTGCGAACAACACACCTCCCGTAGGCCGGATAAGGCGTGCGCACCGCATCCGGCAAAAATTGATGTACCCCTGTTCAGGAGAGAATAAATTTTTGACTAGCGCAATAACGGGCAGTCCGGCGGTAATCGACAACGCAACGCCGCCGGAAGTATTTCTATATGAAAACGTTGGCCACTTAATGGTTCGCCATCAAGGTTAAAGGTGATTTCATGCGGCGCTTGTATCTCGAACCACGCCGAAGCGCCTTCAACAATATTCGGGTTTTCTTCATCAGGTTTTAAGGTTGAGAAGAGAGCGGGAAGAATTTCGTCACCGGTGAAAATACGCAGTTGCAATAACCCATCGTTAATCAGCGCATTCGGGCACAGTTGCTGACCGCCACCGGCCTGACGCCCGTTGCCAATACCAATAACCAGCGCATCGCCTTGCCAGTGAAAATTTTCACCACGGATTTCACAGCGGTCCGGTTGCAACGTATCCATGCGCATTAAGCCGTGAATGATGTAAGAGACGCCACCCAGCGCGGCTTTTAATTTCTCCGGTGTTTCGGTGGTAATGCGCGTACCAAATCCGCCCGTCGCCATGTTGATAAAACAGGTTTGTTTGTTGACCTGCGCCATATCAATCGCAATGGCGTTACCGGCAATTGCCAGTTTAAGTGCCTTATCCAGCGCTTCAGGAATACCCACACTGGTGGCAAAATCGTTCGCTGTACCTAGCGGCAATATTCCCAAAGCAGGAATGTCATCACCTTCGCACTGAATCAATGCCGTGGAGACTTCATTAATAGTGCCATCTCCACCTCCGGCAATTACCGTTGCAACGCCAAGCTGACGGGCTTCAGCAACATAACGCGCGGCATCATCTTTCTCCCAGGTGGTTCGTACATGGATCGTCATTCCTTCCTCACGCAACAGCATAATCGCTTCGCGCAATATCTCATTGCCAGCACTTTTGCCGTTAAGAATCAGTAAGCTGGCGGGAAAATCTGCCATGGTCGTCTGCCTTTATGATTGGTCTGTAGATAGTGTAGAGCAGAAAAGAAAAGGCGGAGTCAGAACAGGATGAAAGCGTGGTACAAAAAAATAAGCCCGTGTAAGGGAGATTACACAGGCTAAGGAGGTGGTTCCTGGTACAGCTAGCATTTTATGGGTTATGTTTTTCAGCGAAACAGATAATAACCTTAATAAATGCAGCCGTATGTGATCGGTTTCTAAGAATTTTCTATCCGGGGAAAAATAATCGAAATGAATCACTTACCGTGCGGGTTACGCGTGGTTTCCCCGGAGAAATTACGCATCAGCAGTGCGTAATTCAGCTCGAGATCCTGCGGAACCGGGAGCCACACGGTATAGCCATCGCCAGGCGCGACCGGCATCGCTTCACCTTTGGCGTTTTCCATGTGCTCAAGGGTAAAGTTGATATTGCCCTGTGGCGTCATCAGTTCCAGGCTGTCGCCAACGGAGAATTTATTTTTCACCGCTACGGCTGCCAGAGAGCCTTTACGCTCACCGGTAAACTCTCCAACAAACTGCTGGCGGTCAGAAACGGAATAACCGTATTCGTAGTTCTGGTAATCGTCGTGAGTATGACGACGCAGGAAACCTTCGGTGTAACCACGATGCGCCAGGCCTTCCAGTGTTTCCAGCAGGCTGGTGTCGAACGGTTTGCCCGCAGCGGCGTCATCGATAGCTTTACGATAAACCTGCGCGGTACGTGCACAATAGTAGAAAGATTTAGTGCGGCCTTCGATTTTCAGCGAATGCACGCCCATTTTGGTCAGGCGTTCAACATGGGCGATGGCGCGCAGATCTTTCGAGTTCATGATGTAAGTGCCGTGCTCATCTTCAAACGCGGTCATATACTCGCCCGGGCGCTGGGCTTCTTCGATCATAAACACTTTGTCGGTTGGCGCACCGATACCCAGCGTCGGCTCGACGTTTTGCACCGGAATCGGCTCGTATTTGTGTACGATGTTGCCAACGTCATCTTCTTTCCCTTCCTGCACGTTGTACTCCCAACGGCAGGCGTTGGTGCAGGTGCCCTGGTTTGGATCGCGTTTGTTGATGTAGCCAGAGAGCAGGCAGCGGCCGGAGTAGGCCATGCACAGCGCGCCGTGAACGAAGATTTCAAGCTCCATATCCGGAACCTGATTGCGGATCTCTTCAATCTCTTCCAGCGACAGCTCGCGGGAGAGGATCACGCGGGTCAACCCCATTTGCTGCCAGAATTTCACCGTCGCCCAGTTTACGGCGTTGGCCTGCACGGAAAGGTGGATCGGCATTTCAGGGAAGTGTTCACGCACCAGCATAATCAGCCCCGGATCGGACATAATCAGTGCGTCCGGCCCCATTTCCACCACCGGTTTCAGATCACGGATAAAGGTTTTTAGCTTGGCATTGTGTGGCGCAATGTTGACCACGACATAAAACTTTTTCCCCAGCGCGTGGGCTTCATTGATGCCGAGCTGGAGATTTTCGTGGTTAAATTCGTTGTTGCGCACACGCAGGGAGTAACGCGGTTGCCCCGCATAAACAGCATCTGCGCCATAAGCGAAAGCGTAACGCATATTTTTCAGCGTTCCCGCCGGGGAAAGGAGTTCCGGTTTAAACATAATTCTCTCGTTCTGATGACAGGTCAGATCCGCTTCACCTGATGAAGCGGTTAGGGGAGTGTCCCCACTTTAAGGGCGGGCATTGTAGCGCAATCGGTGGGGTTGGCTCCAGTGCAAATGTCTGGTCGTCTCCTGGTTTTGGTAAGGATGCGAATAACGATAATTTCTTCGGCACTTGCAGGAAATAAATAACGTGGCGTTCAAAAAGAAGAACAAAAATTCTTTCACCTGATATGAAACTTATCTTCCCATTATTTTAATGGCGCGGATTGATCCTTAGCATCAATAAGTAAGTGTTTATTAGAAATAAAGCCGGGCGCGTTATCCGCGCCCGGCATAACAATTAAGTCTTATCTTTCACAGTCTGGCTTACGCCATTGTTTTTTACTGAGGCAATTCCGATTTCGCGTGATTGAGCGGTGGCGTACATTTGACTGGAGCCGATTATCTGATGATTAGCGGCTTTCAGATTGAAATAAAATTTGCCGTTGCTCGCTGTTTTTTTCTCATAGCGTTCATCCTGCGGGCTGTTGCTTTGCACAGAGGCAATGCCCTTTTCCGCAGCGGCTTTTGAGGTATACAGTTCGCTGGTGAGAATAGTCTCACCGTTACCCGCTTTTAACACAAACCGGAACTGATTATCACTGCTCTTATTGAGTTCAAACCAACCAGCCATAATGACTCCTTGATTGAAATTGCGTATTGAAAACAGTATGTAACGATTTAAGTATGGGTGATATTCATAAGGTTGCCAATCAGGGGAATACCCCCCTAAAGGAGCTGTCTCTTGATCAGATCTCCTGATCAAGAGACAGCTCCTTTCAGAGAGGGGCATGACGGATTAATAAACAAGGAATTCAGCCCTCGCGAGGGCAAAGATACGTTAAACAATGCGGCAGGCATCGGCTTCCCAGCGATAACCGACACCGTAAACGGCGCGGATAAATGACTGCTCTTCGTCCAGTGCTTCCAGCTTGCGGCGCAGGTTTTTAATGTGGCTATCGATGGTACGGTCGGTCACTACGCGGTAGTCGTCATAAAGATGATTGAGTAACTGCTCGCGGGAGAACACTTTTCCCGGTTCATGGGAGAGTGTTTTCAGCAGGCGAAATTCCGCAGGGGTCAGATCAAGCATTTTGCCGCGCCACGAAGCCTGAAAACGACCTTCGTCGATAATTAACGGGCTTTCTGCATCTTGCTGTTGCAACTCACGCTGCGGTTTGCAACGACGCAATATAGTTTTGACGCGCGCTACCACTTCCCGCGGGCTATACGGTTTACAGATGTAATCATCAGCACCGATTTCCAGCCCCAGCAGGCGGTCGATCTCTTCGATTTTCGCTGTCACCATAACAATGGGAATATCAGAAAAACGACGAATCTCCCGACACAGTGTCAGACCATCGGTGCCTGGTAGCATCAGATCTAACAGGATCAGATCCGGTGGCGTCTGGCGCACATACGGCAGTACCTGATCGCCGTGGCTAATCAACGTCGGCGCATAGCTTGCGGCACGCAGATAATCAATGAGCAACTGCCCCAGTTTGGGTTCATCTTCCACGATCAAAATACGCGGCGTGTTTTCGTCGATAGGTAACTCGGTCATACTTCTCTCTGTAAATCCCGTTCCAGCGGTAACTCTACTGTAATGCTAACCCCGCCAAAAGGCGAATGGGCGGCAACAATGCGACCATTATGTGCTTCAACAATGTTCAGGCAAATTGCCAACCCCAGCCCGGAGCCGCCGCTGGCACGGTTGCGGGAACCTTCCGTGCGATAAAAACGCTCAAACAATTTTTGTAACTGATCGTCGCTGACTCCCGGTGCGCTGTCGGCAAAGGTCAGATGCACCATTTTGTCGTGCTGTTCGGCGGAAATATGCAGGCCACCGCCACTGTCGGTGTAGCGCAGGCTGTTTTCCAGTAAGTTATTAAACAACTGCATTAAACGATCGCGATCGCCAAATACGGTAATGCTGTCCGGCAAGGAGAATTGCAGAGTCAACCCACGACTGGCGAAACGTTCGCGAAATGCGCCGCCCGCGACTTCAAGTAGTGGAACGAGATCCACCGTTGCTTTCTGGTAGGCGAGAGCGCCTTCATCAGACATCGACAACTGATGGAGATCGTCGACCAGTTTAGTCAACGTTCCGACCTCCGCCTGTAAAGAAGCCACTGTCTCTGGCGTGAATTTACGTACACCATCCTGGATGGCTTCCAGTTCGCCGCGCAGTACCGCTAAAGGCGTGCGCAGTTCGTGAGAAATGTCGGCCATAAAATCGCGGCGCATCTGCTGGTTTTTCTCCAGCGTACTGGCGAGCTGGTTGAAGTCCTGTGCCAGTTTGCCCAGTTCGTCTTCGCTGGTGGGCGTCACGCGAGTGGTGAAATCACCTGCTGCCAGTTTGTGCGTGCCGTCAACTAACCGTTTTACCGGTGCCAGCAAGCCGCGTGCCAGTGGGAACGTCGCCAGCGCTGCCAGTAAAGTAGATAAAGCCACAATCAGCCAACTGGTTTGCCGTTGTTGCTTATCAAAATTGATATCGGTATTGCGGGTCAGCCGCTCGACAGGGGAGGCGATCACCGCGCCGACTTCCAGACCATTGACCAGAATAGGCCGCCGTGTGCCGTCCGGTGGAATAGGTGAGCGAGGGCCAACCAGCACTTTGTTATTTTGATCGACCACCCAGAACTGGGTGCGCCAGCCGTGCGGCGGCATACCGGGGCCGGGCTTATCGTCGTTGCTATCATGTTCAAGTGAACGCAGGATCTGAAACACAAAACGATCGTTGTTACGCAGGAAGCGCCAGTTGCCATGCTGGGCGTACTGCTCGCCAAGTGCGTCGCCAAGCATTTGCAGCCGTTGCTCATTGCCATGCTTAATGTAATCGATAAAGCCGCGCTCAAAACTGATACGCACCGCCCAGTGCATCGTGATCAGCAAGACGATGCAGGTGGCGAAGATCGCCAGAAACAGTTTGCCGGTAATGCCGGGCCGCCAGAACTTCATTCAGTGCTCCTTTTGCGCCGCGAAATAGCCACATTTTGATGTGTATCGTTCGGAACTCTGGCAAAGATGAACGCCGGAAGGGCGATAAGAAACGCCATGCTTAGCCAGGTGTACATAAAGACGGTTTGTGTGGCACCGCTGTCGACGCTGACATGCTGCGAACCAAAAAGCCCAAGCAACAGCCCGGCGATGGTCACGCCGATACTCATCGACAATTGCATAATCATCGACAGCAGACTGTTGCCACTGCTTGCCAGTTTGTCCGGCAGATCTTTCAGTGTCAGCGTGTTCATGGAGGAAAAACGCGTTGAGTTGACCATCCCTTGTAAAAACAGAACGAATGGTAAAACGTAGTACCAGCCAAGCAGCGCGGTGGCCATAAACAGCAGTGTGACCAGCGACAGGCCCAGCGTAGTCGCCACCAGTACCCGACGATAACCAAAGCGGTTCACTACCTGCACGACTATCCGCTTCATCCCCATGCTGCCGAGCACCATTGGGATCATCATCAATCCGGCATGAAAGGGTGAGAAGCCGAGACCAATCTGCAAGAAAACCGGCGTCATAAAGGGCAACATACCGCTGCCGATACGTCCGGCGAAGCTCCCCGCCAGGCCCAACGAAAAGGTACGGGTGCGGAACAGTTTCAGGCTGAACAGGGCGCGGGCGTTATTTCTGGCATGTATGAGATAAAGCATAAGCGCCACCACGCCAACAGCAACCAGGCCAGCAATCGCCAGCGGCGATAAGCCCGTACCTTTACTGCCATCCAGCGCCAGCGTTAATACCGCCATGCCAACCGCCAGCAACAGAAAGCCGGAGAGATCAAAGCGCCGCGTCTGCATGGTGTAGTTCGGCATTAACATTAGTGTGGCGATCGCGCCGATAATTCCAACCGGAATGTTGATCAAAAAGATCCAGTGCCATGACGCGTACTCCACCAGCAGTCCGCCCAGCGCCGGGCCAAGCAGTGGGCCAACCTGGCCAGGCAGCGTCACAAAGGTCATCGCCGCCATATATTGCTCGCGCGGAACAATTTTCATCACCGTCAACCTGCCAACCGGCACCATCATCGCACCGCCCACGCCCTGCAATGCGCGCGCCAGCAACAGTTCATTAAGGGTGCCGGAAAGCGCGCAAAACAGTGAACCAAGGGTAAACAGGACAATAGCGGTAAAGAAAATATTGCGCACGCCGACTTTGTCCGCCAGCCAGCCGCTGGCAGGCAGCATCACCGCCACGGTCAGCACATAAGAGACAATGACCATGTGCATATGCAGCGGGCTTTCCCCCAGGCTTTGCGCCATTGAGGGAAGGGCAGTGTTAACGATGGTGGTATCCAGCGACTGCATAAAGAAGCCGAAAGCCACAATCCACAATTGCCAGCGGGTGCTGTCGGGAAGATCTGTCATTTACTCGGTTACCGTTTCTTTAGATTTTCGCGAAAAACGCAGTCGCAGACGGTCGAAAAAGAGATACACCACCGGCGTGGTATACAGCGTCAGGAGCTGACTCATCACCAGGCCGCCGACAATGGTGATCCCCAATGGTTGCCGCAGTTCCGAGCCATCGCCGCCCGACAATACCAGCGGCAGCGCGCCAAACAGCGCCGCCAGGGTCGTCATCATTATCGGGCGAAAACGCAGCAGGCAGGCCTGGAAAATGGCCTCCTGCGGCGTCAGATTAGCGTGGCGTTGGGCTTCAAGCGCAAAATCGACCATCATGATGGCGTTTTTCTTCACGATGCCGATTAATAGCATAATCCCTATCAGGGCGACCAAGCTGAACGGAGCATTAAACAGCTCCAGCGCCAGTAGCGCTCCAACGCCCGCCGAGGGCAGGGTGGAGAGAATGGTCAGCGGATGCACGTAACTCTCGTACAACATCCCCAGCACGATATACACCGTGGCGATGGCCGCGATAATCAGGATCACCTGCGAATTCATCGTCTCCTGGAATACCTGCGCCGTTCCGGCAAAACTGCCGCGCACCGTGGAAGGTACGCCAAGCTGCGTCATTGCGCGGTCGATTGCCGCACTGGCGTCCGAGAGTGATTTCCCGGTCGGCAGGTTGAACGAGATGGTTGAGGCTGCGGACAGTCCCTGATGATTCACTGACAGCGGCGCATTCGCCGGTTGCCATTTAGCGAAATATGACAGCGGGATCGCTTTGCCTTCGTTATTAATGACGAACATTTTTTCCAGCGCGCTGATGTCCTGGGTATAGCGCGGATCAACTTCCATCACCACTTTATACTGGTTCATTGGCTGGTAAATGGTCGAGATTTGCCGCTGACCGAAGGCGTTATTCAGCAGGCTGTTAGCGGCCTGCACGTCGATTCCCAATCGCGCCATCGTGTCGCGGTCGTAAACCAGGTTCATCTCCGCGCCGTTGTCTTGCTGGTCAGAGTTAACGTCCGCCAGTTCCGGCAACGTCGCCAGTTTTTTGCGGATTTTCGGCTCCCATTCGCGCAGTGCTGCCAGATCGTCAGACAATAACGTGTACTGGTAGCTGGCGTTCGACTGACGTCCGCCAACGCGAATATCCTGTACCGCCATCAGGAACAGATTCGCCCCTGGCTCTTTCGCCAGCTTCACGCGCAGACGGTCGATAATTTGCTGGGCGGTTTCGCTGCGTTCATCGCGCGGTTTCAGCGTGATAAACATCATTCCGCTGTTAACTCGCGAGCCACCGGTAAAGCCAGTGACATTATCCACCGCCGGGTCATCACGGATAATTTTCATGAAGTCCTGCAACTTACCGCGCATCGCCTGAAACGAAATGCTCTGATCGGCCTGTATCCCGCCCATCAGTACGCCGGTGTCCTGCTCCGGGAAGAAAGTTTTCGGGATCGAGATATACAGCCAGATATTCAGCGCAATGGTGCCAAGCAGCACTACGCCTACCAGACGGGTGTGATTGAGAACCCATTTCAGCGACTTGCCGTAGCCTTGTTGCAGTGCAACCAGCATCCGGCCAAAACCGCGTAACCGTGTTTGCTCACGCGGCTTGCTGGCTTTCAGCATCCAGCCGCACATCATCGGCGTCAGCGTCAGGGAAACCAGCAGTGAAATACCTATCGCCACCGAAAGCGTCACGGCAAACTCGCGTAACAAGCGCCCCGGCAAGCCGCCCATCAACAACAGCGGCAGGAACACAGCTACCAGTGACAGGCTCATCGACAGAACTGTAAAACCGACTTCGCGGGTGCCTTGCAGTGCGGCCTGTAGCGGTTTCATTCCCGCTTCCAGATGACGGGCAATGTTTTCCAGCACCACGATGGCGTCATCGACTACAAAGCCAGTAGCGATGGTGAGTGCCATCAGCGACAGGTTATTGAGACTGAAACCGCAAAGATACATCGCTGCAAAGGTGCCAATCAGCGAAACCGGCACTGCAACCGCAGGAATGATCGTCGCCCGACCTGAACGCAGGAACAAAAAGACCACTAAAATAACCAGCGCCACCGAAATAATCAGCGTCTGCTCGACTTCTTCCAGCGAGGCGCGAATGGTGGGGGAGCGATCCTGAGCTATTTGCAGATCAATCGCCGCCGGGATTGTCTCCTGTAACTCCGGTAATTTCGCCCGGATGCTGTCTACCGTCTGGATGATATTGGCTTCCGGCAGTTTGCGGATCATCAACAAAATAGCCGGTTTGGCGTTGGTCATCCCGGCGTTGCGCACATCCTGTACTGAGTCGGTTACCGTTGCCACATCACCCAGACGAACCGCGCCGCCGTTGTTGTAATGAATAATCAACGGCTGGTATTCGGCGGCAGTTTTCAGCTCATCGTTGGTCTGGATCTGCCAGCGGTGAGTGTCATCTTCCAGCGCCCCCTGCGGTTTACGCACGTTGGCATTGCTGATGGCGGTGCGCACATCGTCCAGCGACACGCCCTGATTAAACAGCGCCTGTGGATTCAGCCCGACGCGCACCGCAGGCAGCGAGCTGCCGCCGACATCGACATCACCGACGCCGTCGATTTGTGCAATTGTCGGAGCCAGTTGCGTCGAGGCAAAATCGTACAGTTCCCCCTGCGAATAAGTATCGGACGTCAGCGTCAGGATCATAATTGGTGCATCCGACGGGTTCGCTTTGCGATAAGTCGGACGGCTTGGCATCCCACTGGGCAGCAGACTTTGGGCGGCGTTGATCGCCGCCTGTACATCGCGCGCCGCGCCGTTGATATCCCGGTCAAAATCAAACTGCAAAATGATACGCGTGCTGCCGAGCGAACTGCTGGAGGTCATTTCACTGACCCCGGCAATGCGCCCAAGCGAGCGTTCCAGCGGTGTGGCAACGGAAGACGCCATCGTCTCTGGCGACGCACCGGGCAGCGAGGCGCTGACCATAATTACCGGAAAATCGACCTGCGGCAGCGGGGCGACCGGCAGCATACGGAAGCCCAGTATGCCGCAAAGGGTAATGGCAACCGACAGTAAAATCGTCGCCACCGGGCGGTAAATGAAGAGGGCAAAAAACTTCACTTACGCCTCCTCTTCATGGCGGGCAAAGCGGCTTTTGGTCCACAATGCCAGGCGGTCGAACAGCAGATAAATCACCGGCGTGGTGAACAGCGTCAGCACCTGACTGACAACCAGACCGCCGACCATGCCGATACCTAACGGACGACGCAGTTCCGCGCCGACTCCGGTACTCAACATCAGCGGCAATGCACCGAGCAGCGCTGCCAGCGTGGTCATCAGGATCGGCCGAAAACGCAGCAGGCAGGCCTGGTAGATGGCATCTCGCGGTGACATGCCTTGCTCGCGCTCAGCGGCCAGCGCGAAGTCGATCATCATGATGGCGTTTTTCTTCACAATACCGATCAGCAAAATAATGCCGATAATGGCGATCACATCCAGCTCACTACCGGCAATCAGCAACGCCAGCAATGCGCCGACACCTGCCGTTGGCAACGTCGAGAGAATAGTGATCGGGTGAATAAAGCTTTCGTACAGAATACCGAGCACGATATACATCGCCACCACTGCCGCGACAATCAGCCAGACAGTGCTACCCAATGCCGACTGGAAGGCGAGGGTACTACCCTGGAATTGCGTGGTGATATCCACTGGCAGATTTAGCGTCTTCTCGGTATCCATAATCGCCTGCACCGCATCGCCCAGTGAATAGTTATCCGGCACGTTAAAGGAGATGGTCGTTACCGGGAACTGATCCAGATGGTTGATGGAGAGCGGCGCAAAACGCTGCTCAATTTTAGCTATCGAGCTGAGTGGCACTACGCCGCCGTCGCTGCTGGTCAGGCGAATGGTATCCAGCGCCGCCAGCCCTGGTGTGTTTTCAGTGTTGTGCTCCAGCACCACGCGATACTGGTTGGCCTGAGTATAAATCGTCGAAATTAGCCGCTGACCAAAGGCGTTGTACAGGGCGTTATCAACATCCGCCATGCTGATCCCCAGACGGCTGGCGCTGTCGCGATCAACGTTAACATACGCCACCAGTCCTTTGTCCTGCCAGTCGCTGGAGACATCAGAAAGCTGCGGCAGTTGCTGGAGTTTTTCCATTAGCTGCGGCACCCAGGTACTGAGCGCATCCAGAGACGTGGCCTGCAATGTAAACTGGTACTGCGTGCGGCTGACCTGAGTATCGATGGTCAGATCCTGCGTTGGCTGCAGGAAGAGATCGACGCCCGGCACTTTATCTACCGCCGTTTGCAAACGGGCGATAACTTTTTGTACCCGATCATCACGCTCATCCAGCGGTTTCAGATTGATCTGCAAACGCGCACTGTTCAGCGACGGGTTAGTGCCATCAACGCCCACAAATGAGGTCAGGCTTTGCACTGCCGGGTCCTGCAAAATCACCTCCGCGACCTGGCGTTGCCGCTGGGCCATATTGGCAAAGGAGCTGGATTGCGGTGCCTGCAAGGTGCCCTGAATAATGCCGTTGTCTTGCACCGGGAAGAAGCCTTTTGGAATAAACACCCACAGCAGCACGCTAAGCAGCAGCGTACTGAGCGCCACGCTTAAGGTCAGCCACGGATGATTCAGCACCTTCGTAAGTCCGCGACCATAGGCGGCGATTATCCGCTCGAACATTTTTTCCGAGGCGCGGGAGAAGCGGTTCTGTTTACGCAGCGACTCCTGGCTAAGCATCCGCGCGCACATCATCGGCGTCAGGGTCAGCGACACGACGGCTGAGATCAAAATCGCTACTGCCAGAGTAATGGCAAATTCGCGGAACAGTCGCCCGACGATATCGCCCATAAACAGCAATGGGATCAGCACTGCAATCAGCGAGAAGGTCAGCGAGATAATGGTAAAGCCGATTTCGCCTGCACCCTTGAGCGCCGCTGCCAGCGGTTTTTCACCTTTTTCGATATAGCGCGAAATGTTTTCGATCACCACGATGGCATCATCGACCACAAACCCGGTGGCGATGGTTAACGCCATCAGGGTCAGGTTATTGATCGAGAAATCGAGAAATACCATGACCGCGAAGGTGCCGATTAACGACAGCGGCACCGCGACGCCAGGAATGATGGTTGCCGGAATATTTCGTAGAAACAGGTAGATAATCATCACCACCAGCGCGATAGCCATCATCAGCTCAAACTGGGTATCGTCGACCGATGCGCGGATATTGGTGGTGCGGTCAGAAAGCACCGTCACTTTTACCGATTTCGGCAGACTCTCAGTGAGCTGCGGCAGCATCTGACGAATGCTGTCAGCGGTGGAGATAATGTTAGCGCCAGGCTGGCGCTGAACATTCATGACGATGGCTTGTTCTTTATTCGCCCACGCACCAAGCCAGGTGTTTTCCGCCCCTTGTTCTACGGTAGCGACATCGCCAAGACGAATCGGCGCGCCGTTCTGGTACGCGATAATTAACTGACGGTACTCTTCCGCAGACTGCATTTGATCGTTTGCGGAAAGCGTGACTGCGCGGGAGGGGCCGTCGAGGCTACCTTTAGCTGAGTTAACGTTCGCGCCAGTAATAGCTGTGCGTACAGTTTCGCTGGTCAGGCCGAGATGCTGGCGAGCCTTATCTGTCCTGCGCAGGGTTACGGTAGGGGTCAGCAGCGCATTATTCCCCCACATACGCCAGATTCAGTAGCGGATACGGTTTCCCCAGCTCGTCGACTTCCGAACGCCCGGTAACTTTAAATCCCATCTTCTTATAGAATCCTACTGCTTGCTCATTTTGCTCATTAACGTTGGTTGTCAGTTCCGTGGCCATCGAGAGCGCATGTTCCACCTGTAGTCGACCTACGCCATACCCGCGCGCATCAGAATCGACAAATAGCGCATCCATATGCTGCCCGCTTAGCAACATAAACCCAATCGGTTGATCCCGCTCATTAACCGCAACCCACAGCGGTGCTTCTGGCAGAAACGAACTCACCAGCTCTTCCAGTTCGACCCGATAGTCTGCAGACAAAAAATGGTGGGTAGCATCGACAGAACGACCCCAGATCGAAACCAGTTTTTCCCCTTCCTCATGCCGTGAACGGCGAATTCTAATAACCATTTCCACTCCTTTTATTCATGCTTATATTCTAACTCAGCCTTTTTCTTGAAACTTTCTCACCTTGAACATGCAGGCTCGACATTGGCGAATTTTCTGGTTATCTTCAGCTATCTGGATGTCTAAACGTTTGAACGTATGTAGTGAGGTAATCAGGTTATGCCGATTCGTGTGCCGGACGAGCTACCCGCCGTCAATTTCTTGCGTGAAGAAAACGTCTTTGTGATGACAACTTCGCGCGCGTCTGGTCAGGAAATTCGTCCGCTAAAGGTGCTTATCCTTAACCTGATGCCGAAGAAGATCGAAACTGAAAATCAGTTTTTACGCCTGCTTTCAAACTCTCCTTTGCAGGTCGATATTCAGTTGTTGCGCATCGATTCTCGCGAGTCGCGCAACACGCCTGCAGAGCATCTGAACAACTTCTACTGCAACTTTGAAGATATACAGGAACAGAACTTTGATGGTCTGATTGTAACTGGAGCGCCGCTGGGTCTGGTGGAGTTTAATGACGTCGCTTACTGGCCGCAGATCAAACAGGTATTGGAGTGGTCGAGAGATCACGTCACCTCGACATTATTTGTCTGTTGGGCGGTTCAGGCCGCGCTTAATATTCTCTACGGTATACCCAAGCAAACCCGCACCGACAAACTTTCGGGTGTATACGAGCACCACATTCTCCATCCTCATGCGCTTCTGACGCGTGGATTTGATGATTCATTTCTGGCACCGCATTCGCGATATGCAGACTTTCCGGCAGCGTTGATTCGTGATTACACCGATCTGGAGATTCTGGCAGAGACAGAAGAAGGGGATGCGTATTTGTTTGCCAGCAAAGACAAGCGCATTGCCTTTGTGACGGGCCATCCCGAATACGATGCGCAAACACTGGCGCAGGAATATTTCCGCGATGTAGAAGCCGGACTAACTCCGGATGTACCGTATAACTATTTCCCGCATAACGATCCGCAAAACAAACCGTGTGCGAGCTGGCGTAGTCACGGTAATTTGCTGTTTACCAACTGGCTCAACTATTACGTCTACCAGATTACGCCATACGATCTACGCCACATGAATCCAACGCTGGATTAATCTTCTGCGGCGATCGATCGTTAAGCGATTCAGCACATTACATCAGGCACCTTCGGGTGCCTTTTTTATTTCTGAAACGTCACTCATCAAGTGAATTAATTTTATTATTATTGTTATCAATAAGTTAATTGATAATTAAATTAAAAATGGAAATTGTTTTTGATTTTGCATTTTAAATGAGTAGTCTTAGTTGTGCTGAACGAAAAGCGCACAACGATCCTTCGTTCACAGTGGGGAAGTATTCGGATCCATGACGAGGAGCTGCACGATGACTCAACAGGCAACAACAACCGATGAACTGGCTTTCATAAGGCCGTATGGCGAGCAGGAGAAGCAAGTTCTCACCGCCGAAGCGGTAGAATTTCTGACTGAGCTGGTGACGCATTTTACGCCACAACGCAATAAACTTCTGGCAGCGCGCATTCAGCAACAGCAGGATATCGATAACGGGACGTTGCCTGATTTTATTTCGGAAACAACTTCCATTCGAGAAAGTAATTGGAAGATTCGCGGAATTCCTGCGGACTTACAAGATCGCCGGGTAGAGATAACCGGACCCGTTGAGCGCAAGATGGTGATTAACGCGCTAAACGCTAATGTGAAAGTCTTCATGGCTGACTTCGAGGATTCACTGGCCCCGGACTGGAACAAAGTGATCGACGGGCAAATTAACCTGCGCGATGCGGTTAACGGCACCATCAGTTACACCAACGAAGCAGGTAAAATTTATCAACTCAAGCCCAATCCGGCGGTTTTGATTTGTCGGGTACGCGGCCTGCACTTGCCGGAAAAACATGTTACCTGGCGTGGTGAAGCAATCCCTGGCAGCCTGTTTGATTTTGCTCTCTACTTCTTCCACAACTACCAGGCGCTGCTGGCAAAGGGCAGTGGTCCTTATTTTTATCTGCCAAAAACTCAGTCCTGGCAGGAAGCTGCATGGTGGAGCGAAGTCTTCACTTACGCAGAAGGTCGCTTTAACCTGCCGCGCGGCACCATCAAGGCAACGTTACTCATTGAAACCTTGCCTGCTGTATTCCAGATGGATGAAATCCTTCACGCACTGCGCGACCATATTGTCGGTCTGAACTGCGGTCGCTGGGATTACATCTTTAGCTATATCAAAACATTAAAAAACTATCCCGATCGCGTCCTGCCAGATCGCCAGGCAGTGACAATGGATAAACCGTTCCTCAGTGCCTATTCACGTCTGCTGATTAAAACCTGCCATAAACGCGGTGCATTCGCGATGGGCGGCATGGCGGCCTTTATCCCGAGTAAAGATGAAGAGCGCAATAATCAGGTGCTCAACAAGGTAAAAGCGGATAAAGCACTAGAAGCCAACAACGGTCACGATGGTACGTGGATCGCCCATCCAGGCCTTGCTGATACCGCAATGGCGGTATTTAACGACATCCTCGGCTCTCGTAAAAACCAGTTAGAAGTCCTGCGCGAGCAAGATGCACCGGTTACTGCCGAACAACTGCTGGCTCCTTGTGACGGTGAGCGTACCGAAGAAGGCATGCGCGCCAATATTCGTGTGGCCGTGCAGTACATCGAAGCATGGATCTCCGGCAACGGCTGTGTGCCGATTTATGGTCTGATGGAAGACGCAGCAACGGCAGAGATTTCCCGCACCTCTATCTGGCAATGGATCCACCATCAAAAAACGTTGAGCAATGGCAAACCGGTGACCAAAGCACTGTTCCGCCAGATGTTGGCTGAAGAGATGAAAGAGATTGCCCATGAATTGGGCGAACAACGTTTCAATAGTGGGCGCTTCGATGATGCTGCTCGCCTGATGGAACAGATCACCACTTCCGATGAGTTAATTGATTTCCTGACCCTGCCAGGCTACCGCCTGTTAGCGTAAACCACCACATAACTATGGAGCATCTGCACATGAAAACCCGTACACAA
Source organism: Escherichia sp. TW09308 (assembly GCF_000208565.1). Lineage (NCBI taxonomy): Bacteria > Pseudomonadati > Pseudomonadota > Gammaproteobacteria > Enterobacterales > Enterobacteriaceae > Escherichia > Escherichia sp. TW09308. Next base: position 4,115,509 of record NZ_AEME01000001.1, on the reverse strand, counting down.
CAAATTGAAGAATTACAGAAAGAGTGGACTCAACCGCGCTGGGAAGGTATTACCCGCCCATACAGCGCGGAGGACGTGGTGAAATTACGCGGCTCGGTCAATCCGGAATGCACGCTGGCACAACTGGGCGCGGCAAAAATGTGGCGACTGCTGCACGGTGAATCGAAAAAAGGCTATATCAACAGCCTCGGCGCACTGACTGGCGGTCAGGCGCTGCAACAGGCGAAAGCGGGTATTGAAGCGGTTTACCTGTCTGGCTGGCAGGTAGCGGCGGATGCTAACCTGGCGGCCAGCATGTATCCGGACCAGTCACTTTATCCGGCAAATTCAGTGCCAGCGGTAGTGGAGCGGATCAATAACACCTTCCGTCGAGCTGATCAGATCCAGTGGTCCGCAGGTATTGAGCCGGGCGATCCGCGTTATGTTGATTATTTCCTGCCGATCGTTGCCGATGCTGAAGCCGGTTTTGGTGGTGTCCTGAATGCTTTTGAGCTGATGAAAGCGATGATTGAAGCCGGTGCAGCGGCAGTTCACTTCGAAGATCAGTTGGCGTCAGTGAAAAAATGCGGTCACATGGGCGGTAAAGTGCTGGTGCCAACCCAGGAAGCGATCCAGAAACTGGTCGCGGCGCGTCTGGCTGCGGATGTTACAGGAGTTCCGACCCTGTTGGTTGCTCGTACCGATGCCGATGCGGCGGATCTGATCACCTCCGATTGCGATCCGTACGACAGCGAATTCATCACTGGTGAACGCACTAATGAAGGTTTCTTCCGTACCCATGCGGGCATTGAACAAGCTATCAGCCGTGGCCTGGCTTATGCGCCGTATGCTGACCTGGTTTGGTGTGAAACCTCTACGCCAGATCTGGAACTGGCGCGCCGTTTTGCCGACGCTATTCATGCGAAATATCCAGGCAAGCTGTTAGCCTACAACTGCTCGCCGTCGTTCAACTGGCAGAAAAATCTCGACGACAAAACTATTGCCAGCTTCCAGCAGCAATTGTCGGATATGGGTTACAAATTCCAGTTTATCACCCTGGCGGGTATCCACAGCATGTGGTTCAACATGTTCGACCTGGCAAACGCCTATGCGCAGGGCGAGGGGATGAAGCATTATGTTGAGAAAGTGCAGCAGCCGGAATTTGCTGCTGCGAAAGATGGCTACACCTTCGTTTCTCACCAGCAGGAAGTGGGTACGGGTTATTTCGATAAAGTGACGACCATTATTCAGGGTGGCACATCGTCGGTTACCGCACTGACCGGCTCTACCGAAGAATCGCAGTTCTAAGCAACCGACAATTGTTGTTGGAAAACTCTTCCTGTCGTTATATCTACAAGCCATCCCCCCGCAGATACGGTAAACTAGCCACGTTTTTGCATCAGGAAAGCAGCTATGAACCACTCCTTAAAACCCTGGAACACCTTCGGCATTGATCGCAATGCGAAGCACATTGTATGCGTGGAAGACGAAAAACAACTACTCAATGCCTGGCAGCATGCAACCGCAGAAGGACAGCCAGTTCTTATTCTGGGTGAAGGAAGTAACGTACTTTTCCTGGAAGATTACTGCGGAACGGTGATTATCAACCGGATCAAAGGTATTGAAATTAACGATACGCCTGATGCTTGGTATTTACATGTTGGGGCGGGAGAAAACTGGCATCATCTGGTGAAATACACTTTGCAGCAAGGTATGCCCGGTCTGGAAAATCTGGCATTAATTCCGGGCTGTGTCGGCTCATCGCCTATCCAGAATATTGGTGCTTATGGCGTAGAATTACAGCGAGTTTGCGATTATGTTGACTGCGTTGAACTGACGACAGGCAAGCAAGTGCGCTTAACAGCTAAAGAGTGTCGTTTTGGTTATCGTGACAGTATTTTTAAGCATGAATATCAGGATCGCTTCGCCATTGTAGCCGTAGGTCTGCGCCTGCCAAAAGAGTGGCAACCTGTACTGACCTATGGTGACTTAACTCGTCTGGAGCCTTCAACGGTGACACCACAGCAAGTATTTGATGCGGTGTGTCATATGAGAACTACAAAACTTCCCGATCCAAAAGTGAACGGTAATGCCGGTAGTTTCTTCAAAAATCCTGTTGTTTCAGTCGAAATGGCTAAAGCGTTACTGGCACAATTTCCAACGGCACCTAATTACCTCCAGGCGGATGGTTCAGTAAAACTGGCTGCTGGCTGGCTCATCGATCAGTGTCAGCTAAAAGGGGCACAGATTGGCGGGGCTGCGGTACATCGTCAACAGGCGCTAGTTCTTATTAATGAAGGCAATGCGAAAAGTGAAGACGTCGTACAACTGGCACATCACGTAAGGCAGAAAGTCGGTGAAAGATTTAACGTCTGGCTTGAACCCGAAGTCCGCTTTATTGGTGCATCAGGTGAAGTGAGCGCAGTGGAGACAATTTCATGAAGGATAATACTGTTCCACTGAAATTGATCGCCCTGTTAGCGAACGGCGAATTTCACTCCGGCGAGCAACTGGGTGAAACGTTGGGAATGAGTCGGGCGGCTATTAATAAACACATTCAGACACTGCGTGACTGGGGTGTTGATGTATTTACCGTTCCGGGCAAAGGATACAGCCTGCCTGAACCAATCCAGTTACTTAATGCCGAACAGATATTGAGTCACCTGGATGGTGGTAATGTTGCAGTGTTACCGGTGATTGATTCTACGAACCAGTACCTCCTTGACCGTATAGGAGAGCTTAAATCGGGCGATGCCTGTGTCGCAGAATATCAGCAAGCGGGTCGTGGTCGCCGTGGGCGGAAATGGTTTTCTCCTTTTGGCGCAAACTTATATTTATCAATGTTCTGGCGTCTGGAGCAAGGCCCTGCTGCGGCGATTGGTTTAAGCCTGGTTATCGGTATCGTGATGGCGGAAGTACTACGCACGCTGGGAGCTGATAAAGTTCGTGTTAAATGGCCAAACGACCTCTATCTGCAGGATCGCAAGCTGGCGGGTATTCTCGTTGAACTGACGGGCAAAACCGGCGATGCGGCACAAATTGTCATCGGTGCCGGGATCAACATGGCCATGCGTCGAGTCGAAGAGAGTGTCGTTAATCAGGGATGGATCACCTTGCAAGAAGCGGGGATCAATCTGGATCGTAATACTCTGGCAGCCACGCTTATACGTGAATTACGGGCGGCGCTGGAACTCTTCGAGCAAGAAGGACTTACTCCTTATTTGGCTCGTTGGGAAAAACTGGATAATTTTATTAATCGCCCAGTGAAACTTATCATTGGTGATAAAGAAATATTTGGGATTTCGCGCGGGATAGATAACCAAGGTGCATTATTGCTTGAACAGGATGGGATAATTAAACCCTGGATGGGCGGTGAAATATCGCTACGAAGCGCAGATAAATAAAAAAAGGGAGCAATAGAGCAACAGCTTCTATGCAGTTTCTTGTTAGCCCCGATAATCTTTCTCACTCGCCAAAGTTAAAGAAGATTATCGGGGTTTTCACTTTTCTGGCTCCTGTAAATCCACATCAGAACCAGTTCCCTGCCACCTTATGGCGTGGCCAGCCATAAAATTCCTTAAACGATCAGTAATCTAGCATGCTACGCCACAAAGTAAAGTCTTTACTTTAGTATATCCAGTCTCTGCAGTTCATCTTTGATGATTTTCTCAACGAACTGAGCCTGTGTTATCCCCTCTCTCTCGCAGTACTCAACCATGAGATCTTTCAGAGGATTTTTGACAAAAACTTTTATCTCTTTGTGTGTAAGACGTTTTCTTGCAACAGCGGCCATTTGTTTCTCAGAGTCAGTCATAGGCTTACCTCTGCGCACAAACCGCTTTTGACTCAATGAGGAAGTCACTGCATTTTCTGTCTGCGACATCTCGCCTCCTCAATACTCAAACAGGGATCGTTTCGCAGAGGATACTACAGTTTTTTGAAATCAGCGACTTGAGAATTGTGACGAAGATCTGTGTTGGCGCACAAATCAACGGGGATTACTGTCGTTTAATGTGATTTAAACTGTGAAATAGTAGGTTTTCAGTTATGGAAACGCCGGGAGCGGGGAAAACTTGCTTTTTCCCGTTTCCGGGGTTGGACAACTGAGCAACGCGAAGGCGTCAGCTACGATGTTCCGGTGACAGCTGATCAGCCCCTGTTGTATTCAGCCATTCTCCGGTCATCTGCAGCAGTTTTCTGGTATCGTGGCTTCTGAGCAACGGAATACCAGCCTGCCTCAGAACCTCTTCCAGAAGAATATCCCGGCGTCTGCGTTCCGGTCGTAAATGGCTGGCATCATCCAGCTCTACTGCTGCAACAATACTGAACGAACGCCGCTCAACGATAACCACATCAACATGCCACTGAGACACCATCCTGAATAACTGCCACCACTGGCGTGATCGTGGCCGGATATTCCCGTTCAGCTGGACGATATCCGCGACCCGTACCTGCGGACACAGATACCACCGTTTCATATCCACAATTCTGAACAGTCCTTTCATAAAACTGACTTCCCTTTCTGTCAGCAGCGTCTTCTGACGTTGCCAGTATTCACCGCTGGACAGTATTCGCTCTGCATCACCGGTCCGTATACCTGCCGCATGCAACTGCATCAGCAAAGGAGAATGCTGATTTACACTTCTGAGGATAATCCGGATAAGTAACGCTGCAATAATCAGAACAATGAGAATAAAAATAATCAACTTCATTATTTATCTGCTCCTGGCAATTAATTATTGATGAATTATTACCTTACATATTTCCATATCTCTTTTGGTATCCTGTCATATAACTTTCCGGTGATTAACTCCGCCAACCAGTGGTCTGCTGCTGAATTAAATGACTCACGTTCACTGTTTGATAAACTGTCTCTGTTTTTATGAATAATTTTTTCCAGCGTATTGACTGATGAACATCGCCGTAACTGATACAGCCATTCCTGTTTTGTTTTTGCCATTTTTATTCCCGCTGAGAACAAATGAATGATAGGATTGCCATCGCTTTATTTACGGTGCCTCCATATCCAGGGGGGAACCGGATCAGCATCTGACCAGAGCCCACGTTTTTGTTGTCTGGCTTCGTTCTGAAGGACAGGCAGCACGGGATCTGTGTTGTACTGCTCATATACCCAGGCAGCCCCGGCCCGAACCATAAACTGATTAATATTCATTCCGTCTGGTGCATAAACCTGCCCGAGAATACGACCATAACGATCTCGCTGAAAATATGTGACGGTAACCGTTTTTCCTGCGACCAGTGATTTCATCATGTCTGTTGACCACCGGCCATAATCCTGTTTCTTTTCCGGTGCATCAATATTTACCAGCCTGATCCGCACCGCCTTCCGTGAGTCCATGACCTCGATGGTATCACCGTCCAGTACACGAACAACCCGTCCATGAATATCTGCAGACAATACCGGCCATGAAAAGATAAATAATACCAGTGGAATATATTTCATCATGTTATTCTCCATATCAGATAAATGGCACCTGTATTTCAGGCATCCTGAATATTGCAGCACACAATGAATAACACCTTATTTTGTGAAATAAATCACAAAATATAAAATCACGACTTAATACGGAAAAAACTCTGTGCTACTCAGAACTGTCCGGTCATACTGCCCGACCGGATATTAAAAAAAGCAAATCTCATAAACTCCTTTCAGCCTTCTGACTTCTGGTGTAATGAAGGCTGCTTTTTTCGTTACACCCTTCCCCGGCAGCGCCGGTGGCAGTGTTCAGCCCTTTTCCGGGCAAACTGTTGCCAGTCTGTCCGGGGAGCTATGCAGGCAGCCCGTCGCCATGCTTCTGCCGCTTCCATCCAGCGTCCACTGACCTCCAGAATAACGGCCCGCCCGCCGGCACGCTGGTAACGCCAGACCTGACCGTTCCGTGAACTGTTTCTGAATCCATTCATTTTTCTGCTCCTCCCTTTTAGTCGTCAGTATTATTGTGGTAAATAATTCAGTGGACTGGCTTCCTTTCGGGTACGGAAGTTATTTCCTTTTAAGCCTTATTGTTTCAGCCTCCCCGGTTTCCGGGGAGGCTTTTTTTATTTCCCATCAAGCACGGCCTGAAGTTCTGCCTTTGTCCGGTTCTGGCGGCGAATTTTCTCCAGACGCCCTGCCGCATACGCTTCCTCCTCCTGAGAAATATGCTCCGTCACATACCCTTCCGTGTCATACCGGCAGGCACCGGCTTTCATGGCACACAGATAGCTTTCTGAACGGGTGATGGCCTTCAGCGCCCTGCGCAGTTTTTTATGCGAGAGCGGGATATTCCGCTGCGCCACGTCTTCCAGTAACACGTCCCGGATACCGCAGGCCAGAAGCCGGGGGGTGTCACCGTCAAATAATCCCGGCCACCAGGGCTTCAGGGTATTCACGGCCTCATCCAGCGTGGGCAGGTTCAGATAAATGGACAGTGCCTGTCTGGCCTGCGCTTTTTTTGCCGCCAGCTCAGCTTCCCGGGCCGCTTTCTCCGCCAGCTTCTGCTTTTTCACCTTCCATTTTGGTGGCGTGGTGACATTGATGATGGTTTTCCGGCTGCGGACAGGCGTCTCTCCTTCTGTTTTCCGCTTCAGTGTCAGTACCGGTCGCTTCTGCTCTGTCATGCTGTGTTCTGCCTCTGACGAATCATCCTGTTACGGTCAAAGATACCACACCCGTTACAGCGCCAGAACGCCCAGCACAGCCAGATGACAGGCATAGAACGTCGGGAAAAAATCTCCGGGCCAGAAACGGGGTAATGATTTCCCTGCACAGGACACCAGACCAACGGTCAGCACCGTCATCACAAGGCCGGCTACAGCCGCCGCATCACTGGTAGCAAGGTTAAGCGCCGGAATCACGGCCAGCAGGCATGCAACCAGCGCCAGACGTTCCGTTCTGTCTTCCGCCCGGTACAGCCGGTGGCTGACTGCCAGCATCAGCAGCCCGGCAATGCCGTAACTGGTGCCGGACAAAGGCCCCCACAGTGCCATCATGAGAATGGCCGCTGCAGTACGCCACAGGCTGCGCGTTTCACACCATGTCAGCACCTGTGCCGCCACTGCAAAGGCAAACAGGATATTCCCCTCATACCAGGGAAAGCCGGCCAGATAATATGCGAACTGGGCAATCACCGCCCAGCCCCACAGCCGGTTAATGGCCGGTTGCCTGATATGCGCATGGCGGGACAGATTCAGCCCCCACACCAGGGCAAACAACGGAAAGGCTCCACGCCCGGCCAGAAACATCCACGTCTGATCCAGATGCAGAATGCGGTTTGCGTGGTCCAGTACCATCAGCACCAGTGCCACCGTTTTGATGATATCCCGCTGTCCGGGTGACCAGACCAGCAACGACTGCAACCAGGTATCGGTCCGGGCAGCCAGTGAATCGTTACGTGTCGTGTTCGTGTTATCCGTTGTCATCAGCGTTTATCTTCCTGTATCAGTCTCCGCCCAGGGTTTTCTCTTTCTGCAGGTCACGAACCATATCCCGCTCCATCTGCTGCAGTCGCTCCTGCAGCAGATTTTCCCGGGCAACCTCCCGGACAGCTTCCCGCTCCCGTTGTGATTCACGCAGCACACTCTCCGGCAGCGCAGCTTCCCGTTCAGTTATGGCAGCCCGGTCACGCTCCTGCCCGGCAATTTCCCTGACAGCCAGCTCTGTTTTGCCATCCGGCAGGTCAGGTTTGTTCTCTGCCATTTTACGGACAATTTCATCTGCACGGCGTTCCGTTTCACGGCGGATGGCCTCTTCAGCCTGCCGCTGTGCCAGCACCTCTGCCGTGACCGGTTCGCCATTTCCGGCTCCCGGCTGGACGCTGTTGTCCGGGATATCCCCCCACACGCGGCCACCGGTTATGGCACCGGGATTCCACGGACGGCCTTCACCGGCGATTCTTACCACCACACCACTGTCAGGATTATCACGGGCAATCCGGACACCATCCTGCATATTATCAGCCAGCAGGCTTTCTCCGTTACGGCTGCCCTGCAGGGCCACGAACTGCGCATCCCCGCTGCCCTTCACACGGCCTTCACCACTGAATCCCCGCAGCCCGTTTCCGTCATCCGAGGTCAGCGGGTTCAGCCAGATACCGGCAGACTTGCCGTTACGGTCAAACGCCGGCAGTGCCACATACGGTTGTGGATATTTACGTCCCGGAGCAATAAACCGTGCAGGACTGTCTCCCCCGGCCAGCCCCGCCTGACGAAGAACGGCTCGGCCTGCCGCCACGTCCCGCAGCTCCCGCGCCGTACTGAACAGCCGCTCTGCATTCATGACCTCCCGGTCCGGTTTCGGCTCAAACACATCGTGGGCAGTTCCTTTCTGTACGGCATTGTTGATGGCATCCGTCCAGCCCTGACGGTTATCGGTGTACACCTGCACATGCTGCTTCATACGCGACAGGGCCACGTAGGCTGACTCAAAGCCGGCCATCTGTTTCCGGTTACCTTCCGTGCCTTCAAGCGCAATGGCAAAGGTTTCACTTGCCCCCTGTGCACCGTGGGCAGTGATGGCATAGGCCAGGTCAATATGTTGCTCTGCCCGCTCCTGGCCGGGGCGAATCACCCGGGTCTGCTGTCCGTCCGACAGCGTGACACTGTCACCGGAAACCGCTGTCACCGTCCAGACGCTGTTGGCCACATAACCACGCTCCCGGTCACTCTTCGTGAAGCGCATCCGGTCACCGGTCCCCACCCGGATGGTGTCCGGAGTGTACAGTGTGACGCCTTCAGCCACCGCCTCCCGGGGCGAAATCAGCCGCGTGTTACCTTCCGCATCCTGCAGGGTTATCAGCCCGTCATCCTTGCTGATACCGGCAATCCGGTGATACACATTATCCACCAGGGCAAGTGCGTCCCGATGTGTCTCCCAGGTGGAGAGACGACGCAGCTCTCCGTCGCGTATATTCGCTGTGTTCAGGACAGGCACCATGACCTGCTCTTTCCCCAGCTCACCGGCCTTTTCCCGTGCATCATGAATCATGCTGTTCAGTACGCGCCGGTCCTCATTCAGGTGCGTGACAATCAGCGTCTGCTCCCGTGCTTCCGGTGTCCTGCCGGTATAGTCGCGGACAATGGCTTCATACAGTGTCATGGGGACATCAGGAAAAGCCTCGCCTTTCAGCATCGCCTTCTGCTGCGCTTCTGCCAGTTTCGCTTCCTGGCTGTGACTGAACTCCGTCACGGAGTGCTCCGGTGCCCATGCGCTCTCCTGACGGGGAACCTGAGACGGTTTCACACTCTCAAGCCCGGACAGTGCCCTTTCCACATCCCGGTTAATCAGGCTGTATACCGCCTCCCGCAGTTCCGGCGTCTGACGCACAATCTCCTTCATGATGGCCACATCGGCAGCACTGCGCGTCTGCTGGAGACGGAAAGGCTGACCGGGCGCAATGGCCTGCAGCTGGTCCGTGTCACCACTGGCCACAGCACGACCGCCACCTGCCGCAATCAGGGCGTATGCCCGTGCCATGTCGGTATTGCCCACCATTGAGCTCTCATCGAGCAGGAACAGCGTGTTGCTGAAATCCGGTGTTTCTCCGCTGCGCTGCTGCAGCTGCGTGTCATGCAGAAATGACGCCAGTGTCTGTGCATCCACGCCGGCGCTGCGCATCTCCCCGACCGCACGGTGCGTGGGCCCCAGCCCAACGACACGGGGACGCTCACTCTCCGGCAGCATGTTCACGGCTGACATCACCGCCCGGAACTGTGTGGTCTTACCCACGCCGGCATAGCCCTGCACCACCGTGAAACGGTCGGACGTTTCCAGTATCATGCGGGTGGCGGCACGCTGTCCTGATGTCAGTTTCTCCATGAGTTCGCCAGGTACTCTCTCCATCAGCGGCGTGACCGCCTCCTTACCTTCGAGAATATGGCGAAGAATGCTCTTTTCAGCCTCATACGACGCACGGGAAACCAGCAGGTCTGTGCCATAGCCTTTTGCCACATCCACATGCAGCAAATCGCCCCGTTTTATCTGCGCATCGATTTCCCGTCCCAGGTCAACAAAACTGGTTCCTTCTGCAGCAAACGACTTCGCCTCTGTCAGCAGGTCCACCATGCTGAAGGCCAGGTTTTTACTTTCCAGCACAGGAAGGGCCAGATGAATAGCCTGCTGTGCCGGCGTGTGAAGCCCGGCTTTCTGCAGACTGATAGCGGTTTCCAGCGATGTCTCACCGGCACGCGCCTTTATCTGCTCGGAAACCACCGTAAAGGAGGGATGGCGGGCAAGTTTTTCCGCAGTACGGGTTTCATCCAGTGAGGAATACAGCCGGACATCACGACCGCTGCGGGCCAGACCGTTCAGGGTGGCATTGTCCATTGCCATCTGTGTGACGGAGGCAAAAACCGTCGCACTGTCACTGACGGAATGCCCGGGCGTTTCCACCCAGCCATTCTCCAGCTTCAGTGCCGTGAATGGTGAGTCGCTCACAGGCAGGGAGGCCGGTTCAGCCCGCCCCGGCACAACAACCGTCATCGCATCTTCACTGACGGATGTCACCTGCAGGCGGTCACCGCCGGAGACGCGAAGTCCGGGAATTTTCCCTGTCACCCTCAGACGCTCGCCGTCTGCCACCGGCATTTTTTCCGGCCGGAACAGCGACCAGCTGCTGTCCAGGGAGGAAATACGCACCACCTGCGTTTCGCCCTGCGCATCCCGCAGGGTCAGGCTGTGACTCTGCGCCGTCACCCGGTCGATAACATAGCGGTCATGACTGCGTGTCTCCGGGTTCCACTGCTCCATCACCATCCCCGGGCGGTACATATCCCGCAGATAACGGCTCCGGCTGTCCAGCCAGACCGGTGACAGGGCGGTCATGGTTACCTCCGGGTGTCCGAGCACGCCCTGTGTTTTCAGCTCACTGCGAATGGCCTGCGTCAGTATGGCCTGTTCCCGTACCCCGCTGACCTGTGCCACGCTCTCTTCTCCGGCTTTCACGCTGGCCGCAAAATCCCCGGCCAGCCGGGCATAGCGGACATTACGGTCCGGTTCACTGATGATGGTTGCCAGCCGCTGTTCTCCCCCCTGCCAGCGATATGTGTTCACCCCGGCATCCTTCATGGCCATCAGTGCACTGCCTGTACCGGTTCGCTGCCCGCTGTCGGTTATCAGGACCTGTACGTTATGACGTGCGGCACCATCCAGCAGGGTTAACGTCTCTTTCAGGGAGAGTTTTTCGCCCTGGTCAACGATAACAGTACTGCCCGGCGTGAAGGCCATGCCTTCCAGCAGCTGACGACGTCCGGTTATCAGCTCACCGGACAGCCGTTCATCCTGCTTCAGGTTCATCTGCGAGCGACGGTCAGCAGCGATAATCTGCACCTCCCGCCCCTGCTCCCGGGCCATCATGACCAGTTCAGCCACCCGCTCACGCTGCCCGGCTGCACCGCCCTGCCCGGACACAATGGCCAGCGACGGGCGATCCTGTGCCAGAACACTGACGGCATCGCTGTAACCGGCCGTCCGGGGGACACTTTTCTCCGGATGTACGGTCACCCGGTTCTGTTTCATGATGTCACGACTGAGTGCCCGGACTGACAGCTCATCGAGCACATGAATCCCGGACGTGAACAGCCCCTTCTCACGATCGAGGGGGATAAGCTGCTCACGGCTGATGGCCTCATCGATACCGGCGCGTGCCCGTTCAATCACACCATTTTCCGGCGGCAGTATGCCGACCGTTCTGGCCAGCACGTCCGTGTACGTAAACTGCACTTTTCGTTCACTTAATCCGGCAATGGCCTGTGTCACCGCCTGCTGCACATCCGGCCCCTCCTGTGAAACAGCCCCGGGCGCCTGCGTGCGGGTCTCCGCACGCTGATCCGCCGCGTCACGATATGCCCGGATGTCGAACCCGGTTTCCTTCAGCGTCTGCATCCATTCAGCCATTCTGACTTCAGGATCGACGTGCTGTTTGGATTTTCGCGTATCCAGTGCCGCCACATCCCGGGATTTCAGCGAGGCATCTTCCCCGACGGCCTCCCGGATTGCCTGTGAGCGTCCGGAAAAGGCCTCCACCGGTACGCCCGGCATCTCCCACATACCGTGCTTACCCACCACTTCGGTTTCATAGCCCAGCGCCTCAACCTGCTCTTTCAGTTTTTCCCGGTAGAGCCTGCCAAAGGCAATCTGATTAGCGTACACATTCTCAATGAACCCCGTTTTCCCCACTTTGTCACTGCTCAGTGTCTTCCATTCGCCGTTATGCTGCGTGACATTAGCCACCACCGCATGCGTGTGTAACTGTGGTTCCTGATCGCGACTGGTGTCGTGGTTAAACAGTGCCATCACCAGATTACCGGTCAGCACCGTTTCTGACTGTCCGTCCGTCATCACCCGTGTGGAGGCCAGCGCCTCCACCTGACGAACAGCAAAGTCCACGGCCTGGTTATGTGCATCAATCAGGCGCTTATCGCCACCTAACATGGCCATCATGGAGACACTTTTGGGGGCGGAGAAGGTCAGGTCGTAGCCGGGACGATGCTTATTACTGCCATCCTGCATGCGGCTTAGATCCGCTCCGTCCGGCAGCCTTCCCTCCAGAAGACGGGTAAAAACATCCTTATCGACACTGCCCTGCAGTCCCAGCTGTTCAGCCCCCCTGCCGGCCCAGCGTTCTCCCATGCTGCCCAGTACATAGTAATTATCCTTGTCGGTATAATAGTTACCGGCACTTCCGGCCGATCTGACCTGCGCGATACTCATCATCAGAAATCATCTCCCGGCTCAACATCCTCCCCACGCTCCCGGTGCACATTAATGTTCACCTCTTCACGGCGCTGCATCTGCTGCTGGATGTCCGGATGATTTTCCTGTTGCCATGCCTCATAAGCGGCCATATCCACCACTTCACCGGATTCACTGATCCCGGGTGGCAGTTGCTGTTCCATCTCTTCTTCCGGTTTCATTTTCAGCTCCTGCTCGATCCCCCCTGCCGGAACATTCACACCTGAATCTGACTTCTTATCGTTGATGGCAGGAGACACCGGCTGTTGCGGCTGTTGCGGCTGTTGCGGCTGTTGCGGCTGTTGCGGCTGTTGCGGCTGTTGCGGCTGTTGCGGCTGTTGCGGCTGTTCAGCCTGAGTCACGTCTTCTCCGGAAACAACTTCCGGCACATCCGGTTCGAAGAGGCTGGCCATCTGACGACCTTCTGCTTCCCTTGCGGCAAGTACGGCGCTCAGGCGGTTCTCCATTTCCGGGTTGATGTCACGCGGAATAAACTCAGGGGCAACCTTCGGACGTGCCTGATATTTCAGTGAGAGTTTTACTGCCGGATACGGTCCGGGCAGGGTGACATAACAGGTCAGATCCGGCAGAGACTGAATGTCGGAATAACTGACCAGCGTCTGGCGCTCCATATCCTTACCGGTCGATACCCCGTCACGTACCGGATCAGCACCGTAGGAATACTGCTCGCTGGCTTTCAGGTGCTCTTTCTCACCAATCTCACCGGCAGCGAACTCTGCAATCTTATGGCTGGGAGAACGGAAAAAGGCACGGGTGTTCATGACGTCAAACAGCGTGGCAGCCGCTTTCTCACCGTAGATATCTTCCAGCTGGGCATAGGACTGGATACCAAATACATAACAGCCACCGAACTTACGGGCTTCCGGCAGGATCTCCACCAGGTCCGGCAGTTTGTGTAACGTGGGTAGCTCATCACAGAAAAACCACACACGACGGTTACGGTTTTCTCCCATTGCCAGCAGACCACGAATGGCAATGGACAGCCACATGGAGATCACCGGCTTCAGGGAGGCATGGGTGTCGGCATTCGACGAGATAAACAGCCAGCCGTTTTTCTGATCTTCCCGGACACCACGCATCCAGTCACGGATGGTAAAAGACTCACCGTTATGCTCAATCCCCTGCAGATAACGGATGGCTTTCACGTAGTTGGTCAGCACAGCACGGATGGAAATCGCCGTTTTCTCAATTTTCTCTTCCACCAGGTTGGCCGCCGGTGAATTACGCAGGAAGGTACGCAGTTTTTCGATTTTGATCGAAAGCAGTGTGTCCACCAGTTTGCTGTAGCTGCGGTTGGGGTCATTACGCATCAGGTACGCCGCTTCCGCAAAAATGGTACGTCCTGAACCCTGCCAGAACGGGTCCTCTTTTGTGCCCATCGGGATCAGCGTGTTCGCGGTATTATCAAAATCCGGCTGTGTCAGGCACTCCTTCCACAAATCCCAGGCGGCACAGCGGGCATCCAGCGGATTCAGGATTTTATCGATGGAGGGATCATAGTAACTTTTAACAAATTCCCCTGAACGGTCATAAATCACCACCATATCTCCACGCTGACGGGCGTAGTTGGCCAGACGACGGATAACTTCCGACTTACCGGCCCCGACCGTGCCGTGCAGACAGAAGTTCTGGATTTCAGAATCCCGGATAATCGGCAGGTCGCCAATCCGTATATCGGAGTCCTTGCCGTCTTTTTTCAGCATCCGGGCAACGTCTTTCGGATTGTCTGTCAGCTGACGACCACCTGTGACTTCATTTTCGCTCTGTTGTTTACCCTGACGCCCCAGAATCCAGGAGACAACAAAGAAGGTAATCAGGCAAATAACCAGTGCCACAACTGTGGCCAGAACGAATGCGGACCATAGCTGCTCTCCGCACCAGATCATATATTTATCATGCAGTACCTGAGCAGCATTCATCCGGAAGGTTTTGCCGTAATACTGGATCTCATAGACCGGCTGGGACTTGATTAAATCCCGCATGCCTTCCAGCGTGGTACACCACCAGTAAATACAGCCGTTCACAAACGTCTGCCAGCTTATTTTTACCCATAAAACCAGACCAACGAGTATCCAGAAAAAAATAAACAGGCAGTAAAGCATGATATTGGCGATCTGGCTGAACATGCGGATACGCATGGACGCAATCTGACCGCCCTGGGTCATATCCTTTGCGTTAAAACTCATGATGATATTCCGAAGAAAAAAGTCAGTCGGACTGATTATTAATGATGAAAAGATTAATAACCGTTAAATTCCGGCTTCGCCGGCAACACTTCACGGTCGCACAAAGAATTTGCACAACCGCTCAGTGTTTTCATATTTATTTCGGAAACGCCGGGGAGAAATAAAATTTATTTTATTTCTTTCCGGGGTTGGACAACGAGCAAAGCGAGGCGTCAGTCAGGAGGCCGGTCAGACCAGCCTCCGGAAGATAATCAGAGAATATTTGCGATTGATTTGGCCAGCTGGTCTTCGAGAACAGGCTTCGCCTCTTCAAATTTCAGGTTAACCTTGTTCGCATTTGAGACCACACGGGTCTGGTATTTATGCTGGTTACCTGTTTCAGTACTGGTCTGAATTTTCGCACCTGATGTGCCCTGACGCAGGGCGGCAACATTATCCGTTGTCACCGTTGCCTTAGTACGCTCTGCAATCTGCACATCCGTGATCATGGTATAGTTCACATCTTCCACCATCGCATCTGCAGCCATACCCACCAGACCGGCAGCAAGGCCCACACCGAGTGTGGCACCGGCAGAACTGGAATTATATCCGGTGATACCGGCACCTAACGCTGCACCAACTGCTGCGCCTTCATAACCACGGTTCAGCCATCCCTGAGACTCCCGCAGATCCATCTTATCGGCCTTCAGCACATTCGCCTGAATCCAGTAGTAGGCTTTATCCGGAGAAGTCACCACCTGATATCCTTTTGCTTTCACAGCATCAGCAATTTTGCCCTGCAGCCCACTCATGTCTTTATCAGACGTGTTTTTGATCTGCAGAAATACCGTGCGTTCGCTGGCGGGTTCAAGCCAGATGGTCTCACTCATCTGAGTCTTCACCTCAAGGTTACGCTTCTTGATTGCTGTGCTCATCGCACCACACCCTGAAAGAGCCAGAGTGGAACTGACCAGTGCAACCATCATCAATTTTTTTGTTTTCATCCAAAATATCCTTTTAACTAACAGACTCTTTTTTGAACAGTCCTATTACTGAGGCTATAGCTGAGAGATTATAACGATTTATATCTATGGTATACACCAAGAAAAATAATATGAATGTAATCATTAGTGCAAAAACATATAAGATAGAATGCATAAATGAAACCATAGAAAAAACAATCAAAAACAACAAAATATATGTCTTACTCTTAGAATACATAAAATTTATTATTTTTGAATCCTTTCTGAAACTATCAGGAATCGCAAGGTATAACATCATTCCATTTGTAATAGCCACAAAAAGCAGGAACCCCATCATTCCACTAGCACATATATCAAAGCCAACATCCCTGACATCACTTTTAACCGATACTAAACGCAGAAAAGTTGGCCATAATAAAACCCATAAAAACACATAAGTTCCCGGTTTTATGACTTGTAATAATGATGGGATATTAACACCCTCTACAGAGAGTACCTCCTTTAGTTTTTGCATCTCCATTTTTATATCATAGTGAGTGATCATAATGGCCCCTTCAATCGTTCTTTCTTATCATCCACCATCTGTTTTAACGCATCTTCAGACGGTGTTGGCATTAATTTCTGTCGTTTATTTTCTTCATTATATCTGTTGTTTTGTTGAATTTCTTCCTGTTTGTGATTATTTTTTAACTCTGAATATTGTCTGTCTACAATATTTTCTTCGCCATGAATACTATTCTGAGTATCTCCGATATTCCCTTTATATTCTGTGACCATATTATCAACCTGATGTTTTACATCATTACGGATATTACTGTCCTGCGTTCTTTGATCAATAATGGCCTGATGCCCCTGATGGTCAGCAATAATATCCTGGCTGCCACCACCCGAAGGTACGCTCTCCATTCCTTTACCAATATCCCCACGGGATTCACGCCAGGCATTATCAACACCAGGCTGCACCTGTTCCTGAACAAAAGACCATGCCATCGCCCGACGGCGTTCTGCAATCTCCGGTGAACTGGTGTTTGTCAGAATAGCTTCGGCATCCTGCGGTGCGTGTTTCATCACATACTGTGCAAACTGTTGCGACAAATCTTCGCTCATCTGCCCACTCATGCTTTCAGTACGGGATGCCATTTCAGCATATTCATGGCTGCGGGTCATATTCGTCGTGTACTGGTCGTAACTCTGTTTCGCTGAGTTCAGGGCTGCAGACAACTGGTCCACGCGGGAATCGGCATTATTGTCAGTATGGCTGCCGGATTCACTGACTTTGCGACTGGTAAAGTAATCGCTGGCCTCTTTAAAGTCCTTACTGGCTTTAGCATCGATATCATGGCGAGCATCATGGGTAGCCCTGCTGCCACTACTTGCTGAATGTGAGTCATCATCCGTTGCATCCAGGCTCCCCTTAAATCCACCTCTGATGCCTACCCCACCACCAACACCAAGAATTTTAGGTTTAACCCCCCATTCAGCATGAGCATCAGCATACATTCCACCAGATAGCCTGGTACTTGTTGATGCCAGTTCCTGAGTCGCCTGCTCATTACTGATATTATGCGCCTTCGCATAGCTTTCCACTGCACTGCGCATACGGCTGGCCATCATGGAGTCCTGAGCACTCATCGTGCTGTCAGCACCACCGGTGACAGAATCACTGCTCCCCCGGTTAGAACCAAACTGACTGAGCGTGTTCCAGGCACTGGCAATACTGCTGCTGAACCCATGCAGGGCACTTTCTGCTCTGTTCGATGCTTCCCGGGCCATTTCCTGTTGTGCCGCCGCAATCTGACGCGTTGCATTGATACCGACCGGTAAACGGGACATCGCTCCGCTTGCATCCATCACCATATTACCGTCACGGGTCTGTGTGGCGGTTGCGCCACTGCCGGTCTGGTACATCATCTGACCAAACGACGTGGTGCTGTTGGTGCTCCAGCTGAATCCGTTCACGTTTTCCGTCTGCATGTTGCCGTAGGAGTAATTACCGTCAACCACACTGCCTGCCGCACTGGCAGTCGGGCTGATAGCAGAGGAAGCGAAATGGCTGTACACACTGGAAAATCCGGCCCCGAGTCCCCTGACCATCATCCAGGATAATGGCGGGATCATCATGGAAAGATACCCGGCAGTGGAAGCCAGATCGGAGTATTTCAGCTGTATCTGTGAAATTTCCGAGAGCACCACCGGTGCACCATTCTGCTTTGCATAAAATGTCATGGCGCTGTTCAGAATGGCGTACAACATTGGCCATGACTGCAACCACATCAGGGCAAACACATAGCCTTTCAGGACGGACAGCGTCAGTTTGTTGAAGACAGCCGCCAGTACCAGGAGCGGGAAAATACCGATGGCGATCCCCGTCAGGATGGTCTGCGTCATGGGCAGTGTCCGCATCGCCACATGACCGATGGAGACATGTGCCAGACGTTGCTTCTCCATCGATGATGTGGTGGCCAGATTCACCAGGCTGGCCGAATCACCATTACGTGCGGCATAACTGGTGATCCCCTCCTTCAGCGCATTGATGGTGACATTCTGGCGGATGATCTGGCTGGCTGATTTACTTGAGCCATAGAAGTAACTGTAACTGTCGCCAATCAGCGTACTGAACAGCAGGTTAGGATCAGGGCGTCCACCAAATAGCTGCTGGGCATAATAATGCCAGGTTTTTCCGCCACTCTGTGTGTCCAGATTCAGCTTGTCTTTCAGCGAAACCGAAGCGTCCTTACAGGTCACGAAATTATTATTGCTGTCATAAACGCCCCGCAGCGGGCTGGGGCGGGAAAAAATCAGCGTGTAGGGATCAGCGGAGGCCATCAGCTCCTCCAGCGTGTATTTGTGGTTCAGGTAAATATCCCCCATCACGCAGTTCTGCACATAATCCTGGAAAAGATTGGCGATTTCCGGATTCCGGGACAAAAAGTCGGTGCTTTTTGATACCAGTTCTGCGCCAAACAGCATCCCCGTTTTGCTGTAGGTGACACTGTCCGGTTGCGTGAAGATCATCTCGTAACTGGCCACCATTGCATGCCCGATACGGGTCGTCAGTGAAAGTGGCATCGCCAGTCCGACCGGCACATTATCCACCCGGTGAACTTTGACCAGGTCACTGTTATCAATAATCTGCACCGATGTGCGGACATTAACCAGCAGGCTGATAAGTACAAACACGGCCACCCAGCCCAGCAAATCCATCACGTTGTGCCGCTGTACCCACATCACGGCCACCGCGAGAACAGACAATGTGAGCGCAATTTTTTCAATGGAATCCCACGTTCTGGTTCCCATAAAGGCGGCAATGGCATTCAGGTTATTCCGCAACCACTCACCACCGGCAATCACATAAACTTCATTCACAACGTGCTCCCTCCGAAGTGATAGTTGTTCTGGTAACGACTGAGCATGCGGGCGGAAAGCTGCTGACGCATGTAGCTCATCTGACGATCGACAACCAGCAGCGCATCCTGCTGTACCTGCACCTGTGACTGAAACGCCGCAATCTGCCGGGTGGCATCATTCATGTTGTCGTTAATATGTTCGATAACTGCTTCGTCATAATTTCCTGTGGCCACCATCGCCCGGGCCTGCTGTATCAGCTCCTGAATGTACTGCAGCAGGATGTCGTAACCGATATAGTCCGTCAGCTGGTAAATCATACTGTTGGAAACACCGAGCATTTGCGGGTCAACCAGGTATTTGAAGACGGGGATGGTGGTACTGGAAATAAAGCCTTTTTCCTTGTCATCCAGAGGCGTGTCACTGACCGCCTTGTTCTGAATGCTGGCCAGAAGTTTAGTAATCTGAGACTTCAGTGCATTATCCCGGCTGATGGTCACCGGTGTGTCTGCCACCACTTTCAGGCATTTATCAGAATCGTTGCAGTGATAAATTTTTGCTGTGCCGCCTTCCATCATGGCCCGGATAATTGAGCGGTCAGTGGTTCTGGCTGACAAGGGTGTGATTTCGCCGTTAGGACCAAACACCAGTGAGCCGGTCAGCGTCATCACAAACTCTTTCAGCTCTTTGTTGCCGTCAAACATTCTGTTTTTGGAAAGCGCATTCCACATGATGTTGATGTTTTTGGTCACCCGCTCCTTATCCTTGTCGCTGGCTTTATCCCTGACACTGTCAGATTTCCCGCCAACGGTACATCCCTGCCGGGAAGCCGCCCAGTCAGCAAAAATATTGCTCTCACCGGCAATGTCCTGACAGACTTTCTGCTGGGACACCTGCGTCCGGGGGAAAAGCCCGCCGATTATCCCCTGTGCCGCCTGGCAGGAACTGAGGTTCATACTGTTAATGTCGCTTGCCATTTTCTGCAGGAAGTCTTTTGCGGTTTTGATTTCCGGCACCGTTGTCTGCAGGGCAAGGTCAAAAAAGTAACCGGCAGCATTGCTCATAATCTGCTTAACAAAACGCTGCAGCTGCTCGCCATTAATAAAACTGAACGAGCCGAGATAGGCGTCGATGCCGCCACATCCGGCATTGATATCCGGCAGCGTCATGGAAATCAGCTGAACATTTTTGACCTGAGTACGGGCATACAGGGAGCCACCGTAAGCATAACCGGCGGCCTGCCCCTGCCAGACGCCCGGCTGTGTGGTATTGGAGGCGAAGCCCAGCTTGTTAAAGAACTGATTCATGTCGCTGTTCACATCCGCTGACGCTGCGGGTGTGACCGTCAGTAAAGCAGCACAAAGAACCAGAAGAGGTTTAATGCGTGGCATCATTCTTGCCCTCCCTTAATTTGTTCTCCCGGCGCATACGACATTTCAGCAGGAATATCCCGATATTTCCGTCCAGTCCTGCGGCTGTAATATATTTCAGACACCGAAATCCATCCCACAATTGCCCCCACAAAAAACACAACAGAAACAGAAAAGGTAAGGCACAGCGAAACGACAATTTCTACAGGGCTGGCGGGATAAAAAAGCCCCTGATGGATAAAGGGGATATTCAGGCTGACGATTATTCCCGTCGCGATGCCGGATATTCCGGCAATGAGTAACACCACCTGCTTATTTCGCACCTTTTTTTCCTCCGTACATCTGCAGAACGGTATCCATCCGCGCCATAAAACCGGCGGCATCCGTTGCCCCCTGTAAAAGCGGTAATGCCTCAAGCGTGTTGACGTTGACCAGGAAGGTGGTCGGTGTGGCCACCGGGATATTAGGGAAGAAGGTCTGCATCACGTCCGGTGGCACCGGCAATGCCTCCGGAAAGGCCGTATCCCCCTGACCATCCAGGGTGTAGGGAAAAACGGAAAAGCCGTACTGCTGTGCCAGCTGTTTCAGTACCGGGTCAAACTGGTGACAGTAAGGGCAATGCCCCTGCATAAACAGCACCACCTTCCAGTCGGCCAGGTTAACCTGCCTGCCGTTGCTGAGGCGGAACCAGCGGGGGGCTGGCTTTTCTGTCCTGGCTGACGTGCCTGCTGCCGGTTGTGCAGGCTGCGCGGCCATGCCCTGCGGATTCCAGAGTCGTTCAATTTCATCCCGGGTGGAGGCCTGCACGGCAGCGGCTGCCAGCAACAGGGTGAACAACAGTGATTTAATGAGAGACATGTCTGCCCTCCTGCTGCCCTTCCATCATGGCCTGTTGCCTGGCTTCCAGTGCCTCACGCTCTTCCCGGCTGACACGGGCAATCCATGCATCCAGCACCTGGTATGCGCCGAACAGCACAAGGATGGCCGCAATCAACTCCGCCAGAAAAAAAGCCATCCAGGGTTTGCTGTAAACAAGACGGGCGACGATATGAAACCAGACACCCAGGGAAAATACCCACATTCCCGTAATATCAAGCCGGGGTAAAGAGAATCTGCGTTTACTTATCATGTTAAACTCCGGTTATTATTTACATGAGAGTATTTATGTCTGTAATATTCGCGTTTGTGTGATATTAATCAGATCAACCTCATTATTTTGTATGGTTTTTATTACCGTTTTATATGACTTAGCCTGTCATAAGCCCCCTTATAAAAAACCACATCACTCCGGACCATACTGATGACAACATAATACAGATAAATATTCTTCTGAACCCGTCGAAGCTCGTAACGTTCGGTAATGAGCCAATAACCATTGGAACAACCATTGCTGCGCCCTGATTCATAATTGCACCACACAGAAACCAGAGACTGGCAGTCAGCACATATAAACACGCGATATTAATAACAAGGAAAACCAGTGAGCTCAGGAGAAACATTTTCCTGTCATTACGCTCAGAAAAGAAATAACCGGCAATAATGACAAACATTAACAGAACAACACCTGTAAACATTTTCAAACAATCTTCACTCATAAATCAAATCCGCGATTAAAAATTGGGTTTAAAATCTTCAGAAACGTTCAGGAACTGTTTTGCCAGGTCGTCCTGCGAAATAAAACCGTATGATAACGGACGAACACTGCCCTGTTTCGGGTCAACCAGCATCATGGCCGGGAAATATTTCACGCCGAGGCGCTGCGCCTGCCCCTGGTCAGTCCGGGAATCCGGCAACAGCGGATTAATCACACCATCCACGGAAACGGGAATAACACTCAGACCATAGGTATCCCTGAAGCCATTAATGACCTGCGCCAGCTGCCCGTCGATGGGGTCCTGCCCCCGGTAAAAAAACATGATGCCGTAGTGTTCAGCCAGTTTCGCAATAGCCTGTCGCTGCTGCGCCTGGTCTGCCGCCAGCTGGTTCCGTACCGTGCCGTTGTAATGGCTGTACTGCAGGTTATAGTCCAGTTCGGGATGCGCCAGCATGGCTTTTTTGGCGCTCATGGTGAAAAGCCCGGCCTGCTGAGTCCAGTAATTCTGCAGCCGGAAATATTTCACAAAATTATCCACGCCGGGATACAGAATAGCTTCGTACAGCGCCCGCTTTGTTGCCGTCTGCAGTGCGGCCAGTTTCTGCATAATATCCGGCTCCTGACGTGGGACTGCAGGTACAGGTTTATTTTCTTTTTCCTTTGGATTTATTTTCTCGTTATACCACTGCCAGCCTGCATCTTTCCCTGACGCCGGAAAAATAAAGCAGCAGAGTAACAGTGGCAGTAATGCTTTATTCATCTTCATTCCTTTCATCACTTTTTCTTTCATCAGATTTCTGCAGGTCAGTCAGGGCAGAAAAACAAAAATACAGAATAAACAGGAGCACACCGGAGTAAAAAATAACAAAACAGGCAGCAAGCATCTCACCTGCTGTGGTTTCTTTTACCGTATCCCACGACCAGATAATTACCGGGGAAATGACAATCGCTGTAATCAAAAGCCGGATAAGAAAATCAATAAAACGGTTCGACGTGAATATGACTTTCATCATTTCCCCGGTTATTTTCCATACCTTACTGTCCTGCCTGTTTCAGCTGGTCAGCAATCTGCTCTTTCACTTTCTGCGTCAGAACACCACTGTCCGGGATTTTCTGGTTATTCATCAGGTCTTCGTAGAAGTTAGTGAAATCCAGTCTGTCGAACTGAATTTTCTGCAGCTCATCAACCGTAATCCCCCGACAGTCAGGATGCTTCGCACTGCCAAAACTGATACGCAGCTGTCCGTTGCGCCCCTGCTGCTGGACTATCTGCGCCAGCTTCGAATCAAACTGACAGTAACTGCGTTTTTTCTCCAGGCAGACACCCAGCACTTTCTTCGAACAGAACTCTCCGACACTGACGGTCAGTTTGTTTGATTTTGCTTTAGCCAGGGCTTTTTCATCACTGCTGCATTTGGCCAGCCCGATATCCTGCCCCCAGCCGCTGTCCTTACAGCAGTTGCTGTATCCGGCTGCAGCCTTCTTACAAAATTTCGCCTGACCGGTGAAAGCACGGACATCCACCCCGTTCAGCGCCGCAACATCCTTACCTGCTGCGGCCAGTGCCGCCAGCTGAGAAACGGCTTCGGCAAAATCATTACTCTTCCCGCTCTGAGCCTTATCGCATTCGCCATCGAGACAGAAGACGTCTCCCCCACAGACCATCACTTTCCCGGATGTTTTTGACTCACAGGAGTACGTGGCATATTCATGCAGACAGGCACCTTCTTCGGAGTAAAAGGCGCACTGGTGTGACACCAGGGTACAGGCAGGATTGTCGGTGTAGGTCTGACAGGTTCCCTTGTCTGCTGACTGTGTGACATACGTGTCCCGGTATGCCCAGCAGCTCTGGTACATGCTGTATGACTGACCATCTTTCACCAGCGTCCTGTTCCCGCCAGCCTCCGTACATTCTGTTTTTGTCAGTTTCCCCAGCTCCTTGCTGAACGGGCAGCTTTCAGACCAGACAACATACGGGGTGTACGAGGCTTTTTTTACCCTGACAACCAGACGCAGCTTCATTGCCGTATGACGTCTGAATTTTGTATTCCCGACCCGGACGGGGTGAGATGACGTAAAAGCAACACCGGCAGTCAGTGTTTTCTGTACTGGTGTAAATGAGGCATCTGCTGAGTATTTGGCATTCCAGCTCAGTGGGGTTCCCAGTACTGTAATTGTCATAGGTACACTCTTCTGCAGGTAAGTACGACTCCAGCTGTAATGCGCATCGACAATTTCACCGGTAACGGGAGAGGTAATGGAGACAACATACTGACCATTCACTTCACGTGCAGGTAGCTGACTCATTTCATACTCCAGCGTCCGGGTTTCCCATGTGGTACTCCCCTGCAGCTCCATACGGGCAGTTCGTGTGCAGTACTGCTCCACCTGTAAATCCCTCTCACAGGTGTAATTCGTGTATTCACTCCGGCTAATCTCCTGCGCACTGCACTGCTGCCCGGTGTTTCCCACAATGCTGTCAGCCCGGTTCACCACATCCCTGCCGGTCTGGATAAACGGTGCATCCGGTGAAAGAATGTCTTTCGGCTTGTTCATGAATGACTCTGTGATGGTTTTTCCGGTTTCACCGGTCGCCCATTCCGTGGTGCCGTCATTTTTCAGGCCGCCATCCCCGCCGGCAGTCACGCCACCGTAGTATTTTGTCTCGTCCGGATTCGCGTTATAGCCGGGGATACTCTCCTGTGGCTTAAAGCCCTGAATACTGCTGCTTCCCTGTCCTTTGATCTGGTGAGCAAAATCAGAACCGGCCCGGTAATCACTGTTGCTGTCAGCCTGTGCCATGCCGGCAACCAGAGCCAGTATCAGAGGTAAAATACGTTTCATTTCCCGGAATCTCCTTTCCCTGCCAGTAAATCATGAGCCACCTGCCGGCAGTCACCCGTGGCGGCCACTTTCTCCAGCGCCTGGCCGACCCGCAGGTTTCCCCGGATGATGTCGTATCCCTGACTGCAGAACACCACCAGTGCCGGTACACTGCGAATGCCGTACTGTGAAAACAGCGTCGGGTCGATCTGAACACCATCAGTCGCGCCGTCTTTCACCAGGGACAGCACGGCTTCAGCGGTGGTCTTCAGGTCATTGTTCACCATGCCCCGCAGTGTGGCGGGTATACCGTAGTGCCGGGTTTCGCCCAGCATTCGTTTCAGCCCCTCTTCGGGAATGGAAAACGACACAAAATACAGAGCACCCTGCCGGGGTTTCCCGTCCTGCGAAGCCTGCTGTTTACGAACCAGCTCATCCAGGAAATGGTTATCTGAACGCTGAAGGGGGTTTTCCAGCACCTGTTTCTCCGCCCAGGCTTTCAGCTGATGGTCAGGTTTTTCACGCAGTTGTCTGCTTAAATTTTCCTGCTGCTTCAGGAACTGGCGGTTTTCAGGAGTGTTCACGTTTTCTGACGCCATAACCGCCCCGTTCAGCATCATCAGCAGTGCTGCCAGAGATTTCATACTCAGCTTCATCATTCACCTCACAGGAAGACACAGTTACGTTTACGCCACATCAGGTAGCCGAAGTTTTTCTTTGTATTGGGCGGATTTTTCCCGGTTTCCCAGCGGGTCACACTGCGCCCGAACGGGTGGCACTGTCCGCTGTCCGGGTACATATTCACCATCTGGTAACGCCAGCGTTCTTTGGGCAGGATTGGGGACGGATATTCATTACAGACGGCGTTATTTTTCCCGATGGTTTCCATAATCATGCCCTGACGGTGCAGCTTGAACGCCATGCGTTCACTGACCAGCAGGGAGGACTGCAACGGACTGGACTCATTACTCACCCAGCCATTGAACGGGTACATACTGCCCTGCGAACCGGCACACCAGAACAGAACATCGAGAGGCATATTAAAGGCGCTGGCAATGGCATCTGCTGCACAGGCCCCCTGTGCTATCGGATTGGCAAAGATGACAGCTTCCGGATTGAGAATGGTGGTCAGGCTGCTGTCCGTCCAGGTGGGGTCAATTTCAGAAAGATAAGCGATATCCAGGTCACCACCTTCCAGACAGCCCAGCGATGTGATGATGTTAAGCCAGTACGTCAGCGGGTATTTGTACCAGTGAACGTGATAGAACGCCCCGTTCACCTGCTTCTCATCTTTTTTCGCCGTTCCCTGTGCCGTTTTACCAAAAGCCGGCAGGCTGAAGCCCAGGTTCACCATGCATCCCGGTGACCGGGTGACGTCCGTCAGCGCCATCGGCTCCCAGTAACCAATGGCCAGCCCGATACGCCTGAACAGCGGCGGCGGTGCCGGACAAATCTGAATGGGCATCGACGGGTTCGCCGTATCGGGGACCTTACCCTGACTGACTTTGATACTGCCCAGCGAGAGCGGGAAAATACAGCTCCAGCAGATATCCGTGATCGGGTTTACAAAACGCCCCTCACAGGCAGAATCCGCAGACGCTGCAGGGACATGACCGGCGAGAAGGAATAACATCAGCATCCACAGGCTTCGCTTCATTTTCTGCCCTCCTCTGCCGGAATAAATTCCACCTTCAGGAAGCGATCGCCGGGAACGGCGCTCACCCGTGCCGGGACCTGATCAATGCCGAGGCGCTGGCAGAGCACACCGTTCTGGTCAAAGTAAACACGGCTGTCCAGAGACTTCTGCATCTCCGGGATACTGCCCTGCACGAGGATAATTTTGCTCTCCAGTGTGGGCGGCGTCTGGCGTTTCATCCAGGCCACCTGCGCCGGATCATCGCCATTGATGAAATACAGCGTCTGGTTAAAAGGAACATACTGCAGCGGATTCATCACTTCACCCTGACGGGCAAACACCCGCCCTTCGTTATCCCGGATATCCGCAGCCAGTCTGACGGACGGGTCAAACAACCGGCTGCCGTATTTCTCCGTGCGTCCGATACCGGGCACGGCAGGGGGCCGCAGGCTGTTACGGATCACCCGCTCCTTAAAGGCATCCATTTTCCGGCCCATCTCACCGGACTGCTCCAGTGCCGTCAGGCGCTGCATGATCACCGTCAGCATGTCCGGCTCCTTTACCGGCCACAGATCGCCCCAGGTACCAAGATCGGCGGCGGCCACACTCTGCCCCCATATCAGCAGGGCAATCAGCCCCCGGCATCTCATGGCTCCGCCCTCATTCGCCGGGCGATATCCTGCTGGATTTCCCGGGTGATATCCGGAGCCCCCTGTACCACGGCAGGCGACACCAGAATGACCGCGTGGTGTTTCTGCTGCCATGCCTGCAGGCTGGCTTCCAGTGCCGTGTTAAAACGCGCTGAAAGGGCTTTTGACTGTGCTTCTGACAGTTGTTTCTGACTGGCGCTGTCAAAAAACGCATCCACGGTCTGTTTCATGTTGAAGGCGACAGTCACCGGTGCGTTCAGTCTGACAATGCCGTAACTGATGGCTGCGTTCAGTAACACCATTGCCAGACATCCCGGCACCGTCCACCACCAGTGGCTGCGTCGACGGGCTGTAACGTCAGTCGTTTTTTGCGTTGTGGTCATGCAACACTCCTGTATTTCTCATGTTCTTCCAGCCAGGCTTCCAGCGAAGCCATCTCCGGCCCTGACTTCTTCCACGCCAGCTGCCACACCGCCTCATGAATACTCAGCCCCTCTTTACGCTTCTGCTGCACAAACTCAAAATCCGGGCCGTCAGAGCTGTACATGGCGCGGCTTAACGGGTCCACAAACAGACGGTGCCAGGAGGAGTGGTTCTCCACCTGCAGCAGGAAGGAACTGAACCACTGGTCTTTGGCCGCACCAAACTTACCAATCATGTCGCGCTGCAGTGGCAGGAACTGGTCCGGATACAGCTGGTTGTATTTCGCGAACTCCTTCGCACTCTGTTTGAGGATAATTTTGTAGGAGGAGTTACCCCATGCTGCACGGGCCGCACTGGAGGCCTTGTCAGAGTCAAAGTCGACGATGTTCTGTGTGATGGTGATATAGGCACCGGTATGACGGCGGGCGGTACGGTAGCCTTTCTCAATAAATTCACCGACCTTGTGATTTTTGAAGTCCAGCAGACGCCAGCCTTCATCAATAACGTTCAGTTTCTTGAGGTTACGCGGCGTGCGGTACATCCTGTTCTCGATGTAGATAATCAGGGAGAACATCACCGCAACCAGCAGTGACGGACGGTCTTCCAGTCCGCCCAGCTCCAGCACCACCATTTTTGCGTCATCCCGCAGGGACGGCTCATCAGAGTTAAAATACTGGCCGTAAGTGCCGTTGGCAGTGTACTGGTCAAGCAGCACAATCATTTCGTCCAGACGGCTGCGGATAGTCGGTGACTCGGCATACTGCTCGCTGTCACTGGCGTTTTTCAGGAAATCCACCACGTCATCAATACGTGCTCTGTTCTCTTTGGCCAGCCAGGAGGCTCTGACCGCCTGCAACAGCAGACCTTCATGCACTTCATCCAGGTTACCGTTGGGGCTGGCCATCACCGACAGCTGGTCGCGGACACGCTCCGCTGACTGGTCAATATCGGTGATGTTCGCAAACGGGTTAAAGCGCAGGGTTTCACCGTCCAGATACACCCCGCCCATGTTCTCACACAGGGACTTGTATCCATCCCCCATGTCGAACACCACGGCAAAGCCTCCGGAGTCCAGCACGCTGCGGATAAGTGGCTGTATCAGCCCGGTTTTACCAGCCCCGGAGGTGCCACAGACCGCCATGTTGTAGTTGGTGTTATTCATCCCCCGGAAGAAAATATCGATAAACGCCAGCTGGTTACGGTAGGTGGGTGCCAGCAGACCTGCCGGTGTCAGGGGGTTATCCGCCACTAACGGCATCAGGTTGGCAACATTAAAGCTCTCTGCGCGCTGAACCACTCCGGCCTCTTTCAGCTGTTTAAACAACCCTTTCCCGGCCATAAAGGGCAGACAGGTCAGGAAATTGCGCATGTGGTTAAAGCGCGGTGAAATCAGCTCAAAACCGTTTTTACGGAAGCTGTTCAGGATGTCCTGCTCCACTTCCAGTGCCGTTTCATTATTGTCCTTGCAGAAGGCTGTGATGTTGAGGAAGTAGGACACGACAGAGGACTGACCGGAGCCCAGCCGCTGACGCAGTTCCCCCCACTCCTTCGCCTCTTTCTCCACGGACGGAAACCATTTGGCATAGGAGGTCTTCGACTTTTTCTCCAGGTCCATGTACTTCAGGTTGGCTTCGCTGTGGGTTTTCACCTGGTCTTCCACCACCAGAGTCAGCGTCAGGATGAACGGACAGGAGATGGACAGTTCCGGGTTCAGCAGGTTGCTGTAGTTGTCGGCCATGTTCCACAGGAAGGCGATTTCCGGGTTACGGGCCAGATGGAAATTCAGGATGCGGGCCGTGCTGTTCCTGCCCTTCTCACGCAGGCCCAGCGTCAGGTAATCCGCCCGGACTTTCAGGTCAAAACTGTCCTCCACACACTGATAATTCAGATCAGAATACGGGTCCAGCTGACGTCTTTTCGGATACAGGGAGTCCGGGTTATGGTTAATCATCTCCCCGACAATATCGATAAAGGCCTGTGCATCCACCGCCTGTGTGGTGATACTGGCCCCCTGTAACGACGCCCGGATGATTTTCACCAGGTTTTCCATTTCCAGAATATCAGCCCGGCTTTTTTTCTTCGAGGGAGAACAGTACGAGAAGAATACCCGGTAATGGCGCAGGGTCAGGGGCAGATTCATCCCCTCCGGCAGCGGAAACTGTGTCGCTGCCGCATTCATATAATAAGCCCGGGTAATGGCGTTAAACCGTTCAGCCTGTTCACCCGACCAGGAGAACTCACGCAGCCCGTATTCAATCCTGTCACCAACCAGCTGACTGGACATCAGATGGATGCAGAACGGCACCCCGCGCGGCAGTTTGGTGCGCAGCATGTGATCGAGGGCCTCCACAATGGACTCATTCGCCCCATTGATGGGAATGGCTTCCAGCATAAAGCCCATCGTGGTGTCATTCATGAACAGACCGGATTCCTGGTTGTAATCACGGTACGGCAGCAGACGACTGAACTGCGGGAAGCTCATTTCGCCCAGAACTTCATTGGCCTTTGCGGATTCGTCAGGCAGTTTCAGTGCGGTGACAAGGGAGTTCACCGCCTGAGTGACGGCCTCAAGTGGGTTATTACTCATATGAGTATTCCTTAGTACGTTTAAAAAAGGAAAATATCAGTCTGTGGCCGTGGATATATCACGCAGTGCCATTCTTAAAACCACAGCACAAAATAAGAAATGGAGGCTTTTAACAGGAAACCAGGATTAACGTTCCTTTACTGAATGAGCATCATTTAATGCCTGAAGTTGTTTTTCGCGTATTTTATTGCGCTCATTTTCTCTTACCCGTCGCGCCTCTGCCATTTCATTTCTTTTTCTGCATTCTGATGCGATTTTATTTGCCTTACCAATGGTTAAAGGTTCAGACTGATAATTAAGTGTCTCCTGAAATGCTTCTGCTGCACAGGGAGTTTCCTGTAAAATCTCTGTCAGTTGTTCTGGTGTTGCAGGTTGTTGCGCAAGGTAAACGATGTAAAAAGGAATACATACAATCATAGCCATAACACCAACAAATACAAAAGACAGAAAATATTTTAAATATATCGGCTTCATTTCATTTTCCTTCGAAGCAGTAAGCACTCATTGCCCACCACCATTCAGTGTTTCCATCACGTTGTTCAAAGGTTCATTTGTTTTAACTTCAATACACTCCCCTGTATTTCCTAAGCCCCTGCCTCCGTGCGCTTCGATTGTCCGAAGAACCTGCACGCATACATCCGTATTTGGCATGGGTGTAATATTCCAGCTTCCGCCACCGTTAATATTTTTATCAGCACAAGAAAAATAAAGGTATGCATTCTTTATTACCTCCGCTTGTATATTAATCACTGAATATCCCTTCAGTTAACTTATGAGGTCATAAAACACTGCAGATTCTCATTCGGATTTATTCCCTCCAGTAAACTTCCGAATAGTATCCTGTTCACGCTGACGGGTGGCAGACTCCTGCATTGCATCCACTTTCTCCTGCCAGAGACGCCGGATATCCTTTTCATCCCGACCAGTCAGTTTTTTACCGGACAACAAACGGTTAAGCAGTTCCTGTCTCACATCTGGTACGTCTTCAGTCAGACGCATAAGCCGGAGTAATTCCTGACGACTGAGTACCATGCGTGATTCCTCCGGTACGCTGTAATAATTAAAAATACGACTGAATACCCCACAACAGCAGGCAACAGACAGGCACAGGGATTTCAGATACAGGCCAGAAACACAGAATGTGGCAACACCACAAAGAATAGCTATAACTAAAAAGCCCTTACCCAGTGCCATACACAAAGAACCCTGTTTTCTGAATATCCGCTCATGCTCATCCAGAATAAAATCTATTTTTTCATTTTCTGATTTATGCATAGTGTTTCCTCTGCCTTTCCTGATACGCCTGACATTCAACGCACAACGTCACACCGGGAAATATTTTCCGCCGGGCTTCCGGAATAGGATTTCCGCATGCTTCACAAAGATAAACAGGAATACCATGAACATTTATTTTCTGGCGTATCCGGTTTATTCCTGTCATGGTCAGTTGTTCTGTCACTGAATATGCTTCATCGGCTTCATCACTCACGGAATATTCCTCCCGACATGTTCTGACACGCTACCGCCCATCCCTTTTCACGCACAGGGCACTCGTTTTACAGGCAGATTATGAATACAGAAAGCCCACCGGCATTGCCGGCTGATATACAACTTCAGGGCCAGTTAATTAATACGTGGTTTTCCCCACGCAGACGGTTTAATAACAAAAAACACGCTGGATGGCTGATGATAAACATCCTGGTTATCAATATAAGGCGCTATCCATAATGCTGCCGTCTGCTCACCCGTTCTTAACGGACGGGGAGGCGTTACCGGCGCAACTGAACTGACCGGGACAACCGTTTTCACTTCCCGGGCTGCAGTAAACAGCGGGCGAGGTGTCAGCAGTTTCTGCTCCGGAAGTGTCGTCACCGCAGGTCTGCTGCCGGACGGGGTGGTCGCGGTGATGGTCTGCACCGGCATTGTCCGGAAGTTCCCTTCAGCCAGGCGCGGCAGTGATGCCGCAACCGGCTTTGCTTCTGAGGACTGCTCCAGTTTTTTGGCCTTCTCATTGGCCTGCTCCATCGTCATACAGGTATCGGATGTGGTGGCGTTACACTCAAATTCCGTATTTGTTCCTGCGCAGCCGGAAAGTAATAAGGTTCCCAGCAGAGGAATAAATAAAGAAATCTGTTTCATTGCCCTTCTCCTTTTTTATTACTCCCCACAACAGCAGAAATTAACTCTGCTGTCAGATTTGTTTTCCCTGCACAGGGATGTCCGGAGACCACTGTATTTCCCGGAGAAGAAAATAAGCTCATCGACATTCCCTTCTTCATCACACCGACAGCAGCCATATTAAAATTGTGCGGCAATGATTCAGAACTGAACACCTTCGGAGCAGGAAGAACTATTTTTGTGGTGCAGTTACTGAGAACAGCATGCATAAAATCATCTGATACGTTTTTATCCGGCACAACGCGGGCTGTAATAACATTAATATTACGCATGTTCATTTTTATCTCCGTTGCTTCTGTTTGTTCGGTCATCAGGGAAATAAACATGGCATTTCCTGATTTTTCCCGGCAGGGAAGCGTCTTCCGTATAAACGTCCTTCAGATATTCATCTGCGGTTACCACCCGGATACATTTCATTTTTCCGGGCAGCACCGGATATTTCCCGGTGATCGCTGCCAGCGAGACATACATCAGTGCCAGTGTTGCCCATAATGCGGTGACCAGTTGCATCAGTGACCGGTCAGTCTCCCTGACATAATCTGCAGCATCAGCCGCGCGGTAATGGCAGATATCCTGTATTTCTGATCTGCCTGAAGAATCAGAGGAAGAAAACCAGCATTCACTGACCGGGAACTGTCCGGCAGGTGCTGTTTGTCTTACGAAGTTAATCTCCTTAACCAGTAATTTCCCCGGCGTGGTGTTGTCCTTCCATAAAACAAACAGAGCCATCAGGGCCATTGTGGCCAGTGGCAGAATGACGGTGTACTTCAGACACCAGAACAGTCCTCGCAGAACCCGGGCGACAACATACCGGGCGGCATGGCACGCCTGACGGGACGACATATTATTTGCCATCGTTGCCTCCTCCCTGGCTGCCGGACATAAACTGCTGCGGATTCAGGTTGCCCAGCTGCTTCAGCATCTGGTCAGTATTAAAGCCGTTAAGATGACTTTCAGCTGATGGCGGAACAGGAACCGGACTTTCCGGATTATCTTCTTCCGCTCTGTTCTGCGTGCGCTCCAGCGCCATCTCTTCCACGGTTTTCAGCTGGAAGCCGTCCTGGAACACCACGGTCACTTCGTTGCCCGCACCAATCGGTATCACCGGGTGATACTGTTCGGCACGTTTGATGTAGTAGTCACTGAGCGTCTGTGCGGCTTTCGATGCGCCGCCACCGATACCCATTTTAAGGACATCGCCGGCCCCGTAAGCAGCAGTGGCACCCAGCCCGACAGCCGGCTGGGAAGCACGCTCCATTCCCTGACCGATACCGTCAACAAATCCCGCGCCCCATGCCCAGCCGAGGATTTTGCCGTTACGCATCACCACTTCGCCCTTGATACCGTTTTTACCCCGGAAGCTGACATGCCCCTTAATCGGCATATCAATAGTTTTGCCGTCCTTCAGGCAGCTGATATTGCGGGTGCGTACAATGGCACGTTCACTGGACACATCCCCCCAGGCTTCCAGCCCCACAAAACATCCCGTTGCGTCATACGTTTTGCTGTTCGGCATTTCCACCAGACCGGTGATACGCAGCTGCATCGGCACCGTGGATTCATTACCGGTGACTGAGGCATTGGCATCCGCTCCTTCAATCAGCATGGCTTTCGCAAAACTTCCTGACGGAATGTACGGCAGTGATGGTCCCTGTTTTCCCTCATTACGGGTGAACACCTTACGCTGTATCCGGTTAGGCACCGGTACAGACTGGTACGTCACCTGCGGTGGTGGCGTGACACCATTCCCGGGATAAAACGCCGTCGGCGGTGGAACAGCAACGCTGCCCTGCGGCGGGAAAGATACGGGTGTGTTTCCTGGTTGTGGTTCGCCTTCCGGGCCGGGCGGTGAGGCTGGCGTCTGCGGTACTGGCTCACCGGTCGCGGTGACAGGATTTGCACCCAGGGCTTTCACCTGCTCTGCCAGTGCAGCATTGTCCTGTCCCAGCTTTTCAATACGACGCTGGTCATCACCGCGCTGTTTGTTCAGGACATCCAGCTCACGACGGATTTCCTCATACTGCTTCTGCATCTGCGCTGCCGTCACCTGCATCTCTGTGGTGGCATGCTGACGCACCTTGTCATCAAAGGTCGTATCCACCACACCGGTCATATCCGGCACAGGCTCCTGTTCAGCCACGGTTTCACCGTTACCGGACATGTCCACATCAGACAGATACAGTGCCCCACCAATCGCGGAGGCTGCACCGACAACCACAATCCCCAGCCACAGGTACTGCTTGCGTTTCACAATGGTATTGATACTGGCCATCAGTTGCCCTCCCCGTCACGGATGACATACACATCCATGCGCGCACCTGCCAGTAACTGGCTGGCAGGCTGGCTGAACATCACGGCACGGGTTCCCGGCTGCCAGAAGTCACTTTCCCGGATATTCAGGGCAGACAGCGTTTTATTTTCCACGGCAAAGCGGATCATCTTCAGGTGATTCCCCGTCCATACAGCATCTGCCACTGAAGACAGCCCCGCCGGGGTCTGCAGGGTTTCTTTTGTCACCGGGACCTGATACCAGCCTGCAGGTAATTTTCCGCCACGGACGGCCTGGCTGATGGTCACAAGCAGGGATTCGTAAGGCGTGGACGTTTCCCACGCACCGGCTTCTTCTCCGGTTCCGCGCAGGTCACTGACCAGCTGAATGGTACGCCCCGCGCCTTCACGGGGAACGGCCTGAATGGAAAGATTCAGACCACGTTCTGTTTCCAGAATGAACGTAAAGGGCTTTTTGTTGACGGTGGCCACCACCACACCGCCGGAGGCGGTCTGCTCATTATTGGTCAGGGCACCATCCAGACTGTTCACGGCGATAATCCGGTCACCGGGAACGGTAAACAGATTCGGGCTGGTATTGCTGATGGCAATACTGGCCTGACCACCGTTCACCATTGGCACCACGGTGGGGGCCAGCGTACCGTTTGCGGCCATCACGCTGCAGGAAAAAAACAGGCTGCCGAATATTATTGCCGTATTATTTTTTCTCATCGTCTGTTTCCCCGAAATTATCCAGCCAGGTCACCCCGTTTTCCCGCTTCAGAATAAGGATGTAATGTTTAATATCAGTGAAAGGTTTTGAATCACCAATCCAGGTTTTAAGCACACCACGAATTTCCACACGGCCATACTGAGGCCAGACACGAACACTGGTCTGGAAAAAGGCTGAGTTCACGTTATCGTTTTTAATACGCTTCGCTTCTTCAGCCAGAATAACTTTCATCTGGTTCTGTGCGCCCGGGCGGATATATTGCAGAAGCGCCTGATGTGAGGCATCGACGGTTTCTGATGAAACATTCAGACGGAGGGCAATAAATGACAGCGCCATCTGCTGTAAATAAGAGGCGTCGGCACTGTTCTGTGACACGGCAAAGGGGGCATTAAATGCCATTGGCGTCACGGCAGTGCGTTGCTCATTCTGAAGACGGTAGTTATTCACCCCCTGAATGACGTTAACAGAGAGGCTGAGAACAATAAGCACTGACATAAATATAAAGGCGATGGCCATTACACGACTGGTACTTAAACGGGCACCGTGTTCCATATAACAATCCTGGTATCAGTTCTATTTAATCCACTGCCGGAAACACGAATCGGGAACATTATGAAAAATACCGCGCAGCAGGGCTGTTGGCATATACCAGTAAATCAGGTCACGTAACCAGGAACTGCCCCGCCCTTTTTTCAGTTTTTTAATCCCGAAATAAACCAGAACCGCTGCACCAATACCGAACAGATATTTCGCTGTTGTGATACCCCAGCCAATACAGATTGCTGCGGGGATCAGTTCATCCAGTGGCAGGCCAAACCAGCGGCTCTGGTTGGTCAGTGTTTCCGGGAAACGATATTTCTTAAGTTTATTCTCGTCTCCCGACATCGTTTTATTTCCTGTCAGAGGCCAACGACGGCCATACCCACAGCAATAAATACAGAGATGATGGCAAAACCGGCCAGGAACTTGACGTTTTTGGTCATCATGTACATGACCGCACCGACCAGAACTTCAGCCAGAACGACCCATTTAACAACACTGGAGTCCTTACCGAAGGTCGCCTTAACCGTGGTGTTACCGCTTGCCATCAGGTCCTGGCCCTGTGCTGCCATTGCCAGTTGCGGGAAGAACATCATCAGAACAGCAGCCGGGATCACAGCGCGAGCCAGGCGAAGCATATTCAGACGAGTGAATTTAGAAAAAAACGACTTCTTTTTGACGGGCGCAGAAGCACCCTGAACACTTAAAACGGCGTCCATATGATTCCTCTGTTTAATATTGATAGATAAAAACTAAAGTTCTTTAAATGTTGACTCGCTCTCTTCGGTCACCTCCCTGAATATTTCTTCGTTATAGAAATCAGGAAATCGTTTCAGATGATCTCTGAGACGGATCTGGACTTCTATCGTTTTACTTCTTCCACTACGATCTTTGGCCTTAATAAGTCGGTTATTTGTATCTTCATCGAGATACACCGAGACCGTTCTGCTTATACCGCCTCTCGCGTTACGCCTCCTCACTCAATTCACCTCTGTTTCCCGACTAATAAAATTATGATTGCACAGAAACCGACGAAAAAAAACACGCCAAAATTGGCGTGTCTTATTTAACATTTACTTAACGCTATAAAATTCACGAATTATATTTAATAGCGAATCTATTTCCCCTTTATAGATACATGACACTCTAAATAAATCAAAGTGTTCAAAAAATTCTTTTATTTTCCGTTTGACTGGTTTAATTCGATCCTCAGATGCTCTGTCTGTAATACCCAATTCTCTGGCAATTGTTGCATGACCAACACCCAGCATATAAAAAGAGAAAACAAGCAATGTCCCGGGGGAAAGATCATTCCATATCGTTAATTTGTCAGAAGTATTTGTATTACTTCCACTCTGATTTAACGCAAAAAATGGATAATCAGGAAACGGATTAATTTGCCATAAAACAACAGATTCGTCATTATAAAAAGAAACATTCTCCATCCTTATCTGATAGATTTCGCCA
The DNA here is from genome assembly GCF_000208565.1 of Escherichia sp. TW09308. Classification (NCBI taxonomy): domain Bacteria; kingdom Pseudomonadati; phylum Pseudomonadota; class Gammaproteobacteria; order Enterobacterales; family Enterobacteriaceae; genus Escherichia; species Escherichia sp. TW09308. The sequence goes on along the minus strand of NZ_AEME01000001.1, from coordinate 4,078,017 downwards.
TGAAAATTAAAACGACGACAAAATGCAGAGCCATGTCCAAGAGCCTGGCATTCCAGTTCAAGTGATGAAAGAAAAATTTCAACCTGCAGACGTATATAACTCTCTCCGGATAAGGGTTTATCTTCTCTGGAAAAGAGTTCAATAAAAGCCCCATTGGCATAAAGGATTTTCCGGTTTTTGTTACGGACACAAACCGGAACGGGAGAATTTCTGTAGATATTCTGAACGTTAAGGATGTATTTATTTACAGATTGACTGTTAAGTGGCCTTTCTCTACGATCCAGCGCACACATAGGAACCTCCGTTAAGGATTCTATGGACAGTCGATGCAGGGAGGTCTGAACTCCCTGCATCGGCGATTTTCAGTTTCAATTTTTAACGTGGCATTAACCACGTAATTAATATACTAATTATCTGACGTATTGTCATCTTTTTGAATCATAAAAATTCTTATATTTGAACCAACTCAAACTTCATTTTCATTTATTCATCATCATTTTTTGGAAAAAACCGGTCCATCTCAACAGACACTTTCTCTCTGATATCGTCAACCATACTGGCATATTCAAACTTCGGGTTTCCGGAGACATGAGGACTGAGAGACTCAATACCTAAAATCTTTGCCACCGTTGACTGTGTTTTTACAACACATTCAAGAAGAAGTTTATTAAACTCTGTCTGGTTAAACGCAGACTCTTTACGCTCCATCTGTGCATCATATACGCGAAGCCCCAATTCAAGAAGCATTGAAGCAGTTCCTGAAAGGCTTATATCTTTATCTCTTGCTCCCTCCTGACGACGCTTTTCAACAATCATGTTAATTTTTTCATGAACCTCATTACTGATATACAGATTTACTCTGGCCATAAGACAGTACCTTTTATATTCTGAAATAAGAGTTTTATTTCATTTACTCATAGTTTGGTCTGAAAAAAGAAGAGCACCCCTAGCAGCGCCCCTAGGGTCATACTATAAAAAAACGCACGGCGCTGCTAGGGGCGGCCCTAATATATCCAAATGTTTTTCATAAAATTTGTCAGTACTGACCCTAACAAGGGTCGCCATAGGGTCGCCATAGGGTCGCCATAGGGTCGTCAACGACCCTATTTAATAATGTAAAATAAATTAAAATACATTATTTAAAACATAAGCTAATGATTCAAAAAGCAAATCAGCAAAAACTTGTTTTTGCGTGGGGTGTGGTGCTTTTGGTGGTGAGAACCACCAACCTGTTGAGCCTTTTTGTGGAGTGGGTTAAATTATTTACGGATAAAGTCACCAGAGGTGGAAAAATGAAAAAATGGATGTTAGCCATCTGCCTGATGTTTATAAATGAGATCTGCCATGCCACTGATTGCTTTGATCTTGCAGGCCGGGATTACAAAATAGATCCTGATTTACTGAGAGCAATATCATGGAAAGAATCCCGTTACCGGGTTAATGCCATCGGTATTAATCCGGTAACGGGATATGGCAGCGGACTGATGCAGGTAGATTCCCAGCATTTTAACGAACTGGCCCGCTATGGAATTAAGCCGGAACATCTGACAACAGATCCCTGCATGAACATTTATACCGGTGCTTATTATCTGGCAATAGCCTTTAAAAAATGGGGCGTCTCCTGGGAGGCCGTTGGTGCATACAATGCTGGATTCAGGAAGACCGAACGCCAGAACCAGAGACGTCTTGCCTACGCATCAGAGGTTTACCGGATTTACACCGGGATAAAGAGCAGTAAAGGCATCCAGGTTCCGACCACGAAGAAATCACTTCCTGAAATTAACAGCGTGCAGAACAATTAATCTTACAGACATTGTCAGATATCGGGCGGCAATCGCCTGAGCGTTAAGTTTGACGCGAACGGCCGGACGCTGACCGCCGGAAAGCGTTACCAGCCCGACGCCGGAAATCTGCGAGATTTTCTGCGCCACGCGGGTTTCTACCATATCTTCCACCTGCGTCATCGGCATGGCGGTTGAGGTAACGGCAAGCGTCATGATCGGCGGATCTGCCGGATTCACTTTGCTGTAAACCGGTGGGTTAGGCAGATCGCCTGGTAACAGGTTAGTGGCGGCGTTAATTGCGGCCTGCACTTCCTGCTCGGCAACGTCCAGCGGTAATGTTAGCTGGAACTGTAAAGTGATGACCGACGCGCCGCCGGAACTTTGCGACGACATCTGTTTCAGTCCGGACATTTGCCCGAACTGGCGTTCAAGTGGCGCGGTAACGGCAGAGGTCATCACATCCGGGCTGGCACCGGGGTAAAGCGTAACCACCTGAATCGTCGGATAATCCACTTCCGGCAACGCCGAAACGGGCAGGGTGCGGTAGCCAATAATCCCGGCGAGTAAGATCGCTACCATCAGCAGCGTGGTGGCGACAGGACGCATAATAAACAGGCGCGACGGGCCGCCTGTGCTGCTCGGAGGTAACACCTGCATCAGGAGCGCGCTCCTTTTTTCGCATATTCGCGGCTGGTGGCTTTCTCTTCTGGTGTGCTTGTGCCTTGCGCTTCAACCACTTCCACTTTCGCCCCTTCGGTCAGGCGGTCAATGCCGTCCGTCACTACCCGATCGCCTGCGGAAATACCTGCGCGGATCACCACTTTCTGGCTGTCCTGAATGCCCGGTGTCACCAGATGCTTGCTGACTTTGTTTTCGCTATTCAGCACCCAGACAAAGTGACCTTCGTTACCCATTTGCAGTGCAGCGGTTGGGATCACCACGGCGTTTTGTTCAGTGTCCACTAACATGCGGGCGTTAACAAACTGGTTGGGGAACAGCGCATCATCCTGATTATTAAAGCGTGCTTTTACTTTGATGGTGCCAGTGGTGGCGTCGATTTGGTTATCGAGACTTAACAGCGTACCTTCACTTAATTTCTTCGAGTTGGTGCGATCCCAGGCTTCAACAACCAGCGGTTTTCCGGATTTTTGTGCCTGCACAACGGTGGCGATATCGCTTTCCGGTAGAGTAAATACCAGATCGATAGGATGCGTCTGGGTGATCACCACAATGCCAGTGGTATCGCCGCTGGAGATTTGGTTACCGACATCAACCTGTTTCAGGCCAACCCGACCATCGACTGGTGCGGTGATGCGACTCCAGTCGAGTTGCAGTTGTGCGCTGGCAACGCTGGCTTCATCCGCCTTAATGGTGCCTTCGGTTTCACTGACCAGTGCCTGTTGGGCATCCAGTTCCTGACGGGAAACGAGGTTGGTTTTTGCCAGTTGTTGATAACGCGCCAAATCACGGCGGGCATTGGCAAGTGTGGCTTTATCTTTTGCCAGTTGTCCTTGTGCCTGGGCCAGTGCAACTTTGAACTGGCTGGGATCAATCTCAGCCAGTAAATCTCCCGCTTTTACCTGCTGACCTTCCTGAAAATGCAACGCCATCAACTGGCCGTCAACGCGACTGCGCACTGTGACGGTGTTTGCAGCGGTAATGGTGCCAAGCCCGGTGAGATAACGCGGAACTGCCTGTTCAACGGCAGTTGCTGCCTGCACGGGAGCCAGCGGTCCGGAGCGCATACCACGACGGCCACCGGCTGGCGGCTGCTGCGCTTGCTTCGTCGCACCTGGCGCTGCGCTCTGGGATTCATTGCGGCCTTGCCAGAACCAGAATGCGGCGATGGCGGCGATAACCACCACGATTACGATTACCCAACGGGATTTATAACTGCCTTTCATCGTTAAGAGTTTCTCTTCCTGAAACGTTTCGCGGAATGATACTAGTGTAGCCAGCTAATCAGGGAGAAAAATGGAGGAATTATGAAACAGTTTCGCGAATCGTCTGAATGGTTGTGCACTTTGCGAGCGCGCATCCAGTAATAACATGTGAAACTATTTTATCTGCAGGTTAGCGATAGACTACGTGCGTGGCGATAAGGAGGTAAGCCGACGATTTCAGCGGGATGCTGAAACGGGAAAGCCCCTCCCGAAGAAGGGGCCTTAAAGAAGGAAAGGGTCATGATGAAATGGATCATCATCGTGGTGCTCTTAGTCATTAGCTTACCGGCTTACTAAGACTACCAGGGCGGGGGAAACCCCGCTCAACCCTCACTCCTGAAAGTATGTCACTCCCCCCTTACTGTCAATCTATAAGACCTCGTTCTTGCGAGGCGAATAGCAAAATTATCTACGCAGTTGGACTGAATTCTGAAAGTTGTTTCACCTGCTCTTAATTCATTATTGCAGTCGGTATGATACCGAACCTTAATAATTCTCTAAGAAAGGATCTCTTATGAGCGAACAAATCACCTTTGCCACCAGCGATTTTGCCAGTAATCCGGAACCACGTTGCCCCTGCATTTTGCTGCTGGATGTTTCTGGTTCGATGAACGGCAAACCCATTAATGAACTTAACGCCGGATTGGTTACCTTTCGCGATGAACTGCTTGCCGATCCGCTGGCATTAAAAAGAGTCGAACTGGGTATTGTGACTTTTGGCCCGGTGTATGTGGAACAACCATTTACCAGCGCCGCTAACTTTTTCCCGCCCATCCTGTTTGCTCAGGGCGATACACCCATGGGCGCAGCCATTACCAAAGCCTTGAATATGGTTGAGGAACGTAAGCGGGAGTATCGTGCCAATGGTATCTCCTATTATCGTCCGTGGATTTTCCTGATCACCGATGGCGCGCCAACCGATGAGTGGCAGACTGCCGCCCACAAAGTGTTTCAGGGGGAAGACGCTAAGAAGTTTGCCTTTTTCACCATTGGTGTTCAGGGGGCTGATATGAAGACCCTGGCACAAATCAGCGTCCGCCAGCCTTTGACACTGCAAGGATTACAATTCCGCGAATTGTTTAGTTGGTTATCCAGTTCGCTACGTTCGGTTTCCCGTTCCACGCCGGGAACGGAAGTTGTACTGGAAGCACCGAAAGGTTGGACGTCAGTGTGAGTTGGCGCCTGGTTTATGCATCTGCCGTCGGAACGTCGCACATCAGCTCAGGCTTGCCTTGCCAGGATGCCTGCCAGATGCAGGTTGTCTGGCTAAAAGACCAGCAGCCATTACTGGTGGTGTTTCTTGCTGATGGCGCAGGTAGCGTGTCGCTGGGTGGTGAAGGCGCGATGCTTGCTGTCAATGAAGCGATGGCTTATATGTTGCAGAAAGTGCAGGGCGGGGAATTAGGGCTTAATGACGTCCTCGCCACGGATATTGTGCTGTCTATTCGTCAGCGACTTTTTGCCGAGGCTGAAGCCAAAGAATTAGCGGTTCGCGATTTTGCCTGCACGTTTCTGGGATTGATTTCATCGGCTAACGGCACCTTGATTATGCAGATTGGCGATGGTGGCGTGGTGGTGGATTTTGGTCACGGCCTGCAACTGCCGCTCATGCCGATGGTGGGTGAATATGCCAATATGACGCACTTCGTTACCGATGAAGATGCCGTTTCCAGACTGGAAACTTACACCTGCACTGAACGGGCGGTAAAAGTGGCAACATTTACGGATGGCATTCAACGGCTGGCATTAAATATGCTGGATAACGTGCCCCATGAGCCTTTCTTTGCGCCATTTTTCAATGGACTCAAATCAGCTACGCCTGAACAATACGATTTACTGCCAGATTTATTGAAGCAATTTTTGTTCAGTGAGGCAGTAAATGAACGCACGAACGATGATAAAACGCTGGCGCTGGCTATTTGGTTACCATGAAATCAACCTTGTATACCGCTACTGGCGAGTGCGTTACGCCAGACCGTGAACTGGGCAAAGGTGGCGAAGGTGCGGTTTATGATATTGAGGAGTTTGTCGATAGCGTCGCCAAGATTTATCACACGCCGCCACCCGCCTTAAAACAGGACAAACTTGCCTTTATGGCGGCGACAGTTGATGCGCAGTTGCTGAATTATGTCGCCTGGCCGCAGGCAACGCTTCACGCCGGGCGCGGCGGAAAAACCATCGGTTTTATGATGCCAAAGGTTTCAGGTAAAGAACCGATTCATATGATCTATAGCCCGGCACATCGTCGCCAGAGTTACCCTCATTGTGCGTGGGATTTTCTACTCTATGTTGCGCGTAATATAGCTTCATCTTTTGCTACGATTCACGAGCACGGGCATGTCGTGGGTGACGTAAACCAGAATAGCTTTATGGTAGGCCGCGATAGCAAAGTTGTATTGATCGACAGTGATTCCTTTCAGATTAACGCCAATGGCACGCTGCATTTATGCGAAGTCGGCGTGTCGCATTTTACGCCGCCAGAACTGCAAAGCTTGCCGTCATTTGTTGGCTTTGAACGCACAGTGAATCACGATAATTTTGGCCTTGCGTTGCTGATTTTTCACGTCTTATTTGGTGGGCGTCATCCTTATTCCGGTGTGCCGCTTATACCTGAAGCGGGTAATGCGCTGGAGACGGATATTGCCCATTTCCGTTATGCCTACGCGTCGGACAGTCAGCAACGAGGATTAAAACCGCCGCCACGATCTATTCCGTTATCGATTCTACCAACCCATATTGAAGCGCTGTTTCAGCAGGCGTTCACCGAAAGTGGCGTGGCAACCGCGCGTCCGACGGCAAAAACATGGGTAGCGGCACTTGATTCTCTACGCCAACAGTTAAAGAAATGTACCGTTTCAGCAATGCATATTTACCCGGATCATTTAACTGACTGCCCGTGGTGTGTGCTCGATAATCAAGGCGTTATCTATTTTATTGATCCCGGTGAAGAGGTCATTACCACCGGCGGAAATTTTGTGCTGGCGAAAGTCTGGGCGATGGTAATGGCGTCAGTGCCACCGCCAGCATTACAGTTACCATTACCGGGACATTTCCAACTTACTGGCAGGCTGCTTCCTGTTGGGGTACTAAGGAGTAAATACATCATTCTGATTGAGATCGCGTTGTCAGCGTTATCGCTGTTACTTTGCGGTCTTCAGGCGGAACCGCGCTATATCATTTTGGTTCCCGTGCTGGCGGCTATCTGGATTATTGGCAGTCTGGCAAGCAAAGCGTACAAAGCAGAAGTCCAACGACGCCGTGAGGCGTTTAATAGCGCAAAAATGGACTATGACCATTTAGTTAACCAGATCCAGCAGGCAGGTGGGCTGGAGGGTTTTATCGCTAAACGGACGATGCTCGAAAAAATGAAGAGCGAGCTTCTCGGTCTGCCGGAAGAAGAAACGCAAGCGTTGGCAGCACTCCATGACACAGCACGGGAACGCCAGAAGCACAAATTCCTCGAAGGATTTTTTATTGATACCGCGTCGATTCCAGGCGTTGGCACGGCTCGTAAAGCGGCGTTACGTTCCTTTGGTATTGAAACGGCGGCGGATGTTACCCGACGCGGCGTTAAGCAAGTGAAAGGGTTTGGCGACCATCTGACCCAGGCTGTCATTGACTGGAAAGCGAGCTGCGAACGCCGATTTGTGTTCAGGCCGAATGAAGCGGTAACGCCAGCAGACAGGCAGGCGGTAATGGCGAAAATTGCCGCCAAACGACATCGACTGGAATCGGCGTTGACTGTCGGCGCGACAGAGTTGCAGCGTTTCCGTCTTCATGCTTCTGCACGGACTATGCCGTTGCTGGAACCGTTACGTCAGGCGGCGGAGAAACTGGCTCAGGTGCAGGCAGATTTAAGCCGTTGCTGAGCCATCCTTCATTTAACGAAATACCACTTCCGCCCAGCGTGCCAGTCCGGCGGTGACGGAGCCAAAGTCATCGCCGCCAGCAATCGGAATCCCCGGCAACTGTTCCGCCAGTGCCTTTTTAATCAGCGGCGAGCGGGCGCTACCACCAGTCAGATAGATGACGTCCGGTTTTTCCTGGGCGTTATCCAGCGCCAGTTGCACCTGTTCCAGAATCCGCGCCAACGGCTGGTTGAGGGCGCTCTCCAACCCTTGCTGGCTAATCAGCGTAGCCAGTTCGTCGCGGATAAATGGCAGCGACGCGCGAGTTTCAACTTCACTGGAAAGCGCAATTTTGCTCTCTTCTGCGCAGCGTACCAGGCGATAACTTAAACGTTGCCGCCAGACTTTCTGCAACAGGGCAACTTTTTCCGGTTCGCGGGCATCTCGTACTAAATCATTAAGCAGACGACCATTGGCGCTACTGTAGAAATCGCTTTGCGCAGGTACGTCGTTGATGGCGACCGCATTCCACCACGGCAGAATCGGCAGGGCGATACCTTTTTCTGTATCGCCACCCATGCCCAGCAGTGGCATCAGGTGTTTAAACGCCAGTGCGATATCCAGATCGTTACCGCCAATACGGCAGCCACTGTGACCAAGCAGACTGGCTTCACGATCCAGGCGCGAACGCCACTGGGGGCCCATAAGCAACAATGAACAGTCAGTCGTACCGCCACCGATATCCACCACCAGTACACGTTTTTCTTCCTGCAAGGTCGCTTCGTAATCCAGCCCGGCTGCCACCGGTTCGTACTGGAATACCACATCCTTGAACCCGGCACGCTTCGCCGCACGTTCGAGGATCCCCTGCGCCTGGGCGTTAGCTTCATCGCCACCCAGCCCCTGGAAGTTAATTGGACGGCCAATCACCGCTTGGGTAATCGCTTCAGGTAACTGCGCTTGTGCTTGTTGGCGAATGTGTAACATCATTGCGCAGACCAGATCTTCAAACAGCGCCACCTGCTGCGGTTTTAAACCGCTGGCTCCGAGGAACGATTTCGGTGATTTCACAAACCACACTTCTTCCGGATCATCAATGTACTGCGCCAGTGAGGAAAGACCGAACTGCACGCTTTTCGCCGTAACATCGATATCTTCTTCGCGGTTGTAACGAATCGCCCGACGCAGCAGCGCCTGCGTTTCATCGTCGTTTGCCGGAACATCATGATGGCGGTACAGCCATTCGCTTACCGCTTCACGCGTTGGTGCGCAAAGCATTGAAGGCAGCAGCGAGCTGTCATTTTCCATTTTCAGCAACTGTGGTTTACCGTCACGCATCACCGCTACTGAACAGTTTGCTGTACCGTAATCAAAACCAATAAACACGAAATAATCCCCATGCCGGTGAAGAAGGGGCGTGACTTTAGCGAAATGTTGTCGCCGCGACAACCGGAATATGAAAGCAAAGCGCTGCGTCTGAATAACGTTTATGCTGAAAGCGGATAAAAAAGGAGATGTAATGTATACCCTGAACTGGCAACCGCCGTATGACTGGTCGTGGATGTTGGGATTTCTTGCCACTCGTGCGGTGAGCGGTGTGGAAACGGTCGCTGACAATTATTATGCCCGCAGTCTGGCAGTGGGCGAACATCGGGGCATGATAACGGTGGTTCCTGATGTCGAAAATAATACGTTGCAAGTGAACTTAAGTTCGGGATTAGAACCAGTGGCGACCGAGTGCCTGGCGAAAATAAGCCGCCTGTTTGATCTGCAATGTAATCCGCAGATTGTTAATGGGGCGTTAGGTGAGTTAGGCGCGGCGCGGCCGGGATTGCGTTTACCTGGCTGTGTTGATGCTTTTGAACAGGGCGTGCGCGCCATTTTAGGCCAACTGGTGAGCGTGGCGATGGCGGCGAAATTGACCGCCAAAGTGGTGCAGCTTTATGGCGAACGTCTGGATGATTTCCCGGATTATATCTGCTTTCCCACGCCTCAACGGCTGGCAGCAGCCGACTCGCAGGCGCTAAAAGCGTTGGGGATGCCGCTGAAACGGGCAGAGGCGTTGATCCATCTGGCAAATGCGGTACTGGATGGCTCCTTACCGATAACAATGCCCGGTGATGTTGAGCAGGCGATGAAAACGCTGCAAACCTTTCCTGGAATCGGGCGCTGGACGGCGAATTATTTCGCCTTGCGCGGCTGGCAAGCGAAAGATGTTTTTCTACCGGATGATTATTTAATTAAACAGCGATTTCCGGGAATGACGCCGGCACAAATCCGCCGTTATGCCGAACGCTGGAAACCCTGGCGTTCTTATGCGCTGTTGCATATCTGGTATACGGAAGGCTGGCAACCAGATGAAGCATGATGCTGGTCGCCGGGCGGCCGACGAAATGGATGAATTGTAGACGCATCAGGCGATGGGGGCGGCAAAATACTCAGTTAATTGCGAAATAACTGCTATTAACCAGCAAATCCAGCGGTTGGGCATCGGCAATCACCTCGCCATAAATCAGATCGACGCCGATGCCAGAAAGCGTATCCATTACCAGCGGCAGCGTTACTGGCCCGGCGATGGTTTTCAATCCCAGCCGCCGGGCGTGACCCTGAATGATCGAAATCAGCATTTCATCCATCAAATTGCCTTGTACGCTGGCGCATAACTCGTCGTCGAGTAGCAGATAATCTGCCATATTCGCGTTCAGTGCGTTGAAGATTTGCAGGTCGCGTCCCACCTGACTGAGCACGATCCGGCAGCCCGCCAGCCGCAGTTTGTGCATATTTTCTGCGTGGTCGAAAATGGTTTCTGCCGGAATAATCAGATGTAATAACCGTGGTTGTAGTGGGCTATTTTCCAGTTGTTCAAGCAGTTCATCCACCAGCGTGGTGTTGCTTAAACCGGTAACGGAAAGGGGAAGGGCGATGCTTAAGCCTTTACTGGCAACTGCGTTTGCTGCCTGTTGGAAAAATTCATGCAATACCCGGCGATCAAGGGCGAGATTGAGCATCGGATCACTGAAGCTACGGCGAAATGTCAGTTCGTTAATAACCTCGCCGTTACGACTCCAGAGCTTAAGCGAAATCAGCCACAGATTACGCGTTTCCGGAATTCGCGGAGAAGCGACGCCGTGGGCGATCAGCAGCAGATGATTCTCTTTAATCATCATCCACGGATCATCGGGTGACATCGCTGCCTGTGCGCTATGTGCGGTAACTTGCTGTGGTTCGTAAACCGTCACCTGGCCGCGGCCCGCATTTTTTGAAGCATAACAGGCGATATCGGCCTGCGACATCACATCTGCCGCCTGATGATTGCTGTCATCGATCAGTGTAATTCCTGCGCTGGCTCCAACCCGATGCACACGGCCTTCCCACATAAAGTGGTAGTCATTAATCGTGCTGATAATGCGTGTCGCGATAAAGCGGGCACTTTCAACATTACAGTCAGGTAGTAAAAGACCAAATTCATCACCGCCGAGCCGCGCCAGCACGTCACTGGAGCGCAACAGGTTTAACATCAGCGATGCCAGTTCTCGCAGCAGGGCATCACCTGCCGCGTGCCCGGCGCTGTCATTTACGGCTTTAAAGCGATCAAGATCGATAAACACCAGAGCATGTCGTTGATGCGTACTGCTTACCGTCTGCAAAAGTATCCGCAACTGCTTCTCAAAACTGGCACGGTTGGCGAGATGTGTCAGGGTATCATGGGAGGCGCTGTAGCTAAGCTGGCGCAGCATTTTGCGTGATTCGGTGACGTCCTGAATTACCAGCACCGAACCAATATTGCTGCCATCAAGGGTACTTAGCGGCGTAATGCTGTAATGGACGTCGTAGCTGCCGCCGCTACGGCAGTGGAGAACGACATCTTGTTCGATAGCGGAACGCGACGTGTCGGCACTGTAAATGTTCTCCATTAAGGGACCATTATCACCAAATGTAATTTGCAACACCGTGAGTAGCGGAACACCCAACGCCTCTTCTTGCGTCCAGCCGCTCATCTTCTCGGCAACCGGATTCATAAAGGTGATTTTCATCGCCATATCAATACAGACCACGGCTTCACCGATGGAATCCAGCGTAATGTGCAGGCGCTCTTTTTCCTGAAACAGCGCCTCATTGAGCTGTTTCACTTCGGTCATATCAATATTAATGCCGAGCAGGCGCTCGACTTCGCCCTCTTTATTCAGCACACGATTGGCGAGGGCGCGAATATGGCGGATGCCATCTTTTACGGTAATGCGAAATTCCAGTTTAAAAGGCAAACGAGCCTGCAATGAATCGCGAATCACTTTCTCGGCGTGCCCGCGATCTTCTGGCAGCACACAGTCGTACCACACCTGCCAGTTCGGTTTGACATGTGACGGAATTTCATACAGCTCGAACATCCGCTTATCCCAACTGAAGATGTTAGGCTTCAGCTCCCACTCCCAGATGCCAATGCCACCGGCTTCGTTAGCCAGTGTTATCCGTTCCATCAGACGTTTGTTGATCTGTTCGGTGCGTTTGAGATCGTTTATGTCTTCAATCTGGGCAATAAAATAGAGTGGTGTGCCATCGGTGTGGCGTACCAGTGAGACGGCAAGCAACGCCCAGACAACGTCGCCATTACGGTTGTAGTAGCGTTTTTCCATTGAATAGGTGTTTATTTCACCGCTGATCAACTTCTCAACGTGTTGCAGATCTTTATTGAGATCTTCCGGCCAGGTAAGTTGTTGAAAGGTAATGGCACGCAGCTCTTCCTGGCTGTAACCAAGAAACTGGCATAGCGATTTGTTGGATTGCAGCCATTGCCCTTCGATACCCACTAACGCCATGCCGATGGCGGAATACTCCATCGCATTCCGAAAGCGGGTTTCGCTTTCGGAAATATGCTTGCGTTCAGCGCGAAAGGCATACATCACCATGGTCATGATGTTGGCGGGCAGCAGGATCAGCAAAAATGGCAGCCACGGCATATGGCTCATCAGGTAGGTTCGCGGCGTGGCGAGTAAAGCCGGATCGGCTGCCAACATCAGCGACACCATCATCACCGTGGCAAGAAAAATCAAAAAGGCTTCCATCCGTGGCAAACGCACGGCGCTCCACATCAGCAGCACAATAATGAAAGTAAAAGGCCACGGCAGATACCGCATCGAGAGCCAGCTTAACGCCAGCGTGATGGATAACGTTAACAGCGTCTCAAACAGCAACCGCGGGTCGCGATGGCGCAATAGATAGTGTGGCTTAAACAACAATCCCAGCGGGACTAGCGCCAGTGCGCCGATTGATTCGGAAAGCACCCAGATCAGAAATGCTTTAAGTGGATCGTCGTCTGGAACCAGCAAGACAACCAGCACGCCGCCCAATACAGGTGGCACGATAGCGCTGCCAAATGCCAGACGTAGCCAGTCAGCCAGATTTTGTAGTGGGTTATACCACGGTAATAATTTACGCAGCAGCATTGCGCCCACGACGGCCTCAATAATGTTGATGGTCGTCCAGGTCATATTGAGCGAACTGGTAGAAAAAAGCAGTACAGATGCGGCGACATTTCCCAGCGAGCAGGCCAATGCGATTCCCGGCCACATCCGCCCGGCATGGCGGTAAAACGCCACCATCATAATGGACGTCGGAAACCACAGCGGCGCAAGCTGGCTACCAAACTGCGAAAGTTCAAGTGAGAAGAGGGTAAAGATAAACGAGACTAAACCTAAACTGACGAGGTGAAGCAGTGGATGAGGCAGGGTAATTAAAACACGTTGTGATCGTTTACTCATTACCGCTCTATCCATATGGCCAGGTCGCCAGCATTAGTATCTGTGTTTATGCTAGTACAAAAGTTTTACATTTTATATGCGGTTTGTTCATAAAGTGACGTAATGGGCGGTAATTTGCACAACCGGACATAACATCTTTCACATTGCGTTAAAAGCAAACAATTAAATTTGCGTCAGGGAATGGATCGTCAACAATTAACTCTAAATGTGCGGCAACGCTATTCGACTGGTATCAGGCGGATGAAATCCCTATAATTGCCGCGTTTGGTGCTTCGGCACCCCCTTCCTAACATCCAGGTTAATCAGGTCGCTAAATTTATGACTGATCAGTCTCATCAGTGCGTCATTATCGGTATCGCTGGCGCATCGGCTTCCGGCAAGAGTCTCATTGCCAGTACCCTTTATCGTGAATTACGTGAACAAGTGGGTGATGAACACATCGGCGTTATTCCGGAAGACTGCTACTACAAAGATCAAAGCCATCTGTCGATGGAAGAACGCGTTAAGACCAACTACGACCATCCGAGTGCGATGGATCACAGTCTGCTGCTTGAGCATTTACAAGCGCTGAAACGTGGTTCGGCTATTGACCTGCCGGTTTACAGCTATGTTGAACATACGCGTATGAAAGAAACGGTGAAGGTTGAACCGAAGAAAGTCATCATTCTCGAAGGCATTTTGCTGCTGACGGATGCGCGTTTACGTGACGAACTCAACTTCTCCATTTTTGTTGATACCCCGCTGGATATCTGCCTGATGCGCCGCATCAAGCGCGATGTTAACGAGCGCGGGCGTTCGATGGATTCGGTGATGGCGCAATATCAAAAAACCGTGCGCCCAATGTTCCTGCAATTCATTGAACCTTCCAAACAATATGCCGACATTATCGTGCCGCGCGGCGGTAAAAACCGCATCGCGATCGATATATTGAAAGCGAAAATAAGTCAGTTCTTTGAATAAGCCTGGTAAATTGTGTACCGTTCAGTGATAACCTGGTATGCCCTTGACGTAAAAGGCGTTAAGGGAGTGATGCGCGAAAGGAGAAAATGCCATGCGTCTGTGTGACCGAGATATTGAAGCCTGGCTTGATGAAGGCCGTTTGTCGATCAACCCACGTCCGCCGGTGGAACGTATTAATGGCGCGACGGTGGATGTGCGCCTGGGCAATAAATTTCGTACCTTCCGGGGCCACACGGCAGCGTTTATCGATCTGAGCGGTCCTAAAGACGAAGTGAGCGCGGCCCTTGATCGCGTGATGAGCGATGAGATCGTGCTCGATGAAAACGAGGCGTTTTTTCTTCATCCAGGTGAGCTGGCGCTGGCGGTGACGCTGGAGTCGGTAACCTTGCCTGCTGATTTAGTGGGCTGGCTGGACGGGCGTTCTTCACTGGCGCGTTTAGGGCTGATGGTGCACGTCACCGCACACCGTATCGATCCGGGCTGGTCTGGCTGCATTGTGCTGGAGTTTTACAACTCCGGTAAACTGCCGTTGGCGCTGCGCCCGGGGATGTTAATTGGCGCGCTGAGCTTTGAGCCGCTTTCCGGCCCGGCAGCGCGTCCATACAACCGCCGTGAAGATGCGAAATATCGCAACCAGCAGGGCGCGGTCGCCAGTCGAATCGATAAAGACTAATTCAGGCCCATTGAGGATTCCATGAGACGATTTCTGACGACGCTGATGATACTCCTGGTCGTGCTGGTGGCCGGGTTATCTGCGCTAGTGTTGCTGGTGAATCCGAATGATTTCCGCGACTATATGGTCAAGCAGGTTGCTGCGCGTAGCGGCTATCAATTGCAGTTGGACGGGCCACTGCGTTGGCACGTCTGGCCGCAACTTAGTATTCTCTCCGGGCGCATGTCCCTTACCGCCCAGGGTGCCAGCCAGCCGCTGGTACGAGCCGATAATATGCGCCTTGATGTGGCGCTTTTACCGCTACTGAGCCATCAACTGAGCGTTAAGCAGGTGATGCTGAAAGGCGCAGTCATTCAACTGACGCCGCAGACAGAAGCGGTGCGGAGTGAAGATGCCCCCGTTGCGCCGCGCGATAATACGTTGCCGGAGCTGTCAGAAGGTCGCGGCTGGTCGTTTGATATCTCCAGCCTGAAGGTAGCTGACAGTGTGCTGGTGTTCCAGCATGAAAATGACGAGCAGGTGACGATTCGCAATATCCGTCTGCAAATGGAGCAAGATCCCCAACATCGTGGCTCGTTTGAGTTCTCCGGGCGGGTTAATCGCGACCAGCGCGATCTCACGTTATCTCTCAAAGGCACGGTGGATGCCTCTGATTATCCGCAAGATTTAACGGCGGCTATTGAACAAATTAACTGGCAGTTGCAGGGCGCAGACTTGCCAAAACAAGGTATTCAGGGGCAGGGGAGTTTCCAGGCCCAGTGGCAAGAGCCACATAAACGTCTGTCATTTCATCAAATCAATTTGACCGCTAACGACAGTACGCTCAGTGGGCAAGCGCAGGTCACGCTGACAGAGAAGCCGGAATGGTTGTTAAGACTGCAATTCCCGCAGCTTAATCTCGATAACTTAATCCCGCTTAATGAAACAGTTAACGGTGAAATCGGTGCTGCGCAGCAGGGGCAGAATCAACCAACGTTACCACGTCCCGTTATTTCCTCGCGTATTGATGAGCCAGCCTACCAGGGGTTAAAAGGTTTTGCCGCCGATATATTGTTGCAGGCTGATAACGTGCGTTGGCGCGGAATGAATTTTACCGATGTCGCCACGCAAATGACCAACAAGTCGGGCTTGTTGGAGATTATCCAACTGCAAGGCAAACTCAACGGTGGGCAAGTTTCGCTGCCGGGCACGCTGGACTCGACGGTAAAAAATCCGCGGATATCCTTTCAACCCCGGCTGGAAAACGTTGAGATTGGCACTATTCTGAAGGCGTTTAACTATCCGATTTCGTTGACCGGCAAAATGTCGCTGGCCGGTGATTTCTCCGGTGCTGACATTGATGCGGAAGATTTCCGCCATAATTGGCAAGGGAAGGCGCATGTTGAAATGGCCGACACGCGCATGGAAGGGATGAACTTCCAGCAGATGATCCAGCAGGCGGTAGAACGTAACGGCGGTGATGTGAAGGCTGCTGAAAACTTCGATAATGTGACACGGCTTGACCGTTTTACGACGGATTTGACGCTAAATAATGGCGTCGTGACGTTAAACGACATGCAGGGTGAATCGCCAGTGCTGGCGCTGACAGGGGCTGGTACGTTGAATTTGGCAGAGCAAACCTGTGACACCCAGTTTGATATTCGTGTCGTTGGCGGCTGGAACGGAGAAAGCAAGCTGGTTGAATTCTTCAAAGAAACACCGGTTCCGCTGCGGGTTTATGGCAACTGGCAGCAACTCAATTACAGTCTGCAAGTGGATCAGTTGCTGCGTAAACAGTTACAGGACGAAGCCAAACGTCGCCTGAACGACTGGGCTGAGCGCAATAAAGACTCCCGCAATGGTAAAGATGTGAAGAAGTTGCTGGAGAAGATGTAAGTTTCCAGATGACATAATTTGTAGGCCTGATAAGACGCGTAAAGCGTCGCATCAGGCAATCACGTAGATTACTTTCAGCAAAGATGAATCATCAGTAAAAGTAAGGTATTTCAGCGAGGGTGTTGGTCCGGCTGTAAATCGCCGAATCGTTTCCTGTAGGCCGGGGCAGCCCACATGGATGTGGGCTGAGGGCGCGTTTTACAGGGATGTTACCTCGCGCCCGTACCCGATAGCCGAAAGGAATAAGATGAGGGGACCGCGCCAGCGGCGATTTACCGCCGGGAGCCCGGGTTGCCAGGGTGGTGGCGATTGAGCCACCCTGGCACGTTCACCGGCTTGAGCGTTCCAAAGTAGCGAGGAACATAAAGTGAACGGAACAGCCTTCAATGTCACATACTCTCCCGGTTGAATGAAACGCCTGATGCGACGCTTTACGCGTCTTATCAGGCCTACATGCCCTCACACCTCATACTCCAAATTATCTTCCTTATGCAGCGGAATAATCTGCACCTTCTGTACGCGATGGCTCTCCACCTGCAACGTTTTGAGCAAATAATCCCCTACCTGTACTTCTTCGCCAGGTTGTGGAATGCGCTGCAAATATTCCATCAGCAGCCCGGCAATGGTGTGATATTCACGCTTCTCGTCCAGCGGCAGCGGCACATATTGCACCAGATCTTCCAGCGGCATATGGCCATTCGCCGTCCAGGAGCCGTCGGCGTTTTTCTGAATATCATGACGGGCGTCGATCTCTTCCACTTCGTTCGGCAGGTTCCCGGCGATGGTTTCGGTGACGTCACTTAATGTCACAATCCCTTCCACTGAGCCAAACTCATCCACCACAAAAGCAAAGTGCGTGCGAGCGTTACGGAACTGCTCGAGGGCAGGTAACAATGGCAAGGTTTCCGGAAATACCAGCGGCTGGCGAATTAACACCCGCAGGTTGAGCGGTTCACCGCGCAGCGACTGTTGCAGCAGGTCGATAACGTGAACAACACCGAGCAAATCTTCGGCGTCGTCACCGTCGGTAACGACCAGACGCGTGTGCTGATTTCGCTCCAGTAACCGGCGGATCTCTTCTTCCGGGGCGTTGAGATCAATATGCTCAATATCGTGACGTGAGGTCATAATGCTGCTGACGGTACGCTGATTCAGATTGAGTACCCGCTCGATCATCCGCCGCTCCTGCGGATTAAAGATTTGCTGATTATCATGATCCACCAGCATTGACGCGGTTTCGGCATCCAGTTCTGCATCTTCTTTTTGCCCGCTTAACAGGCGCATCACTGCTTCGGTTGTGCGCTGACGCAGCGTCTGGTTGGCGGAAAGAAAACGGCGTCGGTTAAAGATGGCTAACTGGTTGAGCGCCTCGATCATCACTGAGAAACCAATAGCAGCGTACAAATACCCCTTCGGAATGGCGAATCCGAAACCTTCCGCGACCAGGCTAAAGCCAATCATCAACAGGAAACTTAAGCACAGTATAACGATGGTTGGGTGGCTATTAACGAACTGAGTTAACGGCTTGCTGGCCATCAGCATCAGACTGATAGCGATAACGACGGCGGCCATCATTACCAGTAAATGATCGACCATCCCAACGGCGGTAATCACCGAGTCGAGAGAGAAGATGGCGTCCAGCACGACTATCTGCGTCACCACGCCCCAGAACTTCGCTCCTTTGCGTTGTGTGGGGTTATTGCTGTCTTTCCCTTCCAGCCGTTCGTTCAGCTCCATCGTAGCTTTGAACAGCAGGAAGAAACCACCGAACAGCATGATTAAGTCGCGGGCGCTAAAGGTAAACGAGCGGAAGCTAAACAGCGGTTGGGTCAGAGTGACCAGCCAGGAGATTGACGCCAGCAGTAACAGGCGCATTAACATTGCCAGCAGTAGTCCGGTAACTCGTGCGCGGTCGCGCTGCTTCGGCGGTAGTTTTTCTGCGAGGATGGCAATAAAGACCAGGTTATCAATACCGAGGACCAGTTCGATCACTATCAGCGTGATTAACCCGGCCCAGATAGACGGATCGGCAATCCATTCCATAGTAAGTGCAATACCTATTCGTTGTATGACAAATGTCACAATTCGATCATGGATAATGATGCGCCAAATTGCAATGCTCAGGCATGACTTATCAGATTTTTATTCACAATGAATCCGGTAATCAATCCCCTTTATTTTGTGTTGAAAATAACTCTCTTATCGCAAATATATTTAAGAAATATCGCATATGGAGGTGGTATATTAAATATTGTCAATATAAAGAAACTCCTAAAAGATACAAAAAATAGCCTTCATATAATTCTTAAAAATAGTCAATTACCGATTTGTTACCTTGCCTGCTATTCCTTTAGCTGTAACACTTCTTCCTGAATTATTGGAGAGCAAATATTTAATTACCATAATGCTATCTTATAGTCGGGGAAATAATTTCCGGAATAATGCTTTCACATAGACTGTTGCATGGTGAAAGGGTTGTAAAATTTGAACCAAATCAGTGTATTGGTAGCTAAAAAGCCAGGGGCGGTAGCGTGTCTGGATGCCTGAACGATGAGTCTGAATTATTCTGTCAATAGCCTGCGGATGAAATCAATTTTTTTAGGACTGATGCCAGTTAAATTTTTATTCAATTAACTGCAAGGTAAATGTGCATAGTGATATTGCGACGAATAATGCACAGGATAATGACTCTGCCAAAGTGATAAATAAACAATGATGAAATCCAAAATGAAATTGATGCCATTATTGGTGTCAGTAACCTTGATAAGCGGTTGCACAGTACTTCCGGGCAGCAATATGTCTACGATGGGTAAAGACGTCATCAAACAGCAGGACGCTGATTTCGATCTCGACAAAATGGTGAATGTTTATCCGCTTACCCCACGTCTGGTTGATCAATTACGCCCACGCCCCAACGTGGCGCGCCCTAATATGACGCTGGAAAGTGAGATTGCTAATTACCAGTATCGTGTTGGACCTGGCGATGTTCTTAACGTCACTGTCTGGGATCACCCTGAACTCACCACGCCTGCCGGTCAGTACCGCAGCTCCAGCGATGCCGGTAACTGGGTACAGCCTGACGGCACCATGTTCTATCCGTATATTGGCAAGGTTCACGTGGTGGGCAAAACTCTCGCTGAAATTCGCAGTGATATTACCCGCCGCTTAGCGACATACATCGCTGACCCGCAGGTGGACGTTAATATCGCCGCCTTCCGTTCGCAAAAAGCCTATATCTCCGGCCAGGTGAATAAATCCGGTCAGCAGGCCATTACCAACGTGCCGCTGACCATTCTCGATGCCATTAACGCCGCTGGTGGCCTGACCGACACCGCCGACTGGCGCAACGTCGTTCTGACACACAATGGCCGCGAAGAACGTATTTCTTTGCAGGCGCTGATGCAAAACGGCGATCTCAACCAGAACCGACTGCTTTATCCGGGCGATATTCTTTACGTGCCGCGTAATGACGATCTGAAAGTGTTCGTGATGGGCGAAGTGAAGAAACAGAGCACCCTGAAAATGGACTTTAGCGGCATGACCCTGACTGAAGCCCTGGGCAATGCCGAAGGTATTGATATGACCACCTCTAACGCCAGCGGCATCTTTGTCATTCGTCCACTGAAAGGCGAGGGCGGGCGCGGCGGCAAGATTGCCAACATCTACCAGTTGGATATGTCCGATGCCACTTCGCTGGTGATGGCGACGGAATTCCGCCTCCAGCCTTACGACGTGGTGTATGTCACCACCGCCCCGGTTTCCCGCTGGAACCGCCTGATCAATCAGTTGCTGCCAACTATTAGCGGTGTCCGTTACATGACGGATACAGCCAGCGACATTCATAACTGGTAATCGTCATGTTTAACAACATCTTAGTTGTCTGCGTCGGCAATATTTGCCGCTCCCCGACGGCGGAGCGCTTACTGCAACGTTATCACCCTGAGCTGAAAGTGGAGTCCGCTGGGCTCGGTGCGTTGGTAGGTAAAGGCGCTGATCCTACCGCCATCAGCGTCGCCGCAGAACATCAACTGTCTCTGGAAGGTCACTGCGCCCGGCAAATCAGCCGCCGCCTGTGTCGCAACTACGACCTGATTTTGACCATGGAAAAGCGCCATATCGCCCGTTTATGCGAGATAGCGCCGGAGATGCGCGGCAAAGTGATGCTGTTTGGTCACTGGGATAACGAATGTGAAATCCCCGACCCCTATCGCAAAAGTCGGGAAACGTTTGCAGCGGTGTACACATTACTTGAACGGTCTGCCCGCCAGTGGGCGCAGGCATTGAACGCAGAGCAGGTATAAGAATGACAGAAAAAGTAAAACAACATGCCGCTCCGGTAACGGGCAGTGATGAAATCGATATTGGTCGTCTGGTCGGCACCGTCATTGAAGCACGCTGGTGGGTGCTTGGCATCACTGCCGTATTCGCCCTCTGTGCCGTGATTTACACCTTCTTCGCCACGCCGATTTACAGCGCCGATGCACTGGTTCAAATCGAACAAAGTGGCGGTAATTCGCTGGTGCAGGACATCGGTTCGGCGTTAGCCAACAAACCGCCAGCATCGGACGCCGAGATCCAGTTGATTCGATCGCGTCTGGTGCTCGGCAAAACGGTTGACGATCTCGACCTTGATATTGCGGTGAGCAAAAACACGTTCCCGATTTTCGGTGCGGGTTGGGATCGTCTGATGGGACGCCAGAACGAGACGGTGAAAGTGACCACCTTTAACCGTCCAAAAGAGATGGCGGATCAGGTATTTACGCTTAACGTTCTGGACAACAAAAACTACACCCTGATCAGTGATGGTGGCTTTAGCGCCCGTGGGCAAGCAGGCCAGATGCTGAAAAAAGAGGGCGTCGCGCTGATGGTCGAAGCCATTCACGCCAGTCCGGGCAGTGCGTTTACGGTTACGAAATACTCCACGCTCGGGATGATTAATCAACTGCAAAATAGCCTGACGGTAACGGAGAACGGCAAAGACGCTGGTGTACTTAGCCTGACTTATACCGGTGAAGATCGCGAACAGATCCGCGACATTCTTAACAGCATCGCCCGTAACTATCAGGAACAAAATATTGAACGTAAGTCGGCAGAAGCGTCGAAAAGCCTCGCCTTCCTCGCACAGCAGTTGCCGGAAGTGCGCAGCCGCCTTGATGTCGCTGAAAACAAACTGAATGCCTTCCGTCAGGATAAAGATTCCGTCGATTTACCGCTGGAAGCAAAAGCAGTGCTCGATTCGATGGTCAACATCGACGCACAGCTTAACGAACTGACCTTTAAAGAGGCGGAAATCTCCAAACTGTATACCAAAGTCCACCCGGCCTACCGTACCTTGCTGGAGAAACGTCAGGCACTGGAAGACGAAAAAGCCAAACTTAACGGCCGGGTGACGGCGATGCCGAAAACTCAGCAAGAGATTGTGCGCCTGACCCGCGATGTGGAATCTGGTCAACAGGTCTATATGCAACTGCTGAATAAAGAGCAGGAGCTGAAAATTACTGAAGCCAGTACCGTCGGTGATGTACGTATTGTTGACCCGGCAATCACCCAGCCTGGTGTACTGAAACCGAAGAAAGGGTTGATTATTCTTGGTGCGATTATCCTCGGCCTGATGCTCTCCATTGTTGGCGTGTTGCTGCGCTCACTGTTTAATCGCGGTATTGAAAGCCCACAGGTGCTGGAAGAACATGGCATCAGCGTTTACGCCAGCATTCCACTGTCGGAATGGCAGAAAGCACGCGATAGTGTCAAAACGATTAAAGGTATTAAACGCTACAAACAGAGCCAGTTGTTGGCGGTGGGGAATCCAACCGATCTGGCGATTGAAGCCGTCCGCAGTCTGCGTACCAGCCTGCACTTCGCGATGATGCAGGCGCAAAATAATGTGCTGATGCTGACCGGGGTTAGCCCGTCAATTGGTAAAACCTTTGTCTGTGCCAACCTTGCCGCGGTGATCAGTCAGACCAATAAACGGGTGTTGTTGATCGACTGCGATATGCGCAAAGGCTATACCCACGAGTTACTCGGCACCAATAACGTCAATGGCCTGTCGGAGCTACTGATTGGCAAGGGTGATATTGCGGCCAGTGCCAAACCCACTTCGATTCCTAATTTTGACCTGATCCCGCGCGGTCAGGTGCCGCCGAATCCGTCTGAACTTCTGATGAGCGAACGCTTTGCCGAACTGGTGAGCTGGGCGAGTAAAAACTACGACCTGGTGTTGATTGATACGCCGCCGATTCTGGCAGTGACCGATGCGGCAATTGTCGGGCGTCATGTCGGAACCACCTTGATGGTGGCGCGTTATGCGGTCAACACCTTGAAAGAAGTGGAAACCAGCCTCAGCCGTTTTGAGCAAAACGGGATTACGGTGAAAGGGGTGATTCTGAACTCCATCTTCCGCCGCGCCAGTGCGTATCAGGATTATGGCTACTACGAATATGAATATAAGTCGGATGCAAAATAACGAGGTCGGTTTCCCGATACCTGCATTCGCACCGCCCCGTAGGCCGGATAAGGCGTTCACGCCGCATCCGGCAAGCAAACCAGCTCATAAGCCGGGAGAACAAACTATGAAAGAAAATCCGCTGATCTCAATCTATATGCCGACCTGGAACCGCCAACAACTGGCGATTCGGGCGATCAAATCGGTCCTGCGCCAGGACTACAGCAACTGGGAGATGATCATCGTTGATGATTGCTCTACGTCCTGGGAACAGTTGCAACAATACGTCACAGCCCTCAATGACCCACGCATCACCTACATTCACAACGATATTAACAACGGAGCCTGCGCGGTACGCAACCAGGCGATTATGCTGGCTCAAGGGGAATACATCACCGGGATCGATGACGATGACGAGTGGACACCCAACCGCCTGAGTGTCTTCCTCGCCCATAAACAGCAACTGGTCACTCACGCCTTTTTGTACGCTAACGACTACGTTTGCCAGGGCGAAGTCTATTCCCAACCGGCAAGCCTGCCGCTGTATCCTAAATCGCCGTATTCACGCCGCCTGTTCTACAAGCGCAACATCATCGGCAATCAGGTTTTTACCTGGGCGTGGCGTTTCAAAGAGTGCTTGTTCGATACCGAACTGAAAGCAGCACAGGATTACGACATCTTCCTGCGGATGGTGGTGGAGTATGGCGAACCGTGGAAAGTGGAAGAGGCGACGCAGATCCTGCATATCAATCACGGCGAAATGCAGATCACCTCGTCACCGAAAAAATTCTCCGGATACTTCCATTTTTACCGCAAGCACAAAGACAAATTCGACCGCGCCAGCAAAAAGTATCAACTGTTTACCCTCTATCAAATCCGCAATAAGCACATGACCTGGCGCACTTTGCTGACACTGTTGTCAGTGCGCAATGGTAAACGTCTGGCGGACGGGCTGCGGGGGCGCTAAGGATGCTGGAAGATCTGCGCGCCAATAGCTGGAGTCTCCGCCCGTGCTGCATGGTTCTCGCCTATCGCGTTGCCCATTTTTGCTCGGTGTGGCGCAAAAAGAACGTCCTCAACAATCTGTGGGCGGTTCCGCTGCTGGTGCTGTATCGCATTATCACTGAATGCTTTTTCGGTTATGAAATCCAGGCTGCCGCGACCATCGGACGTCGTTTTACCATCCATCACGGCTACGCGGTGGTGATCAATAAAAACGTGGTGGCGGGGGATGATTTCACCATTCGCCACGGCGTCACTATTGGCAATCGAGGAGCCGACAACATGGCGTGCCCCCAAATTGGCAACGGCGTCGAACTCGGTGCCAATGTCATTATTCTTGGCGATATCACCATTGGTCACAACGTGACTGTCGGCGCGGGCAGCGTGGTGCTCGATGCTGTCCCGGACAACGCGCTGGTGGTGGGAGAAAAAGCGCGAGTGAAGGTAATTAAATGAATATTTTGCAATTTAATGTGCGGCTGGCGGAGGGCGGGGCGGCAGGCGTGGCGTTAGATCTCCACCAGCGCGCACTGCAACAGGGGCTGGCGTCACATTTTGTCTACGGCTACGGCAAGGGCGGCAAAGAGAGTGTCAGCCATCAAAACTATCCGCAGGTGATTAAACACACCCCACGCCTGACGGCGATGGCGAATATCGCACTGTTTCCACTGTTTAACCGCGACGTGTTCGGCAATTTTAATGCGTTATATCGCACCATTACCCGCACGCAGGGGCCAGTGGTGCTGCATTTTCATGTCCTGCACAGTTACTGGTTGAATCTCAACAACGTGGTGAGATTTTGCGAAAAAGTGAAAAACCACAAGCCAGATGTCACTCTGCTCTGGACGCTGCACGACCACTGGAGTGTCACCGGACGCTGCGCCTTTACCGACGGTTGTGAAGGCTGGAAAACGGGCTGTCAGAAATGCCCGACTCTAAATAACTATCCGCCGGTGAAGGTTGATCGCGCGCACCAGCGAGTTACAGGCAAACGCCAGTTGTTCCGTGAGATGCTGGCGCTGGGCTGTCAGTTTATTTCCCCCAGCCAGCATGTGGCTGACGCTTTCAATAGTCTGTACGGGCCTGGACGTTGCCGGATTATCAATAACGGGATTGACGTGGCAACCGAGGCAATTCTGGCGGAACTGCCACCGGTGCGCGAAACCCAGGGCAAGCCGAAAATCGCTGTGGTGGCGCATGACCTGCGTTATGACGGCAAAACTAACCAGCGACTGGTACGCGAAATGATGGCGCTGGGCGATAAAATCGAACTTCATACCTTCGGTAAGTTCTCGCCGTTTAGCGCAGGCAACGTGGTCAATCACGGTTTTGAAACCGACAAACGTAAGCTGATGAGTGCGCTTAATCAAATGGATGCGCTGGTATTTAGCTCTCGCGTCGATAACTACCCGCTGATTTTGTGTGAAGCGTTATCCATCGGTGTGCCGGTGATTGCCACTCACAGCGACGCGGCGTGGGAAGTGCTGCAAAAGTCTGGCGGTAAAACCGTCAGCGAAGAAGAAGTGCTGCAACTGGTGCAGTTAAGTAAACCAGAAATCGCGCAGGCGATATTTGGCACCACACTTACCGGGTTCAGCCAGCGCAGTCGCACCGCCTACAGTGGACAACAGATGCTGGAGGAGTATGTCAAGTTCTATCAGGATCTGTAGCTACCTGCTGTTGCCGCTGATTTACCTGCTGGTTAACGTCAAAATCGCCCAGCTTGGCGAAAGTTTTCCCATCACCATCGTCACCTTTTTGCCTGTCTTGTTGTTGCTGTTTTTAGAGCGCATCAGCGTTAAAAAATTGATGATAGCGTTAGGGATTGGTGCGGGACTCACGGCGTTTAACTACCTGTTTGGTCAGTCTTTGGATGCCAGCAAATACGTTACCTCGACGATGCTGTTTGTCTATATCGTGATCATTATTGGCATGGTGTGGAGCATTCGCTTTAAAACCATTTCGCCACACAACCACCGCAAGATATTACGCTTCTTTTATTTGGTGGTTGGGCTGGTGGTGGCGCTGGCGGCGGTGGAGATGGCGCAAATTATCCTTACTGGCGGCAGCAGTATTATGGAGTCGATTTCGAAATACCTGATTTACAGTAACAGCTATGTACTGAATTTCATTAAATTCGGTGGCAAGCGCACCACGGCACTTTATTTCGAACCAGCATTTTTCGCTCTGGCATTAATCTCAATTTGGCTCAGTATCAAACAGTTTGGTATCAAAACCCCTAAAACCGATGCTATGATTCTCGCAGGGATAATATTATCTGGATCGTTTTCAGGGGTTATGACCTTTATCCTGTTTTATTTGCTGGAGTGGGCATTTCAGTATCTGAATAAAGAGGCGATTAAGAAAAAATTACCGCTGGCATTGATTTCTTTGGCTGTATTCCTGGTTGGTGTGGTCATTGCGTTTCCTTATATTTCCACCCGTCTGGGAGATTTAGGTACGGAAGGATCGTCATCGTATTATCGTATTGTTGGTCCGCTGGTGATGGTCGGTTATTCTTTGACCCATATTGACGGTGTGGTCAGATTTGGCTCACTTTATGAATATGTCGCATCATTCGGAATATTTAACGGTGCGGATGTCGGAAAAACCATAGACAATGGTTTATATCTGCTGATTATTTATTTTTCCTGGTTCGCGGTGTTTTTATCGCTGTGGTACATGGGGAAAGTGATAAAAATGATGCTCAACGCTTTTGGTGATAACCGCAATTTTCGCGTGCAATTATATCTTTTTACTCCGGTGTCGCTGTTTTTTACCGGTTCAATATTTAGCCCGGAATATGCATTTTTAATCGTCTGTCCGTTTATTTTGCGAAAAGCGTTAAATATACACCCTAAATAATTCGAGTTGCAGGAAGTTGGTGACACAGCGAATCCCAGGAGCGTACACGAGTACGTGACTGGGGGGAGCGAGGAAAACCAACGCACATGCAGCTTGAAGTATGACGGGTATTACGAGGTAAGAACATGTTGCTTAGCATAATCACCGTCGCGTTTCGTAATCTCGAAGGGATAGTTAAAACACACGCCTCCCTGACGCATCTGGCGCAGGCGGAGGATATCAGCTTCGAATGGATTGTTGTCGATGGCGGTTCGAACGACGGCAGCCGTGAGTATCTGGAGAATCTGAATGGTGTTAATAACTTACGCTTTGTCAGTGAGCCAGATAACGGCATCTACGACGCCATGAACAAAGGCATTGCGATGGCGCAAGGCAAATTTGCTTTGTTTCTCAACTCGGGCGATATCTTTCACCCGAATGCCGCGAATTTTGTGCGTAAGTTAAAAACACAACAAGATAACGTGATGGTCACTGGCGATGCGCTGCTGGATTTTGGCGATGGCCATAAAATTAAACGTAGCGCCAAACCTGGCTGGTATATTTATCACAGTCTGCCCGCCAGTCATCAGGCGATATTTTTCCCGGTTTCTGGTCTGAAAAAATGGCGCTATGATCTGGAATATAAAGTTTCTTCCGATTACGCGCTGGCGGCCAAAATGTATAAGGCCGGTTACGCATTTAAAAAACTCAATGGCCTGGTGTCTGAATTTTCCATGGGTGGAATTTCTACCACCAATAATATGGAATTGTGTGCAGACGCCAAAAAAGTACAACGACAAATATTACATGTGCCTGGCTTCTGGGCTGAATTATCCTGGCATTTACGCCAGCGTACTACCTCAAAGACGAAAGCCTTATATAACAAAAGCTGAATATAAGGGAAAACGATGCAGGATTTAAGTGGGTTCTCGGTGCCGAAAGGGTTCCGGGGCGGCAACGCGATTAAAGTGCAATTATGGTGGGCGGTACAGGCAACATTATTTGCCTGGTCACCGCAAGTATTGTATCGCTGGCGGGCATTTTTGTTACGTTTATTTGGCGCAAAAATAGGAAAAAACGTAGTTATTCGCCCGTCAGTAAAAATTACTTATCCATGGAAATTAACTTTAGGTGATTACGCGTGGATCGGTGATGAGGTTAATTTATATACCCTTGGCGAAATTACCATTGGCGCTCATTCGGTAATTTCACAAAAAAGTTATTTGTGTACCGGCAGTCATGATCACGCAAGTGACTATTTCACTATTAACGCCTTGCCAATTGTGATTGGCGAGAAATGCTGGCTGGCGACGGATGTTTTTGTCGCGCCCGGCGTCACTATTGCCGACGGCACCGTCGTAGGTGCGCGAAGCAGTGTTTTTAAATCGCTTCCGGCAAATGTGGTTTGCCGGGGGAACCCCGCAGTGGTGATACGCAAACGCGTTGAAACTGAATAAATTCAAAAAATACAGAGGAATAAGACATGTCAAAAGTCGCTCTCATCACCGGCGTAACCGGACAAGATGGTTCTTACCTGGCAGAACTGCTGCTGGAGAAAGGTTACGAGGTGCATGGTATTAAGCGCCGCGCATCGTCATTCAATACCGAGCGCGTGGATCATATTTATCAGGATCCACACACCTGCAATCCGAAATTCCATCTGCATTATGGCGACCTGAGTGATACCTCCAACCTGACGCGCATTTTGCGTGAAGTACAGCCGGACGAAGTGTACAACCTGGGCGCGATGAGCCACGTTGCGGTTTCTTTTGAATCACCGGAATATACCGCAGACGTTGACGCGATGGGCACGCTGCGTCTGCTGGAGGCGATCCGCTTCCTCGGTCTGGAAAAGAAAACCCGTTTCTATCAGGCTTCCACCTCTGAACTGTACGGTCTGGTGCAGGAAATTCCACAGAAAGAGACTACGCCGTTCTACCCGCGCTCTCCGTATGCGGTCGCCAAACTGTACGCCTACTGGATAACCGTCAACTACCGCGAATCCTATGGCATGTACGCCTGCAACGGCATTCTGTTTAATCATGAATCGCCGCGCCGTGGCGAAACCTTCGTCACCCGCAAAATTACCCGCGCAATCGCCAACATCGCTCAGGGGCTGGAGTCCTGCCTGTACCTCGGCAATATGGATTCCCTGCGTGACTGGGGTCATGCCAAAGATTACGTAAAAATGCAGTGGATGATGCTGCAACAGGAACAGCCAGAAGATTTCGTTATCGCGACCGGCGTTCAGTACTCCGTGCGCCAGTTTGTGGAAATGGCGGCGGCACAACTGGGTATCAAACTGCGCTTTGAAGGCACGGGCGTTGAAGAGAAGGGCATAGTGGTTTCCGTCACCGGGCATGACGCACCAGGCGTAAAACCGGGTGATGTAATTATCGCCGTTGACCCACGTTACTTCCGTCCGGCTGAAGTTGAAACGCTGCTCGGTGATCCGACCAAAGCGCACGAAAAACTGGGCTGGAAACCGGAAATCACCCTCAAAGAGATGGTCTCTGAAATGGTGGCTAACGACCTTGAGGCAGCGAAAAAACACTCTCTGCTGAAATCTCACGGCTACGACGTGGCGATCGCGCTGGAGTCTTAAGCATGAGTAAACAACGTATTTTTATCGCTGGCCATCGCGGGATGGTCGGTTCCGCCATCAAGCGCCAGCTCGAACAGCGCGGCGATGTGGAACTGGTATTGCTTACCCGCGACGAACTGAACCTGCTGGACAGCCGCGCGGTGGATGATTTCTTTGCCAGTGAGCGCATTGACCAGGTGTATCTGGCGGCGGCGAAAGTGGGCGGCATTGTTGCCAACAATACTTATCCGGCGGATTTCATCTACCAGAACATGATGATTGAGAGCAACATCATTCACGCCGCGCATCAGAACGACGTGAACAAACTGCTCTTTCTCGGTTCGTCCTGCATCTACCCAAAACTGGCAAAACAGCCGATGGCAGAAAGCGAGTTGTTACAGGGGACGCTGGAGCCGACCAATGAGCCCTACGCGATTGCCAAAATCGCCGGGATCAAACTGTGCGAATCATACAACCGCCAATATGGACGCGATTACCGCTCGGTCATGCCGACCAACCTGTACGGGCCACATGACAACTTCCACCCGAGTCACTCGCACGTGATCCCTGCATTGCTGCGCCGCTTCCACGAGGCGACAGCACAGAATGCGCCGGACGTGGTGGTGTGGGGCAGCGGCACACCGATGCGCGAATTTCTGCATGTCGATGATATGGCGGCGGCGAGCATTCATGTGATGGAGCTGGCGCACGAAGTCTGGTTGGAGAACACCCAGCCGATGCTGTCGCACATTAACGTCGGCACCGGCGTTGACTGCACCATCCGCGAGCTGGCGCAAACTATCGCTAAAGTGGTGGGCTACAAAGGTCGGGTAGTTTTCGACGCCAGCAAACCGGACGGCACGCCGCGCAAACTGTTGGATGTGACACGCCTGCATCAACTTGGCTGGTATCACGAAATCTCACTGGAGGCGGGGCTTGCCAGCACCTACCAGTGGTTTCTTGAGAATCAAGAGCGTTTTCGGGGGTAATGATGTTTTTACGTCAGGAAGACTTTGCCACAGTAGTGCGCTCGACCCCGCTTGTCTCTCTCGACTTTATTGTCGAGAACAGCCGCGGCGAGTTCCTGCTTGGCAAAAGAACCAACCGCCCGGCGCAGGGTTACTGGTTTGTGCCGGGAGGGCGCGTGCAGAAGGATGAAACGCTGGAAGCCGCATTTGAGCGGCTGACGCTGGCGGAACTGGGGCTGCGACTGCCGATGAAAGCAGGCCAGTTTTACGGCGTCTGGCAGCATTTTTATGACGATAACTTCTCCGGTACAGATTTCACCACCCACTATGTGGTGCTCGGTTTTCGCTTCAGGGTAGCGGAAGAAGAGCTGTTGCTGCCGGACGAACAGCATGACGATTACCGCTGGTTGACGGCGGACGCGCTGCTGGCCAGTGACGATGTTCATGCGAACAGCCGCGCCTATTTTCTCGCTGAGAAGCGTGCCGGAGTGCCTGGCTTATGAAAATTCTGGTCTACGGCATTAACTACTCGCCAGAGCTAACCGGTATCGGCAAATACACTGGCGAGATGGTGGAATGGCTGGCAGCACAAGGTCATGAAGTGCGGGTCATTACCGCGCCGCCTTACTATCCGCAGTGGCAGGTGGGCGAGAACTATTCCGCCTGGCGGTACAAACGGGAAGAGGGCGCAGCCACGGTGTGGCGCTGCCCGCTGTATGTGCCAGAACAGCCCAGTACCCTGAAACGCCTTTTGCATCTTGGCAGTTTTGCCGTCAGCAGTTTCTTCCCGCTGATGGCGCAACGCCGCTGGAGGCCGGATCGCATTATCGGCGTGGTGCCAACGCTGTTTTGCACGCCGGGAATGCGCCTGCTGGCAAAACTCTCTGGCGCGCGCACCGTGCTGCATATTCAGGATTACGAAGTGGACGCCATGCTGGGGCTGGGTCTTGCCGGAAAAGGCAACGGCGGCAAAGTGGCCCGCCTGGCAACAGCGTTCGAACGTAGCGGGCTGCACAACGTTGATAATGTCTCCACGATTTCACGCTCGATGATGAATAAAGCCATCGAAAAAGGCGTGGCGGCGGAAAAAGTCATCTTCTTCCCCAACTGGTCGGAAATCGCCCGTTTTCAGCACGTTGCACAGGCCGATGTCGACGCCCTTCGTAACCAGCTTGGTCTGCCGGATAACAAAAAAATCATTCTTTACTCCGGCAATATTGGCGAAAAGCAGGGGCTGGAAAACGTTATTGAAGCCGCCGATCGCCTGCGCGATGAACCGTTGATTTTTGCCATTGTCGGGCAGGGCGGCGGCAAAGCGCGGCTGGAAAAAATGGCGCAGCAGCGTGGACTGCGCAACATGCAATTTTTCCCGCTGCAATCGTATAAAGCCTTGCCCGCGCTGCTGAAGATGGGCGATTGCCATCTGGTAGTGCAAAAACGCGGCGCGGCAGATGCCGTATTGCCGTCGAAACTGACCAATATTCTGGCGGCAGGCGGTAACGCGGTGATTACCGCAGAAGCCCACACAGAACTGGGGCAGCTTTGCGCCACCTTTCCAGGTATTGCGGTTTGCGTAGAACCGGAATCGGTAGAGGCGCTGGTGGCGGGGATCCGCCAGGCGCTCCTGCTGCCCAGACACAACACGGTGGCACGTGAATATGCCGAACGCACGCTCGATAAAGAGAACGTGTTACGTCAATTTATAAATGATATTCGGGGATAATTATGGCGCAGTCGAAACTCTATCCTGTGGTGATGGCAGGTGGCTCCGGTAGCCGCTTATGGCCGCTTTCCCGCGTACTTTACCCCAAGCAGTTTTTATGCCTGAAAGGTGATCTCACCATGCTGCAAACCACCATCTGCCGCCTGAACGGCGTGGAGTGCGAAAGCCCGGTGGTGATTTGCAATGAGCAACATCGTTTTATTGTCGCGGAGCAATTGCGTCAACTAAACAAACTCACCGAGAACATTATTCTCGAACCGGTAGGGCGCAACACCGCGCCCGCCATTGCGCTGGCGGCACTGGCGACAAAACGCCATAGCCCCGAGAGCGACCCGTTAATGCTGGTGCTGGCGGCGGATCATGTGATTGCCGATGAGGACGCTTTTCGCAGCGCCGTGCGTAATGCCATGCCGTATGCCGAAGCGGGCAAGCTGGTGACCTTCGGCATTGTGCCGGATCTACCTGAAACCGGTTATGGCTATATTCGTCGCGGCGACGTTTCCCCCGGCGAGCAGGATATGGTGGCCTTTGAAGTGGCGCAGTTTGTCGAAAAACCGAATCTGGAAACCGCGCAGGGCTATGTGGCAAACGGTGATTATTACTGGAACAGCGGCATGTTCCTGTTCCGCGCCGGACGCTATCTCGAAGAACTGAAAAAATATCGTCCGGATATTCTCGACGCCTGTGAAAAAGCGATGAGCGCCATCGATCCGGATCTCGATTTTATTCGTGTGGATGAAGAAGCGTTTCTCGCCTGCCCGGAAGAGTCGGTGGATTACGCGGTCATGGAACGCACGGCAGATGCCGTTGTGGTGCCGATGGATGCGGGCTGGAGCGATGTCGGTTCCTGGTCCTCATTATGGGAGATCAGCGCACACACCGCCGAGGGCAATGTTTGCCACGGCGACGTGATTAATCACAAAACCGAAAACAGCTATGTGTATGCCGAATCTGGCCTGGTGACCACCGTTGGGGTGAAAGATCTGGTCGTGGTGCAGACCAAAGACGCGGTGTTGATTGCCGATCGGAACGCGGTGCAGGATGTGAAAAAAGTGGTCGAGCAGATCAAAGCTGATGGTCGTCATGAGCATCGGGTGCATCGCGAAGTGTACCGCCCGTGGGGCAAATATGACTCTATCGACGCAGGCGACCGCTACCAGGTGAAACGCATCACCGTGAAACCGGGCGAGGGGTTGTCGGTACAGATGCACCATCACCGGGCAGAACACTGGGTGGTGGTGGCGGGAACGGCAAAAGTCACCATTGACGGTGATATCAAACTGCTTGGTGAAAACGAGTCCATTTATATTCCGCTGGGGGCGACGCATTGCCTGGAAAATCCGGGGAAAATTCCGCTCGATTTAATTGAAGTGCGCTCCGGCTCTTATCTCGAAGAGGATGATGTGGTGCGTTTTTCGGATCGCTACGGACGGGTGTAAACGCCTTATCCGACCTGTGGTTCGGGTTTTGTAGGCCTGATAAGGCGCGGTAGCGTCGCATCAGGCGCTGGCTGTCGGATGCGGCGTGAACGCCTTATCCGACCTGTGGTTCGGATTTTGTAGGCCTGATAAGACGCGGTAGCGTCGCATCAGGCGCTGGCTGTCGGATGCGGCGTGAACGCCTTATCCGACCTGTGGTTCGGGTTTTGTAGGCCTGATAAGACGCGGTAGCGTCGCATCAGGCAATGAATGCCGAATCGCGATGTAAATAACGACAAAAACAAAATTGGCCGCTTCGGTCAGGGCCAACTATTGCCTGAAAAAGGGTATCGACATGAAAAAATTAACCTGCTTTAAAGCCTACGATATTCGCGGAAAATTAGGCGAAGAACTGAATGAAGATATTGCCTGGCGCATTGGTCGCGCCTATGGCGAATTTCTTAAACCGAAAACCATTGTATTAGGTGGTGATGTCCGCCTCACCAGTGAAACCTTAAAACTGGCGCTGGCAAAAGGTTTACAGGACGCGGGCGTCGATGTGCTGGATATCGGCATGTCAGGCACCGAAGAGATCTATTTTGCCACGTTCCATCTCGGCGTAGATGGCGGTATCGAAGTCACCGCCAGCCATAATCCGATGGATTACAACGGCATGAAACTGGTGCGCGAAGGGGCTCGCCCGATCAGCGGCGATACCGGACTGCGCGACGTCCAGCGTCTGGCGGAAGCCAATGACTTTCCGCCTGTCGATGAAACAACACGTGGTCGCTATCAGCAAATCAACCTGCGTGACGCTTACGTTGATCACCTGTTCGGTTATATCAACCACAAAAACCTCACGCCGCTCAAGCTGGTGATCAACGCCGGTAACGGCGCTGCGGGGCCGGTGGTGGATGCTATCGAAGATCGTCTGAAAGCACTCGACGCCCCCGTGGAATTAATCAAGGTGCACAACACGCCAGACGGCAATTTCCCCAACGGTATTCCTAATCCGCTGCTGCCGGAATGCCGCGACGATACGCGTAATGCGGTTATCAAACACGGTGCGGACATGGGTATTGCCTTTGATGGCGATTTCGACCGCTGCTTCCTGTTCGACGAAAAAGGGCAGTTTATCGAGGGCTACTACATCGTCGGCCTGCTGGCAGAAGCGTTCCTCGAAAAAAATCCTGGCGCGAAGATCATCCACGATCCGCGTCTCTCCTGGAATACCGTCGATGTGGTGACCGCTGCAGGCGGTACGCCGGTGATGTCGAAAACCGGACACGCCTTTATTAAAGAACGTATGCGCAAGGAAGACGCCATCTACGGTGGCGAAATGAGCGCCCATCACTATTTCCGTGATTTTGCTTATTGCGACAGCGGCATGATCCCGTGGCTGCTGGTAGCCGAACTGGTGTGCCTGAAAGGGAAAACACTTGGTGAACTGGTGCGTGACCGCATGACGGCATTTCCGGCAAGTGGGGAGATCAACAGCAAGCTGGCGCAACCCGTTGAGGCAATTAACCGCGTCGAACAGCACTTTAGCCGCGAGGCGCTGGCGGTGGATCGCACCGACGGTATCAGCATGACCTTTGCCGACTGGCGTTTCAATCTGCGCTCCTCCAACACTGAACCGGTGGTGCGGCTGAATGTGGAATCGCGCGGCGATGTGCCGCTGATGGAAGCGCGAACGCGCACTCTGCTGACGTTGCTGAACGAGTAATGTCTGTTTTTCCCTTACCCCATTGCGGGTAAGGGGCTAATAACAGGAACAACGATGACAAATCTAAAAAAGCGCGAGCGAGCGAAAACCAATGCATCGTTAATCTCTATGGTGCAACGCTTTTCAGATATCACCATCATGTTTGCCGGGCTATGGCTGGTTTGCGAAGTGAGCGGGCGGTCATTCTTCTACATGCATCTGTTGGTGGCGCTGATTACGCTGGTGGTGTTCCAGATGTTGGGCGGCATCACCGATTTTTATCGCTCCTGGCGCGGTGTTCGGGCAACGACAGAATTTGCCCTGCTGCTACAAAACTGGACGCTAAGCGTGATTTTTAGCGCCGGACTGGTGGCGTTTAATAATGATTTCGATACGCAACTGAAGGTCTGGCTGGCGTGGTATCTGCTGACCAGCATCGGACTGGTGGTTTGCCGTTCATGCATTCGTATCGGTGCGGGATGGTTGCGTAATCATGGCTATAACAAACGCATGGTCGCGGTGGCGGGGGACTTAGCCGCCGGACAAATGCTGATCGAGAGCTTCCGTAATCAGCCGTGGCTGGGGTTTGAAGTGGTGGGCGTATACCACGATCCGAAGCCGGGCGGCGTTTCTAATGACTGGGCAGGCAACCTGCAACAACTGGTTGAGGACGCTAAAGCGGGCAAGATTCATAACGTCTATATCGCCATGCAGATGTGCGACGGCGCGCGAGTGAAAAAGCTGGTACATGCGTTGGCAGACACCACCTGTTCGGTGCTGCTGATCCCCGATGTATTTACTTTCAACATTCTCCATTCACGTATCGAAGAGATGAACGGCGTACCGGTGGTGCCGCTGTACGACACGCCGCTTTCTGGGGTTAACCGCCTGATCAAACGCGCTGAAGATATTGTGCTGGCTACCTTGATCTTACTGCTGATCTCCCCGGTGCTGTGCTGCATTGCCCTGGCAGTGAAACTGAGTTCCCCTGGGCCAATAATTTTCCGCCAGACCCGCTATGGCATGGATGGCAAGCCGATCAAAGTGTGGAAGTTTCGCTCTATGAAAGTGATGGAAAATGACAACGTCGTGACCCAGGCGACACAAAACGATCCGCGTGTGACCAGAGTGGGGAACTTTCTACGTCGAACCTCGCTGGATGAACTGCCGCAATTTATCAATGTGCTGACGGGAGGAATGTCGATTGTTGGTCCGCGCCCGCACGCGGTGGCGCATAACGAACAATATCGCCAGCTCATTGAAGGCTACATGCTGCGCCATAAAGTGAAACCAGGCATTACCGGTTGGGCGCAGATTAACGGCTGGCGCGGCGAGACCGACACGCTGGAGAAAATGGAAAAACGCGTCGAGTTTGACCTTGAGTATATCCGCGAATGGAGCGTCTGGTTCGATATCCGGATCGTTTTCCTGACGGTGTTCAAGGGCTTCGTTAACAAAGCGGCATATTGATATGAGCTTACGTGAAAAAACCATCAGTGGCGCGAAGTGGTCAGCGATTGCCACGGTGATCATCATCGGCCTGGGACTGGTACAGATGACCGTGTTGGCGCGGATTATCGATAACCATCAGTTCGGCCTGCTTACCGTGTCGCTGGTGATCATTACGCTGGCAGATACGCTTTCTGACTTCGGCATCGCCAACTCCATTATTCAGCGGAAAGAAATCAGTCACCTTGAACTCACCACACTGTACTGGCTGAACGTTGGGCTAGGGATCGTGGTGTGCGCGGCGGTGTTTTTGTTGAGTGACGCCATTGGTGGCGTGCTGAATAACCCGGATTTGGTGCCGTTGATTAAAACATTGTCGCTGGCGTTTGTGGTGATCCCCCACGGGCAACAGTTCCGCGCGTTGATGCAGAAGGAACTGGAGTTCAACAAGATCGGCATGATCGAAACCAGCGCCGTGCTGGCGGGCTTTACCTTTACGGTGGTTAGCGCTCATTTCTGGCCACTGGCGATGACCGCAATCCTTGGTTATCTGGTCAATAGTGCGGTGAGAACGCTGCTGTTTGGCTACTTTGGCCGTAAAATTTATCGTCCCGGCCTGCATTTTTCGCTGGCGTCGGTGGCACCAAACTTACGCTTTGGTGCCTGGCTGACGGCAGACAGCATCATCAACTATCTCAATACCAACCTTTCAACGCTGGTGCTGGCACGTATTCTCGGCGCGGGCGTGGCGGGGGGCTACAACCTGGCGTACAACGTGGCTGTTGTACCGCCGATGAAGTTGAACCCGATAATCACCCGCGTGCTGTTTCCAGCGTTCGCCAAAATTCAGGACGACACCGAAAAGCTGCGCGTCAACTTCTACAAGCTGCTGTCGGTGGTGGGGATTATCAACTTTCCAGCGCTGTTGGGATTGATGGTGGTAGCCAATAATTTTGTGCCGCTGGTATTTGGTGAGAAATGGAACAGCATCATTCCGGTGCTGCAATTGCTGTGCGTGGTGGGGCTACTGCGTTCAGTGGGTAACCCGATTGGTTCACTGCTGATGGCGAAAGCGCGGGTCGATATCAGCTTTAAATTCAATGTATTCAAAACATTTCTGTTTATTCCGGCGATTGTTATTGGTGGGCAGACGGCGGGCGCAATCGGCGTCACGCTGGGCTTCCTGCTGGTGCAGATTATCAACACTGTGCTGAGTTATTTCGTGATGATTAAACCGGTGCTCGGCTCCAGTTATCGGCAGTACATCCTGAGCTTGTGGCTACCGTTTTATCTCTCATTACCGACGCTGGTGATCAGTTATGTGCTGGGCGTGGTGCTGAAAGGGCAACTGGCACTGGGGACGCTGCTGGCGGTGCAAATTACCGCAGGCGCACTGGCGTTTGTGGTGATGATTGTGCTGTCGCGCCATCCGCTGGTGGTGGAAGTGAAGCGTCAGTTTTGTCGCAGCGAAAAAATGAAAATGCTTTTACGGGCGGGGTGAGTTGTTGTTTTCGGTTCCGGCAACGGTTGCCGGATGCGGCGTAAAACGCCTTATCCGGCCTACGGTTCAGTGCTCGGATTTTGTAGGCCTGATAAGACGCGTCAGCGTCGCATCAGGCGTTGAATGCCGGATGCGGCGTAAAACGCCTTATCCGGCCTACGGTTCAGTGCCCGGATCTTGTAGGCCTGATAAGACGCGTCAGCGTCGCATCAGGCAAAAAGCGGCAACGAACACAACCTCACCTGGCATCAAATTTATGAGGAAAAAATGAAATTACTTATTCTGGGCAACCACACTTGCGGCAACCGCGGCGACAGCGCCATCCTGCGCGGCTTACTTGATGCCATCAACATCCTCAATCCTCACGCAGAAGTGGACGTTATGAGCCGCTATCCGGTCAGTTCTTCCTGGCTGCTTAACCGCCCGGTAATGGGTGATCCGCTGTTCCTGCAAATGAAACAATACAACAGCGCGGCGGGCGTTGTCGGGCGCGTAAAAAAAGTCCTCCGTCGCCGCTACCAACACCAGGTATTGCTCTCTCGCGTCACCGACACCGGCAAGCTGCGTAATATTGCCATCGCCCAGGGATTTACCGACTTCGTGCGCTTGCTATCAGGTTACGACGCCATTATTCAGGTCGGCGGTTCGTTTTTTGTCGATCTCTACGGCGTACCGCAGTTTGAACACGCCCTGTGCACCTTTATGGCGAAAAAGCCGCTGTTTATGATTGGTCACAGCG
This sequence comes from Escherichia sp. TW09308, assembly GCF_000208565.1. Lineage (NCBI taxonomy): Bacteria > Pseudomonadati > Pseudomonadota > Gammaproteobacteria > Enterobacterales > Enterobacteriaceae > Escherichia > Escherichia sp. TW09308. The sequence goes on along the minus strand of NZ_AEME01000001.1, from coordinate 4,038,800 downwards.
TCGGCCCGTTCCAGGATGAGCAATTTAACCAACTGGCTAACTACGTTTTTGGTCACTGCGATGCATTGATCCTGCGCGAATCGGTCAGCCTTGAGCTGATGAAACGCAGCAATATCACTACCGCAAAAGTCGAACACGGCGTCGATACCGCCTGGCTGGTCGATCATCACACTGAAGATTACACCGCCAGCTACGCCGTCCAACACTGGCTGGGCGTCGCATCCCAACAGAAAACCGTGGCAATTACTCTGCGCGAACTGGCACCGTTCGATAAACGCCTCGGCACCACTCAACAAGCGTATGAACAAGCCTTTGCCGGGGTGGTCAATCGCATTCTCGACGAAGGGTATCAGGTCATTGCGCTTTCCACCTGTACGGGCATCGACAGCTACAACAAAGATGACCGCATGGTGGCGCTCAACCTGCGCCAGCACATCAGCGATCCTTCCCGTTACCACGTGGTGATGGATGAACTTAACGATCTGGAAATGGGCAAAATTCTCGCTGCCTGTGAACTCACTGTCGGTACGCGCCTGCACTCCGCCATTATCTCTATGAACTTTGCCACTCCGGCAATTGCTATCAACTACGAACATAAATCCGCCGGGATTATGCAACAACTGGGGCTGCCGGAGATGGCGATGGATATTCGTCATTTATTAGACGGCAGCCTGCAAGCGATGGTTGCGGATACCTTAGGCCAGCTTCCGGCGCTGAACGCGCGACTTAGCGAAGCCGTCAGTCGCGAACGCCAGGCAGGAATGCAGATGGTGCAGTCTGTACTGGAACGCATCGGGGAGGCGAAATGAAGGTTGGCTTCTTTTTACTGAAATTCCCGCTGTCGTCGGAAACCTTCGTCCTCAACCAAATTACTGCGTTTATTGATATGGGCTTTGAGGTGGAGATTGTCGCGCTGCAAAAAGGCGATACGCAAAACACCCATGCGGCATGGACGCAATACAACCTTGCCGCTAAAACTCGCTGGTTACAGGACGAACCTCAGGGCAAAGTAGCGAAACTACGCCATCGTGCCAGCCAGACCTTACGCGGCATTCATCGTAAAAACACCTGGCAGGCGCTTAACATCAAACGCTATGGCGCTGAGTCACGAAACCTGATTTTGTCTGCCATTTGCGGCCGGGTTGCAACACCGTTTCACGCCGATGTGTTCATCGCTCATTTTGGCCCTGCGGGGGTAACCGCAGCCAAATTGCGTGAACTGGGGGTGATTCGCGGCAAAATCGCCACTATCTTCCACGGCATTGATATCTCCAGTCGGGAAGTGCTCAACCACTACACTCCCGAATATCAACAACTGTTTCGCCGTGGCGAGCTGATGTTACCAATAAGCGAACTGTGGGCCGGAAGGCTGCAAAAAATGGGCTGCCCCAGAGAAAAAATCGCCGTATCGCGTATGGGCGTGGACATGACGCGCTTTAGCCCGCGTCCGGTGAAAGCACCCGCAACGCCGCTGGAAATCATTTCCGTCGCACGCTTAACCGAGAAAAAAGGCCTGCATGTGGCGATCGAAGCCTGCCGTCAGTTGAAAGAGCAGGGTGTGGCGTTTCGCTATCGCATCCTCGGCATCGGCCCGTGGGAGCGGCGTTTACGCACGCTCATCGAACAGTATCAACTGGAAGATATGGTGGAGATGCCGGGGTTTAAACCGAGCCACGAAGTGAAGGCGATGCTCGACGACGCGGATGTCTTCCTGCTGCCATCGGTTACGGGCGCGGACGGCGATATGGAAGGTATTCCGGTGGCGCTAATGGAAGCGATGGCCGTTGGCATTCCGGTGGTTTCTACTCTGCATAGCGGAATACCGGAACTGGTGGAGGCCGATAAATCCGGCTGGCTGGTGCCTGAGAACGATGCTCGCGCACTGGCGCAACGACTGGCGGCGTTTAGCCAACTGGACGCCGACAAACTGGCTCCGGTCGTCAAACGCGCTCGCGAAAAAGTCGAACACGATTTTAACCAGCAGGTGATTAACCGAGAACTCGCCAGCTTGTTGCAGGCTTTATAGAGGAGAACGTATGCCATTTAAAAAGGTCTCCCGACGTACCTTCCTGACGGCAGGCTCCGCGCTTGCTTTCCTCCATACTCCTTTTGCCCGTGCAATTCCCGCCCGACAAAGCGTTAACATCAATGACTACAATTCCAAAGACTGGATAGCCTCGTTTAAACAGGCTTTCAGCGAAGGGCAAACGGTCGTTGTGCCTGGCGGATTTGTTTGCGACAACATCAACACCGGCATCTTCATCCCTCCCGGTAAAACGTTACACATCCTCGGTAGCCTGCGCGGCAACGGCAGAGGGCGATTTGTCTTACAGGACGGCAGCCAGGTGACAGGGGGGAAGGGCGGTAGTATGCATAACATCACCCTGGATGTGCGCGGTTCTGATTGCGTCATTAAAGACCTGGCGATGAGCGGTTTTGGCCCGGTGACGCAGATCTATATTGGCGGCAAAAACAAGCGGGTCATGCGCAATCTGGTCATTGACAACCTCACGGTCAGCCACGCCAACTACGCCATCTTACGCCAGGGATTTCATAACCAGATTATCGGTGCCAACATCACCCATTGTAAGTTCAGCGATTTACAGGGCGACGCCATCGAATGGAATGTGGCGATTAACGACCGCGATATTTTAATTTCCGACCACGTAATAGAACGCATCAACTGTACTAATGGCAAAATCAACTGGGGTATTGGCATAGGCCTTGCGGGAAGTACTTACGATAACAACTATCCGGAAGACCAGGCAGTGAAAAACTTTGTCGTAGCGAATATCACTGGCTCTGATTGTCGGCAACTAATTCATGTTGAAAATGGCAAGCATTTCATTATCCGTAATATCAAAGCGCGTAATATTACGCCGGATTTCAGTAAGAAAGCGGGTATTGATAATGCCACAGTTGCGATATATGGATGTGATAACTTTGTTATTGACCAGATAGAAATGGTTAATAGTGCCGGAATGTTAATCGGCTACGGTGTCATTAAAGGCAGGTATCTCTCCATACCGCAAAATTTCAAACTGAATAATATTCACCTTGATAATACTCACCTTGCCTGGAAATTGCGCGGAATACAAATTTCGGCAGGCAATGCAACTTCTTTTGTGGCGCTGACCAACATTGAAATGAAGTGTGCGTCGCTGGAACTGCACAACAAACCGCAACATCTTTTTATGCGAAATATCAAAGTGATGCAGGAATCCTCTGTGGGGCCAGCATTGACCATGAACTTCGACTTGCGTAAAGACGTTCGTGGCACATTTATGGCAAAGAACGAGACCTTACTGTCACTGGCCAATGTTCATTCGGTGAATGAAAAAGGACAAAGTTCAGTCGATATCGACAGGATTAATTACCACATTGTTAATGTGGAAAAGATTAACTTTAGATTGCCGGAACGGGGGAAGTAGAATTGCGACCATTCCTGGAAAAATGGAGCCATACTTAAGAATAACGCTACTGCAATCCTGAGCGAAGCGGCGTAACATCGGAAGTAAATCAGTCATCAGTTCAGGGTAATTGATGCTGGCGAAAAAAATCGAACAAGCTATAATTCAGCAACCATTTTACAGGTGGATGAAATAATGACGAATTTAAAAGCAGTTATTCCTGTAGCGGGTCTTGGGATGCATATGTTGCCTGCCACTAAGGCGATTCCTAAAGAGATGCTACCGATCGTCGACAAGCCAATGATTCAGTGCATTGTTGACGAGATTGTGGCTGCAGGGATCAAAGAAATCCTCCTGGTAACTCATGCGTCCAAGAACGCGGTCGAAAACCACTTCGACACCTCATATGAATTAGAATCTCTCCTTGAACAGCGCGTGAAGCGTCAACTGCTGGCGGAAGTGCAGTCCATCTGTCCGCCGGGCGTGACCATTATGAACGTGCGTCAGGGTGAACCTTTAGGTTTAGGCCACTCCATTTTGTGCGCGCGACCAGCCATTGGCGACAATCCGTTTGTCGTGGTGTTGCCAGACGTTGTTATTGACGACGCCAGCGCCGATCCGCTGCGTTACAACCTTGCTGCCATGATTGCGCGCTTTAACGAAACGGGCCGCAGCCAGGTACTGGCAAAACGTATGCCGGGCGACCTCTCTGAATACTCCGTCATCCAGACCAAAGAGCCGCTGGACCGTGAAGGCAAAGTTAGCCGTATTGTTGAATTTATTGAAAAACCGGATCAGCCGCAGACGCTGGACTCAGACATAATGGCCGTAGGTCGTTATGTGCTTTCTGCCGATATTTGGCCTGAACTGGAACGCACTCAGCCAGGTGCATGGGGACGTATACAGTTGACAGATGCCATTGCTGAACTGGCTAAAAAACAAGCCGTTGATGCCATGTTAATGACCGGTGACAGCTACGACTGCGGTAAAAAAATGGGCTATATGCAGGCGTTTGTGAAGTATGGGCTGCGTAACCTGAAAGAAGGGGCGAAGTTCCGCAAAGGTATTGAGAAGCTGTTAAGCGAATAATGAAAATCTGACCGGATGTAACGGTTAATAAGAAAATCATAACGGCAGTGAAGATTCGTGGCGAAAGTAATTTGCTGCGAATCTTCCTGCCGTTATTGCTTTATAAACTTTCAGAATAACAATGAGTTAGCAATAGGATTTTAGTCAAACTTTTCCAGGATTTTCCTTGTTTCCAGAGCGGATTGGTAAGACAATTAGCGTTTGAATTTTTCGGGTTTAGCGCGAGTGGGTAACGCTCGTCACATCGTAGGCATGTATGCAGTGCTCTGGTAGCTGTAAAGCCAGGGGCGGTAGCGTGCATTAATACCTCTATTAATCAAACTGAGAGCCGCTTATTTCACAGCATGCTCTATAGCTATATGGAATAAAAAAGTGAAGATACTCGTTACTGGTGGCGCAGGATTTATTGGTTCTGCTGTAGTTCGTCACATTATAAATAATACGCAGGACAGTGTTGTTAATGTCGATAAATTAACATACGCCGGAAACCTGGAATCACTCGCTGAAGTTTCTGATTCTGAACGTTATTCATTTGAACATGCAGACATCTGCGATGCCGTAGCAATGGCTCGTATTTTTTCACAGCATCAGCCAGACGCGGTGATGCACCTGGCGGCAGAGAGCCACGTTGACCGTTCAATAACTGGCCCGGCAGCCTTTATTGAAACCAATATTGTGGGGACTTACGTCCTTTTAGAAGCAGCTCGTAATTACTGGTCTGCATTGGATGATGAAAAGAAAAACAATTTCCGCTTCCATCATATTTCTACTGATGAAGTCTATGGTGATTTACCTCATCCTGATGAAGTAAATAATACAGAAGAATTACCCTTATTTACTGAGACGACAGCTTACGCGCCAAGCAGTCCTTATTCCGCATCCAAAGCATCCAGCGATCATTTAGTCCGCGCGTGGAAACGCACCTATGGTTTGCCGACCATTGTGACTAACTGCTCGAATAACTACGGTCCTTATCACTTTCCAGAAAAATTGATTCCGTTGGTCATTCTTAATGCGCTGGAAGGTAAGGCATTACCTATTTATGGTAAAGGGGATCAAATTCGCGACTGGTTGTATGTAGAGGATCATGCTCGTGCGTTATATACCGTCGTAACCGAAGGTAAAGCGGGTGAAACTTATAACATTGGTGGACACAACGAAAAGAAAAATATCGATGTAGTGCTCACGATTTGTGATTTGTTGGATGAAATTGTACCGAAAGAAAAATCTTATCGTGAGCAAATTACTTATGTCGCTGACCGCCCGGGACATGATCGCCGTTATGCCATTGATGCCGATAAAATTAGCCGCGAATTGGGCTGGAAACCGCAAGAAACGTTTGAGAGTGGGATTCGTAAAACGGTGGAATGGTATCTGGCTAATACAAATTGGGTTGAGAATGTGAAAAGCGGTGCTTATCAGTCATGGATTGAACAGAACTATGAGGGGCGTCAGTAATGAATATCCTTCTTTTCGGCAAAACAGGGCAGGTGGGGTGGGAACTGCAGCGTTCTCTGGCTCCCCTGGGTAATCTGATTGCTCTTGATGTTCACTCCACTGATTATTGTGGCGATTTCAGCAACCCCGAAGGTGTGGCTGAGACTGTCAAAAAAATTCGCCCTGATGTTATTGTTAATGCTGCTGCTCACACTGCAGTAGACAAAGCGGAATCAGAACCGGATTTCGCACAATTACTTAACGCGACAAGCGTCGAAGCGATAGCAAAGGCAGCTAATGAAGTTGGAGCCTGGGTTATACACTACTCCACTGATTACGTTTTCCCTGGCAGCGGTGACGCGCCATGGCTGGAAACGGATGCAACAGCACCGCTAAATGTTTACGGTGAAACAAAATTAGCCGGAGAAAAAGCATTACAAGAACATTGCGCGAAGCACCTTATTTTCCGTACCAGTTGGGTCTATGCAGGTAAGGGAAATAACTTCGCTAAAACGATGTTGCGTCTGGCAAAAGAACGCGAAGAGTTGGCTGTGATAAACGATCAATTTGGTGCACCAACGGGAGCTGAATTGCTGGCCGATTGCACCGCTCATGCCATTCGCGTGGCAGTAAACAAACCAGAAGTTGCTGGTTTGTACCATCTGGTTGCTGGCGGTACAACAACCTGGCACGATTATGCCGCTCTTGTATTTGAAGAGGCGCGCAAAGCGGGGATTAACCTTGCTCTTAACAAACTTAACGCCGTGCCGACATCGGCTTATCCTACTCCAGCCCGCCGCCCTCATAATTCTCGTCTTAATACAGAAAAATTTCAGCAGAACTTTGCTCTTATCTTGCCTGAATGGCAGGTGGGCGTGAAACGTATGCTCAATGAATTATTTACAACTACAGCAATTTAAAAATTTATTGTATCTCGCCAATGATATTGGGCGTGATAAATTAAAAGGAATGGTGAAATGAAAACGCGTAAAGGCATTATTTTAGCTGGCGGATCAGGTACTCGTCTTTATCCTGTGACTATGGCAGTGAGTAAACAACTCCTGCCTATTTATGATAAGCCGATGATCTATTATCCGCTCTCTACGCTGATGCTGGCGGGTATTCGCGATATTCTGATTATCAGTACGCCACAGGATACACCGCGTTTCCAACAATTGTTGGGGGACGGGAGCCAGTGGGGGCTTAATCTACAGTATAAAGTACAACCGAGCCCGGATGGCCTGGCGCAAGCGTTTATCATTGGTGAAGATTTTATTGGTGGTGATGATTGTGCACTCGTACTTGGCGATAATATCTTCTATGGACATGACTTGCCGAAGTTAATGGAAACTGCTGTTAATAAAGAAAGCGGTGCAACGGTATTTGCCTATCACGTAAATGATCCAGAACGCTATGGTGTCGTGGAGTTTGATAAAAACGGTACAGCCATTAGCCTTGAAGAAAAACCGTTAGAGCCAAAAAGTAACTTCGCTGTAACTGGGCTATATTTCTATGATAATGACGTTGTAGAAATGGCGAAAAATCTTAAGCCTTCTGCACGTGGCGAGCTGGAAATTACAGATATTAACCGTATCTATATGGAACAGGGGCGTTTATCTGTTGCCATGATGGGACGTGGTTATGCCTGGCTGGACACGGGGACACATCAAAGCCTGATTGAAGCAAGTAACTTCATTGCTACAATTGAAGAGCGTCAGGGATTAAAAGTATCTTGCCCGGAAGAGATTGCTTATCGTAAAGGATTTATTGATGCAGAACAGGTGAAAGTGTTAGCTGAACCGCTGAAAAAAAATGCTTATGGTCAGTATCTGCTGAAAATGATTAAAGGTTATTAATAAAATGAACGTAATTAAAACAGAAATTCCTGATGTGCTGATTTTTGAACCAAAAGTTTTTGGCGATGAGCGTGGCTTCTTTTTTGAGAGCTTTAACCAGAAAGTATTTGAAGAAGCTGTAGGCCGTAAGGTTGAATTTGTTCAGGATAACCATTCGAAGTCTAGTAAAGGTGTTTTACGCGGGCTACATTATCAATTAGAACCTTATGCACAAGGAAAATTGGTGCGCTGCGTTGTTGGTGAAGTTTTTGATGTAGCTGTTGATATTCGTAAATCTTCACCTACTTTTGGTAAGTGGGTTGGGGTGAATTTATCTGCTGAGAATAAGCGTCAGTTGTGGATACCTGAAGGATTTGCACATGGTTTTTTGGTGCTGAGTGAGACGGCGGAGTTTGTTTATAAGACGACGAATTATTATCATCCTGAGAGTGATAGGGGGATTATTTGGAATGATGAGAATCTATCTATTATTTGGCCTAGAAAAAATGAATTAAACTTGTCAAATAAAGATCAGCAACATCCTATTTTTCAAAACTGTCAATGTTTTGAATAAGTATTCAAAGAAAATATTTCACATCATAAAATATCTCTTTATAATAATTGGTTAGGTATTTATAAATATAATGTCTCACAAAAATAATTCTGTTGACATAGTGCTTGCAACTTATAATGGCGAAAAATATATTTCAGAGCAAATAAAATCAATACTTAACATGTCAGGCTTTGATATATATGTTAATAGTATTATTGTTTGCGATGATAATTCAACGGATCGTACATTGGAAATAATAAAAGCCATTGTTCCAAGAGAAAAACTATGCATACTTAAAAATGCAACAGATAGAAATTTGGGGCCGGTCAAAAATTTCGAACGTGGTATATTAGCATCTAAATCAGAATATGTGATGCTTTCAGACCAAGATGATGTATGGAATAATGAAAAATTATTGGCTTGTATGGATGCAAGAAAAAAGTGTAATGAAGAAAAATCTTTTCTGATTTTTAGTGATCTTGAGGTGGTTGATAGAGATTTAAATCTTATTGCAGAGTCATTTCAAGAGTATCAATCAATACCATATGATTGGCATAAAAACATTAACAATCTTTTAATTCAAAATGTGGCACCTGGCTGTACTATGTTTTTCAATAAAAAATTAATTTCAATGGCATTACCTCTCCCAGATGAATGCATTATGCATGATTGGTGGCTTTTGTTGGTTGCAACATTGCATGGGGAAGTTTATTTTTTAAAAGATAAATTAATAAAATATAGGCAACATGGAAATAACCAGGTAGGTGCAAAAAAAAATGGACTCATTGAAATCGCAAAGGATTTTTATAAGTTAAAACAAAAAGCAGAAAAAAATCTAAAAGAAACAATATTGCAAATGAATGCATTCTCTGAAAAGTTTGATGAGAATTTACCACAAAATACAAAAGATAAAATAAAAGCGTGGAATAAGTGTTTTTTTGGTAGTGATAATTTATTCGTTATATTTTCTTTGATGCGCAAGTATGACTTAAGAAAATCGACATTAATTAAAACAGTCGGCCTTTATTATCTAATGCTTCAGCACCAAGGATCAAAATGATATATATATCAATAGTATCACATAATCATGCCAATGTTATATTGCAACTGGGCAGTGTGGAAAAATTAAGTAAAAAATACAATATCATCATTACAGATAATACAGGAGAGGTTCTTCTTGAAAATTTCTGTAAGAGTAATGGTATTTGGTATTTGAAGAATGATGAAAAAAAAGGATTCGGTGAAAATAATAATCAAAACTTTCAATTTGCCAAAAATAAGCTTTCGATGAGGGATGATGAATATTTTTTAGTTTTAAATCCTGATGTGTATATAGAGGATAAAGAATTAGAACAAGCTATATCTCTAATAAAGAAAAAAAGAGTTAAGGTATCAACAATAAATTTGATGAAAGAGGGAAATACCTATGATAATAACATTCGTTTTTATCCTAGTTTTTTCGATTTTATTGAATCTTATATATTCGGTAAAAACCGGACTATTATTGATAAGTCGAATATAAATGATAACCAATATGTGGATTGGGCTTCAGGTTCGTTCTTAATGATTTTAGTTGAAGTCTATGAACGGATAGGCGGATTTGATGAACATTATTTTATGTATTGTGAAGACTTGGATTTATGTCGTCGTATTCATTCAGTTACAGGTGAAAAGGTTTTTTATATTAATGAGGTGAAAGCACTGCACTTTGCTGCGCATAATAACCGACGTTTGTTTTCAAAACATTTCTTGTGGCACCTTCAAAGCATTATACGATATTGTCTCATTTCAAAATATTAAATAAGTGAATAATATATGTTTTATTGGTTAATGCTTTTTTATGTATCTACATCTGCTTTTATTGCAAAAGGGAAAATAGGTAATAGTATTATTGTATTGGCTGCTATTATCATTGCTGGATTCATAGCGCCGGGTGTAAGTCAGGATTATTTTAATTATTTGAATGGATATTATCTGACAACGTCTTCATTATATACTGAGCCGTTATCCAAGATAATATTCAGATTGTCTTTTCTATTAAACCAGCCAATAACATTAAGTTTTTTGATTTTTGCAATTATCTCTGTACTGGTTAAATACAATGCGTTAATTAAATTAAACATCCCGATTTCGGTATTTTTTCTTGTGTATTGTTCTAAACTTTATTTGCTATTGGATTTAACACAAATTAGAGCCGGTGTTGCAATTGCATTTTGCCTAATAGCATTGTTCTATCGAATTAACGAGAAAAACAAATTAAGTTTATTTTACATTTTTGTAGGTTTTTTGTTTCATTATAGCGCTATCATGTTTTTGATAGTTTTTATCTTCAATAAGAGATATGCAAATAGTGCTATATGGCTTGGGGCTGTTGTTTTATCAATTCTATTTTCTGCACTAGATATTAAAAGCATTCTTACATCATTATTTATTACATTACATGTACCCGCTAATTATTTGGTTTATTTGAGTGTAAATTCAGATTTTAAAGTAAATCCATATAGTATTCTTTCTATTATAAATTTAATCATATTTGTTATTTTTAGTTTCTCTAAAGGGCTGAATGATGATGGATTATTTAACCTTTGTTATAAACTTTATGGAGTGTCAATAATATCATTCTATATATTCCTTCATTTTCCAGTGCTATCTTTTAGAATTAGTGAGTTTTTTTTAATATACCAAATTTTGTTAATAGGAAGGGTGTATAATAAAATTATAAAAAACCAAAGATGGGTCTATCTTATTTGCGTGACATTTTTTTCAGCATTGCAATTATATATGACATATAATATTGCTCAAGTGATTATGCCATATAAATTTATTTAACTTGGTTGGGGGTTGTATTTTTATAGTATCTGAATAATATAAATGTTCTTGCATTGTGTTTTTTTATAATTGGTTGTTTATATCTTAAAATATGAGTGAATAGTGAGAATTTCTATGAACATTGATAATATAACAATAGGCATCATTGGTCTTGGATATGTTGGTCTGCCTTTGGCGGTAGAATTCGGGAAAAAATATAATACGGTTGGTTTTGATATTAAACAAAACAGAATTGACGAATTGAAAAAACAAATAGATAGTACGCTGGAGTGTGCTGCTGATGAGCTTGCCAGCGCGAAATTTCTTCGCTATTCATGTGAAATTGAGACACTCAAGGCTTGTAATATATTTATTGTTACTGTGCCTACTCCAATTGATAAATATAAACGGCCGGACTTAAGTCCCTTGGTTAGTGCTTCGAAAATGTTAAGCAAGGTTATCAAGAATGGCGATATAATTATATTTGAATCGACAGTCTATCCTGGTGCAACAGAGGAAATTTGTGTTCCTCAGATTGAAGATGGTTCTGGATTAGTTTACAATAAGGATTTTTTTATAGGTTATAGTCCTGAGCGAATCAATCCCGGAGATAAACATCATAGAGTAACAACCATTAAGAAAGTGACTTCTGGTTCAACACCAGAAGTAGCAACGTTTGTGGATGAACTTTACTCCTCAATTATAACAGCTGGAACATACAAAGCATCATCTATTAAGGTGGCTGAGGCTGCTAAGGTAATTGAAAATACGCAGCGAGATCTTAATATTGCGTTAATAAACGAATTGGCCATCATCTTCAATAAATTAGGTATTGATACTGAAGATGTTTTAAAAGCTGCTGGTACTAAATGGAATTTTCTACCTTTTCGTCCTGGTTTGGTTGGTGGCCATTGTATCGGGGTTGACCCATATTATTTAACTCATAAAGCTCAAGAAATTGGTTATCATCCAGAAGTTATTTTAGCTGGTAGACGTATTAATGATGATATGGCACGTTATGTTGCATCACAGCTTATAAAGGAAATGATTAAGGCAGGTATTCTGATAGATAATGCAAATATTTTAATTATGGGGTTATCTTTTAAAGAAAATTGTCCTGATATTCGCAACACGAAAATTATCGATATAGTATCAGAATTAAAAGACTATAATGTAAATGTTGATGTTTATGACCCTTGGGTAAGTGAAGATGAGGCATCGCAGGAATATGGTATAAAAATTTATACCACTAAACCTTCTAAGAAATATGATGGCATAATTTTTGCTGTCGCCCATGAGCAATTTAAAAAAATGCATAAAAATGAAATCAGGGAACTTCAAGCCACAAAAAGTGTGATATATGATTTAAAATATATTCTTAATAAATCAGATACAACAATTAGACTTTAACTAGGTGAATATCTATGACTAGATATGAAAAAATTATAGAGAAATTAAAAGTTAAGCCTAAAACTTGGTTAATAACAGGGGTTGCGGGTTTCATTGGTTCTAATTTACTTGAAACGCTTTTAAATTTAAACCAGACAGTGGTTGGGTTGGATAATTTTGCTACAGGACATCAGCGAAATCTCGACGAAGTTGAGCGGATCGTTACACCTGAAGCATGGAAAAAATTTACGATGATCGAAGGTGACATACGTGATTTTGAGACATGTATGAGGGCCGTCGATAATGTTGACTATGTATTGCATCAGGCTGCACTTGGGTCTGTGCCACGTTCAATTAATGATCCTATAACAACTAATGAAGTTAATATCTCTGGCTTCTTGAATATGTTACAAGCTGCCAAGAGCAGAAATGTAGAAAGTTTTATTTTTGCCGCATCAAGTTCAACATACGGCGATCATACCGGACTACCTAAAATAGAACATACAATTGGTAAACCATTATCTCCCTATGCAATTACAAAATATGTAAATGAATTATATGCGGAAGTTTTCGCAAAAACTTATGGTTTTAAAAGCATTGGATTGAGATATTTTAATGTGTTTGGTAAAAGGCAAGATCCAAATGGCGCTTATGCCGCAGTAATACCCAAATGGGTATCTGCAATGCTCATGGATGAAGACATTTATATCAATGGTGATGGGGAAACTAGTAGAGATTTTTCATTTATTGAAAATACTGTTCAAATGAACATTCTCGCAGCTACAGCAGATGAAAGTGCAAAAGGAGAAATTTATAACGTTGCTTACGGTGAGAGAACATCATTAAACGAATTAGTAGAATTGATAAAAAGTCATCTAGGAAGAAATGGAATATGTTATGCCGGGAATGTTATATATCGGGATTTCCGCAAAGGTGATGTTAGACATTCGCTAGCTGATATTAGCAAAGCTAAAGAAATGCTCGGTTATCAACCTCAGTTTGATATTATAGCTGGCTTAAGAAAGGCCATGCCTTGGTATATAAACTTATTCAAAAATGCAGAATGACATATAATTCTAATTTGTTATTTTATATTTTGGCAGATTATCTGCCAAAATATATTGCATTTATTACTTATTGCTCTCATATATGTTAAGTATATAAAATGAAAAAAATAGCAATCTATAAAGTTTTAATTGGAGATTATGATCCAATAACATTGGATAGCCTTAAGATAGCAGAAAGTACAGATTCTTTATGTTTTGACCATTTTCTCATTTCTGACCAGTATATAGATGTACCAAATACATGGACACTAATACAAATTTCAAGAAAATTTGATTCTCCGGCTGTGGAAAATCGGTATTATAAAATGGGTGTGCCAACTATATTTGACGATTATGACTATAGTATATACCTTGATGGTAATATTATAATCAATGGTTATTTAGCTAATTTAATAAAAAAAATCATTATTGATGATCATTATTTATATGCTTACCCACATTTTAAAAATTCAACTATCAGAGAGGAAATTGAAAATTGTTTTGTTTTTTCTCGTATAGGTTTGTATGACATGTATAAGATAAAGCATAAACTAAAAGATTATCTAAATGAAAAAGTTGGTTTTGAATGTGGTATTCTGATAAGGAAAAAAAGAAATAAAAAGCTAGATGATTTATTTAAAACATGGTTTGACCTGTATTTTAAAAATATAAGGCGAGATCAATTTTATTTTTCAATTGCTCTTAAAGAAAATGGGTTGTGTTGTAGGGAAATTGGTGTTAATGATATTAGAACGGGGAAAGGAATTTTTGTTCTTTATCCACACAAAAATAAAATATCAATTATGAGTAAGATCTATATTGCTCTTAAAATGAAAATATACTCGAAATTGCATAGTATGAAAGGAATATAATGCGTTCTTTATATTTATTTATTTTTTCTGTTTCTAACTTATTATTTATTGTTCTTATTCAGTTAATAACACTGATTAAAATAGGGCCTTCTAGCGATACAGATGCTTTATTTGCCGGTATGACTATACCTTCTGTTATCTTGTCTGTATTAGTCAGTTCTCTAACGAATGTATTGGTTCCATTATTTGTATCTTCAAAATGTGTTTTAAAAGATCTTTGGGAGCAGGTATACTTATTTTCAATAGGCTCAGCATTTATAGTTTTACCATTAGCACTCTTCAGTCCATTATGGTTAGGATATGTATTTTCTGGTTTTGATGGAAAAACATTATCTCTAGCGCAACATATCATTTCGGTTCAATTTATCGTAATTCCCTTTTCAATTGCATCAGCAATATTTACTGCCTTTTTCAATGCAAACTCAAAATTTATATCTGCGGAAGCTATACCCGCAATATGTTCTTTAATTGTATTTCCGTTTGTTTTTCCTGCTATAACTTCTTATGGCGTGTTGGCTGTTTCGTATATTTATGCAGCAAAAATATTTTTGACATTTGTTATACAAATTCTGAAAATAGGAGGGCCAGTTAAACTATCTTTTAACGATATAGATATCAAAGGATCTTTTTCTCGCATTAAATATTTAATTTTAGGCTCTGTCTATTATAAATCAGGCCCCATTATTGATAGACATATACTTTCTTATTCAGTTGCCGGGGCGCTCTCTCTTTTTGTTTTAGTCCAGCAATTACTTTCAATGGCAAACTTGATTTTCACTAAAACAATAATTATTCCTGATATAACAATGATGAATAAGCTTGCCGTTCGGGAGAATAAAATTTTTAAATACTGGTTAATGAAAAAGGTTTTTATTTTAATTGCCTTGACTCTATTTCTATATTTTTTATTCTTCATATCAGGAAAACAGATAATAACTTTTGTTTTGCAAATGGTTAACCTTCAGAAATTTGATCCCCATACTATTTGGTGGTTAACTATGGCATTATTCGGTGGGTTCATTGGTGATTTCATTGCAACGCTCGTATCTTCAAGTTTTTATTCTAAAGGTGACACCAAAACGCCTTCTTGTTTATCAATTGTAACATTTACTATTTTTATTCCATTCAAATTCATATCTTATCATTATGCCGGGATTTATGGGCTAGCCTTCGCTAGTAGTGCATATTCTTTGATAAATATGTCGGCTATGTTTTTAATTATCATATTGAGGCTTAAATGATAGTTTTTTTTGGCTGGACGGCAGATTATGACCGTATGATGATACAGCAACTCAGAAATCATTTCGAAATAAAAAACATTACCTATCCAGAAGGACGATTGTTTTTTCGATTAAACAAAATCACAAGATTTAATCTTATAAGATCATTTTTAAAGTTACATAGTTCAGCGTTACCATCTGATGCTATTCTGATTTTTAAAGATTCAGATGGCTATGGCTACCATAGGCATTTAGATTTATTTCAGCAAAAAAAAATCTTGGTTATTAGAAATATAATTACATCTGAAACAGCCTTGGCTTTTAAGGAGAGTTTTGATGAAGTATATTCCTTTGATAAAATTCAGTGCGATAAGTATAAATTTAAGCATATGCGGCAAATATTTCCATTGTCTCAGGTTCATAAAAGTAGCTCACTCACAAATAATAGTTGTTATTTTGTTGGGCTAGATAAAAACAGATTATCAATAATTGATTCTATTAGTCAAGCTCTTAGTTATCATGGCATTAAATCATCTTTCTTTGTTATTAGAGATGAAACTTCTCATAAGCATTCGGATTTTTATAGTAATCGTGTTATAAGTTATCAAGAGAATATAAATAAAGTACAAGAGAATAAGTATATTCTTGAAGTAAATAAAACCGGACAAGTTGGATTAACATTGCGTGCTTTGGAATCTATTTTTTATTCAAGAAAATTAATATCGAACAATATTGATTTGATGAATTGTGATTTTTATGATAAATCTAGGATTTTCATTTTTGAAAATCCGAATGACCTGTACACATCTGATTTTGAGGAATTTATGCGTTTACCATACAAACATGTGGAGAATGTTATATTAGAAAAATACAAAGCCTCTAATATCTTTAAAAAACTAACTTAGTACGCATTGCATCAAATTAACTTGGATCGTTGCGCGAATCTCTTTTAATAATATAAAACATATCTCGACTAATATTGACGCACTCTTATAAATTAAATATAAATTATTCGCAGTTGAAATTATAAACTATTGCTACTTAGAAATTTTAATTAATTATTATTATTTTTCATTTATTAATGGGGGATGTGAGCGACCAGTATAAGTGAGTTGGTTTATCTGTAAAATAATTATAATTTAAATGAGACATCTAATTTAATATCAGATGTTTCATTTAAATTATGGCTTTTATTCACGAAATCTACGATCTAATACATAGATCTATTTGGACTATTATTGACGATAGTTTCTCACCCTGACAGGAGTACACAATGTCAAAGCAACAGATCGGCGTAGTCGGTATGGCAGTGATGGGACGCAACCTTGCGCTCAACATCGAAAGCCGTGGTTATACCGTCTCTATTTTCAACCGTTCCCGTGAAAAGACGGAAGAAGTGATTGCTGAAAATCCAGGCAAGAAACTGGTTCCTTACTATACGGTGAAAGAGTTTGTTGAATCTCTTGAAACGCCTCGTCGCATCCTGTTAATGGTGAAAGCAGGTGCAGGCACGGATGCTGCTATTGATTCCCTCAAGCCATATCTCGATAAAGGTGACATCATTATTGATGGTGGTAACACCTTCTTCCAGGATACTATTCGTCGCAACCGTGAGCTTTCCGCAGAAGGCTTTAACTTCATCGGTACGGGTGTTTCCGGTGGTGAAGAGGGCGCGCTGAAAGGCCCTTCCATCATGCCTGGTGGTCAGAAGGAAGCCTATGAACTGGTTGCGCCAATCCTTACCAAAATTGCTGCAGTGGCGGAAGATGGTGAACCTTGTGTAACCTACATCGGCGCTGATGGCGCGGGTCACTATGTGAAGATGGTTCACAACGGTATTGAATACGGTGATATGCAACTGATTGCTGAAGCCTATTCTCTGCTGAAAGGTGGCCTGAATCTCTCCAACGAAGAACTGGCGCAGACCTTTACCGAGTGGAATAACGGTGAACTGAGCAGCTACCTGATCGACATCACTAAAGACATCTTCACCAAAAAAGATGAAGACGGTAACTACCTGGTTGATGTGATCCTGGATGAAGCAGCAAACAAAGGTACTGGTAAGTGGACCAGCCAGAGTGCACTGGATCTCGGTGAGCCTCTGTCGCTGATCACTGAATCAGTGTTTGCACGTTATATCTCTTCTCTCAAAGATCAGCGCGTTGCCGCGTCTAAAGTACTGTCTGGCCCACAAGCACAGCCAGCAGGTAACAAAGCTGAATTCATCGAGAAAGTTCGCCGTGCGCTGTATCTGGGCAAAATTGTTTCTTACGCTCAGGGCTTCTCTCAACTGCGTGCCGCGTCTGAAGAGTACAACTGGGATCTGAATTACGGCGAAATCGCGAAGATTTTCCGTGCTGGCTGCATCATCCGTGCGCAGTTCCTGCAGAAAATCACCGATGCTTACGCTGAAAATCCGCAGATCGCTAACCTGCTGTTAGCCCCGTATTTTAAGAAAATTGCCGACGACTACCAGCAAGCGCTGCGTGATGTAGTTGCTTATGCAGTGCAGAACGGCATACCAGTACCAACCTTCTCTGCAGCGGTTGCTTACTATGACAGCTATCGTGCCGCAGTGCTGCCAGCGAACCTGATCCAGGCACAGCGTGACTATTTCGGTGCGCATACTTATAAGCGCATTGATAAAGAAGGTGTGTTCCATACCGAATGGCTGGATTAATCTGATCTAACCAACAATAAATTGAGGCCCGGCGTATATTGCGCCGGGCTTTTTTTTACCAATTATCTTATAGACTAAATTTTACTGCTTAATATTGACCTAATAAATATCAGCTACTCTCATAAAGAAAATCTGAATTGTTTTTCGTTGCGTTGACCAGTCATCATCGTAGCGTTAAAACTTTTAACTCTTATCAGGATGCTAAAAACATCATGATTCACAGTTAAGTTAATTCTGAGAGCATGAAATGAAAATCACCATTTCCGGTACTGGCTATGTAGGCTTGTCAAACGGACTTCTAATCGCACAAAATCATGAGGTTGTGGCATTAGATATTTTACCGTCACGCGTTGCTATGCTGAATGATAAGATATCTCCTATTGTTGATAAAGAAATTCAGCAATTTTTGCAATCAGACAAAATACGTTTTAATGCCACATTAGATAAAAAAGAAGCCTACCGGAATGCTGATTACGTAATCATCGCAACCCCGACTGATTATGATCCTAAAACCAATTATTTCAATACATCTAGCGTAGAATCTGTCATTAAAGATGTTACAGAAATAAACCCTTATGCAGTAATGGTTATCAAGTCCACGGTTCCGGTAGGTTTTACGGTCACGATGCAAAAAAAATTCAATACTGAGAACATCATTTTCTCCCCAGAATTCCTCCGGGAAGGTAAAGCCCTTTACGATAACCTTCATCCGTCACGTATTGTCATCGGTGAGCGTTCAGAACGCGCAGAACGCTTTGCTGCGTTATTACAGGAAGGCGCGATTAAGCAAAATATCCCGACTCTGTTTACCGACTCCACTGAAGCAGAAGCGATTAAACTTTTCGCTAATACCTACCTGGCAATGCGTGTGGCGTACTTTAACGAGCTGGATAGCTATGCAGAAAGTTTAGGTCTGAATACGCGTCAGATTATCGAAGGCGTTTGTCTCGACCCGCGCATAGGTAATCACTATAACAATCCGTCATTTGGTTATGGTGGTTATTGTCTGCCGAAAGATACTAAACAGTTACTGGCGAACTACCAGTCTGTGCCGAATAACCTGATCTCGGCAATTGTTGATGCTAACCGCACGCGTAAAGATTTTATTGCTGATGCTATCTTGTCGCGTAAACCTAAAGTAGTAGGAATATATCGTCTGATTATGAAGAGCGGTTCAGATAACTTCCGCGCGTCTTCCATTCAGGGGATTATGAAGCGTATCAAGGCGAAAGGTGTGGAGGTGATCATTTATGAGCCGGTGATGAAAGAAGACTCATTCTTCAACTCTCGCCTGGAACGTGATCTCGCCACCTTCAAACAACAAGCCGACGTTATTATTTCCAACCGAATGGCAGAAGAGCTTAAGGATGTGGCAGACAAGGTCTACACCCGCGATTTGTTTGGCAGCGACTAACCTTCTGTAATCAGGGCGATTTTCGCCCTGATTGTCTTTTGTTACCCACGTAATAATTCATTATTTTTATCACTTATCCTATAGCATTCATGAAGATTATCGCTACACTATGCGAACCTGAAATTTTCCGTCAGTTAGGGTAATGATGAGAGTTGAAAATAATAATATTCCTGGGCAAAACCATGACCCGGAACAGATTGATTTGATTGATTTACTGGTGCAGTTGTGGCGTGGCAAGATGACTATCATCATCTCTGTCATTGTAGCGATTGCCCTGGCAATAGGGTATCTGGCCGTTGCCAAAGAAAAATGGACTTCCACAGCTATCGTTACTCAACCTGATGTGGGACAAATCGCGGGTTATAACAATGCCATGAATGTGATTTATGGTACGGCTGCGCCGAAAGTGTCTGATATCCAGGCGACGTTAGTTGGTCGTTTCAGTACGACATTTTCTGCATTAGCAGAAACGCTGGATAATCAGGAAGAACCCGAAAAACTGACTATCGAACCTTCTGTTAAAAACCAGCCATTACCCCTGGTTGTTTCTTATGTCGGGCAAACGCCTGAAGGTGCGCAGAAACAGCTAGCTCAATATATTCAGCAAGTTGATGAACAGGTGAATGAAGAGCTGGAAAAAGACCTGAAAGACAACATCGCACTGCGTGTGAAAAACTTGCAGGATTCTTTGAAGACGCAGGAAGTGGTGGCACAGGAGCAGAAAGATCTGCGTATCCGTCAGATTCAGGAAGCGTTGCAGTATGCGAATCAGGCGCAGGTCGCAAAGCCGCAGATTCAACAGACGCAGGACGTGACGCAAGATACGATGTTCCTGTTGGGGAGCGAAGCGCTGGAGTCGATGATTAAGCACGAGGCGACCCGTCCGCTGGTTTTCTCGCCTGGTTACTATCAGACTCGTCAAAACCTGCTGGATATTGAAAGTCTGAAGGCTGATGATCTTGATATTCATGCTTATCGCTATGTTATGAAACCGACGTTACCTGTGCGTCGCGATAGCCCGAAAAAGTCTATCACTCTGATTCTGGCTGTGCTGCTGGGCGGTATGGTTGGCGCGGGGATTGTGCTGGGACGTAATGCGCTGCGTAATTACAACGCGAAGTAATCTTTTCGGTTTTAAACAAAATGGGCAGGGTGGTGACACCTTGCCCATTTTTTTGCCGAATGTGATGCTGGCGCATCTTATCCAGCCTGCGTGTGCAGAGAGAATGTGTAGGCACGATAAGCTTGCGCATCGGGCAATGGCTCCGGATGCGACAACAATATCGCATCCGCTTACCCCGTAACTCACTGATGCCGTTTGCGCAGGTTTTCAATCACCGTCGTTAAATCCAGATCCTGATCCTGCAACAACACCAGCAGGTGATACATCAAGTCAGACGCCTCGTTAGTCAGCTCAAAGCGGTCATGTACTGTCGCGGCCAGTGCGGTTTCCACGCCTTCTTCTCCTACTTTCTGCGCGATGCGTTTGGTGCCACTGGCATACAGTTTGGCGGTGTAGGAGGTTTCCGGATCGGCAGATTTGCGTTCAGCGAGCAGTTGTTCAAGCTGGTAGAGAAACAACCACTGGTGAGCGGTATCGCCAAAACAACTGCTGGTGCCTTTGTGGCAGGTTGGGCCGATGGGATTCGCCAGCACCAGCAGGGTGTCGTTGTCGCAGTCCGGTGCAATGCTGACTACGTTGAGGAAGTTCCCCGACGTTTCACCTTTAGTCCACAGTCGCTGTTTGGTGCGTGAGAAAAAAGTGACTTTGCCGCTTTCGATGGTTTTATCCAGCGCTTGCGGGTTCATGTAGCCCAGCATTAACACTTCGCCAGATACCGCGTGTTGCACAATCACTGGCATCAGTCCGTCGGTTTTTTCCCAGTCCAGTTCGCGGCGTTGTTGTTCTGTTAACATATCCTGATCTCCACGCCCTGTGTTGCCAGGTACGCTTTTAATTCACCAATATTGATTATTTGTTTGTGGAATACGGAAGCTGCCAGCGCGCCGTCAACGTCGGCATCGCGGAAGGCTTCAAGGAAGTGTTCCATAGTGCCTGCGCCACCGGAGGCAATCAGCGGGACGTGGCAAACTTCACGCACTTTTTTCAGTTGTTCGAGGTCGTAACCGTTACGCACGCCGTCCTGATTCATCATGTTGAGGACGATTTCTCCGGCTCCGCGTTTTTGCACTTCCTGTACCCAGTCGAGCGTTTCCCACTGCGTAACGCGGGTACGGCTTTCATCGCCGGTATATTGATTAACGTGATATTTGCCGGTTTCGGCGTCGTACCAGGTATCAATACCGACCACAATACACTGCACGCCAAAACGATCTGCCAGACGGGTGATCAATGTCGGATCGGCCAGTGCAGGGGAGTTGATGGAGATTTTATCCGCGCCAAAGGAAAGAATTTTCGCGGCGTCATCCAGCGACTTAATCCCACCCGCCACGCAGAACGGAATGTCGATCACTTCCGCCACGCGAGATACCCAGCTTTTATCTACCACGCGGCCATCGCTGGAAGCGGTGATATCGTAGAACACCAGTTCGTCTGCACCTTCTTCGGCGTAGCGTTTTGCCAGCGGCACAATATCGCCAATGATTTCATGGTTGCGAAACTGTACGCCTTTCACCACCTGACCATCACGAACGTCAAGACACGGAATTATGCGTTTTGCCAGCATGCGATGGCCTCCTTCACGGTGAATTTACCTTCCAGTAATGCCCGGCCAACTATTACGCCGCGCACGCCAGTGCCACGCAGAGCCGCGACATCTTCAATGTTGCCAATACCGCCGGAGGACTGAAACGCCACCTGTGGATATCTGGCGCACACTTCTTCATATAAAGAGACGTTAGAACCTGCCAGCGTGCCGTCGCGCGAGATATCGGTACACAGCACATGTTTCAGGCCGACGGGCAGATAGGTTTCCACCAGTTGTTCCAGCGAAACGCCTGAGTTCTCTTGCCAGCCGCTGACCGCCACCTGTTTGTTGCCTTGCTCGTCAATACGGACATCCAGCGCCAGCACTAACGCATCGGCTCCGAAGCGTTCAAACCAGCCTTTCACCACATCAGGTGATTTCACCGCGGTGGAGCCAACCACCACGCGCGCAACGCCTGCTTCCAGTAACGCCGCCACGTCTTCTTCGCTACGCACGCCGCCGCCAACCTGCACCGGAACGTTAACGCCCGCGACCAGGGTTTTAATCAGCGGGATTTGACGTTTAGCCGGATTTTTTGCCCCGGTCAGATCCACCAGGTGCAGCACTTCAGCACCTTGGGCGGCGTAATCCTGTAAGCGCGGCAGCGGGTCGTTGCCATAATCACGCTGCTTGCCGTAATCGCCCTGATGGAGACGCACCACGGTGCCGTCGATTAAATCTAATGCCGGAATAATCATCACATCTCCAGGAAGTTTTTCAGCAACTTAGCGCCAGCGGCACCGGAGCGTTCCGGGTGGAACTGCACGCCATAGAAGTTATCTTTTTGTACCGCCGCGGTGAACGGTTCGCCGTAGTTGCACTGGGCGATGGTCCACGGATTGACCGGCATGGCGTAGCTGTGAACAAAGTAAAAGTACGCGCCGTCTTCAATCCCCTGAAACAGGCGGTTGCCAGCCTGTGGGTAAACGCGGTTCCAGCCCATATGCGGCAATGGCAGACCAAAGTCGGTCATTTTCGGTACATCCTCGTCGATGATGCCCAGCAAATCGACGCCGTTGCTCTCTTCGCTGCGTCGCCCCAGCAGTTGCATTCCTAAACAGATGCCCAGCACCGGTTGAGTACAGGCTTTGATGAGATCAAACAGCTCGCGCTCACGCACCTGATCCATCGCCGCTTGTGCAGTGCCGACGCCAGGTAAAAAAAGTTTATCGGCCAGCAACACGACGTCCGGGTCACGGCTGACCTTTGGTTCATAGCCGTGACGCGCAATGGCAGACTTCACCGAGTTCAGGTTGGCGCAGCCGGTATCAAGGATCACCACGTTCATTACAGCACTCCTTTCGACGAGGGCAGGGTGTCACCTTCCACGCGGATGGCCTGGCGCAGGGTGCGACCAAAGGCTTTGAACAGGCTCTCTACACGGTGGTGATCGTTTTTACCTTTGGTTTTCAGGTGCAGGGTCACGCCCATGGTGTATGAGAGCGAACGGAAGAAGTGTTCGATCATTTCGGTGCTGAGATCGCCCACGCGCTGGTAGGTAAACTCAGCTTTATATTCCAGGTGCGGGCGACCAGAGATATCCAGCGCGCAGCGTGCGAGGCATTCATCCATCGGCAAGACAAAACCAAACCGGCAGATGCCGCGTTTGTCGCCAAGGGCAATTTTTAACGCTTCGCCCAGCGCCAGCCCGGTATCTTCGACGGTGTGGTGATCGTCAATATAGAGATCGCCTTTAACGTTGATTTCCATACGGAAACCGCCGTGGGTGGCAATCTGATCCAGCATGTGATCAAAGAAACCAACACCAGTGTTAATCTTGCTGCCACCTTCGCGATCCAGCCATACCTGAACGTCAATCTGTGTCTCTTTAGTGTTGCGCACTACGTGGGCATAACGATCGCGTTTAGTGAGTTGCTCACCAATCATCGGCCAGTTCAGGGTTTCGCGGTTGTAGCGTAAACCATTAATACCCATGTTTTCAGCAAGTTGAATATCGGTCGCACGATCGCCAATCACGTAACTGCTGGCGCGATCCATCGCCTGCTCAGCGAGATAACGCTCCACCAGTTTTACCTTCGGCTTGCGGCAGTCACATTCATCGTCGGGCAGGTGCGGGCAAATCAGCACTTCATCAAACTGCACGCCTTGCGAGGTAAAGATCTGCATCATCAGATTGTGCGGGCCATCGAAATCCGCCTGCGGGAAACTTTGTGTTCCAAGACCATCCTGGTTGGTGATCATCACCAGCTTATAGCCTGCTTTTTGCAGCTTCAGCAGTTCCGGGATCACGCCCGGTTCAAAGGCGAGTTTGTCAAAACGGTCCACCTGAAAATCACTCGGCGGCTCGCTAATCAGGGTTCCATCGCGATCGATAAAAAGATACTTCTGACTCATCAAACTTGCTCCGCACGTAAGGCGTCAATGACGCGCTGGCTTTCTTCACGGGTTCCGACGGTAATTCGCAGGCAGCCGCTTAAAGAGGGTTGTTTATTCTGATCACGTAAGATAATGCCCTGATCCCACAAAGATTTAAACACTGCGCTGGAGGCTTTAAAGCGCGCCAGAATGTAGTTGGTTTCGGAGTCGAAAACCTGCCCCACGCAGGGGATCTCTTTCAGTGCGGCAATCAGGTATTCGCGTTCTGCAATAATTTGCGCCACTCGTTCGCGCATGGCGACGATCCCCTGCGGGCTTAACGCCTGTGCCGCAATGTCGGCAACCGGCGTTGAGAGTGGGTAGGGGGCGATCACTTTCATCAGCAGGTTGATGACTTCTTCGTTTGCCAGCGTAAACCCACAACGGAGACCCGCCAGAGCAAAAGCTTTCGAAAGGGTGCGCAAAATAGCCAGGTGTGGATATTCCGCCAGCCAGCCCGCCAGCGATGCCTGCGGGCAAAACTCAATATAGGCTTCATCGGCAACCACAATGGCTTTTCCGCGGGTTAACTCCAGCAGAGTGCGAAAATCTTGCGGATTGATCAGTTGCCCGGTCGGGTTGTTAGGGCTGCAAACATAAACCACTTTCACGCCGTCCAGCTTGTCGGAAATCCCCTGCAAGTCCAGTTGCCAGTTTTCCAGCGTCGGCACCGTGCGACACTCGACGCCAATGGTTTCGGCGCTGACGCTATACATGCCGTACGTTGGCGGGCAATAGAGGATGGCATCTTTACCCGGTTCACAAAAGGCGCGAATCAGTAGTTCAATGCCTTCGTCTGCGCCGCGGCTGACCAGCACTTGTTCCGGTTTTACGCCGGCATATTGCGCGTAATTTTCAATAACCGCTTTTGGCTGACATTCCGGATAGCGGTTGAGCGTTTGCTGAGTGAGCTGAAACTCCACGGCTGTAGGATATTCGTTGGCGTTCAGCCAGACATCGCCGTTACCGCCCAGTCGACGCGCTGACTGATATGGCGTCAGGTTGCGGACGTTTTCACGCGCTAAATCGGTAATAGTCACGGTGCTCATGCTTGCTCCTTAAGGGCGTTGACACGTAAAGTCACGGCATTTTTGTGGGCTGTCAGGCGTTCGGCGGTAGCCAGCGTTTCAATGGTCGAAGCCAACGCAGAGAAACCCTCTTTCGACAATTCCTGCACGGTCATGCGCTTCTGGAAATCCGCCAGTCCGAGGCTGGAACAGGTGGCGGTGTAACCGTAAGTCGGCAGCACGTGGTTGGTGCCGGAGGCGTAGTCACCTGCCGATTCCGGTGACCAGTCACCAAGAAATACCGAACCGGCGCTGGTGATGCTATCGACCAGTTCGCGGGCGTTGCGGGTTTGAATAATCAGGTGTTCCGGGCCGTACTGATTGGAGATTGTCACGCACTGCGCTAAATCGTTGGTCACAATCAGGCGGCTGGTGAGCAGTGCCTGGCGTGCAGTTTCAGCACGCGGTAACTCTGCAAGTTGACGTTCTACAGCTTCGGCAACGCGGCGTGCCATATCGGCGTCGGGCGTCAGTAAGATCACCTGTGAATCCGGGCCGTGCTCAGCCTGAGAGAGCAAATCTGAAGCCACGAAGTCCGGCGTTGCGCCGCTATCGGCAATCACCAGCACTTCCGACGGGCCTGCGGGCATATCGATTGCTGCACCGTCCAGACGCTGGCTCACCTGACGTTTCGCCTCAGTCACAAAGGCGTTACCCGGTCCGAAAATTTTGTCCACTTTCGGCACGGATTCAGTACCAAAGGCCAGTGCGGCAATGGCTTGTGCGCCACCGACGTTAAACACGTCCTGCACGCCGCACAGTTGCGCCGCGTAGAGGATCTCATCGGCAATCGGCGGCGGTGAGCACAGCACCACTTTATTACAACCGGCAATACGCGCTGGAGTCGCCAGCATTAATACGGTTGAGAAGAGTGGGGCAGAGCCGCCAGGAATATACAAACCCACTGAAGCTACCGGGCGGGTGACTTGCTGGCAACGTACGCCTGGCTGGGTTTCGACATCTACCGTCGGCAGTTTTTGCGCATTGTGGAAGGTTTCAATGTTCTTTACTGCTACCGCCATCGCCTGTTTCAGGTCGTCGCTCAGGCGTTCGCAGGCTGCGGCGATTTCTTCAGCAGACACTTTCAGCGCGGTAACCTTGGTTTTATCAAACTTCGCGCTGTATTCCCGTAAGGCGTCATCGCCGCGTGCTTTCACGTTATCTAAAATTTCACGGACGATACGGGTGATGCTTTCAGAGGCGGAGATCGCCGGGCGCATTAACAGTTGGCGTTGTTGCTCCGCAGTACAGTTATTCCAGTCAATGATTGTGTTAAAGCTCATGGCTATTACTCCATCATCTTCTCAATTGGCAGGACCAGAATCGAACTCGCGCCCAGTTCCTTCAGTTTTTCCATCGTTTCCCAGAACAGGGTTTCGCTACTCACCATGTGCATGGCGACGCGCTGTTGATCACCCGCCAGCGGCAGAATGGTTGGTCGTTCGGCACCTGGCAGCAGGGCGATGACATCATCCAGACGCTCGGTTGGTGCATGCATCATGATGTATTTCGATTCACGCGCCTGAATTACGCCCTGAATACGGGTCAGTAGCTTGTCGATTAGTTGCTGTTTGGATTCTTCCATTTCACCATCGCGCTGGATCAGGCAGGCTTTCGAGCGGTAGATAACTTCCACTTCGCGCAGGCCGTTGGCTTCCAGGGTGGCACCGGTGGAAACCAGATCGCAAATCGCATCCGCCAGTCCGGCGCGCGGGGCAACTTCGACAGAACCGTTCAATAAGCAGGATTTGAAAGAGATACCTTTCTGGTCGAGATAACGCTTGAGCAAGTGAGGATAAGAGGTGGCGATACGTTTACCGTTTAAGGAGAGCGGGCCGTCCCAGGCTTCATCAACGGGCGTTGCCAGTGAAAGGCGACAGCCACCGAAATCAAGACGGCGCAGGGTAAAGTAGCGCGGATCTTCACCCTGGGCGCGGCGGTTGAGCAACTCTTCTTCCAGTACGTTCTCACCGATGATCCCGAGGTCTACCACGCCATCCATTACCAGACCGGGAATGTCGTCGTCACGCACGCGCAGAATATCAATCGGCATGTTTTCTGCCATCGCGATCAGGCGCTGGGTGTGAAGATTAATTTTAATGCCGCAGCGCGCCAGCAATTCGCGTGAATCATCACTTAAACGGCCGGATTTTTGCATAGCTATGCGTAAACGAGTGTTGTCTGTCATTTTCTTATTCCTCTTTTAACCTGTCTGAATCGTTATCAACCGCGCAATAAAAAAGCCCCCGGAAGGTGATCTTCCGGGGGCTTTCTCATGCGTTCATGCACCACTGGAAGATCTGAATGTCTTCCAGCACACATCGCCTGAAAGACTAGTCAGGATGATGGTGATGATGGTGGTGTTTAAATTGAACGCGTGTCATAAAAATCTCTGTGAATGTTTATTCAACTGATGCCTTTTAACCTAAACCACTTTCACGATAGAAAGCAAGGGCTTTTTTATATATTTTGCGGCGATAGATTTGTTTAATGAATGAGCAGGGAAAGAAGGGCGCTAAGAGTGACTACGTTAAAAAAAGTAATCGTGAAAATATGTCTTTAAAGCCCTCAAGAACATTGTGTTCTGTAACTAAAGTGGCCTTTGTTCATGCCGGATGCGGCGTGAACGCCTTATCTGGCCTACAAATGTTGCCTAAATTCAATATATTGGTGTTTTTGTAGGCCTGATAAGCGGAGCGCATCAGGCAATTGTACATTTGCTAACAGATTCGATTCATTCATAGAATGAATTGTCAGTTTTGATACGCTGGCGTAGCCTTATAGATCTAAGGTGTATCAGGAGAAAACGGATGAAAAAGGTCGCAATTGTCGGGTTAGGGTGGTTAGGTATGCCGCTGGCGATGTCACTTTCAGCGCGGGGCTGGCAAGTCACCGGGAGTAAAACCACACAAGATGGCGTCGAAGCGGCCCGAATGAGTGGGATTGATAGCTATACGCTTCGCATGGAACCCGAGTTAGTTTGCGATTCTGACGATCTGGATGCCCTGATGGATGCTGATGCGTTGGTCATTACGCTTCCGGCACGGCGCAGCGGTCCTGGCGACGAGTTCTATTTGCAGGCAGTGCAAGAGCTGGTAGACAGCGCGCTGGCTCACCATATTCCCCGCATTATTTTCACCAGTTCAACCTCTGTCTATGGCGATGCGCAAGGCATAGTAAAAGAAACCACACCACGCAATCCCGTGACCAACAGTGGACGAGTGTTAAAAGAACTCGAAGACTGGCTGCACAATTTACCTGGTACTTCGGTCGATATTTTGCGTCTTGCTGGCCTGGTGGGGCCGGGGCGTCATCCAGGGCGCTTCTTTGCCGGAAAAACTGCGCCAGACGGTGAATATGGTGTCAATTTAGTTCACCTGGAAGATGTTATTGGCGCTATCACTCTGTTGTTACAGGCACCTAAAGGCGGACACATCTATAATATATGTGCGCCAGCTCACCCTGCGCGTAATGTTTTCTATCCGCAGATGGCCCGTTTACTGGGGCTGGAACCTCCGCAGTTCAGAAACAGCCTGGACAGCGGCAAAGGTAAAATTATTGATGGCAGCCGGATCTGTAATGAATTGGGATTTGAATACCAGTATCCCGATCCACTGGTAATGCCGCTGGAGTAAAGCATCACGCCAGCAGAATGCCGCATACACCGCAAGGGGGCGTGTATGAAACCACTGCTGGATGTGTTGATGATCCTCGATGCCTTAGAAAAAGAGGGCAGTTTTGCGGCGGCGTCAGCCAAACTGTACAAGACGCCGTCTGCGCTGAGTTACACCGTTCATAAGCTGGAAAGTGATCTTAATATTCAATTGCTTGATCGCAGCGGTCACCGCGCTAAATTCACCCGCACCGGAAAAATGTTATTAGAGAAAGGGCGGGAAATTCTTCACACTGTTCATGAGCTGGAAAAACAGGCAATAAAACTTCACGAAGGCTGGGAGAACGAGCTGATTATCGGGGTTGATGACACCTTTCCTTTTTCTCTGCTTGCGCCGCTTATTGAACTCTTTTATCAACATCACAGTGTAACGCGGTTGAAATTTATCAATGGCGTGCTCGGTGGTTCCTGGGAGGCGCTGACCCAGGGCCGGGCAGATATTATTGTCGGCGCTATGCACGAGCCGCCATCTTCCAGCGAATTTGGTTTTTCTCGTCTGGGTGATCTGGAGCAAGTGTTCGTTGTGGCACCCCATCATCCGTTAGCGCTGGAAGAAGAACCGTTAAATCGACGAATCATTAAACGATATCGGGCGATAGTCGTCGGTGACACTGCGCAGGCAGCCGCGTCTACAGCTTCACAAATACTTGATGAACAAGAAGCTATTACCGTATTTGATTTTAAAACCAAGCTGGAGCTGCAAATCAGTGGTCTTGGTTGTGGTTATTTACCCCGTTATCTGGCGCAACGCTTTCTTGATAGTGGTGCATTAATCGAGAAGAAAGTGGTCGCGCAAACCCTCTTTGAACCTGTCTGGATTGGCTGGAACGAACAAACCGCAGGGCTTGCCAGTGCGTGGTGGCGAGACGAGATTTTAGCAAATAGTGCTATCGCCGGTGTTTATGCAAAATCTGGTGACGGAAAATCAGCCATTTAAATAAAAAATCATCTGTCAAGCCCCTCATTCTCTTGTCATTTACCCCCCATTTAGGCACAATGCGCCGCTGTCAAAAAATGACTAAAAACCGACGTTTTATCCGCGTCGGTTATTTTTTGCTTCAAACCAATCATTCATACCAAGAGGCCGGGCTTCGTACCGGATAGATATTTACTAAAAATCGACAGTTGTTGTCGCTGAGGAATCCAAAAAAATGGGGCAATTTTTTGCTTACGCGACGGTTATCACCGTAAAGGAGAATAACCATGTCGCATAACGTTACTCCAAACACCTCTCGCGTGGAATTGCGTAAAACGCTTACGTTAGTTCCGGTTGTAATGATGGGTCTTGCCTATATGCAGCCGATGACGCTGTTTGATACTTTTGGTATCGTTTCAGGCCTCACGGATGGTCATGTGCCGACAGCCTATGCGTTCGCATTGATTGCGATCCTGTTCACGGCTCTGAGCTACGGGAAGTTGGTTCGCCGCTATCCTTCTGCTGGCTCTGCGTACACTTACGCCCAGAAATCTATTAGCCCGACCGTTGGCTTTATGGTGGGTTGGTCTTCTCTGCTCGACTATCTGTTCGCGCCGATGATCAACATCCTGTTGGCGAAAATCTATTTTGAAGCTCTGGTGCCTTCCATCCCATCGTGGATGTTTGTGGTGGCGCTGGTGGCCTTTATGACTGCCTTTAACCTGCGTAGCCTGAAATCCGTAGCGAACTTCAACACCGTCATTGTGGTGTTGCAGATTGTGCTGATCGCGGTGATTCTGGGCATGGTGGTCTACGGCGTATTTGAAGGTGAAGGCGCTGGTACGCTGGCGAGCACCCGTCCGTTCTGGTCTGGCGATGCGCATGTCATCCCGATGATTACCGGTGCGACGATCCTGTGCTTCTCCTTTACCGGTTTTGACGGCATCAGCAACCTGTCGGAAGAAACCAAAGATGCAGAGCGCGTGATCCCGCGTGCGATTTTCCTGACCGCGCTGATTGGCGGTATGATCTTCATCTTTGCGACCTACTTCCTGCAACTGTACTTCCCGGATATCTCTCGCTTTAAAGATCCGGATGCGTCACAGCCTGAAATCATGCTGTATGTTGCGGGTAAAGCGTTCCAGGTTGGCGCGCTGATCTTCTCCACCATTACCGTACTGGCGTCTGGTATGGCGGCGCACGCAGGCGTAGCGCGTCTGATGTACGTGATGGGGCGTGACGGCGTGTTCCCGAAAAGTTTCTTCGGTTATGTACACCCGAAATGGCGTACTCCGGCGATGAACATCATCCTGGTTGGTGCGATTGCTCTGCTGGCAATCAACTTTGACCTGGTAATGGCAACGGCGCTGATTAACTTTGGTGCGCTGGTGGCGTTCACCTTCGTCAACCTGTCGGTTATCTCGCAGTTCTGGATCCGTGAGAAGCGTAACAAGACGCTGAAAGATCACTTCCAGTATCTGTTCCTGCCGATGTGTGGTGCGCTGACCGTTGGTGCGCTGTGGGTTAACCTGGAAGAAAGCTCGATGGTTCTGGGGCTGATCTGGGCGGCTATCGGTCTGATTTACCTGGCTTGCGTAACTAAGAGCTTCCGCAACCCGGTTCCGCAGTACGAAGACGTTGCATAATTTTATAAAACCGGGTGGTGTCATCATCCGGTAAGTCTCAAAAAGCCGGAGTTTAACGCTCCGGCTTTTTTGTATCAGACGATCTCTTCCGCGTACTGCCAAAGCGCCTTTAACAGTGCCACTTTCTCTTTATCATCGGCATATTGCTGCGCCAGCATCTGCAGTTCATCAGCATAGCCTTGCAAAAACTCTGGAGTGAAGACCTGACGGCGATGCTCCAGCCAGCGTTGCTGTTCGGCGTAATCTAACGTGCCGGGGAAGTTACGCGCCCGATAATTGAACAACAGCTTCTCTATGCGTTTATCGACAAAGGTGATATCCAGTGCCGGTAAGTTACGTGGCTCGGTTTCCAGCACAATTTTCATTGCCGCGCGATCGGCGTCACTGAAAAAGCCATTATAAAGCTGGGCATCCACGTTATCTGAAGGCATAAACGGTTCGGCTTCAGCAAATATTGCCACCACTTTTTCGCGCACTTGCGGGTTTTCACGCAAAATTTTCAGGTTATCAAGGCAATGCTGACGATTAATTCCCAGACGGTCGGCATCCTCCGGGCGAAGTGTATTCGCCTGTGCCAGCACCGGACATTTATTAATATGCACCAGCTTAACCGGGACTGCGGCGTTATTGCCCAGATCGGCTTTTGCGGTATACAGACGCTCGCGCAGCATGTCGCTATCCAGTTCCAGTAATGGCGAAATATCTCCAGCTAAATCCACCATAATCACGGCATTGCGATTTTCAGGATGCCACGCCAGCGGCGCAACCCAACTGGTATTGCCGCGCCACGCACCAAACATGCCGGAAACGTGCACCAGTGGTTTCATCTGTGGCACATCAATCAATGCCATCAGTTTGTGCTTATTACGATGGGTAAAGAGATAATCAAACAGGCGTGGCTGACGCGTTTTCACCAGCTTCGCCATCGCGATAGTGGCGTATACATCGGCCATCGCATCGTGGGCGTTGCTATGCTCTATACCATTCGCTTTGGTTAAATGTTCAAGACGAAAACTCGGCAGACCGTCATCATTTTCAGGCCAGTTGATCCCCTCCGGACGTAGGGCATAACAGGCACGCATGACGTCCAGCAGATCCCAGCGAGAGTTATCATGCTGCCAGCTCCAGGCATAGGGATCGTAGAAATTACGATAAAAAACATTGCGCGTGACTTCGTCGTCGAAACGCACATTGTTGTAACCAAGAATGCAGGTTTTCGGTACGGTAAAAAGCGAGTGGATGCGGGCGGCAAAGGCGGCTTCGTTTTCTCCTTTCGCCCGTGCTTCCTGCGGTGTGATGCCGGTGATTAACACCGCCCCTGGTTGAGGTAAATAATCATCAGCAGGTTTGCAGTAAAAGACTTCTGGTTCGCCAATGATATTGAATTCGCTATCGGTGCGAATGGCGGCAAACTGCGCAGGGCGATCTAACGCGGGGTGCGTGCCAAAGGTTTCGTAATCGTGAAAGAGGAAGGTAGGTTGTTTATCTGTGTCTGTCATTGTCTAGCATTGTCCACTGTAGTTAATTAACTGTCTGTTATAACTCGAAAAACAACCATTTTTTCACCTGAGTATGTCTACGAACGTCAAATATAGTTGTTTACTGTGCGCTGTTGTCCATGTGATATTGTGTACCAGATGTGTACCAAACTATTATTTCTGAGCGTACCAAATATTATTTATGGCTATAAGCGACACAAAACTGCGTACTATTTATGGTAAACCATATTCGGGCCCACAAGAAGTGGCTGATGCCGATGGCCTCAGCGTACGAATTTCACCGAAGGGGGTCATCCAGTTCCAGTACCGCTATCGCTGGGATGGCAAGCCTAATCGACTTGGGCTTGGTCGATACCCATCCCTGTCTTTGAAGGATGCCAGACAGATCACTGCTGACTTGCGAAAGCTCTATTTCTCAGGAACGGATCCACGCACCTATTTTGAAGAGAAGGTGGAGAACTCCATGACGGTCGCTCAGTGTCTCGACTACTGGTTCGACAACTACGTCTCTACAACTCTCAGAGAAAAGACCCAGGCACTTTACCGATCAACGGTTATGAAGCGCATGCATGACGCCTTTCCTAATCGTCCGGCATCTTCTATCACGGTTAAGCAATGGGTTGACCTGCTTACCGAAGAAGAAAGAGATAATCCACGCCGAGCAAGGCAGGTGCTAAGTCAACTAAGATCAGCAATAAGTTGGTGCATGCGGCGTCAGTTGATAGATAGTTGCGCAATTATGAGCATCCAACCAAGGGACTTCGGCTCCCGCGCTGAGGTAGGGGATCGGGTACTGTCGTATCACGAACTGGCTAAGATTTGGCTTGCTATTGAAAGAAGCCGTGCGTCTACGTCAAATAAGCTCCTTCATCAGATGCTTATGCTGTGGGGGGCGAGGCTCTCAGAGCTTAGGCTGGCAACAAAGACAGAATTTGACCTGCTGGACAACGTATGGACCGTACCGAAAGAGCATAGCAAGATGGGTAATGTTATCCGCCGTCCAATCTTCGAACAAATTAAGCCTTTCCTCGAAAAGGCCATGACAACGTACAATGATGTTCTTTTCCCTGGAGAAGACATAAACAAACCGATCAGCATCGCTGCAGCCAACCGATTCGTAAATAGAATAAGGGGAGGGATGGATCTAGGTTACTGGCGAACACATGATTTCAGAAGAACGCTTGTTACACGTCTGTCCGAGATGAATGTCGAGCCTCATGTTACTGAGCGAATGCTCGGTCATGAACTTGGCGGGATAATGTCCGTATACAATAAACACGATTGGATAGAGGCTCAGCGCAAAGCGTATGAGCTTCACGCTGATAAATTGTTCTGGCACATCAGGAGCATTTCTGATTAACGCCACCGTTAAGAATCCACCCTTCAACAGCTTCACGAAGGTATGATTTGGGGTGGGTTCTGACTGGCTTCGGAAATCCGTGCCGTTTGGTATAGTTCCAGATTGTCTGACGTGATGAAACACCGAGCTTGTTCATCACTTCTTTCTCAGGAATCAGGCTGGTATCGGTCATCTTAATTCTCCAGGCAAAAAGAAACCGCCATATAGCGGCTCTATCAGATATGTACAGGCCTCATCGAGTGTGAGGCGTTAGTCCTTGCGTAGCTCGCTGATTCTTCTGTAAGTCTCTGGTGCTTTGTTTCCGTGTATCTTCATTTCAGACTTCAACAGAGCAACGAGGGAATCCCATTCGTTGAGGATTCCTTTGAATGCCGGAACGCGCTTTGCAACCTTGTCGAATGAATCTCTGATTTCTGGGATCTGCTCAACCAGTGCAACGCATCGTCGGAAATCGGCTGCGTCATGTGGAGCGCCGAAGTGATGACCATAGATATTCTTTTTCAGTCCACATGCGATTGAGGCAAGAGTTGCGCTACTGATGCCGACATCGCCAGTCGATTGCCATTTCAAAACCTTCATAGCCAAATCTGACATTTCTTGTCTCCAATAAAAAACCGCCATCAGGCGGTTTGGTGTTCATTCAGTTCTTCAATTTGAATATTGGTTACTTCTGCATGTGCTATCTGCGCCCATATCATCCAGTGGTTATAGCAGTCATTGATATCCTCTGCTTCGATAACTCTGTCGAATGGCTCTCCATTCCATTCACCTGTGACTCGAAAGTGCATTTATCATCTCCATAAAACAAAACCCGCCGTAGCGAGTTCAGATAAAAGAAATCCCCGCGAGTTCGAGGATTGTTATTCATTGCCGATATTCACCTTTATCGCGAACACCTTTACCGGTTTATCGCCGAAGTGCGGATGTGTGATTGTCTTGATTTCATATCCGTCATACGGAACATCAATTCTACGGCTGGAATCGTCGCGCTTCGGATATCCCTTTGTGATAATCAGGCGGTCATACTCCCTGAACATAATTCGCTTATTCCAGTAGTCATTACACAGGCGATACTCTTCCGTTTTCTCTCCGCGAATCATGGCATCGAAGTATTCACCTTTGACGGCAAGTTGCAGGTTAGCCACGGTTAACCTCCTGCTTCGGTGCTGCTGGCATTTCACGCCAGTGCGTAACTGAGTGCGGATCCGGATATTCGGTGCCATCATCCCAGCGATTACCATTCCACATTGCAGACCACATCTCACCGTCTTCATACATGACCATTACCGGAATTAACTTATCCGGCATTCGCTCACTACAGCTTATCCAACCATCCGGAGTTACCGGAGAGTTGCCATTTACCAAGTCAGCTCGAACATATAGCGTGTCATCATGGTGCTGATTGTGGCTGCGCCACGTTAATTCGCTTAACTCGCCATCTTCTGGCCATACTCCAGCCGTTTGCAGCCAGATATGGGCTGGCGCATCTTTGCAAGGTGTATTAACTGGCAACTTGTAAGTTTGGCTTACAGGTTCGGCACCATGAAGCATCGCGTCGCTCCGCTCTATGCCATCCAGCGCGATTCGCAGTGCATGAATTGTGGTAGAGCTATCGTTTGGGGCTATTCCATATCGCTCGAATACAGCTAAATGGTTGCTCATAATCTCAGGCGTAAGCTCTTTGTAAGCATAAGCAAGAGGCTCTGATGCATTATCCGGCACAACCGACGCAGGCGCGGCAGCATAAACAGGAATAACGTCCGCTTGCTCTTTATTGCTTTCATCCGTTAAAGCCCAGAATAATTTCCCGGCAGGATGTTTGAAAATATAAGCAACTGGATCTGCTTCCAGTGATGCCAGTGCAATTCGTGCCAGTTCCATTTGTTCGCCACGAGTAAGCCCGTTTTCAAGCGGATTTTTAATGAACAATTCAATACGTTCTTTGGTAATAGTGGTCATGGCTATTTCACCTTAATCTCAACATTTCGCAGTTTTAGCTCCACTGGCAGGTCTGACTTTCCGGTTAAAGCTAATGCGAGATTTTCTGGAGTAATGAGAGCTGTTATTGTTTTCCCCATCGCCAGACGAATAATCATTCGTATTTCGCGATCGTCACATGCTCCTGGTCGAACAATTGATATCTGTCCGTTCATCTCACTCTCCTTTGATGCGAATGCCAGCGGCGCGTGGCACATTAACTTCCACGATGCGCACTGTTGGTTTGTACATCTCAATCGCTGTCAGCCAGTCAGCTCCTGTCATGCGCTTTTCCGCATCGCCATTAGTCCACTGAACCGGTACACCAATAGCCTTCATCGCGATTTCTATTTCCCCGGCAATGGCGCTTTTTCCGCAACCAGTAAAACCAGAAACAACGACAAGAACTTCACCTTTGGCTGGTTTTATTTCCCGTGCTTCCAGTTCAGCAATACGCTTACTTCCATCCGAGATAACACCTTCGTAATACTCACGCTGCTCGTTGAGTTTTGATTTTGCTGCTTCCAGCTCATCACGCAACGTCCATACCGGTGCACCGTTGATATAACCAAAATCCAGAAGTTTGTTTTTCGATACAATTCCGTGAACGAAATCCACATAAAGCGCAATGCAATAGTCAGGTAAAGCGCCCCATTCATGTAGTCGCAAGACGCATTCGTCGTAATCGTCCAGGTCTATTCCAACACTTGTCAGGGCAATAGCCGCGTGCATGGCATCAACCATCATTTCGTTTTCCTGGTCGCGGCGTTTGATGTATTGCTGGTTTCTTTCCCGTTCATCCAGCAGTGCCAGCACGGTTTCTGGCCCTGCCAGAAGCTTGAAGGCGTTGAGCGCATCAATATCCACACCGTAATCTTTAAGTTCCTGTTCACTTAACAAATCATCATCAACTGGCAACATTAACAGGCGTTCCATTGCTGGAATTGCACGTTCCGCCGCCTCACGCAGTGCCTGGTAATTAATTTCGCTCACTGGTTGCCTCCTTTGCGAAGCTGGTCGGCGAACAAACGTACACCAGACGCTTCACTGCGTAGAAACTTAACGGCATAATCAAAACCACCTCG
Source organism: Escherichia sp. TW09308 (assembly GCF_000208565.1). NCBI lineage: Bacteria > Pseudomonadati > Pseudomonadota > Gammaproteobacteria > Enterobacterales > Enterobacteriaceae > Escherichia > Escherichia sp. TW09308. Next base: position 4,000,740 of record NZ_AEME01000001.1, on the reverse strand, counting down.
TTCTGCGTCGTCTGCTGCGTTGTCGAGGTTATCTGCGTACATCTCTACCCCCTGCGCCCGGACTTCAGCCAGGAAAGCGTCGGTGGCTGGGGTTTCGACATTAGGTCGAAGCTCATAATCACAAACTCTTTCAATCCATGGTGATACTCTGTCGCATTTCCTCTTCTTGCGTTCACCGACCTTGGTTGCCTGCTGAATAATTACCCCCCAGCAAATGCTTTCGACCTCTTCGCTCCATCCATCGCAAGCATCGCCTCTATAGTCGTCAATTGCAGCCTCAGCAGCAGCGATAGCCTCCTCAGCAGTTTTGTGACACTCGAAACTAAATTCAGAGCCATATGAGAAATACATAGCCCCGGCCTTCAGCCCCGCATTCTCCGCCGCCAGCTCCGCGCACTTGGCCTCCGCTTCAGCAAATTTACGCACCAGATATTCAGCGTTTGTTTCGTTAACCTTTAGATCTCGTGGGATGCATTTACCTTTCAGAAAACCATCCATCTCAATTAGTGACATTTGTTTCATTTCTTGCCACTCCGCCACATCGCATTCAGATATTTGTTTTGATTCACTGAAGGAAAAGAATTTCTCTTAAGCAATTCCTCTCTCGATGGCATTGGCTTTACGCGTTGGCGAATAATCATTTCTGCCGGAAGAATGCCGGGATTGTATGCAAGTCCTCTCATGGTAAATTCCTCAGTCATTACTGATAGCGCCATAGCGTGATCGGTAATTACGCAGGCGCGGGTCGATATATTCAGGGAAGTGGGTATATGTGGCTTTGCGGAATGGTCGGATTGATGTCTGGTAAATTCGCTCGCGCTCTTCTTTCTCTGCAAGCCATATACAATGGCGAAATTCCTTTTCCTCTTTCGTTTCCTGCGGTAGAGACATTATCCGGTCGTAGTTTTTCCTGAATTTATCCAGCACCTCCGATACGGAATTGCCGGAACAGCGGCGCGGGTCATCCGCACCATACTGAGGCGCTGGCATAATGGAATCCTTATTTGCTAATTTAGAAGGGAATTGAATCGTCGTATTCAGGATGATTTTGATGATTGCTACTTTGTTGCTGTTGGCTGTTTCCTGAAGTTGCAAATCCAATCTTTGCATTCAGTAATTCAAGAGTGATTGATTGACCATTTTGCCCCTGATAAACATCAACCCTGATGTTTTCTCCGGTAATTTCCACAATGCCACCTTCAACCAGAACGCTACGATAGTAATCCGCTTGCGCTCCCGGCTTGGCAAATACAACGGCGCTGTAGTTTGTCCATTCTTTCTTTTTTGTCTGGCGATCGTAATACTGAACGCCAGCACGGATGTTGAATCCGATATTTTCCCCGGCCTGAAACTCTCTTGCGGGTTTGTTTAGTCTTACAGTAATCGAATGTGCCATTAAGCAGCCGCTCCTTCTAATTCGTCTCGTCTGATGTTGTAAACGTCCTGCGCTTTGTGCTGCTCCGGTGTGCCTTCGAGCATCTTCCACGCTTTGGCGAACGCCTGTTTAAGCTCTTCCACGGTGTTTTTCTGCATTGCTGCGTCAGTGAATGCTTTTAGAACCTGTTCAGGCGTAGGTGATGGTTTTGATTGCTTTGCTGCTGCGTTCTGCTGATGTTTATGCTCGTCGGTATCTGCATCTTTCGCATCATCAATGCCGAATAAACCATTGAGGCAATACTTGCGTGCATAAGAGCTTGTAGCTCCCGTAACTTGTGCAGAATCCATTCCTTTCTTGCTTTCTTCCTCTCGTGCAAGAGCGGTTGCTGTATGACTGTTTTCGCCATCGGTAATAGTTGCCGTGGCTTTCACGTAATACCGATCACCAATCAACACAACTTCATCGCTGATTGATAAAAACAGACCATTCAGTAACGGCTTAACGCCTTCAAGAATGTCTTCGCAGCTTCTGTATTTATATTTACCGAATGAGTTGTACTGATTCTTTGGCGCGTTCAGATTCTCCTGAATAGCTGCCAGTCTTGCGTAAAATTCTTTGCTCATATGATTGTTCTCAGAATGGACACGGCCCAAGGAAATAACGCTGATTTAATACTTCGACTCTGGACAAATTAAGGCATACCCGCATTCCTTCGCGGTCGCCATTATGGCGATACCAGAGAGCTTTCTGCGTGTACATGCGTCTCTGTAACTTGCTCTCCTTCACCGTGGTTGCAAGTGACATGAATATCTCCTTCGTTACCGATTAAATCTTTCATCTGACGAATGAATTCTTCGTCTGACCAGTTATCTGTAAAACTCATTTCCTGCGATACCACGGAAGGTTGATAGCTGATTTCATCGCTTTATTTGCTTCAAGCCACATTTTTGAATCACCAATAAAGATGGCTATTACTGCTTTGTTTTGTGCTGCACGAAGCATCTGGTGATTGATGGCTATTTCATTGCGCATAATAAGACCTCAACTCTTTTCCATCCGTCACGTAATTTACGGGTGATTCGTTCAAGTAAAGATTCATTTAGTTGGAAGGCACCCATGCGAGCGCCTCCCGCGATTGCGTAAATCATGGGTGGTTCCTTATGTTGGTTTTATTAGTAGGTTATTTTTGTTGCGAATACTTCGCCTTTTACGATGGCTGTTATGATATTTTTAGCAACATCTTCTGGTGCGCCAACCTTGATAAGGTCAGCAAGTATTTTGTTATTTACTTCTTTCCGGTGAGCTTTATCCTTTGCTCTACGCTCTTCTTCTTCCTTGATTCTTTTTTCTTCTGCTATTCTGGCTTGCTCTTTTGCTTCAGCCTCGCGCCGGATTCGTTCAGCCTCCTCCTGTGCTTTTCGGCGTTCTGCTTCAATTGCCGCCTGCTTTTCTCTTTCAGCTCGTTCTGCTGCCTCTTTTGCTTCGCGCTGTGCTCGTTGCTCTGCTTCAATGCGTTCACGCTCTGCACGTTCCGCTGCGGCCTTAGCTTCTGCTTCTCGCCTTGCTGCTGCTTCAATTTCGGCTTTTGCCTTTGCTTCGGCTTCTGCTCTGGCTTTCTCTTCAGCTTCTCTTTTTAAGCGTTCTTCATGCTCTCGCTTTTCCTGCTCCGCTTTGAGTCTTGCCTCTTCTCTTTGGCGGTCAAATTCGCGATCCATCAAAATCGCTATTTCATGGTCAGACTCAATTTGCTTTGCGAGAGCTTCAGCTGCTGCCTTAGCTTCTTCTTCAGCTTTAATCCGCGCCTGTTCTTCCTCATAATCAGTAAGAGGCTGGCGTGCCTTGGCTTTCAGCTCATCAAGGCGATCACGCACTGTCTTGCGGTTGGCATCAATTAGCTTTGGAATTTCCTTCAGTTCAGCAACAAGGTCTTTGCCAAGACCATCGAGATATGTTTTCGTCTGCGCAACTTTATACGCCAGAGAAGCGATCTCCTTTCTGCCCTTTGCCGTTGTGATATCAGGCACAAAGGACATAACTTCACGTTCAACCTTTTGAAGGATTTCTTCAATCTGGTCGGCAGACTGAAATACAGTCATTGCATTTGCTTTTTCAATAACAACTAAATCTGTTACTTCACTCATATATCCTCCATCAAAAAAATCGCCCTCACACTGGAGGGCAAAGAAGATTTCCAATAATCAGAACAAGTCGGCTCCTGTTTAGTTACGAGCGACATTGCTCCGTGTATTCACTCGTTGGAATGAATACACAGTGCTGTGTTTATTCTGTTGTTTATGCTAAAAATAAAGGCCGACTATGCGGCCTCGGAAGGAAGTCCAATCATCTTATTCAAATCTTCTACCCGTAAAGCAGGAAGTGCTGTACTTGCTTTATCTGCTTCTTTTGGTAGCAATTCTTTGCTTTCAGGCCAAACCTCAATAAGTCGCTTAACTGTTGTGACTGAGTTCAAAGCAGCCCATACATTTGATTCGATATCCTTTTTCTTGGCTTCAAGTTTTTGTTGCAATGCGCAGATTTCATCAAACCTTTTTGTTATTTCGTGCTCTGCGTCAAACATGCATTTATCTTTGGTCGGAGTAGGGAGCAATATATCTTCGCCGTTGCCGTCTTTCCCATATGAATGCCATCCAACCCTTCTGCCAGATACAGTCAGATAAATTGAAGTAGAACGAACATCGTATGAGTAAAATGAACATCCCAGTTTTCCAAGTTCTTCACTTATAGCTACTAACTTGGAATATAAATGATCCACTTCCTCAGTTTTCTTTTTACCGCCAAACGCAATAACTCTGGCGTCAAGTGCAAGCTGGTTCTTTAACTTTGTTACTTCTTCAAGTTCAGTGAAAACCCCAGACTTAATTAAAGCGTTACGAGCGATTCCCTCTTTCATTCTCGTAGTTAAGCGGATTGATGACATATTAATTCCTCTCAAATAAGTGGTTTGCTGCCTAATTTCATTTTCTGGCGACCAACACAAGTCACACCCATTTCACTGCGTGGCTTGCGGTAGTAAAGATTGTGCCTGTCTTTTAACCACATCAGGCTCGGTGGTTCTCGTGTACCCCTACAGCGAGAAATCGGATAAACTCTATTCACCCCTACAGAGAGCAAAAGAGAAACGCCGATGAACAACTCATGGTGGCAGGAACTAATGCATTTTTTCCTGCAAGGAATGACACTTAAACAGTTGATTCATATGCTAATCATCCTGATCATATTGATTATTGTTATGCCGGTAAGCGTAAAAGAATGGATAAACCTGCATAATCCAGAAATCCTTCCTCATTACTGGATGTATTACATCCTGTTGTTTTGCGTTAGCTATGTGCTTAACGGCGTTGTTAATTCCGCTTATCACGCTGTGACTGAAAGAATTGAGGTATTCGCTGCTCAGAAGCGCAAATCTAAAGAAGAGAAATACGTGCAAGATTTGTTTGATTCGTTAACTCTTGGAGAAAGAGCGTATTTGGCACTCGCTGTAGTCGCTAATAACCAGCTACAAACGGAAAAGGGAAGCCCTGAAGCAATCTCATTGCTCGAAAAAGGGCTTCTTATTCGGATACCTTCTGCTACTGGATATCCTGAAATCGACCGTTTTGTTATCCCAGAACGCTATAGAAATGAGTGCTACATTAGGTTTGCTGGGAAGAAAGACAGTCTTATGGATGAACTTATCGCTCAGGATAAGCACGGCAAAAACAAGTAATTAGCAAATTAATTTATCATCTTGCTGTCAGTTGTTTTGATTTCCGATAGCCTGCCGCGTAAAGAGCTACATTTGGCAGGCAAATACTTCCACTGCATTCATCTGCCTTCTTGCAGCAAAGGCTTCCTAGTGATGCTGCTTTGTCTGCTCTGACGCAACCAGAGAGCTTTAGCGCAATTTTTCGCGCCAGTGCTTCATTACTGCGTCGCTCGGCAATAAGTTCTGCTCTGCGAGCTTTGTAGCGGCTTTTTGCCGTACCTTTGGATTCTTTCCAGACAATGGTTACCATGATGGTCTCCTTTAAGTGGCTTTGGCGCATGACGCGTCGAGGTGCTTATCTTCTCGATCGCTGTCTTGCAGCTGCAATTCGCGCCATCCCCAAAACCACTCAAGTTCTGGTCTCAACGGTTAGGTTGAGAGTCCGTCGATGTTAAAGAGCCTGCCAATCTGTTCCGTTTGGCTTCCAGCGTCCTGCTGATGGCTTAAATTTAAGACTTCTTAATTTATTGGTCAAGTGCATTTTTGAAGAAAACTTAATTTTATGGGCGTGAATTTAGTTTGTCTTTGATTTTTAACGGGAAATAAAAAAAGGGGCGAAAGCCCCTTAAGGAAGGTTTGCTAGCTTGGCATCAACGACAACGCCAATGATTTTACAGTTCCCATTGATTTCAATCATTGGGTATTGTGGATTGAGTGGTTTCAGGAATTTTCTACCGGCATCAATAACTAACTTTTTGAATGTCGCCTCGTTTTCTCCTTCAAGTTTGGCGACTACCAGCTTTCCATTACGTGGTTCGACTTCTGGGTCGACGAGAATAATCATCCCCTCAGGAATACTCAGTCCTGCCGGGGCAGTCATTGAATCGCCTTTAACGTCGAGCCAAAAAGAGTCTTCAGAACAATCTACCGTTGTGTCGTACCAGTTATCTATTGCACGCCTATGATATGGCTCTACAGCTTCCATCCAACATCCTGCGCTTACCCAACTAATTAGAGGATACGAACCTCTTGGATCATGCCTGCTGTGATAGGCAATGTTTGAAAGACTATCCTCTCCTTTCAACAGGTAATCAGGGGAGCACTGCAAAGCCTTGGCTAAGGCCAATAGGTTTTCGCCATTGGGCTCAGTTTCAGATCGCTCCCATTGGGAAATAGCAACATTAGACACGCCAACCATCTTGCCAAGGGCAGCCTGCCTAATCTTGAGTTCTTTTCTGCGAGCGCGAATACGCTCACCCATCAGTTGTGTATTCATAGTTAAGACATCTTAAATAAACTTGACTTAAGATTCCTTTGGTGGATAATTTAAGTGTTCTTTAATTTCGGAGCGAGTCTATGTACAAAAAAGATGTTATTGACCACTTCGGAACCCAGCGTGCTGTTGCTAAAGCACTAGGCATTAGCGATGCAGCAGTCTCTCAGTGGAAAGAAGTTATCCCAGAGAAAGACGCCTATCGATTGGAAATCGTTACAGCTGGCGCCCTGAAGTATCAAGAAAGTGCTTACCGCCAAGCGGCATAAGCAAATTGCTCTTTAACAGTTCTGGCCTTTCACCTCTAACCGGGTGAGCAAACATCAGCGGCAAATCCATTGGGTGTGCCGCTATAACTCAATATCAATATAGGAAAATTAACAAATGGCACAAGCAAGCTACAGCAAGCCAACACAGCGAGAAATTGATCGCGCTGAAACTGATTTACTCATCAACCTGTCAACGCTTACCCAGCGCGGTCTGGCAAAGATGATTGGCTGTCATGAATCGAAGATAAGCAGAACGGACTGGAGATTTATTGCTTCGGTCTTGTGTGCTTTCGGAATGGCATCAGACATCAGTCCGATTAGCAGGGCTTTTAAGTATGCGCTTGATGAAATCACAAAGAAAAAATCCCCGGTGGCCGCCGGGGACTCTAAGCAAATTGATATGCAATTCTGAGGGAATTACTGGATCAATCCACAGGAGTCATTATGACAAAACGTCGTAAGAAATACCAGGAAAAAGAAGAGATTCGACACCCTGATTCACCTGAGGGATTAGTGGTAGCCGCAGCAAATAACAGGGCGTTCGCAGAGCGCCTTGTTGGTGTTTACAGACTAGCCAAAGCAGGAGTGAAACATGGGCGTCGTTAAGTTAGCTGATTACAGGCCTCAACTTGAGGTCGTGGAGCATCGCGTGGCAGATACCGAAGATGGTTTCATGCGCGTTGCTAACGAGATTACCGACAGTCTGCTGATGGCTGATTTAACCGTCCGGCAGTTGAAGGTGATGCTCGCTATCATGCGCAAGACATACGGATTCAATAAGCCGATGGATCGACTCACAAACACGCAGATAGCAGCCATGACAGGTATTCATCACACTCATGTTTGCGCTGCCAAGCGCCAGCTTATCGAGCGTAAATTCCTCATTGCTGATGGCGTGAAAATCGGAGTGAACAAGGTGGTTTCTCAGTGGATTAGCCAGGGCAGCTTAACATTAGCTAAAACAGCTAATAAAACATTAGCCAAGTCGGCTAATGGGTATAAGCCAAGTCAGCTAAACACAAAAGACAATATACAAAAGACAATAAATACAAATACCCCCTTACCCCCTAACGGGGGCGGCGATGGGCAGGTTAAACCTGAACGTCGCAAGGCAGAACGAATCGACTACGAATCCTTCCTCAACGCCTACAACACCGAAGTCGGTGACAGGCTTCCACACGCTGTTGCGGTCAACGAGAAACGCAAACGCCGCCTGAAGAAAATCATCCCGCAACTGAAAACGCCAAACGTGGACGGTTTCAGAGCGTATGTCAGGGCGTTTGTGCATCAGGCCAAGCCGTTTTACTTCGGAGACAACGACACGGGCTGGACGGCAGATTTTGATTACCTGCTGAGGGAAGATTCGTTAACGGGAGTTCGGGAAGGGAAGTTTGCAGACAGGGGGATTGCATGAAACAGGATATCGAAGCGAGCGTTATCGGTGGCTTGCTGATTGGTGGATTAACACCAACTGCCAGTGACGTTCTGGCAACGCTTGAGCCGGAAGCGTTTTCAATTCCGCTCTACCGGAAAGCCTTCGAGGTTATCCGCAAGCAGGCGCGAAACAGAAACCTAATCGACGCGCTGATGGTTGCCGAGGAGTGCGGAGAGGAGCATTTCACGTCAATCCTGATGACCAGCAAAAACTGCCCGAGTGCCGCAAACCTGAAGGGATATGCCGGAATGGTCGCGGATAACTATCACCGCCGTCTGGTGCTGGAAATCATGGATGAAATGCGTGAACCAATTCAGAGCGGAACCATCGATACATCGAGTCAGGCGATGGACGAGCTTGTAAAGCGTCTTTCAGCTATCAGAAAGCCCCGTGACGAGGTTAAACCTGTACGGTTAGGGGAAATCATCACCGACTACACTGACACGCTTGACAGGCGTCTGAGGAACGGAGAAGAGTCAGATACCCTGAAGACCGGAATCGAAGAACTTGACGCCATCACCGGAGGGATGAACGCGGAAGACCTTGTGATAATCGCTGCTCGTCCTGGTATGGGGAAAACCGAACTGGCGCTGAAGATTGCCGAAGGCGTTGCAAGCCGCGTTATTCCTGGTTCTGACGTCCGGCGCGGAGTGTTGATTTTCTCGATGGAAATGAGCGCATTGCAGATTGCAGAGCGAAGCATTGCCAACGCCGGGAGGATGTCGGTTAGCGTACTGCGAAATCCTGCATCGATGGATGACGAAGGCTGGGCGCGTGTTGCTAACGGCATGAGTCAGCTTGCGGATTTGGATGTATGGGTAGTCGATGCCTCGCGGTTATCGGTCGAAGAAATACGCTCAATCGCAGAACGGCACAAACAGGAAAATCCAAACCTCTCACTCATCATGGCGGATTATCTTGGCCTGATTGAGAAGCCGAAAGCAGACCGCAACGACCTCGCAATTGCTCACATCTCCGGAAGCCTGAAGGCGATGGCGAAAGACCTGAAAACACCGGTTATCTCCCTGAGTCAGCTTTCGCGCGATGTTGAGAAGCGACCAAACAAACGCCCGACAAACGCAGATTTGCGTGATTCAGGAAGCATTGAGCAGGACGCAGACTCAATCATCATGCTCTATCGGGAAGCGGTATATGACGAGAACAGTAGCGCCGCGCCATTTGCTGAAATCATTGTGACGAAAAACCGTTTTGGCTCGCTTGGTACGGTTTACCAGCGGTTCTGTAACGGACACTTTGTTGCATGTGACCAGGATGAAGCCAGACAGATTTGCACAACATCAAATGCACCCGCTGCACGTGGCAGGCGATATGCACAAGGGGCTGACGTATGACCATCTACATCACTGAGCTTGTAACAGGCCTGCTGGTAATCGCAGGCCTTTTTATTTGGGGGAGAGTAAATCGTGGCTGAGTTAATTTTCTCTGCATTGAGGATTCTCGGTGCTATGTGGATGGTGTCGACGTTCATTGTGGTTGTCGGAAGTTTTGTCCGGTTGGTAGGCGAAGGTAAAGACCTGGTGGGTGTGCTTTTCGGTAGCATTTTCCTGTGGGTGATTATCGGTGTTATGCCTGTCGCTGTAGCAAAAATGGCGTGGCGTTTTGTTAGTTGAGGTAACGATGAAGCAAATATACATGCTTCGCAACGAAGCAATCAGAAACAATGTCATAGACGCAATACTCTCACTCCCCATCGACGACAAGTCACCTCACGAAGTCCACGTTAAAGAAGCCAAGCGGAGTAATCCTCAAAACCGCCTTATGTGGGCGTTATTGCAGGACGTATCGCGTCAGGTGCTTTGGCATGGAGAGAGACTTGCGCCGGAGGACTGGAAAGATCTGTTCACTGCCCTGTGGCTTAAGACCAAAAAAATGGAGCAAAGAAGTGCGCCTGGTATCGACGGTGGCGTTGTCATGCTTGGCGTGCGTACTAGCAAAATGCGAAAGGCCAACATGACTGAGCTTATCGAAATCATGTTCTGGTTCGGCTCAGAGCGCAACGTGCGGTGGAGTGATGACTCCAGGCGAGAGTATGAATGGTCACAACGAAAAGGGAAGGCTGCATGACTATCAAATCAAATACGCCATCACACGACAAGGACTGCTGGCAAACGCCGCTTTGGCTTTTTGATGCGCTGGATATTGAGTTTGGATTCTGGCTGGACTCGGCAGCGAGCGACAAAAATGCTCTGTGCGCTCACTGGCTAACTGAGGCCGACGACGCGCTAAATTCTGAGTGGATAAGCCACGGTGCAATCTGGAATAACCCACCGTACAGCAATATCAGGCCGTGGGTGGAAAAAGCCGCTGAGCAGTGCATACAACAGCGACAGACGGTAGTTATGCTTGTGCCAGAGGATATGTCAGTCGGATGGTTCAGCAAGGCTCTGGAGAGTGTTGACGAAGTTCGCATCATCACTGATGGACGGATTAATTTTATCGAACCATCGACAGGGCTGGAGAAGAAGGGAAACAGCAAAGGCTCCATGCTGCTGATTTGGCGACCGTTCATCAGTCCTCGACGGATGTTTACTACCGTATCCAAAGCGGCATTGATGGCGATCGGGCAGGGCGTCAGGAGGGCGGCATGAGGCGACAGCGACGAAGTTTCACCGACATCATCTGCGAAAACTGCAAATACCTTCCAACGAAACGCTCCAGAAATAAACGCAAGCCAATCCCAAAAGAATCTGACGTAAAAACCTTCAATTACACGGCTCATCTGTGGGATATCCGGTGGCTAAGACATCGTGCGAGGAAATGACAATGGATTATTCACAGTTAAGTGATTTTGAAATTAACAAGCGAGTGGCAATTTGCTGTGGATTTGCTCCCGAAGATTGCGAAATCGCAAAGTTGGGAACATCAATCGTTGGTGTTGAGTGGGATGACGAAACTGGTTATGCAATAAAAACGGTTGATTACTGTAAAAGCCCATCAGACGCAGAGCCGATTATCGTAGAGAACAGAATTGGCATTATTCCAGCGCCAGAAAATGGATTATGGAAGGCAGCGCATAGAAAAGTTGGCAGTGATAGTACCCCATATCATATGAATCAAGATGAAAACCCACTCCGCGCTGCCATGATTGTCTTTCTCATGATGCAGGACGCCAATAATGCTTAGCCCATCCCAATCCCTTCAATACCAGAAAGAAAGCGTCGAGCGGGCTTTAACGTGCGCTAACTGCGGTCAGAAGCTGCATGTGCTGGAAGTTCACGTGTGCTCCGATTGCTGCGCAGAACTGATGAGCGATCCGAATAGCTCAATGTACGAGGAAGAAGACGATGGCTAAACCAGCGCGAAGACGATGTAAAAACGATGAATGCCGGGAATGGTTTCACCCTGCATTCGCTAATCAGTGGTGGTGCTCTCCAGAGTGTGGAACCAAAATAGCACTCGAACGACGAAGTAAAGAACGCGAAAAAGCGGAAAAAGCAGCAGAGAAGAAACGACGACGAGAGGAGCAGAAACAGAAAGATAAACTGAAGATTCGAAAACTCGCCTTAAAGCCCCGCAGTTACTGGATTAAACAAGCCCAACAAGCCGTAAACGCCTTCATCAGAGAAAGAGACCGCGACTTACCATGTATCTCGTGCGGAACGCTCACGTCTGCTCAGTGGGATGCTGGACATTACCGGACAACTGCTGCGGCACCTCAACTCCGATTTGATGAACGCAATATTCACAAGCAATGCGTGGTGTGCAACCAGCACAAAAGCGGAAATCTCGTTCCGTATCGCGTCGAACTGATTAGCCGCATCGGGCAGGAAGCAGTAGACGAAATCGAATCAAACCATAGCCGCCATCGCTGGACTGTCGAAGAGTGCAGGTCCATCAAGGCGGAGTATCAGCAGAAACTCAAAGACCTGAGAAATAGCAGAAGTGAGGCCGCATGACGTTCTCAGTAAAAACCATTCCAGACATGCTTGTTGAAGCATACGGAAACCAGACAGAAGTAGCACGCAGACTGAAATGTAGTCGCGGTACGGTCAGAAAATACGTTGATGATAAAGACGGGAAAATGCACGCCATAGTCAACGACGTTCTCATGGTTCATCGCGGATGGAGTGAAAGAGATGCGCTATTACGAAAAAATTGATGGCAGCAAATACCGAAATATTTGGGTAGTTGGCGATCTGCACGGATGCTACACGAACCTGATGAAAAAACTGGAGACGATAGGATTCGACACCAAAAAAGACCTGCTTATCTCGGTTGGCGATTTGGTCGATCGCGGTACAGAGAACGTCGAATGTCTGGAATTAATCACATTCCCCTGGTTCCGAGCTGTACGTGGAAACCATGAGCAAATGATGATTGATGGCTTATCAGAGCGTGGAAACGTCAATCACTGGCTGCTTAATGGCGGTAGTTGGTTCTTTAATCTCGATTACGACAAAGAAACTCTGGCTAAAGCTCTTGCCCATAAAGCAGAAGAACTTCCATTAATCATCGAACTGGTGAGCAAAGATAAAAAATATGTCATCTGCCACGCCGATTATCCCTTTGACGAATACGAGTTTGGAAAGCCAGTTGATCATCAGCAGGTAATCTGGAACCGCAAACGAATCAGCAACTCACAAGACGGGATCGTGAAAGAAATTAAAGGCGCGGACACGTTCATCTTTGGTCATACGCCAGCAGTGAAACCACTCAAATTTGCCAACCAGATGTATATCGATACCGGCGCAGTGTTCTGCGGAAACCTCACATTGATTCAGGTACAGGGAGAAGGCGTATGGGCATAAGAGAACTAAACCTCACCAAAGAGCAGCACGAGTGGCTGAATGGCTGGCTTGAGCTGTGGGGCGCATGGGTTTATTCAGGTCGTCTGGAAAAGCGCATGAGCAGCGTAATAGCGAAGTTCATGGAGAGCGTAGAGCCGGGAAGAGTTATGACAAGGCCAATGTGCAATGATGATGATGGAATGTTGATTTCTCAGGTCGTCGATTCCGTCATGTACATTGACAAGAAAGCCTTTGGCATCCTCCTCAGCTACTACGCTCATGGTTCATCTAAGCGAGCAATTGCATCCTACTATCACGCGACTGCAAAGCCACGCAAGATGTGTGGACGTGGTGGCGATGGATGGAGAAAACCTTCACTGGCAACCTGTAGAAACGAAATTGACGACATCCTGAAAGCGTCGTTATTTGTTTTGTACCAACCAATGCAAAATGCTTTCAAAATGCGTAAACGTGTTGAGAAAGTTAAGCATGTTGCTGTTAAAAGCCTTGACATGCAATTATCCATTTAGCCATAATTAGAAGGTAAGCTGCCGTTAGTGACTCTTAAGTTGCAACGGTGGCTTTTTTTGTTTGCACAACAGGTAAGAGCATTGAACCCGCAGACCTCGCGGAATTGGTTAAAGGTGCCGCGCAGTGCTCTTATCGTTGTGGTGAATACGCAGGCTGATGCGTTAATCAGGTGAACGAGATACCCGCCGGTCCGTGATATGGCACACCGTGCCGGTCATATCTGCCGCGGTTAGGTTTACGAGGATTTCGTAAAGCTGGTCTAGGGTGAAGCCGTGAAAGCGGAGGAAGTAAAACGAGGCGTCGGTACACGCCTATCGCCATTAAGTCGGAGTTCAGCACCGACCGCCACAACCCAAACTGAGCCGTAGCCACTGGCTGTCCTGAATTCATCAGTGATAGTTACGCTGCGGCCTTCTACACATGATCTTCGTGAAAGCGGGTGACAGGAGGTCGCGCTAACAACCTCCTGCCGTTTTGCCCGTGCATATCGGTCACGAACAAATCTGATTACTAAACACAGTAGCCTGGATTTGTTCTATCAGTAATCGACCTTATTCCTAATTAAATAGAGCAAATCCCCTTATTGGGGGTAAGACATGAAGATGCCAGAAAAACATGACCTGTTAGCCGCTATTCTCGCGGCAAAGGAACAAGGCATCGGGGCAATCCTTGCGTTTGCAATGGCGTACCTTCGCGGCAGATATAATGGCGGTGCGTTTACAAAAACAGTAATCGACGCAACGATGTGCGCCATTATCGCCTGGTTCATTCGTGACCTTCTCGACTTCGCCGGACTAAGTAGCAATCTCGCTTATATAACGAGCGTGTTCATCGGCTACATCGGTACTGACTCGATTGGTTCGCTTATCAAACGCTTCGCTGCTAAAAAAGCCGGAGTAGAAGATGGTGGAAATCAATAATCAACGTAAGGCGTTCCTCGATATGCTGGCGTGGTCAGAGGGAACTGATAACGGACGTCAGAAAACCAGAAATCATGGTTATGACGTCATTGTTGGCGGAGAGCTATTCACTGATTACTCCGATCACCCTCGCAAACTTGTCACGCTAAACCCAAAACTCAAATCAACAGCCGCCGGACGTTACCAGCTTCTTTCCCGTTGGTGGGATGCCTATCGTAAGCAGCTTGGCCTGAAAGACTTTTCTCCGAAAAGCCAGGACGCTGTGGCACTGCAACAGCTTCTCCCAAACCAAGGTATGTGAGAAGACCAGCTACATCCTTTCCACTCAAATTAGTCAGCGTATTGTCCAGCGGTTGTTTACCTGCCAGTGCATTAAGCATTGTCGTGGCAAAGTTCGGGTCATTCCCCAGCGCCGCCGCCAGTTCGTTCAGTGTATCCAGTGCCGCAGGTGCAGAACCCACCATTGCTGCAATCGCTGATTTCACAAAAGCTGTAGTGGCAATCTGTGTATTGTTGACCGACTGTGCCGCAGTAGGTGCTGTTGGCGTTCCGGTGAGTGCCGGACTCGACAGCGGTGCTTTTAGTGCCAGCGCATTGTTAATGGTGGTACTGAATTTCGGGTCATTGTTAATGGCTGCGGCAATTTCTTTCAGTGTGTCCAGCGTGGCTGGCGCACCGTTAATCAGAGCAGTAATAGCGGCCTGAACAAACTCAGTGGTCGCAATCCGCGTGGTGTTATTTCCTGCTGCAGGCGTCGGCGCTTTTGGTTCTCCGGTAAATGTCGGATTATGTTTCTGCGCATACTGGGTATGAGGATCTTGTGCGGCAATGTGGTTTCTCATCTGGTCATCCACATACAGCTTTAATTCCAGGACTTCATCATCCACGTATTTACGGGTTGCCAGCACTACAGCAGGGTCGATTTTCAGGGTGATATTGTCCGTACTGCTGGTAATCAGCACCATGCGCACGGTCTGGGTGCGCCCGCTGCCTTCAGCCAGTTGCGGCTTATAGCTTTCCGGGCAGTTGCCCACGGCAATCAATGCTCCGGACTCATCAAACAGGCCCACTTCACGTATCCACCAACCGCCCTCGTTTTCAGGGATCACCTGTTCAGCAATAATCTGGCTGCTGTTCTGCGGGTCGATATAGAGCATATTCAGCGCAGCCCGGCGTTTCTCATTTACCAGTACAGTCTGCTTTGAGTCTGGCGTCGGCAATGTTCCGCCACCATCGCCCACCGCCATATGGGTAATTTTTAGCGGCACACCGAGCGCGGCGGCGCTGGCAAGTTTCGCCGCGCCAATATCCGTCAGCAGGGTATAAAATTTTGTGCTCATGGATTCACTCTCATTGTGTCAATAACATGGACCGCCCCGCCTTCATGCGCGGTGCCACCGGAAATAATCGTTTCGTTGATATACGGATAGATCGTGATTTCTTCGCCAAGATAGCTGGCGACTCCCACCCAATGCGGGCCGCTGGTCTGCAGGTTGATGGACATGCCGATCATGTGACGGCTACATGGTTTGGCATCGCTTATCAGTCGC
This sequence comes from Escherichia sp. TW09308, assembly GCF_000208565.1. Lineage (NCBI taxonomy): Bacteria > Pseudomonadati > Pseudomonadota > Gammaproteobacteria > Enterobacterales > Enterobacteriaceae > Escherichia > Escherichia sp. TW09308. Next base: position 3,984,930 of record NZ_AEME01000001.1, on the reverse strand, counting down.
TCAAGTTCCAGATAGGTATCTTCAGTGATGCCCTGGTCCTGCACGCCGATATCCAGACGAAACGTGCCCGGTGTCTCTCCGGTCTGCCACCACTCAATAATGCGGATCAGAAAGCCGAACGGCTCCACCACCCTCCGCACGGCACTGGTGGTCCCTTTATGCTGATGAATATAAAAAGCATCCTTCACCACCTGGCGCTTGACGCTTTCTGTCCAGCTCTCGTCCCAGCGATCCACAGAGAACGCCCAGGCGAGATAAGGCAGGAAACTGACCGGACAGGTTGCCGGATTCCACAAGTCACGCAGCGGCACCTGCAGATCAGAAATCCCACTGCAGGTTTGCGCCAGTCGTCGCTCCAGTGAAGTTGAACCCGGTGGCAGCAGACTATTCATCCGTTCCTCCGTTGGTCACGCTCCACTGCGTACATGATGCCGCCTGTGTTTTGTTCAGGACCACATCCGCCAGTGGCGAAGCCAGCTCCACACGCTGCACTCCCTCAACATGCAGGGCGGCAAAGATGGCGCTACGGCGAATATCCCGACCAAGCCGCGTCTGACTGGCGATGTACTTCTGCAGGCTGGCTTTTGCCGCTGCCATTACCGGCTCTGCTTCCGGCCCCGGATAGAGAAAAATGGTGGCTTCCACTCGGTACGGGATGATTTCTGCGCTGCGAACCGTCAGACGGTCAGCCACCGGGCGGACGTTCTCACTGTTCAGAGCTTTTTCCACCACATCCAGCAGGTCTTTTTCTGCAGTTCCATCGCCTTCGCGGCTAAGGACAGTCAGCACCACCTCTGCAGGTGCCGGGCTGGTTGCACTGGCATCCGCCACCCGACCGTCGGCGCTTCGGGCATGAAATTCATAAGCTGCAGTTGGCCCCGCAACAGAAAGCCCTTCAAAGGCTGCAGGCACACGCAGGCGTAACGCTTCATCACTTTCCATCACAGCCGCAACAGGCGGCACAGCATCATTATCAGCAGGCGTCACCGTCAGGCGTGTCACGTTGTAGTTGGCAGCGAGCTGGTCAAGATCGCCGCCCATCGCGTAAGCCACCATCACCGCCTGCGCGGCTTCGTTAATGCGCTGGCGCAGAAGCAACTCACGGTAAGCGTTCTCCTGCAACAATTTAGTGACGGGTTCAGATTCCAGTTCCAGCGTGCGGATCACGGCTTCCTGCTCATCTTTCGGATGAAGCGCCACAAATTCTGCCTTGCGTTCGGCAAGCAGCGTCTCAAAGTCCGGCACATCCACAATCTGCGGTGCAGGCAACTGCGAAAGGTCAATCACTGCCATTCTCTGCTCCTGTTGATACGGAAAGGGACACAGGCACACCGTTATTCCGCCGCCCGGTCAGCTCCACCACCATAGAACCGTCAAAGTTGCTGTTGATGGTGATGGAATCCAGCGTCAGCCGTGGCTCCCAGCGACTCAGCGCCACATACACTGCCGACATGACCTGCAGGCGTAATGCCGGATTTTGTGGCTGATCTATTAAAACCGACAGGAGGGAACCATATTCCCGGCGGGCAATGCGGCTACCCTGCGGTGTCAGCAGAATGTCCCGCACCGACTGGCGCAGATGATCAATATCAGTAATGACTTTGCCGCTGGTATTGTTCATCCCGCTATAAAGCGTCATACCGGGCCTCCGGTTGTATCACCGCCCTTCAGGACGCCAGTATGCTGATGCGCATCAACCACAATCCCGTTAGAGCTCATCGCTCCGCCGCCCTGGGTAACGCCACCATTGATCACCACTTCGCTGTTAATACGCGTGCGGTCAGCCTCCAGCACAAACTCACTGGTTTTCAGGGTGATATTGTCAGCGGCCTCAATGACCATTGATTTGATGCCCCTGACATACCAGCGCCCGGTGGCGGGTTCGTATTCAAACCAGCCGCCGTCCGGGTATTCCGTCACGTTGCCGTCCTCAGAGCCTGAAGGTGGCGGAAACTGGTTTGAGTAGACCGCAGGCAGGGCAAACGCGGTTTCCAGATTGCCGCCAAGGCTGAACAGCACAACCTGCTCACCCACAGACGGTTTCCACCAGGTGCGCGATTTGCCCGCGCGCAGTGTCAGCCAGTTAATCCAGTTGGTTTCGAGGTCGCCAGTTTTCACCCGACACAGCCAATTTGCCCTGTCCACTTCGGTGACTACACCTATGCGGATCAGGTTGGTGATAAGGCGCATGATTTCGGTTAATTGTGCGTTCATAGGGAAAGGTTGCCATCAGGGGAAGAAAGGCGGCAGTGCTGCAACTTGTATCAGTGCTGATACAAAGATCACCCCGCCAGCCATTGCAGAATCATGTCGCGGGTCATTGCCTCAACATCATCATTTACACCCAGCAGGCGGCGCTCTGCGTAACGGACCTCCGGTCCTTTGCGACTGACGCGATCACGCAGGCCGTAATGGTGAACACGGGCAATACGCTGTACCTTGCCTTCAAACTGCACGCTGGCAGAGTCGGCGCTGGCGGCAGTTTTCAGGTATTTTGTGGTGCGCAGCTTTGCAAACATCTGACGTTTGATACGGCCTTTTTTACTGCGTGCTGTTACCCGTCGCGGTTCATAGCTGCTGCCGTCAGGGTTGCGCTGCATCCTGATATTCTGCTGCTGTGTCCGGCGCAGTTCCTGCGCCAGCTGGCGCATCATGCGGCTTCTTGCGGCTGGCTCCAGATTCGCCAGCAAGGCACTAAGCCAGTCGTCCACCTTCTGCAGTTCAGCCACGTTTCACCGTCCACATTTCTTCAGGTTCATCGGGTTCTGCTACAGCTTCAACGCTCGACACACCGCCGTCAGTGCTGACCAGCACACGCTCCGTCAGTTGCAGGTTAAGGCTGATATCACAGACATCGTTGCGCAGAATATCCACCTCAAAGGTGAATAGCTTTTCCCGTAACGCCGGGTTATTGATGGCATCGGGCTGGTTATCCCGCAGCCACAGTAAAACCGGGGCCATCAGCAGATTCTGGTCGCCGCTGAAATCCTCTATCACCACGTTCAGGGTATAGCGGTACTCCCATGACATGGAGCTGGCCCCCGTGGCAACCAGCGAACCGTTATCCACAAACAGATGCAGTTTGTCCGGGTTATTGCGGACATAAGGCACCGCTTTATTGAGGGCGTGGCGCAGGGATTGTGGTTTGTTCACTGTTTCGCTCCTGACACGCAATAATCATGTCCACTTTGTCTGCACAGACCGCCCAGGCGGCCTCCGTTTCATCCAGCAACGCGTTCAGATCACCGTTAGTGCGCGGCGTTGCCTGATCCAGCCGACACGGCGTCACTCGCGGACAACCACTGACGGTAAGCTGCACCTCCGGTGAATGCCGGACGTTTCCGCAGCCGGATAATGTCAGCAGGCAAAGGAGTATCAGCCCAGCGGCGTAAATCCTCGTTCTCACGTTTCAGTTCCCCGATCCGGTGTTGTCGTTGTCTCAGCAGCGCGCTGGTCTGTTCTGCTTCGGCATAGAGCCGCGCCTGCTCCCGGTTATTGGTTTCAGTCAGAATGGACAGGCTGATAAGCTGGCTGTTGCTCTTTGCCAGTGCCTGGCTTTTGCTCTGCAGCTCGTCTGCCTGCGTGCTGATGGTCTGGCTGGCATCAGCCAGCCGCCACGTCTGCCAGCCCAGCGCCGCCAGTAATAACGCCAGCACAACCAGCAGCAACCGGTTCATGCTGATACCTGTTGCGCAATCTGATTACGGGTCATCCAGAAGGCAATAACGGTCAGCAGATAAAAGACCAGGGTAATAGCCCACCCCGTCCAGGCGAGACTGACGACAATCAGCAATCGCATCACCCAGCTGATAAATACGTTTTCTTTTCGGGTAATTGTCTTCAGCAAAGATGCCCTCAACTCCTGCCAGAGCGGGCCATTCTTAATTAACGCAGCCAGTGCTACCGGAATTACCGCCCATGTCAGCAGACAGGCTACCCAGACACCGGACGCTGCCAGTACCGGAAAAATCCCCTGCGGATACACCATTGCTTCGATTAACAGCCCCATCCATAACATCAGAAACAGCCCGCTAATTACTTTCTTTTTCATCTCAGTTTGCTCCCTGTAAACACCAGGCCATCTCCCGCGCACGGCGGTTATCCAGCCCCTGATTAAACACACCTTTCACATAAACCCAGCGCGGCAACTGTCGGCACGCATCCGCCCAGCGCCGCTGATTGAGCAATTTCACCAGCGTGGAGCTGCAGGCATTGCCTGTCCCCACGTTGAAGGCAAACGACACCACCGAGTCATACACCTTTTGTGGCGGCTGTTGCTTCACACATCTTTCCAGCGCCCGCTCCACACGCAGCACGTTGGAGATAAGCCCTTCTGCTGCCTGTCGTTCCGTAATGGTTTTGCCGGGAATGACGCCCGACGTATTACCAATGCCGTCAGTCCATACACCCGCGCTGCACTGATACGGCTGCAGACGACAGCCTTCGTAATCGGCAATCAGTTTCAGTCCCTCCACGGAGGTGTGAAGCTGCTGAAAACCCGGCAGCGTGGCAGCAATAGCCAGCACGGTCCCGACAAGGCAGCGTTTAACGATTGATGGATTCATAGTCCTCCCGCGTGATCTGCCCGTCGCGCAGAAGCTGGTAGGCTTTGTGTTTGTAGTACCAGTTGATAGCCAGCATCAGCACACCGATCATCAGGCCGCCCAGCGTTGAGGCATCCTTGATGGACAAATCGCCCAGCCAGGCCAGCACGACGGCGATGCAATACGTGATAAAGGCGCTGACTCGCTCAAGCGTCATAATTCAGTCCCATAGCTGGACGGTCTGCACGGTGGTGGTTGTCGGAATGTCCGGCAGCTCCACCTGCAGCCCGTGAGGTAAAAAGGGGCCATATTCGGCAAGCCCCGGATTTGCCTTCAGTACCTGCTCCGTGACACCCTGCGTGCGCCCGTAATGACGCCAGCAAAGCGCGTCCACCGTGTCATACTGATGCGCACGCACTTTCATCAGATAAGCTCCACTGTGCAGTGCGGCGCGTCCTGTACCCGGCTGATGGCCCAGCGGGCGTCACGCCATAAATCACCGCTGGCTTCCGCCAGTTCCTCGCCCCGCTTCACACCGGATGCCGTGGCGTCATAGTCTTGGTATCGTTCGTTGAGCATGGCGCGTGCCCAGCAGTAAACCGCGTTGAAATAGTGCTGAATGCGCTCACTTTTGCCGTCCAGCTGTTCCGCCGGAACCTCTGCCAGCGAGGCATACCCCAGCATCTGCTGGCGTCTGCGAAACTCATACAGCTCTGCGTTAACCTCCGAAATTGCCGACAGCGCAACCTGCTTTAAACGCGGCTGCGTCACCGTGCCGTCAGTGCGCATGACACTGCGAAACTCCGACAGGTCCACATCAGGCCAGAACGGCGTATTTCTGATGATTTCCGCCTGTTCCGGTGCCTGTTCTGGCGCAACAAACTTCATGCTGCTTTCTCCTGAAATAAAGGGCGGTGGACGGGGTTTTGATGTGGCAGTGCCTTTCGCCACCCCGTGCCGCCCGTGCGCGGGGGCACGTTCTGTCAGCGGCTGTCATTGCGCAGTCTGCGCTCCAGCTGCTGTTTGTCTTTTTTCACGCCACAGCGGGGATCGAGCTGTAACGCATGGTTGAGATGATTAAGGGCGGAAGCCGGATTAGTTTCACTCAGGACAGCGCCAATCGCTTTATGCAGACGCGCCCGTGACTGGTCCGGCATATCCAGACCGTCTGTCAGCTCCAGCGTCTGCAGCAACAGATCGGCATCAAAGCCGGTAACGGCAAGCATTGCGCTCTGCGCCGCGTCTGCCATTTCCTCTGCCAGCACGGTCTGCACGTTGCGGTTACCCAACGGCATCACCCAGCCATGACGCAGGGCGTGACGCCCGATCTCCAGCGCCCCGGCATAATCTCCGGCATCAATGCGCCACAGCATCACGTACATCAGCACGTCATCCTGTTGCGCGCCTCCGCTAGCCAGGACACCCTCTGCCCAGGCGGCGTATTTCGGCAGCAGTTCCACCTTGATTTCCGCTTTTTTGACCGTGGACTGAACGCCCTTGAGACGGCGGCGGTCTTCCGCCAGTTGCAGCAGCATCAGGTCATAGCCCAACGCGTGGCGAACGCTGCCGCCCTCACGGGCGGCCTGTTCAGCCTGAACGCGCAGGCGATGCTGCCGTGCGGGACTCAGGCTCATGAATTACGCTCCGGTTTCTGCTGCGGCGGCGCTGAAGTCACCAATCTGGATATTTTCCACCAGTGCAGCGCAGCGATAGTCCTCAACCACATAGGCTTCGTTAACGGATTCAAAATTTTCAATCCGGTCACGTTTCGGGTTGTCGATAACTGAACGGCGGCGGGTGTCTTCCTGCCAGTAGATGGACAGGTTATCCAGACGGGTGATCAGCAGCGCATTCGGCGGGAAGAACGGCGCACGCACCGCCTGCAGGCCACCCATGCGTTTCTGACTGATGATCATATCGGCAGCCAGTTTTTCACTGTTTTCCTGCTCTTTGTTGACCAGCGGGAAATACTTGTCAGACAGCAGTTCACGCCCGCAAATCACCACCAGATCGTCATCGTCCTGGTAGACAACGTCGATAAGCTCATTGACGGCATCCATCACCACGGCGTCCAGGTTGGCATATTCGCCACCTTTACCGACTTTCACCGCACCCGGTGTGGTTTCACCGCCCGTGGTGCTGCTGCCCATGACGTGATCCGGTGCATCCTCACGGATTTTCTGTAACCAGCCTTTGTTCACATCCTGCAGCAGCGGGTTTTCGCTACGGTTGGAGGTTTTCGCACGCTTCACGCCGTTAAAGCCGATCATGATGCGGTCCAGTGCCTGACGTTTCACGATGGCGTCACGGATACGCACCTGGAAATCCTGAAACTTCGCCCACAGGTCCAGCTTCGCGTAGGTCAGTACCGTGTCAAAGTTGGTCTGCTCGCATTTGTATTCCACATCGACCATCAGCGTAGGATCGACAGGTTCACGCTCTTTCGCGGTGGTGTCAGTGGTTCCGGCAATGGTGCTACCAACACCCAACCCCAGCAACTGACCGGACTGCTCAGTCACTGGCGTGACGTTAATCAGCGTCAGGAAAGCGGCGGACTGCTGGATCTGGTCTTCCAGCGTCTGCTGTACAGACGGCTCCACGGTGAACTTGCTGGACAGTTCTTCAACTGCCACACCGTTCAGACGCGCCAGCTGCTGCAGGTAAGCGTTAAAAGCAAAGCGGGTATTCTTCTTCATCAGGTTTTGTGCTCCATCAGCAATTGGTCAGAGTGTCAGCGGGGGCGTTACCGCCTGTTGCACGCTGGCGGTAGTCCTGGCGGCTGTCTTCATGACTCAGCTTATTCACCAGTTCGTTAAAGGCGGTTTGCTGCTCCTGCAGAGCAGTCTCCAGTTCAGACAGGCGTTCTTCCTGCTCAGACAGGGATTTTTCGGTGCGTGCGCTCAGGTTCTGCTGCTCAGTGGCGACCAGCTCCACGGCCTTATGCACATCAGAGAACCGGGCGTCATCGGACTGCTCTTTTTTGGTAAACAGCGCCGTGACACGGGCAAACAGGGACGGTTTGTCATCCTGGATTTCTTCCAGTTCGATCACCGTTTCCTCTGCGGCGGTAAAGAGATTGGCGGGATTCTGCTTGCGGTTTGCCAGCGGGTTATGGGCTGCACTGGCGCTGAATGTCAGCATTTCAGTGCCCAGACTGGCAGGGTCATCAGTGGCAGCCAGGCCGACCAGGTAGGCTTTGCCCGTATCAGCGAACTTCGGGCTGACTTCCATAGAGGTGAATAATTTCTGGCCTTTTTTCACCAGTTCCACCAGGGACTCCGTTGGCTCAACGTCGGCATACAGCGCCATCTTGCCTGCCAGCGGACCTTCCGTGATTTCTTCAGCAAACAGCGCCGTCACCTTGCCGTAGCGGTTAAAGGTGCTGTCCGGCAGATAAGACTTGATGTGCTCAAGGTTAATCAGCGCGGTATACACCGCCGGGTTGTAGCTGGCTGCCATCTGTTCCAGCCATTCACGCTGGATTTCGCGTCCGTCGGTGGTGGCACCTTCCACCCCGATGCGAAAACGCTTTGCTTTCACTGTCATGAGCCGTGCTCCGTTAGAAAAAACTTACTGGAGCCTTATGGTTGCGGTGATGGGGGCAGTGAAACAATGCGCGGTATTTGTACCGACAACCACACAAACCGCAGGCGGGGAAAGCCTTCATTCAAGGCTGTAGGTTTGTGCCATGAACACCACACTGACACCCGCAGATCTCGATCCCCGTCGGCAGGCCATGCTGCTGTACTTTCAGGGATACCGCGTAGCCCGCATTGCTGAAATGCTGGGCGAGAAAGTTGCAACCGTTCACAGCTGGAAAAAACGCGACAAGTGGGGTGACTATGGGCCGCTGGATCAGATGCAGCTCACCACCGCCGCACGCTACTGCCAGCTCATCATGAAGGAGCACAAAGAAGGGAAAGATTTCAAAGAGATTGACCTGCTGGCGCGCCAGTCTGAGCGCCACGCGCGGATCGGCAAGTTTAACAATGGCGGCAACGAAGCCGACTTAAACCCTAACGTCGCCAACCGCAATAAAGGCCCACGCCGTCAGCCGGAAAAGAATGTTTTCACCGATGAGCAGATTGAGAAGCTGGAAGAAATCTTCCATTCCTCCATGTTCAACTACCAGCGCCACTGGTGGGAAGCCGGAAAAACCAACCGCATCCGCAACCTGCTGAAGTCTCGCCAGATCGGCGCGACCTTCTATTTTGCCCGTGAAGCCCTGATTGACGCCCTGCTTACCGGACGTAACCAGATTTTCCTTTCTGCCAGTAAGGCTCAGGCCCACGTCTTTAAACAATACATCATCGACTTCGCCAAAGAAGTCGAGGTGGAGCTAAAAGGCGATCCGATGGTGCTTCCTAACGGAGCCACTCTTTACTTCCTCGGCACCAATGCCCGCACGGCCCAGAGTTATCACGGCAACCTGTATCTGGATGAATATTTCTGGATACCGAAATTCCAGGAGCTGCGCAAAGTGGCTTCCGGGATGGCTATTCACAAGAAATGGCGACAAACCTATTTTTCCACGCCATCCAGCCTGACACACAGTGCTTATCCGTTCTGGTCCGGTGCTCTGTTTAACCGTGGGCGCAACAAAGCCGATAAGGTGGACATCGACCTGTCCCACAACAATCTGGCCCCCGGCCTGCTGTGCGCAGACGGGCAATACCGCCAGATAGTCACCGTGGAAGATGCGGTGCGCGGCGGCTGTAACCTGTTCGACCTCGACCAGCTGCGCATGGAGTACAGCCCGGACGAATACCAGAACCTGCTGATGTGCGAGTTCGTGGACGATCTCGCGTCCGTGTTCCCGCTCAGCGAACTGCAGGCGTGCATGGTGGACAGCTGGGAAGTCTGGACCGACTTTCATGCACTGGCCCTGCGCCCGTTTGGCTGGCACGAAGTGTGGATCGGTTATGACCCGGCAAAAGGTACGCAGAACGGCGACAGTGCCGGATGCGTGGTGGTGGCTCCGCCAGCCGTGCCGGGTGGTAAGTTCCGCATTCTTGAGCGTCACCAGTGGCGCGGGATGGACTTCCGCGCCCAGGCTGACGCCATCAAAAAACTGACCGAACAGTATAACGTGACCTATATCGGTATCGACTCGACCGGCGTCGGTCACGGGGTTTACGAGAACGTGAAAGCGTTTTTTCCTGCCGTCAGGGAGTTTGTCTATAACCCCAACGTTAAAAACGCCCTGGTACTCAAGGCCTACGACATTATCAGCCACCGCCGTCTGGAGTTTGACGCCGGGCACACCGACATTGCGCAGTCATTTATGGCAATCCGTCGCGCTACCACTGCCAGTGGCAACCGCCCGACCTATGAAGCCAGCCGCAGCGAAGAAGCCAGCCATGCCGATCTGGCCTGGGCAACAATGCACGCACTGTTTAACGAACCGCTGCAGGGCGAGTCCGCCAATACCAGCAATATTGTGGAGATTTTTTGATGGGAAAGAGTAAGAAGAACCGCGCTGCGTCGACGAAACAGAGCCAGCATAAAAGCCAGACTTCAGCCGAAGCATTCAGCTTCGGTGATCCCGTTCCTGTTCTGGACCGCCGCGAACTGCTGGACTATGTGGAATGCGTACAGATGGATCGTTGGTATGAGCCGCCTGTGAGTTTCGACGGACTGGCGCGAACCTTCCGCGCCGCCGTGCATCACAGCTCACCGATTGCAGTGAAGTGCAACATTCTGACCAGCACCTACATCCCTCACCCGCTGCTCAGCCAGCAGGCTTTTTCGCGTTTTGTACAGGACTATCTGGTTTTTGGTAACGCCTACCTGGAGAAACGCACGAACCGCTTCGGTGAAGTTATCGCCCTTGAGCCTGCACTGGCAAAATACACCCGACGCGGGTTAGACCTGGATACCTACTGGTTTGTGCAATACGGCATGACTACGCAGCCGTATCAGTTCACGAAAGGCAACATTTTTCATCTGATGGAACCGGACATCAACCAGGAGATCTACGGCCTGCCCGGTTATCTTTCTGCCATTCCGTCAGCTCTGCTCAACGAGTCCGCCACGCTGTTCCGCCGCAAGTATTACATTAACGGCAGTCATGCAGGCTTCATCATGTACATGACCGATGCAGCGCAGAACCAGGAGGATGTGAACAACCTCCGCAATGCGATGAAAAGCGCCAAAGGCCCTGGCAACTTCCGCAATCTGTTTATGTACTCGCCTAACGGCAAAAAGGACGGACTTCAGATTATCCCGTTGTCAGAGGTCGCAGCGAAGGATGAGTTTTTGAATATCAAGAACGTGAGTCGGGATGACATGATGGCAGCACATCGTGTGCCGCCGCAAATGATGGGGATTATGCCAAATAATGTCGGGGGGTTTGGGGATGTGGAAAAAGCGAGTTTAGTGTTTGTGAGGAACGAATTAATACCCTTACAGAAAAGGATGCAGGAATTAAATAAATGGCTTGAAGATAATATATTACAATTCAAACCATATAAATTTTAACGAAAAATCAGCCTTAGCGTTCATAACGTTAGGGCTGTTCATTAGCTATTTAACATTAATTTATAATGTTCCTTTATATCTTTTATAGCATCAAAAATACAACAAAATGCCTTAAAATCTATTTTCCGCTTTTTATCTCTAACAACCCTCATGGAAAAAATATGCTTCCCATATTCCGTTTTTGAGTCTCCATCATTATTTTTGTTGAATTTCTTACCATCAATCTTGATATCTAAAATATCTTTAGGGAAAAGATCCTCCATTGAAGTTTGTTCGCCGGAAGGACTCAATGGTGTGAGAACTATATATAAATTATAGAAAACATGAATATATTTCATCTTTCTCATTTCAGTTACATCGTCTGGGCAGCTTTTAACTTTATTGCGCAGAAAATTAAGTAAATCGCTTGGACCTGTATCATTATCAAGAACCATAATCACTGGCTGTTTTGGAACAGAACCATAATAAGAAGCATAATTATTTTTATAACGCTCTACAAATTTTTTCAGATCTGCAGTTCCCCCAGAAAGATCTAAAAAATATTTGGTCTTTTCATTAGATTTAAATATATTAAGATTTATTTCTTTCTTTTTACTATCTGTTTTTTCTCTAAACAACTCAGGATATGATGTCTCCAAAGAATGCAAAGCAGCCTTCAAATATATCCGATCAGTCTTCCCTTCTGTAATTATCGTAGGACAGGTGTTGCCATGAAAAAATTTATAGTAAATAAATTTACTATATGCTTTTTCTCGCGCATTCAACTTTAATTTAAAACCATGCAAAGTCGCATTAGTCAATACATATCTATCAGGTTGCTTGTTCAGTTTTTTCTTTATATTGTTAAACTTATCAACTTGATCAATAAAACCAAACATCCCCTCAAGTTTATCCAGACCTCCTGAAACTAAAACACCATTTTCATCTGGCACTTTATATTCACCTGTACGATACAAAGCATGTGCCAACGCCCGAGTTTTTTTATAATAACATCTATCAATATTAACGATTCTGTTAACTGTAAGTCCCGTTACTTCTTGCCTTGATGTCTTATACGTAAGCCTAGTCTTTGAATCATTTATTTCGAATCCAGAGTTTTCTATTTCTTTTACCAAAACTTTTCCCAAAACAACCCCTTCAGGTTGCACAGTAGCCATTTCTAACGGAAATGTATTTTTATTTGTAGAAATTGTTATATCATCAGCATATCTGCTATAAGTACATCCATATTTTTTAGCCAGTTTAGCTAATCTCATATCCATAATATTGCAAATTAGATTTGAGATAATAGGAGAACATGGACTTCCCTGGGGGAGGGTTCCATTATAGCATGCAGCTTTTGCAAGTGTCGTTGCCACCACAGGATTTAATAAAAAATCCTGATTGGAAAGAAAATATCCTCTAACTCGTCCGAAATTAAAGCTTTCAAAAAAATCCTTAAGATCTATATTTAATATTATTTGTTTGCCTCTATGCTTATAAGCATTTAGGATTATTGATTTTCCCCTCTCAAAACCAAAGGAATAGTTGTTACTAATTTTCCTTATAGCAAAGATCTCATCTCTACAATCAGAAAGTAAGTCACATATTCTTCGTTGGATGTCCTTCAACCGGTCTGTAGGTGCAGAAATAGTCCTTACCCCTTTTCCTTTCTTCGGTATTGTAAATTGAGTGTATTGATTATCCGAGCCGATTCTATATAGAACGTTAGTTAAAAATACCAACTTAACATCTAAAATTTTAGCCAAGTCTTCACGTGAAGTAGCAGCCCTAAGTGCGTCAAGTTTAGATGTTTTTGTCATTTCTTCTTCATCCCAGAGGAAAAAAAGGCCAAGGAGAAACGCATGCAGGCACTCCTTCGCACAGCACACCTGCCGTATAGCTCTGAATCAAGGATTTTAGGGAGGCGATTCCTCCTGCCATTAAGGCCACTGGTTGCGATTCACAACCAACAAATCTGCCTACATGCGTGTTTATGAACATATCACTTCAACTTTCTGTTTTCCAGAAGTATTTTGCCTATTTTACGTGATAGCGCGCCCTCGTATCCCCGCCACGCCTGCCCACTTTATGCAGTGGTTTTCATGCAGCTGCATGACATGAGCAAAAGCCCGCCATTTCTGGCTGGTCTAAGCATAGACGATCCTCGATCGATCATGCGATTTCATGCAGCATAGTCATGCACTGCCATGGGAAGTTAACGTATCTGAATAATCGCTTGAAAAACGAACATATGGGCTTGCAAAGATGAAAGCTCGCTTGAGCGAAAAGTGGAAAATCAACATGTTACAAAGCTTGAAAATTACTTTTGTTCTTGAAAAATCAGCCCAACCATTACTATAGTATTATCTAAATTGGTTAATGTGCCCTGAAATCACCGGAAAATTCAGCTATAACGGCGTATAGATATTAATTAACTGAAATACTAAAAAATTATATTTAAACGGAGTTAGTATGTTGGACGCACGAAAAAATATTAATCTAATCAAAGATATTGACGAAATTTCAGAGAAGGGAATTCAAGCATTTGGGTTATTATATGATGAATCCGGGCACTCAAATCTTCACGATCCTCTACTGAGGTGGTGTGATTTTCTTTTACGCTACATTGTTCCACAAAAACGAATAATTTTAAAATCAGATCGATTTCCTGAAAATATTCACGATGGCGCAAGGGTTGGATTGCAGAGAATCGAGATGTTGTTTACTACTGGTGGTGATGTAAATCCTTATCAGAGTAAAACATTAACATTATTCAATGACACAAGCGGTAAAAAGGCGACGAAAAGAACGGATAACCTATGGGCTGATTGGGGGATTCATCACCTCCATCTGCCATTAAATCCAGTAAGTTCAAGTAAAAAATACTCAGATCGTGCTGAGTGGGTATTATTCCTGAAGGTGTACTCAAACGCTGTGCTTTTTATTGATATAAAACATCATGATAAAAACATAGAACCAAATCTTTTTTCTCAAAGAGATTTGGTAGAAACATTCATACGCAACTGGCCAGAAGCAGCAGAAATATTTGAAATGAAAGGTATTTCAGGCTTAGCTTGTATTCATCCAACTACAGATTCAGATATTGCAAACTTAAGAAAAAATGGAATAAATCTGCCCGTAGTGATGGATGGAAAAGCATATGCCCCATTAGGAATGGGAATAACAACAGCGCGTACCGCTGTGAGCGTATCAACTTATCGAAATAAAATATATCATTGTGCTAAGCACATAGAGAAAATATTTATGGATGAAGATAGTCCATACATAAAAGAAATAAAATCTCTAGGTGTAAACAATCCTGAATTCAAGATGCATATGTTTGATGATGGTGGGTTAGGTATTGTTGAGATAAATACTAGAAAAGGCTGGAAATTCCTTAGAAAAAATGCTGATGCGTCTCATGATGTTTTCAGTTTTTTAAATAACGCACTGATGCCAGAGTGGGCTAGTCCTGTTGTATTACAGTTCTGGGAAAAAACTCATTGTAAAATGGAGGGAATTGAAAATTAATACTGAAATTTGTATGGCTCACATCTCCCCCCCGAGGTAAATAGTTATTACGCAGTTCTGTTATTGGTATAAAGTGGGTGATAACTTATCAAAATGGCCTCCCACCTAACGCCTCGTTTCACTCGTTGCTCAAACTAGCCCCCATCAGAATGAACCCTACTGGGGGCAACGTTTCTTAATGCAGCCAGCTATCGTCTTCCCACACCTTCTGCATAATTTTCATCACTTGCTTCCTTTCTTTCGTCCAGTTGCAGTCCGGTCAGTTCCACACCGTTAGAGCTACCTTTGCGGATACGAATTACCGTTTTTGGATACAGGGGGCGCAAATTGCGGTAAAGCTCGGATTCAAGGGCGTCCAGGATAGACTGGCTAATCTTCTGCTCTTTATCGATCATTATTTCAATGCGCATAAAAGTCACCTCAACTGATGACATCCATTGAGCGGTTGTATTCGTGGGTTCTGATTTTTGCCATGAGTTCATCAGTCAATTCAGAAACCCACTGCAAAGCCAGCCCCTTCTCTTCATCACTACACTCACTAGCCGCTACAAGCTTAAGAAAAAAAATCAATGCGCTGGAGCTTCAAAGACTCCAAAAAATAGTCCTGCATTTTTCCTCCTATGACACCACAAGCAATACTGTATGCATATCCACTGTTTATATTTACAGTATATAATAATCTTACTGATGTAAAACGTTTTTTTACGTTCATCAGCCTGATATGCCTGGTATTATTAAGAGCACGAATTGTTAACCCGCGTAATTAATACAGGTTCCGCCACTTATCATCTTCCTGCAAACGCTGGTTCCGATAGAAGATACGCAGGCCTGTTCCTGACGGAATACTGCCACCGCGAAGGAGTAAATCGACCTCTTTCTCGCTGCCATCAAATCCTCTGGACTTCAGTTCATAGACGAGCTGCTGTCGCTGATGATCTGTAATTCGCTGTTTGTAGTCTTTACGCCGTTTCGGCTTAACCAGGCGTAACCTTGCTGCCAGTTCCCGGAGCTCTTTTTTGCTCATACTGTGCAGGTAATCGTGCAACTCCTTGTCATCCATGCGGGTAATGTCTGTTCTGGTGTCCCCATCAGCTGATTTATCTTTCTCCTGTTGGTACAAATTTTCAGCAAGGGGACAGTTATTGCCACGAGTCCAAGGGGCACAAGCGCCCTGGTCGGCTGCCGCCTCCTGAACGTCAACGGCCTTACGAACCATTTTCCACTTCACTGCATGAGTGCAGATCTTGCCCTCTGCAATGGGTGACCAGATGCCATAAATACGAATACCGTGATCGCCATAGGCGGTCGGCTCTTCGTTAATTTCATAAGCGGTTCTGATGAGGTGATATTTACGGGGAACCAGTACACCTCCCTGCTTCATGATATAGGTGGCAAAACAACCAGCATCAGCAGCAGCCAGAATGGCATCAAGGCGCGGGTTATCCAGTACCGGCACACCTGCTTTTTTGTCACCCTGCTGCCTTGCCGCCTGACCAGCCAGCAATCGCAGTTCACGGTAAGCCTGACGCCCCGGAATACCAAAGAAGCGGAATTGCTGAACACGATGCAAAGACGCCCAGGCATTCACGTATTCAGCGTTATCACGAAGAGATTTACCCGTTTCCTTGCTGATCTCGCCAGCCAGACCACGCCCGTCAATGTTCTTACTGATGTATTTCGCTATGTAGCTTGTCGGCGTTCCTTTGCGCGGGTTAATCAGCTCAGACTTAAAGCGCGGCCCCGTGTTATTGCCCAGCTCCTCGCGGTCTTCACGGATAGCAAACTTACGCAACAATGCAGTAATGGCGCGGCGGTCTTTTTTGCGCATGAAACACAACAGGTGCCAGTGAACTGTGCCGTCGTGATGCGGCTCAGCCACCCGCACGCCATACCAGCGCAACCCGGCTTTGTGCATCGCCTTACGAAATGCAGCAAACATACCGACCAGATAATCGCTGCTTTGTCTTACCGTCGCGTTTTTCCAGGTCGGGTTGGGTCTGCCGTTATTGAGCGTGGAATGGAAACGTGACGGACAGGTAATGGTGTAGAAAACGGCGCAGTCACCGCGCATTTCCGCGATAAGCTCCAGACCTTTAACACAGGCCATCATCTCATTGCGGCGATGCGCCGGGTTGCTGCAGCTGGCGTTTACCACATCTTCCATATCCAGCGCGTCTCCGTCTTCGTTCACCAGTTCATGAGAACGGAAAAACTCCAGCGACTTACGGCGCTGCTCACGTTTATGCATCACAGCTTCATAGCTGACATAGGGAGATGCTTTTTTGCTGACCAGGCAGACAGCACGCAACTGCTCTTCCCGCCATTCGCAACGCATCTTCCACAATTTCCGATACCACCAGTCGGCGCACAGCATACGCGCCAGCGAGCCCGGAATGAGTTCATAGGGCACTGGTTTACGGCGGTTTCTTTTCCGACGGAGTTGCTCAAACGCAGGCGGGATGACATCCAAACGTAGGGTTTCCGCTGCCACCTTTTCCCATGTCTTGCGGATTTCTTCTGGCTTAACATCATCGGTGGCGTACAAATCACCACAAGCGGCATCAAGACACATGCTCATATGCGCAGCGACAAGGGTAGACAGGCGTTTCACCTGATCCTGACTCATTTCAGGCAGGATCAGCAGGCCGTCCAGCCCTTCATGGCTTGCCATAAAGCGAAAAGAAGTGGATAGCTGACTGTCGCGTACATGCTCCAGTCGTTCCAGACATGGCTTAATCGTCTCACGCAAATAGCGGGAATAAGCCTTTGGCCTGCCCAAGCTGCTGAAGTATTCAATACGTTGCATCAGCGGCTTGCTGATATGGGAAGGCTGGGCGTTGACGTCAGCCAGAATGACCATGTCTGGATTAAAACGCTGCTGCTCATGCGCCAGCTTTGCCCGGCTAATGAGCTTATCCTGCTCCATTTCGCGCTGGACAGGATCACGGGATTCATTAAAGAAATAACGCTCCCAGACCTGCTCACTCAGTGCCTCGCGGCGCAGTTGTTCCTGCTCGTTATCGGCAACATACAGAGTGATCAGGTTTGAAAGTGCAGACTCCGGCGCAACTTCCGCCGGGTCCAGATAAGGGTTAATGGCCTTTTTCGGGCCGTTCCATGAAAATGATGCAGCGGCCTCGTTAAAGCCGCTAGAGTTGCTCATATCGTCATGACTCATACACGCACCTCGTACACAGCAGAACTATCTACGCCACGCGAAGGATCAAATCCCACCCAGCAGCGCGCCCCGGAAACAGCAATGATTTCTGTTGCAGATTTACTATCACCAGCTGCCACACTGATGCTGCGTTTTGCCTTGATGTAGTGGTGAGTAAAATTGCGATACAGCGAACGGATCAGGGATGTGTCACTGTTAGAAACAATGACGGGATGTCCTTCTGATGACCGATGTTCAAGAACGGATGCCAGGTGATACTGGTCATCTTCAGTGAAGCCGTCAGTGTGATAACCGGAAAACGTACCGTCATAAGGCGGATCGCAATACACCACATCCCCCACCTGCAGCATCGCCAGCGTTTCATCAAAGCTGGCGCAGATAAACGTTGATCGCTGGGCTTTCTCTGCAAATGCGCGAATTTCTTTTTCAGGGAAATACGGATTTTTATAATTACCGTAGGGAATGTTGAAATACCCGCTCTTGTTATAGCGACATAACCCACGGTAACCGTGACGATTGAGATACAGGAAATATACCGCTTTCATGAAATCAGTAATTTCAGTTGAGTAATTAAACTCCTGCCTTATGTTGTAATAAGCCAGCTCACTGTTTGCTTCCTCAAATAAAGCTCTGGCACGAGATATAAACGCCTCGCAATCAGCAGCAACCTTTTTATAGAGGTTGATTAAATCAGGATTAATATCCGCAACAAGATAGCTGGGGTAATCCGTCTCTATCATCACAGCACAAGAACCCGCGAAAGGTTCAACCAGTCGCGGGCCAGCAGGAAGGTATTTTTTCAGTTCGGACATAATGGCGGTTTTATTACCCGCCCATTTCAGAATGGTGCTCATACAGCACCTCCGTTGTAATGTTTGCCTTTCAGCTCTGCAATTTCCTGGCAGGTAATGCAAAGCTGCACACCCGGAATGGCACGGCGGCGTGCTGGCGGAATTGGCGCTTCACACTCAATGCAAAGCACGCGAGACACGCCCGGTGTTTTGGCACGGGCAGCACGGATATGGCGCTGGCGTTCTTCTTCAACGCGCTGCTGTACGAGATCCATTGCATCAGCCATTAGTGGATCTCCTGCGCTTCGTTCTGGATTGCTTCAGCAGCCACACGCAGCAGTTCTGCCGCTTCCACGTGGTTTAGCTGACGGGATGAGATATGACACGCCAGGCTATCAAGGCGAGCTGCCATTGCTTCAGCCCTTGCCCGGCGTTCTTCCAGACGAGCCTCTGTCAGTAAAATATTAAGCCCTGCATCATCCGGTCCGGTTTTAGTCGTGAGGATTTCAATATTACGCATAATCAATTCTCCTGAATTTAGATAAAGGGATGCCCGGCGGGTTTACGCCATTAATTTCATTAGTTGGTTAATTCGGCATGGTTAGCCGTCTGGGAAATAAGCTCACCACTGCACGAAAATGATTCATTGCTTTAATCAACTCCCGCTTTTCGTCAGTGGTCAGCTCATTGATGCTGATGCTATGACGTTCAGCCGGAATTTTTGCCATAAAGAATATGGCTGCCAGTGCTCGTTTATTTTGTTCGTTATTGATATCCCGTGGATCACGCATATCTTTAATAAACCGCTCAAGCTCTGACTCAATATTCAGGCCAAAAACTTTCGCCCTTAATTCCGCTATGTGATTAAGTCCATTCAGGCGTTCACCGGGGCTTAATGGAACAGTAGCCGCAGCGCCTTCAATAGCCATTTGTTCCCCCGTTTTTTCGTAGATAGTTCTGCCAGCAATTCATCTTGTGAACGGCACGGATGCCAGCGTTTACCATCCTCACCCATGATCCAGCCGTGACCGTAGTGCATTGCCGGGCTTTGTTTTACCAGCAGCGATGCAAATGATGGTTCTTTCGTCAGCATAAGCACCTCACAGCAAACCGAATGAAGCACCGAGGCCAGTCACGGTATCAACTGCACTCGCCATCGCAGGATTAGCCTGTAAACGGGCCTGCAATGAAACAGCAGCCAGCGCCATCAGTCGTGTTACAGAGTTAATGCTGCTGATAGCATCACGACGACCGGCACTAGTTTTTACATCACCAGATACCGCACCTGCTGCAACACGTCCGATCTCTGCAGTTGCGCTCATGACGTAATGCGGCAGTTTCTCTTTTGCAACCTCATTAATCGGTACGCATGGCAGGCAGTGAATCTGAGCCAGAAAACCATCTACCAGCGTTGAATCTTCAGTCAGATCGGTAAGCAGCCAGATTTCTGGTGCGGTTAATAAATGAGGTTGAGCTGGGTTCAGCTTGTTCCGCAGAATCTGCACATTCATGCCAGCACGTTCTGCCAGTTGCACCAGGTTGTGGCGCAATGCGAATGCACGACAGGCTTCATCAAAATGTGGATGTTTGGAAACTTGGTAATCAAACATGGTCAATGCCTCTGATGTATTTCAGAATCGAACTAATTAAGGTTTAGATTGCATTCTGAAAGCGCATCAACGGTCATTGCTGCTATGTTGATCATCACTTTTTCGCGTTTTTTATCTTTGCGCAGACGGTGACGGATAAGGCGTCCATCAGCCAACATGTCATTGATGGTATCGATGGATAGCCCTGTCAGCTCGCTATAGCGTTCAATAGTCACATGAGGCGTGGTAAGAGTGATTGAAATGTTAGTTCTCATGATGCAACATTCCTCGTTTAATGATGATTAATCAGGACGAATACGGATCGTTTGTATTTTGTGAACACCATAAACATACGATCGCACGGTGAAATCGTCAAGATAAAAGTTCACTTGGAGTGACCATGAATTTGGAGAAAGGCGGACGAGGCGCTATAGAGCGCATGGTAGAAGCTTATGGATTCAAGACTCGACAGGCGTTGTGCGATCATTTAGGAATCTCTAAAAGTACACTCGCCACACGCTACATGCGTGACTCATTCCCAGCAGAATGGGTAATCCAGTGCGCCCTTGAAACAGGCGCCTCGCTTAATTGGCTCACAACCGGGCATGGTTCAAAGCAAACTTCAGGTAATACAAATACTATGGAAGTTGCTAAATATGTATTATCTGATGGGGCCTTGTGTGAAGACGGTTTTTATATTTTCGATAGAGAATTTCTACCGTCGGCATTCAAGAATCTTTTTGTAATCACAGATAATAATTCTGAATTTATTTGTGATAAGGAATTTGATGATATACGTGATGGTAAATGGGTAATAAGTATTGATGGCAAAATAACGATCCGTGACATTACTCGTTTACCCGGTGGAAGAATCTTCGTCGAGGGTGGAAACAGAGCCTTCGAATGCAAGATAGAAGACATTGAAATAATTGGTAAAATTATAAGTTTAACAGTCAAGTATGTTAAATAGTACCGGGAGGAAATTATGCTTGGTAAGGTATTTTTTGTGGTTTTGTCATGTTCTTTGTTATTAAACCCACTAGCTACCTATGCTAGAAATTATCCCTGCTCAGGGAAAAAGGGAGGTGTTTCTCACTGTACCTCTGATGGCAAATTCGTTTGCAATGATGGAACTATTAGTAAATCCAAAAAAATCTGTACTAAAAACTCACGATAACTTTTGCTTTTATATCTGCGCCTAAAATAAAAATGAGCCACAGGTTAACCGCAAAAGTTACATGCTCACATAGCAAAAAGAATAGCCTACTTCATTATGGCTTCAGTGAGATGTATGGTCGCAGGATTTCATACATTGACACTGGTTATACATACAGTAAAAATGCTCTCTATTGGAGGGCATTTTTTATGGCTGTACGAAAACTCACCACAGGAAAATGGCTTTGCGAATGTTACCCCGCCGGACGTAGTGGGCGTCGTGTGCGTAAACAATTCGCCACCAAAGGCGAAGCACTGGCTTTTGAGCGTCACACGATGGAAGAAACCGAAGCAAAGCCCTGGCTAGGTGAATCAGTGGATCGTCGAACACTGAAAGACGTGGTTGAGCTATGGTTCAAACTACATGGTAAATCACTGACTGCTGGGCAGCATGTCTATGACAAATTGCTGCTGATGGTTGACGCTCTGGGCAATCCCCTTGCAACTGATCTAACCTCTAAAATGTTTGCCCACTATCGAGATAAACGCCTGACAGGTGAGATCTACTTCAGCGAGAAATGGAAGAAAGGAGCAAGCCCGGTCACCATTAACCTGGAGCAAAGCTATCTAAGTAGTGTTTTTAGCGAACTATCCCGCCTGGGCGAATGGTCGTATCCGAACCCACTGGAGAACATGCGAAAATTCACCATCGCAGAAAAAGAGATGGCATGGCTTACCCATGAGCAGATTGTTGAACTGCTGGCTGATTGCAAACGTCAGGACCCAATTCTGGCACTGGTAGTCAAGATATGCCTAAGCACAGGCGCACGCTGGCGAGAAGCAATAAATCTTACCCGCTCGCAAGTGACCAAATACCGAATTACCTTTGTAAGAACGAAGGGGAAGAAAAACAGAAGCATCCCTATCAGTAAAGAGCTTTACGAAGAGATCATGGCGCTTGATGGGTTCAATTTCTTCACAGACTGCTATTTTCAATTTTTATCCGTGATGGAAAAAACGTCTATCGTGCTCCCTCGCGGTCAACTGACACACGTTCTGCGCCATACGTTTGCAGCACACTTCATGATGTCGGGTGGAAACATCCTGGCCTTACAAAAAATTCTCGGACACCACGATATAAAAATGACTATGCGTTATGCTCACTTGGCCCCAGATCATCTTGAAACGGCACTTAGATTTAATCCACTTGCTACAATGAATAATGCTTAGCATCAACCAAAAAAGCCGCCTTGCTCATAATGTGATGAAGTCACTTTTATATTTTATAAAGCTAAAATAGAATCAGGCCATCGATACGTAACAAATGAGTATAATTTATGCACACATTTGCACAAGCCCTCTCTTCCTTACCACAAGAGGAAAAACCATCATTACTGATGGGAAATGGTTTTTCACAAGCGTGGTCTCCACAAATATTTAATTATAGAAGTATTCTCGATAATGCCAACTTTGGCGATCATGACGATTTAATAAGAAAACTGTTTCAAGAGCTTAATACATTTGATTTTGAGTCAGTAATGGATAAACTTTCATCAGCAAATAGAATCATTAAACACTATGATCCTCATTGTGAAATGATAAACCTAATTAATGAACATCAAGAAGCCCTGAAAACGGCACTAATAAATGCAATTTCTAATTCTCATCCGACATATCCTCATCAAATATCAGATAGACAATTTTCTTTCGCAAGGTCTTTCTTATCTAATTTTGAAAGATTGTTCACACTTAACTATGATTTATTAATGTATTGGGCTAGAAATAAAAAAAACCTTGATCCTTTAACCTTTGATACAGATGATGGCTTTAGGAGTGGGAGAACATGGCAACGCTATAACACTGATCAAAATGTATTTTTCTTGCATGGTGCTCTACATTTGTATGAGCAAGGCTCGTCAATAAAGAAACATGCAAATGGCGATAATGGTAATACTATTATCGAACAGGTTCAGATGAATTTAGACGAAGGCGCTTTCCCTCTTTTTGTTTCCGAGCCAACAAGTGAAAAGAAAAAAGAAAGAATTCTCCACAATCCATATTTAAATTTCTGCTACAGTGCCCTACGTAAGTTGAAAGGAACATTATTTATATATGGACATTCAATGGATGAGAACGATAGGCATATATTTGATCAAATTCGAGAAAGTAAAGTAACTAAAGTATTTGTCAGTATTTATGGCAATGAAAATGATGAAAACAACAAAAAAGCCAAAGCAAATGCTCAGCGATTTTTGTCAAAAGAAGGATGTAGTGTTGATTTTTTTATAGCAGAAACTACCCCTATTTGGGGAGAAATATAAAAACCAATATAACATACAAAATAATAACAGTATGAAATTTTAAACCCTAACATTCGATATTACCAATACAGTAGATAGATCCTAATGAGTTGAAGTGGCGACAAAGTGGCGGCAGCGGTTGGCATTACCCCGTAATAACCACCACTGACCACCAACCCAACTTATTGTTTTTACTATAACTTATTGTTTTCATTAACCCGTTTACATAAATGGTTTTTTTGTTGCCTGAAATTTATCTCCAGCCCTGCCACTCGCTCCACCATCCTCAAAATCTCCTCATGCGATAGCGGCTTACGGTCGGTGACAAAATGCAGACTCATCCCTTCAATAAAAGCATCCAGCGCCCGGGCAGTTTCCGGTTCAAACCATTGTTCAAGCGTTTGCTGACTACGCTGCATCCAGTTTTGCATCACCGTTTTTAATAGCGGTTTTCGGCTGGCCAATGCGTAGAGCTGGTACATCAGTTCCATGTTATCCGGCGTTGCGACCTGCGAGCTGTAGATCATGTCTGTTATGGCCTGGCAGGCGCTGGGGGCGTCATTGACATCATCAAAAAAAGCCTGATATTGCCGCGACATCGTCTGCGTAAAACGGCTAAACGCTTCCAGCAACAACTCATCAATTCCTGAAAAATAGTAGGTCATTGATCCTAACGGCACTCCGGCGAGGGTAGCGATTTTACGGTGCGTAACGGCATGTATCCCGTAAAGTTTCACTGCCTCCAGCGTGGCCTGAATGATTTTTTCTCGCCGTTGGGGATCATTAGCGCGGCGCATATTTTTACCCTCTCTCTGCAATTGTGTACAAATGTACACAACCTTGCTAAGGTTGTCTTCCCTCTTCTTTTTTTGACGTGATCTATGACAGTAAATTCTTCACGTAATGCCTTGAAACGCCGTACCTGGGCGTTGTTTATGTTCTTCTTTTTGCCAGGACTGCTAATGGCTTCCTGGGCCACCCGCACGCCAGCAATTCGGGATATTCTCTCTGTCTCTATCGCTGAAATGGGCGGTGTACTCTTTGGCCTGTCGATAGGTTCGATGAGCGGTATCCTCTGCTCGGCGTGGTTAGTGAAACGCTTTGGGACGCGTAATGTCATTCTGGTCACTATGTCCTGCGCTTTGATCGGGATGATGATATTAAGTCTGGCGCTCTGGCTGACATCCCCCGTCCTCTTTGCCGTTGGTCTTGGTGTCTTTGGAGCCAGTTTTGGTTCCGCTGAAGTGGCGATAAACGTTGAAGGCGCAGCCGTTGAGCGAGAAATGAATAAAACGGTTTTGCCTATGATGCACGGCTTTTATAGCCTGGGCACGCTGGCAGGCGCTGGTGTCGGGATGGCGTTGACAGCCTTTGGTGTTCCGGCAACTGTACATATTTTGTTGGCGGCACTGGCGGGCATCGCACCTATTTATATTGCTATTAAGGCAATCCCTGGTGGTACGGGCAAAAACGCTGCCGATGGCTCGCAGCATGACGAAAAAGGTGTGCCTTTTTACCGTGACATCCAGTTGCTGTTGATTGGTGTCGTAGTACTGGCAATGGCTTTTGCAGAAGGCTCTGCCAACGATTGGTTACCCTTATTAATGGTTGATGGCCACGGTTTTAGTCCAACGTCAGGCTCACTGATTTATGCCGGTTTCACATTGGGGATGACCGTTGGACGCTTCACCGGTGGCTGGTTCATCGACCGTTACAGCCGCGTTGCCGTAGTACGTGCCAGTGCCTTGATGGGTGCGTTGGGTATCGGACTAATTATTTTTGTCGATAGCGCATGGGTCGCTGGGGTGTCTGTTGTGCTTTGGGGATTGGGCGCTTCTCTGGGCTTCCCACTAACCATTTCTGCCGCCAGCGATACCGGCCCCGATGCGCCGACCCGTGTCAGCGTAGTGGCAACGACGGGTTATCTGGCATTCCTCGTCGGGCCGCCACTGCTGGGCTATCTCGGAGAACATTATGGATTACGTAGTGCAATGCTGGTTGTGCTGGCGCTGGTTATTCTTGCGGCTATTGTCGCTAAAGCCGTCGCCAAACCCGATACAAAAACGCAAACTGCGATGGAGAATAGTTGATGGGCATTAAATTAATTGCGGTAGATATGGACGGTACTTTCTTAAGCGATCAAAAAACCTATAACCGTGAGCGGTTTATGGCCCAGTATCAGCAGATGAAAGCACAAGGTATTCGCTTTGTGGTCGCCAGTGGAAATCAATATTATCAGTTAATTTCGTTCTTTCCCGAAATTGCCAATGAAATTGCCTTTGTGGCGGAAAACGGCGGCTGGGTGGTGAACGAAGGCAAAGATGTTTTTAATGGCGAACTGTCGAAGGACGCATTTTCCACTATTGTGGAGCATTTACTGACGCGCCCGGAGGTGGAAATTATTGCCTGTGGAAAAAATAGCGCCTATACCCTGAAAAAGTATGACGCCGAAATGAAGGCCGTGGCGGAGATGTACTATCATCGCCTGGAATATGTCGATAACTTTGACAATATCGACGATATCTTCTTCAAGTTTGGGTTAAATCTCTCTGACGAACTGATTCCGCAAGTGCAAAAAGAGTTACATGATTCTATTGGCGATATATGACTAGGTAATTTATTCAAGATAACCGGGAAGAGATTAGAAAAGGCGGGATTTGATGGGATTCAATAAGTTAGATGTCTATTAGATTCAAGATAGGAGGCATCAAAAAAAGTTCAATGCGCCACAATCGACAACATATTCAAGATAGGCGCGCCGTACCTTTCGATAGTTTGAAAGCCCTTCAAAACATCAGTATTGGCTCTAAATTTGATTTTAAAGAAGCTCTAAAGGCAGGCCAATGAAGTCAACCTGCCTTCGCTTTTAAACTGTGCGAGAGATTACTAGCTTCAATTTCTGCCAAAATCTCTCTAACTC
This sequence comes from Escherichia sp. TW09308, assembly GCF_000208565.1. Taxonomy (NCBI): domain Bacteria; kingdom Pseudomonadati; phylum Pseudomonadota; class Gammaproteobacteria; order Enterobacterales; family Enterobacteriaceae; genus Escherichia; species Escherichia sp. TW09308. The sequence continues at coordinate 3,958,460 of NZ_AEME01000001.1, read as the reverse complement.
TATCATCAGATAGATTATCTAGAAGTAGTGCCGCTGCTCGTTTTCGCCCTTCTAATTGGATCAACTCTTGGTTCTCAGGTTCCAGTAAGCGCGACAAGTATTTGGCTCCATTTAGTGCCAGGAGTTTGGACAACCGCTCAGCCTCCGGTGATTCCAGGGCACTCAGAATAGCCAGGAGGCGTTGTTGTGTGATATCGAGTGGTTGGTTCTGGGCGTTGTTATCTGTTTGAGGATGTAACGACTCTGCCTCTACCTTACCAAAAACAAGCCAATCAATACTTACTCCTTCTGCAAAAGCTATCTGGCTAGCTACTTGTAGAGATGGTATCGCATCTTTCTCAAAATAGTTATTAAGTGTAGAGAATGGAAGCCCCCACGCTTTCGCAACTGCGGTTTTAGACCGACCACGCATTAACTTTGCCAGTCGTTCCTTGATGCTTTCTTTTTGAAATGCTGGAAAAGAAAAATCACTTTCTTTTTTATCGTTTTTTTCTTTTCTCTTAACTGTATGATTCATAAGTATTTATCCTTATGTAGATAAAAATCACCAAAGAAAGAGATTAAAGCCCTTTACTTTTCTTTTGTAGTGATCAAATATTTATCTGTAGAGATTATCCGGCGGTGTTATCCGCGCAGATAACTTTTAAGGATAAACGAATGATGTCTATAAATGAAGTTGTAAAACAGGACTGGCACCCGGCACATGTTGTCGCTGCGGTGCATGTGAAAGGCTTTACTTTGCGTTCACTATCAGTTGAAGCAGGTTTAAACAAGGATTCTTTAAAGAATGCCTTGTACCGCAAATGCCCTAAGTATGAGCGCATTATTGCTGATGCTATCGGTGTGGCTCCGGAGGAGATCTGGCCCAGCCGCTACGTTCGTAAGGTGGCGTAAAAATGTTTGTGTCTGTCAACGAACTCGTGGGGCTGCCTGGTATGCCGGGAAGTGCGCAAGGTGTGAGGTACACTATAAAAAAATTGGCTTCATCAGAGCATTTTCGACGCAAACGAGCAGGTACAAAAGCCATTGAGTACCACATTGATTGTCTGCCGGAAGCGACTCAAAAGGCGCTGCGTGAACGTTATGTGGAACAACTGGTAGCTACGGAGAACAACGTTTCCGAAGTTCAGGTCGTTACCAGGAAGGCGCGCAATCCTGATGCTGTCCAGGCAATCGAAGCATATCGCGGTTCGCCACAACTGATGGAAGAACGCCTGAATGCGCTGACCGAAAATCAGCGTCGGGTATCTGAAGCAAGAGCTGCGCTGGTAGTGGAAGTGCTGAAGCTGGAAAGCGAGGGTGATCTCGGGCGACTGAAAGCCATTAACTTTCTTGTCGAAAAAGCCCGTAAAGGTGAACTACCGGAACGCCTGCAACAGGCCGCAGTTAACGCCAATGCAAAACGTGGCGCTAATCGCACCATCAGTCGTGACCCACTTTATCAGTGGGTGCTGAAGTACAACCAGTCACAGAACGCCGCAGAACGGCTGCTGTTACTGGCACCAGGAAAACGCGACGAAATAAAACCGGAACAAATTAGCTGGCTACCTGAGTTTCTGGCGCAGTATCGCCAGGTGAACGGCAGACCTATGTCTGAAGCCTACGAGGATTTTGTCGCGGAATGGCAGTGTCGCCATGCGGACGAACCGTACATGCTGGAGGTGATGCCCTCTTACGATGTGGTTCGTTATGCCATGAAGAAATTGCCGGAAGTGGTGAAACAAAAAGGGCGCGTTACCGGCAGTGAATACCGTCAGCTTGAAGGATTCACCCGCCGCGACTGGACAGCTATGCCGGTGAATTATGTCTGGATTGGTGACGGTCACGGTATGAAGCTGAAATGTGCACATCCGATCCACGGGCGTCCATTCTCACCGGAAGTCACATTTGTGATCGACGGTGGAACCCGGTTTGTTGTTGGCTGGAGTCTTGACCTTGCCGAGAACGTGTTCGCCGTTGCCGGTGCGATACAGCACGGCATTCGCAACCACGGAAAACCGTTTCTGTATTACTCGGATAACGGTTCTGGTGAAACGGCTGACATGCTGGACAAAGAGGTCGTGGGTATTCTGCCCCGCCTGGGGATTAAACACCCAACAGGTATTGCCGGTAATCCACAGGGGCGCGGCATTATTGAACGCCTGAACCGGACACTGCCGATGCGTATAGCCAGGAGGTATCGCACCTATTTTGGCAAGGGTGCTGACCGGGAATCGTTGCGTGTACTTAACCGTGATCTGCGTTCAGCGTTTAACGCCCTGCAACAGGACAAGCCTCTGAACGACCGCCAGAAAGCTGCAATGCGCGAGCTGCCATCGTGGGCGGAGCTTATTGAGGCTATTCGTGAAGGCGTGGAATGGTACAACAACCGCCCGCATTCTGAGCTGCCGATGAAACCGAACGGGCGGCATTACAGCCCGGCAGAGTTCAGAAAAAAACGCCTGGCAGAAGAAGACACCGAAATTGAGTGGCTGAGTGATCTTGAGCTGCGCGACATGTTCCGCCCGATGGTGGAGCGTCCAGTAAGACGCTGCGAAATCCAGTGGCTGAACAATATTTACTACGCGCCGGAGTTGCGTGACGAACACGGTCGCAAAGTGCTTATCAGTTATGACATTCATGACGCCGAGCGAATTACGGTACGTCGCAAGGACGGCAGCTTTATCTGTGAGGCGATATGGAACGGCAATAAACGCGCAGCCTTCCCTGTCAGTGCGGAATATCACAAACAGCAACAGCGTATTAAAGGAATGCGCAAACGCGCTGAGGAAAAAATTCGTGATGCTGAAGATGAAGGTATTCAGATTCTGGAACACAAACAAGCTGAACCCTGGCTGGATAATGTTTATCGCCCGGTTGGGAATGTGGTGGCAGTTCAGCAACCGGAATATGAAGAAGAGCATGACGAAGAATTTGAACGCGATTTCAGACTGGGGATGCAAAAGCTTTTTGCCATGCAGGAAGAAGATGATCCGCTGGCCTGAATAAAAAAACAGTCCGCGGTAACGGACTGTTAAACAAGGAAAATAAAGTAAATCTGTAATGATGGAGGAGATACTATGACTGATATTGATGATGTTTTCAACACTATTAACGCTTTGATTAACGAGGGCGACAAGTCCCAGGAAGATATTGCTGATGAGGCCGGAATGTCTCCGGCAACACTTTCTGATCTTCGTAAAGGAAAGTACAGAGGCAATGTTGAAGGCATGCATGACAAATTACAGGAATGGTATCGGGTCTGGCAAAAAGGGCAGAATTTGTCAGGTGCCCCCGGCGTTGTGAAGACCCAGACATTTTGTGATTTGCATGAGCTGTTTAAAACAGTGCGCTCACTCGGGATTATCAGTGTTGTTGTTGGCGTACCGGGTGTCGGCAAAACTTTTGCTGCACGGGAATATTGCCGCAAAACAGCTAATGCCTGGATGGTGACGCTTGCTCCGGCACATTCGAGCGTTACGGAATGTCTCCTTGAAATAGCATATGCGCTGGAAATTAATAATCCGGGAAGAAATAAGGGGAATATAACCCGCGCCATTCGCAGAAAACTGGGCGGTGGTAAAGAAATTAGTGGCCGTGTTAACCCCCTGCTGATTATTGATGAAGCTGATCACTTAAGTGTGGATGGTCTGGAGCAATTACGCGCCATTCAGGATGCCACTGGCGTGGGGATGGTTTTAATTGGCAACCCGAAACAGATGGCGGATGCCACCCGTCGTGGGACTGATGAGCTGGCCCGTCTGTTCAGCCGTTTTGCCATGACGAAACAACTGCGCAAAGTGAAAAAAACCGACGTGATGGCTGTAGCCAAAGCATGGGGAGTAACACAGGAAGATGAGCTGGATCTGTTGATGAGGGTAGCCGAAAAGCCCGGGGGATTGCGTGTATTAACTCACACACTGAATCATGCGTGGCTGGCGGCGAAAGGTGCTGGTTCATCCCTGAATAAAAGTCACATTAAAGCGGCTTTTAAGGAGGCTTACAGCAACCCTAAGTTACTGAACTGGCAGTAAGGAACACAAACCATGATGTCTCGTAATATCAAAATGGCGACGGAAGTAAAGACCTGGTTACAGGAGCGCGGCAGCCACGTCAACGAATCCTGGCTGGGCGTGGCCCGCCCGGTACTTGAAATCACCTGCCCGCCACCGGAGCTGGTCAGAAACGCTGTCAGGATTATGGAGCATAAATCAGGGGTTGCCCGTTCAGTATGGACGGCCCGTCTTAATGGTTGTCAGATTATCTGGAGATAACGATGAGTATCAGGTCTGGAAAATATATTGAGTGGGTTAAACATTGTCAGCGCCACGGAGTGCCTTTGACGACATATAAATGCCCGGGATGTGGTGAACAGCTTATGACGCAAAGTTCCCCCGAAAATGAAGTATGGGACTCTTTCACATGTTGCCCGTGGTGCAGTGGTGTTTTCTTTAAACAGGTAGAAGGCGCGAAGGTAAAGGTCAGCACAATTATTCAGAATCAATAAGGTGAAACAAAATGGCAAAAGTAATCTTTGAATTTAACAATACAAGAAATATTGAGTTTCAGGAAAATGGAGGTTTTGCCGTAAATATGAATGTGCGACTGGAAGAATCCTCACCTGAGGACCAGACCGGGCCACATGATGTAATGGCAGGCATCATCAAGAGCATGGCTCCTGAAATCATTAAAAAAGCGACCGAGGAGTTGTTGAAATCAGCCAAGGAGCTTGGGCTGGAAGCCGAGGGGGAATTATTCAGCTATAACCCGAATGCAGCCAGACATTAATTCACAAAGGAACGCTGACAATGAACGTCAAAATCCGAAATGAAATTCAGGCATTAATCCGAATTCAGGAACGCAATAACAACGGTGGTGAATTACGCGAGTTTATTTTCACCCGCAAAGTTTATGAGCATGGTGAAACTACTTATCTGATTACATTTGACCATTACAGCATTTGTGCGCGTTATTGTGGTGAAAACATCTCTAATGCCATCACGTTTGGCGGTGCGTTTAACGAGGATTTATGGGAATACGTCATGGACCGCGAATACATCAGCGCGTCAGACCCGGACGCACGGGAGCAGTGGCAGAACATCTGGCGCGATTACCGGCAAATGGCGAAAGGCTGGACGCAGGGGACGTATTCTTCCCTTGCCTTGAAAGCGGTTCAGTTATCGCTGCGGCATATTCCGGCATCACTGCGCGAACCCCTGTTGTACTGAGTGGTGACCGGAATGATGTGTAAGCGTAAACGCTGGTCACGCGAAGACCGGGAATTTATCGAAGCCAGTGTCGGAAAAATGACCGTCGAGGAAATGGCGAAAAAACTGAACGTTGCCCCAACCGCCCTACAGGCACATGCCAGAAGGCACGGAATATCGTTGTGTGCATACCGGGTCAGTGAGCACGACAAATATTTGTGTCGTGAACTTTATAAAGAAGGGGTGGCTATTCATGTGATAGCCCAAAAGATGGAATTAAGCAATCGTGCTGTATCCAGCATTGTATACAGCGAATATTAATTAACAGGAGCTTTATTTATATGGCTAAACCAGCAAAACGAATCAAGAACGCCGCAGCGGCTTATGTTCCACAATCCCGCGATGCCGTGGTATGTGATATTCGCCGGATTGGTGACCTGCAACGCGAAGCGGCACGGCTTGAAACGGAGATGAATGACGCTATCGCTGAGATTACGGAGAAATACGCCTCACAGATTGCACCCCTTAAAACCAGTATTGAAACCCTTTCAAAAGGCGTTCAGGGGTGGTGTGAAGCGAACCGTGACGAACTGACGAACGGCGGCAAGGTGAAGACGGCAAACCTGGTAACCGGTGATGTGTCATGGCGTCAGCGCCCACCATCGGTAAGTATTCGCGGTGTGGATGCGGTGATGGAAACGCTGGAGCGTCTTGGCCTGCAACGCTTTATTCGCACGAAACAGGAAATCAACAAGGAAGCGATTTTACTGGAACCGAAAGCGGTCGCAGGTGTTGCCGGAATTACAGTCAAATCAGGTATTGAAGATTTTTCTATTATTCCGTTTGAACAGGAAGCCGGTATTTAATACCACCACGAATATTTAATTAATTCACTTTCTTTTAATTATGGCGCGATGCGTCAGGGGATTGCTCGCGCCTGAATCTGATATCTGAGAAATAAAAATGATTGATGCAAAAATTCTGAACGGTGTCAGCACATTACTACGGGGTTACGGGCGTCTGACCTGTGGCGTTCTGGCTGAAAAAATGAAGATGCCACCTTCCTCAATGGTGTATTTCCTGCGTGATGCGGTTGATGCCGGAGTTCTCACTGAATGCAACGGATTTTATGACGTTCCGCGCCCTCGTCCGACGCCTCCTGTAAGACGAAACGCAACGGAGCACCCCGCTGTTGATGATGCTCAATGGTGCGCGTTCCGCCGCTCTTTGCCCTGGCTGGAAGGCAATGCCATTCCGGCACTGGCAAAAGAATTTGCGACAGGCGTACTGACCTGCGAGTCGGTTTACATCGTTGCTGAAGTGGATGACGAGATGTGCAAACAGGGGATGCCCCGTTTTGTGATGGCGTATATCGATATCCGGCTGGGGCGCTTTATTTGTGGTTCCAGTGGCTGGAATATCACCGACCACGTCCTGCGCTATCTCATTCTTGATTATTCACCGGTTCCGGCGGAAACACAGGAAATCAGCGAGCATGATTAAGTCAATTGGCTTTGTCCTGCTGGTTGGCACTTGTGGGAATGATGCCTGCGATGCCATTCCGGTAACGGAAAAAATCTGGCCCACAGAGCAGGCATGTATGCAGGTGATGGAGCGCATACAAAAACGTTATCCCAATGAAGTCTTTTATTGCGAAGAGGTATTACGAAATGAAAATACAGATGATTACTGATGCTGATTTAATGGCTGCAACCTTAATTTCCAGTGGCATGTCAGAACAAGATGTAAATTATTTTCTGGATAATGTTGTATACCAGCACTATGAGCAGGCCAGAGAAAATTTAATTTCAGAAAAACGCACGATGATTGCTGAATCATTAAGCCATGCCTGGATTATTGAGGAATTACGAAAAATCATTGCCGGTCAGGATAAAGTGGCGGCAGTTGCCGCCCTTGATGTGCTACAGCGAATGAGTAAGGAGTTATTCAATACCGAGTTTCTTTTTAAATAACTGAGTTAAAAACCCCTTGCCGAGGTCTTTGACAACATCAAACGGGGCTTCGGCAAATTCTTTTTTGATTCGTTCAAGAATAGGTTTTTGATGCAATGCATTGGCAAAATCATGTCCGTCCTGAGTCAGCCTTATTGGTACGTTTCGCCAGCCAATACCTGTTGTGGTGAACTTCAGACCGATGCACTCCGGGGTGCCAGTTTGCAGTTCTCTGTTACCGATAAGACCATTTTCGACGAGCAGTAATAAATGAAATATCAGTTTATCTTCATCGTCGGTTGTGTCGATTCCAACATCCTTAAGGGTAATAAATGCGCTGTCTGCATTCAGGAAAGTATCAAGGATTCTTGCCAGTTCATCGTAATCAATTTTCATATCTCATTCCTTAATATGAGAGGTGACAAAATGAGTCGCACATCGCTTATTAAGTTAATTCATGTTGCCCGTCGTGATCTACAACTCGACGATGACACTTACCGCGCCTTTCTGGTGCAGTGCACAGGCAAGACCAGTTGCCGCGAACTGACTGTCGCACAACTGGAACAGGTGCTCGATGCCATGAAAGAGCGCGGTTTTAAGAAGCAGAAAAAACATCCCCGCCGTCGCTTTAAGGAGCATGTCACACCGCGCGAGAAGATTTATAAAATCTGGCAGCAGATGTTTCTTGATGGTTTCGTCTCCGATATCAGCGACGCCGCGCTGGACAAATACGTTGAACGCCTGACGGCCAGACGTAATGGTGGTCAGGGTGTTTCCACGCTGGCCTGGTGTCACGGGGAATCGTTGCATGTTGTGCTCGAAACGCTCAAACAGTGGCATATGCGCTGCATCCGGGAAGCCTTTGTCCGACATGGTGTGCCTTTACCTGTGAGCGAAACCGGGCGGGAACTGCGCGGCTATGATGCAATGACCAGTGCATATGCCCGCGCACGAAACAGCGGGAGAATTGCTGTATGAAACAGATGAAAGAGCAGGATTTATTCGAAGACCTCCGGGACGACAGCGTTCTGGAATACCTTCATGATTATCAGGAAAACACCGCTTATCCGGCGTTACTTTCTGAACTGAACGCACTGCTGCGTAAAGAGCTGGCCCGGATTGGCGCAGACCCTGCCCATTCCCTTGAGCTGGTTGTGGCGATTTGTCGCCATATCGGCGGGATGCAGGTTTATGTTCCGAGGGGGAATATTCTGGAGAATCTTGTCCGGGATATGCGTATCTGGCGTGATTTTAACGGCCATAATATTCCTGAACTGGTTCAGCGTTACGGAGTGACATATAAAACTGTCTACAAGGCCATCAAACGGATGCGACGTCTGGAGCGTAATAAATACCAGCCGGATTTGTTTTACCACTCCCCGAATCTGCCTCATCCCGTTCGTCGTCCGCCACGACGCCCTTAATCAATGAAGCCGGTAAATCCGGCTTTTTTTATGCCTCCGGCACCATGAAGCAGACCACGTTTAAATCTGCTTCACAGGTGCTTTTATGGAAAATCAAAAATTCTCCCCGGCCTTTGAACATGCGCTGAATTTTATTCTGCGTCCTGATATTGAAGGCGGCTATGTCAATGACCCCACAGACAGCGGCGGTGAAACCAAATACGGCATTTCTGACCGCCGCGACGGTGTGATTGACGGCAAAACCGATGTCAACGGTGACGGCAAACCGGATACCCGCATTAAGGATTTAACCCGCGAACAGGTTGCGCAGATTTACTGGCGCGATTACTGGCTGCCTGCCGGATGTGACCAGTGGCCTGATGGCGTGGCGATGTTTGTGTTCGATGCGGCGGTTCAGCATGGCGTTAAAAAAGCCATCAGGATTTTGCAGGAAGCCGCTGATGTGGATGCTGACGGCATCATCGGCCCGCGTACCCGCAAGGCCGTGAGCCTGTCCTCCCCGGACTGGCTGCTGGCCCGCTGCATTGTCCGTCGTTCCCGCTTTTATGCCGACATCATCAAATCAAAACCCGCCCAGGGCAAATACCTGAACGGCTGGTTTAACCGCATGGAAAAACTGACCGACGCCTGTCTGGAAATCATCGATACCCCTCTGGGCATCATGTCCGCCACGCGGGGGTGATATGGGCAAAGGCTGGGATGCCTCACTGAAAACCGGGCGGCGTGACCGCCTGCGTCAGGAGGTTCTGCACCGCATGGCCGGAGGCCCGCCCCCGAAACCGCTGGACTATACCGGCCATGATGGCACACACGCCAGCTACTACATGCGTGGCTGGAACTCCGTGGATACACGGGACATTTTCTGGCAGTGCCAGAAGTACAGGGAAAAATTCAATGTGGAAAAAGGTAATGAACAAAATTTTAAAACTGTGTGACTGGCTGCTTTGTTCCCGACTGATGAGAACGCCGTGGCCACTGGCCGGACTGACACTCTGCATGTTCATCATCAGCATGTTATGTGGCTGGCGATCGTTCGTGCTGATGTTGTTGTCCTTTGCCGGGGTGGTGTTGTTTTCATACAGCGCAAGCCTCGGGAATGTGCCATTTCGCCTGCTGCCTGAGGTCCGTTACCGGGCTTTTGGTCGCCACATCATCGTGTGGTCATGGGTGGTCTGGGCGCTGGGATATTTCTGCTGCGTCTTCAGCACGCTGATGATGATGTCACCGGTGCATCCGGTGTTCTGGCTGTGCGGTGGCAGTTGCGGCGGTCTGCTCTGTCTTCAGCGTTATCTGTATGGAGGTTTCCCGTGGATCCGTTAACCCTTTCAGGCATCGCCTCTGTTCTGCTGAAAGCCGGGCCGGGGCTGATTCGTTCCGTCGGGCGCTGGTTTGGTGGCAGCACATCTGCCGCCGCTGACTCGGTGGCCGGTATGGTGGAAAGTGTCCGGGAAAGCCTGCCGGTGGCTGAACAGCAACGCATTCTGGAACAAAAACTGGTGATGCTGTCACCGGAGCAACTGATGCAGATGGAAACCCTGAAAATTCAGTTGCAACAGCTGGAGGTGGAACGGCAGAAGCTAGTGCTGGCTGACCAGCAGGCCGCACACCACGAACAGCAGGAAACCATCCGCAATGGTGACAACGCCACGGACAGCTATGTGCGCCAGACACGCCCGCTGCTGGCCCGCCTTTCCTGTTACAGCAGTCTGGCCTATGTGCTGTTGCTCTCCTGCGGCCAGATTGCCGGAGCCATTGCCGGTGCCAGAGGTATCACGCTGCATATGCCATCACCGGACTGGGATATCACGCTGATGTTGCTTACCCCGGCGCTGGGCTATCTCGGTGTAAGAACCCTTGACGGCTTTGCCCGTTACAGCAAATCAAGCCGTCACAAAATGTCTGCGGGGCCGAAATGACCGACGAAATCGATCGCATCAGTGAAGTGGTTCTGAACGAGCGTCAGAGCGTCGTTAAAGCCTGGCAGACACGGACAAAAGAAACGCCCCACAGCCGGGGCTTCTGCAATGACTGCGGGAACGTTATTCCGGCACAGCGCCTTGCGGCGCTGCCGGATGTGGTGACCTGTATTGACTGTCAGCAGATGCGGGAACGCAGGAGGAAAACGTGTCCTGGGAAATGATCAGAGCCAACTGGCCCATTCTGTGGGCATTGCTGATGACAGGAATAAACCTGCTTCAGTTGATTCTGGCAAAGACCTACGTCAAGCGCGAAGAGTTTGATTTGCTGCGTTCCCGCGTGTCGGTGATGGAAAGCCAGGTACATCAGCTACCTGATCGTGATGAGTTCCACCGCCTGCAACTGGATATCAGCAACCTGCGGGGAGAAATCAAAGAGCTGGGGCCATCCATCCGCCAGGTATCCCGCATCAGCGATTTGTTATTAGAGAACGAGTTAAAGGAAAAAAATTAATGGCGATGAAAGAGATCCTCACTGAAGACCGTCGTCTGGTGTTGCTGCGTTCCCTGCTGGATTGTGGCGACAGCGCGAATGAATCCGTGTTGCAGACCTGCCTTCAGGCCTACGGTCATAAGGTATCCCGTGATGTGGTGCGCACCCAGCTTGCATGGCTGCGCGAGCAGGGGCTGGTTCGTCTGTCTGATGTGGGCGGCTGTTACGTGGCTGAAATCACCGGCAGCGGCGAGGATGTGGCAAACGGCCTGTCCAGCGTTCCGGGCGTTAAAAAACCCCGTGCGAGGGACTGAGCATGGCCCGAAAACTGAAGCCGTTAAGTCGCGGAGAACGGGCCGTCGTGCGGCAGCTGGCGTACTGTCTTGTGCTCGCGGATATTGAGAAAAACGCCATCGCCCGTGCATATGAACAACAGACCGGAAAGCCCTGGAACCCGGATGCACCGGATACCCCCATGAAACGTGCCCTGCGTTCATCACCGGCATGTGCGCGGCTGTGGAAGCTGCTGGGTAAGGATATCCGCTCCGTTCGCGAAGAAATATACGCCGGTCTGAAAACACCGGGAACTGAAGACGGGGGCCGTCGTGAACCGTAAAAAGAATCCGATAAGTAAAGCGTCCCGTGATGAACTCCGCCGTCTGGCGCACAACCGACATGGCGGGAAATCCAGAACGGCGCACTGAAATCTGCATACGAAAGTTTACAGCGTAGTGAGCAACAGGAGCGCACACATGGAAAATGAACAACGCCCCACCCGTGGCCGTCTTTCCAAAGTGGATTTACTCCCGGACAGCATCCGGGAGCAGTTGCATCAGATGCTGCGGGAAAAGCGGCACACGCAGGAAGAAATCCGCGAAGCCATCAATGCCCTGATTGACGAACATAACCTGCCGGAAGAGATGCAGTTAAGCCGGACGGGCTTAAACCGCTACGCCATCCGCATGGAAAAAGTCGGGGCAAAAATCCGTGCCTCCCGCGAAATGGCCGAAGTCTGGGCGGCAAAGCTGGGTTCCGCGCCAACATCAGACGTCGGCAAGCTGCTGATGGAGTTTGTAAAAACGCTGGCCTTTGAAACGTCCATGTCGATGGCAGAAGACGACAAACCTGTTGCACCGAAGGCGCTGGGCCAACTGGCGCTGGTTGCCCAGCGTCTGGAAGTGGCAGCCATGACCAGCCATAAACGCGAGAAAGCGATCCGCGATGCGTTTGCGCAGGAGATGGCAGAGAAAACCGAAGAGCTGGTCAGAACGGGCGGTCTGTCGGGCGGTGCGGCTGACACCATCAAACGTGAAATTCTGGGGATTAGCGCATGACACAAATGGACACGTTCAGTGAATATGATGTTCTGCTGCCGTATCAGAAACGCTGGGTGGCGGATGATGCCGACCTGAAAATCGCCGAGAAATCCCGCCGTACCGGTTTAACCTGGGCGGAGGCGGCAGATGCGGCACTGACGGCATCGCTGAAGAAGGAAGACGGCGGGCGCGATCACTTTTATATCGGTTCGAATAAGGAGATGGCCCGCGAATTTATCGACGCCGTGGCGATGTGGGCGAAAGCGTTTAATGCGGCAGCGGAAGAAATCTGCGAGGAAGTGATCACCGACGAAGACAAGGACATTCTGACGTTCGTCGTGTACTTCGCCAGCGGTTTTAAGGTCAAGGCACTGTCCAGCAACCCGAGCAACATTCGCGGGATGCAGGGGAATGTCACCATCGACGAGGCCGCGTTCCATGAAAAACTGGACGAGCTGCTGAAGGCGGTGCTGCCGCTGAAAACATGGGGCGGCAAAATTCGCCTTATTTCCACCCATGACGGCGTGGACAACCTGTTTAATCAGCTTATTCAGGAAAGCCGCGCGGGCAAAAAAGATTACAGCATTCACACCATCACGCTGGACGACGCCTGCAATGACGGGCTGTACCGACGTATCTGTCAGGTGCGCGGCATGGTGTGGTCACCGGAAGCCGAGGCGGAATGGAAAGAAGGCCTGCTGCGAAATACCGCCACCCGCGAAGACGCGCTGGAGGAGTATTACTGCGTCCCGAAAAACGGCGGCGGCACGTATATCCCCCGCTCACTGCGTGAACGTGCGGCCCGTGGCACCGGGAAAGTGTTGCGCTTTACCGGCACACCGGAATTTAACGCACTGACGGAAAGCCAGCGCCGGGCAGATATCCGGGAATGGCTGGAAACAGTGGTGCGCCCTGAACTGGAAAAACTCCCGAAGAACCTGCGCCACTGTCTGGGGGAAGACTTTGCGCGTTCGGGTGACCTGACCGTACTGGCCCCGGTGACGGTGAACGATGACACCACCCGCGAGGTGCCGTTCCTGGTTGAGCTTGGCAATGTGCCGTTTAAACAGCAGGAGCAGGTGCTGTTCTGGCTTTGCGATCGTCTGCCCCGCCGTGACGGCATCAAAATGGATGCGCGGGGGAATGGTCAGTATCTGGCAGAACAGGCGGCAGAGCGGTACGGCGATGAAGTGGAACAGGTGATGCTGTCCGTGGCGTTTTACCGCGAAAACATGCCCCGTTTCCGTGCGGCGTTTGAAGATGATGAGCTGATCCTTCCGAAGCATGAAGACGTGATCAATGACCTCGGAGCCATTCAGTTACTGCGTGGCGTTCCCGGCATTGATGATTCACGAACCAAAGGCAGCGACGGTCACAAACGTCACGGCGACGCCGCTGTGGCCATTTTCCTGGGCTTCCTTGCCAGCAAGGATGACTGCCACCGTTACGAGTTGCACCGCCTGAACCGCCCGGCGAAACCGGAAGAACGCAACGCGCGCCGCCAGATGAAGCTGACGCGCGGCCTGAAAAATGAGGGAGGTTTACTGTGAACCTGAAACAACTGGCCGGGGCCGTTCGCCGTCTGCTGAACCCGGCAACCGGTGAGGAAGACACGCTGAAAAAAGAGGCGCTCAACGAAGCACAGGCCCGTCCGCGTCATGCCGGTGTGCGTTCGGCCTCGCCGGGTATCAGCGTCGCCTCCGGGCTGAACCCCGGCAGGCTGGCAGGCATTCTGCGCAATGCTACTGACGGCATCACGCGTGATTTTTTTACCTTGCTGAAGAGATGGAAGAACGCGATTTGCATTACGCCTCGGTACTGCGCACCCGCAAGCTGACGGTGGCGGGTATCGAACCGGTGGTGGTGGCCGCCAGTGATGACGATGCTGACGTGCAACTGGCGGACGCCATCCGTGCACTGATGGAGGCACCGCAAATCCCTGAGCTGATGTTTGATCTGCTCGACGGGCTGGGAAAAGGCGTGGCGGTCTGTGAAATTTTGTGGAACACCCGCAACAACCACTGGGTGCCCCGTGATTATGAGTGGGTTGATCCCCGTTTTCTGAAAGCCGAAAAACCCACGCTGCGCCAGTTCCGCCTGCTGACTGACGATGAACCGGTGGATGGCGTACCGCTGACACCGGGAAAATTCATTGTTCACCAGCCGCGTCTGAAATCCGGTCTGCCGCTGCGTAACGGTCTGGCCCGTCTGGTGGCGGTGATGTACATGCTGAAATCCTTTACCGTGCGCGACTGGTGGGCATTTGCGGAAAAATTCGGCATTCCGGTCACGGTGGGGAAATACGGCCCCAACGCCACGGAGGAGCAAATCCGCGTGCTGATTGATGCGATTGCTTCCATTGCCTCGGATGCCGGGTGTGCCATTCCGCAGTCCATGCAACTGGAAATGAAGGAAACCGCCAGCCGGAATAACGGCGGCGCACTGTTCCGTGAAATGGCGGAATGGTGTGATGCGCAAATCAGTAAGGCTGTGCTGGGGCAGACCATGACCACGGATAACGGCAGTTCGCGTTCACAGGCGGACGTGCACAATCAGGTGCGCATGGACATTGTGCGCTGGGACGCGCGGCAGCTGGCTAACACGCTGAATGAATATCTGGTGCGGCCCTACATCGAGGCCAACTACGGGCCACAGGAACACTACCCCCGTGTTGTTCTGCGTATCAGTGAAGCGGAAGATCTGAAGGCGCTGACAGATGCTCTGGTGCCGCTGATTGACCGGGGGATGCGGGTTCAGGAATCGGAGCTGCGGGACCGGTTCGGCCTGGCTGAACCGGACGACGGGGCTGATGTTCTGCATCCGGTGTCTGCCGGAATGTCAGGTGATGTGGCGATGAACCGCGAGCGCGTCGCCCTGAACCGGGAACACCCCGATGAACTGGCACAGATGGTGGATGATGCCCTGCGTGACTGGCAGAAAACCGGCGAGGCGTTCACGAACCCGGTGCTGACACTGGCGCAGGAATGCGACAGTTTTGATGACTTTCTGAAACGCCTGCCTGAGCTTCAGGAAACGCTGAACGCGGACGACTTTGCCCTGCAACTGGCGGAGGTGTGCTTTAAGGCGCGTGCGCTGGGGGACACCGGTCATGCGTGAAACTCTCATCCCGAAAGAGGCGCTGGCGTGGCTGAAGGCGAAGAAGCTGCGCCCCGGTTTTGATTACCGGGATGTATGGCGGGAAGAACACCGGAACAGCTTCACCGTGGCAAAAATGCTGCAACTGGATTTGTTGTCGGATGTGAAAGCCCTTGTGGAAGACGCCCTGCAAAGCGGGCAGACGTTCAGCGAGTTCCGGGAGGCGCTGCAACCGCTGCTGATAAAACGCGGATGGTGGGGCGTACAGGAGATGGATGATCCGCTGACGGGCGAAACCCGAACCGTACAGCTGGGCAGCGACCGCCGCCTCCGCACGATTTACGATACCAACATGCGCACCGCCCGCGCGGCGGGCCAGTGGGAACGCATTCAACGGACAAAGCGGGCCATGCCGTATCTGATTTACGAGCTGGGGCCATCCCGCGACCACCGGGCGGAGCATGTGAAATGGGCGCGTCTGTGTCTGCCTGTAGACCACCCGTTCTGGCAGACGCATTTCGCCCCTAACGGCTGGGGCTGCAAATGCACCATCCGTCAGGTCAGCCGTGGTGAATATGCGCAACTGGCGGCACAGGGCACCATTCACACCGAAGCGCCGGAAATCAGAACTGTCCGCTGGGTGAACAAACGCACGGGCGAAGAGGAAGATGTGCCGGAAGGGATTGATCCGGGCTGGAACTACAATCCCGGCATAAACCGTGAGCAGGAGCTGGCGCGCCAGCTGGCGACAAAACAGGCCCGTTTTGACAGTGAGTAACCCTCCCGCCGTAAATCCCCCTGAAACGCATCAGAAACGCGTTTTTTATTCTGATGGCGTGAATGTGCATTCTGACGTTTTTGAAGATGCTGTGGCGTTTTTGAAGGGGTTTTGAAGGGGGTATTTCCCCGTTTTCAGTGAAGCCGGTAAATCCGGCTTTTTTTCTGCCTTCCGCATACTTACCGTCGGTAACCCCAAACGACGGAGACTGACATGCAACCGGAACTGCTGGCGCTGTGTTTTTCCCTGCCAGAACCCATCCCTGAGCTGACACCTGCTCAACTGCCGGAATGGCTTGAACTCGTCCCTGCGGGTGAGTTCACCGGGCGCGATGGCCGGACGTGGATTAACCGCAATCCGCATGAGGTGGTCACCCGCTCGTCCGACATCAAAATTCCGGTGGACATTGAACACGCCACCGAAATTAAAGGGCAACGCGGTGATGAAGCCCCGGCGTATGGCTGGGTGGAAGAACTGCGCGTGACGGACAGCGGCACCATTGAAGGCCGTGTTGTCTGGAGCGAGTACGCCCGGTGGATGCTGAGCGAACGCCGTTACCGCTATTACAGCCCGGCGTTTTTCTTTGACGCGGAGGGTGTGGTGACGCGCCTGTCCAGCGTCGGGCTGACCAACAAACCTAACCTGGACTTTCCTGCACTGAATACGGAGAAAAACCCGATGACAGTACCTGTGCAAATCACCGGCCTGCTTGGGCTGGCTGAATCTGCCACGGTGGACGATACCGTGGCTGCCATTAAACAACTTCAGGAGAACGAACAGGTGGCGCTGAACCGCGCACAGACACCTGACCTGACGAAGTTTGTACCGGTGGAAACCCACAATCTGGCACTGAACCGTGCCGAAACCGCAGAACAACGCCTTCAGCAACTGGAGGAGAAGGAAGCAGAAGCGCTTGTGGATGCGGCCATCGAAGCCGGAAAAGTGGCCCCGGCAAACCGTGACATGTTCCTTGCCACCTGCCGCACGGAAGAAGGCCGCAAACAGTTTGCGGAATACACCAAAGGTGCACAGCCGCTGGTGAACAACGACAAGCCCAGCCAGGGCAAGGATAAACCCGCGCAGACACTGACCGACGCCGAACTGGCGATGTGCCGCAGCATGGGTATTACCGGGGAAGAGTTCCTCGCCGCTAAACCGAAACAGGAGAATAACTGATGGGAGCAGTCACTTCCGAAGTCCTTCACGCGCTGACCACCTGTCTGAGCGCCGCTTATACCCGTGGGCTGAGTGGTGTCACCCCACAGTGGCAGCGCATCGCCTCTGAAATCCCGAGTTCGTCCGCCTCCAATACCTACGGCTGGATGAAAGATTTACCGGAGATTAAGGAATGGGTCAGCGCCCGTCAGATGGCAACGCTGGACGGTTATGGTTACACCCTTGCGAACAAAACCTGGGAAAGTTCGATCCGCGTTAAACGCGAACACATTGAAGACGATCAGATTGGTCAGTACAGCATTATCGCTGAACGCTATGGCCGCCAGACGTCGGAGTTCCCGGACAAGCTGTGTTACCCCCTGCTGTGTGCCGGGTTTAACACCCTGTGTTTTGACGGTCAGAACTTCTTTGATGAAGACCACCCGCTGGGCGACGGCACATACAGCAACGTTGTCGGCACCCCGGCATCAGACCAGGGGGAACCGTGGTTTCTGATTGATGATTCTCAGGTACTGAAACCCATCATCTGGCAGACGCGACGCGCCTTTAAGTTTGAAGCCCTGGATGATCTGAACAGCGAGCACACCTTCAAGAATAACGAGTTCCTTTACGGGGTGGACGGTCGCTGCAATGCGGGCTTCGGCTTCTGGCAGACCGCCGTCGGTTCCCGTGCGGCACTGACAGCGGAGAACTACGAGAAGGCCAGCAATCTGCTGCTGGGTATGAAGGCCACCAACGGTGAACCGCTGGGCATCCGCCCGACCACCCTTGTGGTGGGGCCGAAAAACCGTGCAGCCGCGAAGCGCATCATTGACGCCATGCTGGTTAACGGCGGCGATTCCAACATCTGGTACAAGGATGTGGACATCGTGGTCAGTCCGTTCATCACCACCCCGGCATAACCCGTCATCCGTAATCTGTTGTAACCCGCAGTTAAAAGGCGCTGTGAATGCCCTTTTAACTGCCTTTTAAAAGGCAGAGTCATGAGTGAAAAAGCAGGAACCAAAGGCGCGAAAGCCGCAAAGAACAGCGCAGCACAGGAAAACCCGGCACCGCTGGCAGACGTTATTGTGGCTGACGGTCAGGCGAATGAACCACGTCCGGCTGAAGACCCGGTTACTGTACAGGGTGACGCCCCTGTCCGGCTGAACGTCCGGGCCGTGTCTGAAAACGGGTTCTGGCGCTGTGGCCGTTTCTGGTCACATGCCGGTGAGGATGTGGCGGTGACCGCTGCGGTTGCCACCCGCCTGATGGCAGAGCCGAATCTGATTGTCCGGGAAGCGGAGAAAGGCTGATGGGGTATATCACGCAGGAAGACCTGTTACGCGCGGACGGCAATCTTGTCTGGAACATGGCGATTAACCGGGAAACCAACGAACTGGATGAAGACAAAATCCGTCAGGCCATCAGTGATGCCGAAGCGGAAATTGATTCGTTTCTGTCCCGCCGCTACCAGCTGCCGCTGGGGGTGACGGAAATCCCGCGCCCGCTGCAACGCGTGGCGGTATCGCTGGCGTTTTACTGGCTATCAGAGCGTGACAATCAAATCACGGAGCTGATCCAGAAACGCTACGACGACGCCATTAAAACCCTGCGTGAGATGGCGAACGGCACCCGTGACCTGGGTCTGCCAACGTATGCCACCCCGGCAGAAACCGACCACGGGAAAATCATTGTGGTGGGTGCCAATGCCCGGCTGTTCACCCGTAACAACCTGAAAGGGGTGCTGTGATGGGGATTTCTGTACAGGTCAGCGGTGACCAGCGTCTGGAGGATATCCGCCGCGCCGTTGAAAAGCTGGCAGATGGTTCATTGCAGGCAGAGCTGCTGGAGAGCATCGGTGCGGTGGTGGAATCACAGACCCGCCGCCGCATCATCGATGAGAAAACCAGTCCGGGTGGCGAACGCTGGCCAGACTGGTCTGACGGGTACAAAAAGACCCGCCACGGCAACCAGAGTCTGCTGCGCGGTGAAGGCCATCTGCTGGAGAGTATCCAGTACATCGTGGAAAACCGCGTGGTGCGTATCGGTTCACCGCTGGATTATGCCCGCATCATGAATGACGGCTTTTCCGGCAGTGTGCCGGTCAGCGCCCACAAACGGCTTATCTCGCAGTGTTTCGGGCGGGCGCTGAAATATCCGGTCTGGCAGACCGTCGGCGCACATAACCGCATGATGAACATTCCGCAACGAGAATTTCTGGGGCTGTCTTCTGCCAACCAGCAGGAGCTGCAACAGGTTATCAGTCATTTCTGGAAGGAGGTTCTGCCATGACAGAACAACGCCCTGAACTGCGCACACCGGGGAGCACCGTTGCGGCCGCAGAGCGCATTGTGGCCTGGCTGAAAACAGCACTTCAGGGGAAAACCCCTGACCGGGCCGACGTGGTGGAGCGTCACATCGGCCAGTTCAACAGCCCGGAAGAAGTGAAGCGCTATCTGTCCGGTCGTACCGGCTGTATCCGAATAGCTGCCCTGCGTGTCCGGGATATCAACCCGCGCGGCGGACTGTCCGGTCTGGTCACCTGGGTGGCTTACATCATGGCGACGGATTCGTGGGGGTATTCCCGCGACGTGCGCTGTGAAGTGCTGGCCGGAAAGGTGATCAAACGCCTGTTGTCGTCGGATGCCACCGGGGGCATGGGGGCTGAACGCCTGGCTGCTGATGTGCGGGCAGACAACATTTACTCCGCCAGCCTCGACGGGCTGGGCGTCACCATGTGGGCGGTGACGTGGGAGCAGGAATTTCAGCTGGATGAAGAGATTGATCTCGCCGCGCTCCCGGACTTCCTGCGCCTCGGGGCAACGCTGCGTAGCGGTGAATACACTGAAATTAACGACGTGATCCATGTACGGGGTGACGATGGAACAGAAACTGATTAAGCCAGCGCGGGAAAACGTCCGTGTCCGTAAACCGGATGGCGCGCATTTATCTCCGGAAGGGGAACGTCTCGACGTCTGCGCTTACTGGCTGCGCCGTGAAGCCGAGGGAGATGTGGAAATAACCACACTTACGAAAAATAACAACAAAACCAGAGGGAAAAAATAATGTCGCTGGGTTCAATTCCTGATGATATCCGCGTCCCGCTTGTCTGGATCGATATCGACAATTCACAGGCGCTGGATGGTGCATCCGCGCAAAGCCGAAAAATTCTGGTCATGGGCCATGCGGTATCGTCCGGCAGCGCAGACGCCCTGTCACTGACCCGCATCACCAGTGACAGCCAGGCAGACCAGCTTTATGGCAAAGGGTCGATGCTGGCTGAAATGCTCAAAATGCTGCGTCGTGCCAACACGTACACGGAAACCTGGGCAATGCCGGTTGCCGCGCCAGAAGGCGCTGCCGCAAAAGCCACGCTGACCGTGCTGGGTACAGCGACTGAGGCCGGAACGATGGCGCTGCTGATTAACGGTGTCTCCGTTCAGGTGAGCGTGAGCGCCGGGGACACGAAGGAAAACATTGCAAAAGCCATTGCTGATGCGGTGACGAAAAAGCCTGCCACGCAGGTGGCCGCTGCGGTGAAGGATGATGCCACGGATACCGTGGAGCTGACCATGAACTGGCACGGCGTCACCGGCAACGGTGCCGACGTTCGCCTGAACTACTACACCGGAGAAGCCTTCCCGGCAGGTGTGAAGGTGACAGCCACCGCGTTTACCGGCGGCACCGGGACACCGGAAATGGCGGGTGCCGTTGCGGCCATCGGCCCGGAGTGGTTTACCGATATCATCGCCCCGTTCACCGACACGAAAAGCCTGAACACCCTGCGTGATGAACTGCTGAACCGCTGGGGGCCGCTCAAGATGATGGAAGCGCAGCTGTGGACGGCGTTTCGTGGCACACACGGGGAAACCGGTACGTTTGGTGAAACCCGCAATGACTGGCTGATTAGCTGTATCGGCACCAACCTGTCACCGCACCCGGCGTGGATGTGGGCCGCGTCATACGGCGCAACGGCAGCGTATTACCTCGCCATTGACCCGGCACGTCCGCTTCAGACGCTGGTTCTGACCGGCATTCTGCCGCCTGCGCGTAATGTTCGCTGGGATATGCCGGAACGTAACCTGCTGCTGCATGACGGCATTGCCACACACATGGTGGACGCCGGTGATAACGTCTGCATCGAGCGAGAAATCACCATGTACCGGGTTAACCAGTACGGTGATGCGGATGTGTCGTACCTGGATGTGCAGTCACCAGCCACGCTGGGCCGTATCCGTTACATCATCAAGAACCGTTTCACGAACCGTTATCCGCGCCACAAGCTGGCGGATGATGACGTGCTGGACTCGCTGGATGCGGGGCAGCCGGTGATGACGCCGAAGCTGTGCACCGCAGAGCTGCTGGATATCTGCCAGACCGAACTTCTCCCGGCGGGCCTTGTGGAGAACTTCAGCGATTACAAGGACACGCTTCAGGTGACACGCGACAGCAGCGATAAAAACCGCCTGAACTTTATCTGCCACCCGAATCTGGTGAACCAGCTGCGTGTGCTGGCAGGCCTGATTCAGTTCAAACTTTAAGGGGGCCGCATGGCAAAAATTCTTGGCATGGCGACCATTCGCGTGAATGGCCGCGAAATTAAAACCGAGGGGAAATCCACGCTGAACCCGGGCGGCTTCAGCCGCACCCAGCATATGGGCGGCGGCAAGGTCTGGGGCATCTCCAGCAAGATGGCCTCGCCGTCCATCAAGGTGACCATTGCAGCGGCAGCGGATATGGACGTGATTGAAATCAGCAGCTGGGAAGATGTCACGGTGATGTTCTACGGCGACAACGGCCTGAACTACATGATGACGGGTTCCGCCACGGATAACCCGGCGGAGCTGGACGAGGATTCCGGCACCATCAGTGCCAACTTTATCGGTGAAAAATGCGTGAAGGTGTGACATGGCTGAAATGGAATTTGAACTGAAACACGGGCTTCTGACCGGCAAAGGCACGGCAGATGAAACCCTGCATAAAACCGTGAAGCTGCGCGAACTGACTGCCAGTGATGTGATTGATGCGCAACTGGCCGCAGAACGCGTCGTCATGGGCGGGAACGGAAAGGCGGTGGCCTACTGCTCAGAAGTGCTGATGGGGCTGGAGATGATGCGCCGTCAGGTTGCGGCCATCGGCAGCATTCCCGGCCCACTGGACATGAAACAGCTGCGAATGCTCCACCCGGCAGACCTTGAGCTTATCAGCACGAAAGCTGCTGCGCTGGATGAGATGCTTGAGGAGGTGGCAACGCGGGGGCGAACTGATGCCGCTGGCGGCGGCACTGATGAACCTGCTGGTTAACCTGTCCCAGAGATTCAGTATTCAGTACCTGGAACAGCTGCCCTTGCGGCAGCTGTTCCGCCTGATAAAGCAACTGGAGAAACAGCATGGCAACAGGTAACCGTCTCAGCACGGAAATCATGATCAACCTTGCCGGGAACCTGACCGCCAAAGCCCGGCAATACGGCGCAAATATGTCGCAGTTCGCCCGGAATAACCAGAAGGCCATGCGCCTTGTCAAAGCCACAACGGAGGCTGCCGGGCGCAGTCTGGATGCGCTGGGTAACCGCTACACGGCGGTCATAGCCGGGCTTGGGGGCAGCGTGACAGTAAAAGGCGTTGCGGATTTTGATGCCCAGATGCGGCGTATGGGGACCAACGCAAAACTGACCGAAGAGCAGGTCAGCGAGCTGAGAACTGCGATCAGGGATGTGTCAAATCAGCAGGATATCCGTATTGATGCATCAGCCCTCGGCGAAGGGGTTGATGCCCTGCTGGGGAAAACCGGTGATTATCAGTATGTGATGGATAACCTGCGCAACATGGGGGTGTTCATGCAGGCGTTCGGCGTTGACGGTCAGGTTGCCGCCGGACTGATGGCCCAGTTCTGGGAAAAAAACGTCCGGGGCGCTGATGCGGTCAGTAACATGATGGACAGGCTGTATTCGCAGTTCGCAGTGGGGTCTGTAAGCGTTGCCGATGTTGCCCGCGCTGCCCCGAAACTGTTTTCCATCATTCAGGATCAGGGACCGGAAGCCATTGCCCAGATGGGGGCATTTGCTCAGGTGTTCGCCAAAAACAAAGGCAGCATTGATGAGACGGTAACCAGTATTCAGGCCATGTATGCTTCCCTGTCGGACAAAAAGAACATTGAGTTCCTGAAAAAAAACGGCATTGACGTTTTTGTCAAAGGCACAAAAGACATCAAAAAGCCCTATGAACTGATGATGGAAATCCTTAAACGGGCCAGATACGACCCGCTGAAACTTCAGGATGTGTTTGATCAGACCGGGATGCAGGGAATTAAGGCGCTGCTTAACCCTGAAAACCGGCAACTGATGGAACAAATGATTTACGGCACGATTGAGCTGGGTTCCACGCAAAAGGCCGCACAGACCAATGCCGAAGGCTTTAATGCTGCGATGCAATCACTGAATAACGAATGGCAACGTTTTGCTGAAGGACAACTGGCAAAGCCCGTTCAGGACCTGGCGGATGCGCTCAACAGCGTGGACCAGAACACTGTCCAGAACTGGTTGCAGGTCGGTAAATATATGGCGATCGCGCTGGGTGGCATTATCGCCATCAGAAAGACGTATCAGTTCGGTAAAACCATCCACGACATCATGAATCCCAAAGGGAAAGGCAAAGGGATACCTGGTGGCATTACGGATGTTTTCGGCTCCGGTGTGATGCCGGTTTATGTGGTTAATATGGGCAGTGGCGGGATGAATGGTAATACCGGCGGTCTGCCGGATACACCGGATCCATCGCGCAATCCCCGTAACCCTCGCAATCCACGAGGTCCGGGTAACCGTGGAGGAAAGGCAGGTAAAGGCGCTGGCATCATTGCCGGTGCTCTGGAGTTTTACGATTTTCTGACCACGCAATACGCCCTGCCGGGTGAGGTTGACAGCCTTACAAAATCCGTTGCCGGTGATACCAGTGCCAGCCTGTGGGAGCGTGAGTTCGCGCAACAGAGTCAGGACAATCAGAAAGCGCTCGAGTCCGTCTGGCGTAAGGTAACGGACTGGTTCAACTCGCTGGGTGACAAGAACATTGCCGACCCGCGACCGTGGGCAGGTATGCAACCCACACAGAATTATCCTTTCCTTCCGCAGCAATTGCAGGGGGAAATCCGCGTGGTGGTGGAAGGTGACGCCCGCGTGAAAAGTGTCAGAGTGGATCAACCCGGCGTCAGACTCAGTGCGCAGGCTGGCGTCACCAGTGTGGAGCAGGGTTAATGACAATGAGTAACGGCAAATGGGACGGGCTGCGCGATGCCTCGTTTCGCGGTGTCCCCTTCTTTCTGGTGGATACGGAAGGCACCGGTGGCCGCAGGGCTATTCCCCGCGCGTATCCCCGGCGTGAAACCGCCTGGACTGATGATAACGGGGCCGTTCCCGGTCAACAGCAGATTAACGCAAAGCTGCTGGGTAAAAACTTCCAGGATGATTTAAACGCCCTTTTAGACGCGCTCAATACCCCCGGCCCCGGCGAGCTTATCCACCCGTGGTTCGGGATACAGACCGTACAGGTTGGCAAGGTCACCCATCGCCTCAGCACGGAGGAAGACGGCATTGCGTATGTCACTTTTGAAGTGTTTGAGGCAGGCGAGCGCCTGTTCCCGTCTGCGGCGGATAACACGCAGCAGGAAGTGCTGACGGGCATTGATGCGGTGAAAGCCGCCATTGACGATGGCGACTGGTTCGGCGCACTCGACGGGTTGGGTGAGATGGCCGACAGCTTTCTGGCCGATATGGAAAACCTTGTGGCTAACCTGCCCACGTTACCGGCAGCACTGAATCAGTGGATGGACAGGCTGAACCATTTTAAGGAGATGGCCGGAACCATCATTGCCACACCGGGGCGTCTGGTCAGTGAGCTGTTCTCGTTCATCGACGGCGTGGTTGATCTGGTGACGGAACCACCCGAAGCACTGGCGGTTTACACGACATTACGCAACCAGTGGGCCGGAGAACGTGCCCGACAGGTTGCCACCGGCGCACTGCCGGAAGATATCACCGTGAAGCCCGGCAGCGTGGCAGACGGTGAAATAGGCTTTGCTATCGGGCTGTCACCGGATTATCAGCCGGTATCTGACAGCCTGCAGAAGAACATTGACGACTTCCGCCAGGTGGTTGTGCTGGAAACCCTGCTGGGACAGGCAAATGCCGTGGCCTCGATGACGTTCGATACCAGTGATGCGGCATTATCTGCCGGTGACACGCTGGCGGCTGAACTGCATGAGCAGGCGGTGGCGGGGTGGAAAATAACCAGCGGGCATTGTGGCGAACGCTGCGCGATTTACGGCAGGCCGTGATTACGGATGCCCGCGAGCGTGCCGCCCGTCTGCCGGAAACCCGGCAGGTGACGCTGACCACAACCACATCTGCCGCATTGCTGGCATGGCGCGAGCATGGTGACACCAGCCGACGGGATGAAATCGTGCAGCGTAACCGCCTGCGCCATCCGTCATTCATACTGCCAACGCAACCTGTGGAGATTACCGACTGATGGAATCCGTGATTCTTACCGTTGACGGCAAATTGTGGGAAGGCTGGACGGAAATGTCCGTCAGTCGTTCCCTGAAGGCGATTGCCGGTGAGTTTGATCTCAGTGTGACAACCCGCTGGTCAGCGGCGGCACCGCGCGTGATTCGTGAGGGGCAACCCTGCACGGTCAGGCTGGGCGCGGATACCGTGCTGACGGGGTATATTGATGATTTTATCCCCAGCTATGACGCAGATAACGTGGAGATCCGCGTCATGGGGCGCGACAAAACCGGTGACCTGGTGGACTGCTCTGTGGTGCATTCATCCGGGAAATGGAAAGGCGTGCGGCTTGAACAGGTGGCGGCTGATGTCTGCCGCCCGTTCGGGATAACCGTCATCACGGAAACCCCGACCGGGGAGGCGTTTGCGTCCGTTGTTCTGGAACAGGGTGAAACGGGCTTTGAACTGCTCGACCGGCTGGCAAAACAGCGCGGCGTTCTGCTGACGTCTGACGGCGCAGGTAACCTGATTATCACCCGCGCCTCTTCCGTTCGCGCGGGTGTGTCACTGGTGCTGGGGAAAAATATCCTCGCTGCCCGTGGGCGCTTCAGCTGGCGGGAGCGTAACAGCCAGTACATCATCAAGGGCACCACCAGTGCCGGTGGCAAACTGTGGGACAGCCAGCCTGCCTCGATGGTGGGTGGTCGCCAGTACATCACCGAAGACCCGGAAATTAACCGTTACCGCCCGCGCATTCTGGTCAATGAAGACAGCCTGACCGTGGGCGGGGCCAGCATTCGCGGGGAATGGTACAAAGCCCGGATGCTGGGGGAATCCCGCACGACGGAAATCACGGTGGCAGGCTGGCGCGAACAGGGCGACAGCGGCCCGCTGTGGCAGACCAACCGCCTTGTCGATATCGACGACAGCATTCAGAACCTGAAAACCACCTGGCTGATATCCGGGGTGACCTGGACGGATGGCGCACAGGGGCGGATGACGGTTCTGGCGCTGGTTCCGCCTGAATCACTGGATATGCCGGAAATGAAAGCGAAGACGAAGAAAACAAAGGCGGTGGCCACATGGGATTAAACGCCATTGCCCGCCGTCTGCGGCTGCTGGTTGATCGTGCCGTTGTCCGCATGGTGTCTGACAGTCTGGAGCGGCAGAATCTGCAAATCCAGACGCTGGCAGATGCTACTGACGACGACGTGGAACGCTTCCAGAACTACGGGTTTACTTCCGTTCCGCCGGAAGGTTCTGAAGCCATTGTGCTGGCCGTTGGCGGACGGCGTGACGGGCTGGTTGCCATCGCGGTGGAGGACAAGCGATGTCGCCCGAAAGGACTGTCCCCCGGCGATGTCCGGCTTTATCACCGGGACGGCAAATCACACATCACCCTGAAGGAAAACGGCGTCATTGAAATCACAGGAGAACAATTAAACGTTTCAGGGAAAACGGTAAATCTCACCGCCGACGAATTGCTGAATATTATCGGTAAACAAATGAAATTCGTCGGTCCCTGTGAATTTACTGAAGATGTCAGAATCAACGGTAAATCATTCATCGAACACATTCATAAGGACGGCGACAATGAGAATACATCACCGCCCGTATGACGACAGGAATCCGCTGGAATAACATGCTCTCACGGGGTGACATCACCGTCACCCATAACGGCCTCTCACTGGATGAGGGGCTGGTCACTCAGGTTCTTATCTGCCTTTTCACCGATGCCCGTGCTGATGACGATGATGTCATTCCTGACGGCTCTGGCGACCCGCGCGGCTGGCCGGGCGACACGTACAGCGATTTTTCGTGGGGTTCCCGCCTGTGGCTGCTTGAGCGTGAAAAGCTGACGGAAGATGTCCGCCTGCGCGTGGAAGATTACGCGCGGCTGTCCATGCAACCGCTGCTGCGGGCCGGTTACGCCCGTAACGCCACCGTCACGGCCAGAATCATCGTCCCTGACCGTATTGCCTTTCAGGTGGTGTTAACCCGCCCGGACAAAACCACGCTCACAATCGAAATCACCCGCCGATGGGAGGCCACCATTAATGCCGTATGAAATCCCCACGCTGGGCAAACTGATTGCCGACGGCGAAAAAGATATTGCGTATGAACTCGGTCTGCAAAAGCTGCCGCCTGTCAGTGTTGAGCAGGCGCTGAACGTGTCATTCAGCAGTCAGGTCCGGGATTTATACGACCACCAGAGCTGGATTAAGGACCAGATAATTCCGTCCACTACGTCTGATGATGAAACCATTATCAAAACAGCAACGTATGAAGGGGTTATCCGCAAGCAGGCCACCTTTGCCAGCGGGCCGGTGACCTTCACCAGTCAGTCCCCCATTCCGGCAGAAACCCGGATGCAGTCCGACACGAATCAGGTGTATCAGGTACTCACATCCGGCGAGGTACAGGACGGCGAGGTCACCGTCATCGTGCAGGCTGAAGAAGCCGGTGTGGCGGGCAATCTTGCTGCCGGTGCCGTGCTCACTCTGTTGTCCCCGCTACCCGGAACGGGCAGCACCGGCGCGGTGACTGAAAGTGGCATCACCGGTGGCGCAGATATTGAATCCATCGCAGAGCTGCTGGACCGTCTGCTGTATGTGCGCCGCAATCCCCCGGTGGGCGGTGCACTACATGATTACGTCATCTGGGCGCGTGAAGTGCCGGGCGTCAGCCGCGCGTGGGCATGGGATGCGTGGCACGGCCCCGGCACGGTCGGGCTGGCATGGCTTTATGATGACCGTGAAGACATTATCCCCACACGGGACGACCTGAAGACAATGGAGCAGTATCTGTTCTGCCACAAACACCCGGCCACCGGCGTGATGGTGGGTAAACCGGGCGGCATCGAGGTCTGGCCGGTGCAGGTCAGGCTGAAGAAGCTCGACCTGTCCATCCGTCTGACACCGGACAGCCAGGCGAACAGGAACGCCGTCCGGGCAAACCTGACCGCATTACAGAAAACGCTGGCCCCCGGTCAGATGCTGCCGGTGTCCTCGCTGCGCACGGCCATCGGTATGACGTCCGGCATTACGGATTACTTTCTCAACATCGGGGAAGACACCACCAGTGATGTGGATGAGCTTATCACCATCGGGGAGGTGACATGGCTCACAGCGTGACGGAATGGCTGACCGCACTGCAACAGGTCATGCCACGGGGTAAGGCATGGCCGCGTGATAACGACGCGGATTTAAACCGTTTTTTAAGAGCGCTTGCAGAGCGTCTGACCCGCGTTGAATACGACGCCTCGCGTCTGCATGTGGAGATGCGACCGGAAACCACGCTCCAGCTGTTGCCGGAGTGGGAGCAATATCTGGCGCTGCCGGAATGCGGAATTGCCGCCACCACAACGGAAGCCCGCCGCCGGGCCGTGGTGGAGAAATACCGCCGCAAAGGCGGGCTGGCAACCTGGCAGATTGAAGCCGCTGCGGCGGCGCTGGGCTTCACCATTAAGGTGACGGCCGTTCTGCCGCACCACTGCCTGCGTGACTGCATGTACCCGCTGCATCCGGCACGGTATCGCTGGCTGCTGAAAGTTGAAGTCCCGGATAAAGATGCCGGGCGGTTTACCTGTATTGATGACGTCATGACGCCATTAATCAGCGAACGGACCCGCGAGCTGGAATGCCTGCTGAAGCATTACCGGCTGGCGGGCACGGAATATGAATATTATTACACCGGAGAATAATTTATGTTTCATGTGGATAACCCGACGGGTGTACCGGTAATGCCACCTGTCGCGGCTGAATTAAGCAAAACAACGCTTTATTTCACCGAAGGCGGGAACGGTATTCCGCCCACCTATCCGGGGCCGGACTGGTTTAATATTATTCAGTCTGAACTGCTGGAAATTCTCCGGCAGGCAAATATCAAACCGGATAAAAACACCACCGACCAGATTATGACGGCGCTGAAAAAACTGTTTATTACGAACAGTGGTTCAGCCGGAGCTATTGCCGGATTAACCGGTCAGAATAATACGTTCCCGTATTTTACGGGCGAAGACACAATGGCATTAACGCCGCTCAGTGCGTTTGTGCGCGGTATTCTCGGGAAAACCACAGCCGATGAAATTATCAATGCGCTTTCATTACGTGACACGGTAAATAAAGCCAGTAATGCCGTACCGAATACCCGCAAGGTCAACGGCATGGCTCTGATGTCGGATATCACCATCAACAACATCAGCGGCAACGCCGGAACGGCAACCCGCCTTCAGACGGCCCGCAGGATTAACAATGTGCTGTTTGATGGCAGCCGCGATATCACGATTTCTGCGGGAATGTCACAAACTGAAGGTGACAACCGTTACCAGCAAAAAAACACGGCGTCAAAAGCCGGTAATGGCTGGTTTAAGGACACGTCCACCGGGGTGATTATTCAGTGGGGGTATCTCGGCAATGCCAGTGCCGGGCTGACGTTTCCGATATCATTTCCGTCAGCATGTACCAGCATCACTATTACCAACGCATACACCCGTGCTGATTACTCTATTTCCCTGAAATCGTTATCAGCAGCAGGTGCGACATTCAACAGCGAGAATAACGGCGTTATGTACTGGACAGCGATAGGGTATTAATGATGACTATTTATTTCAGCCCATCAACAAACGGTTTTTATCATTCTGGCCTTCAGGGTGATTATGAAAATGCGGGAACGTGGCCGAATGATTTACAGGAAATCACGGATGAAGAATATCAGAGACTGTTACAGGGCCAGACTGACGGTTTTATTATTGTATCTGGCGAAAACGGATATCCGGTATTAAAAGAACCCGTAATTAACTGGCAGCAGAAAGCGGAAACGCAACGCCAGCACCTGCTGGCTGAAGCAAGGGAAATCACCTCCGACTGGAAAACTGAGCTGGAACTGGGAATCATCAGCGATGACGATAAAGCCCGTCTGGCGCGGTGGATGGCGCATATCAAATCACTGAAGGCGCTGGATTTAAGCACCGTTACCGATGAAGCCTCCTTTAATTCCATCAACTGGCCGGAGCGTCCCGATGCCGCAGCTTAAAGGTGTGATTAAAACGCCCACGGGAGAACCGCTGGGCGGCGCAACCATTACACTGACCTCCCTGCACAACCGCGCAGGGATTCTGAAAGGTGTTTTCAGCCACGTCACCACACAGAGCGGGGAGTACGACTTCCCCGTTCTGCCGGGTGTGTACAGCGTTCGCCTGACACAAAGCACACAGCGCCTTTCAGAAATCGGTGTCATTCGCGTTTATGAAGATTCGACAGACGGTTCGCTGAATGATTTTCTGGGGGCAACCGATATTGACCTGCGCCCGGAAGCCCTGAAGAAATTCGAGGAACTGGCGCAACAGGCGCAGCAAAGCGCAGAAAAAGCCAGAGAGCATGCGGACGCTGCTGAACAGGCCCGCCAGGATACAGAAACCCTCGCAGGGGAAATACGGCAGGATGCAGAAGAAATTGCGAGTAATGTCCAGAAAGCTGAAGAGCTGGCCTCTGAAACAAACCAGAATGCCGCCCGGGCAGAACAGGCGGTCAAAGATGCCGATAAGATAGTCCAGAAAGCGGTCGATAAACTCGGTGAAGCAGCAACGCTGACCGGCGAGGCAAAAGCCAGCGCCGAAGCGGCAGCAAAAAGCGAGCAGAGCGCGAAACAGCACAGGGACGAGGCACAACGGATAGTTGATGACCTGAAGGGAAGCAATGCTTCCACGACAGAAAAAGGTCTGGTGCAACTCTGTAGTGATACGGACAACGACAGCGAAGAACTGGCCGCCACACCAAAGGCTGTCAAAACCGTCATGGACGAGACGAAAACAAAAGCGCCACTGGACAGCCCGGCGTTCACCGGCACGCCAACCACACCAACACCACCGGATGATGCTGCCGGTCTGGAAACAGCGAATGCGGCTTTTGTCCGCAAACTGCTTGCTGCACTGGTTGACTCGTCACCGGAAGCCCTGGACACACTGAACGAGCTGGCAGCGGCGCTGGGCAATGACCCGGAGTTTGCGACAACAATCATGAACGCGCTGGCAGGCAAACAACCGCTGAACGACGTGCTGACAGCTATCAGCAATCTGGAAGAGCGGGCAGATAACCTTCTGTGCTTTAATCAGGACGGGAATGCTTCACTGTCTCCGCTGTCAGAAAAAGCCCGGTCACTGCTGGCACAGGCCACAGTGGAAGCCATGCGCAATGAGCTTGAGCTGAAAAGCGCAGCGGTAAGGGATATTCAGACAGACCTTTACGACAGCACGGAAGGCCGTGTTGCGCTTCCCGGTGCGTATGGTTACGGAATGACGGACGCCGGAGCGCGTTCAATTATTGCCAGCGATATGGCGACTGTAGCCAGAACTGCGCACAACCTGCACCCGGGGCGGTATTACACCTTTTCCACGCGAACGGAAGAAACCACCGGAATAACAGAAATTATCTGGCTGGATAATGGCTGGGGCGATAAAACCAGCCAGACAGCAACAAAGCTGGTTCTGTTTTTTGGAAAAGACGGACGGATACTCATGACCGTTCGTGGCGATAATATCTCCGCCCCGGTCACCTGGACGAATCTGACGCCACAACTTGGCAATGCAGCACAAAAGGATGCACAGGAGAATATTTATGACCGCACCGAAGGCCGACTGGCGATTCCTGGCATGTTCGGTTTCGGGAAAATATTTTCCAGTAGCGACAGAATTGAATTTAAATCAGGGACTGATTTTCTCAGGTGGGTAAAAACAGCAAAGCCCGGTCGTTATACCGTATTTGCGGACACAAATGTGGTGGTACCTGGCATACAGACAAACGGTGTTATTGAAATTATCTGGCCACAACCTAAAACCAGCCCGAATGATGAGTATGCCTATAAGATAATTATTTATTACGGTGTTAATGGTCATATTTATTATAACCGTTGCGCGGTGGCATCAGGTGGTGGTTATCTGGTTGGCTGGGAAAACCTGAAGGTTGATGAGGCTTCACTCATTGCACAGATTGAAGCACGCGCGCCCCTGAAAAGCCCGGCACTGACCGGAGCACCGACAACACCAACCCCGCCAGATGACGCAGCAGGTAATGAAATAGCCAATGCGGAGTTTGTCCGCAAACTGCTTGCCGCACTGGTTGACTCGTCCCCGGAAGCCCTGGATACGCTGAACGAACTGGCAGCGGCGCTGGGCAACGACCCTAATTTTGCGACGACGGTCACTAAGGCGCTGGCGGGTAAACAGCCGCTTAATGACGTGTTAACGGCTGTCAGCCAGATAATACCGGAAGAAAACACGCTGCCTTATTTCAGTGAAGAGGGCCGGATTTTACTGGCGCAACTGTCAGAAAAAGCCCGCGCATTACTGGCACTGGACACGCCTGAAGCCATGCGCACGGAGCTTGAGCTGAAAGCGGCTGCTACGATGGAGCCCCAGAGCGATATCCGCGACCGCACACCAGGCAGGCTGGCGCTGTCCGGCATGTATGGATTCGGTCAGGCATTTACCAGCACCGATGCCCTGACATTTACCGGACAGGCCGATTTTGCTGAATGGCTGAAAGAGGCCACGCCGGGGCGTTATGCGGTCAGTATTGCGGACTCTTCCACGCTGCTGGCGGGCACCACGAAATTTAACGGCATCATTGATGTGATGTGGTCGCCCTTTGATAACGATGAATCGGACACAACGCGTAAATTCAAAACACTGCTGTGTTTTAACCAGTATTACGAAGGTGAGCACAGTATTCATCGCCTGACTTACCGCTGGAGTGGAAACAACTGGAATGCAACAGTAAGCCCCATTATTTACGACGGCGATTCGCTGGCGTTCCTGCTGTCCAGGACGGCGGGCAACGGCACGCACTCATATTACAAATATCCTGCAGTGGGTGTGCCGATTCTTGCTGTTTACAGGGGGAGCAGTGCAGATGACAAAGAGAAAAAAATAGGGCTTGGCGATATTGTTCCCGGCTCACGGCTTGGAGCACTGGTTGTCACCTGCAAAGCGAGTGAGGCTTCTAATTATGTCTCAACGCCGCAATTCTGCGCAGCGGACCCACGTCATGGAGCATTTCCAGGGCGCTATCAGGCTCTGTCAGGGAGCAGGTCGACCACATCAAGTGGAGATACCGGATATGTGTGTCTGTTCATGCGCATTGAGTAATGAGGAAATAAAACATGAAAATCAGAGCGGTAAAAGGCATCAGAAGCGCGCATTATCTTGAAAATGGTGCGGTTGACTGCGAGGTGTTATTTGAAGGTGAAACGGAATTCGTCCCGTATACCGCCATGCAGGATGATACCGCAATGACAGGCCAGCGCATCTGGGAAGAGTTACAGAGCGGCAAATGGGGTGAAATCGCCCCGTTCACTATTACACCCGAACTTATCGCCGCGGCGAAGGATGCCAAAAAGCGGGAAATCGAGGCGTGGCGAACAGAACAGGAAGCACTGCCGTTCACGTTCGAATGGAACGGTCATACCTGGAACGCTGGCCCCGACTCAATGGCTCGTCTTTATCCGGCAGTTATGGCATCAAAGTCTGACACAGCGCGAAAAACCATGGTATGGGGCGATGCGGAAAACCAGCAGGTGAAACTGTCGATGCAGAAACTGGATGAACTGCTTACAGCAATGGTTCAGGCACAGGTCGATCGCAATAACGAGATTTATCAGCGCCAGCGTGAAATGAAGGAGCAGCTTTCCCGGCTGTCCACGCTGGACGAGGTAAGAGCGTTAACGCCCGGTGGTTAAATAATCAGTTTGTATAGTTTATGACGATCGATAACATCATATCGATCGTCGGTTTGCATCGGTTGTGATTAAATACCCCCAGCCCTCCGGGCGCTCATGTCTGGTTATTACACAGGGGGAATCATGGACTCTGTTCGCTGTAAAAACTGCAATAAATTACTGTTTAAAGGAGGTTTTAAGCATATAGAAATAAAATGTCCTCGCTGTAAACGTTACATTGTCATATCGAATGCCAAAGAGCATCCCACGGAGCTGTATTGTGGGAAAAGAGAAGAAATCACGCATTCTGACAAAACCCTGCGTTATTGAGTATGAAGGCCGGATTGTCGGCTATGGTTCAAAGGAGCTGCGCGTTGAAACCATATCCTGCTGGCTGGCCCGCACAATCATTCAGACAAAACACTATTCCCGCCGTTTTGTGAATAACTCCTACCTGCATCTGGGCGTATTCAGCGGACGTGATCTGGTTGGCGTTCTTCAGTGGGGATATGCCCTTAACCCCAGCTCAGGGCGTCGTGTTGTGCTGGAAACGGATAACCGGGGCTATATGGAACTGAACCGCATGTGGCTACACGACGACATGCCCCGCAATTCTGAATCACGGGCCATCAGCTACGCGCTGAAAACCATCAGGTTACTGTACCCGTCAGTGGAGTGGGTTCAGTCCTTTGCAGATGAACGCTGCGGACGTGCTGGCGTGGTATATCAGGCGTCGAATTTTGATTTTATAGGCAGCCACGAAAGCACGTTCTACGAACTGGACGGCGAGTGGTATCACGAGATAGCGATGAACGCGATTAAGCGCGGAGGGCAACGAGGTGTGTATTTGCGGGCTAATAAGGAGCGGGCCGTGGTACACAAATTTAATCAGTATCGCTACATCAGATTCCTGAATAAGCGCGCAAAAAAGCGCCTAAACACCAAGCTATTCAGGGTTCAGCCATACCCGAAGTGAGCCCACTTAATGAATAAAAAAGCAGCGGCCAATGCCGCTGTTTTATCTTGAATAACTTCCATATGTGCGCTTCTGGCTTATCTTGAAAGAATTCCATATCTATCTTGAATAATTTTGCGCGCTTTAGATATTATGGTGCCAGTCCATACCGGCAACGGTAGTATCGATTTGATTATCCCCGGCGTACATAAAGCCAATGGCCTGCGTCAACTCCAGAAATTATGGGACATAGACGACAGCGAAGTGGTGGTTTTTGGCGATGGCGGTAATGATATTGAGATGCTGCGTCAGGCGGGCTTTAGCTTTGCAATGGAAAATGCTGGCAACGCAGTCGTAGCGGCGGCGAAATACCGTGCAGGCTCCAATAACCATGAAGGCGTACTGGACATTATCGATAAAGTTCTTAAACACGAAGCGCCATTTAATCAATAAAACGGCAGCACGCCCGGCAACACAATGCCTGAATGAAGGATGCATAATCCGCGGAAATTACCCTTCTGGATTATTTCAGGCGAAATGATGATGAAAAAATGTGTACTGCTGGGCGCGTTTCTGTTGAGTTTTACTGGTGTGGCAATGGCACAAAGTGTCACCGTTGATGTGCCGAGTGGATACAAAGTGGTGGTGGTCCCTGATTCAGTCAGCGTTCCGCAAGCCGTCAGCGTTGCCAGCGTGCCGCAAACCGTATACGTGGCCCCTACGCCAGCTCCGGCTTACCGTGCACATCCATATGTCCGTCACCTTGCCAGCGTAGGCGAAGGGATGGTAATCGAACATCAGATCGACGACCATCACCACTAATCCCTGAATGCCTGATTGTATAAAACAACCAGGCATTTTCTTATCCGTCGTTAGAATTTCCTGTTTGTTTATCTTTTAAAAAGATAAACATCAGCAGCAGCCACAAAACTCCGTTGGCAAGATTAAACAGATTAAACAATCCATTACCGCCATTCAGCCAGGCATGTTTACTGATCTCAATACCTACGGTAAAGATCAGCATTTGCAACATCCCCATCGCCGCCGATACCGTCCCTTTACTCATATCACTGGCGAACAACGTTAAACGCACCAGCCCTGCATTCGCCAGACCAATACCAAAAGCATAAATACTTAACCCGGCGGTCATCCATAAATACGCGTGCGATGAGATGACCGTGGCCGCTGCGGCGACCAGCAGACCAATCATAATCGGCCAGCCCCCCATAATAATCAGCGAACGTACGGTACGGCGCGAGGTCAGACGTGCCAGCAGCAAATTACCCGCAATTAACGCGCCGAAAATGGGCACTTGCAGCAAACCATATTCATAGCTACTCAACTGTTCACCGGTGATGATGATAATCGGTGACTGGGCAATCCACGCCAGTAACGGCAGACTGACAAATCCCAGCGCCAGCGCTCCTGCAACAAAGCGGCTGTTCTTCAGTACCAGCTTATAGTCTCGACCAAGCTCTTTCAGCGACAGTTTCTCGCCAATGCGCGTAGCCGTTTCTGGCATCGCACGTTGCAGACCGAAGAAGGAGATCGCCGCCAATGCAGCAAACAACACAAACATCCCTTCCCAGGGCAACACATGAATCCACGCGGCACCCACCAATGGCCCGAGTAACGGAGCAATCAGCGCCACATTCGCCATCAGCGCGGTGATCTTGATACAAACCGCCTCTTCAAAAGATTCCTGAATCGCGGCGTAACCCACAGCGCCAATGAAACAGAGGCTTATCCCCTGTAGAAAGCGCAACAGCGTGAATTGTTCAATGTTTTGCGCCAGTAATATCGCCAGGCAGGTGATTATGAACCACACCACGCCAGCTAACATTACCGGACGGCGACCAATACGATCCGACAGTGGTCCTAACAGCCACTGTAAAAACATCCCTCCCGCCAGGTAAGCGGTCATCGAAGTAGGAACCCAGTCAATACCCGCCTGATACTGCTCCACCACGGCGAGCATACCGGGTTGAATCATATCGTTGCCGATATAGGTCGAGAATTCGTAGAGCACCAGACAGAGGGGGAAAAGTAATGCCTGACGCCCAAGTCTGGCACCTGTTGCTAATTTATTTTGCATGCAATTTCTTCGCCAATAATAATCGCGCAAATTTTAATAAAAGCGAGGCAAACGAGAAAGCAAATTTTGTAGCTGAAACCACGGTTAAGCACATTCTTACGTTATTCCGAGTATAGCCCCCCTTTCTTTAAGCTTTATTTAATTTCTTCGCGTTACCATTCTCTGCTGTAAGCCAATCCGGTTGAGGTAAATAAGACGATGCCGCTTTACCCTGTTTAACAAGCGATTTATTCTCATCGACTTGCCTGATGGCTGCCCACTAATCACCTTTTGAGTCTGAAAGTTATGCTGGAAAATCTGAATTATTCATTATTCTCTCTTATTAATGCGACGCCAGACTCATCCGCATGGATGATTTCGTTAGCAATTTTTATTGCCAAAGATTTAATTACCGTGGTGCCATTGTTGGCTACGGTGCTTTGGCTATGGGGATTTACGGCGCAACGACAACTGGTGATAAAAATCGCCATCGCGCTAGCGGTCAGTCTGTTTGTTTCCTGGACGATGGGCCATCTGTTTCCGCATGACCGTCCATTTGTCGAGAATGTCGGCTATAACTTCCTGCATCATGCAGCAGATGACTCTTTCCCGAGCGATCATGGCACGGTGATATTTACCTTTGCGCTGGCATTTTTATGCTGGCATCGTTTGTGGTCAGGAGCAATCCTCATGGTACTGGCGGTAGTTATTGCCTGGTCGCGCGTTTATCTCGGTGTTCACTGGCCGCTGGACATGCTTGGTGGATTGTTGGCGGGAATGATTGGTTGCCTTAGCGCCCAGATTATCTGGCAAGCTGTGGGATCCAGGCTCTACCAGCGGCTGCAATTGTGGTATCGCATCTGTTTCGCCTTACCAATACGTAAAGGCTGGGTGCGTGGCTGATTTCGGATAAAAAGTGTAATATCAGGCGGCTCGCTTCAATAACAATTCAGAGGGATTATGGAAACACGTCGCGAAGAGCGTATCGGGCAATTACTGCAAGAATTAAAACGCAGCGATAAGTTACATCTGAAGGACGCCGCCACCCTGCTCGGGGTTTCAGAGATGACGATTCGCCGCGATTTGAATAACAACAGCGCCCCCGTCGTATTACTCGGCGGTTATATCGTTCTGGAACCGCGCAGTGCCAGCCATTACCTGTTAAGCGATCAAAAATCCCGTCTGGTGGAAGAAAAACGCCGGGCGGCAAAACTGGCTGCGACGCTGGTAGAACCCGATCAGACCCTCTTTTTTGACTGTGGCACTACCACGCCGTGGATTATTGAAGCGATAGATAATGAAATCCCTTTCACCGCCGTTTGTTATTCACTAAATACCTTTCTGGCACTGAAAGAGAAACCCCATTGCCGGGTGTTTCTTTGCGGCGGTGAATTTCATGCCAGTAACGCCATTTTTAAACCCGTCGATTTTCAGTTGACGTTGAATAATTTCTGTCCAGATATCGCTTTTTATTCCGCAGCCGGAGTGCATATCAGTAAAGGTGCTACCTGTTTTAATCTTGAAGAGTTGCCGGTAAAACACTGGGCCATGTCGATGGCGCAAAAGCATGTGCTGGTTGTCGACCACAGTAAGTTTGGCAAGGTACGCCCGGCACGCATGAGTGACCTGAAACGATTTGATATTGTGGTAAGCGATCGTTGCCCGGAAGATGAGTATGTGAAGTACGCACAGACGCAGCATATTAAGTTGATGTATTGATGATGCATAACCGGATGACGTTAACGCGTCATCCGGTCATCAGAAGATTAAGAGAACCAGCCGCCGAACCACTGATGGAATTTCATCATTACGAAGTCCCACATCCGACCAAAGAATCCGCCCTCTTCCACATTTTCCATCACGATCAGCGGACGCTGTTCAATCGACTTGCCGTTAAGCTGGAAATCAATAGTGCCGACGACCTGACCTTTTTTCAGCGGTGCGGTAAGCTGCGGTTCCGTTAACGTGTAACTGGCTTTCAGGTTTTTCAGTTGCCCACGAGGGATGGTCACCGATCCCCCTTCACCGGCACCGAGATTCACTTCGCTCTTATCACCAAACCAAACCCGCTGAGTCACAAAGGTGGCATCA
The DNA here is from genome assembly GCF_000208565.1 of Escherichia sp. TW09308. Classification (NCBI taxonomy): domain Bacteria; kingdom Pseudomonadati; phylum Pseudomonadota; class Gammaproteobacteria; order Enterobacterales; family Enterobacteriaceae; genus Escherichia; species Escherichia sp. TW09308. The sequence goes on along the minus strand of NZ_AEME01000001.1, from coordinate 3,918,811 downwards.
GGTTTAATTGGTGTCACGGTTTCAAAGAAGCGGAAACCCCAGGTCAGTAATTTCTCAGACTCATTAAAACGGATACGGTCAGTTTTCGCCCCCAGCACCACAGAGATCAAACGCATATCACCCTGGGTAGCCGAAGCGACCAGATTGTATCCCGCACCTGCCGTGGTTCCGGTCTTCATACCATCAACATTAACGTTACTGCTCCACAACAGGCGATTACGGTTAGGTTGGCGAATTTTGTTAAAGGTAAACTCTTTCTCTTTATGAATGGCATACTCTTCCGGTACATCGTGAATTAACGCTTTACCCAGCAATGCCATATCGCGTGCGGTACTAAACTGCCCCGGTGCATCCAGGCCGTGTACCGTCTGGAAGGTGGTGTTGGTCAGGCCCAGTTTCTTCGCATAACCATTCATCAAACCAATAAATGACTCCTGGCTGCCCGCAACATAATCTGCCAGTGCAATACAGGCATCATTACCGGACTGAATGATCACACCTTTATTCAAATCCGCCACAGAGACCTGATCGCCCGGTTTGAGAAACATGACCGATGAACCGCGCAGCGCTGGATTGCCCGTTGCCCAGGCATCTTTGCCGACCGTCACCATATCGGTGAGTTTGATCTTATCGGCCTTAAGCGCCTGCCCAACCACATAGCTGGTCATGATTTTAGTCAGGCTTGCGGGGTCCAGTTTCTCATCCGCATTGCCTTCTGCCAGCACTTTGCCGCTGGCATAATCCATTAAAATCCATGCACGCGCATCCACGCTCGGCGCTTCAACGGTCTGTTCCGCCGCAAATGCCGTTGGGGCAAAAAGGAATAAAAATGCAGAACCCGCTGCAAGACCACGAAGGAAAGAGGAGTATTGCGTCATAAATGCCACCCGAGTATCCATTCAAAAAAAATACGTTATATCGCCGTATGATAAGTTCGGTGATTAATAACGCACACACAAGCTTAAAGAAACCGTAAGTTGGTAAAGTTTTTAAAGTTTATGCAATATCCTGCCGCTTCGCTGCTTCTGGTGTCATTTTTTTACTCACTGTTGCTTAAAAGTTAACTTTACTTCACCATCGGAATCCTGTTCAGCCTGTGGCTGCCTGTATAAAAGGGGTGACTATGATTACGCTGTGGGGTCGGAATAATTCAACCAACGTTAAAAAAGTGTTGCTGACGCTCGAAGAACTGGAACTACCTTATGAGCAAATTTTGGCGGGTCGTGAGTTTGGGGTAAACCATGACGCCGATTTTCTGGCGATGAATCCTAACGGGCTGGTGCCGCTGTTGCGTGACGACGAAAGTAATTTAATTCTTTGGGAATCAAACGCCATTGTCCGCTACCTTGCAGCACAGTACGGGCAAAACCGTTTATGGATCGACTCACCGGCACGCCGCGCAGAAGCCGAAAAGTGGATGGACTGGGCAAACCAGACGCTCAGTAATGCCCATCGAGGGATCCTGATGGGATTGGTCAGAACGCCACCGGAAGAGCGCGATCAGGCCGCCATTGACGCCAGTTGCAAGGAATGCGACGCCCTGTTTGCCCTTCTCGATGCAGAGTTGGCAAAAGTGAAATGGTTCTCCGGCGATGCATTTGGTGTGGGCGACATTGCCATCGCGCCGTTTATCTACAATTTGTTTAACGTTGGCCTGACCTGGACACCACGTCCGAATCTGCAACGCTGGTATCAGCAACTCACCGAACGCCCCGCGGTGCGTAAAGTTGTGATGATCCCTGTTAGCTAATTATTGCGTGGGCTAACTTTGAGTAATTCTCCATTGGACTCGTCGGTCAGAACGTATAAATAACCGTCGGGTCCGCTGCGAACATCACGAATTCGCTGCCTCCTGTCCGTTAATATGCGACCATCTTCTGCCACCTTGTTGCCTTTAACGCTCATCACGATGACATTTTTATCTTTCAGCGCGCCAATAAATAATTTTTGCCGCCACTGGGGGAATTTGTCGCTGTTATAGAAGGCCATGCCGCTCACCGCCGGTGAATCCTTCCAGTAAAAAATGGGTTGTTCAGTCCCGGCGACGATTTCCCCTTTCGCTTCCGGTATTTTAAAACCTGAGTAATTCATCCCCCAGGTTGCCAGCGGCCAACCGTAGTTTTTACCTTTTTCCGGGATATTAATTTCATCGCCGCCGCGCGGACCGTGTTCATTCAACCACAGCGTATTACTCCACGGATTCATCGCCATCCCTTGCGGGTTACGAATGCCATAAGACCAGATCCCGGCTCGCACACCAGACCCCTCCACAAAGGGATTATCATCCGGGATCTCGCCCTGGTCGGTCAGGCGCACTAATTTACCCTGCAATTTATCCAGATCCTGCGCCGTCGGGCGCTGATTGTTTTCACCCAGACCAATATACAGATAGCCTTTACCATCGAATACCAGCCGCCCGCCAAAATGATTACCGGTAGAAAGTTTTGGCGTCTGGCGAAAAACGGTGCGGAAGTCCGTCACTTTTGCGAGGTCATCAGTTAAGCGGCCATAACCTACGGCAGTTCCGGCTTTACCATCATCACCGACTTCAGAAAAACTTAACCAGATACGGCGCGACTGGGCAAAATCAGGCGCTAATGCCACATCCAGCAAACCGCCCTGCCCGTGCGCCCAGACTTTCGGCACACCGGCAAGCGGCGCAGATAATCCTTTTCCTGCTTGCCAGTGGCGTAACTCGCCGCCGCGCAGGGTGATTAACATGCCGTGATTATCCGGTAAGAAGGCCAGCGCCCACGGATGGTCGAGTTTATCCTGCAGTACTTCGACATTTACCGTTTCGGGTGCCGCCCAAAGAGCGGAAGGAATACAGAGAAGGGGCACAAGGTAAAAGGATTGTCGATACATAACACCTCCGGATTGACTCTGGCTTAAAGCGTAGTCAGTCAGGGGCGTGACAAATTTATTTTTACATAAACTTAAATATGAAGGGGGAGACGCCTTCTCCCCCTTAGCTTTCAGGCCTGCTCAAGCATGGCGTGCTTCTCCAGGCTCTGGATACTCAGCGTTAAGCTCATCAGACAATTTTCAAGCTTATCGGCGTTGACGGTAATAAAAGTTGGGCAATCATGATACCCACTCATCAAACATACTGCGGCTGTCGCTAATGCTTCTTCAGCATGGTGAAGAGCATTCCACTCTTCCTGATCCAGGTGAAGATTCAACCGCAGCGATTTATCGTGCAGTTCGCGATTCAGTTTAAAAAAGTTATCTCGTAGATGATTGCTTTCGCTGACGGACATGTATCCTTTGGCCTTCCTCAGTCGCACATATGCGGCGAGGTCAACTCGAGCATCGTTCAACCGATTAAGCAGATCGCTTCGCTGTCTGTCAACGAACATACTTCGATCCTCCTCTTTGCAGCCTTAGTGCAATTAAATAGTATGGCTACTTTTTGAACAAAGTGCTGTCAAGGATCAATACTTCACATCTTATTAATAATAATTTACATTATTTCTCTTTCCAGTACCTCGCATCCCCAGGGTGCCAGTTCTAATTCTTGTGAACAAGCCTTGCCTGTTTCCGCCACTCGCCATGCACCAGGAAGCACCACATTTTGTACATGAGCAGTGTAATTTTGTACAAAAACCCATTCCTGATTGCCGTCTGTCCGACGCGTTGCAATAACGCCAACAGGAAGTTCAGTCGCAAGGGCTTTTGGAAGATTAAGTGAGTTGATCAACATCGCAGCAAACGCTTGATGAAATGACGCATCATTACGCGAAGCCACATAGAAAGCACGTCCCTGTCCGACGTGATTTACCGTTAACGCAGGTGTACCTGCATAAAAATCCTCACCATAGCGCGCCAGAACCTGTGCGCCTTCGGCGTGAATAACCGCACATAATTCCCTTGCCTGCCATTTACCTTGCAATCCATAGGCATTCGGCTCGCAGATAACTTCGTTATGCTGATAATCATTAAGGCTATCGATCTCTTCAGCCCACACGCCCATCAGGTCACGCAACGGGCCAGGAAAACCGCCCAGGTGACATAAATCAGTTTCATTGACAATCCCGGACCAGTAAGTGGTGACAAAATTGCCACCAGCTTCGACATAGGCACGGGCACGATCAGCAAATCCATCGCGAACCATATAGAGCATTGGAGCGATAACTAATTGATAACCCGTAAGATCACAATCAGCGTTGATAATATCGACCGCCACCCCCTGCTCCCAGAAAGGTCGGTAATGATCCACTACCGTTTGTTCGTAATGGATACCGCAATTGCGCGGCCCGGCAGCATCATTAACCGCCCAGCGGTTTTCCCAGTCGAAAATAATGGCAACTTTAGCCTGAGTTTTCGTCCCGACCAATTGCTTAAGATGTGCCAGTCGTTGCCCTAGCTGTATAACTTCGCGCCCGGTACGCGTCTCCAGATGACCGACGTGATCAACCACCGCACCATGAAACTTCTCCACGGCTCCGCGACTCTTACGCCACTGAAAATAGTGCACGCCATCTGCGCCATGAGCGACGGCCTGTAAAGAAGAAAGAATGTTCATTCCCGGCTTTTTCAATTTGCTGGTTGGCTGCCAACTTGTCTGGCTGGGGGTGGATTCCATCAGAATGAACGGTTTATTTTTCAAGGTACGCATCAGATCGTGATACATCGCTGTTTTACAAGCTACGGCGCGTTCATCTTCCTGTTTGTGCCACATGGGATAGCTATCCCAACTTACAAAATCGACAACCTCAGCTAATGACCAGTAGTTGTAATCATTGAAATACCACATAAAATTGGTCGTCGCGGGTAACTCAGGCCGTTCTGCTTTTAGCGGCGCGACTTCCATTTGATAGAATTCTTTTACCTGCGATGTGACAAAGCGTCGCCAGTCAAGATTCAGGCCGTGGTTAGACATCTCACCTAATGGAGAAGGTGACTCAATTTGTGACCAGTCACTGTATGTATGGCTCCAGAAGCCTGTCCACCATGCCTGATTAAGTGCCTCAAGAGTGGTGTAACGAGTCTGCAACCAATGGCGAAACGCCTGTTGGCATCCGTTACAATGACACTCACCGCCATACTCATTACTGATATGCCATCCCAGAACCGCCGGATGATTCGCGTATCGCTGCGCCAGCTTACGGTTAATTTGCGTCACTTTTTCTTTATACACTGGCGAAGAAAGGCAGTGATTATGGCGACCGCCGTGAAGCATTTTCTCGCGTGACGCGCTAACTCTCAGAACCTCTGGATAACGTGCTGCAAGCCAGGCGGGTTTGGCTCCGCTCGGGGTTGCCAGGAAGACAGAGATCCCGCCAGCATGAAGTTTATCCAACACCTCATCCAGCCAGTCAAAGCGATATTCCCCCTCTGTGGGTTCCAGCATTGACCAGCTAAAGATGCCCACCGACATGGTGTTACAACCAGCCTGTTGCATCATGGCAATATCTTTCTCCAGGATCCCAGGGACATGTAACCATTGTTCCGGATTGTAATCGGCACCATGAAGTAACCACGGGGCTGTGGGGATGATCGGTGGATGCTTGTCCATGCTGACTCCTGAATTGTTTTAAACAGACAAAAAATGTTATTCGTTCACAATACTGTCATCTAGTAATTAATTGCTTCGTTATGCAAGAAGTGTCCGGTAGAAATGTGAGCAACTACGCGTTTTTCCATTCAAACAGGCTCCACGGTTTGGCAGACATGCGCTGAAATACGTGAGCGTGATACGTATGACATTCACTGCGGTATACTGTGACAAATCTTTTAGCCGGGGCGAATATGAAAACCAAAGCTGCAACCCTTGCCGATGTTGCTCGTCATGCCAATGTTTCTTATCAGACAGTGTCGCGGGTGCTTAACAATTCAGCGAACGTGTCTGCCAAAACACGTCAAAAAATTGAACAAGCCATTGCCGAACTTAAGTACGTTCCAAATCGCGTAGCTCAACAGTTGGTAGGGAAAGAGAGCAAAACGGTGGGGCTGGTCACCACCTCACTCGCCCTACATGCCCCTTCACAAATTGCGGCGGCGGTAAAAAAATATGCCGGGGAGCAGGGATATCAGGTGCTGATATCGATGATTGATGATGTTGATATTAAAGGTATTCAGGCTGCAGTTAATGACTTAAAAGCACAACGGGTAACAAAGATTATTATCAACGCCCCCCTGGAAACGGCATTGGCTGAAACTCTGGTTGCTGAAAACAGTGATGTATTGTGTCTGTTTCTCGACGTGGACCCTTATAGCCCGGTGTTTAACGTCACCTTTAATCCCGCAGAAGGTGCACGCGCCAGCGTAAAATATCTTTACGACTTGGGGCATCGTCAATTTTGCTTGATCTCTGGCCCTGAAAATTCAGTACCGGCGCGGTTACGACTCAATACCTGGCGCGATACCCTCGCCTCACTCCAACTGACACCGCTGGCCATACATTACGGTAGCTGGGACGCTCAAAGCGGCTATCTGGCGACATTACAGATGCTACGTGAAACGCCACAGGCGACCGCTCTTCTGATCGCGAACGATCAGATGGCGTTGGGTGCGTTAAGCGCCTTACATCAACAAAAACGTAAAATCCCGCAGGATATTTCTGTCATTGGCTATGACGACACCTATGAGAGTGCGTTTTTTGAACCTTCACTGACGACCGTCGCAATCGACTTTGATTTGCAAGGGAAAATTGCCGTTCAACAAATTTTACAGCCGGACGATGCACAAGCTATGCTCCGCTCTTCAACCATCCTTCCCAGCCGTCTGGTCGTGCGTAATTCTGCTGGCCCTCTGCACTCACCACAGGCTGATCTGATGAATATTGCCGAACACCTTCGCACGCTGGCAGATGAGCTAACACGCAAGGCATAAAAGTAATACGTTCTCATAAAGAAGATTTAGTGATCCATTTCGCTAAATCTTTTTTATTATCAGCAATAAATGTGATGTAAATCTCAAACATTCATTTAACACATTGCCTAATCATCAATGTCAGGGCCAGAGTAAAAATGAAATTGTTAACGTATGACATTTCCGGAGATGCATACCAAAACAATAACCAGTAAGCACAGCTAATGCCTGTGCCAACGGTAAATGACCCAACGCCAGTGATTGAGGATATGGCTATGTTATTGCCCGGTAAACGTAATTATATTTTGCTCAGTATTTTCGATTTTCTGTACCTCTTCGCCTGGTCGGCAACGATGGCATTTTTTGTCATATGGACGACACAGCATCTGGAAATTACCGCCACACGCACAGGATTACTTTATTCCGTTAATGCTTTCATTGCGTTATTAATGCAGCCGTTCTTCGGTTTCATCTCCGATAAATTTGGTCTTAAGAAACAACTCATCTGGCTCCTCGTCGCATTATTACTTCCCGTAGGCCCATTCTTTATTTATGTGTATGCCCCGCTTCTGGTTCATAACTTCTGGCTGGGCGCTGTTTTGGGTGGCGTTTACCTGGGGATCATTTTTAATTCTGGCTGTGGCGTTCTGGATTCCTGGATAGATAAAGTTTCGCGTCGTTATCATTTTGAATATGGTCGCGTAAGGATGTGGGGCTCTCTGGGATGGGCCGCCGCCGCGTGGATTGTTGGTAAATATATTGATACCAACCCTAATCTCTCTTTCTGGCTGGCAAGCTGCGCCATTGTGATCGCCGCAATCTGCTTTATGTTTACCAAAATCGAACTTACCGAGGCCGAAATTGAAAAAACCAATTCGCTGAAAGCCATCCATGCCCTTGAGCTGGCAAAAAATAGTCAGTTCTGGTTTTTATTGATGTTCACTCTGTTCGTAACACAAATTTATGACACCTACGATCAACAGTTCGCACAGTATTTTTCGCTGCAATTTCCGACACCAGAAGAAGGCAATCGCTGGTACGGAATTCTGGCTTCTGTTCAGGTCTGCGGAGAAACCTTATTTCTCTGCCTGATGCCGTGGTTTGTTAACCGCACTGGTGCAAAATGGGCGTTAGTGATTGCCGGAACCATTATGTCGTTACGCATTGCCGGTTCTGCAATCCAACTGGGACCGGTGTGGATTGCAGCCGTTAAAATGATGCACGCCATCGAAAAACCACTGATCCTGGTGTCTGTGTTTAAATTTATCGCGGCTAACTTTGATCATAAACTCTCTTCAACGGTCTACCTGCTAGTGCTTTTTGTGGCATCCATCGCCACAGCAATCTATTCACCCATTGCAGGCTATCTGTATGACACCATTGGCTTTACTGAAACCTATCTAATCCTGGGGGCTATTGCCGGTTGCTTCACGCTTATTTCGGTCTTTACGCTGCGGGACAAATCCAGCAGCCAGCCTACGGAGACGCTAACTGAAAATTCTGTAGCATGATCCTCATTTGCGCCCCTTTATTTGGGGCGCTTTCCTCACCGGTTGACCAGATTGCGATACAAATTTTATCCAGAACTCTGTAGAATCCCTGCCCTGACCTTTCCTGTAACTGAATATTTTTTAAGCTATGAGCAAAGTAACTCCCCAGCCGAAAATCGGCTTTGTTTCCCTCGGCTGTCCGAAAAACCTCGTCGATTCAGAGCGCATTCTGACTGAACTGCGCACTGAAGGTTATGATGTAGTACCGAGCTATGACGACGCAGATATGGTGATCGTCAACACCTGCGGCTTTATTGACAGTGCGGTGCAAGAATCACTGGAAGCCATTGGCGAAGCGTTGAATGAAAACGGCAAGGTAATTGTGACCGGTTGTCTGGGGGCGAAAGAAGATCAAATCCGCGAAGTCCATCCAAAAGTGCTGGAAATCACCGGCCCTCATAGCTACGAGCAGGTTCTGGAACACGTTCATCACTACGTGCCAAAACCGAAACACAACCCATTCCTGAGCCTGGTGCCGGAGCAAGGTGTTAAGCTGACACCGCGTCATTATGCTTATCTGAAGATTTCCGAAGGCTGTAACCATCGTTGCACCTTCTGCATTATTCCGTCTATGCGCGGCGATCTGGTGAGCCGCCCGATTGGCGAAGTGTTAAGTGAAGCGAAACGTCTGGTTGATGCGGGTGTTAAAGAGATTCTGGTGATCTCCCAGGATACTTCCGCGTATGGTGTTGATGTAAAACACCGCACTGGCTTCCATAACGGTGAACCGGTAAAAACCAGCATGGTCAGCCTGTGCGAACAGCTATCAAAACTGGGGATCTGGACGCGCCTGCACTACGTTTACCCTTACCCGCATGTGGATGACGTCATCCCGTTGATGGCAGAAGGCAAAATTCTGCCGTATCTGGATATTCCGTTACAGCACGCCAGCCCGCGCATTCTCAAACTGATGAAGCGTCCGGGTTCTGTAGATCGCCAACTGGCGCGCATTAAACAGTGGCGCGAAATTTGCCCGGAACTGACACTGCGCTCAACCTTTATTGTCGGCTTCCCTGGCGAGACGGAAGAAGATTTCCAGATGCTGCTCGATTTCCTGAAAGAAGCTCGTCTGGATCGCGTTGGTTGCTTTAAATACAGCCCGGTTGAAGGTGCTGATGCCAATGCCCTGCCTGACCAGGTTCCGGAAGAAGTGAAAGAAGAACGCTGGAACCGCTTCATGCAACTGCAACAGCAGATTTCCGCCGAGCGTCTGCAGGAGAAGGTGGGTCGTGAAATTCTGGTGATCATCGACGAAGTGGACGAAGAAGGCGCGATTGGCCGCAGTATGGCAGATGCACCGGAAATCGACGGCGCGGTTTATCTCAATGGTGAAACCAACGTTAAGCCGGGTGATATTGTGCGTGTGAAAGTCGAACACGCCGATGAGTACGATTTGTGGGGGAGTCGGGTTTAATTAATGTCAGGCCGGGCAAATTACCCACCCGGCCTGCTAATAAGCATTATTGCCAGCTAATCTGCGCCCTGCCGTTTTTCTTACTTTTATACAGCCGCTCATCTGCCAGCATTTTCAGCCGTTCAACGGTAGTACATTCATTTGAATGCGCCACGCCGATACTGGTGCTTAAGTTAATGCTCCCCACCTGGAAATGGACGATTTCTTTTAGTATTGATAGCAACTCTTCCAGAGTACCACCGGTATAAATCACCGCAAATTCGTCGCCGCCAAAGCGGTAGACTTTGCCTTTATCTACCGGAATCTGTGATTTGAGAATTTTCACTACCTTCATCAACACTTCATCGCCCAGCAAATGCCCGAAGGTATCGTTAATGTTTTTGAATTTATCGACGTCAAACAGGCACAAATAGCCACCTTTTTCCGGCAGGGCTTTTAAATCTTCATCAAAAGATTTTCTGCCCATTGCTTTCGTCAGGTCGTCAAGAAACGCTGAGTTATACATGCTGTAGAGTTTTTTGACATCCGCCGCCGAGAAGAAAAGCCCACCATCCAGCACGCGGTCAAAATGGTTATTAATGATAGCCTCTTTCTCAACGATGCCGCGATTAATGACTCTGCGTACCAGATACATGCAACTTATCCCCGATATCGCTGCCACTAATGCGGCAAAGAAAATAATTAAAGTACAAACCTGAAAATAGACATCCTTCTTATAAGCAAAGACATACAACCCCGTTGGTAAATAAGTGAAGTGTTCCATCGCTTCCGAAACAGTAAAGATGGCATTTTTCGCGTTATATTCATCCCCAACAACTGGCTTGCCACCTTTGAATAAAGAGAACATCAGGTTCTCGCTATCCATTGCCAGCGACTTTGAGAGTAACGAAAATCGTTCCAGCCCAAGCAAAAATATCAGACTGCGGTTGTGAGTAACCGGATAGAGATAATAGACGAAGGTTTTACCGTCAAAAGAGATAAACCCCGTATTTTTGACATGCCGATACTTAACAACCTGCATAATATCTGCACAATAATTTTTTTCATACTCCTTAACCTGAATACACTCGTCGCTGGGAATCAGATAAGGACCAACATCATACAAATAAGAAGGTGAAACCGAGTCAGCGTAAGCTGTGCGCAAGCCAACCAACAGTTGTTCTTCAGTCGGATTAAGCGTGTTAATGAGATCAATTGACACACTGCGCCGATATTCGGCAATATTTGCCACCGCAAAAGCAGTATCAATAACGGACTGTTTCAGGCCATACACCCGTTCTTTTACCATCTGGGTATAGATCCCGCAGGCAACTGCTGAAATCATGATAAAAATCAGCAGACTGACTGTAAGTACGAATTTATTGATTCTGGACATACCTAAACTACTCTTTTACTAACTTTCCACTTTTGTCCCAGGCAGAGAATGGCAACGGCTTCTGATATAGATACCCCTGGGCCTGAATACACCCTAATTTGATTAATTCACGCGCAACCTCTTCGCTCTCAACACCTTCTGCAATTACCGGGATCCGGTTATAGCGGGCCAGGTCGAAGATAATGCGTACAATTTTTCCCGCAGTGCCGAAAATATCGCCGGTAAATTGCGAGTCTACTTTTATGCTGTCAGGATTAATTTCATAAAAACGCTTCAGGTTTGACAAACCTGTACCAAAGTCATCAATCGATATCCGTACTCCTTGTTGACGCAGTTGTTCAATATTGAGATAAAAATGTTCATTAATACGTTCAATCACTGTTTCAGTGATCTCAATACAGATGCTATTCGCTTTCAGCTCATGTTCTTCCATAATAGCTGTAAAACGCGCATGAAAGTGTGGCTCGTTTAACTGCCAGGGCGAAACATTAATATGCAGTAAGAAACCTTCCTGCAGTTCCGCACGCTGGCTAAAATGTCTGAATTCCCCCATCGCCGTTTTAATAATTTGATAACCCAGTTCATTGATAAAACCGATATCTTCAGCGATAGCAATAAACTTCAGCGGCGAGATTATCCCCCGCTCTGCTGAAACCCAGCGGCACAGCGCCTCAGCTCCCAGAATGTCGCGGGTATTAATATCAACAATCGGTTGATAGACCAAAAATAGCTCGCCTTTTTCCATTGCATTACGGATATTGCGCGCAATCCAGATATTTTCTTCAATTTCTCTGAGTTTCTCATCATCACAGAAAATAAATTCAGAGAACATATGATCGCGGATACTGGAAATCGCCAGTTTTAGTTTTTCTGCGTAGCTCCAGGCATTTTCGCCTTTCAGAGGTTCACAAATGGCAGATTTATGTATACGCAGATTGCGGTAGCCAAAGCTACTGTCGAAATCGTTTATCATCGCGATCTTATGGGTAAAAATCTCTACATTTTCCCGACACAATAATAAATAGAGATCGGCATTGAATGTCACAATATCGCAACATTGCGCGTATTTCTCGGCAATTTGCTGACACAGTTTCCTGACGATTTTGTTGCGTTCCTCAACGCCAAACACCGCTTCGACGGCTTCCAGTCCGCACAGTTTGATGATCCCAACGGCCAGATACTGATTATTGTTTGACTCAATAATCGCCATATTTTTGATAAACCCGCTTTCCTGATCGTAGGAGATCAGCGAGAGCAATTTATTTGAACGCTCAACTTCTGCATCTTTCATTTCCGCGATCGAATTTTTGATGCTGATAATCTCTTTTGCATCGCCTTCACGAATTTTCAGTGCCTGCATTTGATCCGCAGAGTCGGGTAAAAATTCCAGCGTATTGACCAGCGTTGTCATTTCGGAAAATTGTCGACGGAACACACGGGTAGTCATTAAGTAAACCACCAGCAATACGATAATAATGAAAGCAAATGGTAAATAAAAGAGTTTGTCTGATGCGTTAAATAAATCCCCCGTAGGATAATAAAAATAGATATCGAACAATGGATTATTAGGAACTGCCGATTTCCTTGCGATATATTCTGTATCAACAGAATCAATAATATTATAACTATCTTCGCTATTATAAATAATCAATTTTTCGCGAGCGAGTTGATTCTTGGCAATGATTTCATGACCTTGTTTCAGAAACAGGACTTCATCCGTTGCGCTGATTTGATCAAGGTATTCGTTCAGATATCGCCAATTTAAATCGACGTGAATTTTATCAACAGCCAGCAAATCACGATCTTTGCCGTTAATTCGTAGCGTAAAAGAAATACATTTTTTACCCGGGCGATCAAAGCAATTGTATGCCGGATTCCAGCTACTGTCAGAGCCATCCGAGGATACAGACCACGGACGTTGCGACGGGTTAAAATCGGAAAAAATAACGCGCCCCGCCTCATCGATAAGCGGTCCATTAACCTTTTCCTGATGATAAACAACGATTTTATCGTTCGCCCGCCGCGAAAAAAGATAATATTTATTATTATCCAGCACCAGTCCCACTGAATCTAAAAATGGCATCATTTCCATTTTCAGAATAACAGCACGTTTAATCTCCTCACTGTTTTTCAACAAATAGAGTGAGTCTTTTAACGTCAGGGCCGAACGTTCAATATCTTTAAAGAAATAGCCAACGTTTTTTTGAATAAGTTCAAAGCGGCTATCGGCACGTTTTACCGCACGTTCCGATACCAACTGATAGTTAATGATGAAAAAAAGACCAATAAATGACAGCGCAGCCAATAAAAATAAAATTATCAGCCTTATCTTTATCTTTTCGTATAAACTCAGCATGTTAATACATTTAACAAAATAACTGCCAGTACGCTGTGCCGCTGCATAAATAGTTCCCCACAGCGACTTTTTAACTAAATGACCAGATTCTACAAAATCAGCAAAAAGTTACAACACTTGCTTCAGGCAATAATTTCCTGCGAGGTGATAACCCTTTCAAGCAATATTCAACCGTGATTATCCTTTAATTTTGGGGTCCAGCGCATCGCGTAAACCATCGCCCAGCAAGTTGAAAGCCAGCACGGTCAGAAAAATGGCCAGTGCCGGAAAAACCGCCACATGCGGCGCGATAACCATATCCGCTCTCGCTTCATTGAGCATCGCCCCCCACTCTGGCGTCGGCGGCTGCGCGCCAAGGCCGAGAAACGACAGGCTGGCGGCGGAAATAATCGAGGTGCCAATACGCATGGTGAAGAACACGACGATAGAAGAGACTGTCCCCGGTAAGATGTGACGCAACAAAATAGTCACATCGCTGGCACCAATACTGCGTGCTGATTCAATAAAGGTTTGCTGTTTCAACACTAGTGTGTTGCCGCGCACCAATCGGGCAAACGCCGGAATGGAAAAGATAGCGACGGCGATAATCACGTTAGCAATGCCACTTCCCAACACCGCGACAACAGCGATAGCCAGCAAAATACCGGGAAACGCAAACAGCACATCGCAAATGCGCATGATCAGTCGGTCCCACCAGCCTTCATAATATCCTGCCAGCAAGCCCAGCAACGTCCCAATCGCCGCACCAATAAACACCGCAAATACGCCAGCCGCCAGCGAGATTTGCGCCCCCACCAGGACACGGCTGAAAATGTCGCGCCCCAGTGAATCGACGCCAAACCAGTGCTGCAAAGAGGGGCCGTTATTCAGGTTGTCATAGTCAAAATAATTTTCGGCGTCATAAGGAGCGATCCAGCGCGCCAAAACAGCCACTATAATCAATAAGATAACGAACAATGCGGCGCTCATCGCCATATGCTGACGACGAAAACGCCGCCAGAACTCATGCCACGGTGTACGTACCTGGTCAGGTTTTACCAGTGGCATAGCGTTTAACACCGCCTGACGTCGCCAGTTAAATAATCGCATCCTTACTTGTACCTGATAGCTGGGTTAATGGCTGCGTAAAGCACATCCACCACTAAGTTGATAAGAATAAATTCCAGCGAGAAAAGCATAATTTCTGCCTGAATCACCGGGTAATCACGCATTTCTACCGAATCGACCAGTAAACGTCCAAGTCCGGGCCAGTTAAAGACTTTCTCCACGACAATGGAGCCGCCGAGCAAGAAGCCAAACTGTAAGCCCATCATGGTAACCACCGGGATCATCGCATTACGTAACCCATGTTTGAGGATGACCCAGGTTTCGCTCACCCCTTTCGCCCTCGCGGTACGCATATAATCTTCACTTAAGACATCGACAAATGAAGCACGGGTAAAACGCGCCATCACCGCCGCCACCGCTGCGCCAAGTGTCAGGGAGGGTAAAATGTAGTGCTGCCAACTGTCTGCACCAACAGTCGGCAGCCACCCCAACTCAACGGAGAACACCTGAATCAAAAGCATCCCCAGCGCAAATGCCGGGAAGGAAATCCCCGATACCGCGATGGTCATGCTCAATCGATCCGGCCAACGGTTACGCCAGACGGCGGCCACAATCCCCGCCGCCATACCAAATATCACCGCCCAAACCATACTGGTAATAGTCAGCCACAATGTAGGCATGAAGCGGCTGGCAATCTCATCGGCAACCGGACGACGCGACACCATCGACAGACCAAAATCCC
Source organism: Escherichia sp. TW09308 (assembly GCF_000208565.1). Lineage (NCBI taxonomy): Bacteria > Pseudomonadati > Pseudomonadota > Gammaproteobacteria > Enterobacterales > Enterobacteriaceae > Escherichia > Escherichia sp. TW09308. The sequence continues at coordinate 3,903,514 of NZ_AEME01000001.1, read as the reverse complement.
CCTGTACGGCGTTGCTGATGTAGTGCCAGAACTGGTAATACAGCGGCTGATCCAGCCCCAGTTGCTGGCGCACCAGTTCGATAACCTGAGCATCGGCTTCGGGGCCGGCAATCAATCGCGCCGGATCGCCGGGCAGCATATGGACAAACAAAAACACCAGCACCGAGACGATAAACAGCGTCGGGATCAATCCCAGTAAGCGTTTGATAACGTAATTAAGCATTCCACTCCCTGCGTTGCTTATTGCAAATCCGCGTCTTCAAAGCTAAAGCCTGTATCTGGCATGATCCAAAAACCGGTCAGTTTTTTACTGTGTGCCGACACCAGTTTTTCTACCACCAGCGGGATCCACGGCGATTCTTGCCAGATGATATCCTGCGCCGCCTTATACAAGCGTGCCTTTTCCGCCGGATCGTTGGTTTTCAGTGCCTGAGCAAGGTCTTCATCCACCTGCTTATTGCTGTAAAACGCGGTATTAAACAGCGTCGGTGGCCAGTTCTGCGAAGCAAACAGCGGCGAAAGCGCCCAGTCAGCTTCGCCGGTCGATGCCGACCACCCCGTGTAGAACATCCGCACATTGCTCTCTTTCTGCCCTTTTCCTTCCACTTCCGCCGCCCGTTGTCCGGCATCCATCGCCGTCACCTGGGCTTTAATCCCTACCTGCGCTAACTGCTGCTGGGTAAATTGCAGCACTTTCTGCGCGGTGCTGTGGTTATGTGATGACCACAGCGTGGTACTGAAACCGTTGGGATACCCCGCCTCTTTCAGTAACTCACGTGCTTTAGCCGGATTGTAAGGCCACGGTTGATAACTTTGCGCGTAGGCAATACTCGGAGGTACAACACCGGTAGCTGGCGTTGCATATCCTGCAAATGCCACCTTAACCAGCGCCTGACGGTTGATGGCGTAATTCAGCGCCTCACGCACTTTCGGATTATCGAACGGCTTTTGCGTCACGTTCATGCTGATATAACGCTGCATAATCGACGGACTGGCCATCAGCTCGATATTTTTGTTCTTCTCCAGTAACGCGGCTTGTTCATAAGGAATAGGGAAAGCAAACTGCGCTTCACCGGTTTGCAACATTGCCGCCCGGGTGTTGTTGTCCGCCACCGGACGCCAGGTAATGCTGTCCAGTTTGGGCAGACCGGGCTGCCAGTAACCCGCAAATTTCTTCACTTTCACAAAATCGGTCTGATTCCAGGTATCCAGCGCATACGGCCCGGTTCCGACCGGATGAAAGCCGATCTCTTTACCATATTTTTCCAGTGCCGCAGGTGAAATCATTGCTGTCGCCGGATGAGCGAGAATATTAATAAACGCGGAAAACGGCTGTTTGAGCGTAATCTTCACCGTTGTCGGATCGACCGCTTCAGTTTTGGCAATATTTTTGTACAAGTTATAGCGTTTAAGATGATTCGCCGGATCGCTGGCTCGATCCAGATTCGCTTTTACCGCCGCAGCGTTGAAGTCAGTGCCGTCCTGGAACTTAATCCCTTCGCGCAATTTCACGGTGTAAGTGAGGCCGTCATCAGAGACGGTATAACTCTCTGCCAGCACATTTTTCAGCTTCATCTCTTTATCCAGACCGAACAGCCCCTGATAAAACGATTTCGCCACAGCCTGCGATAACGTGTCATTCGCGTCATACGGATCGAGCGTGGTGAAGTTCGACCCCACCGCCACAATCACATCTTTGGCAGCGAATGCACAAGATGCCATCAACGCTGTGGCAATGCCCAGCGCCACTAACCCACTACGGTGTACAGCTCTTGCCATTTTATTCTCCGCCTGAATGTTATCTACGCATGAATGCGTATTCTGATTGTGGTTGTGCGACGTAATGCCCCGGTCCGACGCATTGTAACGAGACGGTGGCAACCTCTTCGCCACGCAGATGAATATTGCTGGGAAGATCGTCCGACAACAGTACGCGCCGTGGTCGCAGTCGGGACGGTTCCGCCACCGGAACTGCCGCCAGTAATTTACGCGTATAAGGGTGCTGCGGATTTTCAAATATCGCGCGCCGTGGGCCAATCTCAACGATTTGCCCGAGATACATCACCGCCACGCGATGACTGATCCGCTCCACGACTGCCATATCGTGGGAGATAAATAGATACGCGATACCGAAATCACGCTGAAGATCAAGCAACAGGTTGATAATTTGCCCGCGAATAGAAACATCCAGCGCCGACACGGCTTCATCGGCAATAATCACTTTCGGATTCAGCGCCAACGCACGGGCAATGCAGATGCGCTGACGCTGACCACCAGAAAACTCATGCGGGTAACGCCATGCGTGTTCAGGTAACAGGCCAACGCGCTCCAGCAACCACGCAACGCGTGCAGCAGCTTCTTTACCCTGCAATAAACCGTGTACGCGCAGCGGTTCGATAATCGAATCACCGATGGTCTGGCGAGGATCCAGCGAGGCGTAAGGATCCTGAAAAATAAACTGGATATTGCGGCGCAACGACTGAAGTTTACCGGGCGAGAGAGTATCGATTCGCTGACCGTTAAAGATAATTTCGCCGCTCTGCGATTCGACCAGACGCAACAGCGCCCGTCCGGTAGTGGATTTACCGCTGCCAGACTCGCCCACCAGCGACAGTGTTTCACCTGGCCTGAGATCAAAACTGACTTTCTCAACGGCGTGCACTTCTCGCGTTACGCGATTCAACAACCCGCTACGCAAAGGGAAACGGGTAACCAGATTACGCACCTGTAAAACAGGTTCGCCATCCACCACCGTTTTCTGTTCGACAGGACTTTCCTGTTTAGCCGGATGTTCAAGTGATATCAGCGGAAAACGACGGGGATAATCTTGCCCTTTCATAGCGCCGAGCTGCGGAACAGCAGCCAGCAGTGCACGGGTATAGGGGTGCTGCGGCGCATGAAATATCTGTTCGACGCTGCCCGTTTCAACCGCCTCGCCCTGATACATCACCAGCACCCGATCGGCAATCTCTGCCACCACGCCCATATCGTGAGTGATAAAGATGACGCCCATCGACATCTCTTTTTGCAATACTTTGATTAATTGCAGGATCTGCGCCTGGATGGTGACATCCAGCGCGGTGGTCGGCTCATCGGCAATCAGCACCGCCGGGCGACATGACAGTGCCATTGCGATCATGACCCGCTGGCGCATCCCTCCGGAGAGTTGATGGGGATAACGTGAAAGAATGGTTTGTGCTTCCGGAATGCGAACCTGATCCAGCATCCGCTTCGCCTCCACCATCGCTTCTTCACGACTGGCGTTTTGATGCAAACGGATAGACTCAGCAATCTGCTCACCCACAGTAAATACCGGGTTTAGCGACGTCATCGGCTCCTGGAAAATCATCGCTATATCTGCGCCGCGTATATGCTGCATTTGCCCGGAGCTCTGCGTACTAAGCTCAATCACCTCATGGCTGCGCCGCCGCAACAGCATTTTATCGCACTGTACCAAACCGCCCGCCTGTTCCAGCAGACGCATCAACGCCAGTGCTGTAACTGACTTGCCGGAACCGGATTCGCCAACAATCGCCAGCGTCTCGCCGCGTTGCAGACTAAAAGAGAGGCCGCGAACCGCAGCCATTTTCTGCAGGTCTTGTATAAAGGCAATATTGAGGTTCTCAACCGCCAGCACATCACCGGCATCAAGCTCATCACTGTGTGGCAACGGTGTCCCCTTTTTCACGGTAGATACCGGTGGTTGGCGTATCGCCTGCATAGCCCCAGGCGCGATACATTCCTTCGGTGTTAAACGGTAACGCGACGTTACCTTCATGATCGATAGCGATTAACCCACCACTGCCATCAAGCGCAGGGAGTTTTTCCATCACTACCCGCTCGCAGGCTTCCGCGAGACTTAAACCGCCGTAATCCATTAACGCAGCGATGTCATATGCCGCCAGCGTACGAATGAAGACTTCGCCCGTACCGGTACAAGAAACCGCCACGCTGGCGTTATTGGCGTAGCACCCGGCACCGACAAGCGGGCTGTCACCGACCCGACCGGGTAATTTGTTAGTCATTCCCCCCGTGGACGTGGCTGCCGCCAGGTTGCCGTATTGATCCAACGCCACAGCGCCCACAGTGCCCATTTTCTGTTTTTCATCCAGCGGTGCGTCGCTATGGTCGAGGATCATTTCCCCTTCCTCACGCGCCGCCATCAGTTGTTCATAACGCAAAGGCGTAGAAAAAATCTCCGGCGAGACGCGTTCCATGTCATGAGCAAAAGCAAAATTTTCCGCTCCTTCGCCAATCATCATCACATGCGGGCTTTGCTCCATCACCAGACGGGCAGCAAGAATCGGATTGCGCAGATGACTGACGCCCGCGACCGCACCGGCTTTCAGGGTGTTACCATCCATCACACAGGCATCCAGCTCATGAGTTTCATCACGGGTGAAGACAGCACCAATACCGGCGTTAAATAGTGGGCACTCTTCCAGCAAGCGCACAGCTTCTGTTACCACATCCAGCGCACTTTCGCCCGCTTCAAGCATTTTCTGCCCGGTTTCAACAATGGCAGACAGCGCCTCAATGTAGCGTAATTCCTGTTGCAGACTCATCTGCGCGCGGCTAATTGCGCCTGCGCCACCGTGAATTGCAATGACTGCTTTGCCCATAGTTTTCGTCCATTAAAGGGTGGCTCGCCACTTTTGCTATAAATATCAGAATTTTTATGAATTACTCATTCAATTTTTGAATATAGAAAGATGTATATGGCATGTAAAGGCAGGAACCCACGCTACGCCCGAGGTGGCATACAGTCCGGGGCGTTTTTCTGACATAATAAGCAAATTCGATTTTGCCTCCGCAGGAGTGTTTTCATGGAATTTACCACCGGTTTGATGCCGCTCGACACCGCGCTTAATGAGATGCTTTCTCGCGTTACCCCTCTGACTACCCAGGAAACGCTGCCACTGGTACAGTGTTTTGGTCGCATTCTGGCAAGCGATGTCACTTCGCCGCTGGATGTCCCTGGGTTTGATAACTCCGCAATGGACGGCTACGCGGTTCGTTTAGCCGATGTCGCTTCCGGTCAACCACTGCCCGTCGCCGGTAAGTCGTTTGCGGGTCAGCCGTATCATGGCGAGTGGCCTGCTGGCACCTGTATTCGTATTATGACCGGCGCGCCGGTGCCGGAAGGCTGTGAAGCTGTGGTAATGCAGGAACAGACTGAACAAACGGACAATGGCGTACGTTTTACCGCTGAAGTAAGTCGCGGGCAAAATATTCGTCGACGCGGTGAGGATATCTCCGCGGGAGCAGTTGTTTTCCCGACAGGTACTCGCCTGACTACTGCCGAACTGCCCGTGATTGCTTCGTTGGGGATTGCCGAAGTTCCGGTGATTCGCAAAGTGCGTGTGGCGCTATTTTCCACGGGTGATGAGTTACAGTTACCCGGTCAGCCGCTGGGTGATGGTCAAATCTACGATACCAACCGTCTCGCCGTGCACCTGATGCTGGAACAGTTAGGTTGCGAGGTAATTAACTTAGGGATTATCCGTGACGACCCGAACGCATTACGTGCGGCATTTATTGAAGCTGACAATCAGGCGGATGTGGTGATCAGTTCCGGCGGCGTTTCGGTTGGTGAAGCGGATTACACCAAAAACATTCTCGAAGAGCTGGGCGAAATCGCATTCTGGAAACTGGCGATTAAACCAGGCAAACCGTTTGCGTTCGGCAAACTCTCTAATAGCTGGTTCTGTGGCCTGCCGGGCAACCCGGTTTCTGCGACGCTGACTTTCTATCAACTGGTACAACCGTTACTGGCAAAATTAAGCGGCAACACCGCCAGCGGCCTGCCAGCGCGTCAGCGCGTACGCACAGTATCTCGACTGAAGAAATCCCCCGGACGTCTTGATTTCCAGCGTGGCGTGCTACAACGCAACGCCAACGGCGAACTGGAAGTGTCGACCACCGGACATCAGGGTTCGCATATTTTTAGTTCTTTTAGTCTCGGTAACTGTTTTATCGTGCTGGAACGCGATCGCGGAAATGTAGAAGCGGGCGAATGGGTAGAAGTCGAGCCATTTAACGCGTTGTTCGGGGGCTTGTAATGGCGGAACTCAGCGATCAGGAGATGCTGCGCTATAACCGGCAAATCATCCTGCGTGGTTTTGATTTTGACGGTCAGGAAGCGCTGAAAGATTCTCGCGTGTTGGTCGTTGGCCTGGGCGGGCTGGGGTGTGCAGCATCGCAATATCTGGCAAGTGCGGGCATCGGCAACCTGACGTTGCTCGACTTTGACACCGTTTCGCTCTCGAATCTGCAACGTCAGACACTACACAGTGATGCCACGGTCGGGCAACCGAAGGTTGAATCCGCCCGTGACGCACTGGCGCGAATCAATCCTCACATCGCAATTACACCGGTGAATGCGCTGCTTGACGACGCTGAACTTGCTGCGTTGATTGCCAAACACAATCTGGTGCTCGACTGTACAGATAATGTCACGGTGCGTAATCAACTTAACGCGGGCTGTTTTGCCGCAAAGGTGCCGCTGGTTTCTGGCGCGGCGATTCGTATGGAAGGTCAAATCACCGTCTTTACCTGGCAGGATGGTGAACCGTGCTACCGTTGCCTGAGTCGTCTGTTTGGCGAAAACGCGTTAACCTGCGTGGAAGCAGGCGTAATGGCTCCGTTGATCGGCGTAATTGGTTCGTTGCAGGCAATGGAAGCGATCAAACTGCTGGCAGGTTATGGCAAACCTGCCAATGGGAAAATCGTGATGTACGATGCGATGACCTGTCAGTTTCGCGAAATGAAGCTGATGCGCAATCCTGGATGTGAGGTGTGCGGACTGTAATTGTCGCCTGTAGTCCTGATAAGACGCGGCAGGCATCGCATGGGCATTTGCTCCAGACGCCAGATGCGGCGCGAACGCCTTATCTGGCCTACGGTTCGGGCGCAGATTTCCAGGCCTGATAAGACGCGGCAGGCGTCGGTGCACTCCGCCACGTCATAATCAATTTTTGAGGATGGTGAACGTCCTGTTAAATCGACGTCCGGCCAAACGCCCCCTGCCAGTCCTGCTCAAACTTCGCCACGGCGGCATCGACCGCCGGATAGCTAATCATCTGCTGCGCAACATCCAGCGGCAGCGTGATTGACTCACATCCTGCCAGTAAGCAGTCCAGCGCCTGACGCGGGGTTTTGAAACTCGCCGCCAGCACTTTCGCCTGTGGTGCATGCATTTTCAGCAACTGATGCAAATCGGTCACGGTCTGAATACCACTTCCGCCCTGGGCATCAATACGGTTCACGTAAGGCGCAACATATTCCGCACCCGCCAGCGCTGACAGCAGGCCTTGCGCCGCGCCATACACCGCCGTGCCCAACGTTGGGATCCCTTCCGCCTTTAACATCTTGATGGCTGCCAGCCCCTCGGCGGTCACCGGTACTTTAACCACGATATCCGCAATAATAGAACGCAGTTTGCGTGCATCGTTCACCATGCCTTCAGCGGTGGTAGCCATTACCTGGGCAAACAAACGCCCCTGCCCCCCCATCGCTTCGTGAAGTTCCGGAAGCACAACCTCCAGCGGCTTTTTGCCTGCAGCGATAATGCTTGGGTTAGTGGTCACACCCGCCAACGGGAAAACGCGCGCCAGCGCCTTCACTGCAGCAACGTCTGAAGTATCCAGATACAGTTCCATAGCCATCCTCAAATGTACTTTTGTATGAAATCAGACTATCACGAAAAAACCCTCTGAACAGTTGATGCACATCAATTTAACTTTCATTCGAAAGCTATTTAATGTTTGAACGAAACAGAGAGGCATCTATGATCTTCAATATTCAACGCTACTCGACCCACGACGGTCCCGGTATCCGCACCGTAGTTTTTCTTAAAGGCTGCTCATTGGGCTGCCGCTGGTGTCAGAACCCGGAAAGCCGCGCCCGCACGCAGGATCTGCTGTATGACGCACGTCTGTGCCTGGAAGGCTGCGAGCTGTGCGCTAAGGCGGCCCCGGAAGTGATTGAGCGAGCGCTGAATGGTTTACTTATCCATCGTGAAAAGTTAACGCCTGAGCATCTGAGCGCGCTGACCGACTGCTGCCCAACTCAGGCACTGACCGTATGCGGTGAAACAAAAAACGTTGAGGAGATCATGGCGACCGTCCTGCGCGACAAACCGTTTTACGATCGCAGCGGCGGCGGTTTAACGCTTTCTGGCGGGGAGCCGTTTATGCAGCCGGAAATGGCGGCGGCGTTACTGCAAGCCAGCCACGAAGCCGGTATTCATACCGCTGTGGAAACCTGTCTGCATGTGCCGTGGAAATATATCGCGCCTTCCCTGCCTTATATCGATCTGTTTCTTGCCGATTTAAAACACGTTGCCGACGCACCGTTTAAACAATGGACCGACGGTAACGCCGCCAGAGTGTTGGATAACCTGAAAAAACTTGCGGCGGCAGGGAAAAAAATCATCATCCGCGTACCGCTGATTCAGGGCTTTAATGCCGATGAAACCGCAGTGAAAGCCATTACCGATTTTGCCGCCGATGAACTACAGGTTGGTGAAATTCATTTCCTGCCCTACCACACGCTGGGCATCAACAAATATCACTTACTTAATCTGCCCTATGACGCCCCGGAAAAACCGCTTGATGCGCCAGAACTGCTCGACTTTGCCCAGCAGTATGCCTGCCAGAAAGGGTTAACCGCGACCTTACGAGGATAACAATCATGACAACACTGAAACTGGATACGCTCAGCGACCGCATTAAAGCGCACAAAAATGCGCTGGTACATATTGTGAAACCACCGGTTTGTACCGAGCGCGCACAGCACTATACCGAGATGTATCAACAACATCTCGATAAGCCAATCCCGGTTCGTCGCGCGCTGGCGCTGGCGCATCACCTGGCTAATCGCACCATCTGGATCAAACACGATGAGTTGATCATCGGCAACCAGGCAAGCGAAGTCCGCGCCGCGCCGATCTTCCCGGAATATACCGTGTCGTGGATCGAAAAAGAGATTGATGATCTGGCGGATCGTCCCGGCGCTGGTTTTGCGGTGAGCGAAGAGAACAAACGTGTTCTACATGAAGTCTGCCCGTGGTGGCGCGGTCAAACCGTACAGGATCGCTGCTATGGCATGTTTACCGATGAGCAAAAAGGCCTGCTGGCAACCGGCATCATTAAAGCGGAAGGCAATATGACCTCCGGCGATGCGCACCTGGCGGTCAATTTCCCGCTGCTGCTGGAAAAAGGGCTTGATGGTCTGCGCGAAAAAGTGGCGGAGCGCCGCTCGCGTATTAACCTGACGGTACTGGAAGATTTGCACGGCGAGCAATTCCTGAAAGCCATTGATATCGTGCTGGTGGCAGTCAGTGAACACATTGAACGTTTCGCCGCCCTGGCGCGTGAAATGGCAGCCACCGAAACCCGCGAAAGCCGTCGCGATGAACTGCTGGCAATGGCCGAAAACTGCGATCTCATCGCCCACCAGCCACCGCAGACTTTCTGGCAGGCGCTGCAATTATGCTATTTCATCCAGTTGATTTTGCAGATCGAATCCAACGGTCACTCGGTATCGTTTGGTCGTATGGATCAGTATCTCTATCCGTACTATCGTCGCGACGTTGAACTCAACCAGACGCTGGATCGTGAACACGCCATTGAGATGCTGCATAGCTGCTGGCTGAAGTTGCTGGAAGTGAACAAAATCCGCTCCGGTTCGCACTCCAAAGCCTCTGCCGGTAGCCCGCTGTATCAGAACGTCACCATCGGTGGGCAAAACCTGGTTGATGGTCAGCCGATGGATGCAGTGAATCCGCTCTCCTACGCAATCCTCGAATCCTGTGGTCGCCTGCGTTCAACTCAGCCTAACCTCAGCGTGCGTTACCACGCGGGAATGAGTAACGATTTCCTCGATGCCTGCGTGCAAGTGATCCGCTGTGGCTTCGGGATGCCGGCATTTAACAACGATGAAATCGTGATCCCGGAATTTATTAAACTCGGTATTGAACCGAAGGACGCTTACGATTACGCGGCAATTGGCTGTATCGAAACTGCCGTCGGCGGCAAATGGGGCTATCGCTGCACCGGCATGAGCTTTATCAACTTCGCCCGCGTAATGCTGGCGGCGCTGGAAGGTGGTCGTGATGCCACCAGCGGCAAAGTGTTCCTGCCACAAGAAAAAGCGTTGTCAGCGGGTAACTTCAACAACTTCGATGAAGTCATGGACGCGTGGGATACACAAATCCGTTACTACACGCGCAAATCGATCGAAATCGAATATGTCGTCGACACCATGCTGGAAGAGAACGTACACGATATTCTCTGCTCGGCGCTGGTGGATGACTGCATTGAGCGAGCGAAAAGTATTAAGCAAGGCGGCGCGAAATATGACTGGGTTTCTGGCTTACAGGTCGGTATTGCCAACCTGGGTAACAGCCTGGCCGCTGTGAAAAAACTGGTGTTTGAACAAGGCGCGATTGGTCAGCAACAGCTTGCTGCCGCGCTGGCGGATGACTTTGAAGGGCTGACTCACGAGCAACTGCGTCAGCGTCTGATTAATGGCGCGCCGAAGTACGGCAACGACGATGATACCGTCGATACACTGCTGGCTCGCGCTTATCAGACCTATATCGATGAACTGAAGCAGTACCATAATCCGCGCTACGGTCGTGGCCCGGTTGGCGGTAACTATTACGCAGGTACGTCGTCTATCTCCGCGAACGTACCGTTTGGTGCACAGACGATGGCGACACCGGATGGGCGTAAAGCACATACGCCTCTGGCGGAAGGTGCAAGCCCGGCCTCCGGCACCGACCACCTCGGCCCAACGGCGGTGATTGGTTCGGTAGGTAAACTGCCTACGGCGTCGATTCTTGGTGGTGTACTGCTCAACCAGAAACTGAATCCGGCGACACTGGAGAATGAGTCCGACAAGCAGAAGCTGATGGTTCTGCTGCGTACCTTCTTCGAAGTGCATAAAGGCTGGCATATTCAGTACAACATCGTTTCCCGCGAAACACTGCTGGAAGCAAAAAAACATCCTGATCAGTATCGCGATCTGGTGGTACGTGTAGCAGGCTATTCCGCCTTCTTCACCGCGCTCTCTCCTGACGCTCAGGACGATATCATCGCCCGTACCGAACATATGCTGTAGTCCTCTCCGCCCGGTAGCCGTCGTTACCGGGCTAAATCATTCACATAATCAATTCTCCCTTACTTTCATTCGAAATATAATTTGTGCTCCACGTCACATTGTTATTACACTGTTACGGTTTCATTTTTGAGCCAGGAGCACACATATGAGCGTAAAAGTTATCGTCACAGACATGGACGGTACTTTTCTTAACGATGCCAAAACGTACAATCGGGCACGTTTTATGGCGCAATATCAGGAGCTGAAAAAGCGCGGCATCGAGTTCGTTGTCGCCAGCGGTAACCAGTATTACCAGCTCATTTCCTTCTTTCCTGAGCTAAAGAATGAGATCTCTTTTGTCGCGGAAAATGGCGCGCTGGTCTACGAACATGGCAAGCAGTTGTTCCACGGCGAACTGACCCCGCATGAATCTCGAATTGTCATTGGTGAACTGCTGAAAGATAAACAGCTCAATTTTGTTGCCTGCGGTCTGCAAAGTGCATACATCAGTGAAAATGCCCCTGAATCATTCGTTGCATTGATGGCAAAACACTACCATCGCCTGAAACCGGTAAAAGATTATCAGGACATTGATGATGTTCTGTTCAAGTTTTCACTTAACCTGCCGGATGAGCAGATCCCGCTGGTAGTTGACAAACTGCACGTTGCGCTCGACGGCATAATGAAACCCGTTACCAGTGGCTTTGGGTTTATCGACCTGATTATTCCCGGCCTGCATAAAGCGAACGGCATTTCACGGTTACTGAAACGCTGGGATCTGTCGCCGCAAAATGTGGTGGCAATTGGCGACAGCGGTAACGACGCAGAGATGCTGAAAATGGCGCGTTATTCTTTTGCGATGGGCAATGCAGCGGAAAACATTAAACACATCGCCCGTTACACTATCGATGATAATAATCATGACGGCGCGCTGAATGTGATTCAGGCGGTGCTGGATAACACAGATCCTTTCAATAAGTAATCTTCCCCTGGCCGGAGCGCCCCCTCCGGCCTCTCTCTTTTTTCTCGCTTTGTGCAGTGACTCAAAATTTTTATCTTGCGTTAACTTATTTTTAACTTAAAGTATCAATCGTAATAATTTTTACTTTCGAATGAAAGATGCGAGGTTGATATGACTTTTACCTGTGAGACACTGCCAACAGATACGAAAGCGGCTATCCGTAAGATGAAAGCGGAGCTGCGACAGCAGATCGGTGATGTGCAACATGTCTTCGATAAACTCTCAGCAAAAATCGAAGCGCGTGTAGCAGAAATAGATGCCCTGAAAGCACAAGGATTGCCGGTTTGGCCGGAGATCTCTTATAGGGATATTGCAGCCGGTACAGTAAACAATGTCACTCGCAATGAAATTAAGCGCCGCGGTTGTGCGGTAATAAAAGGCCATTTCCCTCGTGAGCAGGCGCTGGCGTGGGATCGCGCAATGCTCGACTACCTTGATGCCAATCACTTTGATGATGTGTATAGAGGTCCTGGCGACAGTTTTTTCGGTTCGCTGGAGGCTTCTCGCCCCGAAATCTATCCCATTTACTGGTCACAGGCGCAGATGCAAGCGCGGCAGAGCGACAATATGTCTGCGGTTCAATCTTTCCTTAACCGCCTGTGGAAATCTGAAAGCAACGGCAAACAATGGTTTGATCCCGATGTCAGCGTGATTTATCCGGACAGAATTCGCCGTCGCCCACCAGGCACGACGTCCAAAGGTCTGGGCGCACACACCGATTCTGGTGCTCTGGAACGCTGGCTATTACCCGCTTATCAGCGCGTTTTTGCCAATGTTTTCAACGGTAATTTTGATGATTATGATCCGTGGGATGCTGCGCATCGTACCGATGTAGAAGAATACACCGTAGATAACACCACCAAATGTTCGGTGTTCCGCACGTTTCAGGGCTGGACGGCGCTCTCCGATATGTTGCCTGGCCAGGGATTATTACATGTGGTGCCAATCCCGGAAGCGATGGCATACGTTTTACTGCGTCCGTTACTGGATGACGTACCGGACGACGAGCTGTGCGGTGTCGCGCCTGGTAAGGTTCTGCCAATTTCAGAGAAATGGCACCCATTGTTGATAAAAGCACTCACGTCAATTCCGGCAATAACAGCAGGGGATTCCGTCTGGTGGCACTGCGATGTGATTCACTCCGTCGCGCCGGTAGACAATCAACAAGGCTGGGGGAACGTGATGTATATTCCCGCCGCGCCGATGTGCGAGAAAAACCGGGCTTATGCGCACAAGGTCAGAAAGGCACTGGAAAAAGGCGTCTCGCCGGGTGACTTCCCACGTGAAGATTATGAAGCAAACTGGGAAGGCCGCTTTACGCTGGAGGATCTGAACGTTCACGGTAAACGCGCGCTGGGCATGGACGTGTGAAAGTTGATAGATTAGTGGAAGTGAGGTTAAGGAAGTCGGTTCGATGTTACTCAGAGAGCTGACAACGTGCGCTTTGTTAATGCCGGATGCGACCTACAAAATCTTGCAGATTCAATATATTGCAGGGACTGCGTAGGCCTTATAAGCGTAGCGCATCAGGCAATCTTGCGTTTGTCCTCAGCCGCCGTCACCCCGACTGTATCGGGGTGACGGGCAATAACTTACTCGATCCCTCTGCTACGCAGATAATCTTCGTAGTTGCCGCTAAAGTCGATCACGCGTTCCGGAGTGATTTCCAGAATACGGGTCGCCAGGGAGCTTACGAACTCACGGTCGTGAGAAACAAAGATCAGCGTGCCCTGATACAGTTCCAGTGCCATGTTCAGCGACTCGATGGATTCCATATCCAGGTGGTTGGTCGGTTCGTCCATGATCAGAATATTCGGTTTCTGCATCATTAACTTACCAAACAACATACGGCCTTTTTCACCACCGGAAAGTACTTTAGCAGGCTTTTTGATGTCGTCCTGGCTGAACAACAAACGACCGAGAATGCTGCGTACCGCCTGCTCGTCATCGCCTTCCTGTTTCCACTGGCTCATCCATTCAAACACGGTCAGATCATTATCGAACTCATATTCATGATCCTGTGCGTAGTAACCAATACGCGCATTTTCTGACCATTTTACAGTACCATTGTCCGGTTCCAGATCCCCTACCAGCGTTTTCAGCAGGGTCGATTTACCGACGCCATTGGTGCCGAGTACTGCCAGCTTTTCACCCACTTCCAGCAGCAGGTTGATATTTTTAAACAGCGGACCGTTATCAAACCCTTTAGTCAGGCCTTCTACTTCCAGCGCATTACGGAACAGCTTCTTATCCTGCTCAAAACGAATGAACGGGTTCTGACGGCTGGAGGCTTTCACCTCTTCCAGTTTGATTTTATCAATCTGACGCGCACGTGAAGTCGCCTGACGAGATTTCGACGCGTTGGCGCTAAAGCGGCTTACAAAGGACTGCAACTCGGCAATCTGCGCTTTCTTCTTGGCGTTATCAGCCAGCAGGCGTTCGCGTGCCTGGGTCGCCGCCGTCATGTACTCATCGTAGTTACCCGGATAAACGCGCAGCTCACCGTAATCCAAATCCGCCATGTGCGTACAGACCATATTGAGGAAGTGACGGTCGTGCGAAATGATGATCATGGTGCTGTCACGCTCGTTCAGCACCTGCTCCAGCCAACGAATGGTATCGATGTCCAGGTTGTTGGTTGGTTCGTCGAGCAGGAGAATATCAGGATCGGCAAACAGCGCCTGCGCCAGCAACACACGCAGTTTCCAGCCTGGAGCCACTTCGCTCATTGGACCGTAGTGTTGCTCCACTGGAATACCCACGCCAAGCAGCAGCTCACCGGCGCGTGCTTCCGCAGAGTAACCGTCCATTTCGCCGTATTTCACTTCCAGATCGGCAACTTTGTAGCCATCTTCTTCGCTCATTTCCGGCAAAGCATAGATGCGGTCGCGCTCCTGTTTCACTTCCCACAACTCTTTATGCCCCATGATCACCGTATCCAGCACGGTGAACTCTTCAAAGGCAAATTGATCCTGGCGCAGTTTACCAATGCGCTCGTTGGGATCGAGGGAAACGTTGCCCAGCGTCGGCTCTAAGTCGCCGCCGAGGATCTTCATAAAGGTGGATTTACCACTACCGTTCGCGCCAATCAGGCCGTAACGGTTGCCGCCGCCAAATTTGACGGAAATGTTTTCAAACAACGGCTTACTGCCGAACTGCATGGTGACGTTACTGGAAACTAACACAGGCGTATCCTGAAAAGAGATATGACAAACCGCGTATTATGCCATAAGTCTGAAAGAAGATCCCGCTCGCCGCTTAAGGTCTACACTCTTCCCAAAGGCAAAAAATGTGATTTCGTACACATCTGATTTCACTGTTAGCAGGAATGAACATATAATGCGCTTCCAATACTCTAATATTCTCAACCTAATGGCCTGCCAGGCACGAAATCTCGCTTAACATGAATATGAAATTGAAAACGTTATTCGCAGCGGCCTTCGCTGTTGTCGGCTTTTGCAGTACCGCGTCAGCGGTAACTTATCCTCTGCCAACCGACGGGAGTCGCCTGGTTGGTCAGAATCAGGTGATCACCATTCCAGAAGGCAATACCCAGCCGCTGGAGTATTTTGCGGCCGAGTATCAGATGGGGCTTTCCAATATGATGGAAGCGAACCCTGGTGTGGATACCTTCCTGCCGAAAGGCGGCACCGTCTTGAACATTCCGCAGCAACTGATCCTGCCAGACACGGTTCATGAAGGTATTGTAATTAACAGCGCAGAGATGCGTCTGTATTACTATCCGAAAGGGACTAACACCGTTATCGTGCTGCCGATCGGGATTGGTCAGTTAGGTAAAGACACGCCTATCAACTGGACCACCAAAGTAGAACGTAAGAAAGCCGGCCCGACCTGGACACCGACCGCCAAAATGCATGCGGAATACCGTGCAGCAGGCGAACCGCTTCCGGCTGTTGTTCCGGCTGGTCCGGATAACCCAATGGGGCTGTACGCTCTGTACATCGGTCGCCTGTACGCTATCCACGGCACCAACGCCAACTTTGGTATCGGCCTGCGTGTAAGCCACGGTTGTGTGCGTCTGCGTAACGAAGATATCAAATTCCTGTTCGAGAAAGTGCCTGTTGGTACGCGCGTACAGTTTATTGATGAACCAGTGAAAGCGACCACCGAGCCAGACGGCAGCCGTTATATTGAAGTCCATAACCCGCTGTCTACGACCGAAGCTCAGTTTGAAGGTCAGGAAATTGTACCAATTACCCTGACGAAGAGCGTACAGACCGTGACCGGTCAGCCAGATGTTGATCAGGCGGTTCTGGACCAGGCTATTCAAAACCGTTCCGGGATGCCAGTTCGTCTGAATTAATCTTCAAAACTTAAGCAAAAGGCGGACTGATAATCCGCCTTTTTTATTTTCCAGCGCTTATCCAACCGGGAGCATAACTAACAAAACGTATCCTACCAGCGCCGCCCACAACAGCATTGGTATCGAATAGAGATGGAAACGCCACCAGATACGATGATCGTTCGCCATACGCAGTGCAATCAAATTTGCCAGCGATCCCGGTAACAAACCAAAACCCCCGACATTTACCGCCCAGGCCAGTAACAACGACGGCGGCACATAGTTCAGCAGCAAAATTGTGCCCGGCACATTACTGATCACCTGCGATAAACCAATTGCCGTTAGCCATAATCCGGGTTCGGATAAATAACTCACGTGACTCAACACGCCCTGTAAAGCTGGAAGTTGGGTCAGCAAATGGACGTCGATAAACATCGCCATAAACACCAGCAGCAGCGTCCAGTCCACACTCAACACCACGCGACGTGCCAGCAGCGCAAATCCCGCTGCTACAATCACCAGCCCCCATAGCTCTTGTTTCAACTCAAGCGCCGTAAGAAAAACGATATACAGTCCCAGACAACTCCACACCAGTCGCGGCTTCCACTCCGGCGTTTGCGTACCAGTATGATACTGCAACGCCCTTCCAGGGAAACAACACCAGCACAGCAGCAATAGTGTCAGCATCATCACGCCAGCCAGCGGTGCCATTTGTGCAATAAAACCGGCGAACGAAAGGCCAGAGCGTCCCCAGATAAGAATATTTTGCGGGTTGCCTATCGGCGTCAGCAGCGATCCGGCATTCACCGCCAGCGCCTCGAATATAATCAACCGATTAACCGGGATCTCACACAGTCTCTTTAGCGTAATGGTCAGCGGAACAACAATGAACAGCGCAACATCGTTGGTCAGAAACGTAGAAAGTAGCGCCGCCGCCAGCACCATAAACATTGCCAGTCGACGTTCAGTGGCAAAACGGCGCACCATTTTACGCCCCAGCACATCAAAATAACCGCTTAACTCCACACCTTTGGTCAGCAGCATCAGGCCACTTAAGGTGATGATGGTGTGCCAGTCGATAGCGCCAGGCCAGGACTTTGGTGCGAAAGGAACGAAAAAACTTAATCCGATGCCAACAAGAATTAATAACTGAAAAAAGCGATCGCCTTGTATCGTGCGTAAAAAAGGCAGGCTCATTTGGCACCGTGTTTCTGGGTAAACAAACGAAAGGCGTCCAGCGTCTCTTCACTGACATGGTGTTCCATACCTTCCGCGTCACGACGGGCGATTTCCGGGCTGACGCCCAACACCAGCAAGAAATTTTCGACAATCTGATGCCGCTCACGGCTTTCCTGCGCTAGCTTTTCCCCTTCCGCAGTCAAAAACACGCCTCGCCAGGGGATCATTTCAATTAGCCCCATTGTTGCCAGCCGCTTGAGCATTTTAGCCACCGTCGGTTGAGAGACGCCCAGACGGGCGGCCATATCAACCTGACGTGCTTCTCCCACTTCTCTAATCAAATCAGAAATCAGCTCAACGTAATCGTCGATAAGCTCGCGACGATGTGCCTCTCTGACCTGGCGAAACCCTTCAACGTGCTCTTCCACGTTCACTAACTGCGTCACTTTTTTTACTGTTGGCGTACCTGCGCGACGACTCATTGTGCTTCCTCATTATGGTGACACATATATAGCGCTCTCATTTCGTGCGCACATTGTAAACCAGAGTTGTGAAGGCACAAAAATTTAACGTTTTAGCAATAGCTATATAATATAGCCTGTGCTATATCTGTATGTAATGCAATCATCCCTCATGGATCGACGGGATTAGCAAGTCAGGAGGTCTTATGAATGAGTTCAAGAGGTGTATACGCGTGTTTAGTTACTCCCCCTTTAAAGTGCGGTTAATGCTGCTCTCGATGTTGTGCGATATGGTCAACAACAAACCGCAGCAGGATAAACCCTCCAATAAATAGCGGCGTCGCGGTACGCCGCTTCACTCCAGCTTTTAGCAGAAACATTGTTTGGCTTGAAAAACCCCACTTTTTGTCGGATTTGCTATCCTCTTCGCAAAAGATTTTTTCGTCAGTAGTTGACCTGAGCGGCGGCTCGCTCTATCTTCTTGCAGCCCTGCGTATATTGCGGCTCGCGGATGCGGACCACTCCACTCTCTTCTCGCACTCTTGCAGGTATTGACCCTTGACGCCAGGGTGAGCACATGGCGTTTGTTACGATAGTGGCATATGAATTTAACCCTCAAAGAATCGCTTGTTACCCGTAGCCGGGTATTTAGCCCGTGGACTGCGTTCTACTTTTTACAGTCGCTATTAATTAATCTCGGCTTAGGCTATCCCTTCAGTTTGCTCTACACCGCCGCGTTTACGGCTATTTTGCTTTTGCTATGGCGGACATTGCCTCGCGTGCAAAAAGTCCTGATCGGCGTCAGTTCGTTAGTGGCAGCTTGTTATTTCCCCTTTGCTCAGGCCTACGGCGCGCCTAACTTCAATACATTGCTGGCATTGCACTCCACAAATATGGAAGAGTCGACTGAAATCCTGACGATTTTTCCGTGGTACAGCTATCTGGTCGGCTTATTTATTTTTGCGCTCGGCGTGATTGCTGTCCGGCGAAAAAAAGAGAGTGAAAAAGCGCGCTGGAATAAATTCGACAGCCTGTGCCTGGTATTCAGCGTGGCGACATTTTTTGTCGCTCCGGTTCAAAACCTGGCCTGGGGCGGCGTATTTAAACTGAAAGATACTGGCTATCCGGTATTTCGTTTTGCTAAGGATGTCATCGTTAACAATAACGAGGTAATTGAAGAGCAAGAACGGATGGCGAAACTTTCCGGGATGAAAGACACTTGGACGATTACGGCAGTTAAGCCGAAATACCACACTTATGTGGTGGTGATCGGTGAAAGTGCGCGGCGCGACGCGCTTGGTGCCTTTGGCGGCCACTGGAACAACACCCCGTTTGCCAGCAGCGTTAACGGCCTGATTTTTGCTGATTACATTGCCGCCAGTGGTTCCACGCAAAAATCGCTCGGCTTAACGCTTAACCGCGTGGTCGATGGCAAGCCACAGTTTCAGGATAACTTTGTCACCCTTGCCAACCGCGCGGGTTTTCAGACATGGTGGTTTTCCAATCAGGGACAAATTGGTGAATACGATACCGCCATCGCCAGCATCGCCAAACGTGCGGATGAAGTGTACTTCCTGAAAGAAGGGAATTTTGAAGCCGATAAGAACACCAAAGACGAAGCGTTGCTGCAAATGACCGCTCAGGTGTTGGCCGAAGAACACTCGCAACCGCAACTGATTGTTTTACATCTGATGGGCTCACATCCGCAGGCCTGCGACCGGACACAAGGCAAATACGAAACCTTCGTACAATCGAAAGAAACGTCATGCTATCTCTACACCATGACGCAA
This sequence comes from Escherichia sp. TW09308, assembly GCF_000208565.1. Classification (NCBI taxonomy): domain Bacteria; kingdom Pseudomonadati; phylum Pseudomonadota; class Gammaproteobacteria; order Enterobacterales; family Enterobacteriaceae; genus Escherichia; species Escherichia sp. TW09308. The sequence goes on along the minus strand of NZ_AEME01000001.1, from coordinate 3,883,654 downwards.
ACGGACGACTTACTGCGCAAACTTTATGACCAGTTACGCAACAGCGGTAACAGTTTCTCTATGGTTTACTTTTCTGACCACGGTCTGGCCTTTAAGGAACGCGGTAAAGAAGTCCAGTATCTGGCTCACGACGATAAATATCAGCAAAATTTCCAGGTGCCTTTTATGGTCATTTCAAGCGACGATAAAGCGCATCGGGTAATTAAAGCACGCCGTTCAGCCAATGACTTCTTAGGCTTTTTCTCACAGTGGACGGGGATAAAAGCGAAGGAAATTAACATCAAATACCCGTTTATTTCTGAAAAGAAAGCCGGGCCGATATACATCACAAACTTCCAGTTACAGAAGGTGGATTACAACCATCTCGGAACCGATATATTCGATCCCAAATCTTGAGACAAAAAAAATCCGCCCCGAGAGGCGGATTTTTTATATCACCGAAGTGATTAGAAGCGGTAACCAACACCGGCAATCCAGGTGCCTACGTCAACGTTACGAATACGGCTCTGCTCGTAAGAGAAGTCCAGAGCAACGTTTTCGATTGGGTTGAACTGCAGACCCGCACCGTAGGAGAAGCCGTAGTCGCTGGTGTCGTGTTTGAAGGTCGGGTAGTTAGTATCCTGGAATTTACCGTAACCAACACCGACTACACCATAGATACTCGCCCAGTCATTGATACGGTATGCCGGACCTGCGGTGATGCCGTAGTACTGGGTTTTGTTGTAATCGCCTGCACTGTTAGTACGACTTTTTTCAGTGTAAGTGAAAGAACCGATCACACCCAGCGGGCTGTTGTCTTCTTCATAGCGGTATTTCAGGTTGAAACCGCCCATTTTGTTCATTTTGCCCTGAGCGTCGCTCTGAGCATAACCACCAGTAACGGTAGAAGTAGCAGCTACGGAAGTACCTGCGGTGAAAGCCAGAACTGCGGCCAGTGCTGAAAGACATGCAATTTTTTTCATAACCACCTCAAATGTGATTCAAATAAGTCCTAAGCTTTAAATATATCAAAAATTAATGGGAAACTCTTCGCGATTTGTGATGTCTAACGGGCCATTTCATGTAACAGAACGTTTCCACATGCCGCTATCCATCTAAATTTAAATCATTTTTTCAGTGAATTGCGTAAGTATTACGCATATTTTCACTCTCACTCATCCAGATTATTCCTAATCATCAGACTAATGAGTCAATCAATCCTGGCGCATTTTAGTCAAAACGGGGAAAAATTTTTCAACAAATGCTCAACCAGCCTGCGGTATATCCAGTACACTCCACGCTTTACCTTACTATACAAACTTATGGGAGAAATGATGCCAGGGTCATTACGTAAAATGCCGGTGTGGTTACCGATATTAATATTGCTCGTTGCCATGGCATCTATTCAGGGTGGAGCCTCATTAGCAAAATCTCTTTTTCCACTGGTTGGCGCGCCCGGGGTTACTGCACTGCGTCTTGCTCTGGGGACACTGATTCTTATCGCTTTCTTTAAGCCGTGGCGGCTGCGTTTTGCCAAAGAACAACGGTTGCCACTGTTGTTTTACGGTGTATCGCTGGGTGGAATGAACTATCTTTTTTATCTTTCTATTCAGACCGTACCACTAGGAATTGCGGTTGCGCTGGAGTTCACCGGACCACTGGCGGTGGCGCTGTTCTCCTCGCGTCGTCCGGTAGATTTCGTTTGGGTTTTGCTGGCAGTGCTCGGTCTGTGGTTCCTGCTGCCGCTGGGGCAAGATGTTTCCCATGTCGATTTAACCGGCTGTGCGCTGGCTCTCGGTGCCGGTGCTTGTTGGGCTATCTACATATTAAGTGGGCAACGTGCGGGTGCTGAACACGGCCCTGCAACGGTGGCAGTTGGCTCGCTGATTGCAGCGTTAATTTTCGTGCCAATTGGCGCGTTACAGGCAGGAGAGGCTCTCTGGCACTGGGCAGTGGTTCCATTGGGTTTGGCTGTCGCAATCCTCTCGACCGCTCTGCCCTACTCGCTGGAGATGATTGCCCTCACCCGTTTGCCGACGCGAACATTTGGCACTCTGATGAGCATGGAACCGGCGCTGGCCGCCATTTCCGGGATGATTTTCCTCGGTGAGATGCTGACGCCGATACAGCTTCTGGCACTCGGCGCTATCATTGCCGCTTCAATGGGCTCCACGCTGACAGCACGCAAAGAGAACAAAATAGAAGAATTAGATATTACTTAAATTTACAATTCTGCATGGTTATGCATAACCATGCAGAATATTCCGCTTTTTTTCACCTGCTACGGCCTTATATATCCGGTTATACAAAAGCATATTTATTCCGAAAGCTTCTGATGAACAAATAAATAAGAATCGTTCTTATCATTACATATAACTTACTGAATTTATATCAGATTTTATTTTTCACGTTTATTACCGCTATTAGTGCGATAGGAACAGCCACAATAGCGAAATACATAGCCGGTGCTATACTTAATCCCGTTAATTGCTGGGACATAACATCAAGAGGATATGAAATTATGAGTACCGCTAAATTAGTTAAATCAAAAGCGACCAATCTGCTTTATACCCGCAACGATGTCTCTGACAGCGAGAAGAAAGCAACAGTAGAGTTGCTAAATCGTCAGGTTATCCAGTTTATTGATCTTTCTTTGATTACTAAACAAGCGCACTGGAATATGCGCGGCGCTAACTTCATTGCCGTACATGAAATGCTGGATGGCTTCCGTACAGCCCTGATTGATCACCTGGATACCATGGCGGAACGTGCGGTACAACTGGGCGGCGTTGCCCTTGGCACCACTCAAGTTATCAATAGCAAAACACCGCTGAAAAGCTACCCGCTGGACATCCACAACGTTCAGGATCACCTGAAAGAACTGGCAGACCGTTACGCGATTGTCGCCAATGACGTACGTAAAGCAATCGGGGAAGCAAAAGATGATGACACTGCGGATATTCTGACCGCCGCTTCCCGCGACCTGGATAAATTCCTGTGGTTTATCGAATCTAACATCGAATAAATCCATCGCTGATGGTTCAAAACTTTAGTACGCAATGAAACGGCTTCCTGACAGGAGGCCGTTTTGCTTTGCTGCCCTTCTTAATGCACTTTTTTAGTGCATTCATCTACCGTCCCCGGCTGAATAAGTAAATTTTTTGTATCCACAACATCACACAATCGTTACATAAAGATTGTTTTTTCATCAGGATTTACGCTAAATGATCATTGTGCTGACTGCACAATTTTAGCGCACCACTTTGGTGCCCCAGAATGGTGCAATCTGGGGGCATTGCCCCATAGATCGTGCAGTAAGATTTCGTCGCATCTCGAAAAATCAACGGGTTGCAAAACTGGCACGATTTTTTCATATATATGAATGTCACGCAGGGGATCGTCCCGTGGATAGAAAAAAGGAAATGCTATGAAGTCTGTATTAAAAGTTTCACTGGCTGCACTGACCCTGGCTTTTGCGGTTTCTTCTCATGCCGCGGATAAAAAATTAGTTGTCGCGACAGATACCGCTTTCGTTCCGTTTGAATTTAAACAGGGCGACAAATACGTGGGCTTTGATGTCGATCTGTGGGCGGCAATTGCTAAAGAACTGAAGTTGGATTACGAACTGAAACCGATGGATTTCAGCGGCATTATTCCGGCATTACAAACCAAAAACATCGATCTGGCACTGGCGGGCATCACTATTACCGACGAGCGTAAAAAAGCGATCGATTTCTCTGACGGCTACTACAAAAGCGGCCTGTTGGTGATGGTAAAAGCCAACAATAACGATGTGAAAAGCGTGAAAGATCTCGACGGTAAAGTCGTTGCAGTGAAGAGCGGCACGGGTTCCGTTGATTACGCAAAAGCGAACATCAAAACCAAAGATCTGCGTCAGTTCCCGAACATCGATAACGCCTATATGGAACTGGGTACCAACCGCGCAGACGCTGTTTTGCACGATACACCAAACATTCTGTACTTCATCAAAACCGCCGGTAACGGCCAGTTCAAAGCGGTAGGTGACTCCCTGGAAGCTCAGCAATACGGTATTGCGTTCCCGAAAGGTAGCGACGAACTGCGTGACAAGGTCAACGGCGCGTTGAAAACCCTGCGCGAGAACGGAACTTACAACGAAATCTACAAAAAATGGTTCGGTACTGAGCCGAAATAATTATTGCCTTTAATTTATGGCCCGGTGGCCTTTTGCATACCGGGCCTGCGTTTCGCCCAGCCAGTCTTCTGGCTCAGGGTATTTACACCACGGTAACAGGAACAACATATGCAGTTTGACTGGAGTGCCATCTGGCCGGCCATTCCGCTTCTGATCGAAGGCGCTAAAATGACTCTGTGGATTTCTGTCCTCGGTCTGGCTGGCGGCCTGGTGATCGGCCTGGCGGCTGGTTTTGCACGCACCTTCGGTGGTTGGATAGCCAACCACGTCGCGCTGGTCTTTATTGAAGTGATCCGCGGGACACCTATCGTCGTCCAGGTAATGTTTATCTACTTCGCCCTGCCGATGGCGTTTAACGACTTACGTATCGATCCGTTTACTGCGGCGGTGGTCACCATCATGATCAACTCCGGCGCGTACATCGCGGAAATTACCCGTGGAGCGGTATTGTCAATCCACAAAGGTTTTCGTGAAGCCGGGCTGGCGCTCGGTCTTTCACGCTGGGAAACCATTCGCTACGTGATTTTACCGCTGGCACTGCGCCGTATGCTGCCGCCACTGGGCAACCAGTGGATCATCAGCATTAAAGACACCTCGCTGTTTATTGTTATCGGCGTGGCGGAACTGACCCGTCAGGGACAAGAAATTATTGCCGGTAACTTCCGCGCCCTTGAGATCTGGAGCGCCGTAGCGGTGTTCTATCTGATTATTACCCTGGTGCTGAGCTTTGTTCTGCGTCGTCTGGAAAGAAGGATGAAAATCCTGTGATTGAATTTAAAAACGTCTCCAAGCACTTTGGGCCAACCCAGGTGCTGCACAATATCGATTTGAACATTAGCCAGGGCGAAGTGGTGGTGATTATCGGACCATCCGGTTCGGGTAAATCGACCCTGCTGCGCTGCATCAACAAACTGGAAGAAATCACCTCCGGCGATCTGATTGTCGATGGCCTGAAGGTTAACGATCCGAAAGTTGACGAGCGTCTGATTCGCCAGGAAGCAGGCATGGTGTTCCAGCAGTTTTACCTCTTCCCGCACCTGACTGCGCTTGAAAACGTCATGTTTGGCCCGCTGCGCGTGCGTGGTGCAAACAAAGAAGACGCAGAAAAACTGGCGCGTGAACTGCTGGCGAAAGTTGGCCTCGCGGAACGCGCGCATCACTACCCTTCCGAGCTTTCTGGTGGTCAGCAACAGCGTGTGGCGATTGCCCGTGCGCTGGCGGTGAAGCCGAAAATGATGTTGTTCGATGAACCGACATCGGCTCTTGATCCGGAACTGCGCCATGAAGTGCTGAAGGTCATGCAGGATCTGGCAGAGGAAGGTATGACGATGGTGATCGTAACCCACGAAATCGGTTTTGCCGAAAAAGTGGCTTCACGTCTTATCTTTATCGACAAAGGCCGGATTGCGGAAGATGGCAATCCACAGGTGTTGATCAAGAATCCGCCAAGCCAGCGTTTGCAGGAATTTTTACAGCACGTCTCTTAATAAGACACATTGCCTGATGCGTTACGCTTACCAGTCCTACAGAATATATAGCAACTTATTGAAATTGCATAAATTTGTAGGAGCGTTCACGCCGTATTCGGCAAAAAAGCCCGCACGTTATCAGCAACCTGCTTAATATCCCTTCCTCCCTTTCACCCGAAAGGGAGGAACACCAGATTCCTCTCATTTAAAATTCCCCCTCCCCCAGCATCTATACTTATCTTTTTGCTCTATTTTCTCACTGGAGGAGTCATGCGGTGGATCCTGTTCATCCTCTTCTGCCTGCTGGGCGCACCTGCCCACGCGGTATCCATACCCGGCGTTACAACCACAACGACAACGGCCCCAACGACTGAACCGGCTCCGGAACCGGATATTGAACAAAAAAAAGCGGCCTATGGTGCACTGGCGGATGTGCTGGATAATGACACCTCGCGCAAAGAGTTAGTCGATCAGTTACGCACCGTCGCCGCCACGCCCCCCGCGGAACCCGTACCGAAGATCGTGCCGCCAACGCTGGTTGAAGAGCAAACCGTGCTACAAAAGGTGACCGAAGTCAGTCGCCATTATGGTGAAGCTCTCTCCGCACGCTTCGGGCAACTTTATCGCAATATTACTGGCTCCCCACATAAACCGTTTAATCCGCAAACCTTCTGCAACGCCCTTACCCATTTTTCCATGCTGGCCGTTTTAGTGTTTAGTTTTTACTGGCTGGTTCGCCTGTGCGCACTGCCGTTATATCGCAAAATGGGTCTGTGGGCGCGGCAGAAAAATCGTGAGCGCAGTAACTGGTTACAGCTTCCGGCGATGATTATCGGTGCGTTTATTATCGACCTGCTGTTACTGGCACTGACATTATTTGTCGGTCAGGTTTTAAGCGACAACCTGAATGCGGGCAGCCGCACCATTGCTTTTCAACAGAGTCTGTTTCTCAATGCTTTCGCCCTGATTGAATTTTTCAAAGCTGTTTTACGCCTGATTTTCTGCCCGAACGTTGCTGAACTGCGTCCATTCTCTATTCAGGATGAGAGTGCCCGCTACTGGTGCCGCCGCCTTAGCTGGCTAAGCGGCCTGATTGGTTATGGCCTGATTGTGGCTGTACCGATTATCTCAAACCAGGTGAATGTGCAAATCGGGGCACTTGCGAACGTCATCATCATGCTGTGTATGACGGTGTGGGCGTTGTATCTGATATTCCGTAATAAAAAAGAGATTACCCAGCATTTGCTCAACTTCGCGGAACACTCACTGGCCTTTTTCAGTCTGTTTATTCGTGCTTTTGCGCTGGTGTGGCACTGGCTGGCAAGCGCCTATTTTATCGTGCTGTTTTTCTTCTCGTTATTTGACCCAGGAAACAGCCTGAAATTTATGATGGGCGCGACGGTGCGTAGCCTGGCGATTATTGGGATCGCGGCGTTTGTTTCCGGTATGTTTTCTCGCTGGCTGGCAAAAACCATTACCCTTTCGCCACACACTCAGCGTAACTATCCGGAACTGCAAAAACGGCTGAACGGCTGGCTGTCGGCGGCGCTGAAAACGGCACGTATTCTGACAGTGTGCGTAGCGGTGATGCTACTATTCAGCGCCTGGGGACTGTTCGATTTCTGGAACTGGCTGCAAAACGGCGCGGGGCAGAAAACGGTGGATATCCTGATCCGCATCGCTCTCATCCTTTTCTTCTCGGCAGTTGGCTGGACGGTACTCGCCAGTTTGATCGAAAATCGGCTGGCTTCGGATATTCATGGTCGCCCGCTGCCCAGCGCCCGCACGCGTACCCTGCTGACACTGTTTCGCAACGCGCTGGCGGTGGTAATCAGTACCATCACCATTATGATTGTGTTGTCGGAAATTGGCGTCAATATTGCGCCGCTACTGGCAGGAGCCGGAGCGTTAGGGCTGGCGATTTCCTTCGGTTCGCAAACGCTGGTGAAAGATATTATTACCGGGGTGTTTATTCAGTTTGAAAACGGCATGAATACCGGAGATTTAGTCACCATCGGGCCGCTGACCGGCACGGTTGAACGCATGTCGATTCGATCCGTGGGCGTGCGCCAGGATACCGGGGCTTATCACATTATTCCGTGGTCCTCGATAACCACCTTTGCCAACTTTGTCCGCGGCATTGGCTCTGTGGTGGCGAATTACGATGTTGATCGTCATGAAGATGCCGATAAAGCCAATCAGGCGCTAAAAGATGCCGTGGCGGAAGTGATGGAAAATGAAGAAGTTCGCGGGCTGATTATCGGTGAACCTAACTTTGCCGGAATTGTTGGCTTAAGCAATACCGCGTTTACACTGCGTGTTTCGTTTACCACGCTGCCACTCAAACAGTGGACGGTACGTTTTGCCCTCGACAGCCAGGTAAAAAAACATTTCGACCAGGCGGGTGTTCGCGCACCGATTCAGACTTATCAAGTGCTGCCTGCTCCGGGCGTTACCCCGGCAGAACCATTACTACCGGGAGAACCGACACTTTAACGCTGACGATTGGCAAAACGACGACGCTGTTCGTCGTTCATAAAGGTCCAGGCAATGAAGCGGCTCTGCTTTTGCCCCTGGGCCATCTCTTTTTTGACCACTTTCACCGAGCCAACATCCGTCAGAGCACGATACAACGGCGGTAAGTTTTCGCCACGAGAAACCAGCGAGGTGAACCACATTACCTGCTTCGCAAAGCCTTTACTCTCTTCAATCATCTTTTTGATGAAAGCCACTTCACCGCCTTCGCACCACAGCTCCTGCTGCTGACCGCCAAAGTTCAACGCATCGTCTCTGTTTAATCCGAGATTACGCCGTTTGCGCTCGCTACCAGCACGCGCTGCCGCGGCAGAGTCGTGGAACGGCGGGTTACACAAGGTTGCGTCATATTGCTCATTTTTATGGATAATGCCGTTAAAAATAGCACTATTCTCTTTTTGCCGACGCAGGCGGATGGCGCGGTTAAGCCCCGGATTGGCGCTGATGATCGCCTGCGCGCTGCTTAACGCCTGACTGTTAGTTTCAGTACCGGTAAAACGCCAGCCATATTCATGTACGCCAATCAGCGGATAAATACAGTTCGCGCCAACGCCGATATCCAGAATGCTGGCACTGGCCGGAATTGTTCCGGTCGCCTCAGCCAGTAAATCGGCAAGATGATGAATATAATCCGCCCGGCCAGGTACTGGCGGACACAGAAAACCGTCAGGAATATCCCAGTTCGCCACGGCATAAAAATGTGCCAGCAACGCCTTGTTGAGCGCCTTCACCGCCAGCGGATTGGCGAAGTCTACGCTTTGCTCACCGGCAGGGGTAAGCGTGAGAAATTGCTTCAGTTCAGGATTCACCTGACAGAGCGTGGCGAGATCGTAGCGGCTGTGATGACGGTTGCGCGGGTGCAACCCCGGTTTCTGGGCGGACATAGCATTCTCCTTTAAGCAGCGGCGTAAGATACCCGCATAACGCGGCAGGGTAAATATCTGGCTGCGTTTAACATGACTCAAAACCTTAACCTGACTGCATTTTTCAGCAATTCACCATAAAAATCAGCCCCCTGCATGTCATTGATTTGTCTGGTTTTGTAAAAATACATCGTTCAAAAAACAAGCACATCTCTGTCAATTTTTTGCGTCATTCTCATCACGCAGGCGACCTACACTTATCAGGCACTACTCGTTGTATTTATGAGGATGTCATTATGAAAAAGTGCCTCGCACTACTGCTTGCCACCGTCCTGAGCGGAATCACCTTCACGGCTTATGCCGCGCAACCTCTGAGTAACCAGGACAGCGGTCAACTACGGCCAGCCGGAACCGTTTCGGCAACCGGTGCATCTAACCTAAGCGATCTGGAGGAAAAACTGGCAGAAAAAGCGCGCGAACAAGGCGCGAAAGGTTATGTCATTAATTCCGCAGGCGGAAATGATCAGATGTTCGGTACTGCAACCATCTACAAATAACCACACCAACGCAACTGCATTCGCCTCTGGATGCAGTTTTCGCCTGTTTTGTAAGCAAAAAACATCAAATATGAACACAATGTAAATAAATGTATTTATTTTTCACGCAATGGGTGATAGAAAATCGCGCCAAGTGATAATGCTTATCAAAATTATTATCACTTCAAGATTACTATTACGGGATTAACAGTGGCATCGCATCCGCAGAGACGCTTTCTCGTGACAGTGAAAATTTAAACATATAAGAAAAAGTCACCTGCCAAATGGAAAACAATCGCAATTTCCCTGCCAGACCCTTTCATTCGCTCACGTTCTTTGCCGGTCTTTGTATCGGCATCACGCCTGTGCCACAGGCTCTCGCCGCAGAAGGGCAACAAAACACTGATGATACACTGGTTGTCGAGGCATCGACGCCTTCGCTTTATGCGCCACTTAAATCTGCCGATCCAAAATTCTCCCGCCCGGTCATCGATACCACCCGCACAATGACGGTGATTTCTGAACAGGTGATAAAAGATCAGGGCGCAACCAACCTTACTGACGCGCTAAAAAACGTACCTGGCGTGGGCGCATTTTTTGCCGGTGAGAATGGTAATTCCACTACCGGCGACGCCATTTATATGCGCGGTGCGGATACCTCTAACAGCATTTATATTGATGGCATCCGCGATATTGGTAGTGTCTCACGTGACACTTTCAATACCGAACAGGTGGAAGTCATTAAAGGCCCATCCGGCACCGATTACGGACGCAGCGCGCCGACGGGTTCGATCAATATGATCAGTAAACAGCCACGTAATGACTCTGGTATTGACGCCTCTGCCAGTATTGGTAGCGCCTGGTTCCGTCGCGGCACACTGGACGTCAATCAGGTGATTGGTGACACCAGCGCAGTGCGCCTGAATGTGATGGGCGAAAAAACGCACGATGCCGGGCGCGATAAGGTTAAAAATGAACGTTACGGCGTCGCCCCTTCCGTGGCATTAGGCCTCGGTACGTCGACGCGTTTGTATCTCAACTATTTACACGTTACCCAGCACAACACGCCGGACGGCGGCATTCCGACCATTGGTTTGCCGGGTTATTCCGCACCTTCTGCAGGAACGGCGGCACTGAACCATTCCGGTAAAGTGGATACGCATAACTTTTATGGTACGGACTCCGATTACGACGATTCGACCACCGATACCGCCACTATGCGTTTTGAACATGACATCAGCGATAACACCACCATTCGTAATACCACCCGCTGGTCGCGCGTGAAGCAGGATTATCTGATGACGGCGATTATGGGCGGAGCATCGAATATTACCCAGCCCACCAGCAATGTGGATAGCTGGACGTGGTCACGCACGGCGAATACTAAAGATGTGAGTAATAAAATCCTCACCAACCAGACTAACCTGACGTCGGCGTTCTATACCGGTTCAATCGCCCATGATGTCAGTACCGGCGTGGAATTTACCCGCGAAACGCAGACCAACTACGGCGTTAATCCGGTGACGTTACCGCCGGTGAACATTTACCATCCTGACAGCAGCATTCATCCTGGCAGTCTGACGCGCAACGGTGCCAATGCTAACGGTCAGACAGATACCTTCGCGATTTATGCCTTCGATACGCTGCAAATCACCCGTGATTTTGAGCTGAACGGCGGGATCCGTCTGGACAATTATCATACTGAATATGACAGTGCTACCGCCTGCGGCGGCAGTGGTCGCGGTGCCGTCACCTGCCCAACTGGCGCGGCAAACGGTTCTCCGGTCACCACCGTCGACACCGCCAGGTCGGGCAATCTGGTCAACTGGAAAGCCGGGGCGCTGTATCATCTGACGGAAAATGGCAATGTCTACGTCAACTATGCTGTTTCCCAACAACCGCCTGGCGGCAGCAACTTCGCTCTTGCACAGTCTGGCAGCGGTAACAGCGCCAACCGCACCGACTTTAAACCGCAAAAAGCGAAGACCAGCGAAATTGGCACCAAATGGCAAGTGCTGGATAAACGCCTGCTACTAACTGCCGCGCTGTTCCGTACCGATATCGAAAATGAAGTTGAGCAAAACGACGACGGGACTTACTCGCAGTACGGTAAAAAGCGCGTCGAAGGCTATGAGATTTCCGTGGCTGGAAATATCACTCCCGCATGGCAGGTGATTGGCGGATATACCCAGCAAAAAGCGACCATTAAAAATGGTGCGGACGTGGCTCAGGATGGTTCGTCATCACTGCCGTATACGCCAGAACACGCCTTTACCTTATGGAGCCAGTATCAGGCAACGGATGATATCTCCATTGGTGCAGGCGCACGCTATATCGGCAGTATGCATAAAGGTTCTGACGGCGCGGTGGGAACTCCGGCGTTTACTGAAGGTTATTGGGTTGCCGATGCCAAATTGGGCTATCGCGTCAATCGCAACCTCGATTTCCAGTTAAACGTCTACAACCTGTTTGATACCAATTACGTGGCCTCGATTAACAAGAGCGGCTACCGCTATCATCCAGGCGAGCCAAGAACCTTCCTGCTCACCGCCAATATGCATTTCTGATTCAGATATGGGGCGCAGGGCTTACTAAGATTGATGGCGAGAACAGGACTGCCTGATGCGCTGCGCTTATCAGGCCTACAAGGTTGTGCAACACGTTGAGTTCACATCATTTGGTAGGCCGGATAAGGCATTCACGCCGCATCCGGCATGAACAAAGCACCTGCTGTTAAAAATCGGTGTGGGGTGAAGCCCCACTTTTTGGAGAACTTGTATGATGTACCACATTCCCGGCGTGTTATCGCCACAGGACGTCGCGCGTCTTCGTGAACAACTGGAACAAGCCGAATGGATTGATGGTCGTGTCACCACTGGCGCGCAGGGCGCACAAGTTAAGAGCAATCAGCAAGTGGACACCCGCAGCGCGTTATATGCCGCATTGCAAACTGAGGTGCTTAACGCGGTTAACCAACATGCTCTGTTCTTTGCCGCTGCCTTGCCGCGTACCCTATCCACGCCGCTGTTTAATCGTTATCAGAACAATGAAACCTATGGTTTTCATGTGGATGGCGCAGTACGCAGTCATCCGCAAAACGGCTGGATGCGCACAGACCTTTCTGCGACGCTGTTTTTGAGCGATCCACAAAGCTATGAAGGCGGCGAACTGGTCGTCAATGACACCTTCGGGCAGCATCGGGTAAAACTCCCGGCAGGCGATCTGGTGTTGTATCCTTCGAGTAGCCTGCACAGCGTAACGCCCGTCACGCGCGGCGTGCGGGTGGCCTCGTTTATGTGGATCCAGTCGATGATCCGCGATGATAAAAAGCGCGCCATGCTGTTCGATTTGGACAACAACATTCAGTCGCTGAAAAACCGCTTTGGTGAAGGTGAAGAAATCCTGTCGCTACTCAATCTTTATCACAATCTGCTGCGAGAATGGTCGGAGATATGACAATTGAACTGCCGGAGTTTGTCCCTATATTAGCTACACTTAATTGTACAAGCATTGATATGGGGAGGATGATATGGCATCCGGTTGGGCTAATGATGACGCCGTCAACGAACAGATCAACAGTACAATTGAAGATGCGGTTGCCCGCGCTCGGGATGAAATCCCGCGTGGTGAAAGCCTGTATGAATGTGAAGAGTGCGGTGCTCCCATCCCGCAGGCCCGTCGGGAAGCCATTCCTGGCGTGCGCTTATGCATCCACTGCCAGCAGGAGAAAGATTTACAAAAACATTCTTATACAGGATATAATCGCAGAGGATCGAAGGACAGCCAGTTACGTTAACTACAACTGGCATGGAGTACAGCAAGTATAATTTGCATTTTGCGTGGCATTCCGTGCCTTTAACGCAGCCGTAACTGACACGCGGTACAAAATTGAATCATAAGCACGACAAATAGATGAATTATCAGCATCTTAGATATCAATCAATTTATTTGAACAAGGCGGTCAATTCTCTTCGATTTTATCTCTCGTGAAAAAACGTGATACTCATCACATCGACGAAACAACGTCACTTAAACAAAATCACCTGCGAGAGATTAATTATGAAAACTATCAATACTGTTGTTGCTGCTATGGCTCTTTCAACTCTGTCATTTGGCGTGTTCGCGGCACAACCGGTAACGGCATCCCAGGCACAAAGCATGAATAAAATCGGCGTAGTTTCTGCCGATGGCGCATCCACCCTCGACGCGCTGGAAGCAAAACTGGCAGAAAAAGCTGCGGCGGCTGGTGCCAGTGGATACAGCATTACTTCTGCCACCAACAACAATAAATTAAGCGGAACTGCGGTTATCTATAAGTAATTCACAGGTCGTATAAGGTGTTTACGCCATATCCGGCAACAAGTGCCTGATGCGACGCTACCGCGTCTTATCAGGCCTACAAAATCCGAACCGTTGACCGGCATCCGGCAAAAGAATTTCCCTGTCTGTTTACCGACAGACGCATGTGCTCTAACCCTCATTGATCCTATGTTACCCTTGTTTGCCCGTCCGTCACTGGACGGGCTTTTTTTCGCTGGCTGACTATTGGCAGAAAGTCTGCAACGTCGCTTCTGGTACACCAATTTGCCGCGCCGCGTCACAAATCGCCTGCCAGCTCCCGGCATCTAACGGGATCCCCAGCTCCTGCCGTTCACGGCGCATATTCACTTCCCATTCGCCTGGCAGCAAAATCGGCTTATCTTCATCATGCGGCGAAGCTTTCACCCACTCGGCAAAGGCTTCGGTCTGCTCTGCACAATCTGGCGCGCCGAACAATTCCGGGTTAACGATGATGGTGGTCATACAGTTAAGAATGGTATCGGGGCTGGTTTGTAACGTTTCCTGATGGGTCGTTTTGCCGCCGGAAAGCGCACCACCAAGAATTTCGCACATCGCCGCCAGGGCATAACCTTTATGTTCGGCAAAGGTCAGCAGTGATCCCAACGGTGACTCCTGCATCACTGCCGGATTGGTCGTTGGCACGCCGTTAACATCAATCAGGCAGCCTGGCGGTACGGGCACACCTTTATGCCAGGCGACACGGGTTTTGCCAAATGCAATGGCGCTGGTGGCATAATCAAGCAACAGCGGGAAGTTATCCTTTCGTGGAAAGACCACGCAGAACGGATTGGTGCCGAAGCGACGATCGCGACCATGGAACGGTGCCACCATCGGAATCCCCACTACGCTCACAAAGTGAACAGAGACAAACCCCGCCGCTGCGCACTGTTCCGCCCAGTAACCGATACGCCCGATATGATGAGAGTTACGCAGTGCCACAGCAGCAATTCCGTGCTGACGCGCTTTTTCAATGCCAAGTGTCATGGCCTCGTACGCCGCCACCTGACCGAATGCACGATCACCATCAAGCGTGACCACTGCCCCCGCATCTTTGACAATTTTAGCGTGATGGTTGATTTGCAAAGAACCCAGTCGCCAGGACTGCACATAGCTCGGGATCATGCCAATCCCATGTGAATCATGCCCTGCCAGATTTGCCGCAATTAAATGATCTGCTACTAGTTTTGCTTCCTGTTCCTCGCTACCCATCTGACGAAACACAGTCAGAATAAAGTTGTGCAGCGTCCGGGCATGAAAGCGATGACCACTTGCCATAGTTAACTCCTGTTTATGTTATATGCCTGTTGCTTTTTTATGCTGCGCGCCGCACGCGGGAAGGTCAATAAATATGCTGCAATTTCATGTTGCTGTGGAGTAAAGGCCGGATGACGCTCATCATCCGGCAGGGGGAGAAATTAAAATGATTGCTTAACGCGCGCCAGGCCATCGCTAACGGATGCCACTTCGCCCGCCGCCACCAGGCAGCAAGCCATCTGGATTTTTAGTGATTTGGGAATCGGTTCGCTGCCTGCCAGACAACGCTCAATCCACTTCGCGGTGGTTTCCGGGTCTTTTGCTTCTGGCAGTATCAGTAGCTCACTGCCTGCATCGTCCTGTTTTTCATACAGCACCCGCGTTCCTTCGCGATCAATCAGATTGATTTGCGGACAGCGTTGCGGATTTGCATACACTTCGCCTTCGGTGCCGTGCATTAACAGCGCCCTCCCACCGATGTCGTTAAAGAATTTCGCCACCCGCCCGACATATTCCGGATGCGAAACACTGGAAAGACGCAGCGCATCACCTTCAGCAAATGGCGTCGCCAGTTTCGCCAGCGTATGCGCACTGTTACGCACGCCCATCCGCCAGCGCATCGCCAGTTGTTTTTCCAGCGGCGGGCAAAACGCGCCTACAGGCATAAACACAGGTTGATGTTCGTCGAGCTTCGCCTGCGCCTGGCCGCCGTGCAGCGTTGGCGTAATCCCCATCAGTTCGAAAATGGTTTCGCTCAGCACGCGGGTCGGATCTTCGCTAACACCGTGAACCACTACTGGAAAACCGAGTTTGTGCAGCAGGATCGCCAGCAATGGCGTCAGGTTGGCCTGTTTACGCGCACCGTTGTAACTGGGAATAACAACAGGAATCGGCTTGCCAACAGGGGGCGTCAACTTGATGGTGTGATTTTGCATGGCTTCGTAAAAGCCGAGCATCTCTGCTTCCCCTTCCCCTTTGATACGCAGCGCCATCAATACGCCGCCCAACTCAAGGTCAGGTACTTCACCGTTGAGCATATGGGCATACAGGCCGCGCGCCGTATCCTGGTCTAAATCGCGCGCATGGTTTTTGCCGCGCCCGATCTCTTTGATGATTTTGCGATAGTCCATTTATGACTCCTTACCTGACTCACATCATTAACGCCGCCGACGGCGTGGGGATTTTGCTTTTTCTTTCTTTTTAACTATACCTTCAGGGACTTCGGGTTGCTCAATCGGAAACACCGGTAAGGCATCAAGTAACCGCTTGCCGTAGTTTTTGGTTAACAAGCGTTTATCATAAATCACCACTTCACCCCAGCAACTGTGGCTTCGAATCAGACGCCCAACTTGCTGAATCAGGTTAAACGAGGCGCTCGGCAGGCTTTGTACCTCAAAGGGATAACGATTAAGACTTTTTAGCCATTCGCCTTCGGTGATCACCACCGGGCTGTCGATGGGGGGAAAGGCGATTTTATGAATATGCACCTGACTTAGCAGGTCACCTTTCAGATCAAGGCCTTCGGCAAAAGACTGTAAACCTACCAATACACTGCGCTCACCGTTAGCAACGCGTTTACGATGCAGTTCAACTAAGCGGTAGCGAGGCTGATCGCCCTGCACCAGCAACATCAGACGTAAATCCGTCACATAGTCGAGAAATCGCTGCATCGCCCGCCCGCTGGCAAACAACACCAACATGCCGAGATGTTTTTTGCTCTCTACCTGCTCACGGAAAAAGGCCGCCATTTCGGCAATATGCTGCTCTTCGTTGTCAATGGACGGTTCATAACGCATCTGCGGAATGACAATTTTGCCCTGTTCGCAGTGGTTGAAGGGGGAATCCAGCGCCACAAAGCGATCGCCCGCTTTCTCTTTCAACCCACTCATCTCCTGCAAACGCGAAAAACTGTTCAGCGAACGCAAGGTTGCAGAAGTGATAATAATGTGCGGAATACTGCGCCACAGCAGCCTTTCGAGTTGATCGCTGACGCGGATCCCCACACAGTGAAACCAGAGATGTAGCTGCCCGTCGCGTTCTTCCCGCGTCGCCCATTTGGTTACCGGCGCACCAGAAGATTGCGCCAGAGACGCCAGCCGCCAGAGTTTGCTCTGCGCCTCAAACATCCCCAGCGCGCGGTTCATCTGCAAAATCAGTCGATGCAAACGCACAATGTCATGGCTACCGGTTTTCTCACTTAAATCATTGAGGAATAACTCAGCCAGACCACGCAGCATCTCGGTCAGTTTTGCCAGCCGCTGGCAGATCTCCAGTACTTCATCCGGCAATTCGCCCATCGCAAAACGGTGCTCTGCCTCTTGCCCGGCAGGCATATAGAGATTGAGGATGTTGTTTAAAGAGGCGATAAGCTCATACAACTCTTCACAATGCGCATTCAACCGTTCAGGGATCGCCAGCGGTGGAATGGTCTTCGGGCGAAACTGCTCCATGCAGGTGGCGACCAGTTTTGTGAACAGATCCAGTTGTAGCCGATACCAGGGTGCAGTAATTTCCGCGCTCATTTCCAGCGCATCCCGCGCCACGTCCGGCAGGTGATGACCTTCATCCAGCACCAGCAGCAAATTTTTCGGTTCTGGCAATACCGCTTCGCTTTCCATCGCCGCCATCACCAGCGCATGGTTTGCCACTACCACTTCCGCTTCCTGAATTTCCCGGCGGGCAACAAAAAACGGACATTCGCGGTAGTAATAACAGTTACGGTTGAGGCAACTGGCTTTGTCGGTACTCAGACGACGCCAGAGATCGTCATCAATGGCGATATCAGTGTGATCGCGCAGGCCATCCCATTTATAAGTATCGAGATCGCCCTTCAGCTTTGCACAACGTTTTTGTTCTTCCTGATTGTTCGGTGTCAGTTCATCGTCGAGAAACGCGAGCAGATCCTGTTGTGTGGGTTCGGTACTGGCAAGCGCCGTCAGGTTACGCGGGCAAACGTAGCGCCCACGCCCGAAAGCGGCGGTGAATTTTAGATCGGGAATGATCTTTTTCAGCAGCGGCAAATCTTTGCTGTAGATCTGATCCTGCAACGCCACGTTAGCGGTACTCACCACCAGCGTTTTTTGCTCTTCGCGGGCAATGGCGATGCCGGGGATCAAATAGGAGAGCGTTTTCCCAACGCCGGTGGGGGCTTCAATCGCCAGATGCCGCCCTTCTTCTCCGGCCAGTGTTTTGGCGACATCCGCAATCATCTGCCGCTGCGGCGCACGGGGAATAAAGTCGGGGATCTGTTCCTGAAGCGCCTTATACCAGGCGGCAATTTGCGCTTTAAGCGCGGCGGTTAATGCCATGAGAAAACCTGAAATACTGTATAAACAGCCAATATTGTGGCATTTTTCAGTTTTCAGGGGTAATGATTTTTCTGTTTCTGGAAAGTGGCTCGCAATAACCGCCAGGATAATACGGTCTAATTCCTGTTCGACAACAAAGGATTCAACACGTCATGCAAGACACCATCATAAATTTCTACAGCACCAGTGACGA
The DNA here is from genome assembly GCF_000208565.1 of Escherichia sp. TW09308. NCBI lineage: Bacteria > Pseudomonadati > Pseudomonadota > Gammaproteobacteria > Enterobacterales > Enterobacteriaceae > Escherichia > Escherichia sp. TW09308. Next base: position 3,865,002 of record NZ_AEME01000001.1, on the reverse strand, counting down.
CTACGGGGATTTTTCTAACTTTGCCGCCTGGGCCATCAAGATTGACGGCAAAACCTGGCCCACCTCAGAACACTATTTTCAGGCACAAAAGTTCCTTGATGAAAAATACCACGAAGAGATCCGCCGGATTTCCTCACCCATGATCGCCGCGCGTATGGGGCGTGACCGTTCTAAGCCCCTGCGTAAAAACTGGGAGTCGATAAAAGAAGAGGTGATGCGCAAAGCGCTTCGCGCTAAATTCGAACAACACGCAGAACTGCGCGCGCTCCTGCTGGCAACCGCGTCAGCGAAACTGGTTGAGCATACGAAAAATGATGCTTACTGGGGAGATGGCGGTAATGGTCAGGGCAAGAATCGCCTGGGCTACCTTTTAATGGAGCTGCGCGAACAATTGGCTGCGGAGAAGTAACGCATCGGGTGGCTTGTGGGCGGTAAAACAGAGAAATCTTTTTGCCGCGCTTGCAAATTGCTGACTAGCGCTTGTAGTGATATGCCGGATGCGGCGCGAACGCCTTATCCGGCCTACAAGTTGTTAAAATTCAATATATTGTAGGAACCACGTAGGCCTGATAAGCGTAGCGCATCAGGCAGTTTTGCGTTTGTCATCAGTCTCAGATGCCGGGCATTACCCGGCATAAAAGATTACTGAGCTGCGGCAGGTTTACGCGGACGGCGGCGACGTTGTTGCTCGCCTGCCGGTTTGGCATCACCAAGACGACGAGACGGTTTTGCTGCAGGCTTCGCGTTACCAGCCTTCGCACCGCTTTCTGCGCGACGCGGTTGCTGTTGACTACGACCACCGCTCTGCCCACGACCGCCGCCGCTGCGTTGCTGGCGACCGTTCTGGATCGGTTCGGCTTTAATTGACGGGTCCGGCTCATAGCCCGGAACAGCGATACGCGGGATCTCTTTTTTCAGCAGTTTTTCGATATCGCGCAACAGTTTGTGCTCATCAACACACACCAGCGATAACGCTTCGCCGGTGGCTGCGGCACGACCGGTACGCCCGATGCGGTGCACGTAATCTTCCGGTACGTTTGGCAGCTCATAGTTGACGACGTGTGGCAACTCTTCGATATCCAGGCCACGCGCGGCGATATCGGTCGCCACCAGCACACGAATATCACCCGATTTAAAATCGGCCAACGCACGAGTACGCGCACCTTGCGATTTATTACCGTGGATCGCCGCACTGCGGATGCCATCTTTATTTAGCTGTTCTGCCAGATGGTTGGCACCATGTTTGGTACGTGTAAACACCAGCACCTGCTGCCAGTTACCTTTACCAATCATGTGCGACAGTAATTCCCGTTTGCGTTTCTTATCAACAAAATGAACGTGCTGGGTCACTTGCTCAGAGGCGGTATTACGGCGCGCCACTTCGATTTCTAGCGGGTTATGCAGCAGTTTTTCTGCCAGCGCTTTAATCTCGTCAGAGAAAGTCGCGGAGAACAGCAGGTTCTGGCGTTTCGCGGGCAGCTTTGTTAACACACGGCGAATATCGTGGATAAAGCCCATATCGAGCATACGGTCAGCTTCATCAAGGACGAGGATTTCTATCTGATCCAGTTTCACCGCATTCTGGTGTTCCAGGTCCAGCAGACGCCCGGGCGTTGCCACCAGCACATCAACACCGCCGCGCAGTTTCATCATCTGCGGGTTAATGCTGACGCCGCCAAACACCACCAGCGAACGAATGTTCAGGTATTTGCTGTAATCACGGACGTTTTCGCCAATCTGCGCCGCCAGTTCACGGGTCGGGGTGAGGATCAACGCACGAACCGGACGACGCCCTTTGGCGTGCGGCTCACGGGAAATCAGGTGTTGCAGTAGCGGCAGCGTAAAGCCCGCTGTTTTACCCGTGCCGGTCTGGGCACTGGCCATCAGATCACGGCCTTCCAGTACTGCGGGGATCGCCTGCTGCTGAATAGGGGTGGGTTCACGGTAACCTTGCTCGGCAACGGCGCGCAGGATATCAGGGCTTAAACCCAAAGAATCGAAAGACATAACTACTCCGAACCGCCCCGACCGTTACCGGTGTAGTTTTCAGGGAGATACTGAAAAGGAAAATGACAAAAACCACAATGTCATGAGGGAGCGGAGTGTAGCAGTTTTTGTGACGCAGCGCATAAATTATCCCTGTGACTGGCGTTGCTAAAATTCTTAGCCATACTGGACAACGCTAAAAATGAGTCATAATCTTAATCAATCATTTGATTAAGAATGGGCTGTGCGATGAATAGTCCTGCCATGACAACCAAAGGTGAACAGGCCAAAAAACAGCTAATTGCTGCGGCACTGGCACAGTTTGGTGAGTATGGAATGAACGCCACCACCCGCGATATCGCCGCCCTGGCCGGGCAGAATATCGCAGCCATCACCTATTACTTCGGTTCGAAAGAAGATTTATACCTCGCCTGCGCCCAGTGGATTGCCGATTTTATTGGCGAGCAGTTCCGTCCGCACGCCGAGGAAGCCGAACGCTTGTTCGCACAACCACAGCCGGATCGCGCCGCTATCCGCGAACTGATCCTTCGCGCTTGCAGGAACATGATTCAACTGCTCACCCAGGATGATACCGTCAACCTCAGCAAGTTTATCTCCCGTGAGCAGCTCTCTCCCACGGCGGCCTACCATCTGGTGCATGAACAGGTGATTAGTCCGCTACACAGCCACCTTACACGCTTGATTGCCGCCTGGACCGGCTGTGACGCCAACGATACCCGCATGATCCTCCATACTCATGCGCTGATTGGCGAGATTCTGGCGTTTCGTCTCGGCAAAGAAACGATTCTGTTACGTACCGGCTGGACCGCGTTCGATGAAGAAAAGACCGAACTGATTAACCAGACGGTAACCTGTCATATCGACCTGATTTTGCAAGGATTATCGCAAAGGAGTTTGTAGTGATGAAAAAACCTGTCGTGATTGGACTGGCGGTAGTGGTACTTGCCGCCGTGGTTGCCGGAGGCTACTGGTGGTATCAAAGCCGCCAGGATAACGGCCTGACGCTGTATGGCAACGTGGATATTCGCACTGTTAATCTTAGCTTCCGTGTCGGTGGTCGCGTTGAATCTCTGGCGGTAGACGAAGGTGATGCCATCAAAGCGGGTCAAGTGCTGGGCGAACTGGATCACAAGCCGTATGAGATTGCGCTGATGCAGGCGAAAGCAGGCGTTTCGGTGGCGCAGGCACAATATGATCTGATGCTTGCCGGTTATCGCGATGAAGAAATCGCCCAGGCTGCCGCTGCCGTAAAACAGGCGCAGGCCGCTTACGACTATGCGCAGAATTTCTATGCTCGTCAGCAAGGATTGTGGAAAAGCCGCACTATTTCGGCAAACGACCTGGAAAATGCCCGCTCCTCGCGCGACCAGGCTCAGGCAACGCTGAAATCAGCACAGGATAAATTGCGTCAGTACCGTTCCGGTAACCGTGAACAGGACATCGCCCAGGCGAAAGCCAGCCTCGAACAGGCGCAGGCGCAACTGGCGCAGGCGGAGCTGAATTTACAGGACTCAACGTTGGTAGCCCCCTCTGATGGCACGCTGTTAACCCGCGCGGTAGAGCCTGGCACAGTGCTCAATGAAGGTGGCACGGTGTTTACCGTTTCACTAACGCGTCCGGTGTGGGTGCGTGCCTATGTCGATGAGCGCAATCTCGACCAGGCCCAACCGGGCCGCAAAGTGCTGCTCTATACCGATGGTCGCCCGGACAAGCCGTATCACGGGCAGATTGGTTTCGTTTCGCCAACCGCTGAATTTACCCCGAAAACCGTCGAAACGCCGGATCTGCGCACCGACCTTGTCTATCGCCTGCGGATTGTGGTGACCGACGCCGATGATGCGTTACGCCAGGGAATGCCAGTAACGGTGCAATTCGGTGACGAGGCAGGACATGAATGATGCCGTTATCACGCTAAACGGCTTGGAAAAACGCTTTCCGGGTATGGACAAGCCCGCCGTCGCACCGCTCAACTGTACCATTCATGCCGGTTATGTTACGGGGCTGGTGGGGCCGGATGGCGCGGGTAAAACCACGTTGATGCGGATGCTGGCCGGGTTACTGAAACCCGACAACGGCAGTGCTACGGTCATTGGCTTTGATCCGATCAAAAACGACGCGGCGTTACACGCGGTGCTCGGCTATATGCCGCAGAAATTCGGTCTGTATGAAGATCTCACGGTGATGGAGAATCTTAATCTGTACGCGGATTTGCGCAGCGTAACCGGTGAAGCGCGAAAACAGACGTTTGCTCGCCTGCTGGAGTTTACTTCTCTTGGCCCATTTACCGGACGCCTGGCGGGTAAGCTCTCTGGCGGGATGAAACAAAAACTCGGGCTGGCCTGTACCCTGGTGGGTGAGCCGAAAGTGTTACTGCTCGATGAACCCGGCGTCGGCGTAGACCCCATCTCACGGCGCGAGCTGTGGCAGATGGTGCACGAACTGGCAGGCGAAGGGATGCTGATCCTCTGGAGTACCTCATATCTCGATGAAGCCGAACAGTGCCGTGACGTATTGCTGATGAACGAAGGTGAGTTGCTGTATCAGGGAGAACCGAAGGCTCTGACGCAAACCATGGCCGGACGTAGCTTTCTGATGACCAGCCCGCACGAAAGCAACCGCAAACTGCTGCAACGAACGCTGAAACTGCCGCAGGTCAGCGACGGGATGATTCAGGGGAAATCAGTACGTCTGATCCTCAAAAAAGAGGCCACACCAGACGATATTCGCCGCGCCGACGGAATGCCGGAAATCAACATCAACGAAACCACACCTCGCTTTGAAGATGCGTTTATTGATTTGCTGGGCGGTGCCGGAACCTCAGAATCACCGCTGGGCGCAATATTGCATACGGTAGAAGGCTCACCGGACGAGACGGTGATCGAAGCGAAAGAGCTGACCAAGAAGTTTGGCGATTTTGCCGCCACCGATCACGTCAATTTTGCCGTCAAACGCGGTGAAATCTTTGGTTTGCTGGGGCCAAACGGTGCGGGGAAATCCACCACCTTTAAGATGATGTGCGGCTTGCTGGTGCCGACCTCCGGTCAGGCGCTGGTGCTGGGAATGGATCTGAAAGAGAGTTCCGGTAAAGCGCGCCAGCATCTCGGCTATATGGCGCAAAAATTTTCGCTGTATGGCAACCTGACAGTCGAACAGAATTTACGCTTTTTCTCCGGCGTGTATGGCTTACGCGGTCGGGCGCAGACTGAAAAAATCACCCGTATGAGCGAGGCGTTCGGCCTGAAAAGCATTGCCTCACATGCTACCGATGAACTGCCATTAGGTTTTAAGCAGCGGCTGGCGCTGGCCTGCTCGTTGATGCATGAACCGGATATTCTGTTTCTCGATGAACCCACTTCCGGCGTCGATCCCCTCACCCGCCGCGAGTTTTGGCTACATATCAACAGCATGGTAGAGAAAGGTGTCACGGTGATGGTCACCACCCACTTTATGGATGAAGCGGAATATTGCGACCGCATCGGACTGGTGTATCGCGGGAAACTGATTGCCAGCGGCACGCCGGACGATTTGAAAGCGCAATCGGCCAATGATGAGCAACCCGACCCCACGATGGAGCAAGCCTTTATTCAGTTGATCCACGACTGGGATAAGGAGCATGGCAATGAGTAATCCGATCCTGTCCTGGCGTCGCGTGCGAGCGCTGTGCGTTAAAGAGACGCGGCAGATCATTCGCGATCCGAGTAGCTGGCTGATTGCGGTGGTGATCCCGCTGTTGCTGCTGTTTATTTTTGGCTACGGCATTAACCTCGACTCCAGCAAGCTGAGGGTCGGAATATTGCTTGAACAGCGTAGCGAAGCGGCGCTGGATTTCACCCACACCATGACAGGCTCACCTTATATCGACGCCACTATCAGCGATAATCGCCAAGAATTAATCGCCAAAATGCAGGCGGGGAAAATTCGTGGTCTGGTGGTGATTCCGGTGGATTTCGCGGAACAGATGGAGCGTGCCAACGCTACCGCGCCAATTCAGGTGATTACCGACGGCAGCGAGCCAAATACCGCCAACTTTGTGCAGGGTTATGTCGAAGGGATCTGGCAGATCTGGCAAATGCAGCAAGCGGAAGACAACGGGCAGACTTTTGAGCCGCTTATTGATGTCCAGACTCGCTACTGGTTTAACCCGGCGGCGATTAGCCAGCACTTTATTATTCCCGGTGCTGTAACCATTATCATGACGGTGATCGGCGCGATCCTCACCTCGCTGGTGGTGGCGCGGGAGTGGGAACGCGGCACTATGGAGGCTTTGCTCTCTACGGAGATTACCCGCACGGAACTGCTGCTGTGTAAGCTGCTCCCCTATTACGTCCTCGGCATGCTGGCAATGCTGCTGTGTATGCTGGTGTCGGTATTTATTCTCGGTGTGCCATATCGCGGTTCGCTGCTGATTCTGTTTTTTATCTCCAGCCTGTTTTTACTCAGTACGCTGGGGATGGGGCTGCTGATTTCAACGATTACCCGCAACCAGTTCAACGCCGCACAAGTCGCACTGAACGCCGCGTTCTTGCCGTCGATTATGCTCTCTGGCTTTATTTTTCAGATCGACAGTATGCCTGCGGTGATCCGCGCGGTGACGTACATTATTCCCGCACGTTATTTCGTCAGCACCCTGCAAAGCCTGTTTCTCGCCGGGAATATTCCGGTAGTGCTGGTCGTGAATGTGCTGTTTTTGATCGCTTCGGCGGTGATGTTTATCGGTCTGACGTGGCTGAAAACCAAACGTCGACTGGATTAGGGAGAAGAGCATGTTTCATCGCTTATGGACGTTAATTCGCAAAGAGTTGCAGTCGCTGCTGCGCGAACCGCAGACGCGCGCGATTCTGATTTTACCCGTGCTGATTCAGGTGATCCTGTTCCCGTTCGCCGCCACGCTGGAAGTAACCAACGCCACCATCGCCATTTACGACGAAGATAACGGCGCACATTCGGTAGAACTGACCCAACGTTTTGCCCGCGCCAGCGCCTTTACCCATGTGTTGCTGCTGAAAAGTCCACAGGAGATCCGCCCGACCATCGACACGCAAAAGGCGTTATTGCTGGTGCGCTTCCCGCCTGATTTCTCGCGCAAACTGGATACCTTCCAGACCGCGCCGTTGCAATTAATTCTCGACGGACGTAACTCCAACAGTGCGCAAATCGCCGCTAACTACCTGCAACAAATCGTCAAAAACTATCAGCAGGAGCTGCTGGAAGGAAAGCCGAAGCCAAACAACAGCGAGCTGGTGGTGCGCAACTGGTATAACCCGAACCTCGACTACAAATGGTTCGTGGTGCCATCACTGATCGCCATGATCACCACTATCGGCGTAATGATCGTCACTTCGCTTTCTGTTGCCCGCGAACGTGAACAGGGAACGCTCGATCAGTTGCTGGTTTCGCCCCTCACCACCTGGCAGATATTTATTGGTAAAGCCGTCCCTGCGTTAATTGTCGCCACGTTCCAGGCCACCATTGTGCTGGCGATTGGTATCTGGGCGTATCAAATCCCCTTCGCCGGTTCGCTGGCGCTGTTCTACTTTACGATGGTGATTTACGGTTTATCGCTGGTGGGCTTCGGTCTGTTGATTTCATCACTTTGTTCAACGCAACAGCAGGCGTTTATCGGCGTATTTGTCTTTATGATGCCTGCAATCCTGCTTTCCGGTTACGTTTCGCCGGTGGAGAACATGCCAGTATGGCTGCAAAACCTGACGTGGATTAACCCTATCCGCCACTTTACAGACATTACCAAGCAGATCTATTTGAAGGATGCGAGTCTGGATATTGTGTGGAATAGTTTGTGGCCGTTACTGGTGATAACGGCCACAACAGGATCAGCGGCGTACGCGATGTTTAGACGCAAGGTGATGTAACTTTTTATCTTTCGCCAGTAGCGACACTACCGCCGGGCCGGCAAGGATCGCCAGCCCTGCAATTGCCAGCAAATAGTTATTTTCCAGCACGCGGGACAACAGCCACAGCACAATCAGCGCCGCGCCAAAATACCAGGTGGTGGTCAACTCTTCCAGCACATCTGCTACCTCGCGCCAGCGTTGCTCAGGATGACGCTGTAACACCAGCATCATCACTACTGTTACACAATACAGCACGCATAACCCTACGCCGACATGAACCAGCGTCTTACTCATCCAGCCCATAACCAGCAGCGCCACTACCAGTAAATGCAACATAATCTGCCAGCAACTTAGGCCAGTTGCGACACGAACGCGTTGTTGCCACTTCATGGCTTCTCTCCTGAAGAATTTATCTCTACTAATTCAGAGTACCGAACTTTACGGAAAATTCCGTAAGACCGCACCTTTTTGTGACGCCGACTACACTATTTCAATGAGATAAGAGGCAAAAACAGGAAAATTATGCCCGACCAAACACAACATTTTTCGTTCAAGGTGCTCACCATCAATATTCACAAAGGCTTTACAGCATTTAACCGACGCTTCATTTTGCCGGAACTTCGCGACGCCGTGCGTGCCGTCAGCGCCGATATCGTCTGCCTGCAGGAAGTGATGGGGGCGCACGAAGTCCATCCACTGCATGTGAAGAACTGGCCCGATACTTCGCACTACGAGTTTCTTGCCGACACCATGTGGAGTGATTTTGCCTACGGACGTAATGCTGTATACCCGGAAGGGCATCACGGGAACGCGGTGCTATCACGCTATCCCATTGAACATTATGAGAATCGCGATGTTTCGGTCGATGGCGCGGAAAAGCGCGGCGTGCTTTATTGCCGCATTGTTCCGCCAGTCACGGGGAAAGCGATTCATGTGATGTGCGTGCATCTCGGCTTGCGGGAGGCGCACCGTCAGGCGCAGCTTGCGATGCTTGCTGAATGGGTGAATCAACTACCGAACGGCGAACCAGTATTAGTCGCGGGAGATTTCAACGACTGGCGGCAAAAAGCCAATCATCCCTTAAAAGTACAGGCTGGGCTGGATGAGATATTTACCCGCGCCCACGGACGCCCGGCGCGAACATTTCCGGTGCAATTTCCCGTTCTTCGTCTGGACAGGATTTACGTCAAAAACGCCAGTGCCAGTGCGCCCACAGCGTTGCCGCTGCGGACCTGGCGACATCTTTCTGACCATGCCCCTTTGAGTGTGGAGATCCATCTATGAAATGTGGTTGGCGCGAAGGGAACAAGATTCAGTTACTGGAAAACGGCGAGCAATATTACCCTGCTGTGTTTAAAGCGATTAACGAAGCAGAGCAACGCATCATCCTTGAGACATTTATCTGGTTTGAAGATGACGTCGGCAAACAGCTACATGCGGCGCTGCTGGCAGCGGCGCAACGTGGGGTTAAAGCGGAAGTCTTGCTGGATGGCTATGGTTCGCCAGATCTCAGCGATGAATTTGTCAGCGAACTGACCGCGGCTGGCGTGGTATTTCGTTATTACGATCCTCGTCCTCGCCTGTTCGGTATGCGCACGAATGTGTTCCGCCGGATGCATCGCAAAATTGTGGTCATCGATACACGAATCGCCTTTATCGGCGGGATAAATTACTCCGCCGAGCATATGTCCAGCTACGGCCCACAGGCCAAACAGGATTACGCGGTGCGGCTGGAAGGGCCGATTGTTGAAGATATTCTGCAGTTTGAGCTGGAAAACTTGCCTGGGCAGAGCGCGGCACGCCGCTGGTGGCGACGTCACCATAAAGCGGAAGAAAACCGCCAACCGGGGGAAGCGCAGGTATTGCTGGTCTGGCGCGATAACGAAGAACATCGCAGCGATATCGAGCGCCACTATTTGAAAATGCTCACTCAGGCGCGGCGGGAAGTGATTATCGCCAACGCCTACTTCTTTCCCGGCTATCGATTTTTACACGCCTTACGTAAAGCGGCACGGCGCGGGGTGCGGATCAAACTGATTATTCAGGGTGAACCGGATATGCCGATTGTCAGGGTTGGCGCGCGTTTGCTCTATAACTATCTGGTTAAAGGCGGCGTTCAAGTGTTTGAGTATCGCCGCCGCCCGCTCCACGGCAAAGTGGCGTTAATGGATGATCACTGGGCGACGGTAGGCTCCAGTAATCTCGATCCGCTCAGTTTGTCGCTGAATCTCGAAGCTAACGTCATCATCTACGATCGTAATTTTAACCAGACGCTACGCGACAATCTTAATGGCATCATCGCCGCCGATTGTCGGCAGGTAGATGAAAGTATGCTGCCAAAACGCACCTGGTGGAATCTGACTAAAAGCGTGCTGGCATTCCACTTTTTGCGCCACTTCCCGGCGCTGGTGGGCTGGCTTCCGGCGCATACGCCGCGTCTGGCACAGGTTGAGCCGCCCGCGCAACCGGCAATGGAAACGCAGGATCGGGTAGAAACAGAAAATACGGGGGTAAAGCCCTGATGAGTAAATCCCATCCTCGCTGGCGCTTAGCAAAGAAGATCCTTACCTGGCTATTTTTTATCGCGGTGATTGTGTTGCTGGTGGTCTACGCCAAAAAAGTGGACTGGGAAGAGGTCTGGAAGGTCATCCGCGACTATAACCGCGTTGTGCTATTGAGTGCGGTCGGGCTGGTGGTCGTCAGTTATCTGATTTACGGCTGCTATGACCTGCTCGCCCGTTTCTACTGCGGTCACAAACTGGCGAAGCGCCAGGTGATGCTGGTGTCATTTATCTGCTATGCCTTCAACCTGACGCTCAGTACCTGGGTCGGCGGGATTGGGATGCGTTATCGCCTTTATTCGCGTCTGGGATTACCGGGCGGCACCATCACACGCATTTTCTCGCTGAGTATTACCACCAACTGGCTGGGCTATATTTTATTAGCCGGGATTATTTTTACCGCAGGCGTGGTGGAGTTACCGGATCACTGGTATGTCGATCAAACCACGCTGCGTATTCTCGGCATTGGCTTACTGATGATTATCGCGGTTTATTTATGGTTTTGCGCTTTCGCGAAGCACCGCCATATGACCATCAAAGGGCAAAAGCTGGTGCTGCCTTCATGGAAATTCGCCCTCGCTCAGATGCTGATTTCCAGCGTTAACTGGATGGTGATGGGGGCAATTATCTGGCTGTTACTTGACCAAAGCGTGAATTATTTCTTTGTCTTAGGCGTGTTACTGGTTAGTAGTATTGCTGGTGTCATCGTGCATATTCCGGCGGGGATTGGCGTGCTGGAAGCGGTGTTTCTCGCGCTACTGGCAGGAGAGAATACATCCAAAGGCACAATTATCGCCGCCCTACTCGCTTACCGTGTGCTGTATTACTTTATCCCGCTGCTGCTGGCGCTGATCTGTTACCTGTTGCTGGAAAGTCAGGCGAAGAAGCTACGGGCGAAAAATGAAGCGGCGATGTGAAGTTCGATTAAGTTCTTTTGGTTTGTGCAGATTGTTAGCAACGTGCTATTTGTTCATGGCGGATGCGGCGTGAACGCCTTATCCGCCCTACAAAACCGGGCTAAATTAATAGATTACAATTCCACTCTGTGCCTGCTAAGCGTAGCGCATCGGGCTCATTGCGTTTCCTCACAATTTTACCCAAGAAAGAAATTTACCTATTTTTCTATGACTAATGAAAAAACCGCGTATGCCTTTGCCAAACAAGTGTTATAGCTATTGCTGCAAGAATCCCGAAGAAGCCGATAAAATAATAATAGAGAGTTAACGCCCCTATAAAAGCGCAACGACAATCACCACCAAAGAGATTAAAAAAAGATACATTACACCTGCAATGGCAGCATTTATCTTATTGATATCTTTACTTAAACCATATATACAAAAAATTATATTTATGGATGCGCCCCCATGTCATGGGCGCATTTTATAACAGGCTTTTATTCATTGTCGTTTTAATTAGAAAAAATCCCGACGCCAGGCCGGGATTTGGAGGGGAAACGGAATTAACGGCGGTTGCCAAAAATCCGCAGCAACATCAGGAACAGGTTGATGAAGTCGAGATACAACGTTAATGCGCCAAGAATTGAATATTTGCGCAGGTTCGACGTGTCGCGGGTATCAATCTGCTCACCCATATTTTTCAGTTTCTGGGTGTCATAGGCGGTCAGGCCGACAAAGACAATCACTCCGATATAGGTCACCACCCACATCAACGCCTCGCTTTTCAGCCAGAAGTTCACCAGCGAGGCGATGACAATGCCGATTAACGCCATAAACAGCATATTGCCGAAGCCGCTTAAATCGCGCTTCGTGGTGTAGCCGTACAGACTCATCGCACCGAACATTCCGGCGGTAACAACGAAAGTACTGGCGATAGAGGCGGCGGTGTAGACAATGAAAATGCTGGAAAGCGTCAGACCTGTCAGCGCCGAATAAAGCATAAAGAGCATGGTTGTCACACCCGCGCTGAGCTTTTGAATCATCGCTGATAACACAATTACCAGAGCTAATTGCGCTATTACCAGACCAATTAAAAAGATGCGGTTGGTGAAAAGCAGCTCCATCACGGCGGCGGAGTTAGCAGCATACCAGGCAACAAACGCGGTCAACAACAGGCCAACGGTCATCCAGCCATAGACCTGTGCCATATAGGTTTGCAGGCCAGTCCTGGCTTGTACGATTGAATCAGAACGTGGGAATCTGTCCATGAAGATCTCCTGAAGATATAAGGAATATCTAAAGGATACTGCAAATGATGAGGGTGTGCATCGCCGCAGCGTAAACGTATGTCCGGTACGGTGAAATTGCCGGATGCAGCTCTATGCCTTATCCGGCCAACAAAAAACTACCAGCGTTTTGCTGCCTGCTGATCGCTCTCCCGCGCTTCGACCCAGCGGTCACCTTCCGGCGTAGCTTCGCGCTTCCAGAACGGTGCGCGGGTTTTGAGATAATCCATAATAAACTGCCCGGCCTCAAACGCACTACTGCGATGCGCACTGGTAACGCCGACAAAAACGATTTCATCACCCGGCCATAATTCGCCAATACGATGAATCACCGTGACTCGCCCCAGCGGCCAGCGGTTACGCGCTTCATCAACGATTTCCGCCAGTGCTTTTTCAGTCATTCCCGGATAGTGTTCGAGGGTTAATGCTTTTACGCTGTCACCCAGGTTATGGTTACGCACCTTACCGGTAAAGGTGACCACCGCACCGTCTTCATCACGCTCAGCCAGCCACGGATACTCTTCCCCTACGCTGAACGGCTGCGGTCCGACAACAATTTTGGTTTCAGCCATCTTAGCCTCCGGTTACCGGCGGGAAGAAAGCCACTTCGTCGCCGTCAGTTAGCGGATGGTCGAAACTCACCAGCGTCTGGTTGACGGCAGCCAGTAATTTGCCATCTTCCAGCGCCAGCGCCCAACGATCGCTCTGCGCTGCCAGGTGCTGGCGTAACGCTTCAACGGTTGGAAAATCCGCGGCAACGTCGGTTGCATCGGTCCCCACCAGCTCGCGCACCTGGGCGAAAAAAAGACTTTAATCATCCGCTTCCACCTTAAAGTCACCCGACTTGCCGCCGCTCTTCGCCAGCAGGCGTACCGGGCCAATCACCATATCTTTTTGCACGGCTTTACACATATCGTAAATGGTCAGCGCCGCCACCGAGGCCGCGGTTAACGCTTCCATTTCGACGCCGGTTTTCCCGGTCAGGCGGCATAAGGTTTCTATACGTACCCGATTGTGTTCCGGCTCTGCCTGCAAATTGACTTCAACTTTACTGAGCATTAGCGGGTGACACAGTGGGATCAGATCCCATGTACGTTTTGCCGCCTGAATACCGGCAATCCGCGCGGTGGCAAATACGTCGCCTTTGTGGTGACGACCATCGATGATCATCGCCAGCGTCTCGCTGCGCATGGTGACAAAGGCTTCCGCCCGTGCTTCACGTACAGTTTCCGCTTTGGCGGAGACATCCACCATGTGCGCTTCGCCAGCGGCGTTGATATGAGTCAGTTGCGACATACTTATTTCTTCAAATGTGGATGGAAATTGCATGGACGTGTACGGGCATCCAGTTGCGGCGCGATGATATTTTCCCATGCGGTGCGGCACGCTTTGGTCGAACCCGGCATAGCGAAAATCAGTGTCTTGTTAGCAACGCCCGCTACCGCACGAGATTGCAACGTTGCGGTGCCAATCTCTTCGAATGACAACATACGGAATACTTCACCGAAGCCTTCGACTTCACGATCGAACAGCGGCAGCAACGCTTCTGGTGCCTGATCGCCTTCCGTCAGTCCGGTGCCGCCAGTAATCAGCACCACTTGCACATCGTCGCTGGCGATCCACGCAGATACCTGCGCGCGGATGGCGTAGCGGTTTTCTTTAACAATCGCTTTATCGACAATGTGATGGCCCGCTTCCTGCGCCGAATCGCGCAGATAATGACCGGAGGTATCGTCTTCTTCACCGCGACGATTAGAAACCGTAAGAATAGCAATACGGGTCGGGATAAATTCAGTGCTTACCTGACTCATCTGATCTCTCCTTTTGACGTTTTAGCCGCCAATGTACGATAAGTTTTGCGTAATACCGGTGTTATTTTGATGCAGGAAATGGGTCTGTTTTTTCTCCCGCAGCGCCGCTGAAATACGTACTTCCAGCGCCTGTTGCTGGGCATCATCTTCCAGCAGATCGCGCAGGTTAACGCCGCCTTCACCAAACAGGCAGAGATGGAGTTTACCAATGGAGGAGACGCGCAGACGGTTGCAGGTGGCGCAGAAATCTTTTTCATACGGCATGATAAGGCCGATTTCTCCGGCGTAATCCGGATGACAAAAGACTTGCGCGGGGCCGTCGCTGCGTTGACGAAGTTGATGGATCCAGCCGCGACGCAGCAGTTCGTCACGCAGAATCTGACCAGAGATATGGTGCTTACGGAAAAGTTCGCTACCCTCGCCCGTTTCCATCAGTTCGATGAAACGTAACTGGATGGGGCGATGCTGGATCCAGTTCAGAAAGGTGTCGAGCTGGTGATGATTGACATCGCGCATCAGCACGGTATTGACTTTGACCTTCTCAAACCCGGCTTCAAATGCGGCATCAATCCCCGCCATCACCTGGTTGAATTTATCCTGACCGGTAATAGCATAAAACTGGCGAGCGTCGAGGCTATCGACACTGACGTTAATCCCCGTCAGTCCGGCATCGCGCCAGTTCGCCACGTCGCGTTCCAGGCGGTAACCATTGGTGGTGACCGCAATCTGACGAATAGCGTCGTTTTCCCGCACGGCTGCGATGATATCGGTAAAGTCGCGGCGTAAAGACGGTTCACCGCCTGTCAGACGTACTTTTTCGGTGCCCAAACTGGCGAAGGCGCGAGTAACCCGGCGAATTTCATCGACGGTCAGAAAGCCTTTATTGGTGACGCCGCTCGGCTTATAGCCATCCGGCAGGCAGTAGGTGCAACGAAAGTTACACACATCGGTAATCGACAGGCGCAAGTAATAAAACTTACGCGCAAATGCATCAGTCAGTTGTGAAGCCATGTACACCTTTCCAGATACGGGAGGCGAAGTCATTTCTTCCTTCGCCCTGGTGGCAATCTTTATGAGCATTGTCACGGCCAAAGCACCATATCAGTTGACCCAGGTGCAGAGGCTAGAGTGTTTAGTGGTTATGTCGATACTAGCGTGTAAATGAGATTTTTACCATTCACACTTTCCGCTATGTAATCATATATATAGCGTCATGATCGTGCTATTTCGCTACAGAATAAGGGAATATGACGGTTTTACTTTGATATACATCATCAGGGATGCACAGCGAACCTCGTCCTTTAGAGGTAGAAGAAAATATTTGTATCCTCAATATTGGCAGGTTAATTGCCGTTTCCCTGTCAGTTGCGCTACTGTAGCGCGGATAATCTGACTTCAGGAATCTATATGCGCAATCGTACGCTAGCTGACCTTGATCGTGTTGTTGCACTCGGCGGAGGGCATGGATTAGGACGCGTTCTTTCATCACTTTCATCTTTAGGCTCTCGTTTAACGGGCATTGTCACCACCACCGATAATGGCGGTTCAACAGGCCGTATTCGCCGCTCAGAAGGCGGCATTGCCTGGGGCGACATGCGCAACTGCCTCAACCAACTGATAACGGAACCGAGCGTCGCCTCCGCGATGTTTGAATACCGTTTTGGCGGCAATGGCGAGCTTTCCGGTCATAATCTCGGAAACTTGATGTTAAAGGCGCTGGATCACCTTAGCGTGCGGCCTCTGGAAGCCATCAATTTAATTCGTAATCTGTTGAAAGTGGACGCGCAATTAATTCCGATGTCAGAGCATCCCGTTGATCTGATGGCCATTGACGATCAGGGGCATGAAGTTTATGGCGAGGTCAATATCGACCAGTTAACTACGCCAATTCAGGAATTGCTCTTAACCCCGAATGTGCCCGCAACGCGTGAAGCGGTTCATGCTATCAATGACGCAGATCTGATCCTTATCGGACCTGGCAGTTTTTATACCAGCCTGATGCCAATTCTGCTGCTTAAGGAAATGGCACAGGCATTACGCCGCACGCCAGCGCCGATGGTTTATATCGGCAATCTGGGGCGTGAATTGAGCCTGCCTGCGGCGAATCTGAAGCTGGAAAATAAGCTGGCGATTATGGAACAGTATGTCGGGAAGAAAGTGATTGATGCCGTAGTCGTTGGGCCGAAAGTGGATGTTTCTGCGGTCAGCGACAGAATAGTGATTCAGGACGTACTGGAGGCCAGCGATATCCCCTATCGCCATGACCGCCAGTTGTTACATAACGCACTGGAAAAGGCGTTACAGGCATTGGGTTAACGGGAAGCCGGAAGAGAATTCCGGATTCATATTGCTGACAAAGTGCACGTTATCCATGCCGGATGCGGCCTACAAGCCGCGCAAATTCAATATATTGCAGAGATCATGTAGGCCTGATAAGCGTAGCGCATCAGGCAATTTTGCGTTCTCATTAGCCTCAAACCAGAAGAACATTCCTGCTTCTTCATCTCGTCACGACGCGGCAATAAACAGCTCACGCAACTGATGCAACTGGTCACGGATTTGCGCCGCCTCTTCGAATTCGAGGTTTTGCGCATGTTTCATCATCTGCCCTTCCAGCTCATGGATTTTCTGCTGCAACGCTTTTGGCGACATATCCATCGGCACATTATCCGGCTCAACAATCGGGCGCGATTTCCCTCTGCCCTTCGCTTTGGTTTTGGCAATGTTCTGCCCCAGCGCCAGGATATCGACCACTTTTTTATTAAGACCTTGTGGCGTAATACCATGCTCTTCGTTGTACCGCTGCTGTTTCTCACGACGACGTTCCGTTTCGCCAATCGCTTTCGCCATCGACGGGGTTATCTTATCACCGTAGAGAATCGCTTTGCCGTTGATGTTACGCGCCGCACGGCCAATGGTCTGGATCAGCGAACGTTCTGAACGCAGGAACCCTTCTTTGTCAGCATCGAGGATCGCCACCAATGAGACCTCCGGCATATCCAGACCTTCACGCAGTAAGTTGATCCCCACCAGTACGTCGAACTCGCCCAGACGCAAGTCGCGGATAATCTCCATACGCTCAACGGTATCAATGTCGGAGTGAAGATAACGCACGCGCTCACCGTGTTCTTCCAGATATTCCGTTAGATCTTCCGCCATTCGCTTGGTCAACGTCGTCACCAGAACGCGTTCGTTAATTGCCGCACGCAGGCGAATCTCCGAAAGAAGATCATCGACCTGGGTCGCTACCGGACGCACTTCGATAATCGGATCGAGCAAGCCAGTCGGGCGCACCACCTGATCCACCACGTCACCACCGGATTTCTCCAGTTCGTAGTTACCTGGCGTCGCAGAAACATAAATCGTTTGCGGAGCCAGCGCTTCAAACTCCTCAAATTTCAGCGGACGGTTATCCAGCGCCGATGGCAATCGGAAACCATACTCCACCAGAGTCTCTTTACGCGCCCTGTCACCGCGATACATTCCGCCAATTTGTGGAATGGTGACGTGAGATTCATCGACCACCAGCAGACCATCGGCAGGCAGGTAATCAAATAACGTCGGCGGTGGTTCGCCAGGTCCACGCCCGGAGAGAAAGCGCGAATAGTTTTCAATCCCCGAACAGTAGCCCAGCTCATTCATCATCTCCAGATCAAACTGGGTTCGTTGAGTCAGACGCTGCTCTTCCAAAAGTTTATTGTTTTCCAGCAGCACTTTGCGTCGGTCCGCCAGTTCTGTTTTGATCTCTTCCATCGCCTGCACAATGCGTTCACGCGGCGTAACATAGTGCGTTTTCGGGTAGATGGTAAAACGTGGGACTGTTGAAACGATTTGCCCGGTTAATGGATCAAACAACGACAATCGTTCAACTTCTTCATCAAACAGCTCCACGCGTAGCGCAATGTCGTCGGACTCCGCCGGGAAAATGTCGATCACTTCACCACGCACGCGGAAGGTCCCGCGCTGGAATGCCTGGTCATTGCGGGTATATTGCAACTCCGCCAGGCGACGCAGGATCGCACGTTGGTCGATAATCATGCCGACCGTGAGGTGCAGCATCATTTTGAGATATAAATCAGGATCACCCAGACCATAAATAGCGGAAACTGACGCAACAACAATAACATCCCGCCGCTCCAGCAACGCTTTGGTTGCTGAAAGACGCATCTGTTCAATATGTTCGTTTACCGAGGCATCTTTCTCAATAAACGTATCAGAGCTTGGTACGTAGGCTTCCGGCTGATAGTAGTCGTAGTAGGAGACGAAGTATTCCACCGCGTTTTCCGGGAAGAATTCTTTCATCTCACCATAAAGTTGCGCTGCCAGCGTTTTGTTGGGTGCCAGCACCATCGTTGGGCGTTGCAGATCAGCAATGACATTAGCAATGGTGAAGGTTTTCCCCGACCCCGTCACACCGAGCAGAGTCTGGTGCGCGAGGCCATCCTCCAGCCCCTCTTTGAGGCGGCGAATCGCCTCCGGCTGATCGCCAGAAGGTTTGAACGCGGAATTCAGTTTGAATGGTTTACTCATGAGTCGCTACCTGAAGGAGTGGGCGGGCAGGTGTGTAATTTTACTCGTCATGATTAATAATGCCAACAAATAACACTGGATAAAAAAACAGGCTCACACCACAATATCTCTGTTACGCCGTAAACTAAGGTGTCAACCGTAGGCAAAATTGACGCAGTGACGAGATAAAACGCCAGTGTTGCAGGGTTATCCCCAGAGCAATGGCTTTTTTAACATTTGTCAAGATGGCTGATGACGGATTTATTGCAGGAGATGACACTTTCCTGACAGCCATTGCATTTATCTAACCAATTAAAAAATAACATATATTTCTTTAAGCCGTCTTTAGCGCCAATTTGCGTGCAGGCCGCGTATTCTCTCGCTTACATTACGTTTTCTAACTCTAATGCACATGGTTATCCACAGGAATAGTGGATAACTGCCTGCAGCCCCTATGTCCAGCCGCCTGGGCAATTCCCATACTAATCGTATAATGCAGGGGTAAAAATTTTTTCGCGATTTTTTTAGCCTTTGATTGGTTAAATTACGGACGACTGAAAACGCCAGCTCGCTCGCAATTCAACCAATTTTTTGCTACTTCAGTGAAGTGAGAGTGATATATCTTCCAGTTAACGCACTTTCTGGATTTTCCTCAAGCCAGGGGATTTCCCCCAGCAGCGGTGCAGGAATCATTCGTGTGAGAGTGGCCATATATTCGCCATGCCGTTTGCCTGGCGGCGTGACATCGTTTGCCACCCAGCCTGCGAGAGTGAGTCCAGCCTGCTGTACTGCCTGTGCTGTCAGCATCGCGTGATTAATGCAGCCCAGTTTTATCCCAACGACCAGAATCACCGGCAGTTGTTCGCTCTTCACCCAATCGGCAAAAGTAAAAGTAGCAGAAAGCGGCGTAAACCAGCCACCAGCGCCTTCCACTAACACCCAGTCAGCCTGTTGCTCCAGCGCGCGTAATCCGGCGCTCATTACCTTCGGCTCAATCGGTCTCCCCTCTTCCGCGCTGATGATATGTGGCGAAGTAGGTTCAGCGAAGGTGTAAGGATTTACCGTAGCGTAATCCAGGTGCAAGCTGCTGTTGCGCTGTAACGCCAGCGCGTCGCTGTTACGTAAACCTTCTGCAGTCATTTCGCTGCCGGAGGCCACCGGTTTATAACCTGCTGTCCGGTAACCTGCAGCCTTAGCGGCCTGTAAAAGCGCACAACTGGCAACGGTTTTCCCCACTTCGGTGTCCGTCCCGGTAACAAAAAAGCGTTTACTCACGAGTAATCACTCCCAAAAAAAGATGATAAGTCAGAGGGTATCGCCCCTGTTGTTGCGGCCAGGCCAGTTGCAATCGCTGTAACTGTGAACGTGTTAATACTCGCTGGTCGCGCCCTTCGTGAAGATGCGTTGCACCAATACCTTTCAGTGAACGCATGGCGCTGAGTGCGTCATCAAACCACAGCGTAATGGGTTGAATATTGTATTTATGACGAAAACCTTTCAACGCCCGTTCAATTTCTGCTGGCGGTAAAAAGTGATTAGCGTGGGGGCGTGCGTCTACAGCCTGCCATGCCTGATGTAGCTCTGGTAATGAGCCTTGTGCCAGGGTGGTAAACGCCACAATTCCGCCAGGACACACTACCCGATAAAGCTCGCGTAATGCCGTAGATAATTCAGCGCACCATTGCACGGCAAGGTTGCTCCACGCGAGATCAAACGTCGTGTTCGCCAGCGGTAAGGATTCGATATCCCCCGTCAGGTAATGATGTGCGGCATCCTGCTGACGTGCCTGTACAAGCATAAGCGGAGAGAGATCCAGTGCCGTCACCTGTGCGCTACGTTCACGCCAGCGGCGGCTCATCCAGCCAGACCCGCAACCAGCGTCCAGCACCCGGGCGTACTGGCGTTGTGGGAGCATTGCCAGTAAGGCGTCGGCACTCTGGCGCTGCAACTCTGCGTGTTGCTCATACTGTGAGGCTGCCCGACCAAATGCCGCCGCAATGGCCTGCTTATTAACCGTTGCCATGCAGCACCTCCAGCAGACGGTCGATATCCGGTATTTCATGCCCTGCGGTTAAAGTCAGGCGCAGCCGCGCGGTGCCAGCGGGTACGGTTGGCGGGCGAATCGCCGTCACCCAGCAACCTTGCTGACGCAGGTTTTCTGCCAGGCGTAGCGCGCGAGCGTTATCACCAACGATTAATGGCTGGATGGCACTGCATGAGTCCGCGAGAGTAAATGGCGAACCCTGTACTCCACTACGAAAACGTGCAATCAGATCCGCCAGTTTTTCCCGCCGTGCGTCACCCTCTTCGCTACGAATCACCGCCAGCGATGCACGTAATGCCTGCGCCTGAGCGGGCGGCATACTGGTGCTGTAGATAAGATGGCGGGCAAACTGCAACAGATAATCTGCCACGCTATCGGAGCAAAGTACCGCCGCCCCACTGACGCCAAATCCTTTGCCAAAAGTCACCACCAACAATTCTGGTTTCATCTTTTGCTGCCAGCAACTGCCGCGCCCCTGCTCACCGATAACGCCCGTCCCGTGGGCATCGTCGACCATTAACCAGGCGTTGTGCTGTTGCGCTACTTGCTGGATTTCTGCCAACGGCGCGCTATCACCGTCCATGCTAAACACGCCTTCTGTCACCACCAGTTGCTGCCCCGGACAGGAGGCTGTAAGCAGACGCGTCAGATGAGTGACATCGTTATGGCTAAAACGGCGAAGCTGCGCCGGACTTAAACTGGCAGCCTCCAGCAACGAAGCATGACTAAGACGGTCGGCAACGATGCGATCCTCTTTCGTCATCATCGCGGCAATGACCGCCTGATTGGCAGCGAAACCGGAGATAAACAGTAGCGCCCGCGAATAGCCCAGCCACTCCGCCAGTTCTTCTTCCAGCGCCTGATGCACCACGCTATAACCGCTGACATGCCCGGAACCGCCGCTACCGACACCAAATTGTTCCGCGCCCTGCTGCCAGGCGCGGATGATGTGCGGATGATGGCTCAAACCGAGGTAATCGTTACTGGAAAAGTTCAGATACTGGCGACCATCTGCCACCAGCCAGCGTCCGGCTCCCTGCGCTACCGGATAGCGACGACGCAGGGCATCAGCTTCGCGCCGCGCATCAAGCGCCGCGTCGATTTTCTCCTGCCAGGTCATAGGGCTGCCGCGTTGTAGTATTCGTCAGTGTCCGGGGTCATCAGCGCCTGCTCCAGACGCTGCTGTTGTTCGTTATCGCCCGCCAGAACGGCGGTTTGTTGCGGATTCAGCCCCAGTTTGCGGAACAGTAGCAGGTCTTTATCTTCTTCCGGATTCGGCGTGGTCAGCAATTTGCAGCCGTAGAAAATCGAGTTAGCCCCAGCCATAAAGCACATCGCCTGAGTCTGTTCATTCATCTGCTCGCGTCCGGCAGAAAGACGCACATATGAGGTCGGCATCATGATCCGCGCCACTGCAATGGTACGAATAAAATCAAAGGCATCGACATCATCGTTATCTGCCAGCGGCGTGCCTTTCACCTTCACCAGCATGTTGATCGGCACACTTTCCGGTGGCGTCGGTAGATTCGCCAGTTGTAGCAATAATCCGGCGCGATCTTTCACCGTTTCACCTAAACCAACAATGCCGCCAGAACAGACTTTGATCCCGGCTTCGCGCACTTTTTCCAGCGTATCAAGACGCTCCTGATAAGTGCGTGTAGTGATGATGTTGCCGTAAAACTCCGGCGAGGTATCAAGGTTGTGGTTGTAGTAATCCAGCCCGGCATTCGCGAGGCGCTGCGCCTGGGATTCGCTCAACGTGCCCAGCGTCATACACGCTTCCAGGCCCATCGCTTTTACCCCCTGCACCATTTGTTCCAGGTACGGCATATCGCGCTCGTGCGGATTTTTCCACGCCGCGCCCATGCAGAAGCGCGTCGAGCCAGCCGCTTTCGCTTTGCGCGCTGATTCCAGTACCTGTTCGACTTCCATCAACCGCTCAGCTTCCAGACCGGTTTTATAGCGAGAGCTTTGCGGGCAGTATTTGCAATCTTCCGGACAAGCGCCGGTTTTAATCGACAGCAAAGTGCTGACCTGTACCTGGCGAGGATCGAAATGCTGACGGTGAACCTGCTGCGCTTCGAACAGCAGATCCAGTAATGGTTTTTCAAATAATTCTGTGACTTGCGACAATGTCCAGCGTGGGCGGTGAGCCATGGGGCTTCTCCAAAACGTGTTTTTTGTTGTTAATTCGGTGTAGACTTGTAAACCTAAAACTTTTCAATTTGGTTTACAAGTCGATTATGACAACGGATGATCTTGCCTTTGACCAACGCCATATCTGGCACCCGTACACATCCATGACCTCCCCACTACCGGTTTATCCAGTGGCGAGCGCAGAAGGTTGCGAACTGATTTTGTCTGACGCCAGACGCCTGGTTGACGGTATGTCTTCCTGGTGGGCGGCGATCCACGGCTACAATCACCCACAGCTCAATGCCGCGATGAAATCGCAAATTGATGCCATGTCACACGTGATGTTTGGCGGTATTACCCATGCGCCAGCCATTGAGCTGTGCCGCAAACTGGTGGCAATGACGCCGGAATCGCTGGAGTGCGTTTTTCTCGCGGACTCCGGTTCCGTGGCGGTAGAAGTGGCGATGAAGATGGCGTTGCAGTACTGGCAGGCCAAAGGCGAAACGCGCCAGCGTTTTCTGACCTTCCGCAATGGTTATCATGGCGATACCTTTGGCGCGATGTCGGTGTGCGATCCGGACAACTCAATGCACAGCCTGTGGAAAGGCTACCTGCCGGAAAACTTGTTTGCTCCCGCCCCGCAAAGCCGTATGGACGGCGAATGGGATGAGCGCGATATGGTGGGCTTCGCGCGGCTAATGGCGGCGCATCGTCATGAAATCGCTGCCGTAATCATTGAACCTATTGTTCAGGGCGCAGGCGGGATGCGTATGTACCATCCGGAGTGGTTAAAACGAATCCGCAAAATGTGCGATCGCGAAGGTATCTTGCTGATTGCTGACGAGATTGCCACCGGTTTTGGCCGTACCGGCAAACTTTTTGCCTGCGAACATGCGGGTATCGCACCGGATATTTTATGTCTCGGCAAAGCCTTAACGGGCGGTACAATGACGCTTTCCGCCACACTCACTACGCGCCTGGTTGCGGAAACCATCAGTAACGGCGAAGCTGGCTGCTTTATGCATGGGCCAACTTTTATGGGTAATCCGCTGGCCTGCGCAGCAGCAAACGCCAGCCTGACGATTATCGAATCTGGCGACTGGCAGCAGCAGGTAGCGGTTATTGAAGCACAACTACGCGAGCAACTCACACCCGCCCGTGACGCCGAAATGGTTGCCGATGTCCGCGTGCTGGGGGCTATTGGTGTGGTCGAAACCACACGCCCGGTAAATATGGCGGCTCTGCAAAAATTCTTCGTCGAACAGGGGGTATGGATCCGGCCATTTGGCAAACTTATCTACCTGATGCCACCCTATATTATTCGCCCGGAACAGTTACAGCGCCTGACGGCAGCCGTTAACCGAGCGGTGCAGGATGAAACATTTTTTTGCCAATAACGAGAAGTCAGCGTGAGTGTTTCTGGCTACACTTTCTGCAAACAAGAAAGGAGGGTTCATGAAACTCATCAGTAATGATCTGCGCGATGGCGATAAGTTACCGCATCGTCATGTCTTTAATGGCATGGGCTATGATGGCGATAATATTTCGCCGCACCTGGAGTGGGACGACGTTCCTGCGGGAACCAAAAGTTTTGTTGTCACCTGTTACGATCCGGATGCGCCAACGGGTTCTGGCTGGTGGCACTGGGTAGTTGTTAACTTGCCTGCCGATACCCGCGTATTGCCGCAAGGGTTTGGCTCTGATCTGGTGGCTATACCAGACGGTGTTTTGCAGACGCGTACCGATTTTGGTAAAACCGGATACGATGGCGCTGCGCCACCGAAAGGCGAAACCCATCGCTACATTTTTACCGTTCACGCACTGGATGTAGAACGTATTGATGTCGATGAAGGTGCCAGCGGCGCGATGGTCGGCTTTAACGTCCATTTCCACTCTCTGGCAAGTGCCTCGATTACCGCGATGTTCAGTTAAATACTCTGCCAGATGGCGCGATACCATCTGGCATCACTTAAAGGTATTAAAAACAACTTTTTGTCTTTTTACCTTCCCGTTTCGCTAAAGTTAGTATAAAAAAGCAGGCTTCAACGGATTCATTTTTCCATTTCAAAGCCCGGAGCAACCTGTGAACACATTTTCAGTTTCCCGTCTGGCGCTGGCACTGGCTTTTGGCGTGACGCTGACCGCCTGTAGCTCAACACCGCCCGATCAACGTCCTTCTGATCAAACCGCGCCTGGTACGTCTTCTCGCCCGATTCTGTCGGCAAAAGAAGCGCAGAATTTCGATGCGCAGCACTATTTCTCCTCACTGACGCCAGGTGCTGCAGCGTGGAACCCTTCACCGATTACCCTGCCCGCGCAACCTGACTTTGTTGTTGGACCAGCGGGTACACAAGGTGTGACGCACACGACCATTCAGGCTGCGGTGGATGCGGCAATTATCAAGCGCACCAATAAGCGCCAGTATATTGCCGTGCTGCCAGGTGAGTATGAAGGCACGGTTTACGTTCCTGCAGCTCCGGGTGGAATCACTTTGTACGGTACGGGTGAAAAACCGATTGATGTCAAAATTGGGCTTTCCCTTGATGGTGGAATGAGTCCTGCCGACTGGCGTCACGACGTCAACCCACGCGGCAAATATATGCCAGGTAAACCAGCGTGGTATATGTACGATAGCTGCCAGAGCAAACGCAGCGACAGTATCGGTGTACTGTGTTCTGCGGTCTTCTGGTCGCAAAACAATGGTCTGCAACTGCAAAATCTGACCATCGAAAACACCCTGGGCGATAGCGTAGATGCGGGTAATCATCCGGCGGTGGCGCTGCGTACCGATGGCGATAAAGTGCAGATCAATAACGTCAATATTCTCGGTCGTCAGAATACCTTCTTTGTCACCAACAGCGGTGTGCAGAACCGTCTGGAAACCAATCGCCAGCCGCGTACACTGGTGACAAATAGCTACATTGAAGGGGATGTGGATATCGTTTCCGGTCGTGGCGCAGTGGTGTTCGATAACACCGAATTCCGCGTGGTGAACTCTCGTACCCAGCAGGAAGCGTATGTTTTTGCACCGGCGACGCTGTCTAACATCTATTACGGTTTCCTCGCGGTAAACAGCCGTTTCAATGCTTCTGGTGATGGTGTCGCGCAATTAGGCCGCTCGCTGGATGTTGATGCCAATACCAACGGTCAGGTGGTAATCCGTGACAGTGTGATCAACGAAGGCTTCAACACTGTCAAACCGTGGGCCGATGCGGTGATCTCTAATCGTCCGTTTGCGGGTAACACCGGCAGCGTTGATGATGATGACGAAGTGCAGCGCAATCTGAATGACACAAACTACAACCGTATGTGGGAATACAATAACCGCGGCGTGGGTAGCAAAGTGGTTGCAGAGGCGAAGAAGTAAGCGCTGTTAACTATTCGGTGTATTACCTGATGCATATTTAAATCCACCACAAGAAGCCCCATATATGAAAAACGCAACGTTCTACCTTCTGGACAATGACACCACCGTTGATGGCTTAAGCGCCGTTGAGCAACTGGTGTGTGAAATTGCCGCAGAACGTTGGCGCAGCGGTAAGCGCGTGCTCATCGCCTGTGAAGATGAAAAACAGGCTTACCGGCTGGACGAAGCCCTGTGGGCGCGTCCGGCAGAAAGTTTTGTTCCGCACAATTTAGCGGGAGAAGGACCGCGCGGCGGTGCGCCAGTGGAGATCGCCTGGCCGCAAAAACGTAGCAGCAGCCCGCGCGATATATTGATTAGTCTGCGAACAAGCTTTGCAGATTTTGCCACCGCTTTCACAGAAGTGGTAGACTTCGTCCCTTATGAAGATTCTCTGAAACAACTGGCGCGCGAACGCTATAAAGCCTACCGCGTGGCTGGTTTCAACCTGAATACGGCAACCTGGAAATAATGGAAAAGACATACAACCCACAAGATATCGAACAGCCGCTTTACGAGCACTGGGAAAAGCAGGGCTACTTTAAGCCTAATGGCGATGAAAGCCAGGAAAGTTTCTGCATCATGATCCCGCCGCCGAACGTCACCGGCAGTTTGCATATGGGTCACGCCTTCCAGCAAACCATCATGGATACCATGATCCGCTATCAGCGCATGCAGGGTAAAAATACCCTGTGGCAGGTCGGTACTGACCACGCCGGGATCGCTACCCAGATGGTCGTTGAGCGCAAGATTGCCGCAGAAGAAGGTAAAACCCGTCACGACTATGGCCGCGAAGCCTTCATCGATAAAATCTGGGAATGGAAAGCGGAATCCGGCGGCACCATTACTCGTCAGATGCGTCGTCTCGGCAACTCCGTCGACTGGGAGCGTGAGCGCTTCACTATGGATGAAGGGCTTTCCAATGCGGTGAAAGAAGTTTTCGTTCGTCTGTATAAAGAAGACCTGATTTACCGTGGCAAACGCCTGGTCAACTGGGACCCGAAACTGCGCACCGCTATCTCTGACCTGGAAGTGGAAAACCGCGAATCGAAAGGTTCGATGTGGCACATCCGCTATCCGCTGGCTGACGGCGCGAAAACCGCAGACGGTAAAGATTATCTGGTCGTCGCGACCACCCGCCCGGAAACTCTGCTGGGCGATACCGGCGTCGCTGTTAACCCGGAAGATCCGCGTTACAAAGATCTGATTGGCAAATATGTCATTCTTCCGCTGGTGAACCGTCGTATTCCTATCGTTGGCGACGAACACGCCGACATGGAAAAAGGCACTGGCTGCGTGAAGATCACTCCGGCGCACGACTTTAACGACTATGAAGTAGGTAAACGCCACGCTCTGCCGATGATCAACATCCTGACCTTTGACGGTGATATCCGTGAAAGCGCCCAGGTGTTCGATACCAAAGGTAACGAATCTGACGTTTATTCCAGCGAGATCCCGGCAGAATTCCAGAAACTGGAGCGTTTTGCTGCACGCAAAGCGATCGTTGCTGCCGTTGATGCCCTCGGCCTGCTGGAAGAGATTAAACCGCACGACCTGACTGTTCCTTACGGCGACCGTGGCGGCGTAGTTATCGAACCGATGCTGACCGACCAGTGGTATGTACGTGCCGATGTACTGGCGAAACCGGCAGTTGAAGCGGTTGAGAACGGCGACATTCAGTTCGTACCGAAGCAGTACGAAAACATGTACTTCTCCTGGATGCGTGATATTCAGGACTGGTGTATCTCTCGTCAACTGTGGTGGGGTCACCGCATTCCGGCATGGTACGACGAAGCGGGTAACGTTTATGTTGGCCGCAACGAAGATGAAGTGCGCAAGGAAAATAACCTTGCCGCCGACGTCGCTCTGCGTCAGGACGAAGACGTTCTCGATACCTGGTTCTCCTCTGCGCTGTGGACCTTCTCTACTCTTGGCTGGCCGGAAAACACCGACGCCCTGCGTCAGTTCCACCCGACCAGTGTGATGGTATCTGGCTTCGACATCATCTTCTTCTGGATTGCCCGCATGATCATGATGACCATGCATTTCATCAAAGATGAAAATGGCAAGCCGCAGGTGCCGTTCCACACCGTTTACATGACCGGTCTGATTCGTGATGACGAAGGCCAGAAGATGTCCAAATCCAAGGGTAACGTGATTGACCCGCTGGATATGGTCGACGGTATTTCGCTGCCAGAACTGCTGGAAAAACGTACCGGCAATATGATGCAGCCACAACTGGCGGATAAAATCCGTAAGCGCACCGAGAAGCAGTTCCCGAACGGTATTGAGCCGCACGGTACTGACGCCCTGCGCTTCACCCTGGCTGCGCTGGCTTCTACCGGTCGTGACATCAACTGGGATATGAAGCGTCTGGAAGGTTACCGTAACTTCTGTAACAAACTGTGGAACGCCAGCCGCTTTGTGCTGATGAACACTGAAGGTCAGGATTGCGGCTTTAACGGCGGCGAAATGACCCTGTCACTGGCAGACCGCTGGATCCTGGCGGAGTTCAACCAGACCATCAAAGCGTACCGCGAAGCGCTGGATAGCTTCCGCTTCGATATCGCCGCAGGCATTTTGTATGAGTTCACCTGGAACCAGTTCTGCGACTGGTATCTGGAGCTGACCAAGCCGGTAATGAACGGTGGAACTGAAGCCGAACTGCGTGGTACTCGCCATACGCTGGTGACCGTGCTGGAAGGTCTGCTGCGCCTCGCGCATCCGATCATTCCGTTCATCACCGAAACCATCTGGCAGCGTGTGAAAGTACTGTGCGGCATCACTGCCGACACCATCATGCTGCAACCGTTCCCGCAGTACGATGCGTCTCAGGTTGATGAGGCGGCGCTGGCTGACACCGAGTGGCTGAAACAGGCGATCATTGCGGTGCGTAACATCCGCGCGGAAATGAACATCGCACCGGGCAAACCGCTGGAGCTTCTGCTGCGTGGTTGCAGTGCGGATGCAGAGCGTCGCGTAAATGAAAACCGTGGCTTCCTGCAAACACTGGCGCGTCTGGAAAGCATCACTGTGCTGCCTGCCGATGACAAAGGTCCGGTTTCCGTTACTAAGATCGTCGACGGTGCTGAGCTGCTGATCCCGATGGCTGGCCTCATCAATAAAGAAGATGAGCTGGCACGTCTGGCAAAAGAAGTGGCGAAGATCGAAGGCGAAATCAGCCGCATCGAGAACAAGCTGGCGAACGAAGGCTTTGTATCCCGCGCACCGGAAGCGGTTATCGCGAAAGAGCGTGAGAAGCTGGAAGGTTATGCGGAAGCGAAAGCGAAACTGATTGAACAGCAGGCGGTTATCGCCGCGCTGTAATACCCACCGTGAAAACGAAGGCCGGAGCATGCTCCGGCCTTTTTATTTAGATAAACGGAACATACGGCATAATACCGCGAGATATCCACATTAACGGCCCGCTATCCTGCGGTTTGTCATCATTGGTTAATTCCAGCGAATCAAGGTCACCCTGAACATGGGTATTATTGGCAATCCAGCCAACCATCCACATTTTCAGCCAGGGATAAGCCAGTCCACAGGTGATTGAAGCCCCCATTAATATCGCAAACATGCGCAGAAGCATACCGAAGGTGGTAACAGACGAATGGAAATGAATTGTTCCATTTGCCAGTGTCAGATTATTCAGAAACAGACCGCGTAACGTGGCATAGAGATAACTGGCAAAAACAAGAATCGCCACAAAATACAGGAAATAGGAAGCCATAATCTGCGGGTAATATTGCAATATAAGATCACTACCCGCACCAGCCCGCCCTAACATAGTCATCATCATTAATTGCTGAAATACTGGCGCAATCATAATACCAATGACAATGATGAAAGGAACCATGGTCAATATTGCGAGCATACATCCTTTAATGCATTCTTTTACGTTTACCTTAATAGAGAACTGATGAGTGCCAAAGGTCGCGTTATTACCCAGCAACGGCATCCATTTGCTATAGGTAATACCGTGGACAACACCCAATCCGACGGCTGAAAGTAAACTTAACACCACTAAATTAAAGACTAATCCTCCTATTGATGTCATAACTTGCGCAATAAGGTATAGCGCTAACCAAAAAGCTAACGCCAACAGAACAGGCAGACCTAACATCACCCACCATGCACGGAGCATGGAGCAGTTAAAGCCAAAGCGAATACCATTCAGTGAGGTCATGTTCGCCTGATATTGCAGACTCTTCACTGCCATGCAAGGAATACCGCAGATCAAGAGGGCAAACAGGAAAAAACCAAGCACAAAGTGTTGGCCTGAAAAACAAAAAATACTGAAAAAATAAACGATCATAATAAGTAACATGCTAACAAAAATAGCACCACCTGTTCCCTTATAACTAAATGGTTGCCCCTTGAGTGTCACATGTTGATAAATATAACGACGGCATTTCACTAATGCCCACGGCCCATATATTCCCAGAGTAATAATTGTCAGTAAAAAATTCACAAGACAAATAAGAAAATACTCACCACCCTTGCCTGTAAAAACAAATGCGTGACGAGGATTATCTTTCCCGACGTTTACACCATTCATGAACTATATCCCTAAAATAAATTCCATTCATACAGATAATAAATCCAGTACAATAATACTGGTACGCCTAGAATACGCCTTCTCAAAGAGATATATGCTTAATATTTTCTGATTTATCTTCTTCTTGCACCGCATAAGCGAGGGTGGTATTAAAGTGAGCTATAAATCATACATTTGAAATTGAGCTATGCTATGAATGTTGTCGCTTCTCCCGCGCTCCGTTTGCGCAAACTTACCGCCACCGATAATCCTGCTATTGCCAGTGTCATCCGCCAGGTGTCCGCAGAGTACGGTCTGACCGCTGATAAAGGCTATACCGTTGCCGATCCCAATCTCGACGAGCTGTATCAAATGTACAGTCAGCCTGGCCATGCGTATTGGGTGGTTGAATACCATGGCGAAGTGGTCGGCGGCGGCGGAATTGCGCCATTAACCGGGAGTGAGTCAGACATTTGCGAATTACAAAAAATGTATTTTCTTCCTGCTATTCGCGGCAAAGGGCTGGCAAAAAAACTGGCCTTAATGGCGATGGAGCAGGCGCGAGAAATGGGCTTCAAACGCTGCTATCTGGAAACAACCGCTTTTTTGAAAGAAGCGATTGGTTTGTATGAACATTTAGGTTTTCAACATATCGACTATGCGCTTGGCTGCACGGGCCATGTCGATTGTGAAGTGCGGATGCTGCGCGAACTGTAAAAAAATGCCCGCTAGTGTGTGCTATCGGGCATTTTAATCAATTAATTAATGGCGAACACCGTCATCATCTTCGTCGACAAAATCTTCATCGTCGCCTTCTTCACCGTTAGGATCTTCAAAGTAAGTCCCCCAACCGTCGTATTCAACGTCGAATTTCTCTGCCAGGTTCATCAATTGCTCAACCTGAGCATCGATCAGATCGGCATTCAACGCGCATTCGCTGATGATGTCACAGCAAATCACGATATCACCCTCTTCCACTTCCAGCTCTTCTGGATCGGTCACTTCATAGCCGAGTTTAAATGCTTCAACCGCCGCTTTTTCCAGGGTTTCCAGATCGTCTGCGGAAAGGTGATGCTCGATGGTGTACAGCGCGTCTGGATCGCTACCATCTTCCAGTAATTCTTCAATAATCAAACGCGTTTCTTCACGCTGTTCTTCCAGTTGTTCCGGGTTTGCCATGGCTTATTCCTCTTAATGTCCTGCCGATACTCTTATTGTCACACACCACTGACATTGCCTCCACCTTTGTGATAAAGATTTATGCCTCAGGCTTGCAAATGAATATTCATACATATAAATTGAATTTTAATTCATTAGGCGTTAGCCACAGGAGGGATCTATGTCCGGGTTTTATCATAAGCATTTCCTGAAATTACTCGATTTCACACCCGCTGAAATCAACAGCCTGCTTCAGTTAGCCGCGAAGCTGAAAGCCGATAAGAAAAACGGTACTGAAGAAGCCAGACTCACGGGTAAAAACATCGCGCTCATCTTCGAAAAAGACTCGACACGTACCCGATGCTCTTTCGAAGTTGCCGCATATGACCAGGGCGCTCGCGTCACTTATCTCGGCCCCAGCGGCAGCCAGATTGGTCATAAAGAGTCGATTAAAGATACTGCCCGCGTGCTTGGACGCATGTATGACGGTATTCAGTATCGCGGCTATGGTCAGGAGATCGTCGAAACGCTGGCAGAATACGCTGGCGTGCCGGTCTGGAACGGGCTGACCAATGAATTCCATCCAACGCAGTTGCTGGCAGATCTGCTGACCATGCAAGAATATTTACCGGGTAAAGCGTTCAATGAAATGACGCTGGTCTACGCCGGAGATGCCCGCAACAACATGGGCAATTCGATGCTGGAAGCTGCTGCGCTGACTGGCCTGGATTTACGCCTGGTGGCACCGCAGGCGTGCTGGCCAGAAGCCTCGCTGGTTGCGGAATGTCGCGCGCTGGCACAACAGAACGGCGGGAATATTACACTGACAGAAGATATCGCGGCAGGCGTTAAAGGCGCAGACTTTATCTATACCGATGTGTGGGTGTCGATGGGGGAAGCGAAAGAGAAATGGGCAGAACGTATTGCACTGCTGCGTGATTATCAGGTAAACAGCAAAATGATGCAGTTGACGGGTAATCCCGAAGTCAAATTCCTGCACTGTCTGCCCGCATTTCATGACGATCAAACCACGCTTGGCAAGAAAATGGCAGAAGAATTTGGCCTGCATGGTGGGATGGAAGTGACGGATGAGGTCTTCGAATCTGCCGCCAGCATTGTTTTTGATCAGGCGGAAAACCGTATGCATACCATCAAAGCAGTGATGGTCGCGACGCTTGCCAAATAACACCAGTACCGGAGGCGGCGTAACGTCGCCACCGGTATAATCCGCTTATACCATCTGCATCTTCACAACCGCTTTGCGAACCCTGGCTGGCTCGCCCACTGCGCACAGTGGCTTGTGCACTTCACCCGGATAGAACACGACAAAGTCCCCTTCATTGAGGATGACGGTCTTCTCTTCAACGCCTTCCGGCAAAAAGGCGATGTCTTTATCTGCTAACCAGTCAGTATCCGGTGTACCCGCAGGTTGCGTGCTAAAGGTCATGCCCTCCTGCCCTTTTAACACAATTTGAATGTCGAGATAGCGAGCATGATACTCTGCGCGACGCGCTTCATACGGCTCGGTCATATCTTCAGAGATAAGATAAAACAGACGGTTGCCTTCGATATCGTGCTTACCCTTTGGCGTTTCTGCCGTAACGTGCGCTTTAATATGCTCAATAGCCTGGCGTAACTCTTCCGGCAACCATTGCTGGAGATTATGAATATTTCCGATGATCATTTCTTTCCTTTCCTCAATTAAAACATTGTTTCATTTCTCTTGTTATACGTAATTCCTTATAGCCATACCAGTATTTTTTGCCGCCTGATTGCGCCAGCGCATATTTTCCTGCCCGTTCCCGCGCCATCCCACCTTATGTTATAAATTCAAATTTAAAGCATATAAATTCACAACAATCGTTTACCTGGGGAGTTTTTTGCATTAATCGCTTGATCCCACTTTCTGGCTGAGTATAATGCCGGACAATTTGCCGGGAGGATGTATGGTTCAGTGTGTTCGACATTTTGTCTTACCGCGTCTGAAAAAAGACGCTGGCCTGCCGTTTTTCTTCCCGTTGATCACCTATTCCCAGCCCCTCAATCGAGGGGCTTTTTTTTGCCCAGGCGTCAGGAGATAAAAGATGGCTAATCCGCTATATCAAAAACATATCATTTCCATAAACGACCTTAGTCGCGATGACCTTAATCTGGTGCTGGCGACAGCGGCGAAACTGAAAGCAAACCCGCAACCAGAGTTGTTGAAACATAAAGTGATTGCCAGTTGCTTCTTCGAAGCATCAACCCGCACCCGCCTCTCTTTCGAAACCTCGATGCACCGCCTGGGTGCCAGCGTGGTGGGATTCTCCGACAGCGCCAACACGTCATTGGGTAAAAAAGGGGAAACGCTGGCCGATACCATTTCGGTTATTAGTACCTATGTCGATGCGATTGTGATGCGCCACCCGCAGGAAGGTGCGGCACGCCTGGCCACCGAGTTTTCCGGCAATGTACCGGTACTGAATGCCGGTGATGGTTCCAACCAACATCCGACGCAAACCTTGCTGGATCTGTTCACGATTAAGGAAACTCAGGGGCGTCTGGACAATCTCCACGTCGCAATGGTCGGTGACCTGAAATATGGCCGTACCGTGCACTCTCTGACCCAGGCGCTGGCAAAATTCGACGGCAACCGTTTTTACTTCATCGCCCCGGATGCGTTGGCAATGCCGCAATACATTCTGGATATGCTCGATGAAAAAGGTATCGCCTGGAGTCTGCATAGCGCCATCGAAGAAGTGATGGCGGAAGTGGATATTCTGTATATGACCCGCGTGCAAAAAGAGCGCCTGGATCCGTCTGAATACGCCAACGTGAAAGCGCAGTTTGTCCTGCGCGCCAGCGATCTCCACAACGCCAAAGCCAATATGAAAGTGCTGCATCCGCTGCCGCGCGTTGACGAGATTGCGACAGATGTTGATAAAACGCCGCACGCCTGGTACTTCCAGCAGGCAGGTAACGGAATTTTCGCTCGCCAGGCGTTACTGGCACTGGTTCTGAATCGCGATCTGGTACTGTAAGGGGAAATAGAGATGACACACGATAATAAATTGCAGGTTGAAGCTATTAAACGCGGCACGGTAATTGACCATATCCCCGCCCAGATCGGTTTTAAGCTGTTGAGTCTGTTCAAGCTGACCGAAACGGATCAGCGCATCACCATTGGTCTGAACCTGCCTTCTGGCGAGATGGGGCGCAAGGATCTGATCAAAATCGAAAATACCTTTTTGAGTGAAGATCAGGTAGACCAACTGGCATTGTATGCACCGCAAGCCACGGTAAACCGTATCGACAACTATGAAGTGGTTGGCAAATCGCGCCCCAGCCTGCCGGAGCGCATCGACAATGTGCTGGTCTGCCCGAACAGCAACTGTATCAGCCATGCCGAACCGGTTTCTTCCAGCTTTGCAGTGAGAAAACGCGCCAATGATATCGCGCTCAAATGCAAATACTGCGAAAAAGAGTTTTCCCATAATGTGGTGCTGGCCAATTAATTGCGGTTGGTAATAAAAGTCTGGCTCCCTATAATGAGCCAGACTTTTTACCGCTGTAATAAAGGAGAAATCATGAGCAAAACTATCGCGACGGAAAATGCACCCGCAGCTATCGGTCCGTATGTTCAGGGCGTTGATCTGGGCAGTATGATCATCACCTCCGGTCAGATCCCGGTAAACCCGAAAACGGGCGAAGTTCCGGCAGACGTAGCCGCACAGGCGCGTCAGTCTCTGGATAACGTAAAAGCGATCGTGGAAGCGGCTGGCCTGAAAGTGGGCGATATCGTTAAAACCACCGTTTTTGTGAAAGATCTGAACGACTTCGCAACCGTAAATGCCACTTACGAAGCCTTCTTCACCGAACACAATGCCACCTTCCCGGCACGTTCTTGCGTTGAAGTTGCCCGTCTGCCGAAAGACGTGAAGATTGAGATCGAAGCGATCGCTGTTCGTCGCTAATCTCTTTCAAAAAGATAATCCAGGTTTCGCGCCTGGATTATCTGATTCAACCACGGAGGGTTGAAGATGGCTAAAGCCCGTTTCACTGATGAACAAATTGCTGAAATTTTACAACAGTCAAAAAAGGGTGCACCTAATAAGGATTTATGTGAACACTATCAATTTAGTGTTAGTACGCTGCGGCGCTGGCAAGAACAGCACGCAGAAGGCGTAAGAAGTGAATTAAAAAAAATAGAATCCAAAGCGCAAATCGTCTTTCTGCTTTTCTTTGCTGTCTCCATTATACTCACGCTTATATTTGGCAAGCCTACAGGTGGATGGGTAATACCGCCTTTATTACTTTATTGTGTTTATTATATCCGCCTGTATCGCAACATCTCCTCCAGACACATTAAAAAAGAAGACATCTATCTCTCTCGTTCGGTAAATAAAAGCTATAGCGCCCTTTATAATTTGAGCTGGACGTTTATTTGTTTTTTTATTTTTGCAGTAATCTATTTTTTTGTGCAGATTTTTTCGTAGGTGACCGACCTGAAAGAATATTTCAGGTCAGTCTCATCACTGGCTTACTGCCAGCCGTAACGACGGCTATAGAACCCTTTCACCAGTTGCGTTAATGTCATATACCCTGCCAGAATCGCAATTAGCCACGGGAAATAGCTTAACGGCAACGCCTGCAGTTGCAGATAACTGGCCAGCGGCGAGAACGGCAACGCGATCCCCACAACCATCACGATCACGGTCATGATCATTAACGGCCACGATGCGCGGCTCTGAATAAACGGCACACGGCGGGTGCGGATCATATGTACAATCAGCGTTTGCGACAGTAACCCCACCACAAACCAGCC
The DNA here is from genome assembly GCF_000208565.1 of Escherichia sp. TW09308. NCBI lineage: Bacteria > Pseudomonadati > Pseudomonadota > Gammaproteobacteria > Enterobacterales > Enterobacteriaceae > Escherichia > Escherichia sp. TW09308. The sequence goes on along the minus strand of NZ_AEME01000001.1, from coordinate 3,827,995 downwards.
CGACTGGAACAGCGTTTGCGTTTCCGGTGTGTTGGCATGGAATACCCACCACATCAGGCAAAACGTCAGAATATCGAAGATCGAACTGATCGGTCCGAAGAAGATCATAAAGCGCCCCAGATCCGCCGGATTCCAGCGCTGCGGCTTTTGAATTTGCTCGTCGTCGACATTATCAAACGGGATCGCCACCTGTGACACATCGTACAGCAGGTTCTGAATAAGCAAGTGTAACGGCAACATCGGCAGGAAAGGCAAGAAAGCACTCGCCACCAGCACGCTGAACACATTACCGAAGTTAGAACTCGCCGTCATTTTGATGTATTTCAGCATGTTGGCGAAAGTGCGACGTCCCTCAATAACCCCCTCTTCCAGCACCATCAGGCTTTTTTCCAGCAGGATGATATCAGCCGCTTCACGAGCAATATCTACCGCGCCGTCCACGGAAATTCCAATATCCGCAGCGCGTAAGGCGGGCGCATCATTTATTCCATCGCCCATAAAGCCAACCACATGCCCTTCACGCTTCAGTAAGGTCACAATGCGTTCTTTATGCATCGGCGTCAGGCGCGCGAACAGCGTGGTACGTTGCGCGAGATTTGCCAATTCGTCGTCAGTTAGCGTTTCAATATCACTACCAGTAACCACTTCTCCTGCGTCCAGCCCCACTTCATGGCACACTTTCGCCGCCACTAACTCACTGTCGCCAGTAAGGATCTTCACGGTAATTCCACTGGCTTTTAACGCCCGCAGAGCCGGAGCCGTTGTCTCTTTTGGCGGATCAAGAAAAGCGATATATCCTTCGAGGATCAGATCGGATTCATCAATCCGCTGGTAATCTCCTTCACGCGCTGGCAGGTATTTCGTCGCCACCGCAACCACACGCAGCCCCTGACGGTTCAGCGTATCAGTAACCCGTTTAATCTTGCGTAACATGGTGTCATCAAGCGGGACAATCTCGCCATTGTGACGCACTTGCGAACACACATTGAGGATCTCCTGCAATGCGCCTTTGCAGACCAGTTGATGGTGTTCGGCATTTTCTGCCACTACTACCGACATCCGGCGGCGCTCGAAATCAAACGGAATTTCATCCACTTTCTGCCAACGACTGGCCAACAGACGGGCAGACTCTTCATCGATGCCTTCCAGCACCGCCGTATCGAGCAGGTTTTTAAGCCCAGTCTGGTAATGGCTGTTCAACCACGCACTATGTAGCACCCGCTCGCTGGTTTTACCGGAGATATCGGTATGATTCTCCAGCACAATTTTATCTTGCGTCAGGGTGCCTGTTTTATCAGTGCACAGAATATCCATAGCGCCAAAGTTCTGAATGGCATCCAGATGTTTGACGATCACTTTCTGTTTCGACAGCTTGACTGCGCCACGTGCCAGCGTCGAAGTGACAATCATCGGCAACATTTCCGGCGTTAAGCCTACCGCAACCGAAAGCGCGAACAGCGCTGCTTCCCACCAGTCACCTTTGGTGTAACCGTTGATGAGCAGCACCACCGGCGTCATCACCAGCATAAAGCGAATCAACAATATGCTGACGCGGCTGATCCCTTGTTGAAAGGCGTTCGGCTCGTTTTCCTGCTCGCTGACACGCCCCGCCAGTTGACCAAACCAGGTATTGGCACCTGTAGCAATCACCATTGCTTGTGCCGTGCCGCTCACCACGGTGGTGCCCATAAAACACAAAGTGTCGCACTCCAGCGGATTACAGTGCTCTGACTGGCGGGTAGTTGTTGCTTTTTCAACAGGCAGAGACTCACCGGTTAATGACGCCTGAGCGATGAACAGATCGCGCACCTGCAAAATACGTAAATCGGCCGGGATCATATCCCCCGCCGCCAGTTTAATAATATCGCCAGGCACTAACTGGTCGATTGGGATCTCCAGCCAGCCATTTTCCCCTTTGTCGTTAATTACACGCAGCACCGTCGCGGTATTGCTGACCATCGCTTTCAGGGCATCTGCCGCTTTAGTGGAACGCGCTTCCTGAATAAAGTTCAGCAGCGTGGAAATAGCCACCATTAACGCGATCACACCTGCAGCAAATAAATCCTCCGTGGCATAAGAAATACCGCCGAGAATGGTGAGCAATATATTAAAGGGGTTGCGATAACAGACCCACAAATGTACCCACCACGGAGACGGTTGTTGCGCAGGTAATTTATTTTCACCATGTTGTTCGCGGGCTAATTCCACTTCCGCCTGATTTAACCCTTCCGGATGGGTGTCGAAGGTTTTCCATAATTCCTCTTCTGGCATTACCGCCATTTTCAGGCAATGCGCACTTAAGGAAGGGGGGATCGGAATATTCGCTGTCTGTTGCGCGCCAGGCAACGGATCGCGATGAACCAGACGAGAAGGTAAATGGCGAATGAGCCGGGTAAAAATTTCTTTAAACATAGGAAGTCCCTCCGCACCCTGTAAGCATGGTGCAGAAAATATCTTCAGGCGTTGCAAAGCCTTACCTGAAGGTAATAAAAATGAGCTGGGACGTTAAAACGTCACGGCCTTACGCATCCGGTAACGCCGTGAAAAGACAGGCTTACCGGAAAAGTTTTAATCTCCGTCGAGGGAGAGGCGTGGGATCAGGTTCCATATAACCTCCGGTAAGTGAAAAATAGCGCCAGGAATCCAATAATATTGGTAGCATTTATGCCGATATAATACCTGCAGACAACTAAACCAACGATAAACCAGACTTTGCCCATTGCGGTATGCACAGGTAAAGTTAGGCTCAAATAATTAAACCGCAAGTTACGGGGCAACAGGATGCAAAATCGGCTGACCATCAAAGACATCGCGCGCTTAAGCGGCGTGGGGAAATCCACGGTTTCCCGGGTGCTGAATAACGAAAGCGGCGTGAGTCAGCGCACACGTGAGCGCGTGGAAGCAGTGATGAATCAGCATGGATTTTCCCCTTCCCGCTCCGCACGCGCCATGCGTGGGCAAAGCGATAAAGTCGTCGCCATTATCGTTACCCGTCTGGATTCGTTGTCAGAAAATCTCGCCGTTCAGACCATGCTGCCTGCATTCTATGAACAGGGCTACGACCCAATCATGATGGAAAGCCAGTTTTCACCACAATTGGTCGCAGAGCATCTGGGCGTTCTGAAACGTCGTAATATTGACGGCGTGGTGCTGTTTGGTTTTACCGGCATAACGGAAGAGATGTTAGCCCACTGGCAGTCATCACTGGTGCTGATGGCACGTGACGCAAAAGGCTTTGCTTCAGTCTGTTATGACGACGAAGGGGCGATCAAAATCCTGATGCAGCGACTGTATGACCAGGGGCACCGCAATATCAGCTATCTCGGCGTGCCACACAGTGACGTCACTACCGGTAAGCGACGCCATGAGGCCTATCTGGCATTTTGCAAAGCGCATAAACTGCATCCCGTCGCCGCTCTGCCGGGCCTTGCCATGAAGCAAGGCTACGATAACGTGGAAAAAGTGATTACGCCTGAAACCACCGCGTTGCTGTGCGCAACCGACACGCTGGCACTTGGCGCAAGTAAATACCTGCAAGAGAAACGCATTGACACTCTACAGTTGGCGAGTGTTGGTAATACGCCGTTGATGAAGTTCCTCCATCCGGAGATCGTCACCGTTGATCCCGGCTACGCTGAAGCCGGACGCCAGGCGGCCTGCCAGTTGATCGAGCAGGTAACCGGACGCAGCGAACCCCAACAAATCGTCATCCCCGCCACCCTTTCCTGATCGTTGACTGAACGATAATTTGTGATCTTCGCTGCGTTTCGGGAACGTTCCCATTTTTAATATTCTCTTCCCACGATATTCTGCCATCAACCAAATATGTCATCTGCCACGGGGCTTTACGATGAGCAAAGTGAACCAAACGGATATCGACCAGTTGATTGAACTGGTCGGCGGGCGCGACAATATCGCGACGGTGAGCCACTGTATTACACGCCTGCGCTTTGTCCTCAACCAACCGACCAATGCCAGACCGAAAGAAATTGAACAATTACCAATGGTGAAAGGCTGCTTCACCAATGCCGGGCAATTTCAGGTGGTCATTGGCACCAACGTTGGCGATTACTATAAAGCGCTGTTGGCGAGGACTGGTCAGGCGCAGGTCGATAAAGAGCAGGTGAAAAAAGCTGCACGGCAAAATATGAAATGGCATGAACAGTTGATCTCCCATTTCGCAGAGATCTTCTTCCCGTTGCTACCGGCGCTAATTAGTGGTGGTTTGATCCTCGGTTTTCGCAATGTGATTGGCGATCTACCCATGAGCAACGGGCAGACGCTGGCGCAAATGTACCCTTCTCTAAAAACGATCTACGATTTTTTGTGGTTGATCGGTGAAGCGATCTTCTTCTACCTGCCAGTCGGAATCTGCTGGTCAGCGGTGAAAAAGATGGGTGGCACACCGATTCTCGGTATCGTACTTGGCGTGACGCTGGTTTCTCCACAATTGATGAACGCCTATCTGCTCGGGCAGCAGGTGCCAGAAGTATGGGACTTTGGCATGTTCAGCATCGCTAAAGTGGGCTATCAGGCACAGGTGATCCCGGCACTGCTGGCCGGGCTGGCGCTTGGCGTTATTGAAACCCGCCTTAAGCGCATCGTGCCAGATTACCTCTATCTGGTGGTTGTGCCTGTCTGTTCGTTGATCCTCGCGGTGTTCCTTGCCCATGCACTTATTGGTCCCTTTGGCCGCATGATTGGCGATGGCGTTGCCTTTGCGGTACGCCACCTGATGACCGGCAGCTTTGCGCCGATTGGTGCGGCATTGTTTGGCTTCCTGTACGCCCCGTTGGTGATCACCGGCGTACACCAGACCACGCTTGCTATTGATTTGCAGATGATTCAAAGCATGGGTGGCACGCCAGTGTGGCCGCTGATTGCACTGTCGAATATCGCTCAGGGCTCCGCCGTGATAGGTATTATCATTTCCAGCCGCAAGCACAATGAACGCGAGATCTCCGTGCCTGCCGCGATCTCCGCCTGGCTTGGGGTCACAGAGCCGGCAATGTACGGCATCAACCTGAAATATCGCTTCCCGATGCTGTGCGCGATGATTGGTTCTGGTGTGGCGGGATTGTTATGCGGCCTGAACGGCGTCATGGCGAACGGCATCGGTGTTGGCGGTCTGCCGGGCATTCTCTCTATTCAGCCGAGCTACTGGCAGGTGTTTGCGCTGGCAATGGCTATCGCCATCATCATTCCGATTGTACTCACCTCGTTTATCTACCAGCGGAAATATCGCCTGGGTACGCTTGAAATTGTTTAATTTTCTTCGGGGCGCACTTGCGCCCCCTCGCATTTGCAGGAATAACCTAATGACTAATCTTCCCCACTGGTGGCAAAACGGCGTTATCTACCAGATTTATCCAAAGAGTTTTCAGGACACCACCGGCAGCGGCACCGGCGATCTGCGCGGAGTCACCCTGCGCCTCGACTATCTACAAAAACTGGGGGTCGATGCTATCTGGTTGACCCCCTTTTATGTCTCTCCCCAGGTCGATAACGGTTACGACGTGGCGAACTATACGGCGATTGATCCCACGTATGGCACGCTGGATGATTTTGACGAACTGGTGGCGCAGGCGAAATCGCGCGGTATTCGCATTATTCTTGATATGGTGTTTAACCATACTTCTACCCAACACGCCTGGTTTCGCGAGGCGCTGAACAAAGAAAGCCCTTATCGTCAGTTTTATATCTGGCGTGACGGCAAACCAGGAATACCACCAAATAACTGGCGTTCTAAATTCGGCGGCAATGCCTGGCGCTGGCACGCAGAAAGCGAACAGTATTATTTGCATCTGTTTGCACCTGAACAGGCCGATCTCAACTGGGAAAACCCAGCAGTACGCACAGAACTGAAAAAAGTCTGTGAGTTCTGGGCCGATCGCGGGGTAGACGGGCTGCGTCTGGATGTGGTGAATCTGATCTCCAAAGACCCGCGCTTCCCTGACGATCTGGATGGCGACGGGCGTCGCTTCTACACCGACGGGCCACGAGTCCATGAGTTTTTGCACGAGATGAACCGTGATGTCTTTACACCACGCGGGTTGATGACCGTAGGTGAAATGTCCTCCACCAGCCTTGAACATTGCCAGCGATACGCGGCGCTGACAGGCAGTGAATTGTCGATGACCTTTAATTTTCATCACCTGAAGGTCGATTATCCCGGCGGTGAAAAATGGACGCTAGCTAAACCTGACTTTGTAGCGTTAAAAACATTGTTCCGCCACTGGCAACAGGGAATGCATAACGTCGCGTGGAATGCTTTGTTCTGGTGTAACCACGATCAGCCGCGCATTGTTTCTCGCTTTGGCGATGAAGGTGACTACCGAGAGCCTGCGGCAAAAATGCTGGCGATGGTGCTGCATGGTATGCAGGGAACGCCTTATATTTACCAGGGGGAAGAGATTGGCATGACCAATCCGCATTTCACACGCATTACCGATTACCGCGACGTGGAAAGCCTCAACATGTTTGCCGAACTGCGCAACTGCGGGTGTGACGCCGAAGAGTTATTGGCGATCCTCGCCAGCAAGTCCCGCGATAACAGCCGCACGCCAATGCAATGGAACAACGGCGATAACGCCGGGTTTACTACCGCCGAACCGTGGATTGCCGTGTGTGATAACTATCGGGAAATCAACGTGGAAGCCGCGCTGGCCGATGAATCTTCGGTGTTTTACACCTATCAGAAATTAATCGCGCTGCGTAAACAAGAACCCATTCTGACATGGGGCGATTACCAGGATCTGCTGCCAAACAGCCCTGCGTTGTGGTGCTATCGCCGCGAATGGCAGGGGCAAACCTTATTGGTGATTGCCAACCTTAGCCGCGACATACAACCCTGGCAGCCAGGGCAAATCCGCGGCGACTGGCAACTGTTAATGCACAACTATGAAGAAGCCTCCTCTCAACCGGGAGCCATGACATTACGGCCTTTTGAGGCTGCCTGGTGGTTGCAGAGATAATTCTTCTCCTGGCCCCGGTAAAGCGAGCATTTTCGGGGCCTTACATGGCAGCACATTGTTTTTGTTGGTTTTTTAAACAGAAAATTATTAAAAATTTACACATCGCTGTAGCGCCCGTCATCCGTACACTCTGCTTTTTACTTTGAGCTAAATCAAAAAAAACTCAAACATCCTTAATGCAAAGCACTATATATAGACTTTAAAATGCATCGCAACCCAATATGTTGTATCCGTCGACTATACTTGCATCAAGATACACACCAACTAAGCCGACATAATTGTGGATAAGGCAGATTGGGACTGCTGTAACTCCCCGTAAAAAGAGCCAAATAAACCGGGGCGCACTTCCCAATTTTCTGTGTATAACCTGTTCTTAAAAATATGGAGCGATCATGACACCGCATGTGATGAAACGAGACGGCTGCAAAGTGCCGTTTAAATCAGAGCGCATCAAAGAAGCTATTCTGCGTGCAGCTAAAGCAGCGGAAGTCGATGATGCAGATTATTGTGCCACTGTTGCCGCTGTCGTCAGCGAGCAAATGCAAGGCCGCACCCAGGTCGATATCAACGAAATCCAGACTGCAGTTGAAAACCAGCTCATGTCTGGCCCGTACAAACAACTGGCTCGTGCTTACATCGAGTACCGTCATGATCGCGACATTGAACGTGAAAAACGCGGTCGCCTGAACCAGGAGATCCGTGGCCTGGTCGAGCAGACCAACTCTTCGTTGCTCAATGAAAACGCCAACAAAGACAGCAAGGTGATTCCGACCCAGCGCGACCTGCTGGCCGGGATTGTTGCTAAACACTATGCACGCCAGCATTTGCTGCCGCGTGACGTGGTTCAGGCGCATGAGCGTGGCGATATTCACTACCACGATCTCGATTACTCGCCGTTCTTCCCGATGTTCAACTGCATGTTGATCGACCTGAAAGGTATGTTGACCCAGGGCTTTAAGATGGGGAACGCCGAGATTGAACCGCCGAAGTCGATCTCTACGGCAACCGCAGTAACTGCACAGATTATCGCCCAGGTTGCCAGCCATATTTATGGCGGCACCACCATTAACCGTATCGACGAAGTTCTGGCACCGTTCGTCACTGCCAGCTACAACAAGCACCGTAAAACAGCGGAAGAGTGGAGCATTCCAGACGCTGAAGGCTACGCCAACTCTCGTACCATCAAAGAGTGCTACGACGCGTTCCAGTCGCTGGAATATGAAGTGAATACCCTGCACACAGCCAACGGTCAGACGCCGTTTGTCACCTTTGGCTTTGGTCTGGGTACTAGCTGGGAGTCGCGTCTGATTCAGGAATCTATCCTGCGTAACCGTATCGCGGGCCTCGGTAAAAACCGTAAAACTGCCGTGTTCCCGAAACTGGTGTTTGCGATCCGCGATGGCCTGAACCATAAAAAAGGCGATCCGAACTACGACATCAAACAACTGGCACTGGAGTGTGCAAGCAAGCGCATGTATCCAGACATTCTGAACTACGATCAGGTGGTTAAAGTTACCGGGTCGTTTAAAACGCCAATGGGTTGCCGCAGCTTCCTCGGCGTGTGGGAAAACGAAAACGGCGAGCAGATCCACGATGGACGTAACAACCTCGGCGTAATCAGCCTTAACCTGCCGCGTATTGCGCTGGAAGCAAAAGGTGATGAAGCCACCTTCTGGAAGCTGCTGGATGAACGCCTGGTGCTGGCGCGTAAGGCGCTGATGACCCGTATCGCCCGTCTGGAAGGCGTGAAAGCGCGCGTGGCTCCAATCCTCTATATGGAAGGTGCCTGTGGAGTACGTCTGAATGCTGATGACGACGTTTCTGAAATCTTCAAAAACGGTCGTGCATCGATTTCGCTGGGTTATATCGGGATCCACGAAACGATTAATGCGCTGTTCGGCGGCGAACATGTTTACGACAACGAGCAACTGCGTGCGAAAGGTATTGCTATTGTTGAACGTCTGCGTCAGGCGGTGGATCAGTGGAAAGAAGAAACCGGCTACGGTTTCAGCCTCTACAGTACGCCGAGTGAAAACCTGTGCGATCGCTTCTGTCGTCTTGATACTGCGGAGTTTGGCGTGGTGCCGGGCGTGACCGATAAAGGTTACTACACCAACAGTTTCCACCTCGATGTTGAGAAGAAGGTTAACCCGTACGACAAGATCGACTTTGAAGCGCCTTATCCGCCGCTGGCGAACGGTGGCTTCATTTGCTACGGCGAGTATCCAAATATTCAGCACAACCTGAAGGCGCTGGAAGATGTCTGGGATTACAGCTATCAGCATGTGCCGTATTACGGCACCAACACGCCGATCGATGAATGCTACGAATGTGGCTTTACCGGTGAGTTTGAGTGCACCAGCAAAGGCTTTACCTGCCCGAAATGTGGTAACCATGACACCTCCCGTGTGTCGGTGACTCGCCGCGTGTGCGGGTATTTAGGCAGTCCTGATGCGCGTCCGTTTAACGCCGGTAAGCAGGAAGAAGTTAAGCGCCGCGTTAAACATTTGGGCAATGGGCAAATCGGTTGATCTTCACTCTGCGGTAAGCAAATGCCGGATGCGACGCGAAAGCGTCTTATCCGGCCTACACGCGGACTGATAAGCCAGGCAAAAATGAATTACCATCAATACTATCCTGTCGACATCGTTAACGGCCCCGGCACTCGCTGCACCCTGTTTGTCTCCGGGTGCGTCCATGAATGTCCTGGCTGCTATAACAAAAGCACCTGGCGGGTAAATTCCGGTCAACCGTTTACCAAAGAAATGGAAGACCAGATCATCAACGATCTGAACGACACCCGCATCAAACGCCAGGGTATTTCCCTCTCCGGCGGCGACCCGCTACACCCACAAAACGTGCCGGATATTTTAAAACTGGTACAACGCATCCGCGCCGAGTGCCCTGGTAAAGATATCTGGGTATGGACAGGCTATAAACTCGACGAACTCAATGCTGCGCAAATGCAGGTTGTTGACTTGATTAACGTGCTGGTCGACGGCAAATTTGTGCAGGATTTAAAAGATCCGTCCCTGATCTGGCGCGGTAGCAGCAACCAGGTGGTGCATCATTTGCGGTAATCACTCATCCAGCCGTTTATCCGCCTCATCATAAACGGCTGAGTTCTCTCTCTTACCAATAGCTATCACCAACACGAGCAACACGTTATCATTGACCTGATAGACCAGACGATATCCCAGTGTTCGAAGCTTAATTTTGTAGCAGTCCGGCAAATCCCGCAGTTTAGCCGATGGATTGCTCGGCCTTTTCAGCACATTCTCAAGCTTTTTTAAAATTGTTCCCGGACTGCCATGCCCAGCTTTTGCCACTCTTTCAGCGCTCGCGGATCAAAGGCCAGCTCATAGTTCATCCAGTCGGACCTTAATGGCCTCTTGTGGGTTGGCCAGTCGTTCCCTGACAGTGCGTAACAAGGCTTCTTCGCTATCACTGACAGTGAGCGTTTTTACCGGCATTCGCCCATTTTCCGCAACGTACTGAAACAGCAGTCGCACTGCTTCAGTAGGCGTGATATTTAATTTTTCCAGCACCGCATAAGCCTCATTTTTCAGTTTGTCATCCAGGCGGACGTTAAGTGTGGCCATTATGCCTCCGGTAATTACGAAAAGTGTAATGCATTATAGCATTACATATGCATTACATTCATTTATGGAAAACGCCTCGCAAAAATGGGGCTACGCACAAGACAATGGTCGTGTTGAAAGTAAATTCTGCGTGGGATTTATGAAAGGAGAAGAGCGTTGGGCGGTGATGTTTCACCGCCCAATCCAGCATTAACGATACTTCTTGTGATAGGTGTTGCGGGTGGTTTTCAGTTGCTCTGCGGCGGCCTGTGCTTCTTTGACTTTACCTTCGTTCGCCAACTTCAGCGCGTCGTCAATCTGGCCGACCAGAATGTCGAAACCGTGACGGAAATCTTTCATTTCCGGACTGTCTGGCGATTTACCTTCCAGCTTCGGCGGCGTTGCTTTTTGCGCATCCAGCGCCGCGGCGCGCATTTTGGTTAACGCATCTTTGACTTGCGCCGCGTTATCCGCTTTTTCGACCACTTTTAAATTGTCGTTGAGGGTTTCCATATTGCCTTCCAGATCAGCGGAAAACGACGCCGAACTGAATACCAACGAGGAGACTGCAAGAATAGCTAACAGGCTTTTACGCATTGCTCACTTCCTTCCATTTTTCTTATTAAGATTCGGCGCGGCAGGTCGCGCCAGTTTTTTACTGCCCGGCGATTTTCATCTCCGGCAACAGTACAGAACCACACTGTATATTGCTGCGTGTTTCAATATCGTTACCGACGGTGACAATATTGCGCCACATATCTTTTAAATTACCTGCGATGGTGATTTCGCTAACCGGATACTGAATTTCGCCGTTTTCTACCCAGAAACCCGCGGCACCACGGGAATAATCACCGGTAATTGCGCTCACGCCCTGGCCCATCAATTCTGTCACCACCAGCCCGGTGCCCATCTCTTTGAGCATCTGCTCGAAGCTCAGACCTTGCCCGGCAATACGCCAGTTGTGGATACCGCCCGCATGACCGGTACTTTTCAGCCCCAGCTTGCGCGCAGAGTAGGAAGTCAGCAGCCACTGAGTCAGGATGCCATCTTTGATGATATCGCGACGCTCGGTGCGCACACCTTCACTGTCGAATGGCGTGGATGCCAACCCTTTTAGCAGATGCGGGTGTTCTTCAATGGTCAGCCAGTCAGGCAAAATTTGTTTACCGAGCGAGTCGAGCAGAAAAGTCGATTTGCGGTAGACCGCACCACCGGCAATCGCGCCGACCAGATGACCAAACAGCCCCGTGGCAACTTCATTGGCAAAAATTACCGGCGCTTTCATAGTGGAGAGTTTACGCGGTGACAGGCGCGATAAAGTACGGCGGGCGCAGTCTGCCCCGACCCATTCCGGCGTTTGTAGATCGCTCATCGCGCGACCAATGGTGTAGGCATAATCACGCTCCATATCGCCGTTCTCTTCGGCAATCACGCAACTGGAGAGTGAATGGCGCGTTGAACAGTAGCCCTGCAACATGCCGTGGCTGTTACCAAATACTTTTACCCCGTAGTGGCTGTTAAAGCTGCCGCCTTCGGTATTGGTGATGCGTTTGTCCGCCTTTAACGCAGCCTGTTCAGCACGGGCCGCCAGTTCAATGGCTTCATCCGGAGAGACTTCCGCAGGGTGGAACAAGTCGAGATCAGGCGCGTCAAAGGCCAGCAACTCTTTATCTGCCACGCCTGCGTAGGGATCTGGCGAGGTATAACGGGCAATATCCAGCGCCGCCTGTACGGTGCGGGCAATGGCCTGCGGGCTTAAATCGGTGGATGATGCACTACCTTTGCGGTTCTGGTGATAAACGGTGATCCCCAGCGCGCCATCGCTATTGAATTCGACATTCTCCACTTCACCATAACGCGTGCTTACGCTAATGCCGGTGGTCTTGCTGACGGCAACTTCTGCACCGTCCGATTTGCCTGAGGCCAACTCCAGCGCAGTCGAAACTGCTTCTTCCAGAATCTTGCGCTGCGCTTCAACTTGAGAGATTACTTTCATTGCAAGTGCCATAATGTAGAGAGTTTCTCTGAAGTCTAACAGAGAACCGTTTTTCAGTGCGCATCTTAACTGGTAACATTAGCCTCTTTTTTTAAGGAGCCTGACATGACTAAGCAGCCCGAAGACTGGCTCGACGACGTTCCCGGTGATGATATCGAAGACGAAGACGATGAAATTATCTGGGTCAGTAAAAGTGAAATTAAACGCGATGCCGAGGAGTTAAAACGCCTGGGTGCGGAAATTGTAGATCTGGGGAAAAACGCGCTGGATAAGATCCCGCTAGATGCGGATCTGCGCGCAGCTATCGAGTTAGCCCAGCGTATTAAGATGGAAGGCCGCCGCCGCCAGTTGCAGCTTATCGGTAAGATGCTGCGCCAGCGCGATGTAGAACCGATCCGTCAGGCGCTGGATAAGCTGAAAAACCGCCACAACCAGCAGGTTGTGCTGTTCCATAAACTGGAAAACCTGCGCGATCGTTTGATCGACCACGGTGATGATGCCATCGCTGAGGTATTGAACTTGTGGCCAGATGCCGATCGTCAGCAATTACGTGCTCTGATCCGCAACGCGAAGAAAGAGAAAGAAGGGAACAAGCCGCCGAAATCCGCACGACAGATTTTCCAGTATCTGCGTGAGTTAGCGGAGAACGAAGGGTAAGTTTTGTTGCTGATGTGAGTATGGTTTGCCGGATGCAGTGCACCGCCAGATCTGTAGGCCTGATAAGACGCGTCAAGCGTCGCATCAGGCGCTATGCTCAAATGCCGGATGCGGCGTGAACGCCTTATCCGGCCTACAAAAGCACGTTGCCCCTGTAGGCCTTATAAAACGTCTCAGGGTTACTGCGCGGCTTCCGCCTTCTTCGCCAGACCATCCAGCAGTTTCTGATGAATACCACCAAAACCGCCGTTGCTCATCACCAGAATATGGTCGCCAGGCTGGGCGGTTTTCACCACCATATCTGCCAACGCATCGACATCACCACTCCAGTGTGCAGGCTGAATACAGGCTTCCGCCACTTCGGCTACCTGCCACGGAATATGCGCCGGTTGCAACAGGAAGACTTCATCGGCACGACCTAACGACGGTGCTAAATCATCTTTGCAGACGCCCATCTTCATGGTGTTCGAGCGTGGTTCCAGCACGGCAATAATACGCGCCGTACCACCAACTTTACCGCGCAGCGCCGCCAGCGTTGCCAGAATTGCCGTCGGGTGATGGGCAAAATCGTCATATACCGTCACGCCATTTGCTTCACCACGCAGTTCCAGACGACGACGAGCGTTGATAAATGACCCCAGCGCATTAGCAGCATCTGCCGGAGCAACACCAACATGACGGGCCGCAGCAATCGCCATCAGGCCGTTGTGCATGTTATGTTCCCCCACCAGCGACCATTTCACTTCACCCACTTTTTCACCATCCAGCAAAACTTCCCATTCGGAAGCGTCGGTGGTCAGCTTTTTCGCCTGCCAGTGTCCCTGCTCGCCCACCAGCTCCTGCTCGCTCCAGCAGCCCATCGCCATGGTCTGTTTCAGGTTGATGTCGTTTTCCGGCCAGATAATACGGCCCTGCCCCGGAACAATACGTACCAGATGGTGGAACTGTTTCTGGATCGCTTTCAGGTCGTCGAAAATATCGGCGTGATCAAACTCAAGATTATTGAGGATCAGCGTGCGCGGGCAGTAATGAACAAACTTAGAACGTTTGTCAAAGAAGGCGCAGTCATACTCATCCGCTTCGATAACAAAGAAGTCGCTTTCGCCCAGACGCGCCGAAACCTCAAAGTTTCCAGGTACACCGCCGATCACAAAACCCGGTTTATAGCCGCACTGTTCCAGAATCCAGGTCGCCATTCCCGCGGTAGTGGTTTTGCCGTGTGTACCAGCAACGGCCAGAACCCAGCGGTCACGCAGCACAAAATCGTGCAGCCACTGTGGACCTGACATATACGGAATGTTTTTTTCCAGTACCGCTTCCACACACGGATTTCCACGGGTCATGGCATTGCCAATAATCACCAAATCCGGCTGCGGATCGAGCTGGCTGGCATCGAAACCCTGAATCAGTTCAATGCCTTGCTTCTCAAGTAAGGTGCTCATCGGCGGATACACATTGGCGTCCGAACCCGTTACTTCATGGCCCAACTGGCGCGCCAGAATCGCCAGACCACCCATAAACGTGCCACAAATTCCTAAAATATGAATGCGCATACGTCATTATCCTTTTTTAATCTACCGCTCATTTTACGCATATGTCGGGCAAGTGAGAAACGCATTTCAGGATAATCCGTAATTTGCTGGCGCGATTCACCTGAGCGCAACATTCAGATTATTTGTTAAGATTGTTGCGGTCGCTTTACTCCATAAACATTGCAGGGAAAGTTTTATGAAAACGTTAGGTGAATTTATTGTCGAAAAGCAGCACGAGTTTTCTCATGCTACCGGTGAGCTCACTGCTTTGCTGTCGGCAATAAAACTGGGCGCCAAGATTATCCATAGAGATATCAACAAAGCCGGACTGGTTGATATCCTGGGTGCCAGCGGTGCTGAGAATGTGCAGGGCGAGGTGCAACAAAAACTCGACCTGTTCGCTAATGAAAAACTGAAAGCCGCATTGAAAGCGCGCGATATCGTTGCGGGCATTGCATCTGAAGAAGAGGATGGGATTGTCGTCTTTGATGGGTGTGAACACGCAAAATACGTTGTGCTGATGGACCCCCTGGATGGCTCGTCCAACATCGATGTTAACGTCTCTGTCGGTACTATATTCTCCATCTACCGCCGCGTCACGCCTGTTGGTACGCCGGTAACGGAAGAGGATTTCCTCCAGCCTGGTAATAAACAGGTTGCCGCAGGTTACGTGGTATACGGCTCCTCTACCATGCTGGTTTACACCACTGGCTGCGGCGTCCACGCCTTTACTTATGATCCGTCACTCGGCGTTTTCTGTCTGTGTCAGGAAAAAATGCGTTTCCCGGAGAAAGGCTCAACCTACTCCATCAACGAAGGAAACTACATTAAGTTTCCTAACGGCGTGAAGAAGTACATTAAATTCTGCCAGGAAGAAGATAAGTCCACCAACCGCCCGTACACCTCACGTTATATCGGTTCACTGGTCGCGGATTTCCACCGTAACCTGCTGAAAGGCGGCATTTATCTCTATCCAAGCACCGCAAGTCACCCGGACGGTAAACTGCGTTTGCTGTATGAATGCAACCCAATGGCATTCCTGGCGGAACAAGCAGGCGGTAAAGCGAGCGATGGCAAAGAGCGTATTCTGGATATCATCCCGGAAACCCTGCATCAGCGCCGTTCGTTCTTCGTCGGCAATGACCATATGGTTGAAGATGTCGAACGCTTTATCCGTGAGTTCCCGGACGCGTAATGGTCTAAAAACGCCGGAGCAGTCCGGCGTTTTTGCGTTTTAATTAACAAAAGTTAATTTGACGCGTTTAGAGACACGGAAATAGGGAACCCAGATAGCCAGATGAATGATATTTTTCAGCACACCCCATGCGTCTGAAAGATCAATTGTGGCATGAAGAAATTGTACTGCTCCCCAAATATCAGCAACATTCAATGCGAAGAGCGCCAGAAGAAGGGCAATATAGTAGTGAGGAAGCTGGCGTTTCTTATTAAAAAACAAAAAAGTAGTATAACTCACCAACAGAAATATCGTGGCACATCCGACCACTTCCAGATAAAGCAGAGTTCTGAGCGGTTCTTCCTGACTGCCCTGAGCAAGCCCCCATGTTCGTACAAAAGAATAAATGCTCGAAATAATCACCAGCACTAAAGAAATAGCAGGTAAATACAGCCAACCTCCAATCCCCGTAAGCTTTTTATCAGCACAACCTTTACAATAATCGTCAGGTGGTAAAACAGCTACTCCACAACTTTTGCATGTTGTACTTAAATCCTCGCCTTCCTTTGCCCACATAAAAATATCCTTGTATATCAGTAAATTTACTCTTTTATTGTATTTTCCGGACTCACTCTTATTACTGGCGAACTCTGACGGTTCTCCCACAGCACCGTTAACCCACGCTGTAATGCAATGAAAATAAACAGCAAAATGCCGATGGCGATTTTCGTCCACCATGAACTCATCGTGCCGTCAAAGTTTATGTAAGTCTGAATGAGTCCCTGAATCGCTACGCCAAAAAGCGTTCCTAATACTGTCCCAACACCGCCGCTTAAAAGTGTACCGCCAATCACCACGGAGGCGATAGCGTCCAGTTCCACACCTACGCCTGCCAGCGCGTATCCGGCCTGGGTGTAAATAGAGAAGACAATCCCCGCCAGTGTCGCCAGTCCGGTGGAGAGCATATAAATGCGAATAGTGGTGCTGCGAGTAGAAATTCCCATCAGGTTTGCCGAAGTCGCGTTGCCACCAATGGCATATACCTGATTACCAAAACGGGTACGATGTGCGAGGAAAATACCAATAACCACCACCGCAAGCATCAGCAGCCCCATCGCGCTTAAGCGACCACCGCCGGGGATTTTCCACGCCAGGCTTGAGAGCGTTTCATAAATGGGATGGTTAATCGGGATCGACTCTTCCGAAACGAGATAGCTGACGCCGCGCAAAAAGAACATTCCTGCCAGGGTAATGATGAATGCCGGGATCTTCAGCGCGTCGATCAGAAGCCCCATAAATGCGCCGAAGGCACAGCCCATCACCAGTACCAGCGGGAAGGCCAATAGTGGCGAAAAGCCGAAGTCACCAATCACCTTTGCCAGAAACACGCCGGTAAAAGCGATCACCGAACCGACAGAAAGATCGATCCCACCGGAGAGGATCACAAAGGTCATGCCGACAGCGATGATCCCCAGAAAAGCGTTATCAGTCAGGATATTGCAGATCACCCGCGTGGAGGCAAAACCGGGAAACTGCGTCAGACAGTAGATATAGCCCAACACAAAGACGCCGATGGTGATCATCAGTGGCAAGTTACGTTTTATCACGGCTACGCACTCCTTTAATCAGACTGATAAAGCGTTGCGACTGAACAATCAGCACGCAAAGCACCACCACCGCTTTCACCACCTGATTCATCTCCGGCGGAAAGCCCGAGAGCAAAATCCCGGTATTCATTCCCTGAATAATCAGCGCCCCCACCACCGAGAGCAGCAGGTTAAAGCGCCCGCCCATCAGTGATCCACCGCCGATCACCACCGCAAGAATGGCGTCCAGTTCCAGCCATAATCCAGCATTATTGGCGTCGGCACCGCGAATATCCGCCGCCACGATAATGCCCGCAATCGCCGCACACAGCCCGCTCAACACATAGGTGAGCATGACGATGATCCGCGTGTTCACTCCGGCATTTTTCGCTGCCCGAATGTTGATGCCAACAGCTTCAATAAACATCCCCAGCGCCGTTTTGCGAGCCAGCAACCAAAACAGAAGAAGTGTCAGCACTGCAATAATGACCGGCGTTGGCAGGAACAACAGCGATCCGCTGCCGAACCAGGAGAGATCTGGCGAGTTGAAAGTAACGATCTGTCCGGAGGTGATCAGTTGCGCCACGCCGCGCCCGGCAACCATCAGGATCAGAGTGGCGACAAACGGTTGAATTTTGAGGATCGCCACCAGAATGCCATTCCACAATCCAGCCAGAATGCCGGTGCCTAACGCACTGAGTAGCACAATCGGCACGCTATACCCCGCTACCGTCATCGCGGCCGTTGTGGCTCCGGCAATAGCCATCACCGCGCCTACGGAAAGATCGATGCCGCCAGTGGCGATCACCAGCGTCATGCCGATCGCCAGCAGCGCAACGGGAGCCGCGCGGTTAAGGATATCGATGGGACTCCCGAACAGACGCCCATCCTGAAGCACCACCTGCCAGAAATGCGGGGCGACCAGGCTATCGACCAGCAGCACCAGCAATAGCGCTGCCAGTTGCGGCATTCCCGTCGGCCAGCGAAAACGCCTTTTCGACGACGCGGTGTCAGGGAGAGATTGAGGCATCACACTGTTCTCCTTACGCCGCAATGGCGTTCATGATCGCCGGAACGGAAAGCTCTGCCAGCGGGATCTCTGCCACTTGTTTACGATCACGCATGATGATCACCCGATCGGCATAGCCCACCAGTTCTTCCAGTTCCGAGGAGATCACCAGCAGTGCCAGACCATCGGCGCACAGCGTTTCAATCAGGCGGATGATCTCGGCGTGGGCACCAACGTCAATACCGCGCGTTGGCTCGTCGAGAATTAGAAATTGCGGACGAGTCAGCAGCCAGCGTGAAAGCAACACTTTTTGTTGATTACCGCCAGAGAGGAACTCTATCGGCTGTTCCGTAGAAGGGGTGCGAATACCGAGCTGGCGGATAAATCGTTCTGCTATTTCCTGCTGTTCTTTGCGTGAAATCGGTCGCAGCCAGCCGCGCTGGGCTTGTAAGGCAAGGATGATATTTTCCCGTACCGAAGCGGCAGCAATAATGCCATCGGTTTTCCGGTCTTCCGGACAGAAACCAATACCCAGTACCGATGCATGATGCGGCGATCGCAGGGTTTGCGGTTTACCTTTGATCAACGCTGTGCCGCTGTCGGCGGGTTTGATACCGAAGATCACTTCCGCAGTTTCTGTACGTCCTGATCCCAGCAAACCTGCCAACCCGACGATCTCGCCGGGACGAATTTCCAGATCAAACGGCGCGATCGTCCCTTTCTTGCCGTAATTGTTAAACTCGGCAACAGGTTTGTCGCTCAACAATGTTCGCCCGGCACGCTGTAGCGCATGAGTGTCGAGTTCACGCCCCAGCATCATTTTCACCAGTTCGATCTGCGGAAGCTCGCGGGTTTCCCGACAGCCAACAAAGCTGCCGTTGCGTAAGACGGTGATCCGATCACTGACCTGGTATACCTGATCGAGAAAGTGAGTGACGAAGATCAGGCTGACGCCGCGATCTCGAAGCTGGCGCATCAGGCCAAACAGTAGTTCCACTTCCTGGGTGTCGAGGCTGGCGGTGGGTTCATCAAGGATCAGCACTTTGGCGGAGAGATCGATGGCCCGGCAAATGGCGACGATTTGCTGCATTGCCACCGAAAAACGGTTAAGCGGTTCGCGCACGTCGAGGGAGAAACCGTAGGATGCCATTAACCCGGTTGCGCGCTTTTCCATCTCTTTGCGCCGTAGCAAGCCGAAACGTTTGGGCTCACGGCCGATAAAGAGATTGTCGGCAACCGACATATTGGGTAACAGGTTGACTTCCTGGTAGACGGTGCCGATGCCAAGCTGTTGTGCATGGGCTGTGTTTTTCGGTGAGATGGCCTGGCCTTCCAGCCAGATTGTGCCGCGATCGGCATGGTAAACGCCGGTTAATGCTTTAATCAGCGTCGATTTTCCTGCCCCGTTTTCACCAAGCAGTGCCATAATTTCACCACGACGCAAGCTGAAGTCAACGTTATCTAACGCTTTGACGCCGGGGAAGAATTTGCTTAATCCTTCGGTACGGAGGATTTCCTGGTGTTGGTCGGTAGTCATAGCTCTCCCAG
Organism: Escherichia sp. TW09308; assembly: GCF_000208565.1. Taxonomy (NCBI): domain Bacteria; kingdom Pseudomonadati; phylum Pseudomonadota; class Gammaproteobacteria; order Enterobacterales; family Enterobacteriaceae; genus Escherichia; species Escherichia sp. TW09308. The sequence goes on along the minus strand of NZ_AEME01000001.1, from coordinate 3,807,938 downwards.
TGTAAAGCGGGCTCCTGGTAGGCCTGATAAGACGCACCAGCGTCGCATCAGGCATCTGCGCACAAATGCCGGATGCGGCGTGAACGCCTTATCCAACCTACCAGTCGGCATCGGTTTGTAGGCCTCAATACCCCATATTTTTCTTCTTCTCTAACTCTTCTTTTGCGGTATCAGGCAGATAAAGGGTGGACTTAGTCAGCGTCAGCTTTTCAGGCATGGTGCCGTCTTTCTTGTATTTCTCCAGCGCGTCGAAAGCTGGGCCTGCCATGTTTGGCGTCAGTTCAACACTGGCATTCGCTTCACCATCAATCATCGCTTTGTAGATATCCGGCACGCCGTCGATAGAGCCTGTCAGAATATCTTTGCCCGGCTTCAGACCCGCTTCTTTAATCGCCTGAATCGCGCCTATTACCATGTCGTCGTTATGGGCGTAAACCATGCAGATATTTTTGCCGTTGTTTTCCGCTTTGATAAAGCTCTCCATAACTTCTTTGCCTTTACTACGGGTGAAATCACCGGATTGCGAGCGGATAATTTTGATATTTGGCGCATTCTTAATAGCTTCGGCAAAACCTTTCTTACGGTCGATGGCAACGCTCGCCCCAACGGTGCCTTGTAACTCAACCACGTTACACGGTTTACCGTTGACCTCTTTCACCAGCCAGTCACCAATCAACTTGCCTTCCAGAATGTTGTCAGCAGTAACGGTCGTCATATAGAGAGATTTGTCTTTCACATCGATGGAACGGTCGAGCAAAAAGACCGGAATTTCGGCATCTTTCGCCTCTTTTAATACTGGTTCCCAGCCCGTCGCCACCACCGGAGCGATAAAGATCGCATCCACACCTTGTGCGACGAAGGAACGTACCGCTTTAATCTGGTTTTCCTGCTTTTGCTGACCATCGGCAATTTTTAGCGTGATACCGCGCTTTTCTGCCTCACTTTTCGCCACGTTGGTTTCTGCGGCACGCCAGCCGGACTCCGATCCGACCTGCGAAAATCCTACGGTTAAGGGAGCGGCCAATGCCATAGACGACATGGCTGCTGAGACCGCAGAGACTACAAGTAAGCGTTTCCACATAGGGTTGTCCTCGTCGGGGTGATTATTATTGTTTAAAAGATGTTCGCGAAAAAACTATAGACAATCGGTCATGTAACAGATTGCGTTACTTCACACTTCAAAAAAGTAAATACATCGTTAATCACAAGTTTGTAATCGCTTTCATCTCGCTATGAAAAATGCGGCTACGGTTATGGATTTTCCTGCTCTGTAAACCGTCTTAAAGCTGGCGAAAAAGGAAAAAGAGGACGAAAACAAGCGAAGACATTCGGCGCGAGTTGGCTATAATACTCGGCACTTGTTTGCCACATATTTTAAAGGAAACAGACATGAGCTTACTCAACGTCCCTGCGGGTAAAGATCTGCCGGAAGACATCTACGTTGTTATTGAGATCCCGGCTAACGCAGATCCGATCAAATACGAAATCGACAAAGAAAGCGGCGCACTGTTCGTTGACCGCTTCATGTCCACCGCAATGTTCTATCCATGCAACTACGGTTACATCAACCACACTCTGTCTCTGGATGGTGATCCGGTTGACGTACTGGTCCCGACTCCGTACCCGCTGCAGCCGGGTTCTGTGATCCGTTGCCGTCCGGTTGGCGTTCTGAAAATGACCGACGAAGCCGGTGAAGATGCAAAACTGATTGCGGTTCCGCACAGCAAGCTGAGCAAAGAATACGATCACATCAAAGACGTTAACGATCTGCCGGAACTGCTGAAAGCGCAGATCGCTCACTTCTTCGAGCACTACAAAGACCTCGAAAAAGGCAAGTGGGTGAAAGTTGAAGGTTGGGAAAACGCTGAAGCCGCTAAAGCTGAAATCGTTGCTTCCTTCGAGCGCGCAAAGAATAAATAAGTTCTTGTATACTCTAAATAATTCAAGTTGCAGGAAGGCGACAAGCGAGTGAATTCCCGGGCACCTACATAAGTAAGTGACTGGGGTGAGCGAACGCAGACACAGTACATGCAACTTGCAGCATGACGAGTATATCGTAATAACCCTGAACACCGGGCTTCGGTTAGTAAGGGTTTTTATTTTATATTGACACCTGTTTTGTCTTGCAAAAAACAACCGAACCCGGTGTTGGTAAGGCACAAAGCCCTTCTTATCACATGAATGGTAGACACGTGTTTGGGTAAGACATAGAGGTTCACCTGAAACCGTCATAATTTCATTCAATGCAGATCACGTTTTTTCTCTATACCGATTGAAAGACAACAACATCACTTAGATAATCTGTCGAAATAACCCATTTCTATGATGGCGTGCTACTGCGAAAGCAGGCAAGACCAAAATAGAAATGCTCTCCCGCCAAGGGGAGCATTTCTATTTTGGTCTTTTTTTTTGCCTCAACCCAGGGAACACTATGAACTATAACGAAACAGCAGACAAAATCCTCCACTCGGTGGGTGGTGCGGAGAATATCCGAATGCTCACCCACTGCGCGACCCGCTTGCGCATGGAGTTTAACGATCGCGCAAAGGTTAACGATACGCAGATTGGCGCTATCCCCGGCGTGATAAGCGTGGTGGAGAAAGGCGGTCAGTTCCAGATTGTTATCGGCAATGAGGTGCAGCAGGTTTATCGCCTGCTCAATAAGGCGCTGCCGGAGAAGAAAGGCCCCTCAAGCGGTGGCAAAAACGCTAAACCCACCGGTATCATCGCACGCATTATCAGCGTGATTTCGACCACCTTCACCCCAGTGATCCCGGCCATTACCGGCGCTGGGATGATCAAGGCACTGCTGGCTATCCTCAAACTAACGGGCGTGATTAGCGAAACCAGTTCAACCTATCAGCTACTCAACATTATTGCCGACGCGGCCTTCTTCTTCCTGCCAGTGCTGCTGGCCTACGGGGCATCGCTGAAATTTGAATGTAACCCGATTCTGGCGATGACCCTCGCGGGCGTACTGCTGCATCCGGGCATCGGCCAGATGCTGGCAGCGGGGAAAGCGGTTGATTTTGTCGGTATCAACGTCCTGCTTTCCGATTACGCCGGGTCAGTGCTGCCGATTATTCTGACGGTCTGGCTGATGTCGTGGGTGGAGCGCTTCGCGGAGAAGGTTTCGCCGTCGATCATTAAGTTCTTTGTTAAGCCGATGCTGATCCTGTTGATCACCGCGCCACTGGCGCTGGTGCTCGTCGGCCCTGCGGGTATTTTGCTTAACGATCTGGTGGCGGCTGGCGCGGGCGCTATTGATCGCCACGCCAGTTGGTTAATTCCGATGCTGATGGGCGCTCTGCAACCCTTCCTGATTATTACCGGCACCGCCTGGGCGATGACGCCAATCGCTACCGGTCAGTTGAGTAAAAACGGTTTTGAGATGATCAACGGACCGGGAATGCTGGCGTCAAACGTGGCAATGGGCGCGGCGACGCTGTGCGTGGCGCTGAAAACCAAAAATAACAACCTGCGCCAGTTGGCCTCATCATCGGGCTTTACCGCGCTGCTGGGGATCACCGAACCGGCACTGTACGGGGTATTACTCAAGTTCCGCCGGGTACTGATTGCCGCGATGATCGGTGGCGGCTGCGCCGGGATTTATGCTGGTGTGAGCGGTCTGGTGCGCTATGCGTTTGTCTCCCCAGGACTTGCGGCGCTGCCGGCGTTTATCGGTGAAAACCCGATGAATATCGTCCATGCGCTAGTGACCTGTGCGATTTCTATCGTAGTAACCTTTGCCCTGACCTGGTTTATCGCCTTTAAAGATACGCCTGAAGAGCAAGAAGAGGTCAGCGAGGCTCCGCAGCCTGTCGTTAGCCCGAAAATTGAGGGTGAGATTGAAGTACTCAGCCCGCTGCGCGGTCAGGTGATGGCGCTGAACGAAGTGAATGATGATGTCTTTTCCGGTGGCCTGCTGGGAGAAGGCGTGGCGATCCAACCACAGGAAGGGGTTCTGCGTGCGCCGTTTAACGGTACTGTAATGATGTTTCTACCTTCCTGCCACGCCGTTGGTTTACAAAGTGAAAGCGGACTTGAGCTGCTGATCCATATCGGTATCGATACCGTTAATCTTAACGGCCAGCACTTTAGCTCATCGCTGAAAGTAGGCGATAAGGTGGAGGTCGGACAGGAGCTAATCCGCTTTGATATCCCCGCCATCGAACAGGCCGGGTATGACCTGATTACCCCGGTGATTGTGGTCAATGGCGACGAGCAGCACTCCCTGCGCCTTACCACCGCCGCGCAGGTCGATTACGGCGAACAACTGATGGTGCAATCCGCTAAGGAGGTGCAGGTATGATTTATCAAAAGAAAACGCAGTTCCCGGACGGTTTTCTGTGGGGCGCGTCCACTTCGGCCTATCAGGTTGAGGGCGCGTGGAATGAAGACGGTAAAGGACCGTCGGTAGTCGACATGCTCAGCCATCCGCCGGGAACGGCTGACTTCCGCATTGCCAGCGATCACTATCATCGCGTGGAGGAAGACGTAGCGCTGATGGCGCAGATGGGGCTGAAGGCCTACCGCTTTTCGGTGGCCTGGTCGCGGGTGATACCTGACGGTGATGGCCCGGTGAATCCGGACGGGTTAGCCTTTTATCACCGCCTGATCGACGCCCTGACACGCCACGGAATAACCCCCATCGTCACGTTGTATCATTTCGACTTGCCCTGGGCTCTGGAGTTGAAAGGCGGCTGGCTGAACCGCAAAACCGGGGAGGCGTTTGTTCGTTACGCCCGTCTGCTGTTCAGCGAGTTTGCCGATAAAGTCCCGCTATGGCTGACGATTAACGAACAGAACACCATGATCCTGCATCCCGGCGCGATTGGCGTACCCGCCAATCGTGAACTGCCGGATAAGAAGGCGCTGTACCAGCAGAATCATCATATGATGCTGGCTCAGGCGCAGATCTTCGCCCTGTGCCACCGCGAATTCCCTGGGCTGCGCATCGGCCCGGCGATAAACACCACTTCGATGTACGCCGAAAGTTGCAAACCGGAAGACGCTATTGCCGCGCATAACTGGGAAACGCTGCGCTGCTGGAGTTTTTTAGATGTAGCGGTACATGGTCGCTACAACGCCCTGGCGTGGGCGTATTTGCAGGATCGCGGCCTCGCGCCGGAAATGCAGCCAGAAGATGCGCTGATTTTGCAGCAGGGGCGGCCGGATTTTATCGCCATTAACTACTACTCAACCGCGACGATTGCTGCCAGCCGGGGCGATGGTGCCGATGTTGCCCCCCGCGCGGGCGATCAACAAATTATGCTGGGCGAAGAGGGCGTTTATCGGCCAGCGGAAAATCCGTGGGTCGGCAAAACGCCTTACGGCTGGGTCGTTGATCCGGTGGGATTGCGCCTGACGCTGCGTAAAGTGTGCGAGCGCTACGGCCTGCCGATTCTGATCAGCGAAAACGGTATGGGCGCACCGGATAAGCTGGAGCATGATGGGACGGTGAATGACGATTACCGTATCGCTTTTCTTGAGGCGCACATTGAGCAAATGCGTCTGGCAATTGCTGACGGCGTCGAGCTGATGGGCTACTGCCCATGGGCAGCAATTGATGTGGTAAGCACTCACCAGGGATACGCTAAGCGCTACGGTTTTATTTATGTCGATCGCGGCGAGGATGATCTGAAGAGTTTGCAAAGGATCCGCAAACGCAGTTTCTGGTGGTATAAGGATGTCATCGCGCAAAACGGTAACCACAACGAGTCTCAGAGATGATTGTTCAGAAGGTGCTCAATAATAGCCTGGTGCTCTCCCTTGATGACGATAACAGGGAAGTTATCGTCATGGGGAAAGGTATTGGCTTCAACAGCAGACCCGGGGACGAGATCGCCCCGGAGCAGATAGAGAAGCTATTTGTAACCCAGACGCTTGACGAACGCAGCGGCTATCTTGAGGCACTTTCCGCTATACCGGATGAAGTCATCGAAATGGCTGCGATGATTATTTCCCGTGCCAACATGCAGCTTTCGAGCAAAGTTCGTGAGCAGATTTTCTTTACCCTTGCCGATCACCTGGCTTTTGCCATCGAGCGCAGCCGCAAAGGGATCACCATTCAAAACCGCCTACTACCGGAGGTCAGGCGGTTTTATCCACAACAGTTCCACATCGCCAGCGAGGCTGTAACCATTATTCGCCAGCAGTACGGTATTGAACTACCGGAAGAGGAAGCCGGGAATATCGCTTTTCATCTTGTGAATGGTCAGAGCGAAGGCGACGACGTAGCGCAAACCATGCAGTCAGTGAAAATGTTGAAGGATATTTTTAATCTCGTGCAGTACCACTTTAAGCAGGAGATCGACACTGAATCGATTAATTACTCACGTTTTCTTATCCATATGCAGTTTTTCCTTCAGCGTTTACAGGAGGGAGAACTGGATAGCTCGCGGGACAGTTTCCTGCTAGTGCAAGTGATTAAAGAGTATCCAGAAGCCTGGCAATGTACGCTACTGATCCGCGATTATATCAAGGTTCAACTCGGTATCACCCTCAGAGGTAACGAACTGCTATGGCTCACAGTCCATCTGGTGAGGATAACTGGACTTGATGCATAAACAGGATGCCTCTAATCGTTTAAATTGACGTATAACATTTGCTTTTGAGAACGCATCTTGCCTGTTCAGAGCCGCTTGCTGGAAATAAGCCGCTCCTGCTCATTCTCACCATTTAAATTGCGAGATGTTTTACCCCTGCGCATTAATGAACACCAGCAGCGTTTTTTATGCGTTAACAGATATAGAAAGCGACTCGGAAGGAAAAGAAACAGGCGGGAAAGTTACAAAACAGAATGCGTGTCGTCTCGCAAAAACAACGCCACCCGAAGGTGGCGTGTTTAATTATGGCTTATCCCTGTCTAACCAGTCGCCGCTTGCAATCAGCTTTAATCCATCGACGGGTCGTTGATATACGTACATCCATGCACTCCCGTACGGCGTCTGAATCAACTGGCGCGCGTATTCACCGCCCCTGGTGCGCAAGGCATCAAGTTCGGCCAGCGTGGCGTTGTCAATACGATAAACTTCACCGTGTACCGTTCCGTTCCCCGGAACTGCGCCTGGATAGTGGCCCAGGCTATACAACTGGTAGTTATCGATACTGAAATCGCCCAGCAACTGGGCATTGGTCATCCAGTGGCTGTTGCCTTGTTTGTGGCGTAAACTGCCGTAGACAAATATTCGCATAGCTAAAACTCGAACTGATAGAGCAAATCCAGTGCCTGGTCTACACCAGACACGGCTTCCAGATATAGCTTCGGCATCAGGCGATAACGTAACGTGAGTGTTGCTATAGAGTCAAATATCCCCACGCCGTATTTCACTTGTAGGCCTGGTAATACATAGCCGCTGACCACCACCTGGGAGGAATCGCCTACCCCCTCGGTGTCGAGCGCTAAATTACTTACGCCAAATGTCTCACCGATTTTACCCACAATCTGACCACTTTGTGCAACCCCCAGACCAATCAGCATCGAGGTCATCGCCGCGCTGTCACTCTGATCGCTCTCCAGCCCTTGTCCGCGTAACAAGTAGGACAATGCCGCCTGTTGTGACATCGCCGGGTCAGAGAAGATCTCCGCTTTCGGCTCATCCGCCAGCCCGGTGACACGAACACCGGCGATCACGTCGTCTTCTGTTGCATCCGGGTTACGAATCGCTTCGATATTGAGATACGGTTGATCCGGCGGGCCAGAGAACAGCAGTTCACCTTTACGCACAATCAGATCCTGACCATAGGCATGGAAGCGACCTTCCGGAATGTTGATCTGCCCGTTCAGACCCAGACCTTGTTTGTCCTGTACGACATTGAGATCGCCCGTCAGTCGCGCTTTCAGGCCGAAGGCATCAATGCGCACATTGTTGCCAACGTGAACAATCAGGTTGCTGTTGATCGGAATCGATGCCGTTTTCGCCTCCTCCGGTTGCAGGTTATCGTTGAGCATTACCACATCGCTGGAGACGCCCACCGCACTTTCCGGTAGATCGTGCACCACAATGCGCGCCCACGGTACATCCACGCGGCCATCGAGGGTAAACAGGCTTGGTGTGGCTTCGAATACGACATCTGGCGACACATCCATGCGCACCATCGGCGGTACGGTGATCCGCACCTTACTGCCTTTTGCCGTCACCCGCGCACGCCAGTTTTCAATCTGACTCCAGTCAGCATCACCGTTCAGGTAAATTTCCCCCTGCTGGGTTCGCACAGTGCCCGCCAGCGTCGAGCGCATACCGTTAAAGTTGACCGCAAGCTGGCTCGGCTGCATATCAAACGGCATAAAGTTGCCATCGATATCCACACCAGTGACCTGGAGCTGACCAAACAACTGCGGGCTCTGCACATCACCGCCCAGACGTAAGTTGGCGCTCACCATACCCGCCGCTTTTTCACCACGCGTAAAGATGGGGTTTACCATCGCGAGGTTGAAGTTACGGATATTCACGTTGCCGCCGAGGTTACGCCGCCCTTGTGGATCGGTTACCTGCACCTGACCATCAAACTGACCGTTATTAGTCAGACGGATTGTCCAGCCCAGCTCGGCACGGTTATTACGCAACTCCGCCGTCAGGTTCAGCGTCTGAAACGCTACTGGCAGCGCCGCATCGTTGACGGTTTGCGTCACCTGCACGTTACGCCCGGAAAGAGTAACACTGCCCTGCGGCAGCCCTTCTTTGGTGGTATCCCAGGCGACATCCGCTTTACCTGTAAAGATACCGCTGGCCTGAGTGGTTTCCGGCATAAACGGCTTCAGCATTGCCAGGTCGAAACGGTTGAGATTCACCACCGCACGCCCTTCAGCCCCGGCATCAATGGTTTGCGGCACGCACAGTTCCGCATTCGGGTTAAGCCAGCAGTGTGGCCCGATGCTGATTTTTTGCTCCTGATTGCGGTAGTCCAGTGCGATATCACGCGTCAGCGACCACGGGCCGACCGGCGTCTGGAAGCGCGTATTGCTAAGTGTTCCCTTCCAACGTTCTTCTTTGCGATCAAAACTCCCTGCCAGATTGAGCTGCCCGGAAACCGGCTCGCCCTGAATCCGCAGTTGTAACTCGTGCTGCTTTTCGCTGCCTTTCGCGTTCAGAGTGACGAGGTTGATATTCACATCCGGCTGCGAGATTTGCTCAACGCGCACGTCGAGTTTACCCGCAATCTGATCGGTGGATTTGATATCGCCTTCCACACGAACCTGCGCTACGGAGAGTTCCTGCCAACGCAAACCGCGCGCGGTAATATCTGCCAGTAGTTGTGGCGCTTCCACAGTACCGCGAACTTTCACCAACCCTTTCGCTGTACCACCCAGTCCTGGTAGCGCATTATCCAGCCCCGGCGCGTTGATGGTGGCATCAAGATTGAGATCTTTTACCCCCAACTCGCCTTTCACTTCGGCACTGTTTGGCCCCAGTTCCAGATGCAGACCTGGGATCGTCCACTGCATATAACTGTTGCCTTTCAGCGTTCCGTCAACGTTCACTTTGTTCTGTTTAACATTGCCGGTCAGCTTCAACTCTGGTACGTCCATCTGCCAGGTGCCGCCGTACAGGCTGCCTCGGGTTTTGATCAAACCATTGAGTTTTGACGGCCACTCCGGGAACTCTTTCGCAGTGTTAATGCCGTTAAGCGTTAACTCACCACGCCAGCTAATCGCCTGCTGCCAGTCGAGTAACGCTTTCAACTCGGTTTTCCCTTCCAGCGCTGCGACGGTAAGTTTGTCGAGATTAACCTGCTGTTCATTGCCCTTTGCATCGAGGGTAATGGTCGCTGGCGGGATCTCATGCCCCTTCACCGCCATGTGCATAGAGAGCGTGTAATCAGTCATTTTTCCGGTGAGTTTCAGTTTCAGATCATCCGCCTGATACTGCTTCTCGCCAGTAAACGGCCAGTAAAGCTGTTTGCTGTTTACTTCCACGTTGAGCGGCAATCCAACTTCTGCCAGCCGCGTCTGGGCGCGCAGATCCATATCCACCGGACCGGAAAGATTAACGCCAATCTCCAGTTGTTCGCGCAGCGCACCACCCACTTTCAGCTTCACTTTTTCGCCTTTTAGTGGCTCCACGTTCAGTGTGCTATTGAGGGTGATATCTACCGGCCAGTTATTGGACAGTTGCGCCGTGCCACTGGCATTAACGCTCCCCTGATTAGAGTCGATATCAAGTGCGTCCAGTTTGGTATTGCCATCGATGCTACTGACTTTCAGCAGCATGGTGTGCACGGTGATGTCCGTGTCGCCCGTCACGCGCAGTTGCTCACCCTTAAACTCTTCAATGTTCAGGTTGAGCGGCAAATGTACGTCGGTCATCTCCGGTAATACCGGGCGAGAAAAGAGATCTTTCAGCGTTTCGCCCAGCGGTTTTTCATCCGGCTGCGGATTTTCAATCTTCGGTTCGACAACTTCTTCCTGCGCCACTTCTGCCACTTTCGGCAGGGCAATCAACAGCCCTTTCAGCGATGTCGGTTTCAGGGTCAGGGTTTTCTCTTGCCAGTTCAGACCGGAGGTGAAGTCCATCACCGACACCGTAGTGTCATCAATCTTAATGTTGACGTTATCCAGCGCTACCCGCGTCAGGGTGATGGGATATGGCGTAGAGAGATCCAGCGGCCCGCTATCTTCCTCTTCCTCCGCTTGCTCTGAAGGGGGCATTTTTTTACTGTCGATGTTGACCTGAATATCCTTCAGTGCCAAATCGTTAATACAAACACTGCTGTCCCACAGGCACTCCAGCCCGACCGCCAGATGCAGATTGCCCGCTTTTACCGCCACGCCTGGCTGCTCATAACGAACGTCAGACAAGGTAAGGTCGCGCCAGCCACCGGTGACCTTGCCAATATCCAGCCCTGGCACCCAACGGTCTGCCGCTTTAAATACCAGATGCAGGCCGCTGGTGGTGCCCACCAGAAACGCCACTGATCCCAGCAACAGTAAAATAACGATGACTACGCCGAGGCTGATTTTTTTCCATAAACTCATAATTCTGGCCCCAGACCGATGTAAAACTGTAAACCATGCTCGTCTTTGTCAGCGACCGGAACGGCGAAATCGAGCTTGATCGGCCCGACCGGCGATTCCCAACGCACGCCAACCCCGGTGCCGGTTTTAAAGTCACTGCGGCGAATATCGCTTACCGCTTCGCCGCTATCGACAAACACCGCGCCCCACCATTTTCCGGTCACGTTGTACTGATACTCCAGCGATCCGGTAATCAGCTTTGATGCCCCTTTCAGGTCACCATTGGCGTATTTCGGAGCGATCGATTTGTATTTATAGCCGCGAATACTGCGGTCGCCCCCGGCGAAGAAACGTAAATCCGGCGGTACTTTGTCGAAGTCACCGGTTTCAATCCAGCCCAGCGTGCCGCGAGTGACAAAGCGATGGCGATCGTAAAGTGTGCGGATCCAGACGTTCTGCGCCTGGAATACGGAGAAATCGACGTCCGATCCCCAGGCGGTGTTGGAGTAGTCGATAGAGTAACGCTGCGAGTCGCCCCAGGTCGGCATCAGGCCGCCGCGTGATCGCGTCCGGCTAATCATGACCCCAGGATAAAACAGCATCGTGGTGTTAGTGATTTCACCCTGAGTAAAGTGGTCGAGACTCCAGCGCAGGTTAATGGCACGCTGCCAGCCACTGGAAAGATCCCAGTAACGGGAAGCAACCAGGGTGGTGGAATCGGATTCGGTATCATTCAGATCAGTACGCTTAAAACCACCCTGTACCAGATAGTATTGTTCCAGTGGGTTCTTAAGCAGCGGCATTTTATAACTAAAATCGAGAGTCTGTTCCGGTGCAGAGATACTTGTGCTGGTGGTCAGGCTGTGACCGTAAGAGTTCATCCACGGCTTTTTCCACGAGGCTTTAACTCGTGGGCCAACGTCCGTTGAGTACCCGACCCCGGTTTCAATGGTGTTTTCCGTGCGCGGCGAAACGACGCCAGTCAGTGGCAATACTTTAGTTTCTCGCGCTTTATCAAACTGCGGTGCAACCACCACCGAGTTAAACCAACCAGTAGCGGAGAGACGGCGGTTCAGTTCCGCCAGATCTTTAGATTCGTACTCATCGCCCTCTTTAAACGGCACCAGATTTTGCAGGTACTCATCGCGGATCTGTGAACCTTCGAAGGTTACATGCCCAAAGCGGTAGCGTTCGCCACTGTTGTAATCAATATCCCAGTAGGCTTTATGCAAGCCAAGTGCGATACCCAACTGTGCTTTGGTAAATTCGCTATCGAAATAGCCTTTACGCAACGCGATGCTGGTTAAGGACTTTTTGAAATTTTCGTAGTCGCCCTGATTCAGCACCGTGCCTATAGCCGGGCGGGTATCGAGCAACTTCAAATAGTCTTTATCAGTCCGCGCACCGCCGCGCAAAACCACATCAGTGCCGCCAATCAACACCGGCACGCCGGGCGTGACTTTGGCGATCAACACCTGCCGCCCCTTCTTTGGCGGTGGTCGGAGATCAAATTCAATGGTCGGCTGGTAATAGCCCAGCGCCTTCAGACCTTCGCGGATGGCATCATCAACACGTGCGCGAAAGCGCCGATCTGGCGTAACTTCATCACTTTCAATCGTAGAAAGCTGCGCACGAACGTTCTTTTCTAGCTGCCCCGATAACCCTTCGACCTGTAGACGGACGTTCGCGGCGACGGCAGCTCCACTAAAGCAGAGTAAGCTTACACAGCATAACTGTCGGATATAGCGCACATTTTCTCCTGAATATCCTTTGTTCCTGCCCCTGGAACTCCGTTAAACGGCTTAACAAAAATCCAGCCATATGGATTTAAAAGCAGACTAAACCCAAAATATTTCTTATGGTTTACTTTATACACATTCACGGGGGTTATTGTGTGCAAATACGTCTCTTGTTACAACCTAATCCCCAAAGGCCGACTTTCGGGAGAGCAACACTATGAGTTTATTTGATAAAAAGCATCTGGTTTCCCCCACCGATGCCCTTCCTGGACGTAATACCCCGATGCCTGTAGCCACATTGCATGCGGTCAACGGCCACTCAATGACCAATGTGCCTGACGGAATGGAGATCGCCATTTTTTCTATGGGCTGTTTCTGGGGCGTGGAACGCCTTTTCTGGCAACTTCCCGGTGTTTACAGCACTGCCGCAGGCTATACCGGCGGTTACACGCCAAACCCGACCTATCGGGAAGTGTGTTCTGGTGATACCGGCCACGCCGAAGCGGTACGCGTGGTTTACGATCCGTCAGTGATCAGCTACGAACAACTGTTACAGGTATTCTGGGAGAATCACGATCCCGCACAAGGGATGCGTCAGGGCAATGACCACGGCACGCAGTATCGTTCCGCAATTTACCCGCTGACACCAGAACAGGACGCTGCCGCCCGCGCCAGTCTGGAACGTTTTCAGGCCGCAATGCTCACCGTCGGTGACGATCGCCAGATAACCACCGAGATCGCCAACGCTACACCGTTTTATTATGCCGAAGATGACCACCAACAATATCTGCACAAAAACCCATATGGCTATTGTGGAATTGGTGGGATCGGCGTTTGCCTGCCGCCTGAAGCGTAGCAATAAAAGGCTGAACTAAAGCGAAATGAAGCAAAAATTTAACCCTCTGGCGACTTTACAGAACCTTACGCTATACTAGCCACTGAAAATGTCGGTTCACTCTCTTCGAACCGGCTTTCAATGTGTATTTCGCACAAATTAATCAACTTCCCCTTCCGAGGATCTGACCTGAACGGTCGGATAAGATATGTTAAACAGTATTTTAGTCATACTATGCTTGATCGCTGTGAGTGCGTTCTTCTCGATGTCCGAGATCTCGCTTGCCGCCTCACGCAAAATCAAACTTAAACTGCTGGCTGATGAAGGCAATATAAACGCCCAGCGCGTTCTGGATATGCAGGAAAATCCCGGCATGTTCTTTACCGTGGTGCAAATTGGTCTGAACGCGGTGGCGATACTCGGTGGTATCGTCGGTGATGCGGCGTTCTCTCCGGCTTTTAACAGCCTGTTCTCTCGCTATATATCAGCGGAACTCTCTGAGCAACTGAGCTTTATTCTCTCTTTCTCATTAGTGACTGGCATGTTTATTCTGTTTGCGGATTTAACCCCGAAACGCATCGGTATGATTGCGCCAGAAGCTGTGGCTTTGCGTATCATCAACCCGATGCGCTTCTGCCTGTTCGTCTGCACCCCTCTGGTGTGGTTTTTCAACGGCCTGGCAAACATGATCTTCCGTATCTTTAAATTGCCGATGGTACGTAAAGATGACATCACTTCTGATGACATCTACGCGGTGGTGGAAGCCGGTGCACTGGCTGGAGTACTGCGTAAACAGGAACACGAGCTGATCGAAAACGTGTTTGAACTGGAATCCCGTACCGTGCCGTCTTCCATGACGCCGCGTGAAAACGTGATTTGGTTCGATCTCCATGAAGATGAGCAAAGTCTGAAGAATAAAGTGGCGGAGCATCCACACTCAAAATTCCTCGTCTGTAATGAAGATATCGACCACATCATCGGCTATGTGGACTCGAAAGATCTGCTGAACCGCGTGCTGGCCAATCAAAGCCTGGCACTGAATAGCGGCGTGCAGATTCGCAACACGCTGATCGTGCCTGACACTCTGACCCTCTCTGAGGCGCTGGAAAGTTTTAAAGCTGCGGGCGAAGACTTTGCGGTAATCATGAACGAGTACGCCCTGGTGGTGGGGATAATTACCCTCAACGACGTGATGACCACGTTGATGGGCGATCTGGTCGGTCAGGGGCTGGAAGAACAGATTGTCGCGCGTGATGAGAACTCATGGCTAATCGATGGCGGTACGCCGATTGACGACGTGATGCGTGTGCTGGATATTGACGAGTTCCCGCAGTCGGGCAACTACGAAACCATCGGCGGCTTTATGATGTTTATGCTGCGTAAGATCCCGAAACGCACCGATTCAGTGAAACTCTCCGGCTACAAATTTGAAGTGGTGGATATCGATAACTACCGCATCGACCAACTGCTGGTGACGCGGATCGACAACAAAGCCACCGCCCTTTCACCGAAACTGCCTGACGCTAAAGATAAAAATAAAGAAGAAAGCGTCGCATAACCCCAGAAACATCAACGGCTCCTGAATCAGGAGCCGTCTTATTACTGCATAGCACGCTGGTTAAGCCATCTCTGTTTGCAGACGCATAACCTGACGGTTAACTTCGGACATCACTGACAAATGCAGCTTATCCTTCACTTTTGGGATAAGAATCTTACCCTTATCAAATTCAAAAGCGCCAACGTCCTTGATGTATAACCGTCCACGGAACAGGATTTTCACGTACTTCGCCACCTGCAGTGGGTTGTACCGTTGGAAAATTTTCATTGTTATCTCCTGCTGAGTATTACGCCTTTGTGGTGCCACAATCGGCCCAACTATTATGAGGCGCAAATTTTAATGCCTGATGACTATAGTCTATCGCTGCAATGTTTCCAGTGTGTATAAAGTTTTTTACCTTAACGTTACAGTTATTCAGAATTATCTTTTCGCCTAACCACAATCTTCAGTATAAGCATTCATTTTTCATATGATTTGTGCGCTTGTCCGCAAACTGGCACCACACTTGCGGGAAATTCGATAAATAGCACATATGATTAAAAGTCCGCCCCAAGTGGTCGGATCACCTGCATACGATAAGAAGGAAACACTATGACCCTACGCAAGATTCTCGCGCTGACTTGCTTGCTACTGCCGATGATGGCCTCCGCGCATAAATTCGAAACCGGTCAGCGAGTACCACCAGTTGGCATTGCCGATCGTGGCGAGTTAGTACTTGATAAAGATCAGTTTAGCTACAATACCTGGAACAGCGCACAGTTAGTGGGGAAAGTGCGGGTACTGCAACATATTGCCGGTCGCACCTCCGCAAAAGAGAAAAATGCGACGCTGATTGAAGCGATTAAATCGGCAAAACTGCCGCATGATCGCTACCAGACGACCACCATTGTGAACACCGACGACGCTATCCCCGGTTCAGGTATGTTTGTACGTAGCAGCCTGGAGAGCAATAAAAAGCTCTATCCGTGGTCACAGTTTATTGTCGACAGCAACGGCATCGCACGCAGCGCCTGGCAGTTGGATGAAGAGAGTTCCGCCATTGCAGTGCTGGATAAAGACGGTCGCGTGCAATGGGCAAAAGATGGAGCGCTCACTCAGGAAGAGGTGCAGCAAGTGATGGACTTGCTGCATAAGTTGCTTAATAAATAGAAACCCGGAACCCTGGATTCAGGAAGGATTCACGCGGAGTGTAATCCAGCGGTTTCCCCTGCCAGTCGTGGACGTGTGCTCCGGCAGCGGCAGCCACAGCATGACCGGCAGCGGTGTCCCAAATATTGGTTGGCCCAAAACGCGGGTAGAGCTGAGCCTGCCCTTCCGCCACCAGGCAAAATTTCAGTGAAGAACCGATGGATGTCGTCTGGTGTTCGCCAAGCTGTTGCAGATACTCTTTCAGCTCCGCATCCGCATGGGAACGGCTAATGACAACCAGAGGCGGGCGAGCGTCGCGTACCTGAATCTGCTTGCGCACGCCGCACTCTTCTTTCCAGGCTTTTCCTTCCTCCGCGCTGTACATTACGTTCATTACCGGCGCATACACCACACCTAATATCGGTTTGCCTTTGTCGATCAGCGCAATGTTAACGGTAAATTCGCCATTTCGTTTAATAAACTCTTTGGTGCCGTCCAGCGGATCCACCAGCCAGTAACGTTGCCAGTGCTGGCGGACTTCCCAACCGGGAGGATCTTCTTCAGAAAGAACGGGGATATCCGGCGTCAGTTTACGTAATCCTTCCATGATTACGGTATGCGCGGCGATATCTGCCGCCGTCACCGGAGAGTCATCTGCTTTGTTGGCGACGTCCATCGGTTTAGTCCCGTCGTAGACCTGCATAATGGCATCGCCCGCAATCCGTGCAAGCTGGCATACTTGATCTAACATTCTCCACCTCGTCTCTGTGAGCGGCGTTAACTTATTGTTTTACTTATACCCCATCGCTATAGAATCCGCCAACTGTGATGGCGTCATCGTTTCCTGATTTATTATTTATGGCATCCTTCACGCTCCGTATGAAAGACGTTTCATCTTCTCGTTCATAAAAGGATGTCCCTTATGATTAAGTTTAGCGCAACGCTCCTGGCCACGCTGATTGCTGCCAGCGTGAATGCGGCAACAGTCGATCTACGCATAATGGAAACCTCTGATTTGCATAGCAACATGATGGATTTCGATTATTACAAAGACACATCCACAGAAAAATTTGGGCTGGTACGCACCGCGAGCCTGATTAATGACGCGCGCAATGAAGTGAAAAATAGCGTGTTGGTCGATAACGGTGACCTGATTCAGGGCAGCCCGCTGGCGGATTACATGTCGGCTAAAGGATTAAAAGCCGGTGATATTCATCCGGTCTATAAGGCGCTGAATACGCTGGATTATACCGTCGGTACACTCGGCAATCATGAATTTAATTACGGTCTGGATTACCTGAAAAACGCGCTGGCGGGGGCGAAATTCCCCTATGTAAATGCCAATGTCATTGACGTAAAAACCAACCAGCCGATGTTTACACCGTATTTAATTAAAGACACCGAAGTAGTCGATAAAGACGGGAAAAAGCAAACGCTGAAAATTGGCTATATCGGCGTCGTGCCACCGCAGATTATGGGATGGGATAAAGCCAATTTATCCGGCAAAGTTACCGTTAACGATATTACCGAAACAGTGCGCAAGTACGTGCCGGAAATGCGCGAGAAAGGTGCCGATGTCGTTGTCGTTCTGGCGCATTCTGGTTTGTCTGCCGATCCGTATAAAGTAATGGCGGAAAACTCAGTTTATTATCTCAGTGAAATTCCGGGCGTTGATGCCATTATGTTTGGTCATGCCCATGCCGTCTTCCCGGGCAAAGATTTTGCTGATATCAAAGGCGTAGATATCGCCAAAGGTACGATTAACGGTGTTCCGGCGGTAATGCCAGGCATGTGGGGCGATCATCTCGGCGTGGTCGATCTGCAACTCAATAATGACAGCGGGAAATGGCAGGTGACGCAAGCAAAAGCGGAAGCTCGCCCGATTTACGATGTCGCCAATAAAAAATCACTCGCCGCTGAAGACAGCAAGTTGGTTGCAACGCTGAAAGCCGATCACGATGCCACACGCCAGTTTGTCAGCAAACCTATCGGGAAATCCGCCGACAATATGTATAGCTATCTGGCGCTGGTACAGGACGATCCGACGGTGCAGGTGGTGAACAACGCGCAAAAAGCGTATGTCGAACATTACATTCAGGGCGATCCGGATCTGGCAAAACTGCCGGTGCTCTCTGCCGCTGCGCCGTTTAAAGTTGGCGGTCGCAAGAACGATCCTGCCAGCTATGTAGAAGTGGAAAAAGGCCAACTGACTTTCCGTAATGCCGCCGATCTCTATCTCTATCCCAATACGCTGATTGTGGTAAAAGCCAGCGGCAAGGAAGTTAAAGAGTGGCTGGAGTGCTCCGCCGGGCAGTTTAACCAGATAGATCCCAACAGCACTAAACCGCAGTCATTAATCAACTGGGATGGCTTCCGTACCTATAACTTTGATGTGATTGACGGCGTGAATTATCAGATTGATGTTACCCAGCCAGCCCGCTATGACGGTGAATGTCAGGTGATTAATGCCAATGCGGAAAGGATTAAGAATCTGACCTTTAATGGTAAACCGATTGATCCGGACGCGATGTTCCTGGTTGCTACCAATAATTATCGTGCATACGGTGGCAAATTTGCCGGAACAGGCGACAGCCATATCGCCTTTGCGTCGCCGGATGAGAACCGTTCGGTGCTGGCAGCGTGGATTGCTGAAGAGTCGAAGCGTGCAGGAGAAATTCACCCAGCGGCAGATAATAACTGGCGTTTAGCGCCGATTGCCGGTGATAAAAAACTGGATATTCGTTTTGAAACGTCCCCGTCCGATAAAGCCGCAGACTTTATTAAAGAGAAGGGTCAGTATCCAATGAATAAAGTCGCGACTGATGATATCGGGTTTGCGATTTATCAGGTGGATTTGAGTAAGTAAGACACACCGTTTTCGGTCTACACATCATGCATCGCATCCGGCACTTCCTGGCGGATGCGATGCTGACGCGTCTTATCCGCCCTACAAACCACGAATCGTAGGTCTCCGGCAGTTATGCCGCACGTTCATCCCGCGCCGCCAGCACCTCTGGCAAATTCAACTCAATCCAGTCTGCCAGTGCAGCAACCTTTTCACTGACCTGTTCACCCAGCGGTGTGAGGCTATATTCCACATGCGGCGGCACCACCGGATACGCGATACGGTTAACAAATCCATCCTGCTCCAGCGCCTGTAACGACTGCGCGAGCATCTTTTCGCTCACTCCGCCCATTTTACGCCGCAAGTCGCTAAAGCGATGAGTGCCTTCGCGCAGCGCCACCAGAATCAGTACCCCCCAACGGCTGGTAACGTGTTTCAACACATCCCGCGACGGACACTGCTCAGCGAAGAGGTTTCCCTCTTTCAGTTGTTGCGACAGGCTTACCCGACTCATTTCATACTTACCTTTTTGTATGTACTTACTAAAAGTTAGTTTAGGTGTTAGCGTATTTAAACACAAGACAAACCAATGGAGATTTCTCATGATCGCAATCACCGGCGCGACCGGCCAGCTTGGTCACAATGTAATTGAATCTTTGCTGCAAACCGTTTCTGCCAGCCAAATAGTGGCTATCGCACGTAATCCGGAAAAAGCGCATGCTTTGAGCGCACAAGGCATTAGCGTGCGTCAGGCTGACTACGGCGATGAAGCTGCACTGACATCTGCGCTACAGGGCGTGGAAAAATTGCTGCTGATCTCTTCCAGCGAAGTGGGACAGCGTGCCTCGCAGCATCGTAATGTTATTAATGCAGCAAAGGTGGCTGGCGTGAAATTTATCGCCTACACCAGCCTGTTACATGCGGACACCTCCCCGCTCGGCCTGGCTGCTGAGCATATCGAGACGGAGAAAATGCTGGCTGATTCTGGCATCGCTTATACCCTGCTGCGCAACGGCTGGTACACTGAAAACTACCTCGCCAGCGCCCCGGCAGCACTGGAACACGGCGTATTTATTGGTGCGGCGGGCGATGGCAAAATTGCCTCAGCAACTCGTGCAGATTACGCAGAGGCTGCGGCACGCGTAATTAGCGAAGCAGGTCACGAAGGCAAAGTCTATGAGCTGGCGGGCGACAACGCCTGGACGCTGACACAGTTAGCGGCAGAGCTGACCAAACAGAGCGGCAAACCAGTTATCTACCAGAATATGAGCGAAGCCGATTTCGCCGCAGCGCTGAAAAGCGTTGGTCTTCCTGGCGGACTGGCGGATATGCTGGCTGACTCTGACGTTGGCGCATCAAAAGGTGGTCTGTTTGATGACAGCAAAACACTCAGCACGCTGATTGGCCGCCCGACAACAACATTAGCCGAAAGCGTAAACGCGCTTTTTAATGTTAATAACTAGTTAATTAAAGTGGCATCCTCCCGCATCCTCTCTGATAATGACGGGATGCGGGGAGCAACCATCTCTGTTCCCTGAATATTTCTTCTGACAGACCAATGGATGCCAGTGATGATTAGCGGCGTGCTGTACGCCCTGTTAGCAGGGTTGATGTGGGGGCTTATTTTTGTCGGGCCGTTGATCGTTCCAGAATACCCGGCGATGCTGCAATCAATGGGACGCTATCTGGCATTAGGTTTAATTGCACTGCCCATTGCCTGGCTGGGGCGCGTGCGTCTGCGCCAGTTGACACGTCGCGACTGGCTTACCGCGCTAATGCTCACCATGATGGGCAATCTCATCTATTACTTTTGCCTTGCCAGTGCCATTCAGCGAACCGGCGCGCCTGTTTCCACGATGATTATCGGCACCCTGCCAGTGGTTATCCCGGTCTTTGCCAATTTGCTGTACAGCCAGCGCGACGGCAAACTCGCGTGGGGGAAACTCGCCCCGGCGCTGGTTTGTATTGGTATCGGCCTTGCGTGTGTAAATATTGCTGAGTTAAACCACGGTCTCCCCAATTTTGACTGGGCACGTTATACCTCAGGCGTCATGCTGGCATTAGTCTCCGTGGTTTGCTGGGCGTGGTATGCATTGCGCAACGCCCGCTGGCTGCGGGAAAATCCAGACAAACATCCAATGATGTGGGCGACGGCGCAGGCGCTGGTCACGCTGCCGGTTTCGCTCATCGGTTATGTTGTTGCTTGTTTCTGGCTGAATACGCAAATGCCTGATTTCTCTCTACCTTTTGGCTCCCGTCCACTGGCCTTTATTAGCCTGATGATTGCTATCGCCGTGCTTTGCTCATGGGTCGGCGCACTTTGCTGGAACGTCGCCAGCCAGCGATTACCGACGGTGATCCTCGGGCCGCTGATTGTTTTCGAAACGCTGGCAGGTTTGCTGTACACCTTTTTACTCCGCCAACAAATTCCACCGCTGATGACGCTGAGCGGTATCGCGCTGTTAGTGGCCGGCGTGATCATTGCAGTCAGAGCAAAACCGGAAAAACCCTTAGCTGAACCTGTCTCTGAAAGTTGACACCTTGCCAGTCTGTTAAATAATCCTCTGCTACGTAAGGGTTATAGCTTTTAACTTAAAGATGCATTTAAAATACATCTTATCTTATTAAGAATGAGGTATCAGCTATGGCTTATCGCGACCAACCTTTAGGTGAACTGGCGCTCTCTATTCCTCGCGCTTCGGCTCTGTTTCGTCAATATGATATGGATTACTGCTGCGGCGGTAAGCAGACGCTGGCTCGCGCGGCGGCACGTAAAGAACTGGATGTTGACGTCATTGAAGCCGAACTGGCAAAGCTTGCTGAACAACCGATTGAGAAAGACTGGCGTAGCGCGCCGCTGGCAGAAATCATCGACCATATCATCGTGCGCTACCACGATCGTCACCGTGAACAACTGCCAGAGTTGATCCTGCAAGCCACCAAAGTAGAGCGCGTTCACGCCGACAAACCGAGCGTGCCAAAAGGGCTGACAAAATACCTGACTATGCTGCATGAAGAGCTTTCCAGCCACATGATGAAAGAAGAGCAGATCCTCTTCCCGATGATCAAACAAGGCATGGGCAGCCAGGCGATGGGGCCAATCAGCGTAATGGAAAGCGAACACGATGAAGCAGGTGAGCTGTTGGAGGTTATCAAACACATTACCAATAACGTCACACCGCCGCCGGAAGCCTGCACCACCTGGAAAGCGATGTATAACGGTATTAATGAACTGATTGATGATTTAATGGAGCACATCAGTCTGGAAAATAATGTACTGTTCCCACGCGCGCTGGCGGGTGAGTGATTTGTTTGATCAACGATCCTGACATGAGCAGGATCGTTGATTGTTAAGTGATTCAGTCACTCAGTGGAAGCAATTCATTATTGTAACTGGTGTACTTACCTTCAACGGTAAGCAGACTGCCGTTTTTATCAAGATGCGCCGCATTGAGTTGTCGAGTCTCATTACGCCGCTTCGCATCACGAACCAACCCATCTCCTACGTAATAAATATAATGGTCATCATGAGCAAAGGTATCTGATAATTGACCATTGGCGTATTTAAACCACGTCCATTGGCCTTTCAGTTCAAAGAGCTCAACCGTGTCTTCGTTAATAAAATACGTATAGCGGTCATCATGTGCCAAATAATTTAATGTTGTGCCATCGGGGCTTTTATACCACGTCCAATGCCCATTAATATCGAAAATAGTCACATCAGCGCTCGCGATGAAATAAACTTTATTCCCTACAATATTAACGCCTCCCTGTAATTCTTGTTTGGGGTCGGGTAAATGAATAACCGAAAGCGTTTTTTCGACCCCAGAAACATACTTCACCAGATAGAGCGAATCTTTATATTGCGCCACATTCTGCGTCAACGGGCGAAAATATTCCGGATCAACATCAGGAATGGTCGCAACCCGGCAGTCATTAGCGCGCCGGGAAGCATCACGCGTCAACCATGTTACTTTATCTCGCTGTAGATCAAACGTACTCCGGCAATCTTTCCCGAACGAATAACGTTTCTCCCCGTTTTTGTCGCGATAAATCAGTAGTGAACCGGCCATCCAGCGCACAAGATGAAAGGTATCCGGATCGGCATTGATGGCATCTCCATTCACAAAGACCTGCGATTGGGTTCGCCAAATGGTATCCCACGGTCCAGGATTACTTTTGCTTTCACAACTATTAGGTGAATAAAGAATGGGGCGACGTGTCCAGGATTTAACGCCAAGAATAGAATACCCTTGTGCACTGCCTAACCAACGCCCTTGAAAATAAATATTGCGGCGATCTTTGAGCACATCCGCAGAATCACCTGAACGAACGCGACCGCCGACTTGTTGCAGCGAATCCATATCAACCTGCTTTTCGCCGCGGTTATCATCCGTGCGTTCGCCATCAAAATAGAGGCTGTCTTTATCAGCGGCAAAACGTCCCCAGGCACGGAATGTTGCGGCATCGACTTTCGGTGTTCCCGGCGGGTTCTGGACTATTTTCCCTGCCCATAAAATATGACGGCCATCAGTCAACCAGTCGAAACGCCAGCCGCCATTAGTTCTGATATAAGTGCCAGCATCCACTTGTACAAAATCATTATTGATATTATCCGGAGAATCATATTTATCATCAGTGCCGTTGGGTACGCGGCGAAGTTGCTTAAACTTGACCTGCGGTAAATGAATATCCGGGAAATAGAGTCCATAATCGTCACTATCTTCAACGCTATATTTTGTTCCTTGCCCCCACGGCTGGTAGTAAAACGCAGCAGAAGGTACACCGGAGCAGGCTAGTGAGGTGGTTGAAAATAAAGCCAGGGCGAGACAAAGGGGTTTAATTCGCAACATAGCGTCATCCTGAAGCTGTTAGTGTGAAGAGGTTATTTAAATAAGGGTTTTAGTCCGCTCGGAGGTTGCTTCACCGATGACCATCCTCCCACACCCAGGTTATAACGCAGCCATTCACCTTGCCGGGCACGCTCTTTCACAATTTCAGTCGCTTGTTGAGCGTAAAGCTGCCCGTCTGGAGATATATACGTATTAATTAATCTCCGCCAACCACCTGCTTCAAGTGAGTCGGAGAGTTCCTCCGACTTAAGATTAATCAATTCACCTTCACCCAAGGCGTTGGTTGTTACTTTATAAATTTGGTTCTTATATAAACCGGTGTCCCAAACAAACAGATAAAAATATTCCGGATCAACCCCCACCAGCGTTTCATAAACACAGTCACTGCCCGCTGGAGTGGCTTCATGTTTGAGCCAGGACACATTATTCAGACCACTATTAAATGGCGCACAGCGATACTCAATATCCTCAAGCTCATAGTCATGCTCGCCGCTTTTATCGCGATAAACCAACCGTTCACCAGGCATCCAACGTTTAATCTGAAAAGTTTTGCGATCGGCGGGCAGAAGCTTACCGTTAACAATTACCTGCGAATTTGTCAGCACAACAAATTGTATGGCTGAATCATGCCGCACGATTTGAAATCCATCGGCATGACCCAACCAGCGACCTTTATGCCAAAGACTATTTTTATCACGCAGTAAATTCCAGATGTCCGTCTCTTCCAGCGTTGACATATCCACCTGCTTATCACCGCTATTATCATCGGTACGCTGACCATCAAAATAGATACTGCGTTTATCGGCAGCGAAAGCGCCGAATGCCTGAAAACTGGTGGCATCGACATTAGGTTTACCGGATGGGTTTGTCAGGACTTTGCCTGCCCAAAGGACAGTGCGTCCATCGGTGAGCCAGGTATGCTGACAATCCCCCTCATCATCGCAATCGAAC
The DNA here is from genome assembly GCF_000208565.1 of Escherichia sp. TW09308. Lineage (NCBI taxonomy): Bacteria > Pseudomonadati > Pseudomonadota > Gammaproteobacteria > Enterobacterales > Enterobacteriaceae > Escherichia > Escherichia sp. TW09308. The sequence continues at coordinate 3,783,072 of NZ_AEME01000001.1, read as the reverse complement.
TTATCGGGATTAAAATCGGACAGTAAGCGGGTTTCTTGTTTATTGGCTAAATTGGCAATGCGCCAAAGGTGGGAAAAATTAATATCTGGTAATTCGGAGAGGATCTCATCTTTTTCCCCCTTCTATTCGGCAATGTAAACCGTACCTTTCTCCTGCTGGCGGTAATAAAAATCTGCGCCCCAGGAAGGTGAAATGGAGAGAGGTAATGCGGCGATTAATAACCAACTGTGCTTAGCCATAGTGAACTCTGCAATAAGTGGCAAAGATTCACGGTAAGCCCGCGCCTGGGCGCTGTCGATGACGGGAAGTATTTTTAGGAATGTATAAAGACAAAAGAGATTGCAGACAAAGTGTGCTTTGTTCATGCCGGATGCGGCGTAAACGCCTTATCCGGCCTACAAAAGCACGCAAATTCAATATATGGCAGAGCTCCCGTAGGCCTGATAAGCGTAGCGCATCAGGCAATTTTGCAGCCTGAAAGGCACCCGCAGGTGCCTTAGCAGCATTACTTCGCTATACGTTTCTTACCAATAAACAACCAGCCCAGCCCCAGCGCGATAAACCACAGCGGAGTAACCAGCAGCGCCTGGCGAGTGTCATCTTCCAGCGTCAGCAGCACGATAACGAACACAAAAAACGCCATACATACCCAGCACATCAGCTTGCCGAGCGGCATCTTGTAGATCGACTTCTCATGCAGGTGTGGACGCTGTTTGCGATACACCAGGTACGAGCAAAGGATAATAGTCCAGACGAACATAAACAGAATCGCTGAAACCGTGGTGATCATGGTGAACGCGCCAATCACGCTTGGATTCACATACAACATCACCACGCCGCCGAGCAGACAGATACAAGAGAAGGTCAGCCCTTTCGCTGGTACTGCGCGTTTAGAGAGTTTAGCGAACGCTTTCGGCGCGACGCCTTCCTGTGCCAGACCAAACAACATACGGCTGGTAGAGAATACGCCACTGTTAGCAGAAGAAGCCGCAGAGGTCAGCACCACAAAGTTAATCACACTTGCCGCCGCAGGCAGCCCCACCAGCACAAACAGTTCTACAAACGGGCTTTTCTCCGCGACCACTGAACTCCACGGCGTCACGGACATAATCACAATCAGCGCGAAGACGTAGAACATAATGATGCGGATCGGAATGGAGTTAATCGCACGCGGCAGTGATTTCTCTGGATCTTTGGTTTCCGCAGCCGTTGTGCCGACCAGCTCAATCCCCACAAAAGCGAAAACCGCTATCTGGAATCCGGCAAAGAAGCCGCTTAAGCCTTTCGGGAACCAGCCGCCGTCATTCCACAAATGCGCAAACGACGCTTCTACGCCAGTCGGTGACTGGAAGTGCATCATCACCATAATCAGACCGACAACAATCAGCGACACAATAGCGACGATTTTGATCATCGCGAACCAGAACTCCATCTCACCAAACATTTTCACGGTGGCGAGATTAAGAACCAGCAACAGAATGATCACCGACAACGACGCCACCCAGTCGGAAAGTCCTGGAAACCAGAACTGCGCGTAAGCGGTAATCGCCACAACATCCGCCATACCGGTTACCACCCAACAGAACCAATAAGTCCAGCCAGTGAAATAACCCGCCCACGGCCCCAATAAATCGGAAGCGAAGTCACTAAAAGATTTATATTCCAGATTCGAAAGCAGCAACTCCCCCATTGCCCGCATCACGAAAAAGAGCATAAAACCGATGATCATATAAACAAAAATGATCGACGGCCCGGCAAGACTAATTGTTTTACCGGAACCCATAAACAACCCTGTACCTATGGCACCGCCAATGGCAATAAGCTGAATATGCCGGTTTGTGAGATTGCGCCGTAGCGACTGTTCAGCCGGAGCCTGATCATCGGCAACGACTTTTACCTGATCTACCATGTTTTTTCTTCCTGTCTGTGTTGTTCAGGCTCTGCGGCCTTTTGTCAGTCTATGATACGACGAATCGGTATCGGGACTCATCGATATTAGGTAACAATGCGCGGGATGAATACTAAGATTTAGATCTAATGTTAATTTAATGTTTAAAGTGAGTGTCATATCACGGTGATAACGCGAAATAGCTCACAAAAATACACGCTTACGTGGTCTTTGCAACACAAAATAGCGCCGTTTGGCAAACTGAAGGGTTTATTGCTGAATGCCTGCTCCCCTCTGGCTCGAGGGGAACAGAATGCGCTGCTTAGAGGATTTCCAGCAGTTCGACTTCAAACACCAGGGTGCTGAACGGAGGAATAGACGCGCCAGCGCCACGCTCGCCATAAGCCAGTTCCTGCGGGATAGTCAGTTCCCATTTAGAACCTACCGGCATCAGAGTCAGTGCTTCAATCCAGCCGGGGATCACGCCGTTAACCGGGAATTCAGCCGGTTCGCCACGGGCAACGGAGCTGTCAAATACAGTACCGTCGATCAGTTTACCGGTGTAATGAACGCGAACGCGGTCGGTACGTGCCGGAATTGCGCCTTCGCCCTGATTAATCACGCGGAATTGCAGGCCAGATTCGGTGCTGTTCACACCCTCTTTTTTGGCGTTTTCTTCAAGGTATTTCACACCTTCGGCAGCCATCGTCTGGAAACGCTGACGACGAACAGCATCGGCACGTTCGTGGATTTCACGTAGCGCACGGTGCACCACATCAACCGGAACAGCCGGATGTTTGCCTTCCAGCGCATCAGCAATGCCTGCAACCAGTGCTTCTGGCAGTAACCCTTCCAGACCAGATTCACTCAGTTGTTGCCCTACCTGCAAACCAATGCCGTAGCTTGCTTGCGCTTCGATGGTATCAAAAGTTGGGGTGGTCATCGTATTTCCTTTCTTAGGGTAAAAAGTAGCGGGCAGCATATCAGCCACACAACTTTGGGTAAAACTTTGTCGCGGGAATGATGACAAATCACGGGGAAAAAGAAACAATAGCAATATCCCGTATGAATATAATAAAAGCGGGTTTACCACGGACATCATAGCGTTAGCTTATTCATAGGCTATGATTGAGGAACAAGACGCGGAGCAGGAGGAAACCATGCCCGGGCGCTTTGAACTAAAACCAACCCTGGAGAAAGTCTGGCACGCGCCGGACAATTTTCGCTTCATGGACCCGCTGCCGCCGATGCATCGTCGGGGGATCATTATTGCCGCCATTGTATTGGTGGTCGGTTTTCTACTTCCGTCTGATGATACGCCCGACGCGCCGGTGGTGACGCGTGAAGCGCAACTGGATATTCAGTCGCAATCCCAACCGCCGACGGAAGAACAACTGCGGGCGCAATTAGTCATCCCACAAAATGATCCCGATCAGGTGGCACCGGTCGCCCCTGAACCGATACAGGAAAGTCAGCCTGAAGATCAGCCGCAAACCGCACAAACACAACCTTTCCAGCCAGATAGCGGAATTGACAACCAGTGGCGCTCTTACCGTGTCGAACCCGGCAAAACGATGGCGCAACTGTTCCGCGACCACGGTCTACCCGCCACTGATGTCTATGCAATGGCGCAGGTAGAAGGCGTGGGTAAACCGCTGAGTAATTTGCAAAATGGGCAGATAGTGAAAATTCGCCAGAACGCCAGCGGCGTGGTGACGGGCTTAACCATTGATACGGAGAATAATCAACAGGTTCTGTTTACCCGCCAGCCAGATGGCAGTTTTATTCGTGCGCGGTAGATGAAGGTTCAAGCAGAAGCCAGCTAAGGATCGTTTCTTTAATGACCTTACGTCTGGCTTCCAGCGCTTGCGGTGAAACCATGCTGATGTGATAAACCAGGCCAAGCGTATGCTGGTTGATCAAATAATATCCTCCAAGCGCGGCAATATTGATATTCACCTGCAACGGGTCGATATCAGGCTTAAAAATATTGAGTTTCTTCCCTTCAGCCAACAAGGATTCCATTAACTGCAAATGCGCGTGGTTAATTTCCTGAAGACGCTGTGATTTTGCATAATGCACACCTTTGCTCTGGTTTTCACTATGCACAATTTTTAAAAACCAGGGATTAGCAATGTAATAATCCCAGGTAAAATCGATGATTTTTTCAATTGCTTTTTGTGGAGGGAGACCTGAAACATCAAGGGATTTTTCTTTTTGTCGAATATCATTCCAGGTATATTCCAGCACTTCGATAAATAAATTTTCTTTATTACCAAAGTGATGGTAAACCGTCTGTTTACTGCACTCCGCAGCCTTCACGATATTATCGACTCTGGCCCCTTCATAACCATATTCGGCAAATTCATTAACCGCACATAATAATAGTTTTTCCTTCAGGCTTTGTACGTTGCTGGTATCAAGATACATAACGCTTCCCCACGACCTCTTCAGGATTACTATCATAACCTGATTTGATTTCAGCTCCAGAAAAAAGGGCAAAAACTCGTACTTTCATCGAGTTATCAAATGCCCTGTGATCGCTATCGCAGATCAACCAACCAGATGGTTGATCTTTCTTTCCACACGTCGCAAGCTAATCGTCACTCAAGGAAACAATATTCAAAAGAGGGTTATTGTATGAAGTCCACTCGTCCCGTTGCCGTGATTACCGGAGCCGCACGTGGTATTGGAAAAGGCTGTGCGCTGGAACTTGCTCGTGGCGGTTTTAACCTGCTGATTAACGATCGCCCCGATGCCGACAGCGTAGAAAAATTACATGCCACGCAACAGGAATGTCTGGCAGAAGGCGTGGAAGTGATTTGCTTCCCTGCCGATGTTGGCGATCTCTCCCTGCATGAAGAGATGCTCGACGCGGCGCAAAACCAGTGGGGGCGTCTGGACTGTCTGCTCAACAACGCGGGGATTTCCGTGAAAAAGCGCGGTGACCTTCTCGACCTGGAGCCTGACAGCTTCGACCAAAACATTGCCATTAACACCCGTGCGCCGTTTTTCCTCGCTCAGGCATTCAGTAAACGCTTACTGGCACAACCGAAACCGGAAGCGGAGCTACCGCACCGCTCGATTATTTTTGTCAGTTCAATCAACGCTATCATGCTGGCGATGAATCGCGGCGAATATACCATTGCCAAAACCGCCGTTTCTGCCGCTGCTCGTCTGTTTGCCGCTCGCCTTTGCAATGAACAAATTGGCGTCTATGAAGTGCGCCCCGGCCTAATCAAAACCGATATGACCATTCCGGCAACGGCCTATTACGATGAATTAATTGCCAAAGGTCTGGTGCCGTGGGGACGCTGGGGTTATCCGGCTGATATCGCCTCCACAGTACGGGCAATGGCGGAAGGCAAACTGATTTATACCTGTGGCCAGGCGGTCGCTATCGACGGCGGCTTAAGTATGCCGCGCTTCTGAGGCTGAATCATGAGAGATCTGTTACAACGCCCGGATTTATTCAGCATTAATACCGCGACGCTGGGCTATAAAATGCCGCTACCCGCCATTATTGATGCCTGCGCCGCACGCGGTATCGGCGCGCTCGCCCCCTGGCGCAGAGAGTTGCAGGGCGAAGATCTCCAGCAGATCGCCCGCCAGCTTGCCGCCAGTAACATGAGCGTTTCCGGTTTGTGTCGTAGCACCTATTACACCGCGCCGACGCTGGCGGAGCGCAAACTGGCAGTAGATGATAACCGTCGGGCGCTGGACGATGCCGCTGCGCTGAACGCCGCCTGTTACATGCAGGTGGTTGGCGGGTTACCAACTGGCACAAAAGATCTGTATGAGGCGCGGGAACAGGTGAAACAAGGGATTCGCCAGTTGCTGCCACATTCGAAAGAAGTCGGCGTGCCAATTGCGCTGGAGCCACTGCACCCGATGACTGCCGCCGATCGTTCCTGTTTGTGTACGCTACGCCAGGCACTGGACTGGTGTGATGAACTCGATCCCGATGGTGAGTTTGGTCTCGGCGTGGCGGTGGATGTCTACCACGTCTGGTGGGACCCGGAACTGGCCAGCCAAATCCTGCGTGCCGGAAAACGAATTCTCGCATTTCATGTTTCCGACTGGTTAGTGCCAACCACCGATCTGGTCAATGATCGGGGAATGCCGGGAGATGGCATCATCAATATTCCGTCAATCCGTCGCCTGGTTGAAAACGCCGGATTTAATGGCGCTATAGAGCTGGAAATATTCTCACCGTACTGGTGGCAGCAAGATATAAACAGCACGCTGGATATTAGCGTCGATCGCATCGCGCATTATTGTTAAGGAATGATCATGAATGACCAACCCGTTCTGTTCAGCAGAGCGGCGGCTTCCTGCCGTCTGACGTTGAACCGTGAAGATAAATGTCATGCCATTAATGAAGAGATGATTGAATCTCTCGATCATTATTTAAATGAAATTGAAAACGACACCACATTACGATTAGTCGAATTAACCGCAACCGGCGATAAATTCTTTTGTGCGGGCGGCGATATTAAATCATGGTCGACTTATTCTCCATTAGATATGGGCAGAAAGTGGATTAAACGCGGTAATGATGTTTTTAATCGCCTACGCAATTTACCGCAATTAACGGTTGCGAATCTAAACGGTCACACCATCGGCGGCGGTATTGAACTTGCCTTGTGCTGCGATATTCGTATCGCTCGCCCCAGCGCAAAACTCTCTAACCCGGAAGTGATGCTTGGCATGGTGCCTGGCTGGATGGGCATCGAACGTGTGCTTAATCAGGTCGGTCCGGTGGTTGGTCGCCAGATGCTGATGTTGGGTAAACGCCTGACGGCGCAGGAAGCCCTGGCGGCGAATTTGATTGATGAAGTGGTAGAAAAAGAACAGATAGAAAGCTGGATGGCGAATCAGTTAGCGCACCTGGAAAAATGTGGCCCGGTGGCGCTGGCGCATATTAAGCAACTGATTCTGGCGCTGGAAAATAAACATGCCGATTACTCACACCAGTTACTGGCGGGATTAATGTCCGCCACCCACGATTGCCAGCAAGCCACGCGCGCATTTGCCGAAAAAGGCAGCGTCAGCTTCCATAATCAATAAGGAAATTGTATGCGTAAGATAACAACCGCCGGGGCACTGGCGGCGCAAATTCAGGACGGCGCAACCATTGCCATTAGCGGTAACGGCGGCGGCATGGTGGAAGCTGACCATATTCTGGCAGCCATTGAAGCGCGTTTCCTGCAAACCGGACACCCGCGCAACCTGACACTAATCCACTCGCTGGGCATTGGCGATCGCGACAGCAAAGGCACTAACCGCCTCGCTCATGCCGAAATGCTCAAACGCATAATTGCCGGACACTTTACCTGGTCCCCCAAAATGCAGGAGTTGGTAAAAAATAACGCCATCGAAGCGTATTGCTTTCCTGGCGGTGTAATTCAGGCACTGCTGCGGGAGATCGGTGCCGGACGTCCTGGGCTTTTTACCCACGTAGGGCTGGGATCGTTTGTTGATCCACGCAATGGTGGCGGAAAGTCGAACGCTTGCACCACTGACGATCTGGTAGAACTGATTGAAATTGATGGCGAAACCAAACTCCGCTATCGCCCTTTCAAAGTGGACTATGCCATTTTGCGCGGCACTTATGCCGATCCGCGTGGCAACGTTAGCCTCGAAGAAGAAGCGATTGATATGGATAGCTATTCGATGGCGCTGGCAGCACACAACAGCGGCGGCAAAGTATTCGTCCAGGTGCGCGATGTGCTGGAAGCTGGCGCCATCGAACCACGCCGGGTCAAGCTGCCGGGGATTCTGGTCGATGGCATCGTTGAGCACCGCGAACAACCGCAAACCTATCTTGGCGGCTACGACCTGACAATTAGCGGTCAGCATCGCCGTCTGAGTTCTACCGGCGCTATTGAACTGGTTAGCCATCCGGTGCGCCGTCTGATTGCCCGTCGGGCGGCACGCGAACTGGTGGCTGGCGCTTCTACCAACTTTGGCTTTGGTATTCCGGGCGGTATTCCTGGGGTTGCACTGCGCGAAGGTGTTCCTTATCAAAGTTTATGGTTGAGTGTCGAGCAAGGCGTGCATAACGGCATGATGCTGGATGACGCGTTTTTCGGCTGTGCCCGTAACGCTGACGCGATTATCCCTTCGCTGGATCAATTCGAGTTCTACAGCGGCGGCGGCATTGATATTACTTTCCTCGGCATGGGCGAGATGGATCAGCACGGTAACGTCAATGTCTCACACCTGAACGGCAATCTGATCGGCCCTGGCGGCTTCCTCGAAATTGCACAAAATGCCCGTAAAGTGGTGTTCTGCGGCACATTCGACGCCAAAGGCAGCAAGCTCGACGTGACGCCAGATGGTCTGCATATCACCCAGTCAGGTCAAATACCCAAACTGGTTACTCAGGTGGAAAAAATCACCTTTAGCGCCGCTTACGCACAGCAAAGTGGTCAGGAAGTGCTGTACATCACCGAACGCGCGGTTTTTCAGTTAACGACAGAAGGTGTTGAATTAATTGAGATTGCCCCGGGCGTGGAGATTGACCGCGACATTCTGCCGTTCATGGCCTTCCGTCCGATTATCAGGCAGCCGCGTCTGATGGAAAGTAGCCTGTTTACGCCGATGGAGGACGCATGAGCCAGCCTGATGACGCTATCCTCGAGGCGCTGACGCACGTCACCTTTCCGAAAGGTTTTACGTCAGCAGAACCGCACTCAATTGTCACCGTGGAGGATGTTGATTACCCAACCTGGCAAGTTGATGCACTGGTCGTTGGTAGCGGCGCGGCTGGATTACGTGCAGCGGTTGAGCTGAAACGTCGCCAGCAAAATGTGCTGCTTGCTACCGCCGGGTTATACATGGGAACGTCAGCCTGCTCCGGTTCCGATAAACAGACGCTGTTTACCGCTGCTACTGCGGGCAACGGCGACAACTTCGCAAAACTGGCCGAGGCACTGGCGAGCGGCGGCGCGATGGATCACGACACGGCATATGTCGAAGCGGTCGGTTCCCTGCATACCCTTGGCGGGCTGCAATATCTTGGTCTGGAATTGCCGGAAGATCGCTATGGCGCAATTCTCCGTTATCAGACCGACCATGACGAAGCCGGACGCGCGACGTCCTGTGGACCACGCACTTCTCGCCTGATGGTGAAAGTGCTGCTGGAAGAAGTGCAGCGCCTCTCCATTCCACTGCTGACCAGTGCAACGGTGATTAAACTGCTGCATCAACGCGGTGAGAATGGCGAAGATCGCGTGGCGGGGGCTATCCTCGCAACCGGTTCCCGCGCCCATAACCCGTGGGGGCTGGCAATTGTGACTGCGCCCAATGTGGTACTGGCAACGGGCGGACCGGGCGAGCTTTATCGCGACAGTGTTTATCCGCATAAATGCTTTGGCTCGCTGGGGCTGGCGCTGGAAGAAGGTTTGACGCTAACCAATCTGACCGAAAGCCAGTTTGGTATAGGTACGCCGCGCAGCACGTTTCCGTGGAATTTATCCGGCACCTATGTGCAGGTGATCCCGTATATCTATTCTGTGGATACAGAGGGTAACGAGTATAATTTCCTTGCGGATTACTATCGCACTACCCAGGAACTGGCTTCAAATATCTTCCGTAAAGGCTATCAGTGGCCGTTCCACGCCACACGGGTGATGGATTTTGGCTCCAGCCTGCTGGATATGGCGGTGGCAAAAGAGCAGCAATCAGGCCGCCTGGTGTTTATGGATTTCAATCGCAATCCTGAAGCGGTGCCTGGTGATTTGCCATTCTCATTAGCGCGACTGGATGCTGACGTTCACGCGTATCTGGAAAACAACGGCGCGCTGGCACCATCGCCCATCGAACGCCTGCAACGAATGAATCCGCTGTCTATCTCGTTGTACCAGATGCACGGTTACGGGCTCACCACGCAACCACTGCAGTTCGCCATGAATAATCAACACATGAACGGCGGCATTGAGGTGGATATCTGGGGGCAAACCTCTCTCCCCGGCTGTTTTGCCGTGGGAGAAGTGGCCGGAACTCACGGCGTCACTCGCCCCGGCGGCGCAGCGCTGAATGCCGGGCAGGTTTTTGCCGTGCGCCTGGCGCGCTTTATTGGCTGTACGCAAATGCGGTCTGTTGAGGGAGATATCGCGCAACGGGTAGCTTCGCCCCTGACTACCGTAAGAGAGGTCATCACCCAGGCGCTGGCAAACGAAAACGGTATGACGCTGGCAACGGTGAAAGAAAAAATCCAGACGCGAATGTCTGATTACGCTGGATTTATTTGTCATGCCGATAAAGTTCGCCACGCCACCCGCGATGCCCTGCTGTTGAGTGAATTTGCCCAGCAACACGGTTTAACCATCAACCACGCAGGCGAAGTTGCTGAATTATTTATGTGGCGGCATATGGCGCTGGCTTCTGCCGCCGTTTTAACGCAACTCACACATTATATTGACGCAGGTGGCGGCAGTCGTGGGGCGCGGATGGTTATTGATCCGCAAGGCGAATGCCTGCCACAAACTCGTCGCGGCGCAAAAGAAGAATGGCGTTTTCGCTCTGAGCAAGCCGACGATAAAAATCACAAATTAACGATTCAATATTCACAAGGTTCTTTTATTACCGAAGTTAAGTCTTTACGCAAACAACCGCATATTAACGGTATTTTCTTTGAAAAAAACTGGCCAGATTTTCTGAATGGAGAGATTTACACACAATAATTTTTAATATGTTCTCTGTACCTGACTTTATTACCTATTACACGGAAATACCAACAACCAGGGTTTATTAATATAATTAAAAGGTTTAAACATGAATAAAATAAAGAATTATCGGTGGCATATGATTGCCCTCGTATGTTTTATCACTGTAATCAATTATCTGGACAGAACTGCATTAGGTATTGCGGCTCCAACCATTATGGAGACCACCGGAATAACCAAAGAGCAATATTCATGGATCGTCAGTGCGTTCCAGTTGGCCTATACATTAGGGCAACCGGTGATGGGTTTCTTTATTGATACCGTTGGTCTGAAATTAAGCTTTGCGATTTGCGCCGCAATCTGGGGCCTGGCGACAATGGGTCATGCACTGACCGGAACATGGTCAGGTCTGGCATTTATGCGCGCCCTGATGGGTTTCAGCGAAGCATCGGCAATTCCGGCGGGTGTTAAAACAGCATCAACATGGTTCCCGGCAAAAGAGCGCGGTGTGGCTACGGGGGTTTTCAATATGGGAACTTCACTCGGTGCAATGCTTGCGCCACCGCTGATTGCCTGGTGCATTATGTTTCATAGCTGGCAATTTGCGTTTATTGTCTCGGGTAGCCTTGCTTTGCTCGCGGCTATATTTTGGTTCTTTTGTTATAAAGATCCGAAAGATGCCAAACGCCTTTCTGATGAAGAGCGTCAATATATTGAATCAGGACAAGAGCAGCATCTTAAAACAGGTAAAAAAGAAAAAACGTCAATCAAACATATCCTCAGCCAACGTAATTTCTGGGGTATCGGCATCGCGCGTTTTCTCGCAGACCCGGCATGGGGAACCATTAATTTCTGGGTGCCTATATTCTTCGTTGAAACGCTGCATTTTAGCCTGAAAGAAATTGCCATGTTTGTCTGGCTACCTTTCCTGCTGGGCGACCTCGGCTGTTTAGCCAGCGGTTTTGTGGCGAAGTTCTTCCACGATCGCGGCGTGAGTTTAATTAACTCGCGAAGAATTACCTTCACTATTGCTGCGGTCATTATGATGACAATCGGCCTGGTGAGTATTGTCGAAAATCCCTACATTGCCGTATTGCTGATTAGTATTGGCGCGTTCTCGCATCAATGTCTTTCTACTGTTGCGGCAACACTGGGCGGCGATTTGTTCAAAAAAGATGAAGTTGCCACCGCCGTTGGTATGGCGGGAGCCTGTGCGTGGAGTGGTCAGTTGATTTTCAACCTGTTTATCGGGGCATTCGTTCACATTATCGGCTTCGCGCCGTTCTTTATTGCTCTGGCTTTCTTTGACATCCTGGGGGCAATTGCGCTGTGGGCGCTTATCAAAGTCAAAGATGAAGAACCGCACGTACAATTAGCTACGAGCTAATATTTAAGATGAGTGCGCTGTAATTATGGTTATGGCGCTTCAACAATAAAGCAAAACGCCGGCACATGGCCGGCGTTTTTACGTCTCGTTGAATAACGAATTATTCAGCTACTACGTTTACGATCACTTTCGCGAATACTTCGCTGTGAACCTGGAAGCTTACTTCGTGTTCGCCAGTGGTACGCAGAACGCCGTTCGGCAGACGAACTTCGCTCTTAGCCACTTCAACGCCTGCTGCAGTTACAGCGTCAGCGATGTCGCGAGTACCGATGGAACCGAACAGTTTACCTTCGTCGCCAGCTTTAGACGCGATGGTAACAGTTTCCAGTGCATTGATTTTCTCAGCGCGAGCATTAGCTGCTGCCAGAACTTCAGCCAGTTTAGCTTCCAGTTCAGCGCGACGTGCTTCGAAGAATTCAATGTTTTTCTTGGTAGCTGGAACAGCTTTACCCTGTGGTACCAGGAAGTTACGAGCGTAGCCCGCTTTAACATTTACCTGATCACCCAGGCTACCCAGGTTTGCTACTTTATCAAGCAGAATAACTTGCATTACCTTATCCTCTCAAAGTCGTATTAATGGACCGTGACCGATTACTGATGGCGATCAGTGTACGGCAGCAGGGACAGGTAGCGAGCGCGTTTGATAGCGCGAGCCAGCTGACGCTGGTATTTTGCACGGGTCCCGGTGATACGGCTTGGGACAATCTTACCGCTTTCGGTGATGTAGTTTTTCAGCGTAGCGATATCTTTATAGTCGATCTCTTGAACGCCTTCCGCGGTGAAACGGCAGAACTTGCGACGACGGAAATAACGTGCCATATGGCTAGTCTCCAGAATCTATCAATTCAATCTGCTCGGCATGCAAAACCATTTTGCTCAGACCGTTCTTTGCCTTGTGGCATGAAATGAACCCCTGAACGGTTATGCGACTGCCGACCGTTATACTGTGAGTAATGGCCTGGTTTTCGTGTCCGCTAATAATAACGGGCATTTGGCACCACGCCTGCCGATGAAAACCGGCTTCCTCCTGCACAGAACGATGCTCAAGCACGAACTGGCAGTGAGGAATTCCTGATGGACTGACCTTTCGAAGGGGCATCCTGCACACGGTGCCGGACAACACCAGACGGTTGGTCATCAGAAATTACTCTTCAGAATCCCCAGCTTCAGCATCATCAGCGGTTTCGTTTGCGAAATCATCGCGACGCTCACGGCGCTCGTCTTTCGCTTTAACCATCGGAGATGCTTCGGTAACGGCGTGCTTAGTACGCATTACCATGCTACGGATAACGGCGTCGTTGAAGCGGAAGGTAGTTTCCAGCTCATCGATCACTTCCTGCGGCGCTTCAACGTTCATCAGAACGTAGTGAGCTTTGTGCAGTTTGTTGATCGGGTAAGCCAGCTGACGGCGGCCCCAGTCTTCCAGACGGTGGATCTTGCCTTCTGCACCAGTGATGGCAGCAGTGTAGCGCTCGATCATGCCCGGAACCTGTTCGCTCTGGTCAGGATGGACCATAAAAACGATTTCGTAATGACGCATCGAATTGCTCCTTACGGATTATTCAGCCTCCTGTCTGGGTCAGCCGCAGCCCATGGAGGCAAGGAACGTGTTAAAGGGCGGCTGAAAAATGACGCGTTATAGTACTGGTATACCCCGCTAAACTCAAGGCCAGCCGACAAATAATTCTCATCTTTCGCTAAATCGTACTAACCCGCTGATTTGAAGTTCATCACATTCCATTACGGTGTTTTTTTGAACAACTGCATCAGAAATGGTCACCATCAACTTCTTTATCATTGATTAAAATTAAATCAGAAGATCATCACAGAGGAGCGCATACAAAGACAGCCGTCGAGGAGGTATTTATGTTCAGTCGTGTTTTAGCCCTTCTGGCTGTGCTTTTGCTAAGTGCAAATACATGGGCAGCCATTGAAATCAATAACCACCAGGCCAGAAATATGGACGATGTGCAGAGCTTAGGCGTGATTTATATCAATCATAACTTTGCCACTGAAAGTGAAGCACGTCAGGCATTAAACGAAGAAACCGACGCGCAGGGCGCAACGTACTACCACGTGATTCTGATGCGGGAACCGGGGAGTAACGGCAACATGCACGCCAGCGCGGATATTTATCGCTAGCACCAGGTATAACCAACGAAACATTGTCATAGTTTGCATTGCCCCCTTCACCGGGGGCTTTTTTATGAAAAACGGCTGCGGAATCAGACCAGTTATCTCCCGAAGAAGGATATTTCCGCAGCGCGTGTTTTACTTCTGCCCGTAATAAGCGTTGGGACCATGCTTACGCATAAAGTGCTTATTCATCAGATAACTATCGATGGGATTCAGTTGCGGGTTAATGCCGCGCGCAATCCACGCCATTTTCGCCACTTCTTCCATCACCACCGCATTATGCACCGCATCATGAGCGTCTTTACCCCAGGCGAACGGCCCGTGCTGGTAAACCACAATCCCTGGCGTATGCAGCGGCTCGGCATCGCCCAGCGTTTCGATGATCACTTTGCCGGTGTTCAGTTCATACTCGCCCTGCACCTCTTCTTCGCTTAATCCGCGCGTACACGGAATATCGCCAAAGAAATAGTCAGCGTGTGTGGTGCCTAACGCCGGGATCGCCATCCCCGCCTGCGCCCATGCGGTGGCATGGGTTGAGTGGGTATGCACGATTCCACCGAGAGATGGATAACGACGGTAAAGCTCGAGATGCGTTGCAGTGTCTGACGATGGACGATACTGCCCTTCCACCACATTGCCACTCATGTCAACCACCACCATATCGTCCACTTGCATGGTTTCGTAGGCGACGCCGCTGGGCTTAATTACCACCAGCCCGCGTCCGCGATCAATGGCGCTGACGTTGCCCCAGGTAAAGGTCACCAGTCCGTAACGCGGCAGATCCATGTTGGCTTCAAATACCTGCTGTTTCAGCTTTTGCATTATGCGGCCTCCACCATGCCCGCTTTGGCCATGCGCGCTTTCACCCAATCACGCGCTTTCGCCACTTCTGCCGCCGGGTCTTCCGCCGTTTCGCTCCACATCTCAATCAGATAAGGCCCGCAATAACCACTCTGTTTGAGCGTTTCAAAGCAACGTTCGAAGTCCACCACGCCTTCGCCAAACGGCACATTTTTAAAGACGCCCGGTTTGGTGTCTTTCACATGCACCGCGACGATGTGCCCTATTCCAGCCTGTAATTCCATCTGCACGTCGTTATCCCACGCCGACAGGTTGCCGATATCCGGATAGAGCTGGAACCACGGGTTGTTGAGATAGTGTGCATAGCCCAGCGCCTTGCTGATGGAGTTCATCAACGGGTAATCCATGATCTCCATCGCCAGCGTCACCTGCGCACGGCTCGCCATCTCAACACTCTCTTTCAGCCCTTCGCGAAAACGACGACGCGTTTCGTTATTGGCTTCCTGATAGTAGACGTCATAGCCCGCCAGTTGGATCACGCGAATGCCGACATCCTGGGCGAACTGGATAGCTTTACGCATAATCTCCAGCCCCTGCGCCCGCACTGTGTCATCTTCGCTGCCCAGCGGAAAACGACGATGGGCAGAAAGGCACATGGACGGTACGCGCACGCCAGTTTCAACAATCGCATTCACCAGCGTCAGACGTTGTTCGCGGCTCCAGTCAAGGCGAGACAGGCGAGCGTCCGTTTCATCTACTGACATCTCAACAAAATCGAAGCCCAACGTTTTTGCCAGTTGCAGCCGTTCCAACCAGCACTCCCCGGTGGGGAGTGCTTTTTCATAGATGCCAAGCGGGATTTGTTTGGACAACATATCCGCTCCTTAGCCCCACAGTTGGGCGATGGAACGTTTGAACTGACGCGCAGCTTCAACCGGAGACGCGGCATCACGGATGCTACGACCAGCGATAAAGACATGAATCGGAATACCTTTGAACAGTGGCAAATCTTCCAGCGCCAGGCCACCGGTAATGGTTACTTTGAAGCCCATATCAGAAAGGCGTTTGATCGCGGCGATATCTGATTCGCCCCAGCCTACACCGGCTGCTTGCGCATCACGGCTGCGGTGATACACCACCTGCTGGATGCCCGCTTCACGCCATGCATCTGCCTGTTCCCAGGTCCAGAAACCAGTCAGCTCAATCTGTACGTCGCCGTTAAACTCTTTTGCCACATCCAGCGCGCCTTTGGCGGTGTTGATATCCGCACAGCAAATCACGGTGACCCAGTCAGCGTTGGCTTCAAAGCACATACGAGAAAGGATTTTGCCCGCATCAGCAATTTTGGCGTCTGCCAGCACAATCTTGTGTGGATAGAGTGCTTTCAGATCGCGCACCGCACGCACACCTTCCCCCATACACAGAATGGTGCCCACTTCGATAATATCGACTTCTTCAGCAATCAGACGAGTGGTTTCATAGGCGCTATCCATAGTCTGGTTGTCCAGCGCGACTTGCAACATGGGTAATGACATCTTCAATTCCTTCTTAAGCAGCCGCGTTGGTGCGGTCAATTAAATCCAGTACTTCCTGCTCGGTACGGCAGGCGCGTAAACGGTCGAAATTCTCTTCATCTTCAAACAGGTTGACGATTTGCATGATGCCCACTTCCTGATGAGTATTGGCATCGACTGCCGCCATCGTGATGAGGATATCCACCGGGTCGTTATCTTCGTGGTTGAACTCCAGCGGCTTTTTCAACGTCACCAGCGCAAAACCGGTTTTCTTAACCCCCTCTTCCGGGCGTCCGTGTGGCATTGCCAGGCCTGGCGCGAGCACAAAGTACGGGCCGTGCTGTTCAACCGCATCCAGAATCGCCTGGTAGTAACGCGGCTCAACAACATCCGCCGCCACCAGCAGGTCAACGCCAATTTTTACCGCGTCCTGCCAGGTCTCTGCTTCTGCCTGCAAACAGATAGATTTATTTTCTGCCAGCGAATCACGTAATTTCATGGCGCGTCCTTACTTCATGTCCTGCGGGAAATGTTCTTTGATCACTTCCAGCAGTTTCGGGCCAAAGTCTGTGGGTGAGAGCATGTTGCGCACGCCAACCACATATTTGTTGCCGGTAACAGTGATTTCGCCCGCAATATGGGTAGAAGCGATGATGATATCCGCGCCGCTCAACTCGCTTTTGTACTCGCCAACCGCGCAGCTATTTACCGTGTGGTCAATGTTTGATTGGGTTAAAAACTGGTCCACTTTCATTTTCATGATCATGGAACTGCCTTGTCCGTTGCCACACACAGCCAGAATACGTACGGTCATAATCAAAACTCCTTATTAAGCAGACTGTTCTGCCAGTTGTTTTTCTGCATCTTCTTCTGCGCGCAGCGCGCGGCCAGCGAAGTACATATAAGCCAATGCAATAACGATGATGACGGCCATAAAGGCGATACCGATGGAGAAGAAGCCCTGCATCATCGGCGGTGCCAGAATCGACCAGTCCGCCATGCCCATCCAGGCACTCATACCGGTGAGTTTCACCGCCCAGACGCAGCCAAAGATTTCAATCATCCCCATCACCAGACAAATCTTCAGCGCCGCACGCCAGCCGCCGAAGTGGTTCGCGAATACGCCGATGGTGGCGTTGGAGAAAAACATCGGGATAAAACCAGGAATGATCAGAATCGCGGAACCGCAGGCGACCAGAATACCAACCGCTATTAGTTGCCCGATGGTGCCCCACATAAAGCCCCAGACCACGGCATTCGGCGCAAAGCTATAGATAGCCGCACAGTCAATCGCCAGAACCGCACCCGGGATCAGACGCTGAGAGATACCGTTAAATGCTTCAGAGAGTTCCGCGACAAACATGCGCACTCCCTGAGTAATGATGAAGATCGCCACCGCAAAGGAGAAACCGGTTTGCAGGATGTACACCACCCAGTTCACTTTGCCTGCCATCGCCTGCACGGTATCGATACCGAAAGAGAGCAGAATGGCACCAAAGAAGATGGTCATCACAATCGCCGTGGAGACGATGTTGTCGTGGAAAATGTTCAGCCAACCGGGCAATTTGAGGTCTTCAACGCTTTCCTCTTTTTTGCCCAAATACGGCGCGACCTTATAGGCAAGCCAGGAAGCAAACTGCTGTTGGTGACCGATGGAGAAACCGCAGCCGTCCGTCACTTCCTGAGTCGGCTTGTACATCATGTTGGAGGTGATGCCCCAGTAAAGCGAAACCAGAATCGCAGTGCAGATAATGGTAGTCCACATGGAGTAGCCGAAAATAAACAGCGTGACAGCTATCAGACCCGCCTGTTGGAACATGATGTGGCCGGTCAGCATGATGGTGCGAATACCAGTAATGCGACGCAGCAGCACGTAACAGATGTTTAGCGCCAGTGCCAACAACACCGCATAACCCACCCAGCTATAGGCATCGCCCATACGCTCAATAGTTGCCATCATCGATGCGTAGGTATCTGAAATCGCGCCATTAATGCCATAAACTTCCGACATTTTTGCCACCACCGGTTTAAAAGTGCTGGTCAGGATGCCGGACCCTGCTTGCAGCAACATAAAACCGATAATCGTTTTGATGGTGCCTTTGATAATCACGCTGACGCTTTTACGCAGCAGGATGTAGCCCAGGCAGGTCACAATACCCAGCAATAACGGGGCATTGGTCATGACCTGGTTAAAGAACACGGTAAAGATGCTGTAGAGGATCTCCATAACGATCTCCTGAAGAAGAGGTAACCGGGAATTCCGCACACCCGGAATGTTGTGCACTCACTCTAATTTTCAAAAATAATCACAACAAGATTATTTGTGATTAAATGTGACGCGGCACGCAAATAATTCCACATAGAAAGTATGGTGTTCACAAGACGAAACAATTACTCATTTAAATTCATTTAGTTAATTAAATTACACACTCCTTTAAATCTTTCCATACTCAAAATCATCAACAACGCTTTCGGTGAAAAGTCAAAAAATGGTCATTGCCTTCCTGAAAAAACAGTGTCAGGATTAATCAAAACCAATCACACATTGATTCAAATTGAACTATCATGAAGGTAAATGGCGATGAGTAAAGTGAAAAGTATCACCCGTGAATCCTGGATCCTGAGCACCTTCCCGGAATGGGGTAGCTGGCTGAATGAAGAAATAGAGCAAGAACAGGTCGCACCAGGCACCTTTGCGATGTGGTGGCTCGGCTGCACCGGGATCTGGTTGAAATCGGAAGGCGGCACCAACGTGTGCGTCGATTTCTGGTGCGGTACTGGCAAACAAAGTCACGGTAACCCACTGATGAAACAGGGTCACCAGATGCAGCGCATGGCTGGGGTGAAAAAACTGCAACCGAACCTGCGCACCACACCATTTGTCCTTGATCCGTTTGCCATTCGCCAGATCGACGCTGTGCTGGCGACTCACGATCACAACGATCATATCGACGTGAACGTCGCTGCAGCCGTAATGCAAAACTGCGCCGACGATGTGCCATTTATCGGGCCGAAAACCTGTGTGGATTTATGGATTGGCTGGGGCGTGCCGAAAGAACGCTGCATCGTGGTCAAACCAGGCGATGTGGTAAAAGTGAAAGACATTGAAATTCATGCCCTTGACGCGTTCGACCGTACTGCACTGATTACCCTGCCTGCGGATCAAAAAGCGGCTGGCGTACTGCCGGACGGGATGGATGATCGCGCAGTGAACTATCTGTTCAAAACGCCGGGCGGTTCCCTGTATCACAGCGGCGACTCCCACTACTCCAACTACTATGCAAAACATGGTAATGAGTATCAGATCGATGTGGCGTTAGGATCTTACGGCGAGAACCCGCGCGGTATTACCGACAAAATGACCAGCGCCGATATGTTGCGTATGGGTGAAGCGTTAAATGCAAAAGTGGTGATCCCGTTCCACCACGATATCTGGTCAAACTTCCAGGCCGATCCGCAGGAAATTCGCGTACTGTGGGAGATGAAAAAAGATCGTCTGAAGTATGGCTTTAAGCCGTTTATCTGGCAGGTTGGCGGCAAGTTCACCTGGCCGCTGGATAAAGACAACTTCGAATACCACTATCCGCGTGGTTTTGACGATTGCTTCACCATTGAACCGGATCTGCCGTTCAAATCGTTCCTGTAATCTGTCGCTTTTACCGGATAGCGTGGAGATGTTCCCGCTATCCGGCGTAGTATTTCCTGGCTATTTCAAATATCATCTAAAAAAATCAAATTTTATCGGAATAGCTCATGACTGAAGCACAAAGACATCAAATTCTCCTGGAAATGCTCGCACAATTGGGCTTTGTGACCGTAGAGAAAGTTGTTGAGCGCCTGGGAATTTCGCCTGCTACCGCACGACGGGACATTAATAAACTCGACGAGAGCGGCAAACTGAAAAAAGTGCGCAATGGCGCGGAAGCCATCACCCAACAGCGTCCTCGCTGGACACCAATGAATCTCCACCAGGCACAGAACCACGATGAAAAAGTGCGTATCGCCAAAGCGGCATCGCAACTGGTCAATCCGGGCGAAAGTGTGGTCATCAACTGTGGTTCCACCGCATTCCTGCTCGGAAGGGAAATGTGTGGCAAGCCTGTGCAAATCATCACCAATTATTTACCGCTGGCAAATTACCTGATCGATCAGGAACATGAGAGCGTGATCATCATGGGCGGGCAGTACAATAAAAGCCAGTCCATCACCTTAAGCCCGCAGGGCAGTGAGAACAGCTTGTATGCCGGCCACTGGATGTTTACCAGTGGCAAAGGGCTGACGGCAGAAGGGTTGTATAAAACCGATATGCTAACAGCGATGGCAGAGCAGAAGATGCTGAGCGTGGTGGGGAAACTGGTGGTTCTGGTCGATAGCAGCAAGATTGGTGAGCGCGCGGGTATGCTCTTTAGCCGCGCCGATCAAATCGATATGCTGATCACTGGCAAAAATGCTAACCCGGAAATCCTGCAACAACTGGAAGCGCAAGGGGTCAGCATTCTGCGCGTTTAAAGATGCTGGCGGAAAAATTTCACCGCGGCATCTAACGCTTCTGGCGTAATGCGATGACGCACGCCTGGCTGCCATGAACAGGTTAACTGTTTATCCAGCCCCGCTTCTCTTAGTGCCTGCTGCAAACGTACTGATTCGTCGGCAGGTACGACATCATCATCAAGACCATGCCATAAGAGCAGTGGTCTGTTTCCCAGCTCTTCCAGGTGGTTTGTCGCTTCCCACTCCACCAGCGGAGCGATAATGTTATTAAATTCGCGCTGCTGCGCTGCCGTTTCAGGTATCAGCGGTGGAAACAGTGAACGGGCAAGCGATGTGAAATAGCCCGATCCCATCATGCTGGCGGTACATTTCACCGTGGAGTGGCGAGCGGTAATTCCCAAGGCCGTCATCGCGCCCATCGATGCGCCGCCGACTGCCAGACGGTCATCAAGCAGCCAGTTTTCTTTAACAATAGCCGCACGTAATGGCGTAAATTCTTGCATATTTTGCCGCAATATTTGCCAGAACTGATTTAACCGTCGCGGTGTGTCGCCACTAAAACGGATACCGTGATCGGGTGCGTCTGGCATGATTACCCGCATACCGGCCTGTGCCAGCGCAACGGCAAAATAGCTATACACCAGACTGGATGAAGTAAAACCGTGATAAAAAATCACGCACGGTAACGGAGTTTCTTTTTGCCCAACGGGATAAGCATGTAGAACGGGAATATCTGCCAGTACGCGCGATTCTAATTCAATCATCTATTCCTCCTTTTTGTCTGGTATGACATGAAGAAATCCTTAGCACAAGTTTCCGCTGGCAGTATTAGTTCATAATGTTGAGATATGGGTTACGCTTTCACCACGTTTTCATTCGAAAATCGCGTACCAGGTAACAATTCGGGAACATTCCCCCAAAGTTAAATTAATAAGGCACTACACTATGGTTAGCAGGAAACGTAATAGCGTTGTTTACCGGTTTGCCAGTTTATTATTGGTGTTGATGTTAAGCGCCTGTAGCGCACTGCAAGGTACGCCACAGCCAGCGCCACCAGTAACGGATCATCCGCAGGAAATTCGCCGCGACCAAACCCAAGGGCTACAGCGAATTGGAACGGTAAGCACAATGGTCCGTGGCTCACCGGATGACGCATTAGCAGAAATCAGAGCGAAAGCTGCCGCGGCAAAAGCTGATTATTACGTCGTCGTAATGGTGGATGAAACCATTGTGACAGGACAGTGGTATTCACAAGCCATTTTGTACCGTAAATAAATCAGACAACTTATACAGTAAGCTTTACATTGCTTTGCGTCCCTATGCGTTTACCTGTGCACAATAAATTACCGGCTGGAAGCTCGGGCGTTTATTACCGCGATGGAATGCCCTGCAACATGTGGGGAAACGAAAAATGGAGCTGACGATGAAACAATTACTTGCCTCACCCTCGCTGCAATTAGTTACGTGTCCCGCGAGCGCCACGGCACAGTCTGCAGAATTCGCCAGTGCTGACTGCGTGACGGGCCTGAATGAAATAGGTCAGATCTCAGTTAGCAATATTTCAGGGGATCCGCAGGACGTGGAACGTATCGTGGCGTTAAAGGCCGATGAACAGGGGGCGTCATGGTATCGCATTATTACCATGTACGAGGATCAGCAGCCCGATAACTGGCGTGTACAGGCGATACTGTATGCATGAGTGTTATCAACAGCGAATGAACAATGCCGGATGCGGCGCGAGCGCCCTATCCGGCCTATAAATTCTATATATTTCATTAAGCGTAAACGCTTACAAACACACACCACCAGTCGCCCGCAGTAACAAATCATTCTGGATCTGCCCTGACAACCGCACACCACCGCGCGTATCTAACATCATCTGACACCACGCCTGCGCCATTGGCGGAGAAGCATATTTCAACATTTGCGCGCCACTACCCAGCAAGAATAGATGATGAGTAATCTCTCGCCCCAGCTCTTCAGACGGTTTGCGCAGTTGCTGCTGTAAACGACGAACCGCGCGATCAAAATAGCGATCCTGTCCTTTCACTTCCATAAACGCTTCCGTCAATAACTCGTATACGCCAGCCTGCTTATTAAGAACGCGCAGCACATCCAGACACATAATATTGCCGGAGCCTTCCCAGATACTGTTCACCGGCATCTCCCGGTACAGCCGCGGCAACTCGCTCTCCTCGCAATAGCCAATACCGCCCAACACCTCCATCGCTTCGGCCACAAATGGGACGCCACTTTTGCAAATCACAAACTTCGCTGCTGGCGTAAATAAACGCGCCCACAGGGCTTCTTTAGCATCGGCACGCCGATCCCACGCCCGTGCCAGACGAAACAACAGCGCCGTTTGCCCTTCAAGCTGAAGCGCCATGCGACTTAAGACATGACGCATAAGGGGCTGTTCGATCAACGGATTGCCAAATACATGTCGTTGATGAGCGTGATAAATCGCCAGCGAAAATGCACGGCGCATCATGGCATGGCTACCCAGGGCGCAATCAAAACGCGTCATCCCGCCCATTTTCAGGATCAGGCGGATGCCTTCTCCCTCCTGGCCTAACAGCCAGCCGATAGCATCCTGAAACTCCACTTCGCAACTGGCATTAGAGCGATTGCCCAGCTTATCTTTCAGGCGTTCCAGGCGAATCGCGTTACGTTGTCCATCAGGCAAAAAACGCGGCACAAAGAAGCAGGACAATCCGCCCGTGGTCTGTGCCAGCACCAAATGCGCGTCGCTTTGCGGCACCGAGAAAAACCATTTATGCCCCACCAGCCGATAAGAACCATCGTCCAGACGCTCTGCCCTGGTAGTATTGCTCATCACATCAGAGCCGCCCTGCTTTTCTGTCATTCCCATGCCAATCAACAGACCGCGTTTTTGCCCGCCTGGCAGCAAATGGGAATCGTAGCGATCGCTCAACAGCGGCGTGGTCCAATCCTTGAATGGTGCAGGTAACATCTGCAATAACAATGGGGTGGCGGCAAAAGTCATGGTTATCGGACATAACGATCCGGCCTCAACCTGTGCGTGCAACATAAAACGCGCCGCGCGCGCCACAAATGCGCCAGAACGAGCATCTTCCTCCCAGGCCAGATTGTGCACCCGATTGGTACATAGTGCCTGCATCAGCAAGTGCCATGCCGGATGAAAACGCACATCGTCCAGACGGCGTCCCTGAGCATCGTAGCGCAACAATTCTGGCGGATTCACATTCGCCAGTCGCCCCAGTTCAAGGGATTCAGCCGTCCCTAACTGCTGACCAATACTGGCGAGAAAATCACTATCCCAGCCCGCACCTTCACGTGTTACCGCTTCGCAAAGCGCGCCATCGGACAGGTATAGATTGCTGTTATTTAAAGGTATCGGTTGATTAAAAACGGTGTGAGTTTGCCAGTGCACTGTGTCTCCCTCCATCAATGGCAGTCACCATTAGTATGGTCACTGCCACGGATTCCTGACAGAAAGAGATTGCTAAAACATTCTTAACCCGCAATGTAATGCGGAACAAAACGCGAAGTATCTTTAGTGATCAGCGTGTTATCTTCGCGAATCCCCATACCGCACGCTTCATCATCGACAATCCAGCTACCAATCAATGTGTAGCTATCGCCAAAGCGCGGCAAAGGCTGAAAAGCCTGGTAGATCATCGGTTCATCGGCGTAATCACCCTCAGCATGGTCAACGACGTTGTTCTGACCGTCAAAAATGGTGACGTTACCGCCTTCCCGTGAGTAGATCGGTTTACGCACGTAGCTTTCGCCCGCAGCAATCTGCGGTTTCTCGCCCTCAAACCAGGATGCCAGAAGATTAGGATGACCAGGGAAAAAGCGCCACAATAGCGGCATTAACCCTTTGTTGCTCAAGATACTTTTCCATAACGGTTCCACCCATTGCTCACGACGCTTGCGCAGCAGCGGGCCGTTATCGTCACGCATCATCCACTCCAGCGGATACAGCTTAAACGCACGCTGGATGACGTTATCATCGAGATCGGTCAGCACACCGCCGACGCCCAGGCCGAGATCTTCAATATAGATAAACCGCGATTCCTGTCCTGCCTGCTGGGCGCAGTCCTGCAAGTACAGCACGGTAGTCCTGTCTTCGTCGGTATCCTGACAGCAACAAAAATAAAACGGTTCACGGCTATAAATCTCGCTAAAGCGCGAAATCAGACGCTCCTGAATGACATTGTACTGATCGGCGTCACGCGGAATAATGCCGCTGCGCCGGGCATCTTCCAGCCACAACCACTGAAAATAAGCCGATTCATACAGCGAGGTCGGCGTATCGGCGTTGTACTCCAGCAACTTCACCGGCGCATTACCACACCAGGCAAAATCCATACGGCCATACAGCGAAGGATCGCGCGCGCGCCAGCTTTCAGCAATTACATCCCAGTACAGCGGGGGGATCGCCAGTTGCGTCAGGATCTCTTCATTTTTAACCGCACGATCCACCACCTCAAGGCACATCTGATGCAGTTCCGCAGTCGGTTTTTCGATCTGCTCTTCAATCTGCCGCAGGGTAAAGCGATAAGCACGACTCTCATCCCAATAGATTTCATTGTCGATGATATGAAAGTCAAATCCGTTATCGGCAGCGATCTGATCCAGATCCCGCCGCACAGGAACGTTGTGTCTCAGCATGATTAGCCTCCCCAATGCCCACGGGCGCTGGAAGAACGACCATAGCCGCCGCGAGAAACGGTTGATGCTTTTCTGGTGGTAAAGCCGCCCGAAGAGTAAGACTCTTTTTTGCCAGAACCGGAGCGCCAGGAGTAATCACCGGAAGTGTTGCGCCAGACGGGGCGCGAAGCATAAGAGGAGCCGCCACTGTTATAAACAAACTGCTCATCGCGATCTTTACGAATAACCCGACTTAATAAAAATCCAGAAATGACCGGGAGCCAACTCTGTTCGACGTTGTCGTAATAGCAATTTTCGTACTTAGACTGACAATTCTGCTGAGTCATATTCTTCGGAACATCGGCATAAAATGCCGCTTTGGCGTTGTTCCAGCCATGAGCACAGATATCTGAATTATTACCGTCATCAATGCAATCCTGCACTGTCGAGTAAAACGTTCCGTCGCCGTCGTTATCGACATCGCCACTATCGCCACAACTTTTCAATACGAAAAAAGCGGCTCCCCCCATTAGCGCCAACGTTAAGTATTTATGTGCGTAGCGATTTCGCTGCGGCGCGAAGGGATTATTCGGTCGATTAATACGGCTGATGGCTCCGTGAGCTGGTTTACTGCTATTTCTTGATTTGCGTTTTCTGGCCATGATCGTCCATTACCATGTCATACAAGCTGCGTTAAAAATACCACCAGCCAGCGCGGCGGTTCCCATAAACATTCCTGCGGCGGTATTGTGATTAATAATTTTGTCGCTTAATGCGGGTATATAAAGTCTGACGCCAGAAAAAATGAGTAATTGAATCACCAGTGCGATCCCACCCCAGGCAAAATAATCAGGAATACTCACCGCATTGATTGCCGCACTGGATAATGGAATAACATAACCCAGCAATGTCCCGCTGAACGCCAGTGACGCCGCGATATTATTGTTTTTGATTAACTGCCATTCATTATGCGGAGTAATTTTGGAATAAATAAACAGAAAGATAATCACCATAGCCACGCCAATAAAAAAATAGGCGCTAAAAGCAAGGAGTGAATCAAGAATATGCATTATAAACTTCCCTGTAATTAACCAATAATATGAAGTGATGTTAGTGGGATATCGACACCCAGCGCACGCGAAAATAACCACTCCGGTTCACCGAGTTCGTTAAAGGATTCCTCACCATTTAACAGCAAATATTCGTAAGTATCTTCGGTCACCTGTCGCTGGTAACCCATCATAAAGTTATGCACTTCCCATTTGGTATGGTTTTGATTTTCTATTTTTTCCAGCATGTAGACCGGCGCAATATTACCTGGTTCTTCGCTATTAAAAAATCGCTGCCAGCGTTTTTCCTGCCAGTTTAAGGTCATCATCCCCATTGCTTTGGCATTAATTGCCTCGCGCCAGTGGCTCTCTTTGCTGATACCGTAACTCTCTTCATAGACAAAGAGCTTGATATCATCAATGTCATCAATGTCTTCGCCGCCAGTGGTATTGATTTGCAGGAATTCATCACCGGAAGTGTAGTAACGGAATATCTGACTACCGCCCCCCAGATCGATGCGACTGGCTGCAGCTACAGTGTATTCTTCCCCCGGTAACGCAATCAGTAATTCATCTTCCAGTAAACGAAACGCTAACGTATCGAGCGTAAAACCATTATGGAGATGCAACCCCAGCGGACCACGAGCGACAGCAGGCTTATCATCATTGCCAAACAGGCGCTGGAAAAAACCAGACATATTTTACCCTTAAAATAGCTGCCAGCCTTTTAGTGAGGCTGGCAAAAAAATTACTCACCCTGTTGGCGTTGCAGCCTTGCCAGCACATCCTGAGCACTGCTTTTGTTAACTCCACCAATCCCCGCTTCCGCCAGTTTTTCGTCGAGATCGCGGCCGTCTGCCACTTTCTCCAGTTGTGCAGCGGCATCCAGCCGTGCCTGACGTTCGGCCTGACGCGCTTGCAGGCGTTTTAAGGATTCAGCCGCTGTAGAGACGCTGGAAGATGCTCCAACGGTAGAGGTCGTTACTGCCTGTTGCGCACGCTGCATGGCTTCAGTGGCCTTAACGACTTCCATCTGTTGCTCAAATTGAGCAATACGCTGTGCCGTTGCCGTTACCGCTTTTTCCACACCATCACGGGAGACTTCAAGATTCGACAACACTTGCTCTTCAGCGGTAATGAGATTCTCAAGGCGCGCGATTTCTTCAGCGACTTCGTTAATCAACGACGGGTTGACGTTCTTACTTAATGCTTCCAGCGCACGGGCTTCCAGAGTGGCTTTACGCTCACGTAAATCTTTCAGTTTATCGTTACTTAATTTCACTCGCGCCAGCAGATCGACGCGTGATTTTCCGGCTTTATCCAGTTCAGCTTTGGCGTCGCGAATATGTTGTTCCAGCATCCGCACACCCTGGTTTTCTTCAATGGATTCTTCCGCCTGTGAAATAAAAGACTTACCTAATGTAAATAAACTTTTTAAAATCCCCATAAATACCTGTCTTCGTGATTAATATGAATATTCTTCAGTAATTTCAGCTAAATCCAATGCATTATCTACCAGCGTGGTTATCTCCAGCAGGAGATCATCAAGGGAAGAGTTAAGCGATAATGCACCAAAAACAATGTAATACTCTTCCTGCTCCACACTGGAGATCCCTACCGATGACAGTGGCATAATCTTCTGATTTCTTAATAAGAAGGTATTAAATTCATCTGGATTACTGATACAACTTACCGGGCAAATAAATGTTTCGATAATCATCTGGCGGGAAGTAAAAAGAATATTGATTTGCAAATCGCCATAATCATTCATTTTAATAATTAATGCGTTTTCATTATTTGTTATATCAATATTTTGTTCAGGTACAGTTTGCAGCGCCGTCGCCAGCGCCAACGGATTCCATGTCATATATTATTCCATAGTGATTAAGTTAAAATATTAATAATATGAATATTTGTAGCACGTAATTATCTTACCAGCTCCAGGTAAAAAAAAACCATCCAAATATGGATGGTTTTTCATAATTCAGAGGAATTAGCTACGCTGGCGTACTGCTTCAAATAAACAAATGCCGGTCGCTACCGAAACGTTCAGGGAAGAAACGCTTCCTGCCATCGGGATGCTGATCAACTCATCGCAATGTTCACGAGTCAGGCGACGCATGCCTTCACCTTCCGCGCCCATCACCAGTGCCAGACGCCCGGTCATTTTGCTCTGATAGAGAGTATGATCCGCTTCACCCGCCGTACCGACGATCCAGATATTCTCTTCCTGCAACATACGCATGGTGCGCGCCAGGTTAGTCACCCGAATCAGAGGAACGCTTTCTGCCGCGCCACAGGCCACTTTTTTCGCCGTTGCATTGAGTTGAGCGGAACGATCTTTCGGTACAATCACCGCATGAACGCCAGCGGCGTCTGCGCTACGCAGGCACGCACCGAGGTTGTGTGGATCGGTAACGCCGTCGAGGATCAGCAGGAACGGTTGTTCGAGCGAAGCGATCAGATCCGGCAGATCGCTTTCCTGATACTGACGTCCAGGCTTCACGCGGGCGATAATGCCCTGATGCACGGCACCGTCGCTTTTCTCGTCGAGATATTGACGATTTGCCAACTGGATAACCACGCCATGAGATTCGAGGGCGTGAATCAGCGGTAACAGACGTTTATCTTCACGGCCTTTTAAAATAAAGACTTCCTGAAAACGTTCAGGGGCGCGCTCCAGCAGGGCCTGCACTGCGTGGATGCCGTAAATCATTTCGCTCATTAATGTACTCGTTGTTAACGTTTTGCCTGATACGCTACGCTTATCAGGCCTACATGATTCTGCAATATATTGAATTTGCGTGATTATGTAGGCCTGATAAGGCGTTCACGCCGCATCCGGCATGAACAAAGCGCACTTTGTCAGCAATCTGACCCTCTTCTTTTTGAAGAGGGTTTTGATCACTCAGCTACTTTTTTCTTCGCTGCACGCTTCGCTTTGGTCGCTGCAGCTATTTTCTGCGTTTTAGCCGATGGCTTTTTCGCTTTTCTCGCGTCTTTTTTCGCCGCTTTCGGCTTCGCTTTTTTCTCACCACGGAAAGCACTGTCTGGCTCAAAGTTTACCTTTTTGCCCACCTGACGACGCTTACCGGCTTTTTTACCTACATCACCTTTTTTCGCTTTCTCGCGCGCCGTTTTACCGACGTTGCGTGGCGCGCGTTCGCTGGAGATCAGGCTAAAGTCGATCTTGCGCTCGTCCATATTAACCGCTTCGACGCGAACTTCCACGCGGTCGCCCAGGCGATAAGTCTGGCCGCTGGATTCCCCCATCAGACGTTGACCAACCTGATCAAAGCGATAGTAGTCGTTATCCAGCGAAGAAACGTGGACCAGGCCATCAATAAACAGATCATCCAGGCGAACAAAGAAACCGAATCCAGTGACGCTGGAAATTACGCCTTTAAAGACGTTGCCCACCTGGTCGAGCATAAAGTCACACTTCAGCCAGTCTGCCACATCACGCGTTGCTTCATCGGCACGACGTTCCGCCATCGAACAGTGCTGACCCAGTTGCAGCATCTCTTCCATTGAATAATGGTAGCCACCGGTTTCAGTCGTGTTCCCCTGATGCCCCTGCTCTTTCGCCAACAGATACTTAATGGCACGATGCAGCGTCAGGTCAGGATAACGACGAATCGGTGAGGTAAAGTGGGCATAAGACTGCAATGCCAGACCAAAGTGACCGCGGTTTTCCGGATCGTAAATCGCCTGTTTCATTGAGCGCAGCAGCATGGTTTGTAGCATTTCTGCGTCAGGACGGTCGGCAACCGACTCCAGCAGTTCTGCGTAGTCGCGCGGTTCTGGCTTGTTACCACCCGGCAATTCCAGCCCCAGTTCCGCCAGCACTGAACGGAAAGAGGTAATCGCTTCGGTGCTCGGCTTGTCGTGAATACGGAACAGTGCCGGTTCTTTGGCTTTCTCAACGAAACGCGCCGCCGAGATATTCGCCAGAATCATACACTCTTCAATTAATTTGTGCGCGTCGTTACGCTGAGTCTGTTCGATACGTTCAATACGACGTTCAGCGTTGAAAATAAACTTCGCTTCTTCACTCTCAAACGAGATCCCACCGCGCTCTTCGCGGGCTTTATCCAGCACTTTATAGAGGTTATGCAGCTCTTCGAGATGCTTAACCAGCGGCGCGTATTGTTCACGCAGTTCCTGATCGCCCTGCAGAATATGCCAAACTTTGGTGTAAGTCAGACGCGCATGAGAGCTCATCACCGCTTCGTAGAATTTATAGCCGGTCAGGCGACCTTTCGACGAAATGGTCATCTCGCACACCATACACAGGCGGTCTACCTGCGGA
Source organism: Escherichia sp. TW09308 (assembly GCF_000208565.1). Taxonomy (NCBI): domain Bacteria; kingdom Pseudomonadati; phylum Pseudomonadota; class Gammaproteobacteria; order Enterobacterales; family Enterobacteriaceae; genus Escherichia; species Escherichia sp. TW09308. The sequence goes on along the minus strand of NZ_AEME01000001.1, from coordinate 3,752,181 downwards.
TTGAGCGAGCACAGGCCGTTAGAGAGTACTTCCGGCAGCATCGGGATAACCTGCGACGGGAAGTAGACCGACGTACCGCGGTTACGTGCTTCTCTGTCCAGCGGTGTTGGTGGACGCACATAGTAACTGACGTCGGCAATTGCGACCCATAAACGCCAGCCACCGCCGCGTTTCTTCTCGCAGTAAACCGCATCGTCAAAGTCACGGGCGTCTTCGCCATCAATGGTGACCAACGGTAAATCACGCAGATCGACACGGCCTGCTTTTGCCTCTTCCGGCACTTCTTCTTTCAGCCCGGCAACCTGTTGCTCAACAGCCTGCGGCCAGATGTACGGAATTTCATGGGTGCGCAGGGCGATATCAACCGCCATGCCGGTGCCCATATTGTCGCCAAGTACTTCGACGATTTTACCCACCGCTTTGGTACGACGTGTCGGGCGTTGAGTCAGTTCGACAACAACGACAAAGCCCATGCGTGCGCCCATGATCTGATCAGGTGGGATTAAGATATCGAAGCTCAAACGGCTGTCGTCAGGAACCACAAAGCCGACGCCCGCTTCGGTAAAGTAACGACCCACAATCTGGCTCGTTTTTGGCACCAGTACGCGGACAATACGCGCTTCACGGCGGCCTTTACGGTCAGCACCAAGCGGTTGCGCCAGAACCTGATCGCCATGAATGCAGGTTTTCATCTGCTCGCTGGAAAGATACAAATCATCTTTACGCCCTTCAACCCGCAGAAAGCCGTAGCCATCACGGTGGCCAATAACAGTACCTTTCACCAGATCGAGACGTTCCGGCAGCGCATAGCACTGACGGCGAGTGAAGACCAGTTGACCGTCGCGCTCCATCGCGCGCAGGCGACGACGCAGGCCTTCAAGCTGCTCTTCGCCTTCAATGTGCAGCTCTACCGCCAGCTCATCACGGCTGGCCGGTTTTTCACGTTTGGTTAAATGTTCGAGGATAAATTCCCGACTAGGGATGGGATTCGCGTATTTTTCAGCTTCGCGTTCCTGGAAAGGATCTTGTGACATCTCGGTTCCTCCGTTGTCATCTCTGATGAAGATTTTCGTCACTCCACCAGCAATAATTTATAAAGCGGTTGATTCTCTTCAACCAAATCGGCAAGCGTGTAGTTATCCAGTTCCGTAAGAAAACTTTGCACGGCCTTTGAAAGTGCCTGCTTCAACCGACAGGCAGGTGTGATGTGGCAAAACTCACTGCTGCAATTCACCAACGATAAGGGTTCCAGCTCGCGCACCACATCACCAATACGTATAGCACTCGCCGGTTTACCCAGGCGAATGCCGCCATTTTTTCCACGAACAGCAGTCACGTAGCCGGCACGACTAAGTTGATTGATTATTTTGACCATATGATTACGGGAAACGCCGTAGACGTCAGTCACTTCAGAAATGCTGGTCATCCGCCCTTCTGGCAATGATGCCATGTAGATCAGCGCGCGTAATCCGTAATCAGTGAAACTCGTTAACTGCACATCAACCTCAAAAAAGGGAAAGCGGGAAAAAATACATTTACATTGATGATAAACCAGCCACAAGCTGTGTCGCTAATTTATTTCAGTTTGGGGAAGGAAAAAAGCGAGGATTTAACACTGTGTCGGATAGCGTAATGGCTTACCCGACACAGTAATGTATCACACTGCTAGCCCGGCAGGCAAAAGATCTGCCGGGCGTACCAGAATTACGCGTCGAACGGGTCGCGCAGAATCATGGTTTCAGTACGATCCGGACCAGTAGAGATGATATCGATCGGCACACCGGTCAGCTCTTCAATACGCTTGATGTAGTTCAGCGCTGCCTGCGGCAGACCGCTACGATCTTTCACGCCAAAGGTGGATTCAGACCAACCCGGCATGGTTTCGTAAATCGGCTCAACGCCTTTCCAGTCATCTGCTGCCAGCGGAGTGGTGGTCACTTCGCGACCATCCGGCATACGGTAGGCCACGCAGAGTTTCACCTCTTTCAGGCCGTCCAGAACGTCCAGTTTGGTCAGGCAGAAGCCAGACAGAGAGTTCAACTGTACCGCACGACGAACAGCAACGGTGTCCAACCAGCCGGTACGACGGCGACGACCCGTTGTCGCGCCAAATTCGTTACCCTGCTTGCAGAGGAACTCGCCGGTTTCATCAAACAGTTCAGTCGGGAACGGACCTGCGCCAACGCGAGTGGAGTAAGCTTTGAGGATACCCAGAACGTAATCAACATAACGCGGCCCCAAGCCGGAACCGGTCGCCACGCCACCCGCAGTGGTGTTGGAAGAAGTTACGTACGGATAAGTACCGTGGTCGATATCCAGCAGCGTACCCTGCGCACCTTCGAACATGACGAAATCGCCACGTTGACGCGCCTGGTCGAGCAGGTCAGAAACGTCAACCACCATAGAAGTCAGGATGTCAGCAACCGCCATCACATCATCCAGAACTTTCTGGTAATCAACCGCTTCAACTTTGTAGTAGTTAACCAACTGGAAGTTGTGATATTCCATCACTTCTTTCAGTTTTTCAGCGAAGGTTTCTTTGTCGAAAAGGTCGCCAACACGCAAACCGCGACGTGCTACTTTATCTTCGTAGGCCGGCCCGATACCACGACCCGTGGTGCCGATCGCTTTCGCACCACGCGCTTTCTCACGTGCGTTATCCAGCGCCACGTGATAATCAAGGATCAGCGGACATGCTTCAGACAACAGCAGACGCTCACGAACGGGGATGCCACGGTCTTCCAGTTCTTTCATCTCTTTCATCAGCGCAGCCGGAGACAGCACAACACCGTTACCGATGATGCTGGTTACATTCTCGCGAAGAATACCTGATGGAATAAGATGGAGAACGGTTTTTTCACCGTTGATTACGAGAGTATGGCCTGCGTTGTGACCGCCCTGGTAGCGTACAACATATTTAGCCCGTTCAGTCAGAAGATCGACGATCTTACCTTTACCTTCGTCACCCCATTGGGTGCCCAGTACGACGACGTTGTTACCCATTTTTCAAAATCACCGTTTGCTTAAAAATGGATTCTACCATCGCTTTTTCAGAGTTACAGCACTTTTTGCATCCAAAAATGACCTTAGTCAGTCTATTTTTTGCTCAGCCAATCGTTTTCCTCAACATGTAGTAGACCACAACGCCCGCAACCACAAGTCCACCGCCAAAACGGCGTAAAATATTATCGGGTAAATTGGTCATCGCGGAGATCATTTCTTCCACGCCTGTGGGTAAAGCATCGGCCCTAAACCTTCCAGCACCAAAACCAGAGCAAGCGCCAGCCAGATTGTCGAATTCATTCATTGTCCTTATAGAAAAAGAAAACCACCGGCATCCCTGAGGATGCGGTGGCTTTATTTACCTGTACCGCGGTCGTTATCTTAACGCGTCGCGGAGCTCGGCGTCTTCATGTAGCGGAAGAAATCGCTGTCCGGGCTCATGACCATCACGTCCTGATTACCGGAGAAGCTATTCTCGTAGGCACGCAGGCTACGGATGAACGCGTAGAAGTCTGGGTCCTTGCTGAATGCATCAGCAAACAGTTTAGCCGCTTCGGCATCACCTTCACCGCGCATGATACGACCCTGACGCTCTGCTTCTGCCAGCGTTCTGGTCACTTCATAGTCGGCAGTCGCGCGCAGTTTTTCCGCTTCTTCCTGACCTTGTGAACGGTGACGACGCGCTACCGCTTCACGCTCGGCGCGCATACGGTTGTAAATCGCTTCAGACACTTCGGTCGGCAGGTTGATCTGCTTGATACGCACATCGACAACTTCAATACCCAGCGCAGCCATACTGTTCGGGTTGATGACCGGAACCTTGCCCTTAGTCTCTGCCGTTACACGTTCAGCGGCTTCTGCGATAGCGTTATCTGCCGCAGGCGTAGACACTTCATCTTCCGTCCCCGCAGAACCAGAGTTCAGCGCGTCACGCACTTCGAGGGTCAGACGACCACGAGAATCAGTGACGATGTCTTTCACATCCAGACGACCAATTTCAGAACGCAGACGGTCAGAGAACTTACGTTTCAGCAGCACTTCTGCTTGCGAAATATCGCCGCCGCCCGTTGCCAGGTAGTAACGGCTGAAATCGCTGATGCGCCATTTGATGTAAGAGTCGACGATCAGGTCTTTCTTCTCTTTGGTCACAAAGCGGTCTGCCTGGTTGTCCATGGTCTGAATACGTGCGTCGAGCATTTTCACCGTTTCAATGAACGGTATCTTGAAATGCAGACCCGGTTCATAAACCAGAGGTTTGTTGTCATCGTCACGCAGTACCTTACCAAAACGCAGCGTAATACCGCGCTCACCTTCTTTGACGACAAAGACAGACATGTAAAGCACTACCAGCACGATGATGATAATCGCGATAACTGACTTACGCATCGTTATTCCCCCTGACGCTGGTAGTCGTTACGCTGCGCGTTGGCGCGGCGTTGGTCCATAATATCGCCCTGACTGGTGGACGACGTGTTGCTTGCTCCACTGGTTGTGGAGGAAGAGGCTGGCGGCAGACGCAGCAGGTTGCTGGCACCGTTGTCGCTCTTCGCCGCAGGCGCGTTGCCGCCTTTCAGCATCTGGTCTAACGGCAGAACCATCAGGTTGCCACCTTTATCGTTAACCAGCACTTTGCGGGTGTTACCCAACACTTTTTCCATCGTCTCGATATACAGACGCTCGCGAGTAATTTCCGGCGCGGCTTTATATTCCGGCAGAAGTTTAGCAAAGCGCGCCACTTCACCCTGGGCTTCCAGGATAGTCTGAGCCTTGTACGCACGCGCCTCTTCGAGGATACGTTGCGCCTGACCGTTCGCACGCGGCTGAACTTCGTTGGTATACGCCTCTGCTTCACGAATGTATTGCTGTTCGTTTTCACGCGCAGCAATCGCATCGTCAAACGCGGCTTTTACTTCTTCCGGCGGACGAGCGGCCTGGAAGTTGACGTCCAGCAGCGTGATACCCATGTCATACGGACGAATCGTCTCTTCCAGTTCGCGCTGGGTATCGCTACGAATCACAGTACGACCTTCCGTCAGAATGCGGTCCATGGTGTATTTACCGATAACTCCACGCAGGGCGCTGTCGGTTGCCTGACGCAGACTGTCATCCGGGCTGGTCACGCTATACAGGTATTTTTCCGGATTGGTTACGCGGTACTGCACGTTCATCTCAACGCGCACCACGTTTTCGTCCGACGTCAGCATCACACCGGAAGCAGCCAGTTCACGCACGGCTTCTACGTTCACCGGTTTGACTTCGTCGATAAACGTCGGTTTCCAGTTCAGACCCGGCTCAACCAGATGGCTGAATTTACCAAAGCGTGTTACCACGCCACGTTCGGCTTCTTTAATGGTGTAGAAACCACTGGCCGCCCAGATAATGACAATCGCTGCCGCTGCGATGGTAACGACACGACCGCCAAGCTGCGGGCGCGGACCTTGCGATGAACTACCACCGCCAGATCCAGTGCCTTTGCCGCCGCCCAGTCCACCGAGCTTTTTGCTCAGTTTGCGGAAGATATCATCTAAATCAGGTGGCCCTTGATCACGACCGCCTTTGTTTCCATTTCCCTCAGAGTTGCCGCCAGGTTTGCTGCTTCCCCACGGGTCGCGGTCTTGTCCGTTATTACCGGGCTGATTCCACGCCATGTTTGTGCTCCATATTTGTTATGCGGTGATCCCTGTTGTCTTTCGACGCCAGAGGATATGACTCCACGCTTCAGACGCTTTGCCGGTTAGATCAGGTAATCGATCAACGCCGGTTCTTGTTTACAGAGGCGACGCCAGTCAATGATCGGCATACGAACTTGCAGACTTACGCTGCCGTCCTCCTCCATCCACTCTTTTTCTATTGCCTGAAGCTGATAAAAACGGCTTCTCAGACGCCCTTCCTGCGGCGGCAAACGCAATGTATGCTGCGCCACCTCACCGGAAAGCCGCTCCGTCAAAGCCTGAAAAAGCTGTGGTATCCCCGCTCCGGTCTGCGCGGAAAGCCAGACACGAATCGGTTTGTTCTCTTCATCTCGATCAATACGCGGTTCGAAATCGTCCAGCATATCGATCTTGTTCATCACCAGCAGGGTTGGGATCTCGTGAGCATCGATCTCTTCAAGAACCGTATTCACCGCTTCGATGTTCTCCTGTACGCGCACATCTGCCGCATCAATGACGTGCAGCAGCAATGTGGCTTGCCGCGTCTCTTGCAACGTGGCTTTAAACGCCGCCACCAGATCGTGCGGCAAGTGGCGAATGAACCCTACGGTATCCGCCAGTACGGTTTCACCGACATCCGCGACGTCAATACGCCGCAACGTAGGGTCGAGGGTGGCAAACAACTGGTCTGCCGCATAAACCCGTGCTTCGGTGATGCGATTGAAAAGGGTAGATTTACCGGCGTTGGTATATCCCACCAGCGAAACTGTAGGAACGTCGGCTTTGATGCGCGATTGCCGCCCCTGCTCACGCTGCTTTTCAACTTTTTCCAGGCGCGACTGTATCTGCACAATGCGATTACGCAACAAACGACGGTCGGTTTCGAGCTGGGTTTCGCCCGGCCCACGCAAACCGATCCCGCCTTTCTGTCTTTCAAGGTGGGTCCAACCACGCACCAGGCGCGTGGCCAGATGGCGCAACTGCGCCAGCTCAACCTGCAACTTACCCTCATGAGTACGTGCACGTTGGGCGAAAATATCTAAAATAAGACCAGTGCGGTCGATAACACGACATTCGCACAAACGCTCCAGGTTACGCTCCTGCGCCGGACTCAGTGCATGGTCAAAAAGAACGACCGAAGCACCCGTCGCTTTTACGGCTTCCGCAATTTCAACGGCTTTACCTTCACCAACAAAATACTTTGGGTGCGGCGCTTTACGGCTACCGGTAATCACCTGCAATGCTTCGACACCGGCGGAAGAGACCAGAGATTCAAACTCCTGGAGGTCTTCCATATCTTTGTCTTGCGTAAAATAGATGTGTACCAGCACCGCCTGCTCACCAGCATCATAACGGTCAAACAAGCGTATAACCCTCTAAATAGATCAGCGGGGAACGCAGGATCGCTGGCTCCCCGTGTAAAAAAACAGCCCAAAACCTTATTCGGTTTCTTCGCTGTCCTGTTGCGCGGAAGTATTCTGCGCGCTGCTACCATGATGGTAGTTACTGCTGGTACTGCCACCGGCGTTGTTACTGTGATGAGAAACCGGGCGAGACGGGACAACAGTAGAAATCGCGTGCTTATAAACCATCTGGCTGACCGTGTTTTTCAACAGGATCACGAACTGATCAAAAGACTCGATTTGTCCTTGCAGCTTAATACCATTCACCAAATAAATAGAAACTGGAACACGTTCCCGACGCAGTGCGTTCAGGAACGGATCTTGTAAAGATTGCCCCTTAGCCATTCTCTCTTTTCCTTATATGCTTATTTGTACTTTGAACCTTTCGATTCTGAAAAAATTGCGCACGATACGTCTCAATTGTACACATTCAGCCTGCGATAGCACCAACAACCTGTAATACTTCGTCACGCGCCTGTTCTGGTTTTTCACTGTCAAGCCAGTGAACCCCTTCCCAACCACGCAGCCAGGTTATTTGCCGCTTCGCCAACTGTCTCGTGGCGCAAACACCTCGATAAACCATTTCATCGTATGAGATTTCGCCTTCAAGGTAAGACCACATCTGGCGATAACCCACGCAACGAATGGAAGGCAAATCCGTATGCAAATCTCCTCGGGCAAAAAGCGCCCGGACTTCTGCTTCAAAACCTGAAGCCAACATCTGATGAAAACGCTGCTCAATTCGTTGATGGAGCAGTTCACGGCTCGCCGGGGCGATGGCGAACTGATGCACCTGATACGGTAGAGCGTCTCCTGACGTTTGCGTCAGTTCCGTTAAAGTTTTACCCGAAATGAAAAAAACTTCCAGTGCCCGGGAAAGCCTTTGTGGATCATTTGGATGAATCCTTGCTGCCGCAACCGGATCGATCTCCTGAAGTTGACGGTGCAATGACTCCCAACCTTGCTCTGCCGCCTGTTGCTCAATTCTGGCCCGTACTTCCGGGTCCGCCGACGGTAGCGGCGACAACCCTTCCAGTAACGCCTTGAAATACAACATCGTACCGCCTACCAACAGCGGGATCCGCCCCGCCGCGGTGATATCGGCCATTTCCGCCAGCGCATCGCGGCGAAAATCAGCAGCCGAATAAGCCTGCGACGGATCGCGAATATCCAGCAATCGGTGCGGCGCGGCGAGTAACTCTTCAGCGTTCGGCTTCGCCGTCCCGATATCCATCCCTTTGTAAATAAGGGCAGAATCAACGCTTATCAACTCTACTGGTAAAATTTTACGCAGCTCAATAGCCAGCGCCGTTTTACCGGAGGCCGTTGGCCCCATCAAAAAAATTGCCTTAGGCAGGCTCGCCTTACTGATATCACTCATCTTTCAGGGCTTTTATCGCCGGATGTAAATCAACAGATTGTAACAGACCACCCGGCGGCGTTTTCACAAGCTGAGGACATAACCGTTCTACGTCCGCCAGTAGGGTAATGGCTTGTGCCATTGACCACTGTGCATGTTCGCTCGTCAGATTTCGTGCAATCCACTGCGCAATATTGCCATGTTCGAATACGGACTGCTTTGCCAGGTAGCCTATCAGTTCAGGAATCAAGATTTGTAAATTTTGTTGGCGTAAGGGTAAAGGCACGGCCCTGATGGTCACATGCTGCGCATCGGACTGATATTCAATGCCTAACTCTGCCAGGGCAGACTGCGCTTTTTCTAATGCCGATTTTTCTTCGCCAGAGACTTTTAGCCGCAACGGAATAAGCAACGGCTGGGCGCAAACTGGCGATTCACCCGGTGTCAGTTGCACCTGACGCAACCAGCGTTCCGCTACCGGCAGGGCTAAAAGTGAAATTTTGCCGTCGCGTTCCAGCAGCGCACAGTCAGAATGGACGATAGTCAGCACCCGACCAAAGCTTTGACCATTCGCTGCCAGCGTAAGTTCCTGCGGTTCTGACGCTTTTGGTTTGTGCATTGGCGCAGGCGTTTGCAAAAGCTGGCGATACACTTCGCCTTGCTGTTTCTGGTAGCCTGGCTGTGCGTTCGGCCACGGAGCGGCCTGGCGGCTGCCTGTTGCTGGAGCAGGAGAGTAGCGCTGGGCTGCTGGCTCACGAACTGCCGGTTCAGCAAAATGATTACGCCCTGCTGCCACGCGGTTTTCTGGTACAGGACGCGGTGCTGGCTGAGCGTTACCCTCCAACGGCAAAGGCGTTTCCAGTTGCTGTTGCAGCACGCTTAACACACCCTGATAGATAAAATCATGCACCAGGCGCGACTGATGAAAACGCACTTCGTGTTTGGCAGGGTGCACGTTAACATCCACCTGATGCGGGTCGATCTCAAGATACAACACAAACGCCGGTTGTTGGTCGGCCCCCAGTTTATCTTCGCAGGCCTGGCGGATCGCGTGATTGATCAGGCGATCGCGCATCATGCGCCCATTCACGTAGCAATACTGAATTTCTGCCAGCGCGGGCGTGGTGTGAGTCGGATCTACGACCCAGCCGTGCAGCGTGAGGTCACCGTGCTGCCATTCAATCGCCAGCGCATGTTCGAGAAAAGCGGTGCCACAAATCGCCCCTAAACGGCGCTCTTTTTGCCCGCCTTCCGGCACCGCGCGGTACTGGCGCATGATTTTTCCGTTATGTGACAGGTTGATGGTCACATCGAAACGCGCCAGTGCAATACGCCGGATAATCTCATCAATATGGTTAAATTCCGTTTTCTCGGTGCGCATGAATTTGCGCCGCGCCGGGGTGTTGTAGAACAGATCCAACACTTCCAGCGTCGTTCCCACCGGATGGGCAGCAGGTTTAACCGTCACATCCATATCACGCCCTTCGGCATAAGCCTGCCAGGCTTCCTGCTGTTCCGCGGTGCGCGAAGTGAGTGTCAGGCGGGAAACCGAACTGATACTCGCCAACGCCTCACCGCGAAAGCCCAGGCTGATAATGGCTTCGAGATCGTCCAGAGAGGCGATTTTACTGGTGGCATGACGCGCCAGCGCCAGCGCCAGTTCATCTTTTTTGATACCGCAGCCGTTATCACGAATGCGGATAAGTTTCGCCCCGCCACGTTCGATATCAATATCAATGCGCGTCGCCCCCGCATCGAGGCTGTTTTCCACCAGTTCTTTGACTACCGACGCAGGTCGCTCGACCACCTCACCTGCGGCAATCTGGTTCGCCAGTTGTGGCGGTAAGACCTGAATTGGCATCAATAATCCTTAGTTTGGCAGCGTGCGATCTGACGTCGTGGCAGTACTGGCTGTCTGCGCAGTTGCGCCCTGCGGCGCAGACTGCATCGGATGCGCAAGGAAATAATTGCGCAGGCCGTTGTAAATGGCTTCTGCTAACTGCTGTTGATAATCGTCGCTCGCCAGCAAACGCTCTTCGCTGTTATTGCTGATAAAACCGGTTTCGACCAGTACTGACGGGATATCCGGCGAACGCAGAACGCCAAGGCTGGCGTGTTCTGGTCGACGTTTATGAATTTCGCCAATGCGTTGTAACTGGCTGATCATACTGGTCGCCACATCATACCCTACCCGCTGGGAATGACCGAACTGTAAATCCAGCACTGCCTGGCTTAAGTACGGATCCGACTGGCTGTTTGCCAGCACATCACCAGCACCGCCCAGCAACTCTGACTGTTTCTCGTGCTGTTCCAGCCAGCTTGCCATTTCACTGTTTGCGCGACGGTTCGAGAGCACCCATACAGAAGCGCCGGTGGCACTGCGGTTCGGTGCGGCATCGGCGTGAATCGACACGAGGAAATTGGCGTTTTGCTTACGTGCGACGTCACTACGCCCCATCACCGAAATAAAGTAATCCCCGTCACGGGTTAAAACCCCCTTAAACATCGGATCGGCATTGAGCAAAGTACGCAATTTACGCGCAATGGCGATGGTGACATTTTTCTCCCGCGTACCGCCAGGGCCGATAGCGCCTGGGTCCTGACCGCCGTGCCCGGCATCAATGGCGATGACAATTTTATCGCCAGTGTTAGCCGTCGCGCGCGCTGCCGGACGCGTTACCGTATTGCTGCTGATGACACCTGTTGTGCGGTTGCTTTCAGTTTTAAACGGATTGCGCGCAGGTTCACTTACGCGCGGTGCGACAACCGTAGGTGTTTCAACGCGTTTAGCAACCACAGGCGGCGGAGGGGGCGGTGGCGGTACATCGGCGTTAATCGTAAAGACGACTGTGTAATTGCTACCATTCTGCCGCTTCACCGCTTCGGTTTTACCGTTTTCGGTAAGATCGACCACCAACCGCAGCGTTTGCGCATCTTTTGGCGTGCCAGAGCGAATAGCTTTTACCAAATTATTGCCACTGAACAACAACGGTAGCCCCTGAATTACACCGGTTTGTTTAATATCCAGCGCCACAGTGCGTTTGCTTTGATGGCTAAAGGCATAATCAGGATCGCCAATAAAACTCAACGTTATCCGCGCCTGCTCACTGCCATTAGAAACCTGAATATCAGAGAGCGTAGCGGCACCAGCCTGTGCGCACAACAGCACCAATGCCGCCACCAACCAATTTTTGATGCGATACATCATCCCGCCACCTTTTAAAGGTTAACCGGCTAAACGCGCCAGCAACAATTCACCCGCAGAGGAAACAGCACTCACGCGCGCCTCACGGCCTTGTGCCTGATAATCAATGTGTATTTCGACATCCGGGTCAGGAAGAACACCTGTACCTTGTTGTGGCCATTCCACCAGGCAGATGGCATCGTGGGCAAAATAATCGCGGATCCCCATAAACTCCAGCTCCTCGGGATCGGCAAGGCGGTACAAATCAAAGTGATAAACCATTAATTTGTCGAGCGTATAGGGTTCGACCAGCGTATAGGTGGGGCTTTTGACATTACCCTGATGGCCCAGAGCTTGTAAAAAACCCCGGCTGAAGGTGGTTTTACCTGCACCTAAATCGCCATACAGATAGATTACGGTAGCGCCATCGCAGGCTTTAGCTACCCGTTCGCCCAGGTCTAATGTTGCCTGCTCGTCAGGGAGCGGAATTACTCGATTCATCATGGTTTTTATCAGTCACTTCCGGGTTAACAATACGCTGTAGCGTGGAAAAGAGATCGGTTGCCAGCATCCCGCGCGTACCAAAACGCGCTGCCAGCACATCGGCCGCCGCACCGTGCGCAACACAACCGGCACAGGCAGCATCATACGGCGTCAGTTTCTGCCCTAACAATGCGCCAATAATACCAGAGAGCACATCGCCCATGCCGCCACTGGCCATACCTGCATTTCCGGCGTCAACAATACCTAACGCATCAGGATGTGCAGCGACCACGGTTCCGGCACCTTTCAGCACCGCTACACCACCATAACGTTGTACCAGACGTTGTGCGTAATGTAAGCGGTCACTTTCAATTTCAGCCACGGAACAGCCCAACAACCGTGCAGCCTCGCCAGGATGCGGCGTGATCACGCGATTGTGACGCTTATCGGGATTGATTGCCAGCAGGTTCAATGCATCGGCATCCCACAACATCGGTTTGCGAAAATTCTCGACTTTTTGTAGGGCTTTTTTCCCCCACTCTTGCTGACCCAGACCAGGGCCAATCACCACCACATCGGCCCATTCCAGGCTATCAGCTAAGGATTCCGCAGTCAGTTCGTATACCATCAATTCCGGGCGCGCGGTCAGCAACGGCGCAATGTTTTCACTGCGCGTCAGCACTCTGACCAAACCAGCACCAGCACGCAGCGCCGCTTCGCCCGCCATACGGATCGCGCCCGCCGTGCCGTGATCGCCACCGATAATCACCAGTCGCCCGTGATCGCCTTTATGTGATGTCGGGCGACGCGGTTTCAGCCAGTGAGAAAGTTGCGATGCGGAAAAGCGCTGAATTTTCGCCTCCTGAGTTGCCAGCCACCTATCCAGCCCCAGCGAGTCAAAATGCAGATCCCCGGTTACATCCCGCGCTTTCCCGGTTAGCAAGCCTGGTTTCAGGGCAATAAAGGTCACGGTGTGAGAGGCGTTGATCACCGCACCTGGCGTGGCTCCGGTTTGTGCTAACAGGCCGGAAGGAATATCAACTGCCACAATCGGCGCAGGATGAGTATTGGCATGATCGATTAATTTACTGATGGGTTCACGGGGCGCTTGCTGCAATCCGGTGCCGAGCAGCGCATCAACTATCAGATCCACCGACTCAGGCCAGACAATATTCGAAGCATGAATCTCGCCTCCCGCGTTTAACCATGCATCGCGCGCTTGTGCGGCCTCTTCTGGCAACGGTTTGTCGCTCTCCTGGGCCAGCAGCGTGACCTCAATGCCGATGGCTTTTGCCCGCCGCGCGACCACATACCCATCGCCACCGTTATTGCCATGACCGCACAGCACCAGCCAATGACGGGCGTCAGGATAAGCGGTACGACACACCTGAAACGCGGCTTCCCCCGCACGAAGCATCAGTTCATAGAGCGTTAGCCCCAGCGCATCCGCCGCCTCGCGTTCGCCACGGCGGATATCGTCGGCGTGCCAGACGGTGTGTGGTATACTTACGGGGTTTTTCTTCATTGTATGGTCCGTCATGTCAGAGCCCCTCGATCTCAATCAGTTAGCGCAAAAAATTAAACAGTGGGGGCTGGAACTGGGCTTTCAGCAAGTAGGTATTACCGATACCGATCTCAGCGAGTCCGAGCCAAAACTGCAAGCATGGCTGGACAAACAATACCATGGCGAAATGGACTGGATGGCGCGTCACGGTATGCTGCGCGCCCGCCCCCACGAGTTATTGCCCGGTACACTGCGCGTGATCAGCGTGCGGATGAATTATCTTCCTGCCAACGCCGCATTTGCCAGCACGCTGAAAAATCCCAAACTCGGCTATGTTAGCCGTTATGCGCTGGGCCGTGACTATCACAAACTTCTGCGCAACCGACTCAAAAAGCTGGGCGAGATGATTCAGCAACATTGTGTTTCGCTGAATTTTAGACCGTTTGTCGACTCTGCGCCTATTCTTGAGCGTCCGTTAGCTGAAAAAGCAGGTCTTGGCTGGACAGGTAAGCACTCACTTATTCTTAATCGCGAAGCTGGTTCGTTCTTCTTTTTAGGCGAACTGCTGGTTGATATTCCGCTACCTGTGGATCAACCGGTTGAGGAAGGATGTGGTAAATGCGTTGCCTGCATGACGATTTGCCCGACCGGAGCCATCGTGGAACCATATACCGTCGATGCTCGCCGCTGTATCTCTTATCTCACCATTGAACTGGAAGGAGCAATCCCGGAAGAACTACGGCCATTAATGGGAAACCGTATTTACGGTTGCGATGATTGTCAGCTTATCTGCCCGTGGAATCGCTATTCACAACTGACAACTGAAGATGATTTCAGCCCGCGTAAACCGTTACATGCGCCGGAGCTCATTGAGCTTTTTGCCTGGAGCGAAGAGAAGTTTTTAAAAGTCACGGAAGGATCAGCGATTAGGCGGATTGGTCACTTACGCTGGCTGCGAAATATCGCCGTAGCACTAGGAAATGCGCCCTGGGATGAAGCGATTCTGGCTGCACTGAACAGTCGGAAAGGTGAACACCCACTTCTCGATGAACACATAGAGTGGGCGATTGCGCAGCAAATCGAGCGACGAAATGCCTGCGTGGTCGAGGTGCAACTACCGAAAAAACAGCGTCTGGTTCGCGTGATAGAAAAAGGCCTACCACGTGACGCCTGATTCATCCACAGCTTGTGAATAAAATTAAAAACACATTGCAATTCAAGCCAGAAAAAATCGTCAAGTGATCAATACGACAAATCACAACCTTATTTTTCAACTTAAATATCAACACGTTAAAAAATTACTATTCACCGTGCGAAGTTTTCCTGAAATTAAGATTACAGCCCGACACTGTGGATAACTCTGTTTACAAGAGTTTGTCAGAGATAACAAAAACCAGCAATAACGCATCGCGTCGCTGTGGATATTTTATTGAGAGGAGAAGGATGTCACCATCAATGCCTGTAATGGCTCTTGTCCTTGTATTTTTACCGGAGGCACTTTTTCCCGGTAATCCACCTTTTATCATATTCTCCTGAACCCGCTGCCAGGTCGTCCAGAGATCGTTCTGTTTATCCTCCCGACGACGGGGAGTAATTATTTGTTCAGGCGTCACTGGCGTTTTATTTTCATCCTCATACCTGACCATCAGTGCAGCCCTGCCAAATAAATGTTGCTCGTCACTGTTAAGATGAATTTCTTTCATCGCCTCTGTTAGCGCCAGTGACCTTATCAAAGACATCGAGCACTTCATATGCTCCCTCGATAACCTGCCCGACAATATCGCCTTTATGCGGAATGCGGATTTCACCAAAATTATTCCCGCACACCAGGCCATTTGTGCAGACAAAACGAAAAATTCCGGGGATCATCTGATAACTGGATGAACCATCATGTGAATTAAGCAGGATAATTTCAGGAACTTCCTGCCCATTAATATGCCCTTCCCTGCGAAGACGTAACATATGTTTACTGCATTCGCGACGCCCCAAATCACGAACCCGACTCTGACAGGCAAAGAACGGCTGGAAACCTTCATCACGTAACTTATTGATGATATTGATGGTTGGGATATATGTATAACGCTCACTCCGGGATTCATGTTTGTCATCAGAAAAAACAGACGGCACAAACTGCATTAATTCGTCATCCGTTAACGGGCGCTCACGGCGAATGGAATTATATCGGCCAAAACGGGAAGCCAGTCGCATAATATTCACTCCTCGCTGAAAGAAAAAATAAGTCAAAAATTTTTTCGCTTAATTTCCTGCCCCTGATTATTATTAACAAATCGACAACAATCAGGGGAAAAATCATCACACCGGACTGGTCATGGGCTGACCGGCCTGTTGGCTGAAAAGCATCATCAGTGCACTCAAATCACTGGCTTTTTTTCTGATAACTGGCGTGTGATTTTCCAGGCTATCCAACAGCGCCCCCAGTTCATCATTGATTTGCCCTAACTGTTTCATCAGCGTTTCCGCATCCAGGCTGCTCTGGTATACAAGATTTGCCTGAACAGCACGACTCTGCATGATGTCGATTTGTGCGATTGCGTCCTTCTGCTGATCGCCGGTTGGCTGATAAGTGGTGTTAAAAGAAAATGCGCTCATAATTCCTCCTGCATCGGCCCGGGAAAGACACAGGCAGGAGAACAACAAAACAGACAGTAATCAGGGCAGCAGTAATCAGAATCAGAACAGGAGGGAAAAGAGAATAATCACAGGGAAGGTGATGTGATTTCTGACTGGCCATAACCAGAGAAGGCGGG
Source organism: Escherichia sp. TW09308 (assembly GCF_000208565.1). Classification (NCBI taxonomy): domain Bacteria; kingdom Pseudomonadati; phylum Pseudomonadota; class Gammaproteobacteria; order Enterobacterales; family Enterobacteriaceae; genus Escherichia; species Escherichia sp. TW09308. Next base: position 3,735,825 of record NZ_AEME01000001.1, on the reverse strand, counting down.
GGAGAAGAACGGGCGCCGCAGGCGCGCGTTCATCCCCGTTCCCGAAGGGAAACGGCCTTCCTGGCTGCCTGGTTGTTCATGCCCGCACAATGCCAGTAAGGAAAAAGGGACTGCCGGAAAACGGATAAACCAGCAGTCCCTTCATAAAGGCGCTTCAGTGCAGTCAGGCCAGCATCAGCCCTGAAAAGGCGGGCCTGCGCCCGCCTCCAGGTTGCTACTTACCGCCGGATTCGTAAGCCATTGTTGCCGTAACCTCCCTGTATCCGTCCTTCAGCCGGACTTCGCACAGACGATTCCGGGTCAGGAGTGTGAATATCAACAACGTGCAGCACACGATTAATACGCACCAGATAAGGGCGTTTCCCGGTAGTTTCATGGTTTACTCCTCCTTGCAATTTGCACGGTAAGAGGCCATACTGACGTGGATGAGACATACAGTGGGCCTCGTGGGTTAATGAAAATTAACTACGGGGCTTTCTGCTTTCTGCCACACGACAGGATAACAAACCACCTTCACGTCATGAGGCAGAAAGCCTCAAGCGCCGGGCACATCATAGCCCATATACCTGCACGCTGACCACACTCACTTTTCCTGAAAATAACCCGCTCATTCAGACCGTTCACGGGAAATCCGTGTGATTGTTGCCGCATCACGCTGCCTCCCTGAGTTTGTTCGGCACCATCCATCGCTCCATCTCACGGACGGCATGACCGGCCTCTCTGGCTGCCAGACTGGCTTCCGCGATGACCTGCCAGAACGGCATATCCTGCCACTGCCAGCGTTCCATTCCGGCCAGTGACGGAAAACGCTCGCCCCACTGCCAGAACAGGGTTTCCAGGTCATGCTCTGCCACCCGGTCACTCCAGCGTGCATGCCAGCTTCCGACTGTTTCCGGCGAATGGAATGCCAGTTCGATTTCCGCCTGAGCGACCAGCGCCTGGTACGCACGGGCTTTCTGCTCTGCCTCCCGTGCCTGCTGACGGCTGTACTTCTGCATGACCAGCGCGGATTTATGGCGACTGCGCTCCCTGACGCGGAACCGTACCGACGGGAACAGCCGCTCTGCTGCATCACCGGGAAGGGGAAGAAGGCAGACCTCGCCCTGTGTTTCAATCAGCACATCGACGGCATACAGCCACTGAGAACGGTTGCCGCGCAGTTCTTCTGCGGTCAGGGATGGCATGAAAAATCGCAGGTCAGACAGCGATATCCTGCGGCTTCCGTTCAGACAGCGGAAAAATGCCCCCGCATACGGATATTCCGCCAGCATGTTTCCCTGATGGCGGCGTTTTTCCGTCTCCGCCACCGCCCGCCATGCGGCCTGTTGCTCTGTACTGAGGGGAACCAGTGCCTGTGAACGTGCGCTCATACCTGACCTCCTTCCGCCATCAGGATATGGATGATGTCGTTAACGCTGTACCCCTGCGCATCCAGTGACGCCGCCAGTGCCAGTGAATGGCTGACGGCTTCCGGTGCAAACCGTCGCTGTACCTGAACCACTGCAAACGGCTCACCACCGGCATTCACCAGAACCAGCACCCAGACCTGAGAGACGTCACCCGGTGAACATAACGCCAGGTGAAAACGTTCGTGGGCAGGCGTGAAACGGACCTGGACGGGGAAAAATCCGCCAAACTCGCTGCCGTACTCGCCGTTCATCGTCCAGTTGTCCGGCGCATCCAGCTCCCGCATCACGGCGTGTGTCAGCTCACGGCGTTCATCACTTCCGGCAGCCCGGATATCTTCATATTCCTGTGCGTTCATGGTCTGTAATACATTCAGGGTCAGTTCAGTTTTCATCACGGTATCTCCCTTGCTGCCGCCCCGTCTCCGGCGGGGCGGTGTGGTTGTTCATCAGGCGGCATCAGCCAGGTTATCGGTGCGTTCAGTGGTATCCGTCTGTGGACGTGGTGCACACATCCAGCCAGGCACCCAGCGGTTGTCTTTCATATGGTGCTCTGCATGTTCAGCCGCATCGCCTTTCTTCATCTTCTCCGCGTCCCGTGCAGCACCGGACAGTCCTGCCTCATTCAGGGCTGCGATAATCTGCGGCTTTTTCAGGTGTCCGAAGAAGTTTGCTTTTGTCGGCTGCCACCAGTCGCGCATGTGGAATCCGATAGCGGTTTCCAGCGGGTCAAGCGGACTGCGTGACGTGTGACCACACTCACGGGTCTGAACGCCGTGGATGCTGCATGCGGTGCAGAAACTGAGCAGGGATAACAGCAACTCCTGGCTGAGTGACAGGAACGTCGTCATATCCCATGCCCATCCCTCCGGTAACAGGGCAGCAAGACGGGCTTTTTCTGCCATCATCGCCATGAATGCGGCACCTTCCTTCCCCGATGGCGCATCGCTGGTCAGCGAATAATGTTTACATTCCAGGCTGATTTGTGCTGGTTTACTGTACGCTCCGCTGCCAAATACATTCAGGCAGAGCGTCCATGCCAGCAGTGCCAGAGATTTGTCCGGTTGCTGCATCAGTGCTGCCTGGACTGCCAGCGTGCGTTCGGAAGACATTTTCGTCAGCAGTGGCAGACTGATTTCCTCCACTGACGCTTTCTCCTGCACCTGTTCCGTGCGGTCAGCGTCGTCAGCCACGTCATCCTCACTGCGCAACTGCACACCACGCTGGACACACACATTACCGTAACGCCAGGACACCACCACACCGCTTCCGGCACGCATCTCCGGCGTCCACGCTCTGACCTTCGCCATGCAGCGCATCAGCTTCATTTCTGCTTCCAGCAAGTCGGATTCCTCACACTGATTTTCCGGCGCGTCGTAACGCGTCATCAGTTCGTTCAGGCGTTCTTCTTCCGCCTCCGTCAGCACCGCTTCCGGCTCCGGCAGACAGCGGTATGTTCCGGCATCCTCACGGCACTCACCGACAGGCTCCATGCGTCCGGCGCACCATTCCCAGCCTTCGGCTTCCCGAAGGTGTTCAGCGACAGCCTGGAGTTTTTCCAGCAGGGCGGCATCGAGCGCAACGCAGTCCACATAGCCACCCTCGTCGTCGCTGAACAGGTCAGTGCGCAGTTCATCTGGCGAGAAGGCATCAGCCCCCACGAAGCGGAATTTACTGTTCCCCGCCACCGCCACTTCACTTTCAGTCACCAGACGACGAATGGTCTGTACTTCCGGTTTTCCACCCCATCCTGACTGGCAGGCGGCTTCAAACACCTGCACCTGACGCGCGGTGTCGTTCTCCAGCGCCAGCGCCTGACAGTGTTCGGTGGTGATGCGGTCTTCTGCCAGCGCATCGAGGATGACAGGCGCAAGGTCTGCCAGTTTCAGCATTCGCTGAACGTGGCGGGGTGAATAGCCCAGCAAATCACCGATTTGTGCCGGTGTTTTGCCTTCCTGCGCCATTGCACGGAATCCGGCAATCTGCTCGGCAGGATGCATATCCCGACGATGACCGTTCTCGGTCATCGATGCCGCCGTCGCCAGTTCCTGCGGAATAATTTTCACGCGGACAGGCCAGTCAGCCGGAATGATGCCACGCTCTGCCAGCATATTGAGTGCTGCCAGTCTGCGGCCACCTGCGGCGACACCGTAGCGGTCACCAGGCAGGGCATGCACGACCAGATTCTGCAGCAGGCCGACGCCCTGAATGGACCCTGCCAGTTCGCTGACGGACTCCGCAGAATACGGCACCGTGCGCACATTCAGCGGTGATTTAATCAGTGAGGCCAGCGGCACGCTCACTTCCTCCGTCTGCGCCAGCAGGGCAGACAGTGCAGTCTCCTGCTCTTTTGACGGTTTACGGCTGGATTTACGCCCCGTTTTTGCCTTAAACTCTGTAACTGACATAGTTAGTACCTCCCAAAACGGTAATAATGATTGTCTGCCGGACGTGTCCCCGTCCGGCACCTCTCTTACTTAAGAATCCCGAAATCCCGGATGACATGGTTCATCCAGTACCCGGCACCGTCCTCAAAATTCCAGGTACGCCAGACCATTGCACCGTTATTACGGACAACCAGGCGAAACTGTTCTCCGTGGTCATCCTCGATAAAGACGTTCCGGTACTGTTCAGCAACAGCTTCGGCATGTTTGCGGGTAAAAGGACCATCAGGCAGCCCCTGAAGTATTCTGAAATATTCGCTCATCCTCATCTCTCCGGTGATGCCCCGCACAGGGCGGGGCGGTTATCACATTCAGGCCAGTCAGAACGGGATATCGTCTGAAAACCCGTAATCCTCCCCCTCCGGCGGTTGCGGCTGAGGCTCCGGCTGCGCGGCTTTACGTCCACGACCTTTCGTTTTTGCGCCTCCTTTTTTCGTACCGGCCTCCGACTGTGGTTCCGGCTGAGGCTGACCGCTGAACTGTTGCCCCTCTTCCGGCTGAGTCTGAGCACCTGCGGCACGTCCCAGCATCTGCATGGTGCCCGTGGTCTTAACAAGAATTTCGGTGACATAACGGGTGATACCGTTATCCTCCCAGCTACGGGTGCGAAGCTGACCTTCGATGTAGACCTGCGCGCCCTTGCGCAGATATTCACCTGCCACTTCCGCGAGCTTGCCGAACAGCACCACGCGGTGCCATTCCGTCTGCTCCCGCATCTCCCCCGTCTGTTTGTCGCGCCAGCTTTCAGACGTGGCCACCTGCAGGTTTGCCACTGCGCCCCCGTTGGGGATGTAACGGACTTCCGGGTCTTTACCCAGGCGACCAATGAGTACAACCTTGTTAATTCCACGAACTGCCATAATGTGTCTCCTTCTGGGTCAATTGCTGCAGATTGCGGGTATTCTTCTTTGTCGATCCAGTTTTTATTTATCGACAAATCCATCAATTTATGGACATTTTCATCGTCCCAGGTCTGGCAGAAAGTCGCCAGATTCTGACGGGCGTTACCGTCGAGAAATAATTCATCATTGATAATCTGGAATGCGATGTCATCGCGTATTTCATGCAGCGGAAAACGTTTCGATTCCGCGATAGTGGAAATTGCCTTTGCGCCAAAACGTGAATCTAGTAGTTCTGAGCGGAAATCCGTTAACAACTTCTGGTCCATTTCGAACTCCTTAAATTTATTTGAAGGCAATAAAAAAGTAGGATTTATCTGTAATAGACGCAAGGAGTTGCCGGTGTAATTTAAATAACAAAATCCTAAGAGTGAAATAACGTTATTTATATAATCAGTTATCGCTAATAATATTATATTTATAGCTTATTAAAACAAATGTATATTTTGGCATTTCTTTATTAATTTTTATTTTAATTACAAAAAAGTTGGTGACCTTCTGTATTGTTACACAGGTAGCCGCTACTCTTATTCGTAACAACAATGACATATCCTGATTTCTCAACAGATTACATGAATATTCCGAAAGTGAAGAATGACGGGAAACAACATATATAATATTCTCTTTGAATATTAGTGAGTTATATTTTTTCTCCATTAATAAACGTGATCTACCGCACGCTTTGTCGCCCACCAGGCGGAACGAATGACTACCCTTAAAGGAAAGCCCGATAATTAGCGACGAATTTCGGAGGTCGGATCCTTATGCTCAATCAGAAAATTCAAACCCCTAATCCAGACGAACTGACGATCGAAGTCGATCTCTGTTATGAGCTGGATCCGTATGAATTAAAACTGGATGAGATGCTCGAGGCAGAGCCAGAACCCGAAATGATTGAGGGATTGCCTGCCTCTGACGCGCTAACGCCTGCTGACCGCTATCTCGAACTGTTCGAACATGTTCAGTCGGCAAAAATTTTCCCCGACAGTAAAACCTTTCCCGATTGTGCGCCGAAAATGGACCCGCTGGATATATTAATCCGCTACCGTAAGGTTCGCCGCCACCGTGATTTTGACTTGCGCCGATTCGTTGAAAATCACTTCTGGTTACCGGAAGTCTACTCCAGCGAGTATGTATCGGACCCACAAAATTCACTAAAAGAGCATATCGACCAGCTATGGCCAGTGTTAACCCGCGAACCGCAAGATCACATCCCGTGGTCTTCTCTGCTGGCGCTGCCGCAGTCGTACATTGTCCCCGGAGGCCGTTTTAGCGAAACCTACTACTGGGATTCCTATTTCACCATGCTGGGGCTGGCGGAAAGCGGACGCGAAGATTTACTGAAATGCATGGCCGATAACTTCGCCTGGATGATCGAAAACTACGGCCACATCCCCAACGGCAACCGCACCTACTATTTGAGCCGCTCACAGCCACCGGTTTTCGCTCTGATGGTGGAGCTGTTTGAAGAAGATGGGGTACGCGGCGCACGCCGTTATCTTGATCATCTGAAAATGGAATATGCCTTCTGGATGGACGGTGCAGAATCGCTGATCCCCAATCAGGCCTATCGCCATGTTGTTAGGATGCCGGACGGTTCGCTGCTTAACCGCTACTGGGATGACCGTGACACACCGCGCGACGAATCCTGGCTTGAGGACGTAGAAACCGCAAAACATTCCGGTCGCCCCCCCAACGAAGTGTATCGCGATTTACGTGCGGGCGCGGCTTCTGGCTGGGATTACTCCTCCCGCTGGCTGCGTGACGCGGGTCGTCTGGCGAGTATTCGCACCACCCAGTTCATCCCCATCGACCTGAACGCTTTCCTGTTTAAACTGGAGAGTACCATCGCCAACATCTCGGCGCTGAAAGGTGATAAAGAGACAGAAGCGCTGTTTCGCCAGAAAGCCTGCGCCCGCCGCGATGCGGTAAACCGTTATCTCTGGGATGATGAAAACGGAATCTACCGCGATTACGACTGGCGGCGCGAACAACAGGCTCTCTTTTCCGCTGCGGCCATCGTGCCGTTATATGTCGGCATGGCAAACCACGAACAGGCCGATCGTCTGGCAAATGCCGTGCGAAGCCGTTTACTGACACCTGGCGGGATTCTGGCAAGCGAGTATGAAACCGGTGAGCAGTGGGATAAACCCAACGGCTGGGCACCGTTACAATGGATGGCGATTCAGGGATTTAAAATGTACGGAGATGACCATCTGGGTGATGAGATCGCTCGTAGCTGGCTGAAGACGGTGAATCAGTTCTACCAGGAACACCACAAACTGATCGAGAAATACCATATTGCCGATGGTATCTCCCGCGAAGGCGGCGGCGGTGAATATCCGTTACAGGACGGGTTTGGCTGGACCAACGGTGTGGCACGCCGTTTAATTGGTTTATACGGCGAACCGTAATATTTTTTACAGCCAGCCGCTAATATCCTGCTGGCTGTAAAATTATCCTCTTCAGGAGGAGATATTTAACATCATTGCCGCCTGGGTTCGGTTTTTCACTTCCAGACGTCGATAAAGCGATTCCAGATGCGCCTTTACCGTTCCGGTGCTGATATTTAACGCCCGGCCAATCTCTTTATTCGATTCGCCTGCCGCCAGCATGGTTAAAATTTCCCGCTGGCGGGCGCTTAATGATGCGAGATCTTTCGACTCTTTTTCCGGCGCTGTTCGCCAGTCGCCGGGCAGAAACATCATGCCCATCACCGCACTGTTTACCGCCAATACGAACGTCTCAACGGTTGAATCACGCGGCACAATGGCCATCACATTAAAGTGGATAACCTCCTGCAACCATCGTTTGTTGCAATCCGTCGCCGTGATTAACACTTTAATATCAGGAAATTGCACCACGGTTTTTTGCAATAACCACTGGCAAAATTCACCGTCTTGATCGCCATCCAACATCACTAAGGCTTCGGGATAGCTTTCAAGTCTTTGCCATAGCTCATCTGCCTGACTGACGCCCTGAATACCTACCCCTGGAATACGCTGTTGTAAACTGATTTTCATTCCATGAATAAATATTGACTGCCTGTCAAACATGATTATTTGCATTACTGAATCTCCACCTGAATACGTTAAAAAGACTTAAGTAGTGGAAGGGTATTACCCGAGAGACAAAATAAGAATTCGCCATTTGGCGGTGGCCATTCTACAGAGATGAAACGTAGAAAATAGTTACCGATATAAATAGTTACAGCTAAATGCCCGAAATTACATGTCGAGGGCACTATTTAAAAAATTCTTAAGGAATTCCTTATATTTTGCACCGCATTCAGGCAAGTAAAGTAGATTTATCGCTCGTTTTAATAACGTCTACGGTTAAAGAAAATGATTAGATTGCGCACTAATCCGCAATACGCTGTTTGTGCATTTTATGAAATGAGTCAAAATTATGACCTTCTGCTGGTTATTTCTCTATTCAGGGAACGCTAATCCACCCTTTATTCTCTAAAATATCCTCACTTTCTGCGTTGCACCGTTGTGAAATCATGCATTAGATGTTAGAAAAAACAATAAATAATGCGATATGCGCGTTACTGTTTCGCTGTGAACAACAATCGGTCAAAGAAATGGATAAAATTCACGCAATGCAGTTGTTCATCAAAGTCGCGGAGCTGGAAAGTTTTTCCCGCGCGGCAGATTTCTTTGCTCTGCCGAAAGGTAGCGTCTCGCGTCAAATCCAGGCACTGGAAAACCAGCTTGGCACCCAGCTCCTCCAGCGTACCACGCGGCGGGTACAACTGACGCCGGATGGTATGACCTATTATCAACGGGCGAAAGATGTGTTGAGTAATCTCAACGAACTGGACGGCCTGTTTTTGCAGGATACCACCAGCATCAGCGGTAAATTGCGCGTCGATATCCCGGTCGGAATGGCGAAAAATTTGTTGCTGCCGCGGTTACCCGATTTTCTGTATCAGTATCCGGGTATTGAACTCGAATTAAGCAGCAGCGACCGTCAGGTAGATATTCTTCATGATGGCTTTGATTGTGTGGTTCGCACAGGTACGTTACCCGACGATGGACTCATCACCCGTCCACTCGGCAAACTGACGATGGTCAACTGTGCCAGTCCGCACTATCTGACGCGCTTTGGTTATCCGCAAAATCCCGACGATCTGACTTCACACGCGGTAGTGCATTACACGCCACATCTGGGCGTGCACCCATTGGGTTTTGAGGTTGCCAGTGGTCATGGCGTCCAGTGGTTTAAGTCCGGCGGCATGTTGACGGTAAACAGTAGCGAAACCTATCTCGCCGCCGGTCTGGCGGGGCTGGGGATTATTCAGATCCCCCGCATCGCCGTGCGCGAAGCCCTGCGCGCCGGACGGCTTATTGAAGTGTTGCCCAGCTATCGCGCCGCTCCACTCTCCATTTCCCTGGTTTACCCTCAGCGTCGGGAGCTTTCCCGCCGTGTAAACCTGTTTATGCAGTGGGTCGCAGGCGTAATGAAAGAGCACCTGGACTGACAGACTATACTTTTTAAGACAGACAACGACTGAAGGACTAAAGAGCGGATGACGCAGGAAAACGAGATCAAACGTCCCACCCAGGATCTGGAGCATGAGCCGATTAAGCATCTGGATAATAGCGATAAAGGCGGCAAAGTCAGCCAGGTGCTGGAAACTGTCACCACCACCGCCGAAAAAGTCCAACGCCAACCGATCATCGCGCACCTGATTCGCGCGACTGAACGCTTTAACGATCGACTGGGTAATCAGTTTGGCGCAGCGATCACCTATTTCTCGTTTTTGTCGATGATCCCGATTTTGATGGTGTCGTTTGCCGCTGGGGGTTTTGTGCTGGCTTCGCATCCGATGCTGTTACAGGATATCTTCGACAAAATTCTGCAAAACATCAGCGATCCAACGCTTGCCGCCACGTTGAAAAACACCATCAACACCGCTGTTCAGCAGCGTACTACCGTAGGTCTTGTTGGCCTGGCGGTGGCACTTTATTCCGGCATCAACTGGATGGGCAATTTACGTGAAGCGATTCGCGCCCAGTCGCGTGATGTCTGGGAACGTTCGCCGCAAGATCAAGAAAAATTCTGGGTTAAATATCTGCGTGATTTTATTTCGCTGATTGGCTTGTTGATTGCGCTGATTGTGACGCTCTCAATCACCTCCGTTGCCGGTTCTGCGCAGCAAATGATTATTAGCGCATTACACCTTAATAGCATTGAGTGGCTGAAACCGACGTGGCGATTGATTGGCCTGGCGATTTCCATCTTCGCCAACTATCTGCTTTTCTTCTGGATCTTCTGGCGGCTGCCGCGTCACCGCCCACGGAAAAAGGCGCTAATTCGCGGGACATTCATCGCAGCTATTGGTTTTGAAGTGATTAAAATTGTGATGACCTACACCCTGCCATCGCTGATGAAATCCCCCTCCGGCGCAGCCTTTGGTTCCGTGCTGGGGCTGATGGCATTTTTCTACTTCTTCGCCCGTCTGACGCTGTTTTGCGCGGCGTGGATTGCCACCGCCGAGTACAAAGATGACCCGCGAATGCCGGGTAAAACACAACATTAAAATATGCCGGATGCGGCGCAAACGCTTTATCCGGCCTACGAATTTATTCGGTCTGGCTCCCCCCTGGCCGGGTAAGATGCTCCAGCATCGCATCCGGCTATAACGCGCACATAACCTCCTGAAACTCTTCCCCCTGCGCCTCTTCAGTATCGCTTCAGGAGCAAACAATTTCATGCCAACTCATAAGCTCAGCATATAAATCCAGTTGGTAACTTTTATTTAACCTAAAACCAGTTTTATCGACTATTTATGAAATTATGTGAAGCATTTCATAGAAGAAAAATCACCAGCCTAAACATTATCCCCTTTTTGCCTGGTTTTTAGTCGTTTTCGTGGTTTGTTACACATTGAAATATCACTTTTGCTGTGCGTAATATGGCTATTCGTTAGACAAAAAATAAGAAAAGATTATGCAAGCAACAGCCACAACACTCGACAACGAGCAAGAATACACGCCGATCAACTCGCGTAATAAAGTCCTTGTCGCCTCCCTCATTGGCACGGCCATTGAGTTTTTCGACTTCTACATTTACGCCACTGCGGCCGTTATTGTATTCCCGCATATCTTCTTCCCGCAGGGCGATCCGGCGGCGGCGACACTACAGTCGCTCGCGACCTTCGCTATCGCTTTCGTCGCGCGCCCCATCGGCTCTGCCGTGTTTGGTCATTTTGGCGATCGCGTTGGGCGTAAAGCGACGCTGGTCGCCTCTTTGCTAACGATGGGAATTTCGACGGTGGTCATCGGCCTGCTGCCTGGCTACGCAACGATTGGTATTTTCGCCCCGCTGCTGCTGGCGCTGGCTCGATTTGGTCAGGGCCTGGGATTAGGCGGTGAATGGGGCGGCGCAGCGCTGCTGGCGACCGAAAATGCGCCGCCGCGTAAACGTGCGCTGTATGGCTCCTTCCCGCAGTTGGGCGCACCGATTGGCTTCTTCTTTGCCAACGGCACTTTCCTGCTGCTTTCCTGGCTGCTAACCGACGAGCAGTTTATGAGCTGGGGCTGGCGCGTGCCGTTTATCTTCTCGGCGGTGCTGGTGATTATCGGCCTGTATGTTCGCGTGTCGCTGCATGAGTCGCCGGTGTTTGAGAAAGTCGCTAAAGCGAAAAAGCAGGTGAAGATCCCGCTGGGTACGCTGCTGACCAAACACGTACGCGTTACGGTACTCGGCACCTTTATCATGCTGGCGACCTATACGCTGTTTTACATCATGACCGTCTATTCAATGACCTTCAGTACCGCCGCCGCGCCAGTCGGGCTTGGCCTGCCGCGCAATGAAGTGCTGTGGATGCTGATGATGGCAGTAATCGGTTTTGGCGTGATGGTGCCGGTAGCCGGGTTGCTGGCTGATGCCTTTGGTCGTCGTAAAAGCATGGTAATCATCACCACACTGATCATCCTGTTCGCACTGTTCGCCTTTAACCCACTGCTCGGTTCTGGCAACCCGATTCTGGTTTTTGCCTTCCTGCTGCTGGGGTTAAGTCTGATGGGGCTGACCTTCGGGCCAATGGGCGCGCTGTTGCCAGAGCTGTTCCCAACGGAAGTGCGTTACACCGGAGCATCATTCTCTTACAACGTATCGTCGATTCTCGGGGCTTCCGTTGCACCGTATATCGCGGCCTGGCTGCAGACTCACTACGGGTTAGGTGCGGTAGGGTTATATCTGGCGGCGATGGCCGGCTTGACGCTAATCGCTCTGCTGCTGACGCATGAGACGCGACATCAGTCGTTGTAATAAGAGAGTGAAAAGCCTGATGCGCTACGCTTATCAGGCCTGAATTTCCATACAATGTATTGAATTCGCAAGGATTAGTAGGCCGGATAAGGCGTTCACGCCGCATCCGGCATGAACAAAGCACACTTTGCCAACAATCTAAATCTGTTTAATTGCCGGATGCCAGACATCCGGCAATTATCATCACTTCTTCATCTGCGACAAAATCATCCGGCACTGATTAGCTTCACCTTCTGAAGGTGATATCAACGCCAGTAATGCCGCCGCAGGTGTCACCAGCGTTGCCAGTGCCGCCGCAACAGCACCACGGGCAATCAACGGCCCTGCTTTCACCCCTGCCTGCGGATTTTTGAACGTTCCGCGGACATACAGCGGCGAACGCAGCGTGATAATCCGAATACCTTTGCTCTCTGGATCGACAGTTAAATCCAGTTGCTCCGAAGCAAAACTTGCCGTGCCGGTAACATTAATCAACGCATTCTCAGTATCGAAAGCAAAAATCTGCGGACGCGCCACGCCGTTGGCAATATCCAGATTCGCCGCCGCGCAGTTCACCCGCACCTCGTCATCACCAAAAATCGCACCGACAATGTAGTTACCGACGTTCAAGCCGACAATCTCCATCAGGTTACGGCTCACCAGCCCGTCATTCATCAACAGTTTCAGGTTGCCATTACTATTTCCCAGCAGCGCCGCCACCGAGTTGCCGCTACCGCGCAGTTCAGCATCGCCGTTCATTTCACCCAGTGTTTTCTGCATCAGCGCCACATCCGGCATCAACGCTTTCAGTTTCAGCCGACGAGCCTGAATATCCGCCCGACCCTGCATCGGTTTTTTATCCCCTTCCAGATGAATGTTCGCCGCAATACTGCCGCCCGCCATGCCAAATTTCAGCGGTTGCAGGCGCAGGTCGGCGTTTTTGAGGATGATATGGGTAGAAAGATCGCTAATCGGCAGACTGCTGCCATGCTCAATGCGCCGACCTTTAAAACGGACATCGGCATCCATCGCATCCCATTTATCGGTTTCGAAGCGGTCATATGGCAGCACTTTGCCCGCAGGCTGAACATTCTTTTCGCCCTTCTTCTGTTCAGACCGTTTCGACTTTTCCGCACCTTTCCCGGAATCAACGCCAATCAACGGCCCCAGATCTGCCAGCCGTAACTGCCGCGACTCGACGTCACCTTCCAGTTTTGGTCGTGGTTTGCCGGTGGTGTAGACCAGAGAACCGTGAATATCGCTATCACCAATGCGCCCGTTAAAGCCGCGATAATCAAAGACCGACGATTTTTCAGTGTCGATTTTCGCTACCAGTCGGCCATCGGTTTCAAACGGCGGCGTATCGGGCAACAGAACGCCGGTCAGTTCGTAGAGATCACCCAGCGAATCGCCAGAAAATTTAAGCCGTAAATCGACGCCGCCCATTTTCATTGGGTCATTCACCACGCCATCAAAAGCGACACGGGTGTTACCGGAGCGAAAATCAGCCTGCACCGGAAACGGTGTCCCTTCACCACGCAGCGCTAGCATACCGCCAATTTTACCCGTCCCCATGAGTGGTTCGCCGTTATAGCGCCCTTGTGCTTTCAGGCCAAAAACGTAATCGCCCACCTTTTCTTGATCCGTTTTACCTTTCGATCCGGTCACTTCGCTGAACGGCAACGGCTTGCCTAACGGATCAACGAAAATCTCCAGATCCACTTTGCTTACTTTGTCATCAATAGCGATCCGCCCTTGATCGAACAGAATATTATCCAGCCGAAACGACCACGCCGACGGTTTTGCATTCGCGTCTTTGTTGTCATCGTTGCCGAGGTTGAACGTCCAGTTGTTGTTCTTTTCAGAGAGGCGAATCAGGCGCGCATCAGGCTTTTCCAGCTTGATCCACGGCAACCAGACCGTTTTGGTCAGCAGCGCCAGCGGAGCCAGCGTTGCTTCTACGCGCGGCAAATGCACCATCGTTACTTCGGGAATATCCGGCGGGTTGCCGAGAATGATGTCTTCTGCGTGCACATGAGGCCACGGCACCCAGCTACGCCAGCCGGTTTCTTGTTTTTGCCGCTCCCACACCACGCCCAGATCGCCACGAATAGCGAAGGGGCGATTCAATTCCGCAGAGACTTTCTGGTTGATGGTCGGTTTGAGACGATTCCAGTCAAAAGTCGCAATCAAAATGATCGCCACGACGACCAACAACAAGAAAGCCCCTGAAATCGCAGCGGTTATTTTGCCTGCCTTGCTCATAGTTCGCTTCCTCATGTTCTTCCTGTGCCAGTCCTAAAGATAGTCCAGCCAGGCGAAAAATGAGGCGGCTTACAGAGCCAGCGCCACTGAATCCAGCGTTTCTATCGGCGCAGGGCGCGAAAGAAACCAGCCTTGTGCAGCGAATGCGGGAGAATTTTGCACATCGCCCCATTCTTCCTCAGTCTCGACACCTTCGACAATCACGCCGCGGCAGTAGCGGTTCATCAAATGCAAAAGCTGGGAAAAGAGCGTGCGGCCTTCCGGAGACTGGCGCAGCATCACAAACAACTCGCGAGCGATTTTGATGTAGTCATAACGCACTTCACTTAGCGCAGAAAAGTTTGCCATCCCGGTGCCAAAATCATCCAGCCACAGCGGGCCAAATTCGCACATTGAGGCAAATGTTGAATCTTTCGGCAGGCGGATGTGTTCCACCAGTTCAAAGCGCAGCCAGGGAAGACGGTCAATCTGGCGTAAAATCTCCGGCCGCTGACGCAGGGCGAGAAGTGTAGGACCATCAATATTAACCGATGCCAGCAGACCGTGCTCAGCAAAGAACGCGGCTTTTTTCGCTAGTAAATCAATCTGTTCTTTCACCACATCCATCCGATGCCTGACGGTGATTTCGGCAAAATAACGATCTGGCGGCAGTCGTTGCAAAGGATTATCGGGATGCGTGACAACCGTTAAAAGCTCCACGGCCATCAATCGCCCGGAAGTCTGGTAAATCGGCTGCCAGGTGTAAGCTCGCTCACATTGCAACCAAAAACGCCGTTCCTGCAAGCTCTCGATGCTTGCTTCAGGGTTGCTTATTCGCTGGATAACCTGCCTTATCATCGAAGATGTCCTGTGTTTAAAAGTGATACTGGCCGGACTCGACAAATATTATCGGCGCGCTACGGCAGAACTTTACCGCCAGAGAGGAGTTAATTTGCCCGCGCAACGACGGAATTTCTCAGGAATACGTTCTGGCTCAAAAAAATAATGGAACAGTGTTTTAATATAGTTGACCAACAAACCACCGCAGCGCAAACTAACGCTAATTTTTTACAGATCAGGTTCACGACTATGTCCAAAAAGATTGCCGTGATTGGCGAATGCATGATTGAGCTTTCCGAGAAAGGCGCAGACGTTAAGCGCGGTTTCGGCGGCGATACCCTGAACACTTCCGTCTACATCGCTCGTCAGGTCGATCCTGCGGCATTAACCGTTCATTACGTAACGGCGCTGGGAACGGACAGTTTTAGTCAGCAGATGCTGGACGCCTGGCACGGAGAGAACGTCGATACTTCCCTGACCCAACGGATGGAAAACCGTCTGCCGGGTCTTTATTACATTGAAACCGACAGCACCGGCGAACGGACTTTCTACTACTGGCGTAACGAAGCCGCGGCCAAATTCTGGCTGGAGAGCGAGCAATCGGCGGCGATTTGTGCAGAACTGGCGAATTTTGATTATCTCTATCTGAGCGGCATTAGCCTGGCGATCTTAAGCCCCACCAGTCGCGAAAAACTGCTTTCTCTGCTGCGCGAATGCCGCGCCAATGGCGGGAAAGTAATTTTCGACAATAACTACCGTCCACGCCTGTGGGCCAGCAAAGAAGAGACGCAGCAGGTCTACCAGCAAATGCTGGAATGCACGGACATCGCTTTCCTGACGCTGGATGATGAAGATGCGCTGTGGGGTCAACAGCCGGTGGAAGACGTCATTGCGCGTACCCATAACGCGGGCGTGAAAGAAGTGGTGGTGAAACGCGGCGCAGATTCTTGCCTGGTGTCCATTGTGGGCGAAGGGTTAGTAGACGTTCCAGCGGTAAAACTGCCGAAAGAAAAAGTGATCGATACCACCGCTGCGGGCGACTCTTTCAGCGCCGGTTATTTGGCTGTACGCCTTACCGGCGGCAGTGCAGAAGAAGCGGCAAAACGCGGGCATTTGACTGCCAGCACCGTGATTCAGTATCGCGGCGCGATTATCCCGCGTGAGGCGATGCCAGCGTAATGGTTTTTGGCGGAGAACGGGCAGATATTCGTTCTCCGTTAATAGTTTCGGCAGTACACTATCGTCCTGTTGGTAATCTTTATGCCGTGACAATATGCCATTTTGCAAAAGGATTTTTGCAGCTTCACTTCTTCTGATCTGCCTGGGTTACGGGCTGCATATTTTATTTCCCCCCTCACAGCCGCTTCGCTTTGATCAGCAAGTCTATATCTGGCAACGCATCTGGACGGCAGAACATAACGAGGCATTAAAACGAAGCCACCCACTTTTCTCTACGCTGCGCATACTCGGGATGCAATTTCATCCGCAGGAAGGCATCCGACATTTTGCGGTGAATACTTCGCTTATTCAGCAAGATGGTCGCCCGGTCTGGCTGGTTGCGAGACTCGACGGTCAGCTTACACAGCTTAATAACCAGCAAATTATCCAGCATATTCAACAAACCCAACGTGAGTGGCAAAAGGCAGGAATTACGCTGGCAGGCGTGGAAATTGATTATGACGCGCCAACAGCAAAATTGCCGGACTATCTGATACTACTTAGTGCGTTACATCAGACGCTTCCCACAAATATAAAACTTAGCGTAACCGCCCTGCCCACCTGGCTTGAATCACCACATCTCGCACGATTATTGCGCATTGCGGATACTTCGGTTTTACAGGTACATAACGTGCTGTCGCCCGAAAAAGGCTTGTTCGATGCCAGCCTGGCGCAACGTTGGGTAAAGCAATATGCCAGGCAAACTACGCATCCTTTTTTCATTGCATTGCCCGCTTACGGTTCCGCGCTCACCAGTGATAATCGCGTTGAGAGCGAAGCTCCGTTATATGTTGCTGGGGAGATGCGTGAACTCAGTGTGTCGCCGCAGACACTTGCCGATTTCATTCAATATTTAAAACAGCAACCGCCACGTGGATTACAGGGCCTGGTATGGTTTCGGCTACCGTTAGCAGGCGATCGTCGCGCCTGGTCACTAACGACGCTGGAAGCCGTGATTCGGCATAAACCACTGACGCCACGCTGGTCGTTAATAATTACTCAACATGCAGACGAGCAACTTTTTGATCTGGCTATTAAAAACAGCGGAAAAATTGATGCGCCGTTGCCGAAACAAGTAATTCTGCCCAATGCCGATTGCCCATTCGTTGATGGAGCCAGCCACTATCAGGTGCAACCTCACTCATCCAGCCTGCATTTTGTAAGGATAAGCGCCAGGCAACTGCGCGCCGGAGAAAGCAGCCCGCTGGGATGGGCGCGCTGCAATCAAAGACTACAAGGAGAGTTTAATGTTATCCCCTAAAATATCGCAGCTTTCCATTGTTGTATTGCTCTCACTAATTAGCACAAACGTTAATGCCTGTGGACCATTTATTCCCAATCATCTGTTAACTGACCGCAATAACGCACTGCTGGAAATGCCAAATGGCAGTTTTGTCTTTGAAGTACAACAATTGGTTAAACGCGATCCTGGTTTACCAATATGGCAGCCCGTTGAGGCAATGAAGACAGATTCAGATAATGATGCTGAGCCTCCTGCGCAAAATCGGACACTGGAAATCGCACAAAAATTGCAGACGCCATTATCTGATGCGCAGAGACTTTATTATTCAGGAGCTCAGGATTTTCATCAGGGAAAATACGATAGCCCATACTTTCAGCAACTATTGGCCTTGCCGAAAACAGAGCAAGGGGAATGGCGGCTTGCTACGTTATATAGTCTGGCAAGAGGGGGATTTGATGCCGCTGGCGACGATCTCGATCTTATAATCAATAAAGGTGGTTTTAATCAGCAGATTGCTGAGCAGGCCGTACAGCGTTATCTGCAAATCATTGAAGAAGTCCGTAGTGGAGCAGCCGATCCTGAACTGCTCTCTCTCGCCAGTCTCGGTCAGCTTGGGCATTATTATCTGAGAAAAGGCAATATAGCTGCGGCAGTAAAAATTTATGCCCAACAAGCGGCTCAGGGTTCGCCCTCCGGGAAAACTTCGCTACGGATGATTTCGCTGTATATAACCAGGGAGAAAAATTTATCACTGCTGGAGTCGATTATTGATGCTCCACTGGTTCAGCAACTGGTAATCGCAGAGCTATTTATTCGTCAAGACTGGGGATATGTCAGTGAAGCCTGTACTAAAGACCTTGTAGATTATACCTGTCCGACGCATCGCGACCGTTTAATTAAGTTGCTAAGTCAACACAGGGTTAAAGGATTTAGTTATAGCGATCGACTGGCAGCACTGGCGTATCGGGCAGGAAATTATTCGTTAGCACAAACGCTGTTGCAGGATGCACCAGAAAGTGGCTTAAGCGAATGGTTAAAAGCAAAACTGGCATTACGAGCCGGAGATATTCCACTGGCAACGCGTCACTATGCTCGCGCAGCCCCGCTGTTCACTACCGATGAAGTCTGGGGAAGTATGAACCCGGAAAGCCCTTATTATCATGGTGATAAAGTTACCATCCCATCTTGCCGTATTGCCAGTGAGCAAGCGATTGTGGCATTGAAACGCGATGATTATCTTCAGGCCACCGCATTGTTTTACCAGGCTAAAGATCTCTATTGGGCCGATTTAGCCTGGGTTGCAGAAAACGTTTTAACCTTGCCGGAGTTACAGACGTTTGTTGAAAAAAACGTACCAGCACCTCGGCACCCTTTAAAGCCTGTAGATTTAAATAATAGCCGTTACGATTATTATCTTTCGCCAGATATTATTCCAACGGACGTTAAAGTACGTGCGCTATTAGGTAGACGATTAATACGTCATGGTCAATATCAGCAGGCCATCAATTGGTTTGATATTCCTGATCATCGCCAGGGCGCACAAAAACTGGCTGATTTAATGGCAATAGCAAAAAATAAAAATATCCCTGATAAGCAACGTGCGCAGGCGCAATACGAGGCTGCAAGATTATTACGATATAATGGCATCGAACTTATCGCCTACGAAATGTATCCCGACTATGCTATTACCAGTGGCGCATATTCAACACCCTATACCTACACTAATAATGGCAGTTGGATAGGCGAGAAAGAAAACCGTCGTGTTGCTAATGCAGTGCCTGACAAAAATAATCACTTTTTGCATTACCGCTGGCAAGCTGCGGAATGGGCCGGACAATCTGCCAGGTTACTTCACCCCAAAACCCAGGCATGGGCCGCCGTGTTATGCCATGCTGCAAGTTGGGTCAGATATCTTGATCCAGAAACTGAAGCATTAATTTATCAACGCTACGTGAAAAACGGTAAAGCTTTTGACTGGGCGGCACATTTTGGTCGTGATTGCCCAGAACCGGTATTCAGGAAGGAACTGAAGAAATAACCTTGCAGAGATGAGAAGTACTATCTTTATAGGTTAGCGAAAACTGCTGACGCATATCATTCATGCTACGCATAAATTTAAGTGGATTTTCGCCTTTAATTTCGACCGTGACGAAGGCATTCCCATTATTGTTAAAGAAGTCAAAATAATAATCATGCTGATGTCGACGGTTGGTTTTAAATTGCCGAAATGATAAATAGCAGCGGTCATCGAAGGTAATTAGAAAATCATTTTCGCCGTACTCGTTTATCATCCTGTTTTTCAGTTTACCGCCGAAGAGAATTGTATACTTCGCTCTGTCAGCAAATAATTCAGCATCCGTTTCTCGGTTGATCGTGTTGACGCTGATACCGAATTCTATTTTTATCTTGTCTTTATCGATATTATCTCTTGTACTGACATAAATATTATTCGCATCCCATAGCAAGAGGAAGTTTTTGTTGCAGGAATAGAGACCCGTTAAGCTGAGAATCATTATCAGCAAGAATAGTGTGGCTTTGTAGCGCATTTATATCCCTTTAGCACGTTACGTTCACAAACGTGTGGTTGCTTACTTTTACATAAACCACAGCCGTCAATGATTATCCGCACGCTACCACCGTGCCAGGAAAAATATCTGCGGGTATATCACGGTAACTTATTCGTCACCGTTAATCCCGGCAGCCAGAAGAAAGGCTGCCGGGTTATTTATCACTGTGCGGGTGGAATATCCGTCACTTCAGGATGCACATCATCTGCGGCTACAGATGTGGCGGCAGCCGCAGTAGATGGTGCCATGATTTGATCCCAGGCGGCCTGCAATCCTTTCATGTTAAATTCCGGCTCACCTTTCGGCTGCAGCAGAATTAACGCCATGTCGTTCGACAACTGCTGACGCAGATCCTGATTTAACATTTCTACCGTCAGGCTGTTAAGAAAATCCTGACGCAGTTTCTGATATTGCTCTGGCGCGATATCGACGACCTGATTTTGCAGTGAACGCATCCGCTGCCCCATCAGAATATCGGTATCAGCTCGCGCATAAGCAGCAAACAGTTTCTGTAACTCCAGTTTCTTTTGCGCAACCAGAGCGTTGAACTCTTCTTCTGGCAGGCCTTTATCACGAACTTTCGCCAGTTCACGCGCAACCAGATTCAGGTTGCTGTTCAGTTTGTCGTTTGGCGACTCGATGTTGATGGCACATTGCGCACGCTGATACAGCACACGGCAGTCAAAACCGAGGCCGATATCTTTGCTGTTATTGGCGCTTAGTGCTTGCTGAACATGCCAGAACAGCGCCTCACGGGCCAGATCAGCACGCCAGTAGCGCAGGAGCGCCGCTGACTCACGAATCGGCTGCCACGGCGTATCCCACATAATGGATAACCGGTCCTGACGCACTGCGTCAGTCATAATGCTTACCGCTTCGGCGCGCAGCGGAGAAAGCGTCGGCACTGGTGCCGGTGTTTCACGTTTGCCTTTCAATTCGCCAAAGGTTTTGTTGATTTGGTCGACAACCGAGCGCGCATCAACATTACCCACCACCAGCAGCGTCATAGCATCTGGGGTGTACCATTTCTGGTAGAAATCTTTAATTTTCGCCGCCTCAACGGGTTGTTTCAGCGAATCAGCAGGATCGTGACCTAGCAAGGTAGATCCTTTCAAACGATAGCGCCACCAGCCTTCTTTGGTGTCGGCTGGCCAGGTTGCCACCATGTCCTGGCTTTGCAACGCATGGTTTACCGTTTCTGGCGTGATGGTCAGCTTGCCGGTCGTATTCGCCAGATAAGAGAGCGCTTCTTTCAGCAGGTCGTTACGGTTATTTGGCAAACTAAGATTAAACAGCGTGGTGTCATAAGAGACGATCACCGGCGGCATTGGACGCTTAGGGTCGATCCCCTGTTGCCACAATGAACGTGCCTGTGCTGCTTCCAGGCCACCGCTTTGCGTTAGCGCAATACGAGGAATAGCGTGGCTGTAACCGCTCTGTTGTGTACTTTCAGCGAGCGAACCGGTATTAACCAGCAGGCGAATTTCAACACGATCGCTGGGACGCTGAGGCGTGGTCAGCACTTGCCACTGTAAACCGTTGGAGAGCGTCCCCTGTTGCCATGCTGGATCAGGCTGGAGCGCATCTGCCTGCACATAGCCAGCAGTGGCCATCACCAGCAAACCGCCCGCTAAAAGTCGAATTTTTGTGCCCTGCATGTGAACCCCTGATCAACTATCCTGGTAATAAAAGACTGCCCGTTGTCGGTCAGTCTGAATGACGTTAAAAACACTTCGTGTTAGACCGCAAGAACATGAAAATGTCACGGAGGAAGTGAAATAAACCCGAACTCACCCAGGGGGTCAGTTCGGGCACAGGGGTCAATTATGCGCAAACACCCGCACTCGGGGAAGGGAGTGCGGGCATAAGTAGTGAGATTAAGAGGATAATTCGTGCGTTTTGCCATCCGGCGCACGATTATTCAGCACATCATCCAGTTTTTTGTGGTCCAGTTCTTTAACCCACTTCGCTACCACGATAGTTGCGACACCATTACCGACAAGATTAGTCAGCGCACGAGCTTCCGACATAAAGCGGTCGATGCCGAGGATCAGCGCCAGACCAGCCACCGGTAAATGACCCACGGCTGAAAGCGTCGCCGCCAGCACGATAAAGCCACTGCCCGTTACCCCTGCCGCCCCTTTGGAAGAAAGCAGCAACACAACTAACAGCGTGATTTGGTGGACGATATCCATCTCACTGTTGGTGGCCTGGGCGATAAACACCGCCGCCATCGTCAAGTATATCGATGTTCCGTCAAGATTAAACGAGTAGCCTGTTGGGATAACCAACCCCACCACCGATTTCCGGCAACCGAGTTTCTCCATCTTGTCGAGCATACGCGGCAGCGCTGACTCGGAAGAAGACGTCCCCAGAACAATCAGCAATTCTTCACGGATATAACGGATAAATTTGAAGATACTGAAACCGGTCGCTTTAGCGATTGAACCCAGTACCAGCACCACAAACAGGATACAGGTGATGTAGAAGCAGATAATGAGCTGCCCCAGTTGCACCAGTGTGCCGACGCCGTATTTACCGATAGTAAACGCCATCGCCCCAAACGCACCAATGGGTGCCAGGCGCATGATCATATTGATAATGCCGAAGATGACCTGTGAGAAACTTTCGATAACGTTAAAAATCAGTTGGCCTTTGCTACCCAAACGATGGAGCGCAAAACCAAACAGGACGGCAAACAACAGCACCTGCAGGATGTTACCGCTGGCAAATGCGCCAATAACACTCGCCGGGATGACATCCATAATGAAGGCGACAATGCCCTGATCTTTCGCCTGCGCGGCGTAAACCGCGACCGCTTTCGCATCAAGACTTGCCGGATCGACGTTCATTCCGGCACCAGGCTGCACGACGTTAACGATGATAAGACCAATAATCAGCGCGATGGTACTGACAACTTCAAAGTAAAGCAGTGCGACAGCGCCGGTACGACCGACCGCCTTCATGCTTTCCATGCCCGCAATGCCAGTTACGACAGTACAAAAGATGACGGGAGCGATGATCATCTTAATGAGCTTAACGAATCCGTCGCCAAGCGGTTTCATTTGCTCGCCTATTTCAGGATAGAAATGGCCAAGGAGAATACCAATGGCTATCGCTGTCAGGACCTGAAAGTAAAGGCTTTTAAACAGAGAGGTCTTCATAGGGTGTCCTTTAGTAAAACCACAGGTCTTGTAAGGTTATGGTGTACCTGCGGCCTTAAAATAACACCCAGACAACATCACAGAAATGTACCTGGATCATAATTGAAACAAAAAGGTTAAAAAGTTTGAGCTGGCTCGCACAAACCAGCACTTTTTAAAGTTTTGTAATCAGTTTGGGGTAGTTATTTATCTTCCAGGTAACTCTCTTCGAAGATTTCAATGGGGAGTGGCCGTGCAAAAAGGAAGCCCTGGGCAATACCCACGCCCGCTTTTGCCAGCCAGTCGCGTTGCGCTTCAGTCTCCACGCCTTCGGCAATCATTTGTAGGTTCAGACTTTGCGCCAGCATGATAATTGCGGTAATCATGCTGCTATCTTCTGGCAAGCCTTCAACGAACATTTTGTCGATTTTCAGCACGTCTATTGGCAACGATTTCATATGCTGCAACTGACGTAGCCCTGCGTAACCCATGCCGAAATCATCCAGTGCCACCTGTACTCCGGCATTTCGCAGCGGACGGAGGATCGCCACCGCCGCTTGCGGGTCATCAATACGTCGACTCTCTGTCACTTCCAGAATCAGCGTTCCCGGCTGAATGCGATAGCGGGTTAACAACTCCAGCATATCCGGCACCATATTCGGGTGCATAAGCTGTAGCGCCGAGAGGTTCACCGACAACGGCAGCATAATGCCGCGCTCTTGCCAGGCGGCAAGCAGCCGACAGGACTCCTCCAGCACCCAATGACCAACGGTAACCATCAGTCCACAGGACTCAATTCGATCGATTAGCCCATCCGGCAATTCCCAACTACCATCCGGTTGCTGGATACGCAACAACACTTCCGCACTGACTAATTTGCCACTGGTCATCTCCACCTGTGGCTGCAACCAAATAGCAAACTGATGATTTTCCAGTGCATTAAGGATATCGCTCTCTTCCGTCAGCCGCTGTTGAGCTTCTTCCATCTGCTGCGGATCATAGAACTGAATTTGATTCTTCCCTTTATGACGAGCAGTAAACGCCGCTGAAATAGCACGACCATAAAGTTGTTCGGCAGTAAGATCGCCATAGAACATCGCCACACCAATGCTACAGTGTGGACGCAGTTGAATACGTTCAATTGGCAAACGCTCGCTCATGATAGTAAGCACTTGCTGACCTAATGTGATGGCGTGCCACGGCTCCTGTACGCCGTTGGCGATAACAGCGAAGTCATAGCCGCTGACCTGTGCGAGGATCATGCGTGGCGACAGCACAGATTTGATTTTCTCCACCAGCGTCAGTAGCAGGATTTCCCGCTGTGCCTCTTTCAGCACGCCTGCGGTATCACGCAGCGTTTCACAAGTGATGATCATCAGTGCGGTGGTTTGTTTACGTGCAACCACCTGCTCCAGCATCTCCATCAGCAAGGCTTTGTTTGGCAAATCCGACACCGGGAAGCGCATCGCATTTTCGCACTGTTCTTCATAATGGCGCTGCAACAATTGCTGATTAAGGTTGTAACTGCGCACCAGCATACCGATTTCGTCGTCCTGATGCAGACGCGGCAAGGCCAGTTGATGACCAACAATCTCTTGCGGTGGAATGGCGTTTAGTTCGCGAGCAATATTACGTAAAGGATGTAATATCAGTCGGTTAATGCACCAGCTAATCGCCACCGTCAGGATGAGTGACAAAAGTAAGTAAATGGTCACTAACGTAGAGACGGTGCTCATCACGAACTTGTACATGCGGAAGGAATCTGCCTGTAACACCAGATAGGCAATCGGCTGCGGGGTGGCCGGACGCTCCAGCGAGTAGACGCCCAGCGAGATTTGTACCGGTAACTCAAACAATCGGGTGAACATCACTGGCACCGGGCGCTCTGGAATAAAACTTTTACGTAGCGCCTGGAACTGGTTAGGTAATACAACATCGGCGCGGCTGACCACACCCGCCGGTTTTATGCTGGCAAGAATAGCTTCCGCCTGCGGAATATCACCTTTCAAAATGGCGGAAGATAAGGGTTCGCGGACAGAGCGAGCAATGCTTTCCAGTTGCGTAGCCGTGTTATAGCGGTTCTGCTGTACCAGATGAAACAGCAAAACAGTGCAAAAAACAAAAACGAATACCATGACAACGGCCGCCACCATTGCCATCTGCTTAATTGTTAACGAGCGACTAACGCGCAAATTGTCTCCCCCCGGAAATCCCAGATTGCCGCCCGAGTATACCCGATCGCAGCGGCATTAAGAGAGGCGCTATCTGAAAACATCTTTCAGTAACCTCGTTTGTTCTTTATATTGCGATAAATGTTCTGTATTTTTGTAGCATAAATTTTTCTGCGTCGTTCCTGTTCCTCTGTGTTGCGAAAACCGGCATTGTAAGCACCGACAGCCCGCCACGTTACGCCCCACTTTTTGAACGCTATTGCCAGGTAATACGCACCGGTATAAATATTCATGCACGGGTCTGTAACCAGGTGTTCCGGTTTTATTCCGTAACGTGACAACTCCTTAAAATGCTGGGAGTCGATTTGCATCAGGCCGGAGCCATATCCCGTAACAGGGTTAATGCCGATAGCATTAACTCTGTTACGGGATTCATGCCATGAAATCGCTCTCAGTAAATCGGGATCTATTTTGTAATCTCTGCCAGCAAGTTCAAAACAGTCAGAGGAATATGTATTTCCTGCAAACATTATGAGGATAATGGCGATAATCTTATGCATGCATTTACTATTTATA
The DNA here is from genome assembly GCF_000208565.1 of Escherichia sp. TW09308. Classification (NCBI taxonomy): domain Bacteria; kingdom Pseudomonadati; phylum Pseudomonadota; class Gammaproteobacteria; order Enterobacterales; family Enterobacteriaceae; genus Escherichia; species Escherichia sp. TW09308. The sequence goes on along the minus strand of NZ_AEME01000001.1, from coordinate 3,709,814 downwards.
GTGTCAATACTATGGCGTGAGCATGCCATTTTTGTGCTTTACAGGCAATGCCCCGAAATTCCGAATCAGCCCCGGGATGCTTTTTGCCTCATCTCTCCTCTGAAAGTATTTTCCTCACACATCACGCAAAACTGTGTTTTGCATGATTTCTCTTTAGAATCAGTGTATTAAGATTATTTCATGTGGCAAAGTTTACGATTTTCAGTCATATGCAGCACCGTAACAGTGCTGCTTTGTGGCTGGGTCAGGCACTGTAAGCAGCACTGTTACAGTGCTAATTCTTATTAATCATAATGTTACTGAAAGATAGGCACTGTAACGGTGCCTGTTACGGTGCTGGATTGTGGCTGGATTTTGCCTGTGCAGTGCTGCTTACAGTGCCTGATATTGATGCTATAGTGCCTGTTATGGTGCTGCGGTGCTGGATCAAGCACTGTTGCTTGTTTTTTAAACGGTGCTGCATCAGGCACTGTAATTTTGTAGCAGGAAATATTTAATGCCGAGACAAAACGTTTATATGAAACAAAAAACACTTGATGGTATTCGTCAGCTTGTTGATGAAAGACTGGCTGAAGGAGCCACTCCGGCTGATGTTAATATGTCAAGTGTCTGTTCCGAATTGCTGGAGACAGGATTACGCGTTGTACAGCAATTAAAAAAGCGTGAACAGGAAGAGGAAAAAAATGGCGGGTTAACTGATGAGGAATTGTTTCGTAAGCGACTTCTGGAAGAATGTATGAAGAGTCGCCTTACCACTCAGGCTATTCTTAATTGTATGTTTGATTTAACAGAAATAAAGTCGGATTCGCGTCATAACTATCATGAGATGATTTCGAAGTTTAAGCAGGAAATAAAGGAATCGTTGCAGGAGTTTTTTCCTGAAAAAGAATGAGAGATATTGAACCTGTAAAAGGTGTTTGATAAAATTTGCATTGAAAAAATAGTTGGCGATATCTGACTATTTTTAAAATTTAACTGAGTCGCCCTGGCAGGGGAATAGCACTCCCGCTACCAGGGCTAACCACAATCTAGCCACCTTTGGAGGAACTAGTTATGGCTAAACACAACTCTATTGATCTACCTGCTGGATCTCAAGATCTTTCCTCACATTTTTATCAATATCATCGCCAGACAGGCGGTATCTGGTACATTAAAAATAGCAATGGACAATTTTTAGATTGCAGTAATGATTTTCTGCGCGTTTTTTGTTCCCTGAATGATGTAAGTCAAGATGAGTTTTTACAGAATCAGCCTGGAAATTTATTCGGTTTTTACGATAGGAAGCTAAAAGAGTATGAATGTCTTACTATTGCGGAGAATAAAATAAAAATATTGTTGGTTTCACTTTTATCTATAGACAGGACGCGTCCCTATATTTGCACATTAAAACCATTTCTCGACGGTGTATATGTAAAAATTGATACTTTACATTTTCTCGGGACAGAGAGGAAAATAATAGATGCGATATGCAATATCAATAAGAAAAATATTAGTGAATTATACAAACACCAACGATTCTATGGTGTTAATCCTTTCCTGGATCTTGATCCTGATGACTGGCTTGTCGCATGGCTAATGTCTGCCAGAGTGTCACAAAGAAGTATCGCTGAATTTATGAATGTTAATGTAAAAGCGATAGAAAAAAGAGCTTCAACAATATATACGCATTTGATTGTTGAAAATTATGAAAACTTTATATTACTTTCTGACTTATATCAGTGGAGTAAATTTATTCCGCCACGCATATCTATGTCTCCAGTATTAAATGAAGTTTGCTTGATATAAATCAAAAATGTTCGACAATTGTCCTGCTAGCTAAAATGTTTTTTTTATGAAATCATTCCCTCTCAGTTATCTGAGGGGGGTTTATGTCAGAAGCAAAGAAGAAAAAAAGTGTCGTTTCAGTAACACTTCTTCTTCGTCGGGAAACTAATGAAAAACTTGTTGCTGCTGCAAAAGCAGCAGGACGATCAAAGAGCCTGGAAGCGACATTACGTCTGACTCAACATTTGAATTCTGTTCCTGTTCTTGGAGAGAACAGTTACTGGGAGATCCTTTTACCAGAAGACAAGTGATTTTCTGTTTTCTCTAAAACTGTATTTACACATTTTCTCCGTAGCGGGAGTTTAAATATCAGCAATACTCTTTTGTCTTTTGCGGAGAAAGAGCTTCTTTTGCATTTGTCATGCCCTGTTATTTACGGGCAGGAACTTTTGCGCCCCGCAGACCGTATTTCCCGGTCACGATCGGATTTGCACCCGAGGGCGGTAGCGTGTCTGAAGCAGTCCGGAGTTTCATTCTGAATATCCACTCCCGGGTATTCAGAGGGCAATTCCGCCCATATAACTTTTTATTGTCCGTTAAAGAGGAATTTATATGGCTGAAATGACTGTTTTAAATAATGTCTTAAATAATGTTATGGCAACGTCTGCGAAAAAACGTAAGCCGGGGTTGTTGTCACGTTGTTTGGCTGTTGTTAATAAATCAACTGCCAAAGCCCTGGTAAAATATGTGGCTGCGCCGCTGGCTCTCTGGCTGGCGGCACAGGGAATGGCACAGGCAACGGACCTGGCTGCTCCCGGTAAAGCGGACGTCCAGGCGACTTTTGGTCAGGACTCCACGATGATGTACTACTTCATGATCGCGGAAGTTTTTCTGGTATTCATGCTCTATCTGCGTAACCACAACCCCGCCACCTTTGTGTTGATCCCGGTATTTATCGTGGTGACCAAGGTTATCTTCTCCATGATTGGTGGCTAATTTGCTTCCGTTTTATCAGGAGATGACGGTATGCGTGATGACGTGGAAGAACGTTACATCTTCCCTCAGACGCTGACCGAACAGAAACGCCTCATCGGGATCCCTCTCGATGAGGCTACCGTTGGACTGACTCCACCGTGTATCGGGATTTACTTCAACCAGAGTCTGGCCGGTTTGATTGTCGGGCTTCTGTTCTGGTTTGCGTTAACCCACTTCAAAAAGGGAAAGGGGACATCCTGGCTTTTTAATATGTGTTACTGGCATCTGCCAGGACTGAACAGTCAGTTTAAGGTGCTGCCGGAGTCATGCCGGCGACTGTGGTTAAAATAAGGAGAGATTTATGGATCTGAGCGCACATCGCTCAGCCCTGAAGTTCACATCCCTGACATTTGTCATCCTGTTGTTTTTTCTTGGTCTGAGTCTGGCCGCGAATGTCCTTGCCTGGTTACGAATTGAAGATCTGGCGCGGGGGCAGAAAGAAACCTATATCCCCATGTTCTTTAATCAACCGTTTTCGCTGTCCCGTAATGTGGCTGATGCCAGCTATCTGCAGCAGGTGGCGGAATCGTTGATGTTCCTGCGACTTAATGTCACGCCGGAATCGGTAAAAGCCCAGCATCAGGCCCTGCTGCGTTATTTCGATACAACAACCCGCCCTCAGATGAAAGAGATTCTGGATGGTGAAGCCAGTCAGATCATTACCAACAATGCCAGCTCTGCGTTTTATATGACCGGGATTGATGTGTATCCGAATGCCGGGGTGGTGGATTTCAGGGGGACGCTGAAGACGTGGATTGGACGGCGCGAGGCATTGCCGGAAGAAAAGGCATACCGGCTGGAACTGGGTTACAGGGACGGGATGACAACTATCCGGTCATTTAAGGAACTGGTGAATGAGAAAGAAAAACCAACGAAATAAATGGCGGACTCTTCCGGGGATGGCCGCATTGCTGTGCGGTCTGGCCGGTAACGTACAGGCCGCACCGATGGCACAGAAACCCGTACAGGTTCCTGTGTCGCCTGATGCACAGGCCCGTATTGCACTGAGCAACACACAGCCTAACCTGCTGGTTGTTCCGGGTGACCGTATTGTGGGTGTGGACAGTGCGCAGGGAACCTTCACGAATACCGGAGAGTACGGACAGACAGGTATTGCAAATGGTGGGGTGATCCTGATGACGGAGAAAACCGCGCCCTTCACGTTTTATATCCGTACCGAAGGTGGCCTGGTGGTCTCCGTTATCGGGCAGCCTCAGGCCCGGGACGGGCGGGTGGTACATCTGATAAGTGAGCGGCCGGTTCGCCACCAGGCTGCCGCCGCCTGGGAGCGCAGCCATGATTATGTGGCGTTGCTGGTTGATGTGCAAAGGACGCTGATGAAAGGCGATATTCCCCCGGGATATGTCTTTTCTCCGGTCGTGGCCGCGCCGGTGTTCTCACTGCCTGCCGGACTGGTTGCCCGGGCAGACGGCATGTGGAGTGGTGATCTTCTGCGGGTATATCGCTACCGGATAAGCAACAGGCAACAACATGCGGCAGTGTTATCTGAATCTCAGTTCAGTGCGCCGGGTGTGCGCAGCGTGGTGATTTATCCCCGTGCAGAAACCCTGTTACCCGGAGCGACCACCGATGTCTGGGTGATGGTCGGACAGACGGGCGCGGGATGGCTAATATCAATCAGCTGGTTCGTCGTAAACAAAACCTCAGAATGGCGCTTATTGGTCTGGGGATCAGTGCAGTGGGTGGGGCCGCCTGGTATCTGTCTTCCGCGCAGCATGCAGGAAAAGCAGCGCAGACACAGCAGCAAAAAGCGCCGCCGCCCAATATGACTGGTGTGGTCTCACAGACCTTCGATAAAAAGGTGTCAGACGCGGCGGTTGCAGATATTCAGCATACCGCCAGTGAGGCGGAAAAAAAGCTGAAAGCCTTTGAATCCCGTCTGGCGAAAATGGAGCAGCGGGAGCAGGACTACCGGGCCAAAATTGAAGAGCAGGAGAATGAGCTGGCTATCCTGCGGGCCGAACAGGAGGCGATGAAAGAAAACAGCGCACCGGAATTGCCCGCCGGGCAACCTGCACCTTCTTTTGGCCCGGGCGCGGCTGTTCCACCTCCAACCACCTTTTACCCGCCGGGCAGTGGTAATGAGAACGTAAATCTGGCACCGGTCACGCAGTATCAGGTGACACCAAAGCCTGAGAAAGGTCTGTCCTCAATGACCGTGGATTATGGTGAAAAATCTGCTGTCAGCAATAAACCACCTCTGCCTTATATCCCGTCAGCCAGCTTTGCGCCGGCGGTTGTTATTGAAGGGGCCGATGCCAATGCCTCCGTCACCGGTAACAGCGATCCGTCCCCGATGCAGTTCCGCCTGACCGGCCTGGTCAGGATGCCCAACGATAAAACGTATGATCTGACAGGCTGTATGGTCACTGCCGGGGCCTATGGCGATATCTCCAGTGAGCGGGCGCTGATCCGTACCGATCGTCTTTCCTGCCATAAAAACGGGCATGTGATTGATATGCCTTTTAAAGGCCATGTTTCTTTTAAAGGGAAGAACGGCATCAAAGGTGAGCCGGTCATGCGTAACGGCAAAATTATTGGCTGGGCATTTGCAGCCGGTGCCGTGGATGGTATTGGCAGCGGTGTGGCCAAAATTGGTCAGGAAACACCGGGTGCGGGGGCTGTGGCCTCGGTTTCCGGCAGTTCAGTGATGAACAGCGCGCTGGGTGGCGGGGCATCGCAGGTCGGTAAAACGCTGAGTGATTATTACATCAAGCGGGCAGAGCAGTATCACCCGGTCATCCCTGTAGGGGCAGGAACGGAAGTGACGGTGGTATTTCAGGAAGGTTTTCAGCTGAAGTACACGGACGAGGACAAGGCATCCACGCCGGCGCGTCAGGCGAAAGCGGTGGTGGATAACGGTATTCAGGTATCACAGCAGATGCTGCAGGAACTTAATCTCGGGGATACGGTGCCTGCCATACAGACGCCCAAATAACGGAGAAAGAAATGAAGATTCTGTATCTGACACCCGTTGCACTGGCTTTATTGCTGAGTGGTTGTGCGGGAATGAAGAGTGAATTTGACTGCAGTGCCACAGCCAGTAACAGCTGTATGACAATGGATGAGGCGAACAGTAAAGCCCGGTCATCCTCTGAACGTTCTGAAGCAACAAAACAGTCCTCACTTCCCCGCCTTGCCGCTTCCGGTTCACAACCTTTAACCAGAACAGTCCCTTTTGCCGTAAAGACACCTGCAGGAGCACCGGATTCAGTGGCTTCACCGGTATCATCCCGGACATCAGGAAACACAGCGACGGGGAGCCGCATTGTTACTGACGGTGACAGCACACGCCAGAAATCCCGGCGCGCGGCGCAGGAACCCGTCCGGTTACAGGCGACAACGGCCCGGATGTGGATTGCCGCCTGGACTGATGAACAGGATGTATGGCATCAGCCGTCACTGGTGGCCTTTGAGGTCACGCCGTCGCGCTGGTTACATCAGCAGGGGGATAAAGGGTGAGCAGGGAAAGACAACCTGAACAGCAGGAGGTAAAAGGCTGGCAGGTATTACTGTCGCAGCTGCTGGGTGGCTGGAAAACGCCGGATGGCAGCCAGCAGGCGCAGCAAATCCTGGATGAAATGGATTATCCGTCTTTCGCCAGTCTGCTGCCGTACCGCCGGTATGATCCGGACAGTGAGTTGTTCATTAATGCCAGAACGGCAGGGTTTATCCTCGAGTGTGCGCCGTTATCCGGTGCCAATGAGGCCATCAGTAAATCACTGGATTACTTTTTACGGGATAAAATCCCCCGTAAAGTTCCGCTGACATTCATGCTGGTTGGTTCTCCCTGTGTGCGTCCGATGCTGGAGCGTGGGCTGGCTGATTTCCGCTGGAAGGGAAAGCGGGCAGATGAATTCAATGCCATTACCCGCGCCTATTATGAACGGGCCGCCCTGACAAAATTTGCCAATAAAAAAGGCTATCCGCTGACGCTGCGCCATTACCGTCTGTTTGTCTCGTATGCGGAAGAGGTCAGCAGCCTGACGGAACAGAAGAAAACGGAGCTGAACCAGGTGGCCAACCGTGTAGTGGCTGGTCTGGCTTCTGCCGGCCTGTGGTCGACGCGGGTGGATAAACACGGGCTGGTTTCTCTGGTGCGCGAACTGGCTAATTTCCGACATGGCAATACTGAACCCCCGGGCGGGGATGTGGCGGAGTTTGAGCCGCTGAATACAGAATGTATTGACCGTTCCCTGCGGCTGATGCTGCATCCGGATCGCATTGAACAGAGCCTGCAGTCACAACGTGGTGGTGAACGTGAGCGCACACGCATTCTTAATTTCATGCTGGAAAAAAATCCCGAGAAACCGTATGCCCTGTGGCAGATGGGGGACAATATCAGCAACGTCACGGACCCGCTGTGCACCATTTCCTGCCCGTTTGTAATGACGCTGGCGCTGGAAGTGGAGGAGCAGGCCGGCACCCAGCGGGAGGCTAACCGCAAGTTTATCCAGCTGGACAAAAAGGCCAACTCCCCCTTTGCGAAGTTTGTGCCGTCGGTGAAAAAGCAGGCTGCGGAGTGGGGCGGGCTGCGGGAATCCCTCAGCACCAACCAGGATTCACTGGCGCGTTTTTACTTTAACGTCACGCTGTTCTGTGAAGACAGGGATGAAGTGGCGCTGGAAACGGAGATGACGGTGCTGAACACCTTCCGGCGTAACGGGCTGTCAATGTACATGCCGGAGTTTATGCAACTGCGTAATTACCTCTCCGTCTTTCCGTTCATGATGCCGGAAGGGCTGTGGAGTGATATCTGCCGTTCAAATGCTATTCAGCGGGCGCGGGCCAGCAATGTGGCCAATATTCTGCCGGTGGTGGCGGATAACCAGGTCTGCCTGCAGGGGCTGCCCATACCGTCTTACCGCAACCAACTTTCTTTTTTGAACCTGTTCGACCGCAATGCGGGGCTGGATACGGATAACAACAATCTCTCCGTCACCGGTACCTCCGGGGGCGGTAAATCATTCCTGATGCAGGGCATCATTCGGCAGGTGCTGGACAGCGGTGGCAGGGCCTGGGTGTTTGATATGGGGGACTCCTACAAGGGGCTCTGCCGTAATGTGGGCGGGGTGTATCTGAACGCGCTCGACCTGCGCTTCAACCCCTTTGCCAACATCAAGGATATTACGGCGTCTGCCGAAAGTATCCGTAACCTGCTGGTCGTGCTGGCTAACCCGTCCGGTACCTGCGACGACACCTTTATGTCGCTGTTGCTGAAAGCGGTGCATGAAGTCTGGTTGCGCAAAAAGAACAGCGCACGGATTGACGATATTGTGCTCTACATGCGGGAAGCGCTGGAGCAGCCGGAATATCGCGACACCACCACTGTGCGTTCGCGTATGGATGAGATTATCGTCGGGCTGGAAAAGTACTGCTCCTGGGGAATTTACGGCGATTACTTCAACAGTGAAAAGCCGTCGCTGGATGACAACGTGCGTTTCTCCGTGCTGGAGATGGGCGAGCTGAAGGACAAGCCTGACCTGCTGGCCGCCGTGATGTTCTCGATGATGATTTACGTTGAGCAGCGGATGTATCTCTCCGACCGTCAGCAGCACAAGGTCTGTCTGATTGATGAGGCCTGGAAGCTGCTGTCGAAGGACAACAAGCGGGCCGAGGACTTTATCGAGAACGGGTACCGCACGGCGCGTAAATACAACGGGGCTTATATCACCATCACCCAGGGGATTGAAGACTTTGACGGGCAGAAAGCCAGTGGCGCGGCGAAAGCGGCCTGGGCGAACTCCTCCTTCAAAATCATCCTGCGTCAGAACCGCGATGCGTTCCGTAAATACTGCCTGGATAACCCGGACCAGTTTAACCGGTTTGAAAGGGAGGTCATTGAGGGCTTTCCGGCAGCCCGTGAGGCCCATTTCAGTGCCTTCATGTTGCGTTACGGCGGGCAGGTTTCTTTCCATCGTCTGCTGCTCGACCCCATCAGCCGGGTGATGTTCTCGTCTGACGGTGAAGATTTTGACTACCGTGAAGCCGGACTCCGTGCCGGTAAAGATATCCACGACATCATCGGAGAACTGGCCTGGCGTAAGTTCCCGCAGGAAATGGAGACACTGACGGAATGGATAAAACACAATCACTGATTTCCTCTGCCGCTACACCGGAAAAATCCCCCGCTAAATGCTCCCGTCGCCGTCGTTATCTGAAGCCTGTCGCCGGTGTGGTGGCAGGCATGATGGTGCTGAATGCGGCGGTCTCCCTGTTACTGACAGAGTGGCGCCAGCCAAAAACGGTCAGTTTTGATATGGCCGGAACCGTGAACAGTTTTATGTCACAGGCTGCGGCGCAGGCACTGGATGAAGCTCAGATAAAGGCGCTGACTGCACGTTTTAACCGCGCACTCTCTGACAGTCTGACGGCATATCAGCGCGATCACCGGGCCGTCATTATTGTGGCGCCGGCCGTTGTGGGCGGAGCAGAAGATATTACGGCAGAGATTCAGCAGTCAGTGGCTGCACGTATGGCGGAAGGGAAGTGAGTATGGCAGATGAAATCGAACGTTTTCAGTCTCATCAGGCGATGCTGGAAGCCGATCGCATACAACGTATCCGTCAGCAGTTAACGGGCATCAGTGCCCTGTTCTGCGATGAGTGTGGTGCGCCGGTCCCGGCAGAACGTCGCCGGCTGATACCGGGTGTGCGGAAATGCGTGGGGTGCCAGGAGGTACAGGAGATTCAGGCCCGCCATTACAGGAGGTGGCAGTGAAGTGGATGTGGTGCGGGCTGCTGATCAGCCTGCCGCTGGCGGCGAAGGATCTGGGTGTGCAGGGTGACCTCTGGCCGGTGCAGGAGCAGAGCATGCTTTCCCTGATCCATCAACGGCTGGAGAGCATGGAGGCCAGCGGGCAACTGGCAGAGATGCAGACGCAGTTTAAGGAACGGGTGGTGCAGAACACGCTGCGTCCGAAGCCGGTGGAGGGGCTGCAGACAGACACCCGGTCGCACACACACCGTGTTGATCCGACAGTGAGCGTGACAGCCGATATGGCAGATCAGAACGGGCGCATTTTTGCCCGTAAAGGACAGCGTATTAACCCGCTGGATACCGTGTCATTAGCCGGTCCGTTGTATTTTCTGGATGCGGATGATGAACGACAGGTGGCATGGTTTAAGCAGCAGCCGGCAGAACTGAACCGTAAGGTGATACTGGTCGGGGGAAATATCCGTGATGCCACAAAGGCGCTGAACACGCGAATTTATTTTGATCAGGATGGCACCCTGAGCCGTCGCTTCGGGCTGACCTGGATACCGGCAGTGGTGCGTCAGGACGGGAGTTCACTGGTTGTCACATCGGCAGCTATGCCGGAGGGAAAATCGTGATAAGAAAGACGCTGACAGCCGCTTTGATTGCGCTGGGGCTGTGCGCCGGAAATGTGCTGGCAGAAGACAAGGATAAAATGTGTGACGGGAATTTTGTTAACCCGATCAGCGATATCTGCTGGGAGTGCATTTTTCCGATGAGCATCGGAGATGTTTCGGTCTTTGACGGTGATGCACCGGATACGGATAACCCGTCCATGCCCCTGCAGATTTGTCCTCTGGTGCCGATTGGTTACCGCATCGGCATGGCGATCGGGTACTGGGAGCCTTTTGCGCTGACGGACGTGACCCGTTCGCCGTACTGCATGGTTAATCTGGGCGGTTTCAATATTCCGGTCGGAAAAGTCGGGGCAGGTGGTGCCGGTCAGGAGGATAAACCCGTGGCAGGTGGTTTTTATCATGTGCACTGGTACAAATACCCGCTGACATACTGGCTGAATATCATCATGTCGATTGCCTGTCTGCAGCGTGGCGATCTGGATATTGGGTATCTGTCTGAACTTGATCCGACCTGGGATGATGATGCGCTGTCGTTAATTCTTTCACCGGAAGCTCTGGTGGTGGCTAACCCGATTGCACAGGGGGCCTGTGCCGCAGATGCGATTAAAACGGTGAAGGGGAAACCCATCAATGCGTTGTTCTGGTGTGCCGGCTCTCACGGCAGTCTGTACCCGTTTACCGGTTTTATTTCAGATGAATTCAGCCCACAACAGTCGTCGGTGCTGTTATCGGAGCGTATGGCGTTCAAACTGCATCGTCAGGGGATGATCCTGAACAGCATCGGTGAGGATCAGAAAATCTGCAGGGAATATTACTCGCCGATTATGCCGAAAGACCGTTTTCGCTATCAGATGGTGAACATGCACCCGGATACGAAAGCCTGTCACCCGTTCGGGCGAACGGTGATGGCCTGGGAGGCCGGTCATGCGTCCCCCAATACCAAAAAGAACTACGGCTACCTGATCTGGCGTAAACGTAACTGCGTGTTTTTGTGAGTAGAAAAATGACAGTAAAAACGATACTGAAATGGCTGGATATGCTGACAGCCTGGGGATTTGTGATCGGATTAGCCTGCTGGGCATACGATCTCTTTATGGTCCAGTCTCCTGCCCGGTTTCGTGTTTTTGGGCAGGGGGAGATTATGGGGGATTTTACGGGGGTGCAGTTTGTGATGATGCCTTACATAACATGTGTAATCATTTCTCTTGCATCTCTGGGGCTATACAGAGGCTGGCCAGGGGAGCGAATATGCTGGAAGATGATTATCTGGCTGCATACCCGACTCCTGGCTCCGACACTTTTTAGTTATTATTCTGCATATGTTTTGTACGATAATGCAGAAGAACTGATTAATACGTCATTTTCACTTGATATGATGTCCACTTCCCCGGCGATTGTGATTATATTTTTCTGCTATTTCTTTTCTGCAGAGAGATATTATCAGTATAGAAACAGAAACCAACAACATGAGGATATTACCCCAGATTGATTCTGCTGCATCTTCAATAACGTGTTCTGATTTGTAATTGCTATTATTAGCAATGTGGTAAAATATTTTATGTTTAATAGAATATTTTGCCTTTTCCTCAAGGCATTCCACTATGCACTGATGCTCTGGAATTGCATTAAGCAGAACAAATAGTAGTGTCCGCTATTGCCAGTACATTTCAACTGACCGTTCACTGATGCAACTGGTCGTTGCATTATGGGCGTGATGTATGTCTCGCTGGCTGCGATCACCAGGGAATATCCGAATGGTCAGGAAAAATGGAGAGTGTCAGGGTGACAGCCACAGGCGAACGCCTGAAGGAATTTCTTACGGAAGACGCTTCCCTGCCTGAAAAATCAGGGAATGCCATATTTATTTTTCTGATGACAGAACAAACAGAAACAACGGAGATAAAAATGAATGTTCGTAATATTAATGTTGTCACTGCTCGCTCTGTGTTAAATAAAACCAGATTAGATAATTTTACTCATGCTGTTCTCAGTAACTGCACTACAGGAATATTTCTTTCGGTGCCGAAGAAGTTCACTCCTGAATCGTTGTTGCACAATTTTAATATAGCCGCTGTTGGTGTGATGAAGAATGGTATGTCGAAGAGTTTATTTTCTTCTGTGGGAAATACAGTAGTCTTCGGACAACCCTGTTCAGGAAAAACGAATCTGGTGGTTGAACTCATTTCTTCTGTTGTGGGGAATAATAAAAAAGGAGAAGTGAAGTGGCCTGAATTTAACGAACTGAGGAATATCTCCCCGGCAGCCTTCAGGAAAAAAACATTATCAGATGATTGCTTAAAAAAGAACAAACAGTGATATCTGCTATTGCCAGTATACCTCATCCTCTGCTTTTGACTGTTTTTCCGTGAATTCTAATCAGGAGTATTACTGTGTGGAAGATTGTCTCTGTGTGCAGCATAGCCATGACCTGCATGCTGTCACCCGGCATTGTCTGTGCTTCGCAGGACAGTGCGGCTTTTATTGAATCCCTGCGTGACCAGAGCGATATGTTGCGCCGGCAGGCCACTGTACCGGAGTTTCTGCAGCAGCCAGTGCCCGGAAAACATAATGATGCGTGGATACAGAGTCTGACCCGAAAATCACAGCAGGCATCCGCCCGCAGTAAAAAAACGCCGCGTGCGCTGTATTTTTTATCGTTTTCCATACCGGAAGACGGTCTGATTCGCATGCTGCCGGAAGCACGGGCGCTGGGTATCCCCGCACTGGTTAATGGGCTTATCGACAATGACTTCCGGAAAACAGCAGAGGCCGTATTCCGTATTACCCGGGAGAAAAATACAGGCGGTGTTCAGATAGACCCGATGCAGTTTGCAAAATACGGCATCACATCCGTGCCGGCACTGGTGGTGACCTGTGGTGAACGGTATGACCTGATTCGCGGCAATATCCGCCTGAAAGCGGCGCTGGAGCGGGTGGCGAAGGAAGGGGAATGTGCTCCGGTGGCTGAGGCGATTCTCAGGGAGAGTGAACGATGAAACGCGTTATCGTGATGATGCTGGCAGCACTGACCACCTTCGGAACGGGATTGCAGGCCAGCGATAAATACAGTTCAGGGAAGCAGTTTGCGGACAACCTGAAGGGAAATGGCTCAGGTGTTCTGAATAACTTTAAGCCGGGAGAGGTGATTCCCGGCTATACCGAAAATCCGCCGGAATCGGCGCATTACGGCGGAGTGACATCATCAAACTCAGCCAGCCTCGAGAGCGCAGGTGCCAGCGCCCTGAATAATTCGGAAGTGGGAAAACTGACGTCAGAAGTCATCATGAATCGCCCCAAAGACCCCATTTCTATGGATGCGCCATTTATCAGTGGCGGTTTTGATGTCCAGGATAAAGCCGATATCGTCACGAATGGTACGTACGACAAGTGTGAAACTGTGAATGTCAGTAAAACGGAAATCACGTCGCATGTCTGTGAGCGAACGCCGGCGGCGGAACTGACCTGCACCCGTAAGGCCAGCATAAAGGATAATGTTGTCCGGAAAACAGTGCGAAAAACTTACCAGAAGGTTGTCACGCTTGATTACAGCACTACAAACTGGAAATGGAACGGTGCACTGAGTATCCCGGAAAAGGGGCGACTGCTGCTCGTTGCCATTGATGGTGAACGTCTGATTATTCCCTGGAACAGCAACTGTAACCGGGAAAGCATTTCAGAAAAGTGTAAGGCTTCTGTCAGAGAGACCATCAGTCTTATGGGGCGGGATTTTCCTGTCGACGTTGTGATGTATCCCCGCAGGGATACTATTTGTACGGGAGGGCAGAATTCACACTGCACATATCCTGTGCGAAATGGATGGGGCAGGATTCATCAGGCGTTTGATACGGATATGCAGGTCTCAGCCGGGCAGTCATTCCCTGTGGTGAAGGCATCAAAGTCCTTTGAATTTTTAAAAAACATGGCCTCTGTGCAGGTGACAATAACACTGACTCTGGATGTTGAGGTTACCGAACATAAGCCTTCTGTGGAGTGGGTGGAAACCTGCCCGTTTAATAAGGCTGAAGAAGTCCTGCAGGGAAGTCAGTGTACGGAAGCCGGAGGGAACAGAACGATTAATATCGACGGGAAAACCTATACCGTTTACAGCGACTGCTGGGCCTGGAAAGACACGTATCTGAAACAGGAGGCAGATAACGGCAGTTGTGATGTGTATATGAAAAATCCGGCCTGTACGGTATCGCGCGTGAACTGCCAGGAGAAGAGTGGCAGCGCCTGCCTGCAGGAAGAAGTGACTTTCTCCTGCGAGAAAAAGGTGACCGGGGAAGCGCAGTTATGCAGTGGTCAGCTGGTTTGCGCAAATGGTGAATGTGACGCCATTGAGAACGGAACATCTGATGGTTTTGGTAAGGCGGTATCGGCGCTGGCAGCGGTCACGGCTGCGGCACAGGATGTGGCTGCCATGAATGATGTGAATGTCCGGGCGTTCACCGGCAAACCAGTGGAGTGCCGGATGGCCATCGCCGGATTTAACAACTGCTGCAAGGACTCCGGCTGGGGGCAGGGCATTGGGCTGGCACACTGTGACAGTGAAGAAAAGGCGCTGGGGAAAGCCAAAGAAAAACTGCTCACCGTTTATGTCGGCACATACTGCTCGAAGAAGGCGCTGGGTGTGTGCCTGCAGAAGAAGAAAGCCTACTGTCAGTTTGATTCGAAGCTGGCACAGATTGTTCAGGCTCAGGGGCGCAAAGGGCAGCTGGGTATCGGTTTTGGCAGCGGAAAGCATCCTGACTGCCGGGGCATCACGGTGGAAGAGCTGCAGTCGCTGCGGTTTGACCGGATGGATTTCAGCAACTTCTACAGTGACCTGAATGCCGGCACCACCATTCCGTCAGACAGTGAACTGGCTGAACGTGTGAAAGAGCAGGTTGCTTCGGCGCTGCAGCAGTCCGCAGGAAAGGGGCAATAACATGAAGTCGGCGATGCTGTATCTGGTTGCGACAATAAGTCTGCTGATATCCGGTCAGACAGGTGCGCAACGTGAACCGGTCCGTACCTATGTGGACGAACCAATAGTGGGCTGGCACTGGTACAACGAACCTCAGAAACAGGATGAGGAGGAAACGCCGCCACCGGCCACTGTTCCCCTGACATCTCTTCCTCCGACAGCACAGATGAAGGTCCTTCAGCGAATGACGGAGGAGCGGCTGAATACCGCCATTCTCTACCCGACGGTGGAGAATTTTACGGCCTACATGAAGATGCAGAACTTCTGGACCAGTCAGGCCAGTCGCTTCAGTGCCGTGGCCACCAAATCCCTGCTGATGCATCCGGAGCTGGATTACAACCTGCAGTACAGCCACTACAACAGCACGGTCCCGCTGCAGTTACAGGCTGACCAGAACCGTCAGGTGGCTGCCATTCGTCAGCTGGCCAGTCAGTACGGGCTGTTCTTTTTTTACCGGGGGAATGATGCGCTGGATGGTGAGCTTGCAAAGGTGGTGCAGCGTTTCTCTGATGAATACAACGTTGCACTGATTCCGGTCAGTATGGACGGTGCCCGGAGCGAGGCACTGCCGCAGACGCGTCCTGACAGCGGGCAGGCTCAGCGGCTGGGCGTGACGCATCTGCCGGCACTTTTCCTGGTTGAACCGGGGGCAGAGCGTTACCAGCCGCTGGCTTATGGCTTTATGACGCAGGATGACCTGATGAAACGATTTTTAAGTGTGGCGACAGATTTTGCGCCACGGTCGTGAACGAAACGGAGAGATGTATGACACGCGAACGTTTTACTGAAAATCTGCTGATGTACCCGGGAATGGCGCTGATGGTTGCCTCCGTTATCTGGTTTTATCTGGCCGGTCTTCTGTCCCTGCCTGCAGAGGCTGTCAGTGATGAACTGGCATACGCCCTGTACCAGATGACGCTGGCTCGTGATGCACTGGCGATATTTGTTATCGGGGCGACGATGGGATTATCCGGTCTGGGGCTGGCTGCTGTTCATGCCTGGAAGAAATGGCACGCAGCACCGGCAGGAGAGCAGTGATATGTGGAAGCAGGCCCTGACGGGCGTGTTGCTGATTGCTGCCGGTGCACAGGCGTCCACGCTGGAAGAGCTGCGCCAGCTTGAAGCGCACAAGACAACGCCGGGTAAGGCCAGCCAGGTGCAGACGGCAGTCACTTCTTCATCACCTGTGGCTCCTGCAGCCCCTGAACGCCGGGATTACCGTCTGCCGGACGGCCGGGTAGTCAATCTGAAGAACTACAAACTGGTGTTGTTCATGCAGTCACGCTGTGGTTACTGCCAGCAGTTTGACCCGTTACTGAAGCGCGTGACCGCACAGATGGGGCTGGATGTTTTCCCGTACACCCTGGACGGCATGGGAGATGCGTCTTTCCCGGATGCCATTCCGGCAACAGAAGCTGTGATTCGTGATATGTGGAGCAATATACGACCGGTGACCCCGGCAGCGTTCCTGGTGGAAGTGAATACCCTGAAAACACTGCCATTGCTGTATGGCATTGTGGATGAGCAGACGCTCAGGCAGCGTATTGATGAAGGGCTGGGATTTGCGAATGCTGCCGGAACGGGAGTAAAGAGTAAAACAGGAGATGAAAAATGAGAGCCATGAGTGAAAAAAAGAAGGATATGCAGATCCGGATGTTCACGGAAAAGCTATGTATCGTGTTGATAATATGTGGAGCCATGTTTCTGATCGCTGGCTGGATAAGTAACTGGTTATGGCAGGGAATGTTTGCGGCAATATATGGGCAGCATACCGGCGATACAGGGATTGCTGGCATGGCTACTGACCCTGTTATTATCGGGGAATATGCAACACTGAAACCTCTCATCAATCTGGTGATGTACCTTATTCCCTGGACTTTCTATGCACTTGGTTGCGGTGCTATTGTGACAGGTGTCGCGGGACAGTTACTGGATATTACGTATGAAGGGATTTGTCGTATCTTCAGAAAATTGAGGGCAAAACAGCACGTCAGCCGGTAATACCGCAGCGTGGCAGTTTTGATTAATTCCTTACCATTACCCTACCGTTGCTGTGTGGCATTGTGGATGAGCAGACTCTCAGGCAGCGTATTGATGAGGCGCTGGGATTTGCTGTTTCGGCGAAGGGAAAACATGAAATAATGAAAAAACAAAAATAAATATTCCGCAGGAGCATAAAAATATATCTCGCTGTCTGAATTAAATATTGCCTTCCGTTACCGGTGAAGCTGTATTTTGAATGGAGTGATGCATGAGTTTCAGAAAACTACAATATTGTATGGCGCATATGGTGTTAGCAGTCAGCCTTGTTGGTGGCATTTACATTATATGCAGGGATTATCTGGCTTTTGTGTTTTTATGGGGGCGTATTACAGCACTGCCATTCAGATATTTCTTTATGATGGCTTTTCTTTTTTTATGCGCATTTATCTGTATGGGGGTTGCTTTTTTTCAGCAATATCTCACCGCATAATAAAATCAGCAGATATGTATTATGGTGTTGTGTGGTTGTTTCAGTCGTTCTGCAGTGTGCGGGTATGTTACTGGTACAGGCGTGGAAGTGGCCACTGCCGGCGCTGACAGGAGCGCTGTTTGTTATCCAGTACCTTTCCTGTTATCTGGCCGGTCTGATACAGAGAGATATTCAGGACGAGAAACTGGATGATAAATTTCTTTACGTGTTTCCTCAGTTCTGGATACAGGTTCCTCTGACAGCAACTGGATGGTTTTTTATGAGTGGATATTACTGATTTGGGTAGTTGTAGATAATATTTATCAGAAATGAGAAAGCACAGAGATGAAAAATATCCATTCTTTTGATTATGGGGGCAGGAGTGATGTGTTTGTTGATATTTTTAATAAGTGAAAGATAAGGTGGAGTTAAATGACTAAGGAACAAGCAATTCAACAGAAAATCAAACAAATTACCAGTGATATGAATAAACGGTATAAAAAGACAGATGTGTATATAGATTATGGTTTAGTTACTCTGGTTGCGGGTGGTTTACTGTACTACAGTATGCACCTGATATTTGACGTGTGGATCGATGACTGGATAAAAGAGCCTGCTGCTCAGTTTCATCGCCAGATGTGGAATGTGTTGATGTATGCCATCCCCTGGACGTTATGGGCTATCGGTGCAGGTTTTTGGGCGACATATGTACTTGCAGTTGCTGCTGTTTTTTCTACAGGGGCTATAAAAATACGTTTGCTGAAATACCGTTTGTCCAGAGAGAGTAAGAAGCACAATGTCAGCCATTGAGTGCCGATATTTGCTCTGTTTTTTCTCCTTCCCCCATCATTTCGATTTTAAGTCCTTGCGATTATGAACAGAAAATCTTCTTTCCTGCTCCGGCGGGTAACGTTGTCATGCCTGGTTGCTGCTGTGCTGGCGTTGCCTGCGCAGGCTGACGTCAATAATGACCTGAACAAATTCTTCAACAAGCTGGGCTTCGAGGGCAATGCCACCCGCGCAGCTGTCTGGCAGGGGCAGGCGGCAGGCTATGCCACCGGCGGCAATCTGTTCTTACGCAATCAGGTGAATACCCTGCAGATAGCCTCCTTCACTCCACCGCATATTACCGCCGGTTGTGGTGGTATTGATGCTTATCTGGGCTCCTTTTCCTTTATCAACAGCGAACAGATTGAGCGTTTTGTGAAGCAGCTGATGGGGAACGCTGTGGGGTACTTTTTTGACCTGGCTCTGCAGACTGCCGTACCGGGGATGAAACAGGTTAAGGATTTTATGCAGAAGCTGGCCAGCGACCTCAACAACATGAATGTCTCCTCCTGTCAGGCCGCGCAGGGCA
Source organism: Escherichia sp. TW09308 (assembly GCF_000208565.1). NCBI lineage: Bacteria > Pseudomonadati > Pseudomonadota > Gammaproteobacteria > Enterobacterales > Enterobacteriaceae > Escherichia > Escherichia sp. TW09308. The sequence continues at coordinate 3,690,885 of NZ_AEME01000001.1, read as the reverse complement.
TCATCGGCGGCCTGTGGCCGAAGAACACCGTACAGTCACAGAAAATCTGTCAGGACATTGCCGGTGAAACCAATATGTTCTCCGACTGGGCCGCCTCGAGGCAGGGATGCACGGTAGGTGGCCAGATGAATAAGGTGCTGGATAAGGCACCGGAAAACATGAAAGACCAGGTGATGAAAGACCGTAATCTGATGTGGGATATCCTGCAGAAGAACGACATGATGAAGGGCAATACCGAGCTGATGGAGCTGGTGATGAACATCACCGGAACGCTGATTTTTGATGATAAAGGTGAAATTAAATTTATTGGCCCGCAGGCTAATCATCAGGGACTCATTCGTGCACTGATGTACGGAGGACAGGCCACTATTTTTGGTTGCACGGATACTAAAAAATGCACCAAAACAAATAATCGCACAGTGACGGTCAGCCAGAACAACAGTCTGAACCAGCGTGTGCAGAACATGATAAAGAATATCTCTGACAAGCTGGTCAGTGATGACCCGCTGACCAGTCAGGAAAAAGGCTTTATTGAAAGTACCAGTGTGCCCATTCTGCGTTACCTGGTGGACCCGCAAATGCTGAACATCTCCACTTTCTACCCGTCACTTTCCGATTACATTTCTTATGACATCCTGCTGCAGTACCTGAACGAACTGCTGAGTCAGGCCCGGGTGCAGGCCGGCAGTAAAAACTTCCCGGAAGAACAGATGAAGATGTTACGGGAAAACTTCTCTGAAGCCTCCCGTCAGCTGGAAGGACTGCAGGCTCAGGTGGATGTGAAGGCTAACACGCTGATGGAGCTGGAGCAGCGTATGGGCTATCTGCGTCAGCAAGTATCCACGCAACTGATGAGTCGTTATGAGCAGAACCTGAACTATACATCTGTATCCTCTGCACAGCTGACGACAGGAGGTAACTGATGAGCATGGTGGATACCGTTTATGTCATGAGTGGCGGTGAGTTCTTCCGGGCGGCATTTAATGGCGTGGCCACGCTTATCGGCACATCCACATGGGACTCCCTGTTTCATATAGTGGGATTCTTCTCCGCGATGGCACTTTTCTTCGTTTATATCCGGGGGCATGACCCGAAGGAGGTGCTGAAGTTTATTGCGGTGTTCATTCTGATAACCAGTGTGCTGGTTATTCCGAAACGTACCGTGCATATCATCGATATGACGAATCCCACACTGGTGCTGCGGGTGGATAATGTGCCGACCGGGTTGTCGGTGCCGTTCCGGTTTATCACCGGTATTGGTGGCTCCCTGACAAAAATTTATGACTCCGTGTTCCATACGCCGGATTCCGTGGCATACAGCAAAACCGGTATGTTGTTTGGTGCCACCCTGATGGCCAACACCACGGATGTGGTGGCGCAGAACAGTGACCTGGCGACGTTGCTGAAGGAGTATGTGCAGCAGTGTGTAATCGGCGACATTATGCTGTCGCACAAATACAGCATGGCTGAACTGATGCAGTCATCTGACCCTTATGAAATCATCTTCCGCAAACCCAGTCCGCTGCGTGGCGTGATTGTGCCGCGCAACAACAAACTGGCACAGGCAGGGTTCCAGACCTGCGAGGCGCTGGCCAACAATGTGCTGAAGCGTGAGCTGAAAGAGGACACAAGAAAGGGGGGAAAGACCTGGGATTATTATGTTAACCGCTTCATTGGCCCCCGTGCCAGCGCCGATACGCTGTTCGGTCTGATGATGGCAGACAGCTATGGCTTCTACTATCAGGGCGGACGGGATGCCAGTGAAATCCTGCGCCAGAATGTGGTGATGAATGCCATAAAACAGGGCATCACCACCCATACGGCAGCCAGCGGCAACGTCGCCAGTCTGGTGAATATGGCGGACCAGTCATCGAACAGCAAAATGCGCCTCAGCTGGGCAGCATCTGGCGGGCTGGCGGCCACATTTGTGCCGGTGATGCATACTGTCCTGATGGCCATGCTGGTCGGAATGTTCCCGATAATCATTCTGCTGGCCACCATTCATGGTCTGACACTACCGGTACTGAAAGGCTATGTGTTCTCCCTTGTTTATCTGCAGAGCTGGCCACCACTGTATGCCATTCTGAACTACGCGATGGCGTTTTACCTGAAAGGCGAAACGAAGGGAATGAACTTCTCTTTGTCGAACCTGAACACCATCCAGCAGACTCACAGTGATATCGGGCTGATGGCGGCCTGGTTGTCAAATTCGATTCCGTTTATTGCTGCCGGTCTGGTTTTCGGTTTGTGGCGCGTGGTTTCGCAGGCAGGGAACTATCTGGGCTCATCCATTAACAGCACAGCCTCGTCTGCTGCCTCTCAGGCTGCAGACGGTACGTGGGCGTTTAACAACATGCAGATGGAGAATGTCTCTGGTTTTAAATGGGACACCAACCAGTCCGTGCGTGACGGTCAGATGCTGACCCAGCATGCCAGTGGTGCGACAACAACAAAAACAGCGGGTGGTGGCATTCTGCATGATGGTAAATCGGCGATTTCCAGTCTGGCGACGGATATCCAGTTTGGTCGCATGCTCAGCAGCAGTTATCAGGCACAACAGCGTGAAGCGGAAAGCCAGGTGCAGAGTCTCAGTAACAGTATCAGTCATGGCAGCCAGCTGGTTGGCAGCCAGCTGACGCAGTGGGCGCAGCAGCGGGGTAACAGCGATACGGTGGTAAGCGGGGCTGACAGCAGCCGGGCCACCACACTGACACAGGCCATCAACAAACTGAACAGCGTGGCTGATTCACTGGCAAAACGTGCCGGTATCAGTACGTCTGAAGCGGTTACGGAGGTGCTGGATAAGTCTCAAAGTGGCAACTTTACTGCAGGTGTATCAGGAAGCGTTGGTAAAGATAAACTGTTTGGTTTTCTCAGTGCCAAAGCCCAGGCTGATTTCAGTTATAAAGGCTCCGACAGGTCGTCTCATGGAATTAATTCAGATATCAGCTCAAAAACAGGGCATGACCGTAGCCTGACCGCACAGGAAACAAAAGATGTGCGTGATGCCATGGATGTCATTAATAACCATCGCACGACGGATAACAGCAGCCATACTGACAATGCCTCTTCGTCCCTGTCTGAGCAACTGGCCAGCAACCTGAGCGATTTGCAGAGCCAGATTAAGCAGTATAATGATGCACTTAACCGCAGTCATGAATATGCTCAGATGGCCAGTTATGCGGAAAACAACAGTGCGAGCATTAACAGCAACTACAGCCAGGAGTTTGTTAACTATGTGCATCAGTCTGCTCCGGGACGTGCCACGACCGTGCTGACCGATGCCGGAAATCCGTCACTGCGGGCGGAGCGGGAACAACTGGCGCAGGCATTTGTGGATGAGAAACTGAAACCCCAGCTGGAGCAGGAATTCAGGGAAAACCGGTTGCGGGCTTCAGAAGGTATGGGCAGCGTCGGGCCAGCCGTGGATATGCAGAGTGACCTGAAGCGAGCGTATGCAGAGAATTTTGCTGATATGCAGCAACGGGCTTCCGGCGCATCGGTTCAGCGTGCAGAGCAGATCCAGAAACAGGTGCGTGATACCCGTCAGACTGTGGAATCACAGGTGCTGAAAAATGAGCAGGAAATGGCATCATCTCAGCAGGAACTGAAGACACAACGGAACACGCTCGCGGGGCAGCATAAGGAGAGCGAAAAGGCTTTCGGTGAGGCTCTGGCGCAGGAGAAAGAAAAGCAGAAGCCTTTGCCGTTGTCGCCATCAGGTGCCTGGAATTCAGATAAAGATGAAGAGAATATGCAACGTCTGAGGGATGCTGCAAAGTGGAAGGATAAATAAAAGAAGAGAGAGTTATGCCAGGACAATTAACTGAAAAATTAAAAACGTTTAACTGGAAAGATGACAGGCTACGTATGTGGCCTGGTTGTAAATTTGGTGTGCAGATAACAGCATGTTGTATTTCTGTATCATTTTTTATGATGATCTGTGCAGCCCTGGTTTACGGTGAAAACGCTATGGGGTGGTTAGTATGTCTTCTGGTTGCGCACTTTTTCTCTGCAATTATTACAATTGGTGAACTGGGAGAAACATCCTCCATTCAACATGTTTTTAGGAAAATAGAACCTGAAACGGATATTATTTTAAAATCAGAACAGCTTAAAAATCGATGTGTATTATATGCCTGCAGAGTCGCTCTGGTCGTTATCGCTGTTGCTGTTGGGGTTGAACTGCAATTTGTCCTTTTCTCAGGGGCTGCGTTCGCCTTATCTGGTGCGATATTTACATGCATTTTTTCTTATAAAGTGCGAAAACTATATCCTGGTAATTTTGTTCGAATTGTCTCTTTTTATCTGTGGGGGAAACGGTATTCAAAAGGAAATACGTCGCGCCCCAGTGATAATGGAGTTAATCCGATAACTGGTTTCTCTATGGCAAATAATTCATTTAATACGAATGGTAATGTTGTGGGAAGAGTCTCTGGACTTTATGATGATCATATGTCATTTGAATCTGGTTCAGTTATATCCTTGCCATTTGAAAATGATTCGGCCACATCTTCGTTATTGGAGAATAATGAATTCGGGATAATGAATTTCAATCCTGCATCAGGGCTACCAATGATGAATGATACGATTGATATTAACGGAGATGTTTTTGGTACAACATCCCATTTTTATGATGATCAATATCACTTAGATGATTATCATCACAGTCACGATAATCATTGCTGGGATGACCGTTGGTAAAAATACAGGTACGATTAATGCGATAACCCAGAGGTGTTATCCGCAATTGTTTTTCGTTTAAGGATAAATCTATGTTATTAAATCGTAAAAATAACTTTATCGCTGCGGTTGTTCTGGGGGCGTTTCTCCTTTCTGGCTGTGGTGCGATGAGCACTGCAATTAAAAAGCGTAATCTGGAAGTCAAAACCCAGATGAGTGAAACCATCTGGCTTGAACCTTCCACGGATCGTACCGTTTATCTGCAAATCAAAAATACTTCCGATAAGGACATGAGTGGCCTTCAGGGAAAAATTAACAGCCAGGTGCAGGCGAAAGGCTATCGTATCGTGAATAATCCTGCCGACGCGCATTACTGGATTCAGGCGAACGTACTGAAAGCCGATAAAATGGATTTGCGGGAAGCACAGGGCTTTCTGAGTCGGGGGTACGAGGGGGCTGTTCAGGCTGCGGCGTTAGGGGCAGGCATTACAGCCTATAACTCCAATTCTGCCGGTGCCACGCTGGGGGTAGGACTGGCTGCCGGCCTTGTGGGAATGGCGGCTGATGCGATGGTGGAAGATATCAACTACACCATGGTAACTGATGTGCAGATCGCAGAGCGCACTTCCGCGCAGGTGACGACTGACAATGTGGCTGCGCTGAAGCAGGGAACGTCGGGTTATAAAGTGCAGACCAGCAGTGAAACAGGTAACCAGCATAAATATCAGACGCGTATTGTGTCCAGTGCCAACAAAGTTAACCTGAAATTTGAAGAAGCCAAACCGGTTCTTGAAGATCAGTTAGCAAAATCTATTGCTAATATTCTGTAATTTTTCTGATTCCCGCTGAATCCGCCAGCGGGAATGCCTTTACTGACATTTCACAAAATCTTATTCAACAGCGAAAAAATAATTTCTCTTTTCGCAGTGTCTGACCTGTTCACATAATGGAGTTTCTATGGCTACTCCTGTAGAAGATAAACTTGTTGCGCCGCCAGAATATATTCATGAAACACCAATACCAACCACGCACATACAATATATCAATAAACCCGCATATAACCTTGTCGATTTTATTAATGATAATATTGGTATAATGACCGTTTTATGTTTTTTTATTCTGGTAATGATAATTGCCTGGTTCTTTTTTCGGAGAAATAAAGAAAATCACGCTGTTGAGTGTTATGACTATTCTGCGTGTCTTTCAACGCGAAAAGAGTACCATCTCCTTACTCTCGTTGTTGTGGCTCCGGATACGTTACCATTGTTACAGCTTTGTCAGCAGATCGGGGATATCATTCGTCAGCATGGGCAACAGCTGGTCTGGATGCCGGGAATAAGCCGTATTGACGGGATTCAGGAGGATAATGTGACCTGGGCATTGCATTCTGCCTGCCTGGATGAAAAATCCGGCGAAATACTTTCAGGAAGAATCAACCCGGAAGGCGGATATTTTTTTCGACCAAAAGAATCTGGCGGCCCGGAAACACATCAGCGCCTGTGTCTGCAAATTCAGTATAAAAGCGGAAAAGATATTCAGTTTGTCATTGGATTAATTGAAAGAGCATTGCACATGATGAACTGCGGCTATCGTGCCGGAGGGCATATTTTCCGGGGAGAGGGATATACGTGGAATATGAATGGAGACTGATAATAAATGGAGTATGTTGTTTTTCTGGCAGTAATACTGCTTATCCTGACCCTTCCCGGAAGAACGAAGAAATATACAGGAAATCAGAAATACATTGACCGGCTTTTAAAAAAACATCGTTGTTATCAGTCAAAGCATTTTATGACTGCGCGCGAACGTGAATTTTTTCGTGAACTCTGCCGCGCGCTGGCGGGATACCCTTTGCTGGTGATGGCGCAGGTTCGTCTGGTTGATGTGGTTCAGGTTTGCCCCGGGTTCTCTGAGGCAGAGAACAGAAGGTTATTCCGGCAGATTTCGCAATGGCACTGTGATTATGTGGTTGTGGATCAGCGGGATTTTACCGTCAGGGCCATTATCGAACTGGATGATCGCTCTCATCTGCGCCCGGAACGTCAGCGCCGGGATGCGTTATTTAATCTGGTTGTCATTCAGGCCGGTATTCCGTTGCACCGGCCCCGTTCTGTTAAACAGGTGAATGACGTCGCCGCCAGTATTATTCGCCATATCTGATTTTTATTTTTCTGATGTTCTTTAATAACCGGGTACTTATATGAGCTCAACCAAACATATCACGCAGGGTGGGCAGGTATTCAGCTATATGCTGAATATGTTCATGCAGGTAAACAAACGCGTTTCATTCTGGTTAATCTGGTTTTTCGTTATTTTTTTGCCGCTATTTTTCTGGTTGCGTCTGCCCTGGGAAACTATCCGTAATGGCGGACTGTACTGGTGGTTGTCACTTACTGCCCGGGGTGAAAAGGCGCTGTACCGGGTTCCGCCTGTCTATGACATTCCCTGGAACGGGCAGGTGTTGCACGCAACGTCGGAGCAGATCCTGAAAGACGATTATATGGTCTGGGCCGGCAATATGTTCCTCCAGGAGCTGTATCTGGCTTTGTTCTGGGCCTCTGTGGCGGTCGGCGTGCTGGCCTTTCTGATTTTCCGTTTTCTGCGACGTCTGGGGGAAAAACAGGCTCAGGATGAACGTATTGGTGGACGTGAACTGACAGATGATGTGAAAGCGGTGGCGCGTGAAATGCGGCGTCGTGGTGAAGCCTCATCCATCTGTATCGATAAGTTACCTCTGCTGCTGAATAGTGAAGTGCAGTATCTGATGATGTACGGCACGCCGGGGGCCGGTAAATCCAACACGCTCAATAAACTGCTGAAGCAAATCCGGGCACGTGGCGATATGGCCATTATTTACGATAAAGGCTGCTCGCTCATTAAAAAGCATTTCAGTGAACAGGATGACGTCCTGCTTAATGCACTGGATCGCCGCTGTGCATACTGGGATATGTTCCGTGAATTTGAGTCCATTCCCGATTTTGACAGCGCAGCCAGTACGCTGATCCCGATGGGGACAAAAGAAGATCCGTTCTGGCAGAGTTCTGCCCGCACCATTTTTTCTGCCGTGGCGTATCGCCAGAAAAAGAATGGTATTCACTCCTACAATGCCCTGCTGCGCACGTTACTGGCGATCGACCTGAAGGCCCTGCGTGACTACCTGGCCGGAACGGAGGCCAGTAACCTGGTGGAAGAGAAGGTGGAAAAGACCGCCATCTCCATCCGCAGTGTGCTGACCAACTATGTCAAGGCATTACGCTATCTGCAGGGCATTGAACGCACCGGACGTCGTCCGTTCACCATTCGTGAATGGATGAGTACGGTCAACGATCCGCAGATCACCCGACACGGCTGGTTATGGGTCACCAGTAATGCCCGTCAGCATGAGTCGCTGAAGCCGTTAATTTCCATGTGGCTGGCCCAGGCAGCTAACTGTCTGCTGGGGATGGGAGAGAACCAGCATCGTCGGATCTGGTTTATCTACGACGAACTTCCGTCGCTGAACAAACTGCCGGAACTGCCGGGCGTACTGGCTGAAGCCCGTAAATTCGGAGGCTGTTTTGTGCTGGGGTTTCAGGCCAAAGCACAGATGGACTACACCTACGGTAAAGAGTTTGCCGATGCCATGCTGGGACTGGTGAACACCCGTTATTTCTTCCGTTCACCTTCCAGTACGGAAGCGGAATGGGTACAGCGTGAGATTGGCCAGCGGCGGGATAAGGTTTTCAGTGAGCAGTACAGCTACGGTGCGGATACCGTGCGTGACGGTGTCTCCTTCAGCAAGGTGGAAGAAGACCGCTATCTGGTGAACTACACCGATATCCAGAAACTGCCCAACCTCCACTGCTATGTCACGTTTCCCGGTGAGTATCCGGCCGTCCGGATGCGTATGTCTTATGAAAAGATAAAGGACTGCGCAGAAGAGCTGCTGTTGCGTGACATTAATGACAGCCTCGACCCGGAGATTGAATCTGAAATTACCCGTCGTGAGGATGAGGACGGCGATATTGCTGCGTTACTGGACAGGATTGCACAGGGCGATGTCAGAAAAGATGATGAACAGAACAAAACGGCGTCTCAGGCCGGACAGGCAGAATCACTTAACAATCCGGTACTGGCTGCAGCGGTGACTCAGGGGACAGCGGCTGCGATGACAGGCGGGACGGGTGAGAGCAACCCTGTGGAAGAAAAGGCACCTGTGGCGGAGCTGACTGAAATTGTGGACAAAGAAACCGGGGAAATCCTGTATCCGGACGATGAGCGGTATGACGAACTCTGCAGAGATTCAGGCCAGGCACAGGAAGCAATGCGACAGGATGAATGCAATCTGGTGAGTCACCAGACGAATGAAGCGCGTGAACAGGATGATGACCGCGAGGTGAACTGGTAATGCTGAGTATTGCACCCATTGCCGGTGGTGGCGCAGGCTATTACACATCGCAGGATAACTACTATTTTCTGGGCAGCATGCAGTCCCGGTGGTTAGGGGAAGGGGCAAAATTGCTGCAACTGGAAGGGCCGGTGGATGCTTTCCGGCTGGATGAGCTGATTGCCGGACGTCTGCCCAATGGCGTCAGTCTGGAGAGAATGGAAGGCGGCATTAATGTGCATCGCAGCGGTTATGATCTGACATTTTCTGCCCCCAAAAGTGTGTCTGTACTGATTGCGCTGTATGGTGAGAATCGTTTACTGGAGGCCTGGAACAGGGCAGTAAGTGAAACGCTAAAAGAAGTTGAATCGCTGGTTTCCAGCCGGGTGATGAAAGAGGGAGAGACAGAGACACAACTGACACAGAAAGCGGTTATTGCCACATTTAATCATGACACTTCACGGAATCTGGATCCGCAACTTCATACCCATGCATTGTTCCTGAATATGACACCAACGGAAAGTGGCTGGCGAACGCTGGCAAGCGGTACGGTCAGGAAAGACGGATTTATTGAAGCTGTTTATGCGAACCAGTTAGCTCTGGGGCAGATACAACTGAATTTATTGCGCCGTCAGGTTGAGGCGATGGGCTATGAGACGGTGGATACCGGGAAAAATGGTCTGTGGGAGATTAAAGGTGTTCCGGTCGATATTTTCTCAACCCGCAGTCAGCAAATCCGGGAAGCGGTCGGGGATGATGCATCGGCTAAATCCCGCAGTGTGGCTGCGCTGGATACCCGTCGTGCCAAACAGAAAGAGCCGGACAGAGAAGAGCTGCTGACAGAGTGGCATGAGCGTATTGACCGGACAGGATTCAGTTATCAGGCATTGCGGGAGAAAGCAGCAGAACGGGAAGCCCTGCAGCAGTCTGCACGTTCTGTTTCTGAACCGGAACAGGCTGTTTTGTCAGGAGAAGCCGGAGGGTATTCTCAGCGGGAGACATCGTCTTCATCCACTTCTGGCCAGCGTGAAGGCGTGACCGTACCGTCAGTGATGCGGGATGCTGTGTCACAGGCCATCTCCCTGCTGAGTGACCGCAGGGCGCAGTTTACCTACTCCGATGTCCTGAGCAGGACGCTGGCACTGGTGGAGGCTGAACCGGGCAGTATTGCCCTGGCTCGCGCCGGGATTGAGCAGGCCATCAGCAGCGGCGAACTGGTGCCACTTGATAAGGAAAAAGGGCTTTTCACCTCCTCCATTCATCTGCTCGATGAGCTGAGCGTGCAGCAGCTGGCGCAGCAGGCGATGCGCGAAAACCGGGTAATGGTGACCATGCGGCCTGAAATGCCCCTGCAGGGCGCGGCTGCGGTTCTGGCTGACACCCTGTCTGCGGTGGCCATTATCAGCACCGGGCGGGGAATGGCGACACAGCGGGAGCAGATACAGGCTGTTGTGGCGATGGCAGAAGGTCAGGGGCGGCAGGTGCAGGTGATGGCACCGGACAGGAAGATGACCGCTTTTCTGGCAGAGCAGCAGGGACTGAACGGAAAAGTGAGCGGGAAGGATTTACTGACCGGGGAGGGGCTGAAGCATGACAGTACGCTGGTGATTGCCGGCGCGGAAAAACTGTCTGTTAAGGAGACTGTCACGCTGCTTGACCAGGCGTTGCGTAACAATGTGCAGGTGGTGCTGATGGATGGTGGTGGTCGTAAGGGCACCGGAAATGCGCTGGCCACGCTGGAAGATGCCGGTGTGGCGCGGCTTCAGGGGGGAACGGACAGGGGCGTCAGGGTGTCGGTGATAAGTCACGGCGACCGCCGGCAGCGTTATGAACAGCTGGCCCTGGATTATGCCGTTCTGCATGCACAGGGCGAGAGTGTGGTGGCGCAGGCTCCCGGTCGTGAGCAGCGGGCGCTGACGGAGGCCATCCGTCAGTCACTGAAAGCGACCGGAGCGCTGGGCGACAGGGATGTAACGATATCCACGCTGACGCCGGTGTTCCTCGACAGTAAAAACCGCAGACTGACGGACAGCTACCGGGAAGGACAGATACTGGAGCGGTATGATGCAGAACGCCGGACGTCTGAGCGTTACACTATTGACCGGGTGACGGCCCGCAGTCGCACACTGACGCTGACGGATGAGAAAGGCAGAAGTCAGCTGATAAAGGTCCGGGACATGGACAGCAGCTGGCGGTTGTATCAGCCCGGGACGCTTCCGGTGGCTGAAGGTGAAAAGCTGATGCTGCTCGGCAGTCACGGAAAACTGCGTGCAGGTGACAGTGTCACGGTTGAACGCATCACAGACCGGACGCTGACGGTCCGGCAGGGGGAGCGTCGGCATCGTCTTCCGGTTGCTGACGGACTGAAAATCAGTCAGGGATACGTGACCACGCCCGGAAAAACGGTGAGTGAACAGGGCGTTGTTCTGGCTGCTGTCTCCGCCCGTGACACGCAGGCACAGACGCTTAACACGCTGGCCACCAGTGGCGACCGGGTGCAGATTTATACGTCACTGTCAGAAGAAGACGCACATGCGCGTCTTGCCCGTTCTCCACTGTACCGGCAGGCCCGGGAGCAGGTCAGTCCGGAGGGTAAGCCACTGGATACGGCCATGCAGCAGGCCCGGGACAGTGTGATGCCGGTGACTGAAAAAGCAGTACGTCAGGCCATAACGCTGGCACAGGGCAGCAGTGTGGTCTTTTCCCGTCAGGATGTGGTACTGGAGGCACTGAAGGCGCATCCGTCAGTGACACCATACGGTATTCACCACACATTTGCAGAGCTGGTTCAGCGTGGGGAAATCCTGTCTGTACCGGGTGACGGAAGTGCCAGTCGTTATGTGCCGGCTGAAACCTGGCTGCAGGAAAAAGCCATTCTGCGCACAATGGCAGAAGGAAAGAACACGCAGCGTCCACTGATGGAAACTGTGGCCCCGTCTCTCCTGTCGGGGCTGACGTCAGGCCAGCAGGCAGCCAGCCGGCTGATTCTTGAAAGCACGGACCGTTTTGTGGCCATTCAGGGCTATGCCGGTGTGGGGAAAACCACACAGTTTCGCAGTGTCCTGGCTGCGCTGGAAACACTGCCTGAAACTGACAGGCCTGTTGTGGTGGGGCTGGCACCCACGCACCGGGCCGTCAGTGAAATGCAGGGCGTGGGGGTGAAAGCGCAGACCATCGCTTCTTTTCTGATGGACACAGAGCGACGTCAGCAGAGCGGTGAACAGCTTAACTTCTCAAAAACGCTGTTTCTTATCGATGAAAGCTCCATGGTGGGCAACCGGGATATGGCTGACACACTGGCCCGCATTGCGGCCGCAGGTGGTCGTGCGGTTCTGTCCGGTGACAGTCTGCAGTTACAGCCGGTGGCCAGCGGTGCGCCCTTTACCCTGATGCAGCAGCGCAGCGCCATCGATGTGGCGGTGATGAAAGACATTGTGCGTCAGTCACCGGAACTGCGACCAGCGGTGTATGCACTGCTGGAAGGACGTACCGGCGAGGCGCTGGGCACGATACGCCGCGTTTCACCGGAACAGGTGCCCCGGGATAATGGCGCATATGTGCCGGCATCATCGGTGACTGAAATTCGCCAGACCCGCGAACAGAGAGAAACGCAGGGAGACAGGGTGATATCTGCCATCGTGGATGATTACACAGGACGTACTGCAGAGGCCCGGCGTCAGACGCTGATTGTCACCCAGACAAACGCGGATGCAATGGTCATAAATGCCGGTATTCATGACCGTCTGCATGAGGCAGGAAAAACCGGAGAGCAGGAACTTCCGGTAACGGTGCTGGTCAGGGAGAAAACGCAGACGGAAGCCCTGAAATCCGTTGCAGGACTGGCACAGCATAATGGCGGTGTGGCGCTGATAAATCAGCAGTATTACACCATTCACAACCCTGATGCAGCAAACGGTGTGGTGATGCTGCGTGATGCAGAAGGCCGGGACCATCAGCTCTCCGCTTTTGAAAGTAGTCTGCGGGATATTGCGGTATTTTCCCGTCGTGAAATCCGGTTGTCGGAAGGTGACCTGGTGCGCTTCACCCACCAGGACCGGGAGCAGGGACGGGATACCCAGACACTGTGGGAAGTTACCCGGATAGCCGGTAACGGTGATATCACGCTGAAGCACGGTGAAAATACCCGGTTGATTCAGCCGGGACGTGAGATGTCGGATATGCATCTGGATTACGGCTATGCCGGTACGGCACACCGGGCACAGGGGGCCAGCGAAGCCTTTGTGATAGCCCTGGCCGGGGCAACTGACGCACGCCAGCGGCTTGCTTCCCTCAGTGATGCGTATGTGGCGCTCTCGAGGATGAAGCAGCATGTGCAGGTGTATACCGATGATACCGGAAAATGGCTGGCATCCGTGGCGGCCAGTGAAAGCCGGAAGACAGCGCATGATGTGCTGGACGTTCAACAGGATGTTCATGCCACAACGGCACAGAATCTGTGGGACAGCGCCCGGACACTTAATCAGAATGCGCTGGGGCGGGCGTTGCTGCGGGAAACCGGGTTACCGGACCACAGTGAAGCCCGTTTTATCAGTGGCAGCCGCAAATACCCTGCACCGCATGTGGCCTGGCCGGCTTACGACCGGAACGGCAGACAACAGGGTATCTGGTTGCAGGAAATCCGTATGGATGAAGAAGGGCGAATGCAGGGACTGGATGAGCAGGGAAGATGGCTGGGGCGAGATGATGCCGGCGTTGTGGTTCTGCAGCAGAGCCATAATGGCGTAACGCTGACGGCATCAGACCCGGCATCTGCACTGGCGCTGGCCCGCCAGCACCCTGAGAGTGGTGTTGTGCTGCAACAGGATACCGCGCCACTTCCCGGCTGGCTGCTTCAGAAGTTAACGCAGGGACAGGGAGAAACGACACCTGAAGCCATGAAATCGACACAGGCAGCACAGAATGGCGACGCAGAACTGCTCAGCCTGCAGACGCCGGAAGAGCGGGCACGCCAGGAAGCAGAAAAAGCAGCCTGGGAAACCCTGCAGCAGGATGAGGTGCAGAACATACTACCGGCAGAGAATGAGGCTATGCAGGATGCAGAAAATGCGGTGGCAGAACAGGAAATCAGGGCAGCCGGACAGGCGGCAGCCCGTGAAGAGAAAGAAAACGCACAATTACTTCAGCATGAAGTGGCCGCACTGAAACGTATAAACGCACAGGAGCAGTTGCGGCAGATGGAGAAAGAACTGGTGATTGACAGGGAGAAGACGCTCTGATGGAAAACCAGGAATGTTCCTGTAAGGGGGATGTACGGAGTCCCGGTGCTTTGCCTTTGTTATCTCTGTCGCCATTACAGCGTGACATTATCAAAATCGTGGCATTTCTGGCGATGGCAGGTGACCACATTGCCACAGCATTTCATGTGGGGAGCCCCTGGCTTAACCTGACCGGGCGGTGCGCCTTCCCGCTTTTCGCACTGATGGCGGGCTGTAACATGGCGGGGCGGCAGATACGACAGGCTGCCGTAAATCGTTTGTGGCTGATGGCTGTGCTGGCGCAACCCGTGTTCTGGCTGGCATTTTGTGGTACAGGAAATCAGTGGTGGGAGCTGAACATCCTGTTCTGCTTTGCCGTGGTGATGCAGGCGGTCTGTTTCTGGCAACGACCTGATGCCATAAAAGGTGCCATAACCGGAACCATGCTGGCACTTTATCTGCCATTCAGTACTGCCAGTTATGGCTGGCAGGGACTGGTGATGCTGCTGGCAGCCGTATCCGTCTGGCAGGTGCCGGAGCAGTACCTGGGGCGGTTATTTTTACTGTGGCTGTGTTCTGTTGTATGGCTGAACGGTGCAAACGGGGCAGTCCTCATGCTGGCAGGTATGGGCATGACGCTGCTGGTATTGTGTCTTGTGCATGAGTATGTACCTGCATCATCAAAGCGCCTGCAGATAAGCCGGTGGTTTGCAGAAGGTTATGCCCTGCATCTGCTGATTATTGCCGGAATGGTTAACGGACTGCAGGTGCATGCTTAACATACCGTGATGAAATATGGCATAAAAAGGCTGAAGCAACGCCAGCGGCAGGATATAACGACAGGTATTCGCAAATGACAGAGCAGAAACGACCGGTACTGACACTGAAGCGGAAAACAGAGGGAACAACACCTGTCCGCAGCAGGAAAACCATCATCAATGTCACCACGCCACCAAAGTGGAGGGTGAAAAAGCAGAAGCTGGCCGAGAAAGCGGCCCGGGAAGCAGAGCTGGCGGCAAAAAAAACGCAGGCCAGACAGGCGCTGTCCATTTATCTGACACTGCCCACACTGGATGAGGCCGTGACTACCCTGAAGCCCTGGTGGCCGGGATTATTTGACGGTGACACCCCCCGGCTTCTGGCCTGCGGTATCCGGGACGTGTTACTGAAAGACATATCGCAGCGGAATATCCCGCTTTCGCATAAAAAACTGCGCCGGGCGCTGAAGGCCATTACCCGTTCAGAACGCTATCTTGGTGCAATGAAAGCCGGTGCCTGCCGGTATGACACGGAAGGGTATGTGACGGAGCATATTTCTCAGGAGGAGGAAGCGTATGCGGCAGAGCGTCTGGCAAAAATCCGCCGTCAGAACCGGAGAAAAGCTGAACTTCGGGCTGTGCTTGATGAGTAATAAAAAGGCCTCCCTCAGAAGCAAGGGAGGCAACAATAAGGCTTAAAAGGAAATAGCTTCCCTTCCCGAAAAGAAGCCAGTCCACTGAATTATTTAACACAGAAATACTGACAGGGCAAAGAGGAGGGCGGATACAAATGAACGGATTCAGAAGCCATTCACGGGACGCTCAGGTCTGGCGTTACCAGCGCACCGGAAACCGGGCCGTCAGTCTGGAGCTCAGGGGATTCTGGAAGGAGGCCGCTGAAGCATGGCTCCAGGCTGCCCGTGTGGCGCCCCGTACAGACTGGCAGCAGTTTGCCCGACAGAGAGCTGAACGCTGCCAGCGGCGCCAGCGGCGGGGATAATGAAAAAACGGCAAAAAAAAGACCTCCCCTGAGCAAGGGAGGCCAAAAATCATTCATGACGTATCACTGGCATTGAATGAATGCTCTGTACATCAACCCTGTGAAGCTACCACCGGTTAATGCCGGGAGGTTGCGGGAAAGAAAGATAACACACAGTAATTACATGGTTAATACCCGTGGGGATGTTTTTGTGACCGGAGAGCGTCAGGTGAATAAAAAAAGACCGCCATGCGACGGTCAACGCTGTCCGGTCAGGGACAAATGCATTCAGTAAGGAGAGCAAAATAATAACATCACGTTGCCCGGCTGTTAATATCAGGCGGTGTTAAGTGTTATTTATGACTCTTTTATCTGGTTGTGAAGTCTGTTAATCAGGAAAAGAAAATGCCGACCGGAAAATCAGAGAAGCAACAGGTGATTGCCTTTATCGATTACGAGAACTGCAGTAACCTGACAGAAATTTCCTTAAATATATATACGGAGTTAATTATATTCGCGGGCGCGAAACAGAATAATGTGGCACTGCCAGTAAACGCTTTCCCTGAAGCAGTAAAAGTCACACTCCGGCATGTCAGCGAAGTCTCCAGGAACAATGTTGATTTTCATCTGGTACTGGAGCTGGGGCAGTGTGTATGCCACTACGGGCCGGAGAAGGAATACCATATTGTTTCCGCTGACAAGGGATATGACGGTATTGTCCGGACACTGCAGGCGCGCGGGATTTGCTGCCGTCGCGTCTCCCCGGATAAGGCGTCATCAGTAAAGATGGCTGCACCCGACATGGATATCGTTATCCGGTGGGCAAACAAAATTCAACAGGCAGCGCGGGAGGTTCGTAATATGCCGGTAACAGAAGAGACATTTAATAATTATTTAAAATCACAGATGCGCGATGAATGGCGTGATGTCCTGACCAGAGGTATCCGGGATGAACTGGTCCGTCGCGGGGTAATGAAAATTCAGGGGAATAAAATCATCTGGTAAGACTGCCAGAATAAAATAAAATGATATTTATTTTATTTATAAAAACAGAAAGGTCGAAAATCAATAATGGCATTTATTTCCATGACAAGACAGAAAACGCCGTACAGATATGCAAGCAAGACCCGGTTATCGATAAGACGAACAGACTCAGGCTCTGCCGGGTGTTATGTGACGGTTGCCGTTCGGGTGAAGCAGGAATTTATTATTGCGGAACTTGATTCAGAAATCCGGAAAATCAGGCTGAAACTGACGGACTCGTATGAAGAAGGGGTAAAGTTGTCTTCAGGTACGTTTACGCTTCCGGCCAGATTCTGCAGGGAAATACTGCCGGATGACGTCCGGAGTATTACCATTCTTCTGAAAAAAAGCGACGATGACTGGTGGTATGGGAGCTACTGATACGGGGCAAAACCCCGTGCAAATGTAACACTGACGCCTTCGCGTTGCTCAGTTGTCCAACCCCGGAAACGGGAAAAAGCAAGTTTTCCCCGCTTCCGGCGTTTCTGCAATAAAAAGCAGGGGCATGGAGGTCGTCGTAACCAGACAGGAATGTGGTATTATCGCGGCGGGTGTCTGAGCCTTTCTGGTTCAGGCAAGACGCAGGTTCCAGAAATGCGAAGACCCCACTCGTTAATCCATTAACTCGTGAGGTCTGCATGAAGTATCTCGACACTACTGATTGTAGCCTCTTCCTTGCAGAGAGGTCAAAGTTTATGACGAAATATGCCCTTATCGGGTTGCTCGCCGTGTGCGCCACGGTGTTGTGTTTTTCACTGATATTCAGGGAACGGTTATGTGAGCTGAATATTCACAGGGGAAATACAGTGGTGCAGGTAACTCTGGCCTACGAAGCACGGAAGTAAGCTGCCGGGCGGGGACGGAAGTCCCCGCTTTCCGGAAGTGTGAGGTATTTCAGGGGGCAGACACCCGACATGCCAGAAACAGCCGGTCCCGCCCGGGGCCGGCATCCAGGTTAAGGCATTTCCTGTTTTTCAGCCATTTCGCAACAAAATTCACACTAAATGACAGTAATCCCCGTTGATTTGTGCGCCAACACAGATCTTCATCACAATTCTCAAGTCGCTGATTTCAAAAAACTGTAGTATCCTCTGCGAAACGATCCCTGTTTGAGTATTGAGGAGGCGAGATGTCGCAGACAGAAAATGCAGTGACTTCCTCATCTGGCGCAAAACGAGCATACAGAAAGGGGAATCCGCTTTCTGATGCAGAGAAACAAAGATTATCAGTGGCCCGTAAAAGAGCTTCGTTCAAGGAAGTAAAAGTATTTCTTGAACCAAAGTATAAGGCCATGCTCATGCAAATGTGTCATGAAGATGGCCTGACTCAGGCTGAAGTTCTGACCGCACTGATAAAAAGTGAAGCGCAAAAACGATGCATGTGATGATGGGCTTACATTCTTGAGTGTTCAGAAGATTAGTGCTAGATTACTGATCGTTTAAGGAATTTTGTGGCTGGCCACGCCGTAAGGTGGCAGGGAACTGGTTCTGATGTGGATTTACAGGAGCCAGAAAAGCGAAAACCCCGATAATCTTTCTATGTTTGGCGACGAAGAAGATTACCGGGGCTAACAAGAAACCGCATAGCCAACAATTCAGTGGTAATGATGTGGTTTATCTCCTTTAGGAGGACATGCGCCACCAAACCCAGCATAGCCAAAATCATTTCGGCCTTGAACAGCACCAGTCGGCAGTTTTGTTCCATCACGTCTCCCTGCATCAACGGGCAAATATGTTATTGTTGCTGGAATATTAACAACAGTCCAATGCCACCAACCACTGCCTGTAGGTGCATCTGGATCATATACAGTTACGGCAAAGCTTTTGGTACCTTCAGGAACACCAGACCAGGTTAATGAGGGCGATGTATTACCACCTTCACACCCAAATCCAGAAAAGACATGAGACGTTGTAAGTTGCTCTCCTGTTTTTATTTCATTACTAGTGACCTGAAATGCTGCAGCCTGCGCAGAAAATGTTATGAATGCCAATACAGTTGAAACGATAAGTGTTTTCATAAAAACCTCTTTGTTATGACCTATCGTTATTTTATTTGATATTCCTTTATCTCATTATGCATAAAGGCGCAATGTTTATGCAAAAGCAATCACAATTGTACCCCCAACCCAATTATTTGCCACAATATACACAAAGCACATTGATACTATCTAAAAACTCTGCTTTATTATTAGTAATACCTACGAAAGTCGGTGTTATTTTTTAACCTACCATTCAAAATACGTGACATACACCATTTTGCTCATAATAATTTGTCACGTATTTTCAGTATTTGAATCTGCGACCAAGAGTTCTCACCTAACAAATGATTAAGATTGTATAGCTCATTTACTACCCCAATACAGCCGTACAAAACTCGCTTGTGGGAGCAAACAAAGTAATTACCCATTAAGTTTCGTCAAAGATAATTAATTCTGTCTTGCACTTTATCACCATAGCATAACTTAAAATCCGAGATCATTATTTAGAAATAAATCTCACCATCAACCATATATTTGAGAGCACTTATCGCCTGCTGGGCGGATATTACTTTCATTAAAGGATAGTGTTTAAAAACAATGCCATTCATAAAATAGATATCACAGGTTTTATTATCCGTATTAATTATGATTTTTTCGAATGTTTTATAGGCAAGTGTACGGCATAACTCTCGTCCATTTTTACTGGTTAAGTCAATAGCATAAAAATCACTGAATGAATTTACACCTTTACTCTTCAAAGTTTTCAATGATACCGAAGCCCTTCGTAATTCCTTATCTAATAGTCTTATTTTCTCTGCTATAGCGGTAACTTCAGGCGCGACAGACAATGCAACGATTAAATTATTAATTTTCATCTGAAGCTCAATAATTTTTAACTCTAAAGTTTCATTAGCATCTTTCTTGTTTTCAACTGGTTGAATTTTGCTACAATTAAAAAGCAATTCATTAATGATATTATAATCAACCAAATCTCTTTTTATTGATGGCCTGTCACATCGATGTAATCTTCTCATCGGACAAACATAATAGCCATGCAAACTTCCAGATACCGCATGAACAATCATGGTATTACCACAAGCCTCACACTTCATAACTGTTCGAAGTAGATTTATTAGCATAGGATTCTTGCTACTATTGCTAATACCAAAAGGTGCCAACCGAATTTCCTGTACAGCGTAAAACAAATCATCTGATATGACTCTGGGATAATAGCCAGCGATTTCACTTATCCCTTTCCCTCTTGCACGATATGAAGGTACGCATATACCTATCAGAGCTTTATTCGCTAATAATTTTTCAATTACAGAAGGTCCCCATGCACTTTCTTTTCCTGAGAAATTCTTTACAGCATGATCATTTAAATACTTGGCTATTGCATTCAATGAGCGCCTTTCCATCCTGAGTTTAAAAATTAGCTCAATAGTTTTCACCCTGTCGGGGTCTGGAACAAAAGCCGTTCTTTTGTCATCTAAGGAGAGCCATCTCGGACAAGACGCCGTCATAATCGTACCTGATTCCAGTGCATCCTGCCGTTTTTTCTTCCATGATAATTTAACCCGACTTGACTTTATCTCGCTTTCTTCATTTGCCCTTTGTGCTATAAGTATGGCTTTTATTAATGAATATGGCTCATTCAAAGAGTCAATATTATAGACTGTATTGTCGCAAAGAGTTATAACATCAATACCGTGATTCAAAATCAATTTCAGACGTTCAATCGCTTCACCGACTTTTTCTCTTGAAAGTCTGTCCAGACTTTCAACTAACAATGTAGTTCCTGGCAATATATAACCATGCTCTATAGCATCTAAAAATTCCGAAAAAGCTCCTGATTGTGCATGCTTTCCTTTGAATGCACTTAATCCTAAATCTTCATATGTTATGGTATCAAGATAATAATCACTATTTACCTTTAACCATTCAGCAATAAGTCTTCTCTGTCGGTTTAATGAGTCACCAGACATCTGACCTGGTGATGAAAATCGCATATATGCTATGGCTTTTTTCATGGTGACACCTGCTAACGTATGCTTTTATAAACCTTAGTGGTGGGATATAATTTTTGTTTAATTTTTATTTAAAAAGACAATTAAGGTCACATTATCTTGAATATACAACAATAATCGTATTGCAATTTTCTTACGCCATAATCTTGAAAGCACAAAAGAATACATAAAAAATAAAGACATTAACAAAAAGCATAAAACGAGGCTCATATAAATATAAGAGCCTCCATATTTTAGTCGTTTAGAAACAAATTATTTTAATGTGGTGTGCTTCGTGACAATAAATTAATAACCAACACACCGGCACAAATCAACATCATGCCTATAATGGCTGGCAGGTCCAGCCGTTGGCCGAAAAGTCCCCATGACAGTAAGCTAATCAGGACAATACCGACTCCTGACCAGATAGCATAAGCAATCCCTGTAGGAATATAAGCCAGCGTCTGAGCTAATAACCAGAATGATGCACAATAACAAATAATTGTACCAACAGATGGCCATAACCGTGTAAAACCTTCTGAAAACTTCATTAAGGTTGTACCAATGACCTCTGCAAGTATTGCACCACCAAGATAAATATAAGGGTTCATAGCATATTCTTTCCTGTTCAAACTGGAGAGAATTGTACTACAGTTTGAACTCAACTCACCTGTTTCATCATTGTGTACCCATTGATGTTCTTTTATATACCCTCAATACCCGTTTCATCGCGGCACTCTGGCGACACTCCTTAAAAATCAGATTCGTGCTCACCTTTCCTTCCCGTTCTTCTCTGGTAGCGAACCGGTAATACACCGTTCGCCAGACCTTACCATCAACGACCAGGATTCCTGCCCGCGCCATTTTAGCCGCAGCCTGATTTATGCTGGTTACGGTTGCGCCTGTTACCGCGGCAACGTCCTGTGCACAGAAGCTCTTATGCGTCCCCAGGTAATGAATAATTGCCTCTTTGCCCGTCATACACTTGCTCCTTTCAGCCCAAACTTAGCTTTGATTTCTGCGATCTTCGCCAGAGCCTGTGCACGATTTAGAGGTCTACCGCCCATGACAGGAAGTTGTTTTACTGGTTCAGGTATCGCCTCATCACGGTTAATTCGCGCTGTCATACAGGCCAGTTCATCGGCAGCCTTGCGCCGTAATTCCGCATCAGTCAGCGCATTGGCCCGCATGTTCTGATACAGGTTGGTAACCAGCCAGTAGTGCGCGTTTGATTTCCACGGATAAGACTCTGCATCCGGATACAGGCCACGTTTCCGGCAATACTCGTAAACCATATCAACCAGCTCGCTGGCGTTTGGCAGCCCGGCGGTAACGGATGCTTCTTCCCGGCACCAGGCAACAAACTGCCCGGGTGATGGCAGGAATGGTCGATTCTGCCGACGGGCTACGCGCATTCCTGCGTTAACCTGTTCCATCGTGGTGATCCCGTTTTCCCGGAAAGCCAGAACCCACTGGCGGCGGATTTCGTTCAGTTCGTTCTGGTCCCGGTTAGCCAGGCTCGCCGGGAAAGTTGCCAGTAACTGGCTGAACACACCGTTGATGATCTGCGCTACCTGTTGTACCTGCGGCTTTTCGTCGTACTGTTCCGGCATGTTGTTGGCGATCCGGCGCATCTGCTCACGGTCAAAGTTAACCATCTGTGCGGCGATGTTTTTCATAAATCCACCCCGTAAATCCAGTCAGTGTTTGTCAGGTCGAGTTTTGATTTTCCGGCTGTCACGCCAGCCTGTTGCTTGTTACGGTTGATTTCGAGTTGGGTCCACTTGTCGCGGAGTTTGGCCGGACTTAGCACGTTACCGGACCAGAAGTTGTCCTGGCATGCCCAGCGGAACAGCACGCACATGTCGCGGTGGTTACGGCCGTCACGTTCACGCATCAGACGGATATCGTTAGCCCACCCTGCAAAATTCGGTTTTCTGGCTGATGGCGCGATGGTCTTCACCATGTCAAACATCCACTCTGCGGCGGTCAGGTCTTCTGCTGTCCCCCACTTGCTGCCGCTCTGAATCGCAGCATCCGCTTTCACCACAGGAAGGTCGTTTTCTGGCAGGTCAGAGGATTCGCCAGAATTCTCGGACGAATAAGGTTTTATATTGTCTTTTGTTAGTTTGTCTTTTGTGTTTACCTGATTCGGGTAAGTGCCTTTACCTGATTTGGGTAAACTTTTCTTACCTGATTCAGGTAAATTTACCTCTTTCAGGTAAACTTTATTTTTCTTACCTGATTCGGGTAATGTTGACCATTCACTGACCACATTATTAATGCCTATATTCCGCCCGCTCTGAATAAAAATCCCACGCTTTACCAGAGCACTTTTTGCAGCAGAACACTTGTGCGGCAATATCCCGGTTAATTCGGAAAGTTGCTCGTTGCTAACCCAATCCAGTTTTTTATTAAAGCCATATGTTTTGCGCATGACAGCCAGAAAGACCAGAAGCTGGTGCTGTGTTAATCCGGCCAGCATCACAGCTTCCAGCAACTCATTTGCAATGCGCGTATAACCATCATCGAGATCTGCCACGCGCGGCTCCTTTTGTGCCGCATCCGGCACTGGAAAATTGAATATCTCAGCAGTGTTTGCCATAATTCCTCCCGCAATGAGTGTGTTACGATTTGCACCTGAAAGTCGGTTCTGTTCCAGCAGACCGGCTTTCGCCATTTCTGAACCTGTCATATCGCCCCCAGCATGGTAGTAACCATCGCCATCAATGGACCAGCCAGATCTGGGTCCACACGAAACATCGACACAATACCTTCACTAATTTCCTTCAGTTTCTGGTGGCGTGGTGCGTTGAGAATGACAGCCTGTTTTGCCTCACTGAGTTCCTTTTCCATTTCAGCCAACCTAACCATGAAGCTATCCTGCTCAACCAGGTAACCGCGATATTCCAGCGGTAGTACCGCCAGAATTGCCGGGGTCAGTTCACGCACGTTATTTCGGTATTTTTCAGAATCGAATTTGTTATCGAGGAAGCGGAACAGCTTCTGGCGTGCACGGCTGACATCATCAGGGAAATCGATGGTGCCGCCGCCCTGCTCCCGATACTCATTCACAATGAGTGTGGCAACGACATCCTGATTATCTACAGCCGACCAGGCGCGGACGGCATCACGGATTTTTTCGTGGCCTGGCACCTGTTTTGTTTGAGAACGATTTATCACCGCAGTCGGGCTAAATCCGCTAGTCTGTTGGTATGTAAGTGGTTGCATAGTCATTGCCTTATCAGTTCACGCCGCAGATTAGGCGGCAGAATTACTCGCGTTAAACAATGGTGCGAGGTCGGGACGAATATCTGCTGGTTTAATCTTTCCACCAGTGGCTGAGACAATTTTCATTACATAGCGGGCATCAATTCCGCCACCGTGTAGCCAACGCCAAACAGTGGGTTGGGCTACACCGCATAGATCTGCCAGTCGTTTTTGACTACCTGTAATACTGATTGCGAGTTGAATGGTTTTATTTGTCATTATCAATTCCTATTGGTATTGAAATGAATGAATAATAGCAATGCGTATTAACCAAAATCAATAGCAAAACGTGTTTTGACCATCAATACGCAAGCGTATAAATTAAAACTTATGAAAAAAGAAACTCTTGCTGATCGCTTAAACCTAGCGATGGAACAATCTGGAATGTCTCAAGGCGCTCTTGCAAAGGCGTCTGGCGTAGCTCAACCCACTATCTGGAGACTGACAAGCGGCAACGCGCGCGGCTCAACAAAAATTGTTGAAATAGCTAATGCATTGGGTGTTCGAACAGAGTGGCTTTCATCAGGCATAGGCCCGATGAGAAATGACGGTCAACAATCAGGAAAGCCTGCTGTCAACCACTCCAAATACTTCAAGATTGACGTTCTTGATATAGAAGTCAGTGCCGGGCCGGGAGTCATCAACCGTGAGTTTGTAGAAGTTCTACGCTCGGTTGAGTACTCGTTTGACGATGCTCGTCACATGTTCGATGGTAGGAAGGCAGAAAATATCCGCATCATTAACGTACGCGGTGACAGCATGTCAGGAACGATTGAACCTGGTGATCTTCTATTCGTTGATATCACGGTTAAATCTTTCGACGGTGATGGTATCTATGCGTTTCTGTACGACGACACAGCCCATGTAAAGCGCCTGCAAATGATGAAGGATAAGCTGCTGGTTATCTCTGATAACAAAAGCTACTCACCGTGGGACCCGATCGAGAAAGATGAGATGAACCGGGTATTCATATTCGGTAAGGTTATTGGGAGCATGCCGCAGACATACAGAAAGCATGGATGAAAATGTAATTCGCGATGGCTTAATTGAGCATGGACTGATAGATAGTTTTTTGAAAGCCCATAAAGGCAATGTTACAGAATTTTTTGATACATTACGATAGATTGAGTTGAGGTAATATCCGTGATTAGAGTAGGAAGACTGCTTCCTGGCGGAATTGTTATTGAAGAAGGACACCATCGCCCAATTAAAGGTGCTGCAATTCTTCAGTCTGAGTCTGGAGATGTAGAAGAAGTCATTGTTTTTGCGAAGCAACTTTCAAACAGAGGTATCGCCACCGAAATTACTTGTGCTGCACTTGGTAGGTTGCTCTCTCTTCCGATTCCAGAACCAGTATTACTATTTGATAATAACAACCAACCTTTTTTTGGGAGTATTGATACCGCTTACCCCAGCTTTACGCAGTTCATCAGCAATTCATCTGATTCTGGAGTTCTTAAGGCACTGGAATCATGGCCTCTATTGCAAAAAGCAGCCTATTTTGATGAATGGATTGCAATGGATGATCGTCATAATGGAAATTTACTATTTAATGGTGACGACTTTATTCTGATTGATCACGAAACTGCAATCCCTCCTGGATTATCTCCAGACCAAACTGGTATAGATTACTATTCAAATCAACTGCTTCAACTTGCAAATGACTTAATAGATCGCAACAATGAAATTGCTATCCAAATGGCAGCAAATGATGCTCGAGCATGGGCATCATCTTGTAAACAAGATTCTATCGAAAAATTAGATGAAGAGATTTATGCCAGTGTTCACACTAAACCCAAGAACCAGATGTTATCATTCCTTTCTGCTAGAATAGAGGTACTTGGTGACATACTATATGAGCAGATAAAACCGAAACAGACACAGATAAATTACAATGCTAAACCTTGATCAACTCTTGAAATCAGCACCAGCGATGCCAACCTCAACAGGTAGCTGGGCGTCTGTATATCTTGAGCCAATGGTAGGTTCGGGTGAAAGACTGACTGTCATAGTCGCTGTGGTAACGTCCAACGGAGATGTTCTCGTAAAGCCAGCAATAAGGAAAGAAGTTATCGAAGCCATGTACGGATTCAGAGCGTCTTCTTTCAATCGCATGATTGAGGTTATTTCAAACAGCCTTCAATATCACCTTGAAAATAATAAAAATTTTTCCGGATGGGTTCCTCCTATCTCAGGCATTACATTGAGCACTCCTCGACAAGCCGTGTCTGCTAGTGTTACAGGTATATTGCGACAGGCGGTTGCTCTATCATCTAGCTTATCCTCGCTTCTAGAAATTGAAAATAATCATGTAAAAAAACGCTCTAGTAATTCGAGGGAAAAAGATCGATGGTCAACGCAACTACTCGATGCTGTCATAAATAAAGATAACAGAAGAAATATATTCTTCAATCGACAATTTAGTTTTAGCGATGGGCATCGACCTGCAAAGATATTTTATCTGAGCGACCATGCGGCCATCAACACTGGAAAATTACTTCCGCATAACTTAACCGAACAAGTAAAAGATGGAAAGGCAAAAATCTCTGATTTATCAATGATAAAAAAACATGGCGATATATTCCCTCGCGATACTCATAAACTTATAATCTATAAACCTGAGGATGATAACCCTGCTTATACTGATAAAAACATTGCATCCATTAAGAGTGCTTTCTTAGCACTTCAAGATCTTGCTTATACTTACGATATATCTATTACAGCTGTAAACTCTGTAGAACAAGCTGCAAGTATTATTTTAAACACAGCAGCCTAATGCTCACAACTAACCCGGCCACCGTGCCGGGTTTTTTTTGCCTCCCCTCATCACACACCGTTCAAAAAACCACCACAACCTCGCTTCAGTTATCGCTATGCGATGCAAGTCACAAAATAAATTCTTTTTGCTATCAAACATTTGATATCAAAACACATTAATTAATAGCAATAAGTATTGATGTCACCAATAGCAATAGCTATTATTACCATATCGCAACAACACAACGATACGGCAACCACCTGATTCACTGTTGCGATGACCGCTTAGATCCGCAGCTTGAATTTCAGCAGGCTCCGGGGAGTGCGAGGGGTGAAGCGGACGCGTGAACGTCGGTGTGACCAGCTGAAATCAACTCAACACTTTATACCTCAGTCGCTTCAACGAGGCGGCTTAGTTATGACAACCGGCGGCCATCCACCGCCTGAATACGCGCAGAAGTCTCTATATGTTCAGCAGCCCAGCTTACGGGCAGGAGTTTTTATGGTTCATCAACATTACGGAACGCAGACCGTTAATCGCGGTGCGGTCATGCCAGGCATGCTGGTCAAACACAAAGATGGTACCTGGACTGCATCAGCTAATTTACGCGGACGGCTTTATCTGCATCGCGGCATCGAGCGCACTTATACCCGTGATTTGCTCGTGGAAGTTTTTCTCGACGGACGCGGTAACGGCCTCAATCACTAATCCCCTTTCCTGTTTTCCTAATCAGCCTGGCATTTCGCGGGCGATATTTTCACAGCTATTTCAGGAGTTCAGCCATGAACGCTTATTACATTCAGGATCGTCTTGAGGCTCAGAGCTGGGCGCGTCACTACCAGCAGATCGCCCGAGAAGAGAAAGAGGCAGAACTGGCAGACGACATGGAAAAAGGCCTGCCCCAGCACCTGTTTGAATCGCTATGCATCGATCATTTGCAACGCCACGGGGCCAGCAAAAAAGCCATTACCCGTGCGTTTGATGACGATGTTGAGTTTCAGGAGCGCATGGCAGAACACATCCGGTACATGGTTGAAACCATTGCTCACCACCAGGTTGATATTGATTCAGAGGTATAAAACGGATGAGTACAGCACTCGCAACGCTGGCTGGGAAGCTGGCTGAACGAGTCGGCATGGATTCTGTCGACCCACAGGAACTGATCACCACTCTTCGCCAGACGGCATTTAAAGGTGATGCCAGCGATGCGCAGTTCATCGCATTGCTGATCGTCGCCAACCAGTACGGTCTTAATCCGTGGACGAAAGAAATTTACGCCTTCCCTGATAAGCAGAACGGCATCGTTCCGGTGGTGGGCGTTGATGGCTGGTCCCGCATCATCAACGAAAACCAGCAGTTTGACGGCATGGACTTTGAACAGGACAACGAATCCTGCACATGCCGGATTTACCGCAAAGACCGCAATCATCCGATCTGCGTTACCGAGTGGATGGATGAATGCCGCCGCGAACCATTCAAAACCCGCGAAGGCAGAGAAATCACCGGACCGTGGCAGTCGCATCCCAAACGGATGTTACGGCATAAAGCCATGATTCAGTGTGCCCGTCTGGCCTTCGGATTTGCTGGTATCTATGACAAGGATGAAGCCGAGCGCATTGTCGAAAATACTGCATACACTGCAGAACGTCAGCCGGAACGCGACATCACTCCGGTTAACGATGAAACCATGCAGGAGATTAACACTCTGCTGATCGCCCTGGATAAAACATGGGATGACGACTTATTGCCGCTCTGTTCCCAGATATTTCGCCGCGACATTCGCGCATCGTCAGAACTGACACAGGCCGAAGCAGTGAAAGCTCTTGGATTCCTGAAACAGAAAGCCACTGAGCAGAAGGTGGCAGCATGACACCGGACATTATCCTGCAGCGTACCGGGATCGACGTGAGAGCTGTCGAACAGGGGGATGATGCATGGCACAAATTACGGCTCGGCGTCATCACCGCTTCAGAAGTTCACAACGTGATAGCAAAGCCCCGATCAGGAAAGAAATGGCCTGACATGAAAATGTCCTACTTCCACACTCTGCTTGCTGAGGTTTGCACCGGTGTGGCTCCGGAAGTTAACGCTAAGGCGCTGGCCTGGGGAAAACAGTACGAGAACGACGCCAGAGCCCTGTTTGAGTTTACTTCCGGCGTGAATGTTACTGAATCCCCGATCATCTATCGCGACGAAAGTATGCGCACCGCCTGCTCTCCCGATGGTTTATGCAGTGACGGCAACGGCCTTGAGCTGAAATGCCCGTTTACCTCCCGGGATTTCATGAAGTTCCGGCTCGGTGGTTTCGAGGCCATAAAATCGGCTTACATGGCCCAGGTGCAGTACAGCATGTGGGTGACGCGAAAAGATGCCTGGTACTTTGCCAACTATGACCCGCGTATGAAGCGTGAAGGACTGCATTATGTCGTGGTTGAGCGGGATGAAAAGTACATGGCGAGTTTTGACGAGATGGTGCCGGAGTTCATCGAAAAAATGGACGAGGCACTGGCTGAAATTGGTTTTGTATTTGGGGAGCAATGGCGATGACGCATCCTCACGATAATATCCGGGTAGGCGCGATCACTTTCGTCTACTCCGTTACAAAGCGAGGCTGGGTATTTCCCGGCCTTTCTGTTATCCAAAATCCACTGAAAGCCCAGCGGCTGGCTGAGGAGATAAATAATAAACGAGGGGCTGTATGCACAAAGCATCTCCCGTTGAGTTAAGAACGAGTATCGAGATGGCACATAGCCTCGCTCAAATTGGAGTCAGGTTTGTGCCAATACCAGTAGAAACAGACGAAGAATTTCATACGTTAGCCACATCCCTTTCACAAAAGCTGGAAATGATGGTGGCGAAAGCAGAAGCAGATGAGAGAGACCAGGTATAACAACCACTGAATGCATTTTTCTGGCAGCGGGCTTCATATTCTGTGTGCTTATGCTTGCCGACATGGGACTTGTTCAATGACACCTCAGCAAGAAAACGCCCTTCGCAGTATTGCCCGTCAGGCTAACTATGAAATCAAAAAAGCCAGACAGCAGTTTCCGGATAAAAACGTCGATGACATTTGCCGTAGCGTACTGAAGAAGCACCGCGAAACGGTAACGCTGATGGGATTCACACCGACTCATTTAAGCCTGGCGATCGGCATGTTAAACGGCGTCTTTAAGGAACGGTGAACATGAAAAACAAAATCATCACGGAGCTACAGGCTCCTTTTTTATTATTCGCATTCGCCCTCAAGCGTATTAACCAACAGTTCAGGGATTAATGAAAGATGGCAGACATCATTGATTCAGCATCAGAAATAGAAGAATTACAGCGCAACACAGCAATAAAAATGCGCCGCCTGAACTACCTGGCTGTATCTGCCACTCATTGTTGTGAGTGTGGCGATCCGATAGATGAACGAAGACGACTGGCCGTTCAGGGTTGTCGTACTTGCGCCAGTTGCCAGCAAGATCTGGAGCTTATCCGCAAACAAAGGGGGATTAAGTGATGGCTAACCTGCAACTTGCTGTTAAAAGTGAATACTTCGATGCCATGATTCGCGGAGAGAAAACAGAAGAGTATCGCTTGTGTAATGACTACTGGAATAAGCGAATTATGTTCCGGGAATATGACCGCCTGATTATCACAAAGGGATATCCGAAGCGCGACGATTCCAGTCGCAGAATTGATGTTCCGTATGACGGATATGAAGTGAAGACAATCACACATCCGCACTTTGGCGATAAACCGGTAAAGGTGTTCGCTATAAAGGTGAATATCAGCACTGAATATCAATCCGCACAACACAAGGTCAAGAATGTTCAGAGTGATTTACCCTAACACCTGGTACGTCGACCACCACGGCACTCCCTGCAAAATCCTGCGTTCTACCCACAACAAAGTTCACTACATCCGAAAAGGCAGAACATGTATCGCCAGCATGTTCCGCTTTAATCATGACTTTGAACCTGTGAGTAAAGTGGAATCAGAGCGGATAGCCGAAGAGATCGATACAGCAGAACACATTAAGAAGTTACGTGCCATACGCAGGAAATAGAAAAATTGATAAATTCAATACTGCATTTCTCAGCATTAAATTTATCTCTATGACCAGTCAAGAGATGTACCTGCCATGAGCTTAATATCATGTCAGATATATCGGTCACAAACTCCCTCAGCAGCTAAGAGGAGGACAAATGTCTCGACTAATCACTTTACAGGACTGGGCTAAAGAAGAATTTGGGGACTTAGCACCAAGTGAGCGAGTTCTGAAAAAATACGCGCAAGGGAAAATGATGGCCCCACCCGCTATAAAAGTTGGTCGCTACTGGATGATTGACCGAAATTCCCGTTTTGTAGGAACGCTTGCAGAACCGCAACTCCCAATAAACGCAAACCCAAAACTCCAACGGATAATCGCTGATGGCTGCTAGACCCCGATCTCACAAAATCTCTATACCCAATTTATATTGCAAATTAGATAAGCGAACCGGAAAGGTATATTGGCAATACAAACATCCACTATCCGGTCGTTTTCATAGCTTAGGAACTGATGAGAATGAAGCAAAACAAGTTGCTACTGAAGCAAATACCATTATTGCTGAACAACGTACCCGACAAATATTAAGCGTCAATGAGCGTCTGGAAAGAATGAAAGGCAGGCGCTCAGACATTACGGTGACAGAATGGCTTGATAAATATATTTCTATCCAGGAGGACAGGCTGCAACATAATGAACTAAGACCCAACTCCTATCGGCAAAAAGGCAAACCCATTCGTCTTTTCCGTGAGCATTGTGGAATGCAACACCTCAAGGATATTACCGCACTTGATATTGCCGAAATAATTGATGCTGTAAAGGCTGAAGGTCATAACAGGATGGCGCAAGTCGTGAGAATGGTGTTGATCGACGTCTTCAAAGAAGCACAACACGCAGGACATGTTCCGCCAGGATTTAACCCAGCGCAGGCAACAAAACAACCGCGAAATCGAGTAAACCGCCAAAGATTGTCACTGCCCGAATGGCAGGCAATATTTGAAAGCGTAAGCAGACGGCAGCCCTATTTAAAATGCGGCATGCTACTTGCTCTTGTTACTGGACAACGTTTAGGCGATATCTGCAATTTGAAATTCTCTGATATATGGGACGACATGTTGCACATTACTCAGGAAAAAACCGGTTCAAAACTTGCTATTCCGCTTAACCTGAAATGCGATGCTCTGAATATTACCCTTCGTGAAGTTATATCTCAGTGCAGGGATGCTGTTGTTAGTAAATATCTGGTCCATTACCGTCACACTACCTCTCAAGCAAACAGAGGAGACCAGGTTTCTGCAAATACTCTGACAACGGCTTTTAAAAAGGCCCGGGAAAAATGTGGCATAAAATGGGAGCAAGGAACTGCGCCCACATTTCATGAGCAGCGATCTCTGTCAGAACGGTTATATCGGGAACAGGGTCTGGATACGCAAAAGTTGTTAGGTCATAAATCCAGAAAAATGACCGACCGATACAATGATGATCGTGGTAAAGACTGGGTTATCGTAGATATTAAAACAGCATAGAAAATAGCCAGTTTTGGGGAAGGGTTTTGGGGAAAGTTTTGGGGAAGATTTTACATCTTCATAAAACAACGGGCGTATAACACGCCCGTTTCAATATTTAACACATGTAGAGATTACATGTTCTTGATGATCGCGTCACCAAACTCTGAACATTTCAACAGTTTAGCGCCTTCCATCAGACGTTCGAAGTCATAGGTTACGGTCTTGGCGTTGATTGCGCCTTCCATACCTTTAACAATCAGGTCTGCGGCTTCAGTCCAACCCATATGGCGCAGCATCATCTCCGCGGAGAGAATGATAGAGCCTGGGTTTACTTTGTCCTGACCGGCATATTTCGGTGCTGTACCGTGGGTGGCTTCAAACAGTGCGCATTCGTCACCGATGTTTGCACCAGGGGCGATACCGATACCGCCAACCTGTGCTGCCAGTGCGTCAGAAATGTAGTCACCGTTGAGGTTCATACAGGCGATAACGTCGTATTCAGCCGGACGCAGCAGGATCTGTTGCAGGAATGCGTCAGCAATCACGTCTTTAATGACGATCTCTTTGCCGGTGTTCGGGTTTTTGACTTTCAGCCACGGGCCGCCGTCGATCAGTTCACCGCCAAACTCTTCACGCGCCAACTGGTAACCCCAGTCTTTAAACGCGCCTTCGGTGAACTTCATGATATTGCCTTTGTGCACCAGGGTCACTGAGTCACGGTCGTTGGCAATTGCGTATTCGATTGCTGCTCGTACCAGACGTTTGGTGCCTTCTTCAGAACACGGCTTAATGCCGATACCGCAATGTTCCGGGAAGCGAATTTTCTTCACCCCCATCTCTTCACGCAGGAATTTGATCACTTTCTCAGCGTCAGCAGAGTCAGCTTTCCATTCGATACCTGCATAAATGTCTTCCGAGTTTTCACGGAAGATGACCATATCAGTCAATTCAGGGTGTTTAACCGGGCTTGGAGTGCCCTGGTAGTAACGAACCGGGCGCAGGCAGATGTAGAGATCCAGTTCCTGGCGCAGTGCTACGTTCAGAGAACGAATACCGCCACCAACCGGAGTAGTCAGCGGGCCTTTGATGGCAACGCGATATTCACGAATCAGATCAAGGGTTTCAGCAGGTAGCCAGACGTCCTGACCATAAACCTGGGTGGATTTTTCACCGGTGTAAATTTCCATCCAGGAGATTTTACGCTCGCCTTTATAGGCTTTCTCGACTGCAGCGTCGACCACTTTCAGCATGGCTGGGGTTACATCTACACCGATTCCATCACCTTCAATGTAAGGGATAATCGGATTTTCAGGAACGTTGAGTTTGCCGTTTTGCAGGGTGATCTTCTTGCCTTGTGCCGGAACAACTACTTTACTTTCCATTCACCTCTCCTTCGAGCGCTTCTGGTTTGCTCGTCTGCCACCACGTTGCACATGCGTTTGCGTCCTGCCACACGGATGCATTAGAGCAATTTTTTGTTAATGATTTGTAATTGACTTGTCAATACTACCCTATTGTTTGTCGTCATGAAAGATGCGCGTTATTAGGCTATAATGCGGCAATTCATAAACCCTGAAAATACCATGCAAAAAACTTCTTTTAGAAATCACCAGGTTAAGCGATTCAGCTCGCAACGTTCCACCAGGCGCAAACCTGAAAACCAGCCCACGCGCGTGATCCTGTTCAATAAACCCTACGATGTTCTTCCGCAGTTCACCGATGAAGCCGGGCGCAAAACATTAAAAGAATTCATCCCTGTTCAGGGCGTTTATGCGGCAGGTCGTCTCGACAGAGATAGCGAAGGGTTACTGGTGCTGACGAATAATGGCGCGTTACAGGCGCGTTTAACCCAGCCGGGCAAACGCACCGGAAAAATCTATTATGTGCAGGTGGAAGGCATTCCCACGCAAGACGCACTTAAAGCCTTGCGCAATGGCGTAACCTTAAATGATGGCCCTACCCTGCCCGCAGGTGTGGAACTGGTTGAAGAACCGGAGTGGTTATGGCCACGTAATCCACCAATTCGTGAGCGTAAAAGTATTCCTACCTCCTGGCTTAAGATCACCTTATATGAAGGACGTAATCGCCAGGTGCGCCGCATGACCGCCCATGTTGGTTTCCCCACGCTGCGACTGATTCGCTATGCGATGGGTAATTACACGCTGGATAATCTTGCCAATGGCGAATGGCGAGAAGCGACAGAATAAGGACGCAAAATGTTTAAACCGCACGTTACCGTTGCCTGCGTGGTGCACGCAGAAGGCAAATTTTTAGTCGTTGAAGAGACGATTAATGGTAAAGCGTTATGGAACCAACCCGCCGGGCATCTGGAGGCGGATGAAACATTAACAGAAGCAGCGGCGCGTGAGCTGTGGGAAGAAACCGGCATCAGCGCGCAACCGCAATATTTCATCCGTATGCATCAGTGGATTGCGCCGGATAAGACGCCATTTTTGCGCTTCCTGTTTGCCATTGAGCTTGAGCAAATATGCCCAACACACCCTCATGACAGTGATATCGACTGTTGCCGTTGGGTCAGTGCTGAAGAGATTTTACAGGCACCAAATCTGCGCTCGCCATTAGTGGCAGAAAGTATTCGTTGTTATCAAAGCGGGCAACATTATCCGCTGGAGATGATTGGCGAGTTTAACTGGCCTTTTACAAAGGGTGTCATCTAAAAGGCTGCGTGATAGAATACGCCGCCTTGAAGTTCAATGTCGTGAGTAATCCAATGTCTGAAACCGCAAAAAAAGTGATCGTCGGCATGTCCGGCGGCGTCGATTCCTCCGTTTCTGCCTGGCTGTTGCAACAACAGGGATATCAGGTCGAAGGCCTGTTTATGAAGAACTGGGAAGAAGACGACGGTGAGGAATATTGCACGGCGGCAGCGGATCTGGCTGATGCCCAGGCTGTCTGCGATAAGCTCGGCATTGAACTGCACACTGTCAACTTTGCAGCCGAGTACTGGGACAACGTCTTTGAACTGTTCCTTGCTGAATATAAAGCGGGTCGCACGCCGAACCCGGATATTCTGTGCAACAAAGAGATCAAATTTAAAGCCTTCCTCGAATTTGCCGCCGAAGATTTAGGTGCCGATTATATCGCTACCGGCCATTACGTTCGTCGTGCAGATGTCAATGGCAAGAGCCGCCTGCTGCGTGGTCTGGACAGCAACAAAGACCAGAGCTACTTCCTTTATACACTTAGCCATGAGCAGATAGCGCAAAGCCTGTTCCCGGTTGGCGAACTGGAAAAACCGCAGGTACGTAAGATTGCGGAAGATCTCGGTCTGGTCACCGCGAAGAAAAAAGATTCTACCGGGATCTGCTTTATCGGTGAACGTAAATTCCGCGAGTTTCTTGGCCGTTATCTC
Organism: Escherichia sp. TW09308; assembly: GCF_000208565.1. Classification (NCBI taxonomy): domain Bacteria; kingdom Pseudomonadati; phylum Pseudomonadota; class Gammaproteobacteria; order Enterobacterales; family Enterobacteriaceae; genus Escherichia; species Escherichia sp. TW09308. The sequence continues at coordinate 3,654,934 of NZ_AEME01000001.1, read as the reverse complement.
CCGGCGCAACCGGGAAAAATCATTACTGTCGATGGTGATGAGATTGGCGAGCACCAGGGGCTGATGTATCACACCCTCGGACAGCGTAAAGGCCTGGGCATCGGTGGCACCAAAGACGGCACTGAAGAGCCGTGGTACGTGGTGGATAAAGACGTCGAGAACAACATTCTGATTGTTGCGCAGGGTCATGAACACCCACGTCTGATGTCTGTCGGATTGATTGCCCAGCAACTGCACTGGGTCGATCGCGAACCTTTCACCGGCACTATGCGTTGCACGGTGAAAACCCGCTACCGCCAGACTGACATTCCATGCACCGTCAAGGCGCTGGATGATGATCGCATTGAAGTGATTTTCGATGAGCCGGTTGCGGCCGTCACTCCAGGTCAATCCGCCGTCTTCTATAACGGTGAAGTGTGCCTCGGCGGCGGCATCATTGAGCAGCGTCTGCCGCTGCCAGTCTGATTATTTTCTTACTTAAAACAAGGAAGCAGTGAACGTGGCAAAGAATTACTATGACATCACCCTCGCCCTGGCCGGTATTTGTCAGGCGGCACGCCTGGTACAACAGCTTGCTCACCAGGGGCATTGTGATGCCGATGCGCTACACGTCTCACTCAACAGTATTATCGATGTGAACCCCAGCTCCACGCTGGCGGTTTTTGGCGGCAGCGAAGCCAACTTGCGCGTCGGGCTGGAAACCCTGCTCGGCGTGCTCAATGCCAGCAGTCGCCAGGGCTTAAACGCTGAGTTAACCCGCTACACCCTTAGCCTGATGGTGCTTGAGCGCAAACTCTCGTCTGCCAAAGGTGCGCTCGACACTCTGGGTAACCGGATTAACGGCCTGCAACGCCAGCTCGAACATTTCGATTTACAGTCGGAAACGCTGATGAGCGCAATGGCTGCTATTTATGTTGATGTTATCAGCCCACTTGGCCCACGTATTCAGGTCACCGGTTCCCCTGCCGTACTGCAAAGCCCACAGGTGCAGGCGAAAGTTCGCGCTACCCTGCTGGCAGGCATTCGCGCCGCCGTGCTCTGGCACCAGGTTGGCGGCGGACGTCTACAACTGATGTTTTCTCGTAATCGCCTGACCACTCAGGCAAAACAAATTCTTGCTCATTTAACCCCGGAGTTGTGATCTATGGAATTATCCTCACTGACCGCCGTTTCCCCTGTCGACGGACGCTACGGCGATAAAGTCAGCGCGCTGCGCGGGATTTTCAGCGAATATGGTTTGCTGAAATTCCGTGTACAAGTTGAAGTACGTTGGCTGCAAAAACTGGCCGCGCACGCAGCGATCAAGGAAGTTCCTGCTTTTGCTGCCGACGCAATCGGTTACCTTGATGCAATCGTCGCTAATTTCAGTGAAGAAGATGCGGCGCGAATCAAAACCATTGAGCGTACCACTAACCACGACGTTAAAGCGGTTGAGTATTTCCTGAAAGAAAAAGTGGCTGAGATCCCAGAACTGCACGCAGTTTCTGAATTTATTCACTTTGCCTGCACCTCAGAAGACATCAACAACCTCTCCCACGCATTGATGCTGAAAACCGCGCGTGATGAAGTGATCCTGCCGTACTGGCGTCAACTGATTGACGGCATTAAAGATCTGGCTGTTCAGTATCGCGATATTCCGCTGCTATCCCGTACCCACGGTCAGCCAGCGACACCGTCAACCATCGGTAAAGAGATGGCTAACGTCGCTTATCGTATGGAGCGCCAGTTCCGCCAGCTTAATCAGGTGGAAATCCTCGGCAAAATCAACGGCGCGGTCGGTAACTATAATGCCCACATCGCCGCGTATCCGGAAGTTGACTGGCATCAGTTCAGTGAAGAGTTTGTCACCTCACTGGGTATTCAGTGGAACCCGTACACCACCCAGATTGAACCACACGACTACATTGCCGAACTGTTTGATTGCATCGCGCGCTTTAACACCATTCTGATCGACTTTGACCGTGACGTCTGGGGTTATATCGCCCTTAACCATTTCAAACAGAAAACCATCGCCGGTGAGATTGGTTCTTCCACCATGCCGCACAAGGTTAACCCAATCGACTTCGAAAACTCCGAAGGTAACCTGGGGCTTTCCAACGCGGTGTTGCAGCACCTGGCCAGCAAACTGCCGGTTTCCCGTTGGCAGCGTGACCTGACCGACTCTACCGTGCTACGTAACCTCGGAGTGGGTATCGGTTATGCGCTAATTGCTTACCAGTCCACCCTGAAAGGCGTGAGCAAACTGGAAGTGAACCGTGACCATCTGCTGGATGAACTGGATCACAACTGGGAAGTGCTGGCTGAGCCGATCCAGACAGTTATGCGTCGCTATGGCATCGAAAAACCGTACGAGAAGCTGAAAGAACTGACTCGCGGTAAACGCGTTGACGCCGAAGGCATGAAGCAATTTATCGACGGTCTGGCGCTGCCGGAAGAAGAGAAAGCGCGCCTGAAAGCGATGACCCCTGCTAACTACATTGGTCGCGCCATCACAATGGTGGATGAGCTGAAATAACACCCATATCAATGCCGGATGGCGATGCTGTCCGGCCTGCTTCTTAAGCTGATCTTTTCCCGTATTATCTCCCCTACCCGCTGGTTTAATTAATGTTTACTCCCATAAACACATAATCGCGTTACACTATTTTAATAATTAAGACAGGGAGAAATAAAAATGCGCGTACTGGTTGTCGAAGACAATGCGTTGTTACGTCACCATCTTAAAGTTCAGATTCAGGACGCTGGTCATCAGGTCGATGACGCAGAAGATGCCAAAGAAGCAGATTATTATCTCAATGAACATTTGCCAGATATTGCAATTGTCGATCTCGGTTTGCCTGACGAAGACGGTCTGTCACTGATCCGCCGCTGGCGCAGCAATGATGTTTCACTACCGATTCTGGTATTAACCGCCCGTGAAAGCTGGCAGGACAAAGTCGAAGTATTAAGCGCCGGCGCTGACGATTACGTGACTAAACCGTTTCATATTGAAGAGGTGATGGCGCGGATGCAGGCATTAATGCGTCGTAATAGTGGTCTGGCTTCACAGGTTATTTCGCTGCCACCGTTTCAGGTTGATCTTTCCCGCCGTGAACTATCGATTAATGACGAAGTGATCAAACTGACCGCGTTTGAATACACCATTATGGAAACGTTGATTCGTAATAATGGCAAAGTGGTCAGCAAAGATTCGTTGATGTTACAACTCTACCCGGACGCCGAATTGCGGGAAAGCCATACCATTGATGTACTCATGGGGCGTCTGCGCAAAAAAATTCAGGCGCAATATCCGCAAGAAGTGATTACCACCGTTCGCGGCCAGGGTTATTTGTTCGAATTGCGCTGATGAAAAAATTACTGCGTCTTTTTTTCCCGCTTTCGCTGCGGGTACGTTTTCTGTTAGCGACGGCGGCGGTAGTACTGGTGCTTTCGCTGGCCTACGGAATGGTCGCGCTGATCGGTTATAGCGTCAGTTTCGATAAAACCACGTTTCGCCTGTTACGCGGCGAGAGCAATTTGTTCTATACCCTCGCAAAGTGGGAAAACAATAAGTTGCATGTCGAGTTACCAGAAAATATCGACAAGCAAAGCCCCACCATGACGCTAATTTATGATGAGAACGGGCAACTTTTATGGGCGCAGCGTGACGTTCCCTGGCTGATGAAAATGATCCAGCCTGACTGGCTGAAATCAAATGGCTTCCATGAAATCGAAGCGGATGTTAACGACACCAGCATCTTGCTGAGTGAAGATCATTCGATACAGCAACAGTTACAGGAAGTACGAGAAGATGACGACGACGCAGAGATGACCCACTCGGTGGCGGTGAACATCTACCCGGCAACGTCGCGGATGCCGAAGTTAACCATTGTGGTGGTGGATACTATTCCGGTGGAGCTTAAAAGTTCCTATATGGTGTGGAGCTGGTTTGTCTACGTGCTCTCAGCCAACCTGCTGTTAGTGATCCCTCTGTTATGGGTCGCCGCCTGGTGGAGTTTACGCCCCATCGAAGCCCTGGCAAAAGTAATGCCAGTCAGTTAAGCAACTGACTGGCTCTTTTTCGGGGCTGTGGGGGATTTCCAGGGCCTCTCCTTTACCACTCTCGGGAAGGCCCTTTCCCTTCTTGCCGGTAATTTCACAAGTTGTCCCATACTTGCAAGATCGCGCATCAGCTCCGGTATACGTCCCGGTGAAGCGCCCTGCAATGTCATCAGCATTCTCATCACCATTCCGCATGATTCTGAGAAACTCAGTTGATTCGGCCAGTAACCTTTCAGATGTTCTGCCATTTTAATCATCTGATATCTCACCAGATTATAAGCCAGTAAGACACCCCACAGCTCTTGCTCCACAAGCTCCGGCTTTTTACTTCTCAGCGTCAGCCTGCTCAGTTGCATCGTCTGTTTTATCTCCCTGTATCCCAGTTCGATTTCCCAGCGATGACTGTACAGATCCGCCATTTCTCCTCCGGGGAAGCGCATGGCGTCCGTCATCGACGTCAGCAGATGGCAGACTTTTCCTTTGCGCGTCACGGTCAGCAGGCGGGCTGTCACCTCATTTCCCAGTCCCGGCCACTTTTTTCGTGCCTGCGGGCTGGTTTTCAGCTTCACCAGATGATCGCCTTTACCCAGTTTTCTGATCTCTTCATATTGCGCTCCCTTTCTGAGAGGGATCATCCAGTGGCGGTGTTCTCCCGCCAGGCTCCAGGCATTTAACAGTCCCAGTGAGTAATAACCTTTATCCATTAACGTCAGGGTGTTATCGCCGGTTTGTTCTATAAGTTGCTCAGCAAGCTCATTTTCGCTGTTCTTCATCGTGCCGAAGGCTGCAGCCGTCAGCAGATGGCTGGTCAGTTCCATCTGGCAGACCATTTTGACCTGCGGGTAGAGCGCCGGGTTCCCGGCATGTGTCTGGCGGGGGAAGGCTGCATCGTTCTCTGGTGTATCCGGTGTGCGCCAGAACACACCATCGATGGCCAGCAGGGTCAGGCCGCACCAGTGCGGATGCGGCGTGGCGTTATGCCAGAGCTGCGCTGTTTTCGTGAACACGCGGCGGACAGCCTCACTTCCCAGGCGCTGGCGGGCCTGAATAACGGCACTGGGGGCTGGTGTTACAGGTGGCTCAGGATCTGGTTCCGGGATGACGGGCAGTTCCGGTGGGGTATACGGTCCTGCGGGAATTTCACTGGTTAAAAACCAGTTCTGGTTGTCGCTTTTTACCACGTTGTAGTCATAGGGACCGGCAACAATACGACCTTCTTTACTGAAAACGCCCTCTGACAGGCCGTCAACCTCCACAATTTTTATCCCTTCCAGAGTATCCGCGCCCAGACCGCCCGCATTGTTGACCATGACGCGGGTACTACCGGAAGTATCACCTTTTACGATGAGTTTATCCGTTACGGAATTATCATCGCCTAATACCGTATGCATGACTAACAAACCATCATTGGCAGTATAGTTACCGTTAATGGTCAGTGTGGTCGGCGTGAACTCGTGGCCATTTTCATACGCAGACAACGTTGCTGTTCCAGCCAGTGCCAGCGTTTTTAACGTTTGTGAATAACCGTTTAAATCGAGATCTCCACCGCTGTCGACAATATAATCGGAGTTGGGGCTGAAGGTATCTACTTTACCAGCGCGTAGGCTGCCTTTAGTTATATAGGTATCACCAGTATAGATATTCGAGCCGGATAATGTGGTTGTTCCGGAGCCTACCTGGTTAACCTGGCCTTTACCGTCTATGTATGAGGTCAGAACAAAATCAGCGTTGGTGTGATTAAAGTTTAATATTGAAGTGGTTGACGCATTTGTCCCCCCTAAATAAATTCGGGGTGTATTAATTGAACCAGCAGGCTGCGCAGCCTCACCTTGCGCACCTCCAATATTTAACATTCCTGTTCCGTTAGAGGAGACACCAACCCAGATATATGAATTCGCATTGATTACACCATCGTTGCTGACAGTGAGAATTCCGGTAGTATCAGAAACGGAAGATGTATTATATCCGCCAAGAAGTATATATGGGGCATTTACTGTTGAATTTTTGTCGGCAACCAGAACTTCTCCATAGCTACTCTGGTTAGCTGACAGAGAAGAATGGGCGTCAACATACCCAATATTCATTTGAGTCAGGGAAGTGAGTGTTCCGCCATTAGTAACAGATACTTTCCCTGTTCCCTGATCGCCAACAATAGCAATTTTAGAGGTGACTGATGAGCTTTCCCCATCAATAACCAACGTCCCCCTGGCATCACCATAAAACTCACCAACTCTTATTGATTGCAGGCCACTTATCTTACTACCTTCTAACACATATAACGTACCGGAGCCTTCGTTAGTGCCTAAAAAAATATTGGAGGAAGGTGTGTCGAACTGCCAGTTGGTATGGTTTGTTAAAGTGATGGAGCCTTCAGCATTATTACCAATGCTGGCTGCTGAAGTGGTAAGTGAAAGATTATCAATGAGTAATGAACCATTAGAGTCTTCACCTACTTTCAATGAGTTAAAATGCTCCCATCCGGGATCGTAGCCTTCTGACGCAATGAGTTTTATCTCTTCATTATTATTAATGACAACATTACTATCTGAATTTACAGGTGGGGTGATAGCCAAGGATACTGGCGTAAATAATATGGTATAAATGGCTATCGCCCGTGTCGATAAGCTTTTTTTTGCTGGTTTCATATCACTCACTTTTATCCTTAAAAATTAAATGGCGGAATGCTTTTTTATTGCACATCTTTTCTTCCTGAAACCTTGCAAGGCGTAAGCATGCAATTCTCTAAATAAGAATATCTGTAACAGAGGCTGCAATAAATATATTAAAGTGTTAGTTATTTATTGCATTGATAGCTTTTTGTGGTTTGTCATCGATGTCAATATGTTAACATGGTATTTTTGAAAAAAATAATAATAAATCGTCTTAAGAACTATAAAAGTGCAATAAGTAAAGCTTATATAAATCAATTAAATAGATGGTTAAAGTTTTTTATTAAGAAAAATGATGTGGACTTCATGATTTTTACATTGAGTTTCTGGCAGGGTGAAAATTTGAGATTATTATAAAAAATAATTCAAATGATACCAGCGACAATTGCAGGAAGAGTTATTAACTGGCAGGAGAAGTGGGATTCACATTAAGAATAATACAAATATATTCTCTTTTGCTATAGATTTTTCTTAATCGCTGAACTACTTATTAATCAACCCTGATGATGACTGTTAGCTTCAGGGTATTAGCCTAATCACACATCATGGAGTTCACCGATGAAAACTGGAACTAAGCTCTTAGTTGGTGCGTTAGCTTTTGTTGTCACAAACGTTTATGCAGCGGAATTGATGACCAAAGCGGAATTTGAAAAGGTTGAATCGCAATATGAAAAAATAGGTGATATTTCAACCAGTAATGAAATGTCGACCGCAGATGCGAAAGAAGATTTGATCAAAAAAGCGGATGAAAAAGGGGCTGATGTGTTAGTGCTGACCTCCGGTCAGACTGACAATAAGATCCACGGCACGGCAAATATTTATAAGAAGAAGTAATTCTTAAGTCCATGTAAACATGCCTAATGCGCACGTTTATCAGTAAATGCAACATATTGATATTCATAGTTTTGCAGGCCGGATGAGGCGTTCACGCCGCGTCCGGCAATTTAATTTTTTAATCGCCGCCAGAACGTCGTGCGGCTGATGCCTAAATAATTCGCTGCTGCTGTTTTATCGCCGTTAAATTTCTCCAGCGCCTGCCGTGGTGTCAGCACGGTGGCGGCGATAACGTTAACCGATTCTTTGGCCAGTTCTGGCAATAATCGCTGCAGAAATTGCAGCGTTAAATCTGGCATCGGTTCCACGCTTAAAAATAGCGCCAGTCGTTCCATCATATTGCGTAGTTCGCGAATATTCCCCGGCCACTTATAGTGCAATAACACCGCCTGGCAGGTATTTAACCCCTCGCGTAACGCAGCAGAATACGGGGCGGTAAGTGCTGCCAGTGACACTTTCAAAAAGCTTTCCGCCAGCGGCAGAATATCCGCAACCCGCTCGCGTAGTGGGGGTAACTGCAGGCGCAAAATACTCAGCCGATAAAACAGATCACGGCGAAACCGCCCTTGCTGCATATCCTCTTGCAGATTGCAGTGGGTGGCGCTGATAACTCGCACATTCACCGGAATCGGTTGATGCCCGCCGACGCGGGTGACCTCTTTTTCTTCCAGTACCCGCAGCAGGCGAGTCTGCAACGGCAGCGGCATTTCGCCTATCTCATCCAGAAACAGCGTGCCGCCGTGGGCAATTTCGAACAGCCCGGCGCGGCCTCCGCGTCGCGAGCCGGTAAATGCCCCTTCCTCATAGCCAAACAACTCCGCTTCCAGCAGTGATTCAGCAATCGCCCCGCAGTTAACGGCAACAAACGGATGCGATTTTTTCCCCTGTCGTGCATCGTGGCGGGCAACGTATTCCCGATGAATTGCCTGCGCTGCCAGCTCTTTGCCGGTTCCTGTTTCTCCCTCAATCAGCACCGCAGCATTTGATCGGGCATACAGCAAAATGGTTTGTCGCACCTGTTCCATCTGTGGCGATTGACCGAGCATATCGCCCAGAACGTAACGAGTACGCAGCGCGTTGCGGGTCGCATCGTGGGCGTTATGACGTAGCGTCATGCGCGTCATATCCAGCGCATCGCTGAATGCCTGGCGCACGGTGGCGGCAGAATAGATAAAAACGCCGGTCATCCCGGCTTCTTCTGCCAGATCGGTAATTAGCCCAGCACCAACTACCGCTTCGGCGCCGTTGGCTTTCAGTTCGTTGATCTGCCCACGTGCGTCTTCTTCGGTGATGTAGCAGCGTTGGTCGAGGCGCAAATGAAACGTTTTTTGAAAAGCCACCAGCGCCGGGATAGTTTCCTGATAGGTGACGACGCCGATAGACGAGGTGAGTTTTCCCGCTTTTGCCAGCGCCTGTAATACGTCAAAGCCGCTGGGTTTAATCAGAATCACCGGCACCGACAGGCGGCTTTTCAGGTACGCGCCGTTAGAGCCTGCGGCGATGATGGCGTCGCAGCGTTCGCTTGCCAGTTTCTTACGGATGTAAGCCACCGCTTTCTCAAAGCCAAGCTGGATAGGGGTAATGTTCGCCAGGTGATCAAACTCGAGGCTGATATCGCGAAACAGCTCGAACAAGCGCGTCACCGATACTGTCCAGATAACCGGTTTATCGTCGTTAAGTCGAGGTGGATGTGCCATTGCGCGCCATAAATCAAGAAACCGAATATTGGGTTTAGACTTGTTTCATCATTGTTGCAATGAAACGCAGTGAAACATTGTCTGAAACGTTAACTGAAACGCATATTTGCGGATTAATTAAGCGTGATTTTAATAACTCGTTGAAATTTAATGCTTAGTTTGATTTGAGTAATTGTGGCACAGCCCTTGCTTTGTGTTTATCAACGAAATAACAAGTTGATAACAAAGGATGGGCTATGTCTCTACACTCTCCAGGTAAAGCGTTTCGCGCCGCACTCACCAAAGAAACCCCGTTGCAAATTGTCGGCACCATTAACGCTAACCATGCGTTGCTGGCACAGCGTGCCGGATATCAGGCAATTTATCTCTCCGGCGGTGGCGTGGCGGCAGGTTCGCTGGGGCTGCCAGATCTCGGTATTTCTACTCTTGATGATGTACTGACCGATATTCGCCGTATTACCGACGTTTGCTCGCTGCCGTTGCTGGTCGATGCTGATATTGGTTTTGGCTCTTCGGCCTTTAACGTGGCGCGTACGGTGAAATCGATGATTAAAGCCGGTGCGGCGGGATTGCATATTGAAGATCAGATTGGTGCGAAACGCTGCGGTCATCGTCCGAATAAAGCGATCGTCTCGAAAGAGGAGATGGTGGATCGGATCCGTGCGGCGGTGGATGCGAAAACCGATCCTGATTTTGTGATCATGGCGCGCACCGATGCGCTGGCGGTTGAAGGGCTGGACGCGGCGATTGAGCGTGCGCAGGCTTACGTTGAAGCCGGTGCCGAGATGTTGTTCCCGGAGGCGATTACCGAACTCGCCATGTACCGCCAGTTTGCCGATGCGGTGCAGGTGCCGATCCTTGCCAACATTACCGAATTTGGCGCTACGCCGCTGTTTACCACCGATGAATTACGCAGCGCTCATGTCGCAATGGCGCTGTACCCTCTGTCAGCGTTCCGCGCCATGAACCGCGCTGCCGAACATGTCTACAACGTCCTGCGTCAGGAAGGCACGCAGAAAAGCGTCATCGACACCATGCAAACCCGCAACGAGCTGTACGAAAGCATCAACTACTACCAGTACGAAGAGAAGCTCGACGATCTGTTTGCCCGTAGTCAGGCGAAATAAAACAAACGCCCGTTGGTTGTATCCGACAACCGATGCCTGATGCGCCGCTGACGCGACTTATCAGGCCTACGAGGCGTGCTGAACTGGACGCATGGCGTCGCATCCGACAACCGATGCCTGATGCGCTGCTGACGCGACTTATCAGGCCTACGGGATGCACTGAACTGTAGGTCGGATAAGACGCATGGCGTCGCATCCGACAACCGATGCCTGATGCGCCGCTGACGCGACTTATCAGGCCTACGGGGCGCTGAACTGTAGGTCGGATAAGACGCATGGCGTCGCATCCGACAACCGATGCCTGATGCGCCGCTGACGCGACTTATCAGGCCTACGAGGCGTGCTGAACTGTAGGTCGGATAAGACGCATGGCGTCGCATCCGACAACAATCCCGACCCTACAAATGATAACAATGACGAGGACAACATGAGCGACACAACGATCCTGCAAAACAGTACCCATGTCATTAAACCGAAAAAATCTGTGGCACTTTCCGGCGTTCCGGCGGGCAATACGGCGCTCTGCACGGTGGGTAAAAGCGGCAATGACCTGCACTACCGTGGTTACGATATTCTCGACCTCGCAGAACATTGCGAATTTGAAGAAGTGGCGCATCTGCTGATCCACGGCAAGCTGCCAACCCGTGACGAACTCGCCGCCTACAAAACGAAACTGAAAGCCCTGCGTGGTTTACCGGCTAACGTGCGTACCGTGCTGGAGGCCTTACCTGCGGCGTCGCACCCGATGGATGTCATGCGCACAGGCGTTTCTGCGCTCGGCTGTACGCTGCCGGAAAAAGAGGGGCACACCGTCTCAGGCGCGCGGGATATTGCTGACAAATTATTGGCGTCGCTGAGTTCGATTCTTCTCTATTGGTATCACTACAGCCACAACGGCGAACGCATCCAGCCGGAAACCGATGACGACTCCATCGGCGGCCACTTCCTGCATCTGCTGCATGGCGAAAAGCCGTCGCAAAGTTGGGAAAAGGCGATGCAAATTTCGCTGGTGCTGTACGCCGAGCACGAGTTTAACGCCTCCACCTTCACCAGCCGGGTTATTGCGGGCACCGGTTCTGACATGTATTCAGCCATTATCGGCGCAATCGGCGCACTGCGTGGGCCGAAACACGGCGGGGCGAATGAAGTTTCGCTGGAGATCCAACAACGCTACGAAACGCCGGATGAAGCCGAAGCGGATATTCGTAAACGCGTGGAAAACAAAGAAGTGGTCATTGGTTTCGGGCACCCGGTTTATACCATTGCCGATCCGCGCCATCAGGTGATCAAACGTGTGGCGAAGCAGCTCTCGCAGGAAGGCGGTTCACTGAAGATGTACAACATCGCCGATCGTCTGGAAACGGTGATGTGGGAGACGAAAAAGATGTTCCCCAATCTCGACTGGTTCTCTGCCGTTTCCTACAACATGATGGGCGTCCCCACTGAGATGTTCACTCCGCTGTTTGTCATCGCTCGCGTTACCGGCTGGGCGGCGCACATTATTGAACAACGTCAGGACAACAAAATTATCCGTCCTTCCGCGAATTACGTTGGACCGGAAGACCGTCAGTTTGTTGCGCTGGATAAGCGCCAGTAAACCTCTACGAATAACAATAAGGAAACGTACCCAATGTCAGCTCAAATCAACAACATTCGCCCGGAATTCGACCGTGAAATCGTTGATATCGTCGATTACGTCATGAATTACGAAATCAGTTCCAGAGTGGCCTACGACACCGCCCATTACTGCCTGCTCGATACCCTCGGCTGTGGTCTGGAAGCGCTGGAATATCCAGCCTGTAAAAAACTGCTGGGGCCAATTGTCCCCGGCACCGTCGTACCTAACGGCGTGCGTGTCCCCGGAACTCAGTTCCAGCTCGACCCTGTCCAGGCTGCGTTTAACATCGGTGCGATGATCCGCTGGCTCGATTTCAACGATACCTGGCTGGCAGCGGAGTGGGGCCATCCTTCCGACAACCTCGGCGGTATTCTCGCCACGGCGGACTGGTTATCCCGCAACGCAGTCGCCAGCGGCAAAGCGCCATTGACCATGAAGCACGTGCTGACCGCAATGATCAAAGCCCACGAAATTCAGGGCTGCATCGCGCTGGAAAACTCCTTTAATCGCGTCGGCCTCGACCACGTTTTGTTAGTGAAAGTGGCTTCCACCGCCGTGGTGGCCGAAATGCTCGGCCTGACCCGCGAGGAAATTCTCAACGCTGTTTCGCTGGCGTGGGTGGACGGTCAGTCGCTGCGCACCTATCGTCATGCGCCGAACACCGGCACGCGTAAATCCTGGGCGGCGGGCGATGCCACATCCCGCGCGGTACGTTTGGCGCTGATGGCGAAAACCGGCGAAATGGGTTATCCGTCAGCCCTGACTGCGCCGGTGTGGGGCTTCTACGACGTCTCCTTCAAAGGTGAGTCGTTCCGCTTCCAGCGTCCGTACGGTTCCTACGTTATGGAAAATGTGCTGTTCAAAATCTCCTTCCCGGCGGAGTTCCACTCCCAGACGGCAGTTGAAGCGGCGATGACGCTCTATGAACAGATGCAGGCTGCAGGTAAAACAGCGGCGGATATCGAAAAAGTGACCATCCGCACCCACGAAGCCTGTATTCGCATCATCGACAAAAAAGGGCCGCTCAATAACCCGGCTGACCGCGACCACTGCGTTCAGTACATGGTGGCGATCCCGCTGCTGTTTGGGCGCTTAACGGCGGCAGATTACGAAGACAAGGTTGCGCAAGATAAACGCATCGACGCCCTGCGCGAGAAGATCACTTGCTTTGAAGATCCGGCGTTTACTGCCGACTACCACGACCCGGAAAAACGCGCTATTGCCAACGCCATTACCCTTGAGTTCACCGACGGTACGCGCTTTGAAGAAGTGGTGGTGGAGTACCCAATTGGTCATGCCCGCCGCCGTCAGGATGGCATTCCGAAGCTGGTCGATAAATTCAAAATCAACCTTGCGCGCCAGTTTCCGACTCGCCAGCAGCAGCACATTCTGGCGGTTTCTCTCGACAGAACTCGCCTCGAGCAGATGCCGGTCAATGAGTATCTCGACCTGTACGTGATTTAAGCAAACGGCGGTAAGGCGTAAGTTCAACAGGAGAGCATTATGTCTTTTAGCGAATTTTATCAGCGTTCGATTAACGAACCGGAGCAGTTCTGGGCCGAGCAGGCCCTGCGTATCGACTGGCAGACGCCCTTTACGCAAACGCTCGATCACAGCAATCCGCCGTTTGCCCGTTGGTTTTGTGAAGGCCGAACCAATTTGTGCCACAACGCCGTCGACCGCTGGCTGGAGAAACAGCCAGAGGCGCTGGCGCTGATTGCCGTCTCTTCGGAAACAGAAGAAGAGCGCACGTTTACCTTTCGGCAGTTATATGACGAAGTGAACGCGGTGGCGTCAATGTTGCGCTCATTGGGCGTGCAGCGCGGCGATCGGGTGCTGGTGTATATGCCGATGATTGCCGAAGCGCACATTACCCTGCTGGCCTGCGCGCGGATTGGTGCTATTTACTCGGTGGTATTTGGTGGATTTGCTTCGCACAGCGTGGCGGCGCGAATCGACGACGCCAAACCGGTGCTGATTGTCTCGGCAGATGCCGGGGCGCGTGGCGGCAAAATCATTCCCTATAAAAAATTGCTCGATGATGCGATAAAGCAGGCGCAGCACCAACCGCGCCACGTTTTGCTGGTGGATCGCGGGCTGGCGAAAATGGCGCGCGTCAGCGGGCGGGATGTTGATTTCGCTTCGTTGCGTCATCAGCACATCGGCGCGCGGGTGCCGGTCGCCTGGCTGGAATCTAACGAAACTTCCTGCATTCTCTACACCTCCGGCACGACCGGAAAACCTAAAGGCGTGCAGCGTGACGTCGGCGGTTATGCGGTGGCGCTGGCAACCTCAATGGAAACCATTTTTGGTGGCAAAGCGGGCGGTGTGTTCTTTTGCGCGTCGGATATCGGCTGGGTGGTGGGGCATTCTTATATTGTCTACGCACCGCTGCTGGCGGGGATGGCGACCATTGTTTACGAAGGGTTGCCGACCTGGCCGGACTGTGGCGTGTGGTGGAAAATTGTCGAGAAATATCAGGTGAGCCGAATGTTCTCAGCGCCGACCGCTATTCGCGTGCTGAAAAAATTTCCTACTGCTGAAATTCGTAAACACGATCTCTCGTCGCTGGAAGTGCTCTATCTGGCAGGAGAACCGCTGGATGAACCGACCGCCAGTTGGGTGAGCAATACGCTGGATGTGCCGGTCATCGACAACTACTGGCAGACCGAATCCGGCTGGCCGATTATGGCGATTGCTCGAGGCCTGGACGACAGGCCGACGCGTCTGGGAAGCCCCGGCGTGCCGATGTATGGCTACAATGTGCAGTTGCTCAACGAAGCTACTGGCGAACCGTGCGGCGTGAATGAGAAAGGGATGCTGGTGGTGGAAGGGCCGCTGCCGCCGGGCTGTATTCAGACTATCTGGGGTGACGACGACCGCTTTGTGAAGACATACTGGTCGCTGTTTTCCCGTCCGGTATATGCCACCTTTGACTGGGGTATCCGCGATGCTGACGGCTATCACTTTATTCTCGGGCGCACTGATGATGTGATTAACGTTGCCGGGCATCGGCTGGGCACGCGCGAGATTGAAGAGAGTATCTCCAGTCATCCTGGCGTTGCCGAAGTGGCGGTGGTAGGGGTGAAAGATGCGTTGAAAGGGCAGGTGGCGGTGGCGTTTGTTATTCCGAAAGAGAGCGACAGTCTGGAAGACCGCGAGGTGGCACACTCCGAAGAAAAGGCAATTATGGCGCTGGTGGACAGCCAGATTGGCAACTTTGGCCGCCCGGCGCACGTTTGGTTTGTCTCGCAGTTGCCGAAAACGCGATCCGGAAAAATGTTGCGCCGCACGATCCAGGCCATTTGCGAAGGACGCGATCCGGGGGATCTGACGACCATTGATGATCCCGCGTCGTTGGATCAGATCCGCCAGGCGATGGAAGAGTAAGGTATTGTCGGACGCGTCGCGCGCCGCATCCGACAACTGTGCTGTGATGCCTGATGCGACGCTGGCGCGTCTTATCAGGCCTACAGGTCTGAACCGTAGGTCGGATAAGGCGCTCGCGCCGCATCCGACAACCGTGCTTTGATGCCTGATGCGACGCTGGCGCGTCTTATCAAGTCTACCCACTGTTTTTCCAGAGATAATTTTTTATCCACTTTTTCGCACTCATTCATATAAAAAATATATTCCTCCACGGAAACGATTGCTTTTTATTTTCAGATGAATAGAATGCGGCGGATTTTTTGGGTTTCAAACAGCAAACGGAGGAATTTCGTGTCGCAAGATAACAACTTTAGCCAGGGGCCAGTCCCGCAGTCGGCGCGGAAAGGGGTATTGGCATTGACGTTCGTCATGCTGGGATTAACCTTCTTTTCCGCCAGTATGTGGACCGGCGGCACTCTCGGAACCGGTCTTAGCTATCATGATTTCTTCCTCGCAGTCCTCATCGGTAATCTTCTCCTCGGTATTTACACTTCATTTCTTGGCTACATTGGCGCAAAAACCGGCCTGACGACCCATCTTCTTGCTCGCTTCTCTTTTGGTGTTAAAGGTTCATGGCTACCTTCACTGCTGCTGGGCGGCACCCAGGTTGGTTGGTTTGGTGTTGGCGTGGCGATGTTTGCCATTCCGGTGGGCAAGGCGACGGGATTGGATATTAATCTGCTCATCGCCGTCTCTGGTTTACTGATGACCGTCACCGTGTTCTTTGGCATTTCGGCGCTGACAGTTCTTTCTGTAATTGCGGTTCCGGCGATCGCCTGTCTTGGCGGTTATTCCGTGTGGCTGGCCGTTAACGGCATGGGCGGTCTGGAGGCATTAAAAGCGGTCGTTCCCGCACAACCGCTAGATTTCAATGTCGCGCTGGCGCTGGTTGTCGGTTCATTTATCAGTGCAGGTACGCTCACTGCCGACTTTGTCCGTTTTGGTCGCAATGCCAAACTGGCGGTGCTGGTGGCGATGGTGGCCTTTTTCCTCGGCAACTCGTTGATGTTTATTTTCGGTGCGGCAGGTGCTGCGGCATTGGGCATGGCAGATATCTCAGATGTGATGATTGCTCAGGGCCTGCTGCTGCCTGCGATTGTGGTGCTGGGGTTGAATATCTGGACCACCAACGATAACGCGCTCTATGCGTCGGGTTTAGGTTTCGCCAACATTACCGGTATGTCGAGCAAAACCCTTTCGGTCATCAACGGTATTATCGGTACGGTCTGCGCATTATGGCTGTACAACAATTTTGTCGGCTGGCTGACCTTTCTTTCGGCAGCTATCCCTCCCGTTGGCGGCGTAATCATCGCGGACTATCTGATGAACCGTCGCCGCTATGAGCACTTTGCGACCACGCGTATGATGAGTGTCAATTGGGTGGCGATTCTGGCTGTCGCGCTGGGGATTGCCGCAGGCCACTGGTTACCGGGGATTGTTCCGGTCAACGCTGTATTAGGTGGCGCGCTGAGCTATCTGATCCTTAACCCGATTTTGAATCGCAGAACGACAGCAGCAATGACGCATGTGGAGGCTAACAGTGTCGAATAACGCTTTACAGACAATTATTAACGCCCGGTTACCCGGCAAAGAGGGGCTGTGGCAGATTCATCTGCAGGACGGAAAAATCAGCGCCATTGATGCGCAATCCGGCGTCATGCCCGTGACTGAAAACAGTCTGGATGCTGAGAAAGGTTTAGTTTTACCGCCGTTTGTGGAACCGCATATTCACCTGGACACCACGCAAACTGCCGGGCAACCGAACTGGAATCAGTCCGGCACGCTGTTTGAAGGCATTGAACGCTGGGCCGAGCGCAAAGCGTTATTAACCCATGACGACGTTAAGCAACGCGCCTGGCAAACGCTGAAATGGCAGATTGCCAACGGCATTCAACATGTGCGTACCCATGTAGATGTCTCCGACGCAACCCTGACTGCACTGAAAGCGATGCTGGAAGTGAAGCAGGAAGTCGCGCCGTGGATTGACCTGCAAATCGTCGCCTTCCCGCAGGAAGGGATTTTGTCGTATCCCAACGGTGAAGAGTTGCTGGAAGAGGCGCTACGCCTGGGAGCTGACGTAGTGGGGGCGATTCCGCATTTTGAATTTACCCGCGAATACGGCGTGGAGTCGCTGCATAAAACCTTCGCGCTGGCGCAAAAATACGACCGCCTGATCGACGTTCACTGCGATGAGATAGACGATGAGCAGTCGCGTTTTGTCGAAACTGTTGCCGCGCTGGCGCACCGTGAAGGAATGGGCGCGCGCGTCACCGCCAGCCACACCACCGCAATGCACTCTTATAACGGGGCGTATACTTCGCGCTTGTTCCGCTTGCTGAAAATGTCCGGCATTAACTTTGTTGCCAATCCGCTGGTCAATATTCATCTGCAAGGACGTTTTGATACTTATCCAAAACGTCGCGGCATTACGCGCGTCAAAGAGATGCTGGAGTCCGGCATTAACGTCTGCTTTGGTCACGATGATGTCTTCGATCCGTGGTATCCGCTGGGAACGGCGAATATGCTGCAAGTGCTGCATATGGGGCTGCATGTTTGCCAGTTGATGGGCTACGGGCAGATTAACGATGGTCTGAATTTAATCACCCATCATAGTGCCAGAACGCTCAATTTACAGGATTATGGTGTTTCCGCTGGAAACAGCGCCAACCTGATTATCCTGCCTGCAGAAAATGGGTTTGACGCGCTGCGTCGTCAGGTTCCGGTACGTTATTCGGTACGTGGCGGTAAGGTGATTGCCAGTACACAACCGGCACAAACCACTGTATATCTGGATCAGCCGGAAGCCATTAACTACAAACGGTAATCGTCTGGGGTGAACAGCCACTGACTTGTGTCAGTGGCTACCATGATTCATTACTCTGCTACCTTCTTTTGTTCCTGTGCTTATTTAACCTTAAGATTCAACTTTATAATCTTTGTAATAATACTGTTTATCACGCTCGTTTATTTCGCGAATAACCCGACAGGGAACGCCTGCAGCAACAACATTTGGTGGAATGTCTTTTGTTACGACACTGCCCGCGCCAATAACAGAGTTTTCTCCGACGGTGACGCCTGGATTAATGACCACATGACTCCCAATCCAGACATTATTGCCAATCGTTATCGGAAAAGAGTACATCTCTCCGTTTTTTCTCAATTCATGGTGTACAGGGTGCCCGGTAACGGAAAGGGTAACGTTGGGGGCAATCAGTACGTTATCACCGATAGTGACTGTGTGGTCATCGACGATGGTTAAATTAAAATTTGCGTAAAAATTGCGGCCTATATGGATATTGGAACCATAAGAGAAATAAACAGGTGGTTCTATCCAGGCATTTTCTCCTACCGTGGCAAACATTTCTTTAATCAGGCTTTCCCTTTTTTCAACTTCCGATGGATGTGAGTGATTAAACTCATACATCAACGCTTTCCCACGAAGTCTTTTTTCAGGTAAACCTTCGCACATATCGGTAAATAACTTTCCTGCTTTTACTCTTTCGGTCATTGGCATGTTCATTACGATTATTCCGCTCTGGTATGTTGGTCGGATAAGGCGCTCGCGCCGCATCCGACATTGATTGCTTAAGCGACTTCGTTCACCTGCCGACGCAGCAAGGAAAGCGGGCCTGGGCCGCTAAGCGTGAATACGGAAATTAAGGTAAAGCCCAGCGCCACCAGACCCAGCACCAGATAAGCGCCCTGGAAACCGATGCTTTCATACATATTGCCCGCCAGAACAGACATGAAAATCATCGCCAGTTGTTTAAAGAAGCAGAAACAGACCAGATAAATTGTTGCCGAAAAACGCACTTCAAACTGGCTGGTAATATATTTAAAGCAGCCCACCAGCAGGAACGGTACTTCAAACATATGCAGCGTTTTTAGAATAACCACTTCCAGCGCCGAGGTGGCGAACGATGAGCCAATAATACGCACAGACATAATGGTGCCAGCCAGCAGCAGGGCATTTTTCCCACCGATGCGATTAATAATCAGTGGTGCAAAGAACATAATCGAAGCGTTAAGTAATTCACCCATTGTTGTGACATAGCCAAATACTCGCGTACCCTGTTCACCAGTGGTGAAAAACGAAGTAAAGAAATTAGCAAACTGTTGGTCAAAAACATCGTAGGTGCAGGAAACACCAATAACATACAGCGATAAAAACCACAGTTTCGGTTGTTTGAACAACTCCAGCGCCAGTTTAAGACTAAATGCGGAATGATTAGCACCTACGGCATTGGCAACCGTGGCGGAAGAAGGTGCATCTGTTTTGGCGAAAAAAAGCAGAACGGCGAGGATGAGCGCACAGCCGGAACCCAGCCAGAAGACAAAGTGGTTATTGATGGTGAACATGATGCCGACAATTGAGGCACACAGCGCCCAGCCAACGCAACCAAACATCCGCGCGCGACCAAATTCGAAATTACTGCGACGGCTGACCTTCTCGATAAATGCTTCTACTGCCGGTGCACCCGCGTTAAAACAGAAGCCAAGATAAATGCCGCCAACAATCGAACCTAATATAATATTGTATTGTAACAGTGGGCCAAAGATAAAAATAAAGAACGGCGCAAACATCATTAACATGACGGTAATAATCCATAGCAGATATTTGCGCAGCCCGAGTTTGTCAGAAAGCAGACCAAACAACGGTTGAAATAACAGGGAGAACAGAGAAATAGCAGCAAAAATAATGCCGGTATCACTTTTGCTGATATGGTTGATGTCATGTAGCCAAATCGGGAAAAACGGGAAATAGGCCCCCATGATAAAAAAGTAAAAGAAAAAGAATAAGCCGAACATCCAAAAGTTTGTGTTTTTTAGATAGAACATAATGGATTTCCTTACGCTAAATACGGGCAGACATTGCCTGCCCGGTTATTATTATTTTTGACACCAGATCAACTGGTAATGGTAGTGACCGGCGCTCAACTGGAATTCCGTCGAAACTGACGGACTCCAGGAGTCGTCGCCGCCAATCCCCATATGGAAACCGTCGATATTCAGCCAGCTCCCTTCCTCCGCGTGCAGCAGATGGCGATGGCTGGTGTCCATCAGTTGTTGTTGGCTGTAACGGCTGATATTGAACTGGAAGTCGCCGCGCCACTGGTGTGGGCCATAATTCAATTCGCGTGTTCCGCAGCGTAGACCGTTTTCGCTCGGGAAGACGTATGGGGTATACATCTCTGACAACGGCATATCCCAGCGGTCAAAACAGGCCGCAGTAAGGCGGTCGGGATAGTTTTCTTGCGGCCCTAATCCGAGCCAGTTAACCCGCTCTGCGACTTGTGCCAGTTGGCAGGTCAGGCCCACCCGCGCCGGATGCGGCGTATCACCTGCTACTTCAACATCCACGCTGATGGCCATCTCACCGTGTCCATCAATCCGGTAGGTTTTCCGGCTGGTAAATAAGGTTTTCCCCTGATACTGCCACGCGTGGGCAGTCGTAATCAGTACCGCGTCGGTAATCCGATCTGCGGTACACTGCAACAGCACTGCTTCTGCCTGGTAATGGCCTGCTGCTTTCCAGCGCTCTACCCAGGCGTTCGGGTCAATACGAGTCGCTTCGCTTACGCCAATGTCATTATCCAGCGGCGCTCGGGTGAACTGATCGCGCAGCGGGGTCAGCAGTTGTTTTTCATCGCCAATCCACATTTGTGAAAGAAGACCTGACTGGCGGTTGAATTGCCAACGTTTATTACCCAGCCCGATGCAAAAATCCGTTTCGCTGGTGGTCAGTTGCGGGGCGGAGTGGGGCGCAGACGAGAGCGTTACGCGGAGGTTTTCTGCCAGTCGCCATTGCTGCCAGGCGCTGATGTGTCCGGCTTCTGACCACGCGGTCGCGTTTGGTTGCACCACCTGTACCGTGAGCCAAAGTTGCCCGGCACTCTCCGGCTGGGGCAGTTCAGGCAATTCAATCAACTGTTTTCCTTGTGGCGCGACAGCCAGAGGCACTTCACCACTCGTTAGCGGCTTGCCATCCAGCGCCAGCGACCAGTGCAGGATTTCGTTATCGCTATGACGGAACAGGTATTCGCTGGTGACTTCGATTGTTCGCCCGGATAAGCGGAACTGGAAAAACTGCTGTTGGTGTTTTGCTTCCGTCAGCGCCGGATGCGGCGTGCGGTCGGCAAAGACCAGACCGTTCATGCAAAACTGGCGATCGTTCGGTGTATCGCCAAAATCACCGCCATAAGCCGACCACGGGTTGCCGTTTTCATCATATTTAATCAGTGACTGATCGACCCAGTCCCAGACGAAGCCGCCTTGTAAACGCGGATACTGACGAAATGCCTGCCAGTATTTGGCAAAGCCGCCGAGGCTGTTACCCATCGCGTGGGCGTATTCGCAAAGGATCAGCGGGCGCAACTCACCAGGCAGTGAAAGCCATTTTTTGATTGACCATTTCGGTGCTGCCGGGAAGGGCTGATCTTCATCCACACGGGCATACATCGGGCAAATAATATCGGTAGCCGTAGTGTCTGCTCCGCCACCTTCATACTGCACCGGACGGGAGGGATCGACGGATTTTATCCAGCGATAGAGCGCGTCGTGATTAGCGCCGTGACCGGATTCATTACCCAGCGACCAGATAATCACGCACGGGTGATTGCGATCGCGCTGTACCATCCGCGTTACGCGCTCGCTCATCGCCGGTAACCAGCGCGGATCATCCGTCAGGCGATTCATCGGCACCATGCCGTGGGTTTCGATATTAGCTTCATCCACCACATACAAGCCGTAGCGGTCGCACAGCGTGTACCACAGCGGATGGTTCGGATAATGCGAACAGCGCACGGCGTTAAAGTTGTTCTGCTTCATTAGCAGGATATCCTGCACCATCGTCTGCTCATCCATGACCTGACCGCGCAGAGGGTGATGCTCGTGGCGGTTAACGCCGCGAATCAGCAACGGTTTGCCATTCAGTAACAGCAGACCATTTTCAATGTGTACCTGACGGAAGCCAACATCACAGGCTTCCGCTTCAATCAGCGTACCGTCGGCGGTGTGCAGTTCAACAACTGCACGGTAAAGGTTCGGGAGTTCTGCGCTCCACAGCGCCGGATTTTCGACGCTCAGACGTAGCGTGACGCGATCGGTATAACTGCCGCGCTCATCGATAATTTCGCTGCCGAAAGGTGCGGTGCTACTGGCGACCAGGGTTTCACCTTGCCACAAAGAAACCGTTACCCGCAGAAAGTCGCGCAACTCGCCACCCATGCGCACTTCAGCCTCCAGCACGGCGCGGCTGAAATCGTCATTAAAATGGGTAGCAACATGGAAATCGCTGATTTGCGTGGTCGGTTTGTGCAGCAACGAGACGTCGCGGAAAATGCCGCTCATTCGCCACATATCCTGATCTTCAAGATAACTGCCGTCACTCCAGCGCAG
This sequence comes from Escherichia sp. TW09308, assembly GCF_000208565.1. Taxonomy (NCBI): domain Bacteria; kingdom Pseudomonadati; phylum Pseudomonadota; class Gammaproteobacteria; order Enterobacterales; family Enterobacteriaceae; genus Escherichia; species Escherichia sp. TW09308. The sequence goes on along the minus strand of NZ_AEME01000001.1, from coordinate 3,632,121 downwards.
CACCATCACCGCGAGGCGGTTTTCTCCGGCGTGCAAAAAGGCGCTCAGGTCAAATTCAGACGGCAGGCGGCTATCCTGGCCGTAGCCAACCCAGCGTCCGTTACACCACAGGTGAAACGCCGAGTTAACACCATCAAAGATAATCCGCGTCTGGCCATCCTGGAGCCAGCTTTCATCAACATTAAATGTGAGCGAGTAACAACCCGTTGGGTTTTCTGCGGGAACAAACGGCGGATTCACCGTAATGGGGTAGGTCACGTTGGTATAAATGGGGGCGTCGTAACCGAGCATCTGCCAGTTTGACGGCACCGGAATATTATCTGCTTTTGGGAGATCGCGTTCGAGCCAGCTTTCCGGCACCGCTTCCGGTGCCGGAAACCAGGTAAATAACCATTCACCATTCAGACTGCGCAATTGACGGGAAGGGTGATTATCACGGGCTTCTTTGCTATTGCGCCAACTGGAAAAAGGGGGATGTGCTGCAAGGCGATTGAGTTGGGTAACGCCTGGGTTTTCCCAATCACGACGCTGTAATACGACGGCCAGTGAATCCGTAATCATGGTCATAGCTGTATCCTGTGTGAAATTGTTATCCGCTCACAATTTCACACAACATACGAGCCAGATGCACAGAGTGTAAAGCCTGGGGTGCCTAATGAGTGAGCTGACTCACATTAATTGAGTTGCGCTCACTGTCCGGTTTCTAGTCGGGAAATTTGTCGCGCCAGTTGCATTAAAGAATCGGCCAATTCGCGGGGAGAGGCTGCTTGCGCGTTCGGAGGTTGCGTGGTTTTTCGTTTAACCAGTGACACGGGTAATAGCTGATTTCCCTTCACCGCCTGGCCCTGGGAGAATTGCAGCAAGCGATCCACGCTGGTTTGTCCCAGCAGGCGAAAATCCTGTTTGATGGTGGTGAGCGGTGGGATATAACACGAGCTATCTTCGGTATCGTCGTATCCCACAACCGAGATATCCGCACCGACGCGCAGCCCGGACTCGGTAATGGCGCGCATTGCGCCCAGCGCCATCTGATCGTTAGCAACCAGCATTGCGGTAGGGATGATGCCCTCATTCAGCATCTGCATGGTTTGCTGAAAACCCGATATTGCGCTCCAGTCACCTTCAAGCTCTGCTATTGGCTTAAGTTGATTGTGGCCGAGATATTTATGCCAGCCAGCCAGGCGCAGACGCGCCGAGACAGAACTTAATGGACCGGCTAACAGCGCGATTTGCTGGTGACCCAACTCGACCAGATGCTCCACGCCCAGCCGCGTACCGTCGTCATAGGAAAAAATAATACTGTTGACGGGTGACCTGTCAGAGGCGTCAAGAAACAAAATGGGCACGTTACCACAGGCGGCTTCCACAGCAATGGCATCTTGCTCATCCAGCGGGTAGTTGATGACAAGACCGCTGACGCGTTGCGCGAGAAGATTGTGTACCGCCGCTTTACAGGCTTCGACGCCGCTTCGTTCCACCATCGAGACTACGACGCTAGCTCCCAGTTGATCGGCGCGGGATTTTATTGCCGCGACAATTTGTGACGGTGCATGCAGAGCCAGACTGGACGTGGCAACGCCAATCAGCAACGACTGTTTGCCTGCCAGTTGCTGTGCCACGCGGTTGGGAATGTAATTCAGCGCTGCCATTGCCGCTTCCACTTTTTCCCGTGTTTTCGCAGAAACGTGGTTGGCCTGATTCACCACGCGGGAAACGGTCTGATAAGACACACCGGCATACTCAGCGACATCGTATAGCGTTACTGGTTTCACATTCACCACCCTGAAATGACTCTCTTCCGGGCGCTATCATGCCATACCACGAAAGGTTTTGCGCCATTCGGCGGGGCTGACGCCGAAGTGAGATTTAAAATGCTGACGCCACGTCACAGGTGAGAGGAAGCCCACCTCAGCCGCTATCCGCTCAACGGGCAACTGACTGGAACCCAACAGTTCCTGGCTACGGCGTAAGCGTTCAGTGATGAGCCATTCAGCGATACTCGAACCGGTCGCTTTCATAAAATGGCGGGTTAGTGTGCGGCGACTCATCATTACTCGCTGCGCCAGCGAGTCGAGATCATGCTGTTGCGCAATGTTTTGCCGCAGGTAATCCAGCAGGAGGTTGATGCGTTCATCATGGGTATTTTTCGGCACCGGTTGCTCAATAAACTGCGCCTGACCGCCGGTGCGATATGGCGGTACGACCATCCGTCGGGCAATGTGGTTAGCATAGTCGCTGCCAAAATGTTGCCGAACAATATACAAACAGCAATCCAGCGCCGCGGCAGTACCGGCAGAGGTAATAATGCCGTCATCGTCTACATACAACGCGTTAATATCCAGATGTGTTTCTGGAAAACGTGCCTGAAATTCACGTTCGAACTCCCAGTGCGTGGCTGCACGCTTATTTTTCAGTAAACCTGCATAGCCGAGCACAAACGTGCCCAGGCAAAGCCCGACAATCTGTGCCCCGTTATCCTGTGCGGTCGTTAAGGCTTCCAGCAGTTTTTGTGGCGGTTTTTGTGTAATTGTTCCCCAGTAAGGAATTATCACAATATCCGCTTGTATGACTGCGGTATAGTCATGGGTGGCGGTTACGGAAAACCCATCGGCAGAGTCCACGTTTCCCGGCTTTTCAGCGCAGATAATCACGTGAAAGCGTTTTTTTTCCGCCATTTTTTCGCTAAACACGATAAACGGTACGGAAAGGTGAAAAGGACTAAAACCGGCAACGGCGATAATGGCAACAGTCAGCGGGCGCATAACACTCTTTATCTCCGAATTAGAATGTCAACGTTTCACCATCTTCTGGTACGTTCACAAATTCGATAATTTGATTATCTCTGGCGTATTCCTTGAGCGCATCACGCGTCAGCAAACAGTGGTTTACGGCCTCCATATGTGTCGCGACAATTTGCGCTTCTGGCAGGGTAAAATGTGTTTTGAGAATATCTTCTGCTCCCATAATTATCGCACCATGCCCCAGAACATGCGCAAATCCGGCATTCAACACAACCACTTCTGGTTGGAAAGTTAGCATTGTAGCCTCGACGTCGTCACGCCAGAGGGTATCGCCAGCCAGATAGAGCGTTTTCTCTGTCGGATGCCGGAAAACAACGCCGCAGGCTGCGCCTAAACGCTTCGCCATAGCCGGGTCGGCATAGGTGCGATCGGAGCCGTGCTGCCCTGTCGTTTTATGCAGAGTTATATCGCCAAATTTAGTCTCGTCGGTAAGTTCGGTAAGATGCGTAAATCCTTGTTTATGCAGTGATTCAGCATCTTGCTCATTTTGCACATAAATCAGTTTATCTTTGGGGACAACGCGGGAGGCTGTTTCGTCCCAGTGATCTTCATGCAAATGGGTCACGATTAGGGCGTCAACGTTGAGTAACGTTGTTAAATCACACGGTAATTCTACCGTTGGATTGCGGATTTCTGCGCGTGCCGTTCCGGCAAAACCCGGATAACTTCCTTTTGGCGCGAGTAACGGGTCGATAAGAAATGTTTTGCCAGCGTATTGGATAATTTGGGTGGCATTACGAATTTGAGTAATTTTCATGATTTGCTCCACATCACAGTATTGATGTCATTAGCGTAGCGTGCAGCCCGTACTGTGCATGTGGGCAAATGGGCGAATAACGATGAGAATGGGCCAAATTACACATTGACGTCGCTAGCGTAAATGCACGCCGCTTCGCCGTCCGGCCACCAGAATAGCCTGCGATTCCACACCTTCTTCGATCTGTTTTGCCACCCGTTGCAGCGCCGGAAGATGCTTTTCCGCTGCCTGTTCGATGGTCATTGCGCTCGCCATATACACCAGATTCAGACAGCCAATCACCCGTTGTTCACTGCGTAGGGGCACGGCAATGGAGGCGATCTTCTCTTCCTGATCCCAGCAGCGGTAGTTCTGTCCGTAACCCTCTTCGCGCGCGCGTGCCAGAATGGCTTCCAGCTTTAACGGTTCTCGTGCCAGTTGATAGTCATCACCGGGGCGGGCGGCTAACATTTCGATTAACTCCTTGCGTTCTTGTTCCGGGCAAAAGGCCAGCCAGGTCAGTCCTGAGGCGGTTTTCAGCAGCGGTAAACGTCGCCCGACCATCGCCCGGTGAAAGGATAACCGGCTGAAACGGTGGGTGGTTTCGCGTACTACCATTGCGTCAACATCCAGCGTGGACACATCTGTCGGCCATACCACTTCGCGCAACAGATCGCCCAGTAGCGGGGCCGCCAGTGCAGAAATCCATTGTTCGTCACGAAATCCTTCGCTTAATTGCCGCACTTTGATGGTCAGACGAAAACTGTCATCGGAGGTACTGCGGCGGACATATCCCTCTTCCTGCAGCGTTTCCAGCAGTCGCCGCACAGTGGTGCGATGTAGGCCGCTGAGCTCCGCCAACAGCCCGACGCTGGCACCGCCATCGAGTTTATTTAACATATTTAATAACATTAGACCGCGGGTTAAGCCGCGCACGGTTTTGTATTCCGCCTGCTCATCTTTCTGCATATTAATTGACATTTATATAGTTAAAACAACGTTGTGCACTTGGTGCACACTCAGACATGTTTTGATTGTAGCCGAAAACCCCCTTCCTATACTGAGCGCACAATAAAAAATCATTTACATGTTTTTAACAAAATGAGTTGCGCTGTACTGTGCGCGCAACGGCATTTTGTCCGAGTCGTGAGGTACTGAAATGGCAATACAACACCCTGACATCCAGCCTGCTGTTAACCATTGCGTTCAGGTGGCGATCGCTGGTGCCGGTCCGGTCGGGTTGATGATGGCGAACTATCTCGGCCAGATGGGCATTGACGTGCTGGTGGTGGAGAAACTCGACAAACTGATCGATTATCCCCGTGCGATTGGTATTGATGACGAGGCGCTGCGCACCATGCAGTCGGTCGGCCTCGTTGATAATGTTTTACCGCATACTACGCCGTGGCACGCGATGCGTTTCCTCACCCCAAAAGGTCGCTGTTTTGCCGATATTCAGCCAATGACCGATGAATTTGGCTGGCCGCGCCGTAACGCCTTTATTCAGCCGCAGGTCGATGCAGTGATGCTGGAAGGGTTGTCGCGTTTTCCGAATGTGCGCTGCCTGTTTTCCCGCGAATTGGAGGCCTTCAACCAACAAGATGACGAAGTGACCTTGCATCTGAAAACGGCAGAAGGGCAGCGGGAAACCGTCAAAGCCCAGTGGCTGGTAGCCTGTGACGGTGGAGCAAGTTTTGTCCGCCGTACCCTGAATGTACCGTTTGAAGGTAAAACAGCACCAAATCAGTGGATTGTGGTGGATATCGCCAACGATCCGTTAAGTACGCCGCATATCTATTTGTGTTGCGATCCGGTGCGCCCGTATGTTTCTGCGGCTCTGCCTCATGCGGTACGTCGCTTTGAATTTATGGTGATGCCGGGAGAAACCGAAGAACAGCTCTGCGAGCCGCAAAATATGCGCGAGCTGTTAAGCAAAGTGCTGCCTAATCCGGACAACGTCGAATTGATTCGCCAGCGTGTTTACACCCACAACGCGCGGCTGGCGCAACGTTTTCGTATTGACCGCGTACTGCTGGCGGGCGATGCCGCGCACATCATGCCGGTATGGCAGGGGCAGGGCTATAACAGTGGTATGCGCGACGCCTTTAACCTCGCCTGGAAACTGGCGTTGGTTATCCAGGGGAAAGCTCGCGATGCGCTGCTCGATACCTATCAACAAGAACGTCGCGATCACGCCAAAGCGATGATTGACCTGTCGGTGACGGCGGGCAACGTACTGGCTCCGCCGAAACGCTGGCAGGGCAGCTTGCGTGACGGCGTTTCCTGGCTGCTGAATTACTTGCCGCCAGTAAAACGCTACTTCCTCGAAATGCGCTTCAAGCCGATGCCGCAATACTACGCCGGTGCGCTGGTACGTGAGGGCGAGGCGAAGCACTCTCCGGTCGGCAAGATGTTTATTCAGCCGAAAGTCACGCTGGAAAACGGTGACGTAACACTGCTCGATAATGCGATCGGCGCGAACTTCGTGGTGATTGGCTGGGGATGCAATCCGTTGTGGGGGATGAGCGATGAGCAAATCCAGCAGTGGCGCGCGCTGGGCACACGCTTCATTCAGGTGGTGCCAGAAGTGCAAATTCATATCGCGCAGGATAACCACGACGGAGTGCTGCGCCTGGGTGATATGCAAGGTCGCCTGCGTAGCTGGTTCGCACAACATAATGCTTCGCTGGTGGTGATGCGCCCGGATCGCTTTGTTGCCGCCATCGCCATTCCGCAAACTCTGGGTAATACGCTGAATAAACTGGCGTCGGTGATGACACTGAACCGCCCTGATGCCGACGTTTCTGTCGAAAAGGTAGCCTGATATGCACGCTTATCTTCACTGTCTTTCCCACTCGCCGCTGGTGGGGTATGTCGACCCGGCGCAAGAGGTACTCGATGAGGTCAATGGCGTGATTGCCAGTGCCCGCGAGCGCATTGCGGCTTTCTCCCCTGAACTGGTGGTGCTGTTTGCGCCAGATCATTACAACGGTTTTTTCTATGACGTGATGCCACCGTTCTGTTTAGGCGTAGGAGCGACGGCAATTGGTGATTTCGGCAGTGCGGCGGGAGAGCTACCCGTGCCTGTGGAGCTGGCGGAGGCTTGTGCGCATGCCGTAATGAAGAACGGGATCGATCTTGCCGTTTCTTACTGTATGCAGGTGGATCATGGGTTCGCCCAGCCGCTGGAGTTTTTGCTCGGTGGGCTGGATAAGGTGCCGGTCCTGCCTGTATTCATCAACGGCGTCGCCACGCCGCTGCCCGGTTTTCAGCGAACCCGAATGATGGGCGAAGCGATTGGTCGTTTCACCAGTAGTCTGAATAAACGCGTGCTGTTTCTTGGTTCCGGTGGGCTTTCCCATCAGCCGCCGGTGCCCGAACTGGCAAAAGCCGATGCCCATATGCGCGATCGTCTGTTGGGTAGTGGGAAATATTTGCCCGCCAATGAGCGCGAAATGCGCCAGCAACGGGTGATTAACGCCGCTGAGAAGTTTGTTGAGGATCAGAGAACTCTGCATCCGCTTAACCCGATTTGGGATAACCAGTTCATGACTTTGCTGGAGCAGGGACGCATACAGGAACTGGATGCCGTCAGTAACGAAGAGCTTTCCGCCATTGCCGGAAAGTCGACACATGAAATCAAAACCTGGGTCGCTGCTTTTGCCGCTATTTCTGCGTTTGGCAACTGGCGTAGCGAAGGGCGTTATTACCGCCCAATCCCGGAGTGGATTGCCGGATTTGGCTCGTTAAGCGCCAGAACACAGAACTGAATATGCAGGAGAAGATGATGAGTTATCAGCCACAAACCGAAGCCGCCACCAGCCGTTTTCTGAATGTAGAAGAAGCGGGTAAAACGCTACGCATCCATTTTAATGACAGCGGACAAGGCGACGAAACCGTTGTCCTGCTGCACGGTTCCGGCCCGGGGGCTACTGGCTGGGCGAACTTCAGCCGCAATATCGATCCGCTGGTAGAGGCGGGCTATCGGGTGATCCTGCTGGATTGTCCTGGATGGGGTAAGAGTGATTCGATCGTTAACAGTGGTTCGCGATCGGATCTCAATGCGCGCATCCTGAAAAGCGTCGTGGATCAACTGGATATCGGCAAAATCCACCTACTGGGCAACTCGATGGGTGGGCACAGTTCTGTTGCGTTTACTCTTAACTGGCCGGAGCGCGTCGGCAAACTGGTGCTGATGGGCGGCGGTACAGGTGGCATGAGTTTGTTTACGCCAATGCCAACTGAAGGCATTAAGCGACTGAATCAGCTTTATCGTCAGCCGACTATCGAAAACCTGAAGCTGATGATGGATATCTTCGTTTTCGATACCAGCGATTTGACCGACGCTCTGTTTGAAGCACGCCTGAATAATATGCTGTCGCGCCGCGATCACCTGGATAACTTCGTTAAGAGCCTGGAAGCCAATCCGAAACAGTTCCCGGATTTTGGTCCACGTCTGGCGGAAATTAAAGCGCAAACCCTGATTGTCTGGGGGCGTAACGACCGTTTTGTGCCGATGGATGCGGGGCTGCGTTTGCTGTCCGGTATCGCCGGTTCTGAACTGCATATCTTCCGCGACTGTGGTCACTGGGCGCAGTGGGAACATGCCGACGCTTTCAATCAACTGGTGCTGAATTTCCTCGCACGTCCTTAAGGAACGGTCATGACGAAGCATACTCTTGAGCAACTGGCGGCGGATTTACGCCGCGCCGCAGAGCAGGGCGAAGCGATTGCGCCGCTGCGCGATTTGATTGGTATTGAAAACGCGAAAGCCGCCTACGCGATTCAGCGCATCAATGTGCAACATGATGTCGCGCAGGGGCGTCGCGTTGTGGGGCGTAAAGTGGGACTGACGCATCCGAAAGTGCAGCAACAACTGGGGGTTGATCAACCGGATTTCGGAACATTATTTGCCGACATGTGTTATGGCGATAACGAAACCATTCCTTTTTCCCGCGTCTTGCAACCCCGCATTGAAGCGGAGATCGCACTGGTGCTAAACCGCGATTTGCCCGCGACCGATACCACGTTTAACGAACTGTATAACGCCATTGAATGGGTGCTTCCGGCGCTGGAAGTGGTGGGCAGCCGTATTCGCGACTGGTCGATTCAGTTTGTCGATACCGTGGCAGATAACGCCTCCTGCGGGGTGTATGTCATCGGCGGTCCGGCGCAACGTCCGGCAGGGTTAGACCTGAAAAACTGCGCTATGACGATGACGCGTAATAACGAAGAGGTTTCCAGCGGGCGCGGCAGCGAATGCCTGGGGCATCCACTTAATGCCGCCGTCTGGCTGGCACGCAAAATGGTCAGCCTGGGTGAACCGCTGCGCGCCGGAGATATCATTCTTACCGGGGCATTAGGTCCGATGGTGGCGGTAAATGCGGGCGATCGTTTTGAAGCCCATATCGAAGGCATAGGCTCAGTTGCTGCGACATTTTCAAATGCGGCCCCAAAAGGAAGTCTGTCATGAGTAAGCGTAAAGTCGCCATTATCGGTTCTGGCAACATTGGCACCGATCTGATGATTAAAATTTTGCGTCACGGTCAGCATCTGGAGATGGCGGTGATGGTCGGCATTGACCCTCAGTCCGACGGTCTGGCACGTGCCAGACGTATGGGCGTCGCCACCACCCATGAAGGGGTGATCGGGCTGATGAACATGCCTGAATTTGCTGATATCGACATTGTCTTTGATGCTACCAGCGCGGGCGCGCATGTGAAAAACGATGCCGCTCTGCGCGAAGCGAAACCGGATATTCGCTTAATCGACCTGACGCCGGCTGCCATCGGCCCTTACTGTGTGCCGGTGGTTAACCTCGATGCAAACGTCGATCAACTGAACGTCAATATGGTCACCTGCGGCGGCCAGGCAACTATTCCGATGGTGGCGGCTGTTTCACGTGTGGCGCGTGTTCATTACGCCGAAATTATCGCTTCTATCGCCAGTAAATCTGCCGGACCCGGCACGCGTGCCAATATCGATGAATTTACGGAAACCACCTCGCGAGCCATTGAAGTCGTGGGCGGTGCGGCAAAAGGGAAGGCGATTATTGTGCTTAATCCGGCAGAGCCGCCGTTGATGATGCGCGACACGGTGTATGTATTGAGCGATGAAGCTTCACAAGATGATATCGAAGCCTCAATCAATGAAATGGCTGAGGCGGTGCAGGCTTACGTACCGGGTTATCGCCTGAAACAGCGCGTGCAGTTTGAAGTCATCCCGCAGGATACACCGGTTAATTTACCGGGCGTTGGTCAGTTCTCCGGTCTGAAAACGGCGGTCTGGCTGGAGGTCGAAGGCGCAGCGCATTATCTGCCTGCCTACGCAGGCAACCTCGACATTATGACTTCCAGTGCGCTGGCGACAGCAGAAAAAATGGCCCAGTTACTGGCGCGCAAGGCAGGAGAAGCGGCATGAACGGTAAAAAACTTTATATCTCGGACGTCACGTTGCGTGACGGTATGCACGCCATTCGTCATCAGTATTCGCTGGAAAATGTCCGCCAGATTGCCAAAGCACTGGATGATGCTCGCGTGGATTCGATTGAAGTGGCTCATGGTGATGGTTTGCAGGGTTCCAGTTTTAACTATGGTTTCGGTGCATATAGCGACCTTGAATGGATTGAAGCAGCGGCGGATGTGGTGAAGCACGCCAAAATCGCGACGTTGTTGCTGCCAGGAATTGGCACTATTCACGATCTGAAAAATGCCTGGCAGGCTGGCGCGCGGGTGGTGCGCGTGGCGACCCACTGCACCGAAGCTGATGTTTCCGCCCAGCATATTCAGTATGCCCGTGAGTTGGGAATGGATACCGTTGGCTTTCTGATGATGAGCCACATGACCACGCCGGAGAATCTCGCGAAGCAGGCAAAGCTGATGGAAGGCTACGGTGCGACCTGTATTTATGTGGTGGATTCTGGCGGTGCGATGAACATGAGCGATATCCGTGACCGTTTCCGCGCCCTGAAAGCGGTGCTGAAACCGGAAACGCAAACCGGCATGCATGCTCACCATAACCTGAGTCTTGGCGTGGCGAACTCTATCGTGGCGGTGGAAGAGGGCTGTGACCGCATCGACGCCAGCCTCGCGGGGATGGGCGCGGGTGCAGGTAACGCGCCGCTGGAAGTGTTTATTGCCGCCGCGGATAAACTGGGCTGGCAGCATGGGACCGATCTCTATGCGTTAATGGATGCCGCTGACGACCTGGTGCGTCCGTTGCAGGATCGTCCGGTACGTGTCGATCGCGAAACGCTGGCGTTGGGATACGCTGGCGTTTACTCCAGTTTCTTGCGTCACTGTGAAACGGCAGCGGCGCGTTACGGCTTAAGTGCGGTGGATATTCTCGTTGAGCTGGGCAAACGCCGGATGGTTGGCGGCCAGGAGGATATGATCGTCGACGTGGCGCTGGATCTGCGCAACAACAAATAATGATGACTGCCGACAACGTGCATTTTGTATGCCCATCCCAGGCATGATAAGACGCGTCAGCGTCGCATCAGGCATCTGTGCACGACTACCGGATGCGGCATGAACGCCTTATCCGGCCTACATTTCGCCCGGAGGCTGTCATTAAATGGTTCTGATTACGCGGTTGGCAATGCATCAGCCGCGATTCACCTGCACCCGCAACGAGGTTCATCTTATGTCGACTCGTACCCCTTTATCATCTTCATCCCGCCTGATGCTTACCATTGGGCTTTGTTTTTTGGTTGCCCTGATGGAAGGGCTGGATCTTCAGGCGGCTGGCATTGCGGCGGCAGGTATCGCCCAGGCCTTCGCACTCGATAAAATGCAAATGGGCTGGATCTTCAGCGCCGGAATACTCGGTTTGCTACCCGGCGCGTTGGTTGGCGGGATGCTGGCGGACCGTTACGGTCGTAAACGTATTTTGATTGGTGCAGTTGCGCTGTTTGGTCTGTTCTCGCTAGCGACCGCTATGGCATGGGATTTTCCCTCTCTGGTCTTTGCGCGGCTTTTGACCGGTATCGGGCTGGGGGCGGCGTTGCCGAATCTCATCGCCCTGACGTCTGAAGCGGCAGGGCCACGTTTTCGCGGGACGGCGGTGAGCCTGATGTATTGCGGTGTCCCCATTGGCGCGGCGCTGGCGGCTACGCTGGGTTTCGCTGGAGCAAATTTAGCCTGGCAGACGGTATTTTGGGTAGGCGGTGTGGTGCCGTTGATTCTGGTGCCGCTGTTAATGCGTTGGCTGCCGGAGTCGGCGGTTTTCGCTGGTGAAAAACAGGCCGCGCCGCCGCTGCGTGCGTTATTTGCGCCAGCCACGGCAACCGCGACCCTACTGTTGTGGTTGTGTTATTTCTTCACGCTGCTGGTGGTCTACATGTTGATCAACTGGCTACCGCTGCTTTTGGTGGAGCAAGGATTCTTGCCGTCGCAGGCGGCAGGGGTGATGCTTGCACTGCAAATGGGGGCGGCAAGCGGGACGTTAATGTTGGGCGCATTGATGGATAAGCTGCGTCCAATGACCATGTCGCTACTGATTTATAGCGGCATGTTAGCTTCGCTGTTGGCGCTGGGAACGGTGTCGTCGTTTAGCGGTATGTTGCTGGCGGGGTTCGGCGCTGGGTTGTTTGCGACAGGTGGGCAAAGCGTTTTGTATGCGCTGGCACCGTTGTTTTATAGCACGCAGATCCGCGCAACCGGTGTGGGAACCGCCGTGGCGGTTGGGCGTCTTGGAGCAATGAGTGGTCCGTTGCTGGCCGGGAAAATGCTGGCCTTAGGTACCGGCACGGTCGGCGTAATGGTAGCTTCTGCACCGGGCATTCTTGTTGCTGGGTTAGCGGTGTTTATTTTGATGAGCCGGAAAACACGAATGCAGGCGTGCACTGATGCCTGACGCGCTTTATCAAGCAGGGGAGAAAGGGACTTCCCCCAATACACCCACGGCGTTTACAGGTATACTCGCTAAAAATTATTCATCGGGTTTGGAAACAAAGATGGCAAAACTTACCTTACAGGAGCAGTTGCTCAAAGCGGGATTAGTCACCAGCAAAAAAGCAGCGAAGGTTGAGAGAACGGCGAAAAAATCGCGTGTTCAGGCGCGTGAAGCGCGGGCGGCGGTAGAAGAAAATAAAAAGGCACAGCTTGAGCGCGATAAACAACTTAGCGAACAACAAAAACAAGCGGCGTTAGCGAAAGAATATAAAGCCCAGGTGAAGCAGCTCATTGAAATGAATCGTATCACCATTACCAATGGCGATATCGGTTTTAACTTCACTGACGGTAATCTGATTAAGAAGATTTTTGTCGATAAGCTTACGCAAACGCAGTTGATTAATGGACGCCTGGCGATTGCCCGATTGCAGGTCGATAACAATAGCGAAAGTGAATATGCGATTATTCCGGCAAGCGTTGCCGATAAGATCGCCCAGCGCGATGCCAGCAGTATCGTATTACACTGCGCACTCAGCGCTGAAGAGCAGGATGAAGAAGATCCGTATGCCGATTTCAAAGTGCCTGATGATTTGATGTGGTGATAATACCAAAGGCTAAATTGCCTTATAAGGCATTCACGCCGCATCCGGCAATTGCACACAGATGCCTGATGCGACGCTTGCACATCAGGTCATCTTACGTTTGTCATCAGTCTCAAAAGAAAACGCGACTCCCCGCCCGAACCGGACGGGGTAAAACCAGCGGGAAATTAGTAACGAATTACGGTTCGAATGGATTTGCCTTCATGCATCAGATCAAAGGCGTTATTAATTTCATCCAGGCTCATGGTATGAGTGACAAACGGTTCCAAGTCGATATCACCTTTCATCGCATCTTCAACCATCCCCGGTAACTGAGAACGACCTTTTACGCCGCCAAACGCGGAACCCTTCCATACGCGACCGGTGACTAACTGGAATGGACGGGTTGAGATTTCCTGACCGGAACCCGCGACACCGATGATCACCGATTGGCCCCAGCCGCGGTGAGCACTTTCCAGCGCCGCACGCATCACGTTGACGTTACCGATGCACTCAAAGGTATGGTCGATGCCCCATTTGTTGATATCCAGCAGGACATCTTTAATCGGTTTGTCGTGGTCGTTCGGGTTAATGCAGTCGGTGGCACCGAAGCGACGCGCCAGATCGAATTTCTTCGGGTTTGTATCGATAGCGATAATTCGTCCTGCTTGCGCCTGACGAGCGCCCTGAACAACCGCCAGACCAATTGCACCAAGCCCAAACACGGCAACGGAATCCCCTGACTGGACTTTTGCGGTGTTGTGTACCGCGCCAATTCCGGTGGTTACGCCACAGCCCAGCAGACAGACGTGTTCATGGTTTGCTTCTGGATTAATTTTTGCCAGAGAAACTTCCGCGACTACGGTGTATTCACTGAATGTAGAGCACCCCATGTAGTGATAAAGTGGCTGCCCGTTGTAAGAAAAGCGCGTGGTGCCATCTGGCATCAGGCCTTTGCCCTGGGTTTCGCGAACGGCGACACAGAGGTTGGTTTTGCCGGAACGACAGAACTCACACTCGCCGCACTCTGCGGTGTAAAGCGGAATCACATGGTCGCCAGGTTTAACGCTGGTCACGCCCTCACCGACTTCAACCACGACGCCAGCCCCTTCGTGACCGAGAACCACCGGGAATACACCTTCTGGATCATCGCCAGAGAGGGTAAAAGCGTCGGTATGGCAGACGCCGGTATGGGTGACTTTAATCAGCACTTCACCTTTTTTCGGTGGTGCGACGTCAATTTCAACGATTTCCAGCGGTTTACCGGGCGCAAATGCAACGGCAGCACGTGATTTCATATCTCGTTCTTCCTCAATAAGGTAAATAGGTTCAGCTACTTAAGATAGGTGCGAACCAATTCAATAGTGTCGTCAACGGATTGGCTGACTTCGCGGCTGTAGCAGTCATTTCGGTCAAACGTTTCCCGGATATGGCTTTCAAGCACTTCTGCCATTAGCCCGTTAGCCGCGCCCCGAACGGCGGCGATCTGTTGGAGTATGGCACGGCATTCGGCATCACCCTCCAGCGACCGTTCCAGAGCATCAATCTGCCCCCGAATACGACGAACTCGAGTAAGAACCTTTTTCTTCTCTTCCGGAGTACTGGGCATTTCGCACCTCATCATCTGCACGCAATATACTATAGGGGGGTATGTTATGAGTCAATGCATACCCCCCTATAGTATATAACATTGGCGAATAAAATTTATCTGCTGAATATGAGAGATATCTGGAGAAAATGAAGAGGAAAGTGTTTGTGCGCTAATCAAGTGAGATTGCCGCCCCGGGAAGTGGGCGGCGGAAGGAATCAGAATTTCCAGGTCAGATGGGCTGCGAGTTGCAGACCGTTATAATCATCGGTTGGTGTGTCGTACCACACTTTACCTGCCGTCAGACCCAGATTAAGTTGTTCTGTCAGCGGCTGGATACGTTGCAAGCTTACGCTCTTCATGCTGCCGTAGCGCGTCTCTGGCGTCCAGTCATAGGTGTAAGCGCCTGTTCCGCGGCTTAGCCAAAGCTGGGTATAGCCACCGCCGCGCGGATCATTCAGGCGCACGGAAATCATATTGCTGTAACTGCCACCTGCATCGCTGGAGTCATAATGAGTATAGCGATAGCTGGTGATCACCGGGCCAGTATAGAGCGATACGCCGCCTTGCCAGGCATCGACTTCAACATCATCATAATATTTAGTGTAGCGATAACCGGTCGTGAACAGCGTTTTTGGCAGCAGGGCCAGGTTAATATCCTGACGAAAATCCTGGCGAGCAAAGACCGGTGTATTATCTGCAAAGGCAATACCCGTTCGGGTTGTCAGCCAGTTATTCCATTTGTACCAGACAGCCCCCTGACCGCGTGTGGCATTGAAATGTTCAGTTTCATAATCACGACGTCCCTGGGAAAGATTAAAAAGCAGCGTTGCGTTTTCAACTTTCGCCACCAGTTCAGCATACGCCAAATTACGGTTACCGTGATCGCCAGAATAATCGGTAAAATCGTAGCCTGCGGTAATGGAAGTTAACCCGGCACAAGCAGGAAATGCACTAAAAATTGCCGCTGCTAATAACGTCCGTTTTATCATTTTAATCTCCTGTACGGATAAGTTCTTGCCGGAGTGAATAACTTCCGGTAGGTAAATTACGTTCTACAATCACACGCGGGCCAAGTTGTGTGTTCGGGGAAATAATTCGTCCTGGCAATATAATAACCTGCACGCCAAGACGTGAACGTTGTCCAATATAACACCCTAATTTATCGCATCCGGTAGCGATAATACCTTCTGGAGTGTGCACAGACACTGGCTGTTCATCCAGACGATGATTACTGGTACGCACTTGTGCGCCCAAATATGCCAGGCTTGCAATTACCGAGTCGGCAATAAAACATTGCGGTCCAATCATTGCTTCCGATTCAATAACTGCATTTTTTATTTCAGTAGCAAAACCAATTTTTACACCATTGCTGATTACTGTGCCTGGGCGAATAAATGCATAATTACCTATCAGACAGTTTGCGCCAATCACTACTGGTCCCTGAATAACTGCGCCGTGGCAAATACGTGTATTCGCGCCGATAATAACCTCACCAGCACTTTCATCAATAATTACATGGTCTGCAATCTGAATATTTTTCTCTTTAATATTAAGCTTCAGATAGCTTTTCAGTTCCGGTGACAGAAGGTTGGGAATAAGCGATTGGCGCTTCCACCAGTGCGGAATAACGTGTAGGTTTGTCGCGTTGAGGCTCGCGTCCAGTAAAAAAGGCAATAAGTCCATAAATAATCCAGATGGCATAAGCTAATAATACATACACAACGGAAAGTGGCGCTAAAGGCACCAACAACCAGCAACGATGAAACCAGGCGCTAAAAGCACCAATAACACAAACTACGCCGACCCAGATAAGCGGAAACATTGCCAATACCACGCCATGTGGCCCGGTGGTGATGAATTCATTAAACCAGGTAGCGAGATAAATTCCAACGCCATAAAGCACAACCAAAAGCATAGGAAATATACTGAAGATGCCGAAACGGCTAAATAAAAGCTTTTTATGCAGGCGCATACAGACGGCATAGCCCACAATCCAACGCCGCCAGCGTCGCCATTCATCAAGTGGATTATTGCACTCTTGTGGGTAAACGATGCAGCGATTCGCCTGACGAATGCGGTAACCATTGGCGACCAACGTCCAGGTGAGGTCAAGATCTTCAACTTTCGTTCGGTCCGAAAAACCGAATTTACGCAATACATCAGTACGGAACATCCCGCACGCACCGCTGATAATAAACGGTGCGCCGCCCAGGAGTTGCTGTAGCGTGCGTTTCATAATGATCATCGGCAACTTTACGGTCGCGCGGATGTGCGGCAACAGGCCTGCGCCTTTTAAGGCTGTCGAGGGAATGCCGCCTACGGCGTCAGCGCCGTGCTCAATTTCCGCCAGCATATACCCCATGCCATTTTTATCTGGAGGGACGTAAGTATCGGCATCGCTTAAAAAAACCTGGTCACATGTGGCGTAGTTGAGGCCGTTCATTAGAGCACCGCCTTTGCCGGTGTTTTTTTGTGTAACAGCAACAAACCTATCGCCCCATTTGCGTTTGACTTCCGCCATTACTGCTTCTGTGTTATCCGTAGAGCCGTCGTTAACGCAAATCACACGGCAAAAATAAGGGTTGCGCAGTAGATTTTCCAGCGACTGTGCCAGACAAGGGCCTTCGTTATAGGCAGGAATAATTGCGTCAATACAGCCTTTCTTTTGGCTGGGCTTACGCCTTAACGTACTCAAAAACCATAGCAATATTGCGACGGCCATAAATATAAAGATCCAGGTTTTCATTTTATCTGCTCAAAGAATCATTTTATGAATAACAAAGCCTTCACCCAGATCGCTATTGACCTGTTGTCCGCGAAATTGTGCAACAGCACGTAAACGTTCATGACGCATATAATCACGTTGCTCCTGGCTTTTATGTTTTTTTAATGCTGCAAGTTTGACGGTGAAATATTCTTCTTTCACGGATTCAAAAACCTGAGGCATAAATGAAAGCCAGGTGCTTGGGGTTTCATAGCCGAGAATTTGTGGAATAGTGCGGCAGGCAACCATTGACGCCTGATAAACTGCCAGATGATCCTGATGGCGGTCAGCATCATGCATGGTATATACCCGTATGATTTCTACATCAGAGGGAATTTGATTTTTAATAATATCTTCCAGGGAAGAAATCATATCATTGAGTTGCAGATGTGTACGGGTGTCTGCAAAATTAAGATGAATAGTTTGCTGACAACCCAACATCTTTAATGCTTCGCGAGATTCTTCACAACGATCGATGACATCGCTAACACCCGAATTGCCGGCAGTCATGACAACAGCAGTGATATAAATTCCTTTCTGCGAAAGACGAGCAAGCGATGCACCACAACCTAATTCTATATCGTCAGGATGTGCGCCAATCGCAAGGATACCTTTCCTCTTTTCTGCTGAAGAATGCAACGCAGAATTTAAAACCTTGTCCAATTCATGACACTCCATTTTAATTATTATGCTGAAAGCGCGGCGAATGCAGAGCTGCAATCCTCTGCAACATACTCAGATGTTAAAAATGGCACGCTGTAAAAAAGAATAATCCTGAGAACGGGATTATTTAATGCCCGGAGGGCCGTAAGCGGTATAAGTTTGAATTGTGTGTGTCATATGTTAACTGTTTGTGTGTTTTGTGAATGTGTTTATATTTTTTATATATTGTATTTAGATGTGATTTAGTTTGTCAATTAATTGCATTTAAAAAATATCTTCTGTGAAAAACTGGTTTTTACATTCGCATTATGAATGAATTTGTATGATAAAGTGGTTTCTATGCTTTGCATTATATAAAATTAGAATGATATATGCATTTGTTATTGGTTTACTTAGTCAGTAGGTTGGAGAAATAAAGTAGCGTAGTTCGAATTTTTATTCGTATATAAAAAGAAATATGGCATTACTTTGTAGGGAAACGGTTAGCAAATGCATAACTAATCTATCGTTTGCCGTTTTTTTGCTAAGAATAAAAACATATTGCCCATAATGATTAATTCTTTTAATAAATGTCTTTACCCGCGAATACTGCACCCATAACAAGACAGGGGAGCAGATAATCATGACAATTTCATCGCGTAACACACTTCTTGCCGCACTGGCATTCATCGCTTTTCAGGCGCAGGCGGTGAACGTCACCGTGGCGTATCAAACCTCCGCTGAACCGGCGAAAGTGGCTCAGGCTGATGGCACCTTTGCCAAAGAGAGCGGGGCGAGCGTGGACTGGCGTAAGTTTGACAGCGGAGCCAGCATCGTGCGGGCGCTGGCTTCTGGCGATGTGCAAATCGGCAACCTCGGCTCCAGCCCATTAGCGGTGGCTGCCAGCCAACAGGTGCCGATTGAAGTCTTTCTTTTAGCCTCAAAACTGGGTAACTCCGAAGCGCTGGTGGTGAAGAAAACCATCAGCAAACCGGAAGATCTGATTGGCAAACGTATCGCCGTGCCGTTTATCTCCACCACGCATTACAGTCTGCTGGCGGCGCTGAAACACTGGGGCATAAAACCCGGACAAGTGGAAATTGTGAACCTGCAGCCGCCCGCGATTATCGCCGCATGGCAACGGGGAGATATTGATGGTGCTTATGTCTGGGCACCTGCGGTTAACGCCCTGGAAAAAGACGGCAAGGTGCTGACCGATTCTGAACAGGTCGGCCAGTGGGGCGCGCCGACGCTGGATGTCTGGGTAGTGCGTAAAGATTTTGCCGAGAAATATCCGGAGGTAGTGAAAGCGTTTGCTAAAAGCGCTATCGATGCCCAGCAACCGTATATTGCTAATCCTGACGCGTGGCTGAAACAGCCGGAAAATATCAGCAAGCTGGCGCGCTTAAGCGGCGTGCCGGAAGGCGATGTACCAGGGCTGGTGAAGGGGAATACCTATCTGACGCCGCAGCAACAGACGGTAGAACTGACCGGGCCGGTGAACAAAGCGATCATCGATACCGCCCAGTTTTTGAAAGAGCAGGGCAAAGTTCCCGCCGTGGCGAATGATTACAGCCAGTTTGTCACCTCGCGCTTCGTGCAATAAAAGGAGGCGCGAATGCTGCAAATCTCTCATCTTTACGCCGATTATGGCGGCAAACCGGCGCTGGAAGATATCAACCTGGCGCTGGAAAACGGCGAATTGTTGGTAGTGCTGGGGCCGTCCGGTTGCGGCAAAACTACCTTGTTAAATTTGATAGCTGGTTTTGTGCCTTATCAGCACGGCAGCATTCAACTGGCGGGCAAGCGTATTCAGGGACCGGGGGCTGAGCGCGGCGTGGTTTTTCAGAATGAAGGATTGCTGCCGTGGCGCAATGTGCAGGATAACGTGGCGTTTGGCCTGCAACTGGCGGGGATGGAGAAAACGCCACGTCTGGAAATCGTGCGCCAGATGCTGAAAAAAGTAGGTCTGGAAGGCGCAGAAAAAAGATATGTCTGGCAGCTTTCCGGTGGTCAGCGTCAACGGGTGGGAATTGCCCGCGCGCTGGCGGCTAATCCTCAGTTGTTATTACTCGACGAACCGTTTGGCGCGCTGGATGCCTTTACCCGCGACCAGATGCAAACCTTACTGCTGAAACTCTGGCAGGAGACCGACAAGCAGGTGCTGTTGATTACCCACGATATAGAAGAAGCGGTGTTTATGGCAACTGAACTGGTTCTGCTTTCATCCGCTCCTGGTCATGTGCTGGAGCGGTTGCCGCTCAACTTCGCCCGCCGCTTTGTTGCGGGGGAGTCGAGTCGCAGCATTAAGTCTGATCCACAGTTTATCGCCATGCGCGAATATGTCTTAAGCCGCGTATTTGAGCAACGGGAGGCGTTCTCATGAGCGTGGTCATTAATGAAAAACTGCATTCGCGTCGGCTGAAATGGCGCTGGCCGCTCTCAGGTCGGGTGACTTTAAGCATTGGCACGTTAGCCGTTTTACTTTCTGTATGGTGGGTAGTGGCGGCGCTGCAACTGATTAGCCCGCTGTTTTTACCACCGCCGCAGCAGGTGCTGGAAAAACTGCTCACCATTGCCGGGCCGCAAGGATTTATGGACGCCACACTTTGGCAGCATTTGGCAGCCAGCCTGACGCGCATTTTGCTGGCGTTACTTGCGGCGGTATTGATCGGCATTCCGGTCGGGATCGCGATGGGGATAAGCCCGACGGTGTGCGGCATTCTTGATCCGGTAATCGAACTGTATCGCCCGGTGCCGCCGCTGGCCTATTTGCCGCTGATGGTGATCTGGTTTGGTATTGGTGAAACCTCGAAGATCTTACTGATCTATCTGGCGATTTTTGCACCGGTGGCGATGTCGGCGCTGGCGGGAGTGAAAAGCGCGCAGCAGGTTCGCATTCGTGCCGCGCAGTCGCTAGGCGCAAGCCGTGCGCAGGTGCTGTGGTTTGTTATTCTGCCTGGCGCGCTGCCAGAAATTCTCACCGGAATACGTATTGGTTTGGGGGTGGGTTGGTCTACGCTGGTGGCGGCGGAACTGATTGCAGCGACGCGTGGTTTGGGCTTTATGGTTCAGTCTGCGGGGGAGTTTCTTGCGACTGACGTGGTACTGGCGGGGATTGCGGTGATCGCGATTATCGCCTTTCTTTTAGAACTGGGGTTGCGCGCGTTACAGCGCCGCCTGACGCCCTGGCATGGAGAAATACAATGAGTGAACGTCTGAGCATTACCCCGCTGGGATCGTATATTGGCGCACAAATTTCGGGTGCCGACCTGACGCGTCCGTTAAGCGATAACCAGTTTGAACAGCTTTACCATGCGGTGCTGCGCCATCAGGTAGTCTTTCTGCGTGAACAAGCCATTACGCCGCAGCAGCAACGCGCGCTGGCCCAGCGTTTTGGCGAGCTGCATATTCACCCTGTTTATCCTCATGCCGAAGGGGTTGAGGAGATTATCGTATTGGATACCCATAACGATAATCCGCCAGATAACGACAACTGGCACACCGATGTGACGTTTATTGAGACGCCACCCGCTGGGGCGATTCTGGCGGCGAAAGAGTTGCCCTCGACCGGCGGTGACACGCTATGGACCAGCGGTATTGCAGCGTATGAGGCGCTTTCAACTCCCTTCCGCCAACTGTTGAGCGGGCTGCGTGCGGAGCATGATTTCCGTAAATCGTTTCCGGAATACAAATATCGTAAAACCGAGGAGGAACATCAACGCTGGCGCGAGGCTGCTGCGAAAAATCCACCGTTGTTCCATCCGGTGGTGCGTACGCATCCGGTGAGCGGTAAACAGGCGCTGTTTGTTAATGAAGGTTTTACTACGCGAATTATCGATGTCAGCGAGAAAGAGAGCGAAGCGTTGCTGGGCTTTTTATTCGCCCATATCACCAAACCGGAATTTCAGGTGCGCTGGCGCTGGCAGCCAAATGACGTGGCGATTTGGGATAACCGTGTGACTCAGCACTATGCGAATGCTGATTATCTGCCGCAGCGGCGGATTATGCATCGGGCGACAATTCTCGGGGATAAACCGTTTTATCGGGCAGAGTAAGGTGAAGTGCCGGGTAGGGATTACCCGGCATCCATGGTCATTAACGCAGAATTTTTTTCTCAGCCAGATCCAGCGCAAAGTAGCTGAAAATCAGATCCGCGCCCGCACGCTTAATTGAACCTAAGCTTTCGAGCACCACTTTCTCTTCATCTATTGCACCTGCCAGCGCGGCGAACTTAATCATCGCGTACTCACCGCTGACCTGATACGCACCAATCGGCAATTCAGTACGTTCACGCAGTTCACGCACGATGTCGAGGTACGCTCCGGCTGGTTTAACCATCAGGCAGTCTGCGCCCTGGGCTTCATCCAGCAGTGACTCACGAATCGCCTCGCGACGGTTCATTGGGTTCATCTGGTAACTTTTGCGGTCGCCTTTTAATGCGCTTCCGGCAGCTTCGCGGAACGGGCCATAAAAGGAGGAGGCGAATTTAGTCGAATACGACATGATCGCAGTATCTTTAAAACCTGCGGCGTCCAGCGCCTGGCGAATTGCCTGCACCTGACCGTCCATTGCAGCGGAAGGGGCGATGAAGTCTGCACCCGCAGCAGCAGCAACTATCGCTTGTTTGCCTAAATTTTCCAGGGTTGCGTCGTTGTCGACGCCGTGATCGCACAGCACTCCGCAGTGACCGTGAGAAGTGTATTCACAGAAGCAGGTGTCTGACATGACGATCATTTCTGGCACGGTCTGCTTGCAGATGCGTGACATACGCGCCACCAGACCATCTTCCCGCCAGGCATCGCTGCCCGTTTCATCGGTATGGTGAGAAATGCCGAAAGTCATTACGGAACGAATGCCGGCGTTGGCGATGCGTTCTATTTCGCGTGCCAGATGTTTCTCTGGAATGCGCATCACGCCTGGCATGGCTTCAACGGCTTTGTAGTCGTCAATTTCTTCTTCAACAAAGATCGGCAACACCAGGTCGTTAAGGCTAAGTGTTGTCTCTTCAAACATGGCGCGCAGCGCAGGAGATTTGCGCAGGCGACGAGGGCGTTGGATTAAGTCTGTCATGGTCTGCCTGATGTTTGTGGAATTAAGGTGCACAGTATACCTGAAGCGGGGCAGGAGTGTTTTACGAAAGTTGTCGCGATGTTGTTAAGAAGGGAATGAAAGAGAGGCCATGACATCTTTTTAATAGAAATAGCAATAATTTCATATTCATTGAAAATATTTTTAATTTTTATTTATAGCTATTGGTTATTGTTTTTGGTTATTTGATTGCACTGTCAAAAACAGAATGATTAAAAGTTATTTTGGTTATTGATACATTATTTGTCTGATTTGTTTTTGTAATATATTGCAAAGTGTATGAGTTAAAATTAAGGCCATCATTAACATATTGAAATACTGCGTTTTTATCTATTTTTGTAATAAGTGTGCACGTGTGATTTATATATGTCCACATTCGGACTTAGGGGAAAGAATAATTGAACCATTCGTCTGTAACGCAGCATAATCGTTAGCGCGAAACATAATATGTTTTCTATGCATTGATAATTGATGGATCAACTTATTACGTCCCTGAGGAGGGATGACAAATGCACTCCTGGAAAAAGAAACTTGTAGTATCACAATTAGCATTGGCTTGCACTCTGGCTATCACCTCTCAGGCTAATGCAGCGACCAACGATATTTCTGGTCAAACTTACAATACTTTCCATCACTACAATGACGCCACCTATGCTGATGACGTTTACTATGATGGTTATGCAGGCTGGAACAACTACGCAGCTGACAGCTATTACAACGGCGATATTTATCCCGTCATCAATAAAGCTACCGTTAATGGCGTAATCTCTACCTACTATCTGGACGATGGTATTTCTACCAATACCAACGCCAATAGTCTGACAATCAAAAACAGCACTATCCACGGTATGATTTATTCCGAGTGCATGACAACTGATTGTGTTGATCGTGCGGATGACTACTACCATGATCGTCTGGCGCTGACTGTTGATAATTCAACAATCGACGACAACTACGAACACTATACTTATAACGGCACCTACAATAATGCCGCTGATACTCATGTTGTAGACGTTTATAACATTGGTACTGCCATTACTCTGGATCAAGAAGTTGATCTGTCCATCTCTAATAACTCTCACGTGGCAGGTATTACGCTGACTCAGGGTTATGAGTGGGAAGATATTGACGACAACACGGTCAGCACTGGCGTAAACAGCAGTGAAGTGTTTAATAACACTATTACTGTTAAAGATTCTACCGTGACCTCAGGTTCATGGACTGATGAAGGAACTACTGGTTGGTTTGGTAATACCGGTAATGCCAGTGATTACAATGGTAATGGCTGGAACGCTGATGATATCGCATTAGCCGTTATTGCACATCCTGATGCTGATAACGCCATGCAGACTACTGCAACATTCGATAACTCCACGCTGATGGGCGATGTGTTCTTCTCAAGCAACTTTGATGAGAACTTCTTCCCACATGGCCGTGATAGCTATCGTGATGCTGACGGTGATGTAGATACTAACGGTTGGGATGGTACTGATCGTCTGGATCTGACCCTGAACAATGGCAGCAAGTGGGTTGGTGCAGCAATGTCTGCGCATCAGGTTGGTGTTGATACTGATAGTGATGGTGTAAATGACTCTTATACCTATGGCGTCAATACCGAAGCTACTGCAACTCTGATCGACATCGCTGCTAATAGCCTGTGGCCTTTATCAACGGTTGGTGTAGAAAACATCGACTCTGAATACAGCGAATTTGATCACATCATCGGTAACGAAGTTTACCAGAGCGGTCTGTTCAATGTGACCCTGAACACTGGTTCACAGTGGGATACCACCAAAACTTCTCTGATCGATACTCTGAGCATCAACAGTGGTTCAACTGTTAATGTTGCTGATTCAACGCTGATTTCTGACTCTATCTCTCTGACAGGTCTTTCTGCGCTGAACATCAACGAAGATGGTCATGTTGCAACTGATTCACTGACTATCGACAACAGTACCGTAACCATCTCTGATGAAGTTTCTGCTGGTTGGGCTGTAGGTGATGCAGCTCTGTATGCGAACAACATCAAAGTGACTAACGACGGTATCCTGGATGTTGGTAACACTGCGGCGAATGCTCTTCAGGTTGATACACTGAACCTGACCAGCACCACTGATACCAGTGGCAACATTCATGCTGGTGTATTCAACATCGAAAGCAACCGCTTCGTACTTGATGCAGACTTGACCAACGACCGTACCAACGACACTACCAAGTCAAACTACGGTTATGGCGTAATCGCAATGAACTCTGATGGTCACCTGACCATTAATGGTAACGGCGATAACGATAACACTGCTTCTATCGAAGCAGGTCAGAACGAAGTTGATAACAGCGGTGACCATGTTGCCGCTGCAACCGGTAACTACAAAGTTCGTATCGACAACGCTACTGGTGCTGGTTCAATCGCTGACTACAACGGTAACGAGCTGATTTACGTTAACGATAAAAACAGCAATGCTACCTTCTCTGCTGCTAACAAAGCTGACCTGGGTGCTTACACCTACGAAGCCCGCCAGGAAGGTAACACCGTTGTTCTGCATCAGACCGAGCTGACCGACTACGCGAACATGGCGCTGAGCATTCCGTCTGCAAACACCAATATCTGGAACCTGGAACAAGACACCGTTGGTACTCGTCTGACCAACTCTCGTCATGGCCTGGCTGATAACGGTGGCGCGTGGGTAAGCTACTTCGGTGGTAACTTCAACGGCAACAACGGCACCATTGACTACGATCAGGATGTTAACGGCATCATGGTCGGTGTTGATACCAAAATTGACGGTAATAACGCTAAGTGGATCGTCGGTGCGGCTGCAGGCTTCGGTAAAGGTGACATGAATGACCGTTCTGGTCAGGTGGATCAAGACAGCCAGTCTGCCTACATCTACTCTTCTGCTCGCTTCGCGAACAACATCTTTGTTGATGGTAGCTTGAGCTACTCTCACTTCAACAACGATCTGTCTGCAACCATGAGCAACGGTACTTACGTTGACGGTAGCACCAACTCTGACGCGTGGGGCTTCGGTTTGAAAGCCGGTTACGACTTCAAACTGGGTGATGCTGGTTACGTAACGCCTTACGGCAGCGTTTCTGGTCTGTTCCAGTCTGGTGATGACTACCAGTTGAGCAACGACATGAAAGTTGACGGTCAGTCTTACGACAGCATGCGTTATGAGCTGGGTGTAGATGCAGGTTATACCTTCACTTACAGCGAAGACCAGGCTCTGACTCCGTACTTCAAACTGGCTTACGTCTACGACGACTCTAACAACGATAACGATGTGAACGGCGATTCCATCGATAACGGTACTGAAGGGTCTGCGGTACGTGTTGGTCTGGGTACTCAGTTCAGCTTTACCAAGAACTTCAGTGCCTATACCGATGCTAACTACCTCGGTGGCGGTGACGTAGATCAAGACTGGTCCGCGAATGTGGGTGTTAAATATACCTGGTAATATTCTTCATTCTGAAGAAATAGGTAATTTAATCTAAATAATGCCCGTCAAGGATTTGACGGGCATTACTGCAAAGGACGCGCAAATGTTATCTGTAGTTAAACCTCTTCAGGAATTTGGTAAGCTCGATAAATGTTTGTCCAGATACGGCACGCGCTTCGAGTTTAATAATGAAAAACAAGTTATATTTTCAAGTGATGTTAATAGCGAAGATACATTCGTTATTTTAGAAGGTGTTATCTCTCTGCGTAGAGAAGAAAACGTACTTATCGGTATTACCCAGGCTCCTTATATTATGGGTCTGGCTGATGGATTAATGAAAAACGATATACCATACAAATTAATATCAGAAGGAAACTGTATGGGATATCATCTGCCTGCCAAACAAACCATTGCTCTTATTGAACAACATCAACTCTGGCGTGACGCTTTCTATTGGTTAGCCTGGCAAAATCGAATTCTGGAATTACGTGACGTTCAGCTCATTGGTCACAATTCCTATGAACAAATCCGCGCTACTTTATTATCAATGATTGACTGGAATGACGAATTGCGTTCACGTATTGGTGTTATGAATTATATCCATCAACGTACACGCATATCACGTTCTGTCGTGGCAGAAGTTCTCGCGGCTTTACGCAAGGGCGGCTATATCGAAATGAATAAAGGCAAACTGATTGCTATCAACCGTTTGCCTTCAGAGTATTAATCAGGACGCGGGGATGACCAATGGTTTATTCCCGCTAAGTTCGGTCACCAAATCATTGATGCCATCACTCATATTTTTAAAGCGTGTCAACGGCGAACGCGTGACGACCACAAAAGCACCAATATTTTTTTGCGGGATCATCGCCATATAGGTAATGAATCCGCCACCGCCGCCTGTTTTCTGAATAATTCCCGGACGCCCATCTTTCGGTGCCATATATACCCAGCCTAAACCGAGCGCATCTGCTTTACCGGGTACATCCATGCCGATCACTTTCGTAAACTGCGCGCGTTGATAAATCAGCGTCTGCATACGATCCGCCTGGTTGCTGCGCTGATAAAAATCAGACGACAAATACTGCTGCATCCAGCGCATCATATCGCCAGGCGTGGAATAAACACCGCCGCTGCCTATTGCCGCCAGGGTATTATTACAAGGACTGGCCCCGCGCTCGGCAACCATTAAACGACGGCACTGGTCCGGTGATGGTGTGTATGTGGTGTCTTTCATCCCCAGCGGACGGGTAATCTGCTCTTCAAACAACTGCGTATATGGTTTGCCGGAAGCATTCGCCAGCGCATCTGCCAGTAAGTCGAATGCGAGGTTGGAATATGCAGCCTGACTACCCGGTGCGGCTTTTAGTTTGGCGGTAGAAAGGTATTTCCAACGTTGCTCGCGAGTCGGCCAGACAAACACCGGACGATTTGCTGCGCCGCCGGGCTGTTCACGCGGCAGGGCGCTGGTATGGGTTGCCAGATTCACCAGCGTAATGGGCGTTCCATTGTAGGTCGGCACGCGTGCGCCTGGCGGCGCATATTTACTTAGCGGATCGTTTAATTTCACCGTCCCTTGATCGAGCAATTTCACCAGCATCTCACTGGTCATCAGCTTAGTGAGCGACGCAATTCGCACGACAGAATCTAATTGTGGGCGAACGTTATTACCGGGACGCGTTTCCCCATAACTGCGGAAGACGCGCTGATTACCATCGATAACAACCAGGGCCATCCCCGTGGCACCGCTGCCGTAAAAAATATGATCGGCATAGCGATCGACAATATCAGAGGCGAACTCCGGTTCGGTGATCGACTGCGCCGCATGGACGGAGGTCAATGACGCCGCACACAGCACGGCAGAAAAAAGCAGACTACGTTTCAACGGTGGTGTCCATAAATTAAATGAAGGTAACTAAGCGTATTTATACTACTCATAGATGGATTGCAAAGGGCGAATTAGTGCAATAATAGTGTTAAAAACGTAACGGCGCGTAAACACGTTCTTTTTCCTGCTCACCAATGCCTGCATTTGTGATCCTGCGCGTGTTAATCCGCTAATGTAAACAATCCTTTGTTTGTGAAATCCGTCGAAACAATTCTTACGTTCAGGTTGACGAACTAAGTAGCTTGCCATTGGTCACAATGGGCGGTTTCATTTGGCTTGCTCTTTGGAGTGGTCATGCGGTTTATGCACAGCAGTTGTTAAAATGATAAGAAGTTAGCAGGAGAGCATATGTTTAAGTCTTTTTTCCCAAAGCCGGGTACGTTTTTCCTCTCGGCCTTTGTTTGGGCATTGATTGCCGTGATCTTCTGGCAAGCCGGTGGTGGTGATTGGGTGGCTCGTATCACCGGGGCTTCCGGGCAGATCCCGATTAGCGCCGCCCGTTTCTGGTCATTAGACTTCCTGGTTTTTTATGCTTACTACATTGTTTGTGTAGGACTCTTTGCGCTGTTCTGGTTTATATACAGCCCGCATCGTTGGCAATACTGGTCAATACTCGGTACTGCGCTGATTATCTTCGTTACCTGGTTTCTGGTGGA
Source organism: Escherichia sp. TW09308 (assembly GCF_000208565.1). Classification (NCBI taxonomy): domain Bacteria; kingdom Pseudomonadati; phylum Pseudomonadota; class Gammaproteobacteria; order Enterobacterales; family Enterobacteriaceae; genus Escherichia; species Escherichia sp. TW09308. The sequence goes on along the minus strand of NZ_AEME01000001.1, from coordinate 3,603,037 downwards.
AGTTGGGGTTGCCGTCAACGCTTGGTATGCGCCGTTCTATGATCTGATCCAAACCGCGCTAAGTTCGCCGCATAAAGTGACCATTGAACAGTTTTATCGCGAAGTGGGCGTCTTTCTGGGGATTGCGCTGATTGCGGTAGTGATCAGTGTGTTGAACAATTTCTTTGTTAGCCACTACGTGTTCCGCTGGCGTACAGCGATGAACGAGTACTACATGGCAAACTGGCAACAACTCCGTCATATCGAAGGTGCCGCCCAGCGTGTGCAGGAAGACACTATGCGTTTTGCCTCTACGTTGGAAAATATGGGGGTAAGTTTTATCAACGCTATCATGACGTTGATCGCCTTCTTGCCGGTGTTGGTGACGCTCTCCGCGCATGTGCCGGAATTGCCGATTATTGGACATATTCCGTATGGCCTGGTGATTGCTGCCATCGTCTGGTCGCTGATGGGCACCGGGCTGCTGGCGGTGGTGGGGATCAAACTGCCGGGACTGGAATTTAAAAACCAGCGCGTAGAAGCGGCTTATCGTAAAGAGTTGGTTTATGGTGAAGACGATGCATCGCGCGCGACGCCGCCAACGGTACGCGAGCTGTTCAGCGCCGTGCGGAAGAACTATTTTCGTCTCTATTTTCACTATATGTATTTCAATATTGCCCGCATTCTCTATTTGCAGGTTGATAACGTTTTCGGTTTGTTCTTGCTGTTTCCGTCGATTGTTGCCGGTACGATTACGCTCGGCCTGATGACGCAAATTACCAACGTTTTCGATCAGGTGCGCGGTGCTTTCCAGTATCTGATTAACTCATGGACTACGTTGGTAGAGTTAATGTCTATCTACAAACGTCTGCGCAGCTTTGAACATGAGCTGGATGGTGACAAAATTCAGGAAGTAACCCATACGTTGAGTTAAAAAGGAGAGGTAATGTCGCAGTTCACTCGTCTTTCTTCGCTTTCATTGTTGGCGGTTCTGGTTTTAGCGGGGTGTAGTAGTCAGGCTCCGCAACCGTTGAAAAAGGGCGAAAAAGCGATAGATGTAGCGAGCGTCGTGCGGCAGAAGTTGCCCGCCAGCGTGAAAGACCGCGATGCCTGGGCGAAAGATATTGCCACCACTTTTGAAAGTCAGGGGCTGGCACCGACGCTGGAAAACGTCTGCTCGGTGCTGGCGGTGGCACAGCAGGAGTCTAATTATCAGGCGGATCCGGCCGTTCCGGGCTTAAGTAAAATTGCCTGGCAAGAGATTGACCGTCGCGCCGAACGGATGCATATCCCCGCTTTTTTGGTTCATACCGCGCTGAAAATTAAATCACCAAACGGCAAAAGTTACAGCGAACGGTTAGATTCCGTGCGTACAGAAAAGCAGTTAAGCGCGATTTTTGACGATCTGATCAGCATGGTGCCGATGGGCCAGACGCTGTTTGGTTCGCTTAACCCGGTGCGCACGGGTGGGCCGATGCAAGTCAGCATTGCTTTTGCCGAACAGCATACCAAAGGCTATCCGTGGAAAATGGACGGTACTGTCCGTCAGGAAGTCTTTAGTCGTCGCGGCGGATTATGGTTTGGTACTTACCATTTACTGAATTATCCCGCCAGTTACAGCGCGCCGATATATCGTTTTGCTGACTTTAATGCCGGCTGGTATGCCAGTCGGAACGCCGCGTTTCAGAACGCGGTCAGCAAAGCCAGCGGCGTGAAACTGGCGCTGGATGGGGATTTGATTCGCTATGACAGCAAAGAACCCGGTAAAACAGAACTGGCAACGCGCAAACTGGCAGGCAAACTGGGTATGAGTGACAGCGAAATTCGCCGTCAGTTAGAGAAAGGGGACCGCTTCTCTTTTGAAGAGACGGCGCTGTACCAGAAAGTTTATCAGCTTGCAGAAGCGAAAACGGGTAAATCGCTACCACGTGAAATGTTGCCCGGTATCCAACTGGAAAGCCCGAAAATCACTCGTAACCTTACAACAGCATGGTTTGCGAAGCGCGTTGATGAGCGACGGGCGCGTTGTATGAAACCGTGATCAATGGGGAATCGTAGGCCAGATAAGGCGTTTACGCCGCATCTGGCACAGCAAATCTTACTGGCGACGATGTCGCCAGTGCAGCCATAAAGCAACCACGGCAAAAATGAAGCAACCAACCAAAAATGGGATTAGCCCAAAAATGGTGCCGACACCTAAGCCGATTTCCACTCGTGGGCGGCCTGTATCCTGAACCTGCATTAAACGCTCATAGACGCCAGGCGCATGCACCAACAGATTCAGTAATTGCGCCCCAATCCAAAAGCAAAACAGTACAAACAGCGCATAGGCAATGTTGCCAGGCGTTGAAGAGGTGTTGCGATATTTTCCGTTAAACAGCGATTTTGATAGGGTGAAATCAGCCATAAAAACCTCCGGAAGTCATTTGCTTCTCTTCTGGTGTGATACCAGCGGCTATGGCAAGTCTGACAGGTCATTGAGATTGTCAATATCAGAATCATGGTAAATTGATGGTGGGAATATTCCCGAAGCGTGAATATTCGTCGCGAGTCACAAAATGGTAACTTTAAGCTGAATTTTTTAACGACACTGGAAATGCTGTCTACGCCACAGACGGATGTTACAGAATATGCGAGGATGCTGTTTTTCATTATCGGAGCTGCCATGAATTTGCCTGTAAAAATCCGCCGCGACTGGCACTACTATGCGTTCGCCATTGGTCTCATTTTCATTCTTAACGGTGTGGTGGGTTTGCTGGGATTTGAAGCAAAAGGTTGGCAGACATATGCAGTCGGTCTGGTGACGTGGGTAATTAGTTTCTGGCTGGCGGGGCTGATTATTCGTCGTCGCGATGACGAAACTGAAAACGCCCAATAACATATGATTGGGCGTTCAGGGGATGGCAAAGTACTCGCTGTTCATGCCGGATGCGGCATTAACGCTTTAGCCTGTCTACAAAATCTTGCAAAATCAATATATTGAAATTGTCTGGTAGGCCTGATAAGCGTAGCGCATCAGGCAATCTTACGCTTGTCACCAGTCTTAAACGCCCAATAAAAATATTACCGGGCGATTGAAAATTACATTGTGGTTTTCAACGCGTTATCCGCAGCGTGACGTTCCAGTGCCAGTTCAATCAAACGCGTGATCAGGTCGGTGTAGCCCAGACCGCTGGCTTGCCACAACTTCGGATACATGCTGATATTAGTGAAGCCCGGCAGCGTGTTGATCTCGTTGATCACCACCTCGTTTTCCGGCGTTAAGAAGACGTCAACACGCGCCATGCCAGCACAGCCCAGCGCCTGATAAGCCTGAATGGCAATCGCCCGGATCTTATCGTTGATGTCTGGCGCAATGGCTGCCGGAACCACCACTTTCGCACCATCTTCGTCAATGTATTTGGTGTCGTAGGCGTAGAAATCGCTGGTCAGGACGATCTCGCCACAGGTGCTGGCTTGCGGATTGTCGTTGCCCAGAACCGCGCATTCGATCTCACGCCCTTTGATCCCTTGTTCAACGATCACTTTGTGATCGAACTCGAACGCCAGATCGACGGCAATCGCGTACTGTTCTTCGTTAGTCACTTTGCTGACGCCAACAGAAGAGCCCTGGTTAGCGGGTTTAACGAACAGCGGTAAACCCAGTTTAGACTCCACTTCGGCAAAACTGATTTTGTGACGATTGGCGCGTGTCAGGGTAATAAATGGCGCAATGTTCAACCCGGCATCACGCAGCAGACGTTTGGTGACGTCTTTATCCATACAGGCGGCAGAGGCCAGCACATCGGAACCGACAAACGGTAAATTAGCGACCCGCAACATCCCCTGCAGGGAGCCATCTTCACCCAGCGTACCGTGGACAATCGGGAAAATGACATCTACCGTCGGCAATGGTTGGCCGTTCTGTGCATCAATAAGTTGATGCTCATGTCTACCCGGCACCTGCGCGAGGCTGGTAGCCGAAGGGCGCAACGCGATATGGGCAGGATCGTCTGCGTTTAGCAGATAATTACTGGCATCACTGACGTGCCATTGCCCTTGTTTATCAATGCCCAGCAGCACAACGTCGAAACGACTTTTATCAATGGCATCGACAATGTTTTTTGCCGATTGCAGAGACACTTCATGTTCCGCTGATTTTCCACCAAAAACGATACCTACCCGCAGTTTTTCCATCTTAAAAACCTATCCCGTCGAACATAAAGAACATACATTACCACGACAAAACGGTTGATTCGCGGCCTTCTGACAGAATGTTGCAATCTTCTGGTCACAAAGCGCTCAGCGTACTGACTGTGAAATATCATCGATTAAATTATGTTCTACAGATCACAAAAATGATGAACGGGAAGCTAATTTGTTGCTGGCATTAACCATGACTCGGCTTGTGAATAACTTAATAATAAGTTAACGAACTAAATATATTTCATAACTTTTTATTATATTAATGATTTATAATTGAATAGCTGTTTTATTTGTAAGGTAATTATTTAAATAAGAGAAACGTTTCGCTGATAAATATGTGGAAATATTTGTGCAAAGTATTTCCTTCGTCATAAAAATACTACTTCCAGCCCCTATGCAGTTATGAAGCATAATGTTAACTTCTCCATACTTTGGATAAGGAAATACAGACATGAAAAATCTCATTGCTGAGTTGTTATTTAAGCTTGCCCAAAAAGAAGAAGAGTCGAAGGAACTGTGCGCGCAGGTTGAGGCACTGGAGATTATTGTCACCGCGATGCTTCGCAATATGGCGCAAAAAGACCAACAGCGGTTGATTGATCAGGTTGAGGGGGCGTTGTATGCGGTAAAGCCCGATGCCAGCATTCCTGATGACGACACGGAGCTGCTGCGCGATTACGTAAAGAAGTTATTGAGGTATCCTCGTCAGTAAAAAATTAAGCCTTTTCAACGATTGTCATAAAGCTGTCACGCCAGAGACTTATAGTCGCTTTGTTTTTATTTTTTACTGTATTTGTACATGGAGAAAATAAAGTGAAACAAAGCACTATTGCACTGGCTCTCTTACCGTTATTGTTTACCCCTGTAACAAACGCCCAGACGCCGCAGACACCCATTCTGGAAAACCGGGCTGCACAGGGAGATATTACTACGCCCGGCGGTGCCCGCCGTTTAACAGGCGATCAGACCGCCGCCTTGCGTGATTCACTTAGCGATAAGCCGGTAAAAAATATTATATTACTGATTGGCGATGGGATGGGGGATTCGGAAATTACTGCCGCACGAAATTATGCCGAAGGTGCGGGCGGTTTTTTTAAAGGAATCGATGCGTTACCGCTTACCGGGCAATACACTCACTATTCTCTGGATAAAAGAACCGGTAAACCGGACTACGTAACCGACTCCGCTGCGTCAGCAACCGCCTGGTCAACTGGCGTCAAAACCTATAACGGCGCGCTGGGCGTCGATATTCATGAAAAAGATCATCCAACGATACTGGAGATGGCAAAAGCCGCAGGCCTGGCCACTGGCAACGTTTCAACGGCTGAATTGCAGGATGCCACACCTGCCGCGCTGGTGGCGCATGTGACGTCGCGCAAATGCTACGGACCGAGCGTTACCAGTGAAAAATGCCCGAGTAATGCGCTGGAAAAAGGCGGTAAAGGCTCCATCACTGAACAACTGCTTAACGCTCGTGCCGATGTAACGCTTGGCGGCGGTGCAAAAACGTTTGCAGAAACAGCAACCGCCGGTGAATGGCAGGGAAAAACGCTGCGTGAACAAGCACAGGCGCGTGGTTATCAGTTAGTGACTGATACAGCCTCGTTAGAAGCGGTGACGGAGGCAAATCAGGATAAACCACTGCTCGGATTATTTTCCGATGGCAATATGCCGGTACGCTGGAAAGGTCCAAAGGCGTCTTATCACGGCAATATCGATAAGCCTGCGGTAACTTGTACTCCGAATCCGCAGCGTAATGACAGCATACCGACGTTAGCGCAGATGACCGACAAGGCCATTGAGTTATTAAGTAAAAATGAAAAAGGCTTCTTCCTGCAAGTCGAAGGTGCATCGATCGACAAACAGGATCACGCCGCGAATCCTTGTGGGCAAATTGGTGAGACGGTTGACCTTGATGAAGCTGTACAACGGGCGCTGGAATTTGCCAAAAAAGATGGTAACACCCTGGTAGTGGTAACGGCTGACCATGCTCACGCCAGCCAAATTGTCCCGCCGGATACCAAAGCACCGGGTCTGACTCAGGCGTTAAATACCAAAGATGGCGCAGTAATGGTGATGAGCTACGGTAACTCTGAAGAGGATTCGCAAGAGCATACTGGCAGCCAGTTGCGTATTGCTGCTTATGGCCCGCACGCTGCAAACGTCGTTGGCCTGACCGATCAGACCGATCTCTTCTACACCATGAAAGCCGCATTGGGCCTGTAATTAAACCGCACCCGACGATGAATTTGTGTCGTCGGGTGGTTTTTTTGCTGTTAGCAACCAGACTTAAAGGCAGATCACGGGCGCAAACGCTCCTGGTTAAAATGTTAAGAGGGATGGTGCTATGAAAATAACATTACTGGTTACCCTGCTATTCGGTTTAGTTTTTTTAACCACAGTTGGCGCTGCCGAGAGGACGTTAACCCCGCAACAACAGCGTATGACTTCCTGTAATCAACAGGCCACGGCGCAGGCGTTGAAAGGGGATGCCCGTAAGACGTACATGAGTGATTGCCTGAAGAACAGTAAGTCTGCGCCCGGCGAGAAGAGTTTGACGCCGCAACAGCAGAAGATGCGCGAATGCAATGGTCAGGCGACGCAGCAATCTCTGAAAGGTGATGATCGCAATAAGTTTATGAGCACCTGCCTCAAGAACGCCGCGTAATACCTGATAGTGCTAACGGGTGAGCTAAGAAAATGGCTCACCCGAAATATCATACTCCCGCTCTTAATCCCGTCTCTATAATTTGGGCAAATTGTTTCTAAATGTTCCCAAAAATAATGAATGATGAAAACTTTTTCAAAAAAGCGGCGGCGCACGGGGAGGAACCACCATTAACTCCTCAAAACGAACATCAGCGTTCCGGGCTGCGCTTTGCCCGTCGCGTCAGGTTGCCCCGTATGGTTGGGCTGGCTGGGATGTTCTTACCGATTGCATCAACGCTGGTTTCGCACCCGCCGCCGGGGTGGTGGTGGCTGGTGTTGGTCGGCTGGGCTTTTGTCTGGCCGCATTTAGCCTGGCAGTTAGCGAGCAGGGCCATTGATCCACTTAGCCGGGAAATTTACAACTTAAAAACTGATGCAGTATTAGCGGGGATGTGGGTAGGCGTGATGGGCGTAAACGTGCTGCCTTCGATCGCGATGTTAATGATTATGTGTCTGAATTTGATGGGGGCTGGTGGCCCTCGTCTGTTTGTCGCTGGTCTGGTGTTAATGGTAGTTTCCTGCCTTGTCACGCTTGAACTAACGGGTATCACGGTGTCGCTAAATAGTGCACCGCTGGAGTGGTGGCTTTCCCTTCCCATTATCGTTATTTATCCTCTGCTGTTTGGCTGGGTCAGCTACCAGACGGCAACAAAACTTGCAGAACATAAACGCAGATTGCAGGTAATGAGCACTCGTGATGGCATGACGGGGGTTTATAACAGGCGTCACTGGGAAATTATGCTGCGTAATGAGTTTGATAATTGTCGGCGGCATAACCGCGATGCGACGTTATTAATCATCGATATCGACCATTTCAAAAGCATCAACGACACCTGGGGCCACGATGTGGGTGATGAAGCGATTGTGGCACTGACCCGACAGTTACAAATCACTCTGCGCGGCAGTGATGTGATTGGTCGTTTTGGGGGCGATGAATTTGCGGTGATTATGTCTGGTACGCCAGCAGAAAACGCCATTACCGCCATGTTACGCGTACATGATGGGCTAAATACATTACGCTTACCAAGTACGCCGCAGGTGATGTTGCGGATAAGTGTTGGTGTCGCGCCGCTGAGTCCGCAAATGAGTCACTATCGCGAGTGGCTGAAATCGGCCGATATGGCACTCTATAAAGCAAAGAAAGCCGGACGTAACCGCACCGAAGTGGCGGCCTGACGTCCGGAGTGGTTCATCAGGATTTGCTAAGTTTTTCTGATTTTTCCATACACTTCGTCATCGCTTCGATCACTGCGGCACGGAAACCTTTCTCTTCCAGCACGCGTACTGCTTCAATGGTGGTGCCTCCTGGTGAGCAGACCATATCTTTCAATACGCCCGGATGTTCTCCGGTTTCCAGCACCATTTTTGCAGATCCCATTACCGCCTGGGCGGCAAATTTATACGCCTGCGCGCGTGGCATCCCACCTAGTACGGCGGCGTCGGCCATCGCTTCGATAAACATAAAAACATAGGCAGGTGAAGAACCGCTCACGCCGACCACCGGGTGGATCATCGGTTCGGCAATCACCTCCGCCTCGCCAAAACAGCGGAAAATATTCAGCACATCGGCGGTATCCTCTGGCGTGACCAGTGCGTTTGGCGTCACGGAGGTCATCCCGGCATTGACCAGCGCGGGAGTGTTCGGCATGGCGCGGATAATTTTCCGGTCATGGCCCAGTGCCCGGGCAAGTTGGTCGAGTGTGACGCCCGCAGCAATAGAAACCACCAGCGAGTCTTTATTCAGGCTGGAAGTGATTTCACTAAGCACTTTGATCATAATGCCAGGTTTAACAGCGGCAAAAACGATGTCGGTGATTTGTGCCACTTCCTGCGCCGATTCTGCGGCGTTGATGCCAAACTGATCATGCAAAGCGGCGACTTTATCCGGGGAGGGGGTATAGACCCAGATTTGCCCTGGAAGAACCTGACCACTGGCAATCAGACCGCCGAGAATGGCTTTTCCCATATTGCCGCAGCCAATAAAACCGATTTTCTTTTCCATTGCCTCACTCCTGCCGTGAAATTCATTGTTTTGGAAAGCGCCTGGTCAGAAGCATAAACAGAACTATGCCGGAAGGCAAAAGCGCGACACAATAGAGGATTACCCAACAAAGGAGGGGCTTATGACGATATGGGTGGATGCCGATGCGTGTCCCAATGTAATTAAAGAGATTCTGTATCGTGCAGCAGAACGTATGCAGGTGCCGTTGGTGCTGGTGGCAAATCAGAGTTTACGCGTGCCGCCATCGCGGTTTATTCGCACGCTACGCGTCGCGGCAGGCTTCGATGTTGCCGATAATGAAATTGTACGTCAGTGTGAGCCGGGCGATCTGGTGATCACTGCTGATATTCCTTTGGCTTCTGAAGTCATCGAGAAGGGGGCTGCGGCACTTAATCCACGTGGCGAACGTTACACGACGGCGACCATTCGCGAACGCCTGACAATGCGCGATTTTATGGACACCTTACGCGCCAGTGGTATTCAAACCGGGGGGCCAGATAGCCTTTCACAACGTGACCGCCAGGCCTTTGCCGCTGAGCTGGAAAAGTGGTGGCTGGAAGTGCAACGTAGTCGCGCATAAATGTAATTTATTATTTACACTTCTTTCTCGCTAATTTCTTGGTATAGTAAGGTGTAGATTGAAATTTTTACCTTAAGTGGAATTATTTCTTTACAATCGAAATTGTACTAGTTTAATGGTATGATCGCTATTCTCACGAAACCGGCTTTCGCCGCATTGCGGCCTTTTGGGGAAAACCCACGATGACACAACCTCTTTTTCTGATCGGGCCTCGGGGCTGTGGTAAAACAACGGTCGGAATGGCCCTTGCCGATTCGCTCAACTATCGGTTTGTCGATACCGATCAATGGCTGCAATCACAACTCAATATGACGGTCGCAGAGATCGTCGAAAGGGAAGAGTGGGGCGGATTTCGCGCCAGAGAAACCGCAGCACTGGAAGCGGTGACTGCGCCATCCACTGTTATTGCCACGGGCGGCGGCATTATTCTGACGGAATTTAATCGTCACTACATGCGCAATAACGGGATTGTGGTTTATTTGTGTGCGCCAGTAGCGGTACTGGTTAATCGTCTGCAAGCTGCACCCGAAGAGGATTTGCGACCAGCCTTAACCGGAAAACCGCTAAGTGAAGAAGTTCAGGAAGTGCTGGAAGAACGCGATGTGTTATATCGCGAAGTTGCGCATATTATCATTAACGCTAACAACGAACCCAGCCAGGTGATTTCTGAAATTCGTTGCGCCCTGGCACAGACGATCAATTGTTGATTCCCGAGTGCCTATACTTAACGTTCATCCCGTGAAATAAGGAAGAACGATGCCAACGAAACCACCTTATCCTCGTGAAGCATATGTTGTGACGATTGAAAAAGGAAAACCAGGGCAGACCGTAACCTGGTATCAGCTTAGAGCCGATCATCCCAAACCTGACTCTTTAATCAGCGAACATCCGACAGCTTTGGAAGCGATGGATGCGAAAAAACGCTATGAGGATCCTGACAAAGAGTGACCGTATCAGACTGCTCGGAAAGGACTCTGAGTGCTACCACAACGGACTTGCGTCACATTTTTCGCAATCCATGTTTTCCTAATAATTAGAATATTAAACAATAACAATCCATTACTGGAATCATTTGGAATCTTTACATTATGCCGGATGCGTCTGCTGCTACGCTTTTTGTCATTTGTAGCACAGGTAAGTGTCAGCAGTGGTGCTTAGCATTTGCCCGGTAATTAACGACGAAATAAAAGTAAGGTGGAAGAACAATGAGTGCGTCGTTGGCGATCCTGACCATCGGCATTGTACCTATGCAGGAAGTTTTGCCGCTCCTGACTGAGTACATTGACGAAAATAACATTTCCCATCATAGCCTGCTGGGGAAGTTAAGCCGCGAAGAAGTGATGGCGGAGTATGCGCCAGAAGCAGGTGAAGAAACGATTCTCACTTTATTAAATGATAATCAACTGGCCCACATTTCGCGTCGTAAAGTGGAGCGAGATCTGCAAAGCGTGGTTGAAGTGCTTGATAATCAGGGGTACGACGTCATTTTGCTGATGAGTACGGCAAACATTAGCTGTATGACGGCGCGTAATACAATCTTTCTCGAACCGTTACGTATATTACCACCGCTGGTTTCCTCCATTGTCGAAGGTCATCAGGTCGGTGTTATTGTACCGGTAGAAGAACTGTTGCACGTTCAGGCGCAAAAATGGCAAATCCTGCAAAAACCCCCCTTGCTTTCTCTGGGCAATCCCATTCACGATTCTGAACAGAAAATCATCGATGCCGGGAAAGAATTACTGGAAAACGGCGCAGATGTCATCATGCTGGATTGTTTGGGATTTAACCAACGTCACCGCGATTTACTGCAAAAACAGCTCGATGTTCCTGTTTTGCTCTCTAACGTATTGATTGCAAGGCTGGCGGCAGAATTACTGGTTTAATTTTGCGTGACAGTCAGCGCCTCTGACCCCTATAGTGAAGTGGATGTTTAACTACCAGACAGGGCCAGTTTATGCTTCAAAGTAACGAGTACTTTTCCGGCAAAGTGAAATCGATCGGCTTTTCCAGCAGCAGCACTGGTCGCGCCAGCGTTGGTGTCATGGTTGAAGGCGAATATACCTTCAGCACCGCTGAACCTGAAGAGATGACGGTAATCAGCGGGGCGCTGAATGTGTTGCTGCCTGATGCGACCGACTGGCAAGTGTATGAAGCCGGTTCCGTATTCAATGTTCCCGGCCACAGTGAATTTCATTTGCAAGTTGCTGAACCGACCTCTTATTTGTGCCGCTATCTGTAATATCTCGCCTTCCCGTTGATTGGGAGGGCATTTTTCTGAAAAGTAATTTGTTTTTATAATTAAAAATTTCAAAGGCTGCTGATTTTTATATTTTTGATATATTCAAATCAATTGGCTTTATTGAACGTTAACATTTAAATCAAAGGGTTAGGTGCTTGTATTGCTGGCCATGACGTTCAATCTCTAATTCATTGCTACCGCTACCTGATGCGCAATTAAAATAGTGGAAGCTCCGGTTTGCCATGTTATAAAAATCATTGCTCGATGTAGCGAATGATTATATTAATGCCTGGTATGGCGTCACATGCCAGATAAGACGCGCAGGCGTCTTATCTGGCGTTGAAGAAAAATCAGCAATTAACGTTGTGCTTCGCCACCTAATCCTTCGATCAGGTTTTGAATTAATGCTGCCAGTTCGCCGGTCATCAGGATGAAATCGGCATCAAAACGCTGGGCGTAATCTTCACGGTCGATGTCTTCGTTTTGATCTCGCAGTTCGTCGCAGAACTTCAGGCGCTTAAGCGAACCATCGTCACACATCACAAACTGAACGCGCTGCTGCCAGTCGAGCGCCAGTTTAGTCACCACTTTTCCGGCTTCAATATGATTGGTGATCTCTTCGCAGGTCAGATCCTGTTTTTTCGCACGGATCACGCCGCCATCTTCCAGCAGCGATTTCAGCTCGGCTTCATCAAGCAACTGGAATCCCTGTGCCGCGCTACCGGAGCGTACCCATTCGGTCAACGTCAGTTCAATCGGGTTTTCCATGCTCAACGGCACAACCGGTAACGACCCCAGACTTTTACGCAGCAGCGCCAGCGTATCTTCCGCTTTTTTGGCGCTGGCGCAGTCCACCATGATCAAACCATTAACCGTGTCGATCCACATCATAGTTTGGCTAAAGCGGCTGAATGCGCGCGGCAGCAGAGAGTGCAGCACCTCATCTTTCAGGGAATCTTTTTCGGTCTTCTTCAGCTTACGCGCCTGTTCCGCTTCCAGTTTGGCGATTTTCGCTTCCAGCGCCTGTTTAATGACCGGAGACGGGAGAATTTTTTCTTCTTTACGCGCACAGATAACAATTTGACCATTGGCAACGTGCGTTAATGCATCGCTGTGCGATCCCATCGGAGGAACCCAGCCCATCTTCGCCATGTCCTGGCTGCCGCATGGGGTAAATGCCATCGAGGCTAGCTGTTTTTCCATCTCTTCCGCACGCAGCGAAATTTCGCGGCTAAGACGGTAAACCATTAAATTTTTGAACCACAGCATGATAATTTCCACGGCCTTGTCGTTAAATTTAGCGGGCATAATAACGAATTGTCGGCGGCCTTGCATTGTCAATCCGGGTGTCCGTCTCTACGCTATTGATATTGAAAAAAATAAGGAGAGTTCTGTGCGTATAGGTATCGATTTAGGCGGCACTAAAACTGAAGTGATTGCACTGGGCGAGGCCGGGGAGCAGTTGTACCGTCATCGTCTGCCCACGCCGCGCGATGATTACCAGCAGACCATTGAAACGATCGCCACGTTGGTAGAGATGGCGGAGCAGGCGACAGGGCAGCGCGGAACGGTAGGCATGGGCATTCCAGGCTCGATTTCGCCCTACACCGGCGTGGTGAAAAATGCCAATTCAACCTGGCTTAACGGTCAGCCATTCGATAAAGACTTAAGTGCGCGACTGCAGCGGGAAGTCCGTCTGGCCAATGACGCCAACTGCCTGGCGGTTTCAGAAGCGGTAGATGGTGCGGCATCAGGAGCGCAAACGGTCTTTGCCGTGATTATCGGCACGGGGTGCGGCGCGGGGGTAGCCTTCAATGGTCGGGCGCATATCGGCGGCAATGGCACGGCAGGCGAGTGGGGACATAATCCGCTACCGTGGATGGACGAAGATGAACTGCGTTATCGCGAGGAAGTCCCTTGTTATTGCGGTAAACAAGGTTGTATTGAAACCTTTATTTCTGGCACTGGATTTGCCACGGATTATCATCGTTTAAGTGGAAATGCGCTGAAAGGCCGCGAAATTGTTCGTCTTGTTGAAGAGAAAGATCCCGTTGCAGAGCTGGCATTGCGTCGTTACGAGCTACGACTGGCAAAATCGCTGGCACATGTGGTGAATATTCTCGATCCGGATGTGATTGTGCTGGGCGGTGGAATGAGCAATGTTGACCGTTTATATCAAACGGTTCCGCCGTTGATTAAACAATTTGTCTTCGGTGGAGAATGTGAAACGCCGGTACGTAAGGCGAAGCATGGTGATTCGAGCGGCGTACGCGGTGCCGCGTGGTTATGGCCGCAAGAGTAAAAACAGTTAGGCCATTGGTGCATCATGCCTGATGCTCAGGTCGGATAAGGCGCTCGCGCCGCATCCGACATCGTACTCCGATGCCTGATGTGACGCTTGCCGCGTCTTATCAGGCCTACAAAATGAGCATATCTGTACGCCGCATCCGGCAACAAGCAACGTTCACCGTGACCGCGACCTACCCCAATGGTTTCGCCAGCACCGGATTATCCGCCGCTTGCTGGCGCTTATAGCGACCATACAGCAGCAACGACGACATCGCAGCAAACGAAAGCAAGGCGGCGGGCAGCGCCACGTAATTATATGCCAGCCCCAGCGTCAGCATCATACCACCGCAATATGCGCCAACTGCGCTACCGAGGTTAAACGCTATTTGCCCACCTGCAGCACCTAATAACTCTCCACCTTTGGCATTTTGCAGTAGCAGAATTTGCAGCGGTGCAGAGAGGGCAAATAATCCCGCACAACAAATAAAAGCAAAAACCAGCGACGTTGTTTTCATACCGCCGAAGAAAAAGAGCATCAGCAATGCAAGCACAATAATGAAGTCAGTCACTGCCGCAATGCGCAGCGGAGAGTAACGTCCTGAAATCCGGCCACTTAGCACATTCCCCAGTACCATCCCCAGCCCGACCAGCATCATAATGAAGGTCATCGCCGTTTCCGAAAAACCGGAAATAAACATCATGTAAGGTTTTACGTAACTGAACCAGGCGAATACCCCCGCGTTACCAAACATGGTGGCGGCAAAAATTAGCCACGGCGCGGGGCTTCGCAAAAAATGAAACTGTTCGCGCAGGTTTCCTTTCGCCTCGTCGCGAATATCTGGCACCCAAAAATAGACCGATGCCATCACTGCAATATTAAAAACAGAGATTAATAAAAAGGTGTAACGCCAGCTAAATTCCTGGCTTAAATACGTTCCCAGCGGAATACCCAGCAGATTGGCGACCGTCATCCCGGAAACCATACCCGCCACGGCGGCGGTGACTTTACCGGGTTTGATAATTTTCGATAATACAATCGCTCCGACACCAAAAAATGCGCCATGCGGAAAGCCGGAAACCAGTCGGCCAATGGCGAGCATCAGGTAAGACGAAGATAACGTAAACATGGCGTTGCCAATGACGCACAACGTCACCAGAAACAACAAGATATGTTTGAGCGAGTAGCGGTTGGAGAAGAGGGCGATTATCGGCGCGCCGACCACCACGCCCAGCGCATAATACGAAATCATATGCCCGGCGGCGGGAATAGAAATCCCCACATTATGCGCCAGCTCCGTGAGCACGCCCATAATGCCAAATTCGGCCATCCCCAGACCAAACGTGCCGAGAGCCAAAGATAAAATAACTTTATTCATACCACCATCACAACCAACAGGACGGCTACGAATCACCGTAGCCAATAAAGTGATAGCTTGCAGGATAACGACCAATCAGGCCAAGAGATAATTCGCCCCTCTGTATTCATTATCCTGCTGAATAGTTATTTCACTGCAAACGCGCTGTCCAGTTTGCTGTAGCCCAGACCGTTGATCTTCTTCACTTTGATTTGCACAGGAATACGCTCTTTCATCGCTTCAACGTGGCTAATTACGCCGATAGTTTTACCGCTGGCGTTCAGGGCATCCAGTGCATCAAGGGCGGTATCCAGCGTTTCGCTATCCAGCGTGCCGAAACCTTCATCAAGGAAAAGTGAGTCAATACGCGTTTTATGGCTGACCAGATCCGAAAGCGCCAGCGCCAGCGCCAGACTGACGAGGAAACTTTCGCCGCCGGAAAGGGTGCGGGTATCGCGCACCGCGTCGGCCTGCCAGGTATCGACAACCTCGACTTCCAGCGCCTCGCTGGCTTTGCGCTGTAACAGATAGCGCCCGTGCAGACGGGTCAGTTGCTGATTAGCGAGATGGACCAGATTATCCAGCGTCAGCCCCTGGGCGAATTTACGGAATTTGTCACCCTCTTTGGAGCCAATCAGCGAATTAAGATAACCCCAGTCCTCAACCTGCTGTGTCGTTTGAGTAATTTGCTGCATTAAGGTTTGTTGTTGCTGACGGTTGTCTGCATCCTGTTTCAGTTGCTGGCGAATCTCGCCCTGATGGGTGGTATTTTCACGCAGTTTTTGGTTAGTTTGTGCTAACTCTTGCTGAATCTGTTCCGCTGTCAAAGTGAGATCCAACCCGTCAGGCTGGTGTTGCTGATGCTGTGCCAGAGCTTCTGCCGCCTGAGTTGCCAGCGTTTGTGCCTGACGGCGCTGGTTTTCCAGATTCTGCTTGAGCTGTTCCAGTTGCGCTAGTGTTTGTTCATCCATCAGTGCCGCAAGAAACGCTTGCTGATCGGCAAAAATGCTGGCCTGTAGGGCAGCGTCAAACTGTGCCTGGACATTTTGCAGACTTTGCGCCGCCAGAACTTCCTGTTGCTGCAACGTCTGTTGCTGGCTTTGTAACGCGAGGCATTGCTCGTGAATTTGCCGCCAGTTTTCCAGCGTCACCGTTTCTTCGCTGTGCGGAAGTTCATCACTTTGCGGCAGCGTTTCCAGAATCGGCGTCAGTTGCTGGATGCGGTTTTGCAGCCCGCTTAATTCGTTCTGGCGCTGTTGCCAGATCTGCGCTTCTTGCTGACGTGCCGATAACCAGCTCTCTTCTTCATCTTCCTTCGGCAATGCCAGCGCGTAATCCGCTAATGCCGTAGAGAGTTGCTGATGGCGTTGTTCAATTTGCTGTTGATACTGGATAATTTGCTGATTATGCGCGGCAATTTGCGCCTGCAATTCTTGACGCTGATTGAGTAATTGCAGTTGCTTTTCATGCTCTTCCTGGGCGGTAAGCCACGGTTGAATATCGTCCTGCGGCTGCAAGGTGATACTGAGGCTGGCAGTGAGTGTCTGCCATTCCTGAGTAAGTGCTTGCTCATCTTGCCGGAGGCTTTGTGCTTCGTTTTCATCCCGCTGAAGCTGCCTGGTTAATGCGTCCAGTTGTCCACGTAATGCCGCGCCTTCTTCACCGAGCTTTTTCACTTCGTTTTCCAGCGTCAGTAATCGGGCCTGATTAACGCCAGGCTCCAGTGCCTGATACGCCTCTACCGCCGGGTGGCTGGTGGAACCACAAAGTGGACAAGGTTGACCTGCTTGTAACTGTGCGCGCTGTGCTTCCAGCGTTTTGATGCGCTCTTCCTGCTCGCAAATGGTTTTGACGTCGGCAAGCTGTTGCGTTTTTTCCTTATAACGCTGGCGCATTTCGGTCAGTGCGGCGTTACGTTGCGTCTGTTCCTGCGTGACGCTCTGGATAGTGGCTTGTAACTGCGCCAGCCGTTTTTGCTGGGGAGCAATTTGCCCATGCAGTGCAATCAGGCGCTGACGTAGCGGGCGTTGTTCAGCATGTTGCGCTTGTGCGACAGCAACTTCATCGCCGGTTAAAGCTAAAGAGATAGCCGGAAGGGCATTAAGTTTTTGCCGGGCATGGGTTAATTGCTGTTGCCACTGTCGCAGATGCCCGCGTTCACTGGCCTGTTGGGAGAACTGCGCACGCCAACCCGCCAGCTCGTTGTTCCACAGACGGAAGCGGTCGTGTTCCTGTAACCACGCATTCAGGGTTTGTTGATGGTGCTGTAATTCAGCCGACTGCTTCGCCGCCTGGTGACGAATGCTCGCGCGAAACACCATTGTGCTCTGTAGGCGAGTATTTACTTCTTCAATCTGTTGGCGAGTATGCGCCAGCGCCGTAGAGTGTTCTGCAATACGTTCCCAGTGCGGACGGAGATTTCGTGCGGGTTGTGCCAGACTAAGCGCCGCCAGTTGAGGTTGCGCTTTTTCTTCTTCGGTCAACGCCAGTTGCAGAGCCTGCTGACGACGGCTGGCCTCCTGCTGTAATTCATCCAGACGTGTTAACCAGTTAAGCGATTGTTGCTCTTGCTGCTGTGCGGCGAGTAACAGCTTTTCTTCGTCAGTGAGTACCTGCAAACTTTCTGTTAATGATTGCACCTGTTCAGGCGCTAATAACGCGACGCCGCTGGCCTGCGCTTGCAGTTTCTCCAGCTCAGTGCGGGCCGATTTGTGCTGTTCAAAGACCATCGCGGAGATTTGCCCGTAAATTTCGGTGCCGGTTAACTCCTCCAGCAATTCTGCGCGTTCTTTCGGTTTAGCATTGAGGAAGGCAGCAAATTGCCCCTGCGAAAGCAGCATCGAACGGGTGAAACGTCCGTAATCCAGCCCGGTTAACGTCGCCGTCATTTCCAGCTTATCTTTCACTTTATCAGCGAGGATTTTACCGTCTGTGCAGCGCGCCAGCTCTACGCGTGGCACCTGCAAATTACCGTCCGGCTGGTTACGCGCCCGGTTCTGGCTCCAGAATGCGCGGTAGCCCTCGCCTTTCACTTCAAACTCCACTTCCGCCAGACATTCGGCAGTATCGCGGGTCATCAGGTCATTTTGCGATTGCGAAACGTTGGAGAGGCGCGGCGTTTCGTGATACAGCGCCAGACAAATGGCATCGAGCAGCGTGGTTTTACCCGCGCCGGTTGGGCCGGTAATGGCAAACAGACCGTTGCTGGCGAACGGTTCGCGGGTGAAATCAATCTTCCATTCGCCTTTTAATGAGTTCAGGTTTTTCAGGCGCAGGCTGAGAATTTTCATGCTTCGTGTTCTCCGGCGAGGGTCTGCAACGTCGTGGCGAAAAGATGTTGCAGGCGTTGATGCTGCGATTCATCCAGTTCTTCCAGTGCCAGACGACGATTAAAAACGTCTTCGACGCTAAGTTCGCTGAGTGTTTCACGCTGTTGGCTGGCTAACACACGCTCGCGCTGCTCCCGACTGCGACGCACCAGTAATACTTCGACAGGCAGTGATTCGGTTAATGCCTGGATTTTGCGCTGAATATCATGCAGATACTCATCGGTAGTGATTTCAATATCCAGCCAGACAGGCGGCTCCTGTGGCACATTACGCCATTGTTCAAGTTGCGCGGTAATCGATGCCAAATCGCCTTTCAGCACTGCCATCGGTTGCGTTACCGGTACGCTCAGGTTTTCCACGCTCTCTAATTTGCCATTTGAAAATGTCACCAGATGGACATATTTACTCTTGCCGCATTCATCAAAACTCAGTGGGATGGGAGAGCCGCAATAGCGGACATGTTCCATGCCGCCAATGATCTGCGCGCGGTGAATATGCCCGAGCGCGATGTAGTCGGCCGGCGGAAAGTTTTGTGCCGGAAACGCGTCCAGCGTGCCAATATAAATGTCACGCACGGCGTCACTTTTACTCGCGCCAACGGTCGTTAAATGCCCCGTTGCGATGATGGGCAGAGGTTGATCGCCGCGCAGTTTGCAGGCATCTGCATAATGTTGTTGGTAATAATCGGTGATTGCTGCCAGCAAATGCTGCTGTTTTTCAATACCGTTAAGTCCCGCCTGGCTGGTAATAATGTCACGCGGGCGTAAAAAAGGGATGGGGCACAGTACCGCGCCAGGCGTTCCGTCGCGACGAGGCAATATTTGCGGCGCATGTCCGGCGCTGGCGACCACGGTGGTATTGAGAAACGCCATGATATCGCGCGATTCATTCAGCGTGGCTACTGAGTCATGGTTTCCTGCCAGTACCACCAGATGACAGCCTGTTTGCTGTAAATTGACAACAAAACGGTTATATAACGTGCGGGCGTAGCTGGGCGGTGAGCCGGTATCGAAAACATCACCGGCAACAATAATTGCATCCACCTGATGGGTTTGCGCTGTCTCCAGCAGCCAGTCAAGAAAGGCCTGGTGTTCAGCTTCGCGGCTTTTACTGTAGAAGTTCTGGCCGAGATGCCAGTCTGAGGTGTGAAGGATGCGCATAACAATTCCCTGGCGAAAAAGCATAGGCGCGATTATACCCAATCAGGTGTCTTATTTGCTTTTTTCTGCGCCACGGAAATCAATAACCTGAAGGGGTGTGCGACGTTCTTTTCATAAATCTGTCATAAATCTGACGCATAATGACGTCGCATTGATGATCGCAATCTATTTATTACAACAGGGCAAATCATGGCGAGACGTATTCTGGTCGTAGAGGATGAAGCTCCAATTCGCGAAATGGTCTGCTTCGTGCTCGAGCAAAATGGCTTTCAGCCGGTCGAAGCGGAAGATTATGACAGTGCTGTGAACCAACTGAATGAACCCTGGCCGGATTTAATTCTCCTCGACTGGATGTTACCCGGCGGCTCCGGTATCCAGTTCATCAAACATCTGAAGCGTGAGTCGATGACCCGGGATATACCGGTGGTGATGTTGACCGCCAGAGGGGAGGAAGAAGATCGTGTGCGCGGTCTTGAAACCGGCGCGGATGATTATATCACCAAGCCGTTTTCACCGAAGGAACTGGTGGCACGTATTAAAGCGGTGATGCGCCGTATTTCACCGATGGCGGTGGAAGAGGTGATCGAGATGCTGGGGCTAAGTCTGGACCCGACGTCTCATCGGGTGATGGCGGGCGAAGAACCGCTGGAGATGGGACCGACTGAATTTAAGCTGCTGCACTTTTTTATGACTCACCCCGAGCGTGTGTACAGTCGCGAACAGCTATTAAACCACGTCTGGGGAACCAATGTTTATGTAGAAGATCGTACGGTTGATGTCCACATTCGTCGCCTGCGTAAAGCACTGGAACCTGGCGGGCATGACCGCATGGTACAGACCGTGCGCGGTACAGGATATCGTTTTTCAACCCGCTTTTAACGCCTTGCTCGTCGGACGCAGAGCAAGGCTTGTTTGTTCATAACTGGAGTATCTTACGTGCTGGAACGGCTGTCGTGGAAAAGGCTGGTGCTGGAGCTGCTACTTTGCTGCCTCCCGGCCTTCATCCTGGGTGCTTTTTTGGGTTATCTGCCCTGGTTTTTATTGGCATCGGTAACGGGACTGCTTATCTGGCATTTCTGGAATTTATTACGCCTCTCATGGTGGCTGTGGGTGGATCGCAGTATGACGCCGCCACCCGGGCGTGGAAGCTGGGAACCTCTGCTGTATGGCTTACACCAGATGCAGTTGCGTAATAAAAAACGCCGCCGCGAACTGGGCAATCTCATCAAACGCTTTCGTAGCGGCGCGGAGTCGCTGCCCGATGCGGTGGTGCTGACCACGGAAGAGGGCGGGATCTTCTGGTGTAACGGGCTGGCGCAACAAACTCTTGGCCTGCGCTGGCCGGAAGATAACGGGCAGAACATCCTTAACCTGCTGCGTTATCCGGAATTTACGCAATATCTGAAAACGCGTGATTTTTCTCGCCCGCTCAATCTGGTGCTCAACACCGGGCGGCATCTGGAAATTCGCGTCATGCCTTATACGCATAAACAACTGTTAATGGTGGCGCGTGATGTCACGCAAATGCATCAACTGGAAGGGGCTCGGCGCAACTTTTTTGCCAACGTGAGCCATGAGTTACGCACGCCATTGACTGTGTTGCAGGGTTACCTGGAAATGATGCATGAGCAGCCGCTGGAAGGTGCGGTACGTGAAAAAGCGTTGCACACAATGCGCGAGCAAACCCAGAGAATGGAAGGACTGGTGAAGCAGTTGCTGACGCTGTCGAAAATTGAAGCTGCGCCAACACAGTTACTCAATGAAAAGGTTGATGTACCTATGATGCTGCGTGTCGTTGAGCGTGAAGCCCAGACTCTGAGTCAGCACAAACAGACATTTACCTTTGAAATAGATAATGACCTAAAAGTGTCTGGCAATGAAGATCAGCTACGCAGTGCGATTTCGAATCTGGTCTATAACGCGGTGAATCATACGCCAGAAGGTACACATATCACGGTGCGCTGGCAGCGAGTGCCGCACGGTGCCGAGTTTAGTGTTGAAGATAATGGGCCGGGTATCGCACCGGAGCACATTCCACGGCTGACCGAGCGTTTTTATCGTGTTGATAAAGCGCGTTCCCGACAAACCGGTGGTAGTGGACTGGGGTTAGCAATTGTTAAACATGCGGTGAATCACCACGAAAGCCGCCTGAATATTGACAGTACGGTGGGCAAAGGTACGCGTTTCAGTTTTGTTCTGCCGGAACGTTTAATTGCCAAAAACAACGATTAATCTGCCTTTGTCATTTTTTGTTGCCATAAGCCAGCCGACGCTGGCTTTTTTTCTTTGCAGCCAAAAAATAAGCGCTAAACCTTACAAGGGTTGGTGATTTTTTGTTCGCATGATTAGCCATGACTTTTTCGCTGAAATAGCGTTTTATACTGGTTAGTGATTTCTTATCGTTATATCCCTCTGGTTTTTAGATCCCATCTTGCTTTAAAACGTTATAAGCGTTTAAATTGCGCTTCAGGTGCTGTCATACTGACTGCATTCAAGCGGTAAATCGAAAAACTATTCTTCGCCGCGTCAGGTTGGGAGTATTTCCCGCTGAAATTGTTTAAAAATACCGCTGTATCATCCCCAGGGATTGGCACAAAAATTTAACGTTACAACACCACATCCACAGGCAGTATGATTTATGACCCATCAATTAAGATCGCGCGATATTATCGCTCTGGGCTTTATGACATTTGCGTTGTTCGTCGGCGCAGGTAACATTATTTTCCCTCCTATGGTCGGCTTACAGGCGGGCGAACACGTCTGGACTGCTGCGTTTGGCTTTCTCATTACCGCCGTTGGTCTGCCGGTATTAACGGTAGTGGCGCTGGCGAAAGTTGGCGGCGGCGTTGATAGCCTGAGCACCCCCATCGGTAAAGTTGCTGGCGTGTTACTGGCAACCGTCTGCTATGTTAGCGCCAGTGATATAAGACGGTAATTCACCATTTGGATTGTCCGCTCCACCCAACATGTTGTTTCCTTAAGGTTCTCACACCCAAAAGGACATCAACATGCTGAGCAGAGAGGACTTTTACATGATAAAGCAAATGCGCCAGCAGGGCGCGTACATTGTCGATATTGCGGCTCAGATTGGTTGCTCTGAACGAACGGTCAGACGCTATCTCAAATACCCTGAACCGCCAGCCAGAAAAACCCGCCACAAAATGGTTAAGCTGAAACCGTTTATGGATTACATCGACATGCGCCTGGCAGAGAATGTCTGGAATAGCGAGGTTATCTTCGCGGAGATTAAGGCAATGGGCTATACGGGCGGACGTTCCATGCTGCGTTACTACATCCAGCCCAAACGTAAAATGCGTCCGTCAAAAAGAACAGTTCGCTTCGAAACTCAGCCTGGATACCAGCTCCAGCACGACTGGGGCGAAGTTGAGGTGGAGGTTGCCGGGCAACGGTGCAAAGTTAACTTTGCGGTTAATACGCTGGGGTTCTCCCGCCGCTTCCATGTCTTCGCCGCACCAAAACAGGATGCTGAGCATACCTACGAATCACTGGTTCGCGCCTTCCGCTACTTCGGTGGTTGTGTGAAAACGGTGCTGGTTGATAACCAGAAGGCTGCGGTGCTGAAGAATAACAACGGGAAAGTCGTGTTCAACTCCGGATTCCTGTTACTGGCCGACCACTATAACTTCCTGCCACGGGCATGCCGTCCACGCAGGGCCAGAACAAAAGGTAAGGTTGAGCGGATGGTGAAATACCTCAAGGAGAACTTCTTCGTCCGGTACCGCAGGTTCGACAGCTTCACTCATGTCAATCAACAACTGGAGCAATGGATAGCCGATGTGGCTGACAAACGGGAACTTCGCCAGTTCAAAGAAACGCCGGAACAGCGCTTCGCGCTGGAGCAGGAACATCTGCAGCCGTTACCGGATACGGACTTCGATACCAGTTACTTCGACATCCGCCATGTGTCCTGGGACAGCTATATCGAGGTTGGCGGTAATCGTTACAGCGTTCCCGAAGCGCTGTGTGGTCAGCCGGTATCGATACGAATATCGCTGGATGACGAGTTGCGGATCTACAGTAATGAGAAACTGGTGGCCTCACATCGCCTCTGTTCGGCATCGTCTGGCTGGCAGACAGTGCCGGAGCATCACGCCCCGCTCTGGCAGCAGGTCAGTCAGGTGGAACATCGACCACTGAGTGCCTATGAGGAGCTGTTGTGATGCATGAGCTGGAAGTCCTGCTGAGCCGCCTGAAAATGGAGCATCTGAGTTATCACGTTGAAAGCCTGCTGGAACAGGCAGCTAAAAAAGAGCTGAACTACCGGGAGTTCCTGTGCATGGCGCTACAGCAGGAATGGAACGGCAGGCATCAGCGCGGTATGGAGTCCCGGCTGAAGCAGGCTCGTCTGCCGTGGGTCAAAACGCTG
Source organism: Escherichia sp. TW09308 (assembly GCF_000208565.1). NCBI lineage: Bacteria > Pseudomonadati > Pseudomonadota > Gammaproteobacteria > Enterobacterales > Enterobacteriaceae > Escherichia > Escherichia sp. TW09308. Next base: position 3,578,823 of record NZ_AEME01000001.1, on the reverse strand, counting down.
GAGCAGTTCGACTTTACCTTCCAGCCGGGCATCGACCGTAAGGTTGTCCGGGAACTGGCTGGTCTGGCGTTCGTGGAGCGCAGCGAAAACGTGATCCTGCTGGGACCTCCTGGTGTCGGAAAAACGCATCTGGCCATAGCTCTTGGCGTAAAAGCGGTGGATGCGGGACATCGGGTACTGTTTATGCCACTGGACAGACTGATCGCGACACTGATGAAAGCGAAACAGGAAAACCGGCTGGAGCGTCAGCTACAGCAACTGAGTTATGCCCGGGTGTTGATCCTGGATGAAATAGGTTATCTGCCGATGAACAGAGAGGAAGCCAGCCTGTTCTTCCGGCTACTGAACCGTCGATATGAAAAAGCGAGCATCATACTGACGTCAAACAAAGGGTTCGCAGACTGGGGAGAAATGTTCGGAGATCACGTGCTGGCAACAGCGATCCTGGACCGGCTGCTACATCACTCAACTACGCTGAATATCAAAGGAGAGAGTTACCGGTTAAAAGAGAAACGTAAAGCAGGAGTGCTGACCAAAAACACAACGCCAATCAGTGATGATGAAATGGTGGAAAGCGGACAGCATCAGTAACGAAAGTATCTTAGCGGGCATGAAAATGGCAAATAACGGTTAAAAATCGTGGCGTTGACATACCGCTGAAGCATAGGCCGCAGCCAGATTCATCACCCGACCGTCAGCCAGTACCCCCTGGCTGATAACCTGTCCGTTATCCACCGCATTCATGCCATTGCCAAAATTCTGATTCATCAGTAACAGGGAAGAGAGCCGGGCTTTCAGCCCCTGTGGCAGCGTTCCTGACTGTACCTCCGTCACGCTTTGTCCGCCGACCAGCGACATCCCTGTCGGTACTGTAGCCCCCTCCTCCTGTGCACCGGCACTGACTGCCATCCCCTGATTCAGGGTGAAAGAAAGCTGCCCCGATACATTACCCGTTTCCGGGTCACGCACCGGGACAGAGGCGCGAAAACGTTGCGCCGTAGTGCCACTGCCTTCCTTTACGGCGAAAGGCTGTCCGTTACTGCTGAAGGTAATAAATGGCGTGAATCCGGGACCACCGCGCTCAGCCACCTCATACAAATGCCCTTCAAGAAACGGCAATACTCCTTTATCACGTAAATTAAAAACCAGTTGCCCGTTCTCTGCACGTGCATCTGCAGTATCCACTGACCAGGTCTGGTCCGGTGAGCTGATCTGCCAGGTCCATTTGGGGGCTTCGTCAGTGACAAAACCATTAAACTGAATTTCGCCACCATCAAGAATATCTGCATGTGATGCTGCTGAATAAAACAGAGCCACCGAAATAATGGCAGAAAGAAGGGATTTATAATGATGCGCTATTTTCATTGTTATTTACTCTGCTCTGTTCCGGAGTACATAAAAATAAAAACCAGAACATTCAAACGTGTTCCCACTGAAAACAATACAGAACCGACATGCGTCACAACGCATTCCGACAGAAAAACATCTGCTCCGACATCCCGGTTCCGTATATTCAGATCACCGAAAACAGTAATTCGAATTTTTAACAGACAGTAAGGCAAACACACTTACTGCTGTTACCTGCTAAATTACATATAGCTAACAGTAACTGGCAAAGAAGCAGTCCAGTTAGTAGCATCGGATAATGAATTGGTGAGAGTGATGTTAAGTGTTTCTCCCGCCGGAATACCTGAAGCATATAAACCACTCATGTCTTTATTAGATAGATCGGCAAAAGTTGTTTCCCCCAGAGATCCATAATTCCCCTCAGGAGACAGATAGGTATCTGCAATCTCCGGGAAAAACTTAAACGCTTCCGCAACAACATGGTCGCCATCGTTATCTACAGCATTTTCAGATTTTCCTAGTCCCCCGAAGAAGGCTTTCCCTGCAACAGATGCATACAGAGGAAAACCAATACCATCGGTGGTATCACCATAATCTTTAAACCAGGAGGCCATGCCGCCAGCATAGATTTTTGCGGTCAATGAACCAATGATTTGTTCGCCAGATTTAACTGGCAGCGTCAATGTCCCGGTTCCTCCGACAAAAGAATCCAGATCAACTGCACTACCATAACTAATTTGAGGAGAAATACCTGCCTGGCTAGCGAACATCTTCTTCTCTGTCGGGCGAATGCCTAATACACCAATTGGGCTGGACACATTAATTGTGACATTTTTTTGTCCGGCAGTGAGAGTCGCATTCAGATCTGATACTTTGTTACCTACAGCAACAGACCACGGATTATTGGTTTGAGTTGGTGGTGTTAACTGACCGCCCATTTCAAAAGAACCATTAAAATCACCCGGAGTCCAGGAGGCAGCAGCGAATGCAGAACCAGATACTGCAGCAGAGGCAGCCACAGCCAGTGCAATCAGAGTCTTTTTCATAAAAATAAGTTCCTTTCAAATTTATAAATATCAAGAAATACACTTTATGTATCAGTAATTCCTCTGATTGTCCCTCTAAGACACGGATAAATCGGTGATATCACCACATCAACCAGGCAACATGCCCGACTTGTTGAATGCAATAAACAGAAGGAAAAAACAGGGAGGAGAAAAGAAGTGGTGCTGATAGGCAGATTCGAACTGCCGACCTCACCCTTACCAAGGGTGCGCTCTACCAACTGAGCTATATCAGCACATCTTGGAGCGGGCAGCGGGAATCGAACCCGCATCATCAGCTTGGAAGGCTGAGGTAATAGCCATTATACGATGCCCGCATCCTGGAACTCGGCTACCTGATTTTCATTCTGCACTGAATATCGAGAGAAGCTCTCTTTATTCGAGCCGGTAAGCGAACTTATCGTCTCGGGCTACGCATCGCGTGGCCGAAATTGGTGGTGGGGGAAGGATTCGAACCTTCGAAGTCTGTGACGGCAGATTTACAGTCTGCTCCCTTTGGCCGCTCGGGAACCCCACCGGACTTGATGGTGCCGACTACCGGAATCGAACTGGTGACCTACTGATTACAAGTCAGTTGCTCTACCTACTGAGCTAAGTCGGCATCAAGTAGCGCGCATTCTATGGAGACATGCGCGCTCATGCAACTAAAAAATTGCATAATTTGTTTTATTGGTCACATTTTGCACAACGCGATGAAGAAACAGTCAAACAGGGGACAGATTAGCATACTTTTTCAGCATCATTCTGTTTAACAATGCACTCAAGATAAAACACAATTCTTTTTAGTAGATGGAATATCTGTCACATTGCTTTTCAACGATAGCTTGTCGAAAGAGATTTTTTCTTATTATTCCTCCCAATCTGGTGTTACCCTCCTGCCCATTAACCCATTCAACAGAACTGTGACGCGCCATGGCAAATATCGCTTTGCCGATAGAGCTATGATCGCCAGAAACATGCTTATGAGTATAAAAGAGCAAACGTTAATGACGCCTTACCTACAGTTTGACCGCAACCAGTGGGCAGCTCTGCGTGATTCCGTACCTATGACGTTATCGGAGGATGAGATCGCCCGTCTCAAAGGTATAAATGAGGATCTCTCGTTAGAAGAAGTTGCCGAGATCTATTTGCCTTTATCGCGTTTGCTGAACTTCTATATAAGCTCAAACTTGCGCCGTCAGGCAGTTCTGGAACAATTTCTTGGTACTAACGGACAACGCATTCCTTACATTATCAGCATCGCGGGTAGCGTTGCGGTGGGGAAAAGTACGACCGCCCGTGTATTACAGGCTCTATTAAGCCGTTGGCCGGAACACCGTCGTGTTGAACTGATCACCACCGATGGTTTTCTTCATCCCAACAAAGTGCTTAAAGAACGTGGTCTGATGAAGAAGAAAGGCTTCCCGGAGTCGTACGATATGCATCGTCTGGTGAAGTTTGTTTCCGATCTAAAATCGGGAGTGCCAAACGTTACAGCACCGGTTTACTCGCATCTTATTTATGATGTGATCCCGGATGGCGATAAAACTGTCGTGCAGCCTGATATTTTAATTCTTGAAGGATTAAATGTCTTACAGAGCGGTATGGATTACCCACACGATCCGCATCATGTTTTTGTTTCTGATTTTGTCGATTTTTCGATATATGTTGATGCTCCTGAAGATTTACTGCAGACATGGTATATCAACCGCTTCCTGAAATTCCGTGAAGGCGCTTTTACAGATCCGGATTCCTATTTCCATAACTACGCTAAATTAACAAAAGAAGAAGCGATCAATACTGCCTTGACGCTTTGGAAGGAAATCAACTGGCTGAACTTAAAGCAAAATATTCTTCCTACTCGCGAACGTGCCAGCCTGATCCTGACCAAAAGTGCTAATCATGCGGTAGAAGAAGTCAGACTACGCAAATAATTTAAAGGGGGAGCTGAACTACCGCGTTCTCAATCTTCTCTTCTGCCTTCCAGACGCGGTATTTCACATCCACATTGTCTGGTGTATACACCACGATCGGCAGCTTGCTGTTGTAACGCAGCATTCCGGCATCACCCAGATACGCGGTAACAAATTTCTTCTCTTTCTTGCCATCCGGACAGGCCATCATCGTCGAAACCGGGGAGCTAACTTGATCAAAGACATAATAATCATAGCCCCAGCCTTCCAGCGTTTTGCTTTCCAGTTTTCCGCCAAGACGATGCAGATTGCAATCGACCTCCAGCGTCTGACCGATCAACAGTTCTACTTTCAGGGTAGATTCATCTTCTTGCGGGGTTAACTGAATCACCTGACGCTTCATCCCTTTTTCGGCTTGCGGATAAGGGGCAATTTTTTCCAGCGGCTGGATGCTTTCTGCCGCCCAGGCAGAGGTCGTGGCAAAAGCGGCAAACAACACTGCAGGTAGAATGGTCTTCATTTTGTTTTCCTTTCTTCATTTATAGGTTTTTCACCGATGATGTCGCTGAAGGTTAACATATTCATCAAATTTATTAATTTGCTTTATGAATAACTTAAGGAATATTCAGACAACTTTACCTTCTCTTTTGGTGTTATATGCTGATGAATGGTTAAGCCTGAAGAAATATATTTGGTGAATTTATCGCTATATAAATTTATTTATAACCATTTGAAATGTGAGCAAAAGACCGTTTTTGCCAGCCTTCCCACCACTCTTTTGATCCTACTACAGGTTTTACCCCGATCGGGGTATGCATCTTTGACACATCCTTTAATATCTTAGCGGCTATAAAAATGGCTTATTAATTATGCGGTTTATTTGGTCGCTCTCCGTTTTCAGAGCGCGTTAATGATGGAAGGTCAATGTGAAGATTGATGTATCCCGTCGGGGCATACTCACTGGTCGCTGGCGCAAAGCCAGTAACGGTATCCGTCCGCCCTGGTCTGGTGATGAATCTCATTTTCTGACCCATTGTACCCGCTGCGACGCCTGTATTAATGCTTGTGAAAACAACATTCTGCAACGTGGTGCGGGCGGCTATCCGAGCGTTAATTTCAAAAACAACGAGTGCAGTTTCTGTTATGCCTGTGCGCAGGCTTGCCCCGAATCACTATTTTCTCCGCGCCACACCAGGGCCTGGGATTTGCTGTTCACCATCGGGGAGACGTGCCTGGCGTATCAGGCAGTCGAATGCCGTCGCTGTCAGGATAGCTGTGAACCAATGGCCATTATCTTTCGCCCGACGCTTTCCGGGATCTACCAGCCGCAACTTAATAGCCAACTTTGCAACGGATGTGGAGCATGTGCAGCTAGTTGTCCGGTATCAGCCATTACTGCGGAGTATCTCCATGCACACTAACTGGCAAGTTTGCAGCCTGGTCGTTCAGGCCAAAAGCGAACGAATTTCAGACATCAGCACCCAACTGAACGCCTTTGATGGCTGTGAAGTCGCTGTCAGCGACGCGCCGAGTGGTCAGTTGATAGTGGTGGTGGAAGCAGAAGACAGCGAAACGCTAATTCAAACCATTGAGTCAGTACGCAACGTAGAAGGCGTGCTGGCGGTGTCGCTGGTTTATCACCAGCAGGAAGAGCAAGGTGAGGAAACACCATGAAACTCAGTCGTCGTAGCTTTATGAAAGCTAACGCCGTTGCGGCCGCTGCGGCGGCTGCCGGTCTCAGCGTGCCGGGCGTTGCCCGCGCCGTTGTTGGTCAGCAGGAAGCCATTAAATGGGATAAAGCGCCATGCCGTTTTTGCGGTACTGGTTGTGGCGTTCTGGTCGGAACGCAACAGGGGCGTGTGGTGGCCTGTCAGGGCGACCCGGACGCACCGGTTAACCGTGGTCTGAACTGCATTAAGGGCTATTTCCTGCCCAAAATTATGTACGGTAAAGACCGTTTGACGCAGCCGCTTCTGCGTATGAAAAACGGTAAATATGACAAAGAAGGCGAGTTCACCCCAATCACCTGGGATCAAGCCTTTGATGTGATGGAAGAGAAATTCAAAACCGCCCTGAAAGAAAAAGGGCCGGAGTCGATCGGTATGTTCGGTTCTGGTCAGTGGACTATCTGGGAAGGTTATGCCGCGTCCAAGTTGTTCAAAGCGGGCTTCCGTTCTAACAACATCGACCCGAACGCACGCCACTGTATGGCGTCGGCGGTCGTTGGCTTTATGCGTACCTTTGGTATGGATGAGCCGATGGGCTGCTATGACGACATCGAACAGGCTGACGCGTTTGTGCTGTGGGGCGCGAACATGGCGGAGATGCACCCGATCCTCTGGTCGCGCATTACCAACCGTCGTCTCTCTAACCAGAACGTCACCGTGGCGGTGCTTTCTACTTACCAGCATCGTAGCTTTGAACTGGCGGATAACGGCATCATCTTTACGCCGCAGTCTGACCTGGTGATCCTGAACTATATCGCCAACTATATCATTCAAAACAATGCGATAAATCAGGACTTCTTCAGCAAACACGTCAACCTGCGTAAAGGGGCGACGGACATCGGCTACGGTTTACGTCCAACCCATCCGCTGGAAAAAGCGGCGAAAAATCCGGGTTCCGATGCTTCCGAGCCGATGAGCTTTGAAGATTACAAAGCCTTTGTTGCCGAATATACGCTGGAAAAAACCGCTGAAATGACCGGCGTGCCAAAAGATCAGTTGGAACAACTGGCGCAACTGTATGCCGATCCGAACAAGAAAGTCATCTCCTACTGGACGATGGGTTTCAACCAGCATACCCGCGGCGTGTGGGCCAACAACCTGGTCTACAACCTGCATCTGCTGACCGGCAAAATTTCCCAGCCGGGTTGCGGTCCGTTCTCCCTTACGGGTCAGCCTTCCGCGTGTGGTACTGCGCGTGAAGTGGGCACCTTTTCTCACCGTCTGCCAGCGGACATGGTGGTGACCAACGAGAAACACCGTGATATCTGCGAGAAGAAGTGGAATATCCCGAGCGGCACCATTCCGGCAAAAATCGGTCTGCACGCGGTAGCACAAGACCGTGCGCTGAAAGACGGCACGCTGAATGTTTACTGGACCATGTGTACTAATAACATGCAGGCCGGGCCGAACATTAATGAAGAGCGTATGCCGGGCTGGCGCGATCCGCGCAACTTTATCATCGTTTCCGATCCATATCCGACAGTCAGTGCGCTGGCCGCGGACTTGATTCTGCCGACAGCAATGTGGGTAGAGAAAGAGGGGGCTTACGGTAACGCAGAACGCCGTACTCAGTTCTGGCGTCAACAGGTACAGGCACCGGGCGAAGCAAAATCGGATCTCTGGCAGTTAGTCCAGTTCTCCCGCCGCTTCAAAACTGAAGAAGTGTGGCCGGAAGAGCTGCTGGCGAAGAAACCGGAGCTGCGTGGCAAAACGCTGTACGAGGTACTGTATGCCACCCCGGAAGTGAGCAAATTCCCGGTATCCGAACTGGCAGAAGATCAACTTAATGATGAATCCCGCGAGCTGGGCTTCTATCTGCAAAAAGGGCTGTTCGAAGAGTACGCATGGTTTGGCCGCGGTCACGGTCACGATCTGGCACCGTTCGATGACTACCACAAAGCACGCGGCCTGCGCTGGCCGGTAGTTAACGGTAAAGAAACGCAGTGGCGTTACAGTGAAGGCAACGACCCGTATGTGAAAGCGGGCGAAGGCTACAAGTTCTACGGTAAACCGGATGGCAAAGCGGTGATCTTCGCACTGCCGTTTGAACCGGCGGCGGAAGCTCCGGATGAAGAATACGATCTGTGGCTCTCTACCGGGCGCGTACTGGAGCACTGGCATACCGGCAGTATGACTCGCCGTGTACCAGAACTGCACCGTGCCTTCCCGGAAGCGGTCCTGTTTATTCACCCGCTGGATGCGAAAGCGCGTGACCTGCGTCGTGGTGACAAAGTGAAAGTGGTTTCTCGTCGTGGTGAAGTGATCTCGATTGTCGAAACGCGCGGTCGTAACCGTCCGCCGCAGGGCCTGGTGTATATGCCGTTCTTCGACGCCGCACAGTTGGTTAACAAACTGACGCTGGACGCGACCGATCCGCTCTCGAAAGAGACGGACTTTAAGAAGTGCGCGGTCAAACTGGAGAAGGTGTAAGCCATTATGTCCCGGTCAGCGAAACCTCAAAATGGTCGCCGCCGCTTTCTGCGCGATGTCGTTCGCACAGCAGGCGGGCTGGCTGCCGTGGGTGTGGCGCTGGGGTTACAACAGCAAACCGCACGTGCATCTGGCGTGCGGTTGCGCCCGCCCGGAGCCATAAACGAGAACGCCTTTGCCAGTGCCTGTGTGCGTTGCGGGCAGTGTGTTCAGGCTTGCCCTTACGACACCTTAAAGCTGGCGACGTTGGCCTCTGGCCTGTCGGCGGGCACGCCGTACTTTGTGGCGCGCGATATTCCTTGCGAAATGTGTGAGGACGTACCGTGTGCCAAAGTGTGCCCGAGTGGTGCGCTGGATCGTGAAATCGAATCGATCGACGACGCGCGGATGGGACTGGCAGTGCTGGTGGATCAGGAGAACTGCCTCAACTTTCAGGGGCTGCGCTGCGATGTCTGTTATCGCGAATGCCCGAAAATTGATGAGGCGATTACCCTGGAACTGGAGCGCAACACGCGTACCGGTAAACACGCCCGTTTTCTGCCAACGGTTCACAGCGATGCCTGCACCGGCTGCGGTAAGTGCGAAAAAGTGTGCGTACTGGAGCAACCGGCAATCAAGGTGTTACCGCTGTCACTGGCGAAAGGGGAGTTAGGTCACCATTACCGCTTCGGCTGGCTGGAGGGGAACGATGGCAAATCGTAAACGTGACGCCGGGCGCGAGGCGCTGGCGAAAAAAGGCTGGTGGCGTAGTCACCGTTGGCTGGTGTTGCGTCGCCTTTGTCAGTTCTTCGTACTGGGAATGTTTTTGAGCGGCCCGTGGTTTGGTGTGTGGATCTTGCACGGCAACTATAGCAGTAGCTTGTTACTCGACACCATTCCGCTGACCGATCCGCTGATGACGCTGCAAAGCCTTGCCAGCGGTCATCTACCTGCCACAGTGGCGTTGACCGGCGCAGTGATTATCACTGTGCTCTACGCCCTGGCAGGAAAGCGATTATTTTGCAGTTGGGTCTGTCCGCTGAACCCGATTACCGATTTAGCAAACTGGTTACGCAGGCGATTTGACCTCAATCAGTCTGCGACGATCCCGCGGCACATTCGCTACGTGCTGCTGGTCGTCATACTGGTGGGATCGGCCTTAACCGGCACACTCATCTGGGAATGGATTAACCCTGTTTCCCTGATGGGGCGCAGCCTGGTAATGGGATTCGGCAGCGGCGCGCTGCTTATTCTCGCGCTGTTTTTATTTGATCTACTGGTCGTTGAACACGGCTGGTGCGGTCACATTTGCCCGGTCGGTGCGCTGTATGGCGTGTTGGGTAGCAAAGGTATTGTTACCGTTGCGGCTACCGATCGGCAGAAATGTAACCGCTGTATGGATTGTTTTCATGTTTGCCCGGAACCGCATGTACTACGTGCCCCGGTGCTGGATGAACAAAGCCCGGTGCAGGTCACCAGCCGCGATTGCATGACGTGCGGTCGCTGCGTGGATGTCTGTTCTGAGGATGTATTTACAATAACTACACGATGGAGTTCGGGAGCGAAATCATGAAAAGCCATGACCTGAAGAAAGCGCTGTGTCAATGGACGGCGATGCTGGCCCTGGTGGTGAGCGGCGCGGTTTGGGCGGCTAATGGCGTCGATTTTAGCCAGTCGCCGGAAGTATCCGGGACGCAGGAAGGGGCCATTCGGATGCCAAAAGAGCAGGATCGGATGCCGCTGAACTATGTGAATCAGCCGCCGATGATCCCGCATAGCGTTGAAGGTTATCAGGTAACGACCAATACCAACCGCTGCTTACAGTGCCACGGTGTCGAGAGCTATCGCACCACTGGCGCGCCGCGCATCAGTCCAACTCACTTTATGGACAGCGATGGCAAGGTAGGTGCGGAAGTGGCTCCGCGTCGTTACTTCTGTCTGCAATGTCACGTGCCGCAGGCCGATACCGCGCCAATCGTGGGGAATACCTTCACCCCATCAAAAGGTTACGGGAAATAAGAGGTTATTATGGGAAATTCTGACCGTAAGCCTGGCCTGATTAAGCGCCTGTGGAAATGGTGGCGTACTCCCAGTCGTCTGGCGCTGGGTACGCTGCTGTTGATCGGTTTTGTTGGCGGTATTGTCTTCTGGGGCGGCTTTAACACCGGAATGGAAAAAGCCAATACCGAAGAGTTCTGCATTAGCTGCCACGAAATGCGCAATACGGTGTATCAGGAATACATGGATTCCGTGCATTACAACAACCGTAGTGGCGTGCGTGCGACCTGTCCGGATTGTCACGTTCCGCACGAGTTTGTGCCGAAAATGATACGCAAGCTCAAAGCAAGTAAAGAGCTGTATGGTAAAATTTTTGGCGTTATTGACACGCCGCAAAAGTTTGAAGCTCATCGCCTGACTATGGCACAGAATGAGTGGCGGCGGATGAAGGACAATAACTCGCAGGAGTGTCGTAACTGTCACAACTTCGAGTATATGGATACAACCGCCCAGAAAGGTGTTGCCGCGAAGATGCACGCTCAGGCGGTGAAAGACGGGCAAACCTGTATTGACTGCCATAAAGGGATAGCGCACAAGCTGCCTGATATGCGTGAAGTCGAACCAGGTTTTTAACAGGGTTATTGCGTGGGTATGCTTGAAGCCAGAGAATTACTCTGCGAGCGGGATGAACGCACTTTATTTAGTGGTTTGTCATTTACGCTGAATGCAGGAGAGTGGGTACAAATCACCGGCAGCAACGGCGCGGGGAAGACAACGCTTCTCCGTTTGCTGACGGGGTTGTCTCGCCCTGATGCGGGTGAAGTTCTCTGGCAAGGGCAGCCCTTGCATCAGGTACGCGATAGCTACCATCAAAACCTGTTATGGATAGGCCATCAGCCGGGGATCAAAACCCGGCTGACGGCGTTAGAAAATCTGCACTTTTATCATCGCGATGGTGATACCGCACACTGTCTGGACGCTCTGGCGCAGGCCGGGCTTGCCGGATTCGAAGATATTCCCGTGAATCAACTCTCTGCCGGGCAACAACGCCGCGTTGCGCTGGCGCGTCTGTGGCTGACCCGTGCCACCTTGTGGATCCTCGACGAACCGTTTACCGCGATTGACGTTAACGGCGTCGATCGTCTGACCCAGCGTATGGCACAGCATACGGAGCAGGGGGGGATTGTGATTCTTACTACTCACCAACCGCTCAACGTTGCCGAAAGTAAAATCCGCCGCATATCTCTGACGAAAACGAGGGGCGTATGATGTTCTGGCGCATTTTCCGTCTTGAGCTGCGCGTAGCGTTTCGCCATAGCGCCGAAATCGCCAACCCGCTGTGGTTTTTCCTGATTGTTATTACCCTTTTTCCGCTCAGTATCGGTCCGGAGCCGCAACTGCTGGCACGTATTGCACCGGGCATTATTTGGGTGGCAGCGCTGCTTTCTTCCTTACTGGCGCTGGAGCGACTGTTCCGTGACGATTTGCAGGACGGCAGTCTTGAACAACTGATGTTGTTGCCGTTACCTTTGCCCGCCGTTGTGCTGGCGAAGGTGATGGCGCACTGGATGGTAACCGGTTTACCGTTACTTATCCTCTCGCCACTGGTGGCATTGCTACTGGGAATGGACGTTTATGGCTGGCAAGTGATGGCGCTGACGCTGCTGTTGGGAACTCCAACGCTGGGATTTCTCGGTGCTCCGGGCGTGGCGCTGACAGTGGGACTTAAGCGCGGTGGCGTGCTGCTCAGCATACTGGTGTTACCGCTGACCATCCCATTACTCATCTTTGCTACCGCCGCGATGGACGCGGCTTCGATGCATTTGCCCGTTGACGGGTATCTGGCAATTTTAGGCGCGTTGCTGGCAGGCACCGCGACATTAAGTCCTTTTGCGACGGCGGCAGCGTTACGAATCAGCATTCAATAACGCTGGATTACTGATTTTTGTTCGAGTCTGGTATCGAAACTATGTGGAAAACACTGCATCAACTGGCGATCCCACCACGGCTGTACCAAATCTGTGGCTGGTTTATACCGTGGCTGGCAATCGCCAGTGTGGTCGTGCTTATCGTTGGCTGGATCTGGGGATTCGGCTTCGCTCCGGCTGATTATCAGCAGGGAAATAGCTACCGCATTATCTATCTGCATGTGCCTGCGGCGATCTGGTCGATGGGCATTTATGCCTCAATGGCGGTGGCGGCGTTTATCGGCCTTGTCTGGCAGATGAAAATGGCCAATCTGGCGGTGGCGGCGATGGCTCCCATTGGTGCCGTGTTTACCTTTATTGCCCTGGTTACCGGTTCCGCATGGGGAAAACCGATGTGGGGGACCTGGTGGGTATGGGACGCACGTCTGACCTCTGAACTGGTGTTGCTGTTTCTGTATGTTGGTGTGATTGCGCTGTGGCACGCTTTCGACGACCGCCGTCTGGCGGGGCGTGCGGCGGGGATCCTGGTGCTGATTGGTGTAGTAAACCTGCCGATTATTCATTACTCCGTGGAGTGGTGGAACACCCTGCATCAGGGATCAACGCGGATGCAGCAAAGTATCGATCCGGCGATGCGTTCGCCGCTGCGCTGGTCGATTTTTGGTTTCCTGCTGCTGTCTGCCACGCTGACGCTAATGCGGATGCGTAATTTGATTTTGCTGATGGAAAAACGCCGTCCGTGGGTGAGTGAACTGATACTGAAAAGAGGCCGTAAATGACCCCTGCATTTGCTTCCTGGAATGAATTTTTCGCAATGGGCGGTTACGCCTTTTTTGTCTGGCTGGCGGTAGTGATGACTGTTATTCCGCTGGTGGTGTTGGTCGTGCACTCGGTGATGCAGCATCGCGCAATTCTGCGTGGCGTGGCGCAACAACGGGCGCGTGAGGCGCGTTTACGTGCTGCGCAACAGCAGGAGGCTGCATGAATATTCGCCGTAAAAACCGCTTGTGGATTGCCTGTGCCGTGCTGGCGGGGCTGGCGCTGACTATCGGTCTGGTGCTGTATGCGCTGCGCTCGAATATCGATCTTTTCTATACGCCGGGGGAAATTCTCTACGGCAAGCGTGAAACCCAGCAGATGCCGGAAGTCGGTCAGCGTCTGCGCGTCGGCGGGATGGTGATGCCGGGTAGCGTGCAGCGCGATCCTGACTCGCTGAAAGTGACCTTCACCATTTACGATGCTGAAGGCTCAGTGGATGTCTCTTACGAAGGCATTCTGCCGGACCTGTTCCGTGAAGGGCAGGGCGTTGTGGTGCAGGGCGAACTGGAAAAAGGCAATCATATCCTCGCGAAAGAAGTACTGGCGAAACACGATGAAAACTACACACCGCCAGAAGTCGAGAAAGCGATGGAAGCTAATCACCGTCGCCCGGCCAGTGTTTATAAGGATCCAGCATCATGATGCCGGAAATTGGTAACGGACTGCTGTGCCTGGCATTAGGGATTGCGCTGCTGCTGTCCGTCTATCCTTTGTGGGGCGTGGCGCGTGGAGATGCGCGCATGATGGCCTCTTCTCGCTTGTTTGCCTGGTTGCTGTTTATGTCTGTGGCTGGCGCATTTCTGGTGCTGGTCAATGCGTTCGTGGTGAACGACTTCACCGTCACCTACGTGGCCAGCAACTCTAATACCCAGCTTCCGGTGTGGTATCGCGTGGCGGCTACCTGGGGCGCGCATGAAGGCTCTCTGCTGCTGTGGGTGCTGCTGATGAGCGGCTGGACCTTTGCGGTAGCGATTTTTAGCCAGCGTATTCCGCTGGATATCGTTGCCCGCGTACTGGCGATAATGGGAATGGTCAGCGTCGGCTTTTTGCTGTTCATTCTCTTTACCTCTAACCCGTTCTCCCGCACGCTGCCGAACTTCCCGATTGAAGGGCGTGATCTTAACCCGCTGTTGCAGGATCCAGGGCTGATCTTCCATCCGCCTCTGCTCTATATGGGTTACGTCGGTTTCTCGGTGGCGTTTGCTTTTGCCATTGCATCTTTATTGAGCGGACGTCTGGACAGCACCTACGCACGTTTTACCCGTCCCTGGACGCTGGCGGCGTGGATCTTCCTGACGCTTGGCATCGTACTTGGTTCTGCGTGGGCTTATTACGAACTTGGTTGGGGCGGCTGGTGGTTCTGGGATCCAGTAGAAAACGCCTCGTTTATGCCGTGGCTGGTGGGTACTGCGCTGATGCACTCGCTGGCGGTGACTGAACAACGTGCCAGCTTCAAAGCGTGGACATTATTGCTGGCAATCAGTGCCTTCTCGTTGTGTCTGCTGGGAACTTTCCTTGTGCGCTCCGGCGTGCTGGTATCGGTACATGCATTTGCGTCTGACCCGGCGCGCGGCATGTTTATCCTCGCCTTTATGGTGCTGGTGATTGGCGGTTCGCTGCTGCTGTTTGCCGCGCGTGGACACAAAGTTCGCTCACGCGTAAACAATGCGCTGTGGTCGCGGGAATCTCTGTTGTTAGCGAACAACGTTTTGCTGGTCGCCGCGATGCTGGTGGTACTGCTGGGGACGCTGCTGCCGCTGGTGCATAAGCAACTCGGGCTGGGCAGCATTTCGATTGGCGAACCGTTCTTCAACACCATGTTTACCTGGCTGATGGTGCCGTTTGCGTTGTTGCTTGGCGTTGGCCCGCTGGTGCGCTGGGGGCGCGATCGTCCGCGTAAAATCCGCAATTTGTTGATTATCGCCTTTATTAGCACGCTGGCGTTGTCGTTGCTGTTGCCGTGGCTGTTCGAAAGCAAAGTCGTGGCGATGACGGTACTCGGTCTGGCAATGGCCTGCTGGATTGGTGTGCTGGCGATTGCCGAAGCGGCGCAGCGTATTTCGCGTGGCACCAAAACAACCTTCAGCTACTGGGGAATGGTGGCGGCTCACCTGGGGCTTGCAGTGACAATTGTTGGTATCGCCTTCAGTCAGAACTATAGCGTTGAGCGTGACGTACGCATGAAGTCTGGCGATAGCGTCGATATTCATGAGTATCGTTTCACATTCCGCGACGTAAAAGACGTTAGCGGTCCGAACTGGCGTGGCGGCGTGGCGACAATCGGCGTGACGCGTGACGGCAAACCGGAAACGGTGTTATATGCAGAAAAACGTTATTACAACACCGCTGGTTCGATGATGACCGAAGCGGCAATTGATGGCGGCATCACCCGTGACCTGTACGCGGCGCTCGGTGAAGAGCTGGAAAACGGTGCGTGGGCTGTACGTCTTTACTACAAACCGTTTGTTCGCTGGATCTGGGCGGGCGGACTGATGATGGCGTTGGGGGGGCTACTGTGCCTGTTTGATCCTCGTTATCGCAAGCGCGTGAACCCGCAAAAAACTGCGCCGGAGGCTGTATGAAGCGCAAAGTATTGTTAATTCCTTTGATTATCTTCCTGGCGATTGCTGCAGCGTTGCTGTGGCAATTGGCACGTAATGCTGAAGGAGATGATCCGACCAATCTGGAATCGGCGCTTATTGGCAAGCCAGTGCCGAAGTTTCGCCTTGAATCACTGGATAATCCAGGTCAGTTTTATCAGGCGGACGTGCTGACTCAGGGCAAGCCGGTGCTGCTGAACGTCTGGGCGACCTGGTGCCCGACCTGCCGTGCGGAACATCAATACCTGAATCAGCTTTCTGCGCAGGGTATCCGCGTGGTCGGTATGAACTATAAAGACGACAGGCAGAAAGCGATTAGCTGGCTGAAAGAGCTGGGCAATCCTTACGCGTTAAGTCTGTTTGACGGCGACGGCATGTTAGGGCTGGATCTCGGTGTCTATGGCGCGCCAGAAACGTTCCTCATCGACGGCAACGGCATCATTCGCTATCGCCATGCGGGCGATCTCAATCCCCGCGTCTGGCAAGAAGAAATCAAGCCGCTATGGGAGAAATACAGTAAGGAGGCCGCACAATGAGGTTTTTATTGGGCGTGCTGATGCTGATGATCTCCAGCTCGGCACTGGCGACCATCGACGTGTTGCAGTTTAAGGATGAAGCTCAGGAACAACAGTTCCGTCAGCTCACTGAAGAACTGCGCTGCCCGAAATGCCAGAACAACAGCATTGCCGATTCCAACTCGATGATTGCCACCGACCTGCGACAGAAAGTGTACGAACTGATGCAGGAAGGCAAGAGTAAGAAAGAGATTGTTGATTATATGGTGGCGCGTTACGGCAACTTCGTTACTTACGATCCGCCGTTAACGCCGCTGACCGTGCTGCTGTGGGTGCTACCGGTGGTGGCTATTGGCATTGGCGGCTGGGTGATTTACTCCCGTTCGCGGCGTCGGGTGCATGTGGCGCAGGAGGAGTTTCCCGAACAAAGCATGCCGGAAGGTAAGCGTGCCGGATATGTTGTTTATCTGCCGGGTATTGTGGTGGCGTTAGTTGTGGCTGGCGTCAGTTACTACCAGACCGGCAATTATCAGCAGGTAAAAGCCTGGCAGCAGGCCATGGTGCAGGCTCCGGCACTGCTGGACAGGGCGCTGGATCCGAAAGCTGAACCGTTGAATGAAGAAGAGATGTCGCGCCTCGCGCTGGGGATGCGTACTCAACTGCAAAAAAATCCGGGAGATATTGAAGGCTGGATTATGCTGGGTCGCATTGGGATGGCGCTGGGTAATGCCAGTATTGCGACCGATGCGTATGCTAACGCGTATCGCCTCGACCCGAAAAATAGTGATGCGGCGCTGGGTTATGCTGAAGCACTGACGCGTTCTTCTGATCCCAACGACAACCGCCTAGGTGGAGAGTTGTTACGCCAACTGGTGAGAAGCGACCACAGCAATATTCGTGTGTTAAGCATGTATGCGTTTAACGCCTTTGAACAGCAGCGATTTGGCGAAGCCGTTGCTGCGTGGGAGATGATGTTGAAGCTCTTACCCGCCAACGATACCCGTCGAGCGGTGATTGAACGCAGTATCGCGCAGGCGATGCAGCATTTGTCGCCGCAACAAAGTAAATAAGAAGAGGCCCGATGGTGACGCCATCGGGCTTTTTTTACTGTGCCCCGCGTTGTTGCAGGAACAAAATAGTTGCTGCCACGCGTGAGCGGACATTGAGTTTACGCAGCAGATTGCGAATGTGTACTTTCACTGTTTGCTCGGAAATATTCAACACTGAGGCAATCTGCTTATTCGACAGCCCCTGCGCCAGTTCGTGCAGAACATCCAGTTCACGCTCCGTCAACACACTGAAGGGATCTTCCTCTGCGCCAAACATTTCACGTTCGCGTAAGTACTGATTGACGCGTTCGCTAAAGACTTTGCTGCCTTTTGCCCCGGCGCGAATCGCTTCCAGCAGTACTTCCGGGTCGCTATCTTTCAACAGATAACCGTCAGCGCCTGCGTCTATCAACGCAAACACATCACTGGAGGCATCTGAAACGGTCAGAATAATAATTTGCGCGGTAACGCCATCCCTGCGCAAGGCATTGAGGGTATCCAGGCCACTCATGCCTTTCATATTCAGATCCAACAAGATCACGTCGATATCCAGTCGATTCGCCAGATCGATAGCACTTGCGCCGTCGCCCGCTTCAGCGACCACTTCAAAGCCAGGATCAAGTTCCAGTAACTGACGAACACCGCGTCGCATAAGTGGATGATCATCCACAATCAGCACCTGAAAAGGCGTTGCTTCAGGCATAGTAGTCTCCTGAGGTTTTATTAGAATCATTATGTTTGAGCGTAGCGTTGGAAACGCTACCAGGCGCGTGAATGTTACCCCATTTTATGTATGGGCATGTAGTAAAACTGCAAGTGTGGGTTGCGGGACACGTGTAGATATAAAAAAACCAGCCATAACAGGCTGGTTCTTAAGGGATTTTTGGTCGGCACGAGAGGATTTGAACCTCCGACCCCCGACACCCCATGACGGTGCGCTACCAGGCTGCGCTACGTGCCGACTCGTGGCTGCTAATACTACCGTTTTCCACACCGATTGCAAGTAAGATATTTTGCTAACTGATTTATAATTAATCAGTTAGCGATGAAACGCTTCTCGTCTGTCAGCACCTGCAATAACAAACTTAACTGTGGTTTTTCGTCTTTCACTCTTTCACCATGTAAGTTGTAAGTGCGGTATTTACCATTATTGTTCAGCACCAGCGTCATTTTTGGCGTGGTGATTGCCAGCGTATCGTTATCCGCTGCGGTAACCCAATAATGACGGCGTTCAGGATTGAACAAATCCTGACCTTGCGAATATTCGCTGGCAGGCGTACTGACGTGCAGCAGGCGTTGCATCAACGTGGTCATTAGATCGGTATGATCGGTCAGGGTATTAATACGCTGCGCCGGTGTGCCCGGCCAGTGGATCACTAACGGCACCTGAAGATGACCGTGGGACCAGTCAAAGGTTTCTTCCTCTTCGCTCAGTGGAATACCCCGACCGGCAGTAATAATCACCACCGTATTGTCCAGCTTGCCAGAATCACGCAGCGCATTTAACACGCGGTTGATCTGCTCATCAACATTGCCTGCTGCCCGGCTATATTTATGGGTAAATGCTTGCTGGTTGCTATCGTCAATGTTGGTGCCATTGAAAGATACCCATGAGAACCAGCGATTATCTTCTTGCGCGTAGCGGCTCAGCCAGTTGATCCACTGCGTGGCGGTCTGAGCATCGGATTGCGTGCGAACGCTTGGCATTGAGAAGTCTGACAACAATGCCTGGCGATACAACGGGCTGGTAAAGCCATCGGATGAGAATAACCCAAGCTGATAGCCTTGCTGGTTAAGCGCGGTAATTAACGCCGCAGGCGTGCGGGTCGACAGAATGCCATCCATATAACTTGGCGAGATGCCATAGAACAGGCCAAAGATGCCGTTGTCGGTGGTGTTGCCCGAACTCATATGGCGTGTGAATGAAATATTTTGCTCGGCAAAACCCGCCAGTGCAGGCATCTGTTTCTCATAGCGTGAATAGTTCAGGCCATCGACAGTAATCAGCAAGACGTTCTGTCCGGTGCCCATATCGCGGTAGCGCAGTTCGCTTAACGGATACTGTACGGAAACGGCGTCCGGATTGCCTTGCTCAATAAGACGGCGTTGATACTCCTGTGCATCAAGCAGGCCATGCTTCTCAAGAAAACGTCGCGCCGTCATCGGATACGAAAGCGGCAGATTGGCGCGCTGCATGGTGATTGGGCGATAGAAATTGGCATCGGCCCAGATATACACCACGTGCGAGGCGATAAAGGCGATAAATAAGAATGCGGCCAGCGGACGGGCGAAGCGCCGACGACGTGTCAGGCTGCGCAGCTTTTGCCAACTCCACGTCGCAAACACCAGTTCAAGCAATAAAATAACCGGCACGCTGATGAACATCAGTTGCCAGTCGCGCGCCATCTCATTCTCGTCCGGGTTGATAACCAACTGCCAGACGATGGGATTAAGATGGAGATGGAAACGAGTAAAGACTTCGCTGTCGATCAGTAACAGCGTCATTCCCGCCGTTGCCAGAATGACGGATAAAAACCTCATCAGCCTCTGGGAGCCGATGATAAAGGTCAGCGGGAAGAGGATCAGCAAGTAGGTGGCGAACACCAGGAAGCTGAAATGGCCGATAATGCTTACGTAGGAATAAATACGACCAGCAAGTGTTGTCGGCCAGTCAGCGATAAACAGGTAACGGCTGCCTATGACGAGTGAAAGCAGAATATTGAACAGTGCAAACCAGTGCCCCCAACTGACCATTTGGGAGACTTTTTCACGGTAGCGCTGATGATGAGTTACCATAACCTGTTATCTGTTTCCCTTAGTGCGCTTTGTCTTCGTTGATCGAGGACTGCAAGGCGCGGGCAAAAGAGTTGGCAATCGCCTGGCGTTGAGCCGGGGCAATGCTGGTATTGATAAGGTTAGTGACCATGTTGCCTAACACCATCAGGGAAAGGTCGGTCGGAGCCTTATGTTTTTCCAGTACGTTGAGCAGCTCTGCGAGCAATTGTTCAACCTGTTCATCACTGTAGCGGGAAATTTGTGGCATAAATCGAAATCAGTTAGTTGATGAAAGGGCAACATATTACCGTAGCAACGGTTTTTTTTCTGCTTTTTTATACTTTAAATCATTCGCGTTACGCTGCCTTCTGTAAAATGGCTGCCATCTTTTATTGCGTCGCTTTACCGGCGGTGATTGAATACCGCCCGGTCTTAAAGGAGAGTTTATCATGAGTCTGGATATCAACCAGATTGCTCTGCACCAGCTTATCAAGCGTGATGAGCAGAACCTTGAGCTGGTGTTGCGCGATTCATTGCTGGAGCCGACGGAAACCGTCGTTGAGATGGTGGCAGAACTGCATCGGGTCTATAGCGCTAAAAATAAAGCCTACGGCTTGTTCAACGAAGAGAGTGAACTGGCGCAGGCGTTACGTTTGCAGCGCCAGGGCGAAGAAGATTTTCTGGCATTTAGCCGCGCGGCAACAGGTCGCCTGCGTGACGAACTGGCGAAATACCCCTTTGCTGACGGCGGTTTTGTGCTGTTTTGCCACTACCGTTATCTGGCTGTGGAGTATCTGCTGATTTGCGTGCTGAACAATTTAAGCAGTATGCGCGTTAACGAAAACCTCGACATCAACCCGACCCATTATCTTGATATCAATCATGCGGATATTGTGGCGCGTATCGATTTGACCGAGTGGGAAACTAACCCAGAATCGACCCGTTATCTGACTTTCCTGAAAGGACGAGTAGGGCGCAAAGTGGCTGATTTCTTTATGGACTTCCTCGGTGCCAGCGAAGGGTTGAATGCGAAAGCGCAAAACCGCGGTTTGTTGCAGGCGGTTGATGATTTCACTGCCGAAGCGCAACTGGATAAAGCAGAACGGCAAAATGTTCGCCAGCAGGTTTATAGCTACTGTAATGAGCAATTGCAGGCGGGCGAAGAAATCGAGCTGGAATCGCTGTCAAAAGAGCTGGCGGGCGTCAGCGAAGTGAGCTTCACGGAATTTGCGGCTGAAAAAGGGTATGAACTGGAAGAGAGCTTCCCGGCAGACCGCAGCACACTGCGTCAGTTGACGAAGTTTGCCGGTAGCGGCGGTGGCTTGACCATTAACTTTGATGCGATGCTGTTAGGTGAACGGATTTTTTGGGATCCGGCGACCGATACACTGACCATTAAGGGCACACCGCCGAATCTGCGCGATCAATTGCAGCGCCGGACTTCTGGCAGCAATTAATCGGTTTGGTGTTATGAATGCCAGATACGGTGTGAACGCTTTATCTGGCCGACAAAAAACAACCATACCGTAGGCCTTATAAGACGAGCAGCGTCGCATCAGGCATAATCTGCAGATACAAAAAACCCCGCCGGAGCGGGGTTTCTTACAACTTATTCAGCAATTAAGCGCGAACGAAGTCGATGTGCTGCAGCTTCGGTTTGTACGGGTGACGCTGTACATCCTGAGCTTTAACTTTGATTTCTTTACCGTCAACAACGATGGTCAGAACTTCGCTGTAAAATTCAGCTTTAACTTGCATGTTCATGACTTTGTCGTGATCCAGCTCAATTGCCAGCGGCGCTTCGTTGCCACCGTAGATGATTGCCGGGAATTTGTTAGCGGCACGCAGGCGGCGGCTCGCACCCTTACCCTGCTCTTTACGTACTTCTGCGTTGATAGTAAACATTTCTTTCTCTCTTAATTGATTCCTGCTACAGGCGACCCAGCAACAGGTAAGTGATCTGCTTTGCGTATGCAAAAGCGGGCGAGATTCTATACTCAAACGCCTTTCACATCAATCAAAACTACCATTAACCGCGTAATTCGTGCGCCCGACGAAAACGGCCTTCGTAATCGAACACTTTTTCACGAACCTGCCAGTACTGGCCTTTCATTCGTGCAACGACAAAATCCGGGTGGCGCAGCAACGCTTGCTGGGCGAGGATATCGGCGGCGGTTATCCAGCGCAGAGGGATGCCCGGTGTGCGCGTATGCGGGCGGATAAAAAGCTGCTCGAAGGCGGTTCGCTGGGCGGGTGTTTGCAGACGGAAGCGCTCACTCACATCAGCACCATCTTCATCGTAATAGGTGATTTTCAGCCATTCGCCTTTTTCATCGTGCCCATGCTGTAAAGACATGCCGCTACAGCGTAGCACCAGAGCATCTTTCAACCGTAGCGCCGCTTTTAACATATCATCCGGATCAACCAGAATGGTGTCGCACTCGCGGCAGCGGCGCGCGGCAATGTCATTTTCTGCATTGCACTGGGGGCAGTTTTTAAAGCGGAAGCGAAAATCACACTGTTCGCGATGCCCGTCGTCATCTTCGAACCATCCCTGACAACGGCGACCAAAGTGTTCAATCAATGTGCCGTCGGCGGTTGTTTTGCCCCAAAACGTGTTGGCAAAGCCGCAGGCAGGGCAGAAAACCTGCACCGGGACGTTGTCACTTTTGCCTTTCGGCGTACCTACTTCCGGGGCGTAGAGATCGTGAGGGTTACCTGCATAATCAAGAATTAAGCAATCGGTCTTACCCGGAGCCAGACGCAGACCACGCCCGACAATTTGTTGGTAAAGACTTACCGATTCGGTAGGGCGCAGAATGGCGATAAGATCGACATGTGGCGCGTCAAATCCGGTGGTCAGTACCGCAACGTTGACCAGGTAGCGAAAACGCTGGGCTTTAAAATCTTCAATTAATACATCACGTTCAGCGCCGGGCGTGTCGCCGGTAATAAGCGCGGCATCTTCGGCGGGCAGTAGACCAACGATCTCTTTTGCGTGTTCGACCGTCGCGGCGAAAATCATCACCCCTTTGCGCGTTGCGGCGAACTCCATAATCTGGCTAATAATGTGTGGCGTAATGCGTTGCTGTTTTTTCAGCTCGCGGTTGAGATCAGCTTCGCTGAACAGCCCGTTGCTCTGTGCCTGTAAGCGGCTGAAATCATATTGCACTACCGGCATATCCAGCCGTTCCGGTGGTGTCAGATAACCGTGTTTAATCATATAGCGCAGCGGTAACTCATAAATGCAGTCCCGGAAAAGGGCTTTCTCGTCGCCGCGCACCATGCCGTGATAATGAAACTGATAGATCCAGCCTTTCCCCAGCCGAAAGGGCGTGGCAGTCAGCCCCAGCAGGCGTAAGTGGGGATTCACTTTTGTCAGGTGAGTAAGGATTTGCTGATACTGGCTCTCTTCGTCGTCGCCAATACGATGGCATTCATCGACAATCAACAGTGAAAATTCACTCTGAAAGGCGTCGAGATTGCGGGCGACCGACTGTACGCTGCCAAATACTACTTTACCGTGGCTCTCTTTGCGCTTTAGTCCGGCAGCAAAAATATCCGCTTCCAGCCCCAGCGCCTGATATTTTGCATGGTTTTGCGCTACCAGTTCTTTGACGTGTGCCAGCACCAGCACGCGACCACGCGCCAGCCGTGCCAGTTCCGCTATCACCAGACTTTTACCCGCACCGGTAGGGAGTACGATAACGGCAGGAGTTTTATGACGACGAAAATGGTTGAGCGTGGCATCCACGGCTTCTTGCTGATATGGACGGAGTGTAAAAATCATGGTCTCGCGTAGGTAGATTATTCTGCTAATAGTATGCCACGGATCTTTTTCCCTTGAGGGAAGTTATTAGACCGCTATACTGGGCAGACAACAGTTCAGATTTTCGGGTCAATGCCCGACCTCCGTTTTTACAGGCAAAATCACACACATGCGACTTGATAAATTTATCGCACAGCAACTCGGCGTTAGCCGTGCTATTGCCGGGCGTGAAATCCGCGGCACTCGTGTCACCGTCGATGGCGAAATCGTCCGCAATGCAGCGTTTAAACTGCTTCCTGAACACAGTGTGGCTTACGATGGTAACCCGTTGGTACAGCAACATGGCCCACGTTACTTCATGCTCAATAAGCCTCAGGGCTATGTTTGTTCCACGGATGACCCGGATCACCCAACGGTGCTCTATTTTCTTGATGAACCTGTAGCATGGAAACTGCATGCGGCAGGGCGGCTGGATATCGATACTACCGGTTTGGTGCTGATGACCGACGATGGTCAGTGGTCGCACCGCATTACTTCTCCACGTCATCATTGCGAGAAAACGTACCTGGTGACGCTGGAATCACCCGTAGCGGACGACACGGCAGAGCAATTTGCTAAAGGTGTACAACTGCATAACGAAAAAGATCTCACTAAGCCTGCGGTGCTGGAAGTGATTACCCCAACGCAGGTTCGTTTGACCATTAGTGAAGGGCGTTATCATCAGGTGAAACGTATGTTTGCCGCTGTGGGTAACCACGTGGTTGAACTGCACCGTGAACGTATTGGCGGCATTACGCTGGATGCAGATTTAGCACCCGGTGAATATCGTCCGTTAACTGAAGAAGAAATTGCCAGCGTCGTTTAACACTTTAATGACTTTCAGGAGCCAGTTGTGACCACCCGACAGCATTCGTCGTTTGCTATTGTCTTTATCCTTGGCCTGCTGGCCATGTTGATGCCGCTGTCGATTGATATGTATCTGCCTGCGCTGCCGGTGATTTCTGCCCAGTTTGGTGTGCCTGCGGGCAGTACGCAGATGACTCTGAGTACTTATATTCTGGGGTTTGCGTTGGGGCAGTTAATCTACGGGCCGATGGCGGATAGCTTCGGGCGCAAGCCGGTTGTCCTCGGTGGTACATTGGTGTTTGCCGCGGCGGCGGTGGCGTGCGCGCTGGCGCAAACCATCGATCAGTTGATTGTGATGCGTTTCTTTCACGGTCTGGCGGCGGCAGCGGCCAGCGTGGTTATCAATGCCCTGATGCGCGATATTTACCCGAAAGAAGAGTTCTCGCGGATGATGTCGTTCGTTATGCTGGTGACCACCATCGCGCCGCTGATGGCACCGATTGTTGGCGGCTGGGTGCTGGTGTGGTTGAGCTGGCATTATATTTTCTGGATCCTCGCTGTAGCGGCGATTCTGGCTTCGGCAATGATCTTCTTCCTGATCAAAGAAACCTTGCCGCCGGAGCGTCGCCAGCCGTTTCACATCCGTACCACCATTGGTAACTTTGCCGCGTTGTTCCGCCATAAGCGTGTCCTGAGTTATATGTTGGCCAGCGGTTTTAGCTTTGCCGGGATGTTCTCGTTCTTAAGCGCCGGACCGTTTGTCTACATTGAAATTAACCATGTCGCACCGGAAAACTTCGGTTATTACTTTGCGTTAAACATTGTTTTCCTGTTTGTGATGACCATTTTTAACAGTCGCTTTGTTCGCCGCATTGGCGCGCTGAATATGTTCCGCTCGGGGCTGTGGATTCAATTTATTATGGCGGCGTGGATGGTCATCAGCGCATTACTGGGGCTAGGATTCTGGTCGCTGGTAGTGGGTGTGGCGGCGTTTGTTGGCTGCGTATCGATGGTGTCTTCTAACGCGATGGCGGTAATTCTGGATGAGTTCCCTCATATGGCGGGAACCGCGTCGTCGCTTGCAGGAACTTTTCGTTTTGGCATTGGCGCAATTGTTGGCGCGCTGCTTTCGCTGGCGACCTTTAATTCCGCATGGCCGATGATTTGGTCAATCGCATTCTGTGCAACCAGTTCAATTCTCTTCTGTTTGTACGCCAGCAGACCCAAAAAACGGTGAACTATTGCTCAACAGGGAAGCTAAAAGGCTTCCTTTGTTGATGCATATCAACCACAAATCTATCAATCCCCCGTCATTTGTTTGTTTTATGTAAAATCAATTTATGTAAAAAGTCACATCATTGTAGTTAAAAAGGTTGAGTTAGATCTCAGAAACGGGTACATATAGCCCCGCAAACGTGACCACGCCCGCAGATATTATTTAAATCAGAGCCATAGAGGCCACGCAGGCGAGGCATCAATCTTTACGATCTGTTTAAAGACGGGTTGTTGATGATGTGTTAAAATTAATGTAAATAAATTGTGAATTAAATGTGCTTCCGGGGAAAATAAGTGACTTCATTACAACTCTCAATCGTCCATCGACTGCCGCAGAACTATCGTTGGTCTGCTGGTTTCGCAGGTTCAAAAGTTGAACCGATTCCGCAAAATGGACCGTGCGGTGACAACAGCCTGGTGGCGCTTAAATTGCTTAGCCCGGATGGCGATAACGCATGGTCGGTGATGTACAAACTTAGCCAGGCATTAAGCGATATTGAAGTTCCGTGCTCGGTACTGGAGTGTGAAGGTGAGCCATGTCTGTTTGTTAATCGGCAGGATGAGTTCGCCGCCACCTGTCGACTGAAAAATTTTGGTGTGGCAATTGCCGAACCTTTCTCAAACTACAATCCTTTTTAAGCATCAGCTCAACGCCAGTAGCTGACGCGTATACTCCTGCTGCGGTGCGGCAAACACGCGCGCGCACGGTCCTTGTTCCACTACTTCTCCCTGTCGCAGCACGATAACCTGATGACATAATGCGCGAACAACATGCAAATCATGGCTGATAAACAAATAGGCTAGTTGGTGCTTTTGTTGCAATGATTTTAATAGCGCCAATATTTGCGCCTGTACCGTTTTGTCGAGCGATGATGTTGGTTCATCAAGAATGATCAGCGAAGGTTTCAGAATCAATGCTCGGGCAATCGCAATACGTTGTCGTTGACCTCCCGAGAACTCCGCCGGATAACGGTGGCGCGTTTCAGGATCTAACCCCACTTCCTGCATTACGGCTTTCACTTGCTCTTCGCGTTGCGTGGCTGAAAGGGTGGGTTGATGCACACGTAACCCCTCCTCAATAATCTGCAACACGTTGAGTCGTGGGTTGAGTGAGGAGTTTGGATCCTGAAATACCACCTGAATGCGATGGCGAATGGGCAATAGCTGGCGACGAGTTAGATTTTGCAATGGCTGACCGTCAAAAACGATGCTGCCCTGAGAGTCAATTAATCGTAGCAACGCCAGTCCTGTGGTGCTTTTGCCGGAGCCGGACTCGCCCACTAAACCCAGCGTTTCACCCGCCCGAAGCGTAAAACTGACGCTTTTCACCACCACGTTATGATCGACGACGCGTTTCAGGAGTCCCTTACGAATGGGGAAAGCGACCTGAAGCTGTTCAACATCAAGCAACGTTGAGGCTGGCTCTGGCAACGGCACTGGATTGCCTGACGGTTCGCTGTTGAGTAGTTTTTGCGTGTAAGGATGAACGGGGGAGGCAAAGAGCGCAGTGGCGCGATTTTCCTCCACACAGCGACCGTTTTGCATCACTGCCACGCGGTGGGCCAGTTTTCTGACAATGCTGAGGTTATGAGTAATAAATAACATGCCCATATTCAGTTCATGTTGCAGTTCGCGTAATAATTGCAAAATCTGCGCCTGGACAGAGACGTCCAGCGCGGTAGTCGGTTCATCAGCAATCAATAATTCCGGTCGAGTGAGTAGCGCCATTGCAATCATCACCCGCTGACGTTCGCCGCCGGAGAGCTGATGCGGGTAGTCTGTCAGCCGTTTTGCTGCCTGGCGGATACCGACGCGATCGAGGCAATTAAGGATTTCACCACGCGCCGCTTCCCGACGCATCCCGCGATGCAGTGAAAGCACTTCATAAAGCTGTTTTTCCAGAGTATGCAATGGGTTTAACGATACCATCGGCTCCTGGAAAATCATGGCAATCTTATTTCCCCGCACACCACGCAACGTTTGCTCGCTGGCATGAAGCAGCGATTCGCCATGAAAACGAATATCGCCAGAGAGATATTCAACAGGCGGGGAAGGGAGAAGACGTAAAATCGACAGCGCAGTAACGCTCTTGCCGGAGCCAGACTCACCCACCAGCGCCAGTGTTTCGCCAGCTTCAATGCGTAGCGAAACATCATTCACTACGGTGCGAACGGTTTGCTGATGGCGAAAACCCACCGACAAATTTTCAATCGCTAACAGAGTTTGCGTCATGCTACACCGCCTTATTAGGATCAAATGCGTCGCGGACTGCTTCACCAATAAAGATCAGCAATGACAATAATATCGCCACCGACAAGAAGGCGGTGATCCCAAGCCACGGTGCCTGAAGGTTATTTTTCCCTTGTAGCAGTAGTTCTCCGAGCGATGGTGAACCGAGTGGCAAGCCGAAGCCGAGGAAATCGAGCGAGGTCAGGGTGGTGATCGAGCTACATAAAATAAACGGTAAAAAGGTGAGGGTAGCGACCATTGCATTTGGCAACATATGACGCAGGATAATACTGCGATCGTTGACGCCAAGCGCCTGCGCTGCGCGGATGTAGTCGAAATTACGGGTACGCAAAAATTCCGCACGCACTACGCCCACCAGACTCATCCAGCCAAACAAGACGGTAATCGCCAGCAGCCACCAGAAGTTAGGTTGAACGACACTGGAAAGCAGAATTATCAGAAACAGCGTCGGCATCCCCGACCACACTTCAATG
The DNA here is from genome assembly GCF_000208565.1 of Escherichia sp. TW09308. NCBI lineage: Bacteria > Pseudomonadati > Pseudomonadota > Gammaproteobacteria > Enterobacterales > Enterobacteriaceae > Escherichia > Escherichia sp. TW09308. The sequence goes on along the minus strand of NZ_AEME01000001.1, from coordinate 3,550,087 downwards.
AAGCGCTGCCCCCAGAGATCCACTTTTCCGCCGTAATAACCTTGCAGCGCCCCCGCCAGCACGCCCATCACACTGGAACAGAGTGTCAGCATCAGACCAAACAGAACCGAGATCCGTGTGCCATACAGAATACGCGCCAGCACATCGCCGCCGTTGGCATCCGTCCCCAGCCAGTTTTGCGGTGAGGGTGGGGAGGGGAAGGGCTTATCGGTCGCAAAATTGATACTGGTAGCACCAAAGCGAATCGGTGCCCACAGTACCCAGCCTTTATCCTCCAGTCGTTGTTTTAGCCACGGATCCTGATAATCCGCCTGGCTTGCCAGCGGGCCGCCAAAATCACTTTCACTGTAGTTTTTCAGCAACGGGAAATACCAGCTACCGTCATAACGTACCAGCAACGGTTTATCGTTGGCGATCAGTTCAGAACACAAACTCAAACTGAATAAGAAGAGGAAAATCCATAACGACCAGTAGCCGCGACGATTATGACGAAAACGCGCCCAACGGGCCTGATTGACGGGGCTGAGTTGCGGCATTAGCGTCCCTCAAAATCAATACGAGGATCGACCAGTGTATAGCTGATATCACTGACGATATTCAGGAGCAGGCCAATCAGGGTGAAAATATACAAGGTGCCAAACATCACCGGATAATCGCGCGAGACGGTCGCTTCATAGCCCAGCAAACCGAGGCCATTGAGTGAAAACATCACCTCAATCAACAGCGAACCGGTGAAAAACATGCTGATGAAAGTCGCTGGAAAACCGGCAATCACCAGCAGCATGGCGTTGCGGAACACATGTTTCCAGAGAATGTTTTTCTCACTCACTCCTTTCGCGCGCGCGGTAACCACATATTGCTTGCGCACTTCATCAAGAAAGGCGTTTTTTGTCAGCATGGTGAGCGCCGCAAAGCCGCCAATCACCGTCGCCAGCACGGGTAGCGTGATGTGCCACAGATAATCGGTGATTTTCTGATACCACGGTAGTGAATCAAAATTAGCGGAAACCAGGCCGCGCAGAGGGAACAGGTCGAAATAACTGCCGCCCGCGAAGAAGACAATCAGCAGGATTGCAAACAAAAAGGCCGGAATAGCGTAGCCGATGATAATAAATGCGCTACTCCAGACATCAAAGCGACTACCGTTATAAACGGCTTTGCGAATACCCAGCGGAATTGACACCAGATAGATAATCAACGTGCTCCACAATCCGAGGGTGATGGAAACCGGCAGACTGTCTTTAATCAATGTCAGCACTGAGGCGCTACGAAACAGGCTGTCGCCAAAATCAAAACAAATGTAGTCCCGGAGCATTTTGAAGTAACGTTCGTGGATCGGTTTATCGAAACCGTAGCGATGGGTGATCTCTGCGATCACTTCTGGATCCAATCCGCGTCCACCGCGGTAGTTGCTGTCGCTGATGTTGCCGACGCCCGTTTGTGCATGGCTGGCACGCACGCCTTCGCCGCCTGCACCTGGTAATACTCCGGCATTACCAAACTCAATGGCGGCGATGGCCTGGTCGACCGGACCGCCAGGCGCAATTTGCACGATAAAAAAGTTGATGGTGATAATCGCCCATAACGTTGGGATCACCAGCAACAGACGGCGAATCAGGTAAGCGCCCATCTACTCTCCCAGTTGTCTGGCTGACGGCAGTTTGGCCGCTTTATTGACGTCATACCACCAGGTATCAATACCGAGACTATAAACGGGACGCACTGCCGGGCGGGAGAATTTATCCCACCAGGCGAGACGGTCTTCCGCCATGTACCACATCGGCAACATGTAATAATTCCACGTTAATACGCGATCCAGGGCGCGCCCCAACGGCAGTAATTTTTCTTTATTTCCCTGGGCGGCAATAATTTGGTTGATCAGCGAGTCGATGACCGGACTTTGTACGCCGGGAGCATTATAAGTAGAGTTGATATATTCCGATGACCAGGAAATCTGTAAATCGGAGCTGGGCCACGGCATCGCCCGCCACACGCGTGGCATCATGTCATAGTCGCGGCTGCGCATTCGGTTGGTGATTTGTGAGTTATCCACCTTGCGAATGTCCATGTTGATACCAAGCCGTTGCAGGCTGTGCTGGAACGGCAATACCCACTGGCTATTACTGCTGGCTGGAAGCAATAATTCAAAGCTGAGAAGCTGACCCGTCGTAGCGTTAACGCGTTGCTGACCCTTCAGTACCCAGCCTGCTTCGTTGAGAAGTTTGTCGGCTTTTAACAGATTATCACGGTCGTAGCCATCGCCTTTGGATTCTGGCGGCTGGTAGATTTGTGTGAACACCTCTGGCGGTAGATCTTTTTTCATTGGTGCCAACAGCACCAGTTCCGCAGCGTCGGGGTAATTTCTGGCAGCGTATTCGGTATTCTGAAAATAGCTGTTAGTGCGACTCCAGGCATTGTAAAACAAGGCCTTGTTCATCCATTCAAAGTCGAAGGCGAGGGTGATGGCTTCCCTAATCCGGCGATCGTTGAATACCGGGCGCTGAATATTAAACGCCAGCCAGCGTGTATCCTGGGCTGATTCGTTCTTTTGCTCATCTTTGATAATGTATTTTTTGTCGAAATTTTTACCGGTATAGCGCGTGGCCCAGTTTTTGGCGTCGTTTTCCATGCGCAAATCAAAGGCACCAGCTTTAAATGCTTCAAAAGCGACGTTATCGTCAAGGTAATAATCGTAGCGAATGGTGTCGAAATTCCAGCGTCCACGGTTTACCGGTAAGTTTGCCGCCCAGTAATCTTTCACGCGGGAATAGACAATATTTTGCCCCATTTTCCAGGCCGTAATGCGATACGGACCACTGGCAAGTGGAGGCGTAGCGAGCGGGTCGCTCAGTTTGTGACCCTTCCAGTATTTTTCTGGAAATACCGGCAGTGAAAACAGGCTAAGCATATCTTCTTTGCCGGGTTTAGCTAATTCGATGCGCACGGTTAACGGCGCAATGGCTTTAACTGTGGTGCCTTTGTATACCAGGCGAAATTGCGGCACGCCTTCAGTCATAAACTTTTGAAAAGTGAACTCAACATCGCGGGCAGTAATGGGCGAACCATCATGAAAACGGGCGCGCGGATTAATAGCAACTTCAACCCAGGAATAATCGTCGGCATAGCGCGCGCTTTCGGCAATTAGCGGGTAATAACTGCCCGGCTCGTCATCAGAGGTAGTAAATAGTGTGTCGTACAACTGCTCGGTACGTGCACCGGGGTTTCCGCGTAGTGCATAGCGGTTGAAATTATCGAAGGTGCCAATGGAGGATAACGTTATCTGCCCGCCTTTTGGCGCGGCAGGATTAACATAATCAAAATTGTTGAAATTAAAGGCATATCTGGGTTCTCCCAGTACTGCAAAGGCATAGCTTTCCTTAATAGCCTGCGCCTGCACACCGAAGGTGAACAGGGTGATAAACACCAGCAGTATGCGCACAATCATCTGCAATGGATTTCCTTTTACTCATCATTAGCCGCAATCCGGCATGCTTTCTCTATGAATAATAAGGGACACAAGCACTCCTTACCACTGCGGCGTATGCGGTTTCTCCAACCAGCGGATAAAATCATCCAACGGCAGAGGGCGACTAATCCAGTAACCTTGCAGGAAATTAACACCACGTTCGCGTAACCAGCGTGCCTGTTCCGGCGTTTCAACCCCTTCAGCAACTGTCAGCATATTGAGACGCTTCGCCAGCGTCAGCACCGCGTCAAGCACTGGTGAGGTGACCGTTTCCGTACCTATGGCATTGATGAAACCGCGGTCAATTTTCAGGTAATCGAGCGTGAAACGTTCCAAATAGATAAGCGCGCTGTGTCCGGTGCCGAAGTCATCAATGGCAATTTCCACGCCGACAGAATGCAGCCATGCGAAGAGTTGTGACGCTTCATGTTCTTTCAACATATCGCGCTCGGTAATTTCCAGCACAATCTGGAAATGGTGAGCGGGCAGGGAGGCAAGCAGTCGATGTATATCGGCTTTAAAGCTCTCGTTGTGCAAATGGTCCGGCGCAATGTTAATACCAAACTTTACGCCCACCGGCAGTACGTTGTGTAATTCTGCCGCGTCACGAGCAATCAGCTCAAACAGGTGCTGGGTCAGTGGCACAATCATCTTTTGCGATTCGGCATAATGAATGAAGGCATCCGGGGGGATTTCACCCACTACCGGATGACGCCAGCGCAGTAACACTTCCAGACCCGTTACCCGCAGCGTTTGTGTATCAACCACCGGTTGATACACCACGTAAAACTGCTCACGCTTGATGGCCATCATAATCTCTCTGCCAGGGCGCATACGCACGCTCATCAGGTAATAGCAGAGCAGGCCAACGACAGTTCCACTCATTCCACCCAGTAAAAACGCGTACCACACATCACTCCATGTCCAGTCGTTAGCATAAAGTCGAACAGTCAGCGGAATGCCTGCGATTTTGGTTTCACGTACCGGCGTGCCGGTTAACTCGCGGACGTTCATCAAATGCGGCGTAAAGGTCGATATCGCAGTATTACCAATAATGAGTGCTATACCATCGAAATCTTGCTGGTGAGAGCTATAGAGAAGATACGGCGTCAGGTTCAGGTTCAATGCTGCAAAAACGCCGCTATTTTTTAATAAAGGATTGCGATACCAGATGACGATCGTGGGTTTGTTGGGCACCATCGGTGTGCCAGGCAACATTGCCATATCAATATTTTTACTAATGTCGAGCGCCGGAATCAGTTCATTGAGCGGAATGTCCATCTCACCAGTCGCAGAAGAACAGAAACTCTTTTTATCCTTTACCAGCACAAACGTTCGTACATTCATACTGAATGCCGCACGTGCAGTCAGTTCAGGGTTGGCTTGCTGACAGGTATCTAAGGTGAGTGGCTGGAGGTGATCAGTAGTGGACTTCAGCTCGGTGAAATAGGTGTCGAGATATTTTTGTACGTCGGTAATCAAGGTGTCGTATTTGACTTCATGTTTATGCCAGGCCACTAAAAACTGAAGGCAACTGACAAGTATCGCGATCATCACGCCCGCAATAATGCAGGTAAGCAGGATCTTACGTCCGGAAGAGGGAGCGCGTATGAACATAGTTCCGTTAATATTCCTGAGATTACGATAACGCTGAAGTAGAAGAGAATGACGGGACTATAGCCTGGATCAAGGCATGGAAACATCATTTTCTATAATGGATGAAAATAAAAAAGCACTGCTTAAGCAGTGCCTTCAGTTAACTCGTCAGGATAGCCAAGGGATTGCATCCAAACGGTTTATTAGCTGCGACTAAGAACCCGACGTGCTTCGTTGTAACGCTTTTTCCAGTACGGCTCATTCATGCTGGAAATAATAACACCACTGCTGGTGGAAGCATGAACGAACTGATTATTGCCGATATAAATACCGACATGGCGTCCCGTTGAACCGGCACGGAACAGAACTAAGTCACCTGTACGCAAATTACTGCGGGAAACTGACTTGCCCATTTCCTGTTGTTCATAAGTTGAACGAGGGAGTTCTAAGCCAAATTGTTCGCGGAATGTACGCTGTACGAAACCAGAACAATCGATACCTTTTTTGGTGCTGCCGCCCAGACGATAACGCACGCCTTTCCAGTCAGCATACTGATCCATAATTCGCGATTTTACGTCGACATTACGAACCAGGTTTTCAAATTCATCCTGAGAAGCTTGCAGTGATGATGTTTCACTACCCACTGCACGTGTCTCAGGATGCATATTCTTTGCGGTGTTGTTTGCACTACATGCAGAAAGCAGAACCGCTACTGCAATCGCGGGAATGCCGCGCAAGATATATCTCAAAATCGGTTGAGATTTGACCATGTTGTTTGTTTTCCCTTGAAGTCCTTAACGACAAATATCGTTATAAAAAAATGCCAAGCGAGACGAGACTAATTACCTGGGCATGTTGAAACAATTCCCTAAGGCCAAATCTGTGGACTAACGCACAAAATTATATGCTGTGAGGATAATTTACCGCCGAGGCAAAACGAGTTCGAGATTACCCGATTGGCGCGGTCTTGGCGAGGGGTTTTACATGATTTTTTATAAGAAAAAGTGATACAGAAAGTTAATAACCGGGATTGGTCAATTAAAGAACGATTGAGCAAAAAGCATGCAATCCATTCATTTCGTTAGAGAATGACTATTTTACTCGATGAACGAAAGCAACGCAGTGCATCATCAGGATTATCCGGTCTATGAAAATAAACCTGATGATGTTAATTACTGTGAGTTATTTGTTTTAGGAATGTTTTCTTTTTCCTGGCAATGATTTGTCAAAGAAGGTGATTAATCGATCACTTAATGGCGTCATCAACCACCAGGGCAAACCAATCAATATCACAGTCAGGGAACCGACAATGATATCGGTAAACCAGTGTGCGCCAATCATCACTCTGGGAAATGCAAATACCACAAAAATAATAAGGGCGATGACGCCTGCGACTTTTCCGAAATAACGCCACATGAATGCAGAAAAAATAAGCAACATCATGCCATGATCGCCAGGAAAACTATCTCGCGAGGCATCTTTTGTTGGCACAGATAACAGTTCGCTGACGCGGTTAATATTCGCAAATGTTAATGTCGGGCTGGCTCGCTTTACCGGAATTAATGCCTGGCCCAACTGGTTTAATACCACTGCGGTTAACAGCATGACGAGACCGATAATCATGATGTGGCGTCTGCCGGAGGCGTTTCCTTTCAGCCAGAAACTCAGCATCAGCAGTCCCATTGCCAGCAGTGAACAGCCGTCAAAAGCGCGATTATTGGTCAATGCGACCAGCCATAAAAAAGCCTTGCTTTCGACCAGTTTCTGATTAAAAAAATAGAAAATATCCGCGTCAATCGGCAACCAGAATCCATGATTGACGGGAATGTACCAGGAAAGAAACAGCGCGAGGCCGACAACGTTTAACAACGCTATTTGCGGCAAATTTTTAATCATATTTTCTCTAATCATCTTACTGAAAAACGCAAGCAACCTTACGCGTTGGTCACTAAACGAAGCTTCAACAGCGCGCTCTGTAAGGCATTCCAGTCAGTTTCGCTGCTGGAAATCAGCTCAACGCGACTGTCCGGTGGTGCCACGTTTTGCGTTTCAATGTGCAAGTCATCGCCCTGACGGTTGATTCGCACCAGTCCTTCAGGAATACGCATCACGCCTTTCACGCGTTCCACTGGTGCAAGCCGCGCCCATTCCAGAATGCCAACGGTGTCGAACACCGTATCAGCATCGAATATCCAACCGCAGGCCTGATGCCCTTGTCCGCTGTTGAGACTGCGACGCCAGCGTTGATGCTCTGGCAGGCTTAACGCGGCTAACCCTTTTTTCACGGTATGCTGATGTGAATGGGCGGCGCTGGCGGGTAATTTGATTAAATTGCGACGGGGTAAATCCAGAAGATGACCATCAATTTGCCCATGTTCGCTGTGAATTAATTGCCGATCGCCACCATTTTGTTGCCACCAGCGTTGCAACGCTTGCTCGCTTTCGGACGTCGCTCGGTCGGATTTATTGGCGACAATAATGTCTGCGGCAGCCAACTGGTCACGGAAATTTTCATTATTGACGCTTTTTTCATCCAGCAGCAGGCGAGGATCGAGAATACATAACGTGGCGCGCAGATCGATCCACGGTTCATAAACCGGAGCGGTTAACAGATCGAGGATCTGTTTTGGATGGCCCAGCCCTGTAGGCTCTATCAGCAAGCGGTCTGGTTTTCCCTGGCGCAGTAAGGTATTCAGCCCCACCTGCATCGGTAAGCCATTAACGCAGCACATGCAGCCGCCGGGGATCTCTTTTAGTAATGCACCGCTGTCAGCGAGCAAAGCACCATCTATCCCGACTTCACCAAATTCATTAACCAGCACCGCCCATTTTTCTTGCGGATCTTTGTGGGCTAATAGATGAAGAATTGACGTCGTTTTCCCGCTGCCGAGAAAACCGGTGATGAGGTTGGTCCTGGTCACAACGGCTCCGCAATAATCAGATTAGTTAACTGTGCGTTAATCCTGGCTAAAAAAGCTGGAAAAGAGAAGAGAAGGAGCGGACGAAGCATGCCTCCGTCCACCTTAACCGCAGAAATCGTTAAATTTTGAGGGTATTTAACAGTGCCTGATGCGCTCCAAACTGCGCTATTTGTTGCCAGGCATTTTTGATTGTCTGCACAAAATGCGGGTTATTGGGCAGGTCATCACCGAAAACTTCACGCAGAGAAAGCAGGGCGCTAACGCGTTGTTCACTGCTACTTTCCGCAACCAGATCGCGAATTTTATCGCTGAGCGGATCGCGAACATCAATGGCATTTCCGGCATCATCAACGCCGCTCACATAGCGCATCCAGCCTGCGACTCCTAACGCCAGTAACGGCCAGTTTGTTTCGCGCGCCAGATGAATGCGAATGCTCGCCAGCATGCGTTGCGGTAATTTCTGACTGCCATCCATCGCGATTTGCCAGGTTTTATGTTTCAGTGCGGGATTGGCAAAACGTTCAATTAACTTATCCGCATATTGCGTCAAATCGACATTTTTAATCCGTAGCGTCGGCGCTTGCTCATCCAGCATTAACGTTCTGGCGGCATGGCGAAATGCGCGGTCATGCATGCAATCACTGATATGGGCAAACCCTGCGAGATAACCCAGATAAGCGAGAAAAGAGTGGCTGCCATTAAGCATGCGCAGTTTCATCTCCTCCCAGGGCAAAACATCATCCACCAGTTGTACACCTGCGACTTCCCAGGCTGGACGTCCTGCAACGAAGTGATCTTCCACTACCCACTGGATAAACGGTTCGCAGCTAATCGCACAGGGATCATTCACGGCCAGATGCTGGCTAATTTCCGCCAGCGATTCGTCGGTTGCTGCCGGAACAATGCGATCAACCATCGTTCCCGGAAAGCTGACGTGTTCTTTTATCCATTCGGTGAGTTCTGGTGAGCGTTTTTCTGCCATTCCCAACACCGCATTTTTCACCACATGGCCATTGTCGGGAATATTGTCGCAGGAGAGCACGGTAAATGGCGCAAGGCCGCGTTCACGGCGGCGTTTCAGTGCTTCGACAAGAATGCCTGGTGCGGAATGAGGTTCTTCCGGCGTTTGTAGATCGTGAATAATGCGCGAATTGCTGGTGTCGAGCGTGCCGGTGGCCGGGTCGATGCAATACCCCTTTTCGGTAATCGTCAGGGAAACTATCGCCACCTGCGGTTCGCAAAATTTCTCAATAATCGCTGCTAATGAATCCAGTTTTGCATTCAGGCATTCGTGAACGGCACCGACAATAATCGCCTGATTGCCGTCTGCACCTTTCTCTAACACAGTGTATAAATGGTCTTGTGCGCGAAGCTGGCTCATCAATTGCTCACCGCTGAACAGGCTGATTTCACAAATTCCCCAGTCGCCACCCTGCGCATTCAGCACACGATCGGTTAATAATGCCTGATGTGCGCGGTGAAAGGCTCCAAAGCCAAAATGAACGATACGGGATTTCAATTGCTGGCGATCGTAGCATGGAGTGTGTACGTGATGGGGGAGCGTAACGGAGGCAATAGTATTCATAGAGGTCACGTCTCAGTAACGATTAATTAACAATGGCAGTGTAAAGTTATATGACAGCAATTGAAATTGGTCTGGATTGTTAATGCAATGAAGTGTGAGGGCGATCAATCAACGAGTAAATTTTACGGGCGGAAGGCGTTCAGTAAGCACAAAATAGCAGATTGGTATAATAAATTCAAAAAGGGACAGCCTGAGCAGTCCCTTTTTGAATGTGGCTGAAGTTAGTCAGCACGCCCCATGTAACGGCGTTCTTCGATATGGATACGGATTTTTTCGCCCGGGCTTAAGTATTCTGGCACCTGAATCACCAGACCGGTGCTTAATGTTGCCGGTTTGTTACGTGCGCTGGCAGAAGCACCTTTAATGCCTGGTGCGGTTTCAACGATTTCCAGATCAACGGTCTGCGGCAGTTCAAGTGCCAGCAGTTGGCCGTCCCAGGTCAAAACCTGCATGTCAGGCATACCGCCTTCCGGCATAAACAGCAGTTCTTCTTCAATCTGATCTTTCGTGAAGGTATACGGCGTATAGTCTTCTTTATCCATAAAGACATATTCGTTGCCATCAACGTAGGAGAAGTCAACATAGCGGCGGGTCAGCGTCACGGTGTCAACGATATCATCACCTTTGAAACGCTCTTCTACTTTCAGCCCGGTACGGACATCAGAAAAGCGCATTTTGTACAGCGTAGCGGCACCGCGGGCAGTGGGGGACTGAATATCAATATCCTTAACCAGCAGCAATTTGCCGTTGTAATTCAGAACCATACCTTTTTTAATTTCGTTCGCTCTTGGCATCGAAAAATTCCTGTAGTCGAAAATGTCAAAAATATCGCGACAAACTACTCGCGACGGCCATTTCAGGCAAGAGGTATTCGCACTTTTGCTGGTGCAAAAAAGGTGGTACTGTGCGCGCTCATCAATCCGGTGGTTAACCTGAAGAGAACAATGTATGGAATGCCGTCCGGGTTGCGGGGCGTGTTGTACCGCCCCCTCAATCTCCAGCCCTATTCCGGGTATGCCAGATGGCAAGCCTGCCAATACACCCTGCATTCAGCTCGATGAACAGCAACGCTGTAAAATTTTTACCTCGCCACTGCGCCCGAGAGTCTGCGCAGGCTTACAAGCCAGTGCAGAAATGTGCGGCAACACGCGTCAGCAGGCAATGACCTGGCTTATCGATCTGGAAATACTGACCGCGCCTTAAACATCTTTAATCCGCAGTAAGCAGAACAGGGTGGCGATAATCATCACCATCGCAAACCAGAACACTGCATGATAATTCCAGATCTCTGCGACTATTCCGGCTACTGAACCGGCGATAATCCAGCCCACACGTGATGTATTGGTATAGAGCGTGGTTGCTGAACCCGCCTGGCCGGGCATCAGATCCTGAAAATAGAGCATCCCAATACCGCCAAGAATACCGATAAAAATAGCATTCAGCATCTGTAAGCCCAACAGAATGACAGGTGAATGTGCCATCAGCATACCTGCGTAAAAACAGATGCCACCCACGGCTGCTACGCGCATCAAGAACCGCTTACCCAGACGTTTGGCAAAATAACCGGCAATTAACATCGTCGGGATTTCCAGCCCGGCGGCGGTCCCCATCATCACACCCGCCAGTTTTTCTGGAAGATGTAGTTCGTTAATAATAAATAGCGGCATGTTGATGATGTACAGGCTATTTGAACCCCACATCAACGTACAAATGACAAACAGCAATAGCGTATCGCGACGGTTACGCCGCGGTGCTTCAACCGTGCCGGTCGCCAGCGGAACCTCTTTTTGCATCGACGGTAAAAACAGCCACACCATCACGCCGCAAACAATAAACGCTACCGCCGCGCTGAGATACATCACCGTAAAGCTGAAACCCATCGCTAAGGCATAAGCCAGCGGCGGGCCGATGACCCATGCCAGTGAAACCTGGGCGCGCAAAAAAGAGCTGAACATCACTGCTTCACGCCCGGTTTTATCGGCATGTTCACGGGCAAGAGCAAACATCTGCGGGTTGGCGGTAGAGCCAAAGCTGCTAAGAAAAACGCCGACAAACAACAGGATGAAGTAGTTGCGATTCCAGGCGAAAAGGGTGCAGGCCAGCACGCCTAACAGGCAGCAAAAGACAATCAGTGATTTACGATCGCCGCGCTTATCGGAGCGCCCGGCGAGAAACTGGCTGACCAGAATTCCGATGACGGCGCTGCCAGTAAAGAAGAATCCCACCATTGCCGGGCGGGCGTGTACCTCATCGGTAAGGAAAATACTGAGCGTTGGGGTTTGCAGAGCGCCTGCAATGCCGGTGAGAAAGGCAACAATTAAGAATGCCGTTGATGTCAGGTCAAACGATTTCGCGCTGGAGACTGCGGGGGAGTTATGCATGCTGGTCGATCACTGAAAGATGAAGACGCGGAGTTTACGCCGCTTGTCAGAAAATAAACAGTCAGTGAAATCAAACTCGCCATGAATAATCAAAATGCTATTTCACTCTTGTTGAACCTTTGCTGACGCTGCTGAAATGATCATGTTGATAACAAATTTCGCCATCAGCGATTCAGATTATCGGCAAAAAAATGTGCAGCACATCAAACTTTTGTACATAATTTAGCGCCATCCCTTGCGTGCTGAAACAGAAGTATTATGCTTTCTTGAAACGTTTCAGCGCGATCTTGTCTTTAACCCTAAGCCAGGTTAGCGCTTTTTTTCTCATAGAAGCTGAATCGTTTCAATTCAGCAAGAGAGGAGAACTATGTTCCAGTTATCCGTACAGGACATCCATCCGGGCGAAAAGGCCGGAGACAAAGAAGAGGCGATTCGCCAGGTCGCTGCGGCGCTGGTGCAGGCCGGTAATGTCGCTGAAGGCTACGTCAATGGCATGCTGGCGCGCGAACAGCAAACCTCAACGTTCCTCGGCAATGGTATTGCTATTCCACACGGCACCACCGACACCCGCGATCAGGTACTGAAAACCGGCGTTCAGGTGTTTCAGTTCCCGGAAGGCGTGACATGGGGTGAAGGTCAGGTGGCGTATGTTGCTATCGGTATTGCCGCCAGCTCGGATGAACATCTGGGGCTGTTGCGTCAACTGACGCACGTCCTGAGCGATGATTCCGTTGCTGAACAACTGAAATCAGCCACCACTGCAGAAGAACTGCGCGCACTGCTGATGGGCGAAAAGCAGAGTGAACAGTTGAAGCTTGATAACGAAATGCTGACGCTGGATATCGTCGCCAGCGATTTGCTGACTCTTCAGGCGCTGAATGCTGCTCGTCTGAAAGAAGCGGGCGCGGTTGATACCGCTTTTGTTACCAAAGCCATCAATGAACAGCCGTTGAACCTCGGGCAGGGGATCTGGCTGAACGATAGTGCCGAAGGCAACCTGCGCAGCGCCATTGCGGTAAGCCGTGCGGCAAATGCTTTTGATGTTGAAGGCGAAACGGCAGCCATGCTGGTGAGTGTGGCGATGAATGACGATCAGCCAGTCGCGGTACTTAAGCGTCTGAGCGACCTGCTGATCGACAATAAGGCTGAACGTCTGTTGAAAGCTGATGCAGCAACGTTGCTGGCGCTGCTGACCAGCGATGATGTGCCGACCGACGACGTGTTAAGCGCGGAGTTTGTGGTGCGCAATGAACACGGCCTGCATGCCCGCCCAGGCACCATGCTGGTCAATACCATTAAACAATTTAACAGTGATATTACCGTGACAAACCTTGATGGCACCGGCAAACCGGCAAATGGACGTAGTCTAATGAAAGTTGTAGCACTTGGCGTTAAGAAAGGTCATCGCCTACGCTTTACCGCCCAGGGAGCAGATGCTGAACAGGCGCTGAAAGCCATTGGCGACGCCATCGCCGCCGGTCTTGGGGAGGGCGCGTAATGAGCAGACGTGTTGCTACGATCACCCTCAATCCGGCTTATGACCTTGTCGGTTTCTGCCCGGAAATTGAACGCGGCGAAGTGAACCTGGTGAAAACCACCGGTCTGCATGCAGCGGGTAAAGGCATCAACGTGGCCAAAGTTTTAAAAGACCTGGGGATTGATGTCACCGTTGGCGGCTTCCTCGGCAAAGACAATCAGGACGGTTTTCAGCAACTGTTCAGCGAGCTGGGCATTGCCAACCGTTTCCAGGTTGTCCAGGGGCGTACCCGCATTAACGTCAAGCTGACAGAAAAAGACGGTGAAGTCACCGATCTCAACTTCTCTGGTTTCGAAGTTACTCCAGCCGACTGGGAACGCTTTGTGACGGATTCTTTAAGCTGGCTTGGTCAGTTCGATATGGTCTGTGTCAGCGGTAGTTTACCGTCAGGTGTCAGCCCGGAAGCATTCACCGACTGGATGACTCGCCTGCGTAGTCAGTGTCCTTGCATTATCTTTGATAGTAGCCGTGAAGCGTTAGTGGCTGGTTTGAAAGCGGCACCATGGCTGGTGAAACCTAACCGCCGTGAGCTGGAAATCTGGGCGGGTCGTAAACTGCCTGAAATGAAAGATGTCATTGAAGCTGCACATGCGCTACGTGAACAAGGTATCGCGCATGTTGTAATTTCACTGGGTGCCGAAGGCGCGCTTTGGGTTAATGCCTCCGGCGAATGGATCGCCAAACCACCGTCAGTCGATGTCGTAAGCACCGTTGGCGCAGGGGATTCTATGGTTGGTGGCCTGATTTATGGCTTGCTAATGCGTGAATCCAGTGAACACACACTGCGTCTGGCGACGGCTGTTGCAGCCCTGGCGGTAAGTCAAAGTAATGTAGGTATTACCGATCGTCCGCAGTTGGCCGCAATGATGGCGCGCGTCGACTTACAACCTTTTAACTGACAGCAGGAGAGGCATAATGAAAACGCTGCTGATTATTGACGCTAATCTCGGTCAGGCACGCGCCTATATGGCGAAGACCCTGCTGGGCGCGGCGGCGCGAAAAGCAAAACTGGAAATCATCGATAATCCTAACGACGCTGAAATGGCGATTGTTCTTGGTGATTCCATCCCGAACGATAGCGCGCTGAACGGTAAAAATGTCTGGCTGGGCGATATTTCCCGGGCCGTCGCGCATCCGGAGCTGTTCCTGAGCGAAGCCAAAGGCCATGCGAAACCTTACACTGCGCCGGTAGCTGCTACAGCACCGGTTGCAGCCAGCGGCCCGAAACGCGTGGTTGCGGTTACTGCTTGCCCAACCGGCGTGGCACACACCTTTATGGCGGCTGAAGCCATTGAAACTGAAGCGAAAAAACGCGGTTGGTGGGTGAAAGTTGAAACCCGTGGCTCTGTTGGTGCGGGGAATGCCATCACGCCTGAAGAAGTGGCGGCAGCGGATTTGGTGATTGTGGCGGCAGACATTGAAGTCGATCTGGCAAAATTTGCCGGTAAACCCATGTACCGCACTTCTACCGGACTGGCGCTGAAGAAAACGGCGCAGGAGCTGGATAAAGCGGTTGCTGAAGCGGCGCCTTATGAGCCAGCAGGTAAAGCCCAAACGGCAAGCTCTGAAGCTAAGAAAGAGAGTGCAGGCGCGTATCGTCACCTGTTGACGGGCGTTTCTTACATGTTGCCGATGGTGGTTGCTGGCGGTCTGTGTATCGCGCTTTCTTTTGCTTTTGGTATTGAAGCATTTAAAGAGCAAGGGACGCTTGCTGCGGCGCTGATGCAGATTGGCGGCGGTTCAGCTTTTGCGCTGATGGTTCCGGTACTGGCGGGTTATATTGCCTTCTCTATTGCCGATCGTCCGGGGCTTACTCCGGGTCTGATTGGCGGTATGCTGGCGGTCAGCACCGGTTCTGGCTTCATTGGCGGTATTATTGCGGGTTTCCTGGCCGGTTACATTGCGAAGTTAATCAGTACGCAACTGAAACTGCCACAGAGTATGGAGGCGCTAAAACCGATTCTGATCATTCCGCTAGTTTCCAGTCTGGTGGTGGGTCTGGCGATGATCTACCTGATCGGTAAACCGGTTGCTGGCATCCTCGAAGGCCTGACCCACTGGCTGCAAACTATGGGGACTGCGAATGCGGTTCTGCTGGGGGCGATCCTCGGTGGAATGATGTGTACTGACATGGGCGGTCCGGTAAACAAAGCGGCGTACGCGTTTGGTGTGGGTCTGCTGAGTACTCAAACCTATGGCCCGATGGCGGCGATTATGGCGGCAGGTATGGTGCCACCGCTGGCAATGGGGCTGGCTACGATGGTGGCACGTCGCAAATTCGACAAAGCGCAGCAGGAAGGCGGTAAAGCGGCTCTGGTTCTGGGACTGTGCTTTATTTCTGAAGGTGCAATTCCGTTTGCCGCCCGCGATCCGATGCGAGTACTGCCGTGCTGTATCGTTGGTGGGGCGCTGACTGGTGCAATCTCTATGGCGATTGGTGCGAAACTGATGGCACCGCACGGTGGTCTGTTTGTTCTGCTGATCCCTGGCGCAATTACGCCGGTTCTGGGATACCTGGTGGCAATCATTGCCGGTACGCTGGTGGCAGGTTTGGCCTATGCTTTCCTGAAACGTCCGGAAGTGGACGCTGTAGCGAAAACAGCATAATAAAACGTGAACTGCAGGGCAGGAATTTTCTGCCCTGTATCCGTTGATGACCGCAAGATAAGTGAAAAGTGTTTGAAATTAATTCTATGAATTTAAATGGTTTTTACTTCAAATAGAAACCTGAACCTCTCATCAAACAGCAACGTCATTTTCTCAAGGGCAGATTAATTTCTGCCCTTTTTTATTGTTTCAGTTCTGTGCATTACTTCACAATTTCTTCGCTTTTTCTAAAACCGCCAATAATAGAGTTTTGTGAGCCTGCTCAAATCTGCTCATTTTGCCCCTCTGGCAGTAATTTACTTTAAGTAAAACAAGCATACTATGAGCACATGTTTAAATATGAACATATGTTTAAACGGTCTTTGCAGTACCTATATTCTTGTGGATTGACAGGGTTGGTAATTTTTTACCAGAGGACGTGCTATGCGCGAAAAGGAATATGTCGTAATTATAGGTTCGGCTAATATTGATGTCGCCGGATATTCACATGGATCATTAAATTATGCGGATTCAAATCCTGGGAAAATAAAATTTACCCCCGGTGGCGTAGGGCGCAATATTTCACAAAACCTGGCGTTGCTGGGGAAAAAATCCTGGCTACTGAGCGCCGTAGGAAGTGATTTTTATGGTCAATCGCTCCTGACACAAACTAATCAGTCCGGTGTTTATGTCGATAAATGCCTTATTGTGCCAGGGGAAAATACCTCAAGTTATTTATCTCTACTCGATAATACCGGCGAAATGCTGGTTGCTATAAATGATATGAATATTAGCAACTGTATTTCAGCGGAGTTCCTCTCACAGCACCGTGATTTTATTCAAGGGGCAAAGGTCATTGTCGCAGACTGTAATATCAGTGAAGAGGCGCTGATCTGGCTCCTGGATAACGCCGCCGACGCACCTGTATTTGTCGATCCTGTTTCAGCATGGAAATGCGTCAAAGTACGCGAACGGTTAAAGCAGATCCATACACTGAAGCCAAACCGTCTGGAAGCGGAAACCCTGAGCGGTATTGCCCTTTCGGGGCGTGAAGATGTGGCGAAAGTTGCCGCCTGGTTCCATCAAAATGGCCTGAACCGACTGGTTCTGAGCATGGGCGGTGACGGTGTTTATTACAGCGATATCCGCGGTGAAAGCGGCTGGTCTGCGCCGATTAAAACCAATGTCGTCAATGTTACCGGAGCGGGCGATGCCATGATGGCGGGACTTGCTTCGTGCTGGGTAGACGGGATGCCGTTTGCCGAATCCGTTCGTTTTGCACAGGGTTGTTCGTCAATGGCGCTCTCCTGTGAATACACCAATAACCCTGATTTATCGATTGCCAACGTTATATCGTTAGTGGAGAACGCAGAATGTCTGAATTAAAAATTTCCCCGGAGTTATTACAGATTTCCCCGGAAGTGCAGGATGCTTTAAAAAACAAAAAACCGGTTGTGGCGCTGGAGTCGACCATTATTTCTCACGGTATGCCGTTTCCACAAAATGCCCAGACTGCAATTGAAGTAGAAGAAACTATTCGTCAACAGGGAGCCGTACCAGCCACTATCGCTATTATTGGCGGTGTGATGAAAGTAGGCTTAAGCAAAGAAGAAATTGAATTACTGGGGCGTGAAGGACATAACGTAACCAAAGTTAGCCGTCGCGATTTACCTTTTGTTGTTGCGGCCGGAAAAAATGGCGCTACTACTGTTGCTTCAACCATGATTATTGCGGCGCTTGCCGGAATTAAGGTATTTGCCACCGGCGGTATTGGTGGGGTACATCGTGGCGCGGAACAGACATTCGATATTTCTGCCGATTTACAGGAATTGGCGCATACCAATGTTACCGTGGTTTGTGCCGGAGCGAAATCTATTCTCGATTTAGGTTTAACCACCGAATATTTAGAAACCTTCGGTGTGCCGTTAATTGGTTATCAGACCAAAGCATTACCGGCATTTTTCTGCCGCACCAGTCCGTTTGAGGTCAGCATCCGTCTCGATAGCGCCAGCGAAATTGCCCGTGCGATGGCGGTGAAATGGCAAAGTGGTCTGAACGGTAGCCTGGTGGTGGCGAACCCGATCCCGGAACAGTTTGCGATGCCGGAAGAAAGTATTAACGCTGCAATTGATCAGGCCGTTGCCGAAGCTGAAGAGCAAGGTGTAATCGGTAAAGAGAGTACGCCGTTCCTGCTGGCGCGAGTTGCTGAACTGACCGGCGGCGATAGCCTGAAATCTAACATCCAGTTGGTGTTTAACAATGCCATTCTGGCGAGCGAAATTGCCAAAGAATATCAACGTCTCGTGGGTTAATTTCTGACGGGCAGAAAGCCGTCGCCCGTACTTATCATACATACCGAAACCTGGCGTTGACGCCGGGTTTACTGGCATGAAGGGAAATCATTATGGATATAATGAGAAGTGTTGTGGGGATGGTGGTATTGCTGGCAATCGCGTTTTTGTTGTCAGTGAATAAAAAAAGCATCAGTTTACGCACCGTAGGTGCCGCGCTGCTGCTGCAAATCGCCATTGGCGGCGTTATGCTCTATTTTCCGCCGGGAAAATGGGCGGTAGAGCAGGCGGCGTTAGGCGTACATAAAGTCATGTCCTACAGTGACGCCGGCAGCGCCTTCATTTTTGGCTCGCTGGTGGGGCCGAAAATGGATGTCCTGTTTGATGGCGCAGGCTTTATTTTCGCCTTTCGCGTACTTCCGGCGATTATTTTCGTTACCGCACTCATCAGTTTGCTGTACTACATTGGTGTGATGGGACTGCTGATCCGTATTCTTGGTAGTATTTTTCAGAAAGCCCTCAACATCAGCAAAATCGAATCATTTGTTGCGGTTACCACTATTTTCCTCGGGCAAAATGAGATCCCGGCGATCGTTAAACCGTTTATTGATCGCATGAATCGCAACGAGTTGTTTACCGCAATTTGTAGCGGCATGGCATCTATTGCCGGTTCGATGATGATTGGTTATGCCGGAATGGGCGTGCCGATTGACTATCTGTTAGCAGCATCGCTGATGGCTATCCCTGGCGGGATCTTGTTTGCGCGTATTCTTAGCCCGGCGACGGAATCTTCGCAGGTGACATTTGAAAACCTGTCATTCAGCGAGACGCCGCCAAAAAGCTTTATCGAAGCGGCGGCGAACGGTGCGATGACCGGGTTGAAAATCGCCGCAGGTGTGGCGACGGTAGTAATGGCATTTGTCGCAATTATTGCGCTGATCAATGGCATTATCGGCGGTATTGGCGGCTGGTTTGGTTTTGCCAATGCCTCTCTGGAAAGTATTTTTGGCTATGTGCTGGCACCGCTGGCGTGGATCATGGGGGGTGACTGGAGTGATGCCAACCTTGCGGGGAGTTTGATTGGGCAGAAACTGGCGATTATCTCCTTTGCGCTTTGTGGTTTTGCTAACTTCGGCTCTATCGGTGTTGTCGTTGGGGCGTTCTCGGCTATTTCGCCAAAACGTGCGCCCGAAATCGCTCAGCTTGGTTTACGGGCGCTGGCAGCCGCGACGCTCTCCAACCTGATGAGTGCGACAATTGCCGGGTTCTTTATTGGTCTGGCGTAATGCTCGATTCGTAGGCCGGATAATACGCATCAAGCGTCGCATCCGGCAATCGCGCAGCATTCAAATAATTTTTACTGCATCATCCCGGAGAGTTTATTCTCCGGGTCCATCTCCCGCGCCAGCTCTAACAACTGCTTTCTGTTTTTAATTAAATATCCTTTCTTATTTTTAATTAATAAACCATCGTGAATGAATTGTGCGAGAACATATAACAGGTGTCGATAAGAAACACCCAGATACTCTGCCGCCTGGGTATGCTTTTCGTGATAAAGATCACCTTCCTGCGAGAGTAATATAAATGCGGCCAGGCGATTCACTAACGGAAATGATTGATTCTGAGTTAAGGAAACAATATTGCGATAATTTTTATGGCTTAAGGTGACGCAGAGTTTTCGTAAAAATAGTGTGTCGTTTAATAACAGCGGACGGTAATTTTTCATGGGAAGCGCAATACACCAACACTCTTCAATAGCCTGCACCGCGCGCGGTTTATGGTCTTTATCGATTAACTCAATCTCGCCAATAAAACAGGGTGCGGCAAAGAAATCGATCAGCGACACCCGACCATTAGCAAGCGTGGCGTAGAGTCTGGCGCGGCCTCGCGTCAGGTAAAACAGCCATGACGGCTGTTGTCCTTCCTGCACAATGTAGTCACGCGCTAAAAAATGAAACAGCCGAGTGTCCACTGAAACATCCGTTGCAAAGCACACCTTAAATGCGGATTCGTCAATTAATTGCTGCTTAAGATCATTATTGTGGATTTCTTTCACGATGTTTACCCGCTATGAGATTTCTCATATTTAGCATACGTACGCTGTTGTTAAGATTCAATTATCGGCCCGATTGAATTTTCTTTGCTGTAGAAAAAATAACGCAACTTGAAACAGAGGGAATAAACAATGGAAAAAAGAAAAATTATCCTGGATTGTGATCCGGGTCATGATGACGCTATTGCAATAATGATGGCAGCGAAACATCCGGCGATTGATTTATTAGGTATTACCATTGTGGCCGGTAATCAAACCCTCAATAAGACATTAATTAATGGTCTGAATGTTTGTCAGAAACTGGAGATTAATGTTCCGGTTTATGCGGGGATGCCGCAGCCGATTATGCGCAAACAAATCGTTGCCGATAATATTCACGGTGAAACCGGACTGGATGGCCCGGTATTCGAGCCGCTGACCCGTAAAGCTGAAAGCACCCATGCGGTGAAATACATCATCGATACCCTGATGGCAAGCGATGGCGATATCACTCTGGTGCCGGTTGGTCCACTTTCAAACATCGCGGTGGCAATGCGGATGCAGCCTGCAATTCTGCCGAAAATCCGTGAAATTGTGCTAATGGGCGGCGCTTACGGTACAGGTAACTTTACGCCGTCTGCCGAGTTCAACATCTTTGCTGATCCGGAAGCCGCACGCGTAGTGTTCACCTCCGGCGTTCCGTTGGTGATGATGGGCCTCGATCTCACTAACCAGACTGTTTGCACCCCGGATGTGATTGCGCGGATGGAAAGGGCAGGTGGCCCTGCCGGTGAACTGTTCAGTGACATCATGAATTTCACCCTCAAAACTCAGTTCGAAAATTATGGTCTGGCTGGTGGCCCGGTGCATGACGCCACCTGCATTGGCTATCTGATTAACCCTGATGGCATTAAAACCCAGGAAATGTATGTCGAAGTAGACGTCAACAGCGGCCCTTGTTACGGGCGTACCGTCTGCGACGAACTGGGTGTTCTCGGCAAGCCCGCTAATACCAAAGTCGGCATCACAATTGATACCGACTGGTTCTGGGGATTAGTCGAAGAATGCGTTCGCGGCTACATCAAAACCCATTAAGTGTTGATAGCAAGTCGGGCCTGTATCGCAAGGTGCAAGCCCGGCTATTTATAATGGGCAGAAAGCCGTCGCCCAAAATGACATGAAGAGATAATAACTATGGATGTCATGAGAAGTGTTCTGGGAATGGTGGTATTGCTGACGATTGCGTTTTTGCTGTCGGTGAATAAGAAGAAGATCAGCCTGAGAACCGTCGGCGCGGCGCTGGTATTACAGGTCGTGATTGGCGGTATTATGCTTTGGCTTCCGCCTGGACGTTGGGTTGCAGAAAAGGTCGCTTTTGGTGTCCATAAAGTGATGGCGTACAGCGATGCGGGTAGTGCCTTCATCTTCGGTTCTCTGGTTGGGCCGAAAATGGACACCCTGTTTGATGGCGCAGGATTTATCTTTGGTTTCAGGGTATTACCGGCAATTATCTTCGTTACTGCACTGGTGAGTATTCTTTACTACATTGGCGTGATGGGGATCTTAATTCGTATTCTTGGCGGTATATTCCAGAAAGCTTTACATATCAGCAAGATTGAGTCATTTGTTGCTGTCACCACCATTTTCCTCGGGCAAAACGAAATTCCGGCGATCGTGAAGCCATTTATTGATCGTCTGAATCGCAATGAATTATTTACGGCGATTTGTAGTGGCATGGCCTCAATTGCCGGTTCGACGATGATTGGGTACGCTGCACTGGGCGTGCCAGTGGAATATCTGCTGGCGGCATCGTTAATGGCGATCCCCGGCGGGATCTTGTTTGCTCGCTTGTTAAGCCCGGCTACGGAATCTTCGCAAGTTTCCTTTAATAACCTCTCTTTCACCGAAACACCGCCAAAAAGCATTATTGAAGCCGCTGCTACAGGGGCAATGACCGGGCTGAAAATCGCCGCAGGTGTAGCGACTGTGGTGATGGCATTTGTCGCCATCATTGCGTTGATTAACGGTATTATCGGCGGTGTTAGCGGTTGGTTTGGTTTTGAAAATGCCTCGCTGGAGTCCATTTTAGGTTACCTGCTGGCTCCGCTGGCGTGGGTGATGGGGGTTGACTGGAGTGATGCCAACCTTGCGGGAAGTTTGATTGGGCAGAAACTGGCGATTAACGAATTTGTCGCTTACCTGAGTTTCTCACCGTATTTGCAAACCGCAGGCACTCTGGATGCTAAAACCGTAGCGATTATTTCTTTTGCGCTGTGCGGTTTCGCTAACTTTGGTTCTATCGGCGTGGTGGTTGGCGCATTTTCTGCGGTTGCGCCGCACCGTGCGCCGGAAATCGCCCAACTTGGTTTACGGGCGCTGGCGGCGGCGACGCTCTCCAACCTGATGAGTGCGACCATTGCCGGGTTCTTTATTGGTTTCGCTTGAGTGTCATTGCCTGATGCGCAAGCTTATCAGGCCTACATTTACTTGCTGAAATTGCCTGATTTGTAGGCCGGATAAGACGCGTCAAGCGTCGCATCCGGCAACATTGTTACACCATTGGCACTAATGAAAGCGCGTTATCGGCAGACAGAGTAGGGTTGTTTATGTTGCCGCTGGCGCGCGAAATTGCCGCGCAGGCCATCGCAAAACGGGCGCTATCGCGAAAACTGCTTCCTTCCAGAAAGCTATACACCAGTCCCGCCATAAAACCATCGTCGGCGCCAAAACTGTCTACCGTCGTATGTTTTGGTGCAGTCAGTAAAAATTGCTCGCCATCCTTTTCGCTGCAATAAACTGACTCATCGGGCAAATAAACAAACAGTTGCTGAACACCTTGCTGATGCAACGCATTCACTGCGGCATTACGGTCAGCATCGCTGGTGATCGCCTGTCCCCATAAAATTTCCAGTTCCTGCAAAGTCGGTTTCAGGGTGTGAATATGTGCCAGCCAGTGTTTGATTTTTCCTGCTTTAAATTCCGAAACGGTATCGACAAACACCGGAATTTCATCGGCAAGGGTAAAGACCCACTCCAGCGCCTCAGCAGTCAGGTTACAATCAGCCAGTACCACGCCCGCATGGCGAAGTAAATCACGCGACCCGTTCAGTAATTGCGGCGTCAATTGATCCAGAAGATGGGTATCGTTTATCGCCAGCACGGTTTCATCGTCTTGATTGGCAATCGCGAGATACGTTGACGTACTTTGACCGTGTAAACGAACGCAGCCTGAGACATTCACTCCGGCACGGCGCGTCTCTTCTAAGAGCATTTCGCCATAAAAGTCATCGCCAATCACCGAGAGTAAATGCACGTCACGGCCCAGTAGTGCCAGATTGTGGGCGATATTGCGCCCGACGCCGCCAGCCGAGCAATGAATTGTACCGGGATTAGAGGCCGCTTGCGGATAACGGATATCCGCCATCCCGCGAATATCCATATTGATTGTCCCCACCACCACACAGTATTCCTGCTCGGTGAGAATGTAACCTTTGCCTTTAATCAGGCCTTTGCGCATTAAATCCATAATATGCGCCGCTACGCGCGAACGGCTGATTTGCAGCATATCAGCAATTTCATTCTGCTGGATCAGCGGGTTACGCCGCAAAATTGCAAGGATCTCCTTCTCCCGGTTATTCATTTTCAGGCTACCGCTTTTTCAGTTTGTTGCGCTTTCAGCCAGGCAATTTCTTCCGCCCAGATATCCGGGTTAATGGTTTCGAGGATCAGCGGAATACCGTCGAAGCGATCATCCTGCATGATCCAGCGGAAAGCATCATGGCCAATATTGCCTTCACCAAGACTGTGATGGCGGTCGACGCGGCTACCAAAGGTGCTTTTCGCATCGTTGAGGTGCATCCCGCGCAGATACTTAAAGCCGACAATACGGGCAAAATCTGCGAACGTTTTCTCGCATTCGGCAGGGGTACGCAAATCATATCCGGCAGCAAAAGCATGGCAGGTATCAATGCAAACGCCGACGCGGGATTTATCTTCCACGCCGTCGATAATCGCCGCGAGATGTTCGAACTTAAATCCTAAGTTGCTGCCCTGACCGGCAGTATTTTCAATCACCGCCGTCACACCTTGTGTTTTATCCAGCGCAATGTTGATGGATTCGGCAATGCGCGCCAGGCAATCCTCTTCTGAAATTTGCATCAGGTGACTACCGGGGTGGAAGTTGAGCAAAGAGAGACCCAGTTGTTCGCAACGCTGCATTTCATCTATAAACGCATCGCGCGACTTTTCCAGGGCTTCTGCGACCGGATGGCCAAGGTTAATCAGATAACTGTCGTGGGGAAGAATTTGCGCCGACGTGTAGTGATACTTTTCGCAGGCGGCTTTGAATTCATCGATGGTTTGCGTCGTGAGCGGTGCAGCACGCCACTGACGTTGATTTTTGGTGAACAAGGCAAACGCGGTTGCGTCGATTTCGGCGGCGCGAATTGCGGCATTTGCCAGACCGCCAGCAGCACTAACGTGCGCTCCAATGTATTTCATGCGAGGACTCCTGTTAAACCCGCTGGAGGAAAACGGTAATCATAGCGGGTTAACAGGAGCAAGATGTAGTGGTTTATGCGATGACGCTTTGAATCACATAGTTAATTGCACCACCACCAACAATCAACCAGGCAAACAGTACCAGTGCCATCAGCAGAGGTTTCGCCCCGGCTTTTTTCAGCGCGCTGACGTGAGTGGTCAGACCCAGCGCCGCCATCGCCATTGCCAGCAGGAAGGTATCCAGCGTTACCAGCATGTTCACCACGCTCTGCGGTAACAGGTGGAACGAGTTAAAGATGGCAACTACGATGAACAAGATGGCAAACCACGGAATGGTGATTTTGCTTTTCTCGCCGCTGTTCGCCCCAGATAGCTGTTTAACACGTGCAGCCAGCAGAATAAGGAACGGAGCCAGCATCATCACGCGCAGCATTTTGGAAATAACTGCTGCGTTTTCTGCATCCGGGCTGATGGCATGACCTGCCGCCACCACCTGCGCCACTTCGTGCACAGTAGAACCAATGTAGATACCGAAAGTTTCCGGGCTAAACCATTGAGACATCAGCGGATATATCGCCGGGTAGAGGAAAATCGCGACGGTCCCGAAGATAACAACGGTTGCAACAGCCACGGTTACTTTACTGGCTTCCGCTTTCACTACCGGCTCAGTTGCCAGTACCGCAGCGGCACCACAAATACTGCTACCGGCACCAATCAACCAACTGGTGTGCTTATCCAGGCCAAACACTTTCTGCCCCAGGAAGCAAGCCAGCAGGAAGGTACTGGACAGCGTCAGCACGTCAATGATGATCCCACTGATACCGACATCGGCAATTTGCGAGAACGTCAGACGGAAGCCATAAAGAATGATACCCAGACGTAATAAATATTGCTTGGCAAACAGCACGCCACCGTCACAGCTTTTCCAGATGTGCGGATAGATGGTGTTGCCTAAAACCATCCCCAACAAGATTGCGAGGGTGAGGGCACTAAACCCGGCACCCGCAACGGCGGGAATGGAACCACCCCACAGGGCGACCCCGGTGATAACTGCACTCAGGGCTAACCCCGGAATAAAATGCCACAGTGTACGATGTTGTTTCTGTAAGGTGATATTCGTCATAACCCTCTCCTTTAACCGGGCATAAGGTTACGTCTAACTGGTTTAAAAATAAAATTGATTATATATTTATAATTAATCTTTATAAGTGGTAAGCGACTATGCACATCACCCTCCGACAGTTGGAAGTTTTTGCAGAAGTATTGAAAAGTGGATCCACCACCCAGGCGTCGGTGATGCTGGCGTTGTCGCAATCAGCAGTGAGCGCAGCCTTGACCGACCTGGAAGGGCAGCTTGGCGTGCAACTGTTTGATCGCGTGGGGAAAAGACTGGTTGTTAATGAACACGGACGGCTGCTTTATCCGCGCGCGCTGGCGCTGCTGGAACAGGCTGTTGAAATTGAACAACTGTTTCGCGAAGACAACGGCGCGATTCGTGTCTATGCCAGTAGCACCATCGGCAATTACATTTTACCCGCTGTTATCGCCCGTTATCGCCATGATTACCCGCAGTTGCCGATTGAACTTAGCGTTGGTAACAGCCAGGACGTGATGCAGGCGGTGCTGGATTTCCGCGTTGATATTGGCTTTATTGAAGGGCCGTGCCACAGCACTGAAATCATTTCTGAACCCTGGCTGGAAGACGAACTGGTGGTTTTCGCCTCGCCAACCTCGCCGCTTGCTCATGGTCCGGTCACCTTAGAACAGCTTGCTGCCGCACCGTGGATCCTGCGTGAACGCGGTTCTGGTACGCGGGAGATTGTCGACTACCTGTTACTGTCGCATCTGCCGAAGTTTGAGATGGCGATGGAGTTGGGAAACTCCGAGGCCATCAAACATGCGGTGCGTCACGGACTGGGGATTAGCTGCCTGTCGCGACGGGTGATTGAAGAGCAATTACAGGCTGGCTCTTTACGTGAAGTTGCTGTCCCGCTGCCGCGCCTGATGCGCACGCTGTGGCGTATTCATCATCGGCAAAAACACCTTTCCAACGCGTTAATGCGCTTTCTGGACTACTGCAATCCTGCCAATTTACCGCGTTAAGTTGCTGTACAGGAATATGCTGGCGCTGTGTCGATTTCGTGACGTAGCGCCAGCGTCAGGTATTCGCCAGAAAAGAGATTGGCTGCTTTACTTATAATTCCTGGGCGATCATGAAGGTCTCTTATAAAAGCGCATTTCTATCGGAAGGATTGCAAATCGTCTGCTACAATCGCGCCTCATTTTTAATGATGGATAGCATTTTCGTATGGTTTCCGAAACTAAAACCACAGAAGCGCCGGGCTTACGCCGTGAATTAAAGGCGCGTCACCTGACGATGATTGCCATTGGTGGCTCCATCGGTACGGGTCTTTTTGTTGCCTCTGGTGCAACGATTTCTCAGGCAGGTCCGGGCGGGGCGCTGCTCTCGTATATTTTGATTGGCCTGATGGTCTACTTCCTGATGACCAGTCTTGGCGAACTGGCGGCGTATATGCCAGTTTCTGGTTCGTTTGCGACTTACGGTCAGAACTATGTAGAAGAGGGCTTTGGCTTCGCGCTGGGCTGGAACTACTGGTACAACTGGGCGGTAACTATCGCTGTTGATCTGGTGGCCGCGCAGTTGGTAATGAGCTGGTGGTTCCCGGATGTCCCTGGTTGGATCTGGAGTGCGCTGTTCCTCGGCGTTATCTTCCTGCTGAATTACATTTCGGTCAGAGGCTTTGGTGAAGCGGAGTACTGGTTCTCACTGATCAAAGTTACGACCGTGATTATCTTTATCGCCGTTGGCGTGATGATGATTTTCGGTATCTTCAAAGGTGCACAGCCTGCTGGCTGGAGTAACTGGACGATAGGCGAGGCACCGTTTGCCGGTGGTTTTGCGGCGATGATCGGTGTGGCGATGATTGTCGGCTTCTCCTTCCAGGGAACCGAACTGATTGGTATTGCGGCGGGTGAATCTGAAGAGCCGGGGAAAAATATTCCGCGTGCGGTACGTCAGGTGTTCTGGCGAATTCTGCTGTTCTATGTATTTGCGATCCTGATCATCAGCTTGATCATTCCGTACACCGATCCAAGTCTGTTACGCAATGATGTGAAAGACATCAGCGTCAGCCCGTTCACGCTGGTGTTCCAGCACGCAGGACTGCTTTCTGCGGCGGCGGTGATGAACGCGGTTATTCTGACAGCAGTACTGTCAGCGGGTAACTCCGGTATGTACGCGTCTACCCGTATGCTGTACACCCTGGCGTGCGATGGCAAAGCGCCGCGTATTTTCTCTAAACTGTCGCGCGGCGGTGTACCACGTAATGCGCTATATGCCACGACGGTGATTGCCGGTCTGTGCTTCCTGACCTCCATGTTTGGTAACCAGACGGTGTATCTGTGGCTGCTGAATACCTCCGGGATGACCGGCTTTATCGCCTGGCTGGGGATTGCTATCAGTCACTATCGTTTCCGTCGCGGCTATGTATTGCAGGGACACGATATTAACGACCTGCCGTATCGTTCGGGCTTCTTCCCGCTGGGACCGATCTTCGCCTTTGTGCTGTGCCTGATTATCACTCTGGGCCAGAACTACGAAGCGTTCCTGAAAGATACCATCGACTGGGGCGGCGTAGCGGCAACGTATATCGGTATCCCGCTGTTCCTGGCCATCTGGTTTGGTTACAAGTTGATTAAAGGAACTCACTTCGTGCGTTACAGCGAAATGAAGTTCCCACAGAACGACAATAAATAAGCGTTATCTCTTCCTTATTAAGCCCTCTCACCTGAGAGGGCTTTTTCAATTCTATTTCCCATATAAATCATAAGTATATAAAATTTAACAATTGAATTGATAATTGTTATCGTTTGCATTATTGTTACGCGAAATGAAAAAGGCTGACAAATCAGAGGCTGTTCAGGCGCTCTGGGATGATCACCTGCATACAAAAAAAGTCCACTGCGATGCTGCCGTGCGCAAGAGGACGTGAAGAAGATGTGAGCGATAACCCATTTTATTTTCGTAGTTACCTCATGGAGATATGGAATGTTTAGGTTGAACCCCTTCGTACGGGTCGGGCTGTGTTTGTCCGCGATTTCTTGTGCATGGCCTGTGTTAGCGGTTGATGATGATGGCGAAACGATGGTTGTCACCGCCTCTTCCGTTGAACAAAACCTCAAAGACGCACCTGCCAGTATCAGCGTCATTACCCAGGAAGACTTGCAGCGTAAACCGGTACAGAACCTGAAAGATGTCCTCAAAGAAGTGCCAGGCGTACAACTGACTAACGAAGGGGACAATCGCAAGGGCGTCAGCATTCGTGGTCTGGACAGCAGCTATACCCTGATTCTTGTCGATGGTAAACGCGTGAACTCCCGCAATGCTGTCTTCCGTCATAATGACTTCGATCTGAATTGGATCCCGGTTGATTCCATCGAACGTATTGAAGTGGTACGTGGCCCGATGTCCTCGTTATATGGTTCTGATGCGCTCGGCGGGGTGGTCAACATTATCACCAAAAAAATTGGCCAGAAATGGTCAGGAACCGTTACGGTCGATACCACCATTCAGGAGCATCGCGATCGCGGCGACACCTACAACGGTCAGTTTTTTACCAGTGGGCCACTAATTGACGGCGTGCTGGGAATGAAAGCCTACGGCAGCCTGGCGAAACGTGAAAAGGATGACCCGCAGAACTCAACCACCACCGATAGCGGAGAAACGCCGCGCATTGAAGGATTCTCCAGCCGCGATGGCAATGTCGAATTTGCCTGGACGCCGAATCAAAATCACGATTTTACCGCTGGTTACGGTTTCGACCGTCAGGATCGTGATTCCGACTCGCTGGACAAAAACCGCCTGGAACGCCAGAACTACTCTGTCAGCCATAATGGTCGCTGGGATTATGGCACCAGTGAGCTGAAATACTATGGCGAGAAAGTCGAAAACAAAAACCCTGGTAACAGCAGCCCGATTACCTCAGAAAGTAATACTGTTGATGGCAAATACACGTTACCGCTGACGGCGATTAATCAGTTTGTCACGGTCGGCGGTGAATGGCGTCACGACAAACTTAGCGATGCGGTAAACCTGACCGGCGGCACCAGCACCAAAACATCTGCCAGCCAGTATGCACTGTTTGTGGAAGACGAATGGCGGATCTTCGAGCCGCTGGCGCTGACGACCGGCGTGCGTATGGACGATCACGAAACCTACGGCGATCACTGGAGCCCGCGTGCCTATCTGGTCTATAACGCCACCGATACCGTAACGGTGAAAGGCGGCTGGGCGACGGCTTTTAAAGCACCTTCTTTACTGCAACTTAGCCCTGACTGGACGACTAATTCCTGCCGTGGCGCATGTAAGATTGTTGGTAGCCCGGATCTGAAGCCAGAAACCAGCGAAAGTTGGGAGCTGGGGCTTTACTACATGGGGGAAGAAGGCTGGCTGGAAGGCGTTGAATCCAGCGTGACTGTTTTCCGTAACGATGTGAAAGATCGCATCAGTATCAGCCGCACGTCCGACGTCAACGCTGCACCGGGCTACCAGAACTTTGTAGGTTTTGAAACCGGGGCTAATGGTCGACGTGTACCGGTATTCAGCTACTACAACGTTAACAAAGCGCGCATTCAGGGCGTGGAAACCGAGTTGAAAATCCCGTTCAGTGACGAATGGAAACTGTCACTCAACTACACCTATAACGATGGTCGTGATGTCAGCAATGGTGAAAACAAACCGCTTTCCGATCTGCCGTTCCATACCGCCAACGGTACGCTGGACTGGAAACCACTGGTGCTGGAAGACTGGTCATTCTATGTTTCTGCTCATTATACCGGGCAGAAACGTGCCGATAGCGATACGGCTAAAACGCCGGGTGGCTATACGATCTGGAATACCGGTGCGGCATGGCAGGTGACCAAAGACGTCAAACTGCGCGCGGGCGTGCTGAACCTGACAGATAAAGATCTCAGCCGTGATGACTACAGCTATAACGAAGACGGACGTCGTTACTTTATGGCGGTGGATTATCGCTTCTGATGAGAAGATGCCCGGCGAACCGGGCGGACTGTCACTTCAGTAAATACTGCGCATGGAAGCGCAGATGATCCTCTATAAAAGAAGCAATGAAGTAATAGCTGTGATCATAACCCGGCTGAATACGCAGCGTCATCGGCCACGCTTTCTGGCGCGCGGCTTCTGCCAACACGGCGGGTTGTAACTGGTCGGCAAGAAACTGATCGTTATCACCCTGATCAATCAGCGTCGGGATCGCATCCTGCGCATTGCTGGCGTACATCAGCGCACAACTGTCCCATGCCACCCAGTCATTTTTATCCTCACCCAGATAGGTGCTAAATGCTTTGATTCCCCACGGAACGCTGCACGGATTCACAATCGGCGCAAAGGCGGAAACGCTGGTATATTTGCCCGGATTTTTCAGCGCCATAATCAGAGCACCATGACCTCCCATCGAATGGCCGCTGATGGCGCAGCGATTGCTGACGTTAAATTGCGACTGAATCAGTGCTGGTAATTCATCACGCAGATAATCATACATCCGGTAATGTGCCGCCCACGGCGGTTGCGTGGCGTTAAGATAAAACCCGGCACCCTGGCCTAAATCATAGCCGTCGTCATTGGCAACATGTTCGCCACGCGGGCTGGTGTCTGGCATTACCAGTACAATCCCCAGTTCTGCCGCCACGCGCTGGGCACCTGCTTTGGTGGCGAAGTTTTCATCATTACAGGTTAAGCCTGAAAGCCAGTACAGCACCGGCGGCGGGGCGTTATCGCGGGGCGGTGGGAGAAAGATACTGAACGTCATCGGGCAGTTTAAGGTACTGGAGTCATGTCGCCAGCGTTGCTGCCAGCCTTCAAAACAGCGATGCTCTTCGAGCATTTCCATGCGTGGCTCCTTGTTATGTTGTTTGCAATTTTTTCATCATACCGTTTATTCAGTGTGTTGTGAGTAACTTTCACTTCCGCATATGCATAACGATGTTTTAACATCTACGGCTGAAAGGCAGCGGCAATTACAATAATTATCGCTGTGAATACTGGATTATGTGCGCCACCTCACGCACAATAATCAGGCTGCGAATCAGCTTAATAACTTTGCCCCCACGCAGGGCGGAGGCGTCACACCTGCAGGAGAAATCATAAATGCCATCACTCAGTAAAGAAGCGGCCCTGGTTCATGAAGCGTTGGTTGCGCGAGGACTTGAAACACCGCTACGCCCGCCCGTGCATGAAATGGATAACGAAACGCGCAAAAGCCTTATTGCCGGTCATATGACCGAAATCATGCAGTTATTGAATCTCGACCTGGCTGATGACAGTTTGATGGAAACGCCGCATCGCATCGCCAAAATGTATGTCGATGAAATTTTCTCCGGTCTGGATTACGCCAACTTCCCGAAAATCACCCTCATTGAAAATAAAATGAAGGTCGATGAAATGGTCACCGTGCGCGATATCACCCTGACCAGCACTTGTGAACACCATTTTGTCACTATTGATGGCAAAGCGACGGTGGCCTACATCCCGAAAGATTCGGTCATCGGCCTGTCGAAAATTAACCGCATTGTGCAGTTCTTTGCCCAGCGTCCGCAGGTACAGGAACGTCTGACCCAGCAAATTCTCATTGCGCTACAAACGCTGCTGGGCACCAATAACGTGGCGGTCTCTATCGACGCGGTGCATTACTGCGTAAAAGCGCGTGGTATTCGCGACGCGACCAGCGCCACGACAACGACTTCCCTCGGTGGTTTGTTCAAATCCAGTCAGAATACACGCCACGAATTTTTGCGCGCTGTGCGTCATCACAACTGATTAAAAGGCAGGAACCATGGAGCGCAACGTCACGCTCGATTTTGTTCGCGGCGTCGCCATTCTGGGGATCCTGCTTCTCAACATTAGCGCCTTTGGACTCCCAAAGGCGGCTTATCTCAATCCCGCCTGGTACGGCACCATTACACCGCAGGATGCCTGGAGCTGGGCTTTTCTCGATCTTATCGGCCAGGTGAAATTCCTCACGCTTTTTGCGTTGCTGTTTGGTGCCGGTCTGCAAATGTTGCTGCCGCGTGGCAGACGTTGGATCCAGTCACGTCTAACACTGCTGGTCTTGCTGGGCTTTATTCACGGTTTATTATTCTGGGACGGCGATATCCTGCTGGCTTACGGGTTGGTGGGCTTAATCAGTTGGCGACTGGTGCGCGATGCGCCATCGGTAAAAAGCCTGTTTAACACCGGCGTCATGCTTTATCTGATAGGGCTTGGTGTTTTGCTGTTGTTGGGGGTGATTTCCGATAGCCAGACCAGCCGTGCCTGGACACCGGATGCATCCGCCATTTTGTATGAAAAATACTGGAAACTTCACGGCGGCGTTGAAGCCATCAGTAACCGCGCCGACGGGGTAGGGAACAGTTTGCTGGCCTTGGGAGCGCAGTATGGCTGGCAACTGGCGGGGATGATGTTGATTGGCGCGGCATTGATGCGTAGTGGTTGGCTGAAAGGGCAGTACAGCCTGCGCCACTATCGCCGTACCGGTTTTGTGCTGGTGGCAATTGGGGTGATGATTAACCTTCCTGCTATCGCACTACAATGGCGGCTGGACTGGGCATATCGCTGGTGCGCCTTCTTACTCCAGATGCCACGAGAACTGAGTGCGCCATTTCAGGCGATTGGCTATGCCTCGTTACTGTTCGGCTTTTGGCCGCAATTAAGCCGCTTTAAGCTGGTGCTGGCGATTGCTTGCGTTGGGCGGATGGCGCTGACCAACTACCTGCTGCAAACGCTGATTTGTACCACACTGTTTTACCACCTCGGTTTGTTTATGCAGTTTGACCGTCTGGAACTGCTGGTGTTTGTTATTCCAGTATGGCTGGCGAATATTCTCTTCTCTGTTATCTGGTTGCGTTACTTCCGCCAGGGGCCGGTAGAATGGTTATGGCGTCAGTTAACCTTGCGCGCTGCCGGACCTGCATTATCCAAAACATCCAGATAACGATCTGGATCACATTCATTAACAAAATGGTTGTAACCGTTTCCATTGCTGTGACTCGATTCACGAAGTCCTGTATTCAGTGCTGACAAAATAGCCGCCAGCAAGCAGTAACTTACTGCAATCTCACAACAGGTAGTGAATATGATCACCATTCGTGATGTAGCGCGTCAGGCTGGCGTCTCTGTGGCAACGGTTTCCCGGGTGCTAAATAACAGCGCTCTGGTAAGTGCGGACACGCGTGAAGCGGTTATGAAAGCAGTGAGCGAGTTGGACTACCGACCAAACGCCAATGCCCAGGCGCTGGCAACTCAGGTGAGCGAGACTATTGGCGTGGTAGTGATGGATGTCTCCGACGCCTTTTTCGGTGCGCTGGTGAAAGCCGTTGATCTTGTCGCCCAGCAACACCAGAAATATGTGCTAATCGGCAATAGCTATCATGAAGCGGAAAAAGAGCGGCACGCCATTGAGGTGTTAATCCGCCAGCGTTGTAATGCGTTGATCGTTCACTCAAAAGCGTTAAGTGACGACGAACTGGTGCAGTTTATGGACAACATTCCCGGCATGGTGTTAATCAATCGCGTTGTGCCGGGTTACGCCCATCGCTGCGTCTGCCTGGATAATATCAGCGGTGCCCGAATGGCGACGCGCATGTTACTGAATAACGGTCATCAGCGTATCGGTTATCTTTCTTCCAGCCACGGTATTGAAGATGACGCGATGCGCAAAGCCGGTTGGATGAGCGCGCTGAAAGAGCAGGATATTGTTCCGCCAGAGAGTTGGATCGGCACCGGTACGCCAGATATGCCCGGCGGCGAAGCTGCGATGGTTGAACTGCTGGGGCGTAATCTGCAACTCACCGCGGTGTTCGCCTATAACGACAATATGGCCGCTGGCGCACTGACAGCGTTAAAAGACAATGGTATTGCTATCCCGTTACATCTCTCGATCATCGGTTTTGATGATATCCCCATCGCCCGTTACACCGACCCGCAGTTAACAACCGTACGTTATCCCATTGCTTCAATGGCGAAAATGGCCACCGAACTGGCATTACAGGGGGCCGCAGGCAACATTGATCTGCGTGCCAGTCACTGTTTTATGCCGACGTTAGTGCGTCGTCATTCTGTTGCTATACGCCAGAATGCGGCGGCGATCACTAACTCAACAAATCACGCGATGTAACCGCTTTCAATCTGTGAGTGATTTCACAGTATGTTAACAATGCAGTAGTTATGATTGCACCGTTTTAACGTTGTAACCTATGTGTAACAGTGGAAATTCACTTTTATCGAGGTATAGCGTCATAACAACAATTAAAGCTGTTTTCTGGAGCGTTACCGGACATGGAAGAACGAATTTTAAAACGTGAGCTTCGGCGTTCAGTAACACTTCATTAACCATACTGCCCCGCCGAGCATTTATCTCAAGCACTACCCTGCATAAGAAAAACCGGAGATACCATGAATAAGAAGGTGTTAACCCTGTCTGCTGTGATGGCCAGCATGTTATTCGGTGCCGCTGCACACGCTGCTGATACCCGTATTGGTGTGACGATTTATAAATATGACGATAACTTTATGTCTGTAGTGCGTAAGGCTATCGAACAAGATGCGAAAGCCGCGCCAGACGTCCAGTTGCTGATGAATGATTCACAGAATGATCAGTCCAAGCAGAACGATCAGATTGACGTGCTGTTGGCGAAAGGGGTGAAGGCGCTGGCAATCAACCTGGTTGACCCGGCTGCTGCGGGTACGGTGATTGAGAAAGCGCGCGGACAAAACGTGCCAATCGTTTTCTTCAATAAAGAACCTTCCCGTAAGGCGCTGGATAGTTACGACAAAGCCTACTACGTTGGCACCGATTCGAAAGAATCCGGGATTATTCAGGGCGATTTGATTGCTAAACACTGGGCGGCGAATCAGGGTTGGGATCTCAACAAAGACGGTCAGATTCAGTTCGTACTGCTGAAAGGCGAACCGGGTCATCCGGATGCAGAAGCGCGCACTACGTATGTCATCAAAGAGCTAAACGACAAAGGCATTAAAACTGAACAGTTACAGTTAGATACCGCAATGTGGGATACCGCTCAGGCGAAAGATAAGATGGACGCCTGGCTGTCTGGCCCGAACGCCAACAAAATCGAAGTGGTTATCGCAAACAACGATGCGATGGCAATGGGCGCGGTTGAAGCTCTGAAAGCACACAACAAGTCCAGCATTCCGGTGTTTGGCGTCGATGCGCTGCCAGAAGCTCTGGCACTGGTGAAATCTGGTGCACTGGCTGGCACCGTGCTGAACGATGCTAACAACCAGGCGAAAGCGACCTTTGATCTGGCGAAAAATCTGGCTGATGGCAAGGGAGCCGCTGACGGCACCAACTGGAAAATCGACAATAAAGTTGTCCGCGTTCCTTATGTTGGCGTAGATAAAGACAATCTGGCTGAATTCAGCAAGAAATAAGACTGATTGGGCGCAGTCATTCACTGCGCCCTTATTGTATGGCCAACAAGGTAAAATTATATGGTCAGCTCAACGACTCCGTCATCAGGAGAATACTTGTTGGAAATGAGCGGTATCAACAAGTCTTTTCCCGGCGTTAAGGCACTTGATAACGTTAATTTAAAAGTGCGACCACACTCCATTCATGCGTTAATGGGGGAGAATGGCGCAGGAAAATCGACATTATTAAAATGCCTGTTTGGTATCTATCAAAAAGACTCCGGCACTATTTTATTCCAGGGTAAGGAAATCGATTTTCACTCAGCCAAAGAAGCCCTGGAAAATGGTATTTCGATGGTACACCAGGAGTTAAACCTGGTATTACAGCGTTCGGTCATGGACAACATGTGGTTGGGGCGATATCCCACCAAAGGGATGTTTGTCGACCAGGATAAAATGTACCGCGAAACCAAAGCGATATTTGACGAACTGGATATTGATATCGATCCGCGTGCGCGCGTTGGTACGTTGTCCGTTTCACAAATGCAGATGATTGAAATCGCCAAAGCATTTTCCTATAACGCGAAAATAGTCATTATGGATGAACCAACTTCTTCATTAACTGAAAAAGAAGTCAATCATCTGTTTACCATTATTCGTAAATTAAAAGAACGCGGCTGCGGTATTGTCTATATCTCGCATAAAATGGAAGAGATATTCCAGTTATGTGATGAAGTCACCGTACTGCGCGACGGACAGTGGATCGCTACCGAGCCGCTGGCGGGGCTGACGATGGACAAGATCATCGCCATGATGGTTGGCCGTTCTCTTAATCAGCGTTTCCCGGATAAGCAAAACAAACCTGGCGAAGTGATCCTTGAAGTGCGTAACCTGACGTCACTGCGTCAGCCGTCAATTCGCGATGTCTCGTTTGATCTGCATAAAGGGGAGATCCTCGGTATTGCCGGGCTGGTAGGTGCGAAACGTACCGATATTGTCGAAACCTTGTTTGGGATCCGTGAGAAATCTTCCGGCACCATTACACTGCACGGCAAAAAGATTAATAACCATAATGCCAACGAAGCCATTAACCATGGGTTCGCGCTGGTCACCGAAGAGCGCCGCTCAACGGGGATTTATGCTTACCTGGATATTGGCTTTAACTCGTTAATTTCTAATATTCGCAACTACAAAAACAAAGTGGGGCTGCTGGATAATTCGCGGATGAAAAGCGACACCCAGTGGGTCATTGATTCGATGAGGGTAAAAACGCCGGGTCATCGTACGCAAATTGGTTCACTCTCCGGCGGTAATCAGCAAAAAGTCATTATTGGGCGCTGGCTGCTAACGCAACCGGAAATATTAATGCTCGACGAACCGACGCGTGGCATTGATGTTGGCGCGAAGTTTGAAATTTATCAATTAATTGCCGAGCTGGCGAAAAAAGGCAAGGGGATAATTATTATCTCCTCTGAAATGCCAGAGTTGTTAGGGATAACGGACCGTATTCTGGTAATGAGCAATGGTCTCGTTTCCGGCATTGTCGATACAAAAACAACAACGCAAAACGAAATTCTGCGTCTTGCGTCTTTGCACCTTTAAGATTAGGGGCTTCCCATGAGTGCGTTAAATAAGAAAAGTTTTCTTACTTACCTGAAAGAAGGTGGTATTTACGTCGTTCTTTTAGTTTTGCTGGCTATTATTATTTTCCAGGACCCAACATTCTTAAGTCTGTTGAACTTAAGTAATATTCTTACCCAATCATCGGTGCGTATTATTATCGCGCTCGGCGTGGCAGGGTTAATTGTCACCCAGGGAACTGACCTTTCTGCTGGTCGTCAGGTAGGGCTGGCGGCGGTGGTGGCGGCTACCTTGTTACAATCGATGGATAACGCCAACAAAGTATTCCCCGAAATGGCGACCATGCCGATTGCGCTGGTTATTCTGATAGTCTGTGCCATTGGCGCGGTTATCGGTTTGATCAACGGTCTGATTATCGCTTACCTCAACGTGACGCCGTTCATTACCACGCTCGGCACGATGATTATCGTCTACGGTATCAACTCGCTCTATTACGACTTTGTTGGTGCGTCACCGATTTCCGGTTTTGATAGCGGCTTCTCCACCTTTGCCCAGGGGTTTATTGCGCTGGGGAGTTTCCGGCTATCTTACATCACCTTCTACGCGCTGATTGCCGTGGCGTTTGTCTGGGTGCTGTGGAACAAAACCCGTTTCGGCAAGAATATTTTTGCTATTGGCGGCAACCCGGAAGCGGCGAAAGTTTCTGGTGTTAACGTCGGCCTGAATCTGCTGATGATTTATGCGTTGTCTGGCGTGTTCTATGCCTTTGGTGGGATGTTAGAAGCCGGACGTATCGGCTCCGCCACCAACAACCTCGGCTTTATGTATGAACTGGATGCTATCGCGGCGTGCGTGGTGGGCGGTGTATCGTTTAGCGGCGGCGTGGGTACGGTCATTGGCGTGGTGACCGGGGTCATTATCTTTACGGTCATCAACTACGGTCTGACCTATATCGGCGTCAACCCGTACTGGCAGTACATCATCAAAGGGGCGATCATTATCTTCGCCGTGGCGCTGGATTCCCTGAAGTACGCGCGTAAGAAGTGATGTGAATTTGGGCATTACCGGATGCGACGTTTACGCCGCATCCGGCAGTTGGTGTCAAATGTCGGATGCGACGCTGGTGCGTCTTATCCGTCCTACTATCCGTCCTACAACGTTACCGGATGTTCTTTCTCTCCCTTCTTAAACTTCACTTCCCCGAGATCAATACAGCTAACCGGGCAAACATGACCGCAAAGCAAACAACCGACGCATTTCTCAGTATTACAATGTGGCGTGCGTGTTTTCTCATCCCATTCCATCGCCTGGTGACCACCGTCGTAGCAGGAAATATAACAGCGCCCGCAGCCGACACACTTATCAAGATTGATATGGGGATAGACGATATAACTGCGGTCTAAATCTTCCGCCGGGACAATATTGTGATTCGCCAGACCCACCATCTCCTGTAACGAGTCAAATCCCTGATCGGCAAGATAATGCGATAACCCGCTCGCCATATCTTCCACAATCCGATAACCGTACTGCATAATTCCGGTGGTCACCTGCAGTGTAGCCGCGCCGAGCAATAAAAACTCTGCCGCGTCTTCCCAGGTTTCAATGCCGCCAATACCGCTGATCGGGAAATCGCGCAGCTCCGGATGCGTGCGCATTTGCTGAATAAAGCGCAGGGCGATCGGTTTCACCGCTTTACCGGAATAACCGGAAATACTCGATTTACCGTTAACGATCGGCATACCGATTTTCTGATTCAGATCGATATTGGTGATGGATTTAACGGTGTTAATCGCTGCAATGCCATCTGCACCGCCACGCTTAGCCGCCAGCGCCACTTCGCACATATCACCGATATTCGGCGTCATCTTCGCCAGCATCGGCAGCGTTGAACCACGTTTCACCGCCCGACAATATTTCTCTACCAGTTCCGGGCTTTGCCCGACATCGCTACCCATCGCATGAGAAGTCATCTGCGGGCAGGAGAAATTACATTCGATCATATCCGCGCCAGCTTCTTGCACCAGACGCGCCAGATCTTCCCATTGTTGCTCATTTTCTCCCATGATCGAGGCGATCAGCACTTTGTCCGGGTAATCCTCTTTCAGCCGACGCAGAGCGGTCAGATTCTCTTCCAGCGGATGTTCGGCAATCTGCTCCATATTTTTGAAGCCAATAAAACCGGTATCTTCTTTCACCAGATGATCAAAACGTGGCGAAACCTCGTTAGCGATAAAAAAGCCGATAGTTTTGAATACCACGCCGCCCCAGCCGGTGTCGTAGGCTTTGGCACACATCTCATAGCAATTGCCTACTGGCGAAGAAGAGAGGCAGAACGGGTTGGGAAACTTCACGCCGCAAAAGGTAATAGAAAGATCTTTCGTTAACATGAGCAAGCTCCCTCTAAATAGTGATGGATCGCCTCGGCGGCTTCTTTCCCGGTCTTCACGGCATAGACCACGGTTTTATCACCCTCAACAATATCGCCAGCGGCAAACAGTTGCGGGTCACGGGTCTGGTAATTTTTCGTTTCGATGGTATTACGTTGGGGTTCCAGTGTAGCAAAAGCGGTAAGTTCGGCATGTTGACCGATGGCGAGAATAATTTTGTCTGCCGCCATCGTCAGCTCGCCCGGTAAACGAACATGTTTAAACGTCACTTTATTGCCATCTACCGCCACAGGCGTAAAGCCATCGATAATCGATACCCCCAATTTCTGAGCACCGGTGAACTCTTTCTTGCTTGCCGGAAACACATCTAACTCTTCACGCGCCACGCAGGTCACCGCCGGACAACCGAGAACTTTCAGCGTACTGGCAACGTCCATCGCGACATCGCCGCCGCCAATAATTAATGCGCTTTGTGGAATGCTGATATCGCCTTGTGCCAGGCGTGCGCGTTGCAGGAAATCGACGGCAATCTCAACGTCGCTATGCTCAAACAGCGGCAGGGTGGAACCACGCGATAACCCCACGGTTACCAGTACCGCGCGGTTTTCTGCTTTCAGTTGCTCCAGCGAGAGCGTTTTGCCAATTTCACAGTTGCACTTAATAGTTACACCCATTTTTTCGATACGGGTGATTTCCGCATCCAGCACCGACTGCGGCAAACGGAATTGTGGAATGCCGTTACGCAACCAGCCGCCTGGTTGTACTTCTTTTTCGTAAACCGTGACGTCGTAACCCAGGTTGGTTAGCGTCACGCTGGCCTGCAGCCCAGCAGGGCCAGCACCGA
This sequence comes from Escherichia sp. TW09308, assembly GCF_000208565.1. Lineage (NCBI taxonomy): Bacteria > Pseudomonadati > Pseudomonadota > Gammaproteobacteria > Enterobacterales > Enterobacteriaceae > Escherichia > Escherichia sp. TW09308. Next base: position 3,508,913 of record NZ_AEME01000001.1, on the reverse strand, counting down.
TAACCGCTACTTTACCAAGCGTCTTACTGCCCGGTTGATAAATTTCCATTCCGGTTTGTTGTTCGAAATCAGTAACAAAACGCTGTAAGCGAGCAATATCAATCGGATCATCGACACCTGCGCGGGTACAACCGTTCTGGCATAATTTTTCTGTGGGGCACACTCTGGCACAAACGGCACCGAGGGCATTATTTTCGCGAATAGTCTCGGCAGCGCCTTTAAAATTACGAAAATAGATTGAGCGAATAAATTTTCCCGGATCGGTTTGCGCCGGGCACGCCTGGCTGCAAGGGGCGTCGTGGCATAATAAACAACGAGAGGCTTCTTTAATCGCCAGTAAAGGCGTAAAAGCCGGAGCGAGTTCATCCAGATAATTTTGTTGCGGCATGTGATCTTCCTTAATGCTATGGGTAATTAAGGCGAACGTATAGTAAATATAACGTGCTGATATTAAGGCTAAGCGTGCGGGGGAATTTAAACTGTGAAAAGATTCACAAATAGCTGCGGTTCAGAATGTTATATCCGCAGCTTAGCGGGGGAAATAATAATTATTCTCAATAGTTAACAGTGGGCGAGAAATAATATTATCGGTAAAAAATAAGATAAATAATCATACCGATGGATAAAATACCGAAGCCGCTATACGCCACTATATAAGCAAAGAAGAGACCGGGATTTTTTTCACGCCAGACATATACCGGTTCCGGCACATTTTTAACCCGTTTATCAATTGCGCCAGCACGCCAGCCTTTCCATGCTTCGCGAAAACAAAATACCGGGATAAGGAAAAAAACGGCAATGACAAAAAACTGCTGAACATCCATAACTACTTTCCTTGTTTCTTTTGTAATTCAAGTAACTGTTCTGGCGTGACGGCGGGATAACCCTGCGCATCTTCGGGCACCTGGTGCATTGCCGGAATAGGGACCAGTGGTCCTAAAAAGCGCGGTTCACGTTTAAAAATATAAAGGTCAGCCAGCGCACCGAAGCGGGCAGCAAATTCGCGAATACGTACTGACCACATATCTTTTGGTGACGGTACGGCATAACACTGCGCCTGAATACCCATATGCAGAGCGATAAATAATGCCCGCTCACAGTGGAAGCGCTGAGTAATAATAATGAAGTCGTTGGTATCGAACACCTTGCGTGTACGCACGATGGAATCCAGGGTACGAAAACCGGCGTAGTCGAGAACAATATCAGCCGGATCGACGCCAGCGGCAATTAAATCTTTGCGCATGGTCATCGGTTCGTTATAACTCTGTAATGCGTTATCACCGCTAAGTAATAGATAATTCACCTTACCGCTGTTATAGGCATTTATTGCCCCCTGAATACGGTAGCGGTAATACTGATTAATCACCCCAGTACGATAATATTTTGCCGTGCCAAGTACCACGCCGACCTGGCGGTAGGGGAGATCCTGCAATTCATCGTAGATATAAGGCGCAGTTTTCCAGCTCATCCAGCGGTCGAGGCCGAGCACTGTCAACAGCAGCAAGCCGATCAGGACTAACAGGCTGTAGAACACGCGCTTTAACATGCTGAAAACTCGATCTTGATCTTGGGGAATTTCAATCAGGCTACTTTACCTGTGGGCTTTGCGCAAGAAACGGCAAACTGTTTGCCGGGATTTTCGACACCAAGGTGAGTAGAAATGCCGGATGCGCTACGCTTATCCGGCCTACGAAATTTTGCACTCTGTAGGCCGGATCAGGCGTTCACGCCGCATCCGGCACCGGGCTTAAGCGAGAAGCACGCGGTCGATATTGTGACAACCGAGAGCTTTCAGCGTTGCCGAGGTTGCATCCCACTGAACCAGCGGCGCATCGGCTTTTTCTGCCAGAATCGCCCGCTGAATATCCGGGTAATCATAACCTTTGAGATTTAACAGAATTAATGCGCCCTGCAACGGCGGTAGAGTTGGGTTGAATGCGGCGTTTTCAGCATAGCTACCACTGAAAATACGACCGTCTTTGCATTCCAGCGCCACGCCGCTTGGAGACTTGCTGTAAGGCATGTGCGAACGGTTGGCCGCGGCAATTGCCGCCTGAGAAAGCGCATCGCCAGTCAGCGCATAGCCGTGATCCTGCTCGTCCATCAGCAGTGTCTTAATCTCCAGATCTTTCGGCCCAAAGGCATCCGGCAAATAGTCACGCAGCGCATGCGCTTCGCGGCCCGGCAGATGAATGCGTAGATCCAGCCCGCTGTTCAGTTCGTTCATAAACTGACGGCAGTGACCACAAGGTGTGTAGTTAACGGTGATGGCCGCGAGCGCTTTCTCACCGCTCAGCCAGGCGTGGCTGATTGCGCTTTGTTCGGCATGAACGGTTTGCTGCATTGTTGCGCCAATAAATTCCATATTGGCACCAAAATACCAGGTTCCACTCACGCCGCGCGCAATGGCACCAACATTAAAATTCGACAATGGCGTGCGGGCACAGGCCGCCGCCAGTGGTAGCAGTGCGAAAGCCAGCGCGTCTTCGTCCAGCCCCGTTGCGCTCTTCAGCGAAGAGACCTGCTCTCTGGTCAACAACGCGGGGAAATACTTATCTGCCAGAATGGGTTCCAGTGCAGATTGCAAGTTATCCGCAAGTTGGGCAAAAGCAGTTTGAAAACGTGGATGCATGGCGTTGCCTCATAATCATGTAATGGGATAACAGTTTACGAACCCATTATGGCTTTATATGTGATCTGAATCTCATTAATTATGCAACGCGTGAAACTTACATCAAAAATGCGCGACGCATCGCAAATTTTAGCCCATTACTGCCAGAATAATCGGGAAAAGAAATGGTGCAACCAGCGAGGTAATAATCCCGCATAACACCAACGCCAGCGAACTAAATGCGCCTTCCTGATAATCCAGCTCGGCACAGCGCGCTGTTCCGAGGGCGTGAGAGGCCGTCCCCATCGCCAGGCCACGCGCTGCTTTGGTACGAATACGCATCGCATTGAGTAGCGTATGACCAAACACCGCACCCAAAATACCGACAAAAATCACACAAACCGCGCTGATTGCCGGAATACCGCCAATACTGCCACCAACGGCCATCGCAATTGGTGTGGTAACCGATTTCGGTAATATTGATGCAGCGATTTCCGGTGAAGCGCCCATCAACAATGCTACGCAAGTCCCCGTCACCATCGCGACCACGCTACCGATAAAACAGATAGTGATGATGGATTTCCAGCGCGCGCGGATCTGGTGCAGTTGTTCATATAAAGGATAGGCCAGTGCGACCACCGCCGGTTGCAACAGATCGTTTAACACTTCGCTACCTTTAAAGTAGCTGTCGTAAGAGATGCCGGTCAGCATTAAAAAAGGAATGATCACCACCATTGCCACCAGCAACGGGTTAAGCAACGGAAACTTATACCGTGTTGCCAGTTTGCGGGCGGCAAAAAAGACAATCAATGTCAGCGGTAATGACCACCAGATATTCGCCATCATTTTTCTGATCCTTTCTGACCTATGACTTTACGTTCACCGTGTACCAGGTGCGAACTCCAGCTCACCACCAGAAAAACCACCAGCGTACTAATGGCACAGGAAACCACCACCGGGCCAAACTGTGCGCGTAGCAAATCAAAATATTGCATTACGCCTACGCCAATTGGCACAAACAACAGTGCCATATAGCGAATCAGTACGTAACACCCCGGATTGACCCACTTCGCCGGAAGAATTTGCAAGGCCAGCAGGACAAACAGGATTAGCATCCCGATGATGCTGCCCGGAATGGTTACCGGTAGCAGGGAAGCAATGAAAATGCCTGCATACAGGCAGGCATAAATCAGGACAAAAGCGCGTAAATATTGCCAGATAATGTTCAGTGTCTTACTCATAATCAACACCCCAGATGAGATGGATTCATCATACAATTAATCTGTAAAATGTGCTACCGATCACATTAAGAAAACATCGCTTATTTTTCGCGCCAGGGCATGACGATGTGAGCAGCGAACTCAGGCATACCATACTTTTGCAGATCAGAAAGCGCGCCAGCCATACATCAAGCATAGAGAGGGATTGTAGTTTGCAGCAATCCCTCTCTGCAGACCTTTAATCCGTTGACCGGAGGCGCTACCATAGCGCCTCATTTTTTTGCGGGTGATGATATGCGTGTGTTACTGGCACCGATGGAGGGTGTGCTTGACTCCCTGGTGCGTGAATTACTGACCGAAGTTAACGACTACGATCTGTGCATCACCGAATTTGTCCGCGTGGTGGATCAACTGCTGCCGGTAAAAGTTTTTCATCGCATTTGTCCTGAGCTGCAAAACGCCAGTCGAACGCCTTCCGGGACACTGGTGCGGGTACAACTGCTGGGTCAGTTCCCGCAATGGTTAGCAGAGAACGCCGCCCGTGCGGTGGAGTTGGGTTCCTGGGGTGTGGATCTCAACTGCGGTTGCCCGTCGAAAACGGTTAACGGCAGTGGCGGCGGGGCAACGTTACTCAAAGATCCTGAACTTATCTATCAGGGTGCAAAAGCGATGCGCGAAGCTGTACCGGCGCATTTACCCGTCAGTGTGAAAGTGCGGCTTGGTTGGGACAGCGGTGATAAGAAGTTTGAAATTGCCGATGCTGTCCAGCAGGCTGGGGCTACGGAACTGGTCGTTCATGGGCGGACAAAGGAGCAGGGTTACCGTGCGGAGCATATCGACTGGCAGGCGATAGGCGATATTCGTCAGCGATTGGCCATTCCGGTTATTGCCAACGGAGAAATCTGGGACTGGCAGAGTGCGCAACAATGTATAGCTATCAGCGGTTGTGACGCGGTGATGATTGGGCGTGGGGCGCTTAATATTCCTAACCTGAGCCGAGTGGTGAAATATAACGAACCGCGGATGCCGTGGCCGGAGGTCGTTGCATTGCTGCAAAAATATACCCGTCTGGAAAAACAGGGCGATACCGGGTTATATCACGTCGCACGGATTAAGCAGTGGTTGAGTTATTTGCGTAAAGAATATGATGAAGCAACGGATTTATTTCATCATGTTCGGGTGTTGAATAATTCCCCTGATATTGCAAGGGCTATTCAGGCGATTGATATAGAAAAACTCTAAAAATCATCGACCCGATAGCCATAAGGGATAAGCCGGGGGGCAGGGGGAGGAGGTGATTATCCACCCCCTGCGTGCTCCTTGCGCCAGTGATTATATGAAGCAATGTACATGACAGGGGCGCAACAGGATGAGAGACTGAAATATCCTCGTTATTTTCGGAGCTGATGACATTAATTAATTTTAAAATATCATCTTAAATACGCCAGTCACCACCAGTAGCCCAATCAGGAAAATAATCAATACTGCCCAGAGTATAATTTTCATTGGCGTTCCTTTATTTGTGAGTGCTAAATAAGTATAGGAAAAAACAAAACCCTTTGCCGCCATTCATAAAGAATTAAGATAAATCGGAGAATATCATTCACTTACTTTATATTTTTCTGAATATGTCGCTTTATTGCCACTGATGTATTGCCACGCGAAACTAAAAAATATATCGCAACACACGGTAATCTCTGCGCACCTTTTCTTACCTGATTACTCCCCCATGAATCGTGATTCCTTTTATCCGGCAATCGCCTGTTTTCCGTTGTTACTTACTCTGGCCGGGTGTGCGCCTATGCATGAAACACGCCAGGCTTTAAGCCAGCAAACGCCCGCCACACATGTTGACACCGCATTACCGGTATCTCTGAAAAACGGCTGGCCGGACAGTCAGTGGTGGCTGGAATATCACGATAATCAACTCACTTCCTTAATTAATAATGCCATACAGAACGCGCCGGATATGCAGGTTGCTGAACAGCGCATTCAACTGGCTGAAGCACAGGCGAAGGCCGTCGCCGCCCAGGATGGTCCACAGCTCGATTTTTCTGCGGATATGGAACGGCAAAAAATGTCGGCAGAAGGGTTAATGGGGCCGTTTGCCCTGGACGATCCTGCCGCAGGCACTACCGGCCCCTGGTACACCAACGGCACCTTTGGTTTAATGGCGGGCTGGCATCTCGATATCTGGGGAAAGAATCGGGCGGAAGTGACTGCGCGCCTCGGTACGGTAAAAGCGCAGGCGGCAGAACGCGAGCAGACCCGGCAATTGCTGGCAGGCAGTGTGGCTCGTTTGTACTGGGAGTGGCAAACCCTGGCAGCTTTAAACACTGTCTTGCAGCAAATCGAAAAAGAGCAGAACACGATTATCGCGACCGACCGCCAGTTATATCTGCGCGGCATTACCTCGTCGGTTGAAGGTGTCGAAACCGATATCAATGCCAGCAAAACCCGGCAACAGCTCAACGATGTCGCGGGGAAAATGAAAATTATTGAGGCGCGGCTAACTGCGCTGACTAACAGCCAGACGAACGCCTTAAAACTGCATCCGGTTGCGCTGCCCAAAGTGGAAAGCAAACTTCCTGACGACCTGGGCTATTCTTTGCTGGCTCGCCGGGCAGACTTACAGGCGGCACACTGGTACGTTGCATCATCCTTAAGCACCATCGATGCGGCAAAAGCTGCTTTTTACCCCGACATCAACCTGATGGCCTTTCTGCAACAAGATGCGCTGCACTTAAGCGATTTGTTCCGTCATTCTGCGCAGCAAATGGGCGTTACGGCAGGTCTGACGCTACCTATTTTCGATAGTGGTCGTCTTAACGCCAACCTTGATATTGTGAAAGCCGAAAGCAATTTGTCGATCGCCAGTTACAACAAAGCGGTGGTTGAAGCGGTGAATGACGTGGCGCGGGCAGCAACTCAGGTTCAGACACTGGCGGAGAAAAATCAGCATCAGGCGCAAATTGAGCGCGATGCCCTGCGGGTAGTTGGTCTGGCGCAGGCGCGTTTTAACGCAGGTATCATCGCAGGTTCTCGCATCAGCGAAGCCCGAATCCCGGCGCTCCGTGAACGGGCGAACGGTCTGCTTTTGCAAGGGCAATGGCTGGATGCGTCCATTCAGCTCACCGGTGCGCTGGGTGGTGGTTATAAACGTAGCTGATGAGTATGCCTGTGGGGACGTTAGGTTTATCCAGCGTTTCTCTTCCCACGCCGTTTCAGCCACCAGCGCACGCCAACCACCAGAACCACGACCAGAATCAACCAAATCCAGTGTTTCAAATGCTGATCGAGATTGTGCAGCCACGGCGCAATCACCTGGCCTCCCGCGTAACCAATAGCGGTAAAAATCAGCGCCCAGGCCAGCGCGCCGAGAATATTCAGTGGCAGAAAGATTTTCGGTGGGAGCTGGCTGGCACCGATTAGCGTTGGGCCAATCACCCGAAAGCCGTACATAAAACGCGTGCCGATGACAAACAGATAAGGATGGCGCTGGATCAGCTTTTGTGCGCGCTCAATTTTGTCCTGATGTTTTGATAAACGGCGTAACAGTTTGCCGCCAAATCGCCGTCCGCACAGATAAAGCACCTGGTCGCCAATCATGCCGCCAAGCGCCACAGAAAGAACCACCAGTGGGAATTTTAATAATCCCTGATGTGCCGCAACGCCTCCCAGCAATGTCACGGTTTCACCCTCTGCCAGACTACCGAGCACCAGCGCGGCATAACCATATTGTGAGATGAGTGTATTGAGATCCATAGGTCGGTCTGTCTCCGTTTGATTGTCTGTAAGCATACACCCTGTGAATTGTTTACGCAGGAGAAGGCGTTTTATCACGCGACGCAAATTTTGCGTCAGAACAAAAAACAACCACAAGCTGACTTATACTTGAACTGTCAGGTTCATGAACTCACAACAAGGGGGCGGTATGAGCCATGTCTGGGGACTGTTTTCCCATCCCGATCGTGAAATGCAGGTGATTAATCGTGAAAACGAAACGATTTCTCATCACTACACCCACCACGTTCTGCTGATGGCGGCGATCCCGGTGATCTGCGCCTTTATTGGCACTACACAAATCGGCTGGAATTTTGGCGATGGCACTATCCTGAAGTTATCCTGGTTTACCGGACTGGCGCTGGCTGTCTTGTTTTATGGCGTTATGCTGGCTGGGGTGGCAGTGATGGGACGAGTCATCTGGTGGATGGCACGCAATTACCCACAGCGCCCGTCGCTTGCGCACTGTATGGTTTTCGCGGGCTACGTTGCAACACCGCTGTTTTTAAGTGGCCTGGTGGCGCTTTACCCGTTGGTCTGGCTGTGTGCGCTGGTGGGAACGGTGGCGCTGTTTTACACCGGCTATCTGCTTTATCTCGGTATTCCAAGCTTTCTGAATATCAACAAAGAGGAAGGTCTTAGCTTCTCCAGTTCGACACTGGCGATTGGCGTACTGGTGCTGGAAGTGCTGCTCGCCATTACCGTTATTCTGTGGGGTTACGGTTATCGCCTGTTCTAGAAAGTTCTTTTGTGCTGCATTGCTGGCGTAAATATCAGCAATGCAGCATTTCCTCACGATTCTCCTTTGACGATCGCACTTTTTGCTCGTTATGATGGCCTCGCCAGCCTCAGTAAATCCTTACTCCGGCGGTGCGCAACCCATGCGCGTGAACCACTATCTGAATGCTCATCATGCCGAAATTTCGAGTTTCTTTATTTAGCCTGGCCCTGATGCTGGCTGTGCCTTTTGCGCCTCAGGCCGTTGCCAAAACGGCAGCCGCGACTACAGCTTCGCAGCCGGAAATTGCCTCCGGTAGTGCGATGATTGTTGATCTCAATACCAACAAAGTGATCTATTCGAACCACCCGGATTTGGTGCGTCCGATTGCTTCAATTACCAAATTAATGACTGCGATGGTGGTGCTTGACGCACGATTGCCGCTGGATGAAAAACTGAAAGTGGATATCAGCCAGACGCCAGAGATGAAAGGCGTTTATTCGCGCGTGCGACTGAACAGCGAAATCAGCCGCAAAGAGATGCTGTTGTTGGCGCTGATGTCTTCAGAAAACCGCGCAGCGGCAAGCCTGGCGCACCATTATCCTGGTGGCTATAACGCATTTATTAATGCGATGAATGCGAAAGCGAAATCTCTCGGAATGAACAACACGCGCTTCGTTGAACCGACTGGATTGTCGGTGCATAACGTTTCAACTGCCCGTGATTTAACCAAACTGCTGATTGCCACCAAACAGTATCCGTTGATTGGTCAGTTAAGTACCACTCGCGAAGAGATGGCGACCTTCTCAAACCCGGCTTATACCTTGCCATTCCGTAATACTAACCACCTGGTGTATCGCGATAACTGGAATATCCAGTTAACCAAAACCGGTTTTACTAATGCGGCGGGGCATTGCCTGGTAATGCGTACGGTCTTCAATAATAAACCGGTGGCGTTGGTGGTGATGGATGCATTTGGCAAATATACCCATTTTGCCGATGCGAGTCGTTTACGCACGTGGATTGAAACCGGCAAAGTGATGCCTGTTCCGGCAGCGGCGTTGAGCTATAAAAAACAAAAAGCCGCCCAGATGGCGGCTGGGCAGATGGCTCAGAACGATTAAGGGTAGGCAGGATGAAGGAAAAAAATTTTTTTTCGAAAGAACTGTTCACACTGTTCACCTTTCTTTTTTCTCCTTTTATTTCAGAGTGATAGGTGGTGAATAATGGGTGAAGGGTGAACATTCGATTCTTCACCTCCGGCATTCTGCCGGTGTGACTCATACCGGTGATTAATCCCCCGTACTGAAATCACTCAGGAAGAAAAAAGTTTTTTTTGATTTGATTGTTCACACTGTTCACCTTTCGTTTTTCTCTTTTAATTTCAGTGTGATAACGGGTGAATATACGGTGAAGGGTGAACAGTGGATTGTTCACCTTCGGGGGATGTCGGGATAAAAAAAGACCGGCAGATGCCGGTCAGGTGGGTCAGGCTGTTGTAGGGTCGTCACATTTTGGCAGCCAGTCGCCGTAGCTTTCCTCTTTCAGCGTCAGGTTGGTCTGTATCCCCTGTTTGGTATGGCGCTTCTCGTAATTCAGCCCGTATTCCTTCAGCATCACCGGCAGCCCCAGCCCGAACATTTTCAGACTGAGTACATTCCGGTAGCCGTTTGCCTCCATGTAGGCCAGATAGGCGTGATAGAGGTATTTACGGTAATTACGCGGGATGATACTGGCGTTCCCCATATACATGCCGCTGGTCTGCGGCAGGGTTTCCAGATAGCCGATAAAATCAAACGTCGGGTCGGCATCCCGTTTGATGTTCAGCGCCTCGTCTGAGTTCTGCTGGGACTGAAGCAGTGACCGGGCGAGCATCGGGTCGCTGAACTTCTGCATCAGGTGACGCACGATGACCGCCAGCTCGCGGGTGATTTTGTCCTTAAGCTGCGGGTCGCGCTCCTGCGGGGCTATCTGTTCCGGGAAGTGAATAATCACCCGCCGGCGTGACACGCCGCCGCTGCGGTCGGTGAAGCGCATCGGGTTATTGTTCACGGCCAGAATCACCGCCGGGATGTGCGTGGAGTACGCATCCCGGTATTTCGGGTCAACGGACACCGCATCGCCGCCGGTGATGGCCTTGAGTCCGGCTCCGTCGCCGCTCCATTTTTCCTGGTCCGGCAGGCGTATCAGTGAGAAGCCAGTTAACGCGGCACGTTCACGCGGGGATTCCAGCGTCTCGATGGTGGCCGACGTGGCGTTATCCTCCCCGGCCAGCAGGGTGGCTATTTCGGCCATGATACTTTTGCCGCTGCCGCCGGGACCGGTCACCTCCAGAAAGAGCTGCCAGTCATAGCGGTTTGCCAGCACCATAAACAGTGCGGCCAGAATCACGTCGCGTTTTTCCGCACGGCCACCGGCGGCACGGTCAAGCCAGCGCCAGAACGCGGGGGCGTGGGTTTCCAGCGTTTCCCCTTCCACCGGCGGGGTGAAATCCACATCGCACAGGGTACGCATCCAGTGTGACGGACTGTGCGGGTGGAACGTGCCGTTCTGCGTGTCGAGCACGCCGTTACGAAAGCCAATCAGGCAGCGGGAGGGGGCTTCCTGCTGCGGAATAATCAGCTTCAGGGTGTCCACCACGGAGGCCACCTTCCCGGAGGAGAACGGCGCGCGCAGCCGCTGAAACAGCCCGGCCACATCCCGGGCAAAGTCCTGTGGCGGCAGCACCTTCCAGACACCATTTTCATAGCGGGACAGAAGCTGGCCGTTGGCATCGACCGCGAGCGCCTCGCCGTAATGCTCATAGATACGCATGGCCTTTTCGCTGGTACTCATGGCGGAAAACTCCGCTTCGCTCATGGTGTCGAACGGGCTTTCAGCCGGTGGCCGGATGGCATCATAAATGGCCTTACGGGTGGCTTCCCCGCCGTACTGCGTGAAGGCATCATTCCAGTCACCGAAGACCGGCGGCAGGGCAACAACACCTTCACACGCATCTGCGGCTGCGGCGGCTTTTTTCTGGCCGTCACCGCTGAGGTCACGGTCTGCGGCAAGGACAATCTGACAGGCCGGATGCTTCTGCCGGGCAAGGCTGGCCAGAGAAAGGAGGTTCACGGAAGAAAGCGCCACCATCACCGTTTCACCGGTCAGGTGATGTACGGTAAGTGCGGTCGCGTATCCCTCCGCTATCCACAGACGTTTTCCGGCCTGATTCTGTCCTTCAAGGATGTGACAGGTGCCCCTGACCTGTCCGCCTTTCAGGGTGCGCTTACGGCCGTCAGCACTGATTAACTGAAGGTTAACCAGTTCGCCGCTGTCGTCATACAGTGGCACCACAAGGTCACCGGCGCGCCAGCTCACGCCACCGGCTCTGTGTGTGCCGGTCAGCATCCGGCATTCCCGGCCGGGAAAGCCCTTGCGGGTCAGGTAGGCGTTACCGGTTCCGGGACGGGTTTTCGCCATCAGGGTTTGTGCCAGTGCGGCGGCGTTCTTCCGGGCGGCTTCTGTTTCAGCAACGGCGGCGGCCGTCACTGCCGGGTCAGCCGGGGGCAGACTGCCGGTCACGGCAGCCACCTTTGTGGCCGCGTCGGACGGGGAAACACCAAACACCTTTTCAACCAGTTTCAGGCCGTCACCGGCACCACACTGATTGCAGTACCAGGTGCCGCGCCCCTCCCTGTCATCAAAACGGAAGCGGTCACTCCCGCCACAGACCGGACAGGGCTGATGACGGTTTTTCAGCACCTGAATCCCCAGCGCCGGGAGAATACGCGGCCAGTGGCCGAGTGCATGGCTGACGGTGGCGGTTACGTTCATTTTCATGGTGTTGTTCTCCTTCAGTGCAGTACCGGCGCTTTTATGTGACGGGCACAGAGTTCATCCATCACAACCAGCCCGAGAAAGGACAGCGACGGCGCGGCCTTCAGGGGGCCGGATTCCATTAAATCTTCCAGCAGGGCACAGGCTATCTGACGCCCTTTTTCCTCACCGTGCTGGCGCAGATAAAAGCCTTCCAGCTCAGCGGCGATGGCCGCCTCCAGTGATTCAAGGGTGAGATGCGGGTAGCGGTGCTGACGTTCGCACACGGTCAGCCAGGCACAGGCGACAGCGCGACGGTAAAGGGCTGCGCGTAAGACGGGCGGTAAGGGGGTTTTCATTTGCTTTCCTCCCTGTGACAGATGACTGCATTCCGTGCCGGTTGCATTAACTGATAAGGCATATCTGCGTCTCCTGAAGACGTGCGTATCCCTGCGCGAATACGCACATTTAATTTTTCGGGTGTCGTTTTTTAATTACAGATAATTGCGGTAACTGTTATCCGGGGTGATTTCCGGGTCAGGCTCCGTGCGGGGAATTTCCCGCCATTCCCGCGCCACCGGTGCCGCCCGGCTGACCGGAACAGGGTCCTGCGGGTAAATATCCAGATATTTCTCCCGCCATTTCTGTAATTCCGGGTCTCCGGCCATTTCTTTCAGTACCGCATGCCGGTTTACGGGGCTGCGTTTAAACAGGTCAGGACGGTCACAGGTAAATTCCCGCAGAAAACGCCCCAGCGGGATGTCTGTGGTGCGCCCGTCAGCGAGGATACGCACAAGGATACTGAATTTACGGCGTTCCCCGTTCATTTCCCCCATGAATCACACTCACCGGGTCAACACCCAAATTCTGGGTGTTGGTCAATTCATGAACAAGTTCAACAGTTTGTTGGCTGGAAAGAAACTTTCCTGGCTCCTTGGTTCTGGCATTTGCACCAGATGCTACTGCTGCGCGATGCAGATCGTTCAGGCTGTAACGCCCATAAGCATCACGACGAACTTCAATACCATCAATGACCATCAGATTATTCATACTTCGTTTCTCCTCTTGATCAGGCGGCTGCACCCGCCGTTTTCTCGTACTTACTGATAGTGATCTCGACCTTCCCTTCCGGGATAACCGGTCCCCACTCCACCAGCATTCTTTTCACCTGACTGTCGTCTTCCCACACACCCGCGTGGGTCAGGGCGTCAAACAGCGCCTTGTTATAGTTGTCCAGATCGCGGATCCGGTTATCCGGAGGAAACAACACGATCTCCACTGAAGCAGGTGCCGACGTTGGTTTTGGCAGACGACGTAACTGCTCAACTATTGCTGCACACGCCGCGCTCTGGAATTTGCGCCCCGCCGCGCTTATCAGGCTCTTACCTGCAAACGCCCCTTTGTTGGGGTGTCGCCAGTACGTGTTCACGCTGGGCGGAAAAGGCAGTATTAGCTTCATACTTTCAGGCCCCTCTCATGTAACCAGTGGGCTGCACGCAGCCTGGCGTTTGCCTCACCGGCAAGCAGTGCGCGGATAATCCCGACCGCCTCGCTGTCGTCGTCCTCCACCGCGGTATGAAGAGTGATACCCCGGGCCACGCCACGCTTTATCGTGATGACACCTTTTTTCTCCAGTGCGCGAAGATGCTCCACCGCTGCATTCACCGAACGGTATCCCAGCATGGTTGCCACCTCCTGATTGGTTGGCGGAAAGCCACGCTCTTTCTGATAAGAAATCAGCATATCCAGCACCTGCTGCTGGCATTGAGTTAACGTCGTCATTACGCCCCCACGTAATTCCCTGACAGATACCACTCTTCACCCGATGCAGCGCGCTTGCTGCTTTTCCGTAAGCACCGCTCACGACGCGCCAGAAAATTGTTTCGTTCTGGCTGGGAGTGGCTTTCACGGAATGCCGCCATCCACACGGTTGCAGCACGACGGTATAAGCCCCTTGACTCCAGTTCTTCAGCCTGGCGGGTCAGGCACAAAATCACCCGGGGATCGTTAGTGCCGACATAGAAATTGCGCACAGGTCTGGTTTCACGAACTGGTTGTGGTTCCGGCTCCTGCGCTCTCTCAGTCAGGCGCGGGAAATGTCTGCGTGTATCCCCTTCACAACGGTGAGCCACACGCCCACTCTGACGTAACTTGCTTGCAGACTGCAGAACGCGCTGCCGTGAGTAACCTGCAAAAGCATCCGCAATGTCTCCGGAAGTACACCCCGGATGGGCTTCAATGAATTTCTGAACGTCATTTAACAGACTCATGATCACCCTCTGAATCCTACCGGGATCTGGCTGTAGTCCACGTTGTCGTAACTGGCTTTGAAGTACGGGTCCTCGCGTTTTTCGGTGTACGTGCTGACGGACGGCGATAAGCGCAGGGAAAGCTCATCCCATTTTTCCCGCAGCTTCGACGGGCTGAGCACGTTACGGCACCAGAACGGATCGCGGCTGACACGGCTGTACATCTCGCAGATTTGTTTGTGAGTACGCCCATCCTGTACACACATCAGGCGAATTTCGTTTGCCCAGGCTGTCCAGTTCGGTTCTTTGGGACGAACCACCTCGCCGTCACATTCGGCAGCCTGCTCGTACAGGGCGATTATTTTCTTCCAGAGCCACTGTGCGCAGGTCAAATCATCCTGCGTTCCCCACTGGCGCTTTTTAGGGCTGAATACAACCGCATCAGGATGGCGAGTTAAAAACTCCTGTTCAGCCGTCTGCGTGTCCGGTTGCGAAGCGTCCGGACGAGAAGTTTTTTTATCTGACGGATCATGTTTTGATTTTACTGACGGATCCCCGCCAGATTCTGACGGGTGAAAACCCGCTTTTTTGCCAGATTTCGACGCATCAAATTTTGACGGGTCAGATTTTGATGCGTCAGATTTTGACGGGTCAGAATCTGACAGTTGAGAAAAAGCCGCAGCCTGAAGCTTCGCAACGTTAAGCTGATAAACATTCGACGCATTGCGGTTACCCTGGCGACGCGCCTTACGCGTTAACCAGCCTTCTGCTTCCAGCCGTGCGATAGCCGTTCTGACGGTACTCATCCCCGCACCAATCTGGCGGGCAATGGTTTCAATTGATGGCCAGCACACACCTTCGTCATTACTGAAATCAGCCAGGCGGGCCATAATTGCCACGCTGGATAATTTCATGCCTGACGCAGCGCAACCATCCCATACATAGCCGGTTAATTTAGTGCTCATGACCGACCTCTATTTCCCTGAATTTACGACGAAACTGTTCGAGCGGACTGAAGCATTCATGCTCATAGCCTTCGCGGAGGTAGATAACACGTTGTGTTTCCGGCTCCCAACGAATGACTCTGACGGGCACTCCGTAGTGATCTTTGAACCAGCGGTTAACTTGTCGCAAAGGACTGTCTCCTTCTGCCGGTTGAAATCACCCACAGCCCACTCTGCAAAGCTGTGGGTTACAATTTCCCTGTCACCTGGTACATTTACTGCATAGCAATACTCCACCTTCGCTTTTCCACCCGGTACAGGAAGTGCAATCAGTTGCGAGCGACGGTAGTGTGTTGTTAAACTGTTCATGCGTTAGTTTCTCCACAGTCACGACACGCCACGGCGCCCGGAGCTGCACACTCGCGGGCGTCATTACTTTCTGAAATGCAAAAAATTTTGTAGACCAGTGCTGCATGCTCCTGCAGCTTCGAAATTGAGAGGTACAGCTCGTCATTAATTGCTGTCTTCTCATGCGGTTCCACTACACCGTCTTCAATTGCTGAACGAATCTGTTTTGAATAACTGCCGATCTGTTCAATGACCTCCAGCAGGCGTTGGTTGATATCGGCGTTGTCCACATCCTCGATGTCAGGAAGAGACACAAAGACGCCATTTGCAGACTGCGCCACAGCATCAGCAATGAAGTGAGTGCCACCAGCACGCTGTAAAACCATTGCCCATCCCAGCGGGAAAATCTGATCGCCATCTGCACGAAGGCGGTTGAATAAAGCGTTTTCTGTTACATCGAGCCAGTCAGCCGCTTCAGCGTAACCACCCGGCAACGCCGCGATAGTTTTTCTGACAGCTTTCACGTACCACTCAGGCTGTTTTTCTATTTTCCAGTGATGCTTACCCACGATTAGCCTCATCGTTCTGTGGTTAAAAATTGAAAGTGTTCTGCTAATCTTTCGGATAGATATCCGGTCTTAAGTCAGATTTCGTAATTGCACCTGACGTGCATTGCTCAAGTTTTTTAGCCAGCACAAAACTGGCTTTTTTATAACCATTGAAAACCAGCCGTAAGTAGCCAGGTGTTGAGCCAACTTTTCCGGCCAACTCGCCCTGCTGTTCTTTGGTTAAAGAGTCCCAATACGCTTTCATACAATATGTACCTCCGGTGTACATATTACATGATTGAAATGAACCTTCAAGATACTTGTACCTTAACGGTACAAGGGTTTTAATTTCGTTATGAAAACAATCCATGACATCCGGCGGTCTAACGCCAGAAAACTGAGAGATGGTGTTGGCGGGAATTCTTCCTTTGCCACTATGATTGATCGCGAGCCAACCCAGACCAGCAGGTTTATGGGAGATGGTGCTACTAAAAATATCGGTGACAGCATGGCACGACACATCGAAAAATGTTTCGACCTGCCTGTCGGATGGCTCGATCAAGAACACCAGACAACGAACATCACAAAACAACCTGATGTTTCAATCACTAATAAACAAATCACATTAGTCCCTGTCATATCATGGGTACAGGCCGGAGCATGGAAAGAAGTTGGATATTCTGAGGTTGATTTGAGCACAGCAGAAACATATCCCTGCCCTGTACCCTGCGGGGAAATGACTTATATCTTGCGGGTGATAGGTGATTCAATGATTGATGAGTACCGCCCGGGAGACATGATTTTTGTCGATCCTGAAGTACCTGCCTGCCACGGTGACGACGTTATTGCATTGATGCACGATACAGGTGAAACCACCTTCAAAAGGTTGATAGAAGATGGGACACAGCGTTATCTCAAAGCGTTAAACCCAAACTGGCCTGAGCCTTACATTAAGATCAACGGTAATTGCTCTATAATTGGTACAGTGATTTTCTCAGGAAAACCAAGAAGATACAAAATCAAAGCCTAATCAATGTTTATGAACCTGCTTCGGCAGGTTTTTTTATACTTGACAATGTACCTATGAGATACATAATGTACCCAAGCGAAACAACGAACAGGCAGGACGCCCACGAAGTAGCCGCCTGGGGCATATGAAGTCCAGGATGATTCGTTAGCAACAAAAAAGCGCCCTACCGGACGCTTCGCTCTTTAACAATCTGGTCCCCATCAACAAGTAACTGATAACTTGAGGAGATGTGAAATGCACAAAACAGAACCCAAAATCGTCGCGCCTGGCTACACAGATGAGGAAATTTATGAGTGGATGACAAAGAAGCTGGCAGCTATAAACCAGCTTCGTGAAGTGCTGTCTTATCGACAGGAAACAATAGACTCCTTAAAAAAACTGGATCAGGAAATCACGGTTTTATCACAGGATGTTACTTTAGATATTGTGCAGACAAATTAGGCTCCCATTCATTTTCGTCAAAATCATCAAAGTGATGAATTTGTGATCTCCAGTCTCGATAATCTAAAAATTTCTGGGCGGTTACGCTTATTTTATCAAGTGTGAGTTCATCCTGAATTGAAAGAAGAAGTTCATCAAATTTCATCTCATTAATCTGTTTTGGCATCCAGTGATGCTTCATCAGAATAAGGTGAACCAGAGCCTTTTTCCCATTCAACTGATTATAGGGAGTGCCGAATTTCTTCCGGTGCTCATGTAAGACAAGGTCCAAAAGAGTAAGTAATGTTGCCCTTGATTCAACTTTGCTTATTTCGACTGATGACACTACCCCACTGATTTCAATGCCCCGATACTTTCCAACATTTTCACAGTGGGATTTGTACAGCGTATAGATATTACCGGACATTTCTTTTCCTTTTGCGTTGTTGGGGATAACCAGATTAACCGAATCCTTGTTGTTGGGGAATAACCAGGTCCACCTCGCCTGATGTGGCTAAAAGCAGGCACATAACAGCTAAGTATTTTCAACCAGAGAGAATTCTTAGCCTGTACCGGCGGCGGATGTGACGGCGCTGGGTAGCGGTGCACAGACCATCACCGCCAGCGTCAGCGATCGGGCGGGTAACAGCGACGACGCCAGCCGCACCGTGACCGTCAGCCTCACCGCGCCAGTGATTGGCATCAACACCATCGCGGGCGATGACGTGATCAACGCCACTGAAAAAGGATCGAATCTGGCGCTTTCCGGCACCAGCGATCAACCTGCGGGCACGGCGATCACCGTTACGCTGAATGGACAAAACTACAGCGCCACCACCGATGCCTCCGGCAACTGGAGCGTTACCGTGCCCGCCTCGGCGGTCAGTGCGCTGGGCGAAGCCACCTACAGCGTGACGGCGAGCGTCACCAACGCCCAGGGCAACAGCAGCACCGCCAGCCATAACGTGCAGGTCAATACCGCGCTGCCGGGCGTAACCATTAATCCGGTGGCAACGGACGACATTATCAACGCCGCTGAAGCAGGCAGTGCACAAACTATCAGCGGCCAGGTAACCGGTGCGGCGGCGGGCAGCACCGTCACCGTTACGCTGGGCGGCAAAACCTACAGCGTCACCGTCCAGCCAGATTTAAGCTGGAACGTGAGCGTGCCTGCCGCCGACTGGCAGGCGCTGGGTAACGGTGAGTTAACCGTTAACGCCTCGGTCACCAACGCTGTTGGCAACACCGGCAGCGGCACGCGCGATATCACCATTGACGCCAGTCTGCCAGGTCTGCGAGTCGACACCGTTGCAGGCGATGATGTGGTCAATATCATCGAACATGGTCAGGCGCAGGTGATTTCCGGCAGCAGCTCCGGCTTTGCCGCAGGCACGGCGCTGACGGTGGTGATTAATAATCAAACTTACGCTGCAACGGTGCTGGCGAACGGCAACTGGAGCGTCGGCGTTCCGGCGGCGGATGTCAGCAACTGGCCTGCGGGAGCGCTGAACATTAGCGTTAGCGGCGCGAACAGTGCCGGAACCCAGACCAGCATTACCCATCCGGTCACCGTTGATCTCACCGCCGTTGCCATCAGCATTAACGCCATCACCAGCGATGATGTGATTAACGCCGCCGAAAAAGGCGCGGCGTTAACGCTCTCCGGCAGCACCTCCGGCGTCGAAGCGGGGCAAATCGTTACCGTTACCTTTGGCGGCAAAACTTACAGCGCCACGGTGGCGGCAAACGGTAGCTGGAGCACCACCGTTCCGGCCGCGGATATGGCGGCTCTGCGTGATGGCGATGCCAGCGCCCTGGTGCGGGTGACTAACGTCAACGGCAACAGCGCCACGGCAACGCATGAATACAGCGTCGATAGCGCCGTGCCAATGGTGACCATCAACACCATTGCCAGCGATAACATCATCAATGCCAGCGAAGCGGCGGCGGGCGTAACGGTTTCCGGCACCAGTACGGCGGAAGCGGGGCAAACGTTGACCGTCACGCTTAACGGCACTACCTACCAGACCACGGTGCAGGCGGATGGTAGCTGGAGCTTAACGCTGCCTGCCAGCGCCTTAACCACGCTTGCTAATAATGGTTACACTCTGACTGCCACGGTCAGCGATCTGGCGGGTAATCCTGGCAGCGCCAGCAAAGGCGTAACCGTCGATACCACCGCGCCGGTGATTAGCTTTAATACCGTGGCGGGCGATGATGTGATTAACAACGTTGAACACACTCAGGCGCAGATTATCAGCGGCACCGCTACGGGCGCGGTAGCGGGCGACCGCCTGGTGGTGACCATCGCCGGGCAGCAGTATGTCACCAGCACCGATGCCAGTGGCAACTGGAGCGTCGGCGTGCCTGCCAGCGTGATTTCCGGCCTTGCGGACGGCACGGTAACCATCAGCGCCACCATCACCGACAGCGCAGGCAACAGCAGCACCCAGACGCACAACGTGCAGGTGAATACGGCGGCGGTGTCACTTTCGGTCAGTACCATCAGCGGCGATAACCTCATTAACGCCGCCGAAGCAGGCAGTGCGCTGACCCTGAGTGGCACCGGAACGAACTTTGCCACTGGCACCGTAGTCACCGTGTTGCTTAACGGCAAAGGTTATAGCGCCACCATTCAAAGCAACGGGAGCTGGAGCGTGAATGTGCCTGCGGCAGACGTCGCCGCACTAGCCGATGGCACCAGCTACACGGTCAGCGCCTCCGCCCAGGACAGCGCCGGAAACAGCGCTACGGCTTCGCGCAGCGTGGCGGTAGATCTCACCGCGCCGGTGATCAGCATTAATACCGTTTCGACGGACGACCGACTCAACGCCGCTGAACAGCAGCAGCCGTTAACCCTTAACGGCTCGACCAGCGCGGAAGTGGGACAGACGGTCACCGTGACCTTTGGCGGTAAAACCTACACCGCCACGGTTGCCGCCAATGGCACCTGGGCGCTGAACGTGCCAGCGGCAGATCTGGCAACACTTGGGCAGGGCGCACAGACCATTACCGCCAGCGTGAACGACCGCGCCGGTAACCCCGGACAGACCACGCACGCACTGACTGTCGACACCGTTGCGCCGACGATCACCATCGCCACGGTGGCGGGCGACGATATTATCAACAACGCCGAGCAGCTTGCAGGACAAACCATCAGCGGCACCACCACCGCCGAAGTGGGCCAGACGGTGACCGTCACCTTTAACGGGCAAACCTGGACCGCCACGGTCGGCAGCGGCGGAAGCTGGTCCGTTTTTATTCCGGCGCAGCAGTTTGCCGGATTAAGCGACGGCAGCTACACCATCAGCGCGACGGTCGCCGATCAGGCCGGAAACCCCGCGCCAGCCGTGGCGTGACGTTGAACGGCGATGTGCCTACCGTCACTATTAACACCTTTGCGGGCGATGATGTGGTGAATGCAGCGGAACACGGCTCGTCTTTGGTGATCAGCGGCACCACCACCGCCCCAGTCGGGCAGACGCTGACCCTGACCTTAAACGGTAAAACCTACACCACCACCGTGCAGACCGGCGGTAGCTGGAGCTACACCCTCGGCAGCGCCGATGTCACTGCGCTGGCAGATGGCAACGCCTACGTGATTAACGCCTCGGTGAGCAACTCTATCGGCAATACCGGCAGCAGCAATCACACCATTACCGTCGATCTCAGCGCCCCGGCGATGGGCATTAATATCGATTCCCTGCAAGCCGACACAGGCCTTAGCGCCAGCGACTTTATCACCAGCGTCAGCCCGGTGGCGGTCAACGGCTCGCTGACCGCTGCGCTTGCCAGTAACGAGACGGCGCAAATCAGTATCGACGGCGGGGTAACCTGGAGCACGCTCACTGTGACCGGCACGACCTGGCGCTACAACGACAGCCGCACGCTGACCGATGGTAACTATCTCTATCAGGTGCGGGTCATTGATGCGGCGGGCAATGTCGGCGCGACCGACAGCCAGAACGTGGTGATCGATACCATCGCCCCAGATCCAGCGGTGAAAACCATCGCCATTAGCGCGATCACCACCGATACCGGCTTGATCACTAACGATTTTGTCACCAGCGACACGACGCTTGCGGTGAGCGGCACGCTGGGGGCGACGCTTTCTGCCGGTGAGTTCGCACAAATCAGCATCGACGGCGGCACCACCTGGCAGAACCTGTCGGTAAGCGGTTTGACCTGGACGTACCTTGACGGGCGCACGCTGACCGACGGCAACTACAACTACCAGGTGCGGGTTATCGACACCGCCGGAAATATCGGCGCGACCGCCAGCCAGATAGTCACCGTGGACACCAGCGCGCCGCTGGCGAGCAAAACCATCACCATTGCGGGCATTAGCGATGACACCGGTTTAAGCAGCAGCGATTTTGTTACCCGCGACACCACACTGACCGTGCGCGGGACGCTCGGCGCAACGCTTGCCGCCGATGAACGGGCGCAAATCAGCCTCGACGGCGGCGTTACCTGGGCCACTTTAACCGTTATCGGCACCAACTGGAGCTATGCCGATGGTCGCACACTGACCGACGGCACCTGGAACTACACGGTGCGGGTGGTGGATCTGGCGGGAAACGTCGGGCAGACCGCGACGCAAAACGTGGTGGTTGACACCACCAGCCCGGAAGCGGCAAAAAGCATCACCATTACCGGCATCAGCGATGACACCGGAGCCAGCAGCAGCGATTTTATTACCAGCGACACCACGCTTACCGTGCGCGGCGTACTGGGCGCGGCGCTCGGTGCTAACGAGTTCGCGCAAATCAGCACCGACAACGGCGCAACCTGGGTGAACGTGATCGTTGCCGCAGACGGCCTTAACTGGAGTTACGTTGACGGGCGCACGCTGACCAACGGCACCACCACCTGGCAGGTGCGGGTGGTCGATCTGGCAGGCAACGTCGGCGCAACGGGCAGCCAGACGGCGCAGATTGATACCGTTAATCCGGCGCAGGTGTTGACCATCGCCAGCATCAGCACCGACACGGGGAGTTCGGCCACCGACTTTATCACCAGTGATACCACGCTCACGCTGACCGGTTCGCTGGGGGCGGGGCTTGCCAGCGGCGAAGTGGCGCAGATTAGCCTCGACGGCGGCGCGACCTGGACCACGCTCACCACCAACGGCACGCAGTGGACTTACACCGACAGCCGCACGCTGACCGATGGCAGCTACGTTTATCAGGTGCGGGTGCTGGATCTGGCGGGGAATACCGGCCCGGTGGTGTCGAAAACGGTGGTGGTCGATACGATTAACCCCACCGCCACGCCGACTATTGTGTCGTATACCGATGATGTCGGGCAGCGTCAGGGGACGTTAAGCAGTTCGCAGGCCACCGACGACACCACGCCGCTGCTGAACGGCGTGCTCTCCGGCCCGCTGGCCAGCGGCGAAGTGGTTTATCTCTACCGCAATGGCCTGCTGTTAGGCGCGGTGACGATGGTCGGCGCACTGAACTGGACTTACAGCGACAGCGGTCTGGTCAGTGGCGCGTACACCTACAGTGCGCGAGTGGTGGATCTGGCAGGGAATATCACCTCCTCCAGTGATTTTGTTCTGACGGTGGATACCTCTATTCCGACCACGCTGGCGCAAATCACCAACCAAACCACGCGTGACACCACGCCGATTATCAGCGGCGTAATCACCGCTGCGCTTGCCAGCGGGCAGTACGTCGAAGTGGTGATCAACGGCAAAACCTACACCTCGCAGCCGGGCGGCGCGGTGGTAGTCGACCCGGCACACAATACCTGGTATGTGCAACTGCCGGATACCGATGCACTGGCAGCGTCCGCAACCGCTTATAACGTCACCGCGCAGGTGAAAAGCTCGGCGGGCAACGGCAACACCGCTAACGTCAGCAACGGCACGGTGACGGTCAACGCGGCAATTGATTACACGCCAGCCTGGACGACCGCCAATAAAACAACCGCCTGGGGGCTGACCTACGGCCTCGACAACCACGGGATGTGGACGGTGCTGGCGAACCAGCAAATTATGCAATCAACCGATCCGCTCACCTGGTCGAAGACCGCACTGACGCTGGTGCAAAGCGGCAACAACTACGCCACCAGTTCCATTGCCGATTACGACCGCAACGGCACGGGCGATCTGTTTATTACCCGCGATGACTACGGTACGGGCTATATCAACGGCTTTACCAATAACGGCGACGGCACCTTTTCCAGCGCGATTCAGGTGAACGTTGGCACGCTGACGTGGTATGGCTCGATTGTGGCGTTTGATAAAGAGGGCGACGGCTATCTCGATTTCTGGATTGGCGACGCTGGCGGGCCGGACTCCAACACCTTCCTGTGGAATAACGCGGGCACCCTGGTAGGCAACTCCACCACCGCCAACAACGGCGGGAGCGCCACGGTCGGCGGGTTGGTAAACGGCTATCTTTCACTTAACGAAGGTTCCGGCGTCGATCTTAACAATGACGGCAGGGTAGATCTGGTTCAACACACCTTCAACCTGAATAACTTCTACACCCTTTCATCGCTCATCAGCCAGGGCAACGGCACGTTTGTCTGGGGGCAGAACACTATCAACACCTTCCTCAGCGTTGCAGGCAGCGGTGGTAACTCGACGTCTGTCTCCATGACCTGGGCAGATTTCGATGGTGACGGCGATATGGATCTCTTCCTGCCTGCCAGTCAGGGGAGGGCAAACTTCGGCTCGCTGTTATTCAACACCAACGGCGTACTGGGGAGTCCGGTTGCGGTGGGCGCAACGGGCACAACCTATGCCAGCCAGTTCAGCGTAGCGGTGGACTGGGATCATGACGGGTTAATGGATATCGCCCGTATTGCCCAGACCGGACAGTCGTATCTTTACACCAACGTTGGCGGTGCCAGCAACTGGACACAGTCGGTACTCGGCGGCAGCCAGAGTGGCACCACCAGCGGTGTGGCGGCAATGGACTACGACTGGGATGGCGCGGTGGATGTACTGGTGACCAAACAGTCGGGCAGCGTGTTCCTGATCCGTAACACCAACACGGTGAGCTACGGCACTTCGCTGCACCTGCGTATTACCGATCCCAACGGTATTAACGTCTATTACGGTAACACCGTGAAGCTGTACAACTCGGCGGGTGTGCTGGTCGCCACGCAAATCATCAACCCGCAGTCGGGGATGGGGGTTAACGACACCTCGGCGCTGGTCAATTTCTACGGGCTGAATGCCGGAGAAACCTACAACGCGGTGTTGATCAAATCCACCGGTGCCACCGCCAGCAATATCGACCAGACGGTAAACACCACCTGGGGCGGTTTACATGCCACTGATGCTACCCATGCTTACGATCTCAGCGCCGAAGCAGGCACTGCGAGCAACAACGGCAAATTTGTCGGCACCGGCTATAACGACACTTTCTTCGCCACCGCAGGCACCGACACTTACGACGGCTCCGGCGGCTGGGTGTACAGCTCCGGCACCGGAACCTGGCTGGCGAACGGCGGGATGGACGTGGTTGATTTCCGGCTTTCGACGGTGGGCGTGACCGCTAACTTAAGCAGCACCGCCGCGCAGGCCACCGGTTTTAACACCTCGACATTTACCAATATCGAAGGCATTTCTGGATCGAATTTTAACGACACCCTGACCGGCAGCACAGGCGATAACCAACTGGAAGGGCGCGGCGGTAACGACACGCTCAATATCGGCAACGGCGGTCACGACACCTTGCTCTATAAACTGCTCAACGCCAGCGACGCCACCGGCGGCAACGGTTCGGACGTGGTGAATGGCTTTACGGTAGGGACATGGGAAGGTACCGCCGACACCGATCGCATTGATATTCGTGAACTGTTACAGGGTAGCGGCTACACCGGAAACGGCAAAGCCAGCTACGTCAACGGTGTGGCGACGCTGGATGCACAGGCCGGAAACATCGGTGATTTTGTCAAAGTTACCCAGAGCGGCAGCGACACCATCGTGCAGATCGACCGCGACGGCACGGGCGGCGGCTTTGCGACAGCTAACGTGGTCACGCTGACGGGCGTGCATACCGACCTTGCCACTTTGCTGGCGAATCATCAATTGATGGTGGTGTAGATAATGAAAAAAAATGCCCAGTCCGTGGAAGCCTGGCTGGAGGCGATGATCGCCGTGGCGCGCTATTATCGACTTGATTTTTCTCAGGAGAACGTGCGCGCGACCGTCAACTGGGAGCGCGACAGTAAACGGGAGGAGTTACTCACCGACATGGCGCGGCAGTTGGGGATGGGGCTGCGGCTGGTCGAGTTTTCCGCCGATTCGCTTAACCCCTGGCGGCTGCCGTTGATTGCAGTGTTTGATAATCAGCAGGTCGGCGTGATCACCCGGCGCGACAACCACGACAATATCAGCATTCAGTTCAGCGGTGACGAAGGGCTGGAAACTACGCTTAACGTCGCGGATGTTGAAGACAAAATCGTCGAACTGGCGCTGCTGCGACCACTTAGCGCCATCCCTGATGCGCGGGTAGATGACTATATTCGCCCGTATCAGGCGAACTGGTTCTGGAATCTGTCGCTGAAAGACTGGCGGCGCTACGGCGATATTATGCTGGCGTCACTGGTGGCGAACGTGCTGGCGCTGGCGGCGATGATTTTCTCGATGCAGGTTTACGACCGCGTGGTTCCGGCGCAGTCGTACCCGACGCTATGGGTGCTGTTCGCCGGGGTGATGATGGCGATCCTGTTTGAGTTTTGTATGCGCATGGTGCGCACACATCTTTCCGATGTGATTGGCAAGCGGGCGGATCTGCGTATTTCGGATCGCGTTTTTGGCCACGCATTACGGCTGAAAAATAACGTGCGTTCGAAATCCACCGGCTCGTTTATCTCGCAGATCCGTGAACTGGAATCGGTGCGGGAGCTTATTACTTCCACCACCATCGGCGCGGTGGCAGACCTGCCGTTCTTTCTGCTGTTTGTCTTTATTCTGTGGATGATTGGCGGCTGGCTGGTGCTGGTGGTTTTGTTGGCGCTGCCGTTGCTGGTGATCCCCGGCCTGCTGGTACAACGCCCGTTAGCGCGGCTGGCGAACGAAGGGATGCGCGAATCGGCGGTACGCAACGCGACGCTGGTGGAAGCCGTGCAGTCGATTGAAGACATTAAACTGTTGCGCGCCGAACAGCGTTTCCAGAATCAGTGGAACCACACCAACGACGTGGCCTCGTCCATCAGCATGAAGCAACGCTTTCTCACCGGGTTGCTGCTTACCTGGACTCAGGAAGTGCAGTCCATCGTTTACGTGGTGGTGCTGTTGGTGGGCTGCTTTATGGTGATGAACGGCGACATGACCACCGGCGCACTGGTCGGGACGACGATCCTGGCTTCGCGCACCATTGCGCCGCTGTCGCAGATATCCGGCGTGCTGTCGCGCTGGCAGCAGGCGAAAGTGGCGCGTAATGGCCTCGATGAACTGATGAAGCGCCCGGTGGATCAGCCGGAACACGGCAAACTGGTGCATAAAGCGGTGCTGCACGGTAATTATCAGTTCAGCAACGCGGTGTTTTATTACGACGAAGAAGAGAAGATTGCCGATGTGGCAATCGGCAAACTCAACATTCAGGCCGGAGAGAAAATCGCCATTCTCGGGCGCAACGGCGCGGGTAAATCGACGCTGCTGCAAATGCTCGCCGGAATGCGTATCGCCCAGCAGGGGCAGGTGCTGCTGGATAACATCAGCATCGGGCAGCTTGATCCGGCGGATTTGCGTCGCGACATGGGGCTACTCAGCCAGACCGGGCGACTGTTCTTCGGCTCGCTGCGGGAAAACCTCACCATGGGGATGCCAGAGGCCAGCGATGAAGATATCGAACGCGCGTTAATCCTCAGCGGGGCGCTGCCTTTTGTGCAGAAGCAGAAAAACGGCCTCAACTACATGATTCAGGAAGGGGGATTTGGCCTTTCTGGCGGTCAGCGGCAAACGCTGCTGCTGGCGCGGCTCCTCATCTCTCAACCCAATATTGTCCTGCTCGACGAACCCAGCGCCTCGCTGGATGAATGGCGGAAGCGCACTTAATCGAACAACTGAAACAGTGGATTGGCCATCGCACGCTGGTCATCGCCACTCACCGCACGGCGATGCTGCAACTGGTGGACAGGATAATCGTGATGGATCAGGGGCGGATTGTCATGGACGGTGCGAAAGAGGCCATTTTGCGTGAGCAGGGCGAACCCACGGCGCGACGCGTGGTGTTACAGGAGAAGAATAAGGGGTCTGCCGCATGAACGGACAAATGCAATACAACCGTGGCCTTAATGAACCGCATCTGCCGCGATCGGCGCTGGCAGTTCGCGTTACCGCAGTGATGCTGCTCTGTTTTCTCGGCTGGGCGTGGTATTTCCAGCTTGATGAAGTGACTACCGGCAGCGGCACCGTAGAACCTTCCGGGCGCGAACAGGTGGTGCAGTCGCTGGAAGGCGGCATTTTGTATCATCTCGACGTGAAGGTGGGCGATATTGTCGAACAGGGTCAGCCACTGGCGCAGCTTAACCGCACCAAAACTGAATCCGACGTACAGGAAGCGATGTCGCGGCTGTACGCAGCGCTGGCAACCTCGGCGCGGTTGCGGGCGGAAGTCAGCAATAAACCGCTGGTGTTCCCTGACGAACTGAATAAATTTCCCGAACTTATCGAATCCGAAACGGCGTTATACAACACCCGCCGTGAAGGGTTAAGCAAAGCCACCACCGGACTGACGCAAGGGATTAGTCTGGTCAATCGTGAACTGGCAATGACCCAGCCGCTGGTGAAACAAGGGGCGGCGAGCAACGTGGAAGTGCTGCGTTTACAGCGCCAGGCTAATGAACTGGAAAACAAACTTAACGATGTGCGTACACAGTATTACGTTCAGGCGCGGGAAGAGTTAGCAAAAGCCAATGCGGAAGTGGAAACCCAGCGCTCGGTGATCCGTGGGCGGGAAGATTCTCTCACCAGGCTCAACTTTACCGCGCCGGTACGTGGCATTGTCCAGGACATTGACGTTACCACAGTTGGCGGCGTCATCGCCCCCGGTGGTAAACTGATGACTATCGTGCCGCTGGATGAGCAACTGCTGATTGAGGCAAAAATCTCCCCGCGCGATGTGGCATTTATCCATCCGGGGCAAAAATCGCTGGTGAAAATAACCGCTTACGATTACTCCATCTACGGCGGCTTGCCAGGAGAAGTGGCGGTGATCTCACCGGACACCATTCAGGATGAAGTGCGGCGCGATGTTTATTACTATCGGGTGTACATTCGCACCTTCAGCAACCATCTGGAAAATAAACATAAACAACAGTTTCCGATATTCCCAGGTATGGTCGCGACAGTAGATATCCGCACGGGCAAAAAGAGCGTGCTGGATTATCTGTTGAAACCCTTTAACAAAGCACAGGAGGCGTTGCGCGAACGATGAACATTAGCGATGTGGCAAAAATTACCGGCCTGACCAGCAAAGCCATCCGCTTCTATGAAGAGAAGGGATTGGTGACACCGCCAATGCGCAGCGAAAACGGCTATCGCACCTACACGCAGCAACATCTCAACGAACTGACGTTACTGCGCCAGGCGCGCCAGGTGGGCTTTAACCTGGAAGAGAGCGGAGAGCTGGTGAACCTGTTTAACGATCCGCAGCGACACAGCGCCGACGTAAAACGGCGCACGCTGGAGAAAGTGGCGGAGATCGAACGGCATATTGAGGAATTGCAAGCCATGCGCGACCAGTTGCTGGCGCTGGCAAACGCCTGCCCCGGCGATGACAGCGCCGATTGCCCGATTATCGAAAATCTCTCCGGCTGCTGCCATCATCGGGCGGGGTGAAAAATCAGTTAATCCCCGTTTGCACAGAAAGAATATGCTGCAAACTTTCTACCATAATGCGTCCCGACTGAAATAAACCTTCCTGGATTGCGTTGCTGGCATTAACAGCGTGAACCAGGGAGGCTAATAAAACAACTTGTAAGAACGCAAAGATAAATGCACCAATAATCATAATATGCATCAGAGTTGGTTTTTTTTCATTCTTCATTTTAAATAGCCCACAAACTGGCCTTCCTTCATTAATGCGACTTTCCCTGTATGGTGATAAACAATCACGTTATAAAGACCAGACTGGTATACGGTGGCATCTTTATTATCTTCATCAATCGCGCATAATGAATCATTGAGATAAGCAAAGTTTTTACTGCTCATTCTAAAGGTGAGACCAAAACCTTTATAAATGGATTTTTTAGCGGCCTGGGCGTGTTGTGCGGCTTCTGCGTTTTTATAAGCCTGCGCCTCGGATGCACTTAAAATAGCCGCCTGGCGCTGCTGTTCTGCAAGATAACAGGTGTTATGGCTGACGCCCTGCGCCTGGCAATCTGCGATACGGGAAGTGGAGGAGCTACAGCCAGCCAGTAAGATAATAGTCAGCAGGGAAAACGATTTAATGGTGCTATTCATCATTATTAACCTTAAAGAATTGAGAAATATTGCGAATAAGAAATCGCTATAAAATTTAGAAAGAATATCCCACGCCGACACCCGCGCCGAAATCAGATTGTGTGTCTGCAGAGACACCCGCTTTAATTACTGTATGAATTCCAGCGTTAAACGAAGCACCGACAGATACCGCAGATTCATTATTAAATGTACCCGCTCCGGCAGACACCATCATAAAATCACCTGTCTTAACCTGAGGCTGTGAAGCAATAGCGACGGCTGACGCGATACCTGCATTAGCTTCTTTACGGTTATCTTCCACCTCATGTTTCAACGAACTGAAATTGTTATTGAGTGAATTGATTTGTTGGCTGTTATCTGCGACACGTTTTTGGGTATTTGTTAACTGCTGATGCGTTTGGGTTACGTCTTGTGTCAGGCTGTCAATTTGTTCATGTGTTTGGGTTGAGTCTTGTGCCAGACGCTGAATTTGCTCCCCGTATTGCACGCTGTCGATATGCTGCTGCGTTGCCTGGTTGGTTGTGAGGGTATCTATTCTTTGTTTTTGTTCTGCTGTGGTACGTGTATTAGCGTCATTTTGTGCGGCCAGCCTGGCGTTAACCATCTCCTGATAATGTGCGCTGGTGCGGGCATCTCCAAGTGCGGAAACCGTTTTTTGTGTAGTGTCGAGTTGTTGCTGCTGTGCATCGGTAGCGGCTGTCTGTCTGGCGTCGATCATGCTCTGATAACGGGCGGCAGTCTGTACATCGCCAGTGTCGGCAACGGTTTTCTGGGTTTTGCCGAGTTGTTGCTGCTGAACGGCAATATCGTTACGGTTCTGCTCGATATTGTTTTTGTTTTCAGTCACGGCACCAGAAAGTTTGACGCCGTTCATCAGTGCGGTGTTGGCGTTAATGTTGGCATGGTCAGCCGCTGACTGAGCATGTACGACATCGCCTTTCAAGGTGCTGACATCTGACTGCACGACCGAGACATCATTGCGGGTGTCAGCAATGGCGACTTTATTAGCATCAATATCCGTCTGCGCCACCATAATGGCATGATGTGCGTCATCGGCTTTCAGCGATGCCCAGTTGGCTGTGTGCTGCGCGTTCTGAATGGCGGTATCCTGCCCGTTGTCGCGGTCGAGCTGCGCTTGATTGGTTATCGGGTTCAGCGTACTGGTGGGCTGTACGGGAGAGGCGGCTGTATCATCGGCTTTCTGAGGCGTTGTAGTTTTGTAATTATGTGCAATTAGATAATTTTGTGTAGCAGCACTGTTCCCTGTCCTTTCTAAAAATCGACCAATTTTCTGATCAATTTCCATTTGCGACATTCCTGGCTGGATTGCCGCTAATTCTGTCGCTGCTGCCTCAACAGTATCACCCGCAAACGCAGATGGACTTACCGCGGTAGCAACAACAACAGCCAGTAAAGACAACTTTACAGATTTCATGCATTTTTTCTCGATCAAAGTAAGTCACGTTTATTGTTCTAAAGAAAACAAATATTGTTTCTATAAGAAATAATATGCGTTGCAATTTGAACGAAATCTACGCCGCCATTTGTGTGATGTAAAGCGCATTTTTATGCGATGTAAGCGTAAACACTAGCCAAAAGAAACATTGGTTGTTTCTTATATAAATAATTATGAAGTTCATTTCGTGCTATTTCCTTGTAAAAAAGAGTAACGACTTGTTTTTATAAGCGAAATAAATTCCGTTTCTGGGCTAAACGTGAAGAGGTTCCTGATGTGTGCTAGAATGCGTTTCTTTGATAAATCTCAATTTTTAAGAGGTTTACGCCAGGCAAGGAAATTAAATGAATGAATTTGAGAAGATTTTTAATGAAATGAATCTGGACAGGGCGCTACTCCCCATCCTTTTTCGTTCGAATCGTTCCACGGTGTGGAAGTATTTAAGCGGCGATAGTACGGCTCCTGCCTCTGCTATGTCGCTGATCATGCTGTTGCAGTTGATCCAGAAGAGAAACCCCGATCTGTTAGCCGAATGGTTAACGCTTTCTGATTTTACCATTCCGCCAGAAGTGTACCTGGACCAGCCTGATTACTGGAAAGGGTGGGTGTATACCCAACATAAGGTCAATAAAAACGTCCTGGAATATCTAAAAAAACACTATCCGGATGAAGACCAAAAAAGTATGAGTAAAGGCCGGGAAGAGTAATTTTGCCTCTACTCGGCTATATGCCGGATGCGGCGTAAACGCCTTATCCGGCCTACGATTTAGGCACAGATTTGTAGGCATGATAAGACGCGTCAGCGTCGCATCAGGCGTCGGTGCACGACTGCCGGATGCGGAGTAAACGCCTTATCCGGCCTACGATTCGGGCATATTTTTGTAGGCCTGATAAGACGCGTCAGCGTCGCATCAGGCGATGACCGCACGGATGATCAACGTTATCCCTTCAATCGCAATCACCTCAACATGCGTGCCTGCACCTAAATCTTCGCTGGCGCTGACCGGCCATGAACTGTCGCCAACGCGCATATGGCCACGCCCGTTGACCAGCGGCGTTTCCAGCACAAAACGACGACCAATTAACTGTTGTCCGCGTTGGTTTAGATGACTATCGCTGTGCTTTTGTTCGCGTACCCGCCGCGACAGCCATTTCCACCACAGCCAGGCGGCGAGTAACGTCAGAACAGCAAACATCACCCCTTGCCATTCCCAACCCAGCGGCAGTAGCCAGACCACCAGACCAGTAATCACCGCCGCGACACCGCTCCACAGCAGATAACCATTGCCGCCCAGCATCTCGGCCGCCAGCAGCAAACCACCGAGACTCAGCCAGAAAATATGCGGGTGGACTACCAGCAACGCGATCATGATTTAGCCCGCTCGCTGGCGCTGTCTTTCACCAGTTCGGCAATCCCGGCAATCGACCCCATCAGACTACTGGCGTCTAATGGCATCATTACCACTTTGCTGTTACTGGACGACCCGATCTGCTGTAACGCTTCGGTGTATTTCTGCGCCACGAAGTAGTTCACCGCCTGAATATCGCCAGAGGCAATGGCTTCAGACACCATTTGGGTGGCGCGGGCTTCCGCTTCGGCGGAACGTTCACGCGCTTCGGCCTGTAAAAAAGCCGACTGACGTTCGCCTTCCGCTTTCAGGATTTGCGATTGTTTTTCACCTTCCGCTTTGAGAATTTCCGCCTGGCGTATCCCTTCCGCTTCAAGGATGTAAGCGCGTTTGGTACGTTCCGCTTTCATCTGCGCGTTCATCGAAGAGATCAGCTCTGCCGGTGGGCGTACATCACGAATTTCGATGCGGGTGACTTTTATCCCCCACGGGTTAGTGGCTTCATCGACAATATGCAGCAGGCGCGAGTTAATGCTATCGCGCTGGGAGAGCATTTCATCCAGTTCCATCGAACCCAGTACGGTACGGATGTTGGTCATGGTCAGGTTAATGATTGCCAGCTCCAGATTGCTGACCTCATAAGCTGCGCGTGGGGCATCAATCACCTGAATAAAACAGACTGCGTCGATAGTCACGTTGGCGTTATCTTTCGAGATAACTTCCTGGGAAGGAATGTCGAGTACTTGTTCCATCATATTGATCTTGCGACCAATGCGATCCATAAACGGCACCACCAGGCTTAGCCCCGGTTGCAATGTTTTGGTATAGCGGCCAAAACGTTCCACCGTCCACTGATAGCCCTGCGGCACGATTTTGACGCCTGCGCCAACAATCACCAGCGCGACAAAAATAAGAATCGGGATAAAGATAAGCATCGGAAAAACCTCCTGTTGTACCGTCCATAATGAGCAAAGTTGCTGCTTGATTAAACAAATTATACCTGATTACTGAAAGGGAGTTCCCCCTTATTACTGTGGAGGATAAACTGTTTTTAGTAAAAATCAGAAAAAGGGATGGGTAATGCCGGAAAATAGTCTTTTGCTTCAGTTACACAACGTCGGATATCTGGCGGGTGATACGAAGATTCTTAATAACATTAATTTTTCGCTGCGAGCTGGCGAATTTAAGTTAATTACCGGCCCTTCCGGTTGCGGCAAAAGTACGCTGCTAAAAATAGTTGCTTCATTAATCAGTCCGACCAGCGGAACGTTACTGTTTGAAGGCGAGGATGTCAGCACACTAAAGCCGGAAATCTACCGCCAACAAGTTTCTTACTGTGCCCAGACGCCGACTCTGTTTGGCGACACAGTATACGATAACCTGATTTTTCCCTGGCAGATCCGTAACCAGCAGCCTGATCCGGCCATTTTTCTCGATTTTTTCGAACGCTTTGCTTTGCCGGATACCATCCTGACTAAAAATGTCTCCGAGCTTTCCGGTGGTGAAAAACAGCGCATCTCGTTGATTCGCAATCTGCAATTTATGCCGAAGGTATTATTACTCGACGAAATTACCAGCGCGCTGGACGAAAGCAACAAACGTAACGTCAATGAGATGATCCACCGTTATGTACGCGAGCAAAATATTGCTGTGCTGTGGGTGACACACGACAAAGATGAAATTAATCATGCGGATAAGGTAATTATGCTGCAACCGAATGCCGGAGAAATGCAGGAAGAACGCTATGAACACGCATAATATTACTAACGAGTCGTTGGCGCTGGCATTAATGCTGGTGGTGGTGGCAATCTTAATTAGCCATAAAGAAAAACTGGCGCTGGAGAAAGATATTCTCTGGAGCGTCGGGCGGGCGATATTCCAACTGTTCATCGTTGGCTATGTACTGAAATATATATTCAGTGTTGATGATGCCAGCCTGACATTATTGATGGTGTTATTTATCTGCTTTAATGCGGCGTGGAATGCGCAAAAACGGAGCAAATATATTACTAAAGCCTTTGTTTCGTCGTTTATTGCCATTACGGTGGGGGCGGGAATTACTCTGGCGGTGCTGATTTTATCGGGTTCGATTGAGTTTATCCCGATGCAGGTGATCCCTATCGCCGGGATGATTGCTGGTAATGCGATGGTTGCTGTGGGGCTGTGTTATAACAATCTCGGGCAGCGGTTTATCAGCGAACAGCAGCAAATCCAGGAAAAATTGAGTCTTGGTGCGACGCCGAAGCAGGCGTCTGCAATATTAATACGCGACAGTATTCGCGCGGCTTTAATTCCGACGGTCGATTCAGCAAAAACGGTTGGCTTAGTGAGTTTGCCGGGAATGATGTCCGGGTTGATATTTGCCGGGATTGATCCGGTGAAGGCGATTAAATATCAGATTATGGTGACTTTTATGTTGCTCTCGACCGCCAGTCTGTCGACCATTATTGCCTGCTATTTAACTTATCGTAAGTTTTATAATTCGCGCCACCAGTTGGTGGTGGCGCAATTGAAGAATAAATAATGCGATGGCTGATGCGACGCTGGCGCGTCTTATCATGCCTACAAATCCGGGCAAGCGTCGCATCTCAACGAAATATCAATACAACAACGCATACAACTGACGGCGATATTTCGACGCCAGCGCATCACCTGTACCTAGTGCGGCGAGGATCTCCTGGAACGTCTTACGTGTCTGACCGTCTGCGGCGGTTAAATCTTTACGCAGATGCCCAAACAGTAACTCCAGCGCCTCTTCATTGCGCCCAACCTGATGCAGTTGCAGCGCCAGTTGCGTCGCCAGTGCAGCATCTTCTGGATTCTCTGCCACCTGTTGTTGCAACTGTTGAATTTCCGGCGTATCAGCCGCCTGCTTCAGCAGTTCGATTTGCGCCACCAGCCCCTGGTAGCGGGTGTCCTGATCCTGCAACGGGATGGTTTTCAGCACCGCTTCTGCATCTTCTGAACGGTTCAGTGCAATCAGCGTTTCTGCCAGTAGCAGACCGATTTCCCCGTTCTGATTCGACAACTGCCAGGCGTCTTTCAGCAGCGGCAGTGCGTCGGTGTAATTTCCTTCCTGCATCAGTTGCATCGCCTGCTGCGCTTTCAGTTCTTCTTCGCGCGGCAGCACTTTATCCAGCAGGGCGCGGATCGCTTCTTCCGGCTGCGGCCCCTGGAAGCCGTCTACCGGCTGACCGTTCTGGAACAGATACACGGTCGGAATAGCGCGCAGACCAAACTGGGAAGCAATCATCTGCTCCGCGTCACAATCCAGCTTCGCCAGAATAAATTGCCCGTTGTACTGCGCCGCGAGGCTTTCCAGAATCGGGGTTAACTGCAAACAGTGCTGGCTACGTTCAGACCAAAAATAGAACAGTACCGGCGTGGTCATCGACTGTTCAAGAACCTGTTGCAGGTTAGATTCGTTAATGTTGACAATATTTTGTACGGACATGGAGTCACTCTCTGTTGTCGATATTTTCTTTGACATGGGGGCTTAAGCGCGCGCTTCAACTCACCCCTGCAATATTTTGTCCATCACGCGCCCCGGCAGCAGGCGTTTAAGCACCATTACCGCCCAGGTAACCAGCGTCACCGGATAGCGCATTTTGGGCTTCTCGCTGATAAAAGCATGGCGCACTTTAGCCACAACTGCTTCCGGCCCCAATGTAAAACGGGCGGCAATGCCGGGGTTTTCGACCGGTTGATCGCTTTGCGTCTGGTTGACGTTGTCGGTGAAACGAGTACGAATAGGGCCTGGCTCAATCAGGCTGACCTTGATTCCGCTGTGGCGCAGTTCCATGCGCAGCGCGTCTGACCACGCCTCCAGCGCATATTTGCTGGCCGCATAAGCGCCGCGACCCGGCGTGGAGATTAATCCCATCACCGATGAGGTCATGACAATACGCCCTTCACCATGCGGCAACATGGCGGGTAACAGACGCATGGTGAGCTGATGTGCGCCGAAAAAGTTGGCGGAAAACTGCTGTTCCATCTGCGTGCGGCTGATGGTGGAAAGGGGGCCATACACGCCGAAACCGGCATTGTTAAAGATCCCATACAGACAATTATCGGTCAGGGCGATCACTTCGTCGGCTGCGCGATCAACACTTTCCGGTGAATCCAGATCGATCAACACGCCGGTTAATCCCATATTGTTCATGCGCTCAACATCATCCGGTTTCCGGCAACCTGCCAGTACATGAAAACCCTGGCGTTTTAATTCGAGCGCGCTTTCCAGGCCAATTCCACTGGAACATCCGGTAATTAAGACCGATTTTTGCATAACTTTACCTGTCAGGATCTCCGTTGCTTTATGAGTCATGATTTACTAAAGGCTGCAACTGCTTCGCCATCCAGTCGGCAATAAACGGCTGGGCGTCGCGGTTGGGATGAATACCGTCATCCTGCATCCATTGTGGTTTGAGGTAGACCTCTTCCATAAAAAAGGGCAGCAGCGGGACATCGAACTCTTTGGCGAGTTTGGGATAAATGGCGCTAAAGGCTTCATTATAACGGCGACCATAGTTTGCAGGCAGACGTATTTGCATTAACAATGGTTCAGCGTTGGCGGTTTTGACATCCTGCAAAATCTGGCGCAGCGTCTGCTCCGTTTGCTGCGGCTGAAAACCACGCAAACCGTCATTGCCGCCCAGTTCAACCAGCACCCAGCGCGGCTGATGCTGTTTCAGCAGAGCCGGAAGGCGCGCCAGCCCTTGTTGCGAGGTGTCGCCGCTGATGCTGGCGTTGACTACCGACGTTTTACTCTGCCACTTATCATTCAACAAGGCAGGCCAGGCCGCGCTGGCAGACATTCGATACCCGGCGCTCAGGCTATCACCCAGAATTAATAACGTGTCCGCTGCGGCGGCACGGAAAGTTAACAGGACCAGGAACAGGAAGGGCAAATGCCAGCGGAAAACATTGTTGAAGTTCATCATCTTAAGAAGTCCGTCGGTCAGGGGGAGCATGAACTCTCCATCCTCACCGGAGTTGAGCTGGTTGTCAAACGCGGCGAAACCATCGCGCTGGTGGGCGAGTCAGGGTCGGGTAAGTCAACCTTACTGGCGATCCTCGCCGGGCTGGATGACGGTAGTAGTGGTGAAGTGAATCTGGTGGGGCAACCGCTACATACTATGGATGAAGAAGCGCGGGCAACGTTACGCGCGAAGCATGTCGGCTTTGTTTTTCAGTCATTTATGTTAATTCCTACCCTTAATGCACTGGAAAATGTCGAACTTCCGGCGCTGCTGCGCGGTGAGAGTAGCGCGGAAAGTCGTAACGGTGCGAAAGCGTTGCTCGAACAGTTGGGGCTGGGTAAACGTCTTGATCATCTTCCGGCACAGCTTTCCGGTGGAGAACAGCAACGGGTGGCGCTGGCGCGAGCTTTTAACGGTCGGCCTGATGTGCTGTTTGCCGATGAACCCACCGGCAACCTTGACCGCCAGACGGGCGATAAAATTGCCGACCTGCTGTTTTCCCTCAACCGTGAGCATGGCACCACCCTGATTATGGTGACCCACGACCTGCAACTGGCGGCACGCTGCGACCGCTGCTTACGGCTGGTGAACGGACAGTTGCAGGAGGAAGCATGATTGCACGTTGGTTCTGGCGCGAATGGCGCTCGCCGTCGCTGTTGATTGTCTGGCTGGCGTTAAGCCTGGCGGTGGCCTGCGTGCTGGCGCTGGGCAATATCAGCGATCGGATGGAGAAAGGTTTAAGCCAGCAAAGCCGTGAGTTTATGGCGGGCGATCGGGCGTTGCGCAGTTCGCGCGAAGTACCGCCAGCGTGGCTGGAAGAGGCGCAAAAGCGCGGCCTGAAAGTCGGCAAGCAGCTTACCTTTGCCACCATGACCTTTGCGGGTGACACGCCGCAACTGGCGAACGTCAAAGCGGTTGATGATATCTACCCGATGTATGGCGAGCTACAGACCAATCCTTCTGGACTAAAACCGCAACCGGGCAGCGTATTGCTGGCTCCACGGCTGATGGCGCTCCTGAATTTGAAAACGGGCGATACCATCGACGTGGGTGATGCCACGTTGCGCATTGCCGGAGAAGTGATTCAGGAGCCGGATTCCGGTTTTAATCCCTTCCAGATAGCCCCACGCCTGATGATGAATCTGGCAGATGTCGATAAAACAGGAGCCATACAGCCGGGAAGTCGGGTCACCTGGCGTTATAAATTCGGCGGCAACGAGAACCAGCTCGACGGCTATGAGAAATGGTTGTTACCCCAGCTTAAACCCGAACAACGCTGGTACGGTCTGGAACAAGACGAAGGTGCGCTGGGGCGTTCGATGGAACGCTCGCAACAGTTCCTGCTGCTTTCGGCGTTGCTGACCTTGCTGCTGGCGGTGGCGGCGGTCGCGGTGGCGATGAATCATTATTGCCGCAGCCGCTACGATCTGGTGGCGATCCTCAAAACGCTGGGGGCTGGGCGGGCGCAACTGCGTAAGTTAATCGTCGGTCAGTGGCTGATGGTACTGATACTTTCAGCCGTTACCGGTGGAGCGATTGGCCTGTTGTTCGAAAGCGTGTTGATGGTTTTGCTTAAGCCTGTTCTGCCCGCCGCGCTGCCGCCTGCCAGCTTCTGGCCGTGGTTGTGGGCGCTCGGCACCATGACGGTTATCTCGTTGCTGGTGGGGCTGCGACCGTACCGACTGTTGCTGGCAACGCAGCCTTTACGCGTATTACGTAATGATGTGGTCGCCAACGTCTGGCCGCTGAAGTTTTATCTGCCGATTGTCAGTGTGGTGGTTGTGCTGCTGCTCGCCGGGCTGATGGGTGGCAGTATGCTGCTGTGGGCGGTGCTGGCGGGCGCGATAGTGCTGGCTTTGCTGTGCGGTGTGCTGGGCTGGATGCTGCTCAATGTATTACGCAGTATGACGCTGAAATCGCTGCCTCTGCGCCTGGCGGTTAGCCGCCTGTTACGTCAGCCGTGGTCAACGTTAAGCCAGCTTTCGGCATTTTCGCTCTCCTTTATGCTGCTGGCACTGCTGCTGGTGTTGCGTGGCGATCTGCTTGACCGCTGGCAGCAGCAGTTGCCGCCAGAAAGCCCGAACTACTTTTTAATCAACATCGCCACGGAACAGGTAACGCCGCTAAAAGCGTTCCTCGCGGAATATCAGATAGTCCCGGAATCGTTTTATCCGGTGGTGCGGGCGCGGCTGACGGCAATCAATGGCAAAGCGACAGAAGGCAATGAGGATGAAGCGCTTAATCGCGAGCTGAATCTCACCTGGCAAAATACGCGGCCGGATCATAACCCGATTGTCGCCGGTAGCTGGCCGCCAAAAGCCGATGAAGTGTCGATGGAAGAGGGGCTGGCAAAACGCCTGAACGTTGGTCTGGGCGATACCGTCACCTTTATGGGTGACACCCAGGAGTTTCGCGCCAAAGTTACCAGCCTGCGCAAAGTGGACTGGGAAAGTCTGCGTCCGAATTTCTATTTTATTTTCCCTGAAGGGGCACTGGACGGGCAACCGCAAAGCTGGCTCACCAGTTTCCGTTGGGAGAACGGCAACGGCATGTTGACGCAACTCAACCGCCAGTTCCCGACCATTAGCCTGTTGGACATTGGTGCGATCTTAAAACAGGTCGGCCAGGTGCTGGAGCAGGTAAGTCGGGCGCTGGAAGTGATGGTGGTGCTGGTCACTGCCTGCGGTATGTTGCTGTTGCTGGCACAGGTGCAGGTGGGAATGCGTCAGCGGCATCAGGAATTGGTGGTGTGGCGCACACTCGGCGCGGGCAAAAAGCTGCTGCGCACAACATTGTGGTGTGAGTTTGCCATGCTCGGGTTTGTTTCCGGCCTGGTAGCCGCAATCGGCGCGGAAACGGCGCTGGCGGTGTTGCAGGCGAAAGTGTTTGATTTCCCGTGGGAGCCAGACTGGCGATTGTGGATTGTGCTGCCGTGCAGCGGTGCGTTGCTTCTTTCCCTGTGCGGCGGCTGGCTGGGTGCGCGACTGGTTAAGGGGAAGGCACTGTTCAGGCAGTTTACGGGGTGATGAGAGGCGTTAGATGGCAGACCAGCCACCACGGTAAATCACTCTGCACCTGCAGCCGCCGGTCGGCTTCACTCAGCCAGGGCAGACCACCGGGATGGCTGTGGACCAGCGCCACAATCTCACCCTGCATCTCTGCCTGCAGCCAGTCCTCCGGCGACATCCGGAAATACTCCTCCGGCTCACCGGAGATATTCACGCAGGGAAAATATCTTTCCCCCTCCGGCGTTCTTACCACGAAGCCGCACGACTCCGCTGGCGCACATCGCCGGGCGTGCGCCAGAATCGCTGATTCTGTCTGTGTCATGGGATTTACTGCGAAAGTTTGTTAATGGAAAGGAAGCCGCCAAAGTTGCCGACGTTATTGCGAAACTTACAGCCACTCAGGCATTTGCTGCATTTATCCTTCGTGATATCGGACGTCGGCTGGTCATATTCATCCGCGACAGCCGGACCGTGATAACCGCACTCATCACCGCGATAGGTCCAGGTGCAGGTATTAGCCAGCATGATGCGCCCCGGAAAAACAGCACCATCCGTTTCAGTCGGCGTGGACAGTACAAAAGAGGCACTCACCGCGCTCAGTTCGCTGCACTGTTCGATGCGCCAGCGGCTGATCACCTCCTGCTCCGGATCGGCGTCGCTGTTTCCGTTAACGAAGTTCACCGCATCCAGAAAACGGGCGTAAACCTTACGCCGGACCACCGTTCCGCCGACCAGACTCTGCAGGTCTTCCGCCATACCGGTGACCATGCCGTGCAGGTTAGAGACCGTCAGCGTGGGGCGCGTACTGGTGCCTTTGCCATTCAGTTCAAAACCGCTCCCCTGAATGGGATACGGCTGATACTGTCGCCCCTGCCAGGTGACCGGCTCACCTTTTTCGTTCTGCTCATTACAGAAAAAATAACGTTCTCCACCGACCTCTGTCAGATCGATTTCCCAGAGCACCACGCTGGCCGACTGCTCCGCACGGGTGCATTCATTCAGTGTTTCCTGCCGGATATCCTGCATCAGTTCACCACCTGTTCAAACTCTGCGCTGAACTCAACACGCAGCATACTGACCCGCGACGACCATTTTGCGCAGGTCACCTTTATCTGCCGCCACTCATAAGGCGGCGTCCACAGAAAGGATTTCCAGCCCCCGTGCTCAGCCAGAAACGACTCAAGCGCCGTGGCCTCCCAACGGGGAACAGAAAGCGTCACGCTGTACGTTTTCAGGTCGGCATTCAGCCCGGCAGGCGCTCGCTGAGAATAGCCATCACCAAAGCGCACCTTTCTTACGGAAGGGGCCGAAGCCACATCCATACCGGGTTTCACTTTCCAGCGGAAGGTTTTCATCGTCCACCTCCGGAGAACAGACCACCATCGCGCATCTGCCCGGTCACAACATCCATTGCCGCCTTACGGGCTACGTCATAAACCGCCTTCAGCGCCTGTGGCCCTATCTGACCGTTCGTGCCGTCGTTGTTAATCACCACATGGTTATTCTGCTCAAACTTCCCGGACGCCTGCGAGCGGCTGTCCGCCATGCTGCCCGGTGTACCGACATAACCGCCGGTGGCATAGCCGCGCATCAGCCGGTAGAGATTCCCCACGCCAATCCGGCTGGTTGCCTCCTTAGTGAAGACAAATTCACCACGGTGAACAATCCCCGCTGGCTCATATTTGCCGCCGGTTCCCGTAAATCCTCCGGTCGCAAAATGGAATTTCGCCGCAGCTGCCTGAATGGCTGTACCGCCTGACGCTGATGCGCCGCCACCAACAGCCCCGCCAATGGCGCTGCCGATACTCCCGACAATCCCCACCATTGCCTGCTTAAGCAGAATTTCTGTCATCATGGACAGCACGGAGCGGGTGAAGCTGCGCCAGTTCTGTTCACTGCCGGTCAGCATCGCCGCCATATTCTGCGCAATACCATCAAAGGTCTGCGTGGCTGCACTTTTAACCTGCGACATACTGTCCGTGGCGCTCTCTTCCCACTCACTCCAGCCGGACTTGAGGCCTGCCATCCAGCTCCCGCGAAGCTGGTCTTCAGCCGCCCAGGTCTTTTTCTGCTCTGACATGA
Source organism: Escherichia sp. TW09308 (assembly GCF_000208565.1). Classification (NCBI taxonomy): domain Bacteria; kingdom Pseudomonadati; phylum Pseudomonadota; class Gammaproteobacteria; order Enterobacterales; family Enterobacteriaceae; genus Escherichia; species Escherichia sp. TW09308. The sequence goes on along the minus strand of NZ_AEME01000001.1, from coordinate 3,465,937 downwards.
CGTTATTCAGCGCCAGCGAATTATCGCCATACTGTTCCTTCAGGCGCTGTTCTGTGGCTTCCCGCGCTGCCTGCCGGTCAGTAAGCCCCCGGTTTTTCGCCTCAATGGCTGCCCGTTTTGCCCGTTGTTGCTGTGCGAACTTATCCGCCTGCTGCGCCAGCGCATTCAGGTGCTCCTGATACGTGACCTTATCGCCAAGTACAGCCAGCTGGCGTTTGTACTCCAGCGTCTCATCTTTATGCGCCAGCAGGGATTTCTCCTGTGCGGATAGCTGGCGACGTTGTGCCGCCTCCTCCAGTACCGCGAACTGATTTTCCGCCTTCCACAAATCCCGGCGCTGCTGGCTGATTTTCTCATTCGCTCCGGCATGCTTCTCCAGCGTCCGGAGTTCTGCCTGAAGCGTCAGCAGGGCAGCATGAGCACTGTCTTCCTGACGATCGCCCGCAGACACCTTCACGCCGGACTGTTTCGGCTTTTTCAGCGTCGCTTCATAATCCTTTTTCGCCGCCGCCATCAGCGTGTTGTAATCTGCCTGCAGGATTTTCCCGTCTTTCAGTGCCTTGTTCAGTTCTTCCTGACGGGCGGTATATTTCTCCAGCGGTGTCTGCAGCCGTTCGTAAGCCTTCTGCGCCTCTTCGGTATATTTCAGCCGTGACGCTTCGGTATCGCTCTGCTGCTGCGCATTTTTGTCCTGTTGACTCTGCTGTTCAGCCTTCTTTCGGGCGGCTTTAAGCGCAAGACGGGCCTTTTCACGGTCATCCCAGTAACGCGCCCGCGCTTCATCGTTAACAAAATAATCATCCTTGCGCAGATTCCAGATGTCGTCCGCTTTCTTAAACGCAGCCTCTGCCTTAATCAGCATCTCCTGAGCGGTATCAGGACGACCAATATCCAGCACCGCATCCCACATGGATTTGAATGCCCGTGCTGTCCTGTCTGCCCAGGTTTCCAGCGTGCCCATGTTCTCTTTCAGGCGTCGGGTCTGGTCATCAAACCCTTTCGTTGCGGCCTCGTTCGCCGCCTGCAATGCCCCGGCTTCATCGCCGGAACGCTGCAACTGAGCAACATACGCAATCTGTTCCGCCGTCACGTTATGGAACTGGCGTGCCATCGCCGTCAACCCCGACGTCGGGTCTGTGGTCAGCTTCCCGAAGGCTTCAGCGACCTTGTCCACCTCCACACCGGATGCAGAGGAGAAACGCGCCACACTCTGGCTGATGGACGCAATCTGAGCCTCACCGCTTACCCCCGCCTTAACCAGTGCGCTGAGTGACTCGCTGGTCTGGTTAAACGTCAGCCCTGCCGCCTGCCCGGCTCTGGACAGGACCAGAATACGATCTGCCGTCAGTCCCGCCTGATTGCCGGAAAGGACCAGCGTTTTGTTGAAATCGGACAGGGTTGAGTTGCCCTGATACCAGGCATACGCCAGCGCACCGGTCGCCACCGCCAGCGAGGTGGCCCCGACCATCGGCAGGGTGATCGCACCGGCAAGCCCCCTGAACATGGGGATCATCCCGCCGAAGGAGTCCTTAACCTGACCACCCTGTTGCAGCAGGATCAGCCACGGACTTTGCCCGCCTGCAAGCTGCGTGGCCACGTCGGTGAACTGTGCAGGAAGCATACGCATGGCGGCTTTATACTGTCCGACGGAAATCCCCGCTTTCTGTGCAGCCAGCGCCTGTCGGCTCAGCGACTGTTCAACGACTGCCGCTGTTTTTTTCGCATCAGTTTCCGTACCGGAAAAATGACGCCTGACTCTGGCCATCTGCTCGTCAAATCTGGCCGCATCCAGACTTAAATCAACGACCAGATCGCCTACCGGTTCAGCCATACCGGACTCCTCCTGCGATCCCTTCTGATACTGTCATCAGCATTACGTCATCCTCCGTCATGTCCGCCACATCCGGGGAAGCGGGGATAACTTCATTCCCGTCCGGGCCAAAACGAACGCCTCCGGCAAGCCCTGCCGCTTTCTGCATCAGCACATCATCTTCAGGCTCTTCGTCAGCCTCGCGCCGGTTCAGCAGACTGAAATCCAGCGGATGCATATCCGGATCGCTGAAAAACAGGCTGAGCACGGTGTACGTCAGCCCGGAAAAGTGCATATCCAGCAGAACATCATGAAAATAATGGGTACTGTAAAAGCGGTGCCAGTCGGCATACTCCGTGGATGACATCCCGGCAAGCATGGCACGCCAGTCGGGTCGCCCCATCTCACGCGCCAGTTTCAGGGCAAAACTCAGCTCACCGTCGAACACTTTCCCGCAGAAACAGGCTCTGCAGGCCCGGCGTCCTCTGTCTGTTCAGGGGTATTATTCACAACAAACTCATACATACCAGACAGCCGGTACACCACGTTTTCAGCATGAGAAATTGCCTCCGTGGGCCAGGTGGTAAGCACTTCCTGCTCAATCTGTTTAACGGCTTCATTCATGGACGGCATCTGCGTCTTCTGCGGATGGTTATGCCACAGGGACATCGCCACCAGAAACGCGCCGGTTCTGATGGCGTCTTCCACAGTAAACTTCCGGTTGCTGTCTGACTCCGCCTGTTCTGCCTGCCGTTTCATCAGGGCGAGATGCTCAATACGCTGCAGGGCTGACAGTTCAGAAAGCGTGACGGTCACACCGTTATGTTCAAATGATTCGGTTTTCAGGAACATCTCTGACTCTCCGGATTAACTGGCGGTGACGGTGATTTCTGCAACCGCAGCAAACTCACCATTACCGGATACGACCGGAATGTTGACCTTACCTGCAGCAACGCCATTCACGGTGATGGTCATACCACTGACCGACACGGTGGCTTTTGTTTATCCGCTGACACTGCACGGAAGCTCTTGTCGGTTGCGTCCTTCCGGCTGGAATGCCACGGTCAGCGTGGTGCTCTTCCCTTTCACTACGGAAGCGCTGGCTGGCGTCACGGTCATACCGGTTGCCGCTGTTACCGTGCTGCGATCTTCTGCCATCGACGGACGTCCCACATTGGTGACTTTCACCGTACGGGTGATCACTTCCTTCGCCGTCACCGCCTTACCGATACTGCTGACCCAGCCACGGAACACATCGACCGTGCCGTTCGGGAAGCGGATTTTATAGGCACGGGTATCGCCTTCATTAAACCACGCCAGCAGCGCCTGCTGCCCCTGCTCTCCGGGCATCCACGCCAGCGTGAAGCTGGTATCTCCGGCAGATTTCTGCCCCTGCCCGGTCGCGGTCCAGTCTGCATCTTCATCATCGAGATAGCTGTCGTCATAGGACTCAGCGGTCAGTTCGCCGGGCGTCAGGTCTTTAACTTTAGCCAGACGCGACCAGTCAACGTCTGAAAGCGGGTTCGCATAAGGGTCACCGTTCCCCTTATAAACCCACAGGGTGGTCCCGGCCCCTTTCACCGGTATTGCTGGATTTGGTACAGGCATATCGTCCTCACATTTCATAGGTAATGACATAAGTCATATCGGCTGAACTCCACAGGCCCGCATCATCGTCGCGCCGGTAGTCATAGCCGCTGGCCACCATACTGGTGATCAAATCTGACAGTGCCGGGATATCACTCATCACCGGATAAATCCGGGACTCCATCCACGCATCCAGCTCTGAATCCGGCACCTGAGCAGGCAGGAAAACTTCGATATGCAGCTCCGCCTGCCAGGTATCGCTGTCCAGCTCTTCGCCCGTGTATTCAGCGCCGGTGAGATAAACGGCAACTGCCGGAAAATCCGCCTCATCAAAAACAGCGGGGCGACCATCAAAAAACGTCGCCCCGGTGTCATGCTTCTCCAGTGCATCCAGTACGGCTGCACGGAGTTCAGTATGTTTCATCGCTTTATTACCATTCTCAGTTGATGCTGCAGCGCATAGCCCAGCTCTTTCGGAAGACGTTCACGCCGTATCCGTTCAATATTCTGTTTAAACGCCGTGGTCAGCGGCACCGCCATCGGGATTTTCACTACATCAATGGGGTAACGGTTTTTCCCGGCCACACGCTGCATAACATGCCACCGGCCGTTTTTCAGTTGCTGAATAAACGCGCCGGGAATACGACGGTTTCCCACCACAAGCACGCTGCCGCCACCTTTCAGGGCTGAACGCTGCCCCTTTTTACGACGCCTGCGTCGGGACAGGACAACCCGCGCGTTACCCAGCTTGATTACGGGCAAATCCCCCCGGTTAACTTTGATTCTGGCCTGCGGATTTTTGACCGTGGCCCTTTTCAGCCTGGCCCTTTCCTTTACCAGTTTCCGGCGCACCTTTGTCTCACGGGCAACCTGTGACGCCGACTGCGATATCGCGGATGAAGCAACGCGGTTAATGGCCATTGCGGCGGCACCAGGCACCGCCGTTTTGCTGATACGGCTGAGGTTTTCAACGGCCTGCTCAAGACCTTTTATGGCCATACATCCCCCTTTCAGCGGCGACGGTTAACGGCAGGCGGTACCCCCCGCCCAAGCCAGAGATGACAGCTTCCGCCATCATCCGGCGTAACCCGATCTACCCAGAAGTTTTCCTCACCGATGGTCAGCGTGTCTCCACGCCGCAGTTGCCGCACATCATCAGTCCGGACAAACAGGGACGGGCTGGAGCCTTCAACGCGCACGCCCTGTCCGGCATAGCTGATATTTTCAGGGTCATCAAAAACACCACGTATTACTGCGCCGGACTGCTCACCGGATGTCATGGTGGCTGACGTTCCCATGTACCCGCGTATCGTTTCATCGGCGCGGGCAATGGCAGCATCGAACAGGTTATCGAAATCAGCCACAGCGCCTCCCGTTATTGCATTCTGGCCAGGCCACGTTCTGTCATTTCGGCTGCCACAACGACAGAGACACGAAACGCCGTTCCCGGCAGCACAAATGCCACAGCCTCATCCCGCGTGGCGTGAAGTGCATCAGTATGCAGCGTCACCAGTGCCACAACCGTGACCAGATCAGCCGTATCAGTCACGGTATCCGGCTGCGCTGATACAACCTCATTTTCATGTCCGGTCAGCACATTTTCCGGGCTGAGAGGGGTATCCTGACCGGCAGTGTCGCCCGTGTCATCAAGCTCTTCTTCCAGCTCTGCCACACGGAGCGCCAGTTCTTCTTTCGTCCCCGTCAGGCTGACATCACGGTTCAGTTGCTCACCCAGCGACCGGAGACGGGCAATCAGTTCATCTTTCGTCATGGACTCCTCCACAGAGAGAAAATGGCCCCGAAGGGCCATGATTACGCCAGTTGTACGGACACGAACGCATCAGGGTCAGCCAGCAGCATCAGCGGTGCTGACTGAATCATGGTGAACTCACGCGCCGGATCGCCGGTGGTCACCCAGTTTTTCGGGTAGCGGGCAGAGGCGTTAATACCTTCGCGCTGTGCGTCCGCATCCTGAATGCAGCCATAGGTGCGCAGACCGCGTGCCTGAGTGTTCCCCAGCACCATCGTGTTGTCCGGAAGGAAGTTCTTTTTGACGTCGTTTTCCACGTACTGTCCGGAATACACGACGATCGCCGTATCGCCATACATCCCCTTATAGGACACCGCTTCGCCCAGGTCTTTTACCGCTGTCTCCAGCTCGGAATTAGAGCCGCGACGGGTATCCAGCTTCTCCTTGACGGCTTTGAAGGAACGGAACAGCGCCCAGCCTTTCGGATCAAACACGATGATATTCACCACACCGCTGGCGTTCAGCGCGTAGGCTTCGATATCGTCGGTCGGGTCATACGTGGACTTGTCACGCTTGCTCCACTCCGTACCGCCGGACTGCGTGATGTTATTTGCCTCACTGCGCCCCATATCCACTTCAACCGGATCGAAGGCTTCACCGGTCATGGTGTATTTGCCCTTAAGCACGGCAGAAACTGCCTGCATCTCTTCGACCTGAGCAATGGCCAGCTCTTCGTCTCGCATGTTCTGCAGGATGATGCGACGGCGGCGGTAAGCCGGGTCCGCCAGATTCTGTGGATCTTCATCCGGCAGGCGACGCAGGGTCATCTGCGGATTCACCTCATGCTTGGGCTTGACATATCCCGGTGTAAATTCAGAGGTGGAGCCGCCACGGGAGCGGATAACCTCACCGGAAACAATCGGCGAAACGTACAGCGCCATGTTTACCAGTCCCGGAATTTGTGAGAGATAGACTTTCTCCGTGGTGAAGGGATAGCTCTCACGGAAAAAGAGACGCAGAAACAGCGGATCAAACTTAAATTTCTTCTCATTTGCCGCCAGCAGCTGGGCGGTTGTGTACATCGACATAAAAAAATCCCGTAAAAAAAGCCGCACAGGCGGCCTTTAGTGATGAAGGGTAAGGTTAAACGATGCTGATTGCCGTTCCGGCAAACGCGGTCCGTTTTTTCGTCTCGTCGCTGGCAGCCTCCGGCCAGAGCACATCCTCATAACGGAACGTGCCGGACTTGTAGAACGTCAGTGTGGTGCTGGTCTGGTCAGCAGCAACTGCAAGAATGCCAACGGCAGCACCGTCGGTGGTGCCATCCCACGCAACCAGCTTACGGGTGGAGGTGTCCAGCATCAGCGGGGTCATTGCAGGCGCTTTCGCACTCAATCCGCCGGGCGCGGTTGCGGTATGAGCCGGGTCACTGTTGCCCAGCGGCTGGTAATGGGTAAAGGTTTCTTTGCTCGTCATAAACATCCCTTACACTGGTGTGTTCAGCAAATCGTTAACGGCATCAGATGCCGGGTTACCTGCAGCCAGCGGTGCCGGTGCCCCCTGCATCAGACGATCCAGCGCAGTGTCACTGCGCGCCTGTGCACTCTGTGGTGCTGCGGCCAGAATGCGGCGGGCCGTTTCCACGGTCATACCGGGGGTTTCTGCCAGCACGCGGGCCTGTTCTTCGCGTCCGTGAGCCTCCTCACAGTTGAGGATCCCCATAATGCGGCTGTTTTCTGCCGCAACCGCAGCGGTGATCTGCGCGTTCACGTCCGGCTGCGCCGCGCTGGCGTTTTCGCCCTCCGTCGCTGGCACCACGTCAGTAACGTCAGCCTGCGAAGCAGTGGCTGAAACAGTTGTTGATTGAGTCTCTTTGGTCATTCGCCCTCCTGAGAGACGGGATTTACGCGCATCCAGTGCATCACGCATGACGGTGATCGCATCGGTGCTGTTAACAAGTTCATCAGCCAGTCCGGCATCAATGGCCTCCTGACCGCTGTACACTGCAGCCTCGGTATCCAGCACAGCCTGCACAGACAGGCCGGTATATGCCGACACCTTCTGCGCAAACATCTGGCGGGTTGCGTCCATCCGGGACTGCAGTGTCTCCCGGACGTCATCCGGAAGATGGCTGTAGGGATTGCCATCCACCTTATGGCTGCCGCTGTAAATCAGCGTGATTTCCACACCCTGTTTCTCCAGGGCAGCACCGTAATTACTGTGAGCCATCATGACGCCGATGGAGCCTGTCCGGGCGGTCTGCGTGACCAGACGCCGGGAGGCGGCGCTGGCAAGCAGCTGACCTGCACTGCAGTTCATGTCGTTGGCAAGCGCCCATACCGGTTTTATGTCACGCACACGGGCGATGATGTCAGCGCAGTCAAATGCCCCCGCCACCATTCCGCCTGGCGTGTCCATATCGAGCAGAATGCCGTCCACCATCGGGTCGCTGGCAGCCTGTTGCAGACGGGCGATAATGCCGTTGTAACCGGTCATCCCCGAGTACGGCTGCAGCGCCCGCGTCCGGCTGACCAGCGTGCCGGACACCGGCAGCACGGCGATGCCGTTCATGACCTGATAACTGCGGGCCTGTCGTGGTCCGTCATCATCACCGGATAATGCCAGCGTCGCGAGTGCCTCCTGGGCAGTCAGGCTGTCGCCGGACACCGCATCCGTCAGGCGGCTGATCCCAAGCTGGCCTGCAAGCGCACAAAAGAAAACCCGCGCATAGGCGGGTTCAAGCATCAGCGGCTCATTAAAGGCCATGCTGGCAATATGCGGGAGATTACGCAGCTCTGCTGTCACTCTTCTCCTCCTCTGTTGATTGTCGCAGCCCGGATTCAAATGCTGCAGCCGCCCAGGCGGGCGGTTTAAGACCGGCTGCGCGGCGCTCCATCGTTTCACGGACCTGCTGGGCAAAAATTTCCTGATAGTCGTCACCGCGTTTCGCGCACTCTTTCTCGTAGGTGCTCAGTCCGGCTTCTATCAGCATCACCGCTTCCTGAACTTCTTTCAGACCATCGATGGCCATACGACCGGAGCCTATCCAGTCGCAGTTCCCCCAGGCACTGCGGGCTTCCTGAAAACTGAAGCGCGCTTTTGAAGGTAACGTCACCACGCGGCGAACGATGGCCTCTTCCAGCCAGCACAGAAACATCTGGCTCGCCTGACGGGATGCGACGAATTTTCGCCGCCCCATAAAGTACGCCCACGACTCGTTCGCACTGGCCCGTGCCGTGGAGTAGCTCATCTGGGCGTAATTCCGGGAAAGTTGCTCATACGAGACACCCAGCCCGGCAGCGATATACCGCAACAGTGACTGCTCAAACACGGAGTAGCCGTTATCCGTGTCCTGAGCCGTCTGCAGGTTCAGTGAGTCCCCCGGCATCAGGTGCGGCACTTTTGCGCCTCCCAGCCGGACCGGTGCTGCGGCGTAATACGCGGCAATTTCACCAATCCAGCCGGTCAGCCTGTCCCGCTGCTCCTGACTGTTCGCGCCCAGAATAAAATCCATCGCTGACTGCGTATCCAGCTCACTCTCAATGGTGGCGGCATACATCGCCTTCACAATGGCGCTCTGCAGCTGCGTGTTCTGCAGCGTGTCGAGCATCTTCATCTGCTCCATCACGCTGTAAAACACATTTGCACCGCGGGTCTGCCCGTCCTCCACGGGTTCAAAAACGTGAATGAACGAGGCGCGCCCGCCGGGTAACTCACGGGGTATCCATGTCCATTTCTGCGGCATCCAGCCAGGATAGCCGTCCTCGCTGACGTAATATCCCAGCGCCGCGCCGCTGTCATTAATCTGCACACCGGCACGGCAGTTCCGGCTGTCGCCGGTATTGTTCGGGTTGCTGATACGCTTCGGGCTGACCATCCGGAACTGTGTCCGGAACAGTCGCGAGGGACTGGTATCCCAGGTGGCCTGAACGAACAGTTCACCGTTAAAGGCGTGCATGGCCACACCTTCCCGAATCATCATGGTAAACGTGCGTTTTCGCTCAACGTCAATGCAGCAGCAGTCATCCTCGGCAAACTCTTTCCATGCCGCTTCAACCTCGCGGGAAAAGGCACGGGCTTCTTCCTCCCCGATGCCCAGATAGCGCCAGCTTGGGCGATGACTGAGCCGGAAAAAAGACCCGACGATATGATCCTGATGCAACTGGATGGCGTTGGCGGCATAGCCGTTATTGCGTACCAGATCGTCTGCGCGGGCATTGCCACGGGTAAAGTTGGGCAGCAGGGCTGCATCCACACTTTCACCCGGTGGGTTCCACGCCCGCAACTGCCCACCAAATCCGCTGCCACCGCCGTGATAACCGGCATATTCACGCAGCGATGTCATGCCGTCCGGCCCCAGAAGGGTGGGAATGGTGGACGTTTTCATACATAAAATCCTGCAGGTCCCCTGCGTCGCTGTGTCATGCCGGTCTGCACTTCCAGCTCCGCAATGTATTTTTTCAGGTCAGACACGGAAGTGGCCGTAAACTCCACTCGCCGTCCGTCTTTCTGTACCGTTGCCACCCGTTTACCTGTCATCAGGTCATGCAGTGCCGCACGGGCAGCGGCAAGTTCTTCCTGTCGCGTCATTCATCCTCTCCGGATAAGGCACGGGCGTAATCTGCCAGTGTTTTCTTGTTGGTTGCTGCACCATCCTCTTCCTGCAGGCTCGCCAGCAGTGCACTGAGATCCAGCTGCCAGCGGGAAATACTGATGCGCAGCGCCGCCAGCGCATAAACGAAGCAGTCGAGCGCCTCATTGCGTCGCTTTTTGCTGTCCCACAGTATTTTTTTCCTGCCATCCACCCATTTTTCGACCTGCTCTTCAGCAGTCAGCTGCTGCGCTTCGGTCAGATCAAAAATATCCGGGTTATTCGGGAAGTGAACGGCACCGGGAAGCGGTTCATCCCCTTCCGGCGTCAGTGTGAAGCGGTTATAAATCTGCTCTTTCGCGGTATCCGTACCAATTTCGGTAAGGTAAACCCCGTTTTTGTTTCGCTTACGTGGCATGCTGGCCACAGGCTTTCCGTAGACGGATGCCCCTTTAATGGGGATCACCCGGAACAGCCCATGCTTTTTCGAGCGTTCATACACAATGGTCGGGTCAATCCCGCCAGTATCCCAGCAGATACGGGATACCGACATTTCTGCACCATTCCGGCGGATATAGGTTTTATTGATGGCCTCATCCACACGCAGCAGCGTCTGTTCATCATCGTGGCGGCCCATAATAATCTGCCGGTCAATCAGCCAGCTTTCCTCACCCGGCCCCCATCCCCATACGCGCATTTCGTAGCGATCCAGCTGGGAGTCGATACCGGCAGTCAGGTAAGCCACACGGTCAGGAACGGGCGCTGAATAATGCTCTTTCCGCTCCGCCATCACCTCAGCATCCGGACGTTCGCCGATTTTCGCTTCCCATGTCTCACCGAGCGTGGTGTTCACGAAGGTTTTACGTTTTCCCGTATCCCCTTTCGTCTTCATCCAGTCTTTGACAATCTGCACCCAGGTGGTGAACGGGCTGTACGCCGTCCAGATGTGAAAGGTCACACTGTCCGGCGGCTCAATCTCTTCACCGGATGACGAAAACCAGAGAATGCCATCACGGGTCCAGATCCCGGTCTTTTCGCAGATATAACGGGCATCAGTAAAGTCCAGCTCCTGCTGGCGGATGACGCAGGCATTATGCTCGCAGAGATAAAACACGCTGGAGGGGTCATCCGGCGTCCATTTGAGGCCAAACGGCGTCTCTTTGTCGCCAAATTTAAGATACTGCTCCTCCCCGCAGTGCGGGCAGGCAACATGAAAACGCATAAAATGCGGGGATTCACTGGCTGCACGCTCAATCTGGCAGGTGCCTCTCACTTTGGGCGTGGAGCCACGGATGGACTTTGGCCAGACAGAGCCTTCAATACGCTTATCGCCCAGGAACGTCGGAGAGCCTTCCTGTTCAATATCCTCATCAAAGGCAGCAAGTTCATCATAACCCGCCACATCCACTGACTTTTCACGGTAGTTTTTTGCCGCTTTACCGCCCAGGCACCAGAAGCCACGCCCATTGGTGAAACGCTTCATGGTGAGCGTGTTATCCCGGTGCTTTTTGCCATACCACGGGGCCAGCGCCAGCAGCGACGGAATATCGCGGATGGTCGGCTCAACGTGGGTTTTCATAAAGTTCTCGGCATCACCATCCGTCGGCAACCAGATAAGGGTGTTGCGCTGCTTATGCTCTATGAAGTAGGCATAAACACCCAGCAGCATTTTGGAATAACCAACACGGGCAGACTTCACCACATTCACCTCACGGATGTAGTCGCTGCCCATCGCATTCATGATGGCCCGCTGAAAGGGCAGTGTTTCCCAGCGCCCTTCCTGGTATGCGGATTCTTTCGGGAGATAGTAATTGGCATCCGCCCATTCAACGGCGGTCTGTGGCTCCGGCCGGAACAGTGAGCGAAGCCCGGCGCGGACAAAATGCCGCAGCCTGTTAACCTGACTGTTCGATATATTCACTCAGCAACCCCGGTATCAGTTCATCCAGCGCGGCTGCTTTGTTCATGGCTTTGATGATATCCCGTTTCAGGAAATCAACATGTCGGTTTTCCAGTTCCGGAAAACGCCGCTGCACCGACAGGGGGATCCCGTCGAGAATACTGGCAATTTCACCTGCGATCCGCGACAGCACGAAAGTACAGAATGCGGTTTCCACCACTTCAGCGGAGTCTCTGGCATTTTTCAGCTCCTGTGCGTCGGCCTGCGCACGCGTAAGTCGATGGCGTTCGTACTCAATAGTCCCTGGCTGCAGATCTGTCTCGCTGGCCTGCCGCAGTTCTTCAACCTCCCGGCGCAGCTTTTCGTTCTCAATTTCAGCATCCCTTTCGGCATACCATTTTATGACGGCGGCAGAGTCATAAAGCACCTCATTACCCTTCCCGCCACCTCGCAGAACGGGCATTCCCTGCTCCTGCCAGTTCTGAATGGTACGGATGCTCGCACCGAAAATGTCAGCCAGCTGCTTTTTGTTGACTTCCATTGTTCATTCCACGGACAAAAACAGAGAAAGGAAACGACAGAGGCCCAAAAGTTCGTTTTCAGCACCTGTCGTTTCCTTTCTTTTCAGGGGGTATTTTAAATAAAAACATTAAGTTACGACGAAGAAGAACGGAAACGCCTTAAACCGGAAAATTTTCATAAATAGCGAAAACCCGCGAGGTCGCCGCCCCGTAACCTGTCGGATCGCCGGAAAGGACCCGCAAAATGATAATAATTATCATCTACATGTCACAACGTGCATCTACGCCATCAAACCACGTCAAATAATCAATTATGACGCAGGTATCGTATTAATTGATCTGCATCAACTTAACGTAAAAACAACTTCAGACAATACAAATCAGCGACACTGAATACAGGGCAACCTCATGTCAACGAAGAACAGAACCCGCAGAACAACAACCCGCAACATCCGCTTTCCTAACCAAATGATTGAACAAATTAACATCGCTCTTGTTCAAAAAGGGTCCGGGAATTTCTCAGCCTGGGTCATTGAAGCCTGCCGCCGGAGACTGTGCTCAGAAAAAAGAGTTTCGCCTGAAGCAAACAAAGAAAAGAGTGACATTACTGAATTGCTCAGAAAACAGGTCAGACCAGATTGAAGCAATTTAGATAATCGTGCAGACTACGCCCCATCATATCACATGGAAGGTACTACAATGGCTCAGGTTGCCATTTTTAAACAAATATTCGATAAAGTGCGAAATAATTTAAACTATCACTGGTTTTATTCTGAACTAAAACGTCACAATGTCTCACATTACATTTACTATTTAGCCACAGAGAATATTCATCTTGTTCTTGAAAACGATAATACGGTTTTAATAAAAGGACAGGGTAAGGTTGTAAATGTAAGATTTTCAAAAAATAAATGCCTTATAGAAGCCACCTTAAAAGGATTCAAATCAGGAGAGTTATCATTTTACGAATACAGGAAAAATCTTGCTACAGCAGGGGTTTTCAGATGGATTACAAATATCCACGAAAACAAAAGGTATTACTATACCTTTGATAATTCATTACTATTTACTGAGAACATTCAGAACACTACACAAATATTTCCGCACTAAATCATAACGTCCGGTTTCTTCCGCGCCAGAACCGGACTCGCTGGCATGATGAAATATGTGTACCCGGTAACCCCGGTGTGCATCGTTTTTGATTATTCCCGCACACTCACGCAGAAGGAATTCCCCGTCGGGCTACGGTCTCTGTTAATACGGGAATACGGCGACGATACAGCGCATGATGTGTCAGGCTTGAATACCTTTATCCTTTAAAAGGGATATCAGTTAAGTTATCCCGTGTAGGGTATAAGCCATTATCAAAGCCACTCTGTAGGGAATGGCTTTTGTGATGGCATCACTTACTCTTTACGCTGCTATCCCACTCATCCCGGAATTTTGATGGGTTATTGAAACCTTCTGCTGACATAACAACTCCTTCAATGTTTGGCTGAAATTAGGATGTCTTTCCATCAGTCCGCCACCACAAAGAATCTTTTTTGCCATAAGGCAGGAGGTTCATCTTTCAGTGGCTGCCGGTGTTATTTCTCCACTTACTGGCTTGGGTTGTTTCGTGGTACTGCCGTTAACTGGTGGCCCAGAATAAATTCCGGTTTCATTATCAAGCCCACCCGTAAATGGGCTTTGTAATGGCTACTTCACTTTTGCTTTTGCTTTTGCTTTTGCTTCCGCTCGCTTACGCCGGCGCTCTTCTTTCCTCTCGGCTTTTGCCATGTCCATGAATGCCTGCATGATCGAGTTCCGCATCATGTAGCTAACAAAGTGATGATTGACACAGCCGTTGAGGCGCAGCTGCTCGCCAAACTCATCCACCGAGGCCAATGCTTCCATCATGCCCTTCTCGCCTTTCATGAACTCTGAGAAGTCGCGCCCCGCTCTGGAGGCGCATTCAATAACCCGATCACTCATCCCGGAAGCCCGGGGATCGTAATCTGCAGCTGGTTAGCCAGGGAGTTAATCTCAGCGACCAACACTGGCTTCGTATAGCGCCATGCTGCCAGCCCTTGTCCGCAGAAGCTCGCCATGTCTTTCTTCTGGTCAAACTCATGACATTTCATGTTGAGCTGCGCACTTAAGCTGTTGCGATGCTGAAGTTCTCCGGTGAAGTAGTCATCGAGGACTTTATAGGCCGCGTACTTGAACCCGGGGTTTAACCAAGCCGCATAATCGTAAGCAACAAACTTCCCGCCATATGTTCCACCGTGTACACCGCGCTCAGTAAAAACCACAGATTCGTGGTTTTTCTCCAGCTCGGCTAAGAACTCTTTGGTCTGCTTGTTTCGCAGGTAGTGGTAAGGCGATTCAGATTCACTTTTACCACTGGCTTTCCACATATCAGTGAGGCAGATCATGCCATCTTCACCGATACGAATTGGTTGATTGAAGAGGGTTAATGATTTCATAGCGTGTACCTACTCTTTGAAATGAACCTTTGCCGCACAGGAAACCAGCCCACCGAGGCTCGCCAGCACTAACTGGTATCCTCAAAGGCCCATTCCAAAGGGGCAGGTTCGGTGTAAAAAACATGCGTTGCGGTACGCATTTATTGCAAAAAGCCCCGCATCGCGAGGCTCATTAAATGGACTTTGTGATTTGCAAAAAAATTATTTCAGGCATTGCGTCCTGATGTATTCCTGCAGGTAGTTAACCTGCGCGGTTATCTTGTCGATTCCACTTCGGAGACGGTAATAATTGAGTTCAGCATCTGCTGTAAGTCCTGGGCTTTCTCCATCGCCCATGCCGCTGGCTCCGGTCGTTGACTTTGCACAGGTGGCGGCGACTTGCAGGCGCTTACGCCCAGCAGAAACATCAGCACGGAGACTTTCGATAGTCGCGTTAGCATCAGCAAGCTCCTTTGTGTATCTTGCGTCGAGTTCTGCTACATCACGTTGACGCTTCCGCATGTCAGCGATGGTGGCGTTCGCCTTCTCCAGTTCACTGGCCTTGTTATCGCGCTGCTCTTTGTAGGCGATTGCGTTATCACGGTAATGATTAACAGCCAATGACAGGCAGACGATGATGCAGATAACCAGAGCGGAGATAATCGCGGTTACTCTGTTCATTGCTGACCCCACAAACAGATTTCACGCTCAATCTCACGACGAGTCATGAGACCTTTCCATTGCTTACCGCCAGCATATGTCCAGCGACGTAGCTGATCACATGTGCCTTTGATATCGCCCTGGTTTATTTTGCGAAGAAGCGTCGATGTTCTGAAATTGCCAGCGCCCACGTTGTAAACGAACGAGTAAAGAGCGCCGCGCATTGTTTCCGGTATATCAACTTTTATGTACGGGTTAATTTGTCTGGCGACCGTGGCAAGGTCTTTATTCAGGAGGGCTTTGCATTCTGCTTTGGTATACGTTTTACCGAGCATGATGTCTTTTCCTGTATGCCCGTGACATACAGTCCATACACCAACAATATCTTTGTATGGTATGTAGCTGACACCTTCCAGACCATCGTTACCACTTGGGCCAGTGATTAACACTGATGCTATAGCAATTGCTCCGCCACCAATAGCAGCAGCAACGACTTTTCGTAATGATGGAGGCATTATTCACCTCTCGCAGCCTTGCGCTTATCTTCTTTAATCTTGAAATAAAGGTTTGTCAGGTACGTCAGCAGGCCAAATACCAGGCTACCCAGCACACCTATTGCTGCCCACTGTGAGGGCGTGACTTTATCGAGCAGCTGTAAAAACCAGTAGCCAGCACTGCCTGCGGAGGTGCCGTAGGCAATGCCCGTTGTTAACTTATCCATGGATTTCATAGCCTCACCTCCGCAAATAACGGATGGTGTACACGGTTCGGAACGAAGAGGAAAGGTATAGAAGTTACATTAGCGTAAGGCTTGAACATCTATTCAAAAAGAAAAACGCCAGCGATTATTCTGGCGTAGCTGAAAGCATCATACAATTATCAAATACGAAAATTACAAAATCATTAAAACGCATCACGTTACATCATGTCTTTTTCTAAAAAAAATCTTGATGAATATTGATGGGGAGGAACACCAAAATATCTTCTGAAAACACTTACAAAATATGACGTGTTTTCATAACCGCATATCTCAGCAACTTTTCCAACAGAATATAAATTGTAGCTTAATAACCTTTCCGCCATCACCATTCGCTCTTCAAGAATTAATTTACTAAATGATAAGCCTTCGTGCTTTAATTTTCTTTTTAACAGACTTTCACTCAGATACAGTCTTGAAGATATATCACAAAGTCTCCATGTTGCAGATATATCCGTGTGAATAATAGCCTTAACTTTACTTCCTAAACTATTAAGACATCCAAATAAAAAACTTTGCACTATTTTCTCTGAAGATAAGATAGCAAGACATGCAAGTGATATTTGATTTCTAACAAAATCCACAGTTCTGCCATCACAATTCAAGCATGCAATCAAGTTCTTTAACAATGAAAAATCTTCACATTCCACCATCAAGTATGCCGGATAAAACCTTCTTACAGAAAAAGGTGAGAGTGTGTTGCTTTTAAAGAAATCATTAACTGTTTTCTCTTCAACATCTACGATCATTACATGATCTATATTTGATGAAAAAAAATCTTTTAAATTGTAATCAATGAGAACAGCACTTCCTTTTTTAAACAAAATATCTTCTTTACCAATTCGGACATCAAACGAGTTCAACACCAAAATGATAGAACATATGTATGGCATATTATCCACCTGATATCATTGGGGTTACACCAGGTAAGTATAGGTGGAAAATCAATATTCGCCAGTTCAACAATAAGGAAAATCTCATTGCATCACAAGTATAAAATTATGTATTTAACTCACAAAGACAAATTATTAAACCAATCTGTTATATTATATATAGCTGCGTGGAATCATAATATCATATATTTTGACTGGCATGTTTACCAAATTTAAGTTGCATCTCAATGGTTTCTTCAGCGTAAACAGAGTTTTTATACAAACTGACACTCTGGGTATCATAGTGTAGTTTTTACGATTGTAAATATCCTGTATGCAGGAACTCATCCTTTTGGATGATATCGCATACAATTAATTTACCATCAGTCTTAGAGCCAGTTCGTCCGGATAGGGATCGAAGTAATTCTGTGTAAGCAAGTAATCATTAGGATACTCACCCAGATAATGCTTCAGCAGAGTCAACGGCGCAAGAAGAGGTAATGTGCCAGAACGATAGTTAAGTATAACCTCGCTCAACTCTTTACGCTGGCGTGTACTTAAGTAGTTACTAAAATACCCCTGTATATGCATCAGCACATTCGTGTGATTTTTACGTGATGCAGGTTTTCTGAGAATCGCCATCAGCTTATCACGATACACCTCAAAGTATGATTCAAGATCCGCCCACTCGTGTATTGCAGCCACAAATGGTCCCATATCTTTATAGCCTGTCTGACTATGCGCCAACAACTGAAGCTTATAACGACTATGAAAAGCCAATAACTCTCTTCTTGATAATTTCTCCTTGTAAAGGTGATTGAGCTCATGCAAAGCAAAAACTCTTTCAACAAAATTCTCACGAAGCACTGGATCATGTAATCGCCCATCCTCTTCAACCGGTAGCCAGGAAAACTTTTCCATCAAAGTGCTCGTAAATAGTCCCACTCCATCTTTACGACCTCGATTACCATTTTCATCATAGACACGCACGCGCTCCATGCCACAGCTGGGAGATTTAGCACAAACCACAAACCCCGATACATCCTTTAATTTGTCCATATAAGAACGACTAAACTCTGTCATTCTCTCTGTCACATCCTCATTCTGGTCGTGGCTGAAACACATCCGTATATTTCCTTGCGTCGAGCGCACAAGACGTAGAGCAGGACGCGGAACTGGCAGCCCTATAGCCATTTCCGGACATACTGGTCTGAATGTTACCCATTCCACTAATTTGTCCATTAAAAAGTCAGCTCTTTTGTGACCACCATCAAAACGAACAGCAGAACCGGCCAAACAACCGCTGATTCCAATCACAGGTTTTTTTATCATATCCTCCCCCTTGACTAATTCATTAACACATAAACTGTGTAGTGCACGGAATAAATTGCCTTTCTGGCGTCATCACTGACAATTTTTCTGTTATGGACTATTCCTAATATAGTATGAAAGTTCTTTAAGTGATCGGTCGTAATCATCTATCTTTCATACTTACTCTCAACTATCAAAAGTACAGGATTTATTATGAAGTTATGGCCTGTGTTGACTGGCATTGCGCTCTCTTTCACTCTTATAGCATGTAAGGCCCCGACACCACCTAAAGGTGTGCAGCCGATTACAAATTTTGACGCCAACCGCTACCTCGGAAAATGGTATGAAATAGCTCGCCTCGAGAACCGGTTCGAACGTGGTCTGGAACAGGTCAGCGCTACTTATGGAAAACGGAACGACGGAGGGATTCGTGTACTTAACCGTGGATACGATCCAACGAAAAATAAATGGAGCGAGAGCGAAGGTAAAGCATACTTTACTGGAGATACTAAAACTGCAGCGTTGAAGGTTTCGTTTTTTGGCCCCTTCTATGGTGGCTATAATGTAATCAAACTGGATGATGAGTATAAGTATGCTCTTGTCAGTGGTCCGAACAGAGAATACCTATGGATTCTGGCAAGGACCTCAACTATTCCAGATAAAGTAAAAGCAGACTATGTGCGAACCGCTCAAAAGTTGGGATTCAATGTCAATGAATTATTATGGGTTAAACAATAAAATCCCTACCCGAAATGATACTTATTAGAAAAAAACCAGCCTTTGGGGAGGCTGGCTAAATCAGGAAACAAGCTGTTATATGATAATAACTACGTTGCGATTCCAACATTTAAAATGTTAGACTAATGACAATCAGACAGCAACTTTTCCTTTAATTATTTCGAACAATCAGCATCCATCTCCAATCGGAGATCCAACACCATCAGCATACCCTCCACTACGCCCTCAGCTTTCTGGAGCATCCTGCCAACCCAACAATCAGATCGCCCATGCTTACGTGCAAGCGCCATAAAAGTCATGCCGCCGACATAATAGTCCACCAATAAATCATGCAAATCGCTGTTGTTCTTTTTCAGACGGGCCATGCACCCGCAAATGATCATCGCGTCATCGTCACAACATTGCGGGCGAGATTTTACTTTTGAAGGAATTAATCCCTTAAAACCGGCGGCAATGGACGACCAGGTCACATCTTCATGATTATTAGCCGCCCACGCTCCCCAACGCTCAAGAACCATCTGAATATCACGCATCAACTTACTCCACAAAACTCAGACCAGAACGCCAATTACAAGCAAAAATCAACAAAACAGTATTAGTTGATTGTTATCTCTGACTTCATACTCCTGCTCCTGTCAGTGTTTTGGCGTAATTCTTCAGTATTCGGTAATCGGTCAAAACAGAGCCGGGGAAACGATATAAGCGCAGACGCCCCCAGCGGTGGCGAAGAAGTTCTGCCATATTAAACTCAAACATCATTCATTCCCCATTTCGGTGATGGTCAGTTCCAGCCTCCCACCTTTGGTAACAGGCATCTTCACAACGCGGTAATCAACGACCTGAGCATCATCCAGCCAGAAACCTGCTTTAGTGAGTGCGTCAAAAGCGGCTTTTTGCAGATTATCCAGGTCACGGCTACGGCGATCCGGCATGTGGCACTCAATGCGGATTTTCACAGGCATAGCCAGGCCGATATCCAGCATTGCGTTTTTAATGATTCGGGCGACGTTATCGCGGTATGCCTGCCCCTCTGCACTGACGTGCGTGCGCCCGCGATTATGGCGGTAATAGCGATTATTGCTCGGAGGCCAGGGTAATGTGATACTGTAGGTATTCACGCCTTAATAACCCCCTCTTTCAGCCAGATAACCTGTGTTCTCGCCATACCTTCCAGCGCGCATTCTTTTGCATATGCAGCATCGACAAAATGTGTGCGGCGGTCGATTTCGTCGTGGCAGGCAGAACATGCAATGGTGGCAATCAGGTCTGGCGGTTTGATACCGGTACCGCACAATCCAGCCAGCCGGATATGTGCCAGTACAGACGTTTCAGAATTGCCATTACATACGCCAGGGATTCTTACCTGGCATTCCCGACCACGCACTGCTTTTCTCAAATCAGCCATGATTCCTCCTTGCTGCCAGTCGCAACCATTTTTTATCAACCAGGCTAGCGGTATATCCGAGCAGTGTTGGTATTTCGGATGGCTTCAGCTCAGGCTTACGCTTACGACGATTTGATACTCTGTAGATGTGTCCGTTCATGACACGAATAAGCGGTGTAGCCATTACGCCTCCTGCTTGTCGCGGAGCTGCTGGAACTCGCAGCTCTGCGGAATAGTCAGGTGGCAGCCAATATTCACCGCCCAGGCTTCAACCTTACACAGGAAGACATACATCTCTCCGGTATCAAGATCGGAGGTATGGCGTAACGACTGGATAGTGGTGATATCACCGGTTACGACATCAACCAGGTCTTTGGTTTCATAACCGAGATATGTGTGTTTGAGAGCATCTTTTACCCAAGCTGGAGTGGCGAACGTTTTACCCCTGCTGATGAGGTGTTCACTGATTTCGCTGTACCACATGTGGCTGAGTGCATTCTGGGAAAGACTGCGTTTCTCACGCCACGGTTTAAGCACCATGCGAAAGCATTTGCCCTCCTCCAGATAAGGCTGGATCTGCCGACCGATAGCGGTGAAGTTGCCGCGATGTAATTTGATGCCGTCTTGTGAGAGGTTCACGCTTCACCTCCGCAGAGGTCAAACGCTAGATGCAAAGAATTGCAGGTGCATTTCTGCATCTGTGAAGGGAGAAGAGAGTTTGGATTGTATGTGCGCATAAACGTCCCCGTTTAGCGCAGAAGTCACCGGAGTTGTTCAGGCTCCGGTGACATAATTATGCCGTGTTGATTTCCCAAAATCAAAATCGATAGAATTGCTCCTTCTTAAAACACTTTTACTCTCTGGAAGCTTTTCTTATCTCTCTTGGTGTTATATTAAAACGATTATGAAATCTTTCAGTAAAACGAGAAGGACACTTATAACCATTTTCTCTGGCAATCTCGCTTATAGGTTTTACCGTCGTTTGTATAGCAGACAACGCATTATTTAACCTCACATCGTCCAGTATACTTTGGAAACTTACCCCCTCGCTTGCTAGACGGCGATGTAATGTAGAAACAGAAATGTAGAGATATCGAGCAACCTTGTTTGCTGTCCATTTTGTGCCGGGTTCGGATAGCAGCAGGTTATAACAACGACTTATCAATGATTGTTTACTATATGATAAAAGTAAATGATTAACATGATTCACTCCTAACGAAAGTAGAACGCCCATTGCTAAGTGCTCCTGAATTTTAGTTGAGAAGCCTCGGGAAACAGATGTTTTTAGTTGCTCCCAACAATATATTAACTCAGGATTCTGAGGTAAAAAGAAACTTGTTTTGTTACGTATTTGATCAGTTACCGTATAAAGTTTTTGGAAACTCTCAATTAAATCAATGGGTAAGTAAAGCATTTCTGCAAGATAAAGCCCTGCTTCAGGATAATTCTCAATATAAAATTCATAACCACAAGGAAATAATATTATTTGATTATTATCAACAGTTATAACCTTCCCGGCTTTTATTTTAATATTTTTTCTTATTTTCTTTTATCCATGCATTAAATTCCTTTACTAAATAAGGATCTTCATTCTCTGATAATATTTCTTGTAGATATCGACAAGTATCTTTATTTCCCATATCAATCACGTATAAAGCAATCGAGTCAACGATATCATTTTCAAAAGAATCAATAGCCACACAATATATGTTTATTAAATCTCTCAAACCATCATTAACATCAACTTCTAATTTATTTAAGGCTTCATTATATTGATTTCGGATATTCATAAAACCTCACATTAATTATATGGGAATCGTCCCGGAGACATTGGAATGTGAACATCAGCGTTATGATTCGGATTTGTTCCTCGATCAGAACCCCCACCAGTGGCAGTATGCCAGGGCGAGATTACGAAAGTCCGCTTCCCGCAAGGACTGACGCCAGATAGTTTCTGTCCATGGCTGCTTTTCGCATCTTACGTCTTAACCCTGCCTTGAATACCTTATCATTCGTCAAAATATTAATAGCGATGTGCCGTATCCCTGAAAATAATTCTGCTGCATTTCCTCTTCTTATTTTACAATCGTCTTCATTCATTACCACGTCCAGACGCCAGTGCAACTTATTCTCCACGTGCCAGTGATTTCGGATCGCTGTGGCGAACTTCTCTGCGGTTAAATCAGCAGAACTGATATAATATCTGACCGTCATTTCTGGCTCTTTCTTTTGTTCTGCTATTATTGACCGAAAGGAGACTGACACGCATAATTTCTTCAGCCCTTTCCATTCAAACGTGAAATCAATAAGTTCATCAGGGACATCGAAAACAATGTGAAGACGGATTTCCTCTCTGCCGTGACTCTTTTCACTAATTGCGTAACTGTCATGCTCTGGATTATTTAATTCTTTCAGTGGAAATTTTTCCTCAAAGGCTTTATTAAGCCGCCCCTGATTTCCTTTTACAGCGAATAAATAATCACCTCCCTGTTTTTGTATCTTCTCTGCAATATCTTTCTGGCACCCCATCGCATCAGTTGTGATAATTTTTCCTTTAATATCCAACATGTTAAGAAGTTCAGGAATAGCTGTGATCTCATTGGATTTCTCATCCGTCTTGATCTGTCCGATGACCAGACTGTGCACTGTTGAGAACGCACTAATGACATGAATCGCTCCCTTGCGGCGACTCTTGTCATAAGAGTTCCGGAGCGTTTTTCCATCAATTGCGATGATGTCTTTATCATCTGAAGAATGGCAGTCACGCATCCAGTTAATAAAGCACTCATAAAATTTTACAGGACTGATACAGGATACAACTCTGGCAATAGTATCGTGAACAGGAATACCATTTTCAAATTCACCATATTGCTTCAAAAAATCGAGATGTGTTTCCCCGAAATCCTCTATATCTTCCCAACCTTCTGCACCAGAAATAACGGCACAAATAGTCAGCAGTAGAATATCAGATAATTTATGTTCCACTTTCCAGACTTGTCTGTAATCGGGGATAATAGAAATATGTTCCATCAATTTTTTAAGTTCCATTTTGTTCTCCTTAATTATGTA
The DNA here is from genome assembly GCF_000208565.1 of Escherichia sp. TW09308. NCBI lineage: Bacteria > Pseudomonadati > Pseudomonadota > Gammaproteobacteria > Enterobacterales > Enterobacteriaceae > Escherichia > Escherichia sp. TW09308. The sequence continues at coordinate 3,442,540 of NZ_AEME01000001.1, read as the reverse complement.
AGGAGTATTTGATCATGTATAAACAATGAAAAACAGCTTTAGGTAATAAGGAATATCTCAATTATTGAACATTTAGTGCGAATTATTTAGTGCAAAAAAGCAGCGTTACGTGATCTTTCCCTGCTATTGGCATATTTACATTCTCGGTGGATTATGCAAATCTTCCGCACTCCGGGTCATAGTATCTGAGCAAGTCATAATGCAGTCTCGCCTTGCAACCAAAGTCATCCATTGAGAATGCAAATGCAGAATTATCTGCCGACTAAATTCATTTTTAGTTCATTAGCCCACTCAACAATGTCTTTATCTTGGCTATGTACTCCTAATTTTACATGCATATTTAACAATGCATTATTTTTTATAATATATAAGAACTCCCCAATGTCTTTATATAAATAATAGTCTAAGCCATTATTATAAAAATTAGATATGGCATCTTCGACTAACTCATGTCGAGTTAACAGCCATCCACGTGAAATTATAATATCTCTCGACAGTTTTTTTTCTTCATCATTACCGATGATCGATATATTTATAAGTTTCTCGAGAAATAAATCAGATGAAGAAAAATCAAGCAAGCTGTCTTTTATTAATTTCAAAGATACTCTTCTATATTCACTATCTGTTGAACACAGCAAAAACATTAAATCAGGTTCATATTCAAGAAGTAGGGAACGGACATGATAATAGTATTGGTTTAGAGCGATTTCCTGTAACTCATATTTTGACCATGTGATTCCATTGCATTGGACTAACTCAATAAAATTACGAGTCCCTTCATTAAAAAAATCTTCTATAGCAATGAACTTTTTTATAAAATTGTTCATATTTTACCACCATACTCCCATGGTAATGAATTAAACAAATCATTGAACTCATCTGGCGTCATATCTCTAGTAGGATACACTGTTGAGTATCCCGGAGACATATACCCTCCCGGCATATCACGCCCATCGTGCTTAATACCTAACCCATCAGGCATTTTCACATCTTCAGGTAAAGTATGATAATACCCCTGTAAACCTGATTCTTTAGGTGTTCTGGTCACTGATTTACCTTGAGGTTTAACCTTACCTGCTTGTGAAGGAAGCAAACCATGCTCATTGGGTGTCAAATCTCGCTCACGAATACCTTTTGGCCCACTCTTATTTCCAAATGCACAAAGCCGTTGTAAGCCTAACGGGTCAATCCAGTTTATTGGATTAGGCGCATACTGGTAAAGGTTTATTCCACCAAGCAGCCCTATCGGGTCAAGAAAGCAAATCTAACCATTTCCCCGCTCATACCAGATGTTCGGGTCGTAACTTAGTACGGTTTCCCCATTATAAATACAACAATCTAAGTGAAAACATTAATATCATCAAGCGCATCTTCAGCTCTTGACGATATTACCTCATTTGAATTTTCCATTTTCTCTTTTAGAAATGGAATGACTTTTCCTTTATCTATTTTACCATTTATTCTTGCCAAGTGCCCAATGCAAGTTAAAGCAAGTCCACATATATCACCATTGAAATTATTAGCCATCCTCATGAATACTTCTTCAGACCATGAAATATCTTTAACATTGTAGACTATATAAAGGAGTGTCTCAGCTACTTGCTTTTCATCTTCAGAATTAAGCAGTTTTTCAAGATGCAATTTATCTTTATTATTCACAAATCCTTCCTTTTCTCGTAGTCTTATTATTAAGAAGCCTCGAGTTAACGCTCGAGGTTTTTTTTCGTCTGCAATTTCATTATTGCCAGAATCGCAAAAATCCTCTGCATTTTACGCTCTTTTTCCGCAACAATCTGAAGTCCATAATCATCTCAGTTAACGAACATATCATTAAAAGAGGCATATTATGGCTATCCCTGCATTTGGTTTAGGTACTTTCCGTCTGAAGGATGACGTTGTTATTGCATCAGTAAAAACCGCGCTGGAACTTGGCTATCGCGCAATTGATACCGCACAAATCTATGATAACGAAGCTGCTGTAGGTCAGGCGATTGCAGAAAGCGGCATACCACGTAATGAACTCTATATCACCACTAAAATCTGGATTAAAATCTCAGCAAAGACAAACTGATCCCGAGTTTGAAGGATAGTCTGCAAAAATTACGTACCGATTATGTCGATCTGACACTGATCCATTGGCCGTCACCAAATGATGCGGTATCAGTAGAAGAGTTTATGCAGGCGCTGCTGGAAGCGAAAAAACAAGGGCTGACGCGTGAGATCGGTATTTCCAACTTCACCATCCCGTTGATGGAAAAAGCGATTACTGCTGTTGGCGCTGAAAACATCGCCACCAACCAGATTGAGCTCTCTCCTTATCTGCAAAACCATAAAGTGGTCGATTGGGCTAAACAGCACGACATTCATATTACCTCCTACATGACGCTGGCTTATGGGAAGGCATTGAAAGATGAGGTTATTGCTCGTATCGCCGCGAAACACAATGCGACTCCGGCACAAGTGATTCTGGCATGGGCGATGGGGGAAGGTTACTCGGTTATTCCTTCTTCTACTAAACGCGAAAATCTGGAGAGTAACCTGCAGGCAGTAAATTTACAGCTTGATGCCGAAGACAAAAAAGCGATCGCCACGCTGGATTGCAACGACCGCCTCGTAAGTCCGGAAGGTCTGGCTCCTGAATGGGATTAAACTTCTCTGACAGCTCCTCCGGGAGCTGTTTTTATATGCTCACTAAGGAAATCGATAAAGGCTCGTATACGGGTGCTCACTGCACGGTCGCTGTAATAAACGGCGCTGAAAGGCATTTCCACTGGCAGTACTCTATCTGCCATTAACTCTACCAGTTCACCACGTGCAATTTCTTTGTCGATCATATAGTCAGATAAACACGCGATCCCGTTGCCACTCAGGCAAAGCTGTTTCAGCGTTTCCCCGCTATTGGATGACAAACCGTACTTCACCTCATGTAATTGCCCATCGCTACAGGCTATCGGCCAGGTATTGAGGGAGGCTGGTTCAGTGAATCCCAGGCAAACATGCTGCTTTAAATCGTCGATAGTTTCTGGCTTCCCGTGGCGGGCAATATAATCGGGGGAGGCGATAATTTTTCGATAGCTGTTAAACAACGGTCTGGCTCGGAGGCTGGAATCCGTTAATGCGCCGGCGCGAATCGCAACATCCACTTTTCTTTCGATCAAATTAATAATGGTTTCGGAGGAGACTAGCGATAAAGTAACTTCCGGATAGCGTTCACGAAATGGTTTAATCAACGGCATCAGAAAGTGCAATATCACGGGGGTCGCGGCATCGATTCGTAACAGTCCGCGTGGCGTATTACGTGTCTCCATGATTTCTGATTCTGCTGCGGCCATTTCCTGCAAAATCGACTGCACACGCCGAAAATAACGTTCCCCTTCCTCCGTCAGGCTAAGTTGCCGCGTGGTGCGATTAAGCAGGCTAACGCCAAGTTTCATCTCCAGCTTTTTCACCGCCCGGCTTACCGCAGAGTTCGCTTGTCCTAATTGTTCTGCCGCCCGGCTAAAACTTCCGCTTTCGACTACCGAAACAAAAATGGCGAGTTCTTCCGACGTGGCTTTCATTTTTGCTCCTGTTGCAAAATATAAAAGAGATTTTGAATTTATTTGTTATTAAACCATTCGGACAGGTGATAAGTCATCCGATTTAATGATCATCAATGATGAGCCAAATTCTGTCCGATGTAAGCACTTGCTTACATAACAATATACAATTGCTCGTTGAAAGAGTGAGCTAAAATCCCTATAACAGTAGAACCCTCCCGAGTGCGGAAGGGTTGACGTAATAGAGGTTTCAAAGTCAAAAGTGCGAAAAAACACCTATGCCATGCGCTATGTTGCCGGACAACCTGCGGAAAGGATCTTACCGCCAGGGTCTTTTGCGAGCATCGGCCAGGCATTACCCCCCGGAGAGCCGTTAAGTACCGAAGAGCGTATTCGGATCCTGGTGTGGAACATTTACAAACAGCAACGTGCTGAATGGTTGTCGGTACTGAAAAATTACGGCAAAGATGCGCATCTGGTGTTATTGCAGGAAGCGCAAACAACACCAGAGTTAGTGCAGTTTGCGACCGCTAACTATCTCGCCGCTGATCAGGTGCCTGCTTTCGTACTGCCACAACATCCTTCCGGTGTTATGACGCTTTCGGCGGCGCATCCTGTTTATTGCTGCCCGTTACGCGAACGAGAACCTATTTTGCGTCTGGCAAAGTCGGCGCTGGTGACGGTCTACCCATTGCCAGATACGCGTTTATTGATGGTGGTGAATATTCATGCCGTTAACTTCAGCCTGGGCGTGGATGTCTATAGTAAGCAGTTACTTCCTATTGGCGATCAGATAGCCCACCACAGCGGCCCGGTCATTATGGCGGGAGATTTCAATGCCTGGAGCCGTAGAAGGATGAATGCCTTATACCGCTTTGCGCGGGAAATGTCGCTGCGTCAGGTGCGTTTTACTGATGATCAACGCCGTCGGGCGTTTGGTCGTCCGCTCGATTTTGTTTTCTACCGTGGGCTGAATGTTAGTGAAGCTTCCGTACTGGTTACGCGCGCTTCCGATCACAATCCGCTACTCGTTGAATTCGGTCCCGGCAAGCCTGATAAATAAGGTATGTCAGGTCTGCCACAGGGCAGACCAATGTTTGGCGCTGCCCTTTAATACTCAAACAACTAAAGGACAGCGCAATGACAACACAATCCCACCATGACCATGTAGAAAAGCAGTTTAGCTCGCAGGCCAGTGAGTATTTAACCAGTACCGTGCATGCATCCGGGCGAGACTTGCAGCGTCTGGCTGCGCGTCTGGCCGGATATCCTGAAGCTTGCGTGCTTGATATGGGCTGTGGAGCAGGACATGCCAGCTTTGTCGCGGCGCAAAATGTGCAGGCGGTGGTGGCGTATGATTTATCTTCACAAATGCTGGATGTTGTTACACAAGCGGCCAATGCACGGCAACTGACAAATATCACTACTCGCAAGGGATATGCTGAATGCCTGCCATTTGCCGATCGCTCTTTTGATATTGTTATCAGTCGTTATTCTGCCCATCACTGGCATGATGTCGGTGCGGCACTGCGTGAAGTGAATCGGGTACTGAAGCCCGGTGGTCTGTTGATTGTGATGGATGTGATGTCACCGGGTCATTCGGTGCGCGATATTTGGTTACAGACGGTAGAAGCGTTACGTGATACTTCTCACGTGCGCAACTACTCCAGTGGCGAATGGTTGGCGTTAGTCAATGAAGCCAGTCTGGTTGTTGATAACTTGATCACCGATAAATTGCCGCTGGAATTTTCTTCGTGGGTCGCGAGAATGCGCACGCCAGAAGTATTAGCAGACGCTATTCGTGTTTACCAACAGAGCGCATCTACAGAGGTGAAAACGTATTTTGCCTTGCAGAATGATGGCTCTTTCACCAGTGATACTATTATGATTGAAGCTCATAAAGCGGCATAAATAAAAAAGGCACCGGGGGAATCGGTGCCTTTCTGTTATCTGGTTTGTCAGGAATCTGGCATGTTGTTGTTTTTTACAAACAACGTCAGCTTATCGCCTGGTTGCAGATTCGCAGTGTCGCTGTTCCAGCGCATCACATCTTTGATGTTCACGCCGTGACGCTTAGCAATGCTTGAAAGCGAATCGCCTTTGCGCACACGATACGTAATGCTATCGCTGTTGTTTGCCAGCCGCTGTGCGCTATTACCTGCGCCAATCGTCAGACTTTGGCCGGGTTTCAGCTTAGAACCGCGCAGATTGTTCCACTGCTGCAAATTCTTTGTGCTTACGCCGAGACGTGAAGCGATGCTTGAAAGCGTGTCGCCAGAGCGTACGGTGTAAACACGGCTGTTAAGTGGCGTATTGTCGGCAACCAGTGTTGATTGTACGGCAGCAATTTCGCCTGAAGCCAGAGATTCACGCAGTTGATCTGCATGTTTCTTTGGCACCATCACGTATTGCGGACCACTTGCGCCCAGCGTGGAACCTTTTACGCCAGCGTTGAATGTCTTCAGCTTGCTGACAGAAATTCCCGCCATATCTGCAACCTTCGCCATTTCAACTGGGCTACTCAGGTGTACACGCGCCAGAGCACGGCTTTCATCGGTCGTCGGTAGACGTACGCCATAACGCTTGCTGTTCTTGAGAATATCACTCAATGCCAGCATTTTAGGCACGTACTGCTTCGTTTCCTGTGGCAACGGTAACGACCAGAAGTCCGTGGATTTACCACGCGCTTTGTTCGTTTTTATTGCCTTCATGACTCGACCTTCGCCGCTGTTATAAGCCGCTACGGTCAGAAGCCAGTCGCCGTCAAACATTTTGTTCAGACGCTGCATCATGTTCAGCGCAGCCGTTGTTGAAGCAACAACATCGCGACGCGCATCATAATTGCGGGTCTGTTTCAAACCATAATTGCGCCCCGTGCTCGGAATGATCTGCCAGATGCCTGCGGCATTGGCGCCAGACGTTGCGTGAGGATCAAAAGCGCTCTCCACTATGGGTAGTAGTACCAGTTCCATAGGCATGTTACGTTTTTTAACTTGCCCGGCAATCCAGTACATATACGGCTCTGCCCGTAAAGTTACATCGTGGAGATAGCTCTTATTGCGTAAATATTTCTGTTTCTGTTCGCGAATCCGGTCATTTTCCGGAATTCCCATCTTTAGCTCGTCGCCTATGAAAGCCCACAAGTCACCATCTGGCGCGATAGACGTCCCATCGTCCATCCATCGTGCCTGACTTGTAAACTTTGCTGCTTCCCCTTGACCAGCTGCAGAAAGGCTCTGTGCGTGCTGTTGAACGTTACCGGTACTCTGGCAACCTACGAGCAGGACAGAGGCGAGTAATATCGCTTTTGCCTTCATGTGTGTGTCAATAGTTGCTTAAAAGACGACCGATCATAACGGCGAACGAAGCCAATGACAAGAAAGTTTTATCAGAACCTATCTTTCTTTGACCTTAACCATGCAAAACGCTCTTCAGGTTGTTGCAATAATGTTTCTTTATTAATTACATTAATTAAATCAATATCTTCTGTTCTCAAAAAAACATTAATTTGTCGCTCATTTTTCAGAATTACGGGGAGTGTTATTTGATTTTTTGCCCGTAACTCCTTAACTTTACGATAATAATCATTTATGGACAAATCGTGCGGAAGAATACTCAAGGCAAACTTCATATTTGATAAAGTATATTCATGAGCACAACACACCAATGTATCATCATGAAGTTCACTTAGTTTTTTAAGTGATTGATACATCTGTGGTGGAGTACCTTCAAATATCCTCCCGCATCCTCCAGAAAACAAAGTATCGCCGCAAAATAGATAAGGATTACTGAAGTAACAGATATGTCCTAAAGTGTGACCTGGTGTAGCAATTACACTAAATTCATGCCCTAAAACGAAGGCAGTATCGCCATCTTTGACTACCAGCGTTGTTCCCTTATCTTGTGTCTCTTCGGGTCCATACACCACAATTTGCGGATACTTTTCTACCAGTTCTTTTACACCGCCAACGTGATCGTGGTGATGGTGAGTGAGGAAAATCGCTACTGGTTGCCAGTTGTTATCTGAAATCGCCTTTAATACAGGTTCTGCCTCTCCCGGATCGACAATCAGGCAACGACCTGCTTCATCAGATAAAACCCAGATGTAATTGTCATCAAAGGCGGAAATACTGTTAAGATTCATAGATTACCTCTCAGTGCGAAACGGAAGGTTGTGATGAAACCGGCAAGGAACCCTCAAACTGTCGTGGCTCCTGATTGCTGGGGCGATTTGCCCTGGGGAGAGCTTTATCGCAAGGCGCTGGAGCGTCAGCTCAACCCATGGTTCGCTAAAATGTATGGTTTTCATCTGCTTAAGATTGGCAATTTAAGCGCAGAAATCAATTGCGAAGCGTGCGCGGTTTCTCATCAAGTGAATGTTTCTGCACAAGGAACGCCCGTACAAGTGCAGGCGGATCCGCTTCATCTTCCTTTTGCCGATAAATCCGTCGATGTTTGTCTACTGGCGCATACGTTGCCGTGGTGCACTGACCCGCATCGTTTATTACGCGAAGCCGATAGGGTATTGATTGATGATGGTTGGCTGGTTATTACTGGCTTCAATCCCATCAGTTTAATGGGATTACGTAAACTTGTGCCGGTATTGCGAAAAACATCGCCCTATAATAGCCGGATGTTTACCCTGATGCGGCAACTGGACTGGCTTTCTTTGTTGAATTTTGAAGTAGTGCATGCCAGCCGTTTCCATGTTCTCCCGTGGAACAAATATGGTGGAAAACTATTGAGCACGCATATTCCTGCGCTTGGTTGCTTACAACTTATTGTTGCCCGGAAACGGACTATTCCTCTAACGCTCAACCCGATGAAACAGAGCAAAAACAAACCGCGAATTCGCCAGGCGGTTGGTGCCACCCGGCAATTTCGTAAGCCGCAGGCTTAAACTTCGGCTTGATAGCCCGTATCTTCCAGCGTGGGATTCATCGCTGCTGCGCGAGCCAGTTCATCGCAACGTTCGTTTTCCGGATGCCCGGCATGGCCTTTAACCCATTCCCATTTGATTTGATGCTGACCCAACGCGGCATCGAGACGTTGCCAGAGATCGACATTTTTTACCGGTTTTTTGTCTGCGGTTTTCCAGCCCCGTTTTTTCCAGTTATGGATCCACTGGGTGATCCCCTGGCGGACATACTGGCTGTCGGTACTCAAAATGACTTCGCAATGTTCTTTTAACGCTTCCAGCGCGACAATAGCAGCCATCAACTCCATACGGTTGTTGGTGGTGCGGGTGTAGCCTGCGCTAAAGGTTTTTTCGCGTCCGCGATAGCGTAAAATAGCGCCATAACCACCCGGCCCGGGATTACCCAGACACGAACCATCGGTGAAAATTTCTACCTGTTTAAGCATCTCTGGTAGACTTCCTGTAATTGAATCGAACTGTAAAAAGACAAGTCTGACATAAATGACCGCTATGAGCACTGCAATTACACGCCAGATCGTTCTCGATACCGAAACCACCGGTATGAACCAGATTGGCGCGCACTATGAAGGCCACAAGATTATTGAGATTGGTGCCGTTGAAGTGGTGAACCGTCGTCTGACGGGCAATAACTTCCACGTTTATCTGAAGCCCGATCGGCTGGTAGACCCGGAAGCCTTTGGCGTACACGGTATTGCCGATGAATTTTTGCTTGATAAGCCCACGTTTGCCGACGTAGCTGATGAGTTTATGGACTATATCCGCGGCGCGGAGCTGGTGATCCATAACGCAGCGTTCGATATCGGCTTTATGGACTACGAGTTTTCGCTGCTCAAGCGCGATATTCCAAAGACCAATACCTTCTGTAAGGTAACCGATAGCCTTGCGGTAGCGAGGAAAATGTTTCCTGGCAAGCGCAACAGCCTCGATGCGTTATGCGCTCGCTATGAAATAGATAACAGTAAGCGTACGCTGCACGGGGCATTACTCGATGCTCAGATCCTGGCGGAAGTTTATCTGGCGATGACCGGTGGTCAAACGTCGATGGCTTTTGCGATGGAAGGAGAGACACAGCAGCAACAAGGCGAAGCGACAATTCAGCGTATTGTGCGCCAGGCAAGTAAGTTACGCGTTGTTTTTGCGACAGATGAAGAGCTTGCAGCGCATGAAGCCCGTCTTGATCTGGTGCAGAAGAAGGGCGGAAGCTGCCTCTGGCGGGCATAATTATCCGTTGAAGGCGCTAAAAATAGCACGTTGGGCGATTTTTGCAGCAAACGATTCAAAAGATGAGAAAAACCGTTGACGAAGAACGAGGCAGTCCGTAATATTCGCCTCGTTCCCAACGGAACACAACGCGGAGCGGTAGTTCAGTCGGTTAGAATACCTGCCTGTCACGCAGGGGGTCGCGGGTTCGAGTCCCGTCCGTTCCGCCAGTATTCAGAAAGCCCGAATCAGTAATGATTCGGGCTTTCGTCGTTTTGGACGCTGAGGGAATTTGTTGCCCCAGAATTAAAACGGATATGATTTAAAAAATGGCCACATAATATAATGGCCAGCCGTTATACATTCCGTCCATTTCTGTTATTCCAGCGCATCCCATTTCTCCAGCAGTTCTGCTGGAATTTCATTTATTACTTCCGAGAAGCGTTTTCCAATCAGCCGTTCCGCCTGGCGCAGCAAGGGAATAGTCGGGCTGCTCGGTTCGCTGTGCTCAAACCATCGACGTATAACTCGTAAACGTTCCAGCGCGTCGTTCCGGTCACGGATCTGCCGGGGTTCTGCGCCGGGCAGCGGAGATATTCCCACCGCAGTATGTACCGGTGGCACAACGTGCTCTGCCTGTATCTGTTCAGTATGATCGATGGCGGCGTTCTCCGGCTGTTCAGCCTGCGGTTGCGGCGGGATCTCCGGCGTGGTGCTCTGCACCGCTCCTGGCAATAGGGCCAGCAATTGTGTAAGACGCGAAAAGTCCGGGGCATGATCATTCAGCGTTGCACGCGCATGACATTGCAGGCGCTCTGTGGTTTCCGAGGCCTGGCGAAAGGCATCCAGCGGCAGTGCGCCTTGAGCTTCCAGGTCGGCCAGTTGCTGGCGTACTGATTCTGGTGCCAGCGCATCCGTCGGGCGTGATGCAGACAGCGAACGCTCCACATCCCGTACCTGAAGGCGCATAGCAGCATTGTTTGACAGCATAATGCCACGAATATCCGCCATTACTCCTTCGTGGTCCAGCAGCGCCGACAGCGCGTTACTGCGTGCTACTGTAGCATCTTCGGCGGTGATATCTTCAGTCGCGAGCAGTTGTGGATGGATGGTGTCCGGGTACGTGGCGCACAGCATTTCCAGTAAGGTAAATGCCTCCGCCAGCCCTCTGGCACCGGCCTGCTGGATCCGGCAGCGCAGCAGGACAACCAGAATACGGATATCTTTACTGCGCGTCAGCAGGCGGCGGGCATCCCGCTCAAGCTCCGCCCAGTTAATGGTTTCCGGCGTACTGACAAAATCGCCGTATTGCGCTTCTTCACGCGGCGTTGCGCGGGTGAACAGCAGCAGGTATTCAGGATCGTACTCCAGATCCGGGCCACATGGGCATTCAGCCGAAACAGGGTCAGCCAGAGATGTTTCCATTAAATTATCCTCAGTACGCCAGATAGTGTTCAGGTTCGAAAATCATGCCCGTCACCGGGTTATCATGCATGGCCTTTCCAGCCCAGGCAGTCCAGCCAAGCTGGTATGGGCCGCCTGTAACAACCGGAGGTGCAGTGTGTGGTTTAAGCTGTAGCTCAATTTCCCAGCAGTATTCAAAACCGGTGAAGGCGCGAACCAGTTCCGTCAGCACCGGCAAATTATTGCCGCCAGGCAGAAAACGTTGGTAATCCTCTAGTGTCAGCGGACCAATGACCAGCCGAAACTTATACTGCATGTCCGGTACGGCCTGTCCTATGAGTGCGCCGTTGCCAATAACGGAAGAGGGGGCAGGAATGCCCAGTCGGGTGATCTCGTCATTTGCTACGGCTATCCAGTGCAAAACGTACTCCTGTACCCGGAATGGCACGCCGAAATAGTGCGCCAGCGTGGCTGCCAGTCCGTCCGGATTGCGGGATTCACGCACCAGATGAGCCGATGCCGCAAGGCGAACGTGATCCGGCAACGGGCTGTCGGCGCATTCCCGCAAATCCTGTCCGCTGAGACTGGCGATATAAAAGGCAAAGCGGTCATGTTGCGGATTATCCAGACCCCCCCGGCGGACTGAGCGCTGCGCCATGCCTGGTAAAATTGCGTCAGCCAGCGGTGATGAAAAAGATCGGAAAAACGAGTTAGTGTCGGATCGCGGCGGCTTTCGGTCCGGTTATGTGCCAGTTCTGTGTAGTGCAGCGGTAGCGGGCCGTTCGGCCCCCACAGCCCGAGGCTGTAAAGGCTGATGTTCAGTCGTCCTTCCTGCCAGCTCACACTGGCGATTTCCCTTGGTGCAAAGGTCAGCGCAGGTGTTTGTCCCAGGCGAAATTTTTCCATCCTCGGTTGCCATGTGCCGCCAGCCGGGACGGTGCACAACTGCACATCAACGCGACGCATCAGGTTCAGAAAACCGTAACGCCAGGGAGTTTCCTGTGCCTGCGTGAAATTGCCGCTCATATGCTTCCCCGCTGTCCAGCCCTGACCGGCCAGGTCATAATTCTGCCGCGCTGCATGCTGTGTAGCGTCATTTGCGAGAAGGTGTTAATGGAAACATGACGGGCGATATAATGCTCCAGCACCAGACCGAACAGATATGGACTGATACCCGAGAAGCCTTCTTCATCCACGGTCAGTTCACAACTGACGCCTCGACCATAGACCAGCAAACCGGAACCTGGCAGACGACGTGTGACCGGTGTCGTTTTGCAGCCAACCAGACTACGCACCTGACGCGACAGCGGACTGTCATGCGCCGGAATAAACAGGCTCAGCAGATCGCGCAACGCCTGGCCGCCGGTGCGGTGATCCAGATCGGCCAGTGGCAGATAATTAAAAGATAACTGGCGGATCAACCGCCAGGCCATTTCACGTTCAGCCAGCGGGGGCTGCGGCGGTCGCGGTGGACGGATAAGCCCGACGCCCGCCACCGGGATTGCCGCATCCACGGTCAGGTCGTTCCGGCCATTGCGTGTAATAAGACAGGGGAGATCGCGGTTGGTTATCATGGCCGTGATGGTGATATGGCGCAGATTTTCCGGGTACGGCGCTTCATACTGATCAACCAGTGACAGGAACGCTTCCGAACCCGTATAGGGGGTTCGGGTGCCGTAACGGCGGGCGTTTTCTGATAAGCGGCGCGGTTCCCGGCGCAGGGAAAAATAACGCCCGTGGTTGCCTTCATCGTTATTGCGCGTGTGGTAGAGCGGGCGAAAGGCTATCTTCCGTGTGGTGTCAGTTTCCAGCCCTTCCACTTCCTGAACCGAGAACACCTCATAATCCAGTGGATGGGTTCTGTCTACTACCAGATGCTGCTCCGTCGTGCTGTGCGTGACGTCGATCCGGGCGGTGACTCGGGGGAACAGGTTGACAACCGGGGTACAGAATAGACTGAGCTGTGTGGCATCCGTCTGGTGGCTAAGCCAGTCCGGCGGCAGGCGGTTCAGCAAAATGACGATTTCCGCCACGCCGCCGTGAATTTTCTGTAGCCCGGCAGACAGTCCCGTTGGTGTGAAAAAATAAAATCGCTCCGGGCAGGCGAAATATTCATGCAACAGGTTATGGCCGTGGAATACGTTCCACGCCAGCGGCAGTAGTCCCTGATCCGGCTCCAGACCCTCATACATGACGGGCTGTTTCAGGTTCACATCCAACATGCCGTCAAAATGGCCCGGAACGCCAACCAGTGTGGCGATAGCGCTGGTATGCAGCAGTTCGAACAGGTGTGAGGCCGTGCGTTCCTCGCCGCAGAGATAAAGCGGCAGCCTGTCCAGCCCGGCAAGCTGGCTGAAAGTCAGTTCACCGAAGGTGCGCAAGGTAATACGCAGCGCGCCAGCAACGTGAATGTTAGCAGGCAGGTAGCGGTGCAGGGCGGGCATATCTGGCGGTGCGGCGGTCAGACGTGCTTCTTCGATGGCGAGTGGCCACAGTGTCACATCCTGGCTGCTGCGAAACTGACAGGCGGTGCTTTCACCTTCCGGGATGGCGGAAAAAAAGGCAGTGCTGCGCGGTACGGTGAACCCCTTTGCCAGATCACCTTCTTCCGGGTCGGGATGGAGTTGCGCCACACTCATTGAGGGCGTGGGGGTAACGTAATTAGGGCTGACGACCTCCAACAGACGCTGGGTGAGTCGGGGGAATTCAGCATCAATTTTAAGCTGCGTGCGGGCGGTCAGGAAGCTGAAGGCCTCGACCATCCTTTCTACATACGGATCGGCAATATCCGTTCCATGCATACCCAGCCGGGCGGCGACTTTAGGATGACGGGTGGCAAATTCGGCTCCCGTTTCCCGCAGATAGCTCAGTTCGCGGTTGTAGTATTCCAGTAGCCGTGGATCCATCGGTCACCTTCTGTATTAAAAAAATGTAATGTGGCTCTGTTCCATATCCAGCACGCTGCGTACCCGAAATGCTGTAGGGTACGGCTGCGTGAGGATTTCGCCGCGAATTTCAAACTGTAATGTGTTATGACCGCTCTGGCGGCGCTCATCCTGGAGCGGGATGATTTGCAGAGTGGATGCTTTCAGGCGGGGTTCAAACCGAATGATGGTACGTAAAATGGCCCTGCGGATATCGTCCCATTTGTGTTCATACAGAAAGCTGCCAGCCAGCGGCGGCAGACCGTAGTTCAGTACGGAAGCCGCAGCCTGCGGGTAATGCGCGGCATCAATATTATCTTCATGACTGACCGTGTTGAGCAAAAATGACAAATCCCTACGGATGATCTCCCTGAGCTGTACCGGACTGACGCTGATATCGTGGTCGCGCTTCTGCTGTGGAGCATCGTCACACAGTCGATCAAACAATGTAGGCATCAGGTGGTTGCTATGGCGCAGGCGAAAGTCGCTCATGCGTCACTACCTTCGGGCGCATTAAAGGTACAGGCGGTCATATCCAGCAGGCTGATATCGCCGTGACTGGTGAGCCACATTTTTTGTCCCAGTGCCGTAACCAGGGTATCTCCTGGCCCGTCCTGCCAGACGGTTTCCCGGCAAAGGCGTAAGGTGTCAGAAGCACTTTCAGAACCGCTGTAGCGGGAAAACAGCCAGGCGCTGTGCGTGTCACCGTTATGCAGGGTGATGTTGACGGGTTTCCAGAGCAAATCGGTCAGATGCACGGGCCGTGGCGATTTCAGCGAACGAATTTGTGAAAATGGCAGCCAGATATATACACCGCCCGCGATCAGTTCGAGTACCGGGCCGGTACGGGAATCACTGTCACTAATCCAGTCAAATTTACCGCCATTCCACTGCCCGGTAGTGTCTGTGATGGCCTCAAGTGCGCGGTTGCGGTGGACATCAGCTTCCTGCGCTTCACCACGGGTGTTACCGGTGAGGGCGGCCAGCAAATTCTCCATCCACGCGGGCGGGGAGAGAATAAAACCGGGACGCTGTTCCCCCTGAAAGCAGGTGTGGCGGTATATCTCACAGCGGATCAGCTCCCCAAATATCTGAGCCTCTCGGGTATAATTAGCGTCTATTCGGGCGCAAAGCTGAATTTGTTGTAGCGCCCGCGACCAACAGCCTGTCACGCACAATAACTGAAACAGATTGTGCCGATGTGAAGCCAACGTCGGCTGCTTCTTTACCTGTTGCTCCGCTATCTGAATTCCTTCCGCTACAGAATAATCCCGCAACAGCGCCGACAACATCGCCGGTAGCACGTTATTATTTGTCATGATAAATATCTCCGTGTTGTACCGGGGTGACCCGGTAATGACTGTCAATGCCGATGATGCGGTGCTCACGTTGTGTCAGGTCGGGTAGAATGGCGTTATGTATCGTTTCCTGTGCATATTCCGGGGAAAGCAGATGCAGGATATCGGGGAGAATCGTTTCGACAGGCCAGGTGGTTTCTTCTTCGCCGGTGGTATCCAGCACATCGAGAATCGCGTCAATACTTAGCCCACCAGTGACTATATCCTGCAATGTATCAGTTTCAGAGGTCAGGCTGCATAAGGAGGTCAGATCCTGTGTGACTGCCTCTTCGTACAGGGGAAAAGGATCAACATGGTGATGAATATCCTGTTCGGGGGACGACAACGCCTGGCGGTATTCTTGATAAAGAAGGGGGAGTGGGTTATCTGTTTCTGGGGCAACTTCTGTGGTGACTGCGCCGTGGATCGGAATGATATCGAACGGGTTTTGCGGTTGTGTTTGCTGTTGTCGAAACCAGTCGAGATCGAGATACTCAATCATTGTTTTTGGTGAAGCGGTAATCTGCGCTGTCGTCTTTTCCACGTGTAAAGCCGTGGATGGTAGGTTACCGCGCACAAGACACCATGAAGATAATCCCCATTCAATCAAGTCTCCTTCGTTCAGGCGCATACGGTGATGCGGCTCGACAATCTGATCATTTACCGTGCAACAATATTCATCAGACTGATTAATTATCCACCATGCCTCTTCGTGGCGGGTCAGACTGAGGGCAATCTTTACATCATCATTTGCCTCAAAAACAGGGATCCAGGGAGTGGTAACGGTGAAGATAATTTGGGTTCCTGCAGTCGCATAAATTGTGTTATCGGAGATCCCATGCGCCTGTATTTTTTGTAGTCCCCAGGTAATATTTTGTTTCATTGCATATCACTGTGTAGAGTGTTTTTTTCAACAGAATAATTAATTAAAATTTTTAGATAAGCAATACTGATCAATTTGCTTTATCAATATTAGTCTTCGCGGAAATATATAGTGGTGATTTTTAGCGTAATATATTCATAATATATATGAAATTAAATTGCTATATTGAATATCACCATAAAAAAGATACTAACTGCTATATTACATTGTGTTCTGTGATATGCATCATTGTTTCATTCTGGGTTTTTGATGATTCTATTAATTAGGAATTTTAATCGATACAGTTATGCTTATGTATCATTTATATGATTTTACATCATCAGGTGTAACAGATGGACACTCCTGTTTCACGCAGTGCACTATATGGAAAGCTGACCAAATCTTTATTTAGATCTTTGGAATCCGCGACAACGTTCTGTAAATTACGTGCTAATCCTTATGTCGAACTGACACATTGGTTGCATCAACTCATACAACAACCAGAGAATGACATTCACAATGTGCTTCGACACTATCAAATAACATCTGCTGATGTAGAGAATGCGTTAATTCGACAACTGGAGATATTGCCTGCCGGGGCGAGTGTAATTAACGATTTTTCCCATCATATCGATCTATCTGTCGAAAAAGCCTGGATGTTGGCAAGTATCCGTTTTGGTGATCAAAAAATTCGTAGTGGCTGGTTATTACTTGCCTGGTTAACCACGCCAGAATTGCATCGGGTGTTAAAAAATATCTGTGCGCCTTTGGCTGGGCTACCGGTAGATGAACTATTAGATATCCTTCCGTCTTTAATCACATCATCTTCTGAAATAACAGAAATGCCATATGACGGCTCGGGTTTGAATTCTGCAGTACCGGGGGAAGCTAGCCAGGTATTTGCCAGCGAATCAAGCGGAAGTAAATCTGCGCTGGCGAAATACTGTCAGGACATGACTACACTGGCGCGTGAAGGCAATATTGATCCGGTCACCGGCCGCGAACACGAAATTCGTACCATGACGGATATTCTGCTGCGTCGTCGGCAGAACAATCCGCTGCTGACCGGCGAGGCGGGCGTCGGGAAAACGGCTGTGGTGGAAGGATTTGCGCTGGCGATTGCCCGGGGCGAAGTGCCGCCTTCACTGCGAAACGTGCGTCTGCTGTCGCTGGATGTCGGGGCGCTGCTGGCCGGGGCGTCCATGAAGGGCGAATTTGAATCCCGCCTGAAGGCGCTGTTGGAAGAGGCTGCGCGTTCGCCGCAGCCGGTTATTCTGTTTGTCGATGAAGTTCACACCCTGGTGGGCGCTGGTGGTACATCCGGTACGGGCGACGCTGCCAATCTGCTGAAACCGGCGCTGGCGCGTGGCACCCTGCGCACCATCGGCGCAACCACCTGGAGTGAGTACAAACGCCATATCGAAAAAGATCCGGCGCTGACCCGGCGTTTTCAGGTGTTGCAGGTGGCAGAGCCGGAAGAGGTTGCTGCTGTTGAGATGGTACGCGGGTTAGTCACCACGCTGGAAAAACACCATGACGTCCTGATCCTTGATGAGGCTGTGCGCGCCGCCGTACAGCTTTCTCACCGTTACATTCCGGCCCGGCAGCTACCGGACAAGGCTATCAGCTTGCTGGATACGGCGGCGGCCCGTGTAGCGCTGTCGCTGCATACCCCACCAGCGAAAGTCCAGTATCTGCGTCAGCAGCTCAATGCCGCTGAACTGGAGCAGGAGTTGTTATTAAAGCAGGAAAAAATGGGTATCCGCGCAGAGCGGGGCGACATACTGACGATACGGATCGCCTCACTGAATGCAGATCTTTCTGACACCGAAGCGCGCTGGCAGCAGGAACTGGAGTTGGTTCATACCTTACAGGAACAGCGTGCCGCAGAGCCCGATGAGCGTGATGAAACCACGTTACAACAGTCGGAAACTGCATTACGAGTCTGGCAGGGTGAAAACCCCATTGTGTTCCCGGAAGTTAACGCGGCGGTGGTGGCAGCGATTGTCTCCGACTGGACAGGCATTCCCGCCGGGCGCATGGTGAAAGATGAAGCCAGCCAGATCCTCGAACTCCCCATCCGTCTGGCGCAGCGTGTTACCGGGCAGATGGATGCGCTGGTGCAGATTGGTGAGCGTATCCAGACCGCGCGGGCGGGTTTAGGTGACCCGCGTAAACCAGTGGGTGTCTTTCTGCTGGCCGGGCCGTCCGGTGTGGGTAAGACCGAAACCGCGCTGGCGCTGGCGGAAGCTATTTACGGCGGCGAACAGAACCTGATCACCATCAATATGAGCGAGTTTCAGGAGTCCCATACCGTCTCCACGCTGAAAGGTGCGCCGCCCGGCTACGTGGGCTATGGCGAAGGCGGCGTGTTGACGGAAGCTGTACGTCGTCATCCCTGGAGCGTGGTGCTGCTCGACGAAATTGAAAAAGCCCATCATGACGTCCATGAGTTGTTCTACCAGGTATTTGATAAAGGCGCGATGGAGGATGGCGAAGGTGTCCACATCGATTTCAAAAATACCACGCTGTTGTTGACCACTAATGCAGGAGCGGACCTTATCAGCCAGATGTGCGAGGATCCGGCGCTACTGCCTGATTTGTCAGGATTAAAAGAAGCCTTAATGCCGGAGTTACGCAAACACTTCCCGGCTGCTTTCCTGGGACGGGTGACGGTTATCCCCTATCTGCCGCTGGATGAGACGGCGCGTGGCGTTATTGCCCGCCTGCATCTTGACAGGCTGATGGATCGGATGGCAGAGCAGCATGGCGTTTCACTCGTCTATGGCGATGAATTAATTACGCACATAGTGGCACATTGCCCGATGCACGAAACCGGCGCTCGTTTGCTTATCGGCTATATCGAACAACATCTCCTCCCACAACTGTCCCGTTACTGGTTGCAGGCGATGACAGAGAAAACGGCCATCACGCAAATCCGCATTCGTGTTGATGAGGATGAACAGATTATTTTTGAAACGGTTCATGAAGCATGATTTATCCGTATGAACCAACTGTTTGCTGTGCATTTTTAAACTGTACCGTTGAACCGCTCTCCTGGCGGTCGGCGGCTGACTGATAAGGAAATGAAGGATTATGGCTATCAACAACAGCGCGCAGAAGTTTATTGCCCGCAACCGTGCGCCCCGCGTGCAGATTGAGTATGACGTTGAGATTTATGGCTCCGAAAAAAAAATCGAACTGCCGTTTGTCATGGCGGTGCTGGCCGATCTGGCCGGTAAGCCACGTGAAGAGTTGCCCACAGTAACCGATCGTAAATTCCTTGATATTGACATCGACAATTTCAACGAGCGAATGAAGGCTATTGCGCCGCGCGTGGCGTTTGCTGTCCCCAATACGCTGACGGGCGAAGGGCAGTTAATGGTCGATATTACGCTGGAGAATATGGATGATTTTTCACCTGCGCAGATTGCCCGCAAGGTGGACGCCCTGAACCAACTGCTGGAAGCACGTACTCAGCTTGCCAACCTACAAACCTATATGGATGGTAAAGCAGGAGCAGAAAATCTGATCAATAAACTCTTACAAGACCCGACGTTACTGAACGCTCTGGCCAGTGCACCAAAACCTGTCACTCAACAGGAAAGTGTCTTATCAGGTGAAACGGGAACAACAGACTAACTGCGATTTTATTAAGGAACTTTCATGGTAAACGATACTCTTCTGGCGACAGGCGATCTCACTGCTGAGCAAAGCACAGCCTATCAGGACACTGAATTTGATTCACTGCTGGATAAAGCCTTCCGTCCCAAGACACCTCAGGCTGCAAAGGCTGTTGAGGCTGCAGTTCAGACGCTGGCCCAACAGGCTCTGACAAATACAGTCACCGTCAGTGACGATGCTTACAAAAGTATTGCTACGATTATTGAGCAGATCGATTTCAAATTAACGGAACAGATCAAGCTAATCCTGAGTCATCCGGATTTTCAGAAACTGGAGTCTTCCTGGCGTGGGATGGAACATTTGGTTTACAACACCGAAACCGATGAAAAATTAAAAATCCGCTTTATGAACCTTTCAAAGGATGAATTGCGGAAAAATATGAAGCGTTACAAAGGGATCGCCTGGGATCAAAGCCCCATGTTCAAAAAGCTGTATGAAGCTGAATATGGGCAGTTAGGCGGAGAACCCTACGGTTGTATCATTGCGGATTATTATTTTGATCACACCCCGCCGGATGTGGATCTGCTCGGCTCCATTGCCAAAGTGGCTGCCTCAGCCCATGCGCCGTTTATTGCCGGGGCCTCTCCGTCAGTGTTGCAGATGGACTCCTGGCAGGAACTGGCTAACCCGCGTGATCTGACCAAAATTGTGACCCAAAACCTCGAATATGCTCCGTGGAATTCGCTGCGAAAAAGTGAGGATTCTCGTTACATTGGCCTGACGATGCCACGTT
Organism: Escherichia sp. TW09308; assembly: GCF_000208565.1. Lineage (NCBI taxonomy): Bacteria > Pseudomonadati > Pseudomonadota > Gammaproteobacteria > Enterobacterales > Enterobacteriaceae > Escherichia > Escherichia sp. TW09308. The sequence continues at coordinate 3,421,918 of NZ_AEME01000001.1, read as the reverse complement.
TTCTCTCCCGTTTGCCTTATGGTGCGAAAACAAACCCTGTCGATGAGTTTGATTTTGAAGAAGATGCAGATGGTGCAGACCACAGCAAATATGTCTGGAGCAATGCTGCCTATGCAATGGGCGTAAATATCAACCGTTCTTTCAAACATTACGGTTGGTGTACGTTGATCCGTGGTGTGGAGTCTGGTGGTGCGGTGGAAAACCTACCCTGTCATACATTCCCTACCGACGATGGTGGCGTGGACATGAAATGTCCGACGGAAATTGCCATCTCTGACCGTCGGGAAGCTGAACTGGCGAAAAATGGTTTTATCCCGCTGATCCACCGCAAAAACTCTGATTACGCCGCCTTCATTGGCGCACAGTCGTTGCAAAAACCACAGGAATATTACGATCCGGACGCCACGGCCAACGCCAATCTCTCCGCACGCCTGCCGTATCTATTCGCCTGCTCGCGGTTTGCGCACTTCCTCAAATGTATCGTGCGCGACAAGATTGGCTCGTTCAAAGAGCGTGAAGATATGCAGCGCTGGCTCAATGAATGGATCATGAACTACGTTGATGCCGATCCGGTGAACTCCTCGCAGGAAACCAAAGCCCGCCGTCCGTTGGCTGCTGCTGAGGTAGTGGTGGAAGAAGTGGAGGGGAATCCGGGTTATTACGATGCCAAATTCTTCCTGCGCCCGCATTTTCAGCTTGAAGGATTAACAGGATCGCTGCGTCTGGTGACAAAACTGCCGTCAGTAAAACAGGGAACCGCCTGATTTTTATGAATATTTGAATGAATGATGTCGGGTAATACTCAGGGGGGATATATGGCATATGTTTATGGACTGGTAGATTCATTGCAGGGCACTGAAATGGTGGGAATGGCGGGGGCAGGAGACAGAAAGGAATGTGTGTTCTTGGTTCAGGTATATGCACATGTGGGGCATACCGGAACGTGGAAGCAGGGTCGGAAGGTTTTCGGAGACAAATCGATTCCCAGAGGAACAGCAATTGCGACTTTTGTGAATGGGAAATATCCATCGGGGGACAATGCTCATAAACATGCTGCTTTCTATCTCGAACAGGATGATTCGTATATTTATGTTATGGATCAGTGGACAGGCAAAGCCTCGAATGTATCTGCGCGCAAAATCTCCAGAAAAGGTGGGATGCGCAGTGATGGGACATATCATGATGCCAGTAATAACGCTGAAGCTTTTTATGTTATTGAGTAGAGGATAGATTCAATGGGGACCCGTTTTATTTTTTCTCTGTTATTGGGTTATATGTTGTTTTATTCACAATTTGTTGCAGCGTGGGAAGTCAGTTGCCCCGAGTTTATCAATATAAAATCCTCAACGACAGAACTGGAGTCGGATGTACCTGCATCCTGGCAGGGATCTTCCCGCTATGAACCCCGTCTGTGGCTGGACGGCGTAGGGATGTCGCAGGGAAAACCTGAAAATCGGATAGATCTAAAACCAGAGACAGAGAAAATAAAGGGTGAAACCAGGCAAATATGGGATACCACAATGACCACTAATCAGGATAGTGAGCGTTACTGGGTTTCTTGTATTTATAACCACGGACAGGTTTGGTTATCACAACCAGTACCAGCATCTGCAACACAGTGCCAGGCATCTTCTTTACAGCGTCAGCGGGAACAAGGAGAGTCATTGATATCTGTGATATGTAAATAGACGTAATACATTCAACATGTAAATTAATTAAATACTGGTATCTCATTACCGGAAATTATACAGCCTTCTGTTCTTCTGAAATAAAGGAGAGGGGGTTCTGTACGGCAATGGTTTATCTGCATTCAGCTATGCAGATAAATCAGAGATTATTTTTAAGTAATTCTTAATAAGGAAATAAAAATGGCTTATGACATTTTTTTGAAAATTGACGGCATTGACGGCGAGTCAATGGATGACAAACATAAAAATGAAATTGAGGTGCTGAGCTGGCGCTGGAATATCCACCAGGAATCCACCATGCACGCGGGCAGCGGCCTGGGATCCGGTAAAGTCTCCGTGACTAACCTGGAGTTTGAACATTATATCGATCGCGCCAGCCCGAACCTGTTCAAATACTGCTCCTCCGGCAAGCACATTCCGAAGTCCATCCTTGTCATGCGTAAAGCAGGCGGCAATCCGCTGGAATACCTCAAGTACACTTTTACTGACCTGATTGTGGCTGTGGTTTCCCCCAGTGGTAGCAAGGAGGGCGAGATCGCCTCCCGCGAAAGAGTCGAACTCTCTTTCAGCACCGTGAAACAGGAATACGTGGTGCAGAACCAGCAGGGCGGCAGCGGCGGCACTATCACGGCAGGTTACGATTTCAAAGCTAACAAAGAAATTTAAGCAATTTTTTTCCGGCCAGGTATATAGCCTGGCCGTTATTTATTATTTGATTTTAAAGGAAATTACAGTGAATAAATGGCGTGACCCCGGTTGGCGGTTATGGGCGGTAGCGTTGTTTTTTATCTGCCTTTTGCCCGGGTGCAGCATTGACAGCGACACCGTGCCGGACCTGATGTCACAGCGACTTGATCTGGTGATGAAGGCTTCCGATAAGGTGAACCCAGACAATCAGAAGAAAGCCGCGCCCATAGAGATACGCGTTTATGAACTGAAAAATGATGCAGCTTTCACGGCGGCGGACTGGTGGTCTCTTCAGGACAATGACAAAACTGTTCTTACCGATGATTTACTGCACCGCGACAGCTTTATCCTGCGTCCGGGCGAGGAGAAAAAGCTGCGTCGCTCTCTCAATAAAGAAACCACGGCACTGGGGATCCTTGCTGGCTATCGCAATCTGGGAAAATCGGTATGGCGAGTCACGTATAAAATTCCTGATCCCCCGGAAAAAAGCTGGTACAGCCGCTTTATGCCAAAGAAAAAAGTCGAACTGGATGCCGGTATAGAGCAAAGCGCCATAGTGATTAAAGAACGGGATGAGTAAATTATGAGTTGGAATAACCGGGTCGTCTGGAGTGAAGGGCAATTTTTGCTGCCACAGATGTTTCAGCAGCAGGAACGCTATCTGGAACATGTCATTCATTACCGCAGTTTGCCTCTTTCCCCCTTTTTCTGGGGCTTCAGTGAATACGGCATTGACAGTGAAGCACTGAACATCGGAAAGCTGGTACTCACGAAGGCTTTTGGGGTGTTTGCCGACGGAACACCGTTTAATGCGCCGGGACACACACCACTACCGCCGCCTCTTACCATCCTGCCAGAGCACCTTAACCAATTGATTTATTTGGCGGTGCCAATACGCACACCGAACAGCGAAGAAACCAGTTTTGGCAATAATCCAGAATCGCTGGCACGCTTTTCGGTTCATGAAAATGAAATCCGTGATGCAAACTCATTGGGGCGCGGCGCACAACTGTTGCAACTCAGCCACCTGCGCCTCCGTCTGTTGCCGGAAAAGGCGGTGACGGATGCGTGGATCGGCCTGCCGCTGACACGTATCACAGCATTGCATCCAGAGGGGCGGGTTGATATTGACGAAGATTTGATCCCGCCGGTGGTGAACTATCAGGCAAGTTCACTGATATGTACATGGTTGTCGTGGATCAACGATCTGATCAAAATGCGGGCAAATTCTCTGGCTGAGCGATTGACGGGCAGTGATAAACACGGCCATGAGGCGGCGGAAGTGTCGGATTACCTGCTATTGCAAATTCTCAATCGTTTTGGCCCCTTACTGATCCATATGTCGAAAACGCCGCTGTCGCCTGAAGTGCTCTATCGTAATCTTTGCGCACTGGCCGGAGAACTCTCTACCTACGTGCGTCCGCAAACACGCCGTCCGGAAAAATATAAAGAATATAAGCACCTGACGCCCTATGCCGGGCTGAAATCGGTGGTAGATGAGGTGCAGTATCTGCTAAATGCTGTGCTGATCCGCGGGGCGCAGCGAATCACTCTGGAGGAGGGAACTTACGGTATTCTCAATGCGGTGATTGAACCTACCGAACTGTCAGATTTCAGCTCGTTAGTATTGGCGGTGAAGGCGCAGATGTCCGCCGAAACCTTGCTGCAACATTTTTCGGCTCAGACCAAAATAGGGCCGTCCGAACGCCTGCCGGAGCTGATTCGTTCGCACCTGCCGGGCCTTGCTTTACAGGTGCTGCCGGTGCCGCCGCGTCAGATTCCGTTCCAGTCCGGTTATATCTATTACGACATCCGTCGCGACGGCGTGCTGTGGGAACATATCGCCCGCTATGGCGGCATGGCAATGCATACCGCCGGAGAATTTCCAGGGCTGGAGCTGGAGCTGTGGGGAGTTCGCGATAAATGACCGACGATATTCTGACGCATCCTGCGATGAATACCCAGCCATTCCAGCCATCAGTGGGGGGGACAAAACCACCTGATAATGAAGGTTATGATATCGCAATACAGGACAGCCTTCGCAGGGAAGATATAAAGATGGTGGTTGAAGACGGCCCGGATATGAAACTCCGGCTGGCCGAAATCACCGCTGCCGCTAATCCCCTGCTGGCGGCGGCAAGTCCGCTGCTGTGCGCACTGGCGCAGATGCCCCGTGAACTTGCCCCTGCTTTTGTCGAACATTACCGCGCCCTGCTGGAGCGTGAAGTTCGTCGGTATCAGACGCTGTGCGACCAGGCAAACCTGCGCCGCGAACATGTGTTGGCGGTGCGCTACTGCCTGTGTACGTCGCTTGATGAAGCCGCCAACAACACCACCTGGGGACGACGCGGTGTCTGGGCTGGGAAGAGTCTGCTGGTCACTTTTCATGGCGAAAGTGAAGGTGGCATCAAACTATTTCAGATAATTGGTCGTCTGGCCTCCAGCTTCCAGGAGCACAGCGATGTGCTGGAAATTATTTACCACATTCTGGGGCTGGGTTTTGAAGGTCGCTACAGCGTACGGCCCGACGGACGTAAGCAACTGGACGATATTCGCCAGCAACTGCTGACCCAACTGGTCCAGCGCCGCGATCCGGTCACGCCGACGCTCTCGCCGGGATTTACCGGAGCTGTCAGCGGACGGATGCGCCGGATGCGCCGGGTGCCGGTCTGGCTGAGTGCCGGAATAGCTCTGCTGGTGATGCTGACGTTGTTTGGCCTTTACAGCCACCGGATGAATCTCTCCACCTTAACTGTACAGCAGCATATCGACGCCATCGGTAAACACCTGTCGCCGCCACCGATTCCGGTGCACAAACTGCGACTGAAGATCCTGCTGGCGAACGAAATTGCCCGTGGCCTGCTGACGGTGGAGGAAGATGACCATCACAGCCGTGTGATCTTCCGAGGCGATACGATGTTTATACCGGGGCAGAAAACCGTAAATGATGCGCTCCGCCCGGTGATTGATAAGGCCGCGCGCGAGATTGCGCGTGTGGGCGGTGCGGTGACGGTGACCGGTCACACCGACAGCCAGCCTATCCACTCCGCTGAATTCCCGTCGAATCAGGTGTTATCAGAAAAACGTGCGGCAGAAGTGGCTTCGTTGCTAACGTCCGGTGGCGTTTCGGCCAGCCGGATCCGGGTTGTCGGGAAAGGGGATACCGCACCAGTGGCCGATAACAGCACTAAAACCGGACGGGCGCAGAATCGCCGGGTAGAAATTCTGGTGGTGGAGTGAGAAAAATGAAGAATCTGGACTGCAATGCATCGAATCATTCACCGGTATGGGGCGTGACCGAATTTATTTTCTGGAAATTAGCCCCAAAAAAATGGGGCGAAGGTGTACCTTATGGGCGTTATTTCAAAGATCGCTGGGTGAAACATAACCACCTTCTGATAACGTCGACTGCCAATACATATAATTTGCCAGCGCCTTTACTGGCTGGTGTGTGTTGGATAGAAGTCGGGGGAGAGCCCTGTATTGTAGATATGCTGGCATTTGATGCTCGGACTATTAACTGGAGTGGGCCTGAGTGGATTGATGAACATATCACCATGACTTCGAGACCAGAAAAAACATCTTTTGGTGCAGTGAGTATGCAATTGCGAACCACAGCCAGAACACCTGGGCTTGATGAGTCAAAAATGGATACCTCTCAATTGCGTGAACTGGAAAATTGCCTCCAGCATGATATTTTTAATATTCAACTTGTGGCCAGACATCTTTATCAATTAGCTGAAAGAGATGGATTTCAGTCCTCCTTACCACACCTGACGGAAGAGCAGATAAGAATTATTGGTGCCCGTTATAACCGGGGTATGTCACTTACCCTGGAGAAAATAAAGGAAGATACCAGCTATGGCAATTTTATTGTCAACAACTGGTTGCATTTCTCTCGTTTACTCATCGCCCATTAGGAGTCTTCGTGAGAAGAATAATTCAAATATCAGGATGGTTATTATTCATTATGGGTCTGATCATCATTATGCTTTTTTCCGGGAGTGAGTATCAATAGATGCAGGATATAGATCCTTCAATAACAGCGTTGCCTCAGGGAAATGGGAACAGAGAAATAATCAAAATGTTGATTTATTTTATTTTGATAATTGTTCAGATTGCTCTTTATTTTTTTTCAGTAGCCCGTATTGGACGGATTTTTTCAGCTTGCGGCATTTTGCTATTACTGATTATCGCATGGAGTTCTGAACAATAATGCAAAAATTTCTCAGTCTGCTGTTTTCCCGCCGTGCGCTGGTCGTTGTCTGCGTGGTGGCGTTGGCGCTACTGGTCTGGTTTCTCGGGCCGCTGGTGGCGTTTGATACCCTGCATCCGCTTGCATCCGTGGGGAGTAGGGTAGTCACTATCGTTCTGTTACTAATGTTCCTCGCGCTGTGGCTGGTGAATTGGTCGATGAGCATCATTGGCGTGACGGTTCTGTGCCTGGTTATCGGCTTTGTCTCACCGTTGCTGGCCTTCGGTGACGTTCGCCCGTTTGCGCCGCTGTGGCTGCGTCTGACGCTGATCGGCATGATCCTGCTGAGCTATGCGCTGTATGGCCTGTACCGGCTTTGGCGGGCGTTGCGTCTGGATGAACAACTGCTGCGCCGTTTCTTGCATCCGCGCGGGGAAGACGTACCGGTGGCAGGGGAAATTAAGGCCGATCTGCGCACCGTCAGCCATATTTTCAACCGCGCCATCCGACAACTGAAACAACTGCGTGTGGATCTACCTGGTTGGCGTAAGGTCCTGGAAGGGAAACGCTTTCTGTACGAACTGCCGTGGTTCATGGTTATCGGCAGCCCCGGTGATGGTAAAACCACCGCGCTGCTTAACACCGGGCTACAGTTTCCGCTGGCGGAACAGATGGAGCAGACCGCGCATATCCTCACCGTGCCGGGCGGCGGCACGTTGCACTGCGACTGGTGGTTTACTAATGAGGCTGTGCTCATTGACACCGCCGGGCGCTATGCCCGCCACGATGATGGCGGTGAAATCAGTGCAACCCAGCGCAACGCCGGGGAATGGCAGGGATTTCTGGGGCTACTGCGTAAACACCGTCCCGGCGCGCCGCTGAACGGCGTAATTTTGACGCTGAATGTGGCAGATTTGACCGCACAATCCCCGGCTGAACGGCTGGCTGCCTGTGCAGCCCTGCGTGCGCGGCTGGCGGAACTGCGGGAGACACTGGGCATTCGTTTCCCGGTTTATCTGGTTGTCACCAAAATGGATCTGCTACCCGGCTTTACGGAGTATTTCCGTGGATTGACCAGTCACCTGCGTGCTCAGGTCTGGGGCTTTACTCTGCCATACAGCCGCAGGCGTCACGCCAGTGATTCGCAGTCACTGCATGCGCTCTGTGGTCAGGAACTGGCAAATCTGACGCTGCGGCTGGATCAGGGGATGGATAGTCGGTTGCAGGAAGAGTACGACCTTAAAAGCCGCCAACGGCTCTACCGCTTCCCGCGTGAATTTGCCGCGCTGGGCACGCCATTGCTGGAAGCCATTGAACAGATTTTCCTCGATTCAAAATTCGATGCCACCCAGCTTAACAACACCCTGCGCGGGGTATTTTTCACCAGTGCCGCACAGGCGCAGGCAGACGCCGTAGCAGACCAGACGGGCATCTGGCAGCGTTTTGTCCGGGCAATAAAAGGGAACGAGGAGTCTCCGTCCCATACTCTGCCGGATGGCAACCGAAGCTATTTTCTCCATGACCTGCTGACTAAATTTATCTTCCGTGAAGCGCACATGGTGGAGCCGAACCTTCAGTGGGCCTGGCGTTACCGCCTGCTGCGTACCGGTGGGCATCTGCTGGTACTGGCGCTGGCTTTCTGGTTGTGGCAGGGAATGCAGGGCAGCCAGCAGGGTAACAGCGATTATCTGCATGAAATCACCAACCGGACGACCCAACTGGATGATGACGTCAAAGCCTATACCGGAAAACCCGCCATGCAGCCGGTTCCCGCATTACTGAACCAGGCGCGGGCGCTCTCTGCCTGGCCGGGGTTGGATCCGGACTCACCGCCGCTGGCCTGGCGTTATGGTCTTTACAGCGTCCCTCCGGTGATGGAGAGCGTGGCATCCCTGTATGACCGCCTGCTTGACCAGTTACTGCTACCGCCGTTGGTGAAGCGCATGGAATACGTACTTTCGGATGCGATTGCCCGTCAGGACAGTAAAGCTGCCTATGACGCTCTGCATGTTTATCTGCTGCTGAACCTCGATAAAGACCACGAGGACAAATACAACGCCGCGGAGATCCACGCCTGGGTGTTGAACGATCTGAACAACCGCGACAGCGTGGCGGATTTCGGCGGTCGCGCAGCCGTGCTGGAACATATCGATGCTCTGTTTGACGGCAGTCGCGTGGTGCATTCGCCATACGAAAAAGATGAGGGGCTGATCCGCCTGGCGCGAGCCTTTCTTGACGGTCATACCAGCACCGAGCGTATCTATACTCGTGCACTGGCTTCTATGGAGAGCGAAGCGCCGCAGGAGTTTTCGCTGGTTCGTGCCGTGGGCGCGGATGCGGGAACGGTTTTTGTCCGCACGGATGGTGCGCCATTAGATCGGGGCGTGCCTGGCATCTTCACCCGCGAAGGCTACCGGGAACTGTTCGACAAACGGCTGTCGGAGTTTGTCGCCGCCGCATCAGCGGATGACGCCTGGGTGATGGGGCGCGAAAGTGCGCAAAAAAAAACGACTGAGATTGTAATGAGCCAGTTACCGGGACAGGAACTCCCGATTACCCGTGAAGTCCGTCGCCTGTACCTCGCTGAATATGCCCGCCGCTGGCAGGATTTTCTGGCAAGCATTCACAGCATCAACAGCGCTGGGGAAGACGGCAGCCCCGGACTGGCGTATGACCTTCAGGTGCTGCGTACTCTGGCCTCACCTGATTCCCCGCTGATGCGGCTGAGTAAAGTCGTGGTAGATCAGACCACCCTGGTGCCGCCGCTGGATGCGCAGGCCAGACAAAAGCAGATGGCTCAGCGAGCGCAGGATCGGCTTTCCGGTAATGCGGGGAAAGCGGTACAGACGGCGAAGCTGTTGCAGGACATCCATCCGGAAGAACGTCTGGAGAAAACACTGGTGGATGATCGTTTTGCCGCATTGCGGGAAGTGGTTTCCGGGCGTACGGACAGCGCACAAGGGGGCAGCGCACCACAGCTTAATTCGTTGCTGACGATGCTCAATGAGTATTACACCCAGCTCACCATTGCCGACAGTGCGCTGGCGGCCAGCACATTACCGGGCCGCATTTCGGCGGCGGATAAACTTCAACTGGAGGCAGCAAAACTGCCTGCACCGCTGAAAAATATTCTGCTGGATTTAACACAGCAGGGGACGCGCAAAATCAACGCCGGAACGGGTGAAGTGCTGAATGCGCAAATGGAGGCGGTGATCGGTGATGAGTGCCGTGATGCCATTGACGGACGCTACCCCTTTGCCGACAGCCCACAGGAAGTCAGTGCGGATGATTTTAACCGTATCTTTGCCAGCGGCGGCGTGCTGGATGCTTTCTGGACGAAGCAACTTGCCCCGCTGGCGGACACTGCCAGTAACCCGTGGCGCTACAAGCCGACCGAAGGCAACATGACATTGCTCGGGCCGGATCTGACTACCGTTTCAGGAAGCAAAGCAGATCCGTAGCGTTTTTTTAACGGGGAAGGCGGGAAAAAGTTCTCCTGGGCGATGCAGGTCCGCGTCGTGGATATGGACCCTGCCATCACCGAACTGGTGATTGACATTGACGGGCAGGTGCTGCGTTACGCTCACGGCCCGGTCAGGCCGCTGAAAGTGAGCTGGCCCGGGCCGCGTAATGGCTCAATGGCGGAAATCACCGCCAGCCCGCGCATCCGCCAGGACACCTCGACGTTACTGACTAACGGGCCGTGGGCGCTGTTTCATCTGCTGGATGCGGGTAACGCGCAGGAGACAGCGGTACGGGGAACTCAGCAGGTGGAGTACAGTTTTGATGGGCGGCGGGTGGTGCTGGAGATTACCGCTGGGCGGGATTTTGACCCGGTGAACCGGGGGCTACTGCAACGCTTCGCCTGCCCGGAGAGGACGCTTTGATGCGCCGGGCTACGGCAGTATCGGCTCCGGCGATGTTCGGCAGATTGCCGGACCAGCGGGACTACGTGCGCTGGCGGGTGAGTGCGAACGAAGCGCAGGTGTGGCAGGCATGGCTGAACCAGCAGACGTGGCTGGGACAGGGGCGGCATATTGTTCTGCCGGAAGGAACGGATGCTGCGAAGGCTGGAGCAAACAACGGCTGGATGCACCTGTCACCGCGTGAGAAAAAGACGCTGCCGGAGCACCACCCATTGCCGTGGAGTTTTGTGCTATCGCCGGGGTTTCTCCCCATTGGCGGGCGTGATGAATGGCTGACCGGAGTATTGACCGCATCGCGAGACAGTACGGGCAGACCGTGGCCGCTGGTGATTTATCAGCGTGCCGGACGGGAATGGCTGGAAGAGAGCCTGGATGACACGCAGGGCTGGTTGTACTGGCTGGCGCAGTTGGCGGCAGTATATGTCTCACCACAGACAGAATGCTGCGGGCGGCTGGCAGAGCAGACAGATCAACTGTGGGCGATGTGGCGGCCGGGGCCGCGCTGGGCGCAGTGGCTGCGCGGCTTGCGACGTGTACCGCAGCGTAGCCGGGAACTCACCGGGCTACCGGACGCGCCGATAGTGGAATTGCCTGGTGTGCGCCACCTGCCGTGGCCAGGCTGGCCGGACAAAATGCTGGCGCAGGCGCAGCAGGGGCAAGGCTGGTTCTGGCAGCAGAACAGCGAGGGGCGGTATGTGGATGCGCTGCGGTTGGAGAAAAAATAATGTGCCCACGAATGCTGAGAATAGCTATACAAAAATATGACGATAAACGTGTAGATGGGAAACAAATATACCCCTGAACTTCAAGTTGATTGCTATTTGTTGACTTCAGGCTACCCCAGGTCCCGTCTGCATTGGTGGGTAAGCAATCATCTTCAGGTTTATTGGATATATAGCAATATAAGGAGGTGAACATGGGTAACTCTCATGATGAGGCTATTCAGCAGGCATACGATGCTTATGACGACTTAATGCTGGATAAACGATATATCAGGGACAATGATGCCTGGGGAGATTTAAGAATTGACCGTGAAAATGGTGCAATCTCATTATTTCTGAGATGGAAATATAATTGGATAAAAAGATGGGATGCAAAAACTGATTGGACAGATATGGAGAAAAATACCTTTCATGGGAAAGTTATTTTTGTCATTAATCAAACATGGAATGATAAGATTTTTTTATCCGTTTCTGGGAAGTCTGAGTTTGTCAGTAAGTTTAATGGTAAGGATTTACCTTTCACAATAGAAATAATTCAGACTGATCGTCATGGGTATTGGGATGTAGTGGTGTTTAAAATTGATAATGATGATCCAAATAGTTTTCGTCAGAGTTCCATTGTCTGGAATAGTCGATACGTGGAACTTGACTCTAAAGATATAGTTGCTGCAGCTAAATGTCTTGGTTCATCAAAAGCTTGCCATGAGCAAATAGGGTTGTCTCACGAGCTTGGGCATATTATTGGATATCTTACTGATGAATACTATAGTGATGATGCAGATAAAGCAACTACCCCATTTTCCGGGGATGCCAGTGCGTTAATGAATATTGGTATGGAGCTGCGCTCTCGTTATATGGGAAATGTCATTGAGCGGTTAAATAGAATGGTTCCGGGTTCTAATTTTTTTGTGAAAAGCGTAAAAAAATGAAACTAATATACGCTGTGATTATTTTTTTGATAGTGGGTGGGGCGAAAAATAACATGTCTGATATTCCTGGGCATGCTTATCTGAATGCGAGTGGTGTGTATAATGGAGTTGAAGAGAATGTTCTATTAAATAACTATGGTCAGCCAGCGTATGAATTTATAAAACCTCGTTATAAATTTGTTGGTGAATATTATATAGAAATTGAAAATACCTATCGCTCAACAAATCCTGAATTCAGAAATATCCCCATCAAAGAAATATTTTGGCATTTGCCGGGGGATTTAAATCTGACATGTTTTTTTCATTATAAAGATGGACAGTGGCGGGTTATTTCTTATTTTTTCTGGCCGCCGGGCGCTAAATTCTAATCCGATATTAAAGGAATAAATATCATGAGTTTTGTATCTACGGGTAATAAATCTGGCAGTAATGGTGGGCCAGCCATCACCACGCCGCCAATAGCCGGAGAAAGTAGTGCTGTAAGCGCAGGTTCAGCCGCAACAGATGTAGCTGATGCAGCCGAACAGATGGCAGAACAGGCAGCAGCGGATCTGTTTGGTGCGCTGCCGGAACCATCGGGACTGGTGAAAGCGGCGGTAGCCGCAGCGCAGGCCGCCGCTGCGGCGGCAGGGATCTCGGATATGGCTGGCGCAGTTCAGGATGCGGTGGCGTCGCTTGCAGCCGGTGGACCGGGGGCGCATAACATCACTGTAAGCGGTAGTGCGGTGCCACCGCAGATGCTGTTGTTCGCGGGGATGAATGGTTCGGAAGGGCTTGGAAATCTGTTTTCCTACACTGTGCAGCTTAAAACTCCAGACACCCTGAACCTGGGCTACGTTTCGCCCGCCGCCAATCTGCCGCTCAAGCCGATGGTGGGCAGAGATCTGTGCGTCAGTATCGAACTGGACGGTGGCGGAAAACGGTATATCAGCGGGCTGGTGACCGCTGCGCGGGTAGTCGGCCATGAGGGACGTTCGGTCACGTATGAATTACGCATTGAACCGTGGCTGAAACTGCTGACCCACACCAGTGACTACAAAGCTTTCCAGAACAAAACCGTGGTGGATATTCTCAGTGAAGTACTGGATGAATATTCCTTTCCGGTGGAAAAGCGGCTGGTGGAAAATTATCCGCCCCGCGCCTGGCAGGTACAGTACGGTGAAACTGACTTTGATTTCATTCAGCGCCTGATGCAGGAATGGGGGATTTACTGGTGGTTTGAACACAGTGAGAACAGCCACACGCTGGTGCTGGCTGATGCCATCAATGGTCATAAAGCATGCCCGGACTCGCCGCTGGTGGAGTGGCACCAGGAAGGACTGAAGCTGGATAAGGAGTTTATCCACACCATTACGGCCAGTGAGAAGCTGCGTACTGGAAAGTGGGTGCTGGACGATTTTGATTTTATGAAGCCACGTTCGCTGCTGAAAAGTACCGTAGCTAGTCCGCGCGATACCGGTCATGCTGAATATGAGCATTACGAATGGCCTGGTGATTACTTCACTACGGGAGAAGGTGAGATGCTGACGCGCATTCGTATGGAAGCACAGCGCAGCCCCGGCAGCCGTGTTGGCGGGGCGGGAAATATCCGCACCCTCATGACGGGCTACACCTTCACGCTGATGAATCATCCGACGGCAGACGTTAACCAGGATTACCTGTTGGTACAGACCACGCTGTTTTTACGGGATAATGCGCAGCACAGCGGTCAGAACCAGCATTTTACCTATGTCACCACGTTTGAACTGCACCCCACCTGCGAAGTTTACCGTCCACAGCGAACCCTGAGCAAACCCCACACCAAAGGCCCGCAGAGCGCCATCGTCACCGGCCCGGCGGGGCAGGAAATCTGGACGGATAAATATGGGCGGGTGAAGGTGCAGTTTGGCTGGGATCGTTACGGTAACAATGACGAAAACAGCTCCTGCTGGATCCGTGTCAGCTATCCGTGGGCGGGGAAAGGATTCGGCATGATCCAGATCCCGCGCATCGGCCAGGAAGTACTGGTGGACTTTAAAAATGGTGACCCGGATTTACCGATAATCATCGGGCGCACCTACAACCAGGACACCATGCCACCGTGGGGGCTACCGGGCATGGCGTCGCAGAGCGGGATATTCAGTCACTCGTTAAAGGGCGGGCCGACGAACGGAAACATGCTGCGCTTTGATGACAAAACGGGTGCGGAAGAAGTGAAGTTCCACGCGGAAAAAGACCTGAATACTACGGTAAAAAACAATGAAACGCATACAGTCATGGTCGATCGCACAAAAACCATTGTTAAAAATGAAACCATCAGCGTGGGAGAAGACCGCAATGCCACCATCACAAAAAATGATGGGCTTTCCGTCAAACAGGCCCAAACCATCAATGTCGGAACGACATATCGTCTGGACGTTGTCGATCAATTTACCCTTCGCTGCGGCAATGCAGCGCTTGTATTACACAAGGATGGCTCGATTAAGTTTTGCGGAAAACAACTTTTACTGCACACCAGCGATGTTATGCAACTCATTGGCAGTGGAATTGATATGAACCCGGATGGCGGCAAAGCCATGACTGCGGATGATATTGCCCCGTTACCTACCCCGGACGCTTCTGAATAAAAAATATAAAAGGAATTTTTTCTATGACCAGCCTTTACCGTATTCAGGAGGGCAGCTTTGCCCTGCCTGAAACTTTTCTTGACCGCACCGTCAATATCTTCGTCCCGTCGGGCAATGAGAGAGCATCACCCAGCCTGAATATTTCCCGCGACACGCTCAGGCCAGAGGAAAACCTGACGACCTACATTGATCGCCAGATAGCATTGATGAAAAAAAACCTTGGCCAGCATCGGGTACTTTCGCGGGGAACGGCACTGGCGGGAGCCGGCGAAGATGCCATGACAGGTGAGCAGATCCTCGCCACCCACCGTTCTGGAAAAACAGAAGTGTATCAGCGTCAGGCCGGGTTTATCACCGGGTCAGCAAAGGTACTGGTGTTGACGCTGACCAGTCAGCGCCCTTTTGATGAGCACACCGACCAGCTATGGACTGCATGGTTGACCAGTTTTCAGCCTGCTAAAAACTAAAAAACAGGGAGGTTTTATCATGTATGAAGCCGCACGGGTGGATGATCCTATCTACCACACCAGCGCCCTTGCCGGTTTTTTGATAGGGGCCATCATTGGCATTGCCATTATTGCCGCCGCCAGCTTTGCTTTTGCTACCTGTGGTTTTTTTGCCGGACTTGTTCTGGGATTTCTGGCTGATCAGATCGCTTCCGGAGTCCTGCAACTTGGGGAGGCCATCGGGCGCTCGATACATTCCACAGCAGGAAAAATTCTGACCGGATCTGATAATGTCAGAACTAACAGTCGCCCGGCCGCGCGCGCCGTACTGAGTACGGTGATATGCGAAGACCATTCTCCGGAAATCCGCATTGCCCAGGGTTCCGGCAACATCTACATCAACAGTCAGCCTGCCGCCCGAAAAGATGATCATACTGAATGTGATGCGGTGATTGAGGATGGCTCCCCCAATGTCTTTCTCGGCGGCGGTACGCAGACGGTACTGGAAATCAGCCCGGAAATCCCGGACTGGCTGCGTCAGGTTGTGGATGTGCTGTATGTGGTCGCCGGAATGCTGGGGGGGCTGGCTGGAGCCTCGCGTCAGGCGACAAAGATGGGCTCGAAATTTGGCACAAAATGCGCGGCAAAATTTATTGGTGGCGAAATTGCCGGGATGGGCATTTCCGAGGCCGCTATGGGATTGTTCAGCAACCCGGTTGATGTAACTACCGGGCAAAAAATTCTGCTGCCGGAAACGGATTTCACCCTGCCGGGCCGCCTGCCTGTTACCTGTTCGCGCTTTTATGCCAGCCATCTGGAAACTGAGGGGCTACTGGGCAAAGGATGGCGGCTGAACTGGGAAATAACCCTGCGCACCGATGAGAAATATATCACTCTGATTGGCGGCCAGGGGCGTGAGTTAAGTTATCCGAAAGACATGCTGACGCCGGGGCACCAGATATTCGATCCGGAAGAGCAGTTTTACCTGAGCCGCCTGCATGACGGACGCTATGTACTGCATTACACCGACCGCAGCTATTACATATTTGATGAATTTGATGACCACGGCGTCGCACCGTTACTTTTTATGGAGACGCCCTACCGACAGCGTATAGCTTTCGGGCGAGAGAACGGCAGGCTGGTGCGGGTGGCTTCCAGCAGCGGGCACCATCTGTTATTGCACCGCACAATGACCCCGGCGGGGGAAAGACTTTCGCATATTGAACTGGTGAAGGGAGGACGTCCCGGTAACCTGGTGGAATATCGTTACGACAATAACGGGCAACTGACCGGTGTGGTGAACCGGGCCGGTGTGGCAGTGCGACAGTTCGCCTATGAAAATGGCCTGATGGCAGAGCACCGCAACGCGACGGGCTTCACCTGTACCTACCGCTGGGAAGAGATTGAGGGGGTTCCCAGGGTGGTGGAGCACTCGACCAGCGATGGCGAGGATTACCGGTTCCGCTATGATTTTGCTGGCGGGCAGACGGTGGTTACCGGCAGGCCGGGGCATAAGTGGCAGTGGTGGTTTGATGAACAGACGTATGTGACTGCGCACCGGACGGCGGGCGGGAGGATGTACCGCTTCACGTACAACGAAAACCATTTTCCCGTAGCAGTTGAACTCCCCGGCGAACGCAGGGTAACGCTGGAATACGACACCCTGAGCCGGGTGGTGAAAGAGACGGATCCGGCAGGCCGGGTGACACAGACGCAGTGGAACGGCAGTTTTGATGAAATCACTCGTCGTGCGCTGGATGACGACCATGTGTGGAAAGTGGGTTACAACGAACACGGTCAGGTAATACAGGAAACAGACCCGGAAGGACGCGTCACGCGCTACGGGTATGATGAACAGGGGCTGGCAGTCAGCCGCACGGATGCGAGGGGCGGCCTGGTTGCGCTGGTGCACGATGCGCGCGGTCAACTGGTGCGTTACACCGACTGTTCAGGGCGCGCCACGGGTTATGAATACGATGAAGACGGCAACCTGACGGCGGTGACGGACGCGGAAGGGAAAACGGTACACATCAGCTATAACCGTCTGGGACAGCCGGAGACAGTCAGCCATCCGGGCAAACAGCAGGACCGTTACACCTGGAACGCGCTGGGATTACTGAGCAGCCACCGTCGTCTTACGGGCAGTATACAGAGCTGGCAGTATACGCCGCGGGGGCTGTTGACGCTCCACACGGATGAAGAGAAACGGGAGACGCGCTGGCATTACACTGCGGAGGGGTGGATTGCCAGCCTGAGTAACGGCAACGGGGCGCTTTACCGGTTCAGTCACGATGCGGATGGACGACTGACGGGAGAACAGCGCCCGGACGGCCTGATACGGATGCTGAAAACCAGAGAGAGGAGAAAGCAGGATGAGTACCCGAAATATCCACGTTAACACCGCGTCGTACACGCTTCTTGTTGCCGGGAAGAAAAAAAACACCGGGGAAGAGTGGGACGTCCTGGAATTCAGCAGCCTGACTGAGCTGAAAAAATATCGCAAAAGCCACCCGGAAAAGATGGCCTTCAGCTATAGCTACGCGCTCAGCCAGGGTGTGGATACGCAGTTCCGCCATATCAACATTGCGGAAGCTGATCACTTCAAACAGTTCCTGCGTCAGATTAAGCGTGCCGGCCTCGATATCCGGGCGATCTGCTGACCGGATGTGATGAATATCCCTCCTGATTGTTGCAATGTTGTTAATGGAGAACGGGGGATGATATTAAGCGGAAAAATTTTTTATTAAATTTATTCTTTCATAAAGGAGTAGCTGTTATGCGATTAGCTTCCCGTTTTGGTCGGTATAATTCCATCCGCCGTGAACGTCCTTTAACGGATGATGAATTAATGCAGTTCGTGCCTTCGGTATTTTCCGGTGATAAACATGAGTCCCGGAGTGAACGTTATACGTATATTCCAACAATCAATATCATCAATAAGTTACGTGATGAAGGTTTCCAGCCATTCTTTGCCTGTCAGAGTCGGGTTCGTGATTTGGGGCGTCGGGAATACAGTAAACATATGTTACGTCTTCGTAGGGAAGGGCATATTAACGGGCAGGAAGTTCCTGAAATTATCCTGCTTAATTCACATGATGGTTCATCCAGTTATCAGATGATCCCGGGAATTTTTCGTTTTGTCTGCACAAATGGCCTGGTGTGCGGAAATAATTTTGGCGAAATCCGCGTTCCACATAAAGGTGATATTGTCGGGCAGGTTATCGAGGGAGCGTATGAAGTGATCGGTGTCTTTGATAAGGTCACTGATAATATGGAGGCAATGAAAGAAATTCATCTTAACAGTGACGAGCAACATTTATTTGGCAGAGCTGCCCTGATGGTCAGGTATGAAGATGAAAATAAAACGCCGGTGACGCCTGAACAGATAATTACTCCCCGTCGTCGGGAGGATAAACAGAACGATCTCTGGACAACCTGGCAGCGGGTTCAGGAGAATATGATAAAAGGTGGATTATCGGGGCGAAGTGCCTCCGGGAAAAATACCAGGACAAGAGCCATTACAGGTATTGATGGTGATATAAGTCTCCGGTTTTTTGTGCTTAACTCCGGCCTTAATTGGTCGCCGGATATTCCTGAATCGTAACCTGCAACGTTAACTGCTTATCGTCACGCATCACTACAACCGGGATCACCGAACCAGGGCGAATTTCTGCTACCTGATCCATCGTCTCCAGAGCAGAGATAGCCGGTTTGTTATCCACAGAGATAATCAGATCGTTGACCTGGATACCCGCGTTAGCTGCCGGGCCATCAGGTGACACTTCATTAACCACGATCCCTTGCAGTTGATCGATGCCGCCACCCTGGGCGTGCAGAGGAGCAATCTCGCGTCCACCGATACCAATGTAGCCACGGATCACGCGACCATCGCGGATCAACTTATCCATAATTTTGGTCGCTAACTGGAAGGGAATTGCAAAGCCGATACCTTCCGGCGTTTCGCCATCGTTACTCTTATCAAACGACAGCGTGTTGATGCCCATCAATTCGCCCAGCGAGTTAACCAGCGCGCCGCCGGAGTTACCGTGGTTAATGGAGGCATCGGTTTGCAGGAAGTTTTGCCGTCCGGTTGGGTTCAGGCCGATTCGACCCGTGGCGCTGATAATCCCCTGAGTAATGGTTTGTCCGAGGTTGTACGGGTTACCGATCGCCAGCACCACATCGCCAATGTGCGGTACGCGACGAGCATTAATTGGGATAGTGGGTAAACCGCCAGTGGCATTAATTTTAAGCACTGCCAGATCGGTCAGAGAGTCAGATCCCACCAGTAACGCTTCAAAAACACGACCATCCTGTAAGGCGACGATGATCTGATCGGCGTCGTTGATCACGTGTTTGTTGGTGATGATATAACCGCGTTGATCCATGATCACACCAGATCCCAGCGTGCGGATCTCAAGCTGATTGTGTGAGGTCGTATTTAAACCACGGTTATAGACGTTGACTACTGCTGGCGCAGCGCGGCGAACCGCCAGATTATAGCTGGCAGGCGTCTCATCGGTACTGTCGAATTGCGGCGTGGAAAGCGGGTTAATGCTGCGCAGCGAAGGCATGGCAACCAGCAGAATAGCGCCGACAATTAATCCAATCGCAACGGAACGTAAGAGCTTCACAAACATGATGGAGGCGTCGTTAATAAAGGGAACGGCAGCAGCATACCACGAGTTAACCGGACATCACACGTCAGCCTGATGCCCGGTTTGCGACATTAACGCATTAGTAAGTAGATGCTTTCATTGCCGCGTACAATCTGCAGGGCGATGATGGCCGGTTTGGTTGCCAGCACTTTGCGCATTTCAGCAATTGAGTTCACCCGATCGCGGTTTACGCCAATGATCACATCGTCTTTTTGCAAACCAGCCTGGGCGGCAGGGCTACCCTTAACTACTTCATCGATCTTAATGCCTTTGCTGCCATCTTTTAGCTGACCATCGCTCAACGTTGCGCCTTCCAGCGCTGGTGTGATCATCTCAGCACTGGCGGATGATGAGGTGCTGGTATCGAGGGTCACTTCCACTTCCAGCGGCTTGCCGTTACGCAGCAGACCGAGCTTCACTTTCGTGCCCGGCTCGGTGGTCGCGATGCGCGAACGCAACTCGGCAAAGCTATTAAGTGGTTTGCCATTGAGGCTGGTAATAATATCACCCGCTTTCACGCCCGCTTTTGCTGAGCCAGAACCTGGTAGCACTTCGCTGACAAATGCTCCGCGTTGTACGTCAAGGTTGAAGGCTTTAGCGATATCGGCACTCATCTCTGTACCTTTGATACCTAACAGGCCGCGTTTGATTTCACCGAAGTCGATAAGTTGCTGTGCCAGGGTGCGGGCCATATTACTCGGAATGGCAAAACCAATCCCGACGCTACCACCGCCAGGAGCAAGGATTGCTGTGTTGATGCCAATTAATTCACCGTTAAGGTTTAACAGCGCACCGCCGGAGTTACCACGGTTAATGGAGGCATCGGTCTGGATAAAGTTTTCCAGACCTTCAAGATTCAACCCGCTGCGACCTAATGCGGAAACAATCCCGGAGGTAGCGGTTTGCCCGAGTCCAAACGGGTTACCGACCGCGACGGCAAAATCACCGACGCGCAGTTTATCGGAGTCGGCAATGGCGATCTGCGTTAACTTGCCAGGATTCTGGATTTGCAGCAGGGCAATGTCGCTCTGGTCATCGCCGCCAATCAGCTTCGCATCAAACTCACGCCCGTCATTGAGCTGAATACTGATTTTCTGCGCCTGATTAATGACATGGTTGTTGGTCAGCACATAACCTTTACTGGCATTGATAATGACGCCGGAGCCTAAACCTTCGAAGGGTTGCGCTGGTTGATCCGGTAAATCATCACCAAAAAACTTTTTGAATTCTTCCGGAATTTTCTGCTCCTGGCTGGCGGTTCCTTCGACTCGAACGCTTACTACCGCGGGAAGCACTTTTTCCAGCATCGGGGCCAGACTGGGCAGTGGCGCTTGACCGGCAACCTGAGCGGGAATCGATGCGATGGCCTGAAACGGCGCCGAGAGAGTTAACCCGACACTTAACGCTAATGCACTCAACAGCTGGGTTTGTTTTTTCATTTATTCCTGCTCTCGTACCTGAATGATAAGAAAAAAAGATTCAAAACAGTTTGATGTTATTGAATTTTCAGATGGCTAACAATGAGACATCAAATTAAATGATAGTCGGAGGCGGGAGAAGAGGAGGGCGCAATGGCTGCGCCCGAAAAATAAATTAGTCGCGCTTCGCGCCAGTACGCAGCAGACCGGATGCGCCTTCAGAATAGTCACGCGGCATCTGCACTGGAGCCTGATCGTTGCCGGCTTCAGACTCGGCCAGACGATTGCGGAACGGGTTGGCTTCTGCGGACAGTTCCGGTAGCAGGCTGCTGGAACTTTTCGCCATGTGTTGATATAGCTGGCGATAGTCGTGCGCCATGGTATCCAGCAATTCCGCACTGCGGGCAAAGTGGTTAACCAGCTCTTCGCGATACTCGTCCAGTTCAGCTTTATTTTTTTCCAGTTCGTACTGTAACGCCTGTTGCTGGCGTAACTTGCGATTACCAAAACGCATGGCCACAGCACCAATAATGATGCCGACGACTAACCCAATTAGCGCATATTCCCAGGTCATGAACATCTCCCGTTGTCTTTTGTTTCCGTAGGGTGTTGGCTTCAGGCTCCATGCCTGCGGCTGATTATGCCACTATAACCGTTAATTCCACAGAAGTGGAATCCCGACTGCATATCGCGTAGTGTAGAACGGCCTTTTTTTCGTCAACCGTGAACAACGGTACACCGATTATTCAAGGAATAACAATAACATCATGCAAAGCGTTACCCCGACATCGCAATACCTGAAGGCGCTCAATGAAGGCAGCCATCAACCCGACGACGTACAAAAAGAGGCTGTCAGTCGCCTGGAAATTATTTATCAGGAACTCATCAGTAGCACGCCGCCAGCCGCCAGGGTGAGCGGGATAATGGCGCGGGTCGGTAAGCTGTGGGGTAAACGTGAAGATACAAGCAACGCGCCGGTGCGTGGCTTATATATGTGGGGCGGTGTAGGGCGTGGAAAAACCTGGTTGATGGATCTGTTCTATCAAAGTTTGCCGGGAGAGCGAAAACAGCGCCTGCACTTTCACCGTTTTATGCTGCGTGTGCATGAAGAATTAACCACATTGCAGGGGCAGAGCGATCCGCTGGAAATTATTGCTGATCGTTTCAAAGCTGAAACCGATGTGCTCTGTTTTGACGAATTTTTTGTCTCGGATATTACCGATGCTATGCTGCTGGGCGGCCTGATGAAAGCGTTGTTTGCTCGCGGTATAACGCTGGTGGCGACGTCAAATATTCCGCCGGATGAACTTTATCGAAATGGTTTACAACGTGCGCGTTTTCTTCCGGCTATCGACGCCATTAAACAGCATTGTGATGTGATGAACGTCGATGCTGGCGTTGATTATCGGCTGCGCACGCTCACTCAGGCGCATCTGTGGCTGTCGCCGCTCAATGATGAAACGCGTGAACAGATGGATAAGCTGTGGCTGGCACTGGCAGGTGCAAAACGAGAACAATCCCCCACACTGGAAATCAATCATCGACCGCTGGCGACAATGGGCGTAGAAAACCAGACACTGGCAGTGTCATTTATCACGCTGTGCGTCGATGCCCGTAGCCAGCATGACTATATTGCGCTCTCACGTCTGTTTCACACGGTGATGTTGTTTGATGTGCCTGTCATGACGCGGTTGATGGAGAGCGAAGCGCGGCGTTTTATTGCGCTGGTGGATGAGTTTTACGAGCGCCACGTCAAGCTGGTGGTGAGCGCGGAAGTCCCTTTGTACGAAATTTATCAGGGCGAGCGACTAAAGTTTGAGTTTCAGCGCTGTCTGTCACGTTTGCAGGAAATGCAAAGCGAAGAGTATTTGACGCGTGAGCATTTGGCGTAATTTATGCCATACGTCTTATCCTGACAGCGTACAAACAACCGCGTCATTGCTGATAAAACCTGCCACAAATCACAAAAAGGGGTCGATCTTTGCCCCCGACTTCTCTATAATCCTGCGACCCCACGTTACAAGAAAGTTTTTTTCCCAAAACTTTTTGTGTGCTGGCATAGGCTATTCGAAGGGGTAGGTTTGCCGGACTTTGTCGTGTGAACCTCAACAATTGAAGACGTTTGGGTGTTCACCAACGTGTAACTATTTATTGGGTAAGCTTTTAATGAAAACTTTTACAGCTAAACCAGAAACCGTAAAACGCGACTGGTATGTTGTTGACGCGACCGGTAAAACTCTGGGCCGTCTGGCTTCCGAACTGGCTCTGCGCCTGCGCGGTAAGCATAAAGCGGAATACACTCCGCACGTAGATACTGGTGATTACATCATCGTTCTGAACGCTGACAAAGTTGCTGTAACCGGCAACAAGCGTACTGACAAAGTGTACTATCACCACACCGGTCACATCGGTGGTATCAAACAAGCGACCTTTGAAGAGATGATTGCTCGCCGTCCTGAGCGTGTGATTGAAATCGCGGTTAAAGGCATGTTGCCAAAAGGCCCGCTGGGTCGTGCTATGTTCCGTAAACTGAAAGTTTACGCGGGTAACGAGCACAACCACGCGGCACAGCAACCGCAAGTTCTTGACATCTAATCGGGATTATAGGCAATGGCTGAAAATCAATACTACGGCACTGGTCGCCGCAAAAGTTCCGCAGCTCGCGTTTTCATCAAACCGGGCAACGGCAAAATCGTTATCAACCAACGTTCTCTGGAACAGTACTTCGGTCGTGAAACTGCCCGCATGGTAGTTCGTCAGCCGCTGGAACTGGTCGACATGGTTGAGAAACTGGATCTGTACATCACCGTTAAAGGTGGTGGTATCTCTGGTCAGGCTGGTGCGATCCGTCACGGTATCACCCGCGCTCTGATGGAGTACGACGAGTCCCTGCGTTCTGAACTGCGTAAAGCTGGCTTCGTTACTCGTGACGCTCGTCAGGTTGAACGTAAGAAAGTCGGTCTGCGTAAAGCACGTCGTCGTCCGCAGTTCTCCAAACGTTAATTGCTTTCTGCTTCGGCAGAATACAATTTGCGAAAAAACCCGCTCCGGCGGGTTTTTTTATAGCTTAAGTCTGAATCTGTGTAAAAACAGAAAACGTGCTTTTTACTGCCACCCAACAGGTGGTAAAGGCAAAAACAACATCGCTGATAAGGGATTAAGTCAACCATTTCAGGCTAAGGAACATCTCTTTTTCCCCATTTCCGGCATCGACTTACCACAAAGGTCGCAAAATCTGGTAAACTATCATCCAATTTTCTGCCCAAATGTCGAGTATTGCTCATTTTTTGTTTGATTTTCGAACAGTGAAGGCAATTCCTCATTGGGTAACATAACTTCTGACCGGCCACCTGGTGGCTGGTAGCAGTAAAAATTCTGACTATACCTGGAGGTTTTCATGGCTGTCGCTGCCAACAAACGTTCGGTAATGACGCTGTTTTCCGGTCCTACTGACATCTATAGCCATCAGGTCCGCATTGTGCTGGCTGAGAAAGGTGTAAGTTTCGAGATCGAACACGTGGAAAAGGACAATCCGCCTCAGGATCTGATTGACCTCAACCCGAATCAGAGCGTTCCGACCCTGGTGGATCGTGAGCTGACCCTGTGGGAATCTCGCATCATTATGGAATACCTGGATGAGCGTTTCCCGCATCCGCCACTGATGCCTGTTTACCCGGTAGCTCGCGGTGAAAGCCGTCTGTACATGCACCGCATCGAAAAAGACTGGTACACGCTGATGAACACCATCATCAACGGTTCAGCCTCTGAAGCGGATGCCGCACGTAAGCAACTGCGCGAAGAACTGCTGGCCATCGCGCCGGTCTTCGGTCAGAAACCGTACTTCCTGAGCGATGAGTTCAGCCTGGTCGATTGCTACCTTGCTCCGCTGCTGTGGCGTCTGCCGCAACTGGGCATCGAGTTCAGCGGCCCGGGTGCGAAAGAGCTGAAAGGCTATATGACTCGTGTCTTTGAGCGTGACTCTTTCCTTGCTTCTTTAACTGAAGCAGAACGTGAAATGCGTCTGGGCCGGAGTTAATCTGTATGGATTTGTCACAGCTAACACCACGTCGTCCCTATCTGCTGCGTGCATTCTATGAGTGGTTGCTGGATAACCAGCTCACGCCGCACCTGGTGGTGGATGTGACGCTCCCTGGCGTGCAGGTTCCTATGGAATATGCGCGTGACGGGCAAATCGTACTCAATATTGCGCCGCGTGCAGTTGGTAATCTGGAACTGGCGAATGATGAAGTGCGCTTTAACGCGCGCTTTGGTGGCATTCCGCGCCAGGTTTCAGTACCGCTGGCTGCCGTGCTGGCTATCTACGCCCGCGAAAATGGCGCAGGAACGATGTTCGAGCCTGAAGCTGCCTACGACGAAGATGCCAGCATTATGAATGATGATGAAGCATCGGCAGATAATGAAACCGTTATGTCGGTTATTGACGGCGATAAGCCAGATCACGATGATGACCATCATCCTGACGATGAACCTCCGCAGCCCCCCCGCGGTGGTCGCCCGGCATTGCGGGTTGTGAAATAAATGATAAACAGGCCCATGTGGCCTGTTTTGCTATCTACCTTCTTTTCGCCTGATTTTAATACTGTGTTACGATAACTTCGCTATTATCCGTCAACATATTTTCCCAGAAGAGCCCTATGAACGCATTTGATCCGCAAGCAGAAGATTCTCCGGCTACTATCGGTCGTAACTTGCGTCGTCGTCCGCTGGCGCGTAAAAAACTCTCCGAAATGGTGGAAGAAGAGCTGGAGCAGATGATCCGCCGTCGCGAATTTGGCGAAGGTGAGCAACTGCCGTCTGAACGCGAACTTATGGCGTTCTTTAACGTTGGGCGTCCTTCGGTGCGTGAAGCGCTGGCGGCGTTAAAGCGCAAAGGTTTGGTACAAATTAATAACGGCGAACGCGCTCGCGTCTCGCGTCCTTCCGCGGATACCATCATTGGTGAGCTATCCGGTATGGCGAAAGATTTCCTTTCCCATCCTGGTGGGATAGCCCATTTCGAACAACTACGTCTATTCTTTGAGTCCAGCCTGGTGCGTTATGCGGCTGAACATGCCACCGATGAACAAATCGATTTGCTGGCAAAAGCACTGGAAATCAACAGTCAATCTCTGGATAACAACGCTGCGTTCATTCGTTCAGACGTTGATTTCCACCGCGTACTGGCGGAGATCCCTGGCAACCCGATCTTTATGGCGATCCACGTTGCTCTGCTTGACTGGCTGATCGCAGCTCGTCCGACAGTAGCTGACCAGGCGCTACACGAACATAACAACGTTAGTTATCAGCAACATATTGCGATCGTTGATGCGATCCGGCGTCACGATCCCGACGAAGCCGATCGCGCATTGCAATCGCATCTCAACAGCGTCTCTGCCACCTGGCACGCCTTCGGGCAGACCGCAAACAAAAAGAAATAATGCCACTTTAGTGAAGCAGATCGCATTATAAGCGTTCTGTATGATGTGTTGCTTATTTGATCTGGTATAACAGGTATAAAGGTATATCGTTTTTAACAGGCAAGCATCACTTCAGAGGTATTTATGGCAACGAATTTACGTGGCGTAATGGCCGCACTCCTGACTCCTTTTGACCAACAACAAGCACTGGATAAAGCGAGTCTGCGCCGCCTGGTTCAGTTCAATATTCAGCAGGGCATCGACGGCCTGTACGTAGGTGGTTCAACCGGTGAAGCCTTTGTGCAGAGCCTTTCCGAGCGTGAACAGGTACTGGAGATTGTCGCTGAAGAAGCAAAAGGCAAGATTAAACTTATCGCTCACGTAGGTTGCGTCAGCACTGCGGAAAGCCAGCAACTTGCGGCATCTGCTAAACGTTATGGCTTTGATGCTGTCTCTGCGGTCACGCCGTTCTACTATCCTTTCAGCTTTGAAGAACACTGCGATCACTACCGGGCAATCATTGATTCGGCGGATGGTTTGCCGATGGTGGTGTACAACATTCCGGCACTGAGCGGTGTAAAACTGAGTCTGGATCAGATCAACACCCTGGTTACGCTGCCAGGCGTAGGGGCGTTGAAACAGACCTCTGGCGATCTCTATCAGATGGAACAGATCCGTCGCGAACATCCGGATCTGGTGCTCTATAACGGTTACGACGAAATCTTCGCCTCCGGCCTGCTGGCGGGCGCAGACGGTGGTATTGGCAGTACTTACAACATTATGGGATGGCGTTATCAGGGTATCGTGAAGGCGCTGAAAGAAGGGGATATCCAGACCGCGCAGAAACTGCAAACCGAATGTAATAAAGTCATTGATTTACTGATTAAAACGGGCGTATTCCGCGGTCTGAAAACCGTTCTGCACTATATGGATGTGGTGTCTGTGCCGCTGTGTCGCAAACCGTTTGGTCCGGTGGATGAAAAATATCTGCCAGAACTGAAGGCGCTGGCCCAGCAGTTGATGCAAGAGCGCGGGTGAGTTCTTTTCCCTCACCCGCCCCTACCGGGTGAGGGGAAATAACCGCATCTGTACCCTACAACTTTCATACCAAAGCGTGTGGGCATCGCCCACCGCGGGAGACTCACAATGAGTACAACGATCCAGAATATCCCGTGGTATCGCCATCTCAACCGTGCACAATGGCGGGCATTTTCCGCTGCCTGGTTGGGATACCTGCTTGATGGTTTTGATTTCGTTTTAATTGCCCTGGTACTTACTGAAGTACAGGGTGAGTTTGGGCTGACGACGGTACAGGCAGCAAGCCTGATCTCCGCAGCCTTCATCTCTCGCTGGTTCGGCGGCCTGATGCTTGGCGCTATGGGCGACCGCTACGGACGTCGACTGGCAATGGTCACCAGTATTGTTCTCTTTTCTGCCGGTACACTGGCTTGCGGCTTTGCGCCTGGCTACATCACTATGTTTATCGCGCGTCTGGTGATCGGTATGGGGATGGCGGGTGAATACGGCTCCAGCGCTACTTATGTGATTGAAAGCTGGCCAAAACACTTGCGCAACAAAGCCAGTGGTTTTCTGATTTCAGGCTTCTCTGTGGGGGCTGTAGTTGCCGCTCAGGTTTACAGTCTGGTGGTTCCGGTCTGGGGCTGGCGTGCGCTGTTCTTTATCGGCATTTTACCCATCATCTTCGCTCTCTGGCTGCGTAAAAACATCCCGGAAGCGGAAGACTGGAAAGAGAAGCACGCAGGTAAAGCGCCGGTACGCACGATGGTGGATATTCTTTATCGCGGTGAACATCGCATCGCCAATATTGTGATGACGCTGGCAGCGGCTACTGCGCTGTGGTTCTGCTTTGCCGGTAACCTGCAAAATGCCGCAATCGTCGCTGTTCTCGGGCTGTTATGTGCTGCGATCTTTATTAGCTTTATGGTTCAGAGTACGGGCAAGCGCTGGCCAACGGGCGTGACGCTGATGGTGGTTGTGTTGTTTGCTTTCCTTTACTCATGGCCGATTCAGGCGCTGCTGCCGACGTATCTGAAAACCGATTTGGCGTATGACCCACATACGGTCGCCAATGTCCTGTTCTTTAGTGGCTTTGGTGCGGCAGTTGGCTGCTGCGTTGGTGGCTTCCTCGGTGACTGGCTGGGAACGCGCAAAGCCTACGTTTGTAGCCTGCTGGCCTCGCAATTGCTGATTATTCCGGTATTTGCGATTGGCGGTGCAAACGTCTGGGTACTCGGTCTGTTACTGTTCTTCCAGCAAATGCTTGGTCAGGGGATCTCCGGGATCTTGCCGAAACTGATCGGCGGTTATTTTGATACCGACCAGCGAGCGGCGGGACTGGGCTTTACCTACAACGTTGGTGCATTGGGTGGTGCACTGGCACCGATCATTGGTGCGCTGATTGCTCAACGCCTGGACCTGGGGACGGCTCTGGGATCGCTCTCGTTCAGCCTGACGTTTGTGGTGATCCTGCTGATTGGTCTGGATATGCCCTCCCGGGTTCAGCGCTGGTTGCGCCCGGAAGCATTGCGTACTCATGACTCCATCGACGGCAAACCATTCAGCGGTGCGGTGCCGTTTGGCAACACCAAAGATGATTTAGTCAAAACCAAAAGTTAATCCTGTAGCCCGGTTCTGAACCGGGCCTTTCGCGAAGGGAAGAAGTATGTCGTTACTTGCACAACTGGATCAAAAAATCGCCGCTAATGGTGGCCTGATTGTCTCCTGCCAGCCGGTTCCTGACAGCCCGCTCGATAAACCCGAAATCGTCGCAGCTATGGCATTAGCGGCAGAGCAGGCCGGTGCGGTTGCTATTCGTATAGAAGGAGTGGCAAACCTGAAAGCCACTCGTGCGGTAGTGAGCGTGCCGATTATCGGGATTGTGAAACGCGATCTGGAGGATTCGCCGGTACGTATTACCGCCTACATTGAAGATGTTGATGCGCTGGCACAGGCGGGCGCGGACATTATCGCGATTGATGGCACCGATCGCCCGCGTCCGGTGCCTGTTGAAACACTGTTGGCACGTATTCACCATCACGGATTGCTGGCGATGACCGACTGCTCAACGCCGGAAGACGGCCTGACTTGCCAAAAACTGGGTGCTGAGATTATTGGCACGACGCTTTCTGGCTATACCACGCCTGAAACCCCGGAAGAGCCTGATCTGGCGCTGGTGAAAACGTTGAGCGATGCCGGATGTCGGGTGATTGCCGAAGGGCGATACAACACGCCAGCGCAGGCGGCAGATGCCATGCGTCATGGCGCATGGGCGGTGACAGTCGGTTCAGCCATTACGCGTCTTGAGCACATTTGCCAGTGGTACAACACAGCGATGAAAAAGGCGGTGCTATGACCATACTGGCGATTGATATCGGCGGTACTAAACTTGCTGCCGCGCTGATTGGTGCTGACAGGCAGATCCGCGATCGCCGTGAACTCCCCACGCCTGCCAGCCAGACACCGGAAGCATTGGGTGAAGCCTTAGCCACATTAGTCGCACCGTTGCAAGCTCATGCGCAGCAGGTGGCCATCGCTTCAACCGGGATAATCCGCAACGGCAGCCTGCTGGCGCTAAATCCACATAATCTCGGCGGATTGCTGCACTTTCCGCTAGTCAAAACGCTGGAACAGCTTACCGACTTGCCGACGATTGCCATTAACGACGCACAGGCCGCAGCGTGGGCAGAGTATCAGGCGCTGGAGAGGGATATTACCGACATGGTGTTTATCACTGTTTCCACTGGTGTTGGCGGTGGGGTAGTCAGCGACGGCAAACTGCTTACTGGCTCAGGCGGCCTGGCGGGGCATATTGGACATACGCTGGCTGATCCTCATGGTCCAGTCTGCGGTTGTGGACGTGTCGGCTGTGTGGAAGCGATTGCTTCCGGTCGTGGCATTGCGGCTGCGGCGCAGGGTGAGCTGGCGGGGGCGAATGCGAAAACCATTTTTACGCGCGCCGGTCAGGGCGACGAACATGCTCAGCAACTGATTCACCGCTCCGCACATGCGCTGGCAAGACTGATTGCCGATGTTAAAGCTACGACCGATTGCCAGTGCGTGGTGGTCGGTGGCAGCGTCGGGTTGGCTGAAGGGTATCTGGCGCTGGTGGAAACGTATCTGGCGCAGGAGCCAGCGGCATTTCATGTTGAGTTACTGGCGGCGCACTACCGCCACGATGCAGGTTTACTTGGGGCTGCGTTGTTGGCCCAGGGAGAAAAATTATGATGATGGGTGAAGTACAGTCATTACCATCTGCCGGTTTGCATCCGGTATTGATGGATGCGTTAACGCTGGCGTTAACCGCCTGCCCACAAGAGAAATCGCCAGGTCGTTATGAACTGCGCGGCGATGATATCTTTATGAATGTGATGACATTTCCCACCCAGCCCGCAGAGAGTAAAAAAGCGGAACTACATACGCAATATGTTGATATTCAGCTTTTACTGAGTGGCGAAGAACGGATTAACTTCGGTGTCGCGGATTCCGCCCGTGCGTGCGAAGAGCTGCATGTGGAAGAGGATTATCAGCTTTGTAACGCCATTGAGAATGAACAAACCATTATCATGAAACCGGGGATGTTCGCCGTGTTTATGCCGGGAGAACCGCATAAGCCCGGGTGTATTGTTGAGTCCGTTGCTGAGATTAAGAAGGTGGTGGTGAAGGTGAATCGCCACATTCTTTAGCGCTATACTTTTAGCCCGGCTGAACCGGGCTTATTACTTTCTCAGGTTTGGGCGGAGCGCGATCACACCCCGACATTCCCGACCTACAACTCTTCCATCAGATACTGGAAATAGCACTCGGTCGTAAATTGCCCCGTACCCGCCGTATTGACTTCAACCGCAATATTACTTAGCGTCTGGTCGTAAGGCGAACTGTCAGCGACGACCGCCGTGACGTTACTGTTGCCACCCTCGACGTTTGTGCATCCCTGGCTTGTGAGCTGGGTCATTTGGCTGACATAGCGACAGTAGCTGCCACGCGTATCATTCAGACTGCCGTCACACAATTTGCCGCTTTCCATCAGATAGGTCGGCAGGTTGGCATGAACGACGCCCCCCGTTGAGGCGATTTTGAGTAACATGTCATTCTGGACGCGATCTTTACTCCAGGAAATATCAAATGACGCCACGGGAACGGTGGGGCAGATGGAACCATGGGAGACAGGGCCGTTATAGACACCATGTATACCCGTTGATGTCCCCCAGATATTGGCTACCCACGGGCAGCCGTAGGAGTCTGTACCGGTATCCACTTTAAGTTCATACCAGGCACAGTTCCAACCATCCGGCATCGGGCCACAAAGATCTGGATCGACGTTGGTATTATCATAATCAGTCACGGTAATCGTAGGATTCGGTGGAAGAGGCCCAGGGCCATTGGCGAGGCTCCAGGTGTCCAGGTGATAGGGGAAACCTTGAAACAGGGCTTTGTTTATCGTACCTGTAAACAGGCCATCTGGCGTCAGGATATTTACATGGAGCTCCAGGCGGATAACGCTGCTGTCATCCATGGCGTAATATAACTTTTGGGTGTTGAAGGAGACTTTGAGGTTAGGTTTGGCCATGCTGCTGTTAGCAAATCCAATCGCTAATAACAAAAAGAGTAAAAACGAAGATATTTTTTTCATATCAGAAATACTCAAAAGTGGCGGTCATACTGGCGGAGAACTCGCCTGGTACAATCGTGACGCCCGGTTCAACCTGAAGCCAGGCATTGAAATTGAGCGTGGTATTCGGGGCGGTAAGCGGGAATGTCACTCCCGCTGTGCTATTAACCGGTACGGCGGTTCCGTTACTTGTTTCAATTCCAATACCGACCCCGCTGGCGCGTGAGCCCGGGGCGAGCGCGAGGAAACCCGTCGCCAACAGCGGGTCTTCAGTGCCGGAAAATGTCACCTTGACGTTTTGTAGCGAGCTTTCACAGTTCGCCAGTTTCAGCGTCACCGGCACGCGCGCCGACTGCCCGCTGGCCTGTAAATCTGCTGCATCTGCGGGCGGAAAGATGATTTCTTCCATTGCGGTTCCGACAATGACCGGCGTACAGGAACCCGCCAGCAGGTTACCCGTGAAGTGGACGTTGTCCGCCGCATGAGCCGACACTGCTAACATCCCGCACAGCGACAGAACCGATACTATTCGTTTCATCATTTTGCTCCCTGCTGTTATTGGTAATCCACGCGTAGCGTCGCCCAAGCCTCGAAATTCTGTTCGCTGAGGTTCGCGCTGACACTTTTTACGGGGACAGCTTCCAGAACGGGCAAATTTGCCTCATCGACAGTAATGGTGCTGCCGGGCTTAAAGGGTTTACTGTTTTCCCAGATTTTGATCCCTAATCCGTCGGTATTGGTTTTGATGGCGTCGTCAAAGTCCACGACATCTCCCGTTAAGGTCAGGGTCATCGCCATCGAATTATCGCGGACGCTTGAGTCGCAGGTAATTTTGTACTCCAGCGGCTGCCTGTAATTGTTGCCATCGATTCGCGTGATGATCACATCACGGAAATTGACGTCTATTCTGGCGTTGTTGCTGATGGTGCAAACAGGCGGTGTCACCAGGTGGCCAATAAAGGTCAGATTATCGGCATGACACAGGCTGCATGCGGCTAAAAGTATCGTGCATCCGATTGTTTTCATTGATAATCCACCACCAGTGTCGCCCCGGCGGTAAAGTCGCCTGAACTGAGCGTTGTCGCTGAATTTTTTACCGGTGTCGCTTCCAGCGCCGGGCCGCTGCCCGAAAAGTTAAAATGGAACCAGGATGTGCTCCCGGGCTCGAGGAGGGTATGTTCATTCACCGTACGGACCCGTATTCCCAGCCCATCTACATTCGTTTTCAGTACCGACTCGCCGTTGATGGTGACAACCGTACCCTGCAACTGCATTTTCAGTGCATCCACAATTCGCTTATCACAATTCAGGCTGTAACCCACCGTTTGGGTATAGTTTGTGCCGTCGATTTTGGTGGTGAGCACATCGTTAAAGTTCACTGTTCCGCCGGTGACGGTACAAGGTGGCGGTGCGTCGACGGCGATACGTAACGTCATTTTTACGCTTTTATTCCCTGCACATACCGATGCACTCAGTAGCATCAGAGCGCTCAATGACAGTGAAAGTGGGGCACTGTTTCGCCTTCTCATTAAGCCTCCGAATTATCCTTTACTGCTTCTGGCGTCATCGACATGGCACTCTGCGCCGCTGCACTGGAAATAGAGAGGCAGTCGTCCGCCGTAGTCGTTGACATACGTCAGTACCGGCGCACTTCCCAGATCGGATGCGCGGCCTTTCATCTCCTGACTGGTTGCGGGAGGCATCACCAGCGGTTCAAAGCCTGTGATGGGCTGACCGCCTTTCTGTGTGCTGGCGGAGCTGATAATGACGTAATAACTGGTTGGGTTTTTGACCAGGTAATGATCTCCCTGGCGACTCAGAGTGACCTGATGTTGCCAGGGATGCTCAGGATCGACCTTTTTGGCCAGCGCGGCGGGGCGATAGAACAGTTTGATCCGCGTTTGCAGCGCAATTTGCAGCGAATTGGGTTTATCGCTTTTCGGCGGAATTTCTCGCACATTAAAGTAAAACAGCGTCTCTTTATCCTGCGCTAAGGTGCTAATGTCAGGCATTCCCTGCACTTTGACCTGACCTTCCGTTTTCGCCTCTATACGCTGCACGGGCGGCAGAACAGCCAGTGGCGAGGTGATTTTCTCGCCTTTTTCGTTTTCAACCCACGTCTGCGCTAAATAGGGCAGGGTTTGGCTGTCATTTTTGAGCGTCACGCTGATCGATTTCTCGCCGCCTTTATAGACCAGACGCGTGCGGTCTGGCGCAATGGCGGCCTGCGCGCAGGAGGTAAAAAAGAGAATTGCGCTCAGACAAGAAATATTCGTCTTCCACATCCCTGGTGCGTAAATGTTGTTATTTACCATGTTCCCTGTTCCTGAATAATTAATAGGCGTTGTCTGATAATGCTTCTGGTTTAGCCGATGGCGTAATGCGCTGTGTCTGCTCCTGGATAATCGGTTTTATCTCCATGGCAGGGCGCGGTTTATCCGGGTTGGCTAACTGACACGGCAATAACAAACCACTAAATAGGTTTTTCGGTAACGGGTCGGGCAATGAGACGTCACACTGTTTTTCGCCTGACCAGTAAACCTGTAAGTTTTCACCCGCTTTTACGCCAGCGAGATAGACATGCCCGTCGTCATCAACCAACCCGATTTGCTGCTGGTGGCTGTTTTTAACTTCCGCGCCAAAGGGGGGATAGTCGCCATTTTCCATGCGCAGAACGGCCATCGCTTTTTCACCGCTGATGACGCCAAATTCGCGATAGCCAATCGCACCTTCGGTAAGAGTGGCCTGCACAGTGGACTGCGTTGCCTCGGCATTTTCAGGCAATTGATTGATATCAATGCGAATTTGGTTGCGGTAATAGTCATTGACGTCCGTCAGAACGGCCTTGCCGAACCTATTGGAGTAGACCGGAG
Organism: Escherichia sp. TW09308; assembly: GCF_000208565.1. NCBI lineage: Bacteria > Pseudomonadati > Pseudomonadota > Gammaproteobacteria > Enterobacterales > Enterobacteriaceae > Escherichia > Escherichia sp. TW09308. The sequence continues at coordinate 3,386,724 of NZ_AEME01000001.1, read as the reverse complement.
AGTTGTAGCCGCCGATGGGGACATCAGCGACGCCGCCGGTATCGACCAGAATACGGCTGCCGCCAGAGAGATTCGTGCGATGTAACGCCCCACCTTTTGCGGTTAGCGTTGCGCCGCCACGCATCGTCAGACCCGCAGAGGTGTAATCGCCTTCCTGATAGTTTGCGCTGACGTCCACGTCCGCATAACTCCCTTCATGGCTGTAGAACCCTTCAGCCCGGGTGTTATTGCCGGACTGGCCCAGACTTAATTGATAGTTGCTGCGATCGTTCAGGCGCTGGTAATAACTGACCTGGCTGGAATTGTCGTCGTCGCTAAACATGCCGTTGTAGCTGATGGACTTATCGTTGCCCCAGGGGATCATCAGTGAAACATAAACACCATCGTCGGATTCATTGTCATATTCACTGCGATAAGCGGTCAGAGAGAGGCTCATATTCTTCATTGAACCGATATCAAAATAGTGAGAGACCATGAGGTTGTAGTTGTTCTGGTCTCCTCTGTCCCAATATGTCCGGCGGTTCCAGGTCAGGTAAACGTTGAGCGCGGGGTCGCTAAAATTCTGGCTATAGCTAACGGTGTACATCTCTTTATCGTGGCCTGCACGGACGTTGTCATCATGCAGCGCATCGAGATATTCGCTCATCGTCATGTAGTTTTCTTCGGAAAACCGATAACCGGCAAAGGTAAAGCGGCTGTTTAACTGATCAAAATCTTTGGCGTAGCTGATGCGATAGGAGTTCCCCTGGAGAGTACCGTGTCCATATTCGCCCGCTTCCGGGAGTTGAGTTCGTGAATGGGTGACGTCAAGGGCGAGCGCTCCCAGTACCGCCATATCGCGGCCGATACCAATGGCGACGGCCTGATAATGTTCTTCACCCACAGCACCGCCGTACAGCGACCAGCTATTGGCAAAGCCCCATGATGCTTCACCAGCGGCAAACGCGTTACCTTCAGCGTGATGGTTCCAGTCCTGTGGACGCCCCACCGTGCCTTTGTAACGCACCATGCCCTGGCGGGTTAAAAAGGGAATGGAGGCGGTACTGACGTCATATTCCTGAACCTGGCCGCTTTGCTCTTCAATGCGGACATGTAAATCGCCGGATACCGCTTCGTTGATATCCTGAATATGGAATGGGCCAGCAGGAACCTGTGACTCATAAATAACGCGACCTTGCTGCGTTACGGTGACTTTCGCATTGGTACGCGCGACGCCAGAGATGTCCGGTGCATAGCCACGCAGGTTTGGCGGAAGCATTTGATCATCGGTTTGTACGCTGGCACCGAGGTAGTTAAAGGTGTCGAAGATATCCGAGGCAAGAGCGTCTTCACCGAGCGTCAGTTTTGCCCCAAGGCCGGGTAATGCACGCCATGCGTAATAGCGGCTCCATTCCCAGTCACGCAGATCTTGCCCTTCACTGTCGCTGGTATTCAGATAACTGGCCTGCCAGTCAGCACGTAAGCGCCATGCGCCCAGGTTACCGCCAACAGTACCATTCGCCGTGATGTCATGTTCATCGACGCCATCATTCTGCTGATGGCGAACCTGAGCATTCATGTTGTAATCGAATATCAACCCGGGAATACCTTCATCCCAGCGCGAGGGCGGATCCCATTCTGCGTCGGTATATTCCAGCCAGGCCTGGGGGATCGTCACCTCAAGCTGGGACTGACTTAAATTTGCCTGTATTACCATGCCTTCAATCTGGCCCGGTTGCAGGCATTGGCCGTCTTTAATCCATTGTAATGTTTCGACTAATTCTGGTTTTAGTCCCAGCTTTGATATGACATCGGGAGAAAGACAAGGGAAGCTGTTACTCGGGTCATCCTCTTTAGGATACCAATGAATGTCATTCTCCTCTGCCAGAGGATATTTATTTACGACAACCTGCAAGTTGTAATTTCCCGGAAGGACATAACCTTTATGGGAAAATTTCCCTAAATCAATTTTTGTCCCACCTTTTACGTCAAGAAATTGGGTATTAAATTCAACAGCCTCTTCTGCATTGCTTTTCCCGGAGAGACCGGTCAGCGTCATCATGATTGCCAGACTTAATATTCGTAAGCGGAAAGGGGCATGGTGTTGCATCAGATAAACCGTCCTGATAATAACAATAATGAGTGTTTTTAATTTTTATTAATGCCCTGAATTCCTTGTTCAGGGCATTGCACTTATTACAGCGGGTAAATTACAGGTAGCTAATCTGGAAATTAACCTGGCTATTGAATTCGCCAATATCAATTGTGCCAGTTGCGTCGCCTTTCACCCATGCGCTGAAATCGACTTCCTGGTTAGGCAGGCCTTTGGCCGGAGTGTTTCCATCCATCTGCAGTTTGGTTTCTGACGCAGTACCCAGTTTGAGTGCTGCACCTTTGCTGGTTCCGATAACAATGCTGGCCCCTTTCATTTCACCGCTGGACCCCATCAGAGCCAGGTTGCCCGGGTTGGCAGTTGATTCGTTACCTGCTGCGCTGAACACCGTGGACATTTTGGTTTCAGTGGTGAATACGCAGTGTTCCATACGGATTTTGAACGGCACAGCCGTGGAGGATTTGCCACCAGTCAGAGAACCTGTACCGATATGGCCGAGGTTAACGGTCTGATGTTCGTCACCCACCACAATGGAGCACGGAGAGTCTTCAATCGTACCGATAAAATTGACTGTGCCGGTATTGCTGCCCACCGCATTTGCATAAGATGAAAATCCCATAACCATCGCCGTTGCCAGTGCAGCTTTTACTAACTTTTTCATTATTTGTCCTTAAATTTAAATGTGAATAAGCACTGTTTTCCGTTAACAGTTAACGTGAGAGCCGTGCTTGCGCTTTAAATTTTTATAGGGGCTATTAATAAATATATTATTTATTCTTGTATTTGGGTCTAAATAAAATATTGTTTGCTGACTTTTTTGTTGAATAACCCACGCATAAATAATTTACCCGAGGTAAATATTAATGCGGAAAGTCTACGGCGTTATTTAATATTATGGTAAATCTTTTTTTGTGGTTGATTATCAGATTAGTACCTGATTAATGATTTAATATATGTTATTCATGTTGTGAATTTAATTTGTCGTAAGGGTATTCTTAATTGTTGGGAGATAGATGCTTTTTTCGCTTAAAAACCGAACGGCTATTTTGCATTTTAATGTAATCTATACTATTTATTTCTACTTTGAATATGTTGGCATTAATATTTTATTAAAAATTAATGAGAATAACATTCACGCTGTGAATTGTTTTATCAATAATAATGTTTTTTAATTAGGTTTAATTAATGATTTTTTACAACTGTATTTATTACGACTCCATTTATTAAGTGAGATATTCAAATTTATTGTCAGGGGGGGGGGAATACTTTCAGACACAGAGTGTAATTTTCAGGAGAGAGATGTTTCGGGGGAGGGCTTCAGCCCTATCACCGGCCAGATAAAACGGATGATGATAGAGCCGTGAGAGGTTTTTGTTATACTTCCAGCCAGTTCATGATCCCGTCAGCAGCTTTGCGGCCTTCGGCAATTGCCGTTACCACCAGGTCTGAACCTCGCACAATGTCACCACCGGCGAAGATTTTCGGGTTGCTGGTCTGGAAGGCGTTGTCGCTTCGCTCTGGAGCGATAATGCGGCCCTGGGGATCCAGTTCGACGCTGTGTTGTGCCAGCCATTCCATGCTGTGTGGACGGAAACCAAACGCCATGATCACCGCATCTGCCGGAATGATATGTTCAGAGCCTGCGACAATCTCCGCGCGGCGACGGCCTTTAGCATCGGGTTCGCCCATTTCGGTACGCACCATTTTCACGCCGCTGACTTTGCCGTTGCCATTCACTTCAATACCCAGCGGCTGGACGTTGAATTTGAACTCCACACCTTCTTCCCGCGCGTTTTTCACTTCGCGACGGGAACCCGGCATGTTCTCTTCATCACGACGATAGGCACAGGTGACGTGCTTCGCTCCCTGGCGCACGGAAGTGCGCACGCAGTCCATCGCGGTGTCGCCGCCGCCAAGTACCACTACGCGTTTGCCTTCCATGCTGACGAACGGTTCTTCGTTGGTTTCGCCAAAACCCATTAACTGTTTGGTGTTGGCGATGAGGAACGGTAGCGCCGCGTACACGCCGTCGGCGTCTTCGTTTTCCAGTCCACCGCGCATTGACTGATAGGTCCCGACACCGAGGAACACTGCATCGTAATCGTTCAGTAGATCGTCCAGTTGTACGTCACGACCCACTTCGGTATTGAGTTGGAACTCAATGCCCATGCCGGTGAAGATTTCACGGCGGCGCGTCATCACCTCTTTTTCCAGCTTGAAGGCCGGAATGCCAAAGGTCAGCAGACCGCCGATTTCCGGATGACGGTCGAAGACGACAGCTTTCACACCGTTGCGCGTTAACACATCCGCACACGCCAGCCCCGCCGGACCTGCGCCGATAATCGCCACTTTTTTACCGGTCTGTTTTACGCCAGACATATCCGGACGCCAGCCCATTTCGAACGCTTTATCATTGATATAGCGTTCAATGTTACCGATGGTCACCGCGCCAAATTCATCATTCAGGGTGCAGGAGCCTTCGCACAGGCGATCCTGTGGGCAGACGCGTCCACACACTTCCGGCAGGGTATTAGTTTGATGCGACAGTTCTGCCGCTTCAAAAATCCGCCCCTCGTTGGCGAGCTTCAGCCAGTTTGGGATGTAGTTGTGTACCGGGCATTTCCATTCGCAGTATGGGTTGCCACACGACAGGCAGCGGTCAGCCTGCGCTTTGGCCTGGCCTTCGGAAAACGGCTCGTAAATTTCGACGAACTCAATTTTGCGGATCTTCAGCGGTTTCTTTGGCGGATCAACGCGCTGCAGGTCGATAAATTGATAAACATTCTGACTCATTGTTGCTACCCCTTACTGCGCCTGCACGCGCAACTCTGCTGCACTACGACTACGGTGACCCAGCAGTGCTTTTACATCACTGGACTTCGGTTTAACCAGCGCGAATTTGCTGGCGAAGGTTGACCAGTTAGCCAGGATCTCTTCACCACGCTGGGAACCGGTGTGTTGCACATGCTCGGTGATAAGACCACGCAGATGCTCTTCATGGATCGCCAGGGAGTCAACGCTTAACACTTCCACCAGTTCCGGGTTAACGCGTTTGCGGAAATCACCACTTTCGTCGAGAACGTAAGCGAAGCCCCCGGTCATGCCTGCGCCAAAGTTAACGCCGGTTTTACCCAGAATACAGACGATACCGCCGGTCATATATTCACAACCGTTGTCGCCAATGCCTTCTACCACAGTGATAGCACCAGAGTTACGCACACCGAAACGTTCTCCTGCACGGCCTGCGGCATACAGACGACCACCGGTCGCGCCATACAGGCAGGTGTTGCCGATAATGCTCGCCTCATGGCTGCGGAAGGCCGAACCCACGGGTGGACGAATGGCGATTAAGCCGCCTGCCATGCCTTTACCAACATAGTCGTTAGCATCGCCAGTCAGATACAGCTCCACGCCGCCTGCGTTCCACACGCCGAAGCTCTGACCCGCGGTGCCGTTGAAGTACGCTTTGATAGGATCGGCTGCCAGCCCCTGATCGCCGTGTGTTTGCGCGATGTAGCCAGAGAGTGATGCGCCCACGGAACGGTCGGTGTTGCGAATATCGAACCAGAAGGTTTTGCTCTGGCGCTCATCGACAAACGGTTTCGCCTGTTGCAGCAACTGCGCGTTGAGTATGCCGTTATCAAACGGTGGGTTTTTCTCAGTGCAATAGAGCGCTTTACCCGGATGTGGCTCGGCGGTCTCCAGCAGGCGAGACAGCTCCAGTTTCTGTTGTTTTGCTGTGAAACCATCCAGCTCTTTGAGCAGGTCGGTACGACCAATCAGATCGACCAGACGTGTTACACCCAGTTGCGCCATCAGCTCGCGGGTTTCACGGGCGATAAACTCAAAGTAGTTAGTCACTTTGAACGGTAAGCCGTGATAGTGATTCTTACGCAGTTTTTCGTCCTGAGTTGCTACGCCGGTGGCGCAGTTGTTCAGGTGACAAATACGCAGGTATTTACAACCCAGCGCCACCATCGGACCGGTGCCAAAGCCAAAGCTTTCCGCGCCGAGAATTGCCGCTTTGATGATATCAACACCTGTTTTCAGGCCGCCATCAACCTGCAAACGAATTTTATGGCGCAGGCCGTTAGCCACCAGTGCCTGCTGAGTTTCCACCAGGCCCAGTTCCCACGGGCAGCCTGCGTATTTCACCGAGGAGAGCGGGCTTGCGCCGGTGCCGCCGTCATAGCCCGCGATGGTGATTAAATCGGCATACGCTTTCGCAACGCCAGTTGCGATAGTCCCGACGCCTGGTTCAGAAACCAGTTTGACGGAGATCATCGCTTTCGGGTTAACCTGTTTCAGGTCGAAAATAAGCTGCGCTAAATCCTCGATAGAGTAGATATCGTGGTGCGGCGGCGGGGAGATCAGCGTTACGCCCGGCACGGAGTAGCGCAGTTTGGCGATATACGGCGTGACTTTATCGCCAGGTAACTGACCACCTTCGCCCGGTTTCGCGCCCTGAGCGACTTTAATCTGAATCACGTCGGCGTTAACCAGATACGCCGGGGTTACGCCGAAGCGGCCAGAAGCGACTTGTTTGATACGTGAGACTTTATTGGTGCCGTAACGCGCCGGATCTTCACCGCCTTCCCCGGAGTTAGAGTTACCGCCGATGCTGTTCATCGCTTCCGCCAGCGCTTCGTGGGCTTCCGGGCTTAATGCGCCGATAGACATCGCTGCGGTATCGAAGCGTTTAAACAGTTCACTGGCTGGTTCAACATCAGCAATGTTGACCGCGTTTTCACCCGGAGTAATCGCCAGCAGATCGCGCAGTGTCGTTGCCGGACGCTCGTTAACCAGCTTCGCGTATTCCTGATAGTCGCTGTACTCGCCACTCTGAACTGCCTGTTGCAGTGTGCGCACGACGTCCGGGTTGTAGGCGTGGTATTCGCCGCCATGCACGTATTTTAACAAGCCGCCCTGGCTGATGGGTTTACGCGCCAGCCAGGCACGTTTTGAAAGATTCAGCAGATCCTGCTGGAAATCTTCAAAGCTCGCGCCGCCAATGCGGCTGACTGCGCCCTGGAAGCACAGGCTCACCACGTCATCGTGCAGACCGACTGCTTCGAACAGTTTCGAGCAGCGGTAAGAGGCGATGGTGGAGATGCCCATTTTGGACATGATTTTGTACAAGCCTTTGTTGATGCCGTTACGGTAGTTCAGCATCACGGTACGATAGTCTTTGGCAATCGCATGGGTGTCGATTAAGCGTCCCAGCGTTTCATAGGCAAGGTACGGATAAATGGCGGTTGCACCGAAGCCCAGCAGCACAGCGAAGTGGTGCGGATCGCGGGCGCTGGCGGTTTCGACGATGATGTTGGCATCGCAACGCAGGCTTTGATCGACCAGACGGGTCTGGATCGCGCCAACCGCCATCGGAGCCGGAACCGGCAGGCGATCTTTACCGATATTTCGGTCTGAAAGTACCAGTAGCACGGTGCCGCTACGTACCATTTTTTCGGCTTTATCGCACAGCTCTTTAACCGTCGCTTCAAGCGTGGTTTTGCTAACGTCAAAGGTGATATCCAGCGTATCTGCGCGATAGTGCTCCTCTTTCATGGTCGTGAGCTGTTTGAAATCGGAGTAGAGCAGAATTGGCGATTTAAAGCTTAAGCGGTGCGCCTGGCCTTCTGCTTCGCAGAAGACGTTCATTTCACGACCGATGCTGGTGGCGAGCGACATGACATGCGCTTCACGCAGGGGGTCGATTGGCGGGTTAGTCACCTGGGCAAATTGCTGACGGAAGTAGTCGTAAATAATACGCGGCTGGCTGGAGAGCACGGCGAATGGGGTGTCGTCGCCCATCGAACCGACGGCTTCCTGGCCGTTTTCGCCCAGTACGCGGATCACGGAATCCAACTCTTCCGCGCTGTAGTTAAACTGTTTCTGGTAGCTGGCAAGCGTGTCGTCGTCCAGTTCGCGACTCCCCACTTCTTCATCAGGCAAGTCTTCAAACGGCACCAGACGGCGGACGTTTTTCGCCATCCACTCTTTGTACGGATGGCGGCTTTTCAGGTCATCATCGGTTTCCGCCGAGTGCAGAATACGCCCACTGCGAGTGTCGATCACCATCAGCTCACCTGGCCCGACGCGGCCTTTTTCCACCACTTCATCAGGCTGATAATCCCAGATGCCGACTTCAGAGGCGCAGGTGATCAACTTATCTTTGGTGATGACGTAGCGTGCCGGACGCAGACCGTTACGGTCGAGGTTACAGGCGGCGAAACGACCGTCGGACATCACGATGCCCGCCGGACCATCCCACGGCTCCATATGCATGGAGTTAAAGTCGAAGAACGCGCGCAGTTCCGGGTCCATATCCGGGTTGTTCTGCCAGGCAGGTGGCACTAACAGGCGCATGGCGCGGATGATATCCATCCCGCCCGCCAGCAGCAGTTCCAGCATGTTATCCATCGAGCTGGAGTCGGAGCCGGTTTCGTTCACAAACGGTGCTGCGTCGTGTAAATCGGGGATTAGCGGCGTCTGGAATTTATAAGTACGGGCACGCGCCCACTGACGGTTACCGGTGATGGTGTTGATTTCACCGTTATGTGCGAGGTAACGGAATGGCTGCGCCAGTGGCCAGCGCGGCACGGTGTTGGTGGAGAAGCGTTGATGGAACAGGCAGATAGCTGATTCCAGACGCAGATCCGCAAGATCCAGGTAAAAGCGCGGCAAATCCGCCGGCATACACAGACCTTTATAGATGTTGACCAGATTCGACAGGCTACAGATGTAGAAGTCTTTATCGGATTCGAGACGTTTCTCAATGCGGCGACGGGCGATAAACAGACGGCGTTCCATATCGCGCGGACGCCAGCCAGCCGGAGCGTTAACGAAAATTTGCTCAATGCGTGGCAGAGAGGAGAGGGCAATTTCACCCAGTACGCCTTCGTTGGTGGGGACATCACGCCAGCCCACAATCGACAATGTTTCGCGTTGCAGCTCTTCTTCAATGATGCGGCGTGCGGCAGCGGCGAGTTCGGGATCTTTATTCAGAAAGATCATCCCGACGGCGTAGTTTTTCGCTAAACGCCAGCCGCGTTCTTGCGCAACGATGCGAAAAAAGCGATCCGGTTTTTGTAACAGCAAGCCGCAACCGTCGCCGGTTTTACCATCAGCGAGAATCGCGCCACGGTGCTGCATGCGGGCCAGTGCGTGTATTGCCGTACGCACTACCTTGTGGCTAGGTTCGCCTTCTATGTGGGCGATCAGGCCGAAACCACAGTTGTCCCTCTCAAGGGATTTATCGTACAACATATCGTGAACCTCCCCCAGGCTCTGCGGGAACCCCACTTCCGAACCGTAACGCACGGGCACAGAAAGAGCGTGGCGACGGGGTTTGCGTTTCATACGCTTACCTCGCATTCGCCCCCTTTTTTTGTCCTTTTCGCATCGGTTAATACGGTGAAGAGGGGATCTCAATTACTGCATAAATATGATGAGCAGGCTGCTCATCCAGAAAGCTTCCAGCGGATTTCCAACTTATCGGTAAAGGCGACACAGGTCAAATGGCAAGCTTATTGGTATAGAAATGTGCTTTAGCGCAAAAATATTCATTAATTTATTGAAATTAAATGAAATATCTTATTTTGAATTAAAGTGGGGTGAAAAAGGAAAACGTTGAGTTCCTGACTACTATAGAGGCGTGTTAACCCTTATCCTGCCTTGAACTGACGCTTAAACCAGCATTTTATACTGCATTGAGAGATAAAGGCGTTTCATACTACTGTTTTTGTTTAAAATCCATTAGCGGATAAAAAAATCTGACGCAAGATAAGGAAAAGTAATTAATACGATATTGCATTAAATTTCAGTAATTGTGATTGAATATGCAGTTGGTAAAGGCAGGCCAGGGCGATTGATCCAGGTCATCGCAGAATTGAGCTAAAAATGGCAGGCTTTGGCCTCTTTTCAAGGCGCGGTCTATCAGATTATGCAGTTACAGAAATTAGTCAATATGTTTGGTGGAGATCTTACCCGTCGTTACGGGCAAAAGGTGCATAAACTGACGCTGCACGGTGGTTTTAGCTGCCCGAATCGTGATGGCACCATCGGACGCGGTGGCTGCACATTCTGTAATGTTGCCTCGTTTGCCGACGAAGAACAGCAACATCGTTCTATTGCCGAACAACTGGCGCATCAGGCAAATTTAGTTAATCGCGCGAAACGCTATCTGGCTTACTTTCAGGCTTATACCAGCACCTTTGCGGAAGTTCAGGTACTGCGCTCTATGTATCAGCAGGCGGTGAGTCAGGCCAATATTGTCGGTTTGTGTGTTGGCACCCGCCCGGACTGCGTACCGGATGCTGTGCTGGATCTGCTTTGCGAATATAAAGATCAGGGTTATGAAGTGTGGCTGGAACTGGGACTGCAAACCGCTCATGACAAAACGCTACACCGTATTAACCGTGGCCATGATTTCGCCTGTTATCAACGCACGACGCAACGGGCACGTGAACGCGGGCTGAAAGTGTGCTCGCACTTAATTGTCGGCCTGCCGGGTGAAGGACGCACTGAATGTCTGCAAACGCTGGAGCAGGTGGTGGAAACCGGTGTTGACGGCATAAAACTGCATCCGCTGCATATCGTGAAAGGCAGCATTATGGCGAAAGCATGGGAAGCGGGGCGTTTGAACGGTATTGAACTGGACGATTACACGCTGACAGCGGGAGAAATGATCCGCCATACACCACCGGAAGTTATCTATCATCGTATTTCCGCCAGCGCCCGTCGCCCGACGCTACTTGCCCCACTGTGGTGTGAAAATCGCTGGACGGGAATGGTCGAGCTGGATCGCTATCTTACTGAACACGGCGTGCAGGGATCGGCGTTGGGACGCCCGTGGATGCCACCTTCCTCGTAGTTAATCTGGGGAATTCCGCATTTCTCACACAATTTTCAGCGTAACTGTCAGAATTGGGTATTATTGTGGCAGGTTGTCGTGAAGGAATTCCTTAAATGAAGCAAATTCGTTTGTTGGCGCAGTACTATGTTGACCTGATGATGAAGTTAGGTCTGGTGCGCTTCTCAATGCTACTGGCGCTGGCGCTGGTGGTGCTCGCCATTGTGGTTCAAATGGCGGTGACCATGGTGCTGCATGGTGAAGTTGAAAGTATTGATGTTATCCGTTCCATCTTCTTTGGTTTGTTGATTACACCGTGGGCGGTTTACTTTCTTTCGGTAGTGGTGGAGCAACTGGAAGAATCACGGCAACGTCTGTCCCGGCTGGTGCAAAAGCTGGAGGAGATGCGCGAGCGCGATCTGAGCCTCAACGTACAACTGAAAGATAATATTACCCAGCTTAATCAGGAAATTGCCGTTCGTGAAAAAGCAGAAGCTGAATTGCAGGAAACCTTCGGTCAGTTGAAAATTGAAATCAAAGAGCGCGAAGAGACGCAGATTCAGCTCGAACAGCAATCCTCATTCTTACGTTCCTTCCTTGATGCTTCACCCGACCTGGTTTTTTATCGTAACGAAGATAAAGAGTTTTCCGGCTGTAATCGCGCGATGGAGCTGCTGACCGGGAAAAGTGAAAAACAACTGGTGCATCTGAAGCCTGCTGATGTTTACTCGCCGGAAGCCGCAGCAAAAGTCATTGAAACCGATGAGAAAGTGTTCCGTCATAATGTGTCGCTGACCTATGAACAGTGGCTGGATTATCCGGACGGGCGCAAAGCCTGCTTTGAAATCCGTAAAGTGCCGTACTACGACCGTGTAGGTAAACGCCACGGTTTGATGGGCTTTGGTCGCGACATTACCGAGCGTAAGCGTTATCAGGATGCGCTCGAACGCGCCAGCCGCGACAAAACTACTTTTATCTCGACAATCAGCCATGAGTTGCGTACGCCGCTGAACGGTATCGTTGGATTAAGTCGTATCTTGCTGGATACGGAACTCACCGCTGAGCAGGAAAAATATCTCAAAACTATCCATGTTTCCGCCGTCACATTGGGGAATATCTTCAACGATATTATCGACATGGATAAGATGGAGCGGCGTAAAGTTCAACTTGATAACCAGCCGGTTGATTTCACCAGCTTTCTTGCCGATCTGGAAAACCTCTCCGCATTACAGGCACAGCAAAAAGGGCTGCGTTTTATTCTGGAACCGACGCTGCCGTTGCCGCATCAGATCATTACCGACGGTACACGTTTACGCCAGATCCTGTGGAACTTAATCAGTAACGCCGTCAAATTCACTCAGAAGGGGCAAGTGACCGTTCGTGTGCGTTATGACGAAGGGGGCATGTTGCATTTTGAAGTGGAAGATTCTGGCATCGGTATTCCGCAGGATGAACTGGATAAAATTTTTGCTATGTATTACCAGGTGAAAGACAGCCACGGCGGTAAACCTGCCACCGGCACCGGTATTGGTCTGGCGGTTTCTCGTCGGCTGGCGAAAAATATGGGGGGGGATATCACCGTCACCAGCGAACAAGGGAAAGGTTCAACCTTTACTTTGACGATCCATGCACCGTCGGTGGCGGAAGAAGTGGATGATGCGTTTGACGAAGATGATATGCCTTTACCGGCGCTGAATGTGCTGCTGGTAGAAGATATTGAACTGAACGTTATTGTTGCACGCTCGGTGCTGGAAAAGCTCGGCAATACTGTCGACGTAGCGATGACCGGTAAGGCGGCGCTGGAGATGTTTAAACCTGGCGAATACGACCTGGTGTTGCTGGATATTCAGTTACCGGATATGACCGGGCTGGATATCTCTCGTGAACTGACGAAGCGTTATCCGCGCGAAGATTTACCGCCGCTGGTGGCTTTAACTGCCAATGTGCTGAAAGATAAACAAGAGTACCTCAATGCCGGAATGGATGATGTGCTGAGTAAGCCGCTTTCTGTGCCGGCGCTAACTGCGATGATCAAGAAATTCTGGGATACCCAGGATGATGAGGAAAGCACGATGACGACAGAAGAGAGCGGTAAATCGGAAGCATTGCTTGATATTCCTATGCTGGAACAGTATCTCGAACTTGTAGGGCCGAAGCTGATCACTGACGGGTTAGCGGTGTTTGAGAAAATGATGCCGGGCTATGTGAGCGTGTTGGAATCGAATCTGACGGCGCAAGATAAAAAAGGCATCGTCGAGGAAGGTCACAAAATTAAAGGTGCGGCGGGGTCAGTGGGGTTACGCCATCTGCAGCAGCTTGGTCAGCAGATCCAGTCTCCCGATCTTCCTGCGTGGGAAGATAATGTTGGTGAATGGATTGAAGAGATGAAAGAAGAGTGGCGTCACGACGTAGAAGTACTGAAAGCGTGGGTTGCGAAAGCTGCTAAAAAATGACCCCGGCTAGACCGGGGTGCGCGAATACTGCGCCAACACCAGGGAAATCTTGGCTGCGCCGTAAATTATTATGATGAGTTACAAGGGCGCAGCACTGTTTTTCAGGCCGCACGCAGTTAAGATAGCAAATCTTAAATGATTTGTTACATGAATCAGTTAAATGTGTGATGCGTAGCATTTTTATTAAAAAGATTAATGTGTTTCAGTCAGTTGCGAAAGGATGATCACAATGAAGAAAATTGGCGTAGTTCTGAGCGGGTGCGGTGTCTATGACGGTTCTGAAATCCATGAAGCGGTTTTGACGTTATTAGCAATTTCACGCAACGGTGCGCAGGCGGTCTGCTTTGCGCCGGATAAGCAGCAGGTTGATGTTATCAACCATTTAACTGGCGAGCCGATGGCGGAAACGCGCAATGTGTTGATTGAAGCAGCACGTATAACGCGTGGTGAGATCCGTCCTCTGGCTCAGGCCGATGCCGCCGAACTGGATGCGTTGATTGTGCCAGGTGGTTTTGGTGCGGCGAAAAATTTAAGCAATTTTGCCAGCCTTGGCAGTGAATGCACCGTTGACCGTGAATTAAAGGCGCTGGCGCAAGCGATGCATCAGGCAGGTAAACCGCTTGGCTTTATGTGCATTGCCCCGGCGATGCTGCCTAAAATTTTCGATTTCCCGCTGCGTTTGACCATTGGCACAGATATCGATACCGCAGAAGTGCTGGAAGAGATGGGCGCAGAGCATGTGCCGTGCCCGGTCGATGATATCGTTGTTGATGAAGACAATAAGATTGTCACTACACCAGCGTATATGCTGGCGCAGAACATTGCGGAAGCGGCGAGCGGCATTGATAAGCTGGTTTCCCGCGTGCTGGTTCTGGCTGAATGAGTAAAAGCCGCTTAACGGCGTTCGGTTTCGTCCGCCGTTTTCTTCTGCGGTTAGTGGTTGCCCTTGCCGTGTTCTGGGGTGGGGGCATCGCGTTGTTTAGCATAGCGCCAGTTCCGTTCTCGGCGGTAATGGCTGAGCGTCAGGTGAGTGCCTGGTTGCATGGTAACTTTCGTTACGTGGCGCATTCTGATTGGGTTAGTCTGGATCAAATCTCGCCATGGATGGGGCTGGCGGTGATTGCCGCAGAAGATCAGAAATTCCCCGACCATTGGGGCTTTGATGTGGCTTCTATTGAGAAAGCGCTGGCGCACAATGAACGCAATGAAAACCGCGTTCGCGGCGCATCAACAATTTCACAGCAGACAGCCAAAAATCTCTTTTTATGGGATGGGCGTAGTTGGGTACGAAAAGGGCTGGAAGCCGGGTTAACATTGGGGATAGAAACGGTCTGGAGCAAAAAGCGTATCCTGACGGTTTACCTGAATGTAGCCGAATTTGGTGAAGGGGTATTTGGTGTTGAAGCCGCAGCGCAACGTTATTTCCATAAACCTGCCAGCAAACTCACCCAGTCGGAAGCGGCGTTACTGGCTGCAGTATTACCCAACCCACTCCGTTTCAAAGTCTCTGCACCATCAGGCTACGTGCGTAGCCGTCAGGCGTGGATTTTGCGGCAAATGCATCAATTAGGCGGTGAGTCGTTTATGCGACAACACCAACTATATTAAGCTTCGTGCGAAGTGAGTGAGAGTTTCTTGTTCTCACAAGATAGCGTCTCTTTCTGCAGCGCAACAGCTAGCGCGGGTTGCGCGATAAAACGTTGCCACAATCGCTTTTGCTTACGTAGACAACACCACTTCGACCAGGTCGCCAGCGGAATCCACGTGCTTTCACCAATGTTGTCACAGACGACGGGAATAATTTCTGACTCACTGATACGGTGGCAGAGGATATTCTGCGGCTTCAGCGACATCGTCACGATGCGATTATCCTGCAAATAACGCTTCAGGTGTTTCAGTAACTGGCGCAGTTGCGCGATATCTTCTTCGTAACGGCATTGTTTAGCAAATTCGGTCAATGTAATAGACGGCTTGCCATCAAAATCGGCAATGACATCGTAGACATAACCGGTTCCGCAATCAGTCTCAACTGTACCGTGATAGCGTGGAATACCGCTCCAGTCTTTCAAACGACGACCAAGGTGCGCATAGTACTTTAACTCGCGGCGGATCTCTTTATCGCCACCGTCGCCACGGTGGTAGACAATCTTGATACAGCGTTGGGCATCTTCCGGATGCGCGTAACATTTCCGATGTCTTCCGGTGCCCAGGGGACTTTGTTCAGATAAGCGAATCATGCCATCTCCTGGAAATATTTTCTGACAGTCTCCAGTATGGGGGCTTAACTTAAACGAAACCTAAACAAGGCTTTTTAAGGTTTTCTTAAGGTTTTGTGTGTATGGAAAAGCGCACGAAATGTACAAATGACGTTCATTGATGACGATTTCAGTACGCGCTTTTCTTATTGCCCTGAAGGGCTGAGGAGGGAGAATTTAAATGTCAGAGGGATGAAGATTAATCTTCATCGAAACCGGAATTAAAGAGAGCAATAACCGCAGCCAGCGCTTCGACTTCCTGTGGGCCTGTCGCTTCGACTTCAATCTGTCGTCCTTTGGCAGAGTCCAGCATCAAGAGCGCAATAACGCTGTTGGCTTCAGCCTCGGTGCCTTCGTCATTACGTAACAGCACTTCAGCGTCAAAACCTTGCATTAGTTCAAAGAGTTTCATAGCAGGCCGGGCATGCATGCCCAGCTTGTTAGTGATTTCGACAGTTTGCTTGACGGTCATGGTTTGCGTTTTTCCAGCGTGCGATGGCGTGACTGGACGTTTTTACCGCGTGAGCGGAAGTAGTCTGCCAGTTGTTCTGCAATATACACCGAACGGTGCTTCCCGCCAGTACAACCAATGGCGACCGTCAGGTAGCTACGGTTGTTGGTTTCCAGCATAGGTAACCATAGCTCAAGATAGCTGCGCGTCTGGTAGATGAAATTGTGTACTTCTGTGTGACGGTCGAGGAACGCAGCGACAGGTTTATCAAGGCCGGTCATCGGACGCAGTTTTGGGTCCCAGTGCGGGTTCGGCAGGAAACGCACGTCAAAGACATAATCCGCATCAATAGGAATGCCGTGCTTGAAGCCGAAGGACTCAAAGACCATCGTCAGTTCACGCTCGCGTTTACCCAGCAGACGGGTACGCAGCATTTCCGCCAGCTCGTGAACGGACATTTCTGACGTATCGACAATCAAATCCGCCCGCGAACGCAGTGGCTCCAGCAGATCGCTTTCTTTGTCGATAGCGCTCTCCAGCGACAGATTTTTGCTGGAAAGTGGGTGCAGGCGGCGCGTATCGCTGTAACGGCGTATTAACGTGTTACGGTCGGCATCCAGGAACAGCAGTTGCGGTGAGAAAGCATCAGGCAGATTGCTCATCGCCTGTTCGAATATTTCTGGCGACTCCGGCATATTACGAACATCAATGCTGACGGCGGCAGAAATCTCGCGATCGGCCAGGGTACGGGCCAGATCGGGTAACAACACCACGGGAAGGTTATCCACGCAGTAAAAACCCATATCTTCCAGCGCACGCAGGGCGACAGATTTACCTGAACCCGAACGTCCACTGACGATCATCAGTACCATGTACTGTTTCTCCTCACAACGTCTAAAAGAGACATTACAGAATAACTACGCTTCATCCGGAGTACCTTCGGTATCCGTAATGATTTGATACAGCTCTTCATCGCTTTGGGCTGCGCGTAAACGGCGGCAGATGGTTTTGTCCGCCAGACGTTTCGCCACCAGCGAAAGAGTATGCAGATGCGTTTTGGTTTGGTCAGCCGGTACTAGCAGGGCAAAAAGCAAATCAACCGGTTGGTTATCGATGGCATCAAAAGCGATAGGCGTTTCGAGCTGAACGAAAACGCCAACAGCACGCAGAGTATCTTCTTCCAGTTTGCCGTGCGGAATTGCAATACCATTACCAATACCGGTACTGCCCATTTTTTCCCGCGTCAGGATAGCTTCAAAAACCACCTGAGGCGGCAGGCTAAGTTGTTTCGCCGCCAGTTCGCTGATGATTTCCAGTGCGCGTTTTTTGCTCTGGCAGTGGACGCGGCTTCGCGTACATTCCCTGTTAAGAACACTGCTAAGCTGTAGAGTTGTATCATTATTTATCATAATTTCACCTAAGAGCCTGTCCACTCAAACAGTGGAACAGGCTCGGAGCATTAACCGTACAAATGGCCCGTTGTGCCACACAACAGGCCACCATGCACTTGCTAATCGCCCGGACAATTAGTGTTGTTTCAATTTATCTTTATGTTTAGTCAGTTGGCGTGCCAACTTATCGATTAAGCCATCAATGGCAGCGTACATGTCCTGACCTTCCGCGCTGGCATGAATTTCGCCACCGTTTACATGCAGTGTTGCATCTGAGGTATGGGTGACTTTCTCCACTTTCAGAACAACATAGACCTGGTTGATTCGGTCAAAATATTGCTCAAGTTTGGCAAATTTTGAGGTAACAAATTCTCGCAGGGCCTCGGTGATCTCGACGTTATTTCCGGTAATGTTGAGCTGCATAGTGTCTTCCTTATCGGTTGGGTCAAACGAGCTGTTTACGCTGGTTTGACGGCGGAATGGATAAAGACTCTCGGTACTTCGCAACAGTGCGGCGTGCCACCATGATACCTTGTTCCGACAGCAAAGAAGTTAACTTGCTGTCGCTCAACGGTTTCGCTGGGTTTTCCGCCGCGATTAATTTTTTCACCAGCGCGCGAATCGCCGTGGACGAGGCTTCGCCGCCGCCCTCGGTATTGACGTGACTGGAGAAAAAATACTTCAGTTCAAAAATGCCTCGTGGACTATGCAGGTACTTTTGCGTGGTCACGCGAGAGATCGTCGATTCATGCATTTCGACAGCCTGAGCGATATCTGCCAGTACCATCGGTTTCATATATTCTTCGCCTTGCTCAAAGAAGGCTTGCTGCTGTTCAACGATACAGCGACTCACGCGCAGTAGCGTATCGTTACGGCTTTCCAGACTCTTAATCAACCATTTGGCATCCTGCAGATTGCTGCGGATAAACTGGCTATCGCCATCATTGCGTGTGTTATTACACATTGAGGCGTAGTGCTGGTTAATTTGTAGCCGTGGAATGCTGTCGCTGTTGAGTTCAACCGTCCACTGACCGTTATGCTTGCGTACCAACACATCTGGAATGACATATTCCGGTTCGCCGGTCTGGATCGATTGACCAGGGCGTGGATCGAGCGACTGGATCAAGTTGACGGCTTCTTTCAGCACATCTTCTTTCAGGCGTGTTACGCGCATCAGTGTGCGGAAGTCGTGATTTGCCAGCAGATCGAGGTGATCGCTAATGATGAGTCTGGCCTCTTCCAGCCACGGCGTAGTTTTGTCGAATTGGGAGAGTTGGATCAGCAGACAGTCACGCAGATCTTTCGCTGCCACGCCAACCGGATCAAAGCGTTGGATTCGTTTGAGGACAGCTTCAACTTCATCGATGTCGATCTCTTCATCGCCCATACTTTCGAGAATATCTTCCAGTGGAACGGTGAGATATCCCGTGTCATCAACGGCATCGACAATAGAAGTGGCGATGGCGCGGTCAGTGTCAGAAAATGGCGTCAGCTCAACCTGCCACATCAGATAATCCTGCAAGGTCTGCGTCGTTTCGCCCTGATAGACCGGTAGCTCGTCGTCGATGTAGTCACCGCTGGTGCCGGATGGCGTACCGGCGGTGTAGATGGTATCCCAACTGGCATCAAGCGGCAGTTCTTCCGGCATCTCTTTTTGTTCGAGCGCGTCAGCAGTGTCTAACGTTTCGCTGTCTGGCGTTTCGTGAGTGTCGATTTCATCATGAGTGTCGATTTGCTCAAGTAGTGGATTACTTTCCAGCGCCTGCTGCAGCTCCTGTTGAAGTTCCAGCGTGGACAACTGCAACAGACGAATTGCCTGTTGTAGCTGAGGCGTCATCGCCAGTTGCTGGCTAAGCCTGAGTTGCAAACCTTGCTTCATGTTCAGAATCGTACTCTCCTGCTAAAACGTCGCGAGCTTCTACCCTATCAGAGTCTGAAGTCTTCCCCAAGGTATACACGCTTAACATGTTCGTCTTGTAAGATTTCTGTCGGCGTGCCGTGGGCGATTAAATGTCCCTGACTGACGATATAAGCACGTTCACAAACAGCCAGCGTTTCACGCACGTTGTGGTCGGTGATAAGTACACCCAGGCCGCTGTCGCGTAAATGCTCAATGATGCGTTTAATGTCGATGACTGAGATCGGGTCAACCCCGGCAAACGGTTCATCGAGCAGGATAAATTTCGGATTTGCAGCCAGCGCGCGGGCAATTTCTACACGACGGCGTTCACCACCGGAGAGCGATTGACCCATGCTGTCGCGCAGATGCTCAATGTGAAACTCTTCCATCAATTCGTTCGCACGATCTTCACGTTGTTCAGCGGATAAATCGTCACGAATTTGCAGTACAGCCATCAGGTTATCGTAAACGCTAAGACGGCGGAAAATTGAAGCTTCCTGCGGCAGATAGCCGATACCGCGACGCGCGCGTGCATGCAGCGGCAGCAGGCTGATATCGTCATCATCAATAATGATGTTGCCCGCATCGCGCGGCACAATACCGACGACCATATAGAAAGTGGTGGTTTTACCGGCACCGTTTGGCCCCAGCAGCCCGACAATTTCCCCGGAGTTAACGGTCAGGCTGACGTCTTCCACCACGCGGCGACCCTTGTAGGCTTTTGCAAGGTTCTTTGCTGTTAATGTTGCCATAACGAATTAATTACCCTTCTTCTGCGCCGGGGTCTGGCCTTTGTTGTTTTTGTCCTGCAACTGCGACGGCACCAGAACGGTGGTTACGCGCTTGCCTTTATCGCTGAAAGCCTGCATTTTCTGCTCTTTCACCAGATAAGTAATTTTATCGCCCGTTATATTGCTATCGACCTGCTGCAGATAAGCATTACCGGTCAGGATGACAAAATCTTTCGCCAGTTCGTAATGCATCTGGGAAGCGTGACCTTCGACTGGTTTACCGTTGTCCTGCATCTGATAGAAGGTTGCCGGTTTACCGTAGCCGTCAATCACTTCTTTACCTTGTTCGCCGCCCGGACGAGTAACGACCACTTTATCGGCATTAATTTTGATGGTGCCCTGGGTAACGATGACATTACCGGTAAAGGTGACCACGTTGCCTTGCATATCAAGAGATTGCTGATCCGACTCAATGTGAATCGGCTGGTCAGTGTCTCCGGTAACGGCAAATGCCGGAATACTGGCGGCCAGAAGTGAGCTGGCAAGCACAAGATTAAGGCTGAGTTTGTTTGTTTTGAATTTCATAGGATGTTCTAACCTTTTCAATCAGCTCGGCGTTCTTGCTGCGTAAGTTGCCGCGCATTTTCAGACCGCTGGAGTTAAATGTTGTTCCGTATAACGTGACGAGGTCTTCAGAGGTAACATCCTGCGTCACCAGATTGATCTGCGCGTTATCCGTCGTGATTCTGCGAAGTTGAGAGTCCGGCACGAGTGCGTTGACTTCAACGTGTCCATATAAATAGAGCATCCGATCATTGGTCAGCTTGGCTTTATCCGCTTTTACCGACCATGTCGGGATTTTATCCTTATCAAACGTGGTAAGTACCGGTTGCGTAAACCACGAAACGGCCTGATCGGAATAATATTCAACGTGTTGAGCAATCAATCGATAGCTTAGCGCCCCTTCAGGGTTATAGACGAGCGTGTCCGTATGCTCGCTTTTATAGGTGGGATCATTGTTGTTGACGACCACCTGGGCGGTATCGTCTTTCTCGGTCATGTTAATGCCGATCATCACCAGAACCGCCAGTGATAACACAATGATAACCCAACGTCTGGCTTTACTCATATCGATTGCCCTTTGGCTTCATCCAGTTTGCCCTGCGCCAGGAGTAATAAGTCGCAAACTTCACGAACTGCGCCACGACCACCAGCAATGCGCGTCACGTAATCAGCGCGCGGAATCAACAGCGGATGTGCATCGGCCACAGCCACGCTTAAGCCTACTTTTTCCATTACTGGCCAGTCGATGAGATCATCCCCAACGTAAGCCACGTTTTCCGGGGCGATCGCCAGTTTTTCCAGCAGATCGCTAAAGGCGATAAGTTTGTTCGACTGCCCCTGATACAAATGGGTAATTCCCAATGTGGCACAACGATCTTCTACCAGTTTAGCCTTTCGCCCGGTAATGATGGCGACTTCAATATCAGAGGTGAGCGCACAACGAATGCCATAACCGTCCCGAACATTGAACGCTTTAAGTTCTTCGCCGTTGTTGCCCATATAAATCAGGCCATCTGACAGCACGCCATCGACGTCGAGAATTAGCAGACGAATGTTCTCCGCTTTTGCCATAACGTCGGCGCTGACAGGGCCGTAACAGGTCTCAAGCGACGTACCTGCTTTGCTCATTGTTGTTTATCCTTGAATCTTTACACTACGCCTGCACGCAGTAAATCATGCATATGTAACACACCGAGTAAATGGTCGCCATCGGCAACCATTACGGAGGTGATATGGCGGGACTGCATTAAGTTCAGTGCCTCAACGGCCAGAATGCCAGGGCGCACGCGGATTCCCCCCGGCGTCATCACATCGGCAATGCTTAATTGACGGACATCCACACCCATATCGAAGACACGGCGTAAATCACCGTCGGTAAAGATGCCTTCAATCATCATATTGTCATCGCAAATGACAGTCATACCAAGATTTTTGCGGGTAATTTCCAGTAATGCATCGCGCAGGCTGGCGGTTTTTTTGACATGCGGGATCTCATCACCCGTATGCATAATATCGCTTACGCGCAGCAGAAGTTTACGACCCAGTGCGCCGCCGGGATGTGAGAGCGCAAAATCTTCGGCGGTAAAGCCGCGCGCTTTTAACAGGGCGACGGCGAGAGCATCGCCCATCACCAGCGTGGCGGTGGTGCTGCTGGTCGGTGCCAGCCCCAACGGACAGGCTTCTTTCGCTACTTTAACACACAGATGCACGTCAGCGGCACGCGCCATGCTACTCTCCGGACGACCGGTAATGCAGATTAACGGCACGTGAAGACGCTTAAGCACCGGAATCAATGCTGCGATTTCACTGGATTCACCCGAATTAGAGATAGCAATCACCACGTCTTGTGGCGTAACCATGCCTAAATCGCCATGCGCGGCTTCGCCAGGATGGACGAAAAATGACGGAGTACCGGTGCTGGCAAAGGTGGCTGCCATTTTGCGCCCGATGTGTCCCGATTTGCCCATCCCCATAACTACGACTTTACCTTTACACCAAAACATCTTTTCACAAGCGAGTGTGAAATTCTGATTGATGTATTGATCAAGCTCCGCCAGGCATTCACGTTCAATCGCCAGGACTTCTTTACCTGCTTGCTGAAAGTCAAAACCCGGTTGCAACTCTACGTGCGACATAATGCGTTTCCAGTTATTCAACGAGTATTGGCGATAACCAGTACAACATCGCCAGCCATACGATAAATCCGCCTGTTAATAATACCCCTACGCCACGGCCAGGTTGAGGGGAGCGCCGCCAGCACAGCAACGCAAAAATAATGCTTACCAACAACATCACGCTGTAGTCACGGCTATACGCCAGTGGGTTAATCTCCCCTGGGGTAATCAGCGCCGGTAGACCCAGCACGATGACGATATTAAAAATATTCGCGCCGATGATATTACCGACGGCGATGTCGTTCTCACCTTTGCGTACACCGGCTATCGCGGTTGCCAGTTCTGGCAGACTCGTGCCGATAGCGATTGCCGTCAGACCAATAGTCAACTCGCTGATGGCAAAGTAATTTGCCAGCACGGTAGCGTTATCAATCACCATCCGCGTTGCTACTGGCATGATGATCAGTGCAATGCCGAGCCATAAAAAAGCAACGGGTAAACCACCTTCACGCGGCAGTTCTGCAAGTTGCTCCCTGGTCAGGCTGTCAGTTCCCTGACGTTCAGCCTGATGTGCAAGTTTAACAATGAACAGCAGCCATAGCACAGCCAGAAAGAGGAGAAAGATACCATCGCTGCGGCTAAGTTGTCCGTCATAGAGTACGGAACCGGCTACAACGCTGACCAATAACATTAAGGGTAATTCACGGCGCAGAACATCAGAATGGACGGTAAAAGGGCGTACCAGCGCGGTCAGACCGAGGATCAGCAAGATATTGATAATGTTTGAGCCAAGCGCCGTACCGACAGCTAAATCTCGTTGTTCGTGCAGCGACGCGGCAAGTGAAACAATAATCTCTGGAAGTGACGTACCAATACTGACTACGGTCATACCAATGATCAGCGGTGGAATGCCAAAAGTGCGACAAAGAATGGAAGCGGCAAATACCAGTCGGTCGGCACTGTATACGACCAAAAGTAAACCAACAATTAACAGTGCCGTAGCTAAAAGCATCTAACGTCCTTTCTTCAGGTATACTCGCCGGTCCGCTGAAGATTTTCAGAAAGCCGTAATGGATTCTTAATTTTGACTTTATGCGGCTAAAAAGTAAAACAAATGCCAGCTTTCGCTAACCACGGCGGGTAATATTCTGTAAATATGTTGGGTTCAAGGTTAAATTGAGCGTCATGCTTAAAAAATCAACGCAAGACGAAGGGTGAATTATGGAGCAGTCTGTGGCGAATTTAGTCGATATGCGCGATGTCAGTTTTACGCGTGGCAATCGCTGCATCTTCGATAATATTTCCCTGACCGTGCCGCGAGGGAAGATCACGGCAATCATGGGGCCATCGGGCATCGGTAAAACGACGCTACTCCGACTGATTGGTGGGCAAATCGCACCTGATCACGGTGAGATCCTTTTTGATGGTGAGAATATTCCGGCGATGTCTCGTTCGCGCCTGTACACGGTGCGTAAACGCATGAGCATGTTGTTTCAGTCCGGGGCGTTGTTCACCGATATGAACGTATTTGACAACGTTGCCTATCCACTGCGCGAACACACCCAGCTCCCCGCACCATTGTTGCATAGTACGGTAATGATGAAGCTGGAAGCGGTGGGGCTGCGTGGAGCGGCTAAACTTATGCCTTCTGAACTTTCCGGCGGGATGGCTCGTCGCGCCGCACTGGCGCGCGCAATTGCCCTGGAGCCAGATCTCATCATGTTTGATGAACCGTTTGTTGGGCAAGATCCCATCACTATGGGCGTACTGGTGAAGCTGATTTCTGAGCTGAACAGCGCGCTGGGCGTCACCTGTGTGGTGGTTTCTCACGATGTGCCGGAAGTCTTAAGTATTGCGGATCACGCCTGGATTCTGGCGGACAAAAAGATTGTTGCTCACGGTAGCGCTCAGGCGTTGCAGGAGAATCCCGATCCGCGTGTCCGTCAGTTTCTGGACGGGATAGCTGACGGGCCTGTTCCGTTCCGCTATCCTGCCGGCGATTATCACGCTGATCTTTTACCAGGGAGTTAAGCCACTCATGCTGTTAAATGCGCTGGCGTCGCTTGGACATAAAGGGATTAAAACCCTGAGAACGTTCGGGCGGGCCGGGTTAATGTTATTCAATGCGCTGGTAGGCAAACCGGAATTTCGTAAACACGCGCCGCTGCTGGTGCGTCAGCTCTATAATGTCGGCGTCCTGTCGATGCTGATTATTGTGGTTTCTGGCGTATTCATCGGAATGGTGCTGGGTCTACAAGGTTATCTGGTTCTGACCACCTATAGTGCGGAAACCAGTCTAGGGATGCTGGTGGCGTTATCGCTGCTGCGTGAACTGGGGCCGGTGGTTGCCGCGTTGCTGTTTGCCGGACGCGCCGGTTCGGCGTTAACTGCTGAAATTGGTTTGATGCGCGCCACAGAACAACTCTCCAGTATGGAGATGATGGCGGTCGATCCGCTGCGTCGGGTTATTTCTCCACGTTTCTGGGCTGGGGTTATTTCATTGCCGCTGCTGACGATTATTTTCGTCGCCGTGGGGATCTGGGGCGGATCATTGGTCGGCGTTAGCTGGAAAGGTATTGATAGCGGATTCTTCTGGTCGGCAATGCAAAACGCCGTCGACTGGCGTATGGATTTGGTCAACTGTCTGATTAAGAGCGTGGTGTTCGCCATTACGGTGACGTGGATTTCGTTGTTTAACGGTTACGACGCTATCCCGACTTCTGCCGGGATTAGCCGGGCAACCACTCGCACCGTTGTCCACTCGTCTCTGGCTGTTCTGGGGCTGGATTTTGTGCTGACCGCATTGATGTTTGGGAATTGAGTTCATGCAAACGAAAAAAAATGAAATTTGGGTGGGAATCTTTTTATTAGCAGCACTGCTGGCGGCGCTGTTTGTTTGCCTGAAGGCGGCAAACGTGACGTCAATACGTACTGAACCAACCTACACGCTCTATGCGACGTTCGATAACATCGGCGGTCTGAAAGCGCGCTCTCCGGTTAGTATCGGTGGCGTTGTAGTCGGTCGGGTGGCAGATATTACGCTGGATCCAAAAACCTATTTGCCACGCGTGACGCTGGAAATTGAACAACGTTATAACCACATTCCTGACACCAGTTCGCTGAGCATTCGTACTTCCGGTCTGCTTGGGGAGCAATATCTGGCGTTAAACGTCGGTTTTGAAGATCCCGAACTGGGTACTGCTATCCTGAAGGATGGCGATACAATTCAGGACACCAAGTCTGCGATGGTGCTGGAAGATCTCATTGGTCAGTTCCTTTACGGTAGTAAAGGCGATGACAATAAGAATAGTGGCGATGCGCCAGCTACTGCGCCAGGTAATAATGAAACCACTGAACCTGTGGGTACAACGAAATAATTTCAGGAGAACCGACGCATGTTTAAACGTTTAATGATGGTCGCTTTGCTGGTGATTGCACCGTTGAGTGCGGCAACCGCGGCAGACCAGACCAATCCGTATAAGCTGATGGACGAGGCGGCGCAGAAAACGTTCGATCGCCTGAAGAATGAGCAACCGCAAATTCGGGCTAACCCGGATTATCTGCGTACTATTGTTGATCAGGAGCTACTGCCGTATGTGCAGGTGAAATACGCTGGTGCACTGGTGCTGGGTCAGTATTACAAGAGTGCTACCCCGGCCCAACGTGACGCGTACTTTGCCGCTTTCCGTGAGTACCTGAAGCAGGCTTACGGTCAGGCACTGGCGATGTATCACGGTCAGACTTACCAGATTGCGCCAGAACAGCCGCTGGGCGACAAAACCATTGTGCCTATTCGCGTCACCATTATTGACCCGAATGGCCGCCCGCCGGTACGTCTGGATTTCCAGTGGCGCAAAAATTCCCAAACTGGCAACTGGCAGGCTTACGACATGATTGCCGAAGGCGTCAGCATGATCACCACCAAACAAAACGAGTGGGGAACGCTGCTGCGTACCAAAGGTATTGACGGCCTGACTGCGCAACTGAAATCGATTTCTCAACAGAAAATCACTCTGGAAGAGAAAAAATAATGAGTGAGTCACTGAGCTGGGTGCAGACGGGTGACACTCTGGCATTAGCTGGAGAGTTGGATCAAGACGTACTGCTACCGCTTTGGGAAGTGCGTGAAGAAGCGATGAAGGGAATTACCTGCATCGATCTCAGTCGCGTGTCCCGCGTTGATACAGGTGGGTTGGCGTTGCTGCTCCACCTTATCAATCTGGCGAAAAAGCAGGGTCACAGCGTGACGCTTCAGGGGGTAAACGATAAAGTCTATACCCTGGCAAAGTTGTATAATTTGCCGTCTGATGTCCTGCCTCGTTAAATTTTTTCAGGCTGGATAAGGCGTTAACCGCCTGTCCAGCAAATCTGCCTGCAAGTTGAGCCTTGTTTGATACATCAGCAAGGCTTTTTGCTTATTTATGACTGCGCAACTTTGCTCTAAGATGTTTCGCTGGCTTATTAACTGATGAATGAAGATCCCATGGAAAATAATGAAATTCAGAGCGTGCTGATGAACGCTCTCTCCCTCCAGGAAGTCCACGTTTCCGGCGATGGCAGCCACTTTCAGGTTATTGCCGTGGGTGAGATGTTTGACGGCATGAGCCGGGTTAAAAAACAGCAGACGGTTTATGGTCCGCTGATGGAATATATTGCGGATAACCGCATTCATGCTGTGTCGATCAAAGCTTATACCCCTGCGGAGTGGGCGCGCGATCGCAAACTGAACGGCTTTTGAGCTATGGGCGATTTGCCGGTAGCAGATATGAATTGTTAACTGAGAACAAACTAAATGGATAAATTTCGTGTTCAGGGGCCAACAAAGCTCCAGGGCGAAGTCACAATTTCCGGCGCTAAAAATGCTGCTCTGCCTATCCTTTTTGCCGCGCTACTGGCGGAAGAGCCAGTAGAGATCCAGAACGTTCCGAAACTGAAAGACGTCGATACGTCAATGAAATTGCTGAGTCAGCTTGGTGCTAAAGTGGAACGTAATGGCTCTGTGCATATTGATGCCCGCGATGTAAATGTGTTCTGCGCGCCTTACGAGCTGGTGAAAACCATGCGCGCTTCTATTTGGGCGCTGGGGCCGCTGGTAGCGCGTTTCGGTCAGGGACAGGTTTCGCTGCCTGGCGGTTGTACAATTGGTGCGCGCCCGGTTGATTTACATATTTCCGGCCTTGAGCAATTAGGCGCGACCATCAAACTGGAAGAAGGTTACGTTAAGGCTTCCGTCGATGGCCGTCTGAAAGGCGCGCATATCGTGATGGATAAAGTCAGCGTTGGTGCAACAGTCACCATCATGTGTGCCGCAACTCTGGCAGAAGGCACTACCGTTATCGAAAACGCGGCGCGTGAACCGGAAATCGTCGATACCGCCAACTTCCTCATTACGCTGGGCGCGAAAATTAGCGGTCAGGGTACTGATCGAATAGTCATCGAAGGTGTGGAACGTTTAGGCGGTGGCGTCTACCGCGTGCTACCGGATCGTATTGAGACCGGCACGTTCCTGGTCGCTGCGGCGATCTCTCGCGGTAAAATTATCTGCCGTAACGCCCAGCCAGATACCCTCGATGCTGTGCTGGCGAAGTTGCGTGACGCCGGGGCGGACATTGAAGTGGGCGAGGACTGGATTAGCCTGGATATGCATGGCAAACGTCCGAAGGCTGTTAATGTGCGTACCGCGCCGCATCCGGCGTTTCCGACCGATATGCAGGCCCAGTTCACGTTGCTGAACCTGGTGGCAGAAGGGACTGGATTTATCACTGAAACTGTGTTTGAAAACCGCTTTATGCACGTGCCAGAACTGAGCCGTATGGGCGCGCATGCCGAGATTGAAAGCAATACCGTTATTTGTCACGGTGTCGAAAAACTTTCCGGCGCACAGGTTATGGCGACCGATCTGCGTGCTTCAGCAAGTCTGGTGCTGGCTGGTTGTATTGCAGAAGGAACTACGGTTGTTGATCGTATTTATCACATCGATCGCGGCTACGAACGCATTGAAGACAAACTGCGTGCCTTAGGTGCGAACATCGAGCGTGTGAAAGGCGAGTAATCGTCTGAAAGCTGGCAGCTCCGTTCGCGGGGCTACCGCCAGACAACTCATTTTTTCGGTTTGGTGTAGCTGCGCATTAACTGTGTTCTGTCGATAAACGCATGTGTCTGCGGATCGTGATAGCGTGATGGCCAGATTACCCAAGGTTCCGTTCCTAATGCTTTCGCAATAATCATCTCTCCCTTCGGCCAGGGACGTGATAATGCATTTGCCAGCGTCGAAGAACTTAAACCATTTCTGCGAGACTCCGCAGCCATTGATGTTCCTTTTTTCCGCAAACCAGCAATGATGTCGGCAGGATGCCAGTCAATGAAATTATTCTCCATCTTTCCTCACTCCTTAAGTTAGTCGCTTTCATTCAGAACATGCGTTCTGTCGAGCATCACTATACTCCTGATGGCGAATTGCTCTAAAAAGTTCATGTAAATAGCGTGAAGATTCAGAATATATAAAGAAAATGACCTGATTATTCAGAGAGTATTGCGCTGAATAAGTATTTTTATGGAGCTTACTGGAATTATCCCGCGCAATGCGCGGGATACAGGGAAGGGATTAGCGATCGCGTTGAACAGCGATGTGCGCGAGGCCGATTAATGCCTCTCGCCACGGAGTGTCCGGGAGTACCTGTAATGCTTCAATAGCTTTATCTGCTTCTTCCTCGGCACGCTGACGCGTCCATTCGAGAGAACCACAAGCGTTCATTGCTTCCAGAACAGGTTCCAGAAGATGACGCCCGTTGCCTTGCTCAATGGCGGTACGGATCATCTGCGCTTGTTCCGGTGTGCCATGATGCATTGCATGCAGCAGCGGTAACGTTGGTTTACCTTCGTTCAGATCGTCCCCGACGTTTTTACCCAACTGTTCACCGTCGGCATTGTAATCGAGCAAATCGTCGATTAGCTGGAAAGCGGTGCCGAGGTAGCGACCATAATCCTGCAGACCTTTTTCTTCTTCTGGCGTACAACCTGCCAGAATTCCGGAACACTGAGCAGCAGCCTCAAACAGGCGCGCGGTTTTGCTGTAAATAACGCGCATGTAGTTTTCTTCGGTGATGTCCGGGTCGTTAACGTTCATCAGTTGCAGCACTTCACCTTCTGCGATGACGTTTACCGCTTCGGACATCACTTCCAACACTTTGAGCGAGCCGAGGCTGGTCATCATCTGGAAAGCGCGGGTATAAATAAAATCACCAACCAACACGCTGGCAGCATTGCCAAACGCGGCGTTGGCGGTAGCTTTACCCCTGCGCATATCTGATTCATCCACAACGTCGTCGTGTAGCAGGGTCGCCGTGTGGATAAACTCGATCAGGGCGGCGATAGTGACATGCGCATTCCCCTCATAGCCAACAGCTCGTGCAGCCAGTACAGCAATCATCGGGCGAATGCGTTTACCCCCGCCGCTGACGATGTAATAGCCTAACTGATTGATCAGTTGGACTTCGGAATTAAGCTGCTCGAGAATTGCCGCATTAACACCCGCCATATCTTGCGCGGTTAACTCATTGATTTTTTCTAAATTCATCGCAAAAGCCGGGCTTTTCGCCCCGATTACCTTACTGTGAACAAAGGCAACTTAGGGTTTATGGTTAGGAATATAGGGTGATTGTACTGAAAAAATGGCACAGATAAACGTTACCGTACAAGTTGTGTTTTTTTTCTTCGTGTATTGACTGTAGCACTTGTCAAAGGCGTGCGTTTTGCGTAATATTCGCGCCCTATTGTGAATATTTATAGCGCGCTCTGAATCATTGAAAAGGTGTGCGCGGAAGCGGAGTTTTATATGTACGCGGTTTTCCAAAGTGGTGGTAAACAACACCGAGTAAGCGAAGGTCAGACCGTTCGCCTGGAAAAGCTGGACATCGCAACTGGCGAAACTGTTGAGTTCGCAGAAGTTCTGATGATCGCAAACGGTGAAGAAGTCAAAATCGGCGTTCCTTTCGTTGATGGCGGCGTAATCAAAGCTGAAGTTGTTGCTCACGGTCGTGGCGAGAAAGTTAAAATCGTTAAGTTTCGCCGTCGTAAACACTATCGTAAGCAGCAGGGCCATCGTCAGTGGTTCACTGATGTGAAAATTACTGGCATCAGCGCCTAAGACCTGAGGAGAGATTTCAAATGGCACATAAAAAGGCTGGCGGCTCCACACGTAACGGTCGCGATTCAGAAGCTAAACGCCTGGGCGTTAAGCGTTTCGGTGGCGAATCCGTTCTGGCGGGTAGCATCATCGTTCGTCAACGTGGTACTAAATTCCACGCGGGCACCAACGTAGGTTGCGGTCGTGACCACACTTTGTTTGCTAAAGCAGACGGTAAAGTGAAATTCGAAGTTAAAGGCCCGAAAAACCGTAAGTTTATCAGCATCGAAGCTGAATAAGTTTTTCGCGTCCCGGTAACGGATGAAAGCCCCGCAACGTGTTGCGGGGCTTTTTACATTCGACAACCGGTAAAAATGCGCATCGTGCGGCGTTAATCCGCAAATGCGTTTTGCAGGGAATACGGTATGAAGCAGCAGGCAGGCATTGGCATTCTTTTGGCGCTCACCACAGCAATTTGCTGGGGGGCGTTGCCAATCGCAATGAAGCAGGTGCTGGAGGTGATGGAACCTCCGACAATCGTGTTTTACCGTTTCTTGATGGCGAGTATTGGCCTTGGGGCCATTCTTGCAGTGAAGAAAAAGCTGCCGCCATTACGCGTGTTTCGTAAGCCACGTTGGTTGATATTACTGGCGGTGGCGACTGCCGGACTGTTTGGGAATTTCATCCTGTTCAGCTCATCCTTGCAATACTTGAGTCCTACCGCCTCGCAGGTGATAGGGCAACTCTCGCCGGTTGGCATGATGGTTGCCAGCGTATTTATCCTGAAAGAGAAAATGCGTAGCACTCAGGTAGTGGGAGCATTGATGCTTCTGAGTGGGCTGGTGATGTTCTTTAACACCAGTCTGGTTGAGATTTTTACAAAGCTCACCGATTACACCTGGGGTGTTATCTTTGGTGTCGGTGCTGCAACGGTCTGGGTGAGTTATGGCGTGGCGCAAAAGGTTTTATTGCGTCGGTTGGCATCACCGCAGATCCTGTTTTTGCTGTACACTTTATGTACAATGGCGCTCTTCCCACTGGCGAAACCAGGGGTAATAGCGCAGCTTAGCAACTGGCAACTCGCATGTTTAATTTTTTGCGGGCTGAATACGTTGGTAGGATATGGCGCCCTGGCGGAAGCGATGGCACGCTGGCAGGCAGCGCAGGTGAGCGCGATCATCACGCTTACTCCACTGTTTACGCTGTTTTTTTCAGATCTTTTATCACTGGCCTGGCCCGATTTCTTCGCCAGACCGATGTTAAACCTTTTAGGTTATCTCGGTGCGTTTGTCGTGGTTGCGGGCGCGATGTATTCCGCCATTGGTCATCGTATTTGGGGCGGATTACGTAAGCATACAACGGTGGTATCGCAACCCCGCGCAGGCGAATGATTTACGGAGAATAAAATGAAGTTTGTTGATGAAGCATCGATTCTGGTCGTTGCAGGTGATGGCGGCAATGGTTGTGTGAGCTTCCGCCGCGAAAAATATATTCCGAAAGGCGGCCCGGATGGCGGCGATGGTGGTGACGGCGGCGACGTATGGATGGAAGCCGACGAGAACCTGAACACGCTTATCGATTACCGTTTTGAAAAATCTTTCCGTGCAGAGCGTGGCCAGAACGGTGCAAGCCGCGACTGTACCGGTAAGCGTGGTAAAGACGTGACGATTAAAGTGCCAGTAGGTACGCGTGTTATCGATCAGGGCACTGGTGAAACCATGGGCGATATGACCAAACACGGTCAGCGCCTGCTGGTTGCTAAGGGCGGCTGGCACGGCCTGGGCAACACCCGCTTCAAATCATCGGTTAACCGTACTCCCCGGCAGAAAACCAACGGTACACCAGGTGATAAGCGTGAGCTGCTGCTGGAGCTGATGCTGCTGGCTGATGTCGGGATGCTGGGGATGCCAAACGCTGGTAAATCGACCTTTATCCGCGCAGTATCTGCGGCTAAACCGAAAGTGGCGGACTATCCGTTTACCACTCTGGTGCCAAGCCTTGGCGTGGTTCGTATGGACAATGAGAAGAGCTTCGTTGTTGCTGATATTCCGGGGCTGATTGAAGGTGCTGCTGAAGGTGCAGGTCTGGGGATCCGCTTCCTGAAGCATCTGGAACGTTGCCGCGTATTGCTGCACCTTATCGATATCGATCCGATTGACGGCACCGATCCGGTTGAGAACGCGCGCATTATTATTAGCGAGCTGGAAAAATACAGCCAGGATCTGGCGGCGAAACCACGCTGGTTAGTCTTCAACAAGATTGACCTGCTGGATAAAGCGGAAGCCGAAGAGAAAGCGAAAGCCATCGCTGAGGCGCTGGGTTGGGAAGATAAATATTATCTGATCTCTGCAGCGAGCGGGCTGGGCGTGAAAGACCTCTGCTGGGATGTGATGACCTTTATCATCGAAAACCCAGTGGTGCAGGCCGAAGAAGCGAAACAGCCAGAGAAAGTCGAATTCATGTGGGATGATTATCACCGTCAGCAGCTTGAAGAGATTGCTGAAGAGGATGATGAAGACTGGGATGACGACTGGGACGAAGACGACGAAGAGGGCGTTGAGTTCATTTACAAGCGTTAATCAGCAAAACCCCGGCACTGCGCCGGGGTTTCTTTTTAACTAATTGTTCTGATAAATATCTTTGTACAAGCGGCTTTCAAAGCGCACCAACGGAATGCGGCGATTACGTTGATCCGCCGGTTCTACCGCATAGCCAGAAAGATATTGTACAAATGCCATCCGTTGCCCACTTGCCGTGGTAATGAATCCCGCCAGGTTATACACGCCTTGTAACGATCCTGTTTTTGCCGAAACTTTGCCATCTACCCCCGCCTGATGCAGACCGGCACGGTACTGTAACGAGCCGTCATAGCCTGCCAGCGGCAGCATGGAGATAAAGTTAAGCTCGTTATCATGCTGGGCAATGTATTGTAGCACTTGCATCATGGTGGCTGGCGCAATCAGGTTATGTCGTGAAAGCCCTGAACCATCGGCAATAATGGTGTTGCCAATATCGACACCGGCTTGCTGACGCAGGATCTGGCGCACGGCATCGGAGCCGGCTCGCCATGTACCAGGCACATTAAAGCGCGCATGACCAATCATTCGAAAGACGGTATCTGCGATCATGTTGTCCGATTTTTTCAGCATAATCTTAAGCAGATCATGCAAAGGGGCCGACTGTTTGCTGGCGACCACCGTTCCCGGCTCATTAACCTGTGTCTGGCGCAGCAGTGTGCCGGTATAGGTGATGCCTGCCTGTTTAAGCTCATCTTTCAGAATCGCCCCAGCATAGCTGGCACCATCCTGTACGGCAAAGGCCAATGGAAGAGGCTCAGAACGTTGTGGCAGGCATCCAGTTAGCGTAAAGCGGTTAAGGTCACCAGGCACGACATCCAGCTCGCAATATTGCGCTTCGGCAGAACCACGGGGGAGGGTGCGTACCTGACTGAACATCGTAACGGGGTAATAAGATGCCACGCGAATAAAAGCCATATCACCGGGCTTTTGTGCGCTGTAGAGCGAGACAGAGAAGCAATTGCGGTCAACGATAGCGGCGGCTGGCGGAGCGCTAAAGCATTGTGTCATGTCGTTCCAAGGCCAGCCGGGAGCCTTATCGTGACTGGCAAAAATGGAGGTATCTATAAGCACGTTGCCATTGATTTGCGTGATGCCAGATTTTTTCAGGGTTGTTACCATATTGCGAATATCCTGACGTTTTAGCGTCGGATCGGCACCAAATCGCGCCACTAAGTCGCCTTTAAGCACACCGTTTTCCACATTACCTTTGGTTTCCAACGTGGTGGTAAAACGAAAGTCGGGGCCGAGTTGAATCAATGCCGCCAGCGCAGTGATGACTTTTTGCGTACTGGCGGGCAGCGCCATCTGCTGACTGTGGTAATCAATAGTGGGGGCAGACGCGCCGACTTTTTGCACCATCAGGGCAAGGTTGGCACCTGCGGGGAGTTGAGTAATGTACTCATCAACATTCGCGGCCTGAACACTGAACGCTATACCGCTGGTCAATCCGATGATAAATCTGGAAAATCGCATAATCTCGCGCTAACAACCTGGAATCGAGCCGTCATACTACGGCGCAACACCCTATAAAGTAAACGATGACCCTTCGGGAACTTCAGGGTAAAATGACCATCAAAATGTGAATTGTAGCTGACCTGGGACCTGTTTCCGGGTCGGTATTTTTTTGCTTCTGGCCCTGGTGAGGAGTTATGCCGGGCTGACCGAACAGCCGGGGTGGGTGGAGACTCGCCCCATCAGGAATATTCAAGAGGTATAACAAATGCAAGCTATTCCGATGACCTTACGCGGCGCTGAAAAATTACGCGAAGAGCTGGATTTTCTGAAATCTGTGCGCCGTCCTGAAATCATTGCTGCTATTGCTGAAGCGCGTGAACATGGCGATCTGAAAGAGAACGCCGAATACCACGCAGCTCGTGAGCAGCAGGGATTCTGCGAAGGCCGTATTAAAGATATCGAAGCCAAGCTGTCGAACGCTCAGGTAATCGATGTCACCAAAATGCCGAACAATGGTCGCGTTATTTTTGGTGCTACCGTAACGGTGTTGAATCTGGATTCTGATGAAGAGCAGACTTATCGCATCGTAGGTGATGATGAAGCTGACTTTAAACAAAACCTGATTTCTGTAAACTCGCCTATCGCTCGTGGCTTGATCGGCAAAGAAGAAGATGATGTTGTGGTCATCAAAACGCCGGGCGGCGAAGTAGAATTTGAAGTAATTAAGGTGGAATACCTGTAAGAATTACCCAATACTCAAAATGTTGATGTATTGTAAAGAAAGGAAAAAGGCCGCTATGCGGCCTTTTATCAACGAACAGAGCGTGGCATTTTGCTCTCCTGCCTGCGGAAAATCCCTCGTTTTACACAGAAAATGTGTGTAACTTTAGGATAATCTTAGCGTGGCAGCGAGATTTTACGTTCTTTAGTTGGGCGATAAAGCACCAGCGTTTTACCGATGACCTGTACATTACAGGCGCCGGTTTCGCGCACGATAGCTTCCACGATCAAGGTTTTAGTTTCGCGATCTTCTGTTGCGATTTTCACCTTGATGAGTTCATGGTGCTCTAGCGCTTGTTCAATCTCGGCCAGCACCCCTTCGGTCAAACCATTACTGCCAAGCAGAACAACTGGCTTGAGCGGATGTGCCAGACCTTTCAGGTGCTGTTTTTGTTTAGTACTCAGATTCATCGTATTTTTTTGCTTACGTTGGGATTGAAAACGGGTCATTCTACCGCCATCTCCCATATATCACCAAATAGGCGCGTAAAAATTTACGCAATTGGTTACGATGAGTTATCCCAATGGGAAAGTTAAATGACAGGTAAGAAGCGTTCTGCCAGTTCCAGCCGCTGGCTTCAGGAACACTTTAGCGATAAATATGTTCAACAGGCACAGAAAAAGGGGTTACGTTCCCGTGCCTGGTTTAAACTTGATGAAATACAGCAAAGTGACAAACTCTTTAAACCGGGAATGACGGTAGTCGACCTTGGCGCCGCGCCGGGTGGTTGGTCACAATATGTAGTCACCCAAATTGGCGGCAAAGGCCGTATCATCGCTTGCGATCTTTTACCTATGGATCCTATCGTTGGTGTGGACTTTCTTCAGGGCGATTTTCGTGATGAACTGGTCATGAAGGCTCTGCTGGAGCGTGTAGGCGACAGCAAAGTCCAGGTTGTCATGTCAGATATGGCACCAAACATGAGCGGAACACCGGCGGTGGATATCCCCCGTGCCATGTATCTGGTGGAACTGGCGCTAGAAATGTGTCGTGATGTGTTAGCGCCGGGTGGCAGTTTTGTAGTGAAGGTGTTCCAGGGCGAAGGTTTCGATGAGTATCTAAGGGAAATTCGCTCCCTGTTTACGAAGGTTAAAGTTCGTAAGCCGGACTCTTCTCGTGCACGTTCGCGGGAAGTGTATATTGTAGCGACCGGGCGTAAACCCTAACCGGGAGATTTCAGACGAAAGTTTGAAAGATGCTGGATATAGAGTATCCTGACGCTGTTTTTAACACAGTTGTAATAAGAGGTTAATCCCTTGAGTGACATGGCGAAAAACCTAATACTCTGGCTGGTCATTGCCGTTGTGCTGATGTCAGTATTCCAGAGCTTTGGGCCCAGCGAGTCTAATGGCCGTAAGGTGGATTACTCTACCTTCCTACAAGAGGTCAATAACGACCAGGTTCGTGAAGCGCGTATCAACGGACGTGAAATCAACGTTACCAAGAAAGATAGTAACCGTTATACCACTTACATTCCGGTTCAGGATCCAAAACTACTGGATAACCTGTTGACCAAGAACGTCAAGGTTGTCGGTGAACCGCCTGAAGAGCCAAGCCTGCTGGCTTCTATCTTCATCTCCTGGTTCCCGATGCTGTTGCTGATTGGTGTCTGGATCTTCTTCATGCGTCAAATGCAGGGCGGCGGTGGCAAAGGTGCTATGTCGTTCGGTAAGAGCAAAGCACGTATGTTGACGGAAGATCAGATCAAAACGACCTTTGCTGACGTTGCTGGTTGCGACGAAGCAAAAGAAGAAGTTGCTGAGCTGGTTGAGTATCTGCGTGAGCCGAGCCGCTTCCAGAAACTGGGCGGTAAGATCCCGAAAGGGGTTCTGATGGTTGGTCCTCCGGGTACTGGTAAAACGTTGCTGGCGAAAGCCATTGCAGGCGAAGCGAAAGTTCCGTTCTTTACCATTTCTGGTTCTGACTTCGTTGAAATGTTCGTTGGTGTTGGTGCATCTCGTGTACGCGACATGTTCGAACAGGCGAAGAAAGCGGCTCCGTGTATCATCTTTATTGATGAAATCGATGCCGTAGGCCGCCAGCGTGGCGCGGGTCTGGGTGGTGGTCACGATGAACGTGAACAGACACTTAACCAGATGCTGGTTGAGATGGACGGCTTCGAAGGTAACGAAGGTATTATCGTGATCGCTGCGACTAACCGCCCGGACGTTCTCGACCCGGCGCTGCTGCGTCCTGGTCGTTTCGACCGTCAGGTTGTGGTTGGTTTGCCAGATGTTCGTGGTCGTGAGCAGATCCTGAAAGTTCACATGCGTCGCGTACCGCTGGCACCAGATGTTGATGCGGCAATTATCGCCCGTGGTACACCGGGCTTCTCTGGCGCAGATCTGGCTAACCTGGTGAACGAAGCAGCACTGTTCGCTGCACGTGGCAATAAACGTGTTGTTTCGATGGTTGAGTTCGAGAAAGCGAAAGACAAAATCATGATGGGCGCGGAACGTCGCTCCATGGTGATGACGGAAGCGCAGAAAGAGTCCACCGCGTATCACGAAGCAGGCCATGCGATTATCGGTCGCCTGGTGCCGGAACACGATCCGGTACACAAAGTAACGATTATCCCGCGCGGTCGTGCGTTGGGTGTGACCTTCTTCCTGCCTGAAGGCGATGCTATCAGTGCCAGCCGTCAGAAACTGGAAAGCCAGATCAGTACCCTGTACGGCGGTCGTCTGGCAGAAGAGATCATCTACGGACCGGAACATGTTTCTACCGGGGCGTCCAACGACATTAAAGTTGCGACCAACCTGGCGCGTAACATGGTGACCCAGTGGGGCTTCTCTGAGAAACTCGGTCCGCTACTGTATGCGGAAGAAGAAGGTGAAGTTTTCCTCGGTCGTAGCGTGGCCAAAGCTAAACATATGTCCGATGAAACTGCGCGTATCATCGACCAGGAAGTGAAGTCACTGATTGAACGTAACTACAATCGTGCGCGTCAGTTGTTGAACGACAACCTGGATATCCTGCATGCGATGAAAGATGCACTCATGAAATATGAGACCATCGACGCACCGCAGATTGATGACCTGATGGCGCGTCGCGATGTACGTCCGCCTGCAGGTTGGGAAGAGTCGGGAGCATCTAACAATTCTGACAATAATGGCACTCCAAAGGCACCGCGTCCGGTTGATGAACCACGCACGCCAAATCCGGGTAATACCATGTCAGAGCAGTTAGGCGACAAGTAAGTTCCCGCATCAGATGACTGTATTTGTACCGAAAACCCCGGGGCGTGCTCCGGGGTTTTTTCTTATCAATTTATACCAGGGATAACACCATGAAACTCTTTGCCCAGGGCTCTTCACTGGATCTTAGCCATCCTCACGTAATGGGGATCCTCAACGTTACGCCAGATTCTTTCTCTGATGGCGGTACGCATAACTCACTGACTGATGCAGTGAAACATGCGAACCTGATGATCAACGCTGGCGCGACGATCATTGACGTTGGTGGAGAGTCCACGCGTCCAGGGGCAGCGGAAGTGAGTGTTGAAGAAGAGTTGCAGCGTGTTATTCCGGTGGTTGAGGCAATTGCGCAACGATTCGAAGTTTGGATCTCGGTCGATACTTCTAAACCGGAAGTCATCCGGGAATCGGCAAGAGTGGGCGCTCACATCATTAACGATATCCGATCCCTTTCCGAGCCAGGTGCTCTGGAAGCGGCTGCGGAAACCGGTTTACCCGTATGTCTGATGCATATGCAGGGAAATCCAAAGACCATGCAGGAAGCACCGAAATATGATGATGTCTTTGCTGAAGTGAATCGCTACTTTATTGAGCAAATAGCACGTTGTGAACAGGCGGGTATCGCAAAAGAGAAATTGTTGCTCGACCCCGGATTCGGTTTCGGTAAAAATCTCTCCCATAACTATTCATTACTGGCGCGTCTGGCTGAATTTCATCATTTCAATCTGCCGCTGTTGGTGGGTATGTCACGAAAATCGATGATTGGACAGCTACTGAATGTTGGGCCGTCTGAGCGTCTGAGCGGCAGTCTGGCTTGTGCGGTAATTGCCGCAATGCAGGGCGCGCACATTATTCGTGTTCATGACGTCAAAGAAACCGTAGAAGCGATGCGGGTGGTGGAAGCCACTCTGTCTGCAAAGGAAAATAAACGCTATGAGTAATCGTAAATATTTCGGGACCGATGGGATTCGTGGTCGTGTTGGGGATGCGCCGATCACACCTGATTTTGTGCTTAAACTGGGCTGGGCTGCGGGTAAAGTACTGGCGCGGCACGGCTCCCGTAAGATCATTATCGGCAAAGATACCCGTATTTCTGGCTATATGTTGGAGTCGGCGCTGGAAGCCGGCCTGGCGGCAGCGGGCCTTTCCGCGCTCTTCACCGGCCCGATGCCAACACCGGCGGTGGCTTATCTGACACGCACCTTTCGTGCAGAGGCCGGGATTGTGATTTCTGCATCGCATAACCCGTTCTACGATAATGGTATTAAATTCTTTTCCATCGACGGCACTAAACTGCCAGATGCAGTCGAAGAAGCCATCGAAGCTGAAATGGAAAAAGAGATTAGCTGCGTTGATTCGGCAGAACTGGGTAAAGCCAGCCGTATTGTTGATGCTGCGGGTCGCTATATCGAATTTTGCAAAGCCACGTTCCCGAACGAACTTAGCCTCAGTGAACTGAAGATTGTGGTGGATTGCGCAAATGGTGCAACCTATCACATCGCTCCAAATGTACTGCGCGAGCTGGGAGCGAACGTAATCGCCATCGGTTGTGAGCCGAATGGTGTAAACATCAATGCCGAAGTGGGGGCAACTGATGTTCGTGCATTACAGGCGCGTGTACTGGCTGAAAAAGCGGATCTCGGCATTGCCTTTGACGGCGACGGCGACCGCGTCATCATGGTTGACCATGAAGGCAATAAAGTTGATGGCGATCAGATCATGTATATCATCGCGCGTGAAGGTCTTCGTCAGGGGCAGTTGCGTGGTGGCGTAGTGGGCACATTAATGAGCAATATGGGGCTGGAATTGGCGCTGAAACAGCTAGGTATTCCATTTGCTCGCGCAAAAGTGGGCGACCGCTATGTACTGGAAAAAATGCAGGAGAAAGGCTGGCGCATCGGCGCGGAGAACTCCGGTCATGTGATTCTGCTGGATAAAACCACCACCGGTGACGGCATCGTTGCCGGTTTGCAGGTACTGGCGGCGATGGCGCGCAACCACATGAGTCTGCACGACCTTTGCAGTGGCATGAAAATGTTCCCGCAGATTCTGGTTAACGTGCGTTATACCGCAGGCAGCGGCGATCCGCTTGAGCATGAATCAGTTAAAGCCGTGACAGCGGAAGTTGAAGCGGCGCTGGGTAGCCGTGGACGCGTGCTGCTGCGTAAATCTGGCACCGAGCCGTTGATTCGCGTGATGGTCGAAGGTGAAGACGAAGCACAGGTGACTGAATTTGCCCACCGTATCGCTGATGCGGTAAAAGCGGTTTAATGCGATTGCTAACTGGCTAAAAAGGCGGCGATTGTCGCCTTTGTTCTACTTATGTACATCGGTTTTGCTGTTTTTTTCCGCAGTTGATACAATGCAATAAAATTGCCCTTGCGAAGGTCATTCGCTTTGGTTAGTATTCACACCCGCTTCAGTGGGAAAGATTAAATTATCCCGCTTTATTGGTTGAAGCATTGGTACGCGGCAACTCCGCAAGGAACAGGTTGATTATGTACGAAGCTCTTTTAGTAGTTTTCCTTATTGTAGCAATTGGCCTTGTTGGTCTGATCATGCTGCAGCAAGGTAAAGGCGCTGATATGGGAGCCTCCTTCGGAGCAGGCGCTTCCGCTACGCTGTTTGGTTCAAGTGGTTCTGGTAACTTCATGACCCGTATGACGGCTGTGCTGGCAACGTTGTTCTTCATCATCAGTCTGGTGTTGGGTAACATCAACAGTAATAAAACCAATAAAGGTAGCGAATGGGAAAATCTGAGTGCTCCGGCGAAAACCGAACAGACTCAGCCTGCTGCTCCGGCTAAGCCGACCAGCGATATCCCGAACTAAGAGTAGTATCTGTGCTGAGGTGGTGGAATT
Source organism: Escherichia sp. TW09308 (assembly GCF_000208565.1). Classification (NCBI taxonomy): domain Bacteria; kingdom Pseudomonadati; phylum Pseudomonadota; class Gammaproteobacteria; order Enterobacterales; family Enterobacteriaceae; genus Escherichia; species Escherichia sp. TW09308. The sequence goes on along the minus strand of NZ_AEME01000001.1, from coordinate 3,344,924 downwards.
GGTAGACACGCTACCTTGAGGTGGTAGTGCCCTAACGGGCTTGTGGGTTCGAGTCCCATCCTCAGTACCAATATTCCGAAAGAAAGACGCTGAAAAGCGTCTTTTTTCGTTTTTATAAGTTAAACATTCTGATAGTTATTTCCCCACCCGTAAGTCTGTTTCATCCAGTTTGAAATCTGTAATTTCTAACTTTTGCATTATTAACGGAAGCACCTGGTGAATTATTCTCATACCAGTAAGGATCTCGTTCATGTATATATCAGGATGAATGCGAGATTTATTGAAATCGAAACTTTCGGCTTCTGCTGCAACGCTAAGTTGGTCAGCAGTGTTATAAACCATATCCAGAAGTTCGGCTCTTAACGGGATTCCCGCCCTGAATGCCATCATCTTGAGTTGATTCAACCAATTTTCGTAGTCTTTTTGAACTTTATAACGAAACTGTTTAATGTTTGACGCAATCGGAGTATCAATTTCAATTTTGCATGCGGCAAGTGATATCAATGAACTCTGAATATTGATGGCTTCGCTGGAATAGACATCTAAATCATCATCCTGAACTAACTCATCAACATATGCTATGTAGAATCCATAAACGTCATTCAGAGCATGGTAAATGTCATTGATTACGGAACAATGAGCGTTGTTCTCTATGACCTCCCAAAAAGCCTCTTTATGATCAGCATTTTTGCCGTCAATATTAAGTTCTTTGGGAAAGGAAAGAGGTGAAGGAAAACCTATGCGGTTCAACACATCTATTGTTTCTTCAACCAAAAAGCCATCTTCGTCAGTAAGAGGTCGTGTTATATAACCCGTTTCAGAGTCTTCCATAGCTTGTTGAGCAAGAAAATGGATAAGTCGATCCCATTTCTCAGCATTCTCGACTGAGCCCGTCCATTCAACTAGTTGAGGAGAGTAATGCCCTATTTGTGTAATATCTCTGAATTTTTTTTCCATGTCAGTAGACATATGTTCCCCTTTTTTCCACTTGCTAATTTGTGTTGAGGAAACACCTAACTGGTTTGCTAAATCTTTTTGGGTACATTTCAGAGTATGAACTGCGAGGCGTACAAAATATTCACCATTCATTGGTCATTCCTTTTACTGAGCATGAAAGAATAAAGTAAAAATAGAATGGACTGATATTTACTTTATTTCATTTGAATTTTACTTTAACTCCGAAATCGGACATATGAACCCTAAGCGTGGCCACATTCTCTTAGCCGTAAAAAAAGGCCGCAATGGCGGCCTTTAGCACGAACTCTCTGAAATTACTGACCTTTGTTTTCCAGATTCTCAACCTGCGGCACGCCCGAAGCGGCAGAAGAGGAGAGCAGGCCAGTTTTGGCATAACCGAAAAGTTTCTCGCGGGTGTCAGTGATATCCAGGTTACGCATGGTCAGTTGACCAATACGATCGTCTGGTGAGAACACTGAGTCACCTTTTTCCATTGTCAGACGCTCTGGCTTATAAGTCAGGTTGTCAGAGACAGTATTGAGGATGGAGTAGTCGTTACCGCGACGCAGTTCCAGGGTAACTTCACCTGTAATCTGGCTGGCAACCCAGCGTTGCAGGGAGTCTCGTAGCATCAGCGCCTGGGAGTCGAACCAACGCCCCTGATACAGCAGACGTCCCAACTGGCGACCATGCGCGTGATATTGCTCAATGGTGTCTTCGTTGTGAATACCGGTCAGCAGACGTTCATAAGCGATATGCAGCAGAGCCATCCCCGGAGCTTCGTAGATACCACGGCTTTTCGCTTCGATGATACGGTTTTCGATCTGGTCGCTCATGCCCAGGCCGTGACGGCCACCAATGCGGTTGGCTTCAAGCATCATTTCTACATCGTCGCTAAAGGTTTTACCGTTTAGCGTTACCGGATGCCCCAGCTCAAAACGTACCGTGACTTCTTCTGCCGGGATCTTCACGCTCTCGTCCCAGAATTTCACACCCATAATCGGGTTGACGATTTTGACGCTGGAGTTGAGGTATTCCAGATCTTTCGCTTCGTGCGTCGCGCCGAGCATGTTGGAGTCTGTGGAGTAGGCTTTTTCAACCGACATTTTGTAGTCGAAACCGCAGGCAATCATAAATTCAGACATTTCATGACGACCGCCTAACTCATCAATAAAGTCAGTATCAAGCCACGGTTTGTAAATCTGCAATTCGGCGTTGGTAAGCAGGCCGTAACGATAGAAACGTTCGATATCGTTTCCTTTATAGGTGCTGCCATCACCCCAGATGTTAACGCCATCTTCTTTCATCGCAGCAACCAGCATGGTGCCGGTTACGGCGCGGCCCAGCGGCGTGGTGTTAAAATAGGTCAGACCGCCGGTGGTGTTATGGAAAGCACCACACTGAATAGCGGCAATACCTTCAGCCACCAGTTGTTTGCGGCAGTCGATCAGACGAGCGTTCTCCGCGCCGTATTCCATGGCTCGACGAGGGATCGCATCATAATCCTCTTCGTCTGGCTGGCCCAAATTTGCAGTATATGCATAAGGGACAGCTCCCTTTTGTCGCATCCACAGCAGTGCGGCACTGGTGTCCAGACCGCCAGAAAAAGCGATACCAATACGTTGACCTACCGGGAGATGCTTGAGAATCGTCGTCATAAAATAACACCCTGCTTGATTAACTAATGATGAGCCTGTATTTCTGCTCTAACTGAATTTTTATGCAAAATAAATGAGTTTTCATTTAATCATCTTTTATCTGAGACAGGAAGAGTTTAGTGTTTTTTTGTAAAATAATGCGCTTAAGAGAGGTAAGGAGAGGATGAAAGTATTCAACAAATGAAAGTGAACTGGATATCCATTCACATGATTAGCAATAAATGTTGACAAAATGTGGCGTGGATCACTATAATGGCCGCAGATTTTACGTCCCGTCTCGGTACACCAAATCCCAGCAGTATTTGCATTTTTTACTCAAAACAAGTAGAATTTGCCACGTTTCAGGCGCGGGGTGGAGCAGCCTGGTAGCTCGTCGGGCTCATAACCCGAAGGTCGTCGGTTCAAATCCGGCCCCCGCAACCACTTTCCCTTAGAGTTCTTTTTCAAATATACTGTGAAGACTTCGGCCTTCGTAGTGGGATTTGAAAAAATCCTTCTGGAAAGTGCTCCAGACCGCATTTGCGGTTATAGGGTTCAGTTATATAAAGCCCCGATTTATCGGGGTTTTTTGTTATCTGACTACAGAATAACTGGGCTTTAGGCCCTTTTTTTATGTCTTGGGGGTGGGCTTGTCCACATTAGAGCAAAAATTAACAGAGATGATTACTGCGCCAGTTGAGGCCCTGGGTTTTGAACTGGTTGGCATCGAGTTTATTCGCGGTCGCACATCCACACTGCGCATCTATATTGATAGTGAAGATGGCATCAATGTTGATGATTGTGCTGATGTGAGCCACCAGGTAAGTGCTGTGTTGGATGTTGAAGATCCCATCACCGTTGCTTATAACCTGGAAGTCTCCTCACCGGGTCTCGATCGCCCACTGTTCACGGCTGAACACTACGCCCGTTTTGTCGGAGAAGAGGTCACTCTGGTACTCCGTATGGCGGTACAAAACCGTCGTAAATGGCAGGGCGTTATCAAAGCGGTAGACGGTGAAATGATCACAGTTACCGTCGAAGGTAAAGATGAAGTGTTCGCGCTGAGTAATATCCAGAAGGCGAACCTGGTTCCCCACTTTTAATAGTCTGGATGAGGTGAAAACCCCGCGATGAACAAAGAAATTTTGGCTGTAGTTGAAGCCGTCTCCAATGAAAAGGCGCTGCCTCGCGAGAAAATTTTCGAAGCGTTGGAAAGCGCGCTGGCTACAGCAACCAAGAAAAAATATGAACAAGAGATCGACGTCCGCGTACAGATCGATCGCAAAAGCGGTGATTTTGACACCTTCCGTCGTTGGCTGATTGTTGATGAAGTCACTCAGCCAACTAAAGAAATCACCCTTGAAGCCGCGCGTTATGAAGATGAAAGCCTGAACCTGGGCGATTACGTTGAAGATCAGATTGAGTCTGTCACCTTTGACCGTATTACGACCCAGACGGCAAAGCAGGTTATCGTGCAGAAAGTTCGTGAAGCCGAACGTGCGATGGTTGTTGATCAGTTCCGTGAACACGAAGGTGAAATCATCACCGGCGTGGTGAAAAAAGTAAACCGCGATAATATCTCTCTGGATCTGGGCAACAATGCTGAAGCTGTGATCCTGCGTGAAGATATGCTGCCGCGTGAGAACTTCCGCCCAGGTGACCGCGTTCGTGGCGTGCTCTATTCTGTTCGCCCGGAAGCGCGTGGTGCGCAACTTTTCGTTACCCGTTCCAAGCCAGAAATGCTGATCGAACTGTTCCGCATTGAAGTGCCGGAAATTGGCGAAGAAGTTATTGAAATTAAAGCAGCGGCTCGCGATCCGGGATCTCGTGCGAAAATCGCGGTGAAAACCAACGATAAACGTATCGATCCGGTAGGTGCTTGCGTGGGTATGCGTGGTGCACGTGTTCAGGCTGTTTCCACTGAGCTTGGCGGCGAGCGTATCGATATCGTCCTGTGGGATGATAATCCGGCGCAATTCGTTATTAACGCGATGGCACCGGCAGACGTTGCTTCTATCGTGGTGGATGAAGATAAACACACCATGGATATCGCTGTTGAAGCCGGTAACCTGGCGCAGGCGATTGGGCGTAATGGTCAGAACGTGCGTCTGGCTTCGCAGTTGAGTGGTTGGGAACTTAACGTAATGACCGTTGACGACCTGCAAGCTAAACATCAGGCGGAAGCGCACGCAGCGATCGACACCTTCACCCGTTATCTCGACATTGACGAAGACTTCGCCACTGTCCTGGTAGAAGAAGGCTTCTCGACTCTGGAAGAACTGGCCTACGTGCCGATGAAAGAGCTGCTGGAAATTGAAGGCCTTGATGAGCCGACTGTTGAAGCACTGCGCGAGCGTGCTAAAAATGCACTGGCCACCATTGCACAGGCCCAGGAAGAAAGCCTCGGTGATAACAAACCGGCTGACGATCTGCTGAATCTTGAAGGGATGGATCGTGATTTAGCATTCAAACTGGCCGCCCGTGGCGTTTGTACGCTGGAAGATCTCGCCGAACAGGGCATTGATGATCTGGCTGATATCGAAGGGTTGACCGACGAAAAAGCCGGAGCACTGATTATGGCTGCCCGTAATATTTGCTGGTTCGGTGACGAAGCGTAATAAACTGTAGCAGGAAGGAACAGCATGACAGATGTGACGATTAAAACGCTGGCCGCAGAGCGACAGACCTCCGTGGAACGCCTGGTACAGCAATTTGCTGATGCAGGTATCCGGAAGTCTGCTGACGACTCTGTGACCGCACAAGAGAAACAGGCTTTAATTGACCACCTGAATCAGAAAAATTCAGGGCCGGACAAATTAACGCTGCAACGTAAAACACGTAGCACCCTTAACATTCCTGGTACCGGTGGAAAAAGTAAATCGGTACAAATCGAAGTCCGCAAGAAACGCACCTTTGTGAAACGCGATCCGCAAGAGGCTGAACGCCTTGCAGCGGAAGAGCAAGCGCAGCGTGAAGCGGAAGAGCAAGCCCGTCGTGAGGCAGAAGAATCGGCCAAACGCGAGGCGCAACAAAAAGCTGAACGTGAGGCCGCAGAACAAGCGAAACGTGAAACCGCTGAACAAGCAAAACGTGAAGCTGCGGAAAAAGACAAAGTGAGCAATCAACAAGACGATATGACTAAAACCGCCCAGGCTGAAAAAGCCCGCCGTGAGCAGGAAGCTGCAGAGCTTAAGCGCAAAGCTGAAGAAGAAGCACGTCGTAAACTCGAAGAAGAAGCACGTCGCGTTGCTGAAGAAGCACGTCGTATGGCGGAAGAAAACAAATGGACTGATAACGCGGAACCGACTGAAGATTCCAGTGATTATCACGTTACCACCTCTCAACATGCTCGCCAGGCAGAAGACGAAAGCGATCGTGAAGTCGAAGGCGGTCGTGGCCGTGGCCGTAACGCGAAAGCAGCACGTCCGAAGAAAGGCAATAAACATTCTGAATCTAAAGCTGATCGCGAAGAAGCGCGCGCAGCAGTACGTGGTGGTAAAGGCGGAAAACGTAAAGGTTCTTCGCTGCAGCAGAGCTTCCAGAAACCAGCTCAGGCTGTTAACCGTGACGTCGTGATTGGTGAAACCATCACTGTTGGCGAACTGGCTAACAAGATGGCGGTTAAAGGCTCTCAGGTCATCAAAGCGATGATGAAGCTGGGTGCAATGGCAACCATCAACCAGGTCATTGACCAGGAAACCGCACAGTTAGTTGCCGAAGAGATGGGCCACAAAGTTATCCTGCGTCGTGAAAACGAACTGGAAGAAGCGGTAATGAGTGACCGTGATACAGGTGCTGCGGCTGAACCGCGTGCACCGGTTGTGACCATCATGGGACACGTTGACCACGGTAAAACTTCTCTGCTGGACTATATTCGTTCAACGAAAGTGGCTTCTGGTGAAGCGGGTGGCATTACCCAGCACATCGGTGCATACCACGTTGAAACTGAAAACGGCATGATCACCTTCCTGGACACCCCGGGGCACGCCGCGTTTACTTCAATGCGTGCACGTGGTGCGCAGGCAACTGACATCGTAGTTCTGGTTGTTGCTGCAGATGACGGCGTAATGCCGCAGACCATCGAAGCAATCCAGCACGCGAAAGCGGCAGGTGTGCCTGTGGTGGTTGCAGTGAACAAAATCGATAAGCCAGAAGCCGATCCGGATCGCGTTAAAAACGAACTGTCTCAGTACGGCATCCTGCCGGAAGAGTGGGGCGGTGAAAGCCAGTTCGTACACGTATCTGCAAAAGCGGGTACGGGTATCGACGAACTGCTGGATGCGATCCTGCTGCAGGCCGAAGTCCTGGAACTGAAAGCCGTACGTAACGGGATGGCGAGCGGTGCGGTCATCGAATCTTTCCTCGATAAAGGTCGTGGTCCGGTTGCAACTGTACTGGTACGTGAAGGTACTCTGCACAAGGGTGACATCGTTCTGTGTGGCTTCGAATACGGTCGTGTTCGTGCAATGCGTAACGAACTGGGTCAGGAAGTACTGGAAGCAGGTCCGTCCATTCCGGTGGAAATCCTCGGCTTGTCCGGTGTTCCGGCAGCGGGTGATGAAGTTACCGTTGTACGTGACGAGAAGAAAGCACGTGAAGTTGCACTGTATCGTCAGGGCAAATTCCGTGAAGTTAAACTGGCGCGTCAGCAGAAATCTAAACTGGAGAACATGTTCGCCAACATGACTGAAGGCGAAGTTCATGAAGTGAACATCGTTCTGAAGGCTGACGTACAGGGTTCTGTAGAAGCGATTTCCGACTCCTTGCTGAAACTGTCTACTGACGAAGTAAAAGTGAAGATCATCGGTTCTGGTGTAGGTGGTATCACCGAAACCGACGCGACCCTGGCGGCTGCATCCAACGCGATTCTGGTTGGCTTCAACGTCCGTGCTGATGCCTCTGCGCGTAAAGTGATTGAGGCTGAAAGCCTGGATCTGCGTTACTACTCCGTCATCTATAACCTGATCGATGAAGTGAAAGCGGCGATGAGCGGTATGCTCTCTCCGGAACTGAAACAACAGATCATCGGTCTGGCGGAAGTTCGCGATGTGTTCAAATCACCGAAATTTGGTGCCATCGCAGGTTGTATGGTTACCGAAGGTGTGGTTAAACGTCACAACCCGATCCGCGTTCTGCGCGACAACGTGGTTATCTACGAAGGCGAGCTGGAGTCCCTGCGCCGCTTCAAAGATGACGTTAACGAAGTCCGTAACGGTATGGAGTGTGGTATCGGCGTTAAGAACTACAACGACGTGCGCACTGGCGATGTGATCGAAGTGTTCGAAATCATCGAGATTCAGCGTACGATTGCCTAAGGTTGATTGGGTGTAGGCCGGATAAGGCGTTTGCGCCGCATCCGGCAGCCGTTGCCTGACGCGACGCTCGTGCGTCTTATCAGGCCTACGTGAACAGCCCTTCCACCTGAAATTAATTTTAAAAAGGGGCTTATGGCCCCTTTTTTGTCAGGAGAATTTATTATGGCGAAAGAATTTGGTCGCCCGCAGCGCGTAGCGCAGGAAATGCAAAAAGAGATCGCTCTCATCCTGCAACGCGAAATTAAAGATCCTCGTCTGGGCATGATGACCACCGTTTCCGGTGTCGAGATGTCTCGTGACCTGGCCTATGCCAAAGTGTATGTAACTTTCCTCAACGACAAAGATGAAGATGCGGTAAAAGCGGGCATCAAAGCGTTGCAGGAAGCCTCCGGCTTTATCCGCAGCCTGCTTGGTAAAGCGATGCGCCTGCGTATCGTGCCGGAACTGACCTTCTTCTACGACAACTCACTGGTTGAAGGGATGCGTATGTCAAACCTGGTGACCAGTGTGGTTAAGCATGACGAAGAACGTCGTGTTAATCCGGACGACAGCAAGGAGGACTAATGAGTCGTCCTCGTCGTCGCGGCCGCGACATTAACGGCGTTTTGTTGCTGGATAAACCGCAGGGTATGTCCAGCAACGATGCGCTGCAAAAAGTGAAACGCATTTATAACGCCAATCGTGCTGGACATACCGGCGCGCTGGACCCGCTGGCGACCGGCATGTTGCCGATTTGTCTCGGGGAAGCGACGAAGTTTTCCCAGTACCTGCTGGACTCTGATAAACGTTATCGGGTGATTGCGCGTCTTGGACAGCGTACTGATACTTCTGACGCAGACGGACAAATCGTTGAGGAGCGCCCGGTAACCTTTAGTGCAGAGCAACTGGCGGCGGCACTCGATTCATTCCGTGGCGATATTGAACAAATCCCTTCGATGTATTCTGCGCTGAAATATCAGGGTAAAAAACTGTACGAGTACGCGCGTCAGGGCATTGAAGTGCCTCGTGAAGCACGACCGATTACCGTTTATGAGTTGCTGTTTATTCGTCACGAAGGCAATGAACTGGAGCTGGAAATTCATTGCTCAAAAGGCACCTATATCCGCACCATCATTGATGACCTGGGTGAAAAACTTGGCTGTGGCGCACATGTGATTTATCTGCGCCGTCTGGCTGTAAGCAAATATCCGGTTGAACGAATGGTGACTCTGGAACATCTGCGTGAACTTGTCGAGCAAGCCGAACAGCAGGGTATTTCGGCGGCACAATTACTTGATCCATTACTGATGCCAATGGACAGTCCAGCTTCGGACTACCCGGTGGTGAATCTTCCGCTAACGTCTTCTGTTTACTTCAAAAATGGTAACCCGGTTCGTACATCCGGTGCGCCACTGGAAGGGCTGGTTCGTGTTACAGAAGGTGAAAACGGTAAGTTTATCGGTATGGGCGAAATTGACGATGAAGGCCGCGTTGCGCCTCGTCGCCTGGTGGTTGAATACCCGGCGTAATGCTATCCATCTTGCGATAACAGGTCGCTACGAGTAGAATACTGCCGCTTAACGTCGCGTAAATTGTTTAACACTTTACGTAACGTACACTGGGATCGCTGAATTAGAGATCGGCGTCCTTTCATTCTATATACTTTGGAGTTTTAAAATGTCTCTAAGTACTGAAGCAACAGCTAAAATCGTTTCTGAGTTTGGTCGTGGTGCAAACGACACCGGTTCTACCGAAGTTCAGGTAGCACTGCTGACTGCACAGATTAACCACCTGCAGGGCCACTTTGCAGAGCACAAAAAAGATCACCACAGCCGTCGTGGTCTGCTGCGCATGGTTTCTCAGCGTCGTAAACTGCTCGACTACCTGAAACGTAAAGACGTAGCACGTTACACCCAGCTCATCGAGCGCCTGGGTCTGCGTCGCTAATTCTTGCGAGTTTCAGAAAAGGGGGCCTGAGTGGCCCCTTTTTTCAAGCTGATGGCAGCAATTCACTGGAAACTAATGTATTGTTGCTATGAATGATCTTCCGTTGCAGAGGTTCGCGCGGCTAATGAGAGGCTTTACCCACATCAGGCTGGGTTAGGGTTGTCATTAGTCGCGAGGATGCGCAGAAGATCGGGTATTAACACCAGTGCCGTTAAGGTGCTGTCTAAGAAAGAGAAAGGATATTACATTGCTTAATCCGATCGTTCGTAAATTCCAGTACGGCCAACATACCGTTACACTGGAAACTGGCATGATGGCGCGTCAAGCCACTGCCGCAGTTATGGTTAGCATGGATGACACCGCGGTATTCGTTACCGTTGTTGGCCAGAAAAAAGCCAAACCAGGTCAGGACTTCTTCCCTCTGACCGTTAACTATCAGGAGCGTACCTACGCTGCTGGTCGTATCCCGGGTAGCTTCTTCCGTCGTGAAGGCCGTCCAAGCGAAGGCGAAACCCTGATCGCGCGTCTGATTGACCGCCCGATTCGCCCGCTGTTCCCGGAAGGCTTCGTCAACGAAGTTCAGGTTATCGCCACCGTGGTTTCTGTTAACCCGCAGGTTAACCCGGATATCGTTGCGATGATTGGTGCTTCCGCAGCACTGTCTCTGTCTGGTATCCCGTTCAATGGTCCGATTGGTGCTGCTCGCGTGGGTTACATCAATGACCAGTATGTACTGAACCCAACTCAGGATGAGCTGAAAGAGAGCAAACTGGATCTGGTTGTTGCCGGTACTGAAGCCGCTGTGCTGATGGTTGAATCTGAAGCAGAACTGCTGAGCGAAGACGTCATGTTGGGCGCAGTGGTGTTCGGTCATGAACAGCAGCAGGTTGTTATTCAGAACATCAATGAACTGGTGAAAGAAGCCGGTAAACCGCGTTGGGACTGGCAGCCGGAGCCGGTAAACGAAGCGCTGAACGCGCGCGTTGCTGCACTGGCTGAAGCTCGTCTGAGCGATGCTTACCGCATCACCGACAAACAAGAGCGTTATGCACAGGTTGATGTCATCAAATCTGAAACCATCGCTACGCTGCTTGCTGAAGACGAAACCCTGGACGAAAACGAACTGGGTGAAATTCTGCACGCTATCGAGAAAAACGTTGTTCGTAGCCGCGTACTGGCAGGCGAACCGCGTATCGACGGTCGTGAAAAAGATATGATCCGTGGTCTGGATGTGCGCACAGGCGTGCTGCCGCGTACTCACGGTTCTGCGCTGTTTACCCGTGGTGAAACTCAGGCGCTGGTTACCGCAACACTGGGTACTGCACGTGACGCACAGGTTCTTGATGAACTGATGGGCGAACGTACTGACACCTTCCTGTTCCACTACAACTTCCCTCCGTACTCCGTAGGCGAAACCGGCATGGTCGGTTCTCCGAAGCGTCGTGAAATTGGTCACGGTCGTCTGGCGAAGCGCGGCGTGCTGGCAGTAATGCCTGATATGGACAAATTCCCGTACACCGTACGTGTTGTGTCTGAAATCACCGAATCCAACGGTTCTTCTTCTATGGCTTCTGTGTGCGGTGCGTCTCTGGCGCTGATGGACGCAGGTGTGCCAATCAAAGCCGCTGTTGCGGGTATCGCAATGGGTCTGGTGAAAGAAGGCGACAACTACGTTGTATTGTCTGACATTCTGGGTGACGAAGACCACCTGGGCGATATGGACTTCAAAGTTGCGGGTTCCCGTGACGGTATCTCTGCACTGCAGATGGATATCAAAATTGAAGGTATTACCAAAGAGATCATGCAGGTTGCGCTGAACCAGGCTAAAGGTGCGCGTCTGCACATTCTGGGCGTAATGGAACAGGCGATCAACGCGCCGCGTGGCGATATCTCTGAGTTCGCTCCGCGTATCCATACCATTAAGATTAACCCGGACAAGATTAAAGACGTTATCGGTAAAGGCGGTTCTGTAATCCGTGCTCTGACTGAAGAAACCGGCACCACTATCGAAATCGAAGATGACGGTACTGTGAAGATCGCCGCGACCGACGGCGAGAAAGCAAAACACGCTATTCGTCGTATCGAAGAGATCACTGCAGAAATCGAAGTGGGTCGCGTCTACAATGGTAAAGTGACCCGTATCGTTGACTTTGGCGCATTTGTTGCCATCGGCGGCGGTAAAGAAGGTCTGGTACACATCTCTCAAATCGCTGACAAGCGTGTTGAGAAAGTGACTGATTACCTGCAGATGGGTCAGGAAGTACCGGTAAAAGTTCTGGAAGTTGATCGCCAGGGCCGTATCCGTCTGAGCATTAAAGAAGCGACTGAGCAGTCTCAACCTGCTGTAGCACCGGAAGCTCCGGCTGCTGAACAGGGCGAGTAAGGTTGCCATTTGCCCTCCGCGTTGACGGGGGGCTTTTAACCGGGCAGGACGCCTTGTTAGCAACCGGGAACAGGACGTTCATTCAACCGTGGTCTTCGGGAGTGGGAAATGAAGCCTTTTTTGCGCTGGTGTTTCGTTGCGACAGCACTTACGCTTGCAGGATGCAGTAATACTTCCTGGCGTAAAAGTGAAGTCCTCGCAGTACCATTGCAACCGACTTTACAGCAGGAAGTGATTCTGGCACGTATGGAACAGATCCTTGCCAGTCGGGCTTTAACCGATGACGAACGCGCGCAGCTTTTATATGAGCGCGGAGTGTTGTATGATAGTCTCGGTCTGAGGGCATTAGCGCGTAACGATTTTTCGCAAGCGCTGGCAATCCGACCGGATATGCCTGAAGTATTCAATTACTTAGGCATATATTTAACGCAGGCAGGCAATTTTGATGCTGCCTATGAAGCGTTTGATTCTGTACTTGAGCTTGATCCAACTTACAACTACGCGCACTTGAATCGCGGGATCGCATTATATTACGGCGGTCGTGACAAGTTAGCGCAAGATGATCTGCTGGCGTTTTATCAAGACGATCCCAATGATCCTTTCCGTAGTCTGTGGCTTTATCTCGCTGAGCAGAAGCTCGATGAGAAGCAGGCTAAAGAAGTGTTGAAACAGCACTTCGAAAAATCGGACAAGGAACAGTGGGGATGGAACATTGTCGAGTTCTACCTGGGCAACATTAGCGAACAAACGTTAATGGAAAGGCTCAAGGCGGACGCAACGGATAACACCTCGCTCGCTGAGCATCTCAGTGAAACCAACTTCTATTTAGGTAAGTACTACCTAAGTCTGGGGGATTTGGACAGCGCCACGGCACTGTTCAAACTGGCGGTTGCCAACAACGTTCATAACTTTGTTGAGCACCGATACGCATTGTTGGAATTATCGCTCCTGGGCCAGGACCAAGATGACCTGGCAGAATCGGACCAGCAATAGCTGACGTACACATCAGCCCGTAATCTTATTTGATTGCCATCACCTTAACGGGTGAGGGCGTTGTTGTTCGTTAATACACCTACTTTGAGCCGGTTCACACTTTTCAATGAAAATTGCTGATCAATTTCATGATGAGTTATGTAGACTGGCCGCCATTAATTTTGAGGCACACGTACTACATGGCTGAATTCGAAACCACTTTTGCAGATCTGGGCCTGAAGGCTCCTATCCTTGAAGCCCTTAACGATCTGGGTTACGAAAAACCATCTCCAATTCAGGCAGAGTGTATCCCACATCTGCTGAATGGCCGCGACGTTCTGGGTATGGCCCAGACGGGGAGCGGAAAAACTGCAGCATTCTCTTTACCTCTGCTGCAAAATCTTGATCCTGAGCTGAAAGCACCACAGATTCTGGTGTTGGCACCGACCCGCGAACTGGCGGTACAGGTTGCTGAAGCAATGACGGATTTCTCTAAACACATGCGCGGCGTAAACGTGGTTGCCCTTTACGGCGGCCAGCGTTATGACGTGCAATTACGTGCCCTGCGTCAGGGGCCGCAGATCGTTGTCGGTACTCCAGGCCGTCTGCTGGACCACCTGAAACGTGGCACTCTGGATCTCTCTAAACTGAGCGGTCTGGTTCTGGATGAAGCTGACGAAATGCTGCGCATGGGCTTCATCGAAGACGTTGAAACCATTATGGCGCAGATCCCGGAAGGTCATCAGACCGCTCTGTTCTCTGCAACCATGCCGGAAGCGATTCGTCGCATTACCCGCCGCTTTATGAAAGAGCCGCAGGAAGTGCGCATTCAGTCCAGCGTGACTACCCGCCCTGACATCAGCCAGAGCTACTGGACTGTCTGGGGTATGCGCAAAAACGAAGCGCTGGTACGTTTCCTGGAAGCGGAAGATTTTGATGCGGCGATTATCTTCGTTCGTACCAAAAACGCGACTCTGGAAGTGGCTGAAGCCCTTGAGCGCAGCGGTTACAATAGTGCTGCCCTGAACGGTGACATGAACCAGGCACTGCGTGAGCAGACTCTGGAACGTCTGAAAGATGGTCGTCTGGATATCCTGATCGCGACCGACGTTGCGGCCCGTGGCCTGGACGTTGAGCGTATCAGCCTGGTGGTTAACTACGATATCCCGATGGATTCCGAGTCTTACGTTCACCGTATCGGTCGTACCGGTCGTGCGGGTCGTGCGGGTCGTGCGCTGCTGTTCGTTGAGAACCGCGAGCGTCGTCTGCTGCGCAACATTGAACGTACTATGAAACTGACCATTCCAGAAGTAGAACTGCCGAACGCAGAACTGCTGGGCAAACGCCGTCTGGAAAAATTTGCTGCTAAAGTACAGCAGCAACTGGAAAGCAGCGATCTGGATCAATACCGTGCACTGCTGAGCAAAATTCAGCCGACTGCAGAAGGTGAAGAGCTGGATCTCGAAACTCTGGCTGCCGCACTGCTGAAAATGGCACAGGGCGAACGTACTCTGATCGTGCCGCCAGATGCGCCGATGCGTCCGAAACGTGAGTTCCGTGACCGTGATGATCGTGGTCCGCGCGATCGTAACGACCGTGGCCCGCGTGGTGACCGTGAAGATCGTCCGCGTCGTGAACGTCGCGATGTTGGCGATATGCAGTTGTACCGCATTGAGGTGGGTCGTGATGATGGCGTTGAAGTTCGTCATATCGTTGGCGCAATTGCTAACGAAGGTGACATCAGCAGCCGTTACATCGGTAACATCAAGCTGTTTGCTTCTCACTCCACCATCGAATTGCCGAAAGGTATGCCGGGTGAAGTGCTGCAACACTTTACGCGTACCCGCATCCTCAACAAGCCGATGAACATGCAACTGCTGGGCGATGCACAGCCGCAAACTGAACGTCGTGGTGGTGGTCGTGGTGTCGGTGGCGAGCGTCGTGAAGGCGGTCGCAACTTCAGCGGTGAACGCCGTGAAGGTGGTCGTGGTGATGGTCGTCGCTTCAGTGGCGAACGTCGCGAAGGCCGTGCACCGCGTCGTGAAGAGTCTACCGGTCGTCGTCGTTTCGGTGGCGATGCGTAATTCGCGCTGATCAGCGAATACATTCTGTAAAATAATATATACAGCCCTAATCATATCGATTGGGGCTTTTTTTTATTTCTTTTGTACTCGCGTACTGGTACAGTGCAACACATAACAACGCAGTCGCACTATTTTTCACTGGAGAGAAGCCCTTATGGCAACACTAACCACCACCCAAACGTCACCGTCGCTGCTTGGCGGCGTGGTGATTATCGGCGGCACCATTATTGGCGCAGGGATGTTCTCCTTGCCCGTGGTCATGTCCGGGGCGTGGTTTTTCTGGTCAATGGCGGCGCTAATCTTCACCTGGTTTTGTATGCTGCATTCCGGATTGATGATTTTGGAAGCTAACCTGAATTATCGAATCGGTTCGAGCTTTGATACCATCACCAAAGATTTGCTGGGCAAAGGCTGGAATGTCGTCAACGGTATCTCTATTGCCTTTGTGCTCTACATTCTGACCTACGCCTATATTTCTGCCAGCGGTTCTATTTTGCATCACACCTTCGCGGAGATGTCGCTGAATGTTCCGGCCAGAGCGGCAGGTTTTGGTTTTGCACTGTTGGTGGCGTTTGTGGTGTGGTTGAGCACCAAAGCAGTCAGCCGTATGACGGCGATTGTGTTGGGAGCGAAAGTTATTACATTCTTCCTCACCTTCGGTAGCTTGCTGGGGCATGTGCAGCCTGCGACATTGTTCAACGTTGCGGAAAGCAATGCGTCTTATGCACCGTATCTGCTGATGACACTACCGTTCTGTCTGGCGTCGTTTGGTTATCACGGCAACGTACCAAGCCTGATGAAGTATTACGGCAAAGACCCGAAAACCATTGTGAAATGTCTGGTGTACGGTACGTTGATGGCGCTGGCGCTGTATACCATCTGGTTGCTGGCGACGATGGGCAACATTCCGCGTCCGGAGTTTATTGGCATTGCAGAGAAGGGCGGAAATATTGATGTGCTGGTGCAGGCATTAAGCGGTGTGCTGAACAGTCGTAGTCTGGATCTGCTGCTGGTAGTGTTCTCAAACTTTGCGGTAGCGAGTTCGTTCCTCGGCGTAACGCTGGGCCTGTTCGACTATCTGGCGGATCTGTTTGGCTTTGATGATTCGGCATTGGGGCGCTTTAAAACGGCACTGTTGACCTTTGCGCCACCTGTCGTTGGTCCGGCCTGCTGTTCCCTAACGGATTTCTCTACGCCATTGGTTATGCTGGTTTAGCTGCTACCATCTGGGCGGCAATTGTTCCGGCTCTGCTGGCCCGCGCATCGCGTAAACGCTTTGGCAGCCCGAAATTCCGCGTCTGGGGCGGCAAACCGATGATCGTTCTGATTCTGCTATTTGGTATTGGCAATGCATTGATCCATATTTTATCGAGCTTTAATTTGCTGCCGGTGTATCAGTAATCATCTGTGCCTTATCCGACATTTCTGCTGCCTGCACAATGCCTGATGCGCTTCGGTTATCAGGTCTACGTAGGGCGGCGTTGCCAGGTCGGATAAGGCTTCCCGCCGTATCCGACAAAATAAAACACACTATCCCAGTAAATCTTCCTTCACATCCATCGCCAGTTCAAACGAATGCAGCCGCGCCTGGTGGTCGAAAATCTGCCCGTTAACCATAATCTCATCAGCGTCGGTTTCGCGCAGGATCGACTGTAAACCGTGACGCACTTTCGCTTTATCGCCCACCAGCGACATACTCAGCGCCTGCTGCACGCCATACTGCTCGGGCGGCGACCAGAACTGATCCATATTCTGAATCGGTGGTGGCAGTTGCCCGGTTTCACCGCGGCGTAGCTTCACAAAGGCTTGCTGCATCGAGGTAAACAGGAATTCAGCGTCGCGGTTGCTATCAGCGGCGATGATATTGATACACACCATTACGTACGGTTTCTCCAGTCGTGCGGAGGGTTTGAAGTTGCTGCGATAAAGTTGTAGTGCCTGGAACAGCATATCCGGCGCGAAGTGTGAGGCAAAGGCAAACGGCAGGCCGAGCTGCGCCGCCAGTTGTGCGCTGTAAAGGCTGGAGCCTAATAACCACACCGGGATTTTCTCGCCATAGCCTGGCACCGGGCGTACATGTGGATTGGGATCACGAGCGTCAAACCAGTCCACCAGCTCAGCAACATCGCGGGGGAAATTATCAATATCACCACTCATATGGCGACGCAGCGCCATCATTGTCCGCTGATCGCTACCTGGAGCACGACCCAGCCCCAAATCGATTCGACCCGGATAGAGCGTATTGAGTGTGCCGAACTGTTCTGCAATTACCAACGGTGAATGGTTAGGTAACATCACGCCGCCGGAACCCAGATGCAGCGTGGTGGTATTCGCTGCCAGATAGCCAATCAACACCGATGTCGCCGCACTGGCAATGCCGGTCATATTGTGATGTTCCGCCAGCCAGTAGCGATGATAGCCGCGCTTTTCAGCCAGACGAGCCAGGTCCAGAGAGTGGGAGAACGCTTCTCGCGCCGTTGAACCTTCGGGGATGGGGGCCAGATCGAGTAGCGAAAACGGAATGGTTTTATCAGTCATAACAGCTCACTTTGTTACCGATTAATCTTTAATACTGCATTAAAGAGTAGTTAAAGTTGTTAACAAAGTGAGCTATTTACTTACGCTTGCAGTTCCAGCCCTGCCAGCCGTTTCCAGTAACCGTTGCAGTCGCTATTAGCCGTTAACGGCAGCGGCGCAGCGCCATTTTCATTGGCGCGGAAGGCGTCGAGCATAGCAAAAGTGTCTGTACCCTGCGGTGACAGGCGAACCACATCGACCAGCCCCTGCATTGACGCCAGCTCGTTACCGAGGTTGTAAACATAGCCGCTCATGGTCTGAATGCCGTTGAGCACAAACACCTGCTGATCTTCCTGTGACAGCACGTTGCGCCCGTTCGGATATTTAATGCAGCAGGTTTCGCACTCATCTTTCGGGCGATCCTCCGAGCGTGCGGTGAAGCAGCGGGCTGAGTACGCCAGCGGCAGATGGCCGTAGCTCAAGACTTCCACTTCAAACTGGTTGCGAATACCCAGTTCATCACACTGATTGAGCAGATTCACCAGCCAGTCGCGGGAAAGTTCTACCGGCATACACCAGCGCATCATGCCCTGTTTGAGCAATATTTTCAGCGTCACTGCGTTGTAGCAGTTCAGCGCATGCCCGGCGACGAACGGGAGTTTGCGTTCGGCGCACATATTCACCACGCCGAGATCGCTGGCTTCAATCAGAAATTCGCCGTTCTCAACATAGCGTTTCAGTTCGCCCAGCTCGGAAGAGGCCTGTACCAGCGCCAGCGTGGAGAGCACAATCTGCTTGCCACTTCCGGCGAGCGATTTTGCCATCTCCAGCCAGTCGCCAACTTTCGTTGCCCGACGCTTGCTGCATACCGCTTCACCAAGATAAATCACGTCGGCGCTGCTGGTGGCGGCCTGCTGATAAAATTCTTCCAGCGTCTCTTTTGGCCAGTACCACAGCACTGGCCCTAAGGAATATTTCATTGCTTTTCTCACTGCCATTTACGGTGATATGCGCCAAGGGTGGTTTGCGTGCCTTCGGACATCGACCCGAGCGTCTCCATCCACGCGTTTTGCGGCACGAAGTTTTGCGGATCGGCCTTACAACGGTCGATAGCCTGACGCCAGACTTTCGCCACCTGGCTGACATACGCCGGGCTACGCTGGCGGCCTTCGATTTTCACCGAAGCAATATTCGCCGCCATTAGCTCAGGCAGCAGTTCCAGGGTATTGAGACTGGTTGGTTCTTCCAGTGCGTGATAGCGCTCGCCGTCCACCAGATAACGCCCTTTACACAGCGTCGGATAACCTGCGTTTTCGCCGTCCTGATAACGGTCGATCAGCACCTCGTTAAGGCGGGATTCCAGCCCCTGCGGCGTTTGTTGCCAGCGCACGAAGCGGGCAGGAGAACACGCACCCACGGTGTTGGGCGACTCACCGGTCAGATACGACGACAGATAGCAACGTCCTTCCGACATAATGCACAGGCTGCCGAAAGCAAAGACCTCCAGCGGAACTGGCGTGACCCGTGCCAGTTGTTTCACCTGGTGAATCGACAGTACGCGTGGTAGCACCACGCGGGCGACATCAAAATGGCGATGATAAAAGTTAATTGCCTCTTCATTGGTCGCTGAAGCCTGCACCGACACGTGACGCTCAATATGTGGGTAACGCTCGGCGGCGTACTCCAGCATGGCAAGATCGGCAAGGATCAGCGCGTCGGCACCCAGTTGTGCCGCCATATCCACGGCACGTTGCCAGCGGGCGTAGCCGTCCGGGTGCGCAAAAGTGTTAATCGCGATGTGAAGTTTGCGGCGATGTTGATGGACAAAACTCACCGCTTCCTGCAATTTTTTCTCGGTAAAGTTAAGGCCGGCGAAGTGACGGGCATTGGTATCATCTTTTAGCCCGATATAAACAGCATCTGCGCCGTTTTCGATGGCCGCCTTAAGCGCCGGGAGATTTCCGGCAGGGCAGAGCAGCTCCATAATTTTTCCTGAAGGTTGCGCTATCAAAACGCAAAAATGTTAACGAACTGGGATTTTAGTTAACCTTGCTGCGACAATTTTTGATTTAAGGCAGTTAAAGTTGTATTGGTGGTAGCAGCAATTTCATATGGAATTGTTGATTTATACCGCTATGTTATTTTCCTGATATGGCAAAATAGGATGATTGTTGAAACAGGGAGTAAAACTCGTGTTGGATAAACTGCGTTCCCGTATTGTGCATTTGGGGCCATCTCTGTTGAGTGTACCGGTAAAACTGACGCCATTTGCGCTAAAACGCCAGGTTCTTGAGCAAGTCTTAAGCTGGCAATTCCGCCAGGCGCTGGACGATGGCGAGCTGGAGTTCCTTGAAGGCCGCTGGTTAAGTATTCATGTGCGTGATATTGACCTGCAATGGTTTACCTCGGTGGTGAATGGCAAACTGGTCGTTAGCCAGAACGCGCAAGCAGACGTGAGTTTTAGTGCCGACGCCAGCGATTTGCTGATGATCGCAGCGCGTAAACAGGATCCGGATACACTTTTCTTCCAGCGTCGGCTAGTGATTGAAGGTGATACGGAGCTGGGGCTGTATGTGAAAAACCTGATGGACGCCATTGAACTGGAGCAAATGCCAAAAGCCTTACGCATGATGCTGCTGCAACTGGCGGATTTTGTTGAGGCGGGGATGAAAACCACGCCTGAAACCAAACAGACATCGGTAGGTGAACCATGCTAATTCGAGTAGAAATTCCCATTGATGCGCCGGGTATTGATGCCCTGCTGCGTCGTTCATTCGAAAGCGATGCGGAAGCGAAGCTGGTTCACGATCTGCGTGAAGATGGCTTTCTGACGCTGGGACTGGTGGCGACAGATGACGAAGGCCAGGTCATTGGCTATGTGGCATTCAGTCCGGTAGATGTGCAGGGCGAAGACCTGCAATGGGTTGGCATGGCTCCGCTGGCGGTAGATGAAAAATATCGCGGGCAAGGGCTGGCACGCCAACTGGTCTATGAAGGACTGGATTCGCTTAATGAGTTCGGCTATGCCGCAGTGGTAACGCTGGGCGATCCGGCGCTGTACAGCCGTTTTGGCTTTGAACTGGCGGCGCATCACGATCTGCGTTGCCGCTGGCCGGGCACAGAAAGTGCCTTCCTGGTACATCGTTTAGCGGATGACGCGCTGAATGGTGTAACCGGGCTGGTTGAGTACCACGATCACTTCAATCGCTTTTAACCTCCGGGGTTTGCAGGCTACTTAATAACTCTGCAAACCCAGCGCCTTCCGCAACCAGGCATTCTTTCTGTCGTTTGGTCAGTTGCTTGACGCGATATTCCGCCCGTAATGCCAGCGAACGGTCGCCAACCGGTGCGGAAAATGCCAATGTCAGTTTGCCTTTCCCGCGCAGTGCTTTCGCCCCTTTACCGCTTTGATGCTGCTGATAGCGGCGTTCGACGTCCGTGGTGATCCCGGTATAAAGCTTATTGTCGGCGGTACGAATCAAGTAAAGGAACCAGGGTGTCATCGTCTGTGTCACATGTTAAGGTCTGGCCAACAGTATAAAAGAGAACAGAAATGGAAACACTCACCGCAATTAGCCGTTGGCTGGCAAAACAACATGTTGTCACCTGGTGCGTGCAGCAGGACGGGGAACTGTGGTGCGCCAATGCCTTTTATCTTTTTGATGCGCAGAAAGTTGCATTTTACATTTTGACGGAAGAAAAAACGCGCCATGCGCAGATGAGCGGGCCGCAGGCTCCGGTTGCCGGAACGGTAAATGGTCAGCCGAAAACGGTGGCATTAATTCGTGGCGTGCAGTTTAAAGGTGAGATCCGCAGACTGGAAGGTGAGGAAAGTGACCTCGCACGTCAGGCCTATAATCGCCGCTTCCCGGTTGCCCGGACGCTGTCGGCACCGGTGTGGGAAATCCGCCTCGATGAGATAAAATTCACCGACAACACGCTGGGCTTTGGGAAAAAACTGGTCTGGCAACGGTAACCTATAGTTAAACATGAGTACATATACAGGGCCGGAGGCAATATGAGTCAGGTTTTAATTACAGGCGCAACGGGGCTGGTGGGTGGGCATCTACTGCGGATGTTGATTAATGAACCGAAAGTACAGGCTATTGCCGCGCCGACGCGACGCCCATTAGCAGATATGCCGGGAGTCTATAACCCACACGATCCACAATTGACCGACGCGCTGGCGCAGGTCACCGATCCGATAGACATTGTTTTTTGTGCCTTGGCACCACGCGGCGGGAGGCGGGCAGTAAAGAGGCATTTATTCACGCTGATTACACGCTGGTGGTGGATACGGCATTAACCGGACGGCGGCTGGGCGCGCAGCATATGCTGGTGGTCAGTGCGATGGGGGCAAACGCGCATTCACCATTTTTTTATAACCGCGTCAAAGGGGAGATGGAAGAGGCGTTAATTGCTCAGAACTGGCCGAAACTGACCATCGCTCGCCCGTCGATGTTGCTGGGCGATCGTAACAAACAGCGGATGAACGAAACCCTTTTTGCGCCACTGTTCCGTTTGCTACCAGGGAACTGGAAATCCATTGATGCGCGAGACGTGGCGCGGGTAATGCTGGCAGAAGCGATGCGGCCAGAGCATGAAGGCGTGACCATTTTAAGCTCTTCAGAATTACGCAAAAGAGCTGAATAATTATTCCCAATAATTGATGGTGAGCGTAATATTCTCGCGCTCAATTATCATAACTTTTTCCTGGGGAATGCTATGGCTGGTCAGTCTTCATCTCAGGCGGCAACGCCCATTCAGTGGTGGAAACCCGCGCTTTTCTTTCTCGTTGTCATTGCCGGACTCTGGTATGTGAAGTGGCAACCCTACTACGGTAAGGCCTTTACCGCCGCCGAAACCCACAGCATCGGTAAATCAATCCTCGTACAGGCGGATGCCAATCCGTGGCAGGCAGCGTTGGATTACGCGATGATCTACTTTCTTGCAGTATGGAAAGCGGCGGTGCTGGGTGTGCTCCTCGGATCGTTGATTCAGGTATTGATCCCTCGTGACTGGTTGTTGCGCACGCTTGGACAATCGCGCTTTCGCGGGACGTTACTGGGAACGCTGTTTTCACTGCCTGGAATGATGTGTACCTGCTGTGCGGCACCGGTCGCGGCGGGGATGCGCCGCCAACAAGTGTCGATGGGAGGGGCGCTGGCATTCTGGATGGGGAATCCGTTGTTAAACCCAGCAACGCTGGTGTTTATGGGCTTTGTTCTCGGCTGGGGTTTTGCGGCGATTCGCCTGGTGGCGGGTCTGGTGATGGTGTTGCTGATTGCAACACTGGTACAAAAATGGGTGCGTGAGACACCGCAAACGCAGGCACCGGTCGAAATCGACATGCCAGAAGTGCAGGGCAGATTTTTTAGCCGCTGGGGCAGGGCGCTGTGGACGCTTTTCTGGAGTACGATCCCGGTTTATATCCTGGCAGTGCTGGCGTTGGGGGCTGCTCGCGTCTGGCTGTTCCCCCATGCTGATGGCGCTGTCGATAATAGCCTGATGTGGGTGATAGCGATGGCGGTAGCGGGATGCTTGTTTGTCATTCCCACGGCGGCAGAAATTCCGATTGTGCAGACGATGATGCTGGCAGGGATGGGAACCGCTCCGGCGCTGGCATTATTGATGACCCTTCCGGCGGTGAGTTTGCCGTCGTTAGTTATGCTGCGCAAAGCGTTTCCGGCGAAGGCATTATGGCTGACGGGAGCGATGGTGGCGGTATCGGGTGTTATTGTCGGCAGTCTGGCGCTGTTGTTCTGATTCGAGGGAAAACATGTCGGATGCGGCGCAAGCGCCTTATCCGACCTGTGGTTTGTGCCATTGTAGGCCTGATAAGACGCGGCAGCGTCACATCAGGCTTTACAAAGAGCTGTTATTTAATAAACGTAAATGCCGTGGTCACACGTTTCACACCACTCACCCGGCTGGCAATATCTGCCGCCGCTTTCGCCTCACGCTCAGTCACCAGCCCCATCAGGAACACTTCGCCGTTTTCGGTGGTTACTTTCACGTTAGACGATTTCACCAGGTCGCTTGCCAGCAACTGCGAGCGAACTTTAGTGGTGATCCACGTATCATTCGACGCTTCGCCCAGACCAATTGGTTGGCCCTGACGAATCTCGTTATACACTTCGTTGGCACCGTCTACGCCCATCGCAATCTGTTTTGCACGAGCCGAAAGTTCGGTGTTTGGTGACTGCCCAACCAGCAGCACTTTGCCCTGATAGGCCGTTACATTAATGCGCGCTTCTTTCTTAATTTGTTCATCTTTCGACAATGCGCTGTTAACGCGCACTTCCAGGGTGCCATCGTCCACCTGGGTGCCGACACTGCGCGGATCGGTCGCTGCTTTAGTTCCCACAGCGGCTGTACCCACTACGGCAGCAGCAACACAACCTTGCAACAGCAGTGCGGAAATAAGGACTGCGATTGGCGATAATGCCTTCATGTATTCTCCTTAATCATCCTGGTGAGGGAAAAGCGTGTTATCGATCAGATCGCACAGGCAATTTACCGTCAGCATGTGCATTTCTTGAATGCGAGCACTACGATGCGAAGGAATACGGATCTCCACGTCTTGCGGCCCTAACAACCCTGCAAGTTCACCGCCGTCATAGCCGGTTAATGCCACAATAGTCATATCACGCGTAACGGCGGCTTCAACAGCTTTAACGATATCGCGGCTGTTACCGCGAGTAGAAATGGCTAACAGCACATCTCCCGCATGTCCCAGCGCCCGTACCTGTTTTGCATATACTTCATCATGCAAGCGATCATTGGCAATCGCCGTTAAGACAACATTATCAGTATTTAGTGCAATGGCAGGTAAGCTGGGCCGCTCCGTTTCGAAACGGTTGATCATGCTGGCAGCAAAATGCTGTGCGTTGGCAGCGGAAGTCCCATTACCACAACAGAGGATTTTGTTGCCATTAAGCAGAGACTGAACCAGCGTCATGGCTGCACGGGAGATGGCATCCGGAAGCGCCTCTGCCGCCGCAATTTGAGTTTGAATGCTTTCAGTGAAGCAAGCTTTTATTCTTTCTAGCACGCTAATCCTTAAACCTTAATTATGAGTGGTCATTAAAGGCATCCTTAATCCACTCAACATCATTCCCGGTGAAGGCTACCACATCGAACCGGCAATCCACAGTATCAAAACTCCCATTATGGCGCGCGAGCCACAAGCGGGCAGTCTGTAATAATTTGTGTTGTTTGCTACGGGTCACACTGGCTGCTGCGCCGCCGTAGAGTGCAGAGCGGCGGTAACGCACCTCGACAAAAACGGTGGTCTGGCCTTCACGCATTATCAAATCGATCTCGCCGCCACGCTCGTTCACGTTGGCGGCGACAAACTGCAGTCCTTTGCCTTCCAGCCAGCGACGCGCTTGTTTTTCCCACGCATCGCCGGTCTGTTTAGTGGTTAACTGGCGGGGACTACCTGACCTTGTTGGTACTGTAGCCATGATAACTTCCTGTTAATCACGCAATCCGGGTTAGCCGTCAGACCTCCGGTATTACCGTTGATTTCAAACCCCTGAACCTGGCGCATTTGCGAGAAATGATTCGCCAGTGACCAGGCATCGACACCCATTGCATACATTCGCGCCAGCGAATAATCGTTGTTCACAGCACTGAGTGCCTGCTGCATTAATGACAGGTTACTCCCTGCCAGCATTGGGATTTCACTGTACTGTAAACCTTCCATCTCCAGGCGGAAATCAGGACCCGCGGCGCCTTGTGCGCTGCGGGAGCTGGCGTACAGCGTTGCGCCGCTCTGGCTGCCGTTACGCATGGTAATCATCGGCTTGATGAAGGCGATTTCGCCTGGCGTTGCCACAATGTATACCGCATCGACACGACCGCCATTATTGGTGAACTGGTCATCGGTTGGCGTGGTTTGCAGCGTTGGGTTGTTTGTGGTCATGCCGGAATCGGTTGTCGTTCTGGGGGTAATCGGACTCCCCGTTAAAGCGATACCTGAACCGCCGTTGACACCCGCGCGTAATTCGCTGGTAGAGCCGAATTTTTGTTGTAGAACGGTGCCGCCGCCCAGTTTCTGCCACTCTTGCGCAAACGCATTTGCTACGCGATCACCCAGCGAACTGCGCGGGATCAGCACCAGCGGCGCTTGTTTGCCCTGGTCACGAATATGACGTGCTGCATCGCGCGCTTCATCTTCCGGCGACAGCGCGAAATAACAGATGTTGGCACGGTTTTCGATATTTTCCGGCTGGTTAAGCGCCAGCACGTTCAGCGGGGTGTTGCTCTTCAGCAACTCTTCAACGTTATTTTTCAGCAGCGGGCCGACCACAATACTCGCGCCGTCCTGCTGTACCTGGTTGAGGATCTGGCTAAGCGGTTGTGAAGAAGTATCGTAGATTTTCAGTTCTGCTGACGGATTTGCTGGTGCGCTTACTGCTGCGGTGGTTGCAGTTGGGGTGTTTACAGGCACCGGCTGTGCCTCGGTTTCTTCACCCGTCAGATCGCTAACAGAGGCCTGTGCCGGGCTGGCAACGCCATCCACGGTTTGCGGTTGGGGCTGTTCTGTGACGTCCGCGGCAGGTGCGGCAGCTACCTGCGCTGCTACTGGTTGAGTACCGATATTTTTCGCCGCTTCAAATCCTTGCTGAATAGTGCGACCAAACACCGCAGCCTGACCATTCAACGGCAACAGCAGGGCGATTTTATTGGTTGACGCTGGTTTAAACGCTTTTACGTTTACCAACTGCGTTGGCAGCATTTTCGCGCCCGGATTGTTCGGGTAACGTTTCTGCCAGTCGGCAATGCCGGCCTTCATCATGTCGGGATCGTTGCGGTTATCAAACCAGACGCGTTGCAGATCCAGCCAGCCTTGCAGGATATTTTCGTCGGCGTTGATCACCAGCGTATTCGCCTGCTCCTGAGTCATGGAGGAGAGCGCCTGCCAGGTAGCGTCAATATTTTGCTGTTTTTCTTTCGCCCCGAGCAGCGGTTCCTGAGCAATTAAAGCGCGCAATAAATCAATGGAAGGACGCCCCTGGCTGGCATCGATTTTTGCCTGCCAGTAACGTGCCTGCTGGTTTGGCTCTAAATCTGCCGGAGTAATTTTAACCAGCAAGGTTTGCGCGCCAGTAAAATCCTTCTGTGCCAGTTTAATTTCTACTGCCAGCAGAGTTTTCTCGCGACGCTGGGTATCGTTCAGTTCCTGCGGCAGTTGGTTAAATAATTCTACCGCTTGCCCGGTTTTACCTTCTTTCACCAGTGCACGAATGGCGAGTAATTGCCAGTTGATCCTGGTATCATCAGAGCTTTGCTGCATCTGCTGCAGATAAAAGGCAGAATCAGCCTGCGCCGTGCCCTGCATATAGGCAGTGGACTGATCGGGGGTATGGGTGCCACAACCGGCGAAAATCAGGGCTGCCAGAACAACAGGCAGACAACGCGCGGCTTTCAAACGAGAAAATGTTGAGGGTACCATAATGTATCCAGTGATATTTTTTTTACGCAATGCTCAATATTAAATCGGCAATACGGACGACACAATGAAACAACACCAATCGGCGGATAATTCTCAAGGTCAGCTCTACATTGTACCGACGCCAATCGGCAATCTGGCAGATATCACCCAGCGTGCGCTGGAGGTATTGCAGGCCGTTGATCTGATTGCCGCCGAGGATACGCGTCATACCGGTTTACTGCTGCAACATTTTGGGATTAACGCCCGATTGTTCGCCTTGCACGACCATAACGAACAACAGAAAGCAGAAACACTGCTGGCGAAACTGCAAGAGGGGCAAAACATTGCGCTGGTGTCCGATGCCGGAACGCCGCTGATTAACGACCCTGGCTACCATCTGGTGCGCACCTGCCGTGAAGCGGATATTCGCGTGGTGCCGCTACCGGGGCCGTGTGCTGCCATTACAGCATTAAGCGCCGCGGGTTTGCCATCAGATCGTTTTTGTTATGAAGGTTTCCTGCCTGCTAAATCAAAAGGTCGCCGTGATGCGCTAAAAGCCATTGAAACGGAACCGCGCACGCTGATTTTTTATGAATCCACCCACCGTCTGTTAGACAGCCTGGAAGATATTGTCGCGGTGCTGGGCGAATCGCGCTACGTAGTGCTGGCTCGCGAACTGACCAAAACCTGGGAAAACATTCACGGCGCGCCCGTAGGCGAACTGCTGGCGTGGGTAAAAGAAGATGAAAATCGCCGCAAAGGTGAAATGGTGCTGATTGTCGAAGGGCATAAAGCACAGGAGGATGATTTGCCCGCCGATGCGCTGCGCACGCTGGCGCTGTTGCAGGCAGAACTGCCGCTGAAAAAAGCGGCGGCGCTGGCAGCAGAAATTCACGGCGTGAAGAAAAACGCGCTGTATAAGTATGCGCTGGAGCAGCAAGGGGAGTGATATATCTCCGGGGCCCCGTTTGAAGAACCCAGGGGCCACTTGCTTTTGCCTGGCTTAGGGGGATGTTAACGATGACGCATCCCATCAATCAAACATGTGAAATGGTTATGTAGCCATAAAAACGAAGCGGGGATAGTGGTGGAGACTGTGGCTGTGAGAAAACGTTCTGTCGCATCCTGCTTTCCTTCGCCAGTCACCAGTAGCAAAACTTCGCGGGCATTGAGAATATCCTTCAAGCCTAAGGTGATCCCCCGGGTCACGGGGTGACCAGCGGTTTTTAACATCTCATGTTGCTGGGTTTTCACATCAAGTTGGCTGATATGGCAGGCCGGTTGCAGGCTTTCTCCCGGTTCGTTCAGTCCCAGATGACCGTTTTTCCCCAATCCGAGAACGCACAAATCGAGACCACCTTTGCGCGCAATTAAATCCGTTACCCGCTCGCACTCTGTCTCGTTTATCCCTTCGGAACGAAAGCTGATGAGCTGGTCTTCACGTAACCCCAGCGGCTGCACGATATGTTGCTGAAGGAAGGTTTCGCAGGTGCCGGGCGCGGTTAATGGCAGATCTACCCATTCGTCGAGCTTCACGAAGGTCAGTTGGCTGGCATCAACGTGCTGCTGGTGGATTTTTTCCACCAGATAACTGTAGGTAAGCACGGGGGTTGCGCCGGTCGCGAGGCAGATGACTGCATTGGGGGTGTTGCGGATTAACGTCAGCAAATGTTCGCTGGCGTGTTCACTGAGCGCAGTGTAGTCATCGAAGTGCTGTAAGGTTTGCATGAGGAGAAATTCCTTGTGTAGAGAGGCACCGTCAGGCGCGATGCGAAGACCGATGACAAACGCTAAATTGCCTGATGTGCTACGCTTATCAGGCCTACGTGATCTCTGCAATATATTGAATTTGTGTGCTTTTGTAGGCCGGACAAGGCGTTCACGCCGCATCCGGCATGAACAAAGCGCACTTTGTCAACAATCTGAGGCACCGTCAGGCGCAGTGCCTCATTCCATTTACAAAATACCGAATGCGGAACAAACGATGGAAAGCACGAACGTGACGGCGATTAACAGCACCGGATGCGCTTTTTTCACCCGTAATAAGTAATACATCAACAGGGTGTAAGCCATCGGCAAAATATTCGGGAAGACTTTATCGAAGAAATCCTGTTGCAGCGCGACGCTGTGAGTACTGTCGATAGCAAACGACGTCACGACGTTAATATGTACATACGAAGCGATCAGCCCGCCGATTACCGTGATCCCGAGGATAGTTGCCGAACGGGCGATCATCTGCGAGTTCTCTCGCACTTTATCAATCGCCTTCACACCGACCGAATAACCAACGTGAGTCCAGCCAACGCGCAGGAAAAAGATAAGCAGGTAAACGGCGAAAAACAGAATCGGCCCCAACAGGTTTCCCTGGCTGGCAAACGATGAGCAAATCCCTGCCATAATCGGCAATAAGGTAAACCAGAAAATCGCATCGCCAATCCCGGCGATTGGGCCAAACAGCGCCACTTTGAGGCCTTTAATGGTGTCGCGATTTTCCCCTTTCTCTTCCATCGAAATGAGTAATCCCATCAGGAATCCGACCAGATTCGGGTGGGTGTTAATAAATTCGAGGTTATCTTTCATCGCCGCGCTTAAGCCCGGTTTGTCGTCCTTATAAATCTTTTTCAGGATCGGCAACATCGCCCAGGTAAATCCCCCCGCCTGCATCCTTTCGTAGTTAAAGCTCGCTTGCAGCAGCGATGAACGAAAGCCCAGACGGGTGATATCTTTTTTACTGATTTCAGATCCCATTGCTGTAGTCCTCTTCTTCATTTTTACTGGCAACGGGCTGCGGTTGCGCTTGCTGCCGGGATTTCGCATTGAAAAATTCATACACCGCAAAACCTGCCCCCAGTACGGCGACCGGTAACAGGTTGCTGACCTGGATGTAGCAAACAAACAGGAAACCGGCGATCAGGTAAGGGATGTATTGCGCTTTGAACATCACGCGCAGCAGCAGACCAAAACCAACGGCAGGTAAAATACCGCCGGCCACTTCAAAACCATGAGTCAACCAGGCTGGCATCGCCTTTACCAGCGCCTGCATCGCGCCTTGCGCCAGGTAGGTACAAAGAAACGCAATCACTGCATATGAAGAGGCAACAATCAGCATCGTTATCCAGTTAAGTCGGGAAAACGCGGCCGTATCCGCCTCTTTCGCGCATTTATCCGCTTTGGTCATAAATAATGAGAAAGCGGAATAGAAAAACAGAATGACGTACTGCATTAACAAACTAAACGGCAGGCCAAGACCAATTGCCGTTTTGGCATCCACCCCCGTAGACCACGCAATGACGGTAGTCATCAGACCCGCCATGATAGGGTTGGGCGGTTGAACACCACCGGCAGGGGTTAATCCGGCGAACGCCAGTTCTGTCAGACCACCGGTAATTAAGCCGGTCTGAATATCACCGAGTATTGCTCCAGTAAGGGTACAAACGATTATCGGACGGAATAAAAACAAGGCTTCCAGCCAAAAATCAATCCCCAGAACGAAAACTAATGCCGCCAGGGATAGCCCCTGAATTAGGGTTATTTCATGCATTTTTATTACCTCAAACCAATATTAAGGCGATTTTAGATTTAGTCAGGTATTTGTTCTTTTTGATCACCGGGGACGTCCTGAATAAAAACATTCACGCCGCGTTGCTTAATAAAACGTAAATCAGCGAGATCCTGAAAATCGACATAAACTTTACTGCTGATTTGCTTTTTCCCTTCCGAGAAATGCATATTGCCGACGTTAACGTCTTTCAGTTCTATTCCCCCTTCCACCAATTTACGTACTGTTTGCGGTGTACGGCAAATCAGGAATATCTTCTGATGTGGTGCAGCTTTGCCGATGACGTTAATGGTTTTTTCGACAGTAAAGAAACGAATGCCAAAACCGTAAGTTTCCGCGGTAATGCCCATTAATTTCTGTTGAATATCATCATTAGCGACAACATCATCCACGACCACCAGCAAATTTGCGCCGATGGTGGATGTCCAGGTAACGCCAACCTGGCCATGAACCAGACGATTATCAATACGGGTTAAGAGAATATTTGGACTGCTCATTTTTAATCCTCACCATAAAAGTTGAATAATATAATTTATTTAAATATATTACTGTTGCGATATTATATTGGTGTATTTATTAAATTTTAATAATCTCCTTTGCCATTAAGGCACTACCCGATATTAACCGGGCAGCACACTCAAATAAATCGTAAAAAATCAATAATTACGCGGAAATTCTATTTTCTGAACCACAGACATTAATTTTGTTTCTGACAACTTCTTTCATTGCATCCATGCCGACGCGCATATAATAACGAGGATCATTACCTTGCGGATTTTCCGCAAACCAGGCTTTTACTGCGCCAGCGAAGGCTATTTTTAATTCCGTG
The DNA here is from genome assembly GCF_000208565.1 of Escherichia sp. TW09308. Classification (NCBI taxonomy): domain Bacteria; kingdom Pseudomonadati; phylum Pseudomonadota; class Gammaproteobacteria; order Enterobacterales; family Enterobacteriaceae; genus Escherichia; species Escherichia sp. TW09308. The sequence goes on along the minus strand of NZ_AEME01000001.1, from coordinate 3,313,303 downwards.
GCAACGTTCACTTTTGTGACGCCAAGTTCAATAGTGCGACGGACAAATTCATCCGGGACATCGCTGGCACCATGCAGCACCAGTGGAATATCCACCACTTCACGAATTTCCGCCAGTCGCTGGAAATCAATCTTCGGCGTTTTGCTGTATAACCCGTGCGCCGTACCAATCGCCACCGCCAGGCTGTCGACGCCCGTTAGTTCGACAAAGCGTTTAGCTTCTTGTGGGTCGGTAAGGAATGCGCTTTCGGCGTCAACGCTCATATCATCTTCCACACCGCCCAGGCGACCCAGTTCCGCTTCCACGCTGCAATCCTGCGAGTGGCAGAAGTCGACAACCCATTTCACCAGCTTCACGTTCTCGACAAACGGGAAGTGACTGCCGTCGATCATCGCACTGCGCACGCCGGCGTGGACTTTACGGCGAATATCATCCAGCGATTCGTGGTGGTCGAGATGCAGCGCCAGCGGCATGTTGTAGGTCGTGGAATAGGCGCTACACAGGGCGTAGATCTCTTCCAGGGCGATATGTTTAAAGGTGCCCGGCGTCCCGGCGAGGATCACCGGCGATCGCATTTCACTACATACTTCGAGGATCGCCTGGATCGTCTCGGCGTTATGAATGTTAAAGGCAGGCACTGCGTAACCATTGGCCAGGGCATCCTGTAACAGATATTTGGTGGAGATAATGCTCATAATGCGATCCTCTTATGCCTGCCACGGATGAATAATGACACCTTGCACCACACGGTTAACGGTGCCGCTGGCTGATGGGGTATCCGGCGTATTGCCCATATGCAGCGACTGCATCAGTGCAAACGTCTGAGCGTATATCAGGAAGCAAAATGCCTGCTCAACGTCGATAAAGTGACGGGACGGCGGCAGGATGATATGCGGACCCGCAGTGATAATGTCGTTGCTTTCAGCGGCGATGGCGATCACGCGCATTGCCTGGTTATCGCGGCGTAATTCTGCCAGCAGATCAAGATCATACTGACGGGTATAAGGGTGGCTGGAGACAAACACCACCACCAGCGTTTCGTCATTGACCAGCGATTTCGGGCCATGACGGAATCCGGTTGGGGAATCATAAAAGGCCGCCAGCTTACCCGCAGTCAGTTCCAGTACCTTCAACGCCGACTCGCGTGCCGCGCCTTGTAAGCCACCGCTGCCGAGATAAACGATCCGTTTCCACGGCGCGTAACCAAACACACCTTCGCTGAAATCGCCCAGCGAGGTCAGGATTACCTGGCAACGATCCGCCACGTCACGGAAGGTCTGGCTGTTGATCGTCTCTGGCGCGAAAACCGCGAGGCAACTGGCCATCATGGTGGTAATGCTGCTGGTCATCGCAAAGCCGCGATCGTGCGTTTCTGCTGGCATCAGCAGGGCAAACGCGTTGTCGCTGTTAATCGCATTTTGATAGAGATCGCCCGCTTCGTTACAAGTGATCGGCAAGTGGTAGCACTCCGGCACAAACTGATTCGCCAGTTCCACGGCAGCGACGCTTTCCGGGCTGTTGCCGGAACGACCGAAGGAGATCAGCAGCAGAGGATGAGCTGGATTCAGGTAATCCATTGGATTAGTGACCAGATCGGTGGTCGGTACGGCGCTGAAGTTTTTTCCAGTCTGGCTGGCGAGCCATGGCGCGATGATGTCACCGATAAATGCCGAGGTTCCGGCTCCGGTCAGGATGATCCGCAGATCCTCTTTGCGCAGTAACGGTTCAAGGAAGTTATCGAGCGCAGAACGTAACGTGTCGATGTTGGTGAGCGAACGGATCCATGCGCGAGGCTGATGGCGGATCTCTTCTTCAGTCCATGTGCCGGTGGTTGCAGCAGCAGGGGTGTAATTTTCTGGCATAACGCAATCCTTAGTCTGATGAACTTGACTTCAGGCGGGTAGCTTTCGCTTGCCTTTCGTTTCATTTCACTTGGTTATTTCTTTCGTTGATTAAAATTTATAGAAAAGAAACTGAAAGTTCAATGGTGAAAAAAGAAATAAAACGAAATTTGTGATCGTTGAAAGAAAAGATAAGAGAAGTGAAAGGGATTGCATGATGGTGTAAATATCAGCACTGATTGCCGGATGCGGCGTAAACGCCTTATCCGCCTGGCTGTCACCAGCCGTAGGTCGGATAAGACATCCGACATTTACGCCGCAACGACGCTCCGTAGGTCGGATAAGACGCGTCAGCGTCGCATCCGACACCGGTGCAAAGGTCAAAACAAAAGAAAGACCTTGCGGGGGGAAGTGAAAGCCAGAAAAGAAACGAAAGTGTAAAACGTCACCCACTGTCTTTTACTAACAGCGGCGGGGCGCTTACCTTATATCCCTTCCTCGACCGGACATTCTTCATGGCAGCGATCCAGCTCGTCCACCAGACTGGTCAGCCCACGGTGTCCGCACTCCAACGCCTGCACGCGAAACTCTTCGCTACTTAACCCTTCACGTTCCAGCACCATCTCCAGTAACAGTTGCAAATTGGTGCCGGTGATCACTTCACAGCCCGGTTTTTGCATCGCCAGCGTTGAAGCCACGCGAAACGGCGTGCCGCCGAGCAAATCCGTCAGAAAAACAATGCCGTCTTCACAATCCAGTTGGGCGATGGCTTCTTCAAGCTGCGATGTAAGCAGCGCGGTGCTTGAGGTTTCCGGAAAATCGATGGCGATAAACTGCGATTGCTCACCGAGAATTTGTTTCATCGCTTTTTCCATGCCGCTGGCAAATCCGCCATGCCCTGTCAAAATAATACTTAACATCTATTACCTCATTGTATTTAAAGGAAATGGCAAAATTTACCGACGATGCCGAGAACCACCGTGATTGCAATCAGGCGCAACGGACTCCAGCCGCGACGTACCAGCCAGAACATGGTCAGGGTATAGGCCAGCGGTAAGAAGGCAGGCATCAGTTTGTCGATAACGTCAGCCTGCAACTTAACCACTGCGTCGCCCGCCGTGATTTCCAGAGTGGTGCTTAAACGGACATAGGTTGCAACCAGCGCGCCGATTACCGTCATCCCGACGATAGACGCCGCATGGCCGACTTTTTTGGTATTCGCTTTAATCAGCGGGATCGCCGCGACGCCCATGCGATAAGCGTAATGCGCAAGGCCAAAACGCAGACCGAGATGCACCACGTTGAACAGAACAATAAATACGACAGCGCCGAGAATAGATCCTTGCAACGCCAGACTGGCACCAATCCCGCCACAAATTGGTAGCAACGTCAGCCAGAACATCGCATCGCCAATCCCGCCCAGCGGCGCACCGACAGCAATCTTGGTGCTCTGAATACTGTTAACGTCCTGCTTGGAACGCTCCATCGCGAGGATAATGCCAATAACAAACGTCACCAGAAACGGGTGAGTATTGAAGAAACCCATATGCCCTTTCATGGCGCGCGCCAGGTCGCGTTTATTGGTGTGGATCTTTTTCAGTGCAGGTAACAGACCGTACAGCCAACCGGAAGCCTGCATACGTTCGTAGTTGAAAGAAGCCTGTAACAGCATGGAACGCCATGCGACGCGATTGATATCTTTTTTCGTTAGCTCTGCGCCAATGCTCTGATCTTCATATACGTTTTCATTGACGCCGTTCAGCAGTGTTTCTTCATTTTCGCTGACGTTCGGCAGGGTCGTTTGATTAGATGCCATCTTCAAATTCCTCTTTCTGTGCCGCAGGTTGAGTCGGTTCAGGAGATTTACGCAGCAGGTCGATCAGCGCCATCGCCAGCGCGGCGGCGGCAATAGCCAACACCGGTAACTTGAGCCAGGCGGCGGCAACGAACCCCAGGATGAAGTAAGGGATATAGACGTTTTTCATCATGATTTTCAGTAGTACGGCAAAACCGATTGCTGGCATGATGCCGCCCGCGACGCCGAGGCCGTCGATTAACCGTTGCGGCAGGACATCAATGATGGTTTTGGCATGTTCCGCACCGAAGTAAATTGGCAGGAAAGCGCAGAGAAAATAGAAGGTGCCGAGCGCCAGTAGCGCCAGATAGTTTACGCGCTCAATACCGCGCGTATCGGCATTCTCCGCCATTCGGTCGCAGCGGGACATCACACCAGACATCACCGAGAACAGGAAGGTAATCCCCATTTGTACCGCGACCGCGAAAGGTACGGCGACGCCGACCGCGACATCCGGTTTCACGCCGGTAGTGATGGCAAATGCCGTGCCGACGATAGTACCGATAATCACGTTAGGTGGCTGTGCGCCCGCCAGTGGAGCCAGCCCCATCCACACCAGCTCCAGTGTACCGCCAGTTAAAATACCGGTATGCAGATCGCCAAGTACCAGCCCGACCAACGGCCCGAGAACCACCGGGCGGTGTATATGGGTTAAGCCGTTAAACATATCCAGGCCAGCGATAAAGGCGATAATGCCCAACGCGAATGCCTGCAACAGACTGATTTCCATGATGAATCCCTCAAAGTAATTTAAAGAGGTCCACAGCAGGTTCTGTCGGGACGCCCTGAACGAAGCATTCCACCCCTGCGGATTTCAGGTCGTTAAATGCCGCGATATCGCCCGCATCCACAGAAACCGTTTTGGCGATTTGCTGCTTGCCATTGGCGTAGTGCATATTGCCAACGTTAATGCGGTTAACCGGAACTCCACCTTTAACCAGCGTCAGGAAATCGGCTGGTGTTTTACAAACCAGCAAGATTTTCTGCCGATCAGCAGCGCGGTGGATGTTGTCGATCACTTTTTGTAGTGTCCAGAAACGCACGGCGATCCCTTCTGCCAGCACCATTTCCATCAGGTTTTGTTGTACCGGATCTTCGGCAACCTCATCATTGGCTACCAGAACCAGATTTGCCCCCGCAAATCCAACCCACTGAACGCCGACCTGACCGTGAATCAAGCGTTCATCAATCCGGCTTAAAACAATATTTGGCATAGCGTGTTCCTCGTTTTTGTTATGGCTTACTGGCCTTCACAGGCAGCGTGGTACTGCGCCAGGATGTCCTGAATATGGTTAATAATGAGTGCCCGTGGCGTTGGCTGTAGCTCACCGGAGCGAACTTTTACGTATTGCAGCGGCAGGTACTGGCTGATGAGTGGCTGCGGAATTGGCGCATCTGCCAGGTTGCGGACCAGGTGGGCGAAAGCATCATCAATCTGCCGGTCTGGCCAGTAATAACGCACGCGATCCGAGTAACTGTAGCCGCGTGCCAGACGACGCGCGTTCCTGTCCCCGTGGTAATGGCTTTGCCAGTATTCCGGACGGTCGAGCATCACGTTTTCCAGTACCTGACGCAGACCAGAACAGGCTTTTGCTGGCACCAGTTCTTCTTCGATAGCCGCCAGAGAAAACAGGGCTTCACGTAGGGCGAAGGTCAGCGCCGGGCCAACTTTCAGAATGGCAAAGTGGTCAATGACCAACTGGCGCAGCGATTGCGGTGTTTGATAATCGGTAGAATGAGCTTCGAAAATCAGTGTTTCGTAGTTTTCGACCATCTGACTTAAGGCGATCGCTTTTGCAGGCTGATAATCAATAACGTTGGTGTGATCGAATTCGACGCCGGGTTGTACCACCAGCGCAATAATACGTGGCCAGATGGCATTCAGACCTTGCTTTTCAAAAGCATGACGATGGGCTTCCAGCGTGGTGCGGGCGGCATCCGGTGTAGTCACTGCCAGTTCGCTTAAGGTTTCATGTGCGCCGCCAGGAACCGGAACTTCAGTTCCAATGACATACACCAGATCGGCCTCGCCAAAGTGTTCACGGCAGGTTTCTTCCGCCACTTTCGCCAGGCGAGCGGCGCGTTCAGCAACGATGTCATCGGTTAAGGGGATCGGATCGCCCTGACAGGACATGCTGCAATCAAGGTGAATTTTTTTGAATCCCGCCGTGACGTAGCTTTTTATCAAATCATCGGCATTAGCCATCGCCTGGGTTGCGGGCAGGTTTTGCCAGCGGTTAGGTCCCAGATGATCGCCACCGAGAATTAGCATGTCTTGTGGGAAATTCAGCGAGTCGGCAAGCTGACAAACAAAGCCGCGAAAATCGGCAGGCGTCATTCCGGTATAACCGCCGAACTGATCCACCTGATTGGACGTTGCTTCAATCAGTAGTGGCGTTTGGTTTGAGAAGGCGTAGCGGATGGCAGCTTCCAGCACCAGCGGATGTGCGGAACAAACGGCATAAATCCCATTTGTTTTGCCCCCTTTGTGCTGCCTCACCATTTCTGTCAGATGTTTCACTTTCCTCTCCAGTTTAGATTACTGCAACCTTGATCTTTCGTTTTGTTTCAATTGATACTGCGTCATGGTGAGATAAAAATAAAACGAAAGATAATAGTTTTCTGATCTGATTCACAAAAGAAACATAATGAAAGTTTCTGAAACGAGGGGCGCTTGCGTCAATGGGCAATGTGGGCTTGCATTTGGTTAATAGAAAGGCGTTAATAAGCAAAACGAAATGAAACGAAAGTTTTACGAAAGGACTTACTATGAGTAATACCGACGCTTCAGGCGAGAAGCGAGTAACAGGCACCAGTGAGAGACGAGAACAGATCATTCAGCGCCTGCGGCAGCAAGGAAGTGTGCAAGTTAATGATCTATCGGCATTGTACGGCGTTTCTACGGTGACGATCCGTAACGATCTGGCATTTCTGGAAAAGCAGGGGATCGCCGTGCGTGCTTATGGTGGCGCGTTGATCTGCGATAGCACGACACCGTCAGTCGAACCTTCGGTGGAAGATAAAAGTGCGCTCAACACTGCGATGAAACGCAGCGTTGCGAAAGCTGCTGTTGAGCTGATTAAGCCTGGCCATCGCGTGATCCTCGACTCCGGAACCACAACCTTTGAGATTGCCCGTCTGATGCGCAAGCATACTGACGTGATTGCGATGACCAACGGTATGAACGTGGCTAATGCTTTGCTGGAAGCTGAGGGCGTTGAGCTACTGATGACCGGCGGGCATTTGCGCCGTCAGTCACAATCTTTTTATGGCGATCAGGCTGAACAATCGCTGCAAAATTACCACTTCGACATGCTGTTTCTCGGTGTAGATGCTATCGATCTGGAGCGCGGCGTCAGTACGCACAATGAAGATGAAGCCCGTTTGAACCGCCGGATGTGCGAAGTTGCGGAACGGATCATCGTGGTCACAGATTCCAGTAAGTTCAATCGCTCCAGTTTACATAAGATCATTGATACCCAGCGGATCGATATGATCATTGTCGATGAAGGCATTCCTGCGGATAGTCTGGAAGGGCTACGAAAGGCCGGGGTTGAGGTGATTCTGGTCGGGGAGAACGCGTCTTCGCTATGACTTACTATGCCCGATAAACGTGTGCCATCGGGCATAATACAAATTGAGTTATCAAGTCACCGGTGCCGGGTTAAACACCGCCAGTTGGTTATGCAGTCCCCATTGGTCTGAGAAGGTTTTCTTCTTCCCGCTGGCAACGTCGAGAATAAAGTGGAATAGTTTCCAGCCCACCTCTTCAATCGTCTCTTCGCCGGTGGCGATGGTGCCCGCATTAATATCCATCAAATCAAACCAACGGTTCGCCAGTTCAGTGCGGGTTGCCATTTTAATGACCGGCACTGCCATCAGGCCGTAAGGTGTACCGCGACCGGTCGTAAATACTTGAACGGTAATTCCTGAAGCCACCTGTTGGGTGCCACAGACAAAGTCGCTGGCTGGCGTCGCGGCGTAAATTAATCCACGTTTGGTCGGACGCTGCCCTGGCGACAGCACTTCTACAATCGCGCTTTTACCTGATTTGGCAATGGAGCCGAGAGCCTTCTCCACGACGTTTGCCAGACCGCCTTTTTTGTTTCCCGGCGAAGGGTTGGCGCTGCGGTCGGTTTTCCCCATATTGAGATAGTTGTCGTACCATTCCATCTCTTCCAGCAGACGCTTACCGACCTCTTCGTTAACGGCGCGCGGCGTCAGCAGATGAATGGCGTCGCGTACTTCCGTCACTTCCGAGAACATCACCGTTGCACCACAGCGCACCAGCAGATCAGACGCATAGCCAACCGCCGGATTGGCTGTCACGCCAGAAAACGCATCGCTGCCGCCGCACTGCATACCAACAACCAGTTCTGAAGCCGGGCAGGTTTCTCGCTGACGTTGATTCAGCTTGTGCAGATGGCGTTCGGCAACCTGCAAAATATCCTCAACCATTGACTGAAAACCGACATGCTTTTCATCCTGCAAGCTGACAATACTGGCGCTTTCCAGTGGAATAGCCTGCACATCGTCCGTACCGACCAGCAGGCGCTCTGGTTGCAATTTCTCGCATCCGAGGCCAATCACCATCACCTCGCCGCCAAAGTTTGGGTTCAGCGAAATGTTGTGAATGGTTCGAATAGGCACCACCGCCGCTGGGGCATTAATCGCCACGCCACAGCCGTACAGGTGATTCAGCCCCACCACACCATCGACGTTCGGGTATTTCGGCAGCAGGTCGCGCTCAATAATTTTCACCACGTAATCGACGACGCCTGCCACACAATGCACGCTGGTCGTGATGCCGAGCAGGTTCTTGGTGCCCACACTGCCATCGGCATTGCGATAGCCTTCAAAGGTATAACCTTCCAGCGGAGGTAAAGGTTCCGGCACTTTGGTTGCCAGAGGCAAAGTATGTAAGGGGGGCGCTTCAGGCAGAACCACCATCGATTCATCGATCCAGCTTCCACGTGGGATGGCGCGCATGGCGTAACCAATCACTTCGCCATAACGAATAATTTCGCCATCAGCAGGAATGTCGATCAATGCGACTTTATGCCCCTGGGGAATATGCTCAATTAATTCCAGGCCGTCCGGAAAACGCGTTCCTGCTTTCAGGCCATTATCATTAACAATAATTGCCACATTATCTGTGTCATGAACTTTTATATAAAACGCAGTCGGCGTTTCTTGTCTTATTTCGATATTGGCCATTGTTCAATATTCTCCAGCCAGGGGGATATTAAAATGAGCATTAGATCTCATTTAAAAATAAATAACTTCATTAGGTGAAATAAGAATGTCAGGAGTTTAACGGTAGAAATGTGATCAATGTCAATCATTTCAGGGATTGCGACGCTATCCGGCAAGGCAAAGCGTAAATCTGTGCTTTAGCGCGCAATGTTATGTGCATATGCTCAAAATAATATTTAAATTACATTATTTAAGTTCGCATTTGCACAATGATTATTATTACCCCGCTGCTTATACTAATTCACGAGGCCATTGTCATAACTATATGAATGGAACTCATAAATAATACCTTCCCAATAATAAAAATCAACATAAGTACCCGAGGTAAATAAAATGATTCTGGACACCATTGAAGAAAAAAAGAAAAGCGTGCATACCCGCTATTTAATATTATTTATTATTTTTATTGTGACAGCCGTTAACTATGCCGACCGTGCAACGCTGTCGATTGCCGGTACTGAAGTAGCAAAAGAACTGCAATTAAGCACGGTTTCGATGGGGTACATTTTCTCCGCTTTTGGCTGGGCCTATCTGCTAATGCAAATCCCTGGCGGCTGGCTGCTGGATAAGTTTGGATCGAAGAAAGTTTACACTTACAGCCTCTTTTTCTGGTCGCTGTTTACCTTCCTGCAAGGCTTTGTCGATATGTTCCCTATTGCCTGGGCAGGGATCTCCATGTTCTTCATGCGCTTTATGTTGGGCTTCTCGGAAGCGCCGTCATTCCCGGCGAACGCCCGTATTGTTGCCGCCTGGTTCCCGACTAAAGAACGTGGAACAGCTTCCGCCATCTTTAACTCGGCGCAATATTTCTCGCTGGCGCTCTTTTCGCCGCTGCTTGGCTGGCTGACTTTCGCCTGGGGCTGGGAGCACGTTTTTACCGTTATGGGGGGGATTGGTTTTGTACTAACGGCGCTGTGGATTAAGTTGATTCATAACCCGACAGACCATCCGCGCATGTCTGCAGAAGAGTTGAAGTTTATCTCCGAAAATGGTGCGGTGGTCGATATGGATCACAAAAAGCCAGGCGGTGCGACAGCAAGCGGTCCTAAGCTGCATTACATCAAGCAATTGCTCTCTAACCGCATGATGCTGGGGGTATTTTTCGGGCAATATTTTATCAACACCATCACCTGGTTCTTCCTCACCTGGTTCCCGATTTATCTGGTACAGGAAAAGGGGATGTCGATTCTGAAAGTCGGCCTGGTTGCGTCGATTCCGGCATTGTGTGGATTTGCTGGCGGCGTGCTTGGGGGTGTCTTCTCGGATTATCTGATCAAACGCGGTTTGTCACTGACTCTGGCACGTAAGCTACCAATTGTGCTGGGAATGTTGCTGGCTTCCACCATCATCTTATGTAACTACACCAACAACACCACGCTGGTGGTCATGCTGATGGCGTTAGCCTTCTTTGGCAAAGGATTTGGCGCACTGGGCTGGCCGGTGGTTTCCGATACCGCACCGAAAGAGATTGTTGGCCTCTGCGGCGGCGTCTTTAACGTCTTTGGCAATGTCGCCTCCATTGTTACTCCACTGGTGATTGGTTACCTGGTTAGTGAACTGCATTCCTTCAATGCGGCGCTGGTATTTGTGGGATGTTCGGCGCTGATGGCAATGGTCTGCTACCTCTTCGTGGTTGGTGACATTAAACGTATGGAATTGCAGAAATAAGCAAAGGTATAAGCGATGAATAACGATATTTTCCCCAATAAGTTCAAAGCCGCGTTGGCTGCGAAACAGGTACAGATTGGCTGCTGGTCAGCACTTTCCAACCCGATCAGCACTGAAGTTCTTGGTTTGGCTGGCTTTGACTGGCTGGTGCTGGATGGCGAACATGCGCCAAACGATATTTCCACGTTCATCCCGCAGTTGATGGCGTTGAAAGGTAGCGCCAGTGCGCCAGTAGTGAGGGTGCCGACCAACGAACCGGTGATTATTAAGCGCCTGTTAGATATCGGTTTTTACAACTTCCTGATCCCCTTTGTCGAAACGGAAGAAGACGCGGTACAGGCGGTAGCATCAACGCGTTATCCACCAGAAGGTATTCGCGGCGTCTCCGTTTCTCACCGCGCCAATATGTTTGGCACCGTACCGGACTATTTCGCCCGGTCGAATAAGAACATCGCCATTCTGGCGCAAATCGAAAGCCAGCAGGGCGTCGATAACGTTGACGCCATCGCTGCGACCGAAGGCGTTGATGGCATTTTCGTTGGCCCCAGCGATCTGGCGGCGGCATTAGGTCATCTCGGCAATGCGTCACATCCGGAGGTACAAAAAGCGATTCAACATATTTTCAACCGCGCCAGCGCTTACGGTAAACCCAGTGGCATCCTCGCGCCAGTTGAAGCCGATGCACGCCGTTATCTGGAATGGGGTGCCACATTTGTCGCTGTCGGCAGCGACCTCGGTATTTTCCGCTCCGCCACGCAGAAACTGGCAGATGCCTTTAAAAAATAACGACCACCGCAACAAGAGAGATAATTGATATGACTATGAAAGTTGGTTTTATTGGCCTGGGTATTATGGGTAAACCAATGAGTAAAAACCTTCTGAAAGCAGGTTACTCGCTGGTGGTTTCTGACCGTAATCCAGAAGCTATCGCTGACGTGATTACCGCAGGCGCAGAAACCGCGTCTACGGCTAAAGCCATCGCTGAACAGTGCGATGTCATCATTACCATGCTGCCAAACTCTCCGCACGTGAAAGAAGTGGCGCTGGGGGAAAATGGCATCATTGAAGGTGCAAAACCAGGGACGGTATTAATCGATATGAGTTCAATCGCTCCGCTGGCAAGCCGTGAAATCAGCGAAGCACTGAAAGCGAAAGGTATTGATATGCTGGACGCCCCGGTGAGCGGCGGTGAACCGAAAGCCATCGATGGTACCCTGTCAGTGATGGTGGGTGGCGACAAAGCTATTTTCGACAAATACTATGACTTGATGAAAGCGATGGCGGGATCCGTTGTATATACCGGAGAAATCGGTGCAGGCAACGTCACCAAACTGGCAAACCAGGTCATTGTAGCGCTGAATATTGCGGCGATGTCAGAAGCGTTAACGCTGGCAACCAAAGCGGGCGTTAATCCTGATCTGGTTTATCAGGCGATTCGTGGTGGGCTGGCGGGAAGTACTGTACTCGATGCAAAAGCGCCGATGGTGATGGACAGGAATTTCAAGCCGGGCTTCCGTATCGATCTGCATATTAAGGATCTGGCAAATGCGCTGGATACCTCCCATGACGTTGGTGCGCAATTGCCGCTGACCGCAGTGGTCATGGAGATGATGCAGGCGCTGCGTGCCGATGGGCTGGGAACAGCAGACCACAGCGCTCTGGCGTGCTACTACGAAAAACTGGCGAAAGTCGAAGTCACTCGCGAGTGACTTCGTGCCCGGATGGCGTGGTGCAATCCGGGCTGGGAGCCAGGCCGAATAAGAGAAACGCCCTCCGGCGTCATGTGGTAACAGGCAAAGATATGAAAATCGTAATCGCCCCAGACTCTTACAAAGAAAGTTTATCTGCCAGCGAGGTTGCGCAGGCGATAGAAAAGGGATTTCGGGAAATTTTTCCTTGATGCACACTATGTTTCTGTTCCCGTTGCTGATGGCGGTGAAGGAACGGTGGAAGCGATGATTGCTGCCACTCAGGGGGCCGAACGTCAAGCCTGGGTTACGGGGCCGCTGGGTGAGAAGGTGAATGCCTGTTGGGGGATCTCTGGCGACGGTAAAACCGCGTTTATTGAAATGGCGGCGGCCAGTGGGCTAGCGTTGGTTCCAGCGGAAAAGCGTGATCCGTTGGTGACCACTTCTCGTGGTACGGGTGAATTAATCTTGCAGGCGCTGGAGAGCGGCGCAACCACTATTATTATCGGCATTGGCGGCAGTGCTACCAATGATGGCGGCGCGGGAATGGTGCAGGCGCTGGGAGCGAAGTTAAGCGATGCCAGTGGTAATGAAATCGGCTTTGGCGGCGGCAGCCTCAATACCCTGAATACCATTGATATCTCTGGCCTTGATCCACGCTTAAAGGATTGTACGATTCGCGTCGCCTGCGATGTCACCAATCCGCTGGTGGGCGACAGCGGCGCGTCACGTATCTTTGGCCCGCAGAAAGGGGCTAATGAAGCCACGATTGTTGAGCTGGACAAGAATCTCTCTCACTATGCTGATGTCATCAAAAAATCGCTGTATGTTGATGTGAAAGACGTCCCCGGATCTGGTGCTGCGGGCGGTATGGGGGCGGCGCTAATGGCGTTTCTTGGTGCAGAGCTAAAGAGCGGCATTGAGATTGTGACTACGGCGTTGAATCTGGAAGAACATATTCACGATTGTACGTTGGTGATCACCGGAGAAGGGCGCATTGATAGCCAGAGTATCCACGGCAAAGTACCGATTGGCGTAGCGAACGTCGCGAAGAAATACCATAAACCGGTAATTGGTATTGCAGGGAGTCTGACGAAGGATGTCGGCGTTGTGCATCAGCACGGCATCGATGCCGTATTCAGCGTGTTGAACAGCATTGTTACCCTGGATGAAGCTTTCAGCGGGGCTTATGACAATATTTACCGCGCTTCACGCAATATCGCCGCCACACTGGCGATTGGAATGCGCAGTGCGGGGTGACAAGGGCGTGCAAACCCTCTATACTTCGCGCCGAAGCTGACCAGACAGTCGCCGCTTCGTCGTCGTCCTCTTCGGGGGAGACGGGCGGAGGGGAGGAAAGTCCGGGCTCCATAGGGCAGGGTGCCAGGTAACGCCTGGGGGGGAAACCCACGACCAGTGCAACAGAGAGCAAACCGCCGATGGCCCACGCAAGTGGGATCAGGTAAGGGTGAAAGGGTGCGGTAAGAGCGCACCGCGCGGCTGGTAACAGTCCGTGGCACGGTAAACTCCACCCGGAGCAAGGCCAAATAGGGGTTCATAAGGTACGGCCCGTACTGAACCCGGGTAGGCTGCTTGAGCCAGTGAGCGATTGCTGGCCTAGATGAATGACTGTCCACGACAGAACCTTAATATAAACACTCTTTTTAGCCATCCTGTGGTCTATGCTGATAACTTACTTCGAATAGCAATTATTAGTTTTGTGATCCTCAACACAAAATGCTATTCGGTAACCGTAAAACAAGAATAAATCATGGGAAACGATTGCGTTCACAAAATGACGTCCTGCCATTGAGAGGAAAAATGACGTTAATCAATTGTTTTGTTTGTTTAATATATGTTTGTTAGGTTTTAAGCTTTTGCTATAATCAATGTTTCATCTTCAACAAATGGCGCAAAAAAATGTGATGTGCCGCATTATTTATCTATGAAAACGATTTATTTATAATAAAATTTGATAACTTGCGCATTAAATTTAACTTAAAATTCGTCTGCGAAATACACGGTAATTGATTGAAATATCGTCTAAGCGCATTTTCTAATAAGAAAAATCAAGCGTGTTGTTATCGCCATAAAATATGGTTATCCCCCCTTGTTTTTTTGATAAAAGTCAGGCTTTGTGTTGATTTTTATTGTCTAACTCATTGATATTAAATGGATATATCGCTTTAAGGATTTACCTGGAAAACTATTGAAAGTTAATTTGTGAGTGGTCGCACATATCCTGTTCATTCCATTTTGATACAATTCATTCCGTCAATGAGGTAATTAACGCAGGTTGTTATGAGCACTATTCTTCTTCCTAAAACGCAACACCTGGTAGTCTTTCAGGAAGTCATCAGAAGTGGCTCTATTGGATCGGCTGCAAAAGAATTAGGGTTAACTCAACCAGCGGTAAGTAAAATCATTAACGATATTGAAGATTATTTTGGCGTTGAATTAGTCGTTCGGAAAAATACCGGCGTAACGCTGACGCCTGCTGGTCAATTGTTGCTCTCTCGTTCCGAATCCATTACCCGCGAAATGAAAAATATGGTTAATGAGATTAGCGGTATGTCCACTGAGGCTGTAGTGGAAGTCTCATTTGGTTTTCCATCGCTGATTGGCTTTACCTTTATGTCCGGGATGATCAACAAATTCAAAGAGGTGTTCCCGAAAGCGCAGGTCTCAATGTATGAAGCGCAACTGTCTTCGTTCTTACCGGCTATCCGCGATGGGCGCCTGGATTTTGCGATAGGTACGTTAAGTGCAGAAATGAAGCTTCAGGATTTGCATGTTGAGCCGCTGTTCGAATCAGAATTCGTGCTGGTTGCCGGTAAGTCCCGAACATGCACCGGCACCACCACGCTGGAGTCTTTGAAGAACGAACAGTGGGTGTTGCCACAAACGAATATGGGATACTACAGCGAGCTACTCACCACGCTACAAAGAAATGGCATCAGTATTGAAAACATCGTTAAAACCGACTCGGTTGTCACCATTTATAATCTTGTTCTCAATGCTGATTTCTTAACCGTTATTCCCTGCGATATGACTTCACCTTTTGGTTCTAATCAATTTATTACTATTCCGGTTGAGGAAACGTTGCCGGTGGCACGATATGCCGCAGTATGGTCAAAAAATTATCGTATCAAAAAAGCAGCATCAGTTTTGGTGGAATTAGCTAAAGAGTATTCATCTTATAATGGGTGTCGACGAAGGCAATTAATAGAAGTTGGTTAGTTATTTGTTTTTTATTTAAACATGAATAATCCACCTGTATTTTTACAGGTGTTGGTTACGGTTACCTACAAATTTAATTCAGGCGAAGAGGTTTTATAATGCATATTACATACGATCTGCCGGTTGCTATTGATGACATTATTGAAGCAAAACAACGTCTGGCTGGGCGAATTTATAAAACAGGCATGCCTCGCTCTAACTACTTTAGTGAACGTTGCAAAGGTGAAATATTCCTGAAGTTTGAAAACATGCAGCGTACTGGTTCATTTAAAATTCGAGGTGCATTTAATAAATTAAGCTCCTTAACCGATGCCGAGAAACGCAAGGGGGTAGTGGCCTGTTCGGCGGGCAACCATGCACAAGGGGTTTCGCTTTCCTGTGCGATGCTGGGGATTGATGGTAAAGTTGTGATGCCGAAAGGCGCGCCAAAATCCAAAGTTGCGGCAACGTGTGACTACTCCGCTGAAGTCGTACTGCATGGCGATAACTTCAACGATACCATCGCCAAAGTAAGTGAAATTGTCGAAACGGAAGGTCGCATCTTTATTCCCCCTTATGATGATCCGAAAGTCATTGCCGGCCAGGGAACGATTGGTCTGGAAATTATGGAAGATCTCTATGATGTCGATAACGTAATTGTACCAATTGGCGGTGGTGGTTTAATTGCCGGTATTGCAGTGGCGATTAAATCTATTAACCCAACTATCCGTGTTATTGGTGTGCAGTCAGAAAACGTTCACGGTATGGCGGCTTCTTTCCACTCGGGAGAAATAACCACGCACCGAACTACCGGCACCCTGGCGGATGGTTGTGATGTCGCTCGCCCGGGTAATTTAACTTACGAAATCGTTCGTGAATTAGTCGATGATATCGTGCTGGTTAGCGAAGACGAAATCAGAAACAGTATGATTGCCTTAATTCAGCGCAATAAAGTCGTCACCGAAGGCGCGGGCGCTCTGGCATGTGCTGCATTATTAAGCGGTAAATTAGACCAATATATTCAAAACAGAAAAACCGTCAGTATTATTTCCGGCGGTAATATCGATCTTTCCCGCGTCTCTCAAATCACCGGTTTCGTTGGCGCTTAATTAATTCGTTGAGGATAGGATATGAGTACTTCAGATAGCATTGTATCCAGCCAGACAAAACAATCGTCATGGCGTAAATCAGATACCACATGGACGTTAGGTTTGTTTGGCACGGCAATCGGCGCCGGGGTGCTGTTCTTCCCTATCCGCGCAGGTTTTGGCGGACTAATTCCGATTCTGCTGATGTTGGTATTGGCATACCCAATCGCGTTTTATTGTCACCGGGCGCTGGCGCGTCTGTGCCTTTCCGGCTCTAACCCTTCCGGCAACATTACGGAAACGGTGGAAGAGCATTTTGGTAAAACCGGCGGCGTGGTCATTACGTTCCTGTATTTCTTCGCGATTTGCCCACTGCTGTGGATTTATGGCGTTACCATTACCAACACCTTTATGACTTTCTGGGAAAACCAGCTCGGCTTTGCGCCACTGAATCGCGGCTTTGTGGCGCTGTTCCTGCTGCTGTTGATGGCCTTCGTCATCTGGTTTGGTAAGGATCTGATGGTTAAAGTAATGAGCTACCTGGTATGGCCGTTTATCGCCAGCCTGGTGCTGATTTCTCTGTCGCTGATCCCTTACTGGAACTCTGCGGTTATCGATCAAGTTGATCTCGGTGCGCTGTCGTTAACGGGTCATGATGGCATTCTGATCACCGTCTGGTTGGGGATTTCCATTATGGTCTTCTCCTTTAACTTCTCGCCAATCGTCTCTTCCTTCGTGGTTTCTAAACGTGAAGAGTATGAGAAAGATTTTGGACGCGACTTCACCGAGCGTAAATGTTCACAAATTATCTCTCGTGCCAGCATGTTGATGGTTGCGGTAGTGATGTTCTTCGCCTTTAGCTGCCTGTTTACACTTTCTCCGGCGAATATGGCGGAAGCGAAAGCGCAGAATATTCCGGTACTTTCTTATCTGGCTAACCACTTTGCGTCCATGACCGGCACCAAAACGACGTTCGCTATTACGCTGGAATATGCGGCTTCCATCATCGCACTGGTGGCTATCTTCAAATCTTTCTTCGGTCACTATTTGGGGACGCTGGAAGGTCTGAACGGTCTGATTCTGAAGTTCGGTTATAAAGGTGACAAAACCAAAGTGTCGCTGGGTAAACTGAATACTATCAGCATGATCTTCATCATGGGCTCTACCTGGGTTGTCGCCTACGCCAACCCGAACATTCTGGACCTGATTGAAGCGATGGGTGCGCCGATTATTGCCTCACTGCTGTGCCTGTTGCCGATGTACGCCATTCGTAAAGCGCCGTCTCTGGCGAAATACCGTGGTCGTCTGGATAACGTGTTTGTCACCGTGATTGGTCTGCTGACCATCCTGAACATCGTATACAAACTGTTTTAATCTGTAACTCAGGATGAGAAAAGAGATGAATGAATATCCGGTTGTTTTAGTTATTAACTGTGGTTCGTCTTCAATTAAGTTTTCTGTGCTGGATACCTCAGACTGTGAAGTATTAATGTCAGGTATTGCCGATGGTATTAACTCGGAAAATGCATTCTTATCCGTAAATGGAGGAGAGCCAGCACCGCTGGCTCACCACAGCTACGAAGGTGCATTAAAGGCAATTGCATTTGAACTGGAAAAACGGAATTTAAATGACAGAGTGGCCTTAATTGGCCACCGTATCGCCCACGGCGGCAGTATTTTTACCGAGTCCGCCATTATTACCGATGAGGTCATTGATAATATCCGCCGTGTTTCCCCGCTTGCGCCGCTGCATAATTACGCCAATTTAAGTGGTATTGAATCGGCACAGCAATTATTTCCAGGTGTAACTCAGGTGGCGGTATTTGATACCAGCTTCCATCAGACAATGGCTCCAGAGGCTTATTTATATGGCCTGCCGTGGAAATATTACGAAGAGCTTGGCGTGCGTCGTTATGGCTTCCACGGAACCTCGCACCGCTACGTTTCTCAGCGCGCCTATTCGCTGCTGGATCTGGCGGAAGATGACTCCGGTCTGGTGGTCGCGCATCTTGGCAATGGTGCATCTATCTGTGCAGTTCGCAATGGTCAGAGCGTGGATACCTCAATGGGAATGACGCCGCTGGAAGGGTTGATGATGGGCACGCGCAGTGGTGATGTTGACTTCGGTGCGATGTCCTGGGTGGCGAGTCAAACCAACCAGAGCCTGGGCGACCTGGAACGCGTGGTAAATAAAGAGTCGGGATTATTAGGTATTTCCGGTCTTTCTTCCGACTTGCGCGTACTGGAAAAAGCCTGGCATGAAGGCCATGAGCGTGCACAACTGGCAATTAAAACCTTTGTTCACCGAATTGCCCGCCATATTGCCGGACACGCTGCCTCATTACATCGCCTGGATGGAATTATATTCACCGGTGGAATAGGGGAGAACTCAAGTTTAATTCGTCGTTTGGTTATGGAACATTTAGCTGTATTAGGAGTAGAGATTGATACAGAAATGAATAATCGATCTAACTCTTACGGTGAACGAATTATTTCCAGTGAAAATGCGAGCGTAATTTGCGCCGTTATTCCGACCAACGAAGAAAAAATGATTGCCTTAGATGCGATTCATTTAGGCAAAGTAAACGCCCCCGCAGAATTTGCATAATTTAGTTGAAGTATTGTAGAGAGATTATTTTTCATGAAGGTAGATATCGATACCAGCGATAAGCTGTACGCCGACGCATGGCTTGGCTTTAAAGGTACGGACTGGAAAAACGAAATTAATGTCCGCGATTTTATTCAACACAACTATACACCTTATGAAGGAGATGAATCTTTCCTTGCCGAAGCAACGCCTGCAACCACGGCGTTGTGGGAAAAAGTAATGGAGGGCATTCGTATCGAAAACGCGACTCACGCGCCGTTAGATTTCGATACCAATATTGCCACCACCATTACCGCTCATGATGCGGGATATATTGATCAGCCGCTGGAAAAAATAGTGGGTCTGCAAACGGATGCGCCGTTAAAACGCGCGCTGCATCCGTTCGGTGGCATTAATATGATTAAAAGTTCATTCCACGCGTATGGCCGTGAAATGGACAGCGAATTTGAGTACATCTTTACCGATCTGCGTAAAACCCATAACCAGGGTGTATTTGATGTTTATTCACCGGATATGCTGCGCTGCCGTAAATCTGGGGTACTGACCGGTTTGCCGGACGGTTATGGTCGCGGACGTATTATCGGAGACTATCGCCGCGTGGCGTTGTACGGCATCAGCTATCTGGTGCGTGAACGCGAACTGCAATTTGCCGATCTTCAGTCTCGTCTGGAAAAAGGCGAAGATCTGGAAGCCACTATCCGTCTGCGTGAAGAACTGGCAGAACATCGTCGTGCGCTGTTACAGATTCAGGAAATGGCAGCGAAATATGGCTTTGACATTTCCCGTCCGGCGCAAAATGCGCAGGAAGCGGTGCAATGGCTCTATTTCGCCTACCTGGCGGCGGTGAAATCGCAAAACGGTGGTGCGATGTCTCTTGGTCGTACCGCGTCGTTCCTCGATATCTACATTGAACGCGACTTTAAAGCCGGTGTGCTCAATGAGCTGCAGGCGCAGGAACTGATCGACCACTTCATCATGAAGATCCGCATGGTGCGCTTCTTGCGTACACCAGAATTTGATTCGCTGTTCTCCGGCGATCCCATCTGGGCTACGGAAGTGATCGGCGGGATGGGGCTGGATGGCCGCACACTGGTGACCAAAAACTCCTTCCGTTATCTGCATACCCTGCACACTATGGGGCCAGCACCGGAACCTAACCTGACTATTCTGTGGTCGGAAGCGCTGCCGATTGCCTTCAAAAAATATGCGGCGCAAGTGTCTATCGTCACTTCTTCCTTGCAGTATGAAAACGACGATCTGATGCGCACTGACTTCAACAGCGACGATTACGCGATTGCCTGCTGCGTCAGCCCAATGGTGATTGGTAAGCAGATGCAGTTCTTCGGCGCACGCGCTAACCTGGCGAAAACATTGCTGTATGCAATCAACGGCGGGATGGACGAGAAGCTGAAGATTCAGGTGGGCCCGAAAATGGCTCCGCTGATGGACGACGTGCTGGACTACGACAAAGTGATGGATAACCTCGACCACTTCATGGACTGGCTGGCGGTGCAGTACATCAGCGCGCTGAACCTCATCCACTACATGCATGACAAGTACAGCTACGAAGCCTCGCTGATGGCACTGCACGATCGTGATGTTTATCGCACGATGGCATGCGGGATTGCTGGCTTGTCGGTGGCGACGGACTCCTTGTCCGCAATTAAATATGCTCGCGTGAAACCGATTCGTGACGAAAACGGTCTGGCGGTGGACTTCGAAATTGACGGTGAATATCCGCAGTACGGCAACAACGACGAGCGCGTAGACAGTATTGCCTGCGACCTGGTTGAACGCTTTATGAAGAAAATTAAAGCGCTACCAACCTATCGTAACGCCGTGCCGACCCAGTCGATTCTGACGATCACCTCAAACGTCGTGTATGGACAGAAGACCGGTAACACGCCGGACGGTCGTCGTGCGGGTACTCCGTTTGCCCCTGGCGCTAACCCGATGCACGGTCGTGACCGCAAAGGGGCCGTGGCTTCGCTGACCTCTGTGGCGAAACTGCCGTTCACCTACGCCAAAGACGGTATTTCGTACACCTTCTCAATTGTCCCTGCGGCGTTGGGCAAAGAAGATCCGGTACGCAAAACCAACCTTGTCGGTCTGCTGGATGGCTATTTCCACCACGAAGCGGATATCGAAGGCGGTCAACATCTCAACGTCAACGTTATGAACCGGGAAATGTTGTTGGATGCCATCGAGCACCCGGAAAAATACCCTAACCTGACAATCCGTGTCTCTGGCTACGCTGTGCGCTTCAACGCGCTGACCCGTGAACAGCAACAGGATGTGATTTCACGTACCTTTACCCAGGCGCTCTGACGCCGGAGGATGTATGAAAAAAATTATCGAAACGCAACGTGCCCCGGGTGCAATCGGCCCTTATGTTCAGGGTGTGGATTTAGGCAGCATGGTCTTCACTTCCGGGCAAATTCCGGTTTGCCCGCAGAGCGGCGAGATCCCGGCTGATGTGAAAGATCAGGCACGTTTAAGCCTGCAAAACGTCAAAGAGATTGTTGTCGCTGCCGGTTTGTCCGTGGGCGATATCGTCAAGATGACGGTATTTATCACCGATCTGAACGACTTCGCCACCATCAATGAAGTCTATAAGCAGTTCTTTGATGAGCATCAGGCGACCTACCCGACCCGTAGCTGCGTGCAGGTCGCGCGTTTGCCGAAAGATGTGAAGCTGGAAATCGAAGCTATCGCAGTACGTAGCGTGTAAAGCCCGGAGTGGGGCGGCCGCAGAGTCGTCCCACTCCTCTTCACAGAGTGGCAATCCGAGAGTGTGGTTATGATTAGTGCATTCGATATTTTCAAAATTGGTATTGGTCCCTCCAGTTCGCATACCGTGGGGCCAATGAATGCTGGAAAAAGTTTTATCGATCGGCTGGTAAGTAGTGGTTTATTAACCGCAACGAGCCACATTGTGGTCGATCTTTACGGGTCGTTGTCACTGACGGGCAAAGGCCATGCCACGGATATCGCTATCATCATGGGACTAGCAGGGAACAGTCCGCAGGATGTTGTTATTGATGAGATCCCTGCATTTATTGAACTTGTGACGCGCAGTAGTCGACTCCCGGTGGCGGCAGGCGCACATGTGGTTGATTTTCCTGTAGCAAAAAACATTATTTTTCATCCGGAAATGTTGCCGCGTCATGAGAACGGAATGCGGATTACTGCCTGGAAAGGGCAGAAAGAACTCTTAAGCAAAACCTATTATTCTGTCGGCGGCGGTTTTATTGTTGAAGACGAACACTTCGGCCTGACGCATGATGTCGAAATGCCAGTACCTTATGACTTCCATTCGGCAGGCGAACTGCTGAAAATGTGTGATTACAATGGGCTGTCTATTTCTGGTCTGATGATGCAAAACGAACTGGCGTTGCGCAGCAAAGCGGAAATTGACGCTGGTTTTGCGCGTATCTGGCAGGTGATGTCTGACGGTATTGAACGCGGCATGAACACCGAAGGCGTATTGCCTGGCCCGCTCAATGTCCCACGCCGGTCGGTGGCGCTGCGCCGCTTGCTGCTTTCTAGTGACAATATCTCTAACGATCCAATGAATGTGATCGACTGGATCAATATGTTTGCTCTGGCGGTCAGTGAAGAAAACGCCGCTGGTGGACGTGTAGTGACGGCACCCACTAACGGCGCTTGCGGTATTATTCCGGCGGTGCTGGCCTATTACGATAAATTCCGCCGTCCGCTCAATGAGCGCTCTATCGCTCGTTTTCTACTGGCGGCTGGTGCTATCGGCGCGCTATATAAAATGAATGCCTCCATTTCCGGTGCGGAAGTGGGGTGTCAGGGGGAAATTGGCGTGGCCTGTTCGATGGCAGCGGCAGGGCTAACCGAACTGCTGGGCGGTAGCCCGGCTCAGGTGTGTAATGCGGCGGAAATCGCCATGGAGCATAACCTTGGGCTGACCTGCGATCCGGTAGCCGGGCAGGTGCAAATTCCGTGTATTGAGCGGAATGCGATTAATGCCGTGAAAGCGGTGAACGCAGCGCGGATGGCGATGCAGCGTACCTCTGCACCACGTGTTTCGCTCGATAAAGTGATCGAGACGATGTATGAGACTGGCAAAGATATGAACGATAAATACCGCGAAACTTCACGCGGAGGACTGGCTATTAAAGTGGTCTGCGGCTGACATTGTTGTCAGCTTTCATCCTTGGGTGCACAAAATGTGCACCCTTTTTTATTGTGATCTGCCGCAAATAGAGAATAACCATTTCCTATTTATCGATTTGGTAGAAAATTATTATCCATCACCGTTATTTCAAAGTCTTGATTGTGAAGATTTTCTCTGACCTCACGCGTATCATTTCTTTATTCTAATAACTCGCCTGCAAAAAACGTAGACCGCATATCGCCTTGATGTGGCTCGGAAAAAAATAATAAGCCCTACAAAATATTGAGCGAGAAATTATGGAAATTGCATCGAATAAAGGCGTTATTGCAGACGCTTCGACCCCGGCGGGTCGTGCTGGAATGAGCGAAAGTGAGTGGCGTGAAGCAATCAAATTCGACAGTACCGACACCGGTTGGGTGATTATGAGTATTGGGATGGCGATTGGCGCGGGGATTGTTTTTCTCCCGGTGCAGGTCGGTTTGATGGGATTGTGGGTATTTTTGCTCTCATCAGTGATTGGTTACCCGGCAATGTATCTGTTTCAGCGGTTGTTTATTAATACGCTGGCCGAATCGCCGGAGTGTAAAGATTATCCGAGCGTCATCAGTGGCTATTTAGGCAAAAACTGGGGCATCCTGTTAGGTGCACTTTATTTCGTGATGCTGGTGATCTGGATGTTCGTCTATTCCACCGCCATCACCAACGATAGTGCCTCCTATCTGCATACTTTTGGCGTGACCGAAAGCGTGCTGTCAGACAATCCGTTTTATGGACTGGTACTGATTTGTATTCTGGTGGCGATCTCCTCACGCGGCGAGAAACTGTTATTCAAAATTTCAACCGGCATGGTGCTGACCAAACTGTTGGTAGTCGCGGCATTAGGCGTGTCGATGGTCGGAATGTGGCATCTGTATAACGTGGGTTCGCTGCCGCCGCTGGGGCTGCTGGTGAAAAACGCGATTATTACGCTGCCGTTTACTCTGACCTCAATCCTGTTTATTCAGACTTTAAGCCCGATGGTGATTTCCTATCGCTCGCGGGAAAAATCGATTGAAGTGGCGCGACATAAAGCGCTACGGGCAATGAACATTGCATTTGGCATTTTGTTCGTCACTGTCTTTTTCTATGCCGTGTCGTTCACCCTGGCGATGGGACATGACGAAGCGGTAAAAGCCTATGAGCAGAATATTTCTGCCCTGGCGATTGCCGCGCAGTTTATTAGCGGTGATGGCGCAGCGTGGGTAAAAGTGGTCAGCGTCATTCTCAATATCTTTGCCGTAATGACCGCGTTCTTTGGCGTCTATTTAGGCTTTCGCGAAGCCACGCAAGGGATAGTAATGAACATCCTGCGCCGCAAGATACCAGCCGAGAAGATTAACGAAAATCTCGTCCAGCGCGGCATCATGATTTTCGCTATTTTACTGGCCTGGAGCGCCATCGTACTGAACGCGCCGGTGTTGAGCTTCACCTCTATCTGTAGCCCGATTTTCGGCATGGTGGGGTGCCTGATCCCGGCGTGGCTGGTTTACAAAGTACCGGCATTGCACAAATACAAAGGTGCCTCTCTGTACCTGATTATCGTCACCGGTTTGTTGCTCTGTGTTTCACCGTTCCTGGCATTTTCTTGATTTACCTGAAATTTTAAGGTTTTTATTATGTTTAATTCGACTTTAAATCCGTTATGGCAGCGTTACATCCTCGCAGTACAGGAGGAGGTAAAACCGGCGCTGGGATGTACTGAACCTATTTCACTGGCGCTGGCAGCGGCGGTTGCTGCGGCAGAACTGGAAGGTCCGGTTGAACGTGTAGAAGCCTGGGTTTCGCCAAATCTGATGAAGAACGGTCTGGGGGTCACCGTTCCCGGTACGGGAATGGTGGGGCTGCCGATTGCAGCGGCGCTGGGAGCGTTAGGCGGAAATGCCAAAGCTGGGCTGGAAGTGCTGAAAGATGCGACAGCACAGGCGATTGCCGATGCCAAAGCGTTGCTGGCGGCGGGAAAAGTGTCGGTTAAGATCCAGGAGCCTTGCGATGAAATCCTCTTCTCTCGCGCCAAAGTCTGGAGTGGTGAGAAGTGGGCTTGTGTCACCATCGTCGGCGGACATACCAACATTGTGCATATTGAGACGCACAATGGCGTGGTGTTTACTCAGCAGGCGTGTGTGGCCGAGGGCGAGCAAGAGTCGCCGCTGGCGGTGCTGTCTAATACGACGCTGGCAGAGATCCTGAAGTTCGTCAATGAAGTGCCGTTTGAGGCGATTCGCTTTATTCTCGATTCTGCGAAGTTAAATTGCGCATTATCGCAGGAAGGTTTAAGCGGTAACTGGGGGTTGCATATTGGCGCGACGCTGGAAAAACAGTGTGCACGCGGTTTGCTGGCGAAAGATCTCTCTTCGTCAATTGTGATTCGTACCAGCGCGGCATCTGATGCGCGTATGGGCGGCGCAACGCTTCCGGCGATGAGTAACTCGGGTTCTGGTAATCAGGGGATCACCGCGACAATGCCAGTGGTAGTGGTAGCGGAACACTTCGGTGCTGATGATGAGCGTCTGGCGCGCGCGTTGATGCTTTCGCATTTGAGCGCGATTTACATCCATAACCAGTTGCCGCGATTGTCTGCACTGTGTGCTGCAACGACGGCAGCAATGGGGGCCGCCGCCGGGATGGCATGGCTGGTGGATGGGCGTTATGAAACGATCTCAATGGCGATCAGCAGTATGATCGGTGATGTTAGCGGTATGATTTGCGATGGCGCATCGAACAGTTGTGCTATGAAGGTTTCGACCAGTGCTTCGGCAGCATGGAAAGCGGTGTTAATGGCGCTGGATGATACCGCCGTGACCGGCAATGAAGGCATTGTGGCGCATGATGTTGAGCAGTCGATTGCCAATCTGTGTGCGCTGGCAAGCCATTCGATGCAGCAAACGGATCGGCAGATTATCGAGATTATGGCGAGCAAGGCCAGATAAGCGCCGGATTTCGGATGTCATACCTGATGCCGGATGCGATGCTGGCGCATCTTATCCGGCCTGCGGATTGTGCAATTTGTTGGTTTTGTTGGGTTTTGTACCCGGTGCCGGATGCGATGCTGGCGCATCTTATCCGGCCTACGGGTTGTGCAATTTGTTGGTTTTGTTGGGTTTTGTACCCGGTGCCGGATGCGATGCTGGCGCATCTTATCCGGCCTACGGATTGTGCAATTTGTTGGTTTTGTAGGCCGGATAAGGCGTTTACGCCGCATCCGGCAACCTGTCTTTACGCGGTAGCTTCATCCTCGGCTAACCGCGTTTCAGCATCAGCGACTATCGCTTCCAGCTCACTCAACATCTCTTCATAGCCAAAGTTTTTAGTAGCGCGGGTGGCTTCTTTCGCCACTACGGACTTCACTTGTTGACGTTTCTTCGTCGATTTTTTACTCACCATCTTCTCCCTGTAAAAACAACTAGACGGGTAAATCTATCAGCAAAGCGCGCAGTGGGGAATCGGCAACCAGCGTAATGTTAGTCTCGTCACGAATAAACGCCCCGTCGCCGCAGCTCAGCGCCGCTTTCTCTTCGTTGTGCGTAATCGCATGAAACTGACCGTGAATCGATTGCAAATAGGCACGCGGGCCGTGTAGTTGAAAGCTCGCACTTTCGTTCTTATCGAGCACGATATGATGCAGCCACACCTGCTGGCGCAGTTGCAGGCTACCCTTCGCGCCATCGGGCGAGGCGATTAATTGCTGCTTATCCATATTAAGCGCCAGTTTTTGAATCAGCGGATTCTCCCGCTGTGGACAAGCGTCCAACCAAAGCTGCATCCGCGTTAACGATTTGTCCTTGCTGATGTTATGTTCGCTATAACTCACGCCCGGCTGAGTAGAAAGCAATAAGGCTTCACCAGCGCTGGCTTGAACATGATTGCCTTCACTGTCGCGGTATTCTGCTTCTCCATCCAGAATCACATTCAAAATATCGACTTTTGGGTAGGTTCGCGGCTGGAAGGCGGCACCTGGGGTCAGCACTTCCTGGTTAAGTACACGCAGGGAGGCATAGCCTAACAATGTAGGGTCGAAGTAGTGTCCAAAGGAAAAAGTATACCGGGCCTGCAACCATCCGTAGTCTGCTTGTCCACACTGTCTGGCAGTTCGGGTAGTAATCATAATTCTTGACCTCTCTTTACTTCCTTTTATGGTAAGGGGCTGGACGCTACATTGTTAGCCAGATATTCTGCCCGGTATGTTCAAATTTCCTGAATGAGAACGACATGGCCAAAGAAAGGGCATTAACGCTGGAAGCACTGCGTGTTATGGATGCTATTGATCGCCGTGGCAGTTTTGCGGCAGCAGCAGATGAGCTGGGACGCGTGCCTTCTGCGCTTAGCTACACCATGCAAAAACTGGAAGAAGAGCTGGATGTGGTGCTGTTTGACCGCTCGGGGCATCGGACAAAATTCACCAATGTCGGGCGTATGTTGCTGGAGCGGGGACGTGTTCTGCTGGAGGCAGCAGATAAACTGACTACTGATGCCGAAGCCCTCGCGCGCGGTTGGGAAACACATCTCACTATTGTGACCGAGGCGCTGGTGCCGACATCGGCCTTTTTCCCGCTAATCGACAAACTGGCGGCGAAAGCCAATACCCAACTGGCAATCATCACCGAGGTGCTGGCGGGGGCGTGGGAGCGACTGGAGCAGGGCCGGGCAGATATTGTTATCGCGCCGGATATGCATTTTCGTTCTTCGTCGGAGATCAACTCGCGCAAGCTCTATACCTTAATGAATGTCTACGTCGCCGCGCCGAATCACCCGATTCATCAGGAGCCGGAGCCGCTTTCGGAGGTTACGCGTGTGAAATATCGTGGGATCGCGGTGGCAGATACCGCCCGTGAGCGTCCGGTATTGACGGTGCAGTTGCTGGACAAACAGCCGCGCTTAACGGTCAGCACCATTGAAGATAAACGGCAGGCGTTACTGGCGGGGCTTGGCGTGGCAACCATGCCGTACCCGATGGTCGAAAAAGATATTGCTGAAGGGCGGTTGCGTGTAGTCAGCCCGGAATCGACCAGCGAAATCGATATTATTATGGCCTGGCGTCGCGACAGTATGGGGGAGGCAAAATCCTGGTGTTTGCGAGAAATCCCTAAATTGTTTACGGCAAAATAATCCATTAAGCACCTTTTGCAAGGTGCTTAATTATTATTCTTGTTCCAGTTTTGGGTCTGGCCCAAACCGGTTTTCACCTGGTGTACCCGCCTGGCAGTTAAACACGATGATAATCAGCCAGCCGATAACCGGGATTAAGAACAGTAGCACCCACCATGCCGAGCGGTCGGTGTCGTGCAGGCGACGGAACTGAACCGCCCACCACGGTAAAAACACCAGAATGCCATAGATGGTCGTCAGAATGCCCTCGCCACCGGCGCGTTGCCAGCCTAACATTTTGTCCAGCAGCCCCAGCACGAACGTAAAGATGATGTTGACCAGAATAAACATCCAGTACTCTTTGCGCCGCGCACGTCCCCGGAAACCGACATAATTTTTCAGTACTTTCAGATACCAGTCCATTTTTGCCTCAATTTTGCTCAATCACTTGTTTTTAAAGCAGCAAATTAAGAATAGACATGAATGAAATGACAGTAAATATTAACTTGATGAATTAATAAGGCATCGTGAAGGGTACCTTTGTTTAGCTGAAGCGAACATCCCGCCCGTGTGGTTCATCGAGATCCTGCCACGGACCAATCGAAATAATCCCGGTGGGATTGATGGTCTTATGGCTGCGGAAGTAGTGATTACGGATATGATCGAAATTGACAGTTTCGGCAATCCCCGGCATCTGGTAGATATCGCGCAGGAAGCCGTACAGGTTCAGGTAATCGCTGATGCGGTGCTTATCGCACTTGAAGTGGGTGACATACACCGGATCAAAACGGATCAATGTGGTCCACAGGCGAATATCGGCTTCGGTGAGCTGGTTACCTGTCAGGAAGCGATGCTGCCCTAAGAGCTGTTCCAGGCGCGCCAGTGATTCAAATACTTTTACTACTGCTTCGTCATAGGCCTGTTGGCTGGTGGCGAAACCGGCCTTATAGACGCCATTGTTAACGGTGTCGTAAATCCAGTCATTGAGTTCGTCAATTTTCGTTTGCAGTGCAGGCGGGTAGTAATCACCAGCTTTCGCACCCAGCGCATCAAAAGCGGTATTGAACATGCGGATGATTTCCGCTGATTCGTTGCTGACGATGGTGTGATTCTTTTTGTCCCACAGCACGGGAACGGTGACACGACCGCTATAGTGCGGATCGGCATGAAGGTAAAGCTGATACAGAAACTCGTGTTGATAGAGCGTGTCGCCGGTTGCACCTGGAAAACTGTCATCAAAGGTCCAGCCATTTTCCAGCATCAGTGGGTTCACCACGGAAACAGAGATGAACGGTTCCAGACCTTTGAGTTTACGCATAATCAGCGTGCGGTGTGCCCACGGGCAGGCGAGTGAAACATAGAGATGGTAGCGGTTTTTTTCTGCGACAAAACCACCTTTGCCAGTCGGCCCAGGCGCGCCATCGGCAGTGAGCCAGTTACGAAATGCGGAAGCTGAACGTTGAAATTTACCGCCGGTGGATTTTGTGTCGTACCAGGTGTCATGCCAGACACCGTCAATCAGTTGACCCATTTTTCTCTCCTCCAATAGCAAAAACGAGGAGCTTCCTCCTCGTTTTTTATCGTTAAGTATAGCCTGTGCTTACCACTTTTTATTCAGCAGGCGGTCGATGCTATATGCGCCCGGACCGGTAATCGCCAGAAGCAGGTATCCACCAGAAATAGTCATATTTTTCATAAACATTAGCGAGTTCATGCCTTCGGCAAAGTTGCTGTGAAATAAAAATGCCGTCAACAGTGTAAAGCCAGCGGTAAACAGTGCGGTGGTACGTGTCAGGAAACCGAACAGGATTGCCAGACCGCCACCGAACTCAAGCAGGATCACCAGCGGCAGCATAAAGCCCGGGACACCCATCGCTTCCATGTATTGTTGCGTGCCTGCATAACCGGTAATTTTCCCCCAACCTGCGCTAATAAACAGAATTGGCATTAAAATACGCGCTACCAGTACACCAACATCTTCTAATTTTTTCATCTTACTCTCCACTGCGCCACTCAGGCCGCTGATTGTTTTTTTCTGCAAGAGCGCGGTATTAGCGTCGTTGCTGTCGATGGAGAGAAGCATAAACGTAGTGAATGGTGATTGTTAGCAAGGAAAACTGTCAAAAATTTTCAAAAAATTTGAGGGATAAGGCCGGAATGACTCCGGCCAGAGAGGTAATTAACCGCGAAGCTGCTGCTGATTAATCGTACTTTTAACCAGACGCCAGGCACTCCAGACGCCAAAACCGCGTCTGGCCCAGCGAACCAGCATATTCGGATGGCGAATTGTCCAGATAGCCATCACGCTGCTGCCAACCAGCGCCCAGGAGCGCAAACTCAACAGCATATTCCAGCGACGATCGTAAGCGCCTGTTGCCTCCAGCCAGTCACGACGACTGGCGGAAAGATCCAGCCGTTGTTGCTGGATCTGGCTAAGTAGCTGTGCCTTGCGGCGTTCACGTTCGACTTTACCGCTCACGGGACTCCTCCTCGAGCAGTTGCCGATCGTTCGCCAGTTCATGGCGCGTATGGCGCAACAGGGTCGATTTCCGCGACTTGCGTAATGTCCAGATACTGCCAATCAGCGCTAAAAGGAACAACACCACGGTGGTGGCAATCATTGCATTCAGGCGATATTGCGGATCAATCGCCCAGATAATCAGCACCATCAGGCTCATAAGACCAAATGCAGCAAAAAGCATCGTCAGACCCAGCATCAGTAATAACTGAAAGATATTGGCTTTTTCTTCTTCCAGTTCAACCACCGCCAGCCGCAGACGTGTCTCCACCATTTCAACCATGATAGTGACAATTCGCTGCCCGATGCCCAGAACGCTTTTACCGGGCCCTTGCGCGTGCTGAGTGTCCGCCATAATTAACGACGAGACAGTAGAACGCCCAACACTACACCGACGGCAGCGCCAATGCCTACGCCTGTCCACGGATTTTCACGCACGTATTCATCGGCACGTGCCGCCGCTTCACGGGTCTGTTTGGCAATTGCATCACCGGTTTCACCCAGACGGTAACGGCTCTGTTTCAGTGCCTGCTCCGCTTTGCTGCGAATCTTACTCAACTCTTCTTTCGACTTCTCTCCTGAAGCGCTTAGTACTTCTTCCAGCGTATCAGACAGGGATTTCAACTCAGCACGCAGATGTTCCGTAGTGTGTTCTTTCGACATAGTTTTCTCCAGGTGAGTAAGTAGTGACTATTGTGGATTAGTAGGCGCGCGCTTCCAGCTTTTTCAGCTCTTCCTGCGCTTCTGCCAGTTTCCGTTCGCGTTTGGCAATCTTATCCGCATCGCCTTTTTGTTTGGCCTCGGCTAAATCATGTTTGCGTTCCGCTACCTCATCTCTCTGCTTTGCGATTTTCTTCTGATGATCGGCGCGCAGTTGGCTATCTGAACAATTGGCCCGTACTTCTCTAAGGGCTTTGTTCAGGCCGTTGATACGATTCTGGTTTTGGTGTTTTTCAGCATAGCTGATCTCCTTAAGGATATTTTGCTCCTTTTCCTGACAAAGAGTAGTGGCATAACTACTGACACTAAGAGCAAAAAGAGAAACAGCTAAAGCGATGCGGTATTTCATTCTTGAACCTTCCATTGTGACTCGGACCCATTACAGAGGAACGATTGTCCAGACAACGAAGCGGTAGTGTTAACCACCGCCTCATTAATCATAGACAGTAACAGTGAAATCACCAAAGTGAGTGATATGTTTCGGATAACAGGAAGTTATCCGAAGCGATGAGAGTTATCTCGCAGCCGGGTCAGCCACTGCATAGCCTGACTATTATTGTCCTGCTGTGCAATGATGTAGCCATGAGGCAATGTTCTGTCGAGAACAGCTTTTGCGGCGGCACTCTGGTCGCTGGAATCAAATGTAATCAGTAGAGTGTCATTCTTGGGAGTGATGCTTTTGAAAGGAATGCCGTGAGCGTCAAGGTGATGCCAGATGGAAAAACCGTCTGGCATCGTCGTGCCTTGATGAACGGCACGGATCGCCAGCGTTGAATCTTGCTGACGAACCGCGGACCAGGCCAGCAGCAGCGTGCCGACCAGCAGTAAAGCAGCGCCGGACCAGACTAGCTGACGAAGCGACATGCGAGGTATTTGCATCCCTTACCCCCGATTTCCATATTTCTTTTTCCAT
The DNA here is from genome assembly GCF_000208565.1 of Escherichia sp. TW09308. NCBI lineage: Bacteria > Pseudomonadati > Pseudomonadota > Gammaproteobacteria > Enterobacterales > Enterobacteriaceae > Escherichia > Escherichia sp. TW09308. The sequence goes on along the minus strand of NZ_AEME01000001.1, from coordinate 3,280,661 downwards.
AACACAACCAAAGAACCTGCCAGACCAAACACCAGCAGTACCACCGGGAGCAGCATCAGGCATGACATGAGCTGATCCTCATACTTCAAAAATACCGGCGTTTTGCCGAGCATGTATCCTAAGGTTGTCAGGATCAACACCCACAGCAGACCGCTCATCCAGTTGAAGAACTGAAAACGGGCATTATTCAGCCCTGACAACCCGGCAATAGTCGGCAGTAATGTTCTGACAAACGCAATAAAGCGGCCAATCAGCAACGCGGATAAACCGTGTTTGTGAAAAAGATGATGTGCGCGTTGGTGATAGTGCGCGGGTAAATGGGAAAGCCAGTTTTGCACGGTGCGGGTATTGCCCAGCCATCGCCCCTGTATGTAACTGACCCAGCAGCCAAGGCTGGCGGCAACGGTCAGTAACAGAATCGTTTGCGGATACCCCATCGCGCCTTTAGCAATCAATACACCGACCAACACCAGTAAGCTGTCGCCCGGTAAAAAGGCTGCCGGAAGCAAGCCGTTTTCAAGGAACAAAATTACAAACAAGACAAAATACAACATGCCAATCATCGATGGATTGGCCAGCGTTTCAAAATCCTGCGCCCACAGGGCTTGCAGTAATTGGGTCAAAAGTTCCATTCATTATTCCTGGTGAATCGGTTAACGCCACGCCGGTTTTAAATGATGCACTCCCGCCAGGTTATTACTGTTTTTGTATGGATTGCGGGTCGGGACACCAACACGGCCTGAACTATTCCCTGTTAAAACGTGAGATAAGAAAACATTTAATAGCATAAATTCAAATTGAATCTAATTGTAACAAAGGTCAACGTTGTTCGTTATCAAAATTACATGTCCGTGGGGTCTGATTTTGCTGATTGCAGGGGAGGGTGGCGAGAGGATTTACACAGGCTGACACTTTATACTTTTCGCTTACTGATAAAGCGCACAGGCACCTGGCAGCGCCTGTCAGAAGAGAGGGCTATTTATTGCTATTGGCAGCCGTATCCAGATGTACAACCGGGTTTTCAGCAAACAGGTAACGGTCAGCATTGAACTCGAAATCATCACTGGTTTCGTTAAATAACATAATTTTAGTGTTTTCCAGATGCTGCCACATTGCCAGTTTAGCGGCATGGGGATCTTTGCGAATCAGCGCTTTAAGGATTTGATCGTGGTCATCGCACCAGTTATCGACGGTACGAGAATCAATGTGTTCGTGGAGTTTTTTCCAGTACGGGTTATGGCTACGCTGGGTCCACATTTTCTCAACGATGGCTGCCAGCGCCGAGTTCTGCGTTGCCAGGGCTACCTGAATATGAAACTGCAAGTCCCACTCGGAATCGCGGAAGCATTGTTCGCCGCGTGCCTGCTCCTGGATGGCCATCAGTTTCATGATGTCCTGTTTAGTGACCTGGGTAGCGGCAAACTCAGCAATATTGCTTTCGATGAGCTGGCGTGCCTGGAGCAACTCAAACGGACCGTAATTAGCAAATTCCATATTATCGTCAGCCGCTTGCTGATGGCGAGGCTGGTTGGAAACCACATGAATACCTGAGCCTTTACGCACCTCTACATAGCCTTCTACTTCCAGCATGATGATGGCTTCACGAACCACGGTGCGGCTGACGTTTTTTTCATCGGCAATAAAACGTTCGGCGGGTAATTTATCACCCACCAGATAGACGCCCTGCTCGATGCGCTCTTTCAGGTCAGCAGCAAGTTGTTGGTACAAACGGCGTGGTTCAGAGATTTCCATATGCGCTCCAGGCATGATACAGCAGACTATATTTGTTATACCACTTTTGCGAGATTTGCTCTACTCGCAGTGATGAAAAAGCCGCCTGAAAAGGCGGCTTCGAAGGGAAACTAAAACTTATACTTTGCGTTAATGTTGCGGTGCGGGATCGTTATGTGTTTCCTGCGCCACCTCAATCGCTGGTTTGTTCTGCAATACCGTCCAGATAACCAGCGCGCCTAACAGGTCGAACACTGCCAGTACCGCGAACAGCGGGCTGAAGCCGATGGTGTCAGCCAGTGCACCCACAACCAGCGCAAACAGCGTACTTGCCAGCCATGCGGACATCCCGGTCAGACCGTTTGCCGTTGCCACTTCGTTACGACCGAACACGTCAGAAGAGAGCGTAATCAGCGCGCCAGACAGTGCCTGGTGAGCAAAACCACCGATACACAGCAGCATAATCGCTACATACGGGTTGGTGAACAGACCGATCATACCCGGGCCAATCATCAGTACCGCACCCAGCGTTACAACCATCTTACGGGACACGATCAGGTTCACACCAAACCAGCGCTGGAACAGCGGCGGCAGGTAACCACCGAGGATGCAACCGAGGTCAGCAAACAGCATCGGCATCCAGGCAAACATAGCGATCTCTTTCAGGTTAAAGCCGTAAACTTTAAACATGAACAGCGGGATCCACGCGTTGAAAGTACCCCAGGCGGGTTCCGCCAGGAAGCGCGGCAGTGCGATACCCCAGAACTGACGGTTACGCAGGATCTGACCAACGGACAGTTTTTTCGCCGTGCCAACCTGGTGCTGGGCTTCCTGACCATTAATAATGTAGTCGCGTTCTTCATCGGTCAGATGCTTCTGGTCGCGTGGATGCTTATAGAAAATCAGCCATGCCATCGCCCAGATAAAGCTCAATGCACCAGAGATGATAAATGCCATCTGCCAGCTATGCATTACGATTGCCCATACTACCAGCGGCGGTGCAATCATCGCGCCAATTGAAGAACCAACGTTAAAGTAACCTACTGCGATGGAACGCTCTTTCGCCGGGAACCATTCGGAGCTGGCTTTCAGACCCGCCGGGATCATTGCCGCTTCAGCAGCACCTACTGCACCACGAGCAATCGCCAGGCCGCCCCAGCTACCCGCCAGCGCGGTAGCGCCACAGAACACTGCCCACAACACGGCAAACATCGCGTAACCGATTTTTGTACCCAGAACATCCAGTACATAACCCGCTACCGGTTGCATGATCGTATAAGCAGCAGAATAGGCTGCGATGATGTAGGAATACTGTTGGGTGGAGATGTTTAACTCTTCCATCAGAGTTGGCGCAGCCGCCGCTACAGTGTTACGCGTCAGGTAGCCAAGCACGGTGCCGAGCGTCACCAGTGCGATCATGTACCAACGTAACCCTTTAATTTTACGCATGTAAAACCTCATCGTTTTGTTATATCCGCAGGAATCGCGGCCATCATCCCGCCAGAGGCTGAAGATGTTAGTTACGACCGGGTAACCGAAAAAAAAACCGGCACGCCCCGAACGTTGCCATGAAAGTTTCGTGCTAATTCGGCTTCCGTACCGGTCAACCCGATTCATCTAACAAATGAATGAATCAGCAATTTGCATTCCGTCGACTTATGATTTGCGACGGCAGAAAGATAACTTGTCATACAACTTTAAAAGGTGAGAGCCATCACAAATGTGCGAATATTTGTAGGGACATTACTGGATAATGACGAGGCCAGAAATGGCGCGGCTTGCGGCGGTGTTTACCACTTTGAGAGTAATTTTTTTAACTACGTTTATTGATCTAACTCACGAAAATATCTTCTGGCTCTGGAAATTGGTGTGATAACTTTGTCAGCATCGCACCATAAGCAAGCTAGCTCACTCGTTGAGAGGAAGACGAAAATGACTCCGTTTATGACTGAAGATTTCCTGTTAGATACTGAATTTGCCCGCCGCCTGTATCACGACTACGCAAAAGACCAGCCGATTTTCGATTACCACTGTCATTTGCCGCCGCAGCAGATCGCAGAAGATTATCGCTTTAAGAATTTGTATGACATCTGGTTGAAAGGTGATCACTACAAATGGCGTGCAATGCGTACCAATGGCGTGGCTGAACGCTTGTGTACAGGTGATGCCTCTGACCGTGAGAAGTTTGATGCGTGGGCGGCGACCGTTCCACACACTATCGGCAACCCGTTATACCACTGGACGCATCTGGAACTGCGCCGTCCGTTTGGTATCACCGGTAAACTGCTGTCTCCGTCGACTGCCGATGAGATCTGGAACGAATGTAACGAATTGCTGGCGCAGGATAACTTCTCCGCGCGCGGCATCATGCAGCAGATGAATGTGAAAATGGTTGGCACCACCGACGATCCGATTGATTCTCTGGAACATCACGCAGAGATCGCCAAAGACGGTTCTTTCACCATTAAAGTGCTGCCGAGCTGGCGTCCGGATAAAGCCTTCAACATCGAACAGGCGACTTTTAACGACTATATGGCGAAGCTGGGCGAAGTTTCCGACACCGACATTCGCCGCTTTGCTGATCTGCAAACCGCCCTGACCAAACGTCTGGATCACTTCGCCGCTCACGGTTGTAAAGTGTCTGACCACGCGCTGGATGTGGTGATGTTTGCCGAAGCGAACGAAGCGGAACTGGATAGCATCCTGGCACGCCGTCTGGCTGGTGAAACTCTGAGTGAGCACGAAGTGGCACAGTTTAAAACTGCGGTACTGGTGTTCCTTGGTGCCGAATACGCACGTCGCGGTTGGGTGCAGCAGTACCACATTGGCGCACTGCGTAATAACAACCTGCGTCAGTTCAAACTGCTGGGGCCGGATGTAGGCTTCGACTCCATCAACGACCGTCCGATGGCGGAAGAACTGTCTAAGCTGCTGAGCAAACAGAACGAAGAAAACCTGCTGCCAAAAACCATTCTTTACTGCCTGAACCCGCGCGATAACGAAGTGCTGGGCACCATGATCGGTAACTTCCAGGGCGAAGGTATGCCGGGCAAAATGCAGTTCGGTTCCGGCTGGTGGTTTAACGACCAGAAAGACGGTATGGAACGTCAGATGACCCAACTGGCGCAGCTCGGTCTGCTGAGCCGCTTTGTCGGTATGCTGACTGACAGCCGTAGTTTCCTGTCATACACCCGTCACGAATACTTCCGCCGCATTCTGTGCCAGATGATCGGTCGCTGGGTGGAAGCAGGCGAAGCACCGGCGGACATCAACCTGCTGGGCGAGATGGTGAAAAATATTTGCTTTAACAATGCGCGTGACTACTTCGCCATTGAACTGAACTAAGGTCTGGGGTTGATATGCAATACATCAAGATCCATGCGCTGGATAACGTCGCGGTCGCTTTAGCGGATCTGGCTGAAGGCACAGAAGTCAGTGTCGATAGCCAGACTGTTACGCTGCGTCAGGACGTCGCTCGTGGACATAAATTTGCGTTAACGGATATCGCAAAAGGAGCCAACGTCATTAAATATGGTCTGCCGATTGGTTATGCATTGGCGGATATTGCGGCGGGGGAACACGTTCACGCCCACAATACGCGCACGAATCTGAGCGATCTGGATCAGTATCGCTATCAACCTGATTTTCACGATCTGCCAGCACAAGCGGCAGATCGTGAAGTACAGATCTATCGTCGCGCTAACGGCGATGTCGGGGTGCGTAATGAGTTGTGGATCTTGCCGACCGTTGGGTGTGTCAATGGCATCGCGCGGCAGATCCAGAATCGTTTCCTGAAAGAAACTAACAACGCCGAAGGGACTGATGGTGTGTTCCTCTTCAGCCACACCTACGGCTGCTCGCAGTTGGGCGACGATCACATCAATACTCGTACTATGCTGCAAAACATGGTGCGCCATCCGAATGCGGGCGCAGTACTGGTGATTGGTCTGGGTTGTGAAAACAACCAGGTTGATGCTTTCCGCGAAACGCTGGGGGATATTGATCCTGAACGCGTTCATTTCATGATCTGCCAGCAGCAGGACGATGAAATCGAAGCCGGGATCGAACATCTGCATCAGTTGTATAACGTGATGCGCAACGACAAGCGCGAGCCGGGCAAACTCAGTGAACTGAAGTTTGGTCTGGAGTGCGGCGGTTCCGACGGTCTTTCTGGTATTACCGCTAACCCGATGCTGGGGCGTTTTTCTGACTACGTGATTGCTAATGGCGGTACTACCGTACTGACAGAAGTGCCGGAGATGTTCGGTGCAGAGCAGTTGCTGATGAGTCATTGCCGCGATGAAGCGACGTTTGAAAAACTGGTCACTATGGTTAACGACTTCAAACAGTACTTTATTGCCCATGACCAGCCGATCTACGAAAACCCATCACCGGGGAACAAAGCAGGCGGTATTACCACGCTGGAAGACAAATCACTTGGTTGTACTCAGAAAGCGGGTTCCAGCGAAGTGGTTGATGTGTTGCGTTATGGCGAACGTCTGAAAACGCCGGGACTGAACCTGTTAAGCGCGCCGGGTAACGATGCCGTGGCAACCAGCGCACTGGCGGGCGCAGGCTGCCATATGGTGTTGTTCAGTACTGGTCGCGGTACGCCGTATGGTGGTTTTGTTCCAACAGTGAAAATCGCCACCAACAGCGAACTGGCGGCGAAGAAAAAACACTGGATCGACTTTGACGCGGGTCAGTTGATCCATGGTAAAGCGATGCCGCAGTTGCTGGAAGAGTTTATCGACACCATCGTTGAGTTTGCCAACGGTAAGCAAACTTGCAACGAGCGTAACGACTTCCGCGAACTGGCGATCTTTAAAAGCGGCGTAACGTTATAAGATCGAAATGAGTTGTTAATAAAAAACGGCGTTTCATAATGTGAAGCGCCGTTTGCTTTTCCATACCTGCTAAGGATTTATCATGACCGCGTATTGGCTGGCCCAGGGCGTGGGTGTCATCGCCTTTCTGATTGGTATCACAACATTTTTCAATCGTGACGAACGTCGCTTCAAAAAGCAGCTTTCGGTCTATAGCGCCGTTATCGGCGTGCATTTCTTTCTCCTGGGCACCTATCCTGCCGGTGCCAGTGCCATCCTTAACGCCATCCGTACACTGATTACCCTACGCACGCGCAGCTTATGGGTGATGACAATCTTCATTGTGCTCACTGGCGGAATTGGCCTGGCGAAGTTTCTGGCGGTGGGGCCGCTGTTCGCTACGCCACGTACGGCAACCGTCTCCTTTGAAGTCGGTATTGCGCCGCTGACGGGTGATTCTGCACTGCCGCTGTTTATCTACAGCCTGGTCTATTTCGCTATCGTCATTCTGGTTTCGCTCTATCCGGGCAAACTGCTGGATACCGTCGGTAACTTCCTTGCGCCGCTGAAAATTATCGCGCTGGTCATTCTGTCTGTTGCTGCAATTGTCTGGCCTGCGGGTTCTATTAGCACCGCGACTGAGGCTTATCAAAACGCTGCGTTTTCTAACGGCTTTGTTAATGGCTATCTGACGATGGATACGCTGGGTGCGATGGTGTTTGGTATCGTTATTGTTAACGCGGCGCGTTCTCGCGGCGTTACTGAAGCGCGTCTGCTAACCCGTTACACCGTCTGGGCTGGCCTGATGGCGGGCGTTGGTTTAACTCTGCTTTATCTGGCGTTGTTCCGTCTGGGTTCAGACAGCGCGTCGTTGGTTGACCAATCCGCAAACGGTGCGGCTATTCTGCATGCTTACGTTCAGCACACCTTTGGCGGCGGCGGGAGCTTCCTGCTGGCAGCGTTAATCTTCATCGCCTGCCTGGTCACGGCGGTTGGCCTGACCTGTGCCTGTGCGGAGTTCTTCGCCCAGTATGTACCGCTCTCTTATCGTACCTTGGTATTTATCCTCGGCGGCTTCTCGATGGTGGTGTCTAACCTCGGTTTGAGCCAGTTGATTCAGATCTCTGTGCCGGTGCTGACTGCCATTTATCCGCCATGTATCGCACTGGTTGTATTAAGTTTTACACGCTCATGGTGGCATAATTCGTCCCGTGTGATTGCTCCGCCGATGTTTATCAGTCTGCTTTTTGGTATTCTCGACGGGATCAAAGCATCTGCATTCAGCGATATCTTACCGTCCTGGGCGCAGCGTTTACCGCTGGCCGAACAAGGTCTGGCGTGGTTAATGCCAACAGTGGTGATGGTGGTTCTGGCCATTATCTGGGATCGCGCGGCAGGTCGTCAGGTGGCCTCCAGCGCTCACTAAATCACTGAAAATTTGTTTTAACCACGGGGCTGCGATGCCCCGTGGTTTTTTATTGTGTTGATGGGTTAGGAATTGATGGAAAGTAAGAACAAGCTAAAGCGTGGGCTAAGTACCCGACACATACGCTTTATGGCACTGGGTTCAGCAATTGGCACCGGGTTGTTTTACGGTTCGGCAGACGCCATCAAAATGGCCGGTCCGAGCGTGTTGTTGGCCTATATTATCGGTGGTGCCGCGGCGTATATCATTATGCGTGCGCTGGGGGAAATGTCGGTACATAACCCTGCTGCCAGTTCTTTCTCGCGTTATGCGCAGGAAAACCTTGGCCCACTGGCAGGTTACATTACCGGCTGGACCTACTGCTTTGAAATCCTTATTGTCGCCATCGCTGATGTGACCGCTTTCGGTATCTATATGGGCGTCTGGTTTCCGACGGTGCCGCACTGGATTTGGGTGCTGAGCGTAGTGCTGATTATCTGCGCCATCAACCTGATGAGCGTGAAAGTGTTTGGCGAGCTGGAGTTCTGGTTCTCGTTCTTTAAAGTCGCCACCATTATCATCATGATCGTTGCTGGTTTCGGCATCATCATCTGGGGGATTGGCAACGGTGGGCAACCGACAGGTATCCATAACCTGTGGAGCAACGGCGGCTTCTTCAGTAACGGCTGGCTAGGCATGGTGATGTCGTTGCAAATGGTGATGTTTGCCTACGGTGGGATCGAAATTATCGGGATCACCGCCGGTGAAGCAAAAGATCCTGAGAAATCTATTCCGCGTGCGATCAACTCAGTGCCGATGCGTATTCTGGTGTTCTATGTCGGTACGCTGTTCGTCATTATGTCTATCTATCCGTGGAATCAGGTCGGCACTGCCGGTAGCCCGTTTGTGCTGACGTTCCAGCATATGGGCATTACTTTTGCCGCCAGCATTCTTAACTTCGTTGTGCTGACTGCCTCGCTGTCGGCAATTAACAGCGACGTGTTTGGCGTAGGCCGTATGCTGCACGGCATGGCAGAGCAGGGTAGTGCGCCGAAAATCTTCAGCAAAACGTCGCGTCGTGGTATTCCGTGGGTCACAGTGCTGGTAATGACCACCGCGCTGCTGTTTGCGGTGTATCTGAACTACATCATGCCGGAAAACGTCTTCCTGGTGATCGCTTCGCTGGCGACCTTCGCTACCGTGTGGGTGTGGATTATGATCCTACTGTCGCAGATAGCCTTCCGTCGCCGTCTACCGCCAGAAGAAGTTAAGGCGCTGAAATTTAAAGTCCCAGGTGGGGTGGCAACGACTATCGCGGGGCTGATTTTCCTGATCTTTATCATCGGACTAATTGGTTATCACCCTGAAACGCGCATCTCTCTGTACGTTGGTTTCGCGTGGATTGTTGTGCTGTTGATTGGCTGGATGTTTAAACGCCGCCACGACCGCCAGTTGGCTGAAAACCACTAGTTCCCGCTTTTGTCAGCCGGATCAGGACACATCCTGATCCGGCTATTCCGAAAGTTATCCGCCCCCGTCCTCCTCCCCCCAAATATCCTTCAGATGATGATTGATCCTGAATCAGGCTGTGGCAAGGTGATCATATTTTAATCACAGGGGAATTATGATGTTGAATGCATGGCACCTGCCGGTGTCCCCGTTTGTTAAGCAAAGCAAAGATCAACTGCTTATTACACTGTGGTTGACAGGCGAAGAGCCGCCACAGCGCATTATGCTGCGCATGGAAAACGATAACGAAGAAACATCAGTGCCGATGCATAAACAGCGCAGTCAGCCGCATCCAGGCGTAACAGCATGGCGGGCTGCGCTCTCTCTCTCCACCGGGCAGCCACGGCGGCGCTACAGTTTCAAATTGCTGTGGCACGATCGCCAGCGATGGTTTACGCCGCAAGGTTTTAGCCAAATACCGCCAGCACGGTTGGAGCAGTTTGCCGTCGATGTGCCGGATATCGGGCCACAATGGGCAGCGGATCAAATCTTTTATCAGATCTTCCCGGATCGTTTTGCCCGAAGTCAGTCACGTGAAGCAACGCAGGATCATGTCTATTATCATCACGCAGCCGGACGGGAGATCATACTGCGTGGCTGGGACGAACCCGTCACGGCACAAGCGGGCGGATCAACGTTCTATGGCGGTGATCTGGACGGGATAAGCGAAAAACTGCCGTACCTGAAAAAACTCGGCGTGACAGCGCTGTATCTCAATCCGGTATTCAAAGCTCCCAGCGTGCATAAGTACGATACCGAAGATTATCGCCACGTCGATCCGCAGTTTGGCGGCGACGGGGCGTTGCTGCGTTTGAGGCACAATACGCAGCAACAGGGAATGCGGCTGGTACTGGACGGTGTGTTTAACCACAGTGGTGACTCTCATGCCTGGTTTGACCGGCACAATCGTGGAACGGGCGGCGCTTGTCACAACCCCGAATCGCCCTGGCGTGACTGGTATTCATTTAGTGATGATGGCACGGCGCTCGACTGGCTGGGCTATGCCAGTTTGCCGAAACTGGACTATCAGTCGGAAAGTCTGGTGAATGAAATTTATCGCGGTGAAGACAGCATTGTCCGTCACTGGCTGAAAGCGCCGTGGAATATGGACGGCTGGCGGTTGGATGTGATGCATATGCTGGGAGAAGCGGGTGGTGCGCGCAATAATTTGCTGCATGTCGCCGGGATCACCAGGGCTGCGAAAGAAACCCAGCCGGAAGCGTACATTGTGGGTGAATATTTTGGTGATGCGCGGCAGTGGTTGCAGGCAGATGTGGAAGATGCCGCCATGAACTACCGTGGCTTTACATTCCCGTTGTGGGGATTTCTGGCCAACACCGATATCTCTTACGATCCCCAGCAGATTGACGCCCAAACCTGTATGACCTGGATGGATAATTATCGCGCCGGGCTTTCTCATCAACAGCAATTGCGTATGTTTAATCAGCTCGACAGCCACGATACTGCGCGATTTAAAACGCTGCTCGGACGAGACGTCGCGCGTCTGCCGTTGGCCGTTGTCTGGTTGTTTACCTGGCCAGGCGTGCCTTGTATTTATTACGGTGATGAAGTGGGGTTGGATGGTAACAATGATCCGTTTTGCCGTAAGCCATTTCCGTGGCAGGTGGAAAAACAAGATGCGGAGCTATTCTCGTTGTACCAGCGAATGATTGCGCTGCGTAAGAAGAGCCTGGCACTGCGTCGCGGTGGCTGTCAGGTGCTGTACGCGGAAGATAATGTGGTGGTGTTTGTGCGCTTGCTAAATCAGCAGCGTGTGCTGGTGGCGATTAACCGTGGCGAAGCGTGTGAAGTGGTGCTGCCCGCGTCACCGTTGCTCAATGTTACAGCGTGGCAACGCAAAGAAGGGCACGGGCAACTGGCGGACGGGATTCTGACATTGCCAGCGATATCGGCCACAGTGTGGATGAATTAACGCCTTACAACGCTTTGCGTGAAGCCTGCGCCATCATCCGCGGATAAAACTGCCAGAAGCGGCTTTCGAGCGCGTCGTAATGGGTGTCTAAATCGTACCAGGAGTCACGCAGGGCATCCAGGCGTGGGCGACGGCTTGCCATGCCGTTTAACACACTCTGGATGAAATCCATATCGCGATAACGCACCAGCCACTGCTCTGACCATAAGTAATTGTTCAAATTGATAAAGCGTGGTGGTGAATCCGGCAGAATAGTGATTACTTGCTCGCGGGCATAACAGACAAATTCCTCTAACGGAAAATCGGGCGATAGCTGCGACCAGTGGCGGGAAAGAAAGTGATCCCACATGACATCCAGCGTGATAGGCGCAACCCGGCGGGTTTCACGACGAAACCACTCACGTGCTTCGCGGACTTCCGGCAGATTGTCGGTCAAAACGTCGATACGCCGATGCATATGAATGCCAGCCACGACGTCGGGTGGAAAACTTTCTTCAGGGTTTCCACGAACAAAATCAGCCAGTAAGTTGCCAGAAAGCGAGCTTTCAGCGAGATGGGCTAAATGCAGGTGAGCTAAAAAATTCATATACACTTCATCCTTCAAACTGCCTCTTCGTTGGCTGCTAGTTACTCGGCTCATCCATGAGCCTCGCCCTTACGGGCCACCGTTACACGGTGTTCAAATCTGTTACGGACAGATTTGTCACTCACCCCAGTCACTTACTTAATGTAAGCTCCTGGGGACTCATTCAGTTGCCATCTCGATGCATCTTGAATGATTTTGTGTATAGATTATGTCATCCATCAAGGAGGGTAAAGGTTGCAGGGAGGACGCCCCGGCACTAGACTACCCGCCTCTTATTTTAGTCTGAGTCAGTGTCATGCGCGTTACCGATTTCTCTTTTGAATTGCCCGAATCCCTGATTGCCCACTATCCCATGCCTGAACGCAGTAGCTGTCGTTTACTGTCGCTGGACGGGCCGACGGGCGCGCTGACGCACGGTACTTTCACCGATTTACTCGATAAGCTCAACCCTGGCGATCTTCTGGTTTTTAATAATACCCGGGTGATCCCGGCGCGCCTGTTTGGTCGTAAAGCCAGCGGCGGCAAGATTGAAGTGCTGGTTGAGCGGATGCTCGATGACAAACGTATTCTCGCGCATATTCGTGCCTCAAAAGCACCAAAGCCGGGCGCTGAACTGCTGCTGGGTGATGACGAAAGCATTAAAGCAACGATGACTGCCCGCCACGGCGCGCTGTTTGAAGTCGAATTTAATGATCAACGTTCGGTGCTGGATATTCTCAACAGCATCGGTCATATGCCGCTGCCGCCGTACATCGACCGTCCGGATGAAGATGCAGACCGTGAACTTTATCAGACGGTATATAGCGAAAAACCGGGCGCAGTTGCGGCCCCGACCGCCGGACTGCATTTCGACGAACCGCTGTTGGAAAAATTACGCGCTAAAGGCGTTGAGATGGCGTTCGTGACTCTGCACGTTGGCGCGGGCACCTTCCAGCCGGTACGCGTCGACACGATTGAAGATCACATCATGCACTCGGAGTACGCCGAAGTGCCGCAGGATGTGGTAGACGCGGTGCTGGCAGCGAAAGCGCGCGGAAATCGGGTAATTGCGGTTGGCACCACCTCTGTGCGCTCGCTGGAAAGCGCGGCCCAGGCGGCGAAAAACGCTCTCATCGAACCGTTCTTTGACGATACCCAAATCTTTATCTATCCGGGCTTTCAGTACAAAGTGGTCGATGCGCTGGTGACTAACTTCCATTTGCCGGAGTCGACGCTGATTATGCTGGTTTCGGCATTTGCCGGTTATCAACACACCATGAACGCCTATAAAGCGGCGGTTGAAGAGAAATATCGCTTTTTTAGTTACGGTGATGCGATGTTTATCACGTACAATCCGCAGGCAATTAATGAGCGCGTCGGGGAGTAATTCCGCGGCGCTGGTTTAAACGTTGGACTGTTTTTCTGACGTAGTGGAGAAAAAATGAAATTTGAACTGGACACCACCGACGGTCGCGCACGCCGTGGCCGCCTGGTCTTTGATCGCGGCGTAGTGGAAACGCCTTGTTTTATGCCCGTGGGCACTTACGGCACCGTAAAAGGAATGACGCCGGAAGAAGTTGAAGCCACTGGCGCACAAATTATCCTCGGCAATACTTTCCACCTGTGGCTGCGCCCGGGCCAGGAAATCATGAAACTGCATGGCGATCTGCACGATTTTATGCAGTGGAAAGGCCCAATCCTCACCGATTCCGGTGGTTTCCAGGTCTTCAGCCTTGGCGATATCCGTAAAATCACCGAACAGGGCGTGCACTTCCGTAACCCTATCAACGGCGACCCGATTTTCCTCGATCCTGAAAAATCGATGGAGATTCAGTACGATCTTGGTTCAGATATTGTCATGATTTTTGACGAGTGTACGCCGTATCCCGCTGACTGGGATTACGCAAAACGTTCCATGGAGATGTCTCTGCGTTGGGCGAAGCGTAGCCGTGAGCGTTTTGACAGTCTCGGAAACAAAAATGCGCTGTTTGGCATCATTCAGGGCAGCGTTTACGAAGATTTACGTGATATCTCTGTTAAAGGTCTGGTAGATATCGGTTTTGATGGCTACGCTGTCGGCGGTCTGGCTGTGGGTGAGCCGAAAGCAGATATGCACCGTATTCTGGAGCATGTGTGCCCGCAAATTCCGGCAGACAAACCGCGTTACCTGATGGGCGTTGGTAAACCGGAAGACCTGGTTGAAGGCGTGCGCCGCGGTATCGATATGTTTGACTGCGTAATGCCAACACGTAATGCGCGTAACGGTCATCTGTTCGTGACCGATGGCGTGGTGAAAATTCGCAACGCGAAGTATAAGAGCGACACCGGGCCGCTCGATCCTGAGTGTGATTGCTACACCTGTCGCAATTATTCACGTGCCTACTTGCATCATCTCGACCGTTGCAACGAAATATTAGGCGCGCGACTCAACACCATTCATAACCTTCGTTACTACCAGCGTTTGATGGCGGGTTTACGCAAGGCTATTGAAGAGGGTAAATTAGAGAGCTTCGTAGCTGATTTTTACCAGCGTCAGGGGCGAGAAGTACCACCTTTGAACGTTGATTAATATTAATAATGAGGGAAATTTAATGAGCTTTTTTATTTCTGATGCGGTAGCGGCAACGGGTGCTCCGGCACAAGGTAGCCCGATGTCTTTGATTTTGATGCTGGTGGTATTCGGTCTGATTTTCTATTTCATGATCCTGCGCCCACAGCAGAAGCGCACCAAAGAACACAAAAAGCTGATGGACTCCATCGCCAAAGGTGATGAAGTGCTGACGAACGGTGGCCTGGTAGGTCGCGTAACCAAAGTAGCGGAAAACGGCTACATTGCTATCGCACTGAATGACACCACTGAAGTAGTTATTAAACGTGACTTCGTAGCCGCCGTTCTGCCGAAAGGCACCATGAAGGCGCTGTAATTAAAATTTTTCCCTAAGGGAATTGCCGTGTTAAACCGTTATCCTTTGTGGAAGTACGTCATGCTGATCGTGGTGATTGTCATCGGTCTGCTCTACGCGCTTCCCAACCTGTTTGGTGAGGATCCGGCTGTTCAGATCACTGGCGCGCGCGGAGTCGCCGCCAGTGAGCAAACGCTGATCCAGGTCCAGAAAACGTTACAAGAAGAAAAAATAACTGCTAAGTCTGTGGCACTGGAAGAGGGCGCTATTCTTGCGCGCTTCGACTCCACTGACACCCAACTGCGCGCTCGTGAAGCATTAATGGGCGTTATGGGTGACAAATACGTCGTGGCGCTTAACCTTGCCCCGGCAACGCCGCGCTGGCTGGCAGCTATTCACGCTGAGCCGATGAAGCTCGGTCTTGACCTGCGTGGTGGCGTTCACTTCCTGATGGAAGTGGATATGGACACTGCGCTGGGCAAACTCCAGGAACAAAATATCGACAGCCTGCGCAGCGACTTGCGCGAAAAAGGCATCCCGTATACCACTGTTCGTAAAGAAAATAATTACGGTCTGAGCATCACCTTCCGTGACTCTAATGCGCGTGATGAAGCCATTGCGTATCTGAGCAAACGCCATCCCGATCTGGTCATTAGCAGCCAGGGTGGCAACCAACTGCGTGCGGTGATGAGCGATGCGCGTCTCAGTGAAGCGCGTGAATATGCGGTGCAGCAGAATATCAACATCCTGCGTAACCGTGTAAACCAGCTTGGTGTCGCTGAGCCTGTGGTACAACGCCAGGGTGCAGATCGTATCGTTGTTGAATTGCCTGGTATTCAGGACACTGCGCGTGCGAAAGAGATTCTGGGGGCGACAGCAACGCTGGAATTCCGTCTGGTAAACACCAACGTTGACCAGGCTGCTGCCGCATCTGGCCGCGTACCGGGTGACTCTGAAGTGAAACAGACCCGCGAAGGTCAGCCGGTTGTGCTGTACAAACGCGTGATCCTGACCGGTGACCATATCACCGACTCCACTTCCAGCCAGGACGAATACAACCAGCCGCAGGTTAACATCTCGCTCGACAGCGCTGGTGGCAACATCATGTCTAACTTCACCAAGGACAACATCGGTAAACCGATGGCAACCCTGTTCGTGGAGTACAAAGACAGCGGTAAGAAAGATGCTAACGGTCGTGCGGTTCTGGTGAAACAGGAAGAGGTGATTAACATCGCGAATATCCAGTCTCGTCTGGGTAACAGCTTCCGTATCACCGGTATCAACAACCCGAACGAAGCGCGTCAGTTGTCGCTGCTGCTGCGTGCCGGTGCGTTGATTGCGCCGATTCAGATTGTTGAAGAACGTACCATTGGTCCGACTCTGGGTATGCAGAACATTGAGCAGGGGCTGGAAGCGTGTCTCGCCGGTCTGCTGGTTTCTATTCTGTTCATGATCCTCTTCTATAAGAAGTTTGGTCTGATTGCGACCAGTGCACTGATTGCCAACCTGATCTTGATCGTCGGCATTATGTCGCTGTTGCCAGGTGCAACGCTGAGTATGCCGGGTATTGCGGGTATCGTCTTAACCCTTGCGGTGGCGGTCGATGCGAACGTACTGATCAACGAACGTATTAAAGAAGAGTTGAGCAACGGACGTACCGTTCAGCAGGCGATTGACGAAGGTTATCGTGGCGCGTTCAGTTCTATCTTCGATGCGAACATCACCACGCTGATTAAAGTCATCATCCTGTATGCGGTTGGTACTGGGGCAATTAAAGGGTTCGCGATTACTACCGGTATCGGTGTGGCGACGTCGATGTTTACCGCGATTGTCGGTACGCGTGCCATCGTAAACCTGCTATATGGCGGCAAGCGCGTCAAGAAGCTGTCAATCTGAGGAGTGCGATGTGGCACAGGAATATACTGTTGAACAACTAAACCACGGTCGTAAAGTCTATGACTTTATGCGCTGGGACTACTGGGCCTTCGGCATCTCTGGTCTGCTGTTAATTGCTGCTATCGTCATTATGGGCGTGCGTGGCTTTAACTGGGGGCTGGATTTTACCGGTGGTACGGTTATCGAAATTACGCTCGAAAAACCGGCTGAAATTGACGTAATGCGTGATGCATTGCAGAAAGCGGGCTTTGAAGAGCCGATGCTGCAAAACTTCGGTAGCAGCCACGACATCATGGTCCGTATGCCGCCTGCTGAAGGCGAAATAGGCGGTCAGGTGCTGGGTAGTCAGGTTCTGAAAGTTATTAACGAATCTACCAACCAGAACGCGGCGGTGAAGCGTATTGAGTTCGTCGGCCCGAGCGTGGGGGCAGACCTTGCGCAAACCGGTGCGATGGCGTTGATGGCGGCGCTGCTGTCTATCCTTGTCTACGTGGGTTTCCGCTTTGAGTGGCGACTGGCGGCAGGGGTGGTTATCGCGCTGGCACACGACGTTATCATTACGCTGGGTATTTTGTCGTTATTCCATATCGAGATTGACCTGACCATTGTGGCATCGTTGATGTCGGTCATCGGTTACTCACTTAACGACAGTATCGTGGTATCGGACCGTATTCGTGAAAACTTCCGCAAAATCCGTCGCGGTACGCCTTACGAAATCTTTAACGTGTCCTTGACCCAGACGCTGCACCGTACTTTGATCACATCCGGTACTACTTTGATGGTTATCCTGATGCTGTATCTCTTCGGTGGCCCGGTGCTGGAAGGCTTCTCGCTGACCATGCTAATTGGTGTTTCCATCGGTACGGCATCTTCTATCTACGTAGCATCGGCACTGGCTCTGAAACTGGGCATGAAGCGTGAGCACATGCTGCAGCAGAAAGTGGAAAAAGAAGGGGCGGATCAACCGTCAATTCTGCCGTAAGGGTGTTTTAAAGCCGTTCAGTTAAAAAAACCGTGGCGTTTTTGCGCTGCGGTTTTTTTTGGTTATTGCATATTGAACTGAATACAGCTTTGGTTGTAGAGATAGTTCTGACATATACTTTGTATTAATAGTTAATACGTGGAGATCGCTTATGCGCAAAATTACCTTAGTAAGCGTTGGCGAATAACTAGAAAATGCCCGGGATAGGGCAAGACTATGATGCGGTTCCAGAGGTAAAGAATATCGCATTTAGGTTTCATACTGTTTATTACGTTATAAGAGTAGATGACATTCTCATTGTGCGTATTCTTCATCAGCAGATGGAACCTCGCCGTCACTGGTAATGTGAGAATTTATTTACTCAGGATTGCGAAAATCCCTACATCTTGGGAAACTGCGCGTAACCCTACATTTCTTCCAGGTAATTTATTATGGCTGTCATCCCCAAAAACTATGCGCGGTTAGAAAGCGGTTATCGTGAAAAGGCGCTGAAACTCTATCCGTGGGTGTGTGGACGTTGTTCCCGCGAGTTTGTCTATTCCAACCTGCGTGAGCTAACTGTGCACCATATTGATCACGACCATACCAACAACCCGGAAGATGGTAGTAACTGGGAATTACTGTGTCTTTATTGCCACGATCATGAACATTCGAAATATACCGAGGCAGATCAGTATGGTACGAGCGTTATTGCAGGGGAAGATGCGCAGAAAGATGTTGGCGAAGCGAAATACAATCCGTTCGCTGATTTAAAAGCGATGATGAACAAGAAGAAGTGATAAAAAAATGCCGGATACAAGATCCGGCATTTTCATAATCAGAAGTTGTAACCTACCACCAGGTAACCACCCCAACCGGTAGAGCGAACGTTGAAGTTGCCGTTACCGAAGTTCAGTTCTGCATCGTCGTTCCACTGACCACCGTCATGCCAGTAACGCGCGACGACAGAGTAGTGCCAGTGATCATAGTTCAGCGCCAGAATATGGCTGGAAGCGATAGAGTTATTGCTACGCGTTTTAATACCGTTGATTGCGTTACCGCTGTCATCACCCAGATCGGAACCCCAGTCGAAGTTGGTGAAACCGATGTAGCTCAACTGGCCGCCCCACAGATCGGTAATCGGTACAAAGTATTTCACTTTAAAACGGTAGCCGTCCCACTCGTTTTCGTTCGCTGCGCCGTAGTTCTGCCACTGGTATTTCGCATACACGTTCAGGGACAGGCTCATCGGCAGGCCAGTATCGATGTCCGTACCCAGACCCATATACCAGGTGCTCTGGCGACCATCTTTGTTACGGCCCATGTCGTAGATGTAGTTGTTCGCGAAGTACCACTCTTTGAACGGACCGAAGCTGAGATCGGTATTAGTCAGTTTGTCGATGGAGAAACGCGGTTCGATTTCCATAAACAGCGGAGAACCGTGGTTCCAGATACCTTTTGCATCGGAGTTACCGCCGAAGAATACCGGCGCATCCGCGTAACCATAGAAGTCGAACCAGTCTTTTTTAGCGAATGCTTCGTACTCCAGGTAGGTATCGTTGCGGATCTGCGGTCCGAAACGGGTGTGATAGCTTCCGACAACGTTAACGCTCTGGTGCCACCAGTCGGAAAGGTACTGCGGTTTGTCGTTTTCAGCTGCGTTGACAGTAAAAGACGAAGAGAGCGCCAGTACCGCACCGGCTGCCAGTAATGTTTTTTTCATATGTATGCCACTGTTTGAAAATCCCTTACGGGAGTGAAAAAGGCGCAAATTGCGTTTCTAAATATTTCGTATACAGAGGAGCCTATTATAAAAATCATTGCTCACAAAAATATGTTTCGTTTCACAGTTCTATCATTTACGTAATCGATTGCGTTCACGTTTACACACATTCGGGCGGGGATTGTACTGACTTTCACCTTTGTTGCAAACTTTTACTATCAATCCGGGTGATGTAAGCGGAATAACAAAATGATGGGGAAAGATGTTGCGGGACACACAAAATGCCCCGCGAAACGTTTACTGCATAACAGGTTGAATGTCGTGGATGCGTATAAAGCCTAACTGATCCACTGAAATGCCATTTAACTGTAACGGAATATCAACATCACTGGGCGCGAGGACACTGGCAGGGGCGTTAATCAATTGATTCTGCACATTGATCTCCTGAAAGTTGTCGATTGTTCCCTGAATTTTCCCATATTCAACGGTACCGCTGAACGCGGGTAAGGGATCATTGGATTCGCCCTGAATACGCAGCGTCAGCGTAGTGCCATCTGCATTTGGCGTAATATTCACCAGCGACATACGTAAGGTGCCGATCTGGCTTTCCAGACGCGCTGGTGTCTTTGCTCCCGGCAGAAGGTAAACCCCACTGCTGGATTGTGCATTCAGCCTGTTTTGCTGAGTGATTTTGACGGTCTCTTTATTGAGTTGCATCATCTCTTGATTCAGCGTGCTGACGCTTTGTTTCATCTGTCGTACTTCGCTTTGCTGTACACAGGCGCTTAAGCTGAACAGGCTTCCCAGCAAGAGCAGTCGAAAAACGTGAGTGTTCATGCTTGTCCCTTTCTTGTCGCAATTAGCCTAATGGTAGAGGGAAAAAGCAGCGAAAACATCGATCCTTTGTCTCAAAAGCGTTGCGCCTTTGTTGTATCGTCAGTTCAGGGTAAAATAGATTTCTGTTAACCACCTGGTCAGGATGCCGTATGCATTGCCCATTCTGTTTCGCCGTGGACACTAAGGTTATTGACTCTCGTCTCGTGGGCGAGGGTTCATCCGTACGCCGCCGTCGGCAGTGTCTGGTGTGTAATGAACGTTTCACCACGTTTGAAGTGGCGGAACTGGTTATGCCACGCGTTGTTAAAAGCAACGACGTGCGCGAACCGTTTAATGAAGAAAAATTGCGTAGCGGAATGCTGCGGGCGCTGGAAAAACGTCCGGTAAGTTCCGATGATGTCGAAATGGCGATTAACCATATAAAGTCACAGCTCCGCGCCACCGGTGAGCGCGAGGTGCCGAGCAAGATGATTGGCAATCTGGTGATGGAGCAA
The DNA here is from genome assembly GCF_000208565.1 of Escherichia sp. TW09308. Classification (NCBI taxonomy): domain Bacteria; kingdom Pseudomonadati; phylum Pseudomonadota; class Gammaproteobacteria; order Enterobacterales; family Enterobacteriaceae; genus Escherichia; species Escherichia sp. TW09308. Next base: position 3,259,878 of record NZ_AEME01000001.1, on the reverse strand, counting down.
TTGAAAAAACTCGATAAAGTCGCCTATATCCGTTTTGCCTCTGTCTATCGCAGTTTCGAAGATATCAAAGAATTTGGCGAAGAGATCGCGCGCCTGGAGGACTAAACCGTGCAGGATGAGTATTACATGGCGCGGGCGCTAAAGCTGGCGCAACGAGGACGTTTCACCACGCATCCCAATCCGAATGTCGGATGCGTCATTGTCAAAGATGGCGAAATTGTCGGTGAAGGTTATCATCACCGTGCGGGTGAACCACATGCCGAGGTACACGCGTTGCGCATGGCAGGTGAAAAAGCTAAAGGTGCAACTGCGTATGTGACACTCGAACCTTGTAGCCATCATGGTCGTACACCACCGTGCTGTGATGCGCTAATTGCTGCTGGCGTGGCGCGTGTGGTTGCCGCAATGCAGGATCCTAACCCGCAGGTCGCAGGGCGTGGACTTTATCGTCTGCAACAAGCAGGGATTGACGTCAGCCACGGCCTGATGATGAGCGAAGCCGAGCCGTTGAATAAAGGCTTTCTTAAGCGGATGCGCACTGGCTTTCCTTATATCCAACTGAAACTTGGCGCGTCGCTTGATGGCCGCACGGCGATGGCCAACGGCGAAAGCCAGTGGATCACTTCTCCCCAGGCGCGTCGCGATGTTCAGCGTTTGCGTGCGCAAAGTCATGCTATTTTAACCAGCAGCGCCACGGTGCTGGCGGACGATCCGGCTTTAACGGTGCGTTGGTCTGAACTGGATGAACAAACTCAGGCGCTTTATCCGCAACAAAATCTACGCCAGCCGGTACGCATTGTGATTGATAGCCAAAATCGCGTAACGCCGGAACATCGCATTGTGCAGCAGCCGGGTGAAACCTGGTTCGCGCGCACTCAGGATGATTCTCGTGAATGGCCGGAAACGGTGCGCACCTTGCTGATTCCAGAACATAAAGGTCATCTGGATCTGGTTGTGCTGATGATGCAACTGGGTAAACAGCAAATTAACAGCATCTGGGTGGAAGCGGGGCCAACGCTCGCTGGAGCACTGCTACAGGCGGGTTTAGTCGATGAACTGATTGTCTATATCGCACCTAAACTATTAGGCAGCGACGCCCGCGGATTATGTACGCTGCCGGGGCTTGAGAAATTAGCCGACGCGCCCCAATTTAAATTCAAAGAGATACGTCATGTAGGCCCGGATGTTTGCCTGCATTTAGTGGGCGCATGATCTCCCGGCTCGAAAGGGAAGCAGCGCACGAAATATTATGCTAAAATCCGCCCCCCTGCGGGGCCATACTCGAACCCGAAGGAAAAAAATGAACATTATTGAAGCTAACGTTGCTACCCCGGACGCTCGCGTCGCCATCACCATTGCGCGTTTCAACAACTTTATCAATGACAGCCTGCTGGAAGGTGCGATTGACGCACTGAAACGTATCGGTCAGGTAAAAGATGAAAACATTACCGTTGTTTGGGTGCCTGGTGCCTATGAGCTGCCGCTGGCGGCAGGCGCACTGGCAAAAACCGGTAAATACGACGCGGTGATTGCGTTGGGAACCGTTATTCGTGGTGGCACTGCCCACTTTGAATATGTCGCTGGCGGTGCAAGCAACGGCCTGGCGCATGTTGCCCAGGACAGCGAAATTCCGGTTGCTTTTGGTGTGTTGACCACCGAAAGCATTGAACAAGCGATCGAACGTGCTGGCACCAAAGCTGGTAACAAAGGTGCAGAAGCTGCACTGACCGCGCTTGAAATGATTAATGTATTGAAAGCCATCAAGGCCTGAAATTAGTAAGGGGAAATCCGTGAAACCTGCTGCTCGTCGCCGCGCTCGTGAGTGTGCCGTCCAGGCGCTCTACTCCTGGCAGTTGTCCCAGAACGACATCGCTGATGTTGAATACCAGTTCCTGGCTGAACAGGATGTAAAAGACGTTGACATCCTGTACTTCCGTGAGCTGCTGGCCGGGGTGGCGACTAACACCGCATACCTCGACGGACTGATGAAGCCATATCTGTCTCGCCTGCTGGAAGAGCTGGGCCAGGTAGAAAAAGCGGTACTGCGCATTGCGCTGTACGAGCTGTCTAAACGTAGCGATGTGCCGTACAAAGTGGCTATTAACGAAGCGATCGAGCTGGCGAAATCGTTCGGCGCAGAAGACAGCCATAAGTTCGTCAACGGTGTACTCGATAAAGCAGCACCTGTGATTCGCCCTAACAAAAAGTGATATCCAGGCCGGTAGAGTAACGGAAAACAGTTCCGCACTCGCCGGCCTTTTCTTTTTTACCTGCTGAGGCGTAACGTATGGCATGTGGCGAGTTCTCCCTGATTGCCCGTTATTTTGACCGAGTAAGAAGCTCTCGTCTTGATGTCGAACTTGGCATCGGTGACGATTGTGCACTTCTCAATATCCCCGAGAAACAGACCCTGGCAATCAGCACTGATACGCTGGTGGCGGGTAACCATTTCCTCCCTGACATCGATCCTGCTGATCTGGCGTATAAAGCACTGGCGGTAAACTTAAGCGATCTGGCGGCGATGGGGGCCGATCCAGCCTGGCTGACGCTGGCATTGACTTTACCGAACGTGGACGAAGCGTGGCTTGAATCCTTCAGCGACAGTCTTTTCGAGCTCCTCAATTATTACGATATGCAGCTCATTGGCGGCGATACCACGCGTGGACCGCTATCAATGACGTTGGGTATCCACGGCTTTGTCCCGATGGGACGAGCTTTAACGCGCTCAGGTGCGAAACCGGGTGACTGGATCTATGTGACCGGTACGCCGGGCGATAGCGCCGCCGGGCTGGCGATTTTGCAAAACCGTTTGCAGGTTGCAGATGCTAAAGATGCGGAGTATTTAATAAAACGTCATCTCCGCCCATCGCCGCGTATTTTACAGGGGCAGGCACTGCGCGATCTGGCGAGTTCAGCCATCGATCTCTCTGACGGTCTGATCTCCGATCTCGGGCATATCGTGAAAGCCAGCGACTGCGGCGCACGAATTGATCTGACATTGTTGCCATTCTCTGACGCACTTTCACGTCATGTTGAACCGGAACAGGCGCTGCGTTGGGCGCTCTCTGGTGGCGAAGATTATGAGTTGTGCTTTACTGTGCCGGAGCTTAACCGTGGCGCGCTGGATGTTGCTCTGGGGCACCTGGGCGTACCGTTTACTTGTATCGGGCAAATGACCGCCGATATCGAAGGGCTTTATTTTGTGCGTGACGGCGAACCTGTCACGGTTGACTGGAAAGGATATGACCATTTTGCCACGCCATAAAGATGTCGCGAAAAGTCGCCTGAAGATGAGTAACCCGTGGCACTTGTTGGCTACAGGGTTTGGGAGTGGGTTAAGCCCGATTGTTCCAGGTACGATGGGCTCGCTGGCGGCGATCCCCTTCTGGTATCTGATGACTTTTTTGCCCTGGCAACTCTACTCACTGGTGGTAATGCTGGGGATCTGCATCGGCGTCTATCTTTGCCATCAGACGGCGAAAGATATGGGTGTGCACGATCACGGCAGTATCGTCTGGGATGAGTTTATCGGCATGTGGATCACCCTGATGGCGCTGCCGACCAATGACTGGCAGTGGGTCGCTGCCGGGTTTGTCATTTTCCGGATTCTGGATATGTGGAAACCGTGGCCGATCCGCTGGTTTGATCGCAATGTGCATGGGCATGGGGATCATGATCGACGATATTGTCGCCGGAGTGATTTCCGCTGGAATACTCTATTTTATCGGCCATCACTGGCCGATGGGTATTCTGTAGCAGGCCGGGTAAGGCGTTCACGCTGCATCCGGCGGTTGTGCGCGATGTCTGATATGACGCTTGCCGCGTCTTATCAGACCTGCATACCTATTTAAATCCCACTATCGGATGCGGTTTATATGGCGTTTCCAGCTCGGCAATTTGTTCCGGCTTCAACGTGATATCCACCGCATTCAGTAACTCATCTAGCTGTTCTTCCCGCGAAGTTCCGATAATCGGTGCGGCAATGCCGGGTTTGCTCAATAGCCATGCCAGTGCAACTTGTGCCCGCGTAACGCCCAGTTCTTCACTTACACCGGCTAAACGGGCAGCTATTTGCGCGTCATTCTCATCGCTTTCTTTATAGAGATTTTTTCCCACTTCGTCAGAAACCAGTCGTGCAGTGGTTTCACCCCACGGACGCGTCAGACGGCCCCGTGCCAGCGGGCTCCACGGAATAACCGCCACGCCTTCCTGATAACACAGCGGCAGCATCTCGCGCTCTTCTTCACGATAAATCAGATTATAGTGATCCTGCATACTGACAAACTGCGCCCAGCCGTGCTGTTTTTGCAGTTCCAACGCCTGAGCAAACTGGGAGGCGTACATTGATGACGCGCCGATATAACGCGCTTTTCCGGCTTTTACGACGTCGTTCAGGGCTTCAAGCGTCTCTTCAATCGGCGTGTTGTAATCCCAGCGATGAATTTGCAGGATATCGACATAATCCATGCCGAGACGACGCAGGCTGTCGTCAATAGAGCGCAAAATTTGCGTGCGGGATAATCCTTCTGGTAAGTCACCGACACGATGGAAAACTTTTGTCGCGACGACCACGTCATCGCGACGGGCGAAATCCCGCAATGCGCGACCGACGATCTCTTCGCTGCTGCCATCGGAATAGCTATTCGCGGTATCAAAAAAGTTAATGCCGCCCTCAAGGGCGCGTTTGATTATTGGGCGACTGCTTTCTTCCGGCAGCGTCCATGCGTGATTACCGCGATCTGGCTCGCCAAAGGTCATACAGCCGAGGCAAAGTCGGGAAACGCGAAGGTCGGTTTTCCCTAAGAGGTTGTATTGCATGCTGCCACTCCCGTTATACTCGTCATACTTCAGGTTGCATGTGCTGCGGCTGCGAGTTATTCGGCCCATCCATGGCCTCACCCTTAACAGGGCCGCTGCAAACAGCGTTCAAATCCGCTCCATGCGGATTTGTCGTTCACCCCAGTCACTTACTTATGTAAGCTCCTGGGGCTTCACTCGTTTGCCGCCTTCCTGCAACTCGAATTATTTAGAGTCTATGAACAATCTTTTAAGCATAGCAGGAGTGGAGTAGGGATTATGCCAGCCAGGCTTTGATTTTGGCTTCCATTCCGGCGGCATCGAGGCCGAGCTCGGCGCGCATTTCTTCCTGCGTTCCTTGTGGAATAAAGAAGTCCGGTAGGCCAATATTCAGCACTGGCACCGGTTTACGATGTGCCATCAATACTTCGTTCACGCCGCTGCCTGCGCCGCCCATAATGGCGTTCTCTTCAACGGTGACCAGCGCCTCATGGCTGGCGGCCATTTCCAGAATTAACGCTTCATCAAGCGGCTTCACAAAACGCATATCGACCAGCGTAGCATTTAGCGATTCAGCGACTTTCACCGCTTCCTGCATCAAAGTACCAAAGTTGAGGATCGCCAGTTTTTCACCGCGACGCTTCACGATACCTTTACCAATCGGCAGTTTTTCCAGCGGCGTCAGTTCCACGCCAACTGCATTGCCGCGCGGGTAACGCACCGCTGACGGGCCATCGTTGTAGTGGTAACCGGTGTAAAGCATTTGGCGACATTCGTTTTCATCGCTTGGGGTCATAATGACCATTTCCGGGATGCAGCGCAGGAAGGAGAGATCAAAAGCCCCTTGGTGGGTTTGACCATCAGCACCAACAATGCCCGCGCGGTCGATAGCGAACAGAACCGGTAGCTTTTGAATTGCGACGTCATGCAGCACCTGATCGTAGGCGCGTTGCAGGAAGGTGGAGTAAATAGCCACGATCGGTTTGTACCCGCCAATCGCCAGACCAGCGGCAAAAGTCACCGCGTGTTGCTCAGCGATTGCCACGTCAAAGTAGCGATCCGGGAATTTCCGCGAAAACTCGACCATGCCGGAACCTTCACGCATCGCCGGCGTAATCGCCATCAGCTTGTTGTCTTTCGCTGCCGTTTCGCACAACCAGTCGCCAAAGATTTTTGAATAGCTCGGCAGACCGCCGCTGCTTTTGGGCAGGCAACCGCTGGACGGGTCAAATTTAGGCACGGCGTGGAAAGTGATTGGGTCTTTTTCTGCTGGTTCATAACCACGACCTTTTTTGGTCATGATATGCAGGAACTGCGGGCCTTTCAGGTCGCGCATATTTTTTAGCGTGGTGATAAGCCCCAGCACGTCGTGACCGTCAACCGGGCCGATGTAGTTAAAGCCCAGCTCTTCAAACAGCGTGCCAGGCACTACCATGCCTTTAATATGTTCTTCAGTGCGTTTGAGCAGTTCTTTAATTGGCGGCACGCCAGAGAAGACTTTTTTACCGCCTTCGCGCAGTGATGAGTAAAGTTTACCGGAAAGTAGCTGTGCCAGATGGTTGTTGAGCGCGCCGACATTTTCGGAAATCGACATTTCGTTGTCGTTGAGGATCACCAGCATATCAGGACGAATATCGCCCGCATGGTTCATCGCTTCAAATGCCATGCCTGCGGTAATCGCGCCGTCGCCAATTACGCAGACGGTGCGGCGATCCTTACCTTCTTTCTCGGCAGCCACCGCAATACCGATTCCGGCACTGATGGAGGTTGATGAATGCCCGACGCTTAACACGTCATATTCGCTTTCGCCGCGCCACGGGAACGGGTGTAGGCCGCCTTTCTGGCGGATAGTACCGATTTTGTCGCGGCGCCCGGTTAAAATTTTATGCGGATAAGCCTGATGCCCCACATCCCAGATTAACTGGTCAAATGGAGTGTTATAGACATAGTGCAGCGCCACGGTCAGTTCGACCGTGCCCAGCCCAGAGGCGAAGTGTCCGCTGGAACGGCTCACGCTGTCGAGTAAATAACGGCGCAGTTCGTCGCAGAGTTTCGGTAAACTCTCTTTTGGTAGCAGTCGCAACTCCTGGGTGGAGTCGACCAGTGCCAGGGTCGGGTATTTGGCAATATCAAAACTCATCAGAGGCCTATTAATACTTATTGTTTATTTATTACGCTGGATAATGTAGTCCGCTAGCGCTTCCAGTGCCGAGGTATCGAGCGACTGTTCAGCCAGTTGTTTCAGCGACTGGCGAGCATCGTCGATAAGATCTCTGGCTTTCTTCCGGGCTTGCTCAAGTCCCAGAAGTGCAGGGTAAGTACTTTTGCCAAGCTGCTGGTCGGCACCCTGACGTTTACCCAACGTTGCAGTATCTCCCACCACATCCAGGATGTCATCCTGAACCTGGAAGGCAAGACCGATGCTCTCTGCATACTTGTCGAGTATTGGCAGGGCATGACGTCCTTTATCTCCGGCGCTTAACGCACCAAGACGAACGGCGGCACGAATTAACGCACCTGTTTTATGACGATGAATACGTTCAAGTGCGTCCAGAGGTACGTGTTTGCCTTCCGCGTCTAAATCTAACGCCTGGCCGCCACACATTCCGGCAATACCGCTGGCATTTGCCAGTTCTGAAATCATCGCGATTCTGTCACGGTCTGAAACTTCTGGCATATCCGCATCGCTTAAAATCGAGAATGCTAACGTTTGTAAAGCATCCCCGGCGAGGATGGCGTTCGCTTCGCCAAACTTCACATGACAGGTGGGTAAACCACGACGTAAATCGTCATCATCCATTGCCGGTAGATCATCATGAATTAATGAGTAAGCGTGGATACACTCTACGGCTGCTGCTGGTGCGTCCAAAGTATTCAGACTTACGCCGAGCATTTGACCAGTAGCATAAACCAGGAAAGGTCGCAGGCGCTTACCACCTAATAATGCGCCATACTGCATGGTTTCTACCACGGGAGTGTTCTGAAAGGGCAGTGGGGCGATAAAACGGCTCAGCGCCTGGTTGGCCTGCTTAACGCAGGCTTCGAGTTGCTGCGGAAAGTCCATTACTCATTGTCCGGTGTAAAAGGTGTTGGAGAGGCGTCTTCGTTGTCAGACAGCAGGATCTGTACGCGCTGTTCGGCTTGTTGTAATTTGGCCTGCCCCTGACGTGCAAGCTGCACGCCACGTTCGAACTCATTCAGTGCCTCTTCCAGCGGCAGGTCGCCACTTTCCAGACGGGTCACAATCTGTTCCAGCTCGCTTAGCGCCTTTTCAAAGCTGGCGGGCGCCTCATTTTTCTTCGGCATAATGAATGTCTGACTCTCAATATTTTACGCCCCGTCATGGTAACGGACTCAGGGCAAATAGCAAATAACGCGCAATGGTAAGGTGATATGCGCAGCAAAGCGATGTTAGTGGTATACTTCCGCGCCTGGATGCAGCCGCAGGTGTGGGCTGCTGTATTTTTCCCCAAACAAGTCGCTTAAGACTTGCCAAAGAACCATTGCCGCCATGAAGTTTATCATTAAATTGTTCCCGGAAATCACCATCAAGAGCCAATCTGTGCGCTTGCGCTTTATAAAAATCCTTACCGGGAATATTCGTAACGTTTTAAAGCACTATGATGAGACGCTCGCAGTTGTCCGTCACTGGGATAACATCGAAGTTCGCGCGAAAGATGAAAACCAGCGTCTGGCAATTCGCGACGCTTTGACCCGCATTCCGGGTATCCACCATATTCTCGAAGTCGAAGACGTGCCGTTTACCGACATGCACGATATTTTCGAGAAAGCGTTGGTTCAGTACCGTGACCAACTGGAAGGTAAGACCTTCTGTGTACGCGTGAAGCGTCGCGGTAAGCACGATTTTAGCTCGATTGATGTGGAACGTTACGTCGGCGGTGGCTTGAATCAACATATTGAATCCGCTCGCGTGAAGCTGACTAACCCGGATGTGACTGTCCATCTGGAAGTGGAAGACGATCGTCTGCTGCTGATCAAAGGCCGCTACGAAGGTATTGGTGGTTTCCCGATAGGCACCCAGGAAGATGTGCTGTCGCTGATCTCTGGTGGTTTCGACTCTGGCGTTTCCAGTTATATGCTGATGCGCCGCGGTTGCCGTGTGCATTACTGCTTCTTTAACCTCGGCGGCGCGGCACACGAAATTGGTGTTCGTCAGGTGGCACATTATCTGTGGAATCGCTTTGGCAGCTCTCACCGCGTGCGTTTTGTCGCCATTAACTTCGAACCGGTAGTCGGTGAAATTCTTGAGAAAATCGACGACGGTCAGATGGGCGTCATTCTCAAACGTATGATGGTGCGTGCCGCATCTAAAGTGGCTGAGCGTTACGGCGTACAGGCGCTGGTGACCGGCGAGGCGTTGGGCCAGGTGTCCAGTCAGACGCTGACCAACCTGCGTCTGATTGATAACGTTTCTGACACGCTAATCCTGCGTCCGCTGATCTCTTACGACAAAGAGCACATCATTAACCTTGCTCGTCAGATTGGCACTGAAGACTTTGCCCGCACGATGCCGGAATATTGCGGCGTGATCTCCAAAAGCCCGACGGTGAAAGCGGTTAAGTCGAAGATTGAAGCGGAAGAAGAGAAGTTCGACTTCAGCATTCTCGACAAAGTGGTTGAGGAAGCGAATAACGTTGATATTCGCGAAATCGCCCAGCAGACCGAGCAGGAAGTGGTGGAAGTGGAAACCGTCAATGGCTTCGGCCCGAATGACGTGATCCTCGATATTCGCTCTATCGATGAACAGGAAGATAAACCGCTGAAAGTCGAAGGGATCGATGTAGTTTCCCTGCCGTTCTACAAATTGAGCACTAAATTTGGCGATCTCGACCAGAGCAAAACCTGGCTGTTGTGGTGTGAGCGCGGGGTGATGAGCCGCTTGCAGGCGCTCTATCTGCGCGAGCAGGGCTTTAAGAATGTGAAAGTGTATCGCCCGTAATTATGGGTATTTACGTCGCATCTGGCCAGATGCGACGCTTACCGCATCGACATTACTCGTAATAATTATAAATCCCTGCCGCCATCACCAGTTGTGATGCGACTTCATGGGCTTTCTCGCGCCCAACCAGCAGGTCGATAATTTTCAGACCAAAATCAATAGCCGTGCCTGGCCCCTGGCTGGTCAGCAATTTTACGCGTGCGTCCCAGACGACGCGCTTGTCTTGCCATTGTTCTGCGGGAATTTTATCTTTCAGCGTCGGGAAGCCGGTCATATTGCCAATCGGGAAGATGTCGTGCGGCACCAACACCGTGGCTGGCACAGCACAAATCGCCGCAACGATACGCCCGGAACGGTGGAACTGTTTAACCGTTTCGACCAGTAGGGTGCTGTCACGAAAACACTCTGCACCTTTGATCCCACCAGGCAGTACAATCACGTCATATTCGCCATCGGCCACTTCGACCAGCGGCGCATCCGCCAGCAGCTTCACGCCGCGCGAGCAGGTAATTGCCAGGTTGCCATCGCTGGCGACGCTGGCAGTAGTGACATTAATGCCACCGCGAACCAACAGGTCGATAGTGGTGACCGCTTCAGTCTCTTCACTACCAGGGGCGAGGCAAACCAGTGCCGATGCGCTCATATTCACTCTCCTTTCTTTTTACCATTTCAAACAGGCGGGTGTTTTCCGGTACAGCAATCCCATGCGCGCGGGCACGACGTAGCAGAAAACCGTTGATATAGTCGATTTCTGTATGGCGCAACGCGCGAATATCCTGCAGCATTGACGAGATGTTTTCTGCCGTAGCATCAATCACCTGCATCACATAATCACGCAGATCTTCCGCAGAAGTATGATGCCCTTCGCGTTCAATCACCGCCGCAACTTCTTCGCATATCTGCATAATTTCTTGCGGATGATGACGTAATTCGCCATTCGGGCAATTCCAGATGGCAGTCAGCGGATTAATCACACAGTTAACCGCCAGTTTTCGCCACAGCTCGGCGCGAATATTGTTATGCCAGGCGACGTCAGGTAAAACGGTTTGCAAAATATCTGCCAGATAGCTGTAATCACCATCCTGTTGACGCGCCGGGCCTATATGAGTAATACCGCTTGCCACGTGAATGATGACGTTGCCGTCGCGGCGCGCTGCATGGGTGGTCGTGCCCATCAGTAAAGGTTGCTCAATGTTCTGTAACTCTTCAATGGTGCCCATGCCGTTGTGGATCAGCAAAATTGGCGTGGTTACAGGTAGTGTTGATGCCAGACTTTTGACGGCATCAGACACCTGCCAGGCTTTCAACGTCACCAGTAACAGATCGCTGGTGGCCAGAAAATCTGGATCATTGGCGGTCAGAGATTCGTTAAATATCGAACCGTCTGTTTCAACCAGATTCACGCTACAGTACGGTTGTGGCACCCGCAGCCAGCCCTGAACTTCGTGGCCCTGTTTGCAAAGTGCTGTAAGCCATAATTGCCCTAAGGCACCGCATCCCAATACGGTAATTTTCATTGTTCCTCCTCACCCGCAACCACACCGGGTGTTCAATAAGGCTATCCCTTAATTGTGCATGGTGTTGTGACCATGCACAATTAAGGGATGCGTCCTGGCGCAGGACTGTCTGTTATTTAACTTTGCAGGTATTATGCTTCGCATCAAAAATGAAGGGAGAGAAAAAGATGCCATCTTTCGATATTGTCTCTGAAGTTGATCTTCAGGAAGCGCGTAACGCGGTCGATAACGCGAGTCGCGAAGTAGAGTCTCGTTTTGACTTCCGTAACGTTGAAGCGTCGTTTGAGCTGAACGACGCCAGCAAAACCATTAAAGTGTTGAGCGAGTCCGATTTCCAGGTCAATCAGTTGCTGGACATTCTGCGTGCCAAATTGCTGAAACGCGGCATTGAAGGCAGCTCGCTGGATGTACCGGAAAATATCGTTCATAGCGGTAAAACCTGGTTTGTGGAAGCGAAACTGAAGCAGGGCATTGAAAGCGCGACCCAGAAGAAAATCGTCAAGATGATCAAAGACAGCAAACTGAAAGTGCAGGCGCAAATTCAGGGTGATGAGATCCGCGTAACGGGTAAATCTCGTGACGATTTGCAGGCAGTGATGGCGATGGTGCGTGGTGGCGATCTCGGCCAGCCATTCCAGTTCAAAAATTTCCGCGATTAATCGCGATAACATACGCTTTGTTCATGCCGGCTGCGGCGTGAATGCCTTTTCTGGCCTACAAAAGTTTGTGAATTCAAAAGATTGCTGCAACTTTGTAGGCCAGATAAGCATAGCGCATCAGGCAATTTCGCCTCGTTTTTATGCCTGACGAATTGCCTGTTCAACCTCAAAGCGATTCGTCACTTTGCTGTCGATTTTCACGTAAGCTGAATGTTCTTCTTCTGCAATCAACACTTCTTTGACGCCTGCAGTTTCCTGTAAACGCACTTTTAACGCCTCGTTTGCGGCAATATCCGCCGGGATTTCAATGCGCAAACTGCTGACATACGGCGGTTCTTTCATGGTACTGGCGACTGCCAGCCACACTGCTGCCAGCATTGCGCCCGCGAGAAATACGCCCTGGCCGTCAAACATGCCGTCAATCCAGCCGCCGAGCGAACCGCCAATCGCCACGCCAAGAAACTGGCTGGTGGAGTAAACGCCCATCGCCGTACCTTTGTAACCTGCTGGCGACTCTTTACTGATAAGCGAGGGCAGGAGGGCTTCCATCAGGTTAAACGCCACAAAGAAAAGCTGCACGCCGACCACCAGTTGCCAGAACTGCGTTTGCGCGTTCCACAGCACGATTTCCGCAACCACGATCAGCCCGACGCAGAAGACAAAGACTTGCTTCATCTTACGCTTAACTTCAGCGTAGATAATGAAAGGCACGACAGAGCCAAAGGCGATTAACATCGTTGCCAGATAGACTTTCCAATGTTCCGCTGCCGGAAAACCCGCGCCAGCAAGTTGCCCAGGAAGAGCGACAAACGTCGACATCAGTAGCATGTGCAGACACATAATGCCAAAGTTGAGTTTCAGTAGTCGCGGTTCTGCCAGCACTTTGCTGAAACTGCCTTTCACCATCCCGGACTCACGATTAAGTACGTGCGTGCTGCTGTTGGGTACAACCCAAATGGTCAACGCAATGCCGGTCGTTGCCAGAATAGCGATCATCCAGAACAGCGCATGTAGCCCAAGTTTGTGAGTGATAATTGGGCCAAGCACCATCGCAATGGCGAAGGTAATGCCAAAGCTAACGCCGATAAACGCCATCGCTTTGGTACGGTTTTGTTCGCGGGTGAGATCGGACAGCAACGCCATAACGGCAGCGGCAATTGCACCGGAACCTTGTAACGCCCGGCCCAGAATAATTCCCCAGATGGAGTCAGAGAGCGCGGCGATAACGCTACCGGCGACAAATACGGCTAACCCGCCGACAATTAATGGCTTGCGACCAATGCGGTCAGAAAGCAGGCCAAACGGAATCTGAAAAACGGCCTGAGTCAGACCGTAAATGCCAATCGCAATACCGATCAACGCTTCGCTGGCTCCTTGCAGAGCCATACCATACGTGGTCAGAACCGGCAGAACCATAAACATGCCCAGCATGCGCAATGAAAATACGATCCCTAAACCCCAGGTCGCGCGCCGCTCACCTGGCGTCATTTTATAATCGTTCATTACCACCTCTATTTTAAATTCGCGACTAGTGTAAAGCGGTAAACGAATGGGGTAAACAAGCGGATTTTTTAGTAAATATTTCGTGGGGGATATGTTTCTAATGCTAAGAAAAAAGGTGCCGTAGCACCTTTTTTAACAGGGATGTTGCGTTACCAGACGGCAGCCAGCAGCGTATGCGAGTCCGGCACCATAAAATCAATGGACATCATTACCGAGAGAGCAGTGATGGCGATGATCGAGAAGCCGAACAGTTTACGCGCCCAGACTCTGTCATCAGCGACTTTATAACCGCGCAGGGCCATACCTAACCACCAGACGCTAACTGCCGCGGCGACCACCAGATATTTATACCCTGCGTAACCGCCGAGAGAGAGCATCAGTGTGGCAACGGCAAAGGCGATGATGTACAGCGTGATGTGATTCTTCGCCACGGAAATGCCTTTCACTACCGGCAGTACCGGAATGTTTGCCGCCTGATAATCTTTAAAGCGGAAAATGGCGATAGCATAAGAGTGAGGCATTTGCCACAGGCTGAAGATAGCCAGCAGAATCGCTGCGCCACTATCGAAATCACCGGTCACTGCACAATAGCCAATCACCGGCGGCGCAGCGCCGGAGAGAGAACCAATCAACGTGCCGTAGACCGAGTGGCGTTTCATGTACAGGCTATAAACGCCGACATAAACCACAAAGCCCATTACCCCCAGCCAGCAGGCCAGCGGATTCGCGCCAAACCACAGCAGCATAAAGCCAGCAATACCCAGCACGGTGGCGTACACCAGCGAGACAGCAGGAGAGATCAGGCCTTTAACCAGCACCCGGTTCTTCGTCCTTTCCATCTTTCTGTCGATATCCCTGTCGATGTAGTTGTTAAACACACAACCCGACGCCACAACCAGTGACACCCCAACCAACGTGTAGATAAACAGGGGATAATCAATGCTGCCCTTTGAGGCCAGCAGGAATCCCCCAATCACCGAGATCAGGTTGCCAAAGATGATGCCTGGTTTCGTTACTTGCAGGTATTGCTTAAACATCATAACCGCCGCTCTTAGTGCATCATCATGTTGTAGTTGAGGTTCCACATAATCCAGATGGAGCCTACAACCAGAATAGCGATGATTAGCACGGTGAAGACAAACGCCGTCATGTTCCAGCCTTCATCTGATTTGGTATTCATGTGCAGGAAGCACACCAGATGCACCAGAACCTGTACCACTGCCATTGCCAGGATCGTTCCCAGAATTACGGCCGGGGAGGCAGTTCCTGTCATTACCATCCAGAACGGGATCACCGTCAGGATTATCGACAGGATAAAGCCTGTCATGTAGGTTTTTACGCTGCCATGGGACGCGCCGCCGCTCACGTTAGAATGACTCATTACATCGCCCCCATCAGATAAACAACAGTGAACACACAGATCCACACCACATCGAGGAAGTGCCAGAACAGACTCAGACACATGATGCGGGTACGGTTAGTGCTGGTCAGGCCGCGACGCGCGATTTGCACCATCAGCACCGCCATCCAGATAAGACCGGAAGTGACGTGCAGACCGTGCGTACCCACTAGCGCAAAGAACGCTGATAGGAAGCCGCTGCGATCCGGGCCCATGTCGTTAACAATCAGGTGATGGAATTCATAGAGTTCCATCCCGATAAATCCAGCACCAAACAACCAGGTCAACGCCAGCCAGGAGATAACCTGGCTTTTGTTGTTTTTGTACATGGCGATAGCCGCCATGCCGTAGGTGATGGAGCTGAACAACAGCAAGAAAGTTTCAACCAGAACGAACGGCAGTTCGAAAATGTCCTTACCTGTCGGGCCGCCTGCGGTGCCGTTCACCAGAACGGCATAGGTAGCAAACAAGATAGAAAACAGAATGCAGTCGCTCATCAGGTAGATCCAAAATCCGAAGATTTTGGTTCCGCCTGCATCGTGGTGCCCGTGTTCGTGCGCGTGGGCAGTCGCGTGCGTCAAAGTATCAGTTGCCATTTTTCAGCCCTGCCTTAGTAATCTCATCGAAATGCTGATTTTCCAGTTTTTCGATTTCTGCCACCGGCACGTAGTAATCCACGTCCTCGTCGAAGCTTTTCACGATCCAGGTGATGATCATGCCTGCGAAGCCAACAATCGCCAGCCACCAGATATGCCAGATCATGGCGAAACCGAAGATGGTGGAGAAAGCAGCGATGACGATACCGGCGCCGCTGTTTTTCGGCATATGAATTTCTTCATAGTGGTCAGGCTTTTTGTACGCTTCGCCTTTCTCTTTCATTTCCCAGAATGCATCACGCTCGTGAACGTGCGGCACAACGGCAAAGTTATAGAACGGAGGCGGGGAAGAGGTTGCCCACTCCAGCGTGCGGCCACCCCACGGGTCGCCAGTCAGATCACGGTTCTGATCGCGGTCGCGAATAGAGACGTACATCTGAATCACGAGGCAGAGAATACCCAGCGCAATCAGTACCGCACCGCTGGCTGCAATCATCAGCATCGTGTGGAACTGCGGGTCAATCTGCTGGCTCAAACGACGGGTCATGCCCATGAAGCCCAGCGCGTACAGCGGCATAAAGGCAACGAAGAAGCCGATAATCCAGAACCAGAACGCGCGTTTACCCCAGGTCTCGTTCAGTTTGAAACCGAACGCTTTAGGCCACCAGTAGGTCATCCCTGCGAAGCAGCCGAAGACCACGCCGCCGATGATAACGTTATGGAAGTGTGCAATCAGGAACAGGCTGTTATGCAGAACGAAGTCTGCGCCCGGTACTGCCAGCAGCACGCCAGTCATACCGCCCACCGAGAAGGTGACGATAAAACCGATGGTCCACAGCATCGCAGAATGGAACACGATGCGACCCTGATACATGGTGAACAGCCAGTTGAAGATCTTCACCCCGGTCGGGATGGCGATAATCATCGTGGTGATACCGAAGAAGGCATTTACGTTCGCGCCCGCACCCATCGTAAAGAAGTGGTGCAGCCAGACGATGAACGACAGCACGGTAATACAGACAGTCGCCCATACCAGCGAGGTATAACCAAACAGACGTTTACGCGAGAAGGTCGCTGCAATTTCGGAGAACACACCGAAAACAGGCAGGATCAGGATGTAAACTTCCGGGTGTCCCCATGCCCAAATCAGGTTGATGTACATCATCATGTTGCCACCCATATCGTTGGTAAAGAAATGGGTGCCCAGATAGCGATCCAGGGTTAGCAACGCGACGGTAACCGTCAGAATTGGGAAGGAGGCGATAATCAGAATGTTTGCGCACAGTGATGCCCAGGTAAATACCGGCATCTTGAACATGGTCATGCCCGGTGCACGCATCTTCAGAATGGTAACGAAGAAGTTAATACCGGTTAGCGTCGTACCTATACCGGATAGCTGGAGACTCCATATCCAGTAATCGACACCGACTCCCGGACTGTACTCTATTCCCGATAGCGGTGGATAGGCCAGCCAGCCAGTCTGCGCGAATTCGCCCACGCCGAGAGAAACGTTAACCAGAATCACACCAACAACGGTAAACCAGAAGCTTAAGTTGTTGAGGAACGGGAACGCAACGTCACGCGCGCCAATTTGCAGCGGAACCACCAGGTTCATCAGACCGATAACGAAAGGCATCGCCACGAAGAAGATCATAATCACACCGTGAGCGGTGAAAACTTGATCATAGTGGTGTGGCGGCAGGAAGCCTGCTTCGCCAGCCGAGGCCAGTGCCTGTTGACTACGCATCATAATGGCATCTGCAAAACCACGCAGCAGCATCACAATCGCTACGATGATATACATGATACCAAGGCGTTTATGGTCGACAGAGGTCAGCCACTCTTTCCACAGGTAGGTCCACTTACCGAAGTAAGTGATCAGGCCAACGAGCGCCAGACCTCCCAAAATAATGCCAGCGATCGTAACCATGATGATAGGTTCATGGAACGGGACTGCATCAAGTGTTAATTTTCCGAACATCTTTATTCTTCCTCAACCCCTTTAATGGGCGGATTCCGCGTGGCTCATGTCCATGCCTTCCATACCTTCGTGTGCGCTGTGCTCACCTTCGGGCTGAGTCATGTCCATGCTCTTACCGTGAGCCATAAACTTGTTAATCACATCGGAAAACAAGTCGGGTTTCACGTTGGAGAAATATTCCACCTGGTTGTATTCGCTAGGCGCAGCCAGTTTTTCGAAGGTGGCCATGTCAGACATGGTTTTCGTCGACTGTTTTGCTTTTGCGACCCATTGGTCGAATGCGGCACGATCCGGTGTGGCGATAGCGTTGAACTTCATGCCGGAGAAGCCCTGACCGCTATAGCTGGCGGAAATACCGTCATAAGTACCGGGTTCGTTGGCGATCAGATGCAAGCGAGTCTGCATACCGGCCATGGCATAAATCTGGCTACCCAGACGCGGAATAAAGAAGGAGTTCATCACGGAGTTGGAGGTCACTTTGAAGTACACCGGAGTGTTCGCCGGGAAAGCGATTTCATTCACGGTAGCAATGCCCTGTTCCGGGTAGATGAAGAACCATTTCCAGTCCATGGAAACCACTTCGATGGTAATGGGCTTCTCGTCGTGTGCCAGCGGCTTGCTAGGCTCAAGAGCGTGAGTGGTTTTCCAGGTCAATACCGCAAGGAAGATGATGATTAAGATTGGCACCGTCCAGACCACAGCTTCCACTTTATTGGAGTGTGACCAGTTCGGGCTGTACTTAGCATCTTTATTGCTCGCACGGTACTTCCAGGCGAAACCGACAGCCATCAAGATTGCGGGAATAACGACAATCAACATCAGGCCAAATGCCGTCAGTATCAGCGAACGTTGCTCCAGACCAATCTGTCCTTTGGGATCTAACAGCGCAGAATTACAGCCACTGAGCAATACAGAGCCTGCAAATAATGACAACCATCCCAAACTTTTATTGTATTTCCTGAGTCTCATTTAACGACCTCAATTCCACGGGATCTGGTGGCGTTTAAAGTGTGTGGGCATTTTACGGGAAGGTTACATTACTGTAAACATGATTAAATTACTGTTACTTGAGTTTGGCTTGCAGGTCACATATGTTGCAAAACATATCGGATTGATTTTAAGAAGCTGTTGCAAAAGGGCGTTATAACGAAAGGGGACTGAAGGAGGGGGTGGGGATGGCAATTGGTATAACCAATCTCAAAATAAAACAATTATTTAACAAATAATTATCATTAAGGTGACAAAACGGGCGTGGGGAAATAAAGAGTCATTAGCTGAATCGTGTAAAAAATAAAATATATAGATGGGGTCAATAATTTCCGAAAGCTAAGCCGCACAAAAGAACAAATATTATTAAGCGCTGCTGATGTTTATTTAGCCGTAATAATTACGCCGGGTGATTACTACAGCTAAATAATATTCACTGATTACGTCAAATGCGTTTTTCGTAGTGCCAGATAGTCCAATAAACCACCAAGTATGACACCACCCAGAGCGACTAAAACGCCGATTTCCAGCAGTGCAGGCAGGAAAGAGAAGTGAGTCAAATCCAGCGCATTCATCGTTAACAGCAGTAACCACATGGCCAACAGACTGACGCCTGCTGCCAGTGTCCACATGGCAAAGGTATAACCAGATGGATACTCGGTACGTGGGATAAAGTTGTCGTTGACCCGCGTGTACTCCAGCGTCTGGCGGCAAACCAGCAGCAAAATAAGTCCAGGTACAGCGGCCGCAACAGAGAACAGATAGAATGTCGACCAGCCGTGAGCTTCAACAAACCAGCCCGCTACGGGGCCTACATAAACCCGTCCTACAGCAGAAAGCGCTGAGAGCAGGGCGAACTGAGTAGCGGAAAATGACTTATTACACAGGGTCATTAACAGCGCCACAAATGCCGATGTGCCCATCCCGCCACACAGGTTTTCGAAAAAGACTGCCGCGCCCATGCTGTAGAGATGCTTATCAGTCACAGAAAGCAGCCAGTAACCGGCGTTGGACGCACCTTGTAAAAGGCCGAAAATCAGCAGCGCACGGAACAGTGAAAGACGCTGCATCAAAATACCGCCGTACAATGCGCCGACGATGGTCGCCAGCAAGCCGAGCGTTTTGTTAACCACGCCCACTTCGCCGGCATCAAATCCGACACCGCGAATCAAAAAGGTGGTTGTCAGGCTCATGGCGAAAGCATCGCCCAGCTTATACAGCACAATTAAAAGCAGAATTAACCATGCGTTATTGCGACCAAAGAAATCACGTAGTGGCGCAACAACAGCTTGCTCCAGCGTTTTGGGTACAGGAATGGTGTCGGTTGGTTCTGGCGCAAGCAAAGTCGCAATGATGCACGGGATTAACAGAGCTGCCATTAGCCAGTACATGCCTTGCCAGCCCAACCATTTATCCGCCAGCCATAAGGCTAAACCGCCGGAAACCAGCATCCCTAAACGGTAACCCAGCACGCTGATTGCCGCACCTGCGCCGCGTTCTTCCGCGGGAAGCACATCCGTTTTCCACGCATCAAAGACGATATCCTGGGAGGCCGAGCAAAAAGCGATAACGACTGCCAGTGCCGCCATCCAGCGAAGTTGCGTACCAGGTTCGAGAAAACCCATCGCCGCAATCGCCAGCAACAATAACGCTTGCGTGGCGAGCAGCCAGCCGCGCCGTCGCCCGAGAAACGGCGGAGTATAGCGGTCCATCAGCGGCGACCAGAGAAATTTAAATACGTAAGCCTGACCCACCAACGAGAAGAAACCAATGGTTTTAAGATCGATATTCTCGACTGTCATCCACGCCTGTAACGTGCCGGATGTCAGGGCGAGCGGCAGCCCGGAAGCAAAACCCAGAATCAACAAAATAGCTGAACGAGGCTGTTGGAAAATACGTAAATATTGACTGGACATGGGCGTCTACAGGCCCGACTTGCACCGGGCCAGAGGGCAGAAATTAACGTGCGTTCTGCTTAATGAATTCGTGGATGCTGGTGTCCTGAGACATGTCAGCGATGGTGTCGGTCAGCACGCTGTTAACCGCGTCAGCGATGTTTTTGTTAGAGGCCTGAAAAGCGCCCTCAACGTTGTAGCTGGCACGATAGTTTTTGGTCATTTTGTTGCCATTCTGCGCGGTGGCGATGATGGCGATATCCGCTTTGGTAGCAATGTTGTAGCGCACATTGCCCTGGGACACGTCGGCATACAACTGGCTAACGATGATTTGCAGATTAACCGGGCCATTCGGGCCAACCATATAACCGCGAGCGGTCATTTGTTTTTCCAGCACTTCTTGCAGCAGGAAACGCAGATCGCGGGACGCGGTCAGGGTAACAATTTGGTTGTCACGGGTGACTTTTGCTAACGCCTGATCGGTACGCTGATCGGCACCATTAATGCTAACGGTGACGCCCATCAGACTTGGATCTTGCTGTGGCAGTGTCATCGTCGGAGAAACTTCAATGGTTGTTGGCGGTTTCGCGCATCCTGCAAGCATAAACAGAGCAACTAACGGGAAGAGGATTTTTTTGAACATGTTCTGGCTCTCAGAGACTTTTAAGCGTGTTTGGTAAAGATTCCCGCCATCATAACATCGCCAACGACGAGGGGAAGTGGGTAAGACATGTAAATTCATTATGTTGACGAAATAATCGCCTTAGGTAAAAGAAACACCGATGTGAAGCCGGTGAATCAATCTTTAAATCAGTAAACTTCATACGCTTGACAGAAAAAACAGGATGAAAGCTAATTATTTGTTGTTAAGCTGTAATGGAAACGGTTAAAGCGGCTAGTATTTAAAGGGATGGGTGACATCTCAGCGTTGTCGGAGGAGATATTTCATGATGATACGTGAGCGGATAGAAGAAAAATTAAGGACTGCGTTCCAACCCGTATTCCTCGAAGTTGTGGATGAAAGCTATCGTCACAATGTCCCAGCCGGCTCTGAAAGCCATTTTAAAGTTGTGCTGGTCAGCGATCGTTTTATGGGTGAACGTTTTCTGAATCGTCATCGAATGATTTACAGTACTTTAGCGGAGGAACTCTCTACTACCGTTCATGCGCTGGCTCTGCATACTTATACCATTAAGGAGTGGGAAGGATTGCAGGATACCATCTTTGCTTCTCCTCCTTGTCGTGGAGCGGGAAGCATCGCCTAAAAACGCATTTGCAACAGTTAGCGTTTTTCCAGTATGTTGCTAAAGATTTTATGAAAAACGGCCTGCGGGCCGTTTTGTTTTGTCTGGATTTTGCGCTTTTTGCCCAGCATTCAGACGAAAATTGCCCGGGAATTGTGAAAAAATACGCGGCAGCGCGCAATAACCGTTCTCGACTCATAAAAGTGATGCCGCTATAATGCCGCGTCCTATTTGAATGCTTTCGGGATGATTCTGGTAACAGGGAATGTGATTGATTATAAGAACATCCCGGTTCCGCGAAGCCAACAACCTGTGCTTGCGGGGTAAGAGTTGACCGAGCACTGTGATTTTTTGAGGTAACAAGATGCAAGTTTCAGTTGAAACCACTCAAGGCCTTGGCCGCCGTGTAACGATTACTATCGCTGCTGACAGCATCGAGACCGCTGTTAAAAGCGAGCTGGTCAACGTTGCGAAAAAAGTACGTATTGACGGCTTCCGCAAAGGCAAAGTGCCAATGAATATCGTTGCTCAGCGTTATGGCGCGTCTGTACGCCAGGACGTTCTGGGTGACCTGATGAGCCGTAACTTCATTGACGCCATCATTAAAGAAAAAATCAATCCGGCTGGCGCACCGACCTACGTTCCGGGCGAATACAAGCCGGGTGAAGACTTCACCTACTCTGTAGAGTTTGAAGTTTATCCGGAAGTTGAACTGCAGGGTCTGGAAGCGATCGAAGTTGAAAAACCGATCGTGGAAGTGACCGACGCTGACGTTGACGGCATGCTGGATACTCTGCGTAAACAGCAGGCGACCTGGAAAGAAAAAGACGGCGCTGTTGAAGCTGAAGACCGCGTGACCATCGACTTCACCGGTTCTGTAGACGGCGAAGAGTTCGAAGGTGGAAAAGCGTCTGATTTCGTACTGGCGATGGGCCAGGGTCGTATGATCCCGGGCTTTGAAGACGGTATCAAAGGCCACAAAGCAGGCGAAGAGTTCACCATCGACGTGACCTTCCCGGAAGAATACCACGCAGAAAACCTGAAAGGTAAAGCAGCGAAATTCGCTATCAACCTGAAGAAAGTTGAAGAGCGTGAACTGCCGGAACTGACTGCTGAATTCATCAAACGTTTCGGCGTTGAAGATGGTTCCGTAGAAGGTCTGCGCGCTGAAGTGCGTAAAAACATGGAGCGCGAGCTGAAGAGCGCCATTCGTAACCGCGTTAAGTCTCAGGCGATCGAAGGTCTGGTAAAAGCTAACGACATCGACGTTCCGGCTGCGCTGATCGACAGCGAAATCGACGTTCTGCGTCGCCAGGCTGCACAGCGTTTCGGTGGCAACGAAAAACAAGCTCTGGAACTGCCGCGTGAACTGTTCGAAGAACAGGCTAAACGCCGCGTAGTTGTTGGCCTGCTGCTGGGCGAAGTTATTCGCGCTAACGAGCTGAAAGCTGACGAAGAGCGTGTTAAAGGCCTGATCGAAGAGATGGCTTCTGCGTACGAAGATCCGAAAGAAGTTATCGAGTTCTACAGCAAAAACAAAGAGCTGATGGACAACATGCGTAACGTGGCTCTGGAAGAACAGGCTGTTGAAGCCGTTCTGGCGAAAGCGAAAGTGACTGAAAAAGAAACCACTTTCAACGAGCTGATGAACCAGCAGGCGTAATTTGCGCAGCCTAACGCGCTAAATTCGCACAAAGGCCCGTCACCGCCAGGTGGTGGGCTTTTTTTTGTCATGAATTTTGCATGGAACCGTGCGAAAACCCTCTTTCGGTGTTAGCGTAACAACAAAAGATTGTTATGCTTGAAATAGGATGATGCCGTACCCATAACACAGGGACTAGCTGATAATCCGTCCATAAGGTTACAATCGGTACAGCAGGTTTTTTCAATTTTATCCAGGAGACGGAAATGTCATACAGCGGCGAACGAGATAACTTTGCACCCCATATGGCGCTGGTGCCGATGGTCATTGAACAGACCTCACGCGGTGAGCGCTCTTTTGATATCTATTCTCGTCTACTTAAGGAACGCGTTATTTTTCTGACTGGCCAGGTTGAAGACCATATGGCTAACCTGATTGTGGCGCAGATGCTGTTCCTGGAAGCAGAAAACCCGGAAAAAGATATCTATCTGTACATTAACTCCCCAGGTGGGGTGATCACTGCCGGGATGTCTATCTATGACACCATGCAGTTTATCAAGCCTGATGTCAGCACCATTTGTATGGGCCAGGCAGCCTCAATGGGGGCATTCCTGCTGACCGCAGGGGCAAAAGGTAAACGTTTCTGCCTGCCGAATTCGCGCGTGATGATTCACCAGCCGTTGGGCGGCTATCAGGGCCAGGCGACTGATATCGAAATTCATGCCCGTGAAATTCTGAAAGTTAAAGGGCGGATGAATGAACTTATGGCGCTTCATACGGGTCAATCATTAGAACAGATTGAACGTGACACTGAGCGCGATCGCTTCCTTTCCGCGCCTGAAGCGGTGGAATACGGTCTGGTCGATTCGATTCTGACCCATCGTAATTGATGCCAGAGGCGCAACTGTGCCGCTATACTTATTCAGGTTGGCACAACGCTGTAAGCGGCTTGCGCCTGAGAATGGCATTTGCGTCGTCGTGTGCGGCACAAAGAACAAAGAAGAGGTTTTGACCCATGACAGATAAACGCAAAGATGGCTCAGGCAAGTTGCTGTATTGCTCTTTTTGCGGCAAAAGCCAGCATGAAGTGCGTAAGCTGATTGCCGGTCCATCCGTGTATATCTGCGACGAATGTGTTGATTTATGTAACGACATCATTCGCGAAGAGATTAAAGAAGTAGCACCGCATCGTGAACGCAGTTCGCTACCGACGCCGCATGAAATTCGCAACCACCTGGACGATTACGTCATCGGTCAGGAACAGGCGAAAAAAGTGCTGGCGGTCGCGGTGTACAACCACTACAAACGTCTGCGCAACGGCGATACCAGCAATGGCGTCGAGTTGGGCAAAAGTAACATTCTGCTGATTGGTCCGACTGGCTCTGGTAAAACGTTGCTGGCGGAAACGTTGGCGCGTCTGCTGGACGTTCCGTTCACTATGGCTGATGCCACCACCCTGACCGAAGCGGGTTATGTGGGTGAAGATGTTGAAAACATCATTCAGAAGCTGTTGCAGAAGTGCGACTACGACGTACAGAAAGCGCAGCGCGGGATTGTCTACATCGATGAAATCGACAAGATTTCGCGTAAGTCTGACAACCCGTCCATTACCCGTGACGTTTCCGGTGAAGGCGTACAGCAGGCACTGTTGAAACTGATCGAAGGTACGGTTGCCGCCGTTCCACCGCAGGGCGGACGTAAGCATCCGCAGCAGGAATTCTTGCAGGTTGATACCTCCAAGATCCTGTTTATCTGTGGCGGTGCATTTGCCGGTCTGGATAAAGTGATTTCCCATCGTGTCGAAACTGGCTCCGGCATTGGTTTTGGTGCGACGGTAAAAGCGAAATCTGACAAAGCAAGCGAAGGTGAGTTGCTGGCGCAGGTTGAACCGGAAGATTTGATCAAATTTGGTCTGATCCCTGAGTTCATCGGTCGTCTGCCAGTTGTGGCAACGCTGAATGAACTGAGCGAAGAAGCTTTGATTCAGATCCTCAAAGAGCCGAAAAACGCCCTGACCAAGCAGTATCAGGCGTTGTTTAACCTTGAGGGCGTGGATCTGGAATTCCGTGACGAAGCGCTGGATGCTATCGCCAAGAAAGCGATGGCGCGTAAAACCGGTGCCCGTGGTCTGCGTTCCATCGTAGAAGCTGCGCTGCTTGATACCATGTATGATCTGCCTTCTATGGAAGATGTGGAAAAAGTGGTTATTGACGAGTCGGTTATTGAAGGGCAAAGCAAGCCACTGCTGATTTATGGCAAGCCGGAAGCGCAACAGGCGTCTGGTGAATAATTAACCATTCCCATACAATTAGTTAACCAAAAAGGGGGGATTTTATCTCCCCTTTCATTTTTCCTCTATTCCCGACGTTGAATGTGGGAGAAACATCCCCATATACTGACGTACATGTTAATAGATGGCGTGAAGCACAGTCATGTCATCTGATTACCTGGCGGACATTAAACTAAGAGAGAGCTCTATGAATCCTGAGCGTTCTGAACGCATTGAAATCCCCGTATTGCCGCTGCGCGATGTGGTGGTTTATCCGCACATGGTCATCCCCTTATTTGTCGGACGGGAAAAATCTATCCGTTGTCTGGAAGCGGCGATGGACCATGATAAAAAAATTATGCTGGTCGCGCAGAAAGAAGCTTCAACGGATGAGCCGGGTGTAAACGATCTTTTCACCGTCGGGACCGTGGCCTCTATATTGCAGATGCTGAAACTGCCTGACGGCACCGTCAAAGTGCTGGTCGAGGGGTTACAGCGCGCGCGTATTTCTGCGCTCTCTGACAATGGCGAACACTTTTCTGCGAAGGCGGAGTATCTGGAGTCCCCGACTATTGATGAGCGCGAACAGGAAGTGCTGGTGCGTACCGCAATCAGCCAGTTCGAAGGCTACATCAAGCTGAAT
This sequence comes from Escherichia sp. TW09308, assembly GCF_000208565.1. Lineage (NCBI taxonomy): Bacteria > Pseudomonadati > Pseudomonadota > Gammaproteobacteria > Enterobacterales > Enterobacteriaceae > Escherichia > Escherichia sp. TW09308. Next base: position 3,233,786 of record NZ_AEME01000001.1, on the reverse strand, counting down.
AAGAAAATCCCACCAGAAGTGCTGACGTCGCTGAACAGCATCGACGATCCGGCGCGTCTGGCGGACACCATTGCCGCACATATGCCGCTAAAACTGGCTGACAAACAGTCCGTTCTTGAGATGTCCGACGTTAACGAACGTCTGGAATATCTGATGGCTATGATGGAGTCGGAAATCGATCTGCTGCAGGTTGAGAAACGTATTCGCAACCGCGTCAAAAAGCAGATGGAGAAATCCCAGCGTGAGTACTATCTGAACGAGCAAATGAAAGCTATTCAGAAAGAACTCGGTGAAATGGACGACGCGCCAGACGAAAATGAAGCGTTGAAGCGCAAAATCGACGCGGCGAAAATGCCAAAAGAGGCAAAAGAGAAAGCGGAAGCAGAATTGCAGAAGCTGAAAATGATGTCTCCAATGTCGGCAGAAGCGACCGTGGTGCGAGGTTATATCGACTGGATGGTGCAGGTGCCGTGGAATGCACGTAGCAAGGTCAAAAAAGACCTGCGTCAGGCGCAAGAAATCCTCGATACCGACCATTATGGTCTGGAACGTGTGAAAGATCGCATCCTTGAGTATCTCGCGGTTCAAAGCCGCGTAAATAAAATCAAGGGGCCGATCCTCTGCCTGGTTGGACCGCCGGGGGTAGGTAAAACTTCTCTGGGGCAGTCCATCGCTAAAGCTACCGGACGTAAATATGTCCGTATGGCGCTGGGCGGTGTGCGTGACGAAGCGGAAATCCGTGGTCACCGCCGTACTTACATCGGTTCTATGCCGGGTAAATTGATCCAGAAAATGGCGAAAGTGGGCGTGAAAAACCCGCTGTTCCTGCTCGATGAGATCGACAAAATGTCTTCTGACATGCGTGGCGATCCAGCTTCCGCACTGCTTGAAGTGCTGGATCCAGAGCAGAACGTGGCGTTCAGCGACCACTATCTGGAAGTGGATTACGACCTTAGCGACGTGATGTTTGTTGCGACGTCGAACTCCATGAATATTCCGGCGCCACTGCTGGATCGTATGGAAGTTATTCGTCTCTCTGGTTATACCGAAGATGAAAAACTGAACATCGCCAAACGTCACCTGCTGCCGAAGCAGATTGAACGTAATGCACTGAAAAAAGGTGAGCTGACCGTCGACGATAGCGCCATTATTGGCATTATTCGTTACTACACCCGTGAGGCGGGCGTGCGTGGTCTGGAGCGTGAAATCTCCAAACTATGCCGTAAAGCGGTTAAGCAGTTGTTGCTCGATAAGTCATTAAAACATATCGAAATTAACGGCGATAACCTGCATGACTACCTCGGTGTTCAGCGTTTCGACTATGGTCGCGCGGATAACGAAAACAGCGTTGGTCAGGTAACTGGTCTGGCGTGGACGGAAGTCGGCGGCGACTTGCTGACCATCGAGACAGCGTGTGTTCCAGGCAAAGGTAAACTCACTTACACTGGTTCGCTGGGCGAAGTGATGCAAGAGTCCATTCAGGCGGCGTTAACTGTGGTTCGCGCGCGTGCGGAAAAACTGGGGATCAATCCAGATTTTTACGAAAAACGCGACATCCACGTGCACGTACCGGAAGGTGCGACGCCGAAAGATGGTCCGAGCGCCGGTATTGCCATGTGCACCGCACTGGTTTCTTGCCTGACCGGTAACCCGGTTCGCGCTGATGTGGCGATGACTGGTGAGATTACTCTGCGTGGTCAGGTGTTGCCAATCGGCGGTTTGAAAGAAAAACTGCTGGCAGCGCACCGCGGCGGGATTAAAACAGTGTTAATTCCGTTTGAGAACAAACGCGATCTGGAAGAGATTCCGGACAACGTGATTGCCGATCTGGACATTCATCCTGTGAAGCGCATTGAGGAAGTTCTGACTCTGGCGCTGCAAAATGAACCGTCTGGAATGCAGGTTGTAACTGCAAAATAGTGACTTCGCGCAAATTGCACTAATAAAAAAAGGGCTGGTGGGTCAATTCGGGCTTGCCAGCCTTTTTTTGTCTCGTTAAGTTAGAGGGCGGATTAGGCTTGCCCTTATTAAGGGGTGTTGTAAGGGGATGGCTGGCCTGATATAACTGCTGCGCGTTCGCACCTTGAAGGATTCAAGTGCGGGATAAATTATAAAGAGGAAGAGAAGAGTGAATAAATCTCAATTGATTGACAAGATTGCTGCAGGGGCTGATATCTCTAAAGCTGCGGCTGGCCGTGCGTTAGATGCTATTATTGCTTCCGTAACTGAATCCCTGAAAGAAGGGGATGATGTAGCACTGGTTGGTTTTGGTACTTTTGCCGTTAAAGAGCGTGCTGCCCGTACTGGTCGCAACCCGCAGACCGGTAAAGAGATCACCATCGCTGCAGCTAAAGTACCGAGCTTCCGTGCAGGTAAAGCGCTGAAAGACGCGGTAAACTAAGTATTGTCCCCATTGGGGATGTGACGAAGTTCAAGGGCGCATCTACTGATGTGCCTTTTTTATTTGTATTCCGTGACTTTCTGCAAGTTGTGGGCTGACAATTGCCCCCGTTTCTTGTCACAATAGGCCTTTGCACGCAGCGATATGTTGCGTGAGGTATACAGTCACCTACAGCGGAGTGTTGTTACACCATGATGGACAGCTTACGCACGGCTGCAAACAGTCTCGTGCTCAAGATTATTTTCGGTATCATTATCGTGTCGTTCATATTGACCGGCGTGAGTGGTTACCTGATTGGCGGAGGCAATAACTACGCCGCAAAAGTGAATGACCTGGAAATCAGCCGCGGGCAGTTTGAGAACGCTTTCAACAGCGAGCGTAATCGGATGCAGCAACAGCTTGGCGATCAATACTCTGAGCTGGCTGCGAACGAAGGCTACATGAAAACCCTGCGTCAACAGGTGCTGAATCGTCTGATCGACGAGGCGCTGCTGGATCAGTACGCCCGCGAACTAAAACTGGGTGTCAGCGATGAGCAGGTTAAACAGGCTATTTTCGCAACCCCAGCCTTTCAGGTTGACGGCAAGTTTGATAACAGCCGCTATAACGGTATCCTCAACCAGATGGGGATGAGTGCCGATCAGTACGCACAGGCGCTGCGTAACCAGCTTATGACCCAACAACTGATTAACGGCGTTGCGGGCACTGACTTTATGCTAAAAGGTGAAACCGACGAGCTGGCAGCGCTGGTTGCTCAACAACGTGTAGTGCGTGAAGCGACTATCGACGTTAACGCTCTGGCGGCTAAGCAGGCAGTGACCGAACAGGAAATCGCCAGCTACTACGAGCAAAACAAAAACAGCTTCATGACTCCGGAACAATTCCGCGTGAGCTACATCAAACTGGATGCCGCAACGATGCAGCAACCGGTTAGTGATGCGGATATCCAGAGTTACTACGATCAGCATCAGGATCAATTCACCCAGCCGCAGCGTACCCGTTACAGCATCATCCAGACCAAAACTGAAGATGAAGCGAAAGCGGTACTTGATGAGCTGAACAAAGGTGGTGATTTTGCTGCGTTAGCAAAAGAAAAATCTGCCGATATTATCTCTGCCCGTAACGGCGGCGATATGGGTTGGTTAGAAGATGCCACTATCCCGGATGAACTGAAAAATGCTGGTCTGAAAGAAAAAGGCCAACTGTCCGGCGTCATCAAATCTTCTGTGGGTTTCTTGATCGTGCGTCTGGACGATATTCAGCCTGCGAAAGTGAAGTCGTTAGACGAAGTCCGTGACGACATCACGGCGAAAGTGAAACACGAAAAAGCCCTGGATGCGTACTACGCGCTGCAGCAGAAAGTGAGCGATGCGGCAAGCAACGACACCGAATCTCTGGCCGGTGCAGAGCAGGCCGCGGGTGTTAAAGCCACCCAGACTGGCTGGTTTAGTAAAGATAAACTGCCGGAAGAGTTAAACTTTAAGCCGGTTGCGGACGCTATCTTCAACGGCGGTCTGGTTGGTGAAAACGGTGCGCCGGGCATCAACTCTGACATCATCACCGTAGACGGCGATCGCGCATTCGTGCTGCGCATCAGCGAGCATAAACCAGAAGCGGTTAAACCATTGGCAGATGTTCAGGAACAGGTTAAAGCGCTGGTTCAGCACAACAAAGCTGAACAGCAGGCGAAAATCGATGCTGAAAAACTGCTGGTTGATCTGAAAGCGGGCAAGGGTGCGGAAGCTATGCAAGCTGCCGGTTTGAAATTTGGCGAGCCTAAAACCTTAAGTCGTTCCGGCCGTGACCCAATTAGCCAGGCCGCGTTTGCACTGCCTCTGCCAGCGAAAGACAAACCGAGCTACGGTATGGCGACCGATATGCAAGGTAATGTGGTTCTTCTGGCGCTGGACGAAGTGAAACAAGGCTCAATGCCGGAAGATCAGAAAAAAGCGATGGTGCAGGGTATCACCCAGAACAACGCACAAATCGTCTTTGAAGCGCTGATGAGTAACCTGCGTAAAGAGGCGAAAATCAAAATTGGCGACGCGCTGGAACAGCAATAATCCTGAAGCCGCTTCGCAAAAAAATGCTTTGTAGCTGTAACAAGAAAAGGTCGCTTTCGCGGCCTTTTCCATTTCTGAATATTGCCATTTGTTTACTGTTTTCACTGCCGTTAAGGTGATTCCACTGTTAACAAACAAGGAGAAAACAGTATGAAACACGGAATCAAAGCACTTCTCATTACTCTGTCTCTGGCTTGTGCCGGAATGTCTCATAGCGCGCTGGCGGCTGCCCCTACGGCGAAACCGGCAGCGGTAGAAACCAAAGCGGAGGCACCCGCAGCACAAAGCAAAGCGGCAATACCGGCGAAAGCCAGTGACGAAGAAGGCACCAGAGTCAGTATTAACAATGCCAGTGCGGAAGAGTTAGCCCGCGTTATGAATGGTGTTGGCCTGAAGAAAGCGCAGGCGATTGTCAGTTATCGGGAAGAGTACGGTCCGTTTAAAACGGTGGAAGATTTAAAACAGGTGCCGGGGATGGGCAATTCGCTGGTGGAACGTAACCTTGCGGTATTAAGTCTGTAATTAATTTGCATAGTGGCAATTTTTTGCCAGACTGAAGAGGTCATACCAGTTATGACCTCTGTGCTTATAACTGTTCTTATAACAACAACGTAAGGCTATTGCGCTATGCAAACACAAATCAAAGTTCGTGGATACCATCTCGATGTTTACCAGCACGTTAACAACGCTCGCTACCTTGAGTTTCTCGAAGAAGCCCGCTGGGATGGGCTGGAAAATAGCGACAGCTTTCAATGGATGACCGCCCATAACATCGCTTTTGTGGTAGTCAATATCAATATTAACTATCGCCGCCCGGCGGTGTTGAGCGACCTGCTGACCATTACCAGTCAGTTGCAGCAATTAAACGGTAAAAGCGGCATTTTAAGTCAACTAATCACCCTTGAGCCGGAAGGACAGGTGGTGGCGGATGCGCTCATCACCTTTGTTTGTATTGATCTCAAAACGCAGAAAGCATTAGCCCTGGAGGGGGAACTGCGCGAAAAGCTGGAGCAGATGGTTCAGTAAACGTTTTGTTGTGCCGGATGCGACGCGGGGTGCGTCTTATCCGGCCTCCAGGCGTGATACAATCGTAGATCGGATCAGGCGACACCCCGAATAATTACTTCAATCCGGTCTTCTGTTTCATCGCCGTCATCACCGCCGATTTATCGGCCAGATAATGATGCAACCCGTTGGCACGCAGATTACACGCAGCACAATGACAGCAACCGTCGCCTTTAATGCCGTTATAGCAGGTCAACGTTTCGTTACGGACTAAATCCAGCTTGCCGTAATAATCCGCCAGCGCCCAGGTTTCCGCTTTATCAATCCACATCAACGGTGTTTCAAAGCGAATATCTTTCGCCATGCCCAGACTGACGGCATGGTTCAGTGCTTTCACAAACTCATCGCGGCAATCCGGGTAACCGGAGAAATCCGTTTCGCAGACGCCGGTAATTACTGCTTCTGCTTTTACCTGATACGCATATATTGCCGCCAGCGTCAGGAACAAAATATTACGCCCTGGGACAAACGTATTCGGGATACCATCGGCTTCAGGTTCATAATCTGGCACTGGAATGCTGTCACGCGTCAGGCTGCTAACCGCCAGCTCGTTGAGCAGCGTCACATCCAGCACCTTATGCGCGCGTGCCCCTAGTTTTAGCGCCAGTTCGCGGGCCACGTCGATCTCTGCGCGATGGCGCTGGCCGTAATCAAATGTCACGCAATGGACTTCATCATATTGCTGCAATGCCTGTACCAGACAGGTGGTGGAATCCTGGCCTCCACTGAACACAACGACAGCACGTTTCATAAATCATCCTGCTAAATCGGTAAAAACCTTATGGTAACGCCTGTGGTTAACCCCGACCAGTGCTTCATTGCGACGGTGCGGGAAGCCAGGCTTCGGTAAATTCAAACCAGCCGCGCGGCGTCAGACGGACACCGTTAACACCGGGCGGCGCGCTAATGCGATAGTGATAGTTAAACAGTGGTGTCAGCGTGGCGTTATCCATTAATTGTGTGAAGACCGCTTTCAGGGCGTTATGTCGGTTTTCCTCATCAGGCATCAATTGCACGGCATCCAGTGTTGAGTGCAGATGTGCATATGTGCTGGCAGTGAAAACATGTGGCCAGAGCGGATCGCAACGCAGCCATTGCTCAAGGGTATATTCCGGTGCTTCGCCAATTAGTCTATCGCCCATCATCAAATCTGCCTGAGCCAGTGGGGTTGTGTCATCCCAGTTTTTCGCATGATGAAAAATAATCTTTAATTCGCAACCTTCTGCTGCCAGCGTCGTCCGTAGCTGTTCTGCCATAGCATGAAGTTCCACTGGCAGGTGATAAGCCAGCGTCAATGTTTCCGGTAGTTTGACCTCATCAGGCACTTCCCATTGCGGAATAGTCCAGCCAGGCAGCAATGCATTACTGGCGGTGATCAGGTTTTCTCCGACTTCTAACGTTTGCAGTAAACCAGATTGATGAATAATGGTGATCACTTTTCGCGCCTGCCAGAGGGTTAGTCGGGAGCTTTTGCGCAACGTTAAATAGCAAAAACCTAAACTGATGCCGCTACTGACCTGGCTGACCAGAGGCAGATCCTCGGGTTTACCGATAGTGATTTGCACTGGATGCTGGCAACTGGTTCCCAAATCTTTTTCAAAAAGCGGTGGAGTTATCCAGTATTCAACCGCTTTTAGCAGTGGATGACGTAAATGGTAATAATCGTGACTTTCCAGACGCACCAGTTCCGCTGTGAATTGTGTTAAGCGAAAAGGACCGGTTCCCACCTGCGGGAATTGTGGATGCGCGAGATGACTGCAATAGCTTGCCAGCCGGTGGGCAAGCCAGTAATCGGGGCGATGTAAAAAGAAGGTCAGGCACTGTGGATGGGGGACTTCAATACGCTTCACGCTAATAAATAATTTACCCAATGCAGGTAGCTGGAGCAGCATCAACAACCGCTGATGCAGTTGCGTTGCTTTTACAGCATCGCCGTTATGCCAGTGCAGCGTTGAACGAAGATAAAAATCCCAGCGTAGCCCGTCAGTAGACGTTTCCCAGTGGTGCGCTAAATCGCCAATTGGGCGTTGCGTATTATTGTCGAAGCGGGTCAGGCCGGAAAAAACTTGCCCGGCGAGATGCTGCTCGGCACGGCCGGGCAAAAAGCCCGGTTGTAGCGGTTCGAGTGGGCGATAATAGGGGATACGCAACGTCGGTGTATCGTTATGCCATTGCCCGCCCATAAACGGTTGTAACAGGGTACGCAGCTCGCCAGGAGCCAGTTGCGCCAGCTCCAGCACATCCTGCTGTTTCCCGGTTTCCAGCGCCTGTTCCATCATCGTATTGCGCAGGAATTGCGGCGTCACCAGAAAGCGTAGTTGCCCGCGCTTTCCGCGTCCTGATTGCGCCTGCCACTCCAACCATCCAGCCTCCTGTGCCTGACGTAACAGTGTGCGCACATGCCGTTCGCTGCAAAAACAGCGTTCGGCCAGTTCGCTGACGGTCACGGACTGCGTCTCTCCCGCGGAAGGTTGCCACAGACGTTGATACTGGTTAAGACGGTTAAGCAGTCGCATATAAACCCGGAACAATATTATTTAACTATTCACTATTACTTCCGTATATATCAGGTGATACTCAATCACCATTAACCCTGCCACAGAGTGGAGAAAGAAATGGCTCGTCTGGCAGCATTTGATATGGACGGCACTTTATTGATGCCTGACCACCACTTAGGTGAGAAAACCCTCTCTACTCTGGCGCGCCTGCGTGAACGCGATATCACCCTTACTTTTGCTACGGGTCGCCATGCGTTGGAGATGCAGCACATTCTCGGGGCGCTATCGCTGGATGCGTATTTGATTACCGGCAACGGTACGCGCGTGCATTCTCTGGAAGGTGAATTGTTACATCGTGATGATTTACCTGCAGATGTAGCGGAACGGGTGCTCTATCAGAAGTGGGATACCCAGGCCAGCATGCATATCTTCAATGATGATGGCTGGTTTACCGAACGCGAAATTCCGGCGTTGTTGCAGGCATTTGTCTATAGCAAGTTTCGTTATCAGATTATCAATGTTAAAAAAATGCCTCTCGACCGCGTCACCAAGGTCTGTTTCTGTGGCGATCATGACGATCTTACGCGCTTGCAGATCCAACTACAGGAAGCATTAGGCGAGCGGGCACATTTGTGTTTTTCCGCGATTAATTGCCTGGAAGTACTGCCGGTGGGGTGCAATAAAGGCGCAGCGTTGGTGGTGCTGACCCAATATTTAGGTTTTTCGCTGCGCGACTGCATGGCCTTTGGCGATGCGATGAACGATCGTGAAATGTTAGGCAGCGTCGGCAGCGGCTTTATTATGGGCAATGCGATGCCGCAACTTCGCGCGGAACTCCCTCATTTACCGGTGATTGGACACTGCCGAAATCAGGCTGTCTCTCACTATTTGACGCACTGGCTGGACAATCCACATCTACCTTATTCCCCCGAATAACGAGATCCCTTCCAGCACCGGGCAATAGCCCGGTTTTTTTTGCTTTGAATTTGTCATTTTGTGCAGTGGCGTTTAAACCGCACAGAATAAATTGTCGGTATTTGACCTTTAAAATAGAATGAAAAGAGAAAATAATTCTCTGTGGGTGGGCTATGTTAGATAAAATTGATCGTAAGCTGCTGGCCTTACTACAGCAGGATTGTACCCTCTCTTTGCAGGCTCTGGCAGAAGCCGTTAATCTGACAACCACGCCTTGCTGGAAGCGTCTGAAACGGCTGGAGGATGACGGTATCCTTATCGGCAAAGTTGCCTTACTGGACCCGGAAAAAATTGGCCTCGGGCTGACCGCTTTTGTACTGATTAAAACGCAACATCACAGCAGCGAATGGTATTGCCGCTTTGTCACGGTGGTAACGGAAATGCCAGAAGTGCTGGGGTTCTGGCGCATGGCCGGTGAATACGATTATCTGATGCGTGTCCAGGTTGCCGACATGAAACGCTACGACGAGTTTTATAAGCGTCTGGTAAACAGCGTGCCAGGGCTGTCGGACGTTACTTCCAGTTTCGCGATGGAACAGATTAAATACACCACTTCTTTACCCATCGAATAAATATCCAAAATCAGGTCAGGACACAACGCGTGCGATTATTTGCTCAACTAAGCTGGTATTTCCGTCGGGAATGGCGTCGCTATCTCGGGGCTGTGGCCTTGCTTGTCATTATCGCGATGCTGCAACTGGTTCCGCCGAAAGTAGTCGGGATTGTGGTCGATGGCGTGACGGAACAACACTTTACGACCGGACAGATCCTGATGTGGATCGCCACTATGGTGCTGATTGCAGTCGTGGTTTATCTACTGCGTTATGTCTGGCGTGTACTGTTGTTCGGTGCGTCTTATCAACTGGCTGTTGAACTGCGTGAAGATTATTACCGCCAGTTAAGCCGCCAGCATCCAGAATTTTACCTGCGTCACCGGACGGGGGACTTAATGGCCCGCGCGACGAATGACGTTGATCGCGTGGTATTTGCCGCCGGGGAAGGGGTGCTGACGCTGGTGGATTCGCTGGTGATGGGCTGCGCGGTGCTGATTATGATGTCAACGCAAATTAGCTGGCAGTTGACCTTAATAGCGCTGCTGCCGATGCCGGTGATGGCGATCATGATCAAACGTAATGGCGACGCTTTACATGAGCGTTTTAAGCTGGCGCAGGCGGCGTTTTCCAGCCTCAACGACCGCACCCAGGAGAGCCTCACCAGTATCCGTATGATTAAAGCCTTTGGTCTGGAAGATCGCCAGTCGGCGCTATTTGCCGCAGATGCCGAGGACACTGGCAAGAAAAACATGCGTGTGGCACGTATTGATGCCCGTTTCGATCCGACCATCTATATCGCTATTGGGATGGCGAATTTACTGGCGATTGGTGGGGGAAGCTGGATGGTTGTGCAGGGCAGTTTAACGCTGGGACAGCTCACCAGTTTTATGATGTATCTTGGCCTGATGATCTGGCCGATGCTGGCGCTGGCATGGATGTTTAACATTGTGGAACGCGGCAGCGCGGCGTACAGCCGTATTCGAACGATGCTGGCGGAAGCGCCGGTCGTCAAAGATGGTAGCGAAAGTGTGCCGGAAGGACGCGGTAAACTGGATGTGAATATTCGCCAGTTTACCTATCCGCAAACTCACCATCCTGCGCTGGAAAACGTCAGTTTCGTATTGAAGCCCGGTCAGATGCTGGGCATTTGCGGGCCGACCGGTTCCGGCAAAAGTACCGTGCTGTCACTCATTCAGCGTCATTTCGACGTCAGCGAGGGGGATATTCGCTTTCATGATATTCCTCTGACGCAGCTACAACTCGACAGTTGGCGTAGCCGCCTGGCAGTCGTCAGTCAGACGCCGTTCCTTTTTTCCGACACCGTGGCGAATAACATTGCGCTGGGTTGCCCGAATGCTACCCAGCAAGAGATTGAGCACGTAGCGCGTTTGGCCAGTGTGCATGACGATATTCTTCGTCTGCCGCAAGGTTACGACACAGAAGTGGGCGAACGTGGCGTGATGCTTTCCGGTGGCCAAAAACAGCGTATCTCCATTGCCCGGGCGTTACTGGTGAATGCGGAAATCCTCATTCTGGATGATGCGCTTTCTGCGGTGGACGGACGCACAGAGTACCAGATCCTGCATAACCTGCGCCAGTGGGGACAGGGGCGAACGGTCATCATCAGCGCCCATCGTCTTTCTGCACTGACAGAAGCCAGTGAAATAATTGTGATGCAGCACGGGCATATCGCTCAACGCGGCGATCATGATGTGCTGGCGCAACAAAGCGGCTGGTATCGCGATATGTATCGCTATCAACAACTGGAGGCGGCGCTTGACGATGCCCCTGAAATTCACGAGGAGGCCGTTGATGCGTAGTTTTAGCCAACTGTGGCCGACTCTGAAGCGCCTGTTAGCATACGGTTCGCCGTGGCGTAAGCCGCTGGGTATTGCGGTTCTGATGATGTGGGTTGCAGCAGCGGCAGAAGTGAGTGGGCCGCTGCTCATCAGCTATTTTATCGACAATATGGTGGCGAAAAATAATCTGCCGTTGAAGATGGTTGTTGGTCTGGCGGTGGCGTATGTTGGGCTGCAACTGCTTGCCGCCGGACTGCACTACGCGCAGTCGTTGTTGTTTAACCGGGCGGCGGTTGGCGTTGTACAACAGTTGCGTACCGATGTGATGGATGCTGCGCTACGCCAGCCATTAAGTGAGTTTGATACCCAGCCGGTCGGGCAGGTCATTTCCCGCGTCACCAATGACACAGAAGTGATCCGCGATCTCTACGTTACCGTGGTAGCAACCGTTTTGCGTAGCGCCGCACTTGTGGGTGCGATGCTGGTGGCGATGTTCAGTCTCGACTGGCGAATGGCGCTGGTGGCAATAATGATCTTCCCGGTCGTGCTGGTGGTGATGGTGATATACCAGCGTTACAGTACGCCGATTGTCCGCCGCGTGCGCGCCTATCTGGCGGATATCAACGACGGTTTTAACGAAATCATCAATGGCATGAGCGTTATCCAGCAGTTCCGTCAGCAGGCGCGATTTGGTGAACGTATGGGGGAGGCCAGCCGTTCGCACTATATGGCGCGAATGCAAACCCTGCGGCTCGACGGCTTTTTACTGCGACCACTGCTTAGTCTGTTTTCATCGCTCATTCTTTGCGGTTTGTTGATGCTGTTTGGTTTCTCTGCCAGTGGCACTATTGAAGTGGGCGTGTTGTATGCGTTTATCAGCTATCTGGGGCGACTTAACGAACCATTAATCGAACTGACCACGCAACAGGCAATGCTGCAACAGGCTGTTGTCGCAGGTGAGCGTGTATTTGAACTGATGGACGGGCCGCGCCAGCAATATGGCAATGATGATCGCCCGTTACAGAGCGGCACCATTGACGTCGATAATGTGTCGTTTGCCTATCGTGATGACAATCTGGTACTGAAAAACATTAATCTGTCTGTGCCTTCGCGCAACTTTGTGGCGCTGGTCGGGCATACCGGCAGTGGCAAAAGCACTTTGGCAAGTTTGCTGATGGGCTATTACCCGCTAACGGAAGGCGAGATTCGTCTCGACGGCCGTCCGTTAAGTTCGCTAAGTCACAGCGCGCTGCGCCAGGGCGTGGCAATGGTGCAGCAAGATCCGGTTGTGCTGGCGGATTCCTTCCTGGCGAACGTTACGCTGGGGCGTGATATCTCCGAAGAACGCGTCTGGCAAGCGCTGGAAACGGTGCAACTGGCAGAGCTGGCGCGCAGCATGAGCGACGGCATTTATACGCCGTTGGGCGAGCAGGGGAATAATCTCTCAGTCGGGCAAAAACAGTTGCTGGCGCTGGCGCGTGTGCTGGTAGAAACACCGCAAATCCTGATCCTTGATGAAGCAACCGCCAGTATTGATTCCGGTACTGAACAGGCGATTCAGCACGCCCTGGCGGCGGTGCGCGAACATACTACGCTGGTGGTGATCGCTCACCGCTTATCGACCATTGTTGATGCCGACACCATTCTGGTGCTTCATCGTGGACAAGCCGTGGAGCAGGGGACGCACCAGCAACTGCTTGCGGCTCAGGGACGTTACTGGCAGATGTACCAACTGCAACTTGCAGGAGAAGAACTGGCTGCCAGCGTACGTGAAGAGGAATCGTTGAGCGCCTGATTAGCGCAAAATTTCATCGTTGGTGCAAAAATGCAACGCACTGTGCACTGTCATAGTGCGTTTTTGTTTTCAATCACCTTTGCGTCCTGCTTTCCCTCTCGTTTTTCATTTCTGGCACACCGCTTGCAATACCTTCTTCGTGTAGCAGAACCATTACCGAATTCTGACCGGAGGGGATCTATGAAGCTGGTGACCGTGATAATCAAACCATTCAAGCTGGAAGACGTTCGTGAAGCGTTATCTTCCATTGGCATCCAGGGCCTGACCGTCACTGAAGTGAAAGGTTTCGGGCGTCAGAAAGGGCATGCTGAGCTGTACCGTGGCGCGGAATACAGCGTCAATTTCCTGCCAAAAGTAAAAATCGATGTGGCGATTGCCGATGATCAACTCGATGAAGTGATCGATATCGTCAGCAAGGCGGCTTACACCGGAAAAATTGGCGACGGCAAAATCTTTGTCGCTGAATTGCAACGCGTCATTCGTATCCGTACCGGCGAAGCCGACGAAGCGGCGCTGTAATCTCTGGCACACAGCAACAGGACTGAAAAATGAAGATAGCGACGATAAAAACTGGGCTTGCTTCACTGGCGATGCTGCCAGGACTGGTAATGGCTGCTCCTGCGGTGGCAGATAAAGCCGACAATGCGTTTATGATGATTTGTACTGCGCTGGTGCTGTTTATGACTGTTCCGGGTATCGCGCTGTTTTATGGTGGCCTGATTCGCGGTAAAAACGTGCTGTCGATGCTGACACAGGTGACCGTGACCTTTGCATTGGTTTGTATTCTCTGGGTGGTTTACGGCTACTCACTGGCGTTTGGCGAGGGCAACAACTTCTTTGGCAACATTAACTGGTTAATGTTGAAAAATATCGAATTGACCGCGGTAATGGGCAGTATCTATCAGTATATCCACGTGGCGTTTCAGGGATCGTTTGCCTGTATTACCGTTGGCTTGATCGTCGGGGCGCTGGCGGAGAGGATTCGCTTCTCGGCAGTGTTAATCTTCGTGGTGGTGTGGTTGACGCTCTCTTACATTCCGATTGCGCATATGGTCTGGGGAGGCGGTTTGCTGGCTTCCCACGGTGCGCTGGATTTTGCCGGTGGCACAGTGGTGCACATTAACGCCGCAATCGCCGGTCTGGTAGGCGCGTATCTGGTCGGTAAACGCGTGGGCTTTGGCAAAGAGGCGTTTAAACCGCACAACCTGCCGATGGTCTTTACCGGAACTGCCATTCTTTATATCGGGTGGTTTGGTTTTAACGCCGGGTCTGCGGGCACGGCAAACGAAATTGCGGCACTGGCGTTTGTTAACACCGTGGTAGCAACGGCGGCGGCAATTCTTGGCTGGATCTTCGGTGAATGGGCACTGCGCGGTAAACCTTCTCTGCTGGGGGCTTGCTCTGGTGCGATTGCCGGTCTGGTCGGCGTGACGCCTGCCTGTGGTTACATTGGTGTTGGCGGCGCGTTGATTATCGGCGTGGTAGCTGGTCTGGCAGGCTTGTGGGGCGTTACTATGTTGAAACGTCTGCTGCGGGTGGATGATCCCTGCGATGTCTTCGGTGTACACGGCGTTTGCGGTATTGTCGGCTGTATCATGACCGGAATTTTTGCCGCCAGTTCGCTGGGCGGTGTGGGCTTCGCGGAAGGTGTGACGATGGGCCATCAGGTGTTGGTACAACTGGAAAGTATCGCCATTACGATCGTCTGGTCTGGTGTGGTGGCGTTTATCGGCTACAAACTGGCGGATTTGACGGTTGGCCTGCGTGTACCGGAAGAACAGGAACGTGAAGGGCTGGACGTCAACAGCCACGGCGAAAATGCCTATAACGCGTAACCTGCAATCAAATACAAATTTGCCTGATGCGCTGTGCTTATCAGGCCGACAATAAAAATCACAATTTATTGAATTTACAAGAATTGGTAGGCCGGATAAGGCGTTTACGCCGCCACCGGCATCAACAAAAGCACGTTACCAACAATCTGACAGCCGGACGGTTTTCACCTCCGGCTGTTTTTTAATTGTGATTACGCATTACCCCTTCCTGAACGGTCGAGGCAATCAGCATGCCGTCCTGGGTATAAAACTCACCACGCACAAATCCGCGGGCACTGGACGCTGACGTGCTCTCCACGCTATACAGCAGCCATTCGTTTAAATTAAACGGTCGATGGAACCACATGGAATGGTCGATGGTAGCAATTTGAATCCCCGGTTCGAGAAAACCGATGCCGTGCGGCTGTAAAGCTACTGGCAAGAAATTGAGGTCAGAGGCATAACCGAGCAGGTACTGATGAACGCGCAGATCATCCGGCACGCTGCCGTTCGCGCGGATCCACACCTGACGATGGGGGGCTGCGACGTGGCCTTTCAGTGGGTTATGAAACTCCACCGGACGGACTTCCAGCGGACGATCACAGATAAATTTATCTTTCAGCACTGGCGGTAACAAGTGGGCCAGCGACTGGGCGATTTGCGTTTCCGAAGGCAGACCATCAGGCGCAGGGGCTGGAGGCATCTCTTTTTGGTGTTCGAAACCCGCTTCCGGTGCCTGGAAAGAGGCCGTCATATAAAAGATCGGTTTGCCGTTTTGAATAGCAGCCACACGACGGGCGCTGAAACTGTTGCCGTCGCGCAGCGTTTCGACATCGTAAATAATCGGCTTTTTACTGTCGCCAGGGCGAAGAAAGTAGCTGTGGAACGAATGCACCAGACGCTCTTCGGGAACTGTCTCTTTTGCAGCATACAGCGCCTGACCCACGACCTGGCCACCAAACACCTGGCGTAAACCTAAATCTTCACTCTGGCCGCGAAAGAGTCCTTCCTCAATTTTTTCCAGATTCAACAATGTCAGTAAATTTTTTAAGGCCTGACTCATATTAACTCTCCAGTAACAAAGCTGCCGCAGCAAGCCAAAGTGAGTTGAGTATAACGCAATTTTGTTACTGGTCCGATGGGTGCAATGGTCTGAATTACTGGCTAAATGCAGGCGTTAATACGTGACATGTGCCACACTTATTGACGTTACTATTTTGTTAACCACTCTTCCGGCGAGGAAAGTTAGCCCGCTGGTGCATTGATAATAAGGAGAAGTGAATGAAACTCGTGCACATGGCCAGTGGTTTAGCGGTTGCGATTGCGTTGGCGGCTTGCGCGGATAAAAGCGCGGATATCCAGACGCCAGCACCGGCTGCAAATACGTCTATTGCAGCGACACAGCAACCTGCTATACAACAACCGAATGTTTCCGGTACGGTCTGGATCCGTCAGAAAGTCGCACTGCCGCCTGACGCCGTGCTGACCGTGACACTTTCTGACGCGTCGTTAGCGGATGCGCCTTCTAAAGTTCTGGCGCAGAAAGCAGTACGTACCGAAGGTAAACAGTCACCGTTCAGTTTTGTTCTGCCATTTAACCCGGCAGACGTTCAGCCGAATGCGCGTATCCTGTTGAGTGCGGCGGTTACCGTCAACGACAAACTGGTGTTTATCACCGATACCGTTCAACCGGTGATCAATCAGGGCGGAACCAAAGCTGACCTGACATTAGTGCCGGTTCAGCAAACCGCCGTGCCGGTTCAGGCCAGCGGTGGCGCAACAACCACTGTACCGTCGACTTCCCCGACACAAGTGAATTCGTCTTCGGCAGTTCCAGCACCTACGCAATACTAAGCGCCATTAACCCTCTCCGTCCGGAGAGGGTTAATAAATCCAGCGATAACGCTGCAAGTCGATTTGCCCGCTTCCCGACACCATCACACCTTCTGCCAGCAACGCCTGCCGCTGACGCTGTAAATCTGGGCCGGTTAACGAAATTGTGCCATGGCGATTAACCACCCGGTGCCAGGGCAAGGTGCTGCCTTCGGGTAGGCGCTTTAACACAGCGCCTACCTGGCGCGCGGCGCGGGGTGATCCTGCCAGTTTTGCGACATCACCGTAGGTGGTGACATAGCCTTCGGGAATAGCGGCTACGATTTGCCAGACGCGTTGGGGAAATGAATCTTCTTTTTCCATCTTTTCTTCCTGAGGTAATTTTTCAGCATAATCTGGAAAAACGCCTGAGTGAAGCCGCATTGCGCAAGAAAGCAGCATCTGGCACGCAATGGGTTGCAATTAGCAGGGGCAGCAGTGATAATGCGCCTGCGCGTTGGTTCTCAACGCTCTCAATGGGGGCTCTGTTGGTTCTCCCGCAACGCTACTCTGTTTACCAGGTCAGGTCCGGAAGGAAGCAGCCAAGGCAGATGACGCGTGTGCCGGGATGTAGCTGGCAGGGCCCCCACCCATTTCTGTTTCCCCGCCGTTTCGTCAAAAAATCTCAATGTGGCTAAACTTTAATCACGACTGACGCTGCAGGAATTGCCTGACTGCGCAGTACGCTTCGGAGGAGTTTCTGATGAAGTATGTTGATGGGTTTGTTGTTGCTGTTCCTGCCGAAAATAAGGATGCCTACCGGGAAATGGCCGCAAAGGCCGCGCCACTGTTTAAAGAGTTTGGCGCGCTTCGCATTGTCGAATGTTGGGCCAGCGATGTGCCAAACGGCAAAGTGACCGATTTTCGCATGGCAGTGAAAGCGGAAGAGAATGAGGAAGTGGTGTTTAGCTGGATTGAATATCCTTCAAAAGAGGTCCGCGACGCTGCCAATCAAAAAATGATGTCTGACCCACGGATGAAAGAGTTCGGTGAATCAATGCCGTTTGATGGCAAACGGATGATTTACGGTGGGTTCGAGTCAATCATCGACGAGTAGCGTGACGGGTGTGCGGCGTGCCGCCAGCCCCTAATTCAGAGATGCTGTTTTGCCCAGATAATGAAATCTTCTTTTGGCAAAGCTTTGCTGTACAACCAGCCCTGACCGTAGTGCACACCATGCTGGCGTAGCCACTCTTCCTGTTTGCTGGTTTCGATGCCTTCCGCCACCATTTTCAGCTTCAGCGTTTTTGCCATTTCGATGATATGCGGGGTGACATTTTTATATTCCAGTGCGTCAACGAAGGATTTATCTATTTTCAGAATATCGACATCCAGATCCTGCAAATAACTTAAGCTCGAATAACCAGTACCGAAATCATCCAGATAAATATCATGACCGGCTTCCCGGTAGCGAGAAATGATCGGAGCGCTGGTTTTCGGATCGGCAAACTCGCGCTCTGTGAGTTCAAGCGCGATCTGTTTAGGGTTAACCTGGTAGTGGTTGATCATTTTCCCCAGGAGTTGCGGAATTTTTTCCGATGTGAGCACAGTAGATTCCAGATTGATTGAAATATGCTGGTTCGGGTGTTGTCGCAGCCAGTCGCCCATATCTTCAAATACGTTTCTTATAATCAGCAGCGTCAGTGGTTCAGAAAGACCCGTTTGCTGTGCCAGCGGGATGAAACTATCCGGTGACAACCAGCTACCGTCCGTCTGTGGCCAACGTGCCAGTGCTTCGGCACCGACAATTTTGCCATTGGCTAAGGAGACAATCGGCTGATAATGTACGCAAATATCACGGTTTTCGATGGCATCTTGCAGTCGGTGATGCGGTGACTGGAGGCGGCGCAAAATACGAAGCACAAATATCGCTGCCAGCAGACCAATTAATAACCCAACAGGTAACCAAATAAAGACCTGCCGATACCAGCTTGTTTGCAACATTTTCGTTGGAGCCCAGGTGATGATGGAAATATTCATCTCCGGGAGGGGCTGGATGTCGTAAATAATTCCATTATTTTCGATATGCTCACCGGGCGTTTTTTGTAGTTGGGTAATAATGCCCCGGGCAATTTCATCGCTGCTGGTTATGACAGTATTATGGGCATTGCCAATAATGGCGGCATCAATTTGCCATGAGCTATAAGGAATTACGTCGATAAAGGAGGCAGGATCGATCATTACTACGTAATGTGCGGTTCCCATAGCAACCATGTAACGGGTGATACCTAAGTCGTTGTGCGAGGTTAACCAGACACGATAACCCTCTTTTGAAATCCTCCCCGGCTCCGGGAAGGTATCCGGTGGGCTTTCGTGTTCCAGAGAAGAGCACTGGGGAATGTTGTTATCGATATAGACCACTTCCTGAATATAGCGATAGCTGTATGAAACCCGGCGCATTTCCATGAGATGTTCTTCACTACAGGCTCCACCTTGCCATCTTTCCAGCTCTTGCAGCGCATCTTTTCCTTGCATCGCCACTTTATTGGCCCGAATAGCGACACGGGAAGAATAGGTATTCAACTCCTCAATAAATGACGCTTCTACCTGCTGATGGGCCAACCAGACGCTTAAGCCGACAGGCAGCAGTACTGAAAGTATAAGTACACCTGAAATCAGGCTGACCAGATGTCGTGTTCTCACCAGCATGTCCTTATTAACACAGTGTAGGGAAAGTATATCTGATCGTGAAAAAAGGCTGGCAAGAGATCAGTGGTTAGGACGGGGATTTCATGCAGTGACAGGTGGCAACGATCGTTGTCAATTGACCAGGCGTAGAGGTTTACGCCTGGTGGGAAAACCTAACTTAAGATGTTACTTCGGTGCGGGTGAGGGTGAATATATCATAAAAAGACAGTTCACCTTTACGGACGATCATTTTTTGCAGTTGTTCTTTATGAACATCCGCGACACGCGGCGAGTTCAGTATGGCTTCAACCAGCGCAGCAGGGACAAATCGCGTGTTATACCATTCGCCGTTATAGCAAACCCGAAAATCGAGCACGTCGATATCTTCATAGCGGTAGCGTGGGTAGACATCGAAAAAGAAGAAACCGTTAAGCAGGATGAATAACACAACCAGTAGCCAGACTGAATCTGACAGCGTTTGGGACTGCAACATTACCGCCAGTGTGGCAAAAAAAGCAACATACATGCCGATAAACAGCCCCGGATGTTTGCGGATAAAACTGATACTAAAGCGGGGTTTGTTGTCGCGTTTTTCGCGCGTATTCAGAGAATCAATCGTTTCGGTTAGCAGGCGTTGTATTTCAGTCATCTTTTGCCTTCGTGGTATCTGCAACTTTCCAGTGAACACCCTATTTTAACGTGGGAATGATATGAAGAAAGTAACAGATTTGCCACAATTTTGCATAACAGTTGCAAATTGTAGTTACAGCTTTTTAATGATTCTGGCTGGGTTGCCGCCCACGACGACGTTGTCCGGGATATCTTTTGTGACGACCGCACCTGATGCCACTACGACGTTATCGCCAATGGTAACGCCCGGGTTAATGATGGCACGCCCCCCAATCCAGACGTTATTACCGATAGTCACCGGTTTCCCCAGTTCACCACCAGCATTACGTTCTACAGGATCGACAGGGTGTGTAGCGGTATAAATATGAACGCCCGGAGCCAGAATGCAATTATCGCCAATACGAATAGGGCAGACATCAAGCATTACGCAATCGAAGTTTGCGTAAAACCCTTTACCGAGGAAAATGTTATAGCCATAGTCGCAACGAAAGGAAGGCTCAATATACGCATCCGCAACCTGGCCGAGTAAATCGGTGAGAATTTGTTGGCGTAGTGATTGATCTTCCGGCGCGGAATGGTTGTATTGGTGAATAAGCTGACGAGCGCGCAGGCGATCGCGAGATAAAGTCTCATCTGCCGAGCAATACAACTCACCAGCAATCATCTTTTCTTTTTCTGTGCTCATTACAAACATCCTGGTTGCTGAAAATGCGGCAACACAGTAATGCAAAAAGCCAATGAAGAGAACGTTCCCGTTACTTCTGTGTGATGGAGATCACATGAGGAATGTCTTCATGGAAAAAATAGAATATACTTAATAAACAGACTGTTATAGCCTGATTTTATACTAATTGAGTTATCGAATAAATTTCCACACCGAGGAAGGGATCTTGTCGTAAAGCTTATTCATGGTCAATTCTGCAAGGCGGTGATCTGCGGCTGAGTAAAATACCGCCAGTTCATTATCTGATAGTTCGTATTTATTTTTCTCGATAACACGTTCCAGCGTGTCAATTGTCTGACAACGACGCAAACGCATCAAATAATCGGTTTTTGTTAAAGGTTTATCGGACATACTTCTACCCATGGTTGTAATAATTCGAACAAGATAAACTTGCAGGATTCTCTTTCGTGGCATTCACGAAACAACGGAACAGTCGGTTACCTGACTTCCGCCATTTCTGGAGATCCTGCATATTAATACCATAACTACTGAACAACATAAAGGTGTCGTCCAGATATTCATCTATCTGCTCAATGAGCTTATTGTCTTCATTATACTTAATTTTGTAATTAAGCGCGAAGGTTGCAATATGCTCAATGAGTTCATTAAGTTGCAGATTGATAGCCGAGGTAGGGTCGTTAACCCAACCATGATTGCTTTCTTCAAGGTTTGCAAGACAGTCATGATACAGGGTTTCGCAAAGAAACTTAAGCTGTGCAATATCATGTCTTTTTGGTGAGTATTCATCCATAACGCGTCCCCTTCTTAGCGATTGAACTAACGGACACCTTTCGGGATGGGAAAACTTACTGACCTGGACTTGCCCTCACATTTGTTAGATTAACTATAATCCACTCTTTGAAGGTTTTCATCGCATTATTACGAAAAATTACAATTAGGAGGAGGAGAGGGAAAAGGCTTACTTCTTCATCCTGGCACCAACTACGTAAAGCCTAAAGCAGTTAGTTTGATGCTATTCATAACGTAATCAGGATTCTCGCATCGCGGCTGATAAAATGGTATGGGAATTTGTCACACTAATACCCAGGATTGCTCTGATTATGATGTAATTGACATGAATAAATAAAGAATTGCCGCAAATAATTAAGAATAGCCTCTAGATGTCTATGGGTTATTATACCTATTAGCGCGACTTAATATAAATTAACTAACAATAGGCATTTTTTATGAATTTTATGCCGCGTTAAAACTACCCTCCGTTTGAAACCTTAGCTGTAAACATTGTGACTTTAAGATTATACGTATTAAAAAGGCCGCTTGCGCGGCCTTAGTGATTACGAGTTTTATCAATGATGATCGACAGTATGGTTGTGTTCGATATCTTCATTCTTACGGCTAAAGCGGCGGCGAACCACCACAAAGAACACCGGAACGAAGAAGATCGCCAGTACCGTTGCGGTCACCATGCCGCCCATTACACCAGTACCAACTGCGTTCTGTGCGCCGGAACCAGCACCAGTACTGATAACCAGCGGCATAACACCGAGGATAAACGCCAGTGAAGTCATCAGGATCGGACGTAAACGCATTCGCACCGCATCCAGAGTAGCTTCAATCAGACCTTTACCTTCTTTATCCATCAAGTCTTTGGCGAATTCGACGATAAGTATCGCGTTCTTCGCTGACAACCCAATGGTTGTGAGCAGGCCCACCTGGAAGTAAACGTCGTTGGTTAAGCCACGGAAGGTGGCTGCCAGCAATGCACCGATAACCCCCAGCGGAACAACCAGCATAACGGAGAACGGAATTGACCAGCTCTCATACAGTGCCGCCAGACACAGGAACACGACAATCAACGAAATCGCGTACAGCGAAGGTGCCTGGTTACCGGAGAGGCGTTCCTGATAGGACATCCCCGTCCAGTCGTAGCCAACCCCCGTAGGCAGCTTACTCGCCAGTTGTTCCATCAGCGCCATCGCTTCACCGGTACTCTTACCCGGTGCCGCCTGACCTAAGATCTCCATGGATGGCAGACCGTTGTAACGTTCCAGACGCGGCGAACCGTATTCCCAATGTGAAGAGGAGAACGCCGAGAATGGCACCATCTGACCATCAGCAGCACGAACATACCAGTTACCGATATCTTCCGGCAGCATGCGGTATTTCGCTTCTGACATTACGTAAACTTTCTTCACACGACCGCGGTCGATAAAGTCGTTCACGTAGCTGCCGCCCCATGCAGCCCCCAGGGTGGTGTTAATGTCGTTAATAGAAACACCCAGTGCCTGAGCTTTTTCCTGGTCGATATCAATCTTAAACTGCGGCGTATCTTCCAGGCCGTTCGGACGCACGCTGGTCAGCAGATCAGGGTGCTTCGCTGCTTCGCCCAGCAACTGGTTACGTGCCTGGGTCAGTTTTTCGTGGCCGAGGCCCGCCTGGTCAATCAGCTCAAAGTCAAAGCCGGTTGCCGTACCCAGTTCCACAATCGCTGGCAGGTTAAAGGCGAACACCATCGCATCTTTAATTTGCGAGAAGGCACGCGTTGCACGCGTGGTAATCGCTTCAACTTTGTTCTCATCACCCGGACGGTCAGCCCAGTCCTTCAACGAAACGAACGCAATACCCGTGTTCTGACCACGTCCCGCAAAGCCGAAGCCGTTAACGGCGAACACCGATTCAACGTTGTTCTTTTCTTTGGTCAGGTAGTAATTCGTCACCTCGTTGAGCACTTTTTGCGTGCGTTCTTGTGTTGCACCTGCAGGCAGTTGGACCATGGTCATAAACACGCCCTGGTCTTCATCTGGCAAGAAGGAGCTTGGCAGACGCACGAACAGATAGGCCATGCCGACAACAATGATCAGATACAGCACCAGATAACGCCCCGTACTGCGCAGAATACCGCCTACGCTGTCGGTATAGTGGTGCGTGCTCTTTTCGAACATGCGGTTAAACCAGCCGAAGAAGCCTTTTTTACCTTCCCCATGATCGCCTTTAGCGATAGGTTTTAGCATGGTCGCACAAAGCGCCGGAGTCAGGATCAACGCCACCAGTACTGACAATGCCATTGCGGAAACAATGGTAATGGAGAACTGACGATAGATTGCACCAGTTGAGCCGCCAAAGAAGGCCATCGGTATAAATACAGCCGACAGCACCATCGCGATACCAACCAGTGCGCCCTGAATCTGCCCCATTGACTTACGAGTGGCTTCTTTCGGCGGCAGACCTTCTTCTGCCATCACACGTTCAACGTTTTCTACCACAACGATGGCGTCATCCACCAACAGGCCGATAGCGAGCACCATCCCGAACATTGTTAGCGTGTTTATCGAGAAACCAAAGGCAGCAAGGACGGCAAATGTTCCCAGCAATACCACCGGTACAGCAATGGTCGGAATCAACGTCGCGCGGAAGTTCTGCAAGAACAGATACATTACCAGGAACACGAGGATGATTGCTTCGACCAGGGTTTTCACTACTTCGTGAATGGAGATTTTCACGAACGGCGTAGTGTCGTATGGATAAACGATTTTCAGACCCGACGGGAAAAACGGCTCCATCTTCGCCAGTTCAGCCCGGATTGCTGAGGCGGTATCCAGCGCGTTTGCACCGGTCGCCAGCTTGATACCCAGACCAGAAGCCGGTTGTCCGTTAAATTCCGCGATGATGTCGTAGTTTTCACCACCCAGCTCAATTTTCGCCACATCACGCAGCAGTACGCGGGAACCATCCTGATTCACTTTCAGCAGAATTTTGCCGAACTCTTCAGTGGAGGTCAGACGCGTCTGAGCAATAATAGAGGCGTTAAGCTGCTGGCCTTTAACCGGCGGCGTACCACCGAGCTGACCGGCAGCTACCTGGGCGTTCTGTGCTTTGATTGCGGTAATAACATCAACCGGCGTTAACTGGTATTTGTTCAGTTCATTCGGGTTCATCCAGATACGCATCGCGTACTGGGAACCGAACAACTGAACGTCACCGACGCCCGATGTACGGCTGATGGCATCTTTCATATTTGCCGCTACGTAGTCAGAGATATCCTCCTGCGTCATGGTGCCGTCGGTGTTGATAACGCCGACAACCATCAGGAAGCTACTGGAAGATTTCTCAACACTCACCCCTTGCTGCTGTACTTCCTGCGGCAGTAACGGCATTGCCAGTTGCAGTTTGTTCTGCACCTGAACCTGCGCGATATCCGCATCAGTACCAGACTCAAAGGTCAGAGTGATCTGCACAGTACCCGTGGAGTCACTATTGGATGACATGTACATCAGGTTATCGATACCGTTCATATTCTGTTCGATAACCTGTGTAACAGTATCCTGCACTGTTTTTGCATCAGCGCCAGGATAGGAAGCGGAGATCGTTACTGCCGGCGGTGCAATCGTAGGATATTGCGCCACCGGCAGTTTGAGGATCGCCAGCCCCCCTGCCAACATGATGATGATGGCGATCACCCACGCAAAAATCGGGCGATCAATAAAGAAATTAGGCATGTCTTAACGGCTCCTGTTTAAGTTAAGACTTGGACTGTTCAGGCTGAGCACCGCTTGCGTCTTGCTGGTTGTTATCAGCGGTTATCTCTTGTGCTTTCACCTGGACACCAGGACGCACTTTCTGCAGCCCACTTACTACTACGCGTTCGCCTGCTTTCAGACCCTCAGTCACCAGCCACTTATCGCCAATGGCCTGGCTGGCGACGATCGGACGAGTTTCCACTTTGTCATCCGCGCCAACCACCAGTACGGTAGCTTCGCCGCGTGGTGTACGAGTTACCCCTTGTTGCGGAACTAAAATGGCGTTTGGATTAAGCCCTTCTTCCAGACGTGCACGCACGAACATACCCGGCAGCAGGGTGTGATCCGGGTTCGGGAAAATGGCGCGTAACGTGATAGATCCGGTGGTCTGATCGACGGTAACGTCAGAGAACTCCAGCGTACCATCCTGCGGGAACTTAATACCGTCACTGGTGATCAGCGACACTTTAGCTTTGCCGTTCTCTTGCTTCAGTGTGCCGTTAGCGAGTTCCTGTTTCAGACGCAGGAAGTCGTTACTGGACTGAGTCACATCAACGTAGATCGGATCAAGTTGTTGCACGGTTGCCAGCGCAGTCGCCTGACCGTTTTGCACCAATGCGCCTTCCGTCACGTTCGATTTACCAATACGGCCGGTAATCGGAGAGGTGACTTTGGTATAAGCCAGATTGATTCGTGCGGTTTCAACCGCCGCTTTCGCCGCAGTGACAGCAGCATTTGCCTGTTGTGCATCTGCCAGTGCCTGATCGTACTCCTGCTTACTGATGTACTGAGTACCCAGCAGCTTCTGGTAACGATTAACAGTCAACTGCGCGATATTGGCTGCTGCTTGCGCTTTAGCCAGATCGCCTTTTGCACTATCGTAAGCTGCCTGGTAGGTAGCAGGATCAATCTGATAGAGAGATACCCCCGCTTCGATGTCGCTACCTTCTTTGAAATTACGCTTCAGGATGATCCCGCTAACTTGAGGACGAACTTCTGCGATCCGGAAAGCACTGGTGCGGCCCGGAAGCTCGGTTGTGATCTGCAGAGGTTCAGTTTTGACTGTTACTACCCCAACGGCGGGCATCTGCTGGCCACCTTGTTGGGCCTGTTTGTCGTCACATCCTGTAAGCGCTAAGCTGCCTGAGAGCATCAGAACGATCGCCAGAGGCGTAAACCCTCTGTTTTTGTTCATATGTAAACCTCGAGTGTCCGATTTCAAATTGGTCAATGGTCAAAAGTCGATAAACCCATTGCTGCGTTTATATTATCGTCGTGCTATGGTACATACATTCATAAATGTATGTAAATCTAACGCCTGTAAATTCACTAACATATGGCACGAAAAACCAAACAAGAAGCGCAAGAAACACGCCAACACATCCTCGATGTGGCTCTACGTCTTTTCTCACAGCAGGGGGTATCATCCACCTCACTGGGAGAGATTGCAAAAGCAGCAGGCGTTACGCGTGGTGCAATCTACTGGCATTTTAAAGATAAGTCGGATTTATTCAGTGAGATCTGGGAGCTGTCAGAATCCAATATTGGTGAACTAGAGCTTGAGTATCAGGCAAAATTCCCTGGCGATCCACTCTCTGTGTTAAGAGAAATACTAATTCATGTTCTTGAATCGACGGTGACAGAAGAGCGGCGGCGCTTATTGATGGAGATTATATTCCATAAATGCGAATTTGTCGGAGAAATGGCAGTCGTTCAGCAGGCACAACGTAATCTCTGTCTTGAAAGTTATGACCGTATAGAACAAACGTTAAGACATTGTATTGAAGCGAAAATGCTGCCCGCGGATTTAATGACGCGTCGCGCAGCAATTATTATGCGCGGCTATATTTCCGGTTTAATGGAAAATTGGCTGTTTGCCCCGCAATCTTTTGATCTCAAAAAAGAAGCCCGCGATTACGTTGCTATATTGCTGGAAATGTATCTCCTTTGTCCCACGCTTCGTGCACCTGCCGCCAACGAAAAATCCTGAATCAGACTCCAGGATTTATCCTGGACATTTTCGCTGTTGCTATTCTGGTTCTCCACGCCGTGCTATTCTAGCCGCTTGACTATTTCAGGTCGTTCTTCAGGTTCAGAAACCTTCACTCATCATGACTATGTTCCAGTATTACAAACGATCACGACATTTTGTTTTTTCAGCATTTATTGCTTTTGTTTTGGTCTTGTTATGCCAGAACACGGCCTTTGCGCGGGCGTCATCGAATGGTGATCTACCGACGAAAGCGGATCTACAGGCACAACTTGACTCGCTTAATAAACAAAAAGATCTTTCTGCCCAGGATAAGCTGGTACAGCAAGATGTTACTGACACATTAGCCACTCTTGAGAAAATCGAGCGTGTAAAAGAAGAAACGGTGCAATTACGGCAAAAAGTTGCCGAAGCACCAGAGAAAATGCGCCAGGCAACTGCTGCGTTAACTGCGCTTGGCGATGTGGATAACGACGAAGAAACCCGTAAGACGTTGAGTACGCTGTCGTTACGTCAGTTGGAGTCTCGCGTTTCGCAGGCGCTGGACGAGTTGCAAAACGCACAAAACGATCTGGCTTCTTATAACAGCCAGTTGGTTTCATTACAGACGCAGCCCGAACGCGTGCAAAATGCGATGTATACCGCCTCGCAGCAGTTGCAACAAATTCGCAGCCGTCTGGATGGCACTGAGGTTGGTGAGGCGGCTTTACGTCCCAGCCAGAAAGTGTTGATGCAGGCGCAGCAGGTTTTGCTGAATGCCGAGATTGACCAGCAACGTAAAAGCCTGGAAGGGAACACCGTCTTACAGGATACCCTACAAAAGCAACGCGATTACGTGACGGCGAACAGCACGCGTCTGGAACATCAACTGCAACTGTTGCAGGAGGCGGTGAACAGCAAGCGCCTGACATTAACTGAAAAAACAGCGCAGGAAGCGGCAACGCCGGACGAAGCTGCGCGTATTCAGGCTAACCCGCTGGTGAAGCAGGAACTGGAAATTAACCAGCAATTAAGTCAGCGTCTGATTAGCGCCACAGAAAACGGCAATCAGTTGATGCAGCAAAACATCAAAGTTAAAAACTGGCTGGAGCGGGCGCTGCAATCGGAACGCAATATTAAAGAGCAGATTTCTGTCCTGAAGGGCAGCCTGCTGTTGTCCCGTATTCTTTACCAACAACAACAAACGCTGCCGTCGGCGGATGAACTGGAAAACATGACCAACCGCATCGCGGATTTGCGTCTCGAACAGTTCGAAGTCAACCAGCAACGTGATGCACTGTTCCAGAGCGATGCTTATGTGGCCAAACTGGAAGAGGGCCATGCTAACGAAGTCAACGATGAAGTCCGTGACGCACTGTTGCAAGTGGTAGATATGCGTCGTGAACTGCTGGATCAGCTAAACAAACAGTTGGGTAACCAACTGATGATGGCCATTAACCTGCAAATCAACCAGCAGCAGTTAATGAGCGTGTCGAAAAACCTGAAATCTATCCTGACCCAACAAATTTTCTGGGTGAACAGTAACCGTCCGATGGACTGGGACTGGATTAAGGCGTTCCCGCAAACGTTGCAGGATGAATTCAAGTCGATGAAAATTACGGTGAACTGGGAAAAAGCCTGGCCCGCCGTATTTATCGCTTTCCTTGCCGGTTTACCGCTGCTGTTAATTGCCGGGCTGATCCACTGGCGTCTGGGTTGGCTGAAAGCGTATCAGCAAAAACTGGCTTCTGCCGTAGGTTCCCTGCGTAACGATAGCCAGCTCAACACACCAAAAGCGATTCTTATCGACCTGATTCGCGCGCTGCCGGTGTGTCTGATTATTCTCGCCGTTGGCCTGATTCTGCTGACCATGCAGCTCAACATCAGTGAATTACTGTGGGCGTTCAGCAAAAAACTGGCGATTTTCTGGCTGGTGTTTGGCCTGTGCTGGAAAGTGCTGGAGAAAAACGGCGTTGCGGTTCGTCACTTTGGTATGCCAGAGCAACAGACCAGCCACTGGCGTCGGCAGATTGTTCGCATCAGCCTCGCGTTGTTGCCAATCCATTTCTGGTCTGTGGTAGCAGAACTCTCCCCGCTGCATTTGATGGATGATGTGCTGGGGCAGGCGATGATTTTCTTTAACCTGCTGCTGATCGCCTTCCTGGTATGGCCAATGTGCCGTGAAAGCTGGCGTGATAAAGAATCCCACACCATGCGTCTGGTCACCATTACCGTGCTGTCGATCATCCCGATTGCGCTGATGGTGCTGACTGCAACAGGCTATTTCTACACTACGCTGCGCCTCTCCGGGCGTTGGATTGAAACGGTGTATCTGGTAATCGTCTGGAACTTGCTGTACCAGACAGTGCTGCGTGGGTTAAGCGTGGCGGCACGGCGTATCGCCTGGCGTCGTGCGCTGGCGCGTCGGCAGAATCTGGTGAAAGAAGGGGCCGAAGGTGCCGAGCCGCCGGAAGAGCCAACCATCGCGCTGGAGCAAGTCAACCAGCAGACGTTGCGTATTACGATGTTGCTGATGTTTGCGCTGTTTGGTTTGATGTTCTGGGCGATTTGGTCCGATTTAATCACCGTATTCAGCTATCTCGACAGCATCACCCTGTGGCATTACAACGGCACTGAAGCCGGGGCTGCGGTGGTGAAAAATGTGACGATGGGCAGCCTGCTGTTTGCGATTATCGCCTCAATGGTGGCCTGGGCGCTGATCCGCAACCTGCCAGGTTTGCTGGAAGTGCTGGTGCTGTCGCGGCTGAATATGCGTCAGGGCGCGTCGTATGCCATTACTACCATCCTTAACTACATCATCATAGCCGTTGGCGCGATGACCGTGTTTGGGTCGCTTGGCGTATCGTGGGATAAACTCCAGTGGCTGGCGGCGGCATTATCTGTAGGTCTGGGTTTTGGTTTACAAGAGATCTTCGGTAACTTTGTCTCGGGTTTGATCATCCTGTTCGAACGTCCGGTGCGCATTGGCGACACAGTAACCATCGGCACTTTCTCCGGGACGGTCAGTAAGATCCGTATTCGTGCTACCACCATTACAGATT
This sequence comes from Escherichia sp. TW09308, assembly GCF_000208565.1. Lineage (NCBI taxonomy): Bacteria > Pseudomonadati > Pseudomonadota > Gammaproteobacteria > Enterobacterales > Enterobacteriaceae > Escherichia > Escherichia sp. TW09308. The sequence continues at coordinate 3,203,459 of NZ_AEME01000001.1, read as the reverse complement.
TCGATCGCAAAGAAGTGATTATCCCGAACAAAGCGTTTGTTACCGAGCGTCTGATCAACTGGTCGTTAACCGACACCACCACCCGTCTGGTGATCCGCCTCGGTGTGGCTTACGGTTCTGATCTGGAAAAAGTACGCAGAGTACTGCTTCAGGCGGCGGCGGAGCATCCAAGGGTGATGCACGAACCCATGCCGGAAGTCTTCTTCACTGCGTTTGGTGCCAGCACGCTGGATCATGAGCTGCGTTTGTATGTTCGTGAACTGCGTGACCGCAGCCGCACTGTCGATGAACTGAACCGCACCATTGATCAGTTGTGCCGCGAAAACGACATCAACATTGCCTTTAACCAGCTTGAAGTGCATCTGCACAACGAGAAGGGCGATGAAGTGACTGAAGTGAAGCGCGACTACAAAGGCGATGATCCGACGCCTGCTGTAGGGTAATAACAAAAGGGGCAGCATTGAGTTGCCCCGAGATTACTGACAAAGTGCGCGTTGTTCATGCCGGATGCGGAGTGACCGCCTTATCCGGCCTACAAAACCGCGAAAATTCATTATATTGCAGGAGCGGTGTAGGCCTGATAAGCGTAGCGCATCAGGCAGTTTTGCGTTTACCAGCAATCTGCGGGGACATTTAGCGGCCCCATTTATTTATCACTTTTCGCCTCATCATCGTGCGTTAATTTCTTTTCATAATCGCGTTTTACAATATCCAGTGCGCGCAGCACGGTGCGGGCTGGGATCTGATTTTCTTCCAACAGCACAATCAAATCGACGGCCAGTTTCACATCGTCAGGGGCATTTTCCAGTGACATATTTTCTCCATTGTTAGCGAGTTAAACGCGCTAACCTGTTTTCGATTTTTTCCAGCGCATGGCGGCACCGAACCAGGCGTGCTTCATAGGCTTCAACCTCACGATGCAGCGTCTGCTGCTCGACTAAATCGGTCGCCTGTGCCAGACGTGCTTTACGCTCGGCAACCATCTCACGTAGCCGCCGCTCAAACTCCTGATGCTGAATGCGTTTACGCTGCCAGCGGGCGATTTTCGGCGGCGCGCTGTCCCATTCGCGCAGCGACCAGGACGCCGCTTCACGGGCAATTGCTTCCAGTTGAGCTGCCAGATGTTCCGCCAGCCAGGCCACTTGTGGCAGTTGTTGCCGTTCGACCGCGTGATGAAGCGCGGTCAGGTTGTCCCCAGCCTCAGCCAGACACGCCTGTAACGTCGTCGCGCGAGTCTGAAAAAGATGCCGGTCGAAACGGGCGCTTAGCGTGCCAAACTGCGCCACCGGGGCACAACGCTGGCGCAGCATGGCGAGCTGACCTTCCAGTTTTTCCAGCAGCAGGGTAGTTTTCACGATAAGACCTCAATGAAAATGATAATTGTTATGCTAAAGTAGCCACTCTGTAAGCTGACAACACTTAATATGCAACGAATCATTTTAATCATCATTGGCTGGCTGGCGGTAGTGCTGGGTACGCTGGGCGTGGTATTACCGGTATTACCGACGACGCCGTTTATCCTGCTGGCTGCCTGGTGTTTTGCTCGTTCTTCCCCGCGCTTTCACGCCTGGTTGCTGTACCGCTCATGGTTTGGTAGCTATTTACGCTTCTGGCAGAAATATCATGCAATGCCACGCGGTGCAAAGCCCAGAGCGATTTTACTGATCCTCGTAACCTTTGCGATTTCGTTGTGGTTTGTACATATGATGTGGGTACGCATCCTGCTATTGATCATCCTCGGTTGTTTGTTGATTTTTATGTGGCGAATCCCGGTGATTGATGAAAAGCAATAAAAACGGCGAAGCACAACAATCGCTGTTGCAATTATCGCCCACAGCCAGTACATTCTGGCGTTTTCGAGCACAGGCGCAGGCGGTCAAAGGTTAAACAAAAGTTACTTTTGATACGTTTAAAACGCGCCGTGAGTACCACCGTAACAAGCAGGCATACACTTATGACCGCGACTGCACAGCAGCTTGAGTATCTCAAAAATAGCATCAAAAGCATTCAGGACTACCCAAAACCCGGCATTCTGTTCCGTGATGTCACCAGCTTACTGGAAGACCCGAAAGCTTACGCTCTCAGCATCGACCTGCTGGTTGAGCGTTACAAAAATGCGGGTATTACCAAAGTTGTGGGCACCGAAGCACGTGGCTTCTTGTTTGGTGCTCCGGTAGCATTGGGCCTGGGCGTAGGTTTTGTACCGGTACGTAAACCGGGCAAATTGCCGCGCGAAACCATCAGTGAAACTTACGAACTGGAATATGGCACCGATAAACTGGAAATCCATGTTGATGCCATTAAACCAGGCGACAAAGTGTTGGTCGTAGACGATTTGCTGGCAACTGGCGGCACCATTGAGGCGACCGTGAAGCTGATCCGTCGTCTGGGTGGCGAAGTCACCGACGCTGCGTTCATCATTAATCTGTTCGATCTCGGCGGTGAACAGCGTCTCGAAAATCAAGGCATCACCTGTTATAGCCTTGTCCCGTTCCCGGGCCACTAATTTTTGCCAGCCCGCGTCGTGGGCAGTACAAGATGTACATTCAGCCTCGCCGTTCTGACGGGGCTGTGTTAGCATTACCCCTTCGTGAATCCACCTTCCAGCGTTTCAGAGCCTGCCAATGAGTTATCAGGTCTTAGCCCGAAAATGGCGCCCACAAACCTTTGCTGACGTCGTCGGCCAGGAACATGTGCTGACCGCACTGGCGAACGGCTTGTCGTTAGGGCGTATTCATCATGCTTATCTTTTTTCCGGCACCCGTGGCGTCGGAAAAACCTCTATCGCCCGACTGCTGGCGAAGGGGCTAAACTGCGAAACCGGCATTACCGCAACGCCGTGCGGCGTATGCGATAACTGCCGTGAAATCGAGCAGGGGCGCTTTGTCGATCTGATTGAGATCGATGCCGCCTCGCGCACCAAAGTCGAAGATACCCGCGACCTGCTGGATAACGTCCAGTACGCGCCAGCGCGTGGTCGTTTTAAAGTTTATCTGATCGACGAAGTGCATATGCTGTCGCGCCACAGCTTTAACGCACTGCTAAAAACCCTTGAAGAGCCACCGGAGCACGTCAAGTTCCTGCTGGCAACGACCGATCCGCAGAAATTGCCGGTGACGATTTTGTCACGCTGTCTGCAATTTCATCTCAAGGCGCTGGATGTCGAGCAAATTCGCCATCAGCTTGAGCACATCCTCAACGAAGAACATATCGCTTACGAGCCGCGGGCGTTGCAATTGCTGGCGCGCGCCGCTGAAGGCAGCTTGCGAGATGCCTTAAGTCTGACCGACCAGGCGATTGCCAGCGGTGACGGTCAGGTTTCAACCCAGGCGGTCAGTGCGATGCTGGGTACGCTTGACGACGATCAGGCGCTGTCGTTGGTTGAAGCGATGGTTGGGGCCAACGGCGAGCGTGTAATGACGCTGATTAACGATGCCGCAGCCCGTGGTATCGAGTGGGAAGCGTTGCTGGTGGAAATGCTCGGCCTGCTGCACCGCATTGCGATGGTCCAGCTTTCGCCTGCCGCGCTGGGTAACGACATGGCGGCCATCGAACTGCGGATGCGTGAACTGGCGCGCACCATACCGCCGACGGATATTCAGCTTTACTATCAGACGCTGTTGATTGGTCGCAAAGAATTACCGTATGCGCCGGACCGCCGCATGGGCGTTGAGATGACGTTGTTGCGCGCGCTGGCATTCCATCCGCGTATGCCGCTACCCGAACCGGAAGCGCCGCGCCAGTCCTTTGCGCCCGTCGCGCCAACGGCGGTAATGACGTCATCGCAAGTGCCGCCGCAGCCGCAATCAGCGCCGCAGCAGGTACCGACCGTACCGCTCTCAGAAACCACCAGCCAGGTGCTGGCGGCGCGTCAGCAACTGCAGCGCGCACAGGGAGCGACCAAAGCAAAAAAGAGTGAACCGGCAGCCGCTACCCGCGCGCGGCCGGTGAATAACGCTGCGCTGGAAAGACTGGCTTCGGTCACCGATCGCGTTCAGGCGCGTCCGGTGCCATCGGCGCTGGAAAAAGCGCCAGTCAAAAAAGAAGCGTATCGCTGGAAGGCTACCACCCCGGTGATGCAGCAAAAAGAAGTGGTCGCCACACCGAAGGCGCTGAAAAAGGCGCTGGAGCATGAAAAAACGCCGGAACTGGCGGCAAAGCTGGCGGCAGAAGCCATTGAACGCGATCCGTGGGCCGCTCAGGTGAGCCAACTTTCGCTACCAAAACTGGTCGAACAGGTGGCATTAAATGCCTGGAAAGAGGAGAACGGCAACGCGGTATGTCTGCATTTGCGTTCCTCCCAGCGGCATCTGAATAACAACGGTGCACAGCAAAAACTGGCTGAAGCGTTGAGCACATTAAAGGGCTCAACGGTTGAACTGACTATCGTTGAAGATGATAATCCCGCGGTGCGCACGCCGCTGGAGTGGCGTCAGGCGATATACGAAGAAAAACTTGCGCAGGCGCGCGAGTCCATTATTGCGGATAATAATATTCAGACCCTGCGTCGATTCTTCGATGCGGAGCTGGATGAAGAAAGTATCCGCCCCATTTGATCGTAAGCACAGCTTATGATCGTCATCCTTAACGTGATTGAGAGAGAAACCTATGTTTGGTAAAGGCGGTCTGGGCAACCTGATGAAGCAGGCCCAGCAGATGCAAGAAAAAATGCAGCAGATGCAGGAAGAAATCGCGAAGCTGGAAGTGACCGGTGAATCCGGCGCAGGTCTGGTGAAAGTGACCATCAACGGCGCGCACAACTGCCGTCGTGTTGAGATCGATCCAAGCTTGCTGGAAGATGACAAAGAGATGTTGGAAGATCTGGTAGCTGCGGCATTCAACGACGCAGCACGTCGCATCGAAGAAACTCAGAAAGAAAAAATGGCCTCTGTTTCCTCCGGAATGCAGTTGCCACCAGGCTTTAAGATGCCGTTCTGATGCAAACCAGCCCGCTGTTAACACAGCTTATGGAAGCACTGCGCTGTCTGCCGGGCGTTGGCCCGAAGTCGGCGCAGCGTATGGCGTTCACGCTGCTTCAGCGCGATCGTAGCGGCGGGATGCGTCTGGCGCAGGCGCTCACCCGGGCGATGTCGGAAATCGGTCACTGCGCCGATTGTCGCACCTTTACCGAACAGGACGTGTGTAACATCTGTTCAAATCCGCGTCGTCAGGAAAATGGCCAAATCTGCGTGGTGGAGAGTCCGGCGGACATCTACGCCATTGAGCAGACCGGGCAGTTTTCAGGCCGCTATTTTGTGTTGATGGGGCACTTGTCACCGCTGGATGGCATTGGCCCGGACGATATCGGTCTCGATCGCCTGGAACAGCGTCTGGCAGAGGAAAAAATCACTGAAGTGATCCTCGCAACTAACCCGACGGTCGAAGGTGAAGCTACTGCTAACTATATTGCCGAGCTTTGCGCGCAATATGACGTTGAAGCCAGTCGAATTGCGCATGGCGTACCGGTTGGCGGCGAACTGGAAATGGTTGATGGCACCACGCTGTCACACTCCCTTGCCGGACGCCATAAGATTCGTTTTTAAGCAAACGAGAGCAGGATCAACTGCTCTCGCTTGAAATTATTCCCCCTTGTCCCCATCTCTCCCTCATCCCGTTTTTAACCTTAAAAATGGCATTATTGAGGTAGACCTACATGAAAGGACAAGAAACTCGTGGTTTTCAGTCAGAAGTGAAGCAGCTTCTGCATCTGATGATCCATTCTCTCTATTCCAATAAAGAAATTTTCCTGCGTGAGCTTATCTCTAACGCCTCCGATGCGGCGGACAAGTTGCGTTTCCGTGCGCTCTCTAATCCGGATCTGTACGAAGGTGATGGCGAACTGCGCGTTCGTGTCTCTTTCGATAAAGACAAGCGCACGCTGACCATCTCTGATAACGGCGTGGGGATGACCCGTGATGAAGTGATCGATCATCTGGGTACTATCGCTAAATCCGGCACCAAATCATTCCTCGAATCGCTGGGTTCCGACCAGGCAAAAGATAGCCAGTTGATCGGCCAGTTTGGTGTTGGTTTCTACTCTGCGTTTATCGTTGCCGATAAAGTGACCGTGCGCACCCGTGCGGCAGGCGAAAAACCAGAAAACGGCGTGTTCTGGGAATCTGCGGGCGAAGGTGAATACACCGTTGCCGACATCACCAAAGAAGATCGCGGTACTGAAATCACCCTGCATCTGCGTGAAGGTGAAGATGAGTTCCTTGATGACTGGCGCGTACGCTCCATTATCAGCAAATACTCTGACCATATCGCGCTGCCGGTAGAGATCGAAAAACGCGAAGAGAAAGACGGCGAAACCGTTATTTCCTGGGAGAAAATCAACAAAGCGCAGGCGCTGTGGACGCGTAACAAGTCGGAAATCACTGACGAAGAGTACAAAGAGTTCTACAAACATATCGCCCACGACTTTAACGATCCGCTGACCTGGAGCCACAACCGCGTCGAAGGTAAGCAGGAGTACACCAGCCTGCTGTACATCCCGTCGCAGGCACCGTGGGATATGTGGAACCGCGATCACAAACATGGCCTGAAACTGTACGTACAACGCGTGTTCATCATGGACGACGCAGAACAGTTTATGCCGAACTATCTGCGCTTCGTGCGTGGTCTGATTGACTCCAGCGATCTGCCGCTGAACGTTTCCCGTGAAATCCTTCAGGACAGCACGGTAACGCGTAACCTGCGCAATGCGCTGACCAAACGCGTTCTGCAAATGCTGGAAAAACTGGCGAAAGACGATGCGGAAAAATACCAGACCTTCTGGCAGCAGTTTGGCCTGGTGCTGAAAGAAGGTCCGGCAGAAGATTTCGCCAACCAGGAAGCGATTGCCAAACTGCTGCGTTTTGCTTCTACCCATACCGACTCTTCTGCGCAGACCGTGTCTCTGGAAGACTATGTTTCCCGCATGAAAGAAGGGCAGGAGAAAATCTACTACATCACCGCAGACAGCTATGCGGCAGCGAAAAGCAGCCCGCATCTGGAATTGCTGCGTAAGAAAGGCATCGAAGTCCTGCTGCTTTCCGACCGCATCGATGAGTGGATGATGAACTATCTGACTGAGTTCGACGGTAAACCGTTCCAGTCTGTGTCTAAAGTTGATGAGTCGCTGGAAAAATTGGCTGACGAAGTCGATGAAAGCACGAAAGAAGCAGAAAAAGCGCTGACGCCGTTTATCGATCGTGTGAAAGCACTGCTGGGCGATCGTGTGAAAGATGTGCGTCTGACTCACCGTCTGACCGATACGCCAGCGATCGTTTCGACCGACGCCGACGAAATGAGCACCCAGATGGCGAAACTGTTCGCCGCGGCGGGTCAGAAAGTGCCGGAGGTGAAATATATCTTCGAACTGAACCCGGATCACGTGCTGGTGAAACGTGCGGCAGATACTGAAGATGACGCGAAGTTCAGCGAATGGGTAGAACTGCTGCTGGATCAGGCGCTGCTGGCAGAACGCGGTACGCTGGAAGATCCGAACCTGTTTATTCGTCGTATGAACCAGCTTCTGGTTTCCTGATGTAATACCGGATGTAACGCGATTGCGTTTCTCCGGCCTGAACGTTGAATACGATGCCGGATGACCTTAACGTCATCCGGCATTTTTTATCACCTTTCCTTAAATTATCCCCCCCTTAACCGTTTCAGCCCAAGGTGCCTTTCTTGAGGCAATCGCCTGTTGGTGGTATCGTTTATCGCTTTTTCAAAAAATTCGACACATTTTAAGGGGATTTTCGCAATGCGTATCATTCTGCTTGGCGCTCCGGGCGCGGGGAAAGGGACTCAGGCTCAGTTCATCATGGAGAAATATGGTATTCCGCAAATCTCCACTGGCGATATGCTGCGTGCCGCGGTCAAATCTGGCTCCGAGCTGGGTAAACAAGCAAAAGACATTATGGACGCAGGCAAACTGGTCACCGACGAACTGGTGATCGCGCTGGTTAAAGAGCGCATTGCTCAGGAAGACTGCCGTAACGGTTTCCTGTTGGACGGCTTCCCGCGTACCATTCCGCAGGCAGATGCGATGAAAGAAGCGGGTATCAATGTTGATTACGTTCTGGAATTTGACGTACCGGACGAACTGATCGTTGATCGTATCGTAGGTCGCCGCGTTCACGCGCCGTCTGGCCGTGTTTATCACGTTAAATTCAATCCGCCGAAAGTAGAAGGCAAAGACGACGTTACCGGTGAAGAGCTGACCACCCGTAAAGACGATCAGGAAGAAACCGTGCGTAAACGTCTGGTTGAATACCATCAGATGACTGCACCGCTGATCGGCTACTACTCCAAAGAAGCAGAAGCGGGCAACACCAAATACGCGAAAGTTGACGGCACCAAACCGGTTGCTGAAGTTCGCGCGGCTCTGGAAAAAATCCTCGGCTAATCTAAGTCACCATTGATTTGCACTCTGCCTGATAAGGCGTTCACGCCGCATCAGGCATGGTACATGTCAGCAGATCTACTTTCGGGCAGGTCTGCTTATCCTCCTCAGGCAATACCTCTCACAGCAATTAGTTCTTATTCCTCACTTTTCCGCTACAATTATCAACAAGTTGAATCGATAAGAGGCGGTAATGCGTCAGACAAAAACCGGTATCCTGCTGGCAAACCTGGGGACACCCGATGCCCCCACTCCTGAAGCGGTAAAACGTTACCTGAAACAATTTTTAAGCGACAAACGCGTAGTTGATACCTCACGGCTGTTGTGGTGGCCATTGTTGCGCGGCGTGATATTACCGCTGCGTTCGCCGCGCGTGGCGAAACTGTACGCTTCTGTCTGGATGGAAGGTGGTTCGCCGCTAATGGTTTACAGCCGTCAGCAACAGCAGGCGCTGGCACAACGCTTACCGGAAATACCGGTGGCACTGGGAATGAGCTATGGTTCGCCATCACTGGAAAGCGCGGTGGATGAACTGCTGGCGGAGCATGTCGATCATATCGTGGTGCTGCCGCTCTACCCGCAATACTCCTGTTCTACGGTCGGCGCGGTATGGGATGAACTGGCGCGCATTCTGGCGCGTAAACGCAGTATTCCGGGCATTTCGTTTATTCGCGATTATGCCGACGACCCCTATTATATTAATGCTTTAGCGAATAGCGTTCGTGCATCATTCGCGCAACATGGCGAGCCGGATCTGCTATTGCTCTCCTATCACGGCATTCCGCAGCGTTATGCGGATGAAGGCGATGACTACCCGCAACGTTGCCGGACAACGACCCGTGAACTGGCTTCAGCACTGGGAATGGCACCGGAAAAAGTGATGATGACCTTTCAGTCACGCTTTGGTCGCGAACCCTGGCTAATGCCTTATACCGATGAAACGCTGAAAATGCTCGGAGAAAAAGGTGTAGGTCATATTCAGGTGATGTGTCCGGGCTTTGCTGCGGATTGTCTGGAGACGCTGGAAGAGATTGCTGAGCAAAACCGTGAAGTCTTTCTCGGTGCGGGCGGTAAAAAATATGAATATATTCCGGCGCTTAATGCTACACCGGAACATATCGAAATGATGGCTAATCTGGTTGCAACCTATTGCTAAAGAATCGAGCGCCGTCGCGTAGAGCATCGTCGGCGGTTTTCATCATCCGTGAATAATGCAAAAAGGCGTGTAGCGTACCGGAGTAGAGTTTGAACTCACAAGGTTGCTGGTGTGCCGCTAACGTCTGGTAAAGCAGGCGACTGTCATCCAGCAGCGGATCAAACTCTGCACCCGCGATAAAGCAGGGCGGCATATCGCGAGTGAGATCATTATTAAACAGGCAGTAATATGGCGACTCGCGGTCTGCTTTGTTACCTAAATAGGCCTCTTCATACATCAGCAAATCCTGTTGCGTTAAACCATCCCAGTCACCGCCCAACAGGCGGCGAGTTACGGAATCTCGTAATCCGTAAAGCCCATACCACAGCAAAACCCCAACAACTTTACCGCAATCAATCTGCTTATCTCGTAGCCATAAAGCACTGGCGAGCGCCAGCATCGCGCCCGCGGAATCACCGGCAAAACCTATGCGTGACATATTGATTTGATAATCGCTTGCCTGTCGGTGGAAGTGACAACAGGACACCACGATTTCCTCTATTGCTTGCGGAAAACGCGCTTCTGGTGAAAGGGTGTAATTGATACCAACCACCGTACACTGAGTGTAGTTCGCCAGCAGCCGCATAATGCGATCGTGGGTATCGAGATTGCAGAGAATAAAACCGCCGCCATGCAGATAAAACAGCGTCGCGGTGCTGTCTGCGTCCGGCGAGTAGAGCCGTGTTTCCACCTGGCCATAAGGCGTAGGGACTGCGTAAGCTCTGGTTGCCATTTCTGGAGCGTCAGCATTCCAGAATCGACGCTCAAGTGTGTAATGCTGCCGTTGCTCAGTAATCGTTCCCGCTGCGGGCCAGGGCGGTAAATCGGGCTGGAGAGTATTAACAACGGCCTTCATTTCAGGAGAAATAAGTTCCAGCACGGATAATTTGTTTTCCGTCTTCATTAAAAAACTCCTTTCAAATAACGCCATTGTAAGGAACCACTGCCATGAAAATGCGATCTCACCTGCTGATATTGAAACTGCCTGCGTCTCGCGCGTTCAGGCATGATTGTGTTAACATTCGCCGCTCAGTTAACCACCCGTAAAAACAACCATGAAATTTCCCGGTAAACGTAAATCCAAACATTACTTCCCTGTAAACGCACGCGATCCGCTGTTGCAGCAAATCCAACCAGAAAACGAAACCAGCGCCGCCTGGGTGGTGGGTATCGACCAGACGCTGGTGGATATTGAAGCGAAAGTGGATGATGAGTTCATTGAGCGTTATGGATTAAGTGCCGGGCATTCACTGGTGATTGAAGATGATGTTGCCGAAGTACTTTATCAGGAACTGAAACAGAACAACCTGATAACCCATCAGTTCGCGGGTGGCACCATTGGTAACACCATGCACAATTACTCCGTGCTGGCGGATGACCGTTCGGTGCTGCTGGGCGTAATGTGCAGCAATATTGAAATTGGCAGCTACGCCTACCGTTACTTGTGTAACACCTCCAGTCGAACCGATCTTAACTATCTGCAAGGGGTGGACGGCCCGATTGGTCGTTGCTTTACGCTGATTGGTGAGTCTGGCGAACGTACCTTTGCTATCAGCCCGGGTCATATGAACCAGCTACGTGCGGAAAGTATTCCGGAAGATGTCATTGCCGGAGCGTCGGCGCTGGTATTAACGTCCTATCTGGTGCGCTGCAAGCCGGGTGAACCGATGCCGGAAGCGACCATGAAAGCCATTGAATATGCCAAAAAATACAACGTGCCGGTGGTGCTGACGCTGGGAACCAAATTTGTTATTGCGGAGAACCCACAGTGGTGGCAGGCGTTCCTCAAAGAACACGTTTCTATTCTGGCGATGAACGAAGAGGAAGCGGAAGCGTTGACCGGAGAGAGCGATCCGCTGCTGGCATCTGATAAGGCACTGGACTGGGTAGATCTGGTGCTGTGCACTGCGGGGCCAATTGGTTTATATATGGCGGGCTTTACTGAAGACGAAGCGAAACGCAAAACCCAGCATCCGCTATTGCCGGGGGCCATACCCGAATTTAACCAGTATGAGTTTAGCCGCGCCATGCGGCACAAAGATTGCCAGAATCCGTTGCGTGTCTATTCGCACATTGCACCATATATGGGCGGGCCGGAAAAAATCATGAACACCAACGGAGCCGGAGATGGGGCGCTGGCAGCGTTGTTGCATGACATTACCGCCAATAGTTATCACCGCACCAACGTGCCAAATTCCAGTAAGCATAAATTCACCTGGTTAACCTATTCGTCGTTAGCGCAGGTGTGTAAATACGCTAACCGCGTCAGTTATCAGGTTTTGAACCAGCATTCACCACGCTTAACACGCGGGCTGCCGGAGCGTGAAGACAGTCTGGAAGAGTCTTACTGGGATCGTTAAACCAGCGAACTGATGACTGTCGGATGCGGCGTAAACGCCTTATCCAACCTACGGAAGATGGCACGCGTAGGCCGGATAAGATGCGTTAGCATCGCATCCGGCAATGATGTCAATATATTACCCCGTCACCACCTCACCAGCCGGTGGCGCTTCCAGCAGTTCCAGCATAGTACGGGCAATTTCGCGTTCACCCATCACCACCTGATTTGCTCCACGTTCGGAGATATACGCCACCTCATCGTCATAATGGGCACGGGCGATAATCTCAATATCCGGGTTTTGGGTGCGAGCAGAGGCCACAATCTCACCGGCTTCGTAACCGTTGGGAATGGTCAGAATCAGCCATTTCGCGCATTTCAGATGCGCCAGGTGCATTATCTCTTCGTTAGCAGCGTTGCCTAATACTGCGCGAACCCCGCGTTCACGCAACTCATCAACACGGGTTCGTGATGTTTCAATCACCACTAACGGAATATCAGACGCGAGCAATTTTTCCCCCAGCAGGCTGCCCACGCGACCATAGCCCACCAGTATCGCGTGGTTGCAAATATCCACCGGGATCTGTTTCTCTTCTTCGATAGCCTCTTCCAGCGTCTGCTCTTCCAGTGTTTCGGTCTTCGCCAGATATTTCTCCAGCAGCGCGAACAGCACCGGGTTGAGCATAATCGACAGGATCGCGCCTGCCAGCACCAGGTTTTGCCCTGCCTGCGGCAGCAGATTCAGCGCCATCCCCAGACCTGCCAGGATAAAGGCGAACTCACCAATCTGCGCCAGGCTGGCGGCAATGGTTAACGCTGTACGCTGGGAGTGACCAAACAGACGAACCAGGAAAAGCGCTGCCACTGATTTACCAAACAGAATAATCGCCAGCGTAGCCAGCACCGCCAGCGGTTGCTGAATCAGGATCAGTGGATCAAACAACATGCCTACAGAGACAAAGAACAGCACCGCAAACGCATCGCGCAACGGCAGCGTATCATGCGCTGCGCGGTGACTAAGTTCGGATTCGTTAAGCACCATTCCGGCAAAGAATGCGCCCAGCGCGAAGGAGACGTCAAACAGTTCTACTGCACCAAAAGCAATGCCTAATGCCAGCGCCAGCACCGATAAGGTAAACAATTCACGCGAACCGGTTGCAGCGCTCCGCGCCATAATCCACGGCACCAGACGGCGGCCCACCAGCATCATAATGGCGATAAATGCGACCACCTTGCCGATGGTGATCCCCATATCAACCGCCAGCGTGGCAAAGCCAACATCGCCTTGTTCCATCATCCCCGCTACCGCCGGCAACAATACCAGCGTAAGAACCATCACCAAATCTTCCACAATCAGCCAGCCAATGGCGATTTGCCCGCGCTGACTGTCTATCAATTGCCGTTCTTCAAGCGCGCGTAGCAGTACCACGGTACTGGCGGTGGAAAGGCACAGGCCGAACACGATGCCGGTCATCAACGACCAGCCGATCACGGCAGAGAGAGCCATGCCCAGCAACGTCGCCACGGCTATCTGGGCAATCGCGCCGGGAATGGCGATCGACTTTACCGCCATTAAATCCTTTAGCGAAAAATGCAGGCCGACGCCGAACATCAGCAGAATAACGCCCAGCTCCGCCAGTTCCGGTGCCAGTTTAGTATCAGCAACAAAACCTGGGGTAAAGGGGCCAGCCAGCACACCCGCTAACAGATATCCCACCAGAGGAGAAATACGCAGTTTATTGGCCAGCATGCCGAGGATAAAGGCAAGCACAAGGCCGCCAACAATTGTGGTGATAAGCGGGGTGGCGTGATGCATTCCGTCTCCTTTTCCTGGTGGTAGTTGTCCATATTTTGGCCGGGAAAACCAAAATTACAGGTAATAGTTTATGACAATTTCATTGATGATGTTTATGAATAATTGTTGAATTTTGCAGAAAAATGGAATTAGCCGCAAAAAAAGCACGGATCGGAAAAGTGATGAGGTGTATGAAGAGGAAAGGCTTATGGCTACTGCAAAATGAAGCAGCCAAAGTTTACCTTTGGCTGCCGGGAATTCAGGATTTATGCCGATTATCAGGTAAGAATATGGTCAACATTCCCAGAAGCGGCAGGAAAGCACAGATTTTATAAACTAACTCGATGCTGGTATGGTCAGCGAGAAGCCCCAGAACCGCTGCGCCAAGGCCTCCCATCCCGAAAGCAAAACCGAAAAAGAGTCCAGAAACCATGCCGATACGCCCCGGAAGTAGCTCCTGGGCGTAGACCAGAATGGCGGAAAACGCCGAGGCGAGGATAAATCCAATAATCACCGTTAAAATACCCGTCCAGTACAGGCTGGCGTAAGGTAAAATCAAGGTAAACGGCGCAACGCCGAGGATAGAACCCCAAATTACATATTTTCTACCAATTCTGTCCCCCACAGGCCCGCCAATGACGGTTCCCGCCGCGACGGCAAACAGGAAGGCAAACAGATGAAGTTGGGCATTCTGGATAGATAAACCGAACTTTTGCATCAAATAAAAGGTGTAATAGCTGCTGATGCTCGCCATATAGAAATATTTCGAGAAAATCAGGATTAACAAGATGCTGACTGCCAGTACCACTTTGTCGCGTGGCAGCGGGTTAACAATCACTTCTTTCGGTTTGCTTTTACTCATTTGGTGTTGCGCGGCGTACCAGCGGCTGATTTGCGCCAGTACTACGATAGCCAGCAGTGCTGCCAGTACAAACCATGCGACGTTGCCTTTGCCGTAAGGTGCGATGATCACCGCCGCCAGCAATGGCCCCAACGAACTACCAAAGTTACCGCCTACCTGGAAGATAGATTGTGCCAGGCCATGACGCCCCCCAGACGCCATACGCGCCACGCGGGAAGATTCCGGGTGAAAGACCGATGAACCTGTACCGACCAGCGCCGCCGCCAGCAGAACCGCACCAAAACTGTCCGCCAGCGCCAGAAGCACCAGGCCGCTCAGGGTAAAGCACATGCCAATCGGCAGCGACCACGGCATCGGGTATTTATCGGTCCAGTAGCCGACCACCGGTTGCAGCAGAGAGGAAGCGAGCTGGAACGTCAGGGTAATCATGCCAATCTGCATAAATGTCAGAGAAAATTCAGACTGGAGCAGAGGATAAATCGCCAGAATTAGCGATTGGATCATGTCGTTCAGCAGATGCGAGAGGCTGATTGCGCCTAAAATACCAAACGATGTGCGTGCCTTAGTGGTTGACGCAGCCGCGCCCGCCACAGGCTGGGTTTGTTCACTCATTGCCATAGGAAAGTCACTTTTTCAGGGTTGCGATGTAAAGAATTATCTTATTTGTGATTATTACCTGACTAACATACCTGCATGCGCTGTCTTAAGGAAGTCTCAATGCTTAATACAGAATTTCCATTTTTGTATGTAGATTTACCATCACCACACACAGATTTGTCTATTATGTCGCGTCATACTAATTTTCAACACGTTGATATCTGGTCAGGGAGAGAGAAATATGAAGTTTTTGCAGCGGGGTGTGGCATTAGCATTATTAGCCGCATTTACACTGGCGAGTGAAACCGCCCAGGCTTATGAGCAGGATAAAACCTACAAAATTACGGTGCTTCATACCAACGATCACCACGGTCATTTCTGGCGTAATGAATATGGCGAATATGGTCTGGCGGCGCAAAAAACGCTGGTGGATGGTATCCGCAAAGAAGTCGCTGCTGAAGGTGGTAGCGTGCTGTTACTTTCTGGTGGCGACATTAACACCGGTGTACCGGAATCCGACTTACAGGATGCTGAACCTGATTTTCGCGGCATGAATCTGGTGGGTTATGACGCGATGGCGATCGGTAATCATGAATTTGATAACCCGCTCGCCGTATTACGTCAGCAGGAAAAGTGGGCTAAGTTCCCGTTGCTGTCCGCCAATATCTATCAAAAAAGTACCGGCGAGCGCCTGTTTAAACCCTGGGCGTTGTTTAAGCGTCAGGATCTGAAAATCGCGGTTATTGGTCTGACGACCGATGACACGGCGAAAATTGGTAACCCGGAATATTTCACTGACATTGAGTTTCGTAAACCTGCCGACGAAGCGAAGCTGGTGATTCAGGAACTGCAACAGACAGAGAAGCCGGACATTATTATCGCCGCCACGCATATGGGGCATTACGACAATGGTGAGCACGGTTCAAATGCTCCGGGCGATGTAGAGATGGCGCGCAGCTTGCCTGCCGGATCGCTGGCGATGATCGTCGGTGGTCACTCGCAAGATCCGGTCTGTATGGCGGCGGAAAATAAAAAACAGGTCGATTATGTTCCTGGTACGCCTTGTAAACCGGATCAACAAAACGGCATCTGGATTGTGCAGGCGCATGAGTGGGGGAAATACGTGGGGCGGGCTGATTTTGAGTTCCGCAATGGCGAAATGAAAATGGTCAACTACCAGTTGATTCCGGTGAATCTGAAGAAGAAAGTGACCTGGGAAGACGGGAAAAGTGAACGTGTGCTTTACACCCCGGAAATCGCTGAGAACCAGCAAATGATCTCGCTGTTATCGCCGTTCCAGAACAAAGGCAAAGCGCAACTGGAAGTGAAAATTGGCGAAACCAATGGTCGCCTGGAAGGTGACCGCAGCAAAGTCCGTTTTGTGCAGACCAATATGGGACGATTAATTCTGGCGGCACAAATGGATCGCACAGGCGCTGACTTCGCGGTGATGAGCGGCGGCGGGGTCCGCGACTCCATTGAGGCTGGTAATATCAGCTACAAAAACGTGCTGAAAGTGCAGCCGTTCGGCAATGTGGTGGTGTATGTGGATATGACGGGTAAAGAGGTGATTGATTACCTGACCGCCGTCGCGCAAATGAAGCCGGATTCCGGTGCCTATCCGCAATTTGCCAACGTCAGCTTTGTGGCGAAAGACGGCAAACTGAACGACCTGAAAATCAAAGGCGAAGCAATCGATCCGGCGAAAACTTACCGCATGGCGACATTAAACTTCAATGCCACCGGTGGTGATGGTTATCCGCGCCTTGATAACAAACCGGGTTATGTGAATACCGGCTTTATTGATGCTGAAGTGCTGAAAGGCTATATCCAGAAAAACTCGCCGCTGGATGCGAGCGCATATGAGCCGAAAGGTGAGGTAAGCTGGCAGTAATCTGAAAGTGCCGGATGTGCGCATCCGGCACAATGCTTAATCGCGGCGAGCAATATCGGCAAATTTCGCATCGAGGATCTTCGCCAGATCGCCTGCTGCCAGTTCGATATCTAACCCGCGTTTACCACCAGAAACATAAATGGTGGCAAATTCTTGCGCGGGGGCGTCGATGATCGTCGGCAGACGTTTTTTCTGCCCCAGTGGGCTAATTCCCCCAACCAGATACCCCGTGGTGCGTTGTGCCACCATCGGATCGGCCATCTCCACTTTCTTGGCACCCAGCGCCTTTGCCACCTTTTTAAGATCCAGTTGACCTGCGACTGGCGTAACGGCTACCGCCAGATGTTTCATATCGCCGTTCACCGCGACAAGCAGCGTTTTGTAGACCTGATCCGCATTTAAACCTAATTTTTTGACCACTTCATCGCCAAAATTAGTTTCAGCCGGATCGTGATCGTAGGTATGAATCTGGAAAGAAATCTTGTTTTTTTCGAGTAATTTAACTGCGGGTGTCATCGTAATTTTCCTGCCTCAAACAAAAAACGGAGAAAGCATACGCCTGATGGCGGCCCAAAAAAAAGAGTCATCTTGCCTAAGAGTATTGGCAGGATGGTGAGATTGAGCGACAATCGACTTACACCGTCGCTTAAAGTGACGGCATAATAATAAAAATATGAAATTCCTCTTTGACGGGCCAATAGCGATATTGGCCATTTTTTTAGCGCAGCATCTGCGGCAAATTCCCTTCTCCATATAAGTGCAGTGCGCCAACCGCGACCACATAGCGCCCCGGCGGCATAGCGCGTAATTTATCCCGCCAGGCAAGATTGCGCTGGTGCATCAGCACATCGTACAGCGACTGACTGAATGTATTGGGCAGCGTTATTTCATTATCTTGCGGTGGCGCATTCAGCCACCAGCTCATCATTTGTTGCAACAACCGGGCGTTGGTATGCCAGTGGGTCAGAGTATCGTCCAGCAGTGCCAGTCCGTTGTCGGGAAGCTGGAGCAACATGGCAATCTGATTTTCTGCCCCTTCCAGTTCAATCACGGGCTTATGTTGTTGCTTCGCTACCTGCAATAACTGGTAATCGATACCATATTCTGCCCGCAGCCCCAGTTTTTGCGCCTGTGTCGCCTGAAGAACCATCGCAATTTGCCACAGCGGTTGAGTAGAAAACAGCGAGGGAGAAATGCCCATCTCCTGGCTAATGTGTTGCAGGTTTTGCATCTGTTCTTCGCTGATACGCTCTTCCAGCGCCTCGCAGGAAGGGAGATTGGCAAATGGGGTATCGCTGGTGGAAACATCCGCCTCGACGATAAGCGCATCGGCTTGTTTGAGTTTTTTGAGCAGCCGGGCGGGCAGGGGAGCCATATCGTGGCTACCCATATGAATACTGCCAATGAGATGAAAATGACGATTACCGGAAAGAGAGATATCGATGGCAGGCCAGGTGTAATGATTACCGCGCAGCGCAGCCCAAAGTGTTTTTACCCGGTACAACAGATCCATACGACCTCCCTTTGTGAAATATCATGCTAGCGCGCGGGGAGGAATGGCGCAAATGGAGTTGATTGTTGCACTTGTGCACAGTGCTTTGTCCAGTAAAAGACGCCACAACTTACTGCTGTGAAGCCTGCTGAAACAGGTGTTCCCACATATCGGTCACCAGCGCCTGATCGCGTGGCGACAATTCACCCGCACCAATCGCTTTCTCCAGACTCTGGCTAACGGTTGTATGCACCGCCTGGGCGGAGTGGTCATCACCACTTTCCAGTTCTGCGATGGCTAACGTCAGGTGGCCACGCAAATACCCACTGGCAAACAACTCATCATCACTGGCATGGTCAACCATACCGTCGATTAATGCCAGAATGCGTGATTCAAACTCCGCGATCATCTTCTTTCCTCATTGTAAACGTGGCGCTGGCTTCAGTTGAGCGCTTCCGGCCACGGGAACTGTTCCGCCGTAAGTTCCGGCGTGTGATAATAATTTCGTAATGCTTTTATGAAGCGTGCCGGACGTTCAGGAATACCGTTCACCAGATAATCCATCACCTGCGCATGAACCCGTCGTTGGAATACCACACGATCCGGTTCGACGTCGCCTTCCAGGTTGTCGCAACTGACGTTAAACGGATATCCCGCCGCCACGCAGAACAACCAGTCAAGCGCCTGCGGCTTAACTTCAACATCTTCAAACTGGCTTTGCGTCCGGGCATCGCGTCCGTCAGGGCAATACCAGTAACCAAAATCAACCAGTTCACGGCGCGCTTTCCCGGCAATACACCAGTGCGAAATCTCGTGGATAGCACTGGCGTAAAAGCCATGAGCAAAGACGATTCGGTTATATGGAACTTCCGCATCAGCAGGAAGATAGATCGGTTCGTCGTCGCCTTTAATCAGACGGGTATTAAATTCATCGGCAAAGCAGCTATTAAAAATTTCAATCAACTGCTTGTAGTGGTGTGTACTGTTCATTAGTTCATCCCCAACCAGTGGAGGATCTCCTGTCCATGGCTATCATAAAGTAATTTGGCACTCATCACCGCCGAGACGATAACGATCATCGGGCGGATCAGTTTTTGTCCTTTGCTCAACACCAGTCTTGACCCCATACGCGCGCCGAGGAACTGCCCCACCAGCATCACGAATCCTGTCGCCCAAATCACTTTGCCGCCGAGAATAAACAGCAGCAGACCGCCGATGTTTGACGTTGCGTTAAGTAATTTGGCATGGGCGGTGGCTTTGGCGAGGTTAAAGCCGCACAGCGTAACGAAGGCCAGTGCGTAAAACGATCCGGCTGCCGGGCCAAAGAATCCGTCGTAAAAACCAACGCAGCCCCCTGCGACCAGCGCAAATGGCAGCCCATACATCCGACGCTGGCGATCTTCTTCTCCCAGTTTGGGCATCAGTAAGAAATAAAGACCGATACAAATCACCAGAATCGGTAAAATTTGCCGCAGCACATCAGCTTTAACGTACTGCACCAGCAGTGCGCCGCTCATCGAGCCGACAAAGGTCATGGCGATATTGAGTTTCTGATCGCTTAAGCTGACGACTTTGCGGCGAATAAAGTAGATGGTGGCGGAAATAGAGCCACCGCAGGCTTGCAGTTTGTTAGTTGCCAGCGCGTTAGCCGGAGACATCCCCGCCGCCATCAATGCCGGAATAGTGAGTAACCCACCACCACCGGCAATCGAGTCGATAAATCCCGCCAGTATCGCGACAAAAAAGAGAACTCCCAGCAACAGCGGGGAAACCATAAACAGGCTATTAAACGTTTCCATTAGATCACGTGCTCATCCAGTAGCGCCTGGCAGGAAGGCGGCAACGGAGGCGGTGTCTTCTTCTCAGGCTTTGTTGTTCCCGGTTTTGGTGGTTCAAACCAGCTTTGCAGTTCTGCCCCGCAACCATCGCCCGGCGGTGGTAAAGGTTGGTCTTCACACTCCAGGCTATCGGCAGGACAACGTAATCGTACATGCATATGTGCGCGATGCTGGAACCAGGGTCGCACTTTCCGCAACCAGTCACGATCGGTGCCTGCATCAAGGCAAAGTTGTTGTTTAATCGCCGGATTAACAAAAATGCGCGTCACGTCTTTGTCCTGCGCAGCAAGTTTGATCAGACTGAAAATTTCCGGCTTCCACAGCGTTGGGACGACATGCTTGCCATCACGGGAAACCAAATCCAGCGCCTGCGGACGCAAAAGTTGCGCGGCGGTCCAGCGAGTTTTCGGCAGTTGTAGGAAGATATCGACATCCAGTCCGGTCTGGTGGCTGGCGTGGCCGCCGTTGAAACGCCCACCTGCGGGCATCCCCATATCGCCAATCAGCACCGTCCCCATACCCAGATTGTTCACCTGGCTACTCAGACGCTGGATAAACATCACCAGATCCGGATGACCGAAATAGCGACGCTGATCGGTACGCATCACCTGATAATGTTCGGACTGTATCGGCAGCGTGTCAGCGCCGACGATACAGCCATTGGAAAAACTGCCTATCGATTGTGCGCTACCCGGCACAGGTTGGGTAATTTTTTGCCACGGCGTTGCTGCCAGGCTGGTGCTACTGGCAAGCAGGGCCAGCAGCGCAATCGCAGTTTTGTTCATTTTTTACCAGCGTGGAATATCAGTCTTCACATCGGCATTTTGCGCCCGTTGTCGTAACAGGTGATCCATCAAAACGATTGCCAGCATCGCTTCAGCGATCGGCACCGCGCGGATCCCGACACAAGGATCGTGACGGCCTTTGGTGATCATCTCAACTTCTTCGCCAAAGCGGTTAATTGTACGCCCAGGCACGGTAATGCTGGAGGTCGGTTTTAGCGCCATATGGGCAATGATTTGCTGCCCGCTGCTGATACCACCGAGAATACCGCCCGCATGGTTGCTCTGAAAACCTTCTTTGGTGATTTCGTCGCGGTTCTGGCTGCCACGCAGCGCCACCACGTCAAAACCGTCGCCAATTTCCACGCCTTTCACCGCATTAATGCTCATCAACGCGTGGGCGATGTCAGCATCCAGGCGATCAAATACCGGTTCGCCAAGTCCGGCAGGTACGCCACTGGCAACAACAGTCACTTTCGCACCGATGGAGTCGCCCTCTTTTTTCAGCGCGCGCATCAACTCATCTAACGCGTCGATTTTATCCGGGTCCGGGCAGAAGAACGGATTTTGTTCAACTTGCGACCAGTCTTTGATTTCCAGTGGAATGTCGCCCATCTGGCTCAGGCAGCCGCGAATTTCGATGCCAAATTTTCCGGCGAGATATTTTTTAGCAATTGCTCCAGCCGCAACGCGCATGGCGGTTTCACGGGCGGAAGAACGTCCGCCGCCGCGATAATCGCGCAGGCCGTATTTTTGTTCGTAGGTGTAATCAGCATGACCCGGACGGAAAACGTCTTTAATTGCGCTGTAATCTTGAGAGCGCTGGTCGGTGTTTTCGATCAACAAGCCAATACTGGTGCCGGTGGTGACACCTTCAAAAACGCCGGAAAGAATTTTGACCTGATCCGGTTCACGACGCTGTGTGGTATAGCGCGATGTCCCCGGGCGACGCCGGTCGAGATCGTGTTGCAGGTCTGCTTCCGTCAGCGGGATGCCTGGCGGAACACCATCGACGATGCAACCGAGCGCAAGCCCGTGCGATTCACCGAAGGTGGTTACGCGAAAGAGTTGTCCAATTGTGCTTCCAGCCATCACGGCTCCGTTATTGTTGTGTTTGCATTTTTTACTCTAAATAATTCAAGTTGCAGGAAGGCGACAAGTGAGTGAATCCCCAGGAGCTTACAGAAGTAAGTGACTGGGGTGAACGACAAATCCGCATGGAGCGGATTTGAACGCTACTTGCAGCGGCCCCGTAAGGGGTGAGGCCCATGGATGGGCCTAATAACCCGCAGACGCAGCACATGCAACTTAAAGAATGTCGAGTAAATTTAATCTTTATAAATACCAAAATGTTCTCGTGCCGCAATAAGCTGCGCTTTGGTGAGCATAAACACACCATCGCCACCGTTATCAAACTCCAGCCAGGTGAACGGAACATCCGGATATTGTTCCATCAGATGTACCATGCTGTTGCCGACTTCACAAATCAGTACACCATCATCAGCAAGATAATCCGCCGCGTTGCCGAGAATGCGACGTGTCAGTTTCAGGCCATCAGTGCCAGACGCCAGCCCCAGCTCCGGCTCGTGACGGTATTCGTTTGGCAGGTCGGACATATCTTCCGCATCGACATACGGCGGGTTGGTGACGATCAGGTCGTACTGCACTTTCGGCAAATCACGGAACAGATCGGAACGAATCGGTATGACGTTGTGGATCAGACCATGTTCTTCAATGTTCTGTTCGGCTACCGCCAGCGCGTCGGGAGAGATGTCCACCGCGTCGACTTCCGCTTCCGGGAAGGCATAAGCGCAGGCAATAGCAATGCAGCCACTACCGGTACACATATCCAGAATATGTTGCGGTTGCTTGCTGATAAGTCCGGCAAATTTATTGTTGATCAGTTCACCAATCGGTGAACGCGGCACCAGCACGCGTTCATCGACGTAAAATTCATGGCCGCAGAACCAGGCTTTGTTGGTCAGATAGGCAACCGGAACGCGCTCGTTGACGCGGCGGATCACGCGCTCAACAATACGGTGTTTTTCGCTGGAGGTCAGGCGGGCGTTGCGCATATCTTCCGGAATATCCAGCGGCAGGTAGAGCGACGGCAATACCAGTTGCACCGCTTCGTCCCACGGGTTGTCGGTGCCATGACCGTACCAGATATTTGCCGCGCTGAAGCGGCTAACCGACCAGCGCAACATGTCCTGAATGGTTTGCAGTTCATTTACTGCTTCATCAACGAAAATTTTATCCACGTATTCCTCCAGGGCATGGTCGCATTAATTTCGGCGGCTAGTTTGCCATGAAGATGACGATAAATCAGCATTCACGCGGCAATGACGCAGGAAAATTATGTTTTGGCCGATCGATTGCGCTACGAGTCGGGTAAACTGTAGGAAAAATAAAATAGAGATGCATAGATGAAAAAGAAAACAACTCTCAGCGAGGAGGATCAGGCCTTGTTTCGCCAGTTGATGGCGGGTACTCGCAAGATTAAGCAGGACACGATTGTCCATCGACCACAACGAAAAAAAGTCAGCGAAGTGCCGGTCAAGCGGTTGATTCAGGAGCAGGCTGATGCCAGCCATTATTTCTCTGATGAATTTCAGCCGTTATTAAATACCGAAGGCCCGGTTAAATATGTCCGCCCGGATGTCAGTCATTTTGAGGCGAAGAAACTGCGACGCGGTGATTATTCGCCGGAGTTGTTTCTTGATTTGCACGGCTTGACGCAGCTACAAGCCAAACAGGAACTGGGCGCATTAATTGCCGCCTGTCGCCGTGAACATGTGTTTTGCGCCTGTGTGATGCATGGGCACGGTAAGCATATTTTGAAGCAACAAACACCGCTGTGGCTGGCACAGCATCCGCATGTGATGGCATTTCACCAGGCACCAAAAGAGTACGGCGGCGACGCGGCGTTATTGGTATTGATTGAAGTGGAAGAGTGGCTGCCGCCAGAACTTCCCTGACATTCAATACAACAAGAGCCACTTAAGTGGCTCTCTGAAAGTTGATATGCGATATAAACGTTGCGTAATTATATCGCTTTTGCCATTTTCAAATTACACGGGCTCATCTGCCAGTTAAATTCGCCTTTTCCGCTTTCATCAAGCGTTACGCTGGCAATAGCTGAAGTGGTAAACATAGGCGGCGTTTCGCCCGGACATAACTCGGCTACCAGATAACCGACTAAGGGTAAGTGAGAGATAACCAGTACCGACCCGACTCCCTCGTTGGTCAATGCCTGAAGATAAGCACTAACCAGACCGACATCGCCGCAGGGCGTCAATTCTGGCAGAACTTCGACACTGGATGGCAGTTCCATACAATCACCTACGACATCCAGAGTTTGCTCGGCTCGCAGGAACGGGCTCACCAGAACACGTTCGACTTCCACTTTTTGACCTTTCAGCCAGTTCGCCATCAGGCGAGATTCGTCACAACCGTTAGTGGTCAGAGGACGAACCGAATCACTGGCGGCATCGAGGGCTGCGTCGCCGTGACGCATGATAAAAACTTGCATATTGCACCGCTTTTGTTAACCAGATTCACCCGTCTTCTTTCATCTGAAACCAGAGAAAGAAGACGGTGGCCGGCATTGTGCCTTATCCATTCACCGAATGAAACGCTGTTTTTTACCTCAATGGCGTAAGTATAGTCAATATGCGTTTACATTTTAACCATGACTCCACCATTCAGCGCGGATTCATATAGCTTTGACCTTCTTATTGCAGGTCAGTTGCAGTTGTTTTCCAAAAACTTTCCCCATGCTCGCTCATCTCAAGTAAACGCTCGCAAGGGGTAAAACGGGAACCATATTGCACGGCCAGTCGTTGCATTATTGCAACCACTTCGCCCGCGCCGAGAGAATCGATATAGCGGAACGGACCACCGAGAAATGGCGGAAAACCAATTCCAAATACTGCGCCAATATCCCCGTCTCGCACGCTACGGATAACCTGCTCGTCCAGACAACGTACTGCTTCATTCAGCATCAACATCACACACCGTTCAGCAACCTGCGGTGCGGACAGTCGCCCCTGCCCTTGCGCGCCAATCAACGGGTAAATGGCGGGATCAACCTGTTTTTTGCTTTTACGCCCTTTTTGGCGGTAAAGATAGAAACCCCGGCCATTTTTTCTACCTTTGCGATCGTCGTTCAAAATTGAAGAAACAACATTTGCAGGCGCACTAAAACGTTCTCCATAAGTTGCTTCCAGTACAGGAATAATTTTAGTCCCTGTGTCGATTCCTACCTCATCCAAAAGTTGGATTGGTCCCACCGGAAAACCAAATTTAACCAGTGCGGCATCAATGTGCTCAACACGCTCACCTTCGGTCAACATGCGGATAGCTTCATTAATGTAAGGTGCCAGAATGCGATTAACGTAAAATCCGGCTTTATCCTGCACCACGATTGGCGTTTTGCCCTGTTTTTTCGCCAGTTTTACCGTAGTGGCGAGGGTTTGCGCCGATGTCCCGGCGTGAGGAATGATTTCTACCAGCGGCATTTTTTCTACCGGGCTGAAGAAATGCAGGCCGATAACCTGCCCTGGTCGTGAGGCGTGAGCGGCAATATCGCTAATCGGTAAAGATGAGGTATTGGAGGCAAAAATTGTATGAGGGGCGCAGTTTTGCTCCACTTCCGCCACCATCTGTTGTTTTAATTCGAGATTTTCAAACACTGCTTCAATAATCAGATCGCGATGGGAAAAACCGTGATAATCCATAGAACCTGAAATCAGCACCAATTGTTTGTCGCGTTCACTGGCTTTGATATGCCGGCGGCGCACTTTCCCCTCCAACTGATCCCAACTGTATTTCAAAGCATGATTTATGCCCTGGGCGTTGATATCTTTAATTCTTACAGGTAGCCCCGCTTTACCGGCTGTAACGTAAGCAATACCACCCCCCATCAAGCCACCACCTAATATCCCCACGCTATTTAATGGGGCGGGGGCAACATCGCTGCCAGGATCTTTCTTCACGTCGGTACTGGCAAAAAAGATATTACGCAGAGCCTGTGATTGCGATGTCATTGCCAGTTCGCCAAAGGCCCGTGCTTCAGCGTCATAACCGCTACTGGAGCCCTGCGCTAATCCTGTTTCGATAACCTCAAGAATGCGTTCTGTCGCCGGGTAGTTGCCCTGGGTTTTCTGTTCTGTTTTCTTGCCTGCCATTTTGAATAACAGCGCACGACCTAATGGCCCGGCCATCACTCGTTCACGAATCGGGAGAGTCCGAGAAACTGTACGCTCCTGCTTCGCCAGCTCTACAGCGGCTTCCAGTAAAATAGAATGCGGAACGACGTCATCCACCAGCCCCAGCTTTAACGCCTGCTTTGCCCGTAGTTGCTTGCCAGTGAGGATCATCTCTAGTGCTGTGCTGACGCCGATCAGGCGCGGTAAACGCTGGGTGCCGCCTGAACCAGGTAACAACCCAAGTTGTACTTCCGGCAAGCCGAGCACGGTTTTAGGGTCGTCTGTACAGATACGACCGTGGCACGCCAGTGCCAGCTCCAGACCACCGCCCAGGCAAGCGCCGTGAATGGCGGCAATAACAGGAACTGGCAAAGCATGAATTTCCGCCATCAACTGTTGGCCCTGCCGCGCCAGTGCTTCCGCTTCTTGCGCGGTTTTGCAGTTGCCAATCATGTTGATGTCTGCACCGGCAATAAAGTTGTCCGGTTTAGCGGAGATAAACACTACGCCTCGAAGTTCTTTATTTTCGCGGAGTTGTTTAATAATGGCGCGCACCTGCGAGGCAAACTCTGCCTTCAGGGTATTCATTCTTTCGCCGGGAACGTCAATGGTGATGACGGCAATATTGTCCAGACGTACATTGAGGGTAAAAGCCGATACCATTTCCATTATTCCGCCTCCAGAACCATTGCCGCACCAAGTCCACCTGCGGCACAGGCGGTTACTAAACCAAATCCACCGCCGCGACGGCGAAGTTCGTGTAATGTCTGGGTAATCATCCGCGCGCCGGTTGCCGCGAAGGGATGACCATAAGCAATGGAACCGCCAAGCACGTTAAATTTGCTATCGTCCACTTCGCCAGTGGCATGTGCACGCCCCAGCACATCGCGGGCAAAACGTTCACTACCCAGCAACTGAATATTTGCCAGCGTCTGGGCGGCAAATGCTTCATGCATATCAATCAATGTCAGATCGGCCATCGTCAGGCCTGCTCTCTCCAGCGCCAGCGGCGTTGACCAGGCCGGACCGAGCAACATGTCCTGCCAGACATCAATAGCGGTAAACGCGTAACTGCGCAGATATCCCAGCGGCACCAGTCCTAATTCTTTCGCTCGCGATTCGGTCATCAGGATCACTGCCGCCGCGCCATCGGTCAGAGGCGTACTGTTCGCCGCAGTTACCGTTCCGTGTTTACGGTCAAATGCCGGACGCAGTTTTGCGTAATCAGCAAGCGTGGAATTACCGCGAATATTGTTGTCTTCCGCGAGGGGTTGTTTATAAGGAGGGATAAAGGCGGTCATCACCTCTTCTTTGAGTTTGCCTTCTGACCATGCCTGGGCAGCACGCTGGTGCGAACGGTGCGCCAGTGCATCTTGCTGTTCGCGGGTGATACCGTAGGTTTTCGCCATTTGTTCGGCGGTATCGCCCATTCGCAAACCGGTGGAATATTCCGCTACCGCAGGCGGAACAGGCATTAAGTCACGCAAACGCAAGCTGGAGAAGAGTTTAAGACGCTGGCGCAGCGTGCGGGCTTTGTTGACATCAACCAACACGCGCGCCAGTTTTTTACTGACGCCAATTGGCAATACCGAAGAGGAATCGGCCCCGCCAGCAATACCGGCGCGGATGGTTCCCGCCATCAGGCTTTCGGCCACGTTCGCAACCGCCTGGAAACTGGTAGCGCAAGCTCGGCTGACGCTGTATGCGTCGGTATGGACGTTCATTCCAGTGCCAAGAACAATTTCACGCGCAATATTGGGAGCCTCTGGCATTTGCACAACCTGACCAAAGACCAGTTGTTCAATCACTTCGGCGGGGATCTCACTACGTGCCAGCAGCTCACCGACGACCATCTTCCCCAAATCAACAGCGGGAATGCCATGAAAAGCCGTTGCCTGGCGAGCAAAAGGCGTACGTAACCCGCTAACGATGGCGATGCGATCGCCCTGGCGGGTAACCAGCGGTAAAACCTGACCCATAACACTCCCCTGTAAAAAAAGACATAAAGTGGTCTGACCTGATCATAGTCTTAACTATTTTTTTACATTTAGCCAAGTGGAGAAAAGGGAAAGTGGGAGCTATGACACAGAGAGAAAAGAAGAAGATAAAATAAAACGCCCCTGCCAACAACTGAACTGGCAGGGGCGTATGTACCCGAGAGGAATTAACGCAGACCCAACTGGAAAATCAGCATTTCAGCTTCGCAGGCAAAAGTGAAATCAATATCCAGGCGAACACCGTCAGACTCTTCAGTGAAAGTCGGGGTGATTTTGCATGGTTCGGATTCTACGCTACGGGCTTTTTCAGTCAGCGCCGCCAGCGTTTGTTCTGCTTCTGCGCGGTTTGCAAACACGCGGCTGTAAGACGCGGTGCAATCGGAGTTGTCCATAATGGTGCCAACATCCATACAGCAGCAAACCGGGGTTTCATCAGCACTACATTTACTCATCGTTGATTTCCTCTGTATGTGCACCCAAGGTGCCAGATAAACGTTACGGATATTTTACGCTTCTGAAAAGTGCTGCTCCAGTTGTTAATTCTGCAAAATCAGATAAGTGACCGAAATCACACTTAAAAATGATCTAAAACAAAATTCACCTGGATGAATGAGTGCGCCACCTCCAAATTTTGCCAACTGGATCGCGTTTCTTAGATCATATTTGAAAAAATATAGAAACATACTTGCAACATTCCATCTGGTCAGACCTATACTCTCGCCACTGGTCTGATTTCTAAGATGTACATCAGCCCCTACACTTCGCGCTCCTGTTACAGCACGTAACATAGTTTGTATAAAAATAAATTATTGAGGTTATGGTCATGAGCCAGAAAACCCTGTTTACAAAGTCTGCTCTCGCAGTCGCAGTGGCACTTATCTCCACCCAGGCCTGGTCGGCAGGCTTTCAGTTAAACGAATTTTCTTCCTCTGGCCTGGGTCGGGCTTATTCAGGGGAAGGCGCTATTGCCGATGATGCTGGTAATGTCAGCCGTAACCCCGCGTTGATTACCATGTTTGACCGCCCGACTTTTTCTGCGGGTGCGGTTTATATTGATCCGGATGTGAATATCAGCGGAACTTCTCCGTCTGGTCGTAGCCTCGACGCGGATAACATCGCACCTACAGCATGGGTTCCGAACGCACACTTTGTTGCGCCGATTAACGACCAATTTGGTTGGGGGGCTTCCATTACCTCTAACTATGGTCTGGCGACAGAGTTTAATGACACTTATGCAGGCGGTTCTGTCGGTGGTACAACCGACCTCGAAACCGTGAATATGAATTTAAGCGGTGCCTACCGCTTAAACAACGCCTGGAGTTTCGGTCTTGGTCTTAACGCCGTCTATGCTCGTGCAAAAATTGAACGTTTTGCAGGTGATCTGGGGCAACTGGTTGCTGGTCAGATTATGCAATCTCCCGCCGGACGGACACCACAGGGACAAGCGCTGGCTGCAGCCGCTAATGATATTGAAAGTAACACCAAAATTGCTCATCTGAACGGCAACCAGTGGGGCTTTGGCTGGAACGCCGGGATCCTGTATGAACTGGATAAAAACAACCGCTACGCGTTGACCTACCGTTCTGAGGTAAAAATTGACTTCAAAGGTAACTACAGCAGCGACTTGCCAATTGGCCTGAATAACTACAATCTCGGTTTGCCTGGTGCTACAGGTGGCGCAACGCAGTCGGGTTATCTGACGCTGAACCTGCCTGAAATGTGGGAAGTGTCTGGTTATAACCGTGTTGATCCGCAGTGGGCGATTCACTATAGCCTGGCTTACACCAGTTGGAGTCAGTTCCAACAACTGAAAGCAACCTCAACCGGTGGCGACACGCTGTTCCAGAAACATGAAGGCTTTAAAGATGCTTACCGCATCGCGTTGGGTACAACTTATTACTACGATGATAACTGGACCTTCCGTACCGGCATTGCCTTCGATGACAGCCCAGTTCCGGCACAGAACCGTTCTATCTCCATTCCGGATCAGGACCGTTTCTGGCTGAGCGCAGGTACTACTTACGCATTTAATAAAGATGCTTCTGTAGATGTCGGCGTCTCTTATATGCACGGTCAGAGCGTGAAGATCAACGAAGGTCCATATCAATTCGAGTCTGAAGGTAAAGCCTGGCTGTTCGGGACTAACTTTAACTACGCGTTCTAATAACACGTTAGCTTAATAAGAAAAAAGGTGAGTTTTACGACTCACCTTTTTTATTTGCATCTTATTCAGAATCGATATCTTTTAAATCATCCTGAATCGCTTGCGCGTTCGGGTTTTCCTGCGGTTTGAGTTCGCCGCCATTGGCGATGAAATCATGACGCTGGAAGTAAGCCTCGCGAACCATAATATAAGGATCGGACGACTGACGAAGCAGACCGTCGGAATCCAGCAACTGCGCACGGGTTTCGATCCCTTCAAGCGTCCATTTACCCACAGACATCGGCCAGGTCAACCAGGAAAGTACCGGGTAAAGAGCATCTGCCATATCACCGCCGTCATCACGCAGCGTGAAACTACCGTAGAACGGTAACTGAACATACGGCCCATAGCCCACGCCATAGTGACCGAGCGTACTACCAAAACGGTGAGGTTCAGTACGTTGCAGTTTCGGATTCGCCATCCCCGCAACATCAATAAAGCCGCCCATCCCCAAAATGGTGTTCAGGAAAAAGCGGGTAAAGTGAACCATCCCCTGATAAGGGTCGCCCTGCAGGAAATAGTTAACCATCACCGCAGGTTCTTCAAGGTTGCCGGTAAAATTGCTCAAACCGTTACGCGCCGGTTGCGGAACATAATCACGCCAGGCGACAGCTACCGGTCGAACCACATACGGGTCTAACACATTGAAGTTAAAATTGTACATGGTGCGGTTGAACCCTTCTAACGGGTCTGAACGCCCTTGCTGATCTGTACCGGAACTCGCACACCCCACCAGAAGCGTAGTTCCCAGAGCAAGCGCCGACAGGCGAAGCTTCATAAATGTCTCCCTGTTTTTTATGGCTTATGCAGTTTGCCATCCATGACGGAACGATACCGTATCCGCCTGTTTAGGTGTGGGCGATTGTAGCAGCACGTCAACTGATGTCCAGACGCCCTGAAATGCTGATTTGATCATAGCCTGGTAATCGCCGCCCTGTAGGCTACTTGATTCCGTAGAAACAGAAAAAGGCAAACGCGGCCTTTTATACATTTTCAGAGTAACTCCCGCCAGTTGCGAGCAAAAAAGCCGCTACGCTTTAGCTATGCGTGCTAATTCAAGAGACGACACCATGGATAACGACAAAATAGATAAACACAGCGACGAACTTGAAGTAGAGAGTGAAGAAAAAGAACGCGGGAAAAAAATAGAAATAGATGAAGACCGACTCCCCTCCAGAGCGATGGCTATTCACGAGCATATCCGCCAGGACGGCGAAAAAGAGCTGGAACGCGACGCAATGGCGCTACTGTGGTCAGCTATTGCTGCGGGCCTGTCGATGGGCGCTTCGCTACTGGCAAAAGGTATATTTCATGTCGAACTGGAAGGTGTACCGGGGAGTTTTTTGCTGGAGAATCTGGGTTATACCTTTGGTTTTATTATCGTCATTATGGCACGCCAGCAATTATTTACTGAGAATACCGTAACTGCGGTACTGCCGGTAATGCAAAAACCGACTATCGGCAACATCGGCTTACTGATGCGGTTATGGGGCGTCGTGTTGCTGGGTAATATTCTTGGAACAGGTATTGCGGCGTGGGCGTTTGAGTATATGCCTATCTTTAATGAAGAAACCCGCGATGCGTTTGTCAAAATCGGCATGGATGTAATGAAAAACACCCCCAGCGAGATGTTTGCCAACGCGATTATCTCCGGCTGGCTGATAGCCACAATGGTATGGATGTTCCCTGCGGCAGGAGCGGCAAAGATTGTGGTAATTATATTAATGACGTGGCTTATCGCCCTGGGTGACACCACTCACATCGTCGTGGGTTCTGTAGAGATCCTCTATCTGGTATTTAACGGCACGCTGCACTGGAGCGATTTCATCTGGCCATTTGCGCTACCTACTCTGGCGGGGAATATTTGCGGCGGCACTTTCATCTTCGCGTTAATGAGCCATGCACAGATCCGCAACGATATGAGTAACAAGCGTAAAGAAGAGGCCCGCCAGAAAGCAGAATGTGCGGAAACTATTAAGAAAAATGATAAAAACCCGGTGTAAGTGGCGAGGGTTTAAGCAATCGAGCGGCGGTGTACTTACTCCGCTGTTTAATAGCGGTTATACTCATGCCGCATTGTCCTCTTAGTTAAATGGATATAACGAGCCCCTCCTAAGGGCTAATTGCAGGTTCGATTCCTGCAGGGGACACCATATCTCCCCCTCATTACCGCCTTCCATACCCCACCATAAAGCGGATCATCAAGCCACAAGCCGGGGCAAGAAACATAAATATCCCCGTTGCCAGCTCATTACCGCCAGTTAACCACATAGTGAAGTAATAAATGAGTGCGGCAAGGATCACCATGCCAAAAAAAGAAGAAACGGCAGATGCTATATTCAGTACCTGACCGATATACCCACTAACACAGACAATGCAAAGCGCGAGAAACATCCATAAATAAATCATAGCTCAACCTCCTGCCGTGCTAAAAAACCTGTAACTTCAGTTACTTTTATAGTAAGACAATCCTTATATACTTGCAATTTACGCAACAATTTATCAACATTCTTCTCTTACCCGACCAGCAGTGGAGTTAAAACAAGGTGTTACAAACGGTTCTTTGTCAGGTGGAAAAATATTTATTCAGCATGATTAATAAAAAGTGGCTGAAAACGATCTGCCAGTGTTACAGTAGAAGTACCGCATTCATGCTCCTCGTGGTTTTGTCCTGGCTAGTCTTTACACTCTTTACAGGAACCATTGTCGTACATGATGGCCTAATATATTGAGTGTACCGCTGTCGACATGGAATCTTCTGCGATACAACAATTAGTATCTACAGAAGGTAACTATGTTTCCACAACGCAAATTTTCCCGCGAGTTTCTCCATCCTCGCTACTGGCTCACGTGGTTTGGTCTTGGCGTACTCTGGCTTTGGGTACAACTTCCTTATCCTGTTCTGTGCTTTCTTGGCACACGTATCGGCACGATGGCCAGACCATTTCTGAAACGTCGCGAATCCATCGCGCGTAAAAACCTTGAACTTTGTTTCCCGCAGCATTCTTCTGAAGAACGCGAGAAGATCATTGCCGAAAACTTTCGCTCGCTTGGTATGGCGCTGGTTGAAACCGGAATGGCGTGGTTCTGGCCCGATCGTCGCGTGCGTAAGTGGTTTGATGTCGAAGGCCTGGATAACCTGCAACGCGCACAAATGCAAAATCGTGGCGTAATGGTCGTCGGCGTACATTTTATGTCGCTGGAACTGGGTGGCCGCGTAATGGGACTTTGCCAGCCAATGATGGCAACTTATCGTCCGCATAATAACCAGTTGATGGAATGGGTGCAGACTCGTGGTCGCATGCGCTCTAACAAAGCGATGATCGGCAGAAATAATCTGCGCGGTATTGTCGGCGCTTTGAAAAAAGGTGAAGCCGTATGGTTTGCCCCCGACCAGGATTATGGTCGTAAGGGTAGCTCCTTCGCCCCGTTCTTTGCGGTAGAAAATGTCGCAACAACCAATGGCACCTACGTATTGTCTCGCCTTTCAGGTTCCGCCATGTTGACTGTGACAATGGTTCGAAAAGCCGATTACAGCGGATACCGTTTGTATATCACCCCAGAAATGGAAGGTTACCCGACTGATGAATGTCAGGCTGCCGCTTATATGAACAAGGTTATTGAGAAAGAGATTATGCGTGCACCGGAGCAATATCTCTGGATCCACCGCCGCTTCAAAACACGTCCGGTGGGTGAAGCGTCGTTATACGTTTAACAAACGACCCGTTCTCTTTCCCTCTTCAAATTAGCCACAATAACTCAATGGTTTTTATGGCTTTTTTCTTAAGGCTTTTCCCTTCGCTAAATCGTGAATTATTACTGGCAGAAATTAAACTGTCGTCGATATGAGACACTCGTAAGTTACTAAAAGTAAATAAGAAAATGCCACTTGTTTCAATTTAGTTTTAGGCGTACATTAGCGCCGTCTCGAGCAAATCAGCTCAGAATTCTGGGATGATGCCCACGGCAAAGCTGAGGACTTTTAAGGTCGTTTTGCCCGGTGTCAACTCACTGTACCAGATGTAGTGAAGTCATTCAGGCGTAACAGTAATTACGCGGAGAGATGTAAAGTGAAATATTTCTTTATGGGCATTTCTTTTATGGTCATCGTTTGGGCCGGTACTTTTGCCCTGATGATCTAAAAGCAAACTGTGCAATGAAAAACAGGAGCCGTCTGGCTCCTGTTTGCTTTTCTGAGAATACATTTATTCGCCGTTTTCGTGAATATGTTTACTGCTGGCTGGCAGTAAGCCATCAGCGCGGAACATTGCTTTGATACCTCTGACAGCCTGACGAATGCGGTCACGGTTTTCAATTAACGCAAAGCGTACATGGGTGTCACCGTAGTCACCAAAACCGATACCCGGCGAGACGCAAACCTTCGCTTCATTGAGCAGCTTTTTGGCAAATTCCAGAGAGCCCATCGCTGCATATGGTTCCGGGATTTTTGCCCAAACATACATTGAGGCTTTCGGTATTTCGACCATCCAGCCCGCTTCATGCAGCCCTTTTACCAGCACATCGCGACGGCGCTTATACTGTTCGGCAATGTCGCGCACACACTGCTGATCGCCTTCCAGCGCCGCAATAGCCGCCACCTGCAACGGTGTAAAGGTGCCGTAATCGTGATAGCTTTTGATGCGTGCCAACGCGCTGACCAGCGTTTTGTTGCCAACCATAAAGCCGATACGCCAGCCTGCCATGTTGTAACTTTTCGACAGCGTAAAGAACTCGACCGCTACGTCGCGTGCGCCCGGAACCTGCATAATTGACGGCGCTTTCCAGCCATCGTAGACGATATCGGCATAAGCCAGGTCATGAACCACCAGCACATCGTAGCGTTTCGCCAGCGCAACAACCTTTTCGAAGAACTCCAGTTCCACGCATTGCGCGGTTGGGTTCGACGGGAAGCCGAGGATCATCATCTTCGGTTTCGGATAACTCTCGCGAATAGCACGTTCCAGTTCATTGAAAAAATCAACACCCTCCACCAGCGGTACTGAACGTACCTGCGCCCCGGCAATCACCGCACCGTAGATATGAATCGGGTAGCTGGGATTAGGCACCAGCACCGTATCACCGTGATCCAGCGTCGCCAGCATCAGGTGCGCCAGCCCCTCTTTCGAGCCAATGGTGACGATGGCTTCTGATTCCGGGTCGATTTCAACGTCGTAACGATCCTGATACCAGCGAGAAATGGCGCGACGTAACCGTGGAATGCCGCGTGAAGTGGAGTAACCGTGCGTATCCGGGCGCTGTGCTACAGTGCATAACTTTTCAACAATATGCGGCGGAGTTGCGCCGTCAGGGTTACCCATACTGAAATCGATAATATCTTCGCCGCGCCGACGCGCAGCCATTTTCAGTTCAGCGGTAATGTTAAAAACGTAAGGCGGGAGACGATCAATACGCGTAAAGCGACGTTCAGGGCGAGTGTCAGCCATAATTTCCTCAGATTAACGTGAGCGCCCGGACCGTCCGAGCGACGCTACCACGATAGGTGGCTGTTTTGAAAATAGCCTGAATAAAATCTGTCTGTCGAGCGTTTTAGCAAAAAAATTTTTGCTGCCATAAAAGAGGAACATCAGTAATAAAACAGGAAATTCTCACCTTTTCCCAAGAAAACACCACCACATTAATTAACATTATAATTTCAATAAATTTACCAACCTGATGTGCATTATCAAGATATGTATTGCCAATGCACCATTTACCTGACAATCCCCTTTTAAATTTGTGGTTTTTCCTCAAAAATGGTCTGCTGGTCATCAGCCCTCAGGTTACCTATCATAGAGGTTTAATCCTTATCCAGAGTTACCCGTGCACGAAATATTCAACATGCTGCTAGCGGTCTTCGATCGGGCAGCGTTAATGCTTATCTGCCTGTTCTTCCTTATTCGTATCCGCCTGTTTCGCGAGTTGTTACACAAGTCGGCGCACTCACCAAAAGAGTTGCTTGCCGTTACCGCCATTTTCTCGTTGTTCGCCCTGTTCAGCACCTGGTCCGGCGTGCCGGTGGAAGGCTCGCTGGTTAACGTGCGTATTATTGCGGTAATGTCAGGCGGGATTTTATTTGGCCCGTGGGTGGGCATCATTACCGGCGTAATAGCCGGGATTCACCGCTATCTTATTGATATTGGAGGCGTGACGGCGATCCCCTGCTTTATCACCAGTATTCTGGCGGGCTGTATTTCTGGCTGGATTAACCTGAAAATCCCCAAAGCGCAGCGTTGGCGCGTCGGTATTCTGGGCGGTATGCTCTGCGAAACACTAACCATGATTCTGGTGATTGTCTGGGCACCAACCACCGAGCTGGGGCTGGATATCGTCTCCAAAATCGGGATTCCGATGATCCTCGGCAGTGTCTGTATCGGCTTTATTGTACTGCTGGTGCAAAGCGTTGAAGGCGAAAAAGAGGCCAGCGCTGCGCGGCAGGCCAAGCTGGCGCTGGATATTGCCAATAAAACCCTGCCGCTGTTTCGTCACGTGAATAGCGAATCGTTACGTAAAGTCTGTGAAATTATCCGTGACGACATTCACGCCGACGCGGTGGCAATTACCAATACCGAGCATGTGCTGGCCTATGTCGGTGTGGGCGAGCATAACTACCAGAATGGCGATGACTTCATTAGCCCAACGACGCGTCAGGCGATGAATTATGGGAAAATCATCATTAAAAACAATGATGAAGCCCACCGCACACCGGAAATCCACTCGATGCTGGTGATCCCATTGTGGGAGAAAGGCGTTGTGACCGGAACGCTGAAAATTTACTACTGCCACGCGCACCAGATTACGTCCTCATTACAGGAGATGGCGGTAGGACTGTCGCAAATTATCTCCACCCAACTGGAGGTTTCCCGTGCCGAGCAGTTACGTGAAATGGCAAATAAGGCAGAGCTTCGCGCCCTGCAAAGTAAAATTAATCCCCATTTCCTGTTTAACGCACTGAACGCAATCTCCTCATCGATTCGTCTGAATCCAGATACCGCTCGCCAGTTGATCTTTAATCTGTCGCGTTATCTGCGCTATAACATTGAATTAAAAGACGATGAGCAAATCGATATTAAAAAAGAGCTATATCAAATCAAAGACTATATCGCCATTGAGCAGGCCCGCTTTGGTGACAAGCTGACGGTTATCTATGATATTGATGAAGAGGTGAATTGCTGTATTCCCAGCCTGCTGATTCAGCCGTTGGTGGAGAACGCCATTGTCCACGGCATTCAACCCTGTAAAGGAAAAGGTGTTGTAACTATTAGCGTCGCAGAGTGCGGTAATCGGGTCCGCATTGCGGTCAGAGATACCGGGCACGGCATCGATCCACAAGTGATTGAACGAGTCGAAGCGAACGAAATGCCAGGTAATAAAATAGGCCTGTTGAATGTGCATCATCGCGTGAAGTTATTGTATGGCGAGGGGCTGCATATCCGCCGTCTGGAACCCGGAACGGAAATTGCGTTTTACATTCCTAACCAACGCACCCCTGTCGCCTCACAGGCTACGTTATTGCTTTGAGCCGGAGTGATATTGTGAAAGTCATCATTGTTGAAGACGAATTCCTGGCGCAACAGGAACTGAGCTGGCTAATTAAAGAGCATAGCCAGATGGAGATTGTCGGCACCTTTGACGACGGTCTGGACGTGTTGAAGTTTTTGCAACATAACCGCGTCGACGCCATTTTTCTGGATATCAATATTCCGTCGCTGGATGGCGTGCTGCTGGCGCAAAACATCAGCCAGTTCGCCCATAAACCGTTTATTGTGTTTATCACCGCGTGGAAAGAACATGCGGTAGAAGCGTTTGAACTGGAGGCGTTTGACTACATTCTCAAACCGTATCAGGAATCACGCATCACCGGGATGCTACAAAAACTGGAAGCGGCCTGGCAGCAACAGCAAACCAGCAGTACGCCTGCGGTAACAGTAACGCGGGAGAATGACACCATTAATCTGGTGAAAGATGAGCGAATTATCGTCACGCCAATTAATGATATCTATTACGCCGAAGCGCACGAAAAAATGACCTTTGTCTATACGCGGCGTGAATCCTACGTGATGCCGATGAACATCACCGAGTTTTGCAGCAAATTGCCGCCGTCGCATTTTTTCCGCTGCCATCGCTCATTTTGTGTCAATCTGAACAAAATCCGCGAAATCGAACCGTGGTTTAATAACACCTACATTCTGCGACTGAAAGATCTGGATTTTGAAGTGCCTGTCAGCCGCAGCAAAGTTAAAGAATTCAGACAATTAATGCATCTATAAATCGGGGATATCCATGAAAGCAACAGGCTTGCCCGCCGATCAACAATTTTTCGCAGATCTGTTCAGCGGCCTGGTGCTTAACCCACAGCGACTGGGGCGCGTCTGGTTTGCCAGCCAGCCCGCCTCGTTGCCGGTGGGCAGTTTATGTATTGATTTCCCCCGGCTGGATATTGTGCTGCGCGGTGAATACGGCAATCAACTGGCAGCAAAACAGCAACGCATGGTGGAAGGGGAAATACTGTTTATTCCGGCGCGCGCGGCTAATTTACCGGTCAACAACAAACCTGTTATGTTGTTAAGCCTGGTGTTTGCACCAACATGGCTGGGGTTGTCGTTTTACGATAGCCGTACCACCACACTGTTACATCCGGTTCGCCAGCTCCAGCTTCCCAGCCTGCAACGCGGTGAAGGTGAAGCAATACTCACCGCCCTCACCCATCTCAGCCGTTCGCCGCTGGAGCAGAATATCATTCAACCGTTGGTACTCAGTTTGCTGCATCTTTGCCGCAACGTGGTAAATATGCCGCCGGGTCATTCGCAGCCGCGCGGCGATTTTCTCTATCACAGCATTTGTAACTGGGTTCAGGATAATTATGCCCAGCCGCTCACCCGCGAGAATGTGGCGCAGTTTTTTAATATCACGCCAAATCACCTGTCAAAACTGTTTGCGCTGCATGGGACGATGCGATTTATCGAGTATGTGCGTTGGGTGCGGATGGCGAAGGCGAGGATGATTTTGCAGAAATACCACCTGTCAATTCATGAAGTAGCACAACGCTGCGGCTTTCCGGATAGCGACTATTTTTGTCGCGTCTTCCGGCGTCAGTTTGGTCTGACGCCAGGAGAGTACAGCGCCCGTTTTCAGGGCTAAATTTAAAAAGTTAGCTCTGTTTCGAGCAGTGTCAGAATACTTTGAGCATCTTTGGCGGCAAACAGCGATTGGCGGAAGTTTTTATTCACCAGTTTGCGCGCCAGTTGCGAAAAGACTTTCACATGGTTCATTCCTTCGCTAGCGCCCAGCGTCAACATGATCACCAGTTCGACATCGCCCATCTCTGACTGCCAGTCGACAGGTTTCACCAGGCGGGCAATACTGATACTGGAATGGCGGATCCACTGAGATTTGGTGTGCGGGATCGCCACGCCAAAACCAACGCCAGTGGTGACAATCTCCTCACGCTGCCAGACATCTTCTTCCAGCTCGAACGGATGCTCAGTACGCCCGTTAACGCCAAGGTTGCCGCACAGGAACTGAATAGCCTGCTCTTTATTGCTAAAAGTCTGATCAACGAAGATATTCTCCAGCGCCAGCAGCGGACGAACGTCTTCTTGCGGTGTAAACGCAGTGAGTAACGCTTCAATTTCCTGCGCGCTGCGGCACTCGCACGCCTGACGCGCCAGTTCCTGACACGCCTCGCTATCCAGTTGCCGAAGCTGGTTTTTCACCGCCGGAATGCGTGGGCTACTCATACTTAACTCATCCAGACCCAGCCCAAGCAGTAGCGGCAGATAGCGGCTTTCGCCACCCAGCTCCCCGCAAATTCCCACCCATTTGCCCCGCTGATGCGCAGTGGTAATGATCTGCCGCAACATGCGCAGGAATGATGGCGTAATCGGGTTATACAGCGGCGATACGCGCGGATTATTACGATCGACCGCATACAAATACTGGGTCATATCGTTGGAGCCGATACTGAAGAAATCGACCTCATCACAGAAGTGGTCGATGATGTAACACACCGACGGCACTTCCACCATGATCCCAAGCGGGATCGATTCTGCATGGCGCAGGCCATCGCGTTTAAGCTCAACGATTGCCTTCTGGATCTCACTCTTTACCCATAAGATCTGATCGAGGCTGTGCACCATTGGGATCATCAACTGAGCGTTGCCAAAACTGGCAGCACGCAAAATAGCCCTCAGTTGAGTGCGGAACAGACCAGCAAATTCCGGGTAAATACGTACCGCACGATAGCCGAGGAACGGGTTCTCTTCCTGGGGAATGTTGAGGTAAGGAATGCTTTTATCGCCGCCGATGTCCATCGTACGGAAGATAATCGGCTTTTCGCCCGCTGCCAGTAACACCTGCTGGTAGGCTTCAAACTGTTCCTGCTCGTCCGGCGCACTATCGCGATCCATATACAGCATTTCGGTACGGAACAGCCCGACGCCTTCCGCGCCGTTAGCAAACGCGCCTGGTGCTTCCAGAGCAGTGCCAATATTCGCAGCAATATCAATACGCTTGTGATCGCGGGAGTACGCCTGTTGCGCAGCGGCAAGTGCTTGTTGCTGCTGACGTTTATCCGCCAGCGTCTGTGCCACCTGGTAATAACCACTCACCGCGTCATCAGGATTAATCGCCAGCACGCCGCACTGGGCATCAAGCACCGCCGGTTGTCCGGCATAGCGTGCTATCGCATCCAGCGGCAGGCCGCTAAGAACGGGGATCATCGAAGCACGTGCCAGAATCAGGGTATGCGAGGTGCGCCCGGTTTTCTCCAGAATCATGCCCGCGAGATTTTTTAGATCAAGGCTCAAAAACTGGCTTGGCGTTAAATCCTCAGCAACCAGAATGGTCGGTTTTTCAAGCACCAGATTATTGCGTGGCTTCAGCTCCGGCCAGGTGATATGCAACAACTGTTCGCTGATATCGCGGATATCGCTGACCCGCTCACGCAGGTAATCGCTGGCAGAGGCAGAAAGTTTGTCGCAAACCTGTTCCATATTACTGATGATCGCCGCGCCCAGCCCCTGATGCTGTTCAGCCATCAGCCGACGGATATTGCCTGAAAACTCGTCATCCTGAATCAGTGACAAATGGGCGCTGAGAATAGTTTTGCTTTCGCCGTCACGCTCACGCAGTTGCTGGTTCAGTTGCTCGGCAAGCGTTGCCAGGCTGTGTTCCAGTCGGGTGGAATCTTGTGCACAGGCAGGGATCACGCGATAACTGTCGAGATTATCGCTCTGTAATAAGGTCAGTGTACCAATGCCGATACCGCTCGCCAGCACATTTCCATACAACAAATCTGGATTCAGGCGGCTTAATGAACGCGGTAACGGATGTGCCATCAGCTCTGCCTGCGTCGGCTGGACGCTGTCGCTGTCGATAAAGCGCACCTGGATATATTCTTCCAGCACGCGCCGCGCCTGCTCTTCATCGCTGCCGCTAATGTTCAGGCTGCAACTGTCATTAAATAAGGTTCCGGTGCCAATCAGTGCCAGCGAGCTTTTTGCATCGGCCTTCGCATTCTGGCGATGGTTGATGAAGGTCACTGCACTTTGCCACTGGCTGCACTGTTCTTTAAGTTCCCACGCCGGGCGAGCATGAAGACCGTTAGGCAAAGGGCAAAGAAATTGAATCGTTAACATAACCGCTCCGGGTTAATCAGGAGATCATCTGAAATCCGTCAGTTGAACAACGGTCTCACGCGTAATACGTTGAATAAGTGCAGATAAAAGTTGCTGCATTTGCAAAATGTCGCGGCAATCGGCAATCGACGCGGCACAATGGCCGTGGCGGGTGGCAGGGCCCATCACCACTGTGGGTATGCCTGTGCCGGTTAAGTGAATCGCTCCACCGTCCGTGCCGCCGTTGCTGAGCATATCCGCCTGCAACGGCACACCAATTTCTGCCGCCACGCTTTCAATCCACGCGATGAATTTTGGCGGCACAATCAGCGATTTATCACTTAACACCAGCATCGGGCCGTTACCAATCTGGCGATGGTTAGCCGCGCCATAATCAAAGTTTTTCGCCCAGCAGGCGGTATCCAGCACAATGGCGACGTCCGGCGACACTGCGCGGGTGGCGGTTTGCCCGCCACGTAAGCCAACCTCTTCGCTGGAACTGGCCACCAGCCAGACTTCCACAGGGAGTTCGGCGTCGTGCAGCTCGCGCAGTAAAGTCACCAGCAGGTAGCAACCGAGGCGGTCATCAAAGGCTTTGCCCATTACCCGTTGGTGAGGGAGAACCTGAAAAGTGGTATCGAAGGTGACGCGATCGCCCGGACGAACTCCCGCCTGCATGACTTCGTCATAAGAACGTGCGCCAATGTCCACGCGCATTGCGCTAACGTCATTTCCCTGCCTTTCGCCATCGAGCAGGCCTGGAATTTTGCATTCTTCACGGGTGGTGATCCGCACCGGCTGAAGCTGGCGGGCGGCCATGCGCACATTACCAACCGGCAGCACGTCGATAGCACCCTCACAGGAGATGCTGCGTACCATAAATCCCACTTCGTCCATATGCGCGCAGATCATCACCTTCGGACCTGTCGATTCATTGAGGCGGATCAGCACCGATCCCAGACCATCAAAACGGACCTTTTTTTGCAGGCGATCCGCTTCCTCCAGCAGGATCTGCCGCACTTCCTGTTCCGAGGAGGCGATCGCATCTGCCTCGCTCAACGCTTTTAATAGCGATAAATCCATTATGCCTCTCCCGTGAGCAACACTGTTTTCGGCATGGCGTACAGCACTTCTGCGCCTTGCGGGGTAACCAGCACGACATCTTCGATGCGCACGCCCCCTTGCCCTGGCAAATAAATCCCCGGCTCCACGGTCAGTAACATGCCTGGCAGGAGCATCGTGGTGTCCCGCGGTGAAAAGCGCGGATCTTCATGCACTTCAATACCGATGGCGTGACCGGTGTTATGACCGAAATACTCGCCATAACCAGCCTCGGTAATCACCCGACGCGCGGCGTCGTCAACCTGCT
Organism: Escherichia sp. TW09308; assembly: GCF_000208565.1. NCBI lineage: Bacteria > Pseudomonadati > Pseudomonadota > Gammaproteobacteria > Enterobacterales > Enterobacteriaceae > Escherichia > Escherichia sp. TW09308. Next base: position 3,159,883 of record NZ_AEME01000001.1, on the reverse strand, counting down.
GACAACGCACACCGGGGCGAATCGCAGAGATTGCAGCCAGTTGCGCCTGCAGGACAATCTGATACACGTTAAACAGCGGGTGAGATTCGGCGCTCACCCCTTCGCCATTCACCAGAAAGGTGCGCGTCATATCAGAACAGTAGCCCTGATACAGCGCACCGAAATCGAGAGTGACAAACTCGCCCGCGGCAACAATCTTGTCGCTGGCCTTGCCGTGCGGTAGCGCCCCACGCCAGCCACTGGCGACAATGGTGTCAAAAGAGGCTTTTTCCGCGCCCTGCTGGCGCATAAACCACTCCAGTTCAGCGGCTATCTCACGCTCGCTCATCCCCGCCTGTATAAACCGGCGGATATGTTGCGCACCGCGATCGGCAATCCCACAGGCGAGGCGGATTTTCTCTACCTCCTCCGGCATTTTGATTTGCCGCAGTACGTCCGGCGTGGCGCTGACCAACGTTGCATTGAGTTCAGTCTGCCAGCGATGTGCGCTTTCCCAACTCACCTGCTGGCCTTCAAAACCAAGCGTTTGCAGTTGCTCATCGGCAATGAGCTGATTGACGATGGTTGCAAGCGTCTGCGCCGCATCGAGTAAATGTAGCTGGTAGCCTTGCGCACGGGCTTCCACATCCGCGTAATAGCGTGAGTCCACCAGAATGTGCGCGCTCTCACGGCTAATCACCACATAGCCTGATCCGGTGGAGAGTCCCAGATGTGGCTGCTTGTTCTGCCGTGAAGAGAGAAGCACCGCATCAAGCTGTTGTTCCGCAAGCCAGTCGCGCAGCGAAGCGAGTAATGTCATCAGGATTGTCCTTCTTACAGGCTATCGATTAACAATTTGCCTTTGCGGAACATCATCAGACGCAGGAACACCACCATCAGCGCAGTGATGATTGCCCCCAACGATCCCCGCCATATAGACGCCGAGGTTAGTAACCAGCGGCCATGCCCAGATAGCAGATTCCGGGAACCACTGCACTGCACCCAGCCAGACAGCGGCGGTGGAACCAACAATCGCACCTACCATATAGGACGGAATGGCGGTGATGGGACTTTCCAGCGCGAACGGAATAGCACCTTCACTGATACCCATAAACGCAAGGAACATGGCGGTTTTGCCCTGTGGATAAAGCTGGGCGTTGAACAGGCGTTTGCCGGTTAAACGACGGTCGATAACGGTCGCCAGGCCCAGACCAATCGGCGGAATAACAATAGCGATAGAACGCGCGGTGACGGGTAGTACGTGGTCTGTCGTAAAGCTGAAGGCAACGAAACCTGCCGCTTTGTTGATTGGCCCCCCCAGGTCAATTGCCGTTGCTGCGGCAATTCCCATTGCGTACATCAGCGCGCCTTTTTCACCTGCTGCCGTCAACATGGCGCGAATGCCACCGTTGATCCAGCCACCAAACGGCGTGATCACGTAATACATCGCCAGCATGACAAAAATGGCGGAAAGAATTGGTAATAAAAAAGTGGTTTTGAACGCTAACAGGAAATCCGGCATCTGGATTTTCTGGTTCATCCATTTCACGAGGTAACCCGCGACAATAGAAATAATCAGCGCGCCAATGAAGGTGGACGGCACGGGCGAAGAGGTCGCCCACTGCATGGTGCTGGGGTCAAAATTCAGCAGTTGCGTGGGCTGGGTAGACATCAACCCGCCGATAAACCCTGCCGGGAACGCCAGTTTGCCACCAATGGAGTTAGCCACAAAGGCGGCGAACATCGGAATGGCAAAGCCAAATAGCACGCCGCCAAACGACTGCGACAGCCAGGCAAATTTCAGTAACGAGAGGTCGAAACCGGTAAATTTCCCACTATTGAGCGCATCCATAATGCCAATGTCAGCGGGAATTTTCAGCCAGCTATAAGCAATCAACTGGCTGAAAGCGAGGATCACACCGCCCATAATTAAGGTCGGCACCATGCGTGAAATCCCTGACATCACGTGCTGCGGGAGTTCACCCCAGAAGCTGCTTTTAGAGGCCTGCGGATTCTTAACTGCCGCTGCCGCACCGGATGCGCCAGGCACAACGGTTGCACTGCGTTTTTTAATGGCCATAACAATATCCCTGTAAAAAATTACGCCTGTTCAGCGGCAATCATCTCTTCGATTTCTTTGATGATGCCCGCAGCGTTTTTAATTGCGTCCTGCAAAGTGATTTCATAAACATCGCGTGACTCAAAACGTTCGTTATCTTCCGGGGTAACCGCCACGGAGTGGATGATGATGGTCGCCTCTGCGATATCTTGCGCCGTAAGACGGTTCTGGATGCCATCTGCGCCCTGGGTTTCAATTTTCACTTCATAGCCTGCTTCTACCGCCGCTTCTTCCAGCGCCTGGGCAGCCATAAAGGTGTGCGCCAGCCCCATCGGGCAAGCACACAGGGCAATCAGTTTCTTACTCATCGTTATTTCCTCGCTTGGTTATAGTTAGCGAGTGAAATTATGAACGTGCAAAACAAATCGCTGTTACCAGACAAATAATGCTTTTACTGGATAATTAATCCCGTTATACGGAAGTGTGACGCAGGTCGGCCTTGTGATGAAACACAAAGAAAAATCTAATTAACTCTATGATTTAAATGACTATCGGGAGAGATTCCTCCCGATATGACAGGAAGGTTTTACAGGATGTGGCCTAAGGTCTGGCGTAGATGTGCGCCCGAACCGAGAAGTCCCGGATTGTCATGGACGATGAGATAAACCGGAATATCATGGACATATTCTTTAAAGCGGCCTTTGTCTTCAAAAGCGGCGCGGAAACCAGAAGCTTTGAAGAACTCGAGGAAACGCGGCACGATACCGCCTGCAATATACACACCGCCAAATGTCCCGAGATTGAGCGCCAGATTGCCGCCAAAACGTCCCATTATGACGCAAAACAGCGACAATGCCCGACGACAATCGGTGCAACTGTCGGCCAGTGCACGTTCGGTAATATCTTTCGGCTTGAGATTTTCCGGCAGGCGGTTATCGGCTTTCACAATCGCACGATACAGATTCACCAGCCCAGGGCCAGAAAGCACGCGCTCCGCCGAGACATGGCCAATTTCCGCACGCAGTATTTCGAGGATAATGGCCTCTTCTTCGCTATTTGGCGCAAAATCAACGTGACCGCCCTCACCCGGCAGGCTGATCCAGCGTTTATCTACATGGACCAGATGCGCAACCCCAAGCCCTGTTCCGGCACCGTACACCGCGATTGGTTTACCTTCTACTGGTTCTGCTCCGCCAAACTGGATCAGGTGCTCTTTTTTCAGCATCGGGATCGCCATCGAAACCGCCGTAAAATCATTGATAATTTCCAGATGGCTAAAACCGAGGCTCTTTTTCATTTCAGCAATCGAAAATGCCCAGGTGTGGTTGGTCATTGCCACCCAGTCACCGGTGATTGGGCAAGCGATGGCAATACAGCCGTCTTTCACCTCAACCTTATGTTCTTCGAGATAAACGCGAATGACCGCTTCCAGGCTGGGATAATCAAGCCCTGAATAGGTTTTAGCCTGCGAGATTTCGCCACTGGCAATATCACACAGGGCAAGACGTGCGTTGGTGCCGCCCACATCACCGACTAATGCATACTTTGTCATTCTTCTACTGCTCCGCTAAAGTCAAAAGAATTCTTTCTCACACTGTAAATACCTGGGGGCATAACAACAACGCCGGAAAGGCTGGCTCCCTGTAAATATCGATCTGGGTCACACAATTACTTTATCGTTTCAGCACCAATTGCAGCGATGCCTTTATGCAAGCTGGGCAAACTAAGTATCTGATCCCGCATAAGGAATAGAACATGCTCCATCCGCGAGCCAGAACCATGTTGTTATTATCGCTTCCCGCAGTGGCAATTGGGATTGCGTCCAGTCTTATTCTGATTGTAGTGATGAAAATCGCCTCGGTATTACAGAGTTTGCTCTGGCAACGACTACCGGAAAGTCTGGGGTTAGCTCAGGACTCACCGCTGTGGATCATCGGAATATTAACGCTGACAGGGATCGCGGTAGGACTGGTTATCCGTTTCAGCCAGGGTCATGCCGGGCCAGATCCGGCCAGTGAACCACTGATCGGCGCACCGGTTCCCCCCTCTGCGCTACCGGGACTGATCCTGGCATTAATTCTCGGTCTTGCTGGTGGCGTCAGCCTCGGGCCGGAACATCCGATCATGACCGTTAATATCGCTCTCGCAGTGGCGATTGGCACTCGTCTGTTACCACGAGTTCACCGGATGGAGTGGACTATTTTAGCCTCAGCCGGAACTATCGGCGCGCTGTTTGGTACACCTGTTGCGGCAGCGTTGATATTTTCGCAAACCTTAAATGGCAGTAATGAAGTCCCGCTATGGGATCGGCTCTTTGCACCGTTAATGGCGGCGGCGACTGGTGCTCTGACCACAAGTCTATTTTTTCATCCTCATTTTTCGCTACCCATTGCGCATTACGAACAGATGCAGATGACCGACATCATCAGCGGTGCCATTGTGGCGACGATTGCCATCGCTGCGGGGATGGTTGCTGTGTGGTGTCTGCCACGGTTGCACGCGATGATGCATCAGATTAAAAACCCAGTACTCATGCTGGGAGTTGGCGGTTTTATGCTGGGTATTCTGGGCGTCATCGGCGGACCTGTCTCACTGTTTAAAGGACTGGATGAGATGCAGCAAATGGTGATGAATCAGGCTTTGAGCGCCAGCGATTACTTTTTGCTGGCGCTCATTAAACTTGCCGCCCTGGTTATTGCCGCCGCCAGCGGATTTCGTGGTGGGCGAATCTTCCCGGCCGTGTTTGTTGGCGTAGCGTTAGGGTTGATGCTGCATGAACATGTTCCCGCAGTCCCGGCGGCGATTACCGTTTCCTGCGCTATTCTCGGCATAGTACTGGTGGTGACGCGCGATGGCTGGTTAAGTCTGTTTATGGCGGCGGTCGTTGTACCTGATACCACTTTGCTACCGCTGCTTTGTATCGTCATGCTTCCGGCGTGGCTATTGCTGGCAGGTAAACCGATGATGATTGTGAATCGCCCGAAGCAACAGCCCCCCCACGATAAGCTTTAACAAAAAATGCTCTCCCTCACGATTTAAGAGTTATGGCGATGAAACGGGGCTTTACCTCCCCGTAATATTGCGTTAACAGGCCGCTGACGGCTTCGATCGTGAAGGAGAATAACAATGTTCAGGTCACTGTTTCTGGCGGCCGCCCTGATGGTATTTACCCCACTTGCGGCAAACGCAGGTGAAATTACCCTACTGCCATCGATAAAATTACAAATTGGCGATCGCGATCATTACGGTAATTATTGGGACGGTGGTCACTGGCGCGACCGTGATTACTGGCACCGTAATTACGAATGGCGTAAAAACCGCTGGTGGCGTCACGATAATGGCTACCACCGTGGCTGGGATAAGCGTAAAGCGTATGAACGAGGCTACCGCGAAGGCTGGCGCGACCGTGATGATCATCGCGGAAAAGGTCGTGGACATGGGCACCGTCATTAAACACATTCGCCAATGGAGTACGATGCCTGATGCGACGCTGGCGCGTCTTATCAGGCCTACAAACCCGCGCCATTAAACACGTAGGGCGGATAAGGTGTTTACGCCGCATCCGCCAGTGGCACCACATGCGACGCCAGTTGAACTACAACCCCAGTGCCGTTCCCACCAGCAGCCAGATATTCAACGCGACCACCAGTACTACAATCACCCAACCGGTTTGTTTAACCCATTTGCTGTTAACCAGATCGCCCATCAACTTACTGTCACTGGTGAAAATCAACAGTGGCACCAGCGCCAGGGCAATACCAAAACTTAGCAGCACCTGACTCATGACCAGAATCCGCGTCGGATCCAGCCCCATCAGAATAACAATAAAAGATGGCAACATGGTCACGGTACGGCGCACCCACAGCGGAATATGGAAGCGAATGAATCCCTGCATCACTACCTGCCCCGCCAATGTTCCCACCACCGTTGACGAAAGCCCCGCCGCCACCAGACTTAAACCAAAGACCGTCGCGGCAGCATTGCTTAACAGCGGTTGCAGCGTCAGGTAGGCTTCGTCAAGATCAGCGACCCCCGTATGACCGGAAAAATGGAACGCGGCGGCAGCCGTTGCCATCATCGCCAGATTAACAAAACCGGCAATAGTCATGGCAATAGCCACATCCCATTTGGTGGCGGAATAACGTTGTTGACGCGAACCACCATGTAAATGCTGAGTGAGCGAAGAGTGCAAATAAATCACGTGCGGCATAATCGTCGCCCCTAACACGCCAGCCGCCAGGAAGACCGCCTCCGAGGTTGGTAAACTCGGAATCACCATCCCTTTACTCAACTGCGCCAGGTTAGGCTGAGAGAAAATCAGCTCGACAATGTAAGCCGCGGCGACAAACAGCAGTAGCCCGCCAATCACTTTCTCCAGCGGTTTTTGCCCGCGACGTTGCAGCATTAAAATCAGGAAAGTCGCGATACCCGTCAGCACCGCCCCCTGCAACAACGAAACACCAAGAATCAGTTTGAAACCGATCGCTGCGCCAATAAATTCCGCCAGGTCGGTCGCCATCGCAATAATTTCCGCCTGAACCCAATAGAACCACACTACGGGGCGCGGGTAGTGATCGCGGATTTGCTCTGCCAGATTTTTACCGGTGGCTATCCCCAGTTTGGCTGAAAGAATCTGAATCAGCATCGCCATCAGGTTCGCCCAGACAACAACCCATAGCAGTTGATAGCCGAAGCTGGCTCCCGCCTGAATATTGGTCGCAAAGTTACCGGGATCGATATAACCAATCGCTGCAATGAACGCAGGTCCCATTAATGCGAGCCTCATCTTGCGCGCCGCCCGTCCACTGCTACTCTCAACGCGATAGTTTGTCATCTTGTTGTGCCTCTAAAACATAGCCTTTGCTATGTTTCATGCTATGCTAAACGAGAATGATTATCAAATTCATTTAATTGGGTTAGGGTGATTTCTCTGATAGGCCAGGATTATGACTACGAAAAGATTGATGAGTTAAATGTTATGATTATGTTTAATGTTAGCACATTTACATAACTTTCAGCTTCCATACACAACATAGCAGAAATGTATAACAGCTCACTATTTTTGAAGCTTGTCACAGGACATCATTATAGTGTGTGTCAGATCTCGTTTTCCTTAACCATGTTACATAGAATGTGCACGGAAACTTAACCTGCCTCATATTTGGAGCAAATATGGACCGCGTCCTTCATTTTGTACTGGCACTAGCCGTTGTTGCGATTCTCGCATTGCTGGCAAGCAGCGACCGCAAAAAAATTCGTATCCGTTATATAATTCAACTGCTTGTTATCGAAGTGTTACTGGCGTGGTTCTTCCTGAACTCTGACGTTGGTCTGGGCTTCGTGAAAGGCTTCTCCGAAATGTTTGAAAAACTGCTCGGGTTTGCCAACGAAGGTACTAACTTTGTCTTTGGTAGCATGAATGATCAAGGCCTGGCGTTCTTCTTCCTGAAAGTGCTGTGCCCAATCGTCTTTATCTCTGCATTGATCGGTATTCTCCAGCACATTCGCGTGTTGCCGGTGATTATCCGCGCGATTGGCTTCCTGCTTTCCAAAGTCAACGGAATGGGCAAGCTGGAATCTTTTAACGCCGTCAGCTCCCTGATTCTGGGTCAGTCCGAGAACTTTATCGCCTATAAAGATATCCTCGGCAAAATCTCCCGTAATCGTATGTACACTATGGCAGCCACGGCGATGTCCACCGTGTCGATGTCCATCGTTGGCGCATACATGACGATGCTGGAACCGAAATACGTGGTTGCAGCGCTGGTACTGAACATGTTCAGCACCTTTATCGTACTGTCGCTGATCAACCCGTACCGTGTTGATGCCAGCGAAGAAAACATTCAGATGTCCAACCTGCACGAAGGTCAGAGCTTCTTCGAAATGCTGGGTGAGTACATTCTGGCGGGCTTCAAAGTAGCCATTATCGTTGCAGCAATGCTAATCGGCTTTATCGCCTTGATCGCAGCACTGAACGCCCTGTTTGCTACCGTGACTGGCTGGTTTGGCTACAGCATCTCCTTCCAGGGCATCCTGGGCTACATCTTCTATCCGATTGCATGGGTGATGGGTGTTCCTTCCAGTGAAGCACTGCAAGTAGGCAGCATCATGGCGACCAAACTGGTTTCCAACGAATTCGTTGCGATGATGGATCTGCAGAAAATTGCCTCTACGCTCTCTCCGCGTGCTGAAGGCATCATCTCTGTGTTCCTGGTATCCTTCGCTAACTTCTCTTCTATCGGGATTATCGCGGGCGCGGTTAAAGGTCTGAACGAAGAGCAAGGTAACGTGGTTTCTCGTTTCGGTCTGAAACTGGTTTATGGTTCTACGCTGGTGAGTGTGCTTTCTGCATCAATCGCAGCACTGGTGCTGTAAGGCAATCCATTAAAAAAGCCGGGGATTATTTATCCCCGGCTTTTTATCCCTGCTAATCAACTAATGGCTGCGGGCGACCAATTAAATATCCTTGCAGATATTGCACCCCAAGTTTATGCAATAGCGCTTGCTGCTGTTGCGTCTCTACAAACTCTGCAACCACACTTAACGACTTCGCTTTCGCCAGATCGGTAATCGAGCGCACAATCATCGCATCCAGCGTGTTCGTGACGATATCTTTCACAAAGACGCCATCAATCTTGATGATATCGGCCTTCAAACGTTTTAACCGCTCGTAGTTGGCATAGCCAGTGCCAAAGTCATCAATCGCAATACGGAAGCCAAATTTATGCAGTTGTTCAATGTTATACATACTGCTTTCTGCGTTAGAAAACGCCTGCTCCTCGGTGATTTCGAGAATGACAGCCTCCGGGGAGATGTGATAACGCTTAAACAGGCGAATAATCCGTCCGGCGATATTTTTTTGTAGCAGAGTGAGCGGCATTAAATTTACCGAATATCGCGGTCCTTTTTTGTCACAAGGGTGAGTTGCCAGCCACTTCAACAGGGATTCCAGCACCTGCAAATCGAAACGCGCGCTTAGGTTAAACTGGGCGATAAGTGGCAGAAATTTATCCGGCGTCATAATGCCGCCGTCATATTTCAGACGAGCAAGGATCTCATCATAGCCTTGTCCCTCTTTGTTACGAATGGGCTGGGCGTAGAGAAGCAAATCACCATTATCTAATGCTTTACGAATGGTGTTCAGCAATAGCACCTGTTTGGTAGTCTGCCCGGACGCCATCTCCTCTCGATTATCCAACGCCAGAACGTGATGATGAACGCAGGATTGTTCCGCCAGCCAGCTTAACTGCCCCAGCATGGGCTGCAGGGTTTCCTGATTACCATCAAAACGCCCCCAGGCCGCGCCGTAGCCCATATCCAGGCCGGTGTTGTTCCAGTGAATCTGCCGACTATTGAGGACATTAACCATATGCTGTAGCCGCCCTTCCGTTTCCGGCCCGGTCAGTACCAGCAGCAATTCACTGCCCGGTAGTTGATACAACTTTTCGTTTTCCTGCATCAACGGTAGCAGTGTACGGTAAATTGAGCGGATGCAATGAACGCGCATCACCAGACCGTAATGACGACTCATAAACTCAAGATTATCAATACGCAGGCAGCAAAAACTCTTTCCGGCCTCTTGCTCTTGCGATTGCTCCAACGCGCGAAAGTTGGGTAATAGCGTTAAAGGGTCGGTCAGCGCCTGCAAATGCCAGCGACGGTTAAGCCATTCACTACGATAATAAATGCGCACCATGTAGAGCAGGCAAACGCTAAAAGAAATCAGTACCGCCAGAATAAATGCCAGCGAATATTCTGTTTCCACCCCTTGTAAAAAGTTCTGGTTGTAATTCAGGAGGAAAAGAGTCGAGACAGCCCAGGTGAGATTTAAAAACGGATAGCGAAGCTTACCGACACCAAGAGTAAAGATGATAAAGAAAACGGGCACCAGATAACCGGCAATGAAGTCGTTTTCATAAGGCGTACACATCAGAAGTAGCAGCACTGTAAGAACAGCAAGCCAGCTTAAGGTAAATGCACGTTTCTCTTTGTTCAGTGACGGTGCGATATCTCTGCGCCACAATATCTGCGCAAAGCGGGGACTTACAATCATGCGAGTGAGATAGTAAAAGAACATGTTGTAAATCAACACCGCAGTGAAAAGGCTAAGCAAATCAACGACCGTGAAAATAGCATCTGCATCCCCGAAAAATGTCGATATTTTTAGCGGGAAATCAAAGAAGTTGCCTACAAGATACATGCTGCATTTGATGCCGATCGGCGTCACCAAACCAAGCCAGAAGAGACGTTGCCAGACGTTTCGGGTGGTCAAGCCATAACGCCAACGCGTTCCCAACTGCCAGCGTAATATTGCACAGGCACACAACACAGCGAAAGTCTGGCTGCCAAGCATGACAGCGGTTTGCAAAAATGAGAGATGAAAATTCCACAGATTAGTGCAAAACATCCCGCATAAAACGGGAACGACACCACGCCAGCCAAAGATGAACACTATTGACAGCATTACGCACAGAGGCATCCACGCCAGAAAGATATAACTGGAATGGATAACTGCAAGTGGCGAAATAAAACGAGATAGCTGAATAAGTACCACGGTGAGCGTAAACGCCAGTGTGAATATCTTGATATTTTTTATCAGGTTATGCTCCACAAACATGAGTACACTACTCTCACTGATCGGGTTTTTCAGGCACACAAATAATAAGTTTATTCGCATCGCGAAGCAAACAGGGGCCGGCCTGCTGCTGTTTTTTTGTCCAGTGATGTTTTCACCAGGCGGCGCTAACCCGGGCGTAGACTGTATTACAAAAGCGGCAAAAAGCAGAGACAAAAAACCCCCGCTTCGCAGCGAGGGTTTGAAATTTGGTGGAGCTAAGCGGGATCGAACCGCTGACCTCTTGCATGCCATGCAAGCGCTCTCCCAGCTGAGCTATAGCCCCACGAGGCGTTTACGTACCAAATTTGCTGGGTGCAAAATTTGGTGGAGCTAAGCGGGATCGAACCGCTGACCTCTTGCATGCCATGCAAGCGCTCTCCCAGCTGAGCTATAGCCCCGTCACGTAAAGCTTGTCGAGTTGACGGGCGGCATCATATGAATTCCGCCCTTATGTGTCAACGGCAAATTGCAGCACCTGGTTTCAATCGCTGAAAAATCAGGCAAATGAACATTTTTGGATTACGTCTCGCATTCAGTAGTTATTCATATCACGGTTTCCTGTAAATTGATGCTATAAAATGAACACTTAATAGACCCACAACTATTCAGGGAATTGTTATGTTCAAGGAGAGGATGACGCCAGATGAACTTGCCAGACTGACCGGTTATAGCCGCCAGACCATTAATAAATGGGTACGCAAGGAAGGCTGGACGACATCACCAAAACCAGGCGTCCAGGGTGGCAAGGCCCGACTGGTACACATCAATGAACAGGTTCGTGAATATATTCGCAATGCAGAACGCCCACAGTGTCAGGGAGAAATACCCGCTCTGTCTGGCGATGCGCCGCTTGAAGTGCTGTTAGCGACGCTGGCGAAAGAGATGACGGCAACTGAACAAAAACAGTTTACATCCTTGCTTCTGCGGGAAGGGATTATCGGGTTATTACAACGCTTAGGGATTCGCAACAGCAAATAATATGAAAAGATTACGCAATAAAATGACCACCGAAGAACTGGCGGAATGCCTCGGCGTGGCTAAACAAACCGTTAACCGCTGGATTAGAGAAAAAGGCTGGAAAACGGAAAAATTTCCCGGCGTGAAGGGCGGCCGTGCCAGACTTATTCTGATCGATACGCAGGTTTGCGAGTTTATTCAAAACACACCGGCCTTCCATAACACGCCGGTTTTTCTCGAGGCCGAAGAACCTCTTGCTGAATACGCACCTGGTATGCGAACTCCGGCTTACCGGCAAATAATCAGCGCGATAGACAATATGACTCATAGTGAGCAAGAAAAAGTTGCGCAGTTTTTATCGCGTGAAGGGATTCGCAATTTCCTTGCCCGTCTCGACATTGACGAATCAGCATAAATAATAAGTAAAAAACGGCAGGATATTATCTCCTGCCGTTTATCTTTTAAGTATTAATTACTGCTGGTTTTCGCGTTCAGCAATAAATGCCAGCGCTTTATTGATGCGCTCAATGCTGCGTGCTTTGCCAATTGCGTGAACCGTAACATCCAGCGCCGGAGACTGGCCCGCACCGGTAACAGCTACGCGCAGCGGCATACCGACTTTTCCCATACCCACTTCCAGCTCATCCGCTGTTGCCTGAATAGCCTGGTGAACATTTTCAGCCGTCCAGTCAGTAATTGCAGACAGTTTGTCACGTACCACTTCCAGCGGCTGGCGAGCGACCGGGCGCAGATGTTTTTTCGCTGCATCAGCATCAAACTCGGCAAAATCTTCGTAGAAATAACGGCAACTTTGTGCCATCTCTTTCAGGGTTTTGCAGCGTTCACCCAGCAGTTTCACCAGTTCCGCCAGTTGCGGGCCGTTGCGGGTATCAATATTTTCCTGCTCGATATGCCACTGTAAATGAGTAGCGACATACTCCGGCGGCAACGCGTTAATGTAATGATGGTTTAGCCACAGCAGTTTGTCTGTGTTAAACGCACTGGCAGATTTGCTAACCGCGTTCAGGGTGAAGTATTTGATCATTTCTTCACGGGTGAAGATTTCCTGATCGCCGTGGGACCAGCCCAGACGTACCAGATAGTTCAGCAACGCTTCTGGCAGGTAACCATCGTCGCGATACTGCATTACGCTGACCGCGCCGTGGCGTTTGGACAGTTTTTTACCGTCATCACCGTTGATCATAGAAACGTGCGCGTAAACAGGTACTGGCGCTTTCAGGGCTTTCAGAATGTTGATCTGACGCGGTGTATTGTTGATATGGTCTTCACCACGGATTACGTGGGTGATTTCCATATCCCAGTCATCAACAACCACACAGAAGTTATAGGTCGGAGAACCATCGGTACGGCGGATAATCAGATCATCCAGCTCCTGGTTACTGAACTCGATCGGACCACGGATCTGATCGTCAAAAACAACGGAACCTTCCTGCGGATTAGCAAAACGCACGACGCACGGTTCATCATCAGCATGATGTTCATGACTGTGGCGGCAGCGACCGTCATAACGCGGCTTCTCGCCTTTTGCCATCTGCTCTTCACGCAGTGCTTCCAGACGCTCTTTAGAGCAGTAGCATTTATAGGCCGTCCCCTCTTCCAGCATCTGATCGATAACCGCGTTATAGCGATCAAAACGTTTGGTCTGGAAGTACGGACCTTCATCCCACTCCAGACTCAGCCAGTTCATGCCATCCATAATGGCTTCGATAGCTTCCGGCGTGGAACGCTCAAGATCGGTGTCTTCAATACGCAGCACAAACTCACCACCGTGGTTACGTGCAAAAAGCCAGGAGTAAAGAGCAGTACGCGCGCCGCCAACGTGCAGATAGCCTGTTGGGCTTGGCGCGAAGCGAGTTTTGATTTTCATGAAATGGCCTTACGTTTAGAAAGATGCCGACAACCGGCAAATCCTGGAAAAATTGAGTGGGCGATATTCTATCACTCCAGCCTGATTCCTCAATGTAGTTCGGGTTGCTACATGATGCATTATTGTTTTCGTTGATAAATTGCGCAACACGGTCTGTTTTGCGATCATCCTGCTTAAATTTACGACGAACGAACAATTTCTTTGGAAAAGGCGTTGACTCATTTTGAACTCTCCCTATAATGCGACTCCACACAGCGGGGGTGATTAGCTCAGCTGGGAGAGCACCTCCCTTACAAGGAGGGGGTCGGCGGTTCGATCCCGTCATCACCCACCAACTACTTTATGTAGTCTCCGCCGTGTAGCAAGAAATTGAGAAATGGGTGATTAGCTCAGCTGGGAGAGCACCTCCCTTACAAGGAGGGGGTCGGCGGTTCGATCCCGTCATCACCCACCACTTTCTCGCCAGCTAAATTTCTTGTAAAAATGTGAAGTACCGAAGTGGGTGATTAGCTCAGCTGGGAGAGCACCTCCCTTACAAGGAGGGGGTCGGCGGTTCGATCCCGTCATCACCCACCACTTCGGGTCGTTAGCTCAGTTGGTAGAGCAGTTGACTTTTAATCAATTGGTCGCAGGTTCGAATCCTGCACGACCCACCAATGTAAAAAAGCGCCCTAAAGGCGCTTTTTTGCTATCTGTGATTTGCGAAATTGCCTGATGCGCTTCACTTATCACACCTACTATTTCCGGCAATTCCTGTCCCCTCACCTACTGTGTCAATGCTGCCAACAGCTTAACCATCGCAGGCGTCACCTGCTGTGTTTCATAAACAATATATAAATCCGCAGGGATGCGCTCTTTGAGCGGACGGAAAATGACACCTGGCCAGTTCATTTGTGCGTAGCTGTCCGCTATCAATGTGATACCAATACCCATACTGACCATGGCGAGTACCGTTTGCGGTTCATTAACTTCGCGAATAACAACCGGTGAAAATCCCACCTGCTGGCAAACTCGCTGCAAAAAATCCCAGTCAGTGTACACAGGCGGCATTGTAACAAAATACTCGTCACGTAGCGCCTCCAGTGGGACGGTGGAAAATGATGAGAGATGATGCTCTTCAGGCATCGCCACCAGAAACGCCGATTCATGCAACCGTAAGCTGGTAAAACCTGCCGGTGGTTCTGTCGCCATTCGCCAGATCCCGGCATCGAGTTCACGTCGTTCCAGCAGGGCCATTTGCATCGCGGGCATCTTTTCGCGAAAAAGAACTTCAACGTTAGGATTTTCCCTGAGGAATCGCCGCATAACCGGGCGCATCCGTCCCCACATTGCCGTTCCCACTACGCCGAGTTCAATCCGCCCTGCTTCTCCCCGACCTATTTGTTCAACCCGAGCCAATACATTATTTGCATTCACCAGCAATCGACGCGATTCTTCCATCAAGATTTTGCCCGCGTGTGTCAGTACGACGCTGCGCGAATGGCGAATAAAAAGCTGCGTGCCGAGTTGATTTTCCAGCTCTTTAATATGAATACTGAGCGGAGGCTGAGACATATTTAAACGCGCTGCTGCGCGGCCAAAATGCAACTCTTCCGCTACGGCAAGAAAATAACGGAGCAACTTAAGATCTGTTCTGTATACGCGTTCCATAATTAAGTGCTCCATATAATAAATACATCGTATTAAATTATCATGGCATAAAGTATTTCACCACCAGATATCCGACATACATAAACACAATGGATAATATACCCGGTAATACATTTGGTACAGGAATAGGCAAGCGCACGATTGTAAATAAAGCACCAATACCAAAACCAACGCCGGAAGAAAATAAAATATCTTTCACTAATTAACCTTTATCATAAAAGCAGCTCTGAAGAGCAGAGCTGCGAATCCTTTTAATGAGTCACCGCTTGATGCTTTATCTTTTCAGGGTCATGATTATATTTAAACCCAAAGAAAAATATCACTGCGAGAAAAAGAGCATATCCTGCAAACACCAGCCAGATAGTTTGCCAGTCTTTTACGCCATCTACCGAGAAGTAATCTACTGCCATACCACTCAGAATCGAGCCAACCCATGCGCCGACACCATTTACCATGGTCATAAAGAGCCCCTGCGCGCTGGCACGGATGCTGGAATCAACTTCCTGTTCGACAAATACCGAACCAGAAATATTGAAGAAATCAAATGCACAGCCGTAAACAATCATCGACAGCAGCAGCAAAATAAAGCCGGTTGGTGACGGATCTCCATAGGCGAAGAAGCCAAAGCGCAGCGTCCAGGCCACCATACTCATCAGCATGACGGTTTTGATGCCAAAACGCTTCAAAAAGAACGGAATCGTCAAAATGAAACCGACTTCAGCCATCTGTGAAACTGACAGTAAAATGGAGGGATATTTCACCACGAAGCTATCAGCAAACTCCGGGTTACGGGCGAAATCATGCAGGAATGGATTACCAAAAACGTTGGTAATTTGCAGTACCGCACCCAGCATCATGGCAAAGAGGAAAAAGATGGCCATGCGTGGATTTTTAAACAGCACGAAAGCATCCAGACCCAGCTTGCTGGCAAGCGACGTGGTCGATTTTTTCTCCGCAACCGGAATCTTAGGCAAAGTCAGCGCATAAGCCGACAGCAGCAATGACGCACCAGACGCAACATACAACTGCAGGCTGCTCAATTCCAGATGCAGTAAGCTGACCGCCCACATCGCGACAATAAATCCTACCGTACCAAAAACGCGAATGGGCGGGAAAGCAGATACGGGGTCAAGCCCTGCCTGAGCAAGACAGGAATACGAGACGCTGTTCGATAATGCGATAGTCGGCATAAATGCCATCGCATTAATTAACATCACCCAAAACATCGTATCCGGATCACTCACCGACGCCGCATAAAAAAGTACACCAGCGCACACCAGATGACACAGCATATATGCACGTTCAGCGCGCAGCCATTTGTCCGCGATGATCCCCATAATACCGGGCATAATGATCGCGGCGATACCTTTGGAGCTATAGACCATACCGACGTTCGCGCCGGTGAAATGAAGGGTATTAATCATGTAAGATCCAAGGGTAACCAACCAGCTCCCCCAGATAAAATATTGCAAAAAGGACATTACCTTTA
This sequence comes from Escherichia sp. TW09308, assembly GCF_000208565.1. NCBI lineage: Bacteria > Pseudomonadati > Pseudomonadota > Gammaproteobacteria > Enterobacterales > Enterobacteriaceae > Escherichia > Escherichia sp. TW09308. The sequence goes on along the minus strand of NZ_AEME01000001.1, from coordinate 3,143,244 downwards.
AGCGCATAGCGATGCTCATAATCGTTTCCTTGTCGCATCATATGGCCTCACCCGCGAGGCCGTTTCTTATTGTTTTTCTCAGGCAATTTTGCGCAGAAAGCCGCAAATAAGGTTGATGAAGTTCTGCTTAGAGAGCTCCGCAGCCGCCAGCGTTTGGGCATGTGACAATTTCACATCGCTTAAACCTTCCGCCATATTGGTAATCGCAGAGACCGCAACTACTTTAAGGTCGCAATGGCGAGCTGAAATAACCTCAGGCACCACAGACATACCAACAACATCCCCACCAATAATTTGCATCATGCGAATTTCCGCCGCAGTCTCGAAATTCGGCCCCGGATACGAGACGAACACGCCCTCCGTCAGAGGGAATCCCTCTTCTTTCGCCACTTTTTGTAACAGTGCGCGGTATTCCGCATCGTAGGCATTTGCCAGTGAGAAGAAACGCTCTCCAAAACGATCATCGTTAAGACCCACCATCGGCGTACCTGGCATGGTGTTGATATGATCTTTCAATGCGACCAGGCTGCCTGCCCCCACTTCCGGACGCAGTGAGCCTGCCGCATTGGTGCAGAACAGTAGCTCGCAGCCCAGCAGCTTAAAGGTACGAATTGCGTCAGTCATGATGGTCATTCCACGACCCTCGTAGAAATGTCCGCGACCTTTCATACATACCACCGGTACGCCCTGGAGATGGCCCAGCACTAACTCCCCCGCATGACCATGTACCGTACTTACCGGGAAACCTGGCAGCTTTTCGTAGGAAATTGCGACAGCGTTCTCAATCTGATCGGCCAGCGCGCCCAGCCCGGAACCTAAAATAAAGGCCACTCGTGGCGTGAAATTAGGTTTATAAGTCTTGATAATATCTACGCAAAACAGCGAGTTATGAGAAAATTGAACCTGAGACATATATATCCTTTTTCTGTAGGGTGGAATCTAACGCCTTTTTATAGCGAGGTTGTCCCGGTTCTTACCAATACACTTTTCTCACGCATTCAATAGCGATTCGATATCGATGGATTTATATCTTTTCTCTATTAATCAATGGTAAAAACTGTATTGGCGATATTAATTCCTTTGCATTAACAATATATCGTTTTTAACAAACCACTTTATTAAGCAATCTACTAATAACGATCAGCATAGGGATTTATGCTATGAAAAAACATCTTTTAACTCTGACTCTATCCTCTATATTAGCGATACCTGTTATATCTCATGCAGAATTTAAAGGCGGTTTTGCAGATATCGGCGTGCATTATCTGGACTGGACCAGTCGGACTACCGAAAAATCGTCAACAAAATCACACAAAGATGATTTTGGTTATCTTGAAATTGAAGGTGGCGCTAACTTTAATTGGGGAGAAATGTACGGGTTCTTCGACTGGGAAAACTTCTATAACGGTCGCCATAATAAACCAGGTAGCGAGCAGCGTTATACCTTTAAAAATACCAACCGTATTTACCTGGGTGACACCGGATTTAATCTTTACCTGCACGCGTATGGTACCTACGGATCTGCAAATCGCGTGAATTTCCACGACGATATGTTCCTGTACGGTGTCGGCTACAATTTCACCGGCAGCGGTTGGTGGTTCAAACCGTTCTTTGCTAAGCGTTATACAGATCAAACCTATTACACTGGCAACAACGGCTATGTAGCCGGCTGGGTTGCAGGTTACAACTTTATGCTGGGCAGTGAGAAATTCACTCTCACCAACTGGAACGAGTACGAGTTTGACCGTGACGCTACCTATGCGACGGGTAATGGCGGTAAAGAAGGGCTGAACGGCGCAGTTGCACTGTGGTGGAATGCAACATCACACATCACTACGGGGATTCAGTATCGATATGCGGATGACAAACTGGGCGAAGATTTTTACCAGGATGCGATAATCTACTCCATCAAATTTAACTTCTGATTAATTACTGCCGGGGCTCCCGGCAGTATGAATTCATTCTATATCTGATACAACGGATCCCCTTCCCGCTCAGCCATTAGCGCATGACCCTGGTCTCGTACCACATCCCATAACGCTTCAGCGGCAGTGGAAAGTGAACGGTTCTTCCTGCGCACCAACATCAACTGGCGTTCCACCACCGGCGTAATACGCTTTACCACCAGTGGGCTACCTTCAGGTAATGGCAGCGCCAGTGCGGGAAGAATACTGATGCCGATGCCTGCGGCTACCATCGGGAACAACGTCGCCGGATGACCAATCTCCTGCACAATATTCGCCTGAATACCGTTGCGCGCCAGCGCTGCATCAATCAGCGGTCGACTGCCTGACGCGTAATCCTGCAACACCAGTTTCGCTCCCTGTAATGCCTGCCAGGCTACATAATCTTCCGCGGCCAGAGAGCTATCGCGATGGCAAAGCAAGAAGAAAGGCTCGGAAAGAATCGCTTCACATTGCAGATCGCCCACTGGGCCTGGATCGATGACGATGCCAAAATCGACATCTCCCTGGCGAATACTTTCCATCACCCACTGCTGCGGACGATCGTGCAGGACAAACTGAATATCTGGATAGCGGCGATGGCTTTCAGCAATGCATTGCGGAATAAGATGCGCGGAAATGGTCTGGCTGGCAGCGACCCGAACTTTTCCGCTCAGTTGTTGCCCCATACGCCCGGTATCGCGCAACGTGCTGTTTAGTTCATCCAGCAGTCGCTCAAGACGCAAAGCCAACTGCAGCCCTGCATCTGTAAGCACCACTTCACGCGTGGTTCTGTCCAGCAGGCGAACACCTGTATGGTTTTCCAGCTCCTTCACACTGTGACTCACTGCCGACTGGCTCAGGCCAATACGCTCTCCTGCGCGACTAAAACTTTTCTCCTGCGCTACTGTGACGAAAACCTTTAATTGTTTTAAAGAATAATTCATCTATTTTCTTCATAAATGGATGCAATAAATCAATTTTATTTCTCAAACTGGAAGAAGCACAATAGAACCATCGATCATCTGGAGTCTTTATGAAACTTTTTCGTATCCTCGATCCTTTCACCTTAACCCTGATCACAGTGGTATTACTGGCTTCCTTCTTCCCGGCCAGAGGCGATTTCGTCCCGTTCTTTGAAAATCTGACTACGGCAGCTATTGCCCTGCTGTTCTTTATGCACGGCGCAAAATTGTCGCGTGAAGCGATTATCGCTGGCGGTAGTCACTGGCGGCTACATTTGTGGGTAATGTGCAGCACCTTCGTGCTGTTCCCAATTCTGGGCGTACTGTTTGCCTGGTGGAAACCGGTAAATGTCGACCCGATGCTCTACTCCGGTTTTCTCTATCTGTGCATTCTTCCGGCTACCGTGCAGTCCGCAATTGCCTTTACCTCAATGGCGGGTGGTAATGTCGCGGCTGCAGTTTGCTCTGCGTCAGCATCCAGTCTGCTGGGGATTTTCCTTTCGCCGTTGCTGGTTGGTGTGGTGATGAATGTTCACGGTGCAGAGGGTAGCCTCGAGCAGGTCGGTAAGATTATGCTGCAACTGTTGCTGCCGTTTGTGTTGGGGCATCTTTCCCGCCCGTGGATTGGTAACTGGGTGGCGCGCAATAAAAAATGGATTGCGAAAACCGATCAAACATCCATTCTGTTGGTGGTTTATACGGCATTTAGCGAAGCAGTCGTTAACGGTATCTGGCATAAAGTCGGCTGGGGATCGCTATTGTTTATTGTGGTGGTTAGTTGCGTGCTGTTGGCTATTGTGATTGTGATTAACGTCTTTATGGCGCGCCGACTGGGTTTCAATAAGGCGGATGAAATCACTATCGTCTTCTGTGGCTCGAAAAAGAGTCTGGCGAATGGTATCCCAATGGCAAACATTCTGTTCCCGACATCGGTGATCGGTATGATGGTGCTGCCATTGATGATTTTCCATCAGATCCAACTGATGGTTTGCGCGGTACTGGCGCGTCGTTACAAGCGCCAGACCGGGCAGTTACAGTCGCAGCAGGAAAGCCACGGAAAGGTTTAAAGCGGGCGCTTCAGGGGCTGGACCAGTTGCGTCAGCCCCTCCGTTTTAATCAGCAGCGTGATTTGCATTAGCTCACCGAGTTTCCCTGCTGGAAATTCATCTTTGCGGGCAAACCACAGCAGATACTCCTCCGGCAGGTCAATTAAGCGACGCCCTTTGTACTTGCCAAACGGCATTATCGTATTGGCTATTTCAATCAACTGCTCTTTTTCCATCTCAGTTGCCCAACAAACGCAGCATTTCAGCTTCGTCGATCACTTCAATGCCCAGTTCCTGCGCTTTCGCCAGTTTAGAACCTGCGGCTTCTCCGGCAATCACCAGGTCGGTTTTCTTCGACACGCTGCCCGCCACTTTCGCGCCCAGTTCGACCAGGCGAGCTTTAGCGTCATCACGCGACATCTGACTTAAGCTACCCGTGAGCACCACCGTTTTACCAGCAAACGGGCTGTCGATCTCTTCCGCGTTGATGACTACCGGCGCAGGCCAGTGAACGCCTTCCGCCAGCAGTTCACTGATGACATTACGGTTACTTTCTTCGGCAAAGAAGTTGTGCACATGAGATGCGACGACAATTCCAACATCGGGCACTTTTTGCAGCTCTTCAATCGAAGCCGCTTCCAGCGCTTCCAGCGTGCCGAAATATGCCGCCAGACCTGATGCCGTTGCCTCACCGACTTCGCGGATGCCAAGCGCATAAAGGAAGCGGGCAAAGGTGGTTTCTTTCGCTTTTTCCAGTGCGTTAACCACGTTTTGCGCCGATTTCGGCCCCATTCTCTCCAGCCCGGTGAGCTTACCCGCCGTTAACTTGAACAGATCCGCAGGCGTATGGACATATTCTTTTTCAACCAACTGGTCGATGATTTTGTCTCCCATACCGTCAACGTCCATCGCGCGACGGGAAACAAAGTGTTTCAGCGACTCTTTACGCTGAGCGGCGCAAATCAAACCACCAGTACAGCGAGCCACAGCCTCGCCTTCCACTCGTTCCACGTCAGAACCGCATACCGGGCAATGCGTCGGGAATACTACCTCACGAGTATCTTCCGGGCGTTCAGAAAGCACCACGTTAACCACTTGCGGGATCACGTCGCCAGCACGGCGAATCACCACTTTATCGCCAATACGTAAGCCAAGACGTTCGATTTCATCGGCATTGTGTAGGGTGGCGTTGCTCACCAGCACACCCGCGACATGGACAGGTTCGAGACGTGCAACAGGCGTAATCGCGCCAGTACGCCCAACCTGAAACTCGACGTCACGCACAAAAGTCATCTGCTCCTGTGCCGGAAATTTAAACGCCACTGCCCAACGAGGGGCGCGCGCAACAAAGCCAAGCTGTTCCTGCTGCGCCAGGGAGTTGACCTTAATTACCACGCCGTCGATATCAAAGCCCAGCGTCGGGCGGTCTTCTTCTACTTTATGGTAGAACGCCAGCACCTCTTCCGCCGATTCGCATAACGTGACGCGATCGCTGACCGGTAATCCCCACTTTTTAAATTGCAGTAAACGACCAAGATGAGTATCTGGCAGCTCACCGCCTTCCAGCACGCCAACGCCGTAGCAGAAGAAAGTGAGCGGCCGCTTGGCTGTGATACGCGGATCAAGCTGACGCAATGAACCTGCCGCCGCATTACGTGGGTTAGCAAACACTTTTCCGCCCGTGCGTCGCGCATCTTCGTTGATCTTTTCGAAGCCCGCCTGCGGCAGGAACACTTCACCACGCACTTCCAGACGCGCCGGGATATTCTCACCGTGTAGTTTCAGCGGAATGGCGCGAATAGTACGGACGTTAGATGTGATGTCTTCCCCGGTAGTGCCATCGCCACGGGTTGCTGCACTCACCAGTACGCCATTCTCATACAGTATGCTGACGGCAAGGCCATCGAGCTTCAGCTCACAGCACCAGGTCACTTTTTCGTTACTTTTCAGACGATCCTGAACGCGTTTGTTGAAAGCAAGAAAACTCTCTTCATCAAAAACGTTATCCAGCGACAGCATCGGTACTTCATGACGGATCTGGCTGAAAGCCGCTAACGGTGCTGCACCTACACGTTGAGTGGGTGAATCAGGGGTAATCAGTTCTGGATGTTTGGCTTCCAGCTCGCGCAGTTCGCGCATCAGGCGATCGTATTCAGCGTCAGGAATTTCCGGCGCATCCATCACATGATAAAGATATTCATGATGACGAAGCACCGTTCGCAGTTCTGTCAGTTGTTGTTCGATTGATTCCATATCGCACCATCAATGCTAAAAACCCCCGACAAGCGGGGGTTCGAAGAGAAGTTGATTTAATTTAAGTGTATCAGGCGTTAGCGTCTTTCACTTCGCGGATGATGTCCTGATACTCGCGCAGTTTCTGCGGAGTCATCATACGGCGCTGATCATCAAGCACCACGCCGCCCACTTCATCAGCGATATGCTGTGCAGATTGCAGCATCAGCTTGAAGTTTTGCAGTTCATCACCATAAGACGGCACCTGCATAAAGATAGTGACACCCGGTGTAGTGAAATCCTTCATTTCAGGATCAAATGTTCCCGGTTTCACCATATTCGCCAGGCTGAATAACGCCGGGCCACTGCCGTCCGGGCTAAGATGACGATGGTAAATATTCATATCGCCAAAGATAAAGCCCGCCTGCTGAATGCTGTTAAGAAGCAGTTCACCATTCAGCTCGTTACCGTGATGCGCTGCGACGTTCATAATGATCACCGCTTCTTTGCGCTTCGGCTTATCCATGACAGGCACCGGTTCAGCCACAGGCTCAGGCTGCGGTGCTGCTACGGGTTCCGCAGCCTGGAAAGCCTGCTGCGCCGGTTGTGGCGCTGGCTGTGTCGGCTGCGGAGCAGACTGTACCTGCGAAGCAACAGGCTGTTCAGGCTGCGGCGGGTAGGCCGGCTGCTGTACTGGCTGTGGTTGCTGAACAGGATGCGCTGAATGCGGAGCATGTTGCGGCGATACCTGCGCTTCAGGCGGCTGCTGAACCGGTTGACGCGGCTGCGCAGACGCATAAGGCGGTTGGTACTGGTGTTGCGGCGACGGACGAGCAGCCTCATGCTCCTGGGCGTTAGCCGGGGCATGATTTACGCGGTGAACACGAACCTCACCAACGCCCTCATCATCTTCGACATCCTCGTCATAAGAATCGTCGTCACGTTTTGACTTCATTCGTTTTAATGGCCGATCGCGGAACATAGAAGATCGTTCTTTACGGCTGGTCCAGAAACCATGTACCAGTAAAGCGATTATGGCGATCGCGCCAACAATGATTAATATCAGACGCAAATCCTGCATCATTATATTCTCTGTTGTTCTAACACCTTGCCACCACGGCAAACATTTACTCACTAAGAGTATTTGCCGATTACCTCAAGTGCAAGTGCACTCTTAACTTTCACAGCACAAAGATAGATGAAATCGTGCTTTTTGCTGTTTTTTCGAACATATCCTAACTGTCCATTGCGCAATTACCCGGTAAAATACGCAGAATTTTCCTGGGATTGGTCAAAAGGAGCATATCCTGATTATGATTTCAACATTCACATCTTCCCCACGCAGCGGTTTTTACTATTTTGCGCAAGGCTGGAAGCTCGTCTCGCAACCCGGGATTCGGCGTTTTGTTATTTTACCTCTGTTGGTCAATATTTTGTTGATGGGAAGTGCATTCTGGTGGCTCTTTACTCAACTGGATGCCTGGATCCCATCATTAATGAGCCACGTGCCTGACTGGCTGCAATGGTTGAGCTATTTGCTGTGGCCTGTCGCGGTTATCTCCGTTCTACTGGTTTTTGGCTATTTTTTCTCAACTATTGCGAACTGGATTGCCGCACCGTTTAACGGTTTATTGGCTGAACAGTTGGAAGCCAGGCTGACAGGCGCTACGCCGCCGGATACCGGCATCTTTGGCATCATGAAAGATGTGCCGCGAATTATGAAACGCGAATGGCAAAAATTTGCCTGGTATCTGCCACGCGCCATCGTATTGCTGATCCTCTACTTCATCCCGGGCATCGGGCAAACCGTCGCGCCAGTACTGTGGTTCCTGTTCAGTGCCTGGATGTTAGCCATTCAGTACTGCGACTATCCGTTCGACAACCACAAAGTGCCGTTCAAAGAGATGCGCACTGCCCTGCGCACGCGCAAAATCACCAATATGCAGTTTGGCGCATTAACCAGCCTGTTCACGATGATCCCGGTGCTCAACCTGTTCATCATGCCAGTGGCCGTCTGTGGCGCGACAGCAATGTGGGTCGATTGTTATCGCGCTAAACATGCATTGTGGAAGTAACAGTCTCCTGGTTATTTTGTAAACTTTTTGTATGGAAGAGGGGTGGCTTATGCCACCCTTATTCCATCTTGCAAGCCATTATTTCCCTTCTGCATATAGATATGCTAAATCCTTACTTCCGCATATTCTCTGAGCGGGTATGCTACCTGTTGTATCCCAATTTCATACAGTTAAGGACAGGCCATGAGTAAGATTTTTGAAGATAACTCGCTGACTATCGGTCACACACCGCTGGTTCGCCTGAATCGCATCGGTAACGGACGTATTCTGGCGAAGGTGGAATCTCGTAACCCCAGCTTCAGCGTTAAGTGCCGTATCGGTGCCAATATGATTTGGGATGCCGAAAAACGCGGCGTGCTGAAACCCGGCGTTGAATTGGTTGAACCAACCAGCGGCAACACAGGTATTGCTCTGGCTTATGTGGCTGCCGCTCGCGGTTACAAACTCACCCTGACTATGCCAGAAACCATGAGTATTGAACGCCGCAAACTGCTGAAAGCTCTGGGCGCAAACCTGGTGTTGACCGAAGGCGCGAAAGGCATGAAAGGCGCAATTCAAAAAGCAGAAGAAATTGTCGCCAGCAACCCAGAAAAATATCTGCTGCTGCAACAATTCAGCAACCCGGCGAATCCAGAAATTCATGAAAAAACCACCGGTCCGGAGATCTGGGAAGATACCGATGGTCAGGTTGATGTATTTATTGCTGGTGTTGGTACTGGCGGTACGCTGACCGGCGTCAGCCGCTACATTAAAGGCACCAAAGGCAAGACTGATCTCATCTCTGTCGCCGTTGAGCCAACCGACTCTCCCGTTATCGCCCAGGCGCTGGCAGGTGAAGAAATCAAACCCGGCCCGCATAAAATCCAGGGCATAGGTGCTGGCTTTATCCCGGCTAACCTTGATCTTAAACTGGTCGATAAAGTTATTGGCATCACCAATGAAGAAGCTATCTCTACCGCACGTCGTCTGATGGAAGAAGAAGGCATTCTTGCTGGGATCTCTTCTGGCGCGGCGGTTGCCGCTGCATTGAAGCTGCAAGAAGATGAAAGCTTTACCAATAAGAATATTGTGATTATTCTGCCATCATCGGGTGAACGTTATTTAAGCACTGCATTATTTGCCGATCTCTTTACCGAGAAAGAATTGCAACAGTAATGCCAGGTTGTTAGAAATGCGTAAAAAAGCACCTTTTTAGGTGCTTTTTTGTGGCCTACTTCAAATTTTCGCCCCTCCTGGCATTGATTCAGCCTGTCGGAACTGGTATTTAACCTGACTAATTATTTTGATGCGCGAAATTAATCGTTACAGGAAAAGCCTTAGCTGAATCGATTTTATGATTTGGTTCAATTCTTCCTTTAGCGGCATAATGTTTAATGATGAACGAAACGTCAGCGGCCAACATCCGCCAGCAATGGACTGCATAGAACACTTCGTGCGTCGCGTCTGTTAAAACTGGCGCTAACAATACAGGCTAAAGTCAAACCGCCAGGCTAGACTTTAGTTCCACAACACTAAACCTATAAGTTGGGGAAATACAATGTTCCAGCAAGAAGTTACCATTACCGCTCCGAACGGTCTGCACACCCGCCCTGCTGCCCAGTTTGTAAAAGAAGCTAAGGGCTTCACTTCTGAAATTACTGTGACTTCCAACGGCAAAAGCGCCAGCGCAAAAAGCCTGTTTAAACTGCAGACTCTGGGCCTGACTCAAGGGACCGTTGTGACTATCTCCGCTGAAGGCGAAGACGAACAGAAAGCGGTTGAACATCTGGTTAAACTGATGGCGGAACTCGAGTAATTTCCCGGGTTCTTTTAAAAATCAGTCACAAGTAAGGTAGGGTTATGATTTCAGGCATTTTAGCATCCCCGGGTATCGCTTTCGGTAAAGCTCTGCTTCTGAAAGAAGACGAAATCGTCATTGACCGGAAAAAAATTTCTGCCGACCAGGTTGATCAGGAAGTTGAACGTTTTCTGAGCGGTCGTGCCAAGGCATCAGCCCAGCTTGAAACGATCAAAACGAAAGCTGGTGAAACGTTCGGTGAAGAAAAAGAAGCCATCTTTAAGGGCATATCATGCTACTCGAAGATGAGGAGCTGGAGCAGGAAATCATAGCCCTGATTAAAGATAAGCACATGACGGCTGACGCTGCTGCTCATGAAGTTATTGAAGGTCAGGCTTCTGCCCTGGAAGAACTGGATGATGAATACCTGAAAGAACGTGCGGCTGACGTGCGTGATATCGGTAAGCGCCTGCTGCGCAACATCCTGGGTCTGAAGATTATCGACCTGAGCGCGATTCAGGATGAAGTCATTCTGGTTGCCGCTGACCTGACGCCGTCCGAAACCGCACAGTTGAACCTGAAGAAGGTACTGGGTTTCATCACCGACGCGGGTGGCCGTACTTCCCACACCTCAATCATGGCACGCTCTCTGGAACTGCCAGCCATTGTGGGTACTGGTAGCGTCACCTCTCAGGTGAAAAATGACGACTATCTGATTCTGGATGCCGTAAATAATCAGGTTTACGTCAATCCAACCAACGAAGTTATCGATAAATTGCGCGCTGTTCAGGAGCAAGTAGCTTCTGAAAAAGCAGAGCTTGCTAAGCTGAAAGATCTGCCAGCCATTACGCTGGACGGTCACCAGGTAGAAGTGTGCGCTAACATCGGTACTGTTCGTGACGTTGAAGGTGCAGAACGTAATGGCGCTGAAGGCGTTGGTCTGTATCGCACCGAATTCCTGTTCATGGACCGCGACGCGCTGCCGACTGAAGAAGAACAGTTCGCGGCCTACAAAGCTGTGGCTGAAGCGTGTGGCTCGCAGGCGGTTATTGTTCGTACCATGGACATTGGCGGCGACAAAGAGCTGCCGTACATGAACTTCCCGAAAGAAGAGAACCCGTTCCTCGGCTGGCGTGCTATCCGTATCGCGATGGATCGTAAAGAGATTCTGCGCGATCAGCTCCGCGCTATCCTGCGTGCCTCTGCTTTCGGCAAATTGCGCATCATGTTCCCGATGATCATCTCTGTTGAAGAAGTACGCGCACTGCGCAAAGAGATTGAAATCTACAAACAGGAACTGCGCGACGAAGGTAAAGCGTTTGACGAATCAATTGAAATTGGCGTGATGGTGGAAACACCGGCTGCCGCAACAATTGCGCGTCATTTAGCCAAAGAAGTTGATTTCTTTAGTATCGGCACCAATGATTTAACGCAGTACACTCTGGCAGTTGACCGTGGTAATGATATGATTTCACACCTTTACCAGCCAATGTCACCGTCCGTGCTGAACTTGATCAAGCAAGTTATTGATGCTTCTCATGCTGAAGGCAAATGGACTGGCATGTGTGGTGAGCTTGCTGGCGATGAACGTGCTACACTTCTGTTGCTGGGGATGGGTCTGGACGAATTCTCTATGAGCGCCATTTCTATCCCGCGCATTAAGAAGATTATCCGTAACACGAACTTCGAAGATGCGAAGGTGTTAGCAGAGCAGGCTCTTGCTCAACCGACAACGGACGAGTTAATGACGCTGGTTAACAAGTTCATTGAAGAAAAAACAATCTGCTAATCCACGAGATGCGGCCCAATTTACTGCTTAGGAGAAGATCATGGGTTTGTTCGATAAACTGAAATCTCTGGTTTCTGATGACAAAAAAGATACCGGAACTATTGAGATCATTGCTCCGCTCTCTGGCGAGATCGTCAATATCGAAGACGTGCCGGATGTCGTTTTTGCGGAAAAAATCGTTGGTGATGGTATTGCTATCAAACCAACTGGCAACAAAATGGTAGCTCCGGTTGACGGCACCATTGGTAAAATCTTTGAAACCAACCACGCGTTCTCTATCGAATCTGATAGCGGCGTTGAGTTGTTCGTCCACTTCGGTATCGACACCGTTGAACTGAAAGGCGAAGGCTTCAAGCGTATTGCTGAAGAAGGTCAGCGCGTAAAAGTTGGCGATACTGTTATTGAATTCGATCTGCCGCTGCTGGAAGAGAAAGCCAAGTCAACCCTGACTCCGGTTGTTATCTCCAACATGGACGAAATCAAAGAACTGATCAAACTGTCCGGTAGCGTGACTGTGGGTGAAACCCCGGTTATCCGCATCAAGAAGTAATTCTTGCCACAGTGAAAAATGGCGCCCGTGGGCGCCATTTTTTTATGCTTCCGCCAGCGGCGGCAAAATCAATTCATCGCTTTCATGCTGCTGGGTATAACACATCACCTCCAGCACGCGTAAACCTGCGCTGTGCACTGCGTCGGTTAACGCCTTCCCTTTCAGTAATCCACTGATAAGTTGAGCGCAAAACAGATCGCCAGTACCTTTAAGATCCGTTTTTACCCGAGAGTGGGAAATGACATTCACGCTATCGGCACTGACCACCACCACCTGCATATCCTGATTGTCTTCATTGCCGGAAGCGCTGGTAATAACCACCCATTTTAATGTCTCTGAAAGCAAACTTTTTGCTGCGGCAATGGCGCTGTCGAGATCGCGGCAGTTTTTACCGGTCAGGATTTCCAGCTCAAAGATATTTGGCGTAATCCCCTGCGCCAGTGGCAGTAAATATTGCCGATACGCATCGGGAAGGTCAGGTTTGACGTAAATACCACTATCAATATCGCCAATCACCGGATCGACCATAATCAGCAAGTCAGGATGCTCTTCGCGTAAGACTGTCAGCCATTCGGCAAGGATTCTAATTTGTGACGCTGTCCCCATATAGCCCGTAGTCACCGCACGTAACTTACGCAGCGCATCACGCTCTTTCAGTGCGCGCAAATAACCGCTAAACCACTCGTCCGGAATCGCACCACCGTAGAACGTGTCATAATGCGGCGTATTACTCAGCAACACGGTCGGTACGGCAAAGACATTCAGGCCGTTCTGTTTAATGGCAGGCACGGCAATGCTGTTGCCTACGCTGCCATACACCACCTGCGACTGCACGGCGACGATATCCGCCTGCAACGCCCTGCTCTTATCGTTAAACAACAACAAACTACTCATTTAATAATTTCTCCTTGCCGATGATCCTCATCGTACCCCAACCGAAACTTTACCTGATTCTGGCAGTCAAATCGGCTAATACAACACAAGGATAAGGCAATTCAGTGAAGAAAATCATTTGTCTGGTCATCACACTGCTGATGGCACTCCCCGCTTACGCGAAGTTAACTGCCCATGAAGAAGTCAGAATTAACGCCATGCTGGAGGGATTAGCGCAGCATAAGGATTTGATATTCATACGCAATGGCGATCAACATACTTGTGATGAAGCAGTTTCTCATCTGCGCTTGAAGCTGGGTAATACCCGTAACCGCATTGATACTGCCGAGCAATTCATTGATAAGGTTGCTTCGTCGTCATCCATTACCGGGAAGCCTTACATCGTGAAGATGCCCGGTAAGAGCGATGAAAATGCGCAACCTTTTTTACATGCGCTGATTGCGCAGACGGATAAAACAGTGCCTGAGGAAGGGAATTAATCCGCTTTGGCAAGGCATTTACAGGAGGTAACATGAAAAAATGCTTTATTTATAACGATGAAAAATCGAGTAAATTTTGGTGGATAGATTACGAAGGGGATAGTTTAGCTGTCAACTATGGCAAGGTAGGTAGTATTGGTAAATTCCAGACAAAAGAGTTCGATAATGAAGAACAGTGTCTGAAAGAAGCCAATAAATTGATTGCCGCAAAAATGAAGAAAGGCTATCAAGAAGATCCAAACTTTAACTTCATGGATCGCTGCTATTTTGATGATGAAGAAATTGGGTTACATGTTAAAACGTCACACCCAAACTTCCAGTGCCATTTTACTGATCCACTTTATATGTGTTGCTGGGATGAAGAATCTCCTTTTGGCAGCGATGAAGGTGCTGATGCTCTAAACGTTCTTGAAAATAGCTTCCGTAAAAAGCCGGATCTGGACTGTGCTGATTTCCCTCAAATGTTAATTGAAACTATCTGGGGTATGAAATACATCGCTATGGAAAGTATTCTTGAAGAGGATGTTCGTGCGCAATTACTAGCCGATGAAATGAGCACTATCCAGAGCAATATGATTACCTACGCGACTGCATTCGGTCAGATTAAAGTCATGGGTAAAATCTCCCATAAACTTAAAAAGATGGGACTCAATGCACTAGCGCGTCATCAGCTTACCGCAAAAATTCTTCAATGGGGTGACGGTCAGGACTCACCAATACTTCAAAAAATGATTGATGACCTTACTGCTTTTCCACACGAAAATTAAAAACTGCATTTGTCGGCAGCAACAACTGCCGACAAATCAGATTATTGACAAAGTGCACTTTGTTTAGCCGGATGCGGCGTAAACGCCTTATCCGGCCTACAAAATATTGCTAATGCAATATATTACAGGAACCTTGTAGGCCTGATAAACGTAGCGCATCAGGCTGTTTTGCGTTTGTCATCAGCCTCCAATGCTATTAATCCTTAAATCCCTGCCCCCTGGCTAAAGTGTTCTTCGCCAAACACCCCGGTGGAAAGGTAGCGATCGCCACGATCGCAGATGATCGCTACCACCACTGCGCCAGGGTTGGCTTTTGCCACGCGTATCGCACCGGCAACCGCGCCGCCGGAGCTGACGCCGCAGAAAATCCCTTCCCGCACGGCCAGTTCGCGCATGGTGTTTTCCGCGTCGCGCTGGTGAATATCCAGTACCTCGTCCACCAGAGAAGCGTTAAAGATGCCCGGCAGATATTCCGCTGGCCAGCGGCGAATCCCCGGAATGCTGCTACCCTCTTCCGGCTGCAGGCCAACAATCGTTACCGGTTTGGATTGTTCGCGCATAAACCGTGACACGCCGGTGATGGTGCCAGTCGTCCCCATGCTGGAGACAAAATGCGTAATGCGACCGCCGGTTTGCTGCCAGATTTCCGGCCCGGTGGTGGTGTAATGCGCATAAGGATTATCGGGGTTATTGAACTGGTCGAGCAGCTTGCCTTCACCACGATTCGCCATCTCCAGCGCCAGATCGCGTGCGCCTTCCATGCCCTGCTCTTTAGTGACAAGAATCAGTTCCGCACCGTAGGCACGCATCGCCGCGCGACGTTCCTGGCTCATGTTGTCGGGCATCAGCAATTTCATGCGATAGCCTTTTAGCGCGGCGATCATTGCCAGCGCAATGCCTGTGTTACCACTGGTGGCTTCGATTAACACATCACCGGGTTTAATTTCCCCACGCTTTTCCGCCTCGACAATCATTGATAATGCCGCGCGGTCTTTCACCGAACCCGCAGGGTTATTCCCTTCCAGTTTTAACCACACTTCACTGCCGTTATCCGGCCCCATTCGCTGCAACTTCACCAGAGGCGTATTGCCAATTGTTTGTTCTAATGTACTCACGATCTCTGTCCATACGTGGTGTTGCCTGATGCGACGCTTGCGCGTCTTATCAGGCCTACAGGTTACAAACCTTGCCATTAAAAAGCCCGGATCGCGGGATGCGCCTCCGGGCGTTTAACATTTACTCAACCTATCAGGCGCTTTGTGCGAGAGCAAGCTCCTCATCGCGGGTTTCAATACGCTGATCGCCGTTATACAAGCGCGCATGTTGCAGGCCAACGAATAAACGCTCACCGCGTTGCGGGGCGTCATCGCCATGCATCACAACTGTCAGCGGTTCGTTGTACCACCCCAGCGGTTGTACGACTAATTGGGTGTAGTGTCCTTTCGGACTGGCTTCCAGTACCTGTACCGGCAACGGCGAATCGAGGCTGGTGCGGCGACTGATATCCACTTCCCACGGACGCAGGAAGAGATCCACCGGCCCCTGATATGCAGGCGTATACCCCAGCGGCCAGCGATGCGCGCCAACGTGGAACTGCCCGCCGCGAATAATTCCCTGTAAGCGGTTCACTTCGCCCATAAATTCGAGCACAAAGCGGGTCGCCGGTTCACGCCAGACCTGATCCGGCGCATCCGCCTGCTCGATATTGCCCTGGCTCATCACGACCACACGATCGGCAACTTCAGTCGCCTCTTCCTGATCGTGAGTGACGAACACACTGGTAAATTTCAACTCTTCGTGAAGCTGACGCAGCCAGCGACGCAGTTCTTTACGCACCTGCGCATCCAGCGCGCCAAACGGTTCATCAAGCAACAGAATTTGCGGTTCCACGGCAAGCGCACGCGCCAGCGCCACACGCTGTTTCTGACCACCAGAAAGCTGCGCCGGATAACGATCTGCCAGATGAGCAAGCTGCACCATCTCCAATAACTGGGTGACTTTCGCTTTGATCGCCGCCGCATTTGGGCGCTCTCGACGCGGCAGCACCGTCAGGCCAAAAGCGATGTTGTCGAACACCGTCATATGGCGGAACAGCGCGTAATGCTGGAACACAAATCCCACTTTACGATCGCGCGCGTGCAGGCGGCTGACGTCGGTGCCGTGGAAGCGAATATGCCCGCTGGTTTGATGCTCCAGCCCGGCGATAATCCTCAGCAGCGTGGTTTTCCCGGAGCCGGACGGCCCCAGTAACGCGACCATCTGACCAGAAGGAATATCCAGTGAGATATCGTTCAACACCTGGGTGCGACCAAATGACTTCTTAATCCTGGCAATCTCAATGCTCATGATGTACCTCCTGCTGCGCGCGTTTTTCCTGATTCTCCAGACGCCACTGCAACATACTCTTTAAAAACAGGGTGATAATCGCCATCAGCGTCAACAGCGCGGCGGCGGTAAAGGAGCCGACGGTATTGTAGTCCTGCTCCAGCAATTCAATCTGTAATGGCAGCGACAGGGTTTCGCCGCGAATCGAGCCGGAAACCACCGATACCGCACCAAACTCGCCAATCGCGCGGGCGTTAGTCAGCACCACACCATACAGCAGCGCCCAGCGGATGTTCGGCAACGTAACGCGGCGAAACATCTGCCAGCCAGACGCGCCAAGCAAAATCGCCGCTTCGTCTTCCTGGCTGCCCTGACTTAACATCACCGGCACCAGTTCACGCACCACAAACGGACACGTCACGAAGATAGTCACCAGCACCATTCCCGGCCAGGAGAACATAATTTGCAGATTATGTTCGTCAAGCCAGCCGCCCAGCGGGCCGTTGGAGCCGTAGAACAGCAGATACACCAGACCGGCGACTACCGGCGACACCGCAAACGGAATATCCAGCAGCGTCAGCAGCAACTGACGCCCCGGAAAATCAAAACGCGTCACCAGCCAGGCCAACAGGATGCCGAACACCAGGTTCACCGGCACAGCAATCAGCGCAATCATCACCGTCAGCCAGATGGCGTGCAGCATGTCCGGGTCTGCCAGGTTCTGTAATACCGGCATGATCCCCTTGCTGAATGCCTGCACAAAGATGTAAATCATCGGCACCAGCAGGATGAACGCCGACACCAGCATCCCGGTGCCAATCAAAAACCATTTGCCCCAGTTAATCGGGCGCGCGTCATAACGCTTCAACTGTGTAACTTCCGCCATTAATGACCTACCACACGCCGACCGAAGCGACTTTGCAGAGTGTTAATAGAAAACAGCAGCAACAGCGATGCTGCGAGGATCACCGAAGCAATCGCGCTCGCCGCCGGGTAATCAAATTCCTGTAAACGCACAAAAATCATCAGCGACGTTACTTCCGTCTTCCAGGCGATGTTCCCGGCGATAAATATCACCGCGCCAAACTCACCAAGACTACGGGTAAACGACAGCGCCACGCCCGCCACCAGCGCCGGAGAAAGCTCCGGCAGCACCACTTTGCGGAAACTCTGTAAACGTGTTGCGCCGAGCGTTTCTGCCGCTTCTTCGTATTCCGGCCCTAATTCTTCCAGTACCGGCTGCACGGTTCGCACCACAAACGGAATGCTGGTAAAGGCCATCGCCACCGCGATCCCCAGCCAGGTATAGGTCACTTTGATATCAAACTTCGCCAGCCATTCGCCGTAAAAACCGTTCACGGAAAAGAGCGACGCCAGGGTTAAACCCGCGACCGCTGTCGGTAGCGCGAAGGGTAAATCCATCAGCGCATCAAGCAGCGTGCGCCCCGGAAAGCGATAGCGGGTTAAGATCCACGCCATTAACAGACCGAAAACGCCGTTAAAAATCGATGCCACAAACGCTGACAGCAGCGTCACTTTGTAGGCCGCGACCACCTGCGGATTGGTGATCACCTCCCAGTACTGCGCCCAGCTCATCTCAGAAAGCTGCATCACCAGCGCGGAAAGCGGCAGTAACAATATCAGGCACACAAACAACAGACTGGTGCCAAGACTTAAGGTAAAGCCCGGCAGCACGCGTCTTGAAGAAACTGCAAACATCAGTTACGCCCCGCAGCCAACAGCTTGTCTAACTCACCGCCGCTGGTAAAGTGGGTTTTCATCACTTCTGGCCAGGAGCCAAACTTATCTTCCACGCGGAACAGTTCGGTCTGCGGGAATTTATCTTTCAGCTTGTCCATGACTTCCGGGTTATTCACGCGGTAGTAATAGTCGGTGATGATGGTTTGCGCCTGCGGGCTGTAGAGCCAGTTCAGATAAGCTTTTGCGGCTTTTTCCGTACCGTTGGCCTGCACGTTTTTATCCACCCATGCCACCGGGAATTCCGCCAGAATATTGGTTTTCGGAATCACCACTTCAAAACCCTGCGCTTCATACTGTTTGCGGATGTTGTTCACTTCCGACTCAAAACTTATCAGCACGTCGCCCAGGCCACGCTCGGCAAAGGTTGTGGTCGCGCCACGACCGCCGGTATCGAAGACTTCAACGTTTTTCAGGAACTGGGTCATAAACTGTTCGGTTTTGGCTTTATCGCCGCCGTCCGCTTTATCGGCTGCGCCCCACGCTGCTAAGTAGGTATAACGCGCGTTACCGGAGGTTTTCGGATTCGGGAAAATCAGCTTCACGTCGGAACGCACCAGATCGCTCCAGTCGTGGATATTCTTCGGGTTGCCCTTACGCACCAGGAAACCCATCGTGGAGTAGAACGGCGAGCTGTTATTCGGCAGGCGCGACTGCCAGTCCGCCGGGATCAGCTTGCCTTTGTCGTGCAGGATCTGCACGTCGGTCACCTGGTTATAAGTTACAACATCGGCTTTTAAGCCCTGCAAAATCGCCAGCGCCTGTTTTGATGACCCGGCATGAGATTGTTTTATCGTCAGTTTGTCACCGCCGTTATCTTTTGCCCATTGTTGCTCAAACGGCGGATTCAGGGCAGCAAACAGCTCGCGGGAGACGTCATAAGAACTGTTCAGCAGTTCCGTTGCCTGCACGTGGCCAGCCAGCAGCAGAGAAGCGACCAGCGCGAGAGAGTTCTTTTTCAGTAAGTTAACGGCCATTGCGCACCCTTATATATTTAATGACTTTCTAATAGCCATCATATTTATAACGGGCGTGAAAGGAGTAACGGTTTTATATACCGTTTGGTGATTTGGAAGTTAAAAAGAGAATAAGGCGAAATCCTCCCTACTGATGCAGGGAGGAAACAGAGGTGAATCAGATGCCGACGCTGACCGTCTCTGGCAGTGTGCTGCCGCCATCGATCACATTCTGTGTACCCGTTAAATAGCTGGACTCATCCGACGCCAGGAAGGCTGCCAGCTCGCCTACTTCCAGCGGATCAGCGAGGCGACGCAGCGGAATTGCTTTCGCCATTTCAGTCAGTACTGATTCCGGATCTTGCGGATTCGACTGGCGAGCGATGTTTTCCGCCATTGGCGTGCGCACGTAACCAGGGCAGATTGCGTTAACGCGAATCCCCGACTGAGCATACTCCACTGCCAGCGATTTGGTCAGGCCAACAATCGCCGCTTTCGACAAGGCATACGCCGTTTCGCCCGGATCGGCCACCATATCGCCAGTGACCGAAGACATCATCACAATGCGACCATCTTTGCGGGCAATCATCTCCGGTAGAACTGCCTTCGTGACGTTCCACACGCCTTTGATATTGATATCAATATGGAAATCGCGATCGTCATCGCTCATTTCCAGAAAACTACCCAGACGGCAAACACCTGCGTTATTCACCAGAATATCAATGCGCCCTTCTTTTTCCTTCGCGCGCTTGATCGCTGCCGTAACCGACGCCGGGTCGCGTACATCGGCAATTACCGCCGTACAGCGATGACCGCGACCACACAGCTCGTCTGCCAGCTTTTCAATCTCAGGGGAGATATCCAGCAAGATTAGGTTTGCGCCATGACGCGCAAAGGTTCTGGCAATACCTTCGCCAATACCTTGCGATGCGCCCGTAATCAGTGCTGTCTTGCCCGTGAGTTTACCCATTTCAAGTTTCTCCTTTTGAATACAGAGCATTACGCCCTATTGTCCCTACCATACCTGAATGACAGATCAATGCTGAGGAGTGGATCTAAATTCAGGGAAATCTTAAGTAAAATCACCCATAACCACAACTCAGCCATTGCGCGAATTCACTGCTGTACATAATCAGGCAGGGAGATATGATTCACGCCAGATGAAATTATTTGAAGACAAATATTTAAGGTGATTGCCTATGCAACTTGAAAAGATGATTACTGAAGGCTCCAACAATGCCTCTGCTGAAATTGACCGCGTATCGACGCTGGAAATGTGTCGGATCATTAACGAAGAAGATAAAACCGTACCGCTCGCCGTTGAGCGCGTACTACCGGATATCGCAGCGGCGATTGATGTTATCCACACCCAGGTGAGCGGCGGCGGTCGTCTGATTTATCTCGGCGCGGGAACTTCCGGTCGTCTGGGTATTCTCGATGCCAGCGAGTGCCCCCCCACTTACGGCGTGAAACCAGGTCTGGTCGTTGGTTTGATTGCTGGCGGCGAATATGCCATCCAGCACGCGGTGGAAGGCGCGGAAGACAGCCGGGAAGGCGGCATCAACGATCTGAAAAATATTACTTTAACGGCGCAGGATGTGGTGGTTGGTATTGCCGCCAGTGGACGCACGCCATATGTGATTGCCGGGTTGGAATACGCGCGTCAGTTGGGTTGCCGTACGGTCGGTATTTCCTGTAATCCGGGAAGCGCGGTTTCCACCACCGCAGAGTTTGCTATTACGCCAGTCGTCGGGGCTGAAGTGGTTACCGGTTCTTCGCGGATGAAAGCAGGTACGGCGCAGAAACTGGTGCTCAACATGCTCTCCACCGGGCTGATGATTAAGTCAGGCAAAGTGTTTGGCAACCTGATGGTCGATGTGGTCGCCACCAACGAAAAATTGCACGTGCGCCAGATTAATATCGTCAAAAACGCGACCGGATGTAGCGAGGAACAAGCGGAAGCGGCATTGATTGCCTGCGACCGTCACTGCAAAACGGCCATTGTGATGGTGCTGAAAAATCTCGATGCCGCAGAAGCGAAAAAACAACTGGATCAATACAATGGCTTTATTCGTCAGGTTTTAGACAGGGAATAACCCATGACAAATTTGAAGACATCTCCTGGCTATTCATACACCTGAGCAGTGATCCGCTCAGTTGTGCCGTGCTGTTTACACCACGCTCTTTGGCTGCCATAACGTCAATCTGGACTAAGCAGTAGCTTAGAGACAAAACAGCCCGATGCGCTACGCTTATCGGGCCTACAGGTTGACTGCAATTTATTAAGTTTGAACGATCTTACACGCCGGATTAAGCATTTACGCCGCATCCGGCAAGACGCTACAAGTGCGTGAGTAAAACTTACAGCGCCATCAGTTTGTCCAGCGACGGTGCAAAGTAATAGCCGCCAGTGACTGGTTTGGTAAAACGTAACATTGCGTCACGTTTGCCATCGGTATCGCCAAACATACTCAGCAACTGCTGCTCAATGTTATGCAAACGTGCACAGTAAGCGCAGAAGTACAGGCCGTGCGTGCCGCTGGCGGTGCCATATGGCAGGCTCTGGCGAACAATCTTCAGGCCTTTGCCATCTTCTTTCAGATCAACACGGGTCAGGTGAGAAGTTTCCGGACGCTCATCGCCATCGATCTCTTCGTTGGCTTCTTTAGTACGGCCGATCATCATTTCCTGATCGTGAACGCTCATACGGTTGAGTTGCTTCAGGTTGTGTTCCCAGCGCTGCACAAACACATAGCTGCCGCCCGCATCCACACCGTCTTTGATGACCGCCACTTCGCGACGCGTCTCTTCACCCGCCGGATTTTCCGTGCCGTCAACAAAGCCGCTCAGGTCACGCTCTTCCACCCAACGGAAGCCGTGGATCTCTTCTTTTACCTCAATGCAGCCGCCAAAGGCTTCCATCGCCGCCTGGGCCACGGAGAAGTTTACGTCGTGACGCAGAGAAAGAATGTGGATTAACACATCGAACTGGGTCGTCGGCGCAAGACCTTTTCCGTAACCCGGAAAATCTTTTAGCTCTTCGGCTCCCACGCCGCCGCTCAGAGCACGCCAGGTGTTGTTGCCAAAGGCGACAACCGCGCCAAGATGCGCGTCCGGGTATTTTGCTTCAAAGGTTGCCAGTTTATCGGCAAAGTTTTTACTGGCCGCACGCAGGGCATCAACTTCCCCTTTTACGTTGGCTTCGATCCAAATCGCCGCGCGGCAATGTTCTGGCAAAATGCCACTCTGAACCTGAGACATTGTTCCTCCTGAAATAAGAATGCCACGCAATCCGTGGCATTGTTGAGCGCTATTTTACGTGTTTTTTGTGGCGACGGTTTGTTCAGACGCAAATTAACGCCGCCAGATGATTTTACTGACTTTCCAGTTTTTCAGGGTATCGTCAGAAGGCATTAACCCTTCAGGACCACTCCACTCACCGCTAAACTGGTAGCTAATATGTTGACTGCCTTCGGCTTTACATTCGACGGCACGATTATCATCACCGTCTGCTTTTTTGCAATTACCAAATGCTTTGCTGTAAAGGTCACTAAACGGTGTACCGATTTTAACCCCCGTGTCAGCAGGAATATCGCTATCTGAGACATCAATGCGGCTGATTGTACCTTGATCACCGTTGATAACCATCGCCACGCTGTCGCCCTTCATCACTTCAAAAAAGCGCACCACATTACCGTTCGCGGTTTTCATTCCGCTGCGCAGCCGATAATCACCATCAAGCGCATCGGCAATGGCTTGTTCTTGTAGTGGCGTGGACGCCGTTAATTTGCCAACGCCTTGCTCGCTCACTTTAGTGGACGAGCCAAACCAGTTCCACGGATTAGCGGCAGACCAGTTAACTGACGACATGGTGGAACAGCCGGTCAGCATCAACGGCATAGCGCATAACATTAAACGCAGCGATTTCATGTCACTTCCTTTGGTTATTCAATAACGTTGCTTGGAGTGCGAATTTGCAAAAAAGTGCCGTTATTCTTTTTCTTCCACAAAACAAGCGCGTAAACGTCGATTGGTCAACAGCCAGATTAACGCCACAATATCCGCGATAACCAGCGCCAGACCGATACCGCTGACGGATTCACCATTTAGCCACAGCCACGGTTGCCAACAAAGCAAAACGAGCTGCGCCAACAGCAACAGAAAATAGAGCACGTGCCAGATACGGGGAAACGTATCCCGCCGACCACTCAGTAAGAATGCCAGCACCGCCGGAATGCCCGGTATCAACCCCAGCCAGAAATTATCGTGATCGGGATAAAACAGATTCAGCAGCGCAGTGCCCTGCTCGCGCGACGCACCGGCAATGACAAACAGCACCCAGGTTCGCGCCTGAAGCAATAGCACAAACCAGAAGAGGAAGGGTAAACGCAGGCGTCCGTGCACATCATAATGGACAGGATGAAACTCAGTACTCTTCATCTTCAATCAAACGCTTACCCAGACTCAGCACATCGGCGTGTTCATATCCCAGGCGTTCGTACATTCCGAGTACCATATCGTTGTCTTCCGGTACATTGATCTGAATTTTCGGACAGCCGCGAGCAATAAGCTTTTTCTCCAGCCGATTAAGCAATGCATTGGCAATTCCACGCCCGCGAAACTCCGGATGCACGCCAAGATAATAAGCAGACCCGCGATGCCCGTCATAACCGCCCATCACCGTTCCCACTACTTCGCCGTTAACTTCCGCGACCAGGAACAAACTGACGTCATGGTTCATCTTGCGCTCGATGTCCATTTCCGGATCGTTCCACGGACGCAGCAAGTCGCAACGCTCCCAAAGGGTGATGACCTCTTCGAAATCTGCCTGGCGAAATACGCGTATCTCCATGGTATGAGTTACCTTTTTGGGGGTTAAAAGGGTGATTATGGCGTGAACGACCGAATTAGCCAATATCTGACGAAAATCGGTTGAAAAAGTGGCATAATGACGCGTTGTCATTTATTGAAATGAAAAGTAAAACAATTCTCACCAGCAAACCGTCGTAACGGATTACGCGATACGATATAACATCTGGAACTTTATTATTACAACTCAGGCCGTATGAGCACTTTTAAACCACTAAAAACACTCACTTCGCGCCGCCAGGTGCTGAAAGCCGGATTGGCTGCCCTGACGTTGTCAGGAATGTCGCAAGCCATCGCCAAAGAAGAGCCTTTAAAAACCAGTAACGGACACAGTAAGCCGAAAGCCAAAAAAGCCGGAGGCAAACGGGTAGTCGTTCTCGATCCAGGTCACGGCGGGATTGATACCGGTGCGATTGGTCGCAACGGATCAAAAGAAAAACACGTGGTGCTGGCAATCGCCAAAAATGTCCGTTCTATTTTGCGCAATCATGGCATTGATGCGCGTTTAACGCGTTCTGGCGATACGTTTATTCCACTGTACGATCGCGTTGAAATCGCCCATAAGCATGGCGCAGATCTGTTTATGTCAATTCACGCCGACGGCTTCACCAACCCGAAAGCCGCGGGGGCATCGGTCTTTGCTCTCTCCAACCGTGGCGCGAGTAGTGCGATGGCAAAATATTTGTCGGAACGCGAAAACCGCGCTGATGAAGTCGCCGGGAAAAAAGCGACTGACAGGGATCATCTATTGCAGCAAGTGCTGTTTGATCTGGTGCAAACAGATACCATTAAAAACAGCCTGACGCTTGGCTCGCATATTCTGAAGAAGATTAAACCAGTGCATAAGCTGCACAGCCGCAACACCGAACAAGCCGCGTTTGTGGTGTTGAAATCACCGTCGATTCCTTCGGTGCTGGTGGAAACCTCATTTATCACCAACCCGGAAGAAGAGAGACTGTTAGGCACGGCGGCGTTTCGTCAGAAAATCGCCTCTGCCATTGCCGAAGGCGTGATCAGTTATTTCCATTGGTTTGACAACCAGAAAGCACACTCGAAAAAACGGTAAGTTATGAAGCCCGACGCACACCAGGTTAAACAGTTCCTGCTCAACCTTCAGGATACAATTTGCCAGCAACTGAGCGCCGTAGATGGCACACAGTTTGCCGAAGATAGCTGGCAGCGCGAAGCTGGTGGCGGCGGGCGTAGCCGGGTGCTGCGTAATGGTGGTGTTTTCGAACAGGCGGGCGTCAACTTTTCTCACGTCCACGGCGACGCGATGCCCGCTTCTGCCACTGCTCATCGCCCGGAACTTGCCGGGCGCAGTTTCGAGGCGATGGGTGTATCGCTGGTAGTGCATCCGCATAATCCGTATGTTCCCACCAGCCACGCCAATGTGCGCTTTTTTATTGCCGAAAAACCGGGTGTCGATCCCGTCTGGTGGTTTGGCGGTGGTTTTGACTTAACCCCTTTCTATGGCTTTGAAGAAGACGCCATTCACTGGCACCGCACCGCCCGCGACCTGTGCCTGCCATTTGGCGAAGATGTTTATCCACGCTACAAAAAGTGGTGCGACGAATACTTCTACCTTAAACATCGCAATGAACAGCGCGGCATTGGCGGGCTGTTCTTTGATGACCTGAACACGCCAGACTTCGACCACTGCTTCGCCTTTATGCAGGCGGTAGGCAAAGGTTACGCCGACGCATACTTGCCGATTGTTGAGCGACGTAAAGCAATGACATATGGCGAGCGCGAGCGCAATTTCCAACTCTACCGTCGCGGTCGTTATGTCGAATTCAACCTGGTCTGGGATCGCGGTACGCTGTTTGGCTTACAAACCGGCGGGCGCACCGAATCAATCCTGATGTCAATGCCGCCACTGGTACGCTGGGAGTACGATTATCAACCGGAAGAAGGCAGCCCGGAAGCGGCGTTGAGTGAATTTATTCAGGTCAGGGATTGGGTGTAATTTCATCACCCTAACTCCTGCATCCGCTGATGCAGCGTCAGTGATGGCTTCTCGGCAAACAGTTGCTGATAATCCGTCGCAAATTGCCCAAGATGCCAGAATCCCCACTGCATGGCGGCGTCTTTTACCGTCAGACTTTGCGACCACGGGCTTATCAGCTCGCGGCGCACGGCGTTCAGGCGAATGCGTTTCAGCCACGCGTTCGGGCCAATGCCCAAAATAGCGTGAAATGCGTTTTGTAAGGTGCGGCGACTGACGTGCAGTTGATTGCACAAGTCCAGCACCGTTACCGGTTCGGACATATTCTCCAGCACATATTCGCGGGCGCGGGAAAGCAATCGTCGATAGCCCTGATGGCTGATGCTTTCCGCCGTCACCATTGGCTGCGCTTCTTCCAGCATCACTCCCATCGCCAACAACAAGTTATCGCCAAGCACTTTACGCACAGCGGATTGATGTAAGTTCTCCGGATTCTCGCAAAACGTCGCCAACGCCTGTTGAACAAAGCCCCACAGTGCGGCTTTATGCTGCTCCTTCACTTCCAGCGCCGACTGATTACGCAACATATGCAGCACCCTTTCCGGGTTATGCAGAAAGTTTGCGTGACGGGAAATGACATCTTCCGAGATCACCACGCCAAGAATGGTGTAATCGTCCGGCGTACTTAATTCAAACTCAGTGTCGCCAGGCCGCGTGGCTATTTCTGCGCTTCCCAGACATTGCGAACCGATAAATCCCTGTTCACCGCGCGTCGCCGGAATACCAAACCAGAATGAGTTCGGCCAGACCAGACACGACTGGCGCAGCGCCAGACCGGTGTATTCACGGAAAACCTGAATATCATCAAGCAGGATTTCCGTAAATTCACCATGAAACTTTCCCGGATGCAGTTGATCATAAATCTGCTGCCAGGCGGTAATTGTCAAAGCATGTTCATAGACATCTGTTGTCTGTTGTTGATGAACATTATCCACTTCAACCTTCGGCGTGAGCCTCAGATTTTCGGGTAAGGGTTCATGATAAAGATGGTGCAAGTTGGCTGTACGGGTCTTTTTCATGATGTTAATGCCGGGTGTTATATGACACCCGGCACCTCCGACAGGTTAATGGGGCTTGAGACGATAACGACTACTGCGTTTACGCAACGTCCCGGCAGAAAAGAGCTGTTCGAGCGCATTTCTGGCTTTTTCCAGCGGCCAGCCAAAGTGGGCGGCAACTTCTCCGACCGTCATTCCCTGACGTACTGATGTTAACAACGCCAACAACTCGTCGGCAGATTCCGTGACGATCGCTGGCGCGCCAGGTTGCTTTAGCTGTCGGTTAAAGCCAGCAACCAGCCACTGGGTGTCATCATCAGGTCGACCAATTTCCTTGCGGCTGATAACTCGCCCGGTACGCATTGCGGCGGCATAACCGGCATCCAGCGCCGCACGACACGCCGCCAGATCGCCTTCCACCACCAGCGTTAAGCGACCGGGGTCAAGCACTTCATGACTGAGCAGACGCACGTTTGCCGCTTTCAGCATGGCATCTGCCGCATCGATTGCGGCGACCATGCCGTCAACTTCCAACAAACCCAGTGCATTGTTCATCGGCAACCTCCGTTACGCACGTTGGATTGGATTACGCGCGATTTCCAGCACTGCATCAGTAAAGGCGTTACAGGCCGCTTTACACGCTGCCTGGCTACCGGTCAAAAATGCCGCTGAATAGTTGGTTTCTGACGGTGGCGGAACATAAGTCACCAGTTGCACATCAGCAGATTTCAACGCAGCATCAATGCCGTAGGTCGCTTCCAGCGGCGGTGCCACCAGATACGCCATCGGATCACCGAGCGTAATGCCCGCAGTGGAAGAGAGATAAGAACCGGTACGCGAAACCACATGAGCGAGGAATGCCGTATCTTGCTTATCGTTCGCCCACTGGAACGCCGCGCCGTTTTCAATATGCGCGACCATCGCATCCAGACCGGCACGCACTTCCGCCGGGTTTGGCCCGCCGAGCATAATCAATACTTCACCGGCAGTCGGTGACGGGCCGTGCGCCGCGCCGGCATACAGCGAGCGACCATACACCACTTCAACCATCGCCTGTTTTGTCGCTTCATCAGCCGCAATGTAGGTGACATCATCAGAATCGGCGGAAATCAGCCCGAGGCTACGAATATGCGGCGGCAATTTCAGTTCACGCGCAAAATCAGCGTTAACGGAGGCAATCACCCGCATGGCAGTGACCGACGGTCGAATCAAATCTAAAGCTGGCATGATGCCTCCTTATCGGGTCATGTTGATGCCGGATGCTTTCTGCTCCAGCATACGTTTCGCCAAATCCACAATGACGGCTGCGGCTTCAACCGGCGGCGTGCCACCCTGGTGAATGTTAGAGATACAGGTGCGATCGGCCTCCACGGTAGTTGCCATACGCGGTGAGTAAACGGCGTAGCAGGAGAGGCTCTCTGACTGCCCTAACCCCGGACGTTCGCCCACCAGCAGGATCACCACTTTCGCGCCAAGAAGCTCGCCAATCTGGTCTTCAATTTTCACGCGACCATAACGCACAAAAAACGGCGTGCCGACTTTCAGCCCCGCATGTTGCAAGCCCGCCATCAGCGGCGGCAGAATTTCTTCGTAGTTCACGGTGATGGCATCCGTAGACAGACCATCGGAGACAACGACCTGCACGTCAGGATTGGCGACACATTGCGCTTTCAAAGCCTCGACGGCTTCCGCACACAGACGACGTCCCAGATCCGGGCGCGTCAGATAAAGGTTTTTGTCGCTAATTTCAGAACGTACTTCCAGCAGCCCCTGCGCTTTCACCCACTCTTCCGGCACCTCTTTCAGCACCGTATCTTTAGAGCGCGAGTGGTCGGCCAGGAAACGCAACAGCGCCTGGGTACGCGGACGCGGACCGGCACGACCGGTACAGACGCGGGCCACGGTGCTGCGGCGCAGTTCGGCTAATACGTCTGCGCGATGCGGATTTTCAACGCCAATCCACGCCTTCGCTTCAGCAGAACCTAAATCCAGCGCGCAGCTTTCCGAGGTCACCGGTGTTGCACAGGTTGTGGTGGCGCATTTTGCTTCTGACGGCGCGGCGGCCGCTTGTCCCATTGACGCCATCACGCTGCGTACAATTTCTTCAATCTGTTTTTGATCCATGATGTGTTATCTCCGCGTCATCAGAAGAACAGTGACGGATCGCCCGCCCGTTTGGTCAGGCGACCGTTTGCCATAATGCCCATGCTTTCCAGCCAGCGTTCAAACTCCGGTGACGGACGCAGATTCAGTAACTGACGCACAGTAGCGGTGTCATGGAACGCCGTGGTCTGGTAGTTGAGCATGATGTCGTCACCCAGCGGCATCCCCATGATGTAGTTGCAGCCTGCGGTAGCGAGCAGGATCATCAGGTTTTCGTTGAGGTTCTGGTCAGCGTCAGCGTGGTTGGTGTAGCAGCAGTCACAGCCCATAGAAATGCCGCTCAGCTTGCCCATAAAGTGATCTTCTAAGCCCGCACGGATAATCTGCCGGTCGTTGTAGAGATACTCCGGCCCAATAAAACCGACCACGGTGTTGACGATAAACGGATCGTAATGACGCGCCAGCCCGTAGTTACGCGCTTCCATTGTCACCTGATCTGCACCGAAGTTGGCACCAGCGGAGAGTGCAGAACCTTGTCCGGTTTCGAAGTAGAGGCAGTTTTCCCCGGCAATACGGTTGAACTCTGCGCCCACTGCGCGGGCTTCGTCCAGCATTGCCAGTTCCACGCCGAACTCTTTCAGCCCTTTCTCACTGCCACAAATACTCTGGAAAATCAACCCGCCCGGTGCGCCGCGACGAATCGCTTCAATCTGGGTGGTGACGTGCGCCAGCACGCAGCCCTGAGTCGGAATGTTGAATTTGTCGATCACCCCGTAGATGGTGTCCAGCACGCGGCTTAAGTTTTCCACATCGTCCGTCACCGGGTTGACGCCGATCACCGCATCGCCTACCCCGAAGGAAAGCCCTTCATAGATTTGCGCGGCGATACTTTGTACGTCATCACGGGTATCGTTTGGCTGCAAACGGGCGCTGAAAGTGCCTGGAATACCGATGGTGGTATTGGCCTTTTTGATAATCGGCATTTTCTTTGCGCCGTAGATCAGATCCGCGTTAGAGCAAATCTTCGCCACTGCCGCGACCACTTCCGAGGTCAGCCCTTTACGGGTAAAGGCAATATCATCAACGCTGGTTTCGTCGCTCAGGACGTACTCACGCAGCTCGCTGATGCTCCAGTTTTTAATCTGGTTGTAGGCCGTTTCGTTAACGTCATCCTGAATCAGCCGCGTCACGCAGTCTTCTTCATAGGTAATCACCGGGTTATTGCGGATATCCGCCACGGTCATTTCCGACAACACCTGCTTTGCCGCTACCCGCTCCTGCGAGCTTGTTGCCGCAACCCCCGCCAGCACATCCCCCGAACGCAGTTCGTTGGCCTTCGCCAGCACCTCTTTTACATCCTTGAATTGATAAACATTGCCAAACAATGTGGTCTTTAGTTTCATAAGTCGTTCCCTCAGGAAGGAAATGCGAGTGATTTCACCGTCACCGGCACAACCGATCCGCCAAAAAGAGGCGTACCAATGTCGATATAGTCCCCCGCGCGAACAATCACTTCGTCAATGACTGCCAACGGGAGTTGTTGTAGCTGTGGGCGCAACAACATGCCCAGAGCTTTACCAAAGTCCTGCCCGGCCACCACCAGCAGGGGATGCGGATTCGGAAAACGCGCGACGAAATCGACCAGCGCGTTGATGACCGTCAGTACCGCGGCGTAACGCACGGGAAGCCCGGCGGGAAGCGCCAGCACGTACGCGTCAGAGTTGGGATCAAGATCGAGCTGAATCAGCGCCTGTTGCCAGCCATTCACCAGATCCGTTTCATCAATCGGGATCGCCACCGGCAAATTGCGCAGCGGCAGTTGCACGCCCTCCAGCCAGATAGTGCTGCCAGAGAGCGAAAGGGTATGCGCACCCGCGCCAATCACCGTGGCGCGCACGGTTTGCGCCGGAAACTGCACGCGCATCTCACGCAGGCGCGGATGGTCATGCAGCGCTGTTGCCAGCAGCGGCCCAATATCGGCAAAACAGAACGGGTCAGCGGGCTGATGGCGATAACATTCGCCCACGCCGCCAGAAAGAGTAATGATTTCGGGCGTAACGCCTGCGGGCAGCAAACCGGTTTGCATCAATGCCTGCGCGAGCGGCGAGAGCGTTCCTTCAATCACTTCGACAATCAGTTCCGCCATCCGCCGGGTAACCTGCACCAACTGCGCACCGGTCAGTAAACGGGCGTCAGTGCCTGTGCCGAAGCACTCATCCACAATCATCTGCCCCGGTTTATGAGCGTAAATCACGCGCCCCTGGCAGTCGGTTTCCAGCAGCCGACCGCCGACGTTGAGGCAGGCAGTTCCACTGATTTTTCCGGCATCGAACAGGGCGTAGTTCGCCGTGCCGCCACCGATATCGATATTCAGCACCCGACATAACCGTTGTTCAGAGAGTGTTTGCGCTCCGGCACCGTGCCCGGCAATCACCGATTCGAGATGCGGTCCGGCACTGGCGACGACAAAATCGCCCAGCGATTGAGAGAGCGTCATCACCGCCGGACGGGCATTGCGGGTTTTCGCGCTTTCGCCGGTGATAATAATGGCACCGGAATCGACGCTCTCCGGTGCAATGCCCGCAGCCTGATATTGCTCAAGGATTAAAGTTTTCAGTTCCGCTTCTTTTAATCCGCCCTGTTTGTCGACAGGGGTAAAGAACACCGGGCTTTGCCAGCTAATTTCGCGTTTGATGAATTCGTAACGCGGCACCTGCGACACTGCCGCACGGTTAACCAGTTCCAGGTGGGAGAAGATCACCTGGGTGGTGGTGGTGCCGATATCGATACCGACGCTCAGTAGCTGGCGAGTGTTCACGATTGCGCCTCCGCTTCGGTTTTAGCCGTGGTCGCATCTTCTTTTGGCACCAGCATCATCGCCACGCCAATCGCCGTAACACCGCCGATCAGCTTGCCGACAATCATCGGGAAGATCATGGCGTTCATGTTGGCAGCGGCGAAACCTAAGTGGTCGCCCAGGGCAAAGGCGGCGGAAACGGCGAAGGCACAGTTGATCACTTTGCCGCGGGTATCCATCTGCTTCATCATGCCGAACATCGGGATATTGTTGGCAAGCGTCGCCACCATACCCGCCGCCGCAATATTGTTCATATTCAGCAGCTTACCGACACTCATCAGCGGTTTTTCAAACCAGCGGGTCAGCAGCAGCACCATCGGGTACGCCCCCAACAGAACGCAGGAAATCGATCCGATCACTTCAATGGCGCGCATCACTTCGCCGGGTTTGTCGCCAGGAGACATAAAGATGGGATCAAGACCGGGGATCAGTTCCCAGCCAAGCAGGAATTTCACCACCGCAGCGGCAAGACCGATGGTGATTAATGCCACGAGAAATTTGGCGAAGATCTGGAAACCGTTGATCATTTTTTCCGGGATGAATTTCAGCCCCAGCGCCACCAGAATCGCGACAATGATCACTGGGATCATATTCATCAGGATCAGCGCGAAGGTAAATTCCACCGGCTGGCCGTTGATCTGCACACCGGAATACATCGCCACCAGACCACCGGCGATACAACCAATCGGAATGGTCACAATACCGGCCAGCACGCCGAGTGCGAGATAACGGCGGTCAGACGGTTCGATGATGCCAAGCGCCACCGGAATGGAAAACACAATCGTTGGCCCCATCATCGACCCGAGAATTAACCCAGAGTATAGCCACGCTGCCACATCGCCGCCCGCCAGTTCTTTGGCGAGAAAGAAGCCGCCCATATCGCACGCCAGCAGTGTTCCGGCGAACATTGACGGGTTTGCGCCGAGCATTTCGTAAACCGGGATGATTACCGGCCCAAGTACGTGTGCCAGTACAGGCGCAAGCGCGGTCATACCGACCATCGCCAGACCCAGAGCGCCCATTGCCATAAAGCCTTCTTCAAACTGGCCGCCCGATCCCTCAATGCTTTTACCGAATTTACCGAGGAAACGCGCTGAACCGCCGAACTGCGACAGAACCCTGTCTACGGCAGCTATCAGCATAAAGAACATCATGATGTACATGATGATTTCATTAATTCCCATCGCCTTTACTCCCTGTTAGTTATTATTTATTGGCGGATGCGGCGTGAACACCTTATCCGCCCTGCATGTGCAATCCTGTAGGCCGGATAAGACGCGACAAGCGTCGCATCCGGCACTTGCACCACGCCACTGGCGGATGCGGCGTGAACGCCTTATCCGCCCTACATATGCAATCCTGTAGGCCGGATAAGACGCGACAAGCGTCGCATCCGGCATCTGCACCGCGCCACTGGCGGATGCGGCGTGAACGCCTTATCCGCCCTACATGTGCAATCCTGTAGGCCGGATAAGATGCGACAAGCGTCGCATCCGGCGTTTATTGCGCCGCTGCGTACAGGCTGACAATCTGCTCCAGGCTGGCGGTACGCGGGTTGCTACGCAGACAAATATCTTCCTGCGCGGCCTGCGCCCATGCATCGTAATGCGCAGATGTCGCACCAACATCGCCCAGCCGTTTACCAATCCCAACTTCCACAATCAGCTCACTTACCGCGTTAATAGCGTCACGATCGTCCGATTTTTTAGTTCGCAGCGCCCGACCAACCTGGCTAAAGCGTTCACGACAAACCATTCGGTTAAACTCCATCACCGTTGGCAGCAACATGGCGTTCGC
This sequence comes from Escherichia sp. TW09308, assembly GCF_000208565.1. Lineage (NCBI taxonomy): Bacteria > Pseudomonadati > Pseudomonadota > Gammaproteobacteria > Enterobacterales > Enterobacteriaceae > Escherichia > Escherichia sp. TW09308. Next base: position 3,109,056 of record NZ_AEME01000001.1, on the reverse strand, counting down.
CAGACCGTGCGGAATATGCAGCGCCGCACCCGACTGATGCGCCATCGCGTGACACAACCCAAGCCCCGCGCTGGAAAACGCCATTCCGGCCATACATGAAGCCAGCAACATGCTCTCGCGCGCAGCAAGGTCATGCCCGTAGCCCACCGCTTTCGGCAACGATTTACCGATCATCGCGATTGCGCCAATCGCCAGACTGTCGGTAAACGGTGTGGCGTTCAGCGCGCTGTACGCTTCAATGGCATGAGTTAACGCGTCGATACCGGTCATCGCCGTGACATGCGACGGCACGCCTTCGGTCAGCGCGGCGTCGAGAATGGCAACATCCGGCATCAGCGAAGCATGTGCTAATACCTGCTTGCGCCCGCTCACTGCGTCGATAATCACCGTCACGTTAGTGGTTTCAGAGCCGGTTCCGGCAGTCGTTGGAATGGCAATCAGCGGCAGGCGTGATTGCAGAACGCTGTTTTCTGACATCCCGGCCAGTGTGCTATCGGGGTTCGTCACCAGCAACGCAACGGCTTTCGCCGCATCCAGCACCGATCCACCGCCAAACGCGATCACCCCATCGCAACCCGATTCACGCAGTTGCGCCACAGCCGCACAAACGTCAGTAATACACGGTTCGCCCACCGGACACGGCCAGAGCGTGATGGCAATTCCTTTGACGGCCAGACTACGCATAAGGCCAGCGGTCATCCCCGCCTGATGTAAAAAGCTGTCTGCCATTACAAACAGATGTCTCAGGCCACGGGTTTGCGCTTGTTGTCCACAACCGCTCACCGCGCCCAGACCGCTGAGCGTCACTGGCGGAACGCTAAATGTTTTTACCCGTTGCAGATTCAGGGTATCGAATGCCTGAAAGAGCGCCGTTTGCAATTCATTTTGCATAGATCCCCTCCGCTTTCTCTCGCCCGCTACTGGCTATCGCCAGCGGGGTCATAAACAAACTGTGCTGCGGTAAATGCACCTGTAATGCCGGGAATTGTTTGCGAAACAGTTCCGCCACGCCCGATTGCATACAGGAACCACCCGCCAGCCATAAATCAGTAATGCCCTGTCCTGCGATATGTCGGGCGACAATGTCCGCCATTTTTTCGTATACCGGCTTCACCGCAGGCCAAATTTCTTTGCCGTGACCGCGCTTGTAATGCTCCGCCTCTTCCAGCGGAATGCGACGATTTCCGGCGAGGGTCAGAGAGATATGATGTCCGCCAGTCGCTTCATCTGCCGAGTAAGTCACTTTGCCCTGTTTCACAATGGCAATACCGGTGGTGCCACCGCCGATATCCACTACGCCAGCGTTGTCCAGTTGCAGCAGGTCTGCCACCGCCGTTGGCTCATCCAGCACATGACTCACTTCCAGTCCGGCAGATTCCAGCACGTTGATGGAAATACGCGCATCCGTCCCCGGGGGAAATGACGTCGCCGCATGACTAAAACGGCGACCCAATTGCTGCTCAAGGGTGTCAAGATGGCGACGAACAATGGTGACTGCGCCGAAGAAATCCCAGACGATGCCGTCGCGGACCACATCGGCCCAGTCGAGGCATACCGCCACCGGCTGACCGTCGCAGTCGACGACCATCGACACCACATCGCAGGTGCCCAGATCCACCCCCAACCACAGCGGAGATTCCGTCGCCGCTGGCGTCTGGTTACACAACGTTGCCGCTGTTTGCAGACGTGGGGTGAGCCATTGTTCGTCGTGCGCCATCTGTTACTCCTTAAACAATGCGAAACGCATCGACTAATACACAGCGGCGCAGACGAACAAACGTCCGCGCGCTGGTTACCCCTTCACCGGTTGGCGTGGTGATGGTCATCGTGGTCCAGCCTTCTCCGCCCAGCCCCAGCCCGGCAATGCACGGCCCGTTCTTGACGAAAATGCTGGTATCAATGGCGTTTGCCATCTGGTTCATGTTGTCGATATTGCGCGAGTGCATTGCCGCCGTGTGGTGGCAACCACCTTCCAGTTTCACCGCCAGCGCAATGGCATCAGCCACGTTGGTGACGCGCACGACAGGCAACACCGGCATCATCAGCTCGGTAACGGCAAAGGGATGTTCTGCAGTGGTTTCCACAAACAGCAAACGCGTTTCTTGCGGGACGTTCAGGCCAATTGCTGCCGCGATTTTCGCCGCGTCACGACCTACCCAGTCACGGCTGACGGTGCCTTTTCCGCGCTCGTCGATATTTTTCAGCAACACAGATTGCAGTTGCTGTGCCTGCTCTGCGGTCAGTTTCACCGCGTGCTGGCCTTCCATCAGGCGCATCAGTTCATCGGCTACGCTATCAACGACAATCAGTACCTTTTCATCGGCACAAATGATGTTGTTATCAAAAGAAGCGCCTTTGACGATGGACTGCGCGGCACGGGCGAGGTCGGCGGTTTCATCCACCACCACCGGCGGATTACCGGCACCTGCGGCAATCAGGCGTTTATTGGTGTGTTTGCGCGCCGCTTCCACTACCGCTTCGCCACCTGTCACCACCAAAAGGCCAATGCCCGGAAACCTGAACAAGCGTTGCGCGGTTTCGATATCCGGATTTGCCACGGTAACCAGTAAATTTTCTGGCCCGCCTGCGGCGACAATCGCCTGGTTGAGTAACGTAATCGCCCGCTGAGAGACTTTTTTCGCCGCCGGATGCGGGGCGAAAATGACGCTGTTGCCCGCGGCGATCAGGCTGATGGCGTTATTAATTACAGTTGCCGCCGGATTGGTTGACGGTGTCACCGAAGCCACCACGCCCCAGGGTGCGTTTTCAATCAAGGTCAGGCCGTTATCACCGGTCAGCACCTGCGGAGAAAGGCATTCAACACCCGGCGTACCGCGCGCCTGAGCGACGTTTTTGGCAAATTTATCTTCAACGCGACCCATGCCGGTTTCACTAACGGCAAGTTCCGCTAAATCTCTGGCGTGCTTTTCGCCTGCTTCACGAATAGCAGCAATGGCTAACTGGCGCATCGCCACACTTTTTAACTCAGGTTGCGCCACTTTAGCAGCCGCAACGGCGTCATCCAGGGAAGCAAAAACGCCCATCTCATGAACGGCGGCGGGCGGTGTATCACTGCTTTGCATTTTCAGCAGCACCGCTTTCACCACCTGTTCAATATCCTGTTGATTCATGATGTTCTGCCTTATTTGTGGAAAATGACCTGACCGCCAGACACCACCTCATCGACAATGCCAATCACGCACAAGTCGACCGGCGACGTTTCGCTTTTATGCGCCTGGCGGGCGGAACTGCCACTCACCAGCAACACCCACTCTCCGGTTCCTGCGCCAATATTGTCGATAGCGACGGCACACTGCCCATCGGGATTTCCCTGTGGATCAATCATTTCCACCATCAGCAATTTGTCATGCGCCAGTCCGTGGTGGCGCACGGTGCAAACAATTTGCCCAGTGACGACTGCCAGTTTCATACCCGCCTCCATGGCGTATTTCAGGTAAAAGCTCCCCCTACCCTCCGCAGAAGGTAAAATGAACAAGGAGAGAGCGTGACGCCCGAATCGACGTCACACAGGGTGATTACAGGTTGCTGCTGTCGCCTTTCAGGCCGATCGGAAAGACTTCTTCCAGGTCGCCGTGCGGACGCGGGATAACGTGTACGGATACCAGCTCGCCAATACGCTGTGCCGCTGCGGCACCAGCATCGGTCGCGGCTTTACAGGCAGCAACATCACCGCGAACCATTGCAGTCACCAGACCGCCACCAATCTGCTTAACACCAACCAGTTTGACGCGCGCGGCTTTCACCATCGCATCAGAAGCCTCAATCAGTGCAACCAGGCCCCGGGTTTCGATCATTCCTAATGCTTCCATTGTGTTTTCCTCTTTATAGGGGTCCAGAACGGGACCGTTCATTCAACCAGTGTGGGTAAACTGCTTTCGCGGTTCACTTTTGTCTGACGCGGTACGGCGGCCACCAGCGCCAGCTCGATAATTTCCTGCACGCTACAACCACGCGAGAGATCGTGCATCGGCGCGGCAAGTCCTTGTATCAATGGCCCGACGGCACGATATCCGCCAAGTCGTTGTGCGATTTTGTAGCCAATATTTCCCGCCTCTAGCGACGGAAAAACCATCACATTGGCGTTGCCCTGAAGCGGGCTGGCAGGCGCTTTTTGCGCTGCCACTTCCGGCACAAAGGCGGCGTCAAACTGCAACTCGCCATCCACTACCAGTTGTGGCGCGCGTTCACGGATTATTTCTGTCGCCTGCTGAACGTTAGCAACGCAGGGGTGGCGGGCGCTGCCGTTGCTGGAAAATGACAGCATCGCCACGCGCGGCTCTTCTCCGGTGATAGCCCGCCATGTTTCGGCGCTGGCAAGCGCGATATCAGCCAGTTGCGCCGCCGTTGGTTGCGGCACTACGCTGCAATCGGCAAAACCCAACGCCGGGCCGCTGTACTGCGGCAACATCAGGAAAATGGAGGAGAGCGTTTTACAGTCAGGTTGCAAACCAATAATGCGTAATCCGGCACGCAACACATTCGCCGTGGAAGAGAGATTGCCCGCGATACAGACATCCGCTTTACCGGCGCTAACCATCGCGGCGGCGAACATCAACGGGTCGGTGAGTTTTTCCAGCGCATCCGGCGGCGTTTTTTCTCCCGCACGGGTCAGCCAGCGCTGGGCAAATTCTTCCCGCATTGCGAGGTTGCCATGCGGATCAATGGCCTGTAGTCCATCCATCGCCACACCATGAGTGAACGCAAACTGGCGAAGTTCAAACGGGCTGGCGACCAGAATGGGCGTCGCCAGGCCTTGCTGATGCAGATATTGCGCAGCTTTCAGCACACGCTGGTCTAACGCATCCGGAAAAACCACTCTGGCGGGCGCTCGCAACGCCAGTTCACGACAACGTTCAATAATCATTGCGTTTCCCCCAGTCGTTGTTGGATCTGTTTCACCGTTAGCGGCTGCTTCGTTACGCTCAAAATCATCATCACGTAAACCGTGCTGGAAAGGCGGTTCAGCGCCTGCAAGATGTCCGGACGCAGTACGTTAAAACTGCGGGTAATAAACACCTGCGCCGCGACGGTTTCGGTTTCCCGCACTTTGGTTCGCAGCAGGTTCAGCAACGCCGCATCGCGTCCGTGGCTGGCTTCCGGCACCAGATGATCGTGGTCGAGATAACGCAGCGGCTGGTGAGAAAGCCGATGCAGCTCTTCGTCAGAAAACCCGACAATCGCCTGATCGGCCAGCGGTTCCCCCAACGCATCGGCACGCATAATGTTGCCAAGACGCGAACGGATATCCGCCAGCCACGGCTGCCACGGTTCCGCCAGTTCAATTTGCAGCCACACTGTCAGCGCAATGGTGCTGTCGAGGACAGCGCGAAAACCCAGGCGCGGATCGCTTTTAGCGACCATTTTTTCCGCCGACAGGTGAGTCAGCGTGTCAGGCTTTTTTGCCACCGGCTGGCGACACAGTTCGCAGCACGCTTGCGGATATTCATCGCTACTGGTCAACCCGTGAACACGCTGCGGCTGCTGCAGTTCATCGTCAACAAACAAACTCCCCTGCTCATCAATAAACTTGATGCGCAGATGGCGGCTTTCCAGCAACTCCCGGGCAGAGGGCGTCAGGCGACTGTCCGCAGGGAGATGGATCTCTGCGCCTTCGCTGAGCGTATGGTTTGCTCTTAGCCATGCTTCGGTGATGAAATCTTTCATAGGGATTGCCAGTTCGCCGGCCAGGCGACATACAGGAACTTCACGCTGGATGTCGTACCAAATTCGATGCTGGAACCTTTCGGGATAAACATCACATCGCCCGCTTTGGCGATCATGGTTTCGCCTTCGTGGCGAACATGCAGTTCCCCTTCCAGTACCATGTCGATTTCGTCGTAGTTTAGGGTCCACGGGAAGAAGGCGTTCTCCCACTGCATAAAACCGGCGGCCATGCTGCTGCCGTCGTCTCCGGTCACGAGATCAGTCAAGCCCACGCAGTGCGGTTGTGCGCCATCGAAACGACCAAATTTCACGCTGCCGCCATCAATCACTTTGATGCCGCCTTTGCCGGTCACCGATTTAAAGCTCGGCTGCATTGCGCCCTGCTCCAGCGACTGTTTTTCCTTCATCACTTTTTCCATCAGTTGCGCGACCAGGCTTTCGGTAAACTGGCCTTCCGGTAACTGGGCGATGATGGTTTCGCGGATGCGCTGGTTTTCGGTTTTATCGGCTGGCGCGCTGGCGGGAACGGATGCCGTTACCGGCGTCGATTCATCGCACTCGATGATGGTAACCCCCAGCAGGGCCGCCACTTCTCGCGCTTCCGGGGTAATAATGCTGGCACGCAGAACCACGGACATTGCCTGTTCGCCGCGTGAATGTGCTTCACGAATATCATTCGCTGTGATGAGTTTTTTCACCTGCTTCCTCCTGTTCGGTGAGAGATGCCAGATAATCCACCAGTTGCTGCACGCTTTGCGGGTCGTGGCTGTTTAGCGCGAAAATCGGTTCTTCGAAGCCCGTCTCAAGCAATAGCTGTCGCGTAGCGGCGATGTCAGCATCTGGCATGTCCGTTTTACTGATGACGGCGATTTGCCGTTTAATAACGCCAATATCCAGCAACCCGACAGGTAATCGGCTTTCCGGGTCATTCGCGCCGTGGACATAGATCAGCATGTCCACATCCTGTAGCGTGGTAATTAAGGCGTGATACAGGCGGGGATGGCTAAAATATTCACCTGGAGTATCAATATCACCCTTATCATTAAATTCCACAGCCTGCGTTTTTCTGGCGAGAGCGTAATTCCCCTGCAAAGCATTAAAAAGCGTTGTTTTTCCTGCCCCGACGGCCCCCACAAACGCGATTCGTTTCATGAATGCCTCGTATTAACTTTTCGTCATTTCACACAGCGTATAATTTAATAAGCGCCCTAAACCGCTAACGGTTTGTAATAAAGCTTCTTCCACTGCGCCCACCGAGCCATAAATCACCAGAGCACCACTGAAGCGGTCGAGAAAACCAATGTGTACGTCGGCGGCTTTCAATGCTAAATCACCGGCAATCATCGCCGTTTCGCCGGGAGTTAGCGTCATAATGCCGATTGCACCTGCATCCGGAACACCGATTTTCTTCGCCAGTTCCTCGCCAGGGTGCGCAATGAGATGTGCCAACGTGACCTGTTTCCCGGGCACAAATTCCTGAATGATGCGTTCTTTATCCATGAGTCGCCGCCTGTGAAAAACTTGCGGCTATCGTGACAATTTTTCGTCAGAGTAAATAACAAAATTCGGCAAGCGAGTTTGAAAGGTGAGGTAGATCACTAAGAATGGGGAGATATTTTATGTAATGCATAAATTTTCACGTGCAGCACATGAATATAATTAAATTGATATTGATTTATTTTTATATGGCGTACTTTATTATTCGAAAAACCAGTAATAATCCCTTCTGATATATTGCGGTAAATCGCTTACCCCGAATAATTCAGGGTAAGCGTGATTTAACATTAAGAATTACAGCGGTTGAGTTTGCGCTTCAACCACGGCCAGCGCCACCATGTTAACGATACGACGCACTGACGCGATTGGCGTTAATACGTGAACCGGTTTTGCCACGCCCATCAGCACCGGGCCGACCGTCACACCTTCCGAGCTAGAAACGCGCAACAAGTTGTAACTAATGCGGGCGGCTTCCATGTTCGGCATCACCAGAATATTGGCGGAACCTTTCAAAGGGCTGTCCGGCATACGGTCGTTGCGAATCGCTTCTACCAGCGCCGCGTCACCATGCATTTCACCATCAATCATCAGTTCAGGAGCACGTTCTCTCACCAGCTCCAGCGCTTTACGCATCTTGCTTGACGACGGGCAGTCAGAAGAGCCGAAGTTGGAATGCGACAGCAGAGCAACGCGCGGCTCAATACCGAAACGACGGACCGTTTCTGCCGCCATCAAGGTGATCTCCGCCAGCTCTTCTGCATCTGGCTCATTATTGACGTAAGTATCAGCAATAAAGGTGTTACCACTCGGCAGCAGCAGCGCGTTCATTGCGCCAGCGGTGTGAACACCATCGCGATAGCCAAACACATTTTTCACCACGCTGAAGTGTTCGTGATATTCGCCCACCGTACCGCAGATCATTGCATCGGCTTCGCCACGCTGAACCATGATCGCGCCGATCACAGTCGGGTTGCTGATCAGAGCACGCTGCGCCTGTTCCTGAGTTACACCACGACGCTTCATGATCTGGAAGTATTCGCTCCAGTACTCTTTAAAGCGCGGATCGGATTCGTTATTGACGATCTCAAAATCAACGCCCGCTTTGATCTGCAAACCCAGTTTCTGAATGCGCATTTCGATCACGTTTGGACGACCAATAAGAATTGGTTTTGCCAGTCCCAGCGTTACCAGTTCCTGAGTCGCGTGCAGAACGCGCGCCTCTTCCCCTTCAGGCAGGACAACGCGCTTCGGCGCTTTGCGAGCCTGGGAGAAAATCGGCTTCATAAACAGGTTGGTTTTGTAAACGAACTCGGTCAACTTGTCGATGTAGGCGTCAAAGTCGGCAATCGGGCGCGTCGCCACACCGGACTCCATTGCCGCTTTTGCCACCGCTGGCGCGATCTTGACGATCAGACGTGGATCGAACGGTTTAGGAATAATGTATTCCGGGCCAAAGCTCAGATCCTGATCGCCATAGGCAGAAGCAACCACTTCGCTCTGTTCCGCATGAGCCAGTTCAGCAATTGCGCGTACCGCTGCCAGTTTCATCTCTTCGTTGATGGCCGTTGCGCCAACGTCCAGCGCGCCACGGAAGATGAACGGGAAGCAAAGCACGTTGTTGACCTGGTTCGGATAGTCGGAACGACCGGTACAGATGATGGCGTCCGGACGCACTTCTTTCGCCAGCGGCGGCAGAATTTCCGGTTCCGGGTTCGCCAGCGCCAGAATCATCGGCGCGCGAGCCATTTTCTTCACCATCTCCTGGGTCAGCACTTTCGGGCCGGAACAGCCGAGGAAAATATCCGCGCCTTCAATCACATCGTCGAGGGTACGTTTGCCGTCATCCACAACTGCATATGCCGCTTTGGTTTCCGCCATGTTCGGCTCGCGCCCCTGATAGATAACGCCTTTTGAGTCGCAAACTACGATGTTGTGTTTTTGCAGACCCAGCGCCACCAGCAGGTTCATACAGGCGATTGCCGCTGCACCTGCGCCAGAAACCACCATCCTTACGTCGGAGATATTTTTCTCCACCACGCGCAAGCCGTTGAGGATGGCGGCGGTGCTGATGATTGCCGTACCGTGCTGGTCGTCATGGAATACCGGAATGTTCATTCGCTGGCGCAGTTTCTGCTCAATGTAGAAACATTCTGGCGCTTTAATGTCTTCAAGGTTGATACCACCGAACGTCGGTTCGAGTGCGGCGACCACTTCAATAAATTTATCCGGGTCCAGCTCATCAACTTCGATGTCAAACACATCTATCCCGGCGAATTTCTTAAACAGAACGCCCTTGCCTTCCATTACCGGTTTGCCTGCCAGTGCTCCAATGTTACCGAGCCCCAGCACTGCCGTACCGTTAGAGATCACCGCCACCAGGTTACCGCGCGCTGTATATTTGTAGGCTTTTAACGGATCTTTTTCGATTTCAAGACAAGGCGCGGCGACGCCAGGCGAATAGGCCAGCGCCAGATCGCGCTGCGTTGCCAGAGGTTTGGTCGGAGAAACCTGGATTTTCCCTGGGACTGGAAATTCATGGAAATCAAGTGCACTTTGTTTTAACTGGTCATCCATTTGGTTGTTCCTTTCACGTAACGTTCACAAAAATGTGTGGGTTGCTGCCTTCGCCCACAACGTGGCGCACATTATCACCTTGCCGGAGCTTTCAGACTTTGAGCAAGTCCAAACTCTCCACATCAAAATAATGTTTCGGTAATAATCCTATAACACTGATGTTACCTGCTTAATCCAGCAATACCATGCCTGTCTGCTATGCTTTTTTGATGCGTTTCGCGAAATTTGTCAGAAGTGTGAATTAACGCACTCATCTAACACTTTACTTTTCAAGGAGTATTTCCTATGAACGAGTTAGACGGCATCAAACAGTTCACCACGGTCGTGGCAGACAGTGGCGATATTGAGTCCATTCGTCACTACCATCCTCAGGATGCCACCACTAATCCTTCGCTGTTACTCAAGGCTGCCGGATTATCACAATATGAGCATTTAATAGACGATGCTATTGCCTGGGGTAAAAAAAACGGTCAAACCCAGGAACAACAAGTCGTCGCGGCCTGTGACAAACTGGCGGTCAATTTCGGTACAGAAATTCTCAAAATCGTACCCGGTCGTGTGTCGACAGAAGTTGATGCACGCCTCTCTTTTGATAAAGAAAAGAGTATTGAGAAAGCGCGCCATCTGGTGGATTTGTACCAGCAGCAGGGCGTTGAGAAGTCACGCATTCTGATCAAGTTGGCTTCGACATGGGAAGGAATTCGCGCGGCAGAAGAGCTGGAAAAAGAAGGTATTAATTGCAATCTGACGCTGCTGTTTTCCTTTGCTCAGGCACGAGCCTGCGCAGAAGCAGGCGTTTTTCTGATTTCACCGTTTGTGGGCCGTATTTATGACTGGTATCAGGCGCGCAAACCAATGGACCCATATGTGGTAGAAGAAGATCCGGGCGTCAAATCAGTACGCAATATCTACGACTACTATAAACAGCACCGTTACGAAACCATCGTGATGGGCGCAAGTTTCCGCCGTACCGAGCAAATCCTCGCTTTAACCGGTTGTGACCGTCTGACCATCGCGCCGAACTTGCTGAAAGAGTTGCAGGAAAAAGTCTCGCCGGTGGTACGTAAATTAATCCCGCCTTCTCAGCATTTCCCGCGCCCTACCCCTATGAGCGAAGCGGAATTTCGTTGGGAACACAATCAGGATGCAATGGCGGTAGAAAAACTGTCTGAAGGCATCCGCCTGTTCGCTGTCGATCAACGCAAACTGGAAGATCTTCTTGCCGCCAAACTGTAAACCAGCCACGGAGTGTTCTATGTCCCGAAAAGACCTTGCCAATGCGATTCGCGCGCTCAGTATGGATGCGGTGCAAAAAGCCAATTCTGGTCATCCCGGCGCGCCGATGGGCATGGCCGATATTGCCGAAGTGCTGTGGAACGATTTTCTTAAACATAACCCCACCGACCCGACCTGGTATGATCGCGACCGCTTTATTCTCTCTAACGGTCACGCATCGATGCTGCTCTACAGTTTGCTGCATCTGACCGGTTATGACCTGCCGCTGGAAGAGCTGAAGAACTTCCGTCAGCTACATTCAAAAACACCAGGTCACCCGGAGATTGGCTATACGCCGGGCGTAGAAACCACCACGGGGCCGCTGGGTCAGGGGCTGGCGAACGCAGTCGGACTGGCGATAGCAGAACGCACGCTGGCGGCGCAGTTTAACCAGCCGGATCATGAGATTGTCGATCACTTCACTTATGTGTTTATGGGTGATGGTTGCCTGATGGAAGGTATCTCCCATGAGGTCTGTTCACTGGCGGGAACGCTGGGACTCGGTAAGCTGATTGGTTTTTACGATCACAACGGGATTTCGATTGATGGTGAAACTGAAGGCTGGTTTACCGACGATACGGCAAAACGCTTTGAAGCCTATCACTGGCATGTTGTCCACGAAATCGACGGTCACGATCCGCAAGCGGTGAAGGAAGCTATTCTCGAAGCACAAAGCGTGAAAGATAAGCCGTCGCTGATTATCTGCCGCACGGTGATTGGCTTTGGCTCGCCTAATAAAGCGGGTAAAGAAGAGGCGCACGGCGCCCCACTGGGTGAAGAAGAAGTGGCGCTGGCACGGCAAAAACTGGGCTGGCATCATCCACCCTTTGAGATCCCCAAAGAGATTTACCACGCCTGGGATGGCCGCGAAAAAGGCGAAAAAGCGCAGCAGAGCTGGAATGAGAAGTTTGCCGCGTATAAAAAAGCCCATCCACAACTGGCAGAAGAGTTTACCCGCCGGATGAGTGGCGGTTTGCCGAAAGACTGGGAGAAAACGACTCAGAAATATATCAATGAGTTGCAGGCGAATCCGGCGAAAATCGCGACCCGCAAAGCCTCGCAAAATACGCTTAACGCTTACGGCCCAATGCTGCCGGAGCTGCTTGGTGGTTCAGCGGATCTGGCTCCCAGCAACCTCACCATCTGGAAAGGTTCTGTGTCGCTGAAGGAAGATCCAGCAGGGAATTATATTCACTACGGGGTGCGTGAATTTGGTATGACCGCTATCGCCAACGGCATCGCGCACCACGGTGGATTTGTACCGTATACCGCAACGTTCCTGATGTTTGTTGAATATGCCCGCAACGCCGCGCGTATGGCGGCACTGATGAAAGCGCGGCAAATTATGGTTTATACCCATGACTCGATTGGTCTGGGGGAAGATGGCCCGACGCACCAGGCGGTTGAGCAACTGGCCAGTTTGCGCTTAACGCCGAATTTCAGCACCTGGCGACCGTGCGATCAGGTAGAAGCGGCGGTGGGCTGGAAACTGGCGGTTGAGCGCCATAACGGACCGACGGCGCTGATCCTCTCCAGACAAAATCTGGCCCAGGTGGAACGCACTCCGGAGCAGGTGAAAGAGATTGCTCGTGGCGGTTATGTGTTGAAAGACAGCGGCGGCAAGCCGGATATTATCTTGATTGCTACCGGTTCAGAGATGGAGATTACCCTGCAAGCGGCAGAGAAACTGGCAGGCGAAGGACGCAATGTGCGCGTGGTTTCCTTACCCTCGACGGATATTTTTGACGCCCAGGATGAGGAATATCGTGAGTCGGTGCTGCCCTCAAACGTTTCTGCCCGCGTAGCGGTAGAAGCAGGTATTGCCGATTACTGGTACAAATATGTCGGTCTGAAAGGGGCGATTGTCGGAATGACGGGTTATGGCGAATCTGCTCCGGCGGATAAACTATTCCCGTTCTTTGGCTTTACTGCCGAGAATATTGTGGCAAAAGCGCATAAGGTGCTTGGGGTAAAAGGCGTCTGATGCTGATTGCCGGATGCTGATTGCCGGATGCGACGCTGACGCGTCTTATCCGGCCTACCGCGTCTTATCCGGCCTGGCGCGTCTTATCAGGCTTACATGTTCCCGCCATGATGTTTAACGGGTGATCCACAACGTGGGCCAGGCGTCTGGTCCATGCCAGTTATCGCAGGTTGGCTCTGCGGCGTAACGCACCAGACGAAAGCGCTGGCCGTCAAAACGCCAGCGAGTCTGGATACCACAATCGCTTAACCCACGCCCTTTCGCTAACGTCACCAGTTCACGCGACTTTTCATCAAATGTCGCGTTCATCAACTCCAGTTCATTCGTCTCCTGACCGTTGTTGAACGGTAAGCGCAACCTTACCGGGCGCGATGCCAGCGGTTTTTTACGCGAAACGATCCACGCCAGATCAATGGTGTTATACGCGCCAGCCTCACAGCCAATCATCATTAATGCCTTGTCGTCGGTCAGCGCCGTGACGCTCACTTCACGACGCAACGGGTCAAGCGAACAACGCAGCCCCTTCATCCGCCAGTTACCGTAATCCAGCAAATCATTACGTTCTTCAAGTGAGAGTGGCGTTGGCGTTGGATTCACTACTGCGACCTCTTTCAGTGCAGGCGCAGGCGGCACGCTAAGCGGCGGCTCATCCCCTTTCTTGATCCACGCGGTTTCACTACCAACGCGCTTTTGTTGGGCATCAATAAATATCAACGCCGCTTTTAAACCGTTCAAAGAAATGGTCTGCTCGCCGTCACGTAAGGTGATTGCCTTCCCATCCTGAACCCTCTTTAAAAACGCGGTGATGGTCGCCGTATCATCGGTCACTAATAACCACGGCGAAATTCGCCACTTATCTCCTATTAATGCCAGCGGCTTGCCATCTAATAGTAGTCGTGGCGCTATCTCCTCTTCCAACGCATCCGGTGATTTCAAACCACCACGCTCAATACGTAAAACGGCGTCGGTATGCGCCCCGGCACTGCGGCTAAGAGTCATCACCAACCCATTGTGATCGCCTGTGTTGCGCGCTACGCAGAAATTTTGATTATTACAAGTGACCTGCCAGTCGGAAAACGTCCGTTGCGCTGGTGCTGCCCACGCTAAAGACGTCGGCAACAAAGCGATAAACATGAGAAGGAAAATGCGATAGCGCATGGACGGTACGACCCCAGAAGTTCAAACAAACAGCACAAGTCGTATCTTCGTTGCGCAGATAGCGCGGCTCAATCGGATTTATCGGATTGAGCCAATAATAATCAGCGAAATATTATTGTTACTTTTCAGTCCATTAAATGTGACGCTTGCAAATAGTTAAGCAATAACACCGTCTTACCGTCACGTATCTCGCCAGTTTTGATCATCTCCAGCGCCTGGCTGAACGGCAGCTCGAGCACTTCAATATCTTCATCTTCTACGCCGCCACCCGCGTTAGCGCGCTGACTGTCACTGTATTCCGCGATAAAAAAGTGGATTAACTCGGTTACACCGCCAGGCGACATATACAGTTCAAATAATTTGCGTACTTCGCCAACTTCATAACCCGTCTCTTCAATCGCTTCTTTGCGAATACAGACTTCCGGTTCATCGTTATCCAGCAGCCCGGCACAGGTTTCAATCAACTGCCCACTTTCATTGCCATTAACCCAGGTGGCAACGCGGAACTGACGAATCAGCACCACGGTCTTTTTCTTCGCGTTGTACAGAAGGATCGTCGCGCCATTACCGCGATCATAAACCTCACGTTTATGGCGGATCACTTCGCCATCTTTGCGCGTAAGATCATAAGTAATGTTGTGCAGGGTGAAATAGTTATCGGAGAGAATTTTGTCTTTGATGAGGGTGATTTGTTGCGTCATACCGACTCCACAGCGCGAAATGAACTGTTATCTTACGCTGTGAAGTCGGGTTTGTCTGTGTATGAAATTAGTGAGATTTGACTGATTTTACCCCCAGCCAGTCAATAATTCCCTGCGCCGCATGACGCCCTTCCGCCATTGCGGTAACCACCAGATCCGCACCACGCACGGCGTCGCCACCGGCGAAGATTTTCGGGTTCGTCGTCTGGTAACGGTACTGGCTTTCAACGTCCGCCACAATACGGCCCCATTTATCCACATTGACACCGTGCGACTCCAGCCACGGCATCCCGTGCGGGTTAAAACCAAACGCCATAATCACCGCGTCGGCTGGCATGACAAATTCACTGCCTTCAACCGGCACCGGACGTCGACGTCCTTGTGCATCCGCTTCACCAAGACGCGTGCGCAGGAAACGAATTCCGCAAACGTGACCTTGTTCATTCAGCTCAAGCGCCACCGGCTGGACGTTAAATTCGAAGTTCGCTCCCTCTTCGCGGGCGTTTTTCACCTCTTTTTTCGAGCCAGGCATGTTAGCTTCGTCACGACGATAGGCACAGGTGACGTTACTCGCGTCGTGACGCAACGCGGTGCGCACACAGTCCATTGCGGTGTCGCCACCGCCCAGTACCACGACATTTAGTCCGGCGGTATTGATAAACGGCTCTTCCGGTAATTCTTCAAGCCCCATCACCTGTTTGGTGTTAGCAATGAGGAACGGCAGAGCGTCATAAACGCCCGGCGCATCTTCATTGGGTAAGCCCGCTTTCATGGAACGGTAAGTACCTACGCCAACGAAGACCGCATCATACTGTTCCAGCAACGCATCCAAAGAGACATCTTTGCCCACTTCACAATTGAGTTCGAAGTGAATTCCCATCGCGCTGAAGATTTCCCGACGACGCGCCAGCAGAGATTTATCCAGTTTAAAAGAAGGAATGCCAAAGGTGAGCAGGCCGCCGATTTCCGGATGGCGATCGTACACCGTCACCTCAACACCGTTACGCGTCAGGACATCCGCACAAGCCAGCCCCGCCGGCCCCGCGCCGATAATCGCCACCCGCTTGTCGACTTTGGTGACGTGGCTTAAGTCAGGCCGCCAGCCTTTCGCCAGCGCCTGATCCGAAATGTAGCGTTCAATGTTGCCGATGGTTACCGCGCCGTGTTCATCGCGAATGGTGCAGGCACCTTCACACAGGCGGTCTTGCGGGCAGACACGCCCGGTAATTTCTGGCAGGGTGTTGGTCTGGTGAGAAAGCTCGACCGCTGCGTCGATGTTTCCGGCTTTCACCAGTTCAATCCACTGTGGAATATGGTTATGCAGCGGGCAAGTCCATTCACAGACGCTGTGTTCACCGCACTTCAGGCAGCGCGAGGCTTCTCGCTGCGCCTGATCGGCACGAAACGGTAGATAAATCTCATCAAAGCCAGTTTTACGCGCTTCAATTGCCAGTTTATCCGGCTCGCCGCGCGCGGGCGTTGCCTGCATTTGCTCAACTTTACTCATCACCGGCATTTCTTGTGCCGTTGTACTGGCATGCCAGGGTTGATGTTCCTGACGAGCGGTGCGTAAGCGGCGGGATTTCGCCATGCCGGATAATGTGGAGTCGGTGACCAGTTGCAACGCATCCGCCGGGCAGTTTTCGACACAGGCGGGGCCGTTTTCTCGCCCTGCGCACAGGTCGCATTTATGCGCTGTAGCTTTCACTTTACCCGCAGCGACGGGGGTCAGGACGATTTGCATGGTGCCAAACGGACAGGCCACCACGCAGGATTTACAGCCAATGCACTTTTGTTGATTGACCTGAATACTGTCATCAACATGGCTGATCGCGCCATTGGGGCAGCTACGGGCACAGGGCGCATCTTCGCAGTGATGGCAGGTTACCGCACTACGCTGTTGCTGATGTTTAATAACCGTAATTCGGGGGTGAAAATGGTGTTGGCTCAAGACATGTTGTTCATCATTGTGAGCCATGACACAGGCAATTTCACAAGCATGACAACCCAGACATTGCTGACTGTTGGCCATAATAAAACGATTCATAACGACCTTCTTTTTTGGTTGTAAAAACCTTATTCTTTATATGAGTGTTGTTATTACCCGACTTACAGGGGAATCGGCAATATTCATTTGCCCAGGACAAGTAACTATTTCGCTATAAACTGTGGCAGATCAAATAATCTCATCGCTTATTAAATTGCGTTTCAGCGACCTGAAACATTAATTATTTTATGTGGAGAAGACGCGTGTGATTGTCAAACGACCCGTCTCGGCCAGTCTGGCCCGGGCCTTTTTTTACATTGTGCTGCTGTCGATCCTTTCCACTGGTATTGCTCTGCTAACTTTGGCGAGCAGTTTGCGCGATGCCGAAGCGATCAATATTGCCGGATCGCTACGTATGCAAAGTTATCGTTTGGGTTACGATCTGCAACGCGGCAGCCCGCAGCTCAATGCGCATCGCCAACTGTTCCAGCAGGCACTGCATTCACCGGTATTAACCAATCTCAACGTCTGGTATGTGCCAGAAGCGGTAAAAACTCGCTATGCGCATTTAAATGCCAACTGGCTGGAGATGAATAACCGGCTCATTAACGGCGATTTGCCGTGGTATCAGGCTAATATCAATAGTTATGTCAATCAGATAGACCTGTTCGTGCTGGCTTTGCAGCACTACGCTGAACGCAAAATGCTGCTGGTGGTGGCGATTTCTCTGGCTGGCGGCATCGGTATTTTCACGCTGGTCTTTTTTACTCTGCGCCGCATACGCCATCAGGTGGTTGCCCCTCTGAATCATCTGGTGACCGCCAGTCAGCGTATTGAACACGGGCAGTTCGACTCACCGCCACTGGATACCAGCCTGCCGAATGAACTGGGGCTGCTTGCAAAAACCTTTAACCAGATGTCGAGCGAGCTGCATAAGTTGTACCGCTCGCTGGAGGCGTCAGTAGAAGAAAAAACCCGCGATCTCCACGAAGCGAAGCGCCGTCTGGAAGTGCTGTACCAATGCTCGCAGGCGCTAAATACCAGCCAGATTGATGTACATTGTTTCCGTCATATTTTGCAGATTGTTCGCGACAATGAAGCGGCTGATTACCTGGAGCTTAACGTTGGTGAAAACTGGCGGATTAGCGAAGGAAAGCCAAACCCTGAACTGCCGATGCAAATTTTGCCGGTGACCATGCAAGAGACAGTGTATGGCGAACTACACTGGCAAAATAGTAACGTGTCAGCGTCAGAACCGCTGCTTAACAGCGTTTCGTCGATGCTGGGTCGTGGTTTGTACTTTAATCAGGCGCAGAAGCATTTTCAGCAGTTGCTGTTGATGGAAGAACGCGCAACCATCGCCCGCGAGTTGCACGACTCGCTGGCACAGGTGCTTTCTTACTTACGTATCCAGTTGACATTACTGAAGCGTTCGATACCGGAAGATAACGCCACCGCACAAAGTATCATGGCCGATTTTTCCCAGGCGTTGAATGATGCTTATCGGCAGTTGCGCGAGCTGTTGACCACTTTCCGTCTGACACTCCAGCAGGCGGATCTCCCCTCTGCGCTGCGTGAAATGCTGGATGCGTTGCAAAACCAAACCAGTGCCAGACTGACGCTCGACTGCCGTCTGCCAACCCTGGCGCTGGATGCACAAATGCAAGTGCATTTGTTGCAAATTATTCGCGAGGCGGTGCTGAATGCGATGAAGCACGCCAACGCCAGCGAAATTGCCGTCAGTTGCGTCACCGCGCCGGACGGCAATCACACGGTCTATATCCGTGATAACGGTATCGGCATCGGTGAACCGAAAGAACCCGAAGGTCATTATGGTCTGAATATCATGCGCGAGCGTGCAGAACGGCTGGGTGGTACGCTGACTTTTTCGCAACCTTCTGGCGGTGGCACGTTAGTGAGTATTAGCTTTCGCTCTGCGGAGGGTGAGGAAAGCCAGCTTATTTGACATCCATGCTCGAAATAAGCCGACTTTAAATAAGGCTCTACGACTGATATAAGCCTGATACATTTACTTACCCGGCGGCGAAACAACACCGGGTAAGCCCTCTGTATTTTACCAACTGTAACGCAGGTTCAGACTGCCATTAAGATCGTTATAGTTATGGCTTCCTGTCTCACCAACAACCTGGCCAGTAATACTCCACTGGCAGTCCTGGTTCGCCTGAATCCCTACTTTCGCCTGCGCCCGGTTAGTCGGGCTATCCTGTTTCATCTCCGCGCCATCGAACGAAACTGAAACATCACCGCTAGTGTACAACCAGTTCACTTCGGCAAATGGCTGGATCATGGATTTTGCGTTCCTGTGCAATTTACCATCCACACGCAGCCCCAGACGGGTGGTCCAGCTATCACTATCCTGATCGTCAATACGAGTGCCGTTATTGTCGATAACGCTGTCAGCATCATACTTCTGCCAGGTCGCCTGCGCCTGTGGTATCAGGCTCACTGTATTCTGGTTACTCAGCGCAATATCGTGGCGGTAGCCCGTCTCCAGTGAGATGGCATGTGCCGTGGAGTCATAACCCTCAGAACCTACGTCACCGTTACTCACGCTGTTGTTGTAGAAGCCATACTGATACCAGCTATCGACATAAACCCCTTGATGGTTTTGCGCATCAGCAAACCAGGTCGCATATACTCCGAGATTGTAGCCATCAACATTACCTGTCGCGCTGAACCGACTGCCGTCCGCGCCACGATTACCCTCGCTGTCGGTGTCTGCGTTGATGTAACTGGCCATCACGCCGACTTTCAGACTCTGCCTGTCGTTATCCCACGCCAGGATATCGCCGCCCAACTGAAACTGCGAATAGTTGTTGTTGATATCAACATTGCCGTCAGCCGCCTGCGACCCGGCATTACCCGCCTTGAAACGCATCCAGACACTGCCATCTTCATTATGGTACTGACTACCTTCGCGATCGTACAACGTCTGCATTTGCAGGTTACGCACCATCCACTGGTTACCGAGGTAAGCGCCGATATCAGGGCGATATTGCGGCGTTACCGGGACATCGCCACTATCATCCGGTTCCGGTGGAACGGTGGATTGTGAGCGTAAATACCAGTCGCCTTCATCTTCATACAGACGGTATTCATACAGCCCAATCTGCACCTGGTTACCCTGGGTAAAGACACCTTCTGACTGGCCGCCGACATCGATCACTTCAATACCATTTTTCGTCTGTGCGCCTTTACCATTGACGTTAGCAACATAGACCGTCGTGTTACCCGAAGTATCACCGGAGATGACCAGTTTATCGGTTGGTGAACTGTCGTCGCCCAGTTGCGTGTTGAAATACAGATTACCGTTGTCGCCAGTGTAGTTACCGTTGATGGTTAGTGTGTTGCCCGTTTCGCCTTCATGGCTCATAGCAATCTTGCCACTGTTGTAGACATCGCCGTTCACTACGCCGCTGCCGCCGAAAGTGGCACCAGAGTCAACATTTACAGCCCCCTGGCCAGACGCATCCGGCACGCCAATTACTCCGGTATCCGTCAGCCACAATGTGCCTTCGGTGACGCGAGTTTCACCGCTGTAAGTGTTGGCAGTGTTCAGGATCAACGTGCCGTCACCCGCTTTGGTCAGCGTTTTGCCATCCCAGCCAGTCACGCTGTTCGGGTCGACATCCGCCAGCACCGTATTCAGCGTAAAGCTGCCATCGGGATCGCTGAGGGTAAAGATGCCGTGCGCATCCGTCGCCGCATTATTTTCATCCGCATACCAGGAGAGTGACGCCGTCAGTTCGTATTGCGAGTTATCGGCGGGTACTACACGGCTGTCAACCGTCAGGAAATCCGTTTCTTTGGCTTCGATTCCGGCGACGGTCAGGTCGTCAAAGTCCCCACTAATGGCGCTGTCGGCATCGATCAGCGTGAAGGCGTAAGGGGCATGGGTAAGCGGATCCTGAATATTGCCAATCCCGGTGATATTCAGCGTGCCGTTCAGGCTGACGCTGTCGGCGGTAATGATTGGGCTACTGGCATCCGCGCCTAAATCAATGCTCAGCACGCTGCCCTCCTGCTGGTCAAGCACGGTCGTACTGAGCGTTGCGCTCGCCGCCAGCGAGGTGGTGCCGCCGCTAAACGTCGTCAGGTTCGCCAGTACATATTCTCCCGCCGCATTCAGATTCAGCATGGCGTAGTTATCCACGTCGCCCATCCCCAGCGCACCAACGTCACTGGCATTCAGCGTGCCTTCGGCAATCAGCGTGCCGCCGCTGTAAGTGTTGGCATGCGCAATGGTGATGGCGTTAGCGCCCTGTTTCACCACTTTACCCGCGTTCATCTCGACGAGTTGCTCGCCGTCGTAGTTGTAGTAGTCGCTAATCACGTTGCCGCTGTTCAGCGCCCAGTCTTCAGTGCCGCCGAGATACAGGGTTCCGCCATCAACGACATTACCCGTGCCAAGCGCGGAAGCATCAGCCACCCGGAAACTGGCATAATTACGGAGGGTCCAGGAGCCGCTAAACCCGCTATTGTCACCGCTGAGGGTGGTATCGCCTGTGCTCCAGACATCGCCGCTGCCGCTGATGTTGTTATCCAGAGTACCGGATGCGGATTCAATGAGCAGCAGGCCATCAGCCACAATACGCCCACTGCCAAGTTCCAGGGTTTGAGCCTCCACCACGGCATACTGCTCAATGTCGATAGTCGCACTCAGTCCGCTGAGATCGCTCGTCTGCCCGATAATAAGATCGCCGTACACATCCAGCAGGCCGCCGCCGGTCACGATGCCGTTAAACCAGGAGGTCATATAGCTGTCGCCTCCCAGAGTCAATTTACCTCCGTCCAGATCCAGCGTGCTCCCGACATCGCCATATACGTACTCAAGGTTCTGGCTCATGCCATCCAGGTCAAAGGTGGAGCCAGATTCCAGCTCCAGCCCCCCCTCTTCACCCAGCGAGTTATCGACTCCGGCAATCAGGGTGCCACCGTTAACGAGCGTGTTGCCGCTGTAAGTATTCGCCGCCTTCAGGATAAGCGTGCCGTCACCCGCTTTGGTCAGCGTTGAACCATCCCAGCGAGTGGCGTCGTTCGGGGCAACATCGGCCAGTATGGTGTTCAGCGTAAAGCTGCCATCGGGATCGCTCAGGGTGAAGGTTCCGTGAGCATCTGTGACCGCACTGTTTTCATCTGCGTACCAGGACAGCGAGGTGGCGAGCTCGTACTGCGAGTTATCCGTGGGGTTAATACGACCCGCGACCGTCAGGAAGTCGATCGCTCTCGTCTTCATTCCGGCGACGGTCAGGTCGTCAAAGTCGCCGTTGATGGTGCCATCGGTGTCGATCAGCGTGAAGGTGTAGGGATCATGGCTGAGTGGCTCCTGAATATTACCCACCCCAGTAATATTCAGCGTACCGTCCAGCGAGGCGCTGTCGGCGGTGATGATTGGGCTACTGGCGTCTTCCCCAAGGTTGATATTCAGAACGCTGCCATCCTGCTGGGTGAATACGCCGGTGTTAAGCGTTGAACCCGCCGCCAGCGTGGTGGTGCCACCGCTAAATGTCGTCAGGTTCGCCAGCACGTATTCTCCCGCCGCATTCAGGTTCAGCATGGCGTAGTTATCCACGTCGCCCATCCCCAGCGCACCAACGTCACTGGCATTCAGCGTGCCTTCGGCAATTAGCGTGCCGCCGCTGTAAGTGTTGGCGTGCGCAATGGTGATGATATTAGCGTCCTGTTTCACCACTTTACCCGCGTTTATCTCGACGTGTTGCTCGCCGTCGTAGTTGTAGTAGTCACTAATCACGTTGCCGCTGTTCAGCGCCCAGTCTTCAGTGCCACCGAGATACAGAGTGCCGCCATCAACAACATTACCTGTACCCAACACCGGGACATCCGCCACGGTAAGGCTGCTGTCCCTGTCGATGGTCCAGGTGCCGCCAAAATCGCCGTTTTCGCCGCTGATGGTGAGCGCGCTTATCGCCCAGATATCGCCACTGCCGCTGAGGTTGTTACTCAGATCGCCGGCGGATGCATCCATGTATAACACGCCGTCAACCACAATGCTCCCGGTGCCGAGAGCCGCATTCCAGGTATGTACCTCAGCATTCTGCTCGATATCGATTGTCGCACTCAGCCCGCTGAGATCGCTTTCCTCATAAATATCCAGTGAACCATAGATATCCAGCAAACCACTGCCGGTAACTATCCCCGATATTCTGGAACTGTAGCCGCTGTCGCGTCCGAGAGTCAGCTCGCCGCCATCAAGGTTCAGCGTGCTGCCGACATCGCTGTACAGATAATCGAAACTCTGGCTCATACCATTCAGGTCAAAGGTCGCGCCTGACGCCAGCTCCAGCCCGCCGCCGCTCCCCAGAGTATTACCCGTTCCAACAACCAGGAGGCTACCGTTAACATAGGTGTTATGCTGCGAGCCTTTTTCCCCCGCCTCCCCCGCGACCGTTTCATCCGTCACGTCTGGCGTAAACACCGCTTGCGCATCAAGCGGGCTTAACGCCAACAATACCATTGTCGCCACCGTCTTCACCTGCGTTTTCATCCGGCTGTCGCCACGCGAAAATTCGGAGGCGACGACATACATATTTCGTGCCACACTCCAGACAATGTTATGGGTTTTATTCATGAATTAGTCCTTTAGGCTAAGGGCGGCGCGTTCGTCGCTTAGGGTTTGATGAAGCTGGCGGATAATGCGGTTAACTTGCTGACCAGTTATGAGTCGAGAGCATTCGTACTGTCGGTCGGTGCCCTTGTGCCGCGGACACCACAAAAAATCTTCCTGGTCAAAATCGATGCTTACGTCATCCCAGCAGCCGTGGCAGCCGTGTGAGTTGAATACCCGCCACGGGGTATAGAACTCGCTTTGCGGATCGGTAAAACCACTAATCAACACCACCGGGATGTGACACCCCCACGCCAGCCAACTCAGGCCACTGCTCAGACCGACAAAAAAGTCCGCGTGGCGCAGGAGATCTACCCGCTGTTGTAACGGCAGCGCACCGGTAAAATCCTCCGCCCCGTGGGGAATGTGATTCCAGACAAAACCAGAGCCGTAGTGTGCTTCCTTATCAATACACAGCACCCGATAGCCCAACGTTTTCAGCTCTGCCACCACCTCCGACCAGCCATAACCATTGTTCCAGTATTTCGCCTGGCAAGAGGACTGGGTGGCGATACAAACGTAGGGTTCATCAATGACGCGCGGTGCGTCGAGCTTCAGCCGGGGAGGTTCTTCTTGCGGCGGGACACCGAGGATATAGCCTGCAATGCGGGTAAAACCGACCTGACGGAAATCCAGCGGCTGATGGGTGTCGTTACCTTCGAAGTACAACCCTATGCGGTAGCTGGCGTAGGGGTTATGGGTTTTAATGGTTTCGCGGGTGGAGAACTGTATTTCAGGGTACTGTTCGTGGAGCAGTTCGATAATTTCTGCTCCCATCACGCACTCCAGTTGACACTGATGCTGCTGGCGAAAACGTTCGGCATATGGAAACCAGCCAAGGAGATCGCCTAACGTTCCGGTGGGGAAATGAATAATGACAGACTTGTCTCGCAGATCCTGCTCGACATCCAGCACCGGCGTGGATTCATCCGCCTTAAAAACCTGAATACGAAAATCAACAAAGTACTTTTTACCGCTCAATACCCAGCCTTCACTGGACTGACAGGTAAATAAAACATTGCCGGAAGCGTCGTCGATTAAATTAACCAGCCAGTTACCCGGAGGGAGTTTGATGCGCGCACCATCGTTGAAATCGTAGCGAATGCCGTGCAGGGATTTTTGAGTGGGAACATAAGGCGCATTAGCAAAAGATTGCTGCAACGCTTTAGTACCTACAAGGGTATCATCATTACTCACTGTAAAATTCCTTTTTAATTAAAGTTCAATAAAGCGCCTTATTTTGAGGAAAGAAACAAACTCACCGATTATGATTTTCATAACAGAGAACTTTTTATCCCAATGCTCTGGTAATAAACACATATTGCGCGCAATATAATTTAATAAAATTTGGCGCAATATCCCCCTTACCCATAACAAGTATTGAAAAACATCCAAAAACATTCATCAGAGTAAAGTTTTTTATTTTTGGCGCTAACACGCCACCGTTGCTGATATTTAACCAACAACGTAAAATCATTATTATCGACAAGTTAGTGATTAATCACTTCCATATTACATCTTCATCTACCGTTCACTAGTTAATAGTGGACTACTGTTAGCCTGCCTGAAACAAGGTGCCCAAACAGTCTTTAAAACGTTTCGCACCAAGAAAAAATATCAATAAAATCAATTGATTATACTCAATAAACATAAACGCATGTAATGCAAAAGTTAATAAAAAACCATTGCAAACCATGCCAATATATTTTATTGGCAATAGTTCATCCGGAGCGACACCCCTCCATGAAATAGATATTAAAAATAGTGACAGTTTATTTAAATAAAGTCATATAGTTTTTATAGATCGATAAATGAAAATCGATCTATAAAACAGATCGATCCATATGAAGAATAGTTCACGGTGTACCTACCAAGATGATTAAAATACTTTCTCAGAAAGCTAAGAATATTTACCACATCACTTAGCATATGATTTTCAACCAAAAAAATGGTCTTCTCATTTTAAGAACCATAGAGGGAAAAGATACCCGACGTTAATTAATAAGATAGAGAGCAAGTCATATTCGTATAAAACAATAGATATCAAAAATAATTCCACACAAACAAAATACAAAAATCATACATGACATCGATTTAATATCTCTATATATTCATATGATTATTAGCAGAAGTCATAAAATAGTGTTTAGTATGTTGATGAGCGTCAGCAAAAACGAGCAGTTTCCTCGCTTATTGATATGGAACCAGACAAACGAAATATCCGCTTTTTGCAAGCTCTCCGGGAAAAACGATGCCGGGCAACGATTCCGTTAAGAAGAAATTTTGTTAACATCCTGCTGCGGCTTTACATTTGTAAAGGTGAGTTTTCGCTGACAGGGTTCGAATGATGCTCTTCCTTGCGATATCAAAATAAAAAATCGCTGTATTTTTTATCAAAAATTCAACAAATTAGAAAAACATTCCGTTCATGCACCGCAATGGAAAGAGATAGCTGCCGTTACTTTACGCTTATGCAAACTTTGCTACCGAGTGCTGATAATTTACATTATCTCCTTTTTTTCTCCACGATTGGCTCGTACCTTGCCGCTACAGTGAAGCAAGGTATGCCCATAACGATACGCAGAAACACGAGGTCCTCTTTTAATGGCGAATTTCTTTATTGATCGCCCCATTTTTGCCTGGGTACTGGCAATCCTGTTGTGTCTGACAGGAACCCTGGCGATTTTTTCATTGCCTGTTGAACAATACCCGGATCTCGCCCCCCCTAATGTGCGAGTAACGGCTAACTATCCTGGCGCGTCGGCCCAGACGCTGGAAAACACCGTGACCCAGGTTATTGAGCAGAATATGACTGGCCTCGATAACCTGATGTATATGTCGTCACAAAGCAGCGGCACCGGCCAGGCGTCGGTGACGCTCAGTTTTAAAGCAGGCACAGACCCGGACGAAGCAGTGCAACAGGTGCAAAACCAGTTGCAATCAGCCATGCGTAAACTCCCCCAGGCGGTGCAAAATCAGGGCGTAACGGTACGTAAAACCGGCGATACCAACATTCTGACCATTGCCTTCGTCTCTACTGATGGTTCAATGGATAAACAGGATATTGCCGATTATGTTGCCAGTAATATTCAGGATCCGTTAAGCCGTGTTAATGGCGTTGGTGATATTGACGCTTACGGTTCGCAGTATTCGATGCGTATCTGGCTTGATCCGGCAAAACTGAACAGTTTCCAGATGACCGCCAAAGATGTCACTGATGCCATTGAGTCGCAGAATGCGCAGATTGCGGTTGGGCAACTTGGCGGAACACCTTCTGTTGATAAACAGGCGCTAAATGCCACCATTAACGCTCAGTCGCTGTTGCAAACGCCTGAACAGTTCCGTGATATCACCTTGCGGGTGAATCAGGGCGGTTCAGAAGTAAGGCTGGGCGATGTCGCCACCGTCGAAATGGGAGCGGAGAAATATGATTATCTTAGCCGCTTTAATGGTAAGCCAGCCTCGGGTCTGGGAGTAAAACTGGCCTCCGGCGCGAACGAAATGGCAACGGCGGAGCTGGTGCTCAACCGTCTGGATGAACTGGCGCAGTATTTCCCCCCCGGACTGGAGTACAAGGTGGCATATGAAACCACCTCGTTTGTTAAGGCCTCCATTGAAGACGTGGTGAAAACTCTGCTGGAAGCTATCGCACTGGTTTTCCTCGTCATGTACCTGTTCCTGCAAAACTTCCGTGCCACGCTGATTCCGACTATCGCCGTACCGGTAGTGTTGATGGGAACCTTCTCCGTGCTTTACGCCTTCGGTTACAGCGTCAACACCTTAACCATGTTCGCGATGGTGCTGGCGATCGGCCTGCTGGTGGATGACGCCATCGTGGTGGTGGAAAACGTCGAACGTATTATGAGCGAAGACGGACTTTCGCCCCGCGAGGCGACGCGGAAATCGATGAGTCAGATCCAGGGCGCGCTGGTCGGGATTGCGATGGTGCTTTCGGCTGTTTTTGTGCCAATGGCCTTCTTCGGCGGCACCACCGGGGCTATCTATCGCCAGTTCTCCATCACTATTGTTGCGGCGATGGTACTGTCGGTACTGGTGGCGATGATTCTCACTCCGGCACTGTGCGCCACGCTACTTAAGCCACTGAAAAAAGGTGAGCATCACGGGCAGAAAGGCTTTTTTGCCTGGTTTAACCAGATGTTCAACCGCAACGCCGAACGCTACGAAAAAGGGGTGGCGAAAATTCTCCACCGCAGCCTGCGCTGGATTGTGATTTATGTCCTGCTACTTGGCGGCATGGTGTTTCTGTTCCTGCGTCTGCCAACGTCGTTCCTGCCACTGGAAGACCGTGGCATGTTCACCACCTCGGTGCAGTTGCCCAGCGGCTCGACCCAGCAACAAACCCTGAAAGTGGTGGAACAGATCGAGAAGTATTACTTCACTCATGAGAAAGACAACATCACGTCGGTGTTTGCCACGGTCGGTTCTGGCCCTGGCGGCAACGGGCAAAACGTGGCGCGGATGTTTATCCGCCTGAAAGACTGGAGCGAACGCGACAGTAAAACCGGCACCTCGTTTGCCATTATCGAACGTGCAACGAAAGAATTTAATAAGATTAAAGAAGCCCGAGTTATTGCCAGCAGCCCGCCAGCAATTAGCGGTCTTGGCAGTTCTGCGGGTTTTGATATGGAGTTGCAGGACCACGCCGGGGCGGGTCACGATGCGCTAATGGCAGCACGTAACCAGTTACTGGCGCTGGCGGCAGAAAACCCGGAATTAACCCGTGTGCGCCATAATGGTCTTGATGACAGTCCGCAGTTGCAGATTGATATCGACCAACGTAAAGCCCAGGCGCTGGGCGTTGCCATTGACGATATTAACGACACGCTGCAAACCGCGTGGGGTTCGAGCTATGTAAATGACTTTATGGATCGCGGTCGCGTGAAGAAAGTCTATGTGCAGGCTGCCGCGCCGTATCGCATGCTGCCAGATGACATCAATCTGTGGTATGTGCGTAACAAAGACGGCGGCATGGTGCCTTTCTCTGCCTTCGCGACCTCCCGCTGGGAAACAGGTTCGCCGCGTCTGGAACGCTATAACGGTTATTCCGCGGTAGAGATTGTCGGGGAAGCTGCGCCGGGCGTCAGTACCGGTACTGCAATGGATATTATGGAATCGTTAGTTCAGCAATTGCCGAACGGCTTCGGTCTGGAGTGGACGGCAATGTCGTATCAGGAACGGCTTTCCGGCGCGCAGGCTCCGGCGCTGTATGCGATTTCATTGCTGGTCGTGTTCCTGTGTCTGGCAGCACTGTACGAAAGCTGGTCGGTGCCGTTCTCGGTGATGCTGGTCGTGCCATTGGGGGTTATCGGCGCGCTGCTGGCAACCTGGATGCGTGGGCTGGAAAACGATGTTTATTTCCAGGTGGGACTGTTAACGGTCATTGGTTTATCAGCGAAAAACGCCATTCTGATTGTCGAGTTCGCTAACGAGATGAATCAAAAAGGCCACGACCTTTTTGAAGCAACGCTTTATGCCTGCCGCCAGCGTTTACGCCCGATTTTAATGACCTCGCTGGCGTTTGTCTTCGGCGTACTGCCGATGGCAGTCAGCAGCGGTGCTGGCTCCGGCGGACAACATGCGGTTGGTACTGGCGTAATGGGGGGGATGATTTCCGCTACCATTCTGGCAATTTACTTCGTACCGCTATTCTTTGTGCTGGTACGTCGCCGCTTCCCGCTGAAACCCCGGCCGGAATAAACAATAAAAAAGGCGACATGCCAACGTGTCGCCTTTTTCAACTTTCTGATAAAGAACCTGTTCATCAGGTTCTTTCATTTTACCTTTTGTCCTGGTAATTACTTACGAAGCATAACTTCGATAAAGTCTTTCCAGTTCCCCAGTTCACGTTCAATCATAACAACCTCTCTTATAATTATGGGTATTCTACGGAAACAATATACCGCGGTGAAGCTAATTTATTCGATTGCTGTGATTACTACCTCCGGGGCAAAACCTATGTAAATACTATGGCCCTGAGACAGGGATTTTTATGTGATGCAAAGCAACATTTCAACATATTCATACGGATTCTAATACTGAATCAATTCTGCTTGAAATACAGACAGATACCTAGGGGAATATTCTTAATAATTGCGTTCAAACTGCTCACAATTATTTAATAGTTGTTAAGTGAAATACCTTAATAATGTTATATTCTCTGACAATCATTTGCAGGGGAAATGTATTGCCCGTTAAATGATTATTTATTCTTAATAATCGCAAAAGGATTCATTATGGTTACCCTTTACGGCATCAAAAACTGTGACACCATTAAAAAAGCCCGCCGTTGGCTGGAAACCAATAGCATTGACTTTCGCTTTCACGATTACCGTGTTGATGGTCTGGACAGTGAATTGCTGAACTCATTTATCAACGAATTAGGCTGGGAAGCGTTACTCAACACCCGTGGCACCACCTGGCGTAAACTGGACGAAATCACTCGCAATAAAATCACCGATGCGGCGTCTGCTGCGGCATTAATGACTGAAATGCCTGCAATTATCAAACGCCCATTGCTCTGCGCGCCCGGGAAGCCTATGCTGCTGGGTTTCAGTGAATCCAGTTATCAGCAATTTTTCCATGAGGTGTAGTCTATGTCGTGTCCGGTTATTGAGCTGACACAGCAGCTTATTCGCCGCCCATCCTTAAGTCCTGATGACGCAGGGTGTCAGGCAATTATGATCGAACGTTTACAGGCGATCGGTTTTACCGTCGAACGCATGGACTTTGCGGATACGCAGAATTTCTGGGCGTGGCGTGGACAGGGAGAAACGTTAGCCTTTGCCGGACATACCGACGTTGTACCGCCTGGCGATGCCGACCGTTGGATCAACCCACCGTTTGAACCGACCATTCGTGATGGTATGTTATTCGGGCGCGGCGCGGCAGATATGAAAGGGTCGTTGGCGGCGATGGTCGTGGCGGCAGAACGCTTTGTCGCGCAACATCCCAACCATAAAGGTCGACTGGCGTTTCTGATCACCTCAGACGAAGAGGCCAGCGCCCACAACGGCACGGTCAAAGTGGTTGAAACCTTAATGGCGCGTCGTGAACGGCTGGATTACTGCCTGGTTGGCGAACCGTCGAGTATCGAAGTTGTCGGTGATGTAGTGAAAAATGGCCGTCGCGGCTCGTTGACCTGTAACCTTACTAT
Organism: Escherichia sp. TW09308; assembly: GCF_000208565.1. NCBI lineage: Bacteria > Pseudomonadati > Pseudomonadota > Gammaproteobacteria > Enterobacterales > Enterobacteriaceae > Escherichia > Escherichia sp. TW09308. The sequence continues at coordinate 3,078,375 of NZ_AEME01000001.1, read as the reverse complement.
TCATGGCGTGCAGGGACACGTAGCCTACCCACACCTTGCAGATAACCCCGTGCATCGCGCAGCACCTTTCCTCAATGAGTTAGTGGCTATCGAGTGGGATAAGGGTAATGAATTTTTCCCGGCAACCAGTATGCAGGTAGCCAATATTCAGGCGGGTACTGGCAGTAATAACGTCATTCCGGGTGAGCTGTTTATACAGTTTAACTTTCGTTTCAGTACTGAACTGACAGACGAAATGATCAAAGCGCAGGTTCATGCGTTACTGGAAAAATATCAGCTACGCTACACCGTTGACTGGTGGCTTTCCGGACAGCCATTTTTGACCGCGCGCGGTAAACTGGTCGATGCGGTAGTCAACGCTGTTGAGCACTATAATGAAATTAAACCGCAGCTACTGACCACAGGCGGAACGTCCGATGGGCGCTTTATTGCCCGCATGGGGGCGCAGGTGGTGGAACTCGGGCCGGTCAATGCCACCATTCATAAAATTAATGAATGCGTCAATGCTGCCGACCTGCAGCTACTTGCCCGTATGTATCAACGTATCATGGAACAGCTCGTCGCCTGATGAGTAGTTCTGCAAGAGGAAATAAGCATGGACTGGCTGGCTAAATATTGGTGGATTCTGGTGATTGTCTTTTTGGTGGGCGTTCTGCTGAATGTGATCAAAGATCTCAAGCGCGTCGACCATAAGAAATTTCTCGCCAACAAGCCGGAGCTTCCCCCGCATCGTGATTTCAACGATAAGTGGGACGATGACGACGACTGGCCGAAGAAGGATCAACCGAAGAAGTAAGCTGGAGGAGCCGGACAATGTCTGGCCTTCAACCGTAGGCCTGATAAGACGCCTCAGCGTCGCATCAGGCACCATAGCCGGATGCGGCGTAAACGCCTTATCCGGCCTACGCACCTGGCACCTGTTTTTCACATCATTTCAATCACATCATTATCGCCGGGCTTACCGCCGCTTAACGCTTCGTCGAAGTAATGTTTCGGAATGGTATAACGCAAGTGATCCAGGGCAAATTGCATACTGCGATTATCGATCGCATGCCCCAAATCTTCCACGATATCCAGCGTGACATCACCACCAGCGTTAATTAACGCTTCTTGTGCCGCAACCGCATGTGCCAGATCGATAACCGGATCTTCACCACCGTGAATCAAGTGAATTGTCGTGGCAGTAGATGCGCTTTCCGGCAGGCTGGCATAACGCCCGTTAAAGGCTATTACGCGTGAGGCAAGACCCGGTTCGGCCTTAATGCTCTCCAGCGCCATAATCGCCCCTTGTGAGAAACCGATCAGCGCCGTGGCGTTAGCCCCTACTCCGCTCTGTTTCTGCCAGTAGCGTACCGTTTCAATAAACGTCGGCATGATGGCATCTACCCGCGCCTGGCGATTTTCTTCCGTTATACCCTGCACCGAAAACCATTGACGCCCTGCCGGATTACCACTCGGCTCCGCGCCGCCGACACTCACCACCAGCGCATCCGGAAACAGCGGCGCAAACCAACTGCCGATTTCCCCCATCGCCACTGGATTATCCCCAACACCGTGGAAAAGCAGTAACAACTGTTGCGCTGGTTTGTCCGGACTTTGAACAACAAAATGGTCATGTTTCATGGCGAACTCCTTAACTGATGTCAGTAATTTTACGCCGCTGACTCACAATGACCATGAGAGAAAATTGAAGGAGTCAGTGAAAAAATTGCCATTGCGTTATGCCATCGCGCAGGCGTTCAGTGCGAACATCATCAAGTGCCAATAGCGCCTGCACGGCTTCTTCGCGTTGGCGGGCCAGCAATGCCTTACGGCCTGAAAGTTTAAGTGTGGTACATAACCGCGCGTCGCTGACGCTTTTCTGCAAGCGTCCACGCAGCGCCGGTAACGCCAGTTCACTGGTTTGTAGCAGACGCGTTAAACAACCTAACGACGTTAAAAGCGGACGATGGGCGAAAGCAAAACCAGCCAGTTCAAGCCAGTCGTCGTCAGAAAGCACGGTGTCGTTTAGCCGATCAACCGGAATAGTTTCGCCATTCCACTGCGCGAGAATTTGCGCATCGCGGCGTAAACGGTCATGCTCACGCTCCGCCAGTTGTTTCCCCGCTTCGCTAACAGGTAACAGCGCTATCGCCGTATAACAGCCGCTGCTGGCTTCGCGATGGTTACCTATCCGCACCAGCACAAAACCACATCGTTGCCAGAAGCGCCATAATTCATCGGTGTAACCAAAACTCACAGAAAGATAATCGAGGTCATACGTATATTTCAGGGCGCTGACAATAAGCTGTTGTCCTATGCCTTCCCGTTGACGCGCCGGATGAACGGCTATCCGACTGACACGCCGCCCGCGTAATGTCGCCGCCAGTGGATTGCTGCCGTGCGCTGCCAGCGATTGAGCCACCAGATTTCCCCGCGGACGACGAAAACCGGCCCAGACCGCCTGACTGAGTTGTTCAGATAATCCGCCTTCATCCACCAACCATAGCGCCCCGGCGATCTCGTTTTCGCAAGTCGCCTGTAGGAAATGTTGCCCGGGTGCGTCCATCATCCGCCGTAAATCCAGTGGCGACGTCCGGTAGTGCGCACCAGACAATAATTGATAAACCTTTAACGGTGTTTCCGGCTCACTGCGCCATAATATCTGTTCAAATGGAGAAATGGTGATCTCGCCTTGTGGTGCGTGCGTGAAATTTTCATCGTCAAAAACCAGTGCCTCGCTGACCACTTTTTCCAGTGGACACCCCAGCGCCCAACGGATCGGTTGTTGCAATTCAAAACGTTGCAGATGCGGAAAACGAGCGCAAAATTTCAGCAAAAATCCGCGCCCGGTGCCTTCATAGCCCTGCACCGTAGTGGTTAACAAAGTACGCGGAAAACGCGATACCAGTTGATGCAGTAACGGTGCGGGAATGGCTGCGGCTTCATCGACCACCAGCCAGTCGGCTTTCTCATTGCTGGCTAATAATACATCTGGTGCCACAAAGCGATATTTCTCGCCCGCAAACTGTGCCAGCACATCCGTTGCGGCTTTCGCAGGCGCAGTAACAATCGCACGACCTGCGATACGGGAAATGAGTTGCCCCGCCAGTGCCGACTTACCGCGCCCGCGCGCAGCAGTTACCGCGGCCACGCCAGGCGGCATGGTCAGAAGCTGCTGTAGTATCTGTTGCTGTTCCGGCTGTGGTGCGCCAGTAGCGGGTTGCCAGTCAGTACGGGGAACAAAGTCAGCCAACGTTAGCGGCTGGTTTTGTCGCCAGAGAATAGCATCGTTCTCCGTCGTAAGGACGCATTTGAGATGTTGGACAAAATGTGGAGTAGCAATGGGGCTGGAGCAATCACTCCAGCGCAGAGAATCGGCATCGGGATGGTTTTCCCATTCTTCCCATACAGGAAGCAACAAAACCAACCAACTTCCCGCTTTCAGTGTCCCACTAAGCGCCGCAAATGCTGCAGCATCAAAACCCTGGTGGGCGTCAAATACGGCATGACAGAACTCGCGCCCCAGCAAAGTTTGTAGCGCCGATGGCGTACAGTGGTTTTCAGTAGTTGGCTGCGGCGAAACCCACAACCAGTCACCGGGTAATGTGTCACGCAATTTCAGTGCATGTTCACAGCACCAGCCCTCTTCCCCGCTCAACACCAACAAGCGGCGAATCCCTTCGCGTTTCATTTGCGCTGTTAATGTGTGTAGCGCAGTCAGTTCAGCCATCCCTGCCCCGAGAGTTAAATACTTTTACCGAAAGTATTGCATTGTGCCGGATCGCCACTATCGAAACCACGTTTAAACCAGCTATAGCGTTGTTGAGAAGTACCATGAGTAAAGCTGTCCGGCACCACCTGCCCCTGACTTTGCTGTTGTAAGCGGTCATCGCCAATAGCTTGCGCCGCATTCAGAGCCTCTTCCAGATCGCCAGTTTCCAGAACGCCTTGCTGCTGCATACTATGTCCCCAGACACCGGCAAAGCAGTCGGCTTGAAGCTCCATACGCACAGATAAGCGGTTCACTTCCGCCTGCGTCGCATTTTGTTGCAGTTGACGGACTTTCGGCTCGATACCTAACAGTTTCTGTACATGATGACCGACTTCATGGGCGATAACATACCCTTGGGCAAAATCGCCATCCGCGCCCAGCTTGTCTTTCATGTCATCATAGAAGGAGAGATCGATATAGACCGTGCCATCCGCCGGGCAATAGAACGGCCCCATAATGGACTGCCCGGCTCCGCAACCGGTGCGCGTCATCCCGCGATACATCACCAGCTTCGGTTGCTGATAAGTCTTCCCCATCTTCTCAAATTGCTGCCCCCAGGTATCTTCTGTGGTAGCCAGAATCACCGAGGTAAATTTTGCCGCTTCGTCTTCATTTGGGCTAATTGAACGCGTTGATTGCTGCTGAGAAACAGGTTGTCCAGTCATCAGCCCGGTTAAATCAACACCATAGTAGCCAGCGACCAGCACCACTACCAGTAAAATCAGCCCACCTTTACCGCTTGGCAGGCGAAAACCGGGACCGCCCATTGACGGACCACCAGAACTGTTTCGCCTGTCTTCAACATTGTCACTTTCACGACGCCCTTGCCAGCGCATAGATACCTCAACAATATATTCATTATAGTGATGATCGTAGGTGGTTCAGAGGAAGATTACCACAGGAAAACAGGAGGAAATGATGGAGGAATGAGCGTTCAATTCACGTCTTACAAAAGCGGTTGTCTTGCCGTGCCAACAGCACGGCAAGATGATGAGCGAAAAAATCAGTCCAGCTCTACACCCAGGCGGCGGGCGACGGCTTCATAGGCTTCGATCACGCCACCGAGGCTCTGGCGGAAACGGTCTTTGTCCATTTTCTCCAGCGTTTCTTTGTCCCACAGGCGGCTGCCATCCGGGGAGAACTCATCGCCCAGTACCACTTCACCTTTGTACAGACCAAACTCCAGCTTGAAATCGACCAGAATCAGACCGGCATCGTCGAACAGTTTTTTCAGCACGTCGTTCGCTTTGTAGGTCAACTCTTTCATACGCGCCAGGTTCTCTTTGCTTACCCAGCCAAAGGTTTCGCAGTAAGATTCGTTAACCATCGGGTCGTGCATTGCATCGTTTTTCAGGAACAGATCGAACAGCGGCGGGTTAAGCTCAATACCTTCTTCGATTCCAAGACGTTTCACCAGAGAGCCAGCGGCGCGGTTACGTACGACACACTCAACCGGCACCATATCCAGCTTTTTCACCAGACATTCAGTATCAGAGAGCAGACGCTCCATTTGAGTCGGGATACCCGCTTCAGCCAGTTTGCTCATAATGAAGTAGTTGAACTTGTTGTTCACCATACCTTTGCGATCAAACTGCTCAATGCGCGCGCCATCACCTGCTGACGTATCATTGCGGAATTCGAGCACCAACAGATCCGGGTTTTCCGTGCTGTATACGGTTTTCGCTTTACCACGATACAACTCAGCTTGCTTTTGCATCTTTATCACTCCTGGGTGTGAATTAACGTTTTAAAATCTTTTGCTGTCTGGTGTGCCAGATGTTTTGTCGGATGCGGTGTGAACGCCTTATCCGACCTGTGTCCGACAAACAAATTTCGTGCGAATTAACGCTAAAATTGCGTTTTTCTGTCGACGCACACGTTTGCGTATCATATCAGAAAAAAGGGCCGGATGATTCCAGCCCTGTATTTTTACTTGCTAAACGCAGCCTGGAAGACAGATACCAGTGCGTCGTTTTGGCTTTGAGTCAGCGTATGACCTTTCGGATCGATGAACTGTAAGCTGCTGCGGTTATCTAAATCACCGACCTGCAGTTTATAGTCGCCGGATGCCAGGCCAGGATCGCGAGCGCCCAGTTCCTGCCAGTCGCTGTCAGACAGCGGCTTATAGGTCACGGCCATGCTGCCCTGCGAACGGGTGCTGTCGGTCACTTTCATGCCCACTTTTTCCAGCGCCGCTGGCAGACGTTGCCAAACCACGTTGAACGGCCCGCGAACAACCAGCATTGGTAAACCGGTGTCGTCAGCAGCACTTTGTACGTCCATGGTGGTGGAAGCACGATTTTGCGCTGCATTCGCCGCGTCAGTAACGGATTTATCCAGGCCAGCGGAAATGACGTTCATCATCTCCGCGCTGTAACGCTGCATGGAAGCCGCGTCTGCAACCGGTTTGCCCGCCTGCTCCAGGTTCAGCAGTTTCACCGTTACCGCCTGCTGATAACCCTGCGGTTTAACAGAGATTTGATAACGGCCGCGATACTGCTCGTCTTCGTCCAGACGGTTCCATTGCACCCAATCGGTGGTCAGCGTCTGACCGGCATCATCGCGTTGGGTTATGGTGTAGTTTTTCGCCTGCAGCACGCTAACCACCTGCGGCCACAGAGTATTGCCACGACCATTTTCTACCAGCAGTGAAGCGGTATCGCCCGTGAACTGGGTACGTGCGCCAGATACCAGCGCCAGCGGCTGGGCTGGTGGACGAATATCCAGTGCCTTACCGACAGCACCGCTACCGTTGGTCACCGGGATTGCATAATCACCGGAGGTCACCGGCAAAATCATGCCTGCCGGGGCATGAAGCTCCGCAAGCGGTGCTGCTTCCAGGTAGGCTTCATCACCACTTACCTGACGCTTATAGCGTGAGTCAGAACTACAGGCAGCGAGTAATAAAACAAGCGAAACACCCGCAACCTTCGCCAGGCGCGACTTTTGAACAGAGTAAGCCATCAAATCTCCCTAAACTTTACAGCAAACCGGCATGCTTAAGCGCCGCTCTGACCGTCTCACGACCATTGTCGGTGATTGGCGTCATTGGCAGGCGCAGCGTATCGGTCGCCACAAGACCCAGTTCCTTACATGCCCATTTCACCGGGATTGGATTGGGTTCGACAAATAGTTTGTTGTGTAATGGCATCAGACGCTGATTAATAAGGCGTGCCTCGGCAAAATACCCTTCTGCCGCCAGTTTGCACATCTGAGCCATATCACGCGCAGCAACGTTAGCCGTAACGGAAATAACGCCATGACCACCTAATTGCATGAAGTCCAGCGCGCTCGCATCATCACCGCTCAGCAGAACAAAATCGTCTGAAACCAGCTCTTTGATCTGGTTAACACGTGTTAAGTTCCCTGTTGCCTCTTTGATTCCGATAATATTTTTTACTTTCGCCAGGCGGCCGACCGTTTCTGGTAGCAGATCGCAGCCAGTGCGGGACGGCACATTATACAGAATTTGCGGCAGGTCAGTATGTTCAGCGATGGCTTTGAAATGCTGATACAGACCTTCCTGCGATGGGCGGTTGTAATAAGGGGTTACCGTCAGGCAGCCAACGATGCCAGTGTCATTGAAACGCTGTGTCAGGTTAATGGCTTCCGCAGTAGCATTAGCGCCGGTTCCGGCAATCACCGGAATACGCCCGTCAGCCAGTTCCAGCGTCATCATCACCACATCAACATGTTCGTCATGATTCAGGGTAGCGGACTCGCCAGTGGTGCCAACAGAAACAATCGCCGAAGTACCGCTGGCGACATGATAATCAATCAGTTTTTTTAAGCTAGCCCGACAGACATTACCTTTTTCATCCATCGGAGTAACAATCGCGACAATACTTCCCGTGAACATGGGCCATCCTCTGTGCAAACAAGTGTCTCAATGGTACGTTTGGTATGGCATTAAAAGCAAGCAGACAGAACCGTTCTGATTGTTGTATGCATGTTTTTTTTATGCTTTCCTTAAGAGCTACTCTCCCCCTTGAAGGAATAACCGGTTTGACACTGTCATCGCAACATTATCTGGTGATTACTGCTCTGGGTGCCGATCGCCCCGGAATTGTGAACACTATCACCCGTCATGTCAGTAGTTGCGGCTGTAATATTGAAGACAGTCGCCTGGCGATGCTGGGAGAAGAGTTCACTTTTATCATGCTGCTTTCCGGTTCATGGAACGCAATCACCTTGATCGAATCAACGTTACCGTTGAAAGGTGCCGAGCTGGATCTGTTAATCGTGATGAAGCGAACGACGGCTCGTCCGCGTCCGCCGATGCCAGCATCTGTCTGGGTTCAGGTCGATGTAGCAGACTCACCACATTTAATTGAACGCTTTACCGCACTTTTTGACGCGCACCATATGAACATTGCGGAGCTGGTGTCTCGCACGCAACCTGCTGAAAATGAACGCGCTGCACAACTACATATTCAGATCACAGCCCACAGCCCGGCGTCTGCGGATTCAGCAAATATTGAACAAGCCTTCAAAGCACTATGTACAGAACTCAATGCGCAAGGCAGTATTAGCGTCGTCAATTATTCCCAACATGATGAACAGGATGGAGTTAAGTAATGAATCCACTGAAAGCCGGTGACATCGCACCGAAATTTAGCTTGCCGGATCAAGACGGAGAGCAAGTTAATTTGGCCGACTTCCAGGGACAGCGTGTTCTGGTTTATTTCTACCCGAAAGCCATGACCCCCGGCTGTACCGTACAGGCCTGCGGCTTACGCGATAACATGGATGAGTTGAAAAAAGCCGGTGTTGATGTGCTGGGTATCAGCACTGATAAACCCGAAAAACTCTTCCGTTTCGCGGAAAAAGAGCTGCTCAACTTTACGCTTCTGTCTGATGAGGATCACCAGGTGTGCGAGCAATTCGGCGTCTGGGGAGAGAAGTCCTTCATGGGCAAAACCTACGATGGTATTCACCGCATCAGCTTCCTGATCGACGCTGACGGCAAAATCGAACATGTATTTGACGATTTCAAAACCAGCAATCACCACGACGTAGTGATTAACTGGCTGAAAGAACACGCCTGATTACTTTGCTCCATTCCGTGCTGGCTGCGCTTGCGGCCAGCACATCTCACATTCCGGAATGAAGGTTAATCTTGTGCGATTTGGCCATCGGGCCAGGCATGAATCACCGCTTTAATTAGTGTCGCCAGAGGAATGGCGAAGAATACGCCCCAGAATCCCCACAGCCCACCGAAGATCACCACCGATAAAATAATCACCAGCGGATGCAGGTTGACCGCCTCGGAGAACAACACGGGAACTAACAGGTTACCGTCCAGCGCCTGGATAATCAGATACACCGCAAAGCAACTCCAGAATTCAGTGCCTGCTCCAAACTGGAATAGCGCCACCCCCACTACGGGAATAGTCACCACAAAAGCACCGATGTACGGGATAAGCACCGAGAAGCCGACCAGTACCGCCAACAGTAGTGAATAGTTCAGCCCGAAGAGTAAAAAACCCAGCCAGGTGGCTATCCCCACCACGATCATCTCCAGCACTTTACCGCGAATGTAGTTGGTGATTTGCTGGTTCATTTCCTTCCAGACCTGACCTGCCAGCCCACGGTTACGTGGTAGCACCCGACGAACGGCATTCAGCATTTGCTCTTTGTCTTTTAGCAGGAAGAAGACCATCAGCGGCACCAGCACCAGATAGACGGCAATGGTCAGCAATCCCACCAGCGAGGCGAGAGAGATTTTCACCACCGAATCGCCCATTGTGAGCATCCGACTGCGCATGTTGTCGGCCATCGCATCAATGATGCCCGCATCCATCAACGCCGGATAACGTCGCGGCAACGTGGCGGCAAAATCGGAAAGTTTATTGAGCATCCCCGGCATATCGCGGATTAAGTAAATACCCTGCTGCCAGGCAATAGGCAGTACCACGAATGCCATCAGTAGCAGGATGCCAACAAACAGAACCAGCACAATCGACGTCGCCCAACGGCGGGAACAGCCAATAGATTGTAGGCGGACGGTCGGCCATTCCAGCAAATAGGCCAGCACAATAGCCACCAGCAACGGCGCGAGTAGGCCACTAAAGAAAAAGATAATGCCAAAACCGGCAACTAAAATAACCAGCAAGGCAATCGCTTCCGGGTCGCTAAAACGGCGGCGATACCATTGCATCAACATTTCGAGCATAAAGACCTTCCCTGAACCTCAAGAGCGGGATTGCGATCCGCAATTGTATCGAAATGTCACAAAAAAGACTTCGCTTTTTATGACGGATTAAGGAAACTGAAAAGCCATTTGAGTGGGCTAATCTTCGTCGTTACACTCAAAGGCAGTGCGGTGGGAACGATATTTCACAGTATCGGTCAAATGACTATCTCCAGAAATACAGGACAGAGGTTATGTTCAGGCAGTTGAAAAAAAACCTGGTTGCTACCCTCATTGCTGCCATGACCATCGGTCAGGTAGCCCCGGCGTTTGCCGACAGCACAGACACCTTGCCGGATATGGGAACCTCCGCGGGAAGCACGCTTTCCATTGGTCAGGAAATGCAGATGGGCGACTATTACGTTCGCCAGCTACGCGGTAGCGCACCATTAATTAATGACCCACTGTTAACACAATATATTAATTCGTTGGGGATGCGCCTGGTTTCACATGCCAACTCAGTGAAGACGCCGTTCCATTTCTTTCTGATCAATAACGACGAAATTAACGCCTTTGCTTTCTTTGGCGGCAACGTGGTGCTGCACTCTGCCCTGTTCCGTTATTCCGATAACGAAAGCCAGTTGGCTTCGGTTATGGCGCACGAAATCTCCCACGTCACCCAACGTCACCTGGCGCGAGCGATGGAAGATCAGCAGCGTAGCGCACCACTGACCTGGGTTGGCGCGCTAGGTTCTATTTTACTGGCGATGGCCAGCCCGCAGGCGGGGATGGCGGCGCTGACCGGTACGCTGGCGGGAACACGCCAGGGGATGATCAGTTTCACTCAGCAAAACGAACAGGAAGCAGACCGTATTGGTATCCAGGTGCTGCAACGCTCGGGGTTCGATCCGCAGGCGATGCCGACTTTCCTCGAAAAATTGCTCGATCAGGCGCGCTACTCTTCGCGTCCGCCAGAAATTTTGCTGACGCACCCGTTACCGGAAAGCCGTCTGGCAGATGCCCGTAACCGTGCTAATCAGATGCGCCCGATGGTGGTGCAATCGTCAGAAGATTTCTATCTGGCGAAAGCCCGCACACTGGGGATGTACAATTCCGGGCGTAACCAGCTCACCAGCGATTTACTGGATGAATGGGCGAAAGGTAACGTCCGCCAGCAGCGCGCGGCGCAGTATGGTCGTGCTTTGCAGGCGATGGAAGCCAATAAATACGACGAGGCGCGGAAAACGCTTCAGCCATTACTGACGGCAGAACCAACGAATGCATGGTTTCTCGATCTGGCAACCGATATCGACCTTGGGCAAAACAAAGCCAATGACGCGATCAATCGGCTGAAAAATGCTCGAGATTTACGCACCAATCCGGTGTTGCAGCTCAACCTGGCGAATGCTTATTTACAAGGTGGTCAACCACAGGAAGCGGCCAATATTCTGAATCGCTACACCTTTAATAATAAAGATGACATTAATGGCTGGGATTTACTGGCACAGGCGGAGGCCGCGCTAAATAACCGCGATCAGGAACTGGCTGCGCGAGCAGAAGGTTATGCGCTCGCCGGGCGACTCGATCAGGCCATTTCCTTATTGAGTAGCGCCAGTTCGCAGGTGAAATTAGGCAGCCTGCAACAGGCCCGCTATGATGCGCGTATTGACCAGTTGCGCCAGTTGCAGGAACGCTTTAAGCCTTATACCAAGATGTAATTCGCATTAAAGGAAGAACAATGACCAAACAGGTAAAAATCTACCATAACCCGCGCTGTTCAAAGAGCCGTGAAACGCTGAACTTGCTGAAAGAAAACGGCGTAGAGCCTGAAGTAGTGCTCTACCTTGAAACCCCCGCTGATGCGGCAACGCTGCGTGATTTGCTGAACATGCTGGGGATGAACAGCGCCCGTGAATTAATGCGCCAGAAAGAGGATCTTTATAAAGAGCTGAATCTGGCTGACAGTTCGCTTAGCGAAGAGGCGCTGATTCAGGCGATGGTGGAGAATCCGAAGCTGATGGAACGCCCGATTGTGGTCGCGAATGGCAAAGCGCGCATTGGTCGTCCGCCGGAGCAGGTGCTGGAAATCGTGGGTTAAGATGTACCCCTTCGGTAGCTAAGGCATATTGCCGGATGCGACGCTTGCCGAGTCTTATCCGGCCTACAAATACAATGAACTTGATTCGAGTAGGTCGGATAAGGCGCTCGCGCCGCATCCGACAATAAACGTCCCGTTTACAGCTTCAAAATCTCTTTCACAAACGGAATGGTCAACTTACGTTGCGCGGTAATAGACGCGCGATCCAACTGATCCAACGTCATAAATAGCGTGCGCATCTCTCTGTCGAGTCGCTTCAGCAAGAAACGTCCCACATCTTCCGGCAGTTCAAAACCACGCAAACGAGCACGTAACTGTAGCGCCTGCAACTTATCTTCATCAGAAAGCGGCTGCAATTTGTAGATCTGCCCCCAGTCGAGACGAGACGCGAGATCAGGTAATCCCAGATTCAACTGGCGCGGAGGGCGATCGCCGGTGATCAACAACCGCGTTTTGCCCGACTCCAGAATCCGATTGTAGAGATCGAAAATCGCCATCTCCCACAACTCATCGCCAGCAATACACTCAATATTGTCGATGCAGACCAGCGACAAATGCTCCATACCGTCGAGCACTTCCGGGACAAACCAGGTGCGTTTATCCAGCGGGACATAACCCACCGCATCGCCACGCTGCGACAATTCCGCGCAAGCCGCGTGCAGCAGATGGCTGCGCCCCGCGCCTTCGCGTGCCCAGAGATAAATGTAACCGCTATGTTCCTGACGCAGCACATTTTGCAGCGCGGCCAGTAGAGAGGAGTTATCCCCCGGCCAGAAACTTGCAAAGGTTTCGTCGTCAGGAAGATAAAGTGGCAAAGAGAGCTGTGCCGGTGTGTTCAGAGATACCTCAACCAGGGATTCCACAAAATCGCGAGAAGTTTACCACAGAATTCCATTATGTTTGAACCGGGCAGCAACACTGCCCGGTCTGTACATTATTTATCTGTTATATCCGCGTCTTCTGCGTCCAGCACCACTTCTTCAGGGCGCAGCACGCTAATCAGTTTGAAGATCAGGCTTAAGCCGATACCGACGATAGTCGCCAGCGCCATGCCTTTCAGCTCCGCCGCGCCGATGTTTACCTTCGCGCCACTGACGCCGATGATCAAAATAACAGAAGTCAGGATCAGGTTCTGAGCTTTGTTGTAATCCACTTTCGATTCAATCAGCACACGAATACCAGAAGCACCAATCACGCCGTAAAGCAGCAGTGAAACGCCGCCCATCACCGGCAGAGGGATCATCTGGATAGCGGCAGCCAGTTTACCAACGCAGGAAAGCAGGATGGCGAAAATCGCCGCGCCGCCGATTACCCATGTACTGTATACGCGGGTGATCGCCATAACACCGATGTTTTCCCCGTAGGTGGTGTTTGGTGTGGAACCAAAGAAACCGGAGATCACGGTCGACAGACCGTTAGCGAACATCGAACGATGCAGGCCCGGATCGCGCAGCAGATCTTTCTTCACAATGTTAGCCGTTACGACCAGATGCCCCACGTGTTCGGCAATCACCACCAGCGCCGCTGGCAGAATAGTCAAAATAGCAAACCACTCGAAGCGCGGTGTATAAAGGGTTGGCAGTGCAAACCAGTGAGCGTTAATAATCGGCGTGGTATCGACGATCCCCATCGCAAAGGAGAGCGCATAACCCACCAGCACGCCAATCAAAATCGGGATAATCGCCAGGAAACCACGGAACAGCACGGAACCTAAAACCGTGACTGCCAGGGTGGTAATAGAAATGATGACGGTTTTGGAATCTGGCGTTTGCCCTTCAGTCGGGAGTAAGCCAGCCATACCGGCAGCTACGCCTGCCAGCTCCAGACCGATGACGGCAACGATCGCGCCCATTGCTGCGGGCGGAAACAGGACGTCCAGCCAGCCGGTTCCCGCTTTCTTCACAATAAAAGAAACCAGGCAGAACAGCACGCCGCACATAATAAAGCCGCCCAACGCGACTTCATAACCCAACGGCAACAGTAACAATACTGGAGAAATAAAGGCAAAGCTGGAGCCGAGATAAGCCGGGATTTTACCTTTACAGATGAAGAGATACAGTAGCGTTCCGATACCGTTAAATAACAGTACGGTCGCCGGGTTAATATGAAATAAGACGGGCACCAGGACGGTTGCACCAAACATGGCGAACAAATGTTGCAAACTAAGCGGGATTGTCTGTAAAAGTGGCGGTCTTTCACTCACCCCGATAGCACGGCGCGTCATAGTATATTCCTCTGTATTATGTGTTATAGGCGCTTTACTCAAAAAAAAGCCGACTCTTAAAGTCGGCTTTAATTATTTTTATTCTTTATTTTGTACCAAAGATTTTGTCACCGGCATCACCGAGACCCGGAATAATGTATCCGTGCTCATTCAGCCCCTGGTCAATCGATGCGGTATAAAGCTCAACGTCCGGGTGCGCTTTTTCCAGCGCAGCGATGCCTTCTGGAGCTGCCACCAGCACCAACACTTTAATGCTGCTGCAACCTGCTTTTTTCAGTAGGTCAATGGTGGCGATAACTGAACCACCGGTTGCCAGCATTGGGTCAACGATCAGCGCCATACGCTCATCGATGTTAGACACCAGTTTCTGGAAGTACGGCACCGGCTCCAGTGTTTCTTCATTACGGTACATACCGACTACGCTGATACGCGCACTCGGAACGTTTTCCAGAACGCCGTCCATCATCCCCAGACCGGCACGCAGAATCGGCACTACGGTAATTTTTTTACCTTTAATTTGGTCGATTTCCACCGGGCCGTTCCAGCCTTCGATGGTTACTTTTTCAGTTTCGAGGTCAGCGGTCGCTTCGTAAGTCAGCAGGCTACCCACTTCGGAAGCGAGTTCGCGAAAGCGCTTGGTGCTGATATCTTGCTCACGCATCAGTCCCAGCTTGTGTTTGACGAGTGGGTGTTTGACTTCCACGATCTTCATACTCTTTCTCCTTTGAGGGGCAGCCACAAAAAAAATCGACGGATTATACCGCCTTTCTTCAAGGCGGCAATATTATTTTCGTTGATTTTAGTCAAACCCATAGAAAATTTAGATAAATACATTTAACATTCAAATAGTTAAAAAAGATAATTATCCTGGCAATAAATCATTCGTTGCCTCTGCTCGCGCATTTTTTCACCTCTCGCTCAGCAAAAAGGGGGTAAAAAAGGTTGTGTAAAGCAGTCTCGCAAACGTTTGCTTTCCCTGTTAGAATTGCGCCGAATTTTATTTTTCTACCGCAAGTAACGCGTGGGGACCCAAGCAGTGACCGATAAAACCTCTCTTAGCTACAAAGATGCCGGTGTTGATATTGACGCGGGTAATGCTCTGGTTGGAAGAATCAAAGGCGTAGTGAAGAAAACGCGTCGCCCGGAAGTGATGGGCGGTCTGGGCGGCTTCGGTGCGTTGTGTGCGCTGCCGCAAAAATATCGCGAACCCGTGTTGGTTTCCGGCACTGACGGCGTAGGCACCAAGCTGCGTCTGGCGATGGACTTAAAACGTCACGACACTATCGGTATCGATCTGGTCGCCATGTGCGTTAACGACCTGGTGGTGCAAGGCGCTGAACCGCTGTTTTTCCTCGACTATTACGCAACCGGAAAACTGGATGTTGATACTGCCTCATCGGTGATCAGCGGCATCGCGGAAGGGTGTCTGCAATCGGGCTGCTCGCTAGTGGGTGGCGAAACGGCAGAGATGCCGGGGATGTATCACGGCGAAGATTATGACGTAGCTGGTTTCTGTGTTGGGGTGGTAGAAAAATCAGAAATCATCGACGGTTCGAAAGTCAGCGACGGCGATGTGCTGATTGCTCTCGGCTCCAGCGGCCCGCACTCGAACGGCTATTCGCTGGTACGCAAAATTCTTGAAGTCAGTGGCTGCGATCCGCAAACCACTGAACTCGACGGCAAACCATTAGCCGATCATCTGCTGGCCCCAACCCGTATTTATGTGAAATCGGTACTGGAGTTGATCGAAAAAGTGGATGTGCACGCCATTGCGCATCTGACCGGTGGCGGCTTCTGGGAAAATATTCCGCGCGTATTGCCGGAAAATACCCAGGCAGTGATTGATGAATCCTCCTGGCAATGGCCGGAAGTATTCAACTGGCTGCAAACGGCAGGCAATGTCAGCCGCCATGAAATGTATCGCACCTTCAACTGCGGCGTCGGGATGATTATCGCCCTGCCGGCTCCGGAAGTGGACAAAGCTCTCGCCCTGCTCAATGACAACGGTGAAAACGCGTGGAAAATCGGTATCATCAAAGCCTCTGATTCCGAACAACGCGTGGTTATCGAATAATGAATATTGTGGTGCTTATTTCCGGCAACGGAAGTAATTTGCAGGCAATTATTGACGCCTGCAAAACCAACAAAATTAAAGGCACCCTACGGGCAGTTTTCAGCAATAAGGCCGACGCGTTCGGCCTTGAACGCGCCCGCAAAGCCGGTATTGCAACACATACGCTCATCGCCAGCGCGTTTGACAGTCGTGAAGCCTATGACCGGGAGTTGATTCACGAAATCGACATGTACGCACCCGACGTGGTCGTGCTGGCCGGTTTTATGCGCATTCTCAGCCCGACGTTTGTTTCTCACTACACCGGGCGTTTGTTGAACATCCACCCTTCCCTACTACCAAAATATCCCGGTTTGCATACCCATCGCCAGGCGCTGGAAAATGGTGATGAGGAACACGGCACATCGGTGCATTTCGTCACCGATGAACTGGACGGCGGACCGGTTGTTTTACAGGCAAAAGTCCCGGTATTTGCAGGTGATACGGAAGATGAAATCATCGCCCGCGTGCAAACCCAGGAACACGCTATTTACCCACTGGTAATTAGCTGGTTTGCCGATGGGCGTCTGAAGATGCACGAAAACGCCGCGTGGCTGGATGGTCAACGCCTGCCGCCGCAGGGTTACGCCGCCGACGAGTAATGCCCCCGTAGTTAAAGCGTCAGCTCTACCGTTGGCGCTTTTCAATTCCCTTGTAAATCGCAAGCTCCAGCAGTTTTTTTCCCCCTTTTCTGGCATAGTTGGACATCTGCCAATATTGCTCGCCATAATATCCAGGCAGTGTCCCGTGAATAAAACGGAGTAAAAGTGGTAATGGGTCAGGAAAAGCTATACATCGAAAAAGAGCTCAGTTGGTTATCGTTCAATGAACGCGTGCTTCAGGAAGCGGCGGACAAATCTAACCCGCTGATTGAAAGGATGCGTTTCCTTGGGATCTATTCCAATAACCTTGATGAGTTCTATAAAGTCCGCTTCGCTGAACTGAAGCGACGCATCATTATTAGCGAAGAACAAGGTTCTAACTCTCATTCCCGCCATTTACTGGGCAAAATTCAGTCCCGCGTGCTGAAAGCCGATCAGGAATTCGACGGTCTCTACAACGAACTGCTGCTGGAGATGGCGCGTAACCAGATCTTCCTGATTAATGAACGCCAGCTCTCCGTCAATCAACAAAACTGGCTGCGTCATTACTTTAAGCAGTATCTGCGTCAGCACATTACGCCGATTTTAATCAATGCTGACACTGATTTAGTGCAGTTCCTGAAAGATGATTACACCTATCTGGCGGTGGAAATTATCCGTGGCGATACCATCCGTTACGCGCTGCTGGAGATCCCATCAGATAAAGTGCCGCGCTTTGTGAATTTACCGCCGGAAGCACCGCGTCGACGCAAGCCAATGATTCTGTTGGATAACATTCTGCGTTACTGCCTTGATGATATTTTCAAAGGCTTCTTTGATTACGACGCGCTGAATGCCTATTCGATGAAGATGACCCGCGATGCCGAATACGATTTAGTGCACGAGATGGAAGCCAGCCTGATGGAGTTGATGTCTTCCAGCCTGAAGCAGCGCTTAACCGCAGAACCGGTACGTTTTGTTTATCAACGCGATATGCCCAGTGCGCTGGTTGAAGTGTTGCGTGAGAAACTGACCATCTCCCGCTACGACTCCATCGTACCCGGCGGCCGTTATCACAATTTTAAAGACTTTATTAATTTCCCCAATGTCGGCAAAGCCAATCTGGTGAACAAACCACTGCCGCGTTTACGTCATATATGGTTTGATAAAGCCCAGTTCCGCAACGGTTTTGACGCCATTCGCGAACACGATGTGCTGCTCTATTATCCTTATCACACTTTTGAGCACGTGCTGGAACTGCTACGCCAGGCCTCGTTCGACCCAAGCGTACTGGCGATTAAAATTAACATTTACCGCGTGGCGAAAGATTCGCGCATCATCGACTCGATGATCCACGCCGCGCACAACGGTAAGAAAGTCACCGTGGTGGTTGAGTTACAGGCACGTTTCGACGAAGAAGCTAACATTCATTGGGCGAAGCGGCTTACCGAAGCGGGAGTACATGTGATCTTCTCTGCCCCGGGGCTGAAGATTCATGCCAAATTATTCCTGATTTCGCGTAAAGAAAACGGCGAAGTTGTGCGTTATGCGCATATCGGAACCGGGAACTTTAACGAAAAAACGGCGCGCCTTTATACCGACTACTCGCTGCTGACTGCCGATGCGCGTATCACCAACGAAGTACGGCGAGTGTTCAATTTTATTGAAAATCCATACCGTCCCGTGACATTCGATTATTTAATGGTGTCACCGCAAAACTCTCGTCGCCTGCTGTATGAAATGGTAGACCGCGAGATCGCCAACGCTCAACAAGGGCTACCCAGCGGTATTACCCTGAAATTGAATAACCTGGTCGATAAAGGTCTGGTTGATCGTCTGTATGCGGCCTCCAGCTCCGGCGTGCCGGTGAATCTGCTGGTGCGCGGGATGTGTTCACTGATCCCTAATCTGGAAGGCATTAGCGATAACATCCGTGCTATCAGCATTGTCGATCGTTACCTGGAACACGACCGGGTTTATATTTTTGAAAATGGCGGCGATAAAAAGGTTTACCTGTCCTCCGCCGACTGGATGACACGCAATATTGATTATCGTATTGAAGTGGCAACGCCACTGCTCGACCCACGGCTGAAGCAGCGGGTACTGGACATCATCGAAATTCTGTTCAGCGATACAGTCAAAGCGCGTTATATCGATAAAGAACTCAGTAATCGCTACGTTCCCCGCGGTAACCGCCGCAAAGTACGGGCGCAGTTGGCGATTTACGACTACATCAAATCACTCGAACAATCTGAATAACCCTATGCCAATACACGACAAATCCCCTCGTCCACAGGAGTTTGCTGCGGTCGACCTTGGTTCAAACAGTTTCCACATGGTCATTGCCCGTGTGGTGGATGGCGCAATGCAGATTATTGGTCGCCTGAAACAGCGTGTGCATCTGGCGGACGGTCTGGGGCCAGATAATATGTTGAGTGAAGAAGCAATGACGCGCGGCTTAAACTGCCTGTCGCTGTTTGCCGAACGCCTGCAAGGATTTTCTCCTTCCAGCGTCTGTATTGTTGGGACCCATACGCTACGTCAGGCGCTGAATGCCACTGACTTTCTGAAGCGAGCAGAAAAGGTTATCCCCTACCCGATTGAAATTATCTCCGGTAATGAAGAAGCACGTCTGATTTTTATGGGCGTGGAGCATACCCAACCGGAAAAAGGCCGCAAGCTGGTTATTGATATTGGCGGCGGCTCAACGGAACTGGTGATTGGCGAAAATTTTGAACCCATTCTCGTGGAAAGCCGCCGAATGGGTTGCGTCAGCTTTGCCCAGCTTTATTTCCAGGGTGGCGTCATCAATAAAGAGAATTTTCAGCGCGCACGCATGGCAGCGGCGCAAAAACTGGAAACCTTAACCTGGCAATTCCGGATTCAGGGCTGGAACGTGGCAATGGGCGCTTCCGGCACCATTAAAGCCGCCCATGAAGTGTTGATGGAAATGGGCGAGAAAGACGGGATTATTACCCCGGAACGTCTCGAAAAACTGGTGAAAGAAGTTTTACGCCATCGTAATTTTGCATCGCTTAGTTTACCGGGCCTTTCCGAAGAACGGAAAACCGTATTTGTCCCTGGACTGGCAATTTTATGCGGTGTGTTTGATGCCTTAGCTATCCGTGAACTGCGGCTTTCTGACGGTGCGCTACGCGAAGGCGTACTTTATGAAATGGAAGGCCGTTTTCGCCATCAGGATGTACGTAGTCGTACCGCCAGCAGCCTCGCCAACCAGTATCACATTGACAGTGAACAGGCACGGCGGGTGCTGGAAACCACCATGCAGATGTACGAACAGTGGCGGGAACAACAACCGAAGCTGGCGCATCCGCAACTGGAAGCCTTGCTACGCTGGGCCGCCATGCTGCATGAGGTCGGGTTAAATATCAACCATAGCGGATTGCATCGCCATTCGGCCTATATCCTGCAAAACAGCGACTTACCGGGTTTTAATCAGGAACAACAATTGATGATGGCGACGCTGGTACGCTATCACCGTAAAGCGATTAAGCTCGACGATCTGCCGCGCTTTACGCTGTTTAAGAAGAAGCAGTTTCTGCCCTTAATCCAGCTATTGCGCCTTGGCGTATTGCTAAACAACCAACGTCAGGCAACCACTACCCCACCGACATTAACGCTGATTACCGATGACAGCCACTGGACTCTGCGTTTTCCGCATGACTGGTTTAGCCAGAACGCGCTGGTTCTGCTTGATCTGGAAAAAGAGCAAGAATACTGGGAAGGCGTGGCTGGCTGGCGGTTAAAAATTGAAGAAGAAAGCACGCCTGAAATCGCGGCTTAAGATGAAATGAAAACGGGCCAACATGTTATGTCGGCCCCAATAAATTACGCGCTTTCCCGGACAGGTTCTCTTTCATCCAGCATATCCACTAACAGTTGCGGTTCACCAATCAAAAAGCCTTGCAGGTAATCAATACCCAAAGAATGAACCGCCTGGCGAATCTCTTCATTTTCAACATATTCCGCAACCACTTGCATTTTCTTCATTCGCGCCAGATGACAAATTGACGCCACTATCTGGTAATCCAGACTATTCGAGACAATATTGCGTATGAAGCTGCCATCAATTTTTAATAAATTGGCATTCACATTTTTTAGCCGCGCATAACTGGCATAGCCGGTGCCAAAATCATCAATTGCAATTTGGCATCCTAACTCCTGAAGATGCTGCAACGTATTCTGTGCCTGTTTAACATTGGTCAGGATATTACTTTCTGTTACCTCAAAAATAAGCTGCCACGCTTCTATTTGATATTTAGCTAAAAAATGACTGACGTTCAAAGGAAAATGCGCCTGACAAACGGAAGTTGGCGACAGGTTAATAGCAAATCGGCGGGCAGGCATTTTTTCTCTATTTTCCGCCATAAATTGCAGTGTATGTTCGATGACCCACATGTCGATGCTGGACGATAAGCCAAATTCATGCGCAACCGGTAAGAAATTGTCAGGATTGATGAGTTCATCGTTCTCTCCTTTCATGCGCAGCAGAATTTCATGATAGACATCACCACGCACCCCAGTAATCGGCTGGGCCATCAGGCAAAACTGGTTATGCTCAAGCGCCTGCTGTAGCCGATTCATCATCGCCACTTTGTCTTTTAATTCCCGTTGTAAATACATTGCCCCACGACGTTGCATATTTTCCGGGGTATTGGTCACGATGGAAAGTTCGGCAACCGTATTTAACTCCCCGAGCAGGAGGTATATATGATTAACCGGTGAGCGGACATAGCAATAACTAACGCCAATCTGAGGTTGTAACGGCATTCCATCCCAAAAGAAACGAAACTGCTTCAGATGGTTATCCAGCGCGGTAATGCGCTCCTGGTGTGATTCTGTATTCAATCGTAACGCAAGGTCGTTGCCGGAAAGCTGATAAACAGATTCGCCCGGCTCCAGCAATGATGTCAGCCAGTGTGAAATTTTTTGTTTATATTGAATGCGTAGCATGATGCCATAGTTCTTTACCAGCATTTCCATGCCTGGGATGCGTAAATAACATAGCACGGACCAGGGTGCATCGCGCAGCGCGCGGTTCAGGGCGCGAATATTTGGCAGATGAACAACCGGGTCCACATAGGCAAGCCGTTGAATGCGTCTGACCACCGCTCGCTGACGGGTTGCCAGTACAGCCATATAATTGACAATAAAAGAAAAAACTAAATAACTGGAGGAAGTTATGGTCAGTTGCGTGGTATATCCTGGATAAAGGGGAATGTAATTCTGATAGCTGTGAATACTGATCATCAGCACTACCGCCCAGAGCAGCGATATAAACTTATAGCCGTAGCGCATTGCTCCCCACATCATCAGCGGCAACAATAACGATAACGTATAGTTGGTGCTAAAAATTGTGCTTTTTTCATTTAACGGCATACATAACAGCAACAGCAACGTACCTAAAGCCAGTAACCAGATCGCAAATTCTTTTTTGGTCACTTTTCTGTCAACCTGCTGTTTTAACTGCGAATAATAGCTACGTAAATAAAGTGGATTTCGCACCACCCGAATGATGAAATAGCACAGCGGGACACCGATAAGATTACCGACCAGCAGGGCCTGATAATTGATTAAGGTTCCAAGGTTAAAAGGCATGACGCCTACCAGATTTTCTTTGCTCGCCAGTAATCCTACAAACGCCGCAAACTGGAAAAGCACCAGGAACAACGTTGCAGGAAAAAAAATCTGCCAAAAAATTCGCTGGGAAATTAAGCGGGTATCGCCATGTGAAACGTTGTTACGCCGGGGAGTAAAGACCCTGTAACCGCCCCAACAAATAATAATAATGATAATAAAATTAGCCGTTAACGAAAGCGTTTCGTAAAGGCCAAGCTCCGCATACTTACGAACAAAAATGCCTAATGCTATACCCGGTAATGCTGCCCAGCCAAAAAACATCATCATGCTGATCATCAGAGCCAGGGGCAGATAAAAGAGAAATACTTCACCAGAGGAAATATGCGCGAAAGTATTTATTTGTGCGAAAACAGGTAAAATTAAAGAAGGCAGGATCAGCGGAAGCCCCCACCATTTATCACGTATTTTTATATAAGTTGCATTCAGTTTCATAGATGCTCAGCAGAATCCCCCACATCCTGAAGGGGTGTATTCAGACAGGCATCCCACCTGACTTCGAAAGATGATTACTCATCGCTATAGAGGACATTGATTCTAAGTGTCATATGAAAGTTCCAATTGATATATATCAAACAAAATAACCCTGATTAATGAATTATTACGTTTATTATGTTAATTCATCATTATTACATCAGCACTGTAAATAATTAAATTAATTTCCATAACATTAAAATATGTATCCACTGACGCTTTTTTACATAACGAAGAATTGACCATTTTTTCCTGATGTGCCTTAATGTAAGTACCGTCTCCTGAGTGGGACATACTTCAAGGAACCTTTTGTGAGTCAGGCAACCAGTATGCGAAAACGACACCGATTTAACAGTCGTATGACCCGTATCGTACTACTCATTAGCTTTATCTTCTTCTTTGGCCGCTTTATCTACTCGTCCGTCAGTGCCTGGCAGCATCATCAGAGCAAAAAAGAAGCTCAACAATCCACACTCTCTATCGAATCATCGGTACAACGTTAGCGGTTACCTTCGTCATCCTTCCTGAACAAGACGGCTCAATGTTGTCAGATGCTGTTGCTCTTTGTTGTTATCAAAGCGGCAAGCATTCTTTCACCTTAAATCTCGCCTCTTTGCCCTGACTGACGATCATCTTGCCTAAGGACGGAATAAACATTAAATTAATATATATATTTCAATTATATTTTTTATTAATTTATTATTCTGGTGAATTTTAATAAATTAAATCTATTCCTTTATCCGCAATACATTTACTTTCTTCTTTTGATGATCTTAAATGTCTTATTTTTCGTAATGTGTACAACAAGGAATAGTGATGAAATTTAAAAAATGTTTTCTGCCTGTGGCAATTTTAGCGTCATTCACCCTGGCAGGATGCCAGTCAAATGCTGACGACCATGCCGCCGATGTCTATCAAACCGATCAACTGAATACAAAGCAAGAAACTAAAACCGTTAATATTATCTCCATTCTTCCCGCAAAAGTTGCCGTAGATAACTCACAAAATAAACGGAATGCGCAAGCCTTTGGCGCACTTATTGGCGCTGTCGCAGGCGGCGTTATCGGCCATAACGTTGGATCTGGTAGTAACTCCGGAACAACGGCTGGTGCAGTTGGTGGCGGAGCTGTAGGCGCGGCAGCGGGTACTATGGTGAATGATAAAACCTTAGTGGAAGGTGTCTCTTTAACTTATAAGGAAGGCACCAAAGTGTACACCTCCACCCAGGTGGGTAAAGAATGCCAGTTCACAACGGGTTTAGCCGTTGTTATTACCACCACTTATAACGAAACGCGTATTCAGCCAAATACAAAATGTCCTGAAAAGAGCTAACTATCAGGAGGACTCATGAAGAAAGTTTTTCTTTGCGCCGCCATATTAGCTGCTGTTAGTAGCCCGGCTTTCGCCTCTTCATTACAGGATCAACTCTCTGCGGTCGCAGAAGCTGAACAGCAAGGCAAAAATGAAGAACAAAGGCAGCATGACGAATGGGTTGCGGAGCGCAACAGGGAAATCCAGCAAGAGAAGCAACGACGCGCAAACGCTCAGGCCGCAGCGAATAAAAGAGCGGCAGCAGCAGCAGCGGATAAAAAAGCTCGCCAGGATAAACGGGACGCCGAATTCACTGCGGATAAAAAGCGCGATCAAAGTTATGAAGATGAGCTGCGCAACTTAGAGATTCAGAAGCAAAAACTGGCGCTGGCAAAAGAAGAAGCGCGCGTTAAGCGTGAGAACGAATTTATCGATCAGGAACTGAAGCACAAAGCAGCGCAAACCGATGTTGTACAATCTGAAGCTGACGCTAACAGGAATATGACTGAAGGTGGTCGTGATTTGATGAAAAGCGTGGGTAAAGCAGAAGAGAATAAATCAGACAGTTGGTTTAATTAATCGTCTTTCCACTACCAGGCCTGTAATTCGTGAGGATTATGGGCTTTTTAATTGCATAAAAAACCCTCCAGTGGATGAACAGAGGGTTTTGTTACCAAAATATGCTGAAGCCTCGTACGAATAGAAAACCTCAGCATTTAGTGTTCGGGTTTATTCCCACTCAATAGTAGCTGGCGGCTTACCGCTGATGTCATACACCACGCGGGAAATACCATTCACTTCATTGATAATACGGTTGGAAACGCGCCCTAAGAAATCATATGGCAGGTGCGCCCAGTGTGCGGTCATAAAGTCGATGGTTTCGACAGCACGCAGAGAGACAACCCAGTCATATTTACGACCATCGCCCATTACGCCTACGGAGCGTACTGGCAGGAAGACAGTGAATGCCTGGCTGACTTTGTCGTACAGATCAGCTTTACGCAGTTCTTCAATGAAGATGGCATCCGCACGGCGCAGCAGGTCGCAGTACTCTTTCTTCACTTCACCCAACACACGAACGCCAAGGCCAGGCCCCGGGAACGGGTGGCGGTACAGCATGTCGTACGGCAGACCCAGCTCCAGACCAATCTTACGCACTTCGTCTTTGAACAGCTCTTTCAGCGGTTCAACCAGGCCCATCTTCATCTCTTTCGGCAGGCCGCCTACGTTGTGGTGAGATTTGATAACGTGCGCTTTACCCGTCGCAGAAGCGGCGGATTCAATAACGTCAGGGTAGATAGTCCCCTGCGCCAGCCACTTTACATCTTCCAGTTTCAGCGCTTCTTCATCGAATACTTCAACGAAGACGCGACCGATGATTTTACGTTTAGCTTCCGGATCGTTTTCACCCGCCAGCGCAGCCAGGAAACGCTCTTCTGCCGGAACGTGAATGATGTTCAGGCCGAAGCGATCACCAAACATATCCATTACCTGTTCAGCTTCATTCAGACGCAGCAGGCCGTTGTCGACGAATACGCAGGTCAGGTTTTTACCGATAGCACGGTGCAGAAGCATCGCAGTAACAGAAGAGTCCACGCCACCAGAGAGGCCAAGGATCACTTTATCATCGCCCACCTGCTCGCGAATGCGGGCTACGGCGTCATCGATAATTTTTGCTGGTGTCCACAGTGCTTCACACTGGCAGATATCGCGCACAAAACGCTCCAGCATACGCATCCCCTGACGGGTGTGAGTCACTTCCGGGTGGAACTGTACGCCATAGAAACGTTTTTCTTCGTTAGCCATTATGGCAAACGGGCAACTTTCGGTGCTGGCTACGGTAACGAAACCCTCAGGAATTGCAGTTACCTTATCGCCGTGGCTCATCCACACGTCAAGCAGCGGTTTGCCGTCTGCACTTAACGCATCTTCGATGCCACGAATGAGCGCGCTATCAGTTTGTACTTCAACCTGTGCATAACCAAACTCACGCTCGTTAGAGGCTTCAACATGGCCACCTAACTGCATCGCCATGGTCTGCATACCATAGCAAACGCCGAATACCGGTACGCCTGCTTCAAAGACATACTGCGGCGCTCGCGGGCTGTTTTCTTCGGTGGTGCTTTCCGGGCCGCCGGAAAGAATAATGCCGCTTGGGTTGAAGTCACGAATTTGTGCTTCTGTCACATCCCATGCCCACAGTTCACAGTAAACGCCCAGCTCACGCACGCGGCGCGCAACCAGTTGGGTGTACTGTGAACCGAAGTCCAGAATGAGGATGCGATGCTTATGAATGTTTTCCGTCATTGACGCTTATTCCGAGGCAAGTGAAACAGATAATATAAATCGCCCGACATGAAGTCGGGCGAAGAGAATCAGGAGCCCATACGGTAGTTCGGGGACTCTTTGGTGATGGTCACGTCATGAACGTGGCTTTCCTGAATGCCAGCACCGCTGATACGTACAAACTCCGCTTTAGTACGCAGTTCGTCGATAGTACCACAGCCGGTCAGGCCCATACAGGAGCGCAGACCGCCCATCTGCTGGTGGATGATCTCTTTCAGGCGACCTTTGTAAGCCACACGGCCTTCGATGCCTTCTGGCACCAGTTTGTCAGCGGCGTTGTCGCTCTGGAAGTAACGGTCAGAAGAACCTTTGGACATCGCGCCCAGAGAGCCCATACCACGGTAAGATTTATAAGAACGGCCCTGGTAGAGTTCGATTTCACCCGGAGATTCTTCCGTACCTGCCAGCATGGAGCCTACCATCACCGCGCTTGCGCCAGCAGCGATAGCTTTAGCGATATCGCCGGAGAAGCGAATACCACCGTCAGCGATAACTGGAATACCGGTGCCTTCCAGGGCTTCTACTGCGTCAGCAACGGCGGTGATCTGCGGAACACCTACGCCAGTGACGATACGGGTGGTACAAATAGAACCAGGGCCGATACCAACTTTAACCGCGCTACAACCGGCTTCCGCCAGCGCACGAGCGCCTGCAGCAGTGGCGACGTTACCGCCGATGATTTGCAGATCCGGGTATTTGGCTCGGGTTTCGCGAATACGTTGCAGAACACCTTCAGAGTGACCGTGAGAGGAGTCGATCAGCAGAACGTCAACACCAGCGGCCACCAGCGCATCAACACGCTCTTCGTTACCTGCGCCAGCACCAACCGCCGCACCAACACGCAGACGGCCTTGCTCGTCTTTACAGGCGTTCGGTTTACGCTCCGCTTTCTGGAAATCTTTCACGGTGATCATGCCAATCAGGTGGAATTCATCATCAACCACCAGCGCTTTCTCAACGCGTTTTTCGTGCATTTTGGTCAGCACAACTTCACGGGCTTCGCCTTCACGCACGGTCACCAAACGCTCTTTCGGCGTCATGTAAACGCTAACCGGCTGATTCAGGTCGGTCACAAAACGCACGTCACGACCGGTGATGATACCAACCAGTTCGTTTTCTTCGGTTACTACCGGGTAGCCAGCAAAACCGTTACGCTCGGTCAGTTCTTTCACCTCGCGCAGAGTCGTGGTTGGCAGAACAGTCTGCGGGTCAGTCACCACGCCAGACTCGTGTTTTTTCACGCGGCGAACTTCTTCCGCCTGGCGTTCAATGGACATGTTTTTGTGGATAAAGCCAATACCGCCTTCCTGAGCCAGGGCAATAGCCAGGCGCGCTTCCGTTACGGTATCCATTGCTGCGGAAAGCATAGGGATGTTCAGACGAATAGTTTTCGTCAGTTGAGTGCTGAGGTCAGCGGTATTCGGCAGGACGGTAGAATGAGCAGGAACGAGGAGAACGTCGTCAAACGTCAGAGCTTCTTTAGCGATACGTAGCATGGGCAATATCTCGACCAGAGTGGTTAATAAATATTGCCGCGGCATTATACAGAGCGTAACCGATTGCATCTACCCCTTTTTGCAAAAAATGCTTGCTATCCCCTGCTGGCGGGTTACTATCGACTGAATAACTTGCTGATTTAGAATTTGATCTCGCTCACATGTTACCTTCTCAATCCCCTGCAATTTTTACCGTTAGTCGCCTGAATCAAACGGTTCGTCTGCTGCTTGAGCATGAGATGGGACAGGTATGGATCAGCGGTGAAATATCTAACTTCACGCAACCGGCTTCCGGTCACTGGTATTTTACGCTCAAAGACGATACCGCCCAGGTGCGCTGCGCAATGTTCCGTAACAGCAACCGCCGGGTAGCCTTTCGCCCACAGCACGGGCAACAGGTGCTGGTTCGCGCCAATATTACGCTGTATGAGCCGCGTGGTGACTATCAGATAATCGTTGAAAGTATGCAGCCCGCCGGTGAAGGCTTGTTGCAACAGAAGTATGAACAGCTAAAAGCGAAATTGCAGGCTGAAGGTTTTTTCGATCAACAGTTTAAGAAGCCGCTCCCCTCCCCCGCGCACTGTGTAGGTGTCATCACCTCAAAAACCGGTGCCGCGTTGCACGATATTTTGCATGTGCTTAAACGCCGCGATCCGTCTCTACCCGTGATCATCTATCCTACCGCCGTACAGGGTGATGATGCGCCTGGGCAAATTGTTCGCGCCATTGAACTGGCGAATAAGCGCAACGAGTGCGACGTATTGATTGTCGGGCGCGGCGGCGGGTCGCTGGAAGATTTATGGAGTTTTAACGACGAACGCGTAGCGCGGGCGATTTTTGCCAGTCACATTCCGGTTGTCAGCGCCGTTGGACATGAAACTGATGTGACCATTGCCGATTTTGTTGCCGATTTACGAGCACCCACACCATCGGCTGCCGCCGAAGTGGTGAGCCGTAATCAGCAAGAATTACTCCGTCAGGTGCAATCTGCCCGTCAGCGACTGGAGATGGCGATGGATTATTATCTCGCCAATCGCACCCGGCGTTTTACACAGATTCATCATCGATTACAGCAGCAGCACCCACAGCTACGGCTGGCGCGTCAGCAAACCACTCTCGAACGTCTACAAAAGCGGATGAGCTTTGCACTGGAAAATCAGCTAAAACGTGTCGGACAGCAACAGCAGCGATTAACACAGCGACTAACCCAGCAAAATCCGCAGTCACGTATTCATCGCGCGCAAACGCGGATTCAGCAACTGGAATATCGTCTGGCGGAAGTGTTACACGCACAACTTAGCGTAACACGTGAACGTTTTGGTAATGCAGTAACACACCTGGAAGCCGTGAGCCCGCTGTCAACACTGGCGCGTGGATATAGCGTAACCAGCGCCGCCGATGGCACAGTGCTGAAACAGGTTAAGCAGGTCAAAGCGGGCGATACGTTGACCACGCGGTTAGGTGATGGCGTGGTGGTCAGCGAAGTCAGTTCAGTTATGAAAACCCGCAAACCACGTAAAAAAGCGGCTAATCCGTAGGCCGGATAAGATGCGCCAGTATCGCATCCGGCAATATCACCATGCCAACACCAGATATAATCCGGGCATCACTGAATGTACCCTGCCGTATTACTCATACTTCCACACTGTTTTGCTATATCACATTTGCCTGAATCAACTCAGTGTCCCAACGCCCAGGTTTCGTTGGCGACATTTGGTGCCGCCACAACAACTGCACCAGAAGGTAATTCTGTTTTCAACAGAGGTCGATGTGTTTTTCAAACCCTTGTGTTGCAGAGTTGGTGATGTAATCGGCACTGCGTTCTTTAAATGAAGTTCCTTTATTATTTTGTGCTTCTTGTCGGGTCGCTTCGCTGCCGAACTCGAGCTATGGGTCGTTATTTTGTTTAATGTTTGTCTCCGGTGCGGTAATGGCTGCACCAGAGATCAGCATCATTACAATACAGCGCCCCCAATGCACCATCCCTGAATAATATATCAATACAAAAAATTAATAATGACAGGCAGTATATTCCACACATAAAGGAAAAATCACTCAAGCAAATATAAATACAATTTTAATTAAAATGGTCTAACCGATCTGTTTATCGACCAGACACTGATAAATCTAATTTTTATAGTGTGAATATAAATTTTAAATAAAACTTAATATTCAGGAAGGACAAACTCAACACGTTTGCGGGAAATAAGCCCGTGACCATTCTGACAGAAGTAATCTACCGCACCGCAGGCTTTGAGTACCTGCAAAGGCTGATGGCAATCAGGGCACAATGCCTGGAGAGAGAAATTTTTGTCACAGGTTTCACAATGAGCGATGTCACCATTACGCTCGAGAGGTTTCTGACAGATTGGGCAGTTGAGTTCCATATAAACTCCTTCGATAAGTTTCCCCCTACTTACGAGAGGGAAACTATAGATAAGTACTTACCTACTATTACTTATTTTTTTTGATGTGCTTCATCAGACGCTTGCGCTTACGCATCTGGGTCGGCGTCAGGGTGTTACGCTTGTTCGCATACGGGTTTTCCCCTTCTTTAAACTGAATACGAATCGGCGTACCCATCACATCCAGAGATTTGCGGAAGTAATTCATCAGATAACGCTTATAGGAATCCGGCAGGTCTTTTACCTGGTTGCCGTGGATTACCACAATCGGCGGGTTGTAACCACCGGCGTGGGCATATTTCAGCTTCACGCGACGACCGCGAACCAGCGGCGGCTGGTGGTCTTCAACAGCCATAGTCATGATACGCGTCAGCATAGACGTGCCTACGCGACGGGTAGAGCTGTCATACGCTTCACGCACTGATTCAAACAGATTGCCAACCCCGCTACCGTGCAACGCAGAGATAAAGTGCACGCGAGCAAAATCGATAAAGCCCAGACGGAAGTCCAGCGTCTCTTTCACCTGCTCCTTCACTTCCTGGCTCAGGCCATCCCACTTGTTCACCACAATCACAAGTGAGCGCCCACTATTGAGAATAAAGCCCAGCAGGGAGAGATCCTGATCGGAAATACCTTCGCGTGCATCAATCACCAGCATCACAACGTTGGCATCTTCAATTGCCTGCAACGTTTTGATTACCGAGAACTTCTCTACCGCATCGGTAATTTTGCCACGTTTACGTACGCCTGCTGTGTCAATGAGTACATACTCACGTCCATCACGTTCCATTGGAATGTAGATGCTGTCACGCGTAGTCCCGGGCATGTCGTAAACCACCACGCGCTCTTCACCGAGAATACGGTTAGTGAGTGTAGACTTACCCACGTTCGGACGACCCACTATCGCCAGTTTGATCGGCAGACTTTGCGGATCGAAGTCGTCTTCCTCTTCTTCTTCCTCGCCATTCTCTTGCGCTTCAAATTGCGCCCAATATTCCGCGTCTTCATCCACTTCTTCTTGCGGCGCGATATCTTCCATCCACGGTAGCAGAACATGCTCAAGCAGACTCAAAACACCACGACCATGCGAAGCGGCAATCGGGTAGATTTCACCTAAACCAAGTGAATAAAAATCAACGATTGCTTGATCCGGATCCAGTCCGTCAGTTTTATTCGCCACCAGGAAGGTTGGCTTTTCGCGGGAACGCAGATGTTTGGCAATGGCTTCATCCGCTGGCATCAGACCCGCGCGTGCATCCACCATAAACAGCACCACATCCGCCTCTTCAATCGCCAGCAGCGATTGTTCCGCCATGCGGGTTTCTACACCGTCTTCTGTGCCGTCAATCCCGCCGGTATCAATACAGATAAACTCGCGGCCTTCAATTTCCGCACGACCGTACTTACGGTCACGAGTCAGACCCGGGAAATCCGCAACCAGCGCATCTCGGGTGCGAGTTAGACGGTTAAATAACGTGGATTTTCCTACGTTAGGGCGCCCGACAAGCGCGACCACAGGTACCATGTTTAAAGCCTCATTTTTATAAATCATCAGACAACGCCCGCAATTTTCGCGTCGTTGTTAAAAACAGGAAAACGGCCCCTGTCCAGGAGCCGTTTTCAAAGTGAACGACAGAGACGATTAACGTGTAATGGAATACACGGTCCCGTCTTTTGCCTGGATCAGCAGTTTGCCATCAGCGGCAACCGGGTCAGTCTGGAAACCGGAGCTATCAACTTTTTGCTGGGCAACGAAACGGCCATCTTCAACGTTAATCCAGTGCAGATAACCTTCGCTGTCACCCACCACCAGATTGCCATTATACAGCACCGGGGACGTCAGCAGGCGATGCAGCAGATCGCTTTGAGTCCACAGTGTAACGCCACCGTCGATGGTCAGCGCCATCACCCGGTCATTTTGATCGACCAGATAGATGCGGTTGCCGTCGACGATGAAATCATTCACCGAACCCAACTCGCGTTTCCACATAATCTGACCACTGCGCAAATCAAGCGCCGTCAGGTTACCATTATAGGCCAGCGCGAAAACAACACCGTTCACCACAACCGGCGTAGTATCAACATCGCTCAAACGGTCGATTTCGGTAGAACCGGTCGCCTGGGAGATACGCTGCTGCCAAATCATCTGTCCCTGCTGCATCAACACAGCACTGACGCGACCATTATCACCACCGACCACTGCCGCACCAAATGCAGTTGCTGGCGCAGACTCGCCACGCAGAGAGAGCGAAGGCATATCGAGGTTAACTGTCCATTTAACAGCGCCGTCAGCTTCGTTCAACGCCTGCAACTGACCGTTGCTGGTGTGAATCAAAACCAGACCGTCACTGACTACCGGACGAGAAAGTGCTTCACCCGCTACTTTGGTTTGCCATGCAACAGTACCATCGCTGGTGTTCAGCGCGTAAACCTGCGCTTTTTCGCTGCCAATATAGACATGACCACCCGCGACGGTCACGCCGCCGGAAAGTAACGCAGGCTCTTTAGATAACCAGCCATCTTTCTCGGCCAGACTGACAGACCAGATTTCTTTGCCGTCATCCGCATTCATCGCTTTAACCAAACCAGCGCGATCGGCAGCATAGACAACGTTATCCGCCAATGCCGGATGAAGATTAGAGTAGAAGTTACCAATGCCGCTACCAACGGAAGTGCTCCACGCCGTGGTCGGCGTAAACTGGTTTTCAACGGTCGGTAATGGGGACATCTTCACCACATCTTCTTCACTGTTAAACAGCGAACAGCCGCTTAAAAGGGTAACGGAAAGCATTCCTGGCAGCAGTAATTTACGCAATTGCATCGGGTCCCTCTCAGATGGACAAATTATTAATTTTCATCTGCATCATTTCACTCAGTGCCGGGGTAACATCGCTTTTCACGCCTGTTTCCCACGCACTACGCGCACCTTGCTTATCACCTTTGCTCAGCAATGCTTCACCACGCAGGTCAGCAACAATAGCAGCCCAACCTTCACCTTTAATGGTATCGAGGGTTTTCAGCGCGGCATCAGCCTGCTTGAGCTGCACCTGAACTCGGGCAAGACGCAGATTTATCACGGCTTTGAGATTTTCATCGCTCGTGTCCGCCAACCCTTGTTGTAATTGGGTGGCAGCTTTCTCTAGTTCATTTTTGTCAACAAATTGCTGCGCAAGTTCCAAAGAAGCCAGCGCGCCATAAGTATTTTTATTTTCAGCAGCGAATTTTTCCGCCGCCGGGATGCTGTCCGGTTTGCCTTCGCTCACTGCGGTAACCGCATTTTGATAAGCAAGAGAAGTGGATCGTGAGGACTCAACCTGATGGCTGTTCCAGTAGCGCCAGCCAATCAGTGCGCCAACACCTAAAATCACCCCAACAGCCAGTGCTTTGCCATTTTCAGCAAAAAAGCGTTTAACTGCTTCAACCTGGTCGTTTTCGTTCTCGTAAATTTCCACGCTGTCCTTCTCCTTCCTTAACCCAGTAACGTGCGCAAATGCGCGGCCACGCTATCCTGCGCAACTGCCGTTTGCTCACCAGAGCGCAAATCCTTCACTACTGCCGTGCCGTTGGCCACTTCGGACTCACCCAGCACCACAGCAACACATGCGCCCCATTTATCAGCACGGGCAAACTGTTTCTTAAAGTTGCCGCCGCCGTGGTTGGTCATCAATTTCACGCCAGGTAATTCATCACGCAGACGCTCAGCTAATGCCATAGCCGCAGATTGAGTATCAGCACCTGAGGCCACCAGGTATATATCGACAACAGGATCGGCTTTAAATTCCGGATTAACTGCCTGAACTAACAACACAAGACGTTCGAGGCCCATTGCAAAACCCACTGCCGGTGTTGCGCGTCCGCCCAGTTGTTCCACCAGACCGTCATAACGACCGCCTGCGCACACTGTGCCCTGAGAACCAAGACTGTTAGTCACCCACTCGAAAACGGTACGGTTGTAGTAATCCAGACCACGAACCAGACGCTGATTTACGGTGTAGGCGATACCTGCGCTCTCCAGCAGTTTGCAAAGACCAGCAAAGTGCTCGCGAGACTCTTCGTCCAGATAATCGCCCAACGCCGGAGCATCGTTAAGTAGCGCCTGCACTTCCGGATTCTTGGAGTCCAGCACGCGCAGCGGGTTGGTATACATGCGGCGTTTGCAGTCTTCGTCCAGCTTTTCTTTATGCTGTTCGAGGAAAGCAACCAGCGCATCGCGGTAATTGGCACGCGCTTCCAGCGAACCAATTGAGTTCAGCTCGAGGGTAACGTGTTCAGAGATACCCAGCGCGCGCCACCAGCGGGCGGTGAGCATAATCAGTTCGGCGTCGATATCCGGGCCTTGCAGACCGAAGACTTCGCAGCCCAACTGATGGAACTGACGATAACGCCCTTTTTGCGGACGCTCGTGACGGAACATTGGCCCGATATACCACAGACGCTGTTCCTGATTGTACAGAAGACCATGCTCGATGCCGGCGCGTACACAGCCCGCCGTCCCTTCAGGGCGCAAAGTCAGGCTGTCGCCATTGCGATCCTCAAAGGTGTACATCTCTTTTTCAACCACGTCGGTGACTTCACCAATCGCACGTTTGAATAGCGGGGTCTGCTCTACAATCGGCAAGCGGATTTCACTGTAACCGTAGCTGCCGAGCACGTTTTTCAGTGTGCCTTCAATGCGCTGCCAGATGGCCGTTTCGCCAGGCAGGTAATCGTTCATGCCGCGAATGGCTTGAATGTTTTTTGCCACGTTTATTCTCTTTCTGAAT
Organism: Escherichia sp. TW09308; assembly: GCF_000208565.1. Lineage (NCBI taxonomy): Bacteria > Pseudomonadati > Pseudomonadota > Gammaproteobacteria > Enterobacterales > Enterobacteriaceae > Escherichia > Escherichia sp. TW09308. The sequence goes on along the minus strand of NZ_AEME01000001.1, from coordinate 3,043,022 downwards.
ATAAAAATGAACCCTCAACGCTTCCCTCAATATTTCGGGAGCCATGCGGGTTCAATCATACACGGGAAGCGAGACGCTTCCCATCACGTTATTATTTTTCAACCTGCTGAACGTCAATTCGACGCGCTTCGTCCAGTTGGCTGGCTTTTGCACGAATGCGTGCTTCCAACTGGTCGATCATGTCGTTGTTGTCCAGACGGTCTTTGCGCACGCCATCTTCATAGAGGCCGCTTTTCTTGTTGCCGCCCGTGACGCCAAGCGTGGAAACCAACGCCTCGCCAGGACCGTTCACCACACAGCCGATGATAGAAACGTCCATCGGGGTGATGATATCTTCCAGACGCTGCTCCAGCGCGTTGACCGTACCAATAACGTCGAATTCCTGACGAGAACAGGTCGGACAGGCAATGAAGTTGATCCCGCGCGAACGGATCCGCAGCGATTTCAAAATATCAAAACCGACTTTGATCTCTTCAACCGGATCTGCCGCCAGTGATACGCGCAGCGTATCGCCAATGCCTTCCGACAACAGCAGACCTAAACCAATAGCGGATTTCACTGCCCCGCTACGTGCGCCACCGGCTTCGGTAATACCCAGATGCAACGGCTGATCGATCTGTTTTGCCAACAGACGGTAAGACTCCACGGCCAGGAAGACGTCAGACGCTTTCACGCTGACTTTGAACTGATCAAAGTTCAGGCGATCGAGATGATCAACATGACGCATAGCGGATTCCAGCAGCGCCTGCGGCGTCGGTTCGCCATATTTTTCTTGCAGATCTTTTTCCAACGATCCGGCGTTAACGCCAATACGAATCGGAATGTTTTTATCGCGCGCGCAGTCAACCACCATGCGAATACGCTCTTCATTGCCGATATTACCAGGGTTAATGCGCAAGCAATCAACGCCATATTCCGCCACTTTCAGCGCAATGCGATAGTCGAAGTGGATGTCGGCCACCAGCGGCACATTAACCTGCTGCTTGATAAGTTTGAACGCTTCTGCAGCGTCCATCGTCGGTACAGAGACGCGAACGATATCGGCACCGACACGTTCCAGCGCCTTGATTTGATTGACCGTCGCTTCGACATCCGTCGTGCGCGTATTAGTCATGGACTGTACGGCGATGGGAGCACCATCGCCAATCGGCACATTCCCAACGTAAATACGTGTTGATTTTCTACGTTGAATTGGAGCCTGGTTATGCATGAAAAATCTCCCGCGTTACCCGTCTGTTACTGCGCCGGTGATTGTTCGGCATTTAGGGTCAGACGCGCAACCTGGTTAGTTCTGATAAAACGACTCAGATCGACAGGTTTCCCTTGATACTGGATCTGCACTGCGGCTGGCGCACCAATTTTCAGTTTATACGGTGCCTGACCGGCTAAATTCAAATTACCTCCTTTACGTTGCATCCCGCTGAACAGTTTTTTACCGGTAGCATCGGTAACTTCCAGCCAGCAATCGGCGGTAAAGTTCATGACCAGTGCATTAGGATCAGCCGCTGGCGTTGTTACAGCAGCCTGATCGGTTGGCAATGGTGCTGCGGCATCTGGCGTCGTTGTTGCAACCGGAGCCGCCGGTGTAGTAGTGGCCGCAGTATCAACATTCGCCTGCGAAGGAGGAACAACCGCGTTCTGCTGTGGATCTACAGCAGGAACTGGCGTCGTCACGGCTGGCGCTTGCGTGTTCGTAACGGTGGTCTCCGCCGCCGATGGCGACGTAGTGGTACTGTTCTGATCAGTAGCCGTATCTAACGGTACACTCTGGCTCTGGTTATTATTCAATTCCGCGGTAGATTGATCAGCCATCGTGGTGATCTCTTCCTGCTGGGCTTTGTGATCCTGCCACCACCAGGCACCACTCAGGCCAATCACTACAAACAGAACCAGCCAGGTAAAGGTCATCAACCAGCCATCGCGTTTTTTACGTCGCTTCCCGAGGGAGAAACTCTGCATCGGCGCAACTTTTGCGGCCCGCAGAGGTGCCTGCTTTTCCAGCCCTGGCAGCAGTTCTTCTTCTGGAATATGGACCAGACGCGCATAAGAGCGGATATACCCGCGCAAGAATGTTGAAGCAAGATCGGCTGGTGCCTTATCTTCTTCAATGTCGCGTACCGTGGAAACCTTCAAACAAAGTCGTTCGGCAACGGCTTGCTGGCTAAGTCCAATTTGTTCACGGGCATTACGCAAGCGAGCGCCGGTGGTAAGTGCTTCATTTTGGTCGTGCGTGGCTTCAGTATTCATTCGCTGCAGGTACGTTTAAATGAGAATTGGGATGCCGGTGAACCATCACGCCCACCCACACCGCGAAACATCTGTAAGGTTAACCTTTATCATACAGTATAAGACTGTCTGTGTGCTCGTGACAAAGCCCACGTGAATCAAAGCTAACTTACTGTTGCATCGTTACATACTGCCTTAAAGTCAGCAAAAACGCACCGTTAATATTGATCAGACAATTGCAACTTAATGCGACATTCATAAAACATTACGCCACGGTACATAAAGTAACCGTGGCGTAATGGCTATCAGACCGTTTTAATGTCGATGGTTTCACCCTGCATCCGTTTACGCAGAGTACGTTTAGTACGGTCGATGACATCTCCCGCTAACTGGCCACAAGCGGCGTCGATATCATCACCACGGGTTTTACGCACAATGGTGGTGAAACCGTAGCTCATCAGTACTTTTGAGAAGCGATCGATACGGCTGTTCGAGCTACGACCATACGGCGCACCCGGGAACGGGTTCCACGGAATCAGGTTGATCTTACACGGCGTATCTTTCAGCAGCTCCGCCAGTTGGTGCGCGTGTTCAGTACCGTCATTAACGTGGTCGAGCATCACGTACTCGATAGTAACACGGCCCTGGTTAGCGTTGGATTTCTCCAGATAACGGCGCACCGCAGCAAGGAAAGTTTCGATATTGTACTTTTTATTGATCGGTACAATTTCGTCACGAATTTCATCATTTGGTGCATGCAGAGAGATTGCCAGTGCAACGTCAATCATATCGCCCAGTTTATCCAGCGCCGGAACCACGCCCGAAGTAGAGAGCGTCACGCGGCGTTTAGACAGGCCAAAGCCAAAGTCATCGAGCATGATTTCCATCGCCGGAACCACATTGTTCAGGTTAAGCAGCGGCTCGCCCATGCCCATCATAACAACGTTAGTGATTGGGCGCTGACCGGTGATTTTTGCTGCGCCGACGATTTTCGCCGCCCGCCACACCTGGCCGATAATTTCCGACACCCGCAGGTTACGGTTAAAGCCCTGCTGGGCGGTGGAACAGAATTTACACTCCAGCGCACACCCTACCTGCGAAGAGACACAAAGTGTGGCTCGGTCATCTTCCGGGATATACACCGTTTCGACGCGCTGATCGCCCACGGCAATCGCCCATTTAATGGTGCCGTCAGATGAGCGCTGTTCTTCAACCACTTCCGGTGCGCGGATTTCCGCCACCTCTTTCAGCTTGCCGCGCAACACTTTGTTGATGTCGGTCATCTCATCAAAGTTGTCGCAGCAATAATGATACATCCACTTCATCACCTGATCGGCGCGGAAGGGTTTTTCACCTAACTCTTTAAAAAACTCCCGCATCTGCTGACGGTTGAGATCCAGCAGATTGATTTTCCCATCTTTCGTGGTGACGTTTTCAGGTGTGACTAATTGTTCAGACATATGCTATTCCGGCCTCGTTATTACACGTTATGGCCCCTGGAGGGTTGAAAAAAGAAACGCCCCGGTGAGCGGCTGCTCGTCCGGGGGCGCTGCATTGTACAAATTCTGGCGCACGGATGCCACGTTTGCACGCGGCATTTACGAAATTATTAACGCGTGCGCGGACACACTTCGCCTTCACCGAAGAAATAAGCGATTTCGCGAGCGGCAGATTCTACGGAATCAGAACCGTGGGTGCCGTTTTCAGTCAGGCTGTCAGCGTAATCAGCACGCAGAGTACCCGCCAGCGCATTTGCCGGGTTGGTTGCGCCGAGCAGATCGCGGTGACGCTGAACCGCATTTTCGCCTTCCAGCACAGAAACCACGATCGGGCCAGAGGTCATGAACTCAACCAGACCATCAAAGAACGGTTTTCCATCGTGTTCAGCATAAAAACCACGAGCCTGTTCAACGGTCAGGTGCAGCATTTTAGTGCCGACAATTTTGAACCCTGCAGCTTCGAAGCGCGCAAAGATACTACCAATGACGTTTTTTGCTACCGCGTTCGGTTTGATGATGGAAAAAGTACGTTCAATAGCCATTTTTACCTCTGTAAATTGTTCTGTTGTTGTCTGTACCAGCGTACGAGATGGCGCGGATTATAATGAGCAACAAGGCCGTTGACTATTGATGAAGGTAACATTTTTTTAAAATAAACCGAGCTTAAGCAACAAACCGTCGTGAAACAGACTACTGCATGGAAAATCTCACCGTCGCTACTTGCCCCATTTCATCCATCACCAGTAATTGATAATCGCCTTTTTCACTCAAACGCAGCGTAACGTTACGCCCACGTTCAGTTAACGGCTCACCATTAAGAAACCACCAGCGTTCACCTGCGCCACCACTGGTTTGCACAGGCAAAGAAGCATCAGCAGCGCCAGGTAATCGCTTAATAATGGTGCCATCACGTACTCCTGTTAGTTGCAACGGGAGTTGGGCATCGCGACCGTATGGCGGGCACATTGTCGATGCCGGAGGCAAACGCACAGCCCGGCGTTCCGGAGCAGGCAGCCAGGGTTCCAGCGGTAGCGGCCAGACATTTATCATTTCTTGTCGCGCCTGTGGACAATCGGCGGCGACTCGTTTGCCATTTTCATCCAGCCAGATAGGGAAACGTATGCCATTAATCCCTTCCTGCTCCGGCAGTAACAGAGTTGGCGGCTGGCTTCCATCCAGTAACCAGGTTGCCAGGCGACGCCGACAGTTACTGTCACCTTCCGGCAAAGACTGCCCGCCCGGCCAGCAGATAACACCACGGCTTACAGAGTTCGGACGTGGGTCTTCTGGCAGATTTGCACTGCGCGACAGTAAGATATTATTGACCTGATTCAACAGCGGTACGGCGCTGGCAAAGCCAAACTGACCAACAACAGGCGTACCGTCCGGCCTGCCGGTCCAGATACCGATGATATAGCGAGCATTTATACCTATCGCCCATGCATCTCGATAGCCATAACTGGTGCCAGTTTTCCATGCCAGTGGTACGACGCGCGGCAAAGCGCCATCCGGCAAGGGTTGCGCTTCATCAGCCATGATCCGGCGGATGATCCACGCAGCCCCCGGCGACATTAAGGGGCGTTCAAGCAGGGGGTCGTCAGGCTGTAAGCGCAATTTACCTGCCTTACCGCGGCGAGCAAAAGCGGTATACGCTGCTGCCATATCTTCCAGTTTTGCACCTGCGCCACCGAGAATGAGCGACAGATTCGGCGCAGCACCGTTGGGCAGAAACAGCGGTAACCCGATGTTACGCAGCTTTGCCGCAAACCGTTTCGGACCATAGGCTTCCAGCACCTGCACGGCGGGTAAGTTCAGCGAGCGCACCAGCGCCTCGCTCATGCTGATCGGGCCATGAAATCCGCTATCAAAGTTACCTGGTCGATAATCGCCGGTGCGTCGGGGGACGTCCTGCAACAACGATGCCGGATGGATCAATCCCTCATCCAGCGCCAGACCATAGACAAACGGTTTAAGCACCGATCCCGGCGATCGGATCGCATTAACCATATCGACATGACCAAAGCGTGAATCATCATTGAGATCAACCGATCCTACCCAGCCGCGAACACGCATATCAGTATGATCAACCACGATCATCGCCAGTGAACTGCGCGGCGGCAATCGTCCTTTCCAGTTTAGCGCCAGTTCTTCCAGACGCCGCTGAAGGCCTGCATCCAGTGTAGTAACGATTTTGTCGCTTTTACTTTTACCGAGCATCATCCGCGAAAACAGCGGTGCCAGTTTTGGCATCTGTCTGGGTGCCAGCCAGACAGGTTCTTCGATTGACTCTTTTACCTGCTCACGGGACCATACACCTTGCACTGCCATCCGTTTGAGCACTTTATTACGCGCAGCCTCGGCACGCTCCGGCCAGCGATCCGGGCGCAGCCGACTGGGTGCTTGCGGTAATACCGCCAGCATTGCTGCCTCGGAATAGCTTAAATTTGCAGGCGATTTCCCAAGATAAGCCCAGCTTGCTGCCCCAACTCCCTGCAACGTACCGCCAAACGGGGCGCGATTAAGATACAAAGTCAGAATTTCACGTTTAGACAGATGCCACTCCAGTTGAAACGCGCGCCAGAGCTGACGAATTTTGCCGCCAAACGTTTTGGGGTGAGGATCAAGCAGACGCGCCACTTGCATGGTGAGCGTGCTACCGCCAGAGATAACCCGACCAGAAGTCAGATCCTGCCAGGCTGCGCGCGCCACCGAGAACGGGTTTACGCCCGGATGCTTCCAGAACCAGCGATCTTCGTAATTAATCAGTGCTTCAATATAACGTGGAGAAACATCTTCGATTGCTACCGGATAACGCCAGATACCATCTGCATCAGCAAAGCGCCACAGTGGCGTACCGTCCTGCGCCACAACCACGCGTGCGGGATTGACTTCATGTAGCGGCAGAGGCCAGAGTTTATCTGCTCCCCACGCCGCCAGAATGATGATAAAAGGCGCGGCTGCCAGCGTTATCCAGCAGCCGCGTTTTGTTAACAGACGAGGCATTTACGGTCTGACAATCAGCAAATCTTCAGTCGCACCCGTCGCCCGCCATTGGGGAACATACATCGATTCCACCATCGGCTGCGGCATCTGATACGTTCCCGGCGTTACCGCCCGCGCCAGATATACCAGCGTTACCGGTTGATATTCATCAACGGCAACCGCGGCTACAAAGCGATCGTCACGGAACTCAATGTGCTTAATGCTCGCTTGCTGCATTTGATTGAGCAAGTTTTGCACTTCGCCACCACTTTGTTCCAGACTGGCGCTGCCGTTCGCCAGGTTCTGGTTTTCCAGTTCCAGACCCGCTGGCAACAAATCAACCACCAGCGCATCCGGCACGCTGTTACTGGCTTTTACCTGCAACCAGACCAGCACCAGATCGCCACTACGCAACGAGTCCAGAGACTTGCTCTTACCATCAGTACCTAATATATGGCGCTCAATTTGCAGAACATTATTCGCTGGAAGCGGTGCAGACTGCGGATAACCGCTGGCATCCACACGCAGCCATAGCGGTTGGTCGCCACTGTTGGTTACCTGCAAAGTTGCAAGTTGATCGCTATTCAGATTGCTGTTTTGCGCTTTCTCGCCTGTCAGCGGTGCGGCAGAGAAAGACGTTTGCGCCTGCCATTTGCCCGGTAAATCCTGAATCGCACGGGCAGCCAGGAACAACGCGTTACTTTCCTGAGTTGATAGCCAACGTTCACCAAACGCCTGCTGCGAAAGCGTGTTCAATAAGGTGTTCTGATCATCTGGCAACAGTTTGTTCTCTTCCAGCAAGGAGAGCATCAACGCGTTGTCGCGCAGTGGGCTACCGTAATCGCCCAGCCATTTCCGCTCATCATTGCGCGGCGTTTTCAGCGCCAGTGCAATCGCTTCTTCACCACGCGTCGCATCGCCCATCGTTTTCAGCGCAACGCCAAGTTGCAACAGTGGCAAACCCGAAGCAGCATCTGCACGACGCTCCCAGATTTCACGCAGTGCACCCAGCGGTGCTTTTTGCTGCCGTGCCAGTACCAGCGCAGCATAAGACTGTATGGCAAACTTGCTGGCTTTGAGGTTATCCGCATACGGAATCGACATCATGCCCGGATCTTGTAAATAGCGCAGCAGACGCTCATTTCCCCGGTTAATGACTTCTGTCGGCACGCTGTAACCCTGCTCACCTGCGCGAACCAGAAAATCCATCACGTAGGCAGTCAGCCAGTACTCTTCGTCACCGTTTTTATCCCACAGCGCAAAGCCGCCGTTATCACGTTGCATTTGCAGCAAACGCGAAATGCCAATATCGACTGCCGCACGGCGTTTATCATCACTGTCGCCTTTGATACCCAATGCCTGTAGCTGGGCGGCATTGGTATAAAGTGACGGGAACAGGCCGCTGGTGGTTTGCTCCAGACATCCGTAAGGATACGCTTTTAACTCTTTAATATAACGAGCAATGTTCAGCGGTGGTTTGCCGCTCAACAACAACTGTCCTTCCAGCGTAACAGGCGAGAAGTTTTGCAATCCATCAGTTGGCATCGCCCATGTTTCACCAGGCTGCAACGCCGTACCATAATTGACCGTTTGTGCCGGGAATGCCGGACGGACGCCAATTTTCCACTGCTTATGCTGATCAGCAACGGTTTCACCCGGTAACACTAACCCGCTAATGGTGGCCCGAATTTCGCCATCGCCATAGCCCGTCAGTGCGCGTACCGGGATAAACAGCGTAGTTCGCACGCCTGGCGCTAATTCAACGCCTGCGGGCGAGTTACTCACCAGTTCAAGTAAACCGCTGGCGGTCAGAGCAACGTTCAGTTTTTGCGGTTTATCGGTAAGATTAGTGATATCCAGCGTCAGACGCGAGGTATCACCGCTGGCCATAAAGCGTGGCATATTCAGTTCCGCTATCACCGGTGCGGCAACAACCACTTTACTTTCGCTGCTGCCGAAGTCATCCGCTGTCCAGGCCTGCGCCATGACTCGTAGCTCACCATTAAAATCGCCAATGGGTAGCGTAACCGTGCCTTCCCCCTGTTCGTTGAGCGTTACCGGCTGTGCCTGTTGCGCAACAATATTGACGTGGTTCACGGGCGGTTTACCCCCGCGTTTCAGCTCATCGCCATCGCCACCAAAGCGCAGCGCTGCCAGACGTCCCTGACCTTCAATAACCTGACCGTAAATATCGTAAATATCAGCACCATAACGTTTCTGACCAAAGAATGCCTGCCACGGATCTGGTGTAACGTAATCAGTGATATTCAGCACACCACTATCAACGGCCGACACCAGCACATTCACCTGTTTTGGCATCTCACCATTTTTATTGCTGGCTTTGATTTTCACGGTTAATGGCTGATTGGGGCGCATTTTTGTTGGTGTTTCCAACGCCAGATCGAGGCGACGGTTTTCATCGCCAAGCGGCAAATGCAACACGCCAACCGCACGTTTTGGCGTCGCGGAACGAGATTTATCTCCCGGACGAACCACCAGCGTACTTAAATAGAGGTCATGTCGATTCCAGGTTTTATCGACCGGAATCATCAAATCCAGCCCTTGTGCCGGGACATCAATCTCTTGCCACCACAGCGGCCCTTCACTGGACTCGACCATCGCGTAGCCTTTACCCGCCGTTGGCGCAGCAATATGCAACTTGATCGTATCGCCAGGTCGATAACTGGCTTTATCCAGTTTCATCGTGACACGGTCTGGTCGTACCGCACCGCTACCGTCGCTATTATCCTGCCAGCTATATCCGGCCCAAAAACGCACGCTACTGACCGCTTCATTCGGCGCTTTGACTTCCAGACGATAAGCGCCCCACTCTACCGGGAAACTCACTTTGCCGGTTTCACCCGCTTGCAGATCCAGTGTTTGCTCATTTTCGATCAGATCTTTTTGATCAAACTGCGACCGCCAGCCTTCATCTTCCGACCAGTTCCAGTAGTAATCACGACGTTCACGAATCAGTCTCACCTGCAAGCCCGACACGGCTTTTTTCACGCCCTGTGCATCGCTATAAACGATATCAAAAGCAGCGTTACTGTCTTCATCAACAATGGGCTGTTTTACCGTGCTGTCAGTGCGGTAATCGTAAACCGATTTTGACGAGAACTGCGGGCGGATCCCTGGCAACGCATCCGCAGGCCAGATAGCCTGTTCAACACGGCGCGTCACCGGGCGGCCGCCGGATTCCAGTAAACTCCCCTGGAAAATAACCTGCAATGGAGAATGTGTTTCTTTCCACTGACTTTCTGTAGAAACTTCGCCGCGCCCTTTATCATCCAGCGTCAACTGGACTTCATCCAATGATCGGGAAAGGTTTTCGGCAGCAATATCACCAAATTCGAAACCGGGTAATGCAGCAACCGCTTCACGCAGTGGCCGCAGGAAAAGCTGCCCCTGCAAGGTATTACCGTTAGCAGGCGCTCCGTACAGGTAGTAACCCACCACAGAGAATTTCACCTCATCTTTCGGCGTTAACGGCGTTTTCTCGCCACTCAGATTCAGCGCCATACGCTCAGGCATGAAATCTTCGACGTGGAAATCCCACATTCGATACTGGTTATCGCCCGTGTTAGCGCGGATATGCCACATGCCTGTTGGCGCACTGCTATCGAGTGGCCAGGTAAAGTGATAGAGGCCATTTTGCGGCTGACTAACGACGCTCCTAAGAACCTGCCCGTCGGGTTTAATCACGTCCAGTTTGACAGGTTGATCCGGTAACATTTTACCGTCCGCATCCCGCAATAACCCATTGAGAATTACCGTTTCGCCAGGGCGATAAAGATCGCGCGGGCCAAACATAAAGAACTGCTTGCTGTAGCCTGGCGCGCCTGCAATGTTAAATTCCGCTAAGTCCAGCGCCGGAAGTTTTAAATCAAGCAACGTTGTCTGACCGTCTTTACGCGCCAGCAGCAGTGCCGCGTTTTTGTCATTTTCCAGTTGCACATGGCCCTGTGCATCACTGGTCGCCTGAGTCAGCGTCTGCCCTTCCTCATTTAATAACGAGACTTCAATTCCTTGCTGAGCCGCGCCGTTTTCCAGGCTTTGGGTAAAGATATCCAGACGATTGTGATAACGGTGGGCCGATACGCCAATATCACTTAACGTAAACAACGTAGCCGGATTACTGTAATCGTAACGTCCGGCCTGATTCATCACCGCCAGATACACGCCCGCCTGCTGAAGCGGCTTGATATCGCCCAGCGGCAGCAATAATTTTTCACGGGTGTTACGCGCAGGATTGAGATCAAAACGCCCGGTGTAGACCAAATCAGCCATCTGCAATAGTTTGTCCGATTGCCAGTTCGCCAGCGAATTGCGGTATTCCCACTGGCTAATGAAAGCAGGCAGAGATTCAGGCTTCACACGGAAGAAGTTAACATCGACATTATTAACGTTGAGCGCCATTACCGGCAGCCCTTCAACGACTTTCCCGGGCAGCAGCGAACCACGGCTGGCAAAACCGACGCTGGGTTGGATATCGCGGGTAGAAATCGTTTTTTCGTAATCTTTATTGAAGGTTGCGTTATTGAGAGCTTTGACCTCCTTGCCAATAGTGACGATCAAATCACGTTTAGGTTCAAGGTGGCGCAAGCGTAGCTCTTTGAGATTATCTGATAGCTCCCAGGCACCATCCACTTTGCCGCTCTTTTTATCGACGACATGGATAACACGCGAGAAATCCTGATCCGGGTCGAGGGGGATGGAGAAAGTCAGCACCAGCGTGGCTGCGCCATCGAGTTGTACTTCAGAGAGATCCAGCAATGTCAGTGCTTTACCGGCACTCTGTTGTGCCAGTTTTTGTCGCTCCACCGCGGAGGTTTTTGCAGAATTCGTATTTCCCGACGATGTGTCTTTAGCAACTTCTGAGGACGCGTCTTTTTTCACCTCTATTGGCGCGTTATCGTTGTTGTCGCACCCTGCCAGCGCCAGCATTAACATGCAGGCGGCTATGCGTAACTTTTTCATCTCTCATCCCTGCCACAATGGCCCGTTAGCAACATCGAATAATTATTATGCGTGAGAAATGACGTTATGTAATTCACTATCACGCCTACAGAATCCGAATTTTAGTGAGAAATGTGGCTCAGACAGCCAAATCAGTCTCTTTTGCTTGTCGCTTTTCGGCAAACATCCGACAATTTAGCTTAACCCCGGCAAAAATGGAGATGCCTATGTCCACGACATGGTTTGTAGGAGCCGACTGGCTCGCTGAACATATAGATGATCCGGAAATTCAGATTATTGATGCCCGTATGGCACCGCCCGGACAGGAAGATCGTGACATTGCCCAGGAATATCTCAATGGACATATCCCCGGCGCAGTATTTTTCGATATCGAAGCACTTTCCGATCACACTTCCCCGCTTCCGCACATGCTGCCACGCCCGGAAACATTCGCAGTGGCAATGCGTGAACTGGGCGTTAATCAGGACAAACATCTGATTGTCTATGATGAAGGTAACCTTTTCTCTGCACCGCGCGCATGGTGGATGCTGCGCACTTTTGGCGTGGAGAAAGTGTCGATTCTGGGCGGTGGACTGGCGGGCTGGCAGCGCGATGGTCTTCTGTTAGAAGAGGGCGCGGTGGTATTGCCGGAAGGGGAGTTTAACACCGCGTTTAACCTGGAAGCCGTGGTGAAAGTGACCGATGTGTTATTGGCAAGCCATGAAAAAACGGCGCAAATTATTGATGCCCGACCGGCAGCGCGTTTTAATGCTGAAGTTGATGAACCTCGCCCAGGTTTACGTCGTGGGCATATTCCCGGCGCGCTGAATGTTCCGTGGACGGAGTTGGTGCGCGAAGGCGAACTGAAGACGACCGATGAACTGGATACAATATTTTTTGGACGCGGCGTCAGCTATGACAAACCAATTATTGTCAGTTGCGGTTCTGGCGTAACGGCAGCCGTCGTGTTGCTGGCACTCGCTACGCTGGATGTACCAAACATAAAACTGTACGACGGTGCATGGAGTGAATGGGGGGCACGGGCAGATTTGCCGGTCGAGCCAGTGATATAAGCTTTTTATTGCTGGTCTGGTTCGCGGCCTTTCCAGCAGATTGACTTGTGTTGCATAAGCAACGCAGGTGCTTCACAGCGCTTGCTATCGCGGCAATATCGCCAGTGGTGCTGTCGTGATGCGGTCTTCGCATGGATCGCACAATGAAGATACGGTGCTTTTGTATCGTACTTATTGTTTCTGGTGCGCTGTTTTCCCAGGTAAATAATAACCGGAGTTTCTCTGGTAATAATTTACTGGTGGCTAACAACCTTCAGTGCAGCAAGTAAGCCCGAATGCCGCCCTTTGGGGCGGCATATTTTATATTATCCGATTCTGTTTAAAATCACGCAGGAATCCACCCCAGCGACGTTCATAGAATGGCGCAATATGTTCGGTAATAAAGTGGCTAATTCCTTTTTCCCCTTTTTTCACCTGACAAATATCGATAGGTTCATCGCCCGGTAACGTATCGGTCGCCACGCTTCCCGCCGCCTGAATAATTTCTTCGATATCGCCATCTGCTTCAATACCAATAAGCAAATTAGGTTGTGCCTCTTCGCTTTCTTTAATTGAACAAATAAAAGCGCGCTTCACCGGCTTAATGGTTTTAAATAAGGTGGTGAGCGAATCAATCATTTGTGCTGGCGGCTCTGCGACTTCCGATAATATCAGCGACTCGCCACCTTCCAGCACTTCCTGACTGCTCAGTGGGTTTCCCTCTTCACCGATCAGCAAACTGATTTCACGCGGCATAAACTCTTTGCCGGTGGGCAGTTTTGCATTAAGGAAGAGCGTTTCACCAAGGGTCATCTCAAACAGCGTGCGAACGGGCATCACGACAAATGCTTGTTCGTCTTCAACCGCCTGTTGAAGTGCTTCTAACGAGGTGAAAAAAGGAATGACGCTGGTGCCATCTTCTTTTTCCCAGTGCTGTAAATCAAGTGCACTATCTTCAGCTACTGCCTCGCCCTGCGCCGCTGTACCCGGCACCCAGACAGTGGATTCCAGTAGAGTACGGAAAAAGGCCGGACGGTGTGCCGGTTCGGTTGCTGCTTTTTCCAGCAGGTCTTCAAGTTCATTTTTTGTTTCGGACATAAGAACCACAATTCATTCAACGTTCTGGGCGTAAGTGCCTGATGCGCTACGCTTATCAGGCCTACAAGTGAATCGCAATTTGTTGAATTTGCAATACTTTGTAGGCTGGATAAGGCGTTTACGCCGCATCCAGCATGAACAAATGCACTTTGCCAACGGTCTGATAAAAAAACCGGATGTGGCTTGAACCGCATCCGGCATAAAAGATTACGCAGTTAACAGATTGGCAATCGTGCGCACACCCAGCCCGGTCGCGCCCGCAGACCACTGCTCAACCGGCGCTTTACGGTAAGTCGCTGAGCAGTCAATGTGCAGCCAACCTTGCTGATAGTTCTCAACAAAGTGCGACAGGAAGCCCGCAGCCGTACTCGCCCCTGCCGGATAAGCCGCGCTTCCGGTATTGTTAAGTTCGGCAAAGTTTGACGGTAACTGGTTACGATGGAACTCCGCCAGTGGCAGACGCCAGAATGGTTCATTCTCCTGCGCGGCACTCGTCAGCAAACGCCCTGCCAGCGCATCGTCAAAACTGAACAGTGCGTGATAATCATTACCCAGCGCGGTTTTCGCCGCTCCGGTCAGGGTCGCAGCATCAATAATCAGTTCCGGTTTCTGCGCGCTGGCATCAATCAGGCCATCTGCCAGCACCAGTCGCCCTTCCGCATCGGTGTTCATCACTTCGACTTTTTTACCGTTGCGATAGGTGATGATATCGCCCAGTTTGAACGCGTTGCCGCTGATCAGGTTATCCGCACAGCAGAGGAACAGTTTCACGCGTTTATTCAGACCGCGCGTAATAGCAAATGCCAGCGCTCCGGTAACCGTTGCAGCACCGCCCATATCGGACTTCATCGAGTCCATAAACGCGGTCTGTTTGATACTGTAACCGCCGGAATCAAAGGTGATGCCTTTGCCTACCAGGCAAGCGTATACCGGCGCTTCTTTATCGCCCGTTGGGTTATAGTCCAGCGCCAGCAATACCGGGGAACGTTCTGATCCGCGTCCAACGGTGTGCAGCCCCATATAACCCTGCTCGCGCAGATCTTCGCCTTTAGTGATCCGGTAAGTCACACGATCGCCCGCAACGTTGCTGATCAGATCAACAGCACGCTGCGCCAGTTGTGATGGCCCCAGTTCTTCAGCCGGTGCGTTGATGGTGTCACGCACCCAGTCGATGATCATCAGGCGGTTATCCAGTTCCTGGCGTTGTGCATCGTCCAACTCCGGCCACTCGACTTTACGCGTACCTTTAGGCGCTTTGTAACCCTGCCAGAACGCCCAGCAACGATCCACATCCCAGCCTTCACCGCTTAACTGAACATGCTTAATGCCCAGACCGTCAATCTTGCGCGCCGCACGCTGGATCAGCCCCAAATCGTCAGCCCCGGTCAGGTGCAGGGTAATGCCATCATTATTAATGCTGTAAGTCGCTTTTTCTCCCCAACGCGCATCAGCAGGTTGGGAAGAAAGGGTAATTTTCATCGCTTCTGTCATTTTAGTTATCCTTATTTGTTTAACAGCAAAACGGGCTACCCCCAGGCAGCCCGTTTATTCACTCAGCTTCGTCCAGCCAGACTAACAAAATCGCTTCGAGGATTTTCTCGTTAGATGCCTGCGGGTCGTCGTCGAAATCTTCCAGATCGCAAATCCACTGATGCATATCGGTGAATCGAACCGTTTTCGGGTCGAGATCGGGATACGCATCGTACAGTGCTTCGCCAATTTCGCGGCTATCGGTCCACTTAAGTCCCATACTAACCTCTGTTAATGCTCACGCGCATGGTTGATAGTGTAACGCGGAATTTCGACCACTAAATCTTCATCGGTGACGCGCGCCTGGCAGCTTAAACGGCTTTCCGGCTCCAGCCCCCAGGCTTTGTCCAGCATGTCGTCTTCCTGCTCAGAGCTTTCCGGCAACGAGTCAAAACCTTCACGAACGATACAGTGGCAGGTGGTGCAAGCGCAGGATTTTTCACAGGCGTGTTCAATCTCGATGCCGTTACGCAGCGCAGCGTCGAGAATGGTTTCACCGCTCTTAGCTTCCAGAACAGCACCATCAGGGCAGAGATCCTGATGAGGCAAAATAACAATCTTTGGCATATTAAACCTCGTCCACGGAATGGCCTTTCAGCGCACGACGAACCGACTGGTCCATGCGGCGAGCGGCGAAATCCTGGGTTTGTTTGTCTACGTTTTTAATCGCTTGTTCGATGGCGTCAACATCATCGCCCTGCGCTACTTCACTCAGGTGAGCAGCGGCATCGTCGATGACCTGACGTTCTGCGGTGCTTAACAGCGCGGCATCCGCAGCCAGCGCGCCGTTCAGACTTTCCAGTACGCGCGCCGCTTCGACTTTTTGTTCAGCCAGCATACGGGCTTTTACGTCCTGCTCGGCATAGCTCATTGAGTCTTTAATCATTGAGGCGATTTCGCTGTCGGTCAGACCATAAGAAGGTTTGACCTGAATAGACGCCTCAACGCCGGTGGATTTCTCCATCGCCGTCACACTTAAAAGACCGTCGGCATCGACCTGGAACGTTACGCGAATATGCGCACCGCCAGCCGGTAACGCCGGGATCCCACGCAGCGCAAAACGTGCCAACGAGCGGCAATCCTGCACCAGTTCACGCTCACCCTGCATAACATGGATAGACATTGCCGTCTGACCATCTTTAAAGGTGGTGAAATCCTGGGCGCGGGCCACCGGAATGGTGGTATTACGTGGGATCACTTTCTCCACCAGGCCGCCCATAGTCTCAAGGCCCAGCGACAGGGGGATCACGTCGAGCAGCAGCATTTCACTGTCCGGCTTGTTACCCACCAGAATATCAGCCTGAATCGCCGCGCCAATGGCGACAACTTTATCCGGGTCGATGGAGGTCAGTGGCGGACGACCGAAAAATTCGCCCACCCGTTCACGCACCAACGGCACACGGGTAGAACCGCCAACCATCACCACTTCCAGAATTTCATCAGCCTCAACGCCCGCGTCTTTCAGCGCGCGACGACAGGCCAGTAAGGTTTCGTTTAACCAGTGGTGCGATCAGTTCGTTGAATTGTTGACGGCTGATTTCGCCCTGCCAGCCCGCAACATTAACAGTCACGGAATCGGCATCGCTCAGAGCGATTTTGGCCGCAATGGCGGCATCCAGCAGTTCACGCTGAACGCGGTTATCGCTACGGTCAGGAATGCCCGCCTGCTCGCGAATGTAATCCGCCAGCAGATGGTCGAAGTCATCACCACCGAGCGCAGAATCACCGCCGGTCGCCAGCACTTCAAACACGCCGCGACTTAAACGTAGAATGGAAATATCAAAAGTCCCGCCGCCGAGGTCATAAACGGCAATCACACCTTCCTGACCGGAATCCAGCCCGTAGGCGATAGCCGCAGCGGTCGGTTCGTTGAGCAAGCGCAGGACATGCAGGCCAGCCAGACGCGCTGCGTCTTTGGTGCCCTGACGCTGGGCATCGTCAAAGTACGCCGGAACGGTGATAACCACACCATCCAGCTCGCCTGCCAGGGCTTCAGTTGCCCGTGCTGCCAGTGCTTTGAGGATGTCCGCAGAAACGCGCACCGGGTTCAGCAGTCCCGCCGCCGTTTCAATCATCGGCAGACCATTCTCGCTGGCCTGGAATTGATAAGGCAGATGCGGATAGCGTTGCTGGATATCAGCCAGCGAGCGCCCCATCAGGCGTTTAACAGAACTAATGGTGTTGGCTGTGTCAAGCGCTGCATTAGTACGCGCGTCATACCCCACCGAATGCCCTTGCTGTTGATAGTGAACAACAGACGGCAGCAGGTGACGGCCTTCATGGTCGGCTAACGTTTCGGCCTGACCGCTGCGTACTGTCGCCACCAGCGAGTTGGTTGTGCCCAGGTCAATACCGGCCGCCAGACGACGCTGATGCGGCGCAGCACTCAAACCAGGTTCACTAATTTGTAATAAGGCCATGTTTAGCTTCCAGAAATTAAAAATCGAGCAGTTTTTCTTCGAGTTGTTCGGCACTGCTTCGCAGTTTATCGAGAAAACGCAGCTTACGCACGGTATCCGCCGCCGCGTCCCACGCCTCGTTGTCTAACTGTTCAACCATCAACTGATGGCGGGTATCAAACATCTTTTTGACGCGTTTGATAAAGCTTTCCAGCCGCGCTTCGTCTTTCGCCTGTTCGATCTCGTCCAGCTCCTCGCGCAGCTCCAGTTGTTCCATCAGGAACGCGGTGTCGCGCACTGTATGCTGCTCGCTGGCAAGATCAAAACCGTGCAGCGAAAGCAGGTATTCTGCCCGCATCAATGGATGACGCAGCGTTTGCCATGCCTGGTTAATGGTTGCGGATTGCTGGACGGCGGCGAGTTGTTCCGCCTGGCTTCCGCTGGCGAATTTATCAGGATGATACTGACGTTGTAGATCCTGAAAACGCAGGCTCAATGCCTGGGTATCGAGTTGATAACGGGCAGGCAAGCCAAAGAGGGTGAAGTAATCCATAACATTCTCAGGGCTGCGATCCGCCGCAATGACGGCGAATCAGGTAAAACAAACCCCACGCGCAGGCGACCACGGTGGGGTTATCGGTATGCGCATCAGACGTGGAAGCTTTCGCCGCAACCACATTCATCTTTTACGTTCGGGTTGGTGAATTTAAACCCTTCGTTCAGGCCTTCTTTTACGAAGTCCAGTTGCGTACCGTCCAGAAATTGCAGGCTTTTGCCATCGACCACGACTTTCACGCCTTTGTCTTCAAACACGATGTCTTCCGGCGTCGGTTCGTCAACAAATTCCAGTACATACGCCATACCTGAACACCCAGAGGTTCTCACACCCAGACGCAGGCCAAACCCTTTACCGCGGTTAGCCAGAAAGGTATTTACTCGCGCTGCTGCACTGTCGCTCAGTGTAATCGACATAACCAAACCTCAACTCTTATTTTGCTTCACGTTTGCTTTTATAGTCCGCAATGGCGGCTTTGATCGCGTCTTCTGCCAGAATAGAACAGTGAATTTTCACCGGTGGCAGTTCAAGTTCTTCAGCAATATCGGTGTTTTTGATCGCCTGTGCTTCGTCGAGAGATTTCCCTTTCACCCATTCGGTCACCAGAGAACTGGAAGCGATAGCGGAACCGCAGCCGTAAGTTTTAAAACGCGCGTCTTCAATGATACCTTCATCGTTGACTTTAATCTGCAACTTCATCACGTCGCCACAGGCTGGTGCACCCACCATGCCGCTGCCCACGTTTTCGTCGTTGTTGTCGAAGGAACCCACGTTACGCGGATTCTCGTAATGGTCGATAACTTTTTCGCTGTAAGCCATTATAAATTCTCCTGATTCCGATACCGATTAATGATGAGCCCATTCGATGCTGTTCAGATCCACGCCCTGCTTGTACATTTCCCACAGCGGAGAAAGGTCACGCAGACGACCGATGGATTTACGAACTAACTCGATGGTGTAGTCGATCTCTTCTTCAGTAGTAAAACGACCTAAAGAGAAACGGATAGAGCTATGTGCCAGCTCGTCGTTCAGCCCCAGCGCGCGCAGCACGTAGGACGGTTCGAGACTTGCCGACGTACAGGCGGAACCTGAAGAAACCGCGAGGTCTTTCAGCGCCATAATCAGCGACTCACCTTCAACGTAGTTAAAGCTGACGTTGAGAATGTTCGGCGCACCGTGTTCCAGGTCACCGTTCAGGTAAACTTCTTCGATATCTTTGATGCCGTTCCACAGACGGTTACGCAGGCCGCGCAGACGTTCCATCTCGGTCGCCATCTCTTCTTTTGCGATGCGATAGGCTTCGCCCATACCCACGATCTGGTGAACCGGCAGTGTACCGGAACGCATACCGCGCTCGTGACCGCCGCCGTGCATTTGCGCTTCAATGCGCACGCGTGGTTTACGACGCACATACAGCGCGCCAATACCTTTCGGACCGTAGATTTTGTGACCGGAGAAAGACATCAGGTCAACTTTCAACTGGCTCAGGTCGATAGGCAGTTTACCCACGCTCTGGGTTGCATCAACGTGATAGATAATGCCACGGGCACGGCACATTTCACCGATAGCCGCAATATCCTGTACCACGCCGATTTCGTTATTCACGTGCATGATAGAAACGAGGATGGTGTCATCACGCATCGCCGCTTCGAGTTCTTTCAGATCGATAATTCCGTTACGCTGCGGCGCCAGGTAGGTGACTTCAAAACCTTCACGCTCAAGCTGACGGCAGGTGTCCAGTACCGCTTTGTGTTCGGTTTTGCTGGTGATGATGTGCTTGCCTTTTTTCTGATAAAAGTTGGCTGCACCTTTAATTGCCAGGTTGTCAGATTCGGTGGCGCCAGAGGTAAAGACGATTTCACGCGGGTCAGCACCGACCAGATCGGCAATCTGATTACGGGCGATATCTACTGCTTCTTCAGCCTGCCAGCCGAAACGGTGAGAACGGGAGGCCGGGTTACCAAAGGTTCCGTCCATCGTCATAAACTGCATCATTTTCTCGGCAACACGCGGGTCCACCGGCGTGGTTGCGGAGTAATCGAGATAAATCGGTAATTTCATTGCTCTATAAACTCCGTACATCACTCAATGCAAGGAATCAGGCTACCGGCTGGATGTACGACCGTGTTTACGAAGTGATAAACACTCCGGCCTGACTCTGAATTCTTTTTATTAAGCGCGTAACTTAACGTCGATCGCGTCTTGTGTGCGGGTACGTGGCGCGTCGTGAGTATGTTGACGACCAGACACATCCAGCACTTCCTGGTTATTGACCAGTTCGCCTAAAGTAATGTTGTTGAGAAAACCGGTGAGACGGTCGCTCAAATCACGCCACAGCGCGTGGGTCAGGCATTTATCGCCGCCCTGGCAGCCGCCTTTACCCTGACAACGGGTGGCATCTACAGATTCGTCAACGGCGCTAATCACTTCACCAACGGCGATGCTGCTGGCATCTTTGCCCAACAGATAACCACCGCCAGGTCCACGTACGCTGGAAACCAGACCATTTTTACGCAGACGGGAAAACAGTTGTTCCAGATAAGAAAGGGAAATTCCCTGACGTTCAGAAATATCAGCCAACGGAACCGGGCCTGCTTCGGAGTTGAGCGCAACGTCCAGCATTGCGGTCACGGCATAGCGCCCTTTAGATGTCAGTCTCATGTCTTACTTCACCTCAAACTCGCCCCTGCCCGGGGTTTTTTATTGTAAAAGTGGGGGTATTGCATAGCAGGGTCAAGTCTGACATTCCCGAGTAAATTGGTCAACTATTTACTTGACTGATTTAGTCAGGTATTTAGCCTTCAGTGCCATTTTCTTATCGTGGCATTTGTACCTGTTGTCGGATGCGGCGTAAACGCCTTATCCGACCTACGGTTCCGCGCACTTGTAAGCCTGATAAGACGCGTTAAGAGTCGCATCAGGCAATGACTGTCGGATGCGGCGTAAACGCCTTATCCGACCTACGGTTCCGTGCACTTGTAAGCCTGATAAGACGCGTTAAGCGTCGCATCAGGCAATGACTGTTATTCGGCCTTGTTGCCTTTATTCTGCTGCTCAATAGAAGCCAGAATCCCACGCAGGATATTTAACTCCTGACTTTCCGGACGCGCACGCGTAAACAGACGACGCAATTTATTCATCACCTGCCCCGGATGGTTTTCACGAATAAAACCGGTTGCCAGCAACGTTTGCTCCAGATGACCGTAAAAACGTTCCAGATCATCCACCAGCGGATACGGCGTCTCTGCATGCTCAACCTGCTCGCCGTTTTCCTGGGTCGCCAGCCAGGCCATACGCACTTCATAGGCGATAACCTGTACTGCCATCGCCAGGTTCAGCGAGCTGTATTCCGGGTTCGCGGCAATCGCGACATGATAATGGCATTTCTGCAGCTCTTCATTGGTCAAGCCGACGCGCTCGCGACCAAAGACCAGCGCCACCGGCGTGTTTGCCGCTTCAGCGACGCTTTTCAAACCGCATTCGCGCGGGTCGAGCATCGGCCACGGCAGCGTACGGGAACGCGCGCTGGTGCCAACGACCAGGCTACAACCAGCCAACGCTTCGTCGAGTGTATCGACAATCTGCGCATTACCAATCACATCACTGGCTCCCGCTGCCAACGCGATCGCCTGGGAGTCAGGTTTCACCAGAGGATTAACCAGCCACAGATTGGTTAATCCCATTGTTTTCATGGCTCGGGCAACAGAACCCATATTGCCGGTGTGTGACGTCTCCACCAGCACAATTCGAATATTTTGCAGCATTGTCTTTCTTCGTCTAAAGATTATTCGCGCATCTTATCATAAAACGAAGACAGATGCCGATCTCGCTGCTATACTCTGCGCCGTTTTCCCGTTCTTTAACATCCAGTGAGAGAGACCGATGCATCCGATGCTGAACATCGCCGTGCGCGCAGCGCGCAAGGCGGGTAATTTAATTGCCAAAAACTATGAAACCCCGGACGCTGTAGAAGCGAGCCAGAAAGGCAGCAACGATTTCGTGACCAACGTAGATAAAGCTGCCGAAGCGGTGATTATCGACACGATTCGTAAATCTTACCCGCAGCACACCATCATCACCGAAGAAAGCGGTGAACTTGAAGGTACTGATCAGGATGTTCAATGGGTTATCGATCCACTGGATGGCACCACCAACTTTATCAAACGTCTGCCGCATTTCGCGGTATCTATCGCTGTTCGCATCAAAGGCCGCACCGAAGTTGCTGTGGTTTACGATCCTATGCGTAACGAACTGTTCACCGCGACTCGCGGTCAGGGCGCACAACTGAACGGCTACCGTCTGCGTGGCAGCACTGCTCGCGATCTCGACGGTACTATTCTGGCGACCGGCTTCCCGTTCAAAGCAAAACAGTACGCCACCACCTACATTAACATCGTCGGCAAACTGTTCAACGAATGTGCTGACTTCCGTCGTACTGGTTCTGCGGCACTGGATCTGGCTTATGTCGCTGCTGGTCGCGTTGACGGTTTCTTTGAAATCGGTCTGCGTCCGTGGGACTTCGCCGCAGGCGAACTGCTGGTTCGTGAAGCTGGTGGTATCGTCAGCGACTTCACTGGTGGTCATAACTACATACTGACCGGTAACATCGTTGCGGGTAACCCACGCGTAGTAAAAGCCATGCTGTCAAACATGCGTGACGAGTTAAGCGACGCACTGAAGCGTTAATTTCTCTGGCGGGTGATTTCTCTCACCCGCCCTCGCCTTTCAGGCGCTATTCCGAAATACTTTCTCGCCGCTTTACTTTCCCTCACCGCTCTCCCACCATCTTTCCCCGATTAATGGATTACAAAAAAGTCGCAAGGAAAGGTTATGGTCCTGCCAGTAAACAAGCGCGTTTTCAAGATTCTGTTTATTCTCTTTGTTGTTGCCGTCTGCGTTTATTTAGTGCCGCGCGTCGCTATCAATTTTTTCTATTATCCTGATGACAAAATTTATGGCCCTGACCCCTGGTCAGCAGAATCCGTAGAGTTTACCGCTGAAGATGGCACACGCCTGCAAGGCTGGTTTATTCCGTCATCGACTGGCCCCGCTGAAAACGCCATCGCTACGGTGATCCATGCTCATGGCAATGCCGGAAATATGTCTGCACATTGGCCACTGGTCAGTTGGTTACCCGAACGCAATTTCAACGTGTTTATGTTTGATTATCGTGGGTTTGGTAAGTCTAAAGGAACGCCTTCGCAAGCCGGATTACTGGACGATACACTGAGCGCCATCAACGTGGTGCGCCATCGCAGTGATGTAAACCCGCAGCGACTGGTACTGTTTGGTCAGAGTATTGGCGGTGCGAATATTCTTGATGTTATTGGTCAGGGCAATCGTGAGGGCATCCGCGCGGTGATCCTCGACTCCACATTTGCCTCTTACTCAACCATCGCCAACCAGATGCTCCCCGGCAGTGGTTACTTACTTGATGAAAGTTACAGCGGTGAAAATTACATTGCCAGCGTCAGCCCCATTCCGCTTTTACTGATTCACGGCAAAGCCGATCACGTTATCCCCTGGCAGCACAGTGAAAAGTTATATGCTCTGGCGAAAGAGCCAAAACGGCTGATTCTGATCCCCGATGGCGAACACATTGACGCTTTTTCCGATCGTCATGGTGATGTTTATCGCGAACAAGCGGTAGATTTTATCCTCAATACGTTGAGCCCGTAGAATTAACCTTAAGATTAAAACCCGATAAAACAGCATGAAATCACCTTAAGACATGGCATTCAACTGGCCATTGCTGTTTATATCGATAAAAATTCTGTGACGCCTGCCCGCATTTCTGATAAATAGCGTTCCATTCACCATTTCCCTAAGCAAACTTTAGCTATCCTTATCAATTATGCTTATGGGAGATCAACAGATGATGTCTACACTTGCTCCACCATCTGCCCTTTCTGCTCCCCAGCGCCGCTGCCAGATCTTGTTAACGCTATTTCAGCCGGGGTTGACCGCCACCACGGCAACGTTTAGCGAGCTTAATGGTGTGGATGATGATATTGCCAGTTTTGATATCAGCGAAACAGGACGGGAGATCCTGCGCTATCATCAACTCACGCTCACTACTGGTTATGACGGTAGCTACCGGATTGAAGGTACAGTACTTAATCAACGTTTATGTTTATTTCACTGGCTACGACGCGGTTTCCGTTTATGCCCGTCATTTATCTCCGGTCGTTTCGCCCCTGCCATAAAGGAAGAATTGAAGCGTCGGGGGATTGCTCGCAACTTTTACGACGATACCAACCTACAAGCTTTAGTTAATCTGTGTTCGCGACGATTGCAAAAATGCTTTGAAGCTCGTGATATTCATTTTCTATGCCTGTATCTGCAATATTGCCTGCTACAACATCATGCCGGGATCACGCCACAATTTAACCCACAGCAACGTCGATGGGCTGAATCCTGCCTTGAATTTCAGATAGCACAAGAAATTGGCCGCCACTGGCAACGCCGGGCGCGCCAGCCTGTACCACCAGATGAACCGTTGTTTATGGCATTGCTCTTTTCCATGTTGCGGGTTCCCAATCCGCTGCAGGATACCCATCAGCGCGATCGGCAATTGCGTCAGGCTATTGTCCGTCTGGTACAACATTTTCGTGAGCTGGGAAATGTCCGTTTCTATGATGAACAGGGGTTATGCGATCAGCTTTATACTCATCTCGCTCAGGCATTACGCCGCAGTTTGTTTGCCATCGGTATTGATAACACCTTGCCAGAAGAGTTCAGCCGACTTTACCCACGCCTGGTTCGTACAACCCGCGCGGCGCTGGCCGGGTTTGAAAGTGAATACAATGTCCGTTTTTCCGATGAGGAAAGTGGTCTGGTGGCGGTGATTTTCGGCGCATGGCTGATGCAAGCAAATGAAGTTAACGAAAAACAGATTGTTTTACTGACGGACAATGACAGTGAAAGAGAAGCAAGTATTGAGCAACAATTGCGCGAAATTACGCTACTGCCGCTCAATATTAAACATATATCGGTGAAGGCCTTTTTACGAAATGGCGCACCGAGAAACGCTGTGCTGATTATTGCACCTTATACCATCCCGTTACCGCTCTTTTCGCCGCCGCTGATTCATACGAATCAGACCCTGACCGCACACCAACAGGAGCAGATCCGTAAAATGCTGGAATAATCAGCATGAGGGAACCACTTTTGGGCGCAGAAACATTGCCGGAAGCGCCACCAATGCCATCACCCAGAACACGCCGTGCCCCAGATATTGATACAAGAATCCGGCGAAGACGGTCATGATAGCGATACTGCCGCCCATCGCGACGGCAGAGTAAACCGCCTGCAAACGGATCACCTCACTACCCTGACGAGCGGCGATATAGCGCATGGCGGCCAGGTGGCACACGGTAAAAGTGCCGCAATGCAGGATCTGCACCAATATCAACCACGGTAACTCAGTGGTTGCCCCCATAATGCTCCAACGCGCCACTCCGCAAATCGCTGAGATCAACAACATATCGCGAGCGCTACAGCGACGGAAAAGTTTGTTACTCAGCGCAAAGATGATCACTTCCGCCACCACCCCAAGTGACCACAAATAGCCCACCGCCGAAGCCGAGTAACCCGCTGCCTGCCAGTAAATGGCGCTAAAACCGTAATACGCCGCGTGCGCTCCCTGCAATAGACAAACACAAGCCAGAAAGCGCCAGTTCTGGCGAACCAGCGCCAGCCAGGCCGGCCATCCCGTGCTCTCCTGCTGGCGGCTTACCCCTTGTGGTTGAATGGTCGGGCGAATGAGAAAACCAAGTAGCATGGATGCCACGCCCAGCGTCAACATTGCGAGGATCACCCGATAATCAAACACCGTGACCAGTTTGCCCGTCAGCGCCGAACCAATGACAAATGCCACCGAGCCCCACAGCCGCACTTTGCCGTAATCAAGCGGAAACTGCTTTTGCCAGGTATTCGCCAGCGCGTCAGTCAACGGCACCAGCGGTGAGAAAAAGAGGTTAAAACCGACCATTACCACCATCAGCCACGCGACATGCGCGCCAGCCCAGAAGGCAACGGCAAACAGCAGCGTCAGCAACGCCAGCACCCGCAGCGCGGAAATCAGACGAGAAGGATCGCTGACGCGGGGCGCGATTATCAAACTACCGAGAAAACGGGCAACCAGACCGGCCCCTAACAACAGACCGATGGTTTCTGGCGTTAAGCCAATCCCCTCAAGCCAGACGCTCCAGAAAGGTAGAAAAATGCCGTAGCTAAAAAAGTACGTGAAATAACCGAGCGCCAGCCAGCGCGTGGATTGCAAAACCATGAGTCCCTCCCGTCAGGAGGCGTTAGTCTGGAGTTAATCGAATGTTGTTGCAAGTTGGAAAATAAGAATATTCGAGCGAGCTTCCCGGCATGAAGCAGCAAGCGCATTGTCAGCGACCTGCGCTATGCCGTTATAGCAAACCAGGATAATTAGCGAATATCTCAACGCCTGGGGCGTGGCGAGGTGCCAGAGTGTGTATTACGTTTAAATCACATCTTTTTGCAAAGGGATTGGTTATGAACACACTACGTTATTTTGATTTTGGCGCAGCCCGCCCCGTTTTGTTATTAATTGCCCGTATTGCCATCATCTTAATTTTCATTATTTTTGGTTTTCCCAAAATGATGGGCTTTGACGGTACGGTCCAATATATGGCCTCGCTGGGCGCGCCAATGCCGATGCTGGCGGCAATTATTGCGGTAGTTATGGAAGTGCCTGCCGCGATATTAATCGTGCTTGGTTTTTTCACTCGTCCGCTGGCGGTGCTGTTTATTTTCTACACGTTGGGTACAGCGGTGATTGGCCATCATTACTGGGATATGACGGGGGATGCGGTCGGGCCAAATATGATTAATTTCTGGAAAAATGTCAGTATTGCAGGCGCATTCTTGCTGCTGGCGATTACCGGACCGGGGGCGATTTCTCTCGATCGGCGTTAAAAACATGCCGGATGCGGCGTGAACGCCTTATCCGGCCTACCGCTCCGGCACCCATTGTAGGCCTGTGCATCCGGCATTTTATAAATTACAGCAACTCAACCCGCAACGACATCTCTAAGGTTGTTGACTCCCCCGGTGCAAGCGCAATGAGATCTCCGCCTTCGGGACGATGATGGTCATCCGGCGCATGACTCATCGGCTCCAGGCAGAAGAAATCAAACGCATACCCTTTATCAAACGTCGGGTCCGAAACAAAGATGAAATAACACGGTGCGGGCGGCGTCGTTTCCATAGTGATGACGTAACCCTGCTGTGGCTGCTCAATGCGTGCCTGACCATTCCATCCGGAAAAACCATTGTTCACCCACTGACGCGGCAACGGCGCGAGCTGATTGAAATCCAGCTCCAGCGGTAACTGCGCGCAAAACGCCCCCGCCAGCCACTGTTCCCGCTCCAGCCAGTAACCGCTCGCCTGCGCCTGAATCCGCGTTTGCGACGACAACGGAAAATAAGGATGCCAGCCCGTACCAAACGGCAGCGTCTCTGCACCTTCATTGGTGACAGAGAGCGTGACCGTCAGCGCATCTGCCGTTAAATGAAACGTCTGACTTACCCGATAATGATAAACGCCACCGCGATGTTCATACTCCAGACATAAACTATCATCGCTGCGCGTTACACATTGCCACTGGCCCAGCCAGCCATCGCCGTGCAGATAATGCGCGTCCCATTCAACGTTAGGATGTAGCGGATACTCACGCCCTTGCCAGACAAAGCGGTTGCCGCTCACCCGGTTAGCAAACGGCACCAGCGGAAAACAGGAGGCATCGGTTGCCACACCGTTTTTTTTACCCGGACGTAGCAACGCCGTCGTGTCGTGCCAGAAGCCTTCTATGACTCCGCCCTGGTCAGAGATATCCAGCTTTAGCGCCCCATGAAATAAGGTATAGATGGTCATCCGCTAACTCCTTAATCCGGGAAATTAATCACGACTTTCCCACATTTGCCACTTGCCATCAGCGCATACGCCTCACCCGCCTGTTCCAGTGAGAAGCGGTGGGTAATGGCGTTACGCGGCCACAGTTTCCAGTCCGTCAGATCGTGAGCGCATTTTTCCATATGGAACAGGCTGGTCACCCAGGAGCCAATAATCCGCCGTTGATGGTGCATCAGATCGGCGCTGACCTCGAACTCCACTTTTCCAGTTTCCCCGATGTAAACCACGCGTCCCCAGTCGGCGGTGGATTGCAATGCCAGCAAGCGCCCCGCAGCATTACCGGAACAATCGAGCGCAACATCCGCGCCGCCGTGGGTGAGTTCGGCAATTATCTGCGGCAGACCTTCAGTGGTTGCTAAATAACCGTGATCCATCACACCTAACTGTTTCGCCATCGCCAGACGTTCCGGCAACATATCAACGCCGATGATCCGTTTCGCACCGCGACCTTTCGCCAGCATCATCGCCATCATCCCGACCGGCCCCAGACCGACCACCAGCACGTTATCGCTGCCGGAGACTTCGCCGCGCAAAATCCCTTCATACGCCGTGCCAACGCCGCAACTGATAAACGCTCCATCTTCGTAGCTCAGTGCGTCTGGCAGGAGGATCAGATCTTTTTCTTCCGCCAGCAGATATTCGGCATGACCGCCATCACGCTGCCAGCCGTAAGCCGCTTTTCCTTTACCGGTACAGGAGATAGGAAAACCACGACGACAGTTCTGGCAAAAACCACAGCCGGAAATGTGATACACCAGCACACGATCGCCCTCTTTAAAATGTCGACAGCCTTGCCCCATCGCCACAATCTGCCCGCACGGTTCATGACCGTTGATAAATCCCTGATACAACGGTTTATCGGGCGCCGCCGCCGTGGCGCGGTGTTGATGATAGATATAGTGGACATCGCTTCCGCAAATCCCGGAGGATTTCATTTTGATCAGTACCTGGTTAATCCCCGGCGTCGGCACCGCAACTTCCCGTAGATCAACGGTCGAATTTCCTGGTAAGTAAGCTGCCAGCATCGTTTTCATAAGTCCCTCATTAACAATACGATTAATTTTCATCCCTGCCGCACCCGCGCCAGGGGCGTTAATATTTAGCGTTTCGCTTTACTGCTTCGCTGGGTCAGCAAGATATTCGCCAGTACCGCCACCACGATGATGACGCCGCGGACCACCTGCTGGAAAAAGGAGTTAATTCCGAGCAGCACCAGGCCGTTACCGATTAGCGTAATGACCAGAACGCCAAGCAGCGTACCGAACAGGGAGCCGCGACCACCGGAAAGCGCCGTACCACCAACTACCACGGCTGCGATCACGTCAAACTCCAGACCGTTTGCCGCGCCTGCGTTACCAGAACCGAGGCGCGCCGCCAGTAAAATGCCGGTCACCGCCGCTAATAATCCTGAAAGGGTAAAAATAAGAATGCGTACTCGCCGGACGTTAATCCCGCACAACTGCGCCGCCGTGGCATTACCGCCCACAGCAAAAACCGAACGCCCGAAGGCAGTTTTACGGCTGATGAACACAAACAGCGCAAACAACACCATCATGATCAGCGCGGATACCGGCACGCCGAGAAATTGCCCACCCAGCCAGTCCAGTACCTCGTTTTCGTCAATCGGCACAGGCAGGGCGTTAGTCATAAACAGCCCCATACCGCGCAGGGCGCTCCACAACCCCAGCGTGGCCACAAAACTTGGCACGTTAAACACGCCACGTAACACCCCGGCGAGCGTTCCCATCAGCGCGCCTAACAGCAACACCAACAAACACGCCACCGCCAGAGGAACCTCAAATTGCAGTAAAAATGCCAGGCACACCGAGACAAAAGCCACCATTGGCCCAACGCTGACATCAATTTCACCGGAGATAATAATCAGCGTCATCGCCCAGGCGGCAATACCGATGGTGGCGGCATCGCGTAGCACGTTCATTTGGTTATTTAATGAGATAAAGCCTGGTGCGTTCAGGGAGAAGACCAGATACAAAATGGCTATCACCACCAGCAAACCGATCTCATTAATGTGGCGACTGACAAATTGTTTGAGCGAGACGCTCTTGCCCTGCGGCAATGGTAATGACGAAGCAGACATCTTCAGGTTCCTCGGTAAAATTCATCAGTGCACAGACAGAATGGCGGACATCAGCTCATCCACATTGACCGGCGAGTGAAACTCCTGCGAGAACGTGCCGTGCTGTAACAACAGGATGCGGTCGCACACCAGCGGCAACTCCTCCACTTCACTGGAGATAAACACCACGCTTTTTCCTTCTGCGGCCAGCTCGCGGACAATACGGTAAATCTGCTGCTTGGCTTCGATATCGACGCCGCGCGTTGGCTCGTCGAGCAACAGAATCTGGCTGGCGGCATAGACCCAACGACCGATCACCACTTTTTGCTGATTACCGCCGGAAAGCGTACCAATCGGCGTTTCGCTACTGGCAGCCTTGACTGTCATCCGTTGCATCACCTCTTCGGTCAGGCGGCGGATGGTGGACCATTGCAGCACGCCGTTAGCGCTGATTTTTTGCCGGTTGGTCAGCACTGTATTTTCGTCAACGCCCAGCCAGGGAATGATCCCCGCTTCTTTGCGATTTTCCGGGGTATAGCCGATGCCGCGTTTCAACATGTCGCCGTAATCCGGGCGCGTGATTTTCTCGCCGTTGATAACAATTTCGCCCTGCTCAAACGCTTCCAGTCCAACAATCGCTTTCAGCAATTCACTGCGCCCGGCTCCCAGCAGGCCAGCAATACCGAGCACTTCACCACGACGCAGTGAAAAATTGATCTCCGCAAGTTTTGGTCTGTGGCGTAACGCACGAACATCCAGCACGATCTGGTCAGCAATTTCCTGGGCGGCAACCGGCGCAATATCAACGTGATCGCGTCCAAGCATCAGCGACACAATATGACGGGTGGAGGTGTTTTCGAGCATCACATCGCCCGCCACCTGACCATCGCGCATGACGGTGGCGCAGGAAGCGATACGGCGGATTTCTTCCATCCGGTGGCTGACATAAATCACCGCCACGCCCAGTGCCGACATCTTTTTCACGGCGCTGATCACCAGTTCAACTTCCGCACTGGCAAGCGAACTGGTAGGTTCATCAAGAATGACCACGCGCGGCTCGCCCTTCATCACTCGCGCAATTTCCACCAGTTGCTTTTGCGCCGGACTTAGCGTCGATACAAGTTGTTCAGGGCTAACGTCGACACCCAGCGCCTGTAAGCAACGTTGGGCATCCTGCGCCATTTGCGGGTAATCAATCATGCTGTTGCGGCGTGGCCATTGACCAAGGCAGAGGTTTTCCGCCACCGTCAGCCCCTCCACCAGACTTAACTCCTGATAAACCGCGCGTACCCCCAGTTCAGCGGCACGGCGAGTCAGCGTAGCTTCGTCACCTTCCAGCCGCGTCTCGCCAATCCAGATATCGCCGCTGTCCGGGCGTTCGCTGCCGGTGAGCATTCGAATGAGGGTCGATTTGCCCGCGCCGTTTTTACCTAACAGCGCGCGAACTTCGCCTTTATTGAGCGTGAAATTAACGTTATCCAGCGCAACGACGCCGGGATAACGCTTATTTCCTGCCACCACTTTTGCTACCGGGACTGCCTCTGTTGCCGTGAACATAGGGACCTCTGCGAATCAGCTATTAGGGCAGACCATCAATATGCGTTGCCAGCCACTGCTTACCGTCTTCCGTTTTGGTATAGAGATCGATAGGCACCTGAATCACTTTTTCACCGTCGGCTTTTTTATCGATAACCTTCAATGTTTGCGCAAAAACAGCGTTACCCATTTTCTTACCGGAAATATCCACTACCGCTTTCAGCACCTGGTTGTTTTCCAGTTCCTGGGCAATTTCAGTCGTCATATCTGAACCAAAGACGGCAATTTTCCCGGCCTGATTTTGATTACGTACTGCTTTAACTGCGCCGAGTGTCGCGCCGCCCGATTCCCCCATAATGGCGTTGAGATCCGGCGTGGAGATAATCAGTTTTTCACCGACAGAAATCGCTTTATCTAAAACAGTACCTTCCTGATTCGCGACAATTTGCGCTCCGGGAACACGGGCTTTTAATACTTCTTCAAACCCTTTACGCCGCTGCACACAAACTTCAAAAGCTTCGCAATTTATGACGGCAATTTTTGGTTGTTCAATTTTGTTGGCAATAAAATAATCGGCGGCGGCATTACCCAGTTTTTTACCGAATTCCAGAGGATCGCCCACCAGATACGCCGAGACATATTTATCGACCCCTTTCTGATTAATACAGGTGTTGTAGCAAATCACTGGAATACCCGCCTCACTGGCGCGTCGAACGGTGCGGCTACTGCCATTTTCAGACACTGCCGACAAAATAATGGCATCAACATTACGCGCCACGAGGGTATCAACAAAAGTACTTTCTTTTGAAATATCCCCCTGTGCGTTGGTTTCTATTAACTGTACCTGTACTGAGGAATCTTTTGCCGCATCCTGAACACCCTGACGTACACCGGCGTAATATCCCTGAGTATCAAGATATATTGCGCCAATGGTCATTTCTTTTTCCGCAGCCCTGGCGAATAGTGCGCTACCCAAAAGCGTAGCCATTAAAATTATATTACGGGTTGCTCTCATTTTTTCAGGCATAGTGCCTCCTGTAGGGTTTTTATTTACAACGGCTTATTTTAATTATTTAGTGATGAGCGGCAGCGCATGCCGCTCAAATATTACAGTTAATAGGGTTTAGTGAACGTAGTTAAAAATAAAAGGCATCACGGTGGTGAATAATGCCGCTTTCGGCCAGGCCGGATTAATCGCCGTCAGTTCAGCGCGCACAGATTCATATTGCGCAATCTCCCCTAATCCCGCAGCCGCCAGCATCGACACCATCAGGCATTTTTCTTTATGCTGCTGTTGTAAATCGCCATACAGCGACAACAAGTCCGGTTGTGAAACAGCAAAGAAATCCGCTTCGATACTGGTTTTCGCCATCTGTTGCGCCCACTGTTTCATTTCACTGAACAGTTGCTGTGCCGTTTGTTGTTCGCCCAGCAATCGCAGTGCCATCCCTTGCCAGAAGAGATAATCGACCGGCTGATCGTTGTAATAACTGTGGATGTTAATGGTGCGATCGCCGGTCGCCGCCATTCGTAAGCAGCGCGTCGCCTCAGCTTCATCGCCCTGCGTTTTCGCGCATACTGCCTGCCAGAACCAGATGTCGTTATCAGTCTGCCCAGGTAAACGACCTTCGCTTAAATTCTCCGGATAATGCAACGCGGCATGAAGCAGTTCGCTTGCCTGCTGCGGCTGTCTGGCATCAAGGTGTTGCCATGCGCGTAACAACTGGTTGAGGATAAACTGGCAGGTAACTTTCCCTTCCCCGCCTTCCCACGGATGGAATTTGCGCGTGGCGAGAATGTCCGCCGCTTTGTCTGCCTGACCGGTGAGATGCCACAAATTGAGCAGTTCTGCGGTCATGTCGTCGCGTTTCAGGGCAATTTCCAGATTATTTTCCAGACGCGCCAGTCGTTTCTCCGGCGAAGATCCGGTTAACTTATCCAGCAAATCGCGTTCGAAAAGCAGACGTGCATCCTGTGGCGCAAGCTGATAAGCATTATCAAGATAACGCGCGGCCAGTTCATCATCGTGCTGCTTATTCCACGCATGGATCGCCAACCCGCGCCAGCCGTCGGCAAACTCCGGCGACATCTCTACGCAACGCTGCCATAAGGCAATGGCTTTGTCGTAGCAACGCTTGTTGTAGTAGAAGCAGGCCAGTAAATGACGGGCGAACCAACACTCTTCAATGCTCTCCAGTGCCGCCACTTCCTCCAGCGTATTCGGGAAACGGACAAACTGCGGAAAGACATCAATGGCTCTTGTCACCAGTTCGCCACGATCAGCTTTCGGCAATAAGCTCGCTTGCAGATAAAGCGGCAACGTGCGTTGGCAGTCCAGTGCGTTCAGCATCTCTGCCGCCAGGGCGGGCATTCCCCAGTTAATCAACTGCCCGGCAGTCATCAGGGCGTTCACGTCGCGCCCCTGACACAGACCTCGCCACTGCGTGAAGGCAGATTCAGAACGACCATCGAACCAGTTCAACCACCACAGGGTGGCGTTCAGCGGATAATCGCGCAGCAGTTTCTCGCGCTGTAAACGCGCATTATCCTGACGGCCGCTTAATACCAGCAGCAGATTATGCAGGCAAAGCACTTCCTGATTAGTTGGGCAGGCGCGCAGGCTTTGTTGGCAAAAATCCAGCCCTGCCTCGAAGTTGCCATTACGCGCCGCCAGTCGTGCCAGACCGTAATAGCCGCCCGCTTTACTGTTGCCGCTCCAGACTGCACGCCAGAAATCCTCTTCAGCTTGTTGATATTGCCCCTGACGTTCGTAAGCACTGGCGCGAATCAAACTTGCCTGTCCGCACTGCGGGTTTTTATTCAGTGCATGTGCGCGTTTTAGCGCCTGACTGGCATATGCCACCGCTTGCGGGAAATCTGCGCGGTTATATTCCAGCATCGCCAGCGCCAGGTTGCAGCGATAATCGAGCGGATCCAACGCCACGCCACGCAGGTAGTAATCGAACGGCGAACGGCTGGCGTGATGGTATTGCTCCAGATGCTGACCGACAAACCAGGCTTCATCTGTACTGGTAATGTCTTGTGCTGCCAGTGGCGCTTTAGCAACGTCCGGCAACGGTAGTTCTTGCGGCTGATGTTCCTGATAACTCAGTACAATATTGCCGTCAGCATCGGAAAGTTCGATAGTCAATCTGCCCGGATCAATACCGTGTAACACGCCCTGGATGGCGGTCGCTGGTGTCAGGGCTACGGCATCGTCAAGTAACACGTTGCATTTGCCGATTTCGCGGATCGCCAGACGATATCCACTCAACGGGGAGATGGCATACAGCCCCCACTCAATCCCCCGCTCGCTACGCTCTAATTTAATCACCGCGTCGCGGGAGGCGTTTTGCACCATGCCCAGAGAATGATAAGGCAGGAAATACTGCTCGAAACGCTTCTCTTCGTAAGCATCAAGCCAGGTAAAATCGGGCTGGTTGTCAGCAAAAATGCCAGTCATCAGTTCGATATACGGGCCGTTATTGTCGGTCAGGCTCTTATCCCACGCCTGACCAAATTCACTGTGTCCCCAGCTCCACTGTTTTTTACCTGGTGCAATATGGTGGTTGGCAACGTGAAGCAAACCGCCATCTTCATCGTGACACCACGCGCCAACAAAATCGTACTGTGATTTTTCGGCCATATATGATGTTGGAACGGGTACATTTTTATAACGAGAAATGTCCACCCCGGCGGAGTAGTCCACTTTGTAATAGGTTCCGGTGGCAATGGGGAAAGCTGAAACGGCCCGTTTGCCATGATCGAATACCGCAGTCACATCCGGTGGGAAAACACTCTGATGCCCTTCACCACCTTTCACCGCCGGATTGGCCCACCACAAAAAATGACGCGGCGTAGCATTGCCGTTATAGACGCGGCTGGCGATTTCCAGTGCGGCACGGTCAGGGCGCAGCGTGAAACCGGTCATCACCTGTAAACCGTGCATCGGTTCCGTTTCGCCAGCCCATACAGTCTGTGCGCCATCTTCATGTGCTTCGATGGCGAAATCAACGGGCATAAAGGTGGTCGGGCGATGGTGTTGCGGCCAGTTAAACTCAATCCCGCCCGAGATCCACGGCCCCAGCAGCCCTACCAGCGCCGGTTTTATCACCTCATTGTGATAGACAAAATCGCGCTGTTTTACTTTATCCCACGCGCGATGCACACGACCGCCCAGTTCCGGCAGGATCATCACTTTGATGTAGTCGTTTTCCAGCCATACCGCCTGCCACGATTTCAGGGTTTTCTGCTCGCTCAGCGTATCCGTCACGCCATAGGGATAAACCGCGCCGGACGATCCCTGATAAACGCGATTTTCCAGAAACATGGGATGTATATCCTGCGGCCCGGTTTCATAGGTCGGGATCTCAACGCGCTCTTGCCACACTTTTACTGGAGTCATGGTGCCCTCAATATTAACAAGACATACTGAATTAAAAGATTTGTGGCAGTGTATTGAACAATCTGGCAATGTTTTCGCGGAATAATCACGCAATTAACTAAACAAGGTTTAGTGAAGATGAGAGCCTGCATTAACAATCAACAGATCCGCCACCATAACAAATGCGTGATTCTGGAGCTGCTGTACCGGCAAAAACGTGCCAATAAATCGACGCTGGCCCGACTGGCGCAAATTTCGATTCCGGCAGTCAGTAATATTTTGCAGGAGCTGGAAAACGAAAAGCGGGTGGTGAATATCGACGATGAAAGCCAGACGCGCGGGCATAGCAGCGGCACATGGCTCATTGCACCGGAGGGTGCCTGGACGCTGTGTCTGAACGTTACGCCCACCAGCATTGAGTGTCAGGTCGCTAATGCCTGTTTAAGTCCGAAAGGTGAATTTGAACGCTTTCAGATTGACGCTCCGACACCGCAGGCGCTATTGGCGGAGATCGAAAAATGCTGGCATCGCCATCGCAAACTGTGGCCAGAGCGCACTATCAATCTGGCGCTGGCAATTCACGGCCAGGTTGATCCGGTCACCGGCGTATCGCAAACCATGCCGCAAGCGCCGTGGACAGCGCCGGTTGAGGTGAAATATCTGCTGGAAGAAAAGCTCGGCATTCGGGTAATGGTCGATAATGACTGCGTGATGCTGGCGCTGGCGGAGAAATGGCAAAAAAATTCGCAGGGGCGTGATTTCTGCGTGATCAACGTTGATTACGGCATTGGCTCGTCGTTCGTGATTAACGAGCAAATTTATCGCGGCAGTTTGTATGGCAGCGGACAGATTGGTCACACCATCGTTAACCCCGATGGCGTCGCCTGTGATTGTGGACGTTACGGCTGCCTGGAAACCGTCGCCTCGTTAAGCGCATTAAAAAGGCAGGCGCGGGTATGGCTAAAATCACAGCCGGACAATACTCAACTTGATCCCGAAAAACTGACTACCGCGCAATTAATCGCTGCCTGGCAAAGTGGAGAACCGTGGGTCACCAGTTGGGTTGACTGCAGTGCTAACGCCATTGGTTTAAGTCTGTATAACTTCCTCAACATCCTCAATATTAATCAGATTTGGCTGTATGGTCGTAGTTGCGCCTTTGGCGAGAACTGGCTTAATACCATTATTCGCCAGACAGGGTTTAATCCGTTCGACCGCGATGAAGGGCCTGGCGTGAAAGCGACGCAAATTGGCTTCGGGCAATTAAGCCGCGCGCAACAGGTGCTGGGGATTGGCTATTTGTATGTTGAAGCGCAGTTACGGCAAATTTAATGCCGCGATAACGTAACAAGGCTTCCCGAAGGAAACCTCGCGATGATCACAAACGTAAGATTGCCTGATGCGCTACGCTTATCAGGCCTACACGGATATTGCAATGTATTGAATTTGCAAAGTTTTGTAGGCCGGATAAGGCGTTCATGCCGCATCCGGCATGAACAACGAGCACATTGTCAGCAAACCACCGTTTCGCTTATGCGTAAACCGGGTAGCGAGCGCAGATGTCGAGAACTTTACCTTTGATGCGCTCGATAACCGCTTCATCATTGATGCTGTCCAGCACGTCACACATCCAGCCAGCCAGTTCTTTCGCTTCTGCTTCTTTAAAGCCGCGACGGGTAATCGCCGGAGTACCCACACGAATACCGGAGGTCACAAACGGGCTCTTCGGATCGTTCGGTACACTGTTTTTGTTCACGGTGATGTTAGCACGGCCCAGAGCGGCGTCAGCTTCTTTACCGGTCAGGTTTTTATCAACCAGATCAACCAGGAACAGGTGGTTATCAGTACCGCCGGAAACCACTTTGTAGCCGCGCTCGAGGAACACTTCTACCATCGCTTTGGCGTTTTTCGCGACCTGCTGCTGGTAAGTTTTGAACTCCGGCTCCATCGCTTCTTTCAGCGCTACTGCTTTACCGGCGATTACGTGCATCAGCGGACCGCCCTGCCCACCCGGAAAGACTGCAGAGTTCAGTTTTTTGTACAGCTCTTCGCTACCACCTTTCGCCAGGATCAGGCCGCCGCGCGGACCCGCCAGGGTTTTGTGAGTGGTAGTAGTGACAACGTGAGCATGAGGAACCGGGTTCGGATAGACGCCAGCAGCAACCAGGCCCGCAACGTGCGCCATATCAACGAACAAGTAAGCACCGATGCTGTCAGCGATTTCACGCATTTTCGCCCAGTCAACCACGCCGGAATATGCTGAGAAGCCGCCGATGATCATTTTCGGTTTGTGTTCTTTCGCTTGTTTTTCCAGATCTGCGTAGTCGATATGACCTGTTGCATCGATACCGTAAGGAACGATGTTGTACAGTTTACCGGAGAAGTTAACCGGAGAACCGTGAGTCAGGTGACCGCCGTGTGCCAGGTTCATACCCAGAACGGTATCGCCTGGTTCCAGCAGCGCGGTGTAGACCGCAAAGTTAGCCTGGGAACCGGAGTGCGGCTGAACGTTAGCGTAGTCAGCGCCGAACAGCTCTTTCGCGCGATCGATCGCCAGTTGTTCGACGATATCAACATACTCGCAACCGCCGTAGTAACGTTTACCCGGATAACCTTCAGCATATTTGTTGGTTAGCTGAGAGCCCTGTGCTTGCATTACGCGCGGGCTGGTGTAGTTTTCGGAGGCGATCAGTTCGATGTGCTCTTCCTGACGTACTTTTTCCTGCTCCATAGCCTGCCACAGTTCGGCATCATAATCGGCAATGTTCATTTCACGCTTTAACATCCGCATCTCCTGACTCAGCTAACAATAAAATTTTTTCGCCTAATTTTGGCGGTCCTGATGGACAACGGCGAACAGTATAACCGAATCATTCTGCGATAACAGGTCTTGACAAAGGAATTTACGCAAACGATTACCTTCAAGCACGTCAAGGCTTTGGTGAATAAAGGACTTACTACCGGAAACGGATTTCTTTTCAGGTTTGTGATGCAAATTTTTCACTTCATCACATTCCTAATGAAAAACACCAAGGAACCATTTACAGGACAGGGTTATTTTTTATAAGATGCATTTGAGATACATCAATTAAGATGCAAAAAAAAGGAAGACTCTATGCTTGACGCTCAAACCATCGCTACAGTAAAAGCCACTATCCCTTTGCTGGTGGAAACAGGGCCGAAATTAACCGCCCATTTCTACGACCGTATGTTTACTCATAACCCAGAACTCAAAGACATTTTCAATATGAGTAACCAGCGTAATGGCGATCAACGTGAAGCCCTGTTTAACGCCATTGCCGCCTACGCCAGTAATATTGAAAACCTGCCTGCGCTGCTGCCAGCAGTGGAGAAAATCGCGCAGAAACACACCAGCTTCCAGATCAAACCGGAGCAGTACAACATCGTAGGCGAACACCTGCTGGCCACCCTCGACGAAATGTTCAGCCCGGGTCAGGAAGTGCTGGACGCATGGGGCAAAGCGTATGGCGTACTGGCAAATGTGTTTATCAATCGCGAAGCAGAAATTTATAACGAAAACGCCAGCAAAGCCGGTGGCTGGGAAGGTACGCGCGATTTCCGCATTGTGGCTAAAACACCACGCAGCGCATTGATCACCAGTTTCGAACTGGAACCGGTCGACGGTGGCGCAGTGGCAGAATACCGTCCGGGACAATATCTCGGCATTTGGCTGAAGCCGGAAGGTTTCCCGCATCAGGAAATTCGTCAGTACTCTTTGACCCGTAAACCGGATGGCAAAGGCTATCGTATTGCAGTGAAACGCGAAGATGGCGGACAGGTATCCAACTGGCTGCACAATCACGCTAACGTTGGCGATGTCGTGAAGCTGGTGGCTCCGGCTGGTGATTTCTTTATGGATGTAGCGAATGACACGCCAGTGACCTTAATCTCTGCGGGTGTCGGTCAGACGCCAATGCTGGCGATGCTCGACACGTTGGCAAAAACAGGCCATAGCGCCCAGGTGAACTGGTTCCATGCTGCAGAAAATGGCGATGTTCACGCCTTTGCCGATGAAGTTAAGGAACTGGGGCAATCGCTGCCGCGCTTTACCGCGCATACCTGGTATCGTCAGCCGAGTGAAGCCGATCGCGCGAAAGGTCAGTTTGATAGCGAAGGTCTGATGGATCTGAGCAAACTCGAAGGTGCGTTCAGCAATCCGGCAATGCAGTTCTATCTCTGCGGCCCGGTTGGCTTCATGCAGTTTGCCGCAAAACAGTTAGTGGATCTGGGCGTGAAGCAGGAAAACATTCATTACGAATGCTTTGGCCCACATAAGGTGCTGTGATTTGATATTGCCGGATGGAGACATCCGGCAACCCCGGCGCGGTTTAAATTGCCGCGTCGTCCTCTTCACCGGTACGGATACGAATGACCCGTGCCACGTCAAAGACGAAGATTTTACCGTCACCAATTTTACCGGTTTGCGCTGTGCGAATAATGGTGTCTACACAGGTATCCACAATGTCGTCGGGTACGACGATCTCAATTTTCACCTTCGGCAGAAAATCCACCATATACTCCGCGCCGCGATACAGCTCGGTATGGCCTTTCTGGCGGCCAAAACCTTTCACTTCGGTTACCGTCATACCGGTAATGCCGACTTCAGCCAGTGCTTCGCGGACATCGTCCAGCTTGAAGGGTTTAATAATCGCATCAATCTTTTTCATGCTATTCCTTGAAAAGGTCGCCTGTCTTTTGATCTGCTAAACGTAACACATTACGCCAATTCATTCCTTGAAATCGTTTGCATCCAGTTCGTGTCGGGAAAGCAGTTTATAAAATTCTGTCCGGTTGCGCCCCGCCATTCTCGCCGCGTGGGTGACATTGCCTTTGGTGATTTGCAGCAGCTTGCGCAAGTAGTTGAGTTCAAACTGATTACGCGCCTCAACAAAGGTGGGTAGCGCCGTGTTTTCTCCTTCCAGCGCCTGCTCCACCAGCGCATCACTAATCACCGGAGATGACGTCAGCGCCACGCACTGTTCAATCACATTCACCAACTGGCGCACATTGCCCGGCCAGGTGGCGGTCATCAGGCGCTTCATCGCATCGGTGGAGAACGCACGGACAAACGGTTTATGTCGCTCTGCCGCCTGACGCAATAAATGGTTTGCTAACAACGGAATATCTTCCGTGCGCTCCGCCAGTGCGGGGATCTTCAGACTAACAACGTTGAGGCGGTAATAGAGATCTTCGCGGAACTCACCTCGCGCCATCGCTTTTGGCAGGTCGCGATGAGTGGCGGAAATAATCCGCACGTCGATATCAATATCGCGGTTGCTGCCCAGCGGACGGACTTTGCGCTCCTGCAACAC
Organism: Escherichia sp. TW09308; assembly: GCF_000208565.1. Taxonomy (NCBI): domain Bacteria; kingdom Pseudomonadati; phylum Pseudomonadota; class Gammaproteobacteria; order Enterobacterales; family Enterobacteriaceae; genus Escherichia; species Escherichia sp. TW09308. The sequence continues at coordinate 3,001,445 of NZ_AEME01000001.1, read as the reverse complement.
GCGCAGCAATTTTACCTGTAACGGCGCGGGCATATCGCCAATCTCATCGAGAAACAGCGTACCGCCTTCCGCCGCCTGGAATAAACCTTCGCGATTGCTGACGGCACCAGTAAACGCGCCGCGTGCATGACCAAACAGTTCTGACTCCAGCAACTGTTCAGGCAATGCGCCACAGTTAATGGCAATAAACGGTTTGTTGTTGCGTGGGCTGGCGTTGTGGATCGCCTGGGCGAAAATCTCTTTCCCCGTGCCGCTCTGGCCGTTAATCAGCACACTAACGTCAGACTGCGCTACCAGCCTCGCCTGTTCCAGCAAACGCAGCATCAGCGGACTGCGGGTGACAATAGCCTCGCTCCAGCGTCCGTCGGTGGCTGGCGCGGATTGCTCCAGCGCATCGTCAATTGCCTGATACAACGCGTCTTTATCGACGGGTTTGGTGAGGAAACTAAACACGCCTTGCTGTGTCGCGGAAACGGCATCGGGAATGGAACCATGCGCGGTGAGGATGATAACCGGCATCCCCGGCTGCACTTTCTGGATTTCGGCAAACAGTTGCATACCGTCCATTTCATCCATCCGCAGGTCGCTGATGACTAAATCTATTTTTTCGCGATTCAGTACCCGCAACCCTTCAGCGCCACTTTCCGCCGTGACCACGCTGTAGCCTTCGCTGGTCAGGCGCAGACCAAGTAATTTCAACAATCCGGGATCATCATCGACCAATAATAAATGCGCAGGTTTATGGCTCATCAGGGGTGACCTCATTGGTAGATGGCGCGGGCTTTTCACTCTCGTGCGTCGCGTCCGGCGCGAAATTTCCGGCAGGTTTACGGGTCGAGAGCTGACGTTCAATATCGGTCAGATTTTCCAGCTTACGGGTGGTAAGCTCCAGTTGCTGCTGTAGAACGTGATGTTGCTGGCGCAAAGCATCCAGCTCGCTATCGCTGGACTGCTGGAGTTTACTGTAGCGTTGACGCTCTTCCGCCAGTTGCAATTGTAACGCCTGACCATCGCGCCAGAGCTGATACAGCGGGCGAACCTGCGCCGGGATCTCTGTACTTAACGCGTCAATGCGCGCAACTAACTGGCGGCGCTCAAAAGGCGTAATTTTAGCGTCGGCCAGCAAAATTCCCTGTTTAAAGGTATTTTGCCAGCTACCGTCGCCATACTTGCGGGCTTCCTGACGCGATTGCGCTGGCATTAAGCGGTTGGCACAATCCATCGCCCGTAGCCAGTAAAGCGGGTTAGTTTCGGTTGATTTCCCTTGCAGCGCCCAGATGTCACTACATTCAGTAGGAAGATAATCAGCCAGTTGATAAACCGGAATTTTTTCTTCTGCTGGCGTATTAAGAGCTGGTTTATTGTAACTCTGCACACAGCCCAGCAATGCCAGACAAGGCAACCCCGCCAGCCATAGCCGCCGGGGCAAAATTTGTTGAAAAATGTGTCGCATATTCACCAGACTTAGAGCCTTTCCCAGTGGGCGTAATTGTTGCAGGAAGTTTGGACATGGACAGCGCGGAGAAACCGGAGCGTACACGTAGTACGTGAGGATTTCGAGCACTGCCCGGGGCCAAACTGGCAAATAAAATAGCCTAATGGGATAGGCTCTTAGCATTATTTCGTGTTTTTTGACGCAGGCAATTCAATACGGAAACAAACGTCTTGCCCGCTCTCATCGACCAGATACAGTTCCCCTTGCATACGGCGAATACAATCCCTGGCAATGCTTAATCCCAGACCGCTGCCCTTCACCGCCCCTTTTCGCTGGTGACTTCCCTGAAAAAAGGGTTCGAAGATCATGGCGCGTTCCTCTTGCGGAATGGGCGTACCTGTATTGATGACATCAATGTAAACCCGCGCACCATGTAAGCTGCTGTGAAGGCAAATGTTACCGGATTCAGCCCCGTAGTGCACCGCATTGGAGTAAAGATTATCCAGCACGCTCATCAACAACATTGGCTCTGCCTGGCAAACTGTTGCCTGCAGATCGACGTCGGTATGCATCATTTTAGCCCGTGCAGGCAAGCTGTGAGCGGAAACTACCATCTCCACCAGTGGTGCAAGCTCGACGTTCTCCAGTGCCACCGCGCCGTCCGCCTGTTTACGGTTGTAATCAAGCAGTTGTTCGATCAGCTTTTGCAGATTGCGACTGCTGTTATCGAGAATGCTCACCACCTCTTTCTGCTCTGCCGTGAGCGGCCCAACAACCTGATCAGCAAGTAATTCAGTACCTTCGCGCATACTCGCCAGCGGCGTTTTTAATTCATGAGATAGATGTCTTAAAAACTGATGGCGTTGAGATTCCAGCCATGACAGGCGCTCGCTTAACCAGATAATTCGTTGCCCGACCGAACGTAATTCACGAGGGCCGCTGAACGAAACGCTATTACCCAGAGAACGCCCTTCCCCCAATCGGTTGATCATCCGTTCAATATTTTTTACCGGACCGATAATCATCCGTGTGAAAAGCAGCACCATTACCAGGCTTACCAGAAACAGTACCAGCGATTGCCAGCCGAAATATTGCCCACGTTCGGCAATTTCTCGTTGCAGTTGCTGCCCACGAGAGAACACCACGGTGCGCGTGGCCTGTACCATTTCAGTATTCGCGTTGGCGAAGGCTTCCAGACGCGCAGCAGCGGCGGCATCGGGGCCGCTGTTGTTGCACTGAAGTTGGGCGAGATTGTTCAAATCCTGACGCAATGCCTGGTAGAGTTTATCGTCCGGCAGCACGCCTGCGTGGGCGTCGAGCATTTCGCTGTAACGCTTGCGCTGGCTTTGGTAGACCTTCGCCAGGGTGGGATCGTCCAACACGCAATACTGACGGTAGCTACGCTCCATCTCCAGCGCCGCGTTGGTCATCGCTTCACTGCGCCGGGCATCGATAAGCGTCGTGCGGTTGACCAGCGCCGCCTGATCGCTAAGTACATTCAGGCTTTGCCAGGCTTGCCATGCCAACACTAACAAGGGCAGCAGGATCAGCAGGAATGCCAGCGTTACCAGTTGTCGTAATGAATGGGGAAAAACGGGCCAGCGTTTCAAGGCATTACTCTCGTCAGACGCGAATAACGTGATGCTAACCGAGGGGCTGTTCAGATACAACAAAGCCGGGAATTACCCGGCTTTGTTGTGGAATAAGGCGGTGCCTAACTCGACGTTTCGCCCGATGGTTGATATAGCTACGCTGATATCAGAAGTTGGACGGCAGGCACCTTGTTGTGCGTCATTCGGTTTTTATGTAGCACGTCCCGAAGGGGCTGACATAAGTGGGTGAATGAGCCACTGGTTACTATTATGCATTAACTGTGCCAATAAACAAAATAGTTTGATAACGTACTGATTGTACGTTGTTTTGATAGGTTTATGAGTGCTTCACGATTTGACTATAAATCAGCCGTTGTGTCGCCTAAAAGAGACGGTCAAAGATAAAATTATTAGTCTTAAATAAAATCAACAGGTTAAATGTCGCCAATGAGCGACACGGTAAACCACCCATTGTCGTGATTTACAGACACAAAAAAGCTCCCGGAGTTGGGAGCATATGATAGTGGTTGGTGTTTAATGCCGGATGCGGCGTAAACGCCTTATCCGGCCTGTAAAACCAATGCGTTGCGTAAAATACCCGCAGTCTTACCCCAACTGCTTACGCGCATTGCGGAAAATACGCATCCACGGGCTATCCTCACCCCAGTTTTCCGGGTGCCAGGAGTTGCTGACAGTGCGGAAAACACGTTCCGGGTGCGGCATCATGATGGTGACACGACCGCTTTCAGTCGTGACCGCCGTAATGCCGTTCGGGGAACCGTTCGGGTTAGCCGGATAAGTTTCAGTGACTTTACCAAAGTTATCAACATAGCGCAGCGCCACCAGCCCTTTGCTTTCCAGTGCCGCCAGATGCGCAGCGTCACGCACTTCCACGCGCCCTTCACCGTGAGAAACAGCTATCGGCATCTGTGAACCCACCATCCCCTGCAACAGCAGCGACGGGCTTTGGGTCACTTCAACCAGACTGAAACGCGCTTCAAAGCGATCGGAGGTGTTACGCACAAAACGTGGCCACAGGTCGCTACCAGGGATCAATTCACGCAGATTAGACATCATCTGGCAACCGTTACATACCCCCAGCGCCAGCGTTTGCGGACGATGGAAGAAGGTTGCAAACTCATCGCGCACACGGTCGTTGAACAGGATAGACTTCGCCCAACCTTCACCTGCGCCCAGCACGTCACCGTAGGAGAAACCACCGCACGCGACCAGGGCGTGGAAATCCTCCAGGCCAGTGCGTCCAGCCAGCAGGTCGCTCATATGCACGTCGATAGCATCGAAGCCCGCACGGTGGAACGCTGCCGCCATTTCAACATGCGAGTTCACACCCTGCTCACGCAGCACAGCAACTTTCGGGCGCGCGCCAGTGGCAATAAACGGTGCCGCCACATCTTCGTTGATATCGAACGACAATTTCACATTCAGACCCGGATCGGCATCGTTAGATTTCGCCTGGTGTTCCTGATCGGCACACTCCGGATTGTCACGCAGACGCTGCATCTGCCAGGTGGTTTCTGCCCACCAGACACGCAACGTGGTGCGACTTTCGCTGAATACAGCCTGCCCGTTGGCCGTAATCACAAAACGGTCACCAGAAACAGCCTGACCGACATAATGGACACAATCAGCAAGTCCGTGCTGTGCCAGTACGCCTTCTACGGCTTCACGGTCTGCAGCGCGTACCTGAATCACCGCCCCCAGCTCTTCGTTAAACAACGCGGCCAGGCGATCTTCACCCAGAATTGCGATATCTGCTTCAATGCCGCAATGACCGGCAAACGCCATTTCCGCCAGCGTCACCAACAGGCCACCGTCAGAACGATCGTGGTAGGCGAGCAGCTTACGTTGGGCGACCAGCGCCTGAATGGCGTCGTAGAAACCTTTCAGTTGAGCAACATCGCGCACATCTGCCGGTATATCGCCAAGCTGACGATATACCTGCGCCAGCGCCGTTGCGCCCAGCGCGTTATTGCCTTTGCCGAGGTCAATCAGCAGCAGTGCGTTATCTTCGGTAGAAAGCTGCGGCGTAATGGTGTGACGCACATCTTCCACACGGGCAAATGCAGAGATTACCAGCGACAGCGGGGAGGTCATTTCGCGCTCTTCATTACCTTCCTGCCAGCGGGTTTTCATCGACATAGAGTCTTTACCGACCGGGATCGTCAGGCCGAGCGCCGGACAAAGTTCTTCGCCCACCGCTTTCACTGCTTCATACAGGCCCGCATCTTCACCAGGGTGACCTGCCGCCGCCATCCAGTTGGCGGAAAGTTTGATGCGTTTAATATCGCCAATCTGCGTAGCAGCAATGTTGGTTAACGCTTCACCGACCGCCAGACGAGCAGAGGCGGCAAAATCCAGCAGCGCAACCGGCGCACGTTCACCAATTGCCATTGCTTCACCGTAGTAGCTGTCGAGGCTGGCGGTAGTAACCGCACAGTTAGCTACCGGTACTTGCCACGGACCGACCATCTGATCGCGCGCCACCATGCCGGTTACGCTACGGTCGCCAATGGTAACGAGGAAGGTTTTCTCTGCCACGGTCGGCAGATGCAGCACGCGTTTCACCGCGTCAGCAATAGTAATCCCTTCACGAACCAGCGCGTCGCCTTTCGCTTTCAGCGTTTGTACATCGCGGGTCATCTTCGGCGTTTTACCAAGCAACACGTCCAGCGGCAGATCGATCGGCTGATTATCAAAATGACTATCGTGCAGAGAAAGGTGCAGTTCTTCGGTTGCTTCACCAATCACCGCATATGGCGCGCGTTCACGCTTACACAGTTCGTCAAACAACGGCAACTGATCGGCGGCAACAGCCAGCACGTAGCGTTCCTGGGATTCGTTACACCAGATTTCCAGCGGACTCATCCCCGGTTCGTCGCTAAGAATATCGCGCAATTCGAATTTACCGCCACGCCCGCCGTCACTCACCAGTTCCGGCATAGCGTTAGAAAGACCACCTGCACCAACGTCATGGATAAACAGGATTGGGTTTGCATCACCCAACTGCCAGCAGCGGTCGATCACTTCCTGGCAACGACGTTCCATTTCGGGGTTGTCGCGCTGTACAGAAGCGAAATCGAGGTCGGCATCAGACTGACCGGAAGCCATAGAAGACGCTGCTCCGCCGCCAAGACCGATGTTCATTGCCGGACCACCGAGGACGACGAGCTTAGCACCAACGTTGATTTCGCCTTTCTGCACATGATCGGCGCGGATGTTGCCGATCCCGCCCGCCAGCATGATCGGCTTGTGATAACCACGCAGCTCTTCGCCATTGTGGCTGTTCACTTTTTCTTCATAAGTACGGAAGTAACCGTTCAGTGCCGGACGGCCAAATTCGTTGTTAAACGCCGCGCCGCCCAGCGGGCCTTCGGTCATAATGTCCAGTGCGGTAACAATACGTTCCGGTTTACCAAAATCTTCTTCCCACGGCTGTTCAAAGCCTGGAATACGCAGGTTGGAAACGGAGAATCCAACCAGGCCGGCTTTCGGCTTCGCGCCGCGTCCAGTTGCGCCTTCATCACGGATTTCACCACCGGAACCGGTCGCCGCACCCGGCCACGGAGAAATTGCCGTCGGGTGGTTGTGGGTTTCCACTTTCATCAGGATGTGAGCCGGTTCCTGATGATAATCGTAGCGCCCCGTTTCATGGTCGGCAAAATAGCGGCCTACTTCGGAACCTTCCATCACGGCGGCGTTATCTTTATATGCAGAGAGAACGTGATCTGGTGTGGTTTCGAAGGTGTTTTTAATCATCTTGAACAGCGATTTTGGCTGTTGTTCACCGTCGATAATCCAGTCGGCGTTAAAAATCTTGTGACGGCAGTGCTCAGAGTTCGCCTGGGCGAACATATAAAGCTCGATGTCGTTCGGGTTACGACCAAGCTTTGTGAAAGCGTCTTGCAGATAGTCAATCTCATCTTCTGCCAATGCCAGGCCAAGACGCAGGTTAGCGTCGATCAGGGCCTGACGACCCTGTCCCAGCAAATCAACGCTGGTAACCGGAGCCGGTTGATGATGAGCAAACAACTGCTTTGCATCATCTAACGCAAAAAAGACCGTTTCCATCATGCGGTCGTGTAGTTCAGCGGTAATCTGCTGCCATTGTTCGTGAGTCAGCGTACCGGCTTCAACATAGTAAGCAACGCCACGTTCAAGACGGTTTACCTGTTGCAGCCCGCAGTTATGGGCAATATCGGTCGCTTTCGAAGACCAGGGAGAGATGGTGCCAGGACGCGGGGTCACCAGCAGTAGTTTGCCTTGCGGGGCATGGCTGGCGAGTGCCGGGCCATATTTCAGCAGGCGTTCAAGTTGCGCGTGCTCATCATCGTTTAACGGTGCATTGAGGTCAGCAAAATGGACATACTCGGCGTAAATGTTGTGAACCTGGAGCCTGGCAGCCTGAAAACGTGCCAGCAGTTTATTGATTCGGAATGCCGACAGTGCAGGCGAACCACGCAGAATTTCCATCATAAGTCTCTCGTCTTCTAAGCTTTCGGTGTACCCAAAGGGGGGAAACGGGCGTCATTATAAAGAATCTGGCGTGCTGACGAAACCGTTTGCGTGGAAATAAAATCGCCGCCGTGGATTAGCAACGCGTGCCGCCAATATCTGTAATAAGTTGCCAACTGGCGCGGGTTTACGCAAAATGCCGCTCATTTATGATGAAACCTTTCTACATTATTACGATTTTTCAGGCAGGGAAAAGCACGACGCAGAGAATTAACTAATTGAAAAAATTAAAGATTAATTATCTGTTCATCGGTATTCTGGCACTGCTTCTCGCGGTCGCTCTCTGGCCATCCATTCCCTGGTTTGGTAAAGCCGACAACCGTATCGCCGCCATACAAGCGCGGGGAGAGTTGCGCGTGAGTACTATTCACACACCTCTCACCTGGAACGAAATCAACGGCAAACCCTTCGGGCTGGATTATGAACTGGCCAAACAGTTTGCTGACTATCTTGGCGTTAAACTGAAAGTCACCGTGCGGCAGAACATCAGCCAGTTATTTGACGATCTCGATAACGGTGATGCCGATCTGCTGGCTGCAGGGCTGGTCTATAACAGCGAAAGGGTTAAAAATTATCAACCCGGCCCAACCTATTATTCCGTTTCACAACAACTGGTCTATAAAGTGGGTCAGTATCGACCACGTACGCTGGGTAATCTGACGGCGGAAAAGTTGGCCGTCGCACCTGGGCATGTTGTCATTAATGATCTGCAAAAACTGAAAGAGACTAAGTTCCCGGAATTAGGCTGGAAAGTGGACGACAGAAAAGGGTCTGCGGAGTTAATGGAAGATGTTATCGAAGGTAAGCTGGATTACACCATTGCCGATTCTGTCGCTATCAGCTTGTTCCAGCGCGTTCACCCGGAACTCGCCGTGGCGCTGGATATTACCGATGAACAACCCGTGACCTGGTTTAGTCAATTAGATAACGATAATACGCTTTCTGCTGCCCTGCTCGATTTCTTCAATGAAATGAATGAGGACGGCACACTGGCGCGTATTGAAGAGAAATATCTCGGGCATGGCAATGATTTTGATTATGTCGATACGCGCACGTTTTTACGCGCCGTTGATGCTGTTCTGCCACAGTTAAAACCGCTATTTGAGAAATACGCCGAGGAAATTGACTGGCGTTTGCTGGCAGCGATAGCTTATCAGGAATCGCACTGGGACGCGCAGGCGACTTCTCCGACTGGCGTGCGCGGCATGATGATGTTAACCAAAAATACCGCGCAAAGCCTGGGCATTACCGACCGTACTGATGCCGAACAAAGCATCAGCGGCGGCGCGCGTTACCTGCATAATATGATGAGTAAAGTGCCAGAAAGCGTGCCAGAAAATGAGCGGATCTGGTTTGCGCTCGCCGCCTATAATATGGGCTATGCACACATGCTGGATGCCCGTGCCCTGACGGCAAAAACTAAAGGTAATCCTGATAGCTGGGCCGATGTTAAACAACGTCTGCCTTTGCTTAGCCAGAAACCCTATTACAGCAAGCTGACTTACGGCTATGCACGTGGGCATGAAGCCTATGCTTATGTAGAAAATATTCGTAAGTACCAGATTAGCCTGGTGGGTTACTTGCAAGAAAAAGAAAAGCAGGCAACAGAAGCGGCGATGCAGTTGGCTCAGGATTATCCGGCGGTATCGCCAGCGGAATTGGGTAAAGAAAAATTTCCCTTTCTCTCATTTCTTTCGCAGTCGTCATCTAATTATCTGACGCACTCCCCTTCTCTACTGTTTTCCAGGAAGGGAAGTGAAGAGAAACGAAATTAATCTGTCGCGGATTGCGCTTTTTTCTGCGCTTTGATTTCCTGACGGCGCATTCGGAAAAAATCGCTGAGTAGCGCCGCGCACTCATCCGCCAGTATTCCTTCCGTAATTTCCACTCGATGATTCATGCCCGGGTGGTGAAGTACATCCATTAATGATCCGGCGGCGCCAGTTTTCGCATCACGCGCGCCAAAGACCACGCGACCAATACGGCTGTGGATCATCGCTCCGGCGCACATCACGCACGGTTCCAGCGTGACATATAATGTCGCGTCGATCAGGCGATAGTTTTGCAGCACCAGCCCTCCCTGCCGCAGCGCCATGATTTCTGCATGAGCTGTAGGATCATGGCGACCAATAGGTCGGTTCCAGCCTTCACCGATTACCCGGTTGTTATGCACCAATACCGCGCCGACCGGCACTTCCCGCTCGTCCCAGGCACGTTTCGCCAGCGTCAGCGCATGACGCATCCAGTATTCGTGACTAAATTCGACTTCAGACAAAAGGAAAACTCCGGTTATAAAAGCGCGGCGCATTATACACGGACGCTATGCGTTACTCTATTCCAGTTGCTGGAGTTCGCCGCGAGGCGTTACCCGCCAGCGATGCTGACAGAAATAGAGTAGCGGGTTGTCCTGGTTACTATCACTATAGCCACTGTAAAGTCGCAGCGGCGTGCCGATTTTGCGTTCCAGTTGCGCGACCTTTTCATGGCCGAGACAGCGCATGGTCAGCACCCAGCCGCCATAGCCGCGCTGGATCTGACTGGCGATAAGATTAACGCGTGGTAACCAGGGCGTATCGAAATAAACCGCTTCGACCAACGGCTGAGGGGAACCGGTAATCAACCAAATGTCGGCATCGGAACTTAACAGATAGCTGGTCAGACGTTCCTGCACTAGCGGAAAGACTGTAACATTGTCGCGAAACCAATGCACAAAATCGGCCTGCAACGCCTGTATACGCGCTTCGCTATGACCAAAGGTACAACCCCATAGCAGCAGGCTCATCGGCCAGCGTGCCGCTCGGCCCTTGATTAATAATGCAATGACAATGATCGGCAACAGCGGCAGAACAAGTAGCGCATTCTGCGGCTGGCGGCGCAGTAAGTAGCGCAGAAAACAGCCAAACATATCCTGTTGATGCAATGTTCCATCTAAGTCAAAAAACACCACACGACGCTCGTGAGTTGCCAAACCATACCCCTCTGGACTGATACATCCTGATTAATTTTTGCTACTACATAGCCTAACAGATAGATCATCACTTTTCCGGCATCAATCTATCGCATAATGGCTGACTGGAATTTTTAATTCATGGTAATTGACTGTGATGGAATATAATATTCGCTCGCTTGTGTCTCATATTGCCTGTTGTCGCCATTAATTCATCGCGAGGAAAGATATGAACGGCTTACTTCGTATTCGTCAGCGTTACCAGGGACTTGCCCAGAGCGATAAAAAGCTGGCGGACTATCTCCTGCTACAACCTGACACTGCCCGCCACCTTAGCTCCCAACAACTGGCCAACGAAGCCGGAGTCAGTCAGTCCAGCGTAGTGAAGTTCGCGCAAAAACTCGGCTATAAAGGTTTTCCGGCCTTAAAGCTGGCATTGAGTGAAGCTCTGGCAAGCCAACCGGAATCTCCCTCCGTACCCATTCATAACCAAATTCGTGGTGATGATCCGTTACGGCTGGTGGGCGAAAAACTGATTAAAGAAAATACTGCTGCCATGTACGCAACACTGAACGTCAATAGTGAGGAGAAGCTACATGAATGCGTAGCGATGCTTCGTTCTGCACGGCGGATTATTCTGACCGGCATTGGCGCTTCCGGCCTGGTGGCGCAGAATTTTGCCTGGAAGCTGATGAAGATTGGTTTTAATGCTGCCGCTGAGCGTGATATGCACGCGTTACTCGCTACAGTACAGGCTTCATCGCCGGACGATTTGTTATTAGCCATCTCATACACGGGCGTGCGGCGCGAGTTAAACCTGGCAGCAGATGAGATGTTACGAGTGGGCGGTAAAGTGCTGGCCATCACCGGTTTCACCCCCAATGCCCTGCAACAGCGCGCTTCTCATTGCCTGTATACCATAGCCGAAGAACAAGCGACGAACAGTGCTTCGATCTCTGCATGTCATGCTCAGGGAATGCTAACGGATTTGCTGTTTATTGCACTGATACAACAAGATCTCGAGTTAGCCCCAGAACGCATTCGCCACAGCGAGGCTCTGGTGAAAAAACTGGTTTGAGTAAAGAATGCGCGTATAATGCCCGCCCGGTTTGTGTTGTTTTGAGAGTTTCCTTATGGCGCTGTTAATCACTAAAAAATGCATCAATTGTGATATGTGTGAACCTGAATGCCCGAATGAGGCGATTTCAATGGGCGATCACATCTACGAGATTAACAGCGATAAGTGTACGGAATGCGTAGGTCACTACGAGACGCCAACCTGCCAGAAAGTATGTCCGATCCCCAATACCATTGTGAAAGATCCGGAGCATGTCGAGACGGAAGAACAGTTGTGGGATAAGTTTGTGCTGATGCATCACGCGGATAAAATTTAGTATTTTGCTTCTGGAGCAGAATATTGATTATTTACTCTTGTAAAACGAAATTATTATATTTATTTTTATGTTGCCATTAATAAACACATTCATTAAATAAAACTCCATAATATCTGCGCAGACACTTAATTATCATTATTAAAGGCGCGCCCGGCGGGTTCACCCGACGCGCCTTAATTACGTTTTCTGGTGTTACAAGAACAGAGGGATCAACTGTAAAATAGCAATGACGACTTTAATGCCCTGTTTAATAAGGTATATCGACAATCCGTCATTTGTTTTTCCTTAAACAAGGAATACAGCCATTCAGATTAGCCCTTACATCTCCCCAAAACTGAACGTGCGAGTTACTGGAATCGAGTGCCGCAAGCTTTGATGACACCACTCGTTTCAATGGGGGAATTCAGTAATATAGTGTAGAACACAGCAAAATCTCCAATAACGACGCCAATTCTAATGTATTTATGAAAAAGTGGTCTCGTTAATCTTCTCATCAATATTAAATTCTTCGTCCCGGCTCGCATTTTTATGCCAGAAATTGCAAGTTGCTTATACAGACCAACTAAACTGCTCCATAATCATTTCTGTTGGAATCGTGTGCTGCACAATATTAAAATAGTAAAGAAACCCCCTGCTCCTTACCTGTTCGGGGGTTTTACTTTTTAAAAAGAACGGTACTTTTTTGATATTCAGGAAGGGCTTTTAACTTTCAATGATTACCGTGGCACAAGCGTAGTGGCGTTCATCTGCCAGCGTTACATGCATATGTGCGACGCCCAACTTTTCTGCCAGTTTTAACGCCTCGCCCCACAACCGTAGTCTTGGCTTGCCGAGCTCATCGTTAAACACTTCAAATTGATTAAATGCCAGGCCATTACGGATCCCAGTACCAAACGCTTTTGCCGCCGCCTCTTTCACAGCAAAACGTTTTGCCAGAAAACGCACCGGCTGATGATGCGTTTTCCAGATCTCCCATTCATTATCGCTTAATACACGTCGTGCCAGGCGATCACCGGATCGCGCGATTACCGCTTCTATGCGAGCGATCTCCACGATATCCGTGCCTAAACCTAATATTGCCATTAGCCACGCGCTTCCAGCATCAGGCGTTTCATTTCTGCCACGGCATCTTTCAGTCCGGTCATTACTGCGCGACCAATAATGGCATGACCTATATTCAGTTCGTGCATCTCTGGGATAGCGGCAATGGCTTTCACGTTGTGATAGGTCAGACCGTGACCAGCATTAACTTTCAAACCGAGGCTTGCGGCAAAGGTCGCGGCTTTCTCGATTCGCGCCAGCTCTTGCGCCTGTTCAGCGTCCGTTTTGGCATCAGCGTAACAACCGGTGTGGATTTCGATAAATGGTGCCCCCACCTCTGCTGCAGCTTTGATCTGCTCTTCGTCAGCGTCGATAAACAGAGAAACCTGAATCCCGGCATCTGCCAGACGTCTGCAGGCATCGCGCATTTTGTCACGCTGACCCGCGACGTCCAGGCCGCCTTCGGTTGTCACTTCCTGACGCTTTTCCGGCACCAGACAGCAGAAATGCGGCTTCGTCTCAACGGCAATCGCCAGCATCTCTTCAGTTACCGCCATCTCCAGATTCATGCGGGTATCTAGCGTCTGACGGAGGATGCGCACGTCACGGTCTGTAATGTGGCGGCGATCTTCACGTAAATGCACGGTAATGCCGTCCGCCCCCGCCTGTTCGGCAATAAATGCGGCCTGAACCGGGTCCGGATAAGCAGTACCGCGTGCATTGCGCAGCGTTGCGATATGGTCAATGTTGACGCCCAACAGTAATTCAGCCATGACAATCCTCATCAGTCATTAAATGTTTTCACTGTCCGCTTAGGTATAAACTGCCGGAACAGTTCCCTGCTTTTTAAAGGTTTACCGCCAAGATAAGGCTTAAGGGCCATACGGGTAAAGCGTTTCGCGGCGCGCAATGTGTCTGCGTCAGGAAATTCCCGCGCATGTAACGCTTTCAACTGCCGTCCGGTAAAGGTTTTATTGTCGATAACCACACTGGCGATAAATCCTTTTTCTTCGCGGTAACGATACGTCATGTTGTCATCCACCGGCTCACCGCTACCTGCGCAATGGGTAAAATTGACGCCATAACCCAGATGCCCAAGGAGCGCCAGTTCAAAACGACGCAACGCCGGTTCTGGCGTACCTGTGATCCCTGCCAGTGCCTGGATACAATGCAAATAATCGAAAAAAAGTTCCGAAAAGCGTGTTTCGTATTCCAGTACGCGGGAGAGGAGTTCGTTGATGTAAAGCCCGCTGTAAAGCGTGATACCGCTTAGCGGCAGTGCCAGCGAGACGGCTTCAGCACTGCGCAGCGTTTTGACTTCACCGCGCCCGCCAAAACGAAGCAAGAGGGGGGTGAAAGGCTGCAATGCGCCTTTCAGGGTAGAACGTTTTGAACGTGCGCCTTTAGCAACCAGACGCACGCGTCCCGATTCCTCCGTGAAGACGTCCAGCATCAGGCTGGTTTCGCTCCAGGGACGACTATGCAGTACGAATGCGCGCTGCCAGCCTTCCATCGGTGTAACTCTTAGAGATCGTCAACGTAACCGAGACTACGCAGTGCGCGTTCATCGTCGGCCCAACCAGATTTCACTTTCACCCATAGCTCAAGGTGGACAGGCGCTTCGAACATTTCTTGCATGTCTTTACGCGCTTCAATACCGATGGTTTTGATCTTGGCCCCTTTGTTGCCAATTACCATCTTCTTCTGCCCTTCACGCTCAACGAGAATCAAACCGTTGATGTCATAACCACCGCGCTCATTGGTGACAAAACGTTCGATCTCCACGGTTACAGAGTACGGCAGTTCTGCACCGAGGAAACGCATCAGCTTTTCACGAATGATTTCAGAGGCCATAAACCGCTGCGAACGATCGGTAATGTAATCTTCCGGGAAGTGATGCGTCGCTTCTGGAAGGTGTTTGCGTACAATTGCCGCGATAGTGTCGACGTTTAGCCCAGTTTCGGCTGAGATTGGCACGATATCGAGGAAATTCATTTGGCTTGCCAGAAACTGTAAGTGCGGCAGTAGATCGGCTTTCTCCTGCACGTTGTCTACTTTGTTCACCGCGAGAATCACCGGCGCTTTACCGTCACGCAGCTTGTTGAGCACCATTTCATCGTCCGGCGTCCAACGGGTGCCTTCAACGACAAAAATAACCAGCTCAACGTCGCCAATGGAGCTGCTTGCCGCTTTGTTCATCAAGCGGTTAATGGCACGCTTCTCTTCCATATGCAGGCCCGGGGTATCAACGTAGATCGCCTGATACGCACCTTCAGTATGGATACCCACAATACGGTGACGTGTAGTCTGCGCCTTGCGGGAGGTGATGGAGATTTTCTGCCCTAACAGTTTATTCAACAATGTGGATTTGCCAACATTCGGACGTCCGACGATGGCAATAAATCCGCAGTAACTTTTATCGATGCTCATTCCAGCTCCAGTTTTTTCAACGCCTGTTCGGCGGCAGCCTGTTCAGCCTTACGACGGCTTGAACCTGTGCCAACCACCGGTTCGCTCAGGCCGCTAACCTGGCAGTGGATCGTAAATTCCTGATCGTGCGCTTCGCCACGTACCTGGACCACCAGATAAGTTGGCAGAGGCAGATGGCGCCCCTGCAAATATTCCTGCAAGCGCGTTTTCGGATCTTTTTGTTTATCGCCCGGACTAATTTCGTCCAGACGAGTTTGATACCAGTTAAGGATTAATTTCTCGACAGTCTGAATATCGCTGTCGAGGAATACGCCGCCAATTAATGCTTCAACGGTGTCAGCAAGAATTGACTCGCGACGAAATCCACCGCTTTTAAGTTCACCCGGCCCTAAACGCAAGCACTCGCCTAACTCAAATTCACGAGCCAGTTCTGCCAGCGTATTACCGCGTACCAGCGTGGCGCGCATCCGGCTCATATCCCCTTCATCCACTCGCGGGAAACGGTGATACAACGCATTAGCGATAACGTAGCTTAGAATAGAGTCGCCTAAAAATTCCAGACGCTCGTTATGTTTACTGCTGGCACTGCGGTGAGTTAATGCCTGCTGCAGCAGTTCCTGATGATTAAAAGTGTAGCCCAGCTTCCGTTGAAGCCGATTAATTACGATGGGGTTCATGCGATACCAATAAATAAATGCGTCAACAATTCAGCACACGAAACAGACCTGATATGCAGGGTTCTGCTAACAGCTTTTCAGCAGTTTCAGTTGACCTGTATATGGGGACCAACGCTGTTTCGTGTGCCGTGGCGACCAGAAGGCGCCAACCTGAAACTTCGGGGGAATATTCTATACACAACGACAAGGGATGTCGTTAGCCACGGGAGATTTATCTCATAAATAATTCACGTTGCCACCATAACAGTGACAACGTGAACGGATAACGACAATTAGTGAATGCCGCCGATGCGACTTAAACGAACGCCAGTTGGCCATTCGCCTTCCTGTTTATCGAAACTCATCCAGATAGCCGTCGCCCGACCCACCAGGTTAGCTTCTGGCACAAAACCCCAGTAACGACTGTCCGCGCTGTTATCGCGGTTGTCACCCATCATGAAGTATTGGCCCGGCGGGACAATCCAGGTTGCCAGTTGTTGCCCTGGCTGCTGGTAATACATCCCTACCTGGTCCTGAGCGATAGGTACTGTCAGGATGCGGTGTGTAACATCACCCAGTGTCTCTTTACGTTCAGAAAGACGAATACCGTTTTCTTTAGTTTCGTTTTTCGGCACTTCAAAGAATCCGCTGGTCGCTTCCCCACCATTACGACGAGAGAAGGTTTGAACAAAATCGCTCGGCTCCACGTTGGAATACGTTACCGGTAGCGCGTTTTCACACGCCTGACCGGAACTGCATCCAGGTTGAATAGTCAGCTCTTTCGCAACCGGATCGTAAGTGACTTTATCGCCCGGTAAGCCAACCGCACGCTTGATGTAATCAAGCTTTGGATCTTCCGGGTATTTAAAGACCACAATATCACCACGTTTCGGATGGCCGGTTTCGATCAGCGTTTTCTGGTAGATAGGATCTTTAATACCGTAGGCAAATTTCTCCACCAGAATGAAGTCACCGATTAACAGAGTCGGCATCATCGAACCTGACGGGATCTGGAACGGTTCATAAATAAATGAACGCACAATTAACACAAGTGCCAGCACCGGAAATACAGAAGCACCGGTTTCCAGCCAACCTGGTTTTGGCGCAACTTTTTTCAGCGTAGCTTTATCCAGTGAGTCTCCAGCAGCCGCCTGCGCTGCTGCCTGACGTTCCCGCCGTTTAGGTGCGAAAAAGAATTTATCCACGCACCATAAAATGCCCGTCACCAGTGTGGCAATCACCAGAATCAGGGCAAACATATTCGCCATGCCAACTCCTAAAGATTATTTGTTGTCTTTGCCGACATGCAGAATGGCGAGGAACGCTTCCTGCGGCAGCTCGACGTTACCGATCTGCTTCATGCGTTTCTTACCTTCTTTCTGCTTCTGCAGCAGCTTTTTCTTACGGCTGATATCGCCGCCATAACATTTGGCCAGTACGTTTTTACGAAGCTGCTTCACGGTGGAACGCGCGATAATGTGCGTACCAATCGCTGCTTGAATGGCAATATCAAACTGCTGGCGTGGGATTAGATCTTTCATCTTCTCCACCAGCTCGCGACCACGGTTTTGCGAATTATCACGGTGGGTGATCAACGCCAGCGCATCGACACGTTCACCGTTGATTAAAACGTCAACACGCACCATGTCGGAAGCCTGGAAGCGTTTGAAGTTGTAATCCAGAGACGCATAACCACGCGAGGTAGATTTCAAGCGATCGAAGAAGTCGAGCACCACTTCCGCCATCGGGATCTCGTACGTCAGCGCCACCTGATTACCGTGGTAAACCATATTGGTCTGTACACCACGTTTTTCTACGCACAGCGTAATAACGTTACCGAGATATGCCTGCGGCAGCAGCATGTGACATTCCGCGATCGGCTCACGCAGTTCGTAGATGTTATTCACTGCTGGCAGCTTAGACGGGCTGTCGACGTAGATAACTTCTTTCCCCGTAGTTTCTACTTCATACACTACTGTCGGTGCCGTGGTAATCAGGTCAAGATCGTATTCACGTTCCAGACGTTCCTGAATGATCTCCATATGCAGCAGGCCGAGGAAGCCGCAGCGGAAGCCAAAGCCCAGCGCTGTAGAACTTTCCGGCTCGTAGAACAGAGAGGCATCGTTCAGACTCAATTTGCCCAGCGCGTCGCGGAAGGCTTCATAGTCGTCGGAACTTACCGGGAACAGACCGGCATAAACCTGAGGTTTAACTTTCTTAAAGCCTGGCAGCGCTTTTTCTGCCGGATTACGCGCCAGCGTTAAGGTATCGCCTACTGGTGCGCCGTGAATATCTTTAATCGCACAAACCAACCAACCTACTTCACCACATTTCAGTTCAGTACGATCAACTTGCTTCGGCGTGAAAATACCCAGGCGGTCGGCGTTATAAGTCTGCCCGGTACTCATGACTTTCACTTTATCACCCTTACGCAGGGTGCCGTTTTTAATACGGATAAGTGAAACAACGCCCAGGTAGTTGTCGAACCAGGAGTCGATAATCAGTGCCTGCAATGGGCCTTCTGGATCTCCCTCCGGCGGCGGAATGTCACGCACCAGACGTTCCAGTACATCCTGCACACCAACACCTGTTTTTGCCGAGCAACGCACTGCGTCGGTAGCGTCGATGCCGACGATATCTTCGATTTCTTCCGCAACGCGTTCAGGATCGGCTGCTGGTAAGTCAATTTTGTTAAGTACCGGCACCACCTCGAGGTCCATTTCCATCGCGGTGTAGCAGTTTGCCAGGGTTTGCGCTTCTACGCCCTGCCCTGCATCGACCACTAACAATGCACCTTCACAAGCAGCCAGCGAACGGGATACTTCATAGGAGAAGTCCACGTGCCCCGGGGTGTCGATAAAGTTAAGTTGATAGGTTTCGCCATCGGACGCTTTATAGTCCAGCGTCACGCTCTGCGCTTTGATAGTAATACCACGCTCACGCTCAAGATCCATGGAATCGAGAACCTGCGCCTCCATTTCACGGTCAGACAGGCCACCGCAGATCTGGATAATACGGTCAGACAGCGTCGATTTACCGTGGTCAATGTGAGCTATGATCGAAAAGTTACGTATATTCTTCATAAAGTATGATTATTGTGCCTTAATGCCCGGTTAACCAGGCTTTTAGAAGTCGCTGTTCTGAGCTTAACGTCTGTATTAATAGAAACGCCGCATTCTACACTACAACATTGAGGCGAGGAAATGTTCATACCGTATGGATTGTGGTATCTGGAAACGTCCTCGCATTTGTTATGCAAAATACAATAAAGCCAGTGAAATCACTGGCTCGCGTCTTCCGAAGATGCTTCATATCGCACAAAGCCAGGCGGCAATGCCACACTTAAGATGATCGGTTGCCATTCTGTTCGGGCGGCAAACTTACGTGAGTATCCTCGCGCAATCAGGAATCCACCAACGCCGCCGAGGATTGCTCCGCATAATGCTGCAATATCTGAAGCAAAGAGTAGCTGAAATAACGAAGCGACAAGGAATAATCCCACCAGCGGCGACATATAAACCAATAATGCGGAGCTAAGCAGGCTGCTTTCAGCGATTCCCAATTCAACTTTCTGCCCCGGCACTAACGGTTCATCACAGGATACGACGATGGTATGTGTGGTTTGCGGGCCTAGTTTATTCAACACGCGACTGCCGCAACCTGCGCGGGAAGCGCAACTGCTGCATGAAGCTTTAACATCGCAACTGACCAGCGCCTGCCCGTTTTGCCAGGAGACGACAGTAGCCCACTCTTTGATCATTCCGCTGCCCCAAACTTAATATTCTCGGCAATTCGTTTCGCCGTTTGCGGTGGCAGTTCACCAACAATGGTGATTTCCGCGTTGTCGCGTATGCTGGTGCTGACTGTTCGGCGTCCGGTTCGCAACATCTGATCGGTACTGGATGGCGTAGCGCGGTTAACGTTTACCGAGAAGCTGAACAACCCGTCGGAATAGAGACGCGATTCGATGGGCATGTTATCCATCGTCGGTAACGGACGTCGACTGCTGGAAACTTCGCTAAAGCCCTGTGGCAACCAGGTTGGAGCCCAGTTAAATTTGGCTTTCTCACCAACAGGTACAGAAAGCAGAGGCGGCAAGTTTGCCTTCGCCAGTGTCTGCATACTGTTGCTGATATCCTGATTAACGTTGAAAGCGATCACGCGGAATTGCTCCAGTGTCTCACCATCGCGATCAAGGAGATCAACCCGCATCGGTAATTTCGATTCGGTATCCATCCACACGATGTAGCTGTAGCGTGTGCCATCACGGGCTACCACGCGGATTACCTCACATAAGCGGTCAGCAATACGGGTGCGCCCCACAGAGATAAAGTCGTAGTAAGGAGAAAGGCGTTTGAAATCGGTATAGATGAGCGATGGCAGAGAATCAACAATGTAATCGCCATTAAGAGTGAACGGTTCAAGACCCGGTTCAAAGTAGCTGATTTCATTGCCGCGCTGTACCACTTCCCGGCGCGGGCCATCCATTTGCAACAACTGTGCAAGAGGACGGTTATCGAGGCGTGCATGTCGATAACGCAGAGACTCAACACCTTGTTTATTGATGCTGATGAATGACAGCTCGTAATTCAGTGACTGGCTAGCCAGGTTCATCTGCTGTAATAACGCCCCGGACGCGGGAGTGGCCGAGGCGTTAGCAGAGAATAACAGGCTACCTGTCACTAATGACATGGCAAACCAAAGTTGCTTCATTACTGCGATTGCGTTCCTAAAGTTTGAATTCCTGGCACCTGTACAGCGGCTTGCTGTGTCTGTGCCTGCTCAAACTGAAGCTGTTCGGAGTGGAGTCGACGTTGCAATTCGTAATCCTGCAACATGGCATTAATGCGACGACGCTGCTCCTGTACCTGCTGCTGTTGACCATTGTTCGCGGTCGCTTCAGAAGGTACTCCCAGGCTTACCGGACTGGCTTTACCCATCATCGGCAGAGTATTAAATACCGGTGTTTCGGGCTGCTGGGACGTTTCAGATTGTCCATTATAGTGCTGGACGCCAACGATAACTGCAAGCGATACGCATGCCGCTACACCCATTTGGGTGAGCTGTGCCGCCCACGGACGAACTTTCTGCCAGAATGGCATTTTCTGCCATTGATGCGGCGCAGGCTGAGCCTCTGGGATCAATATCGTCGGTTGGCGAACGGGCTCTTCTTCAATGGCGGCCATCACGCGTGAAGAGATATCGAAATGGAGTACCTCGGGAGTATCACCCCGCATAGAGTCACGGATTAAGTGATAATTTTCCCAGGTTTTCTGCATCTCCGGGTTGTGAGCCAGTTCGTTAAGCAGCTCACTATCCAGCGTTTCGCCATCCATTAAAGCGGAAAGTTGTTCTTTCTGCATGCCTAATACCCTTATCCAGTATCCCGCTATCGTCAACGCCTGATAAGCGGTTGAACTTTATTATCAATAGCTTCCCTCGCTCGGAAGATACGTGAACGCACCGTACCCACCGGACAATCCATGATAGCGGCTATCTCTTCATAGCTCAGGCCATCCAGCTCCCGCAAGGTTATTGCCATGCGTAAATCTTCCGGGAGGGACTCAATAGTTCGGAAAACTATCTGTCTCAGTTCTTCTGACAACATTAAGTTCTCAGGGTTCGAAATTTCTTTCAGCGCGCCGCCACTTTCGAAGTTTTCTGCTTCAATGGCATCCACATCGCTGGAAGGTGGACGACGCCCCTGAGCAACCAGGTAATTTTTTGCCGTATTAACAGCAATCCGATACAGCCATGTATAAAAAGCACTATCTCCCCGGAACGAATCCAGCGCACGATAGGCTTTAATAAAAGCTTCTTGTACCACATCGGGAACATCACCCGACGGCACATAGCGGGAAACCAGACTCGCCACTTTATGCTGATAGCGCACTACCAGTAAGTTAAAAGCTTTCTGATCTCCCTTCTGGACCCGTTCAACCAGGACCTGGTCCGTTAACTGCTCGCTCATCCGAGGTAAAGTCTCCCCAAACCAAATTTCCACGCGCTGTCGAAACGCCACTCCATTAGCTGCAATTTGAGCAAGCAAAAGATTAGAGTGTCTCGTTTTTGTAAAGTTCCGTAACGCATCTGTTTTTGTTTGTCATGCTGTAGACGGATCATTATCTATCATTATAAGTCTACAGAATCTGAATAACGCATTATCTGTGCAGAAATGCCCATTTAACTGCCTGAAGAGTAACCCAACGGCCTTTTTATTTCACCACCTAATCCTCCGTCGACGAGCAACTTCCCTTTTTTCCGCCTCCCAGAAACAATATGTTTAGCCATTGTAACAAACATTAAAATAGCAGGTGTTTAATTGTACAACATGATGCTATGCTGACCGGACTGTGTTTAGTAAATTAAACAACAAAAATGAATACTTTCCCTGAATATTCTTGTGATGTGTTGATTATCGGTAGTGGCGCTGCCGGGCTTTCACTGGCACTACGTCTGGCAGATAAGCATCATGTCATCGTTCTTAGCAAAGGCTCTGTTACTGAAGGCTCGACGTTTTACGCCCAGGGCGGAATTGCTGCCGTGTTTGATGAAACTGACAGTATCGATTCACATGTGGAAGATACGTTGGTTGCCGGTGCCGGAATTTGCGATAGCCATGCGGTTAAGTTTGTTGCCAGCAATGCGCGTTCCTGTGTGCAATGGTTGATCGATCAAGGGGTATTGTTTGATACCCAGGTGCAACCAAATGGGGAAGAAAGTTACCATCTGACCCGTGAAGGCGGTCATAGCCACCGCCGTATTCTTCATGCCGCCGACGCCACTGGTAAAGAAGTAGAAACTACGCTGGTGAGCAAGGCGCAGAGTCATCCGAATATTCGTGTACTGGAACGCAGCAACGCAGTCGATCTGATTATTTCCGACAAAATTGGTCTGCCGGGGACGCGACGAGTGGTCGGAGCATGGGTGTGGAATCGCAATAAAGAAGCGGTAGAAACCTGTCATGCGAAAGCTGTGGTGCTGGCAACTGGCGGCGCATCGAAGGTTTATCAGTACACCACCAATCCGGATATTTCCTCTGGTGATGGTATTGCCATGGCCTGGCGCGCCGGTTGCCGGGTTGCTAATCTCGAATTTAATCAGTTCCACCCAACGGCGCTGTATCATCCACAGGCGCGGAACTTCCTGTTAACAGAAGCTTTACGTGGCGAAGGCGCTTATTTGAAGCGCCCGGACGGCACACGCTTTATGCCCGATTTTGATGAGCGTGGTGAACTGGCTCCGCGCGATATTGTTGCCCGCGCTATTGACTATGAAATGAAACGCCTCGGCGCGGATTGTATGTTCCTGGATATTAGTCATAAGCCTGCGGATTTTATTTGTCAGCATTTCCCGATGATTTATGAAAAGTTGCTGGGTCTGGGTATTGATCTCACTAAAGAGCCTGTGCCGATAGTACCTGCTGCGCACTATACTTGCGGCGGTGTAATGGTGGATGACTATGGGCGTACCGATGTTGATGGGTGTATGCGATTGGCGAAGTGAGCTACACAGGATTACATGGCGCTAACCGAATGGCCTCTAACTCATTGCTGGAATGTCTGGTCTACGGCTGGTCGGCGGCGGAAGACATTGAAAGACGGATGCCTTATGCACGTGGCGTCAACAGCTTGCCGTCATGGGATGAAAGCCGCGTTGAGGATCCTGACGAGCTGGTGGTGCTCCAACATAACTGGCATGAGCTGCGTCTGTTTATGTGGGATTACGTCGGTATTGTGCGCACAACAAAGCGCCTGGAGCGTGCCCTGCGACGGATCAATATGTTGCAGCAGGAAATAGACGAATATTATGCCCACTTTCGGGTGTCGAATAATTTACTGGAACTGCGTAATCTGGTGCAGGTTGCCGAGTTAATTGTTCGCTGCGCGATGATGCGCAAGGAGAGTCGGGGCTTGCATTACACGCTGGACTACCCGGAGTTGCTCACGCATTCCGGTCCGTCGATTCTCTCGCCTGGCCATCATTACATAAACAAATAAAAAGCCTGGGTCAGCGCCGTATACGCTTCAGAATAGTTCTGGTCTGGCCCACGAATCACTAACCGATCGCTAAAGTATTCCCCCGCCAGTGGGGAGAATGCCAGTAGCACCCGATGCGGTAATCGAGCCTCGTTTTCCGCCACGTCCGTCCGTAAACGTAAATGCCATCCCATGCTTAATGCCAGTTCAGTAAAACCATTACCAATCTGCTCCGGCAGCACCACGCAGAAAAATCCCTCTTCGGTAATGCATTCTGCCGCACAAGTAAGCAACGTCTGGTGATCCAACGTAGTGGTATAGCGCGCCTGTTCCCGTTGCGGCGTCGCGCACTCAACCCCCTGCTGATAATACGGCGGGTTACTGATAATTAAGTCAAAACGCGCGGCCTGCTGGGTTATCCACTGCTGAATATCCGCCGTATGGATATTAATCCGCTCTGCCCACGGGGACTGCGCGATATTTTCCTGCGCCTGAGCCGCTGCCTCACTTTCCAGTTCAACTGCATCAATCATCACGCTGTCATCAGTTCGTTGCGCCAGCATTAGCGCCAGTAGCCCGCTACCACTGCCGATATCAAGGCAGCGTTTTACCCCTGCCACAGGAGCCCATGCGCCCAGTAAAATTCCATCCGTTCCCACTTTCATCGCACAGCGATCGTGCGCGACAAAAAACTGTTTAAAAGTAAATCCATTACGACGAAGCACGGATGTAGACTGTGACATGAAAATAAAACCTTGCTGTAAAAACGGCGATAGCACCGGGTAAGAACAATACCTGAGAAGCGATATCCATACAAACAGATGAAGATTGCAGCCGTAACGTCTATAATCAGCGCCCCACACAGAGGTAGAACATGACTGTAACGACTTTTTCCGAACTTGAACTCGACGAAAGCCTGCTGGAAGCCCTCCAGGATAAAGGTTTCACTCGCCCGACCGCCATTCAGGCTGCCGCCATTCCGCCTGCGCTCGATGGCCGTGATGTACTCGGTTCTGCGCCGACAGGCACCGGTAAAACGGCGGCGTATCTGCTGCCAGCGTTGCAGCACCTGCTCGATTTCCCGCGTAAGAAATCCGGTCCACCGCGTATTTTGATCCTCACCCCAACTCGCGAACTGGCGATGCAGGTGGCCGATCATGCCCGTGAACTGGCGAAACATACACATCTGGATATTGCCACCATCACCGGCGGCGTGGCCTATATGAACCACGCGGAAGTGTTCAGCGAAAACCAGGACATCGTGGTCGCCACGACCGGACGTCTGCTGCAATACATAAAAGAAGAGAACTTCGATTGCCGCGCGGTTGAAACACTGATCCTTGACGAAGCAGACCGTATGCTGGATATGGGCTTCGCCCAGGATATCGAACATATTGCTGGCGAAACTCGCTGGCGTAAGCAAACCCTGCTCTTCTCAGCTACGCTGGAAGGCGATGCCATTCAGGATTTTGCCGAACGTCTGCTGGAGGATCCGGTGGAAGTTTCTGCTAATCCATCCACCCGTGAGCGCAAAAAGATTCATCAATGGTATTACCGTGCCGATGACCTTGAGCATAAAACTGCGTTGCTGGTACATCTGTTAAAACAGCCGGAAGCGACTCGCTCAATCGTATTTGTGCGCAAGCGTGAGCGTGTGCATGAACTGGCAAACTGGTTGCGCGAAGCAGGCATCAACAACTGCTATCTCGAAGGTGAGATGGTACAAGGCAAGCGTAATGAAGCAATTAAGCGTCTGACTGAAGGTCGCGTAAACGTGCTGGTTGCCACCGACGTTGCCGCACGTGGTATCGACATTCCGGATGTCAGCCACGTCTTTAACTTCGATATGCCGCGCAGTGGCGATACCTATTTGCACCGAATCGGGCGTACCGCTCGCGCCGGTCGTAAAGGGATCGCGATTTCACTGGTTGAAGCCCATGACCATCTGCTGCTGGGCAAAGTTAGTCGTTATATTGAAGAGCCGATTAAAGCTCGCGTCATTGATGAGTTACGCCCGAAAACGCGTGCGCCAAGCGAGAAACAGACGGGTAAACCATCGAAGAAAGTCCTGGCAAAACGCGCCGAGAAAAAAAAGGCTAAAGAGAAAGAGAAGCCTCGGGTGAAAAAACGCCACCGCGATACCAAAAATATTGGTAAGCGCCGCAAACCAAGCGGAACAGGCGTGCCGCCGCAAACGACAGAAGAGTAAAAATAATGCCGGGTTTTATCCCGGCATTATTTTTGTCTATAGATAACCACCACCGTTGTAAATTACTGCTTACGGAAAAAATCGTTATACAACATATACAAATGCGCTGCGCTCCAGGAGAAATTTGGGGCACCTTGCTGTGCGCCGGTCAGCGGGTTGTAATTCTCCTGAATCGGACCGTCGGCGGTTAAGCCTTTGGCGTGCTGGAAAAAAGTATCCGCAAGTTTCAGGGCATCATCGCGATAACCGTAACGCTCCATACCTTTCAGAGCAAACCAGAACTGATCCACCCATACGCGCCCGCGCCAGTAGATATCCGCGCCAAAGGCCGGATTGGTTAACGCTGCCGTTCCCAGTGGGACAAAGGTGTTGAACTCTTTGGTGTCCAGCATCACCTTCACCACCGCGTCGGCATTGGCCTGCGTTGCTGCACCATTAAACAGCGGCGACCAGCCTTCCGGCCCTTTACCGCGCTCGACAATCGGCTTGCCCGCGCAGCCGTTCGCTAACGGTTTATCTTCAATGCGTATGTCATAGTAGAACTGTGTGGCCGGGTCGAACATACAAGTATTGATGTAATCTGCGAGCTGTACTGCCAACTGGCGATAACGTTTGGCTTCTTCGGGTTTGCCGAGGATTTTCGCCATCTCGGCCAGATAATGATTATCGCTGTACATATAGCTGGCCTGATCCACCGATTCCTGTAACAACGAGTAGCCCAGCAACGTCCCGTCCTGACTGCGGTTTTCAGCGAATTTCACCGTCCAGTCACTACGTTTGCCGCCGTTAGCGACATATTTATCCAATTGTTCTTTGTCGATAAAACCAAAGACGGCTGCATCATCACGACCCGATTCCCACGACGCGGCAACCTGCGCCGGAATTTCCAGGCTGTCGTACTGGCCTTTCTCAACTACCCGGGCGTAATTGTTCAGCCCGGACTGCGTCTCTTCTTTGTCGCCTTTTTTCACTGTAAACAGCATCTCGCCATTCTCAGTATTGTGGGCTTTATCGCGGGTTGCGCCATATTCCGGTACGCCGTTGCCGTTATGATCGCGGTTACGTAACCACCAATCGTGATAGGCCACCAGTTTCGGGTACATCTCTGCCAACCAGCCTTTATCCTGGGTGACGTTGTACACTTCCATCACCGACCAGGCGGCAAGACTGGGTTTGGTATTACGTTCATTCCAGTTGCCGCCATCGCCGCCACGCTCGGGGCTAAGGTTCCACGCAATCAGGTCCGGCACAAATCCCACATCCTGCGGACGCACGGCGTCGCCAGGTTGGATCTGCCAGGAGAAGACCGCGCGGATATTCTCTTTGGCGATGTCCGGATTGAAATGCGCCATCGCAAACGCCTGCTTCCAGGTATCCCACGGCCAGGTCTGATTGCCGGAGAACCAACGCCCGGTTACCGACGGCGTGACGGTGTTATATTTCACCGCACCGCCCGGCGAACGCCAGTTGCCGTTGAGGGTTTCGATCGCTTTCACCGCGACGCGCGTCTGCTCCAGCGTCGCATCCGGATTGGTTAACCCTTTCTTCAGGTACTCTTCCCAGCGTCGCTGCGAGGCGGTGAGATAAAACGCCGGACGCGCCAGAATATCGCGGATTTGCATCTGTTCTTTGCTGACTTCCTGGGCGGTCAGCAGATGGGAATAGGTGGTATAGAGTGTCGTCGAACCGTTGATATGCGCCTTACTGGTAAAGCGATTACCGTTGATTTCAGTCTGCATCGGTAATGATTTATGCACCTGATATTCCGATTCGCCGGAGGTCAGCAGATCCCAGGTGGCGCGCACTTTGCCAAAGGTAACTTTCAGGCCATCACGGGTGGCGCTGATCTTGCGTTGATAATCAGGGTACTCGCCAGTAATGGTTTTATCAGAAAGCGGTTTCCCTTCTTTCGCTTCCAGTTTTTCCAGCAGCTCGCCGTCCCACACCAGATCCAGCGGTTTATCGCTGGTGATTTTGGTTTCCAGTAGTGACGTGCGCGGCGTGGCGAAGCGCAGAGTCATTTCTATCTGCACATCTTTTGCTGTCAGCTTTTGCACCAGCGCACCGGGAATACTGTATGCCTCCAGTGTGAAGTCGACTTTTTGGCCGTCCTGCCAGACAGTCAGGCGGTCGAAATTGGTGGCCATAAAGTTGATGTACTCTTCCGTTAGCAGTGCAACGCCCGGAAAGCCACCCATGGTGTTCGGGCCGTCAGGCAACAGGTGGCCATGCCAGGCACCGAGATCGAAAAATGGGTTAAAACGCTGGTGGTCGTCGTAATCGTAATCCTTCATGTACTGCGGCGCGCCGGTACGGTTAATCACGTTTTTATAATTGTCGGCGTTAGCGGCATGGGCGGAAAAGCTCATCAGCAGGGCGCAGGCTACTGGCGTTAAAATGGTTTTGATTTTCATGAGATTACTGTCCTTATTACCAGTAAAAATATTGCATCAGGAAGAGTTGGTCGCTGGGATCGTGAGAGGCATTTTTCATGTAGAAGCGGCTGTCAAAAGCCGTAGCGAAACGTCCGCCACCGTATTCGTACCAGATACCAAACTGCATGAAAGAGGTGGTTTCATCGTCTGCGTGGTCAGGGCGATGTCTGGCGTAGGTGTAAGCGGTGGAGAGATAAATGCCTTTTAACGCTTCATACATGGCGCTCACCATCATCCCGCTTTCACTTCCCGGTACGTCCAGCCCGTCGGCGCGTCCGGTATGGTGCCAGGCGCGTGCGGCGAAGTTAGGGGTAAGCAGGCCAGTGAGATAAAGCTGTCCTGTGCCGTCGGTAATTTCCAGACCGTTCATCCAGGTGATGCCTTCGGCAAGGTCATACTGGATGTAACCGTTCATCATTGCCGGATAGGTGTATTTATCGTCGTAGCGATCGTATTTGCCAAAATGCAGCCAGGCTTTGCTTTCGTCATGATGTCCGGCAGGTGTGGCGGTGACGCTATAACGAAAATTACCGGTTAGGTTTTGTACCTTCAGCGCGGTCATAATGTCACGGGTATTGGGAATGACGTAGCCCAGATCGGGCGTGAAATCGCCCCACCATTGCAGGTCATCCAGTGAGGAATCCTGACGCAGACTCAGCATGATTTCGGTGCCATCATTGGTACGATAACCGCCATAGAAACGGTTAATCCCACCTTCAAAACCGCCCCAGCTATGGTCAGGCACCCATGCATTGCCGTCGTGGTCGGCCTGCACGGTCCAGCCTTCGCCGTAAATCAGGCCGAACCAGGAGCCATACTTCATCTCCAGGCCACCTTCAATATAGGTGCCGTCACTGTATTTATGTTTATTCTCACCCTCTAAATCCATATATCCACCAACCCCTAATTCGCCGTAAAAACGAAATGAAGGAGAAGACGTCGAAGTAATCGCGGGTGTTTTTGTGTCGTCATGTTCTGCCGGACGTGCTTCATCAGCGGCCGCAAAAAACGCGTAGCAAAACGGCAGAGCAACTAATGCTCTGCAAGGCGTACTATTAAATTTCATAATGTTAATCCATGAGCTAAAGAAAAAGTACAGCCTTTTATCGACATAATTAATAATGTTAAAAATACTCAGGCAGAAACTATTTTCCCTCTCCCCATCCAGGAAGAGGGAAAATGCCTGCTCATTTTTTATTAGTCTGCTTAATCCACGTTGTTGGCTGGCGTCGCTTCAATATGGCGTTCTTCAGCCGTTAATCCTTTTATATATTTGCTGTATTTCCACCACGCAAAGCCGAGGAAAATAACAATACCGCCAACGTTATAAAAAATGATGGTCAGAATATTTGCACCGGTCGGGAAGGTCGAGGCGACAAATCCTACGGCAAATATCGCAATCAGCATTGAAACAACGATAATACCGGTGCGACGGGAACCCATACGGAAATCACGTGGCAGGTGATCTAATTTGGCGCGTAAATTCAGATAGGCCAGCATGATGAATAACGGCGGAAGCATGGACGCTGCCGCGGTCATATTAATAATAGTATTCATTAGATCCTGCACGGTATTGGAGCCGAGCATCGGGATAATCATCAGTGGGATCACGATCAGGAACTGGATCCACGCCGCGCGCGCCGGAACGCCGTTTTCGTTCAGTTCGACGGTTTTCTTACCAAAGATCCCTTCCGGGATTTCGGAGAAGAAAATTTTCACCGGCGTTGCGGTCCACATCAGCAGGGAACCGAACATCGCGGTAAAGGACACAAGGCCAACAAAGCGGTTCATTAACGCTTCCGGCAGACCAAAGTATGCGGCCATGCCGTGGAATACCTGCACCGATCCGCCAGTAAATTTCAACTCTTTGCTGCTGACGAAGACGTTAATCAGCACCGAGGAGACGGAGTACAGTACACCGATAAAAATCCCGGCGAGGATGATCACTTTAACGAACGATTTCGATCCGCCTTTAACGTCGTTAACGTACACAGCAACGGACTCTGCGCCGCCTGCGGCCATAAAGATCCAGGTGGTAACGCCGAGGAACGCCCAGTTAAAGTTCGGGATCATCGCGTCAACGGTGATGGGGTCTGCAGGTTGTACGCCGCCAACCAGCGCCGTACCTGCCAGTAAAATGTAGGAGAGCGTTAACAGCAGCATCAGCGTTGAAGTAACGGAGGTGATTGGTCCCAGCATTTTCGCCCCGTTGGTGGAAACCCATGTGGAGAAGGCGAACAGCACCATGCTGATAATGGTGGTGGCAACTGGCGTCATAATATATTCGTAGCCGAGGAAGGCATACGAGGCGTAAGCAATAACGCGCGGCAATAATGAGGTGAAAAAGAACAGGTTCACGAACCAGTAGGTATAGGCAGTAATAAATGCCCAACGTCCGCCCAGCGAACTTTTTACCCATGCGTAGACACCAGCTTCCGAGTTTTTATTTAACGAAACAAATTCTGCGATGATCAGACAGAAGGGAATAAAATAAAAAATCGTCGCGAGGAAAAACATCGGTGCCGAGGCCAGTCCAAGCTCAATATTATTATTGATGACGTTATTAAAGCTATAAACGGCGGCAAAAGTCAGCGAGAGCAAGCCGAATTTGCCGATTGTATTACGTTTGGTATCAGACATAACACATCTCCGAAAATGAGTAGGGTAGCGGTGGCGGCAAACTCCTTTTGCCGCCGTAGTTGTTATTTGTTATGGAAATAACCATCTTCGATGGTGACTTTGAGAACGACTTTTTTGACTGCGTTATTACAGATAAACCGATACGCTTCATGGTTATCGCAAATAACGATTTGCCCTTCATGAACTTCAACGGTTTCTCCGCAGCCCTTTAAATATTCACGGTCAGTTTCATCGCGATAATATTCCACGACCTGTAACATCTCTTTCGGTGCATATTCAATTTTTTGCTGCCCTTGCAGGTAGTAATGCACTTCAAAATAGCGACGATGTCCGGTAAATAACGCATCAGTCGCGGAGTCGTTTTCCACTCGATAGGTCAATGAGTCACCGATGGAGTGGGCGACGCCAGGCTGAATATTGTCGATATTTTCAATCGCTTCAACGCAGCGTTGCCACTTCTTGCCAGAGGCGTAAATCTGGCGGAACTGTTCTAAGTTATCGATGATCCTCATTGCTTATTCTCGCTGTGCAAATTCGTGGAAAAGAACCCTGCGCCGAACTCATGCGACGCCAGGCTTTGCGCGGTGGCTTCTCCGCCAGAAACTGGCAGCAACGTAAAGCCGTAGCTGAAGTCACGGAACCAGACGCGCCAGGAGTCCAGCACCTCGCTACCCCAGGAGTTGGAGCCGAGGCCAAGCAACTGGTGGTCGAGGTTCAGAGTGATGTCATCGCTGCGCCGCAGCTCGTTGCAGTGCTGGGCTGCGTGGATGTTCTCCTGGGTATAGTGCCAGGCGCTGAAGTTAATCGGGCGCTGCGGAACCACCAGCAGACCGCTGCCGTGGCGGTTAGTCAGTGCCGCCCAGCGGACATGCTGGCGGTTGCCGTTGTTCTGCGGGAAGGGATAGTTCTCGAACATGGCATCGACGTTGCTGCGCCAGATATCGATGATGTTAGCCTGCTGGCTGTCGGCGTAGTTTTCGCCCGGTCCACGTCCGTAATACGCCACCTGATCGTATTCGCCGTTAATTCCCATGGTGAAACCGATGCACGGAATGATGTGCGGATAGTCGCCGTAACGTTCGCCGGAAAGTGCCACGTTAACCTGACCATCGGCAGCGATGCGCCAGATGTAGGTGCAGCGCATCCCGAAGTCAAACACCGGCGGGGCAATAACCGTGCGGCTGATGATCAACACCTCGCCATCACTTTGCTCAACGGCAAAGTCGCGCAGATGCTCCTGCATGATCTGCAAATGATTCGGTTGCCACAGTCCTTCGTACTCCTGCTTGTGGTTGTCGATCATTGGCTTGAAGAAGTTGATCTTTGGCTCGCGAGTCAGCAGTGATTCGCCATTCACCTGCCATGACGTCGGTTTGCCAGTCAATTTTGAGAAGGTGATTGTGAAGTTGTAGCCGCGAACGGTGCAGCTCAAACGTTCATCTTCCAGCTTCAGCGGATGGGCGTTATTCGGCGCGAAAGGCACAGGCTGCGCAGTGTTTTCCTTCAGCGGGAACTGATAAGTGGCGATAGGGTGCCCGGCGTCGCTGTAGCGAGTGCGGGAATCTTTGGTCACCGTAATGTTGAGAAACGCTTCGCGGGTGTCCAGTTGCGGCAGCGTGATGTGCAAGGGGGCTTCGCTGTTCGGCGCAACGTCGCGCAGCTTAATTTGCTGCGTCGCGAGCGTTTCACCTTCGGCGCGCACGTCTACGTGCAGGGTGTAGTCATCAAGCGTGGTAAACCACAGTTTATTTTCGACTTTCAGTTCGCCGCGATTCAGATCCAACGCGTGAATTTTTACCGGCGCGATAACCTGTTTGTACTCTTTCAGACCCGGCCCCGGTGTCTGATCGGAATAGATCAAACCATCAAGACAGAAGTTATAGTTGTTGGGATAGTCGCCGTAATCGCCGCCGAATTTATACCAGACGTTGCCGTTGTCATCCTGCGCCTGGATCCCGTGATCACACCACTCCCAGACATAATGCCCCTGAATGCAATCGTGCTTATAGAAGACGTTCTGGTATTCCGTCAGCCCGCCAGGTCCGTTACCCATCGCATGGGCGTATTCACAGATGATGCGCGGTTTTGGATGCGGGTATTCACCAAACTCATTCATCAGCGGCACGCGGGTGTACATGGTGGAAATAATATCGACCACTTCAGCATCGCGATCTTCTTCGTAGTGAACCAGACGCGTGTCATCCAGCGCCTTCGCCGCGTGGTACATCGCGCGGATGTTACAGCCATAGCCGGACTCGTTGCCCAGCGACCAGATGATGATCGACGGATGGTTTTTCTGCGCGTGAATATGACGAACGATGCGCTCGACGTAGACTTTTTCCCACTGCGGATCGTCGGTAATGCGGCTGATATCACCAACGTTAGCAAAGCCGTGCGATTCGACGTCGGTTTCCGCCATCACAAACAGGCCGTAGATATCACACAGTTCGTAAAAACGCGGATCGTTCGGGTAGTGAGCAGTACGCACAGAGTTGATGTTGTGTTGTTTCATCAACTGGATATCTTTCTCAACGCGATCTATCCCAACGGCGCGGCCTTTGCGATGATCGTTGTCGTGGCGATTGACGCCGTGCAGCATCACATAACGGTTATTGATCCAGAACAGACCGTCGCGCACTTTGATATCACGGAAGCCAACGCGTTGCGGCACCACTTCCAGAACATTGCCGTTGGCATCTTTCAGCGTCATGACCAGATGGTAAAGATAAGGGGATTCTGCTGACCATTGCTGCGGCTGTTCGACAGTAAAAGCAAAACTGGCGCTGGTCAGTTTTTCAATTGCCAGGTGATTAATGGCGCTGCGGTGCACCACGCGTTCGCCGTCGAACAGGGTATATTCCAGCGTCGTTACGGCAGGGGAGGCAGCGAGATTTTCCAGCACCACTTCGCAGGAAAGTGTGGCGTCGCAATAGGCTTCGTCAAAGTCGGTACGCACGGTGAAATCGTTAATGTGCGTCAGTTGTTTACCGATCAGATAAACATCGCGGAAGATCCCCGCCGACCACCACATATCCTGGTCTTCCACGTAGGTGGAGTCAGCCCACTGCATCACGCGCACACACAACAGGTTGTCGCCGGTTTTAACCATCGTACTGATGTCAAACTCTGCGGTCAGGCGACTGCCCTTGCTGAAGCCAACATACTGACCGTTAACGTAGACTTCAAAATAGGTTTCGACGCCGTCAAATTTAATCAGCGTCTGTTTACCCTGCCAGCCGTCGCTGAGGGTGAAAATACGTTGATAGGCACCGGTTGGGTTATCGCTGGGAACAAACGGCACATCGATGGGGAATGGAAAACCTTCGTCGGTATATTGCAGTTTGCCGTGACCTTCCATTTGCCACATGGCGGGGACGGTAATATGCCCCCAGTCAGCCATTAGCTCAGAGGTGAAGGCTTCTGGCACTTGCAGCGGATGATCAAAAAAATGGAAATTCCACTGACCGCTTAAAGGCAGAAACAGGCTGCTGGTTTCGCGGGCAAAGGTACGTGCCTGCGCAACAGAATCATATGAAAAAAAGTACGCACGCGGCGTAAGTCGGTTTTCGTGGGTGAGCTGAATGTTTTCCCAGCGATTCATAGGGCCTCCCGGTAGAGAGAAATCGGAACCATTTATGGCGATGGTAGTTTGTGTAATTGATGGGGAGTTTAGTAAAATTTTTACTAAAAAGTAGCAGGTAAATGCATTTACTTTAACTGGATCACGAAAATAAACGGCAGCACTGTCCGGCAAAAACGATTGCCAGACAGTGTGTGAGGGGATTTAGCGGGTTGTACCGCGCAGTTTTAATTTGCTGGGAACGAAGACTAGCAGCGGCAGCGCGCGACCATCGCGAGCCTTTTCATACACCAGATTAACGCCCTGGCTTCCCATCATCTCGGAATGGATTCGCACGGTTGAGAGCGGCGGAAAGGTAAATCGCGCGGTAGGAATGTCGTTAACGCTGATAAGCGAAATATCCTGCGGGATGTTCAGGCCACGTTCATGAATTGCCCGTAGTACGCCGATAGCAATGGAATCGGAAGCGACAAACAATGCCTTCGGGTAGTTTTCCCGCGCCAGCATTTGTTTTGCCAGTTCATAGCCTGACGAGCTGGAAAAACCGCCGCGCCAGATATCCTCTTCGCGCACAACGTGCTTGAGATGACCATACTCGACAAATGCCGCTTCGCGAATATCTGCTTTGCCTGGCTCGTCTTCGCCGCCAATAAAACCGATGCGATTTACACCCTGAGCAATATAGAAATCGATGATTTCTTTACTGATGCGTGCCAGATCGATATCTACCGCATCGTAATTGCTGCCTGGCTCGTGAAAGTCGATAAAACAGATATTATCGGTTAACGCACTGGCGGCGGCGCGTAGGGCAGGCGTGGGCTTGCCGACAATTAAAATGCCGGTGACGTTTTTAATGTCCGGCAAGCCGTTGTGCTCATAACAGTTGGTCAGTTCGATCGCCAGCTTTTCGCACTGGGTTTCAATGCCGTGACGGATCGCCAGATAGTAAGGGTCGTTGATCTCCAGCTCCTGCTGGTAGCTGTAGATGGCCAGAATATGGTGCTGGTTGACTGCACCAGTCTGTAATTTACGGGCGCTGCTGGTCTTGTACTCCAGCTTTTCTGCGATCTCCAGAATGCGATGTTTCGTCTCTTCCTTTACATTCAATGTCGGATCGTCATTTAAGACCCTGGATACTGTCGCCAGGGATACGCCAGCTTCGATTGCGATGTCTTTTAGTGTTGCCATGTTTACCTTTTTTACTTTCCCTGATGTGCGCCTTCATTGTAGAGGAAGTGCTTATTGGGTCACCTGTTTTCAGTAAATAAAGCGCGTTTCTTTGACGCTGTAACGGTAACACAGTGGCTTACGAATGTGATCACGCCTGCATTCTCTATTTTTAGCCTACAGTATTCAGAAAAACTTTTGCTATAGTTTAGTAAAATTTTACTTGAAGGGGAGAAACAATGGAAACCGTGGCTTACGCTGATTTTGCGCGTCTGGAAATGCGTGTCGGGAAGATTGTGGAAGTTAAACGCCATGAAAACGCCGACAAGCTGTACATCGTACAGGTTGATGTCGGTGAAAGAACGCTGCAAACCGTGACCAGCCTGGTGCCGTACTACCGCGAAGAAGAGCTGATGGGTAAAACGGTGGTGGTACTGTGCAATCTGCAAAAAGCAAAAATGCGCGGTGAAACCTCGGAATGCATGCTGTTGTGTGCAGAAACTGATGACGGCAGTGAAAGCGTGTTATTAGCGCCGGAGCGGATGATGCCTGCGGGTGTGCGTATCGTATAAAAAATGGCGGATGGCGAATTTGCCTCGCTATCCGCCATCGGTATTACGCCTCTTCGACACTTACTCGCATGGCGGCCAGCGCCTTACGCGCCGCTTTGATCACCTGTTCACACTGTTCAATGCTCAGTGTCAGTGGCGGTTCAATGCGGATCGTTTTGGCATTGTTGAGCGTTCCGGCAACCAGCACGCGCTGGCGGAACATCTCGCTGGCAAAGTTGTAGCCGATTTCGTTATCAACAAACTCAATCGCCATCAACATTCCTTTGCCGCGCGCGTCCTGCACCAGATCGGGATATTCCCGCGCCAGTTGACGGAAACCGTCCAGCAACATATCGCCTTTTTGCTCAGCCTGGGCCGGTAAATTCTGTTCCAGCAACACGTTGATGGTTGCCAGCGCTGCCGCACAGGCCAGCGGGTTGCCGCCAAAAGTGGTGGTATGCAGAAACGGATTGTCGAACAGCACTGAGAATACCTCTTCGGTGGCGATGGTCGCGCCAATCGGCATCACGCCGCCGCCGAGGGCTTTCGCCAGGCACAGGATGTCCGGCTGAACGTTCTCATGTTCGCAGGCGAACATCTTGCCCGTGCGCCCCATGCCCGTTTGCACTTCATCGAGGATCATCAGTGCGCCGAACTCATCGCACAGCTTACGTACGGCGGTGAGATAACCCGGCGGCGGCAGAATTACACCACCTTCGCCCTGAATTGGCTCAAGGATCACTGCGGCAACATCATCACCGGTTTTTTTGCACTCGCTAAGGGCTGTGCGCATGGCTTCAATATTGCCAAACGGTACATGACGGAAACCCGGCAGCAGCGGCATAAACGGTTTGCGGAAGGTCGATTTCGCCGTGGCCGACAGTGCGCCAAGCGATTTGCCGTGGAACGCGCCGCTGGTAGCAATAAAAGTAAATTTGCCGCGCGGTGACTGATAAGCCTTCGCCAGTTTTAGCGCCGCTTCAACGGACTCGGTGCCGCTATTACAGAAGAAGCTGTATTTCAGTTTACCGGGCGTCAGTGCGGCAAGGGTTTTCGCCAGCATCGCCCGTAACGGATCGAGCAACTCCTGGCTATGCAGTGGCTGTTTCGCAAGTTGATTCTGTACGGCGGAAACTACAACTGGATTACGGTGCCCCACGTTGAAAATTCCAAAACCTCCCAGGCAGTCAATAAACTCCTGTCCCTGGGTGTCGACAAGCGTATTTAAACCTCCCGCTTGCCACTCTACGGCTCCGTAATCCCCGCCAGCGGTAACAGATTTGCGATACTCTAAAAATCCCGGATTGACATGTTCTTTGAAGTATTCAATCACCTCCCGGTTAAGTGCTTTCATCTCCTCATGATCCAGCGTTCGCTTTTCAATGAGATTCAGGGCGTGGGCGCTGCACGCTAAAGCCGATGCGCTCGAAGGTAACCTGTTCAAAATATGCTCCGGAGGCTCGCGTATCACATGATACCGATTTAAGTATTGCAGGGATTGCGCCACTCCGGCTGCGATTGCGAAAATCGGGATAAACACAAATGCGGCAATCATCTGTGCAACATTTAATGCTGATTGTTAACATTTGTTGTTATTTGGTACGATTTCTATCGAGTATGGATTTTGCGCTTGTTATGTAAATGCACTCTTTCAGGGCAGCAAATGCCTGTTTTTTGGGCAATGTAATTAATGTTATCGCATAGTAACATGGTGAAAGTATTTTAAATCAATGAATTACATTTTGTGCTTTAATCGCAAATTGCGATCTAAATCAAATTAAACCGCTAAAGATAACCGCGCCGGGGCCGACATAACTTCCGACAAGAAGTTAACAACAATATAACCTGCACAGGACGCGATTATGTCTTCTCATCCGTATGTCACCCAGCAAAATATCCCGCTGGCTGACGATACCACTCTGATGTCTACTACCAATCTACAAAGCTATATCACACATGCTAATGACACTTTTGTGCAGATTAGCGGCTATACATTGCGGGAGTTACAGGGGCAGCCGCATAACATGGTGCGCCATCCGGATATGCCGAAAGCGGCCTTTGCTGATATGTGGTACACCCTGAAACAGGGGGAACCCTGGAGTGGAATCGTGAAAAATCGGCATAAAAATGGCGATCATTATTGGGTGCGGGCGAACGCGGTGCCGATGGTGCGCGATGGCAAAATCAGTGGCTATATGTCGATTCGCACGCGGGCGACGGATAAAGAGATCGCAGCGGTAGAGCCGCTGTACAAGGCGTTGAATGTCGGGCGCACAAATAAGCGTATCCATAAAGGTTTAGTGGTGCGTAAAGGCTGGTTGGGAAAACTCCCTTCATTGCCGCTTCGCTGGCGGGCGCGTGGAGTGATGGCGCTGATGTTTATCGCGCTGGCGACCATGCTCTGGTTTGCCGCCGCACCAGTGGTGAATTATTTCCTCTGTGCGTTAGTGATGCTGTCAGGAATTGCCTGTTTTGAATGGCAGATTATTCGTCCGATAGAAAATGTCGCCAGCCAGGCGCTGAAGGTGGCGACCGGTGAGTGTAACAGTGTTGATCATCTGAATCGCAGTGATGAACTGGGGTTGACGTTGCGGGCAGTAGGGCAGCTTGGTTTGATGTGCCGCTGGTTGATTAATGACGTATCAAGCCAGGTTTCCAGCGTCAGAAGCGGCAGTGAAACGCTGGCAAAAGGCACCGATGAACTTAACGAACATACTCAGCAGACGGTAGATAATGTTCAGCAAACGGTAGCGACCATGAATCAGATGGCAGCGTCGGTAAAACAGAACTCTGCCACGGCTTCGGCTGCCGATAAACTTTCTATTACCGCCAGTAATGCGGCAGTGCAGGGCGGGGAAGCGATGACCACGGTGATCAAAACGATGGATGATATTGCAGACAGTACTCAGCGCATTGGCACTATTACTTCGCTGATTAACGATATTGCTTTTCAGACCAATATCCTCGCGCTGAATGCGGCGGTGGAAGCGGCGCGTGCCGGAGAGCAGGGTAAAGGTTTTGCGGTGGTTGCGGGCGAAGTACGTCATTTAGCCAGCCGCAGCGCCAATGCTGCCAACGATATTCGCAAGCTGATCGATGCCAGTGCTGATAAGGTGCAATCCGGTTCACAACAAGTGCACGCTGCCGGACGGACGATGGACGATATTGTGGCGCAGGTGAAAAACGTAACTCAGTTGATTGCTCAGATTAGCCATTCAACGCAGGAACAAGCTGATGGGCTTTCCAGTCTGACCCGTGCGGTAGATGAGCTTAACCTGATTACCCAGAAAAACGCCGAGCTGGTGGAAGAGAGCGCGCAGGTGTCAGCGATGGTTAAACACCGCGCCAGCCGACTGGAAGACGCGGTGACGGTGCTGCATTAATCGGTATGCCGGATATCGTGGTTGGTACACAATGCCTGATGCGATGCTGGCGCATCTTATCAGGCCTACGGGCGCGTAGGCTGATAAGGCGTTCACGCCGCATCCGGCAATCGGTGATTAATCCAGTTGCGTAATATCAAAAGCGGCGCGGTCAATTACCGCAATGATCTTTTTTATCTGCGCGTCGCTGATGTCACTCTGGTTGACACGTAAGTCCAGCACCGCTTTAAAATTATCCAGCGCCCGCTTCATTTGCGGGTTCTGGCGTAGCGCAGCGCCAACGCAGCGGGCTTTGATCCGTTCTTCAATCATTTCCACTTGTTCGCGATTTTCTTCCAGCCACTGCGCGCCCTGTTCGGTCAGCGCAATCTGCTTCTTGCCGCCTTCTTCTTCGCGGATGGTAATCAGCGACTGCTCCTGGAGAAAATCCAGCGTCGGATAGATGACGCCCGGACTTGGGGTGTAATTTCCCTGGGTCAGATTCTCAATCGCTTTAATCAACTCGTAACCGTGGCTGTCATCGCGTGAAAGAATATCCAGAATCACCAGACGCAATTCACCGTGACCAAAGAAACGCTGCCGACGACCACCGCCGCGACCGTGACGACCACCGCAGCATTGACCATGCTCGTGCTCATGCTGATGACCGTGCCCGCAGTGCTCGTGTTCTGACTTCTCACCTTTGCAGCAGCCTTCATGGCGTGGCTGGCCTTCATGTTTACAACACCCTTCGTGATGATGGCTCATAATCAGCCTCCTGTTGCTTAATTAGATATATCTAATTTATATCTAATGTGGACATTACTGCAAGTGCAAAAATGATTTTTAAACGCAGATGTGCTCAACATGTAGGCCGGATAAGGCGTTCACGCCGCATCCGGCAGCCTTGCTATGGCAGCCTTGCTATGGTGCTGAATGCCTTCACATACTTCAGATATATCAATTCTACAAATTGCTTGCATTTATCATGATTAGCAATCATTATCATTTGTGAATTTTATTTAGATATATCTGATTACCATCACGAAGGCGATAACAATGACTAACTCTCCCCGCTACCCACAGCGCGTTCGAAATGATCTGCGCTTCCGTGAACTGACTGTGTTACGTGTTGAGCGTATCAGCGCCGGTTTTCAGCGTATTGTCCTTGGCGGCGAGGCGCTGGACGGTTTTACGTCGCGCGGCTTTGACGATCACAGCAAACTCTTCTTTCCTCAAACTGACGCTCATTTTGTGCCGCCAACAGTAACGGAAGAAGGTATCGTCTGGCCGGAAGGACCGCGCCCGCCGTCGCGTGACTATACGCCGCTGTACGATGAACAACGCCATGAACTGGCGATCGATTTCTTTATACACGACGGCGGCGTCGCCAGCGGCTGGGCGATGCAGGCGCAACCAGGCGATAAACTCACGGTGGCCGGACCGCGAGGTTCGCTGGTGGTGCCGGAGGATTACGCGTATCAGGTGTATGTCTGCGATGAGTCCGGAATGCCTGCACTGCGCCGCCGCCTGGAAACGTTGAGCAAACTTGCCGTTAAACCGCAAGTTACTGCGCTGGTCAGCGTGCGGGATAACGCCTGTCAGGATTATCTCGCGCACCTTGACGGTTTTAACATCGAATGGCTGACGCATGATGAGCAGGCGGTGGACGCGCGTCTGGCGCAGTTGGCAATTCCTGCCGATGATTACTTCATCTGGATAACCGGTGAAGGAAAAGTGGTTAAGAATTTAAGCCGTCGCTTTGAAGCGGAACAGTATGATCCACAGCGGGTACGCGCAGCGGCTTATTGGCACGCGAAGTGATTGAACAGAAAGAAAAAAACAAAAGGCTGACGATTTTTCGTCAGCCTTTTGCTGTGTCTGGTGGCCCCTGCTGGACTTGAACCAGCGACCAAGCGATTATGAGTCGCCTGCTCTAACCACTGAGCTAAGGGGCCATGATAGCGGATTATAAAGTAACTCTGTGTCGCAATCCAGCCATTACCGCGCGGCTGCTGTTTTTATAAACAATGTGTTTTCAATTCGTTATACTTCCTGCGGGTTGTGTTGTTCAGGAGTTAATATGGTTGACGATATTCTTGCGCCAGGATTGCGTGTGGTGTTTTGTGGCATCAATCCGGGTCTTTCTTCCGCGGAGTCTGGTTTTCCGTTTGCCCATCCGGCGAATCGCTTCTGGAAGGTGATTTATCAGGCCGGGTTTACCGACCGTCAGTTGAAGCCGCAGGAAGCGCAGCATCTGCTGGATTATCGTTGTGGCGTCACCAAACTGGTTGACAGGCCAACGGTGCAGGCTAATGAAGTGTCAAAGCAGGAATTGCACGCAGGTGGGCGCAAGCTAATTGAAAAAATTGAGAATTATCAGCCGCAGGCGTTGGCGATTCTGGGTAAGCAGGCGTATGAACAGGGATTCAGTCAGCGAGGCGT
Organism: Escherichia sp. TW09308; assembly: GCF_000208565.1. Taxonomy (NCBI): domain Bacteria; kingdom Pseudomonadati; phylum Pseudomonadota; class Gammaproteobacteria; order Enterobacterales; family Enterobacteriaceae; genus Escherichia; species Escherichia sp. TW09308. The sequence continues at coordinate 2,959,049 of NZ_AEME01000001.1, read as the reverse complement.
GCAGTGGGGGAAACAAACGCTGACCATTGGTTCGACGCAGATTTGGGTATTGCCGAATCCCAGCGGTTTAAGTCGAGTTTCTCTGGAGAAACTGGTTGAGGCATATCGGGAGTTGGATCAGGCACTGGTAGTGCGTGGGCGATAAAAAACGCCACCAGAAAGGTGGCGTTAGAGTAGCAAGACGAGTGCCGGATATGACGTGAACGTGTTATCCGGCCTACAGATTAATCGTCCAGGAAGCTACGCAGCACTTCAGAACGGCTCGGGTGACGCAGTTTGCGCAGCGCCTTCGCTTCGATCTGACGGATACGTTCACGGGTAACGTCGAACTGTTTACCCACTTCTTCCAGCGTGTGGTCGGTGTTCATGTCGATACCGAAACGCATACGCAGAACTTTCGCTTCACGCGCGGTCAGGCCAGCCAGCACGTCGTGCGTTGCCGCACGCAGGCTTTCGGTGGTCGCAGAATCCAGCGGTAGTTCGAGGGTGGTATCCTCGATGAAATCCCCCAGATGCGAATCTTCATCATCACCGATCGGCGTTTCCATGGAGATTGGCTCTTTGGCGATCTTCAGCACTTTACGGATCTTATCTTCCGGCATCAACATACGTTCAGCCAGTTCTTCCGGCGTCGGCTCGCGGCCCATCTCTTGCAGCATCTGGCGAGAAATACGGTTGAGCTTGTTGATAGTCTCAATCATATGCACCGGAATACGAATGGTGCGCGCCTGATCCGCGATAGAGCGGGTGATCGCCTGACGGATCCACCAGGTTGCGTAGGTGGAGAACTTATAACCACGACGGTATTCGAACTTATCAACCGCTTTCATCAGACCGATGTTGCCTTCCTGAATCAGATCGAGGAACTGCAAGCCACGGTTGGTATATTTCTTGGCGATAGAAATAACCAGACGTAAGTTCGCTTCAACCATCTCTTTCTTCGCACGGCGGGCTTTCGCTTCACCGATGGACATACGGCGGTTGATGTCTTTAACCTGCTCAATGGTCAGGCCGGTTTCTTCTTCAATTTGCTGCAGTTTCTGCAGGGCGCGATGCACTTCTTCAGAGACATCGTGCAGTTTTTCCGACCACGGTTTGTTCATCGCAATCGCTGCATTGAACCAGGTATCGCTGGTTTCGTTGCCGGTAAACAGGGTGATGAAGTTTTTCTTCGGCATTTTGCACTGCTCAACGCAGAGCTTCATGATCAGACGTTCTTGTGTACGAACGCGATCCATCATGACGCGCATGCTGTTGACCAGGTAGTCAAACTGCTTCGGCACCAGGCGGAACTGTTTGAACACTTCAGACAGTTTCAGGATCTCTTCCTGAGCGGCTGCGTGACTGCGGCCTTTCGCTTTGATGGTGTCGCGCGTTACAACATACTGGGCACGCAGTTCAGCAAATTTTTCGCGAGCCAGTTCCGGGTCGATGCTGTTGTCATCGTCGGCGCTGTCGTCGTCGGCATCTTCTTCGTCTTCATCTTCGTCATCGTCCAGATCTTCCTGAGAAAGCTCTGAACCGACGTGAGTGGCGGTTGGTGCCAGTTCTTCTTCTGCGTTCGGATCGACAAAGCCGGTGATCAGATCGGACAGACGTGCTTCTTCCGCTTCAACGCGATCGTACTGTTCCAGCAGATAGGTAATCGCTTCTGGATATTCAGCAACGGAGCATTGAACCTGGTTGATCCCGTCTTCGATGCGTTTAGCGATGTCAATTTCGCCTTCGCGGGTCAACAGTTCAACGGTGCCCATTTCACGCATGTACATGCGTACCGGGTCAGTCGTGCGCCCGATTTCAGATTCCACGCTGGAAAGCACCTGTGCGGCGGCTTCGGCAGCATCTTCGTCTGCTGTGTTTTCAGCCAGCATCAGATCATCGGCATCCGGCGCTTCTTCCATCACCTGAATGCCCATGTCATTGATCATTTGGATGATGTCTTCGATCTGATCGGAATCGACGATATCTTCCGGCAGATGGTCATTGACCTCGGCATAGGTCAGATAGCCTTGCTCCTTACCACGGGTGACAAGAAGTTTTAGCTGTGACTGCGGGTTTTGCTCCATAAGACGGTATCCACACTTATTTCATGAGGTTGGTGTTGGGCGATTGACCGGATATCATTCAGATATTAATGCTGAAATCCAACGGTTGTTTACCGCCAACGATAATTACGAGGGCGTACTTATATCATTGCCGCTGCCTCTCAGTGCGGCTGTCGGGGGCTTCCCGATCGCTATTCGGCACTTAAGCCGTTAAATCACTTTTTCGCCAGCTCCTGGTTTAATGTCCAGAGTTCCAGGCGTTCTTCATTACTTAAACCATGCGTGCGCTCACGAGCGATTAACTCTTCCTGGCGCAGTTCAAGCAACGAATCAAACATATGGTTGAGTGAGTCGGTGAAGGTTTGCTCAGCAATATTCTTATCTGCTATATCGTCCCACATCGACAGTTTTTCAAGGGTGGCAGCATTATTTGTGCCACGATAGTGCTCTAAAAGTTGCCCGGTGGTCAGACCTGGCTGAGAGAGACAAGTGTTGACCAGTTCTCTGAATAAGCCAAGTCCGGGGAGCTTATTTTGATCCAGATTTTCCAGCGGCGGGACTAACGTCGCTAATTCTGGATTTTGCACCAGCAACCCTATAAGTATACGCATGGTCGTGCGTTTTAGCTGCGGAACAGGACGAGAAACACCGTTCTCCGCTGCTTTCGGCATTAATCGTTCAAGCTGGCTGTCATCAAGTATGCCTAACTTGTTGCCTAATTCCTGACGAAGATAGATGCGCAATGTTTCTCCGGGCACCTGAGAAATCAGCGGCAGCGCCAACGTACTTAAACGCGCACGCCCGTCAGGTGTGCTCAGATCAACTTGCGGCATCAGGCTGTTAAACAGAAACGCAGAGAGCGGCATGGCCTGCTCCATACGCGCTTCAAACGCCTCTTTACCTTCTTTGCGTACCAGCGTGTCAGGGTCTTCGCCATCCGGTAAAAACATAAAGCGTAGCTGACGACCATCTGTCATATAGGGCAGCGCAGTTTCTAACGCTCGCCACGCGGCATCACGACCTGCGCGGTCGCCGTCATAACAGCAAATGACATTGTTGGTCGCGCGGAACAACAACTGAATGTGATCGGCAGTGGTCGATGTACCCAACGATGCAACGGCGTAATTAATACCGTATTGCGCCAGAGCAACCACGTCCATATAGCCTTCGACCACCAACAGACGCTGGGGTTCAGCGTTATCCTGCTGCGCTTCATAAAGACCGTAAAGCTGGCGGCCTTTATGGAAAATATCAGTTTCCGGCGAGTTCAGGTATTTTGGGGTATCGTTGCCCAGCACGCGCCCACCAAAACCAATCACCCGACCGCGTTTATCGCGAATGGGGAACATCACCCGCTCGCGGAAACGATCGTAACTGCGGCCCTGATCGTTGGTTACCAACATGCCTGCATCAATCAATGACTGGCGATTTTCTGGATTGTCGCCAAACCGTTTCAGGACGTTGTCCCAGCCGGGGGGCGCAAAACCAATCGCAAAACGGGCGATTACCTCATGGCTTAATCCGCGTTTTTCCAGATACTGGCGCGCAGATGTAGCAACAGGTTGCTGTAAAGATTGTTGGTAAAACGTATTCAGACCGTCCATCAACTGATAAAGAGTTTGCCGTTGATGGCGCTCTATCTGGCTGGGGCCGCTGCCTGCTTCAAATGGCACTTCAAGATTGTGCATTGCCGCCAACTCTTCGACCGTTTCGACGAACTCGAGTTTGTCGTAGTTCATCAGAAAGTCGATCGCGTTGCCGTGCGCGCCACATCCAAAGCAGTGGTAAAACTGTTTCTCACCGTTGACGGTGAAGGACGGGGTTTTTTCGTTGTGGAATGGACAACACGCGTGAAAATTCTTGCCCTGCTTTTTTAGCTTCACACGAGCATCGATCAGATCGACGATGTCAGTGCGCGCCAGCAGATCATTAATGAATACGCGTGGGATTCGTCCAGCCATAGGCCCCGATTTTTAGCAATTCATAAACGAAAATAAGCCGCGCATTCCTTTCGGAAGCACGGCCTTACAACTACAACTCGGTCTGATCGGAGAGCAACGCTCTCGGGGAATTAGTACAGACGAGTACGGCGTGCGTTTTCGCGAGCCAGTTTCTTCGCGTGACGTTTCACTGCAGAAGCTTTAGCGCGCTTACGTTCGGTAGTCGGTTTTTCATAGAATTCACGACGACGAACTTCCGCCAGAACACCTGCTTTTTCGCAGGAACGCTTGAAGCGACGCAGAGCTACGTCGAACGGCTCGTTTTCACGTACTTTAATTACCGGCATGTGCCTCTCACCTTTGATTAATTCGGTTTGCCGCTGGCATCAACGCCAGCTTATTTCAAAATGGTGCGGAATTTTACTGCAATTGCTGCTGCTTTGTAAAGCACCGCGGCCTTTTTTGAAAGGGACTTTTATAAGGGTGAGGAGTATACACGAGGCTTTCTCCAGGGGCGAACAAAGTTTTACATCAACCCGCATTGGTCCTACACTGCGCGGTAATAAAGCGAGGTAAAACAAGTCATGCGTGTACTGGGTATTGAAACTTCTTGCGATGAAACCGGCATCGCCATTTACGACGATGAAAAAGGTTTGTTAGCCAACCAATTGTATAGTCAGGTGAAATTACACGCTGACTACGGCGGCGTAGTGCCTGAACTGGCCTCCCGCGATCACGTGCGTAAAACCGTACCGTTGATCCAGGCGGCGCTGAAAGAGTCCGGGCTGACAGCAAAAGATATTGATGCAGTGGCCTATACCGCAGGCCCTGGATTAGTCGGCGCGCTGTTGGTTGGCGCAACGGTTGGGCGTTCGCTGGCGTTTGCCTGGGGCGTTCCGGCGATCCCGGTACACCATATGGAAGGGCATCTGTTAGCGCCGATGCTGGAAGATAACCCACCGGAATTTCCGTTTGTCGCGCTGCTGGTTTCCGGCGGTCATACGCAGTTAATCAGCGTCACTGGTATTGGTCAGTACGAGTTGCTCGGTGAGTCCATTGATGACGCTGCCGGGGAAGCGTTTGATAAGACCGCGAAGCTGCTGGGGCTGGATTATCCAGGCGGGCCGTTACTGTCGAAAATGGCCGCCCAGGGTACTGCCGGGCGCTTTGTCTTCCCGCGTCCGATGACCGACCGTCCGGGGCTGGATTTCAGCTTCTCTGGCCTGAAAACCTTCGCGGCAAATACCATTCGTGACAACGGCACCGACGACCAGACGCGTGCTGATATCGCTCGCGCCTTTGAAGATGCGGTGGTCGATACGTTGATGATTAAGTGTAAGCGAGCGCTGGATCAGACGGGCTTTAAGCGACTGGTCATGGCAGGCGGCGTGAGTGCTAACCGCACGCTGCGGGCGAAACTGGCGGAAATGATGAAAAAGCGTCGTGGCGAGGTATTCTACGCGCGTCCGGAGTTTTGTACCGATAACGGCGCGATGATCGCCTATGCTGGAATGGTGCGGTTTAAAGCAGGCGCGACGGCGGATCTCGGCGTGAGTGTGCGTCCGCGCTGGCCACTGGCAGAGTTACCGGCTGCGTAAGGCTATGATTCAGCCTGTGAAAAGGATAAGCACGGGCTGAAAAATCACTCAGGATCTTTTTCGCGCTTTCTTTTGAATTTCGTCCAGATTTTTGTCTCCTGGTGACGCCACAGACGCTGGATGTTGTCATGATGACGCAGCAGGATCAGGCAAGAGAGCATCGAAACCGGGAAGGTGAATTGTGGCTTAAACCACCAGACATAAAACGGAGCAATCAGCGCGCTGACAATCGCCCCCAGCGACGAATATCCACTCAATAGCACGGTAAGCAGCCAGGTTCCCGCCATCACGCCCGTTAAATCCCAGCCAATCGGGGCTATTGCACCAAAAGCGGTGGCAACGCCTTTCCCCCCTTTAAAACCGAAGAAAACCGGCCAGATATGTCCAAGACAGGCAGCTATGGCAATTAAGCCTAACCAGAAGGGGCTGACACCTAATACATACGCGCCCCAAACGGGCAACATTCCTTTCAGAACGTCGAAAATCAGTACTGCTACGGCTGCTCCCTTGCCACCGATACGTAATACATTGGTTGCGCCAGGATTACCGGAGCCGCTGGTTCGCGGATCGGGCAGACCACACAAGCGGCAAACCAGAATGGCACTGGAAATGGAGCCGCAGAGGTACGCGATGAGGATCATTCCAGGCGCGATTGCACTCATAAGCTGTTCCGTTTTGAAAATTCGTGTTTAACGATGAATCCGTGGATAATACGCACATTTCGCCGGAAGTGGTATCCGGGTTAGCCAAAAAGCGAGCAGGTCGTGATGGATATTGTATTTATAGAGCAACTTTCGGTAATCACCACTATTGGTGTTTACGACTGGGAACAGACCATCGAGCAGAAGCTGGTGTTCGATATCGAAATGGCGTGGGATAACCGTAAAGCGGCGAAAAGCGATGATGTGGCGGACTGCCTCAGCTACGCTGACATCGCAGAAACGGTGGTTAGCCACGTCGAGGGGGCGCGTTTTGCGTTAGTGGAACGCGTGGCGGAAGAAGTGGCGGAATTGCTACTGACTCGCTTTAACTCTCCGTGGGTGCGCATCAAACTCAGCAAGCCAGGTGCAGTGGCGCGCGCTGTTAATGTTGGCGTAATCATTGAGCGTGGCAATAATCTGAAAGAGAATAATTAATTTTATAGCTGTTAAACCAAATGGTTATAAGCGGGTCATACTGCAGTAGTTTGGACAAGCGGTATATTTTTATAATTTAGGGGTTTATTGATGAGCGATATGCACTCGCTGCTGATAGCGGCAATATTGGGTGTGGTCGAAGGATTGACAGAATTTCTGCCGGTATCCAGCACGGGCCACATGATTATTGTCGGTCATTTGTTGGGATTTGAGGGCGATACGGCGAAAACCTTTGAAGTCGTTATCCAGTTAGGATCGATTCTGGCTGTGGTTGTCATGTTCTGGCGGCGTTTGTTTGGCCTGATTGGCATTCATTTTGGCCGTCCATTGCAGCGCGAAGGAGAAAGCAAAGGCCGGTTAACGCTGATCCACATTTTACTGGGGATGATCCCGGCAGTTGTCCTGGGGCTGTTATTCCACGATACGATTAAGTCATTGTTTAACCCGATAAATGTCATGTACGCGCTGGTCGTTGGCGGTCTATTGTTGATTGCCGCGGAATGCCTGAAGCCGAAAGAGCCGCGCGCGCCGGGTCTGGATGATATGACATATCGTCAGGCGTTTATGATTGGCTGTTTCCAGTGTCTGGCGCTGTGGCCGGGTTTCTCCCGCTCCGGAGCGACTATTTCTGGTGGGATGCTGATGGGCGTGAGTCGTTACGCCGCTTCTGAGTTCTCGTTCCTGCTGGCGGTGCCGATGATGATGGGCGCAACGGCGCTCGATCTCTACAAAAGTTGGGGGTTCCTGACAACCGGTGATATCCCGATGTTTACCGTTGGGTTTTTCACCGCCTTTGTGGTGGCGCTGATTGCGATTAAAACCTTCCTGCAATTAATTAAGCGGATTTCGTTTATCCCGTTCGCCATTTATCGCTTTATTGTGGCGGCTGCGGTGTACGTTGTGTTCTTTTGATGTGAAGAACAGTGTCGGATGCCTGGAATTGTCCACGATTGCGTAGGCCGGATAAGTCGTTCACGCCGCATCCGGCAATCAACGCCTGATGCGACGCTTGCGCGTCTTATCAGGCCTACAACCGTCGTTGACATGTAGCCGGATAAGGCGTTTATGCCGCATCCGGCAAAATGCCCAAAACTTATTCAGGCTTTGGGCAACGTTGTTCCTTCCAGGTAGCCACCGCCGCAATTCGGCGTCGTGTCAGCTCCTCGCGGATCTCCACGCCTTTAAATCCTGCGTCAACAACCGCCTTTGTTGGTACTGACTGCGCTACTTCCCACGCTTCACGTAACCAGCGTCCTTGTGGGTAATCTGCCGCTTCAAAACCGGTTCGACCGCGCACGTCTGCCTCGCTGGTCAGCGCCAGTTGCTCGACACGCTGCGGTTTACGCCAGGCATCGATGGAATCAAACAATTTGACGATGGTTTTCGGATTCAGCATTGGGAAGGTGTGGATGAGATCGTGAAACTCCGCGACCAGTTTGGCTAAATCGCGGATTTCATTAGGGACGCGCAGGCGCTGGCACAATCGTTCTACTAATTTCACGCCTGCCGGACCATGACCATGATGACGTGGCCACAGCTCCGGCGGCGTTAGCCCTTTACCGAGATCGTGGCATAACGTTGCGAAACGGACATCGACCTGCGGACTTAGCATCGCCGCCATTGAGAGTGTCATTAAGGTGTGAATACCAGTATCGATTTCCGGGTGCCATTTCGCCGGAGCGGGGACACCAAACAACGCGTCGATCTCCGGGAATAAAACGCGTAATGCGCCGCAATCGCGTAGTACCTGAAAGAACACCTGTGGATTGCGGGTTGTGAGGGCGCTTTCAGTTTCTTTCCACACGCGTTCGGGCGTCAGGTGTTCCAGTTCACCCGCGTGGGTCATCTCGCGCATCAACGTCATTGTTTCATCGGCAATACGAAAACCGAGATGAGCATAACGTGCGGCAAAACGCGCTACGCGTAGCACGCGTAGCGGATCCTCGCCAAAAGCGGGGGAAACATGGCGCAGAAGACGGCTTTGCAGATCGCCCAGACCGTTGTACGGATCGATAATATCGCCGTCATCATCCTGGGCCAGCGCATTGATAGTCAGATCGCGACGCTGAAGATCATCTTCCAGCGTGACATCAGGCGCGGCATAACAGGTAAAACCTGTGTATCCCGAACCGGATTTCCGCTCGGTACGCGCCAGCGCATACTCTTCATGCGTTTGCGGATGCAGAAAAACAGGAAAATCGCGGCCTACCTGCTGGTAGCCCGCGTCAAGCATCTGTTGTGGCGTGCTGCCGACAACCACCCAATCTCTGTCTTTGACCGGTAGCCCTAATAACGCATCCCGAACCGCACCACCGACCAGATAAATCTTCACGCCATTTTCCCTTCGTCAAATACACAATTCCTAATAATAAGATAGTGTGACGAAGAAGGCGATTTAGTTCATCCAGCGATCTTTACGTTTGCGCGTTGGGATCAGGTGCGGCAATACCAGACCGAGCAGCAAGCCAAGCCCCAGCACGCCGCCACCATACATAAACCACTGCATGATGATGGTGCGCTGTTTGTCATCCAGTTGCACGCTGGCGGCATCAACTTTTTTCTGGGCGACAATCAGTTCGTTTTTCAGCTTCTGATTTTCTTCTTTTAACCCGTTGATCACGCTGTCGCTCTGCGCCACTTTCTGCTGCATTTCTGCCGTGCGCTGATTCCAGGTGTTATCGATATTAGTGAGCTTATTAGTCAGGGTTTTGACCTGATTTTCCAGATCTGGCACACGGGAGCGTAGACTTGGCTCTGTGCTAAGTTGTTTCAACGGGATCCAGGCGGTACGACCAGAGCTGTCTTTCACCTGGGCGTAACTGGTGTTGGCGTCAGTTTGTAATAATGTCACTTCCTCACCGGCGTTAACCGTGCCCACGAGGCGATAATTATCTCCCGGGCCACTGCGGACCCAAGTATTCAGTTCGTCAGAAACATAGCGCTTTTCTTCCGCGTGAGAGACGGCAGTGGCGCTAAGCGCGAGTAAAGTTAGTGCGATCAGGCGTAATTTTGGCATCAGGCTGTCGTTATTGTCATGGAAAGTGGAACGATAGTAGTGGCATCAGTGTCGCTACGCAAAGCATTCGGCATCAATCGGAATCCTCTGTGTCAGCTCTTGCCACTGTTTCAAACTTTTACGCCCGTCAAAATGCTCGTTGCATGGCAATTTGGCGCAAAATACTATCTACTGACAAAAAAGATCGCATTTAGTTCGCCGTTCATCGTCACTTATGTGACATAACCGATAAGTAAAGGCCATGGCTCAGGAAATCGAATTAAAGTTTATTGTTAATCACAGTGCCGTTGAGGCGTTGCGTGACCATCTCAATACGCTGGGCGGTGAGCATCATGACCCCGTGCAGTTGCTCAACGTCTACTACGAAACGCCGGATAACTGGCTGCGTGGGCACGATATGGGCCTGCGTATTCGTGGCGAAAATGGTCGCTATGAGATGACCATGAAAGTTGCCGGGCGGGTAACGGGCGGGTTACACCAGCGACCGGAATATAACGTTGCGTTGAGTGAGGCGAACCTCGATCTGGCACAGTTTCCAGTAGAAGTCTGGCCAAACAATGAATTACCTGCCGATCTTGCTTCCCGCGTACAGCCGCTGTTCAGCACTGATTTTTATCGCGAAAAATGGTTGGTAGATGTTGATGGCAGCCAGATTGAGATTGCCCTCGATTTGGGGGAAGTGAAAGCCGGTGAATTTGCTGAACCCATCTGCGAACTGGAGCTGGAATTACTTAGCGGTGAAACGCGCGCGGTGCTGAAACTGGCGAGCCAACTGGTATCGCAAACCGGATTGCGTCAGGGCAGCCTGAGCAAAGCCGCACGTGGTTATCACCTGGCACAGGGCAATCCTGCGCGTGAAATTAAACCCACCTCTATTCTGCATGTTGCGGCAAAAGCGGATGTCGAGCAGGGGCTGGAAGCGGCGCTGGAGCTGGCATTAGCGCAATGGCAGTATCATGAGGAGCTGTGGGTACGCGGCAACGATGCGGCGAAAGAGCAAGTGTTGGCAGCCATCGGCCTGGTTCGTCATACGCTGATGCTGTTCGGTGGCATTGTCCCACGTAAAGCGAGCACTCACTTACGTGATCTGCTGACCCAATGTGAAGCGACAATTGTTTCTGCGGTTTCTGCCGTAACGGCTGTCTACTCTACCGAAACGGCAATGGCGAAACTGGCGTTGACCGAATGGCTGGTAAGCAAAGCCTGGCAGCCGTTTTTAGATAGCAAAGCGCAGAGCAAAATGAGTGATTCCTTTAAACGCTTTGCTGATATCCATCTCTCCCGCCACGCCGCTGAGCTGAAAAGTGTTTTTTGCCAGCCGTTGGGCGATCGCTATCGTGATCAGTTGCCACGTCTTACGCGTGATATTGACTCCGTATTGCTGCTGGCAGGTTATTACGATCCTCTCGTCGCGCAAGCCTGGCTGGAGAACTGGCAGGGGCTGCGTCACGCTATTGCGACCGGGCAACGCATTGAAATTGAACATTTCCGTAATGAGGCAAACAATCAGGAACCGTTCTGGTTGCACAGCGGAAAACGTTAATCAGGCAAGGATAAAATCGCGTATGAAGCCGCTCTCTTCACCGTTACAGCAGTACTGGCAGACCGTTGTTGAGCGGCTGCCAGCGCCTTTAGCCGAGGAATCACTTAGCTCACAGGCGAAGTCAGTACTTACCTTCAGTGATTTTGTGCAGGACAGTGTGATTGCGCATCCAGAGTGGTTGGTGGAACTGGAAAGCGAACCACCGCAGGCCGACGAATGGCAGCATTACGCTGCATGGTTACAGAAGGCGCTCAGTGATGTAAACGATGAAGCCAGCTTAATGCGCGAACTGCGGCTGTTCCGTCGGCGCATTATGGTGCGTATTGCCTGGGCGCAAACACTGGCGCTGGTTGCGGAAGAGAACATTTTGCAGCAACTCAGCCATTTGGCGGAGACGCTGATTGTCGCGGCGCGTGACTGGCTGTATGACGCCTGCTGCCGCGAATGGGGAACGCCGTGTAATGCGCAGGGCGAAGCGCAACCGCTGCTGATTTTAGGCATGGGTAAGCTGGGTGGTGGAGAACTGAATTTCTCCTCGGATATCGATCTGATTTTTGCCTGGCCGGAACATGGTTGCACGCAGGGAGGACGCCGCGAACTGGATAATGCTCAGTTCTTTACCCGCATGGGCCAGCGGCTGATTAAAGTGCTGGATCAACCGACGCAAGATGGCTTTGTCTATCGCGTGGATATGCGGCTGCGCCCGTTTGGTGAAAGTGGCCCGCTGGTGCTGAGTTTCGCGGCGCTGGAAGATTATTACCAGGAACAGGGGCGTGACTGGGAGCGTTACGCGATGGTCAAGGCGCGGATTATGGGCGATAGCGATGGCGTTTATGCTAACGAATTGCGTTCGATGCTGCGTCCGTTTGTTTTCCGCCGTTACATCGATTTCAGCGTGATCCAGTCGCTACGCAACATGAAAGGGATGATTGCCCGTGAAGTCCGCCGTCGTGGCCTTACTGACAACATCAAACTTGGTGCCGGTGGCATTCGTGAAATTGAATTTATCGTCCAGGTGTTTCAGCTCATTCGCGGTGGGCGCGAACCGTCGCTGCAATCACGCTCTTTACTGCCAACACTCAGCGCCATTGCCGCACTGCATCTGCTTTCTGAAAACGATGCCGAACAATTGCGAGTGGCATATCTGTTTCTGCGTCGTCTGGAAAACTTGCTGCAAAGCATTAATGATGAACAAACCCAGACGCTTCCAGCCGATGAGCTTAACCGTGCGCGGCTGGCGTGGGCGATGGATTTCGCTGACTGGTTGCAACTGACCGGAGCGCTGATCGGACATATGACCAATGTGCGCCGGGTATTTAACGAACTGATTGGCGATGACGAAAGCGAAACTCAGGAAGAGTCGCTATCGGAGCAGTGGCGTGAGTTGTGGCAGGATGCGTTGCAGGAAGATGACACCACGCCGGTGCTGGCGCATCTTAGCGAGGATGATCGCAAACAAGTGCTGGCGCTGATTGCCGATTTCCGTAAAGAGTTAGACAAACGTACCATCGGGCCGCGCGGACGTCAGGTACTCGACCATCTGATGCCGCATCTGCTGAGTGACGTTTGTGGGCGTGAAGATGCCGCCGTCACGCTGTCGCGTATTACCGCCTTGTTGGTGGGGATTGTCACTCGTACCACTTATCTTGAGTTGCTCAGTGAATTTCCGGCGGCGCTTAAACATTTGATTTCGCTGTGCGCTGCATCTCCGATGATTGCCAGCCAACTGGCGCGTTATCCATTATTGCTGGATGAACTGCTCGATCCGAACACGCTCTACCAGCCGACGGCGACTGATGCATATCGTGATGAACTGCGCCAGTATTTGCTGCGCGTGCCAGAAGATGATGAAGAACAGCAGCTTGAGGCGTTGCGTCAATTTAAACAGGCACAGTTGTTACGTATTGCTGCCGCGGATATTGCCGGAACACTGCCAGTGATGAAAGTGAGCGATCACTTAACCTGGCTGGCGGAGGCGATGATCGATGCTGTGGTACAGCAAGCATGGGGACAAATGGTTGCCCGCTATGGTAAACCGAATCACCTGAGTGAACGCGAAGGCCGCGGTTTTGCGGTGGTCGGCTACGGTAAGCTGGGGGGCTGGGAGTTAGGCTACAGTTCTGATCTTGATCTGATCTTCCTGCACGATTGCCCGATGGATGTAATGACCGACGGCGATCGGGAAATCGACGGACGGCAGTTTTATCTGCGTCTGGCGCAACGCATTATGCACCTGTTCAGCACACGTACTTCTTCCGGCATTTTGTATGAAGTGGATGCGCGGCTGCGCCCGTCCGGAGCGGCGGGAATGCTGGTTACCTCCACAGAAGCGTTTGCCGATTATCAGAAAAACGAGGCCTGGACGTGGGAGCATCAGGCGTTGGTGCGTGCGCGTGTGGTGTATGGCGATCCACAACTGACAGCGCAATTCGACGCGGTGCGTCGGGAAATTATGACACTGCCGCGTGAAGGTAAAAACCTACAAACGGAAGTGCGGGAAATGCGCGAGAAAATGCGCGCTCATCTCGGCAATAAACATCGCGATCGCTTTGATATCAAAGCCGATGAGGGCGGAATTACCGATATCGAATTTATTACCCAATATCTGGTGTTGCGCTACGCTCATGAAAAACCAAAGTTAACGCGCTGGTCAGACAACGTGCGCATTCTGGAACTGCTGGCGCAAAACGACATTATGGAAGAGCGGGAAGCGATGGCGCTAACCCGTGCTTACACTACGCTTCGCGATGAACTTCACCACCTGGCGTTACAGGAGTTGCCGGGCCATGTGCCGGATGAGTGCTTCACCGCAGAGCGTGAACTGGTGCGGGCAAGCTGGCAGAAGTGGCTGGTGGAGGAATGAAGTGTGATATTATCGCGCGCAAATTTTGAATCTCTCAGGAGACAGGAATGAAAGTAACGCTGCCAGAGTTTGAACGTGCTGGAGTGATGGTGGTTGGTGATGTGATGCTGGATCGTTACTGGTACGGCCCCACCAGTCGTATTTCGCCGGAAGCGCCGGTGCCTGTGGTTAAGGTCAATACCATTGAAGAACGTCCGGGCGGCGCAGCCAACGTGGCGATGAACATCGCTTCTCTCGGTGCTAACGCGCGTCTGGTTGGGCTGACAGGTATTGATGATGCGGCGCGCGCGCTCAGTAAATCACTGGCGGACGTGAACGTAAAATGCGACTTCGTTTCTGTGCCGACGCATCCAACCATTACCAAACTGCGGGTGCTTTCCCGTAACCAACAGCTTATCCGCCTGGACTTTGAAGAAGGTTTCGAAGGCGTCGATCCGCAGCCACTGCACGAGCGGATTAATCAGGCGCTGGGTTCGATTGGCGCGCTGGTGCTTTCTGACTACGCCAAAGGCGCGCTGGCAAGCGTACAGCATATGATCCAACTAGCGCGTAAAGCGAGCGTTCCGGTGCTGATTGATCCAAAAGGTACTGATTTTGAACGTTACCGTGGCGCTACACTGCTGACGCCGAATCTCTCTGAATTTGAAGCTGTTGTTGGTAAATGTAAGACCGAAGAAGAGATTGTTGAACGCGGCATGAAACTGATTGCCGATTATGAACTCTCTGCGCTGCTGGTAACCCGTTCCGAACAGGGGATGACACTGCTGCAACCGGGGAAAGCGCCGCTGCATATGCCAACTCAGGCGCAGGAAGTTTATGACGTAACTGGCGCAGGCGATACGGTGATTGGCGTGCTGGCGGCAACGCTGGCTGCGGGTAATTCACTGGAAGAAGCTTGCTTCTTTGCGAATGCGGCAGCAGGCGTTGTTGTCGGTAAATTGGGGACGTCCACGGTTTCACCGATCGAGCTGGAAAACGCAGTACGTGGACGTGCGGACACCGGCTTTGGCGTGATGACTGAAGAAGAACTGAAGCTGGCTGTAGCCGCGGCGCGTAAACGCGGTGAAAAAGTGGTGATGACCAACGGCGTCTTCGATATTTTGCATGCCGGGCATGTCTCCTATCTGGCAAATGCCCGTAAACTGGGCGACCGCTTGATTGTCGCCGTGAACAGCGATGCCTCCACTAAACGGCTGAAAGGGGATTCTCGTCCGGTTAATCCGCTCGAACAGCGCATGATTGTACTGGGCGCACTGGAAGCGGTCGACTGGGTGGTATCATTTGAAGAAGATACGCCGCAGCGCCTGATCGCCGGGATCCTGCCGGATCTGCTGGTGAAAGGCGGCGACTATAAACCGGAAGAGATCGCCGGGAGTAAAGAAGTCTGGGCCAACGGCGGTGAAGTGCTGGTGCTCAACTTCGAAGATGGTTGCTCGACAACCAACATCATCAAGAAGATCCAACAGGATAAAAAAGGCTAACTGGAAAGCGGTTCGCAGATCTCGCTTCGTGCCAGGTAGAGCTATTGGCGCTGTTGTTTTTTCAACCTAAGGTAAAGGAACAAGGGTAAGGGAGGATTTCTCTCCCTCTGATGAGTTGTTAGTAAGTCGGGAAACTTAACAGTAACAACACAACCAGTATGATGACGAACTTCATCATAACCCTTTCCTTCTATAAGGCCCCTTCCTTGGGAGGGGCTTTTCCGTTTCAACCCCTTACTGACTCTCCGAGTGTTGATGAGTGACAGACCCCGCACAATGCTTTCTCTGATGCAGTTTGGTCTTCCCCGAGCGGTCACGCAAAACGCTGCAACAGCCTGATCATTTGCACTTTTTGCTGGAACGTAGATATAAAAAATCCCCGGCTTTTTGAGCCAGGGATGTGAATATAAGAAGATTTATTCTACTTTATCTGCGACGGGAATCGATGAAGCCAATGGTGAAGTCAGTGCCGCCAGCGAACCGCCTGAAACACCGATTTCATTAAGTAGAGAGTCAATAAGCGGTGCCTGTGTACGGTAAGAAAGAGCGGCTGATAATGCCTGCTCCGCCAGGTTTCCTCCGCCAACGCTGCCTGATGTCGCATCACCCGCAGCGCCGCCACGATTCAAGCCATCGACCTGAATAATCTTGATACCGTCAATAGACTTCATCGGCTCAACGGATTTCTCGATTACAGCAGGCAGAGACTGCAATAGTGCCAGCTTGAATTTAAGGCTGGTTTGTTCGTCAGAAAGTACGTTGATGGCGTCGTTCAACGCTCGTTGCGCTTCTGCTTCTGCCAGGCCTTTTTTACGCGTAGCTTCGGCTAACTCAACAATGGCTGCCGCCTGCATTTCTGCAGCTTCTTTCTCTGCTTTCGCCCGCACGGTCAGTTCAACTGCTTTGGTTTCCGCATCCTGTGCTGCTGCAATCAGCGCTACCTGCTTGGCACGGTCAGCTTCGGCGGTCTGACGTGTCGTTTCTACGTTTTGCTGGGCGCTTACTGCTTCTGCTAAAGCCAGGTTGGCACGGGCTTCTGCCTGCGATTGTTGTTCCGATTTGGCCGCAATGGCGATCGATTTCGTTTGGTTGGCGATTTCGGTGACTTGTTGCTGTTCGATTTCTTTAATGCGAACTTCACGTTCAGCCTCAACTTTTCTGGAGCGGACGGCCTGCTCGCGGTCGATTTCGGTTTCCTGAATCTGACGTTCAGCAAGAATACGCGTTTGCTCTGCTTCACGCCGACGTTCAGCTTCAAAAGCAGCAATTTTTGCGTTCTGCTCGGCAGTGCGGGTTTTCACCTGCTGCTCCTGCTCAAGGGTCATAAACGCTTCTTGCTGTTCAATTTCCAGCTTCCGCGACAGCGCATCACGGTTTTTTTCACGAACCGCAACTTCTACATCTTGTTCAACCTCGTTACGTTCGCGGCGGCGACGTTCTGTTTCCTGGGTCAGCTTGGTCAAACCCTCAGCGTCAAAGGCATTATTCGGGTTGAAATGTTCTTTGGAGGTCTGGTTAAAGTTGGTGAGTGACACGCTTTCCAGTTCCAGGCCGTTTTTCGATAAGTCTTCTGCAACGGTATTTTGCACTCCCTGAACGAAGTTTTCGCGCGTATCTTGCAACTCATGCATCGTCATTTGTGCCGCTGTCGCACGTAGGGCATCGACGAATTTATCTTCGACCAGCATACGTAAATCTTCAGGCGACAGAGTGCGTTGCCCCAGCGTCTGAGCTGCGGTGGCAATTCCTTCAACTGAAGGTTTTACGCGCACAAAGAAAGCGACAACCACATCGACGCGCATACGGTCTTTCGTGATCAGACTATCAATTGTCGAGCGACTGACTTCCAGTTTCAATGTATTCATATTGATGGGGATTATTTCATGGAAGATAGGCATAACAATTGCGCCGCCGCTCATGACTACTTTTTGCCCGCCTAATCCGGTACGGACAAATGCCTGCTCGGCGGATGCCCGACGATAAAGCCGCGCGAAAATAATACCGATAATAAATAGAATGCATACGGCAACAATCGCGGTAAACATCCATGACGGAACTAAGTTGACAATATCATCCATTATTAAATTTCCTTTTAATTAAATAATTACAATATGTTTGGCCAGGGATTTTTTTCAGCCAAATACCGCGTTGTAGAAAGTCGACAAATAATTAATACTTTATCGCCTTTATTGAAGAATATCCCTTTTTCGGGTTCCAGTAATAAATAGTGTATTTGACCAAATTGATCAGTGAGTTTTCCTTCACAGGGTTTTCCGGAAGAGGCCTGATGACCAGTAATTAATGCCATGCAGCCAATATATTCTTCTTCTGTAATGGCAGTACTATGGTCGCGAGGGATCCAGGGCGCAATCACCTTGCCGGTATAATGCACCATGATAATTGTGAGCAGTAAACTAACTGGAACTACGAAAAGGTTTGGGAGTGGTGTTTGCCAGAGCATGACACAGACATGCTGAAGAAGAATGCCAATGAGGCCAAAAAAGCCTGCCAACAGACAGAGGACGACGAGGGCTGGCAGTTTTCCAATATTGAGATAATGAAGTGCCTGGCTAATATTACCTGTGGTTATGGAATCGCAATGATCAAGATGTGCATCAAGAGCGCCGGAGAGCATATGGCCACAGATAATGGCAATAATTTCCAACAAACCGATCAATAGTACAAAGGAAATAGCAAAAAGATAAGGTGCGTTATAGTCGGTAAATAAAATCATTTGTCACTCCATCGTCCATTCAGTGACGCATTGTTTACAATGGTATTGTTTCCTTTCTTACATTTGCCTTTGCTAATAATAACATGTGTTAGTGATGTTTTAAAAGGGGAAGTCCATTAATGTTATTTTTTATTTTTCGATAAAAAGTGTGATCCGAAACAATATATTTACGCACGTTATGTTTAAAGGCACTACACTGATTAAGGAATACTGAAATCAGAAAAAGCATATAGCCTTAAAAGGTATGCGATAACCGGAGGATGTGCTTATGGATCATAGTCTTAATTCTTTAAATAATTTCGATTTCCTGGCGCGTAGTTTTGCCAGAATGCATACTGAAGGCCGCCCGGTCGATATTCTGGCCGTCACCGGTAATATGGATGAAGAACATCGAACCTGGTTTTGCGCCCGCTATGCATGGTATTGCCAGCAGATGACACAGCCAAGAGAACTGGAATTAGAACATTGATATTACGGGCCATTTGGCCCGTTTTTGTTTATTTTATTCAGGCTTATCAACTGGTGGGATAGCTGGTGGAGATTGAGTTTCTACTGTCGGGGTGCAGCGTGTTTCCAGTTCACTGATGCGCTGTTCCAGCAATGCCAGTTTCTCACGAGTCCGTAACAAGACCTGCGTCTGAACGTCGAATTCTTCACGGCTTACCAGATCGAGACGCGTCAACTGCGCTTGTAGGGTTTGGCGGATTTTCTTCTCCACATCTTCCCCGAACTCCCTGATTCCTTTAGGCATCGATTCGTGAACCTGGCGAGCGATTTGCTCAATTTTTTTCGGGTCAATCATTGTAGTTTCCCTGAACTGATAGGTATTGAGTAACATTGTAGTGCGATAAGAGACAGGCATAAACCAGAATTATGTGAACCTGCAGCGTTGCTGCCGCTAGCCATTAGCGTTATAGTGATCTCGCTTATTCTCAGGGCGGGGCGAAATTCCCCACCGGCGGTAAATCAACATAGTTGAAAGCCCGCGAGCGCTTTGGGTGCAAACTCAAAGGACAGCAGATCCGGTGTAATTCCGGGGCCGACGGTTAAAGTCCGGATGGGAGAGAGTAACGATTCTGTCGGGCATGGACCCGCTCACGTTATTTTGGCTGTATGCCGCCACTCCTAAGACTGCCCTGATTCTGGTAACCATAATTTTAGTGAGGTTTTTTTACCATGAATCAGACGCTACTTTCCTCTTTTGGTACGCCTTTCGAACGTGTTGAAAATGCACTGGCAGCGCTGCGTGAAGGACGCGGTGTAATGGTGCTTGATGACGAAGACCGTGAAAACGAAGGCGATATGATCTTCCCGGCAGAAACCATGACCGTTGAGCAGATGGCGCTGACCATCCGCCACGGTAGCGGTATTGTGTGCCTGTGCATTACCGAGGATCGCCGTAAACAACTTGATCTGCCAATGATGGTAGAAAATAACACCAGTGCCTATGGCACCGGTTTTACCGTAACCATTGAAGCTGCTGAAGGTGTGACTACCGGTGTTTCTGCTGCTGATCGTATTACGACCGTTCGTGCCGCCATTGCCGATGATGCGAAACCCTCTGACCTCAATCGTCCGGGTCACGTATTTCCATTGCGTGCACAGGCGGGTGGTGTACTGACTCGCGGTGGTCATACTGAAGCGACTATCGATCTGGTGACGCTGGCAGGCTTTAAACCAGCAGGTGTGCTGTGTGAATTGACTAATGATGATGGCACTATGGCGCGTGCGCCAGAATGCATTGAATTTGCCAATAAACACAATATGGCGCTGGTCACCATTGAAGATTTGGTGGCGTATCGGCAGGCGCATGAGCGTAAAGCTAGCTGAAAACGGCTGCTTAAACTGGCGCGATAATCAAAGAAACCGAAGCGGTAGCAGGCTTCGGTTTTATTTTGTCTTCACCTGACGGAATGTAAATATCCCCTCTTTTTCTATGAAAAAATTTCACTGATATCAGCCAACCTTTTTCATTATGATCAAAATCATATATTTGTTCCGTTATTATGCGACCATATGAATATATCCGAAAAGGGTATGTGAAATTTATGCGCCAAATGTTTAGTATTGTTAAATATTAAGGGTAAAAAGGATGTTTATCGCCTGGTACTGGATTGTATTGATTGCGCTGGTTGTAGTGGGTTATTTCCTGCATTTGAAACGTTATTGTCGGGCTTTTCGCCAGGATAGAGACGCACTGCTGGAAGCGCGAAACAAATACTTAAACAGTACGAGAGAAGAGACGGCCGAAAAGCTAGAATAGGGCTTTATGGGAGCCAGCAGATGTTGTCCATGTACAGGACAACATCTGAAATTGTTTTTAGCCAATTCCTGCCGTTTGTAGCAGCACTAAACTGAATCCCATCACTGACATTCCGCATAGCACGCCATAGCTCGGGTTATTATTGGGGTCTATCTCTTTCGCTAACGGCATTAATTCGTCAACAGAGAGCGCCACCATAATCCCAGCCACCGCCGCCATAATTGCCGCCATAACGACGGGTGAAATCATGCTGCCGAGGATCAACCACGCCAGAATGCCGCCGAGTATTTCCGCCAGCCCAGAAATTCCCGCCCACAGAATCGCTGTTCGTTTTGACCCCGTAGCTGCATAAACAGGACCCGCCACTGCCAGACCTTCAGGAATATTGTGTAATGCAACGGCCAGCGCGATGCCAAAGCCCAGTTCCAGATTGCTGCTTGCCGTTACAAAGGTAGCGATACCTTCCGGGAAGTTATGCAGACTGATGCCAAGAGTGAGCAGAATGGCAGTACGCTTGATCGATTTTGGTAACGGTTGCACCGATTTTTGCATTAAATCCTGCGGATGCGCATGCGGTAACATACGGTCCAGACCAAAATAGCCCAGCAGACCAAAGATAAACATCCCATAGCCCAGAACAGGGGACATCCCTTCAGCGGCTAATGCGGCAGGTAGCATCTCCATCAATGAGATAAGCAACATGATCCCCGCTGCAAATCCTAGCGAAAACGCCAGTAGCCGGTTCGAGGGTTTTTGCCCGAGAACGCCGAGAAACGCGCCAATAAACGTGGCTGCCCCCGCCAGTATGGTCAGAATGAGAGGTACTGACATCGACTACTCCTTATAAATCTTCACCTTCAGGCGGATCTTCAAAATAACTGATGATGATCATCATTGTTATCCGGGTTCTTACTCCGCCGAACAAGCGTATTGTGAGGATATCAAAATGACACCTTTAGTTAAGGATATCATCATGTCTTCAACACGTATGCCAGCATTGTTTTTAGGTCACGGTAGCCCGATGAACGTGCTGGAAGATAATCTATATACCCGTAGCTGGTACAAGTTGGGGATGACGTTACCGCGCCCGAAAGCGATTGTTGTGGTTTCGGCTCACTGGTTTACCCGGGGAACAGGAGTTACTGCGATGGAAGCGCCGCCCACTATTCATGACTTTGGTGGCTTTCCGCAGGCGCTTTACGACACTCATTACCCGGCTCCAGGATCGCCAGTATTGGCGCAACGTCTGGTTGAATTGTTAGCGCCAGTCCCTGTCACGTTGGATCAAGAAGCCTGGGGTTTTGATCACGGTTCGTGGGGCGTGCTGATTAAGATGTATCCGCAAGCTGATATTCCGATGGTGCAGTTGAGTATCGATAGTACTAAACCCATCGCCTGGCATTTCGAAATGGGGCGTAAACTGGCGGCGCTGCGCGATGAAGGAATAATGTTAGTCGCCAGCGGCAACGTGGTGCATAACCTTCGCACAGTAAAATGGCATGGCGACAGCTCACCGTATCCGTGGGCGATGTCGTTCAATGAGTATGTGAAAGCGAATTTAACGTGGCAAGGGCCAGTGGAACAGCATCCTCTGGTGAACTACCTGGACCATGAGGGCGGGGCGTTATCGAACCCAACACCGGAACACTATCTACCGCTTTTGTATATTTTAGGCGCATGGGATGGGCAAGAGGCAATTACCATTCCAGTCGATGGCATAGAAATGGGGAGTTTAAGTATGCTATCGGTGCAGGTAGGTTAATAGATGAAGAAAACCGAAGCCAAATTGTTGGCTTCGGTTTGCATTACCTTACTTTCTCAGCAGGTTAAGTCCCCACGCACCGCTCATCACCAGTAGCAGCAACAAACAGAGACCAAAAGCCAACATACAGGCCTGTGCCATGTTCATAAAGTGCCACGGAGGTAGCAGATACCAACCTTCAGATTGCTGATACATCTCCACAAACCACTGCTGCATACTGCTCAGTGTGACGCCATCAGGAACGATTGGCGCATCATAGCCGCAATCCCCGGTAGGCTTGAACCAGTTTGGAGCCCATTGTGCCAGCGGCAGATTAAAGGGAAAAGTGGGATCGGTCGAGCAACCCTGTACGCCAAACAGTGAATCGGGATCCGGGTTATGCACTGCATGATGGATATCGTTCAGTTTGAGCGAAAACTTCAGTCCCATAATGCTGCCGTAAAAGGCCATCACACAGCCAATCAACTTAAGGACGATATTCTTCGGATTAATCGCCGCAACCAATCCACCAATAACCATCACAAACATGGCGTAGCGAATGTAAACACACTGCTCACAGGGTGCTATGTAGAGATAGATCTGGAAGAAAGAGTGCGCCAGGATAATCAGCGCGCCCATCGCAACAGCCATTAACAACCATAAAAAGCGTTGTTCCTGCCATCTTACCAGCGTGTTCACCGGTGAAGTGCTAAGGTCTTTCCACATTCCCTTAATACCCATAGCCTGTTTCCCTGTTATTTGCTTGCTAACTCACGGATAAGGTCTGCCATAGCGTCGATAGATTTAATGCTCTTGGTATAGATCAAGTATTTACCATTGACGACATAGGCCGGAACGCCCTGAATTTTGGCTACGTCATAGGCCGCTTTCCATTTTTCCAGTGTTTCCTGTACCGCAGGCTCTTTCAGTGCGGCGTCAAAATCCGCCTGGCTCATACCTGCGGCATCCAGACCGGTTTTGATAAAAGCAGCCGGATCTTTACCGTCAGACCAGCGTTCTTTTTTGTCGTGATAAGCCGCGTAGTAAGCAAACTTGGCTTTCTTAAACTGCGAGTTAGCATCAAATAAAGAAATGCCGGCCGCTTTATCTTTATTAATCAATACTGCAAAGACTTCGCTTGCCTGCTTACCGTATTCACCTTTGGTTTCCAGATGGAATGGGGTAAAAGCGACGACATCCTTCACTTTCTCCGATACCGGGCCGGTAACTGCTTTGTCATATTTGTAGCAGAACGGGCAGGCATAGCTGAAAACCTTGATCAGCGTTTTGTCGGCGTTCGGAATGGGTTTTTCCAGAACCATATAATCCGTGCCTTCGGTGAAGGCGGAAGCAGTAAATGAAACCGCCAGAGTAGCGGTAAGTAGCACGCTTTTAAGCAGTGATGAGATCCCTAATTTCGACATTTTTATTCCCTTCTTAATTATTTAAACATCTGTTTTGGATGGACTAACAGCGCGCGATAGTGAGTTTGGTTGGGTTTATCAGACAGCACGTCGATTTCCACTTTCACTTCTTTGGTTTTGTAGTCGATTTCGTTCAACTTACCGACGGTAGGCTGACCGACGTCGAACAGATGAATGGAACCGCCGAAGCCGAACATGGTGTTACGGTCGGCCTGATATTCGATGATGGAGGTGATTGGGCTATAGAAATCGTAACCGCGTTCTTTACCGTATTCCCAAACTTGCTGAACAGTACCTTTCTTCTCATCAATCTTATATTCCACGAAGCGTGAATATTTCATGGTCGGTAAGGCGGGCTGTTCCAGATGGCGACCGTCGCCATTATCAAAGATAGTGAGCGTACCTTTGCTGGAGATCCATGCGGTATGTTGGGTGTAGGTGAAGTCGAAATCCGAGTTTTCACATAAGCCATTTTCGTTACAGGCGATAGGTTTACCATTGGCATCCACAGGTTTCAGCAGTTTGCTGGCCAGCGGTTTTTCCCAGCCTTTGGATGGTGCAAGGATCCATTTCACTTGCTTATCACGACCAATCTTCACTACGCCCTGATGACGAGAGGAGAGAATAATTGAGTCATCTTTGGCGTCATATGCGATGGAGTTAACGTGCGCCCAGTTACGGCCTGGTCCTACACCCAGAGCGTCACCGAACGGTGTATCCGGTTCCAGTTTTGCCTGCTGACCCGCGTGGGCCAGATCAACGTTAACGCAAACTGCGCCGGCATCCAGTGCGCCAAGCAGAGCATCACGTTTCGGATCAAGGATCTTTGTCAGATCCCATACATCGACAACGCGACCCGATTTATCGACTTCAAGAATGTGATCACGAATGGTCGTGACGTGTATGCCATCATCGCGACGGTAGTTGCTCTTGCCTACGCGCAGCAGTACCGTGCCGTTAGGCGTCTCAATGGATTCATGGGTAGCGTCAGCGAATCCACGCGGCAGTTTGTGATCTTCCAGCACCTGGCCCATCATGTCGAACTCATACCAGTGCTGGCCTTGTACTGCGGTAAAGGTGCCACGCGGTGTTTCGCGGATACCCATCAGATAACCACGTTTGTTGATGTTGCGGTCACGGCCATCATAGAAGGTGTCTTGATCCAGCCACCAGCGATATTCACCTTCGGTATCGACAATGAAGGTAAAGGGGGCGATATCAAAAGGCAGTGCACCGGTTGCCGGGCCTGCATCGAGGATACCGGCATTTTTATCTTTTTCGCCGTGCCAGTGGAGATCGGAACCTTGTGCGGTAAAGGTATGGGTATTAACCAGATAGAGGCGGTCTTCAAAACCGGGGGCGACTTTAACAACTTTGGTCTGCTGTAGATCGGAGATGGAGCGGTTATCCATGTAATTGTTGACGATGGCTGAAGTCTGCACCACGTAGTCATCTTTCATGGCTTTGCCGTTTTCTTTCCATTCAACGGTCACTTTGTTTGCAAATTTCTGATAAAGACCAAAAATCGGTACGCCATCATAAGTTTTTAGTGACTCCTGACCCACGGGATAGCTGATTTCAACGCCTTTTTCGCCCTTACCGTGGACGGTAACTTTGACGTCTGAAATGACGTGACTGTCTAAATTAACCACAGCGGTCAGAGGTGCATTACCGTAGGGATCAACGATGACAGCACCGAGTTGCCCGGCTGGTGGCGCTGGTTTAAAACCCGCAGCCATCACGCCAGTTGCAGATAAACCCAGAGCTAATGCCACAGTTCCGGCTACCAGTGTTTTTCTGTATTTATCAAACATGGATATATCTCCTTATATAACGCAAATATATAATAATGATGAATATCGACTGTTGAGATAGGACTAATAAATTCATTTTATGAATGAAGATGCAGGTTAAATAAATAGTGAGAATGTTTTTGTTGTTTTTTAATATATTGTCATTCTCTGAAATGAATATTTATCTTTAATGGATAGTAGGGTGGCGATATATCAATAACAATATTCAATATTGTGTAGTGTGATCTCTGCGGCATTGTTTTTTTATTATTAAATCAAATTTTAATGTGATAAAAACAAAATATTTAAGGAATATCAGTGACTTGTATTGTGATTTCTTTACTTGTTTTAATTACAAAACCGTCTGTATATGACGATTTAACATTAGATTGATTATTAATGTTAAATAAAATGTAGAGATGTATGTGGTTATATATTGATTGGAGTTATGAATTGCGGATTAATAATGAATTGCCCCGGTTATCGGGGCAATTTTAAGCAGTATTATTCAACAAAAATATGGGGGTAGAAGCGAGACATATCCTGGGTGATCAATGCACGGTCTTCACGAATGCCAATTCCGGCAGGTTGATCGTTCACCAGCCAGCTTCCAATCAGCATATAGCTGTCGCCAAATTTCGGCAGCGGATGGAATTGCTGAACAATCATTCCTTCTTCGCCATACGGGCCTTCCGCCGCTTCAATGGTTTTACCGTTCTCAATGATCGACACGTTTGCACCTTCACGTGAGAAGATCGGCTTAACCACATATTTTTCCATTTGCGGATGATCATCTTCCGCAAAATAAGCGGGCAACAGGTTCGGGTGATTCGGGAACATCTCCCACAGCAGTGGCAGAAGCGCCTTGTTGGAGATAATGCTCTTCCACGCCGGTTCCAGCCAGCGTACGCCAGCATCTTCCAGCTTGGTAGAGAACATTTCGCGCAGCATAAATTCCCACGGATATAGTTTGAACAGGTTAGCGATGACCTGATCCTGTAAATCCGTGAACTGACCTTTTTCACCTAAACCGATATCGTCGATATACAGAAACTCGGTAGCGATTTCAGCTTCGGTCGCGCAGTCCTGCAAATACTGAATAGTGCCGCGATCTTCCACCGTGTCGCGACAGCAGGTGAGATGCAGCAACTGAAAGCCATACTGTTCACGTAGCTCGGCAAAGCGATCAATCAGCTTTTCTTGCAGGCTATTAAACTGATCGCTGCCTTCCGGCAGGTTGCCAGCGTTAAGCTGATCTTCCAGCCAGAGCCACTGAAAGAACGCTGCTTCATACAGTGATGTTGGCGTATCAGCGTTATTTTCCAGTAACTTAGGTTCGCCTGTACCGTCCCACGCCAGATCAAGACGTGAATAAAGCGACGGCTGGTGGGTCAGCCATGACTGACGTACAAAGCTCCAGGTATGCTTTGGAATGCGGAATTTGGTCATCAGCTCATCGCTGGCGATCACTTTTTCCACCACTTTCAGGCACATCTGGTGCAGTTCGGCGGTAACTTCTTCCAGTTTTTCAACCTGGGCGAGGGTCAACTTGTAGTAGGCATCTTCACACCAGTACGGCTCGCCGTACATGGTGTGAAAATTGAAACCGTATTCGTGGGCTTTTTCGCGCCAGTCCGGGCGCTCGGTAATACTGACTCTTTCCATCGGTATTAACCACCCATTGAACGAGAAGAGGTGCCGGTTGCGCTACGCTGCATGGTGCTTTGTTTGGCAACAGACTCGCCAAAGCCGCCGCGGGTAACGGTGGTGGTGGTCGCTGGTTTTGGTGCCATTGCTGTTTTCGGTACGGTCATGGTGCGGCCTGGCTGGGCTGCGCCATAGTTTTTACCGGTTGCGTCGGTATATTTACCGTAAGCCGGGCTGGCAGGGTTCTTTGAGGAGAACAGCGGTTGCTGTGCAAAACCCGCTCCGCCGCCCATCAGACGACCCATCATGTAACCTGCCATTAGCGGCATCCAGAAGCTTCCGCTGGATTGCTGGGCCTGCGCCTGGTTTTCTGGTGCCATGCCTGCCTGGGCAGGTGCCTGCTGGCATTGACCTTCGCCAAATTCGGCAACACAGTCTTCACGGGTGGCGTATTTCGGCGCGGTACGTTCGGCTTCTTTCAGCGCATTGTTGTACGCGGTGGTGCATTCTGCGCTTTTGCCTGGGTTTGCGGCTGAACAATCATCAGCGTTCTGATACAGAGACACGGTCTCATCACTCTTTTCACAGCCCGCCAGCATAAAAACAGTGGCAACAGCAAGAGCGACAGGTGTCAGATGGCGTGCGCTCCAGTTTTTGCGGAACGATGCGTGGCGTATGGATTTTGTCCGTTTCATTTTTGTCTTCCGGGACCAGTGGTAAATACCCATCAGAATAGAGGATGGCTGGTCGAAATTGAAGCGAGAAGGGGGAAGAATGCGGCAGATAACCCGTATCTTTACGTTGCCTTACGTTCAGACGGGGCCGAAGCCCCGTCGTTGCCATCAGTTACGGAAAGGGTTATGACCGTTACTGGTGGAAGTGCGTGCGGATACCTGCTGAACGGCTGGTGCCGGGCTATCAGGTGCATAACCATCAGCGATAGCATTTTGTTCCGGCGTTTGCGGCGCGACGTTTTCCGGGTTAGTGGAAACCGGTTTGCTCAGCGCATTGTTCAATGCCAGCAGATCCTGCTCGTTCAACGTACCCAGAGCTGATTTAATATTCAACTGGTTAATCAGGTAGTTATAACGTGCATTCGCCAGTTCTTGCTTGGCGTTGTACAGCGTCGTGGTGGCGTCCAATACATCAACAATGGTACGCGTACCGACCGAGTAACCAGCTTCCATCGCGTCTAATGAGCTTTGGGCGGAAATAACGGCTTGTTTGTAAGCGTTAATGCTACTGATAGATGCATTAATGTTGTTGAAGGAGGAACGCACGGTTTGCACGACGCTACGGTGTGCGCTTTCCAGTTGCTCGCTGGCACCCACGAAGTTGTACTGCGCCTGTTTCACCTGCGAGTTAACCATTCCGCCCTGATAAATCGGCAGCGAGAAGCTCAGGCCCACTTTGTTCTGGCCCATATTGCTGTCGTCATACTGGCCTGCGGTCGCACCACGGGTTTTCGAACCACTGTAGGAGGTGTCAGAAATTCCGGTAGAGGCCGTTAAATCCAGAGTCGGTAAGTGACCATCCTGCGCCTGGCGAATTTGCTCGCGTGCCAGGTCCTGGCTCAAACGTGCCTGTAACAGCGACAGGTTACGCTTTTCAGCTTCTTTCAGCAGAGTGTTCACCGGCTGTGGTTTGTCGGTTTTAAAGTTTTCAACATTCAGCGCCGCCAGTTCCGGGTAGTAATTACCAGTGATCTGACGCAGTTGCTCAACGGCATTGTCGAGATTGTTACGTGCGGTCACTTCGTTTGCCAGCACGGTATCGTACTGTGCGCGGGCGTTCTGCACGTCGGTGATCGCCACCAGACCCACGTTAAAACGTTGGGTGGTTTGATCTAACTGACGGTAGATCGCTTCTTTTTGCGCCTGGGTATAGGAAAGAACGTCAATCGCATTCAACACGTTGAAATAAGCGGTCGCGGTGTTGAGGATCAGAGTTTGTTGATCGGTCTGGTAAGTGACGTCCTGAATTCCGGCCGCTTTTTCCTGCAAGGTCAGCGCACGCCATTTCGACATATCGAAAATGGACTGGGTCAACTGCAGGGACGCACTGGTCGCGTTAGAGTTGATGCCGTTCGCGTCGCGATAGCCGTTGCTGTAGGTGTAATCTGCACCTAAACCCAACTGTGGCAGTAATGGACTGCGCGCTTCATTAATTTTTTCAAAGGCAGCATCACGATCGGCGGCAGACTTACGCAATTCCGGGTTACTAAGGCGTGCTTGCTGATAAACTTGCATCAGGTTCTCGGCCTGGCTCAACGTACTGAACCCAGAAAGGCTCAGGCCGATAAGAATGGGGAGCAATTTCTTCATTTGCATTCCTTGTGGTGAAGCAGTATTTAGCGCGATCAAACTGTAAAATTATTGCGGATTCTAGCAGAAGCCGCTACCGCAAAAGGTTGGCGTTACGTGCCATAGGGCATTAATGTGCCTCAATTTAACACATGACCGCTCAAACGGCAGTCAAACGTCGCTGAAATTCACATTTAATTCACTATTAGTGTCAGGACATTAACAATGCTTAAGCCAGACAACCTGCCCGTTACATTTGGCAAAAACGATGTAGAAATTATTGCACGAGAAACACTTTATCGCGGCTTTTTTTCATTAGATCTTTATAGATTTCGCCATCGTCTATTCAACGGACAAATGAGTCATGAGGTCCGGCGGGAAATTTTTGAGCGCGGGCACGCCGCAGTCTTGCTACCCTTTGACCCAGTACGCGATGAAGTTGTGCTGATTGAGCAGATTCGGATTGCCGCCTATGACACCAGCGAAACGCCCTGGTTATTGGAAATGGTTGCCGGGATGATCGAAGAAGGTGAAAGCGTAGAAGATGTCGCCCGTCGCGAAGCGATTGAAGAGGCGGGACTGATAGTCAAACGGATCAAACCGGTGTTAAGTTTCCTGGCAAGCCCGGGCGGCACCAGTGAGCGTTCGTCAATTATGGTGGGCGAAGTGGACGCCACGACCGCAAGCGGTATTCACGGTCTGGCTGATGAAAACGAAGATATTCGCGTTCATGTGGTAAGCCGGGAACAGGCATACCGGTGGGTAGAAGAGGGGAAAATCGACAACGCAGCGTCGGTCATCGCTTTGCAATGGCTGCAACTGCATCATCAAGCGTTAAAAAATGAGTGGGCATAAATGAAGCGTTACACACCTGACTTTCCTGAAATGATGCGCCTGTGCGAGATGAACTTTTCACAATTGCGCCGTTTGTTGCCGCGCAATGACGCACCCGGCGAAACTGTAAGCTATCAGGTGGCAAACGCACAATATCGGTTAACGATTGTGGAATCGACCCGATACACTACCCTGGTGACAATTGAACAGATTGCACCTGCAATCAGTTACTGGAGCCTTCCGTCAATGACGGTGCGTCTGTATCATGACGCGATGGTGGCTGAAGTGTGTTCAAGTCAGCAGATTTTTCGCTTTAAAGCGCGGTATGATTATCCTAATAAAAAGTTGCATCAACGCGACGAAAAGCATCAAATTAATCAGTTTTTAGCGGACTGGTTGCGATACTGTTTAGCACATGGAGCGATGGCGATTCCGGTTTATTAGCGTCGTGAAACCTAAGGACACCATTTGGAAAGCCTGTTAACCCTTCCTCTGGCTGGTGAGGCCAGAGTCAGGATTTTACAAATTACCGACACTCACCTGTTTGCACAAAAGCACGAAGCCCTGCTGGGGGTAAACACCTGGGAGAGCTATCAGGCGGTGCTGGAGGCGATTCGCCCACACCAGCACGAATTCGACCTGATTGTCGCGACAGGTGATTTGGCACAGGATCAATCCTCTGCGGCCTATCAGCACTTTGCAGAAGGCATCGCAAGCTTTCGTGCGCCCTGCGTCTGGCTGCCGGGTAACCATGATTTCCAGCCTGCGATGTACAGCGCATTACAGGATGCGGGTATCTCCCCGGCGAAGCGTGTGTTTATTGGTGAGCAATGGCAAATCCTGATGCTGGATAGCCAGGTGTTTGGCGTACCGCACGGCGAGTTGAGCGAGTTTCAGCTTGATTGGCTGGAACGTAAACTGGCCGATGCGCCAGAACGTCATACTTTGCTGCTGCTGCACCATCATCCGTTGCCTGCGGGTTGTAGCTGGCTTGACCAGCACAGTCTGCGTAACGCGGGTGAACTGGATAACGTGCTGGTGAAGTTTCCGCACGTCAAATATCTGTTGTGCGGACATATCCATCAGGAACTCGATCTCGACTGGAATGGTCGCCGCCTGCTGGCAACGCCGTCAACCTGTGTGCAGTTTAAACCACACTGTTCCAACTTTACGCTGGACACTATTGCCCCAGGCTGGCGTACGCTGGAACTCCATGCCGATGGCACCCTGACTACCGAAGTGCACCGCCTGGCGGACACTCGTTTCCAACCAGATACCGCTTCAGAAGGCTACTGATGTCAACGCTTCTTTATTTGCATGGATTCAACAGTTCGCCGCGTTCAGCGAAAGCGAGCTTGTTGAAAAACTGGCTGGCGGAGCATCACCCTGACGTTGAGATGATTATTCCGCAGTTGCCGCCGTATCCTTCCGATGCGGCAGAACTGCTGGAATCCATTGTGCTGGAACATGGTGGTGATTCGCTGGGTATCGTTGGTTCGTCACTTGGGGGTTATTACGCTACCTGGTTGTCGCAATGTTTTATGCTGCCAGCGGTAGTGGTAAACCCGGCTGTGCGCCCGTTTGAACTGCTGACGGACTATCTCGGTCAGAACGAGAACCCCTACACCGGGCAGCAATATGTGCTAGAGTCACGCCATATTTACGATCTCAAAGTCATGCAGATTGACCCACTGGAAGCACCGGATCTTATCTGGCTGCTGCAACAGACGGGAGATGAAGTGCTGGATTACCGCCAGGCGGTGGCGTACTACGCCTCCTGCCGCCAGACTGTAATAGAAGGCGGCAACCACGCATTCACGGGCTTCGAAGATTATTTCAACCCGATCGTCGATTTTCTTGGTCTGCACCATCTCTGACGATCAACTCGAATTGCTAACTTAAACCATGACGCAAACTTATAACGCTGATGCCATTGAGGTACTCACCGGGCTTGAGCCGGTTCGCCGCCGCCCGGGGATGTATACCGATACCACTCGCCCAAACCATTTGGGGCAAGAAGTTATTGATAACAGTGTCGATGAAGCACTGGCCGGTCACGCAAAACGCGTGGACGTTATTTTACATGCTGACCAGTCGCTGGAGGTCATTGACGATGGCCGTGGAATGCCGGTGGATATTCACCCGGAAGAAGGTGTTCCGGCGGTCGAATTGATCCTCTGCCGTCTGCACGCGGGTGGTAAGTTCTCCAATAAAAACTATCAGTTCTCCGGCGGCCTGCACGGCGTGGGGATTTCGGTGGTTAACGCCCTGTCAAAGCGCGTAGAAGTCAACGTGCGCCGCGATGGCCAGATTTATAACATCGCGTTTGAAAATGGCGAAAAAGTACAGGATTTGCAGGTTGTCGGCACTTGCGGTAAACGCAATACCGGCACCAGCGTACATTTCTGGCCGGATGAAACCTTCTTTGACAGCCCGCGTTTTTCTGTTTCGCGCCTTACGCATGTGCTGAAAGCCAAAGCGGTACTGTGCCCCGGCGTTGAGATCACTTTTAAAGATGAGATCAACAATACCGAACAACGCTGGTGCTATCAGGACGGTCTGAATGATTACCTCGCGGAAGCGGTAAATGGCTTGCCGACGCTGCCGGAAAAACCGTTTATCGGTAATTTTTCTGGCGATACCGAAGCGGTGGACTGGGCGCTCTTGTGGCTGCCGGAAGGTGGCGAACTGCTGACCGAAAGCTACGTCAACCTGATCCCAACGATGCAGGGCGGGACGCACGTTAATGGTCTGCGTCAGGGCCTGCTGGACGCGATGCGCGAGTTCTGTGAATACCGCAACATTCTGCCGCGCGGCGTGAAACTGTCAGCGGAAGATATCTGGGATCGCTGCGCATATGTGCTGTCAGTAAAAATGCAGGATCCGCAGTTTGCCGGGCAGACCAAAGAACGTCTCTCTTCGCGTCAATGTGCGGCATTCGTTTCTGGCGTGGTGAAAGATGCGTTCACCCTGTGGTTGAACCAGAACGTCCAGGCTGCTGAATTGCTGGCGGAGATGGCGATTTCCAGCGCCCAGCGTCGTATGCGTGCGGCGAAGAAAGTGGTACGTAAAAAGCTGACCAGTGGCCCGGCGTTGCCTGGCAAACTGGCTGACTGTACCGCGCAGGATCTCAATCGTACCGAACTGTTCCTCGTGGAAGGTGACTCCGCAGGTGGATCTGCCAAGCAGGCGCGCGATCGTGAATATCAGGCGATCATGCCGTTGAAAGGTAAGATCCTTAACACCTGGGAGGTCTCTTCTGATGAAGTGTTGGCCTCGCAGGAAGTGCATGATATTTCAGTGGCGATCGGTATTGATCCTGACAGCGCCGACCTTAGCCAGTTGCGTTATGGCAAGATCTGTATCCTGGCGGATGCGGACTCCGATGGCCTGCACATTGCTACGTTGCTTTGCGCACTGTTTGTAAAGCACTTCCGCACGCTGGTGAAACACGGCCACGTTTACGTTGCTCTGCCACCGCTCTACCGCATTGACCTCGGGAAAGAGGTTTATTACGCGCTGACGGAAGAAGAAAAAGAGGGCGTGCTTGAGCAGTTAAAACGCAAAAAAGGCAAGCCTAACGTCCAGCGTTTTAAAGGTCTGGGCGAAATGAATCCGATGCAATTGCGCGAAACCACGCTTGATCCGAATACTCGCCGTCTGGTGCAGTTAACCATCGATGATGAAGACGATCAGCGTACTGACGCGATGATGGACATGCTGCTGGCGAAGAAACGCTCGGAAGACCGCCGTAACTGGTTGCAAGAGAAAGGTGATATGGCGGAGATTGAGGTCTGATAATTCCCGCCAGGAGAATAAAATATAGCCCGGTAAACATACCGGGCTTTTTTTATCAAAATTCCATTTTCACCGTGAATTGCACTTCACGCGGATCGCCAATCTGATTACCCAGATTATTTGTGGCTATGGAAGAGGTGTAATACGTTTTATCAAACAGGTTTTTGACGTTTAATTGCAGAGTGACCGGATACTGCAATTTCATTTTATATGCGGCGAAGGCATCGGCAACGAAATAGCCCGGCAGATAGTAGTCAGCCCCATTGGTTGCTGAACGACGGCTTACGCCATGTCCGCCACCGCCAAACGTCAGCGTGTTATTGCCAGGCATATTATGAATGTCATAGGTCAGGAATAGCGAACCGGTATGACGAGGAACATTCGGCAATGGTTTTCCTGCATAATCAGGATCTTCCAGAACCTTAGCATCGGTATAGCCGTAGCTGGCAATAATATTAATATTTTCAGTTAATGCTCCCGCAAGGTCGACTTCTACCCCTCTTGAACGAACGCGGCCTGCCGTTTTGGCGATGGTTTCGTCACCAATACTTTCGGTATACAACACGTTGCGTTTATGGATATCAAACAGCGCAATATCTGCGGTTATACCATCGAACAGCTCGAATTTTGCCCCGACTTCGTAAGCATTAGATGATTCCGGGGGAAGATCGCCAATGTAGCTGGCAATTGACGATTGCGGCATAAATGTTTGCGAATAATTGGCAAATAAGGATACCGATGGCGTCAGTTTGTAGACCAACCCCAGTTTGGGAGTCCATTGCTCATCGCGGCTGTCAGTATTGACATTAAAAGGACGGCCTTTACCCGCATACTGTGTGTAATACTGATAGCGGATCCCGGCGACGGCAATCCAGTTATCGGTCAGATAGAGCGCGTCCTGAGCATAAGCTGAGTAGCTCTCCTGTTTGATCGTCTGATCACTGTCCGATGCCGAGACCGTTGTACATTTGCTGGTATTGCCATAAACAGGGTTGTATATATTGAAATCTTTAGCGTTTTTACAGCGAATCATATCTGTGCGCAGAAGATCATAATATTCATATGACACCCCGCCCAGAATCTCATTATAGAATCCAGCGATATCGACATTCCCTTGCAGATCCGCACGAGTAGAATGCATGCGCTGAGTAGAGCCCTGAGTTGCATCAACACGCCGTGTCAGCGTTCCTGTTGTTGCATCATACGCGGTAACGCGAGCTTGATTATCGCTGTATTTATCCTGGCTGTAGCTGTAATCAAAGCGCGCAGTCCACTGGCTATTGAGATGATATTCTGCGTTGAGTTGCGCCAGATCGGACTGACCATCTGTAATATTAAACGGTTCGTCGAAACGTATTTTTCGATCAACGTTTACGGGCTGTTTCGTCGTAAGATCGAAAATTGTTCCGCGATCGAATGGCGTTTTATAGTCCCGATGTGAATAGAGCATGGTTACTGTTGCATTATCACCAAACCAGGTGAGTGATGGGGCAATAAATGTACTGCGCTCTTTACCGAAGTTCCGCCAGTAGTCTTCATCCTGCACTTCCCCCGTCAGGCGGTAGGCCAGTTGAGTGCCTTCAATGGGACCTGTGATATCAAGTTGCCCTGTACCACCACCAAAACTGGAGGACGTGGCTGAGACAGAACCATGGAACGTTTTTTCCGGGCGCTTTGTCACGACGTTAATCAGCCCACCAGGATCGAGAATGCCATACAGCGTGGAGGCCGGGCCTTTTAGCACTTCCACACGTTCTGTTGCGGCGTTGAAACTGCGAGGAAGTACGGTTCGCAGGCCGTTGGTCATGATGGAGCCATCCCGGTTTGCACCAAACCCACGACGTACAAAAGCGTCCTGAGTCCCGCCTAATGTATTGGTTTGCACCACGTTACTGACGTTATAAAGCGCCTCATCCAGCGTCGTCGCATGCTGATTTTCCAGAACTTGATCGCTAACCGTATTGACCACCTGCGGAATATCCAGCATCGGCATATCGGTTAATGTCGCCGTGGAGGTGCTCAGAGGCTGATAACCGTCGGTCGCCTCAGTTGCGGTATTCGCATCCGCGGTAACCGTGATGGTTTCGCCATCTTTGGTCGTTACAGTGTCTGTTGCATGAATCATCGGTGCCGCAAAGAGCAGTGAAAAGAGCGCCCGACCTTTGACTCCTGAGAATGAAGGTGTGAACTTAGCCATTTAGTCTTTTATCCCAAAAACTCGCGGATTGTCGCGAGTGAAAATTGTTTCTTGTTGCTCACTAAGCACTATCCGTTTGTTATTTCGCCATCGGATATGTAATTGAGAATCATTCAATCATGCAATAATGTAGTAGTAAATGAGAAATAACGAAAAAATGCTACAGGTGTTTTCACGATGATTTAATGCAGGTTGATTGTTTTTAACTCATTGATATTTAATGTTTTTATTTTTATTTTCAAAAATATTTTACCTGTTATTTACCTTGTTTTTGTGTGGCTTTTAACTTCTTGACTACTACATTTTGTGGCGTCAAACTCTCAAAGGAGAATGAGTTTTATTTTTGTTTGTCTTTGATTAAGTTGGCGTACACGTGGCACATAACGCAAAAGGGCAGGGGCTGATCCTCGACAATGTTTCTGCCGGGTATCACAAGAACATCATTGTTGATGGTGTTTCTTTCTCCGTTCCCACAGAGAAAATGACCGTTCTGGTTGGGGCAAACGGCTGTGGAAAGTCGACGTTGCTCAGTACCATTGCGCGTATATTGCAACCCATGGGCGGCTCGATATTGCTTGATGGCAAAGCGATTCACGAGCAACCAACGAAAGCGTTATCCCGCAGACTTGGGATCTTACCGCAGTCGCCATTATTGCCGGAGGGCTTAACCGTTTATGAACTGGTGTCGCGCGGGCGCTTTCCCTGGCAGAATTTTATACGTCAATGGAGCGACGCTGACGAGCAGGCGGTAGAAGAGGCCCTGAAATTAACCGGTACGCAGGAGTTTGCGCATTTACCTGTTGAAAAACTCTCTGGTGGGCAGCGCCAGCGGTGCTGGATTGCGATGGTGTTGGCGCAAAAGACGCCTTATATCCTGCTGGATGAACCAACAACCTGGCTTGATTTACGTTATCAGGTTGAAATTCTTGAGTTATTACATGACTTAACGCGCCATCACGGGCGTACAGTCGTTGTGGTGTTGCATGATCTGAATTTTGCCGTCAATTATGGCGATACGCTGATATTTTTACGCCAGGGGAAAGTGGTGCGTGTGTTGAATGAGGGGGAGCATTGCACGCCTGAGCTGGTGAAAGCTGTCTTTGACGTTGATGTTCACGCATCAATAAATCCTCTGACGGGAAAACCGTTTTTCATGCCGTTTCGTGGTGTAGAAAAAGTATGATGCGCACGGGGCTGGTTACTGTTTTTTTCCTCACCTTACTGCTGGTGGGATGCGTTGTATATCCTGGGATTGGTGCCCGATTTATTGCACCACAAACGGTGTTGCAGGCATTTTTCCATTTTGAACCGCAAAACTTCGATCACAACGTGATTATAAGACTCCGTTTGCCGCGTTTGGCGGCAGCATTGCTTACTGGTGCTTCTCTTGGTGTTGCTGGTGCTTTGTTGCAGGCTGTCATTCGTAACCCATTGGGGGAGCCACATATTTTAGGCTTAAATGCCGGAGCCGCCCTGGCTGTCGTTGCTGCCAGTGCACTAGGACTGGCATTTCCTGTTGGGCGTCCATTGCTGGCATCAGCGGGAGGCGCGGTACTGTTCCTGCTGATATTGCTGCTCTCTTCCGCAGGGCGTTCAGGGTTAACGCCAATGAAAGTCACTTTATGCGGCGTGGCGCTATCGGCGTTCGTTTCCTCAATAACGGCTGCAATCCTGATTCTTGACGAACAAACGTTGTTGGCGATGCGGACATGGTTAGCGGGTGATTTAGCGGGGTTGGATTGGGCGACGCTTGGTACGTCCGCCTGGTTTTCTCTGGGGGGATTTGTATTAGCTCTTTATCTTGCGCCCTCTCTTAACATGTTGGCACTGGGCGATCGCATGGCGCAGGGCCTGGGCGTCTCGGTACTACGCACGCGAACATTCACTCTGATTGCGATCGCGTTGCTCTGTGGCGCGGCCGTATCGATTGCTGGTCCGATTGGTTTTGTCGGCTTGCTCGTACCGCAGATTGTCCGGCGTCTGGTATCAACGGATCTGCGCGTTCTGCTACCTCTTTCAGCTTGTGTCGGAGCCTTACTGCTATTACTGGCAGATATTATTGCCAGGACGCTTTTCATGCCCCATGAGCTGGCGACAGGTGTCATGACGGCATTAGTTGGTGCACCTGTTTTTGTCATTATGGCGACGAGGATGTTCAAATGAGCCGGATAATGAACGTTGGGTTACGCCCGCTACGTGTTGGTGAGTTTTCGACACTGGTACGCCCTAAAAATCTGGTGTTGCTTGGTGGACTGTCTCTGTTTGCTGTTGGAATACTGATATTCGGTCTGATGCATGGTTCTTTTTCTGTCCCGGCATCGGAAGTCGGACGAGCGTTGTTCTCTCCAGAAAATGTGAACACAGACACTCGTTATATTGTGCAGGATATTCGCTTGCCGAGAGTCATCATGGCGTTGCTATGCGGAGCCATGTTAGGTATGGCGGGAGCCGCAATGCAGTCTATTGCTCGTAACAGCCTTGCTGATCCCGGTCTTATCGGGGTCAAGGAAGGATGTAGCGTGGCAGTGCTGTGGCTGATTTTCCAGTTTCCAATGCTGGGGATGTTCTGGCGTCCAGTGGCTGGCCTCGCTGGCGGCTTATTCGTTGCGTTAGTGGTGATTTTCTGTGCACGCGATATTTCCCGCCCGCGATTTGTTTTGATCGGCATTGGCGTTTCCTGGTTTTTCGCCGCGGGGATCGGTGTATTTATGACCACAGCAGATGTTCGTGACGTACAAACTGCATTGATGTGGTTATCGGGAAGCCTACATGCAGCCAACTGGATGTTAGTCGGTATTTCAGCCTGTTGGATGTTGCCAGCCGCTCTTTTATTGCTGTTCACAGCCCGGACTGCGGATATCGCTCTGCTTGGTCATCAGGTTGCAACCGGATTAGGCGTGAATAGTTCTCGTCTGGCGTTGTTGCGTGTAGCCGCGCCAATAATCCTGACAGCCGTCTGCGTTTCTTGTGTTGGCAACATCGGCTTTGTCGGGCTGATAGCACCTCATATATCACGTTTTATTCTGCGTGGTGGACAGACGACATTACTGCTGGGGAGCGCCGTATCGGGGGCGTTGTTAGTCATTCTGGCGGATAGCATTGGTCGTTTGGCTTTTTTGCCTTTGCAACTCCCTGCAGGAATCGTTATCTCACTGATTGGTGGACCATTCTTTCTGCTACTTCTCTGGCAACGCAGGAACAGTTTTTAACGGGAGTTATATGCGTTTATTTTTTTCTCTGCTGATACTGTTGTCATTTTTTGCTCGTGCAACAGAGCCTGTTCAGGTGTTTACCGATGATTTAGGGCGCAAAGTCACAGTGCCTGCACATCCAAAGAGAATCGTTTCTTTACACGATCTTGATATCACCATTCCTCTGATTGAACTCGGTGTACCTCCTGTCGCCAGCCACGGGCGTACACGGCCTGACGGTAGCCATTTCATTCGATCAGGTGCGTTACTGACAGGTGTTGATTTCGATAATTCATCGATCGCCTTCATTGGAACAGCCGATATTGATATTGAAGCGATTGTGGCGGCAAAGCCGGACCTGATCATCACAGAACCGACCCGTAATACGCCCATTGAACAACTGGAGAAAATTGCGCCCACGGTGAGCATTGATCATCTCAAAGGGGGCGCGCCAGAAATCTACCGCAAGTTGGCCGAACTTACAGGAACACAGGCGCGGCTGGCGATACTTGAACGCCGCTATCAGGCGCAAATCAATGCGCTGAAGGCGACGCTGGACAGTCAAAAAATAACGGTATCGGTGATTCAGGCAAATCAGGGAAAAATTAATGTGATGCATAGCTATCATTCGCTGGGGCGGGTATTACGCGATGCTGGTTTTCGCTTTCCGCCGCTGATTGAGAGCATTCCTGAAGGTGGGCGAATGGATGTGAGCGCGGAGCGTTTGCCTGAACTGGATGCCGATTTTGTTTTTGCAACCTGGCGCGGTGATTCTGGTGGTAAACCTCAGGACGAGCTGGCAGCAATGGAAAAAGTCATGCCGGGATGGTGTCAGTTTCTGACAGCCTGTCGTTCCGGACGTTATGTGTTGATTTCGCGTGAAGAGGCGATTTCTAACTCCTTTGCATCTCTGGGATTGATGGCTGCGCAGATACAATCACAAATTGCGGGGCGACCTTTACCGGAGGCCAAATGATCCAGAAAGACAAAACGCGGGTTGATATTTTTGGGGAGCGTTTTCGTACTCGTGCGAGTCAGTTAACGCCAGGGTTAAGAACCGTCGCCAGCTACATTAATGAGCACCGTGAAGTGGTCCTCGAGCAAACGGCGATGGAAATTGCGGCCACGTTAAACACTTCCGATGCCACAGTAATTCGGGCTATACAGGCTCTGGGGTTTGCCGGGCTGCGCGATCTGAAACGTACTCTGGAACAGTGGCTTGGCCCAACCCTTAGCTCCAGCGAAAAGATGTCTACGACGGTGAGTAACTTGACGAGCGATGTTAACACCGCAATCGACTTTGTTCTTGAAGGGCATCTGTATACCTGCAATGTCCTGTCAGAGCCTGAAAACCGCCACTCGCTTGCGCAAGCGGTAGCCTTGTTGGTGCAGGCGCGGCAAGTTGCTATTTTTGGCATTGGCGCTTCGGGTATTCTGGCGGATTATACCGCGCGGCTATTCAACCGCATTGGCTTGCCCGCCACGGCGCTAAACCGTACGGGTATTGGCCTTGCCGAGCAATTGATCGCGCTTCAGCGTGGCGATGTGCTGATCATGATGGCGCAAAAATCTGCACACCGGGAAGGGCTGACAACGCTGCGTGAAGCGAAACGGCTGGGGATCCCGGTTATTTTGCTGACAAACGCTTTGGATTCGCGTTTTAGTAAAGACGCCAGTATCGTCATCCACGTTCCGCGCGGGGATGAAAAGGGGAAAACGCCGCTACATGGTACGGTATTGTTGTGCCTGGAAATGATTGTCTGGTCGGTGGCCTCAGCGGTGCCGCAGCGTGCGGTTAAAACCATTAAGCGAATTAACGATTTCCATCGGGGTTTGAAAACGGGAAGAAAGAATGGCTAATCAGGCCTGAGACCGGTAGCAACACCGGCCTCTTTTCAGGAACATCAAAGTCCCGGCTGCAGGATACGAATATTCATCTCCAGCACATCGCCTTTTACGGCTTCGCTATATGCTTTCATGTGCGGGGTTTGCAGATGCGCTTCAAGGTGCGCGATGCTTTCCCACTGCTCAATCATCACAATAGAGTCCGGCGCCATAGACTGGAAACTCACGCCAGCAGCGCAATCCACCATTGGCGCGTAGCCGTGGCAACCTTCTTCCTTCAGAACTGTTGGAACGATTTTAGCAAACTGATCCAATACCGCCTGACGGTGATGTTGGCCAGGGCGAGTACGGATTTCTGCGATTACTGTAATCATGGTTAACTCCTTCTAAAGCCAGAGCTCTAGTTAACCAAAAATTTCCACAAGATGCTTGCGATATTCTTCAGTATAGCGGGGAACATCAGGCATTTTTATCACGTCATTAGCGATAAATGTCGGCAGCGGTTCCATGCCGAGGAATTGGTTTGCTTTATGGAACGGTAGATACACACCGTCAACGCCAACGCCGTGGAAGAACTGATCTTTTTCGGTGAAGGCTTCCATTGGGGCGTTCCAGGTCAGCGAGAGCATATATTTTTTACCCTGTACCAGACCGCCAGAACCGTATTTTTTCGACGGATCTTTGCGGGTACGACCATCGCTGGCATACAGCGTGCCGTGACCTTCGGTGAACACATCATCAATGTATTTTTTCACCGTCCACGGCGCGCCCATCCACCAGCCAGGCATCTGCCAGATCACCACATCAGCCCAGAGAAAGTTTTGTACTTCGGCTTTGACATCGTAGTCGCTCTCAGCGCGAACGATGCGGACATCATGCCCGAGGTCGCGCAGCGTGCCATCCGCGACTTCGGTCAGGGTGTCGTTCAGTTGACCATTGGAGTGGGCGAATTTTTTCGCACCGTTGATAATCAGAATGTTGCTCATTTTTTATCCTCAAGGAGAGACGTTTACCGACAATAGTACGTCACAGAGCGGTGCGGTGAAATTAGCAAAATGTGCAAAGTCTTTTGCGAATTTTGCAAAAGTCTCACTACTACCAGCTCACTTTCGCCTCAAATCCACCTTGTTTCGCATTCCCAAACACAACATTCATGCCATGCAATTTTGCGATTCGCTGGACAATCGATAGCCCAAGCCCGCTGCCGGTAGCGGTTTGTCCTGGTGGGCGGTAGAAACGTTCGCCAATTCGCGCCAGCGCCTCTGGCGTCACGCCGGGGCCGTTGTCTCTTACGGTGAAATTATCTGCATTCAGAGTGACATCTACTACGCTGCCCTGTGGACTGTAGCGTACTGCGTTATCCAGCAGATTTCGTACCAGTAGACTTAGCAATAGCGGTTGTCCGGTGCGTTTGATGCCGTGGGCATTGAGCGTCAGCCGCACGTCAATTTTTGCCTGCTGCGCCGTGTGGTAGATATCCATCACCGCCGATTGCAGGAGATCTTCAAGTGGGATCTCCGCGACGTCCTGAAGGTTATCCAGCGAGTCGAGCCGCGATAGTGTGAGCAGTTGATCAACCAGACGGGTGGCGCGATCGATCCCCGAATGTAATTGCGTCAGTGCTTTTTTCCGTGCCTGCGGATCATCGTCAGAGAGTTGCGCAACTTCGGTTTGAACTTTCAGCGCCGTTAATGGGCTACGCAGTTCGTGAGCGGCGTCAGAGGTAAAGCGCCGTTCACGCACCATCATCGCATGTGTACGGTCGAACAGTTGATTCAGCGACTCGACTAGCGGACGCACTTCGCTGGGTACGCCCGCGGCGTTGAGTGGTTTTTCCGAGTCGGGATCGCGCATACGTAGCGCCAGCGCTAGTTTGTTCAGTGGCGAGAGCTCACGACCCAGTAACACCATCATGAAGATTAACATGATGGGTAGCGCAACAAGCCAGGGGATGAGCTGGCCGGTGACGATCGCCAGCGCCATGTCTTCACGGTATTCCCATTCCTGGCCGACAACGATGCGATATTTACCGTCAGGTGATGTCATCCAGATAAAGCGCCATTGATCTTTATCACCCACCAGTTGCCCGTCAGCAAAACCTTCACGCTGATAGCTATAGGGAATATCTTCTCCATTATCGCCATCGTTAAGAACCATTCTGCCGTCGCGGGTAAAAATGGCAAATGTCAGGGCATCGTCATCCACATGGCCGTGTTTGAATTTATCCGGCGTTCTTGCCATACGATCTGCCGCATTAATTTCGTTAAGATCGAGCGTACTTAATCGTTTGGCAAACAGCATTAACTGGGTATCGAACAACTCATCGACATTATCAATCGTTTGTTTCCAGGCTACAAAGCTGGAGACAACCCAGGTCAGCGAGGCCAGAATCAAAAAGATCAGCGTCAGCCTGACTCGCAGACTAAGGCGTTGGGTAAATTTCATTTCTCACCTAATGTGTAGCCAATACCGTGAACGGTGCGAATAAAGTCACTGCCGAGTTTGCGTCGCAGATGATGCACATGTACTTCGACGGCATTGCTGGTGACCTCTTCGTCCCAGGTATACAGTTTTTCTTCAATCAGTTTGCGTGGTAGAACACGACCAGCGTTACGCATCAGTAATTCCAGCAGGGCAAATTCTTTTGGCTTGAGTGTTAAGGATTCACCTGCCAGGGTGGCGATCCGTTTGCCCGGGTCGAGCATGACGTTGCCGTGATGTAGCTCGTTGCTGGCATGGCCGTTGGTTCGGCGCATCAGCGCTTCCAGCCTGGCGGCCACTTCTATCAATGCAAAAGGTTTACACAGATAATCGTCGGCCCCCAGACGCAAACCTTCCACGCGTTCCGCCAGTGCGTCGCGCGCGGTCAGGATCAGTACCGGCTCACGCTGACCTTTATCCCGCCACTCGCGCAAAATATCGCGGCCATCCATTCCCGGTAAGGTGAGATCAAGGATCACCGCGTCATAAGGTGCGCTATAAAGCGCCTCTTTTCCCTGACGACCTTCCGTAAACCAGTCAACACTAAAGCCCATCTTACTAAGACCTGTTTTGATGCCGTCACCAATCAGCATGTCATCTTCTATCAGTAAAATTCGCATCTTTTCATCCCTGCGATAGCTGTATTCGTTGTCAGTAAACCGTGTTGTAACGCGCTCTGTACAGTACTAAATTTTCTTTTTTTCCTTAAGAAGTTGTTAAGGACTATCTTGTTTAATGCCTGGAAACAGACATCAAAGGGAGTAACAAACATGAAAAAATTCGCAGCAGTAATTGCAGTAATGGCCCTGTGTAGCGCACCGGTTATGGCAGCAGAGCAGGGGGGCTTTTCTGGCCCATCGGCAACACAAAGTCAAACCGGAGGATTCCAGGGGCCGAACGGCAGCGTAACTAACGTAGAAAACGCGAAATCTTTGCGTGACGACACCTGG
Source organism: Escherichia sp. TW09308 (assembly GCF_000208565.1). Lineage (NCBI taxonomy): Bacteria > Pseudomonadati > Pseudomonadota > Gammaproteobacteria > Enterobacterales > Enterobacteriaceae > Escherichia > Escherichia sp. TW09308. The sequence continues at coordinate 2,914,226 of NZ_AEME01000001.1, read as the reverse complement.
GTAACTCTGCGTGGCAATATCGTTGAGCGCATCTCTGACGATCTGTATGTGTTCAAAGATGCCAGCGGCACCATCAATGTCGATATCGACCACAAACGCTGGAACGGCGTGACAGTTACGCCGAAAGATACGGTTGAGATTCAGGGGGAAGTGGATAAAGACTGGAACTCTGTTGAGATTGACGTGAAACAGATCAGTAAAGTCAATCCGTAATTGTTACTGCTCCCGGGACGCGTTCCCGGGAATAATTTCGCAGGGAGCAACATGAAAAACCGTGCACTGGACGTAAATATTATCGATTTCCCATCAACCCGCGTGGCGATGTTGCCGCATCGCTGTAGCCCTGAGTTGCTCAACTACAGCGTGGCGAAATTTATCATGTGGCGCAAAGACACGGGGTTATCTCCCGTTAACCAAAGCCAGACTTTTGGCGTCGCCTGGGACGATCCTGCCACCACTGCGCCAGACGCGTTTCGCTTTGATATTTGCGGCAGCGTTAACGAGCCTGTTCCGGAGAATCGTTATGGTGTGAGTAATGGCGAACTCACCGCAGGGCGTTATGCGGTTGCCCGTCATTCTGGCGACCTGGATAACATATCTCACACTATCCGGGCCATCATTCGCCGTTGGCTTCCTGATAGCGGCGAGAAAATGCGTAACGCACCGATATTGTTTCACTACACCAACCTGGCCGAAGGGATGTCAGAGAAGCGGCTGGAAACGGATATTTATGTGCCGTTAATGTGAAGGGGGATCTTTTCCGGAGTGTGAGCCAAATCACTCGCGATAAGTTTGAGCTAACAATGCCACTGGCGTATTGTTGTCAGGCTTATAATTTCTCCGGTAAGGAATACCATGTATACGCGAAATTTATTATGGCTGGTCAGCCTGGTAAGTGCGGCTCCTCTCTATGCTGCTGACGTTCCCGCCAACACACCGCTCGCCCCGCAACAGCTCTTTCGTTACAACAATCATAGCGACCCCGGCACGCTTGACCCGCAAAAGGTTGAGGAGAATACCGCCGCGCAGATTGTGCTGGATCTGTTTGAAGGTCTGGTATGGATGGACGGCGAAGGTAAAGTGCAACCTGCCCAGGCTGAATCCTGGGAAGTGTCAGATGGCGGCAAACGCTATATTTTCCATTTACGCAACGGCTTACAGTGGTCTGATGGTCAGCCTCTGACAGCTCAGGATTTTGTCCTCGGCTGGCAGCGCGCGGTTGACCCCAAAACGGCAAGCCCTTTTGCTGGCTATCTGGCGCAGGCGCATATTAAAAATGCAGCGGCTATCGCGGCGGGAAAATCGGATGTCTCATCGTTAGGCGTGAAAGCGACGGATGACCGCACTTTTGAAGTCACGCTTGAGCAGCCCGTACCGTGGTTTACGACAATGCTAGCCTGGCCGACGCTGTTTCCGGTTCCGCATCATATGATTGCGAAGTATGGCGATAGCTGGAGTAAGCCAGAGCATATGGTTTACAACGGTGCTTTTGTGCTTGATAAATGGGTGGTTAACGAAAAGATTACCGCACGCAAAAATCCAAAGTACCGCGATGCACAACATACGGTATTGCAGCAGGTTGAGTATCTGGCACTGGATAATTCAGTCACCGGCTATAACCGCTATCGTGCGGGTGAAGTCGATCTCACCTGGGTTCCGGCACAACAAATTCCTGCTATTGAAAAATCACTGCCTGGTGAGTTGCAAATTATCCCGCGTCTGAACAGTGAATATTACAATTTCAATATCCAGAAACCACCGTTTGACGATGTTCGTGTCCGGCGGGCGCTATATCTGACGGTCGACAGGCCGTTAATTGCGCAAAAGATACTCGGGTTGCGAACGCCTGCAACCACGTTGACGCCGCCAGAGGTAGAAGGCTTTAACGCGACGACGTTTGATGAACTGCAAAAGCCGATGAGTGAGCGCGTGGCGACGGCAAAAGCCTTGCTCAAACAAGCGGGGTACGATGCATCTCATCCGCTACGCTTTGAACTGTTCTACAACAAGTATGATTTGCATGAAAAAACGGCAATTGCGTTGTCTTCCGAATGGAAAAAATGGCTTGGTGCACAGGTGACGCTGCGCACGATGGAGTGGAAAACCTATCTTGATACCCGGCGAGCCGGTGATTTCATGCTATCGCGGCAGTCGTGGGATGCGACGTACAATGATGCTTCCACTTTCCTGAACACGCTCAAAAGCGATAGTGAAGAGAATGTCGGTCACTGGAAAAATGCGCAGTATGACGCGTTGCTAAATCAGGCGGCGCAGACCACTGACGCGACAAAGCGTAATGCGTTGTATCAGCAGGCAGAGATGATCATTAATCAGCAGGCACCGCTCATTCCCATCTACTATCAGCCGCTGATCAAATTGCTTAAACCTTACGTTGGCGGTTTCCCGCTGCATAATCCCCAGGATTATGTCTACAGCAAAGAGTTGTATATCAAGGCACATTGATGCCTTTATCGCCGTCGGAGCACGTCCGGCGGCGCTATTCACGCTGATCTCCTGTGACTCGACGCGACAGATAATGTAGTATCTCCGGCAATATTGCCCCTTTGAAGGCTGGCGAATAAGTTGAGGAATCAGAATTAATGAGCGATATGGCAGAGCGCCTTGCGCTACATGAATTTACGGAAAACGCCTACTTAAACTACTCCATGTACGTCATCATGGATCGTGCGTTGCCGTTTATTGGTGATGGTCTGAAACCCGTTCAGCGCCGCATTGTGTATGCGATGTCTGAGCTGGGTCTGAATGCTACCGCCAAATTTAAAAAGTCGGCCCGTACCGTCGGTGACGTACTGGGTAAGTACCATCCGCACGGCGACAGCGCCTGCTATGAAGCGATGGTTCTGATGGCGCAGCCGTTTTCTTACCGTTATCCGCTGGTTGATGGTCAGGGGAACTGGGGCGCGCCGGACGATCCGAAATCGTTCGCGGCAATGCGTTACACCGAATCCCGTCTGTCGAAATATTCCGAGCTGTTATTGAGCGAGCTGGGGCAGGGGACGGCGGATTGGGTGCCAAACTTCGACGGCACCTTGCAGGAGCCGAAAATGCTGCCTGCCCGCCTGCCGAATATTTTGCTTAACGGCACCACCGGTATTGCTGTCGGGATGGCAACGGACATTCCGCCACATAACCTGCGCGAAGTCGCACAGGCAGCAATCGCCTTAATCGACCAGCCGAAAACCACGCTCGATCAGTTACTGGATATTGTGCAGGGGCCGGATTACCCGACCGAAGCGGAAATCATCACCTCCCGGGCGGAGATCCGCAAAATCTACGAAAATGGTCGTGGTTCTGTGCGTATGCGCGCAGTGTGGAAGAAAGAAGATGGCGCGGTGGTCATCAGTGCCTTACCGCATCAGGTTTCTGGTGCGCGCGTACTGGAGCAAATTGCTGCGCAAATGCGTAACAAAAAGCTGCCAATGGTTGACGATCTACGCGATGAATCCGACCACGAGAACCCGACCCGTCTGGTGATTGTGCCGCGCTCTAATCGCGTGGATATGGATCAGGTGATGAATCACCTCTTCGCCACCACCGATCTGGAAAAGAGCTATCGCATTAACCTTAATATGATCGGTCTGGATGGGCGTCCGGCGGTGAAAAACCTGCTGGAAATCCTCTCCGAATGGCTGGTATTCCGTCGCGATACCGTGCGCCGCCGTTTGAACTATCGTCTGGAGAAAGTCCTCAAGCGCCTGCATATCCTGGAAGGTTTGCTGGTGGCGTTTCTCAATATCGACGAAGTGATTGAGATCATTCGTAATGAAGATGAACCGAAACCGGCGCTGATGTCGCGTTTTGGCCTCACGGAAACCCAGGCGGAAGCGATCCTCGAATTGAAACTGCGTCATCTCGCCAAACTGGAAGAGATGAAGATTCGCGGTGAGCAGAACGAGCTGGAAAAAGAGCGTGACCAGTTGCAGAGCATTCTGGCTTCCGAGCGCAAGATGAATAATCTGCTGAAGAAAGAGTTGCAGGCCGATGCGCAAGCATATGGTGACGATCGCCGTTCACCGTTGCAGGAACGCGAAGAAGCGAAAGCAATGAGTGAGCACGACATGCTGCCGTCTGAACCCGTTACCATCGTGCTGTCGCAGATGGGCTGGGTGCGTAGCGCTAAAGGCCACGACATTGACGCCCCAGGTTTGAACTACAAAGCGGGTGACAGCTTTAAAGCTGCGGTGAAAGGCAAGAGCAACCAGCCAGTGGTGTTTGTTGATTCTACCGGACGCAGCTATGCCATCGACCCAATTACGCTGCCGTCGGCGCGTGGTCAGGGCGAACCGCTTACTGGCAAACTGACGTTGCCGCCAGGTGCTACCGTTGACCATATGCTGATGGAAAGCGACGATCAGAAACTGTTGATGGCTTCCGATGCGGGTTACGGTTTTGTCTGCACCTTTAACGATCTGGTGGCGCGTAATCGTGCAGGTAAGGCATTGATCACTTTACCGGAAAATGCGCATGTCATGCCGCCGGTAGTCATTGAAGATGCTTCTGATATGTTGCTGGCAATCACTCAGGCAGGCCGCATGTTGATGTTCCCGGTAAGCGAGCTTCCGCAACTGTCGAAGGGTAAAGGCAACAAGATCATCAACATTCCGTCGGCAGAAGCCGCGCGGGGCGAGGATGGTTTGGCACACCTGTATGTACTGCCGCCGCAAAGTACCCTGACCATTCATGTCGGGAAACGCAAAATCAAACTGCGCCCGGAAGAATTGCTGAAAGTTACCGGTGAGCGTGGCCGTCGCGGCACCTTGATGCGTGGTTTGCAGCGTATCGACCGTGTCGAGATTGATTCGCCTCTCCGCGCCAGCAGCAGCGATAGCGAAGAGTAATATGCCGGAGGGGGCTTTCTCCCGTTTGCAAGGACTGCCGGATGGAACGTTAAGTCGTCATCCGGCAGCGTAATCAGCCCCAGGAAACGATAAAAATTCCCTTGAAACCGTTGTTTATTCATGCGTTGCGATTAACAATACGCTTTTCCAGAGAGCGGCTTTTAACAATGCCCTAACCTGATTTCAGGTGACGTACAATGCCAGTCTCTCAGATCTTCAGAGGGTGTTATGCTATATATCTTTCGTCTTATTATTACCGTGATTTACAGCTTGTTAGTCTGTGTTTTCGGCTCCATTTACTGTCTGTTCAGCCCGAGAAATCCGAAGCATGTGGCCACCTTTGGGCATATGTTTGGTCGTCTTGCGCCGCTGTTCGGCCTTAAAGTTGAGTGTCGCAAACCCGCTGATGCTGAAAGTTATGGTAATGCTATCTATATCGCTAACCACCAGAACAACTATGACATGGTGACGGCATCGAATATCGTGCAGCCACCGACAGTCACTGTGGGTAAAAAGAGTTTGCTGTGGATCCCCTTTTTTGGTCAGTTGTACTGGTTAACTGGCAACTTATTGATCGACAGAAACAATCGTACTAAAGCGCACGGCACTATCGCGGAAGTGGTGAATCACTTCAAAAAACGCCGTATTTCCATCTGGATGTTCCCGGAAGGAACGCGCAGCCGTGGTCGTGGCCTGCTGCCGTTTAAAACAGGGGCATTTCATGCGGCGATTGCGGCAGGCGTCCCCATTATTCCCGTGTGTGTTTCCACAACTTCGAATAAGATTAATCTTAACCGACTGAATAATGGTTTAGTGATCGTAGAAATGCTGCCGCCAATTGACGTCAGTCAATATGGTAAAGATCAGGTTCGCGAGCTGGCTGCCCATTGTCGTTCGATAATGGAACAAAAAATAGCCGAGCTCGATAAAGAAGTCGCAGAGCGCGAAGCCGCCGGAAAAGTTTAAGTCGGCAGTCTGTTTTTGCGGGAATGTTTTCCTGCACGGTATTACTTTAGCCAGTTTTACATGGAGCAAATATGTCACTCAGTCGGCGTCAGTTCATTCAGGCATCGGGGATTGCACTGTGTGCAGGAGCAGTCCCCCTGAAGGCAAGCGCAGCCGGGCAACAGCAACCGCTGCCCGTTCCGCCGCTGCTTGAATCTCGCCGTGGGCAACCGCTGTTTATGACAGTACAACGTGCGCACTGGTCATTTACGCCAGGAACGCGCGCGTCGGTTTGGGGTATCAATGGTCGCTACCTTGGGCCGACTATCCGCGTCTGGAAGGGCGATGATGTTAAGCTGATTTACAGCAACCGACTGACAGAAAATGTCTCAATGACAGTCGCCGGGCTACAGGTGCCAGGCCCGCTGATGGGGGGGCCTGCACGCATGATGTCGCCAAATGCTGACTGGGCACCTGTGCTGCCAATTCGTCAGAGCGCCGCGACCCTGTGGTATCACGCCAACACACCGAACCGCACGGCACAGCAGGTTTATAACGGCCTTGCCGGGATGTGGCTGGTGGAAGATGAAGTCAGCAAGTCGCTGCCAATCCCTAATCATTATGGAGTGGATGATTTTCCGGTCATTATCCAGGATAAACGGCTGGATAACTTTGGCACGCCGGAATACAACGAGCCGGGAAGCGGCGGTTTTGTTGGCGATACGCTACTGGTCAATGGCGTACAAAGCCCGTATGTTGAAGTTTCGCGCGGTTGGGTGCGCCTGCGTTTATTGAACGCGTCGAACTCCCGTCGTTATCAATTACAGATGAGTGACGGACGTCCGTTGCACGTGATTTCTGGCGACCAGGGGTTCCGTGCCTGCACCCGTGTCGGTGAAACAGCTTTCGCTGGCACCGGGCGAGCGTCGTGAGATTCTGGTGGATATGAGCAACGGTGATGAAGTGTCGATCACCTGTGGTGAAGCGGCGAGCATTGTTGATCGTATTCGTGGCTTCTTTGAGCCATCCAGCATTCTGGTTTCCACGCTGGTGCTGACGCTGCGCCCGACCGGTCTTCTGCCGCTGGTGACAGACAGCCTGCCGATGCGTTTGTTACCGACCGAAATAATGGCCGGCTCTCCGATTCGCAGCCGTGATATTAGCCTGGGTGACGATCCTGGCATCAACGGGCAGTTGTGGGACGTCAATCGTATTGATGTCACCGCGCAGCAAGGTACGTGGGAACGCTGGACGGTGCGGGCAGATGAGCCGCAATCATTCCATATTGAAGGCGTGATGTTCCAGATCCGTAACGTGAACGGCGCGATGCCATTCCCGGAAGACAGAGGCTGGAAAGACACCGTATGGGTTGATGGGCAAGTGGAACTGCTTGTCTATTTCGGTCAGCCTTCCTGGGCGCATTTCCCGTTCTACTTTAATAGCCAGACGCTGGAAATGGCGGATCGCGGTTCCATCGGGCAACTGTTGGTTAATCCGGTACCTTAATCTCCATACTCGCCCGAGGAGGGCGAGTATGGAATACCTTTCGATTTCTCTTTCGTTCCGGCTTATAATCCCCGACCTTTGATTATTTTTTTACCATTTCTGGAAGCAAAATGAGCTCTATCTCCCTGATCCAACCGGATCGCGACCTGTTCTCCTGGCCGCAGTACTGGGCCGCCTGTTTTGGACCGGCACCGTTTTTGCCGATGTCTCGTGAAGAGATGGATCAACTTGGCTGGGATAGCTGCGACATCATTTTGGTTACTGGCGACGCGTATGTTGATCACCCGAGCTTCGGGATGGCGATTTGCGGTCGTATGCTGGAAGCGCAAGGCTTTCGTGTCGGGATCATCGCCCAGCCGGACTGGAGCAGCAAAGATGATTTTATGCGTCTGGGCAAACCGAATCTGTTTTTCGGCGTGACTGCAGGCAACATGGACTCGATGATCAACCGTTACACTGCCGATCGTCGTTTACGCCATGACGATGCCTACACCCCGGATAATGTCGCGGGTAAGCGTCCGGATCGCGCGACACTGGTTTATACCCAGCGTTGTAAAGAAGCATGGAAAGATGTACCGGTGATCCTCGGTGGTATCGAGGCCAGCCTGCGTCGTACCGCGCATTATGATTACTGGTCTGACACCGTGCGCCGTTCGGTGCTGGTAGATTCCAAAGCCGACATGCTGATGTTTGGTAACGGTGAGCGTCCGCTGGTGGAAGTGGCGCATCGTCTGGCGATGGGCGAGCCGATTAGTGAAATCCGCGATGTACGTAATACCGCGATTATCGTGAAAGAAGCGCTACCTGGCTGGAGTGGCGTGGATTCTACTCGTCTCGACACTCCCGGGAAAATTGACCCGATCCCGCATCCGTATGGCGAAGATTTGCCGTGCGCGGATAACAAACCGGTGACACCGAAAAAACAGGAAGCGAAAGCCGTTACTGTGCAGCCGCCGCGTCCGAAACCGTGGGAAAAAACCTACGTGTTGTTGCCTTCATTCGAGAAAGTGAAGGGCGATAAAGTGCTGTACGCACATGCTTCGCGTATTCTGCACCACGAAACCAACCCAGGCTGCGCTCGTGCGCTGATGCAAAAACATGGCGACCGCTATGTGTGGATCAACCCGCCAGCCATTCCGCTTTCTACCGAAGAGATGGACAGCGTCTTTGCGTTGCCGTACAAGCGCGTGCCGCATCCGGCTTACGGTAATGCCCGTATTCCGGCTTACGAAATGATCCGTTTCTCGGTCAATATTATGCGTGGCTGCTTTGGCGGCTGTTCTTTCTGTTCTATTACCGAGCATGAAGGGCGCATTATTCAGAGCCGTTCGGAAGACTCGATCATTAATGAGATTGAAGCGATCCGCGATACCGTTCCGGGCTTTACGGGCGTGATTTCCGATCTCGGCGGGCCAACGGCCAACATGTATATGTTGCGCTGCAAATCGCCACGCGCCGAGCAGACCTGCCGCCGCTTGTCGTGCGTGTATCCGGATATTTGTCCGCATATGGACACTAACCACGAGCCGACGATCAATCTCTATCGCCGTGCCCGCGATCTGAAAGGCATTAAAAAGATCCTGATCGCCTCCGGCGTGCGCTATGACATCGCCGTAGAAGATCCGCGCTACATCAAAGAGCTGGCGACCCATCACGTCGGTGGTTATCTGAAGATTGCGCCGGAACATACCGAAGAAGGGCCACTGTCGAAGATGATGAAGCCGGGCATGGGTAGCTATGACCGCTTTAAAGAGCTGTTCGACACCTACTCGAAACAGGCAGGCAAAGAGCAGTATCTGATCCCGTATTTCATCTCCGCACACCCCGGTACGCGTGATGAAGATATGGTGAACCTGGCGCTGTGGCTGAAAAAACACCGCTTCCGTCTCGACCAGGTGCAGAACTTCTATCCGTCGCCGTTGGCTAACTCGACCACCATGTATTACACCGGCAAAAACCCGCTGGCGAAGATTGGTTATAAGAGCGAAGACGTCTTCGTACCGAAGGGCGACAAGCAGCGACGTTTGCATAAAGCGTTATTGCGTTACCACGATCCGGCAAACTGGCCGTTAATCCGCCAGGCGCTGGAAGCGATGGGTAAAAAGCATCTGATTGGCAGTCGTCGCGATTGCTTAGTGCCTGCGCCAACCATTGAAGAGATGCGCGAGGCCCGTCGCCAGAACCGCAATACCCCGTCCGGCGTTGACCAAACATACGCCAATGGCGACCCAGCGCCAGACACCTGCCGGAGCAAAGAAAGCGCCACCCGCGCAATCTCGCCCGGTGAATGCAGGGGCGAAGAAACGCCCAAAAGTGGCTGTTGGTCGTTAAGTTAATTATCCCCGGTAGCAGAATTGCTACCGGGGATATTTTTATCATTCCGCATACATACGCAAGCAGCGCAGGCAATCAAAATAGTCTTGCGCATCAAGGCGTGTATTGGCTCTGTTAGCTTCGGATTTGGCGGCGTAGATCTGCGGGCGTAATGCTTTTATATCCTGCTCAAGTCGGGCGATTTTGGCATTTAATGTTTGTACATTACCCGCCAGTTGACTGACCTTTTGTTCATTGACGCAGCTACTTAGTAAGCTGGTCGCCAGAACAACAGCTCCCACGGTGAAAATCGTTTTCATATAGTGTTCCCTTTTATTTATTATTCCTATTCAACTCACTGCTTTAATCTGGCCGCAGTCTTCGCTTCAATCTGTTTAAGCAAACTTCCGCTATTCGGACGGATGAAATCTGCAATTTCCCACAGCCCTTCGCGCCGCTGTAAAACCAAATCCTGCTCTTCGCTGTTGCCATTGGTCAGCGCAATACGAACATGGATGCGGGCGGAATCAGCGGTTTTCTCCAGTACACGGATTTCATTAATGCGAGAAAATAGCGTTTCTTCGCCAAAACAGATCGGATTATCGTAAATAAATTGCCGCTCGATTTGCATATCTTCATCGGGGTTGCTGTCAGTTTTGAAGGTAGTTTTATAGAAGGCATTAACGGCCTGACGATAAGTGTCGGAAACAACCCACGTCCAGGGCCAGCTATAATCGGCAATATGCTCAAATAGTTCACTGACAAAAGCTTCTGGCTGTTCTTTTTGCAGCGATGCCAGCGTTGCCAGGATTTTTTCATTCTCGCTATTAACTGCCTGCCAGACGCTACCATGATTGCTGGCAATATCGTCAATGACCCAGCGATCATTTTCGGCCACCATTTTCAGCGTTTGCGTGGTCTTTTCTTTATCGTCTTTGAAGGCACGAAAGCGCACAACGGCATCCGCGTGGTCGGCGTCTATTTGGGTAATCGCTACGCTTTCTAACACCAGATCGCCAAAATCCTGACAGTCACAAATCGGATCGTAATCCAGCCAGCCAATATTGCCCGGTAGAGTGAGATTATCATTCAGGGTTAGCACCTTTTGTATGCGTTCAGATGTTATTGCCTGCTCTCCTGTTGCACCGAAATAAGGCGCACTGGCATCCGATTTATAGTTTTGATAAATCAGGCGAACTGTTTGTTCAGCGGTTAGCGATGGTGATTGTGCCTGAGTCGTGAAGCTTGCAAAAACAGCCAAAAACAGAAGAAGTATTTGTCTCATCTGTTTTTTACCTCACCGTCGCGTTTATCCATATTGTAGATGCTTTGTTGCTTTAAGAGCTTCCAGCTCCGCATGATCATGTCCTTAAATGTGGCATTTCTGAACGGAGGAGAGTAACAACGGGCGGGAGGCGAGGGGAATAAATGATTTCTGAAAAGTCCGGTAGCGGAACATTACCGCCACCGGGAGAATTTGTGCGTTAGCCGCCGAACTGGTCGGGATCGGGACCGAGGCGTTTACCTTGATCGAGTTTCGCGATTTCACCAAGTTCGTCTTTGTCGAGACGGAAATCCCAGACATTAAAGTTTTCGGCAATGCGTGAAGGTGTGACTGATTTTGGGATCACCACCAGGCCGTTATCCAGATGCCAGCGGATGACAATCTGTGCTGGAGTTTTGCCGTATTTATCCGCCAGATCGCGAATGATTTTCTGGTCAAAGACACCTTTTCCGCCTTGCGCTAACGGGCTCCAGGATTCGGTCTGAATTTTGTGCGTAGCGTTCCAGGCGTGAAGCTGGCGTTGCTGCATCAGCGGATGAAGTTCGATCTGATTAATCACGGGGGGCACGCCAGTTTCATCAATCAGACGTTGCAAATGGTGGATCTGGAAGTTACAGACGCCGATGCTTTTGATTAACCCCTCTTTTTGCAGCTCGATCATTCCCTTCCATGCTTCGACATAATGGTCGATAGCGGGAACGGGCCAGTGCATTAAGTAGAGATCGATATAATCAAGCTGGAGTTTTTTCAGGCTGTCCAGCAGGGCTTCACGGGGACGCTTGTGGTCGTCGTTCCACAGTTTGGTAGTGATGAACAACTCTTCTCTGGCAAGTGCGGCATTTTTCAGTGCCTTGCCGACGCCTTCTTCGTTTTTATAGGCCGCGGCGGTATCAATCGAGCGATATCCCACTTCCAGGGCTTTTTGAATCGCGGTGATTACCTCCTCATTACTTGCTTGCCAGACGCCCAGTCCCAACTGGGGCATGACATTGCCATCCTGTAGCTTAATAACGGTTGGATTAGTCATATGTTCCTCCTTATATGAACTCACCGGAGCAGGCTCCGGTGAGGTGTTGTGAACTTAAGTCTGGACGAAATACCCAAAAACGAAAGTTTGAGGAGGAAAAAGCTTAACGGGCTGCTTCGTAAATGCGACGGCTGACATCCAGCGTAATATCATGATTTTCGCCCAGTTGGGTCATGCCGTGTTCTTCCAGCTTCTTCAGTAATGCCGGGATAGAACTGCCGTCCAGACCGTAGTCGGACAGGCGCGTCGGCACGCCTAATTGCTCGAAGAAGTTGCGGGTAGCGGCAATTGCGGCGTCAATACGCTCGTCATCGGAACCTTCGGTGATGTTCCAGACACGTTCAGCGTATTGCAGCAGTTTCGCGCGCTTGGTGTCGCGTTTTTCATTCCATAGCGCAGGCAGGACGATAGCCAGCGTTTGCGCGTGATCCAGGCCGTGCATAGCAGTCAGTTCGTGGCCCAGCATATGCGTTGCCCAGTCCTGCGGTACGCCCGCGCCAATCAAACCGTTCAGTGCCTGAGTCGCTGCCCACATGACGTTCGCGCGCACATCGTAGTTTTCTGGCTCTTTCAGGGCTTTCGGGCCATCTTCGAGAAGCGTCAGCAAAATACCTTCTGCGAAGCGATCCTGAATTTTGGCATCAACCGGTTTGGTAACATACTGTTCTACGGTGTGTACAAAGGCGTCCACTACGCCATTAGCCACCTGGCGCGGCGGCAGGGTGTAGGTATAAACCGGATCGAGCACGGCAAATACCGGCTGAACGTGGGCAGAATGAAACGCCTGTTTGTCACCGGTGGTTTTGCGAGAGATCACCGCACCTGCGTTGGATTCTGAACCGGTCGCTGGCAGCGTCAGCACGCAGCCCATTGGGATGGCACTTTTAATCTCTTTACCACCCGTTTGCAGGATGTGCCACGGATCGACATTCTCAGGATAATTTGCTGCTGCGGCGATAAACTTGGTGCCGTCCAGTACGGAACCGCCACCAACCGCCAGCAGGAAAGTCACTTTCTGTTCGCGAACCAGTTTCACGGCGTTCATCAGCGTTTCATAAGTCGGGTTTGGTTCGATACCGCCAAACTCCAGCACGTCCATGCCTTTCAGGGAATCCAGTACTTGATCCAGAACGCCGGTTTTTTTAACGCTACCGCCGCCGTAAGTAATCAATATGCGGGCATCGTGAGGGATTTGCTCGCGTAAACCGGCGATAGCGCCTTTACCAAACAGAATGCGGGTTGGGGTATGCAGATTAAAGTTGTTCATTACTTGCTCTCTTTGCTGGGCCAATATGAGGGCAGAGATCAGTCTGCCTGATGTTTGTCATTGTGGTCGCCAGCGCCGTGGCTCTCAATGCTCATTTCTGCCAATGTCTTGCCTATTTCTCCAGAGTGCTGGAGAAATAGTACAAAATTGCGCACAATCAAATTGCCGCATTAATCCTAAGAAATTACACGATATGAAACGTGAAGAGATTTGCCGACTGCTGACGGATAAAATTAATAATCTGAAAAATAAAGAAAATAGTTTGTCAGAACTGTTGCCTGATGTGCGCTTGCTGTTTGGTGAGAATCCCGGGGCACGTACGCCGGTAATGTACGAGCCAGGCATCATAATTCTCTTTTCCGGGCATAAAATCGGTTATATCAATGAACGAGTGTTTCGTTATGATGCCAATGAATATCTGCTACTGACGGTGCCATTACCCTTTGAGTGCGAAACTTACGCTACGCCGGAGGTGCCATTAGCGGGCTTACGTCTCAATGTTGATATTTTGCAGTTACAGGAACTGTTGATGGACATTGGCGAGGATGAACATTTTCAACCGTCGATGGCAGCCAGCGGCATAAACTCCGCCACGCTGTCAGAAGAGATTTTATGTGCGGCGGAGCGGTTACTGGATGTGATGGAGCGACCGCTGGATGCGCGCATTCTCGGCAAGCAGATCATCCGCGAAATTCTTTACTACGTGCTGACCGGACCTTGCGGCGGAGCATTACTGGCGCTGGTCAGTCGCCAGACGCATTTCAGTCTGATTAGCCGCGTGCTGAAACGTATTGAGAATAAGTACACCGAAAATCTAAGCGTCGAGCAACTCGCGGCAGAAGCCAATATGAGTGTTTCTGCCTTCCATCATAATTTTAAATCTGTCACCAGCACCTCGCCTTTGCAGTATTTGAAGAACTACCGGCTGCATAAGGCGCGAATGATGATCATCCACGATGGCATGAAAGCCAGTGCGGCAGCGATGCGTGTAGGTTATGAAAGTGCATCACAGTTCAGCCGCGAATTTAAACGTTACTTCGGTGTGACGCCGGGTGAAGATGCAGCAAGAATGCGGGCGATGCAGGGGAGTTAAATGCGTTCCCGGCATTGCTGCCGGGAACAGAGGAAAATGTCAGGCGTTACCGTATTTTTTTTTAATTACCACAAACAGCGTGCCTAACAGGCCTGCGGTTAACAGGGCAATTGGCAGGATCATCAGAAACGTCATCACCTGATCTTCATGGCGTTTAACGAACGGGATCATGCTTAAGGCGTAACCAAAACTGGTCACCACGCTGACCCACAGCAGTCCACTTAGCCAGTTGAAAAACTGGAAGCGACGGTTTGGCAGACCGGAAATCCCCGCCATTGTTGGCAGCAGCGTGCGGACAAATGCGAGAAAACGCCCAGCCAGCAGAGCCAGCAAACCGTGGCGGTCAAACATACAGGTGGCGCGTTGATGATATTTAGCCGGAAGCTGCGCCAGCCAGCCTTTCACCGTTTTGGTATTACCTAACCAACGTCCCTGAATATAACTTAACCAGCAGCCCAGACTGGCTGCGGCAGTCAGAATCGCGATTGTTGGCAGAAAATCCATAACCCCCTGGGCAATCAGTGCGCCAGCCAGTATTAACAAGCTGTCGCCTGGCAAAAACGAGGCGGGCAACAGGCCGTTTTCTAAAAACAGCGTGGCAAACATGACAAAGTAAACAACGCTAACAATATGAGGGTCCGCCAGCGCGGCAAAGTCGTGTTGCCAGAGCGCAGCGATAATGTCTTGAATAACAGCCATGGACTTTCCTGTGGAACAGCGTTTAAGCCTTTATTTGCCTATTGTACTCCTGAATCGTCCGGGACGCCTTGATCCCGGACGCAACAATTTAAGACTAATCACAATTAAATGTCTGCAAAATTGTCCAAATTTGGCAATGTTACACAATTCGTGCAAAGCCCGCGTCCAGATCGGCAATCAGATCGTCGACGTTTTCCAGACCAATATGCAGGCGAATCAACGTGCCGCTGAAATCAATCTTTCCTTGTGGGCGGATGGCTGCGATATGTTCCGGCTGATTCGCAAGGATCAACGATTCATAGCCGCCCCACGAGTAGGCCATGCTAAATAAACTGAAGTTATCCAGATAGTTCGCCAGTTCTTCGTCGTTGAGTTTTTTCTTCAGCACAAAGGAAAATAGTCCGCTGCTACCTGTAAAGTCTCGTTTCCAGAACTCATGGCCTTTACTTTCCGGCAGAGCAGGGTGGTTAACCCGCTCAACCAGCGGATGCGCTGCCAGCCATTCCGCAACTTTCAGACTGCTTTCATGATGCTGACGCAGACGCACGCCTAAAGTGCGCAAGCCACGGCTGGTCATATAGGCGGTATCGGCATCGACCATCTGCCCCATCAGATAAGAGTTCTCCCGCAGTTGCTCCCAACAACGGGCATTGCACACCGCGGTGCCGATCATCGCATCTGAGTGACCCACAAGATATTTGGTGGCGGCCTGAATGGAAATATCGATACCAAAATCGAGGGCTTTGAACAGCACTCCGGCAGCCCAGGTGTTATCAATCATAATGATGGCATCTGGCACCACGCTGCGCACGGCGGCGACAATCGCCGGAACATCATGCACTTCCATAGTGATGGAACCTGGCGATTCCAGAAACACCACTTTGGTATTTGGCTGCAGATGTTTAACGATATTCGCGCCAATCAGCGGATCAAACCACGATGTCGTTACGCCCAATTTGCTGAGGATTTTGCTACAAAAATCCTGACTCGGTTCGTAGGCTGTGTTGGTCATCAACACATGATCGCCTTGTTCGACAAAGGCGAGAATGGAATTGGCAACGGCTGCCGCCCCGCAAGGAAACAGCACGCAGCCTGCGCCACCTTCCAGTTCACACATCGCTTCTTGCAATGAGAAGTGCGTTAACGTTCCGCGGCGGCCATAGAATAATTCACCATTGGCACGATTACGCGTCGCGTGTTTTTTTGCTTCCACACTATCAAAGACCAGCGAAGAGGCGCGCTGAATCACGCTATTTACCGCGCCAAGGGTATATTTTTTGCTGCGTCCTGCATTGACCAGTTGAGTATCAAGTTGTTTGTTTGCCATGTTGGGATTCCTGTTTTTATACGTCTGGATGTCTAAACTAGCATGAATAATAGTGGGCGCATCCTGAAGAATTGGCATAAAGCAGAAAATTTTCGCAAATGTTGTGCTGGTGGCTTTTTTACTGCGTAAACGCAAAGAAAAGAAAGCAAAGGTACGGCAGTATGCAAATAGTAATGAGAACGACTATCAATTCGACGTCGTTTTGATATTATTGTGCGCAGATTTTGTGACTTGCGTCCTGGAGATACACAGTGGGTAATAATTTAATGCAGACGGATCTTTCCGTCTGGGGTATGTATCAGCACGCCGATATTGTCGTTAAGTGCGTGATGATTGGGCTGATTCTGGCCTCCGTAGTCACCTGGGCAATCTTCTTCAGCAAGAGCGTTGAGTTCTTCAACCAGAAGCGTCGCCTGAAGCGTGAACAGCAACTGCTGGCTGAAGCTCGCTCCTTAAACCAGGCCAACGATATCGCCGCTGATTTTGGTAGCAAAAGCTTAAGTCTGCATTTGCTCAATGAAGCGCAGAACGAGCTGGAACTGTCAGAAGGCAGCGACGATAACGACGGTATTAAAGAGCGCACCAGTTTCCGTCTTGAACGTCGGGTCGCCGCAGTGGGGCGTCAAATGGGGCGCGGTAACGGCTACCTTGCAACCATCGGCGCGATTTCGCCGTTTGTGGGGCTGTTTGGTACAGTCTGGGGCATCATGAACAGCTTTATCGGTATTGCGCAAACGCAGACTACCAACCTGGCAGTTGTTGCACCGGGCATCGCAGAAGCGCTGCTGGCAACGGCAATCGGTCTGGTGGCAGCAATTCCGGCGGTTGTTATCTATAACGTATTCGCACGTCAGATTGGCGGCTTTAAAGCGATGCTCGGTGATGTCGCAGCGCAGGTGCTGTTGCTGCAAAGCCGTGATCTGGATCTGGAAGCCAGCGCCGCTGCGCATCCGGTTCGTGTCGCACAAAAATTACGCGCAGGATAATGTCCGATGGCAATGCATCTTAACGAAAACCTCGACGATAACGGCGAAATGCACGACATCAACGTGACGCCGTTTATCGACGTGATGTTGGTTCTGCTGATTATCTTTATGGTGGCGGCACCGTTAGCGACGGTAGATGTGAAGGTGAACTTGCCTGCTTCTACCAGCACGCCGCAGCCGCGCCCGGAAAAACCGGTTTATCTGTCGGTGAAGGCGGATAACTCGATGTTCATCGGTAACGATCCTGTCACCGATGAAACGATGGTTACGGCACTGAATGCGTTAACCGAAGGTAAGAAAGATACCACCATCTTCTTCCGCGCGGACAAAACCGTCGATTACGAGACGTTGATGAAGGTAATGGATACGCTGCATCAGGCGGGTTACCTGAAGATAGGTCTGGTTGGCGAAGAAACTGCCAAAGCGAAGTAACGCAGAATTGCCTGATGCGCTGCGCTTATCAGGCCTACAGACTCTATCGCAATATATTGAATTTGCATGAATTTGTAGGCCGGATAAGGCGTTCACGCCGCATCCGACATTCGGTGCTCAATGCCTGATGCGACGCTGGCGCGTCTTATCCGGCCTACAAAATCTATTGCAACGTTTTGAATTTTCATGAGTTTGCAGGCCTGATGAGGTGTTTTCGCCGCATCAGGCAAGAGTTAAAAGCACAATGATGCCCGGTCGCTTCTCACAACCGGGCATTTTTTCAGCCTAAATGCTCACCGCCGCACACGCCGTGCACTTCCGCAGTGACGTAGCCCTTTCTCCGCGACCTGTTTCGCCAGACCACGGCTGTAGTTAAGAATCGCCGTTTTCGTTGCAGCATAATCCAGCAAGTGTGGGCTTGGCTGATACGCCTGGATTGACGAAGTGGTTATGATACCGGAGCCTTTCGGCAACAATGGAATCGCTTCCTGGTTAATAAGGTAACCAGGAAGATCCCTAAACGTCGGATTTATTCGACAAAGGATTAACGTATATGTTGATTGGCTGTTGCGTGCTGTTTACTCAATTACGATATACTGTTGCCCGTTTTAACTACACGACAGGAATGTATGGAACGTTTTCTTGAAAATGCAATGTATGCTTCTCGCTGGCTGCTTGCCCCCGTGTACTTTGGCCTTTCGCTGGCGCTGGTTGCCCTGGCGCTGAAGTTCTTTCAGGAGATTATTCACGTATTGCCGAATATCTTCTCGATAGCGGAATCTGATTTGATCCTCGTGTTACTGTCGCTGGTAGATATGACGCTGGTTGGCGGTTTGCTGGTGATGGTAATGTTTTCCGGTTATGAGAATTTTGTCTCGCAGTTAGATATCTCCGAGAACAAAGAGAAGCTGAACTGGCTGGGGAAAATGGATGCTACGTCGCTGAAAAATAAAGTGGCGGCGTCGATTGTGGCAATCTCTTCCATTCACTTACTGCGCGTCTTTATGGATGCGAAAAATGTCCCGGATAACAAACTGATGTGGTACGTCATTATCCATCTGACGTTTGTGCTCTCTGCATTTGTGATGGGCTATCTTGACCGACTCACCCGTCATAATCACTGATCTTATTCGGGCGCGGTTCTCGCGCCCGGTATTAACACGTTATTTATCGGAAGACGCCTGCCACAGATTTAGCTCGCCATCAGCGATATGTTGGTCAATCTGCGCCAGTTCTTCGGCACTAAACAGCAGATTATTTAGCGCCTGTACGTTCTCCTCCAGTTGCTCCGGACGGCTGGCACCAATCAATACCGACGTCACTCGATCATCTTTCAGCAACCAGCTTAATGCCATTTGAGCCATAGATTGACCACGCTGCTGTGCCATTTCATTTAATAAACGCAGACTGTTGAGGTTGGCGTTGGTAAGCATTTTCGGCGTCAGGCCGCGAACTTTGTGCCCTTCACGATGCATCCGAGAATCTTCAGGAATACCGTTGAGATATTTTCCGGTTAACAATCCCTGGGCGAGCGGAGTGAAGGCAATGCAGCCCACACCGTTATTTTCCAGGGTATCCAGCAGACCGCTTTTATCCACCCAGCGGTTCAGTAAATTGTACGAAGGTTGGTGAATTAGCAGCGGAATTTTCCACTCGTGTAGCAACTCGACCATTTTTTGCGTTCGCTCTGGCGAGTAAGACGATATCCCGACATACAGAGCCTTACCACTTTGCACCGCATGGGCCAGCGCCGACGCGGTTTCTTCCATCGGCGTATTTTCATCGACGCGATGAGAGTAAAAGATATCGACATACTCCAGCCCCATACGTTTCAGGCTTTGGTCGAGGCTGGCGAGCAGGTATTTACGCGACCCGCCAGAGCCATACGGGCCGGGCCACATATCGTAGCCAGCTTTGGTGGAGATGATTAACTCGTCACGATAAGCGGCAAAATCTTCCCGCAGCAGACGGCCAAAGTTCTCTTCCGCACTGCCAGGAGGCGGGCCGTAGTTGTTGGCTAAATCAAAGTGCGTAATGCCCAAATCAAAGGCTTTACGCAGGATCGCACGCTGTGACTCCAGCGCGTTGACGTGACCAAAATTGTGCCACAAACCGAGCGATAACGCGGGCAGGCGTAAACCGCTTTTTCCGCAATAGCGGTACTGCATCTGCTCGTAACGCTCGGGATTCGCTAACCAGACCATGACATCTCCTTTCCACTGTTCAATTTCGAAACGATGTTTCTAGTCTAGCGATTTGCCAGGGGAGATCCCGTAGCATCGCTCACAGTGTGACGAAAAACTGGGCAAAAACACGTGCTTATGCTTTGCTTAAAAAAACACCAGTTGAGGAGTGAGACGATGCCGCGTCTGACCGCTAAAGATTTCCCACAAGAGTTGCTGGACTACTACGACTATTACGCTCACGGGAAAATATCGAAACGTGAGTTCCTCAATATTGCGGCGAAGTATGCAGTGGGCGGGATGACGGCATTAGCATTGTTTGATTTGCTCAGGCCAAATTACGCATGGGCGACCCAGGTGGAGTTTACCGATCCGGATATTGTTGCGGAGTACATCACGTATCCTTCGCCAAATGGTCATGGTGAGGTGCGCGGCTATCTGGTGAAACCTGCGAAGATGAACAGCAAAACGCCAGCCGTAGTGGTGGTGCATGAGAATCGCGGGCTGAATCCGTATATCGAAGATGTGGCGCGGCGAGTGGCGAAGGCAGGATATATTGCCCTCGCTCCTGACGGTTTAAGTTCCGTTGGCGGCTATCCCGGGAACGATGACAAAGGCCGCGAGCTGCAACAGCAGGTCGATCCAACCAAACTGATGAATGACTTCTTTGCCGCGATTGAGTTTATGCAACGCTATCCGCAAGCCACTGGCAAGGTAGGTATAACCGGATTTTGCTATGGCGGTGGGGTATCGAACGCGGCAGCGGTGGCATATCCGGAACTGGCCTGCGCGGTGCCGTTTTATGGTCGCCAGGCTCTGGCCGCCGATGTGGCGAAAATTGAAGCGCCTTTACTGCTCCACTACGCCGAACTGGACACGCGAATTAACGAAGGCTGGCCCGCTTATGAGGCAGCGTTGAAAGCGAATAATAAGGTCTATGAGGCGTATATTTATCCGGGGGTTAATCACGGATTCCATAATGATTCCACTCCCCGTTATGACAAATCTGCCGCCGATCTTGCCTGGCAAAGAACGCTGAAATGGTTCGACAAATATCTCTCTTGATGCGTTTATCTCTTACTGGATAACGTCTTTCACATACAGGAAAAAATAGCGTGCGTAAAAGTCGTACTTTGCCTAAAATATCGCTATATAGATTCATATATGGCGATTGGAGATAAATTATGAATAACCATTTTGGTAAAGGCTTAATGGCGGGATTAAAAGCAACACATGCCGACAGTGCGGTTAATGTGACGAAATTCTGCGCCGATTATAAACGCGGTTTTGTATTAGGCTACTCGCACCGGATGTATGAAAAGACCGGCGATCGTCAGCTTAGCGCCTGGGAAGCAGGCATTCTGACGCGGCGTTATGGGCTGGATAAAGAGATGGTAATGGATTTCTTTCGTGAGAATAATTCCTGTTCTACTTTGCGCTTTTTTATGGCTGGTTATCGCCTCGAAAATTGATCAAACATACGTATTATCTTGCTTTAATTAATTACACTAATGCTCCTTCCCCTTCGTTTTAGCGCCCCGCCGCAGTATCATTACAATGATAACCATAATAAATGTGTGGTAAATGGCGCATCGATCGCATTATCGATTTTGCGGTTGAGGCAAAATATATGCCAGGTCTTCGCAACGGAATAACTATAAATGACTGGAGATAACACCCTCATCCATTCTCACGGCATTAATCGCCGTGATTTCATGAAGCTTTGTGCAGCATTAGCCGCCACCATGGGGTTGAGTAGCAAAGCCGCCGCAGAGATGGCCGAATCGGTCACTAACCCGCAGCGCCCGCCGGTTATCTGGATTGGCGCGCAGGAATGTACTGGTTGTACGGAATCTCTGCTTCGTGCAACGCATCCAACGGTAGAAAACCTCGTGCTGGAGACTATCTCTCTGGAATATCACGAAGTGCTCTCCGCCGCTTTCGGCCATCAGGTTGAAGAGAACAAACATAACGCGCTCGAGAAATACAAAGGGCAGTATGTGTTGGTTGTGGATGGTTCCATCCCATTAAAAGATAACGGTATTTACTGCATGGTCGCCGGTGAGCCGATTGTGGATCACATCCGCAAAGCGGCAGAAGGTGCTGCCGCAATTATCGCTATCGGTTCCTGTTCCGCGTGGGGCGGTGTCGCCGCTGCTGGGGTTAACCCAACCGGTGCGGTCAGCCTGCAAGAAGTTCTGCCGGGCAAAACCGTTATCAACATTCCAGGCTGCCCGCCGAACCCGCACAACTTCCTTGCGACCGTTGCGCACATCATCACTTACGGTAAACCGCCGAAGCTGGATAACAAAAACCGTCCGACCTTCGCCTATGGGCGTCTGATTCACGAACATTGCGAACGTCGCCCGCACTTCGATGCTGGTCGTTTCGCCAAAGAGTTTGGTGATGATGGCCATCGCGAAGGCTGGTGCCTGTACCACCTCGGCTGTAAAGGACCGGAAACTTACGGTAACTGCTCCACACTGCAATTCTGCGACGTTGGCGGTGTATGGCCGGTGGCGATTGGTCACCCGTGCTACGGCTGTAACGAAGAAGGTATCGGCTTCCATAAAGGCATCCATCAGCTTGCCAACGTCGAAAACCAGACGCCGCGTTCACAGAAACCGGACGTTAACGCTAAAGAGGGCGGCAACGTTTCTGCGGGCGCTATCGGTTTGCTTGGCGGTGTGGTTGGGCTGGTTGCCGGTGTCAGCGTGATGGCGGTGCGTGAACTGGGTCGTCAGCAAAAGAAAGATAACGCTGACTCACGGGGAGAATAACCGTGAACAGACGTAATTTTATTAAAGCAGCCTCCTGCGGGGCATTGCTGACGGGCGCATTGCCGTCTGTCAGCCATGCGGCTGCTGAAAACCGCCCGCCAATTCCGGGATCGCTGGGAATGTTGTATGACTCGACCTTGTGCGTAGGCTGCCAGGCTTGTGTGACTAAGTGTCAGGATATCAACTTCCCGGAACGTAACCCGCAAGGGGAACAGACGTGGTCGAACAACGACAAACTGTCGCCGTACACCAATAACATCATCCAGGTGTGGACCAGCGGCACTGGCGTCAACAAAGACCAGGAAGAGAATGGCTATGCGTACATTAAGAAACAGTGTATGCACTGCGTCGATCCGAACTGTGTCTCCGTGTGCCCGGTTTCTGCGCTGAAAAAAGATCCGAAAACCGGCATTGTCCATTACGACAAAGACGTGTGCACCGGCTGCCGTTACTGCATGGTCGCCTGCCCGTACAATGTGCCGAAGTACGACTACAACAACCCGTTTGGTGCGCTGCATAAGTGTGAGCTGTGTAACCAGAAAGGTGTGGAGCGTCTCGATAAAGGCGGTCTACCTGGCTGCGTAGAAGTGTGTCCGGCGGGCGCGGTGATTTTTGGTACGCGTGAAGAGCTGATGGCTGAGGCGAAAAAACGCCTGGCGCTGAAGCCTGGCAGCGAATACCACTATCCGCGTCAGACGTTGAAATCTGGCGACACTTACCTGCACACAGTGCCGAAATATTATCCGCATCTGTACGGCGAGAAAGAGGGCGGCGGTACTCAGGTTCTGGTACTGACGGGGGTTCCTTATGAAAATCTCGACTTGCCGAAGCTGGACGATCTTTCTACCGGCGCGCGTTCCGAAAATATTCAACACACCCTGTATAAAGGCATGATGCTACCACTGGCTGTGCTGGCGGGCTTAACCGTGCTGGTTCGTCGCAACACCAAAAACGACCATCACGACGGAGGAGACGATCATGAGTCATGATCCACAACCGCTGGGCGGCAAAATCATCAGTAAACCGGTCATGATTTTTGGACCGTTAATCGTCATTTGTATGCTCCTGATTGTGAAGCGTCTGGTGTTCGGTCTGGGCTCTGTCTCCGACCTGAATGGCGGTTTCCCGTGGGGCGTGTGGATTGCGTTTGACCTGCTGATCGGCACCGGTTTCGCCTGTGGCGGCTGGGCGCTGGCGTGGGCGGTATACGTCTTTAACCGTGGACAATACCATCCGCTGGTGCGTCCGGCGCTGTTGGCAAGTTTGTTCGGTTACTCACTGGGTGGCTTGTCGATTACCATCGACGTCGGTCGTTACTGGAACCTGCCGTACTTCTACATTCCGGGTCACTTCAACGTGAACTCGGTACTGTTCGAGACGGCGGTTTGTATGACCATCTACATCGGTGTGATGGCTCTGGAGTTTGCTCCTGCATTGTTTGAACGTCTGGGCTGGAAGGTATCGCTCAAGCGTTTGAACAAGGTGATGTTCTTTATCATCGCGCTTGGCGCGCTGCTGCCGACTATGCACCAGTCTTCCATGGGATCACTGATGATCTCGGCGGGCTACAAAGTGCATCCGCTGTGGCAGAGCTATGAAATGTTGCCGCTGTTCTCGCTGCTGACGGCGTTCATCATGGGCTTCTCGATAGTCATCTTTGAAGGTTCGTTGGTGCAGGCGGGTCTGCGTGGCAACGGGCCGGATGAGAAGAGCCTGTTCGTCAAGTTGACCAACACCATCAGCGTGCTGCTGGCGATTTTCATCGTGCTGCGCTTTGGCGAGTTAATCTATCGCGACAAGCTGTCGTTAGCGTTTGCCGGTGACTTCTACTCCGTCATGTTCTGGATTGAAGTCCTGCTGATGCTCTTCCCGCTGGTCGTTCTGCGTGTGGCGAAGCTGCGTAATGATTCACGTATGCTGTTCCTGTCGGCACTGAGCGCACTGTTAGGTTGTGCAACCTGGCGTCTGACCTATTCGCTGGTGGCATTCAACCCGGGCGGCGGTTACGCCTACTTCCCGACGTGGGAAGAACTGTTGATTTCTATTGGTTTTGTGGCTATTGAGATTTGCGCTTACATCGTACTCATTCGTCTACTGCCGATACTTCCTCCTTTAAAACAAAACGATCATAATCGTCATGAGGCGAGCAAAGCATGAGCCAGAGAATTACTATTGATCCGGTAACCCGTATTGAAGGGCATTTACGCATCGATTGCGAAATCGAAAATGGCGTCGTTTCGAAAGCATGGGCTTCCGGAACCATGTGGCGCGGCATGGAAGAGATCGTGAAAAACCGCGATCCGCGCGATGCCTGGATGATTGTGCAACGTATCTGTGGCGTATGTACCACCACTCACGCGCTCTCTTCTGTTCGTGCGGCAGAGAGTGCGCTGAACATTGACGTTCCGGTTAACGCGCAATACATCCGTAACATTATTCTGGCTGCGCATACCACGCATGACCATATCGTCCATTTCTATCAGCTTTCGGCGCTGGACTGGGTGGACATCACTTCTGCACTGCAAGCTGATCCGACTAAAGCTTCTGAAATGTTGAAAGGTGTTTCGACCTGGCACCTGAACAGCCCGGAAGAGTTCACCAAAGTTCAGAACAAGATCAAAGATCTGGTTGCCAGCGGTCAGTTGGGTATTTTCGCCAATGGCTACTGGGGACATCCGGCAATGAAACTGCCGCCGGAAGTGAACCTGATTGCGGTAGCTCACTACTTACAGGCGCTGGAGTGCCAGCGTGACGCAAACCGAGTGGTGGCGCTGCTGGGCGGTAAAACGCCGCACATTCAGAACCTGGCGGTAGGTGGGGTCGCTAACCCGATCAACCTCGACGGTCTGGGCGTACTGAACCTTGAGCGCCTGATGTACATCAAGTCCTTCATCGACAAGCTGAGCGACTTTGTTGAGCAGGTTTATAAGGTTGATACTGCCGTTATCGCGGCGTTTTATCCGGAATGGCTGGAGCGCGGTAAAGGTGCGGTGAACTACCTGAGTGTGCCGGAATTCCCGACCGACAGCAAAAACGGTAGCTTCCTGTTCCCTGGCGGATATATCGAAAACGCGGATTTGTCCTCGTATCGTCCGATTACTTCCCATTCCGATGAATACCTGATCAAAGGGATTCAGGAAAGCGCGAAACACTCCTGGTATAAAGACGAAGCACCGCAGGCACCGTGGGAAGGCACAACCATTCCGGCTTACGACGGTTGGTCTGACGACGGTAAATACTCCTGGGTGAAATCACCGACTTTCTACGGCAAAACGGTAGAAGTGGGGCCGCTGGCGAACATGCTGGTGAAACTGGCGGCAGGACGCGAGTCTACCCAGAACAAACTGAATGAAATCGTTGCGATTTATCAGAAACTGACGGGCAACACGCTGGAAGTGGCGCAACTGCACTCCACGCTGGGGCGTATTATTGGTCGTACCGTTCACTGCTGCGAATTGCAGGATATCCTGCAAAATCAATACAGTGCACTGATCACTAATATCGGCAAAGGCGACCACACCACGTTCGTGAAGCCGAACATTCCGGCAACGGGCGAGTTCAAAGGCGTTGGCTTCCTTGAAGCGCCGCGCGGTATGCTCTCCCATTGGATGGTGATTAAAGACGGTATCATCAGCAACTACCAGGCGGTCGTTCCATCCACCTGGAACTCTGGCCCGCGTAACTTCAATGATGACGTCGGTCCGTATGAACAGTCGCTGGTGGGTACACCGATTGCCGATCCGAATAAACCGCTGGAAGTGGTGCGTACCATTCACTCCTTCGACCCGTGCATGGCCTGTGCGGTTCACGTAGTGGATGCCGACGGCAACGAAGTGGTTTCAGTGAAGGTTCTGTAATGCGTATTTTAGTCTTAGGGGTCGGCAATATTTTGCTGACCGATGAAGCCATCGGCGTGCGGATTGTTGAAGCGTTAGAGCAACGATACATTCTGCCGGATTATGTTGAGATCCTCGATGGCGGCACGGCGGGAATGGAACTGCTTGGCGACATGGCAAATCGCGATCATCTGATCATTGCCGATGCCATTGTGTCGAAAAAGAACGCGCCGGGAACGATGATGATCCTGCGGGACGAAGAAGTTCCGGCGTTGTTTACCAACAAAATCTCTCCGCATCAGCTTGGCCTGGCCGACGTATTGTCGGCCCTGCGCTTCACCGGCGAGTTTCCGAAAAAGCTGACTCTGGTCGGCGTGATCCCGGAATCGCTGGAGCCACACATCGGTTTAACGCCGACGGTCGAAGCAATGATTGAACCTGCGCTTGAGCGGGTTCTGGCTGCGCTGCGCGAATCAGGCGTGGAAGCCATCCCGCGGGAGGCAGCACATGACTGAGGAGATTGCTGGTTTCCAGACCTCCCCAAAGGCGCAAGTACAGGCAGCGTTTGAAGAAATTGCCCGGCGTTCGATGCACGACCTCTCGTTTCTGCATCCTTCCATGCCGGTGTATGTTTCCGATTTTACGCTGTTCGAAGGTCAGTGGACGGGGTGTGTGATCACCCCGTGGATGCTGAGTGCAGTGATCTTCCCCGGCCCGGATCAACTCTGGCCGCTGCGCAAAGTGAGTGAGAAGATCGGTCTGCAACTGCCTTATGGCACTATGACCTTTACCGTTGGCGAACTGGACGGTGTTTCGCAATACCTCTCTTGCTCGCTGATGTCGCCGCTTTCGCACAGCATGTCGATTGAAGAGGGCAAACGCCTGACGGATGACTGCGCGCGAATGATCCTTTCGCTGCCAGTCACGAATCCGGATGTGCCACACGCAGGGCGTCGCGCCCTGCTGTTTGGCCGCAGGAGTGATGAAAATGCATGAGTTGTCGCTTTGCCAGAGCGCCGTTGAAATTATCCAACGGCAGGCGGAGCAGCACGATGTTAAGCGCGTCACCGCCGTGTGGCTGGAAATTGGCGCGCTCTCCTGCGTTGAGGAGAGCGCGGTTCGTTTTAGTTTTGAAATTGTCTGCCAGGGAACGGTGGCGCAAGGGTGCGATTTACATATCGTCTATAAACCCGCCCAGGCCTGGTGCTGGGATTGCAGCCAGGTAGTGGAGATTCATCAGCACGATGCGCAGTGTCCGCTCTGTCATGGCGAGCGGTTGCGTGTCGATACCGGCGATTCGCTGATCGTCAAAAGTATTGAAGTTGAATAACCGGAGTTAACAATGTGTATTGGCGTTCCTGGCCAGGTGCTGGCCGTCGGTGAAGATATTCACCAACTTGCGCAGGTCGAAGTTTGTGGTATCAAGCGCGACGTGAATATCGCCCTGATTTGCGAAGGCAATCCGGCTGATTTGCTGGGTCAGTGGGTGCTGGTGCACGTCGGGTTTGCCATGAGCATCATCGATGAAGATGAAGCCAAAGCCACATTAGACGCGCTGCGCAATATGGATTACGACATTACCAGCGCGTGATAATTAAAGTCGGATGCTTTCGTAGGCCTGATAAGACGCGCGAGCGTCGCATCAGGCATTGTGCCTGATTGCCTGATTGCCTGATTGCCTGATTGCCTGATTGCCTGATTGCCGGATGCGGCGTGAACGCCTTATCCGGCCTACATCGGTCTGGAGGGCTTGCTGCGACGAACGCTAACCATTACCCCTGACGCTTATCTTCTGTATTTGTCTCGAAATCACTGGCGTCATGGCGCTCATGCAACTGCTCATTCAGCGGTCCGTTGGTGCGGTTAACAATACGCCCACGCTTCACCGCCGGACGTTCACCCACTTCTTTCGCCCAGCGTTGCACGTGTTTATAACTACCCGCATCAAGAAACTCTGCGGCATCATACACGCCGCCTAACACCACGTTGCCAAACCACGGCCAGATTGCCATATCAGCAATGGTGTACTCATCGCCCGCCACAAACTTATGCTGCGCCAGTTGCTTATCCAGCACGTCGAGCAGACGCTTGGCTTCCATAGTAAAGCGGTTAATGGCGTACTCAATTTTCACCGGCGCGTAATGGTAAAAGTGACCAAAACCACCACCGAGGAACGGCGCAGCACCCTGTAACCAGAACAGCCAGTTCAACGTTTCAGTGCGCTTCGCCAGATCCTGCGGCAGGAAGTAGCCAAATTTCTCCGCCAGATAAAGCAGAATCGAACCTGACTCAAACACGCGGATCGGCGGATTATGCGTATGATCGCGCAGTGCCGGGATTTTCGAGTTCGGGTTCACTTCGACAAAAGCGCTGGAGAATTGATCGCCATCGCCAATGCGAATCAGCCAGGCATCGTACTCTGCGCCGGTGACGCCCAGCGCCAGCAGCTCTTCGAGCATAATCGTTACTTTCTGACCGTTTGGCGTACCCAGCGAATAAAGTTGCAACGGGTGCTTGCCAACAGGCAGCGTTTTTTCATGCGTCGGACCAGAAACCGGGCGATTGATATTGGCGAACGCGCCGCCAGCAGATTTATCCCACGTCCAGACTTTCGCGGGCTGATAAGTATTGTCTGTCATACTGAATTGCCTTCTGAGTGGTAGTGTTGAAGCAGTGTAGCAGCTCGCTTGCTGTACAGATTGTGAATTTTTTAACCCTTTGCACCAGCCGCTGCGTTGAGGTGTATGATAAGTCAGACCTCTGTCCGGTTAATGTCGCTGAGCAGGTAATCAGAGCACAACAATTACGCCAACTGCTTAGGTTGTATTGTTAAAGGTAAAGTGATGAGCAAAGGAACGACCAGCCAGGATGCCCCGTTCGGGACATTATTGGGCTACGCCCCCGGTGGTGTAGCAATCTACTCTTCAGATTACAGTTCTCTCGATCCGCAGGAATACGAAGATGACGCCGTATTCCGTAGCTATATCGACGATGAATATATGGGCCACAAATGGCAATGTGTTGAATTTGCTCGCCGTTTTCTCTTTTTGAATTACGGTGTGGTCTTCACCGATGTGGGCATGGCGTGGGAGATTTTCTCATTGCGCTTCCTGCGTGAAGTGGTTAACGACAACATCCTGCCATTGCAGGCATTTCCTAACGGCTCGCCGCGTGCGCCGGTCGCAGGAGCGCTTCTTATTTGGGATAAGGGCGGTGAATTTAAAGACACCGGCCATGTCGCCATCATTACCCAATTACGCGGCAATAAAGTCCGTATTGCGGAACAGAACGTGATTCATTCTCCATTGCCGCAAGGGCAACAGTGGACGCGTGAGCTGGAAATGGTGGTCGAAAACGGCTGCTATACCCTGAAAGACACCTTCGATGACACCACCATCCTGGGCTGGATGATCCAGACAGAAGATACCGAACACAGTTTACCGCAGCCGGAAATTGCAGGTGATTTGTTGAAAATCAGCGGGGCGCGGCTGGAAAACAAAGGCCAGTTTGACGGCAAATGGCTGGATGAAAAAGATCCGCTACAAAACGCCTACGTGCAGGCGAACGGTCAAGTGATCAATCAGGATCCGTATCATTATTACACCATTACCGAGAGTGCCGAGCAGGAGCTGATTAAAGCCACCAACGAACTGCACCTGATGTATCTCCACGCCACCGACAAGGTGCTGAAAGATGACAATCTGCTGGCGCTGTTCGACATTCCGAAAATCCTCTGGCCGCGTTTGCGTCTCTCCTGGCAGCGTCGCCGTCACCATATGATCACCGGTCGTATGGATTTCTGCATGGATGAGCGTGGCCTGAAAGTCTACGAATACAACGCCGATTCTGCCTCCTGTCATACTGAAGCGGGCTTGATCCTCGAACGTTGGGCGGAGCAAGGCTATAAAGGCAACGGCTTCAATCCGGCTGAAGGGCTGATTAACGAACTGGCTGGTGCCTGGAAACACAGTCGTGCACGTCCGTTTGTCCATATCATGCAGGACAAAGATATCGAGGAGAACTATCACGCGCAGTTTATGGAGCAGGCGCTGCAACAGGCGGGCTTTGAAACGCGTATCTTGCGCGGGTTAGACGAGCTGCGCTGGGATGCTGCCGGGCAACTGATTGATGGGGAAGGGCGACTGGTTAACTGCGTGTGGAAAACCTGGGCATGGGAAACCGCGTTTGATCAGATTCGCGAAGTCAGCGACCGTGAGTTTGCTGCGGTGCCGATCCGTACCGGCCATCCGCAAAATGAAGTGCGCCTGATAGACGTTCTGCTGCGTCCGGAAGTACTGGTCTTTGAGCCGCTGTGGACGGTGATCCCTGGCAACAAAGCGATTCTGCCGATCCTCTGGTCGTTGTTCCCGCACCATCGCTACCTGCTGGATACCGATTTCACCGTTAATGATGAGCTGGTGAAAACCGGTTACGCCGTGAAGCCGATTGCCGGTCGCTGTGGCAGCAATATCGACCTCGTCAGCCATCATGAAGAGGTGTTGGACAAAACCAGCGGTAAATTTGCCGAGCAGAAAAACATTTACCAGCAGTTGTGGTGTCTGCCAAAAGTGGACGGTAAATACATTCAGGTATGTACCTTTACTGTTGGCGGTAACTACGGTGGGACTTGCTTGCGCGGAGATGAATCACTGGTCATCAAGAAAGAGAGTGATATTGAACCGTTAATTGTGGTGAAAGAGTAATAAACTTTGCCATAAACCGCACTGATTATGGAAATAACCAGTGCGGAAAATTGTTTGTGTAATAATCAAAACATTTATCGGGTGGATTTATTTAGATTAATAAATTCATAATATAAATATATTAGGGGTTGAAATTCTTTGTCATGAATTCTTTCCGTGATTTCTGAATGGTGACTTATTCCCTGATCCTAAAGAAATAACATTGTTTTTATCACTAAAAAGCGATATTTCACTTTGCCCATGCCATTAAAGTCACTGATAATGCGTTCGTTCGTAAATTCAAAATGGCGTAATCTAATATATGCTAAATTTATTTGTTGGCCTTGATGTATATACGGGGCTTTTGTTATTACTTGCTCTGGCGTTTGTGTTGTTCTATGAAGCAATTAATGGTTTTCATGACACAGCGAATGCGGTCGCAACCGTTATTTATACCCGTGCCATGCAGCCACAACTTGCTGTGGTGATGGCAGCATTTTTTAACTTTTTTGGTGTATTGCTTGGCGGACTTAGCGTCGCCTATGCCATCGTCCATATGTTGCCAACCGATTTGTTGCTGAATATGGGGTCAACTCATGGTCTGGCGATGGTCTTTTCCATGCTGCTGGCGGCGATTATCTGGAATCTGGGAACATGGTTCTTTGGTTTACCGGCCTCCAGTTCGCACACCTTGATTGGCGCTATTATCGGCATTGGTTTAACCAACGCGCTGTTAACCGGCTCATCGGTGATGGATGCGTTAAACCTGCGTGAAGTGACCAAGATTTTCTCCTCGCTGATTGTCTCCCCTATCGTCGGTCTTGTCATTGCGGGAGGGTTGATTTTCCTGCTGCGCCGTTTCTGGAGCGGAACGAAAAAGCGTGACCGTATTCACCGCATTCCTGAAGATCGCAAAAAGAAAAAAGGTAAACGTAAGCCGCCATTCTGGACGCGCATTGCACTGATTGTTTCCGCTGCGGGCGTAGCGTTTTCGCACGGCGCGAACGACGGACAGAAAGGGATCGGCCTGGTGATGCTGGTTCTGGTGGGGATTGCGCCCGCCGGGTTTGTCGTCAATATGAATGCTTCCGGCTATGAAATTACCCGTACTCGCGATGCAGTGACCAACTTCGAACACTATCTGCAACAGCATCCGGAACTGCCGCAGAAATTGATTGCGATGGAACCCCCGTTGCCTGCGGCATCAACTGAAGGCACGCAAGCGACGGAGTTCCACTGTCATCCAGCAAATACTTTTGATGCGATTGCTCGTGTCAAAACGATGCTGCCGGGCAATATGGAAAGCTACGAGCCGTTAAACGTAAGTCAACGCAGTCAGTTGCGGCGCATTATGCTTTGCATCTCTGATACTTCCGCGAAACTGGCGAAACTGCCAGGCGTTAGCAAAGAAG
The DNA here is from genome assembly GCF_000208565.1 of Escherichia sp. TW09308. NCBI lineage: Bacteria > Pseudomonadati > Pseudomonadota > Gammaproteobacteria > Enterobacterales > Enterobacteriaceae > Escherichia > Escherichia sp. TW09308. The sequence continues at coordinate 2,881,594 of NZ_AEME01000001.1, read as the reverse complement.
ACCAGAACCTGCTGAAAAAACTGCGCAGCGATATGTTAAGCACCATTGAGTACGCTCCGGTGTGGATTATCATGGCGGTAGCACTGGCGCTCGGTATCGGCACCATGATTGGCTGGCGTCGTGTGGCGATGACCATCGGTGAGAAAATTGGTAAGCGTGGCATGACGTATGCGCAAGGCATGGCGGCGCAAATGACGGCGGCAGTGTCTATCGGTCTTGCCAGTTACATCGGTATGCCTGTTTCCACAACGCACGTACTCTCTTCTGCGGTGGCGGGGACGATGGTAGTGGATGGCGGTGGGTTACAGCGTAAAACGGTAACCAGTATCCTGATGGCATGGGTGTTTACCTTACCGGCGGCAATTTTTCTGTCTGGTAGTCTGTACTGGATAGCATTGCAGCTTATTTAACCTTCCTGATAATGCCCGCTCCCTGCGATCGGGCATTATCACTTCTGACTAGTGATAACCTCGTGCCGTCATAAAATCCCTAATCGCTTTTTCCGCATCAATCAGCACCTGCTCCAGCGGCTGATTGGCATCGATATCAACCAGTTGTGCACCGCCAAAGGTTAACTGCGGCGTTATGACTATCTTCCTTTCCAGCGATTCCCTTTTGTGGTCGGGTTTACGCGCGCAGGCAACGTCCAGATCGACATTGAGTTTGATGACCAGATCAGGCTTATGGCTCGCCATCCAGTGAAACGCCTTACGTTCCTGACTTGCCAGCCATGAGACAAAACGACCGCCTTCAACGTTAGGCGGGAATACCGTACCATCGTAAGCGCCAGGAATTTGGTCTTGCGGATAACGGTCGGTTAAAACAATTAACCCGCGACGACGACAGGCAAGCATATGGCGAAAGCGTAGTAAGCGACGGGCGACAAATGCTGTAATTACCAGCGCCGGAACGGGACCCGGTAATTTTTTCGCCGTTTTCACTTTATTGCGTTCAATAGATTTATTAAGTGATTTCCCCATTAAGGGCAATTTGACTACTGCTCGCCCCACATTCCCTGCTTGTTTCCCGAGATGAACTCTTTCTGCGGCACCATATTTTTCGACAACGGTAATGAGATGTTCACACACCGTTGACTTGCCTGAACCATCACTGCCGATAACGGCAATTAACGGAGAGGTTATTGATTGCATGAATATATCCTTAAATTTAAATATCCACCCAAAATATTTATTTGGTTAATATGTTTTTATGAAAGCGTAATTCAGGGTAATACCACAATTAACCATTGTCACAATAAGGTTGAACGGATATTCTGAGCACGGACCACGTAATATTCAATACATTATTTGCTGCCGGGTTTTTCGTGAATCAACGTAATATGTCAATAATTAATTCCACGCCAGTGCGCGTTATTGCCATTGTGGGATGTGATGGTTCGGGTAAATCGACCCTCACGGCAAGCCTGGTGAATGAACTGGCAGCAAAAATGCCAACAGAACACATTTATCTCGGGCAATCGTCCGGGCGAATTGGTGAGTGGATTTCACAGCTCCCCATTATTGGTACACCTTTTGGCCGTTATTTGCGAGGCAAAGCGGCACATGTGCATGAAAAGCCTTCAACGCCGCCCGGTAATATTACCGCGCTGGTTATTTATTTGCTTTCTTGCTGGCGGGCGTACAAGTTTCGCAAAATGTTGCGCAAAAGCCAGCAAGGCTATCTGCTCATTACAGATCGCTACCCGCAGGTTGAAGTGCCGGGTTTTCGCTTTGATGGCCCGCAACTGGCAAAAACTACTGGCGGTAACGGCTGGATAAAAATGTTAAGGCAGCGCGAACTGAAACTATACCAGTGGATGGCGTCTTATTTACCTGTGTTATTGATTCGTCTTGCTATTGATGAACAGACGGCGTTTTCGCGTAAGCCCGACCATCAACTGGCGGCGTTACAGGAAAAAATCGCCGTCACGCCACAACTGACGTTCAATGGCGCAAAGATCCTTGAACTGGATGGGCGGCAACCCGCCGATGAAGTCCTGCAAGTGTCACTACGCTCAATTCACGCCGCGCTTTCCTGATCACCAAAATGGATAAGGGATAATTTAACGAATGGATGCACTACACACGCAAACTGCTAATAGTACAACTGCGCCGCAGCCCAACTACATTCCAGGGCTGATTGCGGTGGTCGGGTGTGATGGCACGGGGAAATCCACGCTGACCACCGATCTGGTGAAATCACTGCAACAGCACTGGCAAACCGAGCGCCGCTATCTGGGGCTGCTCTCGGGCGAAGACGGCGACAAAATTAAACGCTTACCGTTTGTTGGTGTCTGGCTGGAGCGGAGACTGGCGGCAAAATCCTCCAAAACCCAAAGTATGAAAACCCAATCTCCGGCGCTTTGGGCGGCGGCGATTATGTACGGCTTTTCGCTGCGAAGAATGGCAAATCTGCGCAAAGTTCAGCGACTGGCGCAAAGTGGTGTTCTGGTGGTCAGCGATCGCTTTCCGCAGGCTGAAATTTCCGGTTTCTATTATGACGGTCCTGGGATTGGCGTCGAACGTGCGGCCGGGAAAATCAACATGTTCCTGGCGCAGCGTGAGCGGCAGTTATACCAACAAATGGCGCAATACCGCCCGGAATTAATCATTCGTCTGGGTATTGATATTGATACTGCTATCTCCCGCAAGCCTGACCATGACTATGCCGAGTTGCAGGACAAAATCGGTGTCATGTCGAAGATTGGCTATAACGGCACAAAAATTCTTGAGATTGATTCCAGAGCGCCCTACAGCGAAGTGCTGGAACAGGCACAGAAAGCGGTTTCTCTGGTTGCCATCGTTTCTGACCGCCGACGTTTAACTTAAGGCTGGCGGGCTGTTTTTCATTTTCAACGATAAGGTCTGGCTGAATTGGCGGGTTTTAACATCAAACATTGGTTTGCAGATGGCGCATTTCGCACCATTATTCGCAATAGCGCCTGGTTAGGCTCCAGCAATGTCGTGAGCGCTTTGCTGGGTTTACTGGCGCTTTCATGCGCAGGGAAAGGGATGACGCCAGCCATGTTTGGCGTACTGGTGATTGTGCAATCGTATGCCAAGTCGATCAGTGATTTTATTAAGTTTCAGACATGGCAGTTGGTAGTGCAGTATGGCACGCCAGCCTTAACCAATAATAATCCCCAACAATTTCGCAATGTTGTCTCTTTTTCCTTTTCGCTGGATATCGTCAGTGGTGCGGTGGCGATTGTCGGCGGCATTGCCTTGCTGCCATTTCTTTCTCACTCGTTAGGTCTGGATGAGCAAAGTTTTTGGCTGGCGGCGCTCTATTGCACGCTTATCCCCTCAATGGCTTCCTCCACGCCGACCGGCATTTTGCGCGCAGTGGATCGCTTCGACTTAATCGCGGTGCAGCAGGCGACGAAACCTTTTCTGCGTGCGGCGGGAAGCGTCATTGCCTGGTATTTTGACTTTGGTTTTGCGGGCTTCGTGATCGCCTGGTACGCCTCGAATCTGGTTGGTGGCACGATGTACTGGTGGTTTGCTGCGCGTGAACTGCGTCGTAGAAATATCCATAACGCCTTCAAATTAAATCTGTTTGAGTCTGCCAGACACATTAAAGGCGCGTGGAGTTTTGTCTGGTCAACCAACATTGCTCACTCCATCTGGTCGGCGCGTAACTCGTGCAGCACGGTGCTGGTGGGGATCGTGTTAGGGCCAGCGGCCGCCGGATTATTTAAAATCGCTATGACATTCTTTGACGCTGCCGGAACGCCCGCCAGTTTGCTGGGTAAGAGCTTTTACCCTGAAGTGATGCGTTTAGATCCTCGAACCACCAGACCGTGGTTGTTAGGCGTGAAGTCCGGCTTGCTGGCGGGCGGGATCGGCATTCTGGTTGCGCTTGCGGTGTTGATCGTTGGTAAACCACTTATTTCGCTGGTATTTGGCGTTAAATATCTCGAAGCATATGACCTGATTCAGGTCATGTTGGGCGCGATTGTTATTTCGATGCTGGGTTTCCCGCAGGAATCATTGCTGCTGATGGCGGGGAAACAACGCGCTTTTCTCGTGGCGCAAACCATCGCTTCAATCGGCTACATCGTGTTGCTGTTCATGTTCTGCCATCTGTTTGGCGTGCTGGGAGCGGCGTTTGCCTATTTCGGCGGTCAATGTCTGGATGTGGCGCTCTCATTAATTCCGACCTTAAAGGCGTTTTTTCAGCGCCATTCATTGCGTTATAACGCAGCCGGAGAGAAATCCTGATGATGAGAAAATATTTCCCGCTTGAGGCGAGCGAGCGTTTATTTGTTGCGGTTGAGGAAGATGATGTTATTGATGAGTGGGTCAGTTTACCATCGACAATTGCTTTGCGTTGTACTGCTGAAATCATTCAGGATAACTATGCGTTATGTCTGCAATTCTGGCTGAATGGTGTTAATCGTCAGGAGTTACTGCATTTAATCCGCAAACAAGCCAAAGGCGATGAGCTGACGACAGACGAGCGCAAACAGTTTAAATACATGCGAGCGCGCTACAAGCATCTACGTTTTGCCCAACGGTTGTATTTAAAAAAACACCGGGCGGGATTCTTATTCGGCAAAACGACGGTTTTTCTTGGGCGTTTTCAGGACGGTTTTCGTAACGGTAAGAAAAATATCGTGTCGTATTACGGAAACTTGTTACGTATTTATTTAAGCCCTCTTGTATGGTGGCTGGTGAGTTATTTATTACGCCATAGCCAGTTAGAAAGCGTGAACGGCTTTATCGCTTATCGCCAGAAGCAAATGCACATTCTGAAGGAGATTGTTGCCAAACCACAGCTTACAGGCAGGGAATTTCATGATGTGCGAAAAATCATCAGCCAGCAGGTTTCTTATTACGACACGTTAAGATCGCTTGATCCTGAAAATAAAGAGGCGTTGCAGATTTCCCGCTTTCTCGCAGCCATTAATGGCCTGATGGGAGATAAGCACGACGACATGGTGGCGGACGATATGGAAAATCGCCAGTCGTATGATGCACCAGTGGCACTCGATAGCGATATTCGTCAGCGTTTAGAACTGCTGATTTCGCGTTTTCCGCTATAACCGGGGTAATGATGTTATCTCGTTTGATTGTCGCACTGATTATCATGCTCTTATTACCTGGTGCGCAGGCACACAATTTCGTCACAGGAAAACCGGTTCCCCCTGTTTATATCCAGGAAGGCGGTGAGTTGCTGCTTAATAACGAAGAGATTCACTACCAAAAGTGGAATAGCACGCAACTGGCGGGAAAAGTTCGTATTATCCAGTATATTGCCGGGCGAAAGTCGGCAAAGAAAAAGAACTCATTGCTAATCAAAGCAGTAGAAATAGCAAATTTCCCTCAGGATCGTTTTCAGCCCACCACCATAGTGAACACCGATGATGCCATCTTTGGCACCGGTTATTTCGTGGCAGGTAAAATTGAAAAAAATAAACGCCGCTATCCGTGGGCGCAATTTGTTATTGACGCCAATGGTCTGGGACGTCTTGCCTGGCAACTGCCGGAGCAGAGTTCAACCATTCTGGTGCTGAATAAATACGGGCAAATCCAGTGGGCAAAGGACGGTAGCCTGGTGCCGGAAGAAGTAGATCATGTTATTGCGTTGGCACATAAGCTGATCAATGAATAAAAAATTCAAAGGATTGAGGGCGTTAGTGAGATGAAGTTGGTTGAGCACTACATCATGCGTGGTACGCGCCGTCTGGTGCTGATTATCATCGGTTTTCTGATCTTTATTTTTGCCAGCTACTCCGCACAGCGTTATCTGACCGAAGCGGCAAATGGAACCTTAGCGCTTGATGTTGTACTGGATATCGTTTTCTACAAGGTGCTGATTGCACTGGAGATGTTATTACCGGTTGGCCTGTATGTGTCGGTTGGCGTGACGCTTGGGCAGATGTATACCGATTCAGAAATTACCGCTATCTCTGCGGCGGGAGGCAGTCCGGCGCGTTTGTACAAAGCCGTTCTTTACCTGGCGATACCGCTAAGTATTTTTGTCACTCTGTTGTCGATGTATGGCAGGCCGTGGGCTTATGCGCAGATTTATCAACTGGAGCAACAGTCGCAGTCGGAGCTGGATGTTCGCCAGTTGCGGGCAAAGAAATTTAACACTAACGATAACGGACGAATGATCCTCTCTCAGACGGTTGATCAAGATAATAACCGCCTGACCGATGCGCTGATTTATACTTCTACCGCCAATCGAACACGTATTTTCCGCGCCCGTTCGGTCGATGTGGTCGACCCATCACCCGAGAAACCTACCGTTATGTTGCATAACGGAACTGCCTATCTTCTCGATCATCAGGGCCGTGATGACAACGAACAGCTTTACCGTAATCTGCAATTACATCTGAATCCGCTGGATCAAAGCCCTAACGTCAAACGCAAAGCGAAATCGGTCACGGAACTGGCACACTCTGTCTTTCCTGCCGATCATGCCGAGCTGCAATGGCGACAAAGCCGTGGCCTGACGGCGTTGTTGATGGCACTGCTGGCTATTTCTTTAAGCCGGGTAAAACCGCGGCAGGGGCGATTTTCTACGTTACTGCCACTGACATTACTGTTTATTGCCATTTTTTATGGCGGCGACGTCTGCCGCACCCTGGTGGCTAACGGCGCGATTCCCCTCATTCCTGGTTTGTGGTTAGTGCCCGGACTCATGCTAATAGGTCTGTTGATGCTGGTTGCTCGCGACTTCTCTTTGCTGCAGAAATTTTCCCGATGAATGTTTTCAGTCGCTATTTAATCCGCCATCTCTTCCTCGGTTTTGCTGCCGCGGCCGGGCTACTGTTGCCGCTTTTTACCACCTTCAACCTGATTAACGAACTGGATGATGTCAGCCCTGGTGGTTATCGCTGGACTCAGGCGGTGCTGGTGGTACTGATGACCTTACCGCGCACACTGGTCGAGCTTGCACCATTTATCGCGTTATTGGGTGGGATTGTCGGCCTGGGACAACTATCGAAAAACAGCGAACTTACCGCCATTCGTAGCACGGGTTTTTCTATTTTCCGTATTGCACTGGTGGCGCTGGTCGCCGGAATACTGTGGACTTTTTCGTTAGGCGCGATTGATGAGTGGGTTGCGTCGCCATTGCAGCAACAGGCACTGCAAATCAAATCTACCGCGGTAGCGTTGGGAGATGAGGATGATATTACCGGCAATATGCTGTGGGCCAGGCGCGGCAATGAATTTGTGACGGTGAAATCGCTGAACGAACTGGGTCAGCCTGTGGGCGTGGAGATATTTCATTACCGCGACGATCTCTCGCTCGAATCCTACATTTACGCACGCAGTGCCACCATTGAAAACGACAAAACGTGGATCCTGCACGGCGTGAATCACAAAAAATGGCTTAACGGTAAAGAAACGCAGGAAGCATTAGCCAATCTTGCCTGGCAATCGGCATTCACCAGTATGAATCTCGAAGAGTTATCGATGCCGGGGAATACTTTTTCTGTCCGTCAACTCAACCATTACATCCATTATTTGCAGGAAACCGGACAACCGGGCAGCGAATACCGCCTTGCACTGTGGGAAAAGCTGGGGCAACCCATCTTAACTCTGGCGATGATTTTACTGGCTGTGCCCTTTACCTTTAGCACTCCGCGCTCGCCGGGGATGGGCAGCCGTCTTGCTGTAGGCGTCATCGTTGGCTTGCTTACCTGGATCAGCTATCAAATCATGGTCAATCTGGGATTGCTATTTGCGTTGAGCGCGCCCGTTACCGCGCTCGGTTTACCGGTAGCGTTTGTGTTGGTAGCGTTGATTCTGGTGTATTGGTATGACAGGCAACATTAATCCAGCCGTGGCGTAACACCACGGCGGGCCAATATTACGACTTCAGGGTAGCAAATGCCTGAATGATGGTATCGATTTGCTCGCGGCTGTGAGCGGCGTTAACGCTACAGCGCAGCAGCGTAATACCCGCAGGTGCGGCAGGCGGCAGGATAAGATTCACATAAACGCCCAGCGAGATAAGCTCGCGCCAGATACGTAACCCTTCCTCTTTCGAACCGATTATCACCGGCACTACCGGGCTGATATGCGAGCTTAACTCATAACCCAACTTTTGTAGCCCGTCATACAGATGGTTGGCGTTATCCATCAGCTTTTGCCGCAGCTCTGGTTGTGTGGCAATGGTTTTTAACGACGAGCGCACGGTCGCAATGCAGGAAGGGGAAGGAGAGGCGGTAAAAATATACGGGCGGCTGCCGTAGCGCAGCACTTCCATCGCTTCCGAACCCACGGCAAAACCGCCAATGGAGGCCAGGCTTTTACTGAAGGTGCCGACGATAATATCCACATCGTCTTCAACGCCAACGGCTTCAACCAGTCCGCGGCCCGTTGCGCCTAATACGCCAAACGAATGCGCTTCATCGACAATCAAATAACCACCGAGGCGACGTTTGATATCAACGATTTCTGCCAGCGGTGCCACATCACCGAGCATACTGTAGATGCCCTCAACGATGATAATCGCCTCTTTTGCCCGTTCACCGAGGCGAACCATGCGACGCTCCAGATCGTTGGCGTCGTTATGGCGGAAACGAATAATTTCCGCACCGCCGAGAGAACAGGCGTCATAAATACTGGCGTGGCTGTCGGCATCGAGTAACACCACGGCGTTATGGTCGGCAAGTGCGCTGATGACACCTAAATTCGCGGTATAACCGGTTGAAAAAACGATAGCGGTAGGGCGATTGAAGAACTCTGCAATTTCTTTCTCTAATGCCAGATGCGGCGCATAACTGCCATTAGCCATACGAGAACCGGTGGTGCCGGTGCCTTGGGTCGCTAACGCCGCCTGACCTTCCGCAATGGCATCATGATTGAAGGTTAATCCGAGATAATTATTGGTCCCGGCCAGAATCACTTTTTTATTGCCGATACGGCCTTCGGTGGCGGAATACACTTCATCAATACAGGTGCCAAACGGCGTTAAACCGTTATCACTAAATTGCAGCCGCTCACCAGCAAGGCGCGCATATTTATCATAAAGCCCCATTATTTATTCTCCAGCCATGGAAGTAGAGTTTCCATTAATTGCGCAGGGGTTTTGACATCCAGCAGAATATTAATAGGAATGGAAATATCGAATCTGTCTTCCAGCATCATTAAGAGATCCATCACTTTGATCGACTCCAGGCCGAGATCGTTGACGAGATCGCTGTCGGGCTTAATTTCCACACCGTTTTCGACCAACTCCTGTAAACAGGAAAGGATGTAATCCATTACTATTTCACGATTTACCATAGAAACGTTAACACACCTTTAAACAAGACAATCAAAATAGCCCGTTGCGTAATGCGTGTTCCAGGCTAACCCCGGGAAACCAATTAATATCTTCAGAAATACATTTATTACTTGCCGACCAGTCGGCATGGGTTAATTCACGGATTTTCGAGCGGGTCAGCATGGGTTCTTTACCTGCGAGGCGACTCAACGCGGTACTGATATCCGCAAGGCAGGTGAGTAACGGCAGAGGAATACCGACCATCCGCACAGAACCACAACGGGCTACAGCGGCAAGCTGTTGGACACGTCGCCAGTCATAACCTCCGGCGATGCCATCGCATAATTCATACGTTTGCGTCTGTACGGAATCGGCGCTTAACCACTGACCCACAGCCTGGGCGAAATCGGTGACGTGCAGAAAAGAGAGCTGCGTATCTGGTGCGCCAGTACGTGGCAGAAGTCCGCGCAGCATCCAGTCAAACAGCGGTTTTAGCTCTTTATCGCCGGGGCCATACACTGCAGTTGGACGAAAAACGCCCAGCGTGATTTCGCCAGCCATTGCTGCCAGTCGTTGTTCGGCTACGAATTTAGATTTTGCATACCAGGAGAGTTCGGGATGACGCGCCGCCAGTGAAGAGATAAACAGGAAACGTTGGCAGCAGCCGCTCTCTTTTGCCGCCTGCATCAGGCGCAGGCTGCCGTCGACGTTACAACGGGTAAAGATATCTTCTTTGTGTCCGCGCACTTGCCCGGCGCAATGGACCACCGCGCTGGCGCTGGCAACCAGTTCGCTAAGCGAATGCGTATCTTCCAGCGAACCGCGCACCCAGATGAGATTATCGCTAACGTGAGCGCGGGTAGTACGCGTCAAAGCGCGAACGTGAAAGCCGCGGGCGAGCAGGTTATCGATAATATATTTCCCGATAAACCCGGTAGCGCCCGTCACCGCGACAGTTTGATTCATACGAGAGATCCCTGAACATGAGGATTAGCGGCAACGGCCTTCTGATAACGTTTTTTCGCTTCTGCGCGGGCGGGCTTGCCGGAAGAGGTGCGGGGAATACTGTGGGGCGGTAACAGGTCGATAGCCGCAGTTACGCCAAATTCGCTTTGTATCCGCGCCGCCAGCGTGTGGATAAGCTGCGTGCGGCGCTTTTCGTCGCTGATCCGGCACTGGATCTGCAAAATAATATTTTCCTGGGCGGTAACGAAAGCAATGGCATCGCCAGAGTGAATTTCCGGTTCCTGTTCCGCAATATATTCAATATCCTGCGGCCAGATATTGCGGCCACGAATAATAATCAGATCTTTAATGCGCCCGGTGACATACAGATAACCGTCCAGCAGATAACCGAGATCGCCAGTATCTAACCAACCCGTCGCGGCAATCTCGTTTTGTGAAGCCATGTCGCCAAAGTAGCCACTCATCAGGCTGGGGCCAGAGATGCAAATATGGCCCACCACACGTTCCGCTACCGGTATCCCCGCTTCATTACGGATTTCAATGCCATGTTCCGGCAACGCTTTACCGCAGTTGACGAAAGTTGATATGGCACGTGTCTCAACACCCGGCGTAACGGCTTTCCCCTGATATTCGAGGATGTCGCGATCCACGTCGTTAACCACAACCCCAGAGGCTTCATCGGAAAAGCTGACAGCCAGCGCGTTCTCTGCCAGTCCGTAGCACGGCATAAACGTTTTATCGTCAAAGTTAACTGGACGGAAACATTCAGCAAATTGATGGAGTTGTTCGGCGGAGATAGGCTCTGCGCCAATACCGGCGACGCGCCAGCAGGAGAGATCCAGTTCAGCGAGATCTCTTTCATTCACGCGGCGCTGGCACAATTCATAGCCAAATGGTGGCGCAACGGAGACGGTGCCGCGATTTTTGCTGATCAATTTAAGCCATTGCAGTGGGCGCATGGCAAAATCCTGGGTGCGCAAATAATCCACCGAAAGCTGCGTGGCGACAGGTGTCAGAAGAAAACCGACCAGCCCCATATCATGGTAGAAAGGTAGCCAGGAGACACAGCGATCGCCTGGGCGTAATTTAATGCCATCGTGGCTGATGGCACGTAGATTGGCCATCACTTCGCGATGAGTGATGATGACGCCACGGGGAAAACGGGTGCTGCCGGAGGTGTACTGCAGATAGGCGATATCGTCTGGCACTGGCAACGGGAGCGTAACATCGGCTTCTGGCAAGGTTTTAAACCAGGCGTGGCTCAAAACATGTAACTCGGGTTTGCCCTGCGTCGCGGCATTGACCAGCGGCAACCACTCATCACCAGTGATAATCGCCGCAGGCTGGCAGCTTGCCAGCAACCCTTGCAGTTTTGTGCTCCATGAATCCCGCTGACCGACGCCCATCGGAATCGCCAGTGGGACAGCGACTAATCCGGCATACTGGCAGGCAAAAAACGCTTCGACAAACCCGCTACTGGTTTCCGCAATCAGCGCCACGCGATCGCCTTTTTTCAGGTTTAGCGATAACAGTCGCCTGGCTCCTGTTTCCGCACGTGCTTTTAAAGTGTGATATTCCAGTTCATCTTCAAGCTGGCTACGCCTGTCATAAAAATTCATTCCGGCGTTACCCAGAGCGGCATAGTCCAAAGCATCAACCAGCGTTGGAAAATCGGCATAGCGCATAGGCAGGGAATGCGTAAAGATTTTATTGGACATATACACCACAAGAAAATTGGATATCAAAAATAAAATGACAATAATGCGGTGGATTATATATGCATAAAAGATAAATGAGATAGTATTTTCATTGGTGCGATATTGAACATTGATTAAAATAATAAGTTCTGTTTTTTTGTTTCTTATTGTGAATGATATTTAATTTATGAATGTATTAAGTAATGCCTTGTCTGGTCGCATTAAGTCTATAAAAGGCATTATTAACCGTCTTACGCAGGCTCTGGTTTTACCGTAATTATTAATAAATATTATTTTATCTTCGTTTGTATTCATTGGGTGGATTATGAAGGTGCCGTTCGTTGCAGTTGCAGCCTGTTTTTCACCGTTAATTATTTGTTATCCACGTAAATATGGAATGCGATCTGCTGATGATTAAAATTGAAAAAGTAATAAATAAAAATGACTTAAAGGCATTTATCGCTTTTCCGTCGTCACTTTATTCCAATGATTCAAACTGGATCCCCCCTTTATGCATTGAACGCAGTGAGCATCTGTCACAAAAGAATCCGGGAACGGACCATATTATCTGGCAGGCGTGGGTGGCAAAAAAAGAGGGGCAGATAGTCGGGCGCATTACGGCGCAAATCGATACCTTGCACCGCGAGCGATACGGCGAAGATACGGGGCATTTTGGCATGATTGACGCCATTGATGATCCACAGGTATTTGCGGTCTTATTTGACGCAGCGGAAGGGTGGCTGAAGTCACAAGGGGCACGCAACATCACTGGCCCCTTCAGCCTGAATATCAATCAGGAGAGTGGGTTACTGATTGAAGGGTTTGATACGCCGCCCTGCGCGATGATGCCGCACGGCAAACCGTGGTATGCCGCGCATCTCGAGCAATTGGGCTATCAGAAAGGCATTGATTTACTGGCGTGGTGGATGCAGCGAACCGATCTCACTTTCTCTCCGGCGCTAAAAAAACTGATGGATCAGGTACGCAAAAAGGTGACCATTCGCTGCATCAATCGCCAGCGGTTTGCTGAAGAGATGCAGATCCTGCGTGAGATTTTCAACTCTGGCTGGCAGCACAACTGGGGCTTTGTGCCGTTTACCGAACGCGAATTTGCCATCATGGGCGATCAGCTTAAATACCTGGTGCCGGACGATATGATCTACATTGCTGAGATAGACTCTGCACCCTGCGCGTTTGTTGTCGGCTTACCGAACATCAACGAGGCGATTGCTGATCTGAATGGATCGCTCTTTCCCCTCGGCTGGGCAAAATTGCTGTGGCGCTTAAAAGTCAGTGGTATGCGCACTGCGCGAGTGCCGCTAATGGGTGTGCGCGACGAATATCAGTTTAGTCGTATCGGACCGGTAATCGCGCTGTTGCTGATTGAAGCATTACGCGATCCCTTTACCCGCAGGAAGATCGACGCGCTGGAGATGTCATGGATCCTCGAAACCAATACGGGCATGAATAACATGCTGGAACGTATTGGCGCACAGCCATATAAGCGTTACCGCTTGTATGAAAAGCAGATTTAACGCCCGCTAACTCTGGCTCATCTCCAGCGGCACCGCCGAGCGAATCAAGTGGTGACCTTCCAGTTCGATATTGTGGAGATTCTTTTTCACGGTCATCACATGATCGCGGGCCGCGCGCTGGGCCACATGCGGCAGTCGTTGCAAAACCGCGTTATAGATCCGCGCATGTTGGCGATTGATCTGCTTTTTTTGCTGGGGGCGATGGTAGAGATTATTCACGCTGGCAAACACCGAATTAAACATCAGATCGGTCAATGATTGCAGAGTGAAAACCAGCACCTGATTGTGGGAAGCCTGACAAATAGCGAGATGGAAAGCGTGATCCAACTGCGCATGTTCGATCAGTGAAATCTCTTTGTTGTTCTCACTGGCGGCGAGCATTTTTTCATAACAGCGAGTTATCAATACAAAATCAGCCTGGGTTCCCAGCGTTGCCGCCAACCTTGCTGATTCGCCTTCCAGTAATGCCCGGACGTCGAGCAGATCATACAGTGTTCGCGGCTGCGTGCTGAACAGATGGATCAGCGGACTGGTGTCCTGTACCCGATTAAGTCGCGCGACCCGAGAATCGCGCCCCTGCGCCGTTTCAATAATCCCGCGCCCGCGCAGCACCGTCAGCCCTTCACGCAGTGCGGAACGCGAGAAGCCGAGCTTTTCGCACAGTCGACGTTCCGAGGGAAGCGGCTGCCCGACCTTCAACACACCGTCGATAATTAACCGTTCGATACTCTCTGCAACCACTTCGCAAATAGGGCGACGTTCATCTTTCATTCCCGGACCTCGTGCACAGGTAGGACCAATTTTTCTGTTCTTAATTCGCGAAACACGCACATCATGCAAGTGATTATGTTACATCAATTTAACATTGAATTAACCTATGCGTGGTCACAGAGCTGGAAAAAAAATGGTCTGACCGGTAACTAAAGAGATAGACGAAAACAAAAAGCCCGCTTAATAACTGTTCACAGAAGCAGCACGCAAAAATCAGCTACCACACAACACAACAAAGCGAACCCTACTCATGAGCATCTTGTACGAAGAGCGTCTTGATGGCGCTTTACCCGATGTCGACCAAACATCGGTACTGATGGCACTGCGTGAGCATGTCCCCGGACTCGAGATCCTGCATACCGATGAGGAGATCACTCCTTACGAGTGTGACGGGTTGAGCGCGTATCGCACGCGTCCATTACTGGTTGTTCTGCCTAAGCAGATAGAACAGGTGGCGGCGATTCTGGCTGTCTGCCACCGTCTGCGTGTACCGGTGGTGACTCGTGGCGCGGGCACCGGGCTTTCTGGCGGCGCGTTGCCGCTGGAAAAAGGCGTGTTGTTAGTGATGGCGCGCTTTAAAGAGATCCTCGATATAAACCCCGTCGGTCGCCGTGCGCGCGTGCAGCCGGGCGTGCGTAATCTGGCTATCTCCCAGGCCGTAGCGCCGCATAATCTCTATTACGCGCCGGACCCTTCTTCACAAATCGCCTGTTCCATTGGCGGCAATGTGGCGGAAAATGCCGGTGGCGTTCACTGTCTGAAATATGGGCTTACCGTACATAACCTGCTGAAGATTGAAGTGCAAACGCTGGACGGAGAGACGCTGACACTGGGATCGGATGCGCTGGATTCGCCGGGTTTTGACCTGCTGGCGCTGTTTACTGGATCAGAAGGTATGCTCGGCGTGACCACCGAAGTGACGGTAAAACTGCTGCCGAAGCCCCCCGTGGCACGGGTTCTGTTAGCCAGCTTTGACTCGGTAGAAAAAGCCGGACTCGCCGTCGGTGACATCATCGCCAATGGCATTATCCCTGGTGGGCTGGAGATGATGGATAACCTGTCGATTCGCGCGGCAGAAGATTTTATTCATGCCGGTTATCCCGTTGATGCCGAAGCGATTTTATTGTGCGAGCTGGACGGCGTGGAGTCTGACGTACAGGAAGATTGTGAACGGGTTAACGACATCTTACGGAAAGCGGGCGCGACTGACGTCCGTCTGGCGCAGGACGAAGCGGAGCGTGTGCGTTTCTGGGCCGGTCGTAAAAACGCCTTTCCGGCGGTGGGGCGCATCTCTCCCGATTACTACTGCATGGACGGCACCATCCCACGCCGCGCGCTGCCTGGCGTACTGGAAGGCATTGCTCGTTTATCGCAGCAATATGATTTACGCGTCGCCAACGTCTTTCATGCCGGAGACGGTAACATGCACCCGTTAATCCTTTTCGATGCCAATGAACCCGGCGAATTTGCCCGCGCGGAAGCGCTGGGTGGGAAGATCCTCGAACTCTGCGTGGAAGTGGGCGGCAGCATCAGTGGGGAGCATGGCATTGGGCGCGAAAAAATCAATCAAATGTGCGCCCAGTTCAACAGCGATGAAATCACGACCTTTCATGCGGTCAAGGCGGCATTTGACCCCGATGGTTTGCTGAACCCTGGAAAAAACATTCCCACGCTACACCGCTGCGCTGAATTTGGTGCCATGCACGTGCACCACGGTCATTTACCTTTCCCTGAACTGGAGCGTTTCTGATGCTACGTGAGTGTGATTACAGCCAGGCGCTGCTGGAACAGGTGAATCAGGCGATTAGTAATAAAACGCCGCTGGTGATTCAGGGAAGCAATAGCAAAGCCTTTTTAGGTCGCCCTGTCACCGGGCAAACGCTGGATGTGCGTTGTCATCGCGGCATTGTGAATTACGACCCGACCGAGTTGGTGATCACCGCTCGTGCCGGAACGCCGCTGATGGCGATTGAAGCGGCGCTGGAAAGTGCGGGGCAAATGCTGCCCTGCGAGCCACCGTATTATGGTGAAGAAGCCACCTGGGGCGGCATGGTCGCTTGCGGTCTGGCGGGGCCGCGTCGACCGTGGAGCGGTTCGGTACGCGATTTTGTCCTCGGTACGCGCATTATTACCGGCAGTGGAAAACATCTGCGTTTTGGTGGCGAAGTGATGAAAAACGTTGCCGGATACGATCTCTCACGGCTAATGGCCGGAAGCTATGGCTGTCTTGGCGTACTTACTGAAATCTCAATGAAAGTGTTGCCTCGACCGCGCGCCACTATCAGCCTGCGTCGGGAAATCAGCCTGCAAGAAGCCATGAACGAAATCGCCCAGTGGCAACTCCAGCCATTACCCATTAGCGGTTTATGTTACTTCGACAACGGCTTGTGGCTCCGCCTTGAAGGCGGTGAAGGCTCGGTAAAAGCGGCGCGTGAACTGCTGGGGGGCGAAGAGGTTGCGGGTCAGTTCTGGCAGCAATTGCGTGAACAACAACTGCCATTCTTCTCGTTACCAGGGACTTTGTGGCGCATTTCATTACCCACCGATGCACCGATGATGGATTTACCCGGCGAGCAACTGATCGACTGGGGGGGCGCGTTACGCTGGCTGAAATCGACAGCCGATGACAATCAAATCCACCGTATCGCCCGCAACGCTGGTGGTCACGCAACTCGCTTTAGTCCAGGTGATGGCAGTTTTGCTCCGTTGCCTGCCCCTTTATTCCGCTATCACCAGCAGCTTAAACAGCAGCTCGACCCTTGCGGTGTGTTTAACCCCGGTCGCATGTACGCGGAACTTTAAGGAGCAGACTATGCAAACCCGGTTAACCGAAGAGATGCGCCAGAATACGCGGGCGCTGGAAGCTGACAGCATTCTGCGCGCCTGTGTGCACTGCGGATTTTGTACCGCAACCTGCCCGACCTATCAGCTCCTGGGTGATGAACTGGACGGGCCGCGTGGGCGCATCTATCTGATTAAACAGGTGCTGGAAGGTAACGAAGTTACACTTAAAACGCAGGAGCATCTCGATCGCTGTCTCACGTGCCGCAACTGTGAAACCACCTGTCCTTCTGGTGTGCGCTATCACACTCTGTTGGATATCGGGCGTGATATCGTCGAGCAAAAAGTGAAACGTCCACTGCCGGATCGAATGCTACGCGAAGGGCTGCGTCAGGTAGTGCCGCGTCCGGCGGTCTTCCGTGCGCTGACGCAAGTAGGCCTGGTGCTACGACCGTTTTTGCCAGAGCAGATTAGAGCAAAACTCCCCGCCGGGATCGTGAAAGCCAAACCGCGTCCGCCGTTGCGTCATAAGCGTCGGGTTTTAATGCTGGAAGGTTGCGTCCAGCCTACGCTTTCGCCCAACACCAACGCGGCAACCGCGCGGGTGCTGGATCGTCTGGGGATCAGCGTCATGCCAGCTAACGAAGCAGGCTGTTGTGGCGCGGTGGACTATCATCTTAATGCGCAAGAGAAAGGGTTAGCGCGCGCGCGAAATAATATTGATGCCTGGTGGCCGGCGATTGAAGCAGGCGCAGAGGCAATTTTGCAGACTGCCAGCGGCTGTGGGGCGTTCGTCAAAGAGTATGGGCAGATGCTGAAAAACGATGCGTTGTATGCCGATAAAGCGCGTCAGGTCAGCGAACTGGCGGTTGATTTAGTCGAGCTTTTGCGTGAGGAGCCGCTGGAAAAGCTGGCGATTCGCGGCGATAAAAAACTGGCCTTCCACTGTCCGTGTACCCTGCAACATGCGCAAAAACTGAATGGCGAAGTAGAAAAAGTGTTACTGCGGCTGGGATTTACCTTAACCGACGTTCCCGACAGCCATCTGTGCTGCGGTTCGGCGGGAACTTATGCGTTAACGCATCCCGATCTGGCGCGCCAGTTGCGGGATAACAAAATGAATGCGCTGGAAAGCGGCAAACCGGAAATGATCGTTACCGCCAACATTGGTTGCCAGACGCATCTGGCGAGCGCCGGTCGTACCTCTGTGCGTCACTGGATTGAAATTGTAGAACAATCCCTTGAAAAGGAATAACAAAATGAAAACTAAAGTCATTCTTAGCCAGCAAATGGCGAGTGCAATTATTGCCGCAGGTCAGGAAGAGGCGCAGAAAAATAACTGGTCCGTTTCCATTGCTGTTGCCGATGACGGCGGTCATCTGCTGGCGTTAAGTCGTATGGATGATTGCGCGCCGATTGCGGCCTACATCTCCCAGGAGAAAGCGCGTACCGCCGCGCTGGGGCGCCGCGAAACTAAGGGCTATGAAGAGATGGTGAACAACGGACGTACGGCGTTTGTGACGGCACCGTTACTGACGTCGCTGGAAGGCGGCGTACCGGTTGTTGTTGATGGGCAGATTATTGGCGCTGTGGGTGTGTCTGGTTTAACCGGGGCACAGGATGCGCAGGTCGCGAAAGCGGCAGCAGCGGTATTGGCGAAATAAGCGAAAACGAGGAGATTAACAATGAGTGAAACCATAACCCAGGGCCGTTTACGCATTGACGCCAACTTTAAACGTTTTGTTGATGAAGAAGTTTTACCCGGAACAGGGCTGGACTCTGCGGCGTTCTGGCACAATTTTGATGATATTGTTCACGATCTGTCGCCAGAGAATCGTCAGTTACTGGCAGAGCGCGATCGCATTCAGGCGGCGCTCGACGAATGGCATCGCCGCAATCCGGGGCCGGTAAAAGATAAAGCAGCCTATAAATCTTTCCTGCGTGAACTGGGCTACCTGGTGCCGCAGCCGGGCCATGTGACGGTGGAAACCACCGGCATCGACAGCGAAATCACCAGCCAGGCGGGGCCGCAACTGGTGGTTCCGGCAATGAACGCCCGCTACGCGTTGAATGCGGCGAACGCTCGCTGGGGTTCACTGTACGATGCGCTATACGGCAGCGACATCATCCCGCAGGAAGGGGCGATGGTCAGCGGCTACGATCCGCAGCGTGGTGCGCAGGTTATCGCCTGGGTTCGCCGCTTCCTCGATGAATCACTACCGCTGGAAAACGGCAGCTATCAGGATGTGGCGGCGTTTAAGGTGGTCGACAAACAATTACGTATTCTGTTGAAAAATGGCTCAGAAACCACGTTGCGTACCCCGGCGCAGTTTGTCGGCTACCGTGGCGATGCTGCTGCACCGACCTGCATTTTGCTGAAAAATACGGTCTGCATATCGAACTGCAAATCGATGCCAACGGACGGATTGGCAAAGACGATCCGGCGCATATCAACGACGTTATCGTCGAAGCCGCCATCAGTACCATTCTCGATTGTGAAGACTCGGTCGCTGCGGTTGATGCTGAAGATAAAATCCTGCTGTACCGCAATCTGTTGGGGCTGATGCAGGGCACTCTGCAAGAGAAAATGGAGAAAAACGGTCGGCAAATCGTGCGTAAACTGAATGACGATCGTCAGTACACCGCCGCCGATGGTTCTGAAATTTCTTTGCACGGGCGCTCGCTGCTGTTTATCCGCAACGTGGGGCATTTGATGACTATCCCCGTAATTTGGGACAGCGAAGGCAATGAAATTCCGGAAGGTATTCTTGATGGCGTCATGACAGGCGCGATTGCCCTCTACGACTTAAAAGTGCAGAAAAACTCGCGTACTGGCAGCGTCTATATTGTGAAACCGAAAATGCACGGTCCGCAGGAAGTGGCGTTTGCCAACAAACTGTTTACCCGCGTTGAGACCATGCTTGGTATGGAACCAAATACCCTGAAAATGGGCATTATGGATGAAGAACGCCGGACCTCGCTGAACTTGCGTAGTTGTATCGCGCAGGCACGCAACCGCGTGGCGTTCATCAACACCGGCTTCCTCGACCGTACTGGTGATGAGATGCATTCGGTGATGGAAGCGGGCCCGATGTTGCGTAAAAACCAGATGAAATCGACACCGTGGATCAAAGCCTACGAGCGCAATAACGTGCTTTCCGGCCTGTTTTGTGGGCTGCGCGGTAAAGCGCAAATCGGTAAAGGGATGTGGGCAATGCCAGATCTGATGGCAGACATGTACAGCCAAAAGGGCGATCAGTTACGTGCCGGGGCGAACACGGCCTGGGTTCCGTCACCGACCGCAGCCACGTTGCATGCGTTGCACTATCACCAAACCAACGTACAGAGCGTGCAAGCCAACATTGCCAACACAGAGTTCAATGCAGAATTTGAGCCTCTGCTGGACGATCTGCTGACCATTCCGGTTGCTGAAAACGCAAACTGGTCGGCACAAGAGATCCAACAAGAGCTGGATAACAACGTGCAGGGGATTCTGGGTTATGTGGTGCGTTGGGTAGAGCAGGGGATTGGTTGTTCAAAAGTGCCGGATATCCACAACGTGGCGCTGATGGAAGACCGTGCAACGCTGCGCATCTCCAGCCAACATATCGCCAACTGGTTACGTCACGGTATTCTGACCAAAGAACAGGTGCAGGCGTCGCTGGAGAATATGGCGAAAGTGGTTGATCAGCAAAACGCTGGCGATCCGGCGTATCGTCCGATGGTGGGGAATTTTGCTAACTCGTGTGCGTTTAAAGCCGCCAGCGATTTAATCTTCCTCGGTGTGAAACAGCCAAACGGTTATACCGAACCGTTATTACATGCCTGGCGTTTACGCGAAAAAGAAAGTCATTAATAGCAATAGCAAAAGCCCCGGCAAGTTTTACCGCTGGGGCTATTATAGTTACTGCGGTAGTTCATTTATCCC
Organism: Escherichia sp. TW09308; assembly: GCF_000208565.1. Taxonomy (NCBI): domain Bacteria; kingdom Pseudomonadati; phylum Pseudomonadota; class Gammaproteobacteria; order Enterobacterales; family Enterobacteriaceae; genus Escherichia; species Escherichia sp. TW09308. Next base: position 2,860,688 of record NZ_AEME01000001.1, on the reverse strand, counting down.
GGAAATAACCGGAGCGATTATCAGGGTTTAATAAAATTAAATACCCGTAGCGCATCATTAGCGGGTTAAAACAACAATATGGACATCTTAACGATACTCTGCGCCTGTGGGTGCGGAACAGAACCCCTTACCCGATATACTTGTTATGCCTGAGGTAGCAATTGCGTTAGCGGCGTGCTGTTGCTGTAAAGTATAACGCCTATATTTTACAGTTCAGTCCTCTTTTGCTTATTACAACCTTAAGCATATCAAGCATATAAAGATAATAAGAGACTGAACAATATGGTTACCTGGACCCAAATGTATATGCCGATGGGAGGGCTGGGGCTATCCGCTCTGGTTGCCCTGATCCCGATAATATTCTTCTTCGTTGCGCTTGCGATATTACGTCTGAAAGGGCATGTCGCCGGAGCAATAACCCTTATATTATCGATATTGATTGCGATATTCGCCTTTAAAATGCCGATTGATATGGCATTTGCTGCTGCGGGATATGGTTTTATTTATGGTTTATGGCCAATCGCCTGGATTATTGTCGCGGCGGTATTCCTCTATAAATTAACCGTTGCCAGCGGCCAGTTTGATATTATCCGCAGCTCGGTTATCTCCATCACCGACGATCAACGTTTGCAGGTGTTGCTGATTGGCTTCTCTTTTGGCGCACTGTTAGAAGGAGCTGCGGGCTTTGGCGCGCCGGTGGCGATTACTGGCGCGCTGCTGGTGGGACTGGGCTTTAAACCGTTATACGCGGCGGGGCTGTGTCTGATTGCCAACACCGCGCCGGTGGCGTTTGGTGCGTTGGGCGTGCCTATTCTGGTTGCCGGTCAGGTGACTGGCATCGATCCGTTCGACATTGGCGCAATGGCGGGACGTCAGTTGCCGTTCCTGTCGGTACTGGTGCCGTTCTGGCTGGTGGCGATGATGGACGGCTGGAAAGGGGTGAAAGAGACATGGCCAGCGGCGCTGGTGGCGGGTGGTAGCTTCGCAGTTACCCAGTTCTTTACCTCTAACTACATTGGCCCGGAACTGCCGGATATTACTTCGGCGCTGGTGAGTATCGTCTCACTCTCTTTATTCCTCAAAGTCTGGCGGCCGAAAAATACCGAAACGGCAATCAGCATGGGGCAATCCGCAGGTGCGATGGTGGTGAATAAACCGTCTTCTGGCGGCCCAGTACCGTCAGAATACAGCCTTGGGCAAATCATTCGTGCGTGGTCACCGTTTTTAATCTTAACGGTGCTGGTCACCATCTGGACCATGAAGCCGTTTAAAGCGTTATTCGCTCCGGGCGGCGCGTTTTATTCGCTGGTGATTAACTTCCAGATCCCCCATTTGCATCAACAGGTACTGAAAGCGGCACCCATTGTCGCCCAACCGACGCCAATGGATGCGGTGTTTAAATTTGATCCACTCTCCGCTGGCGGAACTGCGATTTTTATCGCGGCAATTATCTCTATCTTCATTCTTGGTGTCGGGATCAAGAAAGGTATTGGCGTTTTCGCAGAAACGCTAATTAGCCTGAAGTGGCCGATATTGTCGATTGGCATGGTGCTGGCATTTGCCTTCGTGACCAACTATTCCGGCATGTCCACTACGCTGGCGCTGGTACTGGCGGGTACTGGCGTGATGTTCCCGTTCTTCTCGCCGTTCCTTGGTTGGCTGGGGGTATTTCTTACCGGCTCTGACACATCCTCGAACGCCCTGTTTGGTTCACTGCAATCAACCACCGCGCAGCAAATCAACGTCTCGGACACTCTGCTGGTGGCAGCAAATACCAGCGGCGGCGTGACAGGCAAGATGATCTCCCCGCAATCTATCGCCGTGGCCTGCGCCGCGACGGGCATGGTGGGCAGAGAATCTGAATTGTTCCGTTACACCGTGAAGCACAGTCTGATCTTTGCCAGCGTTATTGGCATTATCACGCTGCTGCAGGCATATGTGTTTACCGGAATGTTGGTTTCGTAATTCAATAGAGCCGGATGGCTGTAAATATCATCCGGCTTTTTTCATATCTGTTTCGTTATTCCGGCTAAACAATAGCAAGATCATTTCTCTATTTATTATCATCAGATCAATAATGTTTGATGATTAGATAACCCGGTAAATAATTAATGGCGTGAAAATCTGTGTTTTTTTACCACGCAAAACAAGCTGTATTAATTGTGTTCGCTTGATGAGCAAGTAGCGTGCTATCTGTTGCTTTTGCAATCGCAATCGTTAAAACTATCAATGACTTGAGATAGTAATATTGTGAATAATTGTTACTTTTTTGTTTGTTAAAAATTTTTATAAATCACCCCTCTGACATCGTATAGGGGATATTCCTATAAATTTTATCTATTTCGTTATCAATAATGCAGATTTCTTAAGAATGGAGGTCATTTTTAGAGAAGGTAAAACATAAAACTATTTCCACAGTTACGAATTTTTTAACTTTGTTTTGTCACTTGCGTTATTAATGAATAAGAAATTTAAATATAAGAAATCGCTTTTAGCGGCTATTTTAAGCGCAACCCTGTTAGCCGGTTGTGATGGCGGTGGTTCAGGCTCGTCCTCCGATACTCCGCCTGTAGATTCTGGAACAGGGTCTTTGCCGGAAGTGAAACCTGATCCAACACCAAACCCGGAGCCGACGCCTGAGCCGACGCCGGACCCAGAACCTACGCCGGATCCAACACCTGATCCTGAGCCGACACCAGAACCAGAGCCAGAACCTGTTCCCACGAAAACGGGTTATCTGACCCTGGGCGGAAGCCAGCGGGTAACTGGTGCTACCTGTAATGGTGAATCCAGCGATGGCTTTACTTTTACACCTGGCAACACCGTGAGTTGTGTGGTTGGTAGTACGACCATTGCAACTTTCAACACCCAGTCAGAAGCTGCGCGTAGCCTGCGTGCGGTTGACAAAGTGTCGTTTAGCCTCGAGGACGCGCAGGAGCTGGCGGATTCTGAAAATGAGAAAACCAATGCTATCTCTCTGTTAACTTCCAGCGACAGTTGCCCGGCGGATGCAGAACAACTTTGTCTGACCTTCTCGTCAGTGGTCGATCGCGCACGCTTTGAAAAACTGTATAAGCAAATCGATCTGGCACCGGAAGAATTCAAAAAGCTGGTAAATGAGGAAGTGGAAAACAATGTCGCGACCGATAAAGCGCCATCCACCCATACCTCACCGGTCGTGCCCGTCACGACAGAGGGAACAACGCCGGATCTGAACGCCAAATTTGTGTCAGCTAATGCGGAACAGTTTTATCAGTATCAACCTACTGAAATTATTCTCTCCGAAGGCCGCCTGGTGGATAGCCAGGGATATGGTGTTGCTGGTGTTGACTACTACACCAATTCAGGCCGTGGTGTGACAGGGGAAAATGGTGAATTTTCCTTTAGCTGGGGCGAAACCATCTCCTTTGGTATCGATACCTTTGAACTTGGCTCAGTACGCGGCAACAAGTCGACCATTGCGCTGACTGAACTGGGTGATGAAGTTCGCGGCGCGAATGTCGATCAACTGATTCATCGCTATTCGACGACCGGGCAAAATAATACCCGTGTTGTTCCGGACGATGTACGCAAGGTCTTTGCTGAATATCCCAACGTGATTAACGAGATTATCAATCTCTCGTTATCCAATGGCGCGACGCTGGATGAAGGCGATCAAACCGTTGTGCTGCAAAACGAATTTATCGAGCAGTTTAAGACGGGACAGGCCAAAGAGATCGATACCGCGATTTGTACGAAAACCGCCGGTTGTAACGAGGCTCGCTGGTTCTCGCTGACGACACGCAATGTTAATGACGGTCAGATTCAGGGCGTTATCAACAAACTGTGGGGTGTGGATACGAACTACCAATCTGTCAGCAAGTTCCATGTATTCCATGACTCCACCAACTTCTATGGCAGCACCGGTAATGCGCGCGGTCAGGCGGTGGTGAATATCTCCAACGCGGCCTTCCCGATTCTGATGGCGCGTAATGATAAAAACTACTGGCTGGCCTTTGGTGAAAAACGCGCCTGGGATAAAAACGAGCTGGCGTACATTACTGAAGCGCCTTCTCTTGTTGTGCCGGAAAACGTGACGCGCGATACCGCGACCTTCAACCTGCCGTTTATTTCGCTGGGGCAAGTCGGTGATGGCAAGCTGATGGTTATCGGTAACCCGCACTACAACAGCATTTTGCGTTGCCCTAATGGTTACAGTTGGGCCGGTGGTGTCAATGATAAAGGTGAGTGTACGCTCAGCGGTGATTCAGATGATATGAAGCACTTCATGCAGAACGTACTGCGCTACCTGTCAAACGACATCTGGCAGCCGAATACCAAGAGCACAATGACCGTGGGTACGAACCTGGAAAACGTTTATTTCAAACGTCATGGCCAGGTCACTGGGAACAGTGCTCCATTTGGCTTCCATCCGGATTTTGCAGGTATTTCTGTTAAACATTTGACCAGCTATGGCGATCTGAATCCGGAAGAAGTTCCGTTGCTGATCCTCAACGGTTTTGAATATGTGACTCAGTGGTCTGGCGATCCCTATGCAGTGCCTCTGCGTGCAGATACCAGCAAACCGAAGCTGACTCAGCAGGATGTGACCGATCTGATCGCCTATCTGAACAAAGGCGGATCAGTGCTGATCATGGAAAACGTGATGAGCAATCTTAAGGAAGAGAGCGCGTCTGGCTTTGTGCGTCTGCTGGATGCCGCGGGTCTGTCAATGGCTCTGAACAAATCGGTGGTGAACAACGATCCGCAGGGTTATCCGGATCGCGTACGCCAACAGCGCGAAAAAGGTATCTGGGTCTATGAACGTTATCCGTTTGTCGATGGAAAACCGCCGTATACCATTGATGAAACAACGAAAGAAGTTATCTGGAAATACCAGCAAGACAACAAACCTGATGACAAGCCGAAACTGGAAGTGGCCAGTTGGCTGGAAGATGTCGATGGCGAACAGGTCAAGCGCTATGCCTTTATCGATGAGGCGGAGTTTAAAACAAAAGAGTCTCTGGAGGCGGCAAAGGCAAAAATCTTTGAAAAGTTTCCTGGATTACAGGAGTGTAAGGACTCGACATATCACTATGAGGTCAACTGCCTGGAATATCGTCCTGGTACGGGTGTTCCTGTGACGGGGACAATGTATGTTCCGCAGTATACGCAACTGAATCTTGACGCCGACACTGCGAAAGCGATGGTGCAGGCTGCGGATTTAGGCACCAACATTCAGCGCCTGTATCAACATGAGCTTTATTTCCGTACTAAAGGCAGTAAAGGCGAACGTCTGAACAGCGTCGATCTCGAACGTCTGTACCAGAACATGTCGGTCTGGCTGTGGAACGACACGGCTTATCGTTATGAAGAAGGCAAAAATGACGAGTTGGGCTTTAAAACGTTCACCGAGTTCCTGAACTGCTACGCCAACAATGCTTACGAGGGTGGCACCGAGTGCTCCGCGGAACTGAAGAAATCGCTGGTCGATAACAACATGATCTACGGAGATAATACTACCAAAGCGGGCATGATGAACCCGAGCTATCCGCTCAACTATATGGAAAAACCGCTGACGCGTCTGATGCTGGGGCGTTCCTGGTGGGATCTGAACATCAAAGTTGATGTTGAGAAGTATCCTGGAGCAGTATCGGCAGAGGGTGAGAATGTTACGGAAACCATCAGCCTGTACTCGAATCCGACTAAATGGTTTGCAGGTAACATGCAATCAACCGGCCTGTGGGCTCCGGCTCAGAAAGAGGTCACCATTGAGTCTACAGCGGACGTTCCTGTGACTGTCACCGTGGCGCTGGCTGACGACCTGACCGGACGTGAAAAGCATGAAGTTGCGCTGAACCGTCCGCCGAGAGTGACTAAAACGTATACTCTGGAGGCTAATGGTACGGTGAAGTTTACGGCTCCTTATGGTGGTCTGATTTATATCAAGGGCGACAGCAAGGAGAATAATAAATCTGCCAGCTTCACCTTTACTGGTGTGGTAAAAGCACCGTTCTATAAAGACGGCGCATGGAAAAACGATCTGAAATCTCCTGCGCCGTTGGGCGAGTTGGAGTCAGATTCTTTCGTCTACACCGCACCGAAGAACAACCTGAACGCCAGCAATTACAAGGGTGACCTGAAACAATTCGCAGAGGAACTGGATACCTTTGCCAGCTCGATGAATGACTTCTACGGTCGTGATGGCGAAAGTGGTAACCACCGGATGTTTACCTATAAGGCATTGACAGGTCACAAGCATCGTTTCGCCAACGATGTGCAGATCTCCATCGGTGATGCGCACTCGGGTTATCCGGTAATGAACAGCAGCTTCTCGACGAACAGCACCACGCTGCCGACGACGCCGCTGAACGACTGGTTGATCTGGCACGAAGTCGGTCATAACGCTGCAGAAACACCGCTGAACGTACCGGGTGCAACTGAAGTGGCGAACAACGTGCTGGCGCTGTACATGCAGGATCGCTATCTCGGTAAGATGAACCGTGTCGCTGACGACATTACCGTCGCGCCGGAATATCTGGACGAGAGCAACGGTCAGGCCTGGGCGCGCGGCGGTGCGGGTGACCGTCTGCTGATGTACGCACAGTTGAAGGAGTGGGCAGAGGAAAACTTTGATATCAAACAGTGGTATCCAGATGGTGACCTGCCTAAGTTCTACAGCGATCGTAAAGGGATGAAGGGCTGGAACCTGTTCCAGTTGATGCACCGTAAAGCGCGCGGCGATGAGGCAGGCAAAACCAAGTTTGGCGAAAGAAATTACTGTGCTGAGTCAAACGGTAACGCTGCTGACACGCTGATGCTGTGTGCATCCTGGGTTGCTCAGGCGGATCTTTCGGAATTCTTTAAGAAATGGAATCCGGGCGCAAATGCTTACCAGCTTCCGGGGGCAAGTGAGATGAGCTTCGAAGGCGGAGTGAGCCAGTCGGCTTACAACACGCTCGCGGCGATGCACCTGTCGAAACCGGAAAAAGGGCCGGAAACCATTAATAAGGTTACCGAGTATTCGATGCCAGCCGAATAAGCCTGTAGGCCGGATAAGGCGTTCACGCCGCATCCGGCATGAAATAAGGCGCACCGGGTCAACATATATGCCCGATGCGCCAGCTTATCGGGCCTGGAGGGAAGAAGCCGCGATTATTTGCGTTGGCAGACACCTGTAGGCCGGATAAGGCGTTCACGCCGCATCCGGCAAGTTACAACAAATAACCTTTAACCATGCTTTTTGATGTTTTTCAGCAATATCCTGCTGCGATACCTGTCCTGGCAACCGTCGGAGGATTAATCATCGGCAGTTTTTTGAATGTGGTGATCTGGCGTTACCCCATCATGCTTCGCCAACAAATGGCGGAGTTTCACGGTGAAACGCCGAGCACGCAGCTAAAAATAGCCTGGCGCTGCCACGCTCGCATTGTCCGCATTGTCAGCAGACCATCCGCGTTCGTGACAACATTCCGCTGCTCTCCTGGCTGATGCTCAAAGGGCGCTGCCGTGATTGTCAGACGAAAATCAGCAAGCGTTATCCGCTGGTGGAGTTATTGACGGCACTCGCTTTTTTGTTGGCAAGTCTGGTCTGGCCGGAAAGTGGATGGGGGCTGGCGGTGATGATATTATCCGCCTGGCTGATTGCCGCGAGTATCATCGACCTCGATAATCAATGGCTGCCCGATGTCTTTACTCAGGGAGTATTGTGGACGGGGCTGATTGCGGCATGGGCACAGCAGAGTCCGCTAACGTTACAAGACGCAGTCACCGGCGTACTGGTGGGGTTTGTCACTTTTTACTCCCTTCGCTGGCTGGCCGGAATAATTCTGCGTAAAGAAGCATTAGGCATGGGCGATGTATTACTCTTCGCCGCTTTAGGTGGCTGGGTGGGGGCATTGTCGCTACCCCATGTTGCTTTAATTGCATCATGCTGCGGGCTGATATATGCCGTTATTACAAAAAAAGGATCAACGACGCTGCCTTTTGGACCGTGTTTAAGTCTGGGCGGTATAGCAACACTTTATCTACAGGCATTGTTTTAATGATAACCACGTCATTATCGAAGTGACATTTTTACTCTCATTAATAACCTTAGAGATTATTTACTATGTCGATAAAACAAATGCCAGGGAGGGTATTAATATCGCTATTGTTAAGCGTTACAGGATTATTAAGTGGCTGCGCAAGCCATAATGAAAACGCCAGTTTGCTGGCGAAAAAACAGGCGCAAAATATCAGCCAAAACCTGCCGATTAAATCTGCGGGATATACCTTAGTGCTGGCGCAAAGTAGCGGCACGACGGTAAAAATGACCATTATCAGCGAAGCGGGTGCTCAAACCACGCAAACGCCGGACGCGTTTTTAACCAGCTATCAACGACAAATGTGCGCTGACCCAACGGTGAAATTAATGATCACTGAGGGGATTAATTACAGCATAACGATTAATGATACACGCACAGGCAACCAGTATCAGCGGAAACTGGATCGTACCACCTGTGGAATAGTCAAAGCATAACGTCGGGTATATATAAATTGGCGCGGGTTGTTTTTCGTGACGCACGAATTTATCTCAATCAATGGCTGACTAAAATTCGTTACACTCTTAGCCAGGGACAATCTCTTAATACAGACAAAGAGCATCTGCGCAAAATTGCACGCGGGATGTTCTGGCTGATGTTGCTTATTATTTCTGCAAAAATGGCGCATTCACTCTGGCGCTATATCTCCTTTTCTGCGGAATATACGGCGATTTCCCCATCGGTGAATAAATCGACCCGTGCGGATGTAAAAACGTTCGATAAAAAAGACGTGCAATTAATCAGCCAGCAAAACTGGTTTGGCAAATATCAGCCCGTTGCTGCACTGGTAAAACAACCCGAACCGGCTCCGGTGGCAGAAACACGTCTTAACGTGGTACTGCGCGGGATCGCCTTTGGTGCCAGACCCGGCGCGGTTATTGAAGAAGGCGGCAAACAGCAGGTCTATTTGCTGGGCGAACGGCTTGACTCTCACAACGCGGTGATCGAAGAGATTTATCGCGATCATGTGGTGCTGCGTTATCAGGGAAAAATGGAGCGCCTGAGTCTGGCAGAAGAGGAGCGTTCCACCGTTGCCGTGACCAATGAAAAAACCGTCAGTGACGAAGCAAAGCAAACAGCCGCTGAACCTGCCGCCAGCACGCCAGTTGAGATCCCGGCTGCCGTGCGCCAGGCACTGGCGAAAGACCCGCAGAAAATTTTTAACTATATCCAGCTTACGCCTGTGCGTAAGGAGGGGATTGTCGGTTATGCAGTGAAACCGGGGGCAGATCGTTCTCTGTTCGATGCCAGCGGTTTCAAGGAAGGCGATATCGCCATTGCGTTAAATCAGCAGGATTTCACTGATCCACGAGCAATGATTGCTCTGATGCGGCAGTTACCTTCAATGGATTCCATTCAACTCACGGTTTTACGCAAGGGTGCGCGCTACGACATTTCCATCGCGCTGCGCTAACTGCATTTAATCCAGGAGAATCATTCATCGTGTTTTGGCGTGATATTACGTTGTCGATCTGGCGTAAGAAGACAACTGGCCTCAAAACAAAAAAGCGTTTACTGCCGCTGATGCTGGCAGCGGCATTATGCAGTTCACCAGTTTGGGCGGAAGAAGCCACTTTTACCGCCAATTTTAAAGATACCGATCTGAAATCGTTTATCGAAACCGTCGGCGCTAACCTCAATAAAACCATCATTATGGGGCCGGGCGTTCAGGGGAAAGTGAGTATTCGTACTATGACCCCGCTCAATGAACGCCAGTATTACCAGCTATTCCTTAACCTGCTGGAAGCGCAGGGGTATGCCGTCGTGCCGATGGAAAACGACGTGCTGAAGGTGGTGAAATCCAGCGCCGCAAAAGTCGAGCCGTTGCCGCTGGTCGGTGAAGGTAACGATAACTACGCGGGCGATGAAATGGTCACTAAAGTGGTGCCGGTACGTAATGTGTCTGTACGCGAACTGGCACCGATTCTGCGCCAGATGATCGACAGCGCGGGTTCTGGCAACGTCGTTAATTACGATCCCTCCAACGTGATTATGCTTACCGGACGCGCCTCGGTTGTGGAACGGCTGACGGAAGTGATTCAGCGCGTGGATCATGCGGGAAACCGCACCGAAGAGGTGATCCCGCTGGATAACGCCTCGGCCTCGGAAATTGCCCGCGTGCTGGAAAGCTTGACCAAAAACAGCGGCGAGAACCAACCAGCAACGCTGAAATCGCAGATTGTTGCTGATGAACGCACTAACAGCGTCATTGTCAGCGGCGATCCCGCTACGCGAGACAAAATGCGCCGTCTGATCCGTCGCCTGGACTCAGAAATGGAACGCAGCGGCAACAGCCAGGTGTTCTATCTCAAATACAGCAAAGCGGAAGATCTGGTCGATGTTCTGAAACAGGTCAGCGGCACGCTCACCGCCGCTAAAGAAGAGGCGGAAGGCACGGTCAGTAGCGGACGTGAGGTTGTTTCTATTGCCGCCAGCAAACACAGTAATGCCCTGATTGTGACCGCGCCGCAGGACATCATGCAGTCGCTGCAAAGCGTGATTGAACAACTGGATATCCGCCGTGCTCAGGTGCATGTCGAGGCGTTGATCGTGGAGGTTGCCGAAGGCAGCAATATCAACTTCGGCGTGCAGTGGGCGTCGAAAGATGCCGGATTAATGCAGTTTGCCAACGGCACGCAGATCCCTATCGGCACGCTAGGGGCGGCGATTTCTCAGGCGAAGCCGCAGAAAGGTTCCACGGTGATCAGCGAAAACGGTGCCACCACCATTAACCCGGATACCAACGGTGACCTCTCCACGCTCGCCCAGCTACTTTCCGGCTTTAGCGGTACGGCGGTTGGCGTGGTGAAAGGCGACTGGATGGCGCTGGTGCAGGCGGTTAAAAACGACTCCAGCTCTAACGTCCTTTCTACGCCGAGCATCACCACGCTGGACAACCAGGAAGCCTTCTTCATGGTGGGGCAGGACGTTCCGGTATTAACCGGTTCTACCGTTGGCTCCAATAACAGCAATCCTTTCAACACGGTAGAAAGGAAAAAAGTCGGCATCATGCTGAAAGTCACGCCGCAGATTAACGAAGGTAACGCGGTACAGATGGTGATTGAGCAGGAAGTGTCGAAGGTGGAAGGACAGACCAGCCTCGATGTGGTGTTTGGCGAGCGCAAACTGAAGACTACCGTGCTGGCTAACGATGGTGAGCTGATTGTGCTTGGCGGTCTGATGGACGACCAGGCGGGAGAAAGCGTGGCGAAAGTGCCGTTGTTGGGCGATATCCCGTTGATTGGCAACCTGTTTAAGTCCACGGCAGATAAAAAAGAAAAACGTAATCTGATGGTGTTTATCCGCCCGACCATTCTGCGTGACGGTATGGCGGCAGACGGCGTTTCGCAGCGCAAATATAACTATATGCGCGCCGAGCAGATCTATCGCGATGAGCAAGGCTTAAGCCTGATGCCGAACACTGCGCAGCCGGTACTACCAGCGCAAAACCAGGCCTTACCGCCGGAAGTTCGCGCGTTCCTCAATGCCGGGAGAACGCGTTAATGGTGCCTGTAGCACAGGAAACCTCCGCTAACACCGTGCGTCTGCCCTACAGTTTCAGCCGCCGGTTTAGCCTGGTGGCATGGTGCGAAGCGTCGCTGGAGATCCTCCATGTTCATCCGTTGTCGCTCTCTGTTTTGCAGGAGCTGCAACGGGGGCTGAACGCGCCCTTTACGCTGCGGCAAATCGACGAGGCCGAATTTGAACAGCGGCTGAATGCGGTCTGGCAGCGGGACTCTTCCGAAGCTCGCCAGTTGATGGAAGATCTCGGTTCCGCCGAGGACTTCTTTACCCTCGCAGAAGAGCTGCCAGAAACGGAAGATTTGCTGGAAAGTGACGACGATGCGCCGATCATCAAACTGATCAACGCCATGCTGGCAGAGGCAATTAAAGAAGGCGCTTCGGATATCCACATTGAGACGTTTGAAAAGAGTCTGGTGATCCGTTTTCGTGTAGACGGAACGCTACATGAAATGCTGCGTCCCGGGCGCAAACTGGCCTCGCTGCTGGTGTCGCGTATCAAGGTGATGGCGCGGCTGGACATTGCCGAAAAGCGCGTGCCGCAGGATGGACGTATTGCGCTGCTGCTGGGCGGCCGGGCGATTGACGTGCGCGTCTCCACCATGCCTTCTGCCTGGGGCGAGCGCGTGGTGCTGCGACTGCTGGACAAAAACCAGGCCCGCCTGACGCTGGAGCGTCTGGGGCTGAGTCATGAACTGACCGCGCAGTTGCGCCAGCTACTGCACAAACCGCACGGCATCTTTCTGGTGACGGGGCCGACGGGTTCTGGCAAAAGCACCACGCTGTACGCCGGATTGCAGGAGCTGAACAACCACTCGCGCAACATTCTCACGGTTGAAGACCCCATCGAATACATGATTGAAGGGATCGGTCAGACGCAGGTCAACACCCGTGTCGGCATGACCTTCGCCCGTGGCCTGCGTGCGATTTTGCGTCAGGACCCGGATGTAGTGATGGTCGGTGAGATCCGCGATACCGAAACCGCAGAAATCGCCGTTCAGGCGTCGCTTACGGGGCACCTGGTTCTTTCCACGTTGCATACCAACACGGCGGTGGGGGCAATCACGCGTTTGCAGGATATGGGCGTGGAGCCTTTCCTGCTCTCTTCCAGTCTGACGGGCGTGATGGCGCAGCGACTGGTTCGCACGCTGTGCCCCGACTGCCGCCAGCCCGCACCTGCTACCGACGAAGAAAAACGCCTGTTGGGGATTACCGATGCGCGAACCGTCACTCTGTACCATCCGCAGGGCTGCCCCGCCTGTAATCACAAAGGTTTTCGTGGGCGTACCGCCATCCATGAGCTGATCGTGGTGGACGCCACATTGCGTGATTTGATCCACCGTCAGGCCGGGGAACTGGAGCTGGAACGTTATGTCCGGCAACACTCTGCGGGTATCCGCAGCAACGGCATTGAGAAAGTACTCGCCGGAGAAACCTCTCTTGATGAAGTGCTGCGGGTAACGATGGAGGCGTAATGGCACTGTTTTACTATCAGGCGCTACAGCGTAATGGCCGCAAAACCAAAGGCATGATTGAGGCGGATTCCGCGCGTCATGCCCGCCAGTTGTTACGCGCTAAAGACCTCATTCCCGTGCACATTGAAGCCCGGCTGAATGCTTCGTCAGGGGGAATGTTGCAGCGTCGGCGGCACGCACATCGTCGTGTGGCGGCGGCAGATCTGGCGCTGTTCACCCGCCAACTGGCAACGCTGGTTCAGGCAGCAATGCCGCTGGAAACCTGCTTACAGGCGGTCAGTGAGCAAAGCGAAAAACTGCATGTGAATAGTCTGGGAATGGCGCTGCGCAGCCGGATTCAGGAGGGGTACACCCTGTCGGACAGCCTGCGCGAACATCCCCGCGTCTTTGATTCTCTGTTTTGTTCGATGGTGGCTGCCGGAGAAAAATCCGGGCATCTCGATGTGGTGCTCAATCGACTGGCGGATTACACCGAACAGCGCCAGCGCCTGAAATCACGACTGCTGCAGGCCATGCTCTACCCGCTGGTGCTGTTGGTGGTGGCAACGGGTGTGGTCACTATTTTGCTGACGGCGGTGGTGCCGAAAATTATCGAACAGTTCGATCACCTCGGACACGCGCTGCCCGCCTCCACCCGCACCCTTATCGCCATGAGCGACGCCTTACAAGCCAGCGGCGTTTATTGGCTGGCGGGATTGCTGGGGCTTCTGGTGCTGGGGCAACGGCTACTCAAAAAGCCGACTATGCGGCTGCGCTGGGATAAAACTTTGCTGCGCTTGCCCGTGACGGGGCGGGTTGCTCGCGGGCTGAATACGGCGCGTTTTTCCCGCACTTTAAGCATCCTCACCGCCAGCAGTGTTCCGCTGCTGGAAGGCATTCAGACCGCTGCCGCCGTGTCGGCAAATCGCTATGTCGAGCAGCAACTGCTACTGGCGGCAGATCGCGTCCGCGAAGGAAGCAGTCTGCGCGCCGCGCTGGCGGATCTGCGCCTGTTCCCGCCGATGATGTTGTACATGATCGCCTCTGGTGAACAGAGCGGCGAGCTGGAAACCATGCTTGAACAGGCCGCGGTCAACCAGGAACGGGAGTTTGATACCCAGGTGGGGCTGGCGTTAGGGCTGTTTGAACCGGCGCTGGTGGTGATGATGGCGGGCGTGGTGCTGTTTATCGTCATCGCCATCCTCGAGCCGATGCTGCAACTGAACAATATGGTTGGAATGTAATTTACGGAGTTATCACATGAATTCGTTATCCCGCGCGCAAAAACCACGGGCAGGTTTTACCCTACTGGAAGTGATGGTGGTGATTGTTATTCTTGGCGTCCTGGCAAGTCTGGTGGTGCCTAACCTGCTGGGCAACAAAGAGAAAGCGGACAGGCAAAAAGCCATCAGCGATATCGTGGCGCTGGAAAACGCGCTGGACATGTACCGGCTGGATAACGGGCGTTATCCAACCACCGAGCAGGGGCTTGAGGCGCTGATCCAGCAACCGGCCAATATGGCAGATTCCCGCAACTACCGTACCGGTGGGTACATTAAACGGCTACCAAAAGATCCGTGGGGCAATGATTATCAGTATCTCAGCCCGGGTGAAAAAGGGATGTTTGATGTTTACACCTTAGGGGCGGATGGTCAGGAAAACGGAGAAGGGGCTGCCGCAGATATCGGTAACTGGAATTTACAGGAGTTTCAGTAATCAGTGCCTGGACGCGGATTCACTCTTCTGGAAATCATGCTGGTGATTTTCCTGATCGGCCTTGCCAGTACAGGCGTGGTACAGACTTTTGCGACCGATTCTGAATCGCCTGCGAAAAAAGCGGCGCAGGATTTTCTGACTCGCTTTGCGCAGTTTAAGGACAAGGCAGTGATCGAAGGGCAAACACTCGGTGTGCTAATCGACCCGCCTGGCTACCAGTTTATGCAGCGTCGTCAGGGGCAGTGGTTGCCCGTTTCCGCGCCCCGGTTATCGGCACAGGTTACGGTGCCGAAACAGGTGCAGATGCTGTTACAACCCGGAAGTGATATCTGGCAGAAGGAGTATGCGCTGGAGCTGCAACGTCGTCGCCTGACGCTGCATGATATTGAACTGGAGCTGCAAAAAGAGGCGAAAAAGAAGACACCGCAAATCCGCTTCTCGCCTTTTGAACCTGCCACACCGTTTACGCTGCGCTTTTATTCTGCGGCGCAAAACGAATGCCAGGCGGTGAAACTGGCGCACGATGGCGCGTTATCTCTCAGTCAATGTGATGAGAGGATGCCATGAAGCGCGGATTTACGTTGCTGGAAGTGATGATCGCACTGGCGATTTTTGCGCTGGCTGCCACGGCGGTATTACAGATCGCCAGCGGCGCGCTAAACAATCAGCAGGTTCTTGAGGAGAAAACGGTAGCTGGCTGGGTGGCCGAAAACCAGATCGCACTGCTCTACCTGATGACCCGCGAACAGCGGGCGGTCAGGCATCAGGGCGAGAGCGATATGGCAGGAAACCGCTGGTACTGGCGAACGATCCCACTGAATACAGGCAACGCGTTGCTCCAGGCGGTGGATATTGAAGTCAGCCTTCACGAAGGCTTTTCGCCGGTGGTTCAGTCACGGCGCGCCTGGTTTAGCGCCGTGGGAGGCCAACAGTGAAAAGGATTCGCCCTGGTTTTACGTTATTGGAAATGCTGGTGGCAATTGCCATTTTTGCCTCACTGGCACTGATGGCGCAGCAGGTGACAAACGGTGTCACGCGCGTGAATAGCGCCGTCGCGGAGCACGATCAAAAACTCAACCTCATGCAGCAAACGATGAGTTTTCTGACCCATGATCTGACCCAAATGATGCCGCGCCTGGTAAGAGGCGAGCAGGGCCAGAGAGAACCGGCGTTACTGGCGGGTGCAGGCGTGCTGGCGTCTGAGAGTGAAGGGATGCGCTTTGTGCGTGGCGGCGTGGTTAATCCGTTGATGCGCCTGCCGCGCAGTAATCTGCTCACTGTCGGTTACCGCATTCATGACGGTTACCTTGAACGGTTAGCCTGGCCGCTGACCGATGCAGCGGGCAGCGTGAAGCCAACAACGCAAAAATTAATTCCGGCGGATTCGCTCCGTTTGCAGTTCTACGACGGCACGCGCTGGCAGGCGAGTTGGTCGTCAGGACAGGCGATCCCTGTGGCGGTGCGCATGACTCTGCATTCGCCGCAATGGGGCGAGATTGAACGCATCTGGTTGTTACGTGGGCCGCAATTATCATGATCACCTCACCACCAAAACGCGGAATGGCACTGGTCGTGGTGCTGGTATTGCTGGCGGTCATAATGCTGGTAACCATCACACTTTCCGGGCGGATGCAGCAACAACTTGGGCGAACGCGCAGCCAGCAGGAGTACCAGCAGGCACTGTGGTACAGCGCCAGTGCAGAAAGCCTGGCGCTGAGCGCGCTCAGCCTGAGCCTGAAAAATGAACAACGCGTGTATCTGGCACAGCCGTGGGCTTCCGGCCCCCGTTTTTTCCCACTGCCGCAGGGGCAAATCGCCGTCACCCTGCGTGACGCACAGGCCTGCTTTAATCTGAATGCTCTCGCACAGTCGACGACGGCGACGCGTCCGCTTGCGGTGCAACAGTTGATTGCCTTGATCACGCGTCTCGATGTGCCTGCTTATCGGGCTGAGCTGATAGCCGAAAGTCTGTGGGAGTTTATTGACGAAGATCGCAGCGTGCAAACGCGGCTGGGTCGTGAAGACAGTGAGTATCTCGCCCGCTCGGTGCCGTTCTACGCCGCGAATCAACCGCTGGCGGATATCAGCGAAATGCGTGTGGTGCAGGGAATGGACGCCGGACTTTATCAAAAACTCAAACCGCTGGTCTGTGCGCTACCGATGACCCACCAACAAATTAACATCAACACCTTAGAGGTCGCGCAAAGCGTGATTCTTGAGGCGCTGTTCGACCCGTGGTTAAGCCCTGTTCAGGCGCGAGCATTATTACAACAACGTCCGGCGAAGGGCTGGGAAGATGTCGATCAGTTTCTTGCACAGCCGCTACTCGCTGACGTCGATGAGCGTACAAAAAAACAGCTAAAAACCGTCCTGAGCGTGGACAGCAACTACTTCTGGCTGCGTTCAGATATCACCGTGAATGAGATTGAACTGACGATGAATTCGTTAATTGTCCGCATGGGGCCACAACACTTTTCGGTTCTCTGGCATCAGACAGGAGAAAGTGAGTGAGTTCCATGCTTGAGATTTTTTTCCCGCTTTGCGCCTCTGACTCCATTCGTTGGCAGCGCTGTACCGTCGATGCTGAGCACGGCATCTGGCCTGACATTGCCGACGAACAGCTTCAGCAATGGCTGCAAACTGATACGATTCGGCTCTACATTCCCGGCGAATGGATCAGCATCTGGCAGGTTGAACTGCCTGATGTTCCCCATAAGCAGATACCGACTATTCTGCCCGCCTTACTGGAAGAAGAGCTGAACCAGGATATTGATGAACTGCATTTTGCGCCGTTGAAAATCGACCAGCAACTGGCAACCGTAGCAGTGATTCACCAACAGCATATGCGCAACATTGCGCAGTGGTTGCAGGCAAACGGCATCACCCGCGCTACCGTCGCGCCGGACTGGATGTCCATTCCTTGTGGCTCTATGGCTGGCGATGCGCAACGGGTTATCTGCCGCATCGATGAATGTCGGGGATGGAGTGCCGGGTGGGCGCTGGCTCCGGTCATGTTCCGCGCACAGCTCAATGAGCAGGAATCACCGCTTTCGTTAACCGTGGTCGGCATTGCACCGGAAGAGCTATCTGCATGGGCTGGCGCAGACGCCGGACGCCTGACGATCACGTCTCTGCCCGCTATTACCACCTGCGGTGAACCAGAAGGGAACCTGCTGACAGGGCAGTGGCAACCTCGCGTCAGCTACCGAAAACAGTGGGCGCGCTGGCGGGTGATGGTTCTGCCTGTATTGCTGATTCTGGTTGCGCTGGCAGTGGAACGGGGCGTGACGTTATGGAGCGTCAGCGAACAGGTGGCGCAAAGCCGCGCCCAGGCAGAGAAACAGTTCTTAACGTTGTTCCCGGAGCAGAAGCGGATTGTGAATTTGCGCTCTCAGGTGACGATGGCGATGAAAAAATATCGCCCACAGACTGACGATACCAGGCTACTTGCCGAGTTGTCAGCGATCGCCAGCACCCTGAAATCGGCATCACTTTCCGACATTGAGATGCGTGGTTTCACCTTTGATCAAAAACGCCAGACGCTCCACCTTCAGTTGCGGGCAGCGAGCTTTGCCAGTTTCGACAAACTGCGTAGCGCACTGGCGGCAGATTATGTTGTGCAACAGGACGCGTTACAGAAAGAGGGTGATGCGGTTTCCGGCGGCGTAACGTTGCGGAGGAAATAACATGTTACGCGATAAATTGATTCACTATTTTCAGCAATGGCGTGAGCGCCAGTTAAGCCGTGGCGAATACTGGCTGGCACAACACCTGGCGGGGCGTTCGCCGCGCGAAAAGGGCATGTTACTGGCCGCGGCGGCGTTCCTGTTTAGCGCCGGATATTACGTCCTCATCTGGCAGCCGTTGAGCGAACGGATAGAGCAACAGGAGACGATGTTGCAGCAACTGGAGGTGATGAACACCCGACTGAAACGCGCCGCACCGGATATTATCGCAGCGCGAAAATCCGCCACGACAACGCCTGCACAGGTATCGCGGGTCATCAGTGACAGTGCTTCCGCGCATTCTGTGGTCATTAAGCGGATAGCCGAGCGTGGGGAGAATATCCAGGTCTGGATAGATCCTGTGGTGTTTAATGACCTGCTGAACTGGTTAAACGCACTGGATGAAAAGTATGCGCTGCGGGTGACACAAATTGATGTCAGTGCAGGTGAGAAGCCAGGAATGGTGAATGTGCAGCGACTGGAGTTTGGGCGGGGGTAGGTGTTGCCATCCTTGTCATAGTCATCCCCTTAACTCCACCTGATAACCCTTAGCCCAATGGTGAGTGCGGAACTGTCAAACCCGCTCACCGGGCTGAGTATTGATGTCGTAAGAATGAGTCCTCCTTCCATACCATCATGGAGTGTTCAACAATACTGCAGAAATCCGTTTCTCACTATTTAACCCCCGTTAATCAATACTTTTCCTGACTGCAAATACGCTTAAGAGTGGTGATATATTACCAGTATTAATAGATTTCATAAATCATTGAGTGGTAATTGATAGGGCAAAACATATAGGATAATTATTAACTGATCTGTATTTTGTGTAGCCTGGAAATTGATAAAATTCCTGGAGACAATCAGGAAGTAAATTTTAAATAAAAAAACAATTTCCACAGAAATTATTAATCAATTTTAAACATTATCCCGTTTGATATATCAATCTGAGGATAGTGCTGGTCATAATACAGGTCAAAATGCACGCAGCAAATAATCATGTTGTATATTTTAATTGATAGAAATAGTTTCTGTAGGTATTACTTCGCGTGAGCTAAATAAAACTATTTCAGTGTGATCTTAATCACAAATATTACTGTATCAGGTATATAGGAGATATAAACAAGCAGTGAATGAGTGAATTTTAAATAGGGAAATAGTTTCGCAGAAAACAATTTAAGGGTAATAAATCGCGTGCGTTCTGAGATAAGGCAGATTGCAGGTGTTGTTTCGCACCAAATTCTTATGAGGATTTATAATCAAGTAGTTAATATTGGCAATAAATAATAATTTCCCGCGAAATTAATAAATCGTTATGAAGATATGTGTTCCGGTGTAATCCAGGATGCATGAAGCTTTGTGTTTTTTTAGCCATAAAGAGTAGTCACAAAGAGGTAGAAATAACGATGGGGAATTTTCATGGGAATTAACTCTACATTCTGAAATGGCTTGTTTTCCTGACATTCCAGGAAGACCGAATACATTCATGCCTGAAGAATAGGATAGAGAAAAGAGACAGAAATAAACCAATTTATCCCTGCCGAAATAATTTCCGGCGAAATTGGTCGCGGGTGCTACAAAGTACCTGATTGGTCTGAATGAATTTTATCCAGTTACAAACAAGTATTATCTCCAGTGTATTGGTAGCTGTTAAGCCAGGGGCGGTAGCGTACCTGAAGAGATTAGGATCATATCATCAAATGGCAAGAAGTGGATTTGAAGTCCAGAAAGTCACCGTAGAGGCATTATTTCTACGAGAAATACGAACACGCTTTGGTAAGTTTCGTCTGGGATATCTGTGGGCGATTCTCGAACCCTCTGCGCATTTGCTGATACTGTTGGGCATTTTTGGTTACATTATGCACCGCACGATGCCAGACATCTCGTTCCCGGTGTTTTTACTTAATGGCCTGATTCCCTTTTTTATCTTTAGCAGTATCAGCAATCGTTCTGTAGGTGCTATTGAAGCGAACCTGGGGCTGTTTAATTATCGACCAGTAAAACCCATCGATACGATCATTGCGCGCGCACTGCTTGAGACACTGATTTACGTTGCTGTTTATATATTGCTCATGCTTATCGTCTGGATGGCAGGCGAATATTTCGAAATAACAAACTTTTTACAACTTGTGCTTACCTGGAGTTTGTTAATCATTCTTTCATGTGGCGTTGGCTTAATATTCATGGTCGTTGGTAAAACCTTCCCTGAAATGCAAAAGGTCCTGCCGATACTGCTTAAGCCGCTGTATTTCATCTCCTGCATCATGTTCCCTCTACACTCGATTCCGAAGCAATACTGGTCATATCTACTCTGGAATCCATTAGTACATGTGGTGGAGCTAAGCCGCGAGGCTGTTATGCCTGGCTATATCAGCGAAGGCGTAAGTCTGAACTACCTGGCAATGTTCACATTGATAACTCTGTTCATTGGTCTGGCTTTATACCGAACTCGTGAGGAGGCAATGCTGACATCATGATTAAGATTGAGAATTTGACAAAGTCATATCGTACCCCAACGGGGCGACACTATGTGTTTAAGGATTTAAACCTCGAAATCCCTTCAGGAAAAAGCGTTGCCTTTATTGGTCGCAACGGTGCGGGTAAATCAACGTTGCTAAGAATGATTGGTGGTATTGACCGCCCCGACAGTGGAAAGATCATCACCAATAAAACAATATCATGGCCAGTCGGCCTCGCCGGTGGATTTCAGGGAAGTTTAACTGGACGCGAGAACGTAAAATTTGTTGCGCGGTTATACGCGAAGCAAGAAGAACTGAAAGAGAAAATAGAGTTTGTCGAAGAATTTGCTGAACTCGGTAAGTACTTCGATATGCCGATCAAAACTTATTCATCGGGTATGCGGTCGCGTTTAGGCTTTGGTTTAAGCATGGCATTTAAGTTTGATTATTATATCGTCGATGAAGTAACCGCAGTCGGTGATGCAAGGTTTAAAGAGAAGTGCGCTCAATTGTTTAAAGAAAGGCATAAAGAATCTAGTTTTTTAATGGTGTCACATAGTTTGAATTCATTGAAAGAGTTTTGTGATGTGGCGATTTACATATCAGATAGGAAATATGTAAGTTACTTTGATTGCTTGGATACAGCTATATCATCATATATAACTGAAGAAAATTTAAAGAAATAGAGAGGATAATATGAAATATCTTATAATAAATCCTTATCATAATGCATCTCATGGAATTGCCAACTATATAAAAAATCTTGAAAATGCGTTGGTTGGGGTAGAAATAATAACGTTTGAAAATAAAAGAAACTTGAATGCTATTGCATTTCGTGAAGAGGTGTATGATTATGTCACTAAGAATTTTGGATATGATGACGTTATAATTGAAGCACCTGAAGCTAAAGCTTCAACATTACTATTGTCTTCAAGGTACAATGTGCATATTCGATTGCATTGTCCACTTGCAATTGCTCAGAAATATGATGGTCAAAAACCAAATCAACAAGAGTTTTCCAATGAGTTGAGAGTAATCAATAAAGCAAAAATAGTATCATCTCCGTCATATGCATTGGCTGAAGAATTAAGTAGCGAAATTAAAATAGATAATGTAAGTTATTTTAAAAACCCAATCACAATCAATCATATGATAAAGAATATGACATTGTATTTATGGGGCGCTTTCAAGAATTAAAAGGTACTAAAGATATTAATAAAATTCTTGAGAGACTGCCAGCTAATTTCAAAGTATTACTTATTGGGCCAAAATCAAATTTATTTAAATTGGACCCTAGTGTAAAATGCTCCGTTGAGAAGAAAGGCGAGGTTATTGGAGATAAACGATTTGAATTAGTAAAAAAAGCAAAGTGTTTAATTATGCCTAGCCAATTCGAAAACTGTAGTATGGTGATCCTTGAATCGTTAGCATGTCATGTACCTGTAGTCGCATGGGATGTTGGTGGTAATGCTGAAATAGCTAAGCCAAATATATTAAAATGCGCAAAATTTGGAGATTATGACGATTTCGCTTATAAAGTAAATGAGTTGATTTCAACACCTCCTAAAATAAAGTTTTTTCAAGAAGCTATAGCTAATATAAACACAGATTTTTCAAATGGTATACAAAATACCATCAATGAGATAAATAATGAAATACCTTCAGTTTATAGAGGGCTGAATAACAAAAAATATCATAAATATAGCAACGAAACAGTTGCGGTTTATACTAAGCCTATAAAAAAGCTTCGTGTTTTTGGAATAGCTTTTTCTAATGAACACATTGAAGAAATATGGGCGCCAGTTATTGATAAACTTGGGTATGAATACAGATATGTATGCCGTCAAAAATTAGGTTATCATACGGTCTTTAAACACACTCCATATCAAATAAATAAAAATTGGTTTTGCCAGTTTGATTGGATAAAAGATCATGATCGACTATTAAAACAAATAGTAAATTATCGGCCTAACTTTATTCTTTTTCACAATGGATCGCATCCAATTTACCGAAAAGTTTTAGAACAAGTGAAGGAACTGAAAATACCAATTGTATATTCAGAGTTAGGGTGGTTTCCTCAAAAGGATCATGTATACTTCGATAAATGGGGTACTAATGGGCAATCATATATTGCAAGTTTAACAGCAGAGCAGC
The DNA here is from genome assembly GCF_000208565.1 of Escherichia sp. TW09308. Taxonomy (NCBI): domain Bacteria; kingdom Pseudomonadati; phylum Pseudomonadota; class Gammaproteobacteria; order Enterobacterales; family Enterobacteriaceae; genus Escherichia; species Escherichia sp. TW09308. The sequence goes on along the minus strand of NZ_AEME01000001.1, from coordinate 2,837,598 downwards.
TATGCAAAAGAAATTTTGATGGAGATGAAAGTACTTTACAAATCAAGGGTGATTACGCATTAATTATTACTCAATTGGAAAATGATACAAATCTTATTGTTAATTCCCCAAGGTTTAAAAATAACATCAATTTCATTAATCATGTCATTTCTAATATTGGTAACAAAACTAATATAATAATAAAACCACACCCATTAGACAAAAATATTGAAAGATATAAAATATTTGAATCACAAAATGTGAAACTCGTTACCGATATTGATACCGATACTCTTTTAAAAAATGCGCATTCAGTAATTGGGATTAACTCCACTGTATTATTACAATCTCTCAAGTTCAATGTTAATATTTATTCATTTGGTCGTTCTATTTTGGATAATAAAGGCGTGGCAATTGATTGTTCTACTGATTCTATAGATACAGTATGGACCAATATAATGAAAGGAAGTAGACAGAAAAGAGATGCTATTGTTAACGCACTTATGGAAAGGCAAATTAATTTAATAGATATTAGGGCTGGAAATACTCCTTCTATGGCAGCATCATTACCTTTAACTGAAAACTATATTTGTGATTTCACTCATTTGATTAATAAACAAAAATCACAAAAAGAATCAACTAACTTTGGTAATAGAGTATTGATGCCAAAAAATAATGAGGTAAAAAATAATAGAGGAGCAATAAAGAGAAAAACTAATAAATTAATAAGAAATCCAAAATTATTTTTTGTAGATTTGATAAAAAATATTAAAGATAATAATAGGAATATTGCAAAATAATGAAAATTGTATGTTCTTTCGGTAGTTGTCTCTCCGCAAATGTAGCTACAAATTTATCAAAAATATATTCAGAATGGTATAGGTTAAGCAGTGTTCAACATAATCGTATAGATCAATTCTGTGATATTTACATAAATAAAAAGTATCCAGAGTTAAAAAAAACAGATCTAAAGTTCGAGCTAAGTAAACAATATAGCTATGTAAACACGATCGATAATCAGTTAAATGATGTAGGTTTAGGTAAAGCATTACCGAAGAAAGAAGATAAACTTCCGCTTATAAATTTCTTTGACGCAATAAATTTTGGAAAAATAGATCTTTTTATATTTGATAATTTTGCTGAATTATTATTTAAGATTTATAAACATAGAGAGTTTGGCACTCCTATGTTTATAAATGAGAATTACCTTACAAATAAGGCTGTTGAATTTCAATTTGTAAATAAGTTTATAGATGATGATAAATTATATAACAGTTATGATAATGTGTTTGACTTTTTAACACGTAAAAACCCATTGTGTAAAATTGTGTTTATACCATTCCCGATCAATTTAAAAAACAACAAAAATCTAACAGAAAGAAGTTCATCACAACACTTGCAGATTTGCAAACTTAAAAATAATCATAAAAATTTATATGTATTACCAAGAAGAGATATATCGATACATGATTTAGTAACTCATTCGGATATTTATCATTTTACTGATAAGTGTTATTTAAATTACTCACGAGAAGTTTTGAGAAACATAATTTAAGGATTAATATGTCAGTATTAGTTACAGGCGGCGCTGGATATATAGGTTCTCACACAACTTTATTATTGTTAGAAAATGGTTATGATGTAATAACATTAGATAACCTTAGCAATTCAACTAATGAATCTTTGAAAAGGGTTGAAAGGCTGACAAATAAAAAAATAAAACAATATACAGGTGATATTTCAAATTCAGAACTTTTAAATAGAATTTTTGGTGAAAATAATATAACCGATGTGATTCATTTTGCCGGTTTAAAATCTGTTAGTGAATCAATTAACGATCCTATAAAATATTATAAAAATAATGTTGTAGGAAGTTTAACTTTGGTAAGTGAAATGGTTAAACATAAAGTTACCAATATTATTTTTAGCTCTTCTGCTACAGTTTATGGTCAACCAGAGATAATCCCTTTAACTGAAGACTGTAAGACAGAGAAACCTACAAATCCTTACGGATATTCGAAATTAGTAGTGGAGAATATATTGAGAGACTTGGTGAAGTCTTCTCATGACTTTAATGTTACTTGCCTAAGGTATTTCAATCCTGTCGGAGCACATCCCTCAGGAGAAATAGGTGAAAATCCAAATGGAGTCCCAAGTAATATTATGCCATATATTTCTGGTGTTGCTATTGGAAAATATAAACAGCTAAATATATATGGTTCTGATTACAATACACCTGATGGTACTGGTATTAGAGATTATATTCATGTAATGGATTTGGCGGAAGGACACTTATGTGCATTGCGAAAAAAATGGTCAACTCCATCTTTTCGAATTTATAATCTAGGTACAGGCAAGGGGTATTCTGTTTTAGAATTAGTCAATACGTTTGAACAAGTTTCTGGTATTAAAATAGCTTGTAATTATTCAGAAAGAAGATGTGGTGATATTGGGGAATGTTGGTCTAACCCAAAGGCAGCGGAAAGAGATCTTGGGTGGAAAGCAAAATATGACATTCAAAAAATGGTTTTTGATACATGGAACTGGCAACAAAAGAATCCAACTGGATATGTTTAAAAAATTATAAAACAAAAATCCTTTTTATCTCACATGGTTATTTTATAATGTGTATTAGTCGCGACTTGATCTGACACTGAGCCTTGAAAGGTTGAGAGTTACCGGTTTTGATATGGGTGTCGAATCCTTATACAAAACACGAGGTAACTCTCATGCTTCATACTACCAATCCCGTTATCAAACACAAAGCCGGTTTGCTCAATCTGGCTGAAGAACTCAGCAACGTATCAAAAGCCTGTAAAATCATGGGCGTTTCGCGTGATACGTTTTATCGTTACCGCGAACTGGCCGATGAAGGCGGTGTGGATGCGCTGATTAATCGTAGTCGCCGCGCTCCTAACCTTAAGAACCGTACCGATGAGGCAACTGAACAGGCTGTTGTTGATTACGCCGTCGCTTTCCCGGCACACGGTCAGCACCGGACCAGCAACGAGCTGCGTAAACAGGGCGTTTTTATCTCCGGCAGTGGTGTCCGTTCTGTCTGGTTACGCCATAACCTTGAGAATTTCAAAAAACGTCTGAAAGCACTGGAAGAAAAAGTAGCCCGTGATGGCATTGAGCTAACTGACAGCCAGATCGCAGCACTGGAGCGTAAAGCCAGTGATGACGAGGCCTGTGGCGAAATCGAAACGGCTCATCCGGGATATCTGGGTTCGCAGGACACGTTCTATGTAGGCAACCTGAAAGGTGTCGGGCGTATTTATCAGCAGACGTTCGTTGATATGTACTCGAAAGTGGCTCACTGTAAGCTTTACGTCACCAAAACACCGATTACCGCGGCTGACTTACTGAATGATCGTGTACTGCCGTTTTATGCGTCTCAGGGCCTGCCGATGCTGAGAATACTGACCGACAGAGGCACGGAGTACTGTGGCAAAGTAGAGCAGCATGATTATCAGCTTTATCTGGCAATAAACGATATAGAACACACGAAAACAAAGGCGATGTCCCCGCAGACCAACGGCATCTGCGAGCGGTTCCATAAAACAATCCTGAACGAATTTTATCAGGTAACGTTCCGTAAAAAACTGTACGGCGATCTTGATACATTACAGTCGGATCTTGATGAATGGCTGGCTCACTATAATAATGAGCGAACCCATCAGGGAAAAATGTGCAATGGGCGGACGCCAATGGAAACGTTACTTGATGGAAAGCGCATCTGGGCCGAGAAAAATTTAAGCCAGATGTAATCTGGCAGATACCTGTATAAATAACCGGTAACTGTCAGCTCAGGTCTGAGCTAATACATATAATGTTTTTCTTTTATAAAATCCTTCTTTGTAATAAAAAATCTATCCCCATAATAAACCCCATTAACCTGCGTCTTCACCAATAAATACCCCCGAAACTTCTTAAACAGTTTCATATCCGGTTTAAAATCAGCCTGCCAGAACTGGTGCAAATGCCCTTGATACGTTAATCCTTTGATGTCGTACAGGGCATTGCCCATCACTTTGAGTGGTTTGTTATGAATCAGCGCAGAGATCCCTGCTGTACTATTAATCGTCACCACAGCTTTTGCGTGCCGTAATAGTTCCGGCATCGGGAGATCGTGCACATAAATGACGCGCTCACCTAAGCCATATTCCTTACTCAACCGTTTAATTAATGGTCGATAGAGTCTGTGGCCACGATCCATCGGATGATGTTTGATCACCAAATAACTTTCTTTCGGCGCTTTACGCGAAAATGAGTACATGACTTCATTAATATAGTCACGCACATCGTTATAATTGCTGTGGTTACGAATCTGGCTATCGTTATATACCTGCAAAACGGCAAGATAATAACGTTGATCCAGCTCGTTCATTAACCTCGGCAATACCTTACGCTGTGTTACCTTGTAAAGTTGTTTGCGCCAGTACGCACGAACCCAGCAACGAGCCTCATACCAGGGGGAAAACGATTTGTGGTGGCGGTAACGAGGGAACTCATGGCGGTAGTGCCAGCCCATCAGGTAATACCACATCGCATGGCCTATACGTTTCATCGTTGAAGGTTTTAAGTTCTCAACGTGCGGCGCAGGCATATCTGGTAACTTACGATAAAAATCTGGATCGCGCGGTAGCGATGAATATGCGTTTACTCCGCCTTCTTCAACGGTAATAAATTGCGGGCGTAAGTATCCTTCTTCAAATGCCAGAAAGCGGATCCCTTTCGATTTTGCCCACCGTTTTGCTTCTTTGTGCAATGGGCGGCAGTCACCAAAACAGAGAATGGTATCAAAGTCATATTGTCGGTGAAGATCTCGCAGCCAACCGGGAAACTCTTTCGGCGTTTGGTAGTAAGCCAGGTATTGTCGATGGCGGCAGTAAAAACGATCCCCACCGTTGAAGACAACATTCACAGCGTTACGGCCTAATGACTCTAACCATTCGGCGACGTCATTGAAAAAAGGTCCCATCGGTCCCTGCAATAGCAGATATTTTTTACCGGATAATAAAACGGTTAGTGCATTACCTTGCATAAATGATTTGCGTAATAGTCAACTATGAAATTGTTTAGCCAAATCTGACCTTGCAGAACATAATTAATTTGCGGTAATAGCGTATTACTCGCCCCGCTTTTTTTCGGGTAATAAACATCGGCTTGCGCGGCGTCTGGATCAAATATTCCGCCGCTTCTTCAACCGTAATAGGTTGTAGCTGTGTTGGGTGGATATAGGTTGGATAAACAATCAGCGCCTGATAGATCAAGTCTGCTATCGTTAATCTGCGCTCGCGGCGCGGGCAGTGATGTTCATCGACGGTTAAACCCCAACCGGCATAGAAGGGCAGGCCGTAACAATGTACGTGCTTACCATGTAATAACGCTTCAAATCCCGACAGCGACGTCATGGTGTGCACTTCATCTGCGCGCTGAATGCATTGAATAATATCTGCGTCAAGTGCCTGATAATCAGCTAGTTCAGCAGCCAGTTCTGCCGGAATATCGCCCTTGCGATTCCCCACCAGTACATCCGGGTGCGGTTTATAAATAATGTAGGCGTGCGGATTACGCTCGCGTACTGTGCGTAATAGCTCAAGGTTGCTCTTAATCGAGACAGTGCCTGTTTTAATAGAGGCATCGTCCTCTACTTGACCCGGCACCAGGATAACTTTTTTACCTTTAGCTTCGTCTGGTAGAGAGAAATCGGCTCCCAGGTTGTACTTGCTCAGTTTGCTTTCAACCAGTCGCTGGCGTAATTTTTCAGCTCGCATCTGCTGCGCCAGCGTTAGCTGGCTATGATTCAGCAGCACTTCCAGGTCGCTGGGGCGCGTGGTGTCATAGTAGATCCCGCGTTTATCCAGCACCAGCGATAGCGGTGGCAGCAGGTCAGAGCCAAGTCCGGATGAACGCAGAAAACCATCTTCCATTCGCCATAACGGCAGTGATTTTCGCTGCGCTTCGGCTCGCCATTGCTGCTCTCCCTTTACACCCCATACCACGCAAGCGGTCGCCGTAGGGCTGCGACGTGAAAAACTCAGCCGGTTTGTCGCGGTACGCAAGAAAGGTTTCAGGATCGCTGACTTCCACAGCGTTAAGCCTGGCGCCCATAAATAGCCATTACGCTGTTGCAGATGTCGGCGTTGTAATTGCAGCCATTGCAGCACGGTAAACAGATCGCTTACTGCTCCCGTTTGCGGATCGATATAGCGACAGTAACGCAGGTATGCAGCGGCAAAAAGTTCTTCCAGTGTGGCTGAACCGCGTCGGGCAGATAACAACGCCGACTGCGGATGACGATCGTCCGTTAAGCCCCAGCCTGCATACCAGGGCTGGCCGAAGCATGTCACCGGTTTTCCTGCCAGCAAGGCTTCAAAGCCGTACTGGGAGGTCACGACGTAAACTCGGGAAACGTGTCGCAACAGCGACTGCGGGCTGACATTCTCGGCAATTAAACGTACTCGTTGCGTGGCGCGCAGATCAGCGAAATAACCTGTTTTCTTTCCTTCCAGTACATCTGGGTGCACCTTCACCCAAATTGTCGCTTGAGGATTTTCCGCAATCGCGGCCTCCAGCATGGCGGCAAATTCATTCTGACCCGCATTACCATACGTCACTGACATATCATTAAATGTCTGATCGACAACCAGAACGATGTCTGAATGTTCTGACTCATCAGCCACAAACGCAGGCGCCAGATTATATTTCGACAAATCATCGGTCACGATGGTGTGCATCGCTTCTCTGGCCTGATCAGCCAATGCCGCATTTCCGGCTTTATCCTGTACCAGTTTCTCCAGCGCCGAAGGCTTGCTGGCATCGTAGTAAATGCCGCAATCATCTACCACCAAAGAAAGCGGCGGTGCGCCATTGACGCCAAGATCCAGCGAACGCACAAATCCATCTTCCAGACGGATGACCGGTTTTCCCGCTGCTTTGGCGATGGCGACTGGTTTCGCCGCGCTGGGGCGATGTCCCCACACGGCGATAGCATCAACTTCTTGTGGAACAGGGCGCAGCAGAGAAAGTTTCTGGCACGGTTGCGCCAGAAATTTCTCCAGATGTGGAATACGCCAGATGCCAGACGAGAAAATGCCAATCATGCGTTTTCAGCCAGTTCCTGTGCCATCAGGGTGCGCACTTTTTCAAGACATGCAGGGGTGTCGACGCCCGGACCTGTTGCGGCAACTTCAAACGTGCGAATGTTGATCCCTGCGTTCATCAACCGTAGCTGCTCCAGTGATTCCGCCTGCTCCAGCATGGACTCCGGCAACTGGCTGTAGTTTTGCAGCACATCGCGACGATAAGCGTAAATACCGACGTGTTTCAGGTAACGCGCTTTTTCAGCATTACGCGGATACGGGATCGGTGAGCGGCTGAAATAAAGCGCATCCTGGCGGGTATTCACAACCACTTTTACTGTGCTTGGCTCCGTCGCTTCTTCGGCAGAAATCGCGTGGCATAGTGTTGCCACCGGCAACGCGGGATCGTCACGCATTCCTTGTAACAGTGTTTCTACATCCCGCGGACGAATCATTGGTTCATCGCCCTGCAAGTTAATGTAGATATCTGCTTCCACCGTATGCATCACCTCGACCAGCCGATCGGTGCCGGATTCATGATCGTTGCGCGTCATGATGGCTTTCCCGCCGAACGCCTGCACGGCCTGTTCAACGCGCGGGTCGTCTGTTGCCACCCAAACTTCTGCAACGCCCGCCACCTGTAACGCACGCTCGTAAACATGCTGGATCATCGGTTTGCCGACAATATCGAGTAGCGGCTTACCCGGCAGGCGCGATGAACCATAACGAGCCGGAATGACAATAACTGCTTTGCTCATTTCAACTCCTTACAAAGACAGAATCACTTTTGCACCCACCGCCAACTGGTAAAGGATGGTGGAAATACCGCGAGTAACTTCAATGTTTTTCGATTCATATTTCGGCAGAACCATAATCTCATCGCCCGGCTTGAGTGAATCCACATCTTCCGCGTTGACGGCAGCGCCGTTCTGACGAATGACGATAATTCTGGCGTTACCCGATTTCTGCGTCAGGCCACCACATTTCTCGATGTAATCCTCGGTGGTCATCCCCTTCTGCCAGCTCACCGCGTTCGGGAACAGCACCTCGCCATGAACCATAACCAGCGACGTTTTCTCTGGAATATTGATGACGTCGCCATCTTCAAGCAGAACAGAATCAATATTGGACTCGTTGAGGATCACTTCGCCTTTCGGGACCACAGTACGTGCTTTTGCCACAAAGCGGCTGATCAGTTGCGCTTCCTGCATACGCAGGCTGGCTTCTTCTTTGGTGGAGGACTGGGCAGAAAGTGACGCTTCCTCCAGTTTTTGCAGCGAGAGATTCAGCATCTCTTTCTGACGCTGAGCTACTGATGGGCGATAAAGCTGAACCGCGTTCATCTGCGACATGCTGTTCGGACGGATTTTTTCCAGAACCGCACGCATGGTGGAACCATAAGGCAGCACCATGGCATGTTCGCCGGAATGCGCGCCTTCAACTCGTACCTGAATGGTGCCGGCATAGCGGTCAGTGCTCACGATTAAGGTATCGCCGTTCTGCAACATACGGCCTGGCGCAGAACTGATCGGATAGTATTCGCTACGTTTTTGCAGCCCCTGTTTACGCATAATCGTAATGTGAGTTGCGCCAGGCTTAGGGCGTGCCCAGCTCAACGCTTCTGTTACAGGAATGCTGCTTTCGCGGAACTCAAAGTCGTAGCTGTTAAAGACATCGCCCTGAACGCTGAACGTATGTTGACGAGGCCCAACGATGATGGTGTCACCATCGGCGAACTGCGAAAGCCCCAGTTTTCCGTTTAGCAGGAAGTCATACAGGTTGACGTTGGAGCGCACGCGGTTGCCGCGCTTGACCACAATATCAACGTAGCTCCCGCGTTCCGGATCTACGCCGCCAGCCTTGATCAGATAATTCAGTAAAGAGTCGGACGTCACGCCGCCGTACAGACCAGGATTACGTACAAAGCCGGTAACGTACACTTTTACTGGCTGCGCCTGTAATAAGGAGGCGTAGACGTTGACGTTGGACTGGTACACTTCCTTTACTTTTGATGTAACCAGGGCGTTCAACTGGCTATTGCTAACCCCAGCAACTTTCACCGGACCAACGTTCGGCAGGAAAATATTGCCTTTGGGATCAATCTGTAACGCACCATCAAAGGTGAACGCACCCCATAAACGAACCTGAACGCTATCGCCCGGATTAAGGATATAGTCAGGATTGAATCCTACCGTTGCACCGCTATCCGCGCTGGTGCCGTTGAAAAGTTGAGCACCAAACATACGACTCATCACCACCGGCTGTGCTGGCGGTGGGGTGTTGTCGAAGCCGCTCATGTTTTGTGTATCCGATTGCTGCCCACTCAGAATACCGGGCAGTGGTGCTGCCCCCGTAAGGTTTGAGTCAGCGTTAATATCAATGGCCGCGCTGGCCTGCGCCGCGTGACAGGCGGCAATCAGTAAAATTGATTTAAATAATTTCATCACAAACTCATTCAGCGACAGCGTTAATCTCGGTGATCTTCAATAACAGCCAGCAACAGTTTCAGGGTGCCGAACAGCAGGCAGCACACCAGTAACCAACAGGCGATCAAATAAGGGATGTTTGGAAAAGACGATTCCTGCGGCAACTGTGGCGAACTGATCACAGACAGCACCTTGAGCTTACGAGCCGCTTCTACACGGGTCTTTTCAATGGAGGTCAGGGTCAGTTTGTACAGCTCGGTGTTGAACTCTACTTTTGATTTGATTTCTTCAAAATCCACCGCCATACGGTTTAGCTTGTCACCCTGTGGCGCTGTGATTTTGCTTTTTTCTTCATCGATTTGTGCCTGCAATGACTGAATCGCGTTACGCGCGCTCACCACTTGGGGGGCGTCTTCACGCAGATATGTCAGCAAGTTACGCAGATCTGCTTCCATCTGGATCTTCTGAGCCATCAGCGTATTTACTAACGTGCTCGCCGCCTGAGCCTGGGCTTGTGGATCCAGGACGTTATTGCTGTCCTGATAAGAGAGCAGTTCCGCTTTGCTGGCATCCAGACGCTGGCGCGCTTTTTCCATCTCGCTTTCTGCAAAGGCAAGTTGATCACGCGCAATGCGATGCGACATCTCATTGATAAAGCGTTCTGACTCTTTCAACACGGTCTGGTTAAATTTAAGCGCAAACTCCGGGCTAAAGCCCTGTGTCTGAATATTCAGCAATCCGGTTTTATCGTCATACGAAACGTTGATACGGTCCTTGTAGTACTTCAGGAAGCCTTCTGCGGTTTCATCCTTGCTAAGATGATTAAGAAAATCGAGCCCGCTGTGGCTAAATGCTTCACGAAAATTCAGTTGCTTATCCAGCGCCGCCAGCATATCCGGCGAGTTGATATACTCTTTCAGATACAACGCATCTTCCGCGGAACTGGGGTTAGAGGCACCCAGAAGCAGACCAAAATTCAGGCTGCCGCTATTTAAATCATCCGAGCGTTTAATGGCGACTTTCGACTCGCTCATATAACGAGGCTGGCTGAAGATAGCCAGATAGATCAGTAGCACAGCCATCGGTGCCAGAATGATGATTTTCGCCAGGTGTTTTTGGATATCTGTCAGTGAGATGGCAGACAGACGAGCACGCATCCAGGATACGGCAGACTTCAATTTTATCAACATGTAACGATTATCAGAGTTTCAGTGGAGGCGAGGGGGCTGGCCTCTCGCCTCCCGTTGCTTCATTAGTCGAAAATTCGTACAAGACCAGTGACTTTGTTCGCCTTGTTGGTCACCAATAACGTTGAGACTCGATGCTTTTGCATCTTTTCTTCCGCTTCGATGATCATGGTTTCTTCCGGTAGAGTCAGTGGTTCACGCGTCATCATCTGCGCAGCCGTGGCGGATGTCAGAGAATCCTCTTTTTCCATAAAGCGACGCAGGTCACCGTCGGTGATAATACCCGCCAGCCCGCCTTCTGCGTCTTCTACCATCACCATACCCTGGCAACCGCTGGTGATACGTTGAATCACGGTTTTAAACGACGCATCCAGGTGCACCGCAGGAACATCATGCTGCATAACATCAGCAACACGGGTCAGCAGGCGACGACCTAATGAACCGCCCGGGTGATAACGCGCGAAGTCATTCGGCATAAATTTACGCTGGTGGATCATGGCAATAGCCAGCGCGTCTCCGATCGCCATGGTCAGCGTGGTGGACGTTGTTGGTGCAAGGTTATTCGGGCAGGTTTCATTCTCCATGTGAAGTTCTAGCACGGCATCAGCATTTTTCGCCAGCGTGGAATTTCCATTATTAGTAATGGCGATAATTCGGTTGCCGAAATTCTTCAGTGAAGGGACTAGCTTCAGAATTTCATCAGTTTCACCGCTGGCGGAAATAAGGATCAGGAGATCATAAGGCGTAATCATACCGAGATCGCCATGGAAAGCCTCTGCCGGATGAATAAAGAAACTCGGCGTACCAGTAGAGGCCAGTGTCGCTGACATTTTACGACCAACATGCCCTGATTTACCCATTCCCGAAAGAATAACGTGTCCTTTACAGTTCATTATCAAATTAAGGACTCGTTGGTACTGTACGGGATCCAGTTGCTTAGACAAGTTTTGTAATGCTGCGCCTTGTTCTGCCAGAGTCTGGCGAACAGAGGTAATTAAATATGGATCGATAGTACTGCTCTGGTCATCAGGTAAATGTCTTTCAGACATATCAGCTCCTTTGCACGGAAATAGTGCCACAGTCACAACAAACCCGAACCCATAATAAATTATTGATATTAAATCAATGGGTTATAACAAATTATTTAATAAATATAAAAATATGGTTAGTCCATGCTCTTATCCAGGACTTATCACCCTCTTATTAAGTCGCAATGTCTCATGGAAGTGCGAAGATACTGCAATATTACAGGCGAGAAGGGGGAACCAAATTTTGCCCACCTATTTAACACAGCCCTACATTATGAACAAGGAGTTTAGGATTTTTATCAATGATTAAAATGTTTCGCGCTTAACTATTGAATCAAAAAACAATTCATAGGTTGATTGTTTCCTTGTAAAAAAAGAGATGCATAACACTGTTATTTATAAATAAAACACCTCGGTAATGGTGGTGATATTCCGCATTCAACTATTTAAGCTATGTATAGTTAACCAATTGACAATTTCCATATAAAGCAGAAGGGAGTGATAAAGTTTTATTCGTGACTATTAAATATCAAGATTGTTTTCTGGTTGATTATTTCTGCAGGTGGCTGTGGAATTAAAACAGACCAGATTGCATTTATTGGTACATATATTTTCAAGGAAACTATTACCAAATAAAAAATAATTATTGGGATTATCACGTAATGAATCGGTTGCACATATGCCAGAGAGCACTTCCGTCCGGCCATCCTTCATTTTTGTAGCGTACATTTTGCTCAGTGAAAGGGCTGATGGAGAGACAAGCATCAGGCCCTTTTGGCCATACTCGCGGGTAAGGAGGTGCCTCGCAGAAAGGCACCTCCGGCAACCAACAGTCCACTTCAGATTCAGAGTGGTTTATTAATCGCGTCATAAAGATGGTTTAAAGTTTTTAATCGCTGTTTGTATGCTTTTCTCAGGCAGGTTGTATCGCTACCACACCGGCGTCGTTCAGCCAGCCACAGTACCTGTGAGTCATGCAGTTCCCCGGCGGCTCCCATCGCGTAAAGTCCATGAAGGAATTGATATTTAACACTCAACTCCACGTCCAAATCATTCAGGCTATGTGATGAACAAATTGCTTTTTCATCCGCACTGTGGGACTGCCGACAATCAAAACTGGCCGCCGTGGCAGAGAACGCCGGGAGAGTGATGATGAGAAATGCGGTAAGAATATTTTTCACTGGCTTAGCCTCCCGGGACGAATAACGGGTCCCGGAGCCATGGTCAGGGTTTTGTTGTTCAACAATCTGAACCCTATAGCCTCTCCGGTTTTCACTGACAGTTCACATGCGTAGTGAAAAGTCGTCCAGTTAATCCCCCGACGGTACTGACCATTGCCCGTCAGGAGCGCAGGTGAGACCAGGCGCTGCATATTATGTTTTCCCTGATCGAGAATAACCTTATCTACGTCGGTGTACTGCTTCTGTAGTTCTTTCAGTGCCAGCGGTCGGCAAATAAATTCGGCTACGCGTTGAGCTTCAGTCCAGTTTGTATAGGCAAAATTACGGTCATTCTTCCCTTTTACCTCACGATGAATGACGTTATTCAGATGTTCTACCTGGGCAGGATTCAACGAGACATTCGTTGCAAATGCAAATCCGGTATACATACAGGATATAGCGGTAATAACAACCAAACGCTTAAAAGTCATAAATACTCCGTTATGCATAAGATCCTACATTTACTGTGCTATTACAATGTATGAATATAAGTTCAAGGAATAGTCAATATGCTGCGCTGCGTCAATATTTTATGGTTAATCAGGCTATTCGGGTGTAGGCCTGAATATGCTGTAATGCAAATTTGCGCTTACCTAAAATAAAATCTCTTCCGCCAATGGTGAGGCCTGTAGAAACTGGGATGGTCTGAGTGTTGGATAAGGATGGCGGTGAATGCTTATGAATCAGTAAGGCAAAGTAAGCGGGGCTATCAGAATAACTTTGCCAGTAGTATGAAGCCAGGTAAGTCAACGTTTCGCACGATGTACCGCCTGTCTGTTAACAGGTTGTGCGGGTAATGAAAAAATAAAAGCACATAATAAAAATACAATTAGGAATATTTATAAAGACGTTTTTAATTGCTTGATATCGCTGTGCTTATTTTTATTGTCTGGCAACATTCCCATTGTTTTTATTCTCAATGTATTGATCTGTATTGTTTTTTTGATTTCGCCATTGCCTTAGTATCCGGTTAAATAAGTATTATGATTAATTTGACTTTAACTGAATTACGTGAGGGGATTATGAGTGACAGTTTCCAGCGGGAGATACCAAAGGCCCGTATTAATCTGAAATTAGAACTGCATACAGGGGGGCGAGTAAAAAACAGAATTACCCCTGAAGTTACTGGTTGCGGGTGATTTTAGTAATGGTCAGGAATCCGCGCCATTATCTGAGCGTAAAAAAGTTAATCTTAACAAAAATAATTTTGATGCAGTCCTTTCAGACTATTCCCCAAAAGTAAATCTTATCGTTAATAACACACTTGCTGATGACGGTAGCGAAGACAGCATCAGGTTGACATTTCAGAGCATAAAGGATTTCTCCCCTGAACAGGTATCCCGACAAATACCTCAGCTAAAAGCCATGCTTTCCATGCGTAATTTACTTCGTGATTTAAAAGCGAACCTTCTGGATAACCAGACGTTCCGTAAAGAACTGGAAAACATTTTGCTGGACCCGGCATTAAGTGCAGAACTCAAAGCAGAACTTTCAGCTTTGGCACCTAAACAGCCGTAACGGTCACGACGATTTAATGGATTAATAAGGAAAATGTTGACGTCTGTAAAAAATGAGAATGCCGCTGGTGGCGAGCCGATTGCCGCACAATCAGGGGGAACGTCAGGGAGTGATAATTAACAGAATATCACTGTGAGCGCCTGCATGTATTGGTGTGTATAAAGCAACAAACATCGTCGAAAATGGCGAGAAATACAGCACGCAAATTACGTGTAGCAACGGCCAGAAATTTACCGTAGCCAGAAAAAGAAAAAGCCCCGCTTTTCAGCGAGGCCTTATGAATAGTGGTGCCCGGACTCGGAATCGAACCAAGGACACGGGGATTTTCAATCCCCTGCTCTACCGACTGAGCTATCCGGGCAACGGGGCGCATTAAACCTGATTCGCCTCGTCTCGTCAATTAAATTTCTTCAATTTATAGCAGACTGCACAATCTATCATCACTTTGCCGTTACTACACGCATCATCAGACAAACCAGGTGCTCCAGGCGGCGGAAAGAGGCATTGCCAGAAGTAGTGCTGGAAGCATGTTGACCACCGGAAATAGTTTAATGCCGCAGATGCGTAAGCCGGTTGCTAGCAGCAGCAAACCACCTACGGCGCTGAAGTCTGCCATCATCGATGGTGTTGTCAGCGGTAATATCAGCGCAGCAGCCCAGGCCAGCGTTAACTGGATGATCAGCAATGGAATACTAATCACCGATACCGCAATGCCAAGTGAACAGGCGAAGATCATCGCGGTAAAGAAATCCAGAAATGACTTGGCGATTAAAATGCTCGGATCGCCGGTCATCCCTTCATTCATCGCGCCGAAGATCCCGGTGCCGCTGGCACAAAACAGGACAATAATCGCGACAAAATTCTGAATAAAAGATTCATGCGCTGGCTTTTTACGCGAGTGACGAAACAAATTTTGCGCTTTAGCGACTGCGGTATTAACACCTTTTTCCAACAAACAAATTTCACCAATTAATGCACCGAGTAGCGTCGCTAAAACCATCGCCGGAAGGTTGGCGCATTTCACCACCAGTAAAATACCAATTCCCAACGATGCCAGACCAAAAATGGATGTCATAGAGACACGGATCCGTTCCGGTAAGCGTTGACTAAGCAGTGCGCCGAGGACGCCACCCAGTAATACTGCACTAGCGTTGATAAAAGGGCCGATGACCACAAGAGTTCCTGTTAATTGTGTTGTTTGATGTTTTTATTATGAACTTTTTGTCCCGCCGATTGCTTGTCTGACCGCAAAGTCCTGGCTTGCACGCTCTGGTGAAAGGTGCCATGATTGCGCGAATTTTCTCCTTGTTGTACGGAGTTTGCCCGATGCACGCCACCTCCTTACATTCTCTTGTTTATCGCCGTTTTGCGCGAAACGCTTCCCTTTCCATATTACTGCTCATGCGGTGAAGTTAACGCACGCTCACTGTAGGACAACAGTAAAATCAGAGCCATTCTGCTTTTACTGATGTCTGGCGGTCGGAGCTGGTGACCAGTTTGACCCACATCTCATGCGGCAGGTTTTTACACCTTGCCCGGTATTTTTACCTCCCCGAAACGGGTTTTACATTTATGAAATCAATGAGTATTGCCGCCAGTAGTGAACTGGTTTCCCGAATTTCTACCCATCGTCGCGTGGTGGCGCTGGAAGATACTGATTTTACGGACGTCGCGGCAGTCGTCATTACCGCTGCGGATAGCCGCAGTGGCATTCTTGCGTTACTTAAACGCACTGGTTTTCATCTACCGGTGTTTTTGTATTCCGAACAGATTGTTGAATTGCCTGCGGGCGTCGCGGCGGTAATCAATGGCAACGAGCAGCAGTGGCTGGAGCTGGAATCTGCAGCCTGCCAGTACGAAGAGAACGTGTTGCCGCCGTTTTATGACACGCTGACGCAATATGTTGAGATGGGCAACAGCACTTTTGCTTGCCCGGGTCATCAACATGGCGCGTTCTTTAAAAAGCATCCTGCGGGGCGTCATTTTTACAATTTCTTCGGTGAGAACGTTTTTCGTGCCGATATGTGCAACGCCGATGTGAAACTGGGCGATCTGCTTATTCATGAAGGCTCAGCGAAGGATGCGCAGAAGTTTGCGGCCAAAGTGTTTCATGCTGATAAAACCTATTTTGTGCTTAACGGCACTTCGGCAGCAAACAAAGTGGTTACCAATGCGCTGTTAACGCGTGGCGATCTGGTACTGTTCGATCGTAACAATCATAAGTCGAATCATCACGGTGCATTGATTCAGGCTGGGGCGACGCCGGTGTATCTGGAAGCCGCGCGTAACCCGTTCGGTTTTATCGGCGGTATTGATGCGCATTGTTTTAATGAAGACTATTTGCGCCAGCAAATTCGTGAAGTGGCACCAGAAAAAGCCGAACTACCGCGCCCGTTTCGCCTGGCAATTATTCAGTTAGGAACTTATGACGGTACTATCTATAACGCTCGCCAGGTGATCGAGACCATTGGGCATTTGTGCGATTACATTCTGTTTGATTCCGCGTGGGTCGGTTACGAGCAGTTTATTCCGATGATGGCAGATAGCTCGCCGTTACTGTTAGAACTTAACGAAAACGATCCGGGGATCTTTGTTACCCAGTCGGTGCACAAACAGCAGGCGGGATTCTCGCAGACTTCGCAGATCCACAAAAAAGATAACCATATTCGCGGGCAGGCGCGCTTTTGCCCGCATAAGCGGTTGAATAATGCCTTTATGCTCCACGCCTCCACCAGTCCGTTCTATCCGCTGTTTGCTGCGCTGGACGTTAACGCCAAAATCCATGAAGGGGAGAGCGGTCGTCGACTGTGGGCGGAGTGTGTTGAGTTGGGCATTGAAGCGCGCAAGGCGATTCTTGCACGCTGTAAGCTGTTTCGCCCGTTTATCCCGCCCGTTGTTGGTGGCAAATTGTGGCAGGATTATCCGACGTCAGTATTGGCCAGCGACCGTCGCTTCTTCAGTTTTGAACCGGGGGCGAATTGGCACGGCTTTGAGGGATATGCCGCAGATCAGTATTTTGTTGATCCGTGCAAGCTGCTACTGACCACGCCCGGTATCGATGCCGAAACCGGTGAATATAGCGACTTTGGTATTCCTGCGACGATTCTGGCGCACTATCTGCGTGAGAATGGCATTGTGCCGGAAAAGTGCGATCTCAACTCTATTCTGTTCTTATTAACCCCGGCGGAGAGCCACGAGAAGCTGGCACAACTGGTCGCAATGTTGGCACAGTTTGAACAGCATATTGAGGATGACTCGCCACTGGCTGAGGTGTTGCCGAGCGTTTATAACAAATATCCGGTGCGCTATCGCGACTATACCCTGCGCCAGTTGTGTCAGGAGATGCACGATCTGTATGTCAGTTTCGACGTCAAAGACCTGCAAAAAGCGATGTTCCGCCAACAGAGTTTCCCGCCTGTAGTGATGAATCCCCAGGATGCGCATAGCGCCTATATTCGTGGTGAAGTGGAGTTAGTGCGTATTCGTGATGCCGAAGGGCGGATTGCGGCGGAAGGCGCGCTGCCGTATCCACCTGGCGTGCTTTGCGTGGTGCCGGGGGAGGTATGGGGAGGCGCGGTACAGCGTTATTTTCTCGCACTGGAAGAAGGCGTGAATTTGTTGCCGGGGTTTTCGCCGGAGCTACAAGGTGTCTATAGCGAAACCGATGCCGACGGCATGAAACGTTTATACGGTTATGTGTTGAAGTGAGAACAAAAAAACGGGCTACCAGATGGTAGCCCGTTTTTCTTGGCGTAATTAGTGGTTAACCGTCTGTGTGCCCGCCGGGACACGAACGTGTTTGTATTTGAACATCGCCATGAACGCGAAGGCCAGAACCACGGAGTAACCTGCGAAAATCAGCCATACGGTCTGCCAGTCGGTAATGCCGTTTTGGGTATACATCTCAACCACTTTACCGCTCACAATACCGCCGAGGATACAGCCGAAGCCGTTGGTCATCATCAGGAACATCCCCTGCGCACTGGCGCGAATTGCCGGGCTAACTTCTTTTTCCACAAACACCGAACCAGAGATGTTGAAGAAGTCGAATGCGCAGCCGTAGACAATCATTGACAGCACCAGCAGTACAGTACCGAACGGAGTCGGGTCGCCGTAGGCAAACAGCGCAAAACGCAGTATCCACGCCACAATACTGATCATCATTACGTTCTTAATACCGTAGCGGCTTAAGAAGAACGGGATAGTCAGAATGAACAGCGTTTCAGAGATTTGCGAAATCGACATGATGATTGACGCATGTTGCACGATAAAGCTGCTGGCGAACATCGGATCTTTGTCGAAGCTGTGCAGGAAGGTATTACCGAACATGTTGGTAATCTGCAGTTCCGCGCCCAGCAGCATCGAGAAGATGAAGAAAATCGCCATACGCTTGTTTTTAAACAGCGCGAATGCATCAAGCCCCAGCAAAGTCGTCCAGCTCTGATTCGCTTGCTGTTTAGCAACCGGAATATACGGCAGCGTAAAGGTAAACAGCACCAGAACGGCGGAAAGGGCTGCGCCAATATACAGTTGCATGTGGCTTAGTTCGAAGCCTGACAGGCTCACCACCCACATCGCCATAATAAAACCGATGGTGCCCCAGATACGGATTGGCGGGAAATCAGTAACGATATCCAGCCCCGCGTTTTGCAGGCGATAGTAAGAGATGGTGTTGATTAACCCAAGTGTTGGCATATAGGCAAACGAGTTAATCAGGATAACGAGGAACATCGCCTCCGGCGTGGTAACTTGCGCCGCCATGAAGAGAGTAATTGCGCCGATGGTGTGACAAATGGCATATACCCATTTCGCACTTAACCATTTGTCGGCCACAATCCCCAGCAAAGCAGGCATAAAGACCGCGGCGATACCCAGTGAACTATAAACTGCGCCAATAGAAGCACCGTCGAACTTCAGGGTAACGAACATATATGAGCCGAGGGTCGTTAGCCAACTTCCCCACAGGCAGAACTGCAGAAAAGAGAGGATTTTCAGCTGCAGCTTAAGATTCATGTTAATTTCCTCACATCGTGATGCGGATGAGTGTTTTAAAAAGCACATTTGACCGTGCAAGATGATGCGATTCTATCAACTTCGCTGACTGTTTTTTTGTTATCCGTAGCAAATAATTGCAAATAATATCAATTTGCAAGGCGAAATTGTGAAGTGTGTAACACTTTGCCTCGAAGTAATGTTAGAGGCAAAGGTGAAATTATCGACGGCGGTAAGATTTCTGCGCCATGTTCACTTTATAGAGATAGCGGCGAGATTCCGCAGAAGGATGGCGGGTCGTCAAAGTCTGATAAACATCACCTGGCGTCATGGTGTTAATAATATTAGCTGCCTGAATTTTATCATTCGAGAAAACACGTAACACGCTGCCTGCGCCGCCGTTATAGGCGGTGATGACGGCATAACGGCGCGACGTTGGGTTATCAATGCCGCCGAGATAAACATTATTCAGCATCGCCAGATATGCGGTGCCGGTATCAATGTTGCTGGCAGGATCGAACAAGAAACTGCGGCCAGGTATGCCGGATTTCCCCTGTGAGCGGAACACGTCTTTCCCGGCGGTGTGCTGTACTACCTGCATTAATCCCAGCGCATCGGAACGGCTGACCGCATACGGGTTAAATGAGGATTCGGTTTGCATAATCGCCAGAATTAATGACTCATCGACACCATATTTTCGTGACGCCTGGCGAACCATACCGAGATATTTATGCGCACGTTTATCAAGGTGGTTCGGCACCATATTAATGGTTACGCTGTAGATAATACGCAGCCCGTTGCTGCGGCTTTTGAGGCGGTTTTTCAGCAGATAATCCGCGAAATTGCTCGCGCGACCTTCCCAACGAATTGGCTGCCCGGTGTTGTCTACTACCTGACCATAAAGGAAAGGTTCTTTTGATATCGTAATATCATCAACATCGGAATAGAGATCGACCGACCCCGGATCGTCACCCATCAGTAACGTTTTGATAATTGCCCGGCGCAGGTGTGCGACAGGTTCCGTCCCGGCGATGGTTTCGATAGTGATCGTACCATCATCAAAGTTGATGTGGCTGCGGGTTTGATATTGATCGGTGTATTTCACGTAGTCCTTAGGACCGGCGATCACCACCTCTTTGAATCCCCAGATGTTTTCAATATTGTGGGCAAATTGCCCCATCAGAATATCAAAACCGTTGGTATCTTTGACCCAGGCTTCATTATAGGTATCGCCTTTTTTGGTCGTCGAACAGGAGATGAGCAACGGCGCAATCAAAGCCAGCGCGAGATATTTTTTCATCATTCCGGGTGCGTGTTGTGTTTGTTTTTATGCAAGTTGCCGGAGGCGTGCTCCGGCAATGTCTTTTTATTTTTTATCTTCCGGCGTATAGCCTTCGATATGTACCTCTTTACCTTCGAACAGGAAATTGACCATCTCCTGCTCCAGCAGCTTGCGGTGCTCAGCATTCATCATGTTAAGTTTCTTTTCGTTGATCAACATGGTTTGCTTGTGCTGCCACTGCGCCCAGGCTTCTTTGGAAATCTCGTTGTAGATGCGTTTTCCCAGTTCGCCGGGGTATAGCTGAAAATCCTGACCTTCTGCTTCACGCTGCAGGAAAGTACAAAAAATCGTTCTGCTCATAAATTATCCTCTTATCGACTCACGCGCTAAACCGGCGCGCCAGTGCGTAACTGCTGTAACAAACGCTCCACGGGAGCCGCCAGGCCAACTGACGGCGGTTGCGCTAAGTTATACCAGAGCGCATTGCCTTCATCCATGCAACCGGTGAATGACGACACGGGAAGCCACATAGGCACAATATCTAAATGGAAATGGCTGAAGGTATGACGAAACGCGGTGAGTTGCGTCAGGTGACCGGCGTTGATCTGCCGTTGCGCCAGCCATTGCCGCATACTTTCTTCATCAGCAAACTGCGGGAAGCAGTATAAACCGCCCCACAATCCACTTGGCGGACGCTGCGCCAGAAATACTTCATTTTCGTGCTGTAATAGCAGAAAGTAGCTGGTGCGCTCCGGCAGCGTCTGTTTCGGTTTTTTGCCTGGATAAAGTGACCAGCTATCATTGGCCGCGGCAATGCAGCCGTTTTGTAGCGGGCAGAGCGAACACTTTGGCTTCGAGCGCGTGCAGATCATCGCGCCTAAATCCATCATCGCCTGATTAAACCGCTCCACACCGACGGCGGGCGTCACCTGTTCGCTCAAACTCCACAGTTTATTCTCGACCTCTTTTTTCCCTGGCCAGCCGCTTACAGCATAGCAGCGCGCCAGCACGCGTTTGACGTTACCGTCGAGAATCGGAAAGTGCTTACCCAGAGAAAGTGAGAGGATCGCGCCCGCGGTGGAACGCCCGACGCCCGGTAGTGCGGCGATTTCCTCAAAGGTTTCCGGGAATTTTCCGCCGTGTAAGGTGGCAACTTGCTGTGCCGCTTTATGTAGATTGCGCGCGCGGGCGTAATAGCCAAGCCCGGTCCATAAGTGGAGAACTTCATCCAGCGGCGCATTGGCGAGATCGGTCACCGTCGGGAAGCGCGCCATAAAGCGTTCAAAATAGGGGATAACAGTCGCAACCTGAGTTTGTTGCAACATCACTTCTGAGAGCCATACTTTGTAGGGCGTCTTGTCAATTTGCCAGGGCAGGGTTTTCCGCCCGTATTTATCGTACCAGTCCAGAACCTGGGCTGAAAATTGCGACGCTTGCATGGTCACCAAATTCACAGTTGTTGGGGGCAAGATTGCAGCACAGCGACGACAGGGTGTAAACCGGAACTTTCCGCAGCCACGGCCTTATCATGCTTGCATCCGGCAACTAACTTTGGATAATGCCCGTTTTCAGAACACTTTCACAAGCGACTAAATCTTTATGAAAAACGACGTCATCTCACCGGAATTTGATGAAAACGGCCGTCCTCTGCGCCGTATCCGTAGTTTTGTACGCCGCCAGGGGCGACTGACCAAAGGCCAGGAACATGCGCTGGAAAACTACTGGCCGGTGATGGGCGTTGAGTTCAGCGAAGATATGCTGGATTTCCCGACGCTGTTTGGCCGTGAAGCGCCGGTGACGCTTGAGATTGGTTTTGGCATGGGTGCTTCGCTGGTGGCAATGGCGAAAGAGCGTCCGGAGCAGGATTTCCTCGGCATTGAAGTGCATTCGCCGGGCGTTGGCGCTTGCCTGGCTTCCGCGCATGAAGAGGGGCTGAGCAATCTGCGCGTGATGTGTCATGACGCGGTCGAAGTGCTGCATAAAATGATTCCTGACAATTCATTGAGCATGGTTCAGCTCTTTTTCCCTGACCCGTGGCACAAAGCACGTCATAATAAACGCCGTATCGTTCAGGTGCCGTTTGCTGAACTGGTAAAAAGCAAACTGCAACTGGGGGGCGTATTCCATATGGCGACCGACTGGGAACCTTATGCGGAACATATGCTCGAAGTGATGTCTTCCATTGACGGTTATAAAAACCTGTCAGAAAGTAACGATTACGTACCGCGCCCGGAATCACGTCCGGTGACGAAATTTGAACAACGTGGTCATCGTCTTGGTCACGGAGTATGGGACTTAATGTTCGAGAGGGTGAAATAATGGCAAAGAACCGTAGCCGTCGTCTGCGTAAAAAAATGCACATCGACGAATTCCAGGAATTAGGATTTTCGGTGGCATGGCGATTCCCGGAAGGTACATCGGAAGAACAGATTGATAAAACCGTTGATGATTTTATTAACGAGGTTGTCGAACCGAACAAGCTGGCTTTTGACGGCAGTGGTTATCTGGCCTGGGAAGGTCTGATCTGCATGCAGGAAATTGGCAAATGTACCGAAGAACATCAGGCGATTGTGCGTAAGTGGCTGGAAGAGCGCAAACTGGATGAGGTACGCACCAGCGAACTTTTCGACGTTTGGTGGGACTAAGAAAGCATACGGGCGATGACAAACGCAAAACTGCCTGATGCGCTACGCTTATCAGGCCTACAATGGGTATGCAATATATTGAGGTTGCACGATTGAGTAGGCCGGATAAGGCATTTACGCCGCATCCGGCATGGACAATGCGCACTTTGTTATCAATCCGGGCCAGCAAATGCTGGCCTGATTTGTTCTTGAGGGAAGATTATGATGCGCAAAATGCTGCTGGCGGCAGCACTTTCAGTAACGGCAATGACTGCTCACGCCGACTACCAGTGCAGCGTCACACCGCGTGACGATGTGATTGTCAGCCCGCAAACCGTACAGGTGAAGGGCGAAAACGGCAATCTGGTGATCACGCCAGACGGCAATGTGATGTACAACGGCAAGCAATATTCTCTGAGTGCCGCCCAGCGCGAGCAGGCGAAGGATTATCAGGCAGAACTGCGCAGCACGTTGCCGTGGATTGATGAAGGGACTAAGAGCCGCGTTGAGAAAGCCCGCGTCGCACTGGATAAAATTATCGTTCAGGAGATGGGTGAAAGCAGTAAAATGCGCAGCCGTCTGACCAAGCTCGATGCGCAGTTGAAAGAACAGATGAATCGCATTATTGAAACGCGCAGCGATGGCCTGACGTTCCACTATAAAGCCATTGATCAGGTTCGCGCCGAAGGCCAGCAACTAGTGAATCAGGCGATGGGTGGAATTTTGCAGGACAGCATTAATGAAATGGGCGCGAAAGCGGTACTGAAAAGCGGCGGTAATCCGTTACAGAATGTGCTGGGAAGCCTGGGCGGTTTGCAATCCTCCATCCAAACCGAGTGGAAAAAGCAGGAAAAAGATTTCCAGCAGTTTGGCAAAGATGTCTGTAGCCGTGTGGTGACCCTGGAAGATAGCCGCAAAGCCCTGGTCGGGAATTTGAAATAATCCTCTATTTTAAGACGGCATAATACTTTTTTATGCCGTTTAATTCTTCGTTTTGTTACCTGCCTCTAACTTTATAGATCTCCAAAATCCATTCACGTTGTAAATTGTTTAACGTCAAATTTCCTATACAAAGCTAAGGGATAATACGTAGCGTTCACGTAACTGGAGGAATGAAATGGAGTTTTTCAGAAAGACGGCACTTGCCGCACTGGTTATGGGTTTTAGTGGTGCAGCATTAGCATTACCGAATATCACCATTTTAGCGACCGGCGGGACGATTGCCGGTGGTGGTGACTCCGCAACCAAATCTAACTACACAGCGGGTAAAGTTGGCGTAGAAAACCTGGTCAATGCGGTGCCGCAATTGAAGGACATTGCGAACGTTAAAGGCGAGCAGGTCGTTAACATCGGCTCCCAGGACATGAATGATAATGTCTGGCTGACACTGGCGAAAAAAATTAATACCGACTGCGATAAAACTGACGGCTTCGTCATTACTCACGGTACAGACACGATGGAAGAAACCGCTTACTTCCTCGATCTGACCGTAAAATGTGATAAGCCAGTAGTGATGGTCGGCGCAATGCGTCCGTCCACCTCCATGAGCGCAGACGGTCCATTCAACCTGTATAACGCGGTAGTGACCGCAGCAGATAAAGCCTCCGCTAACCGTGGCGTGCTGGTAGTGATGAACGACACCGTGCTGGATGGTCGTGACGTGACCAAAACCAACACTACCGATGTAGCGACCTTCAAGTCTGTTAACTTCGGTCCACTGGGTTACATTCACAACGGTAAAATCGACTATCAGCGTACTCCGGCGCGTAAGCACACCAGCGATACGCCGTTTGATGTCTCTAAGCTGAATGAACTGCCGAAAGTTGGTATCGTTTATAACTATGCTAACGCATCCGATCTTCCGGCAAAAGCACTGGTAGATGCGGGCTATGACGGCATCGTTAGCGCCGGTGTGGGTAACGGTAACCTGTATAAAACCGTATTCGACACCCTGGCAACCGCGGCGAAAAACGGCACTGCGGTAGTGCGTTCTTCTCGCGTACCGACGGGCGCAACCACTCAGGATGCCGAAGTGGATGATGCGAAATACGGTTTCGTCGCCTCTGGTACGCTGAACCCGCAAAAAGCGCGCGTTCTGCTGCAACTGGCGCTGACGCAAACTAAAGATCCACAGCAGATCCAGCAGATTTTCAATCAGTACTAATCGCCTCGCCCCGGTATCGTGCCGGGGCTTTCTCACTTCAGACTCACGTCCATTGTCAATTATAATTATCATGATGATAATCACAGGAATAAATTATTCCACACGAGACTTTCACTGTGAAAAAACAATGGATTGTAGGTACGGCGTTGTTTGTGTTGATGTCAGGTTATGGCTGGGCCGATGGTGAACCGCCAACTGAAAATGTCTTAAAAGATCAATTCAAAAAGCAATATCACGGCATTCTCAAACTGGACGCCATCAATTTAAAAAACCTTGATGCGAAGGGGAATCAGGCCACCTGGTCTGCGGAAGGTGATGT
Organism: Escherichia sp. TW09308; assembly: GCF_000208565.1. Classification (NCBI taxonomy): domain Bacteria; kingdom Pseudomonadati; phylum Pseudomonadota; class Gammaproteobacteria; order Enterobacterales; family Enterobacteriaceae; genus Escherichia; species Escherichia sp. TW09308. The sequence continues at coordinate 2,811,771 of NZ_AEME01000001.1, read as the reverse complement.
CTCTTCTAACGATGATCTCTATACCTGGATCGGTCAGTTGGCAGATTATCAACTTCTGGAACAGACCTGGGTGAAAGATAAACCCGTAAAATTCTCAGCGATGTTAACCAGTAAAGGAACGCCCGCGTCTGGCTGGACGGTGAATTTTTACTCTTTTCAGGCAGCAGCCAGCGATAGTGGGCGGTTTGTTGATGATATCAAAACGAATAATAAGTACCTGATTGTGAATAGCGAAGATTTCAATTATCGCTTTAGTCAGCTTGAGTCAGCGCTGAATGTGCAGATGAATTCGATTTCGGGGCTGGAAAAGGAAGTGAAAGAGCTTGATAAGCAAATGGTTGCGGCACAGAAAGCGGCGAATGCTTATTGGGGAAAAGGGGCAGATGGCAAGCAAATGACTCGTGAAGACGCTTTTAAAAAAATACACCAGCAACGGGATGCGTTTAATAAACAGAATGATAGCGAGGTGTTCGCGGCTAAATATGACAAAGAGGTCTATCAACCGGCGATTGCGGCATGTCATAAACAGAGTGAAGAGTGTTATGAAGTGCCGATTCAGCAGAAACGGGATTTTGATATCAACGAGCAGCGGCGACAGACTTTTCTGCAATCACAAAAACTCAGCCGTAAATTGCAGGATGACTGGATAAAGCTTGAAAAAGGGCAATATCCGTTAACGATGAAAGTTTCGGAAATAAACAGTAAAAAAGTCGCGATTTTGATGAAGATTGACGATATCAACCAGGCTAATGAACGCTGGAAAAAAGATACCGAACAACTGCGGCGTAATGGGGTGATTAAGTAATTTTTGCGATGATGCATGGCTTGTAGCCGGATGTGGCGTTTACGCCGCATCCGGCAGAACAAGTTTACTCGGCCAGAAACAGTTCCAGCAGTGAATTTAAAAACAACTTCCCATGTTCCGTTATCTGCCAGTAATCCGCACATTCGGTGAGATAACCCTGAGCGATAGCCTCGTCTAACTGAGAGCGAATCACTTCTTCGCAAAGGCCGGTATACTGGCTAAACTCCACGCGTGGCGCGGCCTCCAGCAAACGGAAGCGATTCATAAAGAACTCGAACGGCTTATCAGCGGCTTCTACATCACGCTGGCTTTCCAGATAACGCCCCTGCATAAAACCACGCGGGTGACGCGTTTTGGTGGTACGCAGAATGCGCCCGTCCGGGAAGGTCACTTTGCCATGCGCGCCGCAGCCGATGCCGAGGTAGTCACCAAATCGCCAGTAGTTGAGATTGTGTTGGCATTGATAACCCGGTTTGGCGTAAGCGGAGGTTTCATATTGCTGATAACCCGCTGCGGTTAATAACTGATGCCCCTGTTCGAAAATATCCCACAGTGCGTCGTCGTCCGGTAGCACCGGTGGCCGCGAACCAAACAACGTATTGGGTTCGATGGTCAACTGATACCAGGAAAGATGCGGCGGATTCAGTTCAATGGCCTGGCGCAGATCGCCAAGTGCCTCTTCCAGTGATTGATCAGGCAACCCGTGCATCAAATCAAGATTAAAACTACGCAGCCCCAGCCCGCTTGCCAGATTCGCTGCCCGTTTCGCTTCTTGCGGGCCATGAATGCGTCCAAGTCGTTTCAGCTTTTCTTCGCTAAAACTCTGCACACCAATAGAGATGCGGTTCACACCGGCACGCTGATAATCAACAAAGCGATCGGCTTCTACCGTACCAGGATTCGCTTCCATAGTAATTTCTGCATCCGCTGCCAGCGGCAAACGCGCACGCACGCCGTCCAGCAGCGTTTGCATCGCCGGGCCAGAAAGCAGGCTCGGCGTACCACCGCCAATAAATATTGTCTGCACTTCACGACCCTGAGCATAAGCCACATCATTGTCCAGATCGTTAAGCAGATGCTGAACATAATCGTCGTGCGGCACTTCTCCTTTCAACGCGTGAGAGTTGAAATCGCAGTACGGGCATTTCTGCACACACCACGGGATGTGAATGTAGAGACTGAGCGGCGGTAACTTAACCATTACGTAGCGCGTCCAGCAGCAGTTTCAACGCCTGACCACGGTGGGAAATGGCACTCTTCTCTTCGCGAGTCAGTTCGGCAGCGGTTTTGCCTTCAGAAGGCACGAAGAAAATCGGATCATAACCAAAGCCACCAGTACCAGCAGGTTCACGGGTAATCACGCCAGGCCAGCAACCGTGGCACACCAGCGGAGTCGGATCTTCCGCATGACGCAGATACACCAGCACGCAGTGGAAACGTGCCTGGCGTTGGTCGTCCGGTACGTCTTTCAGGGTTTCCAGCAGTTTTTGCAGATTCTTTTGATCGGTTGCGTCTTCACCGGAATAACGAGCGGAGTAAATACCCGGCGCTCCGCCAAGCGCATCAACCGCCAGACCGGAATCGTCGGCAATCGCCGGTAAACCGGTCGCTTTGGCCGCGTGGCGCGCTTTCAGGATCGCGTTTTCGATAAAGGTCAGGCCGGTCTCTTCGGCGGAATCGACGCCAAGTTCCGTTTGGGCCACGATATCAAGACCGAAGTCGCTAAGCAGCGACGCCAGCTCACGCACTTTACCGGCATTGCCGGTTGCGAGGACAACTTTTTGCATAGGATACCTAATTAATTAACGCCGCGATTTCTGGCGGGATTTGTTGCGGATTAATGATTTTAATTTGTTTGTGGCGGCCAAGTTCGCCTTTTTCAATCACCACCTGGCTTTTCGCGACCCGGAACTGCTTACCGAGAAACTTCACCAGATGGTTGTTGGCCTGGCCGTCGACCGGCGGTGCGGTAATGGCGACTTTTACTTCGTCGCCATGTAAACCGACAATAGAATCACGGCTGGCTTTCGGCTGGATATAAAGCCGTAATACCAGACCGTCATCGTTTACTGTTACGGCACTCATAACGCCATCCACAGCCCCGGCAGCAGCATGTTTCCGGTTGCCTGTAATACTTCTGCGACACCCATATTGATGACATACAGCAGCAGTACGAGGATCATTGGTGAGAAATCAATCCCTCCCATTGCCGGTAGCAGGCGGCGAATCGGACGCAGTAGCGGATCGGCAAGCTGGATCAGCACATATTCAATTGGGCTGCGACCCTGACTTACCCAGCTCATTATCGCCATCACCAGCAGTACCCAGAAGATCAGCAGGCCGATAGTTTTCAGCAGAATCAGCAAACCGGCAATCCAGATGATCGGCAGGAAGGTTACGACTTTGAACAGGACGATGGCTTTGATGAAACTCAAAATGTACGCCACCAGCAGTGAGGCGCTGTCAATCGGCCCCATTGCCGGAATAACGCGGCGCAGTGGCCCGATAATCGGCTGCGTCACCTTCACCACAAACTGTGAGAAGGGGTTATAAAAATCACAATGAGCCCACTGCATCCAGATGCGTAATAACAGCACCATGGTATACAGCTCAATGACCGTTGAAAGCAGGAAAGTCAACGTATTCATGGCGTTCCTTTAATTCCTTATTTTTTAGAGTAATCACGTGCACCAAAGATAGCAGTGCCGATGCGAACCATCGTGCTACCTGCCGCAATGGCGGCTTCCATATCATCTGACATCCCCAGAGAGAGGGTGTCGACATGCGGGTAGCTCGTTTTCAGTCCGGCAAATGCTACAGCCATTTGGCGTGCAACTTCAAACTGCCTTACATATTCTGACTCTGGCGCGGGGATCGCCATTAGCCCGCGCAGGCGTAAACGCGGTAGTTCTGCGACCGCTGCTGCCAGCTCGTCCAGCTCTGCCAGTTGAATGCCTGACTTACTGTTTTCATCGCTAATGTTGATTTGAATCAGTACGTTAAGAGGGGGAAGTTCTGCCGGACGCTGATCGTTAAGACGGGTGGCGATACGCAAACGGTCGATGGTATGACACCAGTCGAAATGCTCTGCCACCAGGCGGCTTTTATTAGACTGCAACGGGCCAATAAAATGCCACTCTAATCCTGTTACGCCCAGTTCCTGAAAGTGGCGAATTTTATCTACCCCTTCCTGAACATAGTTTTCACCAAATTGACGCTGCCCCGCGTCGATGGCTTCTGCGATGGCGCTCGCAGGTTTTGTTTTACTGACTGCAAGCAGCGTAATTTCTTCTGGAGAACGGCCGCAACGCGTTGCAGCCGTTGAGATTTTGTCCCGAACCTGTGCCAGGTTATGCGCAATATCGTTCATTTTCCGAGGATCTTAGTATGAATATGGAAGAAATTGTGACCCTTAGTGTAAAGCATAACGTCTCGGATCTACACCTGTGCAGCGCCTGGCCAGCACGATGGCGCATTCGAGGGAGAATGGAGGTCGCGCCGTTTGACGCGCCAGACGTCGAAGAGTTGTTGCGGGAGTGGCTGGATGACGATCAACGGGCGATATTGCTTGAGAATGGCCAGCTTGATTTTGCGGTATCGCTGGCTGAAAACCAGCGGCTACGAGGCAGTGCGTTTGCGCAGCGGCAAGGCATTTCTCTGGCGTTACGGTTGTTACCTGCGCATTGCCCGCAGCTCGAACAACTTGGCGCGCCGCCGGTATTGCCGGAATTACTCAATAGCGAGAATGGCCTGATTCTGGTGACGGGAGCGACGGGGAGCGGCAAATCGACCACACTGGCGGCGATGGTTGGTTATCTCAATCAACATGCCGATGCGCATATTCTGACGCTGGAAGATCCTGTTGAATATCTCTATGCCAGCCAGCGATGCTTGATCCAGCAGCGAGAGATTGGTTTGCACTGTATGACGTTTGCATCGGGATTACGTGCGGCATTGCGGGAAGATCCCGATGTGATATTGCTCGGAGAGCTGCGTGATAGCGAGACAATCCGTCTGGCGCTGACGGCGGCAGAAACCGGGCATCTGGTGCTGGCAACCTTACATACGCGCGGTGCAGCGCAGGCGGTCGAGCGGCTGGTAGATTCATTTCCGGCACAGGAAAAAGATCCCGTGCGTAATCAACTGGCCGGTAGTTTGCGGGCGGTGTTGTCACAAAAGCTGGAAGTGGATAAGCAGGAAGGGCGCGTGGCGCTGTTTGAATTGTTGATTAACACGCCAGCGGTGGGGAATTTGATACGCGAAGGGAAAACCCACCAGTTGCCACATGTTATTCAAACCGGGCAGCAGGTGGGGATGTTAACTTTTCAGCAGAGTTATCAGCAGCGGGTGAAAGAAGGGCGCTTGTGAGGCTAAAGCGGCTGATTAGCATCGTAAATATGCCTGATGAGACGCTGACGCGTTTTATCAGACCTACAATCGTTGCCAAATGTAGGCCGGATAAGGCGTTTACGCCGCATCCGGCAAGACGGGCGATGACGCTATCTACAATTTGCCAGGCTTGCAAATCGCCTTAATATCCCTGCTCAAAATAACTTTCGAGAATGATAACCGCAGAGGCAGAGTCGACTTTGCCTTTGTTGAGCGCCCGATAACCGCCCTGTTCAAACAGGCCGGAACGCGCTTCCACGGTGCTAAGACGTTCGTCATGTAGCTTTACTTCAACACCGAAACGACCATGAATACGGTTGGCGAATTTACGCGCCCGGGCGGTTAGCGGTTGTTCGGTGCCGTCCATGTTCAGCGGCAAACCGACGATGATTTCGTCTGGCTGCCACTCTTTCAACAAACGCTCGATAATATTCCAGTCCGGCGTACCGTCCTGCGCTTTAATCGCAGGCAAAGGGCGAGCGGTGCCAGTAATGCGTTGACCAACCGCTACGCCAATGCTTTTGGTGCCGAAGTCGAAGGCAAGTAAAGTCCCGCTCATCAGGCGTGTCCCGCCACATCAGGCATGGTAAGAATATCAACACCAATCAGCCTTGCCGCATCGCGCCAGCGGTCGGCTATCGGTGTTTTGAACAGAATATTCAGATCTGCCGGAGCGGTTAGCCAGGCGTTGTCGAGAATTTCTTGTTCCAGTTGGCCTTTATCCCAGGAGGAGTAACCCAACGCAACCATCACGTCAGAGGGTTGTTTATCGGTGCCGAGCGTTTCCAGCACATCACGGGAAGTGGTCATCACTGTGTTGTCTGAAATGCGAATACTGGAAGTAAAATTTGATGGTGGAGTATGCAAAATAAACCCACGATCTTCAGCCAGTGGGCCACCGAGCATAACAGGCTTGTCCAGACGGATTGACTCATCACGCGGCTCCGGCGTGATCTTTAATTTTTCCAGAATCCCTTCAATTTTAAGATTTTCCAGAGGCTTGTTAATGATAATCCCCATTGCACCCTCTGGATTATGTTCGCAAATGTAGACCACCGAACGACGGAAAATCGGATCCTGGAGAGCAGGCATGGCAATAAGAAAGTGATGCTGTAAATTCATTGTCAGAGGTTCTGTTTCCTGGTTCAAAAAAGCAACAGCGCCCAGTATGCGTGGAAAGACGGGCGCTGTCACTCATAGTCTCAACGAGATCCCTCTCGTTAAGCTGGGTTATCGTTGCTGTAAACGTGCTTCGATGGCATCCATTAGCATTCCGGTGATCGAGACCGGAAACTCTGCTTCAATCTCACGAATACAGGTTGGGCTGGTGACGTTAATTTCAGTCAGGCGGTCTCCGATAATATCCAGGCCAACAAAAATTAGCCCTTTTTCTTTCAGCGTCGGCCCTACCTGGCGGGCGATTTTCCAGTCACTTTCAGTTAGCGGACGAGGTTCGCCGCGACCACCGGCAGCCAGATTGCCACGGGTTTCGCCACCCTGCGGAATACGCGCCAGGCAGTACGGTACGGGCTCGCCATCCACCACCAGAACGCGTTTGTCGCCATCTTTAATGGCAGGCAGGTAATTTTGCGCCATACAGTAGCGAGTACCGTGCTCAGTCAGGGTTTCGGCAATCACGCCGAGGTTCGGATCGCCTTCTTTCACGCGGAAAATCGACGCGCCACCCATGCCGTCCAGCGGTTTAAGGATAATGTCAGTGTGCTTTTCCCAGAACGCTTTCAACTGTGCTTTATTACGCGTGACCAGCGTTTCTGGTGTTAAGTCAGAGAACCAGGCGGTAAACAGTTTTTCGTTACAGTCGCGCAGGCTCTGTGGCTTGTTAACGATCAACGTTCCTTTCTCTTCAGCACGTTCCAGAATATAAGTGGCGTAGATAAACTCGGTATCAAACGGCGGATCTTTACGCATCAGGATCACGTCGAGATCGGCCAGTTGCAGATCCTGCTCACCCGTGAACTCGTACCATTTATCGTAGTTCTGTTCGACGCTCAAAGTACGGGTACGAGCGCGAGCCTCACCATTGATCAAATAGAGATCGCCCATCTCCATATAGTGAAGTTCGTAACCACGACGTTGTGCTTCCAGCAACATAGCGAAACTGGAATCTTTCTTGATGTTGATGCTTGCGATGGGGTCCATCACGATGCCGAGCTTGATCATTATTTTTCTCCGTTAGCCCAGATCACCAAAACGTACTTGTAGCGCAGTTATGGCGGTGAGCGCAGTTGTCTCTGTACGCAAAACGCGAGGTCCCAGCAGGATATCAGTAAATTGATAGCGGGCAGTCATGGCAATTTCATCTGCTGATAATCCGCCTTCCGGGCCAATCAGCAGGCGGATGCGTTCGACCGGCAACGGCAGCGTGTTAATGCTGTTACTGGCGCGCGGGTGAAGATTCAGTTTCAGTCCTTCATCTTGCTCTGCACACCAGGCTTCCAGATCCATTGCAGGACGGATCTCCGGCACCCGGTTACGACCACACTGCTCGCAGGCGGCAATCGCAATTTTCTGCCACTGCTGGAGCTTCTTGTTCAGACGTTCGCTATCCAGTTTAACGCCGCAGCGTTCAGAAAAAAGTGGCGTAATGAGGCTTACTCCAAGTTCGATCGATTTCTGGATAGTGAATTCCATTTTTTCACCGCGTGACATTACCTGACCGAGATGAATATGCAGAGGCGATTCACGATCGTCGAGCTGACCTTCCAGCACGTTAACTTCCACGCTTTTTTTGCTGGCGCTGGTAATCTCTGCGTCAAAGACCTGGTTGCTACCGTCAAATAACTGTAACGCCTGACCAGGCCCCATACGCAGTACACGGCCGATATGGTTAGCGGCATCTTCGCAAAGTGCAATGTGCGAGTTGCTGATTAATGGTTCAGGATGATAAATGCGGGGGATACGCATGGTTAAAAATCCGCGTCGTCTCCCCACGCAGTTGCCTGCGTGGGGTAGGGGTTTAACAAAAAGAATCCCGCTAGTGTAGGTTAGCTCTTTTGCGCCTGGCAAGCGCGTTGCACATACGGGTTATGATTGCCTTGCACCTTTGCAATGCGTTCGTCGCGCTCGCACTCCCAATCGGTGACCGGATACATCTTGTTCCAGGCGTTAAACAGTTGCGTTTGCTGGCGTGAGAGTGTCAGGTTGTACTGGTCACGCATATAGAAATAAGTTCTGGCAATGATGCCTCGCGTATGAGCTGGTGGTTCCGCCACTTTTTCTTTGAAATCCACCTTCATGGCGCACTGTCCATACTGACCCTCGCCACCATTCCACTGACTGTACATAAAGTTGCCGCGATCGCCGTTCACTTCGCCTATCGAGGGCTGCAGGTTATGCATATCGCTTTCCATTTTGCGATAAACCGGATCTTTGGCGCAGTTTTTACGTCCGCCGTCTTGCCAGCATTGACGCTGGTGGCCGAACTGCCAGGCGGGAACCACGTGTTCCCACTCCACACGACTGGCGCGATTTTCATTTTTGCGTACCTGATATCCGCATGACTCCAGATCCACAACGCCTTTTTTACCCTGCCAGTTGATTTTACAGCCGCAGTAAAATGTTCCCGGTGCGTCAGCATAGACTTTTACTGCCGCATTTTTCGCCTGGGAAAAACTATTGATGCCTTCGGCCAATACCTGGCCGGAAAATGCTGCGCTCAGTATCACCGCAGCAACAGACAAATAACGGTACATCATTTACTCCGTGTTAAAACGAGCCAGCAACGTAGCGAAAGTTGTTTTACTATGCAATCAGCCAGATCAGGAAAGTTCCTGATAGTTCAGGTGGTTATTTCGCAACCAGTTGTTCGCCGCAATGAACGCAGCGATAGACGGCCTCTCCACGCACCACACGGTTATGGCGGCGCACGGTAAGCTGATGCTCCTGGCATTTACAGCGGTAGGGGAAGGTGTTGCGGCGTACGGATTGTAGCTCAAATTGATGCGTGCGGCGGGCGGGAACACCCAGCACACTTTCCATCATCCATTTCCACTCTTTGCCATGCGGTGCCACGCGACCAAAGTGTTTCCACACCAGTAAATGCGCCAGCTCGTGCGGTACGACTTCTTCTATAAAAGCTTCGCTGTTTTCCATCAACAGCACCGGATTGAGACGAATTTCATAGCTGTCCAGCCAGGCAGTACCGGCGGATGTACCACGCTGGGTGTAAGCGATTTTTGGCTCCGGGTAATTACGCTCCAGCTTCAGGTTGGCCTGGGCGAGTTTTTCCCGCAGACGACGCATAACGGCCTGTTGGATGGCGATAGGGAGACGGGGCGTTTTCATAGCGGCTGAGGATAAAGCGAAGAAAAGATGACTGCAAGAGGTGGCTTCCTCCGCGACGGGAGGAAGCCAGAGACGATTAATCGTGAGCGCCGATTTCGCGCAGTTTACGACCCTTCATCAGATTACGTTCAATGTGTTCCAGCGAAACGTGTTTGGTTTCCGGTACCAGCCACAATGTCAGCAGGATAAACAACACGTTCAGAGCCGCATACACCCAGAAGGTGTTGGCGTTGCCCAGCGTGTTGAGCATAGTCAGGAACGTTGCGCCGACGATCATGTTGGCAATCCAGTTGGTGGCGGTGGAGCAGGTGATGCCAAAATCGCGGCCTTTCAGCGGCTGAATTTCAGAACACAGTACCCAAATCAACGGACCTGCGCTCATGGCAAAACCGACAATAAACATCAGCAGCATGGCAATGGCAAAATACTGCGCCGACGGTGAGTGGATACCGATATGCATCATCGTACCCAGTATGCCCATGCCAGCAGCCATTACCATGAAGCCCAGCGTCAGCGTCGGTTTCCGTCCCCAGCGGTCAACCAGACCAATAGCGATAAAGGTGGCGAGTACGTTGGTCAGACCAACGATCACTGTCCCCCACATTTGCTCGGTAGTATTGGTATAACCCGCCAGTTCGAAGATTTTGGGCGCGTAATACATGATGACGTTCATCCCGGTGAATTGCTGCATCACCTGTAACAGCACGCCAAGGAATACCGCACGACGGAAGTTGCTGTTTTCTTTAAACAGTGCCCAACCGCTCTGTTTGACCTGCAAACTTTCACGGATTTCATCCAGTTCGCGTTTCGCTTCCGCGCTGGTGTCGCGCAGGCGCAGCAGCACGCGTTCGGCATCAACAAAACGGCGTTTGGCGGCAAACCAACGTGGGCTGTCTGGCAGGAAGAAAACACCAATCAGTAGCAGAATTGCCGGGATGATAATCACACCCAGCATCCAGCGCCATGCGCCGGTGTAGCTGAAGGCGGTATCAGAAAGATAAGCGCCGAGAATGCCGATGGTAATCATCAACTGATACATCGAGATCATACTGCCACGAATTTTCTCTGGCGCAATTTCGGAGAGGTATAGTGGCGCGGTATAGGAAGCAACACCCACCGCCAGACCCAGCAGAACGCGAGAAAGAATCAGTACTTCAACGTTTGGCGCTGCGGCTGAGAACAGCGAACCAGCAACAAACAGAATAGCGCCGATCATCAGGCTCTTTTTACGTCCGAGTTTAAAAGAGAGCCAGCCGCTACCCACCGCACCGACTGCCGCACCAAACATCATGGAGCTTACGACCCATTCTTGCGTGTGCGAGGTAATCTGGAATTCATCTGCAATAAACGGCAGTGCGCCAGCAATTACACCGATATCCAGGCCAAAGAGTAATCCCGCCAGAGCGGCAAGGAAGCAGACGAAAAACGTCATTGCCTTGTTTGACCGCCCCTGTTTTTTAGCGTCAGGCATGATGCCCTCCAATATGTTATTTTTTATTGTGAATTAAGATAGGTGAGTACGACGCAAAAAGATGTGAAGCATGTCACATCAGTGTAATCGCTTACACTAACATTTATAGTGGTTATAATTTAAGTACATGAAAACAATTGAGTTATAACATCATAGATTAAGCGAAGTTATCTGAAATTAAGACTTTGCTGAAAAGAAATGTAACAATCATGAAAACTGAATAATATGATGAAAATATTATAAATACTGGGTTGCTATGGTTGGTGTAATCGGTTTCAGTTGTTGTAGATGAACTACGGATAAACGTGTTCAGCAACGGAATGTTGCTATCGTGTGGGCGGCTTTTGCCGGATGCGGCGTGAACGTTTTAGACAGCCTACATGTAGCAATGGTTGTAGGCCTGGTAAGCGTAGCGCATCGGGCATTTTTTAGAAAAGAAAAAGGCCAGTGCGAGGCTGGCCTTAGAAAGCGGGGATGAAAGATTATTTCAGACCGGCGGCATCGCGCAGTAGCTGCGCTTTGTCGGTTTTTTCCCACGGGAAATGCTCGCGACCAAAGTGACCATATGCAGCGGTATCTTTATAGATTGGGTGCAGCAGATCCAGCATCTTAATCAGACCGTATGGACGCAGGTCGAAGAACTCGCGCACCAGCAGGGTCAGTTGTTCAGTAGGGACTTTCTCAGTACCGAAAGTTTCTACCATGATGGAAGTCGGTTCAGCCACGCCGATCGCGTAGGAAACCTGAATTTCACAACGGTCAGCCAGACCCGCTGCCACGATGTTTTTCGCAACATAGCGTGCTGCGTAAGCTGCGGAACGGTCCACTTTGGATGGATCTTTACCAGAAAACGCGCCGCCACCGTGACGAGCCATGCCGCCGTAGGTATCAACGATAATTTTACGCCCCGTCAGACCGCAGTCACCCATCGGGCCGCCGATAACAAAACGTCCGGTCGGGTTGATGAAGAATTTGGTTGCGGAAGTCAGCCATTCTGCTGGCAGGATCGGCTTAATGATCTCTTCCATTACCGCTTCTTGCAGGGATTTCTGATCGATATCTTCAGAGTGCTGGGTGGAAAGCACTACTGCATCGATGCCAACGATTTTGCCGTCGTCATACTGGAAAGTAACCTGGCTTTTTGCGTCCGGGCGCAGCCACGGCAGAGTGCCGTTTTTACGCACTTCAGCCTGACGTTGTACCAGACGGTGTGCATAGGTGATTGGCGCAGGCATCAGCACATCGGTTTCGTTGGTGGCATAGCCAAACATCAGACCCTGGTCGCCAGCGCCTTGTTCCAGCGGATCAGCACGATCAACGCCCTGGTTAATGTCAGGGGACTGTTTGCCGATAGCGCTCAGAACCGCACAAGAGTTAGCGTCAAAGCCCATGTCGGAATGCACATAGCCAATTTCGCGAACGGTGTTACGGGTGATCTCTTCAATGTCCACCCAGGCGCTGGTGGTGATTTCACCGCCAACTAAAACCATGCCGGTTTTTACGTAGGTTTCGCAAGCAACACGTGCTTTCGGATCCTGTTCGAGGATCGCATCTAAAACGGCATCAGAGATTTGGTCAGCAATTTTGTCAGGATGCCCTTCAGAGACGGACTCGGACGTAAAAAGGTGTTTTGCCATATTTAATATCACCTAAAGAGAATTTAGTTAGCTCAAACTGTTGTGTGGATTTTCTGTGGTAGTGGCTCCTTCCACGACTCTGCAGGTTAAAAACACTGGCAGTCTGAGTGTTAATCAGTATGGATGGATTAACATCTGGATGGCTATTTTAGGTCAAGACGTCATCCGATTTCCACTTTTTTTTGAAGCGTATCTCATTCCGTTAAAAACGTAGCTGGAAATTTTTCCTGACAATGCTGGCATTCTGTGTATTTATCTTTTGCAATTTTCTGCCATTGTGGGGTATAAAACGCGGCGCGCGGCTTAAATAAAAAGCACACGACGTTCCTTTCGTGTTGCCACTTCCAGCCGGGTTGAAATCAGTGTTTTAGCTTGTTGGTTCGTCTTCGCAGGCGGCCGTGGAGGTGATACGAAATAATGAATCGTTGTCTGCTGCTTAATCTGTCGCACCGTTCTGGTGTAGATTCGTTCCCCGCACTCTGCATCTCTGCATTGCATACCTGCCGATGTTATACCCATCTCGGCGCTTCTCAGGATTCAAGAGCTGGCAACAGTTACTGATGACTGAACAAGGGCGCTCTTGTAAATACAAGAGTTTTCTCGTGGTTTCGCCGGACTGTCACACTTACGTTCGGTTATGTGCTTAATAATGTTATGAAAAAGAAACCGGTTGCGCAGTCGGAGCGTCAGCATACGCTGCTGGAAAATCCGTGTGCTTATGGGTTGTTATCGCAGTTTCAGGCTGCGATAGTGGTTAACTGTTTTACACTTAATAAAATAATTTGAGGTTCGCTATGTCTGACGACATGTCTATGAGTTTGCCTTCGTCAGCGGGCGAACACGGTGTACTACGCTCCATGCAGGAGGTTGCAATGAGCTCCCAGGAAGCCAGCAAGATGCTGCGTACTTACAATATTGCCTGGTGGGGCAATAACTACTATGACGTTAACGAGCTGGGTCACATTAGCGTGTGCCCTGACCCGGACGTCCCGGAAGCTCGCGTTGATCTCGCGCAGTTAGTGAAGACCCGCGAAGCGCAGGGCCAGCGCCTGCCTGCACTGTTCTGCTTTCCGCAGATCCTGCAGCACCGTTTGCGTTCTATTAACGCCGCGTTTAAACGTGCGCGGGAATCCTATGGCTATAACGGTGACTACTTCCTCGTTTACCCGATCAAGGTTAACCAGCACCGCCGCGTGATTGAGTCCCTGATTCATTCTGGTGAACCGCTGGGGCTGGAAGCAGGTTCAAAAGCTGAGTTGATGGCGGTGCTGGCGCATGCTGGCATGACCCGCAGCGTCATCGTCTGTAACGGCTATAAAGACCGCGAATATATCCGCCTGGCGCTGATTGGCGAGAAGATGGGCCATAAGGTTTATCTGGTTATCGAGAAGATGTCTGAAATCGCCATTGTGCTGGATGAAGCGGAACGTCTGAACGTGATCCCTCGTCTTGGCGTACGTGCGCGTCTGGCCTCGCAGGGGTCTGGTAAATGGCAGTCTTCCGGTGGTGAAAAATCGAAGTTCGGTCTGGCGGCAACCCAGGTACTGCAACTGGTTGAGACACTGCGTGAAGCCGGACGTCTCGATAGCCTGCAACTGCTGCACTTCCACCTCGGTTCGCAGATGGCGAATATTCGCGATATCGCGACAGGCGTTCGTGAATCTGCGCGCTTCTATGTTGAGCTGCATAAGCTGGGCGTCAACATTCAGTGCTTTGACGTTGGCGGTGGTCTGGGCGTGGATTATGAAGGCACCCGTTCGCAATCCGATTGTTCGGTGAACTACGGCCTCAATGAATACGCTAATAACATTATCTGGGCAATTGGCGATGCCTGTGAAGAGAATGGTCTGCCACATCCGACGGTGATCACCGAATCGGGTCGTGCGGTGACTGCGCATCACACTGTGCTGGTTTCCAATATTATCGGTGTGGAACGTAACGAATACACCGTTCCAACCGCACCAGCAGAGGATGCGCCGCGCGCACTGCAAAGCATGTGGGAAACCTGGAAGGAGATGCACGAACCGGGAACTCGCCGCTCTCTGCGTGAATGGCTGCATGATAGCCAGATGGATCTGCACGATATCCATATTGGTTATTCTTCTGGCACTTACAATCTGCAAGAACGTGCATGGGCAGAACAGCTCTATTTGAGCATGTGTCATGAAGTGCAGAAGCAACTGGATCCGCAAAACCGCGCCCATCGCCCGATTATCGACGAATTACAGGAGCGTATGGCGGACAAAATGTACGTCAACTTCTCGCTATTCCAGTCGATGCCGGATGCATGGGGTATCGACCAGTTGTTCCCGGTTCTGCCGCTGGAAGGGCTGGATCAAGTGCCGGAACGCCGCGCTGTGCTGCTGGATATCACCTGTGACTCTGATGGAGCCATCGACCACTATATCGATGGTGACGGCATTGCTACGACAATGCCAATGCCGGAGTACGATCCGGAGAATCCGCCGATGCTCGGTTTCTTTATGGTCGGTGCCTATCAGGAGATCCTCGGCAACATGCACAATCTGTTTGGTGATACCGAAGCGGTTGACGTGTTCGTCTTCCCTGACGGCAGCGTAGAAGTGGAGCTGTCTGACGAGGGCGATACCGTTGCGGATATGCTGCAATATGTGCAGCTCGATCCAAAAACGTTGTTAACCCAGTTCCGTGACCAGGTGAAGAAAACCGATCTTGATGCCGAACTGCAACAACAGTTCCTTGAAGAGTTCGAGGCAGGTTTGTACGGTTATACCTACCTTGAAGATGAATAATTAAGATTATTCTGCTGGCGGGCCGATTTAATTGATTAATTCGGCCCGCTTTTTATTTATATATTCTTAAAAATAATCTGGTTACTTTCCTTCTAATATAATCTCCCTACAATCGCTGCATTAATTAAATGCAGAGGGATCGGTTATGAAAAAATGGAAAGTACGCGTTGCGCTGGTGGGATTGTTCGTACTGCTGGCAGGTTGTTCCAGTAATGCGCAGTATAATAGTAGTGCATCTGGCAATGTCGGCACTGCCTGGGGCGGGGATGTGCACTCAACGGTTCAAGGCGTATCTGCTGAACGCGCCTGGCGCGATCCGGCAGAGATGATCGTTATTAGTTATTCGACTAACATTCCTTCCGGATACGACCGCGTTTATAGCATTCGGATTAACGAACTGGAATATGCTATTCGCGATGCTAATTTTAATTCGCTTCCTATTACGCGGGTATATGATTCATCGAATAATAAACCTCGATATATTGTTCATGCCAGAGTGGGAATGAATTATCAATTATATGTTCGTAACTATAGCCGTAACACTAACTATGAGATCGTTGCCACAGTTGATGGGCTGGATGTTCTGAACGGCAAGCAAGGTTCGCTGAATAACAATGGCTATATTGTGAATGCCGGTGATTCGTTAGCGATTAAAGGTTTCCGTAAAGATAAACATACCGAAGCTGCTTTTCAGTTTGCCAACGTTGCTGATTCCTACGCCGCCAATTCGGCGCAAGGCGATGTACGTAACACAGGGGTGATTGGTTTTGCCGCTTTTGAATTACAAGGCTCAGCGAAAAATGCGCTACCGCCGTGCTCTGGACAAGCCTTTCCGGCAGACAACAATGGCTATGCTCCACCACCGTGTCGTAAATAGCAACCCCGCTTGATGCTTCACCCATTTAGGGCGATAATTAGCACAAACTTGTGTTTCGCAAATCCAACCCTTCCTCGTCGGGCCTAACGACGCGGAAGGGTTTTTTTATATCGACTTTGTAAAAGGAGTCCATCCATGAGCACCTTAGGTCATCAATACGATAACTCACTGGTTTCCAACGCCTTTGGTTTTTTACGCCTGCCGATGAACTTCCAGCCGTATGACAGCGATGCTGACTGGGTAATTACCGGCGTGCCGTTCGATATGGCTACTTCTGGTCGTGCGGGGGGGCGTCACGGTCCGGCAGCTATTCGCCAGGTTTCGACTAATCTGGCCTGGGAACACAACCGCTTCCCGTGGAATTTCGACATGCGTGAACGTCTGAATGTCGTCGACTGTGGTGATCTGGTATATGCCTTCGGTGATGCCCGTGAAATGAGCGAGAAACTGCAGGCGCACGCTGAGAAGTTGCTGGCTGCCGGTAAGCGTATGCTCTCCTTCGGTGGTGACCACTTTGTTACGCTGCCGCTGCTGCGTGCTCATGCTAAACATTTTGGCAAAATGGCGCTGGTACACTTTGACGCCCACACCGATACCTACGCGAACGGTTGTGAGTTTGACCACGGCACTATGTTTTATACCGCGCCGAAAGAAGGTCTGATTGACCCGAATCATTCCGTGCAAATTGGTATTCGTACTGAGTTCGATAAAGACAACGGCTTTACCGTGCTGGACGCCTGCCAGGTGAACGATCGCAGCGTGGATGACGTTATCGCCCAGGTGAAGCAGATTGTTGGTGATATGCCGGTCTACCTGACTTTTGATATCGATTGCCTGGATCCTGCGTTTGCGCCGGGAACGGGTACGCCGGTAATTGGCGGCCTGACCTCCGATCGCGCCATTAAACTGGTACGCGGCCTGAAAGATCTCAACATCGTTGGGATGGACGTAGTGGAAGTGGCTCCGGCATACGATCAGTCGGAAATCACTGCTCTGGCAGCGGCAACGCTGGCGCTGGAGATGCTGTATATTCAGGCAGCGAAAAAGGGCGAGTAAGCGCCGGATGTGATGCCACCGTAGGCCGGATAAGATGCGCCAGCATCGCATCCGGCGATGTGCTCTGGGTAACGAATGAGCCATATATGTCAGATGCGGCCTAAACGCCTTATCTGACCTACGTTCGGCACCACCAGGTCTTACTTAACCCCATCAGCGCTCATACGGTCGCGAATATGCTGGGCGCGTTCCGCGGATGCTGGATGGTCGTCAAACATTGAGCTTTGACGGCCTTCTTCCAGCTTCGCCAGTTTTTCAAAGCTGGTGGCAAGGCCTGCCGGACTGATGCCGCGTTGGCGCAGCAAGTCATAGGAGTAATCGTCCGCCTCAGCTTCCTGACGCTGGGAGAATTGCGAATTGACTAATTTCTCGCCCAGATCGCCTAGTTGTGATTGAGATAAACTACCGACAATCCCGCCCGCCGATGCCGCAGCTACTCGCACTGCGTTTGTTCCAAGCGCGACCTGCATCCCTTTCTTCACATGGCCTAACGCCACGTGTCCCATTTCGTGACCGATCACCGCTTCGACTTCGTTATCAGTCATCATATCCATCAGTCCGCTATAAACACGGATGCAGCCGTTGGCCATCGCAAAGGCGTTCACATCCTTTGCCATATACACTTTGTAATTTACCGGCTGACCGTTGATATTGTTGCCCAGCGCGTTGGCAATAGTGGCCAGACGTTTAGCATATTCGCTACTGGCTGGCGCAATCGTCGCCTTACTGTCCATCTCCTGACATGCCTGATCGCTCAGGGCTTTGACCTGCGCATCACTCAGAGTGTAAGCCTGAAAAGCTTCCGCTCCTGATGAGAGCAGCCCACTGGAGTCCATATTCTGGCAACCGGTCAATACCGTTGCCACGCTCATTGCTATCAATAAGGCGCGAATTTTCATGTTTTCTCTTCCGCACAAAGTCAGGATTATTCTAAAAATGCGCCGTTTGCAGGTGAATCGACGCTCAGTCTAAGTATAAGGAAAAGCGCAGCGGACGGGCGAGCAGATTGCGCAACATGCGAGCATGATCCAGAGATTTCTGAACCGGCAAAAGGATGTTCCATGTACATGACGCGTGGCTTGCGGTAAATTGTTGGCAAATTTTCCGGCGTAGCCCAAAACGCGCTGTCGTCAAGTCGTTAAGGGCGTGCCCTTCATCATCCGATCTGGAGTCAAAATGTCCTCACGTAAAGAGCTTGCCAATGCTATTCGTGCGCTGAGCATGGACGCAGTACAGAAAGCCAAATCCGGTCACCCGGGCGCCCCGATGGGTATGGCTGACATTGCCGAAGTCCTGTGGCGTGATTTCCTGAAACACAACCCGCAGAATCCGTCCTGGGCTGACCGTGACCGCTTCGTGCTGTCCAACGGCCACGGCTCCATGCTGATCTACAGCCTGCTGCACCTCACTGGTTATGATCTGCCAATGGAAGAGCTGAAGAACTTCCGTCAGTTGCACTCCAAAACTCCGGGCCACCCGGAAGTGGGTTACACCGCAGGTGTAGAAACCACCACCGGTCCGTTGGGTCAGGGTATTGCTAACGCAGTCGGTATGGCGATTGCAGAAAAAACGCTGGCGGCGCAGTTTAACCGTCCAGGTCACGACATTGTCGACCACTACACCTACGCCTTCATGGGCGACGGCTGCATGATGGAAGGCATTTCCCACGAGGTTTGCTCTCTGGCGGGTACGCTGAAGCTGGGTAAACTGATTGCGTTCTACGATGACAACGGTATCTCTATCGATGGCCATGTTGAAGGCTGGTTCACCGATGACACTGCAATGCGTTTCGAAGCTTACGGCTGGCACGTAATCCGCGGTATTGACGGTCACGACGCTGCCGCTATTAAACGCGCAGTAGAAGAAGCGCGTGCAGTGACTGACAAACCGTCTCTGCTGATGTGCAAGACTATCATTGGTTGCGGTTCCCCGAACAAAGCCGGTACGCATGACTCCCACGGCGCGCCGCTGGGCGATGCGGAAATTGCACTGACTCGTGAGCAGCTAGGCTGGAAATACGCGCCGTTCGAAATCCCGTCTGAAATCTATGCTCAGTGGGATGCGAAAGAAGCCGGTCAGGCGAAAGAGTCTGCATGGAACGAGAAGTTTGCGGCTTACGCGAAAGCTTACCCGCAAGAAGCGGCTGAATTTACCCGTCGTATGAAAGGTGAAATGCCGTCTGACTTCGACGCGAAAGCGAAAGAGTTCATTGCTAAACTGCAGGCTAATCCGGCTAAAATTGCCAGCCGTAAAGCGTCTCAGAATGCCATCGAAGCATTCGGTCCGCTGTTGCCGGAATTCCTTGGCGGCTCCGCTGACCTGGCTCCGTCTAACCTGACCCTGTGGTCTGGCTCTAAGGCAATCAACGAAGATGCTGCTGGTAACTACATCCATTATGGTGTTCGCGAATTTGGTATGACCGCGATTGCCAACGGTATCTCCCTGCACGGTGGCTTCCTGCCGTACACCTCCACCTTCCTGATGTTCGTGGAATACGCACGTAACGCTGTACGTATGGCTGCACTGATGAAACAGCGTCAGGTGATGGTTTATACCCACGACTCCATCGGTCTGGGCGAAGACGGCCCGACTCACCAGCCGGTTGAGCAGGTTGCTTCTCTGCGCGTGACCCCGAACATGTCTACATGGCGTCCGTGTGACCAGGTTGAATCCGCCGTTGCGTGGAAATATGGCGTTGAGCGTCAGGACGGCCCGACCGCGCTGATCCTCTCCCGTCAGAACCTGGCGCAGCAGGAACGTACGGAAGAGCAACTGGCAAACATCGCGCGCGGTGGTTACGTGCTGAAAGATTGTGCCGGTCAACCGGAACTGATCTTCATCGCCACCGGTTCTGAAGTCGAGCTGGCGGTTGCAGCATACGAAAAACTGACTGCTGAAGGCGTGAAAGCGCGCGTAGTTTCCATGCCGTCTACCGACGTGTTCGACAAACAGGACGCGGCTTACCGTGAATCCGTACTGCCGAAAGCCGTCACCGCACGCGTTGCAGTGGAAGCAGGTATTGCTGACTACTGGTACAAGTATGTTGGCCTGAACGGTGCTATCGTCGGTATGACCACCTTTGGTGAATCTGCTCCGGCAGAGCAACTGTTCGAAGAGTTCGGCTTCACCGTTGAAAACGTGGTAGCGAAAGCGAAAGAACTGCTGTAATTAACACTATGGTGTGTGAAGAGCCGCAAATGCGGCTCTTTTTTATTTGGTTGAGATAAACGGAACGGTACTGCCAGGGATCATGGTATCGGGCAGTTTTCCGTCCCAGCGTTCGGCAGTGGTAAGGGCAACAAGCCCTGGGTTATCTCGCAGAGCTTCACCGCGCAGGCGGATAGCTTCTGCTTTGGCTGCCGCCAGTTTACTGTCTGCTTCTGCCTGCGCCTGAGTTACCGCAATTTGTGCCTGGATTTTCTCTGTTTCCAGATTTTGTTTCCGTGTGGCAATGGCGACTTCCGCTTTCATACGATCTTCAATTGATTTTTCATAAGCGTCCGAAAAATCAATATTTTCAATCTGGACCCCGTCAATCACCACCGGACCAACAACGGCTTTGCGCATTGCATTTTGCAGATCCTGAACCAGTTTCGTGCGATCCTGTACAGCGCTGATGGCCGTATATTGACCGAAAACGTTCTCCAGTTGGGTTGGCAACTGGCGAACAATCAGGCGATCTTTTAATGCTTCAATGGTGTTGTAGGTGGTATAAACCGCGCCTGCTTCCGAAGGCTTAATATGGAAACTGACTGACACAGTCATTTGTGCGGGTTGCTGGTCGCGGCTGTATGCCTGTAATCCCTGATAGACAACAGCCTGATTACGCGTGGAAATTTTCTCTACGCTTTCCATAAACGGGATCTTAAAACCCAGCCCCGGATCGGCAACTTTTACTATTTTTCCATAGCGCAACAAAATACCACGTTCACCTTCATTCACGGTGTAATACGACAGAAATGGCAGCACAATAACGGCAAGTACGCCAATGGCGATGGCAAGCGATTTTTGTGGGCGGAATGAGGTTATTGAAACAGGTGCTTTCATGTGAGTCTTCCTTGAGTGAAGTGTGGAAATATGTCACATGAGGTGAGAAGAAAACAGCCAACAGTCGAGAATTCAGAATCTATAAAGGGGGAATGGCGGAAAACCAACGAATGAAATAAGTATGTTTTCGAACATTCAATAAACAAATGGTGATATGCATCACGAATGTAATAACGTATAAAATATCTATTATGTGACATACGCAGCAAATATATAGTTGACTTGCGTAAAATTATTTTTATGTCATTGTTATTTAATGCTTTGCTATTTTGGCTCGTGGAGTTTGTGCTCTCACGTGCACAATTGCTTTCATTAAGTCGCACGAGTATTTTATTTTTACCGCCGGACAGCACCCTAAAAATAAAATAAGGATAATTTATGCGGCTTATTGATTATTTCCCGGAATCATCAATCTCAGTTATATCTTCAGCAAAAGACTGGCAGGATGTTATCGATTTTTCGATGGCGTCATTGTTAGCAAAAAATTATATCAACGAGAATTACATTCAGTCTATTAAAGACTCAACTACCCGCAACGGGCCTTATTATATTCTCGCGCCGGGCGTAGCAATGCCCCATGCACGACCGGAATGTGGGGCGCTTAAAACCGGGATGTCACTGACATTACTCGAACAGCCAGTTTGTTTCCCCGGAAGTGATGAGCCGATCAAATTACTCATCGGGCTTTCTGCTGCCGATGCTGATTCTCACATTGGTGCTATTCAGGCGTTAAGTGAATTACTGTGCGAAGAAGAAATACTCGAACAACTATTAACAGCAACATCAAAAAAACAATTAGCGGACATTATCAGCCGCGGATAATTACTCTCTCCTCTACAGGATAATATTATGGAAAACAAGTCTGCTCGTGCAAAGGTCCAGGCTTTTGGTGGCTTTTTGACTGCAATGGTCATCCCCAATATCGGTGCTTTCATTGCCTGGGGTTTTATTACTGCTTTATTTATTCCTACGGGTTGGATGCCTAACGAACACTTCGCCAAAATTGTTGGCCCCATGATTACCTATTTATTGCCCGTGATGATTGGTTCTACCGGTGGTCATCTGGTCGGCGGTAAACGCGGTGCGGTCATGGGGGGAATAGGGACGATTGGTGTGATCGTCGGTGCGGATATTCCGATGTTTCTCGGTTCGATGATCATGGGGCCGTTAGGTGGTCTGGTCATAAAATATGTCGATAAAGCACTGGAAAAACGCATACCTGCTGGTTTTGAGATGGTTATCAATAACTTCTCATTAGGTATTGCCGGGATGATCCTCTGCCTGTTGGGCTTTGAAGTCATCGGTCCGGCAGTGTTAATTGCCAATACTTTCGTCAAAGAGTGTATTGAGGCGCTGGTACATGCGGGTTATCTACCTCTGCTGTCAGTCATCAATGAACCGGCAAAAGTGCTTTTCCTTAATAATGCGATCGATCAGGGCGTCTATTACCCGTTGGGAATGCAGCAGGCATCGGTTAACGGTAAATCTATCTTCTTTATGGTGGCGTCCAATCCTGGGCCGGGTTTAGGCTTGCTGCTGGCATTCACTCTGTTTGGTAAAGGGATGAGCAAACGCTCTGCGCCTGGTGCGATGATTATTCACTTCCTCGGTGGCATCCACGAGCTGTATTTTCCGTATGTATTGATGAAGCCGTTGACCATTATCGCCATGATTGCAGGCGGTATGTCTGGCACCTGGATGTTCAATTTGCTGGATGGCGGCCTGGTGGCAGGTCCTAGCCCGGGTTCTATTTTTGCTTATCTGGCACTGACGCCGAAAGGCTCGTTCCTGGCGACAATTGCCGGTGTTACGGTCGGTACTCTGGTGTCCTTTGTCATCACATCCCTGATACTGAAGATGGAAAAAACGGTGGAAACGGAGAGCGAAGATGAGTTCACCGAGTCAGCCAATGCGGTAAAAGCTATGAAGCAGGAAGGTGCATTTTCATTAAGTCGTGTGAAACGTATTGCCTTTGTTTGTGATGCGGGAATGGGCTCCAGCGCAATGGGGGCAACCACCTTCCGCAAACGTCTGGAAAAAGCCGGACTGACCATTGAAGTAAAACATTACGCCATAGAAAACGTGCCTTCGGATGCTGATATCGTCGTCACTCACGCCAGTCTGGAAGGACGAGTGAAACGTGTGACGGATAAACCGCTGATATTGATTAATAACTACATTGGCGATCCAAAACTCGACACTTTATTTAATCAATTAACCGCCGAACATAAAAACTGATTGCAGAGGTAAAAATGAAAACCAAAGTTGCTGCTATTTATGGCAAGCGGGATATCCGTCTGCGTGAATTTGAGTTACCCGAAATTACTGATAATGAACTGCTGGTCAGTGTAATTTCTGATAGTGTTTGTTTATCCACCTGGAAAGCGGCGTTGCTTGGTAGCGAACATAAACGGGTGCCGGACGATTTAGAATATCACCCGGCGATCACCGGGCATGAATGTGCCGGAGTCATTGTTGAAGTGGGTAAAAATCTTACCGACAAATATAAAAAAGGTCAGCGATTTGTTTTACAGCCTGCGATGGGGTTACCCAGCGGATATTCTGCGGGATACAGCTACGAATATTTTGGTGGTAATGCCACCTATATGATTATTCCTGAAATCGCGATTAATTTAGGCTGCGTATTACCGTATCACGGCTCTTATTTTGCTGCGGCGTCGCTGGCGGAGCCGATGTGCTGCATTATTGGCGCTTATCATGCTAATTATCACACTACGCAATATGTTTATGAGCATCGAATGGGCGTCAAATCTGGCGGCAATATTGCGCTACTGGCGTGTGCTGGCCCGATGGGAATTGGCGCTATCGATTACGCCATTAACGGCGGCATTCAACCATCACGGGTGGTAGTGGTCGACATCGATGAAAAACGGCTGGCACAAGTACAGAAGCTGCTGCCGGTGGAGATGGCGGCCAGCAAAGGGGTTGAGCTGGTATACGTGAATACCAAAGGGATGAGCGATCCGGTACAGATGCTGCGGTCGCTGACAGGAGATGTCGGGTTCGATGATGTTTTTGTCTATGCGGCGGTGCCTTCGGTCGTTGAGATGGCTGATGAATTGCTGGCGGAAGATGGTTGTCTGAACTTCTTTGCCGGGCCAACGGATAAAAACTTCAAAGTGCCGTTTAACTTTTACAACGTGCATTACAACAGCATTCACGTCGTTGGGACGTCCGGTGGTTCTACGGATGATATGAAAGAGGCGATTGCCCTTAGCGCCACGGGGCAGTTGCAGCCGTCGTTTATGGTGACCCATATTGGTGGCCTGGATGCGGTGCCAGAAACCGTACTCAATTTGCCGGATATTCCCGGCGGTAAAAAACTCATTTATAACGGCGTCACCATGCCGCTGACCGCCATTGCCGATTTTGCCGAAAAAGGGAAAACAGATCCGCTGTTTAAAGAGTTGGCGCGACGGGTTGAGGAAACGCACGGCATCTGGAATGAACAGGCCGAGAAATATCTGCTGGCACAATTTGGCGTTGATATCGGGGAGGCCGCGCAATGATGTCCCTTGCGTGGCCATTATTTCGCGTTACGGAACAGGCCGCGTTGGCTGCCTGGCCGCAAACCGGATGTGGCGACAAAAATAAAATTGATGGCCTGGCGGTTACCGCGATGCGTCAGGCATTAAACGACGTCGCTTTTCGTGGGAGAGTGGTTATCGGTGAGGGGGAAATTGACCATGCGCCGATGCTGTGGATTGGCGAAGAGGTTGGCAAAGGTGATGGGCCAGAAGTCGATATCGCGGTTGATCCGATTGAAGGCACCCGGATGGTGGCGATGGGGCAGAGTAATGCCCTGGCAGTAATGGCCTTCGCCCCACGAGATAGCCTGTTACACGCGCCCGATATGTATATGAAAAAACTGGTCGTTAACCGACTGGCTGCAGGAGTGATTAATCTGTCTTTGCCCCTGACGGATAACTTGCGCAATGTGGCAAAAGCATTGGGCAAACCATTGGATCGATTACGCATGGTTACGCTGGATAAACCCCGTCTTCATGCCGCGATTGAAGAAGCGACGCAACTGGGCGTGAAAGTATTCGCCCTGCCGGATGGCGATGTTGCTGCCAGTGTGCTGACTTGCTGGCAGGATAATCCTTACGACGTGATGTACACCATCGGTGGTGCGCCAGAAGGCGTTATTTCTGCCTGTGCAGTCAAAGCGTTAGGTGGAGATATGCAGGCAGAGCTTATTGATTTTTGTCAGGCCAAAGGTGATTACACGGAAAATCGGCAGATTGCACAACAGGAGCGCCAGCGTTGCAAGGAAATGGGGGTTGAGGTCAACCGTGTGTACTCGCTCGACGAACTGGTGAGAGATAAAAATATCCTCTTTAGCGCCACGGGTGTGGCGGGCGGAGAGCTGGTGAACGGTATACAACAGACGGCGAATGGGGTGCGGACGCAGACATTACTGATCGGTGGCGCAGACCAAACGTGTAATATAATAGACTCCCTGCATTGATGGTGATCTATCGGAAGACGAATGGCGACGCTGACAGAAGATGATGTGCTTGAGCAACTGGATGCACAGGACAATTTATTGTCATTTATGAAAACTGCGCATGCCATTTTGCTCCAGGGGATACGCCAGTTTCTGCCGTCGCTGTTTGTCGATAACGATGAAGAGATCGTGGAATATGCAGTGAAGCCGTTGCTCGCCCAAAGCGGCCCGCTTGACGATATTGATGTTGCGCTGCGTTTGATTTATGCGCTGGGGAAAATGGATAAATGGCTGTACGCCGATATTACGCACTTTTCTCAATTCTGGCATTACCTGAACGAGCAGAATGGAACGCCCGGATTTGTCGATGACATTACCTGGGATTTTATCAGCAACGTTAATAGCATAACCCGTAATACTTCTCTCTATGATGCGTTGAAAGCGATGAAGTTCGCTGATTTCGCGGTCTGGTCAGAGGAGCGTTTTAGCGGAATGGTCAAAACGGCGCTGACGCTGGCAGTAACGACAACTTTAAAGGAATTAACGCCGTGAAAATCGAACTGACGGTGAATGGACTAAAGGTACAGGCGCAGTACTCTGATGATGAAATTGAAAATGTACATAAACCGCTACTGCGTATGCTGGCGGCCTTACAGGCGGTAAACCCGCAGCGGCGTACGGTGGTATTTCTGAGTGCTCCACCAGGGACGGGTAAATCTACCTTAACTACCTTCTGGGAATATCTCGCACAACAAGATCCCGAATTACCCGCTATTCAGACGCTCCCGATGGATGGTTTTCACCATTACAACATCTGGCTGGATGAGCATCAGCTTCGCCCTTATAAAGGCGCGCCGCAAACGTTTGACGTGGCGAAACTGGCGGAAAATCTGCGTCAGGCCGTGCAAGGCGACTGTACGTGGCCGCAGTATGATCGACAAAAACATGATCCGGTAGAAGATGCGTTGCACGTTACCGCGCCGCTGGTCATCGTCGAAGGAAACTGGCTATTGCTGGATGACGAGCAGTGGCGCACGTTAGCGCAATTTTGTGATTTCTCGATATTTATCAACGCGCCCGCATCTGTGTTACGGGAACGACTGGTGGGGCGCAAGTTGGCGGGGGGATTATCGCAGGCAGATGCTGAAGCTTTTTATGAACGTACCGACGGGCCGAATGTTCGTCGGGTGCTGGAACAGAGTCGACCTGCAAATTTGACCTTAATGATGACGCCTAACGGTGAATACTGTCTGGCAGATTGACCTCCCTCACTACACCACCTTCCAGTCGCATGACGCGAGAAAAATGACGCCGGGTAAATGCGGCGTCATGACTGATTGCCACCACACTCGTGCCACGAAGGCGGCACTTTTCCAGCCAACTTTCAAATACTGCCAGCCATTGGGCATCAAAATCCCGGCTCGGTTCGTCAAGTAATAACAGCGGCGGGGCGAGAGCTTCCAGGCAGGCGACGGCCACCATCCGTCGCTGGGCGCTATGCAGATCTAACGGATGAGCGCTGGCAACATCTGTTAACTGACAGCATTGCAGGACAGCGTCGGTGCGTTGAGCAATTTCATCAGTTGGGCATTTTTGCAGTTTCAAACCAAATGCGACCTCTTCCGCGACGGTGCTGTGAAATAACTGGTTTTCCGCTTCCTGAAACAGCACACCAATGTTTGCCGCGCGTTGGCGGTTCTTGATTGTATGTAGCGCCAGATGTTGCAACATTACCGAGCCGGACGAAGGGGGTAGAAGACCCGCCATGATACGCAACAGGGTCGATTTTCCCGCGCCATTGTCGCCGGTCAGCGCCAGCCATTCACCTTTTTTGAGTTGTAGAGAAATGTTGCAAAGACAATCCGTTGCTGCGTCAGGCCAGCGATAAGTTACCTGATTTAACGTTAACATAATGGCTGGAGTGCTCCGTTTTGCAGTTGCCACGCTTGCTGGCAGTAGTTCAGGAAAGGTGTTTGATGGCGTTCAAAAAGAATAATCAGCGAATCACGTTTCAACGCCCAGTGTTGTAAGCGCTGCAACAGCATTTCGCTGGCCTGCGACGTCAGTCGGCTAAAGGCTTCGTCGAGAATTAAAATCTTAGGTTGCATCGCGATAGCACAAGCGATGACCACGCGTTGGGTTTCCCCGCCGGAGAGTGTTGCCGGATGGCGATGACGCAATGGCTGGCACCCGGTCAGAGTCAGAGCGGCGTCAATACGCGCCATAATCTCTGCTTCAGCAAGACACAGATTTTCTGGCCCAAACGCGACTTCTTCTTCCACGTTGAAGGTACAGCCAGAAAGCTGCAAGTAGGGGGATTGCTGGACGAGTTGAATGGTCGCAGATTGTTCGTTGAGTGAGCGTTGCCCAATGGGCGTATCGAGGAGCATTTCCGTACCAGCTATGTCACCCGGCAAGAAGTCGGGATACCACCCCGCCATCAGTTGCGCCAGCGTGCTTTTGCCACTGCCGTTGTCCCCAAAGATGGCGATCATCCCCGGTTCGTCATAGTAAAAGTCATAACAGAACGGAGGAATTGTTGAGTGTGTCGGGCAATAGCGAAACTGTTCTAACGTAACCATATCCACGCTCCGAATTCTGCCAGCATCAGCAAGATCATGGTGTAACGCGCCACTTTTTCCAGGTTACTGTCAGGTGGTGCCCACAGCGTAGTGCGCCGGTTGTGGAGTCGAAATGCCCGCATATCCAGCGCCGCGCCGCGGATCGCCAGATCGTTAAGCGCATTATGAGTTAGCGGAATAATTAACGCGGGCATCGCACGTAAACGTTGATACCAGCCTTCATCCAGCGGCACGCCGCGAGCGCGTTGTGCTTCATAAATAATCGCTAATTGTCGTTTTAACTGCTCAACGACCAATAACGGCCCGGCAAACAGATAAGCGACGCCCGGCGGCAGGCGAGAAGCAAACAAAGCGCGGATAAAACCTTGCACGGGGACGAATTGCATCCACAACTGTGAAGTTGAAACAATAGCCAGAATACGCAACCAGAGCGTAATGGCATGTGCCCACCGTTCTGGAGAGCGTGGCGCGTCACTTATCCATTCTGTCAGCCAGCCACCGTGCACCAGCCACAGACCGACGCCCAGCGAAAACATCAGCCAGGTGACATATTTTGCCCGCCGCCGCGTGGCCTTTAGCGCGATAAGGCAGAAAAAGGTCGCCGCGCTATAGATCGGCAAAATGGTCTGCGCGGGCAGGATAAGCGTGGTGCAGGCAGCCAGCGCCCACAACGTTAATGAGGTAAACGGATGCATTTAGCGCACGGCGGCCATCATTGGAAAATGGCGTGTGGTGCGAATCGGTAGTTGTCGCAGTAAAAGCCAGACAATCACCGCCGTGAGAATTTTATCGACCAGGTTAGCGCCTATCACCGTAATCGCCACTGATTCCACCAGGTTTTGCCCCATTGAATGTATCCAGGCGACGAACAAATCCGCTCCGCTACCGGTTACTCCGCCAAACAAGGCTGTACGCAGCGGCACGGCAACAATTGTCACCGCAAGAGTAATAATCACCCCGCTGACAATGACTTTCGGCAGAGTACGGAACCAACCCGCTCGCGCCAGCCAACCCGCGACCAGACCGATGACCATCGCCACGGGGGCAAAAGCGGCGGCGATCGGGTCAGTCAGTAACCCCCAGAGTAAATTGGTCAGTAAGCCGGTCAGCATACCGATCACTGGACCAAGCAGTACCGCGCTAATAAGCGTGCCGATGGAGTCGAGAAAAATAGGCAATTTGACTATGCTGGCCAGTTGACCGCCGATCATATTGATGGCGATAGAGATAACGATCAGCACCAAAGCCTGACTGGAAAAGTGGCGACGCGCCATAAGAAAACCTCTCTAAAGGGTGTTATTTAACAGGGGAAATATGCAACTCGTCGTAACCAGAAAGCGCGCAAGGCTGGCGACTGAATGCCAGTTCTTCCAGGCTACCGATCACCAGTTCAAGGGTGGTGCGCACGGTACAGCCAGGCATCATATGACCGCCGAGCATTGCGCCGTGTGGGTCTGAAATGCAGAGATGAAGATGTTCACCTGTCTGTTCCAGTGTGCCGTTCAGTGCGATTACTTCAAACTTACCGCGAAGATGAGTGGTGTTTTCTTGCCCGGCATAGCGTAAGGCGACGTCAGTCAGACTGCCGGTACAACCCGCAATCCACGCGGCGTGAAGTTGTTGCTGTCGCGCGAAGGTGCGTAATTGAGAGAAAACTTCCTGATCGGGAAGCAGGCGCAGCGCGTAAAAGCGCGCAGTTGAAGAATAAAGGTGGGGCAATGTCATCATTGAAGTACTCCGAAACTCGGACGTATTGCGGATGATATCGACGCGACATCAGTCATATTCTGATATAAATCAGGGTTTATGACGGCACAGCGAAAAGATTTTGCTACGCTTATTCGTGATTCTGCAAAGTGGAATAATTCCTGGCATACCATGGCCAAAAACGTGACGTAAGTCAGATAATTGTCTTCTTTGACTGGACAATCATTCCTTTTATTCCGCGTTTCGCTTATCCTAGCTGAAGCGTTTCAGTCGATTAAATGTTCGACAATTAACCAATCAGTCGCAATTTGCGACAGGTAAGGTTTTCCCGAACGATTTGCTGGACTACTCTGTCTGGAAAATTTGCTTTGAGAAAGCCTTGCAGGAGACCTATGACCGTACGCGTAGCGATAAATGGCTTCGGTCGCATCGGGCGTAATGTGGTTCGTGCTGTGTATGAATCCGGACGCCGGGCGGAAATCACCGTGGTGGCAATCAACGAACTGGCGGATGCTGCGGGCATGGCGCATTTGTTGAAATATGACACCAGTCATGGCCGTTTTGCATGGGAAGTGCGTCAGGAACGCGATCAACTTTTTGTTGGTGATGACGCCATCCGCGTATTGCATGAACGTTCACTGCAATCGCTCCCCTGGCGTGAACTTGGCGTCGATGTGGTGCTCGATTGCACCGGCGTGTATGGCACCCGCGAGCATGGCGAAGCGCATATTGCCGCCGGGGCCCAAAAAGTGCTCTTTTCACATCCTGGCAGCAACGATCTCGACGCAACTATTGTTTATGGCGTCAATCAGGATCAACTTCGCGCGGAACACCGCATTGTTTCTAACGCTTCCTGTACCACGAATTGCATAATTCCCGTCATCAAATTGTTAGATGATGCGTACGGCATTGAGTCCGGCACTGTGACCACAATTCACTCCGCCATGCACGATCAGCAGGTTATTGATGCGTACCATCCCGACCTGCGCCGCACTCGGGCCGCCAGTCAGTCGATCATCCCGGTCGATACTAAACTGGCCGCCGGTATCACGCGTTTTTTCCCGCAGTTTAACGATCGCTTTGAAGCGATTGCGGTACGTGTGCCAACCATTAATGTGACGGCAATCGACCTGAGCGTGACGGTGAAGAAACCTGTAAAAGCCAATGAAGTCAACCAGTTGTTGCAAAAGGCAGCACAAGGTGCATTTCATGGTATAGTTGACTATACGGAATTGCCGTTGGTCTCTGTAGATTTTAACCACGACCCGCACAGTGCCATTGTCGATGGCACCCAAACCCGGGTCAGTGGCGCACACCTGATCAAAACGTTGGTCTGGTGCGATAACGAATGGGGCTTTGCTAACCGAATGATCGACACGACGTTAGCAATGGCCGCTGTTGCTTTCAGGTAAGACGCAAGCAGCGTCTGCAAAACTTTTAGAATCAACGAGAGGATTCACCATGTCTGTAATTAAGATGACCGATCTGGATCTTGCTGGGAAACGTGTATTTATCCGTGCGGATCTGAACGTACCAGTAAAAGACGGGAAAGTAACCAGCGACGCACGTATCCGTGCTTCTCTGCCGACCATTGAACTGGCCCTGAAACAAGGCGCGAAAGTGATGGTAACTTCCCACCTGGGTCGTCCTACCGAAGGCGAGTACAACGAAGAATTCTCTCTGCTGCCGGTTGTTAACTACCTGAAAGACAAACTGTCTAACCCGGTTCGTCTGGTTAAAGATTACCTCGACGGCGTTGACGTTGCTGAAGGTGAACTGGTTGTTCTGGAAAACGTTCGCTTCAACAAAGGCGAGAAGAAAGACGACGAAACCCTGTCCAAAAAATATGCTGCACTGTGTGACGTATTCGTAATGGACGCATTCGGTACTGCTCACCGCGCGCAGGCTTCTACTCACGGTATCGGTAAATTTGCTGACGTTGCGTGCGCAGGCCCGCTGCTGGCGGCTGAACTTGACGCGCTGGGTAAAGCACTGAAAGAACCTGCTCGTCCGATGGTGGCTATCGTTGGTGGTTCTAAAGTTTCTACCAAACTGACCGTTCTGGATTCCCTGTCTAAAATCGCTGACCAGTTGATCGTTGGTGGTGGTATCGCAAACACCTTTATCGCGGCACAAGGCCACGATGTAGGTAAATCTCTGTACGAAGCAGACCTGGTTGACGAAGCAAAACGTCTGCTGACCACCTGCAACATCCCGGTTCCGTCTGATGTTCGCGTAGCAACTGAGTTCTCTGAAACTGCTCCGGCTACCCTGAAATCTGTTAACGACGTGAAAGCTGACGAGCAGATCCTGGATATCGGTGATGCTTCCGCACAGGAACTGGCTGAAATCCTGAAGAATGCGAAAACTATTCTGTGGAACGGCCCGGTTGGCGTGTTCGAATTCCCGAACTTCCGCAAAGGTACTGAAATCGTGGCTAACGCTATCGCAGATAGCGAAGCGTTCTCCATCGCTGGCGGCGGCGACACTCTGGCAGCAATCGACCTGTTCGGCATTGCTGACAAAATCTCCTACATCTCCACTGGTGGCGGCGCATTCCTTGAATTCGTAGAAGGTAAAGTACTGCCTGCAGTAGCGATGCTCGAAGAGCGCGCTAAGAAGTAAAAAATCACAGGGCAGGGAAACCTGCCCTTGTTTCAGCGCGCTCATGTAGCACGCACTTTTTCTCAAGCCCGACGATACAGGACAAAGAAACATGTCTAAGATTTTTGATTTCGTAAAACCTGGCGTAATCACTGGTGATGACGTACAGAAAGTTTTCCAGGTAGCAAAAGAAAATAACTTCGCACTGCCAGCAGTAAACTGCGTCGGTACTGACTCCATCAACGCCGTACTGGAAACCGCTGCTAAAGTTAAAGCGCCGGTTATCGTTCAGTTCTCCAACGGCGGTGCTTCCTTTATCGCTGGTAAAGGCGTGAAATCTGATGTTCCGCAGGGGGCTGCAATCCTGGGCGCTATCTCTGGTGCGCATCACGTACACCAGATGGCTGAACACTACGGTGTTCCTGTAATCCTGCACACTGACCACTGCGCGAAGAAACTGCTGCCGTGGATCGACGGTCTGCTGGACGCAGGTGAAAAACACTTCGCAGCTACCGGTAAGCCGCTGTTCTCTTCTCATATGATCGACCTGTCTGAAGAATCTCTGCAAGAGAACATCGAAATCTGCTCTAAATACCTGGAGCGCATGTCCAAAATCGGTATGACTCTGGAAATCGAACTGGGTTGCACTGGTGGTGAAGAAGACGGTGTGGACAACAGCCACATGGACGCTTCTGCACTGTACACCCAGCCGGAAGACGTTGATTACGCATACACCGAGCTGAGCAAAATCAGCCCGCGTTTCACCATCGCGGCTTCCTTCGGTAACGTACACGGCGTTTACAAGCCGGGTAACGTGGTTCTGACCCCGACTATCCTGCGTGATTCTCAGGAATATGTTTCTAAGAAACACAACCTGCCGCACAACAGCCTGAACTTCGTATTCCACGGCGGTTCCGGTTCTACTGCTCAGGAAATCAAAGACTCCGTAAGCTACGGCGTAGTGAAAATGAACATCGATACCGATACCCAATGGGCAACCTGGGAAGGTGTTCTGAACTACTACAAAGAAAACGAAGCTTACCTGCAGGGTCAATTGGGCAACCCGAAAGGCGAAGATCAGCCGAACAAGAAATACTACGATCCGCGCGTATGGCTGCGTGCTGGTCAGACTTCGATGATCGCTCGTCTGGAAAAAGCATTCCAGGAACTGAACGCAATCGACGTTCTGTAAGATATTCCTTTCTGCTTATCTCAAGGCCCGCTCTGCGGGTCTTTTTTTCGCCAAAAGCAAAATTGCCTGATGCGCTACGCTTATCAGGCCTACACGTATCCTGCAATATATTGAATTTGCAGGTTTTTATTGGCCTGATAAGGCGTTCACGCCGCATCCGGCATGACAAAGCGCACATTGTCATATGTCTGAGCCCCACTCTGCGGGGCTTTTTTTCGCCAAAAGCAAGGTGATGTACTTAAGAAATTTGTGATCTATTTGGCAAAATTATACTTTATTGTTTACCCTTGTCAGACTGCCCGTCATAAGGCGGCGGAGTGTATTTCTCCATTTTGAGTCAGTTGAAAAGGAATATTGAATGGAAGATTTGAATGTTGTCGATAGCATACACGGTGCAGGTTCCTGGTTGGTGAATAATCAGGCGCTGTTGCTGAGTTATGCTGTAAACATCGTGGCGGCTCTCGCGATTATCATCATTGGTTTGATTGTCGCGCGGATGATTTCCAATGCGGTGAATCGCCTGATGATCTCCCGTAAAATTGATGCCACCGTTGCTGATTTTCTTTCTGCATTAGTCCGTTACGCAGTTATTGCCTTTACGCTAATTGCTGCACTGGGTCGCGTGGGCGTACAAACCGCATCGGTTATCGCCGTACTGGGTGCCGCAGGTTTAGCTGTAGGTTTGGCGTTGCAGGGTTCGCTGTCTAACTTGGCCGCTGGCGTGTTGCTGGTAATGTTCCGCCCGTTCCGTGCCGGTGAATATGTTGACCTCGGCGGTGTTGCCGGTACTGTGCAGAGCGTGCAGATTTTCTCTACGACTATGCGCACCGCAGACGGTAAAATTATCGTTATTCCGAACGGTAAAATTATTGCCGGTAATATTATTAACTTCTCTCGCGAGCCGGCGCGCCGTAACGAATTTATCATTGGCGTGGCGTATGATTCTGATATCGATCAGGTTAAGCAGATCCTGACTGATATTATTCAGTCCGAAGATCGTATTTTAAAAGATCGTGAAATTACCGTGCGCCTGCATGAACTTGGCGCATCCTCGGTTAATTTTATCGTTCGTGCCTGGAGCAACAGCGGTGATCTGCAAAACGTGTACTGGGACGTGCTGGAACGTATTAAACGCGAGTTTGATGCTGCTGGTATCAGCTTCCCATATCCGCAAATGGATGTGAACTTCAAGCGGGTGAAAGAGAATAAAGAGAGCGATGCGGTAACGCGTTAATCATGTAAAGCGCCCATAAGATTCATGGGCGCACTAACAATTCAATGGATTGTTCTATCAAGAAGATTGGCAACTTTTTGCATCACTTCCCTGGCATTGTCTATACCTTCAGCTTTCTGCTTTGCTACCCACTGAGCTTGTTCTTGCTGATAACCAATCGCTTTCCGCCAGGCCTCCAGTTCTGCTTTTGTCAGATAGCGAACATGTGTGCCTTCCTGTTCAAGCGTTTTTACCATGTTGATCAGATTGTTATCTAATGCCTGGCCCAGCGCCTTCTGGGTTGTAATAGCAGCTCGCTGAATCGCCTCGCGATCTTGAGTACTGAGGCTTTCCCAGGTGTGTTTATTCATCGTCAAAAGATAAACATGGCCGAGCCAGAGCGAAGGAGAGAGCAACACATTCGGCGCAGCACGTTCAGCATGGATGTCATACCCGCTATCGAGATTGACCATTAAGCCATCGAGTTTCCCGTCGCGGAGTGCTGTCGTAATTTGCTCATTCCACGGTAAGGTTACGGTTTTTGCTCCTGTATTAACTAAATAAGCCCGATGCCAGAAACTGGCTGTTCGCCAGGAAGTTCCCTGAAGAGCGGTTAATTTCATAATGGGTTTGGTAGAAAAAAAGCCTACCGGATAGCCAAGGAAAAATTGTAAGTTCACGACATTGTTACGCTCAATTTCAGCGTTAAGTTCGGGAATTTCTGCATATACGCGACGAAAGAATTCTACCTGACTGGCTCCATGCTCCGGGCCAATAGCAAAGCTCTTGAATATTTGATGAAGCGGTAATTGTTTCGCTGTGTATTCTGGCACCACTATACCCATATCAGCTTTGCTGCCATCACTTATCGTCGCCAGTGCGTCATAGCTGATGGCGATTTCACCGTTCCAGTGAGGTTCAATTTTCAAACGTCCTTGTGACTCTTTTCCAATTTCTGCAAATAATACCTCTTTAATGAGTTGTGTACGCATTCCACCATAAGGTTCATGATCGGTATAGCGAAGTATTTTTTCAGCAGCAATGTTGGGGAAAGATACCAGAAGTAACCCTGATATCAGAGAAAATAAAAAGTGTTTGAATGTCATATCCCTTCTGTAATTTTGTTGGTCGTCGTTAATATTAAAAGCAGTGAACTTTAACAACTAAAATCAAACTTCATATTTTTAAAGTCCAGCCAGGCATTACCTGTGCCAAAATTATACCCGCCGAAATACTCTTCAAACTCAATATAATAAGGCGACATTCCGTCTGGTATAGGCTGCACGAGCGCCATCGAACCACCGAGATGATCGGGCAGATGTGCGCTATGCCACTGGAGAGGTTCACATTTACTCTTTCCCTCTGCATCTTTAGAAAAATAATGAATGGACTGATATTCCGTATCATTTCTTTCTGAGGGGCTAATTCCCGCATTAGGATCAAAAGCGCGCGGCTCGCATGAAATCGCCAGATTGAACGCCAGCGACTGCTCAGGAATGGTGCCCAATTTACGGTAAATAAAATTGCTTTCAAGCGTATCTTTTGGTCTGACGTTAGCCTGAAAATAACTAAATGCACTGCCAATAGCCATCCATTCTGGCGTATCTTGCTGGTCGCGATAGTGGTCAGGTATAAGTTCAGGTGGCTCGCAAAATGGGCCGTTGAACTCGTACTGGGTTAGTAAAATTACCGCATAAGAACAACCTAATATATCTGCCATCCGAAATAGCCGTGGATGTCGTTGCTTTTCTGCCAGCCAAAAAACATAAAGATTTGGATCTTCTGGGGGCGTGCAGGATTCAAAATTTTCAAACACATCCAATATTTCTTCTGTACACGGAGTTCCGCCATCGTTGTGTTCTGGCGCAACTGCAAAGAAAGATAACGCGACAACCTCTGGTCCATAAATCCGATAGTCCTCTGGCAATAGTAGGGTAAATCCATGATTCAATGGGAAACCATTATTTGGATCCAGCGGCCACTGTTCGGGTGTTATGCCTGGTGGTAGTCCAAAGCACCAACCTTGTTGTCGCGGCATATTTTCGCGGATAGGGTAGGGGAGCAGAGTGAGATCATATGATTGCATTGTGTTAGTCCTTTACAACGCGAGCAGGGAAGCGAGCCATAACGTCGTTTACGCCATGAGGAATGTTGAGATTGTTATTCTAAAATCAGTCACCGAGTAGAACTATTTAAATTAATATTAAAATTATTTATATGCTATTAGAATTATCAATTTTATCTAATAACAATCCCGCGCTATAGTCTCTGCATCAGGTAATTAACTCGGAATTTTTAACGTGTTTTCTTATTATTTTCAAGGTCTTGCGCTTGGTGCGGCTATGATCCTGCCGCTCGGTCCGCAAAATGCTTTTGTGATGAATCAGGGCATTCGCCGTCAGTACCACATAATGATTGCCTTACTTTGTGCAATCAGCGATTTAGTCCTGATTTGCGCCGGGATTTTTGGCGGTAGCGCGTTACTGATGCAGTCTCCGTGGTTATTGGCATTAGTGACCTGGGGTGGTGTTGCCTTTTTGTTGTGGTATGGCTTTGGCGCTTTTAAAACTGCGATGGGCAGTAATATTGAACTGGCGAGTGCCGAAGTGATGAAACAGGGGCGATGGAAAATTATCGCCACCATGCTGGCGGTGACCTGGCTGAATCCGCATGTCTATCTGGATACCTTTGTGGTACTGGGCAGCCTGGGCGGTCAACTTGATCCTGACCCAAAACGTTGGTTTGCATTCGGGACGATTAGCGCCTCTTTCCTGTGGTTTTTTGGCCTGGCGTTATTAGCCGCCTGGCTGGCACCGCGTTTGCGTACCGCCAAAGCGCAGCGCATTATCAATTTCGTGGTGGGCTGCGTGATGTGGTTTATCGCTCTACAACTGGCGAAAGAGGGGATTGCCCATGCACAAGCCTTGTTCAGTTAGGTGCTATCTGATGGAAAATTAAAACAGAGACGCTAAGCTTGCCTCCAGAGGTCCTGAATTTTGGGCAAGTCAATTAACACGGAGAGACTAACGTGAAGTTCAAAGTTATCGCCCTGGCGGCATTGATGGGTTTCAGCGGAATGGCAGTACAGGCCAATGAACTACCGGATGGTCCGCATATTGTCACTTCAGGAACAGCAAGCGTGGATGCGGTGCCAGACATTGCCACCC
This sequence comes from Escherichia sp. TW09308, assembly GCF_000208565.1. Taxonomy (NCBI): domain Bacteria; kingdom Pseudomonadati; phylum Pseudomonadota; class Gammaproteobacteria; order Enterobacterales; family Enterobacteriaceae; genus Escherichia; species Escherichia sp. TW09308. The sequence goes on along the minus strand of NZ_AEME01000001.1, from coordinate 2,773,477 downwards.
TTGCGATTGAAGTCAACGTGGCAGCGAAGGATGCCGCGACCGCCAAGAAGCAGGCGGATGAGCGTGTGGCGCAATATATCTCTTTCCTTGAACTCAATCAGATCGCGAAAAAAGATATCAGCTCTGCAAATTTACGCACCCAGCCTGATTACGATTACCAGGATGGTAAAAGTATTCTGAAAGGCTACCGGGCGGTGAGAACGGTGGAAGTAACGCTTCGTCAGTTAGACAAACTGAATTCTTTGCTGGATGGCGCGCTGAAGGCCGGGCTTAACGAAATTCGTTCTGTTTCCTTGGGTGTGGCGCAACCTGATGCCTATAAAGATAAAGCGCGTAAGGCGGCGATTGATAATGCGATTCATCAGGCACAGGAGCTGGCGAACGGCTTTAATCGCAAGCTGGGGCCGGTATATAGCGTGCGCTACCATGTTTCCAACTATCAGCCCAGCCCGATGGTTCGAATGATGAAAGCTGATGCCGCGCCGGTTTCCACTCAGGAAACTTACGAGCAGGCTGCTATTCAGTTTGATGATCAGGTTGATGTGGTCTTCCAGTTAGAACCTGTTGATCAGCAACCTGCAAAAACACCTACCGCACAATAATACTTTTAGCCCGACGCCTTTGTCGGGCTAATGTCTTCACCTGATATCGCCTCCTTTTTCTGTAATTTTCTGTAAAACCATGATGCAATCACCTATCTTTGCACGCGATTTCATCAAAGATTGAATAACTGAAACGGTTAAGCGGACAGTGATGTTTGGGGAGAGGGTATGGATATTTTTATTTCAAAAAAGATGCGCAATTTTATTTTATTAGCGCAAACTAATAATATTGCCCGGGCAGCAGAGAAAATACATATGACGGCGTCGCCGTTCGGCAAAAGTATTGCCGCGCTGGAGGAGCAAATTGGTTATACATTGTTTACCCGTAAAGATAACAATATTAGTCTTAATAAAGCTGGACAGGAACTTTATCAAAAACTTTTTCCGGTTTACCAACGAATTTCTGCTATTGATAATGAAATTCATAATTCCGGGCGTCGTTCTCGTGAAATTGTAATTGGTATAGATAATACCTATCCGACGATTATTTTTGATCAGCTAATCAGCCTTGGTGATAAATATGAAGGGGTGACAGCCCAGCCGGTTGAGTTTAGTGAGAATGGGGTTATTGATAATCTCTTCCACCACCAGTTTGATTTTATTATCTCTCCGCAGCATGTCTCCGGGCGTGTAAAGGGGTTGGAGAGCCTGACTATCAGCGAACTTTCGCCGCTGCGACTGGGGTTTCTCGTTTCTCGCCGTTTTGAAGAACGCCAGGAGCAGGAGTTATTACAGGAGCTGCCGTGGTTACAGATGCGCTTTCAGAACCGCGCTAACTATGAAGCGATGATTGATGCGAACATGCGTCCTTGTGGGATTAATCCAACAATCATTTATCGTCCCTACAGTTTTATGGCCAAAATAAGCGCCGTTGAGCGCGGACATTTCCTGACAGTCATTCCACATTTTGCCTGGCGGCTGGTGAACCCGGCAACGCTGAAATATTTTGATGCGCCGCATACGCCAATGTATATGCAGGAATACCTCTATTCACTGAAAAACCATCGCTATACCGCCACGATGCTACAGCAAATTTCTGAAGATCGTGACGGTACGAGCAATTAACTCAGCATCGAGCCAGTTTCGATCAAGTTACGATGCAGATCGAAAACGTGGCTAAGATCGTGGTGAATATGCCCACCAGGTGCATTTTCCAGATAGTGATGCAGATAGTCACGGTACATGGGATGGGCACAGTTATCGATGATAGCGCGTGCGCGCTGAAGTGGGGAGAGGCCGCGCAGGTCGGCAATCCCTTGTTCAGTGATGATCACTTTCACGCTGTGTTCGCTGTGATCGACATGGCTACACATTGGCACGATAGTTGATATCTTGCCTTCTTTGGCGATCGACGGTGCCATAAAGATCGACAGGTAAGCATTGCGTTCAAAATCGCCGCTGCCGCCGATACCGTTCATCAAATTAACTCCGGCAACATGCGTTGAGTTGGCATGTCCGTAAATATCAAACTCCAGACCCACGTTCAGAGCGATAACACCAAGGCGGCGGATAATTTCCGGGTTATTGGAAATCTCCTGCGGACGTAACACAATGCGGCTGGAGAAGTAGTCCATATTGTCGTAAATCTTACGCAGTGAATCGGCAGAGATTGTCAGACTGGAGGCGCTGGCACCGGTGATTTTGCCGGTTTCCAGAAGATGAACCACCGATTCCTGTAGCACTTCCGAATACATCATAAACGGTGGAATATCCGGGTTATCTCCGAGACGTGCCATTACCGCATTATTGATGTTGCCAACCCCACTTTGCAATGGCAAAAACTCCGGTGGAATACGTCCCTGTGCCATTTCACGTAACAGAAAGGTGACTACATTGTCAGCGATTTGCTGGCACATGGGATTTTGCTTATCCAGGATATTACCTGCATCAGGTAAGTTGGTTTCCACGACCGCAACAATCTTTTTCGGATCAATGTGCACATAACGAGTACCGACGCGATCCATTGCATGGAAGATCGAAACGCTATTGCGCCGCGGTGGTGCTCCTGGAATCACAATATCTGCCAGTTCCGCAACGCGCGGATCGTGATAGTGATTGAGTTCAATGATCACTTTCTTTGCCTGCAGTAACCAGGTCGGCGCGTTACCGATCCCACTGGTCAACCAGACACGTCCATCCGGTGCGATCTCTGAAGCTTCAATTACCGCAACATCAATGTCACCGAAGAAGCCGTAGTTGACCATTTGCGCTACTTCGCTCAAATGTAGATCAACAAAACTGACCGCACCCTGATTGATCTTTTTGCGTAATCCAGATGATGTTTGATACGGAGCGCGCCACGAAACAGCGTCAGCTTCAGAGAGTACATCATCGGCGGCGGCGCTAATTGACGCTCCGGTTAGCAGGCGAATTTGGTACGGTTTTTTCGCCTCATGCTGTTCATTGGCACGACGGGCAATAGCAGCAGGCAGGGCTTTAGGTGAACCCGCAGGGGTAAAGCCGCTGAATGCCACCATATCGTTGTGCCGGATAATTTCCGCCGCTTCATCGGCGGTCATCCTTGCCCAGGTCATACTCATCCTTTACTCCTTTGTTCGCAGATCATTAATGACCGACGAAATTAGGTTTACGTTTTTCCAGGAAGGCGTTCATACCTTCCTGATAATCCTCGCTGTCATAAACCTCCCGGCGCATCCCCTGAATACGTTCAAACTCATCTGAATTCATGGTGTGTGCTTCGCCCAACACGCGCAGTTCTTCCTTGATTACCGCAATCGCCAGCGGTGCTTTTTCGGAAATGTGGTGAGCCATTTGTAAGGTGAAATCTTCCAGCTCGTTGATGTCAACAACGTGGTTGAGAATGCCAACAGCCAGCGCGCGTTGGGCCGTGATTGGCGAAGCGGTAAAAATCAGCTCTTTGACAATGTGGAAACCCGCGTCACGGGTCAGGTTGTGAATGCCGACCAGGTTATATGGGACGCCGAGGTTAACTGGCGTCATTGAGAAGGTGGAGGTGCTGGCGGCGATGATCAGATCGGAACTCATGATCATTTCAAATGCGCCTCCCCAGACGCTCCCTTCAACCATCGAAATTACCGGTTTGGGGCATTTTTGGATCATGCGGGTGATTTGGCGTAGCGGATCATCGTAGGAGAGTGGATCGCGGCCGCCTGATGGCAGTTCATGAATATCGTGACCTGCGGAGAACACTTTGGAACCACTCGGGGCACGCAGAATGATACAACGGATTTCCGGACGGTTGAGATCGCTTAATGCCTGGAGCAGGTCATCAATAAAGACTTTACTTAATGCATTGAGTTTGCGGCCATAGTTAAACTCAATTACCGCAACTTTGTTGATGGTGACAACATTAACATACTGATAAGACATAAAAATTCCTTTAATCAAAATATTGAGTCTGGATAAATTCACTGAGTTGCCGCAGGCCGGTGCGCGGCGAAAGCGTGTTGTTTTTGACTGCTAATAGCGTCTGGCGGTAATAGCGATCGAAATCTTCATTAGCGAACAGGTGGTGCAGCACTTCTTCCTCGGTTTGCTTACGCAGCCATTCCACCGATTGTTGCTGCCGCATCAGGGGCAAACGACCGCTGGCGGTAAGCGCGGTTTTGAAATCGATAATCGCGTGCCAAATCTCATCGATACCGCATTTTTCCAGTGCGCTACAGGTGAGGACTCGTGGTTGCCATTCTTCATATTTGCGACGCAGAATATGTAGGGCGCTTTCGTACATATGGCGGGCAATGGCGACATTCGTGTGGTTATCGCCATCGTCTTTGTTGATGACAACCAGATCTGCCACCTCCATTAGCCCCTTTTTAATGCCCTGGAGATCATCACCACCACCGGCAATTTGTAGTGAGATAAAACAGTCGACCATGCGGGCTACTTCCGTTTCCGACTGTCCGACGCCGACGGTTTCAACGATCACCACGTCATAACCCGCCGCTTCGCATAACAGCATTAACTCCCGTGCTCGTTGGCTGGCACCGCCCAGATGACCAGATGACGGAACCGGGCGAATAAACGCCGCATCGGCACGAGCCAGTTCGGTCATACGTGTCTTGTCACCAAGGATGCTGCCACCGGTTACCGGGCTGCTGGGATCAACGGCAATCACCGCGACCTTCAACCCCTGGCGAATTAGCTGCATGCCGAAGACTTCAAGAAAGGTACTTTTCCCCGCGCCGGGTGTACCGGTAACGCCCAGCCGCAGCGCATTTCCACAGAATGGCATGATGGCATCGAGCAACAGGTTACTTAGCGCCTGATGACGCGGATGGCGGCTTTCTACCAGCGTCATGGCTTGGGCAAGTGTGGCTCGTTCACCCTCACGTAAGCGGCGAATGTTGTCTGCTAGTGTGGTTTCGTTAATCATGATGCTGGCTAATTCGGTTCAGTACATCACGTACACTGTCGAGCATGGGAGTACCCGGGCCATAAATCGCCGCCACGCCACGCTCTTGCAGGAAGGCATAATCTTGCGGTGGAATAACGCCGCCAGCGACTACACAGATATCTTCGCGCCCCCATTTTTTAAGGGCTTCGACCAGTTCCGGGATCAGCGTCTTGTGTCCAGCCGCGAGAGAGGATGCGCCCACCACATGAACGTCGTTTTCTACCGCCAGTCTGGAGATCTCTTCTGGCGTCGAGAACATCGGGCTGAGATCAACATCAAAACCCAGATCGGAATAGGCGCTGGCAATGACTTTCGCTCCGCGATCGTGCCCATCCTGACCCATTTTTGCGATCAGAATACGTGGGCGACGACCATTGTTGGCGAGGAACAGCTCCGTTTGCGCAACAATGGCATCAAATTCGCAGGCTGATTTTTCCGACTGGTGATAACTTTGCGCAATCACGCCGGTAACACACTGACTCGGCACCAGATAACGGTCAAAAGCGGCCTCCAGTGCATCGGAAATCTCACCCAATGTCGCGCGAACGCGTGCTGCATTAACAGCGGCAGCCAGCAGGTTTTCGTTTTGCAGCGCAGCGTTAGTCAGGGTGTTCAGCGCGGCGGTTACGGCTGCATCATCACGGGTGGCACGAATGCGTTCCAGCGAAGCAATTTGCTCGTTACGAACCATCACATTGTCGATCTCCAGTACATCGGTTTTGTCTTCGTGATCCCGTTTGTACTTGTTCACGCCAACTATCACCCGTTTGCCCTGGTCGATCAGCGATTGTTCACGCGCAGATGCTTCTTCGATCATTCGTTTTGGCAAGCCCGCTTCGATCGCTTTCGCCATGCCACCGGCTTCGTCGATCTGATCAATGATGGCTCTGGCCTGTTTCACGATCTGATCAGTTAGTGACTCAACGTAATAAGAACCGGCTAGCGGATCGACGGTGCGGCAGAGTTCTGACTCTTCCTGAATAATGATCTGAGTGTTGCGGGCAATACGTGCCGAGAAATCGGTCGGCAGACCAAGAGCTTCATCAAAAGCGTTGGTATGCAGCGACTGAGTACCGCCCAGAGTCGCGGCCAGTGCCTCAATGGTGGTGCGGATAACGTTGTTATAGGGATCTTGCTCGGTGAGACTCCAGCCGGAGGTTTGACAGTGGGTACGCAGCGCCAGTGATTTCGGATCTTTGGCTCCAAATCCGCTTACCGCTTCGCTCCAGAGATAACGTGCGGCACGCAGCATGGCGATGTTCATAAACAGATCCATGCCAATACCGAAGAAGAACGACAGACGTGGGGCAAAGTCGTCAATTTTCAGACCAGCAGAGAGTGCAGCTTTGATGTATTCAATCCCATCAGCCAGGGTGAATGCCACCTGCTGCACGCAATTTGCACCCGCTTCGCCCATGTGGTAGCCGCTAATACTGATGGTATTAAAGCGCGGCATATTGCCGGAACACCAGGCGATGATATCAGCGATAATGCGCATAGACGGTTTCGGCGGGTAAATATAGGTATTGCGGCAGAGGTACTCTTTCAGGATGTCGTTCTGGATGGTGCCAGTAAGTTTATCGGGGGGAACTCCTTGCTCTTCAGCGGCCACGATATAAAACGCCAGTACTGGCAGGACTGCGCCGTTCATGGTCATTGACACCGACATTTTATCCAGTGGAATTTGGTCGAACAGCACCTTCATATCTTCTACGGTGTCTATAGCAACGCCCGCTTTTCCGACATCGCCAGCAACACGCGGATTGTCGGAGTCGTAACCGCGGTGGGTGGCGAGGTCAAAGGCAACGGAAAGACCTTTTTGCCCGGCCGCGAGGTTACGGCGATAAAAGGCGTTAGACTCTTTGGCCGTTGAGAAACCGGCATATTGGCGGATGGTCCATGGCTGGGCTGTGTACATGGTGGCGCGGGGGCCACGAACGTAGGGCGGCAAGCCAGGAAGGGTGCCTGTCACTTCCAGATTGTTGAGATCGACTTCGGTATACAGCGGCTTGATGGCGATCCCTTCCGCCGTTTGCCGTACCAGTGAGTCGACGGTTTTTTCCCGACGGCTCAACTCCTTGTTGGCAAGCTGTTGCCACTCCTGCACGTTTGACATTATTTGCTCCATAAAGCGCAATAAAAATAGGGGATTTGCGCTTACGGTGAGCTTTTTAAACGGGTTTGTCGCCAGCAAAAAAAATGCATTGAGGCGTCGTTTTTTGCCGTGTGAGATTTGTCTCTTTTGTGACGTTGTTCAAAGAAGGTAAAAAGAAAGAAGGAAAATGCCTGATATGTGCTATCAGGCATTAAGTGATTGATTAATCCTGACGAAGTACTTTGTGACCATAGTCGAGCAAAGCATCAGTGACTTTACGCATCATGCGGCTTTCTGGGGCAAAGCGATGCCAGTAGAGCATTCGCCGTTGAAACAGCCCCGGTGTCAGGTCTATTAACTCGCCGCTAGCCAGTTCTTTCTCAATTTGTAGGTGTGGGATCATACAGCAGGTTGTTCCCTGGCGAGCGAGTTGAACGAAGGCTTCTGACGAGTTAACGATATGGCACGGTACGCTACCTGGCGGCAGATCGAAGTTTTGCTGCAAAAATGCCTGGTGCATATCGTCAAGATGGTCAAACGCCACCACCGGTGCCTTGAGCAGCGCGGAGCGGCTTACTCCGTTGGGGAAGTATTTCTCAGCAAACGGTTTGGAGCTGACGAACAGATAGTCAAGCGCGCCAAGTTTATCGACAAGACAGCTTGGTAGCGCCTGATGTTGAATACTCACCGCGCCGACCACTTCGCCACGACGCAGGCGCTCCTGGGTACGGGTTTCATCTTCCACCTGTAAATTCAGACGGATAGGCGAGTCAGCCAGCACAGGAGCGAGCGCCGGAAGCAGCCAGGTTGCCAGACTGTCGGCGTTGACTGCAAGCGAAAGCAGTAGCGGGGTTGAACCGGTTTGTTCATCGCCCAGCCACTCCTCTTCCAGCAACTCAACCTGGCGAAGCAGTGCCAGCAGTTTTTGCCCTTGCTCAGTAGGCCGCGGCGGGACAGTGCGCACCAGTAACGGCTGCCCGAACATATTTTCTAGCTGCTTAATGCGCTGTGAGACGGCTGATTGCGTAATGCACAATTTCTGTGCCGCACGCTCAAATCCTCGTTCACGTATCACCGCATCCAGTGCCTGTAATGTCCTGTAGTCCGGGCGTTTCATTGCTTTAACCTACTCCTCAAATTTTCTTATGCCGAACTATGACATAATTTTGCTTTGGGTACAGAGCATTTAGCGTATGAAAAAGTAGCTATAATGGAAATTTTGGGTGGCGTTACCGTGTCTTTTTGTCTTTGTGGAGACCCGGGAAAAGTTCTGTAGAGCTTCACTTTTATCGGTGCAGCTTCAGATATGCACGCTGGTTGATAAAAGGGGTCACCCGATGCCTGCTGATATCCAGGCTTGCAGGGACGAAAGAGAATTCCCCCTATTGCCTGTTATTCATGGATGAGTTAGTCGCACGACTTGCTGACGGGGTCTGAACCGCGTTTTTTGTATATAATGCGTGTGAAATTTCATACCACAGGCGAAACGATCATGACGCAGGATGAATTGAAAAAAGCAGTAGGATGGGCGGCACTTCAGTATGTTCAGCCCGGGACCATTGTTGGTGTAGGTACAGGTTCCACCGCCGCACACTTTATTGATGCACTCGGCACGATGAAAGATCAGATTGAAGGGGCAGTTTCCAGCTCCGATGCATCCACTGAAAAACTGAAAAGCCTTGGCATTCACGTTTTTGACCTCAATGAAGTGGACAGCCTTGGAATTTACGTCGACGGAGCAGATGAAATCAACGGCCATATGCAGATGATCAAAGGTGGCGGCGCGGCGCTGACCCGTGAAAAAATCATCGCTTCAGTCGCGAAGAAGTTTATCTGTATTGCAGATGCTTCCAAGCAGGTCGATATTCTGGGTAAATTCCCACTGCCGGTAGAAGTTATCCCGATGGCGCGTAGTGCAGTAGCTCGTCAGTTGGTGAAATTAGGCGGCCGTCCGGAATACCGTCAGGGCGTGGTGACTGATAACGGCAACGTGATCCTCGACGTTCACGGCATGGAAATTCTTGACCCGGTGGCGATGGAAAACGCAATTAACGCTATCCCTGGCGTGGTTACTGTTGGTCTGTTTGCCAACCGTGGTGCGGATGTCGCGCTGATTGGCACACCTGACGGCGTCAAAACCATTGTGAAATGATCTGACGGGGGAGTTCTCTCCCCCGTTAAAAATTTTTTTCATTGTTAAATTTGGTGACATCTGTCACGTTTTTAACCCTCTGTTACCTAACGCTCTAAACAAAGTCTTATCTCCAGCATTTTCTTCTGTTAATCAACCTTGCGTGATATTTCCTCAACATCGCGACGCAAACGTTCATATTGCCGCAATATTATTTTTTGATATGTTGAAAGGCGGATGTAAATCCACACACAACATTTCAAAGACAGGATTGGGTAAATGGCAAAGGTATCGCTGGAGAAAGACAAGATTAAGTTTCTGCTGGTAGAAGGCGTGCACCAAAAGGCGCTGGAAAGCCTTCGCGCGGCGGGTTACACCAACATCGAATTTCACAAAGGCGCGCTGGATGATGAACAATTAAAAGAATCCATCCGCGATGCCCACTTCATCGGCCTGCGATCCCGTACCCATCTGACAGAAGACGTGATCAATGCCGCAGAAAAGCTGGTCGCTATTGGTTGTTTCTGCATAGGCACAAACCAGGTTGATTTAAATGCTGCGGCAAAACGTGGGATCCCGGTATTTAACGCACCGTTTTCGAATACGCGTTCCGTTGCTGAGCTGGTGATTGGCGAACTTTTGCTGCTATTGCGCGGAGTGCCGGAGGCCAATGCTAAAGCGCACCGTGGCGTGTGGAACAAACTGGCGGCGGGTTCTTTTGAAGCTCGCGGCAAAAAGCTGGGTATCATTGGCTATGGTCATATTGGTACGCAGCTTGGCATTCTCGCGGAGTCGCTGGGGATGTATGTTTACTTCTATGATATTGAAAACAAACTGCCACTGGGCAACGCGACTCAAGTGCAACATCTTTCCGACCTGCTGAATATGAGCGACGTGGTAAGTCTGCATGTGCCAGAAAATCCGTCCACCAAAAATATGATGGGCGCGAAAGAGATTGCGCTGATGAAGCCCGGTTCGCTACTGATTAACGCCTCGCGCGGTACTGTAGTCGATATTCCGGCACTGTGTGACGCGCTGGCGAGCAAACACCTTGCTGGTGCGGCAATTGACGTATTCCCGACGGAACCGGCGACCAACAGTGATCCGTTTACCTCTCCGCTGTGCGAATTCGACAACGTCCTGCTGACGCCACACATTGGCGGTTCGACTCAGGAAGCGCAGGAGAATATCGGCCTGGAAGTTGCAGGAAAATTGATCAAGTACTCTGACAATGGCTCCACGCTTTCTGCGGTGAACTTCCCGGAAGTATCGCTGCCGTTGCACGGTGGTCGTCGTCTGATGCACATCCATGAAAACCGTCCGGGCGTGCTGACTGCGCTGAACAAAATATTTGCCGAGCAGGGCGTTAACATCGCCGCGCAGTACCTGCAAACGTCTGCTCAGATGGGCTACGTAGTTATTGATATTGAAGCCGATGAAGACGTTGCCGAAAAAGCATTGCAGGCCATGAAAGCTATTCCTGGCACCATTCGCGCCCGTTTGCTGTACTGATTCCCCTTCTCTGACAAACAACGGGCAGGTCGCTGACTTGCCCGTTTTTTTGTCCCTTTTCCCCATGCTTCTCACCACATTTGCAGGGTTGTGCAATCGCCTTTGTGAGCCTGCTCGAAGAAAGAAATCAAAGCCAGATCAATACGTTGTGTTTACTCGAAGAAGATTTACGATGGCGGTGCAGCATGGCGCTGTAACGGTAAAGCCCTCACCGAAGCGAGGGCTTAAAGGAGAAGGGGTATGATGTGACTTGTCATCATACTGATTGTACTGTTACTGATAAATTTGCCAGCTTATTAACAGTCAATCTCAGGACCCTTACTCACTAAATTAGGTTAAAGAATAAACGATGTCAATCAGGGCGATGCAGGTGTGTCGTTTTGAGCCAATATAAATCTATATAAACAGTATCAGTCGTATTCTGGGGCGCTGGGGAAAAGTACTATATATGATCTATTCACATAATGAATATAGGTAAATTACATATATCAGAATATGTGATTTCAATCGCACATTTCATCACAATTGTGGACAACTTGCTGCCGAAAATTTGTGAGCAAATAATCTTGTGGTTTTTTAAATGAGATTTATTATTCCGTTATTACGATTTAATGGGGTGTTATTATGAAAGGAATTAATCAGAATTTTACTAATGTCATTAGATTCACGGATGACCTGGTTTTTCTTCGACAGCGTTTTATCGACTCTGATGATTTCTTTCATACTGTAAATGAAAAACTTCTGGCTGCTAATTTGGTAACAATTGACTTTCTTCAGAATATTCGTTTGCGAGAGAGAGAATATCCTACCGGATTGGCGTTGGAATCGTTTTCAATTGCTATTCCTCATACAGATATTAAATTTATAAAAGAACCATTTGTCGCTTTTTATCAACTTGCCGAAGAGATGCCATGGAATGAAATGGGGGCAGACGAAAATAAACTTAAAATCAAATTTATTATATTGTTAGGACTGGTAGATACTTCCAGTCATATTGATTTTCTACAAAATCTGATCACCTTATTTTCAACTGAGAATCATGCAGATTGGTTAAGCAAAACCCAAAGTAGCCATGACGCTACTAATTACCTTAATAAATACATTTAATTAAATTATAAGGAATTATCATGAAAAAGATTGTTGTAGCCTGTGGTAGTGGCGTAGCAACTTCACAAACAGTAGCAAGTAAAGTGGGACGTTTGTTAAAAGAAAAAGGATTTGAAGATATCAGAATTGAGGTTGTCGATCTCAAATCTCTGGATAATCATCTCCGGGATTCTGTTGCTTATGTGGCGATTACAAAAATAGATAAGGAATATCCGATCCCTGTTATAAACGGCATCGCGTTTTTAACAGGGATCGGTATGGAACAAGAATTACAAAAAATTATTAATCTTTGCCAATAGACAATTATCACGTCTACAAGGAATAAATACTATGGATTTTCTTGCGCAAATAATTAATTACATCCTGAATTTAGGTGCTCCGGTTTTCGTGCCATTTATTATGCTGTTAGCTGGGCTTTGTGTCAAAATGCGTTTTAAAGAAGCCTGTTCGGCTGCAATAACACTTGGTGTGGCTTTTGTGGGCATGAGTATGCTTATCGGCTTTATGGTTGGAGCCATCGGTGTTGCTGCTGAAGCAATGATGAAACGAACAGGACTTGAACTTAGCATCATTGATGGTGGCTGGACCACAATGGCAAATATTTCATGGGCCTGGCCATATGCGTTTTTAATGTTCCCATTGCAGATTGGCATCAATATCCTGATGCTGATGTTAAAAAAGACCGATACTTTCAATGCAGATTTATGGAATGTCTGGGGGAAAATATTTACCGCATTTATCGTTATGGGGACGGTAACGCCACTGTTTGGCTCAACCTGGGCATTAGTGATAGCATTTATCATCGCCTCTTTGCAAATTATCCTCGAACTAAAGTCTGGTGACTTACACCAGTATCGTATCGAGAAAATGACCGGGATCCCGGGAATTACCTGCACGCACCGGATGATGTTTCTCGGTGCTATTTATTATCCCTTTGATGTGTTGTTACGCAAAATTCCTTTGTTGAATAAACCAATGGATGCGGCAACGTTACGTAAGAAAGTCGGGATCTTTGCGGAAAACCATGTTATTGGTTTCATCCTCGGGATACTTTTTGGCATCGTAGCGGGTTACGATGTGGCGAAAACCTTGATGTTGGGAATACAGGCGGCTACGGCGTTACATCTATTTCCTGTCATTTCGAAGTTTTTTATGCAGGCACTATCGCCACTCTCTGAAGCGATTAGTGATTACATGAATAAACGGTTTTCAGGACGTAAGCTCTTTGTTGGTATTGACTGGCCATTTCTTGGCGGGGCGAGTGAAATTTGGTTTGTTATTATTGTCGCAATTCCTCTTACCTTGCTCTGGGCTATAATCTTACCGGGGAATAAAATTCTTCCTTTTGCCGGCATTATTAACATAGTGTTAGTGGTTCCGGCCTATCTGTTAACGCAGGGTAATACTTTACGAATGGTCATTCTTAGTTTTATTGGTATTCCATTCTTTTTATTTGTGGGGACTGAGTTTGCACCCATAATTACTGAGCTGGGGAATGTGACCAAAGCGATAGACATTCCTGTAGGTAAGCTCATATCAAATAGCTGTATTGATGCACCAGTGTTTACCTATGCGTTTTCTCATTTATTTCAGTTTATGCAAGGGAATTTTGTTCCATTAGTAATGGCAATAATCTGGAGTATTGGCTTTTACTTTTATTGTCGAGAGTTATCACAGGACGCGAAACAAGTAGAGTAAAAATCCTAACCCGCAATACTTATAATAAAGAGGTTGTTACTATGATTGATAACCGTATTTATGCAGTGCTGAATGCCATAGTACGTGAACCTCTTATTACCAGTGGAGAGTTGTGTAAGAAATTTGTATTAACCAGGAAACAACTCAGTTATACATTGCTTAAAATAAATGACTATCTGGCGACGAAAGAACTTTTGCCAATTTCCCGTCAACGCAGCGGTGGTTTCAGTGTTGATGCTAATGTATTAGCACTTTTTTACAGCGATATTGAATATCAGCTTAACGAGCGTTATGTCTATAGCGAAAAAGAGCGACATTATATTATACTGTTTTTATTATTGTGTCGTAATGAGAGAATTAAACTTTTTCACTTTACTCAAACATTACGTGTAAGCCAGAATACTATTCTTAATGATATTAAGAAAATTAATTCAATAACTGATCGCTACGAAGTTCTGATCGTTTATGAAAGGAGGCAGGGCTATTTTATTGAGGGCAGTGAAATCCAAAAAAGATACTTATTACTGGAGGTTGTGACTTATTGTCTTTCCAGACCATTTTTTGAGGATTTCACTGTAGAAATTACTAAAAATGTTGAACTGCACCGGAGAGTGTTTGCTGATGCACTGACCTTAATTGAACATGAGTTTAAAATATTTCTGACCGATGAGAAAATCCAGCAACTGACTTTATACATGAGTCTGGTCATGCTACGAATTAGTGCCGGGAAAATTCTACATGCTTTGCCAGAACATCTCCATGAGGTCTACCGGACTCGTGAGTTTTTAATTATAGGTGAGATTTTAAATAAAGTAGGTATTAACCAGGTTTCTGAACAATCATTTTTAACGGCGATAATTCGTAGTGCAAATATTCAGACAATTTCAGATCGTTATTTTAATCTTGAGCCATTATTGTTAGAAGGGATAGTTGCTGTTGTTAATAATTTTGAGAAATTATGCTGTATTGCCTTTCGTGACAAGGATGAGTTGATTAACAAAATCTATCAACACTGGAAGCCAGCTTATTATCGCATTATTTATAATTTTACTTATGATTCTGGAGTTTATGAATTAATTGCTCAGGAGTTTAACTATCTTCATCAACTTGTCATTCGCTCAATTAGCCCGCTGGAGAGTTTGCTGCAGCAAGGACTACCGGAAGAGGAAGTTGCCTCATTGACGGTAATATTTGGGGGATGGTTAACGCGTGAGGGGTTGCTGCATAAGGTTAAAGTGAAAAAGTCTGGAGTTGTGGTGAGCTCAGGTAATGTCACGGTTTCTACATGGATTTTCTTGACGTTACAATCGCTGCTGCCTGAAATCTACTTTCAGGATATCTTGTCATTTCGCGAGTATGAAAAATATACTAAAGAGCATGACGTTATTTTTAGCACCAGCCTTTTTTCGACCCATCGCCCTTTGTTGCTAATTAATTTACCTTTTGATAATGGACAAAAAAATACGCTACGCGGTCAGGCTCTTTCGTTATTGGGATATCAGGATAATGAATCTGTACAGGTTGAGAATGTTTTAGCTATCGTTGAACGGTATGGCACTATCCAACAACGAAAGGATCTTCGGACTGCTCTTGAAGATTACCTCTATAGCCATTCAAGACCCGTTAACAATTTAGTGGCAGCCCATCCGTTACCCTCTTTGGGCAGCTTGCTGCAGAAAGATTTTATCACTCTTGAGATGGATATACCAAAGACATGGCAAGAAGTTATTCATCAGGCAGCATTACCATTACTGAAAAATGGTGTAATCGAGTCATGTTATATATCTGCGATTATTAATAAGATTATTAACGAGCGGCCATATATTATGTTAGGGGAAGGGGTGATAATTGCTCATGCCGGAGTTGATGAAGGCGTTAATAAAATTGGCTTTTCATTATATCGATTACCACATCCGGTTCTGATAAATGATTATATATATGCAGATATTATCATTACATGTGCAACCCATAATACGCAGGGGCATTTAAAAGCTTTATCGCAGTTAAATAATTATCTTGAAGAATGCAATGGCGCAAAATTTATTCGTGACGCAGTAGATAAAGAAGTGATCATACGAGCGTTACAATACTACTCGTAATCAACAGAAGGAACGTTATTATGTTAGAAATACTAAAGCAGCAAGTTGTAGAAATGGCAAAAACGACCCAACAGTGGGGGATGTGTAAGCACAAAGCCGGGAATACCAGTGTCCGGGATCCAGAAACGGGGCTTATCTGTGTTACACCAACCACCGTTGACAAAAATGAATTAACCGTTCGGGATATCGTTGTCCTTTCTCCAGAGGGAGAAATTGTCGAAAACCTTTCCGGGCTGCGACCCACCAGTGAATGTATGATGCACCTGCAGGCCTACCGGACACGGCAGGATATTCACGCTGTTTGTCATACGCATTCACGTTTTGCTTCCATTTTTGCAGTACTGGAAAAAAGTATCCCCGCGGTTATTTATGAATGTGCAATTTTAAATCTGCAACAGGGGATTGTACCCGTTGCACCATTTGCATTACCTGGTACTCAAGAGCTGGCATTAAGTATCATTGAGCCCCTACAACAAGCCGATGCTATTTTATTAGGTCGCCATGGAGCGATGACCGTTGATGTGTCGTCTTATGATGCTGTATTAAAATCCGCCTACCTGGAAGAACTGGCTGAAATTTATTATCACACACTACTGGTAAATGGTCTGCAGGAACCGAAAGTATTTAGTGGTGAGGAACTGGCATGCTGGTCGTATCCACAGGTTATTAGATGAGCCACTATTAGCTATAGAGAAATTAGGTGGCCTATGATTAAAGAAATAGTGTGGGTGACAAACAAAACGGGGCTTCATGCCCGACCTGCAAGTGTACTAGCGAAAACTGTAAGACAATTTCAATGTGTGACAACCTTAAACTATAAGGGAAAAAATATCAAACCACACAGTGCGATGGCGTTATTAACGGCAGGTATCAAAGCTAACTCTCAAGTTGAACTGATTTGTGAAGGTGTTGATGAACAGCAAGCAATTTCGGAGTTGAAAAGATTATTTGCTATTGGTTTTGGTCATGATTAAACGAAAAATTTATTAATCCATTTATAACACAACATCCGTTGAATAAGGAAATCATTGTGACAAACAGAATCGTACTTAATCCCATTGCCTATTTTGGTAATGGGGCGATAAAACGCATCCTTGATGAAGTAAAAAAACGAAAATTAACAAAAGCATTTATTGTAACGGACTCAGAGATTGTCCGGTGCGGTGTAAACGAAAAAATAACTAACTTATTAAAGCACAACGATCTCACTTACACAGTATTCGATGGCGTTGAAGCGAATCCAACAATAGAAAATGTACAAGCTGGCGTCAGGGCGTTTAAGTGCAGTAATGCAGATTATTTGATTGCGGTAGGGGGCGGTTCTTCAATCGATACGGCTAAAGCAATTGGAATAATTATTGCTAATCCTGGTTTTGCCGATGTTCGTTCTCTGGAAGGGGGCGCAGCCACAGAGAACCCTGCGATACCGACTATTGCTGTTCCAACTACAGCGGGGACTGCGGCAGAAGTGACCATTAACTATGTCATCACAGATGTGGAGAATAGGCGCAAATTTGTTTGTTACGATCCACATTCTGTACCAGTGGCTTCAATTATTGATGCAGACATGATGTCTTCTATGCCGCCATCATTAAAAGCGGCAACCGGGATTGATGCACTCACACATGCGATTGAAGGTTACACCACTCTCGGCGCATGGACGTTGACAGATATGTTCCATATACAAGCGATTGGACTCATTGCCGATGCGCTAAGAGCTTCCGTGGCAGGAGATACACAGGCGAGCGAAGATATGGCGCTGGGACAATACATTGCCGGGATGGGCTTTTCAAATGTTGGGTTGGGGTTGGTGCACGGCATGGCGCACCCGTTGAGTGCATTTTACGGTACGCCTCATGGCGTGGCGAATGCTGTTTTGCTACCGTCTATCATGGAGTGGAATGCGGAATTTACCGAGGAGAAATATCGCAATATAGCGGCAGCGTTTGATATACCGCAAGCGTATACCATGCCATTATCCGAAGCGCGTAGAGAGGCAGTGAACGCGGTTCGAAGACTTAATCAGGATATCGGTATTCCATCACGCTTACGCGAAATTGGGATGAAAGAAGAGGATGTGATGGCTTTAGCGACTGCCGCTATGGCTGACATTTGTACAGGGGGCAATCCTCGGCCTGTAACCTTGACGGATATCCAGCAGCTTTATCGTCAAATGTATTAATTACTCTATGGGAGTGTGTCGTCCTCACCACTCCCAGACTTTTGACGGTGTAACCACCGCAGGTAGCGGAATATCCCACTCTTCGACAGGAAGTTTTTCTACTAACTGACAATCATGTGCATAACCAACTGGCTGCATTTTATAGTGCTGCCAGTTTTGCAATGTCCGATCATAAAAACCGCCACCCATTCCCAGGCGTTGACCGTACTTATCAAAGGCTACCAGCGGCGTTATGAGGACATCTAATTGGGAAAGGGGAAGTACATCGCGCACGTCCAGTTTCGGCTCGTGGATTTTTAATCTGTTCACCACCAGTTCACTTTGCGGATGGTAATTCAGGAACAGTAAGTTACCGACACTAAAGGGATGCAAAACTGGAAGATATACGCGCTTACCGGCACGCCAGAGCTGTTCTATGAGCGGTTGGGTGTCGAGTTCGCCATCAAATGAGAGAAAAACGGCAACCGTATGCGCCATTACAACAGGGGGGTAGTTCATCATCCGGGTTGCGGCCTGCTGACCCATTTCGCGTTGTTGCTCCGGCGTTAAGGCACGACGGCGATGCCGAATCATTTTACGGATTTCTTGTCGGGATAATGTAAGTGGAAGTTCTGGTAGTTGTGTCATGGCTGGTGCCAGATAAGAAGGGAATCTCCGAGATGCCGCCGCAGGCTGTAACCCTTGAACCCTTGGTTCAAGGTGAATGTGTCGTCGCAGTTTTAAGGCTTCTCGGACGAACCGAGCATGCTCACCAACCACGGAGCGCCACATTCTTGTGGTATGAAATATCGGCTCAGGGGACTGGCCCGCTTGCGAACATCTCAGAGAAATTTTGTCTTCACGTTTACTCTACCACAGTAAACCGAAAAGTGTCATTCAAAGTTTTGGTTCGTTTTTTCGGTGATGCGACCTTGTTCAAGTAACGCTTGTTCTATGGTCTGTTGCAGCATCCGAATACGCTGTTCCATACTTGCCGCGTAGTCACGAGTCTTCGCTTTTTCTTGCGCTAACTCATAGCTGATGTTCAATGCAGCAATGAAAACCAACTGTTCTGTATTTGTGACTCTAGTGCGTTCTTTCAGATCTTGCAACCGTTGGTTCAGATCGTCCGCAGCCTGATTCAACGCATCCCTTTGGTCAGGCGGGCAGTTCACACGCAGTGAACGGCCAAAAATTTGGATATCGACGGGTTGTGCAGACATGCCACCTTCCTGCTGATTGACTGCGCTGCCTTCGCCTTCAGACCTTTGGTCTGCGAAGGGGCGAAACTATAGCTACCCTGGTGCAATGAGACAAGCCCTTTTCTGGTTCACCAGGGTCCAAAGTGATAGCATATCATGAATCTTCCTCCCTTTGATGTCGAATGCTTATGTCTATACAGAACGAAATGCCTGGTTACAACGAGATGAACCAGTATCTGAACCAACAAGGGACAGGTCTGACCCCTGCTGAAATGCATGGTTTAATCAGCGGGATGCTTTGCGGTGGCAATGATGACAGCTCATGGCTGCCGCTGCTTCATGACCTGACGAACGAAGGCATGGCTTTCGGTCATGAGCTGGCACAGGCATTGCGTAAAATGCACTCTGCTACCAGCGATGCCCTGCAAGATGACGGCTTCCTTTTTCAGCTTTATCTGCCTGATGGCGATGATGTCAGCGTTTTCGATCGTGCTGATGCACTGGCAGGCTGGGTAAATCACTTCCTGCTTGGTCTTGGCGTCACACAACCGAAGCTCGACAAAGTGACCGGTGAAACCGGTGAAGCTATTGACGATTTGCGTAACATTGCACAACTGGGCTACGACGAAGACGAAGATCAGGAAGAGCTGGAAATGTCCCTCGAAGAGATCATTGAATACGTTCGTGTTGCTGCGCTGTTATGTCACGACACCTTTACCCATCCGCAACCGACCGCGCCAGAAGTACAAAAGCCGACTCTACACTAAAAACAAAAAACGTAAGGAGAGTGTTATGAGTGAGATATCTCAGCAAGAATTTCAGCGCCGCCGCCAGGCTTTACTGGCGCAAATGCAACCTGCCAGCGCCGCGCTGATTTTCGCAGCGCCAGAAGTGACCCGTAGCGCCGACAGCGAATATCCCTATCGTCAAAACAGCGACTTCTGGTACTTCACTGGCTTTAATGAGCCAGAAGCAGTGCTGGTGCTGATTAAAAGCGATGACACTCATAACCACAGCGTTCTGTTTAACCGCGT
This sequence comes from Escherichia sp. TW09308, assembly GCF_000208565.1. NCBI lineage: Bacteria > Pseudomonadati > Pseudomonadota > Gammaproteobacteria > Enterobacterales > Enterobacteriaceae > Escherichia > Escherichia sp. TW09308. The sequence continues at coordinate 2,753,458 of NZ_AEME01000001.1, read as the reverse complement.
TCGCGACCTGACGGCAGAGATCTGGTTTGGCCGTCGCCTGGGGCAAGATGCCGCACCGGAAAAACTAGGCGTTGACCGCGCACTGGCGTTCAGCGAAATCAATCAGCAACTTTATCAACTACTTAACGGTCTGGATGTGGTTTACCATGCCCAGGGCGAATATGCGTATGCTGATGAAATAGTGAACAGTGCACTGGAAAAACTGCGTAAAGGCTCGCGGCAAAATCTCACCGCTCCGGCAACGATGATCGACTGGCGCCCTGTTGTTCATGAAATGCGCCTGTTCAAATCGCCAGAAGAGATTGCCGTACTTCGCCGCGCTGGTGAAATCACCGCACTGGCGCACACTCGGGCGATGGAAAAATGCCGTCCAGGAATGTTTGAGTACCATCTGGAAGGCGAAATTCACCACGAATTTAACCGCCACGGCGCACGTTATCCTTCCTACAACACCATTGTCGGCAGCGGTGAAAATGGCTGCATTTTGCATTACACCGAAAACGAGTGTGAACTGCGCGACGGCGACCTGGTGTTGATTGACGCGGGGTGTGAATATAAAGGTTACGCTGGCGATATTACCCGCACCTTCCCGGTCAATGGCAAATTCACTCAGGCACAGCGTGAAATCTACGACATTGTGCTGGAGTCTCTTGAAACCAGTTTGCGCCTGTATCGTCCGGGAACCTCCATTCAGGAAGTCACGGGTGAAGTGGTGCGTATCATGATTAGCGGCCTGGTAAAACTGGGGATCCTGAAAGGTGACGTCGATGAACTGATCGCCCAAAATGCCCATCGTCCTTTCTTTATGCATGGCCTTAGCCACTGGTTAGGTCTGGATGTTCATGATGTGGGTGTTTATGGTCAGGATCGCTCGCGCATTCTTGAACCGGGTATGGCTTTGACCGTAGAGCCGGGGCTGTATATCGCGCCGGATGCAGATGTGCCGGAACAATATCGCGGTATCGGCATTCGTATTGAAGACGATATTGTGATTACTGAAACCGGTAACGAAAACCTCACCGCCAGCGTGGTGAAAAAGCCGGAAGAAATCGAAGCATTGATGGCGGCCGCGAGAAAGCAATGAGCGTAATCATCGTCGGTGGCGGCATGGCTGGCGCGACGCTGGCGCTGGCTATTTCCCGGTTAAGTCACGGGGCGCTGCCGGTACATCTGATTGAAGCGACTGCACCGGAATCACATGTTCATCCTGGCTTTGATGGCCGAGCTATTGCGCTGGCGGCGGGCACCTGCCAGCAACTGGCGCGCATCGGCGTCTGGCAATCTCTGGCTGATTGCGCAACTGCCATCACCACTGTTCATGTCAGCGATTGCGGTCATGCTGGATTCGTCACCTTCGCCGCAGAAGATTATCAACTGGCGGCACTGGGGCAGGTTGTTGAGTTGCACAATGTCGGGCAACGGCTGTTTACATTGTTGCGCAAAGCGCCTGGCGTGACGCTGCACTGTCCGGATCGCGTTGCTAACGTTTCTCGTACTCAGGATAACGTTGCCGTAACGCTGGAGAGTGGCGAGACGCTGACGGGGCGTGTGCTGGTTGCGGCTGACGGTACGCATTCAGCATTAGCGACCACCTGCGGCGTTGACTGGCAGCAAGAGCCTTACGAACAACTGGCAGTGATTGCTAATGTTGCTACCTCTGTTGCGCATGAAGGCCGTGCTTTTGAGCGCTTTACGCAATATGGCCCGCTGGCGATGTTGCCGATGTCTGGCGGACGTTGTTCGCTGGTCTGGTGTCACCCGCTGGAACGGGGCGATGAGGTCATGGCGTGGAGCGACGAGACGTTTTGCCGTGAACTCCAGTCCGCTTTTGGCTGGCGTCTGGGGCAAATTACCCACGCCGGTAAACGCAGTGCTTATCCGCTGGCGTTAACCCGCGCCGCTAAACCCATTACCCATCGCACCGTGCTGGTGGGTAATGCAGCGCAAACCCTGCATCCGATTGCCGGACAAGGATTTAACCTCGGTATGCGTGATGTTATGAGCCTTGCAGAAACCCTGACTCAGGCGCAAGAACGTGGTGAAGACATTGGTGATTACGGCGTATTGTGCCGCTACCAGCAGCGTCGGCAGAGCGATCGCGAAGCGACTATCGGCGTTACGGACAGTCTGGTGCATCTTTTTGCCAACCGTTGGGTGCCGCTGGTTGTCGGGCGCAACCTCGGGCTGATGGCGATGGAATTATTCACTCCGGCACGCGATGTGCTGACGCAGCGCACCCTCGGTTGGGTGGCGCGTTGAAGGCGGTTTTAAGGAATAAACAATGCAAAGTGTTGATGTAGCCATTGTTGGCGGCGGCATGGTGGGGCTGGCGGTTGCCTGCGGCTTACAGGGGAGCGGCTTACGCGTCGCCGTACTGGAACAGCGTGTACCGGAACCTCTGGCGGCGGATGCACCACCACAACTGCGCGTTTCGGCTATCAATGCCGCCAGCGAAAAATTACTCACCCGTCTTGGCATCTGGCAGGACATTCTCTCCCGTAGAGCCAGTTGCTATCACGGTATGGAAGTGTGGGATAAAGACAGTTTTGGTCACATCTCTTTTGACGATCAAAGCATGGGCTATAGCCATCTTGGGCATATTGTTGAAAACGCAGTGATTCACTACGCGCTGTGGAACAAAGCGCAACAGTCGTCAGATATCACCCTGTTTGCCCCTGCAGAATTACAGCAGGTCGCCTGGGGGGAAAACGAAACCTTCCTGACGCTGAAAGACGGCAGCATGTTAACGGCGCGTCTGGTGATTGGCGCGGACGGGGCAAATTCCTGGTTGCGCAACAAAGCCGATATCCCGCTGACTTTCTGGGATTATCAGCATCACGCGCTGGTAGCGACCATTCGTACTGAAGAACCACATGAAGCGGTGGCGCGCCAGGTTTTCCACGGTGAAGGCATTCTGGCTTTTTTGCCGCTGAGCGATCCGCATCTTTGCTCGATTGTCTGGTCATTACCTCCTCAGGAGGCGCAGCGGATGCAGCAGGCGAGCGAAGATGAATTTAATCGCGCATTAAATATCGCTTTTGATAATCGCCTGGGCTTATGCAAGGTTGAGAGCGAGCGTCAGGTGTTCCCGTTGACGGGGCGTTATGCTCGCCAGTTTGCCGCTCACCGTCTGGCGTTGGTGGGCGACGCCGCACATACCATTCACCCGCTGGCGGGGCAGGGGGTGAATCTCGGCTTTATGGATGCCGCAGAGCTGATTGCCGAACTGAAACGTCTGCACCGTCAGGGCAAAGACATCGGGCAGTACATTTACTTGCGTCGCTATGAACGCAGCCGCAAGCACAGTGCGGTGCTGATGCTGGCAAGTATGCAAGGATTCCGCGATCTCTTTTCCGGAGCTAATCCGGCGAAAAAACTGCTGCGCGATATTGGTTTGAAACTGGCCGACACGCTGCCTGGCGTTAAGCCGCAGCTTATTCGTCAGGCAATGGGGTTAAATGATTTGCCTGAATGGTTGCGTTAAAAAGTTCTCCTCTGTTGTTTATTTGATACCCATCACACTTTAATCTCCCGGTTTTTCTGTCGGGAGATTTTCCTCATTTGAAATAAACTAATTTCACCTTCAATTTCGCATTATATTTTCTAATGTTACGATTTTTTGATTTAGTGATTTTTGACATATTTTCAGTTCTTAATATTGCTTTATCCAAATTCAATTTCTTAATGCATTGTATTTATATAAAAATAAAATCATTTTTTGGTTTTTTATTCTGTTGAGATTTTTGCGTTTTTTAACCATAAGCTAATGTGATGATCAATTTTACCTTATGGTTAACCGTCTATTTCGGTGGTAAGTTCAGAGAAAAGAGAACGATTGCGTTGGGGACCGGGAGTGGCTCCGATGCTGGGTTTCGTGGTGATAATTTCACTGTGAAAAAGTTGTCAGCCCCGCTTATTCAATGAGGACAAGATGGCACAACAGACTCCTTTGTACGAACAACACACGCTTTGCGGCGCACGCATGGTGGATTTCCATGGCTGGATGATGCCGCTGCATTACGGTTCGCAAATCGACGAACATCATGCGGTACGAACCGATGCCGGAATGTTTGATGTGTCGCATATGACCATCGTCGATCTCCGCGGCAGCCGCACCCGGGAGTTTCTGCGTTATCTGCTGGCGAACGATGTGGCGAAGCTCACCAAAAGTGGCAAAGCGCTCTACTCCGGGATGTTGAATGCCTCTGGCGGAGTGATAGATGACCTGATCGTTTACTACTTCACTGAAGATTTCTTCCGCCTCGTTGTTAACTCCGCCACCCGCGAAAAAGACCTCTCCTGGATAACCCAACACGCTGAACCCTTCGGCATTGAAATTACCGTTCGTGATGACCTTTCCATGATTGCCGTACAAGGGCCGAATGCTCAGGTAAAAGCTGCCACACTGTTTAATGACGCCCAGCGTCAGGCGGTGGAAGGCATGAAGCCGTTCTTTGGCGTGCAGGCGGGCGATCTGTTTATTGCCACCACCGGTTATACCGGCGAAGCGGGCTATGAAATTGCGCTGCCAAATGAAAAAGCAGCAGATTTCTGGCGTGCGCTGGTGGAAGCGGGCGTTAAGCCATGCGGTCTGGGTGCGCGTGATACGCTGCGTCTGGAAGCGGGCATGAATCTTTATGGTCAGGAGATGGACGAAACCATCTCGCCGCTGGCAGCCAACATGGGCTGGACCATCGCCTGGGAACCGACTGACCGTGACTTCATCGGTCGTGAAGCCCTGGAAGTGCAGCGTGAACATGGCACAGAGAAACAGGTTGGTCTGGTGATGACCGAAAAAGGTGTGCTGCGTAATGAACTGCCGGTGCGTTTTACCGACGCGCAGGGTAATCAGCATGAAGGCATTATTACCAGCGGGACTTTCTCCCCAACGCTGGGTTACAGCATTGCGCTGGCGCGTGTGCCGGAAGGCATTGGCGAAACGGCGATTGTGCAAATTCGCAACCGTGAAATGCCGGTAAAAGTGACTAAACCTGTTTTTGTGCGTAACGGCAAAGCCGTCGCGTGATTTACTTTTTTGGAGATTGATTGATGAGCAACGTACCAGCAGAACTGAAATACAGCAAAGAACACGAATGGCTGCGTAAAGAAGCTGACGGCACTTACACCGTTGGCATCACCGAGCATGCTCAGGAACTGTTAGGCGATATGGTGTTTGTTGACCTGCCGGAAGTGGGCGCAACGGTAAGCGCGGGCGATGACTGCGCGGTTGCCGAATCAGTAAAAGCGGCGTCAGACATTTATGCGCCAGTAAGTGGTGAAATCGTAGCGGTGAACGACGCACTGAGCGACTCCCCGGAACTGGTAAACAGCGAGCCATACACTGGCGGCTGGATCTTTAAAATCAAAGCCAGCGATGAAAGCGAACTGGAATCACTGCTGGACGCCACCGCATACGAAGCATTGTTAGAAGACGAGTAACGGCTTTATCCCTCTTCTTTGGGAGAGGGGCAGGGTGAGGAAAATTTACGCCTCACCCTTACTCTCTTCGCAAGAAGGGAGGTTCACAATTCACTGCACGTTTCAGGAACCATCGCTCATGACACAGACGTTAAGCCAGCTTGAAAACAGCGGCGCTTTTATTGAACGCCATATCGGACCGGACGCCGCGCAACAGCAAGAAATGCTGAATGCCGTTGGCGCACAATCGTTAAACGCGCTGATCGGCCAGATTGTGCCGAAAGATATTCAGCTTGCGACCCCGCCGCAGGTTGGCGCACCGGCGACCGAATACGCCGCGCTGGCGGAACTCAAGGCTATTGCCAGTCGCAATAAACGCTTCACGTCTTACATCGGCATGGGTTACACCGCCGTGCAGTTGCCGCCGGTTATTCTGCGCAACATGCTGGAAAATCCGGGCTGGTATACCGCGTATACCCCGTATCAGCCTGAAGTCTCCCAGGGCCGCCTCGAAGCCCTGCTCAACTTCCAGCAGGTAACGTTGGATCTGACCGGGCTGGATATGGCTTCGGCGTCTCTGCTGGACGAAGCTACTGCTGCCGCTGAAGCAATGGCGATGGCTAAACGCGTCAGCAAACTGAAAAATGCCAATCGCTTCTTCGTTGCTTCTGACGTTCATCCGCAAACGCTGGATGTGGTTCGCACCCGTGCAGAAACCTTTGGTTTTGAAGTGATTGTCGATGACGCGCAAAAAGTGCTCGATCATCAGGAAGTGTTCGGCGTGCTGTTACAGCAGGTTGGCACTACCGGTGAAATCCACGATTACACAACGCTTATCAGAGAACTGAAATCACGCAAAATTGTGGTCAGTGTTGCCGCTGACATTATGGCACTGGTGCTGCTTACTGCACCGGGCAAACAGGGCGCGGATATTGTCTTTGGTTCGGCGCAACGCTTCGGTGTGCCGATGGGCTACGGTGGCCCGCACGCGGCCTTCTTTGCGGCGAAAGATGAATATAAACGTTCTATGCCGGGCCGTATTATTGGTGTATCGAAAGATGCCGCGGGCAATACCGCGCTGCGCATGGCGATGCAGACTCGCGAACAACATATTCGCCGCGAGAAAGCGAACTCCAACATTTGTACTTCCCAGGTACTGCTGGCAAACATCGCCAGCCTGTATGCCGTTTATCACGGTCCGGTTGGCCTGAAACGCATCGCTAACCGCATTCATCGTCTGACCGATATTCTGGCTGCTGGCCTGCAACAAAAAGGTCTGAAGCTGCGCCATGCGTACTATTTCGACACGTTGTGTGTAGACGTAGCCGACAAAGCAGGCGTGCTGGCGCGTGCCGAAGCGGCTGAAATCAACCTGCGTAGCGACATTCTGAACGCCGTGGGGATCACCCTTGATGAAACCACGACGCGTGAAAACGTGATGCAGCTTTTCAGCGTGCTGCTGGGCGATAATCACGGGCTGGATATCGACACGCTGGACAAAGACGTGGCTCACGACAGCCGCTCTATCCAGCCTGTAATGTTGCGCGACGATGAAATCCTGACGCACCCGGTATTTAATCGCTACCACAGCGAAACCGAAATGATGCGCTATATGCATTCGCTGGAGCGTAAAGATCTGGCGCTGAATCAGGCGATGATCCCGCTGGGTTCCTGCACCATGAAACTGAACGCCGCCGCCGAGATGATCCCGATCACCTGGCCGGAGTTTGCTGAACTGCACCCGTTCTGCCCACCGGAGCAGGCCGAAGGTTATCAGCAGATGATTGCGCAACTGGCTGACTGGCTGGTCAAACTGACTGGTTATGACACCGTCTGTATGCAGCCGAACTCCGGTGCTCAGGGTGAATACGCGGGCCTGCTGGCGATTCGTCATTACCATGAAAGCCGCAACGAAGGGCATCGTGATATCTGCCTGATCCCGGCATCTGCCCACGGGACTAACCCAGCTTCTGCGCATATGGCGGGAATGCAGGTGGTGGTCGTGGCATGTGATAAAAACGGCAATATCGATTTGACTGACCTGCGCGCGAAAGCGGAACAGGCTGGCGATAATCTCTCCTGCATCATGGTGACTTATCCATCCACCCACGGTGTGTACGAAGAAACAATCCGTGAAGTGTGTGAAATCGTGCATCAGTTTGGCGGTCAGGTTTACCTTGATGGCGCAAACATGAACGCCCAGGTCGGCATCACTTCACCGGGCTTTATTGGTGCGGACGTTTCGCACCTCAACCTGCATAAAACTTTCTGTATTCCGCACGGCGGTGGCGGCCCGGGTATGGGGCCGATCGGCGTGAAATCGCATCTGGCACCGTTTGTGCCGGGGCATAGTGTGGTACAAATCGAAGGCATGTTAACCCGTCAGGGCGCGGTTTCTGCGGCACCGTTCGGTAGTGCATCCATTCTGCCAATCAGTTGGATGTACATTCGCATGATGGGCGCAGAAGGGCTTAAAAAAGCAAGCCAGGTAGCAATTCTTAACGCCAACTATATTGCCAGCCGCCAGCAGGATGCCTTCCCGGTGCTGTATACCGGTCGCGATGGTCGCGTGGCGCACGAATGTATTCTCGATATTCGTCCGCTGAAAGAAGAAACCGGCATCAGCGAGCTGGATATAGCCAAACGTCTGATCGACTACGGTTTCCACGCGCCGACAATGTCATTCCCGGTTGCGGGGACGCTGATGGTGGAACCGACTGAATCCGAAAGCAAAGTGGAACTGGATCGCTTTATTGACGCGATGCTGGCTATCCGTGCGGAAATTGACCAGGTGAAAGCCGGAGTCTGGCCGCTGGAAGATAACCCGTTGGTAAACGCGCCGCACATTCAGAACGAACTGGTTGCTGAGTGGGGGCATCCGTACAGCCGTGAAATTGCGGTGTTCCCGGCAGGCGTGGCAGACAAATACTGGCCGACGGTGAAACGTCTGGATGATGTTTACGGCGACCGTAACCTGTTCTGTTCCTGCGTACCGATTAGCGAATACCAGTAATTAACTGATTTGACTATCTTCTAAAGGCGCTTCGGCGCCTTTTTAGTTTGTTAATAAGGTGCGCTTTGTGTGTCGGATGAAGCGTAAATACAAAATCTTGGAGTTCAATATATGACAGGAGCTCCAGGCCTGATGAGCGGGGCGCATCAGGCACATCGGCTAATTAAAGTTTCTCGCCGTTGCTGGCGATCACCTCTTTGTACCAGTTAAAGCTCTTCTTACGTGAACGCGACATATCACCAGTACCGTCGTCATGCTTATTCACATAGATAAAACCGTAGCGTTTGCTGTACTGCCCGGTGGTGAATGATACGCAGTCGATGCAGCCCCACGGCGTGTAGCCCATCAGATCGACGCCATCGTAAGTCACCGCTTTTTTCATCTCTTCAATGTGGGCGCGCAGGTAATCAATGCGGTAGTCATCGTTGATGCTGCCGTCCTCTTCTACTTTATCGTAAGCGCCAAAACCGTTTTCGACGATAAATAGAGGCTTCTGATAACGCTCATACAGTTCGCAGAGCGCGTAACGCAGACCCACCGGATCAATCTGCCAGCCCCAGTCAGAGGCTTTCACATATGGGTTCGGCACGCTGCCTTCGAAACCAGAAATCGCATCACCGGTGCCGCCTTCGGCTTTTACCGCGTTGGTCATGTAATAGCTGAAGCCGAGATAATCGCAGGTGCCTTCGCGCAGTACATTCAGATCGCCATCTTCCATTTTGATGTTAAATCCGCGACGCTCCCACTCGTTCAACACATAGGACGGGTAATAGCCGCGCAGTTGCACATCGGTAAAGACATAACGTTCGCGCATCGATTCCTGGGCGAACATCACATCGTCCGGGTTACAGGAGTAAGGATAAAGTGGCACCATTGCCAGCATACAACCGACTTTCATCTCCGGGTTGATGCGACGTGCCGCTTTCACCGCCAGGGCGCTGGCAACAAACTGATGATGCAGCACCTGGTACATCGTCTCTTCTGGATTTTCATGTTCGGTATAAACCACGCCAGAGCAGCAATAGCCAAACAGCGGTGCGCGCCAGTTACGCTGGTTGTTAATCTCGTTGAAGGTCATCCAGTATTTGACTTTGTGCTTATAGCGTTCAAACACCACTTCAGCAAAACGTACAAAGAAATCAACCACCTTACGGTTGGTCCAACTGCCGTATTGCTGCACCAGATGTAGCGGCATTTCAAAGTGAGAAAGGGTGATCACCGGTTCAATGTTGTATTTCAGCAGTTCATCGAACAGGGCGTCGTAAAACTTCAGCCCTTCTTCATTAGGCTGGGCTTCATCGCCTTTCGGGAAAATGCGCGTCCAGGCGATGGAAGTACGAAAACATTTGAAGCCCATTTCGGCAAACAGCTTGATGTCTTCCTTATAGTGACCATAAAAATCTACCGCTTCATGGTTCGGATAGTATTTGCTTGGCAAGACTTCTTTGGTGATTTCGCGCGGTACGCCGTGTGCGCCGCCGGTCAGAACGTCACAAATGCTTGGCCCTTTGCCGCCTTTGTTCCAGCCGCCTTCGACCTGATGGGCGGCAACTGCGCCGCCCCATAAGAAATCTTTCGGTAAGGTGAGTTTTTTCACTATCATAGGCTCCAAATGAGTCAATTCTTACAGGAAATATTACCATGCAGCCAAACGACATCACTTTTTTTCAACGTTTCCAGGATGACATTCTGGCTGGGCGTAAAACCATCACCATCCGTGACGAATCTGAATCGCACTTTAAAACGGGCGATGTACTTCGCGTCGGGCGCTTTGAAGATGATGGCTATTTTTGCACTATTGAAGTCACCGCAACTTCAACAGTGACGCTGGATACTCTCACAGAAAAACATGCGCAACAGGAAAATATGACTCTGGCTGAACTGAAAAAGGTCATTGCTGACATCTATCCCGGTCAGACGCAGTTTTATGTAATTGAATTTAAATGCCTTTAAGTTGAACTAACGCCTGTTAGCTGAAACTTTATATTTAATTTCATGATTTTTCGGAGATTACTCTCAAATCAGAATTTATTTTAGCTAACAGGTGTTCACTGGAACTATTCTCAGTTACGCTGGAGTTGCAATCACGCGCGTGGACGTTCTCCGGAGTAAGTTATGGTTCAGAAGCCCCTCTCTAAACAGGGATATTCGCTGGCAGAGGAAATTGCCAATAGTGTCAGTCATGGTATCGGACTGGTGTTTGGCATTGTCGGGCTGGTGTTACTACTGGTTCAGGCTGTTGATCTCAACGCCAGCGCCACGGCGATAACCAGTTATAGCCTCTATGGCGGTAGTATGATCCTGCTGTTTCTGGCCTCGACGCTGTATCACGCTATTCCCCATCAACGGGCAAAAATGTGGCTGAAGAAATTTGACCACTGCGCCATTTATCTGTTGATTGCCGGAACTTACACACCTTTTTTGCTGGTGGGGCTGGATTCATCGCTGGCGCGCGGGCTGATGATTGTTATCTGGAGCATGGCGCTGCTGGGGATTCTGTTCAAGCTGACCATCGCGCACCGATTTAAAATATTATCGCTGGTGACCTATCTGGCTATGGGCTGGTTGTCGCTGGTGGTTATTTATGAAATGGCAGTGAAGCTCGCGGCGGGCAGCGTTACCTTACTGGCGGTAGGCGGCGTGGTTTACTCGCTTGGCGTAATTTTCTACGTCTGCAAACGCATCCCATACAACCATGCCATCTGGCACGGATTTGTGCTCGGCGGCAGCGTGTGCCATTTCCTGGCGATCTATTTGTATATTGGGCAGGCGTAATTGGCGCACAACCGCCGGATACGGCGAAAACGCCTTATCCGGCTTACGGGTAGCGTGCCCATTGTGAAAACAGATACCCACTCCCATGCCTGATAAGACGTGTCAGCGCCGCATCAGGCAATAGATGCCAGGAGCGATACAGAGATTTACTCTTCCAGCGAATAAGGTAGCGGCTCGATATGCAGCGTATTCGCATCGTCACGAACGCGGAAGATGCTGTCCGGCTCCATATCGTTATTCATGACTACCTGAACCACGACATGACCATCGTCCAGTTTTACCGCCGCCAGTACGGTTCCGGTACGACGCCAGTTCTCGCCCATTTTCAGTTCTAAGTCTTCACCCACTTCCGGCACACGACTGGCACTACCCGCCAGCAACCAGAGTGCACGTTTGTTGGCACCGCGGAATTTAGCTCGTGCCACCATCTCTTGTCCGGTGTAGCAACCCTTCTTAAAGCTGATCCCACCCAGCGCCTGAATATTCGTCGCTTGTGGGATAAACTGCCCACTGTTGGCCGCGTCAATCACCGGGAAACCCGCTTCAATATTCAACGCCAGCCACTGTTGGCTATTGTTCAACTCCGCTTCACCGCGAAGTTTATCGGTCAGCATATTGGCGGTGGCTTCATCGGTGACGATCAGAAAACGCTCTGCCGGATGTTCAAACCAAAGTAGGGTTGTCGCGCCTTCTCTGACTACCTGTTTTTCCTGAGTCGGCAGCTCACTGAAAAGATTCGCTAACGCGGCGCGCGCCTGGAACCCGGCAACACCGAGCAGTACACGTTCATCGTCCGGGACGATAGTCACTTTAGAGAAGACCGCATATTTTTTCAGTTCGGTAAGCTGGTTGTCGCGCACGCTGCGACGTTCAATCCAGGCAAAACCGTCGCCGTCGCGGAACAGACGTAAATTGCTCCACATCTTACCTTTGGCATCGCAGTGCGCGGCAAGCAGATGCTGGTCTTCGGTCATCTGGCTGACATCTGCCGTTACCTGGCCCTGCATATATTTTTCGCTATCTGCGCCGGTAATGGTGGCAAGCGCCCAATCATCAAGCGTCATCAACGTCAGCGGTAAACGGGCAGAAGCCGTGGGCTGACGGGGAGGAAAAGGTGTAAAAGCCATAATGGAGTCCTGTTTTACAAACGGCGTAATTAATGACTAATGGTAAAAGAGCTATGGGGCATTGCAAGTGCTTTCACTACGCGATCCGTGCCTTCTGATTCGCTTTGCGAGATGACTTCCAAAAAAATGAAGCCATTGAATTGTTGTGGATTAATTTCGCGATCGCGATTGTGTTTACCGATATTCCCGCAAAAGAAGTCGAAAAACACGTTACAATATCCTGGTACTGGATTTTCGTGAGACAGGAAGAAAATGGATATTAACAACAAAGCCCGCATTCATTGGGCATGCCGCCGCGGTATGCGTGAACTCGATATTTCAATCATGCCGTTTTTCGAACATGAGTACGACAGCTTAAGCGATGACGAAAAACGCATCTTTATTCGTCTGCTGGAATGCGACGATCCGGACCTGTTCAACTGGCTGATGAATCATGGTAAACCTGCCGATGCAGAACTGGAAATGATGGTCAGACTCATTCAGACACGGAACCGGGATCGTGGTCCTGTGGCAATCTGAATTACGCGTCTCCTGGCGCGCGCAGTGGCTTTCCCTGCTGATTCATGGGCTGGTTGCCGCAGTTATTTTACTCATGCCATGGCCACTTAGTTACACCCCGCTATGGCTGGTGTTGCTTTCGCTGGTGGTGTTTGATTGCGTTCGCAGCCAGCGACGCATTAATTCCCGTCAGGGAGAGATTCGCCTGCTGATGGATGGGCGTTTACGTTGGCAAGGACAGGAATGGAGCATCGTCAAAACGCCGTGGATGATTAAAAGCGGCATGATGTTACGTTTACGTTCTGATAGCGGCAAACGTCAGCATTTGTGGCTGGCAGCAGACAGCATGGACGAAGCCGAATGGCGTGATTTACGGCGAATTTTGTTACAGCAAGAGATACGATGACGGCGAAGCAAATACGCTAAGCCGTCAGGGAAATCAGGCGTAGTGTTCCGCCATTTCATTAAGAATTTGCTCGCACCAGCTCTGAATACGCTCATCGCTGAGGTCATACTGGTTGGTTTCATCCAGCGCCAGGCCGACAAACAGTTGTCCGTCAGCAATAACGGGTTTCGGGCTGGTGAATTCATATCCTTCCGTTGGCCAGTAACCGACGAACTTCACGCCTTTGGTTGAGAGTTTGTCATGCAGCATTCCGAGCGCATCGAGGAACCACTCGCCATACCCGAGTTGATCGCCCAGCCCATACAGCGCAACAATTTTACCTTCGAGGTTCAGGTCGTCGAGCTGATCCCAGACGGCCTCCCAATCCTCCTGGATTTCACCAAAATCCCAGGTCGGAATTCCCAGAATGAGCACATCGTATTGCTCCATTAATTTAGGGGAGTCGTCCTTGAGGTTATGTAAGGTCACCAGTTCTGGACCGATAATATCGCGGATTTTTTCCGCCGCCATTTCGGTGTAACAGGTGCTGGAACCGTAAAAAAGACCCATATTCATAACGTAAGCTTCTCGATTCTGCTGTGGCTTTTGCGGCTAGTGTATCAGAATCGTTTTAGTCACGGCACAATAAGGCATAATGCATCAAACGAGAAATGTAAGGGGCGCAAGTGAAACAAGATTTGGCACGCATCGAGCAATTTCTTGATGCCCTGTGGCTGGAAAAAAATCTGGCAGAAAATACGTTGAACGCATATCGCCGCGATCTGTCAATGATGGTGGAGTGGTTGCATCATCGTGGGCTAACGCTGGCAACGGCGCAAAGCGGTGACTTACAGGCATTATTGGCAGAACGGCTGGAGGGTGGGTATAAAGCCACCAGTTCAGCCCGTTTATTGAGTGCGGTGCGCCGATTGTTCCAGTATCTTTACCGCGAAAAGTTTCGTGAAGACGATCCCAGTGCGCATCTTGCTTCACCGAAATTACCCCAGCGCTTACCGAAAGATTTAAGTGAAGCGCAGGTCGAAAGGTTATTGCAGGCACCGCTGGTGGATCAGCCACTGGAACTGCGTGACAAAGCGATGCTCGAAGTGTTGTATGCTACCGGGTTGCGCGTTTCTGAACTTGTCGGTCTGACGATGAGTGATATCAGCTTGCGTCAGGGGGTGGTGCGGGTAATAGGTAAAGGCAACAAAGAGCGACTGGTGCCGTTAGGTGAAGAGGCGGTCTACTGGCTGGAAACCTATCTGGAACATGGGCGACCGTGGTTGTTAAACGGTGTGTCGATTGACGTACTGTTTCCCAGCCAGCGCGCGCAGCAAATGACGCGGCAGACTTTCTGGCATCGCATTAAACACTATGCTGTGCTGGCGGGGATCGACAGCGAAAAGTTATCGCCGCACGTGTTGCGTCACGCCTTTGCCACCCATTTGTTAAATCATGGTGCGGATTTACGTGTGGTGCAGATGTTGCTGGGTCACAGTGATCTCTCCACGACTCAAATTTATACGCATGTCGCCACTGAGCGTCTGCGGCAACTTCATCAACAGCATCACCCGCGGGCGTGATAGCTGAAAAGAACAGGATGATTTATGAAGAAAGGTTTTATGTTGTTTACTTTGTTGGCGACGTTTTCTGGCTTTGTTCAGGCGGATGACGCGGCAATACAACAAACGTTAGCTAAAATGGGCATCAAAAGCAGCGATATTCAGCCCGCGCCCGTTGCTGGTATGAAAACAGTGCTAACTAACAGCGGCGTGCTGTATATCACCGATGACGGTAAACACATCATTCAGGGGCCAATGTATGATGTTAGCGGCGTGGCACCGGTCAACGTCACCAACCAGATGCTGTTAAAGCAACTGAACGCGCTGGAAAAAGAGATGATTATCTACAAAGCGCCGCAAGAAAAGCACGTCATCACCGTGTTTACCGACATTACCTGCGGTTACTGCCACAAACTGCATGAGCAGATGGCTGACTACAACGCGCTGGGGATCACCGTGCGTTATCTCGCGTTCCCGCGTCAGGGGCTGGAAAGCCAGGCGGAGCAACAAATGAAAGCCATTTGGTGTGCAAAAGATAAAAACAAAGCCTTTGATGACGTAATGGCAGGCAAAGCTGTTACTCCGGCAAGTTGCGATATCGATATTGCCGACCATTACGCACTTGGCGTACAGCTTGGTGTTAGTGGTACTCCGGCGGTTGTGCTGAATAACGGTACTCTGGTGCCGGGCTACCAGCCGCCGAAAGAGATGAAAGCATTCCTCGACGAACATCAAAAAATGACCAGCGGTAAATAATTCGCGTGAAACAACAGATACAACTTCGTCGTCGTGAAGTCGACGAAACGGCAGACTTGCCCGCTGACCTGCCCCCCTTGCTGCGCCGTTTATACGCCAGTCGGGGCGTGCGCAGCGCGCAGGAACTGGAGCGCAGTGTTAAAGGTATGTTGCCCTGGCAGCAACTGAGCGGTGTCGAAAAGGCTGTTGAGATCCTTTACAACGCTTTTCGTGAAGGAACGCGGATTATTGTGGTCGGGGATTTCGACGCCGACGGAGCCACCAGCACAGCCCTTAGCGTGCTGGCGATGCGTTCTCTCGGCTGTGACAACATCGACTATCTGGTGCCAAACCGTTTTGAAGACGGTTATGGTTTAAGTCCGGAAGTGGTCGATCAAGCTTATGCGCGTGGTGCGCAGTTGATTGTAACGGTTGATAACGGTATTTCTTCCCACGCAGGTGTTGAACACGCTCGCTCGCTGGGCATTCCGGTTATTGTTACCGATCACCATTTACCCGGCGAAACGTTACCCGCGGCGGAAGCCATTATTAATCCCAATTTGCGTGACTGCGAGTTCCCGTCAAAATCACTGGCAGGCGTTGGTGTGGCCTTTTATCTGATGCTGGCGTTACGCACCTTTTTGCGTGATCAGGGATGGTTTGATGAGCGTGGCATCGCAATCCCCAATTTGGCGGAATTGCTGGATCTGGTCGCTCTGGGGACTGTGGCGGATGTTGTGCCACTGGACGCCAATAACCGCATCCTGACCTGGCAAGGGATGAGCCGTATTCGTGCCGGGAAGTGCCGACCGGGGATTAAAGCTCTGCTGGAAGTGGCAAATCGCGATCCGCAAAAACTCGCTGCCAGCGATTTAGGTTTTGCGCTGGGGCCGCGTCTCAATGCTGCCGGGCGACTGGATGATATGTCCGTTGGCGTGGCGTTGCTGCTTTGCGACAACATCGGTGAAGCGCGCGTTCTGGCCAATGAGCTTGATGCGTTAAACCAGACACGTAAAGAGATCGAACAGGGAATGCAGGTCGAAGCATTGACCCTGTGTGAGCAACTGGAGCGTAGTCGCGATACACTGCCCGGCGGGCTGGCAATGTATCACCCTGAATGGCATCAGGGCGTCGTTGGTATTCTGGCTTCGCGCATCAAAGAGCGTTTTCATCGTCCGGTTATCGCCTTTGCGCCTGCAGGTGATGGTACGCTGAAAGGTTCCGGTCGCTCCATTCAGGGACTGCATATGCGCGATGCGCTGGAACGGTTAGACACGCTCTACCCTGGCATGATGCTCAAGTTTGGCGGTCATGCGATGGCGGCAGGATTGTCGCTGGAAGAGGATAAATTTGAACTCTTTCAGCAACGCTTTGGCGAGCTGGTTACCGAGTGGCTTGATCCTTCTTTATTGCAAGGCGAAGTTGTGTCAGACGGCCCGTTAAGTGCAGCGGAGATGACAATGGAAGTCGCGCAACTGCTGCGTGATGCCGGTCCGTGGGGGCAGATGTTCCCGGAACCGCTGTTTGACGGCCATTTCCGCCTGCTGCAACAGCGCCTGGTGGGGGAGCGCCATCTGAAGGTTATGGTTGAACCGGTCGGCGGCGGCCCGCTACTGGATGGTATTGCGTTTAACGTTGATACGGCTCTTTGGCCAGATAACGGCGTGCGCGAAGTGCAACTGGCTTACAAACTGGATATCAACGAGTTTCGCGGCAACCGCAATCTACAGATTATCATCGACAATATCTGGCCAATTTAGCGTCATCTTCTCTATAAAAAAGAGTGTGGATTGGGTACAATCCCGCTCTTATCACCGCATTTTGACTAGCTCAATAAAAGAAATCAGACCATGTTTGAAATTAATCCGGTAAAGAATCGCATTCAGGACCTCACGGAACGCTCCGACGTTCTTAGGGGGTATCTTTGACTACGACGCCAAGAAAGAGCGTCTGGAAGAAGTAAACGCCGAGCTGGAACAGCCGGATGTCTGGAACGAGCCTGAGCGTGCGCAGGCGCTGGGTAAAGAGCGTTCCTCCCTCGAGGCTGTTGTCGATACTCTCGACCAAATGAAACAAGGGCTGGAAGATGTTTCCGGTCTGCTGGAACTGGCAGTAGAAGCCGACGACGAAGAAACCTTTAACGAAGCCGTTGCTGAACTCGACGCCCTGGAAGAAAAACTGGCGCAGCTTGAGTTCCGCCGCATGTTCTCCGGCGAATATGACAGCGCCGATTGCTACCTCGATATCCAGGCGGGCTCCGGCGGTACAGAAGCGCAGGATTGGGCGAGCATGCTTGAGCGTATGTATCTGCGCTGGGCAGAATCACGTGGTTTTAAAACTGAAATTATCGAAGAGTCGGAAGGTGAAGTGGCGGGTATTAAATCCGTGACTATCAAGATCTCTGGTGATTACGCTTACGGTTGGCTGCGCACAGAAACCGGCGTTCACCGTCTGGTGCGTAAGAGCCCGTTTGACTCCGGTGGCCGTCGCCACACGTCCTTTAGTTCCGCATTTGTTTATCCAGAAGTAGATGACGATATTGATATCGAAATCAACCCAGCGGATCTGCGCATTGATGTTTATCGCGCATCCGGTGCGGGCGGTCAGCACGTTAACCGTACCGAATCTGCGGTGCGTATTACCCACATCCCGACAGGGATTGTGACTCAGTGCCAGAACGACCGTTCCCAGCACAAGAACAAAGACCAGGCCATGAAGCAGATGAAAGCGAAGCTTTATGAGCTGGAGATGCAGAAGAAGAACGCTGAGAAACAGGCGATGGAAGACAATAAATCTGACATCGGCTGGGGCAGCCAGATTCGTTCTTATGTCCTTGATGACTCCCGCATTAAAGATCTGCGCACCGGGGTGGAAACCCGCAATACGCAGGCAGTGCTGGATGGCAGCCTGGATCAATTTATCGAAGCAAGTTTGAAAGCTGGGTTATAAGGAACCAACATGTCTGAACAACACGTACAAGGCACTGACGCGGTAACCGATCTTAACAATGAACTGAAAACCCGTCGCGAAAAGCTGGCGAACCTGCGTGAGCAGGGGGTTGCTTTTCCGAACGATTTTCGTCGCGACCATACTTCTGACCAACTGCATACAGACTTCGACGGCAAAGAGAACGAAGAGCTGGAGGAGTTGAACATCGAAGTGGCTGTTGCTGGTCGCATGATGACTCGTCGAATCATGGGTAAAGCCTCCTTCGTTACCCTGCAGGACGTCGGTGGCCGCATTCAGTTATATGTCGCTCGTGATGATCTGCCGGAAGGCGTTTATAACGATCAATTTAAGAAATGGGATCTTGGCGATATTATCGGCGCAAAAGGTAAGCTGTTTAAAACCAAGACCGGCGAACTGTCGATCCACTGCACCGAGCTGCGTCTGCTGACCAAAGCACTGCGTCCACTGCCGGACAAATTCCACGGTTTGCAGGATCAGGAAGCGCGTTATCGTCAGCGTTATCTGGACCTCATCTCTAACGATGAATCCCGCAACACCTTTAAAGTTCGCTCGCAGATCCTCGCTGGCATCCGTCAGTTCATGGTGAACCGCGGCTTTATGGAAGTTGAAACCCCGATGATGCAGGTGATCCCTGGCGGTGCGGCGGCGCGTCCGTTTATTACCCATCACAATGCGTTGGATCTCGACATGTACCTGCGTATTGCGCCGGAACTGTACCTCAAGCGTCTGGTGGTTGGTGGCTTTGAACGTGTGTTCGAAATCAACCGTAACTTCCGTAACGAAGGTATTTCCGTGCGTCATAACCCAGAGTTCACCATGATGGAACTCTATATGGCTTACGCGGATTACAAAGATCTGATTGAACTGACCGAATCGCTGTTCCGCACTCTGGCGCAGGATATTCTCGGTAAGACTGAAGTGACTTACGGTGATGTGAAGCTGGACTTCGGTAAGCCGTTCGAAAAACTGACCATGCGTGAAGCGATTAAGAAATATCGTCCGGAAACTGATATGGCGGATCTGGATAACTTCGACTCTGCGAAGGCGATTGCTGAATCTCTCGGCATTCACGTGGAGAAGAGCTGGGGTCTGGGTCGTATCGTCACTGAGATCTTCGACGAAGTGGCAGAAGCGAATCTGATTCAACCGACCTTCATTACTGAATATCCGGCAGAAGTTTCTCCGTTGGCGCGCCGTAACGACGTCAACCCGGAAATCACCGATCGCTTTGAGTTCTTCATTGGTGGTCGTGAAATCGGTAACGGCTTTAGCGAACTGAATGATGCTGAAGATCAGGCACAGCGTTTCCTCGATCAGGTTGCAGCAAAAGATGCAGGCGACGATGAAGCAATGTTCTACGATGAAGATTACGTTACTGCACTGGAACATGGTCTGCCGCCGACAGCAGGCTTGGGTATTGGTATCGACCGTATGGTTATGCTGTTCACCAACAGCCACACTATCCGTGACGTGATTCTGTTCCCGGCGATGCGTCCGGTAAAATAAGCCTTACGCGTAAGCACACAGCCCCGGCATTTGTCGGGGTTTTTTATTTTTGTTGCGCGAAGGCTGACAACATTTTTCTGGCTTCGCAGTTTGTCGCCTGCATGACCATCCACGGACTGAACGCCCACGGTGTGGCATCAATACTGCGTAATACTTCCGCTAAATCACACCATTGATAATCGATCACTTCATCATCGTTGAGCTGTAACGTACTGGTAATTCGTGCGGCAAATACCGGGCATACTTCATTTTCGACAATGCCATTCGGGTCAGTGGCGCGATAGTGGAAGTCTGGATAAACCGGTTCGGGTGGTGTTATTTCTACGCCCAGTTCATAGCGGCAACGGCGGATCACCGCCTCTTCATTGCTTTCACCCAGTTGCGGATGTCCGCATACCGAGTTGGTCCACACACCTGGCCACGCTTTTTTGTTTAGTGCACGGCGAGTAACCAGCAATTGTCCTTTGGCGTTAAATAGCCAACAGGAGAACGCGAGATGTAAGGGGGTATCAGCCGTGTGTGCAGCATATTTTTCCAGTGTTCCCGAAGGGACTCCCTGTGTATTCAGTAAAATGACGTGTTCCGTTGGCATAATTTCTCACATGTAATTCTAATCATTCGTCATTATAGATAACTAAAATGTTAAATGATTAACCAAGTGAGTGTTATCGGCAACCGCCCGTTTTGAGCGGATGCCGACAGAGGAATGTCAGCTAAAAAAGCAGCATCATATATTTGAAGCGACTTTCAATAGCCATTGCAACACAGTCAGAAATGACAGGAATGGAGATCATAAAGAGCAATAACAGGCTGAATATAGCGCGCATTACAAGATTCATATTATTCACCATGCTCATTTTTCTTCAGCTTGCGCATCAGAAGCCACATACGTACTGTCCTGACTTTTAAATCTTTATCAGAGACAGATTCTTTCACCAAATCGGCATGATGCTGATAGCCATTAAAGAAAACGTTCAGCACAACAGCGCTAAGGGTTGCCAACATAATGCCGCTATGCAGCAATGGTTGTAGTACGGCTGGTAACTTAGAAAAGAAATCGTGAGAAAGCGTTGGGGTCATGCCCACGCCAAGGCTGATTGCCACAATATAGAGGTTGTAACGGTTGGTGGTGTAGTTACAACGCGACAGAATACGGATCCCTGTCGCCAGCACCATGCCGAACATGACAAGCCCTGCGCCACCAAGTACAAATTGCGGAATGGAAGCTACCAGCACTGCCATTTTGGGCACCATACCGAACAGAATAAGAATGATCCCGGAAGAGATACACACCCAGCGACTGTGAACGCGTGTTACGCTGACCAGACCGACGTTCTGCGAAAATGAGGTATGCGGGAAGCTGTTAAATGTACCGCCAATCATTGTTCCGACACCATCTACGCGCAGCCCGCGAATAATGTCTTGTGAAGAAAGTTTTCGACCAACAATTTCCCCCAAAGCCAGGAACATCCCCATCGACTCAATAAACACGATGATTAACACGGCGGTCATGGTCAGAATGGAAACAGGATCGAAAACTGGCATACCAAACGACATTGGCGTGACAATGGCAAACCACGATGCATCATATAATCCGGACAGATTTACTTCGTTCATCATCCATGAAAGGAAGAAGCCAAATACAATCCCCAGTAATACGGCGACGTTGGACATAAATCCTTTCGCATAGCGAGTAATGAGCAAGATAAAAATTAAGACTGCGAAAGAGATGCCTAAATAAACGGGATTGCCATATTGCGGATTGCCTTTACCACCAGCAGCCCAGTCAATACCAACCTGAATAATACTCAGCCCGATAGAGGTAATAACTACACCGGTAACCAGCGGTGGGAACAAAGGCATTAAGCGACCAATAAGTGGTGCTAATAATGTTGTGATAAACCCTGCTGCGATAGTCGCGCCAAAAATCCCCAGCAGGCCGATATCGGGGTTCATCCCAATGGCAATCATTGGCGTTACAGCCGCAAAGGTCACCGACATAATCACCGGCAGGCGGATCCCCATAAAGCGGCCGACACCGATACATTGCAATAACGTGACGATCCCGCAGCAAAAGAGATCCGAGCTAATAAGCATTGCTATTGCTTCTTTGGAGAGGCCGAGTCTGTCACCAATCATCAGTGGTACAGCGACCGCGCCTGCGTACATAACAAGGACGTGTTGCAGACCGAGTATGATCAACTTTCCTGGTGATAATATACGGTCAACCTCATCAGTGGGGCAGTCTTGCCCTGAAGATGAGGGTAATTGGGAATCTATGGCGCTCATCAGTCATTCTCCTTTCGCTC
This sequence comes from Escherichia sp. TW09308, assembly GCF_000208565.1. NCBI lineage: Bacteria > Pseudomonadati > Pseudomonadota > Gammaproteobacteria > Enterobacterales > Enterobacteriaceae > Escherichia > Escherichia sp. TW09308. The sequence goes on along the minus strand of NZ_AEME01000001.1, from coordinate 2,731,160 downwards.
GCCAGAGTAAAAAGCAACCGTTTACGTTAATAAAACTGTCTAATGACATGCTCGTGGGATGCCAGTTTTAGCGATGAGAGGGAGTTATAGAATGGAAATGCGGAGGCAATCACATAATCGCGGTTAAACCGAAAAAGTGAGAAAATAAATGGGCAGTGAAATTATCTCTAATTTTCTCATATTGATATTTCTTTAATCATTCTGGCATGTCGGACTCTCGCATTTAATGTTTTTGAGTCGGATACTTCTGTTTTTTGTAATGATGTTTAATGAATGAAAGCAGCATATATTGGGGGGCAATAATTTGATCTCAGTAGCAAAATGATTATTAAATCGGGCATGTTCTATAATATATGCCCGTTTATTGCATCGCGACATTTGAGAAGACATAACTCATCAAATGAAAGGGATGCAAATGAATAAGTTTATCGCTGCTGATGCTGCGGAATGTATAGGCTGCCATGCCTGTGAAATTGCCTGTGCGGTGGCACACAATCAAGAACTCTGGCCGCTGAGTCATCGTGACTTTCGACCCCGTATCCACGTTGTTGGGAAAGGGCTGGCGGCTAATCCGGTGGCCTGCCATCATTGCAACAATGCTCCCTGCGTTACGGCTTGTCCGGTAAACGCTCTGACTTTTCAGCCCGATAGCGTACAACTGGACGAACAAAAATGTATTGGTTGTAAAAGATGCGCAATCGCTTGCCCCTTTGGGGTCATTGAGATGGCCGATACTATTGCGCAGAAATGTGACCTTTGTAACCAGCGCAGTTCCGGCACGCAAGCTTGTATTGAGAGTTGTCCAACACAGGCGTTACGGCTGATGGATGATAAAGGGTTACAGCAGATAAAAATGACCCGCCAGCGCAAAACGGCAGAAGGAAAAGCGTCAGAGGGAACTCCTCCATCCCGCCACGCGGCGTTGCTCCCTGTTAACCCACGCAAAGGCGCAGATAAAATTCCAGCGAATGAGCGGAAAAAACATTTTGGCGAAATTTATTGCGGGCTGGATCATCAACAAGCGGCTTATGAAAGCGAGCGATGTGTTTATTGTGCCGGGAAAGCCAACTGTAACTGGTTTTGCCCACTGCATAATGCGATTCCCGACTATGTTCATCTGGTACAGGAAGGGAAGATTATTGAAGCGGCAGAACTCTGTCACCAGACCAGCTCCTTACCAGAAATTTGCGGCAGGGTATGTCCACAGGACAGGCTTTGTGAAGGCGCATGTACGTTAAAAGATCACTCTGGCGCTGTATCGATCGGGAATCTGGAACGCTACATCACCGATACCGCGCTGGCGATGGGCTGGCGTCCCGATGTCAGCCTGGTTGCTCCCCGCGTGGAAAAAGTGGCGGTGATTGGCGCAGGGCCAGCGGGGCTGGGGTGTGCTGATATTCTGGCACGCGCGGGCGTTCACGTTGATGTCTTTGATCGTCATCCAGAAATTGGCGGTATGCTAACGTTTGGCATTCCTCCGTTCAAGCTCGATAAAAGGGTATTAAGCCAGCGGCGTGAGATATTCACCGCAATGGGAATCGACTTTCATCTCAACTGTGAAATTGGCCGCGATATCTCTTTCAACGAGTTAACGGTGGAATATGACGCAGTTTTCCTCGGTGTGGGGACTTACGGGATGATGCGTGCAGATCTGCCGCATGAAGACGCTCCCGGTGTCATTCAGGCGCTACCGTTCCTGACCGCCCATACCCGCCAGCTTATGGGATTGCCGGAGTCTGGAGAGTATCCGCTGACGGAAGTTGAAGGTAAGCGAGTCGTGGTATTGGGCGGGGGCGATACGACTATGGATTGTTTGCGTACTTCCATCCGTCTGAATGCCGCCAGTGTGACCTGTGCTTATCGTCGTGATGAAGTCAGTATGCCGGGTTCTCGCAAAGAGGTGGTCAACGCGCGCGAGGAAGGCGTTGAGTTTCAGTTCAATGTTCAGCCGCAATATATCGCCTGTGATGACGATGGGCGTTTAACTGCGGTGGGTCTGATTCGTACTGCAATGGGGGAGCCTGGGCCAGATGGTCGCCGTCGTCCACGTCCGGTGGCGGGGTCGGAGTTTGAGCTGCCCGCCGATGTTCTGATTATGGCCTTTGGTTTCCAGGCACATGCGATGCCGTGGTTGCAGGGCAGCGGAATTAAACTTGATAAATGGGGCCTGATTAAAACCGGCGACGCGGGATACTTATCTACTCAGACGCATCTGAAAAAAGTCTTTGCGGGTGGTGATGCCGTTCACGGCGCGGATCTGGTTGTTACCGCAATGGCCGCAGGAAGGCAGGCGGCGCGCGATATGTTAACTCTGTTTGATACAAAGGTATCGTGATGAAATCGTTAATTATCGTTAATCCGGCTGACTGTATTGGCTGCCGTACCTGTGAAGTTGCCTGTGTAGTCGCTCATCCGTCTGAACAGGAGTTGAATACCGATGTCTTTTTACCCCGGCTGAAGGTACAGCGGCTGGACAGCATTAGTACGCCAGTGATGTGCCACCAGTGCGAAAACGCTCCTTGTGTTGGCACTTGTCCCGTGCAGGCGTTGAGCATAGGGGAGCTGATGGTGCAGGCAAACTCTGCCCGCTGCATTGGTTGTCAGAGTTGTGTTAGTGCATGCCCATTTGGGATGATCACTATTCAGTCGTTGTTCGGTCATACCCGGCAACAAATCGTGAAATGTGATCTCTGTGAACAGCGGGAAGAGGGGCCAGCCTGCGTTGAATCTTGCCCGACGCAGGCTTTGCAGTTGCTGACCGAGAGAGAACTCAAGCGAGTTCGCCAGCAGCGTATTGCAGCCAGCGGTGCGAATCCTCTTTGATAAAAACCTCCGCGCTGAAAGGCGCGGAGAATCGTTTAGATTGCCCAACCACCCGCGTAAAACGCGACCAGCGCGGCGGTAATGATAACAGTGCCGATATTCAGCTTGTGCCATTCGCGAGCAAAGACGCGACCTACGACCAGCGTCACAAACCCCAGCATAATACCGGTGACGATATTACAAGTCAGGACGATGAATACCGCGCAAACCAGCCCTGCCATTGCATCAATAAAGTCATTGAAGTCCAGCTTTGAGACGTTGCTCAACATCAGTAGCCCAACGTACATCAGCGCGGGGGCGGTGGCATAACCGGGGATCAGAAACGACAGCGGAGATAAAAACAGAATCAACAGAAACAGAACGCCAACCACGGTTGCGGTTAAACCGGTTTTACCCCCGGCTGCGGTCCCGGCCGCTGATTCGATATAAACTGCCGCAGGTGCTGCACCCACCAAACCGGAGAATATTGAACTTACCGAGTCACTGGTCAGGGCTTTGCCCCCGTTGATAATCTGGTTGTCTTTATCCAGCAGATTCGCCTGGCCGGCTACGGCACGGATGGTGCCGGTGGCGTCAAACACGGCGGTCATCACCAGCGCCAGTACACTCGGAAGTACGGTTGGCTGGAGCGCGCCCATAATATCCAGACTGAAAATCAGAGACTTACCATCTTCGCCAGTCAGGCTCGGCATTGCCACCAGACCGTGGTATTTCACCGCCGGATCAAAGATTAAGCCGATGATCGAGATGGCGATAATGACCAACAAGATCCCGCCTGGTATGCGGCATTTTTCCAGACCGAAAATCACCGCTAATCCCAGCAAGCTCATCAGCACCGGGAAGGAGGTAAACGCGCCGAGCGCAACCGGTAAGCCTTCAATCGGGTTTTTGATAACCATACCAACACCGTTAGCGGCAATCAGTAGCAGGAAAAGACCAATACCGATACCTGTACCGTGTGCAATACCCATCGGTAAATTACGCAAGATCCAGGTACGAATACCTGTTACGGAGATGGCGGTGAATATCAACCCCATCAGAAAGACCGCACCCAGTGCTACCGGAACGCTAATTTGTTGCCCGAGCACCAGACTGAATGCGGTAAATGCCGTTAAGGAAATGGCGCAACCAATCGCCATTGGCAGGTTAGCCCATAACCCCATCAGCAGGGAGCCAAAGCCTGCGACCAGACAGGTGGCAACAAAGACCGCTGCGGGAGGAAAACCTGCTTTACCCAGCATTCCCGGCACTACGATAACGGAGTAAACCATCGCCAGGAATGTGGTCAGGCCTGCCAGAACTTCCTGGCGAACGGTACTGCCACGAGCGGTAATTTTAAAATAATTATCCAGGGCGCCCTGTGGCTTTGATGCGTCCGGTGTTTGTAGGATGTCTCCAGACATAATGATGTCCTCACGAGGTTTATTATTAGTTACGTTCGTACACCAGACGACCATCAACGTAGGTGCGGTAGATCGAACGATCATCGCCCAGCGTCATCATCACGAACAATTTATCGACTAAAGATACAGAGTTGTCATAGCGCAGTTGCTGTAGCGGTGTGGCAGTGGGTTCCATCACCACAAAATCAGCCTCTTTGCCTGGTAAAAAATTGCCAATCAGGTTGTCAAGGCCCAGAGATTTCGCGCCGCCGAGCGTGGCAAGGTAAAACGCTTCATAGGCTGAGAGACGATAGCCCTGTAATTGCAACACTTTGTAGGCTTCGTTCAGTGTTTGCAGCATGTTGAAGGTGGTTCCGGCACCGATATCGGTTCCCATGCCCACTTTGACTTTCTTCTGCCATGCTTTTTGCAGATTGAATAAGCCGCTACCGAGATAAAGGTTGGAGGTCGGACAGAAAGCGATGCTGGATTGAGTTTCGCTAAGGCGATCCCACTCTTTTTCTTCCAGATGGACGCAGTGAGCAAAGACGCAGTTTTTACCGGTCAGACCGTACTGGTGGTAAACATCCAGATAACCATCATGTTCAGGATAAAGTGATTTCACCCAGGCAATTTCATCTTTGTTTTCACAGAGATGGGTATGTACCCACGTATCGGGGTACTCTTTTTTCAGGCGTTGCGCCATTGCCATCTGTTCGGGCGATGAAGTGGGGGCGAAGCGTGGCGTAATGGCGTACAACAGACGACCATTTTTGTGCCAGCGTTTGATCAGCTCTTTGCTTTGCAGGTAGCTGCTTTCGGCGGTATCAAGCAGATAATCCGGCGCGTTGCGATCCATCATCACCTTACCGGCAATCATGCGCATATTGATATGACTGGCGGCTTCAAACAGTGCATCAACGGATTGCGGATGAACCGTACCAAACACCAGTGCCGTGGTTGTGCCGTTACGTAAAAGTTGCTTGATGAAGAACGCCGACATTTCACGGGCGTACTCTAAATCCTCATAGCGACGTTCAGTAGGGAAGGTGTGTTTATTCAACCATTCCAGCAATTGTTCGCCATAGGCACCGACCATTTCACTTTGCGGGTAATGGATATGCGTATCGACAAAGCCCGGTACTATCAGTTTGCCGCGATAGTCGCGAACGCGAATGGTGTCAGGAATTTGATGCTTGCCGTCTTCCCATTCGCCAAACCATTCCACCTTCCCCTGTTTAATGAGTAATAAACCGTCCTCAATAAAACGCAGCGCAGAGGCAATCTCTTCCGGGTTATCGACTGTACGGGTGACATCAATAAAACTGCCTCGTACTGCTTTTAACGTGTGTTCTCCTGACATCATTGACTCCTTTATTGTTAATCCATCTCTTCCGCTGAGGTAATACCCGGCAGAACGCTTTCCTGTCGGTAGCCACCAGGGAGGATAATATTTAATAAAATCGCAGTTAACCCGCCTGCACAAATAGGGTTTTCAACTAATACATAAATTGAGGCAGGTAATATTTTAAAAATTTCGGGGTCGTAGGAGACGCCAAGTCCTAAACCTAAAGAAGTGGCGACAATAAGTGTTTCACGGCGTTTTAATCCGTTGGTGATAATGATGCGGATACCGGCGATGGCAATCATGGAAAACATCAGCGTCATTGCCCCACCCAGAACTGCTGAGGGAATGGTAGTGAAGAAGCCGCCGATCATCGGAAATAACCCGAGGATAACCAACATTACCGCGATGGTTCGCCCGACATAACGTGAGGCGACGCCGGTCATCTGAATAACACCGTTATTTTGCGCAAAGGTAGTTAATGGTAATGAGCCGACTGCGGAGGCGATAACAGAAACCAGACCATCAGCCAACACGCCGCCTTTCAGACGTGATTGATATTCTTCCCCCTGAATGGGTCGGCGGGAAACCATTGCCGTGGCGGTGATATCGCCTACTGCTTCCAGTACGCTAAGTAGATAAATCGTGCCGACCACCAGGAACTGATGAAAGTTGAAACTAAATCCGTATTTGAAGGGATGCGGGACGGTGATTAACGGCAGATTGCGCATACTGCTGAAATCTACCATTCCCAGGCATAAGGATGCGATATAGCCGACACATAGCCCAATGGCGATCCCGCCCATGCGTAACAACGGACTGCGGCAGCAGTTAAAGCCGATCACCACAATCAGAACCAATAAGCCAACGCCGAGGTGTTCGTAATTGCCGAACGTACCGCTGCTTTTGGCTGCAAATCCACCACCAAAATCAATAATGCCGACTTTAATCAGACTTAAGCCGATCATCAGCACCACAATACCGCTGACGGTGGGGGAGATAACCCGACGTAAATAGGGCAGGATAAAAGAAGAACCGACAACCAGAAATGCGCCAACGAAGGAGACGCCGAGTAGCGACGACATGATTAATTCTTCGTGAAAACCGTTACTTTTCATGCTGCTGCCTAGCGCAATCATGACCGTAACAAATGAAAAATTAACGGATTGAATTGAGAGCAAACCGGAACCCACAATACCGTAACGGTTTACCTGTAACCAGGTGCCAATGCCAGAGGCAATCATCGCCATAGAAACCAGATAGGCGGTCGTTTCTGCAGAAAGCTGTAAAGCCGCACCAACAATTAATGCGGGGGTCACCATCGGAACAAAAATTGCCAACAGATGGGTAATGGCACCAACAATAGCCTGATGAAAGGGAGGGCGATCCTCCAGTTCAAATATAAGGTCGGAGCCTGCATGGTTTATATCAGACATCCCTTCACTCCTTTTAAAGTAAATTTGATCATCTGAATCAGTAAAATAAATACCCACGAATTTGGGGCGCAGGACGCCTTGAGAACGGCTTATCTCATTTTCGCAGTTACTAATTAGTTATCTTTAATACAAGGGAAACAGGCCGCCGAAGCGGCCATTAATTACTTATATTTTTTTCAGCGCGGTAAGTATTTTCTCCGGTGTGAAATGCCATTCGCGTAGCCAGATGCCGCAGGCATCGTGAATTGCGGTGGCAATTGCTGGTGCTGCACCATTTACGCCAATTTCTGAGATCGATTTTGCTCCGAATGGACCGACTTTATCGTCGCTCGGCACCAACACGGCACGGAAATCACGCGGGATGTCACCAATTTTGGGAGCACCGTAGCTACGTAAATCACGTGTTAACGGGTGTCCTTCGGCGTCATAAATGATTTCTTCGCTCATACTGTGTCCGATAGCACGCAGGGTAGCTCCATAGATCTGTCCCAACGCTAACTCTGGGTTAACTGGCGTACCGCAATCCAGCAATGCGTAGAATTTGTCCAGGCGGATTTCACCGGTACGCGTGTTGACGGCAACTTCAGCAAAGTTTGCGCCATACGGAAAGGCGAAATCAGGCGTGATGTAGCAGGCTGTTCCCACCAGCGAACCAAAACCAGTACCGGTTTCGCCTTTATGGGCAATATCCCCGAAACTGACTTCGCCTTTCTTACCACGAACGACACCTGGCGTTGCCAGTTGGACATCTTCCAGTGGTTCATCAAGCATTTGTGCGCCATGAAAGAGAATTTTCTCGCGCAGATTTTCTGCCGCCATACGCGCCGCGTTGCCTGAGAAGCAAGTACCAGACGAGGCATAAGCGCCTTTGTCAAACAATGCATGGTCAGTATCACCGGAGATAACATGCACATCCTGAGGTGGACAGTGCAGCACTTCTGCTGCCAGTTTTGTCACTACGGTATCCAGGCCGGTTCCGATATCAGCACCACCAGAATGGACAATAAAGGTGCCATCAGATTCCAGTTTGATCATGCAGTTAGCCTGATCGATATCCGGGATCCCCGATTTCTGCATGATAATGGCGACGCCACGACCTGTGCGCCAGTCACCTTCCTGTGATTTCGGTGAAGACCATTGGATCATTTCACGACCCTGACGCAGGATCTCTTCCAATGCGCAACTGGCAGCAGAAGGAACGGAGGTTGGCGCTTTACCTTCACCAATCGCACCGAGGATCTTCAGCTCTTGCCCTTCATGTACCCGGTTACGTTCGATAATTTCCAGTTGATCAATCTGTAATTGTTCAGCAAGTTCTGCTAACGCCATGGTGATAGCAAAGTTACCTTTTGGCGCGCCATAGCCCTGATAAGCACCATTTGGACAAATGTTGCTGTAGTAGGTGGTGACCTGAAAATCGACGTTATCGCACGGGTACAGCGGCAACGACAGCGCCGGTCCGTTACACGGTACGGTGAGTGAGTGGTTGCCATAAGGGCCCGTGTTGGCGCGGAAATCCATTTTCACTGCCGTCAGGCGACCATCTTTTTTTGCCCCCAGTTTGACAGTGACTTTCGCGACGTGACGAGAGGTGTTAGCAATAAACTCTTCTTCACGGGTGTAGTGGAACAGTACCGGACGCCCGGTCACACAGGTTGCCCAGGCGCACACTTCCTCCAGCAGGATGTCCTGTTTGGAGCCGAAACCGCCGCCCACGCGTTCTTTAATGACATGAACTTTATGCTGTTTCATACCAACGAGACGCGCTACCTGACGGCGCAGGTGCCACGGTACTTGGGTGGAGGCGTGGATCACCAGCCGATCGCCATCCATACGGGTAAAGCAGATATGTGTTTCAGTCGGGCATTGTTGTGCCTGAGTTGAATTATAGGTTCGCTCAATGATCACATCAGCATCAGCGAAGCCTTTGTCCATATCACCGATATGACCATGAATGCTGGCGGCAATATTTTTACGTGGGCGAGAACCGATAGGGAAGTTAATGATCATATGCTCGCCGCGCTGGGCCGCGTGGCTATTGTCTTCTTCCAGCGTCTCTGGCGCACCAGCGACGTACACCACCGGTTCATCGTGAACGACAGGGGCATCTTCCGCCATTGCTTCGTCAATCGACATTACCGGTTTAAGCACTTCATATTCAACGTCAATGAGCTTCAGTGCTTCGAGCGCAATTTCTTCACTTTCGGCAACGATCGCAGCAACGCGATCGCCAACGTGACGCATTTTTTTGCCGAACATGCGACGGTCGAGCGGTGAAGGTTCTGGCGCGCTTTGACCACCAGGAGTGTAGTAAATATCCGGGCAGTTGAGATGAGTGATAACGTGAACGACGCCCGGTAAGGCTTCGGCTTTGCTGACATCCAGATGAGTAATCAGTGCGTGAGCATGTGGGCTGCGTAACATTTTAATGACGCAGGCGTCAGCCGTTACGCGGTCTTCAACATAGCAGGGTTTCGCCTGCACCATTTTAGCAGCATCGGTTTTGGGGTAGTGCTTGCCAATAACTTCAAGGTCGTTACGGAAAGTGGGGGCGATGTCAATCGTGGCACGCGGGTTATTTTTACGCGCAATAGCCAGTTCAATGACTTGATAGTATTGCTGCCAACCCGCATCGCGGCTGAACAGACCAGAAAGCGCGTCGTCGATCTCTTCGCGGGTTGGCTCGGCAATGCGATCGAGTAGATCGGTAATAATCAAAGATGCTGCCGGATCGTTATAACCGGACTGCACCACGCCAACATCAACCATTGCCTGTTGAACCAGGCTTAATTCGTTCCATTTGCCTAAGGATTCTGCGGTGCGAATGTTTGCTTTTTCTAACTGTGCTGCAATCAGCAAGGAGGCATTAACGATGTTGCCGTTAAAAAGAATCGCATCAGAACCGGCGAAACCGAAACCATCATCACTGTTGCGCACGGAGTGCATACCCATACCAAACAACAGCTTTTGCACGTTTTCGCCAGGGTTAACGGTTAGCCCCTGGGGTGCGCCATTTAAAGTAAAGTGGATGATCATACGGCTTCCTCCCCAGCCTGTTGGCAGTCGGCATAAAGGTCGGCCACCAGAACTCCCGTGATATAGCGTTTATACGCTACGCTCCCCCGCAAATCTTCCTGGGGGAAAATGGCGTTGGCGACGGCCTGTTCAAGTGCATTGCCTTCCAGGTTTTGTTTTTCGACATCGTGCAGGCGCAGGGCTTTACTGGCAACGCCATCCAGCGCAATTCGCAGTCCGTCGTGGTCAGTTAATGCAACGGCTGCAGTCACCACTGTTAACCCCGCCCGGGAACGGCTAATTTTACGGGTCGCACAGGTGCGATACGGATCTTTAATGATGATTTCGGTTAGCAGGCGATCGCCCGGATCGGCCAGATAGCTCTCAATCGACAACGTTTCGCCATTGCCAAAGACCAGTTCTGCATCCAGTGCTAACAGAACCGGAAGAAGAACGGACTCTTCCTGCCGGGCCGCTATTTCGCCGCCGATAGTCGACTGATTTCGTACATGACGAGAGTAGACAAAGCCGAGAGCTTCACGCAGTGCCACTGGAATAAATCGCGCATCGCGCAGTGGTTGTAAGCGCGACATTGCGCCAATACGCAGTGCGCCGTTATCCCAGTCAATCCAGTCCAGTTCCAGATCCTGCAAGGAAATAGCAATTTTTTTATTGGTACGGGTTGGCGTGGCGTTGAGTTTGCTGCCCCCGGCAAACCAGACGGCTTCATCCTGGTAGCGGCGCTTCAGTTCCAGCGCCTGTTCTACAGAGTCGGGCCTGAAAAATTGTTCAATCATCTTCTTTCCTTATTTAACCCTCTTCCCTGAAGGAAGAGGGTATAGGTCATTTATGCCAGCGCATCCATCCGACGCCACATACTGGCAGCGGCTTTTCTGGCTTGCGCATAAATGGAATCGCAATCGAAGTTAAACTGACGATCTTCGTAGACCATCACGCCGTTAACCATCACGCTGTTAACGCTGCCTGAACCCATACCGAAGGCGATGTGGCCTGCAATATTGTCTGCCAGCAGCGGCGTTGGCGAGTTGTAATCGCAAATGGTTAAATCTGCTTTATAACCGGCTTCCAGAAGGCCAAATTTCGCACCAAAGTTGCGGCTCATCAGTTCGTTGCCGTTAGTCAGCGCTCTGGCAAAACTGTCTGGCCACAGTGGGCCACCAGAGTCACGATGTTTAAAGAAGGCGAATTTCATCTCTTCAAACATGTCTGAACCGATGCCGTCAGTTCCCAGTGCCAGATTGCGAATGTCGCTAAGATGATGGTTGTAACCAACATGGTTGTTCATGTTTGAACGGGCGTTATGTACCAGGAACGCGTCACGTTGGTTAAGCAGGGCAATATCCTCTTTCGACAGATACAGTCCATGAGCGACCAGCGTTTTGCTATCGATGAGATCGAATTGCGCCAGGCGTGCCAGCAGATCTTTTCCGTACCTGTGGTGACTGTAAGAAACGTCGTAAAGGTCTTCCGCAGCGTGTATGTGTAAACCACGGCCTGTGGCTTTCACTGCTTCGCGCAGCATTTCCAGACCAACATCTGGCACGGTAAACGGCGCGTGAGCACCGATATGCGCTTCTACCAGATACGGCTCGCTTGCCGCTTTCTTCGCGTCGTCAATCTGACGGGCGAAACGGATGTTTTCCTCTACCCCATCCTGCAACTCTTTAATACCGTTATTACGATCTGTTGTTTCAAAACAGGTCATCGCACGTAGACCAACTTTTAGAAATGCGTTGCGCAACGTCGAGAGCGATCCGCCGATATAAGCCGGAGAGGCATGGTGATCGATAACCGATGTACATCCGCTCTTAATCGCTTCCAGTGAACAAATCAGCCCGCTGTAATAGAGCGACTCTTCATCAAGGGCGCGATCGAGTCGCCACCAGAGATTTTTTAGCGTTGAGATGAAGTCCGGGCAGGGGGCAATATTCGCCATAATTCCGCGGGAAAGCCCCGAGTAAAAATGGTTGTGCGAGCATACGATCCCTGGCATCACAATCCGGCCATGCATCTCTTTGTAGCTGGCTTCAGGGTAGCGGTGTGTCAGGGCGTTGCCGATAGCGATAATGACATCATTTTCGATGGCGATATCGACGCCTTCCTGCACTTTCGCCGGGTGTAGCTGTACTGCAGTGACATTCTTAAGAATCAACATGATTACACCTCCACGCGGCCCAGCAGATAATGATGATGCTGGTGAATATGGCTGATAATGCGGCACATATCGTTCAGCTCTGGCGGTACGTTGTTGAACTGGCCTTCGCTATTAATGTTCAACACCCAGCTTTGGTTATTCAGACGTACGCTTACCCGATCATCTTCCACCAGGAAGCCAGGGTTGCTGCTGTTATCAAAGTCTTGCGACAGACTGAAGACGGTGATTTTGTCTTTGTACGGTTTACCGTTCCATGGACAGAACTGAGCACAGTTACCGCATTCGTTGCAGTAGGCATCAAGGTGCAGCGTCTGGAAACGGTTCTGGAAGCCAGGAACCGCAATTGAGATGTTGGCGCGGTTCGGGCAGACATCCACACACTTGCTGCAAACGTAGTTACATTCAAGGCAGCGCGCGGATTCCTGAGCGACAAATGCGTCACGATCATCGCTGTTCACCAGGGTGACAGAGATGTCGCCTTTACGTTGGTAGATTTCTGCCGGGTTAACGTTGTTCCAGTATTTATCGCGCTGGTGGGAACGGATATTTTCCCGGCTAAGGATGGCATCGGCTGCCCGACGAGCGGTGCTGACAGCGGCAACGATCGAGGACGGCCCGCGTTGTACGTCACCGATCATAAAGACGTCAGTCAGACGGGTTTCGCCGTTATGGTCGACGTCAGGCCAGCCGTTTTTGTCCAGTGGCACACCCATCGCATTCAGGGCTTCGGTATCCTGCTGTTCGCCAATGGCAGTAATCAGGCTGTCTACATGCAGCGTTACCGTTTCGTTGGTTTCAACCGGACGGCGGCGACCTTTCTCATCAGGTTCGCCAAGTGACATGACGCGCAATGTTAAGGTGCCATCAGCATCGAAACGTTGCGGATTGTTCAGGAAACGGAACTCCACGCCATCGTGCAACGCTTCTTCATACTCTTCGCGCCACGCGGGCATCTCTTGCAGTGAACGACGGTAAACCACAGTTGCTTTTTCTACGCCCGGAACGCGTAACGCTGCTCGCGCGCAGTCCATTGCGGTGTTGCCCGCACCGACAACCACTACATGTTTGCCAAGGTTGAGCGCCGTACCTTTATTGTACTCGCGCAGGAAGGGGAGTGATTTCCAGATATTCTGGTTGTCGCCTGCCAGTTTCACACCGCTGTTTTTATCGGTGCCGGTAGCAATCAGAACGTAGTGGTAGCCCTGATTCTTTAACTGCTCGACGGTCAGTTCCGGTGAGCAGCCATACTCAAATTTCACACCGTGATCGGCAACAAAATCGATATCGTGCTGAATTAACTCTGCCGGAATACGGAACTGAGGAATGATATTTTTCACCACGCCGCCTGCGTTGGCTTCGCGTTCAAATAACGTAACCGGATGACCCGCTCTGGCAAGGAAGTAACCGGCAGCCAGACCTGCTGGACCCGCGCCAATCACGGCAACCGGATGGCGTGAACCGGAACCGGCAGGTTTGTGCCAGCGTTGCTTATACTCATCCCAGCCTTTTTCCAGGGCGACTTTTTTCAGTTCGCGGATATTCAGTGCGCTGTCGTAATCGAGGCGGGTACAGTTGTACTGGCACTGATGATCGCAAATGTGGCCGGTAATGGCGGGCAGCGCATTACGTTGGTAGATGAGTTCCAGCGCATCGGCATAGCGATGTTCGCCCAACAGTCGAATGTATTCCGGAATATCTTGTTTGATGGCACAGGCAGTGACACATGGAGCAACGTAGCAATCGGTCAGCGGTAGATCTTCTGCCACTTCAATACGCTCTTCTGGCTTCCAGTGTTTTTGAGTGTATTCCATGGTTAATGCATCTGCTGCCAGCTTGCTCAGTCGTTCAACGTCAACGTGGTTAAGCCCCCAGGCGTCTGACCCTTCCAGTTCGCGCATACAGGCGCTTAAACGCAGATAGCCGCCAGGTTTCAGCAGGTCGGTTGCCATAGTGATCGGGCGAATACCGGTATCGAAAATATCGCGGATCGTCAGTTGGCTCGCACCACCGGAGTAAGAAATTGGCAGTTTGCCGTCAAAGGCACGAGACAGAACGGCTGCAACATTGATAGAGAGTGGGAACAGCGCGCGACCCGACATATACATCTCTTCACCAGGCAGTGCGCCTTTATTGTTGATAGTGCCGAGGGTGTTAGTCAGTTTGACGCCAAAGCCGAGTGATTTCTCTTTTGCCAGCGCCATCAGGCGTTCCAGCATTTCCAGTGCCTGCGCCAGCTTGAGGTCATGATCAAATGATTCTTCTTTTAAGCCGATGTAATCGAAGCCGCAGCCATCGAGAATCTCGCGAACACGAGCGTAACCTAATAAAGTTGGGTTGAGTTTTACAAAGGTATTCAGCTCTTTTTCTTCCAGCATGTAGCGGCAAATGGCTTCGATTTCATGCGGAGGGCAACCGTGCATGGTGGAGAGAGTAACGCCTTGTACCATGCTGGTGGGGATGCGTGCCGGTAATGCCTGTAAATGTTCGCGTTTATCCTGCAAATCGTGACGAGCCAAAAACGCGTCATCCTGAAGCAGTTTATTAAGCGTATCGCGGTATTGAGCGAATTTCGGATGGTCAGATGCGTCCATCATATTATCGATGAACTGCTGCATTGGCGGCTGCTTAATACCGTCGAGGTTGTAACCGACGCTCATATTAAAGATGAACGACTTGCCTGATTCTGAAGGCTGGAACAGGGCTTCAAGCAGATGCAAGGCAAACCAGGCTTTAAGGTATTCATCCCACGCTTTAAGCAGAGTGAATTCGGTAGACCATTCGGTGTTAAAACACTCGTCTTCGGCATCGATACAGGGTTTTTCCAGCTCCAGACGGTCAAGAATTTGTACAGTTTTTAGTTCGATGAATCGTCCGCCGGTCAGCCAGGAGGTGACGATGTTTTGTGCGAGCTGTGTGTGCGGTCCGGCGGCTGGGCCGACGGGGGTAGCACAGGTTTCACCGAAGACGCTAACAGATTTACCTTTTACGGGTGAGTAAAACTGTTGTTCGGGAATACCAAAGATTGAGCGTTGTTGTTGGTACTCATCAAATATGCGCGTCAAAAGTTCCTCAAACGGAATGGGACGCATAATATCCCCCATAACCCTCTCCTTAGCTTATACAGATATCATTGAGTGACCGGTATTGATAAATCCGGTGGTTTAAGGGGATAGAGCAACAATCGCACCACTCTTGCCCGGTTTGCCCGGAAATATAAAAAAATGTGAAGCACCTCGAAACTTAATGGTTTTTTGTGAATGATCTCACAGGTGCCAAATGAGAATTAAAATCACTCCTTAACGTTATTATTCTTATGGCTTTTATCATCTTTTCTCATTTCTCAAAAACAGTGGTTCCTTATCATTATGATAAAGGAGTGGATGGTGGGTTAAATATTTGAACGCAATCGTTTAGCTTGATTTTCTAAAATTAAGTATGCCATTTTTGCGCATTAATAAAGTCATCCGGAGTATCAATATCTAAAATTATTTCTTCATTTTCCATCTCGACGGAATAATGTTCACCCATGCGTAATGCCTGACGCATATTGATTACATTGGGGCGTTGTATTGCCTGCATCAGGCTCGATTTTGAGATTAAAATGGGATGGCCAGGGATACCATTGTGTAGCGGGAGTATTGCACCGCTGTTACGTAACTGCCAGATTTTTAGGAAAATATCTCTATTTAGAGTTGGCATGTCACCATGGGTAATAAAGCAATGCTCTGTTTGCACTTCGTGGGCCGCTGCCTTCACCGAGGTCAGTAAACCCTGCTCATAATCTGGATTATAAATAAGAGTAATATTGGCAGTATGTGCGTAGCGATGATGCAGTTCATTGGCGCGAAAACCTGTGACTAAAATAATTCGGCTACAAAACTGCAACGCATTTTTGATACTTGCATCAAGAATTGTTCCTTGCTGCCAGGGTAACATCATTTTCCATTGTCCCATTCTTGATGATAATCCGGCAGCGGTAATTATACAGTCGATAGCTGGCATAGTCGTTCCATTATTTATATTGGGTAATAACGTCTGGGGATTACGTTACTTCCTGGTTAATGAATTTGTGGGGTTAATTTATCCCTGAGAGGACTATAAAGATTTGTGAAAAGTATAATTGACCCATCAGCGTTATTCATTGACTTAGACGTGCAGAAACGTCCTGCTGTGATTTCAGTTGTTGGCGCAGGGGGGAAAACCAGTCTGCTTTTTTGGCTGGCAGAGGTACTCCGGGCTAGTGGCAGACGTGTGTTAATTACTACGACTACGCATATGTTTATGCCAGTTTCTCATTGGCCTGTAGTTTTTTGCCGTGATCCTGCAACACTTCCTCATGCGTCTCTCACATCCCCCATTTTATTTTGTTTTCATCGTTGGAAAGCGATACAGGGGAAAGCACAGGGATTTTCGCCAGATGCCATTGATGCACTGGCGCAACGGTCGGAATGTGACGTAATTCTCATTGAGGCTGATGGCTCGCGTGGAATGCCGTTAAAAGCGCCGGATGAGCACGAACCTTGCATACCACGAAGCAGTTGTTGCGTGATTGCTGTGATGGGGGGGCATGTTTTAGGCGCAAAAGTTGGCGCGGAAAATGTCCATCGCTGGCCGCAGTTTGCCGACATTACTGGCCTGACGCCGGGGGCGACCTTGCAACTTAGCGATCTTGTTGCCCTGGTTCGCCATCCGCAAGGTGCGTTTAAAAACGTGCCATCAGGGTGTCGGCGGGTCTGGTTTATTAACCGTTTTTCTCAATGTGAGAATGCGATTGCGCAAAGCGAACTACTCAAACCACTGCAACACCACGACGTAGAGGCAATCTGGCTGGGCGATATACAAGAGTATCCTGCAATCGCGCGCAGATTTGTGAATTAGCGACCTGGGTATTCCGGGTTACTGAAAGGATATCGATTGAGGTTGGTATGAATATTTTCACAGAGGCTGCAAAACTCGAAGATCAAAATTGTCCGTTTGCTATGGCGCAAATTGTGGATAGCCGAGGCTCTACTCCCCGCCATTCTGCACAAATGTTAGTGCGTGCCGATGGTTCCATCGTTGGTACGATTGGTGGAGGAATGGTTGAGCGTAAGGTGATTGAAGAGTCGCTACAGGCATTGCAGGAACGTAAGCCGCGATTATTTCATGGACGAATGGCCCGTAACGGCGCGGATGCCGTCGGGTCAGACTGTGGAGGCGCAATGTCAGTGTTTATCAGCGTGCATGGTATGCGGCCACGTCTGGTGTTGATCGGCGCGGGGCATGTTAACCGGGCGATTGCCCAGAGTGCTGCGCTATTAGGGTTTGATATTGCTGTTGCCGATATTTATCGCGAAAGCCTCAATCCTGAACTTTTCCCGCCAGCAACCACGCTTCTACATGCCGATTCGTTTGGTGCAGCGGTAGAGGCGCTGGAAATTCGACCTGATAATTTTGTTCTCATTGCCACGAATAATCAGGATCGTGAAGCTCTCGATAAACTTATTGAACAGCCCATTGCATGGTTGGGGTTACTGGCAAGTCGCCGCAAGGTTCAGCTTTTCCTGCGTCAATTGCGTGAGAAAGGCGTGGCTGAAGAGCATATTGCCCGTTTACATGCACCGGTTGGTTATAACATTGGTGCGGAAACGCCGCAGGAGATCGCCATCAGCGTGTTGGCAGAAATATTACAGGTGAAAAATAACGCGCCGGGCGGGTTGATGATGAAACCTTCGCATCCTTCCGGGCATCAACTGGTGGTGATTCGTGGCGCGGGAGACATTGCCAGTGGAGTGGCGTTACGTCTGTATCATGCGGGTTTTAAAGTGATCATGCTGGAAGTTGAAAAGCCGACGGTGATTCGTTGTACCGTAGCGTTTGCCCAGGCCGTGTTCGACGGTGAAATGACAGTTGAAGGTGTTACTGCTCATTTGGCTTCGACCCCTGCGGAGGCGATGAAACTGACTGAGCGAGGATATATCCCGGTAATGGTGGACCCTTCCTGTTCGCTGCTTGATGAACTGAAACCGCTGTGCGTGGTAGATGCCATTCTGGCGAAACAGAATTTGGGTACGCGTGTGGACATGGCACCGGTAACAATTGCGCTCGGGCCTGGTTTTACCGCAGGAAAAGATTGCCATGCGGTTATTGAAACAAACCGTGGGCACTGGCTGGGACAGGTGATCTACTCCGGTTGTGCGCAGGAGAATACCGGTGTTCCAGGTAATATTATGGGGCATACCACCCGGCGGGTTATTCGCGCTCCGGCGGCGGGTATCATGCGCTCGAATGTGAAATTAGGCGATCTGGTAGAAGAGGGGGATGTTATTGCCTGTGTTGGCGATCATGAAATTAAAGCGCCGTTGGCCGGTATGGTGAGAGGCTTGCTGAACGATGGGCTGGCTGTCGTCGGCGGTTTTAAAATCGGTGATATCGACCCTCGTGGCGAAACGGCTGATTTCACCAGCGTTTCTGATAAAGCCCGGGCGATTGGTGGTGGTGTACTTGAGGCGTTAATGATGTTGATGCACCAGGGCGTTAAAGCGACGAAAGAAGTACTGGAAGTGGCTTAAATGAAAACGGCCGGATGGCATCGCCCCCCGGCCTTTAACTTACTGGCAAATCACCGTTCCGGTTTTACCTTCAATCCCTTCTTTTGCTTTGCTTAACACGGTAATCAGCGCTTCGCGGCCTGCGCGAGAGCGAGCAAATGACGCGGCGGCTTCCACTTTCGGCAGCATCGAACCTTTAGCAAAATGCCCCTCATCAATAAAGCGTTCTGCATCGGCCAATGACAGGCGGTCGAGCCACTGTTCATTCTCTTTACCAAAATTAATTGCTACTTTCTCTACCGCAGTAAGAATGATCAGCATATCGGCATCGATCATTTCTGCTAAACGGGCGCTGGCCCAGTCTTTATCGATAACCGCGCTGGCACCGCGCAGATGGTTACCTTCACGAATCACCGGAATACCGCCACCGCCAACGGTGATTACGACCTGGCCGGCATCTACCAGAGCTTTTACCGTCTCTTTTTCAATAATATCAACTGGTTTTGGCGAAGCGACGACACGACGATAGCCACGACCCGCATCTTCTTTCAGGGTGTAACCCTGTTTTGTCAGTTGTTCTGCTTCCTGCTCGGTAAAGAATGAGCCGATCGGTTTGGTCGGATTGAGGAATGCCGGATCGTTAGCGTCGACTTCGACTTGAGTAACCAGCGTTGCAACGGGTTTATTAATGCCACGAGAAAGCAGTTCTTCCCGTAAGGCGTTTTGCAGATCGTAACCAATATATCCCTGGCTTAAGGCGACACAGACAGACATCGGCAGCATAGGCGAATGCGCTTCCGTTTTTGCGGCGGCTTCGAATGCCTGGTTAATCATGCCCACCTGTGGCCCATTACCATGAGTGACGATAACTTCATGCCCCTGGGCAATTAAATCAACAATTGCCTGAGACGTAATTTTTACCGCTTTCATTTGTCCGGCCAGATCATCGCCCAGCGCATTCCCGCCCAGGGCGAGAACAATTTTCTTACTCATTTTTCCTCACTCATCATTCTTGATTGTGTATAGATCCCTGGCAGTGGTTAGAACACGGGAGGGACAAACGGTTTGCGTCGCAGGAAACGTCCCCGTCCGGCTTTGCCTGTAAAGGTGCCGTCACAGAAAATCGTTTCACCACGGGATAGGGTTCTGACAATTGCACCCTGGCAGGTAAAGCCCTCCCAGGGCGAGTAGTCAGCATTGTCGTGGAGATGGCGATGCTGAATTTGCTGGCTCTGATGTGGATCTATAATCACTACGTCACCATCTGAACCGGGCGCTAATGTTCCTTTTTGTGGCCACAGGCCAAACAGTCTGGCGGGCATTGCACTGGTTAATTCAACAAAACGCTCCGGTGTGATACGTCCGGTCATTACGCCGCTGGAGAACAGCAACTGCATACGATTCTCCACACCGGGAAGGCCATTTGGGCAACGGCTGAAATCACCTTTGGAAATCTGCTGGCGCTGGGCCATTGAGAAGGTGCAGTGATCGGTCGCCACCACGTCAATCGCGCCATCGCTGATGCCGCACCACAGCTTGTCCTGCTCGCGAACGTTGCGCAGCGGTGGGCTAAGAATAAATTTCATGCCGTCTTCTGCGTCATAACTACGTTCGTCGAGCAGAAGATATTGCGGACAAGTTTCAACCCAGACAGGCTGGCGGTTCGCGCGGGCAAGGCGCAGATAATCCAGGCCTAAGCCGTTAGACAGGTGGACGATATAGAGCGGTACGTTACCGGCAAGTTTTGCCAGGTTGATCATTCGGGCGATGGCTTCCGCTTCGCACTCCAGCGGTCGACTCAATGCGTGATAGCGCGGCGCGGTTAGCCCGGCAGCGATAAACTCCGCCCGCTTACTGGCGATAGCAGCATCATTTTCCGGGTGTACGGTGGTTAGCGCGCCGGACTCATGCAAACGGCGTAACGCCTGTAACACTTCGTCATCGTTGAGTTTGTATTGATAGGTTAAATAGAGTTTAAAACTAGTCAGCCCTTCTTCGACCATCATCGGAATTTCATCGAGGATAGCGTGATTGATATGCTGGATAACACCGTGAAAGCTGTAGTCGATGACCGCTTTATGGGCGGCATAACCACGATAAACTTCCAGTTGATGGCGTAACCGGCAGCCGTTTGGGCCAAATCCCATATGGTCAATAATGGTTGTTGTACCGCCACACGCAGCCGCGCGGGTGCCGGTAAAAAAATCATCACAACTGCGCGCAATGCCGACATCAATATTAAAATGCGTATGGACATCCACGCCGCCTGGGAAAACGTAACAGCCAGTGGCATCAATTTCTTCATAAGGGAGCTGCGGCGAAATATCGTTACCTAACTGGCGAACAATCCCGCTTTTAATCAGCAAATCCTGCTTTGCTTGCCCATCAGCGTTAACAACAGTGCCGTTTTTGATCAATACACGCATAGCAAACTCCAGAAACCCTCCGGCGAACCGGAGGGGAATAAGTGATGAATAATTATTCGGTTGCCAGCCAGCTTAATGGGATTGCCGCATACATAGCGGCACAGGTTACCAGGTGAGATTTCCAGGTTTTTTCGTTTGGCGCGTGCGCTTCAGGTTCTTTACCGGGGCCAAAGCCGATAACCGGAATACCGTGACGGCCCATGATGGAGACGCCGTTAGTTGAGAATGTCCACTTATCAACGACCGGTGCTTTGCCGAACAGCCCTTCGTAGGCATTCACCAGCGCTTTAACGGTGAAGTGATCTTCTTCTACTTTCCAGGTCGGGAAGTAGCATTCGGTTGGGTAAACCAGACCAGTCCAGGACGGACGGTCGTAGTTGTACATAGAAACGACTGCGTTGGCTTTCTGTACCGCAGGCAGCGCGCGGATTTCATCCAGTGCACCTTCCCATGTTTCGCCCCAGGTCAGACGACGGTCAATAGAAACTGCGCAACTGTCTGCGACAGCGCAACGACTTGGGGAGGTAAAGAAGATTTCGGAAACGGTCAGCGTACCTTTACCGAGAAATTCGTCATAGCCCAGACGTTGGGACAGTTCTTGTAATTCGCCAAGAATTGGGCCCATTTTGAAAATGGCGTTATCTCCGCGTTCTGGTGCAGAACCGTGGCAGCTAACACCCTGAACATCAACACGGATTTCCATACGACCGCGCTGACCACGGTAGACCTGGCAGTCGGTCGGTTCAGTACTGACCACAAATTCCGGACGAATACCGGATTGTTCAATAATGTACTGCCAGCACAGACCGTCGCAGTCTTCTTCCTGCACTGTCCCCGTTACCAGCAGGGTGTATTCATCTTCCAGCCCCAGATCTTTGATGATTTTACCGGCATAAACCATAGACGCCATGCCACCTTCCTGGTCAGAAGTACCGCGACCGCCGATCAGTTCATCAGTTTCCATACCTTCGTACGGGTCGAATTCCCAGTTTTTGATGTTGCCAATACCGACGGTGTCGATGTGAGCATCCATTGCAACCAGACGCGGGCCGTGGCCGATATAACCGAGAACGTTGCCCATCGGGTCGATTTCAACTTTATCGAAACCTACTTTTTCCATCTCTTCTTTAATACGATGCACTACGCGTTTTTCATCGCAACTTTCGCTGGGAATCGCAACCATATCGCGCAGGAAGCGGGTCATGTCTGCCTGGTAATCTTTTGCTTTTTCAAGAATCAGTTTGAATGGAATATTCTTAGCCATTATTTTTCTCCAGATTTTTGACTCCCCGTTTGGCGGGGAGCTATTTCCAATAGGGTGATTATGGTGCTACAGAGTGTTTGCCTTCCCAGACAACTTCGCGGTAGTGCTTCACGTCAGTGTCGCCTTCAGTGCTGATAACCAGCACCACGGCATCTTTGTTCAGCGCCAGTTTTTCCATCAGACTTTGACGTTGCGGGTGATAATGAACAGCCGCAAGAACGCCTAAACCGACAGCGCCAGATTCACCGGAGATGATGCGCGGATCGTTGCCGTAGGGATTACCCAGCACGCGCATACCTAATGCGGCAACGCTGTCCTGGCAGGAGATGAATTGGGTGGCACAGTTACGTAAGATTTCCCAACCCAGCGGATTCGGTTCGCCGCAGGCCAGGCCCGCCATGATGGTGGCCATATCGCCGCCAACGTTAACGATGTCGCCTTTGACGCCAGAGCGATAAATACAGTCAGCTTTGTCAGGTTCAACAATGATGCTGTGCAGATTTTGAGGACTATAGACATCCACCAGATATCCCAGCACGCCGCCGGCCATTGCGCCGACGCCAGCCTGCAGCAGGACGTGAGTTGGCGTAACGCCCATTTCACGCATTTGCTCAACAGCCTCATCCGCTAATGTGGCGTAGCCCTGCATGATCCAGGTTGGGATTTTGGTATAGCCTTCCCAGGCGGTATCTTGTACGACTTCCCAGCCGTGTTGCTGAGCGTGTTGCATAGTCAGGCGGACGGTATCGTCATAATTCATGTCGGTGACGATGCACTCGGCGCCGAGGTTCAGAATGGCGTCTACACGCTCCTGAGCAGAACCTTTCGGCATGTAAATCACCGCGTTTTGACCGAGTTGTTGAGCAGCCCAGGCAACACCGCGCCCGTGGTTGCCGTCGGTGGTGGTGGCGAAGGTCATCTTTTCGCCAATGGCATTTTTCAGATGCTCAAATGACAGTGTTTCGATATCCAGATGATATTTTTCGCACAGTAACTGAGCGATAGCGTACGCACCGCCGAGCATTTTGAAGGCGTTCAGACCGAAGCGTTTTGATTCGTCCTTAACGAGAATTTTCTTTACACCAAAAAGAGTTGCGAGATCGTCCAGCGCACAAAGCGGTGTTGGGCGATAGCCAGCAATTTTCTGGTGAAACTGGCGCGCCAGTTTTGCCTGGTTTTGCGAAAAGAGCGGTGATGTTTCGCCGTTGAAAAATTTGTTATCGACGATATCAACCTTCAATGAGAAAACGGACATATCCTATCCTTTTGGCCTCTGGAAATAGAGAGCCGACCTGCCGATCGGCTCGAGGGGTTATTTCACGCGTTCTTGCGCTTCTTTCAGCAGTTGTTCGAGCAGTGCACCAGGTTTGGAATATTTACGGGAAAGGATCATCGCGGCGATGATATAGGGTTTCCAACTGGCTTCTTTGTAGGTAGCGATACGGTATTTTTCGAATACGCCTTCCGTGACTTCACCTTCTTTGCAGGATACGCCGCTAATATCGGCTGGCAGACAGTGCATATACAGGGCTTCACCGTCGCGGGTGAGTTCCATCATCTCTTCAGTGCAATGCCAGTCTTTATGTTGCGCGTTCTGTGCCAGGCACTGTTTTTCCAGTGCTTTTAAGCCTTCGTGATCGTTCGCGCGCAGCAGTTCAGTTCGCTCTTCCATCACTTTATAAGGTGCCCATGACTTCGGATAAACGATGTCTGCGTCTTTGAATGCTTCTTCCATGCTGGTGACCTGACGGAAGCTACCGCCGGATGCTTTAGCGTTGTTTTTAGCCACTTCAACGACATCCGGAATCAGGTCATAGCCTTCCGGATGAGCCAGGGTGACATCCATACCGAAGCGAGTCATCAGGCCGATAATGCCTTGCGGTACAGAGAGCGGTTTACCGTAGCTTGGGGAATACGCCCAGGTCATGGCGATTTTTTTACCTTTCAGGTTTTCCAGTGAACCAAAGTGTTCACGTAACCATGCCAGGTCGGCCATAGACTGAGTCGGGTGGTCGATATCGCATTGCAGGTTAACTAAAGCCGGACGCTGCGGCAGTACGCCCTGTTTGTAGCCGTCGTCAAGCGCGGCTCCCACTTCACGCATATAGGCGTTGCCTGCCCCCAGATACATATCGTCACGAATACCGATAGCATCGGCACAGAAGGAGATCATATTGGCCGTTTCACGAACGGTTTCGCCGTGCGCAATTTGTGATTTACCTTCATCAAGATCTTGCTGCGCCAGGCCGAGCAGATTAAGCGCGGAAGCATAAGAAAAACGGGTGCGGGTAGAGTTGTCGCGGAATACGGAAATACCTAATCCACTATTAAAGACTTTGGTCGAGATGTTTTCAGCACGCAGTGCTTTTAACGCTGCGGCAACGTCCAGTACTTGTTTCAGTTCATCTGGCGTCTGTTCCCACGTTAACAAAAAATCTTTCTCGTGAAGGTGAGAGGTCAGCGAATTGATATCCTTAATCAGCTCATTAACAGTTTTCATCATAAAGTCCCGATAGTGGAATGACAGGCAAAGTGGTTTATTTCACTGTGACATGCCAATGTGATTGGTGTTTTCACAGCTATACCAGGAACTAACAATAAACATGCCAGAATTATCTGCATGGTTATGAAATGCTAATTTAACGAATAATGTGTGGGTTTGATCACAAATTATTGATGTGCTATGGAACATCAAAATATACGGAAACGATTGGCTTTTTTTATGCAGTTATTTATTTGCTGCTAAGCATCAGAAATAAGATAAAGAGGCAGGTAAATCGTCGTCAGTTTGATAAATGCACTCCCGTAATTCTCATATTGATATAGAAATGTGATATCACTTCCATAATTTCATTAGAAAATGATAAAAATCCTATGTTTTTAGCAAAGCTATATTTGTCTGAGTTAATATCGTCATGACCTGTGAACCATCAACGTCTTCAATGATCGACTTTTAAGTGATTCTGGAAGGTAAAGCTATGGAGCTTGTTTCTACGCAGTCAGTATTGATGCAAATTCAACCAACAATTCAGCGTTTTGCCAGAATGCTAGCCAGCGTTTTGCAGCTTGAGGTTGAGATCGTTGATGAAAACTTGTGCCGCGTCGCTGGAACTGGCGCATATGGGAAATTTCTTGGTCGCCAGTTGAGTGGCAACTCGCGCTTGCTCCGCTATGTCCTCGAAACCAAAACCGAAAAGGTTGTGACACAATCTCGCTTCGATCCCCTTTGTGAAGGTTGCGACAGTAAAGAGAGTTGTCGTGAAAAGGCATTTCTGGGCACGCCTGTTATTCTACAGGAACGCTGTGTCGGGGTAATAAGTTTGATTGCTGTTACTCATGAGCAACAAGAACATATCACTGATAATTTACGCGAATTTTCAGATTACGTTCGCCATATATCGACTATTTTTGTTTCAAAGCTTCTGGAAGATCAGGGGCCAGGAGATAATATAAGTAAAATATTCGCTACCATGATTGATAATATGGATCAGGGAGTATTAGTTATTGATGAAGACAATCGTGTTCAGTTTGTTAACCAGACTGCATTAAAAACTCTCGGTGTTGCTCAAAATAATATGGTTGGGAAACCTGTTCGTTTCAGGCCATTAACATTTGAGAGTAATTTTACTCATGGCCATATGCAGCATATCGTTTCGTGGGATGATAAAAGTGAATTGATAATTGGTCAGTTGCATAACATACAGGGCCGACAGTTATTTTTAATGGCATTTCACCAATCTCATACCAGTTTTTCCGTGGCGAATGCCTCTGATGAACCGCATATTGAACAATTAGTTGGCGAATGCCGGGTTATGCGGCAATTAAAACGACTCATTAGCCGCATTGCGCCTAGCCCATCCAGTGTTATGGTCGTTGGTGAAAGTGGCACCGGGAAAGAAGTGGTGGCTCGCGCAATCCATAAGCTGAGTGGACGGCGGAACAAACCATTTATTGCTATCAACTGTGCGGCGATTCCGGAGCAGCTTCTGGAGAGTGAGCTGTTCGGTTATGTTAAAGGCGCATTTACTGGCGCTTCAGCCAACGGCAAAATAGGGTTGATTCAGGCGGCGAATACAGGCACGTTGTTTCTTGATGAAATTGGCGATATGCCATTGATGTTGCAGGCTAAATTACTGCGAGCTATTGAGGCGCGTGAAATCCTGCCGATTGGTGCCAGTAGTCCAATACAGGTCGACATCCGCATCATTTCTGCAACCAACCAGAATTTAGCCCAGTTCATTGCCGAAGGTAAATTTCGCGAAGATCTCTTCTACCGACTCAATGTCATTCCTTTAACTTTGCCACCGCTGCGTGAACGTCAGGAAGATATTGAACTGCTGGTGCATTACTTTTTACATCTACATACCCGTCGTTTGGGATCGGTTTACCCAGGTATTGCTCCCGATGTTGTGGAGTTACTGCGTAAGCATTATTGGCCAGGGAACCTGCGAGAGTTAAGCAATCTGATGGAATATCTGGTCAACGTTGTTCCTTCTGGTGAAGTCATTGACAGCACGCTTTTGCCACCCAATCTGGTAAATAACGGTGCGATGGAGCAAAGTGAGATGCCAGAAGCTTGCGAGGCACATTTGGCACTTGATGATACTGGCGGCACGGCGCTGGAGGAGATGGAAAAACAGATGATACGCGAGGCGCTTTCACGTCATAACAGCAAGAAGCAAGTCGCTGATGAACTGGGTATCGGCATTGCTACCCTCTATCGTAAGATTAAAAAATATGAGTTGTTAAGCGTGTAACCACGGAAAATCCGGCCTGAATTCAGGCCGGATTTCGTTTTACTTCGTTTCTTCGCAGTCCAGTACTGTATTCACAATCATCTGATAACCGGTGCAGCGACAGAGATTTCCCGCCAGGCCACGACGAATCTCCGTAATGGTTAATGGTTTCTCTCGTGGTTTCGCCAGCATTGCCGTGGTGGCCATAATCAACCCTGGCGTACAAAAGCCACACTGCACTGCGCCGGATTTCGCATAAGCCTGTTGAACATGAGAAAGTTTGCCACCTTTTGCTTCGCCTTCCAGCGTGCGGATCTCTTTTCCTTCAGCCCATGCGGCCAGGTATAAACAACTGTCGATTGCCGTTCCGTCAACCAGTACTGTACAGGCACCGCATTCGCCAACGCAGCAACCTTGCTTGACACTAAGCAGTCCTTGTTCGCGGAGCATCTCCGAAAGTGGCATTCCTGGTGCGGCGTGAAGCTGAAAAGGCATACCGTTAATGACACATTCAATGGTAATACTTTTGCTGTGATTCATTGCAATGTTCCCCCCGCCGCGGCGACGGCTTCGCTAATGACTTTTTTGGTCATCGTCTGGATGAGATGCAGACGAAACTCTTTACTTGCACGCCAGGAAGAACGCGGGGCGACATCCTGTAGGACTGATTCGCTAATAGCTTCCAGCGTTTGCTGAGTTAATGGCGCGTTTTGTGCAGCCTGTTCAGCATGTTGGCAGCGAATCGGCGTTGGTGCGGCAACACCAAATGCCAGGCGTAATTCACTGAAATTGCCGTTGTCCAGGCGGCAATGAGCAGCGCAACCGATGGTTGAAATATCCATCGCGTCGCGCATGGCATATTTAAAATGCGCGCTACCTGCATGTTCTTTCGGCTGCGGTGGGAAATGAAATGCGACAAGGATTTCATCATGCTCAAGGGAAACCTTGCCCGGCCCGGTATGAAAGCCGTTAATCGGGACGAAGCGAACACCGCGCGGGGAGTGGATCTCCAACTTCGCGCCATATATCAGTGTTGGCGTGGCTGAGTCTGCGCTGGTGGCACCGTTGCAAATATTTCCACCGTAGGTCGCGACGTTACGGATCTGCGGCCCGGCAATTGACGAAGCCGCAGCACATAACGCCGGGAGATGACGCTGGGTTAATAGATTTTCAATTAACTGGGTAAAGGTCGTCGCGGAACCGATTCGTAGCGCGCCATCTTCCGCCAGCGTAATCCCCCGAAGCTCTGCCAGATTGTGGATATCAACAATATGACGGTAACGGTCATTGTGATGGTGGAGCTGAATCAGCACGTCAGTGCCACCGGCGAGCAGTTTGGCCTGCGGATTGTGAGTCAGCAGGTTGATGGCATCGGCAAGGGTGGTTGCGCGATGGTAAGATGCAAAATCAAACATGATGTTATCCTCAAATCAATCCTGCCAGATGGAACTCTTCGTATAACCGTTTTGGCGTCAGCGGCAGGGTATTGATTGCAACACCGGTAGCCATTTTCACCGCGTTACGAATCGCAGCGGCGACAGGAATTATTGGCGGCTCACCCAGTGACTTATGTCCGTATGCGGATTGTGGTTCATTGATTTCGACAAACGCGCTTTCCAGTTGTGGCAGATCCGGCATGGTCGGCATTTTGTAATCCAGCAGATTGGGGTTACGTACCACACCACTTTTCGCATCGATAATCATCTCTTCAAATAACGCCCAGCCAATGCCCATTCCCATTCCGCCGTGTACCTGACCTTCAGCCAGCAGCGGGTTAAGAATATGGCCCGAATCATGGACGTTGAGGATGCGATTGATGGTCACTTTACACAGCGCAATATCAACCGTCAGATCAACAAAAGTACAGCCAAATGCCGGTGGGTTAGTGGTGGTTTTGATCGAGCTTTCAGCAGAAAGTTGCCCGCCGCGCTCAGGATGATAAAAAGCATCCATCGCCAGATCTTTTAACGACAGCAATGGCTCTTCCGGCCTTTTAACCAGCGCGATATGGCCTTTTATCAGTGTCAGATTCATCGCTGACTGATGTAGCATTACAGCGGCATGAGCGATGATTTTCTCTTTCAATAGCAATGCAGCACTGCGTAACGCAGGCGCGGCAACATAGCTCTGGCGTGAAGCAAACGCACCTGGATCGAATGGCGTAATATCGGTATCTTGTGTCGAAATCACGCGGACATCGCTGACCGGAACACCCACGGTTTCAGCCACCATTTGCGAGAACACAGTGTCGGCACCCTGACCGATTTCCGTAGCGCCGCTTTGCACGTTGATAGTTCCATCCTGATTCATCAACAAGCGTGCGCCCGCGATTTCTACACCAACAGGCCAGGTGTTAGAGGTGTAGCTAAAACAGGCAACGCCAACGCCGCGGCGCAAATTGCCTTGCAGGTTCTGGCACTCTGCACGTCGTTTTTCCCATTCAAAGATTTCCCGCCCTTTTTCCAGACACTCAGGTAATCCGGCACTGTAAATGCGTTTTCCAGTGAGTGGATTTGCATCGCCTTCACGGGCGGCATTACGTAAACGAATTTCTACCGGGTCAAGATCTAACGCGGTAGCGGCGTCATCCAGCATTGATTCGACGGCAAAAACGACTTGCGGTGCGCCATAACCACGCATTGCGCCAGCCGAGGGTAGATTGGTATAGCAGGTCTTTGAGCTGTAAGCGTAGGCGCAACGAGGATAAAGATACGCGACTTTGTTACCACCTGCGGAAGCAATGGAATGGCCGTGAGAGGCATAAGCACCCGTGTTGGACAGAACATCCAGACTATAGCCTTTCAGCGTACCATCGTGGTTAACCCCCATTTTCCCGTCAATGGTAAAAGCGTGGCGGGTACGGGTCGCCAGGAAACACTCTTCACGACTAAGGGAAACTTTCACCGGAATACCGCCGAGCTTGCTGGTCAGGAATGCCGCCATTGGCTCCTCCAGCACATCCTGTTTATTACCAAAACCTCCACCGACAAACGGTTTGATTACCCGCACGCATGACCAGGGAATATCCAACGCCTGACCGACAACGCGGCGAACAATGTGCGGGATCTGCGTACTGGAGACGATGGTAATTCGCGCGTCATCCTCCATCCACGCCAGCGATGTCACACTTTCCATGTGGCAATGTTGAATGACGGGGGTCTGATAGTGTCCCTGCACCTGGTAATCGGCGGCATCGATTGTTTGCTGGACATTGCCCGTAGACATCGTGCTTTGCTTAAGCAAATTACCGCGGCTGTGAATTTTAGCGGCGTCTTCTGCAAGTGCCGCTTCTGGTGTGGTGATAACGGGTAATTCTTGCCACTCAATACTGACTAATTGCGCTGCTTTTTCTGCTGTGAGTTCATCTCGGGCCACGACGATGGCAACGGCATCACCATGATGGCGAACATGGCGAGTTAACAGTGCGCGATCGGCGGTATCGCGTTTATTTTCGTCAAGTGTCCAGGCATGCCCTGCCGTGGCGAATGGGATATCCGGTACATCTTCCCAGGTAAAAATAGCCAGTACGCCAGGCAGACTTCTGGCTTGTTCATCATTAATACTTACGGCATAACCATGTGCGATAGGACTACGTACATATTTCGCGTAACACATGCCCGCCATAACATAATCGTCAGTATATCGTGCCCGCCCGGTAACCTTAGCAATGGCATCTACGCGCATACATGATTCACCTGTAGCGGTTGCTTCCCGCGCTTCCATAGAAATCCCCTTGATTTGAACATTTGGTTCTTATGGCAATGATTTAGTCTTTGAAGGCAAGAATTACGCCAGAAACGACTATAAGCATGAGGGGAGGGGGGAAGTGTGATGTTGTTAATAAAACGCCAGGGATGATGTGGTTTTTATCAGCAAAGCAAGAGAGGGCTGTGTATCAATATGAGTGTGATAAAAATCATTGTGATAAATGAATATTAGGAGGCAGTCAGGATGCTTTCTTTTTCGTTATGATGTACTAATGGTGGTTATCCTATCCTAATAGATTCATTAACAATTCTTGATTTGTACATCCATTTTCCGAGCAATGGATTGGGTATCTGACAGGTGACTGCTATGATATAGCGTCTTGTTTTTTGAGCGAGGAAAGATTTTGAGCGCAGGACGCCCGAATAAAAAAATGCTGGGTATCGTGATGCTGTTATCGGCTGGACTGCTTCTGGCGGGCTGTTCGGGTAGCAAATCATCAGACACAGGAACGTATTCCGGCTCCGTTTACACCGTGAAACGGGGGGATACGCTTTATCGTATTTCACGCACCACGGGAACAAGCGTAAAAGAACTTGCCCGGCTCAACGGCATTTCTCCCCCCTATACCATCGAAGTAGGCCAAAAGTTGAAACTTGGTGGGGCAAAAAGCAACCGCAGTTCGCGGAAATATACCGCCAAATCAACGACGAAAACAGCGTCAGTAACGCCGCCGCCAGTGGTTCCGAAATCTTCATGGCCACCTGTTGGACAACGTTGCTGGTTATGGCCAACGAGTGGAAAAGTTATCATGCCTTACTCAATGGCAGATGGCGGCAATAAAGGGATTGATATTGCTGCAGCGCGCGGGACGCCAATATACGCAGCCGGTGCCGGTAAGGTGGTGTATGTCGGTAACCAATTACGCGGCTACGGTAATCTCATCATGATTAAACACAGTGAAGATTACATCACAGCCTACGCTCATAACGACACGATGCTGGTAAACAATGGGCAAAGCGTTAAGGCTGGGCAAAAGATAGCGACGATGGGCAGTACTGATGCAGAATCCGTGCGGTTACATTTCCAGATTCGTTACCGTGCTACGGCAATTGATCCTTTGCGCTACTTGCCGCCACAGGGCAGCAAACCAAAGTGTTGATGGTGAATTAATCAGCAGTCAGTAGCAAGACACTTGCTAAGAAGAGCGTAAGGTTTATAATGCCTTACGCATCTCAAAGCGGGCGTAGTTCAATGGTAGAACGAGAGCTTCCCAAGCTCTATACGAGGGTTCGATTCCCTTCGCCCGCTCCAGTTTTTTTACGCCCTCATATACTATTTCTTTATAACGCATCAAGCTACCGCATATTGATTATTAAAATCGATAGTATTGTTATAATTTGTCAATTGCCTTAGTTTTTGGATGTTGTTAATAATAGCTAAATGGTGTTCTTTCTCAGTGCCGTGATAAGAGAGTACGCTTTTTTTATTCTGCATTGTAGAGACATATGCATCAATGGATTTTTTTATTATCGCAGTTTTATGTGTTTTTGGTTCAAGTAACAGTGATTGTTCTATACAAGAGATTGCATCCTCAATTCTTTCATTATATATGTTTACCAGTGACTTATAGTAGTATAGGGAAGCGACATCTAATATTTTTATTTGTGCATGATCAAAAAAAATACGTGATGTTGTTGCTTGTCCAGAAAGACCAGTTATCAACCCCATAATTCCTAATATCTTACCATCAAAAATAGCTTTATCTGATACCTTATCTATAAATTCTAATGCCTTTTGAGTAGCATGTTTATGTTCATATATACCATGAAGAGCCAGAGACATATGGCATTCAGCTAACAGACAATAGCATTCATTTATTAGTAACTGAGTATTGTATTTTTTTATCAGGTTTTCAAATATAGTTATTGCTTTGACAATGCTTTCTGGTGTGAACTCATTTAGTGCATTTTTCCCAGCAGACATTTCTTTGGATAAAACATGCTCATTAGATGATTCGTTTTGGCTAATCAATCCTGGTACAGTTTCAGGATCCTTCATGACCATATACAGGTTACTTATTATAAATTGTGATATTTTTTGTATATCATCAGCCTGAAGATGAGTGCTGGCAACAAGATAAAAACTTTTTGCATCGATCACCTCAACATATAAGCTGTTTGATGTGTCATGTTGGTTAATCCTTCCTGTTATAAAATAATCTGGTTTGAATCTGGCCAGAAAAGCTGTTTGGGATTTATTATCTATACAATACTGGGTTGCAGCCATTGGGTATATATATAGGTTATCGTTTTTTTTATTTGAAATGAACTGTATAAGCTCTTGATTAAGTGTTAATGGATCCTGGTGGCTGTGAGACGTTGTAAATGGGAATAAAGCAATAGTGCTTCCTGCTTCATTATATTGATTTCCTTTTATTTTGAATACTTGCCCACTGAACCGGTAACCTTTTCTATATATGGTTTCTATACAACGGGTATAACCAATTTGTTCAAAAATACATCTTAATGAATATATACAACGTGTAAGGGACTCATCACTTACAATTACATTTTTCCACACGGATTCGATGATCATATCTTTTGATACAACATTGCCAGCAGATTCAAGCAATACAAATAATACACCTAGCTCTTTGGGGGGAATGTAAGATTGCTCATTCCCTTTAGTAAGAATACCATCTTCTGTCAGTATTATCCCATCAGGGAAATGATATGAAAATTTAATTTCTAAATCCATTAGCTAACCTCTGTGAATTTTATGGCTATTTGCGTCCTGCATGAGTAATAGATATGACTGATACTCATATATATTTCATTAAACTGTATATGACTTTGTATATACAAAATTCCCATGACTGTTGGCATTAATTTATCCAGAATTGCTTTGAATGTAATCTGAAATATTCTTAAGTAATGCATGTTAATCATGTATGTGTATAACTAATTGAAATACATAGATAAAAAGTGGGTGTTTCATTTCTTAACTGAGCATTAATTTCATTTAAGAAAGATAAAATACTAAAAGGTAATCTATATATCGAGATACAATCTGTTTGTAGAAACAATATGAGTAACACTTCTATTCATTAGCTAACTATTGTTTTTGATATAATAGTTTAAGATAATCATATGCGCTTGCTTTTTGCACCGTTAAATCATCTGTTTTTATAATGTAGCATCTTCGCCAAAGAGTGTTTTTGATGTTTTCTGACAAAAATATTATGTAAAGTAATTGTCATGCGGGGGAGGGATGTACTATTGGTGTTTTTATAGCGCGAGGGAGTTATGTATAAGAGTTTAGATGTACAGAATTATAAAGTTCGAAAAATTATGGCGTGTTTCAGTACCAATAATATTCAAATGGTTATTTTTAACATTTTTGTTTCTATAGTGATAAGATATTATCTTGCACAGTACATAATTGCTCTATTACTAATATTAAAAAGAAATCCATGATTACGTTGTTTTTGTATATTATAGCTTATTCTTTTTCCTGAAAAGACATAAAAATCAGGAAGGAGTAGTGCAAGTTTATCATCCTCAACTTGATCAATAATATCAAATTTGTTTATTTTGTTGGAGATGAGATGCAAAGTATTATAATTTTCACTCCATGTATATTCAATATCTCGTCGAATTGCTTTATAAACCTTTGTGTTTTGTTTCCATGTGCCACTCAGTGCAACTGTTCCAGTCTTTTGGTTTTTATTATACATAAAATCAAGAGTAAGATTGGCTTGCCCCTGGTCATTAAAAATCACCCAATTAGCCGTACATTTTTCATTATATGAGATTTGTTCTTTAGAATAATGATAGGCAATGAATAAAATAAACCCACTGATAAAGCATAAAACAATAAGCAGGACTTTTTTACAGCGAGTCACGATTAACCTCACGATAAGACAGAGTTAAACAGCCGGCAACTTCGTTATTACTGTAGTTTTTTTTGCATGCCATAACAATCAAACCCGGAGACGACCTGGAGAGTGAAAAATATAGCCACGGATATTTTTTACAGTCAATTCCTGACCCTAATATACGGTTCTTATATTTATCGAAATCTTTCAAACCATCGATGCTATCTTCTGCAACATTAAAATGACAACCATTTATTTGTGCAACAGTTCTGTAATCTTTGAAAAATGATCTGGGTTGACTATTATTCCATAGTAAAAATGCGGTAAGCAAACCTACACCAAACGCACTTAACATTGGTAAATAAAATTTAGAGCGCCAGAGTATGTTCCTGACATGATTATCTGGAGCAACATTTATGTCTCTAAGCTCATCTGTAACGTTCAGGCTGTGAGGAGAATTGTTCTTTTGAACATCTACTGAAGAGGGGAGGGTATGACTTCCTATGTTTATATCATTATTGATCTTGAACCCTTTTCTCGGCACGGTTGCAATAAGCGAATGCGTAGTCTCACCAACCGCACGAAATCCGCGTCTGATAATCGATATGTTTTGGTATAACGTGTTGACCGGTACACGCATACCTTCTTCTTCCCAGACTCTGGAGAAAAAATCTTGTTGGGCGACCACATCTGGAAAAGCTTCAAGTAGCAACGATAAACACCTGCTTGCTGGCGTTGTCAGAACGACGTTCAGCTCGGCGTCATGTACCGAAATTAATTTCCTGTGTTCCGGCCAGAACTCAATATTATTGTTAATAATCCAGTACATACGTCAATAAAATACGGCATCAAGAAAATTGAAATTAAATAGTTTGATAAGTATATTAGTATTTATCTAATAAATATATATTAATTTTATATTCATTCCGATAATCATGATTGCAATATGTTAATGTAACTTAAAATTCTATATATATTAACAAATTTAACGGTTGTAACGACGTTCTTATGATTTTTCTCTCATGACGTCTCTTCATCTTTTGAGATAACACACAAAACTTACATGATTAAACTAAATATTTAACAAATGGCGTTAAAAGTGCGTGATATAAAATACGGGCATCTTTATAAATGCCCGTATATACAATAATTATGATTATTGATAGTTACGTTTCAATGCTGAACTGAGTTTGAACGTATAAACAATTCGTTAATTTTACCACCCATCCATTTTTCAATTCTTTGCTTGTAGGCGTAGATGCTACGGATATCCATGTTGAGTGTTTCTGCAATCTGATATGGATTATAGCCAGAGACCATATGCCCCATTATGGTGAACTCCATTTGAGTTAACGTATTGCCTCTGGTAAACGACAGATAACGACCGATAAACAACTGTCTGATCTTTTCGTTAGCAACATCCAGTCCATCATCATTATATATAATGGCTGATATTGCTGGGTTATGTTTTCTCCAGTAATTAGCAAGAGATTGCATATTCCTGTCGCTTACCAATACAATTCCCATATCAGTACTCGTAAGATAGTCAATCCAGTCTTTATCTAAAAAAAGACGTAAAAAACTTACTGAAAAATCTACAAAAATGTATCCGCTTAATCGTGCGTTATGGTTTTTACTTAATATGCCTTCAACCACACCACGATTAAAATACGAACTATCTTCGGGCCACATACAAAAGCATGCGTTTGCACAATACTGCAAACGTGGTGACTTTTCTGGCATTATTTGACAATGCATTGAGCAACTATTGCATGTAAGACTTTTATATCTACTACAAAGTCTCATGTTAATAACCTCCCTATTCATAGATAATCGCATAATTTCATTGGTTATTGATGATGTCAATACACTCTGATTTAATAAGCTTTTAATAGAAATTTGCGTTTAATCTGTATTTGATATTATTCTCAATAAACTATTTAAGAATACGTCGTTAAGTTTTAAATATGGTTTGATTTCACTTGGTTAACCATATTGGCTTTATTGCAAATCAGATAACTACCTAATGCATTAGGAATATCTATACTGCAAATTGTTTTCGAATAACCAGAAGATATCTTGTAAATCTAAGTGAAGCATCTTAAATAGTCTTATTTAAGATGTTCAGATTTTTACTGATGATAACAGCTTGATAATGCTTGTTTATGCTATGAATAGTCAGAGGGAGGATTAATGGTGGGCAGGCATTGTAAGAATTGGAATGGTTCAAAATTATGACTATTTTGAACCATTCACCTCAGAGATTAACTAAAGAACATTACCGAAACGCACAAAATACCCACGATCAACGTAATTAGATTTCCGATGGAACGCCAGGGTTTAAGCGCAGGGATGAGGTACGTAGACAGTGTAGGCATGATAAAAAGAATCATGGCAATGAGCGGACCGCTGATTGCGTAGATCATCGAAATTGCGTTAGGGTTGATGCAGCAGACGATGAAAGTAATCAGTGATACCAACATAATTGACAGTGCGCGGTTAAATGCACGGCTTTTTTTAACCCCTACCTGCTGTAACGTTGTTTTGACTAATTCCGTCGCACCTTCAATAACGCCAAAGTAGGTGCCTAAAAATGATTTAGACATTGCAACTACCGCGACAATAATCCCAGAAATTGACAACCATGCAGGGGCATTTGGCAACATAGACAGTGCCGATAAAATGGTGACGCCTTCCTCTTTTGCCGTTTCAATATATGAAGGTGGAATTGATAACAGGCAGCTAAAGACAAAGAATAGCACGCTCACGCAGATGATGAGATAAGCGACCTTCATAATTTTTTTGCATTTATCCATAGCGTGTTCGCCGTATTTTTCACGTCTGTCGATGGCAAACGTAGAAATAATCGGTGTATGGCTAAAGGCGAAAACCATCACGGGAATCGATATCCATATCTGGTGAAGGGTATTCTGATTGAACTCTACCTGGGTTGTTAATAAAGAAGGCTGCCAGCTACCGACCAGGTAGATGGAAAGAAATAAAAAGTAGGCAATCAGCGGGAAAACCAAAAATCCCATTACCCGAATTGTGGCATGGCGTCCCATCAGAAAAATGAGATTCAGGATCAACACAACACCAAGACTCACCAGCATACGGATGCGTAGATCAATGGCCATATGCTTCGCCAGTTGTTCAGTGAGTGAGTTGGTGATTGCCACTGCATATATCAACACGACGACAAAAAAAGCAATGAAGTACAGAGTGGTAATCAGATTACCAATCTTCTTGCCATAGTAGTGAGTTACCGCGCCAGTGATCCCTTCGCCTGCTGATGTTTTTGAAGAAAGGATGAACTGGCACAAGGCCTTATGTGGCCAATATGTTAAAGGCCAGGCGACCAGTGCAGTAATAAACAGGACCACCGCTCCCGCTGAACCTAACTGAATAGGAAGGAAGAGTGTGCCTGCGCCAACGGCAGTGCCGTAGAGTGCGAAGCTCCAGAGAGTTTCTTCTTTTGACCAAATCTTAGACATTATTTGAACGTATCATCTACAAATTAAACAAAATGGAGGGCAATTTACCATAAACCAGGCCAGACATGGGAGATTAACGCTATATCAACCGTGGATTGGTGTGTTAGTAGATGCAAACCTTGCGTGCCAGCCTGGTATCTCCATCCCTCATTCCGACGAATTTCCTTTGTGATAAAAATCACTATTTTTAAACATTTAAGATAATTGTTGTTAACAATCATTTACTATTACGCGGTTAATTGGTGCGAGGTTGTGATGAAAGACGTTGTGATTGTCGGGGCGTTACGAACACCTATCGGTTGCTTTCGTGGAGCATTGGCAGGCCATTCCGCCGTGGAATTAGGCAGCCTGGTCGTGAAAGCATTATTAGATCGCACTGGTGTTGCAGCACATGCGGTAGATGAGGTGATTCTGGGACAGGTTCTGACCGCCGGGGCAGGGCAGAATCCAGCACGGCAATCAGCGATTAAAGGTGGTCTTCCCAACAGCGTTTCGGCAATTACCATTAATGATGTTTGTGGTTCCGGACTAAAAGCTTTGCATCTCGCCACTCAGGCGATCCAGTGTGGTGAGGCTGATATTGTTATTGCCGGTGGCCAGGAAAATATGAGTCGCGCGCCGCATGTTTTGACTGATAGCCGCACCGGAGCACAGCTTGGCGATAGCCAATTGGTTGATAGCCTGGTGCATGACGGCTTGTGGGATGCATTCAATGATTACCATATTGGTGTCACCGCCGAAAATCTGGCGCGCGAATACGGTATCAGCCGCCAGTTACAAGATGCCTACGCACTTAGTTCGCAGCAAAAAGCGCGGGCGGCCATTGACGCCGGACGATTCAAAGATGAGATCGTCCCGGTCAGAACGCAAAGCAACGGGCAGTTATTGATCGTTGATACCGATGAACAGCCGCGTACTGATGCCAGTGCAGAAGGGCTAGCCAGTTTAAATCCGTCATTTGATAGCCACGGCTCTGTTACTGCGGGAAATGCCTCATCCATCAATGATGGTGCTGCTGCGGTAATGATGATGAGCGAAGCCAAAGCGCGAGCGTTGAATTTACCCGTGCTCGCACGTATTCGCGCCTTTGCCAGCGTTGGTGTCGATCCTGCACTGATGGGCATTGCCCCGGTGTATGCAACCCGCCGTTGCCTGGAGCGTGTTGGCTGGCAACTGGCCGATATCGATCTTATTGAGGCTAATGAAGCATTTGCCGCGCAGGCGCTTTCTGTTGGCAAGATGCTCGAGTGGGATGAACGCCGGGTCAATGTCAATGGGGGCGCGATTGCGTTGGGCCACCCGATTGGTGCCTCCGGGTGCCGCATTTTAGTTTCTTTGGTTCATGAAATGGTGAAACGCAACGCTCGTAAAGGATTGGCTACACTCTGCATTGGTGGTGGTCAGGGGGTGGCATTAACTATTGAGCGTGACGATTAGATCTGTATTTCTTCCTTATCCGTTAAACATCTGCCGCCATCAATCTGCTTTATGATGATGGCTGGCACCGCTATGCACATTTCATATAAAACCTGACTTTTCTCCTTCTACCTGGCTGATTCGTGATCGGTACTACACTTTTTTCAATCCTTTTCCAGAAAATGAAACAATATTTTATTTTTAATTGAAAACCATATCCCATGGGCATATCATCCCTTTAAAGAGAAAACGAAACGATGTTTCACTATCGTTTGTAATTTCATGCTTCACTGATTATCGGAGGTTGATGTGGACGTAAGACAGAGCATCCACAGTGCGCACGCGAAAACGCTGGATACCCAGGGGCTGCGCAATGAATTTTTGGTTGAAAAGGTATTCGTCGCGGATGAGTACACCATGGTTTACAGCCACATTGACCGTATTATTGTTGGCGGTATTATGCCGGTAGCAAAAACGGTTTCCGTTGGCGGGGAAGTCGGAAAACAACTGGGCGTGAGCTACTTCCTTGAGCGTCGCGAGCTGGGTGTTATCAATATTGGCGGTGCCGGAACGATTACTGTCGATGGTCAATGCTATGAAATCGGTCACCGCGATGCCTTGTATGTAGGTAAAGGTGCAAAAGAGGTTGTCTTTGCCAGCATCGATAGTGCCACTCCAGCGAAGTTTTACTACAACTGTGCGCCTGCTCACACAACGTATCCCACCAAAAAAGTGACTCCGTCCGAAGTGTCTCCGGTTACGCTGGGCGATAACCTCACCAGCAACCGCCGCACGATTAACAAATATTTTGTGCCGGATGTGCTGGAAACCTGCCAGTTGAGTATGGGGCTGACGGAGCTGGCACCGGGTAACCTGTGGAACACGATGCCGTGCCACACCCACGAACGTCGGATGGAAGTTTATTTCTATTTCAACATGGACGATGACGCCTGCGTTTTCCACATGATGGGGCAGCCGCAAGAAACGCGTCATATTGTGATACATAACGAACAGGCAGTGATCTCCCCAAGTTGGTCTATCCATTCTGGCGTAGGAACCAAAGCTTATACCTTTATCTGGGGCATGGTCGGTGAAAACCAGGTCTTTGATGATATGGACCACGTTGCCGTTAAAGATCTGCGCTAGTCGCGAGTATAAATGAATAAGGTATTATTATGATTTTAAATGCATTTTCTCTTGAAGGTAAAGTTGCGGTAGTCACCGGTTGTGACACCGGGCTGGGACAGGGAATGGCACTGGGGCTGGCACAGGCGGGTTGTGACATTGTCGGCATCAACATTGTTGAGCCAACAGAGACTATTGAACAGGTTACTGCGCTGGGGCGTCGCTTTTTAAGTCTGACTGCCGATCTGCGTAAGATTGATGGCATCCCAGCACTGCTGGATCGTGCGGTAGCAGAGTTCGGTCATATTGATATCCTGGTGAATAACGCCGGATTGATTCGCCGTGAAGATGCCCTCGAGTTCAGCGAAAAAGACTGGGATGATGTGATGAACCTGAATATCAAAAGCGTGTTCTTCATGTCTCAGGCTGCGGCGAAACACTTTATCGCTCAGGGCAACGGCGGCAAGATTATCAATATTGCGTCAATGCTTTCATTTCAGGGCGGGATCCGTGTGCCTTCGTATACCGCATCAAAAAGCGGCGTGATGGGCGTGACGCGCCTGATGGCGAACGAATGGGCAAAACATAACATCAACGTTAATGCGATTGCTCCGGGTTACATGGCGACCAACAATACTCAGCAATTGCGGGCTGATGAACAACGTAGTGCGGAAATTCTTGAGCGCATTCCTGCCGGACGCTGGGGGCTACCGAGCGATCTGATGGGGCCGGTGGTATTCCTTGCCTCCAGTGCTTCAGACTATGTGAATGGTTATACCGTTGCTGTGGATGGCGGCTGGCTGGCACGTTAATTTATTCAGTTTTCTATTAAGACCCTACCTGACGGCGGGGTTTTTTATTTCTGATAATCAGCATAATCCATATCATGGTTATGAAATAATCCATATGAATTATCAATTAATAAACTTTATGAGTTTTATCTGCTTTAAAATTAGGTGCTTAATTATAATGTCATTAATTTCACTTAATTTTAAAAGTGTAATGTCCATCACATAACAGTATGTAGCAGCAGTTTAATCCATATTTATGATATTTCCGACCTGACACCTGAGTTAATTGTTCACGTATTTTTTCACTATGTCTTACTCTGTGCTGGCAGGAAAAAATGGTTACTATCAAT
The DNA here is from genome assembly GCF_000208565.1 of Escherichia sp. TW09308. Lineage (NCBI taxonomy): Bacteria > Pseudomonadati > Pseudomonadota > Gammaproteobacteria > Enterobacterales > Enterobacteriaceae > Escherichia > Escherichia sp. TW09308. The sequence goes on along the minus strand of NZ_AEME01000001.1, from coordinate 2,689,266 downwards.
ACGGAATCTGCTTTAACGCCGCGCCCTCTGCGCGATACGCGGCGTATGAATATGTTTGTTTCGGTAGCTGCTGCGGTCGCGGGATTGTTATTCGGTCTTGATATCGGAGTTATTGCCGGAGCGTTGCCGTTCATCACCGATCACTTTGTGCTGACCAGTCGTTTGCAGGAGTGGGTGGTCAGCAGCATGATGCTTGGCGCAGCAATCGGTGCGCTGTTTAACGGTTGGCTGTCGTTCCGCCTGGGGCGTAAATACAGTCTGATGGCGGGGGCTATCCTCTTTGTGCTCGGTTCGATAGGGTCGGCTTTTGCGACCAGCGTTGAAATGCTGATTGCCGCCCGTGTGGTGCTGGGGATTGCTGTCGGAATCGCCTCTTATACTGCACCTCTCTATCTCTCAGAAATGGCGAGTGAAAACGTTCGTGGCAAGATGATCAGTATGTACCAGTTGATGGTCACACTCGGCATTGTGCTGGCGTTTTTATCCGATACAGCCTTCAGCTATAGCGGTAACTGGCGCGCAATGTTAGGTGTTCTTGCCTTACCTGCAGTCCTGTTGATTATTCTGGTGGTCTTCCTGCCGAATAGTCCGCGCTGGCTGGCGGAGAAAGGGCGTCATATTGAGGCGGAAGAAGTGCTGCGTATGCTGCGCGATACATCGGAAAAAGCGCGAGAAGAACTCAACGAAATACGTGAAAGCCTGAAATTAAAACAGGGCGGTTGGGCGCTGTTTAAGATCAACCGTAACGTCCGTCGTGCCGTGTTCCTCGGTATGTTGTTGCAGGCGATGCAGCAGTTTACTGGTATGAACATCATCATGTACTACGCGCCGCGTATCTTCAAAATGGCGGGCTTTACGACTACCGAACAGCAGATGATTGCGACTCTGGTGGTGGGGTTGACCTTTATGTTCGCCACCTTTATTGCCGTCTTTACGGTCGATAAAGCGGGGCGTAAACCGGCGCTGAAAATTGGTTTCAGCGTGATGGCGTTGGGAACTCTGGTGTTGGGTTATTGCCTGATGCAGTTTGATAACGGAACGGCTTCCAGTGGTTTGTCCTGGCTCTCTGTTGGCATGACGATGATGTGTATTGCCGGTTATGCGATGAGTGCCGCGCCTGTGGTGTGGATCCTGTGCTCCGAAATTCAGCCGCTGAAATGTCGCGATTTCGGTATTACTTGCTCGACCACCACCAACTGGGTGTCGAACATGATTATCGGCGCGACCTTCCTGACGTTGCTCGACAGCATTGGCGCTGCCGGTACGTTCTGGCTCTACACCGCATTGAACATTGCGTTTGTGGGCATCACTTTCTGGCTCATTCCTGAAACCAAGAATGTCACGCTGGAACATATCGAACGTAAACTGATGTCTGGCGAGAAGTTGAGAAATATCGGCGTCTGATTTCACTGGCCGGATGTGCTGTACATCCGGCCTTTTTTTCGCTAATAGAGATCGGGCACCTGGCCGTTGAGGCGTTCGTTACGTCCTTTATTCTGCCTCGCTGCGGTAACTCACAAGACAGGAGAGAGGAATGAAAACAATTGGTTTGCTGGGGGGAATGAGTTGGGAATCCACCATCCCTTACTATCGCCTGATAAATGAAGGCATTAAACAGCGGCTTGGTGGACTTCATTCTGCGCAAGTGCTGCTACATAGCGTCGATTTTCATGAAATAGAAGAGTGTCAACGTCGTGGTGAATGGGATAAAACCGGGGAGATTCTGGCAGAGGCGGCGATTGGCTTACAGCGGGCGGGTGCAGAGGGCATTGTGTTATGTACCAATACGATGCACAAAGTGGCAGATGTCATCGAATCCCGTTGCTCGCTGCCTTTTTTACATATTGCGGATGCCACCGGACGAGCAATCAGCCGCGCCGGAATGACGCGCGTAGCGCTACTGGGCACGCGCTACACTATGGAGCAGGATTTTTATCGTGGGCGGTTGGCGGAGCAATTTTCTATCGATTGTCTGGTGCCTGAAGCAGATGAACGGGTGAAAATTAATCAGATTATTTTTGAAGAGCTGTGTCTGGGGCAATTTACCGAAGCATCGCGCGCTTATTATGCGCAAGTGATTGCTCGCCTCGCAGAACAGGGCGCGCAGGGTGTGATTTTCGGCTGCACAGAAATTGGTTTACTGGTGCCTGAAGAACGCAGCGTTCTTCCCGTATTTGATACTGCAGCGATCCATGCCGAGGATGCGGTTGCCTTTATGCTGTCGTAACTGACTACAAAATAGCGTCAAGCGAGGCAACCAGTTTCGGTAAACCGACTTGTAAATGCTCTGTAAATGCCTGCACCAATGCTGAAGACGGGCGGTGCAGGGGGCGAATCAGGCTAACGGTGAAGGGAACCGCAATACTGAATCGCCGCACGACTAATCCGCTTGCTGCATAATCCAGAGCGGTGAGTGGGTTAACTATCGAAACGCCCGCTCCCGCCCGTACCATCGCGCAGACTGACGCGGCACTATGGGTCTCCACAATCATGCGGCGTTTAACCTGATGTTCATTAAACAGTTGATCCAGCAACTGGCGATAGCTGTCAGTACGGGAAAGGCTGATGTAATTCTCACCCTGAAAATCTTCCGGCGTTAATACCTCTTTTGTCGCCAGCGGATGTGCCCGCGGTAAAACACAGACTTCATCTAAAGACAGTAATTCGGTACGTTCCGTACCCGCAGGCGTATGCAGCGTTTCGGTGAGTCCTAAATCATGGCGCTGGGCCGAAAGCCACTCTTCAAGTAGCGGCGATTCCTGCGGCACGATATTTAAACTGACTTCAGGATAACGGGCCAGAAAAGGTTGTAGCAGCGGGGGCAAAAAAGACTGCGAAAAGACCGGCAGGCAGGCAATTGAAAGTTCTCCCTGGCGAAACTCGCGCAGACTTTTAGCGGCGCTGACGATGCGATCCAGCCCGTACCAGGAGCGCTGCACCTCTTCAAATAGCCGCAGTCCTTGCACGGTAGGATGTAATCTTCCGCGTATGCGCTCAAACAGTTTCAGCCCAATCACCTTTTCAAAACGTGCCAGTTCGCGGCTGACAGTTGGCTGTGAGGTGTGCAGCAGTTGTGCGGCTTCAGTCAGGCTTCCGGCGGTCATAACCGCATGAAAAATTTCAATATGACGTAAGTTAACGGCGGCCATCTACTTTCTCTCGCAATCCGGTAATCCATATCATTTTTGCATAGACTCGGCATAAATCGATATTTTTTTATTCTTTTTATGATGTGGCGTAATCATAAAAAAGCACTTATTCGGAGTTTGTTATGCCACATTCACTGTTCAGTACTGATACCGATCTCAGCGCCGAAAATCTGCTGCGCTTGCCCGCAGAATTTGGCTGCCCGGTGTGGGTCTACGATGCACAAATTATTCGTCGGCAGATTGCGGCGTTGAAACAGTTTGATGTGGTGCGCTTCGCACAGAAAGCTTGTTCCAATATTCATATTTTGCGCTTAATGCGTGAGCAGGGCGTGAAAGTAGATTCCGTCTCGTTGGGTGAAATCGAGCGTGCGCTGGCGGCGGGATACAATCCGCAAACGCATCCCGATGACATCGTCTTTACCGCGGATGTTATCGATCAGGCAACGCTTGAGCGCGTCAGTGAATTGCAAATTCCAGTGAATGCTGGCTCTGTCGATATGCTCGACCAACTGGGGAAGGTTTCGCCAGGGCATCGGGTATGGCTGCGCGTTAACCCGGGGTTTGGTCACGGTCATAGCCAAAAAACCAATACTGGTGGCGAAAACAGTAAGCACGGCATCTGGTATGCCGATCTTCCCGCCGCACTGGAAGTGATACGACGTCATCATCTGCAACTGGTCGGCATTCACATGCACATTGGTTCCGGTGTTGATTACGCGCATCTGGAGCAGGTGTGTGGGGCGATGGTGCGTCAGGTCATCGAATTTGGTCAGGATTTACAGGCTATTTCTGCAGGTGGTGGGCTTTCTGTTCCTTATCAGCAGGGAGAGGAGTCGGTTGATACTGAACATTATTATGGTCTGTGGAATGCCGCGCGTGAGCAGATCGCTTGCCATTTGGGGCATCACGTGAAACTGGAAATTGAACCGGGTCGCTTCCTGGTGGCGCAGTCTGGCGTGTTGATTACTCAGGTGCGGAGCGTCAAACAAATGGGCAGTCGCCGCTTTGTGCTGGTTGATGCCGGATTTAACGACCTGATGCGTCCGGCAATGTACGGCAGTTACCACCATATTAGCGCCCTGGCGGCTGATGGTCGTTCTCTTGAACAGGCACCAACGGTGGAAACCGTTGTCGCCGGGCCGTTATGTGAATCGGGCGATGTTTTTACCCAGCAGGAGGGGGGAAATGTCGAAACCCGCGCTTTGCCGGAAGTGAAGACGGGTGATTATCTGGTGCTGCATGATACGGGGGCATATGGCGCGTCAATGTCATCAAACTACAATAGCCGCCCACTGTTGCCAGAAGTTCTGTTTGATAATGGTCAGGCGCGGTTGATTCGCCGCCGCCAGACCATTGAAGAATTACTGGCGCTAGAGTTGCTTTAATCACCGCTAGTCGCTGGCGGTGTTATGCGTTGCCTCCAGCGACGGCGTTGAAACTGAATGGCGGCGTACCAGCGTAGGACTAAAGACATTGGTGATTTCGGGGAGGGGGCGATTATCCGCCAGCGCTAATGCCAGTTCGGCAGCCTGGGTTGCCATCGTCACAATGGGGTAACGTACGGTGGTCAGCCGTGGGCGCACATAGCGTGATACCAGCACATCATCAAAACCAATCAACGAAATCTCGCCCGGTACATCGATCCCATTGTCATTGAGTACGCCCATCGCGCCCGCCGCCATTGAGTCGTTATAACTGGCCACCGCGGTGAAATTCCGGCCTCTTCCCAGCAGTTCAGTCATTGCCTGTTCGCCGCCACTTTCATCCGGTTCACCAAAAGTTACTAACCGGTCATTAACTGGAATACCGCTTTCAGTAAGGGCATCGTAATACCCCTGGAGGCGATCTTCGGCGTCAGAAATAGAGTGGTTAGAGCAAAGGTAACCAATACGGGTATGACCTTGCTGAATTAAATGACGTGTCGCCAGCCAGGCACCGTAACGATCGTCCAGAGCGATACAACGGTTCTCAAAACCAGGGAGTATCCGGTTGATCAGCACCATGCCTGGCATTTGTTTCATCAATGCGGCTAAATCGGCATCCGGGATCATTTTGGCATGGACAACCAGTGCGGCGCAGCGATGACGGATCAACTGCTCAATGGCCTGACGCTCTTTTTGCTCGTTGTGGTAACCATTGCCAATCAATAAGAAATTACCGGTGTGATAAGCCACCTGTTCGACCGCTTTCACCATTGCGCCGAAAAAGGGATCGGAAACATCGCCAACGATCAGGCCAACGGTTTCAGTTGTCTGTTGTGCCAGCGCCCGGGCGTTGGCGTTTGGGTGATAGCTAAGAGATTCCATCGCGCTATGCACAGCCAGACGAGAAGCTTCACTGGCTTTTGGAGAGTTATTAATGACGCGGGAAACTGTGGCGACTGAAACGCCTGCCAGTCGGGCTACATCCTTTATGGTCGCCATGAAAATACCTTTGTGGGTAAACGCTTACATTCTGTCAGTGTTACGGAAAACGCCCGTTGGTTCAAGGGGTGTGGTGTTTTCTGCGCGGGGAATTTGAGCGAAACGCGAATAAGTAAGACAAAAAAAGAGATTACAAACCTTTGGTTACACTTTGCGAAACGCTGTTGCGATTGACCGCTGGTGGCGTTTGGCTTCAGGTTGCTAAAGTGGTGATCCCAGAGGTATTGATAGGTGAAGTCAACTTCGGGTTGAGCACATGAATTACACCAGCCTGCGCAGATGCGCAGGTTTTTTTTCGCCTGACATCAATCTGTAACAGTAACCGATAATTTACACACCTCGTTGCATTTCCCTTCATTCCTTTGCGTTTTCTCGCTGGCGAACATGCTTTGCGCAGACCACAATCAAGATCCCAGAGGTATTGATTGGTGAGATTATTCGGTACGCTCTTCGTACCCTGTCTCTTGCACCAACCTGCGCGGATGCGCAGGTTTTTTTTCATACCTATTTTACTGTCGCTCGAGTTCTCCTTCTGGTGTAATCTCGCACCATTCATTATTACTGAAGAATGAGCAAAGGGAGTTGGAATGCTTTTTAGCTTTTTTCGTAATTTGTGCCGTGTTCTGTACCGCGTTCGCGTGACAGGCGATACCCAGGCACTGAAGGGCGAGCGCGTTCTTATCACGCCCAATCACGTCTCATTTATTGATGGCATATTGCTGGCGCTGTTTTTACCCGTTCGCCCTGTTTTTGCCGTTTATACTTCCATTAGCCAGCAGTGGTATATGCGTTGGCTGAAATCATTTATCGACTTCGTTCCCCTCGATCCGACGCAACCCATGGCGATTAAACATCTGGTGCGTCTGGTGGAACAGGGCCGCCCGGTGGTGATTTTCCCTGAAGGGCGAATCACGACAACCGGTTCGTTGATGAAAATCTACGATGGTGCGGGGTTTGTCGCGGCGAAGTCAGGCGCGACGGTTGTTCCGCTGCGTATTGAAGGGGCGGAGCTTACGCACTTCAGCCGCCTGAAAGGGCTGGTTAAACGCCGCTTGTTCCCGACAATTCATCTGCATATTTTGCCGCCAACACAAGTGCAGATGCCAGATGCGCCGCGCGCGCATGATCGTCGCAAAATTGCAGGCGAAATGCTGCATCAAATTATGATGGAAGCGCGTATGGCCGTGCGTCCACGTGAAACGCTGTACGAATCGCTGCTGAGCGCGATGTACCGTTTCGGGGCCGGAAAAAAGTGTGTTGAAGACGTCAACTTCACCCCGGATACCTATCGCAAATTACTCACTAAGACACTGTTTGTTGGGCGTATACTCGAAAAATACACTGCTGAAGGGGAAAGAATCGGCTTAATGCTGCCTAACGCAGGTATTAGCGCAGCAGTAATTTTCGGTGCTATCGCCCGTCGCCGTATCCCGGCAATGATGAACTACACCGCCGGGGTAAAAGGGCTGACCAGCGCCATTACCGCGGCTGAAATCAAAACCATTTTCACTTCCCGTCAGTTTCTCGATAAAGGCAAACTCTGGCATTTGCCGGAACAGCTTACCCAGGTACGCTGGGTCTATCTGGAAGATTTAAAAGCGGATGTCACTACCGCCGACAAAGTGTGGATCTTCGCGCATTTGCTGATGCCGCGCCTGGCACAGGTAAAACAGCAGCCGGAAGAAGAGGCGCTGATCCTGTTCACCTCCGGTTCAGAAGGCCATCCGAAAGGCGTGGTTCATAGCCATAAAAGCATTCTGGCGAATGTCGAGCAGATTAAAACTATTGCCGACTTCACCACCAATGATCGCTTTATGTCGGCATTGCCACTGTTCCACTCTTTTGGTCTGACTGTTGGCCTGTTTACGCCACTGCTGACTGGGGCGGAAGTGTTCCTTTATCCAAGCCCGTTGCACTATCGAATTGTGCCGGAACTGGTGTACGACCGCAGTTGCACCGTGCTTTTCGGCACCTCGACCTTCCTCGGTCACTACGCGCGCTTTGCCAACCCGTATGATTTCTATCGTCTACGCTATGTGGTGGCAGGCGCAGAAAAACTGCAAGAAAGCACCAAACAGCTTTGGCAGGATAAATTTGGCCTGCGCATTCTTGAAGGTTACGGCGTGACGGAATGTGCTCCGGTGGTGTCCATCAACGTACCGATGGCGGCGAAACCCGGTACGGTAGGGCGTATTTTGCCAGGTATGGATGCGCGACTGCTGGCGGTTCCGGGTATCGAAGACGGCGGTCGCCTGCAACTGAAGGGGCCGAACATTATGAACGGCTACCTGCGAGTGGAGAAGCCGGGCGTGCTGGAAGTACCTGCGGCCGAGAATATCCACGGCGAGATGGAGCGCGGCTGGTATGACACTGGCGATATTGTGCGTTTCGACGAGCAGGGATTTGTGCAGATTCAGGGGCGAGCGAAACGCTTTGCCAAAATTGCCGGGGAGATGGTGTCGCTGGAAATGGTTGAGCAACTGGCTATTGGTGTTTCACCAGACAAGATGCATGCCACCGCCATTAAGAGTGATGCCAGCAAAGGCGAGGCGTTGGTGCTCTTTACCACAGACAATGAATTGACTCGCGATAAGCTGCAACAATATGCCCGCGAGCACGGTGTGCCGGAACTTGCCGTACCGCGCGACATTCGCTATCTGAAGCAGATGCCATTACTGGGCAGCGGCAAACCTGACTTTGTCACGTTGAAAAGCTGGGTAGACGAAGCGGAAAAACACGATGAGTGAGTCAGTGCAAACTAACACTTCGCTATGGTCGAAAGGGATGAAAGCGGTTATCGTCGCGCAGTTTCTCTCTGCGTTTGGCGATAACGCGCTGCTGTTTGCCACTCTGGCGTTACTGAAAGCGCAGTTCTATCCGGAGTGGAGCCAGCCCATCCTGCAAATGGTGTTTGTAGGTGCTTACATTCTTTTTGCACCGTTTGTCGGTCAGGTTGCCGATAGTTTTGCCAAAGGTCGGGTGATGATGTTTGCCAACGGTCTTAAGCTGCTGGGTGCTGCCAGTATCTGCTTTGGCCTCAACCCCTTTCTCGGTTATACGCTGGTGGGCGTTGGTGCGGCAGCCTATTCACCAGCAAAATACGGCATTCTTGGTGAATTAACCACCGGCAGCAAGTTAGTGAAAGCTAACGGTTTAATGGAAGCTTCCACCATTGCGGCAATTTTGCTCGGTTCCGTAGCTGGTGGTGTGCTGGCTGACTGGCATGTTCTTGCTGCTCTGGCTGCTTGTGCTCTGGCTTATGCTGGCGCGGTCGCGGCAAATCTGTACATTCCGAAGCTGGCGGCGGCGCGTCCGGGACAGTCGTGGAATCTCATCAACATGACCCGTAGTTTCCTACTGGCCTGCACTTCACTGTGGTGCAATGGCGAAACGCGATTCTCGCTGGTAGGCACTAGTTTGTTCTGGGGAGCCGGCGTCACGCTGCGTTTCCTTTTAGTGCTGTGGGTGCCGGTGGCGCTGGGCATTACTGATAACGCCACACCAACCTACCTCAACGCGATGGTGGCGATCGGTATTGTGGTTGGCGCAGGCGCGGCAGCGAAGCTGGTCACGCTGGAAACCGTTTCACGCTGTATGCCTGCTGGAATTTTGATTGGCGTGGTGGTGCTGATTTTCTCCCTGCAACACGATCTGCTGCCTGCCTATGCCTTGCTGATGTTGATTGGCATGTTGGGTGGTTTTTTTGTTGTACCGCTCAATGCGTTATTACAGGAGCGAGGCAAAAAAAGCGTCGGGGCGGGGAATGCCATTGCGGTACAGAACCTGGGCGAAAACAGTGCTATGTTGCTGATGCTGGGGATTTATTCACTGGCGGTAATGGTGGGAATTCCGGTTGTGCCCATTGGCATTGGTTTTGGTGCGCTGTTTGCGCTGGCAATAACGGCGCTGTGGATCTGGCAACGCCGTCATTAATCTTTTGCCAGATGACACATTCAGCCATCTGGTGAAGGTCACATTCCCGAAGGGGGCATACCTTTCGGATACTTCACGCTGTAAGAGAATGGCAGACTCACGTTCTCTTTGCCCGACAGTTTCAGCGTCCAGGTCAGTTCACCCGTTTTCGCATCAAACTGCGCCTGCCCGTACTGCATTTTTTCTACCGTAATATCACTATTAGTACTGACTGGGATCTGGTCGAGCAGAGTGATATCCACCGCTTCGCCGTAGCTGTTCTTCACATTAAGGGTGTAACTGAAGTTACGTATTGCGCTGTCGTTAAAGATAGATAACGCATTCTCTTTTTTGAGAGCGGCTTTACGCTGAATAATCAACTTAGGATCGCGGTTAAGCTGAATATCCAGCGACTTGCCATCTTCCGGCGGCACTTTTATTGGTTAATGTGCTATTTGCCTCTAATACCTTAATTTGAGCCGCAATATTGTTTTTCTCGGCGGTTAGTTTTGCCTGTTCCACCTTTGCTGCTTTTAACTGTTGCTGAATCTCTGACGGCAACGCATTCGGTTGTGTTTCCTGTAGCTCGATACGTGAGGAAAGCACCGTCACTCCGTTATCGATAGAGATGGCGATGCTGTCGTCAGTTACCGAATTGGCAATATGGGTGAAGATGATTTCGCTTTCACCTGCCGGTAAGTTGAGTGTCTCTTCACCTTGCAGGCTGGCACCATGCAGATAAACAGTGACGTCTTTAAGTGTTAGCGCTGGGTTAACTGCGCCCTCCAGGCGGAGGACATACACCCGGTAAGTAACATGGCGAGGGGAAGAGGTTTGAAAATCAACATGGTTATCCTTAACAATGGGTACAGACATTGAAACGCGCTCTGGCGTTGACCAAAAGAGTCTATTGCGCTTTGTCAGGAAAGATGCGGCGAAAAGTAGTGAATATATTCTGAAAAGTGGAGAAAAGAGACGCCTGGCGCATAACACCAGGCGAAAGGATCACGGTGCCGGATAAGTATAAACCTGATGTACCGCTTCAATTTCAGCCAATACGTCTTCGCTTAACTCCAGATGCAAACTTTCGACGTTGGTTTTTAACTGTTCCATCGTCGTTGCGCCCAGCAGAGTGCTGGCAACAAACGGTTGACGGCGTACAAAGGCCAGCGCCATCTGCGCAGGATCGAGACCATGACGTCTGGCGATATCAACATACGCCGCGACGGCTTTTTGCGTCTGCTCGCTGCTGTAGCGGGTGAAGCGACTAAAGAGTGTATTGCGTGCGCCAGCCGGTTTTGCACCATTGAGATATTTCCCGGTCAGCGTACCGAAACCCAGACACGAATAGGCCAGTAACTCGACGCCTTCATACTGACTGACTTCCGCCAGACCCACTTCAAAGCTGCGGTTTAACAGACTATAGGGGTTCTGAATAGTGACGATGCGCGGCAGATCGTGTTTGTCTGCCAGATGCAGATAACGCATTACGCCAAATGCGGTTTCATTCGACACGCCGATATAACGAATTTTTCCCGCGCGTTGGTACTCCGCCAGTGCATCCAGCGTGTCGAGCAGAGAAATCGCAGGGGCAGAATCCGTCCAGCTATAACCGAGCTTGCCGAAGCAGTTAGTCGGGCGCTGTGGCCAGTGCACCTGATAAAGATCGAGATAATCCGTCTGCAAACGTTTGAGGCTGTCATGCAGGGCTTCGCGGATATTTTTTCTGTCCAGCGCCTGATCCGGGCGAATGCCCTTGTCATTATTGCGCGACGGTCCGCTCACTTTGGAGGCGATAATTAACTTTTCGCGGTTGCCATGTTTTGCCAACCAGTTACCGACATAGGTTTCGGTTAAACCCTGAGTTTCGGGGCGCGGCGGTACGGGGTACATTTCGGCAACGTCAATAAGATTAATGCCCTGAGCGACGGCATAGTCGAGTTGTGCGTGGGCGTCGGCTTCGCTGTTCTGTTCACCAAACGTCATCGTGCCAAGCCCCAGCGTGCTGACTTCCAGCGAGCTGTGGGGTATACGGTGATATTGCATAGCCGTTTCCTTTTTATAATCACGACATAAGGAATATAAAAATGGCAGAGGGAAGGGAAAAGGGAAAGCGAAAAATCTTAAGGCCAGCCGGATGCTGACCTTATTTTTTAACGTTCAATAATTTGCGAGACATCATCACGGTTAATTTGCATAGCGTTACCTTGCTGATCGTGATAACTCACAAGCCCGGTATCATCGTCAATTTCCGGTTTTCCATCCGTCAGGATCATTCGACCATCTTTAGTTGCCATCACATAATCACTGCTACAACCGGAAACAGCAAATGCCAGTCCGACTGCAGAGATTAATACTGCCCATTTTTTCATCCGGTTATCCTCATTAAGCCCATCAATGATAATAGTCTGTTTATAATCTGACGTTATACATCTTGAAAGCAGGAAAGTCTTAAACTGTGAGGATAAAGGGAAGGCATTCGCTCTCCCGCAGAAGAGCGAACGGAACATCAGAGTGGATTCTTTTTATTGCGAATCAGGTTGAGGCTTTCTACTGCAATGGAGAAGAACATTGCGAAGTAGATGTAACCTTTCGGTACGTGGATATCGAAACTTTCCAGAATCAGGGTAAAGCCCACCAGAATCAGGAAAGAGAGCGCCAACATTTTCACTGATGGATGGCGTTCAACAAAATCACCAATTGAACGTGCGGCGAACATCATCACGCCTACGGCAATCACTACGGCCGCCATCATAATAAACAGATGATCCGACAGACCCACGGCGGTAATGACCGAGTCGAGGCTGAAAATAATATCCAGCAGCATAATCTGCACGATAGCACCGAGGAATGAAGAAACGCGTGTTTTCAGCCCTTCTTCTTCGCCTTCGATAGACTCGTGGATCTCCTTACTGGCTTTCCAGATAAGGAACAGACCGCCCAGCAGCAGAATCAAATCACGAGCGGAAATTTCCTGACTGAAGATTGTAAAAAGCGGATTCGTCAGGCGAGTAACCCAGGCAATCGATGCCAGCAGCGCCAGACGCATAACCATGGCTCCAGCCAGCCCCAGACGCCGCGCATGACCACGCTGTGCAGTGGGCAACTTTGCGACCACCAGAGAAAGGAAAATAATATTATCGATCCCAAGAACGATCTCCAGCAGCGTCAGCGTACCGAGCGCAAGCCAGGCGTTAGGATCGGTTATCCATGCAAATAACATCTAAAAAGCCCTGCCAAAAAAAATGAAGCGGTAATTATATGCCCGGAATGCGGCAGGTCAAAGCGATGGCTACTGGATCAAAAAATGACGCGCCAGTAGCGCACTGGTGAAATTCTTCTTCAAATAAAAACCGCGTGGCAGCGTCAGAATCCGTTCGCCCCGGGTGCCAATGGCTTCGGTCAGAGCTTTCGCATTCGCTGCTTTCGGCCGTATTTGTAAATATTCCCCATGACGAGCGGTGATTCGCTCAACCTGACCGAGGACAATCATATCCATCAATTCTTCCCAGTCCTCGCGCAACTGCTGGTCTTCCTCTTCATTCGGGCTCCACAACAACGGTGACCCTACGCGACGTAGCGCCAGCGGGATGCTGCGCTCGCCTTCAACCGGTATCCACAGCACCCGTTTGAGTTTGTGGCGCACGTGGCTGGTTTCCCAGGTCACGCCGCTATTGCCGGTTAACGGTGCAACACAAACAAATGTCGTTTCCAGCGGACGTCCCAGACTATCCACAGGAATCGTTTTGAGTTCCACGCCTAAAGCAGCAAAATCTTGTTCAGGTTTACTGCCAGCGCTGGCTCCGAGCCAGATCTCCAGTAACACACCGATCCAACCCTTATCGCGTTTTAAATTCTCCGGTGTAACCAACCCGGCAAGCGCCGCCAGTTCACCTAGTGTGTAACCAGAAAGTTGCTGTGCTTGCGCCAGTAACTGCGCTTCAGTTTCGGGGGGAGAGAGCAATGGGCGAGGTTGGGACATGGCTTAACACCTTGGTTAAAAAACAAGCAGCTATTCTGTGCCGAATACTCAGAGTGTAACTTTTTCCACATGCGTTGTTCAATTCTATGATTTATCTTGTTTTTTAATCTACAGGCTACTGTGTTGCGCAACGTCCAGGTGGGTTTTCCAATTCTGGTCACTGAAAATAAACAGGATCTTACACCATGTTATCCACAGAAAGCTGGGATAACTGTGAAAAACCCTCACTACTGTTTCCATTTACAGCCTTGACGTGCGACGAAACTCTAATTTTTAGTGGTACGGTGCTTAACTTAGTGGCACATTCTGTGGATAAATACGACGTTGGTTGATCTTTCGCCAACGCGTAAATGAGTGGTGTGACCATGGTCACAAATATCTCTGTTTCATCACTCTTTATGTATATAATATACTGATTAATAAAAAATATTTTAAAGCGCGTTTATCCGGCTGATTCAGAGTGTTCTGGGTTTTCCCGTGGTAATTCCGTACTTCTTCACAACTCTATCCACAGAAAAGGTGAATAAAAACGGTTATCCGCCCCTTCCTCTGTTTATAACTCTGCACTTAACTGTGAGTTATTCAATTGTTATTAGTGTGTAATGCCCTGCAGAGAGTGGTTTACCGTCTTCCTGGAGTATGAAACAATCATTCGTATATAAAGCTTTATTTTGAGGTAGTCCGGTGATTGATGACGATGGCTACCGCCCAAACGTAGGTATCGTGATTTGTAATCGTCAGGGGCAAGTAATGTGGGCCCGGCGATTTGGTCAGCACTCCTGGCAGTTTCCGCAAGGCGGAATTAATCCCGGAGAATCCGCAGAACAGGCGATGTACCGTGAATTGTTTGAAGAAGTAGGATTAAGCCGTAAAGACGTTCGAATCCTTGCTTCAACACGTAACTGGTTGCGCTACAAATTACCGAAACGTTTGGTGCGTTGGGACACGAAGCCGGTTTGTATCGGCCAAAAACAAAAATGGTTTCTCTTGCAGTTGGTGAGCGGCGATGCGGAAATCAATATGCAAACCAGCAGTACACCAGAGTTTGACGGCTGGCGATGGGTAAGTTACTGGTATCCGGTCAGACAGGTGGTGTCATTTAAACGTGATGTCTACCGTAGGGTAATGAAAGAGTTCGCGAGTGTTGTGATGGCGCTTCAGGAAAATACGCCTAAACCACAAAACGCATCAGCTTATCGACGTAAAAGAGGTTAAGTCACGCCAATTATGCTCACTCGCCTGCGCGAAATAGTCGAAAAGGTAGCCAGCGCACCACGCCTGAACGAGGCGTTAAATATTCTGGTTACCGACATCTGTCTTGCGATGGATACTGAGGTCTGTTCGGTCTACCTGGCCGATCACGACCGACGTTGTTACTACCTGATGGCGACCCGGGGATTAAAAAAACCACGTGGTCGCACTGTAACGCTTGCGTTTGATGAAGGGATCGTCGGTCTGGTTGGCAGGCTGGCGGAACCGATAAACCTTGCGGATGCGCAAAAACACCCCAGCTTCAAATATATCCCCTCCGTAAAAGAAGAGCGTTTCCGTGCGTTTTTAGGCGTGCCGATTATTCAACGTCGCCAGTTGCTTGGTGTACTGGTGGTGCAGCAACGCGAACTGCGGCAGTACAACGAAAGCGAAGAATCCTTCCTGGTGACGCTCGCCACCCAGATGGCCGCCATTCTATCCCAGTCGCAGTTGACTGCGTTGTTCGGGCAATATCGCCAGACGAGAATCCGCGCATTACCGGCCGCGCCCGGTGTAGCGATTGCCGAAGGTTGGCAGGATGCAACGTTACCCTTAATGGAACAGGTGTATCAGGCATCAACGCTGGATCCGGCGCTGGAACGTGAGCGACTGACCGGGGCGCTGGAAGAGGCGGCCAATGAGTTTCGCCGTTACAGCAAACGCTTTGCCGCCGGGGCGCAAAAAGAAACGGCGGCTATTTTCGATCTTTACTCACACTTGCTTTCCGATACGCGTCTGCGTCGCGAACTGTTTGCTGAAGTGGATAAAGGTTCGGTCGCAGAGTGGGCGGTGAAAACGGTCATTGAAAAATTTGCCGAACAGTTCGCCACACTAAGCGATAGCTATCTCAAAGAACGAGCGGGCGATCTACGCGCGCTGGGTCAGCGATTACTGTTTCATCTTGATGATGCCAATCAGGGGGCGAACGCCTGGCCGGAACGTTTCATTCTGGTGGCAGATGAACTGTCAGCGACTACCCTTGCGGAACTGCCTCAGGATCGCTTAGTCGGCGTTGTCGTGCGCGATGGTGCTGCCAACTCCCACGCCGCGATCATGGTGCGTGCACTGGGGATCCCCACCGTGATGGGCGCGGACATTCAGCCTTCGGTGCTGCATCGTCGGACGTTGATCGTTGACGGTTATCGTGGGGAATTGCTGGTCGACCCGGAGCCGGTGCTGCTACATGAATATCAGCGGCTGATTAGCGAAGAGATTGAGCTTAGCCGTCTGGCAGAAGATGATGTCAATTTACCCGCGCAGCTAAAAAGCGGCGAGCGCATAAAAGTTATGCTCAATGCGGGGTTAAGTCCGGAACATGAAGAAAAATTAGGCAGCCGCATTGATGGCATCGGACTCTATCGCACTGAAATTCCCTTTATGCTGCAAAGCGGCTTCCCGTCGGAAGAAGAACAGGTGGCGCAGTATCAGGGCATGTTGCAAATGTTTAATGATAAGCCCGTCACGCTGCGCACGCTGGATGTCGGTGCTGATAAGCAACTGCCTTACATGCCTATCAGCGAAGAGAATCCATGTCTTGGTTGGCGTGGGATCCGCATTACGCTCGATCAGCCGGAGATCTTTTTGATTCAGGTACGGGCGATGTTGCGTGCTAACGCCGCCACGGGCAACCTGAACATCCTGTTGCCGATGGTCACAAGTCTCGATGAAGTTGACGAAGCACGCCGCCTGATCGAGCGTGCCGGACGTGAAGTCGAAGAAATGATTGGTTACGCAATTCCTAAACCGCGTATCGGTATCATGCTGGAAGTGCCATCGATGGTATTTATGTTGCCGCATCTGGCAAACCGGGTCGATTTTATCTCGGTAGGTACCAATGATCTGACCCAGTACATTCTGGCTGTCGATCGCAACAACACGCGGGTGGCAAACATTTATGACAGTCTTCATCCTGCAATGCTTCGAGCCCTGGCGATGATCGCCCGGGAAGCGGAAGCGCAGGGGATCGACTTACGTTTGTGCGGTGAAATGGCGGGCGATCCCATGTGTGTGGCGATCCTCATTGGGCTTGGGTATCGCCATCTATCTATGAACGGACGCTCTGTCGCGCGCGTAAAATACTTGCTGCGGCGCATTGATTTTGCCGAAGCAGAAAATCTTGCTCAGCGCAGTCTGGAAGCGCAACTGGCGACTGAAGTTCGTCATCAGGTTGCGGCATTTATGGAGCGTCGCGGCATGGGTGGGCTGATTCGCGGAGGATTATAGCGCGGTTCCTATACATATCTTTTAACGGTATCCGGCAACCAGCCTGGTCCCCTTGTGCTATTATTCGCACCTTTGGAGCGCCTGAAACCTGCGGCGCGCATTTCAATCGCTGTTCTCTTTCAGCGAAATAACAAGAACTTGTGGTGACAGATGACCAGTAGCTATCTGCATTTTCCGGAATTTGATCCGGTCATTTTCTCAATAGGACCCGTTGCGCTTCACTGGTACGGCCTGATGTATCTGGTGGGGTTCATTTTTGCAATGTGGCTGGCGGGGCGTCGGGCGAATCGTCCGGGCAGTGGCTGGACCAAAAATGAAGTTGAAAACTTACTCTATGCGGGCTTCCTCGGTGTCTTCCTGGGCGGACGTATTGGTTATGTTCTGTTCTACAACTTCCCGCAGTTTATGGCCGATCCGCTGTATCTGTTCCGCGTCTGGGACGGCGGCATGTCCTTCCACGGCGGCCTGATTGGCGTTATCGTGGTGATGATTATCTTCGCCCGCCGTACCAAACGCTCCTTCTTCCAGGTCTCTGATTTTATTGCACCGCTCATTCCGTTTGGTCTTGGTGCCGGGCGTCTGGGCAACTTTATTAACGGTGAACTGTGGGGCCGCGTTGACCCGAACTTCCCGTTTGCCATGCTGTTCCCTGGCTCCCGTACCGAAGACATTCTGCTGCTGCAAAACAACCCACAGTGGCAATCCATTTTCGACACTTACGGTGTGCTGCCGCGCCACCCGTCACAGTTGTACGAACTGCTGCTGGAAGGTGTGGTGCTGTTTATCATCCTTAACCTCTACATTCGTAAACCGCGCCCAATGGGGGCTGTCTCAGGCTTGTTCCTGATTGGCTATGGCGCGTTTCGCATCATTGTTGAGTTTTTCCGCCAGCCCGACGCGCAGTTTACCGGTGCCTGGGTGCAGTACATCAGCATGGGGCAAATTCTTTCCATCCCGATGATTGTCGCGGGTGTGATCATGATGGTCTGGGCATATCGTCGCAGCCCACAGCAACACGTTTCCTGAGGAACCATGAAACAGTATTTAGAACTGATGCAAAAAGTGCTCGACGAAGGCACACAGAAAAACGACCGTACCGGAACCGGAACGCTTTCCATTTTTGGTCATCAGATGCGTTTTAACCTGCAGGATGGATTCCCACTGGTGACAACCAAGCGTTGCCACCTGCGTTCCATCATCCATGAGCTGCTATGGTTCCTGCAGGGCGATACCAACATTGCTTATCTGCATGAAAACAATGTCACTATCTGGGACGAATGGGCCGATGAAAATGGCGATCTCGGCCCGGTGTATGGCAAACAGTGGCGCGCATGGCCAACGCCAGATGGTCGTCATATTGATCAAATCACCACGGTATTGAATCAATTGAAAAACGACCCGGACTCCCGCCGCATTATTGTTTCGGCGTGGAACGTGGGCGAACTGGATAAAATGGCGCTGGCTCCGTGCCATGCGTTCTTCCAGTTTTATGTGGCAGACGGCAAGCTTTCTTGCCAGCTTTATCAACGCTCCTGTGACGTCTTCCTCGGCCTGCCGTTTAACATCGCCAGCTACGCACTACTGGTGCATATGATGGCGCAGCAGTGCGATCTGGAAGTGGGTGATTTTGTCTGGACCGGTGGCGACACGCACCTGTACAGCAACCATATGGATCAAACCCATCTACAATTAAGCCGCGAGCCGCGTCCGCTGCCGAAGCTGATTATCAAACGTAAACCAGAATCCATCTTCGACTACCGTTTCGAAGATTTTGAGATTGAAGGCTACGATCCGCATCCGGGCATTAAGGCTCCGGTTGCTATCTGATTTACGAAACATCCTGCCAGAGCCGACGCCAGTGTGCGTCGGTTTTTTTTACCCTCTGTTAAATTCTTCGAGACGCCTTCCCGAAATTTTGCAACGCCCTGCAACAACGTAAATAGTGCGGAAGACGCGCCGAGAAAATAGAAACAGGGCCTCGCCTTTTTTTCTCCTCGTCGCATACTGCCGACATGAAAACACAACGTGGTTATACGCTGATTGAAACACTGGTTGCGATGCTGATTTTAGTCATGTTAAGCGCAACTGGACTCTATGGCTGGCAATACTGGCAGCAGTCGCAACGGCTATGGCAAACCGCCAGCCAGGCGCGGGATTATTTGCTCTATTTACGTGAGGATGCCAACTGGCATAACCGCGACCACAGTATCAGCGTCATCAGGGAGGGAACGTCATGGTGTCTTGTAAGTGCCGCCGCAGGGACGAATACCTGTCATGGCCATTCACCGTTGGTCTTTGTGCCACGCTGGCCCGAAGTCGAAATGAGTGACCTGACCCCTTCGCTTACGTTCTTTGGCCTGCGCAATACCGCATGGGCCGGGCATATTCACTTCAAAAACTCAGCGGGCGAGTGGTGGCTGGTGATTTCGCCGTGGGGAAGACTCCGGCTTTGTCAGCAAGGAGAAACACAAGGATGTCTGTAAAAGAGCAAGGATTTTCGCTGCTGGAAGTGCTGATTGCTATGGCTATCAGTAGCGTATTGCTGCTGGGGGCTGCGCGGTTTCTGCCAGCATTACAGCGGGAAAGCTTGATTACAACGCGCAAGCTGGCACTGGAAGATGAGATCTGGCTGCGGGTCTACACCGTTGCGAAGCATCTTCAAAGGGCTGGTTATTGTCATGGTAACTGCACTGGTGAAGGGCTGGAAATTGTCGGGCAGGGTGACTGCATTATTGTGCAGTGGGACGCGAACAGTAACGGTATCTGGGATCGTGAGCCGGTAAAAGAGTCCGACCAGATTGGATTTCGTTTGAAAGAGCATGTGCTGGAAACGTTACGTGGTGCCGCATCCTGTGAAGGTAAAGGCTGGGATAAAGTCACCAACCCGGACGCCGTCATTATCGACACTTTTCAGGTCCTGCGTCAGGATGTCAGCGGATTCTCGCCGGTATTAACGGTTAGTATGCGCGGTGCCAGTAAGGCTGAACCACAAACCGTGGTGGATGCCAGCTATAGCGTAACAGGATTCAACCTGTGAACCGTGAACGGGGCGTTTCATCGCTGGCACTGGCCCTGATGTTGCTGGTATTGGGCAGCTTGCTGCTACAAGGAATGAGCCAACAGGAGCGCAGTTTTGCTTCTCGGGTGACTATGGAAAGCCAGTCATTGCGTCGTCAGGCAATTGTACAGTCGGCGCTGGAATGGGGAAAAATGCACACCTGGCAGACGCAACCCGTAGTTCAGTGCTCACAGTTCGCTGCAACCGGTGCCCGAGTTTGTCTGCGTTTACTGGCTGATAGTGAAATCTTGCTGATTGCCAGTTATGAAGGTGTTTCATTATGGCGAACAGGCGAAGTGAACGATGGAAATATTGCTTTTTCGCCACACGGCTGGAGTGATTTTTGTCCGCAGAAAGAGGTGGCGTTATGTCAGCTTCCCTGAAGAATCAACAGGGCTTTAGTCTACCGGAAGTGATGCTGGCGATGGTGCTGATGGTGATGATTGTCACTGCGTTATCCGGTTTCCAGCGAACATTAATGAACAGTCTTACCAGCAGAGGCCAGTACCAACAGCTCTGGCGGCATGGCTGGCAGCAAACGCAACTGCGCGCGATTTCGCCACCTGCCAACTGGCAGGTCAACCGAATGCAGACATCGCAGGCGGGATGTGTCAGCATCAGCGTTACGTTAGTTTCACCCGGGGGCAGAGAAGGCGAGATGACCCGCCTGCATTGCCCGAATCGTCAGTAGTCAGGAGCCGCTATGTTAAGGGTCTACCATTCCAATCGTCTGGACGTGCTGGAAGCGTTGATGGAGTTTATCGTCGAACGCGAGCGGCTGGACGATCCTTTCGAGCCAGAGATGATTCTGGTGCAAAGTACCGGTATGGCACAGTGGCTGCAAATGACCCTGTCGCAGAAGTTCGGTATTGCGGCAAACATTGATTTCCCGCTCCCTGCGAGTTTTATCTGGGATATGTTCGTCCGCGTATTGCCGGAGATCCCCAAAGAGAGTGCCTTTAACAAGCAGAGCATGAGCTGGAAACTGATGACTCTGCTGCCGCAACTGTTGGATTGCGAAGATTTTACCCTGTTGCGCCATTACCTGACTGACGATAGTGACAAGCGGAAACTGTTTCAGCTTTCCTCAAAAGCGGCGGACCTGTTTGACCAGTATCTGGTCTATCGCCCGGACTGGCTGGCTCAGTGGGAAGCGGGACATCTGGTTGAAGGGCTGGGAGAAGCGCAGGCCTGGCAAGCTCCATTGTGGAAGGCGCTGGTAGAATATACTGACGAGCTGGGGCAACCTCGTTGGCATCGTGCCAATCTCTATCAACGCTTTATCGAAACGCTGGAGTCTGCAACGACCTGCCCGCCAGGGCTACCTTCGCGCGTATTTATCTGCGGTATTTCCGCATTACCGCCAGTTTATCTACAGGCGTTACAGGCGCTGGGTAAACATATTGAAATCCATCTTCTGTTTACCAACCCTTGCCGTTATTACTGGGGCGATATTAAAGATCCTGCGTATCTGGCGAAACTGCTAACCCGCCAGCGTCGGCACAGCTTTGAAGATCGCGAATTGCCGCTATTTCGCGATAGCGAAAATGCCGGGCAGTTGTTTAACAGCGACGGCGAACAGGATATTGGCAACCCTCTGCTGGCCTCATGGGGCAAGCTGGGGCGAGACTACATCTATCTGCTTGCTGATCTCCAGAGCAGTCAGGAACTGGATGCCTTTGTCGATGTTACTCCAGACAGCCTGCTGCATAACATTCAGTCCGACATTCTGGAACTGGAAAACCGCGCCGTCGCAGGCGTGAACCTTGAAGAGTTTTCCCGCAGCGATAACAAACGGCAGCTCGATCCGCAGGATAACAGCGTCACCTTCCATGTTTGCCATAGCCCGCAGCGCGAAGTTGAAGTCTTGCACGATCGATTGCTGGCGATGCTGGAAGAAGATCCGACACTCACTCCGCGCGATATCATCGTGATGGTGGCTGACATCGATAGCTACAGTCCGTTTATTCAGGCGGTGTTTGGTAGTGCTCCGGCGGATCGTTATCTGCCTTACGCCATTTCCGACCGTCGGGCGCGACAGTCGCATCCGGTACTGGAAGCATTTATCAGCCTGTTATCGTTGCCTGACAGCCGCTTTGTATCGGAGGACGTTTTGGCGCTGCTGGACGTACCGGTGCTGGCGGCGCGGTTTGATATCACCGAAGAAGGGCTGCGTTATTTACGCCAGTGGGTCAATGAATCCGGCATTCGCTGGGGGATTGATGACGACAACGTTCGCGAGCTGGAACTTCCCGCCACCGGGCAACACACCTGGCAATTTGGCCTGACGCGTATGTTGCTGGGCTACGCGATGGAGAGTGCTCAGGGAGAATGGCAATCTGTTCTTCCTTATGATGAGTCGAGCGGCTTAATTGCAGAGCTGGTGGGGCATCTGGCGTCACTGCTGATGCAGCTCAACATCTGGCGTCGCGGGTTGGCACAGGAGCGACCGCTGGAAGAGTGGCTGCCGGTATGCCGCGACATGCTCAATGCTTTCTTCCTGCCGGATGCGGAAACCGAAGCGGCGATGACGCTTATTGAACAACAGTGGCTGGCTATCATCGCAGAAGGGCTGGGAGCGCAGTATGGCGACGTGGTGCCGCTGTCACTGTTACGTGATGAACTGGCACAACGTCTGGATCAAGAACGTATCAGCCAGCGTTTTCTTGCCGGTCCGGTCAATATTTGTACCCTGATGCCAATGCGCTCCATCCCGTTCAAAGTAGTTTGCCTGCTGGGAATGAACGATGGTGTTTACCCGCGCCAGCTCGCGCCGCTGGGTTTTGATTTAATGAGCCAGAAACCAAAGCGTGGCGACCGCAGTCGTCGCGATGACGACCGCTATCTGTTCCTGGAGGCGTTAATTTCCGCGCAGCAAAAACTCTATATCAGCTATATTGGGCGCTCCATTCAGGATAACAGCGAACGTTTCCCGTCGGTTTTGGTGCAGGAACTGATCGACTACATCGGGCAAAGCCATTATCTGCCGGGCGATGAAGCGCTTAACTGCGATGAAAGTGAGGCGAGGGTGAAAGCGCATCTTACTTGCCTCCATACCCGGATGCCGTTTGATCCGCAAAACTACCAACCCGGTGAGCGACAAAGCTATGCGCGCGAGTGGCTACCGGCAGCCAGCCAGGCAGGCAAGGCGCACTCTGAATTTGTTCAGCCACTGCCGTTTACCTTGCCGGAAACTGTGCCGCTGGAGACGCTACAACGATTCTGGTCACATCCGGTGCGAGCATTTTTCCAGATGCGCTTGCAGGTGAACTTCCGCACCGAAGACAGCGAAATCCCCGACACCGAGCCATTTATTCTGGAGGGACTTAGCCGTTATCAGATCAACCAGCAGCTATTAAATGCATTGGTCGAGCAGGATGATGCCGAACGTTTGTTCCGCCGGTTCCGGGCGGCAGGTGATTTGCCGTATGGCGCATTTGGTGAAATTTTCTGGGAAACGCAGTGCCAGGAGATGCAGCAACTTGCCGACAGAGTCATTGCCTGTCGGCAACCGGGGCAGAGTTTAGAAATCGATCTCACCTGCAATGGCGTGCAAATTACGGGCTGGTTGCCGCAGGTCCAGCCGGATGGTCTGTTGCGCTGGCGTCCCTCTTTGCTCAGTGTGGCACAGGGAATGCAACTTTGGCTGGAACACCTTGTCTACTGTGCCAGCGGTGGTAACGGTGAGAGTCGCCTTTTCCTGCGTAAAGACGGTGAGTGGCGTTTTCCGCCGCTTGCAGCCGAACAGGCTTTACATTACCTCTCACAACTGGTTGAAGGGTATCGTGAAGGAATGTCCGCGCCGTTACTGGTGTTACCTGAAAGTGGCGGCGCGTGGCTAAAAACCTGTTATGACGCTGAACACGATGTCATGCTGGATGACGAGTCCACTGTGCAAAAAGCCCGTACGAAATTCCTTCAGGCTTACGAAGGCAACATGATGGTGCGTGGAGAAGGTGACGATATCTGGTATCAGAGGCTCTGGCGGCAATTAACGCCAGAGACAATGGAAGCCATCGTTGAGCAGTCGCAACGTTTCCTGTTACCGCTGTTTCGTTTTAATCAGTCATGAGTGTTGTATAAAAATTGCGCAATCAATTTGCTTACTTTATGATGCGCACCAGTCACGGACTGATGGTTATATAGACATAGGCTGACTTGTTCAGCGCGAGATTAAATTCTGCCGGATGATTTACGTTAACATGTTGAATCTGGCTGAAAAATAAAGTTGATAATGAGGTCCGTGAATGCCCCGCAGCACCTGGTTCAAAGCAGTACTGTTGTTTGTTGCCCTTTGGGCACCCTTAAGTCAGGCAGAAACGGGATGGCAGCCGATTCAGGAAACCATCCGTAAAAGTGATAAAGATAACCGTCAGTATCAGGCTGTGCGTCTGGATAACGGCATGGTGGTATTGTTGGTTTCTGACCCGCAGGCGGTAAAATCCCTTTCTGCACTGGTGGTGCCCGTTGGATCGCTGGAAGATCCCGAGGCTTATCAGGGGCTGGCACATTATCTTGAACATATGAGCCTGATGGGGTCGAAAAAGTACCCGCAGGCTGACAGTCTGGCCGAATACCTCAAAATGCACGGTGGCAGTCATAACGCCAGCACGGCACCGTATCGCACCGCTTTCTATCTGGAAGTGGAAAATGACGCCTTACCAGGGGCGGTAGACCGCCTGGCGGACGCCATTGCGGAACCTTTACTCGACAAGAAATATGCCGAACGTGAGCGTAATGCAGTGAACGCCGAATTAACTATGGCGCGCACGCGTGACGGGATGCGTATGGCGCAGGTCAGCGCAGAAACCATTAACCCGGCCCACCCTGGTGCAAAGTTTTCTGGTGGCAACCTGGAAACCTTAAGCGACAAACCCGGTAATCCGGTGCAGCAGGCGCTGAAAAATTTCCATGAGAAATATTACTCCGCCAATCTGATGAAGGCTGTTATCTACAGTAACAAACCGCTGCAGGAGCTGGCGAAGATGGCGGTGGACACCTTCGGTCGAGTGCCGAACAAAGAGAGCAAAAAACCGGAAATCACCGTGCCGGTAGTCACCGATGCACAAAAGGGCATTATCATTCATTACGTCCCGGCGTTGCCGCGTAAAGTGCTGCGTGTCGAGTTTCGCATTGATAACAATTCGGCGGAGTTCCGTAGTAAAACTGATGAGTTAATTACCTATCTGATTGGCAATCGCAGCCCAGGAACGCTTTCTGACTGGTTGCAAAAACAGGGATTAGTTGAGGGCATTAGCGCCAACTCCGATCCTATCGTCAATGGCAACAGTGGCGTGTTAGCGATCTCTGCGTCCTTAACCGATAAAGGTCTGGCTAATCGCGATCAGGTTGTAGCGGCTATTTTCAGCTACCTCAATCTGTTACGCGAAAAAGGGATTGATAAACAGTATTTCGATGAACTGGCGAATGTGCTGGATATCGATTTCCGTTATCCGTCAATCACTCGTGATATGGATTACGTCGAGTGGCTGGCAGATACCATGATTCGCGTTCCCGTTGAGCATACGCTGGACGCGGTCAATATAGCCGATCAGTATGATGCTAAAGCAGTAAAAGAACGTCTGGCGATGATGACGCCGCAAAACGCGCGTATCTGGTATATCAGCCCGAAAGAGCCACACAATAAAATGGCTTACTTTGTCGATGCGCCGTATCAGGTCGATAAAATCAGCGAGCAAACTTTCGCTGACTGGCAGAAAAAAGCTGCCGACATAGCGCTCTCCCTGCCGGAGCTTAATCCCTATATTCCTGACGATTTCTCGCTGATTAAATCAGAGAAGAAATACGACCATCCAGAGCTGATTGTTGATGAATCCAATTTGCGTGTGGTGTATGCGCCGAGTCGCTATTTTGCCAGCGAACCAAAAGCCGATGTCAGCCTGATTTTGCGTAACCCGAAAGCGATGGACAGCGCCCGTAACCAGGTGATGTTTGCGCTCAATGATTATCTCGCAGGGTTGGCGCTTGATCAGTTAAGCAACCAGGCGTCGGTTGGCGGCATTAGTTTTTCCACCAATGCTAACAACGGCCTTATGGTTAATGCTAATGGTTACACTCAGCGTCTGCCGCAACTTTTTCAGGCTCTGCTGGAGGGCTACTTTAGCTATACCGCTACACCAGAGCAGCTTGAACAGGCGAAATCCTGGTATAACCAGATGATGGATTCCGCAGAAAAAGGCAAAGCGTTTGAGCAGGCGATTATGCCCGCGCAGATGCTCTCGCAGGTGCCGTACTTCTCGCGAGATGAGCGACGTAAAATTTTGCCCACTATCACCCTGAAAGAGGTGATGGCCTATCGCGACGCCTTAAAATCCGGGGCACGACCAGAGTTCATGGTTATCGGCAACATGACCGAAGCCCAGGCAACAACGCTGGCGCGCGATGTGCAAAAACAGTTAGGGGCTGATGGCTCAGAGTGGTGTCGTAACAAAGATGTCCTGGTCGATAAAAAACAGTCCGTCATTTTTGAAAAAGCCGGTAACAGTACCGACTCCGCACTGGCAGCAGTATTTGTACCGACTGGCTACGATGAATACACCAGTTCAGCCTACAGTTCTCTGTTGGCGCAGATTGTACAACCGTGGTTCTACAATCAGTTGCGTACTGAAGAGCAGTTGGGGTACGCCGTGTTCGCGTTCCCAATGAGCGTGGGACGTCAGTGGGGCATGGGCTTCTTACTGCAAAGTAATGATAAACAGCCTTCGTACCTGTGGGATCGTTACAAGGCCTTTTTCCCAACGGCTGAGGCGAAACTGCGCGCGATGAAGCCAGAAGAGTTCGCGCAAATCCAGCAGGCGGTTATCAGCCAGATGCTACAGGCACCGCAAACGCTGGGCGAAGAAGCATCGAAGTTAAGTAAAGATTTCGATCGCGGCAATATGCGCTTTGATTCGCGTGATAAAATCGTGGCACAGATAAAACTGCTGACGCCGCAAAAACTTGCCGATTTCTTCCATCAGGCAGTGGTCGAGCCGCAAGGCATGGCTATCCTGTCGCAGATTTCCGGCAGCCAGAATGGGAAAGCTGAATATGTGCATCCTGAAGGCTGGAAAGTGTGGGAGAACGTCAGCGCGTTGCAGCAAACAATGCCCCTGATGAGTGAAAAGAATGAGTGATGTCGCTGAGACACTAGATCCTTTGCGCTTGCCCTTACTGGGTGAGCGCCTGATTGAAGCCTCTGCCGGCACAGGCAAAACCTTTACGATAGCAGCGCTCTATTTGCGCCTGTTACTTGGACTAGGTGGTTCTGCTGCCTTTCCCCGCCCGTTGACCGTTGAAGAACTGCTGGTGGTGACCTTTACCGAGGCTGCCACCGCAGAGTTGCGCGGTCGTATCCGTAGCAATATTCATGAGTTGCGCATCGCCTGTCTACGTGAAACCACCGACAACCCTCTGTATGCGCGCCTGCTGGAAGAGATTGACGATAAAGCGCAGGCCGCGCAGTGGCTGCTGTTAGCCGAACGACAGATGGATGAAGCGGCAGTTTTTACCATTCACGGTTTTTGTCAGCGAATGCTCAACCTGAATGCTTTTGAATCCGGTATGTTGTTTGAGCAGCAACTGATTGAAGATGAATCGCTACTGCGCTACCAGGCCTGCGCCGATTTCTGGCGTCGCCACTGCTATCCTCTGCCGCGTGAAATTGCTCAGGTGGTCTTTGAAACATGGAAAGGGCCGCAGGCGTTGCTGCGCGATATTAATCGATATCTGCAAGGGGAAGCGCCAGTTATTAAAGCGCCGCCGCCCGATGATGAAACGCTGGCTTCCCGCCACGCGCAAATTGTGGCGCGTATCGATACCGTAAAACAGCAGTGGCGTGATGCGGTAGGTGAACTGGATGCGCTAATCGAATCTTCAGGTATTGATCGACGCAAGTTTAACCGTAGCAATCAGGCTAAATGGATTGACAAGATTAGCGCCTGGGCAGAAGAAGAGACCAACAGTTATCAGTTGCCGGAGTCGCTGGAAAAATTCTCTCAGCGTTTCTTAGAAGATCGCACAAAAGCAGGGGGCGAGACACCGCGCCATCCGCTGTTTGAGGCGATCGATCAATTACTTGCTGAACCATTATCGATCCGCGATCTGGTGATCACTCGCGCATTAGCTGAGATCCGTGAAACGGTAGCGCGTGAAAAACGCCGCCGTGGCGAACTGGGTTTTGACGACATGTTAAGTCGGCTGGATTCCGCGTTGTGTAGCGAAAGCGGAGAGGCGCTGGCGACGGCGATCCGCACGCGATTCCCGGTGGCAATGATCGACGAGTTTCAGGATACCGACCCTCAGCAGTACCGGATTTTCCGCCACATCTGGCACCATCAGCCGGAAACCGCATTGTTACTGATTGGTGATCCGAAACAGGCTATTTATGCGTTCCGTGGTGCGGATATCTTCACCTACATGAAGGCGCGTAGCGAAGTTCACGCTCATTACACGTTGGATACCAACTGGCGTTCCGCACCAGGAATGGTGAACAGTGTGAACACGCTTTTTAGCCAGACTGATGACGCTTTTATGTTTCGCGAAATACCGTTTATTCCTGTGAAATCAGCCGGGAAAAATCAGGCGCTGCGTTTCGTATTTAAAGGTGAAACGCAGCCTTCGATGAAAATGTGGCTGATGGAAGGCGAAAGCTGCGGCGTTGGCGATTATCAAAGTACCATGGCGCAGGTATGCGCCGCGCAAATCCGCGACTGGCTGCAGGCCGGGCAGCGCGGAGACGCGTTGTTGATGAATGGCGATGACGCGCGTCCGGTGCGTGCTTCAGACATCAGTGTGTTGGTGCGCAGCCGCCAGGAGGCCGCCCAGATACGTGATGCCTTAACGCTGCTGGAAATCCCTTCCGTTTACCTTTCGAACCGCGACAGTGTTTTTGAAACTCTGGAAGCGCAGGAGATGCTTTGGCTGTTGCAGGCAGTGATGGCGCCTGAACGTGAAAATACTCTGCGTAGCGCGCTGGCAACGTCAATGATGGGGCTGAACGCGCTGGATATCGAAATGCTGAATAATGACGAACATGCCTGGGATGCAGTCGTTGAAGAGTTCGATGGTTATCGACAAATCTGGCGAAAACGCGGCGTTATGCCAATGCTGCGGGCGCTGATGTCGGCGCGCAACATTGCAGAAAACCTGCTGGCAACGGCGGGTGGTGAGCGGCGTCTTACAGATATTTTACATATCAGTGAATTACTTCAGGAAGCGGGAACGCAGCTTGAAAGTGAACATGCGCTGGTACGCTGGTTATCACAGCATATCCTCGAGCCAGACAGTAACGCGTCCAGCCAGCAAATGCGCCTCGAAAGTGACAAACATCTGGTGCAGATTGTTACGATCCACAAGTCGAAAGGACTGGAGTATCCGCTAGTCTGGTTGCCATTTATTACCAATTTCCGCGTCCAGGATCAGGCGTTCTATCACGATCGTCACTCATTTGAGGCTGTTCTGGATCTTAACGCTGCGCCAGAAAGCGTCGATCTCGCTGAGGCCGAACGTCTGGCGGAAGATCTGCGTTTGCTTTATGTGGCGCTGACGCGTTCGGTCTGGCATTGCAGTCTTGGCGTCGCGCCACTGGTGCGCCGTCGAGGCGATAAAAAAGGTGACACCGACGTCCATCAAAGTGCGCTCGGACGCTTGCTGCAAAAAGGGGAACCAAAGGATGCGGCAGGACTTCGCGCCTGTATTGAAGCATTGTGCGATGAGGATATTGCCTGGCAAACGGCACAAACCGGTGATAATCAGCCCTGGCAGGTTAATGATGTTTCTACAGCAGAACTGAATGCGAAGACGTTACAACGTTTACCTGGGGATAACTGGCGGGTCACCAGCTACTCTGGTTTGCAGCAGCGTGGTCACGGTATCGCTCAGGATTTGATGCCACGGCTGGATGTTGACGCTGCAGGTGTGGTCAGCGTCGTTGAAGAACCGACGTTAACACCGCATCAGTTTCCGCGCGGAGCGTCACCGGGGACGTTCTTGCACAGTTTGTTTGAGGATCTGGATTTTACCCAGCCGGTTGAGCCTGACTGGGTGCGGGAAAAACTGGAACTTGGCGGTTTTGAAGCGCATTGGGAACCGGTGTTGACCGAGTGGATCATGGCTGTTCTCCAGGCACCGCTCAATGAAACGGGAGTCAGCCTGAGTCAGCTTTCCGCCCGCGATAAACAGGTGGAGATGGAATTTTATCTGCCAATTAGTGAACCGCTCGTCGCCAGCCAACTTGATGCGCTAATCCGCCAGTTTGACCCGCTTTCTGCTGGCTGCCCGTCGCTGGAGTTCATGCAGGTGCGTGGCATGTTAAAAGGCTTTATCGACCTGGTGTTTCGCCACGAAGGGCGTTATTACCTGCTCGACTATAAATCCAACTGGCTGGGTGAAAACAGCTCAGCATACACCCAACAGGCTATGGCAGCGGCGATGCAAGCACACCGCTATGATCTGCAATATCAGCTTTATACCCTGGCATTGCATCGTTATCTGCGCCATCGCATTGCTGATTACGACTATGAGCGCCACTTTGGCGGCGTTATCTATCTGTTCCTGCGCGGCGTTGATAAAGAGCATCCGCAACAAGGGATTTACGCGACCCGCCCCGATGCCGGGTTGATTGCCCTGATGGATGAGATGTTTGCTGGTATGACCCTGGAGGAGGCGTAATGAAATTGCAAAAGCAATTACTGGAAGCTGTGGAGCACAAACAGCTACGCCCGCTGGACGTGCAGTTTGCCCTGACCGTGGCGGGTGATGAACATCCCGCCGTCACCCTTGCGGCGGCACTGTTAAGTTATGATGCCGGGGAAGGACATGTCTGTTTGCCGCTTTCACGGCTGGAGAACAACGAAGCCTCGCACCCGCTCCTGGCGACCTGCGTCAGTGAAATCGGTGAGCTACAAAACTGGGAAGAGTGTCTGCTGGCTTCACATGCGGTCAGCCGGGGAGATGAACCTACACCAATGATCCTTTGTGGCGATCGTCTCTATCTCAACCGCATGTGGTGTAACGAGCGCACGGTGGCGCGCTTTTTCAATGAAGTGAATCATGCCATTGAGGTTGATGAAGCTCTACTGGCGCAAACCCTGGACCAACTTTTTCCAGTAAGCGATGACATTAACTGGCAAAAAGTGGCGGCAGCGGTGGCGCTGACGAGGCGGATCTCGGTGATTTCCGGTGGCCCCGGCACCGGTAAAACGACCACCGTGGCGAAGTTGCTGGCAGCGTTAATTCAGATGGCCGACGGTGAACGTTGTCGCATCCGTTTGGCTGCGCCGACGGGGAAAGCCGCCGCGCGCTTAACCGAATCACTTGGCAAAGCTTTGCGCCAGTTACCGCTGACGGATGAACAAAAGAAACGTATTCCGGAAGATGCCAGCACTCTGCACCGCTTGCTGGGCGCGCAGCCGGGCAGTCAGCGTTTACGCCATCATGCGGGTAACCCATTGCATCTTGATGTGTTGGTGGTCGATGAAGCGTCAATGATCGATCTGCCCATGATGTCACGATTGATCGACGCATTGCCCGATCATGCCAGAGTGATCTTTCTTGGCGACCGTGATCAACTGGCCTCTGTTGAGGCTGGGGCTGTTCTTGGCGATATTTGCGCTTATGCCAATGCGGGCTTTACCGCAGAACGAGCGGAGCAGCTAAGTCGCCTGACGGGGAGCTACGTTCCTGCGGGCAGTGGCACAGAGGCGGCATCTTTGCGCGATAGTCTCTGCCTTTTGCAAAAAAGTTACCGTTTCGGCAGCGATTCTGGCATTGGTCAGCTCGCGGCGGCTATCAATCGCGGCGATAAAACGGCAGTAAAAACCGTTTTTCAGCAGGATTTTACTGATATCGAAAAACGGATTTTACAGAGTGGCGAAGATTATATTGCGATGCTTGAGGAAGCTCTTGCGGGTTACGGACGCTATCTGGATCTGCTGCAAGCGCGTGCCGAGCCGGATTTAATTATTCAGGCATTCAATGAATACCAGCTTTTGTGCGCCCTGCGGGAAGGGCCGTTTGGCGTAGCCGGGCTGAATGAGCGAATTGAGCAGTTTATGCAACAGAAGCGCAAAATCCATCGCCATCCGCACTCGCGTTGGTACGAAGGCAGGCCGGTGATGATTGCCCGCAATGACAGCGCCCTTGGGTTGTTTAATGGTGATATTGGTATTGCACTGGATCGCGGGCAAGGAACGCGCGTCTGGTTTGCAATGCCGGACGGTAATATCAAGTCAGTGCAACCAAGTCGTTTACCGGAACACGAAACCACGTGGGCGATGACGGTACATAAATCGCAGGGGTCTGAGTTCGACCATGCGGCGTTGATTTTGCCGAGCCAGCGCACGCCGGTCGTGACGCGAGAGCTGGTTTACACCGCAGTGACCCGTGCGCGTCGCCGTTTATCGTTGTATGCCGATGAGCGCATATTAAGTGCGGCAATCGCCACACGTACCGAGCGGCGTAGCGGACTGGCAGCGTTATTTAGTTCGCGGGGATAAACGCGAATGCCTGATGCGACGCATACGCGTCTTATTATGCCCCCGGGCATTGCACATATCGCATCTGGCGATTTCAACCACTTACCCTAAATCCGCCATCAACGTCTTCGATTTGACGTAGGTCGGATAAGGCGTTCACGCCGCATCCGACGATGAGCGTCAATGCCTGATGCGATGCTAGCGTGTTTATTATGCCCCCGGGCATTGCGCATATCGCATCTGGCGATTTCAACCACTTACCCTAAATCCGCCATCAGCACTTTGGATTTACGCTGATAGTTGTACATCTGCTTTTTGCTCTCTGGCAGTGAATCAATATCCACCGGGGTAAAACCACGCTCCTGGAACCAGTGAATACTGCGCGTGGTCAGCACAAATAATTTGCTTAAGCCGCTTTGCCTGGCCTGGGCTGCGATACGCTCCAGCAGGACTTCACCACGGGAAGAACTGCGGTAATCCGGGTGTACCGCCACGCAGGCCATTTCGCCAATTTTCTCTTCCGGGAACGGATAGAGCGCAGCGCAGGCAATAGTTGTGTTATCGCGCTGAATAATGGTGAATTTGTCGATTTCCATCTCCAGTTGTTCACGAGAACGACGCACCAGAATACCTTGCTGCTCCAGCGGGCGGATCAACTCCAGAATACCGCCGATATCATTGATTGTTGCGCGACGAATCTGCTCGGCGCTTTCCATCACAATTTGCGTACCGATACCGTCACGTGAGAACAGCTCTTGTAGCAGCGCGCCATCTTCCTGATAACTGATTAAATGACAGCGACGAACACCGCTGCGGCAAGCCTTCACTGCACCACGTAAAAAGCGCACCGTACCGGAGTTGTAATCGCCTTTCTCTTCCTGAGCTTCTACCCGCGATTGCGCCTCGTTGGGGAAAAGCTCGGAGACGATGTCACCGTCGTCATTGGTGACCCCCTGTGAAGAGCAAAAACCAATCATCTTCTCGGCTTTCAGCTTGATGGCGAGTTGAGTGGCAATCTCTTCCGAGGTCAGGTTAAAACTCTCGCCAGTGACCGAAACCGCCACCGGCCCCATCAGCACAATTGCACCGCTGTCCAGTTGGCGATGAATCGCTTCTTCGTCAATCCGCCGGATGCGCCCACTATGACAGTAATCCACGCCGTCATCGACGCCCAGCGGCTGGGCAATAATAAAATTGCCACTGACGACGTTGATATGCGCTCCCTGCAATGGCGTGTTATTAAGGCTCATCGACAGGCGTGCAGTGATGTCCAGTTGTAATGTCCCCGCAGCCTGCTTCACCAGTTCCAGTGTTTTGCCGTCGGTCACACGTATATTTTTGTGATACAGCGGTTCGTGGCGATGCGCTGCCAGATTCGCATCTATTTGTGGACGCGCGCCATAGACCACGACCAGACGGATGCCGAGGCTGTGCAGCAACCCGATATCATTAACGATACTGGAGAAATTTTCATGCTCAATGGCTTCACCGCCGAGCATGATGACAAACGTTTTCCCCCGGTGGGTGTTGATATAGGGAACCGAATGGCGGAATCCCTCGACCAGCTCGGTTTTACGTTCCTTCACCACGGCACACCTCTTTGCATGATTATTCGAAATTAATGTATTTTTATTCTGTTTTTTTGCCGTGTGCAAGTGCAAATTTTATGCGTGAACATTTTTTTTATCAGTAATGCCGTGAATATAAAAAGAATGTTTACCGTTTTATAGATGACAGAATATGCGTCTTTCGCTAAAGTTTCCGGTCAAATTGGTCGTTTACTTGTTACACAGCTTAGATTTATTTGCTCGGGAGAGGCATGTCGGGATCCAACACTGCAATCAGCCGTCGTCGTTTACTGCAAGGCGCGGGTGCCATGTGGCTATTGAGCGTAAGTCAGGTGAGTCTGGCTGCGGTCAGTCAGGTCGTGGCGGTGCGCGTCTGGCCTGCGTCCAGCTATACCCGTGTAACGGTAGAATCAAATCGTCAACTGAAATATAAGCAGTTTGCGTTGAGTAACCCTGAACGCGTGGTAGTGGATATCGAAGATGTAAACCTGAACTCGGTGCTTAAGGGGATGGCTGCGCAAATTCGTGCTGACGACCCGTTCATCAAGTCTGCACGCGTCGGGCAATTTGATCCGCAAACCGTGCGGATGGTTTTTGAGTTAAAGCAAAACGTAAAACCGCAGATGTTTGCCCTCGCGCCAGTTGCCGGGTTTAAAGAGCGTCTGGTGATGGATCTCTACCCGGTCAATGCCCAGGATATGCAGGATCCACTGTTGGCACTGCTGGAGGATTACAACAAAGGCGATCTCGAAAAGCAGGTGCCGCCTGCGCAGAGTGGCCCACAGCCTGGCAAGGCTGGGCGCGATCGTCCTATTGTCATCATGCTTGATCCGGGCCATGGCGGCGAAGACTCCGGCGCGGTGGGGAAATACAAAACGCGTGAAAAAGATGTGGTATTGCAAATTGCCCGCCGTCTGCGCTCTCTGATCGAGAAAGAGGGCAATATGAAGGTGTACATGACGCGTAATGAAGACATCTTCATTCCGTTGCAAGTGCGTGTAGCAAAAGCACAGAAACAACGTGCTGACCTTTTTGTTTCTATCCATGCAGATGCCTTTACCAGCCGCCAGCCGAGCGGTTCTTCCGTGTTTGCGCTTTCGACCAAAGGCGCGACCAGTACTGCGGCAAAATATCTGGCACAAACTCAGAACGCCTCGGATTTGATTGGTGGCGTGAGCAAAAGCGGTGACCGCTATGTCGACCACACCATGTTCGATATGGTGCAGTCGCTGACCATTGCCGACAGCCTGAAGTTTGGTAGGGCAGTCCTGAATAAACTTGGAAAAATCAACAAGCTGCATAAAAATCAGGTCGAGCAGGCCGGGTTTGCTGTACTGAAAGCGCCAGATATTCCATCTATTCTCGTCGAAACGGCGTTTATCAGTAACGTTGAGGAAGAGCGCAAACTGAAAACGGCGACTTTCCAGCAGGAAGTTGCAGAGTCTATCCTCGCGGGGATTAAAGCGTATTTTTCTGATGGGGCGACGCTGGCGAGAAGGGGATAGTAAAAAAGCGCTGAATAGCGCTTTTTTTATGGAAGAGCAGAAATAAAAAAACACCCATAAGGGTGCTTAATAATTGGTTGCGGGGGCCGGATTTGAACCGACGACCTTCGGGTTATGAGCCCGACGAGCTACCAGGCTGCTCCACCCCGCGTCACCGTACTGCTTTTACTTCGTCAAATTTTGATTGGTTGCGGGGGCCGGATTTGAACCGACGACCTTCGGGTTATGAGCCCGACGAGCTACCAGGCTGCTCCACCCCGCGTCCGTGGATGCGCACTATACTCCGCTCGCGTTTTCATGCAACCTTTTTTTTACCCGGATCACGGAATTGGGATGTTTTTGAACAAAAACAAACCACTAAAGCCTATTTTTTGTGCAAAATTTGCGTCAGGGAGCGGCTACGCATTTCATTAAACCCAACGGTTTGTTATCTTCGTTGCGCCTTATTTTTTAACCTGAAGAAGAGAACAATGAAAGGACGTTGGGTAAAGTACCTTCTTATGGGCGCAGTCGTAACGATACTTGCCGCCTGCTCCTCCAAACCAACCGATCGCGGACAGCAATATAAAGACGGGAAATTTACCCAGCCTTTCTCTCTGGTGAACCAGCCAGATGCCGTTGGCGCGCCAATTAACGCCGGTGATTTTGCCGAGCAAATTAACCATATCCGTAACGCGTCGCCGCGTCTGTATGGCAACCAGAGTAATGTTTATAACGCGGTGCAGGAGTGGCTGCGCGCAGGTGGTGATACCCGCAATATGCGTCAGTTTGGCATTGACGCCTGGCAGATGGAAGGGGCGGATAACTACGGCAACGTGCAGTTTACGGGTTACTACACACCGGTAATTCAGGCGCGCCATACTCGCCAGGGCGAGTTTCAGTACCCTATTTACCGTATGCCGCCAAAACGCGGTCGTCTGCCGTCTCGTGCGGAGATCTACGCGGGGGCACTGAGCGATAAATATATCCTTGCTTACAGCAACTCTCTGATGGATAACTTCATTATGGATGTGCAGGGGAGTGGATATATCGATTTTGGCGATGGCAGCCCGCTTAACTTCTTCAGCTATGCCGGAAAGAACGGTCATGCCTATCGCAGTATTGGTAAGGTTTTGATCGATCGTGGCGAAGTGAAAAAAGAAGATATGTCGATGCAGGCGATTCGTCACTGGGGTGAAACGCACAGTGAAGCCGAAGTTCGCGAACTGCTGGAACAGAATCCATCTTTCGT
This sequence comes from Escherichia sp. TW09308, assembly GCF_000208565.1. NCBI lineage: Bacteria > Pseudomonadati > Pseudomonadota > Gammaproteobacteria > Enterobacterales > Enterobacteriaceae > Escherichia > Escherichia sp. TW09308. Next base: position 2,652,488 of record NZ_AEME01000001.1, on the reverse strand, counting down.
CTTCTTTAAACCGCAATCTTTCGCGCCGGTGAAAGGGGCAAGTGCAGTGCCGCTGGTTGGCCGTGCGTCGGTTGCCTCTGATCGTTCGCTTATCCCACCAGGTACTACCTTGCTGGCAGAAGTGCCGCTGCTGGATAATAACGGCAAATTCAATGGTCAGTACGAACTGCGTCTAATGGTGGCTCTGGATGTCGGTGGCGCAATCAAAGGCCAACACTTCGATATCTATCAGGGGATTGGCCCTGAAGCTGGCCACCGCGCCGGTTGGTACAATCACTATGGTCGTGTCTGGGTGCTGAAAACGGCCCCGGGCGCAGGTAACGTTTTTAGCGGCTGATGTGATATTCTGTACGCCGTTTTTACGGATAAGCCAGGTGAGGGATAACCTCACCTTTTGATTGTTGACTAACTGCGCGTTGTTCATGCCAGATGCGGCGTGAACGCCTTATCTGGCCTACAAATTATGCAAATTCAATGTTTTGCAGGAGTTATGTAGGACTGATAAGCGTAGCGCATCAGGCATTTATGCGTTTAGGGTGAGGGATAACCTCACCCTTTTTAATTCTGAGGTGCTATGTCTGTTGTAATAAGTGATGCCTGGCGTCAGCGTTTTGGCGGCACAGCGCGTCTGTATGGTGAAAAAGCGTTGCAACTGTTTGCTGATGCGCATATTTGTGTCGTCGGTATCGGTGGTGTCGGTTCCTGGGCGGCGGAAGCTCTGGCGCGAACGGGGATTGGCGCAATCACACTTATTGATATGGATGATGTGTGCGTCACCAATACTAATCGGCAAATTCACGCGCTGCGCGATAACGTCGGGCTGGCAAAAGCTGAAGTGATGGCGGAACGTATTCGCCAGATTAACCCGGAGTGCCGGGTAACGGTGGTGGATGATTTTGTGACGCCGGATAACGTAGCGCAATATATGAGTGCCGGTTATTCGTATGTGATTGATGCCATTGATAGCGTGCGACCTAAAGCGGCGCTGATCGCTTATTGCCGTCGCAATAAAATCCCATTGGTCACGACCGGTGGCGCAGGCGGGCAGATTGATCCGACGCAGATTCAGGTTACTGATCTGGCAAAGACAATTCAGGATCCGCTGGCGGCGAAACTGCGCGAGCGCCTGAAAAGTGATTTTGGCGTGGTGAAAAACAGTAAAGGTAAGCTCGGCGTGGACTGCGTTTTCTCTACCGAAGCACTGGTGTACCCGCAGTCAGACGGTACGGTGTGTGCGATGAAAGCCACGGCAGAAGGGCCGAAGCGGATGGATTGCGCGTCAGGATTTGGCGCAGCAACGATGGTAACCGCCACCTTTGGTTTTGTTGCGGTTTCTCATGCGCTGAAGAAGATGATGGCGAAAGCGGCGCGTCAGGGGTAAACATTAGGTCGGAGGCGACGTCTGGTGCGTCTTATCCGACCTTGAACGTGCAACATCAAGCTTGCTTCGCCGCCGCGATAATCGCCTCGCTTAACGCATTCAGCCCTTGACTGCGTGAGGCGCTAAGTTGCGCACGCAATCCCAGCTCATCAAACAATGCCAGCGGCGACTGTGCCTGTAACTCGGCAGCGGTTTTCCCCTCCACTGCGGTCAACAACACGGCCAGCAGACCGCGCACAATGCGTCCTTCGCTATCACCAAAGAAATGCATCTTGCCGTTTTCAGCGACGCTATACCCCAACCAGACGCGGTTTTCGCATCCGGCAATCTCTTTGGCCTGCGCTTTTAACTCGTCTGGCAAAGCAGGAAGCTGTTTCCCCAGCATAATCAACTGGCGATATTTATCTTCCCATTGCGTCAGCGGCGCGAAAGTGTTGTGTAACGACTCTGCCGTTACGGTTGTACCGAACGGATGTCCGGCGAATTGCGGGTTCGTCATTAATCCACCAATAATTCCAGTGCGCGGTCAACGGCGTTCACCAGCGCATCCACATCACTCTTTGTATTATATGGCGCAAAAGAGGCGCGCAGAGTGCCGGTTACGCCTAATTCTGCCAACAGTGGCTGAGCGCAATGCTGCCCGGCGCGTAGGGCAATGCCATACTCCGCCAGCAGCGTTACCATATCGCTATGATGAACACCGGCGAAATCAAAGGCCAGCAGGCTGGAGTCCTGACAGCGGAATGAACGAAAGCCAGGACGTTTTGCCAGCGCCTCTTCTGCGAGCGTCGCCAGACTGCGACACCAGCTTTCTGCCTGGTTGATATCATAATCTGCCAGCCATTCCAGCGCCGCGCTTAACCCAATGACGCCTGCGACGTTGGGCGTTCCGGCTTCCAGTTTCCACGGCGCAGATTGAGTGGTGAAGCCGTCAAAACTGACTTCGTGGATCATTTTGCCGCCGCCCAGCCAGGGCGACATTGCTTCCAGCAGTTCTGGTTTGCCATACAGCACGCCGATACCTGTCGGGCCATAAAGTTTGTGACCTGAAAAAGCGTAGAAATCGATATCCAGTTGCTGAACATCGGCAGGGAAATGCACCGCCCCCTGAGCTCCATCAACCATCACCACCATTCCGGCGGCGTGGGCAAACGTAATCGCTCTCGCCAAATCCGGGCAACCACCGGTGACGTTCGACATCTGGCCCAGCGCCAGAATCCGGCTACGAGGAGTCATTAGCGCTGGCAATAAATCGACATCCGGCAACCGCTGCGCATTAAGCGGCAGTTTCACCACTTTGGCTCCAGTTTGTTGGGCGACCATCAGCCAGGGAACAAGATTGGCGTGATGTTCTGCCACACTGACAATAATTTCATCGCCTGGTTGCAGGCGTGGACGGGCATAACATTGCGCCACCATGTTAATAGATTCGGTGGTGCCACGTGTCCAGACAATAGTTTTGTCATCCGATGCATTCAGCAGTTGGGCGACTTTCTCCCGCGCGGCCTCATAACGTGCGGTTAACCGTTGGGCTTCGGCGTACTGGCTGCGATGCACGTTTCCAGCACTCAGGCTATAGAACTGTCGGGTTGCCTCAATAACGGCTTCGGGTTTGAGCGCAGTAGCGGCGCTGTCGAGATAGACGCCCGCATCCTGTAATGCGGGAAAGTGCGCGCGAAACGGCGCGGGATTAAAAACGTTCATGGTACTCCTCGGCTTGATAAACCGATCGTGGCGCAAAATTCACTTCGACACAAGGATAGCCCTAACCTTCGGATTCATCTGGATATCCAGGCGAAAGCGACTCGGTCGCTTATGCTTAATAGTGTTAGGCGTTAATTTTAGCCTGTTAATGAATTTTTATTGCGAGTGAATAATCGCTTTAAGGAGAAGAAGATGAAAAAGACTGCCGCAATTATCTCTGCCTGTATGCTGACTTTTGCCCTTAGTGCCTGTTCCGGTTCAAACTATGTCATGCACACCAACGATGGACGCACCATTGTTGCCGATGGCAAACCGATGACGGATGATGAAACCGGTATGATTTCTTATAAAGACGCTAATGGCAACAAACAGCAGATCAACCGCACTGACGTGAAAGAGATGGTCGAGCTGGATCAGTAATTCACGATCGCAAGGTAAAAAAAAGCACCGCAATTAGGCGGTGCTACATTAATCACTATGGACAGACAGGGTAAATGTACAGGAAGTGAAAAAAGGTAGCTTTGCTACCATGGTCTGAATCGCAGACCAATTGCAAACACAACAACACAACATCACAACCGTAAGCCAAAAGTTCACCAGAACACGCATTCCGATAAAACTTTTCGTTCCGGCTCAGGAAGTGCCGCCACTATAGGTATTTGCTGGTAGAAGCTCAACGGACAAATTATAATGGCTCAGATAAAAAAAACTAATAGGTTACATACTGTGATCTAATTGTTAAATTCATTTAACATCAAAGTTTAAAAGCCATGTCAAAACGATTACCACCGCTAAATGCCTTACGAGTTTTTGATGCCGCCGCACGCCATTTAAGCTTCACACGTGCAGCAGAAGAGCTTTTTGTGACTCAGGCCGCAGTAAGTCATCAAATCAAGTCACTTGAGGACTTTTTGGGACTAAAACTGTTCCGTCGTCGTAATCGTTCACTTCTGTTGACCGAGGAAGGGCAAAGCTATTTCCTCGATATCAAAGAGATATTTTCGCAATTAACTGAAGCAACGCGTAAACTCCAGGCCCGTAGCGCCAAGGGGGCGTTGACGGTCAGCTTACTCCCCAGTTTTGCCATCCACTGGCTGGTGCCGCGACTTTCCAGCTTTAATTCAGCTTATCCGGGAATCGATGTTCGAATCCAGGCGGTCGATCGTCAGGAAGATAAACTGGCGGACGATGTTGATGTCGCTATATTTTATGGCCGTGGCAACTGGCCAGGGCTGCGGGTGGAAAAGCTTTACGCCGAATACCTGTTGCCAGTATGTTCGCCTTTGCTATTAACCGGTGAAAAACCCTTGAAGACCCCGGAAGATCTGGCTAAACATACGTTATTACACGATGCGTCCCGTCGTGACTGGCAGACATATACCCGCCAGTTGGGGTTAAATCATATTAACGTTCAGCAAGGACCGATATTCAGCCATAGCGCCATGGTGCTACAAGCTGCCATTCATGGGCAGGGTGTGGCGCTGGCAAATAACGTGATGGCGCAATCTGAAATCGAGGCTGGACGTCTTGTCTGCCCGTTTAATGATGTTCTGGTCAGTAAAAATGCTTTTTATCTGGTATGTCATGACAGTCAGGCAGAACTGGGTAAAATAGCCGCCTTTCGCCAATGGATCCTGGCGAAAGCCGCTGCTGAACAAGAAAAATTCCGCTTTCGTTATGAACAATAATTTACGTAGGGTACGACCATGACCAGCCGTTTTATGCTGATTTTTGCCGCCATTAGCGGTTTCATTTTTGTGGCTCTGGGCGCTTTTGGTGCACATGTTTTAAGTAAAACAATGGGAGCCGTTGAGATGGGCTGGATCCAGACCGGCCTTGAATACCAGGCGTTCCATACACTGGCGATTTTGGGGCTGGCAGTGGCGATGCAGCGTCGCATCAGTATCTGGTTTTACTGGAGTAGTGTTTTCCTCGCGTTAGGCACGGTGCTGTTCAGCGGCAGCCTTTATTGCCTGGCGCTGTCTCATCTGCGTTTGTGGGCGTTTGTCACTCCGGTCGGTGGTGTGAGCTTCCTCGCGGGTTGGGCGTTAATGTTAGTCGGTGCTATCCGTTTAAAGCGCAAGGGCGTAAGTCATGAATAAGGTTGTATTGTTGTGTCGTCCGGGCTTTGAAAAAGAGTGCGCCGCAGAAATTACCGATAAAGCCGGTCAGCGGGAAATCTTCGGTTTTGCCCGCGTGAAAGAGAATGCGGGTTATGTCATTTATGAATGTTATCAACCGGATGATGGCGATAAGCTAATTCGTGAGCTGCCGTTCAGTTCATTAATTTTTGCCCGCCAGTGGTTTTTGGTAGGAGAACTCCTCCAACATTTGCCGCCAGAAGACCGCATTACGCCTATTGTTGGCATGTTGCAGGGCGTGGTGGAGAAGGGCGGTGAACTGCGTGTTGAAGTCGCGGACACCAACGAAAGCAAAGAGTTACTGAAATTCTGCCGTAAATTCACGGTTCCGCTACGGGCTGCCTTGCGCGATGCGGGCGTGCTGGTGAACTATGAAACACCGAAGCGTCCGGTGGTGCATGTATTCTTCATTGCCCCAGGTTGCTGCTATACCGGTTACTCTTACAGCCACAATAATTCGCCGTTCTATATGGGCATTCCGCGTCTGAAGTTTCCGGCAGATGCGCCGAGTCGTTCCACGCTCAAACTGGAAGAGGCATTTCATGTGTTTATTCCGGCAGATGAGTGGGATGAACGCCTGGCGAACGGGATGTGGGCGGTGGATTTAGGTGCTTGCCCGGGTGGCTGGACCTACCAACTGGTGAAGCGCAACATGTGGGTTTATTCCGTCGACAACGGCCCGATGGCGCAAAGTCTGATGGATACCGGGCAGGTGACATGGCTGCGGGAAGACGGTTTCAAATTCCGTCCGACACGCAGCAATATCTCATGGATGGTATGCGATATGGTTGAAAAACCAGCGAAAGTTGCGGCATTGATGGCGCAGTGGCTGGTTAATGGCTGGTGCCGTGAAACAATCTTCAACCTCAAACTGCCGATGAAAAAACGCTACGAAGAAGTGTCACACAATCTGGCGTATATTCAGGCACAGCTTGATGAACATGGCATAAATGCTCAGATTCAGGCGCGGCAGTTATATCACGATCGCGAAGAAGTGACGGTGCATGTCCGTCGTATCTGGGCTGCGGTAGGTGGTCGTCGCGACGAGCGATAACGGGCAAGGCCGGGGCGTCGTCTCCGGCCTGCTACCATTGCCATCAGGCTGTCACCAAAGAAGCCGCAACCTGGCGCTCATCAGAAATAATGTGCGTGACCTCATCCAGATGCCCGATGCGGGCTTCTCCAGAACGATTAAATTTACTTTTATCAATCAATAACAACGATTGCGCGGCACGTTTTAATAGCATCGATTTGTAGTCAGCGTTGATCGCATTGGAGTCCCACAGTGCGCCGCTGCTGTCGATCCCTTCGCAAGAAAAAATAAACAGATCGATTTCCAGCGATTTAAGCTGGGAAATCAGCGAGGGATTGACGTAACAACCATATTTGCGCTCAAGTGTGCCGCCGGAACTGATCAGTTGAATGCGTTCGCGCTTACCGAGTTCATGACAAATTGGATGGCTATTGGTGAAGACCTGAATGTCGATGTCAGGCAACTGGCGTGCCAGATACCAGCAAGTTGAACTGGCGTCTAAGGCGATCACCATCCCTTCTTCAATCCACGCGAGCGCTTCGCGGGCAATATCTGCTTTATGCGCATAATGGCTTTTCAGCCGGATATGAAAGGGATCGCCGCTGTCTTGATTTTGACGGTGGATATATTTAGCGCGCCCATGATTGCGCAGAATTTTACCCTGCGTCTGTAATTCATTGAGATCGCGACGAATGGTTTCTTTACTGACCTTTAGCTGTTCAGAGAGAGCTTCCGTGGTCAGGCTGGTATGGTTCAGCAGCAGGTCGACTATCGCTTGCTGGCGTGCCGCTTTCATATTTTTCACCCCATCATTCGATAACCGCCCGCGTCATGCGGGCGTACCGGTATGAGATTACGGTGTTACCCCTTTTTTTAAAAGAATATTCCCGTACTTCGCTCGTTCGCCTGTGATAACGATCGCAAAGGCTTTTTGTGCCCGTTCATAAAACGCAAAACGGTCGATGCGGGTGATTTCAGGGCACGGGGTCTGTAGTGAAAGCGCATCACGATAGCGTTGTTCCACTTCAGGATCGAGGGTGTCACCTTCTACTGCCGCCATCATCACCAGCGGCGGCGCATAGCTGTCCAGTTCAAATAACGGGATAATTGCCTGGAGCAAGTCGCTCACTAACAGGCCATCAGCGCGGATCACCTGTGGTCCCATCGCATGGGCGGGAAAGTGAGCATCGGAAAAAATAATTTCATCTCCATGCCCCATCTCTGCCAGCACTTTCAATAGTTCGGGAGAAATTAACGGCGAAATTGTTTTCAGCATTTCACACTTCCTCTGTAAATTCGGGTTCAGTTTGTGGGTAGAAATAACGGTACTGATAATGAATTTGCGCGCGGGCTTCTTCCGGGCTGTTAAATTCCCCTACGCCATACCAGCCAAACAGCGCAGCTCCTGCGACGGTCGTTTCGGCATCGTCGAGAACTTTTACCGGAATATCAAGCACATTGGCTTTAATCTGATTCCACAATGTGTTGCGACTTCCGCCACCGACTAACAACAATTCAGAGGCTTTAAAGCGGCCGATTTTTTCCAGCATCTGTAGATTGCGCTGTAACTGCGCGGTTAACCCTTCCAGCGCCGCGCGATAGAAATGCCCCCGCGTGGTATTGAGCGTCACTCCTTGCCAGCCTGCGTCCTGACATGACAATAAATCACACTGCATTTTCACGCCGTCCGCGCCCGGTGGGATCAGACGAGCTTCTTCAATCAGCATTTGCCACGGAGTTTCAGTAGTCCATAACAGTTTTCTCACCCATTCCAGCACACCGGATGCCAGCCATTGCATACCCGGGTTATACAAACCTGCCTGGCTGTCCAGTTCACAGGTAGAACCGGCGTACTGACTAAGCAGTGAAGTATCAACCTGCGCGCTGCGAACCATTAAAATTTCCCATGTACCGGAAGAGAGCACGGGTTCATTTTGTTCGGCACCCGCGCCAAAAAGGGCGAACTGAGTATCGTGACCCGCGGAGATCACCGGTATGCCAACGGATAAGCCGAGCATTGCTGCGGCGCTGTTCTGTAGTGTGCCAATCTGTTCACCCGCTTCCACCAGACGAGGGAAGAGTCGGCGTGGAATACCGGTGGCTTGTAAAATTTGCGGACTGAAATCGCGTTGCTGGATATCCAGCATCTGGCTGGTTCCGGCCATGGTGATATCAGTAGTGAATTCGCCGGTTAAACGGTGGTTAATCAGCGACGAAATAAAGAGCCAGGCGTGCGCGCGTTCCAGCAGTTGTGGATGGTTTTCTTTCAACCATACCAGCTTATATAACGTGTTGAAACTAAAGGCTCCGACACCAGAAATGGCCTGCAACTGCTGTGCGGAGATCAACCATTCAATATTGTCCATTACCGCTGCTGTTCGCGGACATTTCCAGCTAATGACCGGATAGAGCAGATTTCCTTGCTTATCAACCAGAGCGCCGTCCACACCAAAGGTCGTTACGGCGATACCGCGGATGTGGCATTCAGCCAGTTCACTGTTGATTTGCCGACAGCAATCAGCGAAGCGTTGCAAAATAGCGTCTAAAGACCACTGGTGCCAGGTGTTGTTTTCCATCGCGATATCGCTGGCATTAGGCGTTGAGGCGCGGGCAACAATTTTTCCCTGCCGATTAACCGCGATGGCCCTGACATTGGTCGCGCCACAGTCGAGTACCAGGATAACTTCTTGTTTCATAATCGCTCCTGCAATATAGCCGGATAACATTGCTTATCCGGCTAACCACTCTTGCTTGTTCAGGCCCGGTAGCCGGAGCGACCGGGCATCACATCAGGGAGTAATGTATTAACGCTTGTACAACGGACCGTAGTTCTGGCAAGCGCGGTAATCCTGGCCTTCAATATCCATGCCGTGCGCGGCCCAGGCAGAAGGACGATACACTTTTGTCTCTTCAACGTTGTGCATACATACCGGGATCCGCAGCATTGAGGCGAGAGTGATAAAGTCTGCGCCGACGTGGCCGATGGTCAGAACGCCGTGGTTAGCGCCCCAGTTCGCCATTACCGAGTACACATCCGTAAACGGCCCTTTGCCGGTGAGGCGCGGTGCAAACCAGGTGGTTGGCCAGGTTGAGTTGGTGCGTTTGTTGAGGATGTCATGCACATCCTTTGGCAACTCCACACTCCAGCCTTCCGCGATTTGCAGTACCGGTCCCAGGCCTTTAATAATGTTGACTCGAGTCATGGTGAACGGGACGCCGCCTTCAGTGAGGAAGCGGGAAGAGTAACCGCCGCCACGGAAATATTCGTGGATCGCCGGGCACCATTCGGTAGCGGCGAGGCAAGCGTCAGCCTCTTGCTGGGAGATTTCCCAGTGCGGCTTCATCGTCGGTTTTCCTTCGCTGTCGCGTTGTTTACAGGAACCGTCCAGCGCAGCAGAACCGGAGTTGATCAAATGGATGATGCCGTGTTCTGCCAGCCCGTCCAGTTTATGCCCCGTTACGCGCTCAATTGCTTCAGGTGACCAGTAGGTACGCACATCGGCAAATACCTGAGCGGTGCCGGTGAGCTGGTGACCCATTAGCATTGCCACGCCGTTAAGACTGTCGTTTTCGGTAGCCACGACAAAGGGTTTGCGCACGCCATTCCAGTCAAATGAACTGTTGAGGATCGCTTCGGCGGTGTCGCCATTTGGATATTGATCGGTCCAGTGACGTTGTCCCTGGAAGCCCGCCGCAATGGCGTTGTAGCCAAGAGATTCTTCCACGCGACCGATATCAGCCAGTTTGCTGTTGCCTTGCATCATGTCGCGGATACACATTGCCATCAGCAAACTTTCGCGCAGAACTGCGCGGCTTTGTTCGGCATTACGTTGATATTGTTTGTTATTTTCATCTTCGCCATAGCGGAAGTTTTTATCAGCCCAGGCCAGCGCCATTTCCAGTTCTGCTTCGTCGTAAATCTTCTGATCAATACGGCGACGCAGTTCGGTCATATCCACCGCCTGGACTTTCATTCCCAGCCAGGATTCAAAGAAGTTGTGGTCAACGATGGAACCGGCGATCCCCATCGAAACGCCGCCCAGTGACAGATAGCTTTTACCTTTCATACTGGCGACTGCCAAACCGGCACGGGCAAAGCGCAGCAGTTTTTCTTCAACGTCGGCAGGAATCGATGTGTCATCGGCATCCTGAACGTCATGGCCGTAAATGGAGAATGCCGGGATACCTTTCTGACTGTGAGCTGCCAGGGCTGCGGCGAGGTAAACAGCGCCCGGGCGTTCAGTGCCGTTAAAGCCCCAAATGGCTTTCGGACGGGTAGGGTCCATGTCGATGGTTTCACTGCCATAGCACCAGCAAGGCGTTACCGTAATGGTGAGGCCTACATTCTGGCTGCTGAATTTTTCTTCGCAGGCGGCGGCTTCAGCCATCCCCGCGATACAGGTATCGGAAATGATGCACTCGACGGCAGCACCGCAGGCATGGCGCAGTTTCTCGGTTAGCAGTGCGGCCGTGGCTTTCGCCATATTCATTGTTTGTTCTTCAAGCGACTCACGAACACCCATGCGACGACCGTCAATAACCGGGCGGATACCAATTTTCGGTAAGCTGATTTTTTTCATTACAGATTCCTCACTTTATTCGGAAATATGTTCAGTTAATTGCCGTTTGAGAACGGAAACGGGCAAAGATAAAGATGACCGCGAAGCAGAGTGCGGGGATCAGTTCGGCAGTGGGGATGTTGCCCGCCGCGTCACTGACAAAACCCATGACTGGAGTGACAATACCGCCGCCAATAATGGTCATAACGATGAAGGACGAGCCGTATTTGGTGTCCTGGCCGAGATTCTTAATACCCAGCGAGAAGATTGTTGGGTACTGAATCGACATAAAGGCGCTGCATAAAGTCAGGGCTATTAAACCCACATGACCGCCAGCGAAGGCTGAGATCAGGCACAGTGCCATAGCGATTAATGCGTAGGCTGCCAGGACTTTGTGTGGTGCAAAGCGACTGATGAGCCAGGTGCCGGTGAAACGACCAATAAAGAAGCACACCATGGTTCCGGTTAAATAGTTAGCGGCAAAGCCTGCGGTCATACCTGGAATTTCTTCTACAGCGTAGCGAATCAAATAGCTCCAGCAGGCCGTTTGCGCGCCGACGTAGCAGAATTGCGCTAATACTGCCCAGCGCCAGTGGCGAATACGCGCCAGGCGAGAAAGCGATGCGGAGAACGATCCTTGTTTGGCGTCACTGTGATTATCACTCTGCAATGCTGGGAATTTCGTCAGCATGATCAGCAGGGCGACCAGTAACACGATAGCCACGATGATCATATAAGGTGTCTGTACCGATAATACCAGGCTGTGTTTATACGCACTCAATTGCTCTGGTGACATTTTATCGAGGACGTCTTGCGATTGATGTGGCACGTTAGACAAAATAAGTCTTTGCCCAAAGACAACCGCGATAATTGCGCCAAACGAGTTAAATGTTTGCGCAAGATTTAAGCGAAAGTGACCGCTGCTTTCTGGCCCTAATACCGTAACAAAAGGGTTTGCGGCAGTTTCCAGACAGCCTAATCCGGCTGCAATAATAAATAGGCCAACTAAAAATAAGGTGTAGTTCATTATTTCTGCAGCGGGCCAGAATAATGCAGCGCCGAAGGCATATAAAAACAACCCGGTAATAATCCCTGCTTTATAACTGAGTTTTTTCATCAATATCCCGGCAGGGATTGGGATAATGAAATAACCAAAATAAAAGGCCGATTGGATCAGGCCTGCCTGGAAGTTTGTCAGCGTAAAAGCCTGCTGAAATTGAGGCAATAAAATGTCGTTAAGGTTATTGGCTACCGCCCAAAGAAAAAACAGTGAGCACAGCAGCGCGAATGGAATAATGTAACTTCTGCTTTGCCCTGCATCTTTATCTACCGCACGGTAACTCTGCGTTTGTATTGATGTGTTTCCCATAGCATCCTCTTAGGTTCAGAAGCTTAAGCACGTAATCGGTTATGTTTTCAAAAGTGCAAAACCAGCGAGTCCGGGCTTCATGCCAGTGAATATTTGCCTGTCAGAAATGAACTCATGGATTCATTTTCAAATAAAAAACGCTCTGTAATATGACGATGGTCACACTTATTAGCTGGGAGGTGACTTTATGTGACTACCATCACTTTAATAATCGAAATTTCATGCCCGTTTCAGAAAATAAATCATAAAAAACACAAACCAGATGACCGTATTAATTGTTTGTGCCGAAAACGGGCATTTCTGGCTAGGGGAAATAGAAAAATGACCGTTTTGATAAATATTTTTAAGAGCGGTCATTTTTAACGAGGTTATAAAAAGAGACCTCGTAGTTATTTACTGTGATTAGTTGAGCTAGGTCACAAAATATAAGCTTGTGAATTTCTTTCCGGTTAATCAGGAAGAAGATGGTGGGTAATTAAACGGCTAATTCAATAGTGTGAAAGGAACAACATTATTGTCCTGTTTTGAATCAGAGAGAGGTAGCTAATGGAACGAAATAAACTTGCTCGTCAGATTATTGACACTTGCCTGGAAATGACCCGCCTGGGACTGAATCAGGGAACAGCGGGTAACGTCAGTGTACGTTATCAGGATGGGATGCTGATTACGCCTACAGGCATTCCGTATGAAAAACTGACGGAGTCGCATATTGTCTTTATTGATGGCAACGGTAAACATGAGGAAGGAAAGCTTCCTTCCAGCGAATGGCGTTTCCATATGGCGGCCTACCAAAGCAGACCGGATGCCAACGCGGTTGTTCACAACCATGCCGTTCATTGCACGGCAGTTTCCATTCTTAACCGGCCGATCCCCGCCATTCACTACATGATCGCGGCGGCTGGCGGAAATTCCATTCCTTGCGCACCTTATGCGACCTTTGGGACACGCGAACTTTCCGAACATGTTGCGCTGGCTCTCAAAAATCGTAAAGCAATTCTGCTACAACATCATGGGCTTATCGCTTGTGAGGCTAATCTGGAAAAAGCGTTATGGCTGGCGCATGAAGTTGAAGTGCTGGCGCAGCTTTATCTGGCGACCCTGGCGATTACTGACCCGGTTCCAGTACTGAGCGATGAAGAGATTGCCGTGGTGCTGGAGAAATTCAAAACCTATGGATTACGGATTGAAGAGTAATTTCGTAAAGCAACAAGGAGAAGGATGATGGCTAACAGAATGATTCTGAACGAAACGGCATGGTTTGGGCGGGGCGCAATTGGCGCTTTAACCGATGAGGTGAAACGCCGTGGTTATCAGAAGGCGCTGATCGTGACTGATAAAACGCTGGTGCAGTGCGGCGTGGTGGCGAAAGTGACCGATAAGATGGATGCCGCCGGGCTGGCATGGGCGATTTACGACGGCGTAGTGCCGAATCCGACAATCACCGTAGTCAAAGAAGGGCTGGGTGTATTCCAGAACAGCGGTGCGGATTACCTGATCGCTATTGGTGGTGGTTCTCCGCAGGATACCTGTAAAGCGATTGGCATCATCAGCAACAACCCGGAGTTTGCCGATGTGCGTAGTCTGGAAGGGCTTTCACCGACCAATAAACCCAGCGTACCGATTCTGGCGATCCCCACCACGGCGGGCACTGCGGCGGAAGTGACCATTAACTATGTCATCACTGACGAAGAAAAACGGCGCAAGTTTGTTTGCGTTGATCCGCATGATATCCCGCAGGTGGCGTTTATTGATGCTGACATGATGGATGGTATGCCACCGGCGCTGAAAGCCGCGACCGGTGTCGATGCGCTGACTCATGCCATCGAGGGGTATATTACGCGTGGTGCGTGGGCGCTGACCGATGCGTTGCATATTAAAGCCATTGAAATTATTGCCGGTGCGCTGCGGGGATCGGTTGCCGGTGATAAGGATGCCGGAGAACAGATGGCGCTCGGACAGTATGTCGCGGGCATGGGCTTCTCGAACGTTGGGTTGGGGCTGGTGCATGGTATGGCGCACCCGCTGGGCGCGTTTTATAACACCCCGCACGGTGTTGCGAACGCCATTCTGTTACCGCATGTTATGCGCTATAACGCCGAATTTACCGGCGAGAAGTACCGCGATATTGCGCGCGTAATGGGCGTGAAAGTGGAAGGCATGAGCCTGGAAGAGGCGCGTAATGCTGCTGTTGACGCGGTGTTTGCTCTCAATCGCGATGTAGGTATTCCGCCACATTTGCGTGATGTTGGTGTACGCAAGGAAGACATTCCGGCACTGGCGCAGGCGGCTCTGGACGATGTTTGTACCGGTGGCAACCCGCGTGAAGCAACGCTTGAGGATATTGTAGAGCTTTACCATACCGCCTGGTAATTGCGCTGATGTGATAATGCCGGATGCGACGCTGGCGCGTCTTATCCGGCCTACACGGTCATGAAATTCAATGGGGTGTTAATCGGTAGCATCCGGTATCTCTTTACCGTACCAACCGTAATTGCTGTAAATTGCCGTCGATATGCAAATCAGTTTGTAAGCGGGCAATATCGCGGCACAGAAACGCCATCTCTTTATGTACTTCTAATTTTTTGCGCCACTTTTCGGCAACCGTGTCGAGATTCTCATAAATTCCTTCCAGACTCTGAAACTCGACCAGCAACTGCGTGGCGCTTTTCGGGCCAATCCCTGCAACACCCGGCACCTTTGAACTGCTGATCCCCGCCAGCCCCCAGTAATCGGGCAACTGTTGCGGTTGAACGCCAAATTCTTTATCGATAAAGGGCGCATCCAGCCAGCGTTTCTGGAAGTAATCGCGAATGCGCAACGTTGGCGAAAGTAGCTGGCAGTAGCCTTTATCTGTCGAAACAATGGTTGCCTGATGCCCGGCCTGCGTCACTTTGACCGCCAGCGTAGCGGCTAAGTCATCGGCTTCGTTGCCGCTGGCTGACCAGCACGGGACGCCGCGTTGCTCAAAGGTGGCGCGTAATGCAGGCATTTCGTTGTGCAACTCTTCCGGCATTGGTGGGCGACCCGCTTTGTAATCCGGTAAACGTTGATGACGCCAGCCGCTACTGCGGTTTTCATCATCAAAAACGGCGACCGCGTGGGTTGGCTGGCTGTGCATAATGAGCTGATCGAGCGCGTGCTGGCAGGTCTCCACGCAGGGCGAACCCTGAACGGCATGAATGCGACGGATAAGATTCAGTGCATCGACGATAAGCAAATGAACAGCCACGATAACCCCCTTAAAGATCAGGCGATAAGGGTAACATTCGATACCGGAACAGGCTACGGCTGGATGAGAAAACAGGAAGAGGCCTCGCAAAACGAGGCCTCTGGAGAGAGATTAATCGCAGGCAACGATTTTCATCGCCAGGCCGCCGCGAGATGTTTCGCGGTACTTGGCATTCATGTCTTTACCTGTTTCGTACATGGTTTCGATAACTTTATCGAGGCATACGCGTGGCTCGCTGGTACGGCGCAGTGCCATACGTGCAGCGTTCACTGCTTTCACTGCTGCAATAGCATTACGCTCGATGCACGGCACCTGTACCTGTCCGGCGACCGGATCACAAGTCAGGCCGAGGTTATGCTCCATAGCGATTTCCGCCGCGATGCACACCTGCGCCGGGCTTGCGCCTAACAGTTCAGCCAGGCCAGCCGCAGCCATAGAGCACGCCACACCAACTTCACCCTGGCAACCCACTTCGGCACCAGAAATCGAGGCGTTCATCTTATAAAGAGAACCAATCGCGCTGGCAACCAGCAGATAACGAGCCAGTGAGTTAGCGTTCACTTCGCGGATAAACTTGTCGTAGTATGCCAGCACCGCCGGGATAATTCCGCACGCGCCGTTAGTCGGCGCAGTAACCACTCGACCACCTGCTGCGTTTTCTTCGTTTACCGCCAGTGCGAACATGTTGATCCAGTCGACAACCGCCATTGGGTCAGTTGTGGTCTTATCCTGGCTAACCAGCATTCGACGCAGCGCCGCCGCACGACGTGGAACGCGCAGTTTGCCTGGCAACACGCCTTCGGTGGAAATACCGCGCTCAATACCGCCGCGCATCACTTCCCAGACGTTCGCCAGATGCTGTTCCAGCTCTTCTTTGCTGTGCAGCGCCAGCTCGTTTTTCATCATCAAGCCAGAGAGTGACAGACCAGTTTCCTGGCAATGTTTTTGCAGGTCGGCTGCTGAACTGTAAGGATAGGGAACTTCAACCGGTGTGCTATCCTGCTGACCAAAATGTTCTTCATCAACGATAAAGCCACCGCCGATGGAGTAGTAAGTCTGACTGTAAACAACTTTGTCGCCTGCCAGAGCGGTGATGCGCATACCATTCTCATGCAGAGAAAGGTTGTCTGCATGGAAGTTCATGCACTGATCAACCGGGAACTCCACTTCGTGCTGACCGTTTGCCAGCATCAGACGACCGTGAGTATTCACATCCTGAATAAAACCAGGGATAGAGTCGATATCCACGGTATCTGGCAGATTACCCGCCAGACCCATAATAATGGCGATATCCGTGTGGTGGCCTTTACCGGTCAGAGAGAGTGAGCCGTAGACGTCAACCACCACGCGGGTTACGTCTTTCAGCAGATTACGGGCAATCAGATCGTCGGTAAATTGTTTACCCGCTTTCATCGGTCCAACGGTATGAGAGCTGGAAGGGCCAATGCCGATTTTGAAAATATCGAATACGCTAATCATAGGAAATACATCGCGTTAAAACGGAGGAAGCGCCGCCCGAAAGCGGCGCGAAAGGACTTAGCTGAACAGAGAGTAGAAGATTGCGGAGATAGCAATCAGACCCATCACGACAACGAATACGTTGCTGATGTGACCGCTGTACTTACGCATTGCCGGTACTTTCTGGATTGCGTACATCGGCATCAGGAACAGGATCATCGCGATGATTGGGCCGCCCAGGGTTTCAATCATACCCAGGATACTCGGGTTCAGGGTGGCAACAATCCAGGTTGTTACCAGCATGAACAGTGCAGTGATACGGTTCAGCTTGTTGATTTCAATAGACTTACCTTTACCACGCAGTGATTTAATCACCATACCGTTGAAGCCTTCACGCGCGCCCAGGTAGTGGCCGAGGAAGGATTTGGTGATGGCAATCATCGCGATAATCGGTGCCATCCACGCGATAATCGGCGCATTAAAGTGGTTAGCCAGGTAAGACAGAATCGAGATGTTCTGTTCTTTTGCCGCAGCCAGGTCTGCCGGAGACAGGCTCAGTACGCAGCTAAAGACGAAGAACATAACGGTCAGCACCATCATGATGTGTGCGAATGCCAGGATCTTAGAGCATTTCTGTTCTGCCATATCGCCGTACTCTTCACGCTTCGCAACGGCGAAAGAAGAGATGATCGGAGAGTGGTTGAACGAGAACACCATGACCGGAATCGCCAGCCACAGAGTCATCCACAGACCGTTACCGGTAGAAGCTGCAGTATCCAGAGACAGAGTTTCCAGCGCCGCGCCGTTCCACTGTGGGATCAGGTACAGAGCCAGCAGCATCAGAACTGCAACGAACGGGAATACCAGGATGCTCATTGCTTTAACGATCATCTGCTCACCGAAGCGAACGATGGTCATCATACCCACGATCAGGATCAGGGACAGAATCGCACGTGGCGGCGGTGTCATGCCCAGTTGGTGGGCCATGAAGCTTTCTACCGTGTTAGTGATTGCCACGCTGTACACCAGCAGGATCGGGTAAATAGCAAAGAAGTACAGCAGGGTAATCAGTTTACCTGCGCCAACACCAAAGTGTTCTTCTACTACCTCGGTGATGTCTTCGCCCGGATTTTTACCAGACAGTACGAAGCGAGTCAGGCCGCGGTGAGCAAAAAACGTCATCGGAAACGCAAGGATGGCCATGATGATCAGCGGGATCATACCGCCAACACCGGCGTTGATTGGCAGGAACAGTACACCCGCGCCGATTGCTGTACCATAAAGGCCCAGCATCCACATGGTGTCTGTCTTGCGCCAGGCACTGCGAGAGTCTTTCGACGCAATCGTGCTGGTTTGAGTTGTTTCCATCTATTTCTCCTGGAGGAATGCAAATAATTCAGCTTTTAGCCAGTTCAGCCCGGGAAGGTGCCTGGCCGTAAAAATGAAATCTGTCTATCGGCGATGGCTCAATCATTTTCCGCCGTAATAATTTGAGGGCGGAAAGATACACACAACTTATGTCTCTATCAGTGATCTTGATCTCAAATACAATAATCTACTTGGAAGATAGATAATCCCAACGCTTTACTCTGTAAATCAAAAGTAAAAGAGAATTTAAGGGCGATATTTGCCCACTAAACGACATCTGTTTTCTTCCGGGGCGCGCAATATATGTAGGTTGAACTGAAAAAATCAATACTTTTAGTTAATCATGATGAGATTTTATTTTTATCAGCGATAAAATGCGGTTTATAAAAGCAGGTAAACGTTTGCGTTACAATATAAATTGTATGACATATTGATGTTGGTGATATTAATTGCATGATGACGTGCTGAAATATTCAGATGGAAAATGAAATAGATTGCTTAGTGAGTGACCAGGGAGAACAAAACCCGGCAACGATCGTTACCGGGAGAAGGGAGATTAAGTGCAAATTTCGTAGCAAGGGATATAGGCAGAGCCAGGCAACTTCATACGATGCTGGGCGACAAACCCCTGAAGCAGGTCGTCCATACGACGCATAATCTCTTTATCGCCGTTGATTTTGTAAGGGCCAAACTCTTCAATGGCGCGAATACCGACTTCTTTCACGTTACCCGCAACAATACCGGAGAATGCTCGACGCAGATCGGCGGCCAGCACTTCAACGGGTTGATCCGGGTAAAGCTTCAGATTGGCCATGTTCTCGTGAGACGGCTCAAACGGCATTTGCAGATCTGGCGCAATGCGCATTGACCAGTTAAAGCTGTACGCATCGCCGGTATCGCGACGGTTTTCTTTCACCAGCGGCATCGCTTTTTTCATCTGACGTGCTACTTCGGCAGCGTCATCAATAATGATGCGATAATGGCGGCGCGCGTTTTCTCCCAGCGTATGTACGACAAATTCGTCCAGTACGCGGAAGTAGTCGGCGCTTTCTTTCGGCCCGGTGAGGATCAACGGTAAAACCTGATCTTTGTTGGCCGGATTCATTAAAATTCCCAGCAAGTACAGCAACTCTTCTGCCGTACCCACACCACCCGGGAAAATAATGATGCCGTGAGCGATACGCACAAACGCTTCAAGACGTTTTTCGATATCCGGCATGATGATCAGTTCGTTGACCAGTGGGTTAGGCGGTTCAGCGGCGATAATCGACGGTTCTGTCATGCCAATAAAACGACTGTCTTTGTAACGCTGCTGAGCGTGACCTACTGCTGCACCTTTCATCGGCGCTTCCATCGCTCCTGGACCGCAGCCGGTGCAGATATTCAGCTCGCGAAGCCCCAGTTGATTACCAACGCGCCGTGCATACAGATATTCGTTTTCATTGATGGAGTGACCGCCCCAGCACACCACCATATTCGGTGCTTCGCCTACATGCAGCGCGCGCGCGTTGCGCAATATAGAAAAGACCAGATTAGTAATGTGGACAGAGTTGTCGAGATTCAGATTGGGAAAACGAACGGTGTTATGGATTTGCCCGTAGACGAAGAGAATGTCGCGCAGAACCGCAAACAAGTTGGCCTGTAAGGCGCGGATAATGCGCCCATCGACGAAAGCTTCTTCCGGAGGGTTGATCAGTTCCAGCTTAACACCGCGTTCACGGCGCAACACGTTAATGTCGAAATTTTCAAAACGGGATAGCAATTCTTTGCTGTTATCGGTGAGGCTACCGGAGTTCAGAACGGCAAGTGAACAGTTGCGAAACAGTTGATAGAGGTCGCTGCTGGCGGTGCGTTTAAGCATGTCCACCTCCAACTGCGACAACATATCCATGGAGCCAAGTGGGCTAATATGTGTAATCAAGAAAAACTCCTTATGGGACAATTATTGTCATTCCCTTTGATTACAATAGCCCTGCCTGATGGCCTTTCACAACTCTATGCTTGAATCCAGCACGCAAAACTGAAAAAAAATTTATTGTCGTACCAGTCGGGTAGTCGATGGGACAAAGTCACTATTGCTACGCCAGGGGTTAATGTCCAGACCGCCACGACGGGTATAACGAGCGTAAACGCTTAATTTTTCTGGCTGGCAGAAGCGCAGCAGATCATTAAAAATACGCTCTACGCATTGCTCATGGAACTCGTTGTGATGACGGAAAGAAACCAGATAACGCAGCAGTTTTTCCCGATCAATCTTGTGTCCACGGTACTGAATTTGAATGGAACCCCAGTCTGGCTGATGGGTGATCAGACAGTTTGATTTCAGCAGATGGCTAACCAGCGTCTCTTCCACCACTTTTTCACCGCTGGCGGCATTCTCAAGGTAGTCAGTGGTGAATTCATAGTTATCGATAGCGATATCCTGCTCATCAATGCAGGTGCCATTGAAATGACCCATTGGCTGGCCTTCCAATTCATCGAGTCGATATAACGCCACGCTGACCTTACCCTGGGCGCAGGTACTTAAATCGCGCTCCAGCGTCTGGCGCACCTCTTCCCAATTGTTAAATCGAGTCTGATTAAAGCTATTGAGATAGAGCTTAAAACTCTTCGACTCAATGAGATTCACGCTGGTGTAATCAAGTTCAACATGACCCACAGCGACCTGCGGTAAACCTTTCGCATTTAGCCAGGAAAGCTCATATAGCGTCCAGATATCCGCGCCGTGAAAAGGCAGGTTATCCGCTTTCAGACCCAGTGGATCGCGATTCAGACTACGCGGAACGCCTTGCAGCAGGCTGGCGTCATAGGTATCCCTGTAATCGGTTGATTTTCCGAGAGTCAGGCCTGCAAGTGCCTGATGGTTTGCATAAGAAGACATGTTTCACCGTCATAAACCAGATAAACTAAACAACAAGTGTATCTGGTTTAAGTGAAGAGAGAAATTAGTGGACGATTTGACCGCACAAGCCCTGAAGGATTTTACTGCGCGCTACTGCGATGCCTGGCATGAACAGTATAAAAGCTGGCCGTTAAGTGAGGAGCTGTATGGCGTTCCTTCGCCATGCATTATTTCAACCACCGAAGACGCCGTATACTGGCAACCTCAACCGTTTACCGGTGAGCAAAATGTAAACGCGGTTGAACGGGCGTTTGATATTGTGATACAACCCACAATTCATACCTTCTATACGACCCAGTTTGCCGGGGATATGCATGCGCAGTTTGGTGATATCAAACTGACATTACTGCAAACCTGGAGCGAAGATGACTTCCGTCGAGTGCAGGAAAATCTGATTGGCCATTTGGTTACTCAGAAACGTCTAAAACTGCCGCCTACGCTATTTATCGCGACGCTGGAAGAAGAGCTGGAGGTAATCTCGGTGTGTAATCTCTCAGGCGAAGTATGCAAAGAAACACTGGGAACGCGTAAACGGGCGCATTTAGCCTCAAATCTTGCGGAATTCCTCAACCAACTTAAGCCTCTTCTGTAATCCAAATACCCCGTCTTGTTGTGAGAGATCTCTTACAGACCCTGTAGGAGATCGCCAGGAAATAAGCGAATACTTAATAAGATGAGATTTGATATTTTGATTTGAAATCAATTGCTTATTGTTGTTTTTTCGACTTTCATATGAAATTATCCTTAAGGCATTGTCTGTAAGCTCCTTGTAAGACGCAGTGAAAAAGACGATTCTATCTTCGTCGACAGGGAGTCAGACAATGAAGTGAACATCAGGATGATGACACTTCTGAAGGACACGCCAGGATGGTGTTTCAGGGAAAGGCTTCCGGATGAAGCGAAGAGGATAACGCAGGACGCGTTAAAGGACACCTCCAGGATGGAGAATGAGAACCGGTCAGGATGATTCGGTGGGTCAGGAAGGCCAGGGACACTTCAGGATGAAGTATCACATCGGGGTGGTGTGAGCAGGGAGCAATAGTTCAGGATGAACGATTGGCCGTAAGGCTAAAGGAAAAGTTGTCAAGGATGAGCAGGGAGCAACAAAAGTAGCTGGAATGCTGCGAAACGAATCGGGAGCACTGTGAATACAGTGCTCCCTTTTTTTATTCCTGCTATTCTTCGCGGCAGTTTTTTACTTGAGGCTGCTTTATGACTACTCATGACCGCGTTCGTTTCCAGTTGCAGGCGCTTGAAGCGCTGCTGCGTGAACATCAGCACTGGCGCAATGATGAACCCCAGCCGCATCTATTCAACAGTACCCAACCGTTTTTTATGGACACCATGGAACCGTTGGAGTGGTTGCAGTGGGTGCTTATCCCGCGGATGCACGATTTATTAGATAACAATCAGCCATTACCAGGGGCATTTGCTGTGGCGCCGTACTATGAAATGGCGCTGGCGACGGATCACCCGCAACGAGCGCTTATTCTGGCGGAGCTGGAAAAGCTGGATGCCCTTTTTGCGGATGATGCTAACTGATGTTGGAAATACTCTACCAGGATGAATGGTTGGTGGCGGTAAATAAACCGTCCGGCTGGCTGGTCCACCGTAGCTGGCTGGATCGCGACGAGAAAGTTGTGGTGATGCAAACTGTGCGTGACCAGATTGGTCAGCATGTTTTTACCGCGCATCGTCTGGATCGCCCGACTTCTGGCGTATTGCTGATGGGGTTATCCAGTGAGGCAGGGCGACTGTTGGCGCAACAGTTTGAACAGCACCAAATCCAGAAACGTTACCATGCGATTGTGCGTGGCTGGCTGATGGATGAGGCGGAGCTGGATTATCCGCTGGTAGAAGAACTGGACAAAATCGCTGATAAATATGCCCGCGAAGATAAAGGTCCACAGCCAGCGGTAACGCATTATCGCGGTCTGGCGACGGTGGAAATGCCTGTGGCGACTGGACGTTACCCGACCACGCGCTATGGCCTGGTGGAACTGGAGCCGAAAACTGGACGTAAACACCAACTACGCCGCCATCTGGCCCATTTGCGTCATCCCATCATTGGGGACAGCAAACACGGCGATTTGCGCCAGAACCGCAGCGGGGCTGAACATTTCGGCCTGCAGAGGTTAATGCTACATGCCAGCCAGTTGTCATTGACGCATCCTTTTACTGGCGAGCCGCTCACTATTTACGCGGGTCTGGACGACACCTGGATGCAGGCGTTATCACAGTTTGGTTGGCGCGGTCTACTTCCTGAAAATGAAAGGGTTGAGTTCAGCGCGGCATCCGGTCAGGATGGTGAGATGAGTTCCTAATCCAGGGAGAAAACGGTATGGCGGAAATTGGTATTTTTGTTGGCACCATGTACGGCAACGCATTGTTAGTTGCAGAAGAAGCGGAAGCCATTTTGTCCGGGCAAGGACACAAAGCAACGGTATTTGAAGATCCAGAGTTAAGTGACTGGCTACCCTATCAGGACAAGTACGTACTGGTAGTCACCTCGACCACCGGGCAGGGCGACCTTCCTGACAGCATTGTGCCGCTCTTTCTGGGAATAAAGGATAACCTCGGTTTCCAGCCGAACCTGCGTTATGGCGTGATTGCCCTTGGCGACAGCAGTTATGTGAATTTCTGCAATGGTGGCAAACAGTTCGATGCTTTGTTGCAGGAACAAAGCGCGCAGCGGGTAGGGGAAATGCTGCTGATTGATGCCAGCGAGACCCCGGAACCAGAAACGGAATCAAACCCGTGGGTTGAACATTGGGGCACGCTGTTGTCCTGAGTCCTCGCTATTTTTGCTGATATACCTAATGGTCGGCAAAATATTGTTTCAGCGATGCTGAATCGAATTTTTTCAGGCAAATGCCAGTAAATGTGCCTTCTTAAGGGGCATTTTTACTAGCGTTTGCCTGGAGTCAAGTGAACCACTTCATATGATGTTGTAGACATGGCAAGGCGTTCTCGCCGCATTCGGCATAAACACAGGTACTTGCCACCAATCTGAAACCGGCTTCATAAAGAAGCCGGTTTTTACTCGACAAGAGGTTTATTAACCGAGAATTTTACTGGCTTCGCGCGCCACATTATCCATCTCGTCCAACAGTTCCAGTAGCTCCGGCTCCAAATCTTCTTCTTTAGTACCGTTGCGTAGCTGTTGTTCGATTAGTTGGCAGAGATTCTTCATTCGCGGTACGCCGCTATAACCGCAACTGCCATGCAGTTTATGGATCAAATCAACCAGGCCTTCCGGGTTTTCTCCAACCAATTGTTCTTCAACTTTGTTGCGAACTTCTGGCAGGAAATCGAGCAACATTTGCAGCATATCGCGCGCCAGATCGTTTTTTCCTGCAGCCTGGCGCAGTGCCAGTTGCCAGTCGAGAGTCGCATTCTGATTCACCACAATTTCGTTCACTTCTGGCGTCACGACGCGAGAAGAAATGCCACTGCCGGGCTTGTAACGTAACAGCAAATTATGCAACCGCTCTTCTTCAATCGGTTTCGCCAGATAATCGCTCATTCCTGCGCCAAGCAGTTTCTCTTTTTGCCCGGCCATCGCGTGCGCCGTTACCGCGATAACTGGTGTTTGCTGCTGATGCGGGAGCTGGTGAATGAGTTCACATGCCCGAATGCCGTCCATATCCGGCATTTGAATATCCATTAAGATTAAATCGAACGGCATCTGTTTCGCCCGTTCAACCGCCTGATGTCCGCTATCGCACAGCTCAACATGCTGCACCATATCTTCCAGCAATGCGCCGATAAGTTTCAGGTTTGCCGGATTATCATCAACAGCCATAACCGTCATTGCCAGCTTACTTTCATCGGTAACAGGCAAAAGTGTGTTTTGCTTTTGATGACAAAATTCCGTCAGTACAGGCAACAAACGTGTAGGCGTCAGGGGTTTCAGCAGACACGCGCCGATACCATCTTGCTTGAGCTTTTCGGCATTGACCTGTGCATGGCACGGAAGTGCCAGCATCAGAAAATCGGTCATTGACACCGCTTGCGCCAACCGCTCATGCTGCATCGTCAGCGGTTCGCGGAAGGTTACCGCAATCCCTAACAAAATCATGTCGTAATGTGCAGGAGGCAGCGCGGAGAACGTTGGGCTATAAACCACTTCCAGAGGTGTTTCGCTTAAAATATCCAGCGTACACTGGGCGGCTGCAGAGTTCGGTTCGACATAAGCCAGGCGTTTACCCGCGAGGCACTGAGTGGATGGCCCTTCGATAATAATATTCGGGTTCAGATCGAGATTAATATGGAACCAGAAGGTTGAACCACGATTCGGCTGGCTATGGAACGAGATATCGCCGCCCATTTCATTGACCAGTTTTTGCGTAATCACCAGCCCCAGCCCGGTGCCGCCATGACGGCGTGAAATACTGGCATCTGCCTGTCTGAAGGCCTGGAACAAACGCGATTGATCACGTTCAGGAATACCAATGCCGGTATCACGGATCTGCACTTCAATCTGTACTTTGGTATTACTCAGCGCACGTTTTTCTACCAGAATGTCGATGTTGCCATTCTCGGTGAATTTAATCGCATTCCCCACCAGGTTAGTGATTATTTGCTGTAAACGCAGCGGGTCGCCAATGACGTTATCGGGCACGTCGCTCTTAATATTGAGCGTCAATTCCAGTCCTTTATCGTGAGAAGAATGCGCCAGTAGCGTTACCACTTCATCCAGCGTGCTGCGTAGTGGGAATGGAATACTTTCCAGAATCAGCTTGCCTGCTTCCAGTTTTGAGAAATCGAGAACATCATTAATAATTGCCAGCAAATTATTTGCCGAGCGTTCAATAGTATTGAGGTGATCGCGCTGCGTTGGTGTTAATTCTGTTTTCAACGTCAGGCGGGTAAAACCAATAACGCCATTCAACGGTGTACGCAGCTCATGCGACATGTTTGCCAGAAACTCTGACTTAATACGCGCCGCTTCCTGGGCGCGTTTTTTCGCCAGATCCAGTTCAACGTTCTGAATTTCCATCTGTTCCAGCGTTTCACGCAGATCGGACGTCGCCTGGTCGATATTGTGCTGCATCTCTTCGTGATAAGCCGCCAGCGACATTGCCATCGAGTTGATGCCATTTTTCAGCATATCCAACTCTCCGAGCATAAATCCTTCCACCCGACTGTCGAGTTGCCCTCGGCGGATGCGGTCGACGGTATTCACCATGTTGCGAATTGGGCCGGTTACATCGCGCATTAAGCGCCAGCCAAAAATAAGCGCGATACCAATACAAAACAGCATCATCACGCTAGAAATAAAGATCTCTTTATATTGCTGCAAGCGCACTGATTTAAGATCCAGCTCAAGAGCAATATATCCCAACATATTTTGACTATTTTTGGCATCGCTGCTGGGTGATTCGTCGGGAGAATAACTCTCAGAAATAATCGGCGTGCGCAGGATCATAATATCGCCATCACGTGTGACAGTAAGTTGGCGCGGAAATGGCACGTTGCTGCCGAGCTGCATTGATGAAGGATCAAGATGAAAATTGGAGGTGACAAAAAGTCGGTTATTTTCATCATAAACCGAAATGGCACGAACAATATCGGAATGGCGACGATGCAAAACGCTGATCAATTGACCAATAGATTCGCGATTTTGCAGGCTCATGCCATATTCCGTTGAAACCGCAAGCGGCTCAATAATGCTGGCACCGGCATCTTCCAGTTGACGCTGCAAGTCGTTATAGCGATGCACGACGAAAAAGATGCTAAGCAATAAACCAATAAGGACGGTCGGTGCCAGGATCAGAATCATCATGCGTGCGCGCAGGCTGTAGTTGGTCATGGAGTTCCGTTATGGGACAATTAAGGTCACACTGTTAAATTGAGAAAGTCTCGCCAATGGCGCAATTCTACTCTGCAAAACGACGCGCGACGACGCGTCAGATCATAACCGTTTCAGTCAACGACCTCGACTCTTTTGGTCAGGGCGTGGCGCGACATAACGGCAAAGCGTTATTTATTCCTGGATTACTACCGCCGGAAAACGCGGAAGTTACTGTTACTGAAGATAAAAAACAGTACGCCCGCGCTAAGGTCGTGCGCAGGTTAAGCGACAGCCCGGAACGCAAAACGCCACGCTGCCCTCATTTTGGCGTATGCGGCGGCTGTCAGCAACAACACGCCAGCGTCGAACTCCAGCAGCGTAGCAAAAGCGCAGCACTCGCCCGGTTAATGAAACACGACGTCTCTGAAGTGATCGACGATGTCCCCTGGGGTTATCGCCGTCGCGCGCGTTTAAGTCTGAACTATCTACCGAAAAAACAACAACTCCAGATGGGATTTCGCAAAGCGGGTTCCAGTGACATTGTCGACGTTAAACAATGCCCTATTTTAGTGCCCCAACTTGAAGCGTTGTTGCCCAAAGTCAGGGCATGCCTGGACAGCTTACAAGCTATGCGCCATCTTGGTCATGTTGAACTGGTGCAGGCAACCAGCGGCCTGCTGATGATTTTACGCCATACCGCACCGCTAAGTTTGGCAGATCGCGAAAAACTGGAACGCTTTTCGCATTCTGAAGGCCTGGATCTGTATCTCGCCCCCGATAGTGAGATACTCGAAACCGTCTCTGGCGAGATGCCCTGGTATGACTCAAACGGGTTGCGCTTAACCTTTAGTCCGCGTGATTTTATTCAGATCAATGCGGGTGTGAACCAGAAAATGGTGGCGCGAGCGCTGGAGTGGCTGGATGTTCAGCCTGATGATCGTGTGCTGGATCTGTTCTGTGGTATGGGCAATTTTACGCTGCCGTTAGCGACCCGTGCGGCAAGTGTTGTTGGTGTGGAAGGGGTTCCGGCGCTGGTGGAAAAAGGCCAGCAGAACGCGAGTCTTAATCGCTTACATAATGTGACGTTTTATCACGAAAATCTTGAAGATGATGTCACAAAGCAGCCGTGGGCAAAAAACGGCTTTGATAAAGTGTTGCTGGACCCGGCGCGTGCTGGTGCAGCAGGCGTTATGCAACAAATTATAAAACTGGAACCTATTCGTATAGTTTATGTATCCTGTAACCCTGCGACGCTGGCTCGGGATAGCGAGGCGTTATTAAAAGCAGGATATACCATTGCGCGGTTGGCGATGCTGGATATGTTCCCACACACGGGGCATCTGGAATCGATGGTACTTTTCTCGCGCGTTAAATAGTTACGATTTGCTGATTTCAGCAGGTCAGGTCCCTAAAGGAGAGGACGATGGTTGCGGTAAGAAGTGCACATATCAATAAGGCTGGTGAATTTGATCCGGAAAAATGGATCGCAAGTCTGGGCATTGCCAGCCAGAAGTCGTGTGAGTGCTTAGCCGAAACCTGGGCGTATTGTCTGCAGCAGACGCAGGGGCATCCGGATGCCAGTTTGCTGTTGTGGCGTGGTGTCGAGATGGTGGAGATCCTCTCGACATTAAGTATGGACATTGACACGCTGCGGGCTGCGCTGCTGTTCCCTCTGGCCGATGCAAACGTCGTCAGCGAAGACGTACTGCGCGAGAGTGTCGGTAAGTCGGTCGTTAATCTTATTCACGGTGTGCGCGATATGGCGGCAATCCGCCAACTGAAAGCAACGCACACCGATTCTGTTTCCTCCGAACAGGTCGATAACGTTCGCCGGATGTTGCTGGCGATGGTCGATGACTTCCGTTGCGTGGTCATCAAACTGGCGGAGCGAATTGCCCATCTGCGCGAAGTAAAAGATGCGCCGGAAGATGAACGCGTGCTGGCGGCAAAAGAGTGCACCAATATCTACGCGCCGCTGGCGAACCGTCTTGGGATTGGGCAACTGAAATGGGAACTGGAAGATTACTGCTTCCGTTACCTCCACCCGACCGAGTACAAACGTATTGCAAAACTGCTGCATGAGCGCCGCCTCGACCGCGAACACTACATTGAAGAGTTTGTGGGGCATCTGCGTGCAGAGATGAAAGCTGAAGGCGTTAAAGCTGAAGTGTATGGCCGCCCAAAACACATCTACAGCATCTGGCGCAAAATGCAGAAAAAGAACCTCGCCTTTGATGAGCTGTTTGATGTTCGTGCGGTGCGTATCGTCGCGGAACGTTTGCAGGATTGTTACGCCGCGCTGGGCATAGTGCACACCCACTATCGCCACTTGCCGGATGAGTTCGATGATTACGTTGCGAACCCGAAACCGAACGGTTATCAGTCTATTCATACCGTAGTGTTGGGGCCGGGCGGCAAAACCGTTGAGATCCAAATCCGCACCAAACAGATGCATGAAGATGCAGAGTTGGGTGTTGCTGCGCACTGGAAATACAAAGAAGGCGCGGCTGCTGGCGGCGCACGTTCGGGACATGAAGACCGGATTGCCTGGCTGCGTAAACTGATTGCGTGGCAGGAAGAGATGGCTGATTCTGGCGAAATGCTCGACGAAGTACGCAGTCAGGTCTTTGATGATCGGGTATATGTGTTTACGCCGAAAGGTGATGTTGTTGATCTGCCTGCGGGATCAACGCCGCTGGATTTCGCTTACCACATCCATAGCGATGTCGGGCACCGCTGCATCGGGGCAAAAATTGGCGGGCGCATTGTGCCATTCACCTACCAGTTGCAGATGGGTGACCAGATTGAAATTATCACCCAGAAACAGCCGAATCCCAGCCGTGACTGGTTAAACCCAAACCTGGGTTATGTTACAACCAGCCGCGGGCGTTCGAAAATTCACGCCTGGTTCCGTAAACAGGATCGTGACAAAAATATTCTGGCAGGACGGCAAATCCTTGACGACGAACTGGAACATCTGGGGATCAGTCTGAAGGAAGCAGAAAAATATCTGCTGCCGCGTTACAACTTCAATGACGTCGACGAGTTGTTGGCGGCGATTGGTGGCGGGGATATCCGTCTCAATCAGATGGTCAACTTCCTGCAATCGCAATTTAATAAGCCGAGCGCCGAAGAGCAGGACGCCGCCGCACTGAAACAGCTTCAGCAAAAAAGCTATACACCACAAAACCGCAGTAAAGATAACGGTCGTGTAGTGGTAGAAGGCGTGGGCAACCTGATGCACCACATCGCGCGTTGCTGCCAGCCGATTCCTGGCGATGAGATTGTCGGTTTCATTACCCAGGGCCGCGGGATCTCCGTACACCGCGCCGATTGCGAACAACTGGCGGAACTGCGCTCCCATGCGCCGGAACGAATTGTTGACGCGGTATGGGGCGAGAGCTACTCCGCTGGTTACTCGCTGGTGGTTCGCGTGCAGGCCAATGATCGTAGTGGATTGTTGCGTGATATCACCACTATTCTCGCCAATGAGAAGGTGAATGTGCTTGGCGTTGCCAGCCGCAGCGACACGAAACAGCAACTGGCGACCATCGATATGACCATTGAGATTTATAACCTGCAAGTGCTGGGGCGCGTGCTGGGTAAACTCAATCAGGTGCCAGATGTTATCGATGCAAGACGACTGCACGGGAATTAATCTTACATAGCCGGATATGGCGTCAGCCGTATCCGACGATATCCTTTACTCGAAGGTGTTACACCTGACAGACCCGCAATTTTCAGGACATTCCAATGAATCAAATCGACCGTTTGCTCACTATCATGCAGCGTCTTCGTGACCCGGAAAACGGCTGTCCGTGGGACAAAGAGCAGACATTCGCTTCTATTGCACCTTATACCCTTGAAGAAACTTATGAAGTGCTGGATGCCATTGCCCGCGAAGACTTTGACGATCTGCGCGGTGAACTGGGCGATTTGCTGTTCCAGGTGGTGTTTTACGCGCAAATGGCCCAGGAAGAAGGGCGCTTTGACTTTAATGATATTTGCGCGGCGATCAGCGATAAGTTAGAGCGCCGCCATCCGCATGTTTTTGCTGACAGTTCTGCCGATAACAGCAGTGAAGTTCTTGCCCGTTGGGAGCAGATCAAAACCGAAGAGCGCGCGCAGAAGGCGCAACATTCAGCGCTGGACGATATTCCTCGCAGTTTACCGGCCTTAATGCGTGCGCAAAAAATCCAGAAACGCTGCGCCAACGTTGGCTTCGACTGGACGACGCTTGGCCCGGTGGTCGATAAAGTTTACGAAGAGATTGACGAGGTCATGTACGAGGCGCGGCAGGCTGTAGTGGACCAGGCTAAACTGGAGGAGGAAATGGGCGACCTGCTGTTTGCGACGGTCAATCTGGCCCGCCATTTAGGGACGAAAGCAGAGATTGCGCTACAAAAAGCTAACGAAAAATTTGAGCGTCGTTTTCGCGAAGTGGAGCGGATTGTTGCCGCGCGTGGACTGGAAATGACAGGTGTTGACCTCGAAACAATGGAAGAAGTCTGGCAGCAGGTAAAACGGCAGGAAATTGATCTCTAAGGAAATTACACGGTCAAGCGCGATTTGTGTCATTTTTTAAATGACAAGCGCTTGATTTGCGTCAAAAACATTTACCCCAAAGGGGCTATTTTCTCACTCCTGATTTCAATTGTGCGCTGGCGAAGAGGAGGGATAATGAAAGTTTGTGGCACAGGTCATGTTCGGGTATACTGCTTTCCCGTCCTGGTTATTCCATCGTCTTTTCAACCTAACTTCTCAGGTTCAGCATGACAACGAACTATATTTTTGTGACCGGCGGGGTCGTATCCTCTCTGGGTAAAGGCATTGCCGCAGCCTCCCTCGCAGCCATTCTTGAAGCCCGTGGCCTCAATGTGACCATCATGAAACTGGATCCGTACATCAACGTCGATCCAGGTACTATGAGCCCAATCCAACACGGGGAAGTGTTCGTTACTGAAGACGGCGCTGAAACCGACCTGGACCTGGGGCACTACGAGCGTTTCATTCGCACCAAAATGAGCCGCCGCAACAACTTCACCACGGGTCGTATCTATTCTGACGTTCTGCGTAAAGAACGCCGTGGCGACTATCTGGGCGCAACCGTACAGGTTATCCCGCACATTACTAACGCTATTAAAGAACGCGTTCTTGCCGGCGGTGAAGGCCACGACGTGGTTCTGGTCGAAATCGGCGGTACTGTCGGTGACATCGAATCCCTGCCGTTCCTTGAAGCGATTCGCCAGTTAGCTGTTGATATTGGTCGTGAACACGCGCTGTTCATGCACCTGACCCTGGTGCCGTACATGGCTGCGTCTGGTGAAGTCAAAACCAAGCCGACTCAGCACTCTGTAAAAGAGCTGCTTTCTATCGGCATCCAGCCTGATATCCTGATTTGTCGTTCAGATCGCGCCGTTCCGGCGAACGAACGTGCGAAGATTGCATTGTTCTGTAATGTTCCGGAAAAAGCGGTTATTTCTCTGAAAGACGTCGATTCTATCTATAAAATTCCAGGCCTGTTGAAATCTCAGGGGCTGGACGATTATATTTGTAAACGATTCAGCTTGAACTGCCCGGAAGCTAATCTGTCCGAATGGGAACAGGTTATCTTTGAAGAAGCGAATCCGGTAAGTGAAGTCACTATCGGTATGGTCGGCAAGTACATTGAACTGCCGGACGCTTATAAATCCGTGATTGAAGCACTGAAACACGGCGGGCTGAAAAATCGTGTTAGCGTCAACATCAAACTGATCGATTCACAAGATGTTGAAACACGCGGTGTTGAAATCCTTAAAGGCCTGGATGCGATCCTCGTACCTGGTGGTTTCGGTTACCGTGGCGTAGAGGGCATGATTACTACCGCGCGCTTTGCGCGTGAGAACAATATTCCTTATCTGGGTATTTGCCTGGGTATGCAGGTGGCGTTAATTGATTATGCTCGCCATGTTGCCAACATGGAGAACGCCAACTCTACGGAATTTGTGCCAGACTGTAAGTACCCGGTTGTGGCGCTGATTACCGAGTGGCGTGATGAAAACGGCAACGTTGAAGTTCGTAGCGAGAATAGTGATCTCGGTGGCACCATGCGTCTTGGCGCGCAGCAGTGCCAGTTGGTTGACGATAGCCTGGTTCGCCAACTGTACAATGCGCCGACAATTGTTGAACGTCATCGTCACCGTTACGAAGTCAACAACATGCTGTTGAAACAGATTGAAGATGCAGGTCTGCGCGTTGCGGGCCGTTCCGGGGATGATCAGTTGGTCGAGATCATCGAAGTTCCGAATCACCCGTGGTTCGTGGCTTGTCAGTTCCATCCGGAGTTTACTTCTACTCCACGTGATGGTCACCCGCTGTTTGCTGGCTTTGTAAAAGCCGCCAGCGAGTTCCAGAAACGTCAGGCGAAGTAAGTAAAAAAGTTAGAACGGCAACGCGTACCCAGGGTACGCGTTGTTTGTCTGGAGTTTTAGTTTAACTAGTGACTTGAGGAAACCCTAATGTCCAAAATCGTAAAAATCATCGGTCGTGAAATCATCGACTCCCGTGGTAACCCGACTGTTGAAGCCGAAGTACACCTGGAGGGTGGTTTCGTCGGTATGGCGGCTGCTCCGTCAGGTGCTTCTACTGGTTCCCGTGAAGCACTGGAACTGCGCGATGGTGACAAATCCCGTTTCCTGGGCAAAGGCGTAACCAAAGCTGTTGCTGCGGTTAACGGCCCGATCGCTCAGGCGCTGATTGGCAAAGATGCCAAAGATCAGGCTGGCATTGACAAGATCATGATCGACCTGGACGGCACTGAAAATAAATCCAAATTCGGCGCAAACGCAATCCTGGCTGTATCTCTGGCTAACGCCAAAGCTGCCGCGGCTGCTAAAGGTATGCCGCTGTACGAGCACATCGCTGAACTGAACGGTACTCCGGGCAAATACTCCATGCCGGTTCCGATGATGAACATCATCAACGGTGGTGAGCACGCTGACAACAACGTTGATATTCAGGAATTCATGATTCAGCCGGTTGGCGCGAAAACTGTGAAAGAAGCCATCCGCATGGGTTCTGAAGTTTTCCATCACCTGGCAAAAGTTCTGAAAGCGAAAGGTATGAACACTGCTGTTGGTGACGAAGGTGGCTATGCGCCGAACCTGGGTTCCAACGCTGAAGCTCTGGCTGTTATCGCTGAAGCTGTTAAAGCTGCTGGCTATGAACTGGGCAAAGACATCACTCTGGCGATGGACTGCGCAGCTTCTGAATTCTACAAAGACGGTAAATACGTTCTGGCTGGCGAAGGCAACAAAGCTTTCACCTCTGAAGAATTCACTCACTTCCTGGAAGAACTGACCAAACAGTACCCGATCGTTTCCATCGAAGATGGTCTGGACGAGTCTGACTGGGACGGTTTCGCATACCAGACCAAAGTTCTGGGCGACAAAATCCAGTTGGTTGGTGACGACCTGTTCGTAACCAATACCAAGATCCTGAAAGAAGGTATCGAAAAAGGCATCGCTAACTCCATCCTGATCAAATTCAACCAGATCGGTTCTCTGACCGAAACTCTGGCTGCAATCAAGATGGCGAAAGACGCTGGCTACACTGCAGTAATCTCTCACCGTTCTGGTGAAACTGAAGACGCTACCATCGCTGACCTGGCTGTTGGTACTGCTGCAGGCCAGATCAAAACGGGTTCTATGAGCCGTTCTGACCGTGTTGCTAAATACAACCAACTGATTCGTATTGAAGAAGCTCTGGGCGAAAAAGCACCGTACAACGGTCGTAAAGAGATCAAAGGCCAGGCATAAGTCTGACTTTATCTGATTTAAAAATGCCAGCCTTCGGGCTGGCATTTTTTATGGTTGAGTTACCAGCGGCCGGACGCGCCGCCGCCGCCAGAAGAACCACCCCCGCCGCTAAATCCGCCGCCACTTGAGCCTCCACCGGAAGAGGATGAAGAAGAACCTTTTCTTGAAGCTCTTTCTTTACTGAGCTTCTTATATTTGGCGCGTAACTTTTTATTCACCAGAAGCCAGAAGATAAGCAGAGGTACGATCGCAAAAGGCGTTAACATACTGCAAGCAACGATTAAATTCGTCCATGCTCCGGGCTCGGCAACATAGAGGAATACCATCCCGTAAATTGCGCCGGTGAGTGCAATCCACGGTAGATTTGATGGATCGGTAAAAATAATAAAATACGAAAGTACTGCCAGTAAAATAATTACAGCGACCGATAATGGAATTGGAATTTTGATACTGTAATGATTTCCGCTGCCTTCCGGTAATTCACCATTCAACAGAAGCGCGCCGATATTTTCGCTGGCCAGTGTCAACCCTCCAATAAGATCATCGTTTTTGAACGCGGGGATCAATATAACACGGATAATCTTTGCCGCTTGCAGGTCGGTAACCACCCCTTCCAGCCCGTAGCCCACTTCTATACGGACAGCATGATCTTCCCAGGCAACCAGAAGTAAAATACCATCGTTGCGCTGTGCATCGCCCAACTTCCAGCTATCAAAAACGCGTGTTGCATATTGTTCAATGGTATCTTCACCAGTGGATGGCACCACTAATATAGCGACCTGCGCCTGCGTATTCTGTGCAATCTTCTGCAACTGTAGTGTCAGAGATTGTTGCTCAGATGAACTTAACGTATCAGTAAGATCTGTCACCTGTTGGTGTAGTTCCGGTACAGCCATTTGCTGGGCAAACACAGGAACGCACCACAATATGAGTAGAAAAAGGATTAAGCGCATATTGATCACCAGCGCCCTGAAGCGCCACCGCCACCAGATGAACCGCCACCGCCGCTGAAATTGTCATTGTCGAAAGAAGAGGACGATGATGATGACGAATCTCTGGAGTTATAATTACTTCTGGTATGGCGTGATGGTCGGTTGGCACTACGCATTAAATTACGTACCTTTTTTCCGAAAGGGGTAAAAGAAATAACAATAATAAGGAACGGTGTGGAGAAGCATAATAATGTGATAAGCGCTCCCCAGCTCCCGCTATATCCAGCAATGGGAAGCACAAAGGCCAGCACTATGGCAGCAAAGCAAATTACTCCCAGCGTTTTGATATATCCCCTGGCGGAAATAAAGGTCAATACTATTGCCCAGACCAACAAAGCCCACCAGCCGCTAAAAGGTAAGAAGTGATCGGTCGGTGTTATAGTTGATAAAGTATTCTCTGCCAGACGACTTTCAATATCGTTTATTCCTTTTTGTAAGCCGCCAGCAAGGTCGCCATTTTTAAATGCTGGAATAATACTGTTGCGAATAATTTGTCCGGACTGTGCATCTGTAATAAGGCCTTCCAGTCCGTAACCGATTTCAATACGCACGGTATGATCCTGCCAGGCGACTAACAGTAGAACACCATCATCGCGGTCTTTATCACCTGGTTTCCAGCTATCGAATACCCGCGTAGCGTACTGCTCGATAGTTTCATCGCCTGTTGTGTCAACTACTAACACCACCATTTGCGCCA
Source organism: Escherichia sp. TW09308 (assembly GCF_000208565.1). Classification (NCBI taxonomy): domain Bacteria; kingdom Pseudomonadati; phylum Pseudomonadota; class Gammaproteobacteria; order Enterobacterales; family Enterobacteriaceae; genus Escherichia; species Escherichia sp. TW09308. The sequence continues at coordinate 2,616,062 of NZ_AEME01000001.1, read as the reverse complement.
GATTTCTTTGCGTCAGGTTTTTAATCTGACCAGCAAGAGCATTTATTTCGCTGTTCGTCAATGTACCTGTTACGTCATTCACATACACAGGTAATTCAGGTACTGGAATTTGCGTAGCAAACGCCGATGGACAGAAGAAAGCCAGAAGAAAGATAAAAATTCGCATAAGGATTGCCCGCTTAATGAATATTAGGATTTTGGCTAAAATCTATTGTTGGTGCTTTACTCACTGCGGCGACATCATCCGGCAAATAATTTTTCTTTGCGGTGTAATCCATTATTTTTGCGGTTAATACAGCGGGGAATTTGCGGATAGTGACATTATATTGTTCAATAGCTTTAATGTATCTTCCTCGCGCAACGGCAATGCGGTTTTCACTTCCTTCGAGCTGTACTATCAAATTTTGATAGAGTTCCTGGGCCTTTAATTCAGGATAACGTTCACTGATAATCGTTAACTGGCCGAGTGTACGAGTCAGTTGCGCCTGAGCTTGTTGCCAGGTTTGTAGCTTTTGCTCATCGCCTGGCGCTTGCTGTAAATCGCTACTGGCCCTGATAGCCTGGCTACGCGCTAATGTTACGGCTTCCAACACTTCTTTTTCATAGCTGGAATAACCTTTAATACTGGCGACAAGATTAGGAATAAGGTCGGCACGACGTTGATACTGATTCAGAACTTCTGACCAGGATGAATTGACTTGTTCGTCATAAGTTTGAATATCATTATATCCACAACCTGATAAATTGAAAATAAATATAAGTACGATGAATATTCTGAGCATGTTTAAATCCCTTTTGTTTAATTCCCCGGGGAATAATACGTTGTTTCATTTTTTTATTAATGATCTGTTTCGCCTTTTTATCTTAAACCCGCGTGTAACAGAATGTTAATAAAGCATGAATATTGCGGTAGGATCTGCAATAATTAACAATTATCCACTTTACAGAGAATGCTATGCAGTACCCGATTAACGAGATGTTCCAGACCCTGCAAGGTGAGGGTTACTTTACCGGCGTCCCCGCCATTTTTATTCGTTTACAGGGATGCCCGGTCGGCTGTGCCTGGTGTGATACCAAACACACGTGGGAAAAACTTGAGGATCGGGAAGTTTCTCTTTTCAGTATTTTGGCGAAAACCAAAGAGAGTGATAAGTGGGGCGCAGCAAGCAGCGAAGATTTGTTAGCGGTCATAAGTCGTCAGGGATATACCGCGCGTCACGTAGTGATTACGGGTGGTGAACCTTGCATTCATGATTTGCTGCCATTGACTGACTTGCTTGAAAAGAACGGTTTTAGCTGCCAGATAGAAACCAGCGGTACTCACGAAGTACGTTGTACACCGAACACCTGGGTTACCGTGTCGCCAAAACTGAACATGCGCGGCGGCTATGAAGTGTTGTCGCAGGCGCTGGAACGCGCCAATGAAATCAAACATCCGGTTGGGCGTGTACGGGATATTGAAGCACTGGATGAATTGCTGGCAACGCTGACTGATGATAAACCGCGAGTAATTGCACTTCAGCCAATTAGTCAGAAAGAAGATGCCACGCGTTTATGTATCGATACCTGTATTGCGCGGAACTGGCGTTTGTCGATGCAAACGCATAAATATTTGAATATTGCCTGATTAAATATTTATAAGCGTTATAAATGGGTGGAACCTGTAAAGAATTCCACCCATTTATATTTTTGCCTCTTCTGATTGTTCTCTTCTGGTTTTTCCGGACTCGTCATTGCAAACCAAAACAAAGTCCGTAGTGTTAATTTTTCACTGGAGTAAAAATCATCGCTACAAATTTTGGTAGATTGGAACTGGCTTGAAAAATCATTAATTAATAACAGGTTATGTTTAGAGGTAACCATTCAGGTATGCTCAGAGCGGGCGGTTTCCCGCCCGGTCTTCTTCACTTACGCATTAGACCAGCTTTGAATAGCGTCCACATTGCCCAATTCTCCATGCATCACTTCATACGATTTTTTCAGGATCACATCAGTGTGTTTGGTTAGGTCTTTGAAAATGCCTTTATTCATCGCGTCGTAACGTCTGGCGTTGCTCTCAACAGGCATAAAGATGTCTTTCACGCGAACCATTTTGTCAACAGCCGTTGCGTAATCCGGGTACAAGCCAAGCCCTACAGACGCGTTGATAGCCGCTCCCAAACTAGCGCACCCGTTAATGGCGTTACGTCTTGCCGGAAGATTGAACACGTCGGCAAAAATTTGCATAAACAGATCGCTGTTTGAACCGCCGCCAGTAATGATCACATGCTTCGCAAAGTGATTCATTTCATTACACATATTGTCGTAATTGTTCTTCAGCGTCAGCGCCACGCTTTCCAGAATCGAACGATAAATCCATGCGTAATCCATACTGGAATCAAAGCCGATCATAATTCCGCGTTTGTACGGTTCCCACGGGTTGGTCAGCCAGTCCAGCACCGTCATCAACCCATTACAGCCAGGTGGCACGCAAGAGGCTTTTTTGTTGAGCAAATCTTCCGGCGAAAGATCCTGTGCTCTGGCATCCTGAATTAACGACTCGCCCAACATGTCGCGCAACCAACTTACCGTCCACATCCCTTTGCGAATACCGTAACCTTCATACAGCAATGTTTCTGGAATAGAAGACATAATCGGCCAGTACGCTACCGGGTCTTTCGGCAGTGCTTTGCCATTCATCATCAGCGCGATATAGGTGCCTAAGGAAATCACCGCCGTTTCATCGTCCAGCAATCCGGCTCCTAATGCTTCTACCGGTTTATCACTGGTGGTACAAACTACCGGCAGTCCTGCCGGGAAATGTGTCGCCAGTGCTGCTTGTGGTGTGATATGCCCGAGAACGGTCCCCGGCATTTGTACGCCAAAAAGCATATGGCGGGGGATATTAAACTTCTCGATTACCGCGGCATCTTCACTCCAGGCCCAGGTTTTATAATCCACCGGCCACTGGCCAAAATAGTTGGCGATATTGTCTTTAAACTCGCCTGTTAAGCGGTGCGCCAGATAGCCCGAAAAAGAAGTGACATACGCCACGTCAGGATTCGTGTGTTCGTAAGGGCGCGTAACTCGCGCATCCTGCCAGCTAATCAGTGGTGCGGCGGGTGTACCGTCAGCTTTCAGTAAGGCACGGCAGCAACGGATTGATCCCAAGCCGATGCCAACAATATCTTCTTTATTCCCGGCAAACTGGCTCATTAAATCGTGACCGGCAAAACATAATGATGCCCATAAATCGTCGTCAGGATGTTCTGCGGTATCGGCATCCGGCGTGTGCATCGGCTGTAATAAACCTTTGCCTTCGCAAACTATGTTGCCTTGCAGATCGTACATCACCACTTTTGTACTCTGACTTCCGCCATCAATCCCTATGATGTATTTCTTCGACATGATTTTTCTCCTGTAATGTTCTGGGCTTACTTGCTGTTAGCCGTTGCGGGGGCGCTATCAGCAGTACGAATTTTTTGGAACAGCAAAAAGGTAAAGACGATCACCATGCCGAGCGCCGCCATGCCCATCAGCCACATGTTGCGGTAGGCTTCTGCTGCGGGCAGGGTGTCCTGCCAGTAACCGATAATCGGGTAAACAAAGACATCAGGCAGGAAGCCAATCACCGAACAAATACCTACCGTGGTGCCCATAATGTAAGATGGTGTTCTCGCTTCGCCGGGGCAGGCCCAGTACAGCCCGCGTGAGGCGTAGCAGGTGAATCCCAGTAGTAAAATCAGGCCAATCCCCATCGCGACCGATTGCGGGTTAGAGTTAGTCATGAGTAGGGCAGTGAGTGCCAGCAGGCCGACCACGGAAAGAATTTGGATCACGCGGGTAGGGGATTTCACTTTGCTGTAGGTGGTGATAATGCCGCCAAGTGGGCCGCACAGTGCGCGGAAGATTTTGTTGATCACGATCCCCATGTAGCTCGCCGCCACCAGCGACATGCCATACATTTCGGTCAGATAGTTGGTGGAGTAACTCAGAATGGCGTAGATGGTGAAGACCCCAAAAATCACCATGCTGCAATACCAGGTTGTACTGATACGCAAAACGGCCAGGATGTCGCTAAGCTGGAATGACTGTTTTTCTTCGTTATGGGTACTACGCAGGCTGTTGTTATCGCTAACAAAAAACCAGCACAGAATCCCCAACAAGATGTAAACCACGCTGTAGATGATAATGACCGTTTTCAGGCTGGCGCTGTCATCCGGGGCGAAGCGGGAAAAGACCCACATGGTAAACACTGCCAGCGACATTACACCGACGCCGCGCAGTCCTTCCATCCAGCCCATGATTTTCCCTTGTTCGCTATGGTCACCAAGCAACGAGGCGGCTTTAATCGACACCGACCACAGCATTAAAATAGTCGTTATCGCAAAGGCAACCTGAATACAGAGCATGACCCATAATGGTGGATACGTTGCCATTATCAGGCCTAATAATCCGGTAATTACCATCGCGGAAGTAATCATTTTGCGATGTGAAAATTTATCGGCAATAACCCCGCTGGGCGCATAAAGAATAATGGCGGCAATACCAAAGGTGCTCATAATTAAACCTATCTCGGTATTGCTGAATCCCATAAATTTCGCCATGGGAATTTGATAAATATAACGTAAATAAGCTAGGTCAAAACTAACTCCGCCGCTAAAACTAATTATCGCGAGGGTTATCCAACGTCGATATGAGCTGTGTTGCATATCGTATTCCCATTTGTAATAGACAAAAAAAAGAGAAAAGTAAGCCGCCTTTTCAGGAGGATTACTTTTCTCAGGTCTCTAGTAATTGCGATAAGAAATAACATGGAAAACAGAGGTGTTGTGTGAGAGTAATCACGCTTCTGCTTTTTAAAATTATTTGATTATACGAGTAATACTCTGTGAGTATGATCACATTAGCGACTATGCCCTTATGCTAAAAATTATCGCCAGTTACCAGAGATAATGAGAAAGGTAACTTCCCTCTCGCGGGGGAAGTTACCTTTCTTTTTTTTTGCCTTACGGAAATTGGAGCTAACTATGTCAATCGAATCACTCAATGCGTTCTCAATGGATTTTTTCTCCCTGAAAGGTAAAACTGCAATTGTTACCGGCGGGAATAGTGGTTTAGGCCAGGCATTTGCGATGGCACTGGCAAAAGCAGGTGCAAATATCTTTATTCCAAGCTTCGTCAAAGATAATGGCGAAACGAAGGAAATGATTGAAAAACAAGGCGTTGAAGTGGACTTCATGCAGGTGGATATCACCGCAGAAGGCGCGCCGCAGAAGATAATCGCTGCCTGTTGTGAGCGTTTTGGCACTGTCGACATTCTGGTCAATAACGCAGGTATTTGTAAGCTGAATAAGGTGCTGGACTTCGGCCGTGCCGACTGGGACCCGATGATTGATGTGAACCTGACAGCCGCTTTTGAGCTGAGTTACGAAGCGGCAAAAATTATGATCCCGCAAAAAAGCGGTAAAATCATTAATATCTGTTCATTGTTTTCTTACCTGGGCGGGCAATGGTCTCCAGCATATTCTGCAACTAAACACGCACTTGCTGGATTCACTAAAGCCTATTGCGATGAATTAGGTCAATATAATATTCAGGTAAATGGTATTGCCCCTGGTTATTATGCAACCGATATTACGCTGGCGACACGCAGCAATCCAGAAACAAATCAGCGCGTTCTTGATCATATTCCGGCAAATCGTTGGGGCGATACACAGGATTTAATGGGCGCAGCCGTATTCCTCGCAAGCCCGGCATCGAATTATGTGAATGGTCATTTGCTGGTGGTTGATGGTGGTTATTTAGTGCGCTAATCCATAACGGTGGTTTCTGTTTTCTTTTATTAATGACTATTCCATTTTTATTATCAGAAAGGATTTATTATGTCTTTATCTCGCGCAGCGATTGTCGACCAGCTAAAGGAAATTGTTGGTGCAGATCGCGTAATTACCGATGAAACTGTATTAAAGAAAAACAGTATTGACCGTTTTCGTAAATTTCCGGATATTCATGGTATTTATACTTTGCCTATTCCGGCAGCGGTCGTAAAACTCGGTTCCACAGAGCAAGTGTCCCGCGTGCTGAATTTTATGAATGCGCACAAAATTAACGGTGTGCCGCGTACCGGCGCTTCCGCCACCGAAGGTGGGCTGGAAACTGTCGTAGAAAACTCGGTGGTGCTCGACGGCTCCGCCATGAATCAAATCATTAATATTGATATTGAGAATATGCAGGCCACGGCGCAATGTGGCGTTCCGCTGGAGGTGCTGGAAAACGCGTTGCGTGAAAAAGGCTACACCACGGGGCATTCTCCGCAGTCAAAACCGCTGGCGCAGATGGGTGGCCTGGTGGCAACCCGCAGTATTGGGCAGTTCTCCACACTTTACGGCGCAATTGAAGATATGGTCGTTGGCCTGGAAGCGGTACTGGCAGATGGCACCGTGACGCGCATTAAAAACGTTCCACGTCGCGCGGCTGGTCCGGACATTCGTCACATCATTATTGGTAACGAAGGTGCACTGTGCTATATCACTGAAGTTACAGTGAAAATCTTCAAATTCACCCCGGAAAACAATCTCTTCTACGGCTATGTGCTGGAAGACATGAAAACCGGTTTCAACATCCTGCGTGAAATCATGGTGGAAGGGTATCGCCCGTCGATTGCTCGTTTGTATGATGCTGAAGATGGCACGCAACACTTCACTCATTTTGCTGATGGTAAATGCGTGCTGATCTTTATGGCCGAGGGTAACCCACGTATTGCGCAGGCGACAGGCGAAGGAATTGCCGAAATCGTGGCGCGTTACCCGCAGTGCCAGCGTGTGGACAGCAAACTGATCGAAACCTGGTTCAACAACCTGAACTGGGGGCCGGATAAAGTGGCCGCCGAACGTGTGCAGATCCTCAAAACCGGCAACATGGGCTTTACCACCGAAGTGTCCGGCTGCTGGAGTTGTATTCACGAAATCTATGAAAACGTCATTAACCGTATTCGTACCGAGTTCCCGCACGCCGACGACATCACTATGCTGGGCGGTCACTCTTCTCACAGCTACCAAAACGGTACCAACATGTACTTCGTTTACGACTACAACGTTGTTGACTGCAAACCGGAAGAGGAAATCGACAAGTACCACAACCCGCTCAACAAAATCATCTGTGAAGAAACCATTCGCCTCGGTGGTTCGATGGTGCATCACCACGGCATTGGTAAACATCGCGTTCACTGGAGCAAACTGGAACACGGCAGCGCGTGGGCGTTGCTGGAAGGGCTGAAAAAGCAGTTCGATCCTAACGGCATTATGAACACGGGTACTATCTATCCGATTGAAAAATAATGTGTCAGGCAGCGTCCTGTGATGTCGGGGCGTTGCCTTTTCGGCTTCTCAAGCGAGAAGCCGTTCTTATTACCGGACAATGAAGGGGTAAAGATGAACACTTCACCGGTGCGAATGGATGATTTACCACTTAACCGTTTTCACTGTCGCATTGCTGCGCTTACTTTCGGCGCGCACCTGACTGACGGTTATGTCCTCGGCGTCATTGGTTACGCCATTATTCAGCTTACTCCAGCCATGCAACTGACACCGTTTATGGCGGGAATGATTGGTGGCTCAGCGCTACTTGGCCTGTTTATCGGCAGCCTGGTTTTGGGCTGGATCTCCGACCATATCGGGCGGCAAAAAATCTTCACTTTCAGCTTTTTGCTGATTACGCTCGCTTCGTTTTTACAATATTTTGCCACCACGCCGGAGCACCTGATTGGTTTGCGCATTTTGATCGGCATTGGGCTGGGTGGTGATTACTCTGTGGGGCATACCTTGCTGGCAGAATTTTCCCCGCGCCGCCACTGCGGTGTTTTGCTGGGCGCGTTCAGCGTGGTGTGGACGGTGGGTTATGTGCTGGCAAGTATTGCCGGACATCACTTTATTTCAGAAAGTCCGGAGGCCTGGCGATGGCTTTTGGCATCAACAGCTCTGCCCGCGCTGTTGATTACGTTGTTACGTTGGGGCGACACCGGAATCGCCGCGCTGGCTGCTGCGACAGGGGCGTTTTGCAGAAGCTCATGCCATTGTGCATCGTTACTTTGGCTCTCATGTATTACTGGGCGATGAAGTGGCAACGGCCACCACTAAGCACATCAAAACCTTGTTCTCTTCGCGTTACTGGCGGCGCACGGTATTTAACAGCGTGTTCTTTGTCTGCCTCGTGATCCCGTGGTTTGTGATTTATACCTGGCTGCCGACTATCGCCCAGACTATTGGTCTGGAAGATGCGCTGACCGCCAGCCTGATGCTCAATGCCTTGTTAATTGTTGGCGCGTTATTAGGGTTAGTGTTGACCCACTTGTTAGCCCATCGCAAATTTTTACTGGGGAGCTTTTTGCTGCTGGCGGCCACGCTGATGGTGATGGCCTGTTTGCCTTCCGGCAGTTCGTTAACGCTGCTGCTTTTTATTCTCTTCAGCACCACCATTTCGGCGGTCAGCAATCTGGTTGGCATTCTACCTGCCGAAAGTTTTCCTACTGATATCCGCTCTCTGGGCGTCGGTTTTGCGACCGCCATGAGTAGACTTGGCGCGGCAATTAGCACCGGTTTGTTGCCGTGGGTTCTGGCGCAGTGGGGAATGCAGGCCACCTTATTGTTACTGGCCATCGTGCTATTGGTTGGTTTTGTTGTGACCTGGCTATGGGCTCCAGAAACTAAAGCTCTCCCGCTGGTTGCGGCGGGAAATGTCGGAGGTGCGAATGAACATTCTGTTAGCGTTTAAAGCCGAACCGGATGCCGGAATGCTGGCGGAAAAAGAGTGGCAGGCTGCTGCTACGGCAAATTATGGGCCGGATGTTTCACTGTTGCGAAGTTTACCCGGTGCTGATGAACAGGCCGCCGCCGCAATTCTATTGGCGCAGAGAAAAAGCGGCACGCCGATGACTTTAACCGCGTTGAGCATGGGGGATGAACGGGCGTTGCATTGGCTTCGCTATTTCACGGCTCTTGGGTTTGAGGAAGCAGTATTGCTGGAGACTGCGGCAGATCTGCGTTTTGCGCCGGAATTTGTTGCTCGCCATATTGCCGAATGGCAGCACCAGAATCCGATGGAGCTGATTATTACCGGCTGCCAAAGCAGCGAGGGGCAGAACGGGCAAACGCCGTTTTTGCTGGCGGAAATACTGGCCTGGCCCTGTTTTACCCTGGTGGAGCGTTTCACACTCGACGCGCCATTTATCACTCTCGAACAGCGTACTGAAAACGGGCTGCGCTGTTGCCGGGTACGCTTGCCTGCGGTCATTGCCGTGCGCCAGTGTGGCGAAGTCGCTTTGCCTGTACCGGGAATGCGCCAGCGTATGGTGGCAGGGAAAGCAGAAATTTTACGCGAAACTCTCGCCGCCGAATCGTCAGCGATACAGTGCCTGCAACTGGAAAGGCCGGAGCAACGACGTGGCGCGACGTTGATTGATGGGCAAACAGCAGAAGAAAAAGCACAAATACTGTGGCGGGATTATTTGCGCCAGAGGATGCAGCCATGAATGTCGTAATAGTGACAATAAATCAGGACAATGCAGCTATCGCAGGCTGGCTGGCAGAACAGGATTTCAGCGGTTGTACACTGACGCACTGGCAGATTGAACCTCAGCCCGTAGTGGCGGAACAGGTGCTGGATGCGCTCGTGGAACAGTGGCAGCGAACACCTGCGGAATTTGTGCTCTTCCCTCCGGGGGCGTCTGGCGATGAACTGGCGACCCGACTGGCCTGGCGTTTACATGGCACCAGCATCTGCCAGATCATTTCGTTGGATATACCGACAGCAAGCGTGCGCAAATCCCACTGGGGAAATGCGCTGACGGCGACGCTGCAAACAGAAAAACGTCCGCTATGCCTTTCTCTGGCGCGCCAGGCTGGAGCTGCGAAAAACGCAATGTTGCCATCTGGTATGCAGCAACTAAACATTGTCCCTGGCGCACTTCCAGACTGGTTTGTTAGCATCGAAAACCTGAAAAATACTACCCGTGACCCATTAGTAGAAGCCAGACGGGTGCTGGTGGTAGGGCAGGGCGGCGAGGCTGATAGCCATGACATCGCTACGCTGGCTGAAAAGCTGGGCGCCGAAGTGGGCTACAGTCGGGCGCGAGTAATGAATGGTGGTTTTGATGCGGAAAAAGTGATTGGAATTTCCGGGCACTTGCTGGCGCCAGAGATTTGCATTGTTGCCGGGGCGTCCGGCGCGGCAGCGTTAATGGCAGGTGTGCGTAATAGCCAGTTTGTGGTGGCTGTGAATCATGACGCCAGCGCGGCTGTTTTTTCACAGGCAGATGTTGGCGTGGTGGATGACTGGAAAGCGGTGCTGGAGGCACTGGTGACAAATATTCACGCAGATTGCCAATAACGTACTGGCGGATGCGGTTCTGGGTCAGGGACTTGTAGGCCTGATAAGACGCGTTAGCGTCGCATCAGGCGTTGAATGCCGGATGTGGCCTACAAATCACACAAATTCAATTCGTTACGTTTATCCCGTTAAAGCAATTTTTTCGCTAACGTCCAGACGCGGGTATTAGTAGTAGAAAGCGCCACGACACCGGCGTCAATTGCATTACGCGCATCTTCTTCATCGCACACCAGCCCGCCAGCAATCAGCGGTTGGCGGATTTTCTCCGTCACCCAGCCCAGCACTTTGGGCATACAGCCAGGCAGGATCTCAATGCAATCTGGGTTCGATTGCGCAACCTGCTTATCAATATTGTGAAACGAAATCGAATCGACAATAAACAGGCGATGAATACAGAAAAAACCTTCTGCTCTGGCGGCTTTCAGCATCGACGCTTTAGTGCTGATAATGCCGTCTGCTTCGGTCACCAGTTTCAAAAACTGAATCACCACCTCTTTATTTGACGCGCCTTCCAGCAAATCGACATGAATAAAGGCATATTTCCCGGCGTTTTTAATCTTTTTGACGATATTGCTGATGGTGCAGATATTGCCGTACAGCACGGAAATAAACTGGCATTCAGAATTAATGGCCAGTTGCAGGCTGGCATTATCTTTAACGGCAGCAATCACCGGATTCTGACGGAGCAGGTGTAAGAGGGGCATAAATTATCCTTATTATTTATCCAAAGCGGTAGGTGATGCCGAATCCAGAAGGCGGATAGCGCCACTGTTGTAGTGTTTTTTCATCGCATAACAAACGGCAGGTGCCGCACTCCAGGCAACTACGATAATCAATACGCAAGTCGCCTTCCGGCGTGAGCGAAAAAAGACCTGCCGGGCAGGCATTAATCAACCGTTCTGCTGTCTGGCGCTCAACGGGGTCAACCGGAACAATGTGTGGCGCATCAGCAGCACGCCAGAGATTACGGGCTACAGACATCGCAGACTCCTGATAACATCGCCCGCCAGATGCCACAGGCCGTGACGACGTAAATGACGCCAGAGCAACTGGCGAAGTGGTGGAACAGGTTTATCTCCCTGATCCCATAAGTCGCGGGAAATATCCTGCATTAACGCAGGCCACGTCCGATACCAGCCAGGGCGTTGCAAAAGCGCCGGAACATGCTGATAACGTTGTAGAACATCCCACAGCAAACTGTGTTCTATGTTGTGATGATAAATCGGGAACAGATTTTGCGGCTCGCGTTGCTGGCAGGCGCTAATCAGTGTTTGTGCTGCTGCCTGTGCGCCAATGAACGCCATATCCATGCCTCGCACTGAAATTCCAGTATTGACGCAACTGCGCAACGCATCGCCCACCAGCAGCCAGCCGTTACCGGCGAACTGCACGGGCATATTGCGTAAACCGCCTTCCGGCACCAGATGTGCACCGTATTCCAGCGTTTCACTGTTTTTAATGAGAGGTCTTACTGCCGGATGTGTCTTAAAACGAGCCAGCAACTCGCTTGCCGGAACGCGGTTTTGTGCAAGGGAAGAGAGCGGGCAAACAATCCCCAAAGAGAGCGTTTGCTGATTGGTATAAAGAAATGCACCGCCTGGCAGGTCATCACAGATTTCCCCGCTGAACAGTATCGCTGCACCTTCGTTGTTTTCCAGATGAAAACGCGCTTCAATAATGGGCGTTTCCAGCGACAGCACTTCTTTGATCCCTAACGCCATCGATTCGCCAGCAGGACGGGTAACTAACCCGTGATGTTCTGCCAGCACACTATTGGCCCCTTCCGCCAGCACAACATAACGGGCGCGGAGAATATCATCACCACAGATAACGCCACACACTCTGCTGTTTTCTTCATATAACGCGTCTACTGTTGCGCCGGGAATACACTCAACTCCTGCTTTTTCAGCTTCGGCAACCAGCCACGGATCGAATCGTGCGCGTAATACGCTCCAGGATTCACCACCGGGTTGTAAGCTGGAAAACGTCGTTGCGCCATCGGGCGTTAACAGAGAAAGGCTTTCGTGAGTGATACGTCGCTCAAGGGGCGCGGTCAGGTGAAATTGAGGGAGGAGTTCCGCGAGCGCATGGGTATATAACCGCCCGCCGGAAAGGTTTTTGCTGCCAGGGATTTCAGCGCGTTCCAGTAACAGAACAGATAATCCCGCTCGCGCGCAGCGTAACGCACAAGCGGTGCCCGCAATACCGGCACCAATAATAATAATGTCGCAGTCGTCTTCCATGTCATGCCCCAGATATCCAGAGCACAACACCCTAACATAGCGTTACTTAAGGGAAATTGACCGCCGACACACTCTGATTATTCACCGCGATAGATGCAGCCTGCGGTGCAGGTTTCTTTCACCATCACAGCGCTTAATAGTGGTACAACGGGTTTAACTTGATCCCAAATCCATTTTGCTAAAACTTCGCTGGTCGGGTTTTCCAGGCCGGGTATATCATTGAGATAATAGTGGTCGAGACGATCGTAAGTCGGTTTAAACGCCGCTTTCAGTTCAGCGAAATCGATAATCCAGCCCGTATGCGGATCGACTTCCCCGGTAATTTCCAGGCGCACCATAAAAGAATGCCCGTGCAGGCGACCACATTTATGCCCTTCTGGGACGTGTGGTAAGCGGTGAGCGGCTTCGAAGGTGAAATCTTTAAATAACGTGGTGGACATCATAATTTCTCTACTGGACGATAAAACCGCCGTAGAGTACCGGAAAGCCTGTTTTTTCGCATTACCAAAAACGGGTTTGTTGCGCAAAATGACCGATTTATCTTAATTGCGGTCGATATTTATCTATTTTTCATTGAGTTAATAAATCTATTTTGTTGTTAAAGACTATTGCTAAAACAGGTTAGTCGATTTGGTTATTAGTTATCGCTATCCCGTCTTTAATCCACCCCCTTCGCGCCGTTAACCTTACCTTCTCTTCTGTTTTATGGGCGCTGACAGGGCCGATAAACAGCTTTGCTTACTGGAACATAACGACGCATGACGACACAGGTCCCTCCTTCCGCTTTGCTTCCGCTGAACCCGGAGCAACTGGCTCGCCTTCAGGCAGCCACTACTGATTTGACACCGACCCAGCTTGCGTGGGTATCTGGTTATTTCTGGGGAATGCTTAACCAGCAGCCAGGTACACTTGCCGCTACACCAGCCGCAGAAATGCCGGGTATCACCATCATATCCGCCTCGCAAACGGGTAATGCTCGCCGGGTCGCTGAAGCATTACGTGACGACTTATTAGCGGCAAAACTGAACGCTAAGCTGGTGAATGCAGGCGACTATAAATTCAAACAAATCGCCAGCGAAAAACTGCTTATCGTGGTGACTTCAACACAAGGTGAAGGGGAACCGCCGGAAGAAGCCGTCGCGTTGCACAAGTTTCTGTTCTCCAAAAAAGCGCCGAAACTGGAAAACACCGCTTTTGCTGTGTTTAGCCTCGGTGACACCTCTTATGAGTTTTTCTGCCAGTCCGGTAAAGATTTCGACAGCAAACTGGCTGAACTGGGCGGCGAACGCCTGCTCGACCGGGTCGATGCCGATGTTGAATATCAGGCAGCCGCCAGCGAATGGCGCGCCCATGTAGTTGATGTACTGAAATCGCGCGCGCCTGTCGCAGCACCTTCGACATCCGTCGCCACTGGCGCGGTGAATGAAATCCACACCAGTCCGTATAGCAAAGAAGCGCCGCTGGTGGCGAGCCTCTCTGTTAACCAGAAAATCACTGGACGTAACTCTGAAAAAGACGTTCGCCATATTGAGATCGATTTAGGTGACTCAGGCCTGCGCTATCAGCCGGGCGATGCGCTGGGCGTCTGGTATCAGAACGATCCGGCACTGGTAAAAGAGATTGTCGAACTGCTGTGGCTGAAAGGCGATGAACCCGTCACTGTCGAGGGCAAAACGCTGCCGCTGGCGGAAGCCTTACAGTGGCATTTTGAACTGACCGTCAACACCGCGAACATTGTTGAAAATTACGCCACCTTAACGCGCAGCGAAACGCTGCTGCCGCTGGTGGGCGATAAAACGAAGTTGCAGCATTACGCTGCGACGACGCCGATTGTCGATATGTTGCGTTTCTCTCCGGCACAACTGGACGCTGATGCGTTCATCAGTATTTTGCGTCCGCTGACGCCGCGCCTTTATTCCATCGCCTCATCGCAGGCGGAAGTCGAGAGTGAAGTGCACGTTACTGTCGGCGTTGTGCGTTATGACGTGGAAGGCCGTGCCCGTGCCGGTGGTGCCTCCAGCTTCCTCGCGGATCGCGTGGGAGAAGAGGGCGAAGTTCGCGTCTTTATCGAACATAACGACAACTTCCGCCTGCCAGCTAACCCGGAAACCCCGGTGATTATGATTGGCCCTGGCACCGGTATCGCGCCATTCCGCGCCTTTATGCAGCAGCGTGCCGCCGACGAAGCGCCGGGCAAAAACTGGTTGTTCTTCGGCAATCCGCACTTTACGGAAGATTTCCTCTACCAGGTGGAATGGCAGCGTTATGTCAAAGAGGGCGTGCTGACGCGTATCGATCTGGCCTGGTCACGCGATCAAAAAGAAAAAATTTACGTACAAGACAAACTGCGTGAACAGGGGGCAGAGCTGTGGCGCTGGATCAATGACGGTGCCCACATTTATGTTTGCGGCGACGCTAATCGCATGGCGAAAGACGTTGAACAGGCACTTCTGGAAGTGATTGCCGAATTTGGTGGCATGGACACTGAAGCGGCGGATGAATTTTTAAGTGAGCTGCGCGTAGAGCGCCGTTATCAGCGAGATGTCTACTAATGAGCGAAAAACATCCAGGGCCTTTAGTGGTCGAAGGTAAACTGGCAGACGCCGAGCGCATGAAGCTTGAAAGCAACTTTCTGCGCGGCACGATTGCCGAAGATTTGAATGATGGCCTGACTGGCGGGTTTAAGGGCGATAACTTCCTGCTGATCCGCTTCCACGGCATGTATCAGCAGGATGACCGCGACATTCGCGCCGAACGAGCTGAACAGAAGCTGGAGCCGCGTCACGCCATGATGCTCCGCTGCCGCCTGCCGGGGGGCGTTATCACCACCAAACAGTGGCAGGCGATCGACAAATTTGCAGTGGAAAACACCATTTACGGTAGCATTCGCCTGACCAACCGTCAGACCTTCCAGTTCCACGGTATTCTGAAAAAGAACGTCAAACCTGCACACCAAATGTTGCACTCAGTCGGTCTTGATGCGCTGGCGACCGCCAACGACATGAACCGTAACGTGCTGTGCACCTCGAATCCGTACGAGTCACAGTTGCACGCGGAAGCCTATGAGTGGGCGAAGAAGATCTCTGAACATCTGTTGCCGCGTACCCGCGCCTATGCGGAGATCTGGCTCGATCAGGAGAAAGTTGCTACCACTGATGAAGAACCGATCCTCGGGCAGACCTATCTGCCGCGTAAGTTCAAAACGACGGTGGTTATTCCGCCGCAGAACGATATCGATCTGCACGCCAACGACATGAACTTTGTGGCTATCGCGGAAAACGGCAAGCTGGTGGGCTTCAACCTGCTGGTGGGTGGCGGCCTTTCTATGGAACACGGCAATAAAAAAACCTATGCCCGCACGGCGAGCGAGTTTGGTTATCTGCCACTTGAGCATACGCTGGCAGTGGCGGAAGCTGTGGTTACGACTCAGCGTGACTGGGGTAATCGTACTGACCGTAAAAATGCCAAAACCAAATACACGCTGGAACGCGTGGGGGTAGAGACGTTTAAGGCGGAAGTTGAACGTCGCGCGGGGATCAAGTTCGAACCGATCCGCCCGTATGAATTTACCGGACGCGGCGATCGCATCGGCTGGGTTAAGGGTATCGATGATAACTGGCACCTGACGCTGTTTATCGAAAATGGTCGTATTCTCGATTATCCGGGGCGTCCGCTGAAAACCGGTCTGCTGGAGATCGCAAAGATCCACAAAGGCGATTTCCGCATTACGGCGAACCAGAACCTGATTATCGCGGGTGTACCGGAAAGTGAAAAAGCGAAGATCGAGCAGATCGCCAAAGAGAGCGGGTTGATGAATGCCGTCACACCACAGCGTGAAAACTCAATGGCATGTGTGTCATTCCCGACCTGTCCGCTGGCGATGGCGGAAGCCGAACGTTTCCTGCCCTCGTTTATCGACAACATCGATAACTTAATGGCGAAACATGGCATCAGCGATGAGCATATCGTAATGCGTGTGACGGGATGCCCGAACGGCTGTGGCCGGGCGATGCTGGCAGAAGTTGGTCTGGTGGGTAAAGCGCCGGGGCGCTACAACCTGCATCTTGGCGGCAACCGTATGGGGACACGTATCCCACGGATGTATAAAGAAAACATCACCGAGCCGGAAATCCTGGCGTCGCTTGATGAACTGATAGGGCGCTGGGCGAAAGAGCGCGAAGCGGGTGAAGGCTTCGGTGACTTTACGGTGCGTGCGGGCATCATTCGCCCGGTGCTCGATCCGGCTCGCGATTTGTGGGATTAACATAAATCGCCGCGTCTGCTCGGTTTTGTAGGCCTGATAAGACGCATAAGCGTCGCATCAGGCAAGGCAAACAGTGAGGAATCTATGTCCAGACTTGATCTAAACGACCTGAATGAACTGCCGAAGGTAGAGCGCATTCTGGCTCTGGCACAAACCAACGCTCAACTGGAAAAACTGGACGCTGAAGGCCGCGTTGCCTGGGTGTTGGAGAATCTGCCCGGCGAATACGTGCTCTCTTCCAGCTTTGGCATTCAGGCGGCAGTCAGCCTGCATCTGGTGAACCAGATCTGCCCGAATATCCCGGTGATTCTTACCGATACTGGTTATCTGTTCCCGGAAACCTACCGCTTTATTGACGAGTTAACGGACAAACTTAAACTCAACCTGAAAGTGTACCGTGCCACTGAAAGCGCCGCATGGCAGGAAGCACGCTACGGCAAACTGTGGGAGCAGGGGGTTGAAGGCATTGAAAAGTACAATGAGATCAACAAAAGTCGAACCCATGAACCGTGCACTGAAAGAACTTAACGCGCAAACGTGGTTTGCTGGTCTGCGCCGTGAGCAATCTGGCAGCCGTGCCAATTTACCAGTGCTGGCTATCCAGCGTGGCGTATTTAAAGTGCTGCCGATTATCGACTGGGATAACCGAACTATTTATCAGTACCTGCAAAAACATGGCCTGAAATATCACCCATTATGGGACGAAGGATATTTATCGGTTGGCGACACCCATACAACCCGTAAATGGGAACCCGGCATGGCCGAAGAAGAAACGCGCTTCTTTGGCTTAAAAAGGGAATGTGGATTACACGAAGGGTAAATATTTCCGGATAAATTAAACGCCTCTGTCAGAAATGATGGGGGCGTTTTTATTTTGCGAGCAGCATTCTGGCCTTTAAACGAGAACGTCGCAGGGAGAATCAACAGGTATAGAATGGCGTCGGGTGCTTGAGGCTGTCTGGCGTTAAGCATTCGCGAGGTTCCAGATGGACAAAAGCCCCAGGCGATATTTCTATCCACCTGAGGCCTACGTTCGAACCCAACAATTCGAATGCTAGTCTCTTCTTTGCAGAGAGGCAAGACATGCTAACAAAATATGCCCTTGTGGCAGTCATAGTGCTGTGTTGTACAGTACTGGGATTCACGCTGATGGTAGACGACTCGTTGTGTGAGTTGAATATCAGAGAACGTGGTATGGAGTTTAAGGCTGTTCTCGCTTACGAACCGAAGAAGTAGCCACCACGCGGGGGTGAAACCCCGCGTATTGAATTGTTATAGTTTGGCCTCCTGCACCCTATTTTTTTATAGGCAGAATTGACTCCTCACAGTCATGGGGAATCAGCTCAAACCCATCAAGACGCCTTCGCCAGTTCCTTCACCAGTGGCAGCATTATCCGCATAACATCACGGCAGCGGCGTTCTATTCTTCCTGGAAGTGCCTTATCAATATGCTGTTGATTATCCAGTCTTACGTCATGCCAGCTATTTCCTGCGGGGAATGCGGCTGTTTTTGCGCGTTGCTGATAACCATCTTTATTTCCCAGATTCCAGTTTGTTGCTTCTACCGAAAGTACAGCAATACCGGCTTTGTCAAAAACTTCAGCGTCATTACAACACCCGGTGCCTTTTGGATAATTTTTATTCAAACCAGGATTGGTCGTCGCGGCAATTCCATGACTGCGGGCAATTGCCAGCGCCCGATCGCGCGTTAATTTCCTTACTGCTTCGGGGGTTTTTACGCCACTGTTGAAATACAATTTATCACCGACAATTAAGTTATCGAGATTAATCACCAGCAGAGTATTTTTCTTTTCGGCGTCACTCATTCGTTTGAGTAAATTCTCAGCGCCTAATTTCCCTTCCTCTTCACCACTGGTCGCCACAAAACGAATACCATATTCGGTTGGCGTATTTTTCAGGCGTTCTGCCAGCTCCAGCATGACCCCCAAACCTGCGGCGTTATCATCCATACCTTGTAATGTCAGCCCGCCGAGATTGGCATCGGCATCCGCGTCGCTCTGTGGGGCGTAGGTATCCAGATGCGCCATGATAATGATCTGCTGCGGTGCTTTGCCTTCATGAGCGGCAATCACCGTACTTCCTGTCACGTTATGCCAGTTTTTGTGGTTATCGCGGGCGGTATAAATATATCGGCCATTAAATGTCCGGATATCACTGCGATAACCCATTTGCTGAAACTGTTGCCGGATATAATCGGCAGATAACATTTCTGCGGGTGTTCCGGTCATTCGCCCCGGAAAGAAAGTGGCAATGTGTCGCGCCTGTGTATTAGCAAAATCGCCAGGTTTAGGTGACGAGGCGTGTACGGGGAGAATAAAGCATACGCCGAGCGCCAGGGCAGCGGTACGGTGGCGCAATGCGGAAAACATAGTGAGTCCTTAAATACCATGCAAATTTTTTTACCGCCATAGTATGAAACTGCCGCTGCGCTAAAACAATTTCAAATCTTCCTAAATGCCCGAAATCCGGAGCCTTAAGCACTTTTTGATATTAGCTTTGCCAAATCGTTATTCCGTTAAGGAACTACTCATTCTAATTGGTAATTTCATTCGCACTCTTACGCTCCCTATAGTCGGAATATCTGATGGCAAGCAAATAGCAGTATTGCAAAGGAACGGTTATGAACCAAAAACGACTGACTCACCTGCGGCAACTGGAGGCGGAAAGCATCCACATCATTCGCGAGGTGGCGGCAGAATTCTCAAATCCGGTGATGCTCTACTCCATCGGCAAAGATTCCAGCGTCATGCTACATCTGGCGCGCAAGGCGTTTTATCCAGGTTCGCTGCCTTTCCCGTTGCTGCATGTTGATACCGGCTGGAAATTCCGTGAGATGTATGAATTTCGCGATCGTACGGCAAAAGCCTACGGCTGCGAGCTGTTGGTGCATAAAAATCCAGAAGGTGTGGCGATGGGGATTAATCCATTCGTTCACGGCAGCGCCAAACACACTGACATCATGAAAACCGAAGGCCTGAAACAGGCGCTGAACAAATATGGTTTTGATGCTGCCTTCGGCGGCGCGCGCCGCGATGAAGAGAAATCCCGCGCTAAAGAACGTATCTACTCTTTCCGTGACCGTTTCCATCGCTGGGATCCGAAAAACCAGCGTCCGGAGCTGTGGCATAACTACAACGGGCAGATTAACAAAGGCGAAAGTATCCGCGTCTTCCCACTCTCTAACTGGACCGAGCAGGATATCTGGCAATACATCTGGCTGGAAAATATCGACATTGTTCCGCTGTATCTTGCTGCTGAACGTCCGGTTCTGGAACGCGACGGTATGTTGATGATGATTGATGACAACCGTATCGACCTGCAACCCGGCGAAGTGATTAAAAAACGGATGGTGCGTTTCCGTACGCTGGGCTGCTGGCCGCTGACCGGCGCAGTAGAGTCAAACGCGCAAACACTGCCCGAGATCATCGAAGAGATGCTGGTTTCCACTACCAGCGAACGTCAGGGCCGTGTGATTGACCGCGACCAGTCCGGTTCTATGGAGCTGAAAAAACGTCAGGGGTATTTTTAAGATGAACACCGCACTTGCACAACAAATCGCCAATGAAGGCGGAGTCGAAGCCTGGATGATCGCGCAACAACACAAAAGCCTGCTGCGTTTTCTGACCTGTGGCAGCGTTGATGACGGCAAAAGTACCCTGATAGGTCGCCTGTTGCACGATACCCGCCAGATCTACGAAGATCAGCTCTCATCGCTGCATAACGACAGTAAACGCCACGGCACCCAGGGTGAAAAACTGGATCTGGCGCTGCTGGTGGATGGCCTGCAGGCTGAGCGTGAACAAGGCATCACCATTGACGTGGCTTACCGTTATTTCTCCACCGAAAAACGCAAATTTATTATTGCCGACACCCCAGGGCACGAGCAGTACACCCGCAATATGGCGACCGGCGCGTCGACGTGTGATCTGGCGATCTTATTGATCGATGCCCGTAAAGGTGTGCTTGATCAAACCCGTCGTCACAGTTTTATCTCCACGCTTCTGGGGATCAAACATCTGGTAGTGGCGATCAACAAGATGGATCTGGTGGATTACAGCGAAGAAACGTTCACCCGCATTCGTGAAGATTATCTGACCTTTGCCGGGCAACTGCCGGGCAATCTGGATATCCGCTTTGTGCCGCTCTCCGCGCTGGAAGGCGATAATGTTGCTTCGCAAAGTGAAAGTATGCCGTGGTACAGCGGCCCGACACTGCTGGAAGTGCTGGAAACCGTTGAGATTCAGCGAGTGGTTGATGACCAGCCAATGCGCTTCCCAGTGCAGTACGTTAACCGCCCGAATCTTGATTTTCGAGGCTACGCAGGAACGCTGGCCTCTGGCAGCGTGAAAGTCGGGCAACATGTCAAAGTGCTCCCCTCTGGTGTTGAGTCAAATATTGCGCGGATCGTCACGTTTGATGGCGATCGCGAAGACGCCTTTGCCGGAGAAGCGATCACCCTGGTGCTGACGGATGAGATCGACATCAGTCGTGGCGATTTGCTGCTGGCAGCAGATGAAGCGTTGTCGACGGTGCAGAGCGCGTCAGTGGATGTGGTATGGATGGCGGAACAACCGCTTTCCCCAGGGCAGAGTTACGACATCAAAATTGCCGGGAAGAAGACGCGTGCTCGTGTTGATGACATTCATTATCAGATTGATATTAATAACCTTAACCAGCGTGAAGTTGAAAATCTGCCGCTGAACGGCATTGGTCTGGTGGATCTCACTTTTGATGAGCCGCTAGTGTTAGATCGTTATCAACAAAATCCGGTAACTGGTGGGCTGATTTTTATCGATCGCCTGAGCAACGTGACCGTTGGTGCCGGTATGGTGCATGAGCCGAAAAATGAGGCTGCCGTTGCGCCATCAGAATTTAGCGCATTTGAGCTGGAACTGAATGCGTTGGTACGTCGCCACTTCCCACACTGGGGCGCGCGCGATTTGCTGGGAGGTAAATAATGGCGCTGCATGACGAAAACGTCGTCTGGCATAGCCATCCGGTGACTCCACAACAGCGCGAGCAACACCACGGGCATCGTGGTGTTGTGTTGTGGTTTACCGGCCTCTCTGGTTCAGGGAAATCGACAGTTGCCGGGGCGCTGGAGGAGGCGCTGCATAAACTTGGCGTCAGCACGTATTTGCTGGATGGCGACAACGTTCGCCACGGTTTATGCAGCGATCTCGGTTTTAGCGATGCCGATCGTAAAGAAAATATCCGTCGGGTTGGCGAAGTGGCGAATTTAATGGTTGAAGCCGGTCTGGTAGTGCTGACTGCGTTTATCTCACCACATCGCGCTGAACGTCAGATGGTTCGCGAACGTGTAGGAGAAGGGCGGTTTATCGAAGTGTTTGTCGATACGCCGTTGGCGATTTGTGAAGCTCGCGATCCAAAAGGTTTATATAAAAAAGCGCGTGCCGGTGAACTGCGTAACTTTACGGGGATAGATGCCGTTTACGAAGCGCCTGAATCAGCAGAAATTCATCTCAATGGTGAACAATTGGTAACAAATTTGGTTCAGCAATTATTAGATCTACTGAGACAGAACGATATTATCAGATCCTGAGACACCGCCGGGTTTACATGCCCGGTTCGTCAAAGTAACAGGATCCGATATGCGTAATAGCCATAACATTACACTAACAAATAGCGAAAGCCTTACCGAAGATGAAGAAACCACATGGTCGCTGTCAGGGGCCGTGGTCGGTTTTGTCTCCTGGCTGTGCGCGCTGGCGATACCGATGTTGATTTATGGCTCTAACACGCTGTTCTTCTTTATCTATACCTGGCCTTTCTTTCTGGCGCTGATGCCCGTCGCGGTGGTGGTGGGTATTGCGCTGCATTCATTGATGGACGGAAAGCTACGCTACAGCATTGTTTTCACCCTGGTGACAGTCGGCATTATGTTTGCCGCACTGTTTATGTGGTTGCTGGGCTAATTTGTTCTTTCCCGTCTGGTCTGTTCATAATTCAAACCGTAACCAATAATGAGATTATGTTCTGCACGCCCTGGGTATACGTAACAATGGACAAATGTGGTACATTTGCCCGCGTTGTCGCGGTATCCCCAACAGAGGATGTAGAGTCGTCTTCGGATGCATGGGATGATGATGCCGTTTTTCAGGGGGCAGGATGGGTAAACTAACGCTGCTGTTGCTGGCTATTCTGGTCTGGCTACAGTATTCGCTGTGGTTCGGTAAGAACGGTATACATGACTATACCCGCGTCAATGACGATGTGGCGGCACAGCAAGCTACAAACGCGAAACTTAAAGCGCGAAACGATCAGCTTTTTGCCGAAATTGACGATCTCAATGGCGGCCAGGAGGCGCTCGAAGAGCGTGCGCGTAATGAACTCAGCATGACCAGGCCGGGCGAAACTTTTTATCGTCTGGTGCCTGACGCGTCGAAGCGCGCGCAGTCTGCGGGGCAAAACAATCGATAAATCAGCTCAGGAATTAACATGGCAACCACTCATTTGGATGTTTGCGCCGTGGTTCCGGCGGCCGGATTTGGCCGCCGAATGCAAACGGAATGTCCTAAGCAATATCTCTCAATAGGTAATCAAACCATTCTTGAACACTCGGTGTATGCGCTCCTGGCGCATCCCCGGGTGACGCGTGTCGTCATTGCAATAAGCCCGGGCGATAGTCGTTTTGCACAACTTTCTCTGGCGAATCATCCGCAAATCACTGTTGTTGATGGTGGTGAAGAGCGTGCCGATTCTGTGCTGGCAGGACTGAAAGCTGCTGGCGACGCGCAGTGGGTGTTGGTGCATGACGCCGCTCGTCCTTGCCTGCATCAGGATGATCTTGCACGGCTGTTAACTCTGAGCGAAACCAGCCGCACGGGGGGGATTCTTGCCGCTCCGGTGCGCGATACCATGAAACGCGCCGAACCTGATAAAAATGCCATTGCACATACCGTTGATCGCAACGGTTTATGGCACGCGCTGACGCCGCAATTTTTCCCTCGAGAGCTGTTATATGACTGCCTGACGCGTGCTTTAAATGAAGGCGCAACCATTACCGATGAAGCCTCGGCGCTGGAATATTGCGGTTTTCATCCGCAGCTTGTCGAAGGCCGTGCGGATAACATTAAAGTCACGCGCCCGGAAGATTTGGCGCTTGCTGAATTTTACCTCACCCGAACCATCCATCAGGAGAATACATAATGCGAATTGGACACGGTTTTGATGTACACGCCTTTGGTGGCGAAGGCCCAATTATCATTGGTGGCGTGCGCATTCCTTACGAAAAAGGGCTGTTGGCGCATTCTGATGGCGACGTGGCGCTGCATGCGCTGACCGATGCACTACTTGGTGCCGCGGCGCTGGGGGATATCGGCAAGCTGTTTCCGGATACCGATCCGGCATTTAAAGGTGCCGATAGCCGCGAGCTGCTACGCGAAGCCTGGCGACGCATTCAGGCGAAGGGGTATACCCTCGGCAACGTTGATGTCACTATCATCGCTCAGGCACCGAAGATGTTGCCGCACATTCCACAAATGCGCGTGTTTATTGCCGAAGATCTCGGCTGCCATATGGATGATGTTAACGTGAAAGCCACCACCACGGAAAAACTTGGATTTACCGGACGTGGGGAAGGGATTGCCTGTGAAGCGGTGGCGCTACTCATTAAGGCAACAAAATGATTGAGTTTGATAATCTCACTTACCTCCACGGCAAACCGCAAGGCACCGGGCTGCTGAAAGCCAACCCGGAAGACTTTGTGGTGGTGGAAGATTTAGGCTTTGAGCCTGATGGTGAAGGTGAGCATATTCTGGTGCGGGTGCTTAAAAACGGTTGCAATACCCGGTTTGTGGCGGACGCACTGGCAAAATTCCTGAAAATTCATGCTCGTGAAGTCAGCTTCGCGGGGCAGAAAGACAAACATGCCGTTACGGAACAGTGGTTATGCGCGCGTGTACCGGGCAAAGAAATGCCTGATCTGAGTGCGTTTCAACTGGAAGGTTGCCAGGTGTTGGAGTATGCGCGGCACAAGCGTAAGCTGCGTTTAGGGGCGCTGAAAGGTAACGCCTTTACCCTGGTGCTACGCGAAGTGAGCAATCGCGATGACGTTGAACAGCGTCTGATCGATATTTGCGTGAAAGGTGTACCGAACTACTTTGGTGCGCAACGTTTTGGTATTGGCGGCAGTAACTTGCAGGGGGCGCTGCGCTGGGCGCAAACGAATACTCCGGTGCGCGATCGCAATAAACGCAGTTTTTGGTTGTCGGCAGCCCGTAGTGCGTTGTTTAATCAGATTGTTGCTGAGCGCCTCAAAAAAGCGGACGTTAATCAAGTTGTTGACGGCGATGCGCTACAATTAGCCGGGCGTGGTAGCTGGTTTGTTGCTACTAACGATGAAATGGCGGAATTACAGCGTCGCGTCAACGATAAAGAGCTGATGATTACTGCTGCTTTGCCCGGTAGCGGCGAGTGGGGAACCCAGCGTGAGGCGCTGGCATTCGAACAAGCGGCGGTTGCCGACGAAACTGAATTGCAAGCATTACTGGTACGCGAAAAAGTAGACGCCGCGCGCAGAGCGATGCTGTTATATCCACAACAATTAAGCTGGAACTGGTGGGATGACGTCACCGTAGAAATCCGTTTCTGGCTTCCGGCGGGAAGTTTTGCAACCAGCGTTGTCAGGGAACTTATCAACACAACAGGTGATTATGCGCATATTGCTGAGTAATGATGACGGGGTACATGCACCCGGTATACAAACGCTGGCGAAAGCCTTGCGTGAGTTTGCTGACGTTCAGGTGGTTGCCCCCGATCGTAACCGCAGCGGCGCTTCAAATTCTCTGACACTGGAATCCTCCCTGCGCACGTTTACCTTTGAAAATGGTGATATCGCCGTGCAAATGGGAACCCCGACCGATTGTGTATATCTTGGTGTGAATGCACTGATGCGTCCGCGTCCGGATATTGTGGTTTCGGGCATTAACGCCGGGCCGAATCTGGGTGATGATGTTATCTATTCCGGTACGGTGGCAGCCGCGATGGAAGGCCGTCATTTAGGTTTTCCAGCGCTGGCCGTCTCGCTTGACGGGCATAAGCATTATGACACTGCTGCGGCGGTAACCTGTTCTATTTTGCGCGCACTGTGCAAAGAGCCGCTGCGCACCGGGCGTATTCTCAATATTAACGTCCCGGATTTACCGCTGGATCAGATTAAAGGTATCCGCGTCACTCGCTGCGGTACACGACATCCGGCAGATCAAGTTATCCCGCAACAGGATCCGCGCGGTAATACGCTGTACTGGATTGGCCCGCCGGGCGGTAAGTGCGATGCCGGTCCGGGGACTGATTTTGCTGCGGTAGATGAAGGCTATGTCTCCATCACGCCGCTGCATGTAGATTTAACCGCGCACAACGCGCAAGATGTGGTTTCAGACTGGTTAAACAGCGTGGGAGTTGGCACGCAATGGTAAGCAGACGCGTACAAGCACTTCTGGATCAATTACGTGCGCAAGGTATTCAGGATGAGCAGGTGTTGAACGCACTTGCCGCCGTGCCGCGTGAAAAATTCATTGATGAAGCGTTTGAACAAAAAGCCTGGGACAATATCGCGTTGCCGATAGGTCAGGGGCAGACAATTTCGCAGCCGTACATGGTGGCGCGAATGACCGAATTACTCGAACTGACGCCGCAGTCGCGGGTGCTGGAAATCGGCACCGGTTCGGGCTATCAAACGGCAATCCTGGCACATCTTGTCCAGCATGTATGTTCGGTTGAACGGATTAAAGGATTGCAGTGGCAGGCGCGTCGCCGCCTGAAAAATCTTGATTTACATAATGTTTCAACCCGTCACGGCGATGGATGGCAAGGTTGGCAAGCACGTGCGCCGTTTGACGCTATCATTGTAACGGCAGCACCGCCCGAAATTCCTACTGCACTAATGACGCAACTGGATGAAGGCGGGATTCTCGTCTTGCCGGTAGGGGAAGAGCACCAGTATTTGAAGCGGGTGCGTCGTCGCGGGGGCGAATTTATTATCGATACCGTAGAGGCCGTGCGCTTTGTTCCCTTAGTGAAGGGGGAGCTGGCTTAAAGTGCGAGGAAATACCTGGAATTTTCCTGGTTATTTTGCAGCAGGTCAGCGTATCGTGAACATCTTTTCCAGTGTTCAGTAGGGTGCCTTGCACGGTAATTATGTCACTGGTTATTAATCAATTTTTCCTGGGGGATAAATGAGCGCGGGAAGCCCAAAATTCACCGTTCGCCGTATTGCGGCTTTGTCACTGGTTTCGCTATGGTTGGCTGGCTGTTCTGACACATCGAATCCACCGGCACCAGTTAGTTCCGTTAACGGCAATGCACCTGCAAATACCAATTCAGGTATGTTGATTACGCCACCGCCGAAAATGGGGACGACGTCTAAAACGCAGCAACCGCAAATTCAGCCGGTACAGCAGCCACAAATTCAATCTACGCAACAACCACAAATCCAGCCGGTGCAGCCTGTCACTCAGCAACCGGTGCAAATGGAAAATGGGCGTATCGTCTACAACCGTCAGTACGGGAATATTCCGAAAGGCAGTTATAGCGGTAGTACTTATACCGTGAAAAAAGGCGACACACTTTTCTATATTGCCTGGATCACCGGTAACGATTTCCGCGATCTCGCCCAACGTAATAATATTGAGGCACCATACGCGTTGAACGTAGGTCAGACTTTACAGGTTGGCAATGCTTCTGGCACGCCAATCACTGGCGGAAATGCCATTACCCAGGCGGATGCAGCAGAGCAAGGAGTTGTGATCAAGCCTGCACAAAATTCCACCGTTGCTGTTGCGTCGCAACCGACAATTACGTATTCTGAATCTTCGGGTGAACAGAGTGCTAACAAAATGTTGCCGAACAACAAGCCAACTGCGACCACGGTCACAGCGCCTGTAACTGTACCAACAGCAAGCACAACCGAGCCGACTGTCAGCAGTACATCAACCAGTACGCCGATTTCCACCTGGCGCTGGCCAACTGAGGGCAAAGTGATTGAAACCTTTGGCGCTTCTGAGGGAGGCAACAAGGGGATTGATATCGCAGGTAGCAAAGGACAGGCAATTATCGCGACCGCAGATGGCCGCGTTGTTTATGCCGGTAATGCGCTGCGCGGCTACGGTAATCTGATTATCATCAAACATAATGATGATTACCTGAGTGCCTACGCCCATAACGACACAATGCTGGTCCGGGAACAACAAGAAGTGAAGGCGGGGCAAAAAATAGCAACCATGGGTAGCACCGGAACCAGTTCAACACGATTGCATTTTGAAATTCGTTACAAGGGGAAATCCGTAAACCCGCTGCGTTATTTACCGCAGCGATAATTCGGCGGAACCAGGCTTTTGCTTGAGCGTTCCGTCAAGGGATCACGGGTAGGAGCCACCTTATGAGTCAGAATACGCTGAAAGTTCATGATTTAAATGAAGATGCGGAATTTGATGAGAACGGAGTTGAGGTTTTTGACGAAAAGGCCTTAGTTGAAGAGGAACCCAGTGATAACGATTTGGCCGAAGAGGAGCTGTTATCGCAGGGTGCCACACAGCGTGTGCTGGACGCGACTCAGCTTTACCTTGGTGAGATTGGTTATTCGCCACTGTTAACGGCCGAAGAAGAAGTTTATTTTGCGCGTCGCGCACTGCGTGGAGATGTCGCCTCCCGCCGCCGGATGATCGAGAGTAACTTGCGTCTGGTGGTAAAAATTGCCCGCCGTTATGGCAATCGTGGTCTGGCGTTGCTGGATCTTATCGAAGAGGGTAACCTGGGGCTGATCCGCGCGGTTGAGAAGTTTGACCCGGAACGTGGTTTCCGCTTCTCAACATACGCAACATGGTGGATTCGCCAGACGATCGAACGGGCGATTATGAACCAAACCCGTACGATTCGTTTGCCGATCCACATCGTAAAGGAGCTGAACGTTTACCTGCGAACCGCACGTGAGTTGTCCCATAAGCTGGATCACGAACCGAGCGCGGAAGAAATCGCAGAGCAACTGGATAAGCCAGTTGATGACGTCAGCCGTATGCTTCGTCTTAACGAGCGCATTACCTCGGTAGACACCCCGCTGGGTGGTGATTCCGAAAAAGCGTTGCTGGACATCCTGGCCGACGAAAAAGAGAACGGTCCGGAAGACACCACGCAAGATGACGATATGAAGCAGAGCATCGTCAAATGGCTGTTCGAACTGAACGCCAAGCAGCGTGAAGTGCTGGCACGTCGATTCGGTTTGCTGGGGTATGAAGCGGCAACACTGGAAGATGTAGGTCGTGAAATAGGCCTCACACGAGAACGTGTTCGCCAGATTCAGGTTGAAGGCCTGCGCCGTCTGCGTGAGATTTTGCAGACTCAGGGGCTGAATATCGAAGCGCTGTTCCGCGAATAAGCAAGCATCTGTCAGAAAGGCCAGTCTCATATGAGGCTGGCCTTTTTCTTTTGTTTGGGGGGGGTATTTTGTCGCCTGGATAAGATGCGACAGCGTCGCATCCGGCAATCAGCACCCTATGTGTTCATCATCTTGCGCACCAGTCGCATAAACAACACCTGCTCTTCTCTACTCAAACGCCCCAAAAATTCATCATCCACGCGGTTACCAATGGGATCGCCGCAGCAAGTACCCATCGAACCTTTTCGCTAAGGTTAAATTACTGCCCACACGCACCAGGTGATTAAGAATCCGGTAAAACCGAGGATGGTCGTTAACACTGTCCAGGTTTTCAGACCATCTGCCACCGATAAACCCAGATATTTGGTGACGATCCAGAAACCGGAGTCGTTAATGTGCGATGCGCCAAGCCCACCAAAGCAGGCCGCCAGTGTCACCAGTACGCACTGAATCGGATTCAGCCCCACAACCGCTTCTGAAAGCAGTCCGCCTGTTGTCAGGATTGCTACGGTTGCCGAACCCTGCGATGCACGCAGCGCCAGTGAAATAATAAATGCCGCAGGCAACAGAGGCAGGTCAATCATTTGTAGCATGTTGGCAAGAGCCTTACCGACGCCAGATTCCACCAGCACTTTGCCGAACACCCCACCAGCTCCAGTAACCAGAATAACTACCGCCGCAGTGGGAAGGGCTGAGCCCATAATATCGCTGGTGTGTTGCAGGCTCCAGCCGCGACGTAAGGCCAATAACCAGAACGCCAGTACCAGCGCAATCATCAATGCTACCATCGGTGAGCCGAGCAGTTGCAACGTACCAAGCAGGGGATGCGAGGCTGGCATTAGTGTTGCCGAAACCGTACCCGCCATAATAATCGCGATAGGGATAACAATTAGCGAGGTGACCAGCGCTACGCCTGGCGGATTTATTTTATCGCTTAATTTTGTTGCGTTTCCCTCACTGGCTGGAGCCAGTTGCATCTGCTCCAGTACTTCCACCGACATCGCATATTGGCGCTTATTGATTATTTTCGCTGCAAAATAGCCGACAATGCCCACTGGAATAGAAATCGCAATACCGATTATGGTCAGCCAGCCGATGTCTGCGTGAAGGAGTCCCGCTGCGGCGACGGGGCCAGGATGTGGCGGCACAGCTACGTGAACGGTCAGCATGATCCCAGCAACAGGCAGACCAAATTTAAGCGGTGATATTTTTGCAACCTTGGCAAAGCCATAAATGATTGGCGCAAGAATAATAAAGCCGACATCAAAGAAGACGGGGATGCCGAGGAAGAATGCTGCCAGAGTCAGTGCGGCGATTGTTCGTTTATCCCCTAACTTGCGGCTGAAATAATTGGCCAGTGATTCTGCGCCGCCAGAGTGCTCGATCATGCGTCCCAGCATAGCGCCAAGGCCGATGATAATGGTGACGGAGCCAAGCACGCCACCCATCCCGGCGATCATCACTTTACCTACTTCGCCAGCCGGGATACCCGCTGCAAGTGCGACTAACAGGCTGACGAGAAGCAGCGCGACGAATGGTTGTACCTTTGCCTTGATGACCAGCAGCAACAGCATGATTACGCCAGCTAACGCAATGCATAACAATGTAATTGTGGACATGGAAAACCCTGTCTGAAAGTTATAGTTAACCTACCCCATCCGTAGATGGGGGGATGTATGGGTACGTTGTAATTATGGATTTAGCGAATTAGCGCCAGGCGTCAAACCAGCCAAGCCCTTCTTCGGTGAGGCCGCGGGGTTTGTATTCACAACCGATCCAACCCTGATATCCCACCTTATCGAACAGGCGAAACAGCCACGGATAATTGATCTCGCCATCGTCTGGTTCATGTCGGTCAGGCAGTCCGGCAATTTGCACGTGGGCATATTTCCCAGCGTAATCGCGGATTAAATGCGTCAGGTCGCCATCTACTTTTTGCGCATGGAAGGTATCCAACTGAATAAACACATTATCGCGAGCGACCTCTTCAACAATTGCCAGTGCCTGATACTGACTGGAGAAGAGATAACCAGGTTTAACGGCTGGGCTGAGTGCTTCAACCAAAACTCGCTTGCCGTGCGGCGCAAAGCTATCGGCAGCGTAGCGGAGATTATCGATAAACACTGCCCGATACCGTTCAGCGTCTTCGCCTGCGGGCACTACTCCTGCCATCACATGAACTTGTTCGCAATTGAGCGCCAGCGCATATTCCAGAGCCAGATCGATGTCCGCGCGAGCTTCGTGCTCACGTCCGGGAAGGGCGGATAATCCCCATTCACCCGCATTAACATCCCCAGGAGCGGTATTGAACAGCGCCAGCGTCAGATGGTTTTGCGCCAGTTGTTGCTGGATTTGCTGGATGGAATAGTCATAGGGAAACAGAAATTCCACGGCATCAAAACCAGCTTTTCGCGCTGCGGCGAAGCGTTCAATAAAAGGCACTTCGGTGAACATCATGGATAAATTAGCTGCAAAACGAGGCATTGCATTAACTCCTTAATTCCGCAATTTCATCTGCGGTCAGATAGCGGATCGGGCGGTCGCTGAGAATAAAAATCAGCCTAGCCGTTTCCTCCAGCTCTTCCATATTGTTGGCAGCTTCTTGCAGGCTTTCACCGCAAACCACTGGGCCATGATTTGCTAACAAAAAGGCCTGATGATTTGCTGCCAGTTCCGCCAGATCCTGTGCGATGCGTTTATCGCCCGGGCGATAATAGGGCACCAACGGGACGTTCCCCATCCGCATCACCACGTACGGTGTGAACGGACGAATAACGTTACTGCTGTCCAGCCCTTGAAGGCAGGAAAGTGCCGTCGACCACGTACTGTGCAAATGCACGACAGCTTTACAGCGCGGATTATTGCGATACAGCGCCAGATGAAAGAGCACTTCTTTTGAGGGTTTGTCACCACTTAGCCATTCGCCATCCGCGGTGACTTTGGAAAGCCGCTGCGGATCGAGATTACCCAGGCATGAACCTGTCGGCGTTGCCAGTAAATTCCCGTCAGGCAAAAGCAGCGACAGATTGCCAGCCGAACCGGTGGCATAGCCGCGCTGAAAGAACGAACTGGCAATCCGCGTCATCTCTTCTCGCAAAGACTGCTCTGCTTTTGCGAAATCGCTCATGGTAGAAACTCTCTTTGGGCTCGTGAAAAAAAGGCTTCGTCACCGAAATTGCCGGATTTAAGGGCCAGTGAGACAGGTTTATCCAGTGCGTTAACCCACGGCACACCGGGGGAAATTGTTGGGCCAATATGGAACCCTTTTATGCCCAGACTCTGCGTGACCACTCCGGAAGTTTCACCGCCTGCGACAATAAAACGCGTTACACCTTCCGCCGCTAACCTGGCAGCCAGTAGCGAAAACAGCGCTTCCACTGCCTGGCTGGCTTTTTGTGCGCCATATTGCTGTTGAATAGCGGCCAGCGCGTCGGTGCTGGCGGTGGCAAAAACCAGCGGAGCAAGTTCACTTTCCTGACTCAGAACCCATTTCGCCAGTTCGTGTGTATAAGCGACCAGTGTTTCTGTTGTGAGACAACGTGCCACATCAACTTCACGGGCTGGCGCAATCTGACGGTAATGTGCCACCTGGCAATTGGTCATTTGTGAGCATGAACCGGAGAGCACTACGCCGCGCCCTGCGAGTGGACGCCCTGCTTCGCGTGCCTGGTTACCGTTTTCTTGCGCCCACTGCCGGGCCAGACCTATCGCAAGGCCAGAACCGCCGGTTACTAATGGGGCATCACGCAAGGCTTCACCCTGAATTTCCAGATGGCGTTCGGTCAGGGCATCAAGCACCGCGTAGCGATAGCCCTCTTGCTGTAAACGGGCCAGTTCCTGACGCATGGCTTCCACACCTTTTTCGAGAATATGCGCCGAAACGACGCCGCAGCGCCCTGTGGATTGTGCTTCAACCAGACGCGGAAGGTAGCTGTCAGTCATAGGATTTACTGGATGATGCCGCATCCCGGATTCGGCCAGCAGTTGATTTATCACGAACAAATAACCCTGATAAACCGTGCGCCCGTTGACTGGCAGAGCCGGGGAAAAGACCGTAAACGGCGTGTCGAGTGCATCCATTAATGCATCAGTCACCGGGCCGATATTGCCTTTCTCAGTACTGTCGAAAGTGGAGCAGTATTTGAAGTAGACTTGTTTGCAACCTTGTTGTTGCAACCAGCGCAGAGCCGCCAGCGATTGCTGTGTGGCTTCTGCCACCGGGCAGGAGCGAGTTTTCAGACTGATCACAACGGCATCGATTGCTTCCGGCATTTCCCCTGTCGGGACACCGTTGATTTGTACCGTTGGCAGACTATTTTCCACCAGAAAACTGGCGATATCCGTCGCGCCGGTAAAATCATCAGCGATAACGCCAATCTTGATCATGATTTCGCTCCCGGTAGAGTGATGCCAGAGAAAATCTTGATGACTGCGCTGTCGTCTTCTTTTCCGTAACCTGCGTTGCTGGCGCTGGTGAACATATTCAACGCTGTTGAGGCCAACGGCAGCGGAAAGTGCAGGGCTTTAGCGGTATCAGCAACCAGCCCGAGATCCTTCACAAAAATATCTACGGCAGAATGCGGGGTGTAATCGCCATCCACCACATGGCGCATCCGGTTTTCGAACATCCACGAATTTCCGGCGGCATTGGTTACGACGTCATACATTACATCCAGTGGGATCCCCGCACGGGCAGCAAGCGCCATCGCTTCGGCCCCGGCAGCAATATGCACGCCAGCTAACAACTGGTGGATAATTTTTACTGTCGAACCCAGACCCGGCTCTGCACCAATGCGATAAACTTTTCCGGCGACGGCTTCCAGCACGGGGGTCAGGCGTTCAAAGGCAAGATCACTACCGGAGGCCATAACGGTCATTTCACCGTTAGCGGCTTTTACCGCGCCACCAGAAACTGGCGCATCCAGCATTTCCAGATCGAACGCAGCCAGAGCAGTGGCAATTTCCTGCGCATCAGCACTGGCGATAGTGGAAGAAACCATTACAGCCGTGCCGGGTTTCAGATGCTGTGCAACGCCTTTATCACCAAACAGTACTTGTTTGACCTGGGCCGCATTTACCACCAGCACCAGCAGAGCATCCAGTTTTTCGGCAAACGTCGCGGCGTTATCGGAAACCCCGCAAGCGCCAGCCTCTTTCAGCGTAGCGCAGGCATTGGCGTTCAGGTCTGCGCCCCAGGTAGAAAGACCCGCGCGGACACACGACAGCGCCGCTCCCATCCCCATTGACCCTAAACCAACGATACCGACATGAAACTCAGATCCCGTTTTCATCTGCTCTCCTTGTTAATTTAAGTGATATTTTGTTTGATGTTGTGAATATAAGCGCCAGGCGATAACGATATGGTGAGCTGATTCACAAAAATTAACATGGTGTGTTATTTTATGTGAACTAAGCGATAGTTGCGTTGCGCACGTTTCGCAGGCAAATAGCGTAGAATGTCCGCAGGACAAAGGAAGGAGCAAAAGTTGATACCCGTAGAGCGTCGCCAAATCATCCTTGAGATGGTAGCTGAAAAAGGCATTGTCAGTATTGCTGAACTGACGGACAGAATGAATGTGTCACATATGACCATTCGTCGGGATTTGCAAAAACTGGAGCAGCAGGGCGCTGTTGTGTTGGTGTCCGGAGGTGTCCAGTCGCCGGGACGTGTGGCGCATGAACCTTCTCACCAGGTAAAAACTGCGCTGGCAATGACGCAAAAAGCGGCTATTGGCAAGCTGGCGGCAAGTCTCGTTCAGCCGGGGAGTTGTATCTATCTGGATGCGGGAACGACCACGTTAGCGATTGCACAGCATTTGATTCACATGGAGCCACTCACTGTAGTCACCAACGATTTCGTTATCGCAAACTACTTGCTCGACAACAGTAATTGCACAATTATTCACACTGGTGGTGCAGTTTGTCGGGAAAACCGTTCCTGTGTCGGAGAAGCCGCCGCGACCATGCTGCGCAGCTTGATGATTGATCAGGCTTTTATTTCTGCATCGTCATGGAGTGTGCGGGGGATCTCTACGCCAGCGGAAGATAAAGTCACGGTGAAACGGGCGATTGCCAGTGCCAGTCGCCAGCGGATTCTGGTCTGTGATGCCACGAAATATGGTCAGGTGGCGACATGGCTGGCGTTACCGTTAAGTGAGTTTGATCAGATCATTACTGACGGCGGTCTGCCGGAAAGCGCCAGCCGCACGCTGGCGAAGCTTGATCTCTCTTTGCTGGTGGCGAAAAACGAATAATGGCCTGAAATAAAACCGGGATACTCATGCTTCACAGAGGAAGCATGAGATTACTTTATTTTATAAAACGATAACCGTCCGCTTTTCGGTGAGCCGGTATCAATATAAATCTGGTTAGCGAACGTCTGAATGTTATCAAACATCATATGACCAAAGATAAAGCGGTCGGCACCGTTTATTTTTTGTGATTCGCCTTTAAGCGATTTCTGCACGCGATCAACAGGCCAGAGTAATTCACTTTCCGCTATTTCTTTACCAAACTGATATTTATCTCCTGG
The DNA here is from genome assembly GCF_000208565.1 of Escherichia sp. TW09308. Lineage (NCBI taxonomy): Bacteria > Pseudomonadati > Pseudomonadota > Gammaproteobacteria > Enterobacterales > Enterobacteriaceae > Escherichia > Escherichia sp. TW09308. Next base: position 2,580,246 of record NZ_AEME01000001.1, on the reverse strand, counting down.
GTAATCCGCATGTGCGATGATATATTTTATATTATCGTTATCTAATTCAATAATATGGGGAAGATGATGAAAACGAAGCAACAGATCTATTGCCTCTTTTTGTTCCGTCTTATTTAAATCGAAAAACCAGTCACCGCCACTGGCCAGCCACATATTGCCATCGCCAGTCGCGAATGCATCAAGAGCCATCGCTTCGTGGTTGCCCTTAACAGGCGTAGTACGTTAAGACTCTCCGCCCCACGATCAATATTATCGCCTGTAGAAATAAGTAAGTCTGTTTCGGGACAAAAAGATAATTGATGTAAGCGGGATTGTAATAATTGATAGTCACCATGAATATCACCAACGGCCCATATATGGCGATAGTTATGAGCATCAATTTTTTGATAGCGGGTGGTAGACATTTGCATAGACTCAAAATTATAGCAATGTATTATTATACCCGACCAGAGTGTCGAAGTCTTTGGAGTAATAAATTACAAAAGGATGTTTTAAGATGCTTAGATATTTTTATGCTTTCCTGTTAGCTTTCTGTTTTTTTACATCTAATGTACAAGCTGCTTCTATAGAAGAAATAAATCGTTTTGAAAAACTTATAACTGAAGGTGATGTAGTTAAGTGTACAACAGATTTCAGTGTGACGGAGAATAACGAAAAATATCAACTTAGCATTTTGGGAATAATGAAAGTCATTTACTCGGTAGAAAATGAAAAACGCTACCACACGACACAATATTATCATTTAAATGGTTCCACAATATCCTTTGTCCGCCATGAGATGGATATCATTGTTACTCATGAAAAATCGAAGATAAAAGAAGAGATTGTACCTGACAGTGTAAAGGTATTTTATCCGTTAGCACCAGAGCAAGAAGCGATCTTAGCAGAAGCTGCACGGAAAACTGCCCCCGTGTTTATTGATCATGAAGATATCACATTTACGACATTTCCTGATTACCAGGTGAAAGTGAAATATCCCTCTATTTCAGATGTGGTGACTCAGTATTGCCGGGTGCAAATGAAAAAGTAGTGAATCAACCCGACGGCATAGTGCCGTCGGGAATATCAGGTTTACACCAGACTCTTCAACCGATAAATCCACTCCAGCGCCTGACGCGGGGTCAGTGAATCTGGATCGAGATTTTCCAGTGCTTCGACTGCTGGCGAGGTTTCTTCCGGTAATGACAGCAAAGACATCTGCGTACCATCAACCTGCGTAGCGGCCGCATTAGGTGAAATGCTCTCCAGCTCACGCAGTTTCTGCCGCGCGCGCTTGATTACCTCTTTTGGTACGCCCGCCAGCGCAGCAACCGCCAGACCGTAGCTCTTACTTGCCGCGCCGTCCTGCACACTGTGCATAAAGGCAATCGTGTCGCCGTGCTCCAGTGCATCAAGATGCACGTTCGCCACGCCTTCCATTTTCTCTGGTAGCTGTGTCAGTTCGAAATAGTGGGTGGCAAACAGTGTCAACGCTTTAATCTTATTCGCCAGATTTTCCGCACACGCCCACGCCAGCGACAGACCATCGTAAGTGGACGTCCCGCGACCAATCTCATCCATCAACACCAGACTGTACTCGGTGGCATTATGCAGAATATTGGCGGTTTCGGTCATTTCCACCATAAAGGTTGAACGCCCGGAAGCCAGATCATCCGCCGCGCCGACGCGGGTGAAGATACGGTCAATCGGACCAATTTCCACGCTTTGTGCCGGTACATAACTGCCGATATAGGCCATCAGCGCAATCAACGCGGTCTGGCGCATATAGGTACTTTTACCGCCCATGTTCGGACCGGTAATGATCAACATGCGGCGCTGTGGCGACAGATTCAGCGGGTTAGCGATAAACGGCTCATTCAGTACCTGTTCAACCACCGGATGGCGACCTTCGGTAATGCGAATACCGGGTTTATCAATAAAGGTCGGGCAGGTGTAGTTCAGGGTATAGGCACGTTCTGCCAGGTTAACCAGCACGTCGAGTTCTGCCAGTGCGCTCGCACTCTGTTGCAACGCTTCCAGATGCGGCAGCAGCAGGTCAAACAACTCTTCATAAAGCTGTTTTTCCAGCGCCAGTGCTTTGCCTTTTGAGGTGAGGACTTTGTCTTCGTACTCTTTCAGCTCCGGAATAATGTAGCGTTCAGCGTTTTTCAGCGTCTGGCGGCGCATGTAGTTAATCGGTGCCAGATGGCTTTGCCCACGGCTGATTTGAATGTAATAGCCGTGCACCGCGTTAAAACCAACTTTCAGCGTGTCCAGGCCGGTACGTTCACGCTCGCGGACTTCCAGACGCTCCAGATAATCGGTCGCGCCGTCAGCCAGCGCGCGCCACTCATCCAGCTCTTCGTTATAGCCCGGTGCGATAACACCCCCGTCGCGCACCAGTACCGGCGGCGTGTCGATGATTGCCCGCTCCAGCAGATCGCGCAGTTCGGCAAATTCGCCCATTTTCTCACGCAGCGCCTGTACCGGTGCACTATCGACAGTTTCTAACTGTGCGCGCAGTTCCGGCAGTTGCTGGAAGGCGTGACGCATGCGAGCAAGATCGCGTGGGCGAGCGGTACGTAACGCCAGTCGTGCCAGAATACGCTCCAGATCGCCCACCTGCCGCAGTACCGGCTGTAATTCGGCGGTGAAATCCTGCAATGCGCCGATGGTCTGCTGGCGCTCAAGCAACACGCGAGTGTCGCGCACTGGCATATGTAGCCAGCGTTTCAGCATACGGCTACCCATCGGCGTGACGGTGCAGTCAAGCACGGAAGCCAGCGTATTTTCCGCGCCACCCGCCAGATTCTGGGTGATTTCCAGATTACGGCGCGTCGCAGCATCCATAATGATGCTGTCCTGCTCGCGTTCCATCGTGATAGAGCGGATATGTGGCAAGGTTGTGCGCTGGGTATCTTTTGCATACTGCAACAGGCAACCAGCGGCACAAAGACCGCGTGACGCATTTTCAACACCAAAACCTACCAGATCGCGCGTGCCAAATTGCAGGTTTAACTGCTGGCGCGCGGTGTCGATTTCAAACTCCCACAGCGGGCGACGGCGCAGGCCGCGACGACCTTCAATTAACGACATTTCAGCAAAATCTTCTGCGTACAGCAGTTCCGCCGGATTGGTGCGTTGCAGTTCTGCTGCCATCGTTTCGCGGTCAGCCGGTTCGCTCAGACGAAAACGCCCGGAACTGATATCCAGCGTCGCGTAACCGAAACCTTTACTGTCCTGCCAGATAGCCGCCAGCAGGTTGTCCTGGCGCTCCTGCAACAGGGCTTCATCGCTGATAGTACCCGGCGTGACGATACGGACAACTTTGCGCTCAACGGGCCCTTTGCTGGTCGCCGGATCGCCAATCTGTTCACAAATAGCGACGGATTCGCCCTGATTTACCAGTTTGGCAAGATAGTTTTCTACCGCGTGATAGGGGATACCTGCCATCGGGATTGGCTCACCCGCGGAAGCGCCACGTTTAGTCAGCGAAATATCCAGCAGTTGCGACGCCCGTTTCGCGTCGTCATAAAACAGCTCGTAAAAGTCACCCATCCGGTAGAACAGCAGGATCTCCGGATGCTGTGCTTTCAGCTTGAGATACTGCTGCATCATAGGCGTATGGGCTTCGAAATTTTCTATTACACTCATGGAGTTAGGTCCGGTTCCCTGATGTTAAATGTGGTGTGATGGTTTTTATTTTCGTTGTAATCACATAAGGCGCACATGATACCGGAGTTAATCATTTCAGGGGAAGACGCGAACGGTGAGTTCTTGATGCTGGTTCCGGGAAAGATGCTGTTTTGCAGCTTTTGCGTGTTGATTATGAAAACATTGCGTTGGTTGAAGAAACCTCCTCCTTCAGAGCCATAGTCCCCTTTAAAATTAAGTTGTAATATAAATGCACCTTAAGAGTGTGGAGGCAGCATGTCCGGCAAGCGTATCTCTCGTGAAAAACTGACGATTAAAAAAATGATCGATCTTTATCAAGCGAAATGCCCGCAGGCGTCAGCGGAGCCGGAGCATTACGAGGCGTTGTTTGCTTATGCGCAAAAACGGCTGGATAAATGTGTGTTTGGCGAAGAGAAACCGGCCTGTAAGCAGTGTCCGGTGCACTGTTATCAGCCTGCGAAACGTGAAGAGATGAAGCAGATTATGCGTTGGGCGGGGCCGCGAATGCTGTGGCGTCATCCGATCTTAACCGTGCGTCATCTGATTGATGACAAGCGTCCGGTGCCGGAACTGCCAGAAAAATATCGCCCGAAGAAATAAATTTGCCGGAGGAGTTTATATTCTCCGGCAAATACGGCGCTTACGCTTTGGTCGCAATCAGGATTGCTGATGCCTTGATCAACGCAATAACGCGCGAGCCAGCGGTGAGTTTCATCTCATCCTGGCTTTCATTTGTTACCACCGCCACAATTTCAAAACCCGCATCCGTTTTGATATGGACAGTGGCATTCACTGCGCCTTCGGTGATTTTCGACACGCTGCCAGCAAACTGGTTGCGAGCGGAGAATTTCAGTCCACAGTCTTCCGTTGCCAGCGTTACCCACGGGGCTTTAATCAGGGCAATCGCTTCTTTCCCTTTTGCCAGCCCCAGGGCTTGCTGACTGCTGTGGGTCACAATCGCCACCAGCTTAGCGCCACCTGCCAGCGTCAGTTCTACTTCATCATTCACCGCGCCCATTGCTACTGCGCTAACGGTTCCGGTTAATTGATTTCTTGCTGAAACTGCCATACTGCCTCCTTTCATTGAATGTTGACTGAGTATAACTAAATCTGTCAAACCAATGCCGCTTTATCAATTCCCAGCCGTTTCATCCGTGACAGCAGGGTGGTGCGTTTTAGCCCCAGACGTTGTGCAGCTCCTTTCGGCCCCGCGACTACACCATTGGTCTCTTTCAGTACACGGACAATCAGTTGATATTCATCTTCACCTTCCTGGGCGACGACCGTCGCGGCAGGCGGCGTTTCAGGTTCCGGTAGTGAGATATCGGGTAAAGAGAGTTGTAGAACGTTACCGCGAGTCAGCAGCACCGCGCGCTCAATGACATTTTCCAGTTCGCGGACGTTACCCGGCCATTCCATGTTGCTCAATATGCGCAGAGTCTCGGCTGGAATACTGTCAATATTGCGCCCCAGACGGCGGGCTATTTTGAAGGTGAAGGCTTTCGCCAACAGCGGAATATCTTCCGGACGCTCGCGTAGCGGTGGCAGATGAATCGGGAAGACATTCAGGCGGTAATAGAGATCGCTACGGAACTCACGGTCAGCGACCATTTTTTTCAGATCGCGGTTAGTCGCGGCGATTAAACGCACGTCCGTCTGAATAATTTTGTTGCTGCCGAGGCGTTCAAACTCCTGTTCCTGCAACACGCGCAGTAGCTTCGGCTGTAACTCCAGCGGCATATCACCCACTTCATCGAGGAACAGCGAGCTTTTATCCGCCAGTTCAAAACGACCGATGCGCTGGGTGCTGGCACCAGTAAAGGCGCCACGCTCATGACCAAACAGATCGCTTTCCAGCAATCCGGCAGGCATGGCGGCGCAGTTCATTTTCACCATTCGACGACCGTTACGCTCACTCAGATTGTGAATTACGCGGGCTATCAGCTCTTTTCCTGTGCCAGTTTCACCAAGAATGAGTACGGTGCTGTCGCTTTGCGCCACCATCTCAACCTGTTTGAGCACGCTATACATGGCTTCGCTGCGACCAATAATCTCGCCAAATTCACTATCCACATTGTTGAGTTGTTCTGTCAGGGCGAGGTTTTCATCAACCAGCCGCTCTTTCAGACGGTGGATTTCCTGGTAGGCAAGAGCATTATCCACGGCAATCGCCACACGTTCGGCAATCTGGCGCAGTAAACTCAGGTTGGTGGTGGTAAAGGTTTTCTCTTCACACTGTGCCAGTTTCAATACGCCCAGCATGGTATTACCAGACATCAATGGTAGCAGGCACAACGTCTGGATCTGGTTTCCCCAGGTGTCGAACAGCATGCGTTCGTAGGGGGCTAAATCATCTCGTTCGTGGAGATTAATCAGCAGCATCTCTTTGCTTTTAAATACGCGCTCGGTGAGGGTTCCGGCCTCATCAACTTCACTCTGTTCGTGAGTGGGATGCTGTTTATCAAGATAATGAGTGGAGTAAACGTTGAGTTTGTTTTTACGATGACTGCGTAAGACGATACTGATATCGTCGATATCGAAGTAGTAGTGGATCTCTTTCGCCACTTCGCTGACCAGTTCGTCCATGTCCAGGCGGGAGAGTACCGCATTGGTGATGGCGACCAGAATGCGGAAGTTATCCCGTTCCCGACATAACAGTTCGTAGTCGACGTTGTTGATGACGCGGCTCTGAATTTGCTCGGTGACAACAGAAACAATCTGCGTAAATGTTTGCAGGCGATTGAACTCTTTTTCGCTCCACGGGCGATCGTCATAACGAATAAATTCACAGCCACCAAAAATATGCCCTTCCGCTGCCTGTGGCATCAGGCAATAGTGACCAAATTTGGGATATAAACCGCTTGTGGCCAGTTGTGGCCAGGTTTCACAAAATTCTTCGTAGCTGCAATGCAGCGTATCAGGACGCGACAAAATGCTGCGCACCGGCCCATGCGCCAGAACGGTTTCGTCTTCGTATTTTATTGGGGGTTCTTTGTCACGCGACGCGTAATAAGTCGCACGTTGAGTCTGCGCTTGCCACAACACAATCGCCGCGTTGTCAGCGAGCGCAGAACGCTTTACCAGTTGCGAAAGAGCCTCACACAGCGAGGCCAGATCGGGCTGCTGCAATAGTGTCCGAGTGATGTCGAACAACCCTTGTTGCCCGAGATCACTCATCGGTGTATACGACATGTTGTTCTTCCAGGAAAGCACCGCTAAGCGGTGCAAAAGGTAAATGACAAATTAAAGGAGCTTTAGATTTTTATTAGCATATACGAGGCAGCGGTTCGGCGTGTGGTAGATCGAGAGTTCGTTTCACACCATAAAGCCCTGCAAGACGAACACCTTTACGTTCCACCACTTCGCCAATTAACGCAGCATCCTGTCCCAGTGGATGGGAATGCAGCGCCGCCAACACTTGCTCTGCCGCGTTACGCTCTACGGCGATCACCAGCTTGCCTTCGTTGGCAAAGTTGAGGGCATCCAGTCCCAGCAGTTCGCAAACGCCGCGCACGGCAGGTTTAACCGGCAGTGCAGCTTCTGAAAGTTCAATACCGCAACCGCAGGCTGCCGCGAATTCATGAACCACCGCGTTCACTCCACCGCGGGTGGCATCGCGCAGCGCCTTCACGCCGGGAATGTCACGCAGTGTCTGAATCAGAGGCGTCAGCACTGCACAGTCGCTGACCAGTTCGCCATCCAGCCCCAGTTGCTCACGCAGGTTAAGGATAGTTGCACCGTGGTCACCGAGCGTACCGCTAACCAGCAATACATCGCCTGCGGTCAGAGTTTGTGCGCCCCAGTGAATATTCGCCGGGATTGCGCCCATTCCTGCGGTGTTGATAAACAATTTGTCTGCAGCACCGCGTTGTACCACTTTGGTATCGCCAGTCACAATGGCAATGCCAGCCGCGCGGGCGGTTTCTGCCATGCTGGTGACGACCGCTTTTAGCGTCTCCATCGGCAACCCTTCTTCAAGGATAAAACCACAGGAGAGATAACGTGGAATTGCGCCGCTGACCGCAACGTCATTCGCCGTACCACAAATCGCCAGCTTGCCAATATTGCCACCAGGGAAGAATAGCGGGTCAATGACGTAGCTGTCGGTGGAGAAGGCCAGACGGTCGCCTTCCGCCACCAGTTGCGCCAGGTCAAGACGTGCCTGATCTTCCTGTTCCGCCAGCCACGGATTGGCAAAAGCTTCCATAAACAGGCTATTGATTAATTGCTGCATCGCCTGGCCGCCGCTGCCGTGGGCGAGTTGGATATTATTCACGCTTCACTCTCCTGCTGACGATACTGATACCACGCTGCACAGGCTCCTTCGGAGGAAACCATCAGCGCACCGAACGCGGTTTGAGGATTACAGGTGTTCCCAAATAACGGGCATTGATGCGGCTTACATTTGCCCGTCAATACTTCGCCACAGCGCGCGCGCGGATCATCGCAAACCTGCTGCGGAGCCGGGCGGAAATGCGCTTCAGCGTCAAACCGCTGATAGTCCGGCGTCAGGTGCACGCCAGAAGATTCAATCACGCCCAGTCCGCGCCATTCGCTGTCACCGTTAACGCAGAACACATCAGCAATCGCCTGTTGCGCCAGCAGATTACCGGCATCAGGTACTACCCGGCGATACTGATTCTCTACCTTGCTGTGAGCCGCTATTTTCTGCTCTACCAGCATCACTACGCCTTGTAGTAGATCAAGTGGTTCGAATCCAGCGACCACCAGCGGACGATGAAAATCGCTGGCGATAAAATTATAGGCGTCGGTGCCGATAACCATACTGACGTGGCCCGGCGCGAGGAACGCATCAATGCCATTGTCGGGTTGTTCCAGCAAACTGCGCAGAGTCGGGATCAGCGTAATGTGCTGGCAGAAGAAGTAAAAGTTCTGCACATCGCGGGCTTTCGCCTGTTGCAGAGTGATGGCGGTGGTCGGCATGGTGGTTTCAAACCCTAAGCCGAAGAACACCACTTTGCGGGTTGGGTTCTCCTGCGCCAGTTTCAACGCATCCATTGGTGAGTAGACAATACGCACATCGGCACCGCGCGCTTTTGCCTGTAGCAGCGACCCCTGTTTACCGGGTACGCGCATGGCGTCACCAAAGGTACAGAAGATGACTTCCGGATGGCTGGCAATTTCTACGCAAGTGTCGATTCTGCCCATCGGCAGTACGCACACCGGGCAACCCGGGCCGTGGATAAACTCAACGTTTTCCGGCAGCAACTGGTCGAGACCGAATTTAAAGATGGCGTGGGTATGGCCGCCGCATACTTCCATAATGCGCAGTGGGCGCTCGGCGGTGTAAGAGAGATGTGAAGCACGTTCGCGCAGATGTTCAATTAACTGCATCACCTGTTCCGGCGCGCGATATTCATCAACAAAACGCATTATTTTTCCTCGCCATACAACAGCGCGCCGACATCCGGCTCAACGTCAAACATATTTTGTAAGGCGTCGAGGGTGTCGCGCGCTTCGGCTTCATTAATTACGCTCATGGCAAAGCCAACGTGAACCAGTACCCACTGACCCACGCGTGGCTGACCGTTTTCATCGCAACTGCCGACTAACGTTAAATCGACATCGCGTTGAATGCCGCAGATGTCGACCTTCGCCTGGTTGCCGTCAATGGTGCGAATCTGGCCGGGAACGCCTATGCACATCGCTGTGTCTCCAGCCAGTTCAACCACTGGTCCATCCCTTCGCCGCTGGTGGCGGAAATCAGGATGATTTCAATTTCTGGATTGACTTCGCGGGCGCAGGCGATGCATTTCTCAACGTCGAAATTGAGATACGGCAGCAGATCAACTTTGTTGAGCAACATCAGCGAGGCAGCGGCAAACATATGCGGATATTTCAGAGGCTTATCTTCACCCTCAGTGACCGAGAGCACCGCCACTTTGTGTTTTTCACCGAGATCGAAGCTGGCCGGGCATACAAGATTGCCAACGTTTTCGATAAACAGAATACCGTTATCGTCTAATGGCAGACGCGGTGCGGCGTCGGCAATCATCTGTGCGTCGAGATGGCAGCCTTTACCGGTGTTTACCTGAATTGCCGGTGTGCCGGTAGCGCGAATGCGCGCGGCGTCGTTAACTGTCTGCTGGTCACCTTCGATAACCGCACACGGAACGCTATCTTTCAGGCGCATTAAGGTTTCGGTCAGCAGCGTGGTTTTACCGGAACCAGGGCTGGAAACCAGGTTGAGCACCAGTTGGTTGCGGGCAGCAAAGCGTGCGCGATTGCGTTCAGCCAGACGGTTATTTTTGTCCAGCACGTCAATTTCCACCTCCAGCATCCGGCGCTGGCTCATGCCCGGCGCGTGAGTGCCAGCTTCTCCGTGACCGTAATGCAGGTCGCCTTCTTCAGTCTGGCTGGGGGTAAATTCAGGCGCTTTAATGCCGGTGATTTTCATTTTCGGGCGTGCTGCCGGGGCAAAAGGCGCGCTACGAAACGCGGAATGAGGGTTATGTTCATCACCCTCGATATACAGGTTGCCTTCACCGCAACCGCATGTTGTACACATCGCTCACTCCTGGTCTATTTCTATCCGCCGAATCTGTAAACCGTCGTCTGCCACAATACGCAGCATGTCGCCATGACACTGTGGACAGCGGCGGACGCGCTGGGTCAGTAGCGTCACATACTGTTGGCATGTTTCACACCAGCATTCGGCCTCTTGTTCTTCGAGGTGCAGTTTACAACCTTCCGCCACGCTGCCGCGGCAAACCAGATCAAAACAAAAGGCAAGAGAGCTGGTTTCGACACAAGAAAATGCGCCAATTTTGAGCCAGACCCCAGTTACGCGTTTTGCGCCATGCTTTGCGGCCTGCTGTTCGATCAATTCCAGTGCCCGTTGGCAGAGGGTTATTTCGTGCATATCGCCTCCCATTAACTATTGCCAGCTATAAGCAATAATTGTGCCAGCGTTGATTATCGCTGCGGTGAATAATGTCGATGATGTCGAAATGACACGTCGACACGGCGTCGAAATTCAGTGGAATCATAAAAAATACTTAAATAACAATAGATTAAAAATTGGCACAAAAAATGCTTGAGGGCAGGCATCTCTGTTAAACGGGTAACCTGACAATGACTATTTGGGAAATAAGCGAGAAAGCCGATTACATCGCACAGCGGCATCGTCGCCTACAGGACCAGTGGCATATTTACTGCAATTCGCTGGTTCAGGGGATCACGTTATCAAAAGCGCGTTTGCATCACGCTATGAGCTGCGCGCCAGATAAAGAACTCTGTTTCGTTCTTTTTGAGCATTTTCGAATTTACGTCACCCTCGGGGATGGTTTTAACAGCCACACCATCGAGTACTACGTTGAAACGAAAGACGGCGAAGATAAACAGCAGATTGCACAGGCTCAGTTGGGCATTGACGGCATGATTGATGGCAAGGTCAACATCCGCAATCGCGAACAAGTGCTGGAACACTATCTCGAAAAAATCGCTGGCGTTTACGACAGCTTATACACCGCCATTGAAAACAATACCCCGGTGAATTTAAGCCAACTGGTAAAGGGACAAAGCTCGGCAGCATGAGCTGAGGCTTTGCCTGTGTTGCAGGCGTCATGCCTGTTTGGGGATGGGCGTGTCGATGAGTGTCGAAAATGACATTTCATCGGCATGTTTTCGTCAAAAATGACAATCACCTGAGGAATGCCTGGTGAATCGTTTTGTAATTGCTGACTCCACGCTCTGTATCGGCTGCCACACCTGTGAAGCAGCCTGTTCAGAGACGCATCGCCAGCACGGCCTGCAATCTATGCCGCGCCTGCGAGTGATGCTGAATGATAAAGAATCTGCACCGCAGCTTTGCCATCACTGCGAAGATGCGCCCTGTGCGGTGGTCTGCCCGGTTAACGCCATCACCCGCGTTGATGGCGCAGTCCAGCTTAATGAAAGTCTGTGCGTAAGCTGCAAACTGTGCGGCATTGCCTGTCCGTTTGGCGCAATCGAATTTTCCGGCAGCCGTCCGCTGGATATTCCGGCAAACGCCAATACCGCGAAAGCGCCACCGGCACCGCCTGCTCCGGCGCGTGTCAGCACGTTGCTTGACTGGGTGCCGGGTATTCGCGCAATCGCCGTCAAATGTGACCTCTGTAGTTTTGATGAACAAGGTCCGGCCTGCGTGCGGATGTGCCCGACCAAAGCCCTGCATCTGGTGGATAACACCGATATCGCCCGCGTCAGCAAGCGTAAGCGTGAGCTGACTTTTAACACGGACTTTGGCGATCTCACCTTGTTTCAGCAGGCTCAAAGTGGAGAGGCTAAATGAGCGCAATTTCACTGATCAATAGCGGCGTGGCGTGGTTTGCCGCCGCCGCTGTTCTGGCATTTCTCTTTTCTTTTCATAAGGCGCTAAGTGGCTGGATTGCCGGGATTGGCGGCGCGGTCGGTAGCCTGTACACGGCTGCTGCAGGGTTCACCGTGCTGACGGGCGCGGTCGGCGTGAGCGGTGCGCTGTCGCTGGTGAGTTTTGATATCCAAATTTCCCCGCTTAACGCGATTTGGCTGATTACCCTTGGTCTGTGCGGCCTGTTTGTCAGCCTCTACAACATTGACTGGCATCGCCATGCGCAGGTGAAATGCAACGGCTTGCAGATCAATATGTTGATGGCTGCCGCCGTGTGCGCTGTCATCGCCAGTAACCTGGGCATGTTCGTGGTAATGGCTGAAATCATGGCCCTGTGCGCGGTGTTCCTCACCAGTAATAGCAAAGAGGGCAAACTGTGGTTTGCGCTGGGGCGTCTTGGCACTTTGCTGCTGGCGATCGCTTGCTGGCTGGTGTGGCAGCGTTATGGCACGCTGGATTTGCGCCTGTTGGATATGCGCGTGCAACAACTGCCGCTCGGTTCCGATATCTGGCTGCTTGGCGTGATTGGCTTTGGCCTGCTGGCCGGGATTATCCCACTGCATGGTTGGGTGCCGCAGGCTCATGCCAACGCCTCTGCGCCAGCGGCAGCGCTGTTTTCCACAGTAGTGATGAAAATTGGCCTGCTGGGTATTTTAACTCTGTCGCTGCTGGGGGGTAACGCACCGCTGTGGTGGGGGATTGCGCTGCTGGTGCTCGGCATGATCACCGCGTTCGTCGGCGGTCTGTATGCACTGATGGAGCACAATATCCAGCGTCTGCTGGCTTACCACACGCTGGAAAATATCGGCATTATCCTGCTGGGGCTGGGCGCTGGTGTAACGGGTATCGCGCTTGAACAACCGGCGCTGATTGCCCTTGGCCTGGTCGGTGGTCTGTACCATCTGCTTAACCATAGCCTGTTCAAAAGCGTACTGTTCCTCGGCGCGGGTAGCGTCTGGTTCCGTACTGGTCATCGCGATATCGAAAAACTGGGCGGAATTGGCAAGAAAATGCCGGTTATCTCCATCGCCATGTTAGTCGGGCTGATGGCAATGGCGGCGCTGCCGCCGCTGAACGGGTTTGCCGGTGAATGGGTTATCTATCAATCCTTCTTCAAACTGAGCAATAGCGGCGCGTTTGTTGCCCGTCTGCTGGGGCCGCTGCTCGCTGTGGGTCTGGCAATTACCGGTGCGCTGGCGGTGATGTGTATGGCGAAAGTCTATGGCGTAACCTTCCTCGGCGCACCGCGTACCAAAGAAGCCGAAAACGCCACCTGTGCGCCGATCCTGATGAGCGTAAGTGTGGTGGCACTGGCGATTTGCTGCGTGATTGGCGGTGTTGCTGCGCCGTGGCTGCTGCCGATGCTGTCTGCTGCTGTACCTCTGCCGCTGGAGCCTGCTAACACCACCGTTTCTCAACCGATGATCACGTTGCTGCTGATTGCCTGCCCGCTGCTGCCATTCATCATTATGGCGATTTGCAAAGGCGACCGTCTGCCGTCACGTTCCCGTGGCGCGGCATGGGTGTGTGGCTATGACCACGAAAAATCAATGGTGATTACTGCTCACGGTTTTGCCATGCCGGTGAAACAGGCGTTTGCGCCGGTGCTGAAACTGCGCAAAGTGCTGAATCCGGTGTCGCTGGTGCCGGGCTGGCAGAGCGAGGGAAGTGCGTTGCTGTTCCGCCGGATGGCGCTGGTTGAACTGGCGGTACTGGTGGTGATTATTGTTTCACGAGGAGCCTGAGAATGAGTGTTTTGTATCCGTTAATTCAGGCGCTGGTGTTATTTGCCGTTGCGCCGCTGCTCTCCGGTATTACCCGCGTGGCGCGCGCCCGTCTGCATAACCGTCGCGGACCAGGCGTGCTGCAGGAGTATCGCGACATTATCAAACTGCTGGGTCGCCAGAGCGTTGGCCCGGATGCCTCTGGCTGGGGGTTTCGCCTGACGCCGTATGTGATGGTGGGCGTCATGCTGACTATCGCCACTGCGTTACCGGTAGTGACCGTCGGTTCTCCGCTGCCGCAACTGGGTGATTTGATCACCTTACTGTATCTCTTCGCTATCGCGCGTTTCTTCTTTGCCATTTCCGGTCTGGATACCGGTAGCCCGTTTACCGCTATCGGCGCGAGCCGTGAAGCGATGCTGGGTGTGCTGGTTGAGCCGATGCTGCTGCTTGGGCTGTGGGTCGCCGCACAGGTTGCCGGTTCCACCAACATCAGCAACATCACCGACACCGTTTATCACTGGCCACTGAGCCAAAGTATTCCACTGGTGCTGGCGCTCTGCGCCTGTGCATTCGCCACCTTTATCGAAATGGGCAAACTGCCGTTCGACCTGGCGGAAGCAGAGCAGGAGTTGCAGGAAGGGCCGCTCTCTGAATACAGCGGTAGCGGCTTTGGCGTAATGAAATGGGGTATCAGCCTGAAACAACTGGTGGTGTTGCAGATGTTCGTCGGGGTGTTTATCCCGTGGGGACAAATGGAAACCTTCACCGCCGGTGGGCTGCTGCTGGCATTGGTGATTGCCATCGTCAAACTGGTGGTCGGTGTACTGGTTATCGCGCTATTCGAAAACAGCATGGCCCGTCTGCGTCTTGATATTACTCCGCGCATGACCTGGGCTGGTTTTGGCTTTGCATTTTTAGCGTTCGTCTCCTTGCTGGCGGCGTGATTAAAGAGAGTTTGAGCATGTCTGAAGAAAAATTAGGTCAACATTATCTCGCCGCGCTGAATGAGGCATTTCCGGGCGTCGTGCTGGACCACGCCTGGCAGACCAAAGATCAGCTTACCGTTACCGTAAAGGTGAACTACCTGCCGGAAGTGGTGGAGTTTCTCTACTACAAACAGGGTGGCTGGCTGTCGGTGCTGTTTGGTAACGACGAGCGCAAACTGAATGGCCATTATGCCGTTTACTACGTGCTGTCGATGGAGAAGGGCACCAGGTGCTGGATAACCGTGCGTGTCGAAGTTGACGCCAACAAACCAGAATATCCGTCCGTGACGCCGCGCGTTCCGGCGGCGGTGTGGGGCGAGCGTGAAGTGCGCGATATGTACGGTTTGATTCCGGTTGGCCTGCCGGATGAACGTCGTCTGGTGCTGCCGGATGACTGGCCGGATGAACTCTACCCGCTGCGTAAAGACAGCATGGATTATCGTCAGCGTCCGGCACCGACCACCGATGCTGAAACCTACGAGTTCATCAACGAACTGGGTGATAAGAAAAATAACGTTGTACCGATTGGTCCGCTACATGTCACTTCTGACGAACCGGGGCACTTCCGTCTGTTCGTCGATGGTGAAAACATTATCGACGCCGACTACCGCCTGTTCTACGTCCATCGTGGCATGGAAAAACTGGCGGAAACCCGCATGGGTTATAACGAAGTGACGTTCCTCTCTGACCGTGTTTGCGGGATCTGCGGCTTCGCCCACAGCACCGCCTACACCACGTCGGTAGAAAACGCGATGGGCATTCAGGTACCAGAGCGTGCGCAGATGATCCGCGCCATTCTGCTGGAAGTGGAACGTCTGCACTCGCATCTGCTCAACCTCGGCCTTGCCTGCCACTTTACTGGCTTTGACTCCGGCTTTATGCAGTTCTTCCGCGTGCGCGAATCCTCCATGAAAATGGCGGAGATCCTCACCGGGGCGCGTAAAACTTACGGTCTGAACTTGATCGGCGGGATTCGTCGCGATCTACTGAAAGATGACATGATCCAGACCCGCCAACTGGCGCAGCAAATGCGTCGTGAAGTGCGGGAACTGGTGGATGTGCTGCTGAGTACGCCAAACATGGAACAGCGCACCGTCGGAATTGGTCGTCTTGATCCAGAAATCGCCCGCGACTTCAGTAACGTTGGGCCGATGGTTCGCGCCAGCGGCCACGCTCGTGATACCCGTGCCGATCACCCGTTTGTTGGTTATGGCTTGCTGCCGATGGAAGTACACAGCGAACAGGGTTGTGACGTTATTTCGCGCCTGAAAGTGCGTATCAACGAAGTCTTTACTTCGCTCAATATGATCGACTACGGCCTGGATAACTTGCCAGGTGGCCCGCTGGCGGTGGAAGGATTCACCTATATTCCACACCGTTTTGCGTTGGGCTTTGCCGAAGCGCCGCGTGGTGATGATATTCACTGGAGCATGACCGGCGACAACCAGAAGCTGTACCGCTGGCGCTGCCGCGCGGCAACCTACGCTAACTGGCCGACTCTACGCTATATGCTGCGTGGCAACACCGTTTCTGATGCACCGCTGATTATCGGTAGCCTCGACCCTTGCTACTCCTGTACCGACCGCATGACCGTGGTCGATGTGCGTAAGAAGAAGAGCAAAGTGGTGCCGTACAAAGAACTTGAGCGCTACAGCATTGAGCGTAAAAACTCGCCGCTGAAATAAGGAATCGCCATGTTTACCTTTATCAAAAAAGTCATCAAAACCGGCACGGCGACCTCGTCTTATCCGCTGGAGCCGATTGCGGTTGATAAAAACTTCCGTGGTAAGCCAGAGCAGAACCCGCAGCAGTGCATCGGCTGTGCGGCCTGTGTCAATGCCTGCCCGTCAAACGCCTTAACGGTTGAAACCGACCTCGCCACTGGTGAGCTGGCGTGGCAGTTCAATCTTGGTCGTTGCATCTTCTGTGGCCGCTGCGAAGAAGTCTGCCCGACAGCGGCGATTAAACTGTCGCAAGAGTACGAACTGGCAGTGTGGAAGAAAGAAGACTTCCTGCAACAGTCCCGTTTCGCGCTGTGCAACTGCCGCGTCTGCAATCGTCCTTTCGCCGTACAGAAAGAGATCGACTACGCCATTGCGCTGCTTAAGCACAACGGCGACAGCCGCGCGGAAAACCACCGCGAAAGCTTTGAGACTTGCCCGGAATGTAAGCGCCAGAAATGCCTGGTGCCGTCCGACCGTATTGAACTGACTCGCCATATGAAAGAGGCCATCTGATGAGCAATTTATTAGGCCCCCGTGACGCCAACGGCATTCCGGTCCCGATGACGGTGGATGAATCCATCGCCAGCATGAAGGCGTCGTTACTGAAAAAAATCAAACGTTCTGCCTACGTTTACCGCGTGGACTGTGGCGGCTGTAACGGCTGTGAAATCGAAATTTTCGCCACGCTTTCGCCGCTGTTCGATGCAGAACGCTTCGGCATTAAAGTCGTTCCGTCCCCGCGTCATGCGGATATTTTGCTATTTACCGGCGCGGTCACCCGTGCAATGCGATCCCCTGCGCTGCGTGCGTGGCAGTCCGCGCCGGACCCGAAAATCTGTATCTCCTACGGTGCCTGCGGTAACAGCGGCGGCATTTTTCACGATCTCTACTGCGTGTGGGGCGGTACAGATAAAATCGTCCCGGTGGATGTCTACATTCCGGGTTGCCCGCCAACGCCTGCCGCCACGCTGTACGGCTTTGCGATGGCGCTCGGTTTGCTGGAACAGAAAATCCACGCCCGTGGCCCCGGCGAACTGGATGAACAACCGGCAGAAATCCTGCACCCGGAAATGGTGCAGCCGCTGCGCGTAAAAGTGGATCGCGAAGCGCGCCGCCTGGCGGGTTACCGTTACGGTCGCCAGATTGCTGATGATTTCCTGACGCAGTTAGGGCAGGGCGAAGAGCAGGTTGCACGCTGGCTGGAGGCGGAAAACGATCCGCGTCTGAACGAGATTGTCAGCCATCTGAATCATGTTGTTGAAGAGGCGCGTATCCGATGAGTGAAAAGGTGGTGTTCAGTCAACTGAGCCGTAAATTTATTGATGAGAACGATGCCACGCCTTCTGAGGCGCAGCAGGTGGTCTATTACAGCCTGGCGATTGGTCACCACCTTGGGGTTATCGATTGCCTGGAAGCGGCGCTTACCTGCCCGTGGGATGAATACCTGGCATGGATTGCGACACTGGAGGCGGGCAGCGAAGCCCGCCGAAAAATGGAAGGCGTGCCGAAATACGGTGAGATCGTCATCGACATTAACCATGTGCCGATGCTGGCCAATGCATTCGATAAAGCCCGGGCAGCGCAAACTTCGCAGCAGAAGGAATGGAGTACAATGCTGTTAAGTATGCTGCATGATATTCATCAGGAAAACGCCATCTATTTGATGGTGAGGAGATTGCGTGACTGACGTTTTACTTTGTGTTGGCAATAGCATGATGGGCGATGATGGCGCGGGCCCGTTGCTGGCAGAAAAGTGCGCCGCCGCGCCGAAAGGTAACTGGGTGGTGATTGACGGCGGTAGCGCACCGGAAAACGACATTGTCGCCATCCGCGAGCTGCGCCCGACACGACTGCTGATTGTCGACGCCACTGATATGGGGCTAAACCCCGGCGAGATCCGCATCATCGACCCGGATGACATCGCTGAGATGTTTATGATGACGACCCATAACATGCCGTTGAATTACCTTATCGACCAATTGAAAGAAGATATTGGCGAAGTGATTTTCCTCGGCATCCAGCCGGATATCGTCGGCTTTTACTACCCGATGACCCAGCCGATTAAAGATGCGGTGGAAACCGTTTATCAACGGCTGGAAGGCTGGGAAGGAAACGGCGGATTTGCGCAGTTAGCGGCGGAAGAAGAGTAGTTCTTCGTTAAGGAGTTCAGGGAATTGAAAATCAGGACAGGGATGTGCGCTTTTTTATTGGGCTTTGTGCTGCCTGCGCAGGCCACCAGCTTTACCGAATATCTGCCGATGAGTGACAGCGAATACGCGCAAAAGCGTGCGCTGAAATCTCTCCTGACCATGCCTTATTTTACCGATCAAAACTGGCATTTTAGAAAAGTGGGCGTTGCTGGCGTGACGCTTGAGAAGATGCCAAATGAAGAGGATTACTGGCAATTAACCGCTAAAGACCGTGCTGGTAAATCCTGGTTTGTGCCTGTGGGTGTGCTGCAAAATATGGCGGGTAATGCGCAATTTTACCGTGCTGACCTCGATCGTAATGGCATTCAGGATTTGGTTATCTGGCGAGGCGTTTCGGGAAACGGGCTGGCGCCTTCCTCGTTTTTGATCCTGATGACCTTTAATCAGCAAGGTCGCCCGTGTGTTTTCCAGGTCGATGGTTTTTACACCGCAAGCAAAACTGGCGTAGATGATTTGCTGGATTTGCAAGGCAATGGTCACACGCAATTGCTGGATATGCAGTTTGATTCTGGTTACTGGATAACCAGTCTGTATCAGGTAAAAGACGCCAAATGGCAGCGCGTTCACGGCTGGTTTGGCAAGTTAAGCTATCCCGCTCTCACGCGTTTTGCTTATACCCCCAACCGTAAACTCATCATCAAACCCATCGCCGGGCGCGACCCGCAAACGGAAGATCTGGCGCTGACGCAGCGTTGTTTGATAAAGGGGGATGTGCTTGATGGGGTGAATCAGCTCTGACAGCAAACGCTAAATTGCCTGATGCGCTACGTTTATCGGGCCTGGATGGTTCGTGCGACGTGTAAGCTGCATCCGGCAGGGTTGCCTAATCTAAATCTTCACCATTACTGGCAATCACTTTTTTATACTGGCGACGATAAAACATTCATCAGAAAATTGATTCACTGCGATTCTCTCATTGCCTTACCGTCATCACATGTCATCGTCACTAGTGTCGATGACAGTGTTTTTGTCGGCCCCAGAAAATTATTTTCCTTATATAACAGCAAATTAAAAACTGGCATGATTTATGAATGTATCGGCGCATTAACTGTCATTGCTGGAGAATTTGATGAACCGTTTCATCATTGCTGACGCGAGTAAATGTATTGGTTGCCGTACCTGTGAAGTAGCGTGCGTGGTTTCTCATCAGGAAAATCAGGATTGCGCTTCGCTGACTCCGGAAACTTTTTTACCGCGTATCCATGTCATTAAAGGTGTGAACATTTCCACTGCTACTGTTTGTCGTCAGTGTGAAGATGCTCCGTGCGCTAATGTCTGCCCGAATGGTGCTATCAGCCGTGATAAAGGGTTTGTTCATGTCATGCAGGAACGCTGCATTGGTTGCAAAACCTGCGTTGTGGCTTGCCCGTACGGCGCGATGGAAGTGGTGGTGCGTCCGGTGATTCGCAACAGCGGCGCGGGGCTGAATGTACGTGCCGATAAAGCCGAAGCCAATAAATGCGATCTGTGTAACCACCGTGAAGACGGCCCTGCGTGTATGGCTGCGTGCCCGACGCATGCGCTGATTTGTGTCGATCGTAATAAACTTGAGCAACTGAGCGCAGAAAAACGCCGCCGCACGGCGATGATGTTCTAAAAATCTTACATAACTATTCTGGCATCAAAGGAATTCCCCGAAATATTCGTAGAATACGGAGCGGGCGATATTGCTGACCTGTGACTACCGGATGCGATGCTGTCGCATCCGGTAGGGTGGGTTATGGATTCATGATGGCGGGAATAACTCAATGGCAAAAAACACATCTTGCGGTGTTCAACTGCGTATTCGTGGCAAAGTGCAGGGCGTTGGTTTTCGTCCGTTTGTCTGGCAACTGGCACAGCAATTAAATCTTCACGGCGATGTCTGTAATGACGGCGATGGCGTGGAAGTCCGGCTGCTGGAAGATCCGCAAACGTTTCTTGTTCAATTGCATCAACACTGCCCGCCGCTGGCGCGTATTGATAGCGTTGATCGTGAGCCGTTTATCTGGTCACAACTGCCCACTGAGTTCACTATCCGCCAGAGCACAGGCGGCACCATGAATACGCAAATTGTTCCGGATGCCGCCACGTGCCCTGCCTGTCTTGCTGAAATGAATACCCTGGGCGAACGGCGTTATCGTTATCCGTTTATCAACTGTACCCACTGCGGCCCGCGTTTCACCATTATTCGCGCGATGCCTTATGACCGCCCATTTACCGTGATGGCAGCGTTTCCGTTATGTCCGGCCTGTGACAAAGAATACCGCGACCCGCTCGATCGTCGCTTCCATGCCCAGCCGGTGGCTTGCCCGGAATGTGGTCCGCATCTTGAATGGGTAAGTAATGATGTACATGCCAAACAAGAGGCTGCTTTACAGGCTGCTATAGCACAGTTAAAAGCGGGAAAAATCGTCGCCATCAAAGGGATTGGCGGATTTCATCTCGCCTGTGATGCACGTAACAGTGACGCGATAGCAACACTACGAGCGCGCAAACATCGCCCGGCGAAACCGCTGGCGGTTATGTTGCCAACGGTAGAAAACCTACCAGAGGCTGTCCGTCAGTTGCTCACCACGCCTGCCGCGCCGATTGTGCTGGTGGATAAAAAATTCGTTCCCGAACTTTGTGACGACATTGCCCCATGCCTTAACGAAGTTGGGGTGATGTTGCCTGCGAATCCACTGCAACATTTGTTGTTGCAGGAACTGCAATGCCCGCTGGTGATGACCTCCGGCAACCTGAGTGGCAAACCTCCGGCTATCAGCAATGAACAGGCGCTGGAGGATTTGCAGGACATTGCCGACGGATTCTTGTTGCATAACCGCGATATTGTGCAGCGGATGGATGACTCGGTAGTGCGCGAAAGTGGCGAAATGTTGCGCCGTTCGCGTGGCTATGTACCGGATGCGCTGGCTTTGCCGCCGGGTTTTAAAAATGTGCCGCCGATGCTGTGTCTTGGCGCAGATCTGAAAAACACCTTCAGCCTGGTGCGCGGTGAACAAGCCGTGTTGAGTCAGCATCTGGGCGATTTAAGCGACGATGGTATCCAGATGCAGTGGCGCGAAGCGTTACGCCTGATGCACAACATCTACGATTTCACCCCGCAATGTGTTGTGCATGACGCGCATCCGGGCTATGTCTCCAGCCAGTGGGCGAGTGAAATGAATCTGCCGACGCAAACGGTGTTGCATCATCATGCTCATGCGGCGGCGTGTCTGGCGGAGCATAACTGGCCGCTGGATGGCGGTGATGTCATTGCTTTGACGCTTGACGGTATCGGTATGGGCGAGAACGGCGCTTTGTGGGGCGGCGAGTGCCTGCGGGTGAACTATCGTGAATGCGAGCGCCTGGGCGGCTTGCCTGCAGTGGCGCTTCCTGGTGGTGATCTTGCCGCAAAGCAGCCGTGGCGTAACCTGCTGGCGCAGTGCCTGCGCTTTGTGCCGGAGTGGCAGAATTATCCTGAAACGGTAAGTGTGCAACAGCAAAACTGGAGCGTGCTGGCGCGGGCCATTGAACGAGGCATTAACGCGCCGCTGGCGTCATCGTGCGGGCGTTTGTTCGATGCCGTGGCGGCGGCGCTGGGCTGTGCGCCAGCCACGTTAAGTTATGAAGGGGAAGCGGCTTGTACGCTGGAGGCGCTGGCGTCTTCATGCCACGGCGTGAAGCATCCGGTGACAATGCCGTTGGTCAATAATCACCTGGATCTCGCCATTTTCTGGCGGCAGTGGCTGAACTGGCAAGCTCCGGTTAATCAACGGGCGTGGGCGTTTCATGATGCGCTGGCGCAGGGGTTTGCCGAGTTGATGCGCGAGCAGGCTACGATGCGCGGTATCACTACGCTGGTATTCAGCGGCGGGGTTATTCATAACCGCCTGCTGCGTGCACGTCTGGCGCATTATCTCGCTGATTTCACATTGCTTTTCCCGCAGAGTTTACCTGCGGGTGATGGTGGATTATCTCTGGGGCAGGGGGTTATTGCTGCGGCTCGCTGGCTGGTGGAAGAAGTCCAGAACGGATAAAACGTGTTGCATTTGAACACCATTGCCGGATGCGGCGTAAACGCCTTATCCGGCCTACACATGTGCTCCCCGTAGGTCGAATAAGACGCGCCAGCGTCGCATCCGATATCTTGCTACTTAAGCCTTACAGGCTTTCAGTAAAGGTACGAGCGATAACGTCGCGCTGCTGTTCCGGAGTCAGAGAGTTGAAGCGAACTGCATAACCGGATACACGGATAGTCAACTGCGGATATTTTTCCGGATGCTTAACAGCATCTTCCAGAGTTTCGCGACGCAGAACGTTTACGTTCAGGTGCTGACCACCTTCCACGCGAACTTCTGGTTTAACTTCTACTGGAACTTCACGGTATTCAATATCACCCAGTTTGCTTACTGCAACCACTTCGTCTTCTGCAAATCCTGCTTTCGCAACGATGCAACGCGCTTCGCCTTTTTCGCTGTCCAGCAGCCAGAAAGAGTTCAGCAGATCGTCATTAGCGGCTTTAGTAATCTGGATACCTGTAATCATGTGATGCCTCCCCGGCAAAATTATTTGATTTGTCAGCCTGTCGCGGCCAATTGGTAAAACCATTGTTGCTTGAGTGTATATATACTCCTCAAACACCCTTGATTCTTTGATTTAAATCAATAAAAAACACACACTAAGCGTGGTCGCAAATAGATTTTATTGTTTTACATCAACTTATGCGGGTGCGAAATTTTACCAATTTACATTTTTTTGCACTCGATTATGTCTAAAAAATGAGCTTGATTTTGTTCTGTAGAAAGAAGCAGTTAAGCTAGGTGGATTGAAGATCCGCAGGAGAGCGAGATGGCTAACGAATTAACCTGGCATGACGTGCTGGCTGAAGAGAAGCAGCAACCCTATTTTCTTAATACCCTTCAGACCGTCGCCAGTGAGCGGCAGTCTGGCATCACTATCTATCCGCCACAAAAAGATGTCTTTAATGCCTTCCGTTTTACTGAGTTGAGCGATGTCAAAGTTGTGATTCTCGGCCAGGATCCTTACCACGGACCTGGACAGGCACATGGTCTGGCATTTTCTGTTCGTCCCGGTATTGCGACACCGCCGTCACTGCTGAATATGTATAAAGAGCTGGAAAATACCATCCCAGGCTTTACCCGCCCGACGCATGGTTACCTGGAAAGCTGGGCGCGCCAGGGCGTGCTGCTGCTCAATACCGTATTGACTGTACGTGCAGGTCAGGCGCATTCCCACGCCAGCCTCGGCTGGGAGACGTTCACCGATAAAGTCATCAGCCTGATTAATCAGCATCGCGAAGGCGTGGTGTTTTTACTGTGGGGGTCGCATGCGCAAAAGAAAGGGGCAATTATAGATAAGCAACGCCATCACGTACTGAAAGCACCGCATCCGTCGCCGTTATCGGCCCATCGTGGATTCTTTGGCTGTAACCATTTTGTACTGGCAAATCAGTGGCTGGAACAACGTGGCGAGAAGCCGATTAACTGGATACCTGTATTACCGGCAGAGAGCGAGTAAATTTGCGGGAAAATGCCGGATGGCAGAACTGCCATCCGGCTGATTTATCAGGCTTTATTCTGACGCCACCATTCACCAAGCAGAACACCCGTTGCGACAGAGATATTCAGACCAGCAACATTGCCAGTACCGTCAATCTTCACTCGCAGATCGTTTGGATCACGCGCAGCATCTGGTAACCCTTCATATTCCTGCCCCAAAACCAACACCATTTTCGCTGGCAAACTGGTTTTGAACAGTGGTTGGCCCTGTTCGCTGGAAGTGGTCACCACGGTGTAACCCGCCTGACGGAAATCATCCAGCACATTGACAATGTTGTCGCCAGTAATCGGTTGCACATGCTCTGCGCCACCTTCTGCGGTACGGATAGCCGCACCCGATTCCAGCAACGCCGCATCCTGCACAACAACACCTTTCACGCCGAAGTGCGCACAGCTACGCATCATCCCGCCCAGATTATGTGGGTTAGATTCATTTTCCAACGCCAGTACGCAATCCTGTGCACCTGCCTGGCTTACCCACTGCTGCACGGTTGTGCCGTTGCGCTTTTTGATCAGGAAGCAAACGCCGCCGTGATGTTCCGTGCCTGACGCTTTTGCCAGCTCGGCTTCATCTACCACGTGGTACGCTTTGCGGTTTGCCGCCATCCAGCGCAATGCTTCTTTAAAACGCGGCGTTACACTCTGGATAAACCAGGCGCGAACAATCGCTTCCGGACGGCTCTGGAACAGTGCCTGACATGCGTTTTCGCCGTAGACGCGGGTTTCTTCCGCACGCTGACGACGCAACACTTCCGGATCAATAAAACTTTTACCACTGATGCCACCGTGATCGGCCTTTTCCGGTGCCTCATCACCCGGCGCGCGGGAAACAGTTCGCCACGGCGACTCTTCCCACTTGCGGTCACGGGGCTGACTCTGTTTGTCATCGCGGGCGGGGCGACGGCCACCGTCGGCACGAGATTTTCCTGGACGCCCGCCCCCTTTCCCGGTTCGCGGGTTGTGGGTTCGTTTATCAGAATCATCATCACTGCGGACATACATCACTTTGACCTTGCCGCTTTTGCTTTTCATTTCATCGTTCATGCTTTTCTCCACCAGCGCTGCGCGAAGCGCGCAGATTACCCGAAGTGCGCGCGGTTCGCCATGATTTCGTTCCAAAGCCTGCGACTATCATACCCATTGAATAAAACAGATTGTTGTCTGGAACAATGCCCTCGATAATATGTAACATATTAGAAACATACCGGCGTCGTTGCCGATAAGTCTCCTTACTCATCCCGAGGTTAGTTATGAATACCGTTTGTACCCATTGTCAGGCCATCAACCGCATTCCCGACGAACGGATTGACGATGCGGCAAAATGCGGACGCTGCGGTCACGACCTGTTTGACGGAGAGGTGATTAATGCGACCGGTGAAACACTCGACAAATTGCTGAAAGACGATCTGCCTGTGGTGATCGACTTCTGGGCACCGTGGTGCGGCCCTTGCCGTAACTTCGCACCGATTTTTGAAGATGTTGCACAAGAGCGTAGCGGTAAAGTGCGTTTTGTAAAAGTGAATACCGAAGCTGAACGTGAATTAAGCAGTCGCTTTGGTATTCGCAGTATTCCGACGATCATGATTTTCAAAAATGGTCAGGTTGTCGACATGCTTAACGGCGCAGTGCCGAAAGCACCGTTTGATAGCTGGCTGAACGAATCTCTTTAATCTTATCGGGGCGCATCTTGTGCCCCGTTTTCTCCTCTGCGACAATGGCATTTTTTCGACGCTCTCTTATGACCGAAAACGCTGTTCTCCAGTTACGCGCCGAGCGTATTGCGCGCGCAACACGTCCTTTTCTTGCCCGTGGTAATCGCGTTCGTCGTTGCCAACGCTGCCTTTTGCCAGAGAAATTATGCCTCTGTTCAACCATCACCCCAACGGAAGCAAAAAGCCGCTTTTGTTTGCTGATGTTTGACACCGAGCCAATGAAACCCAGCAATACTGGACGTTTGATTGCCGATATCTTGCCAGATACCGTCGCGTTTCAATGGTCACGTACCGAACCATCGCAAGAACTGCTGGATCTGGTGCAAAACCCGTATTATCAGCCAATGGTGGTTTTTCCTGCCTCATATGCGGATGAGCAACGAGAAGTGATCTTTACGCCTCCTCCTGGTAAGCCACCGCTATTTATCATGCTCGATGGCACCTGGCCGGAAGCGCGGAAGATGTTTCGTAAAAGTCCGTATCTGGATAATCTTCCCGTCATTTCCGTCGATCTTTCGCGTTTGTCTGCCTATCGCCTGCGTGAAGCTCAGAGTGAAGGCCAATATTGCACCGCTGAGGTAGCCATCGCACTTTTAGATATGGCGGGTGACACCAAAGCCGCAACGGGCTTAGGCGAGCATTTCACTCGCTTTAAAACGCGCTATCTGGCAGGAAAAACGCAACATCTGGGTAGTATCACAGCAGAACAGTTAGAAATCGTTTAAAATCATTCGGTCACTTCTGCGGGAGACCGGTATGAGTCAGCGAGGACTGGAAGCACTACTGCGACCAAAATCGATTGCGGTAATTGGCGCGTCGATGAAACCCAATCGCGCAGGTTACCTGATGATGCGTAACCTGCTGGCTGGAGGCTTTAACGGACCGGTGCTGCCGGTGACGCCAGCCTGGAAGGCGGTACAGGGCGTGCTGGCATGGCCAGACATCGCCAGTTTGCCTTTTACTCCTGACCTCGCAGTGCTATGTACTAATGCCAGCCGCAATCTTGCTCTTCTGGAAGAGCTTGGAGAGAAAGGCTGTAAAACCTGCATTATTCTTTCTTCACCGACATCACAACACGAAGACCTACGCGCCTGCGCTCTGCGCCATAACATGCGCCTGCTTGGACCAAACAGTCTGGGATTACTCGCTCCCTGGCAAGGGCTGAATGCCAGCTTTTCGCCAGTGCCAATTAAGCGCGGCAAGCTGGCGTTTATTTCACAATCGGCTGCTGTCTCCAACACCATCCTCGACTGGGCGCAACAGCGTGAAATGGGGTTTTCATACTTTATTGCGCTCGGTGACAGCCTGGATATCGACGTTGATGAATTGCTCGACTACCTGGCACGCGACAGCAAAACCAGCGCCATCTTGCTCTATCTCGAACAATTAAGCGACGCACGACGCTTTGTGTCGGCTGCCCGTAGTGCCTCGCGAAATAAGCCGATTCTGGTGATTAAAAGCGGACGTAGTCCGGCGGCGCAAAGATTGCTGAACACCACAGCGGGTATGGATCCGGCGTGGGATGCAGCTATTCAGCGTGCCGGTTTGTTGCGAGTGCAGGACACCCACGAACTGTTTTCGGCGGTGGAAACCCTTAGCCACATGCGTCCGTTGCGTGGCGACCGGCTGATGATTATCAGCAACGGTGCTGCTCCTGCCGCACTGGCGCTGGATGCCTTATGGTCGCGCAATGGTAAACTGGCAACGTTAAGTGAAGAGGCCTGCCAGAAACTACGCGATGCCCTGCCAGAACATGTAGCAATCTCTAACCCGCTTGATCTACGCGATGACGCCAGCAGCGAGCACTATGTCAAAACGCTGGATATTCTGCTCCACAGCCAGGATTTTGATGCGCTGATGGTTATCCATTCCCCCAGCGCCGCTGCGCCTGCCACAGAAAGCGCACAGGCATTAATTGAAGCAGTAAAACATCATCCTCGCAGCAAGTATGTCTCTCTGCTGACTAACTGGTGCGGCGAACACTCCTCGCAAGAGGCGCGACGTTTATTCAGTGAAGCCGGGCTTCCGACCTATCGCACACCGGAAGGAACTATCACCGCTTTTATGCATATGGTTGAGTACCGTCGAAACCAGAAGCAGTTACGCGAAACACCGGCGTTACCCAGCAATCTGACCTCCAATACCGCAGAAGCGCATATTCTGCTACAGCAGGCCATTGCCGAAGGAGCGACATCGCTCGATACCCATGAGGTTCAGCCAATCCTGCAAGCATATGGCATGAACACGCTTCCCACCTGGATTGCCACTGACAGCACCGAAGCTGTGCATATTGCAGAACAGATTGGTTATCCGGTGGCGCTGAAATTGCGCTCGCCGGATATTCCGCATAAATCGGAAGTTCAGGGCGTGATGCTCTATTTACGTACGGCTAATGAAGTCCAGCAAGCCGCGAACGCTATTTTCGATCGGGTAAAAATGGCCTGGCCGCAGGCACGGATCCACGGCCTGTTGGTGCAAAGTATGGCTAATCGTGCTGGCGCTCAGGAGCTGCGTGTAGTCGTGGAACACGATCCGGTTTTCGGGCCGTTGATCATGCTTGGTGAGGGCGGTGTGGAGTGGCGTCCTGAAGATCAAGCTGTCGTGGCGCTGCCACCGCTGAACATGAATCTGGCTCGCTATCTGGTCATTCAGGGAATCAAAAGTAAAAAAATTCGTGCACGCAGCGCACTGCGTCCACTCGACATCGCGGGCTTAAGCCAGTTACTGGTGCAGGTTTCCAACCTGATTGTCGATTGCCCAGAAATTCAGCGGCTGGATATTCACCCTTTACTGGCTTCCGGCAGTGAATTTACCGCGCTGGATGTCACGGTGGATATTGCACCGTTCGAAGGCAATAACGAAAGTCGCCTTGCTGTGCGCCCGTACCCACATCAGTTAGAAGAGTGGGTAGAATTAAAAAACGGCGAACGTTGCTTGTTCCGCCCGATCTTGCCGGAAGATGAGCCACAACTTCAGCAATTCATTTCGCGAGTCACCAAAGAAGATCTTTATTACCGTTACTTTAGCGAGATCAACGAATTCACCCATGAAGATTTAGCTAACATGACGCAGATCGACTACGATCGGGAAATGGCGTTTGTGGCTGTACGGCGTATTGATCAAAAAGAAGAGATCCTTGGCGTCACTCGGGCGATCTCCGATCCTGATAACATTGATGCCGAATTTGCCGTACTGGTGCGCTCGGATCTCAAAGGGTTAGGCTTAGGTCGACGCTTAATGGAAAAGTTGATTACCTATACGCGAGATCACGGACTGCAACGTCTGAATGGTATTACGATGCCAAACAATCGTGGCATGGTGGCGCTGGCCCGCAAGCTCGGGTTTAACGTCGATATCCAGCTCGAAGAGGGGATCGTTGGGCTGACGCTAAATCTTGCCCAGCGCGAGGAATCATGAGTAAGGTACTGGAAATGTTGACCACTTAATCGGGACTGGTGTTATCATTGCCCGCTTATGTCGTCTGCATTGCACAGAGGACCCTTCAATGAACAGAGAAGAAATGCACTGTGATGTTGTCAAAATTTAAGCGTAATAAACATCAACAACACCTTGCCCAACTACCCAAGATTTCTCAATCAGTTGATGATGTCGATTTTTTTTACGCTCCCGCCGACTTCCGGGAGACACTGCTGGAAAAAATAGCCAGCGCGAAGCAGCGCATTTGCATTGTCGCCCTGTATCTTGAGCAGGATGACGGTGGCAAAGGCATTCTGAACGCGTTGTATGAGGCTAAACGGCAGCGTCCGGAACTGGATGTGCGGGTGCTGGTCGACTGGCATCGTGCACAACGTGGGCGCATTGGCGCTGCGGCATCTAATACCAATGCTGACTGGTACTGCCGCATGGCGCAGGAAAACCCGGGCGTAGATGTTCCGGTTTATGGCGTTCCGATCAATACCCGTGAAGCCCTGGGCGTTCTGCACTTTAAAGGCTTTATCATCGACGATAGCGTACTTTATAGCGGTGCCAGCCTGAACGATGTTTACCTGCATCAGCATGATAAATACCGCTACGACCGCTATCATCTGATCCGTAACCGTAAAATGTCAGACATTATGTTTGAATGGGTTACACAGAATATTATGAATGGTCGCGGTGTTAACCGTCTGGATGATATTCACCGTCCGAAAAGCCCGGAAATCAAAAACGATATCCGCCTGTTCCGCCAGGAGTTGCGTGATGCTGCTTATCATTTCCAGGGCGATGCCGATAACGATCAACTCTCCGTAACGCCATTAGTGGGTCTGGGAAAATCGAGTCTGTTGAACAAGACTATTTTCCATCTTATGCCGTGTGCCGAGCAAAAACTGACCATCTGCACACCATACTTCAACCTACCGGCCATCCTCGTGCGCAATATCATCCAATTGCTGCGCGAAGGGAAAAAAGTCGAAATTATTGTCGGTGATAAAACCGCAAATGACTTCTACATTCCGGAAGATGAACCTTTCAAGATTATCGGCGCACTGCCGTATCTCTACGAGATTAATCTGCGTCGTTTCCTGAGCCGTTTGCAGTATTACGTCAATACTGACCAGTTAGTGGTCCGGTTATGGAAAGATGACGACAATACCTATCACCTGAAAGGGATGTGGGTTGATGATAAGTGGATGCTGATCACCGGTAATAACCTGAACCCTCGCGCCTGGCGTCTGGATCTGGAAAACGCCATTTTGATCCACGATCCGCAACTGGAGCTTGCGCCGCAGCGTGAGAAAGAGTTGGATCTGATCCGCGAGCATACCACTATCGTTAAGCACTACCGCGATCTGCAAAGTATTGCCGATTATCCGGTGAAGGTTCGCAAGCTTATCCGTCGCTTGCGTCGTATCCGTATCGACCGATTAATTAGCCGTATCCTGTAATCTGAACCCCGTCCTGTACGGGGTTTGTTTTTTGGAGGCCACGTTGCGTATTCTTTTTGCCTGTTCGCTATTGTTGCTTTCTGGTTGCAGCCATAGGGCTAACGATGGCTGGAGCGGACAGGATAAAGCGCAACACTTTATCGCCTCGGCAATGCTTTCAGCGGCAGGAAATGAATATGCACAGCATCGGGAGATGAGCCGCGACCGCAGCGCCATGTTCGGGTTGATGTTCTCTGTAAGTCTGGGCGTGTCAAAAGAGCTGTGGGATAGCCGCCCCGAAGGGAGCGGCTGGAGCTGGAAAGATTTTGCCTGGGACGTAGCCGGTGCCACCACCGGTTATACGGTCTGGCAAATGGCTCATCACTAAAGACGCATCCCCTTCCCTTTATGATGTAGCATCAAAGAAACCAGAAACGCGACTACGGCCATCAATGTCACATACCAGAAGAATGCCGTTTCCATTCCTATCGATTTTAGCGACAACGCCACATACTCCGCTGAGCCACCAAATATGGCATTCGCGACCGCATATGACAGACCAACACCTAATGCGCGAACCTGTGCCGGGAACATTTCCGCCTTCAGGATCCCACTAATTGAAGTGTAAAAACTCACAATCAGCAGGGCACACATCACCAAACCAAAAGCCGCATAAGGTGAGGAGACGTTCTGCAATGCCGAAAGAATGGGGACGGTAAAAATAGCGGCCAGAGAGCCGAAACATAACATTGAAGTCCGACGGCCAATCTTATCCGACAATGCTCCAATTATCGGCTGGATGAGCATAAATACAAACAGCGCCGCCGTCATAATACCGCTTGCTACGTTGGCGTGCATACCCGCAGTATTCACCAGATACTTCTGCATATAGGTGGTGAAGGTATAGAAACAAAGAGAACCCGCAGCCGTAAAGCCGAGAACCATGATGAATGCACGGCGATTGCGCCATAATCCCTTCATTGAACCCGCTTCTTTTAGAGCTCGCGTTTCTTGTTGCGAAGTTTCATCCAACTGACGACGTAGCCATAACGCCACAACGGCTAACACCGCGCCTAATGCAAAGGGAATACGCCACCCCCACTCTCTAAGCGCGATATCTTCCATTGTATGCTGTAAAACCACCACAACCAACAATGCCAGAAGTTGCCCGCCTATCAACGTGACATACTGAAATGAAGCGTAAAACCCTTTGCGTCCTTCTACTGCAACTTCACTCATATAGGTGGCGCTGGTGCCATATTCTCCACCTACAGATAATCCCTGGAATAAACGCGCGAGAAGTAACAACGCCGGAGCCCAGGTGCCAATTGTTTCATAGCCTGGCAAGCAGGCTATGACCAGTGATCCAAAACACATCATACATACCGATAGCAGCATCGATTTCTTGCGGCCATGTTTGTCAGCAATACGACCAAATAACCAGCCGCCTATTGGACGCATCAGAAATCCTGCGGCAAAAATACCGGCAGTTTGTAGTAGTTGAGTGGTTGTGTTATCTGAAGGGAAGAAGATGTGGGCGAAATAGAGGGAACAAAATGAGTCACTCAACCAGGTTACCTGATGAGGCCCCTACAATTGCCCAAATGCGGCGACGAGTATCACTACTTGTCAGTTTGCCGTCTGCCGTTACAGTGTTTTCTGCCATGCCATTATTTCTCCTGCCTTTATCCGGCCTACATTCGGCAGCGGTTGTAGGCCTGATAAGACGCGACAGCGTCGCATCAGGCGTTGGTTGCCGGATACGGCGTAAACGCCTTATCCGGCCCAGGTTTTGCTATTACCACCAGATTTCCATCTGGGCACCGAAGGTCCACTCATCGCTATCGCCACGACCGAAACTACCGCCTTCGAAGTTCGCCGGAACAGCTTTGCCGTAGTTCGGGTTAGAAGAGGAACTACCGTTGTAGTCATAACCCCATTTCTCATCCCACTTGGCGTAGGTTGCGAAGACACGAATAGCCGGGCGTGACCAGATGCTGTCGCCAGCCTGCCATTGTTGTGCGAGGGTGATTTTATACTGGTTATTCTTGTCGCCAGTGCGCTGGGATTCGACGTTGTCGTAGCCCACTTCCAACAAGGTACTCATGATAGGCGTCCACTTGTACATCGGGCGAATACCGACGGTCCACCATTTGGTGCCGTTGTCGTTATCCCAGTTGATGTCCTGATACATACCCACGTACATCATGTCCCAATTGTCACCCATAGAAATCGCACCGTGATCCAGGATACGCAGCAGGTGACCGTTGTTGTTGATGTTGTAAGCAAAGTGTTCGTTATCAAATGCGACGCCAGACCCTTGCGACAGCCCTTTGCCCTGTGAGGTCATAGAGTCTGTTGCGTACTGAACAACAAACTTGTTAAAGCCTTTCAGGATGCTCTGGGTATGCTCGGCAGTGAACATCCAGCCATCTTTCGATGCGCCATCAACCAGACGATAGTTATCACGCAGGTTGGCACGACCGTAGTCGACACCCAGCTCTAAGGTTCCGCCCGGGTTAATTTCCATCTGCGCTAAACGCACGTCAAAGACGTCGTTCGCAGTTTCGTTGGTATAGTCATAAATATTGTTGCTGGCGAAAGAGGAAGAACCGCCCGCTTCAGAAGAACGCGTTGCTGCCAGAGAGAGTTTACCGAAACCAACGTCGATGTTTTCCAGACCGGCACCAGGACCAGAAATATCCCAGTAGTAGAAGTCGATCATATGAACGTCATGACGCTGATAGAAACGCTTACCAGCCCAGATGGTGGCACCTGGCAGCCATTCAATCAGGTTTTTCCCCTGCACATTCGCTTCACGGAAAGCCGGATCGGTGGCCTCCCAGTCATTCTGTTGTGCTACGGAATAGGCCACGTTAGTGTCGAAATAGAAGCTCTTATCGCCCTCTTTCCACACTTCCTGACCCAATTTTAATTCAGCATAAGTTTCACATTCGTTGCCAAGACGGTATTTACTTTGAGCGCCAGTGGTCTGGAAACACTGTTGTTCACCGCCGCTCCCTGTCCAGCCGATACCGGAACGAGCGTAACCGTGGAAATCCACAGCCATTGCCTGAGCAGACATTACGCCCGCTGCGACGGCAACCGCCAGAGGAAGTTTGCGCAGAGTAATCATCATTCTATCTCCTGAGTCATTGCTTTTCTTTTTTCACATCACCTGTCACAGGCTCTGTGTCTTTTGTAGGATGCTTAAACGCCCGGTTCCTGATGCAGTCGACGACATGCAGTGCCATCCTCACGGAACAGATGGCAACGCTCTGGCGGCAGGCCGATAGCGAATGTGGCACCTTCTTCTACCAACACCACGTCAGACTGGCGGTACACCAGGTTTTGACGAATAGAAGGGATCTGGATATGAATTTGCGTTTCGTTGCCAAGCTGTTCGACCACCTGAACCTCACCCTCAAGGATGACGTCAGCGATATCGCTTGGCAGTAAATGTTCCGGGCGAATGCCCAGCGACATGTTGGCACCGACCTGAACATCGCGGCTTTCAACCGGAAGCCAGACTTGCTGGAGGTTTGGCATCGGCAGCTCAACCTGGACCTGATCGATTGCGGTAGCGGTTACTTTCACCGGCAGGAAGTTCATCTTCGGTGAACCAATAAAACCGGCGACAAAGCGGTCTGCCGGATAGTGATACAGTTCAAGAGGCTTCCCGACTTGCGCCACGCGACCGGCATCCAGCACCACGATTTTGTCGGCCAGCGTCATCGCTTCGACCTGATCGTGAGTGACGTAAATCATTGTGCGACCCAACCGTTTATGCAGACGGGAAATTTCGATACGCATCTGTACGCGCAGCGCTGCATCGAGGTTGGAAAGTGGTTCATCGAGTAAAAACACGCTTGGCTCGGCCACCAACGTACGACCAATCGCCACACGTTGACGCTGGCCACCGGAGAGCGCCTTCGGTTTGCGATCCAGCAAGTGCGCCAGTTGCAGCACTTCCGCTACCTGGTTAACACGCTGGTTGATGACCTCTTTCTTTGCGCCTGCTAATTTCAGGCCAAACGACATATTTTCTGCCACAGACAGATGGGGATAGAGCGCATAGGACTGGAACACCATGCCGACGCCGCGTTCTGCTGGCGGGGTGTCGTTCATTCGTTTTTCATCGATGAACAGGTCGCCGCTGGTGATCGTCTCAAGACCGGCAATCATGCGCAGTAAAGTGGATTTACCGCAGCCAGATGGTCCGACAAACACCACGAACTCACCTTCGTGGATGTCGAGATTGATATCTTTCGATACCACCACATCCCCCCAGGCCTTCGTTACATTTTGTAGCTGTACGCTCGCCATGCCCTTCTCCCTTCGTTACAACCTGTCATCGACAGCAACATTCATGATGCAGTGACTATGCGTCATCGGAAGATGGCTTAAATCCTCCACCCCCTGGCTTTTTTATGGGGGAGGAGGCGGGAGGATGAGAAGATGGTGTCTGCATACTAATCCGAGGAGAAGTAAGGAAATTCGTGATATTGCTTGCAAAAAACATGGCAATTTTGTGTGCGCCTCCCCGCAATACTGCTATTTCTGCGACGCAGATCACACAAAGCGAGGGTGGGGCGTAGGGGCAAGGAGGATGGAAAGAGGTTGCCGTATAAAGAAACTAGAGTCCGTTCAGGCGTTTTCACAAGCACTTCACCAACAAGGACCAGAGATTATGAAAATAAAAACAGGTGCACGCATCCTCGCATTATCTGTTTTAACGACGATGATGTTTTCCGCCTCGGCTCTCGCCAAAATCGAAGAAGGTAAACTGGTTATCTGGATCAACGGCGATAAAGGCTACAACGGCCTCGCAGAAGTGGGTAAGAAATTCGAGAAAGATACCGGAATTAAAGTTACCGTTGAGCATCCAGATAAGTTGGAAGAGAAATTCCCCCAGGTTGCGGCAACTGGCGATGGTCCGGACATTATTTTCTGGGCGCACGACCGCTTTGGCGGCTATGCCCAATCTGGTCTGTTGGCTGAAATCTCCCCAGACAAAGCGTTACAGGACAAACTGTATCCTTTCACCTGGGATGCTGTTCGTTATAACGGCAAACTGATTGCTTATCCGATCGCAGTTGAAGCGTTATCGCTGATTTATAACAAAGACCTGCTGCCGAACCCACCGAAAACCTGGGAAGAAATCCCGGCTCTGGATAAAGAACTGAAAGCGAAAGGTAAGAGCGCGCTGATGTTCAACCTGCAAGAACCGTACTTCACCTGGCCACTGATTGCCGCCGACGGTGGTTATGCGTTCAAGTATGAAAACGATAAATACAACGTGAAAGACGTTGGTGTGGATAACGCTGGCGCGAAAGCGGGTCTGACCTTCCTGGTTGATCTGGTTAAAAACAAACACATGAATGCGGATACTGATTACTCCATCGCAGAGGCAGCCTTTAACAAAGGTGAAACTGCGATGACCATCAACGGTCCGTGGGCATGGTCCAACATCGATACCAGCAAAGTGAACTACGGCGTGACGCTGCTGCCGACCTTCAAGGGACAACCTTCCAAACCATTCGTTGGTGTTCTGAGTGCAGGCATTAACGCTGCCAGCCCGAACAAAGAACTGGCGAAAGAGTTCCTCGAAAACTACCTGCTGACCGACGAAGGTCTGGAAGCGGTAAATAAAGATAAACCGCTGGGTGCCGTGGCGCTGAAGTCTTACCAGGATCAGTTGGCGAAAGATCAACGCATTGCCGCCACCATGGATAACGCCAAAAACGGCGAAATCATGCCGAACATCCCGCAGATGTCCGCCTTCTGGTATGCCGTGCGTACCGCAGTGATCAACGCTGCCAGCGGTCGCCAGACTGTTGATGCCGCGCTGAAAGATGCACAGGGTCGTATCACCAAGTAATGCCGTTAAATGCCGGATGCGGCGTGAACGCCTTATCCGGCCTGGAAAACGAAACCTATGTAGGCCTGATAAGACGCACCAGCGTCGCATCAGGCAGTTGTTGCCGGATGCGGCGTAAACGCCTTATCCGACCTACGAAGCCGAAGCGTATGTAGGCCTGATAAGACGCCCAGCGTCGCATCAGGCGGTTGTTGCCGGATGCGGCGTGAACGCCTTATCCGGCCTACGAAACCGAAACCTATGTAGGCCTGATAAGACGCCTTAGCGTCGCATCAGGCAGTTGTTGCCGGATGCGGCGTAAACGCCTTATCCGACCGAAAAAACGAAACGTATGTAGGCCTGATAAGACGCGCCAGCGTCGCATCAGGCAGTTGTTGCCGGATGCGGTGTAATCATTTATCCGTCCTGGAATGAGGAAGAACCCCATGGATGTCATTAAAAAGAAACATTGGTGGCAAAGCGACGCGCTGAAATGGTCAGTGTTAGGTCTGCTTGGCCTGCTGGTGGGTTACCTTGTAGTTTTAATGTACGCACAAGGGGAATACCTGTTCGCCATTACCACGCTGATTTTGAGTTCAGCGGGGCTGTATATTTTCGCCAACCGTAAAGCCTATGCCTGGCGCTATGTCTATCCGGGAATGGCCGGAATGGGCTTATTCGTCCTCTTCCCTCTGGTCTGCACCATCGCCATCGCCTTCACCAACTACAGCAGCACCAACCAGCTTACTTTTGAACGCGCCCAGGAAGTTCTGTTGGATCGTTCCTGGCAAGCGGGAAAAACCTATAACTTCGGTCTTTATCCGGCAGGTGATGAGTGGCAACTGGCGCTTACCGATGGTGAAACCGGCAAGAATTATCTCTCCGACGCCTTTAAATTTGGCGGCGAGCAAAAGCTACAGTTGAAAGAAAGCGCCACACTGCCTGAAGGCGAGCGCGCAAATCTGCGCGTGATTACCCAAAATCGTCAGGCACTGAGCAACATTACCGCCATTCTCCCGGATG
Source organism: Escherichia sp. TW09308 (assembly GCF_000208565.1). Taxonomy (NCBI): domain Bacteria; kingdom Pseudomonadati; phylum Pseudomonadota; class Gammaproteobacteria; order Enterobacterales; family Enterobacteriaceae; genus Escherichia; species Escherichia sp. TW09308. Next base: position 2,542,571 of record NZ_AEME01000001.1, on the reverse strand, counting down.
ACAACAAAGTGATGATGAGCTCCCTGCGCCAGTTCTCCGGTACGCAGCCGCTCTACACGCTGGGCGATGATGGTACGCTGACCAATAACCAGAGTGGTGTAAAGTATCGCCCGAATGACCAGACAGGCTTTTACCAGTCCATTACCGCCGACGGCAACTGGGGCGACGAAAAGTTAAGTCCGGGTTATACCGTAACCACCGGCTGGAAAAACTTTACCCGCGTCTTCACCGACGAAGGCATTCAGAAACCGTTCCTCGCGATTTTCGTCTGGACCGTGATGTTCTCACTGGTCACTGTCTTTTTAACGGTGGCAGTCGGCATGGTGCTGGCTTGTCTGGTGCAATGGGAAGCGTTGCGCGGCAAAGCTATCTACCGCGTACTGCTGATTCTGCCCTACGCCGTCCCCTCATTTATTTCAATTTTGATTTTCAAAGGGTTGTTCAACCAGAGCTTCGGTGAAATCAACATGATGTTGAGCGCACTGTTTGGCGTGAAGCCCGCCTGGTTCAGCGATCCAACCACTGCGCGGACGATGCTGATTATCGTCAACACCTGGCTGGGTTATCCGTACATGATGATCCTCTGCATGGGCTTGCTGAAAGCGATTCCAGACGATCTGTATGAAGCCTCTGCGATGGATGGCGCAGGCCCATTCCAGAACTTCTTTAAAATCACGCTGCCGCTGCTGATCAAGCCGCTAACACCGCTGATGATCGCCAGCTTCGCCTTTAACTTTAACAACTTCGTACTAATTCAACTGTTGACCAATGGCGGCCCGGATCGTCTTGGCACCACCACACCAGCCGGTTATACCGACCTGCTCGTTAACTACACCTACCGTATCGCCTTTGAAGGCGGCGGTGGTCAGGACTTCGGTCTGGCGGCAGCGATTGCCACGCTGATCTTCCTGCTGGTGGGTGCGTTGGCGATAGTGAACCTGAAAGCCACGCGAATGAAGTTTGATTAAGGGAGATAACAAAAATGGCAATGGTCCAACCGAAATCGCAAAAAGTACGTTTATTTATTACTCACCTGCTACTGCTACTTTTTATCGCGGCGATTATGTTCCCGCTGCTAATGGTCGTCGCCATCTCGCTGCGCCAGGGGAACTTCGCGACCGGCAGCCTGATCCCGGAGCAAATCTCGTGGGATCACTGGAAACTGGCGTTAGGTTTTAGCGTTGAACAGGCGGATGGTCGCGTTACGCCACCGCCGTTCCCGGTACTGCTGTGGCTGTGGAACTCGGTGAAAGTCGCGGGGATTTCTGCGATTGGTATTGTGGCGCTCTCCACTACCTGCGCCTACGCCTTTGCCCGTATGCGCTTCCCTGGCAAAGCGACGCTGCTGAAAGGGATGCTGATTTTCCAGATGTTCCCGGCGGTACTCTCACTGGTCGCGTTGTATGCGTTATTTGACCGCCTGGGTGAGTACATTCCGTTCATCGGCCTGAATACCCACGGCGGCGTTATCTTTGCTTACCTGGGGGGGATTGCGCTGCACGTCTGGACGATCAAAGGTTATTTCGAAACTATCGATGGCTCGCTGGAAGAAGCGGCGGCGCTGGATGGCGCGACGCCGTGGCAGGCCTTCCGCCTCGTCCTGCTGCCGCTGTCAGTACCGATTCTGGCAGTGGTGTTCATCCTGTCATTTATCGCTGCTATTACTGAAGTTCCGGTCGCGTCGCTGTTACTGCGTGATGTGAACAGTTACACCCTGGCCGTGGGTATGCAGCAATACCTCAACCCACAAAACTACCTGTGGGGTGACTTTGCTGCCGCTGCTGTGATGTCTGCATTACCGATCACCCTCGTCTTCTTGCTGGCTCAACGCTGGCTGGTCAACGGCCTGACGGCGGGTGGTGTGAAAGGTTAAAGATGTTGTTATGCCAATGTTATGCCGCTGCACCCTCAACTTACGTTATCCTAACTTGTGACTGTTATTCGGCGCTCTTCGGAGCGCCTCTTTTTTACTCCCGCTTCAGCCGTTTCGAATTACACAGCCATAGAGTGATCACCAGTAACAGGATCGCTGCAGAGTAGATCAACACATCCAGTGGCGATTTATGATCGACGATGATCAAGCGCACAATGGCGGTGATCCCGATATAGACAAAGTAACGTAAGGGAAAGTGAAATCCGGACTGAAAATACTTCACAATCAGGGCGATAAATTCGAAATAGAGAAAGTAAACCACCAGCCCTTCCACCAGCTCATATTTGCTGGTTTGTTCTGGTGCGAACAGCACATCAGCCAGATGCACCGTTTCTTTGCCGAGAAAGACAACCAGAATCAAGCCCAGGCACAACAGGCCAAGATTGAGTACGGTCTGCAAAATAGTGGAGATAAACTCCACGCGGGGACGAGATAGCGACGTCATAACAGCCCTCCAACTCAGTGGCGAGCTTCCTGTATAACGTAAAAATGTGACGGAGATCTATATTTTTTGTGTATGTTTTGTTCAACCTGGATTTAGATGGCTCCTCCCGCCAGCGCCGGATGCGGCTCCCCGTAGGCCGGATAAACCGCGCCTGACTGTGCCTCCGGCAAGACACGCGCCCCCAAAAAATCACCCATTCAGGTGATTCCCAGCCACCAACAAAGCGCGAAAAATCGACAATGTTCCTCTGGAACAAATGAAACCTAACCTGATAAAGGTGGTAAAAATGAAGCCTTATTTTGCTGCTTTGTTGTTATCAGTCTCTGTTCTTCCTGCTTTTGCCGGTCCGCTCGGTACTGCTGATAAAGCCGACCTTCCGCAAAGCAATGTCTCCAGTCCAATGATGGCTCAGTCGCTCAGGCAACCAGACCTGCAACCTATATCGACGGACAGGAAGACAGAATGTTTTCGCCTTTACACACCAGATCGTAAACCGGGGGTGAACTGCGTTCCTGATGGCTCGACAGGCCATTAAGAATGAGGGTGCCAGTGATTGCGAAAGCTGGCACCTTTCCCATGACTTAACGGAAATTTACGCTACGATCGCTGGTCATATCATACAACTGGAACTTACGCCCAAGTTGCTGACCACCGTCGCGCGTCAGCGGTGTCCAACCAATTGCCGCACGACTGCGGGTCGGGCCGGACGAGAAGAGATCCAGCGGTACAGAGACATACACGCCTTTGGTGAAATCCCCTTCCCCGTACTCCTCTTTCGAAACGTTAGTGATCGTGGCATAGCCACCCACCACCACGCCGCTATCAAAACGTTTGGCAATCTCCAGCGTACCGCCTTTATCCCCTGCCAGATACTGCCCGACGCTCGCTTTGACTAACACATCCTGGGCGAAAGATGGCGTCCAGTACGCGGTCAGATGTCCGGTTTTCACGCTATAATCGGTAAACTTCATCATATCTTTCGCGCTACGCCAGTCGCGCTGTTTCACATAGTTAGCATCCAGCCCAAACGCCCAGTTGCTATCCAGCGGACGATACAACACTTCTGCCCCCGCACCGCCAAACATGGTTTCGAGATAGCCGCCGTAGACCTGGCCATAGAAGCCGTTGCCCAGATGCTGGAAGTAGTTGGCTTGCAGGTTATTGACGTAAACATCGTTCTGCACATATTCACGAACATGAGTACGCACACGCGGCAGATGGGAGTCCTGCGGCGGGTTAGTGTAGTTAAACTTGTCGTAGTTATTCGCCAGGTTAGCAAACAGGCTGCCGGTAGTCAGCAGATGATCCGTTAGCCACAAATCCGCCGTCCCCATCACGCCAAGCTGGTACATATAGAAATTTTCCGGGCCACCAACTGACTGATTCAGTACTGGATCGATATGGAAATCAAAGCGCGATTTGTCAAAATACCAGCCTTGTTCAGTGGACTTCGGCACCACCGGTTCGACGCGTTTTTGTGCCAACGTTGTTTCATGACCCAGCGGCTCTCCGGCAAGATGATTTTTCAGGCTGGCGACATCCGTTTCAGTGGTCACCTGCGGCATATTAAGCCGATTTTCCGTTATACGGATCATGCGGATCCCATCCGGCAGATCGTTCATCACGATCCGATTGGCACGAATGATCCCTTCGCGCGAATCGCGATATTTCACCTGCTCGCCGGTAACATACAGCGTATCGCCTTTCACCTGGATCTGCGGATCGGCAAGCCCGGCGTTGTATTTCAACAGCGTTAACTGATTCGCCACCACCGAATGCTGCAAAATGGCATCCTGCGGCTGCGGCTGGTATTGCGGTCGGGCGTTATCGTTGTACGACGGGCGCAGATCGTTAAAGTTGGTGCGCAGCGTGACGCCAAACATAAAGGTGTTGCCACGTTCATAGCTAAGGTTAACGTCGGCCCAATCGGTAACGCGATAAATCGCCCCGACGTTAAACTTACTTTTTTGCTCCAGCTTCCCGGCAAAATCCTGCTGATAATTATTGCCTTCATACTCCAGTTTCAGGCGCAGCGGCTGCCAGGGCGTCTGGTATTCCACTCCCCCAAACAGCGAGGCCGGGCCGTGGAACATCTGGCTGCCGTCGATAGAACCCGCCTGTTTATAGCTGTTATCGCGATAGCAATATTTGTCACTGGCTGAACAGAGCGGATTTTTCACGTTACCGCTGGTGCCCAGATATCCCCAACCCAGGCCGAGTGTGAGATCGAACGGCCCCCAGGCTTTGCTGGCGACCAGATATTCCGCATCAAACAGCCCCGTACCGCCGATATCCCGCGCGCCAACAGCCACCTGCGGCATCCAGTAACTCTCTTCCCACAAACGCAGTTTAAGATCGAAGGCTTTATCTTTATACGTTTGGTCGCCAGAGAACGCTTCGACGCTGCTGTACTGTCTGGTACGCACGTCGGTATAGCGCAACGTCGTTTCCAGCCACGGGAAGAGTTGCACTGAAGCTGAGTAATAACGGTACTGATCGTTATCGCGGTAGTTGAGACTAAGCTCCCCTTCCCGCGCCATACGGGCGGTGGGCGTTTGCAACAAACCGACGCCGCCGAAATCTGATTGCGACGGCCCGATAGGCGCAGGATACGTTTCGCCGTAGCAGGCCGCGCTAATGCCCAGCGCCAGTACGCTAAGCAGATGTCTTTTTTTCATTATTGGGGTATCCGCTGCGTCAGAATCTGAAGAATGTCGGCGTTCAGGGCGTCTGGCGTCTTACTCCAGACGGAGTCCGCCAGGCCAACATAAATAATGCTGCCGGGCATCGGCTCTACGTGACGCTTGTTCCAGTAAGCCACCGGCGCTTTTTGCGTGCGACCGTCTGGATAAATAACCCATGCGTAGCTGCGATCCGCACCACTAAGCAGGTTCTGACCGGAGAGGTAACTCGCCACGTCACGACCTAGGGTAAATGGCTGATTGCCTGGACGACTAATAAGCCCAAACAACGTGACCGTTGACGGCGGAGATCCGACCCACAGCGTGTAGTTGCCCTGCAACGGCGGGTTACCGCGTTCGGCAACGCGCACCATATCGGGATCAAGATTGATTTTTTGCCTGCCCGTCACTTTCAACGCCTGAATTTGCTGGCGTAAGGTGTTAATGGCGGCGGCATCATCACCGCTGGAATCTGCGGCCAACGCCGCCAGTCGTGCCAGCAACGCCTGCTGTTGACGCAATGCCGCCGCCGTTGCCAGCTCTTCGCTAATCACCGCACCGGGCCACCAGCTATTTGCCAGTCGTGGTTGCCCCACCAGATCGATTAAATACTCTGCGCCCGTCAGCGTTTTTGCCTCGCGACTACCATTGCTAAACACCTTGACGGTTCCCGCCGCCAAGACCGATGACATCCCTACGCTCAAAAGCAACGCTGCAATTGTTTGTTTAATCATTGTTTTGCTGCCTTGATGAGCGTGGTTTTCACCGGGAAATAATCTGCACCGAGATACTGTTCCGACTGGCGAATTTGTCCTTCGCTGTCGATCCAGTAACGGTTATGCCAGCACGCCTGATCGGTGGAGACTTCTTCATCCAGCACGCGAACCGGGGTTTCATCGCTGCCGACTTTGACGGTGTCAGTACCATCCCATTTAAAGACTGAACGAGCTGTGGCGTAGCGCACCTGCTGATACTCGGTCCAGCCCATCGTGCGAGTCCAGGTTGTGCCATCAACGATTTGTGCGGGTTTGGTCAGCGGATCGGCAGCAAGATTATTTACTTCAATCAGGTTGTCGCCACCGAGCAGGGTTTTCACCAGACGACCATGTTGCGTAACGAGGGTGGCCTGATCCTGAGTAACCCATTTTTGTTGTCCGTCTTCAGCGAAGGCCAAAACGACAAATAACTGTGGACCGCCATTAAGCTGCATATACTGGCTGGCGTAGGGCATATTTTGAATATCATCGTCCGTAAGCTGAACGCCCGGCGTACCGAACAGGCTGTCCCACAGTGAGTTGCCCAGTTCTTGAGTAGTGGCTGAACAGGCCTGTAATAACAGGCAGATAAGAATGAGTGCAGGTCGCTTCACGACTCTTCTCCAGAGGGGCAGAATAACCACACCGGAGTGTGGTTATGGTAAATCCCTTCATACCTCAAGCCACAGATGCGATGACTCGAATTATTCTGGGGATACATACTTTATTACTGAGTACTGGTGGTCGTGGTTGTTGTGGTCCCGGTATTAGAACCATCACCGCCACCGGTTGCCGCGAGCGCGACGCCCACCGCCGAGCTTACGGTGCTGACGCTGGTCGCAGAGGAACTACCCGCTGAAACCGACGTTGCTGCTGACCCTGCCGCTTCGCCCACCTGTACAGGTGCAGCCCACGCAGAAGTCACCGCAAGCGCAGATATGGCAAAAATGCCATACAGAACTTTTTTCATAATAATTTCCCTTCATTGAATGAATGGAGATTTACCCAAAAACATTTCGGGCGGGATCGAGTATACACAACTAAAGCATACGAATTACGCCGCGGGGAATTAGTGAAGGGGTTTTAGGATAATTGGAATGAATATCAACTATATATTTTTATAATATGAAAACAATCAGTTAAATCATTCAGTTAAAATAAATATAAAAATAAATTCCCTGCGTATTTTCTGAAATTAACACAGACTAAAAATATATTTTAGGATTAACCTCACGGTATGATTTTCGTTAAATCACCGGCAAGGGGATTTATCTGATAAAACAATGCCGACTTATAGTCGACATTGTTTTTAAGGCTATTTAGTCAATCGAGCTATGTATTAATTGCCGAATGCGATGTACATATCGGCATCGACCTGTAGGCCTGATAAGACGCGACCGCGTCGCATCAGGCACCGGTTGCCGGATGCGGCGTGAACGCCTTATCCGGCCTACATATCGGCATCAGAAATGCACGAAGATTAACCGCGCCACGCTTTATAGCGGTTAATCAGACCATTGGTCGAGCTATCGTGGCTGCTGATTTCTTTATCATCTTTCAGCTCCGGCAGAATGCGGTTCGCCAGTTGTTTACCCAGCTCTACGCCCCACTGGTCAAAGGTGAAGATATTCAGGATCACGCCCTGAGTAAAGATTTTGTGCTCATACAGCGCAATCAAGGCACCCAGACTGAACGGGGTGATTTCGCGCAGCAGAATGGAGTTGGTCGGGCGGTTGCCTTCGAACACTTTGAACGGCACAACATAATCGAGCGTCGCCGGATCTTTACCCTGATCACGGTATTCCTGCTCAACCACTTCGCGGGATTTACCAAACGCCAGAGCTTCGGTCTGAGCGAAGAAGTTAGACAGCAGTTTCTGGTGGTGATCAGAGAGCGGGTTATGGGTGATAGCCGGGGCGATGAAATCGCACGGCACCATTTTGGTTCCCTGGTGAATCAACTGGTAGAACGCGTGCTGACCGTTCGTACCTGGTTCACCCCAAATAATCGGGCCAGTCTGGTAATCCACCACGTTACCGTTACGGTCAACGTACTTACCGTTGGATTCCATATTGCCCTGCTGGAAGTACGCCGCAAAACGGTGCATATACTGGTCGTATGGCAGAATCGCTTCAGTTTCCGCGCCAAAGAAATTGTTGTACCAGATGCCGATCAGCGCCAGCAGTACAGGCAGGTTTTTCTCTGCCGGAGTAGTGGAGAAATGCTTGTCCATGGCGTGTGCACCGGAAAGCAGTTCAACGAAGTTATCAAAACCGATGGAGAGAACAATCGACAGACCAATCGCTGACCACAGAGAGTAACGACCGCCGACCCAATCCCAGAACTCGAACATGTTAGCGGTATCAATACCAAACTCGCCAACAGCTTTCGCGTTGGTGGAGAGCGCCGCAAAGTGTTTCGCAACGTGCTTCTCATCGCCAGCCGCTTTCAGGAACCAGTCACGCGCACTGTGGGCGTTGGTCATAGTTTCCTGAGTAGTGAAGGTTTTAGACGCCACCAGGAACAGGGTGGTTTCCGGATTCACTTTTTTCAGTACTTCTGCGATGTGAGTCCCATCGACGTTAGAAACGAAGTGCATGTTCAGGTGGTTTTTGTACGGGCGCAGCGCTTCAGTCACCATGTACGGACCAAGGTCAGAACCACCGATACCGATGTTTACCACATCAGTGATTGCCTTGCCGGTATAACCTTTCCACTCACCAGAAATAATCGCTTCCGAGAAGGTTTTCATCTTCTCCAGCACCGCGTTGACTTCCGGCATCACGTCTTTGCCATCAACCAGAATCGGCGTATTGCTACGGTTACGCAGCGCCACGTGCAGTACAGCGCGGTTTTCGGTACGGTTGATCTTCTCGCCAGAGAACATCGACTTAATCGCGCCAGCCAGATCGCACTCTTTCGCCAGATCCTGTAATTTCGCCAGCGTCTCTTCGGTGATGCGGTTTTTGGAGTAATCCACCAGCATCTGATCGTCGAAGGTTGCGGAGAACTTAGAAAAACGATCGCCGTCTTTAGCAAAAAGCTCAGCGATCGTAACGTCTTTCATTTCATCGAAGTGTTTCTGTAGTGCCTGCCAGGCAGCGGTCTGCGTTGGATTGATATTTTTCATTAGCAATACTCTTCTGATATTGAGAATTGTGACTGTGGAAGATTGTAGCGCCAGTCACAGAAAAATGTGATGGTTTTAGTGTCTTTAGCTCGTTCAACCGCCGAAATGGATAAAACAGTATAGCTGTTATAAGCACAATTTCTGGCCACCAGCGCTGCATGAATAATCCGCATAATCCCAGCGTTGACACACTCCGCTACACCTTTTATTTATAAATACGGTCTGCGCCTGCACCGGTTTCTGTTTTGCCTTTGTGCCATGGTCGCTTCTTTCATTCCCTGACACGAGGTTGTTATGCCCGATATTGTTGTCTCCAAATTTGGTGGTACTAGCGTGGCTGATTTCGACGCCATGAACCGCAGCGCTGACATTGTGCTTTCTGATGTGAATGTGCGTTTAGTTGTGCTTTCCGCTTCCGCAGGGATCACCAATCTGCTGGTAGCACTAGCCGAAGGTCTGGAACCGGCTGAGCGTTTCGAAAAACTCGATGCCATTCGCAATATTCAGTTCGCTATTCTGGAACGCCTGCGTTACCCGAACGTCGTCCGTGAAGAGATTGAACGTCTACTGGAGAACATTACCATTCTGGCCGAAGCAGCGGCACTGGCAACCTCTCCGGCGTTAACAGATGAACTGGTCAGCCACGGCGAGCTGATGTCTACTCTGCTGTTTGTTGAGATCCTGCGCGAACGCAATGTTCAGGCACAGTGGTTTGATGTGCGTAAAGTGATGCGTACCAATGACCGATTTGGCCGTGCGGAGCCGGATGTTACTGCACTGTCGGAACTGGCTGCGTTGCAGTTGGCCCCACGACTCAGTGAAAGTTTAATCATCACTCAGGGATTTATTGGCAGAGAAAGTAAAGGCCGTACCACAACACTTGGTCGTGGCGGCAGCGATTATACGGCAGCCTTGCTGGCGGAAGCTTTACACGCATCTCGTGTGGATATCTGGACTGACGTCCCCGGCATCTACACCACCGATCCGCGCGTGGTGCCCGCAGCAAAACGCATAGATGAAATTGCTTTTGAAGAGGCCGCTGAAATGGCGACCTTTGGCGCGAAAGTGCTGCATCCGGCAACGTTGTTGCCTGCAGTACGCAGCGATATTCCGGTATTTGTCGGCTCCAGCAAAGATCCGCGCGCTGGCGGTACGCTGGTGTGTAATACCACCGAAAATCCACCGCTATTTCGCGCACTGGCCCTGCGCCGTAAACAAACGCTATTAACCCTACATAGCCTGAATATGCTGCATTCCCGCGGCTTCCTCGCGGAGGTTTTCGGCATCCTCGCGCGACATAATATTTCGGTGGATTTAATTACGACGTCAGAAGTAAGCGTGGCGTTAACTCTCGACACTACCGGATCAACATCTACCGGCGATACGTTGCTGACGCAATCCTTACTGATGGAGCTTTCGGCACTGTGCCGGGTAGAAGTGGAAGAAGGCCTGGCGCTGGTGGCACTGATTGGTAACGACCTGTCAAAAGCCTGCGGCGTCGGCAAAGAGGTCTTTGGCGTACTGGAACCGTTCAACATCCGCATGATTTGCTACGGCGCTTCCAGCCATAACCTGTGCTTCCTGGTGCCAGGCGCAGACGCCGATCAGGTGGTGCAGAAACTGCATAGTAATTTGTTTGAGTAAAAACAGTACGGCCCGGATGATATGCCCCGGGCCGTGTTTATTTCCCCATCACTGTCGTCATCAACAGACGATCCAACTCCCTGACATCGCCTTCCCTGCTGTCCGGTAACACTGGTGGAATTTCCCCGCGCGCCAGTTCCGCACGAATAAACGCATGTAGCAATGGACGGCGCGGTCCATATTCCGCTTCTCCCGCGCGCTGTTTACGTTCCAGCAATTCATCTATTTCTGCACGTAAGGCCGCATCCAACTCACTTCCCGCCAGTAACTCAGCAAAGCGCATTGGCGGTACGCCTTTACCCGCTTCGACCCAGCGCACGGCCAGCAGCGGGCGCAGCACGTAAAAATATTTTTTCAGCCGAACTTCGTCGGCCTGCAAATAGCCGCGGAAGTTTTTCTGCGCCATCGAATAGTAATGCCAGCGCGCACGTAGCGGAGAAAACCACTTCGGCACCATCGCCTTAAGCGCCGTTATCGTTTCTTCATCCTGCTGATAGACCACCGGCGAATCCAGCCATTCAATCAGCGTCGGGTTCGCGCCTTTCAATAATCCCAGCGCCTTGCGCCACTCCCAACCTGAAACATCCAGCTCGTCGTCGATGGGCAGTTCGATAACATCGCGTGGTGACTCTACCCGCAGATACCATTCCAGCGGGTGAACATACAAAAAACGCACATCGTAATCGCTGTCTGGCGAGGCAAATCCCCAGCCGCGACTCCCCGATTCGCAGGCGTACAGCACTTTCACGCCATACCGCCATTCAATTTCCTTTAACTGCTGCGATACCCGTTCACGCATCGCAGCACTGACTCCATTTAATGGCATTTGACTCATCCTTTGATATTAACTAACCCGCGCCAGACCACTGAAAACAGAAATGTTATCAATGCGATAGCGTTATTGCGAGAAACGAGCCAGAAATGGACTCTAAGATTTAACACCTTGAATAATAAAAGATTAATTAAATTTGAACAGTTACCAGTGAATTATTTCCGTTAAATTTTTATATGTATTTATCGCTAATTAGCTAAAAACATAAAAATAAAAGAGAACGCAAATGAATCTTATCGGTTCTGCTCGCAAATGAATTCCCGTACACTGAGCTATCCGATTAACAGAGGGCACCATCATGGCACTCCCCCGCATTACTCAAAAAGAGATGACTGAGCGTGAACAGCGCGAACTGAAGACGCTGCTGGATCGAGCGCGTATTGCACATGGCCGCGTGCTGACCAACGCCGAAACCAACAGCATTAAGAAAGAGTACATCGATAAATTAATGGTTGAGCGTGAGGCTGAAGCGAAAAAAGCCCGCCAGTTGAAGAAAAAGCAGGCTTATAAACCGGATCCTGAAGCGTCATTCAGTTGGTCGGCAAATACGTCGACGCGTGGCAAACGCTGATTAACGACCTTTTTTCTTCCGCCCCGGCGAGGCGAAACGCTTGCCGTTTGATGCCGGGCGGCCACCTTTTTCCGCTGTTTTCTCCACCTTCACCACCGAGCGTTTGATGCCTGCCGTTTTCGGTTTGGCCTTCGCTTTGGGCTTCGCCTCGGAAGAGGAATTTTCAATGAGTTTAAAGAGATCGATAAGCTCGTCGTCGGTTAAATCACGCCATTCACCCAGCGGAATGCCGCTTAAGCTGACGTTCATAATGCGCGTACGTTCCAGCTTTTTCACTTCGTAGCCAAAATGTTCACACATACGACGGATCTGACGGTTCAACCCTTGCACCAGGGTAATACGAAAGACAAACGGTGCTTCTTTTTTAACTTTGCACTTTTTGGTCACTGTCCCGAGGATTGGCACCCCCGCACTCATGCTGCGAATAAACTCCTCGGTAATCGGTTTATCGACCGTCACCAGATATTCTTTTTCATGGTCGTTGCCAGCACGAAGGATCTTATTGACCAGATCGCCGTGATTAGTGAGGAAAATCAGCCCCTGGGAGTCTTTATCCAGGCGACCAATCGGGAACACGCGCTTGCTGTGATTGACGAAATCGACGATGTTATCGCGCTCGCCATCTTCCGTAGTGCTGACAATGCCCACGGGCTTATTCAGGGCGATAAGCACTAAATCTTCGGCTTCCCGCGGCTCGATCAACTGACCGTTTACTTTTACAACGTCACCGGGCTTTACCTGATCGCCAATAGTGGCACGCTTGCCATTAAGGAACACATTGCCTTGCTCGATATAGCGATCCGCTTCGCGGCGTGAGCAAATTCCGCTTTCGCTGATGTATTTATTTAAACGGACTGATGAGTCGGGCAGCATAAATTCTCCTCTGAAACACGGAATATACCTTACCTCTTAGCGAGGAAAAACAGGATTTATGCGGAATACGATAAGTTACGTACCAGCATTAATAGCCGTTTAATAGAAAATCGATAGCATCACGCAGTTCGATTCGCTGTTGACTAAGGTCAGCTATACGTTCTCCCAACTCTTTTAGCGGTATTCCTGTCATCACCATGTGGTCCAGGCCAGCAATTGAAACCACCGGACAAACTTTTACAGGTGGTTTACCGCCAGATAGCTGAGCAAGTCTGACCGCCGGACAACAATGGCATGCTTTAATACATCAGCGACAGGATTTACGTGCCTCTTCCAGAATCTCGGGGGGCAGCGAAACATTGACAGATTTTTTCACCTTCGACATTGTGCGCATAATTCCCTCCATCATGATGCGCATACTCTGTCTAAAAGTAGCGTAATTAGCGAGCATTTTTCCTCCAGTGTCCTTAGAAATTTGTCGGAAAATACCGCTGTTGCGAATACCTGTCACGCCTGAACATTCAAACTTGCGAGACGCTTTCCAGAAGCAATACGCGACATCGTGAGCCATGTCAGTAAGCGGTTAAATTCACAGTGGTAGCATGCCTTCCGTGATTTCTTACTAACCGGAGAAGTAATGGAACTGCTTTTATTGAGTAACTCGACGCTGCCGGGAAAAGCCTGGCTGGAACATGCGCTGCCGCTGATTGCTGAACAGTTGCAGGGTCGCCGTTCCGCGGTGTTTATTCCTTTCGCTGGCGTAACGCAAACCTGGGATGATTACACCGCCAAAACGGCTGCAGTTCTTGCCCCACTTGGCATTTCTGTCACCGGTATTCATAGCGTTGCCGATCCTGTTGCCGCGATTGAAAATGCGGAGATCGTGATTGTCGGCGGTGGCAACACTTTCCAGTTACTGAAAGAATGCCGTGTGCGCGGTCTGCTGGCACCGATTGTTGACGTAGTGAAACGCGGCGCGCTGTATATTGGCTGGAGCGCAGGCGCTAACCTCGCTTGCCCAACCATTCGCACGACCAACGATATGCCGATTGTCGATCCGCAGGGCTTCGATGCGCTGAATCTGTTCCCGCTGCAAATCAACCCGCACTTCACCAACGCGCTGCCGGAAGGTCACAAAGGTGAAACGCGCGAGCAGCGTATTCGCGAATTACTGGTGGTAGCGCCAGAACTGACGATTATTGGTCTGCCGGAAGGTAACTGGATCACCGTAAGTAAAGGTCACGCTACGCTTGGCGGCCCGAATACCACTTATGTGTTTAAGGCCGGTGAAGAAGCCGTGCCGCTGGAAGCGGGTCACCGTTTTTAAGTGAATTGCCGGATGCATGATCCGGCATCTTGTACATAGTGCCTGATGCGACGCTTAACGCGTCTTATCAGGCCTACAGGATTCACAATATTAATACTCGTCCCGTCCCTCATCTTCATCTGGCTGTTCCAGTACGCTGTAAGCCACCGAACAAAACAGCGAGTTCAGACGCTGCATATCTCCCAATAAACCTAAATGTAGCGAACTGGTTTCAATACTCTGCACGTTTTGCTGATGCAGGCGATCGACGTGGGCATGGGAATAGCGGCGATTAAGAATGCGAAAGCGATGCTTACTGCGACGTAAACGGCGAGCGCTGGTGACATCGCCAGAGAAGAACACCGACATTGCCAGTTTTAAATTGCTGAGCAATTGCTCATAGAGCGCATCCAGTTCCTTCAACCCATCAAGCGAAAACGCCCGCCGTGCTGCCAGTGATTTGTCGGCAATTTCGCTGCCCATGCGCTCGACAATATCGGAAGCCTGCTCAAGGTTGAGCGCCATTTCGATAATCTCCGCCCAGCGACGTGATTCTTCTTCCGCCAACTCTTCTTTTGGCATCCGCGCCAGATAAAGTTTAATCGCGGTGTAGAGGACGTTGATATCATCCGCCAGCTTGCGCAACTCCTTCTCTTCACGCGGTTCGCCGTGCATCACTTTATTCAGCCCTTCCATCATCTGTTCCATCGCGTCACCGATGCGCAGTGTTTCACGGGCGGCATTCGCCAGAGCAAGGGTCGGCGTATCCAGCGCGCTGACATCCAGATGTTTTGGTTTCAGATGGGCATCCAGTTCGGGTTCATCGCGAATAATGGTTTTGCAAAACCGTGCCATCGGGTCGACAAATGGCAGCATCGCCAGACAGCGCACAAGGTTATAGAAGACGTGGAAATAGATAACCAGTTCCGCTTTCGGCAAAGGCAGTTTATCCATTGATTCTGCCAGAACGTGGACAAACGGCAGGATAATCAGGCTCCCCACCAGCTTAAAAAGCAGGCTGCCCAACGCGACACGACGTGCGGCAGCATTAGCGGCGCTATTGTTGAGCATCGCCAGCAAGCCAGAACCAAGGTTAGCGCCAATAACCAGGCAGAGCGCCACCGGGAAAGAGATAATGCCCGCAGCAGTCAGAGTCGCAGTCAGCAGTACCGCGGCAAGGCTGGAGTAGCTGATAATGGCGAACATCGCGCCAATCAGCGCATCCAGCAGAATATCGCCGGTCAGCGAGGCAAAGATCACCTGAACACCGTTCGCCTGGGTGATCGGCGTTACGGCCTGCACAATCAACTCCAGTGCCAGCAAAATCAACCCAAGGCCAATACCGACGCGGCCCAGTTGCCCGGCGCGCGACTGCTTGCGTCCGAGGAAAAAATTACGCCGATAAAAATAAGTAGCGGCGACAACCAGGATAAATCGAAGGTGAGAACCCGCGCCATCAGCGCCGTTCCGACGTCGGCCCCCAGCACAATCACCAGCGCAGGCGCGAGAGCAACCAGATCCTGGGCAACAAACGACGTCACCAGCATGGTGGTGGCATTACTGCTCTGCACCAGTGCCGTAACGCCAATCCCCGCACAGAAGGCGAGCGGCTTTTTTTCGACGCTCCGGCTAAGGACAGTACGCAGCCGTGCGCCAAAGACACGCATTACGCCTGTTCGAACAATATGCGTCCCCCAGACCAGCAGGGCGACGGCAGAAAGCAGGTGAAGCAGTGTTAACACGAGTTCAGGTTCTCCTTATCGTTATATGTGCCTGAAACAGTTCCGGAAGCGCTTTTCCGGTCTGATATAAGTCCAGTATATGTGTTTACTATCAATAAAGAGACAGGGCACTCCGTGAGTGCCCTGTTTGTTGTAAAGAAAAGTGACAGATTTGTGAATCAGTCCGCGTCATACCCCAGATTCGGCGCCAGCCAGCGTTCAACATCAGAAACGCTCATACCTTTACGGCGGGCATAGTCTTCAACCTGATCGCGCTGAATTTGTGCCACTGCGTAGTACTTGCTGTCCGGATGGCTGAAGTACCAACCCGAAACTGATGCGCCAGGCCACATAGCGAAAGATTCCGTGAGTTTCATGCCGGTGTGTTTTTCCACTTCCAGCAGCTCCCAGATGGTGGCTTTTTCCGTATGTTCCGGGCAGGCCGGATATCCTGGTGCCGGGCGGATGCCCTGATAGTTTTCGCGGATCAGGTCTTCGTTGCTGAGATTTTCATTCGGCGCGTAGCCCCAGTAGACTTTACGCACGCGCTCATGAAGATATTCTGCAAAGGCTTCGGCTAAACGGTCGGCAAGCGCTTTCACCATGATTTTATTGTAATCATCGTGCTGCGCTTCGAAGGCATCAGCCAGCGCGTCCTCTTCCAGCCCGCCAGTTACGGCAAATGCACCGATGTAATCCGCTTTGCCGGAGAGTTTCGGTGCCACAAAATCAGCGAGGCAGTAGTTAGCAAAGCCGGTTTTTTCCGTCTGTTGGCGCAGATGGTGGCTGATATTAATCACATGCGTGCGTGTTTCATCACGATAGATTTCAATGTCGTCACCCACCCGGTTTGCCGGGAACAGGCCAACCACGCCGCGCGGATTCAGCGATTTTTCAGCGCTTAATTTATCCAGCATGTCGTTAGCGTCTTTAAACAGGCGTTTTGCCTCTTCGCCCACCACTTCATCTTCCAGAATGCGCGGATACTTTCCGGCCAGCGACCAGGTCATAAAGAACGGCGTCCAGTCGATATAGTTACGCAGCGTTTCGATGCTGGCTTCGACTTCCTGCACGCCGAGACGGTGCGCTACAGGCGGCGTATAGGCCTGCCAGTCAAAAGCGAAATCGTTATCGCGCGCCGCTTCCAGCGTGACCGGTGGCGTGCGCGGTTTCTTGCGCCCGTGCTGAATACGTACGGTTTCGTACTCTTTGCGGGTACGAGCGACAAAGTCGTCACGCTGAGTGTCGGAAAGCAGCGCCGCCACAACACCAACGGTGCGCGAGGCGTTTTGCACGTAAACCGTCGGGCCGCTGTAGTTTTGCTCGATTTTCACCGCTGTATGCGCTTTTGAGGTAGTCGCGCCGCCAATCAGTAGCGGAATGGTGAAGCCCTGACGCTCCATCTCTTTCGCCACGTTGACCATTTCGTCCAGCGACGGCGTGATCAGCCCCGAAAGACCAATCAAATCAGCATTCACCTCTTTGGCAGTGCGGAGGATTTTTTCCGCTGGCACCATCACGCCGAGATCAACAATTTCATAGTTGTTACATTGCAGCACCACACCAACAATATTTTTACCGATATCGTGCACGTCACCCTTCACGGTGGCGATCACCATCTTACCGTTGGTTTTACCCTGCTCTTTGCTGGCTTCAATATACGGTTCGAGATACGCCACCGCCTGCTTCATAACGCGTGCCGATTTCACCACCTGCGGCAAAAACATTTTCCCTTCACCAAACAGGTCACCGACGACGTTCATTCCGTCCATCAGCGGCCCTTCAATCACTTCAATCGGGCGAGCGGCTTGTTGACGAGCTTCTTCGGTGTCCTGTTCGATAAACTCAGTAATGCCTTTGACCAACGAGTACTCCAGGCGTTTCTTCACGTCCCACGAGCGCCACTCCGCCTGTTGGGCGTTGGCGGTGTCGTCGGTTTTACTGCCGCGATATTTTTCGGCAAGTTCCAGTAAACGCTCTGTACCATCGTCGCGACGGTTAAGGATCACATCTTCCACCGCGTCGCGCAGTTCCGCAGGCAGATCGTCGTAAATCGCCAGTTGTCCGGCGTTGACGATCCCCATATCCATACCGTTACGGATGGCGTAGTAGAGGAACACCGCGTGAATAGCTTCGCGCACCGGGTCGTTGCCACGGAACGAGAAGGAAACGTTGGAGACGCCACCGGAGATGAGTGCGTGCGGCAGTTCGCGTTTAATGTCTTCGCACGCGCCGATGAAATCCTGCGCGTAATTGTTATGCTCTTCAATCCCGGTGGCGACAGCGAAGATGTTCGGGTCGAAAATGATATCTTCCGGCGGGAAGCCGACTTCCTCGGTGAGGATTTTGTACGCCCGACGGCAAATCTCGATTTTCCGTGCGCGGGTATCGGCCTGGCCCTGTTCGTCAAAGGCCATTACCACCACCGCCGCACCGTAACGGCGTAATAATTTGGCATGATGGATAAAGGTTTCAACGCCCTCTTTCATCGAGATAGAGTTAACAATGCCTTTGCCCTGAATACACTTCAGTCCTTTTTCGATGACGTCCCATTTCGAAGAATCGATCATAATCGGCACGCGAGCGATATCCGGCTCGCCAGCAATCAGACTGAGGAAACGCACCATCGCCGCTTCGGCGTCGAGCATCCCTTCATCCATGTTGATATCGATAATCTGCGCGCCGTTTTCCACCTGCTGACGCGCCACGTCCAGCGCCTCGCTATATTTCTCTTCTTTGATCAGACGTTTGAACTTAGCGGAACCGGTTACGTTAGTTCGTTCACCAACGTTAACAAACAAACTATCGTCGCCAATGTTCAGCGGCTCCAGTCCGGACAAACGGCAGGCTACGGGGATATCAGGCAGTTTGCGCGGTGCTAATCCTTCAACTGCACGGCTCATCGCAGCAATATGTTGTGGCGTCGTGCCACAGCAGCCGCCGACAATATTCAGGAAACCCGATTCAGCCCATTCGCGAATCTGTTTCGCCATTGTGTCAGCATCGAGATCGTATTCACCAAAGGCGTTTGGCAGTCCGGCATTCGGGTGCGCGGTGACGTAGCATTCGGCAATACGCGAAAGTTCCTGCACGTACTGACGCAGTTCGTCTGGCCCCAGTGCGCAGTTGAGGCCAAAGGTCAGCGCTTCGGCATGCCGCAGGGAGTTGTAAAATGCCTCGGTTGTCTGACCGGAGAGCGTGCGCCCGGAGGCGTCGGTAATGGTGCCGGAAATCATAATCGGCAACTCCACACCCAGCGCTTCAAACTCGGTTTTCACCGCAAAGACCGCCGCTTTCGCGTTAAGAGTGTCGAAAACAGTTTCAATCAGAATCAGGTCTACACCGCCTTCCACCAGCGCTTTGGTGGATTCACGATAAGCCGCCACCAGTTGGTCAAAGGTGATATTGCGAAATGCCGGATCGTTTACATCCGGAGAAATAGATGCTGTGCGATTGGTTGGGCCGAGAACACCAGCAACGTAGCGTGGTTTCCCCGGCGTGCGGGCGGTCCACTCGTCAGCGCAGGCACGTGCCAGTTTCGCTGCTGCAAAGTTGATTTCTGCTGACAGGGATTCCATCTGGTAATCCGCCATCGCAATAGTCGTGGAGTTGAAGGTGTTGGTTTCGATGATATCCGCGCCCGCTTCAAAGTAAGCGTTGTGGATCGCGGCAATCACATCAGGTTTACTGAGTACCAGCAGGTCGTTGTTGCCTTTTAGATCGCACGGCCAGTCGGCAAAACGCTCACCGCGAAAATCGGCTTCGTTCAGACGATAATTCTGGATCATGGTGCCCATACCGCCGTCCAGCACCAGAATACGTTCATTTAACTGCGCACGCAGTTGTTCAACTTTGCTGCTCACACTTGCTCCCGACACGCTCAACCCAGATTTAATAAAAATTCAACAAACCATACTGGCACAAACGCATCAGTGGTAAAAGCGACCACTACGCAACATGAGATTTGTTCAACATTAACTCATCGGATCAGTACAGCAACTGTTGCATTAGTTAACAATAAAAATGAAAATGATTTCCACGATACAGAAAAAGGAGGCTGTCATGGTCGCACCCATTCCCGCAAAACGCGGTAGAAAACCTGCCGCAACCAGCGCCCCCGCGACTGGACAGGTTCAGTCTTTAACGCGTGGCCTGAAATTACTGGAGTGGATTGCCGAATCCAATGGCAGTGTGGCACTAACCGAACTGGCACAGCAAGCCGGATTACCCAATTCCACCACCCACCGTCTGCTAACCACTATGCAACAACAGGGCTTTGTGCGTCAGGTCGGTGAGCTGGGTCACTGGGCGATCGGCGCGCATGCATTTATGGTCGGTAGCAGTTTTCTCCAGAGCCGTAATTTGTTAGCTATTGTCCATCCTATACTGCGCGATCTGATGGAAGAATCTGGCGAAACGGTCAATATGGCTGTGCTCGATCAAAGCGATCACGAGGCGATTATTATCGATCAGGTGCAGTGTACGCATCTGATGCGAATGTCCGCCCCTATTGGCGGTAAATTGCCGATGCATGCTTCCGGTGCCGGTAAAGCCTTTTTGGCTCAACTGAGTGAAGAACAGGTGACAAAGCTGCTGCATCGCAAAGGGTTACATGCCTATACCCACGCGACGCTGGTTTCTCCTGTGCATTTAAAAGAAGACCTCGCGCAGACACGCAAACGCGGTTATTCATTTGATGATGAAGAACATGCGCTGGGACTGCGTTGCCTGGCTGCGTGTATTTTCGATGAACACCGCGAACCGTTTGCCGCAATTTCAATTTCCGGGCCGATTTCACGTATTACCGATGACCGCGTGACTGAGTTTGGCGCGATGGTAATTAAAGCGGCGAAGGAAGTAACGCTGGCGTATGGTGGAATGCGGTGACTTTTCGCCTCTGATTTATACAAACCGCACGCTAAACCGCTGTCTGCGCCGATATGCATAAACATCTTCCACATGTCCTTCGCGGATGCGGTTTTGTAGAGCGCGCCAGTAATCGGCGCGGAACAGGTCGGCGTGCATTTCCTCGAACAGTGGACCAATGCGTGGGTCGGCGCATAGCCAGTGGCGGAACTCTTCCGGGAAAACATCGCCCGGCGAGACGCTATACCACGGTTCGCTGGCGAGTTCGTCTTCCGGGTAGCGCGGCGGTGGGATGTCGCGGAAATTCACTTCCGTCATGTAGCAAATTTCATCGTAATCATAAAACACCACGCGCCCGTGTCGGGTGACGCCAAAGTTTTTAAACAGCATATCACCGGGGAAAATATTGGCGGCGGCAAGCTGGCGAATAGCGTTGCCGTACTCTTCTATAGCATCACGCAGTTGCTGACCCTCAACCTGTTCAAGCCAAATATTGAGAGGCACCATCCGCCGTTCGATATAGAGATGGCGAATCACAATTTGTTCGCCCAGATCGGTGATTTTTTCTGGCGCTTCCTGAAGCAGCAAATCCATTAATGACGGGGAAATATGTCGCTTCTCCAGTACAAAGTTTTCAAACTCCTGGGTATCCGCCATCCTTCCTACGCGATCGTGCTCTTTTACCAGTTGATAGCAGGCGCGGACGTGAGCCGCTGACATCTCTTTCTGCGGGGCGAATTTGTCTTTGATGACTTTGAATACCCGATCAAAGCCCGGCAGCGTGAACACCAGCATGACCATCCCACGAATGCCCGGCGCTTCAATAAACTGCTCATTACATCCTTGTAAATAAACGAGATATTCACGGTAACTTTCGGTTTTGGCATGCTTCTGGCAACCGATAGCCATATACAGTTCTGCGGTAGTTTTACCCGGCAGAATCTCCCGTAGCCACTCGACCAGTGCGGCAGGCAGCGGCGCGTAAACCATAAAATAGGATCGCGCGAAGCCAAAGACGATGCTCGCTTCGGCGGTCGTCGTCAGGCAGGTATCAATAAACAACTCGCCGTCGTCCGTCTGGTGGATCGGCAGCAAAAATGGCAACGTGCCGGAAGGCGTTATCAGTTTGCCCACCAGCCAGGCGGCTTTATTACGGTAAAACAGTTCGTTCGCCACCTGTAGATGACTTTCAGCGAGGTTATCTGTCCCCAGCGTTTCCGTCAGATGAAGAATGATATAGTTGATATCACGGCTTTTATTCTGCCAGCACAGGCGTAGCGGCAAGTCGCTAATAACGCGCATCAGCAGTGATTCCCAGCCGTGATCGGGGTAAAAGTCTTTGGCCAGCGGGCGCGGAATGGTACGAAAGCGGCGTTCCGGCTGGGAGCTAAAGATAAAAAGCCGCTCGGGAGTAAGCGAGCGGTGGTCAAATAACCGACAGTATACGGAGTTGAAAAAACTCTCCGCAATCTCGAAGCGCGGGTAGTCCGGCAATAGCCGGGTGTAATGCTCTTTGACGTGCAGTAAAAATGCCGCATTCGTGCTTTGGCCGTTAGTAATGCAGCGTAACTGCTCCACCACCAGACCCACGTGATGATCGTAAAGATGGATACGATTTTTCATCGCCTGCTGGACAGCGTGCCAGTCGGCCTGTTCGAAACGCTGCTGCGCCCCGGAAGTCACTTCGAGGAATCGACCATACTGGGCATCGAAACCCTGCAAAATTGTTTGTGCAATCAGTAATTCCAGGCCACGCGGCATTTGTTGCCCTCATCGGGAGCTGTGAATTATCCATCAGTTCATTGACAATATCGGAAACAACTCTGTCACATGCGCCATATACAAAAGCATCGTCCAGTCGCTGCATGACGGTTTCCAGCTCATCGTCTGACAGGTTCCAGTCCTGAGCCATATGGCGCACATCCCCACGGGTCAGCACCACGGCAAAAACGCATTCACTGTCCGGCACGTCTGTATCCAGTACATCGCGGATAATTTCTTTAACAGTACAGTACATGTTCTCGTCTCCTTTACAGGGGCGGCATTGCCGCCCCGTCCGTTAATCAGTCCAGTGCCGCGTAAATCGCGTTGCATTCGGGGTGAAATTCGATGTGGCTCCACAACTGCGCATCGCGCATCCGGTACAGATGTGTCAATCCTGCGTTACCGCTGTCGTGGTACAGCCACAACTGACGGTTAATCACAAGGGAAGTCAGAATGATGCCTGCGGCATCGGCACTGACCGTGCGGTCAAACCAGTTTTCACCGTTAACCAGATGAAAACGGTTGCCATCCGGCATCATGTAACCGCCACCGTCCGGCAGGCGAATGAAGTGCCAGAATCCGCCTTCATATTCCGGCATCATTTTTTTCGCCAGCGCGTACACAGACGCTTCGGCATACAGAAAATCCTGGCCAAACAGGTAAGGCAGAAAGGAGAGGCGGTCGCACTCTTCAACGTTCAGGGTGACAGCTTTCGCATACTGCATGATGTTTTCCTCCGTTGTTCACATATTCCGCGACACCGGGCGGTGCCGTGCCTCCATAAAAGCCGGGCGATAAGGCGGGGATGCACAGGGCGCAAGGGAAGCCGCAGCCTGACGCACACGGCTGACGGGAGTTGCAGGGTGAGGCCGCGAAACCTGAGCGGACGAACGACCGGAAAATCACGGCAGGCGGGAAGGAGGGACCGGGTGACCGCAGCGGCGAAGCGTACCCTTGCATCCCCGCCAGCCCGGCTAAGATGGAGGCACGGCACAGCCCGCACACGACACGGCGGCCACATAACTGAAAATCCACAAGGCCATGCCCCGCATGGCCGGGTAAAGCGGAGCCGGCGGCGACTTCCTTTGTGCTCTTTCCGGTGACCGGCAGGAAAAAGGCGGGGATTTTCCCCGCCAACGTCATCATTTCCGGATTTTTGCCAGGGCATCCGCCATACTGCGGATTTCATCCCGTGCCTCCAGGACCACCTCCCGCAGAATATCCCTGTCAAACCAGCGGCGGGGCGGTTCATCCGGTATACGCAGCACATCGCAGACCAGGCCACTGGCCAGGATATGTTCCACACACTCACTGACCAGGTACATTTCCACCGACGAAAAACGTGCGCCACGGTTCAGGATGGCATTGAGCACCTCGGGCAGATTTTCGTCATCTTCATCAAGCCAGCAGGGGTAATCGCTTTCCTTCACGACCAGACGAAAGCGGCGCGTCTGGCGGGTCAGCAACGTCTGACCGGTGGTGGTCAGCGCCGCCCGGATACGCCGCGTATCTTCTGCCACCTGGTAACAGATGCTTCGTATTGCATCGCGCACCGCCGCAAGTACAGCCCTGATTTCGTCTTCTGCCAGCCACTCACCGGCATACGGGAAAGACACCTGCGTTCCGTCTGCCGGAAGTACCGGCAGCGCCTGCCACTGGCTACCGGACAGTACAACTTCCGCCCCGGTTCCGGTCATTTTTTGCACGGCAGATACCAGGATCGGCAGCAGCACGCCATCGTGGCGGTTGATAAGTAACGTCGCCAGCCGGGGCGCATCCAGCCGCACATAAATGCTGATCCAGCCCGGATAGTGCGGGTTCAGTTGTTCAATATCCGTCTCTTCCGGCCAGCCCTGCGCCAGCAGCAGGTTACGGGCGTGACGACAAACCAGTGCATTCAGCGTTTTATTCATGATTCATGGTCTCCCTGAATCGCCGCCCGGAGGCGGCGATAACATCAGTCGTTTTCGTGTGTGTTGTTTTTCAGCAGGATGCGGGCCTGATTAACCACCGCCTGACGGCGGGTGACGCATTCCGGGACGGCGAGGCCGTAATCACGGGCGGCCCATTCACGTTTCCACAGTGCCTGTTCGGCGGTCTGAATCAGGGACGCCAGCAGTTCAGCCGGGACGGTCACCTGGCGGTTTTCTCTCACGTTATTGATGATCTCCATCGCCACGCCGGAAGAAATACCGGATTCGGTCCGCTGGTCTTCCGGGATGTCCTCCAGGCGCGCCAGGACGGTCCTGATTTCATGATCGGTCAGAGAAATTTCCATACCGTCAGCCAGTGCCTGAATCTCTTCCGGGGACCAGATAAGCAGCATCAGCGGCGTGTCTCCCGGATACTTTGCTGCCAGCTCACGGCAGAGCGTTTCGCATGTTCCGTACATTTCGTCTCCCCCTTAATCTTTGAAGCACGCATCCAGTTCAAGAATTTCGGTATATGCCTCCATCAGGAGGCGGTTTGCGCGAAACAGCGTCTGACGCACCAGACGTTCCGGCAGGGTGTCGGCATTAAAGCTGTACCGCTGCTCCATCTCATTCATGGTTGTACGCAGGTCGCACATGGCATTGGCCACCTCCGCCACTTCGGCGCGCAGTTTTTCGTGTCCGGCATAGTTCATTTACGCAGCCTCCGGTTCAAACCAGTTATCATTCGCGGCCCCCTGCTGCATGGCCCGTTGCACGGCGGCCAGTCGTTGCTGTCCGGCACGGTGATACTGTTCAAGCAGCTCGATACCGATATACCGGCGTCCGGACTGAAGGGCGGCCACGCAGGTTGAGCCGCTGCCTGCAAACGGGTCCAGCACAATTGCGTTCGGGTGTGTGAAGCTCTCAATCAGCGGTTGCAGGCTGGTAACAGGCTTTTCCGTCGGGTGATGGCGGTTGCCCGAATATTTCCAGCCCAGCACGTCGGGTAATGGCTTCTGAGGCAGCGCCGGACGGCCTTTTGCCAGGATATAGGCGCATTCGTGACGGTACGCGACATACGCAGATTTGGATGTGTAGCTTTTGGTGAACACAAGGTGCCCTACAACGCTGAATCCGGCGCGTTTCCAGGCTGCCATAAAGCGGTCAATACGGTTCCAGCCATAGAAGCTGACCATCAGTGCGTCTTTTTTGAGTACGCGGTACATCTCATTACTGGCAGGTTGCAGCCAGTCATCGTTAACGTCACCGGCAATGGTGCGCCCGGAACGGTCACGAAAACCGACGAGATATGGTGGGTCGGTTAAGATGAAATCAATGGCGTTATCAGGAATCGTGGCCATAACACGCACGCAGTCACCCAGGATAAAACGGGACATAACAGCACTCCTCCTCTTACAGAGGGCACCGGGAGGGCACCCCTGTGGCGCCCGTTCCCCGCTGCCTGTGGGCTGTTCACCGCGTCCGGTAACGGGTCAGGCCGACCGTGGAATATCGCAGCCGTCGTCTGTTTGACGGCGAGAATATGCCGCGAAAGCGGCTTGAAGGGCGTTCATCAGAAAAGGGCGACGGGCTGGCGTACACTGTCACCGACGCCAGCCCGGAGCGGTAAAAGCGCCCGTCCCGTGCCCGGCCGGACGCGGGACACTGACCACAGGCAGCGTTCCTGCCGCGCCGCGTCAGCCGGCGCAGTAAAAAGGGAGCACAGCGACATCCTTTGTCGGAAAAGAAACGGGCGGTTGCCCGCCCGTCTCCGTCATACTTCATCCGCCATAATGCGCCACATTGTCGACTATCCACGCAGGTCCGGTGACTTCCGGCAGCTCATCGTCATCTGTCGGGGAAGACCATTCCAGTTCCCCCCACAGCACATCAACGAGCTCTCCGCGCTCATACAACTGCCAGCCACAGAAATCACAGCCCTGTTCGGCATACCAGTGCTCCAGCGTGCAGCTGAAACGGCGGCTTAATTCTGCAACAACGTCGCTTTCCGGCTGACACCACGGCGTGTCGAAATCCACCTGAATGAAGTTTTCCCCCTGACTGCTGATATTCAGGTCATACCCACAAGGCCACTTCACGCCATACCGTTCTGTATACCAGTGATATGCAGAAGGAACACCGTTCAGAACACCGCCGTTAAAGCCATTCACTTCAACATCCAGGCGGGTCGGCAAAACCGTCAGCAGGTCAAACGGCATGGTTTTTTCCGGCAGTACGTTGTCACACAGACGGTTCCACCACACCGATACATCCTCGTTACTCCAGAAGCCACACCAGTCACCTCTTTTGGCGGTGAAATGCACGGTGATGGTTTCCCTGACCTCATCCGGTAATCCTTCCCAGCGACGCTGGCCAGTACCACTCTGCAGCCAGAGTTCATGCAGCATCAGGCAGTTTTGTTCATCCAGTAGCACACCGTTCTGCAGGTGTGTCAGCCAGCGGGTGAACGCGATATTCTCCGGCGATACAACACCACGTCCGGCAGCCGTCACTCCGGGGCACGGTTCAAACCGGATATCTTCAGTAGTCTGCAGAAGTCCGGCACTTCCGGCCAGAAACAGCTGAATACCTTCATTTGTGGCGCGGCGATAAAGCGGTGTGACTGCACCGCTGGCCAGTCGTTTAATCTCAGCAATCTTTGCCGGTTCACCAGAAAAATACATACGGTTACTGCACCAGTTTGGCATGGGAATTCTCCTCTTACATGCGGCCTCCATCAGGCCGTGCCGCACCTGTAACCGGGCGACCGCATACGAATGCAGGTGCGGCCCCGAAGCCGCAGCGCGTGGAGGAGGAACGACGAAACGTGACCGGGTGAGGAGGCCGGCGACAGCGACACACTTGCATCGGATGCAGCCCGGTTAACGTGCCGGCACGGCCTGGTTAAGTAGTTTCCGTCTCAGTTCGTGACGCAAAATGAGAAAACAACAAAACTCAAATTGAGTCACAACAAGAACGCGTAGAGACTCTAAAAGAGCCACGCCGCTTGACATAAGCCCAAAATGAGACACAATAAGGAACAGCAAAAACTCAAAAAGATGCATCGATATAAAAGATGCTCAATTTGAGCCAAATACAAACTCAAAATGAGGCAAGAAAAATGCTAAAAGTATCATGCGACGATGGTTCAACTAACGTAAAACTGGCCTGGCTTGAAGATGGCGAGGTAAGAACCAGTCTGTCAGGAAACAGTTTTAAAGAAGGCTGGAACCCGGGACTGTTTAATGCCGGCAAAGTTTACAATTACGTCGTGGATGGGAAAAAATACACCTATGATTTGGGCAGCACTGCTGTCATAGGTACAACACATGTCAGTTATCAATACAGCACCACCAATCTGCTTGCCATACATCATGCACTGCTGACATCCGGCCTTCAGCCACAGGATGTAGAACTGACAGTGACATTACCTGTGACCGAATTCTTTGATAATGACAATCAACCAAATGAAGAAAGAATAGAAAGGAAAAAGGCAAATGTCCTCCGTGAGATATCTCTGAATAAAGGGGAAACATTTAAAATTAAAAAAGTTAATGTAATGCCTGAATCTTTGCCAGCTGCATTTGAATCACTAAAGAAAGATAAAGTAAACAAACTTGAACGCAGCCTGATTATCGATCTTGGAGGAACCACTCTGGATTGTGGTTTAATTCTCGGTGCATTTGAAGGCATTTCTGAAATCCGTGGTTATTCAGAAATTGGGACATCCCGCATCACTCATACCGTCATGAATGCGCTAACGAAAGCCTCCACACCATGTAATTATTTTATTGCTGATGAGTTAATAAAAAACAGACATGATAATGAATACCTCCAGACATTAATAAATGATGTAACTGAAATAAAAAACATAACTCATGTAATAGACAGTGAAGTGAAATCTCTGGCAGAAAGCATCAGGCAGGAAATTTCAACATTCTCAGGAATGAACCGAATCTATCTCACTGGCGGAGGAGCTGAACTTATTTACCCTCACATAAAGCAATATTTCCCGAATCTGAAAGTGAACAAGGTGGATGAACCTCAGTTTGCATTGGTGAAAGCAATGGTGCATGCGTAATGGAAAGCAGTGATCCGAAAAAAAGAAAGAAAGTTGTGGCATACCTGCACCCGACACTTTATCCGCAGGACAGCCTGACACAACAAACAATTGACTCTCTCCCAGTACAAATGCGGGGAGATTTCTACAGACAATCTCTTATTTGTGGAGCAGCTCTTTATTCTGTTGACCCCCGACTGTTAACGCTAATCAGTGGTTTTTTCAGTGAGAAAATCACTGCAGAAAATCTGGTAAAACTTATAGAGCAAACAACAGGATACAAATCCACATCGATTGATATAAGTACGCTAAAAAACATTATAGAGGCATCTTCAGAAAACAAATCAGAGAGCATCACTCCGAAAGATGATTTCGAGGAACAAACCAGACGCAATCTTTCTATGTTAAAAAAATAACAAAAAAAGAGCAGGTTTATTTAACCACCTGCTCTATATATTTACAATCGTGTAATCCATATAAATCTTTTATAATTGGCAAGCAATTTCATGTAAAAATCCATATATCTCTACAGGTAATTTTCTATTGCTTACCAGATAAACATCCAGGGGGTAATTTCTGAAAAGACATAAAGCACGTCTGAGTGCGGATGTTATCCATTCTGGAGAGTTGCCAAAAGCTCCACCACCAACCAGGGTTAAATATATTCTGGGGTTTCCTGTATAGTGATAGTTAATCAATCCGGCCAATAAGGTTGCTTCATAACATGCCTGAAGTATCAATAATGCAAAAGGTTTCCAGTCATTAACCGGGTAACGATGATATGCCACTGGTAACGCAGAACATAATACTTGCGTTACCCGATGCTCCTTTGAGACACCGGGGATCGTTACTTCAGTATTAACATGCATCCCTACACGAAGGGATTGCCTTAATTTATCCAGTAATGATTCATCCAGCGATTCAATATGACGGCTAATAGCAAGCAACGTTTTTTGTGACATCATGGCATATCCATTTTGCATCCGGATTCCAGGAATGCCAATGAGTTTATCCATGTCAGCCAGGGTATTAAGCTGGATATCACTGGTTTGCCCTATCTGCCCTCCCGTTCTGACCAGATAGTTTCGGTATACAGTTGCTGCAGCACAAGCCATAGCGCACGCAGGCCCTTGCGTATTATCATTTTGATATCCGGTGATACCCTTCTCTGGTGTTGTGTACTGGGTTGGCATTTCCAGTAGATTGAACTGGCTGGCAACCTGAATTAATGCACCACACACCTCAGGCCGTCGATGCAGTTCATAAGCATCAATCTGCACCCCACTCAGTTTAATTTTTCCAACAGGCTTAACTGGTAAGGTTAAGACTTCTTTTCGTAGTTCTGCAAGACTTGGCAAAATAAGTGAACCAGAATGAAAGGAGCGCGATGGTGTATCCATCGTAAATAATTCAGCACCATGCTGGCAGAATTTAGCTTGTGTATCATAGTATGACGTTTCTTCAAATCCAAAAATGTTTTCAAACCAGCTCATAGATAAATCTACCAATAATTTTATTGAAACCATATGTACGACATATAATCTTTTAAAGATTATCACAAACGCTCACAACAAAAAAAGTGTTTAAAACGTTTTAGGGTAATCATCAAAAAACGATAGACAAATCCGTCGTTATTCATACAATATTGCAATATTAAAATTAAGAGTGATAGAGCAAAGAAATGCAAAATTCCCAAAAACACAAAATGAATTTTCATAAAGAAAAAATCATGGAGCGCGAGCGAGAGATTTTAACAACGAGTTTACTAAAAGGCACAAAAGTTACAGCCTGCACATTACTTTCCATATTGATTATTATTTTTGCTGCCTTCGGAATCAAAACTTTATTTTCCATTATGATGTCTTACTTTTTACAACACAAAGAAACAACCACATACATTATCTACATAAGTGGGTTCTTTTCTATCATATACAGTTATTGGGCATCATATGTATGTTATTTTTATTTCAAACATAACAATATAATTACTACTGCAAACCTCAAGGTTAGTCGTACAGATTTCTATGTTCTTGCAATAACATATTCAGGCATTGCTATTGAATTTATGATCTTCATTTTTATTATAAGATTGCCATTTGATTGGACATTATTAGCAGAGCAAGTAATTCTGCTAATATCAATAATTATAAATATATTTGTTTTATATTGTTCGTTAATGCGTCCTGTTAACACTATTTCCTAGGCGGGGCTACCGTCTGGCAGAGCTGGGGTAGATGTATGAGTCACTGCCCCGGATGCGGTGGTGCACCTGAGAGCCACCCGGGGGGGGAAATTCTGCTCAATTTTTCCACATACTCACAGACAACTTTTGCTCTTTGGTATTTGAACAAACAGAAATGCTTCCTTTATGTTAAAGATAATAAAACAACACAAATTTGCTTTTCTTTTCACAGCACTGCTGAGCACCTTCTTTCTCAATATGTTTCCACCGAGCGCTGCAGGGTACGAGTTGAATACCGTGCTGCAGATTGTGGCGGGCGTTAATCTGTTGCAGCGTCGCTATCAGGTCGTTTCATTTATTGTGTTGCTGATAATGTTTGTCACCACACACTGGCTGCATCCCGTCAATGCCATGATACAGCTGTACTACGGGAGTTATCTGGTCTTTTTCATCATTCTGTCAGTGATTGTGTTCCGCCAGGTGATTTTCTCCACCCGGGTAAACACAGAGTCCATCTGCGCTGCGCTGAGTGGTTTTCTGCTTATTGGCTATATAGGTTTTTTCATGTTTTCTGCGATAGAAAATCATATGCCTGGCGCGTTCCGTGGACTGTCAAATGATGAGTTGCAGATGATGAATGAACTTTTTTATTATTCTTTTATCAGTATCCTGACCGTAGGCTATGGCGATATTGTTGCCGTCAGCTGGCCAGCTCGTAATGCCACTATTCTGGTTATTCTCACGGGTTATATTTATTCACTGGTCTTTATTGCCCGCATCGTCAGTGGATTTTCGGTCTCAGAAAAATAACTCTTTGTACCAGCTACCAGCCGGCTGTACTACGGGTTCCTGAGTCCGGCAAAACGGCATCGTGTATCGTTCCGGTCGAGCAGGAAGCCTGACGGCTGCGGCTTATAAACATCCGTTTTGGGGTGTTTTTTAATCTTTTTAGGGTTTAAATTCCTGTCGATGAACGTGTATGACAGAGTTACATTTATACAATGTCCGGCAGGGCATAGAAGGGGCGAAAGAAAATACCTGGGCGAAGCCGCTGAACATCATTCTGGCGATTTCAATAAAGGTACTTGCTCGCGCTCTGTCATTTTCTGAAACTCTTCATGCTGCATTTCGATTTTCCTTCTAAGATCATAACTCGCATACCTGTTCTTTTTATGTATATCCATATCGATTTTTGTGACGAGTTCAAACCACAATGTTCGCACTCCCCATGCAGCGTTATGAAACATTTCCGCAACGGCTTTAGAGTCTGTATTAACTGCTTCGGTCATGTAGTCGCTAATACGTTCAGCAGTGATTTTCGTTATTTCATCGTAATTCATTTTATCTCCTACAA
This sequence comes from Escherichia sp. TW09308, assembly GCF_000208565.1. Taxonomy (NCBI): domain Bacteria; kingdom Pseudomonadati; phylum Pseudomonadota; class Gammaproteobacteria; order Enterobacterales; family Enterobacteriaceae; genus Escherichia; species Escherichia sp. TW09308. Next base: position 2,510,541 of record NZ_AEME01000001.1, on the reverse strand, counting down.
GATTATTTAATGGAATGCAAAATATCTGGCCTGATAATAATGCTCCAGAATTAATACCTGCAGGCTATGTTAAAGTTGTCCCGACACACAATCTACCTGTTTTCTCGTGTGTGCCACAGGCGCAATACATAAATAGTCTGGCCATTAAGTTCGTAACGGATTTCGTACTCGCCAGCAAAAATCCGTCTGACCTCTCTGGGTTCAAACTGAAACAACTGTTCTCCCATACGTGGATGAGTTAACAGAATGACCGGTGCCTGTGTCAGGGACTGCACCGTTCTGGCGGCAGCAGGTTTACTGGCCAGCACCAGAAAATCATATAACCGCGCCAAATCAGAAAGCGCCTTACTGGTCCACTTCAGTTCCATCAGCGTGGCACCGGTAAAGGATTGTCAGTACTGAGGCTGTCCGCCCAGGCCTGTACAGCCTGATGGTCGATAACCTGTCCGGATGTCACATCGTCCAGGGCTTCCAGCGTCAGGCGATTACGCTCCTCCTCCTGGGCAAGCCATGCAGAAAGCGCCTGTTTGATAACCCAGCCCCGGGAGCGTTCCAGTCTGGCGGCCATCTGGTCGACTTTATCAGCCATAGGTAATGGCACATGCGCGGTAATGACTTTTGTTGCTTGTGCACTATTGTTTTTCATTTGCATATCCGATTAGTTGTTAATCATATTTAATCATAGTGATTACTTTCAGACGGAACAAGGCAAATAATGCGCGTCAACGCATGTAAGGCGGCATACGGAGGTTACATGTAGCACAGGTGTAAAACCGCCGAAGCCCGGCGTAAGCCGGTACGGTCGTCCGAATATCACCAGTCCCCCTCCGGCCCTGCGAGGCCATGTGGCCTGTCAGCGATGAAAATGCCTCTGTGCGCGGTCGGAGTGGTCCCGACAAGGATTTACCCGCAGTCAGGGCACATCTCCGCGTTAGCGGGACGTCAGGGCCGCTAACGATGTCAGCGCCAGTGATATAGGGGTTTGAGGGCCAACCGTACGAAAACGTACGGTAAGAGGAAAATTATCGTCTTAAAAATCGATTAGTAGACAATGCCGTCCGTTAAGTACCAATTTTCGATTAAAAAGACACCGTTTTGATGGCGTTTTTCTATGTCCATTATGTTTTGATATATCAGACAGTTACTTCACTAACGTACGTTTTCGTTCCATTGGACTTCAGACCCCAATTACTGAGATGTCCAAGGGATGCGGGAGTTAACAAGGCTGAGTATAAAAGCCGCTAGCGCGGCTATAGATTATAAATATTATAGTAGGATATAATTAGGACAAGACTGGAAGATAGTAGAGCTCATAAAACACCTGTTTTAATACATCTATATATGACTTGCCTTCAGTTACATATTCATACTCTTTGCCATTTAATTTTATAGTAATTCTTTGGGAAGAAGGTTCGATTGAAAATCTGTCATTGCTAATACCTGTACACTGAACAAACTCGCGAACACACTCACAAATACTATTGTTTATTTTAGGATTTTCGAGAAGAACATATGCCATATCTTGTGATAATTTCATTGCAAGTTCTTTATTCATTACAAACTCCTGCATCATAGGTATTGATATTAAAAGCATCTAGAATGATGCTTTTAATATCGAGTATACACGAAACTGAGTGTAACCGTTAGTCTACTGGACAGAAAGTGCTGTACCTTCAGTCTGTTCTCGAATTATGATAAATACTTACTTTAACAGTGCGACTGGCAACAGCTTAAGGCTGTCATGCGATGAAGGATGTTTATGGAACTGGATACTGAATTTCGTCACCCCAATGTTATAGATTTCTTCGACACAACCCTTTTTCACCTTTGTCATTTCACTAAGTCAGATCTTTTTGATTACTCAGCATATAATCAATATACAGAAAACAATATAAAACAAAGTGATAAGCTGATCTCTGATGAAATTTCCAAACATTTTAAAAATAATGATGAAAGTCATCACGAAGATATTATTTGCAGTTACAGTCGGGAATTTCAGGAGTTCGGTGATATTTACCCATCGATGCATCGAAAATCTATGGTTATCGCACTGTACAATTTTTTCGAACACCAGATAAAGACAATGTGCGAGGAAATAAACAAACTGCTTCCGCAGGATAGGTGCGATAAATACTTTAAGAAAATATGCATAAAGCGTTACCGCAGGTTTCTTCGGCGCGAAGCCGGTTTTGATATGAATCAGGGGAGCACCTTGTGGAAACTGTGGGAAGATATGCTTAAAGTGGAGCAAATCCGGCACGTTCTGGTTCACTCCGAAGGAGAGATTGAAAAGCACAGGGCGGAGCGACTGGCTGATATAGAAATCTATTGTAATAGGAAAGAAAATATCAGACTGAACAAACACAAAATTATCATTGATGAGGGCTATGTGGCAGGGCTTATCACCGAACTTATCTCACTGTTTGAGCTACTGGAAAGGCAGGTAAACGTCTTCATCCGTAGATACGAAAGCGAACATGATAGTTACGAAGTTCCGCTTCCGTTGGGGGCATCACACACACCTCTGTGATTATCTGGACAGAATGACCGCAACGTCCAGGGTGAGGCGGGGAATTAAACGAGAGAAGCGTAAAAAAGGCCGCATTAGCGGCCTCATATGGTAAATAAACCTACTTATATTAAAAAAATAACCGTTCCTCATTCCAGCGTTCAGGAAATCCCATTGATGCATAGAATAATTTAGATACCGGATATTTGTCGAAAAGTGCCTGAATATCTTCTCCAAACTTTTCAAACCCGAATGCGCTTAACATATTCTGAATAACGGCAAGAGATGTGTATATACGGTTACACTGATCCTGGTTTGTGCCATTCATTTTCACAAGCGAAATTTCAGGATTAAGTAAATTCTTCACCGACTTCGGTGCAAGCCTGTTTCTGTTAAATAGTCGGGTGTGGTGACAGCAATCATTCCGCACTGTATGAATGACAGTTAACCAGTTTAAAAGCGTTGCGTAGTCTTTTGCACCTGCAATTCTGGACGCATATCTGTCCAGTTTCAAACTTTCAATAGCTTCAGAGTTAAAGGCCTCTAACAGACTTTTTAAATTACCGAAGGTTAATAACTCAATTGACACCCAACCAGGAGGCAATCCACGATGAAATGGACAGTATTCATTAAAATACTTTTCTTTATAATGTTTTGCGAACTCTTCTTTTGATTTCCTGAATGAGGCACTAACATTAGAAACAGTTTTGATATGATTATCACTATTATTAAATAATGACGAATCCAGATACCAGAAAGAGTTTTTATTTATTCCAGTAACCCAATAATCAAAAGAACTACGCACGGCAATTTCGATTTTTTGAATCAACTTAAAAACCAACAGCCGTAAATCCTGATCAAACAGATATAGCTCATGCGCTTTATCAAAAGTTGCATCCGAATAATATCTGCGAGTAGTTTCATCACGAAAAGGAATCAGATAGGCTTTAAATCGATAGTAGCTACATCTCTCAAGCACTTTCCGCGCATTACCAACATCAGTGATAACTAAACCATCCCGTTGCAGCTTCTGACACAAGTCGGTACTTGACTGGTAAGGTTTTTGGTATGGAATGAGATCTGACAATTCAACAACCCTATCAAAAAGTCAAAAAAAAAGCTTCCACTCTTACGACATAAAGTCTGGAGGAAGCTGTTGTTACGGTGAATAGTACACTATTCATTATGTTTTTTTTAACAAAAAGTGCTATCAGCAGCGAACCACTACGAAGAAACATTGGATCGAGCACAGATATACTGTGCGCCTCCAGCGCCAACGAAAACCGACAGAACAACAGCCCAGCTAACCACAAAGTTTAGATTGAAGGTTGATTTCTTCATACTCGTTTCCTTGATTTTCTGGGCAATTAAGGTCGGTTGTTTTTTGTTGTCAGAGGGAATCTCACCCAACTGTCGGACGGTTCTTTCGGTCTTCTGAATCTGTTGATACGTCAGGCTGATCGAACTATCGGTCTTCTCGCTCCAATGTTTCTTCCATTGTGAATTATGCTGGTTTTTCAATAAAAAACAAAACCTTTTTGACATTATGAGAGGCAGTAAAAAGGCCGCATATGCGGCCTTGTATGTCACTGCCACATTTGTTTGGCTGTAGCTACCTGTTCCTTGATATGGCTGTGCAGCCCAGGCGAATTTGGCATTTTCTGGTAAATGTGCCAGACCATTTCCTTTTCAAAATCTTGGAAGGTTGCTCCTGCTGCCTTTGCCGCACTCATGGCTTCCTGGGCATCCTTATGATCAAGCGGGTGCACGGCAAAAATACAATCAATATCCCCAAATCCTCGTGCAACTTTTTGTTTCCAAGACATATTAAACTCTCCCTATTATTCAGTGGTAAGTCACTAAATTTTATCAGATCAGTTAGCCTCAAACCCGGCCGCACATCGCGTTTCCGGCGAAACTTTCTGGTAATCAACGCATTAAATGATCATAAACAAAATTACAAAAAAAATACAAATAATTACATTATTCTTATTGACAATAGCGATAAATAAAAAAGCAAGCTATTGAGCTACACAAAAACATCTGATAGCCTGTTTCTCGAAATCACAATCACACCCATATGTCAACCAATAAAAGGGGGGATTTATGAAAAAAACATTAACCCAACAAGGTGCATTTCGTAAAGAACGCAAGGCATTACAACGCGCAATAGCTAACGGTTTAACCGAAAAAGATATTGTCATGGAAATGGTCAAAAGAATGGATAATCCAGATTCAGCAATAACTTTGAATCAGGCTTCAGCAGCCGTCATGTATCTGACTGCGCTTTGCAATAAAGAAACCCCAATCACTGATGCTGTAAATGCTATATTGCAACCATCGCCAGATGTTATCGTACAACCTGTATAACAGATAAGATATTTAATACAACAAAAGCTAAGGCTGTCTTTTCAGCCTTAGCTTTATTTCCTCACATCAAAAAGTTTCATTTTTGTCATATTCTCCTTTTCATGCTAACGGCACAATCTGAAGACTGACAAACCACCCCTGGTTAATCGGATGCTTCAGACGTGCCATTGGATGTTATAATATGGAGAACAAGGGATAATCAACTATTGCTACTTTTTGGGGGTAAATTCAAACCCTAATTTTCCTGTTGCTTTATCAATCAATTTAACTTTAGCCGAAAATTCTTTATTCGTCCTGGAACTAACAAACCCTTTTAACTCTCCTGTAATACCTTTTGTTAGTAAGGTTTCTACTTGCTTGTCAGAAAGAGCCTTGCCAGAGAAGTTCTTCCAGATTTTAAATTCACATCCTGTACAGAAATAACCTTTTGGCCTGATAGCAATCTGCTTGCCACAGGAAGGAGGGCATGAAAAACCCTGGGGCAGTCACTGAATGAGGGACCAGCAGCGGTAAAATAACCGGCATAATTTTATAATGATGCCTCCGTTAGTTATGAAGGTTTACGTCATTAAAATTGCTGTTCGTGGTGTCAGTCCTATGGTCTGGCGTCGGCTGAGGATTGCAGCCGATACATCACTGGCTGCACTTCATTTTATTATCCAGATCATTCAGGGCTGGGGTGATGACCACCTGCACCAGTTTCATATTTACGGTAAAGATTACGGTATCACTTACGAGGGGGGAATTGGTTTTCCAGATAACCCGTTCCAGGTTGTGATTGATGATTTTGAGTTTGATGTCGGCGATCGCTTTACTTATGAATACAATTTCTTTGAGCACTGGATTCATGATATTCGCGTTGAAGCCATTTATGAAAACACCGAGCTGAAAACGCCATTTTGTATAAGTGGTCATGGTATGCCCGGAGCCACAGTTGCAGATGAGTTTGATAAAACCCTGGCGTTTCTTGAAGCTATCGTTAATGCAGATGATGAAACAACGATTGGTGAGATTCGCCCTTTTGCTGACGACCTGGACGCTGTCCGGTTTAACCGCAACAAAATCAACCGGCGGCTAAGCAAACTCAACCTTGCCTCTCCAGCGCTGGAGCCTGAGGTAATTTAGCTGGGGCGTCGTCGCTGACTGCTTCTATAAAGGTATACGTTTTCAATATGTCCTTCAGTTACCCGGAAAAATATCTATAAACCTCCATAAATCGGTGTTTATGAATTATTCTTTAAATCTCTATAATGTTTAAAGACATTCCGGAGGTTTCACATGCAATATGCCTACATCAGGGTGAGCTCAGCCGACCAGAATACAGCACGTCAGGAAGAGGCATTGTTAAAGGCGGGTTTTCAGCCAGATAAAATTTATGTTGAACATGCCAGTGCTAAGGATACAAACCGACCGGAGTTGCAGAAGCTCCTTGAGCAACTGCGCCCGGGAGATACGCTTCTTGTCCATTCCATCGATCGCCTTTGTCGGAATATGATGGATATGTGTGCTGTAACAACCAGGCTTCGGGAGATGGGCGTTACCCTTATTTTTCTGAAGGAACAGCTTACGTTCAATGCAGGAATAAGCAATCCAATGCAGGAGTTACAGTTGCACATGATGTCTGCATTCAGTCAGTTTGAACGTGCTTTACTGAAAGAAAGGCAGGCTGACGGTATTGCAGCGAAAAAAGCGCGGGGAGAAAAAACAGGGCGTCCCTGCGCAGATATCAAAAAAGTTCAGGAAATTGATGAGCTCAGAAGTCGTGGAGTCAGACTCAGGATCGCCTGCGACCATGCTGGTCTCGGCGTTTCAACATATTATAAGCTTCGCAACCAGATGAAAAACCAGTAACCAGGAGATAATCTCACCACCGCCGGAGGCAATAATGAAACTGATATTTCAGATAGTTATAACCGATGAATCAGGCTCCAGTCGAACGGAAGAACTGATGAACCTGCAGAAATCAGGAGATGCCCTGAATGATATCGGATTATCAGTTTCAGAATCGAAGCAGTTGTTGGGGGCAGTCCAGAAGTCGCTGGTTCAGCAACAGGCTGACGAATATATTCACCAGAATATCCGATGTCCTCACTGCCTTACGAAGCGCAGAATCAAAGGCCAACAAAAAATCCAATACCGGACGTTGTTTGGCGTTATTCCTGTATCAGGGCTTCGGGTGTATCGGTGCCGCTGTGAAGAAAGTGCAACAAAAACAGTCAGTCTGCTCAGTGACTGGGCTGGAGATCACACTCACCCTGCACTGAAATATATAGAAACCCGCTGGGCCTCTTTGATCTCGTATGAAATGACGGTTCGTTTACTAAAAGATGTCCTGCCGGTAGGGTACAGTCTGAATGCCTCAACAGTGAGGAATCATTTATGCCGTGTGGCACAGCGTCTTGATTCTGAGGCAGAATCACATTCCGGCTTTATTTCAGGTTGCCCCCGCGACTGGGGAAACCTGCCAAAACCGGGAAAACCTCTGGTGGTGGGTATTGATGGCGGTTATGTCCGCGATCGGGATAACAAGAAACGTAATTTTGAAATTATTGCCGGTAAATCATTTTCAATCGGAGCACCGGCCGACGCACGTCGCTTTGGTTTTGTCCAGAAGAGCGACTGTCATCCGGAACGTCGGCTCATGGCACACCTCTCTGCTCAGGGAATGCAGGCTAACCAGCAGATATTCTTTTTATCCGACGGCGCGGATAATCTGAGAGAACTGCAGTTCGGTATGTACCCTGAGTCAATTCATGTGCTTGACTGGTTTCATATAACGATGAGGCTGACGGTGTTAATGCAATATGCAAAGGGGTTGCAGGCATCAGAGCCAGCGACGGGCAGTAAGGTGTTATCGCTTCTGGAAAGCAGTAAACGATATCTCTGGCACGGTAATGTTGCCACTGCACTGGATCGCATTGACGATTGCGTTATGTATTGTGATGACCCTGAACTCAACTATGTAAACCTGAAAGCCCTGCAAAAACAGCTGGATGAGATGTATACCTACATCCGTAATAATCAGATGATGATCCCAAACTACGGAGAAATGTGCCGGTATGGTGAGCCGGTTTCAACAGCGTTTGTCGAGTCAACAATCAACGAAGTGATCGCCCGACGAATGGCCAAAAAGCAGCAGATGCAGTGGAGTAGAAAGGGCGCGCATTATTTGTTACAGACCAGAACTGCAGTCCTGAATAACGAACTACGGGACAAATTCGCCAGTTGGTATCCCGGTTGTACGATAGACGCTCAGAGTAGAGGGACGTTATCCGCTATGGCAGCATAGCTACTGCCCCAAGGTTTTTCATGCTCTCCTCGTTCAACTCAATTCTCTTAGCGTGGGAAAATTTCCGTTTTCCAAGCGGCCCCCTGATACCCCGGCGAACCGGGGCGTTAATGATTATTCGATTTCTATTCCAATACGCCTGGCATCAGCAAGGGTAATCTCGAGCCCTTCAGGATGGTCATAGCGTGCGCCAACCCCGGAACCAACCGGGAAAACATCAGCGTCAAGACGCGTTACTGATTCTCCGCTGTCTGCATACAGGATATCGACGTTGCCTTCTGAATTAATACGACCAAAAACTTCGGAAATTGATGCGATCATTTTGAAAACCTCGTGGGGGTTCACTTGGTATTCGGAAAATAAACCACGTCAATACCAATGTAATCATTATTTGATTACCTGTTAGCGAGCCTGGTTAGTACTTGCCAGCAGCCACGCTATAAATAGCATCAAGGTTTTTGAATATATCATTATTGGTAAAATTTGGAGTTAAATCTCCATTTTCAATCTTAGATTCTGCATCATTTCGTATTTTCTCCAACATTTCTGATGTTACTTTATGCATATGCTTCATATCAAGCAGAAATGAAAAACCTACACTACCTACACTTTTTCTCACCTCAGTACCGACTATCCCCTCAAATGATTCCATCTTCAAATCTGGACGGTCGACGTGAGGTTTTTTCCTCAACATAGAACTCAGCAATATTTCAGTAAATATCCATGGCGATTTTGTTTTACCCCCATCATAAACAGAATTTGCAGTATTAATAAAGAAAAGAGAATCTGCAGAATCAATCATTTTTGTTAACGCAGATGATAATATCAAATTAAGGGAACCAGCTAGCTTGTTACACTCTTCATATACATAGGTGTTTTTTTCACCATCAACTGCGTTAAATCTCTTATTCAGTTTTAACATTGCTTCATCTAAATACCCCCACACTTCTGAGTCTATAAATGATTTTATCCCCAATCGCTTATATAAGAAATTTGCCAAGGCGACGGCTTTTTGTTTATCTTGATGACTGTGTGATATAAAAACATGAGCATCAACTCCAGGAAACCAATTATTAACAAAATCAATATAATCCACTTCATAAGTCAACTTACTATCATTTTCTTTAGTTGTAGTATTGATAATTTTTGATACGGGACTATCCAATTTCAGTTTAGGGTCTAAGCCTTGGTTATACTCAGGATTAGTAATTAAAAATGAACTGTTGTCAATATCAAAATTAAGCGCATAAAGCATATCACATATCCTTTATGAAGACATTGCAAAAAAAACAATAATGATCAAAAACAATGGCGCATGGAATAATATAACTGTTTTTGAAAATAGTGACTCCGTATATTTTAATGTTTCAACACCTTTTAACTCTTCGTATTGCATCGGGTTAATTCTAAAAAAATTGACATTTTCATCATCACTTTTCTTTTCAGATAAAATATTATAAATTTTTCTAAAAATCCTTTCTTGCTGTAAGTAGTAAGCATCAAGGAGAAAAAAAGAAACTGAAGTTACCATTAACGCCCAGAAAATAGCGTTTCCATAATGGATGATATCTTTCTTTAAAGCAATAACACCTATAAATATAGTCAAGTCCCAGCCTTTAATATAAAAAGAATTAGATGCCATTCTGGATATAATAGACTGAAGAATCCCTAAGCCCGCGATTTTTGCATCTAAAGTATTCATACAATACCTCAATAAATCATATAAAACTTTATATCCTCCATTTTTGTCCTCTTTTGTCAACTCTCTATGGCTACTTTTGTGCAGTATGTAAAACCCACAAGATATACACTTTCCCCCACTGGCTATCGACTTCATACATCAGAACAAAATGCGGGTGAATAACCAGTTCCCGGGTTCCTTCCACACGGCCATAACGGCCTTTATATGGTCAGTCAGACTGCTGGCCGAATAACTAATCCATTCGTCCAGTTCAATGGCAGCCATCAGGTTCTGCTCCGCAATGTAATCACGAATGCGTTTTCTGTCCTGGCTGGTCAGCATGGTCCAGAATATCTCCATCATTTACCGGCCTGCTCATCTTATCCCGCCATGCAGCAGTAGAGAATTCGACCATGTCATGAGGAAGCACATCACCGCACTCGAGTTGCCGACGTCCTGCCTCAACTTGGTCACGGAACCAGGACATATGCCGCGTCAGCGGCATGGAAGGCGGTACTTTTCATTTTTTGGGGGAAAACTGTGCAGTGTTGGCAGTCAAACTATCTATCTGAACAAAGTGTACAGAACGACTGCCCATGTCGATTTATACGTAGATTTAAAAAGGAAAGCAGTATGAAAATTAAAACTCTGGCAATTGTTGTTCTGTCGGCGCTGTCCCTCAGTTCTACAGCGGCTTTGGCCGATACTACTCCCACGACGGTAAATGGTGGGACCGTTCACTTTAAAGGGGAAATCGTTAATGCTGCTTGTGCGGTTGATGCTGGTTCTGTTGATCAAACCGTTCAGTTGGGCCAGGTTCGTACTGCTACTCTGAAGCAGGCTGGAGCAACCAGCTCTGCTGTCGGTTTTAACATTCAACTGAATGATTGCGATACTTCTGTTGCAAGCACAGCCGCTGTTGCCTTCTTGGGCACAGCGATTAACAGCACTAATCCTAAAGTACTGGCTCTGCAGAGTTCAGCCGCGGGTAGCGCAACAAATGTTGGTGTGCAGATCCTGGACAGAACGGGTACTGCGCTGGCGTTGGACGGTGCGACATTTAGCGCACAAACAACCCTGAATAATGGCACTAACACCATTCCGTTCCAGGCGCGTTATTATGCAATCGGCGAGGCAACCCCGGGTGCTGCTAATGCGGATGCAACCTTCAAGGTTCAGTATCAATAATCCACTCAGGTTTTAGGGAAATAATTATGGGCAAGGATGCCCGCCCCCTGCGCGATAAAAATAACGATGAAAAGGACGAAATTATTTCTAGTAGCGTCGTTACTGCCGATGTTTGCACTGGCCGGAAATAAATGGAACACCACGTTGCCCGGTGGAAATATGCAATTTCAGGGCGTCATTATTGCGGAAGCTTGCCGGATTGAAGCTGGTGATAAACAAATGACGGTCAATATGGGGCAAATCAGTAGTAACCGGTTTCATGCGGTAGGGGAAGATAGCGCCCCGGTGCCGTTTGTTATTCATTTACGGGAATGTAGCACGGTGGTGAGTGAACGTGTGGGCGTGGCGTTTCACGGTGTCGCTGATGGCAAAAATCCGGATGTGCTTTCTGTGGGTGAGGGGCCGGGAATTGCAACCAATGTTGGTATTGCCTTGTTTGATGACGAGGGAAACCTCGTACCGATTAATCGTCCACCAATACACTGGAAACGGCTTTACTCAGGCGCGACTTCGCTACATTTCATTGCTAAATATCGCGCAACAGGGCGTTGGGTTACTGGCGGCATGGCTAATGCTCAGGCCTGGTTCTCCTTAACCTATCAGTAATTGTTCAGCAGATATTGTGATAACAGGAACAGGACAGTGAGTAATAAAAACGTCAATGTAAGAAAATCGCAGGAAATAACATTCTGCTTACTGGCAGGTATCCTGATGATCGTAACAATGATGCTTGCCGGACGCGCTGAAGCGGGAGTGGCATTAGGTGCGACTCGCGTAATTTATCCGGCAGGGCAGAAACAAGTTCAACTTGCCGTGACAAATAATGATGAAAATAGCACTTATTTAATTCAATCATGGGTAGAAAATGCTGATGGTGTAAAGGATGGTCGTTTTATTGTGACGCCACCTCTGTTTGCGATGAAGGGAAAAAAAGAGAATACCCTGCGTATTCTTGATGCCACAAATAATCAATTGCCGCAGGATCGGGAAAGTTTGTTCTGGATGAATGTAAAAGCGATTCCGTCAATGGATAAATCAAAATTGAACGAGAATACGTTACAGCTCGCGATAATCAGCCGCATTAAACTCTATTACCGCCCGGCTAAATTAGCGTTGCCACCCGATCAGGCCGCAGAAAAATTAAGATTCCGTCGCGGCACAAATTCTCTGACGCTGATTAACCCGACACCCTATTACCTGACGGTAACAGAGCTTAATGCCGGAACTCGGATTCTTGATAATGCATTGGTGCCTCCAATGGGCGAAAGCACGGTTAAATTGCCTTCTGATGCCGGAAGCAGCATAACTTATCGAACAATAAATGATTATGGTGCACTTACCCCAAAAATGAAGGGCGTAATGGAATAACGCAGGGGGAATTTTTCGCCTGAATAAAAAGAATTGACTGCCGGGTGATTTTAAACCGGAGGAATAATGTCATATCTGAATTTAAGATTTTACCAGCGAAACACGCAATGCTTGCATAATCGTAAGCCTTGTCTGGCTGGTTTTTTTATCCGGCTCTCTGTTGCCTGTGCATTTGCTGCACAGGCACCTTTTTCATCTGCCGAACTCTATTTTAACCCGCGCTTTTTAGCGGATGATCCTCAGGCTGTTGCCGATTTATCGAGTTTTGAAAATGGACAAGAATTACCGCCGGGAACGTATCGTGTCGATATCTATATGAATAATGGTTATATGGCAACACGAGATGTCACGTTTAATACGGGGGAGAGTGAACAAGGGATTGTCCCTTGTCTGACACGCGCACAACTCGCCAGTATGGGGCTGAATACGGCCTCTGTTTCCGGTATGAATCTGCTGGCGGCTGATGCCTGCGTACCATTAACTTCGATGATCAATGAAGCCACTGCGCATTTAGATGTTGGCCTGCAGCGGCTTAACCTCACGATCCCGCAGGCATTTATGAATCAGCGTGCGCGTGGCTATATTCCACCAGAGTTGTGGGATTCAGGTATTAATGCCGGATTACTCAATTATAACTTCAGTGGAAATAGTGTGCAGAATCGGATTGGGGGTAACAGCCATTATGCATATTTAAACCTGCAGAGTGGATTAAATATTGGTGCGTGGCGTTTACGCGACAATACTACCTGGAGTTATAACAGTAGCGGCAGTTCATCAGGTAGCAAAAATAAATGGCAACATATCAATACCTGGCTTGAGCGAGACATAATTCCGTTACGTTCTCGCCTGACGTTGGGCGATGGTTATACCCAGGGCGATATTTTCGATGGTATTAACTTTCGCGGCGCACAGTTGGCCTCAGATGACAATATGTTACCCGATAGCCAGAGAGGATTTGCCCCGGTGATCCACGGTATTGCACGTGGTACTGCACAAGTATCTATTAAACAGAACGGGTATGACATTTATAATAGTACGGTGCCACCGGGGCCTTTTACTATTAATGATCTCTATGCCGCAGGTAATAGTGGTGACTTGCAGGTAACGATTAAAGAGGCCGACGGCAGCACACAGATCTTTACCGTACCCTATTCGTCAGTACCGCTCCTGCAGCGTGAGGGACATACACGTTATTCCATTACGGCTGGAGAGTACCGCAGTGGTAATGCGCAACAGGAAAACCCCCGCTTTTTCCAGAGTACGTTACTCCACGGCCTCCCGGCTGGCTGGACAATATACGGCGGTACTCAACTGGCGGATCGTTATCGTGCTTTTAATTTCGGTGTCGGGAAAAACATGGGGACATTGGGGGCTCTGTCCGTGGATATGACGCAGGCTAATGCCACACTTCCCGATGAAAGTCAGCATGACGGACAATCAGTGCGTTTTCTTTATAACAAATCGCTCAATGAGTCAGGCACGAATATTCAGTTAGTGGGTTACCGCTATTCGACCAGCGGATATTTCAATTTCGCTGATACAACATACCGCCGAATGAATGGCTACAACATTGAAACGCAGGATGGTGTTATTCAGGTTAAGCCGAAATTCACCGACTATTACAACCTCGCTTATAACAAACGCGGAAAATTACAACTTACTGTCACTCAGCAAGTTGGGCGCACATCAACACTTTATTTGAGTGGTAGCCATCAGACTTATTGGGGAACGAGTAATGTCGATGAGCAATTCCAGGCCGGATTAAATACCGCATTCGAGGATATCAACTGGACGCTCAGCTATAGCCTGACGAAAAACGCCTGGCAAAAAGGACGAGATCAGATGTTGGCTCTTAACGTCAATATTCCTTTCAGCCACTGGCTGCGTTCTGACAGTAAATCTCAGTGGCGACATGCCAGTGCCAGCTACAGCATGTCACACGATCTCAATGGTCGGATGACCAACCTGGCCGGTGTATACGGTACGTTGCTGGAAGACAACAACCTAAGCTACAGCGTACAAACCGGATATGCCGGAGGTGGCGATGGGAATAGCGGAAGTACAGGCTACGCAGCGCTGAATTATCGCGGCGGTTATGGCAATGCCAACATAGGTTACAGCCATAGCGATGATATTAAGCAGGTCTATTACGGAGTCAGCGGTGGGGTATTGGCCCATGCCAATGGCGTAACGCTGGGGCAGCCGTTAAACGATACGGTTGTGCTGATTAAAGCGCCTGGAGCAAAAGATGTAAAAGTCGAAAACCAGACAGGTGTTCGTACCGACTGGCGCGGTTATGCCGTGCTGCCTTATGCCACTGAATATCGGGAAAATAGAGTGGCACTGGATACCAATACCCTGGCTGATAACGTCGATTTAGATAACGCGGTCGCTAACGTTGTTCCCACCCGTGGGGCAATCGTGCGAGCAGAGTTTAAAGCGCGCGTTGGGATAAAACTACTCATGACGCTGACCCACAATAATAAGCCGCTGCCGTTTGGTGCGATGGTCACATCAGAGAGTAGCCAGAGTAGCGGCATTGTTGCGGATAATGGCCAGGTTTACCTCAGCGGGATGCCTTTAGCGGGAAAAGTTCAGGTGAAATGGGGAGAAGGGGAGAATGCTCACTGTGTCGCAGATTACAAACTGCCACCTGAGAGTCAGCAGCAGTTATTAACCCAGCTATCAGTTGAATGTCGTTAAGGGGGCGTGATGAAAAGCAAACCTTTTTATCTTCTGTGCGCTTTTTTGTGGCTGGTTGTCAGTCACGCTTTGGCTGCGGATAGCACGATTACTATCCGCGGCTATGTCAGGGATAACGGCTGTAGTGTGGCAGTTGAATCAACCAATTTTACCGTTGATTTGCTGGAAAATGCGGCGAAGCAATTTAACAACATTGGGGCGACGACTCCGGTCGTTCCTTTTCGTATTTTGCTGTCACCCTGTGGTAATGCCGTCTCTGCTGTAAAGATCGGATTTACCGGTGTTGCAGATAGCCATAATTCCAACCTGCTTGCACTTGAAAAGACTGTGTCAGCGGCTGCGGGACTGGGAATACAGCTTCTGAATGAGCAACAAAATCAGATACCACTTAATGCCCCATCGTCCGCGATTTCGTGGACGACCCTGACGCCGGGTAAACCAAATACGCTGAATTTTTACGCCCGGCTAATGGCGACACAGGTGCCTGTCACTGCGGGGCATATCAATGCCACGGCAACCTTCACTCTTGAATATCAGTAACTGGAGATGCTCATGAAATGGCGCAAACGTGGGTATTTATTGGCGGCAATGTTGGCGCTCGCAAGCGCGACGGTACGGGCAGCCGATGTCACCATTACGGTGAATGGTAAGGTCGTCGCCAAACCGTGCACAGTTTCCACCACCAATGCCACGGTTGATCTCGGCGATCTTTATTCTTTCAGCCTGATGTCTGCCGGAGCGGCATCGTCCTGGCATGATGTTGCGCTTGAGTTGACAAATTGTCCGGTGGGAACGTCCAGAGTCACCGCCAGTTTCAGCGGGGCGGCTGACAGCACCGGATATTATAAAAACCAGGGAACCGCGCAAAACATCCAGTTAGAGCTACAGGATGACAACGGCAACACATTGAACACCGGCGCAACCAAAACTGTTCAGGTGGATGATTCCTCTCAATCTGCGCACTTTCCGTTGCAGGTCAGAGCATTGACGGTAAATGGTGGTGCCACCCAGGGAACCATTCAGGCAGTGATTAGCATCACCTATACCTACAGCTAACCCGAAGAGATGATTGTAATGAAACGCGTTATTACCTTGTTTGCTGTACTGCTGATGGGCTGGTCGGTAAATGCCTGGTCATTCGCCTGTAAAACCGCTAATGGTACGGCTATTCCTATTGGCGGCGGCAGCGCCAATGTCTATGTTAACCTTGCGCCCGCAGTGAATGTGGGGCAAAACCTAGTTGTGGATCTTTCGACGCAGATCTTTTGCCATAACGATTACCCGGAAACCATTACAGACTATGTAACACTGCAACGAGGTTCAGCTTATGGCGGCGTGTTATCTAATTTTTCCGGAACCGTAAAATATAATGGCAGTAGCTATCCTTTTCCTACCACCAGCGAAACGCCACGCGTTGTTTATAATTCGAGAACGGATAAGCCCTGGCCAGTGGCGCTTTATCTGACGCCTGTCAGCAGTGCGGGCGGAGTGGCGATTAAGGCTGGTTCATTAATAGCCGTGCTCATTTTGCGCCAGACCAACAACTATAACGGCGATGATTTCCAGTTTGTCTGGAATATTTATGCCAATAACGATGTGGTGGTGCCTACCGGTGGTTGTGATGTTTCTGCGCGAGATGTCACCGTCACTCTGCCGGACTACCCCGGCTCGGTGCCGATTCCTCTTACCGTTTATTGTGCGAAAAGCCAAAACCTGGGGTATTACCTTTCAGGTACAACTGCAGATGCGGACAACTCGATTTTCACCAACACGGCGTCGTTTTCGCCAGCACAGGGCGTCGGCGTGCAGTTGACGCGCAACGGTACGATTATTCCAGCGAATAGCACTGTGTCATTAGGGGCAGTAGGGACTTCAGCGGTAAGTCTTGGGTTAACGGCAAATTACGCACGTACTGGAGGGCAGGTGACTGCAGGTAATGTGCAGTCAATTATTGGTGTGACTTTTGTTTATCAATAAAGAAATCACAGGGGTTGCCAATGCGAGTACGCAATATTTGCCTGATGGCTATCAGGCTTACAAAACCTGTATGTTAGCTTTTTGTAGGCCAGATAAGACGCGCCAGCGCCGCATCTGGCATAAACAAGGCGCACGTTGCCAACCATCCGAACTGAGCCTGCCAATGGCAGGCTCTGATATTCCTTTACGCCACCATACTGATAATCAACACAATAATCAGCCCAACCACGGAGTTGACCAGCTCCAGCAGACCCCAGGTTTTCAGGGTGTCTTTTACTGACAGATCAAAATAACCTTTGAACAGCCAGAAAGAGGCATCGTTAATGTGGGTGAGGGTGTTGGAACCCGCGGCAGTTGCCAGAACCAGCAGCGCCGGATTTACACCAACCAATTGACCGGTTGCCGGATCAAGAATTGCGGCACTGATAATCCCGGCGGCGGTCATCGCTGAAACGACACCCTGACCAGTCGCCAGACGAATCAGCACGGTGATCAGCCACGCCATGATGTATGGAGAAATGTTGCCGTGCGACATCAGCATGCCGATGGTGTCACCAATGCCTGTGTCGATAATGGTTTGCTTCAGCACGCCGCCTGCACCGATGATCAGAATCACCATCGCAATACTTTTTACCGCGCTTTCAAAGGCGTTCATCACCCACTGCATGTCGTGGCCGCGTGCGGTGCCAAAGAGTACGAACGCAACCACCATCGCGATAAACATCGCAATTGGGGAGGAACCAATAAAGTTAACCACTTCCCATGCCGGTGTGTCTTTTACTAACCAAATATTAGCGATGGTGGTGGAGATCATAATGATCGCCGGGATCAACGGCACAAGAATGGAAATGCCGAAAGAGGGCAGGTTATTCATATCTACCGGTTGATCCGCTTTCAGGAATGACGGCGTTGGGCGCTCAAGATTACCGAGAAACTTCGGCAGGATCAGCCCCGCACAGATAACGCTGGGAATAGTCACCAGCACGCCATAGATGTAAACCATCCCCATATCTGCGCCGTAAGCATTGACCAGCGCCACCGGACCCGGCTGCGGTGGGAACAGTGAATGTGCGGTGGTTGCAGCCGCTACTGCCGGGATAGCCAGTTTCAGGAAGGGAATTTTAGCTTCGGCGGCAATCACGATCACCAGCGGTGCCAGCATGATAAAGGCCACTTCATAGAACATCGCCAGACCGAAAATCAGGCCGATGATGATCACCGATATCTGAACATAGCGCAGGCCGAGACGCGCCAGCAGCGTGTGCGCTATCTGGTGAGCCGCACCAGAGTCAACCATCAGCTTACCGATGACCGCACCGAACACCACGATGATCGCCAGTTCCCCCAGCGTGTTGCCAAAGCCCGCTTTCATGGTGTGCAGCAGCGACATCAGATCCATGCCCGCCAGCATCCCAACGGACAACGCTGCCACCAGCAAAGCCACCATCGAGTTGATCTTGAACTTCAAATTCAGTACCAGCATCAGGCCGATGCCGAATACCACCCAAAGAATGTTAAGCACATGCATAACGTTTTACCTTACCTGGTTGAACCATTGCTATTTTGGGCGACATGTTATGTAAATTGGTCAACCATTGTTGCGATGAATATCACATCCCCCGATCAATAACCGCTGAATACCCTTTGCTGTAATTTGCATCAACCTGTGTGAGAGTGGATTTCTTGTGATGTGGTTAACCAATTTTAGAATTCGGGTTGACATGTCTTACCAAAAGGTAGAACTTATACGCCATCTCATCCGATGCAACGCCACGGCTGCGGTCTGGTTGTTCATCCGGATACCTAAACAACTCCGGGGTTCCGCGTCTCTTCGCTGTGGAACCCGCTATGTGAAAGAGGAAATATCATGGAACAGACCTGGCGCTGGTACGGCCCTAACGATCCGGTTTCTTTAGCTGATGTCCGTCAGGCGGGCGCAACTGGCGTGGTTACCGCGCTGCACCATATCCCGAACGGCGAAGTATGGTCCGTTGAAGAAATCCTCAAACGCAAGGCTATCATTGAAGACGCGGGCCTGGTGTGGTCTGTCGTGGAAAGCGTGCCAATTCACGAAGATATCAAAACTCACACTGGCAACTATGAGCAGTGGATTGCTAACTATCAGCAGACCCTGCGCAACCTGGCGCAGTGCGGCATTCGCACCGTGTGCTACAACTTCATGCCGGTTCTCGACTGGACCCGTACTGACCTCGAATATGTGCTACCGGACGGCTCCAAAGCACTGCGCTTCGACCAGATCGAATTTGCTGCATTCGAAATGCACATCCTGAAACGTCCAGGCGCAGAAGCGGATTACACCGAAGAAGAAATTGCTCAGGCAGCAGAACGCTTCGCCACCATGAGCGATGAAGACAAAGCGCGTCTGACTCGTAACATCATTGCGGGTCTGCCGGGCGCGGAAGAAGGCTACACCCTCGATCAGTTCCGTAAGCACCTGGAACTGTACAACGATATCGACAAAGCCAAACTGCGCGAAAACTTTGCTGTCTTCCTGAAGGCGATCATTCCGGTTGCGGAAGAAGTTGGCGTGCGCATGGCTGTTCACCCGGACGATCCGCCGCGCCCGATCCTCGGCCTGCCGCGCATCGTTTCCACCATTGAAGATATGCAGTGGATGGTTGACACCGTAAACAGCATGGCGAACGGTTTCACCATGTGTACCGGTTCTTACGGCGTGCGTGCTGACAACGATCTGGTTGATATGATCAAGCAGTTCGGTCCACGTATTTACTTCACCCATCTGCGTTCCACCATGCGTGAAGAAAACCCGAAAACCTTCCACGAAGCGGCGCACCTGAACGGTGACGTTGATATGTACGAAGTGGTGAAAGCGATCGTTGAAGAAGAGCACCGTCGTAAAGCGGAAGGCAAAGAAGACCTGATCCCGATGCGTCCGGACCACGGTCACCAGATGCTGGACGACCTGAAGAAGAAAACCAACCCTGGTTACTCCGCTATTGGTCGTCTGAAAGGCCTGGCCGAAGTTCGCGGTGTCGAACTGGCGATCCAACGCGCTTTCTTTAGCCGTTAATACTCACCGGCATGGCTTCGCGCCGTGCCGGTTCCTTCTTCCTTGCCGTCACTCTCTGAAGACGGATTCTGGAGTTTACGATGACTACTATTGTTGACAGCAATCTGCCGGTTGCCCGCCCGTCATGGGATCATTCTCGTCTGGAATCACGCATTGTGCATCTCGGTTGCGGGGCGTTCCACCGCGCGCACCAGGCGCTGTATACCCACCATTTGCTGGAAAGCACCGACAGCGACTGGGGGATCTGCGAAGTTAACCTGATGCCAGGTAACGACCGCGTGCTGATCGAAAACCTGAAAAAACAGCAACTGTTGTATACCGTGGCGGAAAAAGGCGCAGAAAGCACCGAGCTGAAAATTATCGGTTCGATGAAAGAAGCGCTGCACCCGGAAATCGACGGTTGCGAAGGCATTCTGAACGCGATGGCGCGTCCGCAGACGGCAATTGTTTCCCTGACGGTCACGGAAAAAGGCTACTGTGCCGACGCGGCAAGCGGTCAGTTGGATCTCAATAACCCGCTGATTAAGCACGATCTGGAAAACCCGACCGCGCCGAAGTCTGCAATTGGTTACATCGTAGAAGCCCTGCGTCTGCGTCGTGAAAAAGGGCTGAAAGCTTTTACGGTGATGTCTTGCGACAACGTGCGTGAGAACGGTCATGTGGCGAAAGTCGCAGTACTGGGACTGGCTCAGGCTCGTGATCCGCAACTGGCGGCATGGATTGAAGAGAACGTGACTTTCCCGTGCACAATGGTTGACCGCATTGTTCCGGCGGCTACTCCTGAAACATTGCAGGAAATTGCTGACCAGTTGGGCGTTTACGATTCGTGTGCCATTGCCTGCGAGCCGTTCCGTCAGTGGGTGATTGAAGATAACTTCGTCAATGGTCGCCCGGACTGGGATAAAGTCGGCGCACAGTTCGTTGCGGACGTTGTTCCGTTCGAAATGATGAAACTGCGTATGCTTAACGGCAGTCACTCTTTCCTGGCGTACCTCGGTTACCTCGGTGGTTATGAAACCATCGCTGATACCATGACCAACGCGGATTATCGCAAAGCGGCCTTTGCTCTGATGATGCAGGAACAAGCGCCGACGCTGTCGATGCCGGAAGGTACAGACCTGAACGCGTATGCGACGCTGCTGATCGAGCGTTTCAGCAACCCGTCTCTGCGTCATCGCACCTGGCAGATTGCGATGGACGGCAGCCAGAAGTTGCCGCAGCGTCTGCTGGATCCGGTTCGCTTGCATTTGCAAAACGGCGGTAGCTGGCGTCATCTGGCACTCGGCGTCGCGGGCTGGATGCGTTACACCCAAGGGATTGATGAGCAAGGCAACGCCATCGACGTGGTCGACCCGATGCTGGCGGAGTTCCAGAAGATCAACGCGCAATATCAGGGGGCGGAACGTGTGAAAGCTCTGCTGGGTCTGAGCGGTATTTTTGCCGATGATCTGCCGCAGAACGCGGACTTTGTTGGCGCGGTGACGACTGCATATCAGCAACTGTGCGAACGTGGTGCGCGTGAGTGCGTGGCTGCTCTGTAACTGACTGATTACCCTACAGACTGACTGGTCAATCAAATTTATATTTGGTTGACCAGTTTTCGTTTTTTGCCCACCTGTACGTGCCAACTTCCAGTGCAAATGGTATAGTTTGAGATTAACGGGTGCCGTAAAATTGCCCGTTGTAGGCCGGATAAGGCGTTCATGCCGCATCCGGCAAAAATTTGATTAACCGCACCTAACGGACACAACACCATGAAATCTGCCACCTCTGCGCAAAGACCTTACCAGGAAGTCGGGGCAATGATCCGCGATCTGATCATTAAGACGCCGTACAATCCTGGCGAACGGCTGCCGCCGGAGCGTGAGATCGCAGAAATGCTCGACGTCACGCGTACTGTGGTACGTGAAGCATTGATCATGCTGGAGATCAAAGGGCTGGTAGAAGTACGCCGTGGTGCCGGTATCTATGTTCTTGACAGTTCCACCAGTAAGAGTGCGGACAGCGCAGATGTTAACGCCTGCAACGACGCTGGTCCTTTTGAGCTGTTACAGGCGCGCCAGTTGCTGGAGAGCAACATAGCCGAGTTTGC
Organism: Escherichia sp. TW09308; assembly: GCF_000208565.1. Classification (NCBI taxonomy): domain Bacteria; kingdom Pseudomonadati; phylum Pseudomonadota; class Gammaproteobacteria; order Enterobacterales; family Enterobacteriaceae; genus Escherichia; species Escherichia sp. TW09308. Next base: position 2,488,312 of record NZ_AEME01000001.1, on the reverse strand, counting down.
CGCCTTGCAGGCAACACGGGAAGACATTGTGAAAATGCGCCAGGCATTGCAGCTTGAAGAACGCGAACTGGCTTCCAGTGCGCCGGGCAGCAGCGAAAGCGGTGACATGCAGTTTCACCTCGCCATTGCCGAAGCAACCCATAACAGTATGCTGGTGGAGTTGTTCCGTCAGTCCTGGCAGTGGCGGGAAAACAATCCGATGTGGATCCAGTTGCACAGCCATCTGGATGACAGCTTATACCGCAAAGAGTGGCTGGGCGATCACAAACAGATCCTCGCGGCGTTAATCAAAAAAGACGCCCGTGCGGCGAAGCTGGCAATGTGGCAGCATCTGGAAAATGTGAAACAGCGTTTGCTGGAATTTTCCAACGTCGATGATATCTATTTTGATGGTTATCTCTTTGACTCCTGGCCATTGGATAAAGTTGACGCCTGAACCCTTATTTCTGGTGCAAAGTTGAGCTGCTTTGCACCGGGTCTTGTAGCCATGTAATAACATATATTATTAATAATAAACTATGAGTAATTTAATAATTACTTATTACATATCTTTTATAAATATTATATCTCTATTTAAATCTGAGTAATCATTCGGAATAATCAAAATATATTGATTTGTTTCTATCTGATTTAGTGATTTTTATCAAATTATATCTTTTTAAATAAAAAGTAAGTGGATCTTCATTTCTGTTCAGGGTCTTATACTTCGCGGGCAAGAATTAGGCCTGTATCAGTCACGGACGTAATGAGCAAAAAGGAATGACTATGGAAAATGAGCATCAACTCAGTGGTATCCTGCCGTCAGGGCAAGATATCGATGCCGCTAAACGTCAGGAGTGCGCAAAATGATGCGCCAATTACTTCAGACCGTATTACCTGAAAAAACAGGAAGCAATACATCATTGCTGCGTGATTCCGTATGCCAGGATCTCTTTCAACTTTTTAATTCTCCTCATTCACCGCTACCAACATTACTTGTTTCTGGCATGCCTGAGTGGCAAGGGCATAATAAGTGCGACAAACGTCTCCAGAGTTGGTATTGCCGCCAGTTGCGTTCCGCTCTTTTATTTCATGAACCACGTATTGCAGCATTGCAGGTGAGTCTGAAAGAAGTATATTGCCACGATCTGGCAATCAGTCTGGAGATGATGCTGTACCACGACGATGAACCGCTAACATTGGAATTGATCTGGCAGAGTAATGGCTGGTGTTGCTTGATGCCGCAGTAAACAGTGGAAAATGCGATACGTGTAAGACGTATCGCATTGGGTATGCATTAGTGGGAAGCTCTGATTGCCGCTTTCAGGGCCGGAAGGCGGGATGAACTGGCGCTGAGTTTATCAATTCCCATGTTGAGCAGAAGCGTTGTTTGTTGGGTATCTCCGGCCATTTCGCCACACATACTGACTGGAATTTCATTGTTACGTCCGGCCTGACACACCATAGCAATAGCTTTGATCACCGCATCATTACGATAATCGACCAGTTCTGCGACGGTACTATTTCCCCTGTCTGCCGCCATAATATATTGCGTCAGATCGTTAGTGCCGATGGAGAAGAAATCAACCTCGCTGGCTAATTTATCCGCAATCATTACAGCGGCCGGAACTTCAATCATAATTCCCAGTGCCGGAAGATTTTCAGTAGCGATCTTCAACAATTTGGCCTGCTCTTGTATCAATGTTTTGACAGCATTGACTTCCTCAAGCGTTGAAACCATTGGCAGCATAATTTGCAGCGTGGGATATTCTTTCCCCGCCCGGATAAGTGCGCGTAATTGAGGAATAAATATTTGTGGATGCGCCAGGCACAGCCGAATGCCGCGCAGACCAAGGAATGGGTTGTCTTCTGACGGCAGCGGGTACGACGGCAACGGTTTATCGCCACCAATATCCAGAGTGCGGATAGTTACTGGTTTATCGCCAAAAGCACGGGCAACAGAGCAATACACGCGAAATTGCTCTTCCTCATCGGGTAATGTCGCTGACTCATGGAATAAAAACTCTGTGCGTAGCAAACCAACGCCTTCAGCTCCGTGAGATAGCGCTGCCTCAATGTCTTGCAGGTCACCAATATTCGCCAGTACGCTAATTTTACGACCACTTTGCGTGATAGCGGGCAGCATAGCATCAGCTAACTGACGATCCCTTTTTTGCTGCCAGACTTCAGATCGTTGGAGCAAATCCAGGCGGGTAATTTCATCCGGATTTAACCACAAGCGACCGGTTTCACCATCAAGGATAACCATTTCGTTATCGCGGACGTTTTGCGGGGTAATATCTGCCTTCACAATCGCAGGAATACCCATCGCTCTGGCAAGAATAGCAGTATGCGACGTTGTTCCCCCATGATGGAGACAAATGCCAAGAATATGCTCTTTATTCAGGCTGGTTATCTGCGAGGGCAACAGATCGTTGGCTAACAAAATACAGGGTGCGGTAGTCATAAAGAGTTGCTCACTTACCCCGCAAAGCTGGTTCAGTACCTGACGCGTAAGATCACGGATATCAGCCTCGCGTTCACGTAAGTAGAGTGTTTCTGCCTGACAATATTGTTCTGCCAATGCCTGCATGATTTCTAACCATGCGAATTCCGCCTGTTTGCCCTTTGCCAGATTTTGCTGTAATTGCCGGTTAATCTCGGGATCTTCAAGCATTATCTTATGGGCGGCAAAAATATCGCCTTCAGGTCCTGCTGCTTTATCAGCAAGTTCACGAACTACAGCGTCGATTGCACACTCAATTCGCGATAGTTCTTCTTGCGGAGAATTGACCGTTCGCTGCGTTATTTCCGGTAGTTCACAGGTAAACCATTTTACCGGGCCAATAGCGATACCATTTTGTACCGACAGGCCTGATATTGCGCCATCAACAGGGGCGCTTACTATCGGCATTGTTGTTGGCAGAATCTCAGAAGAGGCGAGCAGGTGAGCCTCACCAAAATGATCTTTCGCCAACGTTTCAATTGCCTTAAGAGCATCACTGGCATCAACGCCTTCGGCCTGGAAGATGATTTCATCGCCACAGCGGACACCCAGCATTGCCAGTTCGTTGAGGCTTCTGGTGCTGGCGCGTTTATCCCCTTTGATGACGATGATGTTTGCAGAGTATTGCGCTGATACTTTCAGGATGCTTGCTGCCGGACGCGCATGAATACCGTGGGGATTACGTATCGTCCAGCAAAAGGTTTGCCATTCGACGGAATGATTGACCTGTGATATCGCAGGTGCAGCAGTGTCTGCAAGATGAGGCGTGAGTTGCTGCTGTTTGGCACATAGGGCAAGATCCACTTCAGCGATAATCTCCGCGGCCGAAAGTCCTGCTGCCGCAGACGTCACCGCAGACATGGCACCTTCCACTATCGGTGCCGCCAAAAGATAGATAGCACTTCTCTGTTCTTCAGAAAGCAATTCCAGAGCCATCTCTGTACTAAGCAATGCACTGCCCATATCCATGAGAACCAGAACGCCTTCCGGCGTCCAGACCGATTCAATAGCAGACATAATTGCTATGGCATCAGTGCCAATCGGATTTTGCGGATCATCAATACCTGCAGCAATAGCCAGAGGAACGACACCACCAGACATTTGAAGTGCTAACTCCTCAATCCCCTGGGCGAGGCGTAGGCTATGAGAAACAATAACAATAGCAACCATAATTTATTCCGCGAATCCTTCCTGCATAGCCTTAATCATCAGCCAGGAGGAGGTAGCGCCTGGATCCTGATGGCCCACACTGCGAGCGCCCAGATAGCTGGCTCGCCCTTTTTTCGCCTGCATATTGATGGTGTTATCAACTGCGGTTGCAGCATCTTGCACCATCGTATTCAGCAGGAGGGAATGCGACATTCCGTCTTGCAGGTTTTTTTTGGCTTCGTTGAGTACCGGAACCCAGACATCACACAGTGTTTTGTCCCCTTGTTCTGCTTTTCCTCGCGCGATGACTCCGGCAATTCCTTCTTCCAGACACGCCAGCCACTCTTCCAGACTTAACTCCGTTCTGGCTCCGACCGCCGCAGAAGCACGAATAAATAATGTGCCGTAGAGGGGACCACTGGCTCCACCTACACTGGAAAGCAGTTTCATACCGGTATTTTTAAGGATGTTGCCAATATGCTGACGTTCAATGTCGGGTAAGATCGCTTTGACCGCACTGAAACCACGATTCATATTGAGACCGTGGTCGGCGTCACCAATATCTCTGTCTAGTGCAGTTAAAAAGTCTTGTTGTTCAGTGAGATGTGTCGCACAACTCTCCAGCCAGGCGATAATATGTTTGTTTTGAATTTTCATATAATGTCCTTATTAACATCCCCAACGAAGAGCCGGTGTATTTACCGGGGCATCCCAAAGCTGCAAAAACTCTGGGGTACACTTCAGCAGGCTAATGGAAAATCCTGCCATGTCTAATGACGTGCAATAATTACCGACCAACTGGCGTGTAATCTTAAGTCCCTGGCGCTGTGCTGCGCGCATAAATACCCTGGTTACACCATATAATTCTGATTCAGGTGTGCTGCCAAGTCCGTTAATTAATACAATATATTCAGCATTTTTATCGAATGATTCATTCATTGATGCCGCGTCAATCCATCCACCGGCATGGCGATCCCAATGGCGTAATGTGCGTCGCCAGGGCGTATTATCCAGTAACTGCGCTATCACGTCGTCGATTAAAGAGTTCAGGTCTTGCAAGGGACGTCGTTCAATACCGGGTTCACCGTGGATCCCAACACCAAATTCAATTTCATTATCTGCCAGTTCAAATGAGGGTTTTCCCGCAGCGGGAACAGTACAGGCTGATAGTGCGATGCCAAAGGAGCGGGTGGCATTGTTAACATCTTTGCCAAGTTGCTCGCATTGCCCAAGGTCATAACCCTGAAGCGCAGCCGCGCCGACAATTTTTTCGACAAACACCGTCCCCGCAACTCCGCGACGCCCGGCTGTGTACAAGCTGTCTTTTACCGCTACGTCATCATCAATAATGACTGTGCCAACGGCGATGCCTTCTTCGTGTAGCATCTCGACTGCGGTTTCGAAATTAAGAATATCGCCAGTGTAATTTTTGATAAAAAACAGAACACCAGAGCCATTATCAACCGCTTTAGCACATTCGATCATTTGATCTGGTGTTGGTGACGTGAAGACTTCGCCAGGGCAAGCGCCAGTTAACATACCCATGCCAACAAAACCTGCATGTAGTGGTTCGTGGCCGGAGCCACCGCCTGAAACCAGCGCCACCGCATTATCGTTCTGTTTGCACCACACATACCGGGGAGAATAATTTGCCTGCAGGTGTGGCCAGGTGGCGATGAGTCCTTCCATTTGTTCTGTCACAACAGAATCAATCTGGTTAATTAATTTCTTCATAGTCATTCCTGTTCTGATAATTACGTAAACCGCGCTAAGGATGTTTGCGAGATTAATTCTCCAGACGCAACAAAACAAACTAAAGGATAATAAGATTCATAATGAAACGGTTAGTTCATGCTGTTGTTTCAAAATGAAATGGAACCTGTGATGGAATTGGGGGATTGTGATTAAAGCTTAAAAAATATTTTTTATTATTGTCTAAGGATGATGTTTTTTACAGCATGATCATAAAACATAATTTTTCGTGAATGAAACATTTGCCGCCACTGGATGCAACGAGTAGGTTAACGGTGAGGCAAAACAAGTTACGCGAGGAATGACATGGATAAGATTATTATAAGTCCGGCTAAATATATTCAGGGAAATGGTTCTTTGGATAATATTGCTATGTATGCGGCAAGTTTGGGAACCGCACCATTAATTATTGCAGATGATTTTGTTACCGGTCTGGTTGGTGACAGGGTCAATAATAGCTTTGCAAAAGAAAATATCGTTGCGGATTTTGATATTTTTTGTGGTGAATGTTCGCAGAATGAAATTTCGCGAATTCGTGATAAGTTTAACCAGCGTAAATATAATGTTGTTATTGGTATTGGCGGTGGTAAAACGCTGGATACAGCAAAAGCCGTAGCATATTACCAAAAAGTTCCGGTAGTGGTTGTACCGACAATTGCTTCCACGGATACGCCAACCAGTTCGCTGGCGGTAATTTATACCCCGGAAGGTCAGTTTAGTGAATATCTGTTTTTCCCGAAAAATCCAGATATGGTGATTATGGATACAGGCATCATTTCAGCCGCGCCAGTGCGTCTGTTGGTAGCCGGTATGGGAGATGCGCTGTCAACCTGGTTTGAAGCGCGAGCCAATCAGGCATCAGGAAAAGCCACAATGGCAGGCGGGGCGTCCACACTGGCGGCGCTGGCTATTGCCCGGCTTTGTTATACCACGCTGTTGGAAGATGGTTTTAAGGCAAAAGTCGCGGTTGAACAGGGAGTTAGCACCAAAGCGGTAGAGAATATTATCGAAGCTAATACCTATCTTAGTGGCATTGGATTTGAAAGTAGCGGCCTGGCTGCAGCTCATGCTATCCATAATGGTATGACGCAACTGGAGGAATGCCATCATTGCTACCACGGTGAAAAAGTGGCATTTGGTGTTCTGGTTCAACTCATACTGGAAAACGCACCACAGGAGGAAATTGAAACCGTACTTAATTTCTGTAGTAGCGTTGGCTTGCCAACAAATCTCTATATGTTGGGGGTGAAAGAAATTAACAAGGATAAATTACTGGCAGTTGCTGAAGCAGCTACTGCTGAAGGAGAAACTATCCATAATATGCCATTCGAGGTGACCGCGCAGGATGTTCTTTCCGCAATTTTGACCGCACATAATTTAGGACTTTAAAAAATAAACGGCCTGTACAAAGCAGGCCGCTGGTGACGTTTAAAATACTTCATTCGGGAATAAATATGACCAGTAACTGGAAACGTTGGATCACGCTGGCGTTATGCGGTATTGCCGGAAGTGCAATATATAAATTACCTTATCTTCGGGAAACCTATTACGATGCCATGCAACAGGCTACCGGAGCAACCAATGCTGAACTTGGTTTTTTAATGACAGCCTATGGACTGGTGAACTTTGTATTATATTTACCGGGCGGTTGGGCCGCTGATAGATTTTCAGCAAGAAAATTAATGACATTTTCATTAATATTAACCGGAATTAGCGGTTTTTATTATGCGACTTTCCCCTCGTATACCATGATCTGTCTGTTACATGCACTTTGGGCTGTGACAACCGTATTTACGTTTTGGGCCGTGTGTGTGCGTATTATTCGTACCCTGGGATCCAGTGAAGAACAAGGGCGCTTATATGGTTACTGGTTTCTTGGTAAGGGATTAACCTCCATTGTACTAGGTTTTCTTTCCGTGCAGGTATTTGCCAAATTTGGTGAAGGTGTCGATGGTTTACGGGCGACAATTATATTCTATTCCGTAGTGACTATTCTGACCGGTGTTTTAGCCTGGTTTGTTTGTCAGGATGAAACGCACAGCGAAGATAAAGCCAATTTCCGTCTGGCGGATATGGCATTCGTGCTGAAAATGCCGACGGTTTGGCTGGCTGGTGCTGTGACCTTTTGTATGTGGTCAATTTATATCGGCTTTGGCATGGTCACGCCGTATCTCACGCAGATCCTGCATATGGGCGAATCGGAAGTGGCAGTTGCCAGTATTCTTCGCGCCTATGTGTTATTTGCGATGGGCGGGTTAATTGGCGGACAACTGGCTGACCGCTGCGCGTCACGCACGCGTTTTATGATCTACGCCTTCATCGGCATGATTGTCTTTACTACCGTTTATTTCTTCCTGCCTGGTGAATCTCGTTATGTCACCATCGCGTTGGCGAACATGGTTGCCCTGGGCGTGTTTATTTACTCCGCGAATGCAGTGTTCTTCTCAATTATTGATGAGGTACGTATTCCGGCAAAAGTTACAGGGACTGCTGCTGGCTTGATCTCTTTACTGACCTATTTCCCGGAAATCTACTGCTACACGATGGTGGGCAATATGGTCGACCGTAAACCGGGTATTGCCGGTTACCAGGATGTCTTCCTGTTCATGCTGGTTTGCGCATTCATCGGCCTTATCGCCGCGCTGGTCCTCCAGCGTGTGAATCGTAAAAGTAAGAATCAAGGTAATGAAATTACTCAAAACAATGTGGACTGTGCATCCTGAGTCCGACGGGGGAATAAATAGTGGACATGATTAACGAAAGTGCGCGACAAACGCCAGTCATTGCGCAAACGGATGTTCTGGTTATCGGTGGCGGTCCGGCAGGTTTAACGGCGGCGATAGCCGCGGGGCGGTTAGGTGCCAGAACCATGATTGTTGAGCGTTACGGATCGCTTGGCGGCGTATTGACGCAGGTCGGTGTGGAAAGTTTTGCCTGGTATCGTCATCCGGGGACGGTAGATTGTGAAGGGATCTGTCGTGAATATGAAGGTCGCGCACGAGCATTGGGTTTTACGCGACCAGAACCTCAGTCAATTAGCGAAGTTATAGATACAGAGGGGTTTAAAGTTGTTGCCGATCAGATGATAACGGAAGCTGGCGTTGAGCCGTTATATCACTCCTGGGTTGTGGACGTGATCAAGGAAGGGGATACGTTATGCGGTGTTATCGTCGAGAATAAATCTGGCCGGGGGGCAATTCTGGCGAAAAGAATCGTCGATTGCACGGGGGATGCTGATATTGCCGCTCGTGCTGGCGCGCCCTGGACGAAACGGAGCAAGGACCAATTGATGGGCGTCACCGTAATGTTCAGTTGCGCTGGTGTTGATGTGGCCCGCTTTAACCGTTTTGTTGAGGAAGAACTTAAGCCAACCTACGCGGATTGGGGGAAAAACTGGACGATTCAAACTACGGGTAAAGAAGACCAGATGTTTAGCCCGTATATGGAGGATATTTTTACCCGCGCGCAACAGGATGGGGTCATCCCAGGCGACGCACAGGCGATTGCCGGAACCTGGTCAACCTTTTCTGAAAGCGGCGAAGCTTTTCAAATGAATATGGTGTACGCCTTTGGTTTTGACTGTACTGATGTCTTCGATTTAACCAAAGCAGAGATCGCCGGAAGGCAGCAAGCATTATGGGCGATTGACGCATTACGCCACTATGTTCCGGGCTTTGAAAATGTGCGGCTACGCAATTTTGGTGCCACGCTGGGCACACGTGAATCACGGCTTATCGAGGGGAAAATCCGTATTGCTGACGATTACGTCCTTAACCAGGGGCGATGCACAGATAGCGTAGGGATCTTCCCGGAATTTATTGATGGTTCCGGTTATCTCATTTTGCCAACGACCGGTCGCTTCTTTCAGATTCCCTACGGCTGCCTGGTGCCGCAAAAAGTGGAGAATTTGCTGGTCGCCGGGCGCTGTATTTCCGCAGGCGTCGTCGCGCATACTTCCATGCGCAACATGATGTGTTGTGCTGTAACTGGTGAGGCTGCAGGGACTGCGGCGGTAGTATCGCTACAGCAACATTGCACCGTGCGTCAGGTTGCTATCCCTGATTTGCAAAACACGCTGAAACAGCAGGGTGTGCGTCTGGCATAACAACAAGGCGCAGAGGGGAAAAAGTCTCTCTGCGCCTTGCAGGAGAAATACCATGAGGGATGATGATCTGGAGCACTTAAGTGCCAATTACTGGATAACCACAGTTCTCTGCGGCCTCTTTTTGGGGATATTCCTGTTTATGCTGCAACAACATCAGCGTGGTTTTTCCCTGTATTGTATTGCTGCGCTCTCACTTATTTGCGCATTTTTTTCTTTACGCCTTTCCCGACAATTGCAACAAATGAAAAAGGAACGGCGAAATATTCGTCCTCATTGAATGAAAACATTCAGGAGACTGACATGCAATATTTCAAAAAACGCTTCTCTTTGATTGAACTGAATGTTTTTATTCCAGCAATGATATTTATTGCGATAATCATTCTGTGTTTGACGATATACCCACAAAATACCAGTAAATATATTAATGAAATGCATCATTTCCTAACCTGGGAAATGGGTGGTATTTTTTTGGTCATGACTTTTTTGGTTGTGCTTTGTTGTCTGTGGCTGGCCTTTTCACGTTATGGGAATATTTTGTTAGGCCAGCCTGGAGAAAAACCTGACTTCAGCTTGTTGACCTGGCTTGGCCTTATTTTTACCTCCGGAACGGGGGGGAGCCTGTTATATCTTGCCTCTGTAGAGTGGATTTGGATCATTCAACAACCTCCTTTTGGTGCAGCAGCAGGAAGCTCTCAGGCTGCTCGTTGGGCCTCTGCTTATGGCATGTTTCATTGGGGACCGTCAGCATGGGCATGGTATCTGATTTGTGCCGTTCCCATTGGCTGGTTTATGCATGTTAAGAAAACCAAATCATTAAAAGTCAGTGAATTATGTCGTGGATGTCTGGGGGCACGCGCTGATGGTTTTTGCGGGCATTGTGTAAACTTTTTCTATATGTTTGGTTTACTCGGTGGCGCAGTGACGTCTCTGGCGCTGGGAACACCGATGATTTCTGCCGTATTTTGCCATGTATTCAATCTGGATCCCGCAGGGCGGTTTATCAATGTCATGGTTATTTTTATCTGGACGCTGGTGCCATTATTAATTCTCTTTTTTGGACTTAAGAAAGGTGTTGCATGGGCCAGTAACTGGAATATACGTGCCGATATTTTGATGCTTATGGCAATCCTGATTTGTGGACCAACGGCATTTATACTTAACCAGTCAATTGATGGTCTCGGCCTGATGCTACAAAACTTTGTGGCAATGAGTTTAAGTACCGATGCTATTGGCCGTAGCGGATTCCCACAAATGTGGACTGTATTTTATTTTTCATGGTGGGTCGTATATGCCATCCCATTTGGTTTATTTATTGCCCGCATTTCAAAGGGAAGGACGATCCGGCAATTGATTGTTTGCGGAACCCTCGCTGGTTCATTGGGATGCATGGTTTTCTATATGGTACTGGCTAATTTCGGCTTGTCGTTGCAGACAACTCATCTTATCGATTTTGTTCCTATTCTGAATGAACAAGGGCGAGGCGTTGTCGTTTCTCGCTTGCTGGAACAGCTACCTGCAAGTCAGATATTTTTGGTTGCTTTTGGGGCTATAGCGTTAATTTCATATATAACCGGACACTGTACTGTCGGTTATGCCCTCGGTTTTGCGACGCAAAAACGGGCAGATTGTGATAGTGAACCTGCATTCTGGAATGTGGCATTTTGGTTGATTATGACCGGAGTCGTCGCCATCACTCTCTATCTTCTTGATGCGCAAAGTTTGCAGCCGCTACAAACGGTCTCTATTCTGGCCGGATTACCGCTTTGCGGTGTCGTGATTATCCTGTTGAAGAGTTTTTTGACGCAACTTGCAGTTGATGAGAAAAACAATGTAAGTATTGCTGGAATATGATGTTCAGGAATGCCCGATAATTTGCATTATCGGGCATTTTACCGAACGGGAATTAACTTAGAACCGCACGAAAATATCCCGCCAGATTTTCTCCAAGGCGAATTAAATTATCTTCCCCTTGACTCAGCGCGGTGGGTAAATCACAAGGGCCATTGACGACGGAAAAACAGGCCTCTATTCCACACTGACGTAATTCATTCAGATCAAGTTGATCGTCGATATACCCGGCGATTGCTATCACCGGAACCCCCATCATTTGGGCGATTTTGGCAGCACCCACAGGCGCTTTGCCATTCAGGCTCTGACTATCTAATTTACCTTCACCGACAATCGCCAGGGCCGCATATTTTAAATGCTGGGTATATTGAATAGCTTCCAGCACGAGCGAAATACCGGGCTGTAGACGAGCATCAAGAAACGCCATCAACGCTGCGCCAACGCCGCCTGCAGCCCCGGCTCCGGGTATTGCGTCGACGTCTTTACCACAGCAATGGTGGATGCAATGGGCATAGTTTTTCATTCCCTGCTCCAGTTGCTCAAGATCATCAGCACTGGCCCCTTTTTGCTGACCGAAAACCCGGGTTGCGCCGTTATCACCGGTTAGTGGGTTGGTGACATCACAGGCCGCAATAAATTTCACATTTTTCAACCGTGGATCGAGATGTTGTAAGTCAATATGGTGAATTGCTGACAGCCCCATACCATTAACCGAAACAGAATTTCCATCAGCATCAGTGAACAGCGCGCCCAGTGCCGACATTAATCCAACGCCACCATCATTAGTAGCACTACCACCCAGGCACAGAATAACGGTATCAATATTGTGTTCCAGTGCAGCGAGAATAAGTTCGCCAGTTCCGAACGACGTCGTATAAAGGGGCGAGCGCAGGACTGGGGAAACCAGCTCTAGCCCTGAAGCCTGTGCCAGTTCTATCACTGCGGTAGTTTGGTTGCCTAAAATACCGTATTGCGCATGTATCGATTCGCCAAGCGGTCCAGTGACGGTTTTAGTGTAAAACGTACCGTCAGTCGCATGAATGAGTGTTTCGAGCGTGCCTTCGCCACCGTCAGCCACGGGCAAACACACCAGTTGGCTGCCTGGCAGGACCTTGCGCCAGCCAGTTGCCAGTGCTTCGGCTACTTTCCATGCGGGAAGGCATTCTTTAAAGGAGTCGGGGGAGATAACTATCTTCATAGCAGGTCTCTCAAAATAAGGGGATGGGGCAGGGCAACGAGTGAACAAAGGGAACCAGTGGTCCCCTTTGTTCATTATTTACGAATGGTGTAATTGGCTTGTGTTTCAAGCGCCCGAATTAAAGCAGAATGATCCCACTCTTTGCCGCCGAGCGCAGCGCAGGCGCTAAATAATTGTTGTGTCAGCGCCGTGTTAGGTAGCGGTGTATTCAACAGGCGGGCATTTTCCAGTGCCAGATTCAGATCCTTTTGATGCAGACTAATACGAAAACCGGGTTCGAATGTTCCTTTGATCATCCGTTCGCCATGAACTTCCAGCACGCGAGAGGAAGCAAACCCCCCCATCAGAGCTTCACGTACACGGGCGGGATCAGCACCTGATTTACTGGCAAAGAGCAGAGCTTCAGCCACCGCTTCAATATTCAGTGCAACAATAATTTGGTTAGCGACTTTACACGTTTGACCATCACCGGCATTGCCGACCAGGGTGATATTTTTACCCATCAGTTCCAGAATTGGTTTGATCTGCAAATAAACTTCTTCTCGTCCGCCAACCATAATGGAAAGCGTCCCGGCTTTCGCACCAACTTCACCTCCGGAGACGGGCGCATCGATATATTCCGCGCCAGCCGCGATAATACGTTGCGCAAACGCCTTGGTGGCAACCGGGGAAATTGAACTCATATCAATCACAACCTTCCCCTGGCTTAAACCGTGTATTACGCCATAGTGAGGATGAAAAAGAACATCCTCAACATGCGGTGTATCCGGGAGCATGGTGATGATGATTTCACATTCCTGCGCAACTTCACGGGGAGTAGAGCAAACAATGCCACGTTCACCAATCAGTTCTTGCGGTGCGGGTTCAAAATGTGCTGAAAAATAAAGGGTATGTCCGGCTTGTTGTAAATTATAAGCCATCGGCTTACCCATTATACCTGTACCGATAAATCCAATATTCATGATAAATATCCTTAGAGTTTAAATATGCGTCTCATTTTTTAGCCAGTCCAGACTTTCCGCCGTGGTCGTAGATGGAATATATTCGCAACCAATCCACCCCTGATAACCTATCTGGTCAATATAATTCAGTAACCACGGATAATTAATTTCTCCCGTACCTGGCTCATGGCGTCCTGGGTTGTCGGCTAATTGAATATGTCCAATGTTCTCCAGGTTGTTTTTGAGCGTTATGGCAATATTCCCTTCCATAATTTGCATATGATAAATATCGTATTGGTAGCGCAAATTAGGATTATTTACGGCATGAATAATATTGAGTGCTTGTCTGGTGTTGTTAACAAAAAAACCGGGAATATCTTTTGTATTAATGGCTTCCAGAACCAGCTTTATCCCATGAGATGCCAGCTTATCTGCCGCATAACGTAAATTTTCGACCAGTGTTTCATGGCATTGTTCGTGCGAATAACCACCGGGATGTTTCCCTGCGAGACAGTTAACTTGTGAACAGTTAAGCGCTTGTGCATACATTATCGCCCTGGAAACACCCTCCTGAAATTCTTTTGCCCGGCCTGGATGACATGCGATACCTCGCTCGCCATCTTGCCAGTTACCCGCAGGAAGATTAAACAGAACCTGACTCAGATTATGTTGATGCAGTTGCGAAGCCAACTCGTCAGTGGAAAAGTCATAGGGGAAAAGATATTCAACACCCTGGAACCCTGCGTGACTTGCTTGCGCAAAACGTTCAATAAATGGATGCTCGGTAAAAAGCATTGATAAATTTGCTGCAAATTTTGCCATAATTCCGTTCCCCTATAAGTCGAGAGTTTCTTCAAATTCTGTGACTTTATTAATGTCAGGCCCCATAGCGATATTAGTCACTCGCTCGGTAATAATCTCTACGACCACAGGTACGTGAAATTCGTCACGCAAACGCTGAGCTTCTTGCAGTGCAGGTTCAATATCCTGTGGTGCGAAAACTCGAATAGCTTTACACCCTAATCCCTCTACCACCGCTTTATGATCAACGCCATAACCATCAATCTCTGGAGCATTAATATTTTCAAATGACAATTGAACGCAGTAATCAATATCAAATGCGCGTTGTGATTGACGAATCAAACCAAGATAAGCGTTGTTAAGTAATACATGGATATACGGAAGATTAAATTGTGCGCCGACGGCTAATTCCTCAATTAAGAATTGAAAATCGTAGTCACCGGATATTGCCACAACGGGAACCGTTGGATCAGCTTTTACCGCGCCCAGTGCAGCGGGCATTGTCCAGCCTAGCGGGCCTGCCTGGCAGGCATTAATCCAGTGGCGCGGGCGGTAAACATGCAAAAATTGGTTCGCAGCAATTTGTGCCAGGCCAATTGTCGAGATATAGCGCGTTTCAGGTCCGAAAACCTTATTCATTTCATGGTAAACGCGTTGCGGTTTAATCGGATTACAATCAAAGTCTGAGCGACGAAGCATTGTACGTTTACGCTCGGCACATTCGGCAACCCAATTACTGCGTTCTTTCAGCTCGCCGCGTGCTTTCATATCACGGGCAACTTGAATAAATAGCGTTAAGGCGCTTTCAGCATCTGAAACAATACCCAGATCTGGCGCAAATATTCGGCCAATTTGCGCAGGCTCGATATCAACATGAATGAATTTGCGACCTTCTGTGTAGGTCTCAAGGGCTCCGGTATGGCGGTTTGCCCAACGGTTACCGATACCAAAAACAAAATCTGAGGCCAGATAACTGGCATTGCCATAGCGGTGACCCGCCTGACATCCCATGCGGCCAATCATTAGCGGATGATCGTCTGATAATGCACCCCAGCCGCGTAAGGTTTGAATGACGGGAACGCCGGTTAATTCGACAAACTCGCGTAGCAGTTCGCTTGCTTCGGCGTTAATAATTCCACCGCCAGCGATGATTACCGGTTTTTCGGCGCGGTTTAGCATTTCTAATGCGCGTACTGCCTGGGCCAGCGTTGCCTGGGGTTGCCAGGGGGTGAGTGGCTGATAGAGATCGATATCAAACTCAATTTCGGCCATCTGAACATCAAAAGGGAGATCCAAAAGAACCGGGCCAGGGCGGCCTGAACGCATTTCCCAAAAGGCTTTTTGAAATATTCCCGGTAACTGACCCGCTTCGAGAATAGTGCGTGCCATTTTAGTCACTGGCGTGGCGATTGCCTCGATATCGACGGCTTGAAAATCTTCTTTATGAAGTTTTCCTACAGGGGCCTGACCAGTAATGCACAGAATAGGAATAGAATCCGCGGAGGCAGAATAAAGGCCGGTGATCATATCAGTACCCGCAGGGCCAGATGTGCCGATACACACGCCAATATTGCCATTATGGCTGCGAGTGTAACCTTCAGCCATATGCGAAGCGCCCTCAACATGACGGGCCAGAATGTGATCGATACCGCCTGATTTTTTCATCGCAGCATAGAGTGGGTTTATTGCTGCGCCGGGAACACCAAAAGCAACGCTAATGCCTTCTTTTTTCAGTATTTCTACTGCAGCTTCGATTGCACGCATCCTCGCCATACATTATTTCTCCTGATATTTACGCTGATTAGAATAGCCAGCCAATGTTGGAATTTAACGATGAAATATCTTTGAGGAAATGAAATGGCAGAACAATTTTCGCTGTACTGTTTCACACTGAAACAGCTTTAATGATGATATTGTTTCAGTTTGGATAATTATAAATATCAAGTACAAAGATTTCAGATGTTGTTGGCAGTTTTAAAATTTATCTAATGTATCGTTCGTTTTTTATTGCTTTAAAGGTTATTCTTTCTAATGGATGAGTTATTACATTGTTGATAGAGTCTGTTTTTGTAACAAAGTAGACCTGATATTATTGCGTTTGATCAATCTTATTGCCATAGCATTCTGATACAAGTTCTAAAAGTGACTTAAATGGATATTCTTATAATGAATAAAGAGTCGTATCATAATGATCTAAAAAATAAATGGAAAATGTTTGTTAAGCATGGTTGGGTTGCAACAAATTCGACAAATCATGTAATGCTGCGATCATGGCAAAAATGCCTGAAGCATTGTGATCCTCGCCACTGGAACACACCTGTTAAAGCTTCCGGGCAAACATTACAAACGATTTTATCTCGTAACAAAGAGTTTATTAGAATTTCGCAAAGAGTTGTTGAAGACCATTTTACGCTGTCTGGTGATGGCCACCTGGCATTTTTAATCCTAGATCCTCACGGTTGGGTATTATCGTTATATGCAGCAGATGATTATTCCAGTCAATTGAGAGATCTAGGGATTGAATCTGGCATGTCATGGGCGGAAGATGGAATTGGAACCAATGTATATGGTCTCTGCCGTGAAACAAATTTATATACGCAACTGGAAGGTGCAGAGCATTTCAGTGAGCAATTGCATAGCTATGCAATGAGCTCCGCTCCAGTCATTGATTATTATGGTAATATTCATGGATATATTTTATGCATAACTGAAGCAACAGCAGAGCTCGTTAAATTAAGAACATCATATTCATGTGCCACAGAAATTGCTAACTATATCTATATTGAAAATGAGCAAAAATTAATAAATAAAGTGCTCTGTCAACACAATGCAGTGATTGAATGTATGGATGATGGTTTTATTTGTTGGAATAGCAATTCTTTAATTACAATGGTCAATCCTCAGGCGCAAATATTACTGAGTATTGATAAGGAAAATTTAATTGGTCAGAACATTAGAAAAGGATTCGTATTTCCGCCTATTTTAAATGAGGCAATTACGCAACGAAATAAACTATCACAAAAGCAAATTGTTCTTGAATGTCGTGGTGAGTTCATTGAGCTAATGGTTACCCTTCGTCCACTGAGTGATGGTTCGTTTCTACTTTTTCTTCACCCGTTAGATAAAATTAGAAAAATAGCCCAACAACAAATAAGTACTAACGCAAATTTTACCTTTGATAGTTTACATGCAGCTTCAAGCGGCATGAAGCAGGTACTGCTTATCGCTCGCCGGGCAATTAAGTCCATCTCTCCGATTCTGATCAATGGTGAAGAAGGGGTGGGCAAATTGAGTCTGGCGATGGCAATACATAATGAGAGCGAGCAACGTGATGGACCGTTTATTTCTGTGGATTGTCAGATGCTATCACCAGAAAATATCTTACACGAACTTCTTGGCTCTGATGTTGGCCCTTCGCCATCGAAATTTGAGCTGGCGCATAATGGCACCTTATATCTGGATAAAGTGGAATATCTTTCTGGAGAGGTTCAGAGTGTTTTATTGAAAGTATTAAAAACTGGACTTGTTACAAGATCAGACAGCCATCGTTTTATCCCCGTACGTTTTCGTTTGATTACATGTACCAGTAGTTCTTTACGCGAGTACGTTCAGCAAGGGGCTTTTAGCCGCCAGTTATATTATGAGATCTCCATGAATGAAATTGAGATCCCGCCATTGCGTAAACGTCGGGAAGATCTCAAGCAAATGGTTGATGATATTATTGATAAATATCAGGAACGTACCAGAAAGAAAATGACGATCACGCCAGATGCAAATGCAGTTCTGCTTGAGTACCGTTGGCCTGGGAACATATCTGAGTTCAAGAATCGAATGGAGAAGGTTTTTATTAACTGCAATCGGCTTGTTCTCGGGTTGGAGAATATTCCTTTGGATATCCGCCAAAATAACGGTAGTGGTGAAGATGATATCCCTCATCTTACTTCACTGGCCGAACTGGAGATGCAAGCTATCGAGCATACATGTCGCGTCTGCGAATGGAATCTGACTAAAGCCGCTGAGGTATTAAAAATTGGTCGTACAACATTATGGCGTAAGCTTAAAAACTATAATCTCTATCCGGATGTTGAACATGCAGACTGACGCTTTTCAAATTGAAAAGGCTTTAATATCGCAATGTTTCATTTTGGTGCAGTGACTGAATTGAATTGAAATATTGTGATGTGCTCCATAAATACCATTATGATAATAAGTTAAGGGGCAAGAAAATGTGTGCGCACTCCTGAAATAATAAAAAACAGGCAAAGAGAGATGATCTCCTTGTATGTCTGTATTAGCATGATGTTGCTTGTTAATAATTAAAAATATCAACGCGCTTATATAAGCGCGAGGGTTTATTTTACTCAATTATTGAATACGGAGATAAAGTATGGAATTTTATCTGGAACCCGCTCGCAATATACCTGTTCTGGCAACCACAGAAGTATTAGTTGTCGGCGGCGGGCCATCGGGTATTGCTGCAGCAATGAGTGCCGCTCGTGAGGGGGCGACAACGATGCTGATTGAGCGTTTCGGCTGTTTTGGCGGCATGATGACGACGGCTGGTGTAGAGTCAATTGCCTGGTGGCGTCATGAAAATACGGTGGAGTCAGGCGGGCTGGCGCGCGAAATAGAAGAAACCGCAAGATCAATGGGGGCGTCCAGCCCCGAGCCGCAATCGAATAGTCAGGCTATTAACGCCGAGCGTTTCAAACTCGTTGCGGATGCAATGCTTGAACAGGCAGGTGTACGTCGCGTACTGCATATTACTGCTGTTGATGTTATTAAGCAGGGTAATAATTTACTCGGAGTAATCACTGAGAGTAAATCAGGACGTCAGGCTATTTTGGCGAATGTCATTATTGACTGTACTGGCGATGCTGATATTGCATGGTTTGCCGGGGCACCATTTATTAAGCGCGATCGTGCAGAACTAATGTGCATGACAACTGTTTTTAGCTGTGCAAATGTGAATAAAGACGCGTTTATGCAAAATATTAAGACCACTCAGCCTAAATATGGTGATTGGGGAGCAGACGAAGAAAATAAAAATTGGTCTTATGATGTCCATGAATCTTGTCGTGATATGTTTAGCCCTTATTTGGGTAAAGTCTTTGCGAAAGGAAAATCTGCAGGAATTATTCCAAAGGATGTGACGTTAGGTGGTTCCTGGAGTACGGTCACCGAGTATGGAGATGCAAATTATTTGAACGTTGTTAGCATCCCGGCTGTTGATTGTACGGATGTTTTTGACCTGACACGTGCGGAAATAGAAGGCCGTAAGCAAGCTATGCAGGCAATTGAAGCTTTGCGTCAGTTCCAGCCAGGATTCGAACAAGCACAATTAAAAAACTTCGGTATGACAGTGGGAACAAGGGAATCAAGACATATTCTTGGGCGAAACAAACTAACTGAAGATGATATTTGTAATGAAGGGCGTCATGCTGACTCGATAGGTGTATTCCCTGAATTTATAGATGGCAATGGCCATCTTAAATTACCTCTCGAAGCGCATTATTTTCAAATCCCTTATGGTGTAATGATTCCGCAGCAAGTTGAGAATCTGCTGGTTTGCGGAAGAGCAATTGATGCAGATAATTTTGCATACGCGACAATTCGCAATATGGGCTGCTGCATTGTTACTGGAGAAGGTGCAGGAACGGCCGCTGCAATCGCTATTAAAAATAATACTGCCGTTTCACAGGTGGATATTAAGGCTGTACAGGAACGCTTACAGCAAAATGGCGTTAAAGTATTTTAACAGGGAATAGAGTTATGAGAGAAAAACCCAGTTTTTATGTCGCGCTAACACCGATCATTTTTATGATGATCGTGTTAGTTGTTGGCATCGGTGTTATGGGCTGGCCTGCCAGCGTCTGTTTATTAATTTCAGCGGCTTTTTCCTGCATTATTGCGATGGCTAAGCTGAAGTATACCTGGGATGAAATCCAGGGTTTTATTATTGATAAAATTTCGGCAGTAATGGCACCAGTACTTATTGTTATTTTCGTTGGCTTTATGGTCGCGACATGGAGCTATGCGGGTACGCTGCCGATGCTGGTTTATTACGGTATGTTACTGGTTGCTCCCGCATGGCTTTATGCCATAGCGTTTTTTCTGAACGCAGTGTTGTCCTATGTTTCTGGAGCATCATGGGGGTCTGTCGCTTCAATTGGTGTTGCCCTAATGGGGATTGGTTCTGGCTTAAATGCCGATCTTCCGATTCTGGCGGCGGCCATTGTTACTGGGGCTTATTTTGGCGACAAACTTTCACCATTAAGTGATACAACCAACCTGACTTCTGCGGTTACCAAAACTAAACTCTATGATCTGATTAAATATCTGCTCTGGACAACCATCCCATCAACGATTATTAGCCTGTTGTTTTTTACCTGGCTGGGGATGATTCATACTTCTACAGGGTCTATTTCTCCAGAAAGTATGCAAATGCTGGTACAGCTCAAAGAATTATATAAGTTTGGTTTGTTACCGCTATTACCTATGCTTATTGTTTTGTGCTTTACCTTTTTGCGTTTGCCTACAGTACCTGCATTATTAAGCAGTGCATTTGTGGCAGTGCTGGTTGGATGGCTGTATCAAGGTTTCCCGTTGGCAGAAGGTATTAAGGCCACAATGAGTGGTTTCCGTCTGACGATGATCACTGATTCAACGACGTTGTTACCTTCGGTGAAAGAACTACTTGAACAGGGGGGGCTTAATAATCAGGGTGGTTTCCTGTCATTTATTATCTGTGCCATGATGTTTGCTGGCATCCTGACGGGAACTGGAATGATGGATGTCACATTACAAAGTGCGGCAAACAAAATAAAAAGTGCTTTTGGTGCTATTCTGGCAAGCGGTGTTTTAGCAATAATCATTAACTTGCTTACCGGTTCTGATGGTTTAAATAAGATTGTTATTTCCGAATTGATGATGAAGAAGTTCGAAGATCTTAATTTATCACCATTAGTCTTAGCCCGAACGCTGGAAGATTTTGGCACCATGAGTGCGCCAATTATTCCGTGGTCGGCTGCTGGGTTATATATGGCAACAACATTGGGTGTTCCGACGTTTAGTTATCTGCCGTACTGTGTGTTCTGTTTCTGCTCGATGATATTTGCGTTGATTTATGCTTCTACAGGTTTCCGTTTACTGCGTTTTAATGAAGCAAAAGCCTGAGTTATTCAAGATAATAAATGCGTTTGCCGGATGGATTAATCTCCATCCGGCGTTAATGTCAGAATCCAATTTTCTCCAGAAAAATTTCAGCTAAGCACAATTTCCAGCTCGCGTATTTCACGCCAGAAGCGTTCCGCTACTGGATTTATGCAGGTGTTCATTCGGTATGCGTAGGCCTGAATCGGGATCACCAGCTCGTCCCGATTCAGAACAATAAGCTACCGCTGCGAATTTCCAGTTGAATTGTCAGGTATTCTCGTAACCGCTTATGCAGTTTCAAACGTTCCTTTCACACACGCCTTGCCGTCTTTGACCATCAGTTTGCCGCGAGCGTATACCTGCGCAATGCGCAGCTTCGGTGTCAATACCAGCAAATCCGCGTCATTACCTGGCAGGATTTCACCTTTCCCGGTCAGGTTAAGGAAACCGGCTACGCTACTGGTGAGCGGGCGCAGGGCATCGCTGATACTGAAACCGTAGTCTTTAACCAGCGCCTGCACGGTTTCCAGCAACGTCTCAAAACCCGCAACGCCGATATGGGTTAAATTCCCTTCGTCGTCGAAGAAGGGTTGGCTGCCGTTGCCGTCGGAGCTAAGGGTGACGCGTGCCAGCGGAATACCCGCCTGAACGGCGCGGGCAATACCTTCGGCAGGGGCGACCGGTTCGTCAATGCTGCTGGTAATGTCGATGGTGCCACCCTGGCGCGCGAACTCCAGCGCCTGCTCAAACAAAGGCACGTTGCGGTTAACATGCGTCGGCAGCAACTTACTGATTGGCACATCGCAGTTTTCCAGGAGGTCATAGATGGGCTGTAACGCCTTTTTGCTGTCGCCCATGTGGAACACGGTGACGCCAGGCTTACCGCCGAGCAAGCCACCAACGCGGGATTCTGCTGCCATATTGGCCAGATGGTAAACATCCGGCGCGGCAGAGCGGTGATCAGAGATGGCACATTTCACGCCAATCACGCGATCGATAATCGCCACATCCTTTTCCACAGAACCCGTAATGGTGCGGGAAGGTACATGATAAGCACCGGTCAGCATCCAGGCGCTGATGCCTTCTTCATTGAGTGCTCGGGTCTTGGCGAGTAGGGATTCCGGATGGCGAGAGATAGAGTCAGTGCCCAGCAGGCCAACTACCGACGTGACGCCCGCTTCCGTCAGGCGGCTTAATGCTACTTCCGGCGTGCGTGTTGTGGGGCCAGCTTCACCGCCGCCGCCAATCAAATGGACGTGTTGATCAATAAAACCCGGACAGAGGATCTGCCCGCTGAGATCGACAACCGTGCAGTCCGGTACGATGTCAGAAGGGATATTGCTGGCAACGGCGATAATCTTGCCGTTAGCGATTAACACATCGCAAATACCCCGATCCTCCGGCGCATACAAATGCGCTCCCTGCAACAGGGTAAAACCGGCTGCGGAATAATCAATCATGGTAACTCCTTGTTAAACAATAAGCTGCATAACCCAAATCGACAGCAATGCGTTAATCACGCAGACCGTAATGATATGCGGGTAATATTTGGCATTCACTTCGGCTGTCTCCAGGCAGCGACCGACATTTTGCACCGGGTTGCCCATTAAATACATCGCGAGCAGTAAAACGGTGACATCATGATCGGTTAATGCGCCCGCGGTCGCCTGGCTGGCAGCAACGCCGACCGCGTCGTCCATACTCATCAACGTGGCTAAAAGACAGTTGCCGCTTCACCGGGCATTCCCACAACGTTTTTGTGACCGTGTGTTGCTACGTGTTTTTTGCAGAGTGGAAAAATAGGATTGAGTTGCAGAAAATTCATAAACACAGTGACAATAACGATGAGTAAGTAAAGGCAAAAAATACAAGGATGAATGCAAAATGGCAAAGTACAGTGAAAAAGATCTGGCGGATACGAGTAAGTTTTTAAGTTTTGTCCTCCGACATAAACCAGAGGCGATTGGCATCGTGCTGGATCGTGAAGGGTGGGCGAATATCGATAAGCTCATACTCTGTGCACAAAAAGCGGGCAAGCGGTTAACGCGTGCATTACTGGATTCCGTGGTCGCCACCAGTGATAAGAAGCGCTTTAGTTATTCCAGTGATGGTAGGTGTATTCGTGCTGTTCAGGGGCATTCGACTTCGCAGGTCGCTATTGCCTTCACCGAAAAAACACCGCCACAATTTCTCTACCACGGTACGGCAAGTCGTTTCCTTGAGGCGATAAAAAGTCAGGGATTAATTGCAGGGGAGCGTCACTATGTGCATCTCTCTGCTGATGAAGCGACAGCTCGCAAAGTAGGAGAAAGACACGGAGCGCCGGTTATCTTAACCGTCAAAGCACAGGAAATGGCGAAACGAGGAATACCTTTCTGGCAAGCGGAAAACGGGGTCTGGCTGACATCAACTGTTGCGGTTGAGTTTCTTGACTGGCAAGGGAAACAGCCCTTATGAAGTCACCACTTGCAGCTTAAACAATTGCACTGTGCAGATCAGCGCCGCAATAAACAACGCTGCTGCGCCACAGAGAGTGGCACTGGCGAGAGCCGATGTTCCGTTGCCGAGCAAACTGGTCAGCGCCGGGCCAAGAATTTGCCCAATGCCGTAAATAAGCGTCACAAAGCCTAACAGGTTGAGGTTTCCCGGCACACTAAGCTGGCGGGCGATGGTCATCACCAGCGAGGTGGTGCCCATAAAGGTGCCGCCAAACCCAACACTACTGATGATGAGTAATAAAGGCGAGCTGCTGGCGAGGGTTAACAGTACGCAGATCGCCTGCACCAGTAAGTTCGCTGTCAGGCAAGGTAACGCTCCCCAGCGTTTTGCCGCCCACAGCCAGCTAAAGCAACCCGGGACAATCGACAAGCCAACCAGCGTCCAGAGATGGGCGGTTAACAATGGCGAGCCTGCATCTTTCGCCATCAGCGGCAGGTAAGTGGCGACGATGATATAACCAAAACCTGCCAGGCCATACAGAATCGCCAGCAACCACCAACTCATCATCTGTTGATCGTTTTTTGCCAACGGCGCAGGCGCGATGAGGTGTTTTTTCGACGGGATCAATAGTGCCAGAACAATCAATATAATGGCAGAAAGCGCTCCGGCTCCTTGCCACAATGTTTGCGAGGAGAGGGTAAAATGCAGTCCCGCCAGCACATATTCATTGCCCAGCGCGATACCGACGCCAACGCCAGAAAACAGCGCCGCAAGCACAAAGGGATGGCGGGTATGTTGCATAATCAGCGTCGAGCCGAATATCAGCATTCCGGCGCTGGCGACGCCCGCCAGAAAGCGAATCAACAACACCAGAACAAAAGTTGGCAACCATGCCATCGCGAGGATCAATAATCCGGTTGCCAGGGCGCAAGCCAATAAAAACGGGCGCAGACGCGACGGCAGATGAAACGCGCCGAATGAAAACAGCATGCTGCCTGCCAGATACCCTGCGTAGTTGCCGCTGGCAATCCACGACAGTTCGCTAAATGAAAACGTTCCTTCCGCCAGCATGACAGGTAGCATTGGCGTATACAGAAAGCGGCCTAACCCCATCCCTAAGGTCAGAACCAGCATCCCAAAAAACGCGGTGCTGAAAGAGAAGCGTTCTACGGGATGCAATGAAGGGGACATGTTTTACCTTATTTGTATTTTTTGTTGTTAACAAGTTAATAACAAAAAAGGAAAACATGCCAGCCTGTTAATGTGATGATGTAGGGGTAAAGCGATAAAAAAGATTGGGTTCGCCAACGATATAGATATTGCCAGTGGCGTCCATCGCTATCCCTTCGGCCTGTTTGATGTTATGTGACAAACCCCGGCTACCTTTGGTAAGCGACATCTCACCGATGACCTCGCCTGTTTGGGTGACTTCCTGGAGTGCGCGAGACTCATGAGACAGCACCAGAAGTGTATTTTTTTGTGGGTTAAATTCCGCGCCAGACACGTCGTCTAAAGTAAATTGCCGTTGTAATGATTTATCCTTGCTAATGTGCAACTCGTCACTACGTAATAGTCCGGTAACTTTATAGATCTCAATCGGGTTTTTCTCTTTAAAAAACCAAAAAGTGTGGTCCTGGCGAGAATAAGCCAGTCCTTCAAAACCACTATTGGTCGGCGTTTCCTGCAGCGGGATTTTTATTTTTTTGAGGATTTTCACCTCTGAGTTTTCATTAAGAGAAATGACATAAATGGCATAATCGCGCTCATCGCTAATGACAAACTGATTATCGCCAATGTATTCGATCGTCTCGAGATCTTTCACAAAATCCAGAGGAATAGTGCGGATCAAGTCGCCATTGGTGGTCATTTCAACAATTGCCGCGGGCTTGTTGATAGTACTAAACAGGGTATTGCTCTGTGCCGACCAGGTCAGCGA
Organism: Escherichia sp. TW09308; assembly: GCF_000208565.1. Taxonomy (NCBI): domain Bacteria; kingdom Pseudomonadati; phylum Pseudomonadota; class Gammaproteobacteria; order Enterobacterales; family Enterobacteriaceae; genus Escherichia; species Escherichia sp. TW09308. Next base: position 2,462,503 of record NZ_AEME01000001.1, on the reverse strand, counting down.
GGAGATATTATTCGTTACACCTTCAATTTCTTTGCCGTCAATGGTGGCGTGGTAATTCTGAAATGATGTCGCATGATTGCTTTTACGGGCGCAAGATTGCACAAAGAAAAAACTCACGACTACGATGGCAAAAAGAATAGCAATACCCGTGATGCGTTTATGTAACGAAAAACTTTTTGTCATGGCATTCCCTTTAAGGCAAATCAATAAGATATCGAGAAGTATACGTAGCGATCTTAATGAATCCTTAACGCGGAGTTGAATCGTAATCTGCAATACACAGCCAGCTCCCATCCTGCTGATAATAAATTGACTCTGTTTGACCTGGGATAACCCATTGTGTTTCCTCACCAGCAGGACACCTCAACCAGATGCATAGCCCACAGCCTCCACGTAACTCACGGGGAATATCCGAGACGCGAAAAGCCATGCCCGCTGCTTGCAACGCCTTGCGCGTTTGCACGACGCCGACCGTTGAGTGAAATAAAAAAAGATACTCTTTCATGTGCGTTTTCTCTGCCGCTGACCAATCACCGCTGCGCCAATTGCGCCAGCGAATTGTGCATCAGGATGGGTATGTACTGGCATTCCCAGGTGAGTTTCCAGCATCCGGGAAACGACCTGGCAATGGCTGACACCGCCAGTAAACAGAATCGGCGCTTCACAGGAGAGACGAGCAATGAAATTGGCGCTGCGGCGCGCCATAGCGTTAATCACTCCGGCGAGAATCGCTTCCGGCGCTACCCCGGCAGAACGCAGACTGATCACTTCTGATTCGGCAAACACCGTACACATACTGCTGATGGCGTGCGGTGGCACATTTTCGGTAATACAGTCGAGTTCCTCGATGCTGGTGCCCAGCGTACTCGAAATCACTTCCAGAAAACGTCCGGTTCCTGCCGCACATTTGTCATTCATCAGGAAGTCACACAGATTACCGTCACCATCAAGTTGAATCACTTTGCTGTCCTGGCCGCCGATGTCGATCACCGCGCGCGTTGCTGGCGCAAGAAACCGCGCTCCCAGCCCGTGGCAGGAGATTTCCGTCACCTGTTTATCGGCAAAATCCACCAGTTGCCGCCCGTAACCGGTGAGCGTCAGAAACGGCGTTGTCTCTAACCCTTCGCGCAGAGTTTCCCAGGCTTCTGTAATTGCTATTGCCGGGCGAAATGGTGTTGGAACGAGGAAACGGCGCATAATCACGCCGTCTGCCAGTAAGATCCCTTTGGTGGCGGTAGAACCGGAATCAATGCCTATCGAATACCTCACAGCCACCTCTTACAGCATCTCAATAAAGGCCGCGACGCGGGTACTGAACTGCCCGATATCCGAAGTGGAGTAGTCCGTTTCAATGGCGATATAAGGAATGTTGTGCTGCTGGCGCACGTGACGTTTAATCGCCAACGATTCCACCGCGTAGGTATGGCACGCCTGCAAAATCACGTCTACCACGCCATCGACCTGATACTCCTCCACCATCTGGCTGAGCATTTTCAGACGTTGATCATTCGGAGAAACACAGGAGCAGCCAATCGCCAGATACTTGTCGGCCAGCGCATCATAGACATCGCCCGTTTCCGCCACACATTGCTCAGTCGCTTTTGCCCCCGTGCAGTTTTCATAACCGACCACCCAGCCGCCGTTCTCTTCAATTGCGCGCACCACTTTCTCTGCTGCGCCGCCAATTGGGCAGCCGGTAATTAAAATGCGTGGACGCGGCTCCAGCCGCTGACCTTCTTCCCATTGCTGACGAACGCGGGCGGTCATTGTATCCAGTTCATTGATCAATGCGTCTTTATCGAAACGGAAGGTTGCGCCGTAAACGACTTTCAGAATGTCGCTGCCGCTAAGCGCCGGGGGATTTAACTGCCCCAGATGATAGAAGTTCGCCAGTGCACGGCGTTCGCGATTTTTCAGTGTAATGGCATCGCGCAACGCGTCTTCTGTGATCTCTTGTCCGAAACGTTCTTCCACTACCTTTTGCAAGCGCAGCATTTCAGCTTTCCACAACGCGCGCGAAGCCTCGTCCTGCACACTGTTCGGCAGTTGCATCACATGCACGGGTTTAAACTCCGCCATGTACTCGTACATTTTCTTTTTGCCGTCGCAGGTAGTTTCACCAACCACCAGATCAGAAAAGTAAAAGTAAGGGCATTTATCAGTTTTGCCGAAGCCGTAGCTACTTTTAATCAGCGGACAGAGGTTGCGCGGCAGATCTTTCTCCGCTTCTTCAATGGTTTCATCAGAGGTGGAACAGAGCGAGACAACAACCGCCCCGGCGGCCATTGGGATCTCCTGCGGCATAAACGTGCAGTAGGTGCCAACCAGCGGAATGCCGCGCTCTTTGAGATCCATGACGGTGAGAAAGCCTTTTTGGCGAGCTTCGGAGAACTGATCGAAAATGGCGGGTAGATCGGTGACAAGTGACATGATTTTCCTTCCCCGTAACACGGGAGATGATGAAAAGAGGCCACATTATTACCATGTTTTTAGTGTGGTTTATTTGATCTCTCTCGCGGTTAGCCTCTTAGCGTATTTTCATTGATCTCTAAAAATTGCCGATGGATAACAAGGTCGGGATTTGCGATAAAAGATACAGTATCAACCCGATACAACCCCCAACCAGCGTGCCGTTAACGCGGATAAACTGGAGATCTTTGCCGATATTTAACTCGATTTGCCGTGACATATCGCGCGCGTCCCAGCTTTTTACCGTGTCAGTAATGTGTCGCGTCAGGAATGCCGAAAACTCAGGCGCGACGCGGTGCGCGGCCTGTTCGAGATGACCATTTAACGACGCCCGCAAGGCGTCATCGGCAATTAACGTCTCGCCAAACCACTGACCTGCCCGCGCGATACGCTCCTTCACGCGAGAGTCTTCGCTGTTGATATCCGCTTTCAGCCACTGCCGTAAATCCCCCCACAATTCACTGAGATAGCGGTTAAAGGCTTCATCTTCTTTCAGATACGCTTTGATATTGTCGGCGCGCGCCGCCATTTCGGGATCGTTTTTTAGCTTATCGATCAACGCAAAGGTGGCGCGATCAAACGCATGGCGGATCTGATGAGCGCGATCGCGGCTGATATCATCAAGCAAAGAATTCACGGCGTCAGAAACCAACTCTGCGCTATGTTCACCCAGCCATTCGGTAGGCAAAATTTTGGCTTTTAGCGGGTGTTCACTCTCCAGCCAGCGGACAATCTGCTGGGCGATAAACTTGCGCGATTTATCACGCTGGAGCAGGGCAATCAACTGTGCGATCAGCGTATCGAGCAGCACCTGATGACGATCGTTTTTGGTCATACTCTCCAGCATCAATGCACTGGTGCCGGAAAGATCCACTTTATCAATCGCCCGATGCACCGCGCGCTTAAGCAGACGCTGAATACGTGCATCATCGGTCAGTTCGAGAAAACCACTCATGATCTGCAACAGATGCTGACCGACACGGCGGGCGTTTTCCGGCTGGCTAAACCAGTTGCCAATCAATAATGCCGGTTCATGACGACGAATCAGCGCGACCAGCGATTGGGTATCAAGAAATTTTTCCTGCACGAACTGGCCGAGGTTTTCGCCAATCCGGTCTTTATTTCGCGGAATAATCGCCGTATGGCGAGAAATAATCGGAATCGGCACGCGGCGAAACAACGCCACCACCGCAAACCAGTCTGCCAGCGCGCCGACCATTGCTGCCTCTGCGATAGCCTTAACACCACTCACCCAAAAATTGGCGGGTAGAAAAAGCGTAACAACAAAGGTCGCAGCGGCGACGAGCAGCAAAGAGAGCGCCAGCATTTTGGCGCGTCGGAGTTCAATGATTTTATTCATATCGTAAGGATAGAGCCTGGCGGTAGATTCACGCAAAAATCGAGATGCCTTCCAGAAAAATGTATCGCTTGCAGGAGAACCAAAATAGCGCTGGAAAGCGCCTCGGGGAATGGGAAATTACCGGGTGAGAGTCGGTTTATTAATCGCTAAAGTCAGGCCATCTCTTTTATAGGTGATGGCTCGCCATGACAAACTCCACGACCAGCACGCCGCATGACGCATTATTTAAATCCTTTCTCTCCCACCCTGACACCGCGCGGGATTTTATGGAGATCCACTTACCCAAAGATTTACGTGAACTGTGCGATCTCGACACCTTAAAACTGGAATCAGCCCGCTTTGTCGATGAAAAATTGCGGGCGCTACACTCTGATATTCTGTGGTCGGTAAAGACCCGCGAAGGTGATGGCTATATCTATGTGGTGATTGAACATCAGAGCCGCGAGGATATTCATATGGCCTTTCGTCTGATGCGATATTCCATGGCGGTGATGCAGCGCCATATAGAGCATGATAAACGCCAACCGCTACCGCTGGTCATCCCTATGCTGTTTTATCACGGTAGCCGTAGTCCTTATCCCTGGTCTTTGTGCTGGCTGGATGAATTTGCCGACCCGGCTACCGCACGGAAACTTTATTCCGCCGCGTTCCCGCTGGTGGATGTCACCGTGGTGCCGGACGACGAGATTGTGCAGCATCGCAGAGTCGCCCTGTTGGAGTTGATCCAAAAGCATATTCGCCAGCGCGATCTGATGGGGCTTATCGATCAACTGGTAGTATTACTGGTTACAGAGTGTGCTAATGACAGCCAGATAACTGCGCTGTTAAATTACATTTTACTGACTGGCGATGAAGCGCGTTTTAAGAAGTTTATCAGCGAACTTACCCGTCGAATGCCACAACAAAGGGAGCGAATAATGACGATTGCAGAGCGAATTCATCATGATGGATGGCTGTTGGGGAGGGAGAAAGGGAAAGAAGAAGGGGAACAGCGCCTCCTCCGATTGTTGTTGCAGAATGGGGCAGATCCTGAATGGATACAAAAAATCACCGGACTTTCGGCAGATCAAATGCAGGCATTAGAGCAGCCCTTGCCTGAAAGCAAGCGCGATCCATGGATCGAGTACTAATCAGAGACTGATGGCATACGAAAAACTGCCTGATGCGCTACGCTTATCAGACCTACATTTTATCTGCAATCTATTGAATTTACGATATTTGTAGGCTGAATAAGGCGTTCACGTCGCATCCGGCATGAACAAAGTGCACTTTGCCTAAGTCAGGTTGGAACGTGGCGATGACCCGGCAGAGATAAAACGAGTTACAGGCGATTCGTGAGAGGAAATTCCAGCGCTTCGCTACTATTTCGTATTTATTCCATTGCCCGATACACGGCCTCGCCAATGTGCTTCAGCGCTTCGCGATAAGTTTCGCTGAGCGGTAAAGCGCAGTTGATGCGCAGACAATTACGGTATTTGCCGGAAACTGAGAAAATCGAGCCTGCCGCTACCTGGATTTTCATGCGGCACAGTTGCCGCGCGACGCAGACCATATCGACCTGTTCAGGCAGTTCTATCCACAGTAAAAATCCGCCTTTCGGGCGTGTAATACAGATTTCGCAGGGAAAATATTCCCATATCCAGCAGGTATAAAGCGCCATATTGCGCTGATAGTTTTGCCGCATCCGCCGGATATGGCGATGATAGTGACCTTCCAGCACAAACGTTGCTGCCGCCATTTGCGTGGACGGTACATTAAAGCTGCTGGTGGCTGGGTTTTATGTTGCGCAACAAAATAGCCCGAACGTGGCTGCGGAGTGATGAGCTTCATCGTCTCCAGCGTCTGATACGCCTGCTGCACGGTACTGATGCTGACGCCGTGCTCCTGACTTAAGCTGCGCACCGACGGTAATTTCTCCCCGTGACGATACAGCCCTTGCTCAATCTAACGTTAATTCAGAATGGCCGGATAACAAAGTGTATCCGGCCTTCATAATTAATTTAAAGCACTCATATGATGTTCTTTAAAATTCTCTGCCTGTGCCAGCACACCCATATAAACATCATCATTCGCTACTGGCGGGAATTTATGCTTGTGTAGAAGCAGAATAAGTTCAACTTTTAGTTTCGCTTTAATATCATCGCGTTTACTCCAGTCAGGATATTTCGATGTGTTGTCAACCACGCTTTTCATCTCTTTTGCCAGCGACAGCATTTTTTCATCGTCATAGGTGAACTGATATTTATCGCGCATATGGGCAAGAATGTCGTAAAACGCTTTTTCTTCAATATCAATACCTAAATCGGCCCAGGTGCCCATTTCGGTTTTAATATCATAGATAATATCGGTCATTTCCTGGCTGAATGTATCAAATTCTTCACCGTTGAGTACATCATCTTCTCGTCGCTCATTATAACGATCTATAATCGCCTGGAAGCGGCGGGTGAAGTTAATCCCTTGCAACTGGTTCACTTTTTTGAAGTCGCTGATCGCTTTCTCCAGTAATTTTTGCAATAACTGGATCTTCGTTGCCGGAAGTTTGATCTTGTTAATTCGTGCCAGATAATCTTCGTCAAAAATATCGATAGACTCCGCTTTTTTGTCGCCAAGAAAATAAATTTCTTCTACGCCATCAGCTTTTAACGCTTCTGCAATCATTTCACGAACGCGTGCATTCATCTGGGTGACATCCGGTGCGTCACCTTTCGTCAGCTTGAAAACAATTGAACGAACAGCAAGATAATAGTGAATATAGTCACGTTCTGTCTGTGATAGTGCTTCGCTGCCACAGCAGACGTCGTAGGCGGCTTTCATGCGTTTAACCAGTCCCATAAAACGACGTTCAACTTTCTGGGTGCGCAGAACAAATTCCGCTGCGCGGTTGAGGCAGGATAATTGCGCTTGTGGTTCACCACTAAAATAATCCCGGCTGTCAAATTCGTAAAAGACTTGCCCCAACAAATCGAGATGGTTTTTAACTTCTATAACCGATTGCTGAATATCTTCAAAGTTGGTGGCATCAATGCGGGAATACATTGCCAGTGCCTGGTTCATCTGACTCTTAATTCCGATGTAGTCCACCACTAACCCTTTACTTTTGCCTTCCAGTTTACGGTTAACGCGAGAAATGGTCTGGATAAGATTATGTTTTTGTAAGGGCTTATCAATATAGATGGTGTCCAGTTCCGGAACGTCGAAACCGGTCAGCCACATATCAACGACAATGGCAATTTTGAAATTCGATTTAGCGTTTTTGAACTGCTTATCCAGCTCTTTACGATATTCTTTTGTGCCCAGTAAATCATAAAGCGCCTCGTCGTCATCTTTACCGCGCGTCATGACCATCTTCACCATTTCAGAAGGCGGTAACTCTTTCTGCTCCTGTTTCGTCAGGACGACGCCATCGGGTGCTTGCTTCACCTCAAACCAGGCGGGGCGAATAGCTTTAAGCTGGCGGTAGAAATCCCAGGCAATTTCACGGCTGGCACAAACAAACATGGCTTTGCCTTTTACGGTGGAACCTTCGGCTACGCGTTTTTCATAATGTTTAGCAAAATCTTCCGCGAGGGCTTTTAACCGATCTTCATCACCCAGAACCGCATTCATGGTTGCGGTGGCTTTTTTGCTTTCGTCGATTTGCCACTCATTGGTGCCTGCGTTTGCGCACTCTTCGTAATACTTTTCGACTTCTTCCAGTTTGCTGGAGTCCAGGATCACTTTCGCCGCACGGCCTTCGTACACGATGCGTACAGTGATTTCATCCTGAACGGATTCGGTCATGGTGTAACTGTCGATCACCTCACCGAAGACATCGAGCGTCGCGTCAATCGGTGTACCGGTAAAGCCAACATAGGTGGCGTTTGGCAGTGAATCGTGCAGGTATTTCGCAAAGCCATAAGTTTTGCGCACTTTTCCGCTTTCTTTATCGACGATGACTTTCTGGTCGAGGTTAACCTGGCTGCGATGTGCTTCGTCCGAGATGCAAATGATATTGCTGCGTTCAGAAAGAAGTTCGGTGTCTTCGGTGAATTTATGGATCGTTGTCAGGAAGACACCGCCACTATTGCGTCCCGCTAGCTGATTACGCAGATCTTCACGGCTGGTAACGGGAACGATGGTGTCGTCGCCAATGTAATTTTTGGCGTTGCACATTTGCGCAGAAAGCTGATCGTCCAGATCGGTGCGGTCGGTGATCAAAACAATGGTTGGACTGGCAAACTCCACGCTCTTCATCAAAAGACGCGTTAAAAATTGCATGGTGTAACTTTTGCCACAGCCCGTTGCACCAAAGTAGGTGCCGCCTTTACCGTTACCGAAAGGTTTACGCGCTTGCTTGATGCTGTAATAGAGTTTGCGGGCGGCATAGTACTGCGGATAACGGCAGCAAATTTTAACTTCATGCTTGGCTTTATCCGGGAAGCAGATAAAGTTTTTAATCACATCCAACAGACGTACCGGGTGAAACAGCCCCTGAATCATTGAGTGCAATGACGGAATTCCGTCCTGTTCACGGTTTTCATTACCGGTGACTTTGCGCCATGAGTAAAAGTATTCATAGGGCGCAAACAGATTGCCCATCCGGTTATTTACGCCATCGCTAATAATGCAGAGCGCGTTGTAGATAAACAGTTGCGGAATATCCCGGCGATAGCGTTTACAGAGCTGCTTCCAGGCATCGCCAATACTGGCATCCTGCTCGCGCACCGCACTTTTAAATTCAAAGACGACCAGTGGCAGACCGTTGATATAGAGAATACCGTCAGGAATACGAGTCTGATTATCTTTGCCGGAGATTTTAAGCTGGTTAACAATCTTAATCCGGTTAAGCGGCGGATTAATATAGGAAGGCGGGAGTTCCGCCGCCTGTTGCAACGGGACATCTTCGGCGTCAAATATCTGGCGCAGTGCGGCAGGTAGATGCCGGGTGTCGAGCAATTCAATATAGAGATCTTTTTGTTGCCGATCGTCGCGTTTGAACAGAAAACCATTTGCCAGCCAGCGACAAAATGTTTTGTTGCTTTCATAAAGATCGGAAGCAGGAAGCGTGGTGAACTGTTTGATCAGTCGCTGAATCTCTTCTTCAGTAATGCCATCAGGCTGGTAGCGTGCCGCTAAATAATGACGGAGATCGTCTTCGATAATGACCTGATCGAGACTCGAACGTGGGACATTATCGCCGATCAGGTGTTGATATCCCTGATCCTGTAACAGTTCAATGATCGCTTGTTCTAATTTTGCTTCACTGAAAGAGAGACTCATATCGCGCTCCAACCCTGGCTAATTTCTGGTAAGCATTCCCGTATCAGTAGAAAACCTTACCAGAAAGCCCCTGATTTTACAGGGGCAAAATGCGTTATGCGGCTTCTGTATCGGTGGTGAGATCCGGAAGATCGTCCAGGGATAGCTCACCGGAGATGAGTTTCGGGAGCAGGGTGTCGCGTAGGGCGGTCATTTGGTTATTTAACAATCTTTGATTTTTAATCTTCGCTAAATATCCTCCAACGATATTATCATATTTAGTAATCAACGATGAAGTAGGAATTAGACAGAAAGAGTTACTTAAATCTCCTTTTTTGATGTGCCCCATTGTTACCGCTTTTGCCTCTGCAATATGTTGAAATCTTGAAAGATGCTGTTTTGTCCACATAAAATAAAAAGATTGTGGGTATTTTTTTGATGTGACCTTATATAAATGCTGATTTAATGCAGCATTCCCACCAGTCCAAATATCGATCATCAAAGTCCCCGACCATGAGAAAATCATATCGCCGTCATACACCTTACAACTATCAGAAATATCAGTTCTTGCTCGTTCGTCATTAGTTATTTGTCCTGCTCGGAGATCTGCTATTTTTAATACAGGTAAATAATCATCCTCCATATTCTTCGGCCTAAATTTTTGTAAAGCCAAACCATTCTGGAAATTAGCAATATGATCTAATGATTTAATTTGCCATCCCTTTGGCATCCAACCCAACTCCGTTTCTTCAAATTCACTTGGGAAAAGCGAGCGGATTTCCGCCGGAAGCGGTTTAAAATCTGCACTATTACGTACTTTTTGACGCAACTCGGCACGAGATTGCAGAGCCTCCGGGATTGGATTTCCTGCATCCAGGGCGTTATCAATCACCGGATCAAAATCCACAAACCAGGATTTAAAGAGGGTTTGGGACATTTGTTCCAGGATTTTATTAATTTTATTATTTAAATCAATTTTTTTATCAAGACACTTTAATTGATGAGAAATTGATTTTTGTAAAGAGACTGGAGGTAGTCTTAGTATTATTTCTCGAAGTTCAGACTGTTTAATACCTGTAACAGTGCTTCCGGAGGCTCTTCCGTCAAGCTGGTTTTGGACAAAAGAAGATTGCAATAGATATAAAAGGTAATCATTTTCTAGAATTCCTTTTTTACCCCTTAGAGTAATAACTCGTTGAGCCAAAGCTACCTTACGTGAATCTAATTGTGCGACTTCACCAAGTGGAGCCTCTGTAGTTAGCACTACATCACCTTCCAAAGGTAACCCACGAACCATCCAGTCATCATAATCATTAATAGAAATAAATTCATTTACTTCTTGAATTCTGCCATTTTTAATTATTTTTGCCGTGATTAAGGGGATGCCGTTATCAACTTTTTTTGGGGTTTTACCCCTGTAATCAATAATAGCGTCCATACAATCTTCAAGGCGCATTTCTATATAATTACTCCCCATAACCCAGCGCCTCCAGATTCTGGCGAATCGCACGATCCAGTTCTTCCGCCTGCTTCATCTGCTCAAACAACGTCTTCGACAATTCACGCATTTTGGTCTCAAATGCCACGCCGTCTTCTTCCTGCTCGGCTGCACCCACATAGCGGCCCGGTGTCAGAACGTAGTCGTTATCTTTAATATCTTGCAGGGTCGCAACTTTGCAGAAGCCTGCCTGGTCTTCATATTTTTCCAGCTTGCTGTCACCACGCGCAATCCGTGCAGCCAGTTCTTCTGGCGTACTGCGCCAGGCATGGTAGGTATCGGCGATTGTGGCAATATCTTCCGTCGTTAACTCTTTAGTTGTGCGACTAATCATAGTGCCGAGGTTACGCGCATCAATAAACAGCGTCTCGCCCTGACGATCACGATAACCTTTGGCCGGATCGGCAGCCTTCGATTTGGTCATAAACCATAAACACACCGGGATCTGCGTGGTGTAAAACAACTGACCTGGCAGAGCGATCATGCAGTCGATCAGATCATTTTCGATCATCTGCGCACGGATCTCGCCTTCACCGCTGGTGTTAGAACTCATCGAACCGTTTGCCAGCACAAAACCTGCTGTGCCGTTAGCCGACAGCTTGGAGAGCATATGCAAAATCCAGCCGTAGTTGGCGTTACCGGTTGGCGGCATACGATACCCAGCAAAACGTGGGTCTTTGGTTAATTCGGCTTCATTACGCCAGTCTTTCAGGTTGAAGGGCGGATTCGCCAGAATGTAGTCGGCTTTCAGGTCCGGGTGCTGGTCGCTAAAGAAGGTGTCTGCCGGTCGTTCGCCGAGGTTAGCTGAAAGACCGCGAATGGCGAGGTTCATTTTTGCCAGTTTATACGTCGTGGCTGTCAGTTCCTGACCATACAGCGCGATATCACGACTTTTACCCTGATGGCTCTCAACAAACTTCACCGACTGCACAAACATCCCCGCCGAGCCGCAGCACGGATCATAAATTTTGCCCTGGAAGGGTTCGAGCATTTCAGTTAACAGCGTAACCACACATTTGGGCGTGTAGAACTCACCACCGCCTTTGCCTTCGGTTGCGGCAAACTTACCGAGGAAGTATTCGTAAACGCGTCCGACCAGGTCTTCTTTCGATAACGTTTCAACGTCAGTTTCGTGTGCCAGCGTTTCGATGTTGTCGATGGTATCAATCAGTGACGCCAGTTTTTTGGTTTCCAGATTCTGACGGCTGAAGTAGTTGTCTGGCAGCGCGCCTTTCAGCGTTGGGTTACGTTTCTCTATGGTCGAGAGGGCGGTGTCAATACGGACCGCAATATCGTCCTGTTTGGCATTTTGTTTGATAAACGACCAGCGCGCTTCTTCCGGCAGGTAGAAAATGTTGTCCTGCTGGTAGAACACTTCCATCTCAAGGAAGTCTGCTTGCCCATCGGCAATCATTTTTTTGCGGCGTGCTTCAAACTTATCGCTGATGAATTTCAGGAACACGAGGCTCAACACCACGTGCTTGTATTCGGAGGACTCAACGCTACCGCGAAGCTGGTTTGCGGTATCCCATAATGTTTCTTCAAAGCCTTTCTTTGCTTTGGCTTTTTTAGTTGGTGCTTTGGCCATGATGAACTCTGTTCAGATAAATTGGGTCGCTATTGTAATGGTAGAGGCGGCAGATTTCGCCCTTTAATCCATCTCCAGCTCATCAAACAACTGCAAATCCACATCCAGCAATTCAACTGCATTGCTGCGGCGAATGCCGACATTATTTTCGATTAACAGTTCCAGTAAGCGATCGCCGTCGATAAGCGTAATGGGCGCGGCACCCGGAAAGAGCGCTGCTTCTGCGCATTTCGCTGCAAATTTTCCGGTGGTGATGAGCGTACCGCGAATGGCTTTGTGGTAAGGCAATGCCCCGCGCAACTGGTCGATATACGGGCGAGTGATAGTGTTCTGCATTCTTTTGACCTGCACCACTTCGGTAATAGTGGTGATGCCGACCTGCACCTGACCAATCACGTCCACGCCTTTATCGCCTGAGGCTTTGGTCACTTCGACCTGCTCGTAGCCCATTGCTTCCAGTAATTGACCGACCAGTTGCTCAAACTTGTACGGGTTCATCGTACTGATTTGTTCGCGCAGCAGCTCTTTTTGCTGCTCGTTGTAGCGCTTCACGGCTTCCAGCAGCTCTTTACGCGGATCGCTTTTTCGTGCAGGTAACGCTTTTCCAAGCCAGGCGCGCCCGGTATCGGTGATGCGATAGCTCATGCCTTCACGGTTAACCATGTCACGGTCGATAAGGTTATAGAGACGGGAGTAGAGCGTGCTTTTCACTGAACTTGCGGAAGCGAATTTCGAATGCTGATGCAAAAAGGCCTGCCATTCCGGTAGTAAATCGGCGCGGCGCGACATTTCCCGGCCAGCCAGCAGCTCAAGCAGTTGCAGAATTCCTTCCTGGTCGTCCAGTGAACGCAGCGTTTTTTCGTCATCTTGCAGGAATTTTTGCCCGCGCGAGGTGGGCTGCCAGGTATCATCTGGTGTGCTTTCCATCAGCTCAAACTGGGGATAGTTGAGGAATAAGTAGCAGCCGTAGCTGTGTCGCGGGTTCAATATGTGATTATCGGTATCCCAAATACGACGGGCGATGTCGGCATCTTCGCCCGTTAAGCGTTCGCTGATCCACAGGTCAGGTTCCGACCAGTCAACGGGTTTTTGCGGCGTACCAGTTTGCTCGTGAATGGCGGTAATCATATTGCGCACCGCTTTCAGAGAATAGCCTGATACGGCTTTCATCATAGCCTTAACTTGCGCATAGGTAGGAAAAAGCGGAGTAATAACTTTGTAGTTTTTCACGGTAATCCCTTAACGACAGCGAGGTGCTTAGTGTGCCACGTCAGGCGAGAAATTCTATTGGATGAATCAAGTCCAACTCACACATTGTCAATTTCATGGTTGATTATCCAAAACGTGATGCTATTTCCAACATCAACGCTATAATTACAGAACAATTGTAGATACATTTTTGTATATACAATTAGGGATGGCAATTATGCCAATGGAGTTTGAATGGGATGCAAACAAGGTCAAAAGTAATCGGGTGAAACATGGCATCCGCTTTGAAGATGCGGTGTTAGTTTGATGATCCACAACATTTGTCACAGCAAGATCGCGTAGGAAACGGTGAGTATCGCTGGCAGACTATCGGCCTGGTACACGGCATCGTAGTTATTCTGGTTGCGCATATCATCCGTTTCGAAAGCGGAAATGAAATTATTCGAATCATTAGTGCACGAAAAGCAGATCGTAAAGAGAGGAGTCGCTATGAGCATGGTTAAACATAAACGAGGGACACCCTCTACACTCGATGTGCAGCATGAGGCCGAACTGAAGGCTCTGGCGAATAAATCCGACGAGGATATTGATTACAGTGATATCCCTCCTTCCAGCGATGAGCAATGGTCAAACGCCGAACGGGGTAAGTTTTATCGGCCATTGAAAACCCAGGCTTCGGTGCGTATTGATGCTGATGTGATGGAATGGCTGAAGCGGCCAGGTAAAGGCTATCAAACCCGCCTGAATGCAATTTTACGTGAAGCGATGCTGCGCGATCAGAACAAAAAATAATTCAGGCCGCCAAGTGGCGGCCATCATCCCAACTTACTTCCTCAACCCCGCAAACGCTGCCCTTATCTCTTCCTCCGGCAACTGGATCCCAATAAACACCATCGTGCTATGCGGTTTTTCATCGCCCCACGGGCGGTCCCAGTCGGCGCTGTAGAGGCGCTGGACGCCCTGGAACAGCAGGCGGTTAGGTTCGCCGTCAATCCACAGCATCCCTTTGTAACGCAGCAGTTTATCTGCCGATTCCAGCAGCAGGTTTTCCATCACCCGGGAAACTTCGCTGATATCTACCGGGTAATCCAGTTCCACCACAATCGACGAAATATCGTTTTGTTTATCCGCGATAAAGTGGAAACGCGGTTTGGTGCTGACAACGTTTTCTTCCAGCATAAAACCGTTGGTGTTGAACAGCAGACCCAGGTCGATGTCGCCGTGAGTGACGGTGTAGACCGGTGCACGGGCGTTGATGCGCGCCAGGCGTTCACGCAGTTTTTCTGCTTCGCCAGCGACGTCGGTTTTGGTCAGCAGAATACGGTCGGCGTAGCCAACCTGTGACTGGGCGATAGTGAACTGGTTCATCTGCTCATCGGCATGTACCGCATCTACCAGCGCAATCACGCCGTCCAGCAGGTAACGCTGGCATAAAATCTCATGGGAGAAAAAGGTCTGAATAATCGGGCCGGGATCGGCCATGCCGGTGCATTCAATCACCAGACGATCGAACTGAATATTGCCCTTGTCGAGATTATCCAGTAGGTCGAGCAGCGCATCTTCCAGTTCGTTGGAGCGGGAACAGCAGATGCAGCCGTTGGTCAGCGTTTTGATCTGCGTGGCGCGGTCGCCAATCAGTTGATCATCGACGGAGACTTCGCCAAATTCGTTTTCAATTACGGCAATCTTATAGCCGTGCTGTTCGTTAAGAATATGGCGTAGCAGGGTGGTTTTGCCCGCGCCTAAAAAACCGGTGAGTAGGGTGACTGCAATCGGGTTCATGCTCTCTCCATTAACAACAGCGCATACCGCCTTTACCATCGCCGCCGTAGCGCGCGTTCTGGCGTTCGCGGAAGAATTCTTCATAGCTCATGTACGGCTTGTCGGGATGGTTGGTCTTCATATGCTCGACGTAGTTGTCGTAGTCTGGAATGCCAATCAACATCTTCGCCGCCTGGCCGAGATATTTTTTTGCCTGTCCTAAGTTACCAAACATTTTGCCTTCCAGATATGCGTAAAGCCCGGAAGAGCCGGGCCGGGGATTTGCCGGATGCGGCGTAAAACGCCTTATCCGGCCTACGATAGACACTTTGTAGGCCGGATACGCGCAGCGCATCCGGCAACCGGTTAGTGATGCGAAGAGATCTTCACGCCGCCTTCCGGGATTGGAACGTACGGCGTTTCTTTGTCAGTACGTTTGTCACTGTTACGCACCTTCAGCCAGGTTTTGAAACCGTAGAAGATGATGCTGTACACCACAATCAGGAACAGAATACTCAGGCCTGCGTTGGTGTAGTTGTTCACAACGATGTGGTTCATGTTGGCAATCTGCTGTGCCGTCAGGTCAGTACCGTTAGCAATCTTCTCTTTGTACTGGTTTGCCATGTAGAAGAAGCCTTCCATCTGCGGGTTGTTGCTGAATAGCTTCAGACCCAGCGCCCGGTAGTGCAGATAAGCAGCCATACTGCCGGGATAACGGTAACCCAGATGTATTTAGTGCGCTTCATCTTAATCAGCACCACAGTGCTCAGTACCAGCGCCACGGCTGCCAGCATCTGGTTAGAGATACCGAACAGCGGCCACAGGCTCTTAACGCCGCCCAGCGGATCGACCACACCCTGATACAGCAGGTAGCCCCACAGACCCACACAGCCCGCAGTACCGATGATACCGGCAACCAGAGAGTCGGTTTTTTTCAGGAACGGGATGAAGTTGCCCAGCAGGTCTTGCAGCATAAAGCGGCCAGAACGCGTACCGGCATCCAGCGCGGTCAGGATGAACAGTGCTTCGAACAGAATACCGAAGTGATACCAGAAGCCCATGTCAGCCATCGGCAGCACTTTGTGGAACACGTGAGCGATACCTACCGCCAGCGTCGGCGCGCCACCCGCACGGTTCAGGACAGAAGGTTCACCAATGTCTTTCGCAGTTTGCAGGATCTGTTCCGGCGAAATCACGAAGCCCCAGGAACTGACAGTTGCCGCCGCGTGTGCGGTAACGTCTTTCAGTTGTGCCATGATGACAGGCGCGTTCTCGCCACCCATTTCATGCAGGTTAGGCATGGTGATGCCGAGACCCGCTGGCGGGGTGTTCATTGCGAAGTAAAGACCCGGTTCGATGATGGACGCAGCAACCAGCGCCATAATCGCCACGAAGGACTCCATCAGCATTGCGCCGTAGCCAATGAAACGCGCGTCGGTTTCGTTAGCCAGCAGTTTCGGCGTCGTACCGGAAGAGATCAGCGCGTGGAAGCCAGATACCGCACCACAGGCGATGGTGATGAACAGGAACGGGAACAGAGCGCCTTTCCACAGCGGGCCAGTACCATCAATGTACTGGGTCATCGCAGGCATTTTCAGTTCCGGGTTCAGCACCACGATACCCAGCGCCAGGCCGACGATAACGCCGATTTTCAGGAAGGTTGCCAGATAGTCGCGCGGTGCGAGGATCAACCACACCGGCAGCAGCGCGGAAACAAACGCATAGCCAATCAGCGCGAAGGTAATGGTGGTGTCTTTAAAGGTCAGTGCCGGACCCCAGTAAGGGTCGTGAGCAATCACGCCGCCAAAGTAGATAGAGGCAACCAGCAGCACAATACCAATGACAGAGACTTCACCTACACGCCCCGGACGAATAAAGCGCATGTAGATACCCATAAACAGCGCAATCGGTACGGTTGAGCAAACGGTGAAGACACCCCACGGACTTTCGGCCAGGGCTTTAACCACGATCAGCGCCAGTACCGCCAGGATGATGATCATGATTAAGAAACAGCCAAACAGCGCGATAGTCCCAGGTACTGGCCCCATCTCTTCTTTGATCATCTCACCGAGAGATGCGCCGTTACGGCGAGAAGAGATAAACAGCACCATAAAGTCCTGAACCGCACCGGCCAGCACCACGCCTGCCAGCAGCCACAGCGTGCCCGGCAGGTAGCCCATTTGCGCGGCGAGAACCGGCCCCACCAGCGGACCAGCACCGGCGATAGCGGCGAAGTGGTGACCAAACAACACGTAACGGTTGGTCGGAACATAGTTCAGACCGTCGTTGTTAATAACCGCAGGCGTCGCGCGCGTGGGGTCGAGTTTCATCACCTTCTGGGCGATGTACAGGCTGTAGTAGCGATACGCCACCAGATACACCGACACAGAGGCGACCACGATCCACAGGGCACTGACGTGCTCCCCCCGACGTAATGCAACTACCGCGAGGCAGAATGCACCGATGATTCCGAGAATCACCCAGGGTATGTGCTTGAATATCTTTTTAGTATCCATAGTAAAACCTGGCATGTATTGATTAATAGTTGGCCGAAACCGTTCTAGGTTTGCGTTGCGTTTGAGGAGGTAAATTGACCGCTATCCTGCAGTGATGTTGCCAGAGTTACGCGCGCGTAAAGTAAGGTAAATAACTGAGCGGTTATATTAGGGATGTAAGCGGTCAGTTTTGCAGTTGAGCGGTATTGGGCGAGGTTTACGAAGGTTATTTATGTGATGATGATCACACCCAGGGCGAATTTTATCTCCCGGTTGTGTTACTCATATAAAAATTATATTTATTCTATATATATTAAATAACAATATAAAACCACACTTCCCAACCGGTAATATTGTTTTGGCCAATAATATTAAACTATTGGCAAATATTCTCATGTTCAAAATAGATACAATTAGTGTAAAAAAAATAAGAAAAGAAAATGTACCAATGCGTGGCTATTGTATTTTTGAACAAAAATAAAAAAAGTGAGGTAAATTTAGCCAGTTTAAAGCCGCTACCTATAAAGTTTTCTCATTCCAGGCCGAAAATCCTGCTATCGGTCAACAGGAAAAGAGAAACCATGCTAAAACGTATCAGGATCGTGACCAGTGTACTACTGGTTTTGGCCATTTTCGGCCTTTTACAACTAACATCAGGCGGTCTGTTCTTTAATACCTTAAAGAAGGACAAAGAATACTTCTCCGTTTTACAAACCATTCGCCAGCAGCAATCTACGCTGAATAGCAGTTGGGTTGAGTTGTTGCAGACGCGTAACACCCTCAACCGCGCGGGTATCCGCTACATGATGGATCAGAACAATATTGGCAGTGGTTCAACTGTTGCCGAGCTGATGCAGAGTGCCACTCTTTCACTGAAACAAGCGGAAAAAAACTGGGCAGATTACGAGGCACTACCGCGTAACTCGCGTCAGAGCACAGCGGCTGCTACTGAGATCAAACGCAATTACGATATCTATCACAATGCACTGGCGGAGCTGATCCAGTTGTTAAGTGCGGGCAAAATCAATGCGTTTTTTGACCAACCTACACAGGGATATCAGGACGGGTTCGAAAAGCAGTATATGGCGTATATGCAGCAAAACGATCGTCTCTATGACATCGCCGTCACCGATAATAATGCTTCCTATAACCAGGCAATGTGGGTGCTGGCGTGCGTGCTGATCGTCGTACTGGCGGTGATTTTCGCCGTCTGGTTTGGTATTAAAACGTCGCTGGTGGCACCGATGAATCGCCTGATCGACAGCATTCGCCATATTGCTGGCGGTGATCTGGTGAAATCGATTGAGGTGGACGGTTCCAATGAAGTGGGTCAACTGGCAGAGAGTTTGCGTCATATGCAAAGTGAGCTGGTACGTACCGTAGGCGATGTGCGTAACGGCGCGAATGCTATCTATAGCGGGGCCAGCGAAATCGCCACCGGCAACAATGACCTCTCTTCGCGCACCGAGCAACAGGCTGCTTCGCTGGAAGAGACGGCAGCCAGCATGGAGCAACTGACCGCGACAGTGAAACAAAATGCCGAGAACGCGCGGCAGGCCAGCCATCTGGCATTAAGTGCTTCTGAAACAGCACAACGCGGCGGAAATGTGGTGGATAGCGTGGTACAGACCATGCGTGATATTTCTACCAGTTCGCAGAAAATTGCCGACATTATCAGTGTTATCGACGGCATTGCTTTCCAGACTAATATTCTGGCCTTGAATGCGGCGGTCGAAGCGGCACGCGCGGGTGAACAAGGTCGCGGTTTTGCGGTAGTTGCGGGAGAAGTGCGTAATCTGGCTCAGCGTAGCGCTCAGGCGGCGCGTGAAATTAAGACTCTGATTGAAGACTCGGTTGGCAAAGTGGATGTTGGCTCTACGCTGGTCGAAAGTGCCGGGGAAACGATGGCGGAGATTGTCAGCGCCGTGACCCGCGTGACCGATATTATGGGTGAAATTGCCTCCGCTTCTGATGAGCAGAGTCGTGGTATCGATCAGGTTGGTTTAGCGGTTGTCGAGATGGATCGGGTAACGCAACAGAACGCTGCGCTGGTGGAAGAGTCTGCCGCCGCTGCCGCCGCGCTGGAAGAGCAGGCCAGCCGCCTGACTGAAGCTGTGGCTGTATTTCGTATTCAGCAAGAGCAAAAGCGTCAGCGCGAAGTGTTGGTAGTAAACAGTGTGGCACCGGTTGCGCCGCGCAAAATTGCCGTTGCCGATAGCGGGGATAACTGGGAGACGTTTTAACACAATGACGCCGGATGAGTGCTTCATCCGGCGTTTTTATCGTTATACCAGGAACAGCGAAATTGCCGGGATATATGTGACCAGCAACAGCATCAGCAGCAGGGCTACCAGCAGTGGCAGAGATTGCTTAAAGAAATTACCTACAGAAACTTGCGTGATATTACACACCAGCAGCATCACGGTGCCCACCGGCGGCGTGAACGCGCCAATCGACAGGTTGAAGATCATGATGATACCGAAATGTACCGGATCGATACCAAAGTGTTCGACCACCGGTTTCAGTAGCGGCACCAGGATCAACAGAATGGCGTTTCCTTCCAGAAACATCCCCAACGTCAAAAGCAATACGTTGATAATCAAAAGGAACATATATTTGTTTTCAGTCAGCGAGGTGACGAAATTCGCCACCGCGACGCCAGCATGTTCCATTGAGAAAATCCAACCCAGGGCGGCGCTGGCCATAATCACCAGCATCACCGACGCCGTGGCGCGTGCGGTTTCACCGAGAGCTTTAACTACGTGGGAAACTTTCATTTCACGGTAGATGAAAAAGCCAATCGCCAGAACGATTAATACCGCTGCGGCACCTGCTTCCGTCGGGGTGAAGATATTCGCCCGAATGCCGCCGACTACGGCAAAAATCAGAAACAGCGCTGGCCACGCCTGACCGAGAGAGAACACCACTTCTTTGCCCGTTGGCCAGCTTTCACGCGAGGGTTTGGCGTTTGTTCTGCGGGCGACGAGGTAGACGGTAAACATCAGCACGACCGCACACAGCAAACCAGGCACCAGTCCGGCGATAAACATTTTGCCGATAGAGACATCCGCAACCAGACCGTAAATAATCAGGGCAATTCCCGGCGGTATGATTGGCGTGACTAACGAACCGCCAGCGGTAATGGCGGCGGCAAAGGCACGGTTGTAACCTTTGCGTTCCATTTCCGGCACCATCATGCGCGATAACATTGCTGCATCTGCAAGGTTAGAGGCACTGACACCGCCCATCATGGTGCTGACGAGAATATTCGCTACGCCCAGACCACCGCGCATTTTCCCCACCAGGACGTTGGCAATTTGTAAAATGCGTTCTGCAATGCCGGTGTAGCTCATTAGCGTACCCAGCAAAATAAAAAACGGAATAGCCAGTAGTGAAGGACTTTGCGTCGGGGCGATTAGCCTCTGGACGGCAATTTCGATCGGCACGCTGGAGAAGAATAAAAAGTAAGCGATGATGCCAATAAACATCGCCAGATAGACCCGAATGTTAAGAAATAAACAGACGATCATTAGCGGGATAATCAATAACCAACTCATTGTTTTTCGTCTCCGCTATGGGGTTGCTTTATATCGGTGATTAACCAGTAAAGGGTATAGAGAGCAGTTGCCAGCGCGCCGACGGGGACCGCCAGATCGATCCAGAACCAGGAAACTTTCAGTATTTGTGTCACTTTAAACTGCGCCATTTCCGCCAGCCGGTAGCCCAGCCAGGCCATATAAAGCAACACGCAGAGGGAGAGAAGGGCGACCAGAACAGCAATCACTCGTCTGATGGTGGCTGGCAGCATATCCATTACAAAAGGGATGGTCAGATGTGCCCGGTCGCGCTCTGCCACGATACCACCTAGCATCACCACCCAAATCATCAGCATCCCGGACATCTCTTCTGTCCACTGAATCGGTTGGCCGATGAAATAGCGCATAAATACTGCTCCAATTGTCATCACAACCAGAACAAACAGCGCAAAGGCAGCGCTAAACTCTGCCAGTTTGCCGAAAAAACGCATGAAACCTCCTGTAAGGGCTTGTCCTGCTTTTGTGAAAAAAGCAGGACGATTAGCATCGATACTTATTTCAGTTGTTGTTGAATGGTTTCATAGAGGCCAGGTGTCCACTCCGGGAACTGTGAGTAAACTTCGCGGGCTTTCTTACGGAATGGTTCGGTATCAGGATAGATAACCTCTACACCTTCAGCTTGCATGGCTTTCAGCATTTCAGCATCGCGCTCAAGAGTGAGCTTCTGGCTATAGAGCCCAGCTTCATAACCAGTCTGGTGAATCATTTCCAGTTGTTCCGGGGAGAGGGTGCTAAAGAAAGCTTCGCCACCAATCCAGACGGAGGTGTTGGTAAGGTAATTCACCATCGTCAGGTATTTCGCCTGCTCATAGAGTTTTTGTCCTTGCAGAACAGAAATCGGGTTTTCCACTCCGTCAATAACGCCCTGGGTTAACGCAGGATAAACTTCACCTAATGGCATTGGCGTTGGGGTTGCTCCCATCGCCTGAATAGCTTTTATCTGCATGACATTATTAGGCACACGGATTTTTAATCCCGCGAGGTCTTCAACTGTGCGGATAGGTTTTTTAGAAATGATCTGCCGGGTGCCATAAAGATAATTATTCATAACCACATGAATACCTTTTTTCTTCAGGCTTTCATTTTTCTGCTTGAACCAGTCACTTTCATATATTTTGAACAGTTTTTGCGGATCGTCGGTTAAATAGGGGCCAAACAGAATGCCCAAATCTGGTTCATAATCAGCGAGGAATGCGACATCACTCAGGGTAATAACATTCATCCCCATCATGGCTTGTTCAGTCACATCCTGTTTTGATCCCAATTGGGAACTGGGGTAAAGCGCCAGTGTTATTTCACCACCACTTTTTTTATTCAACAGATCCGCCCAGTGGCGCATGACAACATCCAGTGGTTCGCCGGGGTTATTTTCATAGGCAACTTTTATCGAAATCGGTTTTGCCTGAATTATTGTCGGCAGAAAAAGGGTGCTGACAGTAATTAGCATTGCTATTATTTTACTCATCTTCCACGTACTCCATGTTATAGAATAAATAACTCCAACATTACTATCTGGAGAGAAACATCATGAAAAAGTTGTCGTCTGTGCGAAAATAATCAGCGAATAGACTGACTGCTGCAAATGTTTCGTGAATTCGTGCTCCTGGTATGACTTTGCTGCTTTTAATCGGTTTTTAATATGATTTTTATTGTATATCCTTAAGTTATGCAATGTCTGATGAGTAATGGTCTGTTTTCAGATAGATAAGCATTTTTTTAGTATGCGTGTAGTTAGCGTATTTGTTGCGATTTTATAAGGCGGCGACAGGCTATTTCACATAAGGAGTGATTGTTTTTATTTTATAATCTACTGATAATTATTTAAATTGATAATATAAACAGAATAAATTTTCGGTTGACGGTGTATAGCGATATCCTTTAAATTTGTTAAATGCTGAATTGATTCATTTTTGTCAGTTATGTTATCGCCGGGTATTAAAAATGAGAGGTTATTCATATCTGGTTGAAATGTTTGAGTAAAAAAGTTTTTCTGTTGCGTATGCATGAGGAGGGTAGATCATAACCATTCACACTATGAATAAACAAAAGAAAAATAATAAGTTGCATTTCTTAATATACTCTCGTGAGTAAATGTTGCGATTAACGATTAATTGTAAGTAATAGATTGGATGTTATTCTTATGAAGTTAGGTTAGTTATATCCATTATTTATGCATGAGGATGCGGAGTAATTATATGGAAATACTTTTAACGATTTTAATTCTTACTCTGGTTGTTTCATTAACCAGTGTGCTGACACGTCTGTCTCCCATCCAGATTCCACTTCCTTTAATCCAGATTGCTGCCGGTGCATTACTGGCTCAGCCCATTTTTGGTTTACATGTGGAATTTAATCCTGAACTTTTCCTGTTATTGTTTATTCCACCGTTGTTGTTTGCTGAAAGTTCAAAAATACAACCTAAAGAGTTGATCAAACACAGTCGGGAAATCGTAGGTCTGGCGCTGATCCTGGTCTTAATCACTATTTTTGCCGTCGGCTACGTTATTCATTTACTGTTACCGAATGTTCCGCTTATTGCGGCGTTTGCATTGGCTGCGGTATTGTCGCCAACGGATGCTGTCGCATTGTTGGGGATCGTCGGTAAAGGACGAATCAACAAAAGCATTCAGGAAGTGCTTGAAGGCGAAGCATTAATGAATGATGCCTCCGGTTTGGTGGCGTTGAAGTTTGCTGTCGCAGTGACTATGGGGACGATGGAATTTAGCGTGTATGGTGCGACTATCGCCTTTTTTGTCGTGGCAGTGGGCGGTATTGCCGTTGGGATCGCCGTTACCTGGTTATATGGTAAAGGACTGTTGTTGATCAGCCGTTACGCTCACGATGAGCCTTCAATCCAGATCGTGTTGATGTTGCTGCTGCCGTTTATTGTTTATCTGGTGGCGGAGCATTTTGGTTTATCCGGCATCCTCGCCGCTGTTGCCGCAGGGCTAACGACCAGCCGTATTGGCGTCGTGCATCATGCGCCTATACGACTGAGAATTAAGGCGAAAAGCTCCTGGTCAATGCTGGAATATGTCTTCAACGGCATGGTATTTTTGATTCTGGGCTTGCAGCTTCCGGCCATCATTTCGGAATCACTGACCCGCGCACAACACGATCCATTAGTGCAAACCTGGTCGCTGGTGCTGGATATTGTGTGGATCTACCTTGCATTGATGGTTATGCGCTTTGGTTGGCTATGGTTGATGCGTCTGTACAGCCGCAGGCGGAAAAGTAATCATCCAATGCTGTTTGCCGGATACAAAACACGCCACTTGTTGTTAGCGACTTTTGCTGGCGTTCGTGGGGCTATAACTCTTGCGGGGGTGCTTTCTATACCGTTATTACTGCCCGATGGTGAACCGTTCCCTGGGCGCTATTTGCTGGTGTTTCTCGCTACCGGGGTGATCCTCTTTTCGTTGCTGTGCGGCATTATCATTCTGCCGCTGTTATTGGGGAAAAATGTTAGCCTGTTTAGCGATAACCGGCAGAAAGAAGAGATCGCCGCCGATTTGTTTATGTCTAAAATGGCTATCCTGAGCGTGCAAAAAACTCAGCAACGTTTGCTTGGTGCCAGCACGGAAAACCTCGATAATGAATTAATTATGGAAACCGGGGCCAGAATTATCGATTATATGCGGCGTAATGATGATGATATGTCGGCAAACGATAATTCGTTGCATATGCAACGGACAAAACTGGAAAAAACATTTAATCTGGCGGCGCTGAATGCCAAACGTGCAGCTATTTATCAAATGCGAGCAAGGCAAGAAGTGTGTGATGAAACACTGGCTAAAATTGTCAGTGAATTAGATGTACTGGAAGCATTAATTATGGACAGCCAATAATTTTATTGTTGTTTAATCAATAAATGATGGCTGAGTGTTGTTAACTCAGCATCGTTTATTATTGGCTTGATTTTTATGCCGTGATATAAACTCGGAATAGTAGTTTTTAATCTGTACTTAATTTAACGATGATGTTGTTTGACTGAGCGAATCATCGATTGCCTGGCGGTATCGAGATGATTACGCAGCGCGAGTACGGCATCTAAATCACTGCGGCAAATTAGCGCGCTAAGAATCGTCATATGCTCATCAATGGCAATAATATTACGTTGTTTCAGATCGCTTTCATCCCACTGATAATGACAGTGAAAAATCACCGATATAATTTCAAGTGTTTGATTAAAAAAGATGTTGTCAGCCGCAGATAGCAGCATGGCATGAAAATCGCGGTCTAACTGCGAAAACATACGAAAATTACTGCCAATGCTGTCACGCAGTGTCCGGTGGCGTTCGAGCAGTGTTTTTGCCTGTAGCCAGCGTGAATCATCATCTGGCAAATTCAGAAAGTGCTGTAACGCGTGTGTTTCCAGCATCTCCCGCAGTTCAAACAGTTGTTCGGCATAAGACTGATCGAACTGCTTCATGCTCCACTGCCCGCGTTTTTCGCTCTGAATCAGACCATAGCGGCCAAATTTTAAAAGGTATTCTCGAACCACGACCGGGCTGACGCCTGCCGTCCGCGCCAGTTGCAGCTCGGAAAAACTCTCTCCGGCGCGTAGCTGACGCTGGTTAATCATGGTGAAAAATGCCTGCTCGAAAATGTAGTTTTGCTCTGTCAGCGAGACTGTGATGCAATCGAAACCATCGTTCTGTTCGGGTTTGCGGGCGACAACATAATCCTTTCCCACCTGGGTGAGCACGCCGCATGCGCTTAAATGCTGGAGTATGTGGCGTACCGTGGTGCGGCTAATGTTATACATTTCTGCCAGTCCACTTTGTGAAGGGAGTGGGGATGGAATATTTCCCCGCGCCATATCTTCAATCACCTGGTTTATGACGTTATGACGTAAATTCTGTGAACGACTCATTGTTCCCTCCAGTACGGCATTAAAAACCGATTTAAAACATTTTTATGCGTGATCATCCGCATATTTCATGGGCAAATTCAGTCGCTCTTATAAATTCGACGATATCTGGGAGTAATAAAATAAAAGGAGCAGTGAATCATGTCTACAATGAAAGTCTTAATTTGTCAGAAAATAAAGAGTTTAGTCTGGAAAATCCGGGAAAGGCCGGTGGCAGGCGACGATGAAGCATTAATTAAAATTAAAGCTGTCGGAATTTGTGGTACAGATATTCATGCCTGGGCGGGTAATCAGCCATTTTTTAGCTACCCACGTGTTTTAGGTCATGAAATATGTGGGGAGATTATTGATGCAGGGAAAAATATTCACAATTTTAATATTGGGCAGCAAGTTGCAGTAATTCCGTATATCTCTTGTCAGCAGTGTCCTGCGTGTAAAAGTGGTCGCACCAACTGCTGTGAAAGAATTTCAGTCATTGGTGTGCATCAGGATGGTGGTTTTAGTGAGTATCTGGCAGTGCCTGCGGCTAATTTGCTACCCGCAGACGGCATTGATCCGCAGGCGGCTGCGTTGATTGAACCTTTCGCCATTAGCGCTCATGCGGTACGTCGTGCGGCAGTTGCGCCCGGCGAGCAGGTGCTGGTGGTCGGTGCGGGGCCAATCGGTCTGGGCGCGGCGGCAATCGCTAAAGCTGATGGTGCACAGGTGGTAGTGGCAGATACCAGTCCGACTCGCCGTGAGCATGTAGCAACGCGTCTGGAACTGCCGGTGCTGGATCCTTCAGCAGAGGATTTTGATGACCAGTTGCGGGCGCAATTTGGTGGTTCTTTGGCGCAGAAAGTGATCGACGCGACGGGTAATCAACATGCGATGAATAACACAGTTAATCTGATTCGCCACGGCGGCACGGTGGTATTTGTCGGCCTGTTTAAAGGCGAGTTGCAATTCTCTGACCCGGAGTTCCATAAAAAAGAAACCACAATGATGGGTAGCCGCAACGCCACGCCGGAAGATTTCGCGAAAGTCGGGAGATTGATGGCGGAAGGGAAAATCACGGCTGACATGATGTTAACCCATCGCTATCCGTTCGCCACGCTGGCGGAAATCTATGAGCGCGATGTAATTAACAATCCTGAGTTGATTAAGGGCGTTATTACTTTCTGATAATCGGATATTGGTAAAGTTGCCATGCAGCGCTCGGGGACGTGTTGGGCGCTGTTTTTTTACGTTTCAATAATATACCGCAGAACGGATAAGGCGTTCACGCCGCATCCGGCAGTTGTGTGCCGATGCCTGATGCGACGCTTGCGCGTCTTATCCGAACTACAACCAGGCAATATTATTACCCTTCACGCTCAACCACTTTGATTTCCACCATACCAATGCCGAGCTTACGCGGCGAGTGGCCGAGAATGTTCCCTTCGTTGGTTGCGACAGGTTCCGGTGGAACAATCACCAGCGTATCGGCATCGGTTGGGTTATCGAAATGCAGCGTATTGGTGGTCACTTCATTACCCAGCACGATGGTTTGTTCTTCATTGCCTACGCGTACCGGAATGGGGCGGCCGGCGTTATTACCATAGGCTTTGGCGGTGATCACCAGGTCAAATTTCTTCGGCAGCGGATGTTTGTACTCGATTTTCACTTCATCGCCTAACTGCGCGTTTGACCAGCGTCCCCAGGATTCCGGGCGGGAAATTCCACTGAACTGTTTCACCTCTTCCGGCGCACCAGCGACGTTAAAGATGAAACTGTCTGCTTTGTAGCGAATATCGTTATCGACAATTTTCAGCGTATCAACATTCTCTTTGTAGCGTTTCATGTCGATGACCGTGTCTTTAAACGCTGTTTTGCCTTTCCATTCAGGCTTATCAACATGCTGCACAATTTGTTGTCCGCCAAGTTGACCTTGTGAGACGCACCAGTCGGTAGAGAGCGCCAGTTCCGGTGCCCACAGTTGCGCCATCTTGTAACAGCGGTCAACCCAGACGAAATTGTCTCGTGGGGCGAAATCAGCTAACTGGAAACGCAGAGGTGCGGAGTATTCACTTTCTGGCAGAGGCTCCACGCGTTTATCTGACACGCGTAACAGCAGTGGCAGGCGGAAGTGGCTTCCTGAGAATGCGATCATGTTTTTGTTCTGATCAATGGTGAACGTTTTCATCTCGGTAGGGAATTTCCACAAGCGGATGATATCCGGCTTCCACGCCAGCACTTTCTCTTTAATGTTGAGGAACACTTCTGATATTGACTGACCAGACAGGCTGCTGCGTCCGAGACCGAGGAAGTTATCGCCTCCGAGAATATCCAGCACGGTAGCGCCGTTATCCATCGTGTTACGCTTCACTGCCAGCGTCTCTTGCTGCGGTTTGTCGCCACGGATGACAAAAAACAGGTTGTTGCGATCCTGTTTGTTCAGGTATTTCCACGCGGTGTTGTTCATCGCCAGATGGTCGGAAGAGACCACTATAACGGTATCTTTAAACCACGGAGAGGCTTTGATTTTGTTGATAAACGCCGCGATGTTCTCCTGGCTGCAACTTACCGCGCTGAATGACTGGTTCGGTTTTCCGTCAAAATCATATTTTTTGCGGTTACAGGTACGTGAGATAAAACCATCCGGGTGATGGGTATCGACCGTCAGAGTAAACAGCGAAAACCGTTGGCCGGAGCGAGACAGTTCTTCAAATTTTTTCCATGCTTCGTCCAGCACCGTATCGTCGTAGTATCCCCAGTCGTTGCGATAATGCGGGTCTGCCACCACGCTTTTCAGTTCTTCCGAACCGTATAAATGGTCGAAGCCGTGTGATTTCAGGAACACATCTTTACCCGCAAAACGCAGGTTGGCTCCCTGCACGAAATAGTTCTGATAACCGGAATTTTTCAGGATATCGCCCAGACAGATGTTCTGTGGGAAGAAGCTGGAAACGGATGCAGAGGCGTTGCCTTCAAACGGGGCAAACAGCGGAATGCCACACTGGGAGGCTACCATGCCAGCAATTGTGTAATCGGTTCCCGGCAGTTGCTGCGTATGGCTGAAATCCAGCCCTTCATTTTTTAGCGCCCCCAGTTCTGGCGTGAGATCCGGGAAAGCGTCGTTGTCAAAATAAGTTCGTTCGAGGCTTTCTCCGTAGATATAAACCAGGTTGAGTTTGGGGGAGGGGATGGTTTTTGACGGCTCTTTATAATAAGCCGCAAAGTCCGGATCGCCGTCGCGCGATTGGGATTTCACCAGTTCCGTTATCTGACGAAATGCCGGGCTGGCATCCACTGAACCCAGCGCCAGCAAGAGTGCCAAAAGGCTGTAGCCAAAATGGTGAGGATGATGTCGGCGGCGGCGAAGGATCCATCCCAGCGCGCCGAACACCGCCGTCAGTGCCAGCACAATGCCGATGCCTGGCAGGATATATTTGCTGACGCCTGCACCGGTCAGGCTGTTGGTTAAGGTATAGAGCACCGCGTCGTTAATACCATCGCCAGTAAAATAGTCGCTGGCAAACAGGGTAATATTTAAAACGACAAATAGCCCCAGCACCGTTAACGTGGCTGCAAACCACCAGGTGTTACGTCCCGCTTTCCATGCGTAGATCAGCACAGAGGCGAGAAACAGGGCGAAAGAGAGTAGTTCTGACAACGGGCGATCCTCACTAAACCAGGCCGTGTAGCCGATGTTTAAGATTTTTTGAGAAACACAATGTAATGGCGCTGCCATATTGCTGCAATTCTAGTGTCAAAAAAATGCGATGTTGTTAGGAATTAGTTTATAAACAGGCTTTTTTATTCAAGGTCGCGTCCCGCATAGCGGGGGATGAAAGCGTGAGAAGCGGGAAAAAGAGAAGGGGAGAGCCGCGCCAGCCGATTAACAGTTAAAACGCGGCATTATACAGATCAGGAGATAAAGTTCAGGCCTTGCTTTAATACCAGATCGCAGGCTTTGGTTTTCACTTTCTCCGCCAGCGGAGTGGTGCCGATGTTATCCAGATTAAGCTGCTGACCATCTTTGGTTTTCAGCAAACCCTGAATGCCATCCAGATAGTTGGTGTCTTCTTTCTGTTCTTCGCTGTTCAGGCCCAGCTTCTCCAGTACCTGATTTTTGATGTTTTCCGCGTCGGTCACTGAAGCCAGCTTTTGTTTCGCGCAATATTGCAGAATACCTGCGGCATTGTTCATATTGTCTGCGCTTAACGCCTGGTTGCCACTGCTAAGCAGACTCGTTAATGAAGAGAGCGACCAACCACCTTCCTGTGTGGTGCTGCTCTGGTTGCTTAACTCGCTGGCGGCGCTGGAAAGCGCATCTTTCCAGGAAGCGGCATGTGTCCCGGCAGAAATGAATGCGGTGGTGACAATTGCACAGCACAGAAGGTGTTTAACAGTTTTCATCATCATTACTCATAATGGAATTTTGTCGCAGTATAACGCCGGAAATGGGGATTAATACTCTTTACCCGTTACCCGACTACGATAACTGTCCCAGTTGAAGATCACCCACAGGCTGTTGCCCAGGCGCATACGATCCATAACGCGTTCGCCCAGCAATTTCGTCATCTCCTCCATATTGCTGTTGGTCAGCATCCCGGTCGGGCGTTTGGAAGAAGAACGACGATCGACGATCTGGTTGATGATCACTTTTTCGTATTTCGATTCGGTCTGTACACCGATCTCGTCGATCACCAGCAGATCAACGTTGCTCAGATCGTTGAGCAGTTGCTCTTCGCTGGTGCTGCTATTTCTGAAAGTATCTTTCATCGCTGACATAATATCGGCAACAGTAATAATCAATACCGATTTGCCGCGTAGCAGTAGTTCGTTGCAGATCGCTGCCGCCAGGTGGTTTTTACCGGTTCCAGGCTTGCCAGAAAAGATAAAGCTGGCTATGTTGCCGTCGAACTCGTCGACATACTGGCGCGCTTTGCTCAACGCATTCATCTGCCCTTCGCATTCAACACGATAGTTCTCAAAGGAGCAGTTCTGATGCAGCGGACGAATGCCGGAGCGGTTAAAGGTGCGCTGCATTTTCATTGCCCGGTTCTCGCGCTCCAGAGCGGCGGCGCGGAGCGCTCCTTGTTCTTTCTGCCACGCCAGAAGCTCTTCACCCGTTTTGAAGGCGGGTTTGATATGGGCAGGCATCATTTTTTGCAGACGTTGCATCAGGTCGCCAACGTTTTTCATCGTTACCCTCTGAATCCCGGTGGAATTTGGCTGTCAGGTTCGCTGACTGTGTTCACATCTCGTTTCGGCAGTCCGCCATTGCTGGCACGACCAATTTGCAGACTGCGCGCCAGTTTTTGTTGCCATTGCACATGATGAAAGACTTTGCCTTCCGCCTGCCAGTAGGCAATGAATGAGGCCAGTTCTTCGGCGGTGGCGGGTTCTCTTAGCGCCACGCCCCATAATGCGGCCAGGCGAGTAAAATCAGCATCTGGCCGCCAGTCCGGGTACATGGCGAATTTTCCCATCGGTACGGCAACGGGGGGAGTTTGCGGTTCCTGATAGAGTTGATCGTCCAGAGCGACATCGCTTCCTGGACGTGCCAGCTTTTCTTCCAGCGCCAGCAGTTCAGCAAGACGTGAGGGCGTGACGGCATAAAACGCCGGAGCGTTGTTAGCAAATACGGCAACCATACCGCCTTCAGCTTTTGCCAGAACGGTCTGGTGATCGTGTACCAGGGCGTCAATACCAACGACGTCCGGGGTCAAAACTCTGGAAGACATACTGTTTCTCAATATGGAACGATGAACGAGAAGGGAGATTACTTTTATAGTAACACACGGATGAAAGGAGGCTGTCTCTCATCCGTGTGCTTTAAGCGAGGCAATTTTATACGCGAGGGCGCTTGCGGTACAACCATAATCCAGGAATGGAAAGGCCGATGGATAACGCGCCAACAATTGATGATGCCGTAAGAAAGTTGGTTAACAGGGTAATCATCAACGGCTCGCTGTAACCTAACTGGCTGATTTTTACGGCTGAAATCATTGCTGTATAAGCAGAGATACCGGGAAACATAGGGATAACGGCTGCCACGGTAAAGACTTTCGGATGCGCCAGATACCAGCGTGACCATTGAATACCAATGGTGCCGACCAGCATGGATGCCATAAAGGTTGACCATTCAATATTCAGCCCGGTATTCATTAAGATCATTCGAGAGCCATGACCAATCGCGCCAAGCAGTGCACACCAGCGTAACGCCCGAACCGGCACATTGAATACCATCGCAAAGCCGACTGCAGGAATTGCCGCGAGGATCATATCCTGCACTAGTGCTAAGAGAAATTCGATCACACCCATCCGCGTAGTCCCCAAATCGTGAGTGCCATCACCACGCCAACGCAGGTAGCCAACGTCAATAGGCTGGCAATCGCCCAGCGTGCCAGCCCGGTATTGATGTGCCCTTTAAACATATCAGCGACGGCATTAATCAACGGAAAGCCCGGCACCAGCAGCAGAACGCTGGCAGCCATCGCGATTGTTGGCGTATTGCTGAAGGCAGGGAGTTGTAAAAGCAAACCAGAAATCGTGGTGGCGGCAAATGCGGTGATGCAAAAGTTTATCTGAGGGTGGAGATGACGTTGCGCCAGTAGCTGACGGATATACATTGCGACCGTGCTGGCAAAGAAGGTGATGACGGCACCATCCCAGCCACCTTTATTGAGCTTACAGAAACAGGCGCATGACAGACCAACCATCAAGGCGACCAGCCATCTCGGGTAACGTAAGGGTTGAATCTGGCTAAAACGTTTCTCCACGCCTTTGTAATCCAGCAGGTGATGCTCCGCCAGAATCACAATATGCTGAACTTCCGTCACTACATGCATATTAATGCCGCGATCGTGATTTTTGCGCGTAGATGTCAGGCATTGCCCATCTTTAATGGTAGTAAGCACAATGGCGTTCGAAGAGATAGAACTTTCGACGCAGTCCATTCCCAATGCCCGACCCAGTCGCGAGGAAAGCTCATCAACTAACGCGCTTTCCGCTCCATGTTGCAAAAGAAATAATCCACACTGGATACAAAGCCGTGTTACGGCCCGCTGTTGCTCAGTCTGCATAACTCGTCCTTTGTCATAGACGTGCTGCGTATTGTTCAAATAATGAGACCCCATTTGTATCATGAAGAGCGGTTGTTTTGGGGTAGGTTAAGATCAAAATTGCGCTGATTAGTCCTGGTTGGCGGGTGAAGTTCAGTGGCGAAAAGCGAATTTTTTATCGCTGCAAAAAAATTATCATATGAATATTATAATTATAATGAATTTATAATTTGTCTCTTACGGATTAGAGTAATGGATGGCCGTTCGTGCTTTTGAATTTTAAACAGATAAAATCATCAGATTTTACTGATTTTTTTTGTGCAAATGCTGGCGAGATGTTTTTTGTTCGATGGGAAGGCGGTATTTTAATTATATCTTAAACTAATGGAATCCCAGGGTTTCCATTAAGTATTTCTAACAAGTTAATTTAGTTATTTTAAATGTCTCCAGGCTATTTCACCAGGTTATCATTTGATGCTAACCTTCTGACACATGCCGTGGAGTTATTGTGCAGCAGGAGTATGCTGATATGAAAGTGAATGCTAAGGATAATTTATTCGCTTAATCTATTAATTTGCTGGAAGCATTTAAGGAATGAATATCCTGAATAAACCATCATGATTTTTAGACAGTGGATGTGGAGGAAATATGTTGCCAGGATGCTGCAAAAATGGAATTGTTATCAGTAAAATACCGGTTATGCAAGCAGGGTTAAAAGAGGTCATGAGGACTCACTTCCCTGAATATGAAATAATATCCAGAGCCTCCGCGGAGGATCTTACCTTATTACAATTACGTCGCTCCGGATTAGTCATTGCCGATTTAACCGGCGAAAATGACAATCCACATTCCGTTTGTGAACATTATTATTCATTGATCTCACAATACAGGGAAATTCATTGGGTTTTCATGGTTTCGCGTGCCTGGTACTCTCAGGCGGTAGAACTGCTTATGTGCCCGGCAGCGACGTTACTGTCCGATATCGAACCCATTGAGAATCTGGTTAAGACGGTTCGTTCCGGTAATGCGCATGCAGAGCGTATCAGCGCCATGCTGACCTCCCCGGCAATGACTGAAACTCAGGATTTTAGCTATCGCACCGTCATTCTGACACTTTCAGAGCGCAAGGTACTGCGGTTGTTAGGCAAAGGATGGGGCATCAACCAGATAGCTTCATTGCTTAAGAAAAGCAATAAAACCATCAGCGCACAAAAAAACAGTGCGATGCGTCGGCTGGCAATTCACAGCAACGCTGAGATGTATGCATGGATAAATAGCGCGCAGGGGGCAAGAGAACTTAACTTGCCTTCGGTTTATGGAGATGCCGCAGAATGGAACACAGCCGAATTAAGAAGAGAAATGTCGCACTCATAGAGAAGTGCGTCATGAGTAGTATCGGTATTGAAAGCTTATTCAGAAAGTTTGCGGGTAACCCTTATACACTCCATATCTATAGAAGCCAGGAGGCGTTTCAGGATGCGATGTCGCGGGTCTCATTTGCGGCGGTTATTTTTTCTTTTTCTGCCATGAGAAGTGAGCGCAGAGAGGGATTATCTTATTTGACTGAGCTGGCTATTAAATTTCCGCGTACCCGGCGTTTAGTTATTGCGGATGATGATATTGAAGCACGATTAATCGGATCATTATCGCCATCACCGTTGGACGGTGTATTAAGTAAAGCATCGACGCTGGACATTTTTTATCAGGAGCTGTTTCTGTCATTAAATGGCGTGCGTCAGGCTACCGATCGCCTGAACAATCAGTGGTACATTAATCAAAGCCGGACGCTAAGCCCAACGGAGAGAGAAATATTGCGTTTTATGTCGCGTGGCTACTCAATGACACAAATTGCCGAGCAGCTTAAACGAAATATTAAAACGATCCGCGCGCATAAATTTAATGTGATGTCGAAACTGGGCGTCAGTTCCGATGCTGGGTTGTTGGAGGCTGCAGACATTCTGTTATGTATGCGGGTTTCAGAAACAAGCAATGTGTTGCATTCCTTTTAATACGCTAATGCCGGGTTATCACCCCGGCAGAGTTTTTCATTTCAGCGTACAGTCGCCGCATTGCTGTACATCCGGCAAGCGATAACGTTGGCAGCAGGTACGGCGCACCAACAGGCCGTCGCGCAGCACCACCGTACGCCAAAGAGGATTATCTTCACCCGTGGAGAGTGTTTTCTCAAAAAAGAGAGCACGGCGAAGTGATTCAACTGTCGCATCACCAAGTAACTGCTTCATCTCAGTCAAATACCAGTTGATCAGATAGCCGGTATTACTCCAGATAAGTTTGCCATTGATTTCGCCGGTGGCTTCTAATGCCTGCACAACCGGGGCGATCGCCTGACTGATTAACTTTTCCATTCGCTGCTGTGGCAAATGCGGAGCGTTCTTGTCCTCACACACGTCGATCCAGAAACAGGCGGCACGCCCGGTTTCGTGAAACTCAACGTGAAAATGTTCCGGGGAAAGATCTAACGCTTTTTCCTGTGTTAACAGCGCCAGCATTAATGGCGGCATCATCAGACCGATATACCATTGCGCCCACAGTGAGATCAGCGGCTTATTCTCGCGGAGCATCAATGGTTGATTGCGGTAGATATGATCGGAATAAACAGCCAACAGGGAACGCAGGGCCGTTGGAGAAGACCATTGCGCCAGCGTCAGGGCGCTAAGTGGGGCGGGTTCATCCAGACGGATAAACTCCAGCAAATGTTCACGATGTTCTGCGATCGTCGCACGTACTGTTTCCGCAAGTGTTGGATCTTGCGGCTGGAGATGCGTTCGCCAGATAACATCTTCAAGAAGCGGTGCGGAACGATAGGCCATAATCGTGATAGTAATCTAAATGATAATGATTGCTAATCCTAGCGATAGGTTTAAACGATAGCAAGGGATTTTGCTAACTTGCAAACGATAAAAATTATCATATGATATTGCTTATCATTATCAATAAAAGAGATGAAACCATGTTGCAACGTACACTGGGCAGTGGTTGGGGAGTGTTGCTGCCGGGATTGCTGATTGCAGGACTGACGTATGTGGATTTATCGCCGGAACTGTGGCGGATTGTCATGCTGATGGGATTATTGGTGACACCGCTGATGCTGTATCACAAACAGTTACGGCATTATGTTTTGTTGCCATCGTGCCTGGCGCTAATTGCGAGCGTCATACTGATGATAACGAGCTGGGATCAAGGATGATAAAACAGGGAAGAAACAAGAAAGGAAGTAAAGATAATTGGTGCGAGGGGGGGGACTTGAACCCCCACGTCCGTAAGGACACTAACACCTGAAGCTAGCGCGTCTACCAATTCCGCCACCTTCGCACAGTCATCTTACTTTTTTGATATCGCCTCGTTGGTGCGAGGGGGGGGACTTGAACCCCCACGTCCGTAAGAACACTAACACCTGAAGCTAGCGCGTCTACCAATTCCGCCACCTTCGCCCAGTGCGAGCAATATCAACGTGGTTTTTGGTGCGAGGGGGGGGACTTGAACCCCCACGTCCGTAAGGACACTAACACCTGAAGCTAGCGCGTCTACCAATTCCGCCACCTTCGCATACCATCAATTCTTAAAAAAGAATTGCTACCACGGAGGCGCATTCTAGTGGTTTTCAGTTTTTCGTCAATAGTTAATTGTCGCCTGATGTGTGATTGCTGGAAAAATGGCCATCAGTGGATTGTGGATAATTCGTTTGTCGGTCAGATCAGGCGTTCACGTCGCATCCGACATGGCTTGTGGCTGTATATGCCAGATGCGACGCTGACGCGTCTTATCTGGCCTACGGAGGGCTAACGTACAGGTTTTGTTGGTTGGATAAGGCGTTTACGCCGCATCCGACACGGCATGCGGCGACAGGTGCCAGAGACTTAACCTTTCTTCGCCTGGCGGGTCATAATGGCGCGATACACCTTGAAACGCCCGGTTTGTGCGATGACTTCATGGAAGCCAAATGTTTCATCCAGCAGATCCGGATAAGGCAGGAACGCATTCGCTACAATCCGCAACTCGCCGCCGCTATTAAGATGACGTACCGCGCCGCGAATCAACGTTTGCGCAGCATCAAGGCTGGTTTGCATTCCATCGTGGAACGGTGGGTTGGAGATAATCATGTCAAAACGACCTTTCACCTCGGAAAAGACGTTGCTGGCAAAGACTTCACCTTCAACACCGTTAGCGGAAAGTGTCGCGCGACTGGCTTCTACTGCCGGTGCGGAGACATCGCACAAGGTGAGGCGAATTTTCGGTGAATGGTGCGCAAAAGCAACCGAAAGCACGCCTGCACCGCAGCCGACATCCAGCACTTTGCCTTTCGTGTGCGGAGTAAATGTCGAAAGCAGCAACTGGCTACCGACATCCAGGCCGTCACGACTAAACACGCCCGGCAACGTTTTGACCGTCAGGCCATCAACGTTGTATTCGCCCCAGAATTTATCAGCATCAAACTCCGGCTGCTTTTCCAGACGACCAAAATAGAGGCCGCAGCGGCGGGCGCTGTCTACCTTATTCAGTGGTGCGTAGTCCGCCAACATCTGCTCGGCGCTGCGCACACCGCTGCGGTTTTCGCCCACGACGAAAATATCTGTCCCTACCGGCAGTAGTGACAGTAGGTTCATCAGTTGGAATTGCGCTTCTGGTTTGTTCTTCGGCCAGTAGTAGATCAGCGTATCGCAATCTGCGACGTCGTCCGCCGTAGCGATCAGGCTAAAACGGGCGTTATCACCCATCTGGCGACTTAACACCTGCCAATGGTGGAATTGCTGGGTATGAGCACGACTGGCCGCGGTATCTAAACGCGCGGGCAGGTCATCCTGTAAGTCACCGGCAAACAGAATACGGCTTTGTTCGAAATCATCACTGTGGCGCAGCAAGACTTCACTTGCCGGGGTAAATGCAGACATGGAATGCTCCTCAATTGATACTGGCGGCGATTATAGCCATATGTTGGCGCGGTATCGACGAATTTGCTATATTTGCGCCCCTGACAACAGGAGCGATTCGCTATGACATCCCGACGAGACTGGCAGTTACAGCAACTGGGCATTACCCAGTGGTCGCTGCGTCGCCCTGGCGCGTTGCAGGGAGAGGTAGCCATTGCGATCCCGGCACACGTTCGTCTGGTGATGGTGGCAAACGATATTCCCGCCCTGACCGATCCGCTGGTGAGTGACGTTTTGCGCGCATTAACCGTTAGCCCCGAGCAGGTACTGCAATTGACGCCCGAAAGGATCGCGATGCTACCGCAAGGTAGTCGCTGCAACAGTTGGCGGCTGGGCACTGATGAACCGCTGTCACTGGAAGGTGCCCAGATAGCATCCCCGACGCTCACTGAATTACGGGCAAACCCAACGGCACGCGCCGCGTTATGGCAACAAATTTGCACATATGAACACGATTTCTTCCCTCGAAACGACTGATTTACCAGCGGCTTTTAACATTGAACAACGCGCCCACGCCTTTCCGTGGAGCGAAAAAACCTTTGCCAGCAACCAGGGCGAACGCTATCTCAACTTTCAGTTAACGCAAAACGGCAAAATGGCGGCGTTTGCGATTACGCAAGTGGTGCTGGATGAAGCTACATTGTTCAATATTGCTGTCGATCCCGACTATCAGCGTCAGGGATTGGGAAGGGCGCTACTGGAGCATCTGATCGACGAACTGGAAAAACGCGGCGTGGCAACGCTATGGCTGGAGGTCCGCGCCTCAAACGCTGCCGCCATTGCCCTGTATGAAAGTTTAGGTTTTAACGAGGCGACGATTCGCCGCAATTACTACCCCACCACGGACGGTCGCGAAGACGCCATCATCATGGCGTTGCCAATCAGTATGTAAGACAAGGTGGAATAATGAAGTGGGACTGGATTTTCTTTGATGCCGATGAAACGCTGTTTACTTTTGACTCGTTCACCGGCCTGCAGCGGATGTTTCTTGACTACAGCGTCACCTTTACCGCTGAAGATTTTCAGGACTATCAGGCCGTTAACAAGCCACTGTGGGTGGATTATCAAAACGGCGCGATCACTTCATTACAGCTTCAGCACGGGCGTTTTGAAAGCTGGGCCGAACGACTGAACGTCGAGCCAGGTAAACTCAACGAGGCCTTTATAAATGCGATGGCGGAAATCTGCACGCCGCTGCCGGGCGCGGTTTCCCTGCTTAACGCCATTCGCGGCAACGCCAAAATCGGCATCATCACCAACGGCTTTAGCGCCTTGCAGCAGGTGCGTCTGGAACGCACGGGCCTGCGTGATTATTTCGATTTGCTAGTGATTTCCGAAGAAGTTGGTGTCGCCAAGCCGAATAAGAAAATTTTCGATTATGCCCTGGAACAGGCGGGCAATCCTGACCGTTCACGAGTGCTGATGGTCGGTGATACTGCTGAGTCCGATATTCTCGGTGGTATCAATGCCGGGCTTGCGACCTGCTGGCTGAATGCGCACAACCGTGAGCAACCAGAAGGTATCGCACCCACCTGGACCGTTTCATCGTTGCATGAACTGGAGCAACTCCTGTGTAAACACTGATTGCCTCCCCCCCGTTGATGGGTAAAATAGCCGCAATTTTTCGTTTTCAACAAGCGCGGCGCGATGCCGCTTACTCAAGAAGAAAGAATTATGACGTTGTCTCCTTATTTGCAAGAGGTGGCGAAGCGCCGCACTTTTGCCATTATTTCTCACCCGGACGCAGGTAAGACCACTATTACCGAGAAGGTGTTGCTGTTCGGACAGGCCATTCAGACCGCCGGTACAGTAAAAGGCCGTGGCTCTAACCAGCACGCGAAGTCGGACTGGATGGAGATGGAAAAGCAGCGTGGTATCTCTATTACCACTTCTGTGATGCAGTTCCCTTATAAGGATTGCCTGGTTAACCTGCTCGACACCCCGGGGCACGAAGACTTCTCGGAAGATACCTATCGTACACTGACTGCAGTGGACTGCTGCCTGATGGTGATCGACGCCGCAAAAGGTGTAGAAGATCGTACCCGCAAGCTGATGGAAGTTACCCGTCTGCGCGATACGCCGATCCTCACCTTTATGAACAAACTTGACCGTGATATCCGCGACCCGATGGAATTGCTCGATGAAGTTGAAAACGAGCTGAAAATCGGTTGTGCGCCGATCACCTGGCCGATTGGCTGCGGCAAGCTGTTTAAAGGCGTTTACCATCTTTATAAAGATGAAACGTATCTCTATCAGAGCGGTAAAGGTCACACCATTCAGGAAGTGCGCATTGTTAAAGGGCTGAACAACCCGGATCTCGATGCTGCTGTTGGTGAAGATCTGGCGCAACAACTGCGTGATGAACTGGAACTGGTGAAAGGCGCATCTAACGAGTTCGACAAAGAGCTGTTCCTTGCAGGTGAAATCACCCCGGTATTTTTTGGTACTGCGCTGGGTAACTTCGGCGTGGATCATATGCTGGACGGGCTGGTGGAGTGGGCGCCTGCGCCGATGTCGCGTCAGACAGATACTCGCACTGTAGAGGCGAGCGAAGACAAATTTACCGGCTTCGTATTTAAAATTCAGGCCAACATGGACCCGAAACACCGCGACCGCGTGGCGTTTATGCGAGTCGTGTCCGGTAAATATGAAAAAGGCATGAAACTGCGCCAGGTGCGTACCGCGAAAGACGTGGTGATTTCCGACGCATTGACCTTTATGGCGGGCGACCGTTCGCACGTTGAAGAAGCTTATCCGGGCGATATCCTTGGTCTGCACAACCACGGCACTATTCAGATTGGCGACACCTTTACCCAGGGCGAGATGATGAAGTTCACCGGTATTCCGAACTTCGCACCAGAACTGTTCCGCCGTATCCGCCTGAAAGATCCGCTGAAGCAAAAACAACTGCTCAAAGGGCTGGTACAGCTTTCCGAAGAGGGCGCGGTACAGGTGTTCCGTCCGCTCTCCAACAACGACCTGATCGTAGGTGCGGTTGGTGTGCTGCAGTTTGATGTGGTGGTATCGCGCCTGAAGAGCGAATACAACGTTGAAGCCGTGTACGAGTCGGTCAACGTTGCCACCGCCCGTTGGGTAGAATGTGCGGACGCGAAGAAATTCGAAGAGTTCAAGCGTAAGAACGAAAGCCAACTGGCGCTTGATGGCGGCGACAACCTCGCTTACATCGCTACCAGCATGGTGAACTTGCGCTTAGCGCAAGAGCGTTACCCGGATGTTCAGTTCCACCAGACTCGCGAACATTAATTCTTGCCTCAAGGGCGCGGCAACCGCTGCGCCCTGTCACTTTCCCTTCCTTATTAGCCGCTTGCGGAATGTTCTTAAAACATTCGCTTTTGCTTATGTTTGCGCGTTTTTTAGCCGATGCGGCGAGCGGTTTCAAAATTGTGATCTATATTTAACAAAGTGATGACATTTGTGACGGCTTTAAATACCGTTCAATTCGTGGATATCAGTATTTAAAACCGTTAAATGTCATTCGATTGATATTAATAACTGATCCAGAGGCTGTGATGGTCGTTATTCATCACTCATCGCTTTTGTGATGGCGACCATTGACTTCTGTACAGGGTGAAGTCTCTCCCTTTCAGCAATGCAACCTCGTGTTGCCAGGCTCAAATTATGAGCAAACATACAGGAATACATCGATGACTATGACAAAACTGAAGATTTCGAAAACGCTGCTGGCCGTAATGTTGACCTCTGCCGTGGCGACAGGCTCTGCTTTTGCGGAAAACAACGCGCAGACCACCAACGAAACCGCAGGGCAAAAAGTCGATAGCTCTATGAATAAAGTCGGTAATTTCATGGATGACAGCGCCATCACTGCGAAAGTGAAGGCGGCTCTGGTGGATCATGACAACATCAAAAGCACCGATATCTCTGTTAAAACCGATCAAAAAGTCGTGACTCTGAGCGGATTTGTTGAAAGCCAGGCACAGGCTGAAGAGGCCGTGAAAGTGGCTAAAGGAGTTGAGGGTGTGACCTCTGTCAGCGACAAACTGCATGTTCGCGACGCTAAAGAAGGCTCTGTGAAGGGTTACGCAGGTGATACCGCCACCACCAGTGAAATCAAAGCCAAACTGCTGGCAGACGATATCGTCCCTTCCCGTCATGTGAAAGTTGAAACCACCGACGGCGTGGTTCAGCTCTCCGGTACTGTTGATTCCCAGGCACAAAGCGACCGTGCTGAAAGTATCGCTAAAGCGGTAGATGGTGTGAAAAGCGTTAAAAATGATCTGAAAACTAAGTAATTCGTCGTAATTCGTCCTCCCGAACTTTGTCGGGAGGCGCGATGTGCACCACACTAAAAATATCGCATTGAGTGATTTGCACGCTCATATCAAGCGGTGACATTAACTATGGTAAAGGAGACGCTTATGTTTCGTTGGGGCATCATATTTCTGGTTATCGCGTTAATCGCCGCCGCACTTGGGTTTGGTGGTCTGGCCGGTACTGCTGCAGGTGCAGCAAAAATTGTCTTTGTCGTCGGGATTATTCTGTTCCTGGTGAGTTTGTTCATGGGCCGAAAACGACCCTAGATTTCAGACCATTAAGAAAATTTTATACAAAGCCAGTCCAGCGGACTGGCTTTTACGGTTTTAGCGAATAATAAATTGCGTTACTTTGTCAGTCTTTCACATTAAAAAAACAGGAAGGCAGAGGTGGGGCAGCGAATACCTGTAACGCTTGGTAATATTGCGCCGTTGTCGCTAAGGCCGTTCCAGCCCGGGCGTATTGCGCTGGTGTGCGAAGGCGGTGGGCAACGCGGAATCTTCACGGCTGGCGTGCTGGATGAGTTTATGCGCGCGCAGTTTAATCCTTTCGATCTTTATTTTGGCACGTCTGCCGGGGCGCAGAACCTTTCGGCGTATATTTGTAACCAGCCTGGTTACGCCCGCAAAGTCATCATGCGCTATACCACAAAACGCGAATTTTTCGATCCAGTGCGTTTTGTGCGTGGCGGAAATCTTATCGATCTGGACTGGCTGATAGAGGCGACGGCCAGCCAGATGCCGTTGCAGATGGATACCGCCGCGCGGCTGTTTGAGAGCGGCAAATCGTTTTATATGTGTGCCTGTCGTCAGGACGATTACACGCCGAACTACTTTTTGCCGACCAAACAAAACTGGCTGGATTTGATTCGCGCCTCAAGTGCGATTCCTGGTTTTTATCGCACCGGAGTTTCACTTGATGGAATTAACTATTTTGATGGTGGCGTCAGCGATGCGATCCCGGTTAAGGAAGCGGCAAGACAAGGAGCGAAAACGCTGGTGGTGATCCGCACTGTGCCGTCGCAAATGTATTACACACCGCAGTGGTTTAAACGCATGGAACGCTGGCTGGGCGACAGTAGCCTGCAACCGCTGGTGAATTTGGTGCAGCACCATGAAACCAGTTATCGTGACATCCAGCAATTTATTGAAAAACCACCGGGCAAGCTGCGGATATTCGAAATTTATCCGCCGAAGCCGCTGCATAGTATCGCCCTGGGAAGTCGGCTTCCGGCGCTGCGCGATGACTATAAACTCGGGCGTTTATGCGGTCGTTATTTTCTGGCAACCGTCGGTAAAATGCTAACCGAAAAAGCGCCGCTTACCCGC
This sequence comes from Escherichia sp. TW09308, assembly GCF_000208565.1. NCBI lineage: Bacteria > Pseudomonadati > Pseudomonadota > Gammaproteobacteria > Enterobacterales > Enterobacteriaceae > Escherichia > Escherichia sp. TW09308. Next base: position 2,418,815 of record NZ_AEME01000001.1, on the reverse strand, counting down.
CATCTGGTGCCCGCGGCGACGCCTGAATCGATCGTCATTCCGCCTGCGCCAGTCGCCAACGATACGCTGGTTGCCGGGGTGAGTGACGCTCCGCAGGCGAATGACCCGACATTTAATAATGAGGATCTGGCTTGATTTGCCGTTTTATCGATACCCACTGTCATTTTGATTTTCCGCCGTTTCGTGGCGATGAAGAGTCCAGCCTGCAACGCGCGGCACAAGCGGGCGTAGGCAAGATCATTGTTCCGGCAACCGAGGCGGCAAACTTTGCCCGCGTGTTGGCGCTGGCGGAAAATTATCAACCGCTGTACGCCGCGTTAGGGCTACACCCAGGGATGTTGGATCAACACACCGATGAGTCGCTGGAACAGTTACAGCAGGCGCTGGAAAGACGTCCCGCAAAGGTGGTGGCAGTGGGGGAGATCGGTCTGGATCTCTTTGGCGATGATCCACAATTCGATCACCAACAGTGGTTGCTCGACGAACAACTGAAACTGGCGAAACGCTATGATCTGCCGGTGATCCTCCATTCGCGCCGTACTCATGACAAACTGGCGATGCACCTTAAACGCCACGATTTGCCACGCACTGGCGTAGTCCACGGTTTTTCCGGCAGCCTGCAACAGGCCGAACGGTTTGTACAATTGAACTACAAAATCGGTGTAGGCGGCACCATCACTTATCCACGCGCCAGTAAAACTCGCGATGTAATAGCGAAACTGCCACTGGCGTCGTTGTTACTGGAAACCGACGCGCCGGATATGCCGCTCAACGGTTTTCAGGGGCAGCCCAACCGCCCGGAACAGGCCGCCCGGGTGTTTGCCGTGCTGTGCGAGTTACGTCCGGAAGCAGAAGATGAGATTGCTGAAGCGTTACGTAATAACACATATGCGATGTTTAACGTGCCGTAGGACGGGTAAGGCGTTCACGCCGTATCTGGCAGTTGGCGCACAATGCCGGATGCGACGCTGACGCGTCTTGTCATGCCTACTGGCCTGTGCCACCGGCATGTCACAAATACAGCGCCGGAAATATCAATCGACTCACCTCACGCTCCTTTAACGCGCCAGCCAACTGCTCAACATCTTCCGGCGTGGCGCTCGGCCAGTTTTGCGCTTCTCCATACACACCGTGCGCATGAAACGCGTTCAGCCGTACAGGAACGTCACCAAGTTGCCTGATAAACGCTGCCAATTCATCAATATGCTGCAAATAATCCACCTGATTGGGGATTACCAGCAAACGCAGTTCCGCCAGTTTACCGCGCTCTGCAAGCAAACAGATGCTGTGCTTAATCTGTTGATTATCGCGTCCGGTTAACTGTTGATGGCAGGCGCTATCCCACGCTTTAAGATCGAGCATCGCGCCGTCGCACACCGGGAGTAATTTTTCCCAGCCGGTTTCGCTCAACATGCCGTTGCTGTCCACCAGACAGGTAAGGTGGTGCAGTTGTGGATCGCTTTTGATGGCAGTAAACAGTGCCACCACAAACGGGAGCTGGGTCGTGGCTTCGCCGCCGCTCACCGTTATCCCTTCGATAAACAGCACCACTTTGCGGATATGACTAAGCACTTCGTCCACACTCATCGATTGTGCCATCGGCGTGGCGTGTTGTGGGCACATCTTCAGGCAGGTATCGCACTGCTCACAGACCGCAACGCTCCACACCACTTTGCTGTCGACAATCTGCAACGCCTGATGTGGACACTGCGGCACGCACTCCCCGCAATCATTACAGCGCCCCATCGTCCACGGATTGTGGCAATTTTTGCAGCGCAGATTACAGCCCTGTAAAAACAGAGCCAGACGACTGCCTGGCCCGTCAACGCAGGAGAAGGGGATGATCTTACTGACTAAAGCGCATCTGCTGTTCATGGCTTATCACGCGCGGTTGGCGTTCCAGAATACGAGTGTTACGTGCAGCTTCTTCGCCCAGCCATGTGGTGTTGGTACGTGAGCCTTCGGCGCGATATTTTTCTAAATCTGACAAACGCACCATATAACCGGTAACACGAACCAAATCGTTACCGCTGACGTTGGCAGTAAATTCGCGCATTCCGGCTTTAAAGGCACCGAGGCAAAGCTGCACCAGTGCCTGCGGATTACGCTTGATGGTTTCGTCGAGCGTCAGAATGTCGCTGATCCCGGAGTAGTAATATGCATGATGTGGAGCGACGGTTTGCAGATGGGTGATCGGATCTGGCTCATCGCCATACGGCAAGCGCGCCCCCGGTGTGGTGCCAACATCAGAACTGATCCCCGACTGTGCGTGTAACATGGCGCGTTTTTGCCAGCCATATTTTACGGGAGTATTGGCGACAAACTCCGCCAGTTGCGCGCTGATGCGATAACCCACTTCATTTGCGGCGGCTTCTTTACCGTAGCGCGCGGCAATCCCTTCTTTCTCGCACAGCAAGTTAACCGCTTCTGCCAGCCCGTACATGCCAAACATCGGCACAAAACGTTCAGGATCAATCAACCCTTCTTTCACCAGGAAGCTATTCTCAAAGAAGTGTGATTGTTGATAGAGGAATTCACACCGCGCATCGATGATGGCGATCTGCTGCTGGCAGTAGTGCGGTAGAGTGCGCGTAAAAAAGTCATCCAGCGACTCACTACGTTCAGCAATGGCCTTCAGGTTAAGGCGCACCAGCGTGCTGCCACCACCGGCCAGCGGCAGTGAGTTGTAGCAGCTCACAATCCCGTAGCCCCCTTTTGTGAAAATTTTATCATGTACCGGACCGTTGGCGATGTGCGGTTTGCTACATTCACAGATGTTCTTCGCCACTTCCAGCAGCAGGTCATCAGGAGTGATTTCGGGATCGTAGATAAAGGTCAGATTCGGTGAAACCTGCTTCAACTCGGCATCTGCGCGCAGTATTGCACGAGTGATGGGGGAATCGAACGGGCCGATATTGGCGTGCATAAAGGCGTCTGGCAGGGTTCTGTCGAGATAACGCCAGAAACGTTTTATTCGAATATCAATCTCGTCCTGTGTTAGAATTTTCACATATGGTTGCAACAACGCATCCAATTGCCCAAGGTAGACCGGCATCGATGTGACTGACGGGACATGGTGATAAAGAATGGTCAGCAGGGAGAGCGCATCATCAAGATCTTTGGCGCCTTCCAGCTCCAGCCATTCAGAACCGTTGGCCAGAAAACGGGCGTAATCGGGTAAGACATAGCGCGGTTTGTACGGCGCATGACCTTCAAACATATCGCAGATTATACCTTCATCCAGCGCACGGCGGGCTTCGGCAGGCAGCTCCGGGTAAGGCAGATTGTTTTCTGCTTCCAGCGCCAGAAAATGGCGCTTCTGCTCCGGGCTAAGTACCGGGCTGGTGACAATTTGCTGGCAACGTTGTTGCAGTGCAATTTCATGAGAAGTGGGCATCTTCTTTTCCTTTTATGCCGAAGGTGATGCGCCATTGTAAGAAGTTTCGTGATGTTCACTTTGATCCTGATGCGTTTGCCGCCACTGACGCATTCATTTGAAAGTGAATTATTTGAACCAGATCGCATTACCGTAATGCAAATTTGTAAGTAGATTTTCTTAATTGTGATGTATATCGAAGTGCGTTGCGAAGTCGATGTTAGAATACTAACAAACTCGCAAGGTGAATTTTATTGGCGACAAGCCAGGAGAATGAAATGACTGATCTGAAAGCAAGCAGCCTGCGTGCACTGAAATTGATGGACCTGACTACCCTGAATGACGACGACACCGACGAGAAAGTGATCGCTCTGTGTCATCAGGCCAAAACTCCGGTCGGCAATACCGCCGCTATCTGTATCTATCCTCGCTTTATCCCAATTGCTCGCAAAACGCTGAAAGAGCAGGGTACCCCGGAAATCCGTATTGCTACGGTAACCAACTTCCCACACGGTAACGACGACATCGAAATCGCACTGGCAGAAACCCGTGCGGCAATTGCTTACGGTGCCGATGAAGTTGACGTGGTGTTCCCGTACCGCGCGCTGATGGCGGGTAACGAGCAGGTTGGTTTTGACCTGGTGAAAGCCTGTAAAGAGGCTTGCGCAGCGGCGAATGTGCTGCTGAAAGTGATCATCGAAACCGGTGAACTGAAAGACGAAGCGCTGATCCGCAAAGCGTCTGAAATCTCCATTAAAGCGGGTGCTGACTTCATCAAAACCTCTACCGGTAAAGTGGCAGTGAACGCGACGCCGGAAAGCGCGCGCATCATGATGGAAGTGATCCGTGATATGGGCGTAGAGAAAACCGTTGGTTTCAAACCGGCGGGCGGCGTGCGTACTGCGGAAGATGCGCAGAAATATCTCGCGATTGCCGATGAACTGTTCGGTGCTGACTGGGCAGATGCGCGTCACTATCGCTTTGGCGCTTCCAGCCTGCTGGCAAGCCTGCTGAAAGCGCTGGGTCACGGCGACGGTAAGAGCGCCAGCAGCTACTAAGCTGCCTTGTGCCAGAGGGTGGATGCCGGATGCCCCTGTAGGCCTGATAAGACGCGTCAGCGTCGCATCAGGCTGTCAGCAGTGATGCCGGATGCGGCGTGAACGCCTTATCCGGCCTACGGGGCGAGTGCCATGCAGGCTTGATAAGAAGCTGCCAGCATCAGGCAATAACAACATCCACCATCTGGCAACAACGCCTTCAAACTTATTCCACGGGAGGTTACCTTGTTTCTCGCACAAGAAATTATTCGTAAAAAACGTGATGGTCATGCGCTGAGCGATGAAGAAATTCGTTTCTTTATCAACGGCATTCGCGACAACACTATCTCCGAAGGGCAGATTGCCGCCCTCGCGATGACCATTTTCTTCCACGATATGACAATGCCGGAGCGTGTCTCGCTGACCATGGCGATGCGAGATTCAGGAACCGTTCTCGACTGGAAAAGCCTGCATCTGAATGGCCCGATTGTTGATAAACACTCCACCGGTGGCGTCGGTGATGTCACTTCGCTGATGCTTGGGCCAATGGTCGCTGCCTGCGGCGGCTACATTCCGATGATCTCCGGTCGTGGCCTCGGTCATACTGGCGGCACGCTCGACAAACTGGAGTCAATCCCTGGCTTCGATATCTTCCCGGATGACAACCGTTTCCGCGAAATCATTAAAGATGTTGGCGTAGCAATTATCGGCCAGACCAGCTCACTGGCTCCGGCGGATAAACGTTTCTACGCGACCCGCGACATTACCGCTACTGTTGACTCAATCCCGCTGATCACTGCCTCGATCCTGGCGAAGAAACTGGCGGAAGGTCTGGACGCACTGGTGATGGACGTGAAAGTGGGTAGCGGCGCGTTTATGCCGACCTATGAACTCTCTGAAGCCCTTGCCGAAGCGATTGTTGGCGTGGCAAATGGCGCAGGCGTACGCACCACCGCGCTGCTGACCGACATGAACCAGGTGCTGGCATCCAGCGCTGGTAACGCGGTCGAAGTGCGTGAAGCGGTACAGTTCCTGACAGGTGAATACCGTAACCCGCGACTGTTTGACGTCACAATGGCGCTGTGCGTGGAGATGCTTACCTCCGGCAAACTGGCGAAAGATGATGCCGAAGCGCGCGCGAAATTGCAGGCTGTGCTGGACAACGGTAAAGCGGCAGAAGTCTTCGGACGTATGGTAGCGGCACAAAAAGGCCCGACCGACTTCGTTGAGAACTACGCGAAGTATCTGCCGACAGCGATGCTGACGAAAGCAGTCTATGCTGATACCGAAGGTTTTGTCAGTGAAATGGATACTCGTGCGCTGGGGATGGCAGTGGTTGCGATGGGCGGTGGTCGCCGTCAGGCATCTGACACCATTGATTACAGCGTCGGCTTTACTGATATGGCGCGTCTGGGCGACCAGGTTGACGGTCAGCGCCCACTGGCGGTGATCCACGCGAAAGACGAAACCACCTGGCAGGAAGCGGCGAAAGCGGTGAAAGCGGCAATTAAACTTGCCGATAAAGCCCCGGAAAGCACCCCAACTGTCTATCGTCGTATCAGTGAATAACGGTATACTGATCTGATCATTTAAATTTGAAGCACTGAGTACGGAGAACATATGAAACGTGCATTTATTATGGTGCTGGACTCATTCGGCATCGGCGCTACAGAAGATGCAGAACGCTTTGGTGACGTCGGGGCTGACACCCTGGGTCATATCGCAGAAGCTTGTGCCAAAGGCGAAGCTGACCACGGTCGTAAAGGTCCGCTCAATCTGCCAAATCTGACCCGTCTGGGGCTGGCGAAAGCACACGAAGGTTCTACCGGTTTCATTCCGGCAGGAATGGACGGCAACGCTGAAGTTATTGGCGCGTATGCATGGGCGCACGAAATGTCATCCGGTAAAGATACCCCGTCGGGGCACTGGGAAATCGCCGGTGTACCGGTTCTGTTTGAGTGGGGATACTTCTCCGATCACGAAAACAGCTTCCCGCAAGAACTGCTGGATAAACTGGTTGAACGCGCTAACCTGCCGGGTTACCTCGGTAACTGCCACTCTTCTGGTACGGTCATTCTGGATCAACTGGGCGAAGAGCACATGAAAACCGGCAAGCCGATTTTCTATACCTCCGCTGACTCAGTGTTCCAGATTGCCTGCCACGAAGAAACGTTTGGTCTGGATAAACTCTACGAACTGTGCGAAATCGCCCGTGAAGAGCTGACCAACGGCGGCTACAACATCGGTCGCGTTATTGCCCGTCCGTTTATCGGTGACAAAGCCGGTAACTTCCAGCGTACTGGCAACCGCCACGACCTGGCAGTTGAACCGCCAGCACCGACCGTGCTGCAAAAACTGGTTGATGAAAAACACGGCCAGGTTGTTTCTGTGGGTAAAATTGCTGACATCTATGCTAACTGCGGTATCACCAAGAAAGTGAAAGCGACCGGCCTGGATGCGCTGTTTGACGCCACCATCAAAGAGATGAAGGAAGCGGGTGATAACACCATCGTCTTCACCAACTTTGTTGACTTTGACTCTTCCTGGGGCCACCGTCGCGACGTCGCCGGTTATGCTGCGGGTCTGGAACTGTTCGACCGCCGTCTGCCGGAACTGATGTCTCTGCTGCGCGACGACGACATCCTGATCCTCACCGCCGACCACGGTTGTGACCCGACCTGGACCGGTACTGACCACACGCGTGAACACATTCCGGTACTGGTTTACGGCCCGAAAGTGAAACCGGGGTCGCTGGGGCACCGCGAAACCTTCGCAGATATCGGTCAGACTCTGGCAAAATATTTTGGTACTTCTGATATGGAATATGGCAAAGCCATGTTCTGATGGATTTGGGCGGAGCAGCGGCTCCGCCCTTGATATTGTCACAAAAAGGATAAAACAATGGCTACCCCACACATTAATGCAGAAATGGGCGATTTCGCTGACGTAGTTTTGATGCCAGGCGACCCACTGCGTGCGAAGTATATTGCTGAAAATTTCCTTGAAGATGTCCGTGAAGTGAACAACGTTCGCGGCATGCTGGGCTTCACCGGTACTTACAAAGGCCGCAAAATTTCCGTAATGGGTCATGGTATGGGTATCCCGTCCTGCTCCATCTACACCAAAGAACTGATCACCGATTTCGGCGTGAAGAAAATTATCCGCGTAGGTTCCTGTGGTGCAGTTCTGCCGCACGTAAAACTGCGTGATGTAGTTATCGGTATGGGTGCCTGCACCGATTCCAAAGTTAACCGCATCCGTTTTAAAGACCATGATTTTGCAGCTATCGCTGATTTCGACATGGTGCGTAACGCAGTAGACGCAGCTAAAGCACTGGGCGTTGATGCACGTGTTGGTAACCTGTTCTCCGCTGACCTGTTCTACTCTCCGGACGGCGAAATGTTCGATGTGATGGAAAAATACGGCATCCTCGGCGTGGAAATGGAAGCGGCAGGTATCTACGGTGTGGCTGCAGAATTTGGTGCGAAAGCACTGGCTATCTGCACCGTGTCTGACCACATCCGCACTCACGAGCAGACCACTGCCGAAGAGCGTCAGACCACCTTCAACGACATGATCAAAATCGCACTGGAATCTGTTCTTCTGGGCGATAAAGAGTAATGGTGTTTCGCTGAAAGGCGATTGTCATGTTAAGCCGGAACGGGAGACCGCTCCGGTTTTTTAGTATCTATTTATCAATAGCAACTGATTTATAGATTTACTATTATTTTTCATATGGATAGAAAATAAAATCCATTCAAGTATCAATTCACGAATCTATTCATTTATGTTCAGCCGTCACCCAGTAAGGGCATATCAGTAACTCTGGTGGACAACCATAAATTCCTGCCATTTTGCTTTTGATGTTTGAGCTAAGCCGTTCCGTCTTTTCGATTCGTTTTAGAGTATTAATCGAGATACCTAACATTTTACTTACTTCAGCAAGTGATAGTTTATGCCTGATACGCACGGCGGTTAGCCAGGATATACCCTGGCTGAACATTAAATTGATAATCTCCCGTTCCTGGTTTTCCAGATCGATCATATTTCCTTCCCTGGATATTTTAATCAGCGAGTTACCTTACCGCCCCTGCCATCCACGCCGACAACTCCCGTAGCTCTTTTTCCTGTTCCGGGAAGTCAACCAGCAGCGCTTCGCACTCCTGTTGCAGCATATCCGCGCGGTACAGACAGCCTTGCAGTCGCCCGGCGAGGGCTTCCAGCGGCGCGGGGTTGAGGCTGTCGGTAAACACCTGGGCGCGGGTGATATGGCCTTTTTCAACGTCGAAATGCAGTTCCACGCCGCCCCAGGTAAAGCGTTCATCCAGCAGATGCGAAAACGCCGGAGCCTGACCGAAGTTCCACTCCCAGCTACTCTGGCGGGCAAAGGTTTCGATGAAGTTTGGCAAGTCTGGCGTTTTGTCCGGGGAGATGATTTCCGCTGCTACGCGCTCGCCATAATGGGCGAAAAAGGCCTCGGTTATGGCCTCGCAAACATGCTCATGGGTAATTCCCGGTAGCAATTCGGTCAGATTGGTCACGCGGGAACGTACCGATGTGATGCCTTTCGCCGCCAGTTTCTTTTTATCCGGGTTGAGGTAGTTTGCCAGGCGACTCAGGTCGGCATTGAGCAGCAAAGTGCCGTGGTGGAAGCCGCGATCTTTGGTTTCGCGATAGGCCGAGCCAGAGACTTTACGGTCTCCCTCGGTTGTTTTCACCACCAGATCGTTACGTCCGGAGGCTTCGGCGCTGACGCCGAGCGCGTTCAGTGCATTGAGTACAATTGACGTAGAGATGGTTTTATCGTACTCCGGCTTGCCAGCCATAAAGGTAAAGCAGGTATTACCGAGATCGTGGAACACCGCGCCGCCGCCACTACTGCGCCGCGCCAGGCGGACATTATCTTCTTCCATCCGCCGGGTATTACACTCTTTCCACGGGTTTTGTGCGCGGCCAATCACTACCGTGTCGGCGTTACGCCAGAGAAACAGAACGCGCTGCGTGGCGGGCATCTGGCGAAAAATACACTCTTCCACCGCCAGGTTAAACCACGGGTCGTAAGAGTCAGAGATAAGCAGGCGTAATGTATTCATAACGATTTCCTTTCTTGTTGTAATGGGTCACTCTTTTTTCTCGCCTTCTTCCTCTTCCGGCACCGGTTTGCTGGCGGTTAGCAGGAAGGGCGATTGTTGCCAGCGGGTGCGCTTACCCTGTAATAGCGTGCGGGTCAGCACCACGCCGATTGCCAGCGAGAGCAGCAGCATCAGGCGTAAAATGTTGGTGGTGTTATCCACCTGTTTGGCTTCGGTGGCGAGTGTGTGGGTGTCGAGCGTCAGGCGCAGATAGCCGAGCGGACCATTTTTCCCCGCAATGGGTTCGACAATTTGCTGGTTAAAATAGCCACCTGCTTTTTTACCGTCGAGTGCCAGACGGTCGCGTACTTCTACGCTTTCGCCTGCGCGGGCAATAAGATCGCCTTGTTCGTCATATACGCCTGCGTCAAGGATGCGGCTTTCATCTGTTAACTGGTTGAGTATTGACTGAATGCGCTTTTCATCCGGCGAGTCGGTACGCATCAGCGGCGCAACGTTCAGCGTCACCTGACGTGCCAGGGTGCGGGCCAGCTCTTCAAGCTGCGGATTACGCTGGCGCTGGTGGTTTTGACTGAACCAGGAAGCACCTTGCATCAACGCGACCAACAAAGCGAGACAGAACAGGACAATCACTGCCCGATGCAGCCGGAATTTTAGTTTTGTGCGAGCCATATTCCACCCGTTGAAAATTTGAGACTTAATGTTGCCAGAAGCAATGGATACAAGGTAGCCTCATGCGTTATTTTCCCTGCTTCGAACGATTTTACAGGAGCCTTAATGCCTAACATTACCTGGTGCGACCTGCCTGAAGATGTCTCTTTATGGCCAGGTCTGCCTCTTTCATTAAGTGGTGATGAAGTGATGCCACTGGATTACCACGCAGGTCGTAGCGGCTGGCTGCTGTATGGTCGTGGGCTGGATAAACAACGACTGACCCAGTATCAGAGCAAACTGGGCGCGGCGATGGTGATTGTTGCCGCCTGGTGCGTGGAAGATTATCAGGTGATTCGTCTGGCAGGTTCGCTCACCGCGCGTGCTACGCGCCTGGCCCATGAAGCACAACTGGATGTCGCGCCACTGGGGAAAATTCCACATTTGCGTACGCCGGGGCTGCTGGTAATGGACATGGACTCTACAGCCATCCAGATTGAATGTATTGATGAGATCGCCAAACTGGCCGGGACAGGTGAGATGGTGGCGGAAGTGACCGAACGGGCGATGCGCGGAGAACTCGATTTTACCGCCAGCCTGCGTAGCCGCGTGGCGACGCTGAAAGGCGCTGATGCGAACATTTTGCTTCAGGTTCGGGAAAATCTGCCGTTGATGCCAGGCTTAACGCAACTGGTGCTGAAGCTGGAAACGCTGGGCTGGAAAGTGGCAATTGCCTCCGGTGGCTTTACCTTCTTTGCCGAATATCTGCGTGACAAACTGCGACTCACTGCCGTGGTAGCCAATGAACTGGAGATCATGGACGGTAAATTTACCGGCAATGTGATCGGTGACATCGTCGATGCACAGTACAAAGCGAAAACCCTGACCCGTCTGGCGCAGGAGTATGAAATCCCACTGGCGCAGACCGTGGCGATTGGCGATGGTGCCAACGACCTGCCGATGATCAAAGCGGCAGGGCTGGGGATTGCCTACCATGCCAAACCAAAAGTGAATGAAAAGACGGAAGTCACCATCCGTCACGCTGATCTGATGGGAGTGTTCTGCATCCTCTCTGGCAGCCTGAATCAGAAGTAATTGCCCGCCCGTCATCCTGCGGGCGGCACAGCATTAACGAGGTACACCGTGGCAAAAGCTCCAAAACGCGCCTTTGTTTGTAATGAATGCGGGGCCGATTATCCGCGCTGGCAGGGGCAGTGCAGTGCCTGTCATGCCTGGAACACCATCACCGAGGTGCGTCTTGCTGCGTCGCCAACGGTGGCGCGTAACGAGCGTCTCAGTGGCTATGCCGGTAGCGCCGGGGTGGCAAAGGTCCAGAAACTCTCCGATATCAGCCTTGAAGAGCTGCCGCGTTTTTCAACCGGATTTAAAGAGTTTGACCGCGTATTAGGCGGCGGCGTGGTGCCGGGAAGCGCCATTCTGATTGGCGGTAACCCAGGTGCCGGGAAATCCACGCTGTTGCTGCAAACGCTGTGCAAACTGGCCCAGCAGATGAAAACGCTGTATGTCACCGGCGAAGAGTCGCTGCAACAGGTGGCAATGCGCGCTCATCGCCTTGGCCTGCCGACTGACAATCTCAATATGTTGTCGGAAACCAGCATCGAGCAGATCTGCCTGATTGCCGAAGAAGAGCAACCGAAGCTGATGGTAATTGACTCCATCCAGGTGATGCATATGGCGGATGTACAGTCATCGCCTGGCAGCGTGGCGCAGGTGCGTGAAACGGCAGCTTACCTGACGCGCTTCGCCAAAACGCGCGGGGTGGCAATCGTCATGGTTGGTCACGTAACCAAAGATGGTTCGCTGGCTGGCCCTAAAGTGCTGGAACACTGTATTGACTGTTCGGTGCTGCTGGACGGCGATGCTGATTCCCGTTTTCGCACCTTACGCAGCCATAAAAACCGCTTCGGCGCGGTAAATGAGCTGGGCGTATTCGCGATGACTGAACAGGGGCTACGCGAAGTCAGCAACCCTTCAGCAATCTTCTTAAGTCGTGGCGATGAAGTGACGTCCGGCAGTTCAGTGATGGTTGTGTGGGAAGGAACGCGTCCGCTGCTGGTGGAGATTCAGGCGCTGGTCGATCACTCGATGATGGCGAATCCACGCCGCGTGGCGGTGGGGCTGGAACAAAACCGTCTGGCAATCCTGCTGGCGGTGCTGCACCGTCACGGTGGTCTGCAAATGGCCGATCAGGATGTGTTTGTAAACGTGGTCGGCGGCGTGAAGGTGACTGAAACCAGCGCCGACTTAGCGTTACTGCTGGCGATGGTTTCCAGCCTGCGTGACAGACCGCTGCCGCAGGATCTGGTTGTGTTTGGTGAAGTTGGGCTGGCAGGAGAGATCCGCCCGGTGCCCAGCGGTCAGGAGCGAATTTCAGAAGCGGCGAAACACGGCTTTCGGCGGGCGATTGTACCGGCGGCCAACGTACCGAAAAAAGTGCCGGAAGGGATGCAGATTTTTGGCGTTAAAAAACTCTCCGACGCGCTTAGCGTGTTCGACGACTTATAATGAGAGATACGGAGGGAGATATGTCGTCATTTGATTACCTGAAAACTGCCATCAAGCAACAGGGCTGCACGCTACAGCAGGTGGCCGATGCCAGCGGTATGACCAAAGGGTATTTAAGCCAGTTACTGAATGCCAAAATTAAAAGCCCCAGCGCGCAAAAGCTGGAGGCGTTGCACCGTTTCCTCGGGCTGGAATTTCCCCGGCAGAAGAAAACCATCGGTGTCGTATTCGGTAAATTTTATCCGCTACATACCGGACATATCTATCTTATCCAGCGTGCCTGTAGTCAGGTTGATGAGCTGCATATCATTATGGGGTTTGACGACACCCGTGACCGCGCGTTGTTTGAAGATAGCGCCATGTCGCAGCAACCAACGGTGCCGGATCGTCTGCGCTGGTTATTGCAAACTTTTAAATATCAGAAAAATATCCGCATTCATTCCTTCAATGAAGAGGGCATGGAACCGTATCCGCACGGATGGGATGTGTGGAGCAACGGCATCAAAAAGTTTATGGCCGAAAAGGGCATTCAGCCGGATCTGATCTACACCTCGGAAGAAGCCGACGCGCCGCAGTATATGGAACATCTGGGGATCGAAACGGTGCTGATCGATCCGAAACGCACCTTTATGAGTATCAGTGGTGCGCAGATCCGCGAAAACCCGTTCCGCTACTGGGAATATATTCCTACCGAAGTGAAGCCGTTCTTTGTGCGTACTGTAGCGATCCTCGGTGGCGAGTCGAGCGGTAAATCCACTCTGGTAAATAAACTCGCTAACATTTTCAACACCACCAGTGCGTGGGAGTTTGGTCGTGATTATGTTTTTTCGCATCTTGGCGGTGACGAGATTGCGTTACAGTATTCTGACTACGATAAAATCGCGCTGGGACACGCACAATATATTGATTTTGCAGTGAAATACGCCAATAAAGTGGCGTTTATCGACACCGATTTTGTCACTACTCAGGCGTTCTGCAAAAAGTACGAAGGGCGTGAGCATCCGTTCGTGCAGGCGCTGATTGATGAATACCGTTTTGATCTGGTGATCCTGCTTGAGAATAACACCCCGTGGGTGGCGGATGGTTTACGTAGCCTTGGCAGTTCGGTGGATCGCAAAGAGTTCCAGAACCTGCTGGTGGAGATGCTCGAAGAGAACAATATCGAATTCGTGCGGGTCGAAGAGGACGATTACGACAGCCGTTTCCTGCGTTGTGTGGAGCTGGTGCGGGAGATGATGGGGGAGCAGGGATAAGACCCAATGCCTGATGAGACGCTTACCGCGTCTTATCAGGCCTGGAGTTTCACAACGTATTGAAATCGCTGTGTTTGTAGGCCGGATAAGGCGTTCACGCCGCACCCGGCATTTTACGCATTACTTCGCAATACGCTTGTACTTGATACGCTTCGGCTCCAGCGCGTCTGCGCCCAGCGTGCGTTTCTTGTACTCTTCGTACTCGGTAAAGTTACCTTCGAAGAACTCAACCTTACCTTCATCCTGGTAATCCAGAATGTGCGTGGCAATACGGTCGAGGAACCAACGGTCGTGCGAGATAACCATCGCGCAGCCAGGGAACTCCAGCAGGGCGTTTTCCAGCGCGCGCAGGGTTTCGATATCCAGATCGTTGGTCGGTTCGTCGAGCAGCAACATGTTGCCGCCAACCTGCAGCAGCTTCGCCAGATGCAGACGACCACGCTCACCGCCGGAGAGTTCGCCAACACGTTTACCCTGATCAACCCCTTTAAAGTTAAAGCGGCCAACGTAGGCGCGGCTTGGCATCTCGGTGTTACCGATCTTCATGATATCCAGCCCGCCGGAAACTTCTTCCCAAACGGTTTTGCTGTTATCCATTGAGTCACGGAACTGATCAACCGACGCCAGTTTCACCGTTTCACCTAAAGTGATGGTGCCGCTGTCCGGCTGTTCCTGACCGGAGATCATGCGGAACAGGGTCGATTTACCCGCACCGTTCGGCCCGATGATCCCGACGATCGCCCCTTTCGGGATCGAGAAGGTCAGATCATCAATCAGCAGGCGATCGCCGTAGGATTTACGCAGATTGCTGACTTCCAACACTTTATCGCCCAGACGTGGTCCAGGTGGAATAAACAGTTCGTTGGTTTCGTTACGTTTCTGGTATTCGGTGCTGTTCAGCTCTTCAAAGCGTGCCAGACGTGCTTTACCTTTCGACTGACGGCCTTTCGTGCCCTGACGTACCCACTCCAGCTCTTTTTCAATCGACTTACGACGCGCCGCTTCTTGCGAAGCTTCCTGCGCCAGACGCTGATCTTTTTGCTCCAGCCAGGAGGAGTAGTTACCTTCCCACGGAATACCTTCACCGCGGTCAAGTTCGAGGATCCAGCCCGCGACGTTATCGAGGAAGTAACGGTCGTGGGTAATCGCCACAACGGTCCCTTCGAAGTCATGCAGGAAGCGTTCCAGCCACGCTACGGATTCCGCATCCAGGTGGTTGGTCGGTTCGTCGAGCAGCAGCATGTCTGGTTTTTCCAGCAGCAGGCGGCACAACGCTACGCGACGACGCTCACCACCGGAGAGGTTAGCAATTTTCGCGTCCCAGTCCGGCAGACGCAGCGCATCCGCCGCACGCTCCAACTGAACATTCAGGTTGTGACCGTCGTGAGCCTGGATGATCTCTTCCAGACGGCCTTGCTCTGCGGCCAGCTTGTCAAAGTCTGCATCTGGATCGGCGTACAGCGCATACACTTCGTCCAGACGTTTCAGGGCATTAACTACTTCGGAAACCGCTTCTTCGACGGACTCACGTACAGTGTGTTCCGGGTTTAGCTGCGGTTCCTGCGGCAGATAGCCAATCTTGATATCTGGTTGTGGACGCGCTTCACCTTCGATGTCTTTATCAATGCCCGCCATAATGCGTAGCAGGGTAGACTTACCCGCGCCGTTCAGACCCAGAACGCCGATTTTTGCCCCGGGGAAGAAACTCAGAGAGATGTTTTTCAAAATATGACGTTTCGGCGGAACAACTTTGCCGACACGATGCATGGTATAAACGAATTGAGCCACGTTGGACTTCGCCTCTATGTTTATCGTGATGATGAGTTTTCAAAGGCGAAGTGTAGCCTGTTTCCCTGCCTAATCCCAGCCGGTCGATCACCCTCGCAGTAAAAGTAAAAAAGTGTCCATAACGTGGCGGAAACGGCAATGACTGGTTAGCATAAATCTATTACGCGGCATGACGCTGCATTGATGTATTTACACTTAGAGGAAGCGCTTGTGGAAAAAGCCAAACACGTTACCTGGCGGCTGTTGGCTGCCGGTGTCTGTCTGCTGACGGTCAGCAGCGTGGCGCGAGCCGACTCACTGGATGAGCAGCGTAGCCGCTACGCGCAAATCAAGCAGGCCTGGGATAATCGACAAATGGATGTGGTTGAGCAGATGATGCCATCCCTGAAGGATTATCCTCTTTATCCCTACCTGGAATACCGCCAGATTACCGATGACCTGATGAATCAACCGGCGGTCACGGTCACTAACTTTGTTCGCGCTAACCCCACGCTTCCTCCGGCTCGCACGCTGCAATCTCGTTTCGTCAATGAACTGGCGCGACGTGAAGACTGGCGCGGCCTGTTAGCTTTTAGTCCGGAAAAGCCAGGCACAACCGAAGCGCAATGTAATTACTACTATGCAAAATGGAATACCGGGCAGAGCGAAGAAGCCTGGCAGGGGGCGAAAGAGCTGTGGCTGACAGGAAAGAGCCAGCCTAACGCTTGTGACAAGTTATTTAGCGTCTGGCGCGCGTCCGGCAAACAAGATCCGCGGGCGTATTTAGAGCGTATCCGCCTGGCGATGAAGGCGGGTAATACCGGCCTGGTGACGGTGCTGGCAGGGCAGATGCCCGCCGATTACCAGACTATTTCTACGGCAATTATTTCACTGGCAAACAATCCCAATACGGTGCTGACTTTTGCACGAACGACCGGCGCGACTGATTTTACCCGTCAGATGGCCGCGGTGGCGTTTGCCAGTGTGGCGCGGCAGGATGTAGAAAACGCACGACTGATGATCCCTTCACTTGCCCAGGCACAACAGCTTAATGAAGATCAGATTCAGGAGCTACGTGATATCGTTGCCTGGCGTTTGATGGGCAACGATGTCACCGACGAACAGGCGAAGTGGCGTGATGATGCAATTATGCGTTCGCAATCCACGTCGTTGATTGAACGCCGTATAAGGATGGCGCTTGGCACCGGCGACCGTTCGGGGCTGAATACATGGCTGGCGCGCTTGCCGATGGAAGCGAAAGAGAAAGATGAATGGCGCTACTGGCAGGCGGATTTGCTGCTGGAACGTGGGCGTGAAGCTGAAGCAAAAGAGATTTTGCATCAACTCATGCAACAGCGTGGCTTCTACCCAATGGTTGCTGCGCAGCGCATAGGCGAAGAGTATCAACTGAAGATTGATAAAGTGCCACAGAACGTCGATAGCGCCCTGACTCAGGGGGCGGAAATGGCGCGCGTGCGCGAGTTGATGTACTGGAACCTCGATAATACCGCCCGTAGCGAGTGGGCCAATCTGGTGAAGAGCAAGTCGAAAGCAGAGCAAGCGCAACTGGCGCGTTATGCTTTTAACAACCACTGGTGGGATCTCAGCGTTCAGGCGACGATTGCCGGGAAACTTTGGGATCATCTGGAAGAACGATTCCCACTGGCCTATAACGATCTCTTCGCACGTTACACTAACGACAAAGATATCCCGCAAAGCTATGCAATGGCGATTGCCCGTCAGGAGAGCGCCTGGAATCCGAAAGTGAAATCACCGGTAGGGGCCAGCGGGCTGATGCAGATTATGCCTGGTACGGCGACTCATACGGTGAAGATGTTCTCTATTCCTGGTTACAGCAGCCCGGCACAATTGCTTGATCCGGAAACGAACATCAACATTGGCACCAGCTATCTGCAATATGTTTATCAACAGTTCGGCAATAACCGTATTTTCTCATCCGCAGCATACAACGCCGGGCCGGGGCGGGTGCGCACCTGGCTTGGTAACAGCGCCGGGCGTATCGATGCGGTGGCATTTGTCGAGAGTATCCCATTCTCCGAGACGCGTGGTTATGTGAAGAACGTATTGGCTTATGACGCGTACTATCGCTATTTCATGGGCGATAAACCGACGTTGATGAGCGCCACGGAATGGGGGCGTCGTTACTGAACTGATCTGCACGTTTATGATATGCTATCGTACTCTTTAGCGAGTACAACCGGGGGAGGCATCAGGCTTCCCCCGCTAACAATGGCGACACACTATGGCCCAACAATCACCCTATTCAGCAGCGATGGCAGAACAGCGTCACCAGGAGTGGTTACGTTTTGTCGACCTGCTTAAGAATGCCTACGAAAACGATCTCCATTTACCGTTGTTAAACCTGATGCTGACGCCGGATGAGCGCGAAGCGTTAGGGACTCGTGTGCGCATTGTCGAAGAGTTATTGCGCGGTGAAATGAGTCAGCGCGAGTTAAAAAATGAACTCGGTGCGGGCATCGCGACGATTACGCGTGGATCTAACAGCCTGAAAGCGGCACCCGTCGAGCTACGTCAGTGGCTGGAAGGCGTGTTGCTGAAAAGCGATTGATTTTGTAGGCCTGATAAGACGCATCAGCGTCGCATCAGGCATCGTGCACCGAATGCCGGATGCGGCGTGAACGCCTTATCCGTCCTGCAATGGCTGATACACGGCATTATGAAACGGACTTAGCGCCAGGATCACCGCCTGGTGATAGACACTGGCGCGGGTGAGTTTCCCGGCGGTAAACACGCCGATCGCCCCTTCTTTACGACCAATCTCATCAATGCCAGTATAGCGCGACATTACTGGCCCAAGCGCCTCGCCCTCACGCACTTTTTCCAGAATCACCTCAGGCAACGGCAAGGTTGCCGAGCGTGCTTCACCACGCTGGCTGGCGTTTTCAATTACCACCCAACTGAAGGTGCTGTCACCATCTATACCCGCTTCAATGGCCACCCAAAAATCAGCCTCTGGACGTAAACGGCGGGCATTTGCTACCCGATTTCGTGCGCCAGCGCGCGTTTCCTCACTACCAAAAGGCTGTTCCGGTACGCCGCTCTCGACGACAACGGATTCAATATGGCAGGATCCTTCGTCGAAGATCTCGTGAAATGCCTGCAGAATGGCCTGAATCTTAGCGGGGTTAGTGGTCGCACAGACAACATGGTGCATAATCAGGATTACTCAAAAAATTAACGTTAAAGCAGTATACGGAAAAAAAGCATGTTACAGGTATACCTTGTCCGCCACGGCGAAACGCAGTGGAACGCCGAGCGGCGTATTCAGGGCCAGTCTGACAGCCCGCTAACCGCAAAAGGTGAGCAACAGGCAATGCAGGTGGCGAGCCGTGCCAAAGAACTTGGCATCACCCACATTATCAGTAGCGATTTAGGTCGCACCCGGCGTACAGCGGAAATCATCGCCCAGGCTTGCGGTTGTGACATCATCCTTGATCCCCGCCTGCGTGAGTTAAATATGGGGGTGCTGGAAAAAAGACATATTGATTCTCTGACCGAAGAAGAAGAGAACTGGCGTCGCCAGTTAGTGAATGGCACCGTTGACGGGCGTATTCCTGAAGGCGAGTCAATGCAGGAACTGAGCGATCGCGTCAATGCCGCACTGGAATCTTGTCGGGATTTACCGCAGGGAAGTCGACCGCTGCTGGTGAGTCACGGTATCGCGCTGGGGTGTCTGGTGAGTACCATTCTGGGCTTACCGGCGTGGGCAGAACGCCGTTTACGCCTGCGTAACTGTTCTATTTCGCGCGTGGATTATCAGGAAAGCCTGTGGCTGGCGTCTGGCTGGGTTGTTGAAACTGCAGGGGACATCTCGCATCTGGACGCCCCTGCATTAGATGAGTTACAGCGTTAACGACGCACTGGAATCAGCAGTTCGCAGCGCAGATTAATTGGGCGATCTCCCGCTTTGGCATCTTCTGCCGGGTAGTATCGCTCAATATCCTGACCTTTACGGCGTGTCAGGTTGAGCATTGGCATGCATGTTCCGTATACCGTCAGGATAAACTCCTGCACGCCTGTTCCCAGACCTTCGTAGGTAAACATCACATATTCGCCGCCTTGCAACATCACTGGATGCCCGGTTAATACATAGCCGTCAGCCTGATCCTGGGCTAACGCAGTGGTGTAGAACACCTCTTGTTCGTCGTCTTTATCCTGGCTTGGGCGCGTTTCATTCAGACCGTAAAGTACTGGCGGAATAGAAGGCGAGTTGCCGAGAAAATCATGCCAGAACTGGTAGCGCATTTCGTGGCGGAAATCAGAGATTTGCTCCAGCGAGCAGGAGTAGCTCTGGGTAACACCAATCAGCGGCGTATCTTCCAGGGTGACAAATTTGTGTTCTGGCATAGTGAATTCACCCAGACGTAGCGGTGGGCGAATGCCAAAAGCACTCCATTCCGGGGAACGACGGTACAGCGCAGGTGTTTGAGCAAATTGCTTTTTAAATGCGCGGGTAAATGTCTGTTGAGAGTCGAAGCGGTACTGCAGCGCAATATCCAGAATCGGGCGCGCGGTCAGGCGTAGTGCTACCGCTGATTTCGACAAACGACGAGCACGAATATACGCGCCAATAGCATGGCCAGTGACATCTTTAAACATTCTCTGTAAGTGCCACTTGGAATAACCTGCTTTCGCCGCTACATTGTCGAGCGACAGGGGCTGATCCAGATGACCTTCCAGCCAGATTAAAAGGTCGCGAATAATGCCGGCCTGATCCATAAAATTTCCTCATCCTTTCAACAACGAGCACCTGACATCAGGTAATTGGATAATAGCATTTTTTGTTGTTTTAGCATTCAGTGTTTTTTTCTTAGTAGAGTATGTTTCAGGTCTTTACGGGAATAAAAGTATTGAGATTTTGTTCTTAATCAATATGTTATTTACCGTGACGAACTAATTGCTTAATGTAACTTATAAAAATGGTAACAATATGAAATACAAGCATTTGATCCTATCTTTAAGCCTGATAATGCTGGGGCCGTTGGCACATGCGGAAGAAATTGGTTCGGTTGATACCGTATTTAAAATGATCGGCCCGGATCACAAAATTGTCGTAGAAGCCTTCGACGATCCCGATGTAAAAAATGTCACCTGCTATGTGAGCCGGGCGAAAACGGGCGGTATTAAAGGCGGATTGGGGCTGGCGGAAGATACTTCCGACGCGGCTATTTCCTGCCAGCAAGTCGGACCGATTGAACTGTCAGAACGCATTAAAAACGGCAAAGCCCAGGGCGAAGTGGTATTCAAGAAACGTACATCGCTGGTCTTTAAGTCGTTACAGGTCGTGCGCTTCTATGATGCCAAACGCAATGCGCTCGCCTATCTGGCTTACTCCGACAAAGTTGTCGATGGTTCACCGAAAAATGCCATCAGCGCCGTCCCTGTCATGCCGTGGCGACAATAACAGAGGCGATTTATGCAACGGGAAACGGTCTGGTTAGTAGAAGACGAGCAAGGGATAGCCGACACGCTGGTCTACATGTTGCAGCAGGAAGGTTTTGCCGTCGACGTTTTTGAGCGGGGCTTGCCGGTGCTCGATAAAGCGCGCCAGCGGGTTCCCGACGTTATTATTCTCGATGTTGGTCTGCCTGATATCAGCGGCTTTGAATTATGCCGCCAGTTGCTGGCGATCCATCCGGCGTTGCCTGTGCTGTTCCTGACGGCCCGTAGTGAAGAGGTCGATCGTCTGCTTGGGCTAGAAATTGGTGCTGACGACTACGTGGCTAAACCGTTTTCACCTCGCGAAGTGTGCGCCAGAGTGCGCACCTTGCTGCGTCGGGTGAAGAAATTTTCTACGCCGCCTCCCGTCATCCGTATTGGTCATTTTGAACTGAATGAACCTGCGGCGCAGATAAGCTGGTTTGACACGCCATTAACGCTGACGCGATACGAGTTTTTATTGCTGAAAACGTTACTCAAGTCGCCAGGCCGCGTCTGGTCACGCCAGCAATTGATGGATAGTGTCTGGGAAGACGCGCAGGACACTTACGATCGCACCGTCGATACCCACATTAAAACGCTGCGTGCCAAGCTGCGCTGCATCAATCCCGAGCTTTCACCGATTAATACCCACCGCGGCATGGGATACAGCCTGAGGAGTCTGTAATGCGCATCGGCATGCGACTGTTGCTGGGCTATTTTTTACTGGTAGCAGTGGCTGCCTGGTTCGTGCTGGCTATTTTTGTCAAAGAAGTTAAACCGGGCGTGCGAAGGGCGACGGAAGGGACGTTGATCGACACCGCAACGTTGCTGGCGGAGCTGGCGCGCCCTGATTTGCTCTCTGGCGATCCTGCGCATGGGCAATTGGCACAGGCGTTTGACCAACTACAAAATCGCCCGTTTCGCGCCAATATCGGCGGCATTCACAAAGTGCGCAACGAATACCATGTTTATATGACTGATGCACAGGGCAAAGTTTTGTTCGACTCGGCAAATAAAGCCGTTGGGCAGGATTACTCACGCTGGAATGATGTCTGGCTAACGTTGCGCGGTCAGTATGGCGCGCGCAGTACGTTGCAAAATCCCGCCGATCCCGAAAGTTCTGTGATGTATGTTGCTGCCCCCATTATGGACGGCTCGCGGCTTATTGGTGTTTTGAGCGTAGGCAAACCGAACGCGGCGATGGCACCGGTGATTAAACGCAGCGAGCGGCGAATATTATGGGCGAGCGGCATTTTGCTGGGAATTGCACTGGTGATTGGTACCGGAATGGTTTGGTGGATCAACCGCTCCATTGCCCGACTCACCCGTTATGCTGATTCCGTCACCGATAATAAACCCGTTCCGCTCCCTGATCTTGGCAGTAGCGAGTTGCGTAAGTTAGCGCAGGCGTTGGAAAGTATGCGCGTGAAGCTGGAAGGGAAAAACTATATTGAGCAGTATGTCTACGCGTTAACCCATGAGCTGAAAAGTCCGTTGGCGGCAATTCGTGGCGCGGCGGAAATCTTACGCGAAGGACCGCCACTGGAAGTGGTAGCCCGTTTTACCGACAATATTTTGACACAAAACGCGAGAATGCAGGCGCTGGTTGAAACGCTACTACGCCAGGCAAGACTGGAAAATCGTCAGGAGGTCGTTCTTTCTGCGGTTGATGTGGCGGCATTATTTCTCCGCGTCAGCGAAGCGCGCACCGTACAGTTGGCAGAAAAAAATATCACTCTGAATGTTATGCCCATCGAGGTTAACGTTGTTGCTGAACCGGCGTTGCTGGAACAGGCGCTGGGGAATTTACTGGATAACGCCATCGATTTTACCCCCGAGCATGGCTGTATAACGCTTAGTGCTGAGGTGGATCAGGAGCAAGTTACGCTTAACGTGCAGGATACCGGTAGCGGCATTCCTGACTACGCGCTGTCGCGTATTTTTGAACGCTTTTACTCTTTGCCGCGCGAGAATGGACAAAAAAGCAGTGGGTTGGGACTGGCGTTTGTCAGCGAAGTTGCCCGTTTGCTTAATGGTGAAGTCACACTGCGCAACGTGCCGCAAGGCGGCGTGCTGGCCTCGCTCCGACTTCACCTGCACTTCACATAACTTCAAATTCTTCCCACATAGTCTTCATACACTGCAGCCATCGCAAAGGAGAAGACTATGTTGAAATCCCCCCTGTTCTGGAAAATGGCCACTTTGTTTGGTGCCGTGTTGCTGCTGTTAATTCCATTAATGTTGATTCGGCAGGTGATTGTCGAACGTGCCGATTACCGTAGTGATGTTGAGGATGCAATTCGTCAAAGCACCAGTGGGTCGCAAAAGTTGGTCGGGCCGCTCATCGCTATCCCTGTAACTGAGCTTTATACGGTGCAGGAAGAAGAAAAAACCGTGGAGCGGAAACGAAGTTTTATCCATTTCTGGTTACCTGAGTCGTTGATGGTTGATGGCAATCAGAACGTGGAAGAACGGAAGATAGGCATTTATACCGGTCAGGTCTGGCACAGTGATTTAACGCTAAAAGCCGATTTTGACGTTTCGCGTCTTAGCGAACTCAACGCGCCCAATATCACCTTAGGCAAGCCGTTTATTGTGATTAGTGTAGGTGATGCGCGTGGTATTGGGGTGGTGAAAGCACCTGAACTTAACGGAACGACGCTGACCATTGAACCCGGAACAGGGTTAGAGCAAGGCGGGCAGGGCGTGCATATTCCTTTAACCGAAGGGAACTGGCTGAAGCAGAACCTGAAGCTGAATATGGCGCTGAATTTAAGCGGAACAAGGAGCCTTTCCGTGGTGCCGACGGGGCGTAATAGCGAATTGACCTTAACCAGTAACTGGCCGCACCCCAGTTTTTTAGGTGATTTTTTGCCCGCAAAACGGGAGGTCAGCGAGACCGGTTTTCAGGCACAATGGCAAAGTAGTTGGTTTGCCAATAACCTCGGTGAGCGTTTTGCTTCAGGCAATAATACCCGTTGGGACAATTTCCCTGCGTTTAGCGTCGCAGTCACTACGCCAGCCGATCAGTATCAATTAACGGACCGGGCGACCAAATACGCCATTTTGCTCATTGCGCTGACTTTTATGGCCTTCTTTGTTTTTGAAATGCTAACCGCACAACGTTTACACCCAATGCAATATTTGCTGGTGGGGTTGTCATTGGTGATGTTTTATTTACTCTTGCTGGCGTTTTCTGAACATACCGGTTTTACCGTGGCCTGGATAATCGCCAGCCTGATAGGGGCGTTAATGAACGGTGTTTACTTGCAGGCGGTATTAAAAGGTTGGCGCAACAGCATGTTGTTTACCCTGGCTTTGTTGTTGCTGGATGGTGTGATGTGGGGACTGCTGAATTCTGCCGATAGCGCGCTGTTGTTGGGGACGAGTGTGTTGGTGGTGGCGCTGGCAGGTATGATGTTTGTGACTCGCAATATCGACTGGTATGCGTTTTCAATGCCGAAAATGAAAATCAGTAAAGAAGTCACAACGGACGATGAGTTACGTATCTGGAAATAATGTTGGCTAATAAAAACGGCGCTAAAAAGCGCCGTTTTTTTGACGGTGGTAAAGCCGATTAATCTTCCAGATCACCGCAGAAGCGATAACCTTCACCGTGAATGGTGGCGATGATTTCCGGCGTATCCGGCGTAGATTCGAAATGCTTACGAATACGACGGATCGTCACGTCTACAGTACGGTCGTGTGGTTTCAGCTCACGGCCGGTCATTTTCTTCAGCAGTTCAGCACGGGACTGAATTTTGCCAGGGTTTTCACAGAAGTGAAGCATGGCGCGGAACTCGCTGCGCGGCAGTTTGTACTGCTCGCCATCAGGGCCGATCAACGAACGGCTGTTGATGTCCAGTTCCCAACCATTGAACTTGTAGCTTTCAACGCTACGGCGTTCTTCGCTGACAGTACCCAGATTCATGGTACGAGACAGCAGGTTGCGTGCACGGATAGTCAGTTCACGCGGGTTAAACGGTTTGGTGATGTAGTCATCTGCACCGATTTCGAGGCCGAGAATTTTATCGACTTCGTTGTCACGGCCAGTCAGGAACATCAACGCAACATTCGCCTGCTCGCGCAGTTCACGCGCTAACAGAAGACCGTTCTTACCCGGCAGATTGATATCCATGATCACCAGGTTGATGTCATATTCAGAGAGGATCTGATGCATTTCCGCGCCATCTGTCGCTTCGAAAACATCATAGCCTTCCGCTTCGAAAATACTTTTCAACGTGTTGCGTGTTACCAACTCGTCTTCAACGATAAGAATGTGCGGGGTCTGCATGTTTGCTACCTAAATTGCCAACTAAATCGAAACAGGAAGTACAAAAGTCCCTGACCTGCCTGATACATGCTGCAAATTAACATGATCGGCGTAACATGACTAAAGTACGTAATTGCGTTCTTGATGCACTTTCCATCAACGTCAACAACATCATTAGCTTGGTCGTGGGTACTTTCCCTCAGGACCCGACAGTGTCAAAAACGGCTGTCATCCTAACCATTTTAACAGCGACATAACAGGCTAAGACGTGCCGGACACCCAATAAAACTACGCTTCGTTGACATATATCAAGTTCAATTGTAGCACGTTAACAGTTTGATGAAATCATCGTATCTAAATGCTAGCTTTCGTCACATTATTTTAATAATCCAACTAGTTGCATCATACAACTAATAAACGTGGTGAATCCAATTGTCGAGATTTATTTTTTATAAAATTATCCTAAGTAAACAGAAAGATATGTAGCGTTTTTTAACAATTAAACGGTTAGTACAGTCAGGAAATAGTTTAGCTTTTTTTAAGCTAAGTAAAGGGCTTTTTCTGCGACTTGCGTTAATATTTTGTAAATTCTCTCCGCGCAGTAAGTTGACATTCATCACCCTGTTCGCGGTTATTTGGTCAAGAAGAGTAGCAACATGCGTATAACGATTATTCTGGTCGCACCCGCCAGAGCAGAAAATATAGGTGCAGCGGCGCGGGCAATGAAAACAATGGGATTTAGCGAACTGCGCATTGTCGATAGCCAGGCCCATCTGGAGCCAGCCACCCGCTGGGTTGCACATGGCTCCGGTGATATTATTGATAATATTAAAGTTTTTCCAACACTGGCTGAATCTTTACACGATGTCGACTTTACTGTCGCCACCACTGCGCGTAGCCGGGCGAAATATCATTACTATGCGACGCCGGTGGAACTGGTGCCGTTGTTGGAGGAAAAATCGACGTGGATGAATCATGTGGCGTTGGTATTTGGCCGGGAAGATTCCGGTCTGACAAACGAAGAACTGGCGCTGGCTGATATTCTTACTGGCGTGCCGATGGTGGCAGATTACCCTTCGCTTAATCTGGGGCAGGCGGTGATGGTTTATTGCTATCAATTAGCAACATTAATACAACAACCGACGAAAAGTGACGCAACGGCAGACCAACATCAACTGCGTGCTTTACGCGAACGAGTCATGTCATTGTTAACGACGTTAGCGGTGGCAGATGACACAAAACTGATCGACTGGTTACAACAACGCCTGGGACTTTTAGAGCAACGAGACACCGCAATGTTGCACCGTTTGCTGCATGATATTGAAAAAAATATCACCAAATAAAAAACTGTAGGGAATGTTATCTTTAGGTTTTAATTCTGACTGCAACGGGAAATATGTCTCAGTGTGGATTAAAAAAAGAGCACTTGCCAGCAGCTTATGGACGGGTAGCCTTCCGTGAGTAAATTAAAATATTATTGACTTAGGTCACTAAATACTTTAACCAATATAGGCATAGCGCACAGACAGATAAAAATTACAGAGTACACAACATCCATGAAACGCATCAGCACCACCATTACCACCACCATCACCATTACCACAGGTAACGGTGCGGGCTGACGCGTACAGGAAACACAGAAAAAAGCCCGCACCTGACAGTGCGGGCTTTTTTTTCGACCAAAGGTAACGAGGTAACAACCATGCGAGTGTTGAAGTTCGGCGGTACATCAGTGGCAAATGCAGAACGTTTTCTGCGGGTTGCCGATATTCTGGAGAGCAATGCCAGGCAGGGGCAGGTGGCTACCGTCCTCTCTGCCCCCGCCAAAATTACCAACCATCTGGTGGCGATGATTGAAAAAACCATTAGCGGCCAGGATGCTTTACCCAATATCAGCGATGCCGAACGTATTTTTGCCGAACTTCTGACTGGACTCGCCGCCGCCCAGCCGGGATTCCCGCTGGCGCAACTGAAAACGTTTGTCGATCAAGAATTTGCCCAAATTAAGCATGTCCTGCACGGTATTAGCCTGCTGGGACAATGTCCGGACAGCATCAACGCTGCGCTTATCTGCCGTGGTGAAAAAATGTCGATCGCTATTATGGCCGGTGTACTGGAAGCGCGCGGTCACAACGTTACCGTTATCGATCCGGTCGAAAAACTGCTGGCAGTCGGTCATTACCTCGAATCTACCGTCGATATTGCCGAATCTACCCGCCGTATTGCTGCAAGCCGCATTCCGGCTGACCACATGGTGCTGATGGCTGGTTTCACCGCCGGTAACGAAAAAGGCGAACTGGTGGTGCTGGGGCGCAATGGTTCCGACTACTCCGCTGCGGTACTGGCTGCTTGTTTACGCGCCGATTGCTGCGAGATCTGGACGGACGTTGACGGTGTTTATACCTGCGACCCGCGTCAGGTGCCCGATGCGAGGTTGTTGAAGTCGATGTCCTATCAGGAAGCGATGGAGCTTTCTTACTTCGGCGCTAAAGTTCTTCATCCTCGCACCATTACCCCTATCGCCCAGTTCCAGATCCCTTGCCTGATTAAAAACACCGGAAACCCACAAGCGCCCGGTACGCTTATTGGCGCCAGCCGTGACGAAGACGAACTACCGGTAAAAGGGATTTCCAATCTGAATAATATGGCGATGTTCAGCGTTTCCGGTCCAGGAATGAAGGGGATGGTTGGCATGGCGGCGCGTGTGTTTGCTGCAATGTCACGTGCCAGAATTTCGGTGGTGCTGATTACCCAATCGTCTTCCGAATACAGTATCAGTTTCTGCGTTCCACAAAGCGACTGTGCACGCGCTGAACGGGCGATGCAGGAAGAGTTCTACCTTGAACTGAAAGAAGGTTTACTGGAGCCGCTGGCGGTCACTGAACGACTGGCAATAATTTCGGTGGTGGGTGATGGTATGCGCACCTTGCGCGGGATCTCAGCGAAATTCTTTGCCGCGCTGGCTCGCGCCAATATCAATATTGTCGCCATTGCCCAGGGGTCTTCTGAACGCTCAATCTCCGTGGTGGTAAATAACGATGACGCGACGACGGGTGTGCGTGTAACCCACCAGATGCTGTTCAATACCGATCAGGTTATCGAAGTCTTTGTGATTGGCGTCGGTGGCGTTGGCGGTGCGCTGCTGGAGCAACTGAAGCGTCAGCAAAGCTGGCTGAAGAACAAACATATCGACTTACGTGTCTGCGGCGTTGCCAACTCGAAGGCGTTGCTGACCAATGTGCATGGCCTTAACCTGGAAAACTGGCAGGAAGAACTGGCGCAAGCCAAAGAGCCGTTTAATCTCGGGCGTTTAATTCGCCTGGTGAAAGAATATCATCTGTTGAACCCGGTGATTGTCGACTGCACCTCCAGCCAGGCGGTGGCGGATCAATATGCCGACTTCCTGCGTGAAGGTTTCCACGTGGTGACGCCGAATAAAAAGGCCAACACCTCGTCGATGGATTACTACCATCAGTTGCGTTACGCGGCGGAAAAATCACGGCGTAAATTCCTCTACGACACCAATGTCGGTGCGGGACTGCCGGTTATTGAGAACCTGCAAAACTTGCTCAGCGCTGGCGATGA
This sequence comes from Escherichia sp. TW09308, assembly GCF_000208565.1. Classification (NCBI taxonomy): domain Bacteria; kingdom Pseudomonadati; phylum Pseudomonadota; class Gammaproteobacteria; order Enterobacterales; family Enterobacteriaceae; genus Escherichia; species Escherichia sp. TW09308. The sequence continues at coordinate 2,389,791 of NZ_AEME01000001.1, read as the reverse complement.
ATTGATGAAATTCTCCGGCATTCTTTCTGGCTCGCTCTCGTTTATCTTCGGCAAGTTAGATGAAGGTATGAGCTTCTCTGAAGCGACCACGCTGGCGCGGGAAATGGGTTATACCGAACCGGATCCGCGAGATGACCTGTCCGGTATGGATGTGGCGCGTAAGCTGTTGATTCTCGCCCGTGAAACCGGGCGTGAACTGGAACTGGCGGATATTGAAATCGAACCTGTGCTGCCAGCCGGGTTTAACGCTGAGGGTGATGTTGCGGCTTTTATGGCGAACCTGTCACAGCTTGACGATCTCTTTGCCGCACGCGTGGCGAAGGCTCGTGATGAAGGCAAAGTTTTGCGCTATGTTGGCAACATTGATGAAGATGGTGTCTGCCGCGTGAAGATTGCTGAAGTGGATGGTAACGATCCGCTGTTCAAAGTGAAAAACGGCGAAAACGCATTAGCCTTCTATAGCCACTATTATCAGCCGCTGCCGCTGGTTTTGCGCGGTTACGGCGCGGGCAATGATGTTACGGCTGCCGGTGTCTTTGCCGATCTGCTACGCACCCTCTCATGGAAGTTAGGAGTCTGAAATGGTTAAAGTTTATGCTCCGGCTTCCAGTGCCAATATGAGCGTCGGGTTTGATGTGCTCGGCGCGGCGGTAACGCCTGTTGATGGCGAATTGCTTGGGGATGTGGTGACGGTTGAGGTGGCAGAGGCATTCAGTCTCAACAACCTCGGACAGTTTGCCGACAAACTACCGTCAGAACCGCGAGAAAATATCGTTTATCAGTGCTGGGAGCGTTTTTGCCAGGAACTGGGCAAGCAAATTCCAGTGGCGATGACCCTGGAAAAGAATATGCCGATCGGTTCTGGCTTAGGTTCCAGCGCCTGTTCAGTGGTCGCGGCACTGGTCGCGATGAATGAGCACTGTGGCAAGCCGCTCAACGATACCCGCCTGTTGGCCTTGATGGGCGAGCTGGAAGGGCGTATTTCTGGCAGCATTCATTACGACAATGTGGCTCCGTGCTTTCTTGGTGGTATGCAGTTGATGATCGAAGAAAACGGCATCATCAGCCAGCAGGTGCCGGGGTTTGATGAGTGGTTGTGGGTGCTGGCGTATCCGGGGATTAAAGTCTCGACGGCAGAAGCTCGGGCTATTTTACCGGCGCAGTACCGCCGTCAGGATTGCATTGCTCACGGGCGGCATCTGGCGGGCTTCATTCACGCCTGCTATTCCCGTCAGCCTGAGCTTGCCGCGAAGCTGATGAAAGATGTTATCGCTGAACCCTACCGTGAACGTTTACTGCCGGGCTTCAGGCAGGCACGGCAGGCGGTAGCGGAAATCGGCGCAGTAGCGAGCGGTATCTCCGGCTCTGGCCCGACCTTGTTCGCTCTGTGTGACAAGCTGGATACCGCCCAACGCGTTGCTGACTGGTTGGGTAAGAACTACCTGCAAAATCAGGAAGGTTTTGTTCATATTTGCCGGCTGGATACGGCGGGCGCACGAGTACTGGAAAACTAAATGAAACTCTACAATCTGAAAGATCACAACGAACAGGTCAGCTTTGCGCAAGCCGTAACGCAGGGGTTGGGTAAAAATCAGGGGCTATTTTTTCCGCACGATCTACCGGAATTTAGTCTGACCGAAATTGATGAGATGCTGAAGCTGGATTTCGTTACCCGCAGCGCGAAGATCCTCTCAGCGTTTATTGGTGATGAGATCCCGCAGGACGCACTGGAAGAGCGTGTGCGTGCAGCGTTTGCATTCCCGGCTCCGGTTGCCAAAGTTACAAGCGATGTCGGTTGCCTGGAACTGTTCCACGGGCCAACGCTGGCATTTAAAGATTTCGGCGGTCGCTTTATGGCGCAAATGCTGACTCATATTGCGGGCGATAAACCGGTGACTATTCTGACCGCGACCTCCGGCGATACCGGGGCGGCAGTGGCTCACGCGTTCTATGGTTTACCAAATGTAAAAGTGGTTATCCTCTATCCGCGCGGCAAAATCAGTCCACTGCAAGAAAAACTGTTCTGTACATTAGGCGGCAACATTGAAACTGTCGCTATCGACGGCGATTTCGATGCCTGTCAGGCACTGGTGAAGCAGGCGTTTGATGATGAAGAGCTGAAAGTGGCGCTTGGGCTGAACTCAGCTAACTCCATTAATATCAGCCGGTTGCTGGCGCAGATTTGCTACTACTTTGAGGCTGTGGCGCAGTTGCCGCAGGAGGCGCGGAACCAGTTGGTTGTCTCGGTGCCAAGCGGTAACTTCGGTGATTTAACTGCAGGCCTGCTGGCAAAATCTCTCGGTCTGCCGGTGAAGCGTTTTATCGCTGCCACTAACGTTAACGATACAGTGCCGCGTTTCCTGCACGACGGGCAGTGGTCGCCAAAAGCCACCCAGGCGACATTATCCAATGCGATGGATGTTAGCCAGCCGAATAACTGGCCGCGTGTGGAAGAGTTGTTCCGCCGCAAAATTTGGCAATTGAAGGAGTTGGGCTATGCGGCGGTGGATGATGAATCGACCCGGCAGACGATGCGCGAATTAAAAGATCTGGGATATACCTCAGAACCGCATGCTGCCGTGGCTTACCGTGCGCTGCGTGACCAGCTTCACCCAGGCGAATATGGTCTGTTCCTCGGCACCGCGCATCCGGCGAAATTTAAAGAGAGCGTGGAGGTAATTCTTGGTGAAACGCTGGAGCTGCCAAAAGAGCTGGCAGAACGTGCTGATTTACCGCTGCTTTCTCATAATCTGCCCGCTGATTTTGCCGCGCTGCGCAAGCTGATGATGAATCATAAGTAGTATCCATTAATTTCCTGAAAATGGCCGGGCTTGCGTTTATGCAGTTCGGCTTTTTTGTGGAGAAAATATGAGAAAAATCGACAGAAAAAAAGGAGAAATTTTCAATAAATGCGGTAACTTAGCTCTTTTAATTGTAGAGAATGACAACGGGGATTCTTTTACCGTAAGCTCCGGATATCGGCCCATAACTGGCAATGATAAAAGGAGTCACCTGTGAAAAAGATGCAATCTATCCTGCTCGCACTTTCCCTGATTCTGGTCGCTCCTATGGCAGCGCAGGCAGAGGAAATAATGCTAGTACCATCAGTGAAATTACAGATTGGCGATCGCGATCATCGCGGTTACTACTGGGATGGCGGTTACTGGCGTGACCATAACTGGTGGTATAGAAATTACGAATGGCGAGATAATCGCTGGCACCCACACGGATCGCAGCCGCACCATAATTGGTATAATGATCATCGAAATGATCACCGCGGAGATCATCGAAACGATCACGGCGGCGATCATCGTCCAGGTCCGGACAGACACCATCGGTAAACATAACTGCCGGATGACCTCCGGCATTTGAGCCTGATGGCAAACGCAAAATTGCCTGATGCGCTACACTTATCAGGCCTACGTGATCTCTACAATATATTGAATCTGCATGCTTTTGTAGGCCGGATAAGGCGTTTACGCCGTATCCGGCATTTACCGCAAACTTAACGCAGCTCGTAGCGTTTAAACACCAGTTCGCTATTGCTGGAGGTGGCTTCATCAAAGAAGTAACCTTCACGATTAAAGCCAGTCAGTTGTTCTGGTTTGGTCAGGCGATTCTCAATAATAAAACGACTCATCAGGCCGCGCGCTTTCTTAGCGTAGAAACTAATAACCTTAAACTTGCCGTTCTTCTCATCGAGGAACACCGGCTTGATAATCTCAGCATTCAGTTTCTTCGGTTTCACTGATTTAAAATACTCATCTGACGCCAGGTTAATTACTACCTGATCGCCTTGCGCTTCGAGCGCCTCGTTCAGCTTGTTGGTGATCACATCACCCCAGAATTGGTACAGATCTTTGCCCCGGGCGTTCTCAAGACGGATCCCCATTTCCAGACGGTATGGCTGCATTAAATCGAGTGGACGCAGTACGCCATACAAACCGGAAAGCATACGCAGATGCTGCTGGGCAAAAGCGAAATCTTCTTCGCTGAAGGTTTCGGCCTGCAAACCGGTATAGACATCGCCTTTGAACGCCAGAATCGCCTGCCGGGCATTCTCCGGCGTGAAATCTGGCTGCCAGTCATGAAAGCGAGCGGCGTTGATACCCGCCAGTTTGTCGCTGATATGCATCAGCGTGCTAATCTGCGGGGGTGTCAGCTTCCGCGCTTCGTGAATAAGCTGCTGTGAGTGATCTAACAGCTCCGGCAACGTATAGCGCGTGGTAGCCAACGGGCTTTGATAATCAAGCGTTTTCGCAGGTGAAATCAGAATCAGCATATCCAGTCCTTGCAGGAAATTTACAGCGACTGTAGCAAAAAATGCGGATGAATTGATCGATAGTTGTGATTAGTCCTGCGAAACATCATCCCACGTATCAGGTGCGAGTTGCTGGCCGATGTCCGGGTAGCGCAGCGGATCAAACATCGGGCGTATGCCGAGTTTACGCTGGCGCAGATAATCACTGGCAATGGTATGCACTACCGGAGAGAGCAGCAAAATAGCGGTCAGATTAGTGATCGCCATACACGCCATAATAATATCAGCCAGTTGCCACATCATGGGGAGGCTAAGTAGCGTGCCACTAATCACGGTGGCAAAGATGCAGATACGCAGACACCAGATCGCTTTAGTATTGTTCATACGTAAAAAGAAAAGGTTATTTTCCGCATAAATGTAATTGGCGACGATAGAGCTGAAGGCAAACAGAATCACCACTATTGTGACAAACTCTGCCCCCCAGGAACCCATTAGTGCTCGCATCGCTTTCTGGAGAAGCTGAATACCCTCCAGCGGCATATAGGTTGTACCGTTTCCGGCCAGCAATATTAGCATGGCGCTTGCCGTGCAGATGACCAGGGTGTCGATAAAAATGCCGATCATCTGAACAATACCTTGTGCTGCCGGATGCGGCGGCCAGGATGCTGCCGCCGCCGCTGCATTTGGTGTCGACCCCATTCCCGCCTCATTAGAAAACATACTGCGCTGAAAGCCGTTCGTAACTGCCTGGCTCAGGGTGTAACCCGCGGTGCCGCCTGCCGCTTCCTGCCAGCCAAAGGCGCTGTCAAAAATAGACCAAATGATGTGAGGAAGTTGCTCGATATTCATCGCACAAATGATCAGACTGGCGAGTACCCAAATTAATGCCATTACAGGGACAAACCATTGCATCAGTCGGGCGACACCATAAATACCGTGGGTTATCGCCAACAGGGCAAAGACAGCGAGTATGATGCCAGTTACTAATGGTGGAACATCAAACGCAAAATGCATCGCGCGGGCGACGGCGTTTGCCTGAACACCGCTGAAAATCAATCCGTAGGCGATGAGCAAAAAGATAGCGAATAGCACGCCCATCCAGCGCATCCCCAATCCACGCGCCATATACCATGCCGGACCACCGCGAAACTGCCCATTAGCGTCACGTTCTTTATAAAGTTGGGCAAGGGAACATTCGGCAAAAGAGGTCGCCATGCCGATAAACGCGGCAATCCACATCCAGAAGATGGCACCGGGTCCACCGGCAGTAATGGCCAGCGCAACACCGGCGAGGTTACCGCTGCCGACGCGCGCGGCAAGACTGGTACACAGTGACTGAAAAGACGTTAAGCCCCCCGGTTGTGGATGAACGCTATTTTTGAGACTTTTGCCAAACTGGCGAATGTAGCGAAACTGAACGAATCTGGTGCGAAAAGTGAACCAGCAACCTGCGCCGAAGAGCAGGTAGATCATCACTGATCCCCATAGGACACTGTTAATAAAAGAGAAAAAGTCAGGCATTCGTATCCCTCTTGTCGCCGGCACGCGGTTACATTCCTGTGTAAACGTTACCAATTGATTAAGAATTATATACGATGTGCATTGGTAGATAACGCTTGTGTAGCATACTTGAGTTTTTGCTTAAAAATGGCGAGCGATATCAACGCAGTGTCAGAAAACCTAAACAGTCTCGCCTGGCGATAACCCTCTCGTCTGCGGTTGCGCTGTCGTTGCGTCGTGATATCATCAGGGCAGACCGGTTACATCCCCCTAACAAGCTGTTTAAAGAGAAATACTATCATGACGGACAAATTGACCTCCCTTCGTCAGTACACCACTGTAGTGGCCGACACTGGGGACATCGCGGCAATGAAGCTGTATCAACCGCAGGATGCCACAACCAACCCTTCTCTCATTCTTAACGCAGCGCAGATTCCGGAATACCGCAAGTTGATTGATGATGCTGTCGCATGGGCGAAACAGCAGAGCAACGATCGCGCACAGCAAATCGTGGACGCGACTGACAAACTGGCAGTAAACATTGGTCTGGAAATCCTGAAACTGGTTCCTGGCCGTATCTCAACTGAAGTTGATGCGCGTCTTTCCTATGACACAGAAGCGTCAATTGCAAAAGCAAAACGTCTGATCAAGCTCTACAACGATGCGGGTATCAGCAACGATCGTATTCTGATCAAACTGGCGTCTACCTGGCAGGGTATCCGTGCTGCTGAACAGCTAGAAAAAGAAGGTATCAACTGTAACCTGACTCTGCTGTTTTCCTTCGCCCAGGCGCGTGCTTGTGCAGAAGCTGGCGTATTCCTGATCTCTCCGTTTGTTGGCCGTATTCTTGACTGGTACAAAGCCAATACCGACAAGAAAGAGTACGCTCCGGCAGAAGATCCTGGCGTGGTTTCTGTATCGGAAATCTACCAGTACTACAAAGAGCATGGTTATGAAACCGTGGTTATGGGCGCAAGCTTCCGTAACATCGGTGAAATTCTGGAACTGGCAGGTTGCGACCGCCTGACCATTGCTCCGGCACTGCTGAAAGAACTGGCAGAGAGCGAAGGGGCTATTGAACGTAAACTGTCCTACACTGGCGAAGTGAAAGCGCGTCCGGCACGTATCACTGAGTCCGAGTTCCTGTGGCAGCACAACCAGGATCCAATGGCTGTAGATAAACTGGCGGAAGGTATCCGTAAGTTTGCTGTTGACCAGGAAAAACTGGAAAAAATGATCGGCGCTCTGCTGTAATCATTCTTAGCGTGGCCGGGAAGTCGGTCACGCTACCTCTTCTGAAGCCTGTCTGTCACTCCCTTCGCAGTGTATCATTCTGTTTAACGAGACTGTTTAAACGGAAAAATCTTGATGAATACTTTACGTATCGGCTTAGTTTCCATTTCTGATCGCGCGTCCAGCGGCGTTTATCAGGATAAAGGCATTCCTGCACTGGAAGAGTGGCTGGCATCGGCGCTGACGACGCCATTTGAGCTGGAAACCCGTTTAATCCCTGATGAGCAGGCGATCATTGAGCAAACCTTGTGTGAGCTGGTGGACGAAATGAGTTGCCATCTGGTGCTGACAACCGGCGGTACTGGCCCCGCGCGCCGTGACGTGACACCCGATGCAACGTTGGCAGTAGCCGATCGCGAGATGCCGGGTTTTGGCGAACAGATGCGCCAGATTAGCCTGCATTTTGTTCCAACCGCGATCCTTTCGCGGCAGGTGGGCGTGATTCGTAAACAGGCATTGATTCTTAATTTGCCTGGTCAGCCGAAGTCCATCAAAGAGACGCTGGAAGGCGTGAAGGATGGCGAGGGCAATGTCGTGGTGCACGGTATTTTTGCCAGTGTGCCGTACTGCATTCAGTTGCTGGAAGGACCATACGTTGAAACGGCACCTGAAGTGGTAGCGGCATTCAGACCGAAGAGTGCAAGACGTGAAGTTAGCGAATAAAAAAATCCCCCCAGGCGGGGGGATCAGACTGATGACAAACGCAAAACTGCCTGATGCGCTACGCTTATCAGGCCTACGATCTTCCTGCAATATATTGAATTTGCATGATTATGTAGGCCGGATAAGGCGTTCACGCCGCATCCGGCATGAATAAAGCGCACGCTGATATCCCCCGTGCGGGGGATATCAAGCAATTAGTGGGATTCACCAATTGGCAGAACGGTGCGACCAAACTGCTCGTTCAGCACTTCACCCATTGCCAGGTAGATCGCGCTGGCACCGCAGATCAGACCTATCCAGCCCGCGAAGTGGATGATCGCAGCGTTACCGGCAATGTTACCGATAGCCAGTAGGGCAAACAGCACGGTCAGGCTGAAGAAAACGAATTGCAGAACGCGTGCACCTTTTAGCGTGCCGAAGAACATAAACAGCGTAAACACGCCCCACAGCCCCAGATAAACACCGAGGAACTGCGCATTCGGCGCGTCGGTCAGACCCAGTTTCGGCATCAGCAGAATCGCAACCAGCGTCAGCCAAAAAGAGCCGTAAGAAGTGAAGGCAGTTAAGCCGAAAGTGTTGCCTTTTTTATACTCCAGCAGACCGGCAAAAATTTGCGCGATACCGCCGTAGAAGATGCCCATGGCGAGAATAATACCGTCCAGAGCGAAATAACCCACGTTGTGCAGGTTAAGCAGAATGGTGGTCATGCCGAAGCCCATCAGGCCCAGCGGTGCCGGGTTAGCCAACTTAGTGTTGCCCAAGTTTGAAAAGATGATATTCTCAGAATGTCTATTATTCAAAGTGTTAGCCATGAAAAAACTTTATTCCTATATACGTTGGTCTACTGACAAACAAACAGGGAATACATCCCTGGAGCGTCAGACTGAAAAAGCGAAACAATACGCTGCAATTCATGGTTTGGAGTATGTCCAGATCCTTGATGCAGGCGTCTCTGCGTTTCGGGGTAAGAATACTACACAAGGTGCGTTTTCTGGATTTATTAACGCTGTTAAAGCTGGGGTTATTTCATCTGATTCATGGCTGTATGTTGAGAATCTCGACCGCCTAACAAGACAGGACGTCATGACGGCTCTGAATCTATTCACTAGCTTGTTAAAGTTGGGGCTGACAATCGTTACTGGTATGGATGGGAAAATTTATACAGAGGAGAGTATTAGTAACAACGTTAACGATTTAATTATGTCTCTTTTCTTGTTCAGCCGAGCAAATGAAGAGTCACTGACTAAGCAAAAACGTGCTTATGAAACCACATTGAAGCTGATTGAGCGACATAAATCGGGGCTACCTACGAACATAAAAAGTGCTGGCTCAACTCCTTTCTGGATTGATGCAACAGGGCCAAATACTGAAGCAGTAAAGCCACATCCAATATACTTTAAGGCCGCAAAAGAGGCTGTGAGATTGTTGCTTTCGGGGTGGGGTAACTATCGGGTAGCAAATTACCTCAATGAAAATAGCGACATTTACCCGCCGCCGCCGGGTAAAAAGACACGAAATAAAAATAGAGAAGCTCGTTGGACTGTACCGAATATCAAAAAAATGCGGTTAAATCGGGCACTGATGGGGGAAAAAGTCTTAACATTGAACAATGTTACTTATCATCTGGAGGATTATTTTCCGCCTGTCTGTACGCCCGCTGAATTTGCACGGCTTCAAGATGTTGCTTGCAACAACAAAATGCCACAAGGTTGTAAGAAAAAAGTTATAACACTGCTTTCTGGTATGGGGATTTTACGTTGTGGTCACTGTGGCGGTGCGATGACTTCATTCAGTAAGCAAGGAAAAATTCGCTACCTGTGTGAGTCGGGTAAGAAAAGAATGTCTTCCTGTAAAGCTTGGAGTGTTTCAGGCGAGTTGGTCGAACGTTGTTTGTTATACCCACTTATCAGTGGATATATGTCGTTAGTAATAGAAGATCAGAATGCGGGAGAGTCGCTTGCAGATCAGATTGATTCGAAACGTAGCGAATTGGAGCTTGTCGAATCCCAGATTGGAAATCTGACAACAGCAATTACAATGGGAGGGAATCTGGAGTCTTTGGTCACCCAGCTCCAGGAACTGGAGTCGCGTAAACGTGGGCTACTGTTGGAACTGGACAAATTGAGTCAACGTGAGCTTTTACAAGGTTCTCGTGAGCAACAAATTGAAAAAATAGTAGATACTGTAGAGATGCTCACCCCGCAATTGCTTGAGGATACAACGCACCCAAATCGATTGAATATTCGTGAAGTTGTGCGAGCAGTGATCAGTAGTGTGACAATCAGTAAAGCGAAAGATAAGACGTTGACTCTTAGATATGAGATTTATGATAGGCAACGCTACCTTTTCAAGGGGCAAATCAAAACTGACAATAATGGTAATAAGCTTTGCGGATATGCAATGTATGTTGAAACTCCGGTTTTCTCAGATAGAGTTCCACCAGAAGTGATAAAGAAGTATCATGACTCAGATAAATTGTTAGTACAAAAAATAGATGAAATGTTAATTGGTTTTCCTCGAATAAATCCATCATGCTTCGTTAGTAAGCAGTAGATGCTTGGTAGGGGCGGCGTCCCCTATAGAGTCCCATCACGGCGCTAAATAGTTGCTATTGCATTTTATTTCTTAAGTGATATAGTGAACTCAGGCGCCAGCCTAAGTTTTGGACAGCTTAAAAAAGGCAGTAGTCATTCTTTCTTAAACCTTATTCATAGCGTCAGATCTGGCAAATGGTTGAAGGTAACAAAATGTCCAATGCCAAACCTTAAATGATTGCCAAAAGATCTGATGTGTTGGAGTGGTTTATCATGAATGATGCAATCAAAGCAATTTGCTACAACATTTCCATTAATACATCCTTAAAACGCTCTCATACCCGCGAAGTCATTGCTGCTCTCTTAGGTTATGCCAGCTATGCGGCAATGCTTGAAGAAGACAAGAATCCACCTCGTAAATATAGCCTTGCGGATGCAGAATACATCGTTCTAAATATGCCCTTGGGTATGGAAAGAGCGAAAAAGTTCGGTGTGTCTGATGATAACTTTGGTGTCTTTATCTCAGAGTTAAAGGCCGGCTTGTCTGTGAAAGTATCTGAATCAGTGGATGATTTTTATGATGATCATATTCGGGAAATTCTTGAAGAGGCGATATATCAAGATGCAGCAGAATCCGGGGAAATGGCTGAAAGTAATGCTTATTTTCCTGATTATCCCGACATGGATTATGACCTTGTAACTAGCGGTGATCTTTGGAAGTCGGTTGAAAAATGGTCAATTTCTGATACGGGAACACTTTCAGGCGAGTATGAGCTCGAAGAAGAACAGATGTACAACGGGCATCAGCTTAACGTTCAATGTAAGTTAACGTTTATGAAAGCAGGGCGTGCAGGGCTAGTTTTATTGGATGACATAACAGAGTGCTCTACGTCACGCGATTATTCATGGTTGGACGATGAACCATTGGATATTGATGATTAACACCCTTTAAAGAATCCAGCCAATCGGCTTTATTCGTTGGCTGGTTGCTTTTTGTAGTCATCAATAGTGAAAGTTTTCACACTGGAACAGTGTTTGCTTTTGGTCACATAGTTAATAAGTAAACGCTGTTCTCATATCTACAGAACTTCTTACCGTTCTCCGTTTCGATCAGCCAAATTCTGAGTGGGACGTAATCCGCGAAAAGTTTCACAAGAATTTCGGTCGCCATCTCGTTAAAACGGTTTTTGCCTTGGGCTATTTCTATGTTGCATCCTGTTGTTCACTGTCGGAACAGGGCTACTCAGTTATGGCATAAGGCACCAGCAAATGGTTGTCTTCTACCAAGGACACGAGTTTACAAGTTGCGACTGAATAGTTATACATCCTGCATTGCCGTTAAACGGCAACAACAAACCACAAAACATTAACTTTCCCCCTCTCTGATTGTTCGTTATCTCCTAATGATTGGCTACTTCTCTTCGTTTTCTCTTAGAGGATTTTCAACGACTTAATTGATCAGTTTTACCGATCGGTTTTATAATATTGATCGATCAAAATGATCGATAGTATTATTTCACATTAATATCAATGTGTTACACATATTCATGGAGGCTAATTTTGAGAAAGTTCTTGGTGTTACCTTTCATGCTCTTTCCGTTCATGTCTTTCGCTGATGGGGGAGCTACTTCAGGCATACAGCCATATCCTGAATATGTGGCGAATTATGTTAAAACGCTAATTACTGAAAGTTGTGAACGGGCGTTGAAAGGTGAGCCTGAAGATGTATTGATAAAGCAGGCAACACAGGGGATGAAGAAGAATACTCCGAGCTACTACTCTGTTTACAATTCAGTAGTTGATGGAGCCAGCGCAGGGGCTGCACTCAAAGTTAAAGGGAGTTTGATTACAAAAGATAAGATTGCTATTGATAGCTGTGGTGGGATTGCCACTTACATCTCAATGCAAAAAGATTTTATAAAAACGGTGGTTGCAGAAATGGTGAATCTGGAACAATCGCAAGCTGCCAATAGTGAATCAAAGAAAGCCGTTTCTGATAATCATATTTATCGAACAACAGCAAAAGCCCTAGCTGAGTTATATGACGCCAATGAAGTCGCCGCCGATAATGAAATTGGTGGGCGTAAAGTAGAAATCACAGGTACAGTCCAGGAAATAGCTAAGAATTTTACAAATGATGTAATCGTTCGGCTGGAAAGTGGCAACCGTTTATTGCCTGTAATGTTAAGCATGGAAGATTCAGAGAAGCCAAAAGCCTCAAAACTGAAGAAAGGGCAGAAGATAGTTGTTACCTGCGAAAAGATGCAGTTGTTCATTGGTGCACCATCAGGTAGTAACTGTACATTCGTACAATAAACACGTATATCGTGATGTAGAACATTTCGGTGTCAGTTATAAGCTAATTTGTAGCATGGCAGGTATCCTTTAATGGCATATAACGAATTGAAAATAAAAAATATTTATTTCTATTTTTATATGGTAGTTCCATTGCTTTGTCCAATAGTTTACTTTCTCACAACGGATGCTCAGATTGCTATAATTGTTTTCTTTGTAACCGCTCTTATCTGTGCAGAACTTGACTTAAAGGAGATAGCTAATGTTCATAGGGCGTCAGTTCCCAAGTTTGTAAATCCTGCTATTAGTGTTCTCTTTTTCCCGCCACTGTATGTTTACAGTAGAGCTCAATTTGCAGGCGTTAAGTCGAGTAACCGATGGGGATGGTTTTTTGTTTACATTGCCATTGCGTTGAGTTGTGTTCCTGTTGTTGGTGCTTTGGCTTACAGCAAAGAGCTTAAAGTAGGTGCGTGTGAACTTACGACTTCAATATTGAAAGATGAAGGAAGTGATGTGAAATGTCTTGTTGTTGAAGATGTTAAAGAAATCACTGATAAGCATTACCGCGCTAAGGCTGTATTATCCAATGGCGTAGATATGCCTATTGTCATTGAAGAGGATGATGATGGGTATATTTACGTCAAGCTAGTCCCCTTGAGCGATCTATTCGATTTATTCGATTAACTACTTTGGGGGAATTACCTGCTTTCCTCCTGAACACTTCATCATGTTATCAACCATAGCGCATGAGCAGCACGGTCTAATATCGGTCACGCTAGCAAGCATCGAGTAGCCCTAAAATTGAAAATATCGGTGAGGGATTCTGTAGTCTCCTTTGAGTAGACTCAATTGATACGTGTCGTTGATGTTGGAGCTGGGTATCAAAATTTCTTTGTTTTAACTTATTTGATACTGTATCATTGATGTCATTGATATGAGACTTTTTGAGGGGGCTATGGGAACTTTCGGGTATGTACGAGTAAGTAGCAAAGATCAGAATGAATCACGCCAGATTGAAGCGTTAAAAACACTGGTTGATGAGATTTTGATTGATAAGGCCAGCGGTAAGAATGCAGACAGGCCAGCTTTAAAAGAGTTAATGAGTAAAGTTCGCTCAGGTGACATAGTTCGAGTTAAAAGCGTTGACCGTCTGGCACGTAATACCCGTGACCTTCTGGGGATACTGGATGAACTGACTACAAAGGGCGTGAGAGTTGAGTTTATAGATAATCACATGACTTTTGATGATTCCCCCACCAGCAAGTTCATAACCACCATGTTGGGAGCCGTTGGTGAGTTGGAACGCTCTTTTATTCGTCAAAGACAGGCAGAGGGTATCAAGATTGCAAAGGCGAAAGGTGTGTTCAAAGGGCGGCAAAAAGATGATGAAATCCGCAAGAAGGTCGCTGAATATTTGGCTAAAGGAACATATACCAACGAAGAGATTTATAAGTTAGTTGGATGTGGGCGAGCTACATTTTTTCGAATCAAGAAGGAATTAAGTAAATCTCTGTAGATTGAAATATATGTCCGATTATTAATATCAACGCCCATGATAGCCAGGGCGTTTGATAGAGCTTCAGAAATGAGAATTATGCGCCATATTTTTATGTCGCCTAAGATAGCGGGGAGAAAACGTTGTTAAACGCGCTTAAAAGGGTGTGCAGCGCGTTTTTTGTATAGGTAAGGAAAATTTTTTTGGGGATTTACGGCCTTAGAGGCTGCTATATTAATTATTTCGCGAGCGAGTTATTCTGTTACGAAGTTGCGAGGTTGAATGCACTCTATCGTATGCGCCTGTTTGATACTTCCCACGAACTTTAGCCAGATACGATAGCCAATAGATCGGTCCCTCCAGTGTTTCAGGTTGACCGCGCTCGATAACATAATGGTCTGGGTATTTGGCCTTCTTCTTCTTCGCTAAATGCACCAGCGTATGCTCACCACCAGTTAGTTGACACCAGATATCAATGATTGCGCTTCCCACTCCGTATGATCTCCCTCCCAATCGGTTTATTTGCCGATGTGGTAGTGCAATCCAGCAATGGTAATGGTCTTTTTCTACCTCATGTCTCTCACGCACCCAACTGAAAGCAAATTCATTGATTGGGCTTGTTACACCTTCTGGTCTTTTAGTTTTTGACTTGAGACGCTCACGCAATTTCTTAAATAGCTGTCGTACCCATTTGTTGCTTTCTTCTACGGCAGTACCATCAGGCAGACGCAAATCGAAGCGACTCAAGAAGACTCGACTGTAACTAAATAACATGGCATCAAGTTCCTCCACTATCGGCCTGAGGATATCTAACCGAACACCGGATTTCTCCGTAATGTTGATTTGGTACGCGCGACCATTATGGTAAAACGTATCACCAGTAATTACTGGATACCTACCGTGAGCGTGAGTTATGACTGTGTAAGGCGTGGTTTGTGTGATCTGTGACTGCACTGACTGCGGATGTACTAATTCTAACAATATACCTCCTCTTATTTTACATAAATTTACTCTAATCTGTTAAATACTGATCCATATAATATATAGTTATTACCATCAGACCACCGACAAATGCTGCTACCATGATGACTATAAAGGCGCATGAATAAAGGGTTCGCAGGCAAATAATGGCATCAGTATTTTTTCGTACAAAGTTTACAATTCAAATTATTCCATTATCTATATTATAGTCAAGTGTATCGATATGCAAGGATTTTTTATCCGTTGGTGCTTTTCGGGTTTGCATCCACAATTTTTTGATTTTTGGATGGCGTTAATATGGTTTGGTGTATCAGTTAGCGGTATTGCAGGTTGGACAATGGTTAGTGCGTTCAGCGGTCAAAAGATACCACCGACAGACACCCAAACGGTCAACGATGAAATCAACCAAACTAAAATCAGCAATGCGGACAAGTTTCTATAGATAGTTGATAAAGGAATATCCGTTAGCTGTGACAGACCTGAAAGCTGTAACTGGGATCTGAGTTTACGTCAGGTGGTGAAGAAGATTGAGCTTAGAAATAGTCAAGGACAAATCTGTGGTCTTCAAGATGCTGATCATCGTCTTACGTTTTTCTGAGGAAGGCGATGAAAACGCTGGTGGTGTTAAGATAAAACACAAAATGGCATGCGTGTAACATATTGATTATAAATAATATTTGCCATTGATTTTGATAAGAATTAATTCAAGCGAGAATCATTATCACATGCTGTGTTACTTGTTTGTCTAAATGATAATGGGCTTGCCCATAATTCCTCAAAAATCATCATCGAATGAATGGTGAAATAATTTCCCTGAATAACTGTAGTGTTTTCGGGGCGCGGCATAATAATCAGCCAGTGGGGCAGTGTCTATGATCTTTTGATGGGAAAATGAAAATTTTCCCCGGTATCAGGTATCACACTTGAGTGGTGTTAACTATTCGCCGCAGGAAGGCGATTTGTAGTAGTGCCGGGATCGTGACGCGAAGGACGCTACCGCTGACGGCTTTAACCCCATTTAATGCTGCGCCACAGGCCTCCCTGACTCGCTTTAAAAGTCGCTTAACTGTAAATCGCCATGATCGGCGGTGAGTTGTATGTGTTTTACAACGCGGCAAACGGGGCATTGCAGTGCGGGATCGTTAGTTTCATTACGCGTCATGGCAATGACGTCGAGGATTTTATGGTCGTTAGCCTGCGCGGCACAGCACAACATAAGGCCAATAGCCAGGCTGACAGAAATCGTAAAAACAGATTTCATAAGGATTCTCCTTGTGGGGAGCACCAGGAGGACAAATAGCGACTGGTTTGTTGGCAGAGAAAACATGACGCATGAACGTAATATGTTATTTTTATTACAATTTTTTGGTGATAGTTTTGTGTTGAATTCATCCTTTATAGGAATTAAATTCCAGTCCGTTTCTCGTCTTCTTCCGCCATATCGCGAAATTTCTGCGCAAAAGCACAAAAAATTTTTGCATCTCCCCCTTGATGACGTGGGTTACGACCCCATTTAGTAGTCAACCGCAGTGAGTGAGTCTGCAAAAAAATGAAATTGGGCAGTTGAAACCAGACGTTTCGCCCCTATTACAGACTCACAACCACATGATGACCGAATATATAGTGGAGACGTTTAGATGGGTAAAATAATTGGTATCGACCTGGGTACTACCAACTCTTGTGTAGCGATTATGGATGGCACCACTCCTCGTGTGCTGGAGAACGCCGAAGGCGATCGCACCACGCCTTCTATCATTGCCTATACCCAGGATGGTGAAACTCTGGTTGGTCAGCCGGCTAAACGTCAGGCAGTGACGAACCCGCAAAACACCCTGTTTGCGATTAAACGCCTGATTGGCCGCCGCTTCCAGGACGAAGAAGTACAGCGTGATGTTTCCATCATGCCGTTCAAAATTATTGCTGCTGATAACGGCGACGCATGGGTCGAAGTTAAAGGCCAGAAAATGGCACCGCCGCAGATTTCTGCCGAAGTGCTGAAAAAAATGAAGAAAACTGCAGAAGATTACCTGGGTGAACCGGTAACTGAAGCAGTTATCACCGTACCGGCATACTTTAACGATGCTCAGCGTCAGGCAACGAAAGACGCAGGCCGTATCGCTGGTCTGGAAGTAAAACGTATCATCAACGAACCGACCGCCGCTGCACTGGCTTACGGTCTGGACAAAGGTACAGGCAACCGTACTATCGCTGTTTATGACCTTGGTGGTGGTACTTTCGATATTTCCATTATCGAAATCGACGAAGTTGACGGTGAAAAAACCTTCGAAGTTCTGGCAACCAACGGTGATACCCACCTGGGTGGTGAAGACTTCGACAGCCGCCTGATCAACTACCTGGTTGAAGAATTCAAGAAAGATCAGGGCATTGACCTGCGTAACGATCCGCTGGCAATGCAGCGTCTGAAAGAAGCGGCAGAAAAAGCGAAAATCGAGCTGTCTTCTGCTCAGCAGACCGACGTTAACCTGCCGTACATCACTGCAGACGCGACCGGTCCGAAACACATGAACATCAAAGTGACTCGTGCAAAACTGGAAAGCCTGGTAGAAGACCTGGTGAACCGTTCCATCGAGCCGCTGAAAGTTGCTCTGCAGGACGCTGGCCTGTCCGTATCTGATATCGACGATGTTATCCTCGTTGGTGGTCAGACTCGTATGCCAATGGTTCAGAAGAAAGTTGCTGAATTCTTTGGTAAAGAGCCGCGTAAAGACGTTAACCCGGACGAAGCTGTGGCAATCGGTGCTGCCGTTCAGGGTGGTGTACTGACTGGCGACGTGAAAGACGTACTGCTGCTGGACGTTACCCCGCTGTCTCTGGGTATCGAAACCATGGGCGGTGTGATGACGACGCTGATCGCGAAAAACACCACTATCCCGACCAAGCACAGCCAGGTGTTCTCTACCGCTGAAGACAACCAGTCTGCAGTAACCATCCACGTGCTGCAGGGTGAACGTAAACGTGCGGCTGATAACAAATCTCTGGGTCAGTTCAACCTGGATGGTATCAACCCGGCACCGCGCGGTATGCCGCAGATCGAAGTTACCTTCGATATCGATGCTGACGGTATCCTGCACGTTTCTGCGAAAGACAAAAACAGCGGTAAAGAGCAGAAGATCACCATTAAGGCTTCTTCTGGTCTGAACGAAGATGAAATCCAGAAAATGGTACGCGACGCTGAAGCTAACGCCGAAGCAGACCGTAAGTTTGAAGAGCTGGTACAGACTCGCAACCAGGGCGACCATCTGCTGCACAGCACCCGTAAGCAGGTTGAAGAAGCAGGCGACAAACTGCCGGCTGACGACAAAACTGCCATCGAGTCTGCGCTGACTGCGCTGGAAACTGCTCTGAAAGGTGAAGACAAAGCCGCTATCGAAGCGAAAATGCAGGAACTGGCACAGGTTTCCCAGAAACTGATGGAAATCGCCCAGCAGCAACATGCCCAGCAGCAGACTGCCGGTGCTGATGCTTCTGCAAACAACGCGAAAGATGACGATGTTGTCGACGCTGAATTCGAAGAAGTCAAAGACAAAAAATAATCGCCCTATAAACGGGTAATTATACTGACACGGGCGAAGGGGATTTTCCTCTCCGCCCGTGCATTCATCTAGGGGCAAATTAAAAAAGATGGCTAAGCAAGATTATTACGAGATTTTAGGCGTTTCCAAAACTGCGGAAGAGCGTGAAATCAAAAAGGCCTATAAACGCCTGGCCATGAAATATCACCCGGACCGTAACCAGGGTGACAAAGAGGCCGAGGCGAAATTTAAAGAGATCAAGGAAGCTTATGAAGTTCTGACCGATTCGCAAAAACGCGCGGCATACGATCAGTATGGTCATGCGGCGTTTGAGCAAGGCGGCATGGGCGGCGGCGGTTTTGGCGGCGGCGCAGACTTCAGCGATATTTTTGGTGACGTTTTTGGCGATATTTTTGGCGGCGGACGTGGTCGTCAACGTGCGGCGCGTGGTGCTGATTTACGCTATAACATGGAGCTCACCCTCGAAGAAGCTGTACGTGGCGTGACCAAAGAGATCCGCATTCCGACTCTGGAAGAGTGTGACGTTTGCCACGGTAGCGGTGCAAAACCGGGTACGCAACCGCAGACCTGTCCGACCTGTCATGGTTCTGGTCAAGTGCAGATGCGCCAGGGGTTCTTTGCCGTACAGCAGACCTGTCCACACTGTCAGGGCCGAGGTACGCTGATCAAAGATCCGTGCAACAAATGTCATGGTCATGGTCGTGTTGAGCGTAGCAAAACGCTGTCCGTTAAAATCCCGGCAGGGGTGGACACTGGAGACCGCATCCGTCTTGCGGGCGAAGGTGAAGCGGGCGAGCACGGCGCACCAGCAGGCGATCTGTACGTTCAGGTTCAGGTTAAACAGCACCCGATTTTCGAACGTGAAGGTAACAACCTGTATTGCGAAGTGCCGATCAACTTCGCGATGGCCGCACTTGGTGGTGAAATCGAAGTGCCGACCCTCGATGGTCGCGTCAAACTGAAAGTGCCTGGAGAAACCCAGACCGGTAAGCTGTTCCGCATGCGTGGTAAAGGCGTGAAGTCTGTCCGCGGCGGTGCGCAGGGGGATTTACTGTGCCGCGTCGTGGTCGAAACACCGGTAGGTCTGAACGAGAAGCAGAAACAACTGCTGCAAGATCTGCAAGAAAGCTTCGGAGGCCCAACCGGCGAGCACAACAGCCCGCGTTCGAAGAGTTTCTTCGACGGCGTGAAGAAGTTTTTTGACGACCTGACTCGCTAATTTCCTGAAAAGCCTACCCGTGGGCAGGCTTGGGTAAAAACAAGGGTGCGTTGAAGATATGCGAGCACCTGTAAAGTGGCGGGGATTACTCCCCGCCGTTGCTCTTACTCGGATTCGTAAGCCGTGAAAACAGCAACCTCCGTCTGGCCAGTTCGGATGTGAACCTCACAGAGGTCTTTTCTCGTTACCAGCGCCGCCACTACGGCGGTGATACAGATGACGATCAGGGCGACAATCATCGCCTTATGCTGCTTCATTGCTCTCTTCTCCTTGACCTTACGGTCAGTAAGAGGCACTCTACATGTGTTCTGCATATAGGGGGCCTCGGGTTGATGGTAAAATATCACTCGGGGCTTTTCTCTATCTGCCATCCAGCTAATGCCTGAGACAGACAGCCTCAAGCACCCGCCGCTATTATACTATTCACTTTAATCCATTTGATTATATCAACCCCAATCCTGAAGACGCCTCGCATTTTTATGGCGTAATTTTTTAAGGATTCAATTAGTTAACGTTGATTTGTCCCTTTATTGCAATTATTGAGGACAAGTTGGATATATTTGAAATATCGCCCTAACAAACAGCTCTGGCTTACCACAAATTAATTATTACTTTTCCGAATAAATCCTTCAGAAATCGTGACCTTAAGCTATGATTATTGAGTTTTGAGGTCATCAGCCACCGCTTTCGGGCGTCAAAAAATCTTCCTCCGCTGGTGACGCAACCTCCTTTATAGATCGTAAAAAGCGAACTATTCCTACATTATAATCTGATTTTAACGATGATTCTTGCGGGGTAAAATAGTAAAAACGATCTATTCACCTGAAAGAGAAATAAAAAGTGAAACATCTGCATCGATTCTTTAGTAGTGATGCCTCGGGAGGCATTATTCTCATTATTGCCGCTGTTCTGGCGATGATTATGGCCAACAGCGGCGCAACCAGTGGATGGTATCACGACTTTCTTGAAACGCCGGTTCAGCTTCGGGTTGGTTCACTTGAGATCAACAAAAACATGCTGTTATGGATAAATGACGCACTGATGGCGATATTTTTCCTGTTAGTTGGTCTGGAAGTTAAACGCGAACTGATGCAAGGATCGCTGGCCAGCCTGCGGCAGGCTGCGTTTCCGGTCATTGCCGCTATCGGCGGGATGATTGTCCCGGCATTGCTCTATCTGGCTTTTAACTATGCTGATCCTATCACTCGTGAAGGGTGGGCGATCCCGGCGGCTACTGACATTGCCTTTGCGCTTGGTGTACTGGCGTTATTGGGAAGCCGTGTGCCGTTAGCGCTGAAGATCTTTTTGATGGCGCTGGCTATTATCGATGATCTTGGTGCCATCATTATCATCGCCTTGTTTTACACCAATGACTTGTCGATGGCTTCTCTTGGCGTTGCTGCAGTGGCGATTGCTGTACTCGCTGTGTTGAACATGTGTGGCGTGCGCCGTACAGGGGTTTATATTCTGGTTGGTGTGGTGCTGTGGACGGCCGTGCTGAAATCAGGCGTCCACGCAACGCTGGCTGGGGTTATTGTTGGCTTCTTTATTCCGTTAAAAGAGAAACATGGGCGTTCTCCGGCGAAGCGCCTGGAGCATGTATTGCATCCGTGGGTGGCTTATCTGATCTTGCCGCTATTTGCTTTTGCCAATGCTGGTGTTTCTCTGCAAGGCGTGACGCTGGATGGCCTGACCTCCATTCTGCCATTAGGGATCATCGCCGGTTTGCTGATTGGCAAGCCGCTGGGTATTAGTCTGTTCTGCTGGCTGGCGCTGCGTTTGAAGCTGGCACATCTGCCAGAGGGAACGACTTATCAGCAAATTATGGCTGTTGGGATCCTGTGCGGTATCGGTTTTACTATGTCTATTTTTATCGCCAGCCTGGCCTTTGGTAGCGTAGATCCAGAACTGATTAACTGGGCGAAATTAGGCATTCTGGTCGGTTCAATCTCTTCGGCGGTAATTGGATATAGCTGGCTACGCATTCGTCTACGTCCATCTGTTTGATCGGGCGATGTACCGGGGAGCCATAAATGGCTCCCTTTTCATTGTTATCAGGGAGAGAAATGAGCATGTCTCATATCAATTACAACCACTTGTATTACTTCTGGCATGTCTACAAAGAAGGTTCTGTGGTTGGCGCAGCGGAGGCGCTTTATTTAACACCACAAACGATTACCGGGCAGATCAGGGCGCTGGAAGAGCGTCTGCAAGGGAAACTATTTAAGCGCAAAGGACGTGGCCTGGAACCCAGTGAACTGGGGGAACTGGTTTATCGCTATGCCGATAAAATGTTCACGTTAAGCCAGGAAATGCTGGATATCGTCAACTATCGCAAAGAGTCTAACTTATTGTTTGATGTTGGCGTTGCAGATGCACTTTCGAAACGCCTGGTCAGCAGTGTTCTGGATGCCGCAGTTGTAGAAGACGAGCAGATCCATCTACGCTGCTTTGAATCGACGCACGAGATGCTGTTGGAGCAACTGAGTCAGCATAAGTTGGATATGATCATCTCTGACTGTCCGATCGACTCCACCCAGCAGGAGGGGCTATTTTCCATAAAAATTGGCGAGTGTGGTGTCAGTTTCTGGTGCACTAACCCGCTGCCAGAAAAACCGTTTCCAGCCTGTCTGGAGCAACGTCGCTTACTTATACCGGGGCGGCGCTCAATGTTGGGACGCAAGCTATTAAACTGGTTTAACTCCCAGGGATTGAATGTTGAAATTCTGGGGGAGTTTGATGATGCGGCGTTGATGAAAGCCTTTGGTGCGACGCACAATGCTATTTTTGTTGCACCTTCACTTTACGCCAATGATTTTTATACCGATAACTCGGTTGTGGAGATTGGTCGCGTTGAGAACGTCATGGAAGAGTACCATGCGATTTTTGCCGAAAGGATGATCCAGCACCCTGCGGTACAGCGTATTTGCAATACAGATTACTCTGCGCTGTTTACTTCAGCCGCGAAATAGCCATTCGTACTTTGCAGGCTACAGTGTTGGCCTGCTTTTGCTCGTTGGCATAAAAAAACCCGCTTGCGCGGGTTTTTTTACAAAGCTGACAACAAAAGGCGATTAAGCCAGTTTGTTGATCTGTGCAGCCAGGTTAGCCTTATGACGTGCAGCTTTGTTTTTGTGGATCAGACCTTTAGCAGCCTGACGGTCCACGATCGGTTGCATTTCGTTAAATGCTTTCAGTGCAGCAGCTTTGTCGCCAGCTTCGATAGCTGCGTATACTTTCTTGATGAAAGTACGCATCATAGAGCGACGGCTTGCGTTGTGCTTACGAGCCTTTTCAGACTGAATGGCGCGCTTCTTAGCTGATTTGATATTAGCCAAGGTCCAACTCCCAAATGTGTTCTATATGGACAATTCAAAGGCCGAGGAATATGCCCTTTTAGCCTTCTTTTGTCAATGGATTTGTGCAAATAAGCGCCGTTAATATGGCAGCGCTCGTTGCGTAGTGATGGCGCAGGATTCTACCAGCTTGCAGGGTGTGAATACAGCTTTTCCGCGAGAAAAATTGCAGCAGGCCGTTAGTTTCTTACCGTGATTTGCGCCATGGCAATGAAAAGCCACTTCTTTCTAATTTCAGTACTCAATCGCCGGTTAACCTTGACCGCTGTACAAGGTATACTCGGACGATTTTCACTGTTTTGAGCCAGACATGAAGCTGATACGCGGCATACATAATCTCAGCCAGGCCCCGCAAGAAGGGTGTGTGCTGACTATTGGTAATTTCGACGGCGTGCATCGCGGTCATCGCGCGCTGTTGCAGGGCTTGCAGGAAGAAGGGCGCAGGCGCAACTTACCGGTGATGGTGATGATTTTTGAGCCTCAACCACTGGAACTGTTTGCCACCGACAAAGCCCCGGCACGCCTGACCCGGCTGCGGGAAAAACTGCGTTATCTTGCCGAGTGTGGCGTAGATTACGTGCTGTGCGTGCGTTTTGACAGGCGCTTTGCGGCGCTGACGGCGCAAAATTTTATCAGCGATCTACTGGTGAAGCAGTTGCGGGTAAAATTTCTTGCTGTGGGTGATGATTTCCGCTTTGGCGCTGGTCGTGAAGGCGATTTCTTGTTATTACAGAAAGCTGGCGCAGAATACGGCTTCGACATCACCAGTACGCAAACTTTCTGTGAAGGTGGCGTGCGTATCAGTAGTACTGCCGTGCGTCAGGCCCTGGCGGATGACAACCTGGCTCTGGCTGAAAGTTTACTGGGGCACCCGTTTGCCATCTCCGGGCGTGTTGTCCACGGTGATGAGTTAGGGCGCACTATTGGTTTCCCGACGGCGAATGTACCGCTGCGTCGTCAGGTTTCCCCGGTGAAAGGGGTTTATGCGGTGGAAGTGCTGGGCCTCGGTGAAAAACCGTTGCCTGGCGTCGCGAACATCGGCACGCGCCCAACGGTAGCAGGCATTCGACAGCAACTGGAAGTGCATGTTCTGGATGTTGCAATGGACCTTTACGGTCGCCATATACAAGTAGTGCTGCGTAAAAAAATACGCAGTGAGCAGCGATTTGCGTCGCTGGACGAACTGAAAGCGCAGATTGCGCGTGATGAATTAACCGCCCGCGAATTTTTTGGGCTAACAAAACCGGCTTAAGCCTGTTATGTAATCAAACCGAAATACGGAACCGAGAATCTGATGAGTGACTATAAATCAACCCTGAATTTGCCGGAAACAGGGTTCCCGATGCGTGGCGACCTCGCCAAGCGCGAACCGGGAATGCTGGCGCGTTGGACTGATGATGATCTGTACGGCATCATCCGTGCGGCTAAAAAAGGCAAAAAAACCTTCATTCTGCATGATGGCCCTCCTTATGCGAATGGCAGCATTCATATTGGTCACTCGGTTAACAAGATTCTGAAAGACATAATCATCAAGTCCAAAGGGCTTTCTGGATATGACTCGCCGTATGTGCCTGGTTGGGACTGTCACGGTCTGCCGATCGAGCTGAAAGTAGAGCAAGAGTTCGGTAAGCCGGGTGAGAAATTCACCGCAGCCGAGTTTCGCGCCAAGTGTCGCGAATATGCAGCGACCCAGGTTGATGGTCAGCGCAAAGACTTTATCCGTCTGGGGGTGCTGGGCGACTGGTCACATCCGTACCTGACTATGGACTTCAAAACCGAAGCCAACATCATCCGTGCGCTGGGCAAAATTATCGGCAACGGCCATCTGCACAAAGGTGCTAAACCGGTGCACTGGTGCGTAGACTGCCGTTCCGCGCTGGCGGAAGCGGAAGTTGAGTATTACGACAAAACCTCCCCGTCCATCGACGTCGCGTTCCACGCCGCCGATCAGGATGCGCTGAAAGCGAAATTTGGCGTTTCTGACGTTAATGGCCCGATCTCTCTGGTTATCTGGACCACAACGCCGTGGACCCTGCCTGCGAACCGCGCAATCTCTATTGCACCGGATTTCGACTATGCGCTGGTGCAGATCGACGGTCAGGCCGTGATCCTTGCGAAAGATTTGGTTGAAAGCGTGATGCAGCGTATCGGCGTTACCGAATACACCATCCTCGGCACGGTGAAAGGTGCGGAGCTGGAACTGCTGCGCTTTACCCATCCGTTTATGGGCTTCGATGTTCCGGCAATTCTTGGCGATCACGTCACGCTGGATGCCGGTACTGGTGCTGTTCACACCGCGCCTGGCCACGGCCCTGACGACTATGTTATCGGTCAGAAATACGGTCTGGAAACCGCTAACCCGGTTGGCCCGGACGGTACTTATCTGCCGGGAACTTACCCGACGTTAGACGGTGTGAACGTCTTCAAAGCGAACGATATTGTCGTTGCACTGTTGCAGGAAAAAGGCGCGCTGCTGCATGTTGAGAAGCTGCAGCACAGCTATCCGTGCTGCTGGCGTCACAAAACCCCAATCATCTTCCGTGCGACGCCACAGTGGTTCGTCAGCATGGATCAGAAAGGTCTGCGTGCGCAGTCACTGAAAGAGATCAAAGGCGTGCAGTGGATCCCGGACTGGGGCCAGGCGCGTATTGAGTCGATGGTCGCTAACCGTCCTGACTGGTGTATCTCCCGTCAGCGTACCTGGGGCGTACCGATGTCACTGTTCGTGCACAAAGACACTGAAGAGCTGCATCCGCGTACCCTTGAACTGATGGAAGAAGTGGCAAAACGCGTTGAAGTTGACGGCATCCAGGCGTGGTGGGATCTCGATGCAAAAGAGATCCTCGGTGACGACGCTGACCAGTACGTGAAAGTGCCGGATACGCTGGACGTATGGTTTGACTCCGGATCTACGCACTCTTCCGTTGTTGACGTGCGTCCGGAATTTGCCGGTCACGCTGCGGACATGTATCTGGAAGGTTCTGACCAACACCGTGGTTGGTTCATGTCTTCCCTGATGATCTCCACTGCGATGAAAGGCAAAGCGCCATATCGTCAGGTACTGACTCACGGCTTTACCGTGGATGGTCAGGGTCGCAAGATGTCTAAATCCATCGGCAACACCGTTTCGCCGCAGGATGTGATGAACAAGCTTGGCGCGGATATTCTGCGTCTGTGGGTGGCATCAACTGACTACACCGGCGAAATGGCCGTTTCTGACGAGATCCTGAAACGTGCTGCTGACAGCTATCGTCGTATCCGTAACACCGCACGCTTCCTGCTGGCAAACCTCAATGGTTTCGATCCGGCAAAAGATATGGTGAAACCGGAAGAGATGGTGGTACTGGACAGATGGGCCGTGGGTTGTGCGAAAGCGGCTCAGGAAGACATCATCAAGGCTTACGAAGCATACGATTTCCACGAAGTGGTGCAGCGTCTGATGCGCTTCTGCTCCGTTGAGATGGGCTCTTTCTACCTCGACATCATCAAAGACCGTCAGTACACCGCCAAAGCAGATAGCGTGGCGCGTCGTAGCTGCCAGACTGCGCTGTATCACATCGCAGAAGCGCTGGTTCGCTGGATGGCACCGATCCTCTCCTTCACCGCGGATGAAGTGTGGGGTTACCTGCCGGGCGAACGTGAAAAATACGTCTTTACCGGTGAGTGGTACGAAGGTCTGTTTGGTCTGGCTGACAGCGAAGCGATGAACGATGCGTTCTGGGACGAGTTGCTGCAAGTGCGTGGCGAAGTGAACAAAGTCATTGAGCAAGCGCGTGCTGACAAGAAAGTGGGTGGCTCGCTGGAAGCGGCAGTAACCTTGTACGCAGAACCGGAACTGGCAGCGAAACTGAACGCGTTGGGCGATGAATTACGATTTGTCCTGTTGACCTCCGGCGCTACCGTTGCAGACTATAACAACGCACCTGCTGATGCTCAGCAGAGCGAAGTACTCAAAGGGCTGAAAGTCGCGTTGAGTAAAGCCGAAGGTGAGAAGTGCCCACGCTGCTGGCACTACACCCAGGATGTCGGCAAGGTGGCGGAGCATGCAGAAATCTGCGGCCGCTGTGTCAGCAACGTCGCCGGTGACGGTGAAAAACGTAAGTTTGCCTGATGAGTCAATCGATCTGTTCAACAGGGCTACGCTGGCTGTGGCTGGTAGTAGTCGTGCTGATTATCGATCTGGGCAGCAAATACCTTATCCTCCAGAATTTTGCTCTGGGGGATACGGTTCCGCTGTTCCCGTCGCTTAATCTGCATTATGCGCGTAACTATGGCGCGGCGTTTAGTTTCCTTGCCGATAGCGGCGGCTGGCAGCGTTGGTTCTTTGCCGGTATTGCAATTGGTATTAGCGTGATCCTGACGGTGATGATGTATCGCTCGAAGGCCACGCAGAAACTGAACAACATTGCTTACGCGCTGATTATTGGCGGTGCGCTGGGCAACCTGTTCGACCGCCTGTGGCACGGCTTTGTGGTCGATATGATCGACTTCTACGTTGGCGACTGGCACTTCGCCACCTTCAACCTCGCTGATACTGCCATCTGTGTCGGCGCGGCACTGATTGTGCTGGAAGGTTTTTTGCCTTCGAAAGCGAAAAAACAATAATAAACCCTGCCGGATGCGATGCTGACGCATCTTATCCGGCCTACAGATTGCTGCGAAATCGTAGGCCGCATCCGGCAAACATCCTCAAAATACAAGAGCAAACCTGCATGTCTGAATCTGTACAGAGCAATAGCGCCGTCCTGGTGCACTTCACGCTAAAACTCGACGATGGCACCACCGCTGAGTCTACCCGCAACAACGGTAAACCGGCGCTGTTCCGCCTTGGTGACGCTTCTCTTTCCGAAGGGCTGGAGCAACACCTGCTGGGGCTGAAAGTGGGCGATAAAACCACCTTCTCGCTGGAGCCTGATGCGGCGTTTGGCGTACCGTCACCGGACCTGATTCAGTACTTCTCCCGCCGTGAGTTTATGGATGCAGGCGAGCCAGAAATTGGCGCAATAATGCTTTTTACCGCAATGGATGGCAGTGAGATGCCTGGCGTGATCCGCGAGATTAACGGCGACTCTATTACCGTTGATTTCAACCATCCGCTGGCCGGGCAGACCGTTCATTTTGATATTGAAGTGCTGGAAATCGATCCGGCACTGGAGGCGTAACATGCAGATCCTGTTGGCCAACCCACGTGGTTTTTGTGCCGGGGTAGACCGCGCTATCAGCATTGTTGAAAACGCGCTGGCCATTTACGGCGCACCGATTTATGTCCGCCACGAAGTGGTGCATAACCGCTACGTGGTCGATAGCCTGCGCGAGCGTGGCGCTATCTTTATTGAGCAGATCAGCGAAGTGCCGGATGGCGCAATCCTGATTTTCTCCGCGCACGGTGTTTCCCAGGCTGTACGCAACGAAGCGAAAAGCCGCGATCTGACGGTATTCGACGCAACTTGTCCGCTGGTGACCAAAGTGCATATGGAAGTCGCCCGCGCCAGCCGTCGTGGCGAAGAATCTATTCTCATTGGCCATGCCGGGCACCCGGAAGTGGAAGGTACGATGGGGCAGTACAGTAACCCGGAAGGGGGAATGTATCTGGTCGAGTCACCGGACGACGTGTGGAAACTGACGGTCAAAGACGAAGATAAACTCTCCTTTATGACCCAGACCACGCTGTCGGTGGATGACACTTCGGATGTTATCGATGCGCTGCGTAAACGCTTTCCGAAGATTGTCGGGCCGCGCAAAGATGACATCTGTTACGCCACCACCAACCGCCAGGAAGCGGTACGCGCACTGGCAGAGCAGGCGGAAGTGGTATTGGTCGTTGGTTCGAAAAATTCATCCAACTCCAATCGTCTGGCGGAACTGGCGCAGCGTATGGGCAAACGCGCGTTTTTGATTGATGATGCGACAGATATCCAGGAAGAGTGGGTGAAAGACGTTGAATGTGTCGGCGTGACTGCGGGGGCATCGGCTCCGGATATTTTGGTGCAGAATGTGGTTGCACGTTTACAGCAGCTTGGCGGCGGCGAAGCCATTCCGCTGGAAGGCCGCGAAGAAAACATTGTTTTCGAAGTGCCGAAAGAGTTGCGTGTGGATATTCGTGAAGTTGATTAAGTCATTAGCAGCCTAAGTTATGCGAAAATGCCGGTCTTGTTACCGGCATTTTTTATGGAGAAAACATGCGATTACCTATTTTCCTCGATACTGATCCCGGCATCGATGATGCCGTTGCCATTGCCGCCGCGATTTTTGCTCCCGAACTCGACCTGCAACTGATGACCACCGTTGCGGGTAATGTCTCAGTTGAGAAAACCACGCGTAACGCCCTGCAACTGCTGCATTTCTGGAATGTGGATATTCCGCTCGCCCAGGGCGCTGCTGTACCGCTGGTACGCGCGCCGCGTAATGCGGCATCTGTGCACGGTGAATGGCTGGCTACGACTTTGTTGAACACAACAGAAGCCCGCTGGATAAACCGGCATTTCTGGCTATTCGTGATGCTCTGATACGTGCGCCAGAACCCGTTACTCTGGTGGCTATCGGCCCGTTGACCAATATCGCGCTGTTACTTTCACAATGCCCGGAATGTAAACCGCATATTCGCCGTCTGGTGATCATGGGCGGTTCCGCCGGACGCGGCAACTGTACGCCAAACGCCGAGTTTAATATCGCAGCCGATCCGGAAGCAGCGGCATGTGTCTTCCGTAGTGACATTGAAATTGTCATGTGTGGTCTGGATGTCACCAATCAGGCGATATTAACCCCAGACTATCTCGCCACGTTGCCGGAGTTGAATCGTACCGGGAAAATGCTTCACGCCTTGTTTAGCCACTATCGCAGCGGCAGTATGCAAAGCGGTCTGCGTATGCACGATCTCTGCGCTATCGCCTGGCTGGTGCGTCCGGATTTGTTCACCCTCAAACCCTGTTTTGTGGCGGTGGAAACTCAGGGGGAATTTACTTCGGGCACTACGGTCGTTGATATTGACGGTTGCCTGGGTAAACCTGCCAATGTACAGGTGGCGCTGGATCTGGATGTGAAAGGTTTCCAACAGTGGGTGGCTGAGGTGCTGGCCCTGGCACCATAACCTGTCACATATTATCGGCATGTAGTCATTTACTGACTCATGCCTTTCACTGATATCCCTCCCTGTTTATCATTAATTTCTAATTATCGGCGTTTTTGGCTGGCGGCGTAGCGATGCGCTGGTTACTCTGAAAACGGTCTATGCAAATTAACAAAAGAGAATAGCTATGCATGATGCAAACATCCGCGTTGCCATCGCGGGAGCCGGTGGGCGTATGGGCCGCCAGTTGATTCAGGCGGCGCTGGCGTTAGAGGGCGTGCAGCTTGGCGCGGCGCTGGAGCGTGAAGGATCTTCTTTACTGGGCAGTGACGCCGGTGAACTGGCTGGAGCCGGAAAAACCGGCGTTACCGTACAAAGCAGCCTGGATGCGGTAAAAGATGATTTTGATGTGTTTATTGATTTTACCCGTCCGGAAGGCACGCTGAACCATCTGGCATTTTGTCGCCAGCATGGCAAAGGGATGGTGATTGGCACGACGGGTTTTGATGACGCAGGCAAGCAGGCGATTCGTGATGCCGCCGGGGATATTGCGATTGTCTTTGCCGCCAACTTTAGTGTCGGCGTTAATGTGATGCTTAAGCTGCTGGAGAAAGCCGCTCAGGTAATGGGTGACTACACGGATATCGAGATTATTGAAGCACATCACAGGCATAAAGTGGATGCGCCGTCGGGCACTGCGCTGGCGATGGGAGAGGCGATTGCCCATGCACTGAACAAAGATCTGAAAGATTGCGCAGTTTACAGCCGTGAAGGTCATACCGGTGAACGAGTGCCAGGCACCATTGGTTTTGCCACCGTCCGTGCCGGCGACATCGTTGGCGAACATACCGCCATGTTTGCCGATATTGGCGAACGTCTGGAGATTACGCATAAGGCTTCCAGCCGCATGACCTTTGCTAACGGCGCGGTAAGATCGGCTTTGTGGCTGAATGGCAAAGAAAGTGGGCTTTTTGACATGCGAGATGTGCTTAATCTCAATGCGTTATAACAACAAAACATTAGTGTTGATGCAAAAATAACACATCCAACCTTATGATTATAAAGGGCTTTAAATTTTAGCCCTTTTATTTTGATTGTTCTTATTGTTAATTGGTGTGAGTTGCTAAAAATATCATGTTTTGTTGGTGATTTTTGTTGTTTTAATGTAAATTTTGACCGTTTGGTCCACTTTTTATCTGACGAAATTGGTTTTATACATTCTTCTCTCTGCGCAAGCGTTTTCCAGACTATGTTAGATGATATTTTTGCCGCTTAATGCCATCAAAATATGTGTGATGCATAAAATCATATAATAAATACTGCGATTGAGTTGACTTTTAGCTTCCATATCTCCAGAATGCCGCCGTTTGCCAGAAATTCGTCGGTAAGCAGATTTGCATTGATTCATGTTATCATTGTGAATTAATATGCAAATAAAGTGAGTGAATATTCTCTGGAGGGTGTTTTGATTAAGTCAGCGCTATTGGTTCTGGAAGACGGAACCCAGTTTCACGGTCGGGCCATAGGGGCAACAGGTTCGGCGGTTGGGGAAGTCGTTTTCAATACTTCAATGACCGGTTATCAAGAAATCCTCACTGATCC
This sequence comes from Escherichia sp. TW09308, assembly GCF_000208565.1. Taxonomy (NCBI): domain Bacteria; kingdom Pseudomonadati; phylum Pseudomonadota; class Gammaproteobacteria; order Enterobacterales; family Enterobacteriaceae; genus Escherichia; species Escherichia sp. TW09308. Next base: position 2,357,972 of record NZ_AEME01000001.1, on the reverse strand, counting down.
TTCCTATTCTCGCCAAATCGTTACTCTTACTTATCCCCATATTGGTAATGTCGGCACTAATGACGCCGATGAAGAATCCTCCCAGGTACATGCACAAGGTCTGGTGATTCGCGACCTGCCGCTGATTGCCAGCAACTTTCGTAATACCGAAGACCTCTCTTCTTACCTGAAACGCCATAACATTGTGGCGATTGCCGATATCGATACCCGTAAGCTGACGCGTTTACTGCGTGAGAAAGGCGCACAGAATGGTTGCATCATCGCGGGCGATAACCCGGATGCGGCGCTGGCGTTAGAAAAAGCCCGCGCGTTCCCTGGGCTGAACGGCATGGATCTGGCAAAAGAAGTGACTACCGCTGAAGCCTATAGCTGGACACAAGGGAGCTGGACGCTGGCTGGCGGCCTGCCGGAAGCGAAAAAAGAAGACGAGCTGCCGTTCCATGTGGTGGCCTACGATTTCGGTGCTAAGCGCAACATCCTGCGGATGCTGGTGGACAGAGGCTGCCGCCTGACTATCGTTCCGGCGCAAACGTCTGCTGAAGACGTGCTGAAAATGAATCCGGACGGCATCTTCCTCTCGAACGGTCCTGGCGACCCGGCTCCATGCGATTACGCTATTACCGCCATCCAGAAATTCCTCGAAACTGACATCCCGGTATTTGGCATCTGCCTCGGTCATCAGTTGCTGGCGCTGGCCAGTGGCGCGAAGACGGTCAAAATGAAATTTGGTCATCATGGCGGCAACCATCCGGTTAAAGATATTGAGAAAAATGTGGTGATGATTACCGCCCAGAATCACGGTTTTGCGGTGGACGAAGCAACATTACCTGCAAATCTGCGCGTGACGCATAAATCCCTGTTCGACGGTACGTTACAGGGCATTCATCGCACTGATAAACCGGCATTCAGCTTCCAGGGGCACCCTGAAGCCAGCCCGGGGCCGCACGACGCAGCTATGTTGTTCGACCACTTTATCGAGTTAATTGAGCAGTACCGTAAAACCGCTAAGTAATCAGGAGTAAAAGAGCCATGCCAAAACGTACAGATATAAAAAGTATCCTGATTCTGGGGGCTGGCCCGATTGTTATCGGCCAGGCGTGTGAGTTTGACTACTCTGGCGCGCAAGCATGTAAAGCCCTGCGTGAAGAGGGTTACCGCGTCATTCTGGTGAACTCCAACCCGGCGACCATTATGACCGATCCGGAAATGGCCGATGCGACCTACATTGAGCCGATTCACTGGGAAGTAGTACGCAAAATTATCGAAAAAGAGCGCCCGGATGCAGTTCTGCCAACGATGGGCGGCCAGACAGCGCTGAACTGTGCACTGGAACTGGAGCGCCAGGGCGTACTGGAAGAGTTCGGCGTAACCATGATTGGTGCCACCGCCGACGCGATTGATAAAGCAGAAGACCGTCGCCGTTTCGACGTGGCGATGAAGAAAATCGGTCTGGAAACCGCGCGTTCCGGTATCGCGCACTCAATGGAAGAAGCACTGGCGGTTGCTGCTGACGTGGGCTTCCCGTGCATCATTCGCCCCAGCTTCACTATGGGCGGTAGTGGTGGCGGTATCGCTTATAACCGCGAAGAGTTTGAAGAAATTTGCGCTCGCGGTCTGGATCTCTCCCCAACCAAAGAGCTGCTGATTGACGAGTCGCTGATTGGCTGGAAAGAGTACGAGATGGAAGTGGTGCGTGATAAAAACGACAACTGCATCATCGTCTGCTCTATCGAAAACTTCGATGCGATGGGCATCCACACCGGTGACTCCATTACCGTAGCGCCAGCCCAGACGCTGACCGACAAAGAATATCAAATCATGCGTAACGCCTCGATGGCGGTACTGCGTGAAATCGGTGTTGAAACGGGCGGTTCCAACGTCCAGTTTGCGGTTAACCCGAAAAACGGTCGTCTGATTGTTATCGAAATGAACCCGCGTGTATCCCGCTCTTCGGCGCTGGCGTCGAAAGCCACTGGCTTCCCGATTGCCAAAGTGGCGGCGAAACTGGCGGTCGGTTACACCCTCGACGAACTGATGAACGACATCACCGGCGGTCGTACTCCGGCCTCTTTCGAGCCGTCCATTGACTACGTGGTCACCAAAATTCCTCGCTTTAACTTCGAGAAATTTGCCGGGGCTAACGACCGTCTGACCACCCAGATGAAATCGGTTGGTGAAGTGATGGCGATTGGTCGCACGCAGCAGGAATCGCTGCAAAAAGCCCTGCGCGGCCTGGAAGTGGGCGCGACCGGTTTCGATCCGAAAGTGAGCCTCGATGATCCGGAAGCCCTGACTAAAATCCGCCGTGAACTGAAAGATGCAGGCGCAGAGCGTATCTGGTACATCGCAGATGCCTTCCGTGCGGGCCTGTCTGTAGACGGCGTCTTTAACCTGACCAACATTGACCGCTGGTTCCTGGTACAAATTGAAGAGCTGGTGCGTCTGGAAGAGAAAGTGGCAGAAGTGGGTATCACTGGCCTGAACGCTGACTTCCTGCGCCAGTTGAAACGCAAAGGTTTTGCCGATGCGCGTCTGGCTAAACTGGCAGGTGTGCGCGAAGCGGAAATCCGCAAACTGCGCGACCAGTACAACCTGCACCCGGTCTACAAACGCGTTGATACCTGTGCCGCAGAATTTGCGACTGACACTGCGTACATGTACTCCACCTATGAAGATGAGTGCGAAGCGAATCCGTCCACGCGTGACAAAATCATGGTGCTCGGCGGCGGCCCGAACCGTATCGGCCAGGGTATCGAGTTTGACTACTGCTGCGTACACGCCTCGCTGGCGCTACGCGAAGACGGTTTTGAGACCATTATGGTTAACTGTAACCCGGAAACCGTCTCCACCGACTACGACACTTCCGACCGTCTCTATTTTGAGCCGGTAACCCTGGAAGATGTGCTGGAAATTGTGCGCATCGAGAAACCGAAAGGCGTTATCGTCCAGTACGGCGGTCAGACCCCGCTGAAACTGGCGCGCGCGCTGGAAGCCGCTGGTGTACCGGTTATTGGCACCAGTCCGGATGCCATCGACCGTGCGGAAGACCGTGAACGCTTCCAGCACGCGGTTGACCGTCTGAAACTGAAGCAACCGGCGAACGCCACCGTTACTGCTATTGAGATGGCAGTTGAGAAGGCGAAAGAGATTGGTTACCCGCTGGTGGTGCGTCCGTCTTATGTTCTTGGCGGTCGGGCGATGGAGATCGTCTACGACGAAGCCGACCTGCGTCGTTACTTCCAGACCGCGGTGAGCGTGTCCAATGATGCCCCCGTGCTGCTGGATCACTTCCTCGATGATGCGGTAGAAGTCGATGTGGACGCTATCTGCGACGGCGAAATGGTGCTGATTGGCGGCATTATGGAACATATTGAGCAGGCTGGTGTGCACTCTGGTGACTCAGCGTGTTCTCTGCCTGCATACACGTTAAGTCAGGAAATTCAGGATGTAATGCGCCAGCAGGTGCAGAAACTGGCCTTCGAATTGCAGGTGCGCGGCCTGATGAACGTGCAGTTTGCAGTGAAAAACAACGAAGTCTACCTGATTGAAGTTAACCCGCGTGCGGCGCGTACCGTTCCGTTCGTCTCCAAAGCCACCGGTGTTCCGTTGGCGAAAGTGGCAGCACGCGTGATGGCAGGTAAATCGCTGGCTGAGCAGGGCGTGACTAAAGAAGTTATCCCGCCGTACTACTCGGTGAAAGAAGTGGTACTGCCGTTCAACAAATTCCCGGGCGTTGACCCGCTGTTAGGGCCAGAAATGCGCTCTACCGGGGAAGTGATGGGTGTTGGTCGCACCTTCGCTGAAGCGTTTGCTAAAGCACAGTTGGGCAGCAACTCCACGATGAAGAAACAGGGCCGTGCGCTGCTCTCCGTGCGCGAAGGCGACAAAGAGCGTGTAGTGGACCTGGCAGCAAAACTGCTGAAGCAGGGCTTCGAGCTGGATGCAACCCACGGTACAGCGATTGTGCTGGGTGAAGCGGGCATCAACCCGCGTCTGGTTAACAAGGTGCATGAAGGTCGTCCGCACATTCAGGATCGTATTAAGAATGGCGAATATACCTATATCATCAACACCACTTCAGGCCGTCGCGCGATTGAAGACTCCCGCGTGATTCGTCGCAGTGCGCTGCAATATAAAGTGCATTACGACACCACCCTGAATGGCGGTTTCGCTACCGCAATGGCGCTGAATGCCGATGCGACCGAAAAAGTGATTTCGGTACAAGAAATGCACGCGCAGATCAAATAATGGAGTGTCATGGCGGATATGTTTTATCCGCCATTTTGATCAAATATCTAATACGGTTCTCTGATGAGAACCGTTTTTTTTACCAATAAGGAAAATCTTTCCTGAAATCTATATTTTTGATGATGTAAGCAGGATTTAGCTCACACTTATCAACAGTGAAGTTGCATATTATCGATATAACTACAATTTTAATATGGCCTTGTTTAATTGCTTAAAACGAGTCATAGCCAGATTTTTAATTTGTGAAACTGGAGTTTGTATGTGTGAAGGATATGTTGAAAAACCACTCTATTTGTTAATTGCTGAATGGATGATGGTTGAAAACCGGTGGGTGACGGCAAGAGAGATCTCTATTCATTTCGATATTGAACACAGCAAGGCGATTAATACCCTGACTTATATTCTGTCGGAGGTCGCAGAAATAAGCTGCGAAGTTAAGATGATCCCTAATAAGCTGGAAGGGCGGGGATGTCAGTGTCAGCGGTTAGTAAAAGTGGTTGAGATTGATGCACAAATTTATGCGCGTCTGCGGAATAATAGCCGGGAAAAATTAGTCGGCGTAAGAAAGACGCCGCGTATTCCGACCGTTCCGCTCACGGAGCTTAACCGCGAGCAGAAGTGGCAGATGATGTTATCAAAGAGTATGCGTCGTTAATTTAATCTTGTGGATATCGCGAGACCTGGTTGCCGGATGCGATGCTGGTGCATCTTATCTGGCCTACGGGGGCTCTCCGGCCAGGTCGGATAAGGCATTTACGCCACGTCCGACGATGTTACCGCTTTGGCGTCACATTCGTCGTCCCCTGTAAACGGGGGCGATTTTCCTCCATTTGCCTCAACGGCTGTGTTTCTCGTAACGATGCATGGCAGCGCCCGACCAAATCCTGATATTCTTTGGTATTCAACCGCTTCCAGTGCAACTCTTCATCGCTGACGCTGCGCACCGCACGGGCTGGCGTGCCCATCAACAACTGACGTTTCTCGCCGCTAAAGCCCGCTTTGACAAAACTCATGGCGGCAACAATGCTTTCTTCGCCAATGACCGCGCCATCCATAATCACGCTGTTCATCCCGACCAGGGCATCACGGCCAATCATACAGCCATGCAGGATAGCACCATGACCGATATGACCGTTTTCCCCCACAATGGTGTCAGTGTCGCAGTAGCCGTGCATGATGCAGCCATCCTGAATATTGGCTCCTGCTTGTACAATCAGCCGTCCGTAATCACCGCGTAGCGAGGAGAGGGGGCCGATGTAAACGCCGGCTCCCACAATTACATCGCCAATCAATACTGCACTGGGATGAACAAACGCCGTCGGGTGAACCACCGGAATTAACCCTTCAAAGGCGTAATAGCTCACGGTTGTTAACGCCCTTTCCACACTGGATCGCGCTTCTCAGCAAACGCCAGTGGCCCTTCAATGGCATCTTCCGAATGCAGCACTGCAGGGTAATGTTGCAACACGCCGCTGCGAATAAAACGATACGCCTCTTCGACCGGCATTTCGCTGGTGGTGCGGTAGATCTCTTTTAGCGCCGCAATCGCCAGCGGGGCGCTATTAACCAGTTGCTGTGCCAGTTCGCGGGCGTTATCCATTAGCTCCGCCTGGCTAACCACGCGGTTGACAATCCCCCAACGCAGCGCCTCTTCTGCGCCCATCCGTCTGCCAGTCATCACCATTTCATTGACGATAGCAGGCGGCAGGATCTTCGGCAGACGCAGCACGCCGCCGCTGTCCGGAACGATGCCCAGTTTAGCTTCCGGTAGGGCAAAACTGGCGTTATCGGCACAAACAATAAAATCTGCTGCCAGCGCCAGTTCAAAGCCACCGCCAAAGGCGTAGCCGTTCACGGCTGCGATGACCGGTTTATCGAGATTGAAAATTTCAGTTAATCCGGCAAAACCGCCTGGGCCGAAGTCAGCATCTGGTGCTTCGCCTTCTGCTGCCGCTTTTAAATCCCAGCCAGCGGAAAAGAATTTTTCTCCGGCACCGGTAATAATGGCGACGCGTAATTGCGGATCGTCACGGAAATTAAGAAATGCTTCGCCCATTTCAAAGCTGGTTTTAGCATCAATTGCATTAGCTTTTGGACGGTCAAGGGTAATTTCCAGAATTGATCCATTGCGGGTCAGATGTAATGATTCACTCATTCCTTTTCTCCATTTTTGCTTTTTCAGGGACGACAATGCCCTGCAAAAAATGCATATTATTTTATGGTGTGATTATTAGCTGGCGAGATAATTCCCGCGGTTTCATTTATTTAAGATTCTTTCTGATTATTTTCCCCGAACAGTTACGCGGCAGATCTTTTCTGATTTCCAGATAAGATGGCACTTTAAATTTCGCCATATTCTGCTCACAGAAGAAGAAAAATTCTTCTTCGCTCAATGTTTCGCCTTCATTCAGCACCACAAACGCTTTGATGGCTTCATCACGAATAGAATCTTTAATACCAACGACCACAATGTCCTGAATTTTTGGATGCGCGGAGATAATATTTTCCAGCTCTACACAAGAGACATTCTCGCCACCGCGTTTGATCATATTGCAGCGACGATCGACGAAGTAAAAAAAGCCCTCTTCGTCGCGGTATCCCGTATCGCCGGTATGCAACCAGCCATCGGCTTCCAGGACTCTGGCGGTGGCCTGCGGATTGAGAAAATATTCTTTGAAGATGGTTTTCCCTGGTTCGCCTTTAATGCAGATTTCGCCAATCTCCCCCGCGGGGAGTGGGCGATTGTGATCGTCGCGGATCTCCGCTTCGTAGCAAAATCCTGCACGACCAATCGACGGCCAGCGACGCTTATCGCCGGGGCGATCGCCGATAATGCCGACAATGGTTTCTGTCATCCCGTAAGACGTCAGCAAGCGGACGCCGAAGCGTTCACAAAACGCGTCTTTTTCCTGCTCTGACAGGTTGAGGTAAAACATCACTTCCCGCAGGCAGTGTTGCCTATCGTTCGCAGAAGGTGGTTGTACCATCAGGGTGCGGATCATCATCGGAATACATTCGGTGACGGTGGCGCGATACTTTTGTACTTGCCCCCAGAAGGCGCGGGCGCTGTATTTTTCCACCAGCACAAAGGTCGCACCCGCCGAAAATGCCGCCATCGCCGCAGTACACTGGCAATCGATATGAAACGCAGGCATCACCGTCAGGTAGACATCATCGTCACGCACTGCACATTGCCAGGCGGAGTAATATCCGGCGAAGCGCAGATTGTAATGGGTAATTACCACCCCTTTCGGGCGGGAGGTTGTACCGGAGGTAAAAAGAATTTCCGCCGTATCGTCGGTCGATAACGGCGGTGCGTAGCACAAGGTTGCAGGTTGCTGAGTTTTCAGTTGTGCAAACGAACTGGCACCATCACCAGCGGGAAGCGCCACATCGGTCAGGCAAATATGCCGTAGTTGCGTGGCATCTTCCTGCTGAATCTGCCGATACATAGGATAAAATTGTGCACTGGTCACCAACAGACACGCCTGGCTGTTTTGCAGGATCCACGCGCTCTCTTCACGCAGCAGTCGGGCATTAATCGGCACCATAATCGCGCCAATTTTTGCCAACCCGAACCAGCAAAAGATAAATTCCGGGCAGTTGTCGAGATGCAGCGCGACCTTGTCGCCTTTGCGAATTCCCAGCGTATAAAACAGGTTTGCCGTGCGGTTAATTTCTTGATTTAACTCAAGATAACTATACCGGTTGACGTTCCCGCCGCTGGATTCACAAATTAGCGCCGTTTTATGACCGTAAACGTCCGCCAGATCGTCCCACATTTGACGTAGATGTTGTCCGCCAATGATATCCATTGCACCTCTATCCATTTTGTTCGTTTGTTATTGGGCGGGTGCTAGTCAGGCAAGCCAACTAGCACCACGCGTTTAGTCCTCAACTTTGGCCAGACCTTTGCTGACCAACTCCTGAATGTCGTTTTCGCTGTAGCCGATGGTTTTCAAAATGGCAGCGGTGTCCATGCCGTGCGACGGCATTCCGCGCCAGATTTGGCCTGGGTTATTTTTGAATTTCGGCATAACGTTCGGCCCTTTGCAGGTACGGCCATCCATCGTTTGCCACTGGGTGATTGATTCGCGGGCAACGTACTGTGGATTGCTTTCCAGCTCCGGCACGGTCAGCACTTTGGCGCAGGCGATATTCAGTTCGGCAAAGCGTTCTTTTACTTCTGCTATCGTGTGTGCCGCCAGCCAGGCATCGAGTTTCTCTTCTACCAGAGGGCCGTAAGGGCATTCGATACGGTGGATAAGCTGAGTGCCTTGCGGAATTTCCGGTGTACCGAGCAGATGCTCGAGGCCAATATCTTTAAAGCACTCTGCAATCTGGGTAATGCCCACCAGTTCCATCACGATGTAGCCATCGGCACATTTGTACAGACCGCAACCGGCGTAGTAGGGATCTTTCCCTTTGGTCATGCGCGGGCACATTTCGCCGCCGTTGAAGTAGTCCATCATGAAGTACTGACCCATGCGCAGCATCACTTCATACATGGCGATGTCGATGCTTTCGCCTTTGCCGGTTTCGCGCACTTTATGCAGTGCTGCCAGCGCCGCGGTGGTGGCGGTCAGGCCGGAGAAGTAGTCAGCGGTGTACGGGAAAGCAGGCATTGGCTGGTCAACATCGCCGTTCTGAATCAGGTAGCCACTGAAGGCCTGTGCAATGGTGTTATAGGCTGGAAGATTGGTGTACTCCTCGGTGCCATACTGACCAAAACCGGACAGGTGAGCGATAACCAGTTTCGGGTTGTGCTGCCATAGCACTTCATCAGTAATGCCACGGCGAGCAAAGGCCGGGCCTTTACTGGCTTCGATGAAGATATCGGTGGTTTCCATTAATTTCAGAAACGCTTCGCGGCCTTCATCTTTGAAGATATTTAACGACAGCGCGTGCAAATTGCGGCGGGAAAGCTGCGGGTAATTTGGTTGAACGCGGATGGTGTCGGCCCAGGCGACGTTTTCGATCCAGATAACTTCTGCGCCCCATTCTGCGAACATTTGTCCGGCGAACGGCCCGGCGATTTCGATACCGGAGAAGACAACCCGTAATCCGGCCAGCGGCCCGAATTTCGGCATCGGTAGATGATCCATTATTAGCTCCTGAAAAATGTGTGTAGCCTTTGTAAGCCTGATAAGCAAAGCGCATCAGGCATCGCCGCACGGTTGCCGGATGCGGCGTAACCGCCTTATCCGGCCTGCATTTGTGCTCCCGTAGGCCTGATAAGCGAAGCGCATCAGGCATCGCCGCACGGTTGCCGGATGCGGCGTAACCGCCTTATCCGGCCTGCATTTGTGCTCCTGTAGGCCTGATAAGCGAAGCGCATCAGGCAGCGCACGGATTTAGCGGTATTGCTTCAGCACCGCACGACCCAGCGTCAGGATCTGCATTTCGTCAGATCCTCCGGAGACGCGGTCTACACGCAGGTCACGCCAGAAGCGGCTGATGCGGTGGTTGCCCGCAATCCCGACACCGCCCAGCACCTGCATTGCGCTGTCCACCACTTCAAATGCCGCATTGGCGCAGAAGTATTTGCACATTGCCGCATCGCCAGAAGTAATGGTGCCGTTATCCGCTTTCCACGCTGCTTCATAGAGCATGTTTTTCATGGAGTTTAATTTGATCGCCATATGGGCGAATTTTTCCTGAATCAACTGAAAACGACCGATCGCTTCACCAAACTGCACGCGCTGGTTGGCGTAGCGCGCCGCATCTTCAAAGGCGCACATCGCAGTACCGTAGTTGGTGAGGGCTACCAGGAAACGTTCGTGGTCGAACTCTTCTTTTACGCGGTTAAAGCCGTTACCTTCGCGACCGAACATGTCTCTCTCGTCCAGTTCCACATCGTCAAAGGTGATTTCACAGCAGCTATCCATACGCAGACCGAGCTTCTCAAGTTTGGTCACTTTGATTCCTGGTTTGCTCATATCGACAAACCATTCGGTGTAGACAGGTTTGTCCGGAGAAGCGCCGTCGCGCGCCATCACCACGATATATGGGGTGTAGGCGCTACTGGTAATAAAACACTTACTACCATTAAGATAAATCTTACCATCTCTACGGGTATAAGTCGTTTTCAGGCTACCCACATCGGAACCAGCGCCCGGTTCGGTAATCGCTGAGTTCCACATCTGCTTACCGGTGCCGCGGAAAGCCATGATCTTGTCGATCTGCTCCTGCGTACCTTCACGCAGGAAAGTGTTGAACCCGCCCGGCAACTGGTACAGCACATAAGTTGGTGCCCCCAAACGACCCAGTTCCATCCACACCGCGGCGAGGGTAACGAATCCCGCGTCCAGACCACCGTGCTCTTCCGGGATCAGCAGACTGTCGATACCCATATCCGCCAGGGCTTTGACAAAACGCTCCGGGTAGACGCTGTCACGGTCACACTGGGCAAAATAGGCTTCCCAGTTTTCGCTGGCCATCAGTTCTCGGATACCGGCGACAAACAGTTCCTGCTCATCATTTAAATTAAAATCCATCTTTCAACCTCTTGATATTTTGGGGGTAATTAATCTTTCCAGTTCTGTTTCGCGTCTTTAATAAAGGAGAGCGTCACCATAATGTTGACGAAGAACAGCGGGCATCCTCCGGCGATAATGGCGGTTTGAATCGGTTTCAGGCCGCCGAGCGCCAGCAGAACAATGCCGATAATGCCAACCAGAATTGACCAGCCAATGCGCACCAGCAGCGGTGGTTCTTCGCCGTCGCGCACTTCACGACAGGTGGACATCGCCAGGGTGTAAGAGCAGGCGTTAATCAGGGTGACAGTGGCAATAAAGCAGAGAATAAAGAAGCCCCACATGGTGGCGGTGCTGAGAGGCAGAGCGGCCCAGGTTTCGATGATGGCGCGAGCCACGCCGTACTGTTCGATCAGATTCGGAATGTTGATGATGTTTTTATCCATCAACAGCAGAGTATTACTACCGAGTACAGTCCACAGGATCCAGGTGGATGCTGTCAGCCCCATCACCATACCGAAGCACAGTTCACGCACGGTTCGACCACGGGAGATACGCGCCAGGAAGATGCTCATCTGGATGGCGTAAATCACCCACCATGCCCAGTAGAATACGGTCCATCCCTGCGGGAAGCCGCCTTTGCCAACGGCATCGGTATAGAACAGCATGCGCGGCAGATACATCAGCAACATCCCCACCGAGTCGGTGAAGTAGTTCATGATGAAGCTGGCACCGCTGACGATGAACACCCAGCCGAGCATCAGGAAACTCAAATAGCTGCGCACATCGCTGGCGATTTTTACCCCTTTTTGCAGACCACAGGCCACGCAGATAGCGTTGAGGATGATCCAGCAGGTAATGATAATGGCATCCAGTTGCAGGGTATGCGGAATACCAAACAGATACTGCATACATTCGGTCACCAGCGGTGTGGCAAGGCCGAGACTGGTGCCCATTGCGAAGATCAGCGCCACCAGGTAGAAGTTATCGACGATAGTACCAAACAACCCTTTGGCGTGTTTTTCACCCACCAGCGGCACCAGGGTGGAGCTGGGGCGAATCACATCCATTTTGCGAACGAAGAAGAAGTACGCGAAGGCGACGGAAAGGAAACTGTAAGTCGCCCACGGTAACGGCCCCCAGTGGAACAAACTGTAGGCCAGCCCCAGCTCTTTCGCGCCAGTGGAGTTTGGCTCTAAAGCAAATGGCGGCGTGGAGATGTAGTAGTAGATCTCAATCGATCCCCAGAACAGCACGGCGGCTGACGTACAGGAGGCGAACATCATAAAGATCCAACTGGCGGTACTGAACTCGGGTGGTTCGTTACCTAAACGCTTTTTGGCATACGGGCCAAACACCAGCCAGAACCAGCCGAAAAGCATGACCACCATATACCATTCAAATGCCCATCCCCATACATTGGTGACGTAACTGAATACGGCATTAATAACGACATTCGCCGCATCCAAATCTCTGACTGTAAGCCAGCAAAGTATGCCAACGATTATTAACGGCGGAAAGAATACCTTCGGTTCTATTCCCGTTTTTCTTTTTTCATCTTTCATGAGTTAATTCCACTGTAAAAATAAATATTTATTTTACGTTCCCGTTTGTTTTATTTTTGTTAACATTTAATATAATTATTATTAACCTCGTGAACGCGTTAATGGCTAACTCATAATGGGTATTCAATTGGCTGTATTCTGTGATGGTAATCACAGGTTTTTATCGGATAAAAACAGAGTGTTTTAATTTAAATATTCGTTATTAATCAACTAAATGAGTTTGGTTTTGAGTGAAAATCCAGCATCTGACTTTCAATATTGGTGATCCATAAAACAATATTGAAAATTTCTTCTTTCAACACCGTGTTTTCAATATTGGTGAGGCGCTTAACAATATTGAAAGTTGGATTTATCTACGTGTGACATTTTCAATATTGGTGATTAAAGTTTTATTCCAGAATTAAATGACGTGATATCTGTAATTAACACCACCGATATGAACGACGTTTCCTTCATGATTTCTGGAGATGCAATGAAGATTATTACTTGCTATAAATGCGTGCCTGATGAACAGGATATTGCGATCAATAATGCTGATGGTTCATTAGATCTCAGCAAAGCCGATGCGAAAATAAGCCAATATGATCTGAACGCTATTGAAGCGGCTTGCCAGTTAAAACAGCAGGCGACTGAGGCGCAGGTGACGGCTTTAAGTGTGGGCGGCAAAGTCCTGACTAATGCCAAAGGACGTAAAGATGTGCTGTCTCGCGGCCCGGATGAACTGATTGTGGTGATTGATGACCAGTTCGAGCAGGCACTGCCGCAACAAACTGCGACTGCACTGGCTGCCGCGGCGCAGAAAGCAGGCTTTGATCTGATCCTCTGTGGTGACGGTTCTTCCGACCTTTATGCCCAGCAGGTTGGTCTGCTGGTGGGTGAAATCCTCAACATTCCGGCAGTTAACGGTGTCAGCAAAATCCTCTCCCTGACGGCAGATACCCTCACCGTTGAGCGCGAACTGGAAGATGAAACAGAAACTTTAAGCATCCCGCTGCCTGCGGTCGTTGCTGTTTCCACTGATATCAATGCCCCACAAATTCCTTCGATGAAAGCCATTCTCGGCGCGGCGAAAAAGCCAGTTCAGGTGTGGTCGGCGGCGGATATCGGTTTTAACGCACAGGCAGTCTGGTCTGAACAACAGGTTGCCGCACCGAAACAGCGCGAGCGTCAGCGCATCGTGATTGAAGGCGACGGCGAAGAACAGATCGCCGCATTTGCTGAAAATCTTCGCAAAGTCATTTAATTACAGGGGATGCTATGAACACGTTTTCTCAAGTCTGGGTATTCAGCGATACCCCTTCTCGTCTGCCGGAACTGATGAACGGCGCGCAGGCTTTAGCTCATCAAATCAATGCGTTTGTTCTGAGTGACGACGACGGCGCACAGGCAATCCAGTTTGGTGCTAATCATGTCTGGAAATTAAGCGGCAAACCGGACGATCGGATGATCGAAGATTACGCCGGAGTGATGGCAGACACCATTCGCCAGCACGGCACAGACGGTCTGGTACTACTGCCGAACACCCGTCGCGGCAAATTACTGGCGGCGAAACTGGGTTATCGCCTGAAAGCGGCGGTTTCTAACGATGCCAGCGCCGTCAGCGTGCAGGATGGTAAAGCGACGGTGAAACACATGGTTTACGGCGGCCTGGCGATTGGCGAAGAACGCATTGCCACGCCGTATGCGGTACTGACCATCAGCAGCGGCACGTTCGATGCGGCTCAGCCGGACACGTCAAGTACAGGTGAAACGCACACCGTGGAGTGGCAGTCTCCGGCTGTGGCGGTTACCCGCACGGCAACGCAGGCGCGCCAGAGCAACAGTGTCGATCTCGACAAAGCCCGTCTGGTGGTTAGCGTCGGTCGCGGCATTGGCTGCAAAGAGAACATTGCGTTGGCAGAGCAACTTTGCCAGGTGATTGGCGCGGAGTTGGCCTGTTCTCGTCCGGTGGCGGAAAACGAAAAATGGATGGAGCACGAGCGCTATGTTGGTATCTCCAACCTGATGCTGAAACCTGAACTGTACCTGGCCGTGGGGATCTCCGGGCAGATCCAGCACATGGTTGGCGCTAATGCGTCACAAACCATTTTCGCTATCAACAAAGATAAAAATGCGCCGATCTTCCAGTACGCGGATTACGGCATTGTTGGCGACGCCGTGAAGATCCTTCCGGCGCTGACGGCGGCTTTAGCGCGTTGATCTACTCTGGCAGGGCTGCTTTTGGCCCTGCCGCTGACAGGGAGTTCTTATGTCCGAAGATATCTTTGATGCCATCATCGTTGGTGCAGGGCTGGCCGGTTCGGTTGCCGCGCTGGTGCTCGCCCGCGAAGGGGCACAAGTGTTAGTTATCGAGCGTGGCAATTCCGCTGGCGCTAAGAATGTTACCGGCGGGCGTCTCTATGCCCACAGTCTGGAACACATCATTCCTGGTTTTGCCGAAAGCGCCCCCGTTGAACGCCTGATCACTCATGAAAAACTTGCGTTTATGACCGAAAAGTCAGCGATGACTATGGACTACTGCAATGGCGACGAAACCTCGCCATCCCAGCGCTCTTACTCCGTTTTACGCAGCAAATTTGATGCCTGGCTGATGGAGCAGGCCGAAGAAGCGGGCGCGCAGTTAATTACCGGAATTCGCGTCGATAACCTTGTGCAGCGCGATGGCAAAGTTGTCAGCGTAGAAGCCGATGGCGATGTGATTGAAGCGAAAACGGTGATCCTCGCTGATGGTGTGAACTCCATTCTTGCCGAAAAGCTGGGAATGGCGAAACGCGTCAAACCGACGGATGTGGCGGTTGGCGTGAAGGAATTGATCGAGTTACCGAAGTTGGTTCTCGAAGACCGTTTTCAGTTGCAGGGTAATCAGGGCGCGGCCTGCCTGTTTGCGGGGGCACCCACCGATGGCCTGATGGGCGGTGGCTTCCTTTATACCAATGAAAACACCCTGTCACTGGGGCTGGTTTGCGGCCTGCATCATCTGCATGACGCGAAGAAATCGGTGCCACAAATGCTGGAAGATTTCAAACAGCATCCGGCAGTTGCACCGCTGATCGCGGGTGGCAAGCTGGTGGAATACTCTGCTCACGTAGTGCCAGAAGCGGGTATCAACATGTTGCCGGAACTGGTTGGCGACGGCGTGCTGATTGCCGGTGATGCCGCCGGAATGTGTATGAATCTCGGCTTTACCATTCGTGGTATGGATCTGGCGATTGCCGCCGGAGAAGCAGCAGCGAAAACCGTGCTTTCAGCGATGAAAAACGACGATTTCAGTAAGCAGAAACTGGCGGAGTATCGTCAGCATCTGGAGAGTGGCCCGCTGCGCGATATGCGTATGTACCAGAAGCTACCGGCTTTTCTTGATAACCCACGTATGTTTAGCGGCTATCCGGAACTGGCGGTGGGTGTGGCGCGTGACCTGTTCACCATTGATGGCAGTGCGCCGGAACTGATGCGCAAGAAAATCCTCCGCCACAGCAAGAAAGTGGGTTTCATCAATCTGATCAAGGATGGCATGAAAGGAGTGACCGTTTTATGACTTCTCCCGTCAATGTGGACGTCAAACTGGGCGTCAATAAATTCAATGTTGATGAAGAGCATCCGCACATTGTTGTGAAGTCTGATGCCGATAAACAGGCGTTGGA
Source organism: Escherichia sp. TW09308 (assembly GCF_000208565.1). NCBI lineage: Bacteria > Pseudomonadati > Pseudomonadota > Gammaproteobacteria > Enterobacterales > Enterobacteriaceae > Escherichia > Escherichia sp. TW09308. The sequence goes on along the minus strand of NZ_AEME01000001.1, from coordinate 2,342,042 downwards.
ACTGCTGGTGAAAGCGTGCCCGGCGGGTCTGTACAAAAAACAGGATGACGGCAGCGTACGCTTCGATTACGCCGGATGTCTGGAGTGTGGAACCTGCCGCATTCTTGGGCTGGGGTCGGCGCTGGAGCAGTGGGAATACCCGCGCGGCACCTTTGGCGTGGAGTTTCGTTACGGCTGATGTTGGTCTGATACGTAACGCCGTACTGACCCCCATTGCTAAAAAACAGGATCAACCCATGCAACCGTCCAGAAACTTTGACGATCTCAAATTCTCCTCTATTCACCGCCGTATTTTGCTGTGGGGAAGCGGTGGCCCGTTTCTGGATGGCTATGTGCTGGTAATGATCGGCGTGGCGCTGGAGCAACTGACACCGGCGCTAAAACTGGACGCTGACTGGATCGGCCTGCTGGGCGCGGGAACCCTCGCCGGGCTGTTCGTTGGCACATCGCTGTTTGGCTATATCTCCGATAAAGTCGGACGTCGCAAAATGTTTCTCATCGATATCATTGCTATCGGGGGGATTTCTGTTGCGACGATGTTTGTCTCATCACCTGTCGAACTGCTGGTGATGCGGGTGCTCATCGGCATTGTTATCGGCGCGGATTATCCCATCGCCACCTCGATGATCACCGAGTTCTCCAGCACCCGTCAGCGGGCGTTCTCCATCAGCTTTATCGCCGCTATGTGGTATGTCGGCGCGACCTGTGCCGATCTGGTCGGCTACTGGCTTTATGATGTGGAAGGCGGCTGGCGCTGGATGCTGGGCAGTGCGGCGATCCCGTGTTTGTTGATTTTGATTGGTCGATTCGAACTGCCCGAATCCCCCCGTTGGCTGTTGCGCAAAGGGCGAGTGAAAGAGTGCGAAGAGATGATGATCAAATTGTTTGGCGAACCGGTGGTTTTCGATGAAGAGCAGCCGCAACAAACTCGTTTTCGCGATCTGTTTAACCGCCGCCATTTTCCTTTTGTCCTGTTTGTGGCCGCCATCTGGACCTGCCAGGTGATCCCGATGTTCGCCATTTACACCTTTGGCCCACAAATCGTCGGTCTTCTAGGGTTAGGCGTCGGCAAAAACGCGGCGCTGGGAAACGTGGTGATTAGCCTGTTCTTTATGCTCGGCTGTATTCCGCCGATGCTCTGGCTGAACACTGCCGGACGACGTCCATTGTTGATCGGCAGCTTTGCCATGATGACGCTGGCATTGGCGGTTTTGGGGCTGATCCCGGATATGGGGATCTGGCTGGTGGTCATGGCGTTTGCGGTGTACGCGTTTTTCTCCGGCGGGCCAGGCAATTTGCAGTGGCTTTATCCTAATGAACTCTTCCCGACGGATATTCGCGCCTCAGCCGTGGGCGTCATTATGTCTCTGAGTCGTATCGGTACAATTATCTCAACCTGGGCGCTGCCGATCTTTATTAATAATTACGGTATCAGCAATACTATGCTGATGGGGGCGGGGATCTCGCTGTTTGGCCTGCTGATTTCTGTGGCGTTTGCTCCGGAGACGCGTGGGATGTCGTTGGCGCAGACCAGTAATATGACAATTCGCAGGCAGCGTGCAGGATAACTTATTCAGATTTCTCTCTTTTTTGAATCAATATTATTGACTATAAGCCGCGTGAATATGTGACTACACTTTGTGGAAAACAAAGGTGTAAACGCGCAGGCTAACTATGATTCTAATCATTTATGCGCATCCGTATCCGCATCATTCCCATGCGAATAAACGGATGCTTGAACAGGCAAGGACGCTGGAAGGCGTCGAAATCCGCTCTCTTTATCAACTCTATCCTGACTTCAATATCGATATAGCGGCCGAGCAGGAGGCGCTCTCTCGTGCCGATCTGATCGTCTGGCAGCACCCAATGCAGTGGTACAGCATTCCGCCGTTGCTCAAATTGTGGATCGATAAAGTCTTCTCACACGGCTGGGCTTACGGACACGGCGGTACGGCGTTGCATGGCAAACATTTGCTGTGGGCGGTGACGACTGGCGGTGGGGAAAGTCATTTTGAGATTGGTACTCATCCGGGCTTTGATGTGTTGTCGCAGCCGCTACAGGCGACGGCAATCTACTGCGGGCTGAAATGGCTGCCGCCGTTTGCCATGCACTGTACCTTTATTTGTGACGACGAAACTCTCGAAGGGCAGGCGCGCCACTATAAGCAACGTCTGCTGGAATGGCAGGAGGCACATCATGGATAGTCATACGCTGATTCAGGCGCTGATTTATCTCGGTTCGGCGGCGCTGATTGTGCCGATTGCAGTACGTCTCGGTCTTGGTTCGGTACTTGGCTACCTGATTGCAGGTTGCATTATTGGCCCGTGGGGGCTGCGGCTGGTGACCGATGCTGAATCTATTCTGCACTTTGCCGAAATCGGCGTGGTGCTGATGCTGTTTATCATCGGTCTCGAACTCGACCCACAAAGGCTGTGGAAGCTGCGGGCGGCAGTATTCGGCGGTGGCGCATTGCAGATGGTGGTTTGCGGCGGCCTGCTGGGGCTGTTCTGCATGTTACTCGGTATGCGCTGGCAGGTGGCAGAACTGATTGGCATGACGCTGGCGCTCTCATCAACGGCGATTGCCATGCAGGCGATGAATGAACGCAATCTGATGGTGACGCAAATGGGCCGGAGTGCCTTTGCGGTGCTGCTGTTCCAGGATATCGCAGCGATCCCGCTGGTGGCGATGATCCCGCTACTGGCAGCGAGCAGTGCCTCGACGACGATGGGCGCATTTGTTCTCTCGGCGTTAAAAGTGGCGGGCGCGCTGGTGCTGGTGGTATTACTGGGGCGCTATGTCACGCGTCCGGCGCTGCGTTTTGTTGCCCGCTCTGGCTTGCGGGAAGTGTTTAGTGCAGTGGCTTTATTCCTCGTGTTTGGCTTCGGTTTGCTGCTGGAAGAGGTTGGTCTGTCGATGGCGATGGGCGCGTTTCTGGCGGGCGTGCTGCTGGCAAGCTCGGAATATCGTCATGCGCTGGAAAGCGATATCGAACCGTTCAAAGGCTTGTTGTTAGGGTTGTTTTTTATCGGCGTTGGGATGTCGATAGACTTTGGCACGCTGATTGAAAACCCGTTGCGCATTGTCATTCTGCTGTTCGGTTTCCTCATCATCAAGATTGCCATGCTGTGGCTGATTGCCAAACCGTTGCAGGTGCCGAATAAACAGCGTCGCTGGTTTGCGGTGCTGTTAGGGCAGGGCAGTGAGTTTGCCTTTGTGGTGTTTGGCGCGGCGCAAATGGCGAATGTGCTGGAGCCGGAGTGGGCGAAATCATTGACCCTGGCGGTGGCGCTGTCGATGGCAGCAACGCCGATTTTGCTGGTGATCCTCAACCGTCTTGAGCAATCCGGCACTGAAGAGGCGCGCGAAGCTGATGAGATCGACGAAGAACAGCCGCGGGTGATTGTTGCCGGATTCGGGCGTTTTGGTCAGATCACCGGACGTTTGCTGCTCTCCAGCGGAGTGAAAATGGTTGTGCTCGATCATGATCCTGACCATATAGAAACGTTGCGCAAATTTGGCATGAAGGTGTTTTACGGCGATGCCACGCGGATGGATTTGCTGGAATCTGCCGGAGCGGCGAAAGCGGAAGTGCTGATTAATGCCATTGACGATCCGCAAACCAACCTGCAACTGACGGAGATGGTGAAAGAACATTTTCCGCATCTGCAGATTATTGCCCGCGCCCGTGATGTCGATCACTACATTCGTTTGCGCCAGGCTGGCGTGGAAAGGCCAGAGCGTGAAACCTTTGAGGGAGCGCTCAAAACCGGGCGTCTGGCGCTGGAAAGTTTAGGCCTGGGGCCATATGAAGCGCGAGAACGTGCTGATGTGTTCCGCCGCTTTAATATTCAAATGGTGGAAGAGATGGCGATGGGCGAAAACGACACCAAAGCCCGCGCGGCAGTCTATAAACGCACCAGCGCGATGTTAAGCGAAATCATTACTGAAGACCGGGAACATCTGTCATTAATTCAACGGCATGGCTGGCAGGGAACCGAAGAAGGGAAACATACCGGCAACATGGCGGATGAGCCAGAAACTAAGCCGTTGTAATCAAAAAGTGTGATGTGTCGCATGCTTTACAACTAACTGTTTGTTTTTGCGCAACTGTAATGCGGCGAGTCCAGGGACATAGCGTGGACTCGCCAGCAAAATAAAAATTTTCCTCAACATCATCCTCTCGCCAGTCGACGAAGGTTTACGCTTTACGTATAGTGACGACAATTTTTTTTATCGGGAAATCATCAATGATCAGTTTGATTGCGGCGCTAGCGGTAGATCGCGTTATCGGCATGGAAAACGCCATGCCGTGGAATCTGCCTGCCGATCTCGCCTGGTTTAAACGTAACACCTTAAATAAACCTGTGATTATGGGTCGCCATACCTGGGAATCCATTGGTCGCCCGTTACCTGGACGCAAGAATATTGTCATTAGCAGCCAGCCGGGTACGGATGATCGCGTAATGTGGGTGAAATCGGTTGATGAAGCCATCGCTGCCTGTGGTGACGTACCGGAGATTATGGTGATTGGCGGCGGTCGCGTATACGAGCAGTTTCTGCCGAAAGCGCAAAAACTGTATCTGACGCATATCGATGCGGAAGTAGAAGGCGACACCCATTTCCCGGATTACGAGCCGGATGACTGGGAATCGGTGTTCAGCGAGTTCCACGACGCCGATGCGCAGAACTCTCACAGCTATTGCTTTGAGATTCTGGAACGGCGGTAAGTTTGTATAGAATTGACGGCTAGTGCCGGATGCGACGCCGGTCGCGTCTTATCCGGCCTTCCTGTATCAGGCTGTGTTTAAGACGCCGCCGCTTCCCCCATATCCTTGTGCCGGTTCGACGGCTGGACAAAATACTGCTTATCTTCCCAGCGCAGGCAGGTTAATGAACCGCCCCAGCAGCAACCGGTATCCAGCGCGTAAATGCCTTCCGGTGTGCCTTTTCCTTCCAGCGATGCCCAGTGACCAAACACAATGTTGTACTCTTCGCTAACTGGCCCAGGAATGGTAAACCACGGTTTCAACGGTGCAGGTGCGTCTTCCGGCGACTCTTTGCTGTACATATCCAGTTGACCGTTCGGGAAGCAAAAACGCATCCGGGTAAATGCGTTGGTGATAAAACGCAGTCGCGCCAGACCACGTAACTCTGGCGTCCAGTTGTTCGGCATGTCGCCGTACATGGCGTCAAGGAAGAAAGGATAGGAGTCACTCGACAACACCGCTTCTACGTCGTGAGCACACTCTTTGGCGGTCTCTAAGTCCCATTGCGGCGTGATCCCCGCATGGGCCATCACCAGTTTTTTCTCTTCGTCGATTTGCAGTAAAGGCTGACGGCGTAGCCAGTTAAGTAACTCGTCGGCGTCAGGTGCTTCCAGTAAAGGAGTCAGGCGATCTTTCGGCTTGTTGCGGCTGATTCCGGCGAATACCGCCAGAAGGTGTAAATCGTGATTGCCCAGTACCAGACGCACGCTGTCACCTAATGATTTCACGTAGCGCAGGACATCCAGCGAACCAGGGCCGCGCGCGACCAGGTCGCCCGTCAGCCAGAGGGTATCTTTCCCAGGGGTAAATTCTATTTTGTGTAGCAATGCGATCAGTTCATCGTAACAGCCATGAACATCGCCAATAAGGTATGTCGCCATATTATTTTAATGAATGAGTATTGGAACGGAGAGTCGGAATACGGGAATATCGATGCTGAACGGAACGCCGTTTTCATCGATCATTTCGTAGTGACCCTGCATGGTGCCCATCGGTGTTTCGATAATCGCACCGCTGGTGTACTGGTACTCTTCGCCAGGGGCGATATGTGGCTGGACGCCCACCACACCTTCGCCCTGGACTTCGGTTTCACGGCCATTGCCGTTAGTGATCAGCCAGTAACGTCCCAACAACTGCACTGGCGCTCGCCCCAGGTTGCGTATGGTTACAGTATAAGAAAAAACGTAACGCTCATTATCAGGTGAAGACTGCGCTTCAATGTAAACACTTTGAACCTGAATACACACTCGGGGCGAATTGATCATCGTTAACTCTCCTGCAAAGGCGCGTTCTCCGCCAGATAGTTCGCCATCTGGCAATATTGCGCGACAGAGATGTTTTCCGCTCGCATCGCCGGGTCGATGCCCATTCCTGTTAACACCTCGACGCTAAACAGATTGCCGAGACTGTTACGAATGGTTTTACGACGCTGGTTAAAGGCTTCGGTGGTGATACGGCTTAACACGCGAACATCTTTAACCGGGTAAGGCATCGTTGCATGAGGAACCAGGCGCACGACGGCGGAATCCACTTTTGGTGGTGGTGTAAAGGCTGATGGCGGTACTTCCAGCACCGGGATCACGTTGCAATAATATTGCGCCATGACGCTTAATCGACCATACGCTTTGCTGTTCGGTCCTGCAACCAGACGATTCACCACCTCTTTTTGCAACATAAAGTGCATGTCGGCAATGGCATCAGTATAGCTAAACAGATGGAACATCAACGGTGTGGAGATGTTATATGGCAGGTTACCGAAAACACGTAGCGGCTGACCCATTTTCTCGGCCAGTTCACCGAAGTTAAAGGTCATTGCATCCTGCTGATAAATCGTCAGTTTCGGGCCTAAGAACGGATGCGTTTGCAGACGTGCCGCCAGATCGCGGTCAAGTTCGATGACCGTCAGTTGATCCAGACGCTCACCGACAGGCTCGGTCAACGCTGCCAGACCGGGGCCGATTTCGACCATCGCCTGACCCTTCTGCGGGTTAATGGCAGAAACAATGCTGTCGATCACGAACTGATCGTTGAGAAAGTTTTGCCCGAAGCGTTTACGGGCTAAGTGGCCCTGGTGGACTCGTTTATTCATTGGGTATTAACAATCATTTTGATGGCGAGATTAAGCGCCGTAATAAAACTGCCGACATCAGCTTTGCCACGTCCCGCCAGTTCCAGCGCGGTGCCGTGGTCAACAGATGTGCGAATAAAGGGCAGGCCCAGCGTAATGTTCACACCGCGCCCGAAGCCCTGGTATTTTAGCACGGGAAGACCCTGATCGTGGTACATCGCCAGCACCGCGTCGGCGTTGTCGAGATATTTAGGCTGAAACAGGGTATCGGCAGGCAGCGGCCCGTTGAGTTTCATCCCCTGCGCCCGTAACTCGTCGAGCACTGGAATGATGGTGTCTATCTCTTCCGTGCCCATATGACCGCCTTCGCCCGCGTGCGGATTCAGGCCACAGACCAGAATCCGCGGTTCGGCAATGCCAAATTTCGTACGCAAATCGTGATGTAAAATAGCAATCACTTCGTGCAGAAGTTGTGGGGTGATGGCGTCAGCAATATCGCGCAGCGGTAAATGCGTGGTTGCCAGCGCGACGCGAAGTTCTTCGGTCGCCAGCATCATCACCACTTTTTTCGCCTGCGAGCGTTCTTCGAAAAACTCGGTATGACCGGTAAACGGAATACCGGCGTCGTTAATGACGCCTTTATGCACCGGCCCGGTGATCAGCGCGGCAAATTCACCGTTCAGGCAGCCATCGCACGCTCGCGCCAGCGTCTCCACCACATAATGCCCATTTTCAACCGCTAATTGACCCACAGTTACAGATGCACGTAGCGCGACAGGAAGCAGCGTTAATGTGCCCGCAGTTTGCGGTTGCGCAGGGGAGTTGGGGGAATAAGGGCGGAGGGTAAGCGGCAAACCGAGCATCGCTGCCCGGTCGGTAAGGAGAGTGGCATCGGCACAAACAACCAGTTCGACCGGCCACTCACGTTGTGCAAGCTGGACAACTAAGTCCGGGCCAATCCCGGCTGGCTCGCCGGGAGTGATCACAACACGTTGGGTTTTAACCATTAGTTGCTCAAAATTTTCACATAGGCGCTGGCGCGTTGTTCCTGCATCCAGCTTGCTGCTTCTTCCGAGAACTTACGGTTCATCAGCATCCGGTAAGCACGATCTTTCTGCGCCGCATCGGTTTTATCAACATTACGGGTATCCAGCAGTTCGATTAAATGCCAGCCGAATGAAGAGTGAACCGGTGCGCTCATTTGACCTTTGTTCAGACGGGTCAGCGCGTCACGGAAGGCCGGATCAAAAATATCTGGCGTAGCCCAGCCGAGATCGCCGCCCTGGTTAGCAGAGCCGGGATCCTGGGAGAACTCTTTCGCCGCAGCGGCAAACGTGGTTTTGCCACTCTTGATATCGGCAGCAATCTGTTCCAGTTTCACGCGGGCCTGTTCGTCAGTCATGATCGGAGATGGTTTCAGCAGAATATGGCGAGCGTGTACTTCGGTCACCGAGATATTTTTGCTTTCGCCGCGCAGGTCGTTAACTTTCAGAATGTGGAAGCCGACGCCGGAACGAATCGGACCAACAATATCGCCTTTCTTCGCGGTACTTAATGCCTGGGCGAAAATCCCTGGCAGTTCCTGAATGCGTCCCCAGCCCATCTGGCCACCGTTCAGCGCCTGCTGATCGGCAGAGTGAGCGATCGCCAGCTTACCGAAATCAGCGCCGTTACGAGCCTGATCGACAATGGCGCGCGCCTGCGTTTCCGCTTCGTTCACCTGCTCAGAAGACGGATTTTCCGGCAGCGGGATCAGGATGTGGCTCAAGTTCAGTTCAGTGCTGGCATCATTCTGATTACCGACCTGCTGCGCCAGAGCTTCAACTTCCTGCGGCAGGATAGTGATGCGACGACGTACTTCGTTGTTACGCACTTCAGAGATAATCATCTCTTTGCGGATCTGGTTACGATAGGTGTTGTAGTTCAGTCCATCGTAGGCCAGACGGCTGCGCATCTGATCCAGCGTCATGTTGTTCTGTTTGGCAATGTTAGCAATCGCCTGATCGAGCTGCTCATCGGAGATTTTTACTCCCATTTTCTGCCCCATCTGCAGGAGGATTTGATCCATGATCAAACGCTCCATGATTTGGTGGCGCAGTGTCGCGTCATCAGGAAGTTGCTGCCTTGCCTGGGCGGCATTCATTTTTACCGACTGCATTAATCCATCAACGTCGCTTTCCAGCACGACGCCGTTATTGACGACGGCTGCGACTTTATCGACTACCTGGGGGGCAGCGAAACTGGTATTCGCGATCATCGCGATACCGAGAAGCAGCGTTTTCCAGTTCTTCATACTTTTTCCATTTCAATTAACCGCACTGCGGATTACGTGGTAAATCAACAAATCACAAAGAGTTTTGATACGGCAGAATGTTCGAACGTAGCATCTCTTGCGTACCCAGACCGTAGTTGGAACTCAGGCCGCGCAGTTCGATGTTAAAGCCGATTGCGTTGTCATATACCGCATGTTGTTTATCGTTATCCCAACCGTTCAGCTTCCGCTCGTAACCGACGCGAATCGCATAGCAGCAGGAGCTGTATTGCACACCTAACATTGAGTCGGCCTGCTTGTTCGCATTGGTATCGTAGTAGTAGGCTCCAACGATTGACCAACGATCGGCAATCGGCCAACTGGCGACGGCACCTACCTGCGAAATACCGTTCTTATACTGTTCGGCAGTGGAATAGTATTTAGGCAATGTAGCCTGAATATATTCCGGGCTGGCGTAACGGTAGTTGAACTGCACCAGACGGTCTTCATCCCGACGGTATTCAATGCTGGAGCTACTGGTTGCTACGTTATCCAGACGAGTATCGTACTGAATCCCGCCACGCAGCCCCCAACGCTCGGAGATGCGCCAGTAAGTATCGCCTGCCCATACCAGTGAGCCAGTTTTGTCGTCATTCTCCCATTTTATGTTGTCATCGCCGGTGCGAGACTCCGTGAAATAGTAGATTTGACCAACGGAAATATTAAAACGTTCAACGGCTGCGTCATCATATACGCGAGTTGTGACACCGGTCGTTACCTGGTTAGCAGAAGCAATACGGTCAAGACCACCGTAAGTCCGATCCCGGAACAGGCCCGAGTAGTCGGATTGCAACAAAGCAGAATCGTAGTTGTAGATATCGCTCTGATCGCGATACGGCACGTACAGGTATTGCGCACGCGGTTCCAGCGTTTGGGTGTAACCCGGTGCCAGCATTTCCATATCGCGCTCAAAGACCATTTTTCCGTCAACTTTAAATTGCGGCATTACACGGTTAACAGAGTCTGCCAACTTATTATTTTGTGGATTGCTGTTATACCAGTCGAGATTGGTCTGCTGATAATGCGTCGCCATCAGTTTGGCTTCGGTATTCAGGCTTCCCCAGTTATTCGACAACGGGAGATTGATAGTCGGTTCCAGGTGCAGACGCGTAGCTTCTGGCATATTGCTATTGGTATTCACAAAATGCACTGCCTGGCCATAGATGCGGGTATCAAACGGACCGAGATCGTTATGGTAGTAGTTGACGTCTAACTGCGGTTCAGCGGCGTAGCTGTTACCACTGTTATTGTCAAAGACCTGGAACTGTTTGGTCGAAAGAGTGGCGTCAAAATTCTGCACCGCATAGCCAACGCTGAATTTTTGCGTTGCGTAACCATCAGTACTGGAACCGTACTTGTTATCGAAATCATTGAAATAGGTAGGGTCGCTAACTTTGGTGTAGTCAATGTTAAAGCGCCACACCTGATCCATGACCCCGGAGTGTTGCCAGTAGAACAACCAACGACGTGAATTGCTATCTTCTGGATGTTCATCTTCATAGACTTTATCCGAAGGTAGATAGTCCAGCTCCATCAAGCCAGCACCCGCCTGGGTGAGATAACGGAATTCGTTTTCCCACATAATGTTGCCACGACGATGCATATAATGCGGCGTGATGGTGGCATCCATATTTGGCGCGATGTTCCAGTAATATGGCAGGTAGAACTCAAAATAGTTGGTAGATGTGTACTTGGCGTTCGGGATCAAGAAACCTGAACGGCGTTTGTCACCCACCGGCAACTGCAGATACGGGCTATAAAAGATCGGAACCGGACCCACTTTAAAGCGGGCGTTCCAGATCTCTGCGACTTGTTCTTCGCGGTCATGAATAATTTCGCTACCTACCACGCTCCATGTATCAGAACCAGGCAGACAGGAGGTAAAGCTACCGTTATCCAGAATGGTGTAGCGGTTTTCGCCACGCTGTTTCATCAGGTCCGCCTTACCGCGCCCCTGGCGACCCACCATCTGGTAATCACCTTCCCAGACGTTGGTATCTTTGGTGTTCAGATTCGTCCAACCTTTCGGCCCCTTGAGGATCACCTGGTTATCGTCGTAATGGACGTTACCGAGCGCATCAACGGTACGTACAGGTTCCGGTTGTCCTGGTGCCTCTTTTTGATGGAGCTGCACTTCGTCGGCCTGCAGACGGCTGTTACCCTGCATGATATCCACGCTGCCAGTAAACACGGCGTCATCGGGGTAATTCCCCTTTGCATGGTCAGCATTAATCGTCACGGGTAAGTCGTTAGTATCGCCCTGTACCAGAGGACGGTCATAGCTTGGCACGCCCAACATACACTGTGAGGCGAGGTCGGCTGCCAGTCCCTGTTGACTATAAAGGGCGGTGGCAATCATGGTGGCCAGGAGAGTGGGGATACGTTTTTTCATACGTTGATTTTATTGTTCCATCATCGGTAACGTTGCGCGTGACAAACGGTCAGAGACTAACGTACTCGTCATCTCTACGCTAGTGTTAATCCTGTCCGAATAGCGTCAGTGGTGTTAGGCACGGCATTGAATGACAGGTATGATAATGCAAATTATAGGCGATGTCCCACAATTGACCGCAGCCGGAAAACGGTAAAAGCACCTTTATATTGTGGGAGATAGCCCTGATATCCGTCTGTCGATTTGGGGAATATATGCAGTATTGGGGAAAAATCATTGGCGTGGCCGTGGCCTTACTGATGGGCGGCGGCTTTTGGGGCGTTATATTAGGTCTGTTAATCGGCCATATGTTTGATAAAGCCCGTGGCCGCAAAATGGCGTGGTTCGCCAACCAGCGTGAGCGTCAGGCGCTGTTTTTTGCCACCACGTTTGAAGTGATGGGGCATTTAACCAAATCCAAAGGACGTGTTACTGAGGCTGATATTCATGTCGCCACATTGCTCATGGATCGGATGAATTTACACGGCGCTTCCCGTACAGCGGCGCAAAATGCGTTCCGGGTCGGAAAATCAGACAATTACCCACTGCGCGAAAAGATGCGACAGTTTCGCAGTGTCTGCTTTGGTCGTTTTGACTTAATTCGTATGTTTCTGGAGATCCAGATTCAGGCGGCGTTTGCCGATGGTTCGCTGCATCCAAATGAACGCGCAGTGCTGTATGTGATTGCCGAAGAGTTAGGGATCTCCCGCGCCCAGTTTGACCAGTTCTTGCGTATGATGCAGGGCGGTGCGCAGTTTGGTGGCGGTTATCAGCAACAGTCTGGCGGTGGCAACTGGCAGCAGGCGCAACGAGGCCCGACGCTGGAAGATGCCTGTAATGTGCTGGGTGTGAAGCCGACGGATGAGGCGACCACCATTAAACGTGCCTACCGTAAGCTAATGAGCGAACATCATCCGGATAAGCTGGTGGCGAAAGGTCTACCGCCGGAGATGATGGAGATGGCGAAACAGAAAGCACAGGAAATTCAGCAAGCGTATGAGCTGATTAAGCAGCAGAAAGGATTTAAATAAGTTTCAAATTGTAGGCCTGATAAGACGCGGCCCGCGTCGCATCAGGCAATCGGCGCAAAATTGCCGGATGCGGCGTGAACGCCTTCTCCGGCCTACCGAACTTCGCCAGCGTGACGATTAAAAATCCGCTGGCGCTTTAAACGTCATACTATTGCCATATGCCGGATGGGTAATCGTCAACATCTCTGCATGTAACAATAACCGCGGTGCCATCGCTCTCGCTTCTGGTGAAGCATAAAAACGATCGCCAAGAATCGGATGACCCAGCGCCAGCATATGCACACGTAGCTGATGAGAACGTCCGGTAATCGGCTTTAACACCACTCTTGCGGTGTTATCCGCCGCATACTCCACCACTTCATATTCCGTCTGCGCAGGCTTACCCGTTTCGTAACAGACTTTCTGTTTCGGGCGGTTTGGCCAGTCGCAAATCAGTGGCAGATCGACCAGACCTTCGGCGGGGGATGGATGCCCCCAGACGCGAGCCACATACTGCTTTTTCGGCTCGCGCTCGCGGAACTGACGTTTTAATTCTCGCTCCGCGGCTTTAGTCAGCGCCACTACAATCACGCCGCTGGTGGCCATATCCAGGCGATGTACCGATTCCGCCTGCGGATAATCACGCTGAATGCGCGTCATCACGCTGTCTTTGTGCTCCTCCAGACGCCCCGGCACAGACAACAACCCACTCGGCTTGTTGACCACCATAATGTGATCATCCTGATACAGGACAACCAGCCAGGGGTCCTGCGGCGGATTGTAGTTTTCCATCCCCATCTTCGGCTCCGTTACTGATGCGTTACAACGATCAAACGCAGGGCATCCAGACGCCAGCCTGCCTGATCCAGACTTTCCATAACCTGCTGACGGTTGCTCTCAATGGCAGCCAGTTCGTCGTCACGAATGTTCGGGTTAACCGCGCGCAGTGCTTCCAGACGCGACAGTTCCGCAGACAGTTTTTCGTCGGCTTCGTTACGTGCCGCATCAATCAATGCACGGGCAGACTTCTCAATCTGCGCTTCGCCCAGTTGCAGAATGGCGTGAACCTCTTGCTGCACAGCGTTAACCAGCTTGCTACCGGTGTGGCGATTCACTGCGTTAAGCTGACGGTTGAAGGTTTCAAACTCTACCTGCGCCGCCAGGTTGTTGCCGTTTTTATCCAGCAGCATACGCACTGGTGTCGGCGGCAGGAAGCGGTTGAGTTGCAACTGCTTCGGTGCCTGTGCTTCAACCACGTAAATCAGCTCCAGCAACAGCGTGCCTACAGGCAGCGCTTTGTTTTTTAGCAGCGAAATCGTGCTACTGCCGGTATCGCCAGAAAGGATCAGATCCAGACCGTTGCGGATCAGCGGATGCTCCCAGGTAATAAACTGTGCATCTTCACGCGCCAGCGCTACTTCACGGTCGAAGGTGATGGTAATACCGTCTTCCGACAAACCCGGGAAGTCCGGCACCAGCATATGATCGGAAGGCGTCAGTACGATCAGGTTGTCGCCACGATCGTCCTGGTTGATACCAATAATATCGAACAGGTTCATGGCGAAGGCGATCAGGTTGGTATCGTCATCCTGTTCTTCAATGCTTTCAGCCAGCGCCTGGGCTTTTTCGCCGCCGTTGGAATGGATCTCCAGCAGACGGTCACGGCCCTGCTCCAGTTGCGCTTTCAGGGCTTCATGTTGCTCGCGGCAATTTTTGATCAACTCATCAAAGCCTTCGGTTTGATCCGGTGAAGCCAGGTAGTTAATCAGATCGTTGTACACACTATCGTAGATAGCGCGTCCGGTCGGGCAGGTGTGCTCGAATGCATCCAGACCTTCGTGATACCAGCGCACCAGTACCGACTGGGCTGTTTTCTCCAGATAAGGTACGTGGATCTGAATATCGTGCGCCTGACCGATACGATCCAGACGACCAATACGCTGTTCCAGCAGATCCGGGTTGAACGGCAGATCGAACATCACCATGTGGCTGGCGAACTGGAAGTTACGCCCTTCAGAACCGATTTCTGAGCACAGCAGTACCTGCGCGCCGGTGTCTTCTTCTGCAAACCAGGCGGCAGCGCGGTCACGTTCGATAATCGACATGCCTTCGTGGAACACGGCTGCGCGGATACCTTCACGCTCGCGCAGTACCTGCTCCAGTTGCAGCGCGGTGGCAGCTTTGGCGCAGATCACCAGCACTTTCTGCGAGCGGTGGCTGGTCAGGTAGCCCATCAACCACTCAACGCGCGGATCGAAGTTCCACCAGGTGGCGTTATCGCCTTCAAATTCCTGATAAATACGTTCCGGGTAGAGCATATCGCGAGCGCGATCTTCCGCACTCTTACGTGCGCCCATAATGCCGGACACTTTAATTGCCGTCTGATACTGCGTCGGCAGCGGCAGCTTAATGGTGTGCAGTTCGCGTTTCGGGAAGCCTTTTACGCCATTACGCGTGTTACGGAACAGCACGCGGCTGGTGCCGTGGCGATCCATCAGCATGGAAACCAGCTCCTGACGGGCGCTCTGGGCATCTTCACTGTCGCTGTTTGCAGCCTGCAATAGCGGTTCGATGTCCTGCTCGCCAATCATTTCACCTAACATGTTCAGCTCGTCGTTGCTCAGTTTGTTACCAGCCAGCAGCATGGCAACGGCATCGGCCACCGGACGATAATTTTTTTGCTCTTCAACGAATTGCGCGAAATCGTGGAAACGGTTCGGGTCCAGCAGACGCAGGCGGGCAAAGTGGCTTTCCATCCCCAGTTGTTCCGGGGTTGCGGTCAGCAGCAGAACGCCAGGCACATGCTCTGCCAGTTGTTCAATGGCCTGATATTCACGGCTCGGCGCATCTTCGCTCCACACCAGGTGGTGCGCTTCATCGACAACCAGAAGATCCCATTCGGCTTCGCACAGATGTTCCAGACGCTGTTTGCTGCGGCGGGCAAAATCTAGCGAGCAAATCACCAGTTGTTCGGTATCGAACGGGTTGTAGGCGTCGTGCTGGGCTTCGGCGTAACGCTCGTCATCAAACAGCGCAAAACGCAGGTTGAAGCGGCGCAGCATTTCTACCAGCCACTGATGTTGCAAGGTTTCCGGCACGATAATCAGCACACGCTCGGCAGCGCCAGACAGTAGTTGCTGATGCAGGATCATCCCGGCTTCAATGGTTTTCCCTAAACCGACTTCGTCAGCCAGCAGGACACGCGGCGCATGGCGGCGGCCGACATCATGCGCGATGTTGAGCTGATGCGGGATCAGGCTGGTACGCTGACCGCGCAGGCCACTGTACGGCATACGGAACTGTTCGCTGGAATACTTACGCGCGCGATAACGCAACGCAAAGCGGTCCATACGGTCAATCTGCCCGGCAAACAGACGATCCTGCGGTTTGCTGAACACCAGCTTGCTATCAAGGAAAACTTCACGCAGAGCCACGCCGGACTCTTCGGTATCCAGGCGAGTACCGATATAGGTCAGCAAGCCATTTTCTTCTTTTACTTCTTCGACTTGCATCTGCCAGCCGTCATGGCTGGTAATGGTATCACCAGGGTTGAACATCACGCGGGTCACGGGAGAATCACTGCGTGCATACAGACGGTTTTCACCAGTAGATGGGAAAAGTAAAGTGACAGTTCGCGCATCCACCGCGACAACGGTTCCAAGTCCTAATTCGCTTTCTGTATCGCTGATCCAGCGTTGACCAAGTGTAAAAGGCATATGTGTTTGGCTCTATATCTTTAATTGCAGGCAATAACTACCCGCTACCAGGCTAATGCGGTAGTGGTGTTATTCAGGTCCAGGAATGGAAAGGGCGCTATGGTACTGGATGGCGGCGCTTTCGTCACGCATCAAAATGGCATCTGACGAACTCTTTTTTTGCTCAAAATAGCCCAAGTTGCCCGGTCATAAGTGTAGCAAAATTATCCTCAATAAAGGGGAGTATTCCTTCCGCCACAGGTTGAAGCTGGCGGGTCAGATAGTGTTCGTAATCCAGCGGCGAACGTTGATAGTCCAGCGGCTCCGGGCCGTTGGTGGTCCATACGTACTTAATGGTGCCGCGGTTCTGGTATTGCAAGGGGCGGCCGCGCTTTTGGTTTTCTTCATCGGCAAGGCGAGCAGCGCGTACGTGAGGCGGCACATTTCGTTGATATTCGCTTAGCGGGCGGCGGAGCCGTTTACGGTAAACCAGTCGGGCATCCAGTTCGCCCGCCATCAGTTTGTCGATAGTTTCGCGCACGTATTCCTGATACGGTTCATTGCGAAAGACACGCAAATACAGCTCCTGCTGAAACTGCTGAGCCAGCGGTGTCCAGTCGGTACGCACGGTTTCCAGTCCTTTAAACACCATCCGTTGCTTGTCGCCTTCCTGAATCAGCCCGGCATAACGCTTTTTACTGCCGGTATCAGCTCCGCGAATGGTAGGCATCAGAAAACGGCAGAAATGAGTTTCATACTCCAGTTCCAGTGCGCTGGTCAGCCGTTGTTTTTGCAGCGTTTCCGCCCACCAGGCGTTAACGTGCTGTACCAGTGCGCGACCGATTTTCGCCGCCTCTTCTTCGCAATGTGCGCCTTTCAGCCAGACAAATGTTGAGTCGGTGTCACCGTAGATCACGTCATAACCCTGTGCTTCAATTAACGCTTTGGTTTGTCGCATGATCTGATGGCCGCGCATGGTGATCGACGACGCCAGGCGCGGATCGAAGAATCGACAGGCGGTGGTGCCGAGCACGCCATAAAAGGCATTCATAATGATCTTCAGCGCCTGCGACAGCGGCTTATTGCCCTGGCGTTTGGCTTCATCACGCCCGTGCCAGATGTTAGTCACAATCTCCGGCAGGCAATGTTTCTCCCGCGAAAACCACGCATCGAGAAAACCTTCTGTGCTGTGCTCTGGATCAGGCTGCGCCATGCCTTCCACCAACCCGACGGGATCAATCAGAAAGGTGCGGATGATCGACGGGTACAGGCTTTTGTAGTCCAGCACCAACACCGAATCATAAAGTCCGGGTCGTGAATCCATCACATAGCCGCCAGGGCTGGCGTGAGGCGGCACTTCACCGAGATTGGGGGCGACATATCCGGCGCGATGCATACGCGGAAAATAGAGATGACCAAACGCAGCCACCGAACCGCCGTGCCTGTCAACCGGCAGGCCGTTCACCGTCGCTCGTTCGAGTAAAAATGGCATGATCTCGGTTTTATGGAAGATCTGTGTGACCAGTTCGCAATCTTTCAGGTTATAAGTCGCCAGTGCAGGCTTATCTTCGGTGAAACGGCGGTCAATTTCGTCCATGCGATCCCACGGGTTATCGACAGATTTGCCTTCGCCTAACAATTCCTGGGCAACGGTTTCCAGCGAAAACGAAGAGAAATTCCAGAACGCAGATTTCAGCGCTTCAATACCATCGATAATCAGCCGACCTTTGGCCTGGGCGAAAAAGACACCGTTTTTAAAGCCGTGCTCGCGCCACTCCAGCTCACTGTTATCGCGCCCCAGACGCAGGGGAATGCGATAACGCTCGGCATGTTTTTGCAGCATCCGTAGATCGAACTGCACTACGTTCCAGCCGATGATCACATCCGGATCGTGAGTTGCAAACCAGGCGTTGAGTTTTTCCAGTAGTTGCGGACGGCTGGCAACATACTCCAGATCGAAATTGAGCGCGGAGGCGTCGCCATTCTCTGGCCCCAGCATATAAACGATGCGCTGCCCGCAACCTTCCAGGCCGATACAGTACAGCTCACCGTGGCGGGTGGTTTCAATATCAATAGAAACCCACTTGAGCGGCGGACGATAGTCGGGATTAGGTTTCAGACGGGCGTTGACGATAGCGCCATCACGGAAATCACCGTCGACCCACACCGGAGCGGTGATAAAACGCTCCATCAGATAACGTTCTGGCGGACGCACATCGGCCTCGTAAACGGTGACGCCAGCTTCACGCAGGCGCTTTTCGTAATTCATCAACTGGCGATGGGCGCGACAGTAAAGGCCATGTACTGGCTGGCGGTGAAAATCCTTTAACGCCAGCGGCGTCAGACGAAATCCTTGCTCACTTTGCAAAATGAGCTGGGCGCGGGGAACCTGATCGGTGGGAATAAACGCCACGGATTCTTGCGGCGCAAGCGTAACGTGTAACGGCCCGTTGTCCGTCGCTAACCAAAAGGAAACTTCGGTTCCTTGCGGGGTATCCCGCCAGTGTCGGGTTAAGATAAAACCTGCCTGCGCCACGCTGAAAATCCATCAAAAAACCAGGCTTGAGTATAGCCTGGTTTCGGTCGATTGGCTGTGGTTTTATACAGTCATCACTGCCCGTAATACGCCTTCGCGCCATGTTTACGCAGGTAGTGCTTGTCCAGCAGCGTTTGCTGCATATCCGGTAACCGTGGCGCTAACTGGCGGCAGAAAATCCCCATATAAGCGACTTCTTCCAGCACGATGGCGTTGTGTACCGCATCTTCGGCGTTTTTACCCCACGCAAACGGGCCGTGAGAATGCACCAGCACGCCAGGCATTTGCGCCGCATCGATACCCTGTTTTTCGAAGGTTTCGACGATGACATTACCGGTTTCCCACTCATATTCGCCGTTGATTTCCGCATCGGTCATTTTGCGGGTGCAGGGAATGGTGCCGTAGAAATAGTCGGCGTGGGTAGTGCCAGTTGCCGGGATTGACTGGCCTGCCTGTGCCCAGATCGTGGCATGGCGGGAGTGGGTGTGCACAATGCCGCCGATGGACGGGAATGCCTGATAGAGCAGCCGGTGAGTTGGCGTGTCGGAGGAGGGCTTTTTCGTTCCTTCAACCACTTCACCGGTTTCGATGCTGACCACGACCATATCGTCGGCGGTCATGATGCTGTAATCGACGCCGGAAGGTTTGATCACAAAGACGCCGCGCTCGCGATCAACGGCGCTGACGTTGCCCCAGGTCAGTGTGACCAGGTTGTGTTTTGGGAGCGCCAGGTTGGCTTCTAATACCTGACGTTTGAGATCTTCTAACATGTTGACTCCTTCGTGCCGGATGCGCTTTGCTTATCCGGCCTACAAAATCAGCCTTCGGCTCGTAATCGCAGGCCTGATAAGACGCGCCAGCGTTGCATCAGGTGCTGAATGCCGGATGCGCTTTGCTTATCCGGCCTACAAAATCAGCCTTCGGCTCGCAATCGCAGGCCTGATAAGACGCGCCAGCGTTGCATCAGGCGCTGAATGCCGGATGCGCTTTGCTTATCCGGCCTACAAAATCGCAGCGTGTAGGCCTGATAAGACGCGCCAGCGTCGCATCAGGCGTTACATACCTGATGCGGCTACTTAGTGACGAAATCCGTAATACACTTCGTTCCAGCGCAGCGCGTCTTTAAACGCAGGCAGGCGGGTGTCGTTATCAATCACCGTGATTTCAATGTCGTGCATCTCGGCAAACTGGCGCATATCGTTCAGGTTCAGCGCATGACTGAAGACGGTATGGTGTGCGCCACCAGCGAGGATCCACGCTTCGGAAGCGGTTGGCAGATCCGGTTGCGCTTTCCACAGTGCATTCGCCACCGGCAGTTTCGGCAGGGAGTGCGGCGTTTTCACCGTATCGATGCAATTAACCAGCAGACGATAACGATCACCGAGATCAATCAGGCTGGCGACGATGGCCGGGCCAGTTTGAGTGTTGAAGATCAGGCGGGCAGGATCATCTTTACCGCCAATACCAAGGTGCTGAACGTCGAGGATCGGTTTCTCTTCCGCCGCGATCGACGGACAGACTTCCAGCATGTGGGAGCCGAGCACCAGGTCATTACCTTTCTCGAAATGATAGGTATAGTCCTCCATAAAGGAGGTGCCGCCCTGCAGACCGGTTGACATCACCTTCATGATGCGAAGCAGGGCGGCAGTTTTCCAGTCGCCTTCGCCCGCAAAGCCATAGCCCTGTTGCATCAGACGTTGTACGGCGAGACCAGGGAGTTGTTTCAGACCGTGCAGATCTTCAAAGGTGGTAGTGAACGCGTGGAAGCCACCTTGTTCCAGGAAACGCTTCATTCCCAGCTCAATCCGTGCCGCTTCCAGCACGTTCTGCCGTTTTTCACCGTGGATCTGTGTGGCAGGCGTCATGGTGTAGCTGCTTTCGTACTCATCAACCAGCGCGTTGACATCGCCATCGCTGATCGAGTTCACCACCTGCACCAGGTCGCCAACTGCCCAGGTATTAACGGAGAAACCGAACTTGATCTGCGCGGCAACTTTATCGCCGTCAGTGACCGCCACTTCACGCATATTGTCGCCAAAGCGGCAGACTTTCAGATGACGGGTATCCTGTTTAGACACAGCCTGGCGCATCCAGGAGCCGATACGTTCATGAGCTTGTTTATCCTGCCAGTGACCGGTGACCACGGCATGTTGCTGGCGCATACGAGCGCCGATGAAGCCGAACTCGCGGCCGCCGTGTGCGGTCTGGTTCAGGTTCATAAAGTCCATATCGATGCTGTCCCACGGTAATGCAGCGTTAAACTGGGTGTGGAATTGCAGCAGTGGTTTGTTGAGGATGGTCAATCCGTTGATCCACATTTTGGCCGGGGAGAAAGTGTGCAGCCACACCACCAGACCCGCGCAACGATCGTCATAATTGGCGTCACGGCAAATCGCGGTGATTTCATCCGGCGTGGTGCCCAGTGGTTTCAGCACCAGTTTACAGGGCAGTTTCGCTTCCGTATTCAGCGCCTTAACGACGTGCTCGGCATGTTGGGTGACCTGACGCAGGGTTTCCGGGCCATACAGATGCTGGCTGCCAATGACAAACCACACTTCATAATTATCAAAAATCGTCATTATCGTGTCCTTATAGAGTCGGAACGGCCTGGGCAGCCTGTGCCGGGGCAGAAGTTGGAAGATAGTGTTGTTCGGCGCTCATCGCCCACTGCTGATAGCGGCGATAAAGCTGTTCAAAGTGTTGTGCCTGTTCGCTGCGCGGTTGCAGCGTTTTCTCGACCGCGCTGGCCATTTTTTGTTGTGCTGATGGGATATCTGAGTGCACTTTTGCAGCAACGGCGGCGAAAATCGCTGCGCCGAGCGCGCAGCACTGGTCAGAAGCGACAATTTGTAGCGGGCGATTCAGCACGTCGCAGCAGGCCTGCATAATGACCTGGTTTTTGCGGGCGATGCCGCCCAGCGCCATCACGTTATTGACGGCGATCCCCTGCCCGGTGAAGCACTCCATAATTGCGCGCGCGCCAAAGGCGGTAGCGGCAATCAAACCGCCAAACAGCAGAGGAGCATCGGTAGCGAGGTTCAGATCGGTAATCACCCCTTTCAGGCGTTGGTTAGCGTTTGGCGTGCGGCGACCGTTAAACCAGTCGAGTACCACCGGCAGGTGATCCAGAGACGGATTTTTGGCCCACGCCTCGGTCAGCGCAGGTAACAGTTGTTTCTGGCTGGCGTTGATTTGTTCTTTCAGTTCCGGATGCCGGGCGGCAAGTTGTTCCAGCGGCCAGCCGAGTACGCGACCAAACCAGGCGTAGATATCACCAAATGCTGACTGACCGGCTTCCAGGCCGATAAACCCAGGCACTACACTGCCATCAACCTGACCGCAAATACCTTTCACTGCGCGCTCGCCAACGCTGTGTTTGTCGGCAATGAGAATGTCGCAGGTAGAAGTACCGATCACTTTTACCAGTGCGTTAGGCTGTGCGCCCGCGCCGACCGCGCCCATATGGCAGTCAAACGCGCCACCAGAAATCACTACGCTTTCAGGCAGACCGAGACGCTGCGCCCATTCCGGGCATAAAGTGCCAACTGGAATATCGGCAGTCCAGGTGTCAGTAAACAGCGGGGAGGGCAAATGTCGATTGAGGAGCGGGTCCAACTCATCAAAGAAACTGGCTGGTGGAAGACCGCCCCAGCTTTCATGCCACAGTGATTTGTGTCCGGCGCTGCAACGCCCGCGACGGATATCTTGCGGGCGAGTGGTGCCAGAGAGCAGGGCTGGCACCCAGTCACATAGCTCAATCCACGACGCGGCTGATTGCGCCACGGCGCTGTCCTGGCGGGTAACGTGGAGTATTTTCGCCCAGAACCATTCGCTGGAATAAATACCGCCAATATAACGAGAATAGTCAACTTTGCCGGGTGCGTGACACAAGCGGGTGATCTCTTCCGCTTCTTCAACCGCTGTGTGGTCTTTCCACAAGACGAACATCGCGTTCGGGTTTTCAGCAAACTCCGGGCGTAGCGCCAGCACGTTGCCGTCGGCGTCGATTGGTGCAGGCGTGGAGCCCGTGCTATCCACACCAATGCCGACCACATCCGCGCGTTGTTCGGCGTTAAGCTCTGCAAGCACAGTTTTTAGCGCCGCTTCCATTGACTCAATGTAGTCACGTGGATGATGACGGAACTGGTTATTTGGGGCATCACAAAATTGCCCTTCCTGCCAACGGGGATACCACTCTACGCTGGTGGCGATCTCTTCACCGGTGGCGCAGTCCACCGCCAAAGCTCGCACAGAATCACTGCCAAAATCGAGGCCAATTGCAATCGCCATCGTTTCACTCCATCCAAAAAAACGGGTATGGAGAAACAGTAGAGAGTTGCGATAAAAACAGTCAGGCAGTATTCGCTAATCTTATGGATAAAAATGCTATGGCATAGCAAAGTGTGACGCCGTGCAAATAATCAATGTGGACTTTTCTGCCGTCATTATAGACACTTTTGTTACGCGTTTTTGTCATGGCTTTCGGCCCCCTTTGTTACAAAATGCTTTTCACAAGCGGGGTTGCCGGTTGGATTAGCGAGAAGAGCCAGTAAAAGACGCAGTGACGGTAATGTCTGATGCAATATGGACAATTGGTTTCTTCTCTGAACGGCGGGAGTATGAAAAGTATGGCTGAAGCGCAAAATGATCCCTTGCTGCCGGGTTACTCGTTTAACGCCCATCTGGTGGCGGGTTTAACACCGATTGAGGCCAACGGTTATCTCGATTTTTTTATCGACCGACCGCTGGGAATGAAAGGCTATATTCTCAATCTCACCATTCGTGGACAGGGTGTGGTGAAAAATCAGGGACGAGAATTTGTTTGCCGACCGGGGGATATTTTGTTGTTCCCGCCGGGAGAAATTCATCACTACGGTCGTCATCCGGAGGCTCGTGAATGGTATCACCAGTGGGTTTACTTTCGTCCTCGCGCCTACTGGCACGAATGGCTTAACTGGCCGTCGATATTTGCCAATACCGGTTTCTTTCGCCCGGACGAAGCGCACCAGCCGCATTTCAGCGAGTTGTTTGGGCAAATTATTAACGCCGGACAAGGAGAAGGGCGCTATTCGGAACTGCTGGCGATAAATCTTCTTGAGCAATTGTTACTGCGGCGGATGGAAGCGATCAATGAGTCGATGCATCCGCCAATGGATAATCGGGTACGCGAGGCTTGTCAGTACATCAGCGACCACCTGGCAGACAGCAATTTTGATATCGCCAGCGTTGCACAGCATGTCTGCCTGTCGCCGTCGCGTTTGTCGCATTTGTTCCGTCAGCAGTTAGGGATTAGCGTCTTAAGCTGGCGTGAGGATCAACGCATTAGCCAGGCGAAGCTGCTATTGAGTACAACCCGGATGCCTATCGCGACGGTCGGGCGCAATGTTGGCTTTGATGATCAACTCTATTTCTCGCGGGTATTTAAAAAATGTACTGGGGCCAGCCCAAGCGAGTTCCGTGCTGGTTGTGAAGAAAAAGTGAATGATGTAGCTGTCAGGTTGTCATAACTGGTAACGAATCAGAGAATTGACGGCTTGACGGAGTAGCATTGGGTTTGCAGAATCCCTGCTTCGTCCATTTGACAGGCACATTATGCAAGCATTGCTGGAACACTTTATTACCCAATCCACCGTTTATTCGCTGATGGCGGTGGTATTGGTGGCTTTTCTGGAGTCGCTGGCGCTGGTCGGTTTGATTTTGCCCGGTACGGTACTGATGGCGGGGCTGGGAGCGCTGATTGGCAGCGGCGAGTTAAGTTTCTGGCACGCCTGGCTGGCGGGGATTGTTGGCTGCCTGATGGGGGACTGGATCTCTTTCTGGCTGGGCTGGCGTTTTAAAAAGCCGCTCCATCGTTGGTCGTTTCTGAAGAAAAACAAAGCGTTGCTCGATAAAACCGAACATGCGTTGCATCAACACAGCATGTTTACCATTCTGGTCGGTCGTTTTGTCGGCCCGACGCGTCCGCTGGTGCCAATGGTGGCAGGGATGTTGGATCTGCCCGTAGCAAAATTTATTACGCCAAATATTATCGGCTGCCTGCTGTGGCCACCGTTTTACTTCCTGCCGGGGATTCTGGCGGGGGCGGCGATTGATATTCCTGCCGGGATGCAGAGCGGTGAATTTAAGTGGTTATTGCTGGTAACGGCGGTGTTTTTGTGGGTTGGCGGCTGGTTGTGCTGGCGGTTATGGCGCAGTGGCAAAGTAACCGATCGCTTAAGCCATTATTTGTCGCGTGGTCATCTGCTGTGGCTGACGCCGCTAATTTCTGGCGTTGGGGTAGTGGCGCTGGTGGTGTTGATTCGCCATCCGTTGATGCCGGTGTATATCGATATTTTGCGTAAAGTGGTTGGGGTTTAGGGGCATAGTCTTGTACGGGGCGCCTGATGCGACGCTTGCCGCGTCTTATCAGGCCCACAATACGCCCCCGTAGGTCGGATAAGGCGTTCACGCCGCATCCGACAGTGCATATTAGCCTTTAATTCCCAACAGCGCCGAAGCACTCGCCTTACCGCTCAATAACTCATTTGTCTTCCCCTGCCAGGCGATGCGCCCGTCGGCAACCACCACCGAGCGCGTGGCGATCCGCGCGGCATCTTCTACGCTATGTGACACCATCAATAGCGTCATTTTTTGCTGCTGGCAGCTCGTGCTCACCAGCGTCAACATCTCCTGACGCAGCGCCGGATCGAGTGCGGAGAACGGTTCATCAAGCAATAAAATGGGCTGTTCACGTACCAGACAGCGCGCTAACGCCACGCGCTGCCGCTGGCCGCCGGAAAGCTCACCCGGTAACCGTGCCATTAAATTATCAATCCCCATCTGACGGGCGATTGCGTGCATTTTCTCCTGCTGTATTGCGTTCAACTTCAATCCCGGATTCAATCCCAGCCCGATGTTCTGCGCTACCGTCAGGTGGCTGAACAGGTTGTTCTCCTGAAACAGCATTGATACCGGACGGCGTGACGGCGGTGTCGTCGTGTGATCAATACCGTCGATAGTCAGCGAACCGCTGGCTGGCGTCAGAAAACCGGCGATCAAATTCAGCAGGGTACTTTTACCTGCGCCGCTTGGCCCGAGGATCGCCACTTGCTCGCCGCGTTCCACCGTTAAGCTAAAACGCATTGGCAAATGGTGATAAAGCCAGGTGATATCAGTCAGTCTTAACATTTCGCCCCGGTAGTTTTTCAATCATGGTAAACAGCAGAAAACAGAGCAGCAGCAGAATTAATGCGGTGACCGCGCCGTCCTGGCTGCGGTAAGAGCCAATTTGCTGGTAGAGATAAAACGGCAGGGTGCGGAAATCATCGTTACCGAACAATGCCACCACACCAAAATCACCAATCGACAGCACGCAGGCAAAAGCCAGTGCCTGCGCCAGCGGACGTTTCAGGGCGCGCAGCTCGACCACTTTTAAACGCGACCAGCCTTCAATGCCCAACGACTGACACAACATGCTGTAGCGGGCGGTGATATCGCGCATCGGGTTTTCCAGCACTTTCAGCGCGTAAGGGATCGCCATTAGCGCATTGGTGAAAATCACAATGCCGTCAGCAGATTGTGGCAGGCCAGTAGTGTTGTTGAGCAATAAAAAGAAGCCCGTTGCCAGCACAATGCCGGGCATGGCGAGGATCAGCATTCCGCTCATCTCCAGTGTCTGACCAGCCAGCATTTTCTGCCGCGCCCGCAGTTCGCGACTGCTCCACAGCAGCATCATGGTCAGCACTACGCACAATACGCCTGCCGCCAGCGCGATGCGCAATGAGGTCCACAGTGCCTGCCACAGTACCGGTTGCGCCAGCACTTCTGGCAACTGGTAATTCACGCCATCAACGATCACCGCCAGTAACGGTGGCAGCAACAACAGCAGCGCCAGCACGATCAGCACCGTATCGCAAATGCGGCTGTGCAGACGATCGTCCGGGTCGCGCCAACCGTGCAGCAGCGTAGTGCCGGGGGCGATGGCCTTACTTAATCGTTGGCTCAACAACACCAGTCCCAGACAGCACACCATCTGGATCAGCGCCAGCATTGCTGCGCGGGCGGGATCGTAGTCGTAACTCAGCGCCTGATAGATTGCCAGTTCGATAGTCGTCGCCTGTGGCCCGCCGCCCAGCGCCAGCACGGTGGCGAAGCTGGCGAAACAGAGCATAAAGATAAGCGCAGCAACCGGCGGGATTTGTCGCCGTAACCACGGCCATTCGACGAAGCGGAAAAAATGCCAGCCGCGCATCCCAAGCTGGGCGGCAAGTTGACGTTGTTCACCGGGGATGTTTTCCAGTGCCTGGAGTAATAAGCGGCTCGCCATCGGCAGATTAAAAAATACGTGCGCCAGCAAAATGCCTTGCAGGCCGTAGGGCGAAAAAGTCCACTCCAGCCCAAGCGATTGCCAGAGCGATGCCAGCCAGCCCCGGCGACCATAAACGCTAAGAATGCCGAAAACAGCGACCAGCACAGGCAGGATTAAGGTCATAGCGCACAGACGCAACAGCGCCAGCCGCCCCGGAAAGCGCCTGCGGTAGAGGGCGCGGGCGAGGAATATTGCGGGCACGACAGAGAGCAGCGCAGAGAGAAACGCCTGCCAGAAGGAGAAGCGCACCACATGCCACAGGTAGCTGTCCTGCCATATTGTTGCCCAGTCCCCCTGCGGCGCGTTCCACCACAGCGCGAGAAACGCCGCCAGTGCAACCACCACCACCAGCGTGGCGGCGCTTACACCTGGAATTAACCAGCCAGGAATTAACGGCTGACGGCGCGTTGCCATTCGCTAATCCATGCCTGACGTTGTGCCGCCACTTCGGCTGGCGTGAATTCCAGCGTGGTGGCCGGTTTGGTCAGTTGTTCAAAACCGGCAGGTAGTGTGACGTTTGCTACCGGATACATCCAGTTGCCGGTTGGGATCGCATTCTGGAAAGCCGGAGAAACCATAAACTGGAGGAATTTTTGTGCCAGCTCCGGCTGCTTGCTGGCAGCGGTGCGGGCGGCGACTTCCACTTGCAGATAGTGACCTTCGCTAAAGTTGGCGGCGGCGTAGTTATCTTTCTTCTCTTCGAGAATGTGATAAGCCGGAGAAGTGGTGTAGCTCAATACCAGATCGCTTTCGCCTTTTAAAAACAGGCCATAGGCTTCGCTCCAGCCTTTGGTGACGGTGACGGTTTTCTTCGCCAGTTTCTGCCAGGCTTGCGGGGCGTCATCGCCATAGACTTTTTGCATCCACAGCAGCAGACCCAGACCTGGCGTACTGGTGCGTGGATCTTCATAAATCACCCGCCAGTTTTGATCGCTCTCAACCAGTTCTTTCAGGCTTTGCGGCGGATTTTTCAGTTTGTTCTTGTCATAGACGAAGGCGAAGTAGCCGTAATCAAATGGTACGAAAGTGTCATTATTCCAGCCGCCGGGTACATTGATCGCATCCGCTGACACGCCGCTTTTGGTAAACAGCCCGGTTTTGCTGGCGGCATCTAACAGATTGTTATCCAGACCCAGCACCACATCGGCTTTGCTGTTTTTACCTTCCATCCGCAGACGGTTGAGCAGCGAGACGCCATCTTCCAGCGCCACCAGTTTCAGTTCGCAATGACAGTCGGCTTCAAAGGTTTTTTTGACTACCGGACCTGGCCCCCAGTCGGCAGCGAAGGAGTCGTAGGTATAGACGGTCAGAACAGGTTTCGCAAAAACGGGCGCTGTGCACAGCAACAGCAAAGGAAGACATTTTTTTAACACTTTGCACCTCAAAGAAGAGTGGCAAAGGACTTGAGAAGGAGCCTCAAATCCCTTCGCCGGCGTTATCCGGATCAGGTTCGACGGGTATTTTCTCAGCGCACGCATTTGCGTGGCACCCCGTTGAGAACGGCGTTAGTGTAGTGAGTTTGTTATCAACCAGCAATCATGGATCCGGCGGCGCAAACCACGCTGATTTAAAATCGAACCATCCAAGGGTATTCATGCGCAGGCCGCGCATACTGCGTTGCCCCTGAATGATCAGCCAGTGATGGATCAATGGCACCATCGCTTTGCTGGTCACTAACTGCTGGCACCAGTTCGCCAGGTTCATCTCGCCATTGCGCCAGCGCGCGGCATCGGCTTGCCAGTCGATCGGAATACAGTGTTGTAGCAGCGGCACTTCGCACAAATGCGCGAACAGCGAAAAATCCAGCGGCAGCGTAAAGTTGGCGCTGTTAAGCCAGATATCGCTTTCGATCTCTCCCGCATGCCACTGATCGTAGCTGATCTCGTTGATGTTAAGCGTTACCTGATGACTCGCCAGAATTTGCTGCATGATCCTGGCGATTACCCGATGTTCAATATGATCCTGATAAAAGGTCAGGGTAAGGCTTTCCAGCCCGGCGGGTTTTTCGCAATGCATGGGGCGGGCATGGTGCCAACGGGGGAGCAGTCCGTAGGCCGGGAACCAGAGTTGCTGGTACTGTTCTTCCGCGAAGTAGACCAGATTGCTCGGAGAAAGAACGTAGCTTACCCAGTCTCTGACTTGCTGATTCGCCCCGCGATGGGTGCGGCTGTCGAACAGTAAATAGTAGCAACCTTCTTCCAGGCGGCTTTCAATCTCTTTTTCCTCACCCTGCGGCCCTTTCAGCATTAGCCCTCCGGCTGGCTCGTCGGCAATTTCCGGCAGAACCCAGACGTTAACTTCATCGATGAGTGCCCGATAACCGAAGAAGTCATCGAATGCCTGAATTTTCAACTGATTGGCGCTGTTACGCATTACCGCATACGGACCGGTGCCGATCGGATGACTGGCAAAGTTGCTGATGGTTTCCCATTCCCGCGGCAGGATCATCGCCGGAACTTGCCCCAGTAGTAACGGCAACCAACGATCGGGCTGCGTAAGATGGATATCCAGCGTCCAGGGCGTTGGCGAAACAATTTCAGCAATGTGGGAATAGAGCGGCTGCGTATTGAGCCGTTTCAAAGAGGCGATGACATCGTCCATTTCCAGCTCACGGCCATGATGAAATTGGATACCGGGACGTAAAAAGAAACGCCAGTGAAGTGGGGAAATTTGTTGCCAGTGGTGGGCAATGTCCGCCTCCAGTTCCCCATTTTCCTCATTTATGCGGGTTAACGCGCTGAAGATTTGCCGGGCGATATGCGTTTCGGAACGGCGTAATGCGCTGCCAGGTAGCAGATTACGCAACGGACGATAGTAGAGCACGCGCAGAATGTGCCGCCCCTGGCGGAAGCTACGCCCCAGATGGGAAACCAACATTTGCCGCACAGCGGTTTTATCACCGACGAGTTGCACCAGTTGATCGATACGATCCTGTTCCAGCAGATCCTCCGCCCGCTGTTGCTGAAGCGCAAGTCCGGTGTAGAGGAAGGTCAAACGCGAGCGTTTACCGCGGCCAACCTCCGCCTCCCACGTCAGCCAGCCACGATCCTGCATGGTGTTTAGCAGGGTGCGCATATGACGGCGGGAACAGCTCAATAACTCTGCCAGTTCGTTGAGCGTCGTGTTCTGCGATTTACCCTCGCAGCATTGCCACAGCCGGATGAACTGTTGTTGCAGACGACCTGAAGGCATAAAAGGGGAACTCCTGCGCAAAAGTCAGCAATTTTATTATCCCTATATTAAGTCAATAATTCTTAACGATGAAGCAAGGAGGTATCCCATTCGTCAGTTTTATCGGCACTATTTTGCAATGACAGCAATGATGTGCTGACTGAGTTGGTTAAGCGTTCCACAACGATTAGCCATGCTTGAATAACTGATGCAGTGGGAGGGGAGTCATTCTGACTACTGATCTGCAGACATCATGTGTGACTGAGTATTGGTGTTAATCGCCACGCCAGCAGTGAATACCTGCTGGCTTTTTTCTTTTTGGCGATTGAGTGCCGGATGCGGCGTGAATGCCTTATCCGACTCATAAAACTAGCGCATAAACGCCGGTTGCTTCTCTTCATAATCAGCAATGGCATCGCCGTGCTGCAACGTCAGACCGATGCTATCGAGACCGTTCATCATGCAGTGGCGGCGGAAGGCATCGATGGTAAAACGATAAGTTTTATTCCCCGCTTTCACCTCTTGCACTTCCAGATCCACGTCGAAGTGAATTCCCGGATTAGCCTGCACCAGTGTAAACAGCTCGTCCACTTCGGCATCGCTTAATTTCACCGGCAGCAACTGGTTGTTAAAGCTGTTGCCGTAGAAGATGTCCGCGAAACTGGGCGCAATCACCACCTTAAATCCGTAATCGGTCAGCGCCCAGGGAGCGTGCTCACGCGAGGAGCCACAGCCGAAGTTTTCCCGCGCCAGTAAAATGGAAGCGCCCTGATATTGTGGGAAATTCAGCACGAAGTCCGGGTTTGGCTGTTGGCCTTTTTCATCCAGAAAACGCCAGTCGTTAAACAGATGCGCGCCAAAACCAGTGCGCGTCACTTTCTGCAAAAACTGTTTCGGGATAATGGCATCAGTGTCGACATTGGCGGCATCCAATGGAACAACCAGGCCTGTGTGTTTGATAAATTTCTCTGCCATGGTGTGCTCCTTATTTAATGTTGCGAATGTCAGCGAAATGACCGGTGACGGCAGCGGCGGCCGCCATTGCCGGGCTAACCAGATGCGTGCGCCCGCCGCGCCCCTGGCGGCCTTCAAAGTTACGGTTGCTGGTGGAGGCACAACGCTCGCCCGGATTCAGGCGATCGTTGTTCATCGCCAGACACATTGAGCAGCCAGGCAAGCGCCATTCAAAACCCGCTTCAATAAAAATTTTGTCCAGCCCTTCTGCTTCTGCCTGCGCTTTTACCGGGCCGGAGCCGGGAACGACCAGTGCCTGAACGCCTGGCGCAACTTTCCGCCCTTTGGCGATTTCCGCCGCTGCACGTAAATCTTCAATACGTGAGTTGGTGCAGGAACCGATAAATACTTTATCGATAGCGACTTCGGTTAGCGGAATACCCGGTTTCAGCCCCATATAGGCCAACGCTTTTTCTGCTGACGCGCGCTCAACCGGATCGGCAAACGAAGCGGGATCGGGAATATTGTCGTTCACGGAGATCACCTGGCCTGGGTTGGTGCCCCAGGTGACTTGCGGCGCAATCTCTTCTGCTTGCAGAGTGACAACGGTATCGAAAGTTGCACCTTCGTCGGTTTGCAGTGTTTTCCAGTAGGCGACGGCGTCGTCGAAATCTTTGCCTTTCGGCGCATGAAGACGGCCTTTGACATAGTTAAAGGTGGTTTCGTCCGGCGCAACCAGACCGGCTTTTGCGCCCATTTCGATTGCCATATTGCACAGGGTCATGCGACCTTCCATGCTTAAATCACGGATTGCTTCACCGCAAAACTCCACCACATGCCCGGTGCCGCCTGCACTGCCGGTTTTACCGATAATTGCCAGCACGATATCTTTCGCAGTAATTCCTGGTGCGGCTTTACCCTGGACTTCAATTTTCATGGTCTTCGCACGACCCTGCTTCAGGGTTTGCGTTGCCAGCACGTGTTCAACTTCGGAAGTACCGATGCCAAACGCCAGTGCGCCAAACGCGCCGTGGGTGGCGGTATGCGAGTCGCCGCAAACAATGGTCATTCCCGGTAAGGTGACGCCTTGTTCTGGCCCCATCACGTGGACAATTCCCTGATACGGGTGATTCAGGTCATACAGCTCGACGCCAAAATCTTTGCAGTTTTTGATCAGCTCCTGCATCTGGATGCGCGCCATTTCTCCGCAGGCATTAATGTCTTTGGTCTGGGTCGAGACGTTGTGGTCCATAGTGGCGAAAGTTTTACCTGGCTGACGTACCGGGCGTCCGTGGGTGCGCAGACCATCAAACGCCTGCGGTGACGTCACTTCATGCACCAGATGGCGGTCGATATATAACAGCGGGGTTTCGTTTTCAGCTTCGTAAACTACATGAGCGTCGAACAATTTTTCGTATAGCGTCTTAGCCATAATTACACCCCTTCTGCCACATAGCGGGCAATGATATCGCCCATTTCATCGGTACTTACGGCGGCAGCGCCACGGGCCAAATCTCCGGTGCGAATGCCTTCTTCTAATGCGCGGTTAATGGCGCGTTCAATAGCGGAAGCCGCATCATCGGCATCCAGGCTGTAGCGCAACAGCAGCGCCAGCGACAGAATTTGCGCAATTGGATTAGCGATGTTTTTGCCTGCGATATCCGGCGCAGAGCCGCCTGCCGGTTCATACAGACCAAAACCTTGTTCGTTCAGGCTGGCGGAAGGCAACATCCCCATCGAACCGGTAATCATCGCGCATTCGTCAGAAAGAATGTCACCAAACAGGTTGGAGCACAGCAGCACGTCAAATTGCGACGGATCTTTAATCAACTGCATGGTGGCGTTGTCGATGTACATATGTGCCAGTTCAACATCCGGATATTCAATGGCGATCTCGTTAACGATCTCCCGCCATAAAATAGAGGATTGCAGCACGTTGGCTTTGTCGATTGACGTGACTTTGCGGCGACGTTTGCGGGCAGATTCAAACGCGATGCGGGCAATGCGCTCGATCTCAAAACGGTGATACACCTCGGTATCAAACGCTTTTTCATACTGACCGCTACCTTCACGGCCTTTCGGTTGACCGAAATAGATGCCGCCGGTTAACTCACGCACGCACAGGATGTCGAAGCCGTTAGCAGCAATATCAGCACGCAGCGGACAGAATGCTTCCAGCCCCTGATACAGTTTTGCCGGGCGCAGATTGCTGAATAATTTGAAATGTTTACGCAGAGGTAACAGCGCGCCGCGTTCTGGTTGTTGGTCTGGCGGCAAATGCTCCCACTTCGGGCCACCTACCGAGCCAAACAGTACGGCATCGGCTTGTTCACAGCCTTCAACCGTCGCTGGCGGCAACGGCTGCCCGTGGTTATCAATGGCTGCGCCGCCAACATCATAATGGCTGGTGGTGATACGCATCGCAAAGCGGTTACGCACGGCATCCAGTACTTTCAGGGCCTGGGTCATGACTTCCGGCCCGATCCCATCCCCAGGTAAAACAGCAATATGGTAATTCTTCGACATCACACGGTTTCCTTGTTGTTTTCGTTGTGTTGAGCTTTGCGTTGTAACTCTTTTTCGACTTCTGCGGCGCGCCAGATATTGTTCAGCACGTGCACCATTGCTTTGGCGGAGGACTCGACAATATCGGTGGCCAGGCCGACGCCGTGGAAGCGGCGACCGTTGTAGTTAGCGACGATATCCACCTGACCCAGCGCATCTTTACCGTGGCCTTTGGCGGTCAGGCTGTATTTCACCAGTTCGACGTTGTAGTCAGTGATACGGTTAATCGCCTGGTAGACGGCATCGACCGGGCCATTACCGTTGGCGGCTTCTGCTTTGACTTCCTCGCCACAGGCCAGTTTGACGGCGGCAGTGGCGATATCGTTAGAACCCGACTGCACACTGAAGTAATCCAGACGGAAGTGTTCCGGTTCTTCTTGCTGTTTACCAATAAAGGCCAGTGCCTCCAGGTCGTAATCAAATACCTGGCCTTTTTTATCTGCCAGTTTCAGGAAAGCGTCGTACAGATTGTCTAAATTATATTCACTTTCTTTATATCCCATCTCATCCATGCGGTGTTTTACTGCCGCACGACCAGAACGAGAGGTCAGATTTAACTGGATTTGGTTCAGACCAATAGATTCTGGTGTCATGATTTCGTAGTTTTCGCGATTTTTCAGCACGCCATCCTGATGAATACCGGAGGAGTGTGCGAACGCGCCGCTGCCAACAATGGCTTTGTTTGCCGGGATCGGCATATTGCAAATCTGGCTAACTAACTGACTGGTGCGCCATATCTCTTGGTGATTAATGGCGGTGTGGACGTTGAGAATATCCTTACGCACTTTGATCGCCATGATCACTTCTTCCAGCGAACAGTTACCCGCACGTTCACCGATCCCGTTCATCGCACCTTCTACCTGCCGTGCTCCGGCATGTACCGCCGCCAGCGAGTTGCCGACCGCCAGGCCTAAATCATCGTGAGTGTGTACGGAAATAATGGCTTTATCGATGTTTGGTACGCGTTCATACAGACCGCTGATGATTCCGGCGAACTCAAATGGCATGGTATAGCCCACGGTGTCCGGGATGTTGATGGTAGTGGCACCGGCGTTAATTGCTGCTTCGACCACTCGCGCCAGATCGGCAATCGGTGTGCGTCCGGCGTCTTCGCAAGAAAATTCAACATCATCGGTGTAATTGCGTGCACGTTTCACCATATAGATGGCGCGTTCGATCACCTCATCCAGCGTGCTGCGCAGCTTGGTGGCAATGTGCATTGGGGAGGTGGCAATAAAGGTATGAATACGGAAGGCTTCGGCAACTTTCAGGGATTCTGCCGCCACGTCGATATCTTTTTCCACGCAACGGGCTAACGCACAAACGCGGCTATTTTTGACCTGGCGAGCAATGGTTTGCACCGATTCGAAATCGCCCGGAGAAGAGACGGGGAAACCGACTTCCATCACGTCAACCCCCATTCGCTCAAGGCCCAGCGCAATTTGCAGTTTTTCTTTCGCACTCAAGCTTGCCTGTAACGCCTGTTCACCGTCGCGCAATGTGGTATCGAAAATAATGACTTGCTGGCTCATAGTTTGGATCCTTGTCTCTTTTAGGGCGCTTCGCTTCGGGCATAAAAAAACCCGCGCAATGCGCGGGTTTTTTGTCTGACTGCGTGCTGGCTTAATGCTGGATGCCGCTCACTCGTCTACCGCGCAAAGAAGATGCGTTTAGTAGTAGTAGACCGTTAAAGCGAACGATGTGAGTCATTAAATCAGCTCCGGATGAATGCGATATGCTTTTAGAGTTACTGGATACAAAAACGGATGTCAACCCTGATGCAACAAAAACGGTTCACCAGCGAGAGTTCTGTATGCGTCAAATTAGCTAATTGTGCTGCAAGAGTAAAAACAGTCGATATTAATTTCTGTTTAACCGCTCATACTTTTCATTGGTAGACATACTTCAGAATAATTTATTGCATTTAATCAACGAGGTAAGAAAGAGTAAAACTTGCTCGCTACCGCAACTATCCTGATGATTTGTATTGAATTATATGCTGTACGAATGTTTTTATATTGATTTAGTGAATATTATTGATCGATTAATGTTAAGGATTAATATATTAAACGCATAAAATAAGCATTAAATTAGCACAATTAATCCATTTTTTAGATGATTGAGTATTCGCGGTGGTTATGATTAGAATGTTTTCGCAACAAAAACATTATGGATTATTAAGCTGTGATGAATGACTCTTCGCACGGCAATGGATTCTGTTTTTATCAGAACCCTTATCTTTATGTTTTCCTAATTTTACTCATTTTCCTTCTTCTTATTTTATATGCATGGTAAATCATATTTTTCAGGATTATTTCTCTGCATTCCAATAAGGGAAAGGGAGTTAAGTGTGACAGTGGAGTTAAGTATGTCAGAGGTAAAAACAGATCATCCAGAGATTGCGGAGATTGTGGAGTTAAGCAAGCCACAGTTGCGTATGGTCGATTTAAACTTATTAACCGTTTTCGATGCTGTGATGCAGGAGCAGAATATTACTCGTGCCGCGCATGTTCTGGGAATGTCGCAACCTGCGGTCAGTAATGCTGTTGCACGCCTGAAGGTGATGTTTAATGACGAGTTGTTTGTTCGTTATGGTCGTGGCATCCAACCGACTGCCCGCGCATTTCAGCTTTTTGGCTCTGTGCGTCAGGCGCTGCAATTAGTACAAAACGAGTTACCGGGTTCAGGGTTTGAGCCTTCCAGCAGCGAGCGCGTATTCCATCTCTGCGTTTGCAGCCCGTTAGATAGCATTCTGACCTCGCAGATTTATAATCACATTGAGCAAATTGCGCCAAATATTCATGTGATATTCAAGTCTTCATTAAATCAGAACACCGAACATCAACTCCGTTATCAGGAAACAGAGTTCGTTATTAGTTATGAAGACTTCCATCGTCCTGAATTTACCAGCGTTCCATTATTTAAAGATGAAATGGTACTGGTAGCCAGTAAGAAGCATCCGACGATTAACGGCCCATTACTGAAACATGATGTTTATAACGAACAACATGCGGCAGTTTCGCTCGACCGTTTCGCGTCGTTTAGTCAACCGTGGTACGACACAGTAGATAAACAAGCCAGTATCGCTTATCAGGGAATGGCAATGATGAGCGTCCTTAGCGTGGTGTCACAAACGCATCTTGTCGCTATTGCGCCTCGTTGGCTGGCTGAGGAGTTTGCTGAATCCTTAGAATTGCAGATATTACCGCTACCATTAAAACAAAATAGCAGAACCTGTTACCTCTCCTGGCATGAGGCAGCCGGGCGTGATAAAGGTCATCAATGGATGGAAGAGCAATTAGTCTCTATTTGTAAACGTTAAGCAGAGGCAGAGTAAATCAGGTGTGCATCTCTGGTTTATTCTGCATTTTTTATTCAATGTAGAATTTTATTCTGAATGCATGTTCACCCTGATATTAGAAATAATAAAAAATAGAGAAATTGCTGTAACGAGGCAGATTTAGCCGATTTATTATCAATTCTGTCCGCCATTCTGGAGTATTTTATCGTTTATTTTCTCCTTTCCTCCTGTTTATTCTTATTTATTCACGCTTGTGACTCTGCCTGTCAATTGCTTAAGCCAGATCGGACGGTTAATGTGTTTTACACATTTTTTCCGCCAAACAGTGAGGCAAGCCATGGAGATGTTGTCTGGAGCCGAGATGGTCGTCCGATCGCTTATCGATCAGGGCGTTAAACAAGTATTCGGTTACCCCGGAGGCGCAGTCCTTGATATTTACGATGCATTGCATACCGTGGGCGGTATTGATCACGTATTAGTTCGTCATGAACAGGCGGCAGTGCATATGGCCGATGGTCTGGCGCGCGCGACCGGAGAAGTGGGCGTTGTGCTGGTGACATCGGGCCCTGGGGCCACCAACGCAATTACTGGTATCGCCACTGCCTATATGGACTCCATTCCGCTGGTTATCCTTTCCGGGCAGGTAGCAACCTCGCTGATAGGTTACGATGCCTTTCAGGAGTGTGACATGGTGGGAATTTCCCGGCCGGTGGTTAAACACAGTTTTCTGGTTAAGCAAACGGAAGATATACCACAGGTGCTGAAAAAGGCATTCTGGCTGGCGGCAAGCGGTCGTCCTGGGCCTGTGGTGGTTGATTTACCGAAAGACATTCTTAATCCGGCGAACAAATTACCGTACGTCTGGCCGGAGTCGGTCAGTATGCGCTCTTATAACCCAACAACGCTGGGCCATAAGGGGCAGATTAAACGCGCGCTGCAAACGCTGGTGGCGGCGAAAA
This sequence comes from Escherichia sp. TW09308, assembly GCF_000208565.1. Classification (NCBI taxonomy): domain Bacteria; kingdom Pseudomonadati; phylum Pseudomonadota; class Gammaproteobacteria; order Enterobacterales; family Enterobacteriaceae; genus Escherichia; species Escherichia sp. TW09308. Next base: position 2,303,924 of record NZ_AEME01000001.1, on the reverse strand, counting down.
AACCGGTAATTTACGTTGGCGGTGGCGCAGTGACTGCGGGTTGCCATCAACAACTCAAACAGATTATTGAGCAACTTAATCTTCCTGTCGTCTCGTCATTAATGGGATTAGGTGTGTTTCCGGCAACGCATCGTCAGGCCTTGGGAATGCTGGGAATGCACGGCACTTACGAAGCTAATATGACGATGCATAATGCTGATGTCATTTTTGCGGTTGGTGTACGCTTTGATGATCGCACCACTAACAATCTGGCAAAGTACTGCCCAAATGCGACAGTGTTACATATTGATATCGATCCTACCTCGATCTCAAAAACCGTGACCGCCGACATCCCGATCGTTGGCGATGCGCGTCTGGTGTTGGAGCAAATGCTGGAATTGTTACCGCAAGAAACCTCTTCGCAACCTCTGGATGAGATCCGCGACTGGTGGCAGCAAATTGAACAGTGGCGCGCTCGCCAGTGCCTGAAATATGATACCCACAGTGAAAGCATTAAACCGCAGGCGGTGATCGAGACGCTCTGGCGACTGACGAAGGGGGACGCTTATGTGACGTCCGATGTCGGGCAACACCAGATGTTCGCCGCGCTTTATTATCCTTTCGATAAACCGCGTCGCTGGATCAACTCCGGCGGCCTCGGCACTATGGGCTTTGGTTTACCTGCGGCGCTGGGCGTCAAAATGGCACTGCCGGGAGAAACCGTGGTCTGCGTCACTGGCGATGGCAGTATTCAGATGAACATTCAGGAACTGTCTACAGCCTTGCAATATGAACTGCCGGTGCTGGTGGTGAATCTCAATAACCGCTATCTGGGGATGGTGAAGCAATGGCAGGACATGATCTATTCCGGCCGTCATTCACAATCTTATATGCAGTCGCTACCAGATTTCGTCCGTCTGGCAGAAGCCTATGGCCATGTGGGTATCCAAATTTCACGTCCGGATGAGCTGGAAAGCAAACTGAGCGAGGCACTTGAGCAGGTCGGTAATAACCGTCTGGTGTTTGTTGATGTCACCGTTGATGGCAGTGAGCATGTCTACCCGATGCATATTCGCGGGGGTGGAATGGATGAAATGTGGTTAAGCAAAACGGAGAGAACCTGATTATGCGCCGGATATTATCAGTATTACTCGAAAATGAATCAGGCGCGTTATCCCGTGTGATCGGCCTTTTTTCCCAGCGTGGCTATAACATTGAAAGTCTGACCGTTGCGCCAACCGACGATCCGACATTATCGCGCATGACTATCCAGACCGTGGGCGATGAAAAAGTGCTTGAGCAGATCGAAAAGCAATTACACAAGCTGGTCGATGTCTTGCGCGTGAGCGAACTGGGGCAGGGCGCGCACGTTGAGCGGGAAATTATGCTGGTGAAAATTCAGGCCAGTGGCTACGGACGTGACGAAGTGAAACGCAATACGGAAATATTCCGTGGGCAAATTATCGATGTCACACCGTCGCTTTATACCGTTCAACTGGCGGGAACCAGCGATAAACTCGATGCATTTTTAGCATCGATTCGCGATGTGGCGAAAATTGTTGAAGTTGCCCGCTCCGGCGTTGTCGGACTTTCACGCGGCGATAAAATAATGCGTTAAGAATGATCTCAATGCGCAATTTACAGCCCTGCATGTCACGTTGGGCTTTTTTTGCGAATTCAGTAGGAACCTGGAATAAAAGCAGTTGCCGCAGTTAATTTTCTGCGCTTAGATGTTAATGAATTTAATCCATACCAGTACAATGGTTATGGTTTTTACATTTTACGCAAGGGGCAATTGTGAAACTGGATGAAATCGCTCGGCTGGCGGGAGTATCGCGGACCACTGCAAGCTATGTTATTAACGGCAAAGCGAAGCAATACCGTGTGAGCGACAAAACCGTTGAAAAAGTCATGGCTGTGGTGCGTGAGCACAATTACCACCCGAATGCCGTGGCGGCTGGGCTTCGTGCTGGACGCACACGTTCTATTGGTCTTGTGATCCCCGATCTGGAGAACACAAGTTACACCCGTATTGCTAACTATCTTGAACGCCAGGCGCGGCAACGTGGTTATCAGCTATTAATTGCCTGTTCCGAAGATCAGCCAGACAACGAAATGCGTTGTATTGAGCATCTTTTACAGCGTCAGGTCGATGCCATCATTGTTTCGACGTCGCTGCCGCCAGAGCATCCTTTCTATCAACGCTGGGCTAACGACCCGTTCCCGATTGTCGCGCTGGATCGTGCGCTTGATCGTGAACACTTTACCAGCGTCGTTGGCGCTGACCAGGATGATGCTGAAATGTTGGCGGAAGAGTTACGTAAGTTTCCGGCCGAGACAGTGCTTTATCTTGGTGCACTGCCGGAGCTTTCTGTCAGCTTCCTGCGTGAACAGGGTTTCCGCACGGCCTGGAAAGATGATCCGCGCAAAGTGCATTTTCTTTATGCCAACAGCTATGAGCGGGAAGCCGCTGCCCAGCTATTCGAAAAATGGCTGGAAACGCATCCGATGCCGCAGGCGCTGTTTACTACCTCTTTTGCATTGTTGCAGGGGGTTATGGATGTTACGTTGCGCCGCGATGGCAAACTTCCTTCCGATCTGGCGATTGCGACCTTTGGCGATAACGAATTGCTCGACTTCTTACAATGCCCAGTGCTGGCGGTGGCTCAGCGTCATCGTGATGTCGCAGAACGCGTGCTGGAGATTGTCCTGGCGAGCCTGGATGAGCCGCGTAAGCCAAAACCGGGCTTAACGCGCATCAAACGAAATCTCTATCGCCGTGGCATCCTCAGCCGTAGCTAAGCGTTAAACAGAAAATGATGCGTCAGCGGATTGTCGCTGGCGCATTGAGTACGTAATTGGACATCAATATCCTTTATGTAAATAAGACTATTCCTGACAATTATCCATAAGACCTTCGAAATATCTCCCCAATTAACTTCATTCTTTGTGCCTAATGATAATTAAGGCGTAACGCCAGGTTGCGATTGCATTATTTTGTTACATGCAAATCGTCAATTGCCGATTAAACAAACACTTTTCTAAACTTTTACACAAAGCCACTGGCGTCAGGCGCGGTGCACGCGCAACAGGGACTGTTATCCGGGGGCGATATGTCCTAAAATGCCGCTCGCGTCGCAAACTGACACTTTATATTTTCATTAAGGAAAATGGAGTCGTTTTTAAAACGGTAATGATGAGTGGGAATTTTTCTTACAACTATTCATGACGTTAATTTGCTTCGTTCGTTGGGCGATTTTTAAACAATGCAGATATTAGTCGTAAACATTTGGTTTTTTGCTTCGGTAAAGAATGTTCCTGGCTTGACAAGCTTTTCCTCCGCTCCGTAAACTCCTTTTAGTGGGAATTTGTGGGATAAAGTGGTAATTGGGAGAAGACTGGCATGTTCCGGGGAGCAACGTTAGTCAATCTCGACAGTAAAGGGCGCTTATCGGTGCCCACCCGTTATCGGGAAGAGCTGCTCGGGAACGCTGCCGGTCAAATGGTATGTACCATTGACATTCATCACCCATGCCTGCTGCTTTACCCCCTTCCTGAATGGGAAATTATCGAGCAAAAATTATCGCGTCTGTCGAGCATGAACCCGGTTGAGCGCCGTGTGCAGCGCCTTCTGTTAGGCCATGCCAGTGAATGTCAGATGGATGGCGCAGGTCGATTATTAATCGCGCCAGTACTGCGGCAACATGCCGGGCTGACAAAAGAAGTGATGTTGGTTGGACAGTTCAACAAGTTTGAACTGTGGGATGAAACAACCTGGCATCAACAGGTCAGGGAAGATATCGACGCTGAACAGTCTGTTACCGAAAGCTTGTCGGAACGACTGCAGGACTTGTCTCTATAAAATGATGGAAAACTATAAACACACCACGGTGCTGCTGGACGAAGCCGTAAACGGCCTCAATATCCGTCCTGATGGCATTTACATTGATGGGACTTTCGGTCGCGGTGGTCACTCACGTCTGATCCTTTCGCAACTTGGCGAAGAGGGGCGTTTGTTGGCAATCGATCGCGATCCGCAGGCTATCGCCGTCGCAAAGACTATTGATGATCCGCGCTTCTCCATCATACATGGACCTTTCTCCGCGCTGGGCGAATACGTCGCTGAGCGTGATCTTATCGGCAAGATTGACGGAATTCTTCTCGATCTTGGTGTCTCTTCACCGCAACTCGATGATGCAGAACGCGGTTTTTCCTTTATGCGCGACGGTCCGCTGGACATGCGTATGGATCCGACACGCGGCCAGTCTGCCGCCGAGTGGCTACAAAGCGCAGAAGAAGCTGATATTGCCTGGGTATTAAAAACTTATGGCGAAGAGCGTTTTGCCAAACGCATTGCGCGCGCCATTGTTGAGCGTAACCGCGAACAGCCGATGACCCGTACCAAAGAACTGGCGGAAGTCGTTGCTGCGGCAACCCCGGTGAAGGACAAATTCAAACATCCCGCGACCCGTACCTTCCAGGCGGTGCGCATTTGGGTGAACAGTGAACTGGAGGAGATAGAGCAGGCGCTAAAAAGCTCGCTCAGCGTGCTGGCCCCGGGTGGGCGGCTTTCGATCATCAGTTTTCATTCGCTGGAAGATCGTATAGTGAAACGCTTTATGCGTGAAAACAGTCGCGGTCCGCAGGTTCCGGCAGGGTTACCGATGACCGAAGAGCAGCTCAAAAAACTGGGTGGCCGTCAGTTGCGAGCACTAGGCAAGTTGATGCCGGGCGAAGAAGAGGTGGCTGAGAACCCTCGTGCCCGAAGTTCAGTTCTGCGTATTGCAGAGAGGACGAACGCATGATCAGCAGAGTGACAGAAGCTCTAAGCAAAGTTAAAGGATCGATGGGAAGCCACGAGCGCCATGCCTTGCCTGGCGTTATCGGTGACGATCTTTTGCGGTTCGGGAAGCTGCCACTCTGTCTGTTCATTTGCATTATCTTGACGGCGGTGACCGTGGTGACCACGGCGCACCATACCCGTTTGCTGACCGCTCAGCGCGAACAACTGGTGCTGGAGCGAGACGCTTTAGACATTGAATGGCGCAACCTGATTCTTGAAGAGAATGCGCTCGGTGACCATAGCCGGGTGGAAAGGATCGCCACAGAGAAGCTGCAGATGCAGCATGTTGATCCATCACAAGAAAATATTGTAGTGCAAAAATAAGGATAAACGCGACGCATGAAAGCAGCGGCGAAAACGCAGAAACCAAAACGTCAGGAAGAACATGCCAACTTTATCAGTTGGCGTTTTGCGTTGTTATGCGGCTGTATTTTGCTGGCACTGGCTTTTCTGCTGGGACGCGTAGCGTGGTTACAGGTTATCTCCCCGGACATGTTGGTGAAAGAGGGCGATATGCGCTCTCTTCGCGTTCAGCAAGTCTCCACCTCCCGCGGCATGATTACCGACCGCTCTGGTCGTCCGTTAGCGGTGAGCGTACCGGTAAAAGCGATTTGGGCTGACCCGAAAGAAGTGCATGACGCTGGCGGCATCAGCGTCGGTGACCGCTGGAAGGCGCTCGCTAACGCACTTAACATTCCGCTGGATCAGCTCTCAGCCCGCATTAACGCCAACCCGAAAGGACGTTTTATCTATCTGGCGCGTCAGGTTAACCCTGACATGGCTGACTACATCAAAAAACTAAAACTACCGGGGATTCATCTGCGTGAGGAATCCCGCCGTTACTATCCGTCCGGCGAAGTGACCGCTCACCTCATTGGATTTACCAACGTCGATAGCCAGGGGATTGAAGGTGTTGAGAAGAGTTTTGATAAATGGCTCACTGGGCAACCGGGCGAGCGTATTGTGCGTAAAGACCGCTACGGCCGCGTAATTGAAGATATTTCTTCCACCGACAGCCAGGCGGCGCACAACCTTGCGTTGAGTATTGATGAACGCCTGCAGGCGCTGGTTTATCGCGAACTGAACAACGCGGTGGCCTTTAACAAGGCAGAATCCGGTAGTGCCGTGCTGGTGGATGTCAATACCGGCGAAGTGCTGGCGATGGCTAACAGCCCGTCTTACAACCCAAACAATCTGAGTGGCACGCCGAAAGAGGCGATGCGTAACCGTACCATCACCGACGTGTTTGAACCTGGCTCAACGGTTAAACCGATGGTGGTGATGACCGCGTTGCAACGTGGTGTGGTGCGGGAAAACTCAGTATTGAATACCGTTCCTTATCGAATTAACGGCCACGAAATCAAAGACGTGGCGCGCTACAGCGAATTGACCCTGACCGGGGTTTTACAGAAGTCGAGTAACGTCGGTGTTTCCAAGCTGGCGTTAGCGATGCCGTCCTCAGCGTTAGTAGATACTTACTCACGTTTTGGACTGGGAAAAGCGACCAATTTGGGGTTGGTCGGAGAACGCAGTGGCTTATATCCTCAAAAACAACGGTGGTCTGACATAGAGAGGGCCACCTTCTCTTTCGGCTACGGGCTAATGGTAACACCGTTACAGTTAGCGCGAGTCTACGCAACCATCGGCAGCTACGGCATTTATCGCCCGCTGTCGATTACCAAGGTTGACCCCCCGGTTCCCGGTGAGCGCGTCTTCCCGGAATCCATTGTCCGCACCGTGGTACATATGATGGAAAGCGTGGCGCTACCCGGCGGTGGCGGTGTGAAGGCGGCGATTAAAGGCTATCGCATTGCTATTAAAACCGGTACTGCGAAAAAGGTCGGGCCGGATGGTCGCTACATCAATAAATATATTGCTTATACCGCAGGCGTTGCGCCTGCGAGTCAGCCGCGCTTCGCGCTGGTTGTTGTTATCAATGATCCGCAGGCGGGTAAATACTACGGCGGTGCCGTTTCCGCGCCGGTCTTTGGTGCCATCATGGGCGGCGTATTGCGCACCATGAACATCGAGCCGGATGCGCTGACAACGGGTGATAAAAATGAATTTGTGATTAATCAAGGCGAGGGGACAGGTGGCAGATCGTAATTTGCGCGACCTTCTTGCTCCGTGGGTGCCAGACGCACCTTCGCGAGCACTGCGAGAGATGACGCTTGACAGCCGTGTGGCTGCGTCGGGCGATCTCTTTGTAGCTGTAGTAGGTCATCAGGCGGACGGGCGTCGATATATCCCGCAGGCGATAGCGCAAGGTGTGGCTGCCATTATTGCAGAGGCGAAAGATGAGGCGACCGACGGTGAAATCCGTGAAATGCACGGTGTACCAGTCATCTATCTCAGTCAGCTCAACGAGCGTTTATCAGCACTGGCGGGTCGCTTTTACCATGAACCCTCTGACAATCTACGTCTCGTGGGCGTAACGGGCACCAACGGCAAAACCACAACGACTCAGCTTCTGGCGCAATGGAGCCAACTGCTTGGTGAAACCAGCGCGGTAATGGGCACTGTTGGTAATGGCCTGCTGGGTAAAGTGATCCCGACGGAAAATACCACCGGTTCGGCAGTCGACGTTCAGCATGAGCTGGCGGGGCTGGTGGATCAGGGCGCGACTTTTTGCGCAATGGAAGTTTCCTCACACGGGCTGGTACAGCACCGTGTGGCGGCATTGAAATTTGCGGCGTCGGTCTTTACTAACTTAAGTCGCGATCACCTTGATTATCATGGTGATATGGAACACTACGAAGCGGCGAAATGGTTGCTTTACTCCGAACATCATTGCGGTCAGGCGATTGTCAACGCTGATGACGAAGTAGGCCGCCGCTGGCTGGCAAAATTGCCGGACGCGGTTGCCGTGTCGATGGAAGAAAATATCAATCCGAACTGTCATGGCCGCTGGTTGAAAGCGACTGGCGTGAACTATCACGACAGCGGTGCGACCATTCGCTTCACCTCAAGCTGGGGCGATGGGGAAATAGAAAGCCGCCTGATGGGCGCATTCAACGTTAGTAACCTGCTGCTGGCGCTGGCGACGCTGCTGGCGCTCGGTTACCCATTAGCTGACCTGCTGAAAACCGCCGCGCGTCTGCAACCGGTTTGCGGACGTATGGAAGTGTTCACTGCGCCAGGCAAACCGACGGTTGTTGTGGATTATGCTCACACTCCGGATGCGCTGGAAAAAGCCTTGCAGGCTGCGCGCCTGCACTGTGCGGGTAAGCTGTGGTGCGTCTTCGGCTGTGGCGGCGATCGCGATAAAGGCAAGCGCCCACTGATGGGGGCGATTGCTGAAGAGTTTGCCGACGTGGCGGTGGTAACGGATGACAACCCGCGTACTGAAGAGCCGCGTGCCATCATCAACGATATTCTGGCGGGGATGTTAGACGCCGGACATGCCAAAGTGATGGAAGGGCGCGCCGAAGCGGTAACGTGCGCCGTTATGCAGGCGAAAGAAAATGATGTCGTGTTGGTCGCGGGTAAAGGCCATGAAGATTACCAGATTGTCGGTAATCAGCGTCTGGACTACTCCGATCGCGTCACGGTGGCGCGTTTGCTGGGGGTAATCGCATGATTAGTGTAACCCTTAGCCAACTGGCGAATATTCTCAACGGCGAACTGAAAGGGGCTGATATCACCCTTGACGCCGTAACCACCGATACCCGTAAATTGACGCCTGGCTGTCTGTTCGTCGCCCTGAAAGGCGAACGTTTCGATGCCCATGATTTTGCCGACCAGGCGAAAGCTGGAGGGGCAGGCGCGCTGCTGGTTAGCCGTCCGCTGGATATCGACCTGCCACAGTTAATCGTTAACGATACGCGTCTGACATTTGGTGAACTGGCAGCATGGGTTCGTCAGCAAGTTCCTGCTCGTGTGGTTGCCCTGACCGGTTCCTCCGGTAAAACCTCTGTGAAAGAGATGACCGCGGCGATTTTAAGTCAGTGTGGCAACACGCTTTATACGGCTGGCAATCTCAACAACGACATCGGCGTGCCAATGACGCTGCTGCGTTTAACGCCGGAATACGATTACGCGGTCATTGAGCTTGGCGCTAACCATCAGGGCGAAATTGCCTGGACTGTTAGCCTGACCCGTCCGGAAGCCGCACTGGTCAACAATCTGGCGGCTGCGCATCTGGAAGGTTTCGGCTCGCTTGCGGGTGTCGCGAAAGCGAAAGGCGAAATCTTTACCGGCCTGCCAGAAAACGGTATCGCTATCATGAATGCCGATAACAACGACTGGCTGAACTGGCAGAGTGTGATTGGCTCACGCAAAGTGTGGCGTTTTTCGCCAAATGCCGCCAACAGCGATTTTACCGCTACCAATATCCATGTGACTTCACATGGTACTGAATTTACGCTGCAAACCCCAACAGGTAGCGTCGATGTTCTGCTGCCGCTGCCGGGGCGTCACAATATCGCAAATGCGTTGGCTGCCGCGGCGCTCTCCATGTCCGTGGGTGCAACGCTTGATGCCATCAAAACGGGACTGGCAAATCTGCAAGCTGTTCCTGGTCGTCTGTTCCCCATTCAACTGGCGGAAAACCAGTTGCTGCTCGACGACTCCTACAACGCCAATGTTGGCTCAATGACCGCCGCAGTTCAGGTACTGGCTGAAATGCCGGGTTATCGCGTGCTGGTGGTTGGTGATATGGCCGAGCTGGGTGCTGACAGTGATGCCTGTCATGTCCAGGTGGGGGAAGCGGCGAAGGCGGCTGGTATTGACCGCGTGTTAAGCGTGGGCAAGCAAAGCCATGCTATCAGCACCGCCAGCGGTGCTGGCGAACATTTTGCTGATAAATCCGCGTTGATTACGCGTCTTAAATCACTGATTGCAGAGCAACAGGTGATTACGATTTTAGTCAAGGGTTCACGTAGTGCTGCCATGGAAGAGGTAGTACGCGCTTTACAGGAGAATGGGACATGTTAGTTTGGCTGGCCGAACATTTGGTCAAATATTATTCCGGCTTTAACGTCTTTTCCTATCTGACGTTTCGCGCCATCGTCAGCCTGCTGACTGCGCTGTTCATCTCATTGTGGATGGGCCCGCGCATGATTGCTCATTTGCAAAAACTCTCCTTCGGGCAGGTTGTTCGTAACGATGGCCCTGAATCACACTTCAGTAAGCGCGGCACGCCGACCATGGGTGGGATCATGATCCTGACTGCGATTGTCGTCTCCGTGATCTTGTGGGCTTATCCCTCCAACCCGTATGTCTGGTGCGTACTGGTGGTGCTGGTCGGTTACGGCATTATTGGTTTTGTTGATGACTATCGCAAAGTCGTGCGCAAAGACACCAAAGGTTTGATCGCGCGCTGGAAGTATTTCTGGATGTCGGTGATTGCGTTGGGCGTTGCTTTCGCACTTTATCTTGCAGGAAAAGACACGCCAGCAACGCAACTGGTGGTGCCGTTCTTTAAAGATGTGATGCCGCAGTTAGGCTTGTTTTATATCCTGCTGGCGTATTTTGTGATTGTCGGTACGGGTAACGCGGTAAACCTGACCGATGGCCTCGACGGTCTGGCCATTATGCCGACCGTCTTTGTCGCAGGTGGTTTTGCACTGGTGGCCTGGGCTACCGGCAACATGAACTTTGCCAGCTACTTACATATACCGTATCTGCGACACGCCGGGGAGCTGGTTATCGTCTGCACCGCGATAGTCGGGGCAGGGCTGGGCTTCCTGTGGTTTAACACCTATCCCGCGCAGGTCTTTATGGGCGACGTTGGTTCGCTAGCGTTAGGTGGCGCGTTGGGCATTATCGCTGTGCTGCTGCGTCAGGAATTCCTGCTGGTGATTATGGGGGGCGTGTTTGTTGTCGAAACCCTGTCGGTTATTTTGCAGGTCGGCTCCTTTAAACTGCGCGGGCAACGTATTTTCCGCATGGCGCCGATCCATCACCACTATGAACTTAAAGGCTGGCCGGAACCGCGTGTCATCGTGCGTTTCTGGATTATTTCGCTGATGCTGGTCCTGATTGGTCTGGCAACGCTGAAGGTGCGTTAATCATGGCTGATTACCTGGGTAAAAATGTCGTCATTATCGGCCTGGGCCTCACCGGGCTTTCCTGCGTAGACTTTTTCCTTGCTCGCGGCGTGACGCCGCGCGTTATGGATACGCGTATGACACCGCCTGGCCTGGATAAATTACCCGAAACGGTAGAACGTCATACTGGCGGTCTTAATGATGAATGGCTGATGGCGGCAGATCTTATTGTCGCCAGCCCCGGCATTGCGCTGGCGCATCCATCCTTAAGCGCCGCTGCCGATGCCGGAATCGAAATCGTTGGTGATATCGAACTGTTCTGCCGCGAAGCGCAAGCGCCGATTGTGGCGATCACGGGTTCTAACGGCAAAAGTACGGTCACCACCTTAGTGGGCGAAATGGCGAAAGCAGCAGGTGTTAACGTTGGCGTCGGTGGCAACATTGGTCTGCCAGCGTTGATGTTACTCGATGATGAGTGCGAACTGTACGTGTTGGAACTGTCGAGCTTCCAACTGGAAACAACCTCCAGTTTACAGGCGGTGGCAGCGACCATTCTGAACGTAACTGAAGATCATATGGATCGTTATCCGTTTGGTTTGCAACAGTATCGTGCGGCAAAACTGCGCATTTACGAAAATGCGAAAGTTTGCGTGGTTAATGCCGATGATGCCTTAACGATGCCGATCCGCGGTGCGGATGAACGTTGCGTCAGCTTTGGCGTCAACATGGGTGACTATCACCTGAATCATCAGCAGGGCGAAACCTGGCTGCGGGTGAAAGGTGAGAAAGTGTTGAACGTGAAAGAGATGAAACTTTCAGGGCAACATAACTACACCAATGCGCTGGCGGCACTGGCGCTGGCGGATGCCGCAGGGTTACCGCGAGCCAGCAGCCTGACAGCGCTAACGACTTTTACCGGTCTGCCGCATCGCTTTGAAGTGGTGCTTGAGCACAACGGCGTACGCTGGATTAACGACTCGAAAGCTACCAACGTCGGCAGTACGGAAGCCGCGCTAAACGGCTTGCATGTTGACGGTACGCTGCACTTGTTGTTAGGCGGCGATGGCAAATCGGCGGATTTTAGTCCGCTGGCGCGCTATCTGAATGGCGATAACGTTCGTCTGTATTGCTTCGGTCGCGACGGTGCGCAGTTAGCGGCTTTACGCCCGGAAGTGGCTGAACAAACCGAAACCATGGAGCAGGCGATGCGTCTATTGGCTCCGCGCGTGCGACCGGGAGATATGGTTCTGCTCTCTCCGGCCTGTGCCAGCCTCGATCAGTTCAAGAACTTTGAACAACGGGGCAATGAATTTGCTCGTCTGGCGAAGGAGTTTGGTTGATGCGTTTATCTTTCCCTCGCCTGAAAATGCCGCGTCTGCCGGGATTCAGTATCCTGGTCTGGATCTCCACGGCGCTGAAGGGCTGGGTGATGGGCTCGCGGGAAAAAGATACCGACAGCCTGATCATGTACGATCGTACCTTGCTGTGGCTGACCTTCGGCCTCGCGGCGATTGGCTTTATCATGGTGACCTCGGCGTCAATGCCCATCGGGCAACGCTTAACCAACGATCCGTTCTTCTTCGCGAAGCGTGATGGTGTTTACCTGATCCTGGCGTTCATTCTGGCGATCATTACGCTGCGCCTGCCGATGGAGTTCTGGCAGCGCTACAGCGCCACAATGCTGCTCGGGTCAATCATCTTGCTGATGATCGTGCTGGTGGTGGGTAGCTCAGTTAAAGGGGCATCGCGTTGGATCGATCTCGGCCTGCTGCGTATTCAGCCTGCGGAACTGACTAAGCTGTCGCTGTTTTGCTATATCGCCAACTATCTGGTGCGTAAAGGTGACGAAGTGCGTAATAACTTGCGCGGCTTCCTGAAACCGATGGGGGTGATTCTGGTACTGGCAGTGTTGCTGCTGGCGCAGCCTGACCTCGGTACGGTGGTGGTGTTGTTTGTGACCACGCTGGCGATGCTGTTCCTGGCGGGGGCGAAATTATGGCAATTCATTGCCATTATCGGCATGGGGATTTCAGCGGTTGTGTTGCTGATCCTCGCTGAACCATACCGTATTCGCCGCGTTACCGCGTTCTGGAACCCGTGGGAAGACCCGTTCGGCAGCGGCTATCAGTTGACGCAATCATTGATGGCGTTTGGTCGTGGCGAATTGTGGGGGCAAGGTTTAGGTAACTCGGTACAAAAACTGGAGTATCTGCCGGAAGCGCATACTGACTTTATTTTCGCCATTATCGGAGAAGAACTGGGGTATATCGGTGTGGTGCTGGCGCTTTTAATGGTATTCTTCGTCGCTTTTCGTGCGATGTCGATTGGCCGTAAAGCGTTAGAAATTGACCACCGCTTTTCTGGTTTTCTCGCCTGTTCAATTGGCATCTGGTTTAGTTTCCAGGCGCTGGTTAACGTAGGCGCGGCGGCGGGGATGCTACCGACCAAAGGTTTGACATTGCCGCTGATCAGTTACGGTGGTTCGAGTTTACTGATTATGTCGACAGCCATCATGATGCTGTTGCGTATTGATTATGAAACGCGTCTGGAGAAAGCGCAGGCGTTTGCACGAGGTTCACGATGAGTGGTCAAGGGAAGCGATTAATGGTGATGGCTGGCGGTACTGGCGGACATGTGTTCCCCGGGCTGGCGGTTGCGCACCATCTAATGACCCAGGGGTGGCAAGTTCGCTGGCTGGGTACTGCCGATCGTATGGAAGCGGACTTAGTGCCGAAGCACGGTATTGAGATCGACTTTATTCGTATCTCCGGCCTGCGTGGTAAGGGGATCAAAGCATTACTCGTGGCTCCGCTGCGTATCTTTAACGCCTGGCGGCAGGCGCGGGCAATTATGAAAGCTTACAAGCCTGATGTGGTGCTCGGGATGGGCGGTTACGTTTCCGGGCCAGGTGGTTTGGCAGCATGGTCGTTAGGCATTCCGGTTGTACTTCACGAACAAAACGGCATTGCAGGCTTGACCAATAAATGGCTGGCGAAAATTGCCACCAAAGTGATGCAGGCGTTTCCAGGCGCTTTCCCCAATGCGGAAGTGGTTGGTAACCCGGTGCGTACCGATGTGCTGGCGCTGCCGTTACCGCAGCAACGTTTGGCCGGGCGTGAAGGCCCGATTCGTGTGTTGGTGGTGGGTGGTTCGCAGGGCGCGCGTATTCTTAACCAGACAATGCCTCAGGTCGCAGCAAAGCTGGGCGATACGGTAACTATCTGGCATCAGAGTGGCAAAGGTTCGCAACAATCTGTTGAACAGGCTTATGCCGAAGCGGGGCAACCGCAGCATAAAGTGACAGAATTTATTGATGATATGGCGGCGGCCTATGCATGGGCGGATGTCGTTGTTTGCCGCTCCGGCGCGTTGACGGTGAGTGAAATCGCCGCGGCGGGGCTACCGGCATTGTTTGTGCCGTTTCAGCATAAAGACCGCCAGCAATACTGGAATGCGCTGCCGCTGGAAAAAGCGGGCGCAGCCAAAATTATCGAGCAACCGCAACTTACTGTGGATGCTGTCGCCAACACCCTGGCCGGGTGGTCGCGAGAAACCTTATTAACCATGGCAGAACGCGCCCGTGCTGCATCCATTCCGGATGCCACCGAGCGAGTGGCAAATGAAGTGAGCCGGGCTGCCCGGGCGTAATTGTGGCGATGCCTTTTGCATCGCATGAATTTGAGAAGTTAATGGCGTAAAGAATGAATACACAACAATTGGCAAAACTGCGTTCCATCGTGCCCGAAATGCGTCGCGTTCGGCACATACACTTTGTCGGCATCGGTGGTGCCGGTATGGGCGGTATTGCCGAAGTTCTGGCCAATGAAGGGTATCAGATCAGTGGTTCCGATTTAGCGCCAAATCCGGTCACGCAGCAGTTAATGAATCTGGGGGCGACGATTTACTTCAACCATCGCCCGGAAAACGTGCGTGACGCCAGCGTGGTCGTTGTTTCCAGCGCGATTTCTGCTGACAACCCAGAGATTGTTGCTGCCCATGAAGCGCGTATTCCGGTTATTCGTCGTGCGGAAATGCTGGCTGAGTTAATGCGTTTTCGTCATGGCATCGCCATTGCCGGGACACACGGTAAAACCACCACCACCGCGATGGTTTCCAGCATCTACGCAGAAGCGGGCCTCGACCCGACCTTCGTTAACGGTGGGTTGGTAAAAGCGGCGGGTGTTCATGCGCGTTTAGGTCACGGGCGTTACCTGATTGCCGAAGCGGATGAGAGCGACGCATCGTTCCTGCATCTGCAACCGATGGTGGCGATTGTCACCAATATCGAAGCCGATCACATGGATACCTACCAGGGTGACTTCGAGAATTTAAAACAGACTTTTATTAATTTTCTGCACAACCTGCCGTTTTACGGACGTGCGGTGATGTGTGTTGACGACCCGGTGATCCGTGAGTTGTTACCGCGCGTTGGCCGTCAGATTACCACTTATGGTTTCAGTGAAGATGCTGACGTTCGTGTGGAAGATTATCAGCAGATTGGCCCGCAGGGGCACTTTACGTTGCTGCGCCAGGACAAAGAGCCGATGCGCGTTACTCTGAATGCGCCAGGCCGTCATAATGCGCTGAACGCTGCCGCTGCGGTTGCGGTCGCCACGGAAGAGGGGATTGACGACGACGCTATTCTGCGTGCGCTGGAGAGCTTCCAGGGAACCGGTCGTCGCTTTGATTTCCTCGGTGAGTTTCCGCTGGAGCCGGTCAACGGTAAAAGCGGTACAGCAATGCTGGTCGATGACTACGGCCACCATCCGACAGAAGTGGATGCCACGATTAAAGCGGCGCGTGCTGGCTGGCCGGATAAAAACCTGGTGATGCTGTTTCAGCCGCACCGTTTCACCCGCACTCGTGATCTGTATGACGATTTTGCCAATGTCCTGACCCAGGTCGATACCTTATTGATGCTGGACGTTTATCCGGCTGGCGAAGCACCGATTCCGGGAGCGGACAGCCGTTCGTTGTGTCGTACAATTCGTGGACGTGGGAAAATTGATCCCATTCTGGTGCCTGATCCGGCGCAGGTAGCCGAGATGTTAGCACCGGTATTAACTGGTAACGACCTGATTCTTGTGCAGGGGGCGGGTAATATCGGAAAAATTGCTCGTTCTTTAGCTGAAATCAAACTGAAGCCGCAAACTCCGGAGGAAGAGCAACATGACTGATAAAATCGCGGTCCTGTTGGGCGGGAACTCCGCAGAGAGAGAAGTTTCTTTGAATTCTGGTGCTGCAGTGTTAGCCGGGCTGCGTGAAGGCAGTATCAACGCGCATCCTGTCGATCCGAAAGAAGTCGACGTGACGCAACTGAAGGCGATGGGCTTTCAGAAAGTATTTATCGCTCTGCACGGGCGCGGCGGTGAAGACGGCACATTGCAGGGCATGCTCGAGCTGATGGGGCTACCTTATACCGGCAGCGGGGTGATGGCATCTGCGCTTTCAATGGATAAACTACGCAGCAAATTGCTGTGGCAGGGAGCCGGTTTACCGGTAGCGCCGTGGGTGGCATTAACCCGCGCAGAATTTGAAAAAGGCCTTAGTGATAAGCAGTTAGCAGAAATTTCTGCCTTAGGTTTGCCGCTTATTGTCAAGCCGAGTCGCGAAGGTTCCAGCGTTGGAATGTCAAAAGTAGTAGCAGAAAATGCTCTACAAGATGCATTAAGATTGGCATTTCAGCACGATGAAGAAGTATTGATTGAAAAATGGCTAAGTGGGCCGGAGTTCACGGTTGCGATACTCGGTGAAGAAATTTTACCGTCAATACGTATTCAACCCGCCGGAACCTTCTATGATTATGAGGCAAAGTATCTCTCTGATGAGACACAGTATTTCTGCCCCGCAGGTCTGGAAGCGTCACAAGAGGCCAATTTGCAGGCATTAGTGCTGAAAGCATGGACGACTTTAGGCTGCAAAGGATGGGGGCGTATTGACGTCATGCTGGACAGTGATGGACAGTTTTATCTGCTGGAAGCCAATACCTCACCGGGTATGACCAGCCATAGTCTGGTGCCGATGGCGGCGCGTCAGGCGGGGTTAAGCTTCTCGCAGTTGGTAGTACGAATTCTGGAACTGGCGGACTAATATGTCGCAGGCTGCTCTGAACACGCGAAACAGCGAGGAAGAGATTTCTTCTCGCCGCAATAATGGAACACGTCTGGCGGGGATCCTTTTCCTGCTGACGGTTTTAACGACAGTGTTGGTGAGCGGCTGGGTCGTGTTGGGCTGGATGGAAGATGCGCAACGCCTGCCGCTCTCAAAGCTGGTGTTGACCGGTGAACGGCATTACACGCGTAATGACGATATCCGGCAGTCGATCCTGGCGTTGGGTGAGCCGGGTACTTTTATGACCCAGGATGTCAACATCATCCAGACGCAAATAGAACAACGCCTGCCGTGGATTAAGCAGGTGAGCGTCAGAAAGCAGTGGCCTGATGAATTGAAGATTCATCTGGTTGAATATGTGCCGATTGCGCGGTGGAATGATCAACATATGGTAGACGCCGAAGGAAATACCTTCAGCGTGCCACCAGATCGCACCAGCAAGCAGGTGCTCCCGATGTTGTATGGCCCGGAAGGCAGCGCAAATGAAGTGTTGCAGGGCTATCGCGAAATGGGGCAGATGCTGGCAAAGGACAGATTTACTCTGAAGGAAGCGGCGATGACCGCGCGGCGTTCCTGGCAGTTGACGCTGAATAACGATATTAAGCTCAACCTTGGCCGGGGCGATACGATGAAACGTTTGGCTCGCTTTGTAGAACTTTATCCGGTTTTACAGCAGCAGGCGCAAACCGATGGCAAACGGATTAGCTACGTTGATTTGCGTTATGACTCTGGTGCGGCAGTAGGCTGGGCGCCCTTGCCGCCAGAGGAATCTACTCAGCAACAAAATCAGGCACAGGCAGAACAACAATGATCAAGGCGACGGACAGAAAACTGGTAGTAGGACTGGAGATTGGTACCGCGAAGGTTGCCGCTTTAGTAGGGGAAGTTCTGCCCGACGGTATGGTCAATATCATTGGTGTGGGCAGTTGCCCGTCACGTGGTATGGATAAAGGCGGGGTTAACGACCTCGAATCCGTGGTCAAATGCGTACAACGCGCTATTGACCAGGCAGAATTGATGGCAGATTGTCAGATCTCTTCAGTATATCTGGCGCTTTCTGGTAAGCACATCAGTTGTCAGAATGAAATAGGTATGGTGCCCATTTCTGAAGAAGAAGTGACGCAAGAAGATGTGGAAAACGTCGTCCATACCGCGAAATCGGTGCGCGTGCGTGATGAACATCGTGTGTTGCACGTGATCCCGCAAGAGTACGCGATTGACTATCAGGAAGGGATCAAGAACCCGGTGGGGCTTTCCGGCGTGCGAATGCAGGCAAAAGTGCACCTGATCACATGTCACAATGATATGGCGAAAAACATTGTTAAAGCGGTTGAACGTTGTGGCCTGAAAGTTGACCAACTGATATTTGCCGGACTGGCATCAAGTTATTCGGTATTGACGGAAGACGAACGTGAATTGGGAGTCTGCGTCGTCGATATCGGTGGTGGTACAATGGATATCGCCGTTTATACCGGTGGGGCATTGCGCCACACCAAGGTAATTCCTTATGCTGGCAATGTGGTGACCAGTGATATCGCCTATGCCTTTGGCACGCCGCCAAGCGACGCCGAAGCGATTAAAGTTCGCCATGGCTGCGCGTTAGGCTCCATCGTTGGTAAAGATGAGAGTGTGGAAGTGCCGAGCGTAGGTGGGCGACCACCGCGTAGTCTGCAACGTCAGACGCTGGCGGAGGTGATTGAGCCACGGTATACCGAGCTGCTCAATCTGGTCAACGAAGAGATATTGCAGTTGCAGGAAAAGCTTCGCCAACAAGGTGTGAAACATCACCTGGCGGCGGGCATTGTATTAACCGGTGGCGCGGCGCAGATCGAAGGTCTTGCCGCCTGCGCTCAGCGAGTGTTTCATACGCAGGTGCGTATTGGCGCGCCGCTGAATATCACTGGTTTAACTGATTATGCTCAGGAGCCGTATTACTCGACGGCTGTGGGATTGCTTCACTACGGGAAAGAGTCACATCTTAACGGTGAAGCGGAAGTAGAAAAACGTGTTACAGCATCAGTTGGCTCGTGGATCAAGCGACTCAATAGTTGGCTGCGAAAAGAGTTTTAATTTTTATGAGGTCGACGGTGATTACGGCCTCAGGCGACAGGCACATATCGGAGAGAAACTATGTTTGAACCAATGGAACTTACCAACGACGCGGTGATTAAAGTCATCGGCGTCGGCGGCGGCGGCGGTAATGCTGTTGAGCACATGGTGCGTGAGCGCATTGAAGGTGTTGAATTCTTCGCGGTAAATACCGATGCACAGGCGCTGCGTAAAACAGCGGTTGGGCAGACGATTCAGATCGGTAGTGGTATAACCAAAGGACTGGGAGCTGGCGCTAATCCAGAAGTTGGCCGTAATGCGGCTGATGAGGATCGCGATGCACTGCGTGCGGCGCTGGAAGGTGCAGACATGGTATTTATTGCAGCAGGTATGGGGGGCGGTACTGGTACAGGTGCTGCGCCGGTCGTTGCTGAAGTTGCAAAAGATTTGGGGATCCTGACCGTTGCTGTCGTGACTAAGCCTTTCAACTTTGAAGGCAAGAAGCGTATGGCCTTCGCGGAGCAGGGGATCACTGAATTGTCCAAGCATGTGGACTCACTGATTACCATCCCGAACGATAAACTGCTGAAGGTGCTCGGTCGCGGTATTTCCCTGCTTGATGCGTTTGGCGCAGCGAATGATGTGCTGAAAGGTGCTGTTCAGGGTATCGCTGAACTGATTACTCGTCCGGGTTTGATGAACGTCGACTTTGCAGACGTTCGTACCGTGATGTCTGAAATGGGCTACGCGATGATGGGTTCTGGTGTGGCAAGCGGCGAAGACCGTGCGGAAGAAGCGGCTGAAATGGCTATCTCTTCTCCGCTGCTGGAAGACATCGACCTGTCTGGCGCGCGCGGCGTGCTGGTTAACATCACGGCGGGCTTCGACCTGCGTCTGGATGAATTCGAAACCGTAGGTAACACCATCCGTGCATTTGCTTCGGATAACGCGACTGTGGTTATCGGTACATCTCTTGACCCGGATATGAACGATGAACTGCGTGTAACCGTGGTTGCAACAGGCATCGGCATGGACAAACGTCCTGAAATCACTCTCGTGACCAATAAACAAGTTCAGCAGCCGGTGATGGATCGTTACCAACAGCACGGTATGGCACCGCTGACTCAGGAACAGAAACCGGTCGCTAAAGTGGTGAACGACAATACGCCGCAAACCGCGAAAGAACCTGATTATCTGGATATCCCTGCATTCTTGCGTAAGCAAGCTGACTAAGAATAAGCTGGAATTTGGGTTACGAGGCTCTTTGTGCTAAACTGGCCTGCCGAATGTATAGTACACTTCGGTTGGATAGATAATTTGGCGAGATAATACGATGATCAAACAAAGGACACTTAAACGTATCGTTCAGGCGACGGGTGTCGGTTTACATACCGGCAAGAAAGTCACCCTGACGTTACGCCCTGCGCCGGCCAACACCGGGGTCATCTATCGTCGCACCGACTTGAATCCACCGGTAGATTTCCCGGCCGATGCCAAATCTGTGCGTGATACCATGCTCTGTACGTGTCTGGTCAACGAGCATGATGTACGGATTTCAACCGTTGAGCACTTGAACGCTGCGCTCGCGGGCTTAGGCATCGATAACATCGTTATCGAAGTTAACGCACCGGAAATCCCGATTATGGACGGCAGCGCTGCTCCGTTTGTTTACCTGCTGCTTGATGCTGGTATCGACGAACTCAACTGCGCCAAGAAATTTGTTCGCATCAAAGAGACTGTTCGTGTCGAAGATGGCGATAAGTGGGCTGAATTTAAGCCATATAATGGTTTTTCGCTGGATTTCACCATCGATTTCAACCATCCGGCTATCGATTCCAGCAATCAACGCTATGCGATGAACTTCTCTGCTGATGCGTTTATGCGTCAGATCAGCCGTGCGCGTACATTCGGTTTCATGCGCGATATTGAATATCTGCAGTCTCGTGGTTTGTGCCTGGGCGGCAGCTTCGATTGTGCCATCGTTGTTGACGATTATCGCGTACTGAACGAAGACGGTTTGCGTTTTGAAGACGAATTTGTGCGTCACAAAATGCTTGACGCGATCGGTGACTTGTTCATGTGTGGTCACAATATTATTGGTGCATTTACCGCCTATAAATCCGGTCATGCACTGAATAACAAACTGTTGCAGGCTGTCCTGGCAAAACAGGAAGCCTGGGAATATGTGACCTTCCAGGACGACGCAGAACTGCCGTTGGCCTTCAAAGCGCCTTCGACGGTACTGGCATAACGACATTTATACTGTCGTATAAAATTCGACTGGCAAATCTGGCACTCTCTCCGGCCAGGTGAACCAGTCGTTTTTTTTGAGTTGTTATCAGGGCCGTAAGAAACGGTGCGAACGCTGTTTTCTTAAGCACTTTTACGCACAACTTATCTTCATTCCTGCTGTGGACTTCGGCCTTTAATGATAAGATTTGTGCGCTAAAAACGTTTGAATACGATTGGGATGGCAATAACGTGAGTGGAATACTGACGCGCTGGCGACAGTTTGGTAAACGCTACTTCTGGCCGCATCTCTTATTAGGGATGGTCGCGGCGAGTTTAGGTTTGCCTGCGCTCAGCAACGCCGCCGAACCAAATGCGCCCGCAAAAGCGACAACCCGCAACCACGAGCCTTCTGCCAAAGTTAACTTTAGTCAGTTGGCCTTGCTGGAAGCGAATACGCGCCGCCCAAACTCGAACTATTCCGTTGATTACTGGCATCAACACGCAATTCGCACGGTAATCCGTCATCTTTCCTTCGCAATGGCACCGCAAACGCTGCCCGTTGCTGAAGAGTCTTTACCGTTTCAGGCGCAACATCTTGCTTTACTGGATACGCTCAGCGCGCTGCTGACCCAGGAAGGCACGCCGCCTGAAAATGGTTATCGCATTGATTATGCGCATTTTACTCCGCAAGCAGCATTCAGCACGCCCGTCTGGATCAGCCAGGCGCAAGGTATCCGTGCTGGCCCTCAACGCCTTAGCTAATAACGACAAAACCTTTATTTCATTTTATTAACTCCGCACTGCGGGGCGTTTGAGATTTTATTATGCTAATCAAATTATTAACAAAAGTTTTCGGTAGCCGTAACGACCGCACCCTGCGCCGGATGCGCAAAGTCGTCAACCTCATCAATGCCATGGAACCGGAGATGGAAAAACTCTCCGACGAAGAACTGAAGGGAAAAACTGCAGAGTTTCGCGCACGTCTGGAAAAAGGCGAAGTGCTGGAAAACCTGATCCCGGAAGCCTTTGCCGTTGTGCGTGAAGCAAGTAAGCGTGTCTTTGGGATGCGTCACTTCGACGTTCAGTTGCTCGGCGGCATGGTTCTTAATGAACGCTGTATCGCGGAAATGCGTACTGGTGAAGGTAAAACACTGACCGCAACGCTGCCTGCTTACCTGAACGCATTAACCGGTAAGGGCGTGCACGTTGTTACCGTCAACGATTACCTGGCGCAGCGTGACGCCGAAAACAACCGTCCGCTGTTTGAATTCCTCGGTATGACCGTCGGCATCAACCTACCGGGCATGCCTGCGCCAGCGAAACGTGAAGCCTATGCGGCCGACATTACTTACGGTACTAACAACGAGTACGGTTTCGACTACCTGCGCGACAACATGGCGTTCAGTCCAGAAGAGCGTGTACAGCGTAAACTGCACTATGCGCTGGTGGACGAAGTGGACTCCATCCTGATCGATGAAGCGCGTACACCGCTGATCATTTCTGGTCCGGCAGAAGACAGTTCGGAAATGTATAAGCGCGTCAACAAAATCATTCCACACCTGATCCGCCAGGAAAAAGAAGACTCTGAAACCTTCCAGGGCGAAGGTCACTTCTCGGTTGATGAAAAATCTCGTCAGGTGAACCTGACCGAACGTGGTTTGGTGCTGATTGAAGAGCTGTTGGTGAAAGAAGGGATCATGGCCGAAGGCGAGTCGTTGTATTCTCCGGCTAATATCATGCTGATGCACCACGTAACGGCGGCGCTGCGTGCCCACGCGCTATTTACCCGCGACGTCGATTACATCGTTAAAGATGGTGAAGTTATCATCGTTGACGAACATACCGGTCGTACCATGCAAGGGCGTCGCTGGTCCGATGGCCTGCACCAGGCTGTGGAAGCGAAAGAAGGTGTGCAGATCCAGAACGAAAACCAGACGCTGGCTTCTATCACCTTCCAGAACTACTTCCGTTTGTATGAAAAACTGGCGGGGATGACCGGTACGGCTGATACCGAAGCATTCGAATTTAGCTCAATCTACAAGCTGGATACCGTCGTCGTTCCGACTAACCGTCCGATGATTCGTAAAGATCTGCCGGATCTGGTCTACATGACCGAAGCGGAAAAAATCCAGGCGATCATTGAAGATATCAAAGAGCGTACCGCGAAAGGCCAGCCGGTGCTGGTTGGTACTATCTCCATCGAAAAATCAGAACTGGTATCAAACGAGCTGACCAAAGCGGGTATCAAGCATAACGTTCTGAACGCCAAATTCCACGCCAACGAAGCTGCGATTGTTGCCCAGGCGGGTTATCCGGCGGCTGTGACTATCGCGACCAACATGGCGGGTCGTGGTACTGACATTGTGCTCGGCGGTAGCTGGCAGGCAGAAGTTGCCGCGCTGGAAAACCCGACCGCAGAGCAAATTGAAAAAATTAAAGCTGACTGGCAGGTACGCCACGACGCGGTTCTGGCAGCAGGTGGTTTGCATATCATCGGTACAGAACGTCACGAATCTCGTCGTATCGATAACCAGTTGCGTGGCCGTTCGGGTCGCCAGGGCGATGCCGGTTCTTCCCGTTTCTACCTGTCGATGGAAGATGCGCTGATGCGTATTTTTGCCTCCGACCGTGTTTCCGGCATGATGCGTAAACTGGGTATGAAACCTGGAGAAGCGATTGAACACCCTTGGGTAACCAAAGCAATTGCCAACGCCCAGCGTAAAGTTGAAAGCCGTAACTTCGACATTCGTAAACAGTTGCTGGAATACGATGACGTAGCTAACGATCAGCGTCGCGCCATTTACTCCCAGCGTAACGAACTGCTGGATGTCAGCGATGTGAGCGAAACCATCAACAGCATTCGTGAAGATGTGTTCAAAGCGACCATCGATGCCTACATTCCGCCACAATCACTGGAAGAAATGTGGGACATTCCTGGGCTGCAAGAGCGTCTGAAAAACGATTTCGATCTCGATATGCCGATTGCCGAGTGGCTGGACAAAGAGCCAGAGCTGCATGAAGAGACGCTGCGTGAGCGTATTCTGGCGCAGTCCATCGAAGTGTATCAGCGTAAAGAAGAAGTGGTTGGCGCCGAGATGATGCGTCACTTCGAGAAAGGTGTGATGTTGCAAACGCTGGACTCCCTGTGGAAAGAGCACCTGGCGGCGATGGATTACCTGCGTCAGGGGATCCACCTGCGTGGTTACGCGCAGAAAGATCCGAAGCAGGAATACAAACGTGAATCCTTCGCAATGTTTGCGGCGATGCTGGAATCATTGAAATATGAAGTGGTTAGCACGCTGAGCAAAGTTCAGGTTCGTATGCCGGAAGAAGTTGAAGAGCTGGAGCAACAGCGTCGTATGGAAGCCGAGCGTTTAGCGCAAATGCAGCAGCTTAGCCATCAGGATGACGACTCTGCAGCCGCAGCGGCGCTGGCTGCACAAACCGGCGAGCGTAAAGTTGGGCGTAACGATCCTTGCCCGTGCGGTTCCGGTAAAAAATACAAGCAGTGCCATGGTCGCCTGCAATAAAAACTAATCAATAAGACAAAAGGCGCAGAAATCTGCGCCTTTTTTATAGGTTTAAGACAATGAAAAAACTGCAAATTGCGGTAGGTATTATTCGCAACGAGAACCACGAAATCTTTATAACCCGCCGTGCCGCAGATGCGCACATGGCGAATAAGTTGGAGTTTCCTGGCGGTAAAATTGAAGCGAGCGAAACGCCAGAACAGGCGGTGGTGCGGGAGCTTCAGGAAGAAGTCGGGATTACGCCACAACGTTTTTCGCTGTTTGAAAAGCTGGAATATCAGTTCCCTGACAGGCATATCACACTGTGGTTCTGGCTGGTCGAAGGCTGGGAAGGGGAACCGTGGGGGAAAGAAGGGCAACCTGGTGAGTGGATGGCGCTGGCCAGCCTCAATGCAGAAGATTTTCCGCCAGCCAACGAACCGGTAATTGCGAAGCTTAAGCGCCTGTAGGTCAAATAAGGCGTTCACGCCGCATCCGACATTTGCCCTGATGCCTGATGCGACGCAGGCGCGTCTTATCAGGCCTGCGGGATTTTGTAATCCGTTGATATGCAAGATCTTGCAGGTCGGATAAGGCGTTTACACCGCATCCGACAATG
Organism: Escherichia sp. TW09308; assembly: GCF_000208565.1. Lineage (NCBI taxonomy): Bacteria > Pseudomonadati > Pseudomonadota > Gammaproteobacteria > Enterobacterales > Enterobacteriaceae > Escherichia > Escherichia sp. TW09308. Next base: position 2,278,592 of record NZ_AEME01000001.1, on the reverse strand, counting down.
CCTCACCTCTTACACCTAATTACTTCAGCTCTTCGCTCCAGTCATCGCTTTCGGACAGATCGCCGCTGCTGGGGATGCGTTTTTCTTCAGCAGCCCATTCTCCGAGGTCGATCAACTGACAACGTTTGCAACAAAATGGCCGAAACGGGCTGATTTCACCCCATACCACCGTTTTCCCGCAAGTTGGGCAGTTCACCGTAATAGTTTCTGACATCGTAACTCCTTAGCAGCACGCCAGTTCAAAATCCAGGCGCTCTGGCACCAGACCATTTTCACTGTCCAGCGGCATAAAACGAATCGCAAAACGACTCTTATGACCGGAAATTTGCGGATAAAGCTGTGAATCAAGGGCCAGATTCAGCCGTAGAAGATCAGCGTCTTCGCCATTATCCTGATAGAAACCGTTCAGACTGGTTTGTTTGCGAAACGGTGCCGACTGGCGAATTAAATCTAACACCATGGTAAGTGCCTGGGTGAGCGGATTCAGGCTGGCAATCCAGGTTTCTACCTGGCTGTCGCGCTGCGCCTGGGGTAAATGCAGCCAGATATGCAAAGTTGGCAAATCAAAGCTACAACAACCGCCGGGTATGCTCAGACGCTGGCGCACTAAAGCAATCAGACGATCTTCACGCAGAAATTGCCCGATACGCGGTGCGGAAATCAGCACGCTGCCCGCCGCTTTTAACTGCTGAATTAATGCTTCAATACGGCTCTGGTCCACGCCTGGCACGTCAATCCAGGTCTGGAGTTTACGCTGCTGGCGGTCAAGCTCTTTCAACAATTCGGTGCGTACTTCCCCACGCTCGAAAACATCCAGCAAGTCACTGACATTACGGAAGAAATGCAGAGCGCCAGCGTAGTCAACGATGGGTAAATTTACAGTGAGTTGCTGAATCAAAAACTCAATGCGTAGCCATGTACGCATTTTTTCATTTAGTGGATGTTCAAAAAGGACCTGGGTCTGCATTAAGGTTTTTCCTGTGAGACAAACTGCGACGCAAGCTGCAAGTAATTTGCGTGCAGGCGGGCAACATCCGATGCAATAGCATCCGGTGCGCCGTTATTATCAATGACGTCATCTGCCACGGCAAGGCGGGCTTCGCGCGTTGCCTGGGCAGCAAGAATTTGTTCGACATGTTCGCGAGTAACATCATCGCGCTGCATGGTGCGCTTAAGTTGCGTTTCTGGGCTGACATCCACCACCAGCACACGATTCGCTTTTTTATACAGCGAGTTTTCTACCAGCAATGGCACAACCCAAAGTACATAGGGGGAAGTTGCTTGCTGGATCTGATGTTGCGTCTCCTGCTGAATCAACGGATGTAGCAGGGCATTAAGCCAGTTTTTCTCTTCCGGGTTGGCGAAGATCCGCTCGCGTAAGGCCCGGCGCTGCAATGTTCCATCAGCAGCAATCATATCAGCGCCGAAATGTTCAGCAATGGCACGCAGTGCAGGTCTACCCGGTTCAACTACCTGACGCGCAATAATATCGGCATCAATGACGTTAATTCCGAGGTCAGCAAACGCATTTGCAACGGTACTCTTGCCACTGCCAATGCCACCCGTTAAGGCAACCGTATACCTCATATTTTATATTCCCGGGAATTCATCATGATTATCAAAACATTAAAAATGAGCACGCGAAAGCGGGATTAATGAAACGTTCGCCCATTATTTACCAGGTAAATTTATGGGATTGTAGCGTAAAAAAAGACAATTTCGCAGTCTTGCGCCACATAGATTAGTGCGTATGATAGCGTCACTGGAGTTGTGCTCTTACCCTTATAGCCATTAACCCCAGGAATCCGCACATGCGTATTGAAGAAGATCTGAAGTTAGGTTTTAAAGACGTTCTCATCCGTCCTAAACGCTCCACTCTTAAAAGCCGTTCCGATGTTGAACTGGAACGTCAATTCACCTTCAAACATTCAGGTCAGAGCTGGTCCGGCGTGCCGATTATCGCCGCAAATATGGATACCGTAGGCACTTTTACCATGGCTACGGCATTGGCTTCTTTCGATATTCTGACTGCTGTACATAAACATTACTCTGTTGAAGAGTGGCAAGCGTTTATCAACAATTCTTCCGCTGATGTGCTGAAACATGTGATGGTTTCTACCGGCACGTCAGATGCGGATTTCGAAAAAACTAAACAGATTCTCGACCTGAACCCGGCATTAAACTTCGTTTGTATTGACGTGGCGAATGGTTATTCCGAGCACTTCGTACAGTTCGTTGCGAAAGCGCGTGAAGCGTGGCCGACCAAAACCATTTGTGCTGGCAACGTAGTGACAGGTGAAATGTGTGAGGAGCTTATCCTCTCCGGTGCCGATATCGTTAAAGTTGGCATTGGCCCAGGTTCTGTTTGTACGACTCGCGTCAAGACGGGCGTCGGTTACCCGCAGCTTTCTGCAGTAATCGAATGTGCTGATGCCGCGCACGGTCTGGGCGGGATGATCGTCAGCGATGGCGGTTGCACCACGCCGGGCGATGTAGCTAAAGCCTTTGGTGGCGGTGCTGATTTCGTGATGCTCGGCGGTATGCTGGCGGGGCACGAAGAGAGCGGCGGTCGTATCGTCGAAGAGAACGGCGAAAAATTTATGTTGTTCTACGGTATGAGCTCCGAGTCTGCGATGAAACGTCACGTTGGCGGCGTTGCAGAATATCGTGCAGCGGAAGGTAAAACCGTTAAGCTGCCGCTGCGTGGCCCAGTTGAAAACACCGCGCGTGATATTTTGGGTGGCCTGCGTTCAGCTTGTACATATGTTGGGGCTTCTCGCCTGAAAGAACTGACCAAGCGCACCACGTTTATCCGCGTACTGGAACAAGAAAACCGCATCTTCAATAACCTGTAATCTCCCAATGCTGGCGTGGATCACTGCGCCAGCGTTATCCCATCCCACTCATCGCGTCGCCCAGATGAAAAATTGGCAAATACATTGCCACCACCAGCGTGCCGATAATTCCTCCGGTAATGACCAGTAAGGCCGGTTCCAGTAAAGCAGCAAGATTATCTGCCAGCGCCAACGTGTTATCCCGATGATGGTGGGCGAGATTCTCCAGCATGAGATCCAGCGACCCGGATGCTTCTCCCGTTCTCACTAACTGCAAACAGAGCGGGCTAAACTCACCGGCATTTTTTAACGCCAGCCAGATGGGCTGACCGTTGCTGATATCGTGCTGGATTTGTGTCAGAAGTTGTGCCCAGTACGGGCAGCCCATTGTCTCTTTGACGCTCTCTACCCCTTGCAAAAAAGTAATACCTGCACTTTGTGTCAGCGCCAGAATCGTAAAGATCTGCGTGAGCTTTTGTCCCCGCATTAGTGAACCCATAATTGGGATGCGTAACAGCGATTTCTGCCTCACGATAAGCCAGGTCGGGCGGCGCATCAGCAACTTATTGGCTATTGCCAGCAGTAAGCCGAACAACAGCAGCAGCCAGCCCCACTCACCGCTGAAATCTGCCAGCGTCATGATCCCCTGCGTAAGTGTCGGTAGCGGGGTGTTAAAGGTTTTATAGATAGCGGCAAACTCGGGCAGAACAAAATGCAGCATTGCTACAACTACCGTTATCGCCATCGCTAAAATGATAATGGGATAACGCAATGCTGATTTCACTTTGTCGGCTAACTGGCGCTGGGCTTTTTGCTGACGAGCCAGTTCAAAGCAGCATTCATCCAGCTTACCGGTCAGTTCGCCTGTGCGGATCATCGCCTGATAAAGCGGCGGAAAAACCTCTGACCAGGGCAATAAGGCATTGGAAAAGGCAATACCCTGTTCGAGATCGTGTGCCAGCGATTGCAATAACGCCTGCCATTGCCTGCTCGGATGTTGCTCCGCCAATAGGGCTAATCCTTCCGAAAGGGTTAGTCCGGCTTTGAGTAATGTTGCCAGTTGATGAATGACTTCCGCGCTTTTGTCTGCGTGCCACTGGGCTGAATTAATAGATATCCGCTTCAGGTGCAGTGGGGTAACGGCTTGTTGCTGTAGTGCGATAAGTAGCAAAGAACGGCTCTCTGCCCACAGTACTCCATCTTGCGCATTGCCGTCGCCGGTTATGCCATGCCAGCGCCAGAGTTGCTTACTCGCCATGTGGCATCCCCAATACGCGGATTAACTCTTCAAAGGTGGTTAAACCTTGTTCCACGGCCAGGCAGCCGTTTTCAAAAAGCGTGTGCATTCCAGTTTGTCGGGCGTGCGTTTCCAGCGATTCAACGTCGGTATTAGCGGAAATGAGCTGGCGTATGACAGGTGTTATGGGCAACACTTCAAATAAGGCCGTGCGGCCATAAAAACCGTGGTAGCAATGTTTACAACCAGGTGCTTGCCAGCGGGGCAACGACGATGACCATAAATTGCCTGGAAGGCGGATTGCTTCCCCTTGCTGCAGGCGACAATGCGGGCAAAGTTTGCGAACCAGACGTTGGGCTACCACCAGCGTGAGTGCTGATGAGAGCATCCAGCGGGCAACACCCATTTGCTGTAAACGCACCAGTGTTTCGCAGGTAGAGTTGGTGTGTAGCGTGGACAACACCAGGTGACCCGTTTGTGCGGCTTTAATGGCAATTTCTGCCGTTTCACCATCACGGATCTCTCCGATCATGATGACATCGGGATCCTGACGTAATAACGCACGCAAAACCCCCTGAAAGGTAAGACCAGCACGCGGATGGATTTGCGTCTGGTTAAGCCCTGCGATGGGGATCTCCACCGGATCTTCGACGCTGCAAATATTAATATCGGCGGTATTCAGCGTTTGCAGAGCGCTATAAAGTGTGACCGTTTTACCGCTACCGGTAGGACCGGTAACCAACACCAGCCCTTGTGGTTGCTGTAGGGCATGAGCAAAGTCCGCCAGTTGTAACTGCTGCATTCCCAGCGTGTTGACATCCAGCGCCTGGTCCACCTGCTGTAACAGCCGCAATACCACTTTTTCACCGCCCCGACATGGCAAGGTAGCAATGCGAAATGAGACTGTGTTACCCGCCAGTTCGACAGTGAATTGCCCATCCTGCGGCAGGCGATGTTCCGCAATATCCAGGCTTCCCAGCACTTTTAATCTGGCGGTTAATGCTATTCCGGCATCCAGTGGAACATCTGGTAAAGGATGCAACACGCCGTCGATGCGTAAGCGGATGCGGTAGCTATTGTCCGCTGGTTCGATATGAATATCAGAAGCGCGTTGTTCGAGTGCAGATTGTAACGTTTGAGTCAGCAATTCTGTTTTGGGCTGATATTTTTCCGGGGCTGCTACGGGCAACCTATGTTGTGACCGGCTGGCGTGGCCTTCCATCTGCTGGCGCGTCCAGCAGGTGATCTCAATGCGTTTGGTAGTAGCGAAATGCAAAGCGTCAAGTAACTCATGTGAGGGCGCATCGACCACCGCAACATGAACCACCTCTTCGCTGGCATCCAGCAAGACGCCCTGGTAACGCAGGCACAGAGCGGTGAGCTGTGAAATATTCATTGCCGCTCCTTAGTTGGCGTCATCAAAGCGGAAGACATCTTCGCAGGCTTGCTGCAACGCGCTGTCACTTTGAATATTGCAGTTGCGCGTCCAGCCGGTGACGCCGTTGGCGTTATCCCAACCTGGTGTCATGATGACGCTTAACCCATTGAGGCTCTCTTGTCCTGTCAGCGACACCACGCCTTTTGCCACACTCATAGCAGAGACATAGCGAGTGGTGGTGGGCGAGGGGATGCCGTTACTGCCGCCGTCGCAGGTATCTAATCCGCCATGCTCCAGTGCGCATAATTCTACGGCGGTGCGGTAAGGCACAAAGGTTTGCAGCATGTCGGTGAGCGCTGCTTTGCGCAGGTAGTTCTGATAAGCGGGAATACCAATGGCGCTTAAAATGGCAATAATGCCAATAACTACCATTAGTTCGATGAGTGTAAAGCCGCGTTGTTTGTCCATCTGTTTCGCTCCTTGATTTCGTTGGCGCTACTTTGGCAAACGCCATCGGCACAGGCGAGGGGCAAAAAACGAAACGGGAAGGCGGGTTCCGAGGTTTTTTATTATGTTGCAGTGAAAGACAAGATATTTGCGAGGCGTTACGAAGAAAGTTGGAGAAGGTAAGATTCATCCGCTCGCTACGGAGCGGATGAATCTGTCAGCAATTAGCGAAAACGCATTGAAAGGTCGAGTGCCTGTACGTGTTTGGTCAGTGCGCCGACAGAGATAAAGTCCACGCCTGTTTCGGCAAATTCGCGCAGAGTTTTGTCGGTGACGTTACCCGAAACTTCCAGCAGCGCCTTACCATTGGTACGTTTGACAGCTTCGCGCATTTGTTCTGTTTCGAAGTTATCCAGCATGATGATATCGGCACCTGCTTTCAGGGCTTCATCAAGTTCTTCCAGATCCTCGACTTCGACTTCTACTGGCGCATCCGGGTGCAGCCAGGACGCTTTTTCGACCGCCTGACGTACTGAGCCAGAGGCAATAATATGGTTTTCTTTAATCAGGAAGGCGTCAGAAAGTCCCAGGCGGTGATTCGCTCCGCCGCCGCAAAGTACCGCATATTTCAGAGCCGAACGCAGACCGGGCAAGGTTTTGCGAGTATCCAGCAACTGCGTGTTGGTGCCTTCCAGCAGTTTGACATAGTGGCGAACCTTACTGGCAACCCCAGAAAGGGTTTGTACAAAATTGAGCGCCGTGCGTTCACCCGTTAACAGCACGCGGGAGGGGCCTTCAAGTTCGAAAAGGAGTTGATTGGCGTTGATGACATCACCGTCATCCACATGCCAGATAATGGTGACATCGTCACCAGCCAGTTGAATAAACACCTCTTCAACCCAGCGTTTGCCGCAAAATACGCCATTCTCGCGGGTGATCACTGTTGCATGAGAGCGAGAATTTTCCGGTAAAAGTTTTGCCGTAATATCATTGTTGGCATCGACTGTTCCGCCTAAATCTTCCCGCAGCGCCTGGGCCACCGCGCCGGGTATATCGAGATTAATGCGTTCCAGCAGCTCGTCACGTCGGGTGTCAGGGTTATAGCGGCGAGGCGGCATGTTAAAACTCCAGATAGCTAACGAATCATAAGGTAGAAACATGCTACTCTGAACCGGATATTAGCACCACATATAAGGAGATCCTGCATGTTGTTAGAACAGGGGTGGCTGACCGGCGCGCGCCGCGTTCCCTCGCCTCATTACGATTGTCGCCCGGATGACGAAGTTCCCACCCTGCTGGTGGTGCACAATATTAGCCTGCCGCCAGGTGAGTTTGGCGGCCCGTGGATCGACGCATTATTCACCGGAACTATTGATCCGCAGGCGCATCCCTTCTTTGCTGAGATAGCTCATTTGCGCGTTTCCGCTCACTGTTTGATTCGCCGTGATGGTGAAATTGTCCAGTATGTTCCTTTCGATAAACGCGCCTGGCACGCGGGTGTCTCTCAGTATCAAGGTCGTGAACGCTGTAATGATTTTTCTATTGGGATTGAGCTGGAAGGCACCGATACGCTGGCTTACACCGATGCGCAGTATCAGCAACTGGCGGCGGTCACTCGGGCGCTGATTGATCGCTATCCAGCTATTGCTAATAACATGACGGGGCATTGCGATATTGCGCCGGATCGTAAAACCGATCCTGGTCCTGCATTTGATTGGGCACGGTTTCGCGCGCTGGTCAGCAAGGAGACAACATGACGCTATTCACAACCTTACTGGTGTTAATTTTTGAGCGCCTGTTTAAGTTGGGCGAGCACTGGCAGCTTGATCACCGCCTTGAAGCGTTCTTTCGGCGGGTGAAACATTTTTCACTCGGGCGCACGTTAGGTATGACCATTATTGCGATGGGGGTGACTTTTTTGCTGTTGCGCGCGTTGCATGGGCTATTGTTCAACGTTCCGACGCTGCTGGTGTGGCTGCTGATTGGTTTGCTGTGTATTGGCGCAGGTAAAGTTCGTCTTCATTATCATGCTTATCTGGCAGCCGCTTCACGTAATGATAGCCATGCCCGTTCCACAATGGCTGGCGAACTCACTATGATTCACGGCGTCCCTGCAGGCTGCGATGAACGTGAATACTTGCGGGAACTGCAAAATGCACTGCTGTGGATTAACTTTCGTTTTTACCTGGCACCGCTGTTCTGGTTGATTGTGGGGGGAAGTTGGGGGCCAGTTACGCTGATGGGGTATGCGTTTTTGCGCGCATGGCAATACTGGCTGGCGCGTTACCAGACGCCGCATCATCGTTTACAGTCGGGGATTGATGCAGTGCTTCATGTCGCGGATTGGGTGCCGGTTCGCCTTGCGGGAGTGGTTTATGCCTTGATCGGCCACGGTGAGAAAGCGTTACCTGCCTGGTTTGCTTCGCTGGCCGATTTCCATACTTCGCAATATCAGGTGTTAACGCGTCTGGCGCAGTTCTCTCTGGCGCGTGAACCGCATGTCGATAAGGTGGAGACACCGAAAGCAGCAGTTTCAATGGCGAAGAAAACCTCGTTTGTGGTCGTGGTAGTGATTGCGCTACTGACGATTTACGGGACATTGGTGTAAAGATTGTTGCCCTCACCCAGACAGGGTGAGGGCGGAGAGAGGTTAATGCGCTTTTACTGCTTTTGCTGTTTTCTCTTTAAACAGATAGCCGATGCCTAACACCACCAGCCATACCGGGATCAGGTAAACCGAAATCGCCATCCCCGGCGTCATCAGCATAATTACCAGTACCGCCGCCATAAACAGCAGGCAGATCCAGTTACCCAGCGGATAGAGCAGGGCAGGGAAGCGGGTAGCCACACCTTGTGCTTGTTTGGCACGACGGAATTTCATGTGCGCAAGACTTATCATCGCCCAGTTGATTACCAGAGCGGAAACCACCAGCGCCATTAACAGTCCGAATGCGGACTCTGGGGCAAGGTAGTTAATCAGTACGCACAATGCCGTAACCAGCGCAGATACCAGAATGGTGTTGACCGGTACGCCGCGTTTATCGACGGAAGCGAGCATTTTCGGTGCATTTCCCTGTTGTGCCAGACCAAACAGCATACGGCTGTTGCAGTAGACGCAACTGTTGTACACGGAAAGTGCCGCCGTCAACACCACGATATTCAGGGCGTTAGCCACAAAGGTGTCGCCCAGTTCATGGAAGATCAACACGAATGGACTGGTATCAGCGGTAACGCGCGTCCACGGCATCAGTGAGAGCAGGACGGCTAACGAACCAATGTAGAAAATCAGGATGCGGTAGATAACCTGATTGGTTGCTTTCGGGATGCTTTGCTCCGGGTTATCGGCTTCTGCGGCGGTGATCCCCACTAGCTCCAGACCACCAAACGAGAACATGATAATCGCCATCATCATCACCAGCCCGGTGAAGCCGTGCGGCAGGAATCCGCCCTGTTCCCAGAGGTTACGGACGGTCGCTTGCGGACCGCCGTTGCCACTGAACAGCAGCCAGCCGCCGAAGATGATCATCGCCACCACCGCGATAACTTTGATAATGGCAAACCAGAACTCCATCTCGCCAAACACTTTAACGTTGGTCAGGTTGATGGCGTTGATCACCACAAAGAACACGGCGGCAGAAGCCCAGGTTGGGATATCCGGATACCAGAACTGAATGTATTTGCCGACGGCAGTAAGCTCCGCCATGGCAACTAATACGTACAATACCCAGTAGTTCCAGCCTGAGGCGAAGCCAGCAAAGCTCCCCCAGTATTTATAAGCAAAGTGGCTGAAGGAGCCTGCTACCGGTTCTTCGACCACCATTTCACCTAGCTGACGCATGATCAGAAAGGCGATAAAACCAGCAATGGCGTAACCCAGAATGATCCCTGGCCCTGCGGACTGTATTACGGAGGCGCTTCCCAGGAATAGCCCGGTCCCTATCGCGCCACCCAGCGCGATAAGCTGAATATGGCGGTTTTTAAGGCCGCGCTTTAGCTGCTCGCCGTGCTGTTGACCTTCCATCATGAAACCTCGTGCGGTGATTGTTTTTTTGATCTACGCAGTGATGCGTGTGTAAGTTTGCAATTCCGTTTGTTGTATTAATTTGTTTACAACTTGGAAGTTTGAATTGTTACAAAAAGACTTCCGTCAGATAAAGAATAATGGTATGCCGCAGCGAATGCACCCGCTTTATGCATGGTTGAAGATGGGTTGTCTAAAAAGAAACCATTTGTAAAGACCAGTCTCAAACAATCCCACCCATAACAAAGAATATAAATTCATTTTTATTGAATTAAAAATCGAAAAATTGGTAAGTGAATCGGTTCAATTCGGATTTTTATAGTTTAATAATCGTTAAAAAAAACCTTGCTCACGTAAAGCCTACATTTGTGCATAGTTACAACTTTGAAACGCTATATATGTCAAGTTGTTAAAATGTGCACAGTTTCATGATTTCAATCAAAACCTGTATAGACATAAGGTGAATACTTTGTTACTTTAGCGTCACAGACATGAAATTGGTAAGACCAATTGACTTCGGCAAGTGGCTTAAGACAGGAACTCATGGCCTACAGCAAAATCCGCCAACCAAAACTCTCCGATGTGATTGAGCAGCAACTGGAGTTTTTGATCCTCGAAGGCACTCTCCGCCCGGGTGAAAAACTCCCACCGGAACGCGAACTGGCAAAACAGTTCGATGTATCCCGTCCCTCATTGCGTGAGGCGATTCAACGTCTCGAAGCGAAGGGCTTGTTGCTTCGTCGCCAGGGTGGCGGCACTTTTGTCCAGAGCAGCCTCTGGCAAAGCTTCAGCGATCCGCTGGTGGAGCTGCTCTCCGACCATCCTGAATCACAATACGACTTGCTCGAAACACGACACGCCCTGGAAGGCATAGCCGCCTATTACGCCGCGTTGCGTAGTACCGATGAAGACAAGGAACGCATTCGTGAACTCCACCACGCCATAGAGCTGGCGCAGCAGTCTGGCGATCTGGACGCGGAATCAAACGCCGTACTCCAGTATCAGATTGCCGTCACCGAAGCGGCCCACAATGTGGTTTTGCTTCATCTGCTAAGGTGTATGGAGCCGATGTTGGCCCAGAATGTCCGTCAAAACTTCGAATTGCTCTATTCGCGTCGAGAGATGCTGCCGCTGGTGAGTAGTCACCGCACTCGCATATTCGAAGCAATTATGGCCGGTAAGCCAGAAGAAGCGCGCGAAGCATCGCATCGCCATCTGGCCTTTATCGAAGAAATCTTGCTCGACAGAAGCCGTGAGGAGAGCCGCCGTGAGCGTTCTCTGCGCCGTCTGGAGCAACGAAAGAATTAGTGATTTTTCTGGTGAAAATTAGCCAGAAGATGTTGTAAATCAAGCGCATATAAAAGCGCAGCAACTAAACGTAGAACCTGTCTTATTGAGCTTTCCAGCGAGAGTTCAATGGGACAGGTTCCAGAAAACTCAACGTTATTAGATAGATAAGGAATAACCCATGTCAGAACGTTTCCCAAATGACGTGGATCCGATCGAAACTCGCGACTGGCTCCAGGCGATCGAATCGGTCATCCGTGAAGAAGGTGTTGAGCGTGCTCAGTATCTGATCGACCAACTGCTTGCTGAAGCCCGCAAAGGCGGAGTCAACGTAGCCGCAGGCACCGGCGTCAGCAACTACATCAACACCATCCCCGTTGAAGAACAGCCGGAGTATCCGGGTAATCTGGAACTGGAACGCCGTATTCGTTCAGCTATCCGCTGGAACGCCATCATGACGGTTCTGCGTGCATCCAAAAAAGATCTGGAACTGGGCGGCCACATGGCGTCTTTCCAGTCTTCCGCAACCATTTATGATGTGTGTTTTAACCACTTCTTCCGTGCACGCAACGAGCAGGATGGCGGCGACCTGGTTTACTTCCAGGGGCACATCTCCCCGGGCGTTTACGCACGAGCTTTCCTGGAAGGTCGTCTGACTCAGGAGCAACTGGATAATTTCCGTCAGGAAGTCCACGGTAATGGCCTCTCTTCCTACCCGCACCCGAAACTGATGCCGGAATTCTGGCAGTTCCCGACCGTATCTATGGGGCTGGGGCCAATCGGTGCTATCTACCAGGCGAAGTTCCTGAAATATCTGGAACACCGTGGCCTGAAAGATACCTCTAAACAGACCGTTTACGCATTCCTTGGTGACGGCGAGATGGACGAACCAGAATCCAAAGGTGCGATCACCATCGCTACCCGTGAAAAACTGGATAACCTGGTCTTCGTTATCAACTGTAACCTGCAGCGTCTTGACGGCCCGGTCACCGGTAACGGCAAGATCATCAACGAACTGGAAGGCATCTTCGAAGGTGCTGGCTGGAACGTGATCAAAGTGATGTGGGGTAGCCGTTGGGATGAGCTGCTGCGTAAAGATACCAGCGGTAAACTGATCCAACTGATGAACGAAACCGTTGACGGCGACTACCAGACCTTCAAATCGAAAGATGGTGCGTACGTTCGTGAACACTTCTTCGGTAAATATCCGGAAACCGCAGCACTGGTTGCAGACTGGACTGACGAGCAGATCTGGGCATTGAACCGTGGCGGTCACGATCCGAAGAAAATCTACGCTGCATTCAAGAAAGCGCAGGAAACCAAAGGCAAAGCGACAGTAATCCTTGCTCATACCATTAAAGGTTACGGCATGGGCGATGCGGCTGAAGGTAAAAACATTGCGCACCAGGTTAAGAAAATGAACATGGACGGCGTGCGCCATATCCGCGACCGTTTCAATGTGCCGGTGTCTGATGCAGATATCGAAAAACTGCCGTACATCACCTTCCCGGAAGGTTCTGAAGAGCATACCTATCTGCACGCTCAGCGTCAGAAACTGCACGGTTATCTGCCAAGCCGCCAGCCGAACTTTACCGAGAAGCTGGAGCTGCCGAGCCTGCAAGACTTCGGTGCGCTGCTGGAAGAACAGAGCAAAGAGATCTCCACCACTATCGCTTTCGTTCGTGCCCTGAACGTGATGCTGAAGAACAAGTCGATCAAAGACCGACTTGTGCCGATCATCGCTGACGAAGCGCGTACTTTCGGTATGGAAGGTCTGTTCCGTCAGATTGGTATCTACAGCCCGAACGGTCAGCAGTACACCCCGCAGGATCGCGAGCAGGTTGCGTACTATAAAGAAGACGAGAAAGGTCAGATTCTGCAGGAAGGGATCAACGAGCTGGGCGCAGGTTGTTCCTGGTTGGCTGCGGCGACCTCTTACAGCACCAACAATCTGCCGATGATTCCGTTCTACATCTATTACTCGATGTTCGGATTCCAGCGTATTGGCGATCTGTGCTGGGCGGCTGGCGACCAGCAGGCGCGTGGCTTCCTGATCGGCGGTACTTCCGGTCGTACCACCCTGAACGGCGAAGGTCTGCAGCACGAAGATGGTCACAGCCACATTCAGTCGCTGACTATCCCGAACTGTATCTCTTACGACCCGGCTTACGCTTACGAAGTTGCTGTCATCATGCATGATGGTCTGGAGCGTATGTACGGTGAAAAACAAGAGAACGTTTACTACTACATCACCACGCTGAACGAAAACTACCACATGCCGGCAATGCCGGAAGGTGCTGAGGAAGGTATCCGTAAAGGTATCTACAAACTCGAAACCATTGAAGGTAGCAAAGGTAAAGTTCAACTGCTGGGCTCCGGTTCTATCCTGCGCCACGTCCGTGAAGCAGCACAGATCCTGGCGAAAGATTACGGCGTAGGTTCTGACGTTTATAGCGTGACCTCCTTCACCGAACTGGCGCGTGATGGTCAGGATTGTGAACGCTGGAACATGCTGCATCCGCTGGAAACTCCGCGCGTTCCGTACATCGCTCAGGTGATGAACGACGCTCCGGCAGTGGCATCTACCGACTATATGAAACTGTTCGCTGAGCAGGTCCGTACTTACGTACCGGCTGACGACTACCGCGTACTGGGTACTGATGGCTTCGGTCGTTCCGACAGCCGTGAGAACCTGCGTCACCACTTTGAAGTTGATGCTTCTTATGTCGTGGTTGCGGCGCTGGGCGAACTGGCTAAACGTGGCGAAATCGATAAGAAAGTGGTTGCTGACGCAATCGCCAAATTCAACATCGATGCAGATAAAGTTAACCCGCGTCTGGCGTAAGAGGTAAAAGAATAATGGCTATCGAAATCAAAGTACCGGACATCGGGGCTGATGAAGTTGAAATCACCGAGATCCTGGTCAAAGTGGGCGACAAAGTTGAAGCCGAACAGTCGCTGATCACCGTAGAAGGCGACAAAGCCTCTATGGAAGTTCCGTCTCCGCAGGCGGGTATCGTTAAAGAGATCAAAGTCTCTGTTGGCGATAAAACCCAGACCGGCGCACTGATTATGATTTTCGATTCCGCCGACGGTGCAGCAGACGCTGCACCTGCTCAGGCAGAAGAGAAGAAAGAAGCAGCTCCGGCAGCAGCACCAGCGGCTGCGGCGGCAAAAGACGTTAACGTTCCGGATATCGGCAGCGACGAAGTTGAAGTGACCGAAATCCTGGTGAAAGTGGGCGACAAAGTTGAAGCTGAACAGTCGCTGATCACCGTAGAAGGCGACAAGGCTTCTATGGAAGTTCCGGCTCCGTTTGCGGGCATCGTGAAAGAGATCAAAGTGAACGTTGGCGACAAAGTGTCTACCGGCTCACTGATTATGGTCTTCGAAGTTGCGGGGGCAGCCAGCGCGGCAGCTCCGGCTCCGGCGGCAAAACAGGAAGCGGCTCCGGCACCTGCGGCAGCGACTGGCGTGAAAGAAGTTAACGTTCCGGATATCGGCGGTGACGAAGTTGAAGTGACCGAAGTGATGGTGAAAGTGGGCGACAAAGTTACCGCTGAGCAGTCACTGATCACCGTAGAAGGCGACAAAGCTTCTATGGAAGTTCCGGCTCCGTTCGCGGGCGTGGTGAAAGAACTGAAAGTGAATGTTGGCGACAAAGTGAAAACTGGCTCGCTGATTATGATTTTCGAAGTTGAAGGCGCAGCGCCTGCGGCAGCTCCGGCGAAACAGGAAGCGGCAGCTCCGGCCCCGGCTGCAAAAGCTGAAGCTCCGGCAGCAGCACCGGCTGCAAAAGCGGAAGGCAAATCTGAATTTGCTGAAAACGACGCTTATGTTCACGCGACTCCGCTGATCCGCCGTCTGGCTCGCGAGTTCGGCGTTAACCTGGCGAAAGTGAAGGGCACAGGCCGTAAAGGTCGTATCCTGCGCGAAGACGTTCAGGCTTATGTGAAAGAAGCCATCAAACGTGCAGAAGCGGCTCCGGCAGCGACTGGCGGCGGTATCCCAGGCATGTTGCCGTGGCCGAAGGTGGACTTCAGCAAGTTTGGTGAAATCGAAGAAGTGGAACTGGGTCGCATTCAGAAAATCTCTGGTGCTAACCTGAGCCGTAACTGGGTGATGATCCCGCACGTTACCCACTTCGACAAGACCGATATCACCGAGCTGGAAGCGTTCCGTAAACAGCAGAACGAAGAAGCTGCGAAACGTAAGCTGGATGTGAAGATCACCCCGGTTGTCTTCATCATGAAAGCCGTTGCTGCGGCACTTGAGCAGATGCCTCGCTTCAACAGTTCGCTGTCGGAAGACGGTCAGCGTCTGACCCTGAAGAAATACATCAACATCGGTGTGGCGGTGGATACTCCGAACGGCCTGGTTGTTCCGGTATTCAAAGACGTCAACAAGAAAGGCATCATCGAGCTGTCTCGCGAGCTGATGACCATTTCCAAGAAAGCGCGTGACGGTAAGCTGACTGCGGGCGAAATGCAGGGTGGTTGCTTCACCATCTCCAGTATCGGCGGCCTGGGTACTACCCACTTCGCGCCGATTGTGAACGCACCGGAAGTGGCTATCCTCGGCGTTTCCAAGTCCGCGATGGAACCTGTGTGGAATGGTAAAGAGTTCGTGCCGCGTCTGATGCTGCCGATTTCTCTCTCCTTTGACCACCGCGTGATCGACGGTGCTGATGGTGCGCGTTTCATTACCATCATTAACAACACGCTGTCTGACATTCGCCGTCTGGTGATGTAAATAAAAGAGCCGGCCCAACGGCCGGCTTTTTTCTGGTAATCTTATGAATATATTGAGGTTATCAGGTAATAGACAAATCGGTTGCCGTTTGTTGTTTAAAAATTGTTAACAATTTTGTAAAATACCGACGGATAGAACGACCCGGTGGATAATGGGCGTCATAAAAAAAACGTCAGACCCGCCGGAGATAAATATATAGAGGTCATGATGAGTACTGAAATCAAAACTCAGGTCGTGGTACTTGGGGCAGGCCCCGCAGGTTACTCCGCTGCCTTCCGCTGCGCTGATTTAGGTCTGGAAACCGTAATCGTAGAACGCTACAACACCCTTGGCGGTGTTTGCCTGAACGTCGGCTGTATCCCTTCTAAAGCACTGCTGCACGTAGCAAAAGTTATCGAAGAAGCCAAAGCACTGGCTGAACACGGTATCGTTTTCGGTGAGCCGAAAACCGATATCGACAAGATTCGTACCTGGAAAGAGAAAGTTATCACTCAACTGACCGGCGGTCTGGCTGGTATGGCGAAAGGCCGTAAAGTGAAAGTGGTCAACGGTCTGGGTAAATTCACCGGGGCGAACACCCTGGAAGTTGAAGGTGAGAACGGTAAGACTGTGATCAACTTCGACAATGCGATCATCGCGGCGGGTTCTCGCCCGATCCAACTGCCGTTTATTCCGCATGAAGATCCGCGTATCTGGGACTCCACTGACGCTCTGGAATTGAAAGAAGTGCCAGAACGCCTGCTGGTTATGGGTGGCGGTATCATCGGTCTGGAAATGGGGACGGTATACCACGCGCTGGGTTCACAGATTGACGTGGTTGAAATGTTCGACCAGGTTATCCCGGCAGCAGATAAAGACATCGTTAAAGTCTTCACCAAGCGTATCAGCAAGAAATTCAACCTGATGCTGGAAACCAAAGTCACTGCCGTTGAAGCAAAAGAAGACGGTATCTACGTGACGATGGAAGGCAAAAAAGCACCGGCTGAACCACAGCGTTACGACGCCGTGCTGGTGGCGATTGGTCGTGTGCCGAACGGTAAAAACCTCGACGCAGGCAAAGCAGGCGTGGAAGTGGACGACCGTGGCTTCATCCGCGTTGACAAACAACTGCGTACCAACGTACCACACATCTTTGCTATCGGTGATATCGTCGGTCAGCCGATGCTGGCACACAAAGGTGTTCACGAAGGTCACGTTGCCGCTGAAGTTATCGCCGGTAAAAAACACTACTTCGATCCGAAAGTTATTCCGTCTATTGCCTATACCGAACCAGAAGTTGCATGGGTGGGTTTGACCGAGAAAGAAGCGAAAGAGAAAGGCATCAGCTACGAAACTGCCACCTTCCCGTGGGCTGCTTCTGGTCGTGCGATCGCTTCTGACTGCGCGGACGGTATGACCAAGCTGATTTTCGACAAAGAGTCTCATCGTGTGATCGGTGGTGCGATTGTCGGTACTAACGGCGGCGAGCTGTTGGGTGAAATCGGTCTGGCAATCGAAATGGGTTGCGACGCTGAAGACATCGCGCTGACCATCCACGCGCACCCGACTCTGCACGAGTCTGTGGGCCTGGCGGCAGAAGTGTTCGAAGGTAGCATTACCGACCTGCCGAACCCGAAAGCGAAGAAGAAGTAATTTTTCTTGTGCCGGGGCATCCGGTAAATTAAGAAGCGGCTATTCTGACACTTCAGATTGTTGGCAAAGTGCTGGTTGTTTACGCCGGATGCGGCGTAAACGCCTTATTCGGCCTACAAAATCATGCAAATTCAATATATTGCAGGTTCCGTGTAGGCCCGATAAGCTTGCGCATCGGGCAATTCGATGTTTGTCATCAGTCTTAAGCGGCTAACAGCGCCGCTTTTTTTATGCCTGCAATTTACCTTTCCAGTCTCCTTGCTCCACGCTCAGACAACCGTTCGCGTACCGCTGACCGTTGTTCGTTATTCAGTCTGGCCGGACGGTTATTGTCGTTTAAACGCTGCGGGTGACTCTTCTGAATTCTCGCGCGTGCGACCTGCCGCTGTTCTGGTGATGCCGATTGAATACGCTGGCGGGCGTTATCACGCTGTTGTTGGCCCTGCGGGCGCTGCTGTACTTTTTCTTTAAATACCTGGCGCTGTTCGGGAGTAGTGGACTGAATATGCTGACGTGCCGTCTCTCTTCGCTGCTGATTCTGCGGGCTGGTTTGCATTTTCTCGCGGACTGCCTGGCGCTGCTCAGGAGAGGCCGATTGATAACGCTGGCGAGCGGTGTCCTTTTGCTGCCGGGTCAGTAGCTGGTGACGGCTGAACTCGCGGAAGTCGTCATAACTCCCATCGTGTTCCGCCTCATTAAACCGCTGTGCCGCAGCCTGACGTTGGGTGTCGCGCGTAGTGACTGGTGCAGCATGTGTTCGTTGCTGAAACTGACTTGCAGCCGCCTGGCGCTGGTTGTCGCGCGACGGTGCGGGTAGTTGTGTGGCGCTCATACCGCTTTTGACATCGGTTTGATGAAATCGCTTAGTCATATCCTGATCATGATAAGGCACACCATCGCGGTAATTCGGATTGTGCCGCCATGCCATATTCTTATCCGTAAGATGCTCACCGGTGATACGGTTGAAATTGTTGACGTCGATGTTGATGTTGTCGCCGTTGTGTTGCCAGCCGTTGCCGTCACGATGACCACCGTCGTGGTGATGATAATCATCGTTGTCGTGGTGATGGTGGTCATGATCGTCGTCATCCCAGTCGATGCTGCTGAATAACGCGTATGTGGTGGCAACGCCCATGCTGTAGCCGAATCCGCGCACGAAGCTGTCAACAAACGGTTCTCCGGCTGGTGGCGGCAGGTAAACCGGCGGATACGCGGTATTGGCCCAGTTCCCGTAAACCACGGTTGGGTTGTAGTTGGGAATATAAACTACATCCGGATTGGCTGGCTCAATGGTTATTACGGTCGGCGCAGGTTCTGCGACGACGGGGCTGGATGTTGAAACGGTATTGTATTGTGTGACAGGAGCCGTGACAGTCTGTTTTAGCGGTACGGCTTGCTTCGTGGTCGTAATAACTTTCTGTTCAGTTGATGACTTCAGTGACCCGGTTTGTTGCGCCAGTTGCCGCAAACGTTGTACCGAGTCCATCACATCCTGCGGCTGCGCCAGAAACGCATCGCCAAGATTTTGTACCCACTGCGGGTTTTCACCCATCAACGCCATCAATTGCGGAAAAGCCACCAGTGATTTGACGCTGGCATCCCACGGCTGACCGGATACTGCCTGAATAGCCGCATCGCCTTGTTTGAGCGGGTTATCGTGCGACCACTGCACGGCCTGGGCGACATTTGCCGGATAGGTCGATGCCATCAGCACTTGCGAAAGCAGTGCATCGGGGTACAGCGCGACAGGTGCGAGCCATTGATCGATTTGCGCAGTACTGAAGGCAGATTTGACGACGGCAGGCGTTACCGGGGGCATGGAAACTGTTGCAGGAAGCGTAACCGCAGCGACGTCAGGCGCAGACTGTTGTGTTGATTGCGCTACTACGGGGGCTTCCACCGTGCGACTTTTCACATACAACGTACCGGAAGCGGCACATAGCCCGGCGCTGCAAATTAGCGCCAGCACATGGGGTTTAAACGGCAAAGTAATTTTCATAGTCCTGATCTCAAGGAAATCGCAATGGTCGACGAACTGCCACCCGCAGGTGCTGTAGGCACGAGTATAAAGAGGCGGTAGTTTAAATTTTGACTAATGTTGGGATTTGTTGAGAAGGGTGATTATCACAATGCGAATTAACAGGTTTTTCGGAGGGAAACAATCTCTAGACTATCCTTAACGATTCAGCCACTTTTTTATGTTGCTTTTTTGTAAACAGATTAACACATCGTCAAAATCCTGCTATTCTGCCCGTTGCGGTACTGGGCATTTACCCTACAAACTGCTGTCTCACAGGAGCGTGAAGAGAATCGCCTGCCGCACTATGACAATGAGAGCGAGGAGAACCGTCGTGCTAGAAGAATACCGTAAGCACGTAGCTGAGCGTGCCGCTGAGGGGATTGTGCCCAAACCCCTGGATGCAAACCAAATGGCCGCGCTCGTAGAGCTGCTGAAAAACCCGCCCGCGGGCGAAGAAGAATTCCTGTTAGATCTGTTAACCAACCGTGTTCCCCCTGGCGTCGATGAAGCAGCCTATGTAAAAGCAGGCTTCCTGGCCGCCGTCGCAAAAGGTGAAGCCAAATCTCCGCTGCTGACTCCGGAAAAAGCCATTGAACTGCTGGGCACCATGCAGGGTGGTTACAACATTCATCCGCTGATCGACGCGCTGGACGATGCCAAACTGGCACCGATCGCTGCTAAAGCACTGTCCCACACGCTGCTGATGTTCGATAACTTCTATGACGTAGAAGAGAAAGCCAAAGCAGGTAACAAATACGCGAAGCAGGTTATGCAGTCCTGGGCGGATGCTGAATGGTTCCTGAATCGCCCGGCACTGGCTGAAAAACTGACCGTTACCGTCTTCAAGGTCACCGGCGAAACCAACACCGATGACCTCTCTCCGGCACCGGATGCGTGGTCACGCCCGGATATCCCGCTGCACGCGCTGGCGATGCTGAAAAACGCCCGCGAAGGGATCGAGCCAGATCAACCCGGTGTTGTTGGCCCGATCAAGCAGATCGAAGCCCTGCAACAGAAAGGTTTCCCGCTGGCTTATGTGGGTGACGTTGTGGGTACGGGGTCTTCGCGTAAATCCGCCACTAACTCTGTACTGTGGTTTATGGGCGACGATATTCCACATGTGCCGAACAAACGCGGCGGCGGTCTGTGTCTCGGCGGCAAAATTGCGCCAATCTTCTTTAACACGATGGAAGATGCCGGTGCGCTGCCAATTGAAGTGGACGTTTCCAACCTGAATATGGGCGACGTGATTGACGTTTACCCGTACAAAGGTGAAGTGCGTAACCACGAAACCGGTGAACTGCTGGCGACCTTTGAACTAAAAACCGACGTACTGATTGATGAAGTGCGGGCGGGCGGTCGTATTCCACTGATTATCGGTCGCGGTCTGACCACCAAAGCGCGTGAAGCGCTCGGTCTGCCGCAGAGCGATGTGTTCCGTCAGGCGAAAGATGTCGCTGAAAGCGATCGTGGCTTCTCGCTGGCACAGAAAATGGTGGGTCGCGCCTGTGGCGTGAAAGGCATTCGTCCGGGCGCTTACTGCGAACCGAAAATGACGTCTGTCGGCTCTCAGGACACTACCGGCCCAATGACCCGTGATGAACTGAAAGACCTGGCGTGCCTGGGCTTCTCGGCTGACCTGGTGATGCAGTCTTTCTGTCATACAGCGGCGTATCCGAAGCCGGTTGACGTTAACACGCACCATACGCTGCCTGACTTCATTATGAACCGTGGCGGTGTGTCGCTGCGCCCAGGTGATGGCGTAATCCACTCCTGGTTGAACCGTATGCTGCTGCCGGATACCGTGGGCACCGGTGGTGACTCCCATACCCGTTTCCCGATCGGTATCTCCTTCCCGGCAGGTTCTGGTCTGGTCGCGTTTGCTGCGGCGACTGGCGTCATGCCGCTGGATATGCCGGAATCCGTTCTGGTGCGTTTTAAAGGCAAAATGCAGCCGGGCATCACCCTGCGCGATCTGGTACACGCGATCCCGCTGTACGCAATCAAGCAAGGTCTGCTGACCGTTGAGAAGAAAGGTAAGAAAAACATCTTCTCTGGTCGCATTCTGGAAATTGAAGGCCTGCCGGATCTGAAAGTTGAGCAGGCATTTGAGTTGACCGATGCTTCCGCTGAACGTTCCGCTGCGGGCTGTACCATCAAGCTGAACAAAGAGCCGATCATCGAATACCTGAACTCCAACATTGTCCTGCTGAAGTGGATGATCGCGGAAGGTTACGGCGATCGTCGTACCCTGGAACGTCGTATTCAGGGCATGGAAAAATGGTTGGCGGATCCTGAGCTGCTGGAAGCCGATGCTGATGCCGAATACGCGGCAGTGATCGACATCGATCTGGCAGATATCAAAGAGCCAATCCTCTGTGCACCGAACGATCCGGACGACGCACGTCCGCTGTCAGCGGTTCAGGGCGAGAAGATCGACGAAGTGTTTATCGGTTCTTGCATGACCAACATCGGTCACTTCCGTGCAGCAGGTAAACTGCTGGATGCGCATAAAGGCCAGTTGCCGACCCGCCTGTGGGTAGCACCGCCAACCCGGATGGACGCCGCGCAACTGACAGAAGAAGGCTACTACAGCGTCTTCGGTAAGAGCGGCGCGCGTATCGAGATCCCGGGCTGTTCACTGTGCATGGGTAACCAGGCGCGTGTGGCGGACGGCGCGACGGTGGTTTCCACCTCTACCCGTAACTTCCCGAACCGTCTGGGTACTGGCGCGAACGTCTTCCTGGCTTCTGCGGAACTGGCAGCCGTTGCAGCGCTTCTTGGCAAACTGCCAACGCCGGAAGAGTACCAGACCTACGTTGCGCAGGTAGATAAAACAGCCGTTGATACTTACCGTTATCTGAACTTCAACCAGCTTTCTCAGTACACCGAAAAAGCGGATGGGGTGATTTTCCAGACTGCGGTTTAAGGTAGTAGCCTGTTGTGAAAAGCCACTTCTTTTGGGAAGTGGCTAAGACTGATGATAAACGCAACATTGCCTGATGCGCTGCGCTTATCAGGCCTACAACGTTTCTGCAATTTATTGAATTTGCACTATTTTGTAGGCCGGATAAGGCGTTTACGCCGCATCCGGCAAGAACAAAGCGCACTTTGTCAGCAATCTGAGCCACTTCTTTTGGGGAGTGGCTTTTTTTTGCCGGAATATCTGACGGGCAACTCAATAACGTTAATTCTCAGAACCCGCACTCTTTTCCTTAATGATAGTGTTTCCCTGCATGTAAGAGAGCGATTATCATAATAATGTCGTTATCATTTTAGTGAATTATATTTTTATGTTTTAAATGAATATGTTCGCTAAAAAATCAATCGATTTCAATTCTGATAGGCGAAATAAGATATTGATAGTGTTTATCTTATTTGGTTTTCTGCTGGTTATTACAGGGTGAAGTTTTTCACTTAATGGAGATAAAGTGAATGAAAAAAGCGTTTATTATAATTATCTTTTTTCTACTATGCGGCAACGCTTTTGCCGCGACAGCAAAATTACAATATTTGTTTGTCGCAAATGGTGGATTAGTGGGTTTTTATGAGGACGGTAATGTCAGGGGATGCGCACAGTGTGAGCCGATGAAAGAAAACCTTTTAACCATGAGCACTGAATCTCCTATATCACACTGGAAGCGAAATGCTGATGTGATAACAACCACCGACGCAGAGGGAAGTAGCGATCTTCAACTTTATGATAATGGCAAGATTACGGATGACTGGTGGATTTTTGATTATAAAACAATTCACCCTCTTTATTAATCTATGTTTTGTGCGCAGAGTAGCACTGGATTGTCTTCTTCCCTGGTAAGAAGATGTCTGTCGAAAATGACAAAAATTCTGGCCATGGTGGTTGGAACGCTTTTTTCACTATTTTTATCTCTAAACCATCGTCGTTCCGCTGTTTTTCTCTGGTAAGGCTGCGATAATTACATCAATGGCGCAATGCGATTTCGGCGCATTGCCGGGAGCAGAGGAACACACTATGGATTACGAATTTCTGCGCGATATTACCGGAGTGGTAAAGGTGCGCATGTCCATGGGGCATGAAGTGGTCGGGCACTGGTTTAATGAAGAGGTGAAAGAAAACCTGGCCTTGCTTGATGAAGTGGAACAAGCCGCGCGCACATTAAAAGGTAGCGAACGTTCCTGGCAGCGGGCAGGGCACGAATACACCCTGTGGATGGATGGCGAGGAGGTGATGATCCGCGCCAATCAACTGGAATTTGCGGGTGACGAAATGGAAGAAGGGATGAACTACTACGACGAAGAAAGCCTGTCGCTGTGCGGCGTTGAGGATTTTCTTCAGGTGGTGGCGGCGTACCGCAATTTCGTACAGCAGAAGTAGGTAAATCTGGCGGAGCCTTCGTGCTCCGCCAGAGCCGTTAAACGGCAGGCATATTACGCCCGTAATAAATTTCGCGCATTTCTTTCCATAGCGCAGCGGTAATCTCTTTGCGCTCGCTGTCGGTTAAATCTTCCGGTTTGGTGTGGAACATGTAGTGCTTAAGGTCGAACTCTTTAAGCAACATCTTGGTATGGAAGATATTTTCCTGATAGACGTTTACATCCACCATGTCATACAGCGCCTTTATATCTTCAGACATAAAGTTCTGAATCGAATTAATCTCATGGTCGATAAAGTGCTTCATACCGTTAATATCGCGGGTAAAACCGCGCACGCGATAATCAATGGTCACGATATCGGATTCAAGCTGGTGGATCAGGTAATTCAACGCCTTCAGCGGGGAAATCACGCCGCAGGTAGAGACTTCTATGTCGGCGCGGAAAGTACATAAACCGCCTTCAGGATGGCTTTCCGGGTAGGTATGGACGCAAATATGACTTTTATCGAGATGCGCAACCACGGCTTCTGGCAGCGGCCCGGGGTGTTCCGTTTTGTCGATAAGTTTCGGGTCGACAGGTTCTTCGCTCACCAGAATAGTGACGCTGGCACCTTGTGGTTCGTAATCCTGGCGGGCGATGTTAAGAATATTGGCCCCGATAATGGAACAAGTTTCTGACAGGATTTCGGTCAGACGGTTGGCATTATAGAGTTCATCGATATAAGCGATATAACCGTCGCGCTCTTCGGCGGTTTTGGCGTAGCAGATATCGTAAATACAAAAACTCAGACTTTTGGTCAGATTATTAAAGCCATGCAGTTTCAGTTTTTTCAATTTCTTATCTTCTCCTTAGGACGCCTGTGAAGCCAGTGCGTCTTGCAGATACTGGGGTAAGGCAAACGCTGCCGTGTGGATTGCCGGGTTGTAATAACGGCATTTCAGGCCAGAGGCGAGAAAACGTGCCTGAATAATTTCGGTAGAGAGATGGCGTAAGGCGTCGTTATCTGTCGCCCATGCAAAGGTCATGATGCCGCCGTAATAGGTCGGGATTGCCGCCTGATAAAAGCCAACATCGCTGAAGTAATGGCTGAGTTTGCGATGGCTGTCGATGGCTTCTTCCTGCTGTAAAAAGCAGACGCCGTTTTGCGCGACAAAAATACCGCCAGGATTCAGGCAGCGTTTGCAGCCTTCATAAAATGCTGAGGTGAACAGGCTTTCGCCGGGACCGATGGGATCGGTGCAGTCGGAGATGATGACATCAAAGGTCTGGCTGGTTTGATTCACGAAATTGACGCCATCGTCGATCACCAGTTTAAAACGGGGATCGTCGTAGCTACCGGCGTTATGGTTAGGCAGATACTGACGGCAGAAAGACACTACGCCCGCGTCGATTTCCACCATCGTGATTGACTCAACGTTTTTATGTCGGCTTACTTCACGTAACATCGCGCCGTCGCCGCCGCCAATGATTAACACGTGTTTAGCGTGACCGTGAGCCAGCAGCGGAACGTGGGTCATCATCTCATGATAGATAAATTCGTCGCGCTCGGTGGTCTGTACTACGCCATCCAGCGCCATTACGCGACCAAATGCGGCGTTCTCAAAAATGATCAGATCCTGGTGATCGGTCTTTTCATGATACAGAACGTTATCTACAGCAAAGTACTGCCCAAACTGGTCGTGTAGCGTTTCATGCCACAGTTTTTTTTCGGCCATGGGTTGATACCTCCTTTGTTAACACCCGTAAAAAAAGGGCGCAACATAATAGCTAACATTGACCGCGGATGCACGGTCAATGTTTCTACAAAAAGGTATCAGGAATTATTTTACGTAGGCAAGCAGGCTTAAGGAATCGCGGGCCAGGGCTTTACACTTTTTAGCGACGGGAATGCCGATACCGCTCAGATCGCGGTAGCTATCTTCACCGAGGGCTTTCATGTCGAAGTTGTCGTAGTTGCTGAGATCCCACTGGTTTTGCTGGGCAAAAAAGACCAGTGCGCGACGAATCTGCCCGTTAGGCAAGTTCTGGTAACCGCAATCGTTCTTCAGAAAAACAAAAACTGCCGTTAAATCGGCCATATCTTCGGCTTCAGACTCGCTGAGCGCGTAACTGTTTGCGCATACAGCCATCAGGCTGCCGAATAATACTGTTCTGAAAAACGTCTTCATTGCTTCTACCAGGGGCTTAAAGAAGATAAACGTTAGCACACTGCGAGCGAGGCGACGACCATTATTGTGGATTAAGTTGTGTCTGTGGCTTGACCTTCCCGTAAGGGGAAGGACTATGCTCAACGTTTGATTTTGTTTCGCCTGCTTGAGAATAAGGAAATATCTATGCAACGTCGTGATTTCTTAAAATATTCCGTCGCGTTGGGCGTGGCTTCTGCTTTACCACTATGGAGCCGCGCGGTTTTTGCTGCTGAACGCCCAACATTACCGATCCCTGATTTGCTCGCTACCGATGCCCGTAATCGCATTCAGTTGACCATTGGCACAGGCCAGTCCACCTTTGCTGGAAAAACGGCGACCACCTGGGGCTATAACGGCAATTTATTGGGGCCTGCGGTGAAGTTACAGCGTGGAAAAGCCGTGACGGTTGATATCTATAACCAACTGGCGGAAGAGACGACGTTGCACTGGCACGGTCTGGAAGTGCCGGGGGAAGTGGACGGCGGCCCGCAGGGAATTATTCCGCCTGGCGGTAAACGCACAGTGACGCTGAATGTCGATCAGCCTGCCGCTACCTGCTGGTTCCACCCGCATCAACATGGCAAAACCGGGCGTCAGGTGGCGATGGGGCTGGCTGGGCTGGTGGTGATTGAGGACGATGAGATCCTGAAATTAATGCTGCCAAAACAGTGGGGGATCGATGATGTCCCGGTGATTGTTCAGGATAAAAAATTTAACGCCGACGGGCAGATTGATTATCAACTCGATGTGATGACCGCCGCCGTGGGCTGGTTTGGCGATACGTTGCTGACCAACGGCGCTATTTACCCGCAACATGCCGCGCCGCGTGGCTGGTTGCGGCTGCGTTTGCTCAATGGCTGTAACGCCCGCTCGCTCAATTTTGCCACCAGTGACAATCGCCCGCTGTATGTGATCGCCAGCGATGGTGGCCTGTTGCCTGAACCGGTGAAGGTGAGTGAACTTCCGGTGCTGATGGGCGAGCGTTTTGAAGTGCTGGTGGAGGTTAACGACAACAAACCGTTTGATCTGGTGACACTGCCTGTCAGCCAGATGGGAATGGCGATTGCACCGTTTGACAAGCCGCACCCGGTAATGCGTATTCAGCCGATTGCCATTAGTGCCTCTGGTGCTTTGCCGGATACCTTGAGTAGCCTGCCAGCGTTACCTTCGCTGGACGGATTAACGATACGCAAACTGCAACTCTCTATGGATCCGATGCTCGATATGATGGGGATGCAGATGTTAATGGAGAAATATGGCGATCAGGCAATGAGCGGAATGAACCACAGCCAGATGATGGGCCACATGGGCCACATGGGCCACATGGGCCACGGCAATATGAATCATATGAACCACGGCGGGAAGTTCGATTTTCACCATGCTAATAAAATCAACGGTCAGGCCTTCGATATGAACAAGCCGATGTTTGCGGCGGCGAAAGGGAAGTTCGAACGTTGGATTATCTCTGGCGTTGGCGACATGATGTTGCATCCGTTCCATATTCACGGCACCCAGTTCCGTATCTTGTCGGAAAATGGCCAACCACCAGCGGTGCATCGCGCGGGCTGGAAAGATACTGTGAAGGTGGAAGGTAATGTCAGTGAGGTGCTGGTGAAGTTTAATCACGATGCACCGAAAGAACATGCTTATATGGCGCACTGCCATCTGCTGGAGCATGAAGATACGGGGATGATGTTAGGGTTTACAGTGTAAAAACAGCGTCTTCGGGAATATGCCCGGATCTCTCCGGGCATTATGGTTACTTCACATCATCCGGTAGCGCATAAGCCACAATATAGTCGCCCATCTTCGTACCAAATGAACCGTGACCGCCTGCGGAGATCACCACATATTGCTTACCATTCACTTCATAGGTCATCGGCGTTGCCTGACCACCTGCTGGTAAACGGCCCTGCCACAATTTTTCACCGTTGCTCATGTTGTAAGCGCGCAAGTAGTTATCTGCCGTAGCGGCAATAAACAACACGTTGCCCGCAGTGGAGATTGGCCCGCCGAGCATTGGCATCCCCATATTGAACGGCACCGGAACGGGCATCGGGAACGGCATACTGTCCTGCGGCGTACCAATACGTTTCTTCCATACCACTTCATTGGTTTTCAGATCCAGCGCCGAGATGTATCCCCAGGCAGGCTGTTTACACGGCAGACCAAACGGCGAAAGGAACGGGTTGAGCGTTACGCCATACGGCACGCCATATTGCGGCTGAATGCCGGATTCCGTACCTGTGCCTTTGGCATCTTTTGGCTGTTCCATCGGGTTACCCGGGCCACGCGGGATCAGTTTCGACACAAACGGTAGCGCCATTGGGTTGGCAATTGCCACTTCACGATTCGGATCAACGGAAATCCCGCCCCATTCGAACATTCCCAGGTTACCTGGGAAGACCAGAGTACCCTGTTCTGATGGTGGGGTGAAAATGCCTTCATAGCGCATTTGGTGGAACATCACGCGGCACACCAGTTGGTCAAACATGGTGGCACCCCACATATCCGCACCGCTCAAATCTTTCGTCGGACGGAAGCTGAGTTCAGAGAACGGTTGGGTAGGAGTAACGTAATCGCCTTTCGCTGCGCCTTGTGGAACCGGTTTTTCCGGAGCCGGAACGACCAGTTCGCCATTACGACGATCGAGTACAAAAATGTTGCCAGTTTTTGCAGGAGCGTAAATGACCGGCACTTTTTCACCGTTAACGGTGATATCCGCCAGCGTTGGTTGTGCCGGAAGATCCATATCCCACAGGTCGTGGTGAACGGTCTGGTAACTCCACGCCAGTTTCCCGGTGGTGGCATTCAGTGCCAGAATCGAGCTGGCATAACGTTCCTGTTCCGGTGTGCGGTTACCGCCCCAGATATCGGGCGTGGTTACGCCCATCGGCAGATACACCAGATCCAGCTTCGCATCATAGGCCGCAGGTGCCCACGAGTTTGGCGAGTTAAAGGTAAAGGTGTGTTCGTCTGATGGGATGGCGTTCGGATCTTTCGCGCCCGGATCAAAAGCCCACAGCAGTTCACCGGTGTTGACATCAAAACCA
Source organism: Escherichia sp. TW09308 (assembly GCF_000208565.1). Lineage (NCBI taxonomy): Bacteria > Pseudomonadati > Pseudomonadota > Gammaproteobacteria > Enterobacterales > Enterobacteriaceae > Escherichia > Escherichia sp. TW09308. The sequence goes on along the minus strand of NZ_AEME01000001.1, from coordinate 2,249,389 downwards.
CGGATTACGCCAGACGTTTCGCGGGTTGAGAAGTTATCGGTGACTGAACCGGCCATCACGATGGTTTTATCGGTGATAATCGGCGGCGACGTCGGTTCATACAGACCCGGTTTGGTATCCGGCATGTTGCTTTGCAGGTTGAGCACGCCTTTATTGGCGAAGGTTTCGCACAGCTTGCCGTTTTCAGCGTTAATTGCAATCAGGCGACCATCATTCACAGGAAGAATGATACGACGCGGGCAATCCGCCATCACTTCCGGCGAAGCAGTTTCTGCTTTGGCTTCATGGTAAGAGACGCCACGGCAGGTTACATGCTGGAAAGACTCGTTGGTTTTCAGCTCAGGATCGTAATGCCATTTCTCTTTGCCGCTGGCGGCATCGAGCGCAAACAGACGCTGGTGAGCGGTACACAGGTAAAGCGTGTCGCCTACTTTAATCGGCGTCACTTCATTGGTGATTTCGCCCGGATCGTTCGGCTGTTTCACATCGCCTGTGCGGAACACCCAGGCTTCTTTCAGCTTGTGGACGTTATCGGCGTTAATCTGCTTCAGTGGTGAATAGCGTTGACCTTCCTGATTGCGGCCATAGGCAGGCCAGTCCTGATCGGCAACGGGGGAGATAGCTTCGGCAGGTGTGGCATCAGCGCTTAAGGTGCCGTTGATTTCCTGCGGATCGTGAAATCCGGCCCAGGTGAGGATACCACCGCTAATCAACAGTGCGACCACCAGTGCGGCAACTGCGCCGCTGGCAGGAATGACCAGGCGATGCCAGACAAACGGCAGGATCAGCCAGATACCGAAGAAGACCAGGATATCGCTGCGCGGAGTGAGTGCCCAGAAATCGAAACCGACCTCCCAGACGCCCCAAATCATGGTGCCGAGCAGCAGAGCGGCGTACAGCCAAAGTGCTGCGCGTTTACTGCGCCACAACATCCAGGCGACGCCAAGCATCACCAGACCAGCGATGGGGTAGTACCAGGAGCCGCCAATCGCGACCAACCAGCCTCCGCCAATGAGAAGATATAGCCCGCAGAGTGCTGCAAAAAGGGCGGTTAGCGACACGAGTAAGCGTCGCGAGCCGGTATTGTTAATTGCCATAAAGAAACACCATTTCAATTCATTAATATTTTAGTAGCAATTAATTATAGGTTTTAACATGTGTGATCGTCATCACAATTTGAGCTTTATTAACAGATTCCGCCAATGAATAGTTTTGCTGGTATACTGCGTGTCTTGCGCTTTGTTGCGGCGCTGAAACCCGCCCGTGCGAAGTGATTTGTTTTTAAATCATATGGTTAGAGATATGAAACATACTGTAGAAGTAATGATCCCCGAAGCGGAGATTAAAGCGCGTATCGCTGAACTGGGTCGTCAGATTACTGAGCGTTACAAAGACAGCGGCAGCGATATGGTGCTGGTAGGCCTGCTGCGTGGCTCATTTATGTTTATGGCGGACCTGTGCCGTGAAGTTCAGGTATCTCATGAAGTCGATTTTATGACCGCCTCCAGCTACGGTAGCGGCATGTCCACCACCCGTGATGTGAAAATCCTCAAAGATCTGGATGAAGATATCCGCGGCAAGGATGTGCTGATTGTTGAAGATATCATCGACTCGGGTAATACACTGTCGAAAGTGCGTGAAATCTTAAGCCTGCGCGAACCGAAATCGTTGGCGATTTGTACGCTGCTGGATAAACCGTCTCGCCGTGAAGTGAACGTACCGGTAGAATTTATCGGTTTCTCTATTCCGGATGAGTTTGTGGTTGGCTACGGCATCGATTACGCACAGCGTTACCGTCATCTGCCGTATATCGGCAAAGTGGTGCTGCTGGACGAGTAAGTGCGGATGTGCCGGATGTGTTGCATCCGGCATGGCGAATTTATTTGTGGTTGATGTGCTTTAGCTTGAGGTTGGAAATCCCGTGGCGATAACGTTGCTCCAGGGTTTCGCGGTTGGTGGCTGTAACATCCAGATCGCGCAGCAAGCCGTCGTGAATGCCGTAAGCCCAGCCGTGGATGGTCACTTTCTGCCCGCGTTTCCATGCTGACTGCATAATGGTAGAGTGGCCCAGGTTATATACCTGTTCCATTACGTTCAGTTCGCACAGGGTATCCAGACGGCGCTCTGGCGGCATTTCGCCAAGCAATGAGCTATGTTTGAACCAGATATCGCGGATGTGCAGCAGCCAGTTGTTGATCAGCCCCAGTTCCGGGTTTTCAACCGCGGCTTGCACACCACCGCAACCATAGTGGCCACAGATAATAATGTGTTCAACTTCGAGAACATCCACTGCATACTGCACCACGGAGAGGCAGTTGAGATCGGTGTGAATGACCAGGTTGGCAACATTACGGTGAACAAAGAGTTCGCCCGGCTCAAGACCGGTTAAACGTTCTGCAGGAACGCGACTGTCGGAACATCCAATCCATAGAAAGCGCGGTTTTTGCGCTTGTGCCAGTTTCTCAAAAAACCCGGGATCCTCTTCCACCAGCATTTTTGACCATAGTGCATTATTGCTGATGAGTGTATCTATGTCTTTCATGGAGGTTAACGACCTGTAACCAAATAATTACGTTTGGCTAATATAGGGCAACTCCGGGACGATTTAAACCACAGATAAAGTGTAAGAACGTAAGGTAAGTAAAAATTTATGACCATTGCACTGGAACTTCAACAGCTTAAAAAAACCTATCCAGGCGGCGTTCAGGCGCTTCGTGGAATAGATTTACAGGTCGAAGCCGGCGATTTTTATGCGCTTCTGGGGCCGAACGGAGCCGGGAAATCGACCACCATCGGTATTATTAGCTCGCTGGTGAATAAAACCTCCGGGCGGGTCAGCGTATTTGGCTACGATCTTGAAAAAGATGTCGTGAACGCCAAACGCCAGTTAGGACTGGTGCCGCAGGAATTTAACTTCAACCCGTTTGAAACCGTGCAGCAAATTGTGGTGAATCAGGCGGGGTACTACGGTGTAGAGCGCAAAGAAGCGTATATCCGCAGCGAAAAGTATCTTAAGCAGCTTGATTTGTGGGGAAAACGCAACGAACGTGCGCGTATGTTATCTGGTGGGATGAAACGCCGTTTAATGATCGCCCGTGCGTTAATGCATGAACCTAAACTGCTGATTCTGGATGAACCAACGGCAGGCGTGGATATCGAACTTCGCCGCTCAATGTGGGGATTTTTGAAGGATTTAAACGACAAAGGCACCACGATCATTCTCACCACGCACTACCTGGAAGAAGCAGAAATGCTGTGTCGCAATATCGGCATTATTCAGCATGGAGAACTGGTGGAGAACACTTCGATGAAGGCGCTATTGGCGAAGCTGAAATCGGAAACCTTTATTCTCGACCTTGCGCCGAAAAGTCCATTACCGAAGCTCGATGGCTACCAGTATCGGCTGGTGGATACCGCTACGCTTGAAGTTGAAGTGTTGCGCGAGCAGGGGATTAACAGCGTATTCACGCAGCTAAGTGAGCAGGGCGTGCAGGTATTAAGTATGCGTAACAAAGCCAACCGTCTGGAAGAGCTGTTTGTTTCACTGGTTAATGAAAAACAAGGAGATCGCGCATGATGCATCTTTACTGGGTGGCGCTAAAAAGCATCTGGGCGAAAGAGATCCATCGCTTTATGCGTATCTGGATACAAACGCTGGTGCCGCCGGTCATCACCATGACCCTTTATTTTATTATCTTTGGTAACCTGATTGGTTCGCGCATTGGCGATATGCATGGCTTTAGTTATATGCAGTTTATCGTGCCGGGGCTGATCATGATGTCGGTGATCACCAATGCCTACGCTAACGTTGCATCATCATTTTTTGGTGCCAAGTTCCAGCGTAATATTGAAGAATTGCTGGTAGCGCCGGTGCCAACACACGTCATCATTGCCGGATATGTCGGCGGTGGCGTGGCGCGCGGACTGCTTGTTGGCATGCTGGTGACGGCTATTTCGCTATTCTTTGTGCCGTTTCAGGTGCATTCGTGGGTATTTGTTGCTTTAACGCTGGTGCTCACGGCGGTGTTGTTCTCTCTTGCCGGACTGCTGAACGGTGTGTTTGCCAAAACGTTTGATGACATCAGCCTGGTGCCGACCTTTGTGTTAACGCCACTCACTTATTTGGGCGGGGTATTTTACTCCCTGACTTTACTGCCGCCGTTCTGGCAGGGGCTGTCGCACCTGAACCCGATAGTCTATATGATCAGTGGTTTCCGCTACGGCTTCCTCGGCATTAATGATGTGCCGTTGGTTACTACCTTTGGTGTGCTGGTTGTCTTTATTATTGCGTTTTATCTGATCTGCTGGTCGCTGATTCAGCGCGGACGCGGCTTGCGTAGCTAAGTTGATCTCCTCTCCTCCGGATGCGGGGGAGGGGAGTTTTGACGGTTATCACCCTTTATCAACAATGGTCAGGGTAGACTGATTTTCGGCTAAGGAGGAAAGCGATGTTAGGTTGGGTCATTACCTGTCACGACGATCGGGCGCAAGAGATACTGGATGCGCTGGAAAAAAAATATGGCGCACTTATCCAGTGCCGGGCAGTGAATTTTTGGCGTGGTCTTAGTGCCAATATGCTTAGCCGAATGTTATGTGATGCCCTGCATGGGACGGATTCCGGCGATGGCGTGATCTTTTTCACGGATATCGCGGGCGCAGCGCCTTATCGTGTTGCGTCTTTATTAAGCCACAAACATTCCTGTTGCGAAGTGATTTCTGGTATCACGCTACCGTTAATTGAACAGATGATTGCTTGTCGTGAAACAATGTCGAGTGCAGAGTTCCGCAATCGCATTGTCGAACTGGGGGCTCCTGAAGTCAGTAGTCTCTGGCATCAGCAACAAAAAAATCCCCCCTTTGTGCTCAAGCACAATTGGTTCGAGTATTAAATCGCATTCCGATTTTGCTACACTAACGGCGTTGTTTCTCGCCTGGTTGTTTCCTCATGATTAAAAAGTTTATTTTTCTACTGCTGCTGGTTTCATCTGGTGCCGGCGCAGCGCTTCCCATGCGTTATATGCAAACCACTCAGGATGCGGCTATCTGGGGTAAAATTGGCGACAAAACGGTAACTGTTGGTAACATTCGCGCCGGGCAGATTATTTCGGTCATGCCAACCGCAGCCGATTATTATGAATTCAACTTTGGTTTTGGTACGGGATATATTGATAAAGGTCATCTGGAACCGGTACAAGGGCGGCAAAAAGTTGAAGATGGCCTGGGGGATTTGCATAAGCCACTGAGCAACCAAAATCTTATTACCTGGAAAGATACACCGATATATAACGCGCCTGATGCTGGCAGCGCACCATTTGGCGTGCTGGCCGATAATTTGCGTTATCCCATTATTAATAAATTGAAAGATCGCCTGAATCAAACCTGGTATCAAATTCGTATTGGCGAACGTCTGGCCTATATCAGTGCGTTAGATGCGCAGCAGGATAATGGTATTCCTGTATTGACCTACCATCATATTTTACGCGATGAAGAGAATACCCATTTTCGCCATACTTCGACCACAACGTCGGTACGTGCATTCAATAACCAGATGACCTGGTTGCGCGACAGGGGATATACCACGTTAACCTTGTATCAACTGGAAGGATATTTGCATAATTCGATAAATCTTCCAGCTCGCGCGGTTGTGCTGACTTTTGATGATGGCTTAAAATCGGTAAGTCGCTATGCGTATCCTGTTCTGAAACAATATGGTATGAAGGCGACGGCATTTATTATTACCTCGCGTATTAAACGTCACCCACAAAAATGGAATCCGCAGTCATTACAGTTTATGAGTATTTCTGAACTACGTGATGTCAGCGATGTTTTTGATTTCCAGTCACATACCCATTTTTTACATCGGGTTGATGGTTATCGACGACCAATATTACTCAGCCGTAGTGAGCACAATATTCTGTTTGATTTCGAACGCTCACGCCGGGCGCTGACGCAATTTAATCCGCATGTATTGTATCTTTCTTACCCGTTTGGCGGATTTAATGATAAAGCGGTTAAAGCGGCAAATGAAGCCGGGTTTCATCTGGCGGTGACCACCATGAAAGGTAAAGTTAAACCGGGGGATAATCCATTGTTGTTAAAACGGCTTTATATCTTAAGAACGGATTCGCTGGAGACAATGTCGCGGCTGGTGAGTAACCAGCCGCAGGGGTAATACTCAGGCAACCTGTACCGGAATGGCTTTTGCGGTACGTTTCATTTCGTTGTCGCCTTCAAAGTAGGCGACGTTTGGCCGCCAGGTACGGGCTTCTTCATCCGGCATGGTGACGAAGCTGGCGATGATCACAATATCACCGACGCTGGCGCAGTGGGCCGCCGCACCGTTGACAGAAATAATTCTCGAACCGCGTTCTGCCGCGATAGCGTAGGTGGAGAAACGCTTGCCGTTGGTGACATTCCAGATATCGATGGCTTCGTTTTCGAGAATACCTGCTGCGTCAAGAAAATCCTGGTCAATGGCGCAAGAACCTTCATAGTGCAGGTCCGCATGAGTCACTTTCACGCGGTGGAGTTTGCCCTGCAGCATCGTGCGAATCATAACTTCTACCTTTCTACCCTGTCGTTAACGAAGCAGGCGATGCCTGCCTTGAGAAAATTCTCACGCAGTATTGCCCGATTTTTGTTTAGTGTCTACTCATCTGAGGCCATTTACAGCGGGAGTTTGCGTGCCGCGCCGAAGCCCGCTATGCAACTCCTGTAACCGATTGAAATTTCTCTGAACGCTGCTCGGTAAACAATAAAGAGACGGCTGACGACGGTATACATTGACTGGATACTGCCTTCACGCAAGCCAACATGGAAGACAGGGAAGATGGACGCACCAAGTACCACTCCGCATGACGCGGTTTTTAAACAATTTTTAATGCATGCGGAAACGGCCCGCGATTTCCTGGAGATACATTTGCCAGCGGAATTACGCGAGCTGTGTGATCTCGACACGCTGCATCTTGAGTCGGGGAGTTTTATCGAAGAAAGCCTGAAAGGGCATAGCACTGACGTACTCTATTCTGTGCAAATGCTGGGTAATCCCGGCTATCTGCATGTTGTGATTGAACATCAAAGCAAGCCGGACAAAAAAATGGCCTTTCGCATGATGCGCTACTCTATTGCCGCCATGCACCGACATCTGGAAGCGGACCACGATAAGCTGCCGCTGGTGGTGCCGATTCTGTTTTATCAGGGCGAGGCCACGCCTTACCCACTCTCGATGTGCTGGTTTGATATGTTTTACTCACCGGAGCTGGCGCGACGTGTCTATAACAATCCTTTCCCGCTGGTGGATATCACCATCACGCCAGATGATGAAATCATGAAACATCGGCGGATTGCGATTCTCGAACTGCTGCAAAAACATATTCGCCAGCGCGACTTAATGTTATTGCTGGAGCAACTGGTCACGCTGATTGACGAAGGGTACACTAGCGGAAGTCAGTTAGTTGCCATGCAAAACTATATGCTGCAACGCGGTCATACTGAACAAGCGGATTTGTTTTACGGTGTGGTGAGAGACAGGGAAACGGGAGGGGAGTCTATGATGACGCTGGCGCAGTGGTTTGAAGAGAAGGGAATTGAGAAGGGGATTCAGCAGGGAAGACAGGAGGAAAGGCAAGAATTCGCCCAGCGTTTTCTGAGTAAAGGGATGTCTCGGGAAGACGTTGCAGAGATGACGAATTTATCTCTTGCTGAGCTTGATAAGCTAATTAACTAAGTTGCCGACATTATCAGTTATAGCCAGATAATGATTATTATTAACTGACCAGATAATTAAGGGAACCTATGGACATAAAGACACGGAGAGAAACCAGGCAGACGTTGGCGCAGTGGTTTGAAGAGAAGGGATTTCAGAAGGGATTTCAGAAGGGATTTCAGAAGGGATTTCAGAAGGGATTTCAGCAGGGATATAAAGAGGGACTCCAGAAGGTAAGACAGAAGGTAAGACAGGAATTCGCCCTGCGTCTTCTGAGTACAGGAATGCTTCGTGAGGATGTTGCAGAGTTGGCAAATTTACCACTTACAGAGATTGATAAGCTAATTAACCTTAACTAAGTTACCTGTGTTATGACAGATGACGTGGCAATTAATAATTGGCGCTATCAGCCGTAGCGCCAGTTAAGTATTACGCCAGTTCGACCATTTTATTGTCGATCAGGCGAGCATCGCCAAGCCAGGCGGCAATCAGAATCACTGCCCGTTTGCTTTTTTCAGTGACTTCCAGCAACGTGTCGGCATCGCGAATCTGAATATCATCGGCGCGGAAGCCTTTTTCATTCAACTCTTGCCCAGCAATGGCGATAATTTCATCGAGATCCCGCTCTCCAGCCTGCAATTTGTCAGCAATCGAACTTAAAACTTTGTACAGACCTGGTGCAATTTTGCGTTGTTCTGCCGTCAGATAACCGTTACGGGAGCTGAGCGCAAGGCCGTCTTTCGCGCGCATAATCGGCACGCCGACAATCTCAATATCAAAGCCCATATCAGCGACCATTTTGCGGATCAGCGCCAGTTGCTGAAAATCCTTTTCTCCGAAGCAGGCGATGTCTGGCTGGACCAGGTTGAACAGCTTGCTGACGATGGTCGACACGCCACGGAAATGTCCCGGGCGGCTGGCGCCTTCCAGCATAGTGGAAAGGCCGGGAACATCAACATAGGTGTGGGTTTCTGTTCCGTTCGGGTAGATCTCTTTTACCGATGGCGCAAAGACCAAATCCACTTTACGCTTGTTTAACTTCTCGCAATCTTCCTGCAAGGTGCGCGGGTAGCGCGCCAGATCTTCCGGGCGGTCGAACTGCATTGGGTTAACGAAAATGCTAACCACCACCACATCGGCGCGGGCTTTGGCTTCGTCGACCAGTTTCATATGGCCATCATGCAGGTTACCCATAGTGGGCACCAGTGCCACGCGCTTGCCTTCCATACGCAGGCGGCGAATTTGCTGACGCAGCAGCGGCAGGGTTTCGATAATTAACACAACGTCACTCCTTAATGGAAACTGTGTTCTTCGCCCGGATAGACGCCGGACTCCACTTCAGCCATATACTGCCGCACCGCAGCACGGATGTCGCCCGTTTCAGCGAGGAAATTTTTGGCGAATTTAGGAATGTGACCACCGGTAATGCCGAATGCATCGTGCATCACGAGGATCTGTCCGTCAGTGACGTTACCCGCACCAATGCCAATGACGGGGATCGCCAGTGCCTCGGTAATGCGTTTTGCCAGCTCAACGGGTACACACTCCAGTACCAGCAATTGCGCACCTGCGGCTTCTAGTGCTAACGCATCGCTGAGTAATTGGTCGCCAGCCTCATCACCACGCCCCTGCACTTTGTAGCCACCAAAAATATTCACGGACTGTGGCGTTAAGCCTAAGTGACCACATACCGGCACGGCACGTTCTGTCAGCATTTGTACCGTTTCTACCAGCCATGCACCGCCTTCAATTTTGACCATATTGGCTCCGGCACGCATTACCCTGGCCGCGTTTTCAAATGCCTGTTCCGGCGTGGCATAAGCCATAAAGGGGAGATCGGCCAAAAGCAGGCAGTTTGGCGCACCGCGACGCACGGCGGCGGTGTGATAGGCGATATCTTCAACTGTTACGGGAAGGGTGGAATCATGTCCCTGAACGGTCATACCTAGCGAGTCACCTACCAGCATCACGTTAAGGCCTTCGTCAGCAAACAATTTGGCGAAGCTGTAGTCGTAAGCGGTAATGGTCGCGAAGCGTTTTTTTTCCTGCTTGTATTTTTGAAGCTGCGAAATAGTCGTCGGTTTCATAACGTATCCTGATGGCTAAAGTGCAATTATTGGCATTCTAGCAGCCATATCGGGTGGGGCAATCATTTCGGTACGCTCATATCACCAGTTAACTGATGATATGACTTGAGACTGATGACGAACGCAAAATTGCCTGATGCGCTACGCTTATCAGGCTCATATGGTGTGTCACAATTTATTGAATTTTTTCACGATTTCATAGGCTGGATAAAGTGTCCGCGTCACATCCGGCGTGTAACAACGAACGCTTTTCCAGCAATCTGGCCTGTCTATCAAGGATAAGTTATCTGGAATCTGCTGGTGGCCTCGAAAGCGCCTCCCTTGATAGCTTCGTTTCCGTCTTGTTGCAATGTTGCCTGAAACTCAAGTACCTGCGTTGTTCCCTGGCCTTTGCCTGGGTAGATGCCACCTGAAGTATCGATTTCATCTTCATAAGCTTTATACACAGAGGTTCCTACGTTAGGTTCGAGAACCATTTTTTCACTCACACGGTTTTTTAACCCTTCGATCAGAACACCGACGCCTTCTGCGGCATTGGAACCAGTCAACGTATTAGTGATTAATTTTTTGTTTTGCACCCCAATGTTTCCAGAGGACATTTTGGTTTCAATATTTTGCACACGAATACAGTTTTGTAGGGATATTTGAAAAGGTACTGGAGTTGCACCATTTTTGATCTGACCGGTTGTATAGCTGCCAAGTTCAACAGTCGTTCCATTGACTGTTTTTCCTGTAATCACTGAGGAAAAACAGGTCGGAAGTGATAAGGTCACATTCGCTAAATTGAAGTTAAAATAGATACTCCCACTGTACCCTTGAACCGTTCCCCCCGCATTCTCGGCCTTAAAACTGTAAAGGTAATCGCTGCTGCTGAGTAATGTTATTTTTTGGCTGGCTGTAGGGTTGAATGTCGTATCTGAATAAAATTCAACAGTAAAGTCTTGAACAACGCCACCTATTCTAAAAAATTTTGGAGTAAAACGGCCATCCAGTCGCTCACAGGCTCGTTGCAGATCGGCATCATGGAATCTAAAGTGGAAAGTTTGTGTTGGTGCATCCCCGATAAATATATCCGGAACGTCAGCGGTTGTATTATAAGCTGTCCATATGGTTGATATTTTTAATGTATAATACAGTCCTGGAACGGATGTTTTGAATAATTTATGTCCCCCGTAAATGAGTCCTGAATCAACCATTTTATTTCTTATAGTGATAGGGCCGCCAGTAGCACTGGAATGCGCTGTACAATATACACTGCCACTGTCATGGGTATCCTGATTGGGCCAGCGTAATTGTACCCCAGTCGGACCGAGTTGAGTTGGGTGGTAAAATACCAGGTTATTACTGCTCCCGGAATACTGGAAATCTGCGCGGCCATTTCTTTCCGGCGGTACACCATCAGGCCCCGCACCAACAATAAAATCGACGGTTGCGTTACAGACAGAATTAATAAAGATAAGAATGGTGAAAATAATAAATTGTAGAGTAGTTTTCATACGCACTCCATTGCAGACACTCATTGCATGAGTGTTTGATATTTAGTGATGGTAAAATTTAATCAGCATAATGCTGGTTCCCTTTTGCGTAGCTAGCATCATTTATTAATATGATAGAAATGATATAGAGTTGTGATTTTTTAATTTATCAGTGTAGTTATGTGGTACAAACCGCTTACAGCCAGGCGCAGTGCGCACCTGGCTGTAAGTAAAATCAGGGATAGGTAATAGAGAATGTACCTGTTGCTTCAAATCCACCTGCGGTGATCACCGGGGCAGGTTGATCCTGCACGAAATCGGGAACCAGTTGCGCTTCGAAGTTCAGAGTATGTTCAACCCCAGGGTGCGTCACATCGATGGCATTAACGTCAACCCAACCGTCGGGGTTTGTCGCAGACTCATATTCTGTATAAACGGAATATTGATTGTTAGGATAAAGCTGTTCCGCTTGACCGGTCAGGGAATCGTTCAGGCCGCTAATTTTTACCCCAATTCCTCCGGCGGCATTGTTTGTCTGTTGGTTGCCCAATAGCCTGACGCTGTTCCCGGTTTTTGTGGTGGACAGTTTCGTTTGTATGTCTCCAATACTCACACAGTCTTTTAACGCTATCTGGAACTGACGTTTAGAATTACTGGTCCCGTTACTAATATCCGTGGTTAAAACATTGCCAAAATCGACGGTGTTACCTTTAACATTTGTGCCTGCAACGGTATTGGCATAGCAGGTTGGGGCCGTAATCATCAGGCCATGGGTGCTAAACTCAACTACGAGATAATACCCTTGTCCCTGGGTGCTGCTTCGGATGCTAAAACCGGGGGCATTTGTTGAACCGAAACCACGTGTATCAAGACTGGTGTTCCTGGCAATCTCTGCCCTAAATGAATCGTAGCTGCCAGAACCGCCGCCATTATATATAGCGGCCTTATAATCGCTGCCAAGGTAATAGGTGGTTCTCACCTGGAAAGTGAGTTGTTGATAGCCTGTACATTGTGATGGATCGTCAACATGGCCCGAGAATTCATCTCTATTGCCTCCATCAGCATGGAGGCTGTGTTCTGCTCCTATACCAAATGTTATGCCTGGGCTACTGAAATTAAGGATTTCGACCGACACATAGACGCCTTGTATCGTTGTATTAAATAAGGGCTTGCCATCATACTGTTTGCCTGAATTAATCAGGTTATGGTAAATCTCCGAAGCGGATTGATCGCCACTGGACGCGGCACCAAAATAACAGTAAATCATATTGGTTGTAGAGTTTGATAACACGGATACGCCTAATGGCTTAATCAACCCTGGCGAAGGCTTCCCTGCAGAGGCTGGGTTTGTTCCATGAGGAAAAATACTGAGTATAATATCACCATCACCACCTGGTTTGCCGTAGCTAATACGTGTTCCCGCCCATGTTGAAAATACAGCGCTTGTGCTGATTAATAATACCAGGCTAATTACTGTCTTACTCAGTCTGTTAATAATCATCTGAATCCGCTCTTTATATTTCATTCCATTGAATTAATCGTACCAGGTATCTACCAGTACACTGGTTGCCACTTTCCCGGCAGTAACAGAGGCAATATTATCAATTTTTTGCATTCGGGTATAAAAAGCCCAGGTCGAATTATTCAGACCCTGTGCATTCACCGTGTATGTTGACCGTGAAATACCCGCTGGAGACCAGACGTTAAACATATTGCTGCGATCGTGCGTTGAGAAAATCACCACGCCAACATTTTTGGCACCATTAGCTTCCTCATTCGGAAAAATTTGTCGCGAGCCTGCTGCAAAAGCGCCGCTTTTAGGTTTGAAATCCAGATGCAAATTTGTAGTCCCTGTTGGGGCACTCCCGGAACAGTTATACAAATGGATAAAGAATTCCTGACCCCCTGAAAAATATTGCTCCGCTGTAATGCCTCTGGCGAAGTAACCCAGGCTCACCGTACCTAAATCGACCGTCCCGCTGTTGCTAACGGATACCGTGCAGGTGGTGCTCAGCACTTTTGCGTTAAAGTCGACACTCACATCAGCCAATGTACTGGCACTAAATAGCGCAGCAACAATGATAAGAGTGGTAGATAAACCGTGCTTTTTCATAACGTCCCTTTTACACAGGCTGCGCTGTAAATCACTTATAGGTAATATCAAATACTGCCTGGCTGGAAAACTCACCGGCAGTGACGTCCGCGTCAGCCTTACCGCTATCGCGGATTAGCCGTGCGCTGAGCGGCACGGTCGCGCCACCACCGACCATGGTGACCGGGAACGCGTTGGCGGATTTACACTTCAGTTGTGTACCGCTTTTAGGGGTTGCTGACCCCCAGACCTCAACGGCGACCGCTGCTGCTTTCGGGGTTGCAACGGAGGCGTTGGCAAATGCTTCTCCCGCGCCTGCGCTATCACAGGTTGAACCACTGGCCGGTTTCAATGTGAACTCTGCGCTGGATGTGGCTGCGCAGTTGCTGAGTATCAGATTGAATGATTTTGCTTTGTTTCCGCTGATCACTTCCGGGATGAAAACATCCTGAAAATCAATGTCGGTAACTGTCTTTGAGTTTTCCTGTACTTCGGCGCTACAGGTTCCTGCGGTGACTTTTGTCACGACGGTAAGATCCAGGGAATCCGTGGTGGCATTGGCGGTATTCATCCCAATGCTGAAGCATGCCATGGCGCTGACGACGTAGCAGGCTAAAGTTGTTTTTTTCATTGTGCTACCCCGTTATTCATAGGTGAAGTTAAACGTGACTTTGGCGCTGAAATCACCGATTGTACCCAGATTAGCCTGGGTTTCTCGCATTACGGCAGCCAGTTTTAATCCGCCGCTGATTTCAGCAGTTGTCCACGTGATTTTTTCATCGTTCTGAACTTTAAAAAATGTGTCAGTTGACGTACTGGCCCGACGGAAACCGACACCGATACTGCCCGTTAACCCTGCCCCACCTGTGAGAGGGATCGCCAGGTTCATCCCCGTGACACCGGTTTTTTTCTCTGCCGTGATGGTAGAAATGATTTTGCTCGGGCTACCCGTACAGTTTTCCGTTTTTAAGGTAAATTCACCTACCGTTTCGGGACTTTTCGCGCGCAACTGGTCGAGCCTGATATCAGGAATGACCAGCTTATAGGCATCAGTACCTGTTTTAGAAGTACCGGTTCCTTCCAGTTTGATATCACAGGTCGGCTGTATAATATCGGCCCTGAATTTAACGTCGACATCAACGGCCAGTGCCGAGGCTGAGAGCGTCAGCACGGCGAGTGCCAGAGGTATATTTTTCCGTGTCATAGGTTATCCATATCTCGCGGATTTTAGTGAGTTGCAGATACCGTACAGAGTACGTTATCCAGTGACAGGGTCTGGTTGCCGCGCTGGTCAGCAGCGGATGCCGGAACCTGATAGCGCGCGATGCAGTGCTGCGGAACGTTGTCCTTATCGGACCAGTTCACCTGCAACACGCCGTTATCTTCGATACCGCGTACAAAGGCCTGGTTGTTCTGGCCGATGTAGCCCAGAGATTGCCCTTGCTCATTGGTGATATTGGCGGAAATGGCAGAGGTTCGCCATCGCTACGACGCATCGTGATCATCGCTGAGCGGCCCTGATCGGTTTCGAAACTGGTCATGGTAATGGCCCCGTAGCGCGGAACCGTTTGTGAACTGGTGCTCTTAAGCTCTACGTCGTTTTCCAGCTCCTGAATATCGAGCGTGATGTTGTTTTCACGGTACGGAGAGGCGGACGTGGCGACGCCATAACCCCAGCGGTCAATGGTGTTACTGCTGTAGTTGATTCGTGCGCCATGCGCTCCAGGGGCTTTCACCAGGACAAGCGTATCGGTATCGCTAAAGCTGTGATTGGTATACGTCAGCCCGCCACCGTGCAGGACAAAGCCGCCATCGGTGCTGAGAGAGAGCTGACGGCTGTGGTCAGTGTCAGCCGATGCTGAGCCAGACCATGTACCCCATTGCGATTCATAGCTGAGATAACCGCCAATATCTGCCAGATTGGAACTCTGCTTATTGGTGGAGTAATTGGTATTCACGCTGTAGTTATATTTCCCGTCGCCGCTGCTGCCGTTGGCGCTGGCGCTCAAACGATGGCTGCCGTTAAAGTCAGTGCTCATACGGCTGTCGAGATACTGGAAGCCGCTTTCGCGACGTTTACCGCCCAGTAAATTTTCCAGCGGAATGCTGAAACTCAGATAGAAACTGTCATCCTGATCGCCGTCTTCATTCCAGGTGCGTTGTACTGTGGCACTCCATGTTCCCCAACTTGTCCCTTTGCTGTAGCCCATGGAGTACGTGCTCTGGCTATGGCTTCCGCTCCAGTAATCCGTCCAACTACCATTAAGATAAAACGAGCCGTAATCGACCTCCTCGAACATCAGCGGCTGGTTGAGACTGATAGTGAACTGATTGCGGGTACGCTGATAATTCCCCATTGTGCGTTGCTCGTCTGGTGAGCTGTGTCTGGCATCATCCTGTAACGTCAGGGCATCGTTCAGCCCCAGGTAATTACTGGTGGAATAGCGATAGGCGGCCAGGTTTAGTGAGGTATTGGTGGCACTGAACATTTTGTTCCACGAAATACGATAGCTTTGCCCGGTGTAGGTTTGATCGTTGTAGATATTCGCCTTCGACTGAGTGACGTCCAGCGATACTGCGCCGATGCTGGTGTTTACGCCCAGCCCCAGCAGCACGGCCATAAAGTCAGCATCGGTGAACTGGATACCCGTATAGCCGGTGAAGGTGTTGTTGATACCGTAGTAGAATGACCCTTGCAGCAAGTTATAGTCTTCGCGCAAATCGTCGCGAACGATTTGCCCGCCGCTGAGATCCCAACGCCCGACGCCCGGACGCAGCATCTGCATAACCGAGGAGAATGGTTGTGAGAATGTCCGCCGTGAACCGTCGGCTTCTTCAATGGTGACCACCAGATCATTGCCGTAGCCAGAAGGCATGATGTCATCAATGGCGAATTCGCCAGGCGGTACGGTTCCTTCGTAAATTTTATAGCCGCCCTGGGTGATGGTGACTTTGGCGTTACTGTTTGCCACGCCGCGGATCACCGGGGCAAAACTGGTCATGGAAGGCGGTAACATGCGGTCGTCGCTGTACAGGCGTGCGCCTTTAATGCCGACAGAGTCGAAGGTTTCCCCGGTGGTGTAGGTCTCCCCGACCACAAGTTGAGAACGAATAAATGGCAGCTCGCGCTGCATATAGCTGTTCTGGATATCAAAATTACCGCCAACATCCTGCTGCCAGCTATAGTTACCGTTGCTTCTGAAATGCCAGTTCCCGAGGTTAAGCCCTGCGTTGAGTGCAGTATAGAACGACTGAGTTTCATCACCCCGGCGCGTGTTGCGCCAGCCGTTCATACGGTAGGACAACATGGCGGCACTGATGCCGTCTTCCCATAATGACGGGTCGATATATCCCTGATAATTACTGAGGATCCAGATCTGCGGAACCGTGATATCCAACTTCTGATCGTTAGTATCGAAATAGACTTCTGACTGTGGGATCGCCCGCGCCAGATCGAGACAATCATCAGCTTCCGCTTCGCCTTTGCGTAATACAGCCTCTCCGTCTTTGAGATCCGGCTGTTTAATATGCAACTGATTGAGCATTTTACGAGAAATACAGGCGTCGGCACTTTTCTTGCCGGTATCAATAAGTTCTACGGTCATGCTCGTTGCGGCACTTTCATTGACGTAGACTTTTACGTCATAGCTGCCGGGCATAGCAGGGTTACCGTCGGAATAACGCGACAGGTCAATCCCCTGGGCAGAACTCCCCATCAGGAAGCTGGGATCGTATTCAATACTTTCTGCCGCATTGGCAGCGTGGCCATAAATGCAGGCAAAAATAACGGCAATCCGTGTCAGTTTACAATGAGTCATCTGTTTTTTCTTATGCTCGACGTTGTAATCATTCAGTCAATAATTAATTCAAGATATTTACCCTGGCGATAATGTAATTTGTGAGATTACATATTTGCTTCGCCTTTTATTTCACTGCCGTAATCACTAATAGCTGAATAGTGTAATTTAGCGCCGCCAGGGGAGGTATTCAGACCCTGTACTGTAAATTCGGCATCGCTTTTTGGCGCAACCATTGTGGCGTCTACGGTATATTTTTTATTTCCCGACTGCACATCGACAGACGAGAAGGAAACATAATAAGGCGTTGGGTTCGTTACTTTTATTTTATTGCCATTCCAGCGCCAGGTTAATTGCTCTGGAGCTTTGAAATGCTCACCGGCTAATCCATCAGGGCGATAGAACAGTTTGATACGGGTACGGAAAGCCAGTTGCAGGACATTTTTATTTTCAGCTTCTTTTGCCTGCATTTTGGGTGGAACTTCCAGCACGTTAAACCAGTACACACTTTCCCTGTCTTTCGGTAATGCCTGCGTACCGGTATAGGTGATGGTAACGGTTTGGCCTTTTTTCGGATCTATGCGTGAGACCGGAGGGGTCGCGTTAAACGGGACTTTGATCAAAGCCGGGTCTACATTGTCATCACCGGTATCAAGCCAGGACTGCACCAGCAATGGGCGAGAGCCTTTATTTTCCAGGCGAGCAGTGATCTTTTTGTCGCTTTCTTTATAGATGATGCGCGTACCGTTGATAACGATATCGGCCTGGGTTATGGGGCTGAATGCCGTAAGCGTTGCACCGACAACGATAGCAGCGATAGTCTTGTTATAATTCAACATGTTATCTCTCCCTGAAACATCTCTAAATCCTGAAACAGGGGATGTAACACATCCCCTTGTGATTTTTACAACGGTAACGCTATTACTGATAAGTCAGGGTATAGGTTGCGTTGGTTTTCACCGGGCCGCTGGTGACGGTTGCGGTTGAAGAAGATTTCACATAGGACGCCATATAGCTGAAGGTGGCGATATGGCTGGTTGAATCGATAGGAGAAGAAATTTTGCTTGAAGGATCGTTTACTTTAACCAGTGCCGGGGTGGTGGCGGAGACATCGTGAAGTGCGATGTTGACACCTTTAGCCGGGCCGCTGATGGAGTTGTCATTTTCCAGAGTACCCTGGGTGGAGCTGTGGAAAGTAGAGGTAAAGCTCATTGTTGCCGTTTTATTTGCGGCTGCATTGGAGCAGTTTACTGAGATGCTGATTGCTGCAGGGTATGCACCCAGCGCTTTGTCATTCAGCGCTGTAATATCACTTGGTTTCGCGGTTTTCAGGGTGATGTTAACATCGTTGCTGCCACCGTTAACGGTTGCCGGGCAGGTTTCATCAGAAACCAGACCGTTGATATTGATTTCACCACCATCCACAGCCATTGCATTACCAGCAGAAAAACAGGACGCTGCCAGAACAACCGCCAGAAGCTTCTTGTTCATTATAATTCTCCATAAAATATTAAATGAGTTAAAAAATGATACGTAAAGTTAATTACGGGATGGGCAATATAATAGTAGTGTGTTTTTTTGTAAAATATTGTTTTTATATTAATGGGCTATTTGTATTTCTATATTAAATATTATTTTTATAATGAATATTATGTGTGGCTTTTTATTTCTGTGATGAATTGTTTGGCGGCAAATCTGGCAGGGTAAGTGGATGAAAGATATATATATTCTTTCTATTTCATTTAAATGACTCTAAATCGTTTTAAAAGTCAATATTTATCATTGTTAGAATAAATTAAATTACATTTAAGATAAAATTATGTGTAATTGGTTAAAGTTTGATGTCAAAGCGAACGGGGGAAATAATATTAAATTAGAGGATGTTTTAATTATTTTTTTGTGCGTATTTTTTGTATTACGCGAAAGCAGGGCTAATTAATACAGGAGAACACGTATTACCAAAGAGAAGGGCGCGGAAATTGTGCATCAGTCAGTAACCGGGCAAGCGTGTGGTTATCCGGGAATACGAGACCTGGCGCAATCTCAAACAGCGGCCAGAGCATAAAACCACGATTCTTCATATCATAGTGCGGAACAGTGAGGCGTTCAGTGTTAATCACCGCATCACCAAACAGCATGATGTCGAGATCTAACGTGCGCGGCCCCCAGCGTTCGGCCTTACGAACGCGGCCTTGCTGCAATTCAATACGCTGTGTGTGATTGAGTAACTCTTCAGGTGCGAGAGTTGTTTCCAGCGCCACGGCGGCGTTTAAGTAATCCGGCTGATCTTGTGGCCCCAGCGGAGGGGTGCGGTAAAACGAAGAAACGGCAAGAATGCGGCTTTCAGGAATTTCACCGAGTGCTTTCACGGCAGCATTGACCTGCTCCAGCGGAGAGGCCAGATTGCTGCCTATGGCAATATATGCCACTGTCATGTGGTGCCCTCGCGACGCGGCGCGCGTTTGCGCGGACGACGAGTACGACGGCGCTGTGCTGGTTCTTCATCCAGCTCGGTGAGCATCCCTTTTTGATCTGGTGGCGCAGAAACCTGGAATTCACCCCACCATTTCGCCAGACGTTGCAGCTCAGCGTTGCGTTCCACTTCTGCACGCAGTGCCAGCAGGTCGTAAGCGGCGCGGAACTTCGGATGCTCCAGCAGTTTCCATGCACGTTTGCCCTGACGACGGGACATGCGCAACTGCAACTGCCAGATATCGCGAGTTAGCGTAGTCAGACGTTTCGGGATCGCCAGTGAACGGCAGGCTTCGTCCAGCACATCGTTCATCGCCAGCGCGAAAGCATCGTGATAGGTAAGGCCGCTCTCTTGCGCGATTTTTTGTGCCGTCTCCAGCAGTGGATACCAGAACATGGCGGCAAACAGGAACGCCGGGTTAACGCGCATATCATTATGGATACGCGTATCAGTATTTTTCAGTACCTGCTCAATCATCCGCTCCATTGGGCTGTCGCCATTTTCCGTGAAGTAACGGGTAATGGTCGGGAACAGCGGCTGGAACAGATGATATTCACACAGCAATTTATAGGTTTCGTAACCGTAGCCTGCTTGTAGAAGTTTGAGTGATTCTTCAAACAGGCGTGCCGGTGGGATATCGTTCAGCAGGGTAGCCAGGCGTGGGATCGGTTCTGCGGTTTCCGGGCTGATACGCATACCCAACTTGGCGGCAAAACGTACCGCGCGCAGCATACGTACCGGATCTTCACGGTAGCGCGTTTCCGGGTTACCAATCAGGCGAATCACGCCGTCTTTCAGATCTTTCATGCCGCCAACGTAATCACGGACGGAAAAATCCGCGACGCTGTAATACAGGCTGTTGATGGTGAAATCGCGGCGCTGGGCGTCTTCTTCGATGGAGCCGAATATGTTGTCGCGCAGCAACATGCCGTTTTGCCCACGCTGGGAGGTCGTGCGGTCGCTGACGTTGCCTTCGTGGTGCCCACGGAAGGTTGCGACTTCGATAATTTCCGGACCAAACATCACGTGAGCAAGACGGAAACGGCGACCCACCAGACGGCAGTTACGGAATAGTTTGCGCACCTGCTCAGGCGTGGCGTTAGTGGTCACGTCGAAATCTTTCGGCTTTTTGCCAAGTAACAGGTCGCGCACGCCGCCGCCAACCAGCCAGGCTTCGTATCCCGCTTTATTGAGCCTGTACATTACCTTCAGGGCATTTTCACTGATATCTTTGCGGGAAATAGCATGCTGTTCACGCGGGATCACCGTCACCTGTGGACGGGCGACTGCCTGTTCAGCCTCGCTCTCCTCGCGGCTTAGCACCTTGCGGCAAAAATTAGCGACTCGGGTAAAAATAATACACCTCGGTAGTGTCAAACATCATTCAGGACAAAAAAATAGCGGCTAATCATAGCTCAGCATGACGCATTTGAGAATGTTGAATTTACAATTGCCGACTCAGGTACGGCGGTCAGCGTCCAGTTTTTGACGGCTGACTGAAGGATTTGCTCGACGCTGAAATCCTGCCAATGTGTTTCTGCCTGCTGACCAAGAAATTGAAGTGCCGCGATTAGTACCGGGCGCGGGTCGCCTTTTGGTAACGCAGGCGCATGATTCTGCTTGGAAAGTTTAGCGCCTTGTGCGTTAAGCGCCAGCGGCAAATGAATGTAATCTGGCGCTTGCCAGTCAAAAAGCTGGTACAGCGAGATTTGCCGCACTGTGGGTTCAATCAAATCTGCGCCACGGACAATTTCAGTCACGCCCTGGAAGTGATCATCAACCACCACAGCCAGGTTATAGGCAAACAAACCATCACGGCGATGAATAATAAAATCTTCCTGCGCCAGTTTTTCGTCGGCGTGGATAATGCCGCGCAGTTGGTCAGTGAACTGCATAACCGGATGCACCTGCCGAATACGTACAGCCGCGTTGTCCGGGCCATGATGCAATTCACGGCAATGACCGTCGTAGATACCGCCAATACTGTGAATACGTGCGCGCGTACAGGTGCAGTAATAACTTAGTCCTTGCTCACGTAACCAGGCGAGGGCTTCACGATAGGCGTCGTGACGTTGGGATTGCCAGAGAACATCGCCGTCCCAGTGCAGGCCGTAATGTTCCAGTTGGCGCAGGATAGTCTCTGCGGCACCGGGAACTTCACGGGGTGGGTCGATATCTTCAATGCGTACCAGCCAGCGACCTTGCCGGGCGTGTGCTTGCAGATAGCTGCCAAGCGCAGCGATCAGAGAACCAAAATGAAGCTCGCCGGAAGGTGAGGGGGCAAAGCGCCCAATATAGTGTGTGTCTGTCATCTCTTTGAACAAAAAATAAGGCGGGAGCATTTCCCGCCTGTGGTAAACGTGATGGAACAGCTTTAATTAGCCAGCCATCTGTTTTTCGCGAATTTCAGCCAGCGTTTTGCAGTCGATGCACAGATCGGCTGTTGGGCGCGCTTCCAGACGACGAATACCAATTTCAACACCGCAGGATTCGCAGTAGCCGAAATCTTCGTCTTCCACTTTTTTCAGCGTCTTCTCGATCTTTTTGATCAGCTTACGCTCGCGATCGCGGTTACGCAGTTCGAGGCTGAACTCTTCTTCCTGGGCGGCACGGTCTACCGGATCCGGGAAGTTGGCGGCTTCATCCTGCATATGTGTAACGGTGCGATCGACTTCATCCCTGAGTTGATTACGCCATGCTTCCAGAATACGACGGAAGTGCGCCAGCTGGGCTTCGTTCATATACTCTTCGCCCGGCTTCTCCTGATATGGCTCCACCCCAGCGATGGCGAGAATACTCAGGGACGATGTTTTACGGTTTTGCCCTTCTTGCATGTTGCTTCTCCTTAACACGCACTATCGATCCCCATGTTCGGGGGAAAAATGAGGCCGCTATAAATAGCAGATGCTTTTCCGGATAGCAATTATCTAAACGTAACACTTGACAACTGTGTGAGGAAAAGCGTATTTGCGCACGCGACCAGAATGTAAATTAACCAGTTACTTATTCAACTACAGAGTAACGGGCAGTGATTTTTTAAGAGCCATACCTTCAGCAGAAAGTTCCGCCTTATAAGCCAGAATTTCTACCCCCCTCTGTTGAGCCTCTGACAATAGTTGCGCGTATTTCTCATCGATGTGGCGCGCGGGTGAAAACCGTGTAATGGCTGAATGTAGCACGGCGAAAAAAATCACTGCACGCTGGCCTTCAGCCGCTACGCTCATCAACTCCCGAAGATGTTTCTGACCTCGTTCAGTCACTGCATCGGGAAAGTATCCCTGTTCGTTTTCCGCTAACGTAACCGATTTCACTTCAATATAGCAGTCAGGTCGAAACCTCGCCTGTAACATGAAGTCAACACGGCTGCGTTCGGCACCGTATTTTACTTCGCTTTTCAGCGAGCTATAGCCTGACAGCTCCGAAATATTCCCATTAAGGATAGCCTCTTTCGTCAATCTGTTTGCCCAAAGTGTATTGACGCAAATAAATGCACCGTTTTGGCTTTGGGTCAGTTCCCAGGTGTGCGGATATTTCCGTTTTGTGTTGTCGGAAGTTGAATACCAGACGGTATCTCCAGGTGTTGCACAACCGGTCATCGCGCCAGTATTCGGGCAGTGTAGCGTTAATTCCTGGCCATCTGGTGTGATCACATCGGCTAAAAAACGTTTATAACGTTGAACCAGCGTGGCGCGTTGTAGAGGGGGTGAAAATTCCATTGCGATAAAACCCTTGTTATTGCGTCAGTGTCCAGCGTTTTAGCGGCGTGTAGCGTGTGCGTCCTCGGGCAAACGAGGAAGCGTAAAGGGTGAACTCCGTCACCGCATACGACCAGTTAAAGCCAGGCGGCGGGATTGTCACCGCCTCGCTGGCATCGCGCAATAAGGTGATATGCGGATGAAACGGTCGATTGCTTTGAAAACAACCACTGCGCGCTGCTTGTGAACGAAGCATATTCGCCAGTTGGATTAATCCGCGCGGCGGCTGGCGCATACCAAGCCACACCACGCGAGAACGTAGCCACTGACCGGCGTCATCAAGCGTTAGTGTGAAACCGGGTTGACGAATCCGTCCGGCCAAAAGTGAGAGCGCCTTCTCTTTCTCTGCACTCACTTCGCCTAAAAACGCCAGCGTCAGATGCAAGTTCTCAGCGGCAACCGGACGCCCCGCTTCTGGTGGAAACTGTGCGGCGCGCCAGTGGATAATCTGTTCGCGGATTTCTGCAGGTAAGTCGATGGCAAAGAACAGCCGTTGCGGTTCAGACATGTCAGGCACTCGGTTATGAATTACCGCGATGCTACAATGCGCCGCGAAGAATGTTAACCCTCAGGAGCGTTTTGTGTCGTCGTTGCCCGTTGCTGCCGTCTTACCTGAATTACTTGCCGCCCTCGATTGTGCACCGCAGGTGTTATTAAGCGCGCCGACCGGAGCCGGGAAATCGACCTGGCTGCCGCTGCAACTGCTGGCGCATCCTGGTATTCGCGGGAAAATCATCCTGCTGGAGCCGCGGCGTCTGGCGGCGCGTAACGTCGCGCAACGGCTGGCGGAGCTGCTTAACGAAAAGCCCGGCGATACCGTTGGCTACCGGATGCGTGCGCAAAATTGCGTCGGGCCGAATACCCGTTTGGAAGTCGTTACTGAAGGGGTGTTGACGCGCATGATCCAACGCGACCCGGAACTAAGCGGCGTCGGTCTGGTGATCCTTGATGAGTTTCATGAACGCAGTCTGCAGGCGGATCTGGCGCTGGCGTTGTTACTCGATGTGCAACAAGGGCTGCGCGATGACCTGAAGCTGCTGATTATGTCAGCCACGCTGGATAACGAGCGCTTACAGCAAATGTTGCCGGAAGCCCCCGTTGTTGTTTCCGCAGGGCGTTCGTATCCGGTGGAGCGCCGCTATTTGTCGCTGCCTACACATCAACGTTTTGACGAAGCCGTTGCTGTCACCACCGCCGAATTGCTACGCCAGGAAGCAGGATCTCTGCTGCTGTTTTTACCTGGCGTCGGGGAAATTCAGCGTGTGCAGGAACAACTGGCTTCGCGTGTAGGCAGTGATGTGTTGCTTTGTCCACTGTATGGCGCATTGTCGTTGAACGATCAGCGAAAAGCGATCCTCCCGGCACCACAAGGGATGCGCAAAGTGGTGCTGGCAACCAATATTGCTGAAACCAGTTTAACTATCGAAGGTATTCGCCTGGTGGTGGATTGCGCCCAGGAAAGGATGGCGCGCTTTGATCCGCGAACGGGTCTTACACGGTTGATTACCCAGCGAGTTAGTCAGGCGTCGATGACGCAGCGTGCCGGGCGCGCCGGGCGACTGGAACCGGGCATTTGCCTGCATTTGATCGCCAAAGAACAGGCGGAACGCGCCGCTGCACAAAGTGAACCGGAAATCTTACAAAGCGATCTCTCCGGTTTGCTGATGGAATTACTGCAATGGGGATGCAGCGATCCGGCGCAGATGAACTGGTTGGATCAACCACCAACGGTGAATCTACAGGCTGCGAAACGCCTGTTACAGATGCTTGGCGCGCTGGATGGCGAACGACTTAGCGCGAAAGGGCAAAAAATGGCGACGCTGGGTAATGATCCGCGGTTAGCCGCTATGCTGGTGAGCGCGAAGAGTGATGATGAAGCCGCTACCGCCGCAAAAATTGCCGCCATTCTCGAAGAGCCGCCCCGCATGGGGAATAGCGACCTGGAAGTGGCGTTTTCCCGCAATCAACCGGCCTGGCAACAGCGTAGTCAGCAACTGTTAAAGCGCTTAAACGTCCGTGGTGGCGAGGCCGACAGTGCGTTTATTGCGCCGCTACTTGCCCAGGCCTTTGCCGATCGTATTGCTCGTCGCCGTGGCCAGGATGGTCGTTATCAACTGGCGAACGGTATGGGAGCAATGCTGGACGCGGATGATGCCTTAAGCCGCCACGAGTGGTTGATCGCTCCTTTATTATTGCAGGGCAGCGCCTCGCCGGATGCGCGAATTCTACTGGCGCTACCGGTCGATATTGATGAGTTAGTGCAACGCTGCTCACAGCTATTACAGCAATCTGACACCGTTGAATGGGACGATGCACAAGGCACGCTGAAGGCCTGGCGTCGGTTGCAGATTGGTCAGCTCACAGTAAAAGTACAGCCGCTGGCGAAACCGTCGGAAGATGAATTACATCATGCAATGCTCAACGGTATTCGCGATAAAGGTCTAAACGTTCTTAACTGGACGCCGGAAGCGGAGCAGCTACGCTTGCGTTTGCTGTGTGCTGCAAAGTGGTTACCGGAATATGATTGGCCAGCAATGGATGAGGCGAGCTTGCTGGCGTCGCTGGAAACGTGGCTGCTGCCACATATGGCCGGCGTACATTCGCTGCGTGGCCTGAAATCTCTTGATGTTTATCAGGCGCTGCGCGGATTACTTGATTGGGGAATGCAGCAACGTCTGGATAGTGAATTGCCTGCGCATTACACTGTGCCGACGGGAAGCCGGATCGCCATTCGTTATCATGAAGATAACCCACCCGCGCTGGCGGTGAGAATGCAAGAGATGTTTGGCGAAGCCACTAATCCGACTATCGCTCAGGGGCGCGTGCCGCTGGTGCTGGAATTGCTTTCACCCGCCCAGAGGCCGCTGCAAATCACGCGTGATTTAAGTGCCTTCTGGCAGGGAGCGTATCGCGAGGTGCAAAAAGAGATGAAAGGGCGTTATCCCAAACACGTCTGGCCGGACGACCCGGCGAATACCGCACCGACGCGACGGACGAAAAAGTATTCGTGAGGTTGGTAAACGGGCACGGGCAGTCCCTTCGCCCCGGTTCTCTCCCATAGGGGGAGGGCGAAAAGTACTTTGAGAGATATCTTCTTCTGTCTTGTCACAGAAGAATAGAAAATCGGGCTTTTGCGCCTGAATATTGCGGAGAAAATGTATGGCCGGGAATGACCGCGAGCCAATTGGACGCAAAGGGAAACCGACGCGTCCTGTCAAACAAAAGGTAAGCCGTCGTCGCTACGAAGATGACGACGATTATGATGACTATGAGGATGAAGAACCGATGCCACGCAAAGGTAAGGGCAAAGGGCGTAAGCCTCGTGGTAAACGCGGCTGGCTATGGCTGCTACTGAAACTGGGGATCGTATTTGCGGTGTTAATCGCCGTTTACGGTGTTTATCTCGATCAAAAAATTCGCAGCCGTATTGATGGCAAGGTGTGGCAATTGCCAGCGGCAGTTTATGGTCGGATGGTAAACCTTGAGCCAGACATGACCATCAGCAAGAACGAGATGGTGAAATTGCTGGAGGCCACGCAATATCGTCAGGTGTCGAAGATGACCCGTCCTGGCGAATTTACCGTGCAGGCCAACAGCATTGAGATGATCCGCCGTCCGTTTGATTTCCCGGATAGTAAAGAAGGGCAGGTGCGTGCGCGTCTGACTTTTGAGGGCGATCATCTGGCGACTATTGTCAATATGGAGAACAACCGTCAGTTCGGTTTCTTCCGTCTTGATCCGCGTCTGATCACCATGATCTCCTCACCAAACGGCGAACAGCGTCTGTTTGTGCCGCGTAGTGGCTTCCCGGATTTGCTGGTAGATACTTTGCTGGCGACAGAAGACCGTCATTTCTACGAGCATGATGGTATCAGTCTCTACTCCATTGGACGTGCGGTGCTGGCGAACCTGACCGCCGGGCGCACGGTGCAGGGGGCGAGTACGCTGACTCAACAGTTAGTGAAGAACCTGTTCCTCTCTAGCGAACGTTCTTACTGGCGTAAAGCGAACGAAGCCTATATGGCGTTAATCATGGATGCGCGTTACAGCAAAGACCGCATTCTTGAGCTGTATATGAACGAGGTATATCTCGGTCAGAGCGGTGACAACGAAATCCGTGGTTTCCCGCTGGCAAGCCTGTACTACTTTGGTCGTCCGGTAGAAGAGTTGAGCCTTGATCAGCAGGCGCTGTTAGTCGGTATGGTGAAAGGTGCGTCTATCTATAACCCGTGGCGCAACCCGAAACTGGCGCTTGAGCGACGTAACCTGGTACTGCGTCTGTTGCAACAGCAGCAGATTATTGATCAAGAACTCTACGACATGTTGAGCGCACGTCCGCTGGGCGTACAGCCGCGCGGTGGGGTGATCTCTCCGCAGCCTGCCTTTATGCAACTGGTGCGCCAGGAGTTGCAGGCGAAACTGGGCGATAAAGTGAAAGATCTCTCTGGCGTGAAGATCTTCACTACTTTTGACTCGGTGGCTCAAGACGCGGCAGAAAAAGCCGCCGTGGAAGGCATTCCGGCACTGAAGAAACAGCGTAAGTTGAGCGATCTGGAAACGGCGATTGTGGTTGTTGACCGCTTTAGCGGTGAAGTTCGCGCGATGGTCGGTGGCTCCGAACCGCAGTTTGCGGGTTACAACCGTGCGATGCAGGCGCGTCGTTCGATTGGATCACTGGCAAAACCAGCGACCTATCTGACGGCCTTAAGCCAGCCGAAAATCTATCGCCTGAATACGTGGATTGCCGATGCGCCAATCGCGCTGCGTCAGCCTAACGGTCAGGTCTGGTCACCACAGAACGATGACCGCCGTTATAGCGAGAGCGGCAGAGTAATGTTGGTAGATGCGCTGACCCGTTCGATGAACGTGCCAACGGTGAATCTGGGGATGGCGTTAGGGTTACCTGCGGTAACGGACACCTGGATTAAACTGGGCGTGCCGAAAGATCAGTTGAATCCGGTTCCGGCAATGTTGCTTGGGGCGCTGAACTTAACGCCAATCGAAGTGGCGCAGGCATTCCAGACTATCGCCAGCGGCGGTAACCGTGCGCCGCTTTCTGCATTGCGTTCAGTCATTGCCGAAGACGGTAAAGTGCTCTATCAGAGCTTCCCGCAGGCGGAACGCGCAGTTCCGGCACAAGCGGCGTATCTGACGCTATGGACCATGCAGCAAGTGGTGCAACGCGGTACTGGTCGCCAATTGGGAGCGAAATACCCGAATCTGCACCTGGCGGGCAAAACCGGGACTACCAACAACAACGTTGATACCTGGTTTGCGGGCATTGACGGCAGCACGGTGACCATCACCTGGGTAGGCCGCGATAACAACCAGCCGACTAAGCTGTACGGTGCCAGCGGGGCGATGTCGATTTACCAGCGTTATCTGGCTAACCAGACGCCAACGCCGCTGAATCTTGTACCGCCGGAAGATATCGTGGATATGGGCGTCGACTACGACGGCAACTTTGTTTGCAGCGGTGGAATGCGTATCTTGCCGGTCTGGACCAGCGATCCGCAATCGCTGTGTCAACAGAGTGAGATGCAGCAGCCGTCAGGCAATCCATTTGATCAGTCTTCACAGCCGCAACAGCAACCTGCTCAACAGCAGCAGAAAGACAGCGACGGCGTGGCGGGCTGGATTAAGGAAATGTTTGGTAGTAATTAACATTTAACTGTGGCCTACCGGATGGCGTGCCGCCATCCGGTAAAATAACATCCTTCCAAAAGCATTAACCCTTTCTTTTCATCTGATTGTTTATTGACCCTTTGGTTGCTTCTCTGATGGGTACTGCTTGCCATCGTCTCGCCGTTTCGAATATTATTTCATCTTTATAATAATCATTCTCGTTTACGTTATCATTCACTTTCACTTTACATCAGAGATATACCAATGGCGCGTTACAAAACTGCTCAGCCAAAACACTCGCTGCGTAAAATCGCAGTCGTAGTAGCCACAGCGGTTAGCGGCATGTCTGTTTATGCACAGGCAGCGGTTGAACCGAAAGAAGAGACTATCACCGTTACCGCTGCACCTGCGCCGCAAGAAAGCGCATGGGGGCCGGCAGCCACTATTGCGGCGCGACAGTCAGCCACCGGTACTAAAACGGATACGCCGATTCAAAAAGTACCGCAGTCTATTTCTGTGGTCACAGCCGAAGAGATGGCGCTACACCAGCCGAAGTCCGTAAAAGAAGCGCTTAGCTATACGCCGGGAGTTTCGGTCGGTACGCGTGGTGCGTCCAACACTTATGACCACCTGATCATCCGTGGTTTTGCTGCAGAAGGCCAAAGTCAGAATAACTATCTGAACGGCCTGAAGATGCAGGGTAACTTCTATAACGATGCGGTTATCGATCCGTATATGCTTGAGCGCGCTGAAATCATGCGTGGTCCTGTTTCCGTGCTTTACGGGAAAAGCAGCCCAGGTGGCTTGTTGAATATGGTCAGCAAGCGCCCGACTACCGAACCGCTGAAAGAAGTTCAGTTTAAAGCCGGTACTGACAGCCTGTTCCAGACTGGTTTTGATTTCAGCGATGCGCTGGATGATGACGGCGTTTATTCTTATCGTCTGACCGGTCTTGCGCGTTCTGCTAATGCCCAGCAGAAGGGCGCAGAAGAGCAGCGTTATGCTATTGCTCCTGCGTTCACCTGGCGTCCGGACGATAAAACCAATTTCACCTTCCTTTCTTACTTCCAGAACGAGCCGGAAACGGGCTATTACGGCTGGTTGCCGAAAGAGGGAACCGTTGAGCCGCTGCCGAACGGTAAGCGTCTGCCGACCGACTTTAACGAAGGTGCGAAGAACAATACCTATTCTCGTAACGAGAAGATGGTGGGCTACAGCTTCGACCACGAATTTAACGACACCTTTACGGTGCGTCAGAACCTGCGTTTTGCTGAAAACAAAACCTCGCAAAACAGCGTTTATGGCTACGGTGTCTGCTCCGATCCGGCGAATGCTTACAGCCAGCAGTGTGCAGCTATAGCACCTGCGGATAAAGGTCACTACCTGGCGCGGAAATACGTTGTTGATGATGAGAAACTGCAAAACTTCTCTGTTGATACCCAGTTACAAAGCAAATTCGCCACTGGCGATATCGACCATACTCTGCTGACTGGCGTCGACTTTATGCGTATGCGTAATGACATCAACGCCTGGTTTGGTTACGACGACTCTGTGCCGCTGTTGAATCTGTATAATCCGGTGAATACCGATTTCGATTTCAATGCCAAAGACCCGGATAACTCCGGCCCGTACCGCATCCTGAATAAGCAGAAGCAAACAGGCATTTACGTTCAGGATCAGGCGCAGTGGGATAAAGTACTGGTCACTCTGGGCGGTCGTTATGACTGGGCAGATCAAGAATCGCTTAACCGCGTAGCGGGAACAACTGACAAACGTGATGACAAACAGTTCACCTGGCGTGGTGGTGTTAACTATCTGTTTGATAACGGCGTAACACCGTACTTCAGCTATAGCGAATCGTTTGAACCTTCTTCTCAGGTCGGGAAGGATGGTAATATTTTCGCACCGTCTAAAGGTAAGCAGTACGAAGTCGGCGTGAAATACGTACCGGAAGATCGCCCAATCGTGGTGACGGGTGCACTGTATAATCTCACCAAAACTAACAACCTGATGGCAGATCCTGAGGGTTCATTCTTCTCGGTTGAAGGTGGTGAGATCCGCGCGCGTGGCGTAGAAATCGAAGCAAAAGCGGCGCTGTCGGCAAGTGTTAACGTGGTCGGTTCTTATACCTACACCGATGCGGAATACACCACCGATACTACCTACAAAGGTAATACGCCTGCGCAGGTGCCAAAACACATGGCTTCTCTGTGGGCTGACTATACCTTCTTTGACGGCCCACTTTCTGGCCTGACGCTGGGTACTGGCGGTCGTTATACTGGCTCCAGCTACGGTGATCCGGCTAACTCCTTTAAAGTGGGAAGTTATACGGTAGTTGATGCGTTAGTGCGTTATGATCTGGCGCGAGTTGGTATGGCTGGCTCCAACGTGGCGCTGCATGTTAACAACCTGTTCGATCGTGAATACGTCGCCAGTTGCTTTAACACCTATGGCTGCTTCTGGGGCGCAGAACGTCAGGTCGTTGCAACCGCAACCTTCCGTTTCTAATTTTCGCTTTGGGCACGGATTTCCGTGCCCGCTTCACAAGTTGGCTGTTATGCAGGAATACACGAATCATTCCGATACCACTTTTGCACTGCGTAATATTTCCTTTCGTGTGCCGGGGCGCACGCTTTTGCATCCGCTGTCGTTAACCTTTCCTGCCGGGAAAGTGACCGGCCTGATTGGTCACAACGGTTCTGGTAAATCCACACTGCTCAAAATGCTGGGACGTCATCAGCCGCCGTCGGAAGGCGAGATTCTTCTTGATGCCCAGCCGTTGGAAAGCTGGAGCAGTAAAGCCTTTGCCCGCAAAGTCGCTTATTTGCCGCAGCAGATTCCTCCGGCTGAAGGGATGACCGTGCGCGAACTGGTGGCGATTGGTCGCTATCCGTGGCACGGCGCGTTGGGGCGATTTGGCGTGGCAGATCGCGAAAAGGTCGA
Organism: Escherichia sp. TW09308; assembly: GCF_000208565.1. NCBI lineage: Bacteria > Pseudomonadati > Pseudomonadota > Gammaproteobacteria > Enterobacterales > Enterobacteriaceae > Escherichia > Escherichia sp. TW09308. The sequence goes on along the minus strand of NZ_AEME01000001.1, from coordinate 2,217,437 downwards.
AGAAGCCATCGCTCTTGTCGGCTTAAAACCACTGGCGCATCGGCTGGTGGATAGCCTTTCTGGCGGTGAACGTCAGCGAGCGTGGATCGCCATGCTGGTGGCGCAGGATAGCCGATGCCTGCTGCTGGATGAACCGACCTCGGCGTTGGATATCGCTCATCAGGTTGACGTGTTGGCGCTGGTGCATCGTTTAAGCCAGGAACGCGGCCTGACGGTGATTGCTGTGCTGCACGATATCAATATGGCGGCGCGTTACTGTGATTATCTGGTCGCCCTGCGCGGCGGTGAAATGATTGCTCAGGGAACGCCTGCGGAAATTATGCGCGGCGAAACCCTCGAAATGATTTATGGCATCCCGATGGGTATTTTGCCGCATCCGGCGGGTGCCGCACCTGTGAGTTTTGTTTATTGATGAGCGGCTTACCTCTTCTTTCGCGTCGTCGACTGTTAACGGCGATGGCGCTTTCTCCGTTGTTATGGCAGATGAATACCGCTCGCGCGGCGGCGATTGATCCGCATCGTATTGTGGCGCTGGAGTGGTTGCCGGTGGAACTGCTACTGGCGCTCGGCATCATGCCTTACGGTGTGGCGGACACCATTAACTATCGACTGTGGGTCAGCGAACCGCCATTACCGGAATCGGTGATTGACGTTGGTTTGCGTACAGAACCTAACCTCGAACTACTGACCGAAATGAAACCGTCGTTTATGGTCTGGTCGGCAGGATATGGCCCTTCGCCAGAAATGCTGGCACGCATTGCACCGGGGCGCGGATTTAACTTCAGCGACGGCAAGCAGCCACTGATGATGGCGCGTAAGTCACTGACGGAAATGGCGGATTTGCTCAACCTGCAAAGTGCGGCAGAAAAGCATTTAGCGCAATATGAAAAATTTATCCGCAGTATGAAACCCCGCTTTGTAAAGCGTGGAGCGCGCCCGTTATTGCTGACGTCGCTTCTCGATCCGCGCCATATGCTGGTCTTCGGTCCAAACAGCTTGTTCCAGGAAATTCTCGATGAGTACGGTATTGTGAATGCATGGCAAGGGGAAACCAACTTCTGGGGCAGCACCGCGGTCAGTATTGATCGTCTGGCGGCGTATAAAGATGTTGATGTGCTGTGTTTTGATCACGATAACAGTAAGGACATGGACGCGTTAATGGCGACGCCGCTGTGGCAGGCCATGCCGTTTGTCCGTGCAGGGCGTTTTCAACGCGTACCCGCAGTTTGGTTCTATGGCGCGACGCTTTCGGCAATGCACTTTGTGCGCATTCTGGATAACGCCATTGGAGGCCAGGCGTGAGTAAACGAATTGCGCTTTTTCCGGCGTTATTGTTGGCGTTGCTGGTGATTGCCGCTGTGGTGCTCACCTGGATGAACTTCTCGCATGGGCTGCCGCGTAGCCAGTGGACTCAGGCAATCTGGTCGCCGGATATTGACGTCATTGAGCAGATGATTTTTCACTACAGCTTGCTGCCGCGTCTGGCTATTTCGCTGCTGGTTGGCGCGGGTCTGGGGCTGGTTGGCGTGCTGTTTCAGCAAGTGCTACGTAACCCGCTGGCGGAACCGACCACGCTTGGCGTCGCAACGGGCGCGCAACTGGGGATTACCGTCACCACGCTGTGGGCGATTCCTGGTGTGGCGGCAAGTCAGTTCGCCGCGCTGGCGGGGGCTTGTGTGGTTGGCTTAATCGTCTTTGGCGTCGCGTGGGGTAAACGCCTTTCGCCAGTGACGTTGATCCTCGCGGGTCTGGTCGTGAGCCTTTATTGCGGGGCAATCAACCAGTTACTGGTCATTTTTCATCATGACCAGTTGCAAAGCATGTTCCTGTGGAGCACCGGTACGCTGACGCAAACCGACTGGGGCGGCGTTGAACGTTTATGGCCGCAGTTACTGGGCGGCGTGATGCTGACATTGCTACTACTGCGCCCGTTAACCCTGATGGGGCTTGATGATGGCGTGGCGCGCAATCTGGGGCTGGCACTGTCGCTGGCGCGTCTGGCTGCGCTGTCTCTGGCGATTGTTATCAGCGCCTTGCTGGTGAACGCGGTCGGGATTATCGGCTTTATCGGTTTGTTCGCGCCGCTGCTGGCGAAAATGCTGGGCGCGCGTCGTCTGCTGCCGCGGCTGATGCTGGCGTCACTGATTGGGGCACTCATTCTCTGGCTTTCCGATCAGATAATTCTCTGGCTAACCCGCGTATGGATGGAAGTTTCCACCGGATCGGTCACTGCACTGATTGGTGCGCCGCTGCTGCTATGGCTGCTGCCACGTTTACGCAGCATTAGCGCGCCGGATATGAAGGTTAACGATCGGGTCGCGATTGAACGCCAACATGTGCTGGCGTTTGCCCTCGCTGGTGGTGTGCTGCTGCTGATTGCCGTAGTGGTGGCGCTGTCGTTTGGTCGTGATTCGCAAGGCTGGACGTGGGCGAGTGGGGTACTGCTTGAGGATTTAATGCCCTGGCGCTGGCCGCGAATTATGGCGGCACTGTTTGCAGGCGTGATGCTGGCAGTGGCTGGCTGTATTATTCAGCGGCTGACCGGAAACCCGATGGCAAGCCCTGAAGTGCTGGGGATCAGCTCTGGTGCGGCGTTTGGCGTAGTGCTGATGCTGTTTCTGGTGCCGGGCAACGCCTTTGGCTGGTTGCTGCCCGCGGGAAGTCTCGGTGCGGCGGTGATGCTGTTTATCATTATGATCGCCGCCGGGCGCGGTGGATTTTCACCACATCGGATGCTGCTGGCGGGGATGGCATTAAGCACCGCGTTCACTATGCTGCTGATGATGTTGCAGGCGAGCGGCGATCCACGTATGGCGCAAGTGCTGACCTGGATTTCCGGTTCGACCTACAATGCCACCGATGCGCAGGTCTGGCGCACCGGAATTGTGATGGTGATTTTGCTGGCAATTACGCCGCTGTGCCGTCGCTGGCTGACCATTTTACCGCTGGGTGGTGATACCGCACGAGCCGTGGGGATGGCGCTGACGCCGACGCGAGTTGCGTTGCTGATGCTGGCGGCCTGTCTGACGGCGACCGCGACAATGACCATTGGGCCATTGAGTTTTGTTGGTCTGATGGCACCACATATTGCACGGATGATGGGCTTTCGACGGACGATGCCGCACATTGTGATTTCGGCGCTGGTGGGTGGTTTGCTGCTGGTGTTTGCGGACTGGTGCGGGCGGATGGTGTTGTTTCCGTTCCAGATCCCGGCGGGATTATTGTCGACGTTTATCGGCGCGCCGTATTTTATTTATTTGCTGAGAAAGCAGAGCCGTTAATAAAATGCCTCGCCCGGTGGGCGAGGCAAAATCATCACAACTTAGCAAACACCCGACGTGCGGCATCGATGGTGTTATTGATATCTTCCATGCTGTGCGCCACGGACATAAAGCCCGCTTCAAACGCTGACGGTGCCAGGTAAACACCTTCGTCCAACATCATATGGAAGAAACGCTTAAAGCGTTCCACGTCACAGGCCATTACGTCCTGATAACACGTCACTGACCCGGCATCGGTAAAGAAAATACCGAACATGCCGCCAACGTGGTTCACAACCAGAGGAATCCCCGCTTCTTCTGCCGCTTCCAACAAGCCTTCCGCCAGACGTGTTGTCAGCTCATCCAGTGTCTCGTGAACACCCGGCTGCGCGACTTCATTCAGACAGGCGAAACCGGCTGCCATCGCAATTGGGTTACCGGAAAGTGTACCCGCCTGATACACCGGGCCGGTCGGGGCCAGCGCATCCATCACATCACGACGGCCGCCGAAGGCACCAACAGGCATCCCGCCGCCAATGATTTTACCCAGGCAGGTGAGATCCGGCACGACACCGTAATAATCCTGTGCGCCCGCCAGCGCCACGCGGAAGCCGGTCATTACTTCATCAATGATTAGCAACGCGCCAAACTCGTCACACAGCGCGCGCAGACCCGGCAGAAACTCCGGCAACGGCGGAACGCAGTTCATGTTACCGGCTACCGGTTCAACGATAATACAGGCAATTTCTTCCGGGTACTGCTCAAACGCGGCGCGTACAGACGCCAGATCGTTATAGGTACAGGTTAAGGTATGTTTGGCGAAATCCGCTGGAACGCCCGGAGAGTTCGGTTGACCCAGCGTCAGTGCGCCAGATCCTGCTTTCACTAACAGACAGTCGGCGTGGCCGTGGTAACAACCTTCGAATTTAATGATTTTATCGCGGCCGGTAAAACCACGGGCGAGGCGGATAGCGCTCATCGTCGCTTCGGTGCCGGAGTTCACCATACGCACCATATCCATCGTCGGCACCAGTTCGGTCACCAGTTCCGCCATTTTTACTTCCATTTCGGTCGGCGCACCAAAGCTCAGACCGCGCCCGGCGGCTTCAATTACTGCGTTACGGATCGCCGGGTGGTTATGGCCCAGCACCATCGGCCCCCAGGAACCGACATAATCGATATACGCTTTGCCATCAACATCGTACAGATAAGCGCCGTCCGCTTTTTCGATAAACAGTGGAGTGCCGCCCACGCCGGTAAAAGCGCGAACAGGGGAGTTCACACCGCCAGGGATCAGCTCGCGCGCTGCGCTGTAAAGATTTTCAGACTTACTCATGGAGGGTTCCTGATTCGTAGAAAAAGTGAATGGCTGCTATTCTATGTTATTCATAACAAGTTAAATACTCGTCAAGCATCAGGTTGCTTGTACTGCGGCAACCCGGATTTCTAAGAGTATAAAAGTTTTGCGCATTTGAAACATTACGCTTTGCAAAGGATTTTCATCGAACGAGCGAGTAGAATGCCGTCATCTTATTTGTATGACCAATAAGTGATCATTGGATGAAAACTGATACACCCTCTTCTGAAATACCGCAGGCTGCGCGTCTGCGACGCAGACAACTGATTCGTCAACTTCTTGAGCGCGACAAAACGCCATTAGCCATTTTGTTTATGGCTGCGGTCGTCGGCACCCTTGTCGGGCTGGCAGCAGTAGCTTTTGACAAAGGCGTCGCCTGGTTGCAGAACCAACGTATGGGCGCGCTGGTACATACTGCCGACAATTACCCACTTTTGTTGACCGTCGCTTTTCTCTGTTCGGCGGTGCTGGCGATGTTCGGTTATTTTTTGGTGCGCAAATACGCGCCGGAAGCAGGTGGTTCGGGTATTCCGGAAATTGAAGGCGCGCTGGAAGATCAACGTCCCGTCCGCTGGTGGCGTGTATTGCCGGTGAAGTTCTTTGGTGGTCTGGGAACGCTGGGCGGTGGCATGGTGCTGGGACGTGAAGGGCCAACCGTACAGATCGGCGGTAACATTGGCCGCATGGTGCTTGATATTTTCCGCATGAAAGGTGATGAAGCTCGTCACACGTTGCTGGCAACCGGTGCGGCGGCGGGGCTGGCGGCGGCCTTTAACGCGCCGCTCGCGGGCATTCTTTTTATTATCGAAGAGATGCGTCCGCAATTCCGCTATACGCTAATTTCGATTAAAGCGGTATTTATTGGCGTCATTATGTCGACCATTATGTACCGAATATTTAATCACGAAGTCGCGTTAATTGACGTAGGTAAACTCTCTGATGCGCCGCTCAATACGCTCTGGCTTTATCTGATCCTCGGTATTATTTTTGGTATCTTCGGCCCTATTTTTAATAAATGGGTGCTGGGGATGCAGGATTTGTTGCACCGTGTGCACGGCGGCAATATCACGAAATGGGTGCTGATGGGCGGTGCGATTGGCGGCCTGTGTGGCTTGCTTGGTTTCGTTGCGCCAGAAACTTCGGGCGGTGGTTTTAACCTGATTCCTATCGCGACAGCAGGGAATTTCAGCATGGGAATGCTGATTTTTATTTTTGTTGCGCGGGTGATCACCACACTGCTCTGCTTTTCTTCTGGTGCACCGGGCGGTATTTTCGCCCCGATGCTAGCGCTTGGTACGGTTTTGGGAACGGCATTTGGCATGGTCGCTACGGAACTGTTTCCGCAATATCACCTTGAAGCAGGGACATTTGCTATTGCTGGAATGGGCGCGTTACTGGCGGCATCCGTTCGTGCGCCGCTAACCGGGATAATATTGGTACTTGAGATGACAGATAACTATCAGCTCATTTTGCCAATGATTATTACTGGTCTTGGCGCAACACTATTAGCACAATTTACCGGCGGAAAACCGCTATACTCAGCGATTCTTGCCCGCACGCTGGCAAAACAGGAAGCGGAACAACTGGCGCGAAGCAAGGCCGCGGCTGCCAGCGAGAATACTTGAACGAAATACCAGGGTATTAGATAATGGCGCTTATTATTGGGTTAGAATTTGCCCAATTGCCGATGTCGTTTGGAGCAAAATATGAGTGATGACGTAGCACTGCCGCTGGAATTTACCGACGCAGCAGCCAACAAAGTTAAAAGCCTGATCGCTGATGAAGATAACCCGAATCTGAAGTTACGCGTGTATATCACTGGTGGCGGTTGCAGCGGCTTCCAGTATGGTTTCACCTTTGATGATCAGGTGAACGAAGGCGATATGACTATCGAAAAACAGGGCGTAGGCCTGGTGGTTGACCCGATGAGTCTGCAATACCTGGTCGGCGGTTCCGTTGACTATACCGAAGGTCTGGAAGGTTCACGTTTCATCGTGACCAACCCGAACGCGAAAAGCACCTGCGGTTGCGGTTCTTCCTTCAGCATCTAATCTGCTTTTAATATGCCGGATAACCTATCCGGCATATCTTCTCTTCAACGTCCATTATCATCCAGTGCAAACGTCGGTAGTTTAAGATGCCAACGGATAGCTGCCAGCCGAATCAATAGCGTTACAACCATCCCCATCATACTGGCTGTTTCCAGCGGTACGGAGAACGTGTAATGGGCTGTAGCGTGGACAATACCGCCGATAATGCAGGCCGTCGCGTAGATTTCTGTGCGTAATATCATCGGGATTTCACGCGCCAGTACATCCCGGATGATCCCGCCGCCAACGCCGGTGATCACACCCATACAAACGGCAATCAGTGGGCCTGCTTCCGCATTAAAGGCTTTGTTGACACCAATACCAACAAACACCGCCAGGCCAACCGCGTCAAGCACAGGCAGCATCCATTTTGGTAAGCGTCTTGGCTGGCGTACCAGAACGATAGTCAACATACTGGTCACCATCGCGACGACCAGGTCTGTGGGATCTTTCACCCAAAATACCGGACCGTGATCCAGCGCCATGTCGCGAATTGTCCCGCCACCTACTGCGGTAACCACGCCCAGAACCAGGACGCCAAAAGGGTCCATACGCAATTTTCCGGCTAGCAAAACGCCGGAGATGGCAAATACCGCTGTGCCGACTATATCCAGCCAATAGACGAGCATTTCTCAATCCCCACTGAGCACCTGAAAATATCAGGCGCTAATCCACCTGTGAAAGCGCATTACAGAGTTGTTGTGCAGCGAGGATAATACGTGGGCTTGCGCGTTCAAACCAGTCGCTCGTGAGAGGAATAACGGGAATTTTGAGCTGTTCGCCCCAGTATTGCTTTATTTTAGGAATTTTATCCGCTCCGCCCGTGATGACAATAGCCTGTGGGGCGCGTGCTAATACCTGTTCGCGGCTAACCTGCGGCCAGGGAACCCGGCTGTCTTTAAAGATGTTTTCTCCGCCGCAAACTTCCAGCACCTGGTTCTGAATCGACTCTTTTCCGCTGGTGAACGGCGGATTAATGCCGAATTGTAAGAAAACACGTTTTTTAGGTTTATCAGCATATTGCGCTTTCAGTTGCGCATACTGTTCCAGTAAGGTTTGCGCGGCTTGCCCGGCTTTGTCTGGCTGCGGGCTCCAGGGTGCCAGTTGGCGTAGCGCATCAGCAATTTGTTCAATGCTTGTCGCATCGACCCACATCACTTTTATTCCCAGCGAAATCAGTTGGTCAACCTGCCGCTCGGCATTGCCCCCGCGCCAGGCAATCACCAGATCGGGCTTCAGCGCCACGATGCGCTCCAGATTCATCCCCTGCCAGGTGGAAACCTGCTCAATCTTCCGGGCTTCTGGTGGATAGTCGGAATAACTGCTGACCCCTACCGGGGTGATCCCGGCGGCAAAGGCAAGTTCAGTGTTGGCGGGAGAAAGAGTGATAACGCGCGGCGCGGCGTTGAGCCACAGCGGCGCGAGAAAAGACAGGGCGACCAGCGCCCTGAACAGTGACTTAGCCATGAGTCAGTTTCTGCACCAGTGACTCAACCATCAGGCTGGACTGTTTGGCTGCAACGGCCAGAAATTCGTCGAAGCTGAGATGAGACTGCTGATCGGCCACGTCAGAGATGGCGCGTACCACCACAAACGGTACGTTAAAATTGTGGCAGACATGAGCGATAGCCGTCGCTTCCATCTCTACCGCAATGGCTTGCGGGAAGTTGTGACGGATTTTCGCCAGAGCAACGGAGCCGTTGATGAAAGCGTCACCACTGACAATCAGACCGCGCACGGCGTTAAGATTCAGTTCGGCAATGCAGGACTCGGCAGCCGCGATCAATTTATCATCAGCTTTGAAGCCTGCCGGGCAGCCAGGTAGCTGACCGTATTCGTAGCCAAATGCCGTCACGTCGGCGTCGTGATAACGTGTTTCGTCAGAGACAACGATATCGCCCACTTTCAGCGTTGATGCCAGCCCCCCCGCAGAACCGGTGTTAATAATCACATCTGGCTTGCAGTGCTCCAGCAGTAGAGTCGCACCCAGCGCCGCAGCGACTTTACCGATACCCGATTTCAGAAGCGCAACCTCGGTTCCGTTCAGTTGACCCGTGTAGATTTCACAGCCACCCAGGCGGAGAGTTTGACGGTTTTCGATTTTGTCACGCAGCAGCGTAACTTCTTCTTCCATTGCACCAATGATGCCGATTTTCATAGATTTACTCGCGATAAGCCCGATTTGAGGGCATAGTTTATCATGCGCTTAAGGGGAAGCGTATTTCTCACGCGGGAGAGGACATGACACAGATTGATTTCCGAAAAAAAATAAACTGGCATCGTCGTTATCGTTCACCGCAGGGCGTTAAAACCGAGCATGAGATCCTGCGGATCTTTGAAAGCGATCGGGGACGTATTATCAACTCCCCGGCAATTCGCCGTCTGCAACAAAAGACCCAGGTCTTCCCACTTGAGCGTAATGCCGCCGTGCGCACGCGTCTTACCCACTCTATGGAAGTGCAGCAGGTAGGGCGCTATATCGCCAAAGAGATATTAAGTCGTCTGAAAGAGCTTAAATTGTTGGAGGAGTATGGTCTGGACGAGCTGACCGGCCCCTTTGAAAGCATTGTTGAGATGTCATGCCTGATGCACGATATCGGTAACCCGCCGTTTGGTCATTTTGGCGAAGCGGCGATTAATGACTGGTTTCGCCAGCGTTTGTACCCGGGGGATGCCGAAAGTCAGCCGCTGACCGATGATCGCTGTCGTGTGGCAACGTTGCGATTAAGGGAAGGAGAGGAACCGCTTAATGAATTGCGGCGCAAAATTCGTCAGGATTTATGTCATTTTGAAGGCAATGCGCAGGGGATTCGCCTGGTGCATACATTGATGCGGATGAATCTCACCTGGGCGCAGGTTGGCGGTATTTTAAAATATACCCGTCCGGCGTGGTGGCGTGGTGATACGCCTGAGACGCATAACTATTTAATGAAAAAGCCGGGCTATTATCTTTCCGAAGAAGTCTATATTTCCCGTTTGCGTAAAGAACTTAATTTGGCTCTTTACAGTCGTTTTCCATTAACGTGGATTATGGAAGCTGCCGACGATATCTCTTATTGTGTGGCTGATCTTGAAGATGCGGTTGAGAAAAGAATATTTACCGTTGAACAGCTTTATCATCATCTCCACGAGGCATGGGGTCAGCATGAGAAAGGTTCGCTGTTTGCACAGGTAGTAGAAAATGCCTGGGAAAAATCACGCTCAAATAGCTTAAGTCGCAGCACGGAAGATCAGTTTTTTATGTATTTACGGGTTAATACTCTCAATAAACTGGTGCCTTATGCGGCACAACGATTTATTGATAATTTACCGACGATTTTTGCCGGAACGTTTAATCATGCGCTGTTGGAAGATGCCAGTGAATGTAGCGATCTTCTGAAGTTATATAAAAATGTCGCCGTAAAACATGTATTTAGCCATCCAGATGTCGAGCAGCTTGAATTACAGGGCTACCGGGTGATTAGTGGGTTATTAGAGATTTATCGTCCTTTATTAAGTTTGTCGTTATCAGACTTTACTGAACTGGTAGAAAAAGAACGGGTGAAACGTTTCCCGATTGAATCGCGCTTATTCCACAAGCTCTCCACGCGCCATCGGCTGGCCTATGTCGAGGCCGTCAGTAAATTATCATCAGATTCTCCTGAATTTCCTCTATGGGAATATTATTATCGCTGCCGCCTGCTACAGGATTATATCAGCGGTATGACAGACCTCTATGCGTGGGATGAATACCGGCGTCTGATGGCTGTAGAACAATAACCAGGCTTTTGTAAAGACGGACAATAAATTTTTACTTTTTGCAGAAACTTTAGTTCGGAACTTCGCGCTATAAAACGAATCTGAAGAACACAGCAATTTTGCGTTATCTGTTAATCGAGACTGAAATACATGAAAAAAACCAACATTAGCACTGAGTGCACTGGCTCTGAGTTTAGGTTTGGCGTTATCTCCGCTCTCTGCAACGGCGGCTGAGACTTCTTCAGCAACGACAGCCCAGCAGATGCCAAGCCTTGCACCGATGCTCGAAAAGGTGATGCCTTCAGTGGTCAGCATTAACGTAGAAGGTAGCACAACTGTTAATACGCCGCGTATGCCGCGTAATTTCCAGCAGTTCTTCGGTGATGATTCTCCGTTCTGCCAGGACGGTTCTCCGTTCCAGAGTTCTCCGTTCTGCCAGGGTGGCCAGGGCGGTAACGGCGGCGGTCAGCAACAAAAATTCATGGCGCTGGGTTCCGGTGTCATCATTGATGCCGATAAAGGCTATGTTGTTACCAACAACCACGTTGTTGATAACGCGACGGTCATTAAAGTTCAACTGAGCGATGGCCGTAAGTTCGACGCGAAGATGGTTGGCAAAGATCCGCGCTCTGATATCGCGCTGATCCAGATCCAGAATCCGAAAAACCTGACTGCAATTAAGATGGCGGATTCCGATGCGCTGCGTGTAGGTGATTACACCGTAGCAATCGGCAACCCGTTCGGTCTGGGCGAGACGGTAACTTCCGGTATCGTCTCTGCACTGGGACGTAGCGGCCTGAACGCCGAAAACTACGAAAACTTCATCCAGACCGATGCCGCAATCAACCGCGGTAACTCCGGTGGCGCGCTGGTTAACCTGAACGGCGAACTGATCGGCATTAACACCGCGATCCTCGCGCCGGACGGCGGTAACATCGGTATCGGTTTTGCTATCCCGAGTAACATGGTGAAAAACCTGACCTCGCAGATGGTGGAATTCGGCCAGGTGAAACGCGGCGAGCTGGGCATTATGGGAACCGAGCTGAACTCTGAACTGGCGAAAGCAATGAAAGTTGACGCCCAGCGCGGTGCTTTCGTAAGTCAGGTTCTGCCGAACTCTTCCGCTGCGAAAGCTGGCATTAAAGCGGGTGATGTGATCACCTCACTGAACGGTAAACCGATCAGCAGCTTTGCCGCGCTGCGTGCCCAGGTTGGCACCATGCCGGTGGGTAGCAAACTGACCCTGGGCTTACTGCGCGATGGTAAGCAGGTTAACGTGAACCTGGAACTGCAGCAGAGCAGCCAGAATCAGGTTGATTCCAGCTCCATCTTCAACGGTATTGAAGGCGCAGAGATGAGCAACAAAGGCAAAGATCAGGGCGTGGTAGTGAACAACGTGAAAACGGGCACTCCGGCTGCACAGATCGGCCTGAAAAAAGGTGATGTGATTATTGGCGCGAACCAGCAGGCAGTGAAAAATATTGCTGAACTGCGTAAAGTTCTCGACAGCAAACCGTCTGTTCTGGCACTGAACATTCAGCGCGGCGACAGCACCATCTACCTGTTAATGCAGTAATCTCCCTCAACCCCTTCCTGCAAACGGGAAGGGGTTCTCTTTTCAATTTGTGACTCCCTCCACAACTCCATATTTCTGCATTGTCCTTTGTGCATTTGCACAATGCTGTGCGTTGCGTACTTCCTTATGCTAAACCGTGCTCAACGGAGGGCTTATGGCTGGCTGGCATCTTGATACCAAAATGGCGCAGGATATCGTGGCGCGCACTATGCGCATTATCGATACCAATATCAATGTAATGGATGCTCGCGGGCGAATTATCGGCAGCGGCGATCGTGAGCGTATTGGTGAATTGCACGAAGGTGCATTGCTGGTACTTTCGCAGGGGCGAGTAGTCGATATTGATGATGCCGTGGCGCGCCATCTGCATGGTGTGCGACAGGGGATCAATCTACCGTTACGGCTTGAGGGCGAAATTGTCGGCGTGATCGGACTGACCGGTGAACCGGAGCATTTGCGTAAATATGGCGAGCTGGTCTGTATGACGGCAGAAATGATGCTGGAACAGTCACGGTTGATGCACCTGCTGGCGCAGGATAGCCGACTGCGTGAAGAGCTGGTGATGCATCTGATTCAGGCTGAGGAGAGTACGCCAGCATTAACCGAATGGGCGCAGAGGTTGGGCATCGATCTCAATCAACCCCGCGTAGTAGCCATTGTCGAGGTCGACAGCGGTCAGCTTGGCGTCGATAGCGCGATGGCGGAATTACAGCAACTGCAAAACGCGCTGACTATGCCGGAACGTAATAATCTGGTTGCGATTGTTTCGCTGACTGAAATGGTGGTGCTAAAACCGGCGTTGAATCAGTTTGGGCGCTGGGATGCGGAAGATCATCGTAAGCGAGTTGAACAACTCATTACCCGCATGAAAGAGTATGGTCAGTTACGTTTCCGCGTTTCGCTGGGTAACTATTTTACCGGTCATGGCAGTATTGCCCGTTCTTATCGCACGGCGAAAACGACGATGGTCGTCGGTAAGCAGCGAATGCCAGAAAATCGCTGCTATTTTTATCAGGATCTGATGTTGCCTGTTTTACTTGATAGTTTGCGCGGTGACTGGCAAGCCAACGAACTGGCTCGTCCTCTGGCACGGCTCAAAGCGATGGATAATAACGGTTTGCTACGGCGTACGCTGGCGGCGTGGTTTCGCCATAATGTGCAGCCGCTGGCAACGTCAAAGGCGTTGTTTATCCATCGTAATACGCTGGAGTATCGTCTCAACCGTATCTCTGAATTGACCGGGCTGGATTTGGGTAATTTTGATGACAGGCTGTTGCTGTATGTGGCGTTGCAACTGGATGAAGAGCGGTAGGTTCATAACAAAATTAAAGCCGGGTGATACTTTACCCGGCTCGCAGAATGACATCAGTTACTATTATTTGCGTGTCAGCTTTTCCAGATCCGCCTCAATTTCGCTGATCTTATTGGTCACCACTGACTCCAGGTGACGCAAGTCATCGAGAATTTTACGTTTAAGATCCACTTCGCTACGATCGCGTTGGCAGATTTGATCAAGCTCATCAATGATATAACGCAGATTCGGGCTGATCTCCTGAACTTCTTTATAGCCCTGACCCACACCATCTGCAACCACCGTTTTGCGCTGACGTGGATATTTAAACTTCACGCTCTTGGCAAAAAACTCACCTTTATCTTTCTGGAAATAGATTTTCAGAATATCGTTGTTGGCTTCCTGCCGGAGGCTGTAACGATCAATTTCTTCAGGATTGGTAATACCCAGACTTTTCAGATTGTCGTACATAGCGTTACCTCAAAATGAGTCAGTAAATTGTGCTTATCTTAGCATTTGGCCTGGCCCGCCCGGCTCGACTGTGATCGCAGAAAGCCTTTTTCCAGACTTCTATCATGGCGTAAAAATTAAAAAATTACCTGCTTTATTCTGGCGATAGATTTTACGTTCTACACCAGTTCCAGTATCGTCACTTCCGGACGGCAGTTAAGCCGCAGCCCATACAAACTTCCCACGCCGCGGGTCGTATAGATTTTTCGTTCACCAAACGCATTTAACCCAGTGACGTAGCGTTTATCTTCGACTGGTGCAAAAGATTCGCCAACCAATGGCACGCGTAGCTGCCCGCCATGAGTATGACCGCACAGCATCAGATCCCAGGGGGCATCACGCATGATTTCTTTGCTGTCGGGATTATGTGCCAGCACCAGCCGTGGCAGATTAGCGTCGTTTACGCCGGGAGGGTTACATTGCCCGGCCCATAAATCCCCAGTGCCAACCAGTTCAAATTGTCGATTCTGTGTGGAGAGAACCGTTGCCTCGTTAAACAACACCTTGATACCCGCTGATTTCAGCGCTTCGCTAATTAAGCGATTCTTTTGCGTACCGACGGGGCGATCGTGGTTGCCGTAACAGGCAAATGTCGGCGCACATTCGGCAAGGGGAGATAGTACGCCACCAAACGCCGAAAAATTCAGCGGCATATCAAATAGTACGTAGTCGCCGCCCAGCAATATCAAATCGGGATTTTGCGCCACTCCAAGGGCAATGGCTTCTGATATCAGGGTGAGTGGAACAAAGCGGGAGTAATGGAGATCGGCAAGAAAAAGAATTTTGAACGGTGCGGCTTTATCTTTAAAAAAGACGATGTGCTGATGGGTTAATTCAAGCCAGCCGGGTTCCAGGTAATGTATATAGCCGAAACCTGAGCCTGCGGCTAACGTTGCGGTGGCAGCCTGTAAAAAACGTCGGCGTGAAATCATCATCTTTCCCTGCAAAGAAAACGGGCAGCATCATGCTGCCCGTGTACATACTCTTAATCGATGGTACGCAGCAGTTCGTTGATGCCGACTTTACCGCGGGTTTTCGCGTCAACTTTCTTAACAATAACAGCACAGTAAAGGCTGTATTTACCATCTTTCGACGGCAGGTTGCCAGAAACAACTACAGAACCTGCCGGAACGCGACCATAGTGGATTTCACCCGTTTCACGGTCGTAAATACGGGTGCTCTGACCGATGTATACGCCCATGGAAATAACGGAACCTTCTTCGACAATTACGCCTTCAACGACTTCAGAACGCGCGCCGATGAAGCAGTTATCTTCAATGATGGTCGGGTTAGCCTGCAGCGGCTCCAGCACACCACCGATACCTACACCGCCAGACAGGTGCACGTTTTTACCAATCTGCGCACAGGAACCGACTGTGGCCCAGGTATCAACCATCGTACCTTCATCAACGTATGCACCGATGTTGACATAAGACGGCATCAGCACAGTGTTACGGGCGATAAACGCACCCTGACGCACTGCCGCGGGTGGCACCACGCGGAAGCCTTCTTTCTGGAAACGTGCTTCGTCGTAGTTGGCGAATTTCATCGGCACTTTATCGAAGTAGCGGCTTTCTGCTCCTTCTACCACCTGATTATCATTAATACGGAAAGAGAGCAGCACCGCTTTTTTTAACCACTGATGCGTCACCCACTGACCGTCAATTTTTTCCGCAACACGCAGTGCGCCGGAATCCAGCAGGGCGATCACCTGATTTACCGCTTCGCGGGTAACGGTGTCTGCATTGGCTGGCGTGATCTCGGCACGGCGTTCAAAAGCGGTCTCAATAATGTTCTGTAACTGCTGCATTGTTAAACTCTTTTCATATCAGTAAACACATCACCCTTTATCGTTTGGATTGAGGGCCTCTGTCAACCGCTGATGTACTTCCTGCTGCAACTCGTTATTAAGTGCACGTCGGTCAGCGGTGGCGATTATGAATAAATCTTCTACTCGCTCACCAATGGTTGTAATTCTGGCACCATGAAGCGAAATTCCCAGATCGGCAAAAATTTTCCCTACCCGTGCCAGCAGTCCAGGCTGGTCGAGAGCAATCAGCTCGAGGAATGATTTTCGGTCGGTATGGGTTGGCAAAAACGTCACTTCGGTTTCAACGGTAAAATGACGCAGTTTGGCGGGTTGACGACGCGGCTGAGGTGGCTGCCAGCTACTTTGTGTCAGTATCTGCTCCAGACCAAAACGAATAACTTCATGGCGATCAGTGGACAGAGGGCTGCCATCTGGCTCCAGCACGATGAAGGTATCCATCGCCATACCGTCGCGGGTGGTGAAAATTTGCGCGTCATGAACGCTTAAATTGCGACGGTCTAACTCGGCACAAACGGCGGCAAACAGGTATGGGCGGTCCGGGCTCCAGATAAAAATCTCGGTGCCACCGCGCGTGGCTTGCGGGCTAAGTAATACCAGCGGCTTACTTAAATCGTGCTGTAATAAATGGCGCGCGTGCCAGGCCAGTTGATTTGGGCTATGGCGGACAAAATAGTTAGCGCGACAGCGCGACCAAATTTGGTGCAGCGCCTCTTCGTCGATGTTATCCATGCGCAACAGAGCCAGCGCCTGAAGCTGGTGATGGCGAACCCGTTCGCGCATATCCGGCGTATTTTGCATTCCGCGTCGTAGCTGCTTTTCGGTAGCAAAATAGAGCTCACGCAACAGACTTTGCTTCCAGCTATTCCACAGCGTTTCGTTAGTGGCACAAATATCAGCCACCGTCAGGCATACCAGATAGCGCAGACGATTTTCCGTTTGTACTTCTTCGGCAAACTGTTTGATGACTTCCGGGTCCTGAATATCACGGCGCTGAGCGGTTACCGACATTAGCAAGTGCTGGCGAACCAGCCAGGCCACCAGTTGCGTTTCGCGCGAATTCAGCCCGTGGAGTTCAGCAAAATTCACCACGTCTTGTGCGCCGAGTATGGAGTGATCGCCGCCGCGTCCTTTGGCGATATCATGAAACAATGCGGCGATGAAAATCAGCTCCGGCGATGGCAGGCGTGGCCAGACATCCACACACAACGGGTGGCGAGGGCGCGTCTCTTCACTGGCAAAACTTTCCAGTTTCAGCATCACGCGAATGGTGTGTTCATCCACTGTGTAAGCGTGGAACAAGTCAAACTGCATCTGCCCGACGATATGCGACCACTGCGGCATATAGGCACCGAGCACGCTATGACGATGCATTGGCAAAAGTCCGCGACGCACTGCGCCAGGGTGTCGAAGAATGCTTAAAAACAGTTTTCGCGCTTCCGGAATATTACACAGCGGTTGTTGTAGATGGCGACGGGCATGGCGCAACTGACGCAGCGTGGTGGAGTAAATACCAGTGATCGCGCTATTGCGCACCATGGTGTAAAACATGCGCAAGATGGCTTCCGGCTGGCGCATAAACAGCGTTTCATCGCGTAGGTCGATCAGCGTACCACGTAGCTGAAATTCATCGTCAATCGGACGTGGTTTTTCATCTGCGGGGAGGGCGAGGATGGCTTCATCGAACAGTTGCAGCAGCATCTGGTTGAGTTCGCTGACGCGACGCGTGACGCGGAAATAATCCTTCATCATTCGTTCGACCGGTTCGTTACCTTCGCCACTGTAATTCAGACGCTGGGCGACGCTTAACTGGCGATCAAACAGCAGTCGGTTATCGTAACGGCTAACGACCAGATGCAGGGCAAAGCGAATGCGCCACAATATATGCAGACACTCGTTTAATTCCGCCCGCTCCGCAGACGTTAAGAAGCCAAACCCCACCATTTCATCCAGCGATGTAGCACCGAAATGTCGGCGGGCGACCCATTGCAGGGTGTGGATATCACGCAAGCCGCCGGGGCTGCTTTTGATATCTGGTTCGAGGTTGTAACTGGTGCCGTGATAACGCTGGTGGCGCTGGTTTTGCTCCTCAACTTTCGCCGCGTAGAACTTGTCAGAAGGCCAGAATCCTTCGCTGAAAATATGCTTTTGCAGTTCGAGAAATAGCGCCACATCGCCAATCAACAGACGTGATTCAATTAAATTGGTGGCGACGGTTAAATCCGATAGCCCTTCCAACATACACTCTTCAAGGGTGCGCACGCTATGACCGACTTCCAGCTTCACATCCCAGAGCAGCGTTAACAGTTCGCCCACTTTTTGCGCCTGATCGTCCGGGAGTTTTTTACGACTTAAGATCAGTAAATCGATATCTGAAAGCGGATGTAACTCGCCGCGACCATAGCCACCGACGGCAACCAGCGCCAGATCGGCAATCTGGCTGAAACCCGCTTCTATCCATAAACGTTGCAGGAGCTGGTCGATAAACTCAGTGCGCGCCTCAATCAATTGTTCCGCAGAAATCCCGCTGTCAAAGGCATCGCCCAGCCAACGCTGGAAAGTGTCGATATGGGCTTTTATTCCACAGACGGTTAATTCATCACGGGGCCAGACGCCAGGGTTTTGCGGTTGACCGGGAAGGGTGGGGAGAGCGGTGTTTGCGTACTGTTCTGGAAGGGTATTCATTGTGCGCCACCCATAAGATTAAATTATCGCATTAAAAAAGCCGGCATTCGCCGGCTTCAGATTGTTGACAAAGTACGCTTTGTTCATGCCGGATGCGGCGTGAACGCCTTATCCTGCCTACAACTTCTTGCAAATGGAGAAGGTAGGACGCATCAGGCAATTTTGCGTTTGTCTTCCTCTTATTCGTCGTGCGAGATTATCGCCGGGATGGTGTCATCCTTGCGTAGCGTCAGAATTTCGCAGCCGTTATCGGTCACTACAATAGTATGCTCGTATTGTGCAGACAAGCTGCGATCTTTGGTTTTTACCGTCCAGCCATCTTTCATGGTGCGGATCTCTTTTTTACCCGCGTTGACCATTGGCTCGATGGTGAAGGTCATCCCCGGTTTCAGCACGACGTTGGTTTCTGGGGAGTCATAGTGCAGCACTTGCGGCTCTTCATGGAAGCCGCGACCAATGCCGTGCCCGCAATATTCACGAACGACGGAGAAGCCTTCTGCTTCGACAAATTTCTGAATTGCCGCGCCGATTTCACGCAGATTAATGCCCGGTTTTACCATACGCAGCGCCAGATACAGGCTCTCTTGCGTAATGCGACACAGGCGTTCGCCCATGATGGTCGGTTTACCGACGATAAACATTTTTGAGGTGTCGCCGTGGAAACCATCTTTGATTACGGTGACGTCAATGTTAACGATGTCGCCGTCTTTCAGCAGTTTGGCGTCGTCCGGGATACCGTGGCACACCACTTCATTAATAGAAATGCAAACGGATTTCGGATAACCGTGATAGCCGAGGCAGGCAGAAACTGCGTGTTGCTGATTAACAATATAATCATTACAGATGCGATCCAGTTCGCCGGTGCTGACGCCCGGTTTAACATACGGTTCGATCATTTCCAGCACTTCGGCAGCCAGGCGGCCAGCGACGCGCATTTTTTCGATATCTTCAGGGGTCTTGATTGAGATAGCCATTAATTCTGTCCATCAGCGTCGGTGATACCGACAATATATATTTAAGTGCTGTCAATGGTATCACACCCTGCCAAATTGAGAATCATTCTGAACTTCGCGAAACGTGCCACCGAGGGTTTCCTGTAATAGAAAATTCATCGTGTGATGTTGTACACCGCACCAACAATTATTGGAGTCCACGGCGTATTTGTGGTATAAAGCGCGCCGGACTTCCGATCCATTTCGTATACACAGACTGGACGGAAGCGACAATCTCACTTTGTGTAACAACACACACGTATCGGCACATATTCCGGGGTGCCCTTTGGGGTCGGTAATATGGGATACGTGGAGGCATAACCCCAACTTTTATATAGAGGTTTTAATCATGGCAACTGTTTCCATGCGCGACATGCTCAAGGCTGGTGTTCACTTCGGTCACCAGACCCGTTACTGGAACCCGAAAATGAAGCCGTTCATTTTCGGTGCGCGTAACAAAGTTCACATCATCAACCTTGAGAAAACTGTACCGATGTTCAACGAAGCTCTGGCTGAACTGAACAAGATTGCTTCTCGCAAAGGTAAAATCCTTTTCGTTGGTACTAAACGCGCTGCAAGCGAAGCGGTGAAAGACGCTGCTCTGAGCTGCGACCAGTTCTTCGTGAACCATCGCTGGCTGGGCGGTATGCTGACTAACTGGAAAACCGTTCGTCAGTCCATCAAACGTCTGAAAGATCTGGAAACTCAGTCTCAGGACGGTACTTTCGACAAGCTGACCAAGAAAGAAGCGCTGATGCGCACTCGTGAGCTGGAGAAACTGGAAAACAGCCTGGGCGGTATCAAAGACATGGGCGGTCTGCCGGACGCTCTGTTTGTAATCGATGCTGACCACGAACACATTGCTATCAAAGAAGCAAACAACCTGGGTATTCCGGTATTTGCTATCGTTGATACCAACTCTGATCCGGACGGTGTTGACTTCGTTATCCCGGGTAACGACGACGCAATCCGTGCTGTAACCCTGTACCTGGGCGCTGTTGCTGCAACCGTTCGTGAAGGCCGTTCTCAGGATCTGGCTTCCCAGGCGGAAGAAAGCTTCGTAGAAGCTGAGTAATAAGGCTTGATAACTCCCCCGAAATAGTTCGAGTTGCAGGAAGGCGGCAAGCTCGAGAATCCCAGAGAGCTTACTTAAGTAAGTGACCTGAGTGAGCGAGCGAAGACAACGCGCCTGCAGCTTGAAATATGAAGGGGAGAGCCCTTATAGACCAGGTAGTACACGTTTGGTTAGGGGGCCTGCATATGGCCCCCTTTTTCACTTTTATATCTGTGCGGTTTAATTCCGGGCAGATCACATCTCCGAGGATTTTAGAATGGCTGAAATTACCGCATCCCTGGTAAAAGAGCTGCGTGAGCGTACTGGCGCAGGCATGATGGATTGCAAAAAAGCACTGACTGAAGCTAACGGCGACATCGAGCTGGCAATCGAAAACATGCGTAAGTCTGGTGCGATCAAAGCAGCGAAAAAAGCAGGCAACGTTGCTGCTGACGGCGTGATCAAAACCAAAATCGACGGCAACTACGGCATCATTCTGGAAGTTAACTGCCAGACTGACTTCGTGGCAAAAGATGCTGGTTTCCAGGCGTTCGCAGACAAAGTGCTGGACGCAGCGGTTGCTGGCAAAATCACTGACGTTGAAGTTCTGAAAGCACAGTTCGAAGAAGAACGTGTTGCGCTGGTAGCGAAAATCGGTGAAAACATCAACATTCGCCGTGTTGCTGCGCTGGAAGGCGACGTTCTGGGTTCTTATCAGCACGGCGCGCGTATCGGCGTTCTGGTTGCTGCTAAAGGCGCTGACGAAGAGCTGGTTAAACACATCGCTATGCATGTTGCTGCAAGCAAACCAGAATTCATCAAACCGGAAGACGTATCCGCTGAAGTGGTAGAGAAAGAATACCAGGTACAGTTGGACATCGCGATGCAGTCTGGTAAGCCGAAAGAAATCGCAGAGAAAATGGTTGAAGGCCGCATGAAGAAATTCACCGGCGAAGTTTCTCTGACCGGTCAGCCGTTCGTTATGGAACCGGCAAAAACTGTTGGTCAACTGCTGAAAGAGCATAACGCTGAAGTGACTGGCTTCATCCGCTTCGAAGTGGGTGAAGGCATCGAGAAAGTTGAGACTGACTTTGCAGCAGAAGTTGCTGCGATGTCCAAGCAGTCTTAATTATCGAAAAGGAGCCGCCTGAGGGCGGCTTCTTTTTGCGCCCATCTTGTAAATTCAGCTAACCCTTATGGGGCTGCGCTGAAAAGCGACGTACAATGTCGCCAGTAT
The DNA here is from genome assembly GCF_000208565.1 of Escherichia sp. TW09308. Taxonomy (NCBI): domain Bacteria; kingdom Pseudomonadati; phylum Pseudomonadota; class Gammaproteobacteria; order Enterobacterales; family Enterobacteriaceae; genus Escherichia; species Escherichia sp. TW09308. The sequence goes on along the minus strand of NZ_AEME01000001.1, from coordinate 2,195,819 downwards.
TAATTCATTTCAATCGTTGACAGTCTCAGGAAAGAAACATGGCTACCAATGCAAAACCCGTCTATAAACGCATTCTGCTTAAGTTAAGTGGCGAAGCTCTGCAGGGCACTGAAGGCTTCGGTATTGATGCAAGCATACTGGATCGCATGGCTCAGGAAATCAAAGAACTGGTTGAACTGGGTATTCAGGTTGGTGTGGTGATTGGTGGGGGTAACCTGTTCCGTGGTGCTGGTCTGGCGAAAGCGGGTATGAACCGCGTTGTGGGCGACCACATGGGCATGCTGGCGACCGTGATGAACGGCCTGGCAATGCGTGATGCACTGCACCGCGCCTATGTGAACGCTCGTCTGATGTCCGCTATTCCATTGAATGGCGTGTGTGACAGCTACAGTTGGGCCGAAGCTATCAGCCTGTTGCGTAATAACCGTGTGGTGATCCTCTCTGCCGGTACTGGTAACCCATTCTTCACCACTGACTCTGCAGCTTGCCTGCGTGGTATCGAAATTGAAGCCGATGTGGTGCTGAAAGCAACCAAAGTTGACGGTGTGTTTACCGCTGACCCGGCGCAAGATCCAACTGCAACTATGTACGAGCAGTTGACCTACAGTGAAGTGCTGGAGAAAGAACTGAAAGTGATGGACCTGGCTGCCTTTACGCTGGCTCGTGACCACAAATTACCGATTCGTGTTTTCAACATGAACAAACCGGGTGCGCTGCGCCGTGTGGTAATGGGTGAAAAAGAAGGGACTTTGATTACGGAATAATTCCCGTAATGGATAAATAAGGGTAAGATTCCGCATAAGTATCGCGGGGGCGTAAGTCTGATTATAAGGCGTTATTGTTTCAGGCAGTTTGGTCACGGCCAGCGCGCAACAACCGGAGCGTACAAAAGTACGTGAGGATTGCGAGCACTGCCCAGGGTCAAAATGGCAAATAAAATAGTCTAATAATCCAGACGATTACCCGTAATATGTTTAATCAGGGCTATACTTAGCACACTTCCACTGTGTGTGACTGTCTGGTCTGACTGAGACAAGTTTTCAAGGATTCGTAACGTGATTAGCGATATCAGAAAAGATGCTGAAGTACGCATGGACAAATGCGTAGAAGCGTTCAAAACCCAAATCAGCAAAATACGCACGGGTCGTGCTTCTCCCAGCCTGCTGGATGGCATTGTCGTGGAATATTACGGCACGCCGACGCCGCTGCGTCAACTGGCAAGCGTAACGGTAGAAGATTCCCGTACACTGAAAATCAACGTGTTTGACCGTTCAATGTCTCCGGCCGTTGAAAAAGCGATTATGGCGTCCGACCTCGGCCTGAACCCGAACTCTGCGGGTAGCGACATTCGTGTTCCACTGCCTCCGCTGACGGAAGAACGTCGTAAAGATCTGACCAAAATCGTTCGTGGTGAAGCAGAACAAGCACGTGTTGCGGTGCGTAACGTGCGCCGTGACGCGAACGACAAAGTGAAAGCACTGTTGAAAGAAAAAGAGATCAGCGAAGATGATGATCGCCGTTCTCAAGACGATGTACAGAAACTGACTGACGCTGCAATCAAGAAAATTGAAGCGGCGCTGGCAGACAAAGAAGCAGAACTGATGCAGTTCTGATTTCTTGAACGACAAAAACGCCGCTCAGTAGATCCTTGCGGATCGGCTGGCGGCGTTTTGCTTTTTATTCTGTCTCAACTCTGGATGTTTCATGAAGCAACTCACCATTCTGGGCTCGACCGGCTCGATTGGTTGCAGCACGCTGGACGTGGTGCGCCATAATCCCGAACACTTCCGCGTAGTTGCGCTGGTGGCAGGAAAAAATGTCACTCGCATGGTAGAACAGTGCCTGGAATTCTCTCCCCGCTATGCTGTTATGGACGATGAAGCGAGTGCGAAACTTCTTAAAACGACACTACAACAACAAGGTAGCCGCACCGAAGTCTTAAGTGGCCAGCAGGCTGCTTGCGATATGGCGGCGCTTGACGATGTTGATCAGGTGATGGCTGCGATTGTCGGTGCCGCAGGCCTGCTACCTACGCTTGCCGCGATCCGCGCGGGTAAAACCATACTGCTGGCAAACAAAGAATCACTGGTCACCTGTGGACGTCTGTTCATGGACGCCGTAAAGCAGAGCAAAGCGCAGTTATTACCCGTCGATAGCGAACACAACGCCATTTTTCAGAGTTTACCGCAACCTATTCAGCACAATCTGGGATACGCTGACCTTGAGCAAAATGGCGTGGTGTCCATTTTACTTACCGGGTCTGGTGGCCCTTTCCGTGAGACGCCATTGCGTGATTTGGCAACAATGACGCCAGATCAAGCTTGTCGTCATCCGAACTGGTCGATGGGACGTAAAATTTCCGTCGATTCGGCCACCATGATGAACAAAGGTCTGGAATACATTGAAGCGCGCTGGTTGTTTAACGCCAGCGCCAGCCAGATGGAAGTGCTGATTCATCCGCAGTCAGTGATTCACTCAATGGTGCGTTATCAGGACGGCAGTGTTCTGGCGCAGTTGGGTGAACCCGACATGCGAACGCCAATTGCCCACACCATGGCATGGCCGAATCGCGTGAACTCTGGCGTGAAGCCGCTCGATTTTTGCAAACTGAGTGCGTTGACATTTTCCGCACCGGATTATGAACGTTATCCATGTCTGAAACTGGCGATGGATGCGTTTGAACAAGGCCAGGCTGCGACGACGGCATTGAACGCCGCAAACGAAATTAGTGTTGCAGCCTTCCTTGCGCAACGGATTCGTTTTACGGATATCGCCGCGTTGAATTTATCCGTGCTGGAAAAAATGGATATGCGCGAACCACAATGCGTGGACGATGTGTTGTCTGTTGATGTCAATGCGCGCGAGGTCGCCAGAAAAGAGGTGATGCGTCTCGCAAGCTGAGGATAATCCGGCTACAGAGAGTCGTGCTATTTGTTAGCGTAGGGCTTCAGTGATATAGTCTGCGCCATCTGATCGTAAGTAGTTGGCTTTCTAAGGTCAGGTATGCCGTGGTTTGACACGGCTTTTTTTTGTATAGGCTTCAGTATTCCTGAGTACCGTAAACCCTTTCAGGGAATAAGAAACGCGTGATGTTGTCTGCTACTCAACCACTTAGCGAAAAATTGCCAGTTCATGGCTGTCGCCATGTCGCGATCATTATGGATGGCAACGGGCGCTGGGCAAAAAAGCAAGGGAAAATTCGTGCCTTCGGGCATAAAGCCGGGGCTAAATCGGTCCGTCGGGCGGTCTCTTTTGCGGCCAACAACGGTATTGAGGCGTTAACGCTGTATGCCTTTAGTAGTGAAAACTGGAACCGACCAGCGCAGGAAGTCAGTGCGTTAATGGAACTGTTTGTGTGGGCGCTTGATAGCGAAGTAAAAAGCCTGCATCGGCATAACGTGCGTCTGCGTATTATTGGCGATACCAGTCGCTTTAACTCGCGTTTGCAAGAACGTATTCGTAAATCTGAAGCGTTAACTGCCGGGAATACCGGTCTGACGTTGAATATTGCGGCGAACTACGGTGGACGTTGGGATATAGTCCAGGGCGTCAGGCAACTGGCTGAAAAGGTGCAGCAAGGAAATCTGCAACCGGATCAGATAGATGAAGAGATGCTAAACCAGCATGTCTGTATGCATGAACTGGCCCCTGTAGATTTAGTAATTAGGACTGGGGGAGAGCATCGCATTAGTAACTTTTTGCTTTGGCAAATTGCCTATGCCGAACTTTACTTTACAGATGTTCTCTGGCCCGATTTCGATGAACAAGACTTTGAAGGGGCGTTAAATGCCTTTGCTAATCGAGAGCGTCGTTTCGGCGGCACCGAGCCTGGTGATGAAACAGCCTGATGGGGGTCGCTTTTGCTGAAGTATCGCCTGATATCTGCTTTTGTTTTAATACCCGTAGTCATCGCAGCACTGTTTCTGTTGCCGCCGGTGGGGTTCGCTATTGTTACGCTGGTGGTCTGTATGCTGGCAGCGTGGGAATGGGGACAGCTTAGCGGTTTTACCACTCGCTCGCAGCGGGTATGGCTGGCGGTGCTGTGCGGGTTATTGCTGGCGCTGATGCTTTTTCTGTTGCCAGAATATCACCGAAATATCCATCAACCGCTGGTTGAAGTCTCGCTTTGGGCTTCGCTTGGCTGGTGGGTTGCTGCGTTGTTATTGGTGTTATTCTACCCCGGTTCTGCGGCAATCTGGCGAAACTCCAAAACATTGCGCATTATCTTTGGTGTATTAACCATTGTTCCCTTCTTTTGGGGCATGCTGGCGTTACGGACATGGCACTATGACGAGAATCATTACAGTGGCGCGATATGGCTGCTCTATGTCATGATCCTGGTCTGGGGAGCCGACTCTGGCGCATATATGTTTGGCAAATTGTTTGGCAAACATAAGTTGGCACCGAAGGTTTCTCCAGGCAAGACCTGGCAGGGCTTTATTGGCGGACTCGCGACCGCAGCGGTAATCTCATGGGGTTACGGCATGTGGGCGAATTTGAACGTTGCACCTATCACCTTACTCATTTGCTCTATTGTCGCGGCGTTAGCCTCAGTGTTAGGCGACTTGACCGAGAGCATGTTTAAGCGTGAAGCAGGAATTAAGGACAGCGGTCATTTAATTCCAGGACACGGCGGTATTTTGGATCGTATTGATAGCCTGACGGCTGCGGTGCCGGTCTTTGCTTGTCTGTTGTTGCTGGTATTCAGGACGCTTTGACGGAAGGTATTATGCTGAGTTTTCTCTGGGATTTGGCTTCGTTCATCGTTGCACTGGGTGTGCTTATCACCGTGCATGAATTTGGTCATTTCTGGGTTGCCCGGCGTTGTGGTGTCCGCGTTGAGCGATTCTCGATAGGCTTTGGTAAGGCGCTCTGGCGCCGGACTGATAAGTCAGGCACTGAATATGTCATCGCCCTGATCCCGTTGGGCGGTTATGTCAAAATGCTGGATGAGCGCGCAGAACCGGTTGTTCCGGAACTCCGCCACCAGGCCTTCAATAATAAATCTGTCGGCCAACGTGCGGCGATTATAGCCGCAGGTCCGGTTGCAAACTTCATTTTTGCTATCTTTGCCTACTGGCTGGTTTTTATCATTGGCGTGCCTGGTGTTCGTCCGGTGGTTGGCGAAATATTGCCCAACTCGATAGCTGCACAAGCACAAATTGCACCAGGTACGGAACTAAAAGCCGTTGATGGTATCGAAACGCCTGATTGGGATGCTGTGCGTTTGCAGTTGGTCGATAAAATTGGCGATGAAAGTACCACCGTTACCGTAGCACCATTCGGCAGCGACCAGCGACGCGATGTAAGGCTCGATTTACGTCACTGGGCGTTTGAGCCTGATAAAGAAGATCCTGTATCTTCTTTGGGGATTCGTCCCCGTGGGCCGCAAATTGAACCTGTACTGGAAAATGTGCAGCCAAACTCAGCGGCAAGCAAGGCGGGTTTGCAAGCAGGCGACAGGATCGTTAAAGTCGATGGTCAGCCATTAACGCAATGGGTGGCGTTTGTGATGCTTGTCCGGGATAACCCGGGTAAAGCCTTAGCGTTGGAAATTGAAAGGCAGGGGAGTCCCTTGTCTTTAACATTAGTCCCGGAGAGCAAACCGGGTAATGGCAAGGCGATTGGCTTTGTCGGTATTGAGCCGAAAGTCATTCCTTTGCCAGATGAGTATAAAGTTGTACGCCAGTATGGGCCGTTCAACGCCATCGTCGAAGCCACGGACAAAACGTGGCAGTTGATGAAGCTGACGGTCAGTATGCTGGGAAAATTGATCACCGGTGATGTGAAACTGAACAACCTCAGTGGGCCGATCTCTATCGCCAAGGGGGCTGGGATGACAGCGGAACTCGGGGTTGTTTATTATCTGCCGTTTCTTGCGCTTATTAGCGTGAACTTAGGGATAATTAACCTGTTTCCGTTGCCCGTACTTGACGGGGGGCATCTGCTGTTCCTTGCGATCGAAAAGATCAAGGGCGGACCGGTATCCGAGCGGGTTCAAGACTTTTGTTATCGCATTGGCTCGATTCTGCTGGTGTTGTTAATGGGGCTTGCACTTTTCAATGATTTCTCTCGGTTATGAGAGTTAGTTAGGAAGAACGCATAATAACGATGGCGATGAAAAAGTTGCTCATAGCGTCGCTGCTGTTTAGCAGCGCCACCGTATACGGTGCTGAAGGGTTCGTAGTGAAAGACATTCATTTCGAAGGCCTTCAGCGTGTCGCCGTTGGTGCGGCCCTCCTCAGTATGCCGGTGCGCACAGGCGACACGGTTAATGATGAAGATATCAGTAATACCATTCGCGCTCTGTTTGCTACCGGCAACTTTGAGGATGTTCGCGTCCTTCGTGATGGTGATACCCTTCTGGTTCAGGTAAAAGAACGTCCGACCATTGCCAGCATCACTTTCTCCGGTAACAAATCGGTGAAAGATGACATGCTGAAGCAAAACCTCGAGGCTTCTGGCGTGCGTGTGGGCGAATCTCTTGATCGCACCACCATTGCTGATATCGAAAAAGGTCTGGAAGACTTCTACTACAGCGTCGGTAAATACAGCGCCAGCGTAAAAGCTGTCGTGACACCACTGCCGCGTAACCGTGTTGACCTTAAACTGGTGTTCCAGGAAGGTGTGTCAGCAGAAATCCAGCAAATCAACATTGTTGGTAACCATGCCTTCACCACCGACGAACTGATCTCTCATTTCCAACTGCGTGACGAAGTGCCGTGGTGGAACGTGGTAGGTGATCGTAAATACCAGAAACAGAAACTGGCGGGCGATCTTGAAACCCTGCGCAGTTACTATCTGGATCGCGGTTATGCCCGTTTCAACATTGACTCGACTCAGGTCAGTCTGACGCCGGATAAGAAAGGTATCTACGTCACGGTGAACATCACCGAAGGCGATCAGTATAAGCTCTCTGGTGTTGAAGTGAGCGGCAATCTTGCCGGCCACTCCGCTGAAATTGAGCAACTGACGAAAATCGAGCCGGGTGAGCTGTATAACGGCACCAAAGTGACCAAAATGGAAGATGATATTAAAAAGCTTCTCGGTCGCTATGGTTATGCCTATCCGCGCGTACAGTCGATGCCTGAAATTAACGATGCCGACAAAACCGTTAAATTACGTGTGAATGTCGATGCGGGTAACCGTTTCTACGTGCGTAAGATCCGTTTTGAAGGTAACGACACATCGAAAGATGCCGTCCTGCGCCGTGAAATGCGCCAGATGGAAGGTGCCTGGTTAGGCAGCGATCTGGTTGATCAGGGTAAAGAACGTCTGAATCGTCTGGGCTTCTTTGAAACGGTTGATACCGATACCCAACGTGTCCCGGGTAGTCCGGACCAGGTTGATGTGGTTTACAAGGTCAAAGAACGTAACACCGGTAGCTTCAACTTCGGTATTGGTTACGGTACAGAAAGTGGCGTGAGCTTCCAGGCGGGCGTACAGCAGGATAACTGGTTAGGTACGGGTTATGCTGTTGGTATTAACGGTACTAAAAACGATTACCAGACCTATGCTGAACTGTCCGTTACCAACCCATACTTCACTGTAGATGGCGTAAGCCTTGGTGGTCGTGTCTTCTATAATGACTTCCAGGCAGATGACGCCGACCTGTCCGACTATACCAACAAGAGTTATGGTACAGACGTGACGTTAGGCTTCCCGGTTAACGAATACAACTCGCTGCGTGCAGGTCTGGGTTATGTACATAACTCCTTGTCTAACATGCAGCCGCAGGTCGCGATGTGGCGTTATCTCTACTCTATGGGTGAACATCCGAGCACCTCTGATCAAGATAACAGCTTCAAAACGGACGACTTCACGTTCAACTATGGCTGGACCTATAACAAGCTCGACCGTGGTTACTTCCCGACGGATGGTTCGCGTGTCAACCTGACGGGTAAAGTGACCATTCCGGGATCGGATAACGAATACTACAAAGTGACGTTAGACACGGCGACCTATGTGCCGATCGACGACGATCACAAATGGGTTGTGCTGGGCCGTACTCGTTGGGGTTACGGTGATGGCTTAGGCGGCAAAGAGATGCCGTTCTATGAAAACTTCTATGCCGGTGGTTCCAGCACCGTACGTGGCTTCCAGTCCAACACCATTGGTCCGAAAGCGGTTTACTTCCCGCATCAGGCCAGTAATTATGATCCGGACTACGACTACGAATGTGCGACTCAGGACGGCGCAAAAGATCTGTGTAAATCGGATGATGCTGTAGGCGGTAACGCCATGGCGGTTGCCAGCCTCGAACTCATCACCCCGACACCGTTCATTAGCGACAAGTATGCTAACTCAGTCCGCACTTCCTTCTTCTGGGATATGGGTACTGTTTGGGATACAAACTGGGATTCCAGCCAATATTCTGGATATCCGGACTATAGTGATCCAAGCAATATCCGTATGTCTGCGGGTATCGCATTACAATGGATGTCCCCATTGGGGCCGTTGGTGTTCTCCTACGCCCAGCCGTTCAAAAAGTACGATGGAGACAAAGCAGAACAGTTCCAGTTTAACATTGGTAAAACCTGGTAAGTGTTCTCCACAAAGGAATGTAGTGGTAGTGTAGCGATGACTTTTGGCGATCTTTATAAGATCGCCGGGCCACGCAAAGAACTGCACCTTCCGGTGCAAATGGGATGGTAAGGAGTTTATTGTGAAAAAGTGGTTATTAGCTGCAGGTCTCGGTTTAGCACTGGCAACTTCTGCTCAGGCGGCTGACAAAATTGCAATCGTCAATATGGGTAGCCTGTTCCAGCAGGTAGCACAGAAAACCGGTGTTTCTAACACGCTGGAAAATGAGTTCAAAGGCCGTGCCAGCGAACTGCAGCGTATGGAAACCGATCTGCAGGCTAAAATGAAAAAGCTGCAGTCCATGAAAGCCGGTAGCGATCGTACTAAGCTGGAAAAAGACGTGATGGCTCAGCGCCAGACTTTTGCTCAGAAAGCGCAGGCTTTTGAACAAGATCGCGCACGTCGTTCCAACGAAGAACGCGGCAAACTGGTTACTCGTATCCAGACTGCTGTGAAATCCGTTGCCAGCAGCCAGAGCATCGATCTGGTTGTTGATGCAAACGCCGTTGCTTACAACAGCAGCGATGTAAAAGACATCACTGCCGACGTACTGAAACAGGTTAAATAAGTAATGCCTTCAATTCGACTGGCTGATTTAGCGCAGCAGTTGGATGCAGAACTACACGGTGATGGCGATATCGTCATCACCGGCGTTGCGTCCATGCAATCTGCACAAACAGGTCATATTACGTTCATGGTTAATCCTAAATACCGTGAACATTTAGGCTTGTGCCAGGCGTCCGCGGTTGTGATGACCCAGGACGATCTTCCTTTCGCGAAAAGTGCCGCACTGGTAGTGAAGAATCCCTACCTGACTTACGCGCGCATGGCGCAAATTTTAGATACCACGCCGCAGCCCGCGCAGAACATTGCACCAAGTGCGGTGATTGATGCAACGGCGAAGCTGGGTAACAACGTCTCAATTGGCGCTAACGCGGTCATTGAGTCCGGCGTTGAGCTGGGTGATAACGTGATTATCGGTGCTGGTTGCTTCGTTGGTAAAAACAGCAAAATCGGCGCAGGTTCGCGCCTTTGGGCGAACGTAACCATTTACCATGAGATCCAGATCGGTCAGAATTGCCTGATCCAATCCGGAACTGTGATCGGTGCAGACGGCTTTGGCTATGCCAACGATCGTGGTAACTGGGTGAAGATCCCACAGATTGGTCGCGTGATTATTGGCGATCGCGTGGAGATTGGTGCCTGTACTACCATCGATCGCGGCGCGCTGGATGACACGGTGATCGGCAATGGCGTGATCATTGATAATCAGTGTCAGATTGCACATAACGTCGTGATTGGCGACAATACGGCGGTTGCCGGTGGCGTCATTATGGCGGGCAGCCTGAAAATTGGTCGTTACTGCATGATCGGCGGTGCCAGCGTAATCAACGGGCATATGGAAATATGCGATAAAGTGACGGTTACGGGCATGGGTATGGTGATGCGTCCTATTACTGAACCTGGCGTCTATTCCTCAGGCATTCCGCTGCAACCCAACAAAGTCTGGCGCAAAACCGCTGCACTGGTGATGAACATTGATGATATGAGCAAGCGTCTGAAATCGCTTGAGCGCAAGGTTAATCAGCAAGACTAACGTTCCATCTATTGTTCGCCAAACTTTACGGCCTGTCTCATTCTTACGATTGCGGCAGGCCGTGTTATTATTATCGTTTCTTATATTTTGACAGGAAGAGTATCTTGACTACTAACACTCATACTCTGCAGATTGAAGAGATTTTAGAACTTCTACCGCACCGTTTCCCATTCTTACTGGTGGATCGCGTGCTGGATTTTGAAGAAGGTCGTTTTCTGCGCGCAGTTAAAAATGTCTCTGTCAATGAGCCATTCTTCCAGGGCCATTTCCCTGGAAAACCGATTTTCCCGGGAGTGCTGATTCTGGAAGCTATGGCACAGGCAACAGGTATTCTGGCGTTTAAAAGCGTAGGAAAACTGGAACCGGGTGAACTTTACTACTTCGCCGGTATTGATGAAGCGCGCTTCAAGCGCCCGGTTGTACCAGGCGATCAAATGATCATGGAAGTCACTTTCGAAAAAACGCGCCGTGGCCTGACCCGTTTTAAAGGGGTTGCTCTGGTCGACGGTAAGGTAGTTTGCGAAGCAACGATGATGTGTGCTCGTAGCCGGGAGGCCTGATACGTGATTGATAAATCCGCCTTTGTGCATCCAACCGCCATTGTGGAAGAGGGCGCGTCGATTGGTGCCAACGCTCACATTGGTCCTTTTTGTATCGTTGGACCCCATGTCGAAATTGGTGAGAATACCGTACTGAAATCTCACGTTGTCGTGAATGGTCATACTAAAATTGGCCGCGACAATGAGATTTATCAGTTCGCCTCCATCGGTGAAGTTAACCAGGATCTGAAATATGCTGGCGAACCGACCCGTGTGGAGATTGGCGATCGTAACCGCATTCGCGAAAGCGTCACCATTCATCGTGGCACAGTCCAGGGCGGTGGATTGACGAAGGTGGGCAGCGACAACTTACTGATGATCAATGCGCACATTGCGCACGATTGTACGGTAGGTAACCGCTGCATTCTCGCCAACAACGCAACGCTGGCGGGGCACGTATCGGTAGACGACTTTGCGATCATCGGCGGCATGACCGCAGTCCATCAGTTCTGCATCATTGGTGCGCATGTGATGGTTGGCGGTTGCTCCGGTGTGGCACAGGACGTCCCTCCTTATGTCATTGCGCAGGGTAACCACGCAACGCCGTTCGGTGTCAATATCGAAGGGCTGAAGCGCCGCGGATTCAGCCGTGAGGCGATTACCGCTATCCGCAATGCGTACAAGCTGATTTATCGCAGCGGTAAAACGCTTGATGAAGTGAAACCGGAAATTGCTGAACTGGCGGAAACGCATCCGGAAGTGAAAGCCTTTGCCGATTTCTTTGCTCGCTCAACGCGCGGTCTGATTCGTTAATGGCTGAACAGCGTCCATTAACGATTGCCCTGGTCGCCGGAGAAACCTCCGGCGATATCCTGGGGGCCGGTTTAATCCGTGCTCTGAAAGAACGTGTGCCCAACGCCCGCTTTGTCGGTGTTGCCGGGCCACGGATGCAGGCTGAAGGCTGCGAAGCCTGGTACGAAATGGAAGAACTGGCGGTGATGGGCATTGTTGAAGTGCTTGGTCGTCTGCGTCGCTTACTGCATATTCGTGCCGATCTGACAAAGCGTTTTGGCGAACTGAAGCCAGATGTTTTTGTTGGCATTGATGCGCCTGACTTCAATATTACCCTCGAAGGTAACCTCAAAAAGCAGGGTATCAAAACCATTCATTATGTCAGTCCGTCCGTGTGGGCGTGGCGACAGAAACGCGTTTTCAAAATAGGCAGAGCCACTGATTTAGTCCTCGCATTTCTGCCTTTCGAAAAAGCGTTTTACGACAAATACAACGTGCCGTGCCGTTTTATCGGCCACACAATGGCTGATGCCATGCCGTTAGATCCAGATAAAAATGCCGCACGAGATGTGTTGGGGATCCCTCACGATGCCCACTGCCTGGCGTTGCTGCCGGGGAGCCGTGGCGCGGAAGTCGAAATGCTTAGTGCCGATTTCCTGAAAACGGCCCAGCTTTTGCGCCAGACATATCCGGATCTTGAGATTGTGGTGCCGCTGGTGAATGCCAAACGCCGCGAGCAGTTTGAACGCATCAAAGCTGAAGTCGCGCCAGACCTGTCGGTTCATTTGCTGGATGGGATGGGCCGTGAGGCGATGGTCGCCAGCGATGCGGCGCTACTGGCGTCGGGCACGGCAGCACTGGAGTGTATGCTGGCGAAATGCCCGATGGTGGTGGGCTATCGTATGAAGCCTTTCACCTTCTGGCTGGCGAAACGGCTGGTGAAAACTGATTATGTCTCACTGCCAAATTTGCTGGCGGGCAGAGAGTTAGTCAAAGAGTTATTGCAGGAAGAGTGTGAGCCGCAAAAACTGGCTGCGGCGCTGTTACCGCTGTTGGCGAATGGTAAAACCAGCCATGCGATGCACGACACTTTCCGCGAGCTGCATCAGCAGATCCGCTGCAATGCCGATGAGCAGGCGGCGCAGGCCGTTCTGGAGTTAGCACAATGATCGAATTTGTTTATCCGCATACGCAGCTTGTTGCAGGTGTGGATGAAGTTGGGCGCGGGCCGTTGGTCGGTGCGGTCGTTACCGCTGCCGTGATCCTCGATCCGGCGCGCCCGATTGTCGGGTTGAATGATTCCAAAAAGCTGAGTGAAAAACGCCGTCTGGCGCTCTGTGAAGAGATCAAAGAGAAGGCGTTAAGCTGGAGTCTGGGTCGCGCGGAACCTCATGAAATCGACGAACTGAATATTTTACACGCAACCATGCTGGCGATGCAGCGTGCCGTAGCGGGGCTGCATATTGCGCCGGAATATGTGTTGATTGATGGTAACCGCTGCCCGAAATTACCGATGCCATCGATGGCGGTTGTTAAAGGCGACAGTCGCGTGCCGGAAATCAGTGCGGCGTCTATCCTGGCGAAAGTGACACGCGATGCTGAAATGGCGGAGCTGGACATCATTTACCCACAATATGGATTTGCCCAACACAAAGGGTATCCAACGGCTTTTCATCTGGAAAAACTGGCTGAACACGGTGCGACCGAACACCATCGGCGCAGCTTTGGCCCTGTCAAACGCGCACTGGGACTTGCGTCCTGATTCTTGTGTCGAGATTAAGTAAACCGGAATCTGAAGATGTCTGAACCACGTTTCGTTCACCTACGGGTGCACAGCGACTACTCGATGATCGATGGTCTGGCAAAAACCGCGCCGCTGGTAAAAAAGGCGGCGGCGTTGGGGATGCCGGCACTGGCGATCACTGATTTCACCAACCTTTGCGGTCTGGTGAAGTTCTACGGAGCGGGACATGGCGCAGGGATTAAGCCTATCGTCGGGGCGGATTTTAATGTCCAGTGCGACCTGCTGGGTGATGAGTTAACCCACCTGACGGTGCTGGCGGCGAACAATACCGGCTATCAGAATCTGACGTTGCTGATCTCAAAAGCGTATCAGCGCGGGTATGGTGCCGCCGGGCCGATCATCGATCGCGACTGGCTTATCGAATTAAACGAAGGGTTGATCCTCCTCTCCGGCGGACGCATGGGCGACGTCGGGCGCAGCCTTTTGCGTGGTAACAGCGCACTGGTAGATGAGTGTGTCGCGTTTTATGAAGAGCACTTCCCGGATCGCTATTTTCTCGAATTGATTCGCACCGGCAGGCCGGATGAAGAAAGCTATTTGCACGCGGCGGTGGAACTGGCGGAAAGGCGCGGTTTGCCTGTTGTGGCAACCAACGACGTGCGCTTTATTGACAGCAGTGATTTCGACGCGCACGAAATCCGCGTCGCGATCCACGACGGCTTTACCCTCGACGATCCCAAACGTCCGCGTAACTATTCGCCGCAGCAATATATGCGTAGCGAAGAGGAGATGTGCGAGCTGTTTGCCGACATCCCGGAAGCTCTTGCTAACACCGTGGAGATTGCCAAACGTTGTAACGTGACCGTGCGTCTTGGTGAATACTTCCTGCCGCAGTTCCCGACCGGGGACATGAGCACCGAAGATTATCTGGTTAAGCGAGCAAAAGAAGGTCTGGAAGAGCGTCTGGCATTTTTATTCCCTGACGAAGAAGAACGTCTTAAGCGCCGCCCGGAATATGACGAGCGTCTGGATACTGAACTCCAGGTTATCAACCAGATGGGCTTCCCTGGCTACTTCCTCATCGTTATGGAATTTATCCAGTGGTCGAAGGATAACGGTGTACCGGTAGGGCCTGGCCGTGGTTCCGGTGCGGGGTCACTGGTGGCCTACGCGCTGAAAATCACTGACCTCGATCCGCTAGAATTTGACCTGCTGTTCGAACGTTTCCTTAACCCGGAACGTGTCTCCATGCCTGACTTCGACGTTGACTTCTGCATGGAGAAACGCGACCAGGTTATCGAACATGTGGCGGACATGTACGGTCGCGATGCGGTATCGCAGATCATCACCTTCGGTACGATGGCGGCAAAAGCGGTGATCCGCGACGTAGGTCGCGTGCTGGGGCATCCGTATGGCTTTGTCGATCGTATCTCGAAACTGATCCCGCCAGATCCGGGGATGACGCTGGCGAAAGCGTTTGAAGCCGAGCCGCAGTTGCCAGAAATTTACGAAGCGGATGAAGAAGTTAAGGCGCTGATCGACATGGCGCGTAAACTGGAAGGGGTTACCCGTAACGCGGGTAAACACGCCGGTGGGGTGGTTATCGCGCCGACCAAAATTACCGATTTTGCGCCGCTTTATTGCGATGAAGAAGGCAAACATCCGGTCACTCAGTTTGATAAAAGCGACGTTGAATACGCCGGACTGGTGAAGTTCGACTTCCTCGGCCTGCGTACTCTCACCATCATCAACTGGGCGCTGGAGATGATCAACAAGCGGCGGGCGAAAAATGGCGAGCCGCCGCTGGATATCGCCGCGATCCCGCTGGATGACAAGAAAAGTTTCGACATGCTGCAACGCTCGGAAACCACAGCGGTATTCCAGCTTGAATCGCGCGGCATGAAAGATTTGATCAAGCGTCTACAACCTGACTGCTTCGAAGATATGATCGCACTGGTGGCGCTGTTCCGCCCAGGTCCGTTGCAATCAGGGATGGTGGATAACTTTATCGACCGTAAACATGGTCGCGAGGAGATCTCCTACCCAGACGTGCAGTGGCAGCATGAAAGCCTGAAACCGGTTCTGGAGCCAACTTACGGTATTATCCTGTATCAGGAACAGGTAATGCAGATTGCCCAGGTACTTTCTGGCTATACCCTCGGCGGCGCGGATATGCTGCGTCGTGCGATGGGTAAGAAAAAGCCGGAAGAGATGGCCAAGCAGCGTTCTGTTTTTGCCGAAGGTGCAGAAAAGAACGGCATCAATGCCGAACTGGCGATGAAAATCTTCGACCTGGTAGAGAAATTTGCGGGTTACGGATTTAACAAATCGCACTCTGCGGCCTATGCTTTGGTGTCTTATCAAACGTTATGGCTGAAAGCGCACTATCCGGCAGAGTTTATGGCGGCGGTAATGACTGCCGATATGGACAATACCGAGAAAGTGGTTGGCCTGGTGGATGAGTGCTGGCGGATGGGCCTTAAAATCCTGCCGCCAGATATAAACTCCGGTCTTTACCATTTCCACGTCAACGATGACGGGGAAATCGTGTATGGTATTGGCGCTATCAAAGGGGTGGGTGAAGGGCCAATTGAGGCCATCATCGAAGCCCGTAATAAAGGTGGCTACTTCCGCGAACTGTTTGATCTTTGCGCCCGTACCGACACCAAAAAACTGAACCGGCGGGTGCTGGAAAAACTGATCATGTCAGGGGCATTTGACCGCCTGGGGCCACACCGCGCGGCGTTAATGAACTCGCTGGGCGATGCGTTAAAAGCGGCAGATCAACACGCGAAAGCGGAAGCCATCGGCCAGGCCGATATGTTCGGCGTGCTGGCAGAAGAGCCGGAACAAATTGAACAATCCTACGCTAGCTGCCAGCCGTGGCCGGAGCAGGTGGTGTTAGATGGGGAGCGCGAAACGTTGGGTCTGTACCTGACGGGCCACCCGATCAACCAGTATTTAAAAGAGATTGAGCGTTATGTCGGAGGCGTAAGGCTGAAAGACATGCACCCGACAGAACGTGGTAAAGTCACCACGGCTGCGGGGCTCGTTGTTGCCGCGCGGGTTATGGTCACCAAGCGCGGCAATCGTATCGGTATCTGCACGCTGGATGACCGTTCCGGGCGGCTGGAAGTGATGTTATTTACTGACGCCCTGGATAAATACCAGCAATTGCTGGAAAAAGACCGCATACTTATCGTCAGCGGACAGGTCAGCTTTGATGACTTCAGCGGTGGGCTTAAAATGACCGCTCGCGAAGTGATGGATATTGACGAAGCCCGGGAAAAATATGCTCGCGGGCTTGCTATCTCGCTGACGGACAGGCAAATTGATGACCAGCTTTTAAACCGACTCCGTCAGTCTCTGGAACCCCACCGCTCTGGGACAATTCCAGTACATCTCTACTATCAGAGGGCGGATGCACGTGCACGGTTGCGTTTTGGCGCGACGTGGCGTGTCTCTCCGAGCGATCGTTTGTTAAACGATCTCCGTGGCCTCATTGGTTCGGAGCAGGTGGAACTGGAGTTTGACTAATACAGGAATACTATGAGTCTGAATTTCCTTGATTTTGAACAGCCGATTGCAGAGCTGGAAGCGAAAATCGATTCTCTGACTGCGGTTAGCCGCCAGGATGAGAAACTGGATATTAACATCGATGAAGAAGTGCATCGTCTGCGTGAAAAAAGCGTAGAACTGACGCGTAAAATCTTCGCCGATCTCGGTGCATGGCAGATTGCCCAACTGGCACGCCATCCACAGCGCCCTTATACCCTGGATTACGTTCGCCTGGCATTTGATGAATTTGACGAACTGGCAGGCGACCGCGCGTATGCAGATGACAAAGCTATCGTCGGTGGTATCGCCCGTCTTGACGGTCGTCCGGTGATGATCATTGGTCATCAGAAAGGCCGTGAAACCAAAGAGAAAATTCGTCGTAACTTTGGTATGCCAGCGCCAGAAGGTTACCGCAAAGCACTGCGTCTGATGCAAATGGCTGAACGCTTTAAGATGCCAATCATCACCTTTATCGACACCCCTGGGGCTTATCCGGGTGTGGGCGCAGAAGAACGTGGTCAGTCTGAAGCCATCGCGCGTAACCTGCGTGAAATGTCTCGCCTCGGCGTACCGGTCGTTTGTACGGTTATCGGTGAAGGTGGTTCTGGCGGTGCGCTGGCCATTGGCGTGGGCGATAAAGTGAATATGCTGCAATACAGCACCTATTCCGTTATCTCGCCGGAAGGTTGTGCCTCTATCCTCTGGAAGAGCGCAGACAAGGCCCCGCTGGCGGCTGAAGCGATGGGCATCATCGCTCCGCGTCTGAAAGAACTGAAACTGATTGACTCCATCATCCCGGAACCGTTGGGCGGCGCTCACCGTAACCCGGAAGCGATGGCTGCGTCTCTGAAAGCGCAACTGCTGGCGGATCTGGCCGATCTCGACGTGTTAAGCACTGAAGATTTAAAAAATCGTCGTTATCAGCGACTGATGAGCTACGGTTACGCGTAATCAGCAAATTTTCTGAAAAGGGTCACTTCGGTGGCCTTTTTTTCTATGTAGTTTATTTAGTCATATTATAAATACATTTAGATAATCTTTCTTTCGTTTTCCCCTGCCATAAAATTCTTGAACTCATGTTGATAACTCCGATTTCGGAGGCATATACAAATATACACAGTGGTCAAAAATAATATAACTTTATCAATCTCATAGAATTTTTAAGGATAAAGTATGAAAGCAATTTTAGGATTCGATCATCTTCTTATGCCGCGTGTTCTGGTGTTTTTTTACTGGCTGGCTATGGTGCTGACACTGATAGGCGGTGTCTTCTCCATATTTAGCGGAAACATTATCTTAGGGGTAGCTTATACCGTCATTGGCCTTATAAGCTGTCGTATGACTTTCGAATTAATTATGATAGCGTTTAAGAATAACGAATATTTGCGCCGCATTGCCGAGAGTGTTAGCAAGAATAGCGCAGAGTAATCTCCCGCAAAGCGCTTCACCAAACCGCATCTCAACCGCTATTACAGGCGTTTGAGATGTTGTTTTAAAATCAGAGTATACTCTAAATAATTCGAGTTGCAGGAAGGCGACAAGCGAGTGAATCACCAGGAGCTTATATAAGTAAGTGACTGGTGTGAGCGAACGCAGACGCAGCACATGCAACTTAAAGTATGACGAGTATAAATGTCTGATTCATCTTTCCTGTAATTTGTGCGTATTATCAATATATAGCGATGCACGTGCGTATCATATCAATGCAGGAGATTCTATGTTGGGTTTAAAACAGGTTCACCATATTGCGATTATTGCGACGGATTATGCGGTGAGCAAAGCCTTCTACTGCGATATTCTCGGCTTCACGCTGCAAAGCGAAGTTTATCGCGAAGCGCGTGATTCGTGGAAAGGGGATTTGGCGCTTAACGGGCAGTACGTGATTGAGCTTTTCTCATTTCCATTCCCACCGGAGCGCCCCAGCCGACCGGAAGCCTGCGGCCTGCGCCATCTGGCATTTAGCGTTGATGATATTGATACGGCAGTGGCGCACCTTGAAAGCCATAATGTGAAATGTGAAGCGATACGTGTCGACCCGTATACGCAAAAACGCTTTACGTTCTTTAACGATCCTGACGGGCTGCCACTGGAACTGTATGAGCAGTAAGGCTTGTCATCGCCGCATTTGCCCGGTAACGTGCCGGGCATCTCTATTGTAGATTCGCACTATCATGACACTCACGCTGAATACTCAACTTCTCGCCTCACGCCAGATTCTGGTGGCCTTTAGTGGCGGACTGGACTCCACCGTTTTACTGCATCAACTGGTGCAGTGGCGGGCTGAAAATCCGGACGTCACGTTACGCGCTATCCATGTGCATCACGGTTTAAGTGCTAATGCTGATGCCTGGGTCGTGCATTGTGAAAATATCTGCCAGCAGTGGCAGGTGTCGCTGGTGGTTGAGCGCGTGCAGCTTGCGCAAGAGGGGTTAGGCATTGAGGCCCAGGCACGGCAGGCGCGTTATCAGGCATTTGCCCGAACGCTGTTACCCGGAGAAGTTCTGGTCACTGCACAACATCTTAACGATCAATGTGAAACCTTTTTGCTGGCGTTAAAACGTGGCAGTGGCCCTGCCGGGCTTTCCGCTATGGGAGAAGTATCTGATTTTGCCGGAACCCGGCTTATCCGCCCGTTGCTCACTCGCACACGTGGAGAGCTGGAGCAGTGGGCACATAAACATGGCTTACGCTGGATTGAAGACGAAAGTAATCAGGACGATAGCTACGATCGTAACTTCCTGCGCCTGCACGTGGTGCCGTTATTACAGCAGCGTTGGCCGCATTTTGCCGAAGCAACGGCACGCAGCGCCACGCTTTGCGCTGAACAAGAGAGCCTGTTGGATGAACTGCTGGCGGATGATTTAGCGCACTGCCAAACGTCGCAGGGAACGCTACAGATTGCGCCAATGATGGCGATGAGCGATGTCCGCCGCGCGGCGATTATCCGCCGCTGGCTGGCTGGGCTGAATGCGCCGATGCCTTCCCGCGATGCGCTGGTACGGATTTGGCAAGAAGTTGCACTGGCGCGGGAAGATGCTTCCCCCTGTTTGCGCTTTGGCGCGTTTGAAATCCGTCGCTATCTGTCGCAACTGTGGTGGATTAAATCCGTTGCCGGGCAAAGCGAAACCATTGTGCCGTGGCTGGCGTGGCAACAGCCGCTGGAATTACCGGCTGATCTGGGAAGTGTGCAGTTTACTGCGGGAGGCGATATTCGCCCTCCGCGTGCAGATGAAGCGGTTAGCGTTCGTTTTAAGGCGTCGGGATTGCTGCACATTGTCGGGCGCAACGGTGGACGTAAGTTAAAGAAAATCTGGCAGGAACTGGGCGTGCCGCCGTGGCTGCGTGATACTACGCCACTGCTGTTTTATGGCGAAACGTTGATTGCGGCAGCGGGAATTTTTGTTACACGTGAAGGCTTTGCTGAAGATGAGGCTGGTGTAAGTTTTTTCTGGCAGAGAAATAGTTAGTTCAGCGTAGCCGGATAAGACGCGCTATGCGTCGCATCCGGCAAAAGTGAATCAGGACTCACTCACCACTACCGTACCGATTTCCGGATGGCTAAAGCTGGTAATTTTATCCAGGCGCAACTCGCGGGTTTCGCCAGCGATATCGACGACCAGATATTCCACATTTTTGCGGGACACTAAATCATTGGCTTTACCCTGCAATTTTTCGCCATCTTTCAGCTCCAGCGTCAGCAACAGGTGATGCTGGCAGGCGAGCTCAAGATTATCGTAATCATCACAATTGATAGGTTGATACGTATCATTCATTGACATAATCGCTCACCAGTAAGTTTGCCGCAGCGTATGCTGCTTTTTCCCTGACAGCCTCTGAAAGGGCATCGTCGGCAGCCATTTCATTCAGCACTTTCAAAACGCAGCCCAGCGCGTCCGGAACGTATCCTAAGTCTCCGCTGGCGATTTCCGCGTACCGCTTGCGTATTAACTCACAATATTTTTCCACATGCCCTCCTGTCAGCACTCTGACTTAACCGTGGATGCAAGTCTAAGCCTACGAAGATAAACCCTGTTTCGCAAGGTGACTATACCACACTCATTTCTGCAATATCAGCGCCGCAACTGCACGTATTCCGTTACAATGGCCTCCTGATTCGAAAGGAGTTTTCTTATGGCGCTTAAAGCGACAATTTATAAAGCGACGGTTAATGTGGCCGATCTTGACCGCAACCAGTTTCTCGATGCCTCTCTGACGCTGGCGCGCCACCCTTCAGAAACTCAGGAGCGCATGATGCTGCGCCTTCTGGCATGGCTGAAATATGCCGATGAACGTCTGCAATTTACCCGTGGTTTGTGTGCCGATGACGAGCCGGAAGCGTGGCTGCGTAATGATCATTTAGGTATTGATTTGTGGATTGAACTGGGGCTGCCGGACGAGCGGCGAATTAAGAAAGCCTGCACCCAGGCCGCGGAAGTGGCGCTGTTTGCCTATAATAGTCGGGCGGCGCAGATCTGGTGGCAGCAAAATCAGAACAAATGCGCGCAGTTTGCCAATCTTTCCGTCTGGTATCTGGACGACGAGCAACTGGCAAAAGTGAGTGCCTTTGCCGATCGCACCATGACACTACAGGCAACGATTCAGGACGGCATTATCTGGTTATCGGATGATAAGAATAATCTGGAAGTAAACTTAACTGTCTGGCAACAACCGTCATGATTGTGATTTCCCGACATGTTGCTATCCCCGATGGCGAGCTTGAGATCACCGCCATTCGTGCTCAGGGGGCGGGCGGGCAGCATGTCAATAAGACCTCAACGGCTATTCATCTGCGTTTTGACATTCGGGCCTCCAGCCTGCCAGAGTATTACAAAGAGCGCCTGCTCGCCGCCAGCCATCACCTGATTAGTAGTGATGGTGTGATTGTCATTAAGGCTCAGGAATACCGCAGCCAGGAACTGAACCGCGAAGCGGCGCTGGCCCGACTGGTGGCAGTGATTAAAGAATTAACAACGGTACAAAAATCCCGACGACCGACGCGACCTACCCGTGCATCGAAAGAGCGCAGGCTGGTATCGAAAGCACAAAAATCAACCGTGAAGGCGTTGCGTGGCAAAGTGCGCAGCGGTCGGGAATAAAAAGAAGGAATTGATGGTGAGAAAAGCGATAGTAGCAGCGATGACTGTAATCAGTCTCTTTACTCTAATGGGATGTAATAATCGGGCCGAAGTAGATATGCTTTCCCCAGCGCAGGCCGCCGAGCTGAAACCGATGCCGCAAAGCTGGCGTGGTGTGCTGCCGTGTGCTGATTGTGAAGGGATCGAAACCTCTTTGTTTCTCGAAAAAGATGGAACCTGGGTAATGAATGAGCGCTATCTGGGCGCTCGTGAAGAGCCTTCATCTTTTGCTTCCTACGGTACATGGGCGAGAACCGCAGACAAACTTGTATTAACCGACACTAAAGGCGAAAAGTCATATTATCGGGCAAAAGGTGATGCGCTGGAGATGCTCGATCGTGAAGGTAATCCGATTGAATCGCAGTTCAACTACACACTGGAACCGGCAAAATCCAGCTTGCCCATGACGCCGATGACCATGCGTGGCATGTATTTTTATATGGCTGACGCAGCAACTTTTACTGATTGTGCGACCGGAAAACGATTCGCGGTGGCAAATAACGCAGAGCTGGAACGAGGCTATCTGGCTGCTCGCGGCAGCAGTGAAAAACCGGTGCTGCTGTCAGTAGAAGGTCACTTTACGCTTGAGGCTAATCCGGATATCGGGGCACCGACTAAGGTATTAGCGCCCGATACGGCTGGTAAATTTTTCCCGAACCAGGATTGCAGTAGTTTGGGGCAGTAAACCTGCTTGTGGCAGAAACAAACGCAAAATTGCCTGATGCGCTACGCTTATCAGGCCTACAGAGTAGATTGCAATGTTTTGAATTAGCACGATTTTGTAGGTCGAATAAGATGTTCACACCGCATCCGGCATTCTGTGCACAACGCCTGATGCGACGCTGGCGCGTCTTATCATGCCTACAAAACACCCCCATTCCTTAGGAGTGATCAAACGTTTAATCCACATCCGGCATAAACACTCTGAGACTGGCTTTTATCACCGGGTCAGTCCAACGAAGCGACCCGTTTTGATATAAATCCCTGGTTTCAGATGCCCAACATACTGTAACTGTGCTTCTGGCCTAAACGCAGAGACATCGCCAGCACGCATATGCATCAGATCGGCAGGACTAATCCAACCTGACTGCGCCAGCGTAAGCGGATGCCCGGCTTTGGCAAATGCATCCGTGACAAATTCCGAACAAAACCACGATTTTTTGTCCCCCTCGCCAACACTGCTTAACTGCGCTTTCGCCAGGCCGCTGACGCACTGTTGGCGGAAATCTGCGGAAAAAGGATTCAGTGAGCACATCTGGCGGGTCACCATAAACGGAATAAATTCGACAATGCCGCGATAGTTATACCCGCTATCTTTGATTTTGTTGGCGAACGCGGTGATATCTGTGGCTTGTTGCGGGGTAAGATCCGGGGCTCGTAAGACGAAAAGCTTATCACTATGCTTCATGGCTTTTTTCAGGGAAACAATCTGGACGCCAGCGCCTGTCGCTTCTGCGACGTTATTATCACCTAAATAGATGGCAACGTGACTCACCGAGGAAGTGCTGAAGACGCGGATACCGAATGAGGTTACCCCAAGGCTTGAGGAGAACAGCAAATCGCCGGGCTTGAGGTCAGATTCAGTTATTTCAGTTATTGCTTGTTCGGTAAAAGAGCTTTGATGCTGGAATTTGACTGCCCATGTTTTCGCCTCGACATCTACCGCTGTGGCTGATGAGTCTGGCTGACTAATATCAACGGTACAGGCCGAAAGTAAAAGAAAGCAAGGGAGAAGCAGACGACAGTACGCCTTTGGTTTATTCATTTTATACAATCCATGTAAAAAAGGGTCCTGAAATTCAGGACCCTTTCTGGCATCAGCCTTTAATCTGTTTCACCAGATAATCGACGATGTCACCGGTCTTAATTAATTGCTTCTCGCCGTTACGACGGTATTTGTATTCGATATCGTCGTTGTCGAGGTTACGGTCGCCCAGCACGATAGTGTGTGGAATACCGATCAGTTCCATATCGGCAAACATCACGCCCGGACGTTCTTTACGGTCATCCAGCAGGACTTCGATTCCCTGCGCACGCAGTTCGCTGTAAAGTTTCTCGGCCAGTTCTTGTACGCGGAAGGATTTGTGCATGTTCATCGGCAGAATAGCTACCTGGAACGGTGCGATCGCGTCAGGCCATACGATGCCGCGCTCGTCGTAGTTTTGCTCAATCGCCGCAGCCACTACACGCGTAACCCCAATACCGTAGCAACCCATAGTCAGGATCTGGTTGCGGCCATCTTCGCCCTGTACGGAGGCTTTCAGAGCGTCAGAATACTTAGTACCCAACTGGAAGATGTGACCGACTTCGATACCGCGTTTGATCAGCAGCGTACCCTGACCATCCGGGCTTGGATCGCCAGCCACTACGTTACGGATGTCAGCAACTTCCGGGGTTGCGACATCGCGATCCCAGTTGATACCAAAGTAGTGTTTACCGTCGATGTTAGCACCGGCAGCAAAATCACTCATCGCCGCAACGGTACGGTCAATTACAACCGGAATCGGCATGTTTACCGGACCCAGTGAACCCGGGCCTGCTTTAACGACGGCACGAATTTCTTCTTCGGTTGCGAAAGTCAGCGGGCTGGCAACCTGCGGCAGTTTCTCCGCTTTTACTTCGTTCAGTTCGTGGTCACCGCGCACCAGCAGCGCAACCAGCGGGAAGCTGCTGCCTTCAACGGCTTTAACCAGCAGTGTTTTAACGGTTTTTTCAATCGGCAGATTGAACTGTTCAACCAGTTCAGCGATGGTTTTCGCGTTCGGTGTATCAACCAGCGTCATTTCCTGAGTTGCAGCAGCGCGCGGTTCTTTCGGCGCGATAGCTTCTGCCAGTTCAATGTTAGCTGCGTAGTCAGAGGTGTCGGAGAAGACCACATCGTCTTCACCGCTCTGTGCCAGCACCTGGAATTCGTGAGAGGCGCTGCCGCCGATAGAACCGGTGTCGGCCTGTACGGCGCGGAAATCCAGCCCCATACGGCTGAAGATTTTGCTGTAGGCCGCATACATTGCATCGTAGGTTTCCTGCAAGGATTCCTGAGAAGTGTGGAAAGAGTAAGCATCTTTCATCAGGAATTCGCGGGAACGCATGACGCCGAAACGTGGACGAACTTCATCACGGAACTTGGTCTGGATCTGATAGAAGTTCAGCGGTAACTGTTTGTAAGAACTCAGCTCATTACGAATCAGGTCGGTAATAACTTCTTCATGAGTTGGGCCGAGTACGAACGGACGCTCGCCACGGTCAACAAAACGCAGCAGTTCCGGACCGTACTGTTCCCAACGACCACTCTCTTGCCACAGATCGGCTGGCTGAACCACTGGCATCGACACCTCGATCGCACCGGCGTTGTTCATCTCTTCACGCACGATGTTTTCGACTTTTTTCAGAACGCGCACGCCGGTCGGCAGCCAGGTATATAACCCGGAGGCCAGCTTGCGGATCATCCCGGCGCGTAGCATCAGTTGATGGCTGATCACCTCGGCGTCGGCAGGTGTCTCCTTGAGAGTGGAGAGCAGGTATTGGCTAGTACGCATGTTGTTACGGTTCCAGTTGGAAGGTAGAACAGGCTCAAGGCGAGCCTGGGACAAAAAAAGTGATTTAGTTTACCAGTGCAGAAGAAATGTCAAAAGAGAAGGGCGTGAATTTAACGCGCTTCCAGCGCAAAGACTTCAAAACCAGTCTCGGTGACTCGCCAGCGGACGTTAAAATCATGCAGCCAGACGGCATAGGTTTTACCCGTGTCTTCACCTTTACGATAGGCCGGGCGCGGGTCCTGCGCCAGTACTTCGCGGATAAACAGCGTTAACTGCGGATAACGCTTCTCCAGCGTCAAAAGTTGCTTTTCGACGTCTGCGGTAAATCTCACCGCCATCTCTGCTACTGGCGCGCTTTGCGCATAGCTGGCGCTGGCATCGGGAAGCGATTCGGCAAAGGGGAGGTAAGGTTTTATATCCACCACCGGCGTACCATCGACCAGATCCAGACCGCCGAGCTTCAGAATCACGTTATCTTTATGGCAAACAACCTCTTTCAGCTCTACCAGTGACATCCCAATCGGGTTAGGGCGAAAAGTAGAACGCGTGGCGAAAACGCCCATTCTGGCGTTACCGCCGAGACGAGGCGGACGCACAGTCGGGCGCCAGCCACCTTCCATCGTTTGATGAAAGACGAAAAGGATCCATAAATGGCTGAACGCTTCCA
Source organism: Escherichia sp. TW09308 (assembly GCF_000208565.1). NCBI lineage: Bacteria > Pseudomonadati > Pseudomonadota > Gammaproteobacteria > Enterobacterales > Enterobacteriaceae > Escherichia > Escherichia sp. TW09308. The sequence goes on along the minus strand of NZ_AEME01000001.1, from coordinate 2,169,668 downwards.
GGCCGCGTACGGCATCGGCCTGGTTGTAAGGAGCAATAAGGTGCAGTTCTCCGTTGGCGCTTTTTACCAGCCCAGGCTGGCGCGGAACGGCGAATTTTTCTTTATAGGGTGAGCGAATAACACCTATTTGCTCAAACTGGAAACTGCTCATTTCGCCGTAATGTTAAGCGCTGAACCGATGCACACAGCCTGACGATAGCAGCCTGGCGTACCGCTGGTGACTTCACAGCTATGCAGTAATACCGCATTGGCTTTCATTTTGGAGGCATTGATTTGCATCCGCTTACGTGCGGTTGGGATGCTCGGTGGAGAATCCTGATTAGAGGCCTGGCAAGAGTCGCCACTGACTTCACCGAGATCGCGGAACGGTTTGCCGACTAATTCTTCAGCATTGGTATAAATTCGGACCGGCGTGGCGCGCGGCGCTTTCGGTTTTGCAGGCTCCGCTTTCGGCTGGGGTGCAGTGCTTTGAACGGATTCGACAGGGGATCTGCTTAACATAGAACAGCCGCTTAGCATGAGTGCTAATAAACAGATCGGTAAAGCACGCATAGTATTTCCTCAATGTATGATCAAAACGTCAATATTGAATCAGGCGCTTGTAAAAATGACAAGACGGGCAAGCGCCCGTCCTGAATGATATTACAAATTGTGGAAACAGCCTAAAAATTACCAGCCTTTAACCGCACCGCCGTTAAACACTTTATTTGCCGCTTCATAAACTTCATCAGACTGATAAGCCTGGACGAATTTCTTCACGTTTTCCGCGTCTTTGTTATCTTCACGGGTCACGATCAGGTTTACGTAAGGAGACTCTTTGTCTTCCACGAAGATACCGTCTTTCGCCGGAGTCAGGCCAATCTGGCTGGCATAGGTGGTGTTGATAACCGCCAGAGCAATCTGTGCATCGTCCAGGGAACGTGGCAATTGCGGTGCTTCCAGCTCAACAATTTTCAGATTTTTAGGATTCTCAACCACATCAAGCACGGTCGGCAGCAGACCTACGCCATCTTTCAGCTTGATCAACCCCACTTTTTGCAGCAGCAGCAGTGAACGGCCGAGGTTAGTCGGATCATTCGGTACGGCAACCTGTGCTTCATTGGGTAGTTCATCCAGTGATTTGATTTTCTTGGAATAACCGGCAATCGGATAAACAAAAGTATTGCCTACTGCAACCAGTTTGTAGCCACGATCCTTCAGTTGCTGATCGAGGTACGGTTTGTGCTGGAAGGCGTTGGCGTCGATATCGCCTTTGCTTAATGCTTCGTTCGGTAGCACGTAGTCGTTGAAGGTGACCAGCTCAACGTCCAGGCCATATTTGTCTTTCGCAACTTTCTGCGCGACTTCTGCAACTTGCTGTTCGGCACCGACAATCACGCCGACTTTAATGTGGTTTGGATCTTTTTCATCCTGACCGCAGCCTACCAGTGCCAGTGATCCAATCAGGGCTCCCACTGCCGCAAAGGTTTTGAGTTTGAACGCCATACCTTATTCCTTCTTCAATTATTTATGTTGTGTTGAACGTTACTTGCGAGTGACAGCCCGGACGATGCGATCGCCTGCGAACTGAATTAAATAAACCAGAATGACCAGCAATACCAGCACCGTATTCATCACCGTTGCGTTATAGCCGATGTAACCATATTGATAGCCAATCTGACCCAAACCACCGGCTCCGACTGCACCACCCATCGCGGAATAACCGACCAGAGTAATCAGGGTGATAGTTGCGGCATTTACCAGACCCGGCAACGCCTCTGGTAACAGCACTTTGCGCACGATCTGCATCGGTGTGGGCACCCATTGCGCGGGAGGCTTCAATCAACCCGGTTGGGATCTCCAGCAGGGCGTTTTCGACCATACGGGCAATAAACGGTGCTGCGCCAACTGTCAGCGGAACAATCGCCGCCTGCAAACCAATCGATGTGCCGACAATAATGCGAGTAAACGGAATCATCCATACCAGTAAAATAATGAACGGAATGGAACGGAAAATGTTCACAATCGCAGATACGGTACGATACAACTTCGCGTTAGCAATAATTTGCCCCGGACGTGTGACATAAAGCAGGACGCCAACCGGCAGACCAATCACAAAACCGAAAAAACCGGATACGAAGGTCATTGCCAGCGTTTCCCATACGCCACGAACCAGCAACCACATCATCGGCTCAGACATAACCCAGTACCTCTACTTTTACATGGTGTTCTTGCAGCCAGGCAATGGCGGCTTGCGTATCTTGTTGTGTACCGTGCATTTCGGTCAGCATGATGCCGAACTTAACGCCTCCGGCGTAATCCATCTGCGCGCTAATAATGTTGTTATTAACGTTGAAACGACGTGCGGTTTCAGAAAGCAACGGGGCATCTACTGACTGACCGGTAAACTCCAGGCGCAGCATGGGGACACAATCAGTGAACGGCTCCGCTTGCAGACGTTCCTGATAATCTTCCGGGATATCCAGATGCAGGGTCGACTGAATAAATTTCTGTGCCAGCGGCGTTTTCGGATGCGAGAACACTTCACTTACTGTGTCTTGCTCGATCAACTCACCATTGCTGATAACCGCCACGCAATCACAAATACGCTTCACAACGTCCATTTCGTGGGTGATTAACAGAATCGTCAAACCCAGACGGCGGTTGATGTCTTTCAGCAGTTCGAGAATAGAACGCGTGGTTGCCGGGTCCAGTGCGCTGGTGGCCTCATCGCACAGCAACACTTTGGGATTGCTGGCTAATGCGCGAGCAATCGCCACACGCTGTTTCTGCCCACCGGAAAGATTCGACGGGTAGCTATCATGTTTGTCGCCAAGACCAACCAGCGCCAGTAATTCCGTCACGCGACGTTTGATCTCCTCTTTTGGCGTGTTGTCCAGCTCCAGCGGCAGTGCCACGTTACCAAAAACAGTACGCGAAGAGAGCAGGTTAAAGTGCTGGAAAATCATGCCAATATGACGGCGCGCTTTGGTCAACTCGGATTCTGACAGCGTGGTCAGTTCCTGGCCATCGACCAGAACGCTACCCTCGGTTGGGCGCTCCAGCAGGTTTACACAACGGATAAGCGTACTCTTACCCGCGCCAGAGGCACCGATAACGCCATAAATTTGTCCGGCTGGCACATGCAGACTGACGTTGTTTAACGCCTGGATAGTGCGGGTGCCCTGGTGGAACACTTTGGTGATATTCGAAAGTTTTATCATTGATTATTTATTATCGTCATTAAGTTAGTCGTGGCATTTCGACTGCCTGATACGGTCAAAGCCGTCAATGAAATGGATGTTAAGGCATCCAGACGTCTAAATCAATCAGGTTTATACGAAGAGCACTTTCTTGCAGGTCGAAACATGCGATACTAGCAGCACATGCCTTATTAAGGAGTTATAAAAGGTGGCGAAGAGCGTACCCGCAATTTTTCTTGACCGTGACGGCACCATTAATGTCGATCACGGCTATGTCCATGAGATCGATAACTTTGAATTTATCGACGGTGTCATTGACGCCATGCGTGAGCTTAAAAAAATGGGCTTTGCGCTGGTGGTGGTAACGAACCAGTCTGGTATTGCGCGCGGCAAATTTACTGAAGCGCAGTTTGAAACGCTGACCGAGTGGATGGACTGGTCGCTGGCGGACCGTGATGTCGATCTGGATGGCATCTATTATTGCCCGCATCATCCGCAGGGCAGTGTTGAAGAGTTTCGCCAGGTCTGCGATTGCCGTAAACCACATCCAGGAATGCTTTTGTCAGCACGCGATTATTTGCATATTGATATGGCCGCTTCTTATATGGTGGGCGATAAATTAGAAGATATGCAGGCAGCGGCTGCGGCGAACGTGGGAACAAAAGTGCTGGTGCGTACGGGGAAACCTGTTACCCCTGAAGCTGAAAATGCAGCGGATTGGGTGTTAAATAGCCTGGCAGACCTGCCGCAAGCGATAAAAAAGCAGCAAAAATCGGCGTAACGATTAAAAGATGAGCGGTTGAAATAAAAATGCATTTTTCCGCTTGTCTTCCTGAAACGACTCCCTATAATGCGCCTCCATCGACACGGCGGATGTGAATCACTTCACACAAACGGCCGGTTACGTTTATGAAAATGCAGAAATAACGATCAAATGGCATCATTCCTGCTTTTGTCAGGGAGATCTACCATGCTTATTGGCTATGTACGTGTGTCAACAAATGACCAGAACACAGATCTACAACGTAATGCGCTGAACTGTGCAGGATGCGAGCTTATTTTTGAAGACAAGATAAGCGGTACAAAGTCCGAAAGGCCGGGACTGAAAAAACTGCTCAGGACATTATCGGCAGGTGACACTCTGGTCGTCTGGAAGCTGGATCGGCTGGGGCGTAGTATGCGGCATCTGGTCATTCTGGTTGAGGAGTTGCGCGAACGTGGCGTTAATTTTCGCAGCCTGACGGATGCTATTGATACCAGCACACCGATGGGGCGTTTTTTCTTTCATGTGATGGGGGCCTTGGCTGAAATGGAACGAAAACTGATTGTTGAACGAACAAAAGCTGGACTGGAAGCTGCTCGCGCACAGGGACGAATTGGTGGACGTCGTCCCAAACTTACACCAGAACAATGGGCGCAGGCCGGGCGATTAATTACATCAGGCGTTCCTCGCCAGAAGGTGGCGATCATCTATGATGTTGGTATATCGACACTGTATAAGAAGTTTCCGGTCGGAGATAAATGAAACCGTAGCACGTCGTATGCAAGATCGTGCTGCGGTTTATGCTTATCACTTAAAGACTCAAAAATTAGGTGAGTAACGGACCGGGGACATAGCTCCTTTTTTTCTTAATTCATCTGGTATTTTTTTTCCAAGATAAAGATTAGCTATTTCAGGTGGGGCTTCTCGACCTTCAAAACCATAGCGAGAACTTTGTGTTGCCTCAAAGTCCGGATCCTCGTCCCAGTATTTCATCGTAGGGAAATTTTCACGTGTTGATTTGAGCCATTTATCAGCAATGAAAACCCCTCGAACGATCCCCCTTACAGTAGCAAGAATGACTTCTGCTTGGCTGGCGCGAGAGACATTAATGCGCCAGCTAAATCGAACCGCATCATAAAGCTCTGAATCCTTTGCACTTCTGTTAACGGAAATCATTAATGCTTTATGATGAAATGTTATGGTTTCGGGTTGATATGTTGCTATCAACTCTTTGACATGCGCGGCGCCGAATTCATTGCTGCCAGCACCATTCATGATATTCGTTAACCCAGGGTAGGCATCAATAAGTGCTGCTTCGACTTCGTACGCCGTCTTTTCATCAGTCATTCCGTGTCGATGGATGACATGGATAACCTCAAGTCCTGCTAACCTTATTTCTCTAATTTGCTTTAGCTTGTTGCTCAGTAACTCGTCATCATCAGTCGCTGCCACTTCACCGCGCATATGGGCAAATACGCGGTTACCTTTGCCTTTCCCTACATAGAAGGTGCTTCCGTCCCTCGGATCAATCAATCGGTATACATACCAGCCAAGGTGTTCAATTACTCCAGAAGGAAACTCAGTAATATCCATTTTGCAATATCTATGAATTATTTGTGAGACGTATATTAATGAACATTGCAAGGGCTCACAACCAGTAGTGTTGAGAAAACCATCGGGGAAATGAGGCTAAGTCTTTGAATTTACATAGTACAAAAAAGATACTTTTCCTCATAATGTGAATTAATTTTATGTTTCGTTTGATGATCGGACCGGTCTCAAAAACCGCAGGCACGTTGTATGCAAGAACGTGCTGTGGCTGGCTGGTGAACTTCCAATAGTGCGAATATTGAATGATTTCTATCTGTTATAGATTTTACCGTATTTCGGCATGAATGAAACTGAATATCCTCCCACCGATTCTCCATGACTTTACGCCACTGTCTCTAGGGCTGCTATGTGCCAGAAGCGGACTTTATTCATGAAGGGAATATAGCCTAATACCAGGAATTGTTATAAACACAATCTGGTCGGGTGAACATGGAGATGCTTAGCATTCAAATTATTACTGAGTGATTATAGTCATTTTAACCAGATAACTAAATTTTCGTAATGTTGCAAATCTAGTAGTGGCGCAGCCTAAACGATGCGTAGTACTATCTAAAGCATCCTGACTCCAATGAAAACGTCTAATTTTCGATACTTAGTTGTTTAAGAAGAGTCTAATTATCAAATTGGTCACTAGGAGGCCGAAATTGTTTTTAGAAATAATTGGTGGTTTAGCAAATTTCGCATCTATCTCGGGTATCACAGCTAAAGATTTGATTCCATTTATATCTGACCCGGATAAAAAAATCTTTGAGAAATATTTCAGCTACCTTGAAGGTAAAAGGGTGTTAATTGCACCATTCGATTCAGAGGTTTCACAAGCAGTAATCAAAAGCTTAGAATCAATCAAAGAGGAAACAGAGCAACTACGATTAGATATAAAATCCAAGCAAGCACAACATTTAATATTGGATTTGATCCACACTCTAAGCCAAAACTTAATGTTACTATATAAGCATCAAAATTCGACAGATGAAATACTTTTCTATAAAACCTTGCAAAAAGTGCGAGTTAAATTTGCAAGAGTATTATCCTTACTATGTTTTACGTATGGAGTCGATTTATCAAATCAACAAACTGATTTAGCAAGATTGGTGTTGGAGCATGCTTACCGAGTAAGATAAAATTACACGGACAAGTCATCATAAAGGGGGCACTAATCACTTGATTATGCTCCCTTGCGATTCACAGTTTAAAGTAAATTACTTGCCAAAAAATAATATCATTGTTTTTAATTATCACTCCCCCCATAAAGAGAAAAAATAATTGAATTATAAAAACCCCTCTAACGCTCTGATAAGATTGCGAAATGAATTAAACAAAAATATCGCTGCGGATAACGAAGATTGGGCGGATTTAGTTCACGAACTGATCCCTGAAAACTTAAGATATGATTGGTCTGATTGGATTCGTAAAAATATTAAACATTGTTTGGAGGAAGGAATAGAGACTCAAAGTGAGTTGCTGCTTTTATCATTCCTTTCCACTATAAAGGAAGATAACCTCCCATCTCAATTACAAGTTCCATTAGACGAGCAAAACCGAAAATATACATTATCGGAAATTAGGAATGGTCAGGCAGAATTTTCTATTGCTGTCAGAAATAACTGCTATGGTAGATGTGTTGTAACTGGGTGTGCAATTCCTTCGCGACTCCAATCTGCACATATTGTACCACACAAAGACAATATTGATTATTCTGTAGGTAATGGACTGCTTCTCCGTGCTGATATACATCAAATGTTTGACAAAGGCGATTGCGCAATCGACCCTGTAACTAGGATGATTTGCTTTAAGGAGAATGTATTAGATATAGATTCTGACATTAAAGAGTTTCATGGCAAAGTCATTAATGATTTTGTTAGTGATATAAATTGGCCCAATCTCTCTGAGAGATGGAAAGCCTTTAAAAAAAGATATGAATAGGGATAGTATATTAACTATGGTGATTCGTTAGCACTGCATATCTCAAATAACAACGTCTGCTCTTCGCTCATAACAGACATTCACTACAGTTATGGTAGAAGGTATGCATGCTGGGTGGGGAAAGTATGAAGGAAAAGAAGACTGCTGCGCCGGTTGTCGTCACGTTTATCTTCATTGGCTATGCAAGTCGTAATACAAGGTGGGACAAAACTGAGACACATAAGGCCTCGCAATGGCTTGCAAGGCTTTACATGTTTTGATGTGGTGGGACGTGTGAGCGCAGTGTTGATGGGGTAATGCTTTGAATTAGAAGCGGATTCTTATAATTCGTAATGCGAAGGTCGGAGGTTCGACTCCTCTTATCGGCACCATTCTAATGTCTCCCCAAGTCTACTCAAGTATTTAAAAACCTCTTATAATCCGCATGTTAGCGCCCCTTTTAGTCTTTTGACGTCTACTTAAGTACCCCAAAATCTACAGTCAATTGGGGGGACTTTTGGGGGTATTTGCTGTTCGGTTTAGTGGAGGTACCCCCAAGTGAAACTCAATGCCCGTCAAATAGACACTGCCAAGCCAAAAGAGAAGGCTTACAAGCTGGCTGATGGTGGCGGTCTGTATCTCTTGGTAAAACCTAGTGGAGGAAAATATTGGCGCTTCAAGTATCGTGTAGCTGGTAAAGAGAAGCTGTTAGCACTAGGTGTGTATCCTGAAGTTACCTTGGCTGATGCTCGTGCAAAACGTGAAGAAGCTAAAAGGGGTATCGCTGGGGGTATCGATCCGATGGAAGCGAAACGAGAGGAAAAGATTGCCCGGGAAACGCAGTTAAACAACACCTTCAAAGATATTGCCCTTGAGTGGCACAGCAGCAAATTAAAAAAATGGTCTGCTGGTTATGCTTCAGACATCCTCGAAGCCTTCAACAAAGATGTGTTCCCTTACATTGGCAAAAAACCAATCGCCGAAATCAAACCACTTGAACTGCTGAATGTGCTGCGGCGCATCGAGGGGCGCGGTGCTACCGAAAAAGCCAAAAAAGTGAGGCAGCGATGCGGGGAGGTTTTCCGCTATGCAATTGTCACTGGACGTGCTGAGTATAACCCTGCACCGGATCTCACCAGCGCGATGCAAGGTCATGAATCTAATCATTATCCTTTCCTCACAGCCAAAGAATTACCTGATTTTTTCAAGGCATTGTCCAGTTACTCAGGAAGTGCATTGGTTGTTATGGCGGCTCGTCTACTGATTATCACCGGTTTGCGGACTGGCGAACTGCGCGGTGCATTATGGGATGAAATCGATCTCAACAAGGCTATCTGGGAGATACCTGCTTCACGGATGAAAATGCGTCGCCCTCATGTGGTGCCTTTGTCTAAGCAGGCTCTTTCGCTTATTGGGCAGATTAAAGAATTAACTGGCAATTATCCGCTTATGTTTCCCGGCCGTAATGATCCAAGGAAAACAATGAGCGAGGCTAGCATAAACCAAGTATTTAAACGCATCGGCTATAACGGAAAGGTTACTGGTCATGGATTCCGGCACACCATGAGCACCATTTTGCATGAGCAGGGCTATAACACCGCGTGGATAGAGACACAGCTTGCACACGTCGATAAAAACTCAATTCGTGGCACATACAACCATGCGCAATATCTGGATGGTCGCCGGGAGATGCTCCAGTGGTATGCCGACTATATGGATTCGCTCGAGCATGGCGGAAATGTGGTGCATGGTGAGTTCGGAAAATGCGGGTGACTGGTTGAGTATACAGTAGTAGACTTTGAGCGACGAAAGAAAAGGCTGTGTCTAGGGTCGCTCCCGAAAATCCGTACACCTCGACGGACTGGTACAGCCACTACAGTAGAGGACGCTGAGGTGTGCGTATGATTGATATTCATGCCGAATTAAACGAATACAAAAAAGATTTTATTTCTTTACGTGAATTTCTTGAGGTCGTGCTTAAGGTCGCTGGTGATGATTATGATGTTTCAGATGTCATAACTTGGATACTCAGGAGAATAAACGGAGAACATATCCGCCTGTACACAGTAAATGAATTTAAGCTGTTGGAATCTTTTTGTAACCCGTATCGGGATGAATTTGATTATGATGTTCTTTATAGAAATCTGAATGCGGTTCGGAAACGTGGTTGTTTACCTGGTGAGAGGGATGAAAATGGTTTTCTGGTGTCCGGTTATTGGGAAGATCCCGAATTTGAGAACATTGGATTTATAAGGGGTGAAATTTTCGCAATTTTTCCCGATGTCCTTGACGCGTTAACGAAGCTGGAAGGCGCTAACTCTTCTGAAAATGACGAGGCACAAGGACGCGATATTGAAAAGAAAGAGTTGCGTACAGAGGATGATTTATTATCCCAAATCGCAATGCTGGAAAAAGAAAACGCAGAGTTAAGGGCAAGGATAGAGCAGTTAGAGCAAGAGCGCCCGATACACTTATATAAATACTGGGATAAAGACCCATTAGCTAAGGCTATTGAGATTAGAAACAGAGAGTGGGCCAATTACGATCCAGAAAATGATTTTGCCACCAGGGGAAATCAAGAAGCGATAACCAGGGAGCTTAAGCAGTGGGGGGCAAGTAATGCTCTTGCAACGCTCATAGAGAGGACTGCCTGCCCTATTAACCGAGACAACAGCCAAAAGAACGCAAAGCCGGATTAACGCACCATACCGCATACCCTGAGGGTGATTTACTGTTACCCTGAGGGTATTTTTTTATCTTCCCCGTCAATTTTACCATCACCCTTAGGGTAGATTTCCTCCCGATTACCATCACCCTTAGGGTTAATTTCCTTCCGGTAACCATTAGGCCTGAGGGTATGAAAATATTCGTTATTTCTGTGCGATGATTACCTCGTCAAATTGAGTAGACGTTATGAGGTAAATATATGTCAAATACGCTTATTCGTTTAACAGAAGTTCAGCGTAGAACTGGATATAGCAAGGCATGGATTTATCGCCTTATGGGGCAAGGTAAATTTCCTGCATCAGTTAAAATTGGCTCGCGAGCGATTGCTTTCGTTGAGAGTGAAATTGACGAGTGGATTAATCAGCGTATTGCAGAATCACGCGGAACAGCTACCTGATTAAATGGCTACGGGGCTATTGCCCCCAGCTATCCACCAGCAAATAAAAGTAACTTAATTCGATAGCAGGAGTTTTTATGAAATTTCCAAAAACGCCCGTACAGGGGCAGGGCTTCGTTCGGCCTGAAAACCAGAATCTGCAAAATTTTGGCGAAATTATCCCGGTTATTTCCGGCGTTATTGGCGGGCGTGAAACCAATATTGTTAGCGCCAGAGCGTTGTATAAGGCGCTCGGGGTAGGCCGTGATTTCACTACCTGGATTAAAGGACGTATTGATGAGTACGGATTTAAAAATGGCGTGGATTTTGAAGTTGTAGAAAATTTGTACTTTGATTCCCCGAAACGGGGGAACCAAAGTGTAAATATTGAACAGTTTGATTCTGATTGGACAACAAAGCGCGGCGGTGATCGCCGCAGTGAAGACTATTTGATCTCCACGAACATGGCGAAAGAACTGGCGATGGTCGAACGCACCGAACAAGGCCGCGCCGTTCGCCAGTATTTCATCAAATGCGAGGAGGATCTACACAAGGTGGCGCCAGTGCGTTCCGCAGCGTTACGCCGGGAACTGAAAGCCCGTATCACCGTTGCCAGCTACTTTAAGCCGATGTGCGCCGCGCTGGAGGCGTACCGGGCTGAACTGGGTAAAAGCACGTTCCAGCACCACTACACCACGGAAGCCAATATGCTGGCGCGTATCGTGCTGGGTGGCATGACTGCAAAACAGTGGGCACTGGCGAACGGCATCACAGGCGAACCACGCGACCACATGAGCACGTTGCAGCTTGAGCACCTTTCTTACCTTGAGCAGAGCAATATCACGCTGATTGAGTTAGGCCAGGACTACCACCAGCGGAAAGCTGAATTAATTCGTCTTTCGCAGCGTTGGTTAGCCCGCCGCATGGAGGAAAACAGCCATGTGTAACGCTCTGACCGTTACAAAAAGAGAAAGCGCCCCGTTGCCGGAGCGCCTTTGTGAACGAATAGCCTACTGCGCCATATTGCTTACTGTCTCAAAACACCTGTTAATGCGCCATAAAACAAGCAATTTGCCGTTTTTGCAACCGCAATCACACTTCCTGGTGGCATACTAAGGATGAAAAAAAGAATAAGGAAGATGAGTATGCCATTAAGCGCACAACAGTTAGCTGCACAGAAAAACCTTTCGTATGTTCTGGCTGAGAAGCTGGCGCAACGGATCTTAAAAGGTGAATACGCACCCGGCACCATTCTGCCTGGTGAAATTGAGCTGGGTGAGCAATTTGGAGTGAGCCGTACTGCGGTACGCGAAGCGGTCAAGACGTTAACGGCAAAAGGAATGGTTTTGCCACGTCCACGAATTGGTACGCGTGTCATGCCGCAATCCAACTGGAACTTTCTTGATCAAGAGTTGCTTACCTGGTGGATGACGGAAGATAACTTTCATCAAGTTATTGATCATTTTCTAGTTATGCGTATCTGTCTGGAACCGCAAGCCTGCTTACTGGCAGCAACGATGGGCACCGCAGAACAGAAGGCACATCTTAATACGCTGATGGCCGAAATGGTGGCATTAAAAGAAAATTTCCGCCGGGAACGTTGGGTTGAGGTTGATATGGCCTGGCATGAACACATTTATAAAATGAGTGCTAACCCGTTTTTGACCTCTTTCGCCTCGTTATTTCATTCGGTTTATCACACCTACTTTACATCGATAACCAGCAACACTGTAATAAAACTGGATCAGCACCAGGCGATCGTTGATGCGATAATCCATAGTGATGGCAACGCAGCTTTCAAAGCTTGTCAGGCACTGCTACTTCCCCTCGAGAAGTGAGACAGCCTAACGAAACACTGAATGAGCGATAAAAAGCGTGGTATGGCGAGTTTATTGTGGATTGCGGCAATGACCTTCTTTATGCAGACTCTCGATGCCGCCATTCTGAATACTTCCTTCCCCGCTATCGCTCATAGCCTCAATCGCTCACCCCTTGCCATGCAATCGGCCATTATCAGTTATACGTTAACGGCGACAATATTTTGCTTAAAATCTAAGCAGAGCCGCGCTCCATCAGAATCGGGGTGAGTTGTAATCGTTGTTGCTGTAAGGTTGGTTGAGCCATCCGGTGGATAAGTACATCAATTGCCAGCTCTCCCAGTTCATCTTTCGGTTGATGAATTGTGGTGAGCGGTGGCGTCATATAACGTGCCAGTTCAATATCGTCATAACCAATCACCGCGATGTCCTGCGGAACATGTAACCCAGCCTGGTATAACGCCTGGTACACACCGACCGCCATCGCGTCATTTCCAGTAAACACAGCCTGGGGACGTAACGGATGCGATAATAACTGCTGCATCGCGTCAAACCCGCCGTTAAATTCAAAATCGCCTGTCACTTCATAGCCATCAGGAACTTCCAGTCCAGCACGATCCATTGCCGCCCGGTAACCTTCCAGCCGCAAACGTGCAGGCGTTTTATCCAGCGGGCCGGTAATACAGGCAATACGGGTATAGCCTTTGTCGATCAGATATTGCGTCGCTAAATCCCCCCCCAGAAACGAGTTATCCTGAATGAGATCGCTGTCGCCATCGAACGGCGCCCAGTCCATCATCACGGTAGGAATTGTTGGATAGCGTTGCATGATCTCACGCGAAGGCTGGTGTGTTTCAGTACAGAGTAATAGCAAACCATCGACACGTTTTTGCATCAACGTTTCCAGATTGCGATTCATTCGCTGCTCATCGCCTTCGGTATTGCAGAGAACAAGGCTATAACCGCGTTCAAAGCAACTGCGTTCAACGCCACGCACCAGTTCAGAATAGAAAGGATTGGTACTGGCAGTGATCAACATGCCAATAGTATGTGTTTGATTGAGCTTGAGACTACGTGCCAGAGCTGATGGCGCGTAATTGAGTTCTTTAATCGCCGCTTCAACTTTGGCGGTAATCGCTTCGCTGACGAAGCGATCTTTATTGATGACGTGAGAAACTGTCGATGTAGAAACGCCCGCCAGACGGGCAACATCTTTCATTGTAGCCAAGCGTCACCTCTGCCTGTCTAAGAAGGTATCGATCTCTTCACGCCAGGGAACGGAAGGTTGTGCACCTTTACGTGTCACAGCAATCGCAGCGGCAGCATGGGCAAAACGAATCGCCTCAGGCAATGTTTTTTCTTCCAGCAACGCCGTGATTAACGCGCCATTAAAAGTATCTCCGGCAGCAATAGTATCAACAGCCTGAACCCGGAATCCAGGTACGCGCTGACCTTCGCCATTCACACTGGCCCACACGCCACGGCTCCCTAAGGTAATCAGTACAGTACGGATACCTTTCTCATGTAGTATCTGCGCAGCTTTCGCCGCATCTTCATCATTTTCAACACGAATACCGGTGAGCTTTTCTGCTTCCGTTTCGTTTGGCGTGATGATGTCCACCAGCGCCAGCAATTCGTCAGGAAGTTCACGAGCCGGAGCCGGGTTAAGTGCAACGATAGTTTTATTTTGATGGGCGATTTTCGCCGCTGCCATCACACTTTCGAGTGGTGATTCCAACTGCATTAATAATGCCGACGCGTTGGCAATACGCTCACGTTGCGCTTCCACCAGCGTTGGGGAAAGGGCTGCGTTAGCCCCGGCATGAATGCCGATAACGTTCTCGCCTTCGGCATTAACAAAAATCAGCGCTACGCCTGTCGATTCGCCCTTGATCACACTGACCGGAGAAATATCAATATTATCAGTGGCGAGTTGCTGACGAACACTCTCACCAATGCTGTCATCCCCTGTGCAGGCAATGAACGCAATATTCGCGCCACTACGCCCTGCGGCCACAGCCTGATTCGCGCCTTTACCGCCGAATGCGACCTGATAGTGGTTACCGGTTACGGTTTCGCCTGGAGTAGGAAAAGATTGAAGATTAAGGATATGGTCAGCATTAATGCTGCCAAGAACAACGAGGCTGCCTGCATTTTGCATATTCGGGATGTCCATAAAATGCGCCACCGGGTTAGGGTGGCGCGTGCCCTGCTTTTCTTTATATTACACGTTCATCTGTCGATGCCGTATTTATGCCACCATCAGGTTATAAAACCTGATTAAAGACTACTGCTTAACAACCAGTTTCAGATCAACCGGATACTTAGCCTGAACTTTCTCGCCTTTCAGCACTTTATCGGCGGTTTCGACGCCTTTCGCGCCAATCTGATCGGGTAACTGAGCGATAGTCGCTGCTAGTTTGCCATCATTAACCGCTTTTTCGCCATCCGGCGTACCGTCAAATCCGACAACCATCACATCCGATTTACCGGCAGTTTGCAGAGCGCGCAGTGCGCCCAGCGCCATTTCATCGTTCTGCGCGAATACAGCCTGCACATCCGGGTGCGCCGTCAGCAAGTTCTGCATCACGTTCAGACCTTTGGTACGGTCGAAGTCTGCTGGCTGGCTGGCGAGAACGTTAAATTTGTGAGCTGCAACGGCCTGCTGGAAGCCTTCGCCACGTTCGCGAGCAGCGGATGTACCGGCGATGCCCTGCAATTCGATAACTTTCGCCCCTTCACCTGCTTTCTTCGCGATGTAATCACCGGCAATTTTGCCGCCCAGTACGTTATCGGAAGCAATGTGGCTAACAACGTCGCCTTTCGTTGCCTGGCGGTCAAGAGTGATTACCGGGATGTTCGCCTGGTTGGCCATCTTCACGGCGTTACCTACCGCGTCGGAGTCGGTCGGGTTAATCAGCAGAATTTTGGTGCCGCGAACAGTTAAGTCCTGCACATTCGCCAGTTCTTTTGCCGGGTTGTTCTGGGAGTCCAGCACCACCAGGTTATAGCCGAGTTTATCCGCCTCTTTCTGCGCGCCATCTTTCAGCGATACAAAGAACGGGTTATTGAGCGTGGAAACCACCAGCGCAATGGTATCTTTTGCCATTGCATTCGCACTGACGGTGGCGCTTAACGCAACAGCAGAAACCAGGGTAGCCAGTTTTTTCATGTTCATATTCAAGATGTCCTGTAGTCGTTATTACTGCTTTTTGTTGTCTACCAGCACCGCCAGCAAAATCACCACCGCTTTGACGATCATCTGGTAATAGGAGGAAACACCTAACAAATTCAAACCATTATTAAGGAAGCCAAGAATTAATGCGCCGATCAATGTCCCAACAATGCGACCTTTTCCGCCTGCCAGACTCGTACCACCCAGAACCACCGCGGCAATGGCATCCAGCTCGTAGCCAGTCCCCGCCGTCGGTTGCGCAGAGGAAAGACGCGCTACTTCAATGATCCCAGCCAGCGATGCCAGCAGTCCACAAAGAGAGTAGACGATGATTTTGATTCTATTGACATTGATACCAGAAAGACGCGTTGCCGCTTCGTTGCCACCCAGCGCGTAGATGTAACGCCCCAGACGCGTGTGATGCAGCATGTACCAGGCCGCGAGGAAGACAATACCCATGATCCACACAGGCGTCGGTACGCCCAGCGGACGCCCAATACCAAACCAGCCAAACAGGTCGGCGTTCTCGGTAAAGCCGGTATTCACCGGGCTACCGTTGGTGTAAACCATCGTCACGCCACGCAGTAAAAGCATCATCACCAGGGTAGCGATAAACGCCTGGACGCGGCCTTTCGCTACAATCACCCCGGTTACCGCGCCAATTGCAGCTCCTAATGCCAGTGCGGCAGCAACAGCCACCAACGCGTTAACTTCAATGCCAACGATGGAGGCAGCAACTGCGCCAGTTAGCGCCAGCAGAGAACCGACGGACAGGTCGATACCCGACGTCAGGATCACCAGCGTCATGCCGACCGCCATAATGGCGTTAACCGAGGTTTGCTGGAGAATATTGAATAAGTTATTAACGGTGAAAAAGTTCGGACTTAACGTCGAGACAATCGCGATCAGCACCAGCAGAGCGATAAGCGATTTCTGCTCCATCAGCCACGCTTTCGTGAAATAACGGCGACCAGAGACAGTCTGGGTTGTCATTTTTTTACTCCTGATTCACGCGATTAAGCTTGCCCACAGCGGCAGCCATTAACACTTCCTGGGTGGCCTGCTCACGAGTAAATTCCCCGCTGAGATGCCCTTCATGCATAACGATGATGCGATCGCTCATGCCTAATACTTCTGGCATTTCCGATGACACCAGAATGATGCTCAAACCATCGGCTTTGAACTGGTTGATCAGTTGATAAATCTCTTTTTTCGCGCCGACATCCACGCCACGGGTGGGTTCATCAAGGATAAGCACTTTCGGGCGCGTCATCAGACCGCGGGCAATCGCCACTTTTTGCTGATTGCCACCGGAAAGCAGACCAATTGCCTGTTCCATCGACGGCGTTTTCACATTGAACAGACGAATAAAATCACTCACCGCCTGTTGCTCATCGGCATGCTTCAGACTGCCATCAGCACGGCTGAAGTAACGCAGGGCAGTTAGCGACATGTTCTCTTTTACTGACATGCCCAGCACTAAACCGTCGCGTTTGCGGTCTTCGGAGATATACACAATGCCATTTGCCAGGCCATCCTGCGGTGAACGGGTAACAACTTCATGCCCATCCAGAGTGACGTAACCGCTGGTGCGCGGCAGCGCGCCGTAGAGCACTTTCATCAGTTCGGTGCGGCCGGCGCCCATCAAACCAGAGACGCCGAGAATTTCACCTTTACGTAGGGTAAAAGAGACATCGTTAACGCCAGGTCCGCAGAGATTATCAACTTTCAGACGGATATCTCCCGGCGCTTTTTCCAGGTGTGGATATTGTTCTTCCAGTTTGCGACCCACCATCATCTCAATCAGCGAATCTTCGGTTAGTGATGCCACTTCACGCTCGGCAATAAATTGCCCGTCACGAAAAACCGTAACGTCATCACAAATCTCGAAGATTTCTTTCATACGGTGGGAAATATAGACAACGCCGCGCCCTTGCAATTTCAGCTCGCGAATGACGCGGAACAGGGATTCGGTTTCGGTATCGGTCAGCGCATCGGTCGGTTCATCCATAATGATAACTTTCGACTCAAAGCTTAATACCTTCGCGATTTCAACCATCTGCTGGTCACCGATGGAAAGATCGCCCACCAGCTTGTCGCTTTTAAACCGCAGATTAAGTTTAGCCAGCAATTTATCCGCTTCGGCATACATGGTTTTCCAGTCAATTTTGCCAAAACGATTCACAAACTCTCGGCCGAGGAAAATATTTTCCGCAATGGTCAGTTGCGGGATCAGATTCAGTTCCTGGTGGATAATGCCAATTCCAGCTTCCTGAGAAGATTTCGGCCCGGTAAACGTCGTTTCTTTGCCCAGCCATAAAAGCGTACCGGCATCACGGGTATAGATACCGGTAAGCACTTTCATCATGGTGGATTTACCCGCGCCATTTTCACCTACCAGCGCCATCACGCGACCCGGATAGACATTTAGCGCGGCTCCCGAAAGCGCTTTTACGCCCGGGAAGGCTTTATCGATACCTTTAAGCTGTAGTAATGCTTCCATGGCGGCCTCAGAACGTCACGCCAGCACAGAGAATGATATTCGCATACGGGGAACACTCCCCGCTGCGAATTACCGCCTGACTGTTTGCGGTTTGTTGTTTGAATTGTTCATGCGTGATGTAACGAATTTCAATGAAATTTCCCTGGTGTTTTTGCAGCGTCTCAAGATGTGAGAGCAACGTTTCGTGGAGTTGCGGATTATGTTGTTTGATCTCTTCCGCGATAATGGCAGCCTCGACCTGCATTTCACTTGTGACGACGCCCAGCACCTGCATAAAAGAAGGTACGCCCTGGGTTAATGCCATATCGATACGCGTTGTACTTTTGGGGATAGGTAAACCAGCATCACACACCACCAGCGTATCGGTATGCCCCAGGCGGGAGATCACCGACGAAATACCTGAATTAAGAACGGCGCCTTTTTTCATTTTTTTCTCCATCAGCGAAACGTTTCGCTGACCCGCAGTTTAATCCCGTCTAATTAAGGAAAACCATCGCGACGTTGCAGAAATGTGATCAACATCGAAACGTTTTATATCGAGAGCAAACAATGAAAATAAAAACGCCCCCTTATGGAGAAAGGAGGCGTCTGGGGTTAGATCTCGACCTGTGTACCCAACTCGATAACCCGGTTTGGTGGGATTTCAAACTGATCCGGAGCGCGCAACGCATTACGTTGCAACAGCAAATACAGCTTGCCGCGCAAACGTAAGTACCACGGACGTTTGCCGAGGATCAGTGATTCATGTGACATAAAGAAGGACGTTTCCATCATTCGACAACTTAACCCTTCCAGACCACAGCGGTGGAAAACTTCTTCTACGTTTGGCGTTTCCCGCCAGCCATAACTTGCCACCACGCGCCAGAAAGTAGGCGACAGTTGTTCAATCTGTACCCGACGGACGTTATGGACATATGGCGCGTCTTCAGTACGCAGAGTTAACAGAATAACCCGCTCGTGCAATACCTTGTTATGTTTGAGGTTATGCATTAGAGCAAAGGGAATGACATTGATTGCGCGCGACATATACACCGCAGTTCCGGGCACACGAACAGGCGGTGATTTCTCCAGCGAAGCAATCATCGCCTCCAGAGAGTTACCATGTTCATGCATCCGCCGCAGCAGGCGGAAACGCTCACTCTTCCAGGTGGTCATCACGATAAACATCACCGTACCGAGGCTCAATGGCAACCAGCCACCGGAGAGCAGTTTATCGAGGTTAGCGGTAAACAGCGGGATATCAACACACAAGAAGGCAATCAGAATCAGCGCAACAAAATACTTATTCCAGTGCCAGTTCTGGCGCGCCACGGTAGTTGAAAGAATAGACGTCAGTACCATAGTTCCGGTAACTGCAATCCCATATGCCGCCGCCAGGTTACTGGAGTGCTCAAAGCTGACTATCACAATCACGACTGCGACATAAAGCATCCAGTTCACAAATGGAATGTAGATTTGCCCCGATTCCATTTCAGAAGTGTGAATAATGCGCATCGGAGACAAATAGCCCAGACGTACCGCCTGACGCGTCAATGAGAAGACACCAGAGATAACCGCCTGCGAGGCAATTACCGTTGCCAGTGCGGCGATGATCAGCAGCGGGATCAGCGCCCAGTCCGGTGCCAACAGAAAAAACGGGTTTTTAATCGCTTCCGGGTTCTTTAACAGCAGCGCCCCCTGACCGAAGTAGTTAAGGGTTAAAGAAGGCAGTACGACGGTAAACCATGCCAGGCGAATCGGGAACTTACCAAAGTGCCCCATATCAGCGTACAGCGCCTCAACACCGGTAATCGACAGAACCACCGCGCCTAACGCAATAAAGGAAACGGTTTTATATTCAAGGAAGAAATGCACCGCCCACATTGGATTTAAGGCATGCAACACTTCTGGATTGGCAATAATGCTACGTAACCCAAGAGCTGCCAGAATCAAAAACCAGGTCAGCATAATCGGCGCAAAAAGCTTACCGACCATAGCAGTGCCATGTTTTTGAATCATAAACAGTAACGTGAGAACGATGATTGAGAGGGGAACAATCCAGGTGTCCAGTTGTGGGGCGACGATTTCCAGACCTTCGATGGCAGACATTACCGAAATGGCGGGTGTTATGACAACTTCACCATAGAAAAAGCTGCCGCCTATTAGCCCCATAATCACCAGAATTGAGGTCGTTCGCGCCGACGTATTGCGCCCGGCAAGCGACATCAGCGTCAGAATTCCCCCTTCACCGGCGTTATCTGCACGCATCACGAAGGTGAGATATTTTATGGAAACCACAAAGATTAGCAGCCAGAAGATCAGCGATAAAAAGCCAAACACGGCATCGCGTTCAACGCCAAAACCAAACTGGCCGGACAAACATTCACGAAGCGTATATAACGGGCTGGTACCAATATCGCCGTAGACAACTCCAATCGCCGCGAGGGTAATCGCGGGCAACGATTGCTTATTATCAGTGCTCATAGACTAGTCTTTCGTTGAAATATGAAATGTGTGCGTAGTCCCTTGGCCCACAAAAAAGCGTTCAGTATGCACGATTAACGGCAAAATCGTACTCCTAAATGCGGTCACATTAACCTGGCTCAAAGAAAAATAGCCCTCCTTTGAGACTATTTTTGCCACCATCAAGAAACGTCTATACTCGCAGTTTACGCAGAACTTTTGACGAAAGGACGCCACTTCATTATGGCTCACCCTCATTTATTAGCGGAAAGAATTTCCCGCCTGAGCAGTTCGCTGGAAAAGGGGCTTTATGAACGTAGCCACGCCATCCGCCTGTGTTTGTTAGCGGCATTAAGCGGCGAAAGCGTATTCCTGCTCGGCCCGCCAGGTATTGCCAAAAGTCTGATTGCCCGGCGTTTAAAATTCGCCTTTCAAAATGCTCGCGCGTTTGAATATCTGATGACCCGCTTCTCCACCCCGGAAGAAGTTTTTGGCCCGCTTTCCATTCAGGCGCTAAAAGATGAAGGCCGCTATGAGCGTTTAACCACCGGTTACCTGCCGGAAGCAGAAATCGTCTTTCTTGATGAGATCTGGAAAGCCGGGCCAGCGATTCTTAATACCCTACTGACCGCTATTAATGAACGCCACTTCCGCAACGGTGCACATGTCGAAAAAATTCCTATGCGCTTGCTGGTGGCGGCCTCCAACGAACTGCCGGAAGCAGACAGTAGCCTGGAAGCGTTATATGACCGTATGCTGATTCGTCTGTGGTTAGATAAAGTGCAGGATAAAGCGAATTTCCGCTCCATGTTGACCAGCCAACAGGATGAAAATGACAATCCAGTTCCTCCCTCTCTACAGGTTACAGATGAGGAATATGAACGCTGGCAGAAAGAGATTAGTGAAATTACGCTGCCCGATCATGTATTTGAGCTGATTTTTATGCTGCGCCAACAACTGGATAAATTGCCGGATGCCCCCTATATTTCCGATCGCCGCTGGAAAAAAGCGATCCGTTTACTGCAGGCCAGCGCCTTTTTTAGCGGTCGCAATGCGGTTGCCCCGATTGATCTGATCTTGCTGAAAGATTGCCTGTGGTATGACGCGCAAAGCCTGAATTTGATTCAACAACAAATTGATGTATTGATGACCGGTCACGCATGGCAACAGCAAGGGATGTTGACTCGCCTGGGCGCGATTGTGCAGCGTCGCCTGCAACTTCAGCAACAACAAAGCGATAAAACGGCTTTTACCGTGATTCGTCAGGGCGGTATGTTCAGCCGTCGCCCACAATATCAACTTCCAGCCGACGTTACCGCTTCCACGTTGACCCTGCTGCTGCAAAAACCATTAAAACTGCATGATATGGAAGTGGTTCATATCGCTTTTGAGCGTAGCGCACTGGAACAGTGGCTGAACAAAGGCGGTGAAATTCGCGGCAAATTAAATGGTATTGGTTTTGCCCAGAAGCTGAATATGGAAGTTGATAGCGCCCAACATCTTGTTGTCCGTGATGTCAGTTTGCAGGGTACGACACTGGCTCTCCCCGGCACATCTGCAGAAGGCCTGCCTGGCGAAATAAAACAACAACTGGAAGAGCTTGAAAGTGACTGGCGTAAACAACAAGTTTTATTCAGCGAACAGCAAAAATGTCTGTTTATCCATAGCGACTGGTTAGGTCGCATTGAAGCCAGCCTACAGGATGTCGGTGCCCAGATTCGCCAGGCGCAACAATGCTAACACTGGATACGCTTAATGTAATGCTGGCCGTCAGCGAAGAGGGATTGATCGAAGAGATGATCATCACGCTGTTGGCCTCGCCACAACTGGCTGTTTTCTTTGAAAAATTCCCACGCCTGAAGGCGGCAATCACTGATGATATTCCCCGCTGGCGTGAGGCGCTGCGCAGTCGGCTGAAAGATGCACGCGTCCCACAGGAACTCACTGAAGAGGTCATGTGCTATCAGCAAAGCCAACTTCTCTCCACACCGCAATTTATTGTGCAGTTACCGCAGCTCCTGGACTTACTGCATCGACTAAATTCCCCATGGGCCGAACAAGCCCGGCAGTTGGTTGATGCCAACAGCACGATCACCCCAGCATTACACACGCTTTTTCTCCAACGTTGGCGCTTAAGTCTGATCGTGCAAGCGACGACGTTAAATCAACAATTATTAGAAGAAGAACGCGAACAACTGTTGAGCGAGGTTCAGGAACGCATGACGTTAAGCGGTCAACTTGAACCGGTTCTGGCGGAAAACAACACCGCAGCCGGTCGCCTGTGGGATATGAGCGCCGGTCAGCTCAAACGCGGCGACTATCAGTTAATTGTGAAATATGGTGAATTTCTTAACGAGCAGCCGGAGCTGAAACGTCTGGCAGAACAGTTAGGGCGTTCACGGGAAGCAAAATCGATCCCCCGCAACGATGCGCAGATGGAAACCTTCCGCACAATGGTACGCGAACCAGCGACCGTTCCTGAGCAGGTTGATGGCTTGCAGCAAAGCGATGATATTTTACGCCTTCTGCCGCCGGAACTGGCGACTCTGGGCATTACTGAACTGGAGTATGAATTTTACCGTCGGCTGGTGGAAAAACAGTTGCTCACTTATCGCCTGCACGGTGAATCATGGCGTGAAAAAGTTATCGAACGTCCGGTCGTCCATAAAGATTATGACGAACAGCCGCGCGGGCCGTTTATTGTCTGCGTAGATACATCTGGCTCAATGGGCGGCTTTAATGAACAGTGCGCGAAAGCGTTCTGTCTGGCCTTGATGCGCATTGCCCTCGCTGAAAATAGGCGCTGCTTTATTATGTTATTTTCCACCGAGATCGTCCGTTATGAGCTTTCAGGCCCACAAGGCATCGAGCAAGCGATCCGTTTTTTAAGCCAGCAGTTTCGTGGCGGCACCGATCTTGCCAGTTGTTTTCGCGCCATTATGGAGCGCTTGCAAAGCCGGGAATGGTTTGACGCCGATGCGGTGGTGATTTCTGATTTTATCGCCCAACGGTTGCCTGACGACGTGACGAGTAAAGTAAAAGAGTTGCAGCGGGTACATCAGCATCGCTTTCATGCCGTGGCGATGTCGGCGCACGGCAAACCCGGCATCATGCGCATTTTCGATCATATCTGGCGCTTTGATACCGGGATGCGTAGCCGCCTGCTCAGACGCTGGCGGCGATAAGTCATTACAACAGAGAAGAGACGCTCTCGCGAACGGCCGCAGGCCATACGCCGCACTGAACCTGCCCAATATGTGGCAGTTGCAGCAACAACATGGTTAAACGAGACTGACCGATACCGCCGCCGATAGTCTGTGGCATTTCGCCGCGCAGCAGCGCCTGATGCCACTCCAGTTGCAGACGATCTTCATCACCGGTCAGCGCCAGTTGATGTTTCAACGTCTCGGCATCCACACGGATACCCATTGAAGAAAGCTCAAACGCATCTTCCAGTACGGGGTTCCACACCAGAATATCGCCGTTCAACCCCGCATATCCAAGCTCTGAAGGAGTACTCCAGTCATCATAATCCGGTGCGCGCACGTCGTGGCGGTGGCCATCGCTTAACTTGCCGCCAATTCCGACGAGGAATACCGCGCCAAGATCTTTCGCAATCGCCCGCTCACGCCCTTTGGCATCAAGATCCGGATAACGGGACAGTAATTCCTGACTATGTACAAAGTGGATCTGATCCGGCAGGAACGGTGCCAGGCCAAACTCTTTGCTAACTGCGGCTTCGGTCGCTTTAATTCCCGCCCAGATCGCCTCTACCGTGCTTTTCAGAGTGGAGAATTGGCGCTCACCGTCGCCCATTACGCGTTCCCAATCCCACTGATCAACATAGACCGAGTGCAACGGGGAAAGACGGTCTTCATCGGGGCGAAGGGCTTTCATGTGCGTGTAAAGCCCTTCGCCCACGCTGAAGTCGTGTTGCCCTAATGTCTGACGTTTCCACTTCGCCAGTGAATGAACCACTTCGAACTGGGCGTCAGGCAGCGCTTTCACTTTTACCTGCACCGCTTTTTCACAGCCCGACAAGTTATCCTGCGTGCCATCCCCCACACGGCTAAGGATTGGCGCCTGGACTTCAATCAGCCCTAAGCGTTCTTCCAGTTGACGAGAAAAGTGAGATTTCACGAAGCTAATTTGACGTTGTTTGGCAATGTAAGCGGTTTTCATTTTTTATACTCCTGCGTCCTGTTGCTTATGATTAAGCAACAAAAACCGGCACACATGCAATAATCATTCAATAAAAAGCCTTGCTTACTTTTGATTCATTAAAAATTAAGGCTAAAATAGACTGAATCATTAATATTCATAAGAAAAATCTATGGAAAATTATCAAATCGACAATCTGGACCGCGGCATTCTGGAAGCATTAATGGGCAATGCGCGTACCGCTTACGCCGAACTGGCGAAACAATTTGGCGTCAGTCCGGGAACGATCCACGTTCGCGTAGAGAAAATGAAGCAGGCAGGGATTATTACTGGTGCTCGGATTGATGTTAGCCCGAAACAGCTCGGTTATGACGTAGGCTGCTTTATCGGCATTATATTGAAGAGCGCCAAAGACTATCCTTCCGCGCTGGCAAAACTGGAAAGCCTTGATGAAGTAACTGAAGCCTATTACACCACCGGCCACTACAGCATCTTTATTAAGGTAATGTGCCGCTCGATCGACGCTCTCCAGCATGTACTTATCAACAAGATCCAAACAATTGATGAAATTCAGTCCACTGAAACTCTGATCGTACTGCAGAACCCGATCATGCGTACTATCAAGCCATGATCGACTTTTTTAATCCCATACTTTTCCACAGGTAGATCCCAAAGCGTTCACAGCGTACAATACGCCACTCTTAAAAAAGGTGGCGGTTTATGGCAGATATTACTCTTATCAGCGGCAGCACCCTCGGTGGTGCCGAATATGTGGCAGAACACCTGGCTGAAAAGCTGGAAGAGGCAGGTTTTACCACCGAAACGCTGCACGGCCCGTTGTTAGAAGAGTTATCTACCTCTGGGATCTGGCTGGTTATCAGTTCTACCCACGGTGCCGGAGACATTCCGGACAACCTCTCTCCTTTCTATGAAGCATTGCTGGAACAAAAAACCGATCTTTCTGCGGTACGCTTTGGCGCAATCGGCATTGGTAGTCGTGAATACGACACTTTTTGTGGTGCTATCGATAAACTCGATGCTGAACTCAAAAATTCCGGTGCGAAACAGATTGGCGAAACACTGAAGATCAACATCCTTGATCATGACATTCCGGAAGATCCGGCAGAAGAATGGCTGGGATCGTGGGTTAATTTACTCAAATAACTATACAGATCGTGCGATCTACTGTGGATAACTCTGGTAGGAAGCTTGGATCAACCGGTAGTTATCCAAAGAACAACTGTTGTTCAGTTTTTGAGTTGTGTATAACTCCTCATTCTGATCCCAGCTTATACTGACCAGGATCACCGATCATTCACAGCTAATGATCCTCAGCAGGTCATTGATCTTAAAAGCCAGATCCTTGTTATCCACAGACCAGGTCGATCCTAATAAGAGATCACAATAGAACAGATCTCTAAATAAAAAGATCTTCTTTTTAATACTCAGGATCCCAGGTCTTTCTCAAGCCGTCAAAGTTGAGTAGAATCCACGGCCCGGGCTTCAATCCATTTTCATACCGCGTTATGCGAGGCAATCACCATGTTTTATCCGGATCCTTTTGACGTCATCATCATTGGCGGGGGTCATGCAGGCACCGAGGCAGCGATGGCCGCGGCGCGTATGGGTCAACAGACTCTGCTTTTGACACACAATATCGACACTCTGGGGCAGATGAGCTGCAACCCGGCGATCGGCGGTATTGGGAAGGGACATCTGGTAAAAGAAGTGGATGCACTCGGCGGTCTGATGGCAAAAGCGATCGACCATGCAGGTATTCAGTTTAGGATACTAAACGCCAGCAAGGGGCCAGCGGTTCGGGCTACCCGGGCACAGGGGATCGCGTGCTCTATCGTCAAGCGGTACGTACTGCTTTGGAGAATCAACCGAACCTGATGATCTTCCAGCAGGCGGTTGAAGATCTTATTGTCGAAAACGATCGCGTGGTCGGCGCTGTTACCCAAATGGGCCTGAAATTCCGTGCCAAAGCTGTCGTTCTTACTGTCGGGACTTTCCTTGACGGTAAGATTCATATCGGTCTGGATAATTACAGCGGTGGTCGTGCTGGCGATCCTCCATCCATTCCGCTCTCGCGCCGTTTACGTGAACTTCCGCTGCGTGTTGGTCGTCTGAAAACCGGGACACCGCCGCGTATTGATGCGCGTACCATCGACTTTAGCGTCCTTGCACAACAGCATGGCGATAACCCGATGCCGGTGTTCTCGTTTATGGGCAATGCGGCCCAGCATCCACAGCAGGTGCCGTGCTACATCACCCATACCAACGAAAAAACGCATGACGTGATCCGCAGTAACCTCGATCGCAGTCCGATGTATGCCGGAGTGATCGAAGGTGTCGGCCCACGCTACTGTCCGTCGATCGAAGACAAAGTCATGCGCTTTGCTGACAGAAACCAGCATCAGATCTTCCTTGAGCCAGAAGGGTTAACGTCTAACGAAATTTATCCGAACGGTATCTCCACCAGCCTGCCGTTCGATGTGCAGATGCAAATCGTCCGCT
The DNA here is from genome assembly GCF_000208565.1 of Escherichia sp. TW09308. Classification (NCBI taxonomy): domain Bacteria; kingdom Pseudomonadati; phylum Pseudomonadota; class Gammaproteobacteria; order Enterobacterales; family Enterobacteriaceae; genus Escherichia; species Escherichia sp. TW09308. The sequence continues at coordinate 2,142,489 of NZ_AEME01000001.1, read as the reverse complement.
CCATGCAGGGGATGGAAAACGCGAAGATCGTGCGTCCGGGTTATGCCATTGAATATGACTTCTTCGATCCGCGTGACCTGAAACCTACGCTGGAGAGCAAGTTTATCCAGGGGCTGTTCTTTGCCGGTCAAATTAATGGCACTACAGGTTACGAAGAAGCGGCGGCGCAAGGTTTGCTGGCCGGTCTTAACGCCGCTCGCCTGTCTGCAGACAAAGAAGGCTGGGCACCGGCGCGCTCCCAGGCGTACCTCGGCGTACTGGTAGATGACCTCTGCACACTGGGTACTAAAGAACCGTATCGTATGTTTACCTCTCGTGCGGAATATCGTCTGATGCTGCGCGAAGATAACGCCGACCTGCGTCTGACTGAAATCGGACGTGAGCTGGGGCTGGTTGACGATGAACGTTGGGCGCGCTTTAACGAGAAACTCGAAAATATCGAGCGTGAGCGTCAGCGTCTGAAATCCACTTGGGTAACCCCGTCGGCGGAAGCTGCTGCCGAAGTGAATGCTCACCTGACTGCGCCGCTTTCCCGTGAAGCCAGTGGTGAAGATCTGTTGCGTCGTCCGGAAATGACCTATGAAAAATTAACCTCGCTGACGCCGTTTGCCCCTGCGTTGACAGACGAGCAGGCGGCGGAACAGGTTGAGATTCAGGTTAAATATGAGGGTTATATTGCGCGCCAACAGGATGAGATCGAAAAACAGCAGCGTAACGAGAACACACTGCTGCCTGCGACACTGGATTACCGCCAGGTATCCGGTCTGTCTAACGAAGTGATCGCTAAACTCAACGATCACAAACCGGCCTCTATTGGTCAGGCTTCGCGTATTTCTGGCGTCACGCCTGCGGCCATCTCCATTCTGCTGGTGTGGCTGAAAAAACAAGGTATGCTGCGTCGTAGCGCATAACGCATTAAAAATGCCTGGTAAGCACCCGCTTACCGGGCAACGCATCAAGAACAGGTAATCACCGTGCTCAACAAACTCTCTTCACTGCTGAAAGACGCAGGAATTTCGCTTACCGATCACCAGAAAAATCAGCTTATTGCCTACGTAAATATGCTGCATAAATGGAATAAGGCGTACAACCTGACTTCGGTCCGCGATCCTAATGAGATGCTGGTACGCCATATTCTCGACAGCATTGTCGTGGCACCGTATCTGCAAGGTGAACGTTTTATCGATGTCGGTACAGGACCGGGTCTGCCAGGTATTCCACTCTCTATTGTGCGTCCTGAGGCCCACTTCACGTTGCTGGATAGCCTCGGTAAACGCGTGCGCTTCCTTCGTCAGGTGCAACATGAGTTAAAACTGGAGAACATTGAGCCAGTACAGAGTAGGGTAGAAGAGTTTCCGTCAGAGCCACCGTTTGATGGTGTGATTAGCCGTGCTTTTGCCTCTCTGAACGATATGGTGAGCTGGTGCCATCATCTTCCTGGTGAACAAGGTCGTTTTTATGCGCTGAAAGGCCAAATGCCAGAAGATGAAATGGCCCTGCTACCAGCAGAATATCAGGTTGAATCAGTGGTTAAACTTCAGGTTCCGGCTCTGGATGGCGAACGTCATCTGGTGGTGATTAAAGCAAATAAAATTTAATTTTTATCAAAAAAATCATAAAAAATTAATCGGTTTGACTGTTAACAACAACCGGGTTTTTTACTGATATAACTGGTTACATTTAACGCCACGTTCACGATTTTGATTCAATACTGTAACGTGGCTTTTTTTGATAAGCAGAAAATAAGTCATTAGTGAAAATATCAGCCGGCTAAAAATCGGCGCTAAGAAGCATAACTTGCTGTTAAAATATTATTAAGAATGTCAATGGCTGGTTTTTGTTGTGTAAATGTCATTTATGAAAACAGTATCTGTTTTTAGACTGAAATATCAGAAGCTTGCAATGGCATCATTTGCCAAGTAAATAAATATGCTGTGCGCGAACATGCGCGATATGTGATCTGAAGCACGCTTTATCACCAGTGTTTACGCGTTATTTACAGTTTTTCATGATCCGACATGGTTAGCAGAAAAGTCGCAATTGTATGCACTGGAAAAATATTTAAACATTTATTCACCTTTTGGCTACTTATTGTTTGAAATCACGGGGGCGCACCGTATAATTTGACCGCTTTTTGATGCTTGACTCTAAGCCTTAAAGAAAGTTTTATACGACACGCGGCATACCTCGAAGGGAGCAGGAGTGAAAAACGTGATGTCTGTGTCGCTCTTGAGTCGAAACGTTGCTCGGAAGCTTCTGCTCGTTCAGTTACTGGTGGTGATAGCAAGTGGATTGCTGTTCAGCCTCAAAGACCCCTTCTGGGGCGTCTCTGCGTTAAGCGGGGGCCTGGCAGTCTTTCTGCCTAACGTTTTGTTTATGATATTTGCCTGGCGTCACCAGGCGCATACACCAGCGAAAGGCCGGGTAGCCTGGACATTCGCTTTAGGCGAAGCTTTCAAAGTTCTGGCAATGTTGGTGTTACTGGTGGTGGCGTTGGCGGTTTTAAAGGCGGTATTCTTGCCGCTGATCGTTACGTGGGTTTTGGTGCTGGTGGTTCAGATACTGGCGCCGGCTGTAATTAACAACAAAGGGTAAAAGGCATCATGGCTTCAGAAAATATGACGCCGCAGGATTACATAGGACACCACCTGAATAACCTTCAGCTGGACCTGCGTACATTCTCGCTGGTGGATCCGCATAACCCCCCAGCCACCTTCTGGACAATTAATATTGACTCCATGTTCTTCTCGGTGGTGCTGGGTCTGTTGTTCCTGGTTTTATTCCGTAGCGTAGCCAAAAAGGCAACCAGCGGCGTACCAGGTAAGTTTCAGACCGCGATTGAGCTGGTAATCGGCTTTGTTAATGGTAGCGTGAAAGACATGTACCATGGCAAAAGTAAGCTGATTGCTCCGCTGGCCCTGACGATTTTTGTCTGGGTGTTCCTGATGAACCTGATGGACTTACTGCCTATCGATCTGCTGCCGTACATTGCTGAACATGTACTGGGGCTGCCTGCTCTGCGTGTGGTTCCGTCTGCTGACGTGAACGTAACGCTGTCTATGGCACTGGGCGTATTTATCCTGATTCTGTTCTACAGCATCAAAATGAAAGGCATCGGCGGCTTCACGAAAGAGTTGACGCTGCAGCCGTTCAATCACTGGGCGTTCATTCCTGTCAACTTAATCCTTGAAGGGGTAAGCCTGCTGTCCAAACCTGTTTCACTCGGTTTGCGACTGTTCGGTAACATGTACGCGGGTGAGCTGATTTTCATTCTGATTGCTGGTCTGTTGCCGTGGTGGTCACAGTGGATCCTGAATGTGCCGTGGGCCATTTTCCACATCCTGATTATTACGCTGCAAGCCTTCATCTTCATGGTTCTGACGATCGTCTATCTGTCGATGGCGTCTGAAGAACATTAATTTACCAACACTACTACGTTTTAACTGAAACAAACTGGAGACTGTCATGGAAAACCTGAATATGGATCTGCTGTACATGGCTGCCGCTGTGATGATGGGTCTGGCGGCAATCGGTGCTGCGATCGGTATCGGCATCCTCGGGGGTAAATTCCTGGAAGGCGCAGCGCGTCAACCGGATCTGATTCCACTGCTGCGTACTCAGTTCTTTATCGTTATGGGTCTGGTGGATGCTATCCCGATGATCGCTGTAGGTCTGGGTCTGTACGTGATGTTCGCTGTCGCGTAGTAAGCGTTGCTTTTATTTAAAGAGCAATATCAGAACGTTAACTAAATAGAGGCATTGTGCTGTGAATCTTAACGCAACAATCCTCGGCCAGGCCATCGCGTTTGTCCTGTTCGTTCTGTTCTGCATGAAGTACGTATGGCCGCCATTAATGGCTGCCATCGAAAAACGTCAAAAAGAAATTGCTGACGGTCTTGCTTCCGCAGAACGAGCACACAAGGACCTTGACCTTGCAAAGGCCAGCGCGACCGACCAGCTGAAAAAAGCGAAAGCGGAAGCCCAGGTAATCATCGAGCAGGCGAACAAACGTCGCTCTCAGATTCTGGACGAAGCTAAAGCTGAGGCAGAACAGGAACGTACTAAAATCGTGGCTCAGGCGCAGGCGGAAATTGAAGCCGAGCGTAAACGTGCCCGTGAAGAGCTGCGTAAGCAAGTTGCTATCCTGGCTGTTGCTGGCGCCGAGAAGATCATCGAACGTTCCGTGGATGAAGCTGCTAACAGCGACATCGTGGATAAACTTGTCGCTGAACTGTAAGGAGGGAGGGGCTGATGTCTGAATTTATTACGGTAGCTCGCCCCTACGCCAAAGCAGCTTTTGACTTTGCCGTCGAACACCAAAGTGTAGAACGCTGGCAGGACATGCTGGCGTTTGCCGCCGAGGTAACCAAAAACGAACAGATGGCAGAGCTTCTGTCTGGTGCACTGGCACCAGAAACGCTCGCCGGGTCGTTTATCGCAGTTTGTGGTGAGCAACTGGACGAAAACGGTCAGAACCTGATTCGGGTTATGGCTGAAAATGGTCGTCTTAACGCGCTCCCGGATGTTCTGGAGCAGTTTATTCACCTGCGTGCTGTGAGTGAGGCTACCGCTGAGGTAGACGTCATTTCCGCTGCCGCGCTGAGTGAACAACAGCTCGCGAAAATTTCTGCTGCGATGGAAAAACGTCTGTCACGCAAAGTTAAGCTGAATTGCAAAATCGATAAGTCTGTAATGGCAGGCGTTATCATCCGAGCGGGTGATATGGTCATTGATGGCAGCGTACGCGGTCGTCTTGAGCGCCTTGCAGACGTCTTGCAGTCTTAAGGGGACTGGAGCATGCAACTGAATTCCACCGAAATCAGCGAACTGATCAAGCAGCGCATTGCTCAGTTCAATGTTGTGAGTGAAGCTCACAACGAAGGTACTATTGTTTCTGTAAGTGACGGTGTTATCCGCATCCACGGCCTGGCCGATTGTATGCAGGGTGAAATGATCTCCCTGCCGGGTAACCGTTACGCTATCGCACTGAACCTCGAGCGCGACTCTGTAGGTGCGGTTGTTATGGGTCCGTACGCTGACCTTGCCGAAGGCATGAAAGTTAAGTGTACTGGCCGTATCCTGGAAGTTCCGGTTGGCCGTGGCCTGCTGGGCCGTGTGGTTAACACTCTGGGTGCGCCAATCGACGGTAAAGGTCCGCTGGATCACGACGGCTTCTCTGCTGTAGAAGCTATCGCTCCGGGCGTTATCGAACGTCAGTCCGTAGATCAGCCGGTACAGACTGGTTATAAAGCTGTTGACTCCATGATCCCAATCGGTCGTGGTCAGCGTGAATTGATCATCGGTGACCGTCAGACCGGTAAAACCGCACTGGCTATCGATGCCATCATCAACCAGCGCGATTCCGGTATCAAATGTATCTATGTTGCTATCGGTCAGAAAGCGTCCACCATTTCTAACGTGGTACGTAAACTGGAAGAGCACGGCGCACTGGCTAACACCATCGTTGTGGTAGCAACCGCGTCTGAATCCGCTGCACTGCAATACCTGGCACCGTATGCGGGTTGCGCAATGGGCGAATACTTCCGTGACCGTGGTGAAGATGCGCTGATCATTTACGATGACCTGTCTAAACAGGCTGTTGCTTACCGTCAGATCTCCCTGCTGCTCCGTCGTCCGCCAGGACGTGAAGCATTCCCGGGTGACGTATTCTACCTCCACTCTCGTCTGCTGGAGCGTGCTGCGCGTGTTAACGCCGAATACGTTGAAGCTTTCACCAAAGGTGAAGTGAAAGGGAAAACCGGTTCTCTGACCGCGCTGCCGATTATCGAAACTCAGGCTGGTGACGTTTCTGCGTTCGTTCCGACCAACGTAATTTCTATTACCGATGGTCAGATCTTCCTGGAAACCAACCTGTTCAACGCCGGTATTCGTCCTGCGGTTAACCCGGGTATCTCCGTATCCCGTGTTGGTGGGGCAGCACAGACCAAGATCATGAAAAAACTGTCCGGTGGTATCCGTACCGCTCTGGCGCAGTATCGTGAACTGGCAGCGTTCTCTCAGTTTGCATCCGACCTTGACGATGCAACGCGTAAGCAGCTTGACCACGGTCAGAAAGTGACCGAACTGCTGAAACAGAAACAGTATGCGCCGATGTCCGTTGCGCAGCAGTCTCTGGTTCTGTTCGCAGCAGAACGTGGTTACCTGGCGGATGTTGAACTGTCGAAAATCGGCAGCTTCGAAGCCGCTCTGCTGGCTTACGTCGACCGTGATCACGCTCCGTTGATGCAAGAGATCAACCAGACCGGTGGCTACAACGACGAAATCGAAGGCAAGCTGAAAGGCATCCTCGATTCCTTCAAAGCAACCCAATCCTGGTAACGTCTGGCGGCTTGCCTTAGGGCAGGCCGCAAGGCATTGAGGAGAAGCTCATGGCCGGCGCAAAAGAGATACGTAGTAAGATCGCAAGCGTCCAGAACACGCAAAAGATCACTAAAGCGATGGAGATGGTCGCCGCTTCCAAAATGCGTAAATCGCAGGATCGCATGGCGGCCAGCCGTCCTTATGCAGAAACCATGCGCAAAGTGATTGGTCACCTTGCACACGGTAATCTGGAATATAAGCACCCATACCTGGAAGATCGCGACGTTAAACGCGTGGGCTACCTGGTGGTGTCGACCGACCGTGGTTTGTGCGGTGGTTTGAACATTAACCTGTTCAAAAAACTGCTGGCGGAAATGAAGACCTGGACCGACAAAGGCGTTCAATGCGACCTCGCAATGATCGGCTCGAAAGGTGTGTCGTTCTTCAACTCCGTGGGCGGCAATGTTGTTGCCCAGGTTACAGGTATGGGGGATAACCCTTCCCTGTCCGAACTGATCGGTCCGGTAAAAGTGATGTTGCAGGCCTACGACGAAGGCCGTCTGGACAAGCTTTACATTGTCAGCAACAAATTTATTAACACCATGTCTCAGGTTCCGACTATCAGCCAACTGCTGCCGTTACCGGCGTCAGATGATGATGATCTGAAACATAAATCCTGGGATTACCTGTACGAACCCGATCCGAAGGCGTTGCTGGATACCCTGCTGCGTCGTTATGTCGAATCTCAGGTTTATCAGGGCGTGGTTGAAAACCTGGCCAGCGAGCAGGCCGCCCGTATGGTGGCGATGAAAGCCGCGACCGACAATGGCGGCAGCCTGATTAAAGAGCTGCAGTTGGTATACAACAAAGCTCGTCAGGCCAGCATTACTCAGGAACTCACCGAGATCGTCTCGGGGGCCGCCGCGGTTTAAACAGGTTATTTCGTAGAGGATTTAAGATGGCTACTGGAAAGATTGTCCAGGTAATCGGCGCCGTAGTTGACGTCGAATTCCCTCAGGATGCCGTACCGCGCGTGTACGATGCTCTTGAGGTGCAAAATGGTAATGAGCGTCTGGTGCTGGAAGTTCAGCAGCAGCTCGGCGGCGGTATCGTGCGTACCATCGCAATGGGTTCCTCCGACGGTCTGCGTCGCGGTCTGGATGTAAAAGACCTCGAACACCCGATCGAAGTCCCGGTAGGTAAAGCGACTCTGGGCCGTATCATGAACGTACTGGGCGAACCGGTCGACATGAAAGGCGAGATCGGTGAAGAAGAGCGTTGGGCGATTCACCGCGCAGCACCTTCCTACGAAGAGCTGTCAAACTCTCAGGAACTGCTGGAAACCGGTATCAAAGTTATCGACCTGATGTGTCCGTTCGCGAAGGGCGGTAAAGTTGGTCTGTTCGGTGGTGCGGGTGTTGGTAAAACCGTAAACATGATGGAGCTTATTCGTAACATCGCGATCGAGCACTCCGGTTACTCTGTGTTTGCGGGCGTAGGTGAACGTACTCGTGAGGGTAACGACTTCTACCACGAAATGACCGACTCCAACGTTATCGATAAAGTATCCCTGGTGTATGGCCAGATGAACGAGCCGCCGGGAAACCGTCTGCGCGTTGCACTGACCGGCCTGACCATGGCGGAGAAATTCCGTGACGAAGGTCGTGACGTTCTGCTGTTCGTTGACAACATCTATCGTTACACCCTGGCCGGTACGGAAGTATCCGCACTGCTTGGCCGTATGCCTTCAGCGGTAGGTTATCAGCCGACCCTGGCGGAAGAGATGGGTGTTCTGCAGGAACGTATCACCTCCACCAAAACAGGTTCTATCACCTCCGTTCAGGCGGTATACGTACCTGCGGATGACTTGACTGACCCATCACCGGCCACCACCTTTGCGCACCTTGACGCAACCGTGGTACTGAGCCGTCAGATCGCGTCTCTGGGTATCTACCCGGCCGTTGACCCGCTGGACTCCACCAGCCGTCAGTTGGACCCGCTGGTAGTTGGTCAGGAACACTACGACACCGCGCGTGGCGTACAGTCCATCCTGCAACGTTATCAGGAACTGAAAGACATCATCGCCATCCTGGGTATGGATGAACTGTCTGAAGAAGATAAACTGGTGGTAGCGCGCGCTCGTAAGATCCAGCGCTTCCTGTCCCAGCCGTTCTTCGTGGCAGAAGTATTCACCGGTTCTCCGGGTAAATACGTCTCCCTGAAAGACACCATCCGTGGCTTTAAAGGCATCATGGAAGGCGAATACGATCACCTGCCGGAGCAGGCGTTCTACATGGTCGGTTCCATCGAAGAAGCTGTGGAAAAAGCCAAAAAACTTTAACGCCTTAATCGGAGGGTGATATGGCAATGACTTACCACCTGGACGTCGTCAGCGCAGAGCAACAAATGTTCTCTGGTCTGGTCGAGAAAATCCAGGTAACGGGTAGCGAAGGTGAACTGGGAATTTACCCGGGCCACGCACCGCTGCTCACCGCCATTAAGCCTGGTATGATTCGCATCGTGAAACAGCACGGTCACGAAGAGTTTATCTATCTGTCTGGCGGCATTCTTGAAGTGCAGCCTGGCAACGTGACCGTTCTGGCCGACACCGCAATTCGCGGCCAGGATCTCGACGAAGCGCGAGCCATGGAAGCGAAACGTAAGGCTGAAGAGCACATTAGCAGCTCTCACGGCGACGTAGATTACGCTCAGGCGTCTGCGGAACTGGCCAAAGCGATCGCGCAGTTGCGCGTTATCGAGTTGACTAAAAAAGCGATGTAACACCGGCTTGAAAAGCACAAAAGCCAGTCTGGAAACAGGCTGGCTTTTTTTCGCGCGTCGCCGCGAGATTTGTTCTGCTATGTTTTTATATCCCGCAATTAAACCGTCTTTATAACTCAGCGAAATCCTTCGTTGGTTTTCTTGTTTATTCATTGATCGAAATAAGAGCAAAAACATCAGGCTGACGCTTAAATGAAGGTGATGCCTTACTTTTATGCAGACAAAAGGCGTGACGATGGTCGAAAATGGTGCTTTCGCCAGCGAGGATAATCCGTTATTGAACAATTTATCCTCTGTCCATTTCACGATGAAAAAAATGTAGTTTTTTCAAGGTGAAGCGGTTTAAATTCGTTCTCAAATTACAGTCAGGACGCGTATGTTGAATAATGCTATGAGCGTAGTGATCCTTGCCGCGGGCAAAGGCACTCGCATGTATTCCGATCTTCCGAAAGTGCTGCATACCCTTGCCGGGAAAGCGATGGTTCAGCATGTCATTGATGCTGCGAATGAATTAGGCGCAGCACACGTTCATCTGGTGTATGGTCACGGTGGCGATCTGCTTAAACAGGCGCTGAAAGATGACAACCTGAACTGGGTACTTCAGGCAGAGCAACTGGGTACTGGTCATGCGATGCAGCAGGCTGCGCCTTTCTTTGCCGATGATGAAGACATTTTAATGCTTTACGGCGACGTACCGCTGATCTCTGTCGAAACACTCCAGCGTCTGCGTGATGCTAAACCGCAGGGCGGCATTGGCCTGTTGACGGTGAAACTGGATGACCCGACCGGTTATGGTCGTATCACCCGTGAAAACGGCAAAGTTACTGGCATTGTTGAACATAAAGATGCCACCGATGAGCAGCGTCAGATTCAGGAAATCAACACCGGCATTCTGATCGCCAACGGCGCAGATATGAAACGCTGGCTGGCGAAGCTGACTAACAATAACGCTCAGGGCGAATACTACATCACCGATATTATTGCGCTGGCGTATCAGGAAGGGCGTGAAATCGTCGCTGTACATCCGCAACGCTTAAGCGAAGTTGAAGGCGTGAATAACCGCCTGCAACTCTCCCGTCTGGAGCGCGTTTATCAGTCCGAACAGGCTGAAAAACTGCTGTTGGCAGGGGTTATGCTACGCGATCCGGCCCGTTTTGATCTGCGCGGAACGCTTACTCACGGGCGTGATGTTGAAATTGATACTAACGTTATCATCGAGGGTAATGTTACTCTCGGCAATCGCGTGAAAATTGGCACTGGTTGCGTGATTAAAAACAGCGTGATTGGTGATGATTGCGAAATCAGCCCATATACAGTGGTGGAAGACGCGAATCTGGCAGCGGCCTGTACCATTGGCCCGTTTGCCCGTCTGCGCCCGGGGGCAGAGCTGCTTGAAGGCGCACACGTCGGTAACTTTGTTGAGATGAAAAAAGCGCGTCTGGGTAAAGGTTCAAAAGCCGGTCATCTGACTTATCTGGGCGATGCGGAAATCGGTGATAACGTTAACATCGGTGCAGGAACCATTACCTGCAACTATGATGGTGCGAATAAATTTAAAACCATTATTGGCGACGATGTGTTTGTCGGCTCTGACACCCAACTTGTTGCACCGGTAACGGTTGGTAAAGGCGCGACTATTGCTGCGGGTACTACCGTAACGCGCAATGTTGGCGAAAACGCTCTGGCAATTAGCCGCGTGCCGCAGTCGCAAAAAGAAGGTTGGCGTCGTCCAGTAAAGAAAAAGTAATTCTGGCCGGGTAATCCGGCCTCCTGGGATGAGGAGATAACATAATCTCCCGCCTGCAAGCAGTAACAATAAAAATAACCCCACTCTCTACAAGGCTCGGGGCGCCCGGAAAAACGGGCATACAGGTTGACCGACAACGATATCAATCGGAATTAAAAACTATGTGTGGAATTGTTGGCGCGATCGCGCAACGTGATGTAGCTGAAATCCTTCTTGAAGGTTTACGTCGTCTGGAATACCGCGGTTATGACTCTGCTGGCCTGGCAGTAGTCGATGCGGACGGTAATATGACCCGTCTGCGTCGTCTCGGTAAAGTGCAAATGCTGGCCCAGGCAGCGGAAGAACATCCTCTGCATGGCGGAACGGGTATTGCTCATACCCGTTGGGCGACCCACGGTGAACCTTCAGAAGTGAATGCGCATCCGCATGTTTCTGAACACATTGTGGTGGTGCATAACGGCATCATCGAAAACCATGAACCACTGCGTGAAGAGTTAAAAGCGCGTGGCTATACCTTCGTTTCTGAAACCGACACCGAAGTGATTGCGCATTTGGTTAACTGGGAACTGAAACAGGGCGGCACCCTGCGTGAAGCTGTTCTGCGTGCTATCCCGCAACTGCGTGGCGCTTACGGTACGGTAATTATGGATACCCGTCACCCGGATACCCTGCTGGCGGCTCGTTCCGGTAGTCCGCTGGTTATCGGCCTTGGCATGGGCGAAAACTTTATCGCTTCTGACCAACTGGCACTGCTGCCGGTGACCCGTCGCTTTATCTTCCTTGAAGAGGGTGATATTGCGGAAATCACTCGCCGTTCAGTAAACATCTTCGATAAATCTGGCGCGGAAGTTAAACGCCAGGATATCGAATCCAATCTGCAATATGATGCGGGCGATAAAGGCATTTACCGTCATTACATGCAGAAAGAGATCTACGAACAGCCGAACGCGATCAAAAACACTCTTGCCGGGCGTATCAGCCACGGTCAGGTGGATCTAAGTGAACTGGGGCCGAACGCAGATGAACTGCTGTCGAAGGTTGAGCATATTCAGATCCTCGCCTGTGGTACTTCGTACAATTCAGGTATGGTTTCCCGTTACTGGTTTGAATCGCTGGCTGGTATTCCGTGCGACGTCGAAATCGCCTCTGAATTCCGCTATCGCAAATCTGCTGTTCGCCGTAACAGTCTGATGATCACCCTGTCGCAGTCGGGAGAAACCGCGGATACACTGGCTGGCCTGCGCCTGTCGAAAGAGCTGGGATATCTCGGCTCGCTGGCGATCTGTAACGTTGCAGGCTCTTCTCTGGTTCGTGAATCCGATTTGGCGCTGATGACCAACGCAGGTACTGAAATTGGCGTGGCGTCCACCAAAGCATTCACCACTCAGTTAACTGTGCTGTTGATGCTGGTGGCAAAACTGTCCCGCCTGAAAGGCCTGGATGCCTCCATTGAACATGACATCGTGCATGGTCTGCAGGCGCTGCCGAGCCGTATCGAGCAGATGCTGTCTCAGGACAAACGTATTGAAGCTCTGGCGGAAGATTTTTCTGATAAACACCACGCGTTGTTCCTGGGCCGTGGCGATCAGTACCCCATCGCGCTGGAAGGCGCATTGAAGCTGAAAGAGATCTCCTACATTCACGCCGAAGCCTATGCTGCGGGCGAACTGAAACACGGCCCGCTGGCGCTGATTGACGCTGATATGCCGGTTATCGTCGTTGCACCGAACAACGAACTGCTGGAAAAACTAAAATCCAACATCGAAGAAGTTCGTGCGCGTGGCGGTCAGTTGTACGTCTTTGCCGATCAGGATGCAGGATTTGTGAGCAGCGATAACATGCACATCATCGAGATGCCGCATGTGGAAGAAGTGATTGCTCCGATCTTCTATACCGTTCCGCTGCAACTATTGGCGTACCACGTCGCGCTGATCAAAGGCACCGACGTTGACCAGCCGCGTAACCTGGCAAAATCGGTTACGGTTGAGTAATACACAGATGCCCTGCTTTCGCAGGGCATTTTTTCCTGTTATGTTTTTAATCAAACATCCAGCCCACGTCATGTGACAAATCGTCATCTTCGGCTATTTTTTCACTGTCACAGAGTGAAAATTTTCTGTTATCTCTTCTTTATTAATATTTGTAACATACTGAATTTAAATGGTTATTTAAATAAGAGTGAAGACTTTCTTTCTCTGTCATAAAACTGTCATAAACCTTACATATAACTGTCACCTGTTTGTCCTATTTTGCTTCTTGTAGCCAACAAACAATGCTTTATGAATCCTCCCAGGAGACATTATGAAAGTTATGCGTACCACCGTCGCAACTGTTGTCGCCGCGACCTTATCGATGAGTGCTTTCTCTGTGTTTGCAGAAGCAAGCCTGACAGGTGCAGGTGCAACCTTCCCTGCGCCGGTGTATGCCAAATGGGCTGACACTTACCAGAAAGAAACCGGTAATAAAGTTAACTACCAGGGGATTGGTTCTTCTGGTGGCGTAAAACAGATTATCGCTAACACCGTTGATTTCGGTGCTTCTGACGCACCGCTGTCTGACGAAAAACTGGCTCAGGAAGGACTGTTCCAATTTCCGACCGTGATTGGCGGCGTCGTGCTGGCAGTTAACCTGCCGGGTCTTAAATCTGGCGAACTGGTGCTGGATGGTAAAACCCTCGGTGACATCTACCTGGGCAAAATTAAAAAGTGGGATGACGAAGCGATCGTCAAACTGAATCCGGGTCTGAAACTGCCTTCACAGAACATCGCCGTGGTGCGCCGCGCAGATGGCTCCGGGACTTCTTTCGTTTTCACCAGCTACCTGGCGAAAGTAAATGAAGAGTGGAAAAACAGCGTTGGTACTGGCTCTACCGTAAAATGGCCGATCGGTCTGGGTGGTAAAGGTAACGACGGTATTGCCGCATTTGTTCAGCGTCTGCCAGGGGCAATTGGCTACGTTGAATATGCTTACGCGAAGCAAAACAACCTCGCCTACACCAAACTGATCTCCGCTGATGGTAAACCTGTTGCGCCGACCGAAGAGAACTTCGCAAATGCGGCAAAAGGCGCAGACTGGAGCAAAACATTCGCTCAGGATCTGACCAACCAGAAAGGCGAAGATGCGTGGCCGATCACCTCTACCACGTTCATTCTGGTTCACAAAGATCAGAAGAAACCAGAGCAAGGTGCAGAAGTGCTGAAGTTCTTCGACTGGGCATACAAAACCGGAGCTAAACAGGCCAACGACCTGGATTACGCCAGCCTGCCGGATAGCGTAGTTGAACAGGTTCGCGCTGCGTGGAAGACCAATATTAAAGACAGTAGCGGTAAGCCACTGTACTAATAAAACTCCAGGCCGGATAAGGCGTTTTACACCGTATCCGGCATTACAAAATGACTTTGTAAACGCGTTTAACTGAAGAGTAACTTATGGCTGCAACCAAGCCTGCTTTTAACCCACCGGGTAAAAAGGGCGACATAATTTTCAGCGTGCTGGTAAAACTGGCGGCGCTGATTGTGCTATTGATGTTGGGTGGCATTATTGTCTCTCTGATCATCTCCTCCTGGCCGAGCATTCAGAAATTTGGTCTGGCTTTCCTGTGGACCAAAGAGTGGGATGCGCCGAACGATATTTACGGGGCGCTGGTGCCGATCTACGGTACGCTGGTGACTTCGTTTATCGCGCTGCTGATCGCCGTCCCGGTGAGTTTCGGGATTGCCCTGTTCCTGACAGAGCTTGCGCCAGGCTGGCTGAAGCGCCCGCTGGGTATCGCCATTGAACTGCTGGCAGCCATTCCAAGTATCGTTTACGGCATGTGGGGGCTGTTTATTTTTGCACCGCTGTTTGCCGTCTACTTCCAGGAACCAGTCGGCAATATCATGTCGAATATCCCGATTGTTGGCGCGCTGTTCTCCGGCCCGGCATTTGGTATCGGTATCCTCGCGGCGGGCGTGATCCTCGCCATTATGATTATTCCGTACATTGCGGCGGTAATGCGCGATGTCTTCGAACAAACCCCGGTGATGATGAAAGAGTCAGCCTACGGTATCGGCTGCACCACCTGGGAAGTTATCTGGCGTATCGTTCTTCCGTTCACCAAAAATGGTGTGATCGGCGGCATTATGCTGGGTCTGGGGCGCGCGCTCGGTGAAACGATGGCGGTGACCTTTATCATCGGTAACACCTACCAGCTCGACAGCGCCTCGCTGTATATGCCAGGTAACAGTATTACTTCCGCGTTGGCGAACGAATTTGCGGAAGCAGAATCCGGTCTGCACGTGGCTGCACTGATGGAACTCGGCCTGATCCTGTTTGTGATTACCTTCATCGTCCTGGCCGCATCGAAGTTTATGATTATGCGCCTGGCTAAGAATGAGGGGGCACGCTAATGGCTATGGTTGAAACACAAACTACCGCGGCGCTGGCAGAATCCCGCCGCAAAATGCAGGCGCGTCGCCGCCTCAAAAACCGTATTGCGCTGACGCTCTCAATGGCGACGATGGCTTTCGGTCTGTTCTGGCTGATCTGGATTTTAATGTCCACCATCACCCGCGGTATCGACGGTATGTCTCTGGCGCTGTTCACCGAAATGACGCCGCCGCCAAATACAGAAGGTGGTGGCCTGGCGAACGCCCTGGCGGGTAGCGGCCTGTTAATTTTGTGGGCCACGGTATTCGGTACGCCGCTGGGGATTATGGCGGGGATTTATCTGGCGGAATATGGACGTAAATCCTGGCTGGCTGAAGTTATTCGCTTCATTAACGACATTCTGCTCTCCGCGCCGTCGATTGTTGTTGGTCTGTTTGTTTATACCATCGTGGTGGCTCAGATGGAGCACTTCTCCGGTTGGGCTGGTGTGATTGCCCTGGCACTGTTGCAGGTGCCGATTGTTATCCGCACCACCGAGAACATGCTGAAACTGGTGCCGGACAGCCTGCGTGAAGCGGCTTATGCGCTGGGGACGCCGAAGTGGAAGATGATCTCCGCGATTACTCTGAAAGCGTCGGTCTCCGGGATTATGACCGGTATTCTGCTGGCGATTGCTCGTATTGCGGGTGAAACCGCGCCGCTGCTGTTTACCGCGCTCTCCAACCAGTTCTGGAGCACGGACATGATGCAGCCGATCGCTAACCTGCCGGTAACGATCTTTAAGTTCGCGATGAGCCCGTTTGCGGAATGGCAGCAACTGGCCTGGGCTGGTGTGTTGATCATTACCCTGTGCGTACTGCTGCTGAACATTCTGGCGCGCGTTGTTTTTGCCAAGAATAAACACGGTTAACACTTTGCCGGATGCGGCGTGAACGCCTTATCCGGCCTACGGTAAGCCTGATTAGCGAAGTGCATCAGGCACGATGAGGAAAAGATTGCAATGAGTATGGTTGAAACTGCCCCGAGTAAAATTCAGGTTCGTAATTTGAACTTCTACTACGGCAAATTCCATGCCCTGAAAAACATCAACCTGGATATCGCTAAAAACCAGGTTACGGCGTTTATCGGGCCGTCTGGCTGCGGTAAATCGACGCTGCTGCGTACCTTCAACAAAATGTTTGAACTGTATCCGGAGCAGCGTGCGGAAGGTGAAATTCTGCTTGATGGCGACAACATCCTGACCAACACTCAGGATATCGCCCTGCTGCGTGCGAAAGTGGGCATGGTGTTCCAGAAACCGACGCCGTTCCCGATGTCCATTTACGACAACATTGCCTTTGGTGTCCGTCTGTTTGAGAAACTCTCCCGTGCCGACATGGACGAGCGTGTACAGTGGGCATTGACCAAGGCCGCATTGTGGAACGAAACCAAAGATAAATTACACCAGAGTGGTTACTCTCTCTCTGGTGGTCAGCAACAACGTCTGTGCATTGCGCGTGGTATCGCTATTCGCCCGGAAGTGTTGTTGCTCGATGAACCGTGTTCGGCACTCGACCCTATCTCCACCGGGCGTATTGAAGAGCTGATCACCGAATTGAAGCAGGATTACACCGTAGTGATCGTAACTCACAACATGCAGCAGGCTGCGCGTTGTTCTGACCACACGGCGTTTATGTACCTGGGCGAATTGATTGAGTTCAGCAACACGGACGATCTGTTCACCAAGCCAGCGAAGAAACAAACAGAAGACTACATCACCGGCCGTTACGGTTGATTCAGGAGTGCGTTATGGACAGTCTCAATCTTAATAAACATATTTCCGGCCAGTTCAACGCCGAACTGGAAAGCATCCGCACGCAGGTGATGACCATGGGCGGGATGGTGGAGCAACAGCTTACCGATGCCATCACTGCGATGCACAACCAGGACAGCGATCTGGCGAAGCGCGTGATCGAAGGCGACAAAAACGTCAACATGATGGAAGTGGCGATCGATGAAGCCTGCGTGCGCATTATTGCCAAACGTCAGCCGACGGCGAGCGACCTGCGTCTGGTGATGGTGATCAGTAAAACTATCGCTGAGCTGGAGCGTATTGGTGATGTGGCGGACAAAATCTGCCGTACTGCGCTGGAGAAATTCTCCCAGCAGCATCAGCCATTGTTAGTCAGTCTGGAGTCGCTGGGGCGTCACACCATCCAAATGCTGCACGACGTGCTGGACGCGTTCGCGCGCATGGACATTGACGAAGCCGTGCGAATCTATCGTGAAGATAAAAAAGTTGATCAGGAGTACGAAGGTATTGTTCGTCAACTGATGACCTACATGATGGAAGATTCGCGCACCATTCCGAGCGTACTTACCGCGCTGTTCTGTGCACGCTCCATCGAACGTATTGGTGACCGCTGCCAGAATATCTGCGAATACATCTTCTACTACGTGAAGGGGCAAGATTTCCGCCACGTAGGCGGTGATGAGCTGGATAAACTGCTGGCAGAAAAAGAACCGAAAAAGTAACGCTAACTGTAGGACGGATAAGGCGTTTACGCCGCATCCGGCAAAATGTGAATATGTAATCTGCCCGGTGAACATATCACCGGGTTTCTTTATTTACCGTGTAATATCCCAGCCACGCGCCTTCCACAGTTCCGGCAACTGCGAAAGATGGGTAAAGGTAGTGACTTTCGGATGAACGATCGGCTTATTGTGCGGGTCAGCGCAGAAGTAAAACACTTCCATACCGGCATCGATTCCTGACTGTGCTCCTGCGCTGGAGTCATCGACCAGAATGCAGTTTTCAACGTTCACATTCATTGCTTTTGCGGCGTGGAACATTAATGCCGGATCGGGTTTCCAACGCTGAATGTCGTAACCGCTGAACAGTTTTTCCGGGAAATAGTGCAGCATGTTGAGCTTGCCGAGTGAATGCTGCATTTTGTTGACCGGACCGTTAGAGACGACGCACATCGGCACTTTCACGCTTTCCAGTAAGGCGTTTGCTCCCGCAATCACCTCCAGTTCGCTATCAAACAGACGCGCCACCTCTGCACGATAAACGTGTTCGGCATCGGCACGGACTATTTCTACGCCCTGTTCTTTGCTAATGATGTCGATGATTTCGTAGAGTTTTACGCCTTTAAAGCGGGTAAAAATCTCTTCAAGGTCAACGTTAATGCCAAACTCTTTGAACATCGTGACATAGGCACGAGAGCAAATAACCTCGCTGTCGACCAGCGTACCGTCGCAGTCGAAAAATACCGCTTCTATCTGGGACATGTCTTTCCTTTATCGTTAGTTTAACGTTTTCGTCATGCAGATTTGAGTGACGCAATCGTTGCCGTATAAGCAAATACAATTAAAAAAAGTTATCTTCAGCCGTCCATATTGTCTCATTTTGGTATAGGATAGCGACGGATTTTCCCTCCTTGTTCGGAAATAGATAATGAGTCAACAACACACAACCCAGGCTTCTGGCCAGGGGATGCTGGAACGCGTGTTTAAACTGCGCGAACATGGCACGACGGCACGGACCGAAGTGATCGCCGGTTTTACCACTTTCCTGACGATGGTTTACATCGTTTTTGTTAACCCGCAAATTCTTGGCGTAGCTGGCATGGACACCAGCGCCGTCTTCGTCACCACCTGTCTGATTGCTGCGTTCGGCAGTATTCTGATGGGGCTGTTTGCTAACCTGCCAGTCGCGCTGGCTCCCGCTATGGGCCTGAACGCGTTCTTCGCTTTTGTAGTGGTGCAGGCGATGGGCTTGCCGTGGCAAGTCGGGATGGGCGCAATTTTCTGGGGCGCGATTGGTCTGCTGCTGCTGACTATTTTCCGCGTTCGCTACTGGATGATTGCCAACATTCCAGTAAGTCTGCGTGTGGGCATTACCAGCGGTATCGGTCTGTTCATTGGTATGATGGGGCTGAAAAACGCGGGGGTGATTGTTGCTAACCCGGAAACGCTGGTGAGTATCGGTAACCTGACATCTCACAGCGTACTGCTGGGTATCCTCGGCTTCTTCATCATTGCTATTCTGGCCTCGCGCAACATTCACGCGGCGGTGCTGGTTTCCATCGTGGTGACGACGCTTCTGGGCTGGATGCTGGGTGATGTGCACTACAACGGCATCGTCTCTGCGCCACCGAGCGTAATGACGGTGGTGGGGCACGTGGATTTGGCCGGGTCGTTTAACCTCGGCCTGGCAGGCGTAATTTTCTCTTTCATGCTGGTCAACCTGTTTGACTCCTCCGGCACCCTGATTGGCGTGACCGATAAGGCGGGTCTGGCTGATGAAAAGGGTAAATTCCCGCGCATGAAGCAGGCGCTGTATGTCGACAGTATCTCTTCTGTTACCGGTTCGTTTATCGGTACATCTTCTGTCACGGCGTATATTGAATCTTCTTCTGGTGTTTCTGTTGGCGGTCGTACCGGTCTGACGGCAGTGGTTGTTGGTTTGCTGTTCCTGCTGGTTATCTTCTTGTCGCCGCTGGCGGGAATGGTGCCTGGCTATGCTGCTGCTGGTGCGCTGATTTACGTTGGCGTACTGATGACTTCCAGTTTAGCACGCGTGAAATGGCAGGATCTGACTGAATCCGTTCCGGCGTTTATTACCGCTGTGATGATGCCGTTCAGTTTCTCGATTACCGAAGGTATCGCGCTGGGCTTTATCTCCTACTGCGTGATGAAGATCGGCACAGGACGCCTGCGTGATCTAAGCCCGTGCGTAGTCATCGTTGCACTGCTGTTTATCCTGAAAATTGTGTTTATTGACGCTCATTAAAATCGATAGCACGCTAAAAAACCCGCCATGCGTTATTGCTGGCGGGTTTTTTATTTAGATTTTCACCCGCTGAATAAACTCGCCAAACGCAGTTAACTGCCCGGCCAGGTGATCCAGCGTTCCCTGATCAATCACCTCTCTGGTTTGCGGATCGACTTTGTTCTGAATCACGCCGCCCATAAACTCAGGTTTGTTCATTACCATCGCATCGAGGAAGACCAGAATCTGGCGCAGGTGATACTGACAACGTGCGCCGCCAATCACACCCATTGAACTGGTCTGAATCAGCACCGGTTTACCGGCCAACGGTTGATCCGGCAGGCGAGATAGCCAGTCGATGGCATTTTTCAGCCCACCCGGCACCGAGTAGTTATATTCCGGCGTGACAATCACCACACCGTCAGCCTGACGGATCTGTTCCGCCAGAGCTTCAACTGTCGCGGGAAAGCCTTCTTCCTGCTGAACATCTGCGTCATACAGGGGAATATCGGCAATGGAAGGCAACGCGTTGACTTCCATTGCCGCCGGGGCAATTTTCGGCAGCGTACGTGCAACCATGCCATTAAATGAACCTTTACGCAGGCTCCCCAATAACGTAACCACCTTCAATTTTTCAGACATGATGACTCCTGTGGTTGTTTATTAATTTGGCGAAAAAGACTTCACGGTAGAGAGCTGGGCAAAACGCATCATCCGGCTGGTGGGGTTGTTGGCACGGTTGTGAATATCAGGCAGGCTTTTCCAGCCTTGTTTGCCATCAAACTCCCAGACATTGAGCTTTTCAATTGCCGGAGTGACTGCCACGGACCACACCAGCACGTCCTCTGCGTCGCATAATACTTCTACATGATTGAGATGGGCACATTTCAGGCGTCCCGCAATGGGCATCAATTGCAGATCGCGCGGGTCGTCATTCAGTACATCGCCGGTAAGTTTTAGCACGCTTCGACGCAAAGTAATGAGTTGCGCTCGTGCTTCGTTAGGATCGTTCTGTTTGCTGATCCATAACGATTCATTGCTGGAAAAAATAGGGTTATCGGGTGCATGGGGGCTATGAAACCCGCGTGTCGCGCGCTGGAGTTCCATATCGAGGCCGCATTCGCCTTCGGTTGTTAACGCCACACCGACGATATTTCCGGCATAGGATATTGAAAATGATGGCAAACTTTTATCGCGGAAAACTGGCTTTCCTTTAGCCTGGGTGACGATTTCCGGCAATTCACTAATGCCATACAGCATGAACATCAGTTCTGCGAGTAAACCTCTGGACGCCAGGAAACGGCTTTGACGATGAGGGGGAATATTTTGGGTTTCTTGATGACACTGCGAGGGTAGGCGAACAGATATCAGATGTCCTTCCGTTAACGTTCCTCGGGCAAAGTGAGTCGCCATTTTTCGCTCCATGCTTAATGGTCCATTATGAATACAAGAGTAATCATTTACTGGAACTATGGACAGACTAAAGCGGCGAAAAGTTCGATTCGGATAAACTTATTACATATATTTTACATTTAAACGCGAGATATGGTCGTATTTCATACAACTTGATTATGCCATCGAGGCGTAAAGATTTTTAATGGTTTCTCGTAACCAGACAATCTTCGGGTTATGGCTATTCCGTTTGTGCCACAGCAGAGTAAACGGTACTTCCAGCTTTTTTTGCTGGATTTCATCAAACGGGAGAGGGAGAGCAACCAGCGGAAGCTGGTGGAGCTGGTTGTAGTACTGACAGTAGCGTGGCGCGGTCGCCAGTAGCAGATTGTCAGGCTGCGCCGCCATAAATAGCGCCTGCTCAAATTCCGGTAGACTCATAGCAATCGTGCGTTCGCGTCCTGATTCTTGCAATACATTGTCCAGCGCCCAGGTATCGCTCTGTTCCCAGCAAATGCTGATATGCGGATAACGCAGAAACGAGTCCAGGTTCCACGCTTCATTCAGCACCGGATGATCTTTACGCAGCCAGACGCAGGGTAAATCGCTAAATAGCACTTCATAATCAATGGATAACGGCAGTGAACTTAGCAGTTCCCGGGAGCGTGGATGACTTTCACGCCCGGAAAAACCGATATCCACTTCACCACGAGTAATGGCATCCAGCGAATCGTAATCCCAGTTACGTAATTTAATAGTCGCCTGGGGGTAACGCTGGTAGATCTGTTTCGATAGCGCATTAAACATGATCATCATCAGCGGCGACTCCGCCGCCAGCTCAAATTTCAGGCCGCGCGGCGTTTCATGATGCGGTTTGTCCAGCAGTTGATTGCTCATTTGCATCCACTCCGCCAGATTTTGCTCCATGCTGACCATCAGCGGTGTGGGCGTCAGACCCAACGGGGAGTTCACAAAGAGCGGATCATCAAACCATGTCCGAAGCTTTGCCAGCGATTTACTCACTGCCGAAGGTGTTACGTTCATCCGCTTCGCCGCTTTGGTCACGCTGCGCTCCTGCATCAGTAATTGCAGGCAGAGCAGTAAATTGAGATCAAGCGTGGTGATGGATTTCTTCATGAGCGGCAACAGGGCGTCCAGGTGCGACGAGCATAATCAGCAACAGGCTTACTATGCTACAGGCAATCAGAATCCCGATCAGCATATTCCAGGCGCTGATGCCAATCACTGCCGCCAGCCAAATCCACAGTGACGAGCCACAAACCTGTGCAATGCCTAACGTCGAGCTGGCCACGCCTGCGCGTAATGAAAACGGGCCTAATGCCTGGCTCATTGCCACGCCGAAGCCCACTGAGAAACCGGCGCAAATCAGCGTGATGCCAAACAGCGAAACCGCATGGGAAGGCGAAACTGCAAGGATGATACCCGCCGCCAGGAATAACATTTGCGAGGTGATCATCAGTGTGCGCGGCTTAAAAATTCCCAATGCAAACGGCGTGGAAAACGAAACGGTCATGCTGACGCCTGCGGTTAACGCCATAATGGTGGCGTATTCACCACGTTCGAAGCCCATAATTTCCATCATCAATACAGGCGACGTATTCACGAAGGTAAGAATCACGGAAACGCTGAGAGTGGTGATAAGCACACGGCTAAGGAAAAAACGATTAAGCAGCGACTCGGTATTCTCTCGTGGTCTGTCCGAAGCAGCAGGTGCAGCAGGGCGTGTTTCTTTTAAAATAAACAAAGACAACATGAGTACAGTGATGCCCATCATCGCCATTGTCCAGAACAGGCTCTGCCACGGAAATTTGAGCATAATCAGGTGCCCGAGTACCGGAGCTAACACCGGAATGATGCAGGTAATACCATTGAGCAATGACAGCACTTTTGCTCTGCGTCGATCATCCAGCGTGTCGCGTAAAATCGCGAATGCGACGACATAACAGCAGCCAGCGCCCAGCCCTTGCATAAAGCGTCCGACAAGAAATAGCGTGCTGGTTTCAGACAGTGAACAGAGCACAGAGGCGATAATAAATAGCGCCGCGCCGGGAATGGCGACAGGTTTTCTTCCTGAACGATCGGCCACTTTACCGGCAAACAGCATTGCTGCCGCCATCCCCGCCAGATAAACCGAGAAAGCTATATGCAACTGCGCTTCGCTGGCATTGAGATCGGCGGCAATGCGTGGCAAGCCGACCAGATACATATCAATACCTGCGGGATAAAGTAAAACCAGAGCAAAACTACAAATCAAAAAACGGGACATGGGCTAGCGTCCTGACGGTAAGGTGACGCAAAGCATACGTGGTGAAAGAGAATCAGGCGAGTTGCCATTTGGACATGAGTGATTTCCTGACAGGCAAAAAGCCAGCGAATGACCGCTGGCTTTTTGAAGTGCTTAACCAAATTTGGGTAACACATTAAAGACGTTACCAAACCAGCACAAAATCACGGTTATGCCAAAGAGAATAACAATCGCCGGAATAAGATTACCGCCCCAAACTGTGAATATCTGGTTGGGAAATTTCTTGCGGGCTTTGATAGCCAGTACCGCGGGGATAATCACCGCCCAGATGGTGGCGCACAACCCGGCACCGCCGATCCCGTAAATAAAGCCATTAGGGAAGACCAGATACAACAAAGCGGGTGGCAGGAAGGTTAACAGCACGGTTTTGCAACGTCCGGCGTGGGAGTTATCAATCTTAAACAGATCCGCCAGATAATCGAACAGCCCCAGCGTGACGCCAAAAAATGAACTGGCAACAGCTAAGTTTGAGAACACCAGCAGGCAAAACTCGATAATGCCATGCTGTTTGGTGCCGAGGAACGATTTTACCAGCGAATCAACATTGCCGCCCGAAGAGATAATCGCCTTAAAGCTTTCTCGCGGAATATTCCCCATTGTGCAATACAGCCAGAAGAGATAAATCACCAACGCCAGCAGCGAACCGAAGATCACGCTTTTGATTAGCTTATCTTTGCGTTTGCCATAGCAAATAATCAGGCTGGGAATATTGCCGTGGAAACCAAATGACGCCAGGCATACCGGCAAAGCCATAAAGATATACGGGAAGTAAGACGTCCCCGAAGTCGTGCTGGTGGCATCGCGCAGAATGGAATAATCGACCTGGAAGAAGAAAGAACCAAACACAATCACAAAGGAGATAATTTTCAGGCCGAGAAACAACGAGGTAATACGACTGGCGGCTAACGAACTTATCCACAGTACGCTGGCGACGAAAATGGCCGTGCAGATCCCAACAATGCGAGGATTAGCGTGATAGCCGAAATTCATCGATATCGTTTCGCTAATGATTGCGCCGTTAGCGGAGATATAGGCGTAGGTGAGAATATAGAGAACGAAAGCAACCGTAATACCACTAATAATGTTCAAGGTGTTACCGATTAAATCTTTGGTGATGGTATTAAAACTGGAGCCGACGGGATAATTTAAATTTGCTTCTAATAACAATAACCCAGAATGTAGCATTGAAAACCAGGCAATGATGAGGATAAATGCGCCCCAAAAAAACCAGGCACCAGCTAGATCAACAGGTAAAGCAAACATACCTCCACCAATTACTGTACCCGCTATAACCATGACACCCCAAAATGCAGAGTGTTTTTTTTCTGATTGTTCAGTCATGATGCCACCTTTAGAGGAAGGCTATTTTTGTTATTGAGGATGTAGAGAATAAGAGTGGCTAACATCCTTATAGCCACTCTGAGTATATTAATTAAACTTCTTTCAGTTTTGCGGTGAAGTGACGTAATACTTTGGGTTCGTATGTAAAGGTTAACCCTTTAATATTTGCCGCGTTCTCTTTCACATGTTTGAAGGCTTCAATAATGAAGTCCATATGTGTTTGCGTATAAGTTGCGCGTGGAATGGTTAAACGCAGCAGCTCAGCCGGACATGGTAATTGTTTACCGGTTTTCGGATCGCGACCTAACAGGAAAGACCCAATTTCTACCGCACGAATCCCCGCGACTTTATACAGCTCGCAGGCCAGCGCCTGTGCCGGAAACTGGTCTGCAGGGATATGCGGCAACAGTTTACCGGCATCCACGAATGCCGCGTGACCGCCCGCCTGCTGACACACTACGCCAATCTCTTCCAGGCCATCGACCAGATACTGCACCTGCGCAATACGATAGGCCAGCCAGTCCAGATTCATGCCGTCATACAGACCTACCGCCAGACGTTCCATTGCGCCGCCTTCCAGACCGCCATATGTCGGGAAGCCTTCCTGCACCACGCAAAGAGTTCTGCACTCGGTGTAGACATCGAAGAAGCTGTCATCTTTCACGCACAGCAGGCCACCCATTGGCACCATCGCATCTTTCTTGGCGGACATCGCCAGCATATCGGCATATTTGTAGGTTTCACGGGTGATCTGCTCGATAGTCCAGTCTTTATATTCCGCTTCGCGCTGTTTGATGAAATAGGCGTTTTCGGCAAAGCGTGCGGAGTCCATTACCACTGGAATGTCATATTTCTTCGCAATGCTGTACATCGCTTTCATGTTCGCCAGTGAAACCGGCTGGCCGCCTGCGGAGTTACTGGTGATGGTCGCGACGATATATGGCACATTATTCGGGCCAACTTCTTCAATACCGCGTTCTAATCCTTCAAGGTCAAAGTTACCTTTAAAGTCATAACGCACGCCAGTATCGAAGGCTTCTTTGATATAGACGTTGCGTACGGTACAGCCGTTAATCTGGCTATGGCCCTGAGTGGTGTCGAAGAAATAGTTAGAGAACGCCACCATTTTGCTGCGATCCAGGCCTTTTTCCTGCTCACGCTTTTTAATCAGTACCGGAATATAGATTTGCTCTGCACCTCGGCCCTGGTGCGTTGGAATGGTGTATTGATAACCAAAGATATTTTTTACTGACTCAGCTAATGCATAGTAGCTACGACTGCCGCTATAGGCTTCGTCGCCGCGCATCATCGCTGCCTGCATACTCTGCGTCACCGCCCCGGTGCCGCTGTCGGTCAGTAAATCGATAAACACATCTTCGCTATCCAGCAGAAATGGGTTCATACCAGATTTAATAATCGCTTCTTCACGATAAGCGCGGGTAGTACGTTTTACGGGTTCAATAACACGAATGCGGAACGGTTCAGGGAGATGTTTAAAGTTTTCCATTACATAATCCTTCATTTATTTTAATTGCAATGATCCCTGTGAATATTACATTTGCAATATCTATTAATTTCCAGAATATATACATCTACAATTATTAGCTTAATAAAGCAATTAAGACGGAAATAATGTAGATAAAAAGGAAAATAAAGATATAGCAAACTCATAGATCACATTGAATCTAATCGGTTTGACTCTGGTGATGGCGACAGAAGGGCAAATTAAGGGCGGTGATCGACAATCTTGTTGTCAATATTAAACCACTTTGAGGTCACACATATATGTAAGGTATTCATAATGCACTTATCCTCGAAAGACACGACGCTACAGTATAATACTCAAGATTTTTGTCTATTCTGAAATTGTTTAAATGTGAATCGAATCACAAACGGTCGTGAAGCAATATTAAATGCTCTTTTTAAGAGAATAAATTATGTGAGAAGTTTAATTTTTATAAAAAGGGTTGATTAATAATAAGAGTGCCAACAAGAAAGCGAAACCGCATCTGACAATCAGAATGCGGCTTCGTAATTGCGGGTTACTTACCAATACAGAAGCTGGAGAAAATCCGTCCCAGCAGATCGTCAGAAGTAAATTCTCCTGTGATTTCGCTTAAGTTCTGCTGCGCCAGACGCAGTTCTTCCGCCAGTAATTCACCCGCCCATGCGCCCAGCAGTTGCGCTTTACCCTGCTGCAGATGCTCCGCCGCTTGCTCCAGCGCCTGTAAGTGACGGCGACGCGCCAGGAAACCACCTTCCATATTGGTATCAAAGCCCATGCTCTGTTTGAGATGGTTACGCAGAACGTCCACACCTTCGCCAGTGCGTGCTGAGAGGCGAATCAATGCATGGCCGTTAACTTCACTCATCCCCAGCGTTTCGCCAGTAATATCGGCTTTATTGCGCACCACGGTGATCGGCAGTTTGGCAGGCAGACGGGCAATAAATTCCGGCCAGATTTCTGCCGGATCTACAGCGTCTGTCGTGGTGCCATCGACCATAAACAGCACGCGGTCGGCCTGTTCAATTTCCTGCCATGCGCGCTCGATACCAATGCGTTCGACTTCGTCGCTGGCTTCGCGTAACCCGGCGGTATCGATGATATGCAGCGGCATCCCATCAATGTGGATATGCTCACGCAGTACGTCACGCGTGGTTCCGGCGATATCGGTAACGATAGCGGCTTCACGGCCCGCCAGCGCGTTTAGCAGGCTCGATTTACCGGCGTTAGGACGCCCGGCAATCACCACTTTCATGCCTTCACGCAGCAGGCTGCCCTGACGTGCTTCGGCGCGTACCGCGTCGAGATCGGCAATCACGTCATTAAGCTGGGCTTCAATTTTGCCGTCGGAGAGGAAATCGATCTCTTCATCGGGGAAATCAATCGCCGCTTCGACGTAAATGCGCAAGTGGGTGAGGGCTTCTACCAGATGATTAACTCGTGCAGAGAATGCGCCTTGCAGTGAGTTAAGCGCCGAGCGAGCCGCCTGTTCGGAGCTGGCGTCGATAAGATCCGCAATCGCTTCGGCCTGGGCTAAATCAAGTTTATCGTTGAGAAATGCGCGCTCTGAAAACTCACCTGGGCGGGCAATCCGCAGGCCTGGAATGGTCAGGATACGTTTTAACAGCAGGTCGAGGATCACCGGACCGCCATGACCTTGCAGCTCCAGCACATCTTCGCCGGTGAACGAGTTCGGGCCGGGGAACCATAGCGCGATGCCCTGATCCAGCACGCTGCCGTCGGCGTCTTTAAACGGAAGATAATCGGCGTAGCGCGGTTTGGGTAACTTACCCAGCACGGTTTCGGCAACCTCGCGCGCTTTGAGGCCGGAGATGCGCAGGATACCCACACCGCCACGTCCTGGAGGCGTGGCCTGGGCTACGATAGTGTCATTATCGCTCATGATGTTCCTGTTGCTTTGTTTGGCGGATGCGCTGTGCTTATCCGCCCTACGAAAAGAAAAAAGGCGGTCAACTGACCGCCCTTATTTTAGCGAAAACTCACCGAATCAGGATTTTTTCTTCTCGCGGCTATGCAGGCCACGTTTTTCCAGACCACGGTAAATCAACTGCTGCTGGATAATGGTTACCAGGTTGCTGACGATATAGTACAGCACCAGACCTGACGGGAACCACAGGAAGAACACGGTGAAGATGACCGGCATAAAGGTCATGATCTTCTGCTGCATCGGGTCGGTCACGGTGGTCGGTGACATCTTCTGAATGAAGAACATCGTTACGCCCATCAGGATCGGCAGGATGTAGTATGGGTCCTGTGCAGACAGGTCATGGATCCACAGTGCAAACGGTGCCTGACGCAGTTCAACGGAACCCATCAGCATGTAGTACAACGCCAGGAAGATTGGCATCTGGATCAGCAGCGGGAAGCAGCCGCCCAGCGGGTTAACCTTCTCAGCTTTGTACAGCGCCATCATTTCCTGGCTGATACGCTGTTTGTCATCGCCCAGACGCTCACGCATGGCCTGAATCTTAGGCTGCAGCATACGCATCTTCGCCATGGAGGTGTACTGCGCTTTGGTCAGCGGGTACATGATGCCACGAACGATAAAGGTGATGATGATAATGGAGAAGCCCCAGTTACCCACAAAGCTATGGATCCATTTCAGCAATTTGAATAGCGGCTGAGAGATGAACCACAACCAACCGTAATCAACGGTCAGATCCAGATGCGGAGCAACTGCCGCCATTTTGTCCTGGATTTCCGGGCCAACCCACAGGGTGCTGTTCATCGCGCCAGTCTGACCAGGCTGAACCAGTACCGGCTGAGACTTATAGCCGATAGCGGCGATGCCGTTACCCAGATTAGCGGTATAGAAGTTGTTGGTGCCGTCGTTATGCGGGATCCATGCCGTCGCGAAATACTGTTGCAGCATCGCGACCCAACCACCTTTCGAAGAGATGTTCAGGTTTTCGTTGTCGGCAATAGTATCGAACTTGTATTTCTCGTATTTTTCGTCAGGCGTGGAGTACGCCGCGCCACGGAAAGTGTGCAGTGCGAAGTTGCTGCTTCCGGTGTCGAGATGCGGTGGCAGAGTGATGGATTGCTTCAACTGACCAAAGGTGGAGATCTCCAGCGGTTTTTCGCCAGCGTTCTGCACGTTGTAGTTGACGTTGACAGCGTAATCACCACGTTTCAGGACAAACGTTTTAGTAAACGTGTTGCCTGCTGCGTCGGTATACGTCATCGGCACCTGCAGTTCGTTTTGACCTTCGGCCAGCACATAAGCGTCTTTTTCGACGTTATACAGTGGACGCGGGCCGTTAGCCGGATTATCCGGGCCATCACGACCGGTCAGACCGCTCTGTGCCTGATAAATAAACTGCGGTGAGGTTTCCAGCAACTGGAACGGCTGGGTAGAGTTCAGCTCTTTCGGGTAAGCCGGCAGCAGAGCCTGCTCAACATCACCACCACGGGTGTTGATGGTCAGATCAAGCACGTCGGTTTTTACCGAAATCAGTTTCCCCTGGCCACTGGCCGGTACGCCCTGGTCGGCGGCGCTACCCGCTGCGGTGGTCGTTGTCTGCGTGGTCTGTTGAGCCTGAGGTTGCGGGTTTTTATCCTGCTCCCAGGCTTGCCAGATCATGAAAGACACGAACAGCAAAGCGATGACTAAAAGATTGCGTTGCGAATCCATCGTTAGTGTTCTCTGGTATCAAATGGTCCGGGCGGGACGGGATCGTCACCACCAGGGTGTAAAGGGTGGCATTTTAATACGCGTTTCACCGTCAACCAACTGCCTTTTATCACTCCAAACCTGCGCAATGCCTCAATTCCGT
This sequence comes from Escherichia sp. TW09308, assembly GCF_000208565.1. Lineage (NCBI taxonomy): Bacteria > Pseudomonadati > Pseudomonadota > Gammaproteobacteria > Enterobacterales > Enterobacteriaceae > Escherichia > Escherichia sp. TW09308. Next base: position 2,112,156 of record NZ_AEME01000001.1, on the reverse strand, counting down.
AGCTTGAACAAGTTGGAGTGAAACGACAATGCGGCCCGAGTAGCGGACTAATCAGGCGTTGGTAGACCCGAATGAGGGCTATCAGGACCCGCGAGCCAGGCGACAGTGGCGGCGCCATAATTTTTCCAACGCTTCCGAGAGAGCACGGTTATCGAGGTCGGCAACCCCTTTTTTCGCCACCACCACGAAATCCATAGCCGGGAGTTCATGTTGGCGTAGACGGAAGCTTTCACGCGTCAGACGTTTAATCCGATTGCGTTCATGCGCTCGTCGAACGTTTTTCTTGGCGACTGTAAGACCGATACGGGGATGCCCCAGCGAATTCAGGCGGCCGAGGATGGTGATTTGCGGCGTGCCAGCCCGTTGTGGCTGCTGGAAGACGAATGTGAATTGACTGGGAGTTAACAAGCGTAACTCCCTGGGAAATGCGAGCTTAACCACTCAGGGGTTAGCTTTATTACTTAGAAACGGTCAGACGAGCACGGCCTTTAGCACGACGACGTGCCAGTACCTGACGACCATTTTTAGTAGCCATACGAGCACGGAAGCCGTGAGAACGGTTGCGCTTCAGTACAGACGGTTGAAAAGTGCGTTTCATGGCGATTTCTACCTAAACTTGAATAAATTCAATGGCTTTATTGGATATCCGCCCGAAAACCGAACGATGGACACCGAAGCCATGGGTGATTAAAGAGGCCGGATTGTAATAATTGTACACTCCGGAGTCAATTCTCTTTCCTTATTTACCGCGCTTTTCCGCACCTTTTCACAGGGAAAAAGTACAACTATATACCGGTGAAAACCAGCATTACGCGCCGGGTGGAGGATTATACGGGCTACCGGATAAAGCGCAAGGATCGTCCAGGATCTTTATTAGATCGATTAAGCCTAATTTTGTCTATGGTCATTAAATTTTCCAATATGCGGCTTAAATCGTGCCCGCCTGGTGTCTGGATCGTTTACACTTAGCGGGTTCTGGATCATCCTGTGGATAAATCGGGAAAATCTGTGAGAAACAGAAGATCTCTTGCGCAGTTTAGGCTATGATCCGCGGTCCCGATCGTTTTGCAGGATCTTGATCGGGCATATAACCGCAGACAGCGGTTCGTGCGTCACCCTTATGCAGGGTCTTTTCGACGTGCGTCAACAATCATGAATGTTTCAGCCTTAGTCATAATCGACTTTTGTTCGAGTGGAGTCCGCCGTGTCACTTTCGCTTTGGCAGCAATGTCTTGCCCGATTGCAGGATGAGTTACCAGCCACAGAATTCAGTATGTGGATACGCCCATTGCAGGCGGAACTGAGCGATAACACGCTGGCCTTGTACGCGCCAAACCGTTTTGTCCTCGATTGGGTACGGGACAAGTACCTCAATAATATCAATGGACTGCTAACCAGTTTCTGCGGAGCGGATGCCCCACAGTTGCGTTTTGAAGTGGGCACAAAGCCTGTGACACAAACGCTGAAAGTCCCTGCCAGCAATACAGTTGCACCGGCTCAGGCTGCTCAGGTGCAACCGCAACGTGCTGCGCCTTCTACGCGCTCAGGTTGGGATAACGTTCCGGCTCCGGCAGAACCGACCTATCGTTCCAACGTTAACGTTAAACATACATTTGATAACTTCGTCGAAGGTAAATCTAACCAACTGGCGCGCGCGGCGGCTCGTCAGGTGGCAGACAACCCTGGCGGTGCCTATAACCCGCTGTTCCTTTATGGCGGCACGGGGCTGGGTAAAACTCACCTGCTACATGCGGTGGGCAATGGCATTATGGCGCGCAAGCCGAATGCCAAAGTGGTTTATATGCACTCCGAACGCTTTGTTCAGGACATGGTAAAAGCCCTGCAAAACAACGCGATCGAAGAGTTTAAACGCTACTACCGTTCTGTTGACGCGCTGCTGATCGACGATATTCAGTTTTTTGCTAATAAAGAACGATCCCAGGAAGAGTTTTTCCACACCTTTAACGCCTTGCTGGAAGGTAATCAACAGATCATTCTTACTTCGGATCGTTATCCGAAAGAGATCAACGGCGTTGAGGATCGTTTGAAATCCCGCTTCGGCTGGGGGTTGACTGTGGCGATCGAACCGCCAGAGCTGGAAACCCGTGTGGCGATCCTGATGAAAAAGGCAGACGAAAATGACATTCGTCTGCCGGGTGAAGTGGCATTCTTTATCGCCAAGCGTCTACGCTCTAATGTGCGTGAGCTGGAAGGGGCGCTGAACCGTGTTATTGCTAACGCCAACTTTACCGGACGGGCGATCACCATTGACTTCGTGCGCGAAGCGTTGCGCGATTTGCTGGCATTGCAGGAAAAACTGGTCACCATCGACAATATTCAGAAGACGGTGGCGGAGTACTACAAGATCAAAGTCGCAGATCTCCTTTCCAAGCGTCGATCTCGCTCGGTGGCACGTCCGCGCCAGATGGCGATGGCGTTGGCGAAAGAGCTGACTAACCACAGTCTGCCGGAGATCGGTGATGCGTTTGGCGGTCGTGACCATACAACGGTGCTTCATGCCTGCCGTAAGATCGAGCAGTTGCGTGAAGAGAGCCATGATATCAAAGAAGATTTTTCAAATTTAATCAGAACATTGTCATCGTAAACCTATGAAATTTACCGTAGAACGTGAGCATTTATTAAAACCGCTACAACAGGTGAGCGGTCCGTTAGGTGGTCGTCCTACGCTACCGATTCTCGGTAATCTGCTGTTACAGGTTGCTGACGGTACGTTGTCGCTGACCGGTACTGATCTCGAGATGGAAATGGTGGCTCGTGTTGCGCTGATTCAGCCGCACGAACCAGGGGCGACGACCGTTCCGGCGCGCAAATTCTTTGATATCTGCCGTGGTCTGCCTGAAGGCGCGGAAATTGCTGTGCAACTGGAAGGTGAGCGGATGCTGGTGCGCTCCGGGCGCAGCCGTTTTTCGCTTTCTACTCTGCCAGCGGCGGATTTCCCGAATCTTGATGACTGGCAGAGCGAAGTTGAATTTACCCTGCCGCAGGCAACGATGAAACGTCTGATTGAAGCGACCCAGTTTTCGATGGCGCATCAGGACGTTCGCTATTACTTAAATGGTATGCTGTTCGAAACCGAAGGTGAAGAACTGCGCACCGTGGCGACTGACGGCCACCGCCTGGCGGTCTGTTCAATGCCAATTGGTCAGTCTTTGCCGAGCCATTCGGTGATCGTGCCGCGTAAAGGCGTGATTGAACTGATGCGTATGCTCGACGGCGGCGACAATCCGCTGCGCGTGCAGATTGGCAGCAACAACATTCGCGCCCACGTAGGTGACTTTATTTTTACCTCCAAACTGGTGGATGGTCGATTCCCGGATTACCGTCGCGTTCTGCCGAAGAACCCGGACAAACATCTGGAAGCAGGCTGCGATCTGCTCAAGCAGGCGTTTGCTCGTGCGGCAATTCTCTCTAACGAGAAATTCCGTGGCGTGCGTCTGTATGTCAGTGAAAATCAACTGAAGATCACCGCCAACAACCCGGAACAGGAAGAAGCGGAAGAGATCCTCGACGTCACCTACAGCGGCGCGGAGATGGAAATCGGCTTTAACGTCAGCTATGTGCTGGATGTTCTGAACGCGCTGAAATGTGAAAACGTGCGCATGATGCTGACCGATTCAGTTTCCAGCGTGCAGATTGAAGATGCGGCCAGCCAGAGTGCGGCTTATGTTGTCATGCCAATGAGACTGTAATGTCCCTCACCCGCTTGTTGATCCGCGATTTCCGCAATATCGAAACCGCGGATCTCGCTTTATCTCCCGGCTTTAACTTTCTGGTGGGTGCCAACGGCAGTGGCAAAACCAGCGTGCTGGAAGCTATCTATACGCTCGGCCACGGCCGGGCGTTTCGCAGTTTGCAGATTGGTCGCGTCATTCGCCACGAGCAGGAGGCGTTTGTTCTTCACGGGCGTTTACAGGGCGCAGAGCGCGAGACGGCGATTGGCTTAACCAAAGACAAACAGGGCGACAGTAAAGTCCGTATTGACGGTACTGACGGGCATAAAGTTGCGGAACTGGCGCACCTGATGCCGATGCAGTTGATAACGCCTGAGGGGTTTACTTTACTCAACGGTGGCCCCAAATACAGAAGAGCATTCCTCGACTGGGGATGCTTTCACAACGAACCCGGATTTTTCACCGCCTGGAGCAATCTCAAGCGATTGCTCAAGCAGCGTAATGCGGCGCTGAGGCAGGTGTCACGTTACGAACAGCTCCGCCCGTGGGATAAAGAACTGATCCCGCTGGCGGAGCAAATCAGCGCCTGGCGCGCCCAGTACAGCGCTGGTATCGCCGCCGATATGGCCGATACCTGTAAGCAATTTCTCCCTGAGTTTTCTCTGACTTTCTCTTTCCAGCGCGGCTGGGAGAAAGAGACAGAGTACGCTGAGGTGCTGGAACGTAATTTTGAACGCGATCGCCAGCTAACCTACACCGCGCACGGCCCGCATAAAGCGGACTTACGCATTCGCGCTGACGGTGCGCCGGTGGAAGATACCTTATCGCGTGGGCAGCTTAAGCTGCTGATGTGCGCCTTACGTCTGGCGCAAGGAGAGTTCCTCACCCGTGAAAGCGGGCGGCGGTGTCTCTACCTGATAGATGATTTTGCCTCTGAGCTTGATGATGAGCGTCGCGGGCTGCTTGCCAGCCGCTTAAAAGCGACGCAATCACAGGTCTTTGTCAGCGCGATCAGTGCTGAACACGTTATAGACATGTCGGACGAAAATTCGAAGATGTTTACCGTGGAAAAGGGTAAAATAACGGATTAACCCAAGTATAAATGAGCGAGAAACGTTGATGTCGAATTCTTATGACTCCTCCAGTATCAAAGTCCTGAAAGGGCTGGATGCGGTGCGTAAGCGCCCTGGTATGTATATCGGCGACACGGATGACGGCACCGGTCTGCACCACATGGTATTCGAGGTGGTAGATAACGCTATCGACGAAGCGCTCGCGGGTCACTGTAAAGAAATTATCGTCACTATTCATGCTGATAATTCCGTCTCTGTACAGGATGACGGGCGTGGCATTCCGACCGGTATTCACCCGGAAGAGGGTGTATCGGCGGCAGAAGTGATCATGACCGTGCTGCACGCAGGCGGTAAATTTGACGATAACTCCTATAAAGTGTCCGGCGGTCTGCACGGCGTTGGTGTTTCGGTAGTAAACGCCCTGTCGCAAAAACTGGAGCTGGTTATCCAGCGTGAAGGTAAAATTCACCGTCAGATCTACGTGCACGGTGTACCGCAGGCACCGCTGGCGGTTACCGGCGATACCGATAAAACCGGCACTATGGTACGTTTCTGGCCGAGCCTCGAAACCTTCACCAATGTAACCGAGTTTGAATATGAAATTCTGGCGAAACGCCTGCGAGAGTTGTCCTTCCTTAACTCCGGCGTTTCCATTCGCCTGAAAGACAAACGTGACGGCAAAGAAGACCACTTCCACTATGAAGGCGGTATCAAGGCGTTCGTTGAGTATCTGAACAAGAATAAAACGCCGATCCACCCGAACATCTTCTACTTCTCCACCGAAAAAGACGGTATCGGCGTTGAAGTGGCATTGCAGTGGAACGATGGCTTCCAGGAAAACATCTACTGCTTTACCAACAACATTCCGCAGCGTGATGGCGGTACTCACCTGGCGGGCTTCCGTGCGGCGATGACCCGTACTCTGAACGCCTACATGGACAAAGAAGGTTACAGCAAAAAAGCCAAAGTCAGCGCCACCGGCGACGATGCGCGTGAAGGCCTGATTGCGGTTGTGTCCGTGAAAGTACCAGATCCGAAATTCTCCTCCCAGACTAAAGACAAACTGGTTTCTTCTGAGGTGAAATCGGCGGTAGAACAGCAGATGAACGAACTGCTGGCAGAATACCTGCTGGAAAACCCAACCGATGCGAAAATCGTGGTTGGTAAAATTATCGATGCTGCCCGCGCCCGTGAAGCGGCACGTCGTGCGCGTGAAATGACGCGTCGTAAAGGTGCACTGGACTTAGCCGGCCTGCCGGGCAAACTGGCGGACTGCCAGGAACGCGATCCGGCGCTTTCTGAACTGTACCTTGTGGAAGGGGACTCCGCGGGCGGCTCTGCGAAGCAGGGGCGTAACCGCAAAAACCAGGCGATTCTGCCGTTGAAGGGTAAAATCCTCAACGTCGAGAAAGCCCGTTTCGATAAGATGCTGGCTTCCCAGGAAGTGGCAACGCTCATCACCGCGCTTGGCTGCGGTATCGGTCGTGACGAGTACAACCCGGACAAACTGCGTTATCACAGCATTATCATCATGACCGATGCGGACGTCGACGGCTCGCACATTCGTACGTTGCTGTTGACCTTCTTCTATCGTCAGATGCCGGAAATCATTGAACGCGGTCACGTCTACATTGCCCAGCCGCCGCTGTACAAAGTGAAGAAAGGCAAGCAGGAACAGTACATTAAAGACGATGAGGCGATGGATCAGTACCAAATCTCCATCGCGCTGGATGGTGCTTCTTTGCATACCAACGCCAGTGCACCAGCTTTAGCTGGCGAAGCGTTAGAAAAGCTGGTGTCTGAGTACAATGCGGCGCAGAAAATGATCGTTCGTATGGAACGTCGTTATCCGAAGGCGATGCTGAAAGAGCTTATCTATCAGCCGACGCTGACGGAAGCGGATCTCTCTGACGAGCAGGTTGTTACCCGTTGGGTGAATGCGCTGGTGACAGAACTGAACGATAAAGAGCAGCATGGCAGCCAGTGGAAGTTTGATGTCCACACCAATGCCGAGAAAAACCTGTTCGAGCCGATTGTTCGCGTGCGTACTCACGGTGTGGATACTGACTATCCGCTGGATCACGAGTTCATCACCGGTGGCGAATATCGTCGTATCTGCACGCTGGGCGAGAAACTGCGTGGCTTGCTGGAAGAAGATGCGTTTATCGAACGTGGTGAGCGTCGTCAGCCGGTAGCCAGCTTCGAGCAGGCGCTGGACTGGCTGGTGAAAGAGTCCCGTCGTGGCCTCTCCATCCAGCGTTATAAAGGTCTGGGCGAAATGAACCCGGAGCAGTTGTGGGAAACCACTATGGATCCGGAAAGCCGTCGTATGCTGCGCGTTACCGTTAAAGATGCGATTGCTGCCGACCAGTTGTTCACAACTCTGATGGGTGATGCCGTTGAACCGCGTCGTGCGTTTATCGAAGAGAACGCTCTGAAAGCGGCGAATATCGATATTTAATGGCATTAGCAATGCGAGCGTGCCTGATGCGCTACGCTTATCAGGCCTACAATACTCATGCAATATATTGAATTTTCATGATTTTGCAGGCCGGATAAGGCGGTTACGCCGCATCCGGCAAGAAGCTATAAGAAAAGGGCGGAGATGATCTCCGCCCTTTTTACTCCTGTAATCCGCAACTATCATCCCGCAGAACTATACTTTCTGAGTCAACACGTAACGCTTTACAGGTGATTATCATGGGACTTTTCGATGAAGTTGTCGGTGCCTTTCTGAAAGGCGATGCGGGGAAATATCAGGCCATTCTGAGCTGGGTTGAAGAGCAGGGAGGCATCCAGGTGCTGCTGGAGAAACTGCAAAGTGGCGGCTTAGGTGCCATTCTCTCAACCTGGTTGAGTAATCAACAGGGCAATCAACCGGTTAGCGGCGAACAACTGGAATCGGCACTGGGTACGAATGCAGTAGCCGATCTCGGGCAAAAACTCGGCGTAGATACCAGTGCTGCTTCCAACATGCTGGCGGAACAATTGCCGAAGATTATTGATGCGCTATCTCCGCAGGGCGAAGTTTCACCGCAAGCCAATAACGATCTGCTTTCCGCAGGCATGGAGTTGCTGAAAGGGAAACTCTTCCGCTAAGCAAAAGGGGAGCACGCAAGGCGCGTTGCATCCCCCTTTTCCCTCGGGTGTTGTACTGATTTTTGAGCGGAATCGCGTTAGCATGGGTCAGGAATCAATCTACCTGGGGAACTCATGGCTATCAAACTCATTGCTATCGATATGGATGGCACCCTTCTGCTGCCCGATCACACCATTTCACCCGCCGTTAAAAATGCGATTGCCGCAGCTCGCGCCCGCGGGGTGAATGTCGTGCTGACGACAGGTCGCCCTTATGCAGGCGTTTACAACTACCTGAAAGAGCTGCATATGGAACAGCCAGGCGACTACTGCATTACTTACAACGGCGCGCTGGTACAGAAGGCTGCTGATGGCAGCACCGTGGTGCAAACAGCATTGAGCTATGACGACTATCGTTTCCTGGAAAAACTCTCTCGCGAAGTCGGTTCCCATTTCCACGCGCTGGACCGCACCACGCTGTACACCGCTAACCGTGATATCAGCTATTACACGGTACATGAGTCGTTTGTGGCGACCATTCCGCTGGTATTCTGCGAAGCGGAAAAAATGGACCCCAATATACAGCTCCTGAAAGTGATGATGATTGATGAACCCGCCATCCTCGACCAGGCCATCGCGCGTATTCCGCAGGAAGTGAAAGAGAAATATACCGTACTGAAAAGCGCGCCGTACTTCCTCGAAATCCTCGACAAACGCGTCAATAAAGGTACCGGTGTGAAATCGCTGGCGGATGTGCTGGGCATTAAACCGGAAGAAATTATGGCGATTGGCGATCAGGAAAACGACATCGCAATGATTGAATATGCAGGCGTCGGTGTGGCGATGGATAACGCTATTCCTTCGGTGAAAGAAGTGGCGAACTTTGTCACCAAATCCAACCTGGAAGATGGCGTGGCGTTTGCTATTGAAAAGTATGTGCTGAATTAATCAGTGGGCGGGCAAACTGCATAAACGCGTTTGCCCGCAGCGATTAACAATTTCTGGTCGTGCATAAAATCAGGAACTGGAGTGGTGATGTTACTATATCCAGCGTAAGAGTGACTGGCAGCAACGCGTTAGCGAGGCCGCGCGGGACGCCATCTGTTGTTTTGTACTTATAAAATCCCACTGTAAAGGGTTGATGGAAAACCATCACGTTTGAGTAATCCGCTTTTTTATTTTTCTGGTGGATAGAGCCTTTCAGGCCGTCCAGCATCCATGTACAACGCTGGGTATCACACACAAAGCCATATTGTGTCGCCAGTGCTTTATCTTCCTCATTATCCCAGTCGTAATAGAGCGTTATGGCACCAGAAAAATTCGTATCACCGCTGCTTAAAATAAATTTCGCGTTATCGGAAACGGTGATTCTTTCGCCATGAATTACCGGGTCGTTCAGCATTTTAACCACCTCACCACCACCCGTGGTTAACAGGTAGTCCAGCGACTCGCCAACAAAAACATAGCCTTTCGTACCGTTACTATCCTTTGCCAGCGATAAACCCTTAATCGAGTCTGACCGCCATTGCTCGGCATGTGGAGGGCTTGCGGTATTGAACAGCAGTCCTGCGGTTAGACATCCTGTCAACGCAAATGCCAAAAAACACAAACCGGCAGCCTTAAAAAATCCTTTAAAATTCAACTTCATGATTAATCCTTTAAACAAGAGTGCTAAGCCGTTGAAAGCATACTCTTATTTCCCCCCTGTTTAGCGCCCGACATCCCTTTTCAGATTTCTGCCCGGCGCATGTCATTTTTTTATGCATTGTTCTTTTTGTGATCTAAATTGTAGTACAACAATATAAATTTGTACTACATTACACGTACAGTAAACGCGAATATCATCATGCTGGTACTACAAAGTTGCCGCGTTATGCATCGATCGGGGTAAAGTAGAGAAGAACATACAGAGCACAAGGACTCTCCATGACTCTCAATAAAACCGATCGCATCGTTATTACGCTGGGTAAACAGATCGTTCACGGCAAATACGTGCCAGGCTCGCCGCTTCCGGCCGAGGCGGAACTCTGTGAGGAGTTTGCAACCTCGCGCAACATCATCCGTGAAGTGTTCCGTTCGCTGATGGCGAAGCGCCTGATTGAAATGAAACGTTATCGCGGGGCGTTTGTGGCAGCGCGTAACCAGTGGAATTACCTCGACACTGACGTACTGCAATGGGTGCTGGAAAACGACTACGACCCACGGCTTATCAGTGCAATGAGCGAAGTACGAAATCTGGTGGAACCAGCGATTGCCCGCTGGGCGGCGGAGCGCGCGACCTCCAGCGATCTGGCGCAGATTGAATCGGCGCTGAACGAGATGATTGCCAACAATCAGGATCGCGAGGCGTTTAACGAAGCTGATATTCGCTACCACGAGGCGGTACTTCAGTCGGTACATAACCCGGTGTTACAGCAACTTAGCATCGCGATTAGTTCGCTGCAGCGGGCAGTTTTTGAACGAACCTGGATGGGCGATGAGGCCAACATGCCGCAAACGCTTCAGGAACATAAGGCGCTGTTCGATGCGATACGGCATCAGGACGGCGATGCGGCAGAGCAGGCGGCGCTTACCATGATCGCCAGCTCGACACGAAGATTAAAGGAAATCACATGACAGCTCGCTACATCGCAATTGACTGGGGATCGACCAATCTGCGCGCCTGGCTTTATCAGAGCGACAACTGCCTGGACAGCAGGCAATCAGAAGCAGGCGTCACGCGCCTGAACGGAAAATCTCCGGCTGCGGTGTTAGCAGAAGTGATAGCAGGCTGGCGTGAAGAGAATACGCCAGTGGTGATGGCAGGAATGGTCGGCAGCAATGTTGGCTGGAAAGTCGCTCCTTATTTATCCGTTCCTGCCTGTTTCTCATCTATTGGTGAACAGTTAACGTCTGTTGGCGACAATATCTGGATTATTCCCGGATTATGCGTCTCTCATGATGATAACCACAATGTGATGCGCGGCGAAGAAACACAATTGCTTGGCGCGCGTGCTCTTGCTCCTTCCTCTCTTTATGTTATGCCCGGTACGCATTGCAAATGGGTGCAAGCCGATAGCCAGAAAATCAACGATTTTCGCACCGTGATGACCGGTGAATTGCACCATTTACTGCTAAATCAGTCATTGATTGGGGCTGGTTTGCCGCCGCAGGAAAACTCTGCCGATGCCTTCGCGGCCGGTCTTGAACGCGGCCTTAATGCTCCAGCCGTATTGCCGCAACTTTTTGAAGTTCGCGCCTCGCATGTGCTGGGAACGCTTCCCCGCGAACAGGTCAGCGAATTTCTCTCTGGTTTGTTGATTGGTGCTGAGGTCGGCAGTATGCGCGACGACGTGGCTCATCAACAGGCTATCACCCTTGTCGCCGGAACATCGCTGACCGTGCGTTACCAACAAGCCTTTCAGGCTATGGGTTGCGACGTAACGGCGGTGGCGGGCGACACGGCATTTCTGGCTGGTATAAGGAGCATTGCTCATGCAGTGGCAAACTAAACTCCCGCTGATCGCCATTTTGCGCGGCATTACGCCTGACGAGGCGCTGGCGCATGTTGGCGCGGTGATTGACGCCGGGTTCGACGCGGTTGAAATCCCGCTGAATTCTCCCCAATGGGAGCAAAGCATTCCCGCAGTCGTTGAAGCATACGGCGACAAAGCGTTGATTGGCGCAGGTACGGTACTGAAACCTGAGCAGGTTGATACGCTCGCCAGGATGGGCTGCCAGCTCATCGTTACGCCCAATATCCATAGTGAGGTCATTCGTCGTGCGGTGGGTTACGGCATGACCGTTTGCCCCGGTTGTGCGACGGCGACCGAAGCCTTTAGCGCGCTCGAAGCAGGCGCGCAGGCACTGAAAATATTTCCGTCATCGGCTTTTGGCCCGCAATACATCAAAGCATTAAAAGCGGTATTACCGCAGGACATCGCGGTCTTTGCCGTTGGCGGCGTGACGCCAGAAAACCTGGCGCAGTGGATAGACGCTGGTTGTGCTGGAGCGGGCTTAGGTAGCGATCTCTATCGCGCCGGACAGTCCGTGGAACGTACCGCGCAGCAGGCTGCAGCATTTGTTAAGGCGTATCGAGAGGCAGTGCAATGAAAATTACCAAAATTACCACGTATCGTTTACCTCCCCGCTGGATGTTCCTGAAAATTGAAACCGATGAAGGCGTGGTCGGTTGGGGCGAACCGGTGATCGAGGGCCGCGCCCGCACGGTGGAAGCGGCAGTTCACGAGCTGGGTGACTATCTGATTGGTCAGGATCCATCGCGCATCAACGACTTATGGCAAGTGATGTATCGCGCCGGTTTTTATCGTGGCGGCCCCATTCTGATGAGCGCCATCGCCGGGATCGACCAGGCGTTATGGGATATCAAAGGCAAAGTGCTGAATGCGCCCGTCTGGCAACTAATGGGTGGCCTGGTCCGCGACAAAATCAAAGCCTACAGTTGGGTCGGCGGCGATCGTCCGGCGGATGTTATCGACGGCATTAAAACCCTGCGTGAAATCGGCTTCGATACTTTCAAACTGAACGGTTGTGAAGAACTGGGTCTGATTGATAACTCCCGCGCGGTAGATGCGGCGGTCAACACCGTGGCACAAATTCGTGAAGCCTTTGGTAATCAGATTGAGTTTGGCCTTGATTTTCACGGTCGCGTCAGCGCGCCGATGGCGAAAGTGCTGATTAAAGAACTGGAACCGTATCGCCCGCTATTTATTGAAGAGCCGGTGCTGGCGGAACAAGCCGAATACTACCCCAAACTGGCGGCGCAAACTCACATTCCTCTGGCAGCGGGGGAGCGCATGTTCTCGCGCTTCGATTTTAAACGCGTGCTGGAGGCGGGGGGAATTTCGATCCTGCAACCGGATCTCTCCCACGCGGGCGGTATTACCGAATGCTACAAAATTGCCGGAATGGCGGAAGCCTATGACGTGACTCTTGCGCCGCACTGTCCGCTCGGCCCCATTGCACTGGCTGCTTGCCTGCATATCGACTTTGTCTCCTATAACGCCGTACTTCAGGAACAAAGTATGGGCATTCATTACAACAAAGGCGCGGAGTTACTCGACTTTGTGAAAAACAAAGAGGACTTCAGCATGGTCGGCGGCTTCTTTAAACCGCTAACGAAACCGGGCTTAGGCGTGGAAATCGACGAAGCCAAAGTCATTGAGTTCAGTAAAAATGCCCCGGACTGGCGTAATCCGCTCTGGCGTCATGAAGATAACAGCGTAGCAGAGTGGTAATTCCTGCCACGTAAGCCCCTCATCGGGCACTAAAACAGCAATACAAAAATATAACCCTCTGTAACTTACAGGGCATGGTGAGCGGCCTCGCTATGCCCAAAATCAGGAGATAGCTCGCTATGGATATTCCCGTAAATGCAGCAAAGCCGGGGCGTCGGCGTTATCTGACGTTAGTGATGATTTTTATTACGGTAGTGATTTGTTATGTCGATCGCGCCAACCTGGCCGTGGCTTCCGCCCATATTCAGGAAGAGTTCGGTATTACTAAAGCTGAAATGGGCTATGTATTTTCGGCCTTCGCCTGGCTTTATACCTTATGTCAGATCCCCGGCGGTTGGTTTTTAGATCGCGTGGGTTCACGTGTGACTTATTTTATTGCGATATTTGGCTGGTCGGTGGCGACATTATTCCAGGGATTTGCCACGGGCTTAATGTCATTAATTGGTCTGCGGGCGATAACCGGTATTTTCGAAGCGCCCGCTTTCCCGACCAATAACCGTATGGTGACCAGTTGGTTCCCGGAACATGAACGTGCTTCTGCCGTTGGTTTTTATACCTCTGGTCAGTTTGTCGGTCTGGCGTTTCTGACTCCGCTGCTGATCTGGATTCAGGAGATGTTGAGCTGGCACTGGGTGTTCATTGTCACCGGCGGTATCGGCATTATCTGGTCGCTGATTTGGTTTAAAGTTTACCAGCCGCCGCGCCTGACTAAAGGCATCAGCAAAGCTGAGCTGGATTACATTCGTGATGGTGGCGGTCTGGTGGATGGCGATGCGCCGGTGAAAAAAGAGGCGCGTCAGCCGTTAACGGCAAAAGACTGGAAACTGGTGTTCCATCGTAAACTGATCGGCGTCTATCTCGGGCAATTTGCGGTGGCGTCTACGCTGTGGTTCTTCTTAACCTGGTTCCCGAACTATTTAACCCAGGAAAAAGGGATAACGGCGTTGAAAGCGGGCTTTATGACCACGGTGCCATTTCTCGCTGCGTTTGTCGGTGTACTGCTCTCAGGATGGGTAGCGGATCTGCTGGTGCGGAAGGGCTTTTCGCTGGGCTTTGCGCGTAAAACACCAATAATCTGCGGCTTGTTGATCTCCACCTGCATTATGGGTGCTAACTATACCAATGACCCGATGATGATTATGTGTCTGATGGCGCTGGCATTCTTCGGTAACGGTTTTGCTTCGATTACCTGGTCGCTGGTCTCTTCTTTGGCACCGATGCGCCTGATTGGTTTAACCGGCGGGGTGTTTAACTTCGCCGGTGGTTTGGGGGGTATCACCGTTCCGCTGGTGGTGGGTTACCTGGCGCAGGGTTACGGTTTTGCACCTGCACTGGTTTATATCTCCGCCGTCGCGTTGATTGGCGCGCTCTCTTACATCCTGCTGGTAGGCGATGTGAAGCGCGTTGGGTAATCTCTCAACTGTGGAATATGTGCAATGCCACTGCGCATAATCCACTTTCTTAAGGCCGGTGCGGTCAGGCATCGGCTTTTCAGGATCTTACCGTAGAGTTTTAAACGCAGTTTGCGGGTGGCGTGCCAGTAAGCGGCATTGATTTTCTCCGGCTGCTTCAGTAGCACCGAACGCAGTATTTCCGCGCTATCCAGCGCATAGCTAATCCCCTCCAGCGAGCTGGCACTGATAAATCCCGCTGCTTCGCCAATAAGAAAAGCATTGTCCTTACCGCAGACAAAATCCTGGCAGCGTGAGGGAAACAACACGGTGCATTTTTCACTTTTCACCGCTTTGCCAAACTGGAACTGAAAGGCGTTCATTTTCTCTTTCAGCGCCGCAAAACGCGCCTGGCCGTCTTTCATCGGATAGGCACCGCCAAAAATAAAATAACCGTCTTTGCTGATACTCCATGAGTAACAGTCAGTTATCGCATTATCAAAGATACAGGAGTAGAACGGCGTCGGATGTTTCTCTGTGAACCACTGCTGGATAGCGACATATTTACGAATCTGATGATCCGGGTAGAGATGTCGCCGCACCATCGAGTTTGCACCATCAGCACCGACCAGATAGCGGGCAGTAATGTGTTGCTCCCAGCCATCGGCGCGAAAAATAACATGCCATTTATCATCCTCACGCCAGATTTTCCGGCACAGGCTGTCGTGGTAAACCTCAACGCTGGTAGGGATCAGCGATTTCATCCACAAGTCGAAGGCATGACGATTAATATTGATATAGCTTCGCTGGTAGTTACGCGTGAGCGATGCTGTGACGTCGACGGTTTTGACGCTGAAAATCTGTGGGTTGGCGATCACATCGACAGGGAGCGTTAGCCCGTCGCGAATAAAAGAACGCTGCGCGTCCGGTGCCAGCAGACCACCGCAAGGTTTGCTGAAACCTTCTGTACCGCACTGGTGCTTTTTATCCAGTGCAATCACCTGCATTTTTCCTGCTAACTGCCGCGCCAGTGCGGAACCCGCCGGGCCGAGGCCGATAATCGCTACGTCAAAATGTTCCATCTTTTTACTCACATTCATCACGATGGCAAAAGACTATTGTCTGAAAGTGAAGTCCTTGTGAAGTATGATGACGGAAACCGTTTTGTATCAGGATCACGCCATGAAACAACTCACCAACGCTTCACGAAATCACCTGCTCACCAATACCAACACCTGGACACCCGATAGCCAGTGGCTGGTATTTGACGTGCGGCCTTCTGGCGCGTCGTTTACCGGCGAGACAATTGAGCGTGTGAATATCCATACCGGCGAGGTTGAAGTTATTTACCGGGCGTCACAGGGTGCACACGTTGGCGTGGTGACCGTTCATCCGAAGCTGGAGAAATATGTCTTCATCCACGGCCCAGAAAATCCTGATGAAACATGGCATTACGATTTCCATCACCGCCGCGGCGTGATTGTTGAAGGCGGAAAGATGAGCAATCTCGATGCCATGGATATTACCGTTCCGTACACTCCTGGGGCGCTACGTGGCGGCAGTCATGTACATGTCTTTAGCCCGAACGGTGAAATGGTGAGTTTTACCTATAACGACCATGTACTACATGAATGCTGCCCGGCGCTGGATTTGCGAAACGTCGGGGTTGCGGCACCGTTTGGCCCGGTTAACGTACACAAACAGCATCCGCGCGAATACAGCGGCAGCCACTGGTGCGTGCTGGTAAGTAAAACCACGCCCACGCCGCAGCCGGGCAGTGATGAAATCAATCGCGCTTATGAAGAGGGATGGGTCGGAAACCACGCGCTGGCGTTTATTGGCGACACACTTTCGCTGAACGGCGAGAAAGTACCGGAGCTGTTTATTGTAGAGCTGCCACAAAATGAAAACGGCTGGAAAGCGGCTGGTGAGGAGCCGTTAAGCGGCACGGAATCAACCCTGCCAGCGCCGCCGCGTGGTGTCGTGCAGCGACGTTTAACCTTTACTCACCATCGTACTTACCCAGGGTTAGTCAACGTTCCACGCCATTGGGTGCGTTGTAACCCACAGGGGACGCAAATCGCGTTTTTAATGCGTGGCGATAACGGTATTGTGCAATTGTGGCTTATCTCCCCACAGGGCGGCGAACCGCGCCAGTTAACCGATAACAAAACGGATATTCAGTCAGCGTTTAACTGGCATCCGTCAGGAGAATGGCTGGGTTTTGTGCTGGATAATCGTATTGCCTGTGCACATGCGCAAAGCGGTGAAGTTGAGTATTTAACCGAAAATCACGCCAACCAACCTTCGGCAGACGCCGTGGTCTTCTCGCCAGATGGTCAATGGCTGGCGTGGATGGAAGCTGGCCAGTTGTGGGTCACCGAAACTGGCCACTAATTCAGTTCGTTGGCATTCGGGCTGGTGGAATGACGGCATTGATGGCCTGCGCGTCGGCTTCACTTTTTTCCACGCGTGAGCGCACTGAACTGTCTTTGCGGAATGCATCCCACGGCAGTAAAAGCGTGTCCATAACAGCGGTAAACGGCATATCAAGAATCACCAGTGACTTAGTGCCCCAGTTGGTTTCATTGTCACCAATCATGGTGGCGCTGGCACGGGTGCCAGGGTATGTTCCCTCTTTGCCCCCTGTATGGGACATCACGCTGGAACATCCTGTCATTAACGCCATCCCGCTGCACATTAAGAGTGCTAACAACACATTTCTTATCATAATAAATTCATCAGTTGATCGTTGGTGTTGGCATGATGTGTTATAGCGATCCCTTGCTGAAAATAACATCATCATCATGTCGCACTGTGGCGGCTATCGCACTTTAACGTTTCGTGCTGCCCCTCAGTCTATGCAATAGACCATAAACTGCAAAAAAAAGTCCGTTGGAAAGACTTGAAAAGTGCATATCCAGACCCATTTTTATACCGTAGCCGATGAGAACGCGCCTGATGGGTGTTCTGGCTATCCGACCTGTCCATTGTGGAAGGTCTTACATTCTCGCTGATTTCAGGAGCTATTGATTATGCGTAACTTTGATTTATCCCCGCTTTATCGTTCTGCAATTGGATTTGACCGTTTGTTTAACCACTTAGAAAACAACCAGAGCCAGAGTAATGGTGGCTACCCTCCGTATAACGTTGAACTGGTAGACGAAAACCATTATCGCATTGCTATCGCTGTAGCTGGTTTTGCTGAGAGTGAACTGGAAATTACCGCCCAGGACAATCTGCTGGTGGTGAAAGGTGCTCACGCCGACGAACAAAAAGAGCGCACCTATCTGTACCAGGGCATCGCTGAACGCAACTTCGAACGCAAATTCCAGTTAGCAGAAAACATTCATGTTCGTGGCGCTAACCTGGTGAACGGTCTGCTGTATATCGATCTCGAACGCGTGATTCCGGAAGCGAAAAAACCGCGCCGTATCGAAATCAACTAATTCTCTAAGGCCGCCTGGCGCGGCCTGGCAACTTCATGCTCGCCGTCAGGGAGCATATGCGAATCCTCGGATTTGCAGGTACTTACTCGCTTCTTAGAAGGAGAAATGACTATGCGTAACTTCGATTTATCCCCACTGATGCGTCAATGGATCGGTTTTGACAAACTGGCCAACGCACTGCAAAACGCCGGTGAAAGCCAGAGCTTCCCGCCGTACAACATTGAGAAAAGCGACGATAACCACTACCGCATTACTCTTGCGCTGGCGGGCTTCCGTCAGGAAGATTTAGATATTCAACTGGAAGGTACTCGCCTGAGCGTAAAAGGCACGCCGGAGCAGCCCAAAGAAGAGAAAAAATGGCTGCATCAAGGTCTTATGAATCAGCCTTTTAGCCTGAGTTTTACGCTGGCAGAAAATATGGAAGTCTCTGGTGCAACCTTCGTAAATGGTTTGCTGCATATTGATTTAATTCGTAATGAGCCTGAACCCATCGCAGCGCAGCGTATCGCTATCAGCGAACGTCCCGCGTTAAATAGCTAATTAGCTATTCTTTTTGCCCCGCCAGCCTGGTGGGGCTTTTTTTATTTACCATCTTCAACAATGTGTTAATTTTCGCCAATTTAAGATGTTCCTGCACTCTCTTTCCCGTGATAATGTGCGCCATAAGGCAAATCTGCTTCACCGATTCAGCCATAATCCATAGCAATTAAAATGTTATCTCAAGAGAAATGGACGATGAGTGATATAGCATTAACAGTCAGTATTCTGGCTTTGGTGGCGGTCGTCGGTTTGTTTATCGGCAACGTCAAGTTTCGCGGCGTTGGATTGGGCATTGGCGGCGTACTGTTCGGTGGGATCATCGTCGGCCATTTTGTTTCACAGGCTGGGATGACATTAAGTAGCGACATGCTGCATGTTATCCAGGAATTTGGTCTGATCCTGTTCGTTTACACTATCGGCATTCAAGTGGGGCCGGGATTCTTTGCCTCGTTGCGTGTCTCCGGATTACGCCTTAATTTGTTTGCCGTTTTGGTTGTCATCATCGGTGGCCTGGTCACCGCCATCCTGCATAAATTGTTCGATATCCCACTTCCCGTGGTGCTGGGTATTTTCTCCGGCGCGGTCACCAATACGCCAGCGCTGGGCGCAGGTCAGCAGATCTTACGCGACCTCGGCACACCGATGGAGATGGTTGATCAGATGGGGATGAGCTATGCGATGGCGTATCCATTCGGCATTTGCGGGATTTTGTTCACCATGTGGATACTGCGGGTTATTTTTCGCGTCAATGTTGAGACGGAAGCCCTGCAGCACGAGTCGACACGAACCAACGGCGGTGCGCTAATCAGGACGATTAATATCCGTGTTGAGAATCCTAATTTGCATAATTTAGCCATTAAAGATGTGCCGATTCTCAATGGCGATAAAGTTATCTGCTCGCGATTGAAACGAGAAGAAACCCTAAAAGTACCTTCGCCAGAGACCATTATTCAGTTGGGAGATTTACTGCATCTGGTGGGGCAGCCTGCGGATTTACATAATGCACAACTGGTGATTGGTCAGGAAGTGGATACTTCGCTGTCGACGAAAGGCACCGATTTGCGTGTCGAACGCGTGGTGGTCACCAATGAAAATGTGCTCGGCAAGCGTATTCGCGACCTGCATTTTAAGGAGCGCTATGATGTCGTCATTTCGCGACTGAATCGTGCCGGGGTTGAACTGGTCGCCAGTGGCGATATTAGCCTGCAATTTGGCGATATCCTCAACCTGGTTGGACGCCCGTCGGCTATTGATGCCGTTGCCAATGTATTAGGTAATGCGCAGCAAAAACTGCAACAGGTTCAGATGTTACCCGTGTTTATTGGTATCGGTCTTGGCGTGTTGTTAGGCTCCATTCCGGTGTTCGTGCCAGGATTCCCGGCGGCGTTGAAGCTGGGGCTGGCGGGTGGTCCGCTGATTATGGCGCTGATCCTTGGACGTATCGGCAGTATCGGTAAGCTGTACTGGTTTATGCCGCCAAGTGCCAACCTGGCACTGCGCGAACTGGGTATCGTACTGTTCCTTTCAGTTGTTGGTCTGAAATCCGGCGGCGATTTTATCCATACATTGGTTAATGGCGAAGGGCTAAGTTGGATAGGCTATGGTGCATTGATTACCGCGATTCCGCTGATCACAGCCGGCATTCTGGCGCGGATGTTAGCCAAAATGAATTATCTCACTATGTGTGGGATGTTGGCGGGTTCAATGACCGATCCACCGGCGCTGGCGTTTGCCAATAATCTTCATCCAACCAGTGGTGCAGCGGCTCTCTCTTACGCCACGGTGTATCCATTAGTCATGTTTCTGCGCATCATCACACCCCAGTTACTTGCGGTGCTTTTCTGGGGCATAGGTTAACCCTTTTCCGGGTGGAGTCGCCGTAAATGGTACTCCACCCGGTATTCACAGGCGTTTCTGAACATTACTGAGTTACTTAAACCAGTGAACCACCGGTCAGGAAAGAAAAGATCAGGAATATCAGCACAATTCCACAGATGATGCCGATACCAAAAAGCAAGGTATGGAAAGCCAGCGTCCCGCTACCAAAAAACAGTGCACCGCGAATGCTCCAGCGATTTTCTTTACGCATACCGGCAACAAACGCGCAGAGTAGCGCGGCAATGGCCAGGGCGATACCGCCGTGATCGAGGATTTTATCGACATCAACGTCCTCTTTTTTCTGCGTTGTGGTGATTTTTTCGCCTTTTATTCCGGCGAGAAGACCTCTTTTAATTTCCGCCGTTTTTTCTGCAATAACGCTTTCCAGCGTTGGCGGCGGCGTGGAAAAAGGGCCGAATGAAAAGTGGATAATGCCCATTATTAAAGCGATAGCACCGAACAGCATACCCAGTGAACTGATTTTATTTTGCGCTATGATACCCATCTGACCTCCTTGTAGCGGATGGCAAGCATATCAGGAAAGCGCCGGACGACATTCCTAAAAATAGACGAATAAGACATCGCTATTGCGAAACGACTAAGGAGCCACAGTGAAAATTTCCCGACTCGGAGAAGCGCCCGATTACCGTTTTTCTCTGGCTAATGAGCGTACCTTTCTGGCGTGGATCCGAACTGCGCTGGGTTTTCTGGCGGCAGGTGTTGGACTGGATCAGCTTGCACCGGATTTCGCCACGCCGGTCATTCGCGAACTGCTGGCATTGTTGTTGTGTCTGTTTTCCGGCGGGTTAGCGATGTATGGTTACCTGCGCTGGCTACGTAACGAAAAGGCGATGCGTCTGAAAGAAGATTTACCCTACACCAACAGCTTATTAATCATTAGCTTAATATTGATGATTGTGGCGGTGATCGTTATGGGACTGGTACTGTATGCCGGATAGCCGCAAAGCCAGACGGATTGCCGACCCGGGTCTTCAGCCGGAACGCACATCGCTGGCATGGTTTCGCACCATGCTGGGTTACGGTGCGTTGATGGCGTTGGCAATCAAACACAACTGGCATCAGTCAGGCACATTGTTCTGGATTTCTATTGGCATCCTTTCCTTTGTGGCATTGATCCTCTGGCGCTATACCCGCAATCGCAATTTAATGGATGTCACTAATAGCGATTTTTCCCAATTTTACGTAATCCGTGACAAATTTATGATCTCCCTCGCGGTGTTATCTCTTGCAATACTGTTTGCTGTAACGCATATACATCAAATTATCGTATTAATTGAGAGAATCACATGACAGGAAGTCAGGTTAGAAATGCTGAAGAGGACAGGCACAAATTGGTTATAGAGTATAAAGACGCTCTGCAACCTGCCGATTTTTATCAAAATTTCAAACAGCGAGGCATCCGCTCCGTGCAACTTATTCCCCACATTGAATTTGATGACCGGGGCGAGCTGACGGCAGCTTCGATGACAGAGGAGCTGTGGGGGCAATTTTTAATTGCCCTGTTCGAGTGTTGGGTGCGGGCAGATATCAGTCGTATATCAATTGAGCTTTTCGACGCCACCCTGCAAAAATGGTGCAGGAGCGAAAAACTGCAACCCCGGCGAGGCTGTCAGGGATGTGACTGGCATCGTCTTTGCCCACAAGCATGGGATGATCAGCCGGACGACGTGCTTTGTGCTGGCTATCAAGCTTTTTATTCCCACTCGGCACCGTACATGCGGGTGATGCGCGACTTGATAAAGCAGCATCGTTCTCCCATGGAGTTGATGACGATGCTGCGGTGATGCGAGCTTAAACGGCCTGCCCCTGGTGTGATATCCGCGTTGCCAGCGGCAGCCAGCAAAGCACAATCAATAACCCCATTAAGGTCATCAACAGCCCCAGACTTCCCTGGCCGGTTTGCGGCAGCATCGCAGAGAGCGACGCCAGTACGCCGGAACCAATGTTTTGCAGGCCGCCAACCAGTGCGCCAGCAGTACCTGCCAGGAATGGAAACGGCTCCATCGCGCCGCTGGTGGCCAGCGGAAATAGCATTCCGGCACCAAAAAAGAACAGCGCGGCGGGAACGAGTAGTGTCCAGACATTCATCACGCCAAACCAGCCAGGGATCCACATCATCAGTCCTGCCAGCAGGCAACAGATAACTGACTGCCACATTAACGAAGAGAACCGTTTATTCGGGCGTCCGGCAAACCATGCGCCGAAAAATGCCGCCGGGATTGGCAGAATAAATAAAATACTGACCGTCATACTGCTCAGCCCTAATACTGCGCCCATCAACACACCAGAACAGGCTTCGAAAGCGGCAATTCCTGCCAGACCGCCAATAAGCATCAGTAAATAGCAGTTAAAACCGCCGTTACCGAAAAGAGTTTTATAACTGGTCAGTAGGCGCGTGCGTGGCGCATCGACAGGGCGCGTTTCCGGCATCCAGCGCGCCATACTGAACGTCACACCGGCACAGAGCACCAGCAAAAACAGGTAACAGGCCCGCCAGTTCCACATGGTATTCAGCAGACCGCCAATTAATGGCGCAAGCAAAGGGCTGACGAGAATACCCATATTTAACATGCTATTAGCGTGACGTAGCTGTGTCCGTTCATACAGATCACGCGGTAATGTACGCGCCATCACACCACCGACACCGGTTCCCATTCCCTGCATTGCGCTGGCAGTAATTAATACCGTCAGGCTGGAGGTGGTGACCGCCACCAGCGTTGCTAACATAAAAATGGACATTCCGACGAGGATCACCGGGCGGCGACCCACACGGTCGGAAATTGGGCCATAAAACAGTTGTGAGACACCGTAGGTCAGCAGATACGCGCCCATTACGCTCTGCACCGCCCCTTCACGGACGTTGAGATCGCGCGCCATATCGGCAATAGCTGGAATATAAATAGTTTGTGCCATCTGACCGACAGCCACGAGTAATACCAACATCAATAATAAATTGATGTTTCTATGCGTTTTCATTATCACAGATGCTTATATAAGAATATTTAGAATAAGTTGCTACGCATTCCAATAAATGCGGGAGAGGAATCTATCACATTGATAAATGTTAGCCAGATATATATATGGAATGATGAATAACGAAGCGGCAGAATATATAAACAACAGCGGCAATAAATGTTTCCGGAATGGATTGTAGTTTAAATAAATTCTGTAGGGTGGATACGATGCGTCAGCATCGCATCGACACGAATCTGCCAGCAGAATGTAAAAGACCACCTCCTCAGGAGGTGGTCTTTTACTTCTTACGTTTCAGTACAAAACGTGATCAGTCCCTCATTTTTTCCCTGATGAAAAATTTTCCATTGTCTCTCCTGTAAACCTGTGCTTGTATAAATATTGTTAAACACAAAACAAACAAGGTCCCCAATGACTACTTCCATGCTCAACGCAAAACTACTACCAACTGCGCCATCCGCCGCAGTGGTCGTCGTGCGTGTGGTGGTGGTCGTCGGCAATGCGCCGTAGGGACTGGAACAACACACGATTCCAAAACCCCGCCGGCGCAAACCGGGCGGGGTTTTTCGTTTAAGCACCCCCGGAAAGTCGGCCCAGAAGAAAAGGACTGGAGCATGGCAAGTTCGGGCACAACATCGACACGTAAGCGCTTTACTGGCGCAGAATTTATCGTTTATTTCCTGGAACAACAGGGCATTAAGGTTGTGACGGGGATCCCTGGTGGCTCAATTCTCCCTGTCTATGACGCCTTAAGCCAAAGTACACAAATCCGCCATATTCTGGCCCGTCACGAACAAGGAGCGGGATTTATCGCCCAGGGGATGGCGCGCACCGACGGAAAACCAGCGGTTTGCATGGCCTGCAGTGGGCCGGGAGCGACTAATCTGGTGACTGCCATTGCCGATGCGAGGCTGGACTCCATTCCGCTGATTTGCATCACCGGTCAGGTTCCGGCCTCAATGATTGGCACCGACGCCTTCCAGGAAGTCGATACCTACGGCATCTCTATCCCCATCACCAAACATAACTATCTGGTCAGACATATCGAAGAACTTCCGCAGGTCATGAGCGATGCCTTTCGCATTGCGCAATCAGGCCGCCCTGGCCCGGTGTGGATAGACATTCCTAAGGATGTGCAAACAGCGGTTTTTGAGATTGAAGAACAACCTGCTCCGGTAGAAAAAGCCGCCGCGCCTGCCTTTAGTGAAGAGAGCATTCGTGACGCGGCAGCGATGATTAACGCAGCCAAACGCCCGGTGCTTTATCTGGGAGGCGGTGTGATCAACGCGCCTGCGCGGGTGCGTGAACTGGCAGAGAAAGCGCAACTGCCCACCACCATGACCTTAATGGCGCTGGGCATGTTGCCAAAAGCGCATCCGCTGTCGCTGGGTATGCTGGGAATGCACGGTGTACGCAGCACCAACTTTGTCTTGCAGGAGGCGGATCTGCTGATTGTGCTCGGTGCACGTTTTGATGATCGGGCGATAGGCAAAACCGAGGAGTTCTGCCCGAACGCGAAAATCATTCATGTTGATATCGACCGCGCAGAGCTGGGCAAAGTTAAGCAAGCGCACGTGGCGATTCAGGCGGATGTTGATGATGTGTTGTCGCAATTAATCCCACTGGTGGAAGTCCAACCGCGTACAGAGTGGCACCAACAGGTGGCTGATTTACAACGCGAATTCCCGTGCCCTATCCCGAAAGCATGCGATCCGTTAACGCATTACGGCCTGATCAACGCCGTTGCCGCCTGTGTGGATGACAACGCGATTATCACGACCGATGTTGGTCAGCACCAGATGTGGACCGCACAAGCGTATCCGCTCAATCGTCCTCGTCAGTGGCTGACCTCCGGTGGGCTGGGAACCATGGGCTTTGGCCTGCCAGCGGCGATTGGCGCAGCGCTGGCAAACCCGGATCGCAAAGTTTTATGTTTCTCCGGTGACGGCAGTCTGATGATGAATATTCAGGAGATGGCCACCGCCAGCGAAAACCAACTGGATGTCAAAATCATTCTGATGAACAACGAAGCGTTAGGGTTGGTGCATCAGCAGCAAAGCCTGTTCTACAAGCAGGGCGTTTTTGCCGCCACCTATCCGGGCAAAATCAACTTTATGCAAATAGCCGCCGGATTCGGTCTCGAAACCTGTGATTTGAATAACGAAGCCGATCCGCAGGCTGCGTTGCAGGAAATTATTAATCGCCCTGGCCCGGCGCTGATCCACGTGCGCATTGATGCCGAAGAAAAAGTTTACCCGATGGTGCCGCCAGGTGCGGCGAATACTGAAATGGTGGGGGAATAAACCATGCAAAACACAACTCATGACAACGTGATTCTGGAACTCACCGTTCGCAACCATCCGGGCGTAATGACCCACGTTTGTGGGCTTTTTGCCCGCCGCGCCTTTAACGTCGAGGGTATTCTCTGCCTGCCGATTCAGGACAGCGACAAAAGCCATATTTGGCTACTGGTTAATGATGACCAGCGGCTGGAGCAGATGATAAGCCAAATCGACAAACTGGAAGATGTGGTCAAAGTGCAGCGTAATCAGTCTGACCCGACCATGTTTAACAAGATTGCAGTGTTCTTTCAGTAACCGCTCAAGGCTTGAACAGCGGCGCGCTTATCGTTAAGGTAAGCGCGTTTTTTTACCCGCCAGGACAAGACCATGATCACCGTTGCCCTTATAGACGATCACCTTATCGTCCGCTCCGGCTTTGCGCAGTTGCTGGGGCTGGAACCTGATTTGCAGGTAGTTGCTGAGTTTGGCTCGGGGCGCGAGGCGCTGGCCGGATTGCCTGGGCGCGGTGTGCAGGTGTGTATTTGCGACATCTCAATGCCGGATATTTCGGGGCTGGAGTTGCTAAGTCTGCTACCAAAAGGGATGGCGACAATTATGCTCTCCGTTCATGACAGTCCGGCGCTGGTTGAACAGGCGCTTAATGCGGGCGCGCGCGGTTTTCTCTCCAAACGTTGTAGCCCGGACGAACTGATCGCCGCCGTGCATACAGTTGCCACGGGCGGCTGTTATCTGACGCCGGACATCGCCATTAAGCTGGCATCCGGCCGCCAGGACCCACTGACCAAACGCGAACGTCAGGTGGCGGAAAAGCTGGCGCAAGGGATGGCAGTAAAAGAGATCGCCGCTGAACTGGGGTTGTCGCCTAAAACGGTGCACGTACATCGCGCTAATCTGATGGAAAAACTGGGCGTCAGTAACGACGTTGAACTGGCTCGCCGCATGTTTGATGGCTGGTGATGAAGACGTTTTTTTCCCGCTTAATTACCGTTATAGCCTGCTTTTTTATTTTCTCTGCCGCGTGGTTTTGCCTGTGGAGTATCAGCCTGCATTTGGTTGAACGCCCGGAGCTGGCTGTGCTGCTGTTCCCGTTTGGCTTGCGGCTGGGACTGATGTTGCAATGCCCGCGCGGATACTGGCCCGTATTGCTGGGCGCGGAATGGTTGCTGATTTACTGGTTGATGCAGGCGGTTGGGTTAACGCATTTTCCGTTATTGATGATCGGTAGTTTACTGACGTTACTGCCCGTGGCGTTGATTTCTCGCTATCGCCATCAGCGTGACTGGCGCACGTTGCTGTTACAAGGAGCAGCGTTGACGGCGGCAGCGTTGTTACAGTCACTGCCCTGGCTTTGGCACAGGTATGGAAACGAGTCGTGGAACGCGCTGTTATTGACCTTAACTGGCGGTCTGACGCTGGCTCCTGTTTGTCTCGTGTTCTGGCATTACCTGGCGAATAACACCTGGCTACCGCTGGGGCCGTCGCTGGTTTCTCAGCCGATAAACTGGCGTGGACGCCATCTGGTCTGGTACTTGCTGCTGTTTGTTATCAGTCTCTGGCTGCAACTGGGGCTGCCGAACGAACTGTCGCGCTTTACGCCATTCTGCCTGGCGCTGCCGATTATTGCCCTGGCCTGGCACTATGGCTGGCAAGGAGCGCTGATTGCGACGCTGATGAACGCCATTGCGTTGATTGCCAGCCAGACATGGCATGATCATCCGGTGGATTTATTGCTCTCGCTGCTGGTGCAAAGCCTTACAGGCTTGTTGCTTGGTGCAGGTATTCAGCGACTGCGCGAGCTTAACCAGTCGCTGCAAAAGGAACTGGCGCGCAATCAGCATCTTGCCGAACGTTTGCTGGAAACCGAAGAGAGCGTGCGCCGCGACGTAGCGCGTGAACTGCACGATGATATCGGCCAGACCATCACCGCTATTCGCACCCAGGCGGGCATTGTTCAGCGACTGGCAGCGGATAACGCCAGTGTGAAGCAGAGTGGACAGCTAATCGAACAACTGTCGCTGGGCGTTTACGACGCGGTGCGCCGCTTGTTAGGGCGGTTACGCCCACGTCAGTTGGATGACCTCACTCTTGAGCAGGCCATCCGTTCACTGATGCGAGAAATGGAACTGGAGGGGCGCGGTATTATCAGTCATCTCGAATGGCGGATAGATGAATCGGCGTTAAGTGAAAACCAGCGAGTAACGCTGTTTCGTGTCTGCCAGGAAGGGCTGAACAACATTGTGAAACATGCCGATGCCAGTGCGGTCACGCTGCAAGGCTGGCAGCAGGATGAGCGGTTAATGCTGGTGATTGAAGACGATGGTAGCGGTTTGCCGCCAGACTCAGGGCAACACGGTTTTGGCCTCACCGGAATGCGTGAGCGCGTGACGGCGCTGGGCGGCACCTTAACCATCTCCTGTCTGCACGGCACACGCGTCAGTGTCTCTCTCCCCCAACGTTATGTCTAAGGCTTGATGATGTTGCAGTTTCTGAAAGCGCCTGCCGACGCGCCGCTGATGAGTGATAAACGTGAAATTGATGCCTGCTACCGCTACTGGCGTCGGCATATTTTGTTGACCATCTGGTTAGGTTATGCGCTGTTTTATTTCACGCGTAAAAGTTTTAACGCCGCTATGCCGGAAATCCTTGCTACCGGCGTGCTAAGTCGTAGCGATATTGGCCTGTTAGCAACCCTGTTTTATATCACCTACGGTTTGTCGAAGTTTGTCTCCGGCATTGTCAGCGACCGCTCAAATGCGCGTTATTTTATGGGGATTGGGCTTATCGCGACTGGCATCATCAACATTCTGTTTGGATTTTCCACTTCGCTATGGGCGTTTGCCGTGCTCTGGGTGTTGAACGCCTTTTTCCAGGGCTGGGGGTCGCCGGTTTGTGCGCGTCTGTTAACTGCCTGGTATTCACGTACCGAGCGTGGCGGTTGGTGGGCGCTGTGGAATACGGCACATAACGTTGGCGGTGCGTTGATCCCCATCGTGATGGCGGCAGTTGCGCTGCATTATAGCTGGCGTATCGGGATGATGATTGCCGGAAGTTTAGCCATTATAGTGGGGGTTTTTCTCTGCTGGCGGCTACGCGACCGCCCGCAGGCGTTAGGTTTACCGGCGGTCGGAGAATGGCGGCATGACGCACTGGAGGTAGCCCAGCAACAGGAAGGGGCGGGGTTGACACGTAAAGAGATCCTCACCAAATATGTGTTGCTGAATCCATACATCTGGCTGCTTTCGTTCTGCTACGTGCTGGTTTACGTGGTTCGTGCAGCGATTAACGACTGGGGCAACTTGTACATGTCCGAGACGCTGGGCGTCGATTTGGTGACGGCGAATACCGCGGTAACCATGTTTGAACTGGGCGGATTTATCGGTGCGCTGGTTGCAGGCTGGGGATCGGACAAACTGTTTAACGGTAACCGTGGGCCGATGAATTTGATATTCGCCGCGGGGATTTTGCTTTCTGTCGGCTCGCTGTGGCTGATGCCGTTTGCCAGTTACGTGATGCAGGCGACCTGCTTTTTCACCATTGGTTTTTTTGTTTTTGGCCCGCAGATGTTAATCGGCATGGCAGCGGCAGAGTGTTCTCACAAAGAGGCGGCAGGGGCAGCGACGGGGTTTGTCGGCTTGTTTGCTTATCTTGGGGCATCGCTCGCCGGTTGGCCGCTGGCGAAAGTGCTCGATACCTGGCACTGGAGCGGTTTTTTTGTGGTTATCGCTATCGCCGCCGGGATTTCGGCGCTGCTGTTACTGCCCTTTTTGAATGCTCAGGCACCACGCGAAGCGTGATGCATCTCACCTTTTTACTTCATATCCGGCAAAACTAAGAAATTTTCCTGGTTTTGCCTGGACGCTATCCCAGGCCTGATTTGCTGCTGATTTTTACAATGAATACCTCACGCAGGTATTCATTTCAGGAGTAACCCATGCTGGCTTTCCTCAACCAGGTTCGCAAGCCGACTCTGGATCTTCCGCTCGAAGTGCGGCGCAAAATGTGGTTCAAACCGTTCATGCAATCCTACCTGGTGGTCTTTATTGGCTACCTGACGATGTACCTGATTCGTAAGAACTTTAACATTGCGCAGAACGACATGATCTCCACCTACGGGCTGAGCATGACGCAGTTGGGGATGATAGGACTGGGCTTCTCCATCACCTATGGCGTGGGTAAAACGCTGGTTTCCTATTACGCTGACGGCAAAAATACTAAGCAGTTCCTGCCATTCATGCTGATCCTTTCAGCTATTTGTATGCTGGGGTTCAGTGCCAGTATGGGCAGCGGCTCGGTTAGCCTGTTCCTGATGATTGCTTTCTACGCCTTAAGCGGCTTTTTCCAGAGCACCGGCGGTTCGTGCAGTTACTCCACCATCACCAAATGGACGCCGCGTCGTAAGCGCGGGACGTTCCTCGGTTTCTGGAACATTTCCCACAACCTCGGCGGCGCGGGTGCGGCGGGTGTGGCGCTGTTCGGCGCAAATTACCTGTTCGATGGCCACGTGATTGGCATGTTTATTTTCCCGTCGATTATTGCACTGATTGTCGGTTTTATTGGTCTGCGTTACGGAAGTGACTCCCCTGAAGCTTATGGTCTTGGCAAAGCCGAAGAACTGTTCGGTGAAGAGATCAGCGAAGAGGACAAAGAGACGGAATCCACGGATATGACCAAGTGGCAGATCTTTGTCGAATATGTTTTGAAAAACAAAGTGATCTGGCTGCTGTGCTTCGCCAACATCTTCCTGTACGTGGTGCGTATTGGTATCGACCAGTGGTCAACCGTCTACGCTTTCCAGGAACTCAAACTCTCTAAAGCGGTAGCGATTCAGGGCTTTACGCTGTTTGAAGCAGGCGCACTGGTCGGTACGCTGCTGTGGGGCTGGCTCTCCGACCTGGCGAATGGTCGCCGTGGCCTGGTGGCCTGCATCGCGCTGGCACTGATTATCGCGACACTCGGTGTGTATCAGCACGCCAGCAATCAATACATCTACCTGGCTTCTCTCTTTGCATTAGGTTTCCTGGTATTTGGTCCGCAACTGTTGATTGGTGTGGCGGCTGTTGGCTTTGTACCGAAAAAAGCGATCGGCGCTGCCGACGGGATTAAAGGCACCTTCGCCTACCTGATTGGTGACAGCTTTGCCAAGTTAGGTCTGGGGATGATTGCCGATGGTACTCCGGTATTCGGCCTTACCGGCTGGGCTGGAACCTTCGCCGCGCTGGATATCGCCGCAATTGGCTGTATCTGCCTGATGGCGATAGTCGCGGTGATGGAAGAACGCAAAATCCGCCGCGAGAAAAAAATTCAGCAGTTGACAGTGGCATAAACGTAACTGGTGACTTTTGCCCGGCATGATGCCGGGCTTTTTTTATTCCGCGATCTCAAGCGTAGTGAAGGAAAACGTCTCGCCATCAAACAAACCCTGGCTGGTCAGTTTCAGCGCGGGGATCACTGGCAGGGAAAGAAATGCCATCTGAATAAACGGTTCATCCGGTAGTGGACCACATTCACGGGCGGCGACTTTCAATGCGTCAATTTGTTCCGCCAGTGACTGCGCTGTGTCGGTGCTCATCAGCCCGGCAATGGGCAACGGCAGGTGGCTCTGTACCTGACCGTTACGTACTACGCAAAGCCCACCGCCGTCCTGAATAACCTGATTCACCGCCAGCGCCATTTCTTCGGTGCTACGACCGATCACCACAATATTATGGCTGTCATGGCTGACCGTCGCCGCCATCGCGCCTTCGTTCAGGCCAAAGCCGCCGAGCAAACCACAGGCCGGAGTCAGTCGTTGTCCGTAGCGCTCAAGCACGGCAATAAAGCACACATCATCGCGATCAAAACCGTTTTCGCTGTAAACGCAGGAGCGGGAGTGCGTAATCAGTTCGTTATGAATAACGTCAATGACACGATAGCGTTTTCCGGGAGTAAATTGCAGCGCAAAGTCGCTGGCGGAAACTGGCTGGCGGGCAATGGTATTGCCATACGGCGGGGCAGATTGCGCCAGTCTTACCGACTCTTGTGCCTGTAAGGTTTGTGCGTCAATCGGTTCGCCTTTCACCAGTACCTGTTGTACTGTGACCTTACGCGCGTCACTTAGCAGAACGATATCGGCCTGTTTGCCTGGTGCCAGTAAACCGAGATGATTAAGACCAAAATGACGCGCCGTCGACCAACTGGCTACACGATATGCCACATGCAGCGGCACATTGTGTTGTTCGATCAGGCGGCGGATTAAGGCGTCGATATGCCCTTCATGGGCAATTTCCCACGGGTTACGGTCATCGGTACAGAGCATGCATTGCGGGCTGTTAAATTCGTTGATCAACGGTGCCAGTGCATTGAGATTGCGGGCGGCGGACCCTTCGCGGATCATCAACGACATACCGAGTTGTAATTTCTGGCGACCTTCTTCCAGCAGATAACTTTCGTGGCAGTTTTCAATACCCGCAGCAATATAAGCGTTAAGTTCTTTACCACCCAAACCGGGACAGTGACCGTCCAGCGTCAGATGGCGAAACGCGTCCAGTTTATCGAGTAGCGCATTTTGGCCGCTAATCACGCCTGGATAGTCCATCATCTCGGCCAGACCGGTAACCTGCGGATGATCCCGCCAGGTGAGCATCTGTTCGAGGGTAAAACTGGCACCGTTTACATCGCAGCCTTCCAGGGCGGGAACGCAAGAACTGACCTGCAAATACTGATTCTGCCTTGCCTGTTCAGCGCAGCGGGCAAACCAGGCGAATCCGGCTTCACCCATGACGTTGACGATTTCATGAGGGTCGCAAATGACGGTTGTCAGGCCACGCGGCAGGGTGGCGGTTTCAAAGGTGACTGGCGTCATCATGCTGGATTCAATATGCAGGTGAGCATCAATAAACCCCGGCACTGCCGTTGCGCCGTTAGCATCAATTCGATGCAAAGCCGGAGCGTCGGCGTATTCTGCGCCAACACCGGCAATGTAACGCCCTTTAATCACTATCGGGCCGGAAATTTCTCCGCCATTGATCAGATCCAGAATAGAGACATTATCAATAATATAATCGGCAACGGCTTCTCCACGGGATACGGCTAACAATTCCTGGTATTTGCCCCGACTAATGTGATGAAATTTATGGCTAATAGAATTATTCATGTTTTTCTCATTTTGATTTTATCAGTTTGATTATTATTTATCATAAAGAAACGTCGCGAGATTATTAAAGAATATCCATTAATGTGCAATTGAAATGTGATAATTATCACTGAACCGTTGTTGTCATTTGTTTTACAAAAGCAAGGAATTAAATCTCCTTCAATGGACAAAAAAATGAATAATGACAATACCGATTACGTGAGTAATGAATCAGGGACGCTTTCGCGATTATTTAAACTGCCGCAACATGGGACCACCGTCCGCACAGAATTGATTGCAGGGATGACCACTTTTTTAACCATGGTGTACATCGTTTTCGTTAACCCGCAAATTCTCGGTGCGGCGCAAATGGATCCGAAAGTGGTGTTTGTCACCACCTGTCTGATTGCCGGTATCGGCAGCATTGCGATGGGGATATTTGCTAACTTACCCGTAGCGCTGGCTCCAGCAATGGGGCTGAATGCCTTCTTTGCGTTTGTGGTGGTGGGGGCAATGGGCATCTCCTGGCAGACCGGTATGGGCGCTATATTCTGGGGCGCAATAGGGCTATTTTTGCTCACGCTTTTTCGTATACGTTACTGGATGATATCTAACATTCCGTTAAGTTTACGTATTGGTATCACCAGTGGCATCGGGTTATTTATTGCCTTAATGGGATTAAAAAACACCGGTGTTATTGTCGCCAATAAAGATACGCTGGTGATGATTGGTGATTTAAGTTCTCATGGTGTGTTGTTGGGTATTTTAGGTTTTTTTATTATAACCGTGTTGTCATCACGTAATTTTCACGCCGCGGTGTTGGTTTCTATTGTTGTTACTTCCTGCTGTGGATTATTTTTTGGTGATGTTCATTTTAGCGGCATCTATTCCATTCCACCTGATATTAGCGGTGTTATTGGTGAAGTTGATTTGAGCGGAGCATTGTCGCTTGAACTGGCCGGTATCATTTTCTCCTTTATGTTGATCAACCTATTTGATTCATCAGGAACATTAATTGGCGTAACTGATAAAGCTGGCTTAATAGATAGCCACGGTAAATTCCCGAATATGAATAAGGCGCTGTATGTCGATAGCGTCAGTTCGGTGGCTGGCGCGTTTATCGGCACCTCTTCTGTTACCGCCTATATTGAAAGTACTTCTGGTGTGGCGGTCGGTGGTCGCACGGGGCTGACTGCGGTAGTGGTCGGCGTTATGTTCCTGCTGGTTATGTTTTTCTCGCCGCTGGTGGCGATGGTTCCTCCTTACGCAACCGCCGGGGCGTTAATCTTTGTTGGTGTGTTGATGACTTCAAGTCTGGCGCGCGTTAACTGGGATGATTTTACCGAATCGGTGCCCGCATTTATTACCACGGTAATGATGCCTTTTACCTTTTCAATTACTGAAGGTATCGCGCTGGGCTTTATGTCGTACTGCATCATGAAAGTGTGCACCGGGCGCTGGCGCGATCTGAACCTGTGTGTGGTGGTGGTAGCGGCGCTATTTGCGTTGAAAATCATCCTGGTGGATTAGTATCTGATAAGTGTTTCCAGATATCATGAGTGCCGTTTACGCAGGAGAACTCATGATCTGGATAATGCTTGCCACGCTGGCGGTGGTGTTTGTGGTTGGTTTTCGGGTGCTGACATCCGGGGCCAGAAAAGCGATTCGCCGCCTGAGCGATCGGCTGAATATTGACGTGGTGCCTGTCGAATCGATGGTCGATCAGATGGGAAAATTAGCCGGTGACGAATTTTTACGTTATCTGCATCGCCCGGATGAGTCGCACTTGCAAAACGCCGCGCAGGTGTTGCTCATCTGGCAAATTGTCATTGTCGATGGCAGTGAACAGAACCTGCATCAGTGGCATCGAATTTTGCAAAAAGCCCGTCTCGCCGCACCCATTACCGATGCACAGGTGAGGCTGGCGCTGGGTTTTCTACGAGAGACAGAGCCTGAAATGCAGGAAATTACCGCTTTCCAGATGCGCTATAACGCGTTTTTTCAGCCTACTGAGGGCGTTCACTGGCTGCATTAAAACCGCTTTGCCTGATGCGACGCTGGCGCGTCTTATCAGGCCTACAGACCGAGTACGGATAAGGCGTTCACGCCGCATCCGGCAATCTTTGTCTTGTTCCGTTTCAATCTTACCCTTACCTCATGCGACACCGTAAAAGTTGCAAAAACGTTAAATGCATCACACATTTCAATGTTAAAGTGGTCGGCTTTTCCCCTGAAACATGCCTCGAGTAACACCATGAGTGAATTTATTACAGAAAACCGCGGCGCGGGTGCCATCAGCCGACCGAACTGGTCAGCCGTTTTCTCGGTGGCGTTTTGCGTCGCTTGCCTGATTATCGTTGAGTTTTTGCCTGTCAGTTTATTGACGCCAATGGCTCAGGATTTAGGTATTTCGGAAGGTGTTGCCGGACAATCGGTGACTGTTACCGCCTTTGTAGCGATGTTTGCCAGTTTGTTTATTACCCAGACAATTCAGGCCACTGACCGTCGCTACGTTGTTATTTTGTTTGCCGTTTTGCTGACGCTCTCTTGCTTGCTGGTTTCCTTTGCCAGTTCCTTCAGGATGTTGTTAATCGGCCGCGCTTGTCTGGGACTGGCGCTGGGTGGGTTCTGGGCAATGTCAGCGTCGCTGACCATGCGGCTGGTGCCGCCTCGAATGGTGCCGAAGGCTCTGTCGGTGATCTTCGGTGCCGTTTCTATCGCGCTGGTGATTGCCGCGCCGTTAGGCAGCTTTTTAGGCGAGCTTATCGGCTGGCGCAATGTCTTTAACGCGGCGGCAGTGATGGGCGTTCTGTGTATTTTCTGGATTATTAAATCATTGCCCTCACTGCCTGGCGAACCGTCACATCAGAAGCAAAATACCTTCCGCCTGTTGCAGCGTCCGGGGGTGATGGCCGGGATGATCGCTATCTTTATGTCCTTTGCGGGGCAATTCGCTTTCTTCACTTATATTCGCCCTGTGTATATGAATCTGGCGGGATTCGGCGTAGATGGTTTAACGCTGGTACTGCTGAGTTTTGGTCTCGCCAGCTTTGTCGGTACATCGCTTTCGTCGATCATTCTTAAACGTTCGGTAAAACTGGCCTTAGCGGGCGCACCGTTAGTGCTCGCCTTTAGCGCGCTGATACTGGTGTTGTGGGGAAGCGATAAAATTGTTGCTACCGGCGTGGCGATTATCTGGGGGCTGACCTTTGCTTTAATTCCCGTTGGCTGGTCAACGTGGATCACCCGCTCACTGGCTGATCAAGCAGAAAAAGCCGGGTCTATTCAGGTGGCCGTTATTCAGCTTGCCAATACCTGTGGCGCGGCAATCGGCGGTTATGCGTTGGATAACATTGGCCTGACTTCGCCGTTAATATTGTCCGGTACGTTGATGTTGCTTACCGCACTGTTGGTTACCGCAAAGGTGAAAATGAAGAAATCCTGATGTCAGGTTAAAGAGGCGTTAGTCAGAGGTCATTGCCACTCTTACATATCCGGGCATTCTACCCGACCCAACGCTTCCCAGTAGTTATTCTGATTATTACGCTCCATCGCCACGATGGCTTCGCGTATGTGTTGTTTATTGCCTTCATCTGACAACATTAACTTTTCCCATGCTTCATCTGACAATGAAGCCTGTGGGGTGCAAATTTTCCGCAAATCCTGCAATACCGTATTTTTCTCTTTTGCGGATTGTAATGAGCTAAAAGGTGACTCGGCGTATACGATATCTGGCACAGTAAAAACGGTGAAAATAAGCAGTAGTGTCGTTGATTTCATGGATTCAACCTCTTACAAATGCGCATCGAATAAAGCATAAGTGTAGTTTGCTTTATTCGCTCTCATCATGCTGTACGAAACGCGCTTGTGTAGTCAGTAAGAAGTGCCAGACCTTATATGCCTCTTTTATTCCTTTTTATTCTTATCGATAGCGTTTCGTTTTTTAAACCGCAGCGACCTTACCGCTATAGTCAGGTAATCATTAATAAAAGGATAAAAAATGAAACTGACAACACATCATCTACGGACAGGGGCTGCATTATTACTGGCGGGGATCTTGCTGGCAGGCTGCGACCAGCAAAGCAGCGATACAAAACACATTAAAGTTGGCGTAATTAACGGTGCCGAACAGGATGTGGCGGAAGTCGCTAAAAAAGTGGCCAAAGAGAAGTATGGCCTTGAGGTTGAACTGGTAGGATTTAGTGGCTCATTGCTGCCTAATGATGCAACAAATCATGGTGAACTGGATGCCAACGTTTTCCAGCATCGCCCTTTCCTTGAACAGGATAATCAGGCTCATGGTTACAAGCTGGTGGCGGTGGGAAATACCTTTGTCTTCCCGATGGCTGGTTATTCGAAAAAAATCAAAACGGTCGATCAGCTAGAAGATGGGGCGACAGTAGCAATTCCGAATGATCCGACCAATCTGGGGCGTGCGCTGTTACTGCTGCAAAAAGAGAAACTGATCACCCTGCAAGAGGGAAAAGGTTTACTGCCAACGGCGCTGGATATTACCGGGAACCCGCGCCATTTGCAGATAATGGAGCTGGAAGGGGCACAATTACCGCGAGTGCTGGATGATCCGAAAGTGGATGTGGCAATTATCAGCACGACTTATATTCAGCAAACCGGGCTTTCCCCGGTGCATGACAGCGTTTTTATTGAAGATAAAAATTCGCCGTATGTGAATATTCTGGTGGCGCGGGCAGATAATAAGGATGCAGAAAATGTGAAGGAATTTTTGCAATCTTATCAATCACCGGAAGTGGCTAAAGCGGCAGAAACTATCTTTAACGGTGGCGCGGTGCCGGGCTGGTAATCATCAACCGTACCGCGCTGGATAGTTAAATCTTTCTGGCGCGGCGGCGGGAATCTACAGAAATTAATATTACTGATGAAAGAATCAATAGTGTCCCTAACCAGTCTGGTAATGTGAAGGTGATCCCCAGTAACAGCAAAGAAAGCAGCGCGCTACTTAACGGTTCTGCGCAACTCAAAATGCTGGCTTTCGGCCCGCCAATTAACTGTGCGCCCTTCAAATACAGACTAAAGGTCAGTGA
Source organism: Escherichia sp. TW09308 (assembly GCF_000208565.1). Taxonomy (NCBI): domain Bacteria; kingdom Pseudomonadati; phylum Pseudomonadota; class Gammaproteobacteria; order Enterobacterales; family Enterobacteriaceae; genus Escherichia; species Escherichia sp. TW09308. Next base: position 2,074,350 of record NZ_AEME01000001.1, on the reverse strand, counting down.
AGTTCCAATTACCACCAGATAGAAAAACGCCAGGATCAGGCTGCCATTAACCACGAAATTTGTTCCTTGCCCGGCATAAAAAGGTAGCAGGATCAGACCACCAATGAGCATACTCCAGCCAACGACGGGCAGTGTGCCGTAACGGGCAATGAGCGTTGAGGGGTATGTTGTATAGAATGCGGCAGCGAAGGCTGAAGCTATCCCCCAGAACAGCGCGGCAGGAGAGATCGATAACGATGTCGGATTACCGTGGGTGACCAACAAAAAGGTGCCCACGAGAGAGGTCAAAATCGCGGTAAATACCAGAATGCCGGGGCGTGATTTACGTACTAGTGAGAACCAGGCCACGATAATCGTTGGTGATAAAAATTGCAGCACCGTTGCTGTAGCGGCATTGGATTTTTCGATGGTCAGTAAGAAAGTAAGCTGGACGGTCAGCGCGCCAACGATGGAAAAAATCAGCAGGCTGATGGCATCTTTATGATTTCTAATGATTGAGAAGACTTTATCGCCGTGGACAAATGAGAGTGTCAGCAGAATAAACCCGGCAAATATCAGTCGCGTCATGGTAAGAAACTGCGATGACATCTGGCTTTGCTCCATGATGTATTGTGCGCAGACCCCTGAACTCCCCCACAAAACGGCGGCAATTAGAACGTTCAGCATCCCCTTTCTGGTGGAACTCATATTTTCCTCTGCATACTGTTTTGTCGTTTATGTTGCAGGCATGATAGCAAAAATGGCGAGGATGGCCGTGTTCGTGCAAGGCATATTTATAAAACCAGTGAAATGCTTGTTAAACTGTCATGTTATGGCGTTATCACTTTTTTTTGACAGCGTGCTACTGTTCGCTTTTTAAACGCGAAGAATGCTATGCAAATCCATAAAGTAATAACCCCCGAGTTTGTGAAGAAGTTTTCCTGCGTCGGTCCCAACTGCCTGATTTCCTGCTGTCAGGGATGGAATATACACATCGACAAGAAAACCCATCATACTTACCTCAACGAACAACACCCGAAAATTGCCCAGTTGGCGAAAGAGAATCTATTACGGGTGCGAAATGGTAAAAGCCGCTATTCGATAATCAAACTGGACGCGCAGGGGCAGTGTCCGTTTCTCGATGAAAATAAACTCTGCCTGGTTCATCGCGATCTGGGAGAAGAAGCGCTTTCAGAAACCTGTTCTACTTATCCACGTAACAAAAGGCACTACGCGGATACAACTCGCCATTCGATGGTGCTCTCATGTCCAGAAGTAGCCCGACTGGTATTGTTTGATGCCGACAGCATGTTAGTGCACGAACAGGATGAGCTGTTGGCGAAGGCGAAAACCCCCTTCACTGCCAGGCAGCCGGTTAATCAGATCCACCAGATTGTGCATCTCTTTGCCTGGCACCTCCTGCAGTCGCCATCGTTGAACGTTGAAGAGAATCTGATAGCGCTGGCACAGTTTATGGTTTACCTACAGCGTATTGAGTTCGATCTGCACCGCTATTTTGTGCAGGCTGAACAGTACCATCAGGAGTTATTAAGCGAGCTGGCGGCAGGTATTAGCCTGATGAGTCAATCAACGCCTACGGAGTCGGTGGGATTGAAGGTGCGTGCGCTGACGGTATTGGGTTCGCTTGTCGCGAATAAGAGCAGCAGGGATCGTATTATTGCTGATGCGCATCGAAAGATGGCAGTGTATTTAGACGTAGCAAACAGCCCGGATAAGCAGGTTCTGGCTGACAAGTTTGCAGTTCTGGACAAGCAGTGGCAGCAGCTTTGCCAGGAATCTATCCTCAGCGCTCCGCATGTATTGCGCAATTTACTGACTTACAAAATTTACCACAGCCATTTTCCTGAGGCTGATTTCTCAACGGTTATGCGCCAGGTTTACCGTTTGATCCTCGACTATTTCTACACAAAGCATTTGCTGAGTGTGATATCGCTGGAAGTCACTCCAGATGAGGCAACGGTGCTGAAGATTGTGGCGAGCCTTGCTGAGAAAACCTTGCATTCGCCAATTATCAATCAGCGGATGGATAAAGCGATCGACATGATCAATACCGGGGACGATCTCTCCTGCTTGCTGTTGATTTGTTGAAAAACAGGCGCAGTAGTAAGCCAGAAATCCCAGGGAATGCCAGCTTCAGCTCCCGTTGTTTCATTAGCGCAGGTAAAGCCAGGTCGATATGAAGCAGCATCGGGGAACAGGATTTCCCGGTGATTGCGGCCAGATCAGTCAGGTAAGATACCCCCAATGACCCCCCAAAAATAACGTGCCGCAGGTTGAAGTCGGTTGACCTCAGGATACAAATAAAACCTGGTATATAAGGAAATAGAAGAGGTTTTGTGAATGTCGGGAGAGTTCAGAAGAGGCAAATTGGCGGAAGATTATCGGGGTCGTATTTGATGGTTAATTTATTGATTTAATATTCATATTTTGAATTGGATAAATGAGTAACCCCCATAAGTATCCCCAAATGGTTTTGCATATGGAGTTGGGGGCATTCTGAGCTACTTTTTCGACTCTTTATTCCACTGTAGCAAAGCGGCAATATCCTTCTCGCCTTCGGCCTCTTTTAAGCACCGTTGTTGTTTGGCAAACTGAACATACTCCGTCTGCGCTTTTTCATCGGCCATTTTCTTACTGATTTTACCCGCGCCGTGTAGAACCTCACGGTCATTAAATTGCAGGAACTGATCCAGCTTATCCTGCCAGTCGCGCAAAAAGACCTGCTGACGACGACGGGCCTGATCCTCGGCAAAGTCCAGCCACATGTTAACCACGCGATTAAGCTCGCTGACTTCATCCTGGGTGAGATAATTTTTTGCCACCGTCACGTCGCTCTTACGCACCTCTTCACCTTTATAGCTGGTCAGCCCCATATGCGGCTGGCTGGCATCGGCACGCAGATGAATGAGTTCAGCAGCGGTATGCCCGGTACAGGCAAAATGCAGTTTGTTCTGGATGGTTTGAAAAAATTGCGTGGTTTCTTTTAACGAAGGCTGATAGTCAGCAGCTAATGCAAAGATCTCCCGTACCCGCAAATATACCCGGCGCTCGCTGGCGCGAATATCGCGGATACGTTCGAGCATCTCATCAAAATAGTCGGGCACAACCGATGAACCGACAGGGGGATTCTTCAGTCGCTCATCGTCCATCACAAAACCTTTGATCAGGTATTCCTGAAGCGTCTGCGTTGCCCACTGACGGAATTGAGTGCCGCGAGGCGAGCGAACGCGATAGCCAACAGCGAGTATTACAGGCAGGCTGTAATGTAGCTTGTTGCGACTTACCTGGCGGTTACCTTCCTGTTGAACTTGTAAGTAAGACTTACAGGTTGCGTTTTGGTCAAGTTCGCCTTCTTCATAGATCGCTTTAATGTGCTGCGTGACGGCCTGAGGAGTGATCTGATAAAGGTTTGCGATGGTTGCCTGAGGGAGCCAGAGTGTTTCTTGTTCAAAGCGACATTCAACACGCACTTCTCCGTCACCGCTGGCAAACATAATAAATTCGCCTTCTGGGGACTGGGTTAAGTCTTTGTCTGACATGCCGCCTCCGTTAGAATCAAATCCGCAATGCTATAACTCACGTAGTATGCCAGAGAACCGCATATGAACAGTGTTATTTTGCTGATAACGCTGACGGATAGTGCTTCGCCACCATGTCATTCATCTTACCCACCAGATCCAGCCGCTTGAATGTGATATGCCCACTGCCTTTCTGGTAATCGAGTGCCATGACATCCTCCGGCTTTTGACGAATCCATCATCCAGGGGGATGTGCGCCAGTAACTAACCTGATACCCCAAAAATAACGCTATTCAGGACGGGTCACAGGATACAAATAAAGCCAGGTATATAAGGAAATAGAAGAGGTTTTGTGAATGTCGGGAGAGTTCAGAAGAGGCAAATTGGCGGAAGATCACAGGAGTCAAAATTGCCATATAACCATTTGATTCAAATCGTTTATATTTTTCTATTATAATTCATTTATACACATCCTTATACATATAATATCTATCGATTAATTTTTACACGTATCTTCACGCACGTTAACTCAGGGCCGGGCAAGACGCAAAGCGTCGCCTCCGGCATGGGTGCGCCGGGTGTCGGATGCGGTGTAAACGCCTTATCCGACCTGGATTCCCGTAGGCCGGACAAGACGCAAAGCGTCGCCTCCGGCATGGAGCGGTGCTACTGCTTCGCCTCAGCAAAACACTGGCTGATGATCTCCAGACCCTGACGGATCTGAGCATCTTCAATGGTGAGGGGGACAAGGATGCGCAGTACGTTGTAATAAGGGCCGCAGGAGAGAAGAATCAGACCTTTATCGCGGGCGCGCGCTACGATCTCGGCGGTGAGTTTCGCATCCGGTTTGTCGTGATCGCCATTTTCAAACAACTCGATCGCAATCATCGCCCCCAGCCCGCGCACATCGCTGATCTCAGGGTGTTTTTCGGCTATTGCCAACAACCCGTCTTTCAGTTTCTGCCCCAGATCGTTGGCTTTTTGCAGCAGATTTTCCTGCTCGAACACCTTCAATACTTCCAGCGCCGCCACGCAGGCAATCGGGTTACCCGCATAAGTGCCGCCCAGACCACCTGGTGCGACGGCGTCCATCACTTCGGCACGTCCGGTGACGCCCGCCAGCGGGAAGCCGCCCGCGATCGATTTCGCAAAGGTGGTGAGATCCGGTGCAACGCCCATTTGCTCCATCGCAAACAGCGTACCGGTACGTCCCGCGCCGCTCTGGACTTCATCGGCAATCAGCATGATCCCGTGCTCGTCACACAGCGCGCGTAAACGTTGCATAAAGGCTGGCGTCGCGGCGTAGAAACCGCCTTCGCCCTGAACCGGCTCAATCACGATGGCGGCGATATCTTCCGGCGCCGCGTCATTTTTGAAGATTCGGTGGATACTGGCGATAGCGTCATCTTCACTGATGCCATGCAGTGGGCAAGGGTAAAGCGCGCGATAAACATGGCCCGGCATCAGCCCCATACCCGCAGAGTACGGATTCACCTTGCCGGTCAGCGCCAGCGTGTAGTGCGTGCGCCCGTGATACGCACCGCTAAAGGCGATGGTGCCGCTGCGTTTGGTGGCGGCGCGGGCGATTTTTACCGCGTTTTCCACCGCTTCCGAACCCGTGGTGACCAACAGCGTTTTTTTGGCGAAATCGCCCGGCACCTTCTGATTCATAACCTCGCACAACTCCAGATACGGCTCGTAAGCCAGCACCTGGAAGCAGGTATGCGACAGTTTTTTCAACTGCGCTTCCACCGCCGCAACCACTTTTGGATGCAGGTGCCCGGTGTTGAGCACTGCAATCCCGCCCGCGAAATCAAGATACTCACGGCCTTCAACGTCCCACACCCGGCAGTTTTCCGCGCGGTCAGCGAAAATCGGGTGAATTTGCCCGACGCCACGGGGGATCGCCTGACTGCGGCGCTGCATTAACTCTTTATTGCTGCTCATTCGCGTTCTCCAGTTAAAGACCGATGCACATATATTTGATTTCTAAGTAATCTTCGATGCCATACTTCGAACCTTCACGACCCAGACCCGAGGCTTTAATGCCGCCGAACGGGGCCACTTCATTGGAAATAATGCCGGTATTGATGCCGACGATGCCGTACTCCAGCGCCTCGCCCACGCGGAAGACGCGGCTTAAATCACGAGCGTAGAAGTAGGCGGCAAGGCCAAACTCGGTGTCATTGGCCTGCGCAATCACATCGGCTTCGTCTTTAAAGCGGAATAGCGGGGCGAGGGGGCCGAACGTCTCTTCTTTCGACACTTTGGCGTTGGCCGGAACGTCCACCAGTATGGTCGGCTGGAAGAAGTTGCCGCCGCGTTCGTGCGCTTTACCGCCGCAAACCACGCGCGCGCCTTTCTCCAGCGCATCGGCAATATGCTCTTCCACTTTTGCTACCGCTTTTTCATCGATCAGCGGTCCGATGGTGACGCCTTTTTCCAGTCCATCACCGATTTGCAGTTTGCTCACCGCCTGCTGCAATTTTTCGGCAAAGCGGTCATACACGCCGTCCTGCACGTATAAACGGTTGGCGCAGACGCAGGTTTGCCCGGCGTTGCGGAATTTCGAGGCCAGCGCGCCTTCCACGGCTTTATCGAGATCGGCATCGTCAAAGACGATAAACGGCGCGTTGCCGCCGAGCTCCAGCGACACTTTTTTGATATCTTTCGCGCACTGTTCCATTAACTGGCGGCCAATTTCGGTCGAGCCGGTAAACGACAGCTTGCGCACCAGCGGGTTGCTGGTCAGTTCGTTACCGACCGCGCCCGCCGAACCGGTGACCACGTTAAACACGCCAGCCGGAATGCCCGCGCGAATCGCCAGCTCTGCCAGCGCTAGCGCAGAGAACGGCGTCTGACTGGCGGGCTTCAGCACCATCGTGCAGCCTGCCGCCAGTGCCGGACCGGCTTTGCGGGTAATCATCGCCGCCGGGAAGTTCCACGGCGTGATGGCTGCGGTGACGCCAATCGGCTGCTTGATCACAATCAGGCGCTTATCGGCCTGATGACCGGGAATAGTGTCGCCATAAATACGTTTGCCTTCTTCGGCAAACCACTCAATAAAGGAGGCGGCGTAGCTGATTTCGCCTTTCGCTTCAGCCAGCGGTTTGCCCTGTTCGAGGGTCATCAGGCGCGCTAAATCGTCCTGATGCTCCATCATCAAATTGAACCAGTTGCGCAGAATGGTGGCGCGTTCTTTGGCGGTGAGCGCACGCCAGGCGGGCAGGGCGCGGCTGGCGGCGTCGATAGCGGCACGGGTTTCATCAGCACCCATTTTCGGCACGCTACCCAGCTTGTCGCCGTTCGCCGGATTGGTGACATCGATGACCTCGCCATTGTTGGCGTCCAGCCATTCCCCGTTAATCAACGCCTGCTGGCGGAATAAGTTACTGTCGTTAAGTTTCATCGCTACATCCTGTTTTCAAAGGTTATTGATTAAATGCGGCGTGTAAGGCATCCACACTACGTGCCGCTCGCAGCGTGCGTCCGGGGTTACTCTGGCTTGCCAGCAGCGTTTGTACATTGCTGACAATATGCGCACCAATAGGAATTGCTGATGTCGCTGCCGGGGAGGGCGCATTGCAGGTGTGGATCGTGCGCGGGGTGGTGACAAACAGAAAATCGTCAATCAGCTTGCCGTCCGGCGATACCGCCTGCGCCCGCACACCGGCGGGCCAGGGCTGGAGATCGCTTAACGAAAGCCGGGGACAATACTTTTGCACCAGCCGCAAATAGCCGCTTTTGCACAGCGAGTTTTTCATCTCGCCCAGTCCTGAGCGTAGGTGGTTTTGTAGCACCCGGCGAATCCCCGAAGAGCCCAAAATCTCCAGCGTGTCGCTAAATGAGAAGTCGCGCTTGCGATAGCCTTCGCGTTTGAAAGCCAGCACCGCGTTTGGCCCGACGGTCACGCTGCCGTCGATCATCCGGGTGAGATGAACGCCCAAAAATGGCATCGCCGGGTCGGGGATGGGGTAAATCAGATGGTTAACAATCTGGTTATGCTCCGGCGCAAGGCGGAAATACTCGCCACGGAACGGGCAGATGATAAAGCCCGGTTCGAGGCCGAGCATTTTCACCAGCCGGTCAGCCATTAGTCCGGAACAGCTAATCAGCGTCGATGCTTCATATTCGTCGCCCTGACGGGTACGTATCACCACGCCGTTTTTATGCTCACTGAGCGCGCTGACTTCGGCGTTATAGATAATCTCACCGCCTCTGGCCTGGAAGATTTTTGCCATCGCCGCCGTCACTTCGCGATAGCTGACAATGCCGCTGGACGGCACAAAAATACCGCCAAGCCCGGTGATATTCGGTTCGCGCTCGCGCAGTTCGTCGGCGTTTAACCATTCGCGCTCGATCCCGTTCGCCGCCGTGCGTTTCCACAACGCGCGCATCCGTTCCATTTCGAGAGCGGACGTGGCGACCAGCATCTTGCCGCAGTTGTCGTAGTGAATGCCGTTTTGATCGCAAAAGGCTTTGGTGGCGCGGTTTCCCGCCAGGCAAAATTTCGCCTTCAGGCTGCCGGGCGTGTAATAGACCCCGGCATGGATCACACCGCTGTTGTGGCCCGTCTGGTGACAGGCCGGGTCGGACTCTTTTTCCAGCAACGCAATGCGGGCGTCCGGATAGACATCAATCAGTTGCATGGCGGTCGACATGCCGATGATGCCGCCGCCAATAATCACAAAATCATACATCCGCTCAATTCCTTTGCGCTTACTGATGCGTCTGGTAGTGGTTAGTGGCGTAAGCGAAATAGCCACGCTGGCGCATCAGTTCGCGACGCAGATCCGGATGCGCGGTAAAGCGGTCGCGACCGTGCAGCCAGAACAGGTTGTTAATCAACAGGAATTTGCCAACGGGAACGGGGACAGACAGAATGCCTTTGCTGGTTTCAATGGCGTCGGAAAGCTCGCTCAACCATACGCCTTCTTCGAAGTCTTTCGGCTGGACGAACTGGTCGATATAGCGCATCACCGGGCGCCCCTGCTGATCGACGTCGAACACCGGATGGAAGACATCTTTGCTGACGTTTTTACTTGGCGGTGCGGCAAAACGCATCGGACGGCGCGCCAGCGGGTGGCTGAAAAAGTGGTCCAGATGTTCCCAGTCATCGAGATGCAGCAGCAGCGAATTTCCGCCCTGCATGTTTTGTTCGTCGATTTTCATCATCAGCACGTAATCAGTGATCTCTTCGACATAGGTGCCGTCGTTATGCAACTCCATCACGCGGTGCGGCTGGCGCAGATAGCTGTCTGAGTTATCGACATTTTTCACCACAAAACGCGCATAATACTGACCGCTCATCGCATCGAAATTTGAGCGACCAATCAGATGCGCCACCGCCGTCGCCAGCTTCACCATCTCATCCGCCTGCTTCACATCATCGACACCTACCGCATTGATCAACAGCGCACCTTCAGCGCGGTTTAGCAACGTCTTCAACAGCAGCGGCTGTAGTTGGTTTGCACACAGATCGTCGAGAATTTTGCCCACCCGAAAACGCAGAAACGATTTGTACTCCAGCGCCTGCACGGGCCACTCGGCAACCTGTTCGAGAAACTGTTTGGTCGTCTGTTCGGTGAAGGTGAGTTCCAGCAGACGCGGGGATTGCGCCGACGGTATGAGGGTGAATCCGCTATAGTCCTGGCCTGAATCGACAGTATTGGTTTGTACGGCGGTCAGTGCATTCATCAGAAGCAATCCTCTTATGAGATGTAGGGTGACATGGCGATGCTCACTTCGTAGCCATAATCTAAAAATATCTACATTTCTGAAAAATGCGCACAAAAGAGACATATTGTTTTCTTATTGTGATCAAAAACAATATTTTATTAACATATGGTGAGGTGAGTTATAGATGCTTTTTTAGAGAAATAATTATTTAAAATAATAAGTTAGTGATGGTTATAGGAGGTGAGTATTGGGTGTGATTTCAAACTTCAAAACAAACGTGTCCTGCGATTTAATACACGATTGAGTTAATTTGAAATAACCTGTTGTAAACAGGTGAGTTTTAGTTCTTCACCTGTTTGGCAGGGGGGAGAATAATGCGTAGTCTCCATACATTATGTAAGTATCCCGCATAATCGTGCCATTCACATTTAGAGACCCTTTTGCATTTCAGAAGAGCAACGGCCCCCTTGATTAAGGATAGCGTTGCATCGACCCGTTGAACTCAGAGCTCATAACAGACATTCATTTTTTATGGCTGAAAGGCATTCGTGGCTGGTTGATATATGGAAGCTGTGAACGAAAAGAATGGTGCTTGTTGAGGGGATAGATGAAGCACAGCCAAATTAAGCAGATGAAAAAATAAAAAAGCCCGCATAAGCGGGCTTCTATGTCACTAAAGAGCTGCGGCTCCTTTGCGTATCCTTTTTTGTCTCCTCACCGTCTGGTCGGTGTCCTGCTGAGACTGCTAACTTCCTGTTTTTGTTGGTGTTGTTCTTACACCGTCTAATCATGATTGGCTGGCGGAGTTTGAATAAATATTGTATTGCTTTGATTTTTAATGATTTTGTTTAATTCAGTTTTTGTGCGTATACCTAATCGTATACCAATGGCTGTAAGTTAATGTGAAATGAAAGCGCATTTTTACTTGGATTGATGCTATATCGTACCTGCTGCAGCGCTACAGCATCCTGACTTTCTGGAGAAAAATCTTTCAGGCCAAGTTGCTTGCGGTAGGCATCCCACCAGCGTGAAAGAAGCTGGTAACGTCCAGCGGCTGTTGATTTGAGTTTCGGATTTAGCGTGACAAGTTTGCGGGGGTGATCGGAGTAATCAGTGAACAGTTCGCCACCGACAATAACATCATAACCGTGATTTCTGGTTTTCTGCCGTCCGTTATCTGTTCCTTCTGACCATGCCACCATATCAAGGAAAGCTTTACGCTGGGAATTAAGTGTCTGCATTAATTACTCCTTATGGGCACCGAACTTGTTACCGATGACCCTCATTGCCGCACCACGAATAGCATCAACACCAATCAGCCCCACCCCACCACCAATGGCAACAGAAAGTGATTTAGGCCATCCGACATACTCAAGCGCGGATGCAAAGGTCAGCGTCAGAGCACCACAAAGCAGAATCTCAAGCGTTTTTCGTTTCCAGCCGCCGCCACCGCCAAAATAGGCAATGCGCAAACCAGCCATAATAATTGACATAACCACTGCACCCAGCGGCGTATCTCCACGCCACCAACTTTGTAAGAGTTCCAGTAAGTCAGGCCAGGAATGAGGGGCATTGTGCATTTTCATAAGCCTCACCTCCGAGAGTTCGGATGGTGCTAAGTGTAAGATTCAGGCTCTCAGGCTTGCTAACAAGAAGTCGAGGATGTTTCCGGAGCCTAACAACGAAAAAGCCCCGGGACATGCCGGGGCCAGATGGAGTGCCAGATTAAGCTTCTGGCGGTATATACTCGTGTTTGATATCGTTAAATCGCCAAAAGTAACAATTCAAACAAAGAGGATTTTTATGTCTGAAAAAAACAAACCACAAGGTGAAAATAAACCTCAGCAACCCGTGGCACCAAAACCAACTCCAACACAAAGTACTACAGACTTTGCTACACGTCGTGTTTTTGTTGGAGATTCTGCCGACTCAGTCATTGAACATATAAAAAAACAGCCGAGATAAACATCGCCGCTACCGGAGCAAGGATGGTATACATCCTTGCTTTATCGAGACTCGTGCGGATTTTCTCATTTTCCAACAGTAACTCTCTTGCTGTATCACTCAAGTCAACAAGGCGATACCTTCGTATAAGCGGCAATAACTTATCAGGTCCTAAATATCCTGCATCAGCGAATATTTTAAAGCTCGAGGGCTCCATATCCTTATATTTTTCATGATATAGATGATCAGGAGGGGCATTGATCAGGCCCCTAACCTTCACAGATAAACCAGTACATACCAAGTAAATGGCGCACCATGTCCATAGTAATGTAAATGTGGTAATTCCGGCGGTGAGAAAATCGAAATTAGTTTTCTGTGTCAGCAATAAAAAAGATGAACCAATTCCAACAATCTGAATGTTCAGAAGTTTGTATCCATTCTCAACATTGGTTTTGTTAGAAAGATGAATCTCTCGTATCGTCTCTTCCCCTTGTTTTTCAAGATAATCGACGAGCTCATCATCTACTCCTAAAAAATAATCTTTAGGTAGTTCTCTCATCTCACCTCCACATCCTGTACTGAAAACAATTTTACCAGAATGTCTCGATTCTAGGTATTCCGCCAGGAATCGCGCTCCAGAAATGAAACATCAGGTTCGCCAGTACCAGAAACAACAAAACCCGCTCAATGGCGGGTTCTGGTAAAGTTCATGCGCTTGGTTCGCCTCGCGATACAGCTTTGCGAAGCATACCGGAATTGAAGCAGTTTATGCGTAAAAAATCAAGCTATTTTTTGAGCAAATGATTCTCGCATGGGAATATATAGGGCATACTCAGCAACAGCCAACCAATTAGCAATTCGCTTTTCGCATGTGCTAAAACACCACTCAGGATGTGCATCATTTAGCAATTCAGCCATTTTGCGCTTAGTCATCCCCCGTCCTTCATACCGTTGCCGGAGGACACTAATCAATCCAGGATGCTCTGCCAGCACCTCACTTATGACTCTATCAATACATAACGCCTCTGCATCAGTACAATGCGCCAGCCAGGTCTTTTGCTTGCCATTGATCATCTCTCGCAAAAACGCTTCCAGCTCAGGTTTCTCTATTCCCGCTTTTTTCATCCTGCGCAGGGCTTCATTGACGGCTGTTTTCGTCAATTTTTTGGATGCCAGCAACTGGTTAAACATATTTCCCGTCTTACCGCCGCCAATATACGACCAGCGCCCCCACATGCGCAGTTTTCCCTGAATCCAGACACTTTCCAGCGTGGTGAGACGAAGGTGTTCCCCGCTTTTGCCTGTATTTGTTGGGTAAATCATAAATAACCTTCCTTTCTCCAGATTTCTTGTGTGCGAAAAACACCTTCTGCATGCATCAGGCGTAATTCTTCTTTGGTGTAATCGCTGGTTTTTACCCGCCCGTCGATTAAATCGTGGCATGAGCTACAGGCAATCGCTGCCTGCATATCGTGTGGTTTTGTCGCTGTTCCGCACGTCCCCGCCAGCCTGTAATGCGCCAGCACAGATGTTTCGGGATTGTGATTGCAGTAGCCAGGAATTCTGACGGTGCACATCTGCCCCCGCGCCGCTTTACGTAAATCCACCATTACGCAAACTCCAGTAACTGTGCGGCCACATTTTCGACTTCCTCCGGAGAGGAAAATTTACGGAACAGGATCCAGTTCCACAGCACATTCAGTACAGATTTATAAACCTGCTGAAACTCGGTTTCGTCCATGTTCGCAAAAGCGATGGATTTCGCCAGACGCCCATGGCTACCGTCCGGATAAAAATGTTCGGTGTAAAATCCAGCCTGAATGGTTACCCACTCGCGAAAAGCCTCAAACGACTTTAGCAATGCCGTATCCCGGGTTCTGCGTGTCGCAACTGTATTCAGATATTGCTCTGCGGCATCACTCAGGGCTGGCGTGTGTTCCCGACCAACTGATTCGCACAGGTAATCAACGAAACCAGACAGCAGTTCTCGTTCGCGAGGCGTGATCGCCCCACCGACCGGAGTCCAGTAATCGAATCCCAGTTGCAGGAGTTTGAAAAAACGCTTGTGGAATGCGTAGTTACGCACACGCTTAAAGTCTGCGTGTATCCACTCACCTATTTTGATTTGATGCAGAAAATCGCAACTCTCCGGCGTCGCCGGGAGAAGTAAACCAGAAGAAGTTTGTTTGACCAGTTGTATATGCGCCATTTCTCAATCTCTCGATGGCGCAGTGCAGCAGATGCCAGTTGTTCAGGCTGACGTATAAAGTATAAATAAACTGGTTCCAGTGTAAAGCCCCCACATTGATGGAATAAAAATCAAACAATAGATTGCTGGGATAAAATACAACGCTTATTATTAAAAGCGGTTAGACAAATTAAATTTTAATGTTATGCAAATCTGCCAGATCAGCATAATATCTCATTTGAAAACCGCTGAAATAACAATCCTATCAGGATTAATCATATTAAGGTGAGTAAATATGGAAAACAACAAATCTGCACATTACGCTCCTTTTTTATCTGTAATACTTTTTGTTTTTTGCTGTGTATGGGCATTATTTTTATAAAAATATTCACAGATAAAATAAACTCGCCGAATCAGGTTAAGTGTGGGTGCGTTGAGGATGCCTGACACATCAGAGGCGGCGAGGGATTTCTCCCTCGCCTGGTCACTCTTACTCCTCAGGTTCGTAAGCTGTGAAGACAGCGACCTCCGTCTGACCGGTTCGGATTCGCACCTCGCAGAGGTCTTTCCTCGTTACCAGTGCCGTCACTATGACGGTTAAACAGATGACAATCAGTGCGACTAACATCGCCTTTTGCTGCTTCATAGCCTGCTTCTCCTTGCCTTCCGGCGCGTAAGAGGCTAACCTACATGTGCAAAGCATGAAATTGGCCTCAGATTAATGTTAAGCGTCTTGCCGGACGCGTAATGTTATCTGGGGCTTTTCTCTATCTGCCGTTGGTGTTCATGCCCGAGGCAGATAGCCTCAAGCACCCGCAGCAATTCTACTTAACCCCCGTCACCTCGCCAATATAAAATCAATCAGAAAGGCGATCCATAAGAACAACAGCAAGACAATAAATTGCCATTACAGCCGCAATAGCTAGCGCACATTTGAGAACCAGCACGACAACCTCCTGTATTGGGCGTACACCAGTCCTGATAAATATGAGGATGTCTCGTCAGTGATTCAATGCAACTATTGGGTATAGTTTCTGTGATTTTGTTCTGTAGAAATGGAACACAACAACCAGTCACCACCAGCACTTCCTTAAATGCTCTAAGTCAGAAACAAGCCAACATTTTAGTCCGCTTTGAGCGAAGAGCGGACGCTCGCATCTGTCCCAACACACTGAGGGCTTCACGAACACCTAGGTGTACTCGTCAACTGGGAAAAAGTCAGATTATCTGCGTAAGTTTCAGCGTAAAAATTGGGCACTATAAAAGTGCCCAAACTGTAGAAAAATACATAATGCTATGTATCTGAGCCAAACATAGAGCGCCGCCTTGTTATTTTATAATAAGTGGGATTTTCATTATCCACCTCAAAATCAGAGAAGAAGTGGTTATCTCTTAATGCTGTTAATAAACTTTGATTAGTTGAATCAACTTCAATTTTAGGTTTGCCTCGCCCCAAAATTTTACTGAACTCCGATAAACCAAGCAGATCAAGATACTCTTTGCAAGTCGTCTTACTCAAATCCTTACCCGGCAACAAAGCGATTAGCAGTGCTATTTTATTCTGCATATTCAGTCCCTCTGCGACAAACAGGTTTTTTAGTAACGGTTCAGAAACATCATTAGGACTTGCTATCAATGCTGATATATCCTGTATTGCTCGACTCAAGATGAGCGACTGAGTAGAGGTTCCCCAAGTTTTATAAGATGACGTCAAGATTAGAAGTTCATCTGGTTTAAAATTATTTTCTAAAATATAGTCATTAACGACCTGAGAGTAATTCTTACTATAAATAGCCAACGGAGTTTTAACAAACTCGAGTAGCTTAACTTTCAAATCATCATCAACTTTCCAAGAAAGTATTGATATAGCCTCATCCAAAATAAAGTTATCAATCGTCATTAATTCAACGTATGCCCTGATATTCTTATGAATATAATAGGAAAGTTGCTCTGAATAGTTATCTCGTATGAAATTAAGTGGCGCAACATTCATACGAATAATATTTTTATCCACTAATATTTTGAACTTATCACTCGCGATATTACTAGCGCTAAAGGATGTTTTACAAATAATATTTAGTGAGCAAATTAATTTTTCATATTTATCATTTGATAAATCATTACAGATAACAATCGATTTAAATAATTTACCTTTAAGCTCGTTATCAATATTAATATTTTGAAAATTCAGGTCTACATCAGTTCTATTGATAAATTCGATAAGTGAGTCATCCAGTCCATCAACATGTTCAAAATAAGAGACAATATTTTCCTCAGAGCACACTGCTCTATCTTTATCCAACAAAGATGACCATAAAGATTCGCTCTCAACCTCACTCAGAGATGTCACGAAAGTTTGCAAAGCGTTTATATACTGGCCTTTTTGTTCATCAGATATTCCCTCATTATTAAGAACGGATAAAACAATGGATTCATCATCCACGATTGAACCATCACAACTAGATAAAACCATATCCAGATAGTCCCTAATATGGTTATTAACATAACTAGCCAAGGGAGAATCAGGTTGTGACATCACTAGTGTATAGTTCTTATGGCGAATATCATCTTCACTATTAAGCGTGTAAACCTTACTCAGCATTAAGGTCAGGTTGGAAAAATTAATATCATAAAGTGAATGCTGGTAAACCGCATCAAAGAGTACTTTATTTGCGTTTTCAAATTTAATACTGACAAAAGAGACGTTAAGCAACTTAAAACCACTAATTAATTTGTCAACCTTCGGTTCTGATATTGCTAAATAACCTGCCGAATCAGAGATGTAATCAGTCAGACAATCATCAATATTAATGGCCTCGATGGCGTCATTGGCAGAATAATAAAACGTGCCTATAGAGTAGAGTTTAACCCAATCAGCAGAAAATTCACTCTCTGTCAGCGCATAAGAAAAAAACTCAGGCCACTGTGTATTTAATCGATTAATGAAGACAGGCTGAGCCCTCTCAGTTTCAAAGTAACCACGAATAAACTCAACTCTTCTATCTTTTCTTAGTTGTTTGAATAAACGTTTTATTAAGTTTACCTGGGCTGGCGTTTGAAGCAGATAAGCTAATAAATCAAAATTAAGCGCCTCTTCCTGTTCAAAATCCACTTCTCGAAGGCGGGCAACGACCAGCTTGGGGTTCTTGAGTTGATAAGTGAACTCTTTGCCTTTTTGATCGGTAATGCTGCGTAAAAACATCTTATCAATTCGACTCAGGCTATTTTCATAAAAATAGGTCATATAGTCGGTATAGGTTTCATCAATATAACCATCACGAATAAGGTATTTAAGCAAGTCAAAATACTCACTGCTTTTTATTTCATTAAAGTCTCTTTCCTCTCCAATTTCATTGGTATAGGTGAGTTTAAATATTTCATCAATGTTTTCTCTAGTTATTACTTCTTTAAGTCTTTTGTTTCTAGAATCAACCAAACTTTCTCTTGATCTTGATATAAGCTCATTAATTTCTTCTATTTTACCATTAAATTTATTTTCAACACTTTCTTTTCTAGCCGCCCTTCTCTTTGCTATATCAGCTTTCTCAGCCTGATTATAGTGAGGATGATTATTATATCTAGATAATTCCTTATCGTATATAGCATCAACCTCCTGACTAGAGTTGAGTATTTCATCATTGATTGCCTCAATCTCTTTTTTTCTATCTCTAATATCTTTTTCTATTTTCTTTATTTCTTCAATAATAAGGTTGTCTTTTTCACTAAATATGGTATAAACCATACCTTGATTAAGTTGCAACTCACTAAAATCTCTTGGGAAAATATTCTTATAGGCAATAATGGCCAACATTTTATTACAGTCAAGTTCTGTCGTGTTTAATTTGTTATAATAAATTTGAAATTCGTTATAAATATTCTTCAATATTCTCATATCATCAATATATAAAGACATCCCTTGTAGAAATCTTTCATTGAACAACTTGAGAATACCACCACCATCAAAATGTGTGATAAACTGATCGTAAGAGTTAGAACTATCAACAACAGGAATAACTGGAATGATATAATCAAAGAATTTGGTTCTATCCTTCGAAATGAAGATATCATCACGAAGCAAGTAAATAAAACGTAACGTCGATTTCTTGTGCCCTGCTGTGTCCCGTTGAATATTAACCAGTCTGTTAACCTCATGAAGACGTTCAAAGATGTTATTACTATTAAAACGGTCCATGTCTTCAAAAACAATGGCATCAGCATCAACGTTCTCGAAAAGGTACAATACTTCATTTAAATATCTATCGAAATAAGACTCGTTACTTTCTTCAAAAATCTCTATTTCATTACCCTGTAAATTTATTTTCTTAAGAACATTACGATTCTTTTGGGTTTTTATTAACTTGTAAATGAAAATACAAGATAGGATAGTACATATAAACCCACTAATTAAAAGCGTATCGTATTTAGTTGATAATGTAAGTAGTGTCTTTATATTACCTTCAGATAAAAGTGAAACAAACTTTTCCCACTTATTAAATAGCGTGATATGTAGTATCATAGCGATAAATAACACCGTAAAGATGGTGTTTATCACAATGTTGTTAGTTTTTATTTTTTTCTTTACTTTAAAATGTGTCTGGGGAATATCATCAGCATTAATTTGGTGAATTAACTGGTTAAGAACTTTACCTTCTAACGCGGTTTCATTTATATCTTTACTTGGTTCATTAGTTTCAGCTTCCTCAATCGATCTGAAATGAGCAAGTGAGATATGAACAAACTTTATATTTGAATGACTTTTCTTATAGGATTCGATAAGACTACTTTTTCCTGCGCTATATTGCCCTGATATCGCAACATTTTTTAGATCGTTATTGGCAAAAACAAAATCTATCGCATTTTTATATACACCCAGCTCAACATCGCTGAACGGCGTTAACTTTTGAAATTTATAGCTATCATCACTCATTGATATCCCTTCCCAATCTTCACCGAGAGAGCTGGCTTTCGGAGTTAATCAAACAAAATCATGCAGATAAAATTTCGCCTTATTATAGCAGACACAACTGCAAAGATTAGCTAAAGCCTCGTTGTTTTCTTCATCTATCCCTATAATTTTACACTACAGTTAGCACTTACTATACCTGAAAGCTTTGCTCGTAAAGAGCACAATCGCAAGTCAGCAAAGCACGACTTTGCAATCGAGCGCCGCTAAAACAGTGCTGAATCGCTACGACTTAGGCAGCCATCTTATCGGTTGGCAGATAATTTCTAACTTCCGCTTCTGGCACAAAGCGGACAACCACGCTAGCTCTCCCCTGTGCCAGAAAAATGTCAATTTACATATGAACTAATGCTCTTTGATCTAGTAACGTCTATAAATACCGAAGATTTCCTTGATAAAATGCCAGTACACGTTTCATAACTTCACTCTTCCGGCACTCGCGACAGATTATGTTCTGACGCCTGTCATAGCGGCGTATTTCTCCGTCTGGTAATGACCAGATAAGGTCAGGATCAACCACAACCGTTTTTTTCACCTTTGCCCTGGATAGTTTTTTGCGGGCGTTTTTCCAATCCTTACGAGCCTGTTCAGACGGGAATAACCCATAGCCAGAGTTGTATACATCGCCACTGGCAACCAACTCTCTGGCAAGAATGCTCATCAGATATCTTGTCGCACCTGTCTTGGCCTCCAGTTGCCTTAACGTCTCGCGCCCACTCTGGCGTACCAACTCAACAACCTGCTCCTTAATTTTTTCACGCTCTTCCTGTGTAAAAACTTTTGCCATAAGCGCCTCCGGCAATCACTTTTCCGACACAATACGACTGGAGGAATCGACAATCTGTCGGACAATATCCCGGTGCTTGTTCAGCTCCCGCAGCGCGGCGCAGACTCGCTCCCACTTCTGGACATGATTTTTCGCCCGACGCAGTTCGCGGTTTGCCATATGCAGCGATGGTAAAACTAGGTCATCCGCTTGCGTTTCAGTAAACGATGGCAGCGACTGCACAATGTCCGCCACAGTTTCTGTTTTAATATCTTCCTGTGTTGCCGCTTCCTGTACTGGTAACGCAACACCGGCTGGCTGAGGAAAGGCTTTACCATCAGTTTCCGCTACCGATGCAGCTTTCGGCTCTGCTGGTAAATTATCGCCCGGCATGCAGTAACGAAATTTACCGTTCTGGTTTACGCGAATCAGGCGTCCTTTGCTGATTGCCATTGCCAGCGTTGAAGCAACTTTGCGGGATGTTGTACCGAACAGCGTAGCCAGTTCATCCGCCGTTTGTGGTCCGCGTTGTTCAATCGTCGCGGTTAAATCGCACTCTGAGATTTTCACTACAGTTGCCGTGGTGGTTTCTTCCGGCAGTTCTGCCTGCATTGGCTGTTCCTGCTGAACGTTGTTATCAGCCACACGCCAGGTGTACGCGCTTTTATCAACGAAACCAGCTTTTTTCAGTTCCCATAGTTCGTTCAGCACTTCTTCACGACTGATATCAAGTCGCGCAGCAAGTTCTATGGATGTGGCTTTTCCCATTGCTTTCAGTGCGTCAAAAACAGTCTCCATAAAAATTTCCTCCCGGTAAAAATTACTTCTCAATTCCTGGCTGGACGACATTCGGACGCCAGCTCTCCCAGTTAAAATTCACCCATCGCCCGCCGTTCATGGTCATGCGATCCATAATCCGCTCGCCGAGCAATGTTTTCATGGCCTCATAGTTCAGGTTTGTCAGCATCCCCACGCTGCGCATCGACGCTGTCCGGCGATCAACAATCTGGTGCAGCACCACCTGCTCGTTTTTCGTCTCGCGCTGAATGCCAATTTCATCAAGAACCAGCAGATCCACTTCGCATAGTTCCCGCAAAAATTTTTCGCCTGACTGCCCATCGTCATAGCTGGCGTGCAGGGCACTCATAACATCAGCCACGGTAACCACAATCACTGTCTGACCGTCTTTCAGCAGGCGATTCCCGATAGCTGCCGCTAAGTGGTTCTTCCCGGTACCAGGTTTTCCGCTGAACGCAAAATTTGTACACCCGGTCATCAGTTCATCAGCGATGGATTTCGCCTGACTCAACGCGTATCGCTGCGCTTCGTTCTGCACCTGGTAATTCGAAAACGAGCATTTGCGGTGCAATGGCTGGATGCCAGAGCGATTCAGAATTTTTTCCACCCGCAACTGGCGATTCTGACGGTTGATCTCCTCACAACGTTTCTGGCCTTCGGAAAGTTGCCACTCGCGCCACTCCGCTACCGTCTTGAATGGCGCGGTTACATGTGACGGGGCCAGTCTGCGGATACGTTCAAGAACGTCGCCTGTCGCAATATTTTTCATGGTCAGTTACCCCCTGAAGCCTGGCGGGATCGCACTATCCGGTAACGAGACGGTGTTAACCTGTCGGAGTAACGTCTCAGGTCGAACACCTTTCGGCGCGAACAAGCCCTGGTATTCATTGGCGATGCTGTGTCGAATCACCTGCTCAGGTGAAAAACCCTGCTGGCGGAATTTTTCCAGCTCCCGTATCGCCCCGTTAGCGCCCTGCTCCGTTCGAATCGGTTTTCGCAATGCCTGGCGAAATTCAACCCACTCACGCCAAAGCGAGACAGAAATCCAGTTCGGCAAAGCAATATCCAGAGGGTCAAACTTTTTGACACCTCGATTCCCCCGGGGGGGATTTAGGGGGGGATCTGTTTTTAGATCTTTATCTGTATCTTTATTAGTTGCCTTTGTGTTGACATCATGTTCAAACACCACTTCAACATCTGTTTGAACACCTGTTAAATTTCTCTCTTGTTTTGTTTGAACATCTGCTTCCTTTCTGCTTCTTCTGGCCTGAACAGATGCTTTTCCTGCGGCTGATTTTTTGGTTAATTTTTCCCTGACTGATGCCAGATCTTCCTCAATCCGAAGATGCACCCATTCCTCGCCGTTATCGCAAAAAAACTCCTGCAAGGATGGTTCAACATCAGCCCATCGCTCGTTAGTCAGACGGGCAATTTTTGCCAGCCTGTTTTTAGGTATTGGCTTTCCTGTTTGCCAGTAATTGAACATCAGCAACAAATACGCACCATGCTCCTCTGCTGACAAATGCATGGTGTCAGCCAGGTAATCAGCTATGTACAGTTGCATGTATGGTAATGCGGCCATAATTGCCCCGTATGATGCTGCCCGGTGGCTTAGAATAAGCACAAACAGCATGGAAACTTTTGCTTAATGAACAATGACAGAATCGTCGGAAGACCCGCCGCCGCTGAAATGCGCTTTCCGGTAAACGGCTTGGACTGCATCATCATGCGCATCAATTGCCGTACTTAACGCTTCCTGCGCCGCCAGTAATGCACGGCGTTCCAGGGTATCGAAGATGCAGAGTCGGTGACGCAGCTCGCGCGGAAGGATTGCCAGAATTGCTGGGATCAGCTTCTGAATTTTTTCTCTTTGCGTTTTCGTTTCACCTTTCAACCAACGGTGATAGATATTCTGCTGATTATTCCAGTCCTTGCCTGGTACCAGGGGCAATTCGCCGCCCCCCTGGCGCAGATATTCTTCAGTAATGGCATTGGCTACCCATGCCTGCCCTTTTTCGGCTGCCAGGGCTAACAACACTGACTCGATGTGCTCATGCTTGATTTTCATGAATCAACTCCCATCAGCTTTTTCGTAGTAGTTTTATTTCTGCCAATAGTTAAAATTACATCAGCAGAAAATAATCCGTTTGATGCATGAGCGATTTTTTCAGCGTAATTTGTTTCGCCGGTATATTCTGTGCGAGGCAATTTTCCGTTATCCATCCATTTGTAGATTGCTCTTTGGCTGACACCACAAACGTCGGCCACAACAGAAACGCGAACAGTTTTGATTACATCTTCAAGTGTTTTCTGGTTCATATCACCCTCACAATGTGAACTTTGAGTACATGCTATAACAGAACTGACAGTACATTCAAGAGCGAATATCATTGAACTTATGGTTCATGAAGATAAAGCGCGTAAAGAGTTCGCCAGTAGGCTTGCGCTAGCCTGTGAAAACGCTGGTTATGAACAACATGGAAGGCAGGCAGAAATTGCCCGTCGAATGAAATTAACACCAAAAGCGGTTAGCAAATGGTTTAATGGCGAAACAATTCCTCGCCGAGAGAAATTAAGGGAATTAGCAACACTCATTGGAACAACACCAACCTATCTTTTGGGAGAGGATACAGAAGAAAGTGGACAGGTACGTTTCTATCAGGAGTTAAATCCAAGACAAAAAATCATCATTGACCTTCTGGACGAGCTCCCTGACAGTGAGACAGATGAACTTTTAAAAACTCTTGAGGAGAAAAAACAGAAGTACAATGCAATTTACGAAGAGCTAGCACGAAAGAAAAAACAAAAAGCCTCTTAAACCAGCATAAATCCGGTAGCGTCCCCCTCCGGGTTTGTGCTTCACTTTATCCCATCTCATTTTTTTACACACAAAATGTACTTAAAGTACTTTACATCAATGAACACAAAGTACATTATATACCTACCAACCCACCCCGCCCCACAGAACGCAGGGCAATACTTCGAGTTACCAGGCAGTGGTCAGGGGTTAAGTAGCCAGCCCGAGGCGTATGAACATGACGGCAGGGTTCAGATTTTGCAGTGCAGCAGGTTTCAGTTCCGCCACCCGGCGTTAAGGGGAGAGATAAGATGGTGCATTACGAAGTAGTTCAGTATTTGATGGATTGTTGCGGTATCACTTACAACCAGGCTGTGCAGGCTTTACGCAGCAACGACTGGGATCTCTGGCAGGCAGAAGTCGCTATACACAGCAACAAGATGTGAGATTCGCAAAATGCAAAAAATCGACCTCGGCAACAACGAATCCCTGGTGTGCGGCGTGTTCCCCAACCAGGATGGAACGTTCACTGCCATGACGTATACCAAAAGCAAAACATTTAAAACCGAAACTGGTGCGCGCCGATGGTTGGAGAAGCATACAGTAAGCTAACGATTAAAACGTCTACTCCTGCTGTTCCAGAATAACTTCATAAAATGGGAGTATTTTTCGGTGACGAGATAATAAGAACAGTTTGCGCTATCACTCTGATGTTGAATGATGCCCTTCCGTTCTAATTTTTTCATAACCGGGTTACGGCAAGGAGAAGTGATAATAAGATTTCCTGTTTTAAGGAAATCTTTAAATACAGCGATTTCTTTCTCAGATAAACGAAGCAATACTCGTTGCTCTGGTAGTAATGAATAATGCTTTTGAATATGTGCTCGCAATCTTGAGAAGGAAATGGCGACCACGAAAGAAAAGGCAAAAACGATAATCTGAAAGAGCCAAGGTATTTCAGTATAAGCATTGAATGCGACAGTAAACTCTTTCGGTATCAGCCAGAGAGTGAGACCAAAAATGATAATCGTATACATAAGTATTTCGAGTGGCTCGTTAGCAAAAAGTTTCAACAATGGAGTAAATACATCCAACATATCAATAACTCTCAACTGTAAGGGTATTGAAATGTTAACACAAGCTCTCGCTGTAGGGGTATAGCCGAGACCACCGAAGCCCGGAGGTGGTGAAATAAAACCGGGCACAACACGAAGGCGCATTTCCGATATCCATAAAGAGTCGGTCTTGTCTGTTAAATTTAAATGGTGGGAGTGCGCCTCCGGTTGTAAATAACGACATTGCTGTGTGTAGTCCTGGCGGCATCAGTTTTTTTCTTGAAGTTCGGCTGATGTCCGCCCTTTTTAAAGTGAATTTTGTGATGCGGTGAATGCGGCTAAGCGCACGTGGCACAGTTAAAAGTCATGTTAGTCCTTATTGGTTTGGGTGGGAAAGCCGACTGTAATTGTTAACTGGTTGCAGTCACCTGGAGGCACCAGGCACCGCATCAACAAAGTTCATTTGTAAAAATGGAGATAATTATGATTGCACATCACTTCGGAACTGATGAAATACCACGTCAGTGTGTGACTCCTGGCGATTATGTTCTTCATGAAGGCCGGACATATATTGCCTCGGCAAACAATATTAAAAAGCGAAAACTATATATTCGTAACCTGACCACAAAAACATGCATTACTGACCGCATGATTAAAGTCTTCCTCGGTCGTGATGGTTTACCTGTAAAGGCGGAGTCATGGTGATGACTAAGAAAATAAAATGTGCTTACCACCTTTGCAAAAAAGACGTTGAAGAAAGCAAAGCTATTGAAAGAATGCTTCACTTCATGCACGGGATTTTATCAAAAGACGAACCGAGAAAATATTGCAGTGAAGCTTGTGCCGAAAAAGACCAGATGGCACATGAACTTTAATTAATTGACTATTCGAAACTGAATTTATGCCAGAAATGGCAGGTATTCGCTCAACCTTAATTAAGGAGAAAAACATGATTACCAATTATGAAGCCACTGTTGTAACTACCGATGACATTGTTCACGAGGTGAATCTGGAAGGAAAGCGCATTGGCTACGTAATTAAAACAGAAAATAAAGAAACCCCATTCACTGTGGTTGATATCGATGGTCCATCAGGCAACGTAAAAACACTTGATGAAGGTGTCAAAAAAATGTGCCTGGTGCATATCGGAAAGAATCTGCCCGCAGAAAAAAAAGCCGAATTTCTGGCAACTCTAATTGCAATGAAATTAAAAGGTGAAATCTGAAAGAAATAGCCTGCGTATGGCGCAGGCTATGAACAGTGTGTATCCGGCAAGATCATTCACTGAACAAAACGAATTTTAATCTGAGTTGAGGTTAAAAAACAATGAGCACAAAACCACTCTTCCTGTTACGGAAAGCGAAAAAATCATCCGGTGAACCTGACGTCGTCCTGTGGGCAAGCAACGATTTTGAATCGACCTGTGCCACTCTGGACTACCTGATCGTTAAGTCAGGTAAAAAACTGAGCAGCTATTTTAAAGCTGTTGCCACGAATTTTCCTGTCGTTAATGACCTGCCCGCTGAAGGTGAGATCGATTTTACCTGGAGTGAACGCTATCAACTCAGCAAAGACTCCATGACATGGGAACTAAAACCGGGAGCAGCACCAGACAACGCTCACTATCAAGGCAATACCAACGTCAACGGCGAAGACATGACTGAGATTGAGGAGAATATGCTACTCCCAATTTCTGGCCAGGAACTGCCCATTCGTTGGCTTGCTCAACACGGCAGCGAAAAACCGGTAACGCACGTTTCACGCGACGGACTCCAGGCATTACACATTGCTCGGGCTGAAGAACTACCGGCTGTTACTGCCCTGGCTGTTTCCCACAAAACCAGCCTGCTCGACCCGCTGGAAATTCGCGAACTCCACAAACTGGTTCGTGACACTGACAAAGTTTTCCCTAATCCTGGTAATTCAAACCTGGGACTGATAACTGCTTTTTTCGAAGCATACCTGAACGCTGACTACACCGATCGAGGACTGCTGACAAAAGAGTGGATGAAGGGTAATCGTGTTTCACACATCACTCGCACGGCTTCCGGTGCTAATGCTGGCGGCGGAAACCTCACCGATCGCGGCGAAGGTTTCGTACACGATCTGACGTCACTGGCGCGCGACGTAGCCACTGGCGTACTGGCCCGTTCAATGGATCTGGACATCTATAACCTTCATCCGGCACACGCTAAACGCATTGAGGAAATTATCGCTGAAAATAAACCGCCCTTTTCTGTTTTCCGCGACAAATTCATCACCATGCCTGGCGGGCTGGATTATTCCCGCGCCATCGTGGTTGCGTCCGTAAAAGAAGCACCAATTGGGATCGAGGTCATCCCCGCGCACGTCACTGAATATCTGAACAAAGTACTGACTGAAACCGATCATGCCAACCCTGATCCGGAAATCGTGGATATTGCCTGCGGTCGCTCCTCTGCCCCGATGCCGCAGCGAGTAACAGAAGAAGGAAAACAGGATGATGAAGAAAAACCGCAACCATCTGGAACAACGGCAGTTGAACAGGGAGAGGCTGAAACAATGGAACCGGACGCAACTGAACATCATCAGGACACGCAGCCGCTGGATGCTCAGTCACAGGTAAATTCTGTTGATGCGAAATATCAGGAACTGCGGGCAGAACTCCATGAAGCCCGGAAAAACATTCCATCAAAAAATCCTGTCGATGACGATAAATTGCTTGCTGCATCACGTGGTGAATTTGTTGACGGAATTAGCGACCCGAACAATCCGAAATGGGTTAAGGGGATCCAGACTCGCGATTCTGTGTACCAGAACCAGCCAGAAACGGAACAAAACACGCCAGAAACGGAAAAAACCAGCCCGGATGTGAAACAACCTGAGCCAGTAGTGCAACAGGAACCGGAAATAGTCTGCAATGCCTGCGGTCAGACTGGCGGGGATAACTGCCCTGACTGTGGTGCGGTGATGGGCGACGCAACATACCAGGAAACATTCGATGAAGAGAATCAGGTTGAAGCTAAGGAAAATGATCCGGAGGAAATGGAAGGCGCTGAACATCCGCACAATGAGAATGCAGGCAGCGATCCGCATCACGATTGCAGTGATGAAACTGGCGAAGTCGCAGATCCCGTAATCGTAGAAGACATAGAGCCAGGTATTTATTACGGAATTTCGAATGAGAATTACCACGCGGGTCCCGGTGTCAGTAAGTCTCAGCTCGACGACATTGCTGATACTCCGGCACTGTATTTGTGGCGTAAAAATGCCCCCGTGGACACCACAAAGACAAAAACGCTCGATTTAGGAACCGCTTTCCACTGCCGGGTACTTGAACCGGAAGAATTCAGTAACCGCTTTATCGTAGCACCTGAATTTAACCGCCGTACAAACGCCGGAAAAGAAGAAGAGAAAGCGTTTCTGATGGAATGCGCAAGCACAGGAAAAACGGTTATCACTGCGGAAGAAGGCTGGAAAATTGAACTCATGTATCAAAGCGTTATGGCTTTGCCGCTGGGGCAATGGCTTGTTGAAAGCGCCGGACACGCTGAATCATCAATTTACTGGGAAGATCCTGAAACAGGAATTTTGTGTCGGTGCCGTCCGGACAAAATTATCCCTGAATTTCACTGGATTATGGACGTGAAAACTACGGCGGATATTCAACGATTCAAAACCGCTTATTACGACTACCGCTATCACGTTCAGGATGCATTCTACAGTGACGGTTATGAAGCACAGTTTGGAGTGCAGCCAACTTTCGTTTTTCTGGTTGCCAGCACAACTATTGAATGCGGACGTTATCCGGTTGAAATTTTCATGATGGGCGAAGAAGCAAAACTGGCAGGTCAACAGGAATATCACCGCAATCTGCGAACCCTGTCTGACTGCCTGAATACCGATGAATGGCCAGCTATTAAGACATTATCACTGCCCCGCTGGGCTAAGGAATATGCAAATGACTAAGCAACCACCAATCGCAAAAGCCGATCTGCAAAAAACTCAGGGAAACCGTGCACCAGCAGCAGTTAAAAATAGCGACGTGATTAGTTTTATTAACCAGCCATCAATGAAAGAGCAACTGGCAGCAGCTCTTCCACGCCATATGACGGCTGAACGTATGATCCGTATCGCCACCACAGAAATTCGTAAAGTTCCGGCGTTAGGAAACTGTGACACTATGAGTTTTGTCAGTGCGATCGTACAGTGTTCACAGCTCGGACTTGAGCCAGGTAGCGCCCTCGGTCATGCATATTTACTGCCTTTTGGTAATAAAAACGAAAAGAGCGGTAAAAAGAACGTTCAGCTAATCATTGGCTATCGCGGCATGATTGATCTGGCTCGCCGTTCTGGTCAAATCGCCAGCCTGTCAGCCCGTGTTGTCCGTGAAGGTGACGAGTTTAGCTTCGAATTTGGCCTTGATGAAAAGTTAATACACCGCCCGGGAGAAAACGAAGATGCCCCGGTTACCCACGTCTATGCTGTCGCAAGACTGAAAGACGGAGGTACTCAGTTTGAAGTTATGACGCGCAAACAGATTGAGCTGGTGCGCAGCCTGAGTAAAGCTGGTAATAACGGGCCGTGGGTAACTCACTGGGAAGAAATGGCAAAGAAAACGGCTATTCGTCGCCTGTTCAAATATTTGCCCGTATCAATTGAGATCCAGCGTGCAGTATCAATGGATGAAAAGGAACCACTGACAATCGATCCTGCAGATTCCTCTGTATTAACCGGGGAATACAGTGTAATCGATAATTCAGAGGAATAATTCAGCCTGGCGGTGTAATGCACCGCCAACTTGAAATATTTTTTATGAGAAAAATTATGAGATATGACAATGTTAAACCATGTCCATTTTGTGGTTGTCCATCAGTAACGGTGAAAGCCATTTCAGGATATTACCGAGCGAAGTGTAACGGATGCGAATCCCGAACCGGTTATGGTGGAAGTGAAAAAGAAGCACTCGAAAGATGGAATAAACGAACCACTGGAAATAATAATGGAGGTGTTCATGTATAAAATTACCGCCACTATTGAAAAGGAAGGTGGCACTCCTACTAACTGGACAAGATATTCAAAATCTAAACTAACGAAATCAGAATGCGAAAAAATGCTCTCAGGTAAAAAAGAAGCAGGCGTTTCCAGAGAGCAGAAAGTAAAACTGATAAATTTTAATTGCGAGAAACTTCAGTCCTCGAGAATTGCATTGTATTCAAATTAAAACTTCATAGCTGATTATTAATAATCAACATCGGGCGTCAATTTCAGTCTAACATTGGCGCCTGCCAGAGGTGATGCGATGGCACAAGTAATCTTTAATGAAGAGTGGATGGTTGAATACGGCCTGATGCTTCGCACTGGTCTGGGGGCCAGACAAATTGAAGCATACCGCCAGAACTGTTGGGTGGAGGGCTTCCACTTCAAACGAGTATCTCCTTTAGGTAAGCCAGACAGCAAACGAGGGATTATCTGGTACAACTATCCAAAGATAAATCAGTTTATCAAAGACTCATGATATGTCTAAATTACCAACAGGTGTCGAGATTAGAGGTAGATACATTCGCATCTGGTTCATGTTTCGAGGAAAACGATGTCGGGAAACATTAAAAGGCTGGGAGATTACAAACAGTAATATTAAAAAGGCCGGAAATTTAAGAGCGCTGATAGTTCATGAAATAAACTCCGGTGAATTTGAGTATTTAAGACGTTTTCCCCAGTCCAGCACTGGGCCAAAAATGGTGACAACGAGAGTCATAAAAACGTTCGGAGAGCTTTGTGATATCTGGACAAAAATTAAAGAGACAGAGTTAACAACAAACACAATGAAGAAAACGAAATCACAATTAAAAACACTCAGAATAATAATTTGTGAAAGTACCCCGATATCACATATTCGTTATAGCGATATCTTAAACTACCGGAATGAACTGCTGCATGGAGAAACGCTTTACCTGGATAATCCAAGATCCAACAAAAAAGGAAGAACCGTGCGCACAGTTGATAACTATATCGCCCTGCTCTGTTCGCTGTTGCGTTTTGCGTATCAGTCGGGATTTATATCAACCAAACCATTTGAAGGAGTAAAAAAATTACAGCGAAACAGAATAAAGCCTGATCCGTTATCTAAAACAGAATTCAATGCATTAATGGAAAGTGAAAAAGGACAGAGCCAGAACTTGTGGAAATTTGCCGTTTACTCAGGACTTCGTCACGGGGAACTGGCAGCTCTGGCGTGGGAGGATGTGGATCTCGAAAAGGGAATAGTGAATGTCAGAAGAAACCTGACGATACTTGATATGTTCGGTCCCCCAAAAACAAATGCCGGGATCCGAACAGTAACACTACTGCAGCCTGCTCTTGAAGCACTGAAGGAGCAATACAAACTGACCGGGCATCATCGCAAAAGCGAAATCACCTTTTATCATCGGGAGTACGGCAGAACCGAAAAGCAAAAACTGCATTTTGTTTTCATGCCCAGGGTGTGTAACGGAAAACAAAAACCTTATTACTCGGTAAGCAGTTTGGGGGCAAGGTGGAATGCAGCAGTAAAACGTGCTGGTATTCGCCGCCGTAATCCGTACCATACGCGACATACTTTTGCCTGCTGGCTGTTGACGGCAGGAGCGAACCCGGCATTTATAGCCAGCCAAATGGGGCATGAAACTGCGCAGATGGTGTATGAAATTTACGGTATGTGGATTGATGACATGAACGACGAACAGATAGCCATGTTGAATGCGCGGTTATCGTAGTTGCAAAGTTTGCCCCCAATTTGCCCC
This sequence comes from Escherichia sp. TW09308, assembly GCF_000208565.1. Lineage (NCBI taxonomy): Bacteria > Pseudomonadati > Pseudomonadota > Gammaproteobacteria > Enterobacterales > Enterobacteriaceae > Escherichia > Escherichia sp. TW09308. The sequence goes on along the minus strand of NZ_AEME01000001.1, from coordinate 2,043,881 downwards.
ATTTAGTACCAGAGAACTGAAATAATGCAAGAAAATCAACAAATTAAAAAGAAAGAACAATACAACCTGAACAAATTACAAAAACGCCTGCGCCGCAATGTGGGCGAAGCCATTGCTGACTTCAATATGATTGAAGATGGCGACCGCATTATGGTTTGCCTTTCCGGGGGAAAGACAGCTATACCATGCTGGAGATCCTGCGGAATTTGCAGCAAAGCGCGCCAATCAGTTTTTCGCTGGTTGCCGTTAACCTCGACCAGAAGCAGCCCGGTTTCCCGGAGCACGTCCTGCCGGAGTATCTTGAAAAGCTGGGCGTTGAGTACAAAATTGTTGAAGAGAATACTTATGGGATCGTGAAAGAAAAGATCCCGGAAGGCAAAACCACCTGCTCACTCTGCTCTCGTCTGCGTCGCGGTATTCTTTACCGCACGGCAACAGAACTGGGCGCGACGAAAATCGCACTGGGTCACCATCGTGACGATATCCTGCAAACGCTGTTCTTAAACATGTTCTACGGCGGCAAGATGAAAGGTATGCCACCAAAACTGATGAGCGATGACGGCAAACATATCGTAATTCGTCCGCTGGCTTATTGCCGTGAAAAGGACATTCAGCGTTTTGCCGATGCGAAAGCGTTCCCGATTATTCCGTGCAACCTGTGCGGTTCACAGCCTAACCTGCAACGTCAGGTGATTGCCGATATGTTGCGTGATTGGGATAAGCGTTATCCAGGGCGTATTGAGACAATGTTCAGCGCGATGCAGAATGTGGTGCCGTCACATCTGTGCGATACCAATCTGTTCGATTTCAAAGGCATTACCCACGGTTCTGAAGTGGTTAACGGCGGTGATCTGGCGTTTGATCGCGAAGAGCTACCACTACAACCCGCGGGCTGGCAGCCTGAAGAAGATGAAAATCAGTTGGATGAGTTACGCCTGAATGTGGTTGAAGTGAAATAACCAGGATAGCGCCCGATACGCAAGCTTATCGGGCTATTCTTGTGCTGGCCGGATAAGACGCAACCAGCGTCGCATCCGGCAATTCAACATTTCGTTATTTTAATAACCGCACCCGGCACGTTTTCCCTTTAATCTTTCCGCCCTGTAACTGTTTCCATGCCTTATGGGCAACAGACTGACGCACTGCGACGTAGACATGTGCTGGATGAACGGCAATTTTGCCAATATCTGTGCTATCCAGACCAATATCCCCCGTCAGCGCCCCCAGCACATCGCCTGGACGCATTTTCGCTTTTTTCCCACCATCAATGCACAACGTCGCCATTTCTGCTTCCAGCGGCACAATGGCGCTGCTGGCTGGTGGCGTTTGCCAGTTAAGTTTTATCTGCAACATGTCAGAAATGATATTCGCCCGCTGCGCCTCTTCCGGAGCACAGAAACTGATCGCCAGACCGCTATTCCCCGCTCGCGCAGTACGCCCGATGCGATGTACATGAACTTCAGGGTCCCACGCCAGCTCAAAGTTCACCACCAGCGCAAGAGATTTGATATCCAGACCACGTGCCGCGACATCGGTCGCCACCAGCACACGTGCGCTACCATTGGCAAAACGAACCAACGTCTGATCGCGGTCGCGTTGTTCCAGATCGCCATGTAACGACAATGCACTTTGCCCTACTTCATTCAGAGCATCACACACAGCCTGGCAATCTTTTTTTGTATTACAGAACACCACACAAGATGATGGCTGATGCAAGCTTAATAACCGCTGCAACAACGAAATTTTGCCTTTGCTGGATGTCTCATAAAATTGTTGTTCAATAGGCGGTAAAGCATCTGACGTATCAATCTCAATCGCTAAAGGATCGCGTTGTACACGACCGCTAATCGCGGCAATTGCGTCCGGCCAGGTTGCAGAAAACAGAAGCGTCTGGCGAGAAGCAGGCGCAAAACGGATGACGTCATCAATTGCGTCGCTAAATCCCATATCCAACATACGGTCGGCTTCATCCATTACCAGCGTATTCAGGGTATCCAGCGATACAGTGCCTTTTTGCAGGTGATCGAGCAAACGACCCGGCGTTGCCACGATGATATGCGGCGCATGTTGCAGCGAATCGCGCTGAATGCTGAACGGCTGGCCGCCGCATAAGGTCAAGATTTTGGTATTCGGCAGAAAACGCGCCAGCCGGCGCAACTCTCCGGCAACCTGATCCGCCAGTTCACGGGTCGGGCACAGCACTAAAGCCTGGGTCTGAAACAGCGACGCATCAATTTGCTGTAACAAGCCAAGGCCAAATGCCGCCGTTTTGCCGCTGCCAGTTTTCGCCTGCACGCGAACATCTTTTCCGGCAAGGATCGCCGGAAGCGCGGCGGCCTGCACCGGCGTCATGGTTAAATAGCCCAACTCATTAAGGTTAGTGAGCTGGGCGGGAGGCAAAACGTTCAGGGTAGAAAAAGCGGTCACAATCTATTCTCGTGGTCATCGACGCAAAATTAGCAGGCGCGTATCCTCGCAGATCTACGCTCACGATGCGACAATTTAATCGGTTCTTCATCTGGCGGCGGGTCTGGCATGGGTTGCGGACGAGGGATGGGATCTGGCACTGGTACGGGATCGCCAGGAATGGGTTCAGGGACAGGAATTTGCAAATAAATGAGTGTCGTCATATTTCCCTCCGGTCATGGGGTGGACTCTTAAAGGGTAGACGCTGAAAAATTACAGGCAAAAAAAAGCCGACTCATCTAAGTCGGCGTCGTACGAATCAATTGTGCTATGCAGTAATTCAAAAAAGGAAGTAAGACAATATGGAGCGCAACGCCCATCGCTTGACGTTGCATTCACCTGCGAGGGAGATATTGCCCTGAATGGGTAGAGAGTTTATTGACTTCGCTCAAACTTTACGGCGTTTTTATATACAGGAAGTAGACAAATTTTCTTTTGTTACAACCATTTACTACGATGCAACCATAAAGCAACACCACCAATAAGAACAACTAACAGAATACAAAAAAGCGAAAAGCCGAATTGCCATCCCCCGCCAGGAATACCACCGAGGTTGACACCAAATAACCCAGTTAAAAACGTACTGGGTAAAAAGACCATTGCCATCAACGACATCGTATAAGTACGACGCGCTAAATTTTCCTGCATGACCTGAGCGATTTCATCTGCCATCACGCCGGTTCGGGCAATACAGGCGTCAATCTCATCCAGACCGCGTCCGAGACGATCGGCAATGTCCTGCATTCGGCGGCGTTGGTCGTCATTCATCCACGGCAGACGCTCACTGGCAAGGCGAGCATAAACATCACGCTGCGGTGCCATATAGCGACGCATCACAATTAATTGTTTACGCAGCAACGCCAGGAAACCGCGCGGCGGTATTTGTTGATCGAGCAGATTATCTTCCAGGTCGATAATTTTATCGTGCAGTTGTTCTATAAACTCACTGGAATGATCGGTTAACGCATCACACACATCCACCAGCCAGCCACCACAATCGGTCGGGCCGGTTCCCTCTTCCAGATCGCTAACCACATCATCCAGCGCCAACACTTTACGTTGTCGGGTCGAGACAATTAACCGTCCATCCATATAAACACGCATGGCGACCAGTTGATCGGGACGTTCATCAGTACTGCCATTAATGCAGCGTAAAGTAATCAACGTCCCTTCCCCAAGACGGCTGACCCTGGGCCGCGTGCTTTCCCCCGCCAGCGCATCGCGTACGTTATTTGGCAACAAGGGTGTTGTCGCCAGCCATTGGGCACTGTCATGGTGCACATAATTGAGGTGGAGCCAGCAAGGATGCGCTTCATCTATATCATCTGTATTTTCCAGCGGTTTAACTCCGCCTTTACCATCCAACATCCAGGCAAATACTGCATCCGGGACATTTACGTCCGCTCCCTTAATCACTTCCACAGTGCCTCCATTGTCAACGCATTATTTTGTAGTCTAGTCTTCTGGTCATCTTACGCAACATCTCATCACCCCATTACCCTGAAATGATTAATAAAATCCTGTCAAAATTAAATACAGAAAGCAAAATACTTTTCCTGATTTGAAAACGTGTAAAGCGTTAAATAGCGTCTATCATTATCAGAATTATCTGATCATTTGTCGTGGCATTTTTGCGATCAGGTAGTAACAAAAGATTGATAAAAATAACGGGATTTCAATGACTACGCACAACTTCAATACTCTGGACTTATTAACCAGTCCTGTCTGGATCGTTTCACCCTTTGAAGAACAATTAATTTATGCCAATAGTGCAGCGCGACTTTTGATGCAAGAACTCACCTTTAGTCAGCTACGTACCGGCCTCTATTCCATCTCCTCACAAAACGAGCTTCCTAAATACCTCACAGACTTGCATAACCAGCTCGATATTGTAGAAATTCTCACTGTCCAGCGTAATGGTGAAGAGGCGGCATTAAGCTGCCGATTGACCCTCAAAGAGATGAGTGAGACGGGAAAAGTAATTATCTTCGAAGGAATGGAAACTCCAGCAACACTGGGGTTAAAAGCCAGTCGTTCAGCGAATTATCAGCGTAAAAAACAAGGGTTTTATGCTCGTTTTTTTCTGACCAATTCTGCACCGATGCTGTTAATTGATCCCTCACGTGATGGCCAAATCGTCGATGCTAATCTGGCCGCGCTCAATTTCTACGGCTACAACCATGAAACAATGTGTCAGAAGCACACCTGGGAAATAAATATGCTTGGGCGTCGCATCATGCCAGTCATGCATGAAATTTCACGGTTGCCCGGCGGCCATAAGCCTCTCAATTTTGTCCATAAACTGGCAGATGGCTCCATTCGGCATGTGCAAACTTATGCCGGGCCAATTGAGATTTACGGCGACAGGTTAATGTTATGCATCGTACATGATATTACAGAGCAAAAACGGCTGGAGGAACAACTGGAACATGCAGCCCACCATGATGCACTAACGGGATTACTCAACCGTCGGCAGTTTTATCACATAACCGACCCCGGACAGATGCAGCACCTGGCAATAGCTCAGGATTATAGTTTGTTGCTCATCGACACCGATCGTTTTAAGCATATCAATGACTTATACGGTCATCAGAAAGGAGATGAAGTGTTATGCTCGCTTGCCCATACTCTTGAAAGTTGCGCCCGCAAAGGCGATTTGGTGTTTCGTTGGGGGGGGGAAGAGTTCGTCTTATTGTTGCCGAGAACCCCGTTGGATACTGCACTTTCGTTGGCTGAAACTATCCGCTTGAGCGTGGCAAAAGTGAGTATTTCGGGCTTACCGCGCTTCACAGTCAGTATTGGCGTGGCGCATCACGAAGGAAATGAAAACATCGATGAACTGTTTAAGCGTGTTGATGATGCCTTGTATCGGGCAAAAAATGACGGACGCAACCGCGTGTTAGCCGCCTGATATATTCAAAAACGCGGAAGCGTCATTTAATTATCGACTACGTTTAGCGTGGCGTTCCCAGTTTTCCAGCTTCGCCTGCACCGTTTTACGCAGCGCGACGTAACATGCCCCACTACCGCCATGATGCGGTAGTGCGGTGCAATAGGCCTGTACGTCTTCGAACTCCGTCAGCCAACGCGCCACATAGCTACGAATAATATTCGCGTGTGATTTATCTTCCCGCCCTTTGCCATGAATAATAAGCACATTTCGCAAGCCGTCCGCCAGCGCCTGATGAATAAAACTGAATACCATTTTACGGCACTCCTCCACCGGCTGGCGCAGTAAATTCAGGCTGGCCTGCTGCGGATATTTGCCGCTGCGTAGCTTATCAATCACCCCATATTGCAACCCTTCCCGACGAAATTCCAGCGGCTGGTTTAGTGGAATAATGTCAAGAAATCCGGTGGTGAGAAAATTATCAAGTTGCAGCGTATCTATACGCTGCGGCGCACGTTGGTTACGCGTTGGATGCCAGTAGACATCAGTAGCGCATTTCAGTGGCTGGACATCTTCCATGGCGTCAAGAAACAGCGATTTGTCGTCAGGGTTCATGTAGCATCCTCACGCAATACAGAGCGCGATATAATAACTGTGCCCCATCAGGCCGACAACGGTCTGGCGCAATTTCCCGTATGCAGATTAGGAACAACATATATTACGGCGAAGCATTAATGCATGATGACTCAGTTGTATAGCGGCTGATTTAACTTATATTTTCGTGAAACCGGTCACTGAAGAAAATTGGCAACAGAGTGGTAAAACCGTTATAACACTGTCACCGGCAGACAGGAACCCAGGCCGGAATAAAGACGCGGATGCACTGCTGTGTGTACTGTAGAGTCTGGCGGATGTCGACAGGCTCTATTTTTTTATGCGTGCGCAGAAGATAATCACATTCGCAGACTAAAAACGCGATCAGCAGTGGCTGCCTGCCCCCTTTTTTGCATTGTTTGCACCTCTATATAACTATCAGCACTAATATCTCTGTTTCTCTGACTCCTGCAACGATATAAGCCAGTCGCCAAACTGGATACCTACAATTTGTTAGCCTTACTGTCTCCTCTTATATTCTTGGTGGTATGGCTGCTGATATTGCTGGCATGGTATCTTGTCGGTCTACTGATTAGTCCGGGTTTTACCCACGTTTGTCTTGAGAGAGAACGGATGCTGAGATTACTTGAAGAAAAAATTGCCACCCCATTGGGTCCACTATGGGTGATTTGCGATGAACAATTCCGTCTGCGGGCGGTTGAATGGGAAGAGTACAGTGATCGCATGGTGCAATTGCTGGACATCCATTATCGCAAAGAAGGTTATGAGCGAATTTCCGCAACCAATCCCGGCGGTCTTAGCGACAAACTTCGCGACTATTTTGCCGGTAATCTTAGCATTATTGATACCCTTCCTACCGCTACTGGTGGTACTCCATTTCAGCGGGAAGTGTGGAAAACATTGCGCACTATTCCTTGTGGCCAGGTAATGCATTACGGTCAACTGGCAGAACATCTGGGTCGTCCGGGCGCAGCGCGCGCCGTTGGCGCGGCGAACGGTTCAAATCCGATCAGTATTGTCGTACCTTGCCACCGGGTTATTGGACGAAACGGCACGATGACCGGATATGCAGGCGGAGTGCAGCGAAAAGAGTGGTTATTGCGCCATGAAGGCTATCTACTGCTGTAGACCTTAAACAATTTGTGCCGGTTTGCTCACAGTTTTATGTAAAGCCATCCTTAATAATTTAAGAATTTTCAAGTAGATAGATATATATTTACATCTATTATCGGAATTCTCCGCTGTTAAGGTTTGCTTAGACTTACTTGCTCCCTAAAAAGATGTTAAAATTGACAAATATCAATTACGGCTTGAGCAGACCTATGATCCCGGAAAAGCGAATTATACGGCGCATTCAGTCTGGCGGTTGTGCTATCCATTGCCAGGATTGCAGCATCAGTCAGCTTTGCATCCCGTTCACACTAAACGAACATGAGCTTGATCAGCTTGATAATATCATTGAGCGAAAGAAGCCTATTCAGAAAGGCCAGACGCTGTTTAAGGCTGGTGATGAACTTAAATCGCTTTATGCCATCCGCTCCGGTACGATTAAAAGTTATACCATCACAGAGCAAGGCGACGAGCAAATCACTGGCTTCCATTTAGCAGGCGATCTGGTAGGTTTTGACGCTATTGGCAGCGGTCATCACCCTAGCTTCGCCCAAGCGCTGGAAACGTCAATGGTATGTGAAATCCCGTTCGAAACACTGGACGATCTGTCTGGTAAAATGCCGAATCTGCGTCAGCAGATGATGCGTCTGATGAGCGGTGAAATTAAAGGCGATCAGGACATGATTCTGCTGCTGTCGAAGAAAAATGCAGAAGAACGTCTGGCTGCTTTTATCTACAACCTGTCCCGTCGTTTTGCCCAACGCGGCTTCTCCCCTCGTGAATTCCGCCTGACGATGACTCGTGGCGATATCGGCAACTACCTGGGCCTGACGGTAGAAACCATCAGCCGTCTGCTGGGACGCTTCCAAAAAAGCGGCATGCTGGCAGTCAAAGGTAAATACATCACCATCGAAAATAACGATGCGCTGGCCCTGCTTGCTGGTCATACGCGCAACGTCGCCTGATTTTTCCGCATAATCGACTATCCTTCTGTCATATCATTAAATTTTTCTGATTTATTGATCTGGCAGAAGGTTCATCACTGTTTCATTCACCAGATATGGGTTAATCTTTTAATTACAAACTGCATTGACAGTTGTTGTAAGGAGACCCTGTATGGCTATGTATCAGAACATGCTCGTTGTTATCGATCCTAACCAGGACGATCAACCAGCATTACGGCGAGCTGTTTATTTACATCAACGGATTGGTGGCAAAATTAAAGCTTTTTTGCCGATTTATGATTTCTCATACGAAATGACTACCCTGCTCTCCCCGGACGAGCGCACCGCCATGCGTCAGGGTGTTATCAGTCAGCGAACTGCGTGGATACACGAGCAGGCGAAATATTATCTTAACGCTGGCGTCCCCATTGAAATCAAAGTGGTCTGGCATAACCGTCCTTTCGAAGCCATCATTCAGGAAGTGGTCAGCGGTGGGCACGATTTAGTCCTGAAAATGGCACACCAACATGATCGTCTGGAAGCGGTTATCTTTACCCCTACCGACTGGCATCTGTTGCGTAAATGCCCAAGCCCGGTGTGGATGGTGAAAGATCAACCGTGGCCGGAAGGCGGTAAGGCGTTGGTGGCAGTAAATCTCGCCAGCGAAGAGCCGTATCATAATGCGCTCAATGAAAAACTGGTGAAAGAGACGATTGAACTGGCTGCACAGGTGAATCACACCGAAGTCCATCTGGTTGGCGCGTATCCCGTTACTCCTATTAATATTGCTATTGAGCTGCCGGAATTTGATCCAAGCGTTTATAACGACGCTATCCGCGGACAACATTTGCTGGCGATGAAAGCCCTGCGGCAGAAATTCGGTATTAATGAAAACATGACGCACGTCGAAAAAGGTCTGCCGGAAGAAGTGATTCCTGATCTGGCGGAACATTTGCAGGCAGGAATTGTCGTTCTTGGCACCGTAGGACGAACCGGAATTTCCGCGGCATTCCTTGGCAATACGGCGGAACAGGTGATTGATCATCTCCGTTGCGACCTGCTGGTAATCAAACCCGATCAATACCAGACGCCAGTTGAACTGGATGACGAAGAAGAAGAAGACGACGACGATTAATCGTTCTTTAATTACTCACGAGGCCCGATATTTCGGGCCTTTTCTTCTTGCTTATTTCTCATCGCCGCCGAGGAAATAAATTCCCAGCGGGATTGCCAGCAACACGGTAAAAACCAGGCTGTACACGAAAATCATCGAAGATTGAATCACATACATTGATGTCGTCCAGTCAGACAGCGGAATATTATATTGTTCAATAACACCACCAATGGTTGCGCGAGTCACCACCGACGCCGCAATAATAAAAACCGCCAACAAGCCTAAGAGAAACTTTCTTCCCCTCGCTGACTTTAATTTCATCATGATCATAATGTAATCCTTGTGCAAACAAACTCTCTGTTACTTACGCGTAACAATACCATGACATTTTGTCGTTGTCTGCTCTGAAGGCGTCAGATTGTTGACGTTTATATCATCAATCTATTGATCAATTCGCTGATGTTGCTACTTCCTTCCCTTACTATTGATGATATGAATCATTTGTCGCGGTAAAATAGCCCCGCCAGGGGTTTCCGGCATGACTTCAACCAATCTGGAGGAGCCTGATAAAACAATGATCGCTGAACTGTTTACAAATAATGCGCTTAATCTGGTCATTATTTTCGGTAGCTGCGCAGCATTGATTCTGATGAGCTTTTTGTTTCGTCGTGGGAATCGTAACAAGAAAGGATTCTTATTCCATGCGGTTCAATTTTTGATCTACACCATAATTATTAGTGCTGTTGGCAGCATCATTAATTATGTCATTGAAAATTACAAACTCAAATTTATCACACCAGACGCCGTCGATTTTATTTGTACGTCACTGATTGCGCTTATTCTGACGGTTAAGTTATTCCTTCTGATTAACCAGTTTGAAAAACAACAGATAAAAAAAGGCCGTGATATCACCAGTGCGCGGATTATGTCACGTATCATCAAAATCTGCATAATTGTGGTGATTGTTCTGCTTTACGGTGAACATTTTGGTATGAGCCTTTCCGGGTTGCTGACCTTCGGTGGTATTGGTGGTCTTGCTGTCGGTATGGCCGGTAAAGATATTTTGAGTAACTTCTTTTCCGGGATTATGCTCTATTTCGATCGCCCCTTTAGCATTGGCGACTGGATCCGTTCACCGGACAGAAATATCGAAGGTACGGTGGCAGAAATTGGCTGGCGTATCACTAAAATAAACACCTTTGATCACCGTCCTCTGTACGTGCCAAACTCGCTGTTTTCGTCTATCAGCGTAGAAAACCCGGGACGCATGACCAACCGTCGTATTACTACGACCATCGGTTTACGTTATGAAGACGCGGCAAAAGTGGGTGCCGTTGTCGAAGCAGTACGCGAAATGCTGAAAAATCACCCCGACATCGATCAGCGACAAACCTTACTGGTCTATTTCAACCAGTTTGCTGACTCGTCATTAAATATCATGGTTTATTGCTTTACCAAAACCACGGTATGGGCCGAATGGCTGGCAGTCCAACAGGATGTTTATTTGAAGATTATCGATATTGTACAGTCGCATGGCGCAGATTTTGCCTTCCCAAGCCAGACGTTGTATATGGATAATATTACACCGCCGGATCAGATGAAGTAACAACCCGCAGAAACTGGATGGCGATATACATATTTGCCATCCAGTCTTATTTATTTTTTCAATTAACAGCAGCCAGTGCTACATTATTCTCACCCGCTTTAAACTGAACATACTGTTCTTCAGTACCAAAGAAAACTTCCGACTCAGTGCTGTGGCCGATCCCCGGTACAGTTTCATTCCCTGAATATTGCCAAAGCGTCCAGGGATTGCGCCCCTCAAGCTTCACGCCAGCTTGTCCCCAATACCCCATCCACACCATATACTGCTCAAATCGACTATCCATGAAGTGGGACAGATTATTATGATTGCCATAAAATATAGGGGTCTTATGATAATTTTGATAGACCAGACCAGCAAAGTGCAAAATATCATTACGTGCTTTCGCCATTCCCGATTTTTTAAAACAGGCTAGTTGAGTTGTATCTTCACCTTCAGGGTTTACCAATAAAATACCGGGCGGTAACATATTTGGATCAGCAGGCAGGAGGCTTTTTGCCGTTTCCAGTTGTGCTTCAGGAGTGCGACAAAAATCAAATTTGAAATAACCTCCACGGTCAAATTTTGAATCAGCTAATTGTTTCCAGTGAGACTTAAATGATGAATCAGGACCTCTCCAGCCAACTACTCTCGTATATACAAAACGCGCAGACGATTTTTCCTGAAACAATTTCCAGTCGATCTCACCATCATTAGATGAAATATCATGTCCATGGATCGGATAAATCTCCGGCGTTTTAAAAATACGAATATCAGGACGATGGGGAATTGCACTTACGGGACCATAAGGAATCTCAATTGATTTATTATCTTTTTCTTGATTATCTGCGGGGGAAGAATCTGGCTTATCAATAGAGAATGATGCCACATCGATATTAGTAAACTCTCCTGCTTTTCCCGCAGCCAGTTGAGTCTTATTATCCAGACGACTTGCCGCAGGCTCATTGATGAAGAAGAATCCCCCAGGGCCTGCGGGTATTTCTGTTGCACCAATCCAGGCATCACTTAAATGTAATCCCTTCCCTTGTTCATCCAGCTTTTCATTAATATCTGAATATTGATCGTTAACATAGATAAATAAACTCAACGTTCTGGTTATTCCGGCATAGTATTCTTTCTTACCATCTACCTTTACCATATATGACTTACCAAAACGTTCGTCGGCAACACCATTCGTTACCCCTTTGATAATTGTATCAAAAAAGACACTTCCGCGCTTTGCATCCAGCGAGTAAACCTCTGTTTTATCGTCACCGGCAGCTATTGCATACGCACCCGGATTACTGTACGAGTTAGAGTTACCCGCTCCGATGGTCATGCCATACAAGCCAGAACCAAAGCAAGCATTGACTAAAGTCAGAACATGGAAATAACGCTTTGCCAGAATATTAAGCTGTGCATTCAGCGCTGGCATTTCATACATCCCTTTTGAACCATCGATATCTGTAGCATTACTCAAAACAAATGCCGGTGCTTTATCAGAATTACCATTTTGAGTACCAAAACGCCCATGTCCTGAATAAGCAATTAACAAACGGGCTTTCTTATCAAACATCGTCCCTCTGGCAGGTAGATATTCTTTCAAAAAATAATTAATATTATCCAGCGATGCATCCTGATCTTTTAATAAAATAACCTCATCAAACTTCTGTCCGTTGATAAGAAAATCAGCCATTCTTTGGCCATCTACCGCTGCGGCAGGAATATCCTCATGCAAAAGTGGATATTTTGAAATTGCAATAATCAACCCGATGGAGCGAGTTTTTGCTGCATCCTGATCAGGTATTTTTAATGCGTCACTGATTCGGATATCCAGTCTCCCAGGGTTCTCAGAGCCATAATGGATAAAAAAACGACAATATTCATCAGGGACCATTGCGCCATTTTTGCAAATATCATCTGCCAGGACGTCAGTCATTCCCAGTGATATTCCTGCAATGAACAGCCCAAGGGCCGATTTACATAAAATTAGCCATCGTCTGTTCATAATTTAAAACTCCTGAACACCAAGAGTGGAATAAAACTCAGCAGTCGGTCCTTTATAAATACTGGCATCGAATTTCTTACTCGATCCCAAATTAAGCTGTGCAGCATCGGTAAACTGCCAGATTGCCCATTTTGTCTGGTTAATTGAACGCGGGGTTTCACTGGCCTGTGCCTGATTAGAGTAATCAGCCAGCCACAGTTTATGTTCTGCGACCTGGGCGAAACTATTTTCCCCACCAACGGCATCTTTCCACCACGCACGTGCAGTGTAGATAACCGGTTTACGCCCTAAATCGGCTTCTACCTGCGCGGTAAAAGCCTTGATCATTGTTATAATTTCCGCAGGTTTGCGCTTCTGCCAGCGGTCCTTACCCGTTAATGAATCCACATCCCACTCAACATCCACTGCCGGTGGCATGTCTGTCGCCCTTAGCCCACCGTTAGCTTTGATAACTTTGACAAACGTCATTGCCTGCTTGCGTCCCCACAATTCTGCGTCGTCTGCCGGTGTACCGCTGGAAAGAAAGTGGTAGGCTCCACGGTGAAGTTTTATCCCTCGTTCAGTATCGCCGGCCCGCTGCCAAAAGCCGGCGAATTCAGGATCAACATAACGTGTTCCTTGACTGGACTTCATATACAAGAACACAGACTTATTTTTTGCCAACAGTTCGATCGGGAAGTTCCTGCCGTTATGATGGCTGATATCCACACCAAATAAAGAACTGGGTCGTGGTTGATTCAATACTGAATCGTAAGCAACATCAGCCGGAAATTTAAAATATTTTTTTACAGCAAAGGAATCAAACTCTTTATCACGCGAAGGATCCGATTCCAGAATTTTCACAAACAATTCTTGCCGGGAGAGATCATTCGTTAAGTTTTCCAGTCCCAGCGATGAGGCATCGGGCAGTGATTCTGCGGCCAGCGTTAAAGAGGAATAATTAATGAATAATAACGAGATAACTAACGGAATAGCTGAAAGTTTTTTCATTTTACCACCCCATTTTTTAGCTGTATGTCTGTTTTCTAATGAAGATATTTCACCAGGAATGCAATTCACTTTACGTTGTAAAGAAAAGTAAAGCACAGCTTATATTCAGCGTATGTAATACACCTGACAAATAAAACATTTGATTATTATTTATGTTCGATATTGCCAGAAAACTTCAAAATTCCATCGTTGGAATGATTTTTTATAGGGAGGATTTAAAAAAAGAAGGGATTTTATCGGGATTGTTAAATCTGGCGCGCTTAACCGCGCCAGATGACATCATATTAATGCTTCACTATATACATAGTCCGACTATACGCCACATCTTCCGGGTTATTAATTGGATAACCTTTCAACCACGGTTTGATTAACCGACCATTAGTATATTGATAAATCGGCGCAATCGGTGCTTGTTCTATCAGGATTTTCTCTGCCGCGTTGTAATCGGCGTTGCGCGCTTTAACGGTATTTTCAGTCGATGCCTGAGCCAGTACCTTGTCGTATGCCGGATTGTTAAAACGTGAAATATTCCCTGAGTGCGTTGATGTTAACAGCGTCAAGAAAGTCGATGGTTCATTATAATCCCCGACCCACGAGGCGCGAATAACATCAAAGTTACCGGTGTTACGACTATCGATATAGGTTTTCCATTCCTGATTTTGTAATTTGACATCTACACCAAGATTCTTTTTCCACATCGACGCGACGGCAATAGCAATTTTCTGGTGATTTTCCGAAGTGTTATACAGCAGTGTAAGTTTCAACGGTTTCTGTGGACCATATCCGGCAGCGCTCAACAATGTTTTCGCCTGGGCATTCAGTTCTTCCTGACTCATTTGCTCAAACGGCGAAGGTTCTGGCGTAAATCCGGCGGTAACATCTGGCGTAAAATGCCATGCCGGCTTTTCACCTGTACCTAATACTTTTTCTGCCATCAGACGACGATCAATCGTCATGCTTAATGCCAGACGGACACGTTGATCTGCCGTTGGCCCTTTTTGCGTGTTAAATGCATAATAATACGTCCCCAACTGCGGCGGCGTATAAACCTGCCCTGGAATATCCTTCAGTAGTTTCTGATACATATTTTTTGGGAAGGATTCAGTGATATCAATATCACCTGCAAGATAGCGCTTGGTCGCGGCGGACTCCTGATTAATTGGCAGGAAAGTCACTTTCTGCAGCACCGTTTTAGCGTTATCCCAATAATGGGTATTCGGCACCACGACCAGCTTTTCATTTACTACGCGCTCTTTAAGTACATAAGCACCATTGCCGATCAGATTCCCGGGCTTCGTCCACTCTTTACCGCTTTCAACGTTGGCTTTTTGCACCGGGAAAAAAGCAAAGTTAGCGGTTAAATTCACAAACCAGGGCAACGGTTTATCAAGCTGAATTTTCAGAGTATGGGCATCAACAGCGGTGACGCCAAGTTGAGCTGGCGTCACCTTACCATCAATAATTGCCTGGGCGTTGTTGATTCCAGCCAGTGCGGCAAACCAGGCAAACGGAGACAACGTTTTCGGATCCACCAGACGCTGCCAGCTATAGACAAAATCCTGTGCCGTTACCGGTGTACCATCGGCCCATTTGGCGTTATCGCGCAGGGTAAAAGTCCAGATGCGGTTGTCATTACTTTTCCACTGGGTAGCAACGCCAGGCACAATCTCGCCTTTCTCGTTCTGATTCACCAACCCTTCAAACAAATCGCGAATGACCTGAATCTCTGGCAAACCCACGGCTTTCGCGGGATCTAATGATGCAGGCTCATCTTTAATGTGGCGCACCAACTCCTGTTTCTCTGCCAGTACTGTGCCGCCCGGAACATCTGCAGCATACGACAGGGAAATGCTGCTGACTAACAGCGCACAACAAGTGACTGAAACAGAGTGCTTCATAAGATACCCTCAAAACGATGTTAAGATTGATGCGTAATTATTTGTTTCTCCTTGAAGAAATGCAAATAACTTCCGGTAAAAAAGTGATAAAGGATCGATAACATATCGTTGTCGAAAAGGATTTGATAATCCGCAAAATTTGCACAACACTGCCTGTAATACTTCTTATATTCGAGACGATTATGACCGTGACCCGCCCGCGCGCCGAACGGGGCGCTTTTCCGCCAGGAACCGAACATTACGGACGTTCATTATTAGGTGCGCCATTGATCTGGTTTCCGGCGTCTGCAGCCAGCAGCGAAAGTGGTTTGATTCTGGCTGGCACCCACGGCGACGAAAATTCTTCCGTCGTCACCCTCTCCTGCGCATTACGCACATTAACCCCTTCTCTGCGCCGCCATCATGTCGTGCTCTGTGTGAATCCTGACGGTTGCCAGCTTGGTTTACGAGCCAATGCTAATGGTGTGGATTTGAACAGAAACTTTCCTGCAGCGAACTGGAAAGAAGGTGAAACGGTGTACCGCTGGAACAGCGCCGCCGAAAAGCGCGACGTGGTCTTGCTGACCGGAGATAAACCAGGCTCAGAACCTGAAACCCAGGCGTTGTGCCAGCTCATTCATCGTATCCAACCCGCCTGGATAGTCTCTTTTCACGATCCGCTGGCTTGTATTGAAGATCCCAGGCACAGTGAATTAGGTGAATGGCTGGCTCAGGCGTTTGAATTACCGCTGGTGACCAGCGTCGGCTATGAAACGCCCGGCTCCTTCGGCAGTTGGTGTGCTGATCTGAACTTGCACTGTATTACCGCCGAGTTTCCGCCTGTCTCCTCAGATGAAGCCAGCGAAAAGTATCTCTTTGCAATGGCGAATTTACTGCGTTGGCATCCTAAAGATGCAATTCGCCGGTCGTAAACTGTAGCGGCGGCTCCACATCCACCGCCAACCAGGTCGGGCCATCAAGATCAGCAAAACTGACCTGCGGCACCAGCGGTAAAACGGCGCTAATGGCGCGTGAAGTACATAGCATGCAGCCCAACATCAGGCTAAAACCTTGTGCACGCGCTTCGGTCGCCAACGCCAGCGCTTCTGTTAGCCCGCCGGTTTTATCGAGTTTGATGTTAACCATCTCATAGCGCCCTTGCAGCGCCTTCAGGTTACTGCGGGTATGGCAGCTTTCATCAGCACAAATGGGTAACGGATGAATAAAATTCTCCAGCGCCGCATCGTCCTGTGCCGGGAGCGGCTGTTCCAGCATAGCGACGCCTAAATCAGCCAACAACTGACATCGCGCCGCCAACCCTTCCGCGCGCCAGGATTCATTAGCATCAACAATCAACGTCGCATCCGGAACCGCTGCGCGGATCGCCACCATCCGCTCGCTAATAAGATGGTTATCCAGCTTCACTTTCAGCAATTTCGCCCCCGCCTGCCAGAGTGCTGATGCACTGCTGGCCATCTGATCCGGCGTACCAATAACCACTGTCTGCGCCGTGGTAATAGTGTCGGGAAGCGTTATGCCGATAAATTCAGCTAACGTCTGCTGCTGTTTACGCGCACAGAGATCCCACAACGCACAATCCAGCGCATTGCGTGCCGCACCAGCGGGCAAAATTTTTTGCAACTCTTCTCGTGTCAGTCCTTTTTCCAGTTGCGGCACAACACTCATAATTTGCGCCATCACCGAAGCATCGCTTTCACCGTAGCGCGGATAGGGAGTACATTCCCCTACGCCTTTAACACCATCCTCTTCCAGTTCAACCACCACCACACGCGCTTCACTACGGCTACCTCGCGCAATCACAAACGGGGAATGTAACGGCCAGGCTTCCTCAAATACCTTTACGGTTCTCATCTTTACTCCTTGTTGCCGCGGTGGTTTGCGGATTAAGCGCAAATAGCGTTTGCTGTGTTATTGACAGTTAGCATAAACTAGATGTGACGTTAACTATATGTAAACAGGAAAGATAATCATGTCACAAATCGTTCATTTCCAGGGCAACCCGGTTACAGTCGCCAATTCCATCCCGCAAGTGGGTAGCAAAGCGCAGACTTTTACTCTCGTGGCAAAAGATCTGTCTGACGTCACCCTCGGTCAGTTTGCGGGTAAACGCAAAGTGCTGAACATTTTCCCGAGTATTGATACCGGTGTTTGCGCCGCATCAGTACGTAAGTTTAACCAACTGGCGACAGAAATCGATAACACCGTTGTACTGTGTATTTCTGCCGATCTGCCATTCGCCCAGTCTCGTTTCTGCGGTGCGGAAGGTCTGAACAATGTAATCACCCTTTCCACTTTCCGTAATAGCGAATTCCTGAAAGCTTACGGTGTTGAGATCGCTGAAGGCCCCTTGAAAGGTCTGGCAGCGCGCGCAGTTGTCGTAATTGATGAAAATGACAATGTGATTTTCAGCCAACTGGTGAATGAAATCACCACCGAGCCGGATTACGACGCAGCTCTGGCTGTACTGAAAGCGTAAGTTATTATGCCTGATGGTATTGCGCCATCAGGCATTTTACGTGTTTACTCTTCGCTCTTCTTCTGACTCAGGCCGTATTCACGCAATTTGTTGGCAATCGCGGTATGGGAAACACCCAGACGTTTTGCCAGTTTGCGCGTGCTGGGGTAATTGCGATAAAGCTGGGTTAATACCGATCGTTCAAATCGGCTGGTGATCTCATCCAGCGAACCTTCCATCGCATCTTCCCCCACAGGGACGGTAGCAGCGTCATAATCTGGCAGCAAAATATCTTGTGGGCGCAGTTCGTAGCCATCCAGTTGCGTTAGTGCACGGTAAATCGCATTTTTCAATTGCCTCACGTTACCCGGCCAACCATAACGTGTCAGCACGGTATTCAGATCGGCAGCCAATTTCGGACGCGGCACTCCCTGCTCGTCGGCAAAGCGCGCGACGAACAATTCGGTTAACGGCATGATATCCTGCGGGCAGTCACGCAACGGCGGCAGATTCAGCGTCAACACGTTCAGGCGATAATAGAGATCTTCCCGAAATACGCCTTTTTGCACCAGCTCAACCAAATTCTTCTGCGTCGCGCAAATCACCCGCACATCAACATGCACTTCATGATCTTCGCCAACCCGACGGAAGGTGCCATCATTGAGGAAACGCAGCAGTTTAGCCTGCATCCGTGGCGACATCTCACCAATCTCATCCAGCAGCACCGAACCGCCGTTCGCTTGCTCAAAGAACCCTTTCTTCCCTTCCGGGGCATGCCCAAACAGTTCGCTCTCAACGGCATCTTCCGGAATAGATGCACAGTTCAGCGCCAGATAAGGTTTACCGGCACGAGGGCTGGCTTGATGACAGGCATAAGCAAAGAGATCTTTACCTGTACCCGTGTCACCCGTGATCAGTAGCGGCGCGCTTAACATCGCCAGTTTTTGCGCCTGCTCGACAACGTGTTTCATTTTCGAGCTAACGGCGACAATCTGGCTAAAGGCGCTGACGTCCTGCGCAGCCACATTTTGCAACTGACGCCCCATACGAATCGTCGAACGCAGCATCACCACCGCACCAGTCAAAACGTGCTGGTCATTTTCATCCTGAAGATAGACCGGCGTTATCTCCATCAAGAAATTCTGCCCGTTGATCACCACATGTTCGTTATGCGAATCCTGCGGGTCACTCTCCAGCCAACGTAAAAAATTAAATCCGTTAATCAATTGCGCAGCGGTATGATTGCGTAAACGCTCAAGTTTCTGACCAAATAGCTGACAACTCGCCGGATTCGCCATGTCCACTTACTTTTCTATATCGACAGAAAGCACGGGTTCAGGCAATGCCTCAAGCAATGCGCTCAGCGCCAGATGTTCACGCTCGGAAGGCATCCACGACACCGTGCGTACATCGGTAACACCTGCTATACGGCGAATTTCCGCCATCAGGCTGCTGAAACTGTCAAAATCCAGCTCGGCAAAATTAAGGTAAATCCGCCCGATTGGGTCAATCTCAATACCGCGTAAATCGATGCCTCTTAGTACTAGTAGATCGAGTAATTCGCGGGTCAGACCGAGTCGGTCTTCACAAAAGACTTCCAGACGCATGGGAACCTTCACCTGAAAAAAGAACAATTAATATGATGATATGACACTATTCGAGTGGCAGGAAGGTTTCTGTCAACAAACATTGACACAAAGACGAATAAACGGGCACTTCGGCGTAAAGATATCCGATCAGTACCCGATATTGCGTTATTTTTCGCTGGGCGTTTTGCCCTTTTGCAGCGTCTCTTTTACCTGACCGATAAGCTGACGACGGAAATCACCCAGACGGGGTTTGTCATCGTCAATCCACGGCAACGGACGGCAAAGTTCCATAGCTTTAATTCCCAGACGCGCAGTCAGTAGCCCGGCACCAATTCCCTGGGCAGCGCGCGTCGACAAGCGTGCTGCGAGATCCTGCGACATCCAGTCCATCCCCACTTCGCGCACCAGTTCACTGGCCCCGGCGAAAGCGATATTCAGCAGCACCAGTTTAAACAGACGCAAACGGCTGTAATAACCCAGTTCAATGCCATACAGCGTGGCGATGCGATTAATCAACCGCAGATTGCGCCAGGCAATAAACGCCATATCCACCAGCGCCAGCGGACTGACGGCAATCATCAGCGTAGATTCTGCCGCTGAACGGCTGATTTCGCGGCGCGCCTGCGCATCCAGCACCGGCTGAACCAGATGGGCATACAAACTGACGACTTCGCGATCGTTCTGCGTTTCATGGATCGAGGCATACCAGCGTTGCAGCGCCGGATGCGACTGATCGATCCCCGCCTGCTGCGCCAGCTTTTCACAAAAAACTCGCCCTTTTCCAGTACCGTGGCTATGCAGCAAATCTCGCGCTTCATCACGCTCATGAGCACGCTGGCGCAAGCGCCATAACCGCCGCCACTCCGTCACCACAGAGCCAACGCCAGCGCCGATGATCAATGCCCCAGCGGCACAACCGCCCAGCGCCACCCAGTCCTGGGTTTGCCAGGCATTCATCGTCCACTGCACCCCCTGACCAACAACGCTCACGCCAAACAGCGTCAGCCCGCCCATCACCATTTTGCGCCACAGACTGCGTTTCGGGCGTAATGCGGCATCCATCACCGCTTCAACTTGCCCTTCTTCTTCCTGTGCTGCGTCGAGCGTCGCCGGTGCAAAATTTTGCGCCTGACTTTCGTCAAAGGTCTGCTGCGCCCTGAATTTAGGGTTCTGATCGACCTCCAGCGGACCGTCGAAATCAATACGTGGTTTTAACGGTTCGGTCATCGCAATTTATCTCCTATTAAAAATTCCAGCGCGGCATCAAGACGAATATGCGGCAGCGGTTTGTCGACATCCATTACCTGCGGACGAAACGCCTCAAACTGGAAACCTTGCTTATCCCAGAACGCCTGACCGGGCAAACGTGCGGGAACTTCGCCAGGATAAACAGTGAGCGGTGCGCCATCGCTCAATCGATTGCCGCGCAGCGCCGGAATTTTCTCACCGTTAACGTCGATAATGCCGCTGGTGGTCGCCTGAACTGAGGCCAGCCCCAGACAATCCATGCTGATCCCTTCAAACGCCGCATTTTGCCAGGCGTCCTGAATCAGTTGTTGCAGTAATGAAACCATATTGGCGTGCTGATCGATGGTCACATGGTCCGCTTTCGTCGCAGCAAACAGTAATTTGTCGATAACCGGCGAGAACAAGCGCCGGAACAGCGTGCGCTGCCCATAATGAAAACTCTGCATCAGTTGCGTCAGCGCCAGGCGCATATCGTTAAAAGCCTGCGGACCACTGTTGAGCGGTTGCAGGCAATCCACCAGTACAATCTGGCGGTCGAAGCGCAGAAAGTGATTCTTATAGAAACCTTTCACCACTTTCTCGCAGTAATAGTTATACCGCTCACGCAGCATCCCGGCGTTGGTGTGTTTATCGGCCTGTGCCAGTTTGGACTCACCCCAGGCGTCAACATCCGGCCACGGGAAGAACTGCAACGCAGGCGCTCCCGCCATATCGCCAGGCAAGACAAAGCGACCAGGCTGGATAAAGTGCAGCCCCTGCTGCTTGCAATGGTGGAGATAATCGGTCCACGCGGCGGCAATGTCCACAAGACGATTTTCGTCGGCAGGAGCTAACGGGTCCAGCCCTTCGCACATCATCCGCCATTTTGCCGACCACTCGCCACGCTGACCATTAAGCAAGCCCGTCATCTGCCGCGACCAGCTTAAATAATCCTGTGCCAGCATTGGCAAATCGAGTAGCCACTCGCCGGGATAATCAACAATCTCCAGATACAACGTGGAGGTGTCCTTGAAATGACGCAGCAGCGAATCATTCGATTTATAACGCAATGCCAGGCGGATTTCGCTGACGCCGCGCGTTGGCGTCGGCCAGGCCGGAGGATCGCCATATAATTGCGCCAGACCTTCATCATAGGTGAAGCGCGGAATGCCAAAGTCACGCTGGGGAATGCGTTTTACGCCCAGCAGACGATCTTCACGCACCGCACTTAATAGCGGCAAACGTGCTCCGGCATGAATATTGAGCAACTGATTAACCATCGCGGTGATAAACGCTGTTTTCCCACTGCGGCTAAGACCGGTTACAGCGAGGCGCAGATGTCTGTCGACACCCCGATTCACCAGCGCATTGAGTTCATTTTTAAGTCGCTTCATTGCTGTCCTGTGCTGCTCTGAAGACCAGAAAAAAAATCGTTCGTAAGGATATGAATGTGGGGGCCAGGCCATTGATTATCAACTACCCGTGTTGTCATCGACGGGCGAACTCCATAAGATGTGCAGCATTCACGTTCGGACGGAGTTCCTGACCTATGTCCCCTACTATTTATGATATTGCCAGGGTTGCAGGCGTATCAAAATCCACCGTATCACGCGTGCTGAATAAGCAAACCAATATCTCCCCGGAAGCGCGCGAAAAAGTGTTACGGGCCATTGAAGAATTACAGTATCAGCCAAACAAGCTGGCCCGCGCGCTGACCTCTTCGGGTTTTGATGCCATTATGGTGATTTCTACCCGTTCGACCAAAACTACGGCGGGTAATCCGTTTTTCTCTGAAGTTCTACATGCCATCACCGCCAAAGCGGAAGAAGAAGGTTTCGACGTGATATTACAAACGTCGCACAACCTGGCAGAAGACTTACAAAAATGTGAAAGCAAAATTAAGCAGAAAATGATTAAAGGCATTATTATGCTAAGTTCGCCAGCGGATGAGTCATTTTTTGCCCAACTTGATAAATACGATATTCCTGTCGTGGTGATTGGCAAAGTTGAAGGTCAATATGCCCATGTTTATTCTGTCGATACCGATAATTTTGGTGACAGCATTGCGCTAACTGATGCATTAATTGAGAATGGACATAAAAACATTGCCTGCCTTCATGCACCGCTTGATGTCCATGTTTCAGTGGATCGGGTAAATGGTTATAAGCAAAGTCTGTCCGCGCATAATATTGCAGTGCGTGATGAATGGATTGTTGACGGCGGTTATACCCATGAAACAGCACTGCAAGCCGCGAGAGAATTATTAAGCCAGTCACCGCTGCCTGAGGCGGTGTTTGCCACTGACAGCCTGAAATTAATGAGCATTTATCGTGCGGCAGCAGAGAAAAATATTGCTATTCCGCAGCAGTTAGCGGTGGTGGGTTATAGCAATGAAACGCTGTCATTTATTTTAACGCCTGCACCGGGCGGCATCGATGTTCCGACGCAGGAGTTAGGTCAACAAAGCTGCGAGTTATTATTCCGCTTAATTTCTGGAAAACCGTCACCACAGAATATTACCGTTGCCACGCATATGACGCTGAAATAAATACCAGCTACCTTGCCTGAATGCCGGATGCGATGCTAGCGCATCTTATCCGGCCTACATTTATAGATCGGATAAAGTACTCGCGCCGCATCCGGCAATTTAGCCCATTATCAGAACGAGTAATTTACGCCGACACCTGCATAATGGAATTTATCACTGTCTCCTTCGTCGTGATCCTGCCACTCAAACGCGTATTCCAGCGAAACGGAAAGTCCGTTCTGGAAATCATAACCGTAAAATAAACCCACACGGTTAAAATCATGGCCTTCACGTTCAATATCATCCTGCCAGTCCCAGTTACTCCAGCGATCCAGCCCAATGCGCGTATACGGCGTCACCGAGTGGTTGCCGAGCGTCAGCGGCAAATAGGCGCGAATTTCTTGCGTGGAAAACTCACCGTTATTGCGGCTGTCGTCCATATTGAAGCCGCGCTCGAGATAATAGTTCACTCGCAAAGCAACCGTTTCGTTGAAGGTATATTGCAGACCTGTTTCCGTTTCGACACGGGTATCAGCGTAACCGGTCGTGTTCAAATCGTTGGCAAATTTATACATCGACAACCAACCGTTGAAACGTAAATCATCAGTCAGTTTCACATCCCAGTCTGGCGCGATTTTCCAGCGCTGCATATTCGCCGTGTCTTTGCCCGGTTCATCAACGTAGTGATAACCATAATTACGGAAACCGCCGGTCAGGCCGAAACTGAAATCATCGCTTTCGAGGAACTGATAATGCACCTCCAGCTCCGGGCGATCAAACCACGTTCCACGTTTACCCGCGCTATAATCTACCGGCCCTTCCTGATAATAGGCCAGAGCAATTCTCCACGGCCCGTTGGCGGCATTAAAATAGACTGAAGGCTCCGCCAGCCCATCCATATCTTCGCCATAACCCTCGACGTTTTCTATTTCGTACATCGCGCCGATATTAAAGTGCCAGTCGTTCCTTTCCTCGGCCTGTGCGCAGGCCATCCCCGCACACATCACCAGTGCGGTACAGGGTAATAACTTTTTCATTATTGTTCCTTGTATTATCCTGGGGGAATGCCTTCCCCCTGTATTTAGCGAATTGCTATTTCCGTTTCTGCATCAAAGAAATGACATTTCGTCATATCAAAATGAATAGTGATATTTTCTCCTGCATGATAATCATTTAACGCACCAGCACGGACCACTAACTCGTGCCCCCCAACCGTGGTGTAGAGCATAAATTCCGCACCGGTTAATTCTGCCACGCTAATTTTGGCGGAAATGTTATTTTCCTCTTGCGCGTCCGGATGAATATCTTCCGGGCGTATTCCCATCACGATGGGCTTATGCAAACTTTCCTGTGTTTTCAGAACCGCTAATTTCTCTTCGGGAATGGTTAATTTAAGCGTTTCCGTAACGAATTTATCGCCATCGATCGTGCCGCGAATAAAATTCATCGCTGGTGATCCAATAAATCCGGCAACAAACATATTCGCGGGTTGGTTATAAACGGTTTTCGGCGCACCTACTTGCTGAACAATCCCGTCTTTCATAATCACAATCCGCGTCGCCATGGTCATCGCTTCGGTCTGATCGTGGGTCACGTAGATCATGGTGGTGTTCAGTTTCTGATGCAGCTTGCTGATCTCTGCGCGCATTTGTACGCGCAGCTTGGCATCAAGGTTAGAGAGCGGTTCATCCATTAAAAACACGCCCGCTTCGCGCACAATCGCCCGCCCGAGCGCCACACGCTGGCGTTGCCCGCCGGAAAGCGCGCCCGGCTTGCGTTTCAGGTACTCACGCAGGCCGAGAATTTGCGCCGCCCAGTTCACCCGCTCATCAATCACCTCTTTGGCGATTTTTTGCATCTTCAGGCCAAACGCCATGTTGTCGTAGACCGTCATATGCGGATACAACGCGTAGTTCTGGAACACCATCGCGATATTGCGTGCTTTGGCTGGAACGTCATTCATTCGTTTGCCGTCGATCAACAGATCGCCGCCGCTGATCTCCTCAAGCCCGGCAATCATGCGCAGGGTGGTCGATTTACCGCAGCCCGACGGGCCGACAAACACGATGAACTCTTTATCGGCAATTTCCAGGTTGAAGTCCTTCACCACATGCACCTGGTTATCGTAGATTTTTTGAATATGTTGTAACGAAAGCTGAGCCATGTTGATTCCTTTGCTATACGTTTTGCCAGAAGGCCGATAACCGCGACCAGGTCAGGGAGTCCGTTGAGGGCAACAGTAATTGCGCCCCGGTTAAGCCCGCGCCGATCCCCACCGAGCGCATACCGCTGGCGTTAATGGCGTCAATGCCCGCCTGCGCATCTTCAATGCCGATACATGCCTGCGGCGGCACGCCCAGCCCGGCACAGGCAGCGAGAAAGATTTCCGGATCCGGTTTCGAGTTTTTAAGTTGGGAAGCATCCGCGCAGAAGGTGAAAAACTCGCGCAGCTCCAGCGCCGCTAAAATCGTCGGCGCATTCAGGGAGACGGAAGCCAGCCCTACCGGAATCTGCTGTGCACGGAGCTCTGCCAGCAAATTGCGAATACCGGGCAGCACAGCATTAACCGTCAGCTCACGCAGTGAGTGGACGTAAAGCAGATTTTTGCGATACGCCAGTTGCTCCCGCTCCTGCGGGTTAAAGTCGCCCTCTTTGCCCCCGTGTTGCAGAATGCGCCGCAGAGACTCATCGCGGCTGATCCCTTTTAGGGATTCGTTAAACTGCGCATCAATGCTGATGCCAATTTCAGCGGCAATCTGCTGCCACGCCTGGAAATGCAGATGCGCGGTATCGGTGATTACACCATCCAGATCGAAAATTACCCCTTGCAGTTTCATTCATCCTCCTGATGCGTGGTAGCGGTCCCATTGAAGGGCAAAATAAAATCACCCAAACAGAAAACAGATTCTTCAGCCACGGATATAAGCTGACCGTTCAAACGCAGTGAAACGGGCGCAGAAGTTCGAATCGCAATACGCTGCGCGTCGAGAGTGACCTGTAATTCGCAGCCCTGCCAGAACAGAGGGAAAGACAACTGTTGCCACTGCTCAGGTAACGCCGGATTGAGATGCAATTCACCGTCACGCACGCTCACCCCGGCAAAACCCTGAATTGCCCCCAGCCAGATAGCGCCAGTTGCGGCAGCATGGATACCATCATCACAACTATGCGGATCAGCACCAAGATCGATTTCAGTCCCCTCGCGCCAGAACTGATAACTTTGGGTCAGCAGGCCACAGCGTGCGGCAACAATGCCGTGGATTGCTTTACTTAATGACGAGTCGTGAATAGTGCGCGGTTCATAAAATTGCAGATTGGCAAGACACGATGCCGCTGAGAACTGCTCCGGCAGCATGTAATTGAGCATCACCACATCAGCTTGTTTGAGGATCTGCATCTCGTTCACTTCTGCGCGTGAATAATCCAGCAGTATGGTTTGCTTCCCCGCCGCCGCTTTGTATTTCGCCAGATTAATCGCCGGCTTAGCCATAAACGAATCATCCTGCGGCAAAACGCCGTCGGGCTGAATTTCTGGCAGCCGCAGTTCTTTAAAGAACATTTCGGCATGATGAATAAACGCGTCGTCGCTACAGCCAAACTGGCGGGCAATACTCAGCGCCTGCTGGACGTTGTAATACGCCATATAGCTGGTGAAGGCGTTATTATTGACATGTTCGGTATATTCGTCTGGCCCAATAACATCATGAATTTCCAGACGGTCGTTAACCCTCACCGCGCGGCTAATCCAGAACTTTGCAGTTTCCAGAAGTAGCGCCATGCCTTCATGAGCGATGAAACTTTCATCCCCCGTGGTCTGCCAGTATTGAATAACCGCCCAGGCGATATCGGCCACCAGATGATGTTCCGCCTGCGCCGAGGCCACTTTTTGCCGCAGCCCGGTGCGAATGTTAATGGCGGCAAATTCCGGCGTCTCTTCTTCGCCGCTGCGCGCGCTTTCCCACGGAAATAGCGCGCCCTGCCAGCCGTTGCGTCGCGCTTTCTCCTGCGCGCCTGGCAAGTTGTGCCAGCGATAACGCAGTAAACTTCGGGCAACCGTCGGATCGCTAAACAGATGGAACGGCAGTAAAAATACTTCTGTATCCCAGAAAACGTGGCCTTTGTAGCCTTCGCCGGTTAAGCCTTTTGCCGCAATGCTGCTGCGCTCGTCGTGAGCAGGCGTCATGATGCGCAGATGATAAAGCGCATAATCTAACGCTTGCTGATCGTGCGCATCGCCGCCATTTACCGTGATACGACGTTTCTGCCACCATTGACGCCAGTTTTCTGTTGATGCTGCAAGAAGTTGGTCGTAACTCTGCTGCGCGCACATTTCAAGCTGGCGAAGCGACGCGCTGCCCCACTCGTCTAAAGCAGCTTGCCTGTCATCCCGCCAGTCGATCCACACCAGTTTTTGCAACGTCACTGTCTCGCCTGCATGAAGCTGCGCACTGGTATGTTGCAGTAAACGGCGCTCTTTGGCGGTATAGCATTGCTGCACATCACCGCTCACCTGGCAGCAACAACTGATGGCCACATCACTGCGCCCATCCTGGGTGGTGTAGATCCCCTGCATCAAATGCTGACCAAACACCCGCACCTGGGTTTCGTCGAGATGCTGGCGACCGTGGTTGGTTTGCGTGGCGTCAATGCCTGTTGAAATCAGCACTGACGCGTCGGCGTCCAGTGGCGTAATAGTGATTTCCAGCGCAATGAGCGGCAGTTGGTCTGCCGAAACAAAGCGACGGCTGGCGATGGTGTAACCTGTGCCGTTGCTGGTACGCCAGACAACGCTACGGCGTAATTCTCCACTGGAAAAGTCAAGTTCACGCTGCCAGGCTTCGCGGGATAACGAGAAAACCTCACCATTTATGGCAATCTCCATCCCCAAGATATCAGGCAGGTTCACCAGTTCGTTGATTTCACCTTTACCCGCCCGATGATACAGCCCCGCCAGATACATGCCGCGCGTCTGGCGCGTGTAATCTTCTTCATGGCTGGCGCGAAGCCCAAGATAGCCGTTCCCCTGCGCCATCAGCGATGCATACTTGTTCAGGGTATGCTGGCTGAAATGGGGTTCTGATAACGTTACTGGCCTGGTCATAATTCCACACGTGTCCCTGTTTCTGCGGATTGATACAACGCCGCCACCAGTTGCTGGATGATGTACCCCTGCTCGGCGTCGGCTATCATCACGGGCTTGCCCTGTACGTGATTGATAAAAGCTTCCATGCTGCGCAAATGGCGGTTGTCGTCTGCCATTTCCCGTTGCATCAGCGTCATTAATTCACCGTTGTTATCGGTGTAGATATGTGCTGGAAACAGCGTCGCACCGGCTTTATCACCACAAAAACTGACGTTCATAATCGACTGTTCGCGGATGTTGAGTGCAAATGACGTTTCCAGCCACAGAATGCCGCCGTTATGAAATTCAATGGTGCCAAACAGCGAATCTTCGACGCTGTAAGTTGCCGGATCCCACTCGCCAAATTGACCACAGCTCTTTTGCGTGCCGATCTTTTGAAAACTATGCGCATTCACGCTTTTCACCGCCGGAAAGCCCAGCACATACATCGCAGCATCCAGCATATGAATGCCGATGTCGATCAGCGGGCCACCACCCTGCAGTTCTTTATTGGTAAAGACACCCCAGCCGGGAACGCCGCAGCGACGCAGGGCGCGGGCGGTGGTAACGTAAATCTCTCCCAAAACGCCGTTGGTCACCTGTTCACGCAGATGTTGCGTATCGAGCGCAAAACGATGGTGAAAGTCGTAGGCCAGCACCTTGCCCAGTTTGCGCGCGGTATCGCACATTTCCCGCGCCTGTTCTGGCGTCATGGCGGGCGGTTTTTCGCACATCACATGGCAGCCCGCTTCCAGCGCCATCAGGGTATGTTCGTAATGAAAACGGTTAGGTGAGCAGACGCTAACCACATCAGGTTTCACCGCCAGCAGCATGGCCTGCGGATCGTCCCACACGGATGCATTCCCGTATTTTTCTGCCAGCGCCTGCGCCTGGGAAAGGCGGCTGTCACAGACAGCCACCAGTTCCAGATCGTTGCGGGTGCAGTAGTACGAAGCATGAACCTTATCCGCCACCTGGCCTGCGCCTATTATCGCGACCCGCAGTGGAGAGCTTGTCATTGCACTTTTCACAAAGACCTCTTAGCAGGTACGCAACCAGGTCAACGAATCACGGTACGCCTGGGCAGGATCTTCTGCCCGGATACGCCCTTCATACACCACATAACCCTGATAGTTATCGGCGCGCAGTTGTTCAAACAGCGCGTGGAAATCGAGGGTGCCACTGCCCGGTTGGTAGCGATGGTTATCCGCAATATGCACATGACCGAGCAAGTCACGGTTGTCGTGCAGCGCCTGCGCCAGGTTATCTTCTTCGATGTTCATGTGATAGAAATCGCCGATAATCTGCACATGTTTAAGATTGTTTTCGACGATGTAACGACGAGCATCGGCGAGGGTGTTGATCATATGATCCTGATAGCGGTTTAACGGTTCGAGATACACCACGGTTCCGGTACGCGCGGCGACCTGTTCCAGTACGCGCAGGGAATCACTCACCATTTTGCGGTCGCCGTCCAGGCTACGCGGCGAGGTCATCGGCGGTAAGCGGAAGGTAAACATGCCCCACGCTGCCGGAACGACGATACCTTTACCCCCCACTTCTGCCAGCGCTTCGAGAATGCGTTCGATCTGCTTTAAGCCATTAAGACGACGCTCTTCGATAAAGTCACCAATCCAGCCGTCATAGCCGCCGCAGGCGGTGGTCACTGGTAAACCGGTTTCTTTGATCGCCGCTTTGACTTCTTCGATGTTGTTGACCAGCAGTTTGCCGTCAATCTCAAAACCATCGAAGCCCATCTCTTTGATATAACGAAATTTCTCGCGGATATTTTCCGGAAAGAATGCCTGATTCTGTGTGCCTATTTTCATTTTTTCATTCCTTTGAATTAAAACGTAACGCCCATTTTGATGCTCTGTTCCGGATGCTGATCGACATACTGCATGTAGCTTTCCGGGCTGTTGGCAAAGGTCACTACCGGGTCGATTAAATCTTCGCAATTGAGATAACCGTTCATCAGCAGTTCCCAGCAGGTTTCTTCAATACGCTTACGGCTCCAGCGCGGATAATCCGGGTTCGGTTCGCTGCACGCGCGGGAGAAAACAATTTTGGCGTTATTGAAATGCGCTTCGCGTCCGAGGTTAAAACCTTCAGCAAATGGTTTGGCAAACGCGACATAAGAGATGGTGCCGCCGTAGGCCAGACCGCGCAACGCCGATTGCAGCGCGTCGGCGTAACCGCTGGTTTCGATAATCACATCAGCACCCTGCTTGCCGGTCAGCGTTTTGATCTCTTTGCCTACGTCAGTGCCAATGGGGTTAAGGCAGAAATCAGCACCGTGGCGACGGGCAATTTCACAGCGATGGGCAATAGGATCGACGCCAATTACCACCGATGCGCCAGCGCGTTTCGCCAGTTGGATGGCAATTTGACCGATCGCGCCAAGCCCTACCACCACGACAAAATCCCCTACGCGTACGTTGGCATCGCGCACGCCGCTCATGGCAAACTGCGCCGGGTCGTAACAGACGGCGTTTTTCCAGGAGCTGCCTTGCGGCATTTTGCGCAGCTTGTAGTTATTCACTGCGTTAATGATGACCGTCTCGGAGAGCGGGCCGTAGCCACATACGCTGTCGCCCACCGCGTAGTCGGTAACGTCGCTTCCGCACTCGATAATGTCGCCAACCACCATGTTGCCAAGCTGGAATTTGCCAAACTCAATGCCGCGCGGCGCATCTGCCGGACGCGGGGTGAACATCTGCCATTCGCCGTTAAAGTCTTCATCGATAAACGGGCTGGCGGCGCGGAAGTCGACCACTTCCGTTCCGTGTTTCGGTGCGCCGAAACGCATGCGGATCTTCACTTCATTGGCTAAAATCGCCCGATCTTCATACTCAACCAGCGCAGCAACGCGCGGTGCTGTGGCTACTAACTTTTTCATGTAAAACTCCTTGTAAAGAAACTGGCCGCTTTAGCCCTTCACGCCACCGGCGGTCAAACCACTCTTAATAAAACGTTCCGAAAGCGCATACATAATCACCACCGGCAATGCGGTCACCAGCGAGGCCGCCATCATCCGTCCCCAGATGTAATCAGGCGTACTGAACAGCGCGTTCAGGCCCACTGGTAAGGTGAAATTGCTGGCGCTGGAGAGGAAAATCGACGCAAACAGATAGTCGTTCCACGCCACCATAAAGCAGTAGACGAACACCGATATCAGCCCGGACATCGCCAGGGGCACGGTGATACGGAAGATGATTTGCAGACGGTTGAGGCCATCCATCATCGCCGCTTCTTCGATCTCATCAGGGATGGTGTCGAAGTAGCTTTTCAGCATAAACACGGCGGTGGGCAGGGTTTGCGTCACCATGGTAATGATCAGCGCCATCTCGGTGTCGTAAATACCAAGCGCGGTGATGATTTTGAACAGCGGCACCACCAGCAAAATGCCAGAGAACATATACACCGTGTAAAAGCTGGCGTTGATGGTCATCCGGCCTTTAAAGCGCAGGCGGGAAAGCGCGTAAGCTCCGAGAATGCCGAGAAATACCGCCACCACGGAGGAAACCACCGACACCACCATGCTGTTACGGAAGTAGTCGACAAACGGGAAAATCATCGGGTTAAAAATGTCGACGTAATGCTCCAGCGTCCACTGTTGCGGCAGCAGCGTAGGATGCAGCGATATCGCCTCTTTCGCGCTTTTGAACGAGGTCATCAGCATCACAAAAAACGGAAACAGCGTGATGATGAGAAACAGCGCCAGCCCGCAGTAAAATCCGATACGACTGAGTGTGCGTTTATTTGTTGCCATTGAGGTTCACCCGTTTCCTGGTCAGCAGAATGACAGCGAAAATAATGATGAAGAGCACCACCGAGATCGCCGCCGCTTTCCCTAAATCATTAAAGGCAAAAGCAGTTTTGTAGAGATAGACACCAAGAATATCGACCTTGGTCGTCAGCAGATAAACATCCGCGAACATGTAGAACATCCAGATGGTGCGCAGGGTCACCACCGTCGCCAGGACCGGCATAATCGCGGGCAGCGTGACGATGCGAAACCGCTGCCAGGCATTAGCGCCATCCATCTCTGCCGCTTCGTACAGCGATTTGTCGATGGTCTGCAAAATCGCCAGAAACGAGATAAAGGCATACGGGAAGTAGCGCCAAATGGCGAACAGCACCACCAGCACAAAGCTACTGCCCGGATTATCGAACCACAGCGGTGCCTGCTCATAGAGATGCAGAAGATCGACACCGAGGTAGTTCACAATGCCGTAGCCGTTGTTGAACATGTATTTCCAGGCGAACACCAGCGAAATAGACGGCGTTACGTAGGAGAGGATCACCAGCGAACGCGCGGTTTTGCGCAGGCGGAACTCGCGGTTGAAAAACATCGCCACGGCCAGCCCGAGCACGGTGCTGCCCGCCACCACCAGCGCGGTATACCAGACCGTCATCCACAGCGAGTGCCAGAAGCCGGGATCGGAGAGGATACGCACATAGTTGCTCACCCCAACAAACGTTGACTCGATGTTGGGATTAAGCGGCAGACGTAAAAAACTGATTTCGATATTCGACACCATCGGCCACGCCACCAGCCCCCCCAGCAGTAATAAGCTGGGCGCGAGAAGCAACAGCGCAAAGGGCATATCGGAACGACCTGAAAAAAGCCTGTTCATTGCGGATTCCTGTCCTGGGTTTAGTGCTGTTCGATCAGTTCATCCAGCTTTTTCTGGCTCGTTTGCAGCGTGCCAGGGAGATCGGCTTTACCCACGGTGACGTTATGCACCATTGAACTCACCACGCCAGACCCCGTCACATCACCCATGCGGGTAAAGTTTTTATCCCCTACTGCGCCAAAGACCTGAATATTTGGCAGTTCACCGATTAGCTGATTCGGCAGTTCTCCCAGCGCCTTGATCACGTCGTTGTCTTTCCAGGTGGCGGTAGTGACAACCGCTTTGTTCACCGGTAGCGCCGCGCCTGGTGACATCATCACCCAGTCGGCAATGTTGTCGGCCTGCTCCATAAAGGTGACAAATTTTTCCGCCGCTTCCGTCTCTTCGGTCTTTTGCCCGGCGGTAATGGTCAGCGAGGTCAACATGCCGTAGACCGCAGAGTTTTTCTCGGTTGGCACCACGAAACCGACGTTTTTCGGGTCGCCTTCTTTAATCACAGCCGGAAGGATATAGGTGGAGTAAATCGCCATCGGCGCGGTGCCGTTCATAAAGGCGTCTTTCACTTCCATGATGTCGTTAGAACCCGGCATCGTGTTGGCGGCAAGGTCGCGGTAATAGGTCAGCGCCTGCATCATCTCTGGGGTATCAAGGGTGATTTTGCCTTCAGCGTTAAAGACGTTGGCCTGGTTGGATAAGGCAAACTGGGAGAAAGATTGTTCCGTCAGCACACTTTCTGCCGTAGGCAGCGCAATACCGTATTTTTTATTCGCTGGATCGTTGAGTTTTTGCGCGACATCCAGCAGTTGCTGCCAGTTTTTCGGATCCTCCAGCCCCGCTTTTGCCAGCACATCTTTGCGATACCAGATGCCGCCAATCCAGGCGCTGACGGGAACACCGGTCCATGCGCTACCATCTTCGGTGCGCACAATACGCAGTACGCCATCGTAAAACGCGCCTTCACCAACGTTGCTGATGACCGTGGCAACCGCTTTGCGATCGATAAGCTGCTCTTTGTCCATAACTTTGGCGTAGTCATGGCTGGTTTCGATCACTTCCGGCAGCGAGCCGCTACGTGAAAGGGTGATGACTTTGGTGTTATAAGCGTCCTCTTCCACGGGCACTTGTTTAACGGTGATACCTGGGTTTTCTTTTTCAAAACGGGCAATCAATTTACTAATAACTGCCTGACGCTCCTGCTCCACCGAAGAATGCATAAATTCGATGGATACATGGGTTTTATTTTCTTCTTTACAGCCTGAAATCAGGGCGCAGGAAACCAGTGCTGATAACAGCACGATTTTTGATTTAATCATGAGATGTTCCTTTTTTATTTAATCCACATAACCTGCCAGGGGCGCAGCGTTATTTCATTACCCAATATATCAACTTCACTAATCAGATCCCGACCATGCAGATCAGTAATATTTACATGCTGAATATTTTTACTGACATTAAACAATCCAGTCAGACAATTACCCTCTGCGTTACTTCTTTGAATACGCATTACGGATGAATTAACCGTATCGATGGTAAAATTATTATCCGGATGAAACTCGTTATGGCTGCGACGAAGTGTAATTAAACGCGACAACTCATGATATACCGCATGCCTTAATGTATCTTCATCGTTCAGTTCTCGTGTTATCTCTTCACTGTGATATTTTTTACGATTAATCGCGCGATTATATCCGAGTTTTTCGACACCTGCGTAATCATTACGCGAGCCCAGAATACTTTGAATATATATCGCTGGCACACCGGGGAAACTTAACAAAATCGCATGGGCAAGGATAAACCTGGCGCAACGTTCTTCATCGCTACTCTCGCGGCGGCTTAACGCATCCATATAGGTGACATTTATTTCATAGGGACTGCGCGTACCGTCGGGATTATTTTTCCAGTTTACTAATGCACCTTCCTGCTGTAATGCCTCGACCAGCGCTAATATTTCGCTTTCTGGTAACAAGCCCCGCAGTGGGTTCAGCCCGATGCCATCGTGAGAGGCGAGGAAGTTAAACCAGGTCGTTTTACCGGAGGGCAAGCTCAGACTTTGCGCCCACTGGCACAGCGCCTCGACGTTCTGTTTTTGCACCGCATGTAACACCAGCGGCGGCAGCGAGAACTGGTACACCATATGCGCTTCGTCATCGCCTTCGCCAAAGTAAGCAATGTTATCTTTATGCGGAACATTCGTCTCAGTAATAATCACCGTACCTGGCGCGACTTCATCAATAATCGTTCGTAACAGTTTGATAATCAGATGTGTTTTTTCCAGATGGATGCAGCTTGTTCCAGGCTCTTTCCACATAAAGCCAACGGCATCCAAGCGGACATACTCTGCGCCCTTTTCCAGGTAACAAAGCAAAACATCCACCATCGCCAGCAACACGTCAGGGCTACGGTAATTGAGGTCAATTTGATCGTCGCTAAAGGTGGTCCATAAAGGCGCGTGGAATTATCATCCATTTGAAACGGCGTTAATAGCGGTAACGCACGCGGACGGGTGACGGCACTGAGATCGGTTTTCGGATCAACCGCAATAAAGAAATCTTCAAAACCCGGAAGCTGTTGCAAATAGTTTTTAAACCATTCACTTTTTGCCGACATATGGTTGCAGACAAAATCAAACATTAAATGACTGCATTCACCGAGCTGCTGAATATCCTGCCACTCCCCCGCTTCACTGGCGACCTGATGATAATTAATTACCGAAAATCCATCATCAGATGACCATGGGTAAAAAGGTAATAAATGAACATGTGAAAAAATGCTTTGCAGCCATTGATGGTAGAACTGATTAAATATGGGTAGTGGTTTTAAATCATTACTGTGAAATTGATCGGCATAGGTAATTAACACGACATCACTTTCATCCCAGTGTTTTTTACGTCGCTGTGTAATTAATCGTTTCGCACTCTCAAGACGCGTTACAAGTTTCTGTAAATGAGTTGCGGTAAATGTTCCACCGTAGATTTCGTCCAGGTAATCCGTAATTTTCTGTTTCATGTTGCCTTTCCGTGGTAGCGGTCCCATGAAGCGAGAGACTACTCCGCAGAAAATAAACTGTCAATTGAGCACAAGGGTTTTAGTCACGCAGGAAATCATTTTTTACCAGGGAAAAAGCGTATTTGTGAGCTGACGCAAATAATCTATGGGGATGTAAATAAGGTGTGACAGAAAAAAACGGCGCATAAGCGCCGCTCATGGTGAATTCTTTTAACCTTTGACCTTCGGCATCTCAATATCTTTAAGACCACCGGCGTTTTCAACGTGGGTGTACCCCATTTCGCTGAGGATTTCTTTTGCCTGTCCGGACTGACGCCCTGCGTTGCAATACACTTTAACGGTGTCGTTTTTATCCGGAACGGCGGTGGCAATACGCTCTTTCACTTCCTTCAGGGGAATATTGATGGCTCCCTGAACGTGCTCTTGCTGATACTGTTCTGGAATACGAACATCGATCCAGTGTTCAGCGGCAAAAACAGGCAGTGAAAACGCCAGCGTCAGCGCTAGTAACCCTTTTTTAAACATGTAAGCGTCCTTCTATGGATGAAAATTGCTATCCATTATACGCCTGAGATTTAACAATTTTTGCGAAACTCCCCTCACCTTTTATAGCGCTGTGCCAGTTTATTAGCGGCCCGACTTAACAGCGGTTCCAGCGCCACAGCCAGCAACATTTTCAGCGGCCGACGAGCAACAGATTTTATCGCCCAACCAGCAACGCCCGCCGGGCCATAGCGCAGTGCGGTAAGAAGTACCAGCTTGCCTGCTAATTTGAAACCAGGCTTCACCTTTTGCCCGGCCTGTTGCCAACGAATATTCATAACTTTCCTCACAGTTGACGGAAACGACTACGTAGCGAGAAAGTGTCGGAAGTGACATAACGTTCCATCTCGCGTAAACGCGTTTCACTGGCCGCCAGTTCACGGTCGACTTCATCCAGCAATTCGCTGCTGGAAGGTTGTTGTTCACCATACGCCATGTTGTCCGGCATCGGGTCAAGGGCAAATGACAAGATGACGTAAGCGACCAGGGTAAACAGCGCCAGGCCGAAGAATATCGACAGCACCACGAGAATACGCACCAGTTTTACGGGCACATCAAAATAATTGGCAATCCCTGCGCAGACACCACGCACCATGCCCTGTTGTGGGATGCGCCATAATTTTTTATTGAGATTAATACCCGCCATTAGCGATCCCTCCAGTTCGGATGTTCAGCATCAAGAATGGACTCCAGCGCCTGAATACGCTCACGCATCCGTTTTGCCTCATCTGCCAGTTGCGCTAATCGCTGCTGTTCACTTTGCGACAATTCACCACGGCTGGAGCGGTTGCTGTAATGCAGCCATAACCAGATAGGCAAAACAAACAGCACAAAAATGGTTAACGGAATAGCCAGAAATAGCGCGCTCATAAGTACTCCTTAGACGATGAGCGGCGGCGCGTTCAGACGCCGCCTGGGGTGTTATTATTGATTATCTTGCTTCATTTTGGCTTTTAATTGCGCCAGTTGCTCGCTGATTGCGTCATCGGCTTTCAGTTCAGCAAATTGCTCATCCAGCGATCGTTGTTTACCAAAGCTGTGGCTTTCTGCTTCTGCTTCCATCTGGTCGATACGACGTTCGAAAGATTCGAAACGCGCCATCGCTTCATCAAGTTTTCCGCTATCCAACTGACGGCGCACATCGCGCGACGAATTCGCCGCCTGATGACGCAGCATTAATGCCTGCTGGCGAGCGCGGGTTTCGCTCAACTTGTTTTCCAGTTCGCCTATCTCTTTCTTCATGCGCGCCAGCGTATCGTCCACCAACGTCACTTCATGTTCCAGGGACTTAATCAGATCGGTCAGTTTCTGTTTTTCAATTAACGCTGCACGCGCCAGATCTTCTCTCTCTTTCAGCAGTGCCAGTTCGGCTTTTTCCTGCCACTCAACTTCACGAGCCGACGCTTGTTCAATCCGGCGAGTCAGTTGTTTCTTTTCCGCCAGCGCACGCGCCGAAGTAGAACGCACTTCAACCAAAGTGTCTTCCATCTCCTGGATCATCAGACGCACCAGTTTCTGCGGGTCTTCCGCCTTCTCTAAAAGGGCGTTGATGTTGGCATTCACGATGTCGGCAAAGCGAGAAAAAATACCCATAATGTTGTCCTCTTGATTTCTTTGTTCAGGATTGTCCTGCTGAACTGTTAATACAATTTGCGTGCCAATTTTTATCTTTTTGATTTATAAAGATCTGATTGAAGATTCAACAGCAACATGCCAGGATGAATTAGCGAATTACACTAACAAGTGGCGAATTTCATCATGGCTGAATACAAAGATAACTTACTCGGTGAAGCGAACAGCTTTCTCGAAGTGCTGGAACAGGTTTCGCATCTCGCGCCGCTGGACAAACCAGTGTTGATTATTGGCGAGCGCGGCACCGGTAAAGAGTTGATCGCCAGCCGCCTGCACTACCTTTCTTCGCGTTGGCAAGGGCCGTTTATTTCTCTTAACTGCGCGGCGTTAAATGAAAATCTGCTGGATTCCGAACTGTTTGGCCATGAAGCTGGCGCGTTTACCGGCGCGCAAAAACGTCATCCGGGACGATTTGAACGCGCAGACGGCGGCACGTTGTTTCTTGATGAACTCGCTACGGCACCGATGATGGTGCAGGAAAAATTGTTGCGCGTGATCGAGTATGGTGAACTGGAACGCGTCGGCGGTAGTCAGCCATTACAGGTCAATGTGCGGCTGGTATGTGCCACGAACGCCGACCTTCCGGCGATGGTCAATGAAGGCACTTTTCGCGCCGACCTGCTCGACCGTCTGGCTTTCGACGTGGTGCAACTGCCGCCGCTGCGTGAGCGTGAAGGCGATATTATGCTGATGGCGGAACACTTTGCCATCCAAATGTGTCGGGAAATCAAACTGCCTCTATTCCCGGGTTTTACGGAACGCGCCAGAGAAACGCTGCTAAATTATCGCTGGCCGGGAAATATTCGTGAATTGAAAAACGTGGTGGAACGTTCGGTGTATCGCCACGGCACCAGCGATTATCCGCTTGATGACATCATTATTGATCCCTTTAAACAGCGTCCACCGGAAGAAGCTATCGCCGTTTCAGAAACGACATCACTTCCGGCGTTGCCAGTGGATTTGCGCGAATTTCAGATGCTGCAGGAAAAAGAGTTACTTCAGCTCAGTTTGCAACAGGGGAAATATAACCAGAAACGCGCGGCTGAATTACTGGGATTAACCTATCATCAGTTCCGCGCATTGTTGAAAAAGCACCAGATTTAGCGGGGTTAGGCAATGTCACTTGCCGGATGCGGCGTAAACGTCCTGTTCGACCAACAAAACCGTTTAAATTCAATATACTGTCAGCTAGTGCATGATACGGGTTTCGCCAGACGCAGCCTGGCGCACTGGCGGTGCGCAGCGCCGTTATCTATAAAAAGATGTATGACCCGGATCACGAGTGCTATCATCCGCCCCTATGCTTAACGCATTAACCCCAGGGTAAACCATGAACCACGATATCCCACTGAAATATTTCGATATTGCCGATGAATACGCGAGCGAATGCGCAAAATCTGTCGCAGAATCTGAGCGCACGGCGCTGGCCCACTACTTCCAGTTACTGCTCACCCGTTTGATGAACAATGAAGAGATCAGCGAAGAAGCCCAGCATGAAATGGCCGCTGAAGCAGGGATTAATCCCGCGCACATTGATGAGATCGCAGAGTTCTTGAATCAATGGGGTAATGAGTAATCATTTAATAGTGGACGCCCGGCCAGGATTGTAGGCCGTACCGCATCCGGCTAAAAATGAGACACACCTTGTCAGCAATCTGCAGTCAGTCTCACGATCGCGCCTGTCTGCACCTCGCTAAGTTGTTCTGTGAGTTATAGTTATAAAGAAATCACGGGTACGAATGTTGAACAGATGGCGACGCCACCTGTTCAACGACCAACCACACGGCCCTCATTACGACCCCTGAACACAAACGGTAATGGCAAATGTCATTAAATATTAGTAAGATAGCCTCTTTACATAAAATCCCTTAATATTATGCGCCAGGTATTATCGTCTCTTTTGGTGATTGCTGGACTTGTGAGTGGTCAGGCAATAGCCGCGCCTGAACCCGCCCCGCACGCTGATATCCGCGACAGCGGTTTTGTCTATTGCGTCAGCGGACAAGTCAACACCTTTAACCCATCCAAAGCGAGCAGTGGGTTAATTGTCGATACCCTTGCCGCCCAGTTTTATGATCGACTGCTGGATGTCGATCCTTATACCTATCGTCTGATGCCGGAACTTGCCGAAAGCTGGGAAGTGCTCGACAACGGCGCGACCTATCGCTTCCACCTGCGCCGCGATGTCCCGTTTCAAAAAACGGCCTGGTTTACTCCCACGCGCAAAATGAATGCCGATGATGTGGTGTTTACCTTCCAGCGAATTTTTGACCGCAGCAACCCGTGGCATAACGTCAACGGTAGCAACTTCCCCTATTTCGACAGTCTGCAATTTGCCGACAACGTTAAAAGCGTCCGCAAGCTGGATAATCACACCGTTGAGTTCCGTCTGTCCCAGCCTGACGCCTCCTTTTTATGGCACCTGGCAACCCACTATGCGTCGGTAATGTCTGCCGAATACGCCCAGAAGTTAGAGCAAGAAGATCGCCAGGAGCAACTCGACCGCCAGCCCGTCGGCACCGGACCGTATAAACTGTCGGAAAATCG
The DNA here is from genome assembly GCF_000208565.1 of Escherichia sp. TW09308. Classification (NCBI taxonomy): domain Bacteria; kingdom Pseudomonadati; phylum Pseudomonadota; class Gammaproteobacteria; order Enterobacterales; family Enterobacteriaceae; genus Escherichia; species Escherichia sp. TW09308. Next base: position 2,002,976 of record NZ_AEME01000001.1, on the reverse strand, counting down.
CACGGGGCAATATATTCGCTTACAACGTCATGATGAATTCTGGCGAGGCAAGCCGTTGATGCCGCAGGTGGTGGTGGATTTAGGCTCTGGCGGCACCGGACGGCTGTCGAAACTCTTGACCGGTGAATGTGACGTTCTGGCCTGGCCCGCTGCCAGTCAGCTATCTATTTTGCGCGATGACCCGCGTTTGCGTTTAACGCTGCGTCCGGGGATGAACGTTGCCTATCTGGCGTTTAACACCGCCAAACCGCCGCTAAATAATCCAGCAGTCCGCCACGCGCTGGCGTTGTCGATCAATAACCAGCGCCTGATGCAATCTATCTATTACGGTACGGCTGAAACTGCGGCCTCAATTTTACCGCGCGCCTCGTGGGCTTATGACAACGAGGCTAAAATTACCGAATACAATCCAGCGAAATCACGCGAACAGTTGAAGGCGTTGGGGCTGGAAAACTTAACGCTGAAACTGTGGGTGCCGACGCGCTCACAGGCGTGGAACCCCAGCCCGCTGAAGACCGCCGAACTCATTCAGGCGGATATGGCGCAGGTCGGCGTGAAAGTGGTGATTGTACCGGTAGAAGGTCGTTTTCAGGAGGCGCGATTGATGGATATGAGCCATGATCTGACGTTATCCGGTTGGGCGACGGACAGTAATGATCCGGACAGTTTCTTCCGTCCGTTACTGAGCTGTGCGGCCATTCACTCCCAGACCAACCTTGCCCACTGGTGCGATCCGAAATTTGACAGCGTATTGCGTAAGGCGCTCTCCTCGCAGCAACTGGCTGCGCGTATTGAAGCCTATGACGAAGCGCAAAGTATTCTGGCGCAGGAGTTGCCCATTCTGCCGCTGGCCTCGTCACTGCGCTTGCAGGCCTACCGTTACGATATCAAAGGGCTGGTTCTTAGCCCGTTTGGTAACGCCTCCTTCGCAGGGGTGTACCGCGAAAAGCAAAATGAGGTGAAAAAACCATGATTATCTTCACCTTACGCCGCATTTTGTTATTGATCGTGACCTTGTTCCTGCTGACCTTTGTTGGCTTCAGTTTGAGCTATTTCACGCCACATGCGCCGTTACAAGGCGCGTCGCTGTGGAATGCATGGGTGTTCTGGTTTAACGGCCTGATCCACTGGGATTTTGGCGTTTCCAGCATTAACGGTCAGCCGATTGCCGAGCAGTTAAAAGAGGTCTTCCCGGCGACGATGGAGCTGTGCATTCTCGCCTTCGGTTTTGCGCTGATTGTTGGGATCCCCGTGGGGATGATTGCCGGAATTACACGCCATAAGTGGCAGGATAATTTGATCAACGCCATCGCGTTATTGGGCTTTTCAATCCCTGTTTTCTGGCTGGCGCTTCTGTTGACGCTGTTTTGTTCGCTTACATTAGGCTGGCTGCCCGTTTCAGGGCGTTTCGATCTGCTCTACGAAGTGAAACCGATTACCGGTTTTGCGTTGATTGATGCCTGGCTTTCGGACTCACCGTGGCGGGATGAAATGATCATGAGCGCAATGCGTCATATGGTATTGCCAGTCATCACCCTGTCGGTTGCACCGACTACCGAAGTGATCCGTCTGATGCGTATCAGCACCATCGAAGTGTATGACCAGAACTATGTGAAAGCAGCGGCAACCCGCGGTTTGTCGCGCTTTACTATTTTGCGTCGCCACGTGTTACATAACGCGTTACCTCCTGTCATCCCTCGCCTGGGATTACAGTTCTCCACCATGCTGACACTGGCGATGATCACCGAAATGGTCTTTAGCTGGCCTGGACTTGGCCGCTGGTTAATTAACGCCATCCGCCAGCAGGATTACGCAGCCATTTCCGCCGGAGTGATGGTCTGCGGTTCACTGGTCATTATTGTTAACGTGATTTCTGATATTTTGGGTGCCATGGCTAACCCTCTGAAACATAAGGAATGGTATGCCTTACGATAGCGTATACAGCGAGAAGCGCCCGCCCGGCACGCTGCGTACCGCCTGGCGCAAATTCTATGGTGATGCCGCTGCAATGGTCGGCCTGTACGGCTGCGCGGGGCTGGCTGTGTTGTGTATTTTTGGCGGCTGGTTTGCGCCTTACGACATCGACCAGCAATTTCTCGGTTATCAATTGTTGCCGCCGTCATGGTCGCGCTACGGAGAAGTCTCTTTTTTCCTCGGCACCGATGACCTTGGTCGCGATGTTTTAAGCCGTTTACTGAGCGGTGCTGCGCCTACCGTCGGCGGCGCATTTGTGGTGACGCTTGCCGCGACAATCTGTGGTCTTGTGCTCGGCACCTTTGCCGGTGCTACGCATGGTTTACGGTCAGCGGTGCTTAACCATATTCTGGATACTTTACTGGCGATCCCGTCCCTGCTGCTGGCGATTATCGTCGTCGCGTTTGCCGGGCCGAGTTTGTCGCACGCAATGTTTGCCGTCTGGCTGGCGTTACTGCCGCGTATGGTGCGTTCGGTCTACAGCATGGTGCATGATGAGCTGGAAAAAGAGTACGTTATTGCTGCCCGTCTGGATGGCGCAACGACGCTGAATATTCTCTGGTTTGCCGTGTTGCCGAACATTACCGCCGGACTGGTCACAGAGATCACCCGCGCACTGTCGATGGCAATTCTTGATATCGCCGCGCTGGGCTTTCTCGATCTCGGCGCGCAACTCCCCTCGCCTGAATGGGGAGCGATGCTTGGCGATGCACTGGAGCTGATTTATGTCGCCCCGTGGACCGTGATGCTGCCGGGAGCGGCAATTATGATCAGCGTGTTGTTGGTTAACCTCCTTGGCGATGGTGTACGTCGTGCGATTATTGCGGGGGTGGAATAATGCCGTTACTGGATATTCGTAACCTGACCATTGAATTTAAAACCGGTGATGAGTGGGTTAAAGCCGTTGACCGCGTGAGTATGACCTTAACCGAAGGTGAAATCCGTGGCCTTGTTGGCGAGTCTGGCTCCGGCAAAAGTTTGATTGCGAAAGCGATTTGTGGCGTTAATAAAGATAACTGGCGTGTTACCGCTGACCGTATGCGTTTTGATGATATCGATCTGTTGCGTCTCTCCGCGCGCGAACGGCGCAAGCTGGTTGGGCACAATGTATCGATGATCTTTCAGGAACCGCAATCGTGTCTCGACCCTTCTGAACGTGTGGGTCGTCAGTTGATGCAAAACATCCCGGCCTGGACCTACAAAGGGCGTTGGTGGCAGCGTTTTGGCTGGCGCAAACGCCGTGCCATTGAGCTGCTGCACCGTGTGGGGATTAAAGATCACAAAGATGCGATGCGCAGCTTTCCGTATGAGTTAACCGAAGGTGAATGCCAGAAAGTGATGATTGCCATCGCGCTGGCAAATCAACCACGTCTGCTGATAGCTGACGAACCGACAAACTCGATGGAGCCAACCACCCAGGCGCAAATTTTTCGCCTGCTGACGCGTCTGAATCAGAACAGTAACACCACCATTTTGCTTATCAGCCATGACTTACAAATGCTTAGCCAATGGGCGGATAAAATTAACGTGCTTTACTGTGGCCAAACGGTGGAATCCGCGCCAAGTAAGGAGCTGGTGACGATGCCGCATCATCCTTATACCCAGGCGTTGATCCGCGCGATACCGGACTTCGGCAGCGCGATGCCGCATAAAAGTCGCCTCAATACGCTGCCCGGTGCCATCCCTCTGCTGGAACAATTACCGATTGGCTGTCGTCTGGGACCACGTTGCCCGTATGCACAACGAGAATGTATTGTGACGCCGCGTTTGACGGGGGCGAAAAATCATCTCTATGCCTGTCATTTCCCGCTGAACATGGAGAAAGAGTGAGATGATAGAAACCCTGCTCGAAGTGCGTAATTTAAGCAAAACGTTCCGCTACCGAACCGGCTGGTTTCGTCGTCAGACCGTAGAAGCCGTAAAACCCTTGAGCTTTACTCTGCGTGAACGCCAGACGCTGGCGATTATTGGCGAGAACGGTTCCGGAAAATCGACGCTGGCGAAAATGCTGGCGGGAATGATTGAGCCAACCAGCGGTGAGTTATTGATTGACGATCATCCGCTGCATTTTGGCGATTACTCTTTCCGCAGCCAGCGGATTCGCATGATCTTTCAGGACCCGTCGACCTCGTTGAATCCACGTCAACGTATCTCGCAGATCCTGGATTTTCCGCTGCGCCTGAACACTGACCTCGAGCCTGAGCAGCGGCGCAAACAGATTATTGAAACGATGCGTATGGTCGGACTGCTGCCGGATCACGTCAGTTACTATCCGCATATGTTGGCACCAGGGCAAAAACAGCGTCTGGGTCTGGCTCGCGCACTAATATTGCGCCCTAAAGTCATTATCGCGGATGAAGCTCTCGCCTCGCTGGATATGTCGATGCGTTCGCAGTTGATTAACCTGATGCTGGAGTTACAAGAGAAACAGGGCATTTCTTATATTTATGTTACCCAACACATCGGGATGATGAAGCATATCAGCGACCAGGTTCTGGTCATGCATCAGGGCGAAGTGGTCGAGCGCGGCAGTACGGCTGACGTGCTGGCATCGCCGCTACATGAACTCACCAAGCGGCTCATTTCCGGGCACTTTGGCGAAGCGTTGACGGCAGATGCGTGGCGCAAAGATCGTTAATCTTCGGCGCCTCATTCTGACAGGGGGAAATCCCCGTCAGAATGAGGCATTCATTAATCCATTACTTCTGACTGTCGATTCTGGTGAGAGCAACCAGCAATGCCAACGTGTAACACACCGTAATCGCCAGACTCATTTTTAACAGAGTTTCCCCACCTACTCCCGATAACGGCGCAGCTATACCGCCAAAGACAAACATACTCATCCCCATCAGCGCAGATGCCGTTCCTGATTCTTGCGTCCCTACAGCACTCATTGCCTCAGCCCCACCAACAGTGCCTATGCCGCTACAAAATGCGATGGTGAAAAATAATGCCACCAGTGCCGGAATGGGTAACTGCAACCATGCACATAAGACAGTGAGCAATGCACACAGAATCGCCGCTACCAGGCCGCCTCTCAACAATTTCATCGGGTTAAGTCGTCGGGCCAGTCGTGAGAAGACCCATGAAGCGATGATAAGCCCGATGCCGTTAAGGCCAAACACCAGGCTGAATTGCATTGGGCTAAAGCCAAATTCTTTCTGTAATACGAAAGACGAAGAACCGATGTACGCAAACAAGCCAGCCAGCATAAAACTTTGAATCAGGCAAAAACGCATGAAACGGCGGTTCTGCACCACACTTCGTCCGGTTAATAGTAATGATGAGCCCCTTTTATTTTCTGGCAATGTCTCATGGATAAATAACAGACAGCCCAGCAACAGTACGGTGCTAATTTCAGCCATTACCCAGAATAAAGTGCGCCAGTCAAAGGTGCTGACAATGTAACCTCCCAGCACTGGCGACAATACCGGAGCCAGGCCATTCACCGTCATTAACAGTGCAAAGAACTGGGTCAGCGTTACCCCCTGATATTTGTCACGAGCAATAGAACGAGAGAGCACCGAACCACCTGCCCCCGCGATCCCCTGAATAAAACGCCAGACCACCAGCCAGTAAATATTGTTAGTTGTCGCGCACAAAATGGAGGAGACAATAAACAATAGTAACGACAAGATTAACGGGCGTTTACGCCCTATTTTGTCGCTCAGAGGGCCAAATAACAGTTGCCCTACGCCAAGACCGATTAGTGACGCGGTCAACGTCAATTGCGTTATGGTCGTGGTTGTCGCCAGTTGCTCCGACATCTCAGGTAATGCGGGCAAATAAAGGTCAGTACACATCGGGCCGATACCGGCTAAAAGACCAAGAATCAATGCCCATAAAAGAGAGACTCTAGCCATACTATTCCTTACTTAAGTGATGACATGCCGCCGCCCAGCGACTGCCAGAGTGTTACCCGGTTAGTGAAATCAGTCAGTTGCAATGCCAGTAACGCCTGCTGTGCGCTCCACAAAGTGCGTTGTGCCGTCAACACGGTCAGGTAATCACCGACACCGGCCTGATAGCGGCGCAGGCCAATATCGACCGTTTGTTGTTCAGCTTTAACATACTGACGCTGTGCATCCAGTTGTTCTTCAACTGTTGCTCTACGAGCCAGCGCGTCAGCAACATCTTTGAAAGCGCTCTGAACGGTTTTCTCATAGGTGGCAATAAGCCCGCGCTTTTGTGCTTCTGCGTAACGAAGCTGCGCCAGATTACTACCGCCGGTGAACAGCGGTAATGTTACCGAGGGCGCAAATGACCAGACCTGCATTCCGTGGCTGAACAGCGACGATAATGCGTCGCTGCCGACGCCAGCACTTGCAGTCAGCGAAATCGTCGGGAAAAAGTTAGCCCGCGCGGCACCAATATCAGCATTGGCGCTCTTCAGATTATGTTCCGCTTCCTGGATATCCGGGCGACGCAGCAAAACGTCAGATGACACTCCCGCAGGAACCAGGCTTATCATCTGCTCCGGCAGGCTTTCCAGTGTTCCCGGTAGCAGATTTTCCGTAAGTGTTGTACCCGCCAGTAAGTTCAGGGCATTTTTATCCTGCATCACTTGCGTCTGGTAGCTGGCAACGCTGGCGCGCGCCTGCTGATAGATACTCATCGCCTCGCTGACATCTGTCGCTGCCGCCGTGCCAACCTGCTGCTGGCGCTGGATAATTTTCAATGAGTTCTCTGCGCTGGCCATCGTTTCTTTTGCCAGAGCCAGGTTGCTGTTATCGGCCGCCAGGGTCAGCCAGGCGGTGCTGATTTCGGCAATCAGCGTTAAACGGGTGTTCTGGGCTGTAAATTCACTGGCAAGCCAGGTTTCTCGCGCTGCCCGTGACAAACTCTGATTACGACCAAACAGATCTAACGTAAAACTGGACACCGTACCGTCAGCCTCAGCAGTGGTCCCCGTGCCATTCGCCAGCGAACGACTGCGGGTCGAACTTAAGGTTGCATTCACCGTCGGGAATAACGACGCATTAGTTTGCCCATAGAGCGCCCGCGCTGAGTCAATATCAGCAATCGCTTTTTGCACATCGCGGTTACTGTTCAGTGCAATGGTCACCACTTGCTGCAATCGGGGATCGTGGATCACCTGTTGCCAGTCATGGCTGATTGCCTTCCCCTGCCCCTGTGCTCCCGGCAAGCTCGCCGGGATTGGGGATTCGGGCGTGCTGTAGTGGGGATCGAGCGAGACACATCCCGCACTCAACAGCACCAGAAAAATTAGAGAACGACGCAACATAACTTACTCCTGACGGCGCGGTTTACCGGCAAACAAACGTTTAACCAGCACAAAAAACAGAGGAACGAAGAAGATGGCCAGTAATGTAGCGGTCAGCGTACCGCCAATAATGCCCGTACCAATGGCGATGCGGCTGTTCGCACCTGCACCGGTCGCCATCGCCAGCGGCATAACCCCCGCAATAAACGCCAGCGAGGTCATGATGATTGGACGTAAACGGGTCTGCGCCGCGCGTAATGCCGCACGACTCAGGGAATAGCCCTCAGCAACCGCCGCTTCGGCAAATTCCACAATCAGAATGGCGTTTTTCGACGACAAACCGATAGTGGTTAATAGCGCCACCTGGAAGTAAACGTCGTTGTTTAAATCACGCATCCAGGCCGCCAGCGCCGCACCGAGCAGCCCCAGCGGGATCACCAGAATGACCGAGAACGGAACTGACCAACTTTCGTATAGTGCTGCAAGGCAGAGGAAAACCACCAGAATAGAGACCGCATACAGACTCAGTGCCTGACCGCTGGCCAGTTTCTCCTGCAATGACAAGCCACTCCAGGCCCAGGTTGTCCCTGCCGGAAGGTTGTTTGCCAGAGCTTCCATTTTTGCCATCGCGTCGCCAGAACTAAAACCACTCGCGTTTTCCCCCTGAATTTCATAAGCCGCGGAGCCGTTGTAACGCACCAGTTTTTCCGGGCCATAGATCCAGCGCGTAGTAGCAAAAGCAGAGAATGGCGTCATGGCGTTATCGCTACCACGCACAAACCATTTCCCTAAGTCTGACGGCGCAGAACGAAACTCACTGTCGCCCTGAATGTAGACTTTTTTCACACGGCCACGGTCAATAAAGTCATTCACATAAGTACCGCCCCACGCGCTGGCCAGCGTATCGGTGACATCACTTAAACTCAAACCCAGCGATACAGCTTTATTGTTATCAATATCTACCTGCAATTGCGGCATTTGCGGCAGGTCATTGGCACGTACAGAAATCAGCTCAGGGCTTTGATTAGCCTGTTCAATCAACTTGTTACGCATTTGAAGTAAGGTTTCACGGTCAGTAGCACCACTTGCCATTAATTCAAACGTAAAGCCATTGCTATGCCCCAGACCATCAACCGCAGGTGGAGTCATGGCAAATACCGTAGCATCACGAATTGCCCCTAACTCTTTGGTTGCCCGTAAGGCAATGGCCTGGGCGGTATTTTCGGCACCCTTACGTTGTGACCAGTTTTTCAACGAGACAAACGCCATCCCGGTGTTCTGCCCGCTACCACTAAAACTAAAACCATCAACGGTAAAAATGACATCAGTGTTTGCTTTTTCGTTTACCAGGAACCAGTCAACAATCTGGCGGTTTACTTCTGCTGTACGAGCTGCAGTCGCTCCGGCTGGCAGCGTGTACTGCACCATGATTTCGCCCTGGTCTTCAGTGGGTAAGAAACTGCCCGGCAGTTTCCACATCATCAGAGCCATTCCACCGCCCAGCACGACATAGACACCCATAGCCCGCACCGCACGACGCAAAACATAAAGGACGCCATGCTGGTACTTTTCTTCAGTACGACGGTAAAAGCGGTTGAATGCGCCGAAAAAACCTTTTTTATGCGGTGGAACATGATGGAGGACAGAACCACAAAGCGCAGGAGTCAGCGTTAATGCGACCACCACGGAAAGCAGCATGGCGGAAATAATGGTTATCGAAAACTGACGATAAATTACCCCCGTAGATCCCCCAAAGAACGCCATTGGCAGAAATACGGCAGACAGTACCAGAGCAATAGCAACCAGAGCGCCAGAAATTTCGCCCATTGATTTTTCCGTTGCTTCACGCGCAGGCAGTCCTTCGTCACGCATAATACGTTCGACGTTCTCCACCACCACAATGGCATCGTCCACCAACAGGCCGATCGCCAGTACCATTGCAAATAACGTCAGGGTATTAATCGAATAGCCAAACAACGCAAGAACGCCAAACGTCCCCAGCAAGACGACCGGCACGGCTAACGCCGGGATCAGCGTAGCGCGCAGGTTTTGCAGGAATAAATACATCACACAAACCACCAGTACGATGGCTTCAAACAGCGTCTGAATTACGTCCTCTACGGAGATTTTAATAAATTCAGTGCTGTCTTTTGGGTAAGCGATGTCGTATCCCTGTGGCATGTTGCGCTGAAATTCTGCGATTTTATCCTTTACCAGCGTCGCCGTGTTTAACGCATTCGCTCCCGGTGAGAGCATCACGGCTACCCCTGCGGCCGGATGACCGTTCAACTTACTGATGGCGTTATAATCTTCGCTACCCATCTCAACGCGAGCCACATCCTTGATGCGAACAACCGCGCCGTCTGACTGGCTTTTAACAATAATATTTTTAAATTGCTCAACGGTTTGCAGGCGTGACTGAGCACGAACTGTTGCCGTCAATTGTTGCGTGTTCGATGACGGTAAAGCACCGATTTTCCCGGCAGTAACTTGCACGTTTTGCGCTTCAATTGCACTTTGTACATCGGATGGCATCAGCGAGTATGAGGCCAGTTTGGCTGGATCAAGCCAGATGCGCATCGCATATTCAGCCCCAAAAACTTGCAGACTCCCTACGCCTTCAACACGCGCCAGCGGGTCCTGAAGATTACTCACCAGCCAGTCAGCAATATCGGAACTGGTCGCTTTGTCGGTAGTGTCATATACGGCAGCAATCAGCAAAAAGTTGCTTTGTGATTTCTCCACCGTGACACCGGTTTGCTGTACTTCGCTCGGTAAACGTGACTCCGCCTGCTGTATTTTATTTTGTACCTGCACCTGCGCGGTATCAGGGTCAGTGCCTTGTTCAAACGTCACATTAATACTGACTGAGCCATCCGAACTACTGGTGGAACTGAAGTAGAGCAAATTATCCAGCCCGGTAAGTTGTTGTTCGATAACCTGAGTTACACTGTTTTCCAGCGTTTCGGCAGAAGCACCGGTATAAGTAGCTGAAATTCTGATGGTCGGCGGCGCAACATCAGGATATTGCGCGACGGGTAATGTGCGAATGGCCAGAATCCCCGCCAACATAATCAAAATGGCGATAACCCAGGCAAAGACGGGTCTGCGAACAAAAAAACGCGAAAACATCAGGCATTGCCTCCATTAGCCTGAACCTCAACGGCCTTGACGGTCTGCCCTGAAGTTACTTTGGCGGAACCTTCGACAATCAGTCGGTCACCGTTGTGCAGGCCGTCCAACACCAGCCATTTATCACCGTAGGTTTCTCCCGTTTCGAGCGTGCGCTGCTCTACTTTATTGTCTTTATTCACCACCAGCGCGGTAGCATTACCTTTAGCATCACGCGTAACACCTTGTTGCGGCGCGAGAATAGCGTTTTCCATCACGCCTTCATCGACACGAGCGCGAACAAACATACCCGGTAACAACTGCTGCTGTGGATTAGGGAAAATCGCCCGTAATGTTACCGAACCGGTAGATTCATCAACGGCCACTTCGGTGAGTTCCAGCCGACCTTTTTCGCTATACGTTGTACCATCTTCCAGGATAAGTGAGACGCTCATGGTATCGCTGTTGGTTGCCAGCGACTGTTTGCGCAGACGCAGTAAATCGACACTGGAGCGAGTGAGATCAACATACATCGTTTCCAGACCACGAATAGTCGTTAACGCCGTATCCTGCGACGCGGTCACCAGTGCGCCAGGCGTCACCGACGAAATGCCTATGCGCCCGGAAATCGGCGCGGTGACCGTGGTCCAGTCAAGATTAATTCGCGCGGTTTCCAGTGCAGCTTTTTTCGCTTCTACACTGGCTTTATCTTGTGCACAGGTAGACTGAGCATCATCAGCATCCTGTTGTGACACGCCGCTATCTTTCACCAGTCGGGCATAACGCTGCGCTTTCTGGCAATCGGCTTTTACCAGTGCCTGCGCCTGTTGCAACGCAGCACGGGCTTCATTCCATGTCGCCCGATAACTGGCCGAATCAATCTGGTAGAGCGGCTGTCCGGCCTTAACCAGATCACCTTCCTTAAATAAGCGTTTCTGGATAATTCCCCCAACCTGCGGACGTACTTCAGCACTGAGTGCCGCACTGGTGCGCCCGGTTAATTCACTGACTACAGAAACCGGTTGAGATTTGAGCGTAACAACGCCCACTTCTGTTTCCGACGGGGATGAATTGTTATTTTGCGTATTATCACAACCAGATAAGAGCAGCATTGCCACTACAGACGTTGCTATATACTTCATTATTTTCTCCAGGGTGAACAATACCCTCCTCATTAAAATTAATGAGGATATGTCAGGGATATTCAGATATAACAAACCCGCATCGCGAAATTTATTTCGCGATGAAATAAGGGGGATTAATATCCCCCGCTATCGGTTAATTCTGTTCTTATTTATTTATCAACATACTAATAATATCCTGATATATTTCCTGCAGACGTTGTGGATCGCTTTTTTGCGGTGTTAAACGACGATAAACCGTACCTTCCATCATAGTGGCGAGCACCTCAACGCAACAACGAATGTGCTCATCGCTAAGATGGGGATGCATTCTTTTCATATGCGCACAACCGTTAGCGAACATTCTGGCGTCAGCTTCCTCGAGCATTGCCATCACCCGCGGGTTGCGTGTTGCTTCTGCGGCCACTTCCAGCATCAACGCGTCGTCGTCTTCATTTAAGGATTTCCGCAAGGCAAGGACTTCCGGGAAGCGATCGGTACGCGCGTCAATGTCCATCTGAGCAATACGAAAGTCGATGATACGGCGAACCATCTCTTCAATAATGGCGTCTTTATTGGCGAAGTAACGGTAGATCTGCCCGACGCTAAGCTGAGCTTCGCTGGCAATTTGCGACATACTGGCGGCATGAAAACCGCAGCGATGAAAACACCGACGGGCGGCGTTGATGATTTCATCCTGGCGCTGTTTGTGACGTATCTCCAGCTTGCTAGTCATTTCTGTCTCCTGGCCTTCCACTTAGTGAGAATGATCATTCTCATTTTGGCTAATTATACGTTTCTCCAAAGTAATGGAAAGTATTTTTATCTTATTCATGATGCATATTCTGATAATGAAGAGATTGTGGAGATTCTGTGAAGATGGTTGAAATATTACGTTGATGTCAGTTCATCAGAGAAAGGCAGCGACGTGTTGTCGCCAGATTCTATGAGATATTCCCATAACCTGCCCCTGAAGATGTCAGGATCAGATAGAACAAAATGTTCTGTACTGTAGCTTCTCCCCCGTACAGAAAGCGCAACTATAGCCACCCACAGCCAGGTTGATTATAATAACCGTTTATCTGTTCGTACTGTTTACTAAAACGACGAATCGCCTGATTTTCAGGCACAACAAGCATCAACAATAAGGATTAAAGCTATGGGTTTTCTTTCCGGTAAGCGCATTCTGGTAACCGGTGTTGCCAGTAAACTGTCCATCGCCTACGGTATCGCTCAGGCGATGCACCGCGAAGGAGCTGAACTGGCATTCACCTACCAGAACGATAAACTGAAAGGCCGCGTAGAAGAATTTGCCGCTCAATTAGGTTCCAGCATCGTTCTGCAGTGCGATGTTGCCGAAGATGCCAGCATCGACACCATGTTCGCAGAACTGGGTAAAGTCTGGCCGAAATTTGACGGTTTCGTACACTCTATTGGTTTTGCACCTGGCGATCAGCTGGATGGCGACTATGTTAACGCCGTGACTCGTGAAGGCTTCAAAATTGCCCACGACATCAGCTCTTACAGCTTCGTTGCAATGGCAAAAGCTTGCCGTTCTATGCTGAATCCGGGTTCTGCCCTGCTGACTCTTTCCTATCTGGGCGCTGAGCGCGCTATCCCGAACTACAACGTTATGGGTCTGGCGAAAGCGTCTCTGGAAGCGAACGTGCGCTATATGGCTAACGCGATGGGTCCGGAAGGTGTGCGCGTTAACGCCATCTCTGCTGGCCCGATCCGCACTCTGGCCGCTTCTGGCATCAAAGACTTCCGTAAAATGCTGGCACACTGCGAAGCGGTTACTCCGATTCGTCGTACGGTTACCATTGAGGATGTGGGTAACTCCGCAGCGTTCCTGTGTTCCGATCTCTCTGCCGGTATCTCCGGTGAAGTGGTTCACGTTGACGGCGGTTTCAGCATCGCTGCAATGAACGAGCTGGAACTGAAATAATCGTTCTGTGGGTAATGATGGGCGGCGTTACGCCGCCCATTTTTCTGTTATACCTTTCTGATATTTGTTATCACCGATCCGTCTTTCTCCCCTCTCCGCCTTGCGTCAGGATAACGATTTCCGTTATGACCAAGGAACGCCCATGGAACAACGCCACAGTTCAGGCAAAAGCCACTGGTATCACGAAACGCAATCCAGCACTGCAGAACATGACGTTCTGCCTCTGGTTCCGGAAGCTGCACAGGTTACCGATCCTTTTCTGCTCGACGTGATCCTTGACGAAGAAACACTTGATCCCTTTCATTCGTGGCTGATCCCGGCGCGTACTCTTGCTGTAGAGCTATTTCCCAATCAGCTTGCGGTGACCCGTTTACAGACATTCACCGCCTATGAACGCCTGTCGACCGCTCTGACCGTTGCTCAGGTCTGCGGCGTCCAGCGTTTATGCAACTACTATTCCGCGCGTCTGACACCGCTTCCCGGACCAGACTCCTCCAGGGATAGTAATCATCGTCTGGCACAAATCACGCAATATGCCCGTCAACTGGCCGGCTCTCCATCGATTATCGACAACCGATCGCGCCAGCATCTTCACGATGTCGGGCTTACCGCCTGGGACTGTGTAATTATCAATCAAATTATTGGTTTTGTTGGTTTTCAGGCGCGAGCAATTGCGACTTTTCAGGCTTATCTTGGACAACCTGTACGCTGGTTACCCGGTCTGGACGTGCAAAGCTACGCTGACAGCTCACTTTTTGCTGAAGTATCAACCGGCTGGCGTGCCTGCTACGAAGGGGAAAAATTCTCTGGAGAGCAAGAGACGAATGCTCTCCTGTTGCCAGGCTCTGAACTTCGCCAACTGGCAGCAATCCTGAATCTGCATCCTGCATCGTTTTCACTCTTTGTGGCGTTGTTATCCAGCCCGTTGGTAACAACAAAATCCAGCCATCAACTTGCGGCTTTACTCAGCGCACGAATTAACGGCAGTGCTGCCTGTTTCACCTCTCTCATACATTCAACATTTGAATATAAAGAAGCAATATCCATTCTGCGTCAGGGCGAAAACGAAATAAACCAGTGGGCTGACTGCCATTTTGTTGAGCGTGCCACGGTTCAGGCGATACAATGGCTGACACGAGCACCCGATCGCTTTAGCGCCGCCCAGTTTAGCCCGTTACTCGAACATGAAACATCATCAGCGCAGGTTATCAATCTGCTGGTATGGAGCGGGTTTTGTGGTTGGATAAATCGCTTAAAAATCGCGTTGGGTGAGACACATTAACCTTGCTGCGTCAGGCAGAATCGCGTAAAACTGTCAGCCGCTCTAATGGCCACCAAAATAGACAATTATGTTTCAGGACAACCCGCTGCTAGCGCAGCTTAAACAGCAACTGCACTCCCAGACGCCCCGCGCTGAAGGGGTGGTAAAAGCCACTGAAAAAGGCTTTGGCTTCCTGGAAGTCGACGCACAGAAAAGTTATTTCATTCCGCCGCCGCAGATGAAAAAAGTCATGCATGGCGACCGAATTATCGCGGTGATCCACAGTGAAAAAGATCGTGAATCCGCAGAGCCAGAAGAACTGGTTGAACCGTTTCTGACTCGTTTCGTGGGTAAAGTTCAGGGCAAGAATGACCGTCTGGCCATCGTGCCTGATCATCCACTCTTAAAAGACGCTATTCCTTGCCGCGCTGCCCGCGGGCTGAATCATGAGTTTAAAGAAGGCGACTGGGCGGTTGCCGAAATGCGCCGCCATCCGCTGAAAGGCGATCGTTCTTTCTATGCTGACCTGACTCAATACATCACTTTTGGTGATGACCACTTCGTGCCCTGGTGGGTAACCCTGGCGCGCCATAACCTGGAAAAAGAAGCACCAGATGGCGTCGCCACCGAAATGCTCGATGAGGGTTTGGTTCGTGAAGATCTCACCGCGCTGGACTTTGTCACCATCGACAGTGCCAGCACGGAAGATATGGATGATGCCCTCTTCGCGAAGGCGTTACCGGATGACAAACTGCAGTTAATTGTCGCAATTGCCGATCCAACCGCGTGGATTGCCGAAGGCAGCAAGCTGGACAAAGCAGCGAAAATTCGCGCATTCACCAACTATCTGCCGGGCTTCAACATCCCGATGCTGCCGCGCGAGCTTTCTGACGATCTCTGCTCACTGCGTGCCAATGAAGTGCGCCCGGTACTGGCATGTCGGATGACGTTGTCTGCTGATGGCACCATTGAAGACAACATCGAATTTTTTGCCGCTACCATCGAATCCAAAGCCAAACTGGTTTATGACCAGGTTTCCGACTGGCTGGAAAACACCGGCGACTGGCAGCCAGAAAGTGATGCGATTGCCGGACAAATCCGCCTGTTAGCGCAAATTTGCCAGCGTCGCGGCGAATGGCGTAATAACCATGCGTTGGTGTTTAAAGATCGCCCGGATTACCGTTTTATTCTCGGTGAAAAAGGTGAAGTGTTGGATATCGTCGCTGAACCACGCCGTATTGCTAACCGTATTGTCGAAGAAGCGATGATCGCCGCTAACATTTGTGCGGCCCGCGTGCTGCGCGATAAGCTCGGTTTCGGTATCTATAACGTGCATATGGGCTTTGATCCGGCAAATGCCGAGGCGCTGGCAGCATTGCTGAAAACGCATGGCCTGCATGTTGATGCCGAAGAAGTGCTCACACTGGACGGTTTCTGCAAACTGCGTCGTGAGCTGGATGCGCAACCGACTGGCTTCCTCGACAGCCGCATTCGCCGTTTTCAGTCTTTTGCGGAAATCAGCACCGAACCGGGTCCTCACTTTGGCCTCGGTCTGGAAGCGTATGCCACCTGGACTTCACCAATTCGCAAGTATGGCGACATGATCAACCATCGTTTGCTGAAAGCGATCATCAAAGGCGAAACGGCGACGCGTCCGCAGGATGAGATCACCACCCAAATGGCAGAGCGTCGTCGTCTCAACCGGATGGCAGAACGTGATGTCGGGGACTGGTTGTACGCGCGTTTCCTGAAAGACAAAGCGGGCACTGACACCCGTTTTGCGGCAGAAATCGTCGATATCAGCCGGGGCGGTATGCGTGTGCGTCTGGTCGATAACGGCGCTATCGCCTTTATCCCTGCACCGTTCTTACACGCCGTGCGCGATGAGCTGGTTTGCAGTCAGGAAAACGGCACCGTACAAATTAAAGGTGAAACAGTTTACAAAGTAACCGACGTTATCGACGTCACCATTGCCGAAGTACGCATGGAAACCCGCAGCATTATTGCGCGCCCTGTCGCGTAATCTCTTTTTACGGCCCATTCATTACGGATGGGCCGTTTGCTTTTCCCTTCCCCCACATTCGTTTATCTCAGCAGATTTTTTTTAATGACATCCGTTTGAAAACTGGCGTTTTCCCAAAACTGGATTACAAATAAATATATAAAAAAAACAATACGTTTAACCGCCATTAATTTCATGTAAGCCATATGAACCGTTCATTTAACTGCGGGACTCCGCTGTTAACCGGAGGGTATGCATCATGAAAACCATTAGGGAGTCCACAACGTTGTACAACTTTCTCGGATCGCACAACCCATACTGGCGGTTGTCGGAAAACAGTGATGTTTTGCGTTTTTCCGCCACCGAAACAACGGAACCTGAACGTACTCTGCAGTTATCTGCCGAACAGGCTGCTCGTATCCGGGAAATGACGGTTATCACCTCCAGCCTGATGATGAGCCTGACAGTCGATGAGAGTGATCTTTCTGTTCATCTGGTGGGACGAAAAATCAATAAGCGTGAATGGGGTGGAAACGCGTCAGCATGGCATGACACACCGGCGGTAGCTCGTGATTTATCACACGGACTGTCCTTTGCAGAACAAGTGGTTTCTGAAGCCCACTCTGCAATAGTGATTCTGGACAGTCGGGGAAATATCCAGCGTTTTAACCGGTTATGTGAAGAGTACACGGGGCTGAAAGAACACGATGTCATCGGGCAAAGTGTGTTTAAACTGTTTATGAGTCGTCGTGAAGCTGCGGCATCCATGCGCAATAACCGTGGATTTTTTCGAAACGGCAATGCATATGAGGTAGAAATCTGGATACCCACGCGTAAAGGCCAGCGGCTGTTTCTGTTTCGCAACAAATTCGTGCATAGCGGCAGCGGCAAAAATGAGATCTATTTAATCTGCTCCGGCACCGATATCACCGAAGAACGCCACGCCCAGGAGCGCTTGCGAATTCTGGCTAACACCGACAGCATTACAGGGCTGCCGAATCGTAACGCTATGCAGGAATTAATCGATCACGCCATTAATCAGGTGGATGAAAGTAAAGTCGGCGTGGTTTATCTCGATTTAGACAATTTTAAAAAAGTGAACGATGCCTACGGGCATTTGTTTGGCGACCAGTTGTTACGCGAGGTTTCACTGGCCATTTTAAGCTGTCTTGAGCCGGATCAGGTACTGGCGCGCTCTGGCGGCGATGAATTTCTGGTACTCGCACCAAACACCTCACAAAGTGCCCTGGAAGCAATGGCATCGCGGATTTTGACCCGCCTGCGTCAGCCTTTTCGCATTGGTTTAATCGAAGTTTATACTGGCTGTTCGATCGGTATTTCACTTTCACCGCAACATGGCCCAGACAGTGCGGCAATTATTCGCCACGCCGATACGGCAATGTACAGTGCCAAAGAAGGCGGTCGAGGGCAATTTTGCGTTTTTTCACCGGAAATGAATCAACGGGTATTTGAATATCTGTGGTTGGATACCAACCTGCGTAAAGCACTGGAAAACGATCAGTTAGTTATTCACTATCAACCGAAAATCACCTGGCGCGGTGAAGTGCGCAGTCTGGAAGCTCTGGTGCGCTGGCAGTCGCCCGAACGCGGACTAATTCCCCCACTGGACTTTATTTCCTATGCGGAAGAGTCCGGTCTGATTGTGCCTCTGGGTCGTTGGGTTATTCTTGACGTCGTTCGCCAGGTGGCAAAATGGCGAGATAAAGGCATCAATCTTCGGGTGGCAGTCAATGTCTCAGCACGCCAACTCGCTGATCAAACTATTTTCACTGACCTGAAACAGGTACTCCAGGAACTTAAATTTGAGTATTGCCCTATTGATGTCGAGCTGACTGAAAGCTGCCTGATTGAAAACGACGAGCTGGCGCTTTCCGTTATTCAGCAATTCAGTCAATTAGGCGCACAGGTTCACCTGGATGATTTCGGCACTGGCTACTCTTCCCTTTCTCAACTGGCACGATTTCCTATCGATGCCATTAAACTCGACCAGGTTTTTGTCCGTGATATTCACAAACAACCTGTCTCACAGTCGCTGGTACGGGCAATTGTCGCCGTAGCTCAGGCCTTGAACCTGCAGGTTATTGCCGAAGGCGTAGAAAGCGCAAAAGAAGATGCTTTTTTAACCAAAAACGGCATCAATGAGAGACAAGGATTCTTGTTTGCCAAACCGATGCCCGCCGTAGCGTTTGAACGCTGGTATAAACGTTATCTGAAACGCGCATAAAGAGACGAATATATATATTTAACGGTATATAATTCCATTACATATCGTATTCGTGAATGATAATTAACCTTTGCCGTTAAGCACTTCTCTTTTAGTGGCAATTTTTGCATTATTTATTTTCACCTTTTTTGCCTTAAGGATACCCTTGATGTCTGAATTTGATGCCCAGCGCGTTGCCGAACGTATTGATATTGTGTTAGATATCCTTGTGGCAGGCGATTACCACTCTGCGATCCATAATCTTGAGATACTTAAAGCAGAACTCTTGCGCCAGGTTGCTGCATCTACGCCAGACATCCCGAAGGCACCATGGGAGATTTAACAATCGTGCTTTCAGTTTTCCCTATTTAAGGATGCCCGGCGCGTCAGCATTTTTTATTGAGTATTATAACGTTATAAGAATTACAGCGATGAATTCCCGACAACAAACTATTCTACAGATGGTCATTGACCAGGGTCAGGTTAGCGTAACCGATCTGGCGAAAGCCACTGGAGTTTCCGAAGTTACTATCCGCCAGGATCTCAACACCCTCGAAAAACTTAGCTATCTACGCCGTGCACATGGTTTTGCTGTTTCGCTTGATAGCGATGATGTCGAAACCCGTATGATGAATAATTATACGCTGAAACGTGAACTCGCTGAGTTTGCCGCCTCACTGGTTCAAGCGGGAGAAACCATCTTTATCGAGAATGGCAGCAGTAATGCCCTTCTGGCCCGCACATTGGGTGAGCAAAAGAAAAATGTCACCATCATTACGGTCAGCAGCTATATAGCGCATTTATTGAAAGACGCCCCTTGTGAAGTCATTTTACTTGGCGGTGTGTACCAGAAAAAAAGCGAAAGTATGGTTGGTCCTCTGACACGTCAGTGTATCCAACAGGTGCATTTCAGTAAGGCATTTATTGGTATCGATGGCTGGCAACCTGAAACCGGGTTTACAGGTCGCGACATGATGCGTACCGATGTGGTCAATGCTGTACTGGAAAAAGAGTGCGAAACCATTGTCCTGACTGACAGCTCAAAGTTTGGTGCCGTACATTCTTACTCCATCGGCCCTGTTGAGAGAATCAAACGCGTTATAACCGATTCAAAGATTAGCGCCAGCGATCTGATGTCTTTGGAACACAGTAAATTAATCGTTCACGTCGTTGACATATAATCACTTTCCTTCCTTACGGATGATTTGCTCTAACGCAAATCATCCGCACTAAGATGATTCCTGGTTGATAATTAAGACTATTTACCTGTTATTAACACCCTAACGTTATAAACTTATTATCAGCGATATAACAGGAAGTCACTATCACCTGCGTGATATAACCCTGCGCGCGAGAGGATTTCACGGAATAATTTTACATAGCCTATTCTGAACTATTATAGTTATAGAGAGCTTACTTCCGTGAATCATAAATTCAGGAGAGAGTATTATGTTTGTAACGAGCAAAAAAATGACCGCGGCTGTTCTGGCAATTACACTGGCAATGTCTCTAAGTGCCTGTTCTAACTGGTCTAAACGGGACCGAAACACCGCAATCGGTGCAGGTGCAGGGGCTTTAGGCGGTGCAGTACTGACTGATGGCAGCACGCTGGGTACATTAGGTGGTGCAGCAGTTGGTGGTATTATCGGTCACCAGGTCGGTAAATAATCGTAAATAAATGTCGATTAGCAACTCGCTATTATAATACGCTTGACTCGGTTCAGTACGAAATAACTGAATAATACACACAGTGAAATAAACGAAAGCCACGAAAATATTTCCGTGGCTTTTTTTGTTAACCGCCGGCGAGTTTTACCTTCATCCCTTTCGCTTCAAGCAGTGATTTTAATAAATCACGCTTATCCCCCTGGATTTCGATAATTCCATCTTTTACTGCCCCGCCGCAGCCGCATTTTTTCTTCAGTTCAGCCGCCAGCTTTGTCAGTTCGGCATCATCGAGATCGACGCCGGTAATCAGGCATACGCCCTTACCTTTACGCCCACTGGTTTGCCGTTGGATGCGCACCACTCCGTCGCCTTTTGGTCGTACAGGGGTCGCTTTGGGTTCATCAATACGTCCAGTTTCCGTTGAGTAGACCAGACGGCTGTTAGAATCACTCATCATGCACTCCGTTGTAACGAGGTGTTGATCGCTTTCAGCGTTTGCGCCGGGGCCGCCGATTGCGTTACCGGGCGACCAATCACCATATAATCAACGCCTGCCGCCAGCGCCTGTTCCGGGGTCATGATGCGGCGCTGATCGCCAGCGTCGCTCCCCTGCGGGCGAATACCCGGCGTCACCAGTTTGAAATCCTGACCAAATGCTTGTTTAAACCGCACAGCTTCCTGGGCTGAACACACAACACCGTCAAGGCCGCATTTTTGCGTCAGCGCCGCCAGACGCTCTGCATAATCTGCCGGTGACAGTGTCACACCAAGATCGGCCAGATCGCTGGCTTCCATACTAGTGAGTACAGTCACAGCGATTAATAGCGGCGCATCTTTGCCAAACGGAACCAACGCCTCACGTGCTGCGGTCATCATACGTGCGCCGCCAGAGGCATGAACGTTTACCATCCACACGCCTAAGTCAGCCGCCGCTGCCACGGCGTGCGCTGCGGTATTGGGAATATCGTGGAATTTCAGGTCGAGGAAGATATCAAAACCACGTTGTTGCAGTTCACGAACAAACTGCGGCCCAAACAGTGTAAACATCTCTTTGCCTACTTTCAGACGGCAATCGCGTGGGTCGATCTTGTCGACAAACGCCAGCGCAGCGTCACGATTATTATAATCAAGGGCAACAACAACAGGAGAATGAGTAACAGCGCGGGAAGGAGATGAAGCAGTTAACGTCATGACCAGACCTTCTTGATGATGGGCACCGGAAGTGGCGCAAAACAGGTAAACGGCGTGCATTCTACCCGTGGAAATAAAAAATTAACAGTTACGATTTTCCCCCTGCCAGTCTTTTTCTGCTCAGGCGTTACCGAAGCTATTTGTAAAAATAACCCTTAGTATGTTGTAACTAAAGATAGTTTTTTTTATAAATTACAGTCCATCCAGGCCACGAATCGGTTTAATGGTTGACCAGGCACGGCAGGACGGACAATGCCAGTAAAGCGTGTATGCAGTAAAACCACACTTCTGGCAGCGGTAACGCGGCTTACTACGCACCTTCTCGCCCACCATGTCACGCAACACCATCAGGCTCTCTTTGGCGCGCCCTTCTTCCGCTTCGTTAAGGTGGTAATCCATCAACTTGTGGAACACGCGCATCGTCGGATGGCGTTGTAGCTGGCGCGTAATATAGACCTGTGCGGCTTCGCTGCCATCGCGCGCTTCAATGATGTCGGCAAGCATCAGTTCAGCATCTGCCCCCGTATTCTCCTCCACCGCACGCTGGAGAAACTCTGCCCATTCGGCAGTTTTATCCAGTTGCTGATAGCAGGTTTGCAGCATTTCCAGCGTTTCGCTGACCAGCTCTCTGTCCTGGGAGATAACGCGTTGCAGGCTCTCGACCGCTTTTGCGTACTCCCCTTTTGCCATGAAAACACGTCCCATCATAATGGACACGCGGGCGCTGTTTTTGTCGGCTGCCGCCCCTTTTTTCAACAAGGCCATAGCGCGATCGAGATCGTCACTGGCCATGTGCTGAAGGGCTAATTCACAGTAGAAATGGGCGATTTCGACTCGCTGTTTATCTTTACCAAGCTTCACCAGGCGTTCTGCAACATCAATTGCTTTCTGCCATTCACTAGTGGACTGATAGATTTGCAACAGTTGTTGCAATGCGCCAACTCGGAAGTCGGTTTCATCAGTCAGTTGATTAAACATATCTTCCGCGCGATCGTATAAACCCGCCGCCATGTAATCACGCCCCAGTTGCTGAATTGCCAGCAGACGCTGCTCATAGGTCAACGAGGCACTTTCCATTAAGGTTTGATGAATACGAATAGCGCGATCGACTTCGCCACGCGAACGGAATAAGTTTCCGAGCGTAAGGTGGGCTTCAACGGTGCCTGTATCCTCTTTCAGCATATCGAGGAACAGATCCACCGCTTTGTCCTGTTGATTACTAAGCAGGAAGTTAACCCCTGCTACGTAATCGCGTGACAGGCGGTTGGCTTCATCTTGCTTGTTTTGTTGCGCACTTCTGCGGCCCATATACCAGCCATAGGCAGCGGCTACAGGCAAGAGCAGAAACAACAACTCCAGCATAGAAAGTTATTCCTTCGCTACTGACGAATCAGGCGCTACCGCCACGCCAGTCGCAGGTGAAAGCTGGTTTTCCAGTCGCTTTATTTTACGTTCAGCGCGTGCCAGAGAAACACGAATTCGCAGCCAGAACAGGCCGCAAATCAACCAACCGATAGCAAACCCCGCAGCAAACAATACCGCCAGCAAAGTAGAGATACGATACTCCCCTTGCGCTAACAGATAATTAAACGTTACCTGCTGATCATTCTGCGCACCTAACGTGACAGAAATCACAAAAATCGCTAACACCAGTAAGAAAATGAGTAAATATTTCACATTACTTCCCGTTATGTGGTTAGAGCGAATAAATTATGGTCAACTTACCGCAATAGCCCTTTAAAGTACCATTTTCACGACGTCTGCGAAATGGTAGCCACAATCATTGTTGATGATTTGAGGGTTAAATTCGGAAATTCAACCAGTTTTAACTTTCTTGTTCTCGCTGCGCTATCTCACGATTTTCTTCCGGCGGTGGTGTTAATGGCCCACAAATACGTTGCGCGAGCCAGGTTGCCACCGCCACCAGCGCCCACGAAATCAACGTAGCCACCACCAGATCGCGCGGCCAATGCATCCCCAGCAGCAAGCGGCTTCCCATTACTCCCGTTGCCCAGACCAGCAAGAGCGCAATGGTTAAAGTTCGCCTACGTGGCCACAACAGCCCAACGGCGAGCAAGGCCCAACTGGCGGCAAACATCGTGTGACCGGAAGGAAAGGCAAACCCCGTCTCTTTCTGCCAATGAGCACGTAAATATTGCGGGATATTTTTTTCTTCAGCCAACTGTTCTTTCACTAAATTACCGCGCTCTGCTCGCTTTAAAGTGTAGAACTCATCAACCGGAATATGATGTGTTTTTTCCAGCCAGATAACAAAAGGGCGTGGCTCCTGAACTTTACCTTTGATCCAGGATTTAGCTCCCTGTCCGACAAGAATTGCCGCTGCCAGAATAGCAAATAACATAACTGCGGCTTTGAGGCGAAAACGCAGACACCAGAGAAACCAGCCGAATAAAATAAGATGCGTAATGACGCCCCAGGGCTGAGTGACGGTTTCAGTGACCCAAAAGGCCGCTTTTAACAGCCAACTTTGATCTCCAGGTTGCCAACGCCAGCCAGAAATCCATACCGCTACCGGCATGATAAGTAATAGTGCTGCTCCAACTGCGGTACGTCTGGCAATCGAACGCATGGTCTCTCCTTCCTTATAAGTCTCACAATCATAACTGAAAATGCTCTGACCTGGAAAAATTGACAGATTTGTGCCATTCAGTGAACGATTGACGCGTCGTGATTAGGTGAACACCTTCGCGTTATGGCAAAATAAGCCGATACAGAACCAGCATTATCTGGAGAATTTCATGCAGCTTAAACGTGTGGCAGAAGCTAAACTGCCAACCCCCTGGGGCGATTTCCTGATGGTGGGATTTGAAGAACTGGCAACCGGACACGATCATGTCGCGCTAGTCTATGGCGATATTTCCGGGCATACCCCGGTACTTGCGCGCGTCCATTCCGAATGTCTGACCGGTGACGCCCTGTTCAGCTTGCGCTGCGATTGTGGCTTCCAGCTTGAAGCGGCACTGACACAAATAGCCGAAGAAGGCCGTGGTATTTTGCTGTATCACCGTCAGGAAGGACGTAACATTGGTCTGCTGAATAAAATTCGCGCTTACGCGTTGCAGGATCAAGGCTACGATACCGTAGAGGCTAATCACCAGTTAGGCTTCGCCGCTGATGAACGCGATTTCACTCTTTGCGCCGATATGTTCAAGTTACTTGGTGTCAACGAAGTCCGTCTGTTAACCAACAACCCGAAAAAAGTCGAAATTCTGACCGAAGCAGGGATTAACATTGTTGAACGCGTGCCGTTGATTGTCGGTCGTAACCCAAATAACGAGCATTATCTCGATACCAAAGCGGAAAAAATGGGCCATTTGCTGAACAAATAATCCTCGTTTAATGCAAATTCGGCCTGCTTGCCGGATGCCCCTCATCCGGCAAGTAAAGCACAGTTACTTCAACATATTACGAATGACATAATGCAAAATACCGTCGTTCTGGTAATAGGTTAATTCCGTCGCGGTGTCGATACGACAACGGCACGGCACAATTTCCTGACTCCCCTCCGCTCGCGTTAGCGTCACCGGAACCGTCGCGCCCGGTTGTAGACTTTGTAGATCGGTAATATCAATCTTTTCTTCCCCGCTCAGCCCTAACGTTTTACGCGTCACGCCTGGAGGGAACTCCAGCGGCAGTATACCCATACCAATTAGATTCGAACGGTGAATACGTTCAAACGATTCGGCAATAACCACACGAATACCGAGCAGACGCGGACCTTTTGCTGCCCAGTCACGGCTGGAACCAGATCCATACTCTTTCCCGGCAATCACCGCCAGCGGTGTTTTCTCCTGCTTATAGCGCATCGCTGCATCGTAAATAGAGACAACCTCGCTGGCAGGCAAATGGCGCGTCATCCCTCCTTCAACGCCAGGCACCATTTCGTTACGAATGCGAATATTGGCAAACGTGCCGCGCATCATCACTTCATGGTTACCACGCCGCGAACCGTAGGAGTTAAAGTCTTTACGCTCAACGCCACGACCCTGCAAATATCGCCCTGCCGGGCTGTCGGGCTTAATACTGCCTGCCGGAGAAATATGGTCAGTGGTAACCGAATCCCCCAACATTGCCAGGATTCGCGCACCGTGAATGTCTTCCACTGGCGCTGGTGTTACCTGCATCTCATCAAAGAAAGGCGATAACCGAATATAGGTCGAATCATCCTGCCATCCGTAGGTATCTGATCGCGCAACGTTAATCTCTTTCCACTCCGCCGTGCCTTCAAAAACTTCCGCATATTCTTTACGGAACATTTCTGTTGAGACTTGCTCAACCGCGCGAGCAATTTCTTGTGCTGATGGCCAGAGATCTTTCAGATATACCGGATCGCCTTTGCGATCATGTCCAAGTGGATCGGAAGCGAGGTTGATGTTCATATTGCCCGCCAGCGCATAAGCAACAACCAGCGGCGGCGAGGCCAGCCAGTTGGTTTTAACCAGTGGATGAATACGCCCTTCAAAGTTACGGTTACCAGACAGCACCGCTCCAACGGTTAAATCACCTTTTTTGATCGCCGTTTCGATAGGATCGGGTAATGGGCCAGAGTTACCGATACAGGTTGTACAGCCATAGCCTACAAGATTAAAGCCAAGTTCATCGAGATACGGTGTCAGTTTGGCTTTTGCCAGATAGTCAGAAACCACTTTCGAGCCGGGAGCCAGCGACGCTTTAACCCACGGTTGTCGTTTCAGCCCCAGAGTTACGGCTTTTTTCGCCAGCAACCCGGCAGCCATCAACACGCTGGGGTTAGACGTGTTGGTACACGATGTTATTGCGGCAATAACCACTGCGCCATCAGGCAACTGATACTGATGCCCGTTCATAACATAATCGACGGGCTGGCGATCTTTATGCGTGGCATTCACTTCCAGTTCGTTACTGGCGGCAAAAGCTTTTGGTACATCTGCCAGCGCAACGCGATCCTGCGGCCGTTTTGGTCCGGCAAGACTGGCTTCAACGTCATTCATATCCAGTTCTAATGTACTGGTAAAAATCGGTTCATCGCCCGGGTTACGCCACATTCCTTGCGCTTTGGCGTATTTTTCGACCAGTTCGACCTGATCTTCACTGCGTCCACTTAAACGCATGTAATCGAGGGTAACCGAATCTATTGGGAAGAAGCCGCAGGTCGCGCCGTACTCCGGTGACATGTTGGCAATTGTCGCGCGATCTGCCAGCGGCAGCGAATCCAGTCCATCGCCGTAAAATTCGACGAATTTACCCACTACGCCATGTTTACGCAGCATCTGAGTGACGGTAAGAACCAGGTCTGTGGCGGTGATACCTTCACGTAATTTTCCGCTGAGTTTAAAGCCCACAACATCCGGGATAAGCATGGAAACCGGCTGACCTAACATTGCTGCTTCCGCTTCGATCCCACCAACACCCCACCCCAACACGCCAAGACCGTTGATCATCGTGGTGTGCGAGTCGGTGCCGACAAGCGTATCCGGGTAAGCAATCCACTCACCGCCCTGCAATTCGCTCCACACCGCTTTACCGAGATACTCGAGGTTAACCTGATGGCAAATCCCAGTGCCTGGCGGCACCACCCTAAAACGACTGAACGCCTGCTGTCCCCATTTCAGGAATACATAACGTTCGTGATTGCGCTCCATTTCCAGGCGCACGTTTTCCTCGAAGGCCTCATCATCACCAAACCGATCGACGGTCACCGAGTGGTCAATCACCAGATCGACGGGTGAGAGCGGGTTCACCTTCGCGGTATCGCCGCCGAGACGTTTTACCGCTTCACGCATCGCCGCAAGGTCAACGACAGCAGGCACGCCGGTAAAGTCTTGCATCAGCACTCTTGCCGGACGGTAAGCGATTTCACGGTCAGCATGGGCATTTTTCAGCCATCCTGCCAGCGCATGTATATCTTCTTCGGTAACAGAGTTGCCATCCTGCCAGCGCAGCAGGTTTTCGAGCAAAACTTTGAGTGACTTAGGCAGACGGGTAATATCGCCCAGTGATTTGGCAGCAAGCGGCAGACTGTAGTAATGGTAGGTTTTATCTTTAGCCTGCAACGTGTCCTTAGTGGCTTCTCGTAGGGTTGACGACATAGCTCCTCCTTAATGACAGGGTTGCGATACCCTGATTCTCCTCAGGGTGAATATTAAAGATAACACAAACACTGCGTAACGATTTGATAACAACCCAAATTGATAAAAGAGGAGAGGCCTTACAGGGATAAATCGGGATAGGAGCTGATCTCACGATCAGCTTCCTCCCACACCACCGTACGTACGGGGCCGTATACGGCGGTTCGGTTATGTTGATCGTCGCCTGCCTATACTTCTGGCAGGCCCAGTCTGGAGAACAGCTTATTGGGGAGTGCTACATTCAGTGCCGGACTACAGCTTATCCGCCACTCTTTATGGCAGCTTCCTGCTGTTTGCGCCGCAAGGTCCTTGCTTACGCCTCGACTGCGCAACTCCCTGAAGCGGTTGCGGCCCGTTTTCCACTGTTTCCAGAGTATGCTTCGCAGCCTGCGCCTTATCCATCCGTTCAGCTCTCGCATCAGCGATGGCCTCTGGTTCAGCCCGTAGTAACTTTTCCAGCCCGTCAGATATCGTCTTAGCGGCTGGGTTAGCTGTTCAAGGCTTCTCCCTGTGTTGCGTCCGGTCAGTGCTCTTATCCGCATTTTGAACCGTTTTATCGACTTCGGCGATACCACGCACCATACCTTCCACCCCCTTATGAAGCTGTATCCAAGGAACTTGCGCGTTTCAGGGCGTGCTACAGCACTCTTCTTCGCGTTGACCTTCAGCTTCAGTTTATGGCTCAGCCAGTGCGTCAACCCCGCCATGATCCGGTTGCCTGTCCGTTCGCTTTTCACGTAGACATTACAGTCGTCTGCGTACCGCACGAACTTCAGACCACGTTTCTCCAGTTCCTTGTCGAGGTCGTCAAGCAGCAGGTTCGATAGCAGCGGCGACAGTGGGCCGCCCTGCGGCGTTCCTTCTGTCACCGGCCTTACCAGACCTGCGTCCATCACCCCTACATTCAGGAACCTGCGGATAAGTGACAACACCCGTTTATCCGATACTCGTTTCTCTATCCGGCTCATCAGCACATCGTGATTTACCCGGTCGAAGAACTTCTCCAGATCGAGGTCGACCACTCAGTGATACCCGGCCCCGATATGTTCCCGGGCTTGTATCACTGCCTGATGGGCCGAACGACCGGGACGGAACCCGTAGCTGTTGTCGCTGAACGAGCTATCCCACTGTGCCTGCAATACCTGCATCATCGCCTGCTGGATGAAGCGATCCACCACCGTCGGGATGCCCAGCAGACGTTCGCCGCCGCCGGGCTTCGGTATGGACACTCTTCTCACAGGAGATGGGCGGTATCTGCCGGACAGCAGTTGCGCTTTCAGCTCTGGCCAGTGGTGCCTCAGGTAGTCCGGCAGTTCGCTTACGCCATACCATCGACTCCCGCTGCACCTTTGTTGGCTTTAACTCTTTTCAGGGCTTGCCTGAGATTGACTGGTTCACAAATGGCTTCCATCAGCCACACTGTTGACGACGGACTTTCTCTGTTCGTCGGTGCCTGCACGGTTTCAGCCCCCGGAAGGGCGGCGTTCGGGGCTTCACCCCGTTCCCCGGCCTCAGGGTCGCGATGCGTTTTCTGCTGCATGACCGTTCAGAACCTCCGTTGATACTCGTCACTCATTACCGTTCGGGCCTTCGGGTGTCATGCCCTACTATGCCCTCTGCTGACTCCTGTCCGCCGGTCAGCGCCCCTTATGGTACGCTCAGTTCTGGATACAGAACGACGGACAGGCCTCCCGGGGTAAGTTCAGCCGCCTTCACCACACACCTGTCCGATTTACCGCCCCGGTTCTTGATGGTTATGGCCTTCGCAATTCTTTGCTTGCTCCGCCAACCGGGTAGGCCTCGTATCGGATTTCTGTTCGTCAGGTCATGGATTTGCTTCACGCTTCCTTCAGACCCCGCCTCACGACGACGCCCTTGCGCTTCGCTAGTCCTTCGCCACCATCAGGCTGGACAGGGGACTTTCACCCCCGAGCTGCTGAACATGCCCGGCACACAAAGAAAAACCTCGCCGCAGCGAGGTCAGAGATTAGTGAGCAACTATCCAGATGAGTTCGGACCAGAAGAGTATCGACAGAGAAAATGCGCCCATCCAGGACCAGTATTTCGTATTTGTGATGATCATAGGCTACACCCTTTATTTGTTATTACTTTATGTTGAAATTACTCAACCTTTTATTGCAGTGGTGTATTAAAAAGCGTTTAATTCACGAATATATCGGATAATAAGAATGATGATAATTATTGTTTCTGCTGATCATCTTCAGCAAACATCTCTATAAAGGCTTGCTGCTGCGACGTTAGTTTCCAGTCATCTGGAATAACGACGGAACATTCTCGTTTCGTTTCCATTTCGTTGTCACTATGCTGACATAATGGTGACGATTCCTGATGCTGCTCCTGAACAACCATCGTTATCCCCACACTTTCCATATCAGTAGTGCGACAACCACCCAGAAGAGTGCAGAACCAAGAAATACTGCACGCCAGGCTTTGCGTTTTAATTCAGGGTCCCGGCGGGGTTCCTGATTTCCAGAAGGCATTGCTAACCTCATATGATCGCCATCACTTATCAGTAAGACGTTAACCAATTGGTAAAATTAATCAAACGATGAGACAAATCCTAATGAAACTTTAGCCAAAAATCCAGCTAATTTACGAATCGTATCCAGTGAATAATTCAATCTTTTGACCTGATATAGATATTTGAAGATTGAAGTTTGCGAGGCGGGTAATTAGGCACTACTTTATGATCGATTTACCATAAAGATTTCAGGGGTAATTATATTGTGGGTGCGTACGAATAAGAAGGAGCAGAGAATATATTCCGGCCCCCTGGTAACATAAAGGTGCCGGAAATAACGCAGGTAATTATTTTTCAGGCAACTTGATATCTTTAAACATGACCTCAATTTCTTCATTAGAACGCAGTGCCACAGCGGCATCAACGACGTCTCGCGTTAAATGCGGGGCAAAACGCTGAATGAAATCATACATATAACTGCGTAAAAACGTACTGCGACGAAAACCAATTTTGGTTGTGCTATGGCTGAAAATGTCGTGTGCATCGACACGAACCAGGTCAGGGTCAGCAACCGGGTCGACCGCCATGCTGGCAATCACCCCTACCCCCAGTCCCAACCGGACGTAGGTTTTAATGACATCAGCATCCGTTGCCGTGAAGACGATACGCGGCGTCAACCCTGCACGGTTAAAAGCGGTATCCAGTTCAGAGCGTCCGGTAAAACCGAAGGTATACGTCACCAACGGATACTGCGCCAGTTCTTCAATGGTGATTGCATTTTTGCCTGCCAGTGGGTGGTCCGGGGTCACCACAATAGCCCGGTTCCAGTGATAGCATGGCAGCATCACCAAATCTTCATACAAATGAAGTGCTTCCGTGGCAATAGCGAAATCGGCATTACCTTTAGAGACTGCATCGGCAATTTGTGTCGGTGATCCCTGGTGCATATGCAAAGAAACGCGAGGATAACGCTCAATAAAACCTTTGATAACGTTTGGTAACGCATAGCGTGCCTGAGTGTGAGTAGTAGCAATATATAATGAGCCTTTATCTGGCCAGGTGTGCTCTCCGGCAACCGATTTAATGGCATCTACTTTCGACAGGACTTCACGAGCAATACGAATTATTTCCTGCCCGGCTGGAGTAACCTGCGTCAAATGCTTGCCGCTGCGGGAAAAAATTTGAATGCCCAACTCATCTTCCAGCATTCTGACTTGCTTACTGATCCCAGGTTGTGATGTGTAAAGTCCTTCAGCCGTTGATGAGACATTCAGGTTATGATTGACCACCTCAACAATATAGCGAAGTTGTTGTAATTTCATGTTAAACCATCCACTTAGACGCCATCTGAACATCGTTTTTTCGTCACACCTGGCGGGTGACTAATACGATTTAATAATAAAAAAAGCGATAACTATAACCACTATATCATTTATAGCTTTAGTGTATAGGTGTGCAGAAAAAATAATATGTAATAAAAAAGGGCCGTTTTCGCGACCCTTTGTTTATAAAAACCGGAAAAAGTTAAAGGTTATTTTTTCCCTTCAACCCATTTGCCATCTACATAAAATGCTGACCAGCCAGTTGCCTTTCCATCTTTTTCCGAAGAGACATATTGCTGTTTGGTTTTACGGCTAAAGCGAACCATTGTCTTATTACCTTCCGGATCCTGCTGCGGCGCATCGGCCAGATAACGCAATTTTTCCGGTAAACGGTCGCGGAAGCGATAAAGCTCTTCCACCAGCGGTGCACGCGTTTCACGTGATTTAGGGAAGGTATTGGCAGCCAGGAACACACCGGCAGCACCATCACGCAGCACGAAATAAGCATCCGATTTTTCGCACGGTAATTCTGGCAGCGGAACCGGATCTTCTTTCGGCGGCGCGACTTCACCGTTACGTAAAATCTTACGCGTGTTTTTACACTCTTCGTTAGTGCAGGCCATGTATTTACCGAAACGCCCCATTTTCAGATGCATTTCAGAACCACATTTTTCACACTCAACGATCGGGCCGTCATAACCTTTAATGCGGAATTCGCCCTCTTCGATCTCGTAACCGTCGCAGGTTGGGTTATTACCACAGACATGCAATTTACGTTTCGGATCGATGAGATAGCTATCCATCGCCGTGCCACACTTCTGGCAACGACGTTTGGCGCGCAGCGCGTTGGTTTCAGCATCTTCGCCTTCCAGCACGTTAAGCACTTCGTTTTCCGGCACCAGGTTGATGGTGGTTTTGCAACGCTCTTTCGGCGGTAGCGCATAGCCGGAACAGCCGAGGAATACCCCGGTACTGGCAGTACGAATACCCATTTTGCGGCCACAGGTCGGGCAATCGATACTGGTCAGAACCATCTGGTTCGGCCGCATACCGCCCTCTTCCGGATCTTTTTCCGCTTTATCGAGCTGCTGGGTGAAATCCGAGAAGAAGTGATCCAGTACGGCTTTCCACTCTGCTTCGTGATTCGCCACCTGGTCGAGGCTGTTTTCCATCTGCGCGGTAAAGTCGTAGTTCATTAACTCACGGAAATTTTCTTCCAGGCGATCAGTTACGATCTCACCCATTTTTTCCGCATAGAAACGACGGTTTTCTACGCGCACATAACCACGATCCTGAATGGTCGAAATGATCGACGCATAGGTGGAAGGACGACCAATACCGCGTTTTTCCAGTTCTTTAACCAGCGAAGCTTCACTGAAACGGGCTGGCGGTTTGGTAAAGTGCTGAGCAGGTGTCAGCTCAACAAGCGACAGTGAGTCACCTTTATCGACAGCCGGTAAAATACGATCTTCATCGCCTTTACGCAGCGCGGGCATCACTTTCGTCCAGCCGTCGAAACGCAAAATACGTCCGCGCGCTTTCAGGCGGAAATCACCTGCGCCAACGGTCAGCGTGGTGGAGTCATATTTCGCCGGGGTCATCTGACATGCAACGAACTGACGCCAGATTAACTGGTACAGTTTCTGCGCATCCGCTTCCATATCTTTCAGCGATTCTGCCATTACATTGACGTCAGAAGGACGAATCGCTTCGTGCGCTTCTTGAGAGTTTTCTTTACTGGCGTATTGGTTCGGGCTTTCCGGCAGATATTTCTTACCGAAATTATCGCTGATATATCCACGAACCATATTTACCGCGTCCTGACTCAGGTTAGTGGAGTCGGTACGCATGTAAGTGATATAGCCAGCTTCATACAGACGCTGCGCCATCATCATGGTTTTTTTCACGCCAAAACCAAGACGGGTACTGGCAGCCTGTTGCAATGTGGAAGTAATAAAAGGCGCGCCAGGTTTACTGGTTGTCGGTTTGTCTTCACGTTCCAGCACGCTATAGCGCGCTTTTTCCAGCAGACTTACCGCTGCCTGAGTTTGTTCTTTAGTCGCCGGGCGGAACGGTTTGTCGTTCTGATGGGTCACCTGCAAGGCCAACGCTTCGCCTGATGGTGTGGTCGTGCTGGCATCCACCTCCCAGAACTCTTCCGGTACGAACGCTTTAATTTCTCGTTCACGCTCGACCACTAGGCGAACCGCCACTGATTGCACACGCCCGGCAGAAAGACCGCGAGCAATCTTTTTCCACAGCAGCGGAGAAACCATATAACCCACCACACGATCCATAAAGCGACGCGCCTGCTGGGCATTAACACGATCAATATTCAGCTCACCAGGTTTGTTGAAAGCCTGGCGGATCGCGTTTTTAGTAATTTCGTTAAACACCACCCGGCTATAGCGCGCATCATCACCACCAATCACTTCCCGCAGGTGCCATGCAATGGCTTCCCCTTCGCGGTCAAGGTCGGTTGCGAGATAGATGTGGTCGGCTTTTTCAGCCAGTTGTTTCAGTTCAGAGACGACCTTCTCTTTACCAGGCAACACTTCATAGTGCGCCTCCCAATTGTGCCACGGGTCAACCCCCATACGGTTGACGAGAGCGCCACGTTCATCCTTTTTAGGCTTTTTAGCCGTCTTGGTGGAGGTAGAGTCGGCACTCTTTTTAGTAGTTGAGCCACTGGTCGGCAAATCGCGGATGTGACCGACGCTGGATTTCACCACGTAGTCACTACCCAGATACTTGTTGATCGTTTTGGCTTTTGCCGGGGACTCAACGATGACAAGAGCTTTACCCATATTCACCTTACCTAATTTGATTCTTCCAGGAATGCGTCGCACATTGATAAACCTTCCACTGGCAACGAGTTACCGATATGGACTCGCTCTCTGCGGATATCAACCCCTTGTCGTGACTCTGTTCACGAAAATTCAGGTGACTGAGTTAGCAGGTCTTTGCCTACAGGCGCTATAGCACGACGGAATTTTGGTCGAATGTCAAGCAAATCTATTGCCAGATTGACGAAAGCGTCACACTGTACCTGATAAAATCCGTTACGCAACTTTATTAGCATGCAAAATCCAAAGTTGCCAGTAAGGCGCACCTGACGCCAGCGTGGTATATTTGTCTGCAAGCCATGCCTGGCGTAGACTAATGTCCTTGTTTAAGGAGTAAATAATGAACAAAGAGACACAACCCATCGACCGCGAAACGCTGTTGAAAGAGGCCAACAAAATCATTCGTGAGCATGAGGATACGCTCGCAGGAATTGAAGCCACCGGCGTTACGCAGCGTAATGGCGTACTGGTGTTTACCGGCGATTACTTTTTAGATGAACAAGGATTGCCGACTGCGAAAAGCACCGCGGTGTTTAATATGTTTAAACACCTGGCTCACGTGCTCTCGGAAAAATATCATCTGGTAGATTAAAGCAAAACGCGAGGCCTGAACCTCGCGTTTGTCTTTTACATCAAAGGCTTTTGCCCGCGCTGCCACCAGCGTAACAACAATCGGTCGACGCTCTCTGCCGCACTGCCGGTAAATCGGTCTATTAACCGTTTACGCTGCATATAACGCACGTTAACCACTTCACGGCCTTCCATCAGACTCAGAATCACTTCATCACTGGTGTTTATTTCGTCAACCAGACCTTTCTCTACCGCCTGTTGCCCGTACCAGTGTTCGCCAGTAGCCACCTCTTCAATATCCAGAGACGG
Organism: Escherichia sp. TW09308; assembly: GCF_000208565.1. Taxonomy (NCBI): domain Bacteria; kingdom Pseudomonadati; phylum Pseudomonadota; class Gammaproteobacteria; order Enterobacterales; family Enterobacteriaceae; genus Escherichia; species Escherichia sp. TW09308. The sequence goes on along the minus strand of NZ_AEME01000001.1, from coordinate 1,967,595 downwards.
ACGCATACGTTTTACAAAAGCTTTAAATAGCTGATGTGTTTCGTTCAGTTCTTCACGGAATTTCTCACGCCCTTCTTCGGTGTTTTCACCCAGCAATGTCAACGTCCGCTTATATTGCCCGGCAGTATGCAGTTCGATATCAATATCTTTACTTTTCAGGAAGCGGTTAAAGTTGGGCATTTGCGCCACCACACCGATGGAGCCAACAATGGCAAACGGTGCGGAAACAATTTTATCCGCAACACAGGCCATCATGTAGCCGCCGCTGGCAGCCACTTTGTCTACCGTAACGGTTAAAGGAATGTTTTTATCGCGCAGACGCTGCAACTGCGAAGCTGCCAGACCGTAACCATGAACCATACCGCCGGGGCTTTCCAGACGCAAAACCACCTGGTCACGCGGCTTAAATGCCGCGAGTACCGCAGTGACCTCTTCACGCAGCGAGTTCACTTCATGCGCGTCCATGCTGCCTTTGAAATCCAGCACCCAGACACGGGGCTTACTGTCAGTCACCACCTCGCCCAGTTTGGCTCTCGCTTTCGCTGCTTTCGCTTCTTGCTTGTGCTTTTTCTTCTGCGCTTTATGCCACTGTTTTTGCTGATGTGTATCCATCAGCGCTGCGGCCAGTTCTTCTTTCATCTCCTTATATTGTTCGCTGAGATTATTAACCCGTAACTCGCCACGCTGGCGCTTATTACGTTGGGCAACATTGACAATAATGGCGGCAATAGCCGCAATCGCCACCACAACAGTGACAATTTTCGCCAAAAACAAACCATATTCAGACAACAATTCCACGAGTCCCACCTTGGTTAAACAACGCTTTGCTTCACAGTTTACAACAGGCATGTTAAGCCGTCTCGCAGAGATATTCTTGACGAGAAAGTATGACAAAGTATTCATTTTACGGCGTTATCGCTCCTGGCTGATTGAAATGCGCCTCTGTTTAAGGCATAACCCCTCAAAGTCATAAGTACACTGGCAACGCGACGGATAATGTCGTTGAGGAGTAGCCATGCATTACCAACCAAAACAAGATTTACTCAATGATCGTATTATCCTGGTGACCGGTGCCAGCGACGGAATTGGTCGTGAAGCCGCTCAGACTTATGCGCGTTATGGCGCGACGGTGATTTTACTGGGTCGTAACGAAGAAAAATTACGTCAGGTCGCCCGGCGTATGTTCGAAGAGACCGGACACCAGCCACAGTGGTTTATTCTCGATTTGCTGACCTGCACATCCGAAGATTGTCATCAACTGGCACAGCGCATTGCCGTTAATTATCCGCGTCTGGACGGCGTTCTGCATAATGCCGGATTGCTTGGCGAAGTTTGCCCGATGAGCGAGCAAAATCCGCAGGTCTGGCAGGATGTCATGCAGGTCAACGTAAATGCTACCTTTATGCTGACCCAGGCACTTCTTCCTTTATTACTCAAATCGGACGCCGGTTCGCTGGTCTTTACCTCATCAAGCGTTGGACGTCAGGGGCGTGCCAACTGGGGCGCATATGCTGCCTCTAAATTTGCCACCGAAGGGATGATGCAAGTACTGGCCGATGAATATCAGCAGCGTCTGCGTGTGAACTGCATTAACCCGGGCGGTACGCGCACTGCCATGCGTGCCAGTGCCTTCCCTACGGAAGATCCGCTGAAGCTCAAAACACCCGCCGATATCATGCCGCTATACCTCTGGCTGATGGGCGATGACAGCCGCCGTAAAACCGGTATGACCTTTGACGCCCAACCGGGCCGTAAACCAGGAATTTCCCAATGAGTGACGAACGCTACCAACAGCGTCAGCAACGTGTTAAAGAAAAAGTGGATGCCCGCGTGGCGCAGGCCCAGGATGAGCGCGGCATTATTATTGTTTTTACTGGCAATGGAAAAGGCAAAACCACTGCGGCATTTGGTTCGGCAACACGCGCGGTAGGTCACGGAAAAAAAGTGGGCGTCGTGCAGTTTATTAAAGGCACCTGGCCTAACGGCGAGCGCAATCTACTGGAACCACACGGCGTCGAGTTTCAGGTGATGGCAACAGGTTTTACCTGGGATACGCAAAACCGCGAAGCTGATACCGCTGCCTGCCGTGAAGTCTGGCAACATGCAAAGCGAATGCTGGCTGATTCCTCGCTGGATATGGTTTTGCTCGATGAGCTGACGTATATGGTGGCGTATGACTATTTGCCACTGGAAGAAGTGGTGCAAGCCTTAAATGAGCGTCCACATCAGCAAACGGTGATTATCACGGGTCGTGGCTGTCATCGGGATATACTTGAACTGGCAGATACCGTCAGTGAATTACGCCCCGTCAAACATGCGTTTGATGCAGGAGTTAAAGCACAAATCGGGATTGATTATTAAGTGAAAGCACCTCAAAAGATTGCCTCTTGAGGTGCTTTAATCATAATTATATTCAAGCGGCAATAGCGAAATTCAGAATGCGTTTAATCTCATTCAAATGTCCCGGATATGCTTCATGATTCTCAGCGTCAACATCTTCAATAAATAATATCAGTTCAGTAATTAACGCATTCGCATCTTCATAACTAATTCCGCTTAACTCTGGTGAGGTTTCAGAACCATAGTTAATCGTCAGGTTGTTCATAATCGAGAGGATAAGGATAAAATATTTATGACAAACCTTACATGTGGTTTTATTGCCCAGTGTATTATACAGCATGTCGAGTAATGCCAGTATTCTACGATTTTGTACATCGTTCATAAAAAGCCTCCTATAACATTATTCCGCTAGCAATAAGTAGTTTTGCCAGCCCCTCAGACGCCTTTAACCCACTAATTACTTGTGCACGTAATATTTCATTTAGCCTTTTTTGTTCAGCCGCTGTGCGTGTTTTATTAGTGTATAAATCCTTAAGGTGATTCCCCTCGTCAAGAAATGAGTTCAGTGCTTGTATTGCTGGAATTGCTGGATCTGCTGCACGAAGACGTGTTTCATTAATGCTGATAATCGCAGCCAGGAATTCTTGTCTGCTCTTCAATGTCTTAAATTCATTACCTCCTCCTTTTTTTAAGGAGGCATTGTAATAAACGAGATTATTATGTACCGTCGCAAAGGTATTTCTTCCGGTTTGTTTACCTTTTGTCGCGATATCGTTTCGTATATCAGTTAGATCATTTTTTATTCTTTGCCAATGATTATTTACCGTACTACCTATATTCCCTGCGCTTACCCTTGTATTATACAACCCATTGAAATAAACCACTAAATCTTTAACCGCTGCTGCAGATTTTGTTAATGTTCCACCATCATTGATACCCAGAAGTGCCCCCGCATTATTCGCGTGATCCAGAGCTTGTTTAAGCAATATGAACTGTTTGCTGTCTTTAACATCTAAATCCTCATTCAAAAGTTCGACATAAGAACTCATACTGCTAATGATTTCCATAGAAGCCAGCAATCTTTCTTTTTCAGTAGCGACTATCTTTGTAGTAAAAAGATCTTCTTGAGATTTTTTGTGCTTATCTCCAGGTTGCTGACACAATGACTCATTACTGGTACTGTTTTCAATAACTACCTCATAATCTGGTCGGGGTGCACACTCCGGATTAGTCGCATAAAAATTAACAAGAAAGTTTTCACGAGAAGCATAGTATTGTTTAAAGAAACTTGCATTCGCCGCCACCGCCTTGTTACCCGCAGTAATAACAGTTTCAGCTTGTTCATTTTTCAAAGCATCGGTTGCACAACCTGAAATCATTAACAGCGATAGAAATACTCCACTATATCTAATCATAACCCACCTCTTGACGTTGAGTTTATCTCAGATAATTAAATAGTAATGTGGCTATTTCCGGGCATTATTCATAAGCAAGTATGAAATTAAATTAAAATGCTGCGACTATTTATCATGCTTCAAATGAAGAAAAGGCCCCGCAGGGCCTTTATTTTATACTTAACTTAAATTAACCGTTATTATTACGTCCGCCAGAACGACGACCGCCGCTCACCTGACTGTGACGTTTCACCGCACGTCGAATTTGATTCGCCTTCATACGACGACGATCTTTTTCTACGGCAACTTTAGAACTGGTTTCTGGCGGCAGTTCCACTAGCTCACGCAGATAGTTAGTCTGGGCGAGATCCAGCTCCGTCCAGCCACCGCGTGGCAGGCCTTTCGGCAGTGGAATATCACCGTAGCGCACACGAATCAGGCGGCTAACCTGCACGCCAACCGCTTCCCAAAGACGACGAACCTCACGGTTACGGCCCTCGGTAAGAGTGACGTTATACCACTGGTTGATCCCTTCACCGCCACTGAACTTGATGGTTTTAAAGGCTGCCGGACCATCTTCCAGTTGCACGCCGCGACTCAAATCACGCAGTTTTGCATCGTCAACCTGACCAAATACACGCACGGCATATTCACGTTCAACTTCACGGCTTGGGTGCATTAAGCGGTTTGCCAGTTCACCATCGGTGGTGAACAGCAACAGACCACAGGTGTTAACGTCGAGACGGCCAACGGCAATCCAGCGCGCCCCACGCAGCTTCGGCAGACGATCAAACACGGTCGGACGCCCTTCCGGGTCATTACGAGTACACAACTCGCCTTCTGGCTTGTAATAGGCCAGAACGCGACAAATTTGTTCAGCGGACTCGCGTACCGAAATCAGGTGACCATCGATACGGATTTTCAGCCCAGGGGTAACTTCAACGCGATCGCCGAGTTTAGCAATTTTGCCATCAACACTCACACGACCGGCTTCAATAATAGATTCAATTTCACGGCGAGAACCGTGGCCGGCACGCGCCAGCACTTTCTGTAGCTTTTCGCTCATAGAGCTTCCTTTTGGTGTCGCCTTCCCAGGCGTCTGATATGCTTTTGTGCAACAATGAGTCAGAACTTACATCTGACTCACTGATAGTAAAGTCTGTTTGAACTCTTCAGGCCTTAAGTAAACGACTCGACGTTTTAACTGGCCTGGCTTTGAGGCGCAACATACTACACTATCTTTATGGTTAAAGCTTGTTTCGATTAACATCGGTTTGGTTACCAACCACCACCGCCTCCACCTCCCGCACCGCCACCAGCGCCAGAACCACCACCGGAATAGCTCCGCCCCAACAAACTGGTATAGGCCCCGCAACTCAGGTGCGTCTGTAATGAGAATAAAACGCCGTTACGGGCAATCTCTGGAGCGCGAATAGCCGAAGAGAGCGAAGGGGCGATGCGTAACGCCCATTCCCTCCCCAAATTTGCTGATATAGCCCAACCTAACAAAGCGTAATCCAGTTTCCGTGTTTCCCCTTTCCGCCGCCGCCCACTGTGCGTTGCCGCCTCTTTACGCGCAAGATAGTTAACGATAGCTTCACCGTGGGCATAACGTTGCTGCCCAGTTTGGGTAAACTTTGGCAGAAAAATATACCCCATGCCAGTGAGATAACCGGTCAGGAAAACAGCGCTAAAATAACCCGCTGGCATATACCAGTAAAAGAATACATCTCCGACATTGATGTAGAGAGAATAGAAGGCCACGCCTGAACAAATCAGTGGTAAAAACAAAGTGATTATTACACGATTAACGCAAGGCTTGTCATCATCGCGGGCCAACAAAAGCTCAAGGGAACAAAATAAAAAAGGAAGAAGCCAGCAGATCATAATAAACATATCGCCCACCAGACTCATTCCTGCCCAACCTATGGGACTCAGATTACCGTAGAGAATGACCGCCAATATCGCCATTCCCCCCCATTGCAAAAACGCATCAGGTCGGTAAAAGGAAGACTTTTTACGCGGCAGATAAAATTTCTGCATCCGTAAAAATGCTCTGCGTAAGACGCTGTTGCGCCTCCCCGTGAGAACGACCTTATCGCCTTTACGAAATAACGCTTCCAGTAATAACTGCTCTGCGGGCAGTAATACCGCATTATTTCTGGTGGCGCCTTCATTAACATGGATCAGGGTTTGCTGATTTTTGTCATACTGATCTTCCAGATGAATTTTTCCTTTCACAATCAGATTTACGATATCGGCACAAAAACCTTTATCGTCGTAAACCAGCTTCGCATCGAGACGTAACATTCCGGGCGTGTAATCTGGCGGAATGACATCGGTTTCAATCACATCTACCGGCGTAAATTGCGGCCTGCGCTTCCAGAGATATAACCATCCACACGCCAAGAGCAAACACGGTAACCAAATGATAAGAGACGATGTTGAGGGTCCAAAAAGATGGCTAAAAATATTCGTCGTGTGTTGTGCTGGGGCATTATCCAGCAAGGCATGAGGCCAACGGTAGAGAACCGTGAAGTCTTCTCGATAAAACGGATCGCGAGATTCAATTCTTCCGTCCTCAAGGATGCGGCCATTTCGATATGTGTCGCCCTCATCTCCGGTAAAGATATCGATTTCACTAAATGGATTACCCGCAATATTAGAGAACTTGAGTGAAAATCGGGTCTTATAGATTTCAAACGGCCAGTTGCTACCGGTCACGTTCCAGATTAGCAGGTCAGAATCTCCCTCACGCAGGAAAGCATTTTTAACCTGATAATGAATTTGATAATGATAGTCGCCTTGAGGCAAGAAACGTTGTTTATCGCCCACGACAATACTCATTAACCCAATATGCCAGTCAAGATGCCAGGGTTCAGGAACGCCGTCACGGGTAACGCCAACAATACGATAGTTCAGCAGTGCAGCGTCCCCATTAGACTGCATCCATAGTCGTGGTAAATCACGAGAAAATCCGTGCTTAATCTGCTGATTTCGCGCCTGAAAATAAATATTCTCTTTGATGTCGAGCACCCCATCCGGTTGCAGAGTGGCTTCAACATCAAAGAGCGAGATCCCTTCTTCATATGAAGGGATCTCCGTGTTTTTCGCATAACTCAACGAAGAGAAAAAAAGCCCAACTATCAACAGCAAAATGCAGCGATATATCCCTGCCATAATCTTCCATCCGTGGAACGCAATTTCTTATAAGAAAGGTTTCACATCACCTACGCCTTCACGCACCACGACTGGTGTGTCATCAGTGAGATCGATAACCGTTGTCGGTTTCTGTCCGAGATAGCCGCCGTGAATAATCAAATCCACCTGTTTTTCCAGACGATCTTTAATTTCTTCCGGATCGGATTCGGTAAATTCACTGCCAGGTAGCATCAGCGAGGTAGAAAGCATCGGTTCACCCAGCACCTCAAGTAATGCCTGGGCGATGGGGTTAGATGGCACGCGCATACCAATGGTTTTACGTTTTTCCTGCAACAGTCGGCGCGGCACCTCTTTCGTTCCCTTCAGGATAAAGGTGTAGTTACCTGGCGTGTTGTTTTTCATCAGGCGAAACGCGACGTTATCAACAAAGGAATAGGTCGAGAGTTCGGAAAGATCACGACACATCAGGGTAAAGTTGTGACCGTCCGGCAACTGGCGAATGCGACAAATACGCTCCATCGCGTTTTTATCTTCAATTTTACAGCCCAGTGCGTAGCCTGAATCGGTAGGATAAACAATCACCCCACCTTTACGCACAATCTCCACCGCCTGGTTGATCAGACGCTGTTGCGGATTATCTGGATGGATATAAAAAAACTGACTCATACTTCCCTCTCTGTCTTGTTCTGTGGCTGTTCCCAAAGCTGCCAGACGCCTTCAACGCCTGCGGGCAGCCAGAGTTTACGCCCCAGTTCAATCCACGGGCACGGCTGATGAAAATCAGAGCCTTGTGATGCCCATAAATGGTGCTGGCGTACAAGTGTCGCCAGTTGGGTGCGTTCATTGGGCGATTGCTGGCATTGCGCGACTTCCATCGCGTCGCCGTGATGTTCGGCAAAATGCGCAACCAATCTTTTCAGCCATTTAGCACTAAGATTGTACCGCCCTGGATGAGCCAGCACCGCCTTACCGCCAGAATGATGAATGACATCAATAGCTTGTTCTATTGTACACCACTGTGGCGGAACGTATCCGGTTTTCCCGCGCGCCAGATATTTTTTAAAGACGTCCGCCATTGAACTGGCTTTGCCACACTCGACCAGAAAACGAGCAAAATGTCCGCGAGTTACCGCGCCGCCCTGCGCTAGTCTTCGCGCCCCTTCCAGCGCGCCCGGTATTTGCGCTTTTTCCAGCCTTTCTGCGATTAACTGCGCCCGCTGATTACGCCGTTCAGTTTGCTGTGCCAGGAATTCACACATTGCCGGATGAGAAATATCAATATTCAACCCGACAATATGAATTTCATGATTTTCCCATACGGTGGAAATTTCCACGCCAGGAATAAGATTCAGTGCCAGTCCCGAACGTGAAATTTCTTCTCTTGCTGGCGAGATCCCTGCCGTGGTGTCATGGTCGGTGATCGCCAGGGTGCCGACGCGCATTTCTGCGGCACGGTGTACCAGCGCTTCCGGTGTCAGGCAGCCATCGGAAGCCGTAGTATGGCTGTGCAGGTCATAAATGACTGCGTAATTCGTGTCGCTCAAGGCGCACTCCCATTTTGGATAATGTTTTTTGCGTCGTCATCATAACGGTTCTGGCAAATATTCTGAAATGAGCTGTTGACAATTAACTATCGAACTAGTTAACTAGTACGCAAGTTCACGTAAAAAGGGTATCGACAATGAAAGCGATTTTCGTACTGAAAGGTTGGTGGCGCACTTCCTGAAACGGGCAGTGTATTCACCATGCGTAAAGCAACCAGATACCCAGCCCGCCTAATGAGCGGGCTTTTTTTTGAACAAAATTAGAGAATAACAATGCAAACACAAAAACCGACTCTCGAACTGTTAACCTGCGCAGGTGCTTATCGCGATAATCCGACCGCGCTTTTTCACCAGTTGTGCGGAGCACGCTCTGCTACGCTGCTGCTGGAATCGGCAGATATTGACAGCAAAGATGATCTGAAAAGTCTGCTGTTAGTGGATAGTGCGCTGCGTATTACCGCATTAGGTGACACTGTCACAATTAAAGCGCTAACTGACAATGGGACATCTCTGCTTGCATTGCTGGATAGCACTCTGCCTGCTGGCGTAGAAAATGAACAATCGCCAGATTGTCGCGTGCTGCGTTTTCCGCCCGTCAGCACTCTTTTGGATGAAGATGCCCGTTTATGCTCCCTTTCGGTTTTTGACACTTTTCGTTTGTTGCAGGATCTGGTGAATGTGCCGAAGGAAGAACGAGAAGCGATGTTCTTTGGCGGCCTGTTCTCTTACGACCTGGTCGCAGGATTTGAAGATTTACCGCAACTGGCGGCTGAAAATAACTGCCCTGATTTCTGTTTTTATCTTGCTGAAACGCTGATGGTGATTGACCATCAGAAGAAAAGCACACGCATCCAGGCCAGCCTTTTTGGTCAGAATGAAGAAGAAAAACAGCGCCTCACTGCTCGCCTGAACGAACTTCGCCAGCAACTCACCGAAATCGCGCCGCCACTGCCAGTGGTTTCCGTGCCGCATATGCGTTGTGAATGTAATCAGAGCGATGAAGAGTTCGGCGGTGTCGTGCGTTCGTTGCAAAAAGCGATTCGCGCCGGAGAGATTTTCCAGGTCGTGCCATCTCGCCGTTTCTCACTGCCCTGCCCGTCACCGCTGGCAGCTTATTACGTGCTGAAAAAGAGTAACCCCAGCCCGTACATGTTTTTTATGCAGGATGATGATTTCACTCTGTTCGGCGCGTCGCCGGAAAGTTCACTCAAATACGACGCCACCAGTCGTCAGATTGAAATCTACCCGATTGCCGGAACACGCCCACGCGGTCGTCGCGCCGATGGTTCACTGGACAGAGACCTCGACAGCCGGATTGAACTATCGATGCGTACCGACCATAAAGAGCTTTCCGAGCATCTGATGCTGGTGGATCTCGCCCGTAACGACCTCGCGCGCATTTGCACCCCCGGCAGCCGCTACGTAGCCGACCTCACCAAAGTTGACCGTTATTCCTACGTGATGCACCTCGTCTCCCGCGTGGTCGGTGAACTGCGCCACGACCTTGACGCCCTGCACGCTTACCGCGCCTGTATGAATATGGGCACGTTAAGCGGTGCGCCGAAAGTGCGCGCCATGCAGTTAATTGCCGAAGCAGAAGGTCGTCGACGCGGCAGCTACGGCGGCGCGGTAGGTTATTTCACCGCGCACGGCGATCTCGATACCTGCATTGTCATCCGTTCGGCGCTGGTGGAAAACGGCGTCGCTACCGTGCAAGCCGGTGCTGGCGTGGTGCTTGATTCTGTTCCGCAGTCGGAAGCCGACGAAACCCGTAATAAAGCCCGCGCTGTACTGCGCGCTATCGCCACCGCGCATCATGCACAGGAGATTTTCTGATGGCTGACATTCTGCTGCTCGATAATATCGACTCTTTTACTTACAACCTGGCAGATCAGTTGCGCAGCAATGGTCATAACGTGGTGATTTACCGCAACCATATTCCGGCGCAAACCTTAATTGAACGTCTGGCGACGATGAGCAATCCGGTGCTGATGCTTTCACCCGGCCCCGGTGTGCCGAGTGAAGCCGGGTGTATGCCGGAGCTACTCACCCGTCTGCGTGGCAAGCTGCCGATTATCGGTATTTGCCTCGGTCATCAGGCGATTGTCGAGGCTTACGGCGGTTATGTCGGCCAGGCGGGGGAAATACTCCACGGCAAAGCTTCCAGTATTGAACATGATGGTCAGGCGATGTTTGCCGGGTTAAGCAACCCGCTGCCGGTGGCGCGTTATCACTCGCTGGTTGGCAGTAACATTCCGGCCGGTTTAACCATCAACGCCCATTTTAATGGCATGGTGATGGCGGTGCGTCATGATGCAGATCGCGTTTGCGGTTTCCAGTTCCATCCGGAATCGATTCTCACCACCCAGGGCGCACAACTGCTGGAGCAAACGCTGGCGTGGGCGCAACAGAAGCTGGAACCGGCCAACACGCTGCAACCGATTCTGGAAAAGCTGTATCAGGCACAGACGCTTAGCCAGCAGGAGAGCCACCTGTTATTTTCAGCCGTAGTTCGCGGCGAACTGAAGTCCGAACAACTGGCGGCGGCGCTGGTGAGCATGAAAATTCGCGGCGAGCACCCGAATGAAATCGCCGGGGCGGCAACTGCCCTGCTGGAAAATGCTGCGCCGTTCCCGCGACCTGATTATCTGTTTGCCGATATCGTCGGCACCGGCGGTGACGGCAGCAACAGCATCAACATATCTACCGCCAGTGCTTTTGTCGCCGCGGCTTGTGGACTGAAAGTTGCGAAACACGGCAACCGCAGCGTTTCCAGTAAATCCGGTTCGTCCGATCTGCTGGCAGCATTTGGTATTAACCTGGATATGAATGCCGATAAATCGCGCCAGGCGCTGGACGAGTTAGGTGTCTGTTTCCTCTTCGCGCCGAAGTACCACAGCGGTTTTCGCCACGCGATGCCAGTTCGCCAGCAACTGAAAACCCGCACCCTGTTTAACGTGCTGGGGCCATTGATTAACCCGGCGCATCCGCCGCTGGCGTTAATAGGTGTTTATAGCCCGGAACTGGTACTGCCTATTGCCGAAACCCTGCGCGTACTGGGGTATCAACGTGCAGCAGTGGTGCATAGCGGCGGAATGGATGAAGTTTCTTTGCACGCGCCAACGATTGTTGCGGAATTGCACGATGGAGAAATCAAAAGTTATCAACTGACTGCTGAAGATTTTGGCCTGACGCCCTACCACCAGGAGCAACTGGCTGGTGGGACTCCGGAAGAAAACCGTGACATTTTAACACGCTTGTTACAAGGTAAAGGTGACGCCGCTCATGAAGCAGCCGTCGCGGCGAATGTCGCCATGTTAATGCGCCTGCATGGCCATGAAGATCTGCAAGCCAATGCGCAAACCGTTCTTGCGGTACTGCGCAGTGGTTCCGCTTACGACAGAGTCACCGCACTGGCGGCACGAGGGTAAATGATGCAAACCGTTTTAGCGAAAATTGTCGCAGACAAGGCGATTTGGGTAGAAGCCCGCAAACAGCAACAACCGCTGGCCAGTTTCCAGAATGAAATTCAGCCGAGCACGCGACATTTTTATGATGCGCTGCAGGGCGCACGCACCGCGTTTATTCTGGAGTGCAAAAAAGCATCGCCATCAAAAGGTGTGATCCGTGATGATTTCGATCCTGCACGTATTGCCTCCATTTATAAACATTACGCTTCAGCAATTTCGGTGCTGACTGATGAAAAATATTTCCAGGGGAGTTTTGATTTCCTCCCTATTGTCAGCCAAATCGCACCACAGCCAATTTTATGTAAAGACTTTATTATCGACCCTTACCAGATCTATCTGGCTCGCTATTATCAGGCTGATGCCTGCTTATTAATGCTTTCAGTGCTGGACGATGAACAGTATCGCCAGCTCTCCGCCGTCGCCCATAGTCTGGGTATGGGCGTGCTGACCGAAGTCAGTAATGAAGAGGAACTGGAACGCGCCATTGTGCTGGGAGCAAAAGTCGTTGGCATCAACAACCGCGATCTGCGTGATTTGTCGATTGATCTCAACCGTACCCGTGAGCTTGCGCCGAAACTGGGGCACAACGTGACGGTGATCAGCGAATCCGGAATCAATACTTATGCTCAGGTGCGCGAGTTGAGCCACTTTGCTAACGGCTTTCTGATTGGTTCGGCGCTGATGGCCCATGACGATTTGAACGCCGCCGTGCGTCGGGTGTTACTGGGTGAGAATAAAGTGTGTGGCCTGACTCGTGGGCAAGATGCCAGAGCGGCTTATGACGCTGGTGCTATTTACGGCGGATTGATTTTTGTTGCCACATCACCGCGCTATATCAGCGTTGAACAGGCGCTGGAAGTGATAGCTGCAGCACCATTGCAATATGTCGGCGTGTTCCGCAATCACGATATTAATGAGGTCGTTGATAAAGCGAATACCCTGGCATTGGCGGCAGTACAACTGCATGGCAGTGAAGATCAGGAGTATATCGACGCCCTACGTGACGCTCTGCCTGAAAATGTTGCCATCTGGAAAGCATTAAGCGTCGGTGAAGTCCTGCCTGCACGCGATCTTCAGTTCGTCGATAAATATATTTTCGACAACGGCCAGGGCGGCAGCGGACAACGTTTCGACTGGTCACTGTTACATGGTCAATCGCTAAGCAACGTTCTGCTGGCGGGTGGTTTAGGCGCAGATAACTGCGTGGAAGCGGCACAAACCGGCTGCGCCGGGCTTGATTTTAATTCTGCTGTAGAGTCTCAACCGGGCATTAAAGATGCACGCGTTTTGGCCTCGGTTTTCCAGACACTGCGCGCATATTAAGGAAAGGAACAATGACAACATTACTTAACCCCTATTTTGGTGAATTTGGCGGCATGTACGTGCCACAAATCCTGATGCCTGCTCTGCGCCAACTGGAAGAAGCCTTCGTCAGCGCGCAAAAAGATCCTGAGTTTCAGGCGCAGTTTAACGACCTGCTGAAAAATTATGCCGGGCGTCCGACCGCACTCACCAAATGCCAGAACATCACGGCGGGAACTAACACCACGCTGTACCTGAAACGTGAAGATTTACTCCACGGCGGCGCGCATAAAACCAACCAGGTGTTGGGGCAGGCATTGTTGGCAAAGCGGATGGGTAAAACCGAAATCATCGCGGAAACCGGGGCCGGTCAGCATGGTGTGGCTTCTGCGCTTGCCAGCGCCCTGCTCGGTCTGAAATGTCGCATCTATATGGGTGCCAAAGATGTCGAACGCCAGTCGCCAAACGTTTTTCGGATGCGCTTAATGGGTGCAGAAGTGATTCCTGTACATAGCGGTTCCGCAACACTGAAAGATGCCTGTAACGAGGCGTTACGCGACTGGTCTGGTAGCTACGAAACTGCTCACTATATGCTGGGTACTGCTGCCGGCCCGCACCCTTACCCAACCATTGTGCGAGAGTTCCAGCGGATGATTGGCGAAGAAACGAAAGCGCAAATTCTGGAAAGAGAAGGTCGCCTGCCGGATGCCGTCATTGCCTGCGTTGGCGGCGGCTCGAATGCTATCGGTATGTTTGCTGATTTCATTAATGAAACTGACGTCGGTCTGATAGGTGTTGAGCCAGGTGGTCATGGCATCGAAACCGGCGAGCACGGTGCACCGTTGAAACATGGTCGCGTGGGCATCTATTTCGGTATGAAATCACCGATGATGCAGACCGAAGACGGGCAGATTGAAGAGTCTTACTCCATTTCTGCCGGTCTGGATTTCCCGTCCGTCGGCCCACAACATGCGTATCTCAACAGCATTGGGCGCGCAGATTACGTTTCAATTACCGATGATGAAGCACTGGAAGCGTTCAAAACACTGTGCCTGCATGAAGGGATCATCCCGGCGCTGGAATCCTCCCACGCCCTTGCCCATGCACTAAAAATGATGCGCGAAGCCCCAGAGAAAGAGCAACTGCTGGTGGTTAACCTTTCTGGCCGCGGCGATAAAGACATCTTCACCGTTCACGATATTTTGAAAGCACGAGGGGAAATCTGATGGAACGCTATGAAACTCTGTTTGCCCAATTGAAGGAGCGCAACGAAGGCGCATTTGTTCCTTTTGTTACCCTCGGTGACCCCGGCATTGAACAGTCGCTGAAAATTATCGATGCCTTGATTGAAGCAGGTGCCGACGCGCTGGAGTTGGGCATTCCTTTCTCCGACCCGCTGGCTGATGGGCCAACTATTCAAAACGCGACCCTGCGGGCTTTTGCCGCAGGCGTAACTCCGGCTCAGTGTTTTGAAATGCTGGCGCTGATTCGCCAGAAGCACCCAACCATTCCCATTGGCCTGCTGATGTATGCCAATCTGGTATTTAACAAAGGCATTGATGAGTTTTATGCGCAGTGCGAGAAAGTCGGCGTCGATTCAGTGCTGGTTGCTGATGTACCTGTAGAAGAGTCCGCGCCTTTCCGCCAGGCCGCGTTGCGCCATAACGTCACACCTATCTTCATCTGTCCGCCGAATGCCGACGATGATTTGCTGCGCCAGATTGCCTCTTATGGTCGTGGCTATACCTATTTGTTGTCGCGTGCGGGTGTGACGGGTGCGGAAAACCGCGCGGCATTACCGCTTAATCATCTGGTCACGAAGCTGAAAGAGTATAACGCTGCGCCTCCATTACAAGGGTTCGGTATCTCCGCGCCGGAACAGGTAAAAGCGGCGATTGAGGCAGGCGCTGCGGGGGCTATTTCTGGGTCAGCAATTGTGAAAATCATTGAGCAACATATTAATCAGCCAGAGAAAATGCTGGCAGAGCTGAAAACGTTTGTTCGCCCGATGAAAGACGCCACGCGTCTTTGAGACTGATGACAAATGCAAAACTACCTGATGCGCTACGCTTATCTGGCCTGCATACACCATACAATACATTGATTTTTCAATATTTTGTAAGCCAAACAAGACGTTCACACCGCATCCGGCATCAACAAACCGCCAGAAAGTATCTGGCGGTTTGTTGATAGCAAAGAATTAAAAACGATAACCCGCAGAGAACATAAACACCCACGGGTCAAGGCGCACATGGTCAGAATAATGTCCTGCCGGCAGTACTGCGCCGTTGGATTTATATTTCACGTCGGTATCGATATCCATGTACCAGACCGACATATTAAGCAACCAGTCACGGTTGATGAGATAATCCAGACCAACTTGCCCCGCCACTCCCCATGAATCCTTCAGACTAAGATCGGATAATCCAAGACCTTCACCGGTATCATTGAAGTCATTATTAAAGAAGGTGGTGTAGTTAATACCAGCACCGACGTAAGGACGGAATTTACTGCTGGCATCACCAAAATACCACTGCGCCATCAATGTTGGCGGTAAATGGTGGACTGTCGCAATATCTCCGGTCGTGGCTGTGCCAACTTTATGGCGGAACGGTGATGCTGCCAGCAGTTCAACGCCAATGTTATCGGTCGCCATATAGGTAAAGGTCAGCCCCAGTTGGGTGTTATTGGTCACACTAAATCCACCCAGGCTTCCCAGAGTCCCACCCGCGCCTTCAGTTGGACGTACAGTCGCTGAACCTGCTCGAATGAAGAACTCACCTGCTTCATGCGCATAAACGCTGCCAGAGAGAAGTGTACTTACTGCCAATGCCGCCACTGTTAATTTTTTCATGCTCGCTCCGTCGTTATGGTTATAAAAACGTGACGAATATACCCACATTGGAGTAACAAGTGATCCTACACAGATCACACTACATTTTCTAAATCACCATTTATTGATCTGGATTAATTTAGAAGTTGCATTGCAAATCCTAGTTAATGTGATGTAAATCAATTCCACCGTATTTCACTCCAAATACATCCTTTTGCTACCTTATTGCCTCTTGAATCTGGTTCCTTTTTGCTCTGCCCCCCCCCAAAAAACCGTCAGTGTGTCGCTCTGAAAAGCACCTCTGGAAAACGGTAAACTGCGGTATTTATGCAAACAGACCGTCCATATGGCAGAAATTTGCCATATCAGGAGAAGTCTGGGAAATCAACGAAACCTGTAATCGCGCCCACGCCCTCGGCGGATTACCAGTGCTTTACAAAGATATGCTTTTCCATACATGTCCTGATGCTGCCACTGAGAGGCTAACCAGGGTACAATTGCCCGCTAATTAACACCTGCATAAAACTCAAGGAGAGTGCATGTCTATCACGGCGCAGTCCGTATACCGTGACACCGGAAATTTCTTCCGTAATCAATTTATGACCATTCTGCTGGTATCACTGCTATGTGCATTTATCACAGTGGTGTCAGGACATGTTTTCTCACCCAGTGACGCACAACTTGCGCAGCTCAATGACGGTGTTCCCGTTAGTGGCAGCGGTGGGTTGTTCGATCTGGTACAAAATATGTCCCCGGAACAGCAGCAAATTTTGCTGCGTGCGTCTGCCGCGTCCACCTTTTCAGGATTAATCGGTAACGCCATTCTCGCGGGCGGCGTATTATTAATTATCCAGCTAGTGTCCGCAGGTCAGCGGGTCAGCGCATTACGGGCAATTGGCGCGAGCGCTCCGGTATTACCGAAGTTATTCTTGCTAATCCTTCTGACGACGTTAATTGTGCAAATAGGCATCATGCTGGTGGTCGTTCCTGGTATCATCATGGCCATCCTGTTAGCACTGGCCCCCGTGATGCTGGTCCAGGATAAAATGGGCGTTTTCGCCTCCATGCGCAGCAGTATGCGACTGACATGGGCGAATATGCGTCTGGTGGCACCTGCGGTATTGAGCTGGTTACTGGCAAAAACATTGTTGTTGCTGTTTGCCTCTTCGTTTGCCGCATTAACCCCAGAAATTGGCGCTGTACTGGCGAACACCTTGAGCAATCTGATTTCAGCCGTATTGCTCATCTATCTGTTCCGCCTGTACATGTTAATTCGCCAATAATCCTGAAGCATTTGATTACGGAATCGTAAAATGAAGCAGTTTCTTGATTTTTTACCGTTGGTTGTCTTCTTCGCGTTCTACAAGATTTATGACATCTATGCGGCAACTGCGGCGCTGATCGTCGCCACGGCGATTGTGCTTATTTATAGCTGGGTTCGCTTTCGTAAAGTTGAGAAGATGGCCCTGATCACCTTTGTTCTGGTGGCCGTCTTCGGTGGTCTGACGCTGTTCTTCCACAATGATGAGTTTATTAAATGGAAGGTCACCGTCATTTACGCTCTGTTTGCCGGTGCCCTGTTGGTTAGCCAATGGGTAATGAAGAAACCGCTGATTCAACGTATGTTGGGTAAAGAGCTTACTCTGCCACAACCGGTGTGGTCGAAGCTGAATTTGGCCTGGGCAATCTTTTTTATCCTTTGTGGGCTGGCGAACATCTACATCGCATTCTGGCTGCCACAAAATATTTGGGTCAACTTCAAAGTGTTTGGTCTGACCGCCCTCACTTTAATCTTCACACTGTTAAGCGGTATCTATATCTATCGCCACATGCCACAGGAAGATAAATCATAATCTGCCAGCCAGTCCTGCGGGACTGGCGCTGCATCTCCTCTGTTCTCATCAGGAAAATCATAGTAGCATCGCGCCTGTGATTTTCCTTTTTAGTCGGTTTTACCATGTCAACAACACATAACGTCCCCCAGGGCGATCTGGTTTTACGAACTTTAGCCATGCCTGCCGATACCAATGCTAATGGCGATATTTTTGGTGGTTGGTTGATGTCGCAAATGGATATTGGCGGTGCCATTCTGGCAAAAGAAATTGCACACGGTCGCGTCGTGACCGTTCGCGTGGAAGGCATGACCTTTCTGCGACCTGTAGCAGTCGGTGATGTGGTGTGCTGCTATGCACGCTGTGTCCAAAAAGGGACAACATCGGTCAGTATCAATATTGAAGTGTGGGTGAAAAAAGTGGCGTCCGAACCGATTGGGCAACGCTATAAAGCGACAGAAGCGTTATTTAAGTATGTCGCTGTTGATCCTGAAGGAAAGCCTCGCACTTTACCCGTTGAGTAATAGTCAAAAGCCTCCTGTTGGAGGCTTTTGAGTTTTTGCTTACTGAATTTCGGTAGTGCCATTAATTTTAAACAGAATGTTTACCACAATTCCACTCCCTGGTTTACCCGGCTCGTAACGCCATCTGCGCATCGCGTTTTTCACTTCACGCTCAAACATATTCGCAGGTTTGGCAGAAAGAATTTGTACGTTATCCACCCGGCCATCCGGTGTAACGTCAAACTTAACCTTGACCTGCCCTTCAATGCGCAATGCCTGCGCGCGCGCTGGATACTGCGGCTGATTACGGCTTAGTGCGCGCGGACCTGACGCCACACTGGTAACTGGCTTGCTGCTTGCAGCCGTTGCCGTACTGGATGTCGGGCGAGTCGGTGCCGTATTTTCAAACGGTGACGCCGGGCGCGATTCTACCGGTTTAACATCGCGTTTTGGCTGTTCCTGCACCTTTTTCACCGGCTTCGGTTTCGGCTTAGGTTTCGGCTTCGGCTTTTCAATGACCACCGGCGCTTCTTTTGGCGGCTCTGGTATCGGCTCAGGTTCCGGTTCTGGCTCCACCACCGGCTCTGGCGGCGGTTGAACAGCTTGTGGCGGTTCAAGATCCGCTGGTGCAACCATGGTGACAGAAATCGGCTGCGCAGGCGCAGGTAGTTCAATAACCTGATGTACCGAGGTATAGAGTAGACCCGCCACAACAGCACCATGAATGCAGACCGAAAGTAACGTCGGCCAGGGGAAGCGGCGAGGTAAATCAAGGGTCATTGAAGTCATAATCGTTTCAGTAGAAAAACCAGGCCTCGATTTTAAATGCAAATAGCAATCATATTCAATAAGGCAAGGCGATCAGGATCAGTGAAAATGCATTTTTTGGCTCAATTGACCTTACTTTAAGTACAGCCTTAACAAAGACATCATCTTTCCGTTGCAGATCTTTGTCCTTTCAAATAACGTACTTTACAACTTTTCCGAACAAGGAGTTGCGCCCGTGTTGTATGTTATTTACGCTCAAGACAAAGCTGATAGCCTCGAAAAACGTCTTTCCGTTCGTCCGGCACATTTAGCACGTTTACAATTACTGCATGATGAAGGCCGTTTACTGACGGCAGGACCAATGCCTGCGGTTGATAGCAATGATCCGGGTGCCGCGGGTTTTACCGGATCGACGGTGATTGCTGAATTTGAATCTCTGGAAGCAGCGCAAGCCTGGGCCGATGCCGATCCTTACGTAGCGGCCGGTGTATATGAACAAGTATCAGTGAAACCCTTCAAAAAAGTATTCTGAACATTTTCTCTTCTTCTAAGGGGCACGATGGTGAAAATCGTGCCCTTATTTATTGTTTCCTGGCTTAGGTACACCACACAATGATTGCTCCAGCAGCAACAAACAGTTAATAACTTTATCTGTATATCCTGATATATCATCAGCATATTCAGGGGAAAAATACATAATATCCTCCCCTTATGCGACAGAGCGCCTTAAAACCTTTGATTGCGACGGATAAAGTCATCTACTATTGATTAACACATTCATGAGTCGTATGTATGTTCACATTATGTACGCGTAAAGATAATTAAACAAAATTGTGGTTACAGAGGTATCAGTGAGTCACTGGGCTACATTCCGGCAAACAGCGGTAAATTTATGGGTGACACTACGGCACGATATTATCGCGTTGGCCGTCTTTCTAAATGGATTGCTTATTTTCAAAACAATCTATGGCATGTCGGTCAATCTGCTCGATATTTTCCATATCCAGGCATTTTCAGAACTTGACCTCTCCCTTCTGGCGAATGCGCCTCTGTTTATGCTGGGTGTCTTTCTTGTACTGAACTCAATCGGCTTGCTGTTTCGGGCAAAACTGGCGTGGGCGATCAGTATCATTTTATTGCTGATTACACTTATCTACACCCTACACTTCTATCCCTGGCTGAAATTCAGCATTGGGTTTTGCATCTTTACACTGGTGATTTTGCTGGTGCTGCGCAAAGACTTCTCCCACAGTAGTGCCGCAGCCGGAACAATTTTCGCTTTTATTAGTTTTACGACGTTACTGTTTTATTCCACCTATGGCGCGCTTTATTTAAGCGAAGGTTTTAATCCGAGAATAGAGAGTCTGATGACGGCCTTCTATTTTTCGATAGAAACGATGTCAACGGTGGGCTATGGCGATATCGTCCCTGTTTCTGAATCGGCACGTCTGTTTACTATTTCGGTCATTATTTCCGGCATTACTGTTTTCGCCACCTCCATGACGTCTATTTTTGGTCCGCTTATCCGCGGAGGATTCAATAAACTTGTGAAAGGAAACAAGCATACGATGAATCGTAAAGATCACTTTATTGTTTGCGGGCACTCCATTCTGGCAATCAACACGATTCTGCAACTGAATCAACGCGGACAAAATGTGACTGTTATCAGTAATCTGCCAGAAGATGACATCAAACAACTCGAACAGCGATTAGGTGACAATGCTGATGTTATTTCCGGGGACAGCAATGACAGTTCGGTATTAAAGAAAGCGGGAATCGATCACTGCCGGGCTATTCTGGCGCTCAGTGATAACGATGCAGATAACGCTTTTGTCGTCCTGTCGGCTAAAGATATGAGCAAAGATGTCAAAACAGTGCTTGCCGTCAGTGATAGCAAAAATCTCAACAAAATTAAAATGGTACATCCGGACATCATTCTCTCGCCGCAACTGTTCGGCAGTGAAATCCTGGCGCGTATTCTCAATGGTGAAGAAGTTAATAATGATATGCTCGTCTCAATGTTGCTGAACTCCGGGCATGGTATTTTCAGCGATAAGAACGACGATGATGGCAACGAAACTGTGAAAAAATAAAACCGGATGGGCACCGTGATGGTGCCCGGCTCATTCAGATATTGTAGATCGCAAACAATAACGAGTTACGCTGTTTGTTTAGAAGGCACTTCCTGATGCTGTGGATACGCATATTTCGGCGCGACTGCCCCTCAAGCCAACGCGATTTCCGTCGGCTAGCCTGACGCTGCATGCGCCAGCGCCCCACTTCCGTTCTACTCCGCTTCATGTTAACTACTCTATGCAATAACAGAGTGGTCATTATACCTCCGCCCCCGACGCTGACCAGTGCTTTTCCGGTGTTTTTATTTGCCAGATGAATCCATATGCGTAAACTCATAACAATGCGCTTTCAAAAGGATTTCTAATCTATGACAACCGTTTATACGTTGGTGAGTTGGTTGGCCATTCTGGGATACTGGTTGCTCATTGCAGGCGTAACATTACGCATTCTAATGAAACGACGCGCCGTTCCCTCCGCTATGGCCTGGCTGTTGGTCATTTACATTCTGCCTCTGGTCGGAATTATTGCCTATCTGGCAGTCGGTGAACTGCATTTAGGCAAGCGCCGCGCCGAACGTGCAAGAGCGATGTGGCCTTCTACGGCTAAATGGCTTAACGATCTTAAAGCCTGTAAACACATTTTCGCGGAAGAAAATAGCAGTGTCGCCGGGCCGTTATTTAAGCTCTGCGAGCGCCGTCAGGGTATCGCGGGCGTTAAAGGTAACCAACTGCAACTGATGACCGAGTCTGATGATGTGATGCAGGCGTTGATCCGTGACATCCAACTGGCTCGCCATAATATTGAGATGGTGTTTTACATCTGGCAGCCCGGCGGCATGGCAGATCAGGTGGCTGAGTCGTTGATGGCCGCAGCACGCCGCGGTATTCATTGCCGACTGATGCTCGACTCTGCCGGGAGTGTGGCTTTCTTTCGCAGCCCGTGGCCGGAGCTGATGCGTAATGCTGGTATCGAAGTGGTCGAATCCTTAAAGGTTAACCTGATGCGCGTATTTTTACGCCGCATGGATCTGCGCCAGCACCGCAAGATGATCATGATCGATAATTACATTGCCTATACCGGTAGCATGAATATGGTCGATCCACGTTTCTTCAAACAGGATGCGGGAGTAGGACAATGGATTGACCTGATGGCCCGCATGGAAGGTCCTATTGCTACCGCCATGGGGATTATTTATTCCTGCGACTGGGAGATTGAAACCGGAAAACGCATTCTGCCACCGCCGCCTGATGTCAATATTATGCCGTTTGAACAGTCCAGCGGTCATACGATCCATACCATAGCTTCTGGCCCCGGCTTCCCGGAAGACCTGATTCACCAGGCGTTACTCACCGCTGCATATTCAGCACGCGAATATTTAATCATGACGACGCCCTACTTCGTGCCCAGCGATGACTTACTTCACGCGATTTGCACAGCAGCACAGCGCGGAGTTGATGTCAGTATTATTCTGCCGCGTAAAAATGACTCAATGCTGGTAGGCTGGGCCAGCCGCGCATTCTTTACTGAACTGTTGGCCGCTGGGGTTAAAATTTATCAGTTTGAAGGCGGGTTATTACATACCAAGAGCGTGCTGGTCGATGGCGAACTAAGTCTGGTGGGGACTGTGAACCTTGATATGCGCAGCCTGTGGTTAAATTTTGAGATCACGCTGGCGATCGACGATAAAGGTTTTGGTGCTGACCTGGCTGCTGTTCAGGACGATTATATCTCGCGCTCACGTCTGCTTGATGCGCGGCTGTGGGCAAAACGACCGCTCTGGCAGCGCGTTGCCGAGCGACTGTTTTACTTCTTCAGTCCGTTGCTGTAAAACGTCGCCAACAGATGTTAAACGGGTAGTGACTATGGATATGGATTTAAACAATCGCCTGACTGAAGATGAAACGCTTGAGCAGGCTTATGATATTTTTCTCGAACTGGCCGCAGATAATCTCGATCCGGCGGATGTTCTGCTGTTCAATCTTCAGTTTGAAGAACGTGGCGGTGCGGAGTTATTCGACCCGGCAGAAGACTGGCAGGAACATGTTGATTACGATTTGAACCCGGACTTTTTTGCAGAAGTGGTGATTGGTCTGGCGGACAGTGAAGATGGTGAAATTAACGATGTTTTCGCCCGTATCCTGTTATGTCGCGAAAAAGATCACAAACTTTGCCATATCATCTGGCGTGAATAAATATCGCTTTTGGTGTGAAAAAGGGCTGACGGTTGTCAGCCCTTTTGTTTTTAAAGCGGATCGACTTTCAGGCAAGAGACCGCATGTCTGAAACTGCCCTCCAGCACCGGGCGCGTTTTGGCACATTCCGGGCCGGCGATCGGGCAACGTGTGCGGAACACACAACCAGACGGAGGATTGATGGGCGAAGGCAATTCCCCTTCCAGTAACTGGATGGATTTGTTCTTCTCCAGATCCGGATCAGGAATTGGCACCGCCGACATCAAGGCTTTGGTATAAGGATGCAGCGGATTGTGGTAGACCTCATCATACGTCCCCAGCTCCACCGCGTGTCCGAGATACATCACCAGCACGCGATCGGAAATGTGTTTTACCACTGCCAGATCGTGAGCAATAAAAATTAATGACAATCCCATCTCACGTTGCAACTGCTGGAGCAGGTTCACCACCTGTGCCTGAATTGACACGTCCAGCGCCGAAACAGGCTCATCGCAGATAATCAGTTTCGGTTCAAGAATGAGTGCACGTGCAATTCCGATACGCTGGCACTGCCCCCCGGAGAACTCATGCGGATAGCGGTTAATCAGGTTAGGTAGCAAGCCGACTTTCATCATCATCGCCTTCACGCGCTCACGGACTTCCTGGCGTGACATTTTCGGATGATAGGTACGCAGCGGTTCAGCGATGATCTCGCCAATCGTCATACGTGGGTTAAGAGACGCCAGCGGGTCCTGAAAAATCATCTGGATATCACTGCGAACGGCACGCCATTCATCAGGCTTCATCCCTAACAACTCTTTTCCTAACCACGCGACGCGCCCATCGGTCGCTTTAACCAGGCCGATAATAGCGCGGGCAAAGGTGGATTTACCGCAACCGGATTCCCCTACTACGCCTAATGTCTCCCCTTCATAAAGTCGAAGTGTGACTCCATCAACGGCTTTCAGGGTTTTCGCCGGTTGCCAGAACCACTGTTTGCCATCTTTAATCTCAAAGTGAACTTTCAGATCGGCAATTTCCAGGAGAACTTTTCTTTCTTCCGTAACAGCATTCATAACAGTTCCCCCACTGGTTTAAAACAGGCGCGCAGGCGACCTGGCGTGAACTCTTCCAGCGGCGGCGCACTGCTACAAATTTCCATCGCATGTGGACAGCGCGGCTGGAACGGGCAACCTTTTGGTAAACGTAGCAGGTTTGGTGGATTTCCCGGTATGGTCAACATAGCTTCACCTTCCGCATCAAGACGCGGCACCGCATTGAGTAAACCGATAGAGTAAGGATGAACGGGCTGATAAAAGACATCGCGCGCGTTGCCGTATTCCATGGTGCGCCCGGCGTACATCACCAATACTTTGTCACAGATCCCCGCCACCACACCCAGATCGTGGGTGATCATAATGATGGCAGTATTGAATTCCCGTTTCAGGTCATTCAATAGCGTCATGATTTGCGCCTGCACAGTCACGTCCAGCGCAGTGGTAGGTTCGTCAGCAATCAGCAATTTAGGCCGACACAACAATGCCATCGCAATCATTACACGCTGACGCATACCGCCAGAAAATTCATGCGGGAACATCTTCATGCGCTTACGCGCTTCCGGCATTTTTACGGCATCAAGCATCCGCACCGACTCTTCAAACGCTTCAGCCTTGCTCATACTCTTATGCAGCATCAGCACTTCCATCAACTGCTCACCGACGCGCATATACGGGTTCAACGAAGTCATCGGGTCCTGAAAAATCATCGAGATTTGTTCAGCGCGCAGTTTATTGAGTTCGCGTTCTGGCAGGTTGAGGATCTCACGGCCATTAAAAGTGGCCGATCCACCAATGTGTCCGTTCGCGGCCAGCAGTCCCATTAAAGCAAACGCGGTTTGCGACTTACCGGAACCAGACTCACCTACGATACCCAACGTTTCTCCGGCACGCAGAGAAAAATTCAAATCATTGACCGCTGTGACGTCGCCGTCCGGGGTACTAAATGTCACTCGCAAATCCTTCACGTTCAGCAGTGCGTTAGCCTGTTGCTGTGCAAGCGGTACGGTTGCAGTTTCAATTACGCTCATGGCTGCACTCCTTAACGATCTTTCGGGTCGAGGGCATCACGTAAGCCATCCCCGATAAAGTTGAAACAAAACAGCGTCACCACAAGGAAACCGGCCGGAAACAGCAGCAACCAGGGCGAGACTTCCATCGAGTTCGCACCATCACTTAGCAATGCGCCCCAACTACTTAACGGCTCTTGCGTACCCAGCCCCAGGAAGCTAAGGAAAGACTCAAAGAGGATCATGCTTGGCACCAGTAGCGATGCGTACACCACCACTACGCCGAGCACGTTCGGCACAATGTGGCGAATCACGATACCGGGCGTAGAGACTCCACCAACTTGTGCTGCCTCAATAAACTCTTTGCGCTTCAGACTAAGGGTTTGCCCACGTACGATACGCGCCATATCCAGCCAGGAAACCATGCCAATCGCCACGAAAATCAGCAGAATGTTTTGGCCAAAGAAGGTCACCAGCAAAATGACGAAGAACATGAATGGGAAGGAATTGAGGATTTCCAGCAAACGCATCATTACCGAGTCCACCTTGCCGCCAAGATAACCGGAAAGCGAACCGTAAAGCGTACCTACGACTACAGCCACCAGCGCCGCAGCAACCCCGACCATGAGTGAGATACGCCCACCAATTGCAACACGTACCAGCAGATCGCGTCCGGATGAGTCAGTACCAAAGTAGTGACCGGACTCCATATCTGGAGCGCTGGACATCATCGCCCAATCGGTATCGTCATAGGCAAATTGCGAAAGCATCGGTGCCAGGATAACAAACAGAGCAATCAGCACCAGTACAATGAGACTGGCGACCGCCGCACGGTTATGCATAAAACGACGGCGTGCGTCCTGCCATAAACTGCGCCCTTCGACCTCCAGCTTTTCACTGAAATTTTCCAGCGTCTCGCTGTTTTTCTTACTTAACATCATCGCGAGCTCCAGTATCAGTAACGGATTTTCGGGTCGATAACCGCATATAGCACATCGACAATGGCATTGAACAAAATGGTTAATGCACCAACCAGAATGGTCAGGCTTAAAACCAATGAATAGTCACGGTTCAACGCGCCATTAACAAACAATTGCCCGATCCCAGGTAAACCATAAATGGTTTCGATGACCATAGAACCGGTAATAATGCCGACAAATGCGGGTCCCATATATGAAAGTACGGGTAACAGCGCAGGTTTTAATGCGTGGCGAAGGATAATTCTGCGCATAGGTAAACCTTTCGCGCGGGCAGTGCGAATAAAGTTGGAGTGTAAAACTTCAATCATTGAACCACGGGTAATACGCGCGATACTGGCGATATAGGCGAGTGACAACGCCACCATCGGTAATATCATGAATTTCAGCGCCCCGCCATTCCATCCGCCGCCGGGTAGCCAATGCAAAATGATCGCGAATATCATGACTAATAATGGCGCAACCACAAAACTGGGGATAACCACCCCGGTCATTGCCAGCCCCATCACGGTATAGTCCCATTTGGTGTTTTGTTTTAATGCGGCAATAACGCCAGCACTCACACCCAGCACCACCGCGAGGAAAAATGCAGCGGCACCCAATTTTGCAGAAACAGGAAAACTGGATGCTACCAGGTCATTGACCGAATAATCTTTATATTTAAAAGACGGACCGAAATCGCCATGCGCCAGTTGTTTCAGGTAGCTGAAATACTGTGTCATGATCGGATCATTAAGATGATATTTCGCTTCGATATTGGCCATCACTTCTGGCGGTAACGTGCGTTCACCAGTAAAAGGACTTCCCGGGGCGAGGCGCATCATAAAGAACGAAATAGTAATAAGAATAAATAGCGTCGGAATCGCTTCCAGACAGCGACGTAGAATAAATTTTAACATTGCCGTACCTTCTGGCCTGTGCCTTCTGTAATGCGATAAAAACCAGACACCGTGGAGCAGGACTCGCCTACCCCACGTATTGCCATTAGTGCTTCACAATGTACATATTTCTGGTGTAGGTGTTATCCAGCGGATCTTTACCGGTATAACCTCCAACCCACGGTTTTACCAGACGCGCGTTCACGTAGTAATAAACCGGAACAATGGCCGAATCTTTATCCAACTGTTGCTCTGCTTTGGTGTACAACGCCGTGCGCTGCGCCTCGTCAGTGGCTTTCAGCGTTTCCGCCATAATACTGTCAAACGCCGGGCTCTTATAATGCGCGGTGTTCATCGAGCTGTTCGACAGCATGGTGTTCAGGAAGGAGGTCGGTTCGTTGTAGTCGGCACACCAACCTGCACGAGCCACATCAAAAGTTCCCTGGTGACGGGTGTCAAGGAAGGTTTTCCATTCCTGGTTAACCAGTTTGACGTTAACACCTATGTTTTTCTTCCACAGCGAAGAGGCGGCAATGGCCAGCTTTTTATGCAGATCGGACGTGTTATATAGCAGGTTAATCGTTAACGGTTTGTCTGCAGTATAACCCGCTTCGGCCAGCAGTTTTTTAGCTTCTTCGTTACGTTTTTCCTGGCTCCAGCCAAACCATTCTGGCTGAGTTAATTTTGCACCATCAGTATAAGGAGGTGTGTAACCATAGGCTGGCATATCGCCCTGTGCTTTAACTTTATTAACGATGATATCGCGGTCCATACCCAGTTTCAGCGCTGTACGCACGCGCACGTCGTTGAATGGCGCTTTCTGGTTATTAATTTCGTAATAGTAGGTACACAGATATGGGTCGACGTGAACTTCGTCCGGGATCTCTTTTTTCAGTTTCTGGAACAGCTCGATCGGCATGTTGTTATAAGTCATATCGATTTCACCGCTGCGATAGCGGTTTACATCGGTAACTTCAGAAGCGATCGGCAAATAAGTCACCTGATTAATAACCGTTTTCGCGTTGTTCCAGTAAGTCGGGCTGCGCTCAAGAACGATACGTTCGTTAACGACCCAATCTTTTAATGTATAGGCACCGTTGGTGACGATATTACCCGGCTGAGTCCATTTTTCGCCAAATTTCTCAATGGCGGCTTTTGGCACCGGAGAAGTAGACGGGTGAACCAACAATTTATAGAAGTACGGAACAGGCTCACTTAATGTAACTTCTAACGTGTGATCATCGATGGCTTTCACGCCGAGATCGGTAATCGGTTTTTTCCCTTCGAGAATTTCATCAATACCGGCAATATGCCCATATTGCAGATAACTTGCATAGGGAGACGCCGTGTTCGGATCAACAGAACGTTGCCAACTATATACAAAGTCTTGCGCAGTGACTGGCGTGCCATCAGACCATTTCGCATCTTTACGCAGATGGAATGTCCAGACTTTAGCGTCTTTATTATCCCAGGATTCAGCAACGCCCGGAGCCGGATGGCCGTCGAGATCGCTGACCAATAAGCCTTCAAACAAGTCGCGGCTGATATTAGACTCCGGAACCCCTTCAATTTTGTGCGGATCTAATGATTGAACTTCAGAACCATTATTGCGCACCAGCGTTTGTTTTTCTGCGAGCTGAACACCCGCGGGCACATCAGCCGCCAACGCGACATTCCCTGCCATAAGCGCAGCCAGAACGCCTGCTGCGACTAAACTTCTCTTGGTGATGTTGGTCATTGTTTTTTGGACTCCCTCATTATAATTACTGGTTTGAACCAGCATGTGTAATCCCGGATTGGGACCCTGGACAGATTCGGAGACTTTCTGCTGCCAGGTTACTTTATCGTTACGCTTTACTATCACCGACTTTGTTTATTCTGGTGATTCGGACGACCACCTTACGTCGATTCTTACTGTGCCCCCCCTGTCGAGACACATTTATTTACTGCAGCAATTTTTATTGTTAATAATTCCCATTACCAATAAAATTGCCTGATGGTTGGCCGGAAAGTATCAAATGCGCTTCTTGCTCGCCAATACATTTTGCAAAATTGTTAAGCAATTCTCTTTTATTGACCATGACAGTACCTAAACCCCCATCAAGCTGCCAATAAAGTCATTTAAAAACATAAAGATAGAAAATCAGGAAGCAAGACTGTCTTTTCTGGTAACCATTATGATAGAGAAATGCACAATAATTTAACAACAGCTCATTATTTAGCACATTCCTCTACCAAATCCAGTGGAATTACTAATATCATTTCAATTATTCTTCAGCAAGACCCTGAATTATGATGTCGCGAAAATAACATGATGAGGAGGAGCGCGAGGTAAGGATATTCTTATAACTGGCTGTAATATGAGAAAAAATATTTATCTATTTCGTTTGCTTCTGATAACTGCGTTGGGCCAAAGTAAAAATAATGACGAAAAAACGGAGCACTATGACTCCGTTTCGGATGAAAGGAATTAATTGAGCAGGCCAGGGAAAATCCCTTTGATTCCATTAACAATAAATTCAATCCCTAATGCCATCAGTAACAACCCCATAATACGGGTAATCACGTTGATGCCGGTCTGGCGCAGAACCCTTACCAGCCAGGGAGCCATACGGAATAAGCCCCAACAACATAAAGCAAACAACGCGATTGCCACAAAAAAACCGAACAAGTAACCAATGCTGTGATAACGCGTTCCCCAAACGATAGTTGAGCTGATCGCTCCCGGCCCTGCCATCAAAGGCAATGCGAGCGGTACAACGCCGATGCTTTCACGAATTGCGGTTTCTGATTTTTCTTGTTTGTTCTGTTTATCCTCGCCAAGTTTGCCACTGATCATCGACATCGCAATTGTGACCACCAGAATGCCGCCCGCGATACGGAACGAATCAATCGAGATGCCAAAAAGTTGCAGAATCGTGTCGCCAAGAAAAAGCGCAATCCACAAGATGATCGCTACCGACAGGTTGGCGGTCAGATTTGTTTTGTTTCTCGCTGCCGCGGTCTGATAGCTGGTCATACTGATGAACACAGGGATGATCCCAACAGGGTTAACCAGCGCAAATAACCCGATAAAAAACTTAAAATAAACGGGAAAATCAAAGAGTGTCTGAATCACAGTTAGCTCCGAAGCAAAGGCCGGATAATGTTAGTCATAACCAAGGGTAAAAAATACGCGCTGACAATACGCCTTTTGGCAGCATTTTTCACCTCCTAACTGCTTAAAATCACTATCATTCATTATTGTTATCTAGACGTACAAAACATGCTAATGTAGCCAACAATAAATACTACAATTTATTAACTATTAGCTTTTGTAGCTAAAAGCGGAGCTGAAAGGTGTCAGCTTTGCTGAATTTTGATCTAGATCACGCAATCAGTACCCAGAAGTGAGTAATCTTGCTTACGCCACCTGGAAGTGACGCATTAGAGTTCAATGACTCTAATGTTTAAACTCTTTTAGTAAATCACAGTGAGTGTGAGCACGAGTAAGATTTTGATTTTCAAAGGTTAAGCAAATCATCATCGCACTGACTATACTCTCGTATTCGAGCAGATGATTTACTAAAAAAGTTTAACATTATCAGGAGAGCATTATGGCTGTTACTAATGTCGCTGAACTTAACGCACTCGTAGAGCGTGTAAAAAAAGCCCAGCGTGAATATGCCAGTTTCACTCAAGAGCAAGTTGACAAAATCTTCCGCGCCGCCGCTCTGGCTGCCGCAGATGCTCGAATCCCACTCGCGAAAATGGCCGTTGCTGAATCCGGCATGGGTATTGTTGAAGACAAAGTGATTAAAAACCACTTCGCTTCAGAATATATCTACAACGCGTATAAAGATGAAAAAACCTGCGGTATTCTGTCCGAAGACGACACTTTCGGTACTATCACTATCGCTGAACCAATCGGTATTATTTGCGGTATCGTTCCGACCACTAACCCGACTTCAACCGCTATCTTCAAATCGCTGATCAGCCTGAAGACCCGTAACGCCATCATTTTCTCTCCACACCCGCGTGCAAAAGATGCAACTAACAAAGCTGCTGACATCGTTCTGCAGGCTGCTATCGCTGCTGGTGCGCCGAAAGATCTGATCGGCTGGATCGATCAACCTTCTGTTGAACTCTCCAACGCGTTGATGCACCACCCTGACATTAACCTGATCCTTGCAACCGGTGGTCCAGGTATGGTTAAAGCGGCATACAGCTCCGGTAAACCAGCTATCGGCGTAGGTGCAGGTAACACCCCAGTTGTTATTGATGAAACTGCTGATATCAAACGTGCTGTTGCATCTGTACTGATGTCCAAAACCTTCGACAACGGCGTAATCTGTGCTTCTGAACAATCTGTTGTTGTGGTTGATTCTGTTTATGATGCTGTGCGTGAACGTTTCGCGACCCACGGCGGCTACATGCTGCAGGGCAAAGAACTGAAGGCAGTTCAGGACGTTATCCTGAAAAATGGCGCGCTGAACGCAGCTATCGTTGGTCAACCGGCGTATAAAATTGCTGAACTGGCAGGCTTCTCTGTTCCAGAAAATACTAAGATTCTGATCGGTGAAGTGACTGTTGTTGATGAAAGTGAGCCGTTCGCTCATGAAAAACTGTCCCCGACTCTGGCAATGTACCGTGCGAAAGATTTCGAAGACGCGGTAGATAAGGCAGAGAAACTGGTTGCTATGGGCGGTATCGGACATACCTCTTGCCTGTACACCGACCAGGATAACCAACCGGCACGCGTTTCTTACTTCGGTCAGAAAATGAAAACTGCCCGTATCCTGATCAACACCCCGGCGTCTCAGGGTGGTATCGGTGACCTGTATAACTTCAAACTCGCACCTTCCCTGACTCTGGGTTGTGGTTCCTGGGGTGGTAACTCCATCTCTGAAAACGTTGGTCCGAAACACCTGATCAACAAGAAAACCGTTGCTAAGCGAGCTGAAAACATGTTGTGGCACAAACTTCCGAAATCTATCTACTTCCGCCGTGGCTCCCTGCCAATCGCGCTGGATGAAGTGATTACTGATGGCCACAAACGTGCGCTCATCGTGACTGACCGCTTCCTGTTCAACAACGGCTATGCTGACCAGATCACTTCCGTATTGAAAGCGGCTGGCGTAGAAACTGAAGTCTTCTTCGAAGTTGAAGCAGACCCGACTCTGAGCATCGTACGTAAAGGCGCAGAACTGGCGAACTCCTTCAAACCGGACGTCATTATCGCGCTGGGTGGTGGTTCCCCGATGGACGCTGCGAAGATCATGTGGGTTATGTACGAACACCCGGAAACTCACTTCGAAGAACTGGCGCTGCGTTTTATGGACATCCGTAAACGTATCTACAAGTTCCCGAAAATGGGCGTGAAAGCGAAAATGATCGCAGTCACCACCACTTCCGGTACAGGTTCTGAAGTTACTCCGTTTGCGGTTGTAACTGACGACGCTACTGGTCAGAAATATCCGCTGGCAGACTATGCGCTGACCCCGGATATGGCGATTGTTGACGCCAACCTGGTTATGGATATGCCGAAGTCCCTGTGTGCTTTCGGCGGTCTGGATGCAGTCACTCACGCTATGGAAGCTTATGTTTCTGTACTGGCTTCTGAGTTCTCTGATGGTCAGGCTCTGCAAGCGCTGAAACTGCTGAAAGAATACCTGCCAGCGTCCTACCACGAAGGGGCTAAAAACCCGGTAGCACGCGAGCGTGTTCACAGTGCGGCAACTATCGCAGGTATCGCGTTTGCGAACGCCTTCCTGGGTGTATGTCACTCAATGGCGCACAAACTGGGTTCCCAGTTCCATATTCCGCACGGTCTGGCAAACGCCTTGCTGATTTGTAACGTTATTCGTTACAACGCAAACGACAACCCGACCAAGCAGACTGCATTCAGCCAGTATGACCGTCCGCAAGCACGCCGTCGTTATGCTGAAATTGCAGACCACCTGGGTCTGAGCGCACCGGGCGACCGTACTGCTGCTAAGATCGAGAAACTGCTGGCATGGCTGGAAACGCTGAAAGCAGAACTGGGTATTCCGAAATCTATCCGTGAGGCTGGCGTTCAGGAAGCTGACTTCCTCGCGAACGTAGATAAACTGTCTGAAGATGCATTCGATGACCAGTGCACCGGCGCTAACCCGCGTTATCCGCTGATCTCCGAGCTGAAACAGATTCTGCTGGATACCTACTATGGTCGTGATTATGTAGAAGGTGCACCAGCAGCAAAGGAAGCAGCTCCGGCTAAAGCAGAGAAAAAAGCGAAGAAATCCGCTTAATCAATAACTCTGTATAACAGTATAAACGGTCCCTTTTGGGGCCGTTTTTTGTTTTTGTCATAAACCGATACTATGCAAGATCAAATAACTCAGCAGCGTTAGTATTCTCATATTTATACTGTTATCTAATGTGCGAAAACTGCGATAACCTGTAAACGACTCTACTTCGTAGATGACGAAGCATCGGAGCACTAAAACCGTTTGGTTACACTTTTAGCGATGGTTAAGAGTAGGGAAGGATTTATGACCCGGAAGAAGTTAGTAAAACGAACTGACAGGATAAAGGCGTCCCGTTCATCCTGTCAGTAAAGAAAATCTTATTAATCGTGTTGGTGTTTTTCCTGAATAGCCGTCAGAGAGCCGACTTCTAACGCTTCTTTATAGTGTTTACGGCAAACTGAGACATAACGCTCATTACCACCAATAACCACCTGCTCGCCTTCGTTATAAGGTCTACCCTCCTGATCGAGACGTAACACCATGCTTGCCTTACGGCCACAAAAGCAGATGGTTTTTAATTCGACCAGTTTGTCTGACCATGCCAGTAAGTATTGGCTGCCGGTAAATAATTCACCGCGAAAATCGGTACGTAAACCATAACAAAGTACAGGTATATCGAGTTGATCGACAACCTCCGATAATTCATATACTTGTTGTCTGCTTAAAAACTGGCATTCATCAACCAATACACAATGAATTGCCTGTTGTTCATGCTCCGCACGAATCTCATCAAATAATGATGAATTTTGGTTAAATAATTTTGCAGGTGATGACAAGCCTATACGCGAACTGACTTTCCCAGCTCCGAAACGATCATCAATTTCCGCCGTATATACGACAGTGCGCATACCGCGTTCCTGGTAATTGTATGAAGATTGCAACAATGCCGTAGACTTACCCGCATTCATTGCGGAATAGTAGAAATATAGCTGTGCCATCAGCCACAGACCCTCAATGATATGAAATAAAGTTGGTTGAAGTTTATCATAATTCGCCAGTTTTACAGTGCAACAGTACGCGCAGAAGAGGTATATACGTCATTCTTTTAGAAGGATGGCATAATCCTTCAGAGCTATCATTGCGACTGCTTTGCTTGTTATAACTGCGTAAATGACTCCTGGTAACTATTCACAATCTTTAACTTGTTGCACAAGTAATAACCCCCTGTTGACCTCCAGCATACGGCAATACAAAGTCCCTGCACTTATTGCAACTGTTCTACTTTTCATCATTCGCTTAATAGGGGATTTCGTAAACATGACTAATACCGAAGAGTAAAAGGTGCCAGCACATGTTAATCCCTACATAAAATGTGACATGAATCAGGAAGTTTTAACCTTAGGTGGTGCAAAAGTACCGATGCAAATAGGGCTATATGCCGCGTCTTTTCTGACTAATTTTATGAAAAGATATTTATTGGCGGCACAAAATAAAGAACAATTTTGAATTCCTTACATTCCTGGCTATTGCACAACTGAATTTAAGGCTCTATTATTACCTCAACAAACCACCCCAATATAAGTTTGAGATTACTACAATGAGCGAAGCACTTAAAATTCTGAACAACATCCGTACTCTTCGTGCGCAGGCAAGAGAATGTACACTTGAAACGCTGGAAGAAATGCTGGAAAAATTAGAAGTTGTCGTTAACGAACGTCGCGAAGAAGAAAGTGCGGCTGCTGCTGAAGTTGAAGAGCGCACTCGTAAACTGCAGCAATATCGTGAAATGCTGATCGCTGACGGTATTGACCCGAACGAACTGCTGAATAGCATGGCTGCTGTTAAATCTGGCACCAAAGCTAAACGTGCACAGCGTCCGGCTAAATATAGCTACGTTGACGAGAACGGCGAAACCAAAACCTGGACTGGCCAGGGTCGTACTCCGGCAGTAATCAAAAAAGCAATGGATGAGCAAGGTAAATCTCTCGACGATTTCCTGATCAAGCAATAATCTTTTTTAGATTCAGCTTGCTTAAAATCCCGCCATTGGCGGGATTTTTTATTGTCCGTTTTAAGACTATCCAATAAGAATAAGCTATAAAAAAACGGCATTGATAACTCAATGCCGTTCCGTAGAAAACATCGCTATAGATGTTACTTCTTAATGCCCATCTCTTCTTCAAGCCAGGCTTTAAATTCAGTACCCAGTGTATTGTGACGAATACCGTATTCGACAAATGCCTGCATGTAACCTAATTTATTACCACAGTCATGGCTCTTCCCTTTCATATGATAGGCTTCAACCGTTTCTTTCTCGATCAGCATATCAATAGCATCGGTCAGTTGAATTTCATCGCCTGCTCCCGGAGGAGTTTTTGCCAGCAGCGGCCAAATATCAGCGCTAAGTACGTAACGACCAACAATAGCGAGATTAGATGGTGCAACATCTGCTTTCGGTTTTTCTACTACACCAACCATCGGCACACTTTCACCAGGCGCTAATTCCACACCTTTGCAATCCACAACACCATATGCTGTCACATCAGCAACAGGTTCAACCATGATCTGGCTATGACCAGTTCCATCAAAGCGGCGGATCATCTCTGCAAGGTTATCCTGCGACAAATCGGATTCGTATTCATCCAGAATAACGTCTGGCAAAATAACAGCCACAGGTTCATCACCAACGACCGGGTGAGCACACAATACCGCGTGCCCCAGACCTTTCGCCAGCCCCTGACGAACTTGCATAATAGTCACGTGCGGCGGACAAATAGACTGCACTTCATCAAGCAACTGGCGTTTTACACGTTTCTCCAGCATAGCTTCCAGTTCAAAACTGGTATCAAAGTGGTTTTCAATAGAGTTTTTAGATGAGTGAGTAACCAGCACAATTTCAGTAATGCCAGCCGCAATACATTCATTCACGACGTATTGAATTAATGGCTTATCGACAAGCGGTAGCATCTCTTTCGGGATAGCTTTTGTCGCCGGCAACATCCTGGTTCCTAATCCCGCTACCGGGATAACGGCTTTTTTGACTTTCGTGTTAATGGCAGCCATTTAAATTCTCCTGGACTGTTCGTGTATTGAACGTGTTCATATTTCTGTATCACATCCCAGTATATCAGTACCCTGACAAGGCCTGGTTCCGAAAAGGATGTGAGTTAACATAATTAAGACAATTACTTATACGAATGGCGACGATAGTACCACCAGCCAACATTAGCGGGTAATGCAATTTTATCCAAAATTATCGTTTGCTCATTCCGCAGACAACATCAACCGCAGCCTTCCACCGGTTCCCCAAATTTGGCATTGCCAGGCATCACATCGCTGACTCAATTGATTCAAATAGGCATTACCTAATGTCCCTAACGGAACGCCATTACTGATTTGAATCTGGTGTTCGCCCGCATTCAACGTCGCATTCAAGCCTGCGGAAACCAGAATGAGATTTTTCAATTCACGATGATAATAGCCGACTAATAGCGGAAACTGACCAGGCAAATTGGCCTGGCGTAGTAAATGGTTTACCTGCTTCAATAACGCGCCTAACTCTGGCAAACGTTGATTTTGGTGCGCAAGCTGTTCCTGTAATAAGCCATTAAACAGCGCACGTAATAACAAAGCGGCAAGGACGCCATTATGTCCAGCTCGGGTTACATCAAGACAATAAAAAGCCAGATCATTTTCCGATAGTGCTGCAATATCAAGTACCAGACCAGGTTTATCAACAGCTACGAGTTGGCGATAATTAACCCGGCAATGGGAAATCTCCTGCTGAACCGGTGGTTGTAATTCTTGCAATAATTTCGCGGCAGCGGTGGGATTATCCACCATTGCATCCCAGTCGCGAAAAAGTCTTTCTTCTTCCTCAACCCGGGAGTTAAACATGCTGGGATAAAGACAAGCAAAAACCATCTCACGCAGGCGATTAAGATCTTTAACCGGTTTCAGCAAAACATCTTCTACCCCCAGGCGTAACGCTTTCGCAATATCTGCCATATTTTCCGTAGCAGAAATCACCAGGACAGGGGTTTGATCCCCCCGGTTACGGATATGCTCCAGCATTTTTAAGCCATTCATTCTTGGCATTGCAATATCACATATCATCAGATCGGGTGTGAAACCTCCCAGTAGCTCAAGGGCATCCACCCCATCAGCCGCCAGTACCGTTGTCGCTCCCAATGAGGAAAACCACGAATCCAGAAGCGAGCGAAAGACTGGCTCATCTTCAACTATGAGAATCTGTTTTCCGACCAATGGCTGCGTCATGTTCTCTCCCCTGACTGGCTTTATTCAATAGTGACATGCTATTGCCATCAGTGCCTGTCAGAATTAACTTAAGTGTAGATAAAAAATCAGATTAAAACGTTAGTTCGAACCAGCGGTAAAAGTTCATCCATTTTCTTTTCTACCGCCAATTGTCCTGCCGCAATCGCGGCGTTGGCACGATGAAAATCCAGGGTAGATATCTGCGGACATAAAGGTTGAATCAGAATATCAGGCGGGTCTCCAGCCATGCGGTTTCGTTTGAGGCGGTTTTCCAGCACCTGGATTGAGGTAGTCATAATTTCTGTCGCTGTCGGTGCCGTGACAGCCCGGCGCGCAGTAAAACTGCTTAACCGCTCTTTCAGCCGTGCATGCCACGGTAAAGCATCTTCAGTGTCATCATTTTCAGTACTGACATTGAATGAAAGAAGGTCTTGTTGCATCAAGTGCGCATCGTGCTGGAGATCAACCGCTAGGCCCAGCGCCCCCAATATTGCACCAGTGTCAGGGTTATCATTATTAAGTATTCTCAACTGACTAATCGCTTCGTTGCGACGGGATGCTATTTGCGCCACTGTACTCCAGTACTCCATCGCCATTTCGACATCTGGCGGTGCCCCATTAAATAGCCTGTCGTAATTGGCAATAGCCTCTTTGTGACGCCCGGAGATAGCTTGTAAACGTGCCATTTGCAGTGCCTGACGGCCATCAGGCGAGGAAAGTCGCATAGCCGTGTGTGATGCTTGATATATTTTTGAATCCGGTGCGAGCAGGAAAAGCCTGGTAAGTTGTTTTTGTGCACCGTCAATATTTCCCCTTCGCAGCAGATAGCGAAAACGAGCCGCAACGACATCTGGATTATTGGGTTCCACCAATTCAAGACGATAAAGCGATTGCTCGACCAGCTCTTCGCGGTGAGTGTCTTCGCCTAACCGAACCTGCGCCATCAACAACTGATGAGCAGTTGGCGCGGCTTCCGCCATCGACAGCATCGACAAACCAAGGGATAGTGTGAGCAAATTTAGGGTAAATTTGTACATGCCTGGCCTCAATCAGGTGTTAACTCACTTTTTATTAGAAACAGAATGAGTGCAGCTCCCCGCCCTGCCTGTTTAAGGCCAGGACAGGATTGAGCTGCAAAATAAAAATGACGATGAATTACTGTTGATGAGGATTCAGACGACGGCGGCTAATAATGCGTAGCAGACGCCAGGCCACCCATGCCAATAGCACCACACTGAGTGTTGCCAACACCGCCAACAGAACGGGATGTCTCGCTAACACGTATTGGATACGCTCAAACCAGGGAAGATCCCCCACATAATAAGTATCTCCAGCCCGTAAACTATCGACACCAGATTCACGAATAACCGCGACTGAGCCAAAGATATTGCCGCGCTTTACACTATCAACCAACGCATTGTTGAGTAACCCATCGCCGCGTGCACCTTCGGTCATCAATGCAATTACGCTACGTTGGGTATGATACGGGGACTGAAAACCAACCACCGCAGCCATTGGCGATGGGGAAACTATGGTTGATTGTGTTTCCGAATTTTGATCGTTTTTATCTGCCTCAATTTGGACATATTTAGCGTGCCGCATTGGACTTTTTACCCAACGTGTCGTTGCCTCAATAAGCAGATTTATTTGCTGTTTGTCTTCTAATTCTTGTGGAAGTGTCCCTATCAACAGAATGTCTGCATCCCTGCTCCGAACGGAGCTTATATCATCAGTAATTGTCAGATTAATGGCTGGAAACCCGGTTTGAGCACCAATCAATCCCAGGGTATTTAGCAATATTTCAACCTGCGTTGCACCAGGCTTTTCAGGCATAACGACAACTGTTTCTGATAAATCAGCCATTCGACTAAAAGGAAAGCCTGCGCTGACAAAGGCGCGTAAATCAGGCATGGCGATAAAGTGATGATACTTTGAAAAATCGATAGTGGAATCATCTGCAATGACTGCATGATTTTTCAAAGGCCGGGAAATAATACAGCTATCAGCATCAGCGCGCGGTATCGTATTAACGTATTCAAAATTAAATCGCAATTGATTGAGCGCCCCCAGTGTCAACGCCGGAACGGTAATTTTATTATTGTCATCCAACAATTCTTGCAATAACGGTAAACGTAACAGCAGTCGATCCGTAGCAGATTGAGTATTTAGACGAAAAGATTCCAGGTACTGATTATTAAGGCTGACATCCACGCGCGAACCACTCACCATTGGTGTGGTATAGCGATAGTTAATCTTCATATCAACACCGCGGTTACGTAGCAGAAAGAGATCTGGTGGCAAATTAAATGAGATATTAATTGCCGCAGACTCCAGGGCGCTTGCCTGTAATTGCCCTTCATATGTCTTAAGCTCTGCGAAAGTTACAGGACGGTCAGTGCGTACCCAATTTGGCGCATCATAAGGTTTGCGCGGCAAAAGCGGCTCCACATCATTGACGACCACACTATCGCCGCGAAACAGTATATTTCCCTGCGCAAGGCCTTTTGCCGCCTGTAATAAATCGTTGTCATCGCGACCAAAAAGTACCAACAATTTGACGAAAGGATTTTGCGGATGGTTGATCATTTCAATAACAGGTGCATTCACCAACGGATGATCACGTAGAAAGTCTGGTCGTCTATTATTAGTGGCAAATACCACTGCATTACTTTCTGGTAACTGGTCATAGAAAACAGGGAATCGATGACCACGCCATCCCGATTGTGCACCAAACCACGAAGCGACAATTGCTGATGCCTGCTGCAACCCTTTGTCAGGAGTACCGGCAAATACCATCGGCAATGTATTGGTACGGTTATCTCGTGGATCAAAGAATGGCACCGGAAAATATGAAAGATCATTTTTCAGATTGAGTCTCTGAAACGTCAGTTCCAGTTCGCTGTTGCGCCCAATATCAAGCCACAGGCTGCTGCTGGTCAAATTTTCACATGCACTCTGGTAGTGACTAATTAATTCGAAACGCAAGCGGTTAAAATCGGAGAAATACAATGGATTGAGAGATATTTCCGTCAACGTTTTTTTCCCCAGTTGTTCTTTGAAAATCGGTAATACCTCCATCAACTCATCATTAAGATAAACCTTAAGTTGTGACTGGACAGGGAGTAACGACGGCGATGGGGTATACTCAAGTTTTAGTTTCGCTTCTGAAACCATTTCATCACTGCGCATACCAAACTCAATATGACCCTGAGGGTTGACTCCACTCAGAACAATATTACCTGGCACTGCTGCTATTTGCGTAAATGGGAGCTTTAACTGGCGGGATGGCACTTTCTCATAAATAGAAACGTTCTCCTTCTGCACAGAAGGTAATATTATCCCGGTGGTAGGTTTATTAATCGTTGTATGTGTAGTCGATGCTGCATTTGCCTGATAAATGCATAACAACCCCAAGAAAATTATTGCAAAACCAGCCTTAAAAAACTTTCTTCCCATTTTAAAAACTCAAGAACCAAAAACAAATACACACAATAAATATTTAGTTAGCAACCAGAAACAAAACTAACCCTTAGAACGTCCTTTAATATTCTGGAGAATATAAAAAATCATATTACAGTAACCTTTCAGAGAGATGAAAGATATTTCAAAAAAGCTCTTTAGAATATTATCCCGGGATATTTTATCATTCCATTCTTGCCATATTGAATCACGAGAAAATGTCGCTCTAACATAATTAATACTTTGTTCATGGCTCATTGGCATAATCTTCAGGCCAATTTTATTATTGTAAGCATGAACTATTTGTACTGGAATATCGCATTTTCCGTAACCATCATCCAGATGAAGAGACAACTGCTGTGTTTTATCAAAATCTTTTAGGTCGGAAATATTATCAATGATAACCCCTAGTCCTCCTTCGGAAAAATCAAGAACAGAACAAGGGTAGTTTCGCCCATCAGTCAGTTGGATCACACCTTTGAAAGACACGTCGATACGCGGAGAAAAACGCACCTGTTTTTGTTCAATAGAGACAGCCAAAGTTGCGCCAATAATAATTGTATTATAAAGCAACCAAACTAAACAAAAGAGATTCAGGATCGCAATATGCCCTTGCAAATTATAAAAATTAACAATACCCATTATCAATCCAAGTAAGTTTAAAATAGCAAAAATGAGGTAGGGATATGATATTCGCCAGTCAACAAACTTATTTTTTATTAATCCCCCTTTAGCCGTAACATTAAAGCGCCCTTTTGCCGGAGCAAGTAATGCAACAAGCGTCGGTAGCGTAATGTACCAAGCCAGCACCATTTCATAAATCTCATTCCAGAAAGAATGCCTGTATTTTCCTTGTATTCTTGAGTTAGTTAAAACGATAACAAATAGATAAGGCAAAACATAAGACATAATATCCGCTATCGATGCATCTATCAGATTAACTGAAAAGAAAATGGGGCATAATGGTGCACACAAGAAAATCAGTCGTGGCACACCTGATAAAAAGTGCATCATGCTGCTGAGATAGCAAAGGCGCTGTGATAATGTCAGGCCTTTGCCTAATAATGGATTGTCAATACGCAAGATTTGGATCATTCCCCTGGCCCACCGAATCCGTTGCCCAATATGGGCTGATAATGTTTCGGTGGCAAGTCCGGCAGCCAGAGGATAGCGAAGGTACGCAGAGCTGTAACCTGCACGATGCAAACGTAACGACGTATGCGCATCTTCCGTTACTGTTTCGACTGCAATGCCACCCACCTCATCCAAAGCAGATCTACGGATAATTGCGCACGAACCACAAAAAAATGAAGCATTCCAGGTATCCGTTCCATTCTGGATTAATCCATAAAAGAGATGCCCTTCATTTGGCTTTTGCCGAAACTGTCCCAGATTTCGCTCAAAAGGATCAGGGGAGAAAAAATGATGTGGTGTTTGCAACATCGATAGTTTTTCATCAGCAATAAACCAACCCATTGTTTTCGTTAAAAAAGAAACAGAAGGTATATGATCGCAATCAAAAATAGCAACAAATTCTCCGTTAGCTATTTTAAGCGCATTATTTATGTTTCCGGCCTTAGCATGTTCATGTGTTTCTCTTGCGACATAATGAATGCCTGATTCATCTGCGAATCTTCTAAACTCTTGCCTGGCGCCATCATCAAGGATCCAGACGTGTAATTTATCTTTTGGCCAGTCTAATGCCAGTGCACCATAAACTGTATTCTTCACAACCGTCAGAGGTTCATTATAAGTGGGTATTAATATATCAACATTAGGCCATTCTTCTTTATTGTCTGGTAAGGGTATACACTCTCTGTTCAATGGAAAGCAAACCTGAAAGTAACCCAGTAATAAGACAAGCCAAGCATACGTCTCAGCAACTAATAGCGTTACTGAAAAGAAGCTGTCTGGAACCTCATCCAGGATAACTGAAGAAGAGTAACGCCACCATAGATATCTGGAAGATATGAGTACGCCAATCCCCATCAAAATAAGGGTAATTATCCTTCCCTTAACAAAATTGATGAGAAAAACAGAGATGCAAATGATAATAGAGAATAATATTTGTTGATAAAGTCCAAGAGGCTGTTCGACAATCGATATAAAAACAAAACATAGCAATATAGCAACAACCAGAAGGATTTTGTTGTATGCTTCTTTATTTTTAAAGATCATGGCATCTAGTCATTCATTAATACTATTATTCAAACTGTGTGTTTTTTTGAAACATAAGTAACCAATTCAATGAAATTTAACACATTAACACCATGTTATCTGAGCTCTACCATTTTGCTTACTTTTGTATAATCGTTCATCTGCCAACAATTTCAACCGTTCAATATTATTCATACACTCGTCAGTATTAGCTACGCCAATGCTGCAACTACAATTCAACCCACCCATCGAGAAATGAACAATTCGGTGCAAAATTCTTGTTAGTTGATTTACATCTTTATCATGATAAATGATAGCGAACTCATCGCCGCCAAACCGATAAATTTCACCTTTACTGCGAGGCAATTCATCTTTAATAAGATTA
The DNA here is from genome assembly GCF_000208565.1 of Escherichia sp. TW09308. NCBI lineage: Bacteria > Pseudomonadati > Pseudomonadota > Gammaproteobacteria > Enterobacterales > Enterobacteriaceae > Escherichia > Escherichia sp. TW09308. The sequence continues at coordinate 1,923,792 of NZ_AEME01000001.1, read as the reverse complement.
ACTATTTTTATGAGTACCTCATCACCAAACAAATGGCCAAACTTATCATTAATGGTTTTAAATTTATCTATGTCAAACAGACATAAGTATCCAAATTTTTCGCTCAATATTTTGATATCTTTATCAAAACTCCGGCGACCAGAAGCCCGTGTAAGCGCATCATAAGTACCAAAATCATATATTTCTCTAATTGCATTGATCTCTTCAGTATTAAAGAATAGATTTTCTCCACGTAAACCATAATGATGATCCGACAATATAGATTCTTTTTCCAACCTACCCTTATATATAATGTTTTGCAGCAAATTAATATAATAGTAATATATTATGACTGCAGATACCGCCGAAGCAAAAACAAATAGCAAACACATATAAATATACTTGCTTTTTTTGTAAGCCACGATAAATATCATTTCAGGGATGTAAGAATATGTCAGGGTGATGGCCGAGATCTCAAATACAGCATCATTTATCAAAAAATCATCACCCGCAATTTTCTTTTCATTATCATTAATATCATAAAATGAGACATAGATATCTTCTCGTTCCCCTGACTGATTTCTTATCAGAGATAAATAACGTTCTGGATCCACTACTGATATCAAACTAGTTCTTTTTGCTATGGGATGTGCATAATAAACATAGTATTTATCTTTTAAACTAATAACACCTCTTTCAAATTCGTTAATTACCCGAACAGAGGAAACTATGTCGTCACAAAAATCATCTCCTTTTGACGTAATTTTGATACATTTATCATCACTAATCATATAAGGACCCAGATCATATAAATATCCAGGATGTTGGAAATTTGAAAAGCTATCGCGTATTTTATTTAACAGTTCATCTGGTGATATCTCTAGTTCATAAAATACATTATTAGATACTGAACGACGATACTCAGACACATTAGCAATAGCAAGCCCACTATCAATAATAGATACCTTTACCGAATTAACTCGGTCTTTAACATACATAGTGTATAAATAACAAGTGACTACAGAGACGCACAAAAAATACAAAAAACAGATTCCTGCGGCCTTTTTTTTATATTTGAACATTGCGTTATTTTCTTTTTTTCGGTTTATTGTCTATATGCCACTCTGAAAATGGTAACGGTTTCTGGTATAAGTATCCCTGGACATGAGAGAATCCTAACTTTTGTAATTCTCTGGCCTGGCTTTCGGTTTCAACACCTTCAGCTATAACCGGCATATTTTCTTCACGGGCAAGACTGGATATGAAATAGACAATTCTGTTTGTTTCATCGAAAATTCCTGAGGTAAACTCCGAATCAATTTTAATGCTATCAGGCCTTACTTTATAAAGTTTTTTCAAATCAGCTAAACCGCTGCCGAAATCATCAAGTGAAATCTTAATACCGTTTTCTTTTAAAATATTTATATTATTGTAAAAGCTATCATTTATGTCTTTTACTGCCGATTCGGTGATCTCCAGGCAGATTTGATCAGCATTTATACTAAACGTATTAATTAATGACAAAACCCGGAAGTGGAAATCAAATTCATTTAATTGCCACGGAGATACATTAATATGCAGGAGAAAATCATTCGTAATTTCATATTCACGGCTAAATGCCCCAAACTCTCCAATAGCCGTTTCCAGTACAAAATCACCCAATTCTTTAATTAAGCCAATTTCTTCAGCAACAGGTACGAAAATTGATGGTGGTATTATGCCATTTTCAACTGACAACCAACGGCATAACGCCTCCGCACCTACAACCTTATTATTAGCCATATCAATAATAGGTTGATAGACTAAATAAAACTCACTACTCGCAATCCCCTTTTTTATATTTCCAGCGACCCAGACTTTTTGATCAAGTTCATGAGCCTTGATGTCATCATAAAACATAAATTCAGATTCTTTATTTTCTCGCATAGCCGTTAATGCCAGTTTCAGCTTGCCTTCATAGTTTGATACATTTTCCCCCACAAAAGTTTCGCAAATAGCAATTTTATGAACATAAATATTTCTTAGACAAATAATATGATCAGGGAGATTTAAAATTGATAATTGCTCGATGAACTCTTCACAATGAGTATGACATAGCAACAAATATGTTTCAGTTGAGACTTTCAGTATGTCACAGTATCGAGAATATTTTTCTGATATTTTTGATTTTATATCATTTATAATCTCGTCATATTTTTTACTTCCATGTATCGCCTCAACAAACTCTAATCCATAGATACAAAGTATGCCAACTGCTAAGTAGGTTTTATTGTTGGTTTCAATAACAGATTTATTGATATAGAAGCAACTTCCTTGCTCACAAGAAACAAGATTAAGTAACCGCTCCATTCGTTCTTTGTATTTATCACTTATGTTATTAATGATTTTTTTCAGCTCAATAATCTCACTGCTGTCATTTTGCACAATTTCAATTTTGTCGTTGCGGTATACTGAATTCGCTAATTTTTTCAAATGCTCTATCAGTTTATTGGACTCTTTTTTAATTTTCTTTGTTATCTTTTCAACAACATACCATAATAAACAGAAGCAAACCAAACCACATAAAAACATCAATGTAAAATATTTATTGATGTTTGCATCCTCTGATTTCTGATAGTGAAAATAATGGAATCTGACATCAGGAAGTCTGGGGAGTGATATGACATTATCGGTATAGTTGCCACTGTCATTACTTATGTTATAACTACCTGATGAGTTACGAACAATAAGATGCAGCATTGATTTTTCATTACCTACCATAATTTTTTTATTCTGCTCCATGAATAAAATATCAGCTTCACCAGCCAATTTATTAAGATAATTACTAAAATATCTTTCATCAAGATCTAAATGCATTAACTTCAGAGCAAACGAATTTTTTTCTTCTTCGGATGGACGTAATGAAAACGAGAAACATTTTTTCCCTGCAATGCCATAGCAGTTATACCACGGTGACCATTTTGAATAAGTCCCTTTCGGCAATTTATTCCAGGGGCGAGATTCAGGGTCAAAGTATTTATCGCTAATTTCACCATCAACCCCAGTAAAAGGTTTACCGGGTTCTGATTGGCCAAAAAACTTAATCACACCACCATCAGTTCGAATAAAGCTAAGATACTTCCCGTTATTCAACATTATCCCAACTAGATTAACGGAATCTATTTTTTTCATCCGATGAATGACTGCTTGTTTGATTTCATTTTCATCATGTAACAGATAAATAGCATCTTTTAACGCATCAGCTTCTTTTTCAATTTTAGAAAAAAAATTATTTAAATTATTGTTAATAAGTATAAGATTAATACGCGAAGAATTTTCTTCTATTTTTTTATGAAAATCAATCGCCGTAATAAATGACAAAATAATATAGACTGTAACGGCTAATATAAGCGCAGTGTTAAATTTTGAATTTAATTTTTCAGTAATGCTATACATATTGGAGTTCTGACTAAAGTGTTATCAATAGTTCCGATATTACATCGTATAAAATTACTTATAATTGATGGTGTTAATATCCCTCATTATGATTTTATTACTTGAAACATTTCCTCCCAACGAATATACCATGATGAGAAGATTCATTTTTCCTTAATTTACCAAAGTGATTATCATAGTTTTTACTTTAACTGAACCAACATTGTTATACTTAATATTCGTGCTTTTGTCTCTTTTGCCCACGCTACCGCCTTTCGTTAATTTTCAACGAAATAATTAAGATATGAAAATATTTATAAATGTCGACATAACTGTCACATACCGCACAGTTGCGCCATCGCCACTTTTACCACCCAAAAGAGGCATTAATATGTAATCTCAGCAATCCATTCCGTTTATTTATCTGTTCTTCAGATATGAGCAATGTGACTCTTTTAACCCAAATAAATTAATCAATAACCTTAGAGAAAGTGGTCATTATTAGTTGATTGCTAAGGCTGTAGAGCGCCCATCAACCTGAACAGATAAATACGTTGAGGAATACACGATCAATAAAACAATAAGGTGCAGTGGCAGACGACTATTTTATTTTTAAAACAATAGTCTGTGAACCATGCCTGGTATGAGTAGATTCTAGTGAGAGAAGGTTTTTGTAAGTTTAAAATCCTATAAAACATCAAATTAGCAGAATTTTAAACCAGATTAGAAATGTATTTTCTACATAACGAAACAATAGTTGCAACTATTTTCAGCAAATTTAACCAAAAGTGATAACATGCAACATTGTTGATGCAGATCAAAAAAAACGATTTTATAGTGCTGGGCGTTGTTTAAATTTTGTCCTCAAAAATCAAACTGTTACCATAAGAAATAGTTCACTGCGGAACTCAGAATAATAACGCGCAAAATAGCCAATAATTTAAATTATCACCATATCTAAAAATAAAGCTTTCCGATAACTTAAATTCGTATTATCACGACAACATTTATCAACATTCATCTCTTAAGAAAAACTTAACTTTAGCGTTATCAGATCGACTCGTTCTTTTAATCTATTTCCTGCCCAAACCCCAATCGGTGATAAATGACATCAGCACAATGTTGTACCAGCGCAACTGTTTTTCCTGAACGCTCTCAGCATAGACCGATCTTTCGCTAATATTTAATAGATATCTCTAAACAGGGGGATTGTGTGGAAAATAAGAAATGCGAAAATGGTGGAATAAAAATTACAATCTGCTGTACATTTTATTTTTACAAATAAATTTTGCTGAAAGCTCGTGTAAAGAGGGAATAAGAAAACAGAGTGCGGACAACAAGTTCACACTCTGCACTAATTCATTTAGACGTGAGCAACGGGTTTTGGCGTGTGTCCGGCATTGCGTAGCAGCATCAGTAAGTAGATAAACGACACACTGGCGATCATGATAAACAGCAGATTATCAGAAAAATTCTGCATTAGCATGGCAGTAAAAGACGGCCCAAACAAACTACCCACGGTATAACTCAACAACAATGCTTGATTCATTGCGACCAGTTGATGATGTTCAACTTTCTCACAAGCCCAGGCCATCGCCACCGGATAGAGCGTAAAACCGGCTGCACCGAGGATGAACAATGCTGGAGCCATTGCCGCCTGACTTAACATCGCGATACTACCGAGAATGACGACAAATACCTGAACACGCAGTACCAGCAGACGACCAAATTTATCCGCCAGACGGCCAATTGGCCATTGCCCGAGGATACCGGCACTAACCAGTACCGCCATCCAGAATCCGATGCTGGCATTGCTAATCCCTTTATGATTGAGGTACAGAGGCATCAGACCATACAAAGAACCCAGAACGATTCCCGAGATAATGCAGCCATTCACGCCAAGTCGTGCCTGGCGAAGTTTTAGCATTGACGTCATGGGCGTCGAAGCATGATTTTCAGCCTGTTGATTCAGGATACGAGTAAACAGCAGCGGCAAGATCCCCGCCAGGGTCAACCCCGTAGCCCACGGCAATACGCTCATCAATTCGGTTGAAACTTTACTGAGCAGTAACTGGCCTAAAAACGTCCCCACATAATAAACCATCATATAGGCAGCAAGTAACCGCCCACGGTTACGTGACGTTCCGCTGCACATCAGCGCGCTTTCCACCACAACCCAAATCATGGCGCAACCGACGCCTGCGACGAAACGCCAGGCTAACCAGCTCCAGAATCCAATCATCAAACCAAGCCCGACACAGCCTGCCGCAAAAATGAAGGAAGCAAGGTAATAACTGCGATTAAACCCAAAGCGTTTAATGACATACCCTGTCAGTAAAGTACCGACCAGGTTGCCGGTAAAATAAGATGAACTGACGACACCGACCTGCCATGTGGGCAAATGCGCCTGGGCGAGCCATAGCGGCACCAGTGTATTTAACACCGCGATCGCCAGAGTCAACAAAAGTAAGCCAGACAGCAAAAGCATGACAGGCCGGGTATACGTGGACATGAATTAAAACCGTGAGGAAGCTCAAATTTCATGCGCATCATGCCACCACCAAAAACATTGTCAATGGGTGAAAATACGTACATAACGTAGCGGCTGTATTATCGATTTATATTACTCATTCATAACACTAATGACGAAAAGATAATCAGTCTCATCTACTTGTTTTTATTGAACTAACATAAAGTTCATGCATTTCGTTCAGTCGAAAAATTTCATGGTCACAGCAAACCTGGATTTCCCGTCTATGCTTTCAGGGCAACGCATCGCGTCTGAACGATTTCAGGCGTACCACTGACTCTCGAAAGGAGAAGAGAATGACCAAACCGTATGTTCGTCTCGATAAAAATGATGCTGCTGTTTTGTTAGTTGATCACCAGGCTGGTTTACTTTCCCTTGTGCGGGATATTGAACCTGACAAATTTAAAAATAACGTGCTGGCGCTGGGTGACTTAGCTAAATATTTCAATTTGCCTACCATTCTTACCACCAGCTTTGAAACTGGTCCTAACGGCCCACTGGTCCCTGAACTGAAAGCACAGTTTCCGGATGCACCTTATATTGCGCGTCCTGGAAATATTAACGCCTGGGATAACGAAGATTTTGTCAAAGCAGTTAAAGCGACAGGTAAAAAACAACTGATTATTGCAGGGGTGGTAACCGAGGTTTGCGTAGCATTTCCGGCACTTTCCGCAATTGAAGAAGGGTTTGATGTCTTTGTGGTGACTGACGCGTCAGGAACCTTTAACGAAATTACCCGGCATTCGGCATGGGATCGCATGTCACAAGCGGGGGCGCAATTGATGACGTGGTTTGGTGTCGCCTGCGAACTGCACCGTGACTGGCGTAACGATATCGAAGGCCTGGCGACGCTGTTCTCTAACCACATTCCTGATTATCGTAATTTGATGACCAGTTACGACACCTTAACGAAACAGAAATAAAAGAGAACCGGGGCCGAAACCCCGGTTATAACGCTTTAGCTGGCAACAGCCATACCCACGGTCATATGCAAACCGTAGAATACGCCGCGACCGATTAATTCCCCTGCAAGAAGCAGGATGAATGACACGGAAAGCAGCGGCACCGCAGGCTGAAAACCTTTTAACTGCGGAGCAATCCACAAGCACAGTGCCACAGCGATAAGCACAATCCGCCAGGCCATCAGTGCACCGTAATCCGGCACCAGCGCCGCAGCCTGTTGTACAGAAGAGTGAATCGTAGCGAGTTCAGCCCCCTGCATTACACCGCTCACCACCAACGCCAGCACTGAAATTGCCGGAAGTAAACGCATCACCCAGCCATTAACCCCCGCCAGACGCAGTAACAGATATCCCAGCAGCGGGCCACCCATAAACATGGTCAGGAAGAAGCCCATCGGTGTCCAGATGCTGTACCAGGTCGGTACGGTATCGATGCTGTTATACACACGTACCATCATCCAGACAAATACCACACCGAGAACCATCGTCACCACCAGCCACAGCGCGCGTAATACCGGTGACAGCTTTTTCAGCATTGCCAGCAACCAGCCGATGCCACCAACGGCAAAAAAGATCGAACCGCTGGCGATTTCGTTACTCAACGCCGAAGCGCCAACCCGATTGAGTGAGTTAAAGGCGCGCATCGGTGAACCAAGGTGAAGCATTGAGGCAATAAAGCCAATGCCCATCAGTACCCACAAGCCAAACATACAGGCAATAACCCGCTGTTGGGTATCGGCCCGAAGTTCACCTTTCAACAAGGCAAATGCCAGAACGATAAAACCGCCCACTACACACTGCCCGAAGACCGTGAAGATCATCAACGGCCACTCATGCCATCCACTTCCCATCTCACACCTCCTTCGGATTTGCCAGGTAGCCAGTGGTATCCCCGGTTGGGCGGCTGTTGGCGTTAGGTTTGATCACAATATTTGGTTTGGTAAAGTGCGCTCTTGGCAACGGCGCAACGGCGGCCAGATCGCCATGTTTTTTACGCAACTCGTCGATAGGGCCGAAATCCAGCGCCCGCAGCGGGCAAGACTCGACACAGATCGGTTTTTTACCTTCCGCGACACGATCATAACAACCATCACATTTGGTCATATGTCCTTTGGTTTCGTTGTACTGTGGCGCACCATACGGGCAAGCCATATGGCAGTAACGACAGCCAATACACACATCTTCATCGACAACGACAAAACCATCTTCACGTTTATGCATCGCGCCGCTCGGGCAGACTTTGGTACACGCCGGATCTTCGCAGTGATTACATGAAATCGAGAGATAGTAGGCAAATACGTTCTGATGCCAGACGCCGTTATCTTCCTGCCAGTCGCCGCCCGCATATTCATAAATTCGGCGGAAGCTGACTTCTGGTGTCAAATCTTTGTAGTCTTTACAAGCCAGTTCGCAGGTTTTGCAACCGGTGCAACGACTGGAATCAATAAAAAATCCATACTGGGTTGTCATCGGTTACTCCTTACACCTTTTCAACCTGAACGAGGTTTGTATGTGACGGATTCCCCTTGGCGAGAGGAGATGGGCGTTGAGTGGTCAGTACGTTGATACAACCGCCCTGATCGACACGTTTCGCATCGGGGTCATACCAGGCACCTTCACCCAATGCGACCACGCCCGGCATCATTCGTGGCGTTACTTTCGCCTCAATATGAACCTCACCGCGATCGTTAAAGATCCGCACCTTATCGCCATTGTTGATACCGCGTTTTTGCGCATCAATTGGGTTGATCCACATTTCCTGGCGACAAGCCGCTTTCAGCACATCAACGTTACCGTAGGTGGAGTGCACACGAGATTTGTAGTGGAAACCTGTAAGTTGCAGCGGATACTGTTTATTCAGCGGATCCTGATAACTTTCAAAGCCCGGCGTGTAGATCGGCAGTGGATCGATCACATCGCCTTCTGGCAATTCCCAGGTAGCTGCAATATCAGCCAGTGCCTGTGAATAGATCTCAATTTTGCCCGATGGCGTGGTCAATGGATTTGCCTGCGGATCTTCCCGGAAGGCTTTATAAGCAACGTGATGCCCTTGTGGATCACGCTTTTTAAAGATCCCCTGCTTACGAAACTCTTCAAAGGTCGGCAATTCAGGAATCGCTTCTCGCGACTGGGCATACAGGTGGCGCATCCACTCTTCCTGGGTACGTCCTTCAGTAAACTGTTGCTCGACGCCAAGGCGTTTTGCCAGTTCGCTGGTCATCTCATAGATGGTCTTACATTCAAAGCGCGGTTTAATCACCTGGTCATTGAAAATTACGTAGGACATATTTCCGCAGGAAGCATCCAGCGCATAGTCCATCTGCTCAGAGGCGGTGCAATCCGGCAACAGGATGTCAGCATATTTTGCTGATGAGGTCATGTGGCAGTCGATAACTACAATCAATTCGCACTTCTTATCATCCTGAAGGATTTCATGGGTGCGGTTGATTTCCGAGTGCTGGTTAATCAGGCAGTTACCGGCATAGTTCCAGATCATCTTAATCGGAACATCCAGCTTATCTTTACCGCGCACACCATCACGCAGCGCTGTCATTTCCGGACCGCGTTCAATCGCATCGGTCCACATAAACATGGAAATGCTGGTTTGGATCGGGTTTTCGAGGGTCGGCATACGGACAAACGGTAAGCTGTATGAGCCTTCGCGCGCCCCGGTGTTGCCACCGTTAATACCGACGTTACCGGTGAGGATCGCCAGCATTGAGATAGCACGAGTGGCGATTTCACCGTTAGCGTGGCGTTGTGGTCCCCAACCCTGGCTGATAAACGCCGGTTTAGTGCTGCCAATTTCCCGCGCCAGTTTGATGATTTTGTCCGCCGGAATACCCGTAATTTGCGAAGCCCATTCCGGCGTTTTAGCAACGCCGTCCGGCCCTTCACCCAGAATGTAGGCTTTATAGTGACCGTTTTTCGGCGCACTGGCAGGCAACGTTTTTTCGTCGTAACCGACACAATATTTATCGAGAAACTCTTGATCAACCAGGTTTTCAGTGATCATGACATATGCCAGACCATTAACCAGTGCGGCATCTGTTCCCGGACGGATCGGGATCCATTCATCTTCGCGCCCGGCACCGGTGTCTGTATAGCGCGGATCGATAATGATCATGCGAGCATTTGATTTCTGACGCGCCTGTTCGAGGTAATAAGTCACCCCGCCGCCGCTCATTCGCGTTTCGCCCGGGTTATTACCAAACAGTACCACCAGCTTACTGTTTTCAATATCTGACGGGCTGTTGCCATCAGCCCAGCCGCCGTAGGTATAGTTCAGACCTTCCGCAATTTGCGCGGAGGAGTAGTCACCATAATGGTTCAGGTAACCGCCACAGCAGTTCATTAAACGCGCCACCAGGGTATTTCCCGGTGGCCAGGAGCGGGTCATGGTGCCGCCCAGCGTACCTGTACCATAGTTCAGATAGATGGATTCGTTGCCATATTCTTTAATCAGACGCTGCATATTAGTAGCGATAATGTCGTAGGCTTCTTCCCAGCTAATGCGCTCAAATTTGCCTTCACCACGCGCCCCTACCCGTTTCATCGGATATTTCAGACGATCAGGATTATAAACGCGACGACGCATGGAACGCCCACGCAGACAGGCGCGCACCTGATGCAGGCCGTCGTAATTGTCATCACCGGTATTATCCGTTTCGACGTATTTGATCTCACCGTCCACGACATGCATACGTAGCGGGCAGCGGCTGCCACAGTTAACTGTACAGGCGCTCCAGACAACCTTCTCGTCAGAATTTGCCGCAATGGCGTTATCGACAGCGTGCGCTATTCGACTAAAAGGTAATGTTAATGCGCTGCTGGCCATCGCCAGGCCGCCGATCGCTGTCGTTTTTACCAAACCACGGCGACTCACCTCAGCAGCCAATACCGCATCAGGGATTTTCGTTTTCATAATGGCTCACTCAAGCTTGCTTACGATTGATTCCAGTAACAAACCGTATTGTGTAATTATTTTTATAGCGGTGCGCTATATAGGCTTGTATACATCGAATGATTTGAAAATCAACGAGATAGATAGATTTTCACTCGAAAGTAGTATTACGCGTAAGTGAAATGTAATTATTGTTTGGTATCAAAAGGAGACAAAAAAAGCGCCCGTAGGCGCTTTTTAGATTCGGCATATTTAGATATTAGCCAATATATTCCAGTCCGTTCATGTACGGACGCAGAACTTCTGGTACTTCAATACGGCCATCAGCCTGCTGATAGTTTTCCATTACCGCAACCAACGTACGACCAACAGCCAGACCAGAACCGTTCAGGGTATGAACCAGACGGGTTTTCTTGTCTGACTTGCTGCGGCAACGTGCCTGCATACGACGTGCCTGGAAATCCCAGACGTTAGAGCAGGAAGAGATCTCGCGGTAGGTGTTCTGTGCCGGGATCCATACTTCCAGGTCGTAAGTTTTGCAAGCGCCAAAGCCCATGTCGCCAGTGCAAAGAATGATTTTACGGTACGGCAGACCCAGCAGTTGCAGGACTTTTTCTGCATGACCGGTCATCTCTTCCAGTGCCGCCATAGAGTCTTCCGGACGCACGATCTGAACCATTTCAACTTTGTCGAACTGGTGCATACGGATCAGGCCGCGAGTGTCACGACCATAAGAACCAGCTTCAGAACGGAAGCACGGTGTATGGGCGGTCATCTTAATTGGCAGATCATCTTCATCGATGATTTCACCGCGCACCAGGTTGGTCAGCGGAACTTCCGCCGTCGGGATCAGCGCGTAGTTACTGGTGTCAGCTTCTTCTTCCAGCGGACGAGTATGGAACAGGTCACCAGCAAATTTCGGCAACTGACCAGTACCGTACAGCGTGTCCTGGTTAACCAGATACGGGACATAGTTTTCGCTATAGCCATGCTGCTCGGTGTGCAGATCCAGCATAAACTGCGACAGCGCACGGTGCATGCGAGCGATTTGCCCTTTCATCACCACAAAGCGCGAACCGGTCAGCTTAACTGCTGCTGCAAAGTCAAGACCTGAGTGCATTTCACCCAGCGTCACGTGGTCACGAACTTCAAAGTCAAACTCGCGCGGGGTGCCCCAGCGGCTAACTTCAACGTTGTCATTTTCGTCTTTACCTACCGGCACTTCATCTGCAGGCAGGTTAGGGATTGTCAGCGCGATATCGCGAATTTCAGCCTGTAAAGCATCCAGCTCGGCTTTTGCTGCATCCAGCTCTTCGCCCAGTTTGTTCACTTCCAGACGTAAAGGCTCAATATCTTCCCCGCGCGCTTTCGCCTGGCCAATGGATTTCGATCGGGAGTTACGCTCCGCTTGCAGGTTTTCCGTTTTGACCTGCAATACTTTACGACGCTCTTCAAGAGCGCCCAGCTTATCTACATCCAGCTTAAAGCCCCGGCGTGCCAGTTTTTCAGCGACTGCGTCTGGCTCATTACGCAGCAGATTGGGATCGAGCATGCTTATCCTGTGCTTATCGAATTAAATGGGAGATGTGGCCACAGCCTGCGACCACAGGGATACAGTAACAACATTACCGCAACGATAACATTAACGGTAGCGTTTTATGGGGCTATTTTGATCCTGTTCAGCCAGCCAGGCGAGCTTTTCGCCAATCTTGCCTTCAAGGCCTCTGTTGGTCGGGAAATAATAGCGTGTTTGTGCTATTTCCGGCGGGAAGTAAACCTCACCGGCGGCATAAGCGTTTGCTTCATCATGAGCGTAACGATATTCCTGCCCGTAGCCCATTTCCTTCATCAGTTTGGTCGGCGCATTGCGCAAGTGAACTGGCACGTCATAATCCGGACGTTCGCGAGCATCGGCCAGCGCGGCTTTAAACGCAGTATACACAGCGTTACTTTTTGGTGCGCAAGCCAGATAAACAATCGCCTGGGCAATGGCGCGCTCGCCCTCTGCCGGACCCACGCGGGTAAAGCAATCCCAGGCAGCTATTGCCACCTGCATCGCACGCGGATCAGCATTGCCGACATCTTCCGACGCTATTGCAAGGCAGCGACGTGCGACATATAACGGATCGCCACCGGCAGTAATAATTCGCGCATACCAGTAAAGCGCCGCATCGGGGGCGCTACCGCGCACAGATTTATGCAGCGCGGAAATCAGATCGTAAAAGCGATCGCCTTTGTTATCGAAGCGGGCACTGCGCTCACCGGCGATTTCCGTCAATAATTCTGTCTTCAGAACACGTTTACCGCTGTTATCGACTTCGGCCATATCCGCCATCATTTCCAGCGTATTTAACGCCCGGCGCGCATCGCCATTCACCAGTTCAGCAATCGCCCGACGCGTCTCATCTGGCAGAACAATATCTTGCCCACCGTAACCGCGGGTTTTGTCTTCCATCGCCTGAGTCAGTACTTGCTCAATATCCTCTGTGCTAAGGGATTTCAGCAGATAAACTCGGGCACGGGAAAGCAATGCCGAGTTAAGTTCAAACGACGGGTTTTCAGTCGTCGCGCCAATGAAAGTGATGGTGCCATCTTCAATATGCGGTAGAAAAGCATCCTGCTGACTTTTGTTGAAGCGGTGAACTTCATCAACAAACAGAATGGTGCGCCGACCGGCATTGCGGTTCTGCCGCGCTCGCTCGATTGCCTCGCGAATCTCTTTAACGCCAGAGGTGACGGCTGAAATACGTTCCACATCAGCATTCGCATAGCGGGCAATGACTTCTGCGAGGGTCGTTTTACCAGTACCGGGTGGCCCCCAGAGGATCATGGAATGCAAGTGCCCCGCTTCGATAGCACGCGGCAACGGTTTCCCCGCAGCCAGCAAATGCTGCTGGCCGATATACTGTGCTAAATTTTCTGGCCGCATACGCGCGGCCAGAGGTTGAAAAGTATTATCCGAAAAATCGAGCGACAGATTGCTCACTCAGGGCCTCTACTTACGTTGGTCATCTACCGTTACGCCTTGCGGCGGGGTGAAGGTAAATTTCGCTGCATCCACAGCACCGTTTTGCTGGGATTTCAGTTGATAACTACTGCGCTGATCGTCCTGCTCTACCGCACTAAACTGATGGATCGTACCATCGCGCCCCACATTAATGGTGAATTGCTTCAGATTGCCATTGCTGGCTTTCGGCGTCAGGATAAAGTCATCGCCATTCTGTTTGATGTTGTATTGCTGCCAGTCACTGGACTGGTTACGGGCAATCAGCATAAACGGCGTATTGCCGGTGGCATCTTTCAGCCAGGTTGCCGTGGCTTGTTCAACAAAGGGATTATAGAACCACAGTGTTTTACCGTCAGAAACCAGAACACTTTCATCCGGCTGAGTCATATGCCAGTTAAACAGATTAGGGCGTTTCACCCATAAATCCCCCTGACCTTCCTGTACAGCAGCGCCGCTACCGTCAGTGACCTTTTGCGTAAAGCTGGCATGGAAACTGCTGACTTTATCCAGGCGGCTTTTCAGATCGCTTGCGGCGTCAGCCCAAACGCTGCTCGCCACGAAGCTTGAGAGTAATGCACAGGTGATGGCAATTTTTTTCATCATTGTTCCTCAAATTACGTCACTCCCAAACGGGAGTTCCCTCTACTCTCTATTCCAGGCTAATAATCAGCTTGAGGAAAGAAGAAAATACTGAATTTTCAGTTGATGGAGTGCCGGATGCAACGTTATCACGTCTTATCCGGCCTACGATTCACCAATTAGTCAAATGGCGGTGGGGCCAGCACTTCACGATTACCGTTGTGACCCTGTTCGCTGACGATCCCCTGCGCTTCCATCTGTTCTACGATGCGTGCGGCACGGTTGTAACCGATGCGGAACTGACGCTGAACACCGGAAATAGACGCTTTGCGTTTTTCAGTGACAAACGCCACCGCCTGATCGAACAACGGATCCAGCTCTTCAGCACCGTCAAAGCCACCCGCACCACCTTCACTTTCGCTGTCGGAAGTGATGCCGTCAACATACTGCGGACGACCACGGGCTTTCCAGTCCTGCACCACCGCATGTACTTCCTGATCGCGAACAAAGGCACCGTGAACACGTACTGGCATGGTGGAGTTAGGCCCGGAGTAGAGCATATCCCCCATTCCCAGTAGCGATTCTGCGCCAGCCTGATCAAGAATGGTACGTGAGTCGATCTTGCTGGATACCGTGAAGGCGATACGGGTCGGAATGTTCGCTTTAATCAGACCAGTAATAACATCAACCGAAGGACGTTGCGTTGCCAGTACGAGGTGGATACCCGCGGCACGGGCTTTTTGCGCCAGACGTGCAATCAGCTCTTCCACTTTTTTACCCACCGTCATCATCAGGTCGGCAAATTCGTCCACCAGCACCACGATATACGGCTCTTTTTTCAGCACCGGATGCTGTGCATCCATACTATCGCCCGGCTTCCAGTACGGATCTGGAATTGGCCGCATCATACGATCAGCTTCAGCAATTTTTTCGTTATAACCTGCCAGGTTACGCACACCAAGTGCCGACATCAGCTTATAACGACGTTCCATCTCGTTGACACACCAGCGCAGAGCATTAGCTGCATCTTTCATGTCGGTAACGACTTCCGTTAACAGATGCGGGATACCTTCATAAACCGAAAGCTCCAGCATTTTCGGGTCGATCATGATGAAACGCACATCTTCCGGCTGCGCTTTATAGAGCATACTCAGGATCATAGCGTTCACACCGACAGACTTACCGGAACCGGTAGTCCCCGCAACCAATAAGTGCGGCATTTTCGCCAGATCGGCAACCACCGGCTCACCGGCAATATCTTTACCCAATACAATCGTCAACGGTGATGGGTTATCACGGAACCTGGCGTTATCCAGCACTTCGCGCAAATAAACGGTCTGGCGTTTTTTATTCGGTAATTCCAGACCTACATAAGGTTTACCTGGGATTACTTCAACTACACGGACTGCCACTGTTGATAACGAACGGGCAAGGTCACGTGACAAGTTAGAAATACGCGCGGCTTTTACACCCGGTGCCAGGTTCAGTTCAAAGCGAGTGATAACTGGCCCTGGTGAGTAGTTAACAACATCGGCTTTAATGCGGAAATCAGCCAGGCGCGCCTCCACCAGACGTGCCATTTGTTCGAGCGCAAAGGTATCTACTGGCTCCACTTCGCTCGGCGGCGGCGTCAACAAATCCAGCGATGGCAACGGCGTTGTCGGCTTGTGCAACGGACGACTGTCGCCATTGCGCATTAACAGCGGATGAAGCAGGGTATCCTGCGGCTGCGGCACGACTGGTTGCTGCGGCTGTTGATACTGCGGCTGCGGCGCGACCGGTTGTTGCGGCTGTTGATACTGCGGCTGCGGCGCGACCGGTTGTTGCGGCTGCTGATATTGCGGCTGCGGCGCGACCGGTTGTTGCGGCTGCTGAACAGGTTCAACAATTGGCGTAAACAGCGGCTCGTGTGGACCATCATCCACTAATGCTTTCATCGGTGAAAATTCAAAATCATCCAGCGAGAACGGATTCGCCCCCGCAGGTTGTTCACCGGAATAACGTTGCTGCTGTGTCTGGACGAACTGACGAGCCAGTTCTGCCTCTGCAGCGGCATCTATTTCATCTTCCGGGTTAACTGGCACATCATGCTGATACTGTTCACCATAGCGTTGCTGCTGCGTCTGGGCGAACTGACGAGCCAGTTCATCCTGCTGCATTGCATCTATTTCATCATCGTTATACTGCCCGGCAGAATCGTACTGGTTGCGCTGCGCTTCACGTGCCTTCTCTTCCGCTGCACGCTGTGAGGGCAGCTTAATACCGTATGACGCCAGTTCACGACGCGTCGGAACACGAATACGCTTCGGCCTTGGCAACTGAGGGCCAATACCCTCTTTCACTTGCGGGCGCGGTCCACCGCTATTTGACAGGCTGAAGACAGGTGCAGCCACCGTCGCTGCGGCTCCCGTTGCCAAGGTCGCTTTCTTCACGCCAGATGCCAGCGGTGAGACTGCGGCTGCGGATTCTACCGGCGGCACTGCTGCAACACCTGGTCGTGCCAAAACAGGCTTGACCGGTTCTGGTTCTTTAACCGGTTCAGGAATCGGTTGATACCAGGCCGCAAGTTGCTCACGTTCACGCGCACGCTTCTCTTCCACTTCTTCAAAATAGTAAAGTGGCGGACGTGCAGGCTTTGTCTCTTCAACAACAGGTTCCGGTTCAACGACAGGCTGCTGTTCAACAGGTTGTGGCTGTTGATACAACGGCTCTTGAACGGTCGGCTGCTGATAAGTTTGCTCCGGCTGGTAAGTAGGTTGTGGAGCAAAAGTGGATTGCGATTCTTCAGCTTGCCAGGTGTTACCAACCACCGGTTGTTCCGGCGCAGGCGCATAATATGGCTGCTGAGGCTGCGCCGGTTGTTGCAGCGATTCGTTATATTGCACCGCTGGCTGCACATATTGCGGTTGCTGCGGGTAACCTTCGGATACAGGTGCAATTATCGGTTCACCCGCTTGCGGTCCAGGAACAGGTTGCCAGGCCACTGTGGGCTGTGTTGGTGAAATATCAACAGGTGCAGATGGTGGTGTCTGGGTTACCGGTTCAACCGGCGCAACCCAGCTTTGTGTCACAGTGGTCGCAGCCGCTGCAGCAGCTACAGGTTCGGTAATCGGCGCACCATTTAATAACGGATCGTATTCGTCATATTCTGGCTGCGTTGCACGATTGCCCGAAAAGAGGACGTCATCAGGATCGGCGGCGACACCGCGCGCCGTGTAGGTAATTTCTTCTTCATCATCCATCCGCTTGCCGGAGAACAACGCAGCGTCAGTTTTCCGCCCCATCGGATTAATGAATTTTTCGGCCAGACGTTTACGACGCGCTAATGCGCCACGAAGGATCCGGGCACGGCGCGACTCATGTTGTTTGCCGTGACTCTCATCTTCATACTCTTCGTCGTCTTCATACTCATCTTCATCAACCCAGGTATCGTCGCGACGAGTACGGTTACTGGCAAATGTGAGAATGTTTAAAATCCAGCCGCCCAGTTTTTCGGCAATAGTCACCCAGGACCAACCGGTAAACAGCGTCAGGCCTGCCGCCCAGACGCAAAGCAGCGCAATCGTTCCCCCACTACTGTGTAACAGTGGCTGCAGCGTAGTGCTTAATAAACTCCCGATTACGCCACCGGAGGCAAAATACCAGATATCGTCAGCATTGATCGCCGCCAGACCACAGGAAGTAAGGATGATCGCCAGCACACCAATAATTCGCAGCGAGACGGCAAAATAATCAATGTATTCGTCGCTGGCCTGCTGACGCCAGGCAAACCAACAGCCACCGATGATAATGACGGGGATGGTGTAAGCCATGACGCCGAAAATGAAGAACAGGGTATCGGCCAGCCATGCGCCAGGTGCCCCACCTAAATTATGGATAGGCTCATGCCAGGCCGTTTGTGACCAACTGGGATCCGAAGGATTAAAGCTTAATAAAGCTGCCATCAACCAGACGGCAAACAGAACAATAAGAATCAGCAACGCCTCCAGAAGTCGACGCCCGCTGCTTAACTTTGTCAATGTGACTTCTTTGTCTTCAGTGTATTCCTGGCTCAAGAAAGGCTCTCCAGGTTACAGGCTTTTCCTGCCCGATGCTAAAACGGACAACAGTACCAGGTTACCCCAGTACTGTTGCTGTATGGATTAACAGGAGTGTAATCAAAATACGCCGATTTTGCACCTGTTCCGTGTTAGCGCGTCTTAATAACCAGACGATTACTCTGCTTGACTTCTTCCATAACAACGTATGTCCGTGTGTCATTGACGCCAGGCAGACGCAGCAGAGTTTCCCCCAACAGCTTACGATAAGCTGACATATCCGGCACGCGTGTTTTCAACAGGTAGTCGAAATCACCAGATACTAAATGACACTCCTGAATTTCTTCAAGTTTTTGTACAGCGGTATTGAATTGTTCAAACACATCCGGAGCGCCACGATTCAGAGTAATCTCAACGAATACCAGAAGTGATGCATCCAGATAATGCGGGTTCAACAGCGCCGTATAGCCCTGAATAA
This sequence comes from Escherichia sp. TW09308, assembly GCF_000208565.1. NCBI lineage: Bacteria > Pseudomonadati > Pseudomonadota > Gammaproteobacteria > Enterobacterales > Enterobacteriaceae > Escherichia > Escherichia sp. TW09308. The sequence goes on along the minus strand of NZ_AEME01000001.1, from coordinate 1,904,902 downwards.
ACCCTTGTCTTTCCAGCCGACGCACACGCTCAAGGCACGGCGTTGGGGAAAGTCCCACACGTTTAGAAAGCTCGACGTTAGAAATACGCCCATCCTTTTGCAACTCATTAAGAATGTTACGATCGATACGGTCGAGATCTTTGCCAGGGCGCTTCTTGCTATCTACCATTATTATTGTCTCTCTGTATTCCTTCCCTACTCCTGTCTGACCCTGAAAACATCACTGTCCAGAGTCGCTACCCGTCACGATAGACCGAAATCATTAAGATTCACGGCGCGCAATGCCTGGGTCTACGGTGAGAAGACCGTTGCCTTGTGGCAGCTATCGACATCACGAATGGCGTCTGTCCACGCCATGCGTAGATTTCACTAGCACGGTAAACATGGTATTTACATGCATGATTATGCGCATATAAGAATACTGTTTTTTTCTTCCTCGAATGTTTTCGCAAAACGCCAGGTGATTGTCAAAGCAAAACATCGTTTTTTAGTACAACATGCCAGATATTCATTAACAGTCGCGTTTAATCATCATTTAATCGGCTTATAAACCGGAAAAATTAAGTAGCAGAGGTGATAATGACAGAAGAATTTGACACGCTTATCGCTTTTGACGATTGCACAAATCGTTAACAAAATCGTCATACTCTTTTTTTACGCCTGTAAATTCCCTACAATCCTGCCTATTGTCTGCCAACAACTATGGGGATCTCATGGGCACGACCAAACACAGTAAACTGCTTATCCTGGGTTCAGGCCCGGCGGGCTATACCGCTGCTGTCTACGCGGCACGCGCCAACCTGCAACCGGTGCTGATCACCGGCATGGAAAAAGGCGGCCAACTGACCACCACCACGGAAGTGGAAAACTGGCCAGGCGATGCAAACGATCTGACCGGACCGTTGTTAATGGAGCGCATGCATGAACATGCCACCAAATTTGAAACTGAAATCATCTTTGATCACATCAACAAAGTGGATTTGCAGAATCGTCCGTTTCGCCTGACTGGCGACAGCGGCGAATACACTTGCGATGCGCTGATTATTGCCACCGGGGCTTCTGCACGCTATCTCGGCCTGCCCTCTGAAGAGGCTTTTAAAGGTCGTGGTGTCTCTGCCTGTGCGACTTGCGATGGATTCTTCTATCGTAACCAAAAAGTAGCGGTTATCGGCGGCGGCAATACTGCGGTTGAAGAGGCGCTGTATCTGTCTAACATCGCTTCCGAAGTACATTTGATCCACCGCCGCGATAGTTTCCGCGCAGAAAAAATCCTCATTAAGCGTCTGATGGATAAAGTGGAGAACGGCAACATCATTCTGCACACCAACCGCACGCTGGAAGAAGTGACTGGCGATCAGATGGGCGTCACAGGCGTTCGTCTGCGCGATACGCAAAACAGCGATAACATCGAATCACTCGACGTTGCTGGCCTGTTTGTTGCTATCGGCCACAGTCCGAACACCGCCATTTTTGAAGGGCAACTGGAACTGGAAAACGGCTACATCAAAGTACAGTCGGGTATTCATGGCAATGCCACCCAGACCAGTATCCCGGGCGTGTTTGCCGCAGGTGATGTAATGGATCACATTTATCGCCAGGCCATTACTTCTGCTGGTACAGGTTGCATGGCGGCACTTGATGCTGAACGCTACCTCGACGGTTTATACGGCGAAAAATAATTTTACATATCAGTAACAAAAGTAAAAAAGGCGACTCCATGCGACTATGGGTCGCCTTTATTATTTCCCCGTTGTAACATTGCCCTGCAAAAAATTCTGATAACTCACCTGCTAAGCGTGCAATGAATAAATCCCGTCAAAAAGAGTTAACCCGCTGGTTAAAACAGCAAAGCGTCATCTCCCAACGTTGGCTGAATATTTCTCGTCTGCTGGGCTTTGTGAGCGGCATATTAATAATTGCCCAGGCCTGGTTCATGGCGCGTATTCTGCAACATGTGATTATGGAGAATATTCCCCGCGAAGCCCTGCTGCTTCCCTTTACTTTACTGGTACTGACCTTTGTGCTGCGCGCATGGGTGGTCTGGTTACGCGAACGGGTGGGTTATCACGCCGGGCAGCATATCCGTTTTGCCATTCGCCGCCAGGTTCTCGACCGCCTGCAACAAGCAGGGCCTGCATGGATTCAGGGCAAGCCAGCCGGGAGTTGGGCGACGCTGGTACTTGAACAAATTGACGATATGCATGATTACTATGCTCGCTACCTGCCGCAAATGGCGCTGGCGGTATCAGTGCCGCTACTGATTGTGGTCGCGATCTTCCCTTCTAACTGGGCTGCGGCGCTCATTCTGCTGGGCACCGCTCCATTAATCCCGTTATTTATGGCTTTGGTTGGGATGGGCGCAGCCGATGCGAACCGACGTAACTTTCTCGCGCTTGCTCGCTTAAGTGGACATTTCCTCGATCGCCTGCGCGGCATGGAAACACTGCGTATTTTTGGTCGTGGTGAAGCCGAAATTGAAAGCATTCGTTCTGCTTCGGAAGATTTCCGTCAACGGACGATGGAGGTGCTGCGACTGGCATTTTTATCCTCCGGCATTCTGGAATTCTTCACCTCGCTGTCAATTGCTCTGGTAGCGGTCTACTTTGGTTTCTCCTACCTCGGTGAGCTGGATTTTGGTCACTACGATACTGGGGTGACGCTGGCTGCGGGTTTTCTCGCACTCATCCTTGCGCCAGAGTTTTTCCAGCCATTACGCGATCTCGGTACGTTTTATCATGCTAAAGCCCAGGCGGTTGGCGCAGCCGACAGCCTGAAAACGTTTATGGAAACCCCACTCGCTCATCCACAACGCGGTGAGGCGGAGTTAGCGTCTAACGATCCGGTGACCATTGAAGCCGAGGATCTGTTTATCACTTCACCAGAAGGTAAAACGCTGGTCGGCCCGCTGAATTTTACTCTGCCAGCAGGCCAACGTGCGGTGTTAGTTGGTCGTAGCGGTTCAGGTAAAAGCTCACTATTGAATGCGCTTTCCGGTTTTCTTTCCTATCAGGGATCGCTACGAGTCAACGGCATAGAATTGAGCGATTTATCACCGGAATCGTGGCGCAAACATCTCTCCTGGGTTGGGCAGAATCCGCAATTACCGGCGGCAACACTACGGGATAACGTACTGCTAGCGCGACCTGATGCCAGCGAACAAGAGTTACAAACAGCACTGGATAACGCGTGGGTCAGTGAGTTTCTACCGCTCCTGCCACAAGGTGTTGATACGCCTGTTGGCGACCAGGCAGCCCGCCTTTCCGTGGGTCAGGCGCAACGCGTGGCGGTGGCTCGTGCGTTACTAAATCCCTGCTCGCTATTACTGTTGGATGAACCCGCTGCCAGCCTCGATGCTCACAGCGAGCAGCGCGTGATGGAAGCACTGAATGCCGCCTCACTGCGCCAGACTACGTTAATGGTCACCCACCAGTTAGAAGATCTTGCTGACTGGGATGCCATTTGGGTAATGCAGGATGGTCAGATTGTCGAGCAAGGACGTTACGCGGAGTTAAGCGTGGCTAACGGTCCTTTCGCCACATTACTGGCCCATCGTCAGGAGGAGATTTAAATGCGCGCTTTGCTACCCTATCTGGCACTGTATAAACGCCATAAGTGGATGTTAAGCCTCGGTATTGTGCTGGCGATTATTACTCTGCTCGCCAGTATCGGTCTGTTAACACTTTCCGGCTGGTTCCTCTCCGCATCGGCTGTAGCCGGTGTCGCAGGCCTGTATAGTTTTAACTATATGCTGCCCGCCGCAGGTGTGCGTGGCGCGGCAATCACCCGTACCGCCGGGCGCTATTTTGAACGACTGGTGAGTCATGACGCGACTTTCCGCGTATTGCAGCATCTGCGCATTTACACCTTCAGCAAACTATTGCCACTCTCCCCTGCCGGGCTGGCCCGCTATCGCCAGGGTGAATTACTCAACCGTGTCGTGGCGGATGTTGATACGCTCGATCATCTTTATCTGCGCGTTATTTCGCCGCTGGTAGGTGCTTTTGTGGTGATTATGGTGGTGACCGTCGGGTTAAGCTTCCTTGATTTCACCCTCGCCTTTACGCTGGGCGGCATTATGTTGCTGACGTTGTTCCTGATGCCTCCGCTGTTTTATCGCGCCGGAAAGAGCACTGGGCAAAATCTGACTCACCTTCGCGGTCAGTATCGCCAACAATTAACCGCATGGCTGCAAGGGCAAGCCGAGCTGACCATTTTTGGCGCCAGCGATCGTTATCGCACGCAGTTAGAGAATACCGAAATTCAGTGGCTGGAAGCGCAACGCCGCCAGTCCGAACTGACCGCGTTATCACAAGCGATTATGCTGCTGATTGGCGCGCTGGCGGTGATCCTGATGCTATGGATGGCCTCCGGTGGCGTTGGTAGTAATAATCAGCCTGGCGCGTTAATTGCGCTGTTTGTCTTCTGCGCGTTAGCTGCATTTGAAGCGCTGACTCCGGTGACTGGCGCATTTCAGCATCTGGGGCAAGTGATTGCCTCTGCCGTGCGAATCACTGACTTAACGGACCAAAAGCCGGAAGTTACCTTTCCTGATACCCAATCCAGTGTTGCCGATCAGGTATCCCTGACATTACGTGATGTTCAGTTCACTTATCCGGAACAATCACAACAAGCGCTTAAAGGGATTTCCCTTCAGGCAAACGCCGGAGAACATATTGCGATTCTCGGGCGAACCGGATGCGGCAAATCAACTCTGTTACAACTGCTGACTCGCGCATGGGATCCACAACAAGGCGAGATTCTGCTTAACGGTAGCCCCATTGCCAGCCTGAACGAAGCGACTCTGCGCCAGACCATCAGCGTTGTGCCGCAGCGTGTGCATCTGTTTAGCGCCACGCTGCGAGATAATCTATTACTCGCTTCGCCTGGCAGTAGTGATGAGGCTCTGGCGGAGATCTTGCGCCGCGTCGGTCTGGAGAAATTGCTCGAAGATGCAGGACTCAACAGTTGGTTAGGTGAAGGCGGACGTCAACTCTCTGGTGGTGAACTGCGCCGTCTGGCTATCGCCCGCGCACTATTGCACAATGCGCCGCTGGTATTGCTGGACGAACCTACCGAAGGTTTAGATGCCACAACAGAAAGTCAGATCCTTGAATTACTTGCAGAAATGATGCGTGAGAAAACGGTGTTAATGGTCACTCACCGACTTCGCGGACTCTCTCATTTCCAGCAAATAATAGTGATGGACAACGGGCAAATTATTGAGCAAGGTACTCACGCAGAACTGCTTGCCAGACAGGGGCGTTATTACCAGTTTAAGCAGGGTTTGTAAGCTATTATTGAACGATCCGACTTGCGTAGTGGAGTTTTGCGGTCATGCGCCTGGTTCAGCTTTCTCGCCATTCAATAGCCTTCCCTTCTCCGGAAGGCGCATTACGTGAGCCTAACGGCCTGCTGGCGCTGGGGGGCGATCTTAGCCCCGCGCGCCTGTTAATGGCTTATCAGCGTGGTATTTTCCCATGGTTTTCTCCTGGCGACCCCATTCTCTGGTGGTCGCCGGATCCACGCGCAGTATTATGGCCGGAATCACTGCACATCAGTCGCAGTATGAAACGATTTCATAAACGCTCGCCTTACCGTGTCACGATGAATCATGCCTTTGGTCAGGTCATTGAAGGCTGTGCCAGCGATCGCGAAGAAGGAACCTGGATTACGCGCGATGTGATTGAAGCCTACCACCGCTTACACGAGCTGGGTCATGCCCACTCCATTGAAGTCTGGCATGAAGACGAGCTTGTCGGCGGCATATATGGCGTAGCGCAGGGAACGCTATTTTGTGGCGAATCGATGTTCAGCCGGATGGAAAATGCGTCCAAAACGGCGCTCATGATCTTCTGCGAAGAATTTATCCGTCATGGCGGCAAAATGATCGACTGCCAGGTGCTTAATGATCACACGGCTTCGCTTGGAGCCTGCGAAATTCCCCGGCGGGATTACCTCAATTACCTCAATCAAATGCGCCCGGAACGATTACCGAATAATTTCTGGGTGCCGCGGCAATTGTTTTCGCCACAGAAATGAATGTTTTCGGCACATTTCTCTCCAGAGTGTTATAATTGCGCTCGCAGAGTTGGTTACGCTCATTACTCCGCTGCCGATAAGGAATTTTTCGCGTCAGGTAACGCCCATCGTTTATCTCACCGTTCCCTTATACGTTGCGCTTTTGGTGCGGCTTAGCCGTGTGTTTTCGGAGTTATGTGCCAAACCTGTTTGTTGCGATTTAGCGCGCAAATCTTTACTTATTTACAGAACTTCGGCATTATCTTGCCGGTTCAAATTACGGTAGTGATACCCCAGAGGATTAGATGGCCAAAGAAGACAATATTGAAATGCAAGGTACTGTTCTTGAAACGTTACCTAACACCATGTTCCGCGTAGAGTTAGAAAACGGTCACGTGGTTACTGCACACATCTCCGGTAAAATGCGCAAAAACTACATCCGCATCCTGACGGGCGACAAAGTGACTGTTGAACTGACCCCGTACGACCTGAGCAAAGGCCGCATTGTCTTCCGTAGTCGCTGATTGTTTTGCCGCCTGACGGGCGAAGAGAAAGAACGAGTAAAAGGTCGGTTTAACCGGCCTTTTTTGCGCCCGGGATTAAGGAAGAAAATAAATATTGGGGTATGGATTTTAAAAACTGCCTGTACGGCAGTGAACCAGTCGTCTGGTGCGCCGGAGTTTATCACTACTTTCTAAGCTGCCTGTACGGCAGTGAACTTCATGATATCAGTGATTTTATTCAGCATCGTTTTCTAAGCTGCCTGTACGGCAGTGAACATGCGATGGGGACCGACTCAAAGGCCGCAGTTTTTCTAAGCTGCCTGTACGGCAGTGAACCCCGTCGAGTCGATACACCCGCCGTTTGCTGTTTTCTAAGCTGCCTGTACGGCAGTGAACCGGCTGAATGCAAAGTAACGACAGAGGGGTTTTTTCTAAGCTGCCTGTACGGCAGTGAACAGTTACGTGAGCAACGCTGACAAGCTTTCCGATTTCTAAGCTGCCTGTACGGCAGTGAACATTACGCGTAACGTAAAAGTGGCCACACTGCCTTTCTAAGCTGCCTGTACGGCAGTGAACGCGCTGACGGCATGGAAGAGGCTGTACTGCTGTTTCTAAGCTGCCTGTACGGCAGTGAACTTGTTAACATCCCTGGCTGTCCAGGGTAATCCTTTCTAAGCTGCCTGTACGGCAGTGAACCATTTTTCCAGCCGATCTGCGTGTCTTCTACTTTTCTAAGCTGCCTGTACGGCAGTGAACTATCAAGGCTGAAAGCGGTTTTCTCTGAGCTGTTTCTAAGCTGCCTGTACGGCAGTGAACTTAATCCAGGCACGAACACTGATGCCGTTATCTTTCTAAGCTGCCTGTACGGCAGTGAACACGAGTTGTGACCAGACGCCCTTATCATCAGTTTTCTAAGCTGCCTGTACGGCAGTGAACAACTACAACGCGGCGCAGGCGGGGAGGATTGATTTCTAAGCTGCCTGTACGGCAGTGAACTGACCATGGGGGAAGCTGTCGGGATGCTGATCTTTCTAAGCTGCCTGTACGGCAGTGAACGTTAACAGTACTGTTCACGCGCTAAAGCCAGCTTTCTAAGCTGCCTGTACGGCAGTGAACTTACACAGCCGCGAAAAATTGACGACCTGATTTTTCTAAGCTGCCTGTACGGCAGTGAACTGAAATAATAGCAGACTATCCGATTGATTTACTGTTAAAAATCACAAAATCATAGGTTCATACCCTTTTTCGAGATGTCAAAATAGTAATAAACAAAATCAATGAGTTACATGTCACTCTAAAAAAATGGGTCGATTGGTATTTCTTCACTCTCATATTTCCCTCGTAGCTTTTGATAAACAATTGACCAGAACGCATACGGCCATAATCTCGGGCGAATGAATCGTGTGTTCATTGCGTAACCAAACAAATCAATCTAAATAAATTCTTCTTGACCGTTTTGCTCCAACTCCCTATAGTAGCGCCCCGTTGCCCCCCATGTAGTAAGGCAGCAAAAATTTGGTGAGGTGTCCGAGTGGCTGAAGGAGCACGCCTGGAAAGTGTGTATACGGCAACGTATCGGGGGTTCGAATCCCCCCCTCACCGCCATCTTTAAAGAAGAGCTCGTGCGAAAGTACGGGCTTTTTTTTTGCATTGATCCGCCATGAATAAAAAACACGTACTTCCTCTACGAAAGTACGTGAAGGCCAGTGGCACATTAATCATAGGATACGGCAAATATCGCTTTGCTTTGGACTTCTCCTGGCTGTATCGCTTCCTCCTTCACGCGGACATATTTCGCGGTAATCGGGAAGGTGTACTGATTCTCAATGGCCGCCATTTTAGTTAATTTGTTCATCAGGGTATCACCCAACTTTAACGGTGTCGTTGCGTTACCATTATAAATCTGGAACCCAACCCCCTTAGCACCATTAAGCGATGTGTTTTTCAGAATGGTTCCACTATCATCCCATTCACCGCGCGCAACTTTAAAAGTCACTGGATTAGTCGTGACGTTATAAACACTGTCACAATTTAAAACCAGATCTATAGAACCTGATTTTGTGTTATTGGCAGATTGCATCTCACTTATCGTTGTTTCTGGCATTCTTATTTCGTAAGTCGGTTGCGAGAAACTACAGGTTGTAGGTTTGTGTTTTGTTATATTAACATTTAAATTCTGTTGATAAGCAGCATCTGTTGGTAACCTATTGCTCACATAACATATAAAATAAAAGATAATGTTTTGATAGCAAAAATTAGTTGCTGAACCATTTTCAAATGGAAAGACAACCGCAGGAGCATTCAAGATGAATGAATTAGAATATACTGTTTGAACATTCGCATTACTTTCAGGCGATTTTATATATGAAGCTGTTAATGCTATACTTTTATTATTAATAGTATCGTTAACTGAATAAGTTTTCCTATCTCCCGTGTCAACAGGAAATCCATCTCCGACATCAAGATTAAACTTAATATAAATTGATTGATTGCTGTTTTGATTTTCTTTCATCTCTACAACATAATTATCTAATGTTTTAAGCACATTTACCTTATCTTGAGTCGAATTACATGTAAATTCTCCCGTCAGATTAGGAGAAAATGTAACCGTTGCATTTCCCGCAGTTAAGTCTAAATTAACCCCCTGTATTGCAGTAGAATTTCCGTTGATAGTACATTTAGCCTGCCCAAAAAATGGAAAAGCCAGTAGAAACAAAAACCAATATTTCTTCATAAACAAATCCTTTAGCGACAAATATAAACTTTATTCTCATCAATAACGTTATCAAAGGTAATAGTGCAGAATTGTTCCTGCTGTTTATTAACCGAGACGCGAATCGCCGCGGGAACATCATTGGTGCGAATAAATATCCGACTTCCCTGTCCTACCAAGCCCACATTGTTGCCACTTTCATCTTCAACCTCATAACCAAACGGCAACGGAGAGCCATCAGGGCGTTGGGAGATGAAATACCAGGGCTTGCGTTTATCAGTCTCAAACTGAGTCATCACTACCGCACCACGATAAGGAACGGTGTTTTTACGGTTACCCAGTAGCGCCACGTCGCTTTTACTGTCGGCAATATCCAACATCAACGTATTTTCACGATACGGCGTCAGGTTGTCATAAATAGCGTAGCCTCTGCTATCCGTGGTCAGGTAACGATATCCCTGCACCGCCGCTCCCTCCAGTCCCGGCGCTTTGACGATGGCGAACGTATCGGAAAGTCTGGGAGCCAGTGCCACCCCGTCCGACCACGCGACTAAACCGCCTTGAATATTACCGCTAATCTGTTGATATCTTTTCGACTGGCTATAGCTGCCACCAATGGTCGCCAATGGCGCACGCCAGGTCAGGTTTCCACCTGCGGTTGTTTCGCTACCCTGTTGCTGATGGCTTAAGTTAGCCCCGTAGCTGAACTGATCGCGACTCCCCGCTACACCGCTGAGGCTGGTATTATTCGACCGATAGCCGTCTTTATCAAAAGTGGTCGAGTTAGAAACAAATAAATCTCGTCGTTTTTCAGTGATTCCATCACCCCACGAGAAGGGAATTGAGAAATATAAGTTAATGCGTCTATCTTCGCGGTTATCTTCATCGTAGGTCTGGCTTACAGACAAGGTATAACTAAGGCGTTCCCAGGAGTTCGAATAGCTGAGTTGATAATCTTTCCCTGTCCCGCTGCGTTCCCAATAATCCCGCCATTGACCGCTGACCGACAGATATCCCCAATCATCTGGTAATGACTGGTTTATATTTACAGAAAAGCTGTTCTTACGACCAAAATCGTACTGATAATAATCGGCAATATCATAAACAGAGTCATCTTCTCGATTATATCTATTCCTGTTATTTGCCCATACGTGATCGTTAAAAGTACGATAATCCCGAGAGGAGTAACGCCAGGCCACCAGAGAAAATTGCGTCCCACTCTGTGAGAGATATTTGTTCCAGGCAATCTGATAACTTTGACCATTAAATACATCACCGTTATCTTGTTCACTGTGGGAATGGGTAAAATCAACCGATACAGCACCAATCGGTGTATTCCATCCCGTGCCGAGAACAAACGATGAGTAATTATCAGACAACTGCGTGCCAGCATAGAGAGTCAGCAAATTATTAAGACCATACTGATAGCTTCCCTGAATAAAATCCGACTGATTGCTGGCTCCCTCAATACGACTACGTCCGGCAGCAAATTCATATTTCGAAACGCCCGGTTGCAACATATTTGGTACAGATGAATAAGGTACACGATAACGCGATACCGAACCGTCAGCTTCTTTAACAGTAACTTCCAGATCGGCACCACCACCAGCAAGTTGCAAATCATCAATGGCGAATGGACCTGGTGGAACCTCCTTCTGGTAAATAACAAAACCATTTTGTTCTATAGTGACGAGTGCGTTGCTCTGGGCAATTCCTCGCACTACAGGAGTAAAATTCTGTTTAGAGTTCGGCAACATCTGCATATCGCGCCAGAGGCGTACCCCGCGAAAACGCACGGAGTCAAAAACATCAGAGCCGGTATACATTTCACCAGCACGTAATGTGCCAAGAATTTGTGGAATTCCGCGCTCCAGATATAACGTGTTACTCTTCCATTTACCACTGCTCTCGTCACTTTTCGTATAATTTGCATTTGAATGCAACTGCCAGCCCAGAAGATTCAAACCACTATTCAGATTTAAATAGCTACTTTTATTATCTCCTCCGTGCTTATAATTACTGTAATACTGACTGGCATAATAAGATGTATATAATGCGTTAATCCCGCGATCCCATGCCTCAGGTGGAGCATATCCACGTTCATATTCAACAATATAGGCCTGAGGTACATTTAATTTCAGGTCAAAGTGCCCAATATCATAGTCGACGCTGCCTCCCTGCACTGCATCCCGAAGTGGTACGCATTCTACGCTTTTATCGACATTAATTTCTTCAGTGAGGATCCCTATTTGCTTTAACTGCTCCCAGGATAAACATGTTGCATCCGGATCATCTTTAATATCGACATTATAATGTCCGCGCCACTGATTATTCAGGTATACATCCATATCATAGATACCGGGCATCGGCTTATTACTATCGATATGATAGTCAGAAATTTTTTCCCCATTTAATCCACCAATCATAAAATGGGTGTCAAATGTTTCATCTTCCGCCCATGCAGGCGAAGTAGCCAACACCGACAGGATCGCCAGCGTAATAGAATTAAGTTTAGACATAATCAATCCCTGATCTATTTGACGGTTTTTACTTTTTCACTCAAATAGTTTCCATTATCATCAATAAGGGTAATTGTATATTGATGGATGGCTGAGGCTGTAGTGATAGTCTTATCTGACCAGGGGGCTAATAACAACGTTTCCTTATTTATCTTTGCATTCCCGGTCAACTCAGGAATAGTTATCCAGTTTGCGGAGTTGTTTTTGATATTAATACCGCCATTGGCATGTTTAATGCTAAGGCGACGAAAACTGTCTTTATCCACGCCTGTAAGTCCCTCTGGGCGGTAGATAAATTTAATGCGGTTTTGCATGGCGAATTTGATGCCATTTTTACCTTCTAATTCGGGGCGATTAGGTGGGATGTCGAGCACATTAAGGAAGAACAGGCTTTCGCGATCTTTAGGTAGTGTATTCGCCAATTTTTTGATTTTGAGTTGTTGCCCTTCCCCCCCTTTTACATGAGCGACCGGTGGCGTCAACACGAACGGGACGTGAATTTTTTCTGGAGGCTGGCTGGTATCGCCATCATCAATCCATGACTGAACCAGGGCGCTACGATTACCTTCATTCATTAACTGAACGGTAATCTCTTTTTTCTGTTCTGGATAAATAACGCGAGTGCCGTAGATATAGACTCCGCCCCACGCAGGCGTGACCATGCCGGCCAGCAAAAAGGCTATTAACTTTTTCATGGCAACACTCCTTGTTGTAAAATATCGGCGGCCGCAGCCGCCGATAAGCAAAGTATTAATCTGTTACGACAGTCATTGTCAGAGCAGAGTTAACCGGGCCAGCAGTTACCACACCACCTGATTGAGCATATTTCGCGCTGAAATTTAATGTATATTCATTAGGTTCATTAGATTCATCTGATCCTAACTCAATACTTTTATCACCTTCAATCTTTTGAGATTGCCCATCTGCACTCTCATAGTAGACAGCAAAACCAGCTCCATTTGGGTTTACTGAAGTATTGATGGTAATATCGCTATGGTCTGCGTCAAACTGACTTCTAGAAAACGTAATTCTGGGTGCCTTGCCTTCTGAACATTTAACCGTCAGCGGTACAGTTGTTTTATTTGAATAACCATCATAAACATAACCAGCGCTCTTACCATCAAATTGATCAGTACCAATATCGTTCATAGCAATAGTAGCCTGGCTATTTCCGATAAATTGGCAAGTAGTTCCAACTATATTACCGGTAATAATTAACTCCCCCTGTTGATTCCCTTCAGCAAATGCTCCTGCACTCATAAAAAGAGATGATAATACCGCAACTGCAATAATTGAATGTTTCATAGTCTATTCCTTAACTAATTTGCTTTACCTTAATAAGAGATATCAATCTCCTGACAAGAAACTTCTCAAAACGAAGATGTTGTAGCAATGTAAATTATTTGTTTTCGTGACTTACATAAAATTATTTTAATTTAACACCGGAGAGAAATATTACACTACAAATATTTCCTAAGTTTATTTTATTTAATAATCGCATTTCTAATCAGAACAATAATAATGCTGGTTATTATTAGTCACCCAAATTCATATTTTTATGATTCGAGATAGATAATAAAAATTATTTTTAGCGAAGAAGACAACCTCCCTGATATGAACAACAACTATCGAACGCACTCAAGTTCCGCTTCTCAACGGCCTGATCACACGGCAAAAAAAAGCCCAACCACACGGTCAGGCCTGTCCGAAATTGCAAACTATCAAAACCAGGGAATAGTTGCTGTTGCGCTTAATCCATAACTACTGAATTCCCCTTTCACCGGTTCAGTGAGCAAATCACCATGACGGATAAACAGCTTGAACTGTTGCTGACTCGATAAACTCTTCATATTGAGAAAGGGTAAATCGGTCCGCCGTTCAGTTTGCGTCGCCAGTCGCTCAATTGCCTGTTCTTTAGTGAGCCAGCCCTTTTTTACTGAACGCCTTAACAGACGCAGGGGGTTACTTTTAACCTGCACACGGCTTACCACTCGCCAGCCTTTTATTTCAGGAATAGGAGTGACAGGTGAACATTGGCAATAGTCCGTAAGTCCTTTACGCCACGTTGAGGCTTCAAGCGCCTGCAATGCCGGGGCGCTGCCGTGTAAGCGTAAACGCGCTCCCGGCGTAACATTCACGTCCGGGAAACTCACGCCGATATCACCTTGCCCTCTTGCGCCTAATGCCCGATGCAGTTTGGCAAATAACGCCGCCATCAACATTTCGCTCGAAAATTCAGGATCTGGCAGAACGCGGATCTCAAGGTAGTGATCCATTGGCAGCTCCTTATTCCGATTTCTCACCAAAGACACCACCACGGATCAGCACAGCCATCACGTAGTGCTGCTGCTCAACGTCTGGTTTCATCCCTTTAGTCACCCAATTGTCGAGTAAGGTATAAAAGTCGAGTTTTTCTTTCGGTTGGCGGCAAGCCACGCCGCGACTGGTTACAGAACCGTAAGGTTCCACGGCAATAGCCCCCAATTCATCAACCTTTGGATGCCAGGTATCGATGGTACGTAAAGCATTGCCAATCTTCTGAGAGTGAATACCGGCAATGCCAGCCACCTGGTATAACACGCGACTTTTGCTACTGTTGCTGTCGAGTACCAGCTCCTGCGACGGGAAAACTTCTTGCCCGGCACCGAGGCGAACCTGCGCTTCAACGGTAAGCATCACCCACTCTTTTCCGCTTAATCCTTGTTCAATCGTTGACGCCAGTTCTGTGACGCTACTCTGGCCCTGATCAAATTGACGTAAAGAGAAGTCATGGCTGTTAAAAGTCCATGATTTGTCGTTAGCGGTGACTTTCACCTGAATTTGCTCGGCACCGATACGGTTACGCCACAGAAAACGACCATTTGCCAGATTCAGGGCATAGCGAAGCGCCAGCTCTTTAAAGCCATGTTCGCTGATATAACCTTCAATAACGTCGGAAAGCGCCTCCTGATAGGCCATGTCATTACATACTGAAGGTGAGGATAAATTACCCAGCACGCGCAGCGTAAACATCACTTTTAGCGTATCCGCATCAACCGGAAGCGCTGCCACATCTACCCGCTGCAAGTTGGCTTTTTGGATTTCTGCATTCAACTTTAACTCATTACTGGAAATTGCATCTTTCAGGCGATTGGAGATGGTTCCGCGAACGGCTTTCTCCTGAATCTCAATAGGTTGCCATTCATTTCCTTGCCAGTTACCTGCGTACATCACCGCGTCAGAGGTTGCCAGTTTGCGCTCAAATGCCAGTACTGACGCCGTTTTTACTGCTACAGGGGCCTTTGCCATAATTATGTCCTTATTCTGTATCGTCATCTTCATTAGTAGTAGGGTCGTCAACGACTGGTATTGCCGAGCAATAGTAGCCAGTGTCCGTTGCACGGTAACGCCACATCAGTGGTTGCAAGCTAGTAATACGATGTAATCCGCGCCATTCGCCAATGCCATAAACCGCTTCGGCAAAGGCAAATGGCATCACGGTATCGCGCGCATTTTCAACTTCACCGGGAGCGTAAACAGGAGATATGCGTTGGTAACCGCACATTAACGGTACCAGGAAACCAGGCATTGGCTTCGGCTGGTATACCCATTGTGCGCTGTTGTCTTCTGCCGGAGATTCGGCCTGATATTTAACGGCAGCAAAATCAAGCCAGGCATCAAGCAACGATATATCGGGATGTTGTTGGTGATGTTCAGCCAGCCATTCACTGCGATCGTAAAGTGCATAGCCAGGCATTAAACGCCAGATGATTTTACGCAGTTGCTTTTCATCTTCAGGGGCATGAAAAAGCTGCGGTTCGCGCATGTCAACAATGCTTCCGCCCGCCAGTTTGTGGCTCTGGCAGAGCATTTTCAGATAGTCGCAAAGGGCTTTTCTGCCATATTCACCATTGGTAATTTCGCCATTACATTCAATCAGCAGAGAAACCGTCAGGTGCATACGGCCCTCTTCATTGAACGACGCGGTTTTACCTTCTCTGGTTAATGGGTTACGGGTGAGAGCGAATTGAAAATCGCGCCCGGAGCTGTACGCCTGAATATGCTGTTCATGGCTTACTACCGCACAACCGTCAAAACTTACGCCAAATTCATCCACGACTTTGCGAGAAAGCGCATGAACATAACCGAGAAAATGGGTCATCGACGGGAATCCCCAGGTCAACCCGGAGACGGCGTTAGCGTTTTCGATGCGTACATGGGGTAACAAGAGCAGATAACTCATTTCAGCGCCTCCTGCAGAACAGCTTCCATTTCACGCATCCGTTGAGTAAACAGGGACTGACTGCGCCACTCCCTTTGCTCGACAGCACCGACATCGAAACGGGCTTTTTTCAGGCGATAGTTCAGCCAGCGTGCGAAATCATCGGCTATCGTCTCTTGCCAGTCGTTTTTCTCACGCTCCTGTTTGAAAGCCTCATCTGAGAGGCTTCGCCACGGGTCCAGCCAAAGTTGTTGGTGGCGAGGTAAGTCTGGTGATTGCGCGGACCATCCCTGCCATTTTTCTTGCTGAAATGAAGACGCCTGCATGAACAGCAGATCAATCAACTCATCAATATATTTCGCCCGCGCAGTTCGGATATGAACATTATTTTTGTCAACTTTCAGAAGATAGGTCATGCGGGCGATAATGCCCGAGGCCGCCCGATTGAAATCGCCACGTAAGGCAAAAATACTGCGCATGTTTTGTGGTGCGCGATCCAGCGCCGCCCAGGTGGGCGGCATTGACGGCAACAGCCAGACACGGCCAACTCTGGCACTGTTTAGCAGGGAGATATTCTGTTGATTTCCACCTCCATAATGCATCTCTGCAAGATTCGGGAAACGAATATCTGGCTGTGAGTGCCATTTACCTGCTTTGTGCGCATCGCGAATAGCTTTTGATTCCTCGCTAAAGCGCACGGCAGTTAGCTTTTCATACATCACCTGTGCCAGCGAACTGGAAAACAGCGGGCAGAGCAGATGATAGCCATCATCGACAGGGAAATAGATTTGCTTCGAAAGTTTATGTGCTTTTATCCACTCCGAAGCATATGCTTCACTAAAGCATTCAACCCATTGTTTTAATTGTTCATCATCCAACGCAAAGGCATTTAATGATTGATAATCACCACGTTTTAAGCTGGCGAGTAATGAATCACCGTTGACTTCCGTTAGCAGTAGTTTTGCAACATCAAAAACGGCTGCATTGCCTTCAGCATCCTCTTTAATAATTGCCAGTGATGCTGTATTTAAATATCCCTCGCTGACGAATTTCTCCAAATAACGCCCATATGCTTTGGAGTCACCATTACTATATTTTGCCCCGTGGGAGATTATCCTTATAGAACGAACACGCTTCGCCGCATCCGTTAACCAATTACGTGGCAGGTAGCGTGCTTCGAGTTCCTGTCGCTCCAGAGCGATAACGCTGGCGTCGTCGCCCTGCTCCAGTCGCTTTGCTGCTTCTTTTTCAAAGGCTTCGATCTTGGGTTGCCTTCGCGAAGCGATGTAGTCAGTGATAAATTGTATTAGCGCCGTTTTTTCCATCTCGGCTCCTTTCGTTAATCCATCAAATTGAAGTTGCTCCCTGACTTCACTGAAAAATCTCCGTAGCCCAACCAGGCTTCAGTACAACTGACATACACAGCAAAAGGGGCAACGCCCGTGGTGATAATCATGGATAGTTCACCTAGAGGTATCTACGTTTTAATCTAGTTAAACCCATGTAATAACCAAGAGTGATATTACCATGCATAAAATATTTGCAACACAATGATTTAATAACTAACATTCACGCACTGCCATCGGCAGCTTAGAAATAGAGGTATCTCCGGATACGGACTTGTAAACTGCCGTACAGGCAGCTACCCCATCACAGGTTGCGAAACACACCTAACCAGGGGTGATAACGCCAGTCATCGACCGCATCTTCTTCACTGGCCGGTACTCTCACTTCAGCAAACATTTCTCCAACACGCTGTATTTCACAACTTTGCTTATCAGCTAAATTCAACAAAACGTGTTGGTAATCCATCACGCCCCAGCAAGCGACTCCGCTGGCGCATCTCACCTCTTCTCGCCTGAAATTCCCTTGCGCTTTACGCTCGTTGTCGCCCGTGCGGGAATAGAAACGCGCTTCGCTTTCTTCATCATCCATATGCAGAAAAAACACTGCCTCCGGCAAAGGGGAATAACGAAATGGCGTCTGGCGCTGCATCCAGCCGTTCCAGCTTAGCGGTGCACGCCACCATTGCGCCGCCACCACATGTTTGCTTTTACTGCTCATCAATTCAGCGGATAAACGACTATGCTCAAGCTCCGCCAGTTTGTTGTCATTATTGGCAGACAGGATCCGCGGCAAGGCGTTAATCGTCCGGTAGTCCGCGATCGGAATCAGTTCGCAAATATCGTGGCTATTAAGCAAGTGTTCTTTTGTTTCGAAACCAGGCTTACAAAATGCGGGGGCTTTTTTCTGCAATGATTTGATATTACTACGCAAAATAACCAGATTCTCACTAGTCGGCACATTTCTACGGTGGCGCTGAATACGTCCGGCAAATTGAATTATCGAACGCATGGAGCTTGGTTCGATAATTCCCCAGTCCGCATCCCAGTCACGCCCCACTTCTATAACCGATGTCCCCAACACCACAAACAGATGGTGCGATTCCGGACGGTTATGTAAGGCTTCAGCAATATCCTCGTTGTTCCAGAAATCGAGTTCGTTATGGCGGGTAAAAGCGCGGTCCAGGCGCTTCTCAATATCTGAACGTACTGCCAGTGGATGTCGGGAGTGGTAAACACAATAATGAATGCAGACATCTTCTGGTGATGGAATGGCGATCAGGGCTTTGGTCACTGCGACCAGTGGATTGATATTCGCGAAGCGCACCAGGCCCAGCGAAACGGTTTTACCGCTTTCGTGTAGCTGGCGATGCGCCTGATGCAACTTCAGCATTTGCGTATGCACCGTCTGGGCCACACTTTCGGTAACGTCTTGTATCGCGCTTGATGCAGATGAAATTGAAGCAACACGCCCGAAATGCAGTCGCTCTTTTTCAGCCAGCATCACCGCTCGCCGTGCAACAAATTTTGCATGTGCATCACGAAACCCAGGCCCGTCGCAAATTTGCGTTGCATCAGCATCTTTTTCATCAAACCAGGCACAGCAGATATTGACGGGCCTGCCGTGGGTACCACAAGACGTCTGCCACATTTTACGCCCGGCAAGATAAGCCGCGAACAGCGCCTGAATCAGCCCTGGCGGCAACGTCGCGGAAGAAAGTAATACCCGCGTTCCCAACATTCCGGCCCAATTCATCAGACGACATACTGCATGAAGATCGGCAATATCAAAGTCGTCAGGTTCATCGAGCACTAAATCGCTGGTTAACAAACGCAACATCGAAGGAAGCTGTTTTCCGCCTCGCACACCTTCGGTCGCAGAAATAAGATGATCAATGGTTGCTACCAGAATCGGTGCGCTTACTAACGCCTTAAGTTTGCTGTCATCCTTCAACCATTTTTCCAGCGCCCCGGTATGCAGACTACCTTCATATTTAACAAACTGTTGCTCCTCTGCCAGCGGCTCTTGCGAAGCACTTCCACAATCATTGTCTATTTTTTCCTGCTGCCACAGTTGCTTAACTGCCGCCGAACCAATCAGTACCGCCAGCTCATCCTCACCCAGTCCAAGCCGACTGCGCAGAGCATCGCCGGTTTGCAAAGTCAGCGTGCGCAATCCCAGCGCAACGGTAAAGCGGCACCCTTCTCGCTCGTCGGCAAGTGCATACATAATGCGGGCGTTCGCAAAAGTTTTACCACACCCCGTCGAGGCCATATTGACGCCGAAAAATCCCTCTTCACGACTTCGTTCACGTAACGCTCGCGCCACATCCCAGGCTTTATCTTGCCAGCGATATTTCGCGTCTGTGGCCCGCTGGCTAAAACCTTTATGTCGGGCAATTGCCGGAAGCGATGCCCGTGTGTGCATCAGTTGCCGCCCAAGCAGATACGCATGATGCGCGACGCCCACAAGATGTTCGTCTACCCGTTGTTTAAGCGTGCCGCTTTGGCGATCGCTATTTGCCCAGACGATATATTCCGGGTCCTGCCATTTTTGCTGCGCGTCATTAGATGAATAGTAGTGATCGGCAAGCATCAGGCAAAAACGCGCCATATGTAATGGAAACAGTTGCTCCATCTGTCCCCATTCCTTTAAACCGTTGGCGTTACGCGCCCGGCGGGCTATCTGACGCGCTTTTTCCCGCCAGCTCGCGCTTTGAAGCGGCGTTCCTGATGGAAACTGCCAGACGTGCTCAAAATCCTGTTGCGTCCAGTCATTTTTGCGGTGGTTAACGGCATTCCAGTCAGCATTGAGTTGTTTCTCCAGCCAACTATCACAGCCTTTGCATGATTGTTCTGGTTGTGGCGAAAGATTCTCCGGCATTCGATGATGGGAAAGGATCAACCAGCCTACCGTTTTGGCGAGTGGTTGCAGCGAACTGAATGGACTATTTGAAAAATGAGGCGTGTCTTTTTGCAGGCACTCAAGGATCGCGGTTTCATCATCTGCCGTTAATTTCCCAAGTTTTTCCAGCCACACTTCGTCTGGCTGTTCACCGACAAAAGCCTGAAAGAGCCGCAGCGAAATCCACTCATGCCGATAAGGCTGATAACTGCGGGCATTCTTTTGGGTCAGGCTTTGCTGAAAGCTGCGTCCTGCTTTACCAAAATCATGAAATAACCCAGCGATAGCCGCCAGCAGCGCAATACTTTCCGCGCACTGCCAGCGATTTTCTTCTTTTTTCACCAGGCTGGTTTGCGTTGTTCGATTTGTGGGAACGCGTCCCTGAGCATTAAAACGACGAATATTGCCGACAATCCACATCAACTCCGTTTGCCCATTCTTCTTCAGCCAGTGACAAGCCACTGCGGTATTTCGCTGGGCAGTTTTGCGCAGTAAACGGCGAAGTGTATTAACCCCTTCCAGAGTAATCACCGTTTGCCATGCGGCGTCACCAGTGCGTTCGGCAAACTGATCAATAATACGGCAGCTCTCCACTCGAGCATTTTTTGTGCAGCGCGAGATAATCAGGACGTTCATTGGTCAGCCTTAGCCAGGGCCTGAGCCGTTTCCTGCAGAGAGGTGATCATGACATCCAGCGCATCCGCTTGTTGAAAGATATTGATGCAGCGTTGACGAAACTCCTGAGCATCTTCTCCCGCCATTGCAGCGATAAATGCTTGTGGCATAACAAGGGCATCTTTAATCAGATCGGCAAGGTCAAAAACGAGACCGCCGCGACGGGTTTTACCGTGCATTACTGCTAAACCGTGTGGGATCCCGGTTACCCACGCCGCCACTGCCGCCAGGCCATACGCCAGATAATTACCCTGATCAAGGAAGCGGTTGGCCATATCAACTCCGCCACCCCGTTTTGCACGAGTAAAGTCGCCGTAGCCCACGGATTGACTCACCATTTTGTAGAGTGCTTTGGTCAATTTCGCCTCTACGAGCATAAGCTGCGTATGGCTTTCTGCCATGTCTATTTCTTCACGAGTGCGATTTAGCAGAGTCTGCAGTGCATTAGCATCAGGCTGAAAGGCGTGTTCACGCTGCATTTTCGCGCTGGTCCAGTACTTATCAATATGTGTCAGACGAATTAACTGAAAACGTTTCGCGGCGGCAAGGCGTTTGTCTTCAACAAACCAAAAAGAAACCCACTGCTGAAGATATTCAGTAGGACGATATTCGCTTTGCGGACTGAGCCAGGAGACATCAACATCAACTTCATTTGCCGAATACAGCGGCGTGCCATCCGTACCACAAAAACCAACCATCACTCCAGCATGGGCAAATTCACGCATCGCCGCCTGGGTAACGGACGTTCCCATCCCCAACATCAACGCCGTGGTATTCGCAATGGGGATATTCCAGTAATACGACTCCTTGCCTTCACTGGTGACATACTCCACTCGCCCACCATTCACCTGCACCCGGCATTTTTCCAGATAATAAATATTGGCACGCCTGGAGTGGAGAATGGTTTTGAGATCAGAAGGAGTAAGGTAATTTGAAGACATAAACACATCCTGTGATTATTTTTATTTGAAGGAGTTAGGATTAGTACAGCATTGATTTCTGTGTGAGAAATTGATTCTCGTCGCAATTATCACAATTGTTATTGTGTGTCACAGCTAATGGTTCGGAGTTGAGAGCGCCATAACGCAGCTAAATTTCTGCCATCATCGTATTTGTGAAACTGCCTGTACGGCAGTGAACAACCCCGATTGCCAGCGAATAACGCTGATGTGTTTCTAAGCTGCCTGTACGGCAGTGAACGGTCTCACCACAGCGGCAAGCAACGGCGTACCTTTCTAAGCTGCCTGTACGGCAGTGAACTGAAAAAACTATCGTCGGACGACCTCACGGACTTTCTAAGCTGCCTGTACGGCAGTGAACAACGGATACTTCAATTATTCGAAAAAATCAAATTTCTAAGCTGCCTGTACGGCAGTGAACGTCTGCGTGCGTTTCGCGCTGGCCATCCCACCTTTCTAAGCTGCCTGTACGGCAGTGAACGACGCCCTCATCGGCATGACGAGTGAGCAACATTTCTAAGCTGCCTGTACGGCAGTGAACTCAAATACTACACGTTTAGCCCGTTGTTAATAAAGCAAAACCATCTCATTTTCCTGCTGCCACCCTTTTTTATCCTTACCGTCCAGCAGCACTAATTATCAACAACTTACCATCATCATCAAAAAAAGGGTCTGAACCTCCCCCACCCCATAAACAAAAAGTCCGTAACCCCTGACGAGATTACGGACTTCACCAACCTACTTAACAATCTGATTAATGCGCTGCTTCCGCTTTGTGCTTTTGTGCACTCTGGAACCCGTAGGTCAGCTCATTTTTCTCTTTATCCAGCGCAACAGTGACCTGACCGCCATCCACCAGCGAGCCAAACAGCAGTTCGTTAGCGAGCGGTTTCTTCAGGTTGTCCTGGATGACGCGAGCCATCGGACGTGCACCCATTGCCCGGTCGTAACCTTTCTCAGCCAGCCAGTTACGTGCTTCCTGGCTCACTTCCAGAGAAACACCTTTCTGATCCAGTTGAACCTGCAACTCGACAATGAATTTATCAACCACCTGATGGATCACGTCGGTTGAGAGATGATCGAACCAGATAATATTGTCGAGACGGTTACGAAACTCTGGCGTAAAGATCTTTTTGATCTCTTCCATCGCATCGGTGCTGTTATCCTGGTGGATAAGCCCAATCGATTTGCGCTCGGTTTCACGTACCCCGGCGTTGGTAGTCATCACCAGCACCACGTTACGGAAATCGGCCTTGCGTCCGTTGTTATCGGTCAGCGTGCCGTTGTCCATCACCTGCAACAGGATATTGAACACGTCCGGATGCGCTTTCTCGATTTCGTCCAGCAGCAGCACCGAGTGCGGATGCTTGATGACCGCATCGGTCAGCAGACCACCCTGATCAAAACCGACGTATCCCGGAGGCGCACCAATCAGGCGGCTGACAGTGTGACGTTCCATATACTCGGACATATCAAAGCGCAGAAGCTCAATGCCGAGGGCTTTGGAAAGCTGCACCGTGACCTCAGTTTTGCCGACCCCGGTTGGACCAGCAAACAGGAACGAACCGACCGGTTTATGTTCGTGGCCTAAACCCGCACGCGCCATCTTGATGGCTTCGGTAAGCGCCTCAATGGCTTTATCCTGACCGAAGACCAGCATTTTCAGGCGATCACTGAGGTTTTTCAGAGTATCGCGGTCACTCTGAGAAACACTCTTCTCTGGGATACGTGCGATACGCGCCACCACGGACTCAATATCCGCCACATTGACCGTTTTCTTGCGCTTGCTTACCGGCATCAGACGTGCGCGAGCGCCCGCTTCGTCGATAACGTCAATCGCTTTGTCCGGCAGATGACGATCGTTAATGTATTTCACCGCCAGTTCTACCGCCGCACGCACCGCTTTCGCGGTATAACGCACGTCGTGGTGCGCTTCATACTTCGGTTTCAGACCGTTGATGATTTGAACGGTTTCTTCGATCGACGGTTCAGTAATATCGATTTTCTGGAAGCGACGCGCCAGAGCACGATCTTTCTCGAAAATGTTGCTGAACTCCTGATACGTCGTCGAACCTATAACGCGAATTTTACCGCTGGAGAGCAGTGGTTTAATCAGGTTAGCCGCATCCACCTGACCGCCAGAAGCTGCGCCTGCGCCGATGATGGTGTGGATCTCATCGATAAACAGGATGCTGTTGGTATCCTGCTCCAACTGTTTGAGCAACGCTTTGAAACGTTTTTCAAAGTCGCCGCGATATTTAGTTCCCGCTAACAGGGAACCGATATCCAGAGAGTAAATCGTACAGTCAGCCATCACTTCCGGTACATCGCCCTGGACAATACGCCAGGCGAGACCTTCCGCAATCGCAGTTTTACCAACGCCAGACTCGCCAACCAGCAGTGGGTTGTTTTTACGGCGGCGACAGAGAACCTGAATGGCGCGCTCCAGCTCCTTCTCACGACCAATCAGCGGGTCGATTCCTCCCACGCGCGCAAGCTGGTTCAGGTTCGTCGTGAAATTCTCCATACGATCCTCCCCACCAGCTTGTTCTTCACTGCCGGGCTGGTTTCCTGGTTCAGAAGACTGAGATGGCTCATCTTTACGCGTGCCATGAGAAATAAAGTTCACCACATCAAGACGGCTGACTTCATGTTTGCGCAACAGATAGGCAGCCTGTGACTCCTGTTCGCTAAAGATAGCAACCAGAACATTCGCACCGGTAACCTCACTGCGACCGGAGGACTGAACATGGAAGACCGCACGTTGCAGTACACGCTGAAAACTCAGCGTCGGCTGCGTGTCACGCTCCTCTTCACTGGCAGGCAGAACGGGTGTGGTTTGTTCAATAAAGGCTTCCAGTTCCTGACGGAGCGCCACCAGATCCACGGAACATGCTTCCAGCGCCTCCCGAGCCGACGGGTTACTGAGCAATGCCAGTAACAAGTGCTCGACGGTCATAAACTCATGACGGTGCTCGCGCGCTCTGGCGAAAGCCATGTTTAAACTGAGTTCCAGTTCTTGATTGAGCATAGGCACCTCCCCCAATTTTTATGCCTGCATTCAGGCTTTTTCCAGCGTACACAGCAATGGATGCTCGTTCTCCCTTGCGTACTTGTTCACCATCGCCACTTTGGTTTCTGCAACCTCGGCGGTAAAGATTCCGCAAATGGCCTTCCCCTGGTAGTGAACAGCGAGCATCAATTGCGTTGCACGTTCTACATCATAAGAAAAGAATTTTTGTAACACGTCAATAACAAACTCCATCGGAGTGTAATCATCATTGACTAATATCACTTTATACATAGATGGCGGTTTTAGCGCGTCACGCACTTTTTCTTCCGCCAGTTGATCAAAGTCCAGCCAGTCGTTCGTTTTACCCATTGTCAGTTATCATCTTCGGTTACGGTTATCGGCAGAACGCTCTGCCGCTGACAAGAGCTTATTTGCCTGACCAATCTACTCCACATAATAGATAATTATCATCTATCGTTGGCATCAGCGACATCAGTCACATTACTGTCAATAGCGTTAACTGCTTCAAATTTTTGATGCATACCTACCCCCAGGCCCCTGTCAAACGCTTGACGGCTCGCCCTATTTCTCTAAATTGTATTTCTAGAGTTGGCGAGGTTTTGAACAGCTCCCTCTCTGAC
Organism: Escherichia sp. TW09308; assembly: GCF_000208565.1. Lineage (NCBI taxonomy): Bacteria > Pseudomonadati > Pseudomonadota > Gammaproteobacteria > Enterobacterales > Enterobacteriaceae > Escherichia > Escherichia sp. TW09308. Next base: position 1,879,412 of record NZ_AEME01000001.1, on the reverse strand, counting down.
CCCGGTTTATTCCATCTTACTTGTATAAGATTTGCGAAGGATGTCGAAGCATGGAAAAGGGTACTGTTAAGTGGTTCAACAATGCCAAAGGGTTTGGTTTCATCTGCCCTGAAGGCGGCGGCGAAGATATTTTCGCTCATTATTCCACCATCCAGATGGATGGTTACAGAACGCTAAAAGCTGGGCAATCCGTTCAGTTTGATGTCCACCAGGGGCCAAAAGGCAATCATGCCAGTGTCATTGTGCCCGTCGAAGTAGAAGCTGCAGTCGCATAGCTCTTCTGTCTCATTGTGTACATCCTACAGGCAAAATGCCAGCCCGATCGGCTGGCATTTTTATCTCAAATATTACTCCCGTGCCAGAGCATCCACTGGATCCAGTTTTGCCGCATTTCGCGCAGGCAGCCAGCCAAATAAAATCCCGGTAACGGTTGAACAAAGAAACGCCAGTAGCAGTGCCAGCGGAGAAAAACCAATTTCCCAACCGGGTAAAAAAAGCTGCAATGTGAAAGCGATTAACAGTGACAGCGTTATCCCCAGCGCACCACCCACCAGACAAACCAGCACGGCTTCAATCAGAAATTGTTGCAACACATCGCTGGCGCGCGCCCCCACGGCCATGCGGATACCAATTTCCCGCGTCCGCTCTGTCACCGATACCAGCATAATATTCATGACGCCAATGCCGCCCACCACCAGCGAAATCACCGCCACCAGTGTCAAAAACAGTTGTAAAGTACGTGTGGTCTTTTCGACCGTTTTCAAGACACCGTCCATGTTCCAGGTGAAGAAATCCTTTTTGCCGTGGCGCAGCGACAACAAACGGGTGAGTTGCTGTTCAGCTTCAGCGCTGTCAAAGCCTTCTTTCACTCTTACGGTAATGGAGTTAAGCCACGACTGCCCCATAACCCGCCCGGACATGGTGCTGTAAGGCAACCACACGCGCAGCACTTTACTACTGCCAAACATCGACTGTTTCTCTTCCGCCACGCCGATGACCCTCGCTGGCATATTACCGACAAGAATCACCTCGCCAACCACATCCGCTTTATGCGGAAAAAGCTGACGGCGGGTATTACTGTCGAGAACAACTACCTGCGCGCGACCATTCAGTTGCTCCTGATTAAAGGTGTTCCCTTCGCTGAAAGTCATACCATAAACATTAAAATAGTCCCCGCTTACGCCGTTGGCGCTGGCAGCAACATCAACATTGTTATAACGCAGGCGCAGGTTTTGCGAGACGGCGGGTGTGGCAGAAGCGACCCACGGTTGTTTTTGAATGGCGATTAAATCGTCGTACTTCAGCGCCTGCTGATATTGCGGATCGTCATCGCCAAAATCTTTCCCGGGATAGACATCAATAGTATTAGTACCAATAGAACGAATATCCGCCAGTACCATTTGTTTAGCCGCGTCGCCCACCACGACAATAGATACCACCGACGCAATACCGATAATAATCCCCAGCATGGTCAGTAAAGTACGCATTTTATTGGCTGCCAGCGCGCGCCACGCCATCGTCAGCGCCTCGTTAAAACCGCTGACGAACTGCCGCCAGCCAGACGCCGTTTTGACACCCGGTTCGCTGTTGGCTGCAGCAGTATTTTTTTCAATAGCGGGTGGATTACGCACGATTTCGCCGTCGTGAATTTCGATCACCCGCTCTGCCTGGGCGGCAACCTGCGGATCATGAGTGACGATAATCACCGTGTGCCCGCGATCGCGCAACTGATGCAGGACAGTCATCACCTCTTCACCGGAATGGCTGTCCAGCGCGCCTGTCGGTTCATCAGCGAGGATCACCTGCCCACCGTTCATCAACGCGCGGGCGATACTGACTCGCTGTTGTTGACCACCGGAAAGCTGAGCAGGGTAATACTCTGCGCGCTCTTCCAGCCCCAGTCGTTGCAGTAATTGCCGGGCGCGCAGCAGTCGCTGTTTACGCTCAAGGCCAGCATAGACGGCGGGAACTTCAACGTTCTGCTCGGCGGTTAAATGCGAAAGCAGGTGGTAACGCTGAAAAATAAAGCCAAAATGCTCGCGACGGAGCTGCGCCAGCGCATCGGCGTCCAGCGTGGCAACATCCTGACCGGCGACGCGATAGGTGCCGCTTGTGGCTTTATCCAGGCAGCCGAGGATATTCATCAGGGTCGATTTACCAGAACCCGAAGCGCCGACAATCGCCACCATCTCTCCGGCATAAATATCCAGAGTGATCCCCTTCAGCACCTCAACCTGCTCATCTCCCGCGGGATAGCTACGGCGAATATCCTTCAATTCGAGCAAAGGCGTCATTGCGCAGCTCCTGGTTTGGCCTCACCAATCACCACTTCTTCGCCCACTTCCAGCCCTTTGACAATCTCAACATCGGTATCGTTACGTGCGCCAATCGTTACTTCACGCTCGCGCGTTTCTCCATTACGTAGCAGTTTGATCTTATAGCGGTTATCGCCAACCGGATCGCCTAACGCCGACAGTGGGATTGTCAGCACGTTTTTCACATCAGTGAGCTGAATGTGCACCTGTGCAGTCATATCCAGCCGCAACAGACCATCGGGGTTTGGTACTTCAAAACGGGCGTAATAGAAAATAGCGTCGTTGACCTTTTCCGGTGTTGGCAACACATCTTTAATCTGCCCTTCATAGCGCGTCAGCGGATCGCCAAGCACCGTAAACCAGGCTTTTTGCCCCGGCTTCAGGTGGATAACATCCGCTTCAGAAACCTGCGCTTTTACCAGCATGGTACTCATATCTGCCAGCGTCAAAATGTTCGGCGCTTGTTGTGCGGCAATCACCGTCTGCCCTTGCAGGGTAGTGATTTGCGTGACTTCCCCGGCCATCGGAGCAACGATGCGGGTGTAATCGAGATTGGTTTTAGCTGTGTCGAGAGAGGCCTGATTGCGTTTGATTTGCGCATCAATGGTGCCAATCTGCGCCTGTTTAACAGCCATTTCAGTCGCAGCAGTGTCGAGATCCTGCTGTGAAACGGCCTGCGTTTGCGCCAGTCGTTGCTGGCGAGAGTATGTCACCCGAGCCAGTTTCAGTTCTGCTTCCGCCTGCTGACGTTGTGCGCGCAGCTCCATCAGCGTCGCTTCCACTTCCTTGATCTGGTTTTCAGCCTGTTCTGGATCAATAACGCCTAAAAGCTGATCTTTTTTCACTTTATCGCCAATCGCCACCGACAGCGTTTTCAACTGACCGCTAACCTGCGCGCCAACATCAACTTTACGCAACGCGTCGAGCTTTCCGGTCGCCAGCACGCTTTGCTGCAAATCACCGGGGCGCACTATCAATGTCTGATAAGTTGGCACCGGCGCATTGAGAATTTTCCACAATGCAACCAACCCGGCAATGACTATCACCAGCGCAATAACGTAACGCTTCTTAATGTTTCTTCGCTTTTTCATAAATATATTGAGTACTCCATACGCGCATCCGGGCGTTGTTAACATCAACAAAATATCAACAAAACCCTAAAATTTCCGTTAGTAATCACATTATTGATGTTTGGTTAAGATTTCCGATGGTGAAATCGACGCTATGTATAATCATTGATTTTGTGAATATGTCACAACTTACTGAACGGGCTTTTACGCCATCTGAATCTCTTAGCAGCATGTCTCTTTTCCTTAGTCTGGCTGGTGGCCAGTGGCGACCAGGTAAATTCTGGCATCGCCGTAGCTTTCGCCAGAAATTTTTGCTGCGCTCTTTGATTATGCCGCGTTTAAGCGTTGAGTGGATGAACGAACTATCCCACTGGCCGAACCTCAATACGCTGTTAACACGCCAGCCGCGACTGCCTGTTCGTCTGCATCGCCCTTACCTTGCCGCCAATCTTAACCGCAAACAATTACTGGAGGCGTTACGTTACCATTATGCATTGCTGCGTGCCTGCATGTCGGCGGAAGAATTCAGCTTATATTTGAATACCCCCGGGCTGCAACTGGCGAAGCTGGAAGGAAAAAACGGCGAGCAGTTCACGCTTGAACTGACCATGATGATCTCAATGGATAAAGAAGGTGACAGCACGATCCTGTTCCGTAACAGCGAGGGCATCCCTCTGGCAGAGATCACCTTCACTCTGTGTGAGTACCAGGGAAAAAGAACGCTGTTTATTGGTGGACTGCAAGGCGCGAAATGGGAAATTCCGCACCAGGAAATCCAGAATGCGACGAAAGCCTGCCACGGTCTGTTTCCAAAACGTCTGGTGATGGAAGCGGTCTGTCTCTTTGCCCAACGCTTACAGGTTGAGCAGATTATTGCCGTCAGCAATGAAACGCATATTTATCGCAGCCTGCGCTATCGCGATAAAGAAGGAAAAATCCATGCGGACTATAACGCGTTCTGGGAGTCGGTTGGCGGCGAATGCGATGCCGAACGGCATTACCGACTTCCTGGTCAGATAGTACGAAAAGAAGTTGCTGAAATAGCCAGTAAAAAACGAGCTGAATACCGTCGCCGCTATGAGATGCTCGACGCTATTCAGCCACAGATGGCAACGATGTTTCGCGGTTAATCTGCCCGACCGCGCGCCAGCCACAGCACGCGCGAGAACATTTTTTTCAGCAATGCCGGTACGGACTCCACACCACGGCGTCCGGCCTCCATTGCAACCTCAATGGCGAGATCGGGTTTGGAAGAGCGATGGATCGCCTTCGAGATGATTTTGCGCAGATTCATCGGTACATTTTCCGGGATTTGCGCCACGCGATGGAATACATCGGAAAATCCCTGGCGATACATAAAATGCTCCATATCCAGCGCCGGTAATGCCGTTAAATGCTCTCGTTCAGCTTCCCGATCGTTATTCAACAGGCTGCGCACCGTAGCGGCATACTTCTTCCCGGCTTCATCGCCATCGACCAGCACATGCCACTCAATCCCCATCCGGCGGGCAAATTTAACCAGCGGTTTTAATCCTGACTGGGCAAATTCAATGACCTTGATCCCTTCAGCATCAAAATGATGCCCACACTGGCGCGCCAGTTCGTTAATAACCCAGGTTTCTGTTTCCCCTTCCACCAGCAACCAACAACGGGCAAACAGCGATGACGGACGGTTAAAACGAATGTGAAAGGATATGCGTCGGCTATCTTCGGTACTCAAGCCACTCGGCCCCAGACGCCATGCGGCAACGCGAGAAGATTCACGCACCAGACGGCAAACATGCTCTACCGGCGTTAACGAAAGCAGCTCGCCAGAGTTGGTGGTAGCAATACGCTGCAATGGCAGAAGGTTCAACAGATGCCAGGCGACTGAAAGCATAATCGGATGCAGGCGCGTTTCCGGATCTTCTATCAACAATAACGGACGCGCGTCTTTATCCAGCCGCAATGTGCCTTTTGCCTGTAGCAAAGTCGCAAATAGCCCAAGCAAAATAACCCGATACGAACGACCTCCAGGCCGGTCAATCATCCGGTTGATGATATCCAGATAACGCCAGCTCCGTTGCTCATTGCTGGCCCGCCGCCGCATTAAGCGGTATCTCGCCTGCCCGGCTCCCTGCTCCGAAAAATAATGCTCAAGCAGTTGCACCATTGCCGAAAGCCCCTGACGAATCTGTCCGTCAGTAAGATTTTGTGGATGTGAGGATAATTCACGGGCAAGAAAATCCAACTGGCGCGCGGTAACTTCCACATTGGGCACATTTGGTACAGTTCCGTTGCGAATACGGCGCATAAAGCGGGCATCACGCAAGCGCAGAACAGGCATCAACCGCACCAGATGACGCGCCTGATCGTTAATATCATCAACCTCAATCGGATGCCCGTCTTTATCAAGAAAACTGCGCAGCGTCATCACGCTGCCATCTTCCGCACACTCCCCTTCCAGACGATAAAAAATGCGGTGATAACCATCGACGCACGGCGTCCAGCATGTTTCAAGTGGGCGATAACGGCGAACACGATGCCGCCCTGGCAGCGATTCACGAAAGGTCAGAATGATATGCAGATGGTGTTCCCGGCCATTGATATCGCCCGGCGGAAACCAGAAATCGTCGCGTTCAAAATGGTAGAGATCTGATTCTGGCGATAGCAGTAGGGTTAGCGCATCCAGCAAACTGGATTTACCCCACGCGTTCTCCCCAATCAGGACGTTGTTTTGTTCCAGCATCAACGATAGTCGGTTGATACCACGAAAGCCCACAATTTCAACGCGCTCAAGAATCATATCCCCTCCAGAAATATGTTACTTATCCTTTACTCCGGCAGTATAACGGGAAAGCCCCCAGGAATACGTGATGACATCACACTTAAGCATGGCAAATGTCTGAAAAATGAGCGAATAATTGTGTCAGACACCCTCTCACTGATTTCCCCCAAAAAACAATAAAATCAAATGATTAATCTTGTGTATTATTTTTATTACCCCCAAAGGTTTAATTTCGTGGTTTGCACTACACTGTCAATCAGGCAAATGACTATATGGGGGAACCCTCATTTGTTCTAAATCAAAATTACTGGATTTATTTATCTGGCGAATGACTCAGCTTCGTTTTTAAAATACCCACGCATTATTTCTGTCGTCACTTTTTTACGACGACCCTATAAAACGACCATATTTTTCACAGGGTCAATTTTTAATTGAGGTGGATATGTTCAGAAAATTAGCAGCAGAATGTTTTGGTACTTTCTGGCTTGTATTTGGTGGCTGCGGTAGCGCTGTGCTGGCGGCAACATTTCCGGAATTAGGTATTGGCTTTGCTGGTGTCGCGCTGGCGTTTGGTCTGACAGTACTGACCATGGCCTTCGCTGTTGGTCATATTTCTGGTGGTCATTTTAACCCGGCAGTCACTATTGGTTTATGGGCTGGCGGTCGTTTCCCGGCAAAAGAAGTCGTTGGCTACGTCATTGCCCAGGTTGTTGGCGGTATTGTTGCGGCGGCACTGCTGTATTTAATCGCCAGCGGTAAAGCCGGATTTGACGCGGCGGCCAGCGGTTTTGCGTCTAACGGTTATGGTGAGCATTCACCTGGCGGCTATTCCATGCTTTCTGCATTGGTTGTTGAACTGGTATTGAGCGCTGGTTTCTTGCTGGTGATCCACGGTGCGACCGACAAATTCGCGCCGGCGGGTTTTGCGCCGATTGCCATTGGTCTGGCATTAACGCTGATTCACTTAATCAGTATTCCGGTCACTAACACCTCCGTTAACCCGGCGCGCAGCACTGCGGTTGCTATCTTCCAGGGTGGCTGGGCGTTAGAACAACTGTGGTTCTTCTGGGTAGTGCCCATTGTCGGCGGTATTATTGGTGGTCTGATTTACCGGACACTGCTGGAAAAACGCGATTAATTAACGCAGAAGGCCTGACGCAATGTCAGGCCTTCTCATTTGCATAACGTTTCCTTTTAATTGCAACTTTACTCATCCTTCCGCTTTCAGTAGTGTGTCATCGCGCATTTCGATTTCTTCTTTGCAAGGGCTGAGTTTTCATGTTTTCTGGGCTGTTAATCATTCTGGTGCCACTCATTGTGGGTTACCTCATTCCGCTTCGCCAAAAAGCTGCGTTAAAACGCATTAATCAGTTATTAAGCTGGATGGTCTATCTCATTCTCTTTTTTATGGGTATTAGCCTGGCGTTCCTTGATAATCTTGCCAGTAATTTGCTGGCGATCCTGCATTATTCCGCCGTCAGTATTACCGTTATTTTGCTATGCAATATTGTCGCCTTGCTGTGGCTGGAGCGTGGTTTGCCATGGCGTAATCACCACCAGCAAGAGAAATTACCGTCACGTATTGCGATGGCACTGGAGTCGCTAAAACTGTGCGGCGTAGTAGTGATTGGTTTTGCCATTGGCCTTAGCGGATTAGGTTTCTTACAACACGCCACTGAAGCCAGCGAATACACGTTAATTCTGTTACTTTTCCTCGTCGGTATTCAGCTACGCAATAATGGCATGACCTTAAAGCAGATTGTCCTTAATCGCCGGGGAATGATTGTCGCTGTGGTAGTGGTTGCCAGTTCATTAATTGGCGGTTTAATTAACGCCTTTATTCTTGATCTCCCTATCAACACCGCGCTGGCAATGGCCTCCGGTTTCGGCTGGTATTCTCTTTCCGGTATATTGTTGACCGAATCTTTTGGCCCGGTAATCGGTAGCGCAGCGTTTTTTAATGATCTGGCACGAGAGCTGATCGCCATCATGCTAATCCCCGGCCTTATCCGTCGCAGTCGCTCAACGGCGCTGGGTTTGTGCGGTGCCACATCGATGGATTTCACCCTGCCCGTTCTTCAGCGTACAGGTGGTCTGGAGATGGTCCCGGCGGCGATTGTTCACGGTTTTATTCTTAGCCTGCTGGTGCCCATTCTGATCGCCCTTTTCTCCGCGTAATACCTCTCTGGCGGTAGAACCCTGCCGCCAAAATTGCGCTAAATCAATCTCCCTTAAAGTTGCAACAAAAATCCCTTTTATCCCCGCGTTAAGCGTCTTAACCTTAAACATGTATATTAAATATAACTTTAAAGGTGTGATCATGTTTTGTGTGCAATGTGAACAAACTATCCGTACTCCGGCAGGAAACGGCTGCTCATACGCGCAGGGGATGTGTGGTAAAACGGCGGAAACCTCTGACCTTCAGGACTTACTGATTGCGGCGCTGCAAGGGCTTTCTGCCTGGGCGGTAAAAGCACGTGAATACGGCATCATCAACCACGACGTAGACAGCTTCGCGCCGCGTGCATTTTTCTCAACGCTGACTAACGTTAACTTCGATTCTCCTCGTATTGTCGGCTACGCCCGTGAAGCGATTGCCCTGCGTGAGGCGCTGAAAGCACAATGCCTGGCAGTAGATGCAAACGCCCGCGTCGATAACCCAATGGCTGACTTGCAACTGGTGAGCGATGATCTCGGTGAACTGCAACGTCAGGCGGCGGAATTTACGCCAAATAAAGATAAAGCAACGATTGGCGAAAATATTCTCGGCCTGCGTCTGCTCTGCCTGTATGGTCTGAAAGGTGCGGCGGCCTATATGGAACACGCTCACGTTCTCGGTCAGTACGACAACGATATTTACGCCCAGTACCATAAAATCATGGCATGGCTGGGAACCTGGCCTTCCGATATGAACGCACTTCTCGAGTGTTCCATGGAAATCGGCCAGATGAATTTCAAAGTGATGAGCATTCTGGATGCAGGCGAAACCGGTAAATACGGTCATCCGACACCGACTCAGGTCAACGTCAAAGCTACAGCGGGTAAATGCATTCTGATTTCCGGTCACGATCTCAAAGATCTCTATAACCTGCTGGAACAGACCGAAGGCACGGGCGTTAACGTCTACACCCACGGCGAAATGTTGCCTGCTCACGGCTACCCGGAGCTGCGTAAATTCAAGCATCTGGTCGGTAACTACGGCAGTGGCTGGCAGAATCAACAAGTTGAGTTCGCTCGCTTCCCTGGCCCTATCGTGATGACCTCTAACTGCATCATCGACCCAACCGTCGGCGCTTATGACGATCGTATCTGGACCCGCAGCATTGTTGGCTGGCCGGGCGTACGTCATCTGGATGGTGAGGATTTCTCTGCGGTCATCGCCCAGGCGCAACAAATGGCGGGCTTCCCGTACAGCGAAATTCCGCATCTGATCACCGTAGGTTTTGGTCGTCAGACGCTGCTTGGCGCAGCCGATACGCTGATTGATCTGGTGAGCCGTGAAAAACTGCGTCATATCTTCCTGCTTGGCGGCTGTGACGGTGCCCGTGGCGAACGTCACTATTTCACCGATTTCGCTACCAGCGTGCCGGATGACTGCCTGATCCTGACGCTCGCCTGCGGTAAATATCGCTTTAACAAACTTGAGTTTGGCAATATCGAAGGTCTGCCGCGTCTGGTGGATGCTGGCCAGTGTAACGATGCATACTCAGCGATTATTCTGGCTGTCACCCTGGCAGAAAAACTGGGTTGCGGTGTCAACGATCTGCCACTCTCGCTGGTACTCTCCTGGTTTGAACAGAAGGCAATTGTTATTCTGCTGACGCTGCTTTCTCTGGGCGTGAAAAATATCGTCACCGGCCCGACTGCACCAGGCTTCCTGACCCCAGACCTGCTGGCGGTGCTGAATGAGAAATTCGGCCTGCGTTCTATCACCACTGTTGAAGAAGACATGAAGCAACTGTTGAGCGCGTAAGGAGTTTATCGATGACGATGCCAACGAATCAATGCCCGTGGCGGATGCAGGTTCATCACATTAAGCAAGAAACACCGGATGTGTGGACGCTTTCCCTGATTTGCCACGATTACTATCCGTATCGCGCCGGGCAATATGCGCTGGTTAGCGTGCGTAACTCAGCAGAAACGCTGCGTGCGTATACCATTTCCTCCACGCCAGGCGTGAGTGAATACATCACCCTGACCGTGCGGCGGATTGATGACGGTGTCGGCTCCCAGTGGCTGACTCGCGAGGTGAAACGCGGTGACTATCTCTGGCTTTCGGATGCGATGGGGGAATTTACCTGCGACGATAAAACAGAAGAGAAATTCCTGTTACTGGCAGCAGGCTGCGGTGTCACACCAATTATGTCGATGCGTCGCTGGCTGGCGAAAAATCGTCCGCAGGCCGATGTACAGGTGATCTACAACGTGCGCACACCGCAGGATGTCATTTTTGCCGACGAATGGCGCAACTATCCGGTGACGCTGGTGGCAGAAAATAACGTCAGCGAGGGCTTTATCGCTGGTCGCCTGACTCGCGAACTGCTGGAAAGCGTTCCTGACCTGGCTTCGCGTACCGTGATGACCTGTGGCCCGGCTCCGTATATGGATTGGGTGGAACAGGAAGTGAAAGCACTTGGCGTAACACGCTTCTTTAAAGAGAAGTTCTTCACGCCGGTGGCGGACGCTGCGACCAGTGGTCTGAAATTCACCAAATTACAACCGGCACAAGAATTTTATGCCCCGGTTGGCACCACGCTGCTGGAGGCGCTGGAAAGCAATAAAGTTCCGGTCGTCGCCGCCTGTCGTGCGGGTGTTTGCGGCTGCTGTAAAACAAAAATAATTTCTGGCGAATACACGGTGAGCAGCACCATGACGCTGACTGACGCCGAAATCGCTGAGGGTTACGTGCTGGCCTGTTCCTGCCATCCGCAGGGAGATATGGTTCTCGCGTAATCGCATTATGCCCGATGATATTCCTGTCATCGGGCAATTTAACTGTTAGTGCCTCCTTTTTCTCCCATCCCTTCCCTCTCCGTCAGATGAACTAAACTTGTAACCGTTATCACATTCAGGAGACGGAAAACCATGAAACAAACGGTTGCAGCTTATATCGCTAAAACGCTCGAATCGGCTGGGGTGAAACGTATCTGGGGAGTGACGGGCGACTCGCTTAACGGCCTCAGCGACAGCCTTAATCGTATGGGCACTATCGAGTGGATGTCCACCCGCCATGAAGAAGTCGCGGCCTTTGCCGCTGGCGCTGAAGCCCAGCTTTCAGGAGAACTGGCGGTCTGCGCCGGATCGTGTGGGCCAGGCAACCTGCACTTAATCAACGGCCTGTTCGACTGTCATCGTAATCACGTTCCGGTACTGGCGATTGCCGCCCATATTCCTTCCAGCGAAATTGGTAGCGGTTATTTTCAGGAGACCCACCCGCAAGAGTTATTCCGCGAATGTAGTCACTATTGCGAGCTGGTTTCCAGCCCGGAGCAGATCCCGCAAGTACTGGCGATCGCCATGCGCAAAGCGGTGCTTAACCGTGGCGTTTCGGTGGTCGTTTTACCGGGCGATGTGGCGTTAAAACCTGCGCCAGAAGGGGCAACCACCCACTGGTATCACGCGCCACTGCCAATAGTGACGCCGGAAGAAGAAGAGTTACGCAAGCTGGCGCAACTACTGCGTTACTCCAGAAATATTGCACTGATGTGCGGCAGCGGCTGCGCGGGCGCGCATAAAGAGTTAGTAGAGTTTGCCGGGAAAATTAAAGCGCCAATCATCCATGCTCTGCGTGGTAAAGAACATGTCGAATACGATAATCCGTATGATGTCGGAATGACCGGCTTAATCGGTTTCTCATCGGGTTTTCATACCATGATGAATGCCGACACTTTAGTGCTGCTCGGCACCCAATTCCCCTACCGCGCGTTCTACCCGACCGATGCCAAAATTATTCAGATCGATGTCAATCCTGCCAGCATTGGCGCACACAGCAAGGTGGATATGGCGCTGGTGGGCGATATCAAATCAACCCTGCGAGCACTTCTGCCATTGCTGGAAGAAAAAACCGATCGCAAGTTCCTGGATAAAGCGCTGGAAGATTACCGCGATGCCCGTAAAGGGCTGGACGATTTAGCCAAACCGAGCGAGAAAGCGATTCACCCGCAATATCTGGCTCAGCAAATTAGCCATTTTGCTGCCGATGATGCCATCTTTACCTGTGACGTCGGCACACCAACGGTATGGGCTGCGCGTTATCTGAAAATGAACGGTAAGCGTCGCTTGTTAGGTTCGTTTAACCACGGTTCGATGGCTAACGCCATGCCGCAGGCGCTGGGCGCGCAGGCAACCGAGCCAGAACGTCAGGTAGTCGCCATGTGCGGTGATGGCGGTTTTAGTATGTTAATGGGCGATTTCCTCTCGGTGGTACAGATGAAACTACCGGTGAAAATCATCGTCTTTAACAACAGCGTGCTGGGCTTTGTGGCGATGGAGATGAAAGCTGGTGGTTACCTGACAGATGGCACTGAACTGCACGACACCAACTTTGCCCGCATTGCCGAAGCGTGCGGTATTACGGGCATCCGCGTAGAGAAAGCCGCTGAAATCGACGAAGCCCTGCAACGCGCCTTCTCCATCGACGGTCCTGTACTGGTGGATGTGGTCGTCGCGAAAGAAGAGTTAGCAATCCCACCGCAGATTAAACTCGAACAGGCCAAAGGTTTTAGCCTGTATATGTTGCGGGCGATCATTAGCGGACGCGGTGATGAAGTGATCGAACTGGCGAAAACAAACTGGCTAAGGTAAAAAGGGTGGCATTTCCCGTCATAATAAGGACATGCCATGATTGATTTACGCAGTGATACCGTTACCCGACCGAGCCGCGCCATGCTAGAAGCGATGATGGCCGCCCCGGTTGGGGACGACGTTTATGGAGACGACCCTACCGTTAATGCTCTGCAGGACTACGCGGCAGAGCTTTCCGGTAAAGAAGCCGCCATTTTTCTGCCTACCGGCACCCAGGCCAACCTGGTCGCTCTGCTCAGTCACTGCGAACGCGGCGAAGAGTATATTGTCGGTCAGGCAGCACATAACTATTTGTTTGAAGCCGGTGGTGCTGCGGTACTGGGCAGCATTCAGCCGCAACCCATCGATGCGGCTACCGACGGCACGCTGCCATTGGATAAAGTGGCGATGAAAATCAAACCTGACGATATCCACTTCGCCCGCACAAAGTTGCTTAGTCTGGAAAACACCCACAACGGCAAAGTACTACCGCGTGAATACCTGAAACAGGCATGGGAATTTACCCGCGAGCGCAATCTGGCGCTGCACGTTGACGGCGCTCGCATCTTTAACGCCGTGGTGGCTTATGGCTGCGAACTGAAAGCGATCACGCAATATTGTGATTCGTTCACCATATGTCTGTCGAAAGGTCTTGGTACGCCGGTAGGTTCGCTACTGGTAGGCAATCGTGATTACATTAAACGAGCCATCCGCTGGCGGAAAATGACCGGTGGCGGGATGCGTCAGTCCGGGATCCTGGCGGCCGCCGGGATGTATGCGCTGAAAAATAACGTCGCGCGTTTACAGGAAGACCACGACAATGCCGCCTGGATGGCAGAGCAACTGCGTGAAGCGGGCGCTGATGTGATGCGGCAGGACACCAATATGCTGTTTGTTCGCGTCGGGGAAGAAAATGCTGCTGCGTTGGGTGAATACATGAAAGCGAGAAACGTGCTGATTAACGCCTCACCGATTGTTCGCCTGGTAACACATCTCGACGTCTCGCGTGAACAACTGGCTGAAGTCGCCGCCCACTGGCGCGCTTTCCTGACGCGTTAAGGAGCGAGACGTGCCGCAACGCATTTTAGTTCTCGGTGCCAGTGGCTACATTGGTCAGCATCTGGTGCGCACACTCAACCAGCAAGGGCATCAGATCCTGGCGGCGGCACGTCATGTCGACAGGCTGACAAAGCTACAACTGGCTAATGTCAGTTGCCATAAAGTCGATCTTAGCTGGCCGGACAACCTTACGGCCTTGTTAAAAGATGTTGATACCGTCTATTTTCTGGTGCACAGCATGGGCGAAGGCGGTGATTTTATCGCTCAGGAACGCCAGGTTGCTCTCAACGTCCGTGATGCGCTGCGTGAAGTGCCGGTTAAGCAAGTCATCTTTCTTAGTTCATTGCAGGCTCCGCCCCATGAGCAATCGGATCATCTGCGCGCCCGTCAGGCCACGGCGGATATTTTGCGTGAAGCCGATGTGCCTGTTACTGAATTGCGTGCCGGAATTATCGTCGGAGCCGGGTCAGCGGCGTTCGAAGTCATGCGCGATATGGTTTACAACCTGCCAGTGCTAACACCACCGCGCTGGGTTCGTTCACGTACCACACCCATCGCGCTGGAAAACCTGCTGCACTATCTGGTGGCGCTGTTAGACCATCCGGCCTGCGAACATCGGGTATTCGAAGCCGCCGGACCACAGGTGCTCAGCTATCAACAGCAGTTTGAACATTTTATGAGCGTGAGCGGCAAACACCGCGGGTTAATCCCCATCCCTTTCCCCACCCGCTGGATTTCGGTGTGGTTTCTCAATGTGATTACCTCCGTACCGTCCACCACCGCAAGTGCGTTGATTCAGGGACTGAAACACGATCTGCTGGCGGATGACACCGCCTTACGCGCGCTCATTCCACAACCGCTGATCGCTTTTGATGACGCTGTGCGTCGCACGTTGAGAGAGGAAGAAAAGCTCGCCAACTCCAGCGACTGGGGATATGACACTCAGGCCTTTGCCCGCTGGCGACCAGAATACGGTTATTTCGCCAAACAGGCGGGTTATACCGTTAAAACCTCCGCCAGCCTTCAGGCTTTATGGCGGGTAGTGAATCAAATCGGCGGTAAAGAACGTTACTTCTTTGGCAATATTTTGTGGCAGACCCGGGCGTTGATGGACCGCGCAATAGGTCACAAACTGGCGAAAGGTCGCCCCGAGCGAGAATATTTGCAAACCGGCGATGCGGTGGATAGCTGGAAAGTGATTGTCGTCGAGCCTGAAAAACAGCTTACCTTATTGTTTGGTATGAAAGCGCCAGGACTTGGGCGACTTTGTTTTACTCTCGAAGATAAAGGCGACTATCGCACTATTGATGTCCGCGCTTTCTGGCACCCGCACGGGATGCCAGGGCTGTTTTACTGGCTGTTCATGATCCCCGCACATCTGTTTATTTTTCGCGGGATGGCAAAACGAATCGCCAGACTGGCAGAACAAAGCACAGATTAATCGAAAAAAACCTGCGTTATTCTTTCATGTTTCCCATTGCATCAAGGATGAAATCACGGAAGAATGCGCACGTCGTTTTTATCAACAACAGTGGAATGATATGAAGGTACTGGTTACCGGCGCCACCAGCGGCTTAGGTCGAAACGCGGTTGAATTTTTATGCCGAAAAGGCATCAGCGTAAGAGCGACCGGTCGCAATGAAGCGATGGGTAAATTGCTGGAGAAAATAGGCGCAGAGTTTGTCCAGGCAGATCTGACTGAACTGGTCTCATCGCAGGCAAAAGTAATGCTCGCAGGCATTGATACGCTGTGGCACTGTTCCAGCTTTACCTCGCCGTGGGGAACGCAGCAGGCTTTCGATCTGGCAAACGTTCGCGCCACTCGCCGCCTGGGTGAATGGGCTGTCGCCTGGGGCGTACGTAATTTTATTCATATCTCTTCACCGTCACTGTACTTCGACTACCACCACCACCGCGACATCAAAGAAGATTTTCGTCCGCACCGCTTCGCCAACGAATTTGCCCGCAGCAAAGCCGCCAGTGAAGAGGTCATCAATATGCTTTCGCAGACAAATCCACAAACGCGCTTTACCATTCTGCGCCCACAAAGCCTGTTTGGGCCGCACGATAAAGTCTTTATTCCCCGTCTGGCGCATATGATGCACCACTACGGCAGCATCCTGTTACCCCACGGCGGCAGCGCACTGGTCGATATGACTTACTATGAAAATGCGGTGCACGCTATGTGGCTGGCGAGCCAGGAAGCGTGCGATAAACTGCCTTCTGGTCGTGCGTATAACATTACCAACGGCGAACATCGCACTCTGCGCAGTATCGTGCAGAAATTGATCGACGAACTGAATATTGATTGCCGTATCCGTTCGGTGCCTTACCCGATGCTGGATATGATTGCCCGCAGTATGGAGCGTTTAGGACGCAAGTCAGCAAAAGAGCCGCCGCTAACCCATTACGGCGTCTCCAAGTTGAATTTTGACTTTACGCTGGATATTACGCGAGCACAGGAGGAGCTGGGGTATCAGCCGGTCATCTCGCTGGATGAAGGTATCGAGCAAACTGCTGCCTGGCTGCGCGACCACGGAAAACTGCCGCGCTAGTCCTGGCCGTATTTCTCCAGTAGGGCTTCGGCAATCGCCTGAGTTTCTGCATCCGCTTCGCCGTTATATAACGTCGGGCGGAAGTGCATCTGAAACGCCATAATGACTCGCTGCTGCTCGCGCGGCGTCATTTCAGGTTTTACGTCATAGCCGTAGCGCGCCAAAAGCTCCAGTAACGATGCTGTTTCTACCGGCGTGTGTGGTGCGCGTCCGGCCAGATAAAAGCTAACGCGCGATGCATCCGGCCAGGCACCAATCCCCTGCTGCGCCAGTTGCTGCCACGGAAATAACGGGCCAGGATCGTCCTTGCGCTGTGGGGCTATATCCGCATGTGCCACCACATTCTCTGGTTTGATGTGATAGCGGGCGATAATCTCTTTCGCCAGTGGAATGAGCGCCTGAATCTGCGCCGGTTCAAACGGCGCAAAATATTTCACCCCCGCCGATTTTTGCCAGCCACGATTTTCCAACTCAATACCAATAGAGGTGTCGTTAATTCGTGTTGCTCCGCGCCAGGCGCTGATCCCCGCATGCCAGGCCAGTTCCTGTTCCGGCACCAGTTGCCAGATACGTGGTTTGCCGTTGTAACGCGGCGGCACGGCAGGCACCAGATAATGCGAGCTGACCTGCTTATCGGTCAGTGTCGCCAGCGAAGAATCGAAGTCATCTGCAGTGTAATGGATCACCAACACTTTGATACGAGGATACGCTGCCTGTGCCTGACGTCGGGTATCGAGCTGGTATCCCTCCTTCTCAACAATCCTTTTTCTCCTGCGCACCCTGCCAGTAATAGAACCGCAGCAACCAGCCAGAAGATTCTTCTCATCGACGCGTTTTCACCGCTGTTCCGCTGACGCTGACCATCAGCATACTGCCGTTTTGCCCGACCGTTTCATAGTCGATATCAATGCCGACCACTGCGTCAGCGCCCAGCGCCCGTGCCTGATCGCCTAACTCTTCAAACGCAATCTCCCGTGCTTTACGCAGTTCTTTTTCGTAAGCCCCGGAGCGTCCGCCGACGATATCGCGGATGCCCGCAAAGAAATCGCGAAAAATATTGGCACCTAAAATCGCTTCGCCCGTCACCACACCGCAATATTCAACGATGGTCTGACCTTCAAGTGTTGGGGTTGTGGAAAATTGCATGACCGATCTCCTTGTTTGCTAAGCCTTCGATCTCAAAAGCATTATCGGACTGATACGCTATTATTGAAAGGATATCATTATTATCGTAGAACGCTTTCAAGGTGTTCGCTTATAAGGAAATCATTATGCGCTACAGCAAATTGACCATGCTTATCCCTTGCGCACTGTTACTCAGTGCTTGTACCACCGTTACGCCAGCCTATAAAGACAATGGCACTCGCACAGGTTCTTGCGTCCAGGGCGGCCCTGACAGCGTGGCTCAGCAATTCTATGACTACCGTATTCAGCATCGCAGTAACGACATTACCGCTCTGCGCCCGTATTTGAGCGATAAACTGGCGGCACTGCTCAGCGATGCCAACCGCGATAACAACCATCGCGAATTGTTAAGCAGCGATCCGTTCTCCAGCCGTACTACCTTGCCTGATAGCGCCCGAGTCGCCAGCGCGTCGACCATCCCGAATCGCGATGCGCGCAATATTCCGCTGCGCGTAGATCTGAAACAAGGCGATCAGAGCTGGCAGGATGAAGTATTGATGATTCAGGAGGGGCAATGTTGGGTTATCGATGATGTGCGCTATTTAGGTGGCAGCGTTCACGCCAAAGCGGGAACATTACGTCAGTCCGTTGAGAACCGTTAATCCCTTGATCAGATTATAACCCCCATAAATTGTCCGGCATTCTGCGAGGAATGCCGACATTTATGCTCGCCGCCCATCACCCTCGTTATTTTGTGCTATGTTTAGTGAATAATGTGCTTTGCTTTTAACTTTTAAAGCAGAAATATTGCATAATTATTCTGTCAAAGGTACTATCTTCGACCTCAATAGCTATCAGACTGCCAGTATACGAGAGTCAATGAGTATTCAATTAAACGGCATTAATTGCTTCTACGGCGCACATCAGGCGCTGTTCGATATCACGCTGGATTGCCCGCAGGGCGAAACGCTGGTGTTACTTGGCCCCAGCGGCGCGGGGAAAAGCTCGCTGCTGCGTGTACTCAATCTGCTTGAGATGCCGCGCTCCGGTACGCTCAACATTGCAGGCAATCATTTCGATTTCACCAAAACACCGTCTGACAAAGCGATTCGCGACCTGCGTCGTAACGTTGGTATGGTGTTTCAGCAATACAATCTGTGGCCGCATCTCACCGTGCAGCAAAACTTGATCGAAGCACCCTGCCGCGTACTCGGCTTGAGTAAAGATCAGGCGCTGGCTCGTGCAGAAAAACTGCTGGAACGTCTGCGTCTCAAACCTTATAGCGATCGTTATCCACTGCACCTTTCTGGTGGCCAGCAACAACGTGTTGCTATCGCCCGAGCGCTGATGATGGAACCGCAGGTGTTGCTGTTTGATGAGCCGACCGCCGCACTGGACCCGGAAATTACGGCGCAAATCGTCAGTATCATTCGTGAACTGGCGGAAACCAACATTACCCAGGTGATCGTCACCCACGAAGTTGAAGTCGCGCGTAAAACCGCCAGCCGTGTGGTGTATATGGAAAACGGTCACATCGTAGAGCAAGGCGACGCGAGCTGTTTTACCGAGCCGCAAACCGAAGCATTTAAAAACTATCTCTCTCACTAAGATTCGGGATAACGACAATGAAAAAAGTTCTGATTGCCGCGTTAATTGCAGGTTTTAGTCTTTCCGCCACAGCCGCTGAAACCATTCGTTTTGCTACCGAAGCATCCTATCCTCCGTTTGAATCGATGGATGCGAATAACCAGATCGTCGGGTTTGACGTTGACCTGGCGCAGGCGTTGTGCAAAGAGATCGATGCGACCTGTACTTTCTCTAACCAGGCGTTTGACAGCCTGATCCCGAGTCTGAAATTCCGTCGTGTGGACGCCGTTATGGCGGGTATGGATATCACTCCTGAGCGTGAAAAACAGGTACTGTTCACCACCCCGTACTATGACAACTCTGCACTGTTTGTTGGTCAGCAAGGCAAATACACCAGCGTTGATCAACTGAAAGGCAAAAAAGTCGGCGTGCAGAACGGGACGACGCACCAGAAATTCATTATGGATAAACATCCGGAAATCACCACTGTTCCATATGACAGCTACCAGAACGCGAAACTGGATCTACAAAATGGCCGTATTGACGGCGTATTCGGTGACACCGCAGTGGTAACCGAATGGCTGAACAATAATCCCAAACTGGCACCAGTTGGCGACAAAGTGACCGATAAAGATTACTTCGGTACTGGCCTCGGTATTGCGGTACGTCAGGGCAACACTGAACTGCAGCAGAAATTCAACGCTGCGCTGGAAAAAGTGAAGAAAGATGGCACTTACGAAACCATCTACAACAAATGGTTCCAGAAGTAATTCCTGATGAATGAATTTTTTCCTTTAGCAAGCGCCGCCGGGATGACCGTCGGCCTTGCCGTTTGTGCATTGATTGTCGGTCTGGCGCTGGCGATGTTCTTCGCGGTGTGGGAGTCAGCAAAATGGAGTCCTGTCGCGTGGGCAGGTTCGGCGCTGGTAACGATTCTGCGCGGCCTGCCAGAAATTCTGGTAGTGCTGTTTATCTATTTTGGTTCTTCGCAGCTACTACTGACACTTTCGGATGGCTTCACCATCAACCTTGGGTTCGTACAGATCCCGGTGCAGATGGACATAGAGAACTTCGACGTTAGCCCGTTCCTCTGCGGGGTGATCGCCCTGTCCCTGCTGTATGCTGCCTATGCCTCGCAAACCCTGCGCGGTGCACTGAAAGCGGTGCCGATGGGGCAGTGGGAGTCTGGTCAGGCGCTGGGGCTGTCGAAATCGGCTATATTTTTCCGTCTGGTGATGCCGCAGATGTGGCGTCATGCGCTGCCTGGTCTCGGCAACCAGTGGTTGGTACTGCTGAAAGATACCGCGCTGGTCAGTTTGATTAGTGTGAATGATTTAATGCTGCAAACCAAAAGCATCGCCACCCGTACCCAGGAACCATTTACCTGGTACATTGTGGCGGCGGCGATTTACCTGGTGATTACCCTGTTGAGCCAGTACATTCTCAAACGCATTGATCTGCGCGCGACACGTTTTGAGCGGAGACCTGGCTGATGCTTGAGTATTTACCTGAACTGATGAAAGGGCTGCATACCAGCCTGACGCTGACGGTCGCCTCGCTGATTGTGGCGCTGATTCTGGCGTTAATTTTTACCATCGTCCTGACGCTGAAAACACCTGTGCTGGTGTGGCTGGTGCGGGGTTACATCACACTGTTTACCGGTACGCCGCTGCTGGTGCAGATCTTCCTGATTTACTACGGACCGGGCCAGTTCCCGACGTTGCAGGAGTATCCGGCGCTGTGGCATTTGCTGTCGGAACCGTGGTTGTGTGCACTGATTGCGTTGTCGCTGAATAGTGCCGCGTATACCACGCAACTGTTTTACGGAGCAATTCGTGCGATCCCGGAAGGTCAGTGGCAATCCTGTAGCGCCCTGGGGATGAGTAAAAAAGATACGCTGGCGATCCTGCTGCCGTATGCATTTAAACGCTCGCTCTCTTCTTATTCCAACGAAGTGGTGCTGGTGTTTAAAAGTACCTCGCTGGCTTACACCATTACGCTGATGGAAGTGATGGGATACAGCCAGTTGCTGTACGGACGTACCTACGATGTGATGGTGTTTGGCGCGGCGGGGATTATTTACCTGATCGTTAACGGCCTGCTGACGTTGATGATGCGCCTGATCGAGCGTAAAGCGCTGGCGTTCGAGCGTCGGAATTAATGTGGCTGCATTGATAACGTGCTAATGCCGGATGCGGCGTGAACGCCTTATCCGGCCTACATTCGCAGGATAATTTGTAGGTCTGATAAGACGCGCAAGCATCGCATCAGACACCAGCACAGAACCCACATATTGCATAAATCCTTATAATGAAGACGGACAACCCACTAAGTTGTCCGTCTTTTTTATCTATTTTGAATTATTTAATCATATTTATTGCATATAAATTCACTTAATGGCATTGTTAACCCATGCCGCAGACACGGCCAATAAACATAAGATTGACAGACGGGAGTTCCATCATGAAAAAGTTAGTTCTTGCCGCATTACTTGCTTCCTTTACTTTCGGCGCTTCTGCCGCAGAGAAAATCAATTTTGGCGTATCAGCTACCTATCCCCCCTTTGAATCTATAGGTGCTAATAATGAGATCGTCGGCTTTGATATCGATCTGGCAAAAGCGTTATGCAAACAAATGCAGGCAGAATGTACTTTTACTAATCACGCTTTCGACAGCCTGATCCCGTCACTAAAATTCAGGAAATATGACGCCGTGATTTCCGGGATGGACATCACACCAGAGCGCAGCAAACAGGTGGCCTTTACCACGCCATACTACGAAAACTCTGCCGTCGTGATTGCCAAAAAAGATACCTATAAGACTTTTGCCGATTTGAAAGGTAAACGTATTGGTATGGAAAACGGCACCACCCACCAGAAATATATTCAGGATCAGCATCCGGAAGTGAAAACCGTCTCTTATGACAGCTATCAGAATGCATTTATCGACCTGAAAAATGGCCGTATCGATGGTGTATTTGGTGACACAGCGGTAGTTAATGAATGGCTGAAAACCAATCCACAACTGGGCGTTGCGACTGAGAAAGTGACCGATCCGCAGTACTTCGGCACCGGCCTGGGCATCGCTGTTCGTCCGGATAACAAAGCTCTGCTGGAGAAACTGAATAACGCACTGGCAGCCGTTAAAGCCGACGGTACGTATCAGAAAATCAGTGATCAATGGTTCCCGCAGTAATTGAGACTGATGACAAAAGTAAGATGGCCTGATGCGCTACGTTTATCTGGCCTACATTGACTCTACAATATATTGATTTCGCAAGATTTTGTAGGTTGCATAAGGTGTTCACCCCGCATCCGGCATGAACAAAGCGCATCTGGTCAACAATCTGAAGCCGCAGCCGCGGCTTTTTTATTGCTTCACCAACAGCGTCAGCACTTCATAATGCGCGGTGTGCGGGAACATATCGAAAAGCTGTACCCGCTCAATGCGATAACCAGGCAGTTCGCGAATATCTTTCGCCATCGTTTGAGCGTTACAACTGGAGTAAATAATAAAACGCGGTGCCATCGTTGAGAGATAGTCACACAGTGGCTTTCCAATGCCGCGACGCGGTGGATTAACCAGCACCAGTTCCGGCACTTCGCCTTGCGCGGTGGCAAACTGAGTGGAGTCCAGCGCCTGAAATTGCAAACGCGTTAAGCCCAGCTCAGCAGCAGACTGTTTCGCACAAGCAATCGCTTCTGGTGCAATTTCAATCCCCGTTAACTGCATTTCTGGCGTCGCACAATGCAAACCAAAACCGCCAACACCGCAAAACAGATCCCACATATGGTTTACCGGTAGTTGCTGCACCCAATCGCGCGCGGTGGCATAAAGCTGGCTGGCAACTGCCGGATTGGTCTGGAAGAAACTTTGCGGACGGATCCACAACGGTACGTTATTAAAACGCTCTGCCAGCGCCTGTTGTTCGGTCAGGTAGATCTCCGTCTCCCCTTCCATAATCGCCATATGTACTGGCTGAATATTGACGGTAATGACGTTGAGCTGCGGCAGTTGTGCCTGTAGCCACGGTAGCGCCTTACGCAGTTGCGCCAGCTTGGTTTCCGAGCGCAGCACAAAACGCAGCATCATGCCGCCATCAGTCTGGCTTTCAGTCAGCAGAATGTATTTCAGTTCACCACGCTTACGCGCCACGTTGTACGGCGTCAGCCCGGCGCGGGCAATAAACGGTTTTAGCGCCGCAAAAACGGGCGCAAATGAGGCAGGATAAAGCGGACAGTCGCAAAGATCTTCCGGCGTGCCGTCGCGGTGTAGCATTCCGAGCAGTGGCTTTTCAACGCTGCCACTCACCACCATTTTGGCTTTATTACGAAACCCTTGTTCGGGGCCAGACACCGGCGCGCACCACTCCGCAACCGGAAAATCGGTCAGCAGATTTTTAAGATCGGCGGTTTTAGCGGAGAGTTGCTCTGGAATCGGCTGCGTTATCCACTGACAGGAACGACAGCGACCCGCGTCGTAAAGTGCGCACTGCATACATTGACCTTCACATCATCAGGGGCGACGATTATACACATTATTGCAACTGGAAGAACCGCCGACTGGTAGCGGGAACGAATAGCAACAACAGGATGAGCATATCCGGCAGCTTCTGCAGCATCAGGCTATGGAGGATTTCGCGTTTTGATTCACCGGGAATGCTGAACAGCTCAGGATAACCATAACCGAGTGAAGCCGCCCACAGATAACTGGCAGCCGTAATTTGTGTCAGCAGATACAGCCAGCGCGCCCAGCTACAGCCTTTCACCAGCGAAAACGCACACCAGATTTCAATAAAAACCAGCGCCAGGCTGCTTAAAAAGACCAGCGTTAAACTCCAGGTTTGTACGCTACGATGAATGAATTCGCCAATACCGTGAACGCCCAGCGTATTGAAAATCATCAGCACGTCGAGACCACGGATCATAATAATGGCGAGCGCCGCCACCTGCACCAGCGCAGGCACATTCAGGCGAGCATGTGATGAAGATGTTTTCTTAAAAAATCCCAACGTTTCGTCTTCCATGAAAACAATGCCGCGACATGCGCGGCATTATGTAGCCAGGTTGGCAAATTTTAGTGTCTTCAGCCACGTCTTGCACGCTGGATATCGCGTATCCGCTGCTTTTCTGCACGCGCCATTAAATACCAGGCGATAAATCCGATAATTCCTACCGCCCCGAGGATCAACGTCGCCAGGGCGTTAATCTCCGGATTCACCCCCATCCGCACGCTGGAAAAAACCAACATCGGCAATGTGGTGGCACCGGGTCCGGAAACAAAACTGGCAATCACCAGGTCATCGAGCGACAGAGTAAAAGCAAGCAACCAACCAGAAATGATTGCCGGCATGATCATCGGCAGCGTAATCACGAAAAATACTTTCAGCGGCATCGCACCGAGATCCATCGCCGCTTCTTCTATCGAGCGATCCAGTTCCCGCAAACGTGAAGAAATAACGACCGCCACATACGCCGTACAGAAAGTTACGTGCGCCAGCCAGATAGTCAACATGCCGCGATCGGCTGGCCAGCCAATGGCATGAGCAAGGGCAACGAACAATAACAACAACGACAGACCAGTTATCACATCCGGCATGACAAGCGGCGCGGTGATCATAAAGGCAAAGCCATTTGAGCCACGAAACCGTTCAAACCGTACCAGCACGACCGCCGCAATAGTCCCGAGGATCGCCGCCGCGGTCGCCGCACAGGCGGCAATAGTCAGACTTAACCCGACCGCACTCATCATCGCATCGTCACGCAATAATTCGCCGTACCAGCGCGTTGACCAACCGGCCCACACCGTCACCAGTTTCGAACTGTTAAACGAATAGATAACCAGCATCAGCATCGGCGCATAGAGAAAGGTGAAACCCAGCAGCAAAATCACAATCCGCCAGGGAGAACGAACGACCGGTAAATTATTCATCCGTGCTCCCCCACGCTTTTTTGCTGATATTTGTGGAACCACATAATTGGCACAATCAGCAGCAATAACATGATGATCGCCACCGCTGAGGCCACCGGCCAGTCGCGGTTATTGAAAAACTCCTGCCACAGGACGCGTCCGATCATAATACTGTCCGGGCCGCCGAGCAGTTCCGGGATCACAAACTCACCAACCGCCGGAATGAAAACCAACATCGATCCGGCGATAATCCCGCCTTTGGTCAGTGGCACAATGACGGTGAAGAACGTTTTCAGCGGTCGCGCGCCGAGATCCAGTGCCGCCTCTACCAGCGAATAATCGATGCGGGTTAACGCGGTGTAGATCGGCAACACCATAAACGGCACATAGGCGTAAACAATGCCGATATAAACTGCCAGATTGGTATGCAGAATGGTCAGCGGTTGATCGATAACACCCAGCCACAGCAGGAAATTACTCAATACACCGTTATTTTTCAGGATCCCCATCCAGGCGTAAACGCGGATCAAAAACGAAGTCCACGACGGCAGGATCACCAGCAGCAATAAGATATTACGGGTTGAAGGCTTACTGTGCGCCACCGCCCACGCCAGCGGGTAGCCGAGCAATAAGCAACAAACGGTCGAAATCGCCGCTACCTGTAACGACTGGAGATAAGCATCGAAATAGAGCGGATCGTCGGTTAGCTGCAGGAAATTACCAAGGTTGAGGGTGATCGACAGTTGCCCATCCGCCCATTCCATCAGTTCGGTGTAAGGGGGAATGGCGCGCGCCATCTCTGCCAGACTTATTTTAAAGACGATAAGAAATGGCAGCAGAAACAGCAAAATCAACCAGATATACGGCAGCGCAATCACCAGTTTACGCCCGTGCTTCATCTGCCACTGCGTAAGCCACAGTTTCAACCCGCCCGGCTGGACAGGAGGTTCAAGTGTACTCATCTTTGCTCCTTAAACCGTCAGCACCACACAACTGTCCACTTCCCAACATAAACGGACTTCATCGCCCCAGGTCGGCAGCCCTTTACGATGACGATGGGCGTTTTGTAACTGAGCGCTGATCATCTGCCCACTTTTCAGGCGAACATGATAAACAGACAAATCACCGAGATAGGCAATATGTGTCACCTCTCCCACCGCAAAATTGCAGCCATCAGTAGGCGGTTCGTCACAGAGCATGATTTTTTCCGGACGCAGCGCCACATGCACCGGCACGTTATCGACCACTGACGCCTGCGGATCGACTTTCAACGGATGCACCAGCCCCGGCGAATAGAGCAATAGTCCGTCTTCCTGGCGCTCTTTTAGCAGCCCTTCAAAGACGTTAACTGAACCAATAAACTCGGCGCTGTAGCGGGTGGTCGGGTGCTCATAAATTTCTTCCGGCTCGCCAATCTGGACAAATTTACCGCGATTCATAATGGCAATACGCCCCGCCATGGTCATCGCCTCTTCCTGATCGTGGGTGACCATCACACAGGTCACGCCGACACGCTCGAGAATATCCACCACTTCAAGCTGCATCCGGTCACGTAGTTTTTTATCCAGCGCGCCCATCGGTTCATCAAGCAGCAGAAGTTTTGGGCGCTTGGCAAGGCTTCGGGCCAGCGCCACACGCTGGCGTTGACCGCCGGAAAGTTGATGCGGTTTGCGTTTGGCGAACTCCTGCATATGCACCAACCCGAGCATCTCGTTGACCCGGCTGGCAATTTCCGCTTTTGGTAACTTGTCCTGTTTCAGGCCAAAGGCGATGTTCTGTTCCACGGACATATGCGGAAACAGCGCATAGGACTGGAACATCATATTGATGGGGCGCAGATAAGGCGGCACCTGTGACAAATCAACGCCATCAAGCATAATCTGCCCGGCAGAAGGCTGTTCGAAACCTGCCAGCATACGCAGCAGTGTGGACTTGCCACAGCCAGATGCGCCCAGCAGTGCAAAGATTTCGCCTTTATAAATGGTCAAACTGACATCATCGACCGCATGTTGACCATCGTAAGATTTGGTCAAATTGCGGATTTCTAATAGTGGTGTCAGCGACTTCCGACTTTTCGCCTGTGGGCGAGGGATAGCGTCATTCACGGCTGCTCTCCGGCATTTAAGGTGTGCAAGCGCACCATGATGGTGCAAATTGCCGGAGGGACTGGCGCGCCCGTCCGGCATCTACGGCTGCGGATTATTTTCCGCTCTTCACTTTAGTCCAGGCGCGGGTGCGCACTCGGTCAATTTTCGGGTCCTGCACTTGCAGTGTGAACATTTTGCCGCGAACGTCTGCCGGAGGATAAATCCCCGGGTTATCACGCACTTCCGCGCTTACCAGCGGCGTCGCTTCTTTGTTGGCGTTGGCATAGAACACATGGTCGGAGATATGCGCTACTACATCCGGGCGTAGCAGGTAATTCAGGAACTGATACGCTTCGTCTTTATTTTTGGCGTCGGCAGGCATGGCGAACACATCAAAGAATGCCATCGCCCCTTCTTTCGGAATCGAGAAAGAGACATTTACGCCATTCTTCGCTTCCTTCGCACGGTTTGACGCCTGCCAGACATCACCTGCCCAGCCGATAGCGACGCAGATATCACCGTTTGCCAGATCGTTTATGTACTGAGAGGAGTGGAAATAGCGAATATTCGGGCGCAGTTTCAACAGTAAGTCGGTAGCCGGTCCGGTGTAATCATCTGCTTTGGTACTGTTCGGATCTTTGCCGAGATAATTCAGCACGGTAGCAAAAACTTCTTCCGGCGCATCGAGGAAAGAGACGCCGCAGCTTTTCAGTTTTTCCAGATTTTCAGGTTTGAGGATCAAGTCCCAGCTATCGACAGGCGCATTTTCACCCAGTACCGCTTTAACTTTATCGACGTTATAGCCAATGCCAGTCGTCGCCCACATATATGGCATGGCAAATTTATTGCCGGGATCGTGTTTTGCCACCAGTTTCAACAGTTCTGGATCGAGATTCTTCCATTCTGGCAATTTGCTTTTATCCAGCGGCTGGAACACACCGGCAGTCAACTGGCGTTCAAGAAAGCTGGCTGATGGAACGACAAGATCAAAGCCGGTGCTCCCCGCCATTAATTTGCCTTCCAGCACTTCGTTGGAATCAAAAACATCGTAGACGACTTTGATACCGGTCTCTTTTTCAAAATTTGCCACCGTATCCGGGGCGATATAATCAGACCAGTTATAAATGTGGAGTGTTTTTTGTTCAGCCGCGAGCGTGCCGACAGAGACAGCCATCAGAGCACCCGCAACCAGACCCGATAGCCATTTTTTATTTAAGCCGGTCATATCTCTTTCCTTCTGAAAGTTCGTTAACAAACGAACAAAAGTTGTCACACTGAAAGATATGCAATAAATGTGCATATTTTTTTATCGGCGCGGTGTAAGAAAAGAGGACTCTCTCCCGGCCAGCATTGCTCGCTATATAAAAGCATTGCAAGAATAACTTTAGCCAGGGTTTGAAACTATAGCTGTAATAAAAAAACGGCATTTAACAAATTTTTATGCGTATTTGCTCTATGTGATAAAGCAAATCCGGCACAACAGAAGTGAAATAATCTTTAATGAAAGGTTAAAATCAGCAGAAAATATTACAACGCGCAGCCACTGCGGCAGCGACTGCGTGCTCAAAAGGAATTATCAGTGAAGGAAATAGTTTTCGCTAACGTTGTTTTGCCCTTCATCATCAGTCGGTAACAGCAGTTGATGGGCATTGGCTTCAAGGATAACCATCGAAATCTGCTCTTCGCTCTGACGTACAAACCATGCAAACTGTTCATAGGTTACGCCCTGCATAACGGATAAAGACTGGCAAACCACCAGCTTTGGCAGATTATCATCCTGCATATCAAGAAATGCTTTCACGGTCAGCGAACTGGCATTGATGGCTGATAAATCCGCCGCCAGCGGTAACACGGCTGAAGGTCTGACTTCCGCCATAGCAGAAAACAGGATTGTGTTATCTATCAGATCGATTTTGGCATCAAAGACACCGTCGAAATTCTGCATATGTGGCAGATGCAGAGCCTGACAGTTATCACATTCAAAAAAACTCATCCCCAGGTCATCGAGCCATTGACGCAACGTATCCAGACCAGGAACGACCAGCGATGTCATAATTTTGTACAACCTCTTCCGATAAAAAGACCGGCACAGCTTACGCAAAAAGCGCAGGCAAAACCATGATCAGTCACGTTATTGCGACTAACCACCGGTTTTTAAGCAATATTCCGCCGTAGCATGGCGTTCAATCCAGCGGATCATTTTACCCGCGATGTCGATACCGGTGGTTTTTTCTATCCCTTCCAGACCTGGCGATGCATTTACCTCCATCACCAACGGTCCGCGATTTGCACGCAGAATATCCACACCGGCAACATCCAGCGCCATCGTTCGCGCGGCTTTAATGGCGATTTCGCGCTCCTGCGGCGTGATACTTGCGACGCTTGCCGCGCCACCACGATGCAAATTGGAACGAAAATCGCCTTCTTTCGCCCGCCGTTCAATCGCCGCAACCACTTCATCACCGACGACCAGACAGCGAATATCGCGCCCTTGCGCCTCTTTGATATATTCCTGCACCAGAATATGGGCATTCAGGCCGCGAAATGCATCAATCACGCTTTCTGCCGCCTGACGCGTCTCCGCCAGCACCACACCAATTCCCTGCGTACCTTCAACCAGCTTGACCACCAGCGGCGCACCACCGACCATCTCGATTAAGTCGCTGGTATCGTCCGGCGAATGCGCTATCCCCGTGACAGGCAGGTCAATACCCTGACGTGCCAGCAATTGCATTGAACGCAATTTGTCACGCGCACGGGCAATAGCAACCGATTCATTTAGCGGATAACTGCCCAGCATTTCAAACTGGCGCAGCGCCGCCGTTCCATAAAAGGTAATGGCGGTGCCAATGCGCGGGATCACCGCATCAAAATGGGGAAGCTTGCGACCTTTATAATGAATGGACGACGCCGCAGGATTAATGTTCATGTAACAAGAAAGCGGATCGAGAATTTCAACCAGGTGGCCGCGCTGCAACGCCGCTTCACGCAGTCGCTTACACGAATAGAGCGTTCCATCCCGGGACAATATGGCAATTTTCACCCTGCACCTCTCTGTCAGACCTGGTCAAAAGCCCGCGTATAATACATCGGCGTTACGGTTTTAGCGCGTCGCCCAACCTTGTTTATGTAAATAATCGAGAATAAAAGGACGACTTTCTTTGATAATCGTCCGGCGAATATGATCGCTCCAGGTATCACGGCGATTATTGCTACCACGGGTGAGATAATATTCCGCCAGTTGCTCGTCATACTGTGCCAGAATGTCTTTATCCAGCGGTTGGTAGCTGTTTTCATGCACCAAAATAGAGGACGGTAAACGCGGCTTGAGATCCGGGTTATCCGCAGGCCAGCCCAGGCACAAGCCAAACAGCGGCAATACATGCTTCGGCAATTTCAGCAGTTCCGTCACTGCTTCAATGTTATTGCGCAGGCCGCCGATATATACACCGCCCAATCCCAGCGATTCCGCTGCGGTTAAGGCGTTTTGCGCCATCATAGCCGTATCAACGACACCGAGTAACAACTGTTCCGCCAGGCCGAGTTGAGCATCCGGGCAAATCTGTAAATGGCGGTTAAAGTCGGCACAGAACACCCAGAACTCCGCCGCTTGCGCAACGTGTTTTTGCCCACCGGTCAGCGTTACCAGTTCATTACGCAGAGCTTTATCAGTAATGCGAATAATGCTGCTGCACTGCAAAAAACTGGAACTGGAAGTCGCCCGGGCGCTGTTGATAATCGCCTCGCGCTGTTCAGCGGAGATAGGTTCATCAGTGAAATGGCGAATGGAGCGATGACCACAAATGAGTTCAATGGTTGGCGTCATTATCTTTTTCTCTTTCTGAACATGAAGATTCTGGTGGACGATTCATCAGTTGCGGGGCAAGCCGTTTTGCAACCTGAAGAATAACCACCACCGCAGCGGGAAGCATGAGCAAAACACCGAGAAAAATCATCAGAATTTGCGCTTCTGGTGTAGAAAACGGCATCGGAAGCGAAAGGTAGTCACTTACCGACAGCAGCGACACAGCCAGTAACATCATTCCGAGAAATTCCAGTATCAACACGCTGTCAGGCAATTTACCGATCGTGCGCATAGGCTTCCCTCTGCAAAGTGAGCGGCCAGTTTAAAACCTTTCATCACATTGTGCTTAACAGTTATAGCTTTAAGCAATCAATGCAACAGGTTAAACCTACTTTCAGCGAATAAGATTTGGCGTGATCATGCACGCATGACAGATAAATGGAGAGAGAAAATGCAAACCGTTATTTTCGGCCGTCCGGGTTGCCCTTACTGCGTTCGTGCAAAAGATCTGGCAGAAAAATTAAGCAACGAGCGCGATGATTTTCACTATCAGTATGTGGATATTCGTGCTGAAGGGATCACTAAAGAAGATTTACAACAGAAGGCCGGGAAGCCCGTTGAAACCGTGCCGCAGATTTTTGTCGATCAGCAACACATCGGTGGCTATACCGATTTTGCAGCCTGGGTAAAAGAGAATCTTGACGCCTGATTGCCGGATAAGCCCTCTCTGTTTGAGGGCTTTATTGATTTTTTCTGTGTTGTGGCTTGAACAAGCTACTGATAAACAAGAAACACAACGCCCCCAGCGCACACCAGAAGACAGCACTCAATAACCATGCCAGCTCTTGCCAGAATGAGCGTGTTGGTGAAAAAAACAGGCGCATAATTAACATAGAACACGGTGCTGCCAGCATTGCGCCAAACAGGGGTTTAAGGACTTCTCTACGCTGCGAAAAAAAACTGGCGACAGCTCCAGGAAGAATGAAAAACAGTAAGCCGATTTCAGGATGCCCGGCAGCCCGAAAAGCGCCCTTCATATGCGTCGCCAGGAAAAGGCACACCACAATGAAGAGGACAAAACAGCAGACTGCCCCCGCCCAACGTTGTTTATGTTTCACATCTTCCTCCTGACACTGCCTCTATCGAACACATTTTTCGCCAGTGTGGCGCTCAGTAAGATAAAGCCGCTTCGCATTCCATGCTAATATAGGCCAACACAATTCTTATAGCCGTTGGTATCTAATGTGATTACACTAGTAAAATATATTGTTACTTTACTATTGATTAAGTGCGCTGAATGAATCTGCGCCCTGAATTCAGGTAAAAACATTATCTTAAATTACCATTTCTTTCAACAGCTTACTCGTAAACAAGAAGTTAGTCTCCGTGAATATAAACGTCGCCGAATTGTTAAATGGGAATTACATTCTGTTATTATTCGTGGTCCTCGCGCTTGGGCTATGTCTCGGAAAATTACGACTTGGTTCAATCCAACTGGGTAATTCCATTGGCGTTTTAGTCGTATCGCTATTATTAGGTCAACAACATTTCAGTATTAACACCGACGCGCTTAATCTTGGCTTTATGCTGTTTATTTTCTGCGTCGGGGTCGAAGCCGGACCCAACTTTTTTTCCATTTTTTTCCGCGATGGGAAAAATTACCTAATGTTAGCGCTGGTAATGGTCGGTAGTGCGCTGTTGATCGCCTTAGGTTTGGGTAAGCTGTTTGGCTGGGACATTGGCCTGACGGCCGGTATGTTGGCTGGCTCCATGACATCGACGCCGGTTCTGGTCGGTGCGGGCGATACGTTACGCCACTCTGGTATAGAAAGCGGGCAGCTCTCCGCGGCACTGGATAATTTAAGCCTTGGGTATGCATTAACCTATTTGATCGGTCTGGTGAGCCTGATTGTCGGAGCGCGTTACCTGCCCAAGTTACAGCATCAGGACTTACAGACCAGCGCCCAGCAAATCGCTCGTGAGCGAGGTCTGGACACCGACGCCAGCCGCAAAGTCTATCTGCCGGTGATTCGCGCTTACCGAGTCGGGCCGGAACTGGTCGCCTGGGCCGACGGCAAGAACTTGCGTGAATTGGGTATTTATCGACAGACCGGTTGCTATATTGAACGTATCCGTCGTAACGGGATTCTGGCAAATCCGGATGGTGACGCCGTGTTGCAAATGGGCGATGAAATAGCGTTGGTAGGATATCCCGATGCCCACGCCCGACTCGATCCCAGCTTCCGTAACGGTAAAGAAGTTTTTGATCGTGACCTTCTCGACATGCGTATTGTCACTGAAGAGGTGGTCGTCAAAAACCATAACGCCGTCGGTAAACGTCTGGCGCAATTGAAGTTGACCGATCACGGTTGCTTCCTTAACCGCGTGATCCGCAGTCAGATCGAGATGCCAATTGACGATAACGTAGTGCTTAACAAAGGTGACGTTTTGCAGGTGAGCGGCGATGCCCGCCGTGTGAAGACCATCGCTGACCGTATCGGCTTTATTTCGATTCACAGCCAGGTCACCGACTTGCTGGCATTCTGCGCATTCTTTGTTATAGGCCTGATGATCGGGATGATTACCTTCCAGTTCAGCACTTTCAGTTTTGGCATGGGTAACGCTGCCGGATTGTTATTCGCTGGCATTATGCTGGGCTTTATGCGCGCTAACCACCCGACCTTCGGCTATATTCCGCAGGGTGCGTTAAGTATGGTGAAAGAGTTTGGTTTGATGGTGTTTATGGCGGGTGTTGGTTTAAGCGCCGGTAGCGGCATCAATAACGGCCTGGGCGCGATTGGCGGTCAGATGTTGATTGCCGGATTGATTGTCAGTCTGGTGCCCGTTGTTATCTGCTTCCTGTTCGGTGCTTACGTATTGCGTATGAACCGCGCACTGTTATTCGGCGCAATGATGGGCGCACGAACCTGCGCACCGGCAATGGAGATCATCAGTGATACAGCCCGCAGTAACATCCCGGCGCTGGGCTATGCGGGCACTTATGCAATAGCTAACGTACTGCTGACACTGGCAGGGACAATCATTGTGATGGTATGGCCCGGACTCGGATAAAACTGAAGTTGCCCTAAAAATGAAATTTTTTTGTACAACCGCAGAACTTTTCTTCAGGGTATCAGTCTTAATTAGTGCCACTGCTTTTCTTTGATGTCCCCATTTTGTGGAGCCCATCAACCCCGCCATTTAGGTTCAAGGTTGATGGGTTTTTTGTTGCCTAAAATTTATGCCTTTTAAAATCATGATGTTAGAAGCAGTGTTTTTTAACGATGGCGACAAATTGGCGGCAGAGTCAAAGAGAGAGCGCCACCTGTCCTGATTTCATTGGATGCGGCTGAACCGGATTTGACTCTTTTGGCGTTGCAATCGAACGAACAAAAGTTTCATGGGTAACAAAAGTATGGCTGCAGTTAATGTTCTGGCACTGGTTGTAACGCTCTTTGGTCAATGAAGATACCTGAAAACTGCTGCGAGTATGGGCGGCACTTCCACACAGTGGGCAAATCATCATTTTTCGAGTTCTCCCCATTTTTGCTAAATTCACAATAATGATACCGCATTATTCCATTTTGCAAACTTAAAAGTTCTCCATTGCGAAGAATCATTCCATTTTGAAATCATCAATCCTCACTTCAAGCTCCAGACTGGTCGTAAAACCATTATCCGGGCTGACGGTATGTGTCAGAGTCGTAATGGTCCATTCCGCATCATCTATCGGCTGTTTAAAGCCACTGACTTTCACTGGCATTTCCGTATAGAGTTCTGCCCGCCCTTCCGCCAGTTGTAGCGAGAATGACGCAACGCCGCGTTGCAGGCGTTCCCACTGCATTTTCGCAGCCCGTTCAGCGTTGCTCCGGTTGGCATAAGTGCGATTAAGTACCAGCACGTTTTCATCTGTACCCACCAGGTAATCGCCCTGCTTCGCTTCCGGCTCTTTCTTCTGCTTCTTAGTCCTGCGCTTACGCTTCACCGTGGTGCTTTCTTTCTTCGCGGGTTCGCGGGTATGCAACCAGCTGGCAATTACGCCCGTGTAGGCTCCGCGATCTGCCAGGGTAAAGCGGTGACTGTCGCCGTCCTTACGTGTGATAGTGATAACCGGTAGTGGTTTACCGCTGGCGCTTTTACCCTGTCCCTGCCGGATGAATAACAGATTGCCATTTTTCACCGACGCAATAGCACCGTACTGGCGCGCCAGCCGCATCAGAAAACTGCCGTCACTCTCATTAGTCTGGTCTATATGTTCCACGGGTTTATCTGACAGGTCTTTACCCAGTGCCATCTTCAGTTTGTGCCGCACAGCTATTTCCTTCACCACTTCCCCGACAGTGGTCTTGTGCCACGACTTTTCACGGCGGGTATTCAGCGTTTCCCGAAAATCAGCACTTCGCGCCCGGATAGTCAGGCGGTCCGGTGCGCCAGTGTGTTCAATCTCGTCCACCGTGAATGCCCCTTTCGGGAAAAGCGGCTGCCCCTTCCAGCCCAGCGCCAGCGTAATGACCGCACCACGGCGCGGCAGCGCTATTTTTCCATCGGCGTCGTCCAGCTCCAGATCAAGCTGGTCCGCTTCAAAGCCCCGGTTATCCGTCAGCGTCAGACTCATCAGGCGGTTATCCAGCACAGTGGTGATATCCCTGCCCTCAATACTGATGCTGAATGCGGGAGTTTTGTTGCCTTTGTTAAGCAGTTCAGAGCTGAAATTCACGACAGCAGCCCTCCCACCGTTTTACTGATATCGCTTAAGGCAGACGTTGCCGTGTCCTGCAGATTATTCAGTTGCGCACTGAGATCACCGAACATATCGGACAATGATTCATCCACCCTTTTGAGCGACAGGGTGAACTCAATCCGGCGCGGCATACCGTCGCGGAAAAACTCCGTTTTAGTCTGATTCAGTCCCTCAATCACATACATGCCATAAATCGTGCCGCTGCCTTCAATCAGGGGCCATGCTTTCCCCTGTTCTGCCATCTGCTCCAGTGCCAGCAACGACAGCCTGCCACCTGTTATCTCCGGCATAAGAACACCGGAAAGCGTCAGCATGTCGTTGTCCGGTCCCAGAAACTGCGTGGACGGACGTCGGTTTACCCGGCTGTTTGCCGCATGTCGCCAGCTGCGTTGATACTGCAGCTCCTGATACGGCACGGTGCGCAGCATAAACACGTACAATCCCAGCACCATCATCATGCTTCGTATCCCCCCTGATCGCTGTAGTTACTCCTGGCTTTTGCCTTCAGCCTGCGTTCACGTTCATCAAGCTGGCGTGCAACCTCCCGCGCAATATCCTGCGCACTTTGTCCTGGCTGCGTCTGAATGATGATCTGCGTCGGTGCCTCAAGCCGTTGAACGGGCGGCACAGTGGCTGCACGACTCACCATCGCTTCGCCGCCTTTCGCGGGAAGTGCCAAAGGATGTAACGGTGGAAGCTCTGCAGGCGCGGCAGCAACGCCCATCATTCCGGCAACAACCGCAGCCAGTGCAGCGGTATTTCTCCGGCTGGTCACGTTTGCCGGGCCGTTGACAATTTCCGGCCCGTTTTCACCGACGATGCCAAACTGCCCGCGCGGGATATAGCCGCCGCTGTCATACATCCCCGCAAAGCCATATCCCCATGACGGAAAACCACCCGATGGCATCATCACTTTACCGTCTGCATTCACCGTCGCAGGTTGCTGACGCGTCACGCTTTCCGGCAGTTTCGCCTTTGCAGCCTCTTTACTGACAATGCCGAGTTTATCCAGCAACCAGGAAACACCGGATTTCAGGGAGTCCAGCGGATGCATGACCATATTCAGCCCTTCCGCCAGTGCCTCCCCGAATCGTCGCCCCATTGCCGCTGCGCTCTGCAGTTCGGCAGAGGTCGACTTAACAGGCGTCAGCAGATCAGTAAACCAGCCCCACAGCGCCTGCACTTTGTCGCCAATCCACTGGAACACGGGCTTAAGTGGTTCAAACGCTGCACTGATGGGACCTGCCGCCGCTTTGAATCCTTCCACCACGCCACCGAGAAATGCGGTAATGGGTTGCCAGTATTTCCAGACAACCAGCGCCACGCCCGCCAGTGCAGTAACCACAAGACCTATCGGACTGAGCAGAGCACCTAACAGACCAGATATGGCATACAGGGCAACGCGCAGCATCGCCAGCGGACCAGATGCAAGCACTCGCAGCACCGCGCCTGCGGCTGCCAGTCCACCGCGCAGTACCGCCAGAGGATTCATAAACATCACAGCAACAGCACGTAAACCGGATAATCCAGACCGCAAAAGTGCAACTGGCGCACCTGCTACAGTTTTCAGGACATTTCCCGTCAGTGATGCCGTGCGGCGCAAAGACGACAACGGCGCAGTAAGTAAACCTGCGGCGTTGCCCGATGAAGCAAGCCCGCGTCGCAGCAGTGCCAGTGGAGCGCCAGCCAGCCAGGACAACGCGTTGCTGGTTCGAGTTACTGCTGCCGTAACGGAAGGTAACGTTTTGATACCCAGCACAGAGAATCCCAGACGGATCACTGCCAGCGGCCCCAGCACTGCAGCCAGCGCCACCGCTAAGGTGCCGAGGCCTACGGTAACCGCAGCCACAACAGCCGCTACTTTCATCAGTGTGCCTGTCAGTTCCGGGTTAGCTTCCACCCAGCGGCGCAACGCCCCCGTAATGCTTTTCACCGTGTACAGAATATCCATCAGCGGCTGGCGCAGCGTTTCGCCCAGGCTGCTGAAGGTGTTCTGCGCTCCAGTTTTGACCAGCAACCACTGAGCGGAAAGTGAGTCTTTGTTGATGTCGGATTCTTTCTGCATGGAACCGAGCGCATCATTGTCCGCTGTCAGTTTTAGCTGGCGCTGCAGTTCCGGAAGGTTGTTTGCCAGTTTCGCTGCATCATCACCAAACTCTTTACCAAACAACATGGTCATGGCAGACAGACGATTGTCCTGCGGCAGTGCGTTCACCTTCTCCAGCACACGCTGGATAGTTCCCATCGCATCCTTCGTCATCTGCTTTTCAATCACTTCAGGATTGAGTTTCAGCAGATTCATCCCTTCAAAGAAACTCTTGCTTTGCATGGTGGCAATGGACAATTCACGCACCATCGCGTTTGCTGCACTGGCTGCAACCTCCGGCGCAGCACCCAGTGTCAGAAAGGTGGAACCCAGTGCCGCCGCTTTACGATAATCCAGACGGTCAGCCACACCGCCCAGACGTTGCATCACATCAATGATGTCCGCCCCTTTCGACATGGCGTTATCATCCAGATAGTTCAGCGCATCGCCGAGCTGTTCAATATTGCGGGTAGGTATTTTGTAGAGCTGGGCGATTTTCCCCAGACTTTCTGACAGTTCATCCGCTGGCAGCTCAAAGGCTGTTGCCGCCTTTGCTGCCGTACTGGCGAAGGCCAGCAGGTCACGTTTCTGGTCTTCCCAGCTGTCGTCAGGGTTTGCGACGTTCATGCGCGCACCACCTTCAACCAGTGCAGCGAAGTCCACCGCACCGTTTTCCATCGGCAACTGTTCGCTGGCAGCCTTGATGGCATCCTGCATTTCATAAAAACGTGCAGTGCGGTTGCCATTATCGTCACGCAGACCATTGACCTGCTTTGCCACACCTTTCATGGCATCTTCCATGCTGGTATAGCTTTTTACTGCCGCCATCACTGGCGCACCCATTGCCAGCCCTGCAGCCGTGGTAGTGGCTCCGGCTCCTGCGATGCGATCGCGCACTTCAAGCCGTCTTGAGTATTGTTCTCTGGCAGCGTTCATCCGTGCCTGTTGCTCACCCAGACGTTTAAGTGCTTTTTGCTGGCCCTCCAGTGCCTGCCTTGTTTCTTCAGCATTTTTCTTAAGTTCTCGCTGGGCACTACTGAGTTGTCTGGTATCAATCCCTGATTCTTTAAGTGCCTGACGTTGTCTCTGGACCGCCCCCAACAAGCCGTTATAGGTCTGCTGAAGTTCCTGTACTCGTGTTTTGGCCTGACTGAATAACTTTGCCTGCGCGGCGGTTGGCCTGTTAGTGGCAGCAAATTGTGTGGCGAGTTTTGCCGCCTCTTCGCGGGCTGCGTTCAGGTTGTTGGCTGTTATGGCTAGTTGCGAGCGCGTCTTGCGAAATTCATCAATTCTGCCAGCCTGCTTATTCAATTCTTTGAGGCTGTTTCGGGTATTCTGAATTGCGCCAGCCAGCTCTTTCGAACTGGCCTGTGCAGCACGGAATGGGCGGGTGAGTTTGTCAACCGCATTAAGAATGACCTGCAGGCGCAGGTTATTATCACTCATCGTTGGCCCCGCTTCTCTGAATCGCTTTATACCGCCATTCCAGCACTTCGGTCAGCGGCATAACGTCAGTAACGGATGGCGGCCAGTGAAAGATGGTGGCGATATCAGCCACCAGATCGTCAACCGTCAGGCTGTCGGTAAACCGGTAAGCACCGACTTCTTCAACAAAAAAGTGACAACCTCAACCGACATGGCAGTGAGATCTGCCGGGTCCATCTCTGCAATTTCCTGTGCAGTCAGTGCCGGACTGGAGATGCGGGGGATCACGGTCATCATCGCGTTCACATCCATATCCATAATGGCCTGCAGGCGTGTACCGCGCAGCGCACCGGACTGCGGTTTACGCAGCACAATTTCGGTAATTTCTGTTTTACCGCGCTTGATAGGGGTATCCAGTTGAATGGTCTTTTCAGTCTGCTTATCGCTCATTTTGTTGTCCTGTAAATTAGGTTCTGGCGCGGCATTCCGCGCCGTTCAGATACATCAGAGGCCGAGGGCGTTGCGGTGCGCTTCCATCAGGTCCACACCGTCCACAATTTCCACCATGTTGATAAGGTCCACTTCATAGAGCACCTCACCATTGATGGTCAGCTTCGCGTAGCTGTTGGTACTGGTCACTTTGGTGGTGTTGCTTTCGCCCGTCTTCCACTCACCGGAATCCACTTCTTTGTGACGTCCACGCACCACAAGCTCCACGGCCTGCACTTCCCCGGTATCGTCACGCTGGATAGAGCCGGTAAAGCGCAACTGGATGCCATCCACCGTGGCTTTGCCCATCTGCTTAAACAGCAGCAGTTCAGTACCACCAATGGAAAATTCTGTGTCCAGCGCACTGTCATCAAGCCCCAGATCCACATCCACTGCCCCCGGCATTCCGCCGCCGCGATACTTCTCATATTTGCGGGTGAATTTCGGCAGCGTCAGCGACTCAACGATCCCCTGCCAGTTGTTCCCGTCGTTAAACAGGTTCAGGTGTTTTAATTTGCGTGGTAAAGCCATGTTGTCCCCTTACGCGCTGACCTGGGTGGCGAAATTCACCAGGTACTGATCGGTGATGCGCTGACGCAACATCAGGTTTTCAAGTGGCGGCACTGGCGTGTAGTCGTAGTCGATGGTGAGTTTTCCGGCTTTCAGCGTGTCTTTGTCGTTCACCGACTCGTCCAGCCAGCAATCACCACCAATGAGATACCCCTGACTGACCAGGCTGCGCATTTTGGCGCGGATGCCCTCGATAATGTCGCGCGCCAGCGACGGGTTCAGCGGTTTGTCCACTGCCCACATGTGCGCTTCTGCCATTGTGTCCGTCAGCACCTGCGCCGTGCGGGTGTAGTTTTCGAAGGCAAAGAGCGGGTCATCACTCAGGCAGCGGGAACCCCAGAAGCGGAAACCGTCTTTACGCACAAGCGTGGTGACGTCGTTCTGGTTCAGCAGACCTGCATCGGTTGCCGGGTCCTGCAGATCCCAGAACACATCTGCAGAAATTCCGGTGACACCGTTCACGCCCACGTTGGACAGGCTTTTGTGCCACCCAGTCTGCTCATCAATTTTGGCACGCAGACCAAGCGCACGGGCGGTGGCATATGCCGTTGCTTCGGCATTCAGCACCGTGTCCCAGCCAGTAAAGTCGGGCCAGATCAGCATTCCTTCGCGCTGGCTGAAGTTTTCACGGTAAGCGATCGCCTCCTGCACTGTCTTGCAGCCATACGCTGACAGGTAAGCAAACCCACGCAGGCTTTGCGCCACGCTCAGCAACTCAGTAGCTACCGCCTTGGTGTCGTGGCCTGGCACGCCGAGAATGCGCGGTTTAACGCCGAGCAGTGACTGGGCAGATAACAGGGCTTTCATGCCTTGTTTTTTTACCTTCAGCGGTCACTGCTCCGATGATATTGGTCGTGGTTTCTTCTTCCGTTTCACCCTGCGGTACACGCACAACAACGGTCACGGGTTTTGCCTGGTCAGCAATGGCGTCCAGCGAACGGGCCAGTGTGCCGGACTCACCCGCTTTACCGCTGGCAGTCAGCACATCAGTGATCAGCACGGGTTTATTAAGAGGAAACATTTTTGCATCGGCATCATCGCCCGTGCAGACCATACCCACGATGGCGGTGCTCACCGTGGTAATGGATCGGGTGCCTTCGTTGACTTCAACAACGCGCACCCCGTGGTGGTAATCCTGAGCCATAGTGGCGAACCTCCTGATTGGATTAGGCTTCGCCCTATGTTGAAGTGATTGTGCCTGACAAACAGCTAAGCGCAGTTGTACCGTTATTCACACAAAATGACGGTATTTATCTGCTTTCAGGGATAATCAAAATAAAGCTGATTCAGGGAGATTCATTGCTCTTATTTGCCGGAAATTTTCGATAAATGGTAGAAACGCCCACATCAAAAATCAGTGCAATACGCTGTCTTGATTCTCCGGCCTCGAGTAAACGCCCAATCTGTGCCCACTGTTCGCTGGTCAACTTAGGACGGCGTCCACCTACTCTGCCTTTGTCGCGAGCTGCAGCAATCCCCGCCCTGGTACGTTCAACTATCAGTTCGCGTTCCATTTCAGCCAGGGCACCCATGACATGAAAAAAGAAACGGCCCATTGGGGTGCTGGTATCAATACTGTCAGTCAGGCTTCGGAAATTCACACCACGCTGGCGCAACTCTTCTATCAGCGTAACAAGATGCCGCATACTGCGCCCCAACCTGTCCAGCTTCCAGACAACCAGAGTGTCTCCTGCCGATAGTGTCCTAAGCAGTTTTTTAAGCCCCGGTCTGTCGGACTTAGTGCCACTGATTTTGTCCTCAAAAATCCGCTCACATCCCGCGCAATTCAGTGCATTACGTTGCAAATCGGTGTTCTGGTCATTTGTTGACACGCGTACATAACCAATAAGCATGATCATCTCCTTGAATAAAAATCGGGGATGATGCCAGTTAGTCGTAATCGCTGCATTTTCTTAAACGTTGGTTTGGGAGAAGGCTCTGCATTACCGGTTGGGGTGCCTGTTCCGTGGCCTTCAGCCACTCCGCCAACAGGCTGGCTGAAATGCAATGGTGCGGCTTTTTCTGCTGAAGAATACCCGGAACTGGCAAAGGCTTACCCGACCAATAAATTGCCTGATTTACGCGGTGAATTTATTCGTGGCTGGGATGATGGACGTGGAGTGGATGCGGGGCGAGCCTTGCTAAGTCTTCAGGATGACTCTTTTGAAGCTCACAGGCATGAGTCCTTTTTTTATGCGGGTATTTCACGCAATGAAACACCATTAAAAAATCTTCCAAGTTCAGACGAGATGCTGACTTTAAGTTCCACAACTAATGCCTTGTCCCCGGACAGTATTGATGCCACCAATTCGTTAATTGGTAATGATGATTACAACTGTTTGATTGAAGGAAATAAAAATAACAAACGAACGGCAACGGGGTTGAGTACCAGTATTGTCGGTGCAGCAGAGACACGCCCACGTAATATTTCATTTAATTACATTGTGAGGGCTGCATGATGTATAACGCCATCTTAAATAATAAATTTATTGCCACAAAGGCAGGAGAGATTACCGTTTATAACTATGACAGTGAGACACGGGAGTATATTTCTGCATCAATTGAATATCTTGCTGTGGGTGTCGGTATCCCCGCATATTCCTGTTTAGATGCTCCTGGCACACATAAGGCTGGTTATGCAATCTGCCGTTCGGCAGATTTTAACTCATGGGAATATGTGCCAGACCATCGCGGTGAAGTTGTCTATAACACCGAAACGGGAGAATCAAAAGAAATCACAGCTCCGGGGGATTACCCTGATAATACAACCACTATCGCCCCGTTAACGCCATACGATAAATGGAATGGTGAGAAATGGGTGACGGATACCGAGGCACAGCATAGCGCCGCAGTAGATGCAGCAGAAGCACAGCGCCAGTCGCTGATGGATACTGCAATGGCTTCCATCAATCTGATTCAACTGAAATTACAGGCCGGACGGAGTCTGACGCAGGCAGAAACCAACCGACTTAACACGGTGCTGAATTACATTGACGCAGTGACGGCAACAGATACCAGCACCGCGCCTGATATTATTTGGCCTGTATTCCCTGAGACTGATTAACCTCAATTAGTATTGGTTCGCCTTTCTCATTAATTGTTAGCTCCATGCCCTGAGGAATTTCTGTCATAGTAAAAAACCAGTTGTCCTCCGGTAATTCAATAGCCCCGGTCACGTCATGAAGACCGGGGATTACTTCAGTCAAAGTAACTGGATTAAACAGGCGCACAATAAACCCTCCAGGAAAAAGCATTTGATGATGGTCTGCCGTCGTACATCTGGCAGCGGGCATAAAAGCCGGTATTTGTTACCTGATCATCCACGATCATTGAAACGTGAACATTATTAGGTGTGCTCTCGTAATCCGTTCTTATTCTTTCCGCGATACTGATAAAACGTGAAAGTTTAGGCAGTGCAATTGGGTAAACAACTTTAGCCAGTCCATTATCATTAGATCCACCGGTTCCAAATACTTCTATTGCACCATCTGACCAGCGTATCCATGCACCATTGGCATTAGCTCCTCGCTGAATGACATATCTGGACTCTAGCCCATTCAAGAATAGCCGCGAAACGTTGTCATTACAACACAGGCGGCTATATGACGCTCGCGCAGTTAGGCATGGCCTTCTGGCACGATTTAGCGGCTCCGGTCATTGCTGGCATTCTCGCCAGCCTGATCGTGAGCTGGCTGAATAAGCGGAAGTAACATGCCATGCGGGCGTCGGCTGCCGTAATGGCAATTTGCGCCCGGACCAGGCCGCAGGGATAAAACTCTGCGGCCTTTTTCGAGTTTACTGCGGGTATGGCACCCAATCACCACCATTCAACCGAACGTAAGGTTTGTTCTGGTATTGAATCACCACCGCGTTTGAATTCTCAGATACCGGCGCTGTTTGTGGCAATCCGCTGGTGAGTTTTTTCCAGTCAACATTGTCTTCGGTGAAAATTTTACCGTCGAGAACACGAACCACCAGGTCAGAAATTGCCAGGAAGCTGCTGGGTTGGTC
Source organism: Escherichia sp. TW09308 (assembly GCF_000208565.1). Classification (NCBI taxonomy): domain Bacteria; kingdom Pseudomonadati; phylum Pseudomonadota; class Gammaproteobacteria; order Enterobacterales; family Enterobacteriaceae; genus Escherichia; species Escherichia sp. TW09308. Next base: position 1,835,027 of record NZ_AEME01000001.1, on the reverse strand, counting down.
GATAACAATCGGTGCGCCTTGATGCGGTGCCTTCATGCCGAAGAATTTTACGCCAACGGGGACATCAGTGATTGATGGGCTAGGGATATCACGCAGACCTGATACCTGCATTCTGTCACCTTTCAGCGCGCCGCCGTGCTCTGGTACGACGACGACCATCACTTTACGGTCCGATTTCTCCAGCTCGGTAAAGAAGGCGTCCAGTTCATCAAAGAACTTCTGCGCCCGCGCTTTGTAGTCTGCTGTTTTACTGACGCCCGGATAATGGTTGCCATCATGCAGTGGAAGCGTGTTGTAGAACGTGGCACTGCGGGTGTTTTTATCTTTTTCGGTTACGTCCAGCCAGCGGTTAAGCACGGCGGTATCGTCATAAACTGGCGAACCATCAAAGCCCAGTAAAATAACCGGCAGGTTTGTTTGATCCATCAATTCTGTCTGCATACCGCCATTTTCGCGCACTTCTTTCAGGAAGCCGCCGAACTGGCCGTTATGCCCCATCATCAAGTGCTGGGTGAAGCCCAGTTTTGACAAGTTATCGAACAGATAGCAGTCATTATTGGCTGGTTGATACAGATTGGTGTGCGAAGTCTGCCCACAACTGGCGCGCAGCAGACGAATTGCCGCCGGACCGCTGTATGAGGTGGCGGAGTTGAAGTTCTTGAACTCAATATCAAAATGCGACCATAACGGATGCGACATTAACCCGGCAGCTTCAATGTCCGACCAGGAGAGTGAGCAGATGTTGATGACCAGCAATTCAAATGGCTGTGCATCAGCCGGAAGAGCAGATGGGAAGGTTGACTTACGTTTCGCTTCGGCGTTATAGAAATTACTCAGCCAGGCATTAAGGTTTGCGGTTGTCGGCGGCGCGGTTTGCGCAGGCATATCACCAACCACCGGCGTACCGCCTGCGGCAGCGACAGTTGCTGCTGCGTTGCCACCTGTCGTTGTCACCGTCGTGGTCGGTTGACCGGCTGGCCAGAGGGAGAAACTTGGACCCGCCAGGGTAAGTACGTTCAACCACACCAGAATGGCGACGACAAAAATGGTGACGCGAATCCATTGCGACAGGAATAACCAGGCCACTAACAATACAAAAATGGCTCCGATCATCTGCCAGTTAATAAAGCGAGTGACGAGGTCGATTAAATAATCGGTACTGAAACCGGCGACCTGCGAACCCTGACTCATGATGCTTTCCGGGCCAGGCAACCAGGTGTCGTGCCAGAACAATGCAAAACCGATTGGTAGGGCTATCCAGTGACGTAGACGGTGCAGGCTGTAGCGTGGAATCGGCATCAGCAGGAACGCGGCAAATACCAGGTTTAGTAGCGGATGGAAGTTAAGATAGCCCGCCCACAGCAGGCCGAACTTAACCAGAAAATAGAAGTTCCAGCCAGAAAGGCCGCGCCAGTATTGCCAGAGGGAAGAAGGCATAGCAGTGTTTTGGGTAAATTGAGTCATTTTTTGGTTGCCCTGGCTTTTTCCGCACGGCGTAATGTACCGGCCGGTTTTACATAACGAGGTTTAGCGAATAACAAACGCAAAGTGTCACGAATACGCCGCAGAGAATGTCGAGCCAGATAGCCCAGCGGGAAAAATATCAGTGCACAAACGATAATAATTTCAATGATATCGCTGATGGTCATCATGATGAACGCTCCACAGCATCATCCAGCAATCTCAGTGGTTCAGGTATGCGTCGCCAGTTGCGACCATCGTGTTCGGCATTAATGACTGGCGTGGAGCCTTGCGTTAAAGGCAGCGGCATACCCCATTGTTCCGGCGCTAACAGGCGCATTTGCACCAGCTCGGCGCTGATTTGGTCATCTTCAAACCAGACCATGCGGTTGGAGAAAATATCGCCAGTAGGCAGTGGGAAAATATGGTTCAACGCGGTATCCAGATCATTAATCCGGCAGAAAGAGAGAAACAGCACCAGTCGATTGCCACCAATCGTCATAATATCTCCGGTACGATTAGGGCGGCACAGCGTCAGTGCTTGCTCGACACGGATGCCAGGCACCGGGCGCAGAGCCACCAGAACGCCTTTACCGTGAGCAGGTAACAAGGTGTTATTCATCATGTTATTAACCGCATCACAGAACACATCCCACTTCTGAAACCCCCGCAGTTTAATCGGCTGAGTCATCGACAGCAGTGTGGTGATATCTTCCGGTACATAGCGACTGAACTTCTGCCCCTGCACGCTTTCAATCATCGTCAGACAGCGAGAGAGTGGAGCGTTCCATGGAATAACCATATTTGCGCCGCAGGCCAACAATAAACGCTCGTCGGTGGCGCGCAGGCTGGCGATATTTTCCCGCACGAGGATTTTCAATGCGCTGCCACGCTGGCGGCGCAGAGTATGAATACTGCGGGCCAGAGGTTCAATTTGTCCATTTTGCTGTAAAGAGAAAACGACCGTTGCTGCCTGAGCGGTACGGGCTTCATTGAACAAGGCTTCGTTATTGTCGAATAGCTTCCAGTGTTCCGATAGCGGTGGCGCGCCTTCCAGTACAGCAATATTACTGAGAATACGTTTTTCATCGCTGCGTGGTTGGATCTCTGCCTCTTCACGCTGAACTAACGCCCAGATGCCATTTTGATGCTGGACGGTCAGTTGCTGACGGGCGCTGACGCCTTTTTCGTTACACCAAAAGGCGATATCCAGCAGATGCTGATCACCCTGAAAACGTAAACTGGCGAGTCCAAAAAGCGAACGGTACTCCTCCAACAACAATGAAAATTGTTTATCGTTATTATTTCCAGGATTAATTACCAGCAGTGAACAATGGTTTAATCTACTCCACTTGTTCATTTTCTCCAGCCATAAGCGAAGCCGCTCGGCAGGAATGTTTTGCCATGCGTTATTTGCGCAAACAAGAATGAAAAGGTAATTTTGAGGATCAATAGAACACTGTAAATCACGTGGCAAATAGTATAGGCCCTTTTCATGATTTAGCATCGAAAATAATTTTATTTTTTCTGGTCCTTGAGAATCATCTAATTTGAAGTATTTGTCAGGATCGTTGTCCATGCTAATGACCGCGACTTTCGCGGTTTCGGCCTGAGATGCAATGGTTTGATTCACCAGACTGATAGCATCTTCATAGCGATCGACGTTAAACCACCAGGTGCCGCCTGCTGGCATATGTCGCAGCTCATCCCATAAGGATGAGATACCGATAGAGAATACAGGGTCCACAGTGTCCCTCAAGTCGCCATTTTGTCTGATTATCAGTTTACTAGCGAAAGCTAAGAAATAAACCTACCATTGAAATTAAAACTTATCAGATTTAGCATGTGAATCAATTTAGCAGGTCAGAAGCCTTGTGATATCAGCCTTTTCGTTTTTTAGTTTTTCTGTTGCGTAACGGAAAGCCAAAAAATGAGCGAACTTCTGTGCCACCGTTAGCAATAAAGCGGTGAAAGTGTCTTACTGTGTAATATGTTTATTTCATAGGGATCATCCATAATGAATAACAATGAACCCGATATTCTGCCTGATCCCGCGATAGGCTATATCTTCCAGAATGATATTTTGGCGCTAAAACAGGCTTTTTCACTGCCTGATATTGATTATGCCGATATTTCTCAACGCGAACAGTTGGCTGCAGCATTAAAACGCTGGCCGCTGTTGGCTGAGTTTGCGCAGCAGAAGTAGGGGAGTGGTAAATGGCCGTACTGGGATTGCAGGGGGTGCGGGGTGGCGTGGGTACTACAACCATCACTGCCGCGTTAGGCTGGTCATTGCAAATGTTAGGAGAAAATGTCCTGGTGGTCGATGCCTGCCCGGACAATTTGCTGCGCCTGTCATTTAACGTTGATTTTTCTCACCGTCAGGGCTGGGCAAGAGCCATGCTGGATGGTCAGGACTGGCGTGATGCCGGGCTACGTTATACCTCGCAGCTCGATCTGCTGCCCTTTGGTCAACTGACTCTCGAAGAACATGAAAATCCCCAACACTGGCAAACGCGATTGGGCGAGATTTGCACCGGTATTCAGCAACTGAAAGCTAGCGGGCGTTATCAATGGATTTTGATCGATTTACCACGCGACGCCTCGCAGATAACGCATCAGTTGCTGAGTCTGTGCGATCACACCCTGGCAATCGTTAAAGTGGATGCCAACTGTCATATTCGGCTGCATCAGCAGGTACTACCTGCTGGCGCGCATATTTTAATTAATGATTTTCGCGTAGGTAGCCAGGTTCAGGATGATATTTACCAACTATGGTTGCAAAGCCAGCGGCGCTTGTTGCCGATGTTGATCCATCGTGATGAAGCGATGGCTGAATGTCTGGCGGCAAAACAACCGTTGGGCGAATACCGTAGCGATGCGTTGGCGGCAGAAGAGATTCTAACGCTGGCGAACTGGTGTCTGTTGAACTATTCCGGGCTGAAAGCGTCAGCCGGGAGCGAATCATGAGTATTCTGACCCGGTGGTTGCTTATCCCGCCGGTCAACGCACGTCTTATCGGGCGTTATCGGGAATATCGTCGTCACGGCGCGTCGCCTTTTAGCGCGACGCTCGGCTGTTTTTGGCTGATTCTCGCCTGGGTATTTATTCCGCTGGAACATCCGCGCTGGCAGCGTATTCGAGCAGAACATAAAAACCTTTATCCGCATATCAACGCCGCGCGCCCGCGTCCGCTGGATCCGGTCCGCTATGTAATCCAGACCTGCTGGTTGTTAATCAGTGCTTCACGCAGAGAAACGGCGAAACCGCGCTGGCGTTCGTTTTCACGCTTGCAGAATATTCGTGGTCGTTATCATCAATGGATGGATGAGCTTCCGGCTCGCTTCAGTCATAACACGCAACATCTTGATGAGAAAAAAGAGCTGGGCCATATAAGCGCCGGAGCACGGCGCTTTATTCTTGGCATCATCGTGACGTTCTCGCTGATTCTGGCGCTGATTTGCGTCACCCAGCCGTTTAACCCACTGTCACAGTTTATCTTCCTGATGTTGCTGTGGGGGGTAGCGCTAATGGTGCGGCGTTTACCGGGACGCTTCTCTGCACTGATGCTGATTGTGCTGTCGCTCACCGTTTCGTGCCGTTATATCTGGTGGCGCTACACTTCCACGCTGAACTGGGACGATCCGGTTAGCCTGGTGTGTGGCTTAATTCTGCTGTTCGCGGAAACTTACGCGTGGATTGTGCTGGTGCTTGGCTACTTCCAGGTGGTATGGCCGCTGAACCGTCAGCCAGTACCGCTGCCAAAAGATATGTCGCAATGGCCATCGGTGGATATTTTTGTGCCGACATACAACGAAGATCTTAGCGTGGTGAAAAATACGATTTACGCCTCGCTGGGTATCGACTGGCCGAAAGATAAACTCAATATCTGGATCCTCGACGATGGCGGCAGGGAAGAGTTTCGTCAGTTTGCACAAAATGTTGGGGTGAAATATATCGCCCGAACAACTCATGAACACGCTAAAGCCGGAAATATCAACAACGCACTGAAATATGCCAAAGGCGAGTTCGTGTCGATTTTTGACTGCGACCACGTACCGACGCGCTCGTTCCTGCAAATGACGATGGGCTGGTTCCTGAAAGAGAAGCAGTTGGCGATGATGCAGACACCGCACCATTTCTTCTCACCAGACCCATTTGAACGCAACCTGGGGCGTTTTCGTAAAACGCCGAATGAAGGCACGCTGTTCTACGGTCTGGTGCAGGACGGTAACGATATGTGGGATGCCACCTTCTTCTGCGGTTCTTGTGCGGTGATTCGCCGTAAGCCGTTAGATGAGATCGGCGGCATTGCTGTCGAAACCGTGACTGAAGATGCGCATACATCTCTGCGTTTGCACCGTCGTGGCTACACCTCTGCGTATATGCGTATTCCGCAAGCGGCGGGGTTGGCGACCGAAAGCCTGTCGGCACATATCGGTCAGCGTATTCGCTGGGCGCGTGGGATGGTGCAAATCTTCCGTCTTGATAACCCGCTTACCGGTAAAGGGTTGAAGTTCGCGCAACGGCTGTGTTACGTCAACGCCATGTTCCACTTCTTGTCGGGCATTCCACGGCTGATCTTCCTGACCGCGCCGCTGGCGTTCCTGCTGCTTCATGCTTACATCATCTACGCACCCGCGTTGATGATCGCGTTGTTTGTGCTGCCGCACATGATCCATGCCAGCCTGACCAACTCGAAGATTCAGGGTAAATATCGGCACTCGTTCTGGAGTGAAATCTACGAAACAGTGCTGGCGTGGTATATCGCGCCGCCGACGCTGGTGGCGTTAATTAACCCGCATAAAGGCAAATTTAACGTCACCGCCAAAGGCGGCCTGGTGGAGGAAGAATATGTCGATTGGGTGATCTCGCGACCGTACATCTTCCTCGTCCTGCTCAACCTGTTTGGTGTCGCTGTTGGCATCTGGCGTTACTTCTACGGCCCGCCAACTGAAATGCTCACCGTGGTTGTCAGTATGGTGTGGGTGTTCTACAACCTGATTATTCTCGGCGGCGCGGTAGCGGTATCGGTTGAAAGTAAACAGGTACGGCGTTCGCATCGTGTAGAAATGACGATGCCAGCGGCCATTGCCCGCGAAGACGGCCACCTTTTCTCCTGCACTGTTCAGGACTTCTCTGACGGCGGTCTGGGGATCAAGATCAACGGTCAGGCGCAGATTCTGGAAGGACAGAAGGTGAACTTACTGCTCAAACGCGGTCAGCAGGAATATGTCTTCCCGACTCAGGTGGCGCGCGTGATGGGTAACGAAGTTGGGCTGCAATTGATGCCGCTTACTACCCAGCAACATATCGATTTTGTGCAGTGTACGTTTGCCCGTGCGGATACATGGGCGCTCTGGCAGGACAGCTACCCGGAAGATAAGCCGCTGGAAAGTCTGCTGGATATTCTGAAGCTCGGCTTCCGTGGCTACCGCCATCTGGCGGAGTTTGCGCCTTCTTCAGTGAAGGGCATTTTCCGCGCGCTGACTTCTCTGGTTTCCTGGGTTGTTTCGTTCATTCCGCGCCGCCCGGAGCGGAGCGAAACGGTACAACCATCGGATCAGGTTTTGGCTCAACAATGATGATAACGCGATGAAAAGAAAACTATTCTGGATTTGTGCAGTGGCAATGGGGATGAGTGCATTCCCTTCTTACATGACGCATGCGACGCCTGCAACGCAACCACTGATCAATGCTGAGCCAGCCGTACCTACTCAGGCGGAGCAGAGCCCGCAGGTGGGGCAGGTGATGCCGGGCGTGCAGGGAGCGGATGCGCCAGTCGTCGCGCAGAACGGCCCTTCACGGGATGTGAAGCTGACTTTTGCGCAAATCGCGCCGCCGCCGGGCAGCATGGTGCTGCGTGGCATCAACCCGAACGGCAGTATTGAGTTTGGTATGCGCAGCGACGAAGTGGTAACGAAGGCGATGCTTAACCTTGAATATACGCCGTCGCCGTCATTGCTGCCTGTCCAGTCGCAGTTAAAGGTTTATCTGAATGATGAACTGATGGGTGTGCTGCCAGTGACCAAAGAACAGTTGGGTAAAAAGACACTGGCGCAAATGCCGATTAATCCGCTGTTTATTACCGACTTCAACCGCGTGCGGCTGGAGTTTGTCGGTCATTATCAGGACGTGTGCGAAAACCCGGCCAGCACCACACTTTGGCTGGATGTCGGACGCAGTAGTGGGCTGGATCTGACGTATCAATCACTGAATGTGAAAAATGACCTGTCGCACTTCCCGATACCGTTCTTCGACCCACGCGATAACCGTACTAATACGCTCCCGATGGTCTTTGCCGGTGCGCCGGATGTGGGGCTGCAACAGGCTTCCGCCATTGTTGCCTCGTGGTTTGGTTCCCGTTCCGGCTGGCGTGGGCAGAACTTCCCGGTACTCTATAATCAACTTCCTGATCGCAATGCCATTGTTTTTGCCACTAACGACAAACGCCCGGACTTCCTGCGCGATCATCCGGCAGTAAAAGCCCCGGTGATTGAGATGATCAACCATCCGGAAAATCCTTACGTCAAGCTGTTGGTGGTTTTTGGTCGTGACGACAAAGACCTGTTGCAGGCAGCGAAAGGTATCGCCCAGGGCAATATTCTGTTCCGCGGCGACAGCGTAGAAGTGAAAGAAGTCAAACCGCTGCTGCCACGTAAGCCGTACGATGCGCCGAACTGGGTGCGTACCGATCGTCCGGTCACCTTTGGCGAGTTGAAAACCTATGAAGAACAGTTACAGTCCAGCGGCCTGGAACCGGCGGCGATTAACGTCTCGCTAAACCTGCCGCCGGATCTCTATCTGATGCGTAGTACCGGTATCGATATGGATATCAACTATCGCTACACCACGCCGCCGGTGAAAGACAGTTCACGGATGGATATCAGCCTGAACAACCAGTTCCTGCAATCCTTCAATCTGAGTAGCAAACAGGAGGCAAATCGCCTGCTGCTGCGTATACCTGTGTTACAAGGCTTGTTGGATGGTAAAACCGATGTCTCGATTCCGGCGCTGAAACTGGGAGCCACCAACCAGTTACGCTTTGACTTTGAATACATGAACCCGATGCCGGGCGGTTCGGTGAATAACTGTATTACCTTCCAGCCGGTGCAGAATCACGTGGTGATTGGCGATGACTCCACCATCGACTTCTCGAAGTATTACCACTTTATACCGATGCCGGATTTGCGCGCGTTTGCTAACGCGGGCTTCCCGTTCAGCCGGATGGCGGATCTGTCGCAAACCATCACCGTGATGCCAAAAACGCCAAATGAAGCGCAGATGGAAACGCTGCTCAATACCGTTGGCTTTATTGGCGCACAGACGGGCTTCCCGGCGATTAACCTGACGGTGACCGATGACGGCAGCGCCATTCAGGGGAAAGACGCCGATATCATGATCATCGGCGGTATCCCTGAAAAACTGAAAGACGATAAGCAGATCGATATGTTGGTACAGGCCACAGAAAGCTGGGTGAAAACGCCGATGCGTCAGACGCCATTCCCGGGGATTGTGCCGGACGAAAACGACCGCGCGGCAGAAACCCAGTCAACGCTGACGTCTTCCGGCGCGATGGCGGCGGTGATTGGCTTCCAGTCACCGTATAACGACCAGCGCAGTGTGATTGCGCTGCTGGCGGACAGCCCTCGCGGTTATGAAATGCTTAACGATGCGGTGAACGACAGCGGCAAACGCGCCACCATGTTTGGCTCGGTAGCGGTGATCCGTGAATCTGGCGTAAACAGTTTGCGTGTCGGTGATATCTATTACGTCGGACATCTGCCGTGGTTCGAACGCTTGTGGTATGCACTGGCGAATCACCCGATTCTGCTGGCGGTGCTGGCGGCAATCAGCGTGGTGTTGCTGGCCTGGGTACTGTGGCGTCTGCTGCGTATCATCAGCCGTCGTCGTCTTAACCCGGATAATGAGTAATTGATGATGAATGTTTTGCGTAGTGGAATCGTGACGATGCTGCTGCTGGCTGCCTTTAGTGTTCAGGCTGCCTGCAGTTGGCCTGCCTGGGAGCAGTTCAAAAAGGATTACATCAGTCAGGAGGGGCGCGTCATTGACCCCAGTGATGCGCGCAAAATTACCACCTCCGAAGGGCAAAGTTACGGCATGTTCTTTGCCCTGGCGGCTAACGACCGTGCGGCTTTCGACAACCTTCTCGACTGGACGCAGAACAATCTCGCCCAAGGGTCATTAAAAGAACATTTGCCCGCCTGGCTATGGGGCAAGAAAGAGAACACGAAGTGGGAAGTGCTGGACAGTAACTCAGCCTCTGACGGCGATATCTGGATGGCCTGGTCACTGCTGGAAGCAGGACGATTGTGGAAAGAGCAACGCTATACCGACATCGGTAGCGCGTTGTTAAAACGCATTGCGCAAGAAGAAGTGGTGACGGTGCCAGGGTTGGGTTCCATGCTGTTACCGGGCAAAGTGGGCTTTGCTGAGGATAACACCTGGCGCTTTAACCCGAGTTACCTGCCTCCAACGCTGGCGCAGTATTTCACCCGCTTTGGCGCGCCGTGGACTACGCTGCGCGAAACCAATCAGCGCTTACTGCTGGAAACTGCACCGAAAGGTTTTTCGCCAGACTGGGTACGCTATGAGAAAGACAAAGGTTGGCAGTTAAAGCCGGAGAAAACGTTGATCAGCAGTTACGACGCTATTCGCGTCTATATGTGGGTCGGCATGATGCCGGATAGCGATCCGCAAAAAGCGCGGATGCTCAACCGTTTTAAACCGATGGCAACATTTACCGAGAAAAATGGTTATCCACCGGAGAAAGTTGATGTCGCGACGGGGAAAGCGCAGGGTAAAGGGCCAGTCGGTTTTTCTGCGGCTATGTTGCCGTTTCTTCAGAACCGTGATGCGCAGGCTGTACAGCGCCAGCGCGTAGCCGATAACTTTCCTGGTAGCGATGCCTATTACAACTATGTGTTGACCCTGTTTGGACAAGGCTGGGATCAACACCGTTTTCGCTTCTCGACAAAGGGTGAGTTATTACCTGACTGGGGCCTGGAATGCGCAAATTCACACTAAATATCCTTACGCTTTCCCTCGGTCTGGCCATGATGCCGATGGTCGAGGCGGCACCAACCGCCCAGCAACAGTTGCTGGAGCAGGTTCGGGTGGGCGAAGCTACCCATCGTGAAGACCTGGTGCAGCAGTCGCTGTATCGTCTGGAGCTTATCGATCCGAATAACCCGGATGTGGTTGCTGCTCGTTTTCGTTCATTATTACGTCAGGGAGACACTGACGGGGCGCAAAAACAGCTCGACCGACTGTCGCAATTAGCGCCGAGTTCAAATGCGTATAAATCGTCGCGTACCATCATGTTGCTTTCCACGGCAGATGGTCGTCAGGCACTGCAACAGGCGCGTTTACAGGCCACCACGGGGCACGCAGAAGAAGCCGTGGCAGGTTACAACAAACTGTTTAACGGAGCGCCGCCGGAAGGTGATATTGCCGTCGAGTACTGGAGTACAGTGGCGAAAATTCCGGCGCGTCGTGGCGAAGCGATTAATCAGCTAAAACGCATCAATGCGGATACACCGGGCAATACGGGGTTGCAAAACAATTTGGCGTTATTGCTGTTTAGCAGCGATCGCCGTGACGAAGGTTTTGCCGTGCTGGAACAGATGGCGAAATCCAACGCCGGGCGAGATGGTGCCGCTAAAATCTGGTACGCACAGATAAAAGACATGCCTGTCAGTGATGCCAGCGTGCAGGCGCTGAAAAAATATCTCTCAATCTTTAGCGATGGCGATAGTGTGGCACTGGCGCAATCGCAACTGGCAGAACAACAAAAACAACTGGCCGATCCTAATTTCCGCGCTCGTGCGCAAGGTTTAGCCGCGGTGGATTCAGGCATGGCGGGTAAAGCTATTCCCGAACTGCAACAGGCGGTGCGCGCTAACCCGAAAGACAGTGAAGCTTTGGGTGCGCTGGGTCCCCATCTTCATCCCCTCGCAAACGCATTTTGTTGCTGACCTTATCAAAACGCTTCGTTTCCACTTCCTGGCCACCAAAAATCAGCACTTCTTTGTGGCCTTTCAGCATCTGTTCCGCACTGGTGGTCACCTGCCCCATCGTGTTTTGCATGTTTTTACTGATGCTGCGAAAACGCTTCGATACGATACGAATTGCAATCGAGACAATGGGTGCCAGCACAATCAAAATGATCGATAACTGCCAACTGTAATAGAACATCATGGCGAACAAACCAATGATGGACGCACCTTCACGTACAACAGTAATCAGTGCGCCGGAAGATGACGAAGCAACCTGTTCAGAATCGTAAGTAATACGTGAAAGCAGAGTCCCGGTTGACTGTTTATCAAAAAATGAAACCGGCATTCCCATCATATGACCAAACAGGCGACGACGCATGGTCATTACCACTTTGCCAGATACCCAGGAGATACAGTAGCTGGAGATATAACTGGTGATACCACGTAAAATCATCAGCCCAATAACCACCAGCGGCATCCACATCAGCACGGAGCGATCTGTTTTACCAAAGCCATCATCAAGAAGTGGCTTAAGGAGCGATAACATGAAGGTATCGCTGGCCGCGTTGAGGATTAACGCTATGCCCGCCACGATCAGACCCGCTTTAAAAGGCGCAATGGTTGGCCACAGTCGGCGGAATGTCTGCCACGTAGAGAGATCTTTGTCGTTATGCATTCAAAAAACCAGCATTTGTTGAAATAGCCGCATATTCTACCCGTTATCCACTGGCACGCCAAACCACTGATGATACCAACGAGGTAAAATTTGCTCCCTTAGGCTGCGTACCAGCCAACCTTGCGCTGAAAAATCGACGGTTATTTGCCCCTGATGAGGGGTGTCAACCCATTGATATCCCTGAAGTTGATAACGTCTTTTAACTTTACTGGAGGGTAGTCGCCACGCGTTATAGCGCGATGCCGATGCCAGTGCCACTTTTCCATTCACACGCTGAATTAATGGCAATGATGATGAGGTATTACTACCGTGATGAGGCACCTGAAGTAATGTCGCCTGCACATGCTGCCAGTAACGACTTAGCATTTTTTGTTCAGCTAGTGCTTCAATATCACCAGTTAAAAGAATGCTATACATTCCGTCATCAACCTTAACCACACAGGAATGGTTATTTCCTTTATCGTTGCTACCTTGTAAAGGCCAGTGCACACTAAAACGTAATCCTTGCCACTGCCACGCTTCGCCACGCACACAGGGCTGATGATGCTCCCCATTTAAAGGGCTTCTGACCCATAACGTCGGCCAGGTACGTAATATCGAGTCCAGTCCTCCCCGATGATCCAGATGTTCATGGCTAAGAATGACGCCTTCCGGTTCAAGGTTATGCCAGCGTAGCCAGGGGATGATAATTTGTTGCCCGCTGTCGCCCTCCGGCCAGGCAAGTCCCGTATCATAGAGAATCGCTTTGCCATTTCTCGCAATCACCATTGCCAGTCCCTGGCCGACATCAAGCATATACACCTGCCACTCGTCGGGCTGTGGTTTTTGCCACAGCGGCCAGCACATCATAATGCCTCCAGCCACACACACCACTGGCAGTGTTCGCCATACGTTTAGTCGCCATACTATCAACAATAACCAGGGAGAAAATGATAGCCATTGCCAACGTTCAGCAATGTTGATCCATCCTTCCGGCAAACTCTTTAACCCCCAGAAAAGTAAAGCCAAAGACCTGTCGGCAAGCAACCATAATCCTTGCTCCACAATTAATGGTCCGCTTAAATGCACGATCATCGCGGCAAGCGTCAACGGAACAGTAATAAATGTCACTAAAGGAATGGCAAATAGATTTGCTATAAACGAGGTCAGGCTAATGCCATGAAATATGACGATTTGTACAGGCATTAACAGGAGCGTTATTCCCAGTTGCAGATGGATGAGAGAAACCATCGCACGCACTGCAGGTGGCAGCGACCATACCGGACAGGGAAACCACTGATACCAAAAAATAAGCGCCGCCACCGCGGCGGCAGAGAGCCACAAGCTTTGCGAGAGAATGGCAACAGGGTCCATCAGCAATATTACTGCAAGGCAGCATATCCACACATCCCAGCCACTCCATTGTCGACCACTTAACTTAAGCATTCCCCACGTTGCAAGCGCCACTACGGTACGCAATGCGGGAGGTTGCATACCAGTCAACCATGCATAAAAAGCAGCACAGCAAATTCCGCCAATTAATGGTATCTGCCAATGGATCCAACGCCCAGGAAGGAAAATTTGCCCACTGCGAATAAGCCCTGCCGCCAGTAATGCCACAAAAGCAATGTGTAATCCCGATATCGCCATTAAATGCGCTGTACCGGTATTGCGCATAATATTTTTGATTTCTCTGGGTACAGATAACCGTTCACCCATACCTAAACCAAGAATGACCGTTTTCCACGGATAGGGTTGCAGAGACGTTTGTAAAGAGGCCAGATATTGCGCTCGCAGACTACAACTCGCTTCAATGACGCTTGCCTGCAGAAAGCGCCCGGTGAGCGGCTGATGCTGGGCAATGGCATAACGCTGGCTGTCAAAGCCGCCATCATTAAGCTGGCCGTGAACCGCACGAACGTTGAGTTTCATTGACCATTGTTGTCCGGCACAAACTGCTTGCGGCAGATATTCGCCATACAGCACGATGCCTGGCGCAGGGAAAAGACGTCGGCCTTGTAAGTGGGTAATTTGAGCGTAATGAGTGGTCATGCCATCAGTGGCAGTAATCTCGACGATTGCATCCTGCGTCGCACCAGCTAAGGCTTCTCCTACCCACATAACTTGCTTCGCCGCCAATACGCCCCAAAGAAAAAACAGCAATATCAGCGTGAAATAACGAACAGCTTTAACAGGAATAAATGCCAGTACGCAGGCGAAAGTTGTAAGAACTGCAGTGGCTAACGTCCCGGGTAGTTGCGGTAATACCAGCAGTGGAAAAATCCCACAAATTACGCATACGCTGATCGTCGTTACTTTCATGCACCCCTCCCTGTTTTGGAAAGTGTGCAACTTTGTTCGGCAGTTGTCTGGTGGGTGTTTTGCTTTGCCCGAGGCGCGTTCAGAAGAATTTAACAGGAAGATGAAAACTGTACACAACTCTGCGAGACATCTTCCAGATTCAGATTACAGAAATGAAAAAAGCACCCGACAGGTGCTTTTTTCGCGTTCAAGTTTGTGTAAAAACTCAACCGTAAATATTGGCGCGATCGCGCAGTTCTTTACCTGGTTTAAAGTGAGGAACGTATTTTCCTTCCAGTTCTACTTTATCGCCAGTTTTCGGATTACGTCCGGTACGAGGTGCGCGGTAGTGCAAAGAGAAACTGCCGAAACCGCGGATTTCAATACGCTCGCCCTGCGCAAGAGTCGAGGCCATATGCTCCAGCATCTCTTTTACTGCATCTTCAACCGTCTTGGCGGGAATGTGCGATTGCTGGGTGGCAAGTCTTTCTATCAATTCTGACTTGGTCATGATTCCTCCGGTTCCTTAAAGGCAAATTTAGCGGCTGCTGTTGCTGCATTGATTAAGGGCGGCCGTAGCCGCCCTTAGTGCTTGATTACAGGACGAAACCTGCAATCTGTCAAGTAAACTCAACAAACTTCGGAATAAAAATCCCGAAGAGTCAGAGAATTACTCGCCTTTAGCTGCTTTGAAAGCTTCAGCCATTGCGTTGTTGGAGAAGTTTGCATCTTCCTGTTTGTTAACAGTTGCGATTGCATCTTTCTCGTCAGCTTCGTCTTTCGCACGAACAGACAGGCTGATTGCGCGGTTTTTACGATCAACGCCAGTGAATTTAGCTTCAACTTCGTCGCCAACGCTCAGAACCAGGGTAGCATCTTCAACGCGGTCACGGGATGCTTCAGAAGCACGCAGGTAACCTTCAACGCCGTCAGCCAGTTCTACGGTTGCGCCTTTAGCGTCAACTGCAGTTACTTTACCGGTTACGATAGCGCCTTTCTTGTTCAGAGCAACCCAGTTGTTGAACGGATCTTCTGCGAGCTGCTTAACGCCCAGGGAGATACGTTCACGTTCTGCGTCAACCTGCAGAACAACTGCAGCGATTTCGTCGCCTTTTTTGTATTCACGAACTGCTTCTTCGCCTGCAACGTTCCAGGAGATGTCAGACAGGTGAACCAGGCCATCGATGCCGCCGTCCAGGCCGATGAAGATACCGAAGTCAGTGATAGACTTGATTTTACCTTCAACACGGTCACCCTTGTTGTGGGTTTCCGCGAACTGCTGCCACGGGTTAGCTTTGCACTGTTTCAGACCCAGGGAGATACGACGACGTTCTTCGTCGATATCCAGAACCATAACTTCCACTACATCGCCAACGTTAACAACTTTGGACGGGTGGATGTTTTTGTTGGTCCAATCCATTTCGGAAACGTGTACCAGGCCTTCAACGCCTTCTTCGATTTCAACGAAGCAGCCGTAGTCGGTCAGGTTGGTTACGCGACCAGTCAGTTTAGTACCTTCCGGATAACGTTTAGCGATAGCTACCCACGGATCTTCGCCCAGTTGTTTCAGGCCCAGGGATACACGGGTACGTTCGCGGTCGAACTTCAGCACTTTAACAGTGATTTCGTCGCCCACGTTGACGATTTCGCTCGGATGCTTAACGCGTTTCCAGGCCATGTCAGTGATGTGCAGCAGGCCGTCAACGCCGCCCAGATCAACGAATGCACCGTAGTCAGTGAGGTTCTTAACGATACCTTTAACTTCCATGCCTTCCTGCAGGTTTTCCAGCAGTTGATCGCGCTCTGCGCTGTTTTCGGATTCGATAACGGCACGACGAGAAACAACAACGTTGTTGCGCTTCTGATCCAGCTTGATTACTTTGAATTCAAGCTCTTTGCCTTCCAGGTGCAGAGTGTCACGCACCGGACGAACATCTACCAGAGAACCTGGCAGGAACGCACGAATACCGTTCAGCTCAACAGTGAAGCCGCCCTTAACTTTGCCGTTGATAACACCGGTAACAGTTTCAGCATCTTCGTAAGCTTTTTCCAGCGTGATCCAGGCTTCGTGACGTTTAGCTTTCTCACGGGACAGCAGAGTTTCACCGAAGCCGTCTTCTACTGCGTCCAGAGCAACGTCAACTTCGTCACCTACCTGGATTTCCAGCTCGCCCTGGGCGTTTTTGAACTGCTCAGCCGGGATGGCAGACTCAGATTTCAGACCAGCGTCAACCAGTACTACATCTTTGTCGATAGCAACAACAACGCCACGAACGATAGAACCCGGGCGGGTTTCGATTTCTTTTAAGGACTCTTCAAAGAGTTGAGCAAAAGATTCAGTCATGTTTAATCTTCAGGTTTATATTTAACGTCCACCTGGCTCCGTGCCGGATGGGGTTGTTTAACATACCCGCTGTCATTCCATTGCAGCGGGGGTACTGCAAATTCGGTCGCTTATGCGAGAGCCAATTTTTGGCGCGCGTAGTGTAACGCTTTTTCAATCACTTGCTCAATGCTTAAGGTGGTGGAATCCAACACTAAAGCATCGGCTGCCGGAACCAACGGCGCTACCGCGCGATTACGATCGCGGTCGTCGCGTTCTTTGATCTCGGCCAAAAGGCGCTCAAAGTTAACACTAAAGCCCTTCTCCTGCAACTGTAGCATGCGGCGATGTGCACGTTCTTCTGAGGAGGCGTCAAGGAAAATTTTCACTGGTGCATCAGGGAATACCACCGTTCCCATATCGCGGCCATCGGCAATCAGGCCAGGTAATTCGCGAAATGCGCGTTGGCGACGCAATAATGCTTCGCGAACACGGGGAAATGCCGCGACTTGTGAAGCGGCATTCGCCACTTCCTGGGTGCGAATTTCACCACTGACATCTTCCCCTTCGAGGATCACTTCCAGATTGCCATTGGTCGATACAAAACGTACATCCAGGTGGGATGCCAGTGGCACCAGAGCATCTTCCGACGCCACATCAACATGGTGATGTAATGCCGCCAGTGCCAGTACGCGATAAATTGCACCCGAGTCCAGCAGATGCCATTGCAACGCTTCCGCCATAGCCTTACACAAAGTGCCTTTCCCTGCACCGCTTGGGCCATCAATGGTAATAACCGGGGCAATTGCCGTCATCTTTATCTCCTTAAAACAGGCGTACCGTTAACATAACCGCGCGCATTATACGCGCCAGCGCCACAAATCGTTAACGTTGTGTGCAAAAACCAGTTTTGTCTGTATTCAGATGGGGATTTATTGCGCAATTATAGCGGGCTGGCGAAAGACCAGCCCGAAAGATGACAATGATTTACTTACCAGAGGCGATACGGTCACGGATGTGTTGTGCACGCTCTGTTGATGGTGGATGAGAGTCAAACATAGACTGGGTACGACCGCCATCCAGGCTGGCCAGTTTTTCAAAGCTACCGACCAGTCCCTGGGTGTTGATGCCACGTTTCTTCAGCAGATCAAAGGAGAAATCATCTGCTTCGGACTCTTTATCGCGGGAGTACTTAGCATTGATAGCGCCTTCTGCGATATCGCCTAATTGTGAACGGGAAAGCTGAGAAGCCACACCGCTGGTTGCGGAAATCGCATCACGTGCGGCAACAATCGCATAAGAGGCTTTCATTTCAGCCAGCGAGTGACCCAATGCAACGTGCCCCAATTCATGGCCCAGAACGCCTTCAATTTCATTGTCGTTCATCATGTCCATCAGGCCACTGTAGACACGAACACAGCCGTTTGCCATCGCCCATGCGTTAACGTCGCTGGTCATATATACCTTATAGTTGACCGGCGTACCGTTAATATTGCTACCCAATGCTTTGGCGATTTTTGCCAGACGTTTACCGTACTTGCTGGATTTGCTAGCGACTTTGTTGCCGCTGTCCATTTCGACACAACCCTGATTGGCAATCGCTTTTGCATCGGCATCGCTTAACGTTACGGCTTTATAGGCATTTAAACCGGAGCTGATAGCCAGATCGGTATTAATACCGTGCGTATTCTGACACCCTGTCAGTAATGCTGCAGAGGTCGCAATCGCCAGCAGTAATTTAGTATTCTTCATGTGAATCATCCGTTGATTAATCATACATAAATATTATGTATCAACAACTTACATTGACAACTAACGCTACCATTAATACGAATGGCTCACAATGTCCGAAAAAAAACGCCGACAATAAACCGACGTTTTGATAAAGAAAGATCTGTCTATTTATTGCCTGATATTCGTTCAGGCTGGTTGGCTAATACGTTCCAGTTGCTCGAAGTAATCCGGGAATGTTTTAGCCGTACATTTAGGATCAAGAATCGTCACCGGCGTATCTGACAATGCTACCAGCGAGAAACACATTGCCATTCGGTGATCGTTATAAGTGGCGATCCCGGCAAATTTCAGTTTTTCTGGCGGCGTAATGCGAATGAAATCATATCCCTCTTCCACTTCTGCGCCGACCTTACGTAATTCGGTCGCCATCGCAAACAGACGATCCGTCTCTTTAACACGCCAGTTATAAATATTGCGCAGCGTGGTAGTGCCTTTAGCAAATAGCGCCGTCGTAGCGATAGTCATCGCCGCATCGGGAATATGGTTCATATCCATGTCGATAGCGTTCAGTTCACCACGCGTGCAGGCAATATAATCATCGCCCCAGCTAATGGTCGCCCCCATTTTTTCCAGTACGTCAGCAAAGCGAATATCACCCTGCATACTGTTGCGTCCAATGCCAGTCACTTTTACCGTACCGCCTTTAATCGCTGCTGCAGCGAGAAAGTAAGACGCCGAGGATGCATCCCCTTCCACTAAATAGTGGCCCGGTGACTGATAAGATTGACCGCCTTTTACTACAAATTGTTGATATTGCTTATTTTCAATCTCAACACCAAACGTCTTCATCAGGTTGAGCGTGATATCGATATAAGGTTTAGAAACCAGATCACCTTTAATCCGAATAACCGTATCTTCCGGCGCAAGCGGTGCGGTCATTAATAGTGCGGTGAGGAACTGACTGGAAACAGAGCCATCAACTTCGACATTGCCGCCAGTAAAACCACCCTGTAAACGCAACGGTGGATAATTTTCTTGTTCCAGGTAAGCGATTTTTGCCCCGCCCTGGCGCAGCGCATCGACCAGATGACCGATCGGGCGTTCTTTCATACGCGGTTCACCGGTCAGGACAATATTATTGCTTCCCAGACAAAGTGCCGCCGCCAGAGGACGCATCGCTGTCCCCGCATTACCGAGAAATAACTCCAGCGCACTTTCTGCGTGTAATGGACCGCCGTTACCGATAATTTCGCAACGCGTACGATCAGCAGAAAGCGTATAGCTCACCCCCAACGCCTGCAGTGCATTCAGCATATGGCGAACATCGTCGCTATCCAGCAGATTGGTTAATACGGTTTTGCCGTGTGCTAATGCCGCCAGCAATAAAGCGCGGTTAGAAACGCTCTTGGAACCGGGCAGATTAATGGTGCCATCAACACGGGCGATGGGTTGTAACGTCAGGGATTCCATGAACTCAACTCTCTACAACAGAAATAAAAACCCCACAGTCTGGCTGTGGGGGATTAAGCAAAATTTCGGTATTAGCCGTGACGGCGTTCGAACTCAACCATGAAGTCTGTCAGCGCTTTAACACCTTCCAGCGGCATAGCATTATAAATAGACGCGCGCATTCCGCCGACCACACGGTGACCTTTCAACGCATGAAGGCCCGCAGCGAAAGACTCTTCGAGGAACAACTTGTCAAGCGCACTGTCCGCCAACTGGAACGGCACATTCATCCGCGAACGGTTATCTTTTGCGACATCATTACGATAGAAATCGCTGTTATCTATTACGCCATACAGCAGTTCTGCTTTTTGCTGATTGATGTTGTCCATTGCAGCCACACCGCCGTTCGCTTTCAGCCATTTGAAGACCAGGCCAGATAAGTACCAGGCAAAGGTCGGCGGCGTATTAAACATGGAATCGTTATCGTTAAGGATGGAGTAATCCAGAATCGACGGGCATGCGATATTCGCTTTACCCAGTAAGTCTTCGCGAACGATGACGATCGTCAGGCCAGCCGGGCCGATATTTTTCTGCGCGCCAGCGTAAATCACGCCGTAGCGGCTGACATCAATCGGGCGGGAAAGAATCGTTGAAGAGAAATCGGCAGCGACTACCACATCTTTACCAAAGTCTGGCGTTTCATCGATGGCAATACCATCGATAGTTTCATTCGGGCAATAATGCATATAAGCAGCATTATCAGAGAGTTGCCATTCACGCATTGGCTTAACCGCGCGCAAACCATCAACAGTCACTTTGGCGTCAAACACATTTGGCGTGCAGTATTTTTTCGCTTCTTTGATGGCGCTTGCCGCCCAGTAGCCGGCATCAACATAATCTGCAGTGGTTTTATCACCGAGAATATTCAGCGGTACAGCCGCAAACTGACCCCGACCGCCACCATGGCAGAACAATACTTTATAGTTGGAGGGGACGTTAAGAAGATCGCGAAAATCCTTCTCGGCTTCCTCTGCAACCTGAATGAATTCTTTGCCGCGGTGGCTCACTTCCATCACCGACGTACCAAGACCGTTCCAGTCGCGCAGTTCCTGTTGAGCCTGTTTAAGCACCTCTGCCGGTAGCATTGCCGGACCAGAACTAAAATTGAAGATTTGAGCCATTTCCCCTCACCACGTTGCGTTGTCATTGACCCACGGTAATCGATTGCGACCCTGGGTAATACGTTATTCCTGTGACTATCGGTTTTATCATTCAGTGACGCGCGTCGCAATGGGTAAAACTGTTGCGGGTAAAAATGTGGTCCGCGTCACACAACAGAATATCTCGGATTCTAGTCAAAAAGCCGCTGTTTTTGCTGTCAGGTCACCCGTTTTACCCGACTTGCCTTCGTCCATTCTGGATTTGCACAGCGGGGACATAATTGTTTTTCACCTGCTTCCATATGAATGATTTCACTGCAACGGATACAGGCGTAGTCCGCCGACTCCGGCACCACTTTATAACGCTGAGTACAATCACTGGGTAAAATAAGTAATCCCGGTTTCACCTTTTCATCTTCAAAGAAATAGACGCTGATTTGCCCGTTGGTTTCAAGAATAGCCAGACGAACCTGTCCCAGTTGTTCCACACCACGCAACCGTAGCTCCATAAAAAACTCAAATTCCGTCATGTTGGAGTTATTAAGTTTCGACCAGGCCAGCTCACCATCTTCAATAATGACAACCGGCTTACCCTCCAACAGATCTTCCAGTTTTTCACTGTGCGCCATCGACCACATCACCAGGCGATATAACAACGCCAGAGTAATAAAGACAATAAGTACCGGGATCATCGGCACATCGTCATAAAATGCCACATCCCCAGCCGCCGACCCTAGTGTCAAAATGATTAACACTTCAAACAGCGACATTTGCCGCACGCCGCGTCTTCCGGTCATTTTGAGGAACAGAAAGACCAACACAAAGGTATAGAGACTGCGTAGGGCAACTTCGCCAAGGAAATCAAAAGGCACTTTATCGAATGCCATACGGTGGAGATCGAACGCCTTCATTTTTATGCTCTTATCGTGGTTTATCCACTAAAAGCATAGTCAACAGTTCATCGGCATGGCGGCGGTGATAGCGCCTTTGAGATAAAACCCGTATTATTGCGCGCTTTCCGTACGACTAAAGTGATTTTCATGACACAAACATTTATCCCCGGCAAAGATGCCGCTCTGGAAGATTCCATCGCTCGCTTCCAGCAAAAACTCTCCGACCTCGGTTTTCAAATTGAAGAAGCTTCCTGGCTGAATCCGGTGCCTAACGTCTGGTCTGTACACATCCGCGATAAAGAGTGCGCGCTATGTTTTACCAACGGTAAAGGCGCAACCAAAAAGGCGGCGCTGGCTTCTGCCCTCGGTGAATATTTCGAGCGTCTCTCTACTAACTACTTTTTTGCTGATTTCTGGCTGGGCGAAACCATCGCCAACGGCCCGTTCGTGCATTATCCCAACGAAAAATGGTTCCCACTGACCGAAAACGACGATGTGCCGGAAGGCCTGCTTGATGACCGTCTGAGGGCATTTTACGACCCGGAGAATGAACTGACCGGCAGTATGCTGATTGATCTGCAATCCGGTAATGAAGATCGCGGTATTTGCGGCCTGCCGTTTACTCGCCAGTCCGACAATCAAACCGTTTATATTCCGATGAATATTATCGGTAACCTGTATGTTTCCAACGGTATGTCCGCTGGTAATACCCGCAACGAAGCGCGCGTCCAGGGATTATCCGAAGTTTTTGAACGCTATGTGAAAAACCGCATCATCGCTGAAAGCATCAGCCTGCCAGAGATCCCGGCTGATGTGCTGGCACGTTATCCGGCGGTGGTTGAAGCCATCGAAACGCTGGAAGCGGAAGGTTTCCCAATCTTTGCTTATGATGGTTCGCTTGGCGGTCAGTATCCGGTGATCTGCGTGGTACTGTTCAACCCGGCTAACGGCACTTGCTTTGCCTCTTTCGGCGCACATCCTGATTTTGGCGTTGCACTGGAACGTACCGTGACTGAACTGCTGCAGGGCCGCAGTTTGAAGGACCT
This sequence comes from Escherichia sp. TW09308, assembly GCF_000208565.1. Taxonomy (NCBI): domain Bacteria; kingdom Pseudomonadati; phylum Pseudomonadota; class Gammaproteobacteria; order Enterobacterales; family Enterobacteriaceae; genus Escherichia; species Escherichia sp. TW09308. The sequence goes on along the minus strand of NZ_AEME01000001.1, from coordinate 1,811,986 downwards.
GGATGTATTTACTCCGCCAACCTTCGACGATGAAGAAGTAGCTGAACATACCAACCTCGAAACGCACTTTATTGATTCCAGCGGTTTGATCTCCTGGGATCTGTTCAAGCAGGATGCCGATTATCCGTTTGTCGACTGGAATTTCTCCGGCACCACTGAAGAAGAGTTCGCCACGCTAATGGCTATCTTCAATAAGGAAGGTAAAGACGTTTATATTGCTGATTATGAGCATCTGGGTGTCTACGCTTGCCGTATTATCGTGCCGGGCATGTCCGATATTTATCCGGCAGAAGATTTGTGGATGGCGAATAACAGTATGGGCAGCCATTTACGAGAAACGATTCTGTCGCTGCCAGGCAGTGAATGGGAAAAAGAAGATTACCTGAACCTCATCGAGCAACTGGATGAAGAAGGTTTTGACGATTTTACCCGCGTACGTGAGCTGCTGGGTCTGGCAACGGGGTCGGACAACGGCTGGTATACCCTGCGTATCGGTGAACTGAAAGCCATGCTGGCTCTGGCTGGTGGCGACCTGGAACAGGCTCTGGTCTGGACCGAATGGACGATGGAGTTTAACTCATCGGTGTTCAGCCCGGAGCGCGCGAACTATTATCGCTGCCTGCAAACCTTACTGCTGCTTGCTCAGGAAGAAGATCGTCAGCCACTGCAATATCTGAACGCGTTTGTTCGCATGTACGGTGCTGATGCGGTAGAAGCTGCCAGCGCAGCCATGAGTGGCGAAGCCGCGTTTTATGGCTTGCAACCGGTAGACAACGATCTACATGCGTTTGCCGCACATCAGTCACTGCTGAAAGCTTACGAAAAACTGCAACACGCCAAAGCGGCATTCTGGACAAAATAAAATCAAATAGCCTACGCAATGTAGGCTTAATGATTAGTCTGAGTTATATTACGGGGCGTTTTTTTAATGCCCCGCTTTACATATATTTGCATTAATAAAATAATTGTAATTATAAAGTTAAATGTCGGTAATTTATATTTAATAAATACGATCGATATTGTTACTTTATTTGCCTGATGCCCCCCTTTTAATTAACTGTTTTAGCGGAGGATGCGGAAAAAATTCAACTCATTTGTTAATTTTTAAAATTTATTTTTATTTGGATAATCAAATACTTACTCCGTATTTGCATAAAAACCATGCGACTTACGGGCCTATAAGCCAGGCGAGATATGATCTATATCAATTTCTCATCTATAATGCTTTGTTAGTATCTCGTCGCCGACTTAATAAAGAGAGAGTTAGTGTGAAAGCTGACAACCCTTTTGATCTTTTACTTCCTGCAGCAATGGCCAAAGTGGCCGAAGAGGCAGGTGTCTATAAAGCAACGAAACATCCGCTTAAGACTTTCTATCTGGCGATTACCGCCGGTGTTTTCATCTCAATCGCATTCGTCTTCTATATCACAGCAACCACTGGCACAGGCACAATGCCCTTCGGCATGGCAAAACTGGTTGGCGGCATTTGCTTCTCTCTGGGGCTGATTCTTTGTGTTGTCTGCGGTGCCGATCTCTTTACTTCTACCGTGTTGATTGTTGTTGCCAAGGCGAGTGGACGTATCACCTGGGGCCAGTTGGCGAAAAACTGGCTGAATGTCTATTTTGGCAACCTGGTCGGCGCGTTGTTATTTGTACTTTTAATGTGGCTTTCCGGCGAGTATATGACCGCCAATGGTCAATGGGGGCTGAACGTCCTACAAACCGCCGACCACAAAGTGCACCATACTTTTATTGAGGCCGTCTGCCTCGGTATCCTGGCTAACCTGATGGTATGCCTGGCGGTATGGATGAGCTATTCTGGCCGCAGCCTGATGGACAAAGCGTTTATCATGGTGCTGCCGGTCGCGATGTTTGTTGCCAGCGGTTTTGAGCACAGTATCGCAAACATGTTTATGATCCCGATGGGTATTGTAATCCGCGACTTCGCTACACCGGAATTCTGGACCGCTGTCGGTTCAGCACCGGAAAATTTTTCTCACCTGACCGTGATGAACTTCATCACTGATAACCTGATTCCGGTTACGATCGGCAATATTATCGGCGGTGGTTTGTTGGTTGGGTTGACATACTGGGTCATTTACCTGCGTGAAAACGACAACCATTAATGGCTGTCGAAGTACGCAGTAAATAAAAAATCCACTTAAGAAGGTAGGTGTTACATGTCCGAGCTTAATGAAAAGTTAGCCACAGCCTGGGAAGGTTTTACCAAAGGTGACTGGCAGAATGAAGTAAACGTCCGTGACTTCATTCAGAAAAACTACACTCCGTACGAGGGTGACGAGTCCTTCCTGGCTGGCGCTACTGAAGCGACCACTACCCTGTGGGACAAAGTAATGGAAGGCGTTAAACTGGAAAACCGCACTCACGCGCCAGTTGACTTTGACACCGCTGTTGCTTCCACCATCACCTCTCACGACGCTGGCTACATCAACAAGCAGCTTGAGAAAATCGTTGGTCTGCAGACTGAAGCTCCGCTGAAACGTGCTCTTATCCCGTTCGGTGGTATCAAAATGATCGAAGGTTCCTGCAAAGCGTACAACCGCGAACTGGATCCGATGATCAAAAAAATCTTCACTGAATACCGTAAAACTCACAACCAGGGCGTGTTCGACGTTTACACTCCGGACATCCTGCGTTGCCGTAAATCCGGTGTTCTGACCGGTCTGCCAGATGCTTATGGCCGTGGTCGTATCATCGGTGACTACCGTCGCGTTGCGCTGTACGGTATCGACTACCTGATGAAAGATAAACTGGCACAGTTCACCTCTCTGCAGGCTGATCTGGAAAACGGCGTAAACCTGGAACAGACCATTCGTCTGCGCGAAGAAATCGCTGAACAGCACCGCGCTCTGGGTCAGATGAAAGAAATGGCTGCTAAATACGGCTACGACATCTCTGGTCCGGCTACCAATGCTCAGGAAGCTATCCAGTGGACTTACTTCGGCTACCTGGCTGCTGTTAAGTCTCAGAACGGTGCTGCAATGTCCTTCGGTCGTACCTCCACCTTCCTGGACGTGTACATCGAACGTGACCTGAAAGCTGGTAAAATCACCGAACAAGAAGCGCAGGAAATGGTTGACCACCTGGTCATGAAACTGCGTATGGTTCGCTTCCTGCGTACTCCGGAGTACGATGAACTGTTCTCTGGTGACCCGATCTGGGCAACCGAATCTATCGGTGGTATGGGTCTCGACGGTCGTACGCTGGTTACCAAAAACAGCTTCCGTTTCCTGAACACCCTGTACACCATGGGTCCGTCTCCGGAACCGAACATGACCATTCTGTGGTCTGAAAAACTGCCGCTGAACTTCAAGAAATTCGCCGCTAAAGTGTCCATCGACACCTCTTCTCTGCAGTATGAGAACGATGACCTGATGCGTCCGGACTTCAACAACGATGACTATGCTATCGCTTGCTGCGTAAGCCCGATGATCGTTGGTAAACAAATGCAGTTCTTCGGTGCGCGTGCAAACCTGGCGAAAACCATGCTGTACGCAATCAACGGCGGCGTTGACGAAAAACTGAAAATGCAGGTTGGTCCGAAATCTGAACCGATCAAAGGCGACGTCCTGAACTACGATGAAGTGATGGAGCGCATGGATCACTTCATGGACTGGCTGGCTAAACAGTACATCACTGCACTGAACATCATCCACTACATGCACGACAAGTACAGCTACGAAGCCGCTCTGATGGCGCTGCACGACCGTGACGTTATCCGCACCATGGCGTGTGGTATCGCTGGTCTGTCCGTTGCTGCTGACTCCCTGTCTGCAATCAAATATGCGAAAGTTAAACCGATTCGTGACGAAGACGGTCTGGCTATCGACTTCGAAATCGAAGGCGAATACCCGCAGTTTGGTAACAACGATCCGCGTGTAGATGACCTGGCTGTTGATCTGGTAGAACGTTTCATGAAGAAAATTCAGAAACTGCACACCTACCGTGACGCTATCCCGACTCAGTCTGTTCTGACCATCACTTCTAACGTTGTGTATGGTAAGAAAACCGGTAACACCCCAGACGGTCGTCGTGCTGGCGCACCGTTCGGACCGGGTGCTAACCCGATGCACGGTCGTGACCAGAAAGGTGCTGTAGCTTCTCTGACTTCCGTTGCTAAACTGCCGTTCGCTTACGCTAAAGATGGTATCTCTTACACCTTCTCTATCGTTCCGAACGCACTGGGTAAAGACGACGAAGTTCGTAAGACCAACCTGGCTGGTCTGATGGATGGTTACTTCCACCACGAAGCGTCCATCGAAGGTGGTCAGCACCTGAACGTAAACGTGATGAACCGTGAAATGCTGCTCGACGCAATGGAAAACCCGGAAAAATATCCGCAGTTGACCATCCGTGTATCTGGCTACGCAGTACGTTTCAACTCGCTGACTAAAGAACAGCAGCAGGACGTTATTACTCGTACCTTCACTCAATCTATGTAATTAGATTTGACTGAAATCGTACTGTAAAAAGCGTACAATAAAGGCTCCACGAAAGTGGGGCCTTTTTTAGCAAGAGAGCCTTTTTTGTCAGCTATCTATACTTTAAGGTGACTGCCAAAACAGACTCGACGTAGCCTTCGAGCTGCGCACCAACACGGCCTCAGATGGGCCACATCTGGAGAAACACCGCAATGTCAGTTATTGGTCGCATTCACTCCTTTGAATCCTGTGGAACCGTAGACGGCCCGGGTATTCGCTTTATCACCTTTTTCCAGGGCTGCCTGATGCGCTGCCTGTATTGTCATAACCGCGACACCTGGGACACGCATGGCGGTAAAGAAGTTACCGTTGAAGATTTAATGAAAGAGGTGGTGACCTATCGCCACTTTATGAACGCTTCAGGTGGCGGCGTTACCGCATCTGGCGGCGAAGCAATTCTGCAAGCTGAGTTTGTTCGTGACTGGTTCCGCGCCTGCAAAAAAGAAGGCATTCATACCTGTCTGGACACCAACGGTTTTGTTCGTCGTTACGATCCGGTGATTGATGAACTGCTGGAAGTAACCGACCTGGTAATGCTTGATCTCAAACAAATGAACGACGAGATCCACCAAAATCTGGTAGGCGTTTCCAACCACCGAACGCTGGAGTTTGCCAAATATCTGGCGAACAAAAATGTGAAAGTCTGGATCCGTTATGTCGTAGTACCTGGCTGGTCTGACGACGACGATTCCGCCCACCGTCTTGGTGAATTTACCCGTGATATGGGTAACGTCGAAAAAATCGAACTCCTCCCCTACCATGAGCTGGGCAAACACAAATGGGTGGCGATGGGCGAAGAGTACAAACTCGATGGCGTGAAACCACCGAAGAAAGAGACCATGGAGCGCGTGAAAGGCATTCTTGAGCAGTATGGTCATAAAGTGATGTTCTAAAACATCACGTGCAGGTTGAATTTCGCCCTGCAATTTTGGCTCCCCTCCTGTTAGTGATAATCAGTAAGCCAGCGTTAGGAGCATTCTCAACGCTGGCTTGCTCGACTTAATTTCCGCGTCGTAATCTTCTGATTCTAGCTCGCCGCTCACTGCCGTCATCCGCTGCCACGGTCAGGCGAAGCATAAAGCTCCCCCCCTTCACCACCTTCGGCGTGTCCCAGCGCGCCAGCACCTGGTATTCCCCGCTGTCTGCGGTGACTTCTGCAGTCAGGTGCTGCACCGCGGGCGGCGTGACACCGTTCACCGTTCCGCTCTGGTCGCCGTCAAAGTCGCCCCGTTATCCACGATGGCTTCTTTTCCGGTACATGCTGCACGGCGGTGATGGCATACGTGCCGTCTCGTTCTCACGGATACTCACCAGCGGAACAGGCGCTGGCGCAGCATCGGCAGCTTCAGCCCCCACACGCTGTATCCGGCAACGCCGTCAGGAACACGGCTCACTTTCACCTTCACACCGTCGGTGACGGACTGGACCTCCACGCTGACCGGATTCCCCTGCCCGTCAACCAGGCTTATCAGCGTGGTGCCGGAGGATGGCAGCGTGATTTCACGGTCGAGCGTCAGCGTCCGGGTCTGGCTGTTCACCGCCAGCACACGCCCACCGATGCTGATACCGGCATAGTCATCATCGCAGATTTCAATGACATCCCCCGGTACATGGCGAAGCCCTTCTGCGCCCACGCTGAAGTCCACAGTCTGCGTTTCCAGCAGCTCCGTTTTAATCAGCCACAGCCCGGCGCGGTGTGCCTGCCCCCGGCTGGTACAGCCAAAGGCATCCATCTTCGTGACGTTACGACCGTAACGGGCAATGGCCTGCGTGTCCTCCACAAGCTCTGTTGCCGTCTCCCAGCCGTTGTCCGGGTCAATCCAGTTCACCTCAACGGCATTATGGCGGTCCTTCAGGGCGCTGAAGCTGTAGCGGAACGGCGCGCTCATCATCCGGCATCACCACATTACTGCGGTTATAGGTCCACACCTTATCTGATGGTCGGTCCTGCACGAACGTCAGCGTCTGCCCGTTCCATACCGGCATACAGCGCATCGCCGAGCAGAAATCACTGAGCACATCCCACGCCTTGCGCTGTGTGGTCAGGTACGCATTACAGGTGATGCGCGGCTCCGTGCCGCCAAAGCCGTCCGGCACTGACTGGTCGCAGTACTGGCCGATGACATACAGCGCCCATTTATCCACATCCGCCGCACCAAGACGTTTCCCCATGCCGTAGCGCGGATGGGTCAGCATATCCCACAGACACCAGGCCATGTTGTTGCTGTATGCCGGTTTAAACGTTCCGTCCCAGATACCGCTGTATTGCCGCGTCTGCGGGTTATAATTCGACGGCACCTGCAGAATACGCCCGCGCAGATGATAATTACGGCTCACCTGCTGACTGCCGAACTGCTCCGAGTCCACCTGCACGCCGCAGTGCCGTGTTCGGGTAGCACTGTTTCACATCGATAATTTCGGTGTATGACGACCAGAGCGTTTTGTTCTGCAGCTGGTCTGTGGTGCTGTCCGGCGTCATCCTGCGCATCCGGATACTGAACGGGCGCGGCGGCAGGTTATCCACCACCACCGAGGCCAGATACTGTGAAGTGGTTTTACCCTTAATGGTGATGTCTTTTTCCGTCACCCAGCCACCGTTACGTTGTATCTGAACCAGCAGGCGGACTTCCGATGGATTCCTGTCCCCCTTTGAGGTGGTTTCCACCAGTGCCTGCACGCCGAAAGTAAAACGCAGACGGTCAATGTTTGCCGACGTGATGGTCCGGGTGATCGGCGTGTCATATTTCACTTCTGTACCGAGCACCGTCTCGGAGCCGGAGGATTCAAATCCCTCCGGCGGTGTCTGCTCCTGCTCACCGGCCCGGAACACCACCGTGACGCCGGAGATGTTGGTATTCCCCTCACTGTCCAGCACTGGCGTACTGTTCAGCAGCACGCTTTTTAATCCATCCACCGGACCTTCAATCGGCCCTTTCGCCGCGTCTTATCAGGCCTACTCTTCATCTGTACAAAATTCAAACTACACTTAACTGACTTCTCTTCACTGAGGTCACCATCATGCCGTTAAGTCCCTACATCTCTTTTGCCGGTAACTGTGCCGACGCAATAGCCTATTATCAACGCACGTTGGACGCGGAACTGCTGTATAAAATCAGCTTCGGAGAAATGCCGAAACCCGCACAGGAAAGCGCCGAAGGCTGCCCATCAGGAATGCAATTCCCCGATACTGCCATCGCCCATGCTAACGTGCGCATTGCCGGTAGCGATATCATGATGAGCGATGCCATACCGTCAGGAAAAGCCAGCTACTCCGGCTTTACGCTGGTGCTCGATTCGCAACAGGTCGAAGAAGGGAAACGCTGGTTTGACAACCTTGCCGCCAATGGAAAAATCGAAATGGACTGGCAGGAAACCTTCTGGGCGCATGGCTTCGGCAAAGTCACCGATAAATATGGAGTGCCGTGGATGATTAATGTTGTTAAACAACAGCCCACAAAATAAGCCCCACCGGGAGGCTCGTCCTCCCGCGATGTGAACAGACGTTCTTGTCACAAGTGACTTTGTTATACACAGAGTCGAGGTGTGAGTTACGCTTCTGAAGGCGATCGTTGCGGATAAACTGGAACCGGGGTTAACCAGCAATCAGGCAAAAACGATCCGACTAACGCCCATACTCATCTTCCATTCTCCGTTCTTCATCTTCCAGTTGCCGACGCTCCTGATCAAGCTGGCGGTGGCGATCATCATATTGTCTGCGACGATCGTCGCTCACTTCACGCTGCCAACCGTCATCACGCGAATCTTCATAATCGCGTCCACGGTCAGGATTATAAGCGTCGTTAATCGCCTGCTGAATATTGCCAATGGTGTCATCGATAATATCGGCATGAGCCGGAACAGCGGTCAGCGTGAGCAGGGTAAATAAAAATAACAGCGGATAGCGTTTCATTAACTAACCTCAGAAAGAGACTCTATCCACATTAGTCATTACTCATCCATGCAAACAGTGGATGAATCTCAATTCCTCCGCTGCTCTATTGCCATAATCGCCTCCACACGCTGTTGATGACGACCGCCTTCGTACTGCGCCCCCAGCCATGCATCCACAATCATTTTCGCCAGTTCGAGGCCAACCACTCGTGAACCAAAAGCCAGCACGTTGGTGTCGTTATGTTGCCGCGAGAGTTGCGCGGAATAAGGTTCGCTACAGACGATCGCACGAACTCCGGCAAACTTGTTCGCCGCTATCGAAATGCCGACACCTGTACCACAAATCAAAATCCCGCTATGCTAACGATATTACCGTTAATATATATAATTAAAGAATAAACCGTTTCGTATTATTTATAGAAAAAATAAAACTATCGCTGTCTTCCTTCTTCAGCACTAATGCCTAATAAAATAGCGTGTTCTGCTCACACTTACTCTTATTAAAGTCGAAGTTTCCCAATTATGATAACGCCAGTTTCAAATGACGTATTTTGTATGGGTCATATATTTACGACACAAATGATAAATGGAGATTTATATGAATAACTCACGGTTATTCCGTTTGAGCAGGATTGTTATTGCATTAACCGCCGCCAGCGGCATGATGGTAAATACCGCTTACGCGAAAGAAGAAGCTCAGGCTGCCAGCCAATATACTCAGCAAATTAACCAGAACTACGCCAAATCATTGCCGTTTAGCGATCGTCAGGATTTTGACGATGCCCAGCGTGGATTTATCGCCCCGCTACTGGATGAAGGTATTCTGCGTGATGCTAACGGAAAAGTTTATTATCGGGCAGATGATTACAAATTTGATATTAATGCCGCCGCACCGGAAACCGTAAATCCCAGTCTGTGGCGTCAGTCGCAGATCAACGGCATTTCTGGCCTGTTTAAAGTCACCGATAAAATGTATCAAGTGCGCGGTCAGGACATCTCTAACATTACGTTCGTTGAAGGCGAGAAAGGGATTATTGTTATCGACCCACTGGTGACGCCGCCAGCCGCGAAAGCCGCACTTGACCTTTACTTCCAGCATCGTCCGCAAAAACCAATTGTTGCCGTTATCTACACCCACAGCCACGCCGACCATTATGGCGGAGTGAAAGGCATTATCACTGAAGCTGATGTTAAATCAGGGAAAGTTCAGGTAATCGCTCCGGCAGGCTTTATGGACGAAGCTATCAGCGAAAACGTGCTGGCGGGTAACATCATGAGCCGCCGAGCCCTTTACTCTTACGGCCTGTTACTGCCGCACAACGCACAGGGCAACGTGGGTAATGGCCTCGGTGTCACGCTGGCGACCGGCGACCCGAGCATTATTGCGCCAACCAAAACAATTGTCAGAACTGGCGAGAAGATGATTATCGATGGTCTGGAGTTTGACTTCCTGATGACCCCAGGCAGCGAAGCACCCGCGGAAATGCATTTCTATATTCCGGCCCTGAAAGCGCTGTGCACCGCCGAGAACGCCACTCACACCCTGCACAACTTCTACACCCTGCGCGGCGCGAAAACCCGCGACACCAGCAAGTGGACCGAGTACCTGAACGAAACGCTGGATATGTGGGGTAACGAAGCGGAAGTACTGTTTATGCCACACACCTGGCCAGTCTGGGGCAATAAGCATATCAATGATTATATTGGTAAATATCGCGATACCATCAAGTACATTCACGATCAGACCCTGCACCTGGCAAACCAGGGCTACACCATGAATGAAATCGGAGACATGATTAAGTTGCCGCCAGCACTTGCCAACAACTGGGCCAGCCGCGGCTACTATGGCTCTGTTAGCCATAACGCCCGCGCGGTGTATAACTTCTATCTTGGCTACTACGATGGCAATCCGGCTAACCTGCATCCATATGGTCAGGCGGAGATGGGCAAGCGTTATGTACAGGCGCTGGGCGGTTCCGCGCGCGTGATCAACCTGGCACAGGAAGCGAATAAGCAAGGGGATTACCGCTGGTCGGCAGAATTACTGAAACAGGTGATTGCCGCCAATCCGGGTGACCAGATAGCGAAAAATCTGCAAGCCAAAAACTTTGAACAGCTTGGTTATCAGGCCGAGTCCGCCACCTGGCGCGGTTTCTACCTGACTGGTGCGAAAGAGCTGCGCGAAGGAGTACATAAGTTCAGCCACGGCACCACCGGTTCCCCGGACACCATTCGCGGGATGTCAGTCGAAATGCTGTTCGACTTTATGTCCGTGCGCCTCGATAGCGAAAAAGCCGCTGGCAAAAATATCAGCCTGAACTTCAATATGAGTAACGGCGATAACCTCAACCTGACGCTGAACGATAGCGTGCTTAACTACCGTAAAACGCTGCAGCCTGAAGCCAACGCCGCTTTCTACATCAGCCGTGAAGATCTGCACGCGGTGCTGACCGGACAGGCGAAAATGGCAGAGCTGGTAAAAGCGAAGAAAGCCAAAATTATTGGCAATGGTGCGAAACTGGAAGAAATTATTGCCTGTCTGGATAATTTTGATTTGTGGGTGAATATCGTTACCCCAAATTAATTCCACTCACTTTCGGGGGCAATTAAGCTCCCGAAAGCATTTATATTAAAAATATAAATCATTAACTAATACATAAAATAAATAAGTTATGAATGCGGTGGCTGAATAAAGCTATTTTTATTCCACAAGAAAATAGCCATACTGACGCCTTCAATGGATATTGACATTCACTACAGATATTGTTCGCAGCAGACAGGATGTATTTATTATGCCAACAGTTCTCTCTCGCATGGTGATGCAACTCAAAAAAGCAACCTGGATAATTCCCGTCTTCATGGTTTCGGGATGCTCATTATCTCCGGCGATCCCGGTAATCGGCGCTTATTATCCCGGCTGGTTTTTCTGCGTTATTGCCAGCCTTATTGTGACTCTCATCACAAGGCGAATTATTCAGCGGGCAAATATCAATCTGGCATTTGTCGGAATTATTTATACCGCCCTTTTTGCTCTCTACGCCATGCTGTTCTGGCTGGCATTTTTCTAATCTATTTTGAGATGCGCTCATGGAAAGTACGCCGAAAAAAGCTCCTCGCAGTAAATTCCCTGCCCTGCTGGTGGTTGCGCTGGCACTGGTTGCCGCTGTTTTTGTTATCTGGCGCGTCGACAGTGCGCCATCAACTAACGACGCTTACGCGTCAGCCGATACCATTGATGTAGTACCGGAAGTCAGCGGTCGCATTGTAGAACTGGCAGTCACCGACAACCAGGCAGTTAAACAAGGTGATTTACTGTTTCGCATCGACCCGCGCCCGTACGAAGCTAATCTGGCGAAAGCCGAAGCTTCCCTCGCCGCGCTGGATAAGCAAATTATGCTCACTCAGCGTAGCGTTAATGCCCAACAGTTCGGTGCTGACTCGGTTAACGCCACGGTAGAAAAAGCTCGCGCCGCTGCCAAACAGGCCAACGATACATTACGCCGTACCGAGCCGCTACTGAAGGAAGGTTTTGTCTCTGCGGAAGATGTAGACCGCGCGAGAACCGCACAGCGTGCGGCAGAAGCCGATCTTAATGCTGTATTGTTGCAGGCACAGTCAGCCGCCAGCGCCGTTAGCGGCGTCGATGCACTGGTCGCGCAACGCGCGGCGGTCGAAGCGGATATTGCCCTGACCAAACTGCATCTGGAAATGGCCACCGTTCGCGCACCGTTCGATGGTCGGGTGATTTCCCTCAAAACCTCGGTTGGGCAATTTGCCTCCGCGATGCATCCTATTTTCACGCTAATCGACACCCGTCACTGGTACGTGATCGCCAACTTCCGCGAAACCGATCTGAAAAACATTCATGCCGGTACGCCTGCGACAATTCGCCTGATGAGCGACAGCGGCAAAACCTTCGAAGGTAAAGTAGATTCCATTGGCTACGGTGTGTTGCCGGATGACGGTGGTCTGGTGCTTGGCGGTCTGCCGAAAGTGTCTCGTTCTATTAACTGGGTCCGCGTTGCCCAGCGTTTTCCGGTCAAAATCATGGTCGATAAACCTGACCCGGAAATGTTCCGTATCGGCGCATCGGCAGTCGCTAATCTTGAGCCGCAATAATGAGCGCCCTCAACTCCTTGCCATTACCGGTGGTCAGGCTGCTGGCGTTCTTTCATGAAGAGCTAAGCGAGCAACGGCCAGGTCGCGTGCCGCAGACCGTGCAGCTCTGGGTAGGCTGCCTGCTGGTAGTGCTAATCTCGATGACCTTCGAGATCCCCTTCGTGGCGTTATCACTGGCAGTGCTGTTTTACGGTATTCAGTCGAACGCGTTTTACACCAAATTTGTGGCGTTCCTGTTTGTGGTCGCCACAGTGCTGGAGATCGGCAGCCTGTTTTTGATCTACAAATGGTCTTACAGCGAACCGTTGATCAGACTGATCATCGCCGGGCCGATCCTGATGGGCTGTATGTTTTTGATGCGCACCCATCGGCTGGGGCTGGTCTTTTTTGCCGTCGCTATCGTCGCCATTTACGGGCAAACCTTCCCCGCCATGCTCGATTATCCGGAAGTCGTCGTGCGCTTAACGCTGTGGTGTATTGTTGTCGGCCTCTACCCGACGTTATTGATGACGTTAATCGGCGTGTTGTGGTTTCCCAGCCGCGCCATCACGCAAATGCATCAGGCGCTTAATGACCGACTTGATGAAGCGGTAAGCCACATGACAGAAAGCCTCACGCCACTACCTGAAACGCGGATTGAAAGAGAGGCGCTGGCGCTGCAAAAACTCAGTGTCTTTTGCCTCGCGGATGACGCCGACTGGCGAACCCATAGCGCATGGTGGCAAAGCTGCGTGGCAACGGTAACCTACATTTACTCGACGCTGAATCTCTACGATCCCACCGCGTTTGCTGACTCGCTAGCAATCATTGAGTTCCGGCAAAAACTAGCCCTGGAAATCAACAAACTGCAACATGCTATTGCACAAGGTCAATGCTGGAAAAGCAACTGGCGGCTAAGTGAAGAGGAAGCAATGGCGGCGCGGGAATGTAACCTGGAGAATATCTGCCAGACGCTGTTACAGCTTGGTCAGATGGACCCGCATACGCCGCCGACACCCGCCGCCAAACCACCTTCATTTGTACCCGATGCCTTTACCAATCCGGACTATATGCGCTATGCAGTGAAAACGCTGCTGGCCTGTTTAATCTGTTACACCTTCTATAGCGGCGTGGACTGGGAAGGCATTCACACCTGTATGTTGACCTGCGTGATCGTCGCTAACCCAAATGTTGGTTCATCGTACCAGAAGATGGCGTTGCGTTTTGGCGGGGCTTTTTGTGGGGCAATTCTGGCGCTGCTAATGACCATTTTAGTCATCCCCTGGCTGGACAATATTGTCGAATTGCTGTTTGTGCTGGCACCGATTTTCCTGTTGGGGGCGTGGGTTGCCACCAGCTCTGAACGTTCTTCTTATATCGGAACGCAGATGGTGGTGACCTTCGCGCTCGCCACACTCGAAAACGTTTTTGGTCCGGTGTATGACCTGGTGGAAATACGCGATCGCGCCATCGGTATTCTTATCGGCACTGCGGTATCGGCAGTGATTTACACCTTTGTCTGGCCTGAAAGCGAAGCGCGCACACTACCGCAAAAACTGGCTGGCGCGCTGGGTATGTTAAGCAAACTGATGCGTATTCCTCGCCAGCAGGAAGCTACAACGCTGCGTACCTATATACAAATTCGTATTGGTCTGCATGCAGCGATTAATGCCTGTGAAGAGATGTGTCAACGTGTGGCGCTGGAGCGTCAACTAGATAGCTCAGAGCGTGCTTTGTTGGTTGAACGTTCGCAAACAGTGATTCGCCAGAGCCGTGACCTTCTTCACGCCTGGGACGCTACCTGGAACTCGGCGCAGGCACTGGATCACGCGCTCCAGCCGGACAGGGCAAGCCAGTTTGCTGAGGAGCTGGAGAAATACTCCACGGGTCTGGCAACCACAATCAGCCATTCGCCAGTGATAGCGCTTGAAGAGACACCTGCCTCGCAGGCCATCCTGCCCACCTTATTAAAACAGGAGCAACACGTCTGTCAGCTCATCGCCCACTTGCCAGACTGGACTGCCCCGGCATTAACGCCCGCCACGGAACAGGCACAAGGAGCCACTCAATGATCAATCGTCAACTTTCACGCTTGTTGTTGTGCAGCATTCTCGGCAGCGCGACGCTGATTTCCGGTTGTGCGTTGGTGCGTAAGGATTCAGCCCCTCATCAACAACTTGAACCAGAGCAAATCAAACTTGCCGATGATATCCATCTGGCCAGTTCCGGTTGGCCACAAGCACAGTGGTGGAAACAGTTTCATGATCCACAACTGGATGCGCTGATCCAACGGACGTTAAGCGGTTCGCACACCCTCGCTGAAGCGAAATTGCGGGAGGAAAAAACGCAGTCGCAAGCTGATTTGTTAGATGCCGGTTCACAATTACAGGTTGCGGCGTTAGGGATGCTTAACCGCCAGCGCGTTTCGGCAAACGGCTTTTTAAGCCCTTATGCGATGGATGCGCCCGCACTGGGAATGGACGGGCCGTACTATACCGAAGCTACAGTAGGTTTGTTTGCTGGACTGGATCTCGATTTGTGGGGTGTGCATCGCTCAGCGCTTGCTGCCGCCATTGGCGCGCATAACGCGGCTCTGGCAGAAACCGCCGCGGTGGAGTTATCGCTGACCACTGGCGTGGCGCAGCTTTATTACAGTATGCAGGCCAGCTACCAGATGCTCGATCTGTTAGAACAAACCCGCAGTGTGATTGATTACGCGGTGAGAGCGCACCAGAGTAAAGTGACGCATGGTCTGGAAGCGCAAGTGCCTTTCCACGGCGCGCGGGCACAGATTCTGGCGGTCGATAAACAAATTGCTGCCGTCAAAGGGCAAATCACCGAAACGCGAGAATCCCTGCGCGCATTGATTGGCGCGGGAGCCAGCGATATGCCAGAGATCAAACCGGTGGCGTTACCGCAAGTACAGACTGGCATTCCGGCGACGCTCTCTTATGAGTTGCTCGCCAGACGTCCGGATCTGCAAGCCATGCGCTGGTATGTTCAGGCGTCATTAAATCAGGTGGATTCCGCACGGGCGCTGTTCTACCCGAGCTTTGATATCAAAGCGTTTTTCGGACTGGATTCCATTCACCTGGACACCTTGTTCAAAAAAACCAGCCGCCAGTTCAACTTCATACCAGGTCTGAAATTGCCGCTGTTTGACGGTGGACGCCTGAATGCCAATCTCGAAGGCACGCGCGCCGCCAGCAACATAATGATTGAACGTTACAACCAGTCAGTACTGAACGCGGTGCGCGACGTTGCAGTCAATGGCACGCGTTTGCAAACGCTGAATGAAGAACGGGAGATGCAGGCAGAACGCGTAGAAGCGACTCGCTTCACCCAGCGCGCCGCCGACGCCGCCTACAGACGTGGATTAACCAGCCGCTTACAGGCAACCGAAGCCCAGTTGCCGGTACTTGCCGAAGAAATGTCCTTACTCATGCTGGATAGTCGCCGCGTGATTCAAAGTATTCAGTTGATGAAATCGCTGGGCGGCGGGTATCAGACTGCCCCGATCGTTGAGAAGAAATAAAACAGACGTCGCGTGATGGCTGTCACGCGGCATATCGTTTCGTCACGTCAAAACTGACGACAGCCTGTTTTTCGTCAGAGTTTTGAACAAAAAGCGCCCGTAATATCAGGGAATGTCCCCAAATAAAAGGTGGCATAAAAGATGCATACTGTAGTCGAGAGCGCGTATGCGTGATTTGATTAACTGGAGCGAGACCGATGAAAAAAGTCGTCACGGTTTGCCCATATTGCGCATCAGGTTGCAAAATCAACCTGGTCGTCGATAACGGCAAAATCGTCCGGGCGGAGGCAGCGCAGGGGAAAACCAACCAGGGTACTCTGTGTCTGAAGGGTTATTATGGCTGGGATTTCATTAACGATACCCAGATCCTGACCCCGCGCCTGAAAACCCCCATGATCCGTCGCCAGCGTGGCGGCAAACTCGAACCTGTTTCCTGGGATGAGGCACTGAATTACGTTGCCGAGCGCCTGAGCGCCATCAAAGAGAAGTACGGTCCGGATGCCATCCAGACGACCGGCTCCTCGCGCGGTACGGGTAACGAAACCAACTATGTAATGCAAAAATTTGCGCGCGCCGTTATTGGTACTAATAACGTTGACTGCTGCGCTCGCGTCTGACACGGCCCATCGGTTGCAGGTCTGCACCAATCGGTCGGTAACGGCGCAATGAGCAATGCCATTAACGAAATTGATAATACCGATTTAGTGTTCGTCTTTGGGTATAACCCAGCGGATTCCCACCCGATCGTAGCGAATCACGTGATTAACGCTAAACGTAACGGGGCGAAAATTATCGTCTGCGATCCGCGCAAAATTGAAACTGCGCGCATTGCTGACATGCACATCGCACTGAAAAACGGCTCGAACATCGCGCTGTTAAATGCGATGGGTCATGTCATTATTGAAGAAAATCTGTACGACAAAGCGTTCGTCGCTTCCCGTACGGAAGGCTTTGAAGAGTATCGTAAAATCGTTGAAGGCTACACGCCGGAATCGGTTGAAGATATCACCGGCGTCAGTGCCAGTGAGATTCGTCAGGCGGCGCGGATGTATGCCCAGGCGGAAAGCGCATCCATTCTGTGGGGCATGGGTGTTACCCAGTTCTATCAGGGCGTGGAAACCGTGCGTTCTCTGACCAGCCTCGCAATGCTGACTGGTAACCTCGGTAAGCCGCATGCGGGCGTTAACCCGGTTCGTGGTCAGAACAACGTGCAGGGTGCCTGCGATATGGGCGCACTGCCAGATACGTATCCTGGCTATCAGTACGTGAAAGATCCGGCTAACCGCGAGAAATTCGCCAAAGCCTGGGGTGTAGAAAGTCTGCCAGCCCATACCGGTTACCGCATCAGCGAGTTACCGCACCGCGCAGCGCATGGCGAAGTCCGTGCGGCGTACATTATGGGCGAAGATCCGCTGCAAACTGACGCGGAACTGTCGGCAGTACGTAAAGCCTTTGAAGATCTGGAACTGGTCATCGTCCAGGACATCTTTATGACCAAAACTGCGTCAGCGGCGGATGTCATTTTACCGTCAACCTCGTGGGGCGAACATGAAGGTGTCTATACTGCGGCTGACCGTGGTTTCCAGCGTTTCTTCAAGGCGGTTGAACCGAAGTGGGATCTGAAAACGGACTGGCAAATCATCAGTGAAATTGCCACCCGTATGGGTTATCCGATGCACTACAACAATACCCAGGAGATCTGGGATGAGTTGCGTCATCTGTGCCCGGATTTCTACGGTGCGACTTACGAGAAAATGGGCGAACTGGGCTTCATTCAGTGGCCTTGCCGCGATACTTCAGATGCAGATCAGGGGACTTCTTATCTGTTTAAAGAGAAGTTTGATACCCCGAACGGTCTGGCGCAGTTCTTCACCTGCGACTGGGTAGCGCCAATCGACAAACTCACCGACGAGTACCCGATGGTGCTGTCAACGGTGCGTGAAGTTGGTCACTACTCCTGTCGTTCGATGACCGGTAACTGTGCGGCACTGGCAGCTCTGGCTGATGAACCTGGCTACGCACAAATCAATACCGAAGACGCAAAACGTCTGGGTATTGAAGATGAGGCACTAGTTTGGGTGCACTCGCGTAAAGGCAAAATTATCACCCGCGCGCAGGTCAGCGATCGTCCGAACAAAGGGGCGATTTACATGACCTACCAGTGGTGGATTGGTGCCTGTAACGAGCTGGTTACCGAAAACTTAAGCCCGATTACCAAAACGCCGGAGTACAAATACTGCGCCGTGCGCGTCGAGCCGATTTCCGATCAGCGCGCCGCCGAGCAGTACGTGATTGACGAGTACAACAAGTTGAAAACTCGCCTGCGCGAAGCGGCGCTGGCGTAATACCGCTTTAACTCACGTTAAAGGCGACGGTATTACCCAACGCCTTTGTATCAATCCGGGAACGCTCATCCGTTTCCGGATTTTTTATACATACCCGCGCAGTCAGACCAGTCCATCCTGGTTATCAGCGACATCCTCTCCGTTGTTATTCTCATCCAATCACAAATGCAAATGAGAATTATCTTTACTCAATTCTCATCGCGGCCTAACGTAATAATACTTTACATTTGATGATTAAAATTTCGGCAAGGTGAGAAATCATCGACCGTCTAACATGCTCTATTAACGGGATATTTTGGCGCAATTTATGCAGTAATGCCCCGTCAGATAGCGTATTGATAACCTCAAAGTAACTTCAGGGATTGGGAAGCATATGATTAAAAAACTATTATCTTTACTGGTATTAAGCGCAATTTCCGCCACCGCCTTTGCCGCGACACCGCCGAATACGTTGGTTGTTGCCCAGGGACTGGATGATATTGTGAGTCTGGATCCGGCAGAAGCTAATGAACTCTCCAGTATTCAGACTGTACCAAGCCTGTATCAACGCGTTGTGCAGCCGGATCGTAACGATCCCGCGAAAATCACTCCGATTCTGGCCGAAAGCTGGCAGGCTGATCCTGTAGCAAAAACGCTGACCATAAAACTCAAAAGCGATGCGAAATTTGCCTCCGGTAATCCGGTGCGCCCGGAAGATGTGATTTACTCTTATGTCCGTGCCGTCACGCTGAATAAGTCCGGTGCGTTTATTCTCAATGTACTGGGCTGGCAACCGGAAAATATCGCCAGCCAGTTGAAGAAAATCGACGACCATACTGTCCAGGTACAGTGGAGTGCTGACGTCAGTCCGGCGCTGGCGCTGAATATTCTCTCTACGCCAATTGCCTCGATTGTTGACGAGAAGTTGGTTGCGCCAAACGCCAAAAATAACGACTTTGGTAATGAATGGCTGAAGATGCATTCCGCTGGCAGCGGCGCGTTTAAAATGCGTACCTACCAACCGCATCAGGCCATCGTGATGGAAGCCAACGCCAGTTCACCGACCGGCGCACCGAAGCTGAAAAGCGTCATCATCAAAAATGTTCCCGATCCTGCAACGCGTCGCCTGCTGATCCAACAAGGCGATGCTGATATGGCTCGCGATCTGGGGGCAGACCAAATTGATGCATTACAGGGTAAACCTGGCGTCAAAGTGATGAGTATTGCCTCCGCTGAGCAGAACTATCTGGCCTTTAATACCGGCAACAAGGATAACCCGCTGATGAGTAATCCTGCGTTCTGGGAAGCTGCTCGCTGGTTGGTCGATTACGACGGCATCACCCAAAATCTGCTGAAAGGACAATACTTTACCCATCAAAGTTTCCTGCCAGTAGGTTTCCCCGGAGCACTGGAAGAGACACCGTTCACCTTTAATCCTGCCAAAGCAAAAGAGATCCTCGCTAAAGCTGGAATCAAAGACCCGCACTTCACGCTTGATGTCGAAAATAAACCGCCATTTATTACCATCGCGCAGTCAATTCAGGCCAGCTTTGCTCAGGGTGGTGTAAAAGTGGATTTGCTGCCAGCCGCGGGGAGCCAGGTTTACTCACGGGTTCGCGCCCATCAGCATCAGGGGGCCATTCGTATGTGGTTGCCTGATTATTTTGACGCACATTCCAACGCCAGCTCTTTCGCCTATAACGATGGCAAATCCAGCACCGTTGCCGGGTTAAATAGCTGGAAAATCCCGGAACTGAACAAAGAAACGCTGGCGGCAGTCGCTGAACCCGATAATGCTAAACGTCTTGATTTATATAAAAAAATGCAACAAGAACTGCAACGTAGTTCCCCGTATGTCTTTATTGATCAAGGCAAAACGCAAATTGTCATGCGTGATAATGTGCAGGGTTATCAACAAGGATTGAATGCCGATATGGTCTGGTTTGATCAGGTAACCAAATAATCCTGTACGCCACTCGCGCCCGACAACGTTATCGGGCGCGGTTACCAGGGCTGGCCCGCACTGTAGACCAGTCGCTGATTTTTCACTGTATGGAAAGATCATGTCTGCCGCTTTTTCCACTCACGCGAGATGGCGAGGCAAACGCCCTCTGCTCGCGCTCTTGCAGGGACTGTTTACCGTCTCTCTGACGTTGCTCGGCCTGCTGCTGATTACCTTTGCGCTTTCGGCCCTCTCACCGGTCGATCGGGTACTGCAAATCGTTGGCGATCACGCCAGCCAGTCCACCTATGATCAGGTGCGCCACCAGTTAGGGTTAGATCAACCGTTAGCCGTCCAGTTCTGGCATTACCTGGTGAATCTGGCTCACGGCGATCTCGGCATTGCCAGCGCTACCGGGCAACCGGTTCTCCAGGACTTGCTATCGGCGTTTCCGGCGACCCTGGAACTGGCGACGTTGGCGCTTATTGTCGGCTCCGTTGTCGGCGTTATTGCGGGTGTACTTTGCGCCCGTTATGTCGGTTCACCGCTGGATTTCGCCGTGCGGACACTGACTCTGCTGGGAAATTCCGTCCCCATTTTTTGGCTTGGTCTGCTGATGCTGGCACTGTTTTACGCCAGACTGCAATGGAGTGCCGGACCGGGCCGGCTGGATGATATTTATCAATTCACCATTGAACCCCGCAGCGGATTTGCGCTGATTGATACGTGGCTTTCTGGCGATCGCGAGGCGTTTACCAATGCCATCAACCATTTGATACTGCCGGTTTTATTACTGGCGTACTTCTCTCTCGCCAGTATTACGCGCCTGACACGTTCCGCTTGTCTTGGCGAAATGAATAAAGAATATATTCTGCTGGCGCGCGCCAAAGGGGCCAGCGAGATGACAATTTTGCTACGTCATGTTTTGCCCAACATTCGCGGCACCTTGCTCACCGTTATCGCTCTCGCCTATACATCGATGCTGGAAGGCGCGGTACTGACAGAAACTGTCTTTTCATGGCCGGGCATTGGGCGCTATCTCACCACGGCGCTGTTCGCGGGCGACACTACAGCAATCATGGGGGGAACATTGCTGATTGGCGTCTGCTTTGTGTTGATAAATAACCTCACCGACCTGCTGGTCCGGCTGACCGATCCGAGGTTGCGCTGATGCCGATGTTTCTCTTTTTACGCCGTTTGCGTCATTCACCCGCCGCGTTCTGCGGTTTGATAATTATCCTGTTATTGATGCTAATTGCGCTCTTCGCGCCGTGGCTGGCTCCTCACGATCCTAACTGGCAGGATGCGGCTGCACGGTTACAAGCGCCGGGTAGCCAGCACTGGCTCGGAACAGATAGTTACGGGCGAGATCTGCTTTCACGTTTAATCTACGGCAGCCGACCAGCGCTGGGTCTGGTGGCACTGGTGACCATCATTACACTCCCGGTCGGCCTGCTGATTGGCATTTTATCCGGATACTATGGCGGCTGGCTGGAACGCGTGCTGATGCGTTTTACTGACGTGGTGATGTCAATGCCGCGTTTGATTCTGGCCTTTGCTTTCGTTGCCATGCTGGGGCCGGGGCTGGTTAACGGCGCGCTGGCGCTGGCGTTAACCACCTGGCCCGCTTATGCGCGTCAGGCGCGCAGTGAGATCCAACGTCTACGACACAGTGATTATCTTGCTGCTGCAGAGATGATGGGCATCCGCGGCTGGCGTCTGCTTATTGGTCATATTTTGCCATTGTGCCTGCCATCGGCCATTGTCCGCCTGGCGCTGGATTTAGCAGGCATCATTCTGGCGGCTGCTGGCCTGGGTTTTCTTGGTCTTGGTGCTCGTCCGCCAATGGCGGAATGGGGAGCCATGATCGCTGATGGTATGCAGGTCATTTTCGATCAATGGTGGATTGCCGCCGCGCCCGGCGCAATTATCTTAATTGCCAGCCTGGCCTTTAATCTACTGGGCGATGGCTTGCGCGATGTTCTGGAGCCACAACATGACTGATCCGCGCCTTAGTATCAACAATCTCTGTGTCGACTATCCGGGTTCCCGGGTCGTTAACAATATCAGTTTTACATTAGGCAATGAGCGTCTGGCGCTGGTCGGTGAGTCAGGTTCGGGTAAGTCCATGACCGCCCGCGCCCTGATGGGGCTGGTACGCAAACCCGGAGTGGTAACCGCAGACACACTTAACATCCTGGGTCGTGATGCGCTCACCCTTAACGCGCGTGGATGGCAACAACTGCGCGGTAACGATATCGCAATGGTATTGCAAGATCCGCGTTATGCACTTAATCCTGTGAAAACTGTGAAAGCGCAACTGGAAGAGGCACTTACGCTTCACCAACGCCTGAGTCGCCGCGAAAAAGAAGAGAAAATAAATACCGCAATTCAGGCTGTCGGCCTTAATACGCGAGTGTTGCAAAGCTATCCACGAGAACTTTCTGGCGGGATGGGGCAGCGAGTGATGATTGCAATTGCGCTCATCAACAATCCCCGGGTATTGATTGCCGATGAGCCAACATCGGCACTGGATGTTCGCCTGCGCAATCAGATTCTGGAACTGCTGGTGACCCTGTGTGAACAACGACAGATGGCGATGCTGCTGATCAGTCACGACCTGCCATTAGTTGCCCAATTTTGCCACCGGGTGCTGGTGATGTATCAGGGAAGTAAGGTGGATGAAATGCGCGCCGATGCGCTACCCACAGCAACACACCCTTACACGCGCACACTGTGGACTTGCCGCCCGAGTGCGCAAACTTACGGACAGATGCTGCCGACGCTGGACAGGACGGAGATGACGCCGGAGAAATACCATGACGATTGTTGAAATTAATCACTTGCAGGTTACTTTTGCTGAGAAAACCGCAGTTTCAGCCGCCAGTTTTTCGGTTAATGCCGGAGAAACATTTAGCTTAATTGGCGAATCAGGCTGTGGAAAATCCACAATTTTGCGCGTAATTGCCGGATTACAGCGCGACTGGCGCGGCCAGGTATCGCTGTTTGGGCACACCATCAAACCAGGCATGCGTTTTCAGGGCGATCTCCGCCGCAATGTGCAAATGGTGTTTCAGGATCCCTATGCCTCATTGCATCCCAATCATACGTTGTGGCGAACGCTGGCTGAACCGCTCAAAATCCGTGGTGAACGTGAAATAGAAAAACACGTCCATACCGCACTGGAACAAGTTGGTTTACCTGCCGACGCCGCTCGCCGCTACCCGCATCAACTTTCCGGTGGTCAGCGACAACGTATGGTTATTGCTCGCGCCCTATTATTACGGCCACAACTTCTTCTGCTGGATGAACCCACCTCAGCACTGGATATGTCGGTACAAGCGGAAATTCTTAATTTGTTGAATCAACTGAAGCGGAAGCACCAAATGACCTATCTGCTGGTCAGCCACGATGCAGATGTCATCGCGCACATGTCTGACCGGGCGGCAATGATGGATGGGGGGAAAATTCAGCGATTTTTCGATCGCAACGCTCTGGAAAAAGGTGAGCATCGGATGGATTAAAAATCCTTACATCGCATTAAATCATTCTGCCTGCAGGTCTTTTTACAGTTGTTTTTTTGTCCATCCGAACACTTTATACTGTCTATACCCTACCAAACCTCATTATCAAAATGAAAAAAATTATCACTTTGATGTTATTTTTGACATTTTTTGCCCACGCGGACGACTCCGAGCCAGGCAGCCAGTATGTAAAGGCAGCAGAGGCCGGAGATAAACGCGCACAATATTTTCTTGCCGATAGCTGGTTTAGCTCCGGCGACTTGAGCAAAGCCGAATATTGGGCACAGAAAGCCGCTGACAGCGGTGATGCCGATGCCTGCGCGCTGTTAGCGCAGATCAAAATCACTAATCCGGTCAGTCTGGACTATCCACAAGCAAAAGTGCTTGCCGAAAAAGCGGCGCAAGCGGGCAGTAAAGAAGGTGAAGTGACGCTGGCACATATTCTGGTTAATACCCAGGCAGGTAAACCGGATTATCCGAAAGCGATTTCACTGTTAGAAAACGCCTCGGAAGATTTGGAGAACGACTCCGCCGTTGATGCCCAAATGCTGCTTGGCTTAATTTACGCCAACGGCGTGGGCATCAAGGCCGACGATGACAAAGCAACCTGGTATTTCAAGCGTAGCTCTACCATTTCCCGTACCGGGTATTCCGAGTACTGGGCGGGAATGATGTTCTTAAACGGTGAAGAAGGTTTTATCGAGAAGAACAAACAAAAGGCGCTGCACTGGTTGAACCTGAGCTGTATGGAAGGGTTTGATACCGGATGTGAAGAATTTGAAAAGTTAACTAATGGCTAAAATTGGGGTGTCGGATGCGGCGTAAACGCCTTATCCGACCTACAAAAATTACGCTAAATCAGGCTATTGTGCAGTCTGGCGTAGGCCTGATACGCGGTAAGCGTCGCATCAGGCATCCACACATTGCCGGGTGGATATAACTTCCCGGCAATCTTCAATTACTGATCCGCCGTCTTATCAAATTTGCCCAGCACTTCACGCTCGTAGGCCATCGCCTTTTTGCGGTCAAATTTGTGTTCCCACTTGGCAATTACCAGCACCGCCAGCGCATTACCCACCACGTTCAGCGCAGTACGCGCCATATCGAGGATACGGTCAACACCGGCAATAAACGCCAGGCCTTCCAGCGGGATCCCCACGCTACCCAGCGTTGCCAGCAGCACCACAAACGACACGCCCGGCACGCCAGCAATCCCTTTCGAGGTCACCATCAGCGTCAGTACCAGAATGATTTCCTGCCAGATGGACAAGTCAATGCCATACAACTGGGCGATGAAGATAGCGGCAATACTTTGATACAGCGTCGAACCATCGAGGTTAAAGGAGTAACCAGTTGGCACCACGAAACTGGTGATTGACGCTGGTGCGCCGTAGGCTTCCATCTTCTCGATAATCCGCGGCAGCACACTTTCAGAGCTGGCAGTGGAGTACGCCAGAATCAGCTCGTCTTTCAGAATACGAATCAGGATCCAGACGCTTAACCCGCACAGGCGCGCCACAATTCCCAACACCACCAGCGCAAAGAACAGAATGGCAAAATGCACCAGCAGCACCAGTTTCGCCAGCGGCCACAGAGAAGAAAAACCAAAGTTAGCTACTGTCACCGCAATCAACGCAAACACACCAATCGGCGCGTAACGCATCACCATGTGAGTCACTTTAAACATGGTTTCGGAGATGGAGCGGAACACGGTCACCAACGGTTCACGATGCGTCGCGGGTAGGGAGGAAAGTCCCAGACCAAACAGCACCGAGAAGAAGATGATCGGCAGCATTTCGCCTTTCGCCATCGACGCCACAATGTTCGTCGGCACCAGCGACAAAATAGTGCCCATTATGCCGTGGGAACTGCTTTGTACCGCTTCCGTGGTGCTCTGATATTTCGAAATATCGACAGTCGCCAACTGCGACATATCCACCCCGGAACCGGGCTGGAAGACGTTCGCCAGAGTGATCCCCAGAATGATAGCGACGGTGGTGATCACCTCGAAGTAGATAATGGTTTTCGCGCCAATTCGTCCGAGTTGTTTAGCATCACCAACACCTGCAATCCCAACAACCAGCGTAGAGATAACAATCGGCACAACAATCATTTTGATCAGGTGGATAAAAATATCACCCGCCGGAGAGAGCAAATTGACGACCAGCCATTCGCGGCTGTCGCTATGGTAGTGCAGGTAACTTCCCAGGAGAATGCCCAGCACCATAGCAAACAGAATCTGCCAGGCCAGGCTGAATTTTATATTTTTCATCAGAATAACTTCCTCAATGGAGCGCCGCTCTCCCGTTCAAAAACGTGAGAACGTGACATACTGCCAGGGCATGAATTGTGTTGCGTTGGTTTGTAGATTTTTTTAACGCTTATGATCAGTATCATTTGCGCGGTATGTTGCGCAACCCTTTAACAACAGAGCTTTTCGCTGCATTAATGCATAATAACGCGAGTTTATGGCAAGATTAATGCATAACCATTTGTTATGGAAAGATTTTTATTTGTTTAATTTGCAATAATACTAATTGGTGATTATTTTCTGAATGCGTTCATTCGGTTAATTTTTATGCAGCTCAATAACATAATCTTCAGCTCCGGATGATTAATCCGATCGCCGCTGCAGCAGTTTTGCCATATTAATCGACTCAACCAACTGTGTCCGGTTTACCCTGGGTGAGTTGAGATCCATCACTTTTTGCCATAGTTCGATGGATTGCGCGTAGTTCGCCTGCATAAACGCATCAGAAGCCAGCAGCATCAGGGCGGTGATTTCGTTTTCGTCCAGCGCCAGAGCTTTGTCGATCATCGCACGAGCCTGGGCGGTCATATGCTGGCTGGCTTGGTAATAAAGCACCGTCGCCAGCGCCGCGTACAGTTCAGCGTTCTCACCGCGCAGTCGCAGCGCCTGACGGTACGCCAGCAGCGAATTACTGTAATCGTTTTGCCACAGGTAATACTCGCCCAGCAGCGCCCACTGTTCGCTATTTTGCGGGTTGGCGCGAATTTTATCCTGCAATGCCTGAAGCTGTGTCTCCGGTGTTTGCTGGCTGGCAAACTGATGTAACGGATCGCGCTGGCGCAGATACTCCGCACGTGCCGCCTGCCATTTCGGACTTAACAGATAACCGCCGATACAGAGCAGCGCCATCACAACCGCCAGCGCCACCAGCGTTTTTACCGGCACTTGAGGCTGTTTCATCGTTTCCCCCTCACCCGCCAGAGGATCAGCGCCATCAGCAGTAACAACACCACTGGCAGCGCCCACAGGAGCAGCGTCTGGCTGGTCAGTGGTGGGTTATAGCGGACAAAATCACCGTAGCGTTCGGTCATCCAGCCGACAATCTCAGCTTTGCTTTTCCCCTCCGCCACCATCTTGTAAACCTGATGACGCATACTGACTGCCACCGGCGCGTTGGATTCCAGTAAGTTCTGATTCTGACACTGCGGGCAACGTAACTGACTGGCAATATTTAACGCCTGTTCCTGTTGTTGCAGATTGGCGAATTGCCAGGTGTCTACGACCTGGGCGTGTGCAAAACAGGCAAATATCAACAGTAACGTGAGAAGCAATTTATTCATCGCGATTTCTCCCCCGCCATCCGCTTAGCAATGCACCCGCAATCATCAACAACCCTCCCCCCCAGATCCAGCGCACGCCGCTTTGTACATACAAACGAAAAGCGTATCGATCTGGCCCGGTTTTCTCCCCCATCACTGCATACCAGTCATGGATGCCGTTCCAGCAAATAGACGGCTCCATCATTTGCTGACGGCGCGCTTCATAAAAACGCCGCTCCGGCGTCAGTTCACCAATACGTTGCTGATGGTCAAACAGCGCCACTACCGCTTTTTCGCTGGTGTAATTGCCTTTGGCTTGCAGATCGAGGCGTTCAAAACGGAAGGTGTAACCCGCCAGCGTCACCTGCTGACCCGGCTGTAAATTCAGGCTGATCTCCTGACGGCTAATGCTGGAAACCACGATCCCGGCGGCAAATAACAGTACGCCAGAATGTGCCAGCAGCGCCGGAAGCGGTGCACGTTTGCCAGAGACATACGTCGCCAGCACAATCACCACCAGCATCAACAAACCAAACGGTAATGTCGCGCGATTAAAATACGGCGCACCAACGGAGAGACGCCCCCAGCCCAGCAGGCCGTAAATCATCGGATACAGCGTTCCCACCAGTACGATCAGCAGCACCGCGCAAAACAGTAACAGCGTTGCGAGAATTAACATTTCCCGCGATAACCCCGAAAAACGCACCGCAGAGCCACCGTCCCGCGCCCGCCAGCTATACAGCGCCAAAGACGCAAGGCTAATCAGTGCAAACAGGCTGAACAGCGGCACGGCGCGAACGTTATCCAGCGCGAACGCATGAACCGAAACCAGAATGCCGGAACGAACAATCAACGTACCCAACAGCGACAGCATCAGCGTAACTATCGCCAGCAACAGCGACCAGTGGCGGAAAATTCCCTGTCGACGAGTCAGAGACAAACTGTGCAGCAGCGCAGTGGCAGAAAGCCAGGGTAATAAGGAGGCGTTTTCCACCGGGTCCCAGAACCACCAGCCGCCCCAACCCAGTTCGCAATAGGCCCACCAGGAACCGAGGATGATCCCCGCCGTTAATGCACACCACCCCGGCAGCGCCCATCGCCAGCAGACACGGGCGCTGGCTGCATCAAACTCGCCGCGCAGTAAACTCGCCAGCGCCACACTCGTCGCCACCATCAAACCGCCATAGCCGAGATAAAGCAGCGGCGGATGGAAGATAAGACCTGGATGCTGCAGCATCGGATTGAGATCGCGGCCTTCGATTGCTGGTGGGAATATGCGCACAAAGGGATCAGACCACAGCAACAAAAACAGCAGCAGCGCGGCGAGTATGAGAGATAAAACGGCTAACGTGAGCGGAAATAGCGACCCGGTTTGCTGCCGATAATGCCAGGCAAACAACGCGCTCCAGGCGGAAAGCAACAGCACCCAAAGCAGCAACGAACCTTCATGACCGCCCCACACCGCCGCCAGTTTGAGTTCCCACGACAGCAAACTGTAGCTATGTTGAGCGACATAAATAACCGAGAAATCGCTGGTGAGAAAACAATACGTCAGTACGCCAAAGGCAAGCAGCAGGAGCGCGAACTGTGCCAGAGTGCCGATGCTGGTGAGCCGCATCATAGCAGGCCAGCGCAGTCGCACACCCACGAAGGTCGTCAACGGGGTCAACACGTTGACCCCGAGACTTAACAACAACGCCAGAAAACCGACTTCAGGAAGGAATACGTCCAGAAACCACCTCTTTTCTGGCCTACGCCACCGTCAACTGCCCAGCGTAGAGAATGAAAAAGCGCAGCATCAACACACCGATCAGGCTGGCTCCACACGCCGCCAGCACGGCGGGAATGCCGGAACTGCGATTCACCCACGGTTTGAGCAGCATTGGCACAATCAGCCCCAGCCCGACAACGCCAAGCCAGAACCACCCTGTCCAGAAACCGCCGCCCAATGCTGCCACCAGCGCCCGCACTTTACCGTCATCGCCCAACGCCAGACCGACGAAAAACGCCACCAGCAGGAAGATTTCACCCCATACAACGGGTATTTCCATACGGTGAACAAAGTGCGCTTCCGTGGAATGCGGGTTATTGCGCTGGCGTATCGCCATGGCGATCAGCGCCACTGCCGCACCGGACGAGATGCCGGAGAACAGGAACAGCACCGGCAGAATCGGGTTATTGAGGAACGGATACGATTTCAGCGCCGACAGCAGAAAACCGGTATAAGCCCCCAGCAACACCGCCAGCACCAGCATCAGCGTTTCCAGTCCGCGATGAACAGGCGTCAGCAGGGTCAGAACCTTTTGCACGCTCCCCAACTTCGGCAACCAGCGTTGTTGCAGGGCAAGCAAATCTTGTTCAAAGATTTTCGCCAGCCACAGCACCAGCACCACCATGTAGAGCTGAAACAGCATCACCCCCATCGACATCACCGAGGTAAAACTGTAGTGGAACATCAGTTTCCAGAAGGTCCACGGCTTCGTCAGGTGGAAGACGAGGATCAACAAACCGAGGATCACCGCGCCAGGCCCGACAAACAGCGTGGTACGCAGCAACGTACTGTCTGCACCGCCCACCTGTGGATAGAAACGACGCAGCAACACAGCCAGCGTCACCAACCCCGCAGAAATTCCCACTAAAAACAGATAGATGGCAATCGGCCAGTCCCACACCAGCGATTCAAAATGAAATGCGGAAGCCTGAGTCATTGGCTTACCTCCCCGTATTTAAACGGCACGCGGTACAGCTTCGGCTTGGTTCCCAGCGCCAGCTTGTAGCGGTAAGTGGTTTTCTGGCGCAGCAGTTTTGAAATTTCACTGTTGGGATCATCCAGATTGCCAAATGTCAGCGCCTTCGTCGGGCAAGCCTCAACGCACGCGGGCAGCTTACCGGCCTGCAAATTGGTCTTACGGCAGAAGTCGCATTTGTCCGCGGTCTTCGTGACCGGATGGATAAAGCGCACGCGGTACGGACAGGCGGCGATGCAGTACTGACAACCGACGCAGAGATCCGGATTAACATCGACAATCCCGCTGGCGGCATCGCGAAAAGATGCACCGGTCGGGCAGACGTCAACGCACGGCGCATGGTCACAGTGCTGGCAAGACTTACGGAAGAAGCGATATTTCACATCAGGAAATTCGCCCTGCGGCTCGCTGCGAATAATCGTCAGGCGCGAAACACCTTCCGGCACCTTGTTCACTTCCCGACAAGCATCCATACAGGCGGTACAGCCGATGCATAACGACTCGTCATGCACCATGCCGTAACGCACGCCATTGATATTCAACGTTTTCGCCACCACGCGCCCTGCGGTGCCGCTGACGGCTGCCAGCACGCCGACGCCGGTGAGAAACTGGCGACGAGACCAGGTCATGGCTGCTCCTTAAGCAACGGAACAGACGCCGGGTTAAAGTTCGGATTGGTGCGCTGATCGCTGTGGCAATCGACGCAAATCTTAATCCGTCCTTTGTCACTTAACGTCTGCATCGTATCTTGCTGTGGATGCAGGGAATGACAACTGGCGCACGCCACTTTAGTGACATGAACATCGTGCGGCCAGAATGCTTTTTGCAACTGTTCCGGTAGATGACAGGACATACAGACACTGTTCTGCTCTCCAACGTTGTACATCGGCTCGTTAAAGCGCATCACATCTTTCACCCCTTCGCGATGTTGCGGCGACGGCTGGCCGTGACAGTTGGTGCAGGTAACCGGCAGTTTGTTATTCGGGTTGATAACGGAAGCATGTTTGCCATGCATACCTTCGGTGTCTGGCTTATGACAGTCCAGACAGGCGGCGTCCGGGTTACGCTGCTGGGTAACTTCGTAGCGATCATCAGATACCTGCGCTGCAGGGGTAGCGGTAATTCCGTTCAGGCTCCACAACAGACCCGACGCCAGCACCCCGGCAGTTAATAACGAACGTAATACGCTCATATTCACTCCATTGTGTTTTCCGCCCCTTGCGAGGCGGAACGGGGTTATTGGCTTAACAGACCGTTTTTACGTGCCTGCTCTTCCCACTGCGGGATCACCGTTTTGATAAAGTCCTGCTTCTCGGCCTTGATTTGTTCCATGTTCAGGCCAATTGCCTGCTGGGCTTTCTCTTTGGTCGAGATATCCGGGATCTGGATTTCATGGGTGATACCTTTGGTCGCCAGCAGGCGCGCCAGTTTGGTACGCGCATCAGCGGCTTTATCCATCGCCGTGCCGAGCATCCGCAGACCTTCTTCCGGTGCATGCATATGAATGCCGTGGGAAGCGATCGCCAGATCCCAACGCCACTGGGCATGACGGATGTCGTCCTGAATCGGCTTCATCTCGGCTTCCGTAGCGCCTGCATCCAGTGCCGCTTTCGCTTCGAAGTGAGCGTGAACCAGTTGATCCTCAACCTTGATTTTCAGGTCATTAATCGACTGTTTACGCTCCGCGACCACTTTTTGCAGCGTGGCTTTGTCCTGGGTATGACAGTTCGCACAAGTCTGGGCGAAGTTATCAAACGGATTGCCAATTTTATGGTCGGTGTAGAGTTTGCCTTCCGCGTTCTGCACTTTCGGCATGTGACAGTCGATGCAGGTCACGTTGTTTTTGCCATGAATGCCCGCAGTCCAGGTTTCATATTCCGGGTGTTGCGCTTTCAGCATCGGCGTTTTCGACAGGGAGTTGGTCCAGTCGGAGAAGGCAATTTTGTCGTAATACTGCTCCATATTTTCGACTTTCATGCCGTTATCCCACGGGAATTTAACGGCTTTATCTTTACCGTCAAAGTAATACTCCACGTGGCACTGACCGCAGACCATCGACTGCTGGTCAAAACGACCACCTTTCTCAAAAGGCTTACCAATGGCTTCCATCGCACGTGCCGCATACGGACGGGAAAGAGTTAACTCTGGTTTGCCTTTGGCGAACTCTGGCGAAGCGGTGTTATGGCAGTCAGCGCAGCCCAGGTTGTTGACGATTTCCGGGCCCCCGCGCGCCCATTTACCGTGGAAGTAACCATCTTCTCCGTCTTTCTGGATCAAACGCGCCACGTCCGGGCTTTTACAACTCCAGCAGGCCATTGGCATCGTGCCATCTTCGGCATTTTTCGGCGCACCGGTACGCAGGGTTTCGCGCACATCGGTAACGGCGTAGGCATGGCCGCGCGGTTTGTTGTAATCGCGCGAGAAAGGATACCCCGCCCACAGGATCACCAGTCGTGGATCTTCCGCCAGTGCGTCAACACGCTCTGACTGTTCCGAGGTGGCTTTCCAGGAGAGATATTGATCGGGATGCTGCGGGGCAAAGGTTTCATTCTTCGCTTCCACAGTTACAGGTTTCGCGGGAGCGGCCGTTTGTTCAGCGTGAACAGAAGTGAGAAAGAAAAAAGGAACCAACAAGCTGAAGAAACGGCGTGCGTTTATTTTTATCCTTGTCATAGGGGCTTCATCCAAATTTTGCCATTGAGGCAATGGCAGTTTTTATTGTTTTTTCATAACAGTAACCGCACATACACTGTCATGACATTGCTCGCCCCTATGTGTAACAAATAACCACACTCTGAATGTTGTCTTTAATCAATTGTAAGTGCATGTAAAATACCATTTTAGAGTTAGTCGGTATTTTTCCCGTTTCCAACGGTATGCATAACTGCATGTTCCTCAAAGAATTAATCAACTTTTGTTAGTGACCTTCAAAAATACCCTGCCGTTTATTTGCACTATTCTGCTTTTGCGTGATCTGCCGCCCAAATACTAAACAAAACTACCAATACCCCTACATTTAACGCTTATGCCACATATTATTAACATCCTACAAGGAGAACAAAAGCATGAGTCAAATTCACAAACACACTATTCCTGCCAACATCGCAGACCATTGCCTGATAAACCCTCAGCAGTATGAGGCGATGTACCAACAATCCATTAACGCACCAGATACTTTTTGGGGCGAACAGGGAAAAATTCTCGACTGGATCAAACCGTACCAGAAGGTGAAAAACACCTCCTTTGCCCCGGGTAACGTCTCGATTAAATGGTACGAAGACGGCACGCTGAATCTGGCGGCAAACTGCCTTGATCGCCATTTACAAGAAAATGGCAATCGTACCGCCATCATCTGGGAAGGCGACGACGCCAGCCAGAGCAAACATATCAGCTATAAAGAGCTGCATCGCGACGTTTGCCGCTTCGCCAATACCCTGCTCGGGCTGGGCATTAAAAAAGGCGATGTTGTGGCGATTTATATGCCAATGGTGCCGGAAGCTGCGGTCGCAATGCTGGCCTGCGCCCGTATTGGCGCGGTGCATTCGGTGATTTTCGGCGGCTTCTCGCCGGAAGCGGTGGCCGGGCGCATTATCGACTCTAACTCACGACTGGTGATCACCTCTGATGAAGGCGTGCGTGCCGGGCGCAGCATTCCGCTGAAGAAAAACGTTGATGACGCACTGAAAAACCCGAATGTCACCAGCGTTGAACATGTCATTGTACTGAAGCGTACTGGCGGAAAAATCGGCTGGCAGGAAGGCCGCGACCTGTGGTGGCACGACCTGGTTGAGCAAGCCAGCGATCAGCACCAGCCGGAAGAGGTCAACGCCGAAGATCCTCTGTTTATTCTTTATACCTCCGGTTCTACCGGAAAACCGAAAGGCGTGCTGCACACTACCGGCGGTTATCTGGTTTACGCGGCGCTCACCTTTAAATACGTCTTTGATTATCATCCGGGTGATATCTACTGGTGTACCGCCGATGTGGGCTGGGTTACCGGGCACAGTTATTTGCTGTACGGCCCGCTGGCCTGCGGCGCGACCACGCTGATGTTTGAAGGTGTGCCAAACTGGCCGACGCCTGCCCGTATGGCGCAAGTGGTGGATAAGCATCAGGTCAATATTCTCTATACCGCGCCAACAGCCATTCGCGCACTGATGGCGGAAGGCGATAAAGCGATTGAAGGCACCGACCGTTCGTCGCTGCGCATTCTCGGTTCAGTAGGCGAGCCAATAAACCCGGAAGCGTGGGAGTGGTACTGGAAGAAGATCGGCAACGAGAAATGCCCGGTGGTCGACACATGGTGGCAGACCGAAACCGGCGGTTTCATGATTACCCCACTTCCTGGCGCTACCGAACTGAAAGCCGGTTCGGCAACGCGTCCGTTCTTCGGTGTGCAACCGGCACTGGTAGATAACGAAGGCAATCCGCTGGAGGGCGCGACCGAAGGCAGCCTGGTGATGACTGACTCCTGGCCGGGCCAGGCGCGTACGCTGTTTGGCGATCATGAACGTTTTGAACAGACCTATTTCTCCACCTTCAAAAATATGTATTTCAGCGGCGACGGCGCGCGTCG
Organism: Escherichia sp. TW09308; assembly: GCF_000208565.1. Lineage (NCBI taxonomy): Bacteria > Pseudomonadati > Pseudomonadota > Gammaproteobacteria > Enterobacterales > Enterobacteriaceae > Escherichia > Escherichia sp. TW09308. The sequence goes on along the minus strand of NZ_AEME01000001.1, from coordinate 1,777,277 downwards.
TGATGAAGATGGTTATTACTGGATCACCGGGCGTGTGGACGATGTACTGAACGTTTCTGGTCACCGTCTGGGGACTGCGGAGATTGAATCGGCGCTGGTTTCGCATCCGAAGATAGCCGAGGCCGCGGTGGTCGGTATTCCGCACAATATTAAAGGCCAGGCGATTTACGCCTACGTCACGCTTAATCACGGGGAGGAACCGTCACCAGAACTGTACGCAGAAGTCCGCAACTGGGTGCGTAAAGAGATTGGCCCGCTGGCGACGCCAGACGTGCTGCACTGGACCGACTCCCTGCCTAAAACCCGCTCCGGCAAAATTATGCGCCGTATTTTGCGCAAAATTGCGGCGGGCGATACCAGCAACCTGGGCGATACCTCGACGCTTGCCGATCCTGGCGTGGTCGAGAAGCTGCTTGAAGAGAAGCAGGCTATCGCGATGCCATCGTAACCCACAATTGCCTGATGCGTAAAAACAGGTTGTCATTATCTATAAAGGGCGTAAGCCCCTCTGTTTATCGGGTTTAGCGCGCTATTGCCTGGCCACCGCTGAACTCCAGATTTTGAGGTGAAAACAATGAAAATGAATAAAAGTCTCATCGCCCTCTGTTTATCAGCAGGGGTGCTGGCGAGTGCGCCTGGAATCAGCCTGGCCAACGTCAACTACGTACCGCAAAACACCAGCGACGCGCCAGCCATTCCATCTGCCGCGCTGCAACAATTAACCTGGACACCGGTCGACCAATCTAAGACTCAGACGACCCAACTGGCGACCGGCGGCCAACAACTGAACATCCCTGGTATCAGTGGCCCGGTTGCCGCATACAGCGTTCCGGCCAATATTGGCGAGCTTACTCTGACGCTGACCAGTGAAGTGAACAAACAAACCAGCGTATTTGCGCCGAATGTGCTGATTCTTGATCAAAACATGACGCCATCGGCCTTCTTCCCCAGCAGTTATTTCACCTATCAGGAACCCGGCGTCATGAGTGCCGATCGCCTGGAAGGGGTTATGCGCCTGACGCCAGCACTGGGGCAGCAAAAGCTTTATGTTCTGGTCTTTACCACTGAAAAAGATCTCCAGCAGACGACCCAACTGCTCGACCCGGCAAAAGCCTATGCCAAAGGCGTTGGTAACTCGGTGCCGGATATTCCAGATCCGGTTGCCCGTCATACCACTGATGGCTTGCTGAAGCTGAAAGTGAAGACCAACTCCAGCTCCAGCGTGTTGGTAGGGCCGCTGTTTGGTTCTTCCGCTCCTGCTCCGGTTACGGTAGGCAACACGGCAGCGCCAGCCGTAGCTGCGCCTGCTCCAGTGTCAGCGAAGAAAAGCGAACCTATGCTCAACGACACGGAAAGTTATTTTAATACCGCGATCAAAAACGCTGTCGCGAAAGGTGATGTTGATAAGGCGTTAAAACTGCTTGATGAAGCTGAACGTCTGGGATCGACATCTGCCCGTTCCACCTTTATCAGCAGTGTAAAAGGCAAGGGGTAATTACGCCCCACAGTGCTGATTTTGCAACAACTGGTGCGTCTTCTGATGCACCTTTTTTTTCTCTCCCTTGGTGATTGTTGCGTTATTGTTGCGTATTAGATCACTTAATATGCTTTACATCTCCCGTTAACGCTTTTCTGCGATACAATGCCTTTACGTTATGTAACGGAGAGTTCGGCATGTCACACCCCGCGTTAACGCAACTGCGTGCGCTGCGCTATTTTGCAGAGATCCCTGCGCTGGAACCGCAACTGCTCGACTGGTTGTTGCTGGAAGATTCCATGACCAAACGTTTTGAACAGCAGGGAAAAACGGTGAGTGTGACGATGATCCGCGAAGGGTTTGTCGAGCAGAATGAAATCCCCGAAGAATTGCCGCTGCTGCCGAAAGAGTCTCGTTACTGGTTACGTGAAATTTTGTTATGTGCTGATGGTGAACCCTGGCTTGCCGGGCGTACCGTCGTTCCTGTGTCAACGTTAAGTGGCCCTGAGCTGGCGTTACAAAAATTGGGTAAAACGCCGTTAGGGCGCTATCTGTTCACATCATCGACATTAACCCGGGACTTTATTGAGATAGGCCGTGATGCCGGACTGTGGGGACGACGTTCCCGCCTGCGATTAAGCGGTAAGCCGCTGCTGCTGACCGAACTGTTTTTACCGGCATCACCGTTGTACTAAGAGGAAAAAAATATGGAGTGGAGTCTGACGCAAAATAAGCTGCTGGCGTTTCACCGCTTAATGCGTACGGATAAGCCAATTGGCGCGTTACTGCTGCTCTGGCCAACTTTGTGGGCGCTATGGGTGGCGACACCAGGTGTTCCCCAGCTCTGGATCCTGGCGGTGTTTGTTGCTGGCGTCTGGCTAATGCGCGCCGCCGGTTGTGTAGTGAATGACTATGCTGACCGTAAGTTTGACGGTCATGTTAAGCGCACGGCAAACCGACCGCTTCCCAGTGGCGCGGTGACTGAGAAAGAGGCGCGCACACTGTTTGTGGTGCTGGTGCTAATTTCGTTCTTACTGGTGCTGACGCTGAATACGATGACCATTCTGTTGTCGATTGCTGCGCTGGTGCTGGCATGGGTTTACCCATTTATGAAACGTTATACCCATCTACCGCAAGTGGTGCTGGGCGCGGCGTTTGGCTGGTCGATTCCAATGGCTTTTGCCGCAGTGAGTGAGTCAGTACCGTTAAGCTGCTGGCTGATGTTCCTCGCCAATATTCTCTGGGCGGTGGCTTACGATACTCAGTACGCGATGGTTGACCGTGACGACGACGTAAAGATTGGCATTAAGTCCACGGCAATCTTGTTTGGTCAATACGATAAGTTGATTATCGGCATTTTGCAGGTCGGCGTACTGGTACTGATGGCGATTATTGGCGAGTTAAATGGCTTAGGCTGGGGATATTACTGGTCAATTCTGGTAGCGGGCGCGCTGTTTGTTTATCAACAAAAACTGATTGCCAACCGCGAGCGTGAAGCCTGCTTTAAAGCGTTTATGAATAATAACTATGTTGGCCTGGTACTATTTTTAGGGCTGGCAATGAGTTACTGGCATTTCTGATGATGTAAAAAAAGTCGGATGATTATGGACTGCACCTTAATCAGTTGGGTGTCCAACTTTTGGGGTGCAGTCCATTATCCGGCTTTTTTCTGTGAAAAGCTGCCTGATGCGCTGCGCTTATCAGCTCTACATAACACATCGCAATTTATTGAATTTGCAGGTCATGGTAGGCCAGATAAGGCGGTTTCGCCGCATCCGGCAACGCTCACCAATTACCCTTCGCCCTGCGTCGCACTCTCAATCGTCAAACGCACATCGGATGTAATCAACTCCGCCAGCAACTGGTACACCTTCATCGTCTCTGCCGGTTCGGCGTCGCCGCTGTCGCTGATATACCCTTCATCACGCAGCGTCAGCACCAGAGAACTGAACACCGCTTTGTCGAAGAACTCCGGTGCGTTGATGCCGTGTAGCACAGAGAGACGTTGTGCCACGGTGCGGCTCTCTTTTTCCAGCGTACCGCGGTTGATTGACGGGTTGGCGCTCAGCAGCCAGAAAGTGATGGCATAACGTTGCAGCGTTTCGCGCGCACCTGCGGCAAGCAACTGAAGCGTGCGGGAATGCGCCGGGTTGATATGCAATTCATCATCTTGCAGCGTAATCAGCCCCTGACGTTGCATCTCATTCGCCAGCGCATCAATCACACCCGGTAATTCGTCGCGATCCCAGCGTAGGAACAGCTCTGCTTTCAGCATTGGATACAGCACATTGACGTGCTCCATCAATACGTCGCGGGAGATGTGGCGATGCTGCGTTACAATTGCCGCCATCAGTGAAGGCAGAACCAACATATGCGCAATATTGTTGCGATAGTAGGTCATCAGCACCGCTTGCTCACGCGGCAGAATGATGATGTCACCGATGGTGTCTTTCTCGACTTCAAACTTGTTCATCTGCAGCGCGTGATCGATAAGCTCACTGGCGCTGGCTGAAGGCACCGTTGAATCCGCGGAGTAAGGCACGTTGCGCATCAAATCGAGATAACAGTTGAGTTGCTCGGTTAACTGCTCGCGGGTGAGTGAGCGCTGACGTGACGCCAGAAGCGCAGTACAGCACAGGTTCATGGCGTTTGCCGCCCCTGCGTTGTTAATGCGTACCATCAGATCGGCGGCAATGTTATTCACCGTCGGCGTTAACCAGGCTGGACGCACCGCTTCGATGGGGTCGATTGATTCGCGCCAGTCCGGCACATGCTGGTTGAGATAGGTCATCAACGGCATTGGTTCACCGAAGTTGACATAGCCCTGTCCAAGATTACGCAGTTTGCTTAAGCCGCGCAGCATCTGTGGCAGGCTCTCTTTCTCTTTCGTCGCACCGCGCAGTTCTTTGGCGTAAGTCCCCACTTCCATGACGTGTTCATAACCGATGTAGATCGGAATCAGCGTAATCGGGCGTGTACCGCCACGCAGCATCGCCTGAATGGTCATCGACAGGGTGCCGGTTTTTGGATCAAGCAGACGCCCCGTTCGCGAACGCCCACCCTCCACAAAGTACTCAACGGAATAACCACGGCTGAACAGTTCACCGAGATATTCGCGGAAAACTGTGGAGTAGAGTTTATTGCCTTTAAACGTACGGCGAATAAAGAACGCACCCAGACGGCGGAAAATCGGCCCGGCAGGCCAGAAGTTCAGGTTGATCCCAGCGGCGATATGCGGCGGCACCAGCCCCTGGTGATACAGCACGTAAGAGAGCAGCAGGTAGTCCATGTGACTGCGATGGCAAGGCACATATACCAGCTCATGACCGTCGTGGGCCAACTGGCGAACGCGCTCGGCGTTATGGACGTTGATGCCCTGATAAAGCCGGTTCCAGGTGAAGCCCAGAATACGGTCAGTCAGGCGGATCATCTCGTAAGAGAAGTTCGCCGCAATCTCTTCCATCAGCGCAATAGCGTTTTGCTGCGCTTTTTCATGGGAGATTTTTTTGCTGCGGGCTTCATCTTCTACCGCTTTGGCAATGGCGCGGGAGGCAAGTAGCTTATTGAACAAGTCCTGACGGGCAGGCAGGCGTGGACCCACGGCAGCAAGGCGCTGGCGGGCAAAGTGCATACGTGCCACGCGCGCCAGTTTCTGGGCGATAATTTTATCCGTGCCGTGTTCATCAGCCATGCGACGCAGCGAAACTGACGGCGAGAAACGCACAAAACTGTCGCGACCAAGCCACAGTACGGCGAAAAATTTCTGCACGCCGTTGAGTATACGCAACGGTGGGTTTACTTCGCCTTTTTCGCGCCCCGGCGCACGACCAAACATCACCGATACCGGCACCATCTGCACATCCAGATTCGGGTTGCTTCGGTGCAGGTCGAGATAATCGTGGAACAGCTTAATGGATTCTTCTTTTGGCGTGTAATAGGTGAAAACACGCGGCCCGCCGTGAATAAACACATAGCGTGGCAGCAGCGTGCCGTCGATCTCCAGCGGCTCTAATGGGTCGGGCAGATCATGTGCCAGACACTGGGCGCGCAACGTCAGCAAATCCGCTTTTGAGTTGTACGGTAAAACGTACATAATTGGACGAGAGGTATCGAGTCCCAGTTCCGGGGCAGGATCTGCCGGAATAGACTTGCTTTTTACCAGGATGCTTAATGGTAAATTCAGTAATTTGTAGTAAATTCGTGGCCAGCCGGACATAAACGATGTAAAGCCTCTGGTTAATAATGCAAATGCGCGGCAAGGATAGCAGAAAGTCATGGGAAATTCTGTGGTATCCGCTCATGTTTCGCGCGGCGTTATGCAAACCCGAGTCATCGGATTTAACGGTACACTGATATTGACGCTCATAATGTAAAAAGGTTCTTTCAATGGCCAATAATACCACTGGATTCACTCGAATTATCAAAGCTGCTGGCTATTCCTGGAAAGGGTTACGCGCAGCATGGATCAACGAAGCGGCATTCCGTCAGGAAGGCGTTGCGGTATTGTTGGCGGTGATCATCGCCTGCTGGCTGGATGTGGACGCGATAACCCGCGTACTGCTTATTAGCTCCGTCATGTTGGTCATGATCGTAGAAATTCTCAATAGCGCCATCGAGGCCGTAGTTGACCGTATTGGCTCCGAATACCATGAGCTTTCCGGGCGAGCGAAAGATATGGGGTCCGCGGCGGTGTTGATCGCGATTATCGTCGCAGTGATTACCTGGTGCATCCTGTTATGGTCGCATTTTGGATAACCCTTCCAGAATTCGATAAATCTCTGGTTTATTGTGCAGTTTATGGTTCCAAAATCACCTTTTGCTGTATATACTCACAGCATAACTGTATATACACCCAGGGGGCGGAATGAAAGCGTTAACGGCCAGGCAGCAAGAGGTGTTTGATCTCATTCGTGATCACATCAGCCAGACAGGTATGCCGCCGACGCGTGCGGAAATCGCGCAGCGTTTGGGGTTCCGTTCCCCAAATGCGGCTGAAGAACATCTGAAGGCGCTGGCACGCAAAGGCGTTATTGAAATTGTTTCCGGCGCATCGCGCGGGATCCGTCTGTTGCATGAAGAGGAAGAAGGGCTGCCGCTGGTAGGCCGTGTGGCTGCTGGTGAACCGCTTCTGGCGCAACAGCATATTGAAGGTCATTATCAGGTCGATCCTTCCCTGTTCAAACCGAATGCCGATTTCCTGCTGCGCGTCAGCGGGATGTCGATGAAAGATATCGGCATTATGGATGGCGATCTGCTGGCAGTGCATAAAACCCAGGATGTACGTAATGGTCAGGTCGTTGTCGCGCGTATTGATGACGAAGTTACCGTTAAACGTCTGAAAAAGCAGGGTAATAAAGTCGAACTGCTGCCAGAAAACAGTGAGTTTAAACCGATTGTCGTTGACCTTCGTCAGCAGAGCTTCACTATTGAAGGGCTGGCAGTTGGGGTTATTCGCAACGGCGACTGGCTGTAATATATCTCTGATACCGCGATGCCGCCTGGCGTCGCGGTTTGTTTTTCATCTCTCTTCATCAGGCTTGTCGGCATGGCATTCCTCACTTCATCTGATAAAGCGCTCTGGCATCTCGCCTTACCCATGATCTTCTCCAATATTACCGTTCCCTTGCTGGGGTTGGTTGATACGGCGGTTATTGGTCATCTTGATAGTCCGGTTTATCTGGGCGGCGTGGCGGTTGGTGCAACGGCGACCAGCTTTCTCTTTATGCTGTTGCTGTTTTTGCGTATGAGTACTACCGGGCTTACTGCACAGGCTTTTGGTGCTCAAAATCCTCAGGCATTAGCGCGGGCGCTGGTGCAGCCGTTGCTGTTGGCGTTGGGGGCTGGGGCGTTGATTGCTCTACTGCGTACGCCGATTATCGATCTGGCGCTGCATATTGTTGGCGGTAGCGAAGCAGTGCTGGAACAGGCGCGGCGCTTTCTTGAAATCCGTTGGCTAAGCGCCCCGGCGTCGCTGGCGAATCTGGTGCTGCTTGGCTGGTTGCTCGGTGTGCAATATGCCCGTGCGCCAGTGATTTTGTTAGTGGTTGGCAATATCCTCAACATTGTGCTGGATATCTGGCTGGTGATGGGACTGCATATGAACGTGCAGGGCGCAGCGCTGGCGACGGTTGTTGCAGAATATGCGACGTTGCTGATTGGTCTGCTCATGGTACGTAAAATCCTCAAACTGCGCGGTATCTCCGGCGAAATGCTGAAAACAGCCTGGCGAGGAAATTTCCGTCGCTTACTGGCGCTTAACCGCGACATCATGCTTCGCTCATTGCTGTTGCAACTCTGCTTTGGCGCAATAACGGTTATTGGCGCGCGGCTGGGGAGCGATATTATCGCTGTTAACGCGGTTCTGATGACGTTACTCACCTTCACCGCCTATGCGTTGGATGGCTTTGCCTACGCCGTTGAAGCGCATTCTGGTCAGGCGTATGGCGCGCGTGACGGTAGTCAATTGCTGGATATCTGGCGCGCAGCGTGCCGCCAGTCAGGTGTCGTGGCACTGTTGTTTTCTGTAGTTTATCTGCTGGCAGGGGAACACATTATCGCGTTGCTGACCTCGTTAACCCAAATTCAGAATCTGGCCGATCGTTACCTTATCTGGCAGGTCATTTTGCCGCTGGTGGGAGTCTGGTGTTATCTGCTGGATGGCATGTTTATTGGCGCAACGCGCGCCGCCGAAATGCGAAACAGCATGGCAGTGGCAGCGGCAGGTTTTGCACTTACGTTACTCACATTGCCGTGGTTGGGTAATCATGGGTTGTGGTTGGCATTAACCGTCTTTCTGGCTCTGCGCGGGCTTTCTCTGGCGGCTATCTGGCGGCGTCACTGGCGCAATGGAACCTGGTTTGCTGAAACGTGATGGTTAAAAATTCTGAATAAATAATCCTGAGCCAAATTCCTGACTACACTTAATCCCACGTTCAGAAGAAAAGCGAGCGTACTCTCATTCACCACCTAACGATGAGGACTTGAATATGAATAAAGACGAAGTCGGCGGTAACTGGAAACAGTTCAAAGGTAAAGTGAAAGAGCAATGGGGAAAACTGACCGATGATGATATGACGGTCATTGAAGGTAAACGTGACCAGTTAGTGGGTAAAATCCAGGAACGTTACGGTTACCAGAAAGATCAGGCAGAGAAAGAGGTTGATAGCTGGGAAAAACGCCATGATTACCGCTGGTAATTAATCCCTCCTGCCCGATGTGTACAAGGACGTACGCCCTCTTAACGTGGTTTCTTTTTCACCTGTACAGAGTGGTCATGCTGGCACTGATCATGATGGCGACACGCTTCTACTTCCACGCACGCTGCACATAATCCGTGCGCTTCAATCACATTATGCCGCAGGGCAAAACCCATTTTTGCCGCCAGTGTATGCATGATGTCTTCTACACCTTCCGCACACTCTTCTTTCACTGCGCCGCAGCGATCGCAAATAAACATTGCGGAGGTATGAGTTGGCTGATCGAACAGATGGCAGAGCACATAGCTGTTGGTGGATTCCACCTTATGTACAAAACCCTGCTCAAGCAGAAAATCTAGTGCGCGATAAACCGTTGGCGGCTTGGCTTGCGGCTCGGCTTCACGCAGCAAATCAAGCAGATCGTAGGCGCTGATTGCCCCTTCCTGCAGACTCATCAAACGCAACACTTCCAGGCGCTGCGGGGTCAGGCGCACATTTCGCTGCGCACAGAGTTTCTCAGCCTGCGCTAATAACTCCTGCGTTGTGGTCTTTTCCATTGGGCACCTCAAAGTGGGGTTAAGAATGTCCTTACTTTACCATAGTTCTCACTTAAACGCCGAGAACAGGGGACATAGCTGTCACATTGCCTGATCGCATATTCGTTATGCTATAGTAGCGCCCCAAATTCACCGGATGCTTAAAAAATCGCCATGTCAGCAGAATCACAAACCGCTTATCCCGCACACCGTTTCTCGATTGCTCCTATGCTCGACTGGACGGACAGACACTGCCGCTATTTCCTGCGTCTGCTTTCCCGCAATACGTTGCTCTATACCGAAATGGTGACCACCGGGGCGATTATTCACGGTAAAGGTGATTACCTGGCGTACAGTGAAGAAGAGCATCCGGTGGCGTTGCAGTTGGGTGGAAGCGATCCGGCGGCGCTGGCGCAATGTGCGAAGCTGGCACAAGCGCGCGGATACGATGAGATCAACCTGAATGTTGGCTGCCCATCTGACCGGGTGCAGAACGGGATGTTTGGCGCGTGCCTGATGGGCAATGCGCAATTGGTAGCCGACTGCGTGAAAGCGATGCGCGATGTGGTGTCGATTCCGGTGACGGTGAAAACGCGTATTGGCATTGATGATCAGGACAGTTATGAATTTCTCTGTGATTTCATCAACACCGTTTCCGGCAAAGGTGAATGCGAGATGTTTATCATCCACGCGCGTAAAGCCTGGCTTTCTGGTTTAAGTCCGAAAGAAAACCGTGAAATCCCGCCGCTCGATTACCCGCGCGTCTATCAACTGAAGCGTGATTTCCCGCATCTGACGATGTCGATTAACGGTGGTATTAAGTCGCTGGAAGAGGCTAAAGCGCATTTGCAACATATGGATGGTGTGATGGTCGGGCGCGAGGCGTATCAAAACCCCGGCATTCTGGCGGCGGTGGATCGTGAGATTTTTGGTTCCTCGGATACCGATGCCGATCCGGTGGCGGTGGTACGAGCCATGTATCCGTACATTGAACGCGAGCTTAGCCAGGGTACGTATCTCGGTCATATCACCCGCCATATGTTGGGGTTGTTCCAGGGGATCCCTGGCGCGCGGCAGTGGCGGCGTTATTTAAGTGAAAATGCCCATAAAGCAGGTGCCGATATTAACGTGCTGGAACACGCGCTCAAACTGGTGGCGGACAAGCGTTAATTTTTCACCATAAAGTAGTCAAATTCACTACGCCCTGCGCACGGTCGCGGGGCGTTTTCTTTGATAAATCAATATATTAGTTTTTGGCATGATTCTTGTAATGGCAGCAAGAGATTTCATTTTTGGGAGAACATCATGCTGGAACTACTTTTCGTTATTGGCTTTTTTGTCATGTTGATGGTCACTGGTGTTTCGTTGCTGGGTATTATCGCCGCGCTGGTTGTGGCGACGGCCATTATGTTCCTCGGCGGTATGCTGGCATTGATGATCAAGTTGTTGCCGTGGCTGTTGTTGGCGATTGCAGTAGTGTGGGTAATCAAGACGATTAAAGCACCAAAAGTGCCGAAATATCAGCGCTATGACCGCTGGCGTTACTAAGGGATTGTGCGGATGATCACAACCTAAGGTTTTATCCTTAGAACAAAATAGGAATTGATAATCAAATCTGTCACTATTGCGCGTCAAACAAATTCATCGAGCTGTACCCTACATACAGCCGAACTATAAAAGAAAGGGCTTCCCAGGTGGAAGCCCAATTTCTTTATGGGATCAGTAGACTGGAACCCTGCGTTGCCCGGCTTTCCAGAATCTCATGCGCGCGCCGCGCATCCTTCAGCGGATATTTTTGTTGCTCCGCGACATCGACCTTAATCACGCCGCTGGCAATTAATGAAAACAGTTCATTACTGGCTTCGGTTAACTCATCCCGCGTGGTGATATAGCCTTGCAAGGAAGGGCGCGTCACATACAGCGAGCCTTTCTGATTGAGAATGCCTAAGTTCACACCGGTAACCGCGCCTGATGAGTTGCCAAAACTGACCATTAAACCGCGACGTTGCAGACAATCCAGCGACCGTTCCCAGGTATCTTTGCCTACGGAATCGTATACCACGCGCACTTTCTTGCCGTCGGTGATCTCTTTTAATCGCTCGACCAGATTTTCGTCGCGATAGTTAATCACCTGCCATGCCCCGGCTTTTATGGCACTTTGTGCTTTTTGCGCGGTGCTCACGGTGCCAATAAGTTTCGCCCCTAAGGCTTTCGCCCACTGACAAGCTATCAGGCCCACACCACCCGCCGCGGCATGAAACAGGAATTGCTCGTCAGGTTTGATTTCATAGGTTTTACGCAGCAGATAATAAACCGTTAAGCCTTTCAGGAACGAGGCGGCAGCTTGCTCAAAAGAGATCGCTGCTGGCAGAATCGCTGCTTTATCAGCATTGACGTTATGCACAGAACTGTAAGCCCCTAATGCCGCCTGCGCATAGACCACGCGATCGCCTGCTTTAATATGTTTCACACTACTGCCGACTTTACTTACTATGCCAGCCGCTTCGGTGCCTAATCCACTGGGCAGTGATGGCGGCGGATAAAGGCCGCTGCGGATATACGTGTCGATAAAATTGATGCCAATCGCTTTATTTTCGACCTGGATTTCATTCTCTGCTGGATCGGCAGGAGTAAACTCCACGGCTTGCAGTACTTCCGGGCCACCATGCTTGTGAAATTCGATGCGCGTTGCCATTTAAACTCCTTTACTGAGCGACATATCTGTTTTAAGCCTAACAGTAGTCGCCAGGCCACGCGGGGATTTTTTCCGGTCTGCGGTCACAACCCGGAATATCTCTGGTCAGTATGAAACAGCGTCGCCAAAATCCAGTTTTGCCACTGGTGCTCAAAGTTGGTTAGCGTTAATACGCCTCGCTCACGGCACGGGCGAGTCCAGGTTTGGTAACTATTAGCATCCAGACAAACACAAATCATAAATTGCCGGGCATCCTGATTTTCAGGCCGAAAACGCCAGGTCAGGAGTGGCCCACCGGGTGTTTGCGGTGCGATACCGGCTTCACCATCATAGATCGCTCTGGCACCACGACTTCCTCCACCGTTTTCGATATAGCATTGTAAAGAGCGCAGTACCGCCAGCGCCAGTTGCGCACTTTGCCGCCACTGGAAAGATTGGGCGAGGCTGTTTTCATCGCTTTGAATACCTTCCCGGCGAATATCTTCACAGAGTGTTGCTATGGTTTGCGCGGCAGCGTTGATCTCCTGTGTATGACACAAAATTGCGGCATGGTGGCTCATGGTATTTTGTATCGCTTCTCGCACGTCGTCGCGCAGCAGTCCTTGATTCAGGTACTGTTGCGCCTCGTTAATCGTACTGAGAATTTGTTGCCTCTCGAGAGGGAGGTTTTGGCTTTTCTGATGAGCAATATGCAATGCACAGCGGCGGGCAAAAACTTGCCCGGCATTGAGCGCTGATCCACCAGGGCGCGTGACACCATGTGTTCCGGCATTTTCTCCGACAGCATAACAACCAATTAGCGAGGTACGCCCCCAAATATCAACATCAATTCCGCCATTAAGATGTTGATTGTTTAACGTAAATTTTAGTGGTGAGGCAGTCAGGTCATGACCATGCATCTGATACAAACGAAGAGCCAGTGGATTCATCTGTGTTAATCGCGCCAGTGGTTGCGCCAACAGAGCGTGATTTTCTTGCAGATAGCCGATGACATCATCATCCAGTTCCTGCAGGTTGAATGGCGTTCCGTCCGCTGCGGGGGCCGGTTCCTGCAGAAAATCGAGGAAAACATCGCGCCCTTTTTGTGTCTCCTCATATACCGCGACATCTAGCAGGCTGGAGCCATAGTCCAGCATTCGTTCCGCGTGAAACGGCCATTGGTAACCTTTGCGAAATATAGCGGAGGCCAGCATACGAGTCGTGGGGTAATAAGCTGCCAGAAAATTATACTGACGTCCGGAGTGGTCCTGCGAGTAGATGCGCGGCATTGCTTGCATGTAAGTACCGGAAAGATTCCACGGAAACTGGCTGCGCGGTGTACCGATACCAAACTGACTTTCCGTAAGATTCACCAGGGTTATACCTGCTTCCAGTGCCATGCCCAACGCACTAAAGCAGTTCACCGGATAGACACTGTCACGATAAAGTTCACCAGGCCCGCCCGTGGCTAAAACCAGATGTTGGCAGCGAATCACTACCATTCGCCAGGGATTATCCCGACAGGCTTTATCGATTGCGATCACCCCTGCGACTCGTCTATTTTCTCCTTCATCACTGGTCAGGATACGAATCGCTGTTGTGTGATCGCAAAGAGGGATATTAAGGCGCATTGCCTCCTGAGCCAGCACCTTAACCATCAGGCGCGATGTGCGTGGGCCGCAACTGGTTGCGCGGCCAAACTCATCGTGATCGGTTTGATAACGCAACGTTGCGCCAAAGAGATCTTCTGGCAGATCCAGACCCAGATATTTCAGTACTTCACAGGTGTTCACTGATCCGACGGCCTCAACATATGCAGTGTCATAATCCATCGAACCACCCGCCGCCAGAGAGTCACTTAATGCCAGAAAATGGTCACCATTTGCACGAGTATTGGCGGTGTGAAGCGTTTGTTTATCAGAACCAGAACAGGCGGAAGTGCCCCAGAAGGCTTTGCTGGAGGCTACCATCACATCGACATTCTGTCGCTTGAGCTCAACTGCGGCACGCCACCCGGCGGCACCGCTTCCCAAAACCAGAGTGTTGCAAAGGTACTCTGGCAATAGTGAACCGTTGAGGTCGATATACCCGCTGGTCTGAGCCAGCGGTGCGTAATGGGGCATTTTCACGTCTATCAGGGAATCGATAATGGATTCAGAGACATTATGCGTCATAGTATGACCCCGTAGTTTGATTGCGTCGGGAGACGGTGATCACGCTTGCATCGGCCAGATCATCAAGATCACGATCGCGTGTTTCTGGCGCAAAAAAGGTCGCAATGATCGTGCCAACGGTCAACAGACTGAGGTAAATCGCAATTGGCATCCAGGCGGCAATACCGCTTGGATCGTTGGTGTGAATTACCCAGGAGATGATGGCTGAGCCAACCAGCGGGGCGATCCCACCCGCGATAACTGCAGAAACTTCCCTTGCCAGTGCTACGCCAATATAACGATGGCGGGCACCAAACAATTCCGGCAGGAAAGCGCCCTGAGCGCCGAACATCCCCCATGCCCCAACACCCAACGCCAGAGAAAGAGAGACAATCGTGACCGGAACATTGCCGTGGCTGAAAGACCACCATACCGGAAAGGTGATCAATAGCTGAAAAATTGCCAGGCTGCGATAGACAATAACCCTACCGAAGCGGTCTGTCAGCCAACCAGCAACGGGCACCATAATTGCGCCTACCACCACCGCGGACATTAGACACAGTGTGCCGACCGATTTATCCAGCCCAACCACACCAACGATATAGCTAATAGCTAAAGCCTGATAAATCGAAGAGCCGCCGTTTTCTGCCAGGCGCAAACCAATCCCCACGAAGACGTTGCGGCGTGACGTTTTCAGCAAATTGCGTAAAGGTGATTCTGTAACTTGTTGGCGAGCTTCAAGTTTGGCGAATGACGGTGACTCTTTAAGATGCAGACGAATATAAATGGCCACCGCGATAATCACCACGCTGGAGAGGAAGGGCAGACGCCACCACCAGGTTTCGGCAAGATTTGTCACATTGTGGAGCAGGATGAAGTAAACGGCAGATGCCATAAACGTGCCAATCTGAATACCAAGGAACGGCAGCGCAGCGTAATAACCCCGTTTGCCGTTGGGGGCATATTCGGTCATCAGTACAGCCGCTCCAGCCTGTTCCGCACCCGCACCAAGCCCTTGTAACAGGCGTAATGCGATAAGCATGATCGGTGCCCAGATCCCTGCTGTTTCGTAGGTGGGTAAAACCCCAATCAACGTGCTGGCGATCCCCATTAACAACACCGTTGCGAGCAGGACAAATTTACGTCCCAGACGATCACCTAATGAGCCGAAGAGAATGCCGCCTACCGGTCTGACGGCAAACCCGAGAAAGTAAGTACCAAAACTGGCGATAAGCGCCATTCCCGGTTCCTGATTAGGAAAAAAGAGTGGCCCAAAAATAATGGCGGAGGCCAGGCTGTAAAGTGCGAAATCGTAGTATTCCAGTGCGCTGCCGAGAGAGCAGGTCCACGCCGCGCGACGTAGATCTGCTGATGAAACATTCGTTTTTTCAGCTAGTTGTGTAGGTTGCATGATGTATCTCCTTTCAGACGGATAAAAGAGATCCGCCCAAAATCAATGGGATTCTGCGTTGTTGTTAAAATCCAAAATGAAACGTTAAGTTATCGGGCGCTAAAGTTCGGTTGACGCTTCTCGGCAAATGCCTGACTGCCTTCACGAGCATCTTGAGTAGTGGAGGAAAAAGCGCCAGCCAGTGCTTCAAGCGTTGAGGCCACGGCAATACCTTCACCGGCATCAATAACCTGTTTGGCTAGCTGCACAGCAATGGGAGCGCGCTGGGCGATACGTTGTGCCAGTTGCTGCCCGGCATCGTGTAACGCTTCTCTGGCGACAACACGATTTACCAGTCCGCAGGACAGTGCACGTTGCGCATCCAGTGGTTCGCCCGTAAATATCAATTCTTTCACCAGTGAGCGCCCAATCAGTGCCGTCAGCCGCTGAGTACCTGACCAGCCAGGCACTGTCGCCAGCCCGGTTTCTGGTAGCGCCATCCGTGCTTCGTCGCTACAAATACGGATATCGGCGGTAGCAGCCAGTTCCAGGCCACCGCCATAGGCGAGGCCGTGCATCAGAGCAATTACGGGCTGTGGCAGTTGTGCCAGTGCGTCAAATGCCTGATGACCGCGACGGATCCAGTTGCGCCACATATCGAGCGCAGAAAGAGAGGACCAGCGATGAATATCCGCGCCGACACAAAATGCTTTTTCACTGGCACTGGTCAGTAGTACCACGCGGATCTCCGAATCAGTTTCCAGCGTATGGCAATGTGTCAGTAGCTGTTCAAGCATCTCCGGAGTTAATGCGTTGAGTTTCGCCGGGCGGTTAATCACCAGTGTGGCAACGAAATCGTTGCGCAGGAGGTCAATGGTGCCGTTACTCATGGTCACTTCCTTGTTGAAAATAGAGGGGATTCATTAACTTGAGATCGTCTGCCAGACGGAGTGGGGCATCGCTTTGGGAGAGAATGTCGCGTTCAGGCTCAATACCCGGGGCAATTTCCGTGACCAGTAACCCGTCTGGTGTTAATTCCAACACGCAGCGTTCAGTGATGTATTGCACTTGTTGACCTCGCGCCATCGCGCGTTTGCCAGAGAACGTCACGTGGGCGACTTCTTGCACCAGTTTTTTGGCTTTGCCTTCTTTAATGATACGTAGTTGGCCATCTTCCAGTTGTAGCTGTGCACCTGCATTGAAAAAGCCAGAGAAAATAATCCGCTTCGCATGTGAAGTGATATCAATAAAACCACCGCATCCGGCAGTCACATGTGGACGAGCGGGCAGATGCGAGACGTTTACTGAGCCATCTGCGCCGATTTGTAAAAATGACATCAGAGTGAGATCAAAGCCACCGCCCTGGAAATAGGTGAATTGCTGGGGAGAGGGCAAAAATGCTTCCGCATTAGAAGCGCAGCCGAACTGAAATTCCAGCAGTGGAACTCCGCCAATCGCCCCTTGTTCCAGCAGCCAGGTGACGTCACCGTGGCGACCTTGTTCCAGCAAAATACGCGGCACGTTGGCAGAAATACCAAAGCCAATATTTACCGCATCACCACGTTGTAGTTCTTGCGCGACTCGCTGGGCAATAACCCGCGCCGGGCTATGTTCCATATAACTAAAGTCTGACAGCGGACGACTGATTTCGCCGGAAATAGCAGGTTCGTATTGCGTTTGCGTGGTTTGTGTTTGTTCCGGTGCAATTACGATGTAATCCACCAATACACCAGGAATACGCACCTCTTTTGGTTTCAGGCTTCCGGCAGCAACCTGCCGTTTTACTTGCGCAATTACGATTCCACCGTTATTGCGAACGGCGGTGGCTTGTTCCAGTGGCCCAAGATAAGCCCCTTCATGTTCATAAGTCAGATTGCCGCGTTCATCGGCAGTAGTAGCGCGAATGATAGCCACCTGGGGCACGATACTGGGGAAAAACAGCCAGTCGTCGTTAGCAAATCGAACACGTTCAACCAGAGATTGTTGCGCCGCTTTTTCATTCATTGCACCGCCCTGCAACAGGGGATCTACATAAGTATCCATACCTGTTTGTGTCAGCACGCCAGGGCGATGAGCCGCGGCTTCCCGGTGCATATCAAATAAGATCCCGGAAGGCAGATTCCAGGCGGGGATCGCGTTGTCATTGATCATTTGCCAGATTAACGGAGGCGTCATTGATGATGGCCCGGAGGGGTAGGAGCCTGCGATCACTTTTGCCAGTAAGCCCGGTTGCGCCAGATGATCGACACCTTTTACGCCATACATATCACCTGCAGCGATAGGGTGGATGGTAGTGATGTTTTGCGGATGTCCGGCACGTTGAAAGCGTTCACCTATTGCCGCCAGCACGACATCCGGGCAACCCATTCCACTGGAGGAGGAGACGGTGACAACTGCGCCATCAGCAATCAAATCTGCAGCTTCCGATGCAGTGATCGTGCGTACAGAGCACATAATAGTTTCCTTATTTCGATATAAAAATAATTAAAAATATGCATGTATAACAATGTAATAGTGATTATAAATTAATTGGAACGATCTAATTTATGCGTAATTTGTACGATTGGTGTGCAAAAAAAACAATAAGCGAAGTGTGAATCTGTGATCGAAACGACGATCTCCTGCGATCCCGGGGGTAACGGATCGCATGAGCAAAAGGAGATTATGATAAAGTAAACGCCTTGATCTTATGGGGGATTGGAGTAGTCATGGCGAAGTCGGATACAGGAAGAAAGCGGGTAACATTAACCGATGTTGCACGTGCGGCTGGCGTTTCGAAATCGACCGTGTCGCTGGTACTCAACGACAGTCCGTTGATCAAAAAAGAGACTCAACAAAAAGTCCAACAAGCCATTGAGCAATTAGGCTATGTCTATAACCGTTTTGCCGCCAATTTACGTTCGCAAAAATCACTGACTATCGGCGTGGTGATTGATGATTTGACCAACCCTTTCTTCGCTGAATTTACAATGGGCCTTGAGATGACGCTGGCGGAGCACGGTTTTATCACCGTAATGTCCAATACCTCCCAGCGTAGCGATCGGCAAAAACAGGTACTTGATACCTTGCTGGAACACCACGTCGCGGGCATTGTCCTCTGTCCAGTAAACAGCACCTCAGAAGCCGATTTACAGCGTTATGCCAACAGTTCCACACCCTTATTAATCACGATGCGCCCTCTTGACTGGCAACAATTGCCCGTCGATTACGTTGGCGTGGACAGCCACGCAGGTGTCCGGGAAGCTACGGAATATCTCATTCAACAAGGACACCGGGACATCGTGTTTATTGGGGGACTTACGCACCATATGCGTTATCAGGGATATCTGGAGGCGATGAACCATCATGGTTTACAACCGTGGAGTACTGATGCTTTTTCGCTGCGTGCTGAACCGACTCAGGCCAACGGCTACCAGTTGATGCAACAACTGTTAGATATGCCTTCGCCACCGACAGCAGTAATTTGTTATAACGATCTCATGGCTTTTGGCGCGGAATCGGCGTTAGGCGAAAGAGGGGTGCTTGCCGGAAAAGATATTTCGCTGATTGGTAATGACGGCGTGGCGGCTTGCGCTTACAGTAACCCGCCGTTAACCACCATTGCGGTAGAACCACTGGCGCTGGGGAAACAAGCGGCGCAGCAAATTCTACGGCGTATCGCGCAACCTGATGCGCCGCTCAGCCATTACGTTTATCGCCCAACCCTGCAAATTCGCGCTTCCACCGGAAAGCAGGGGCGTTAAATGCTGTAGCGAGAAACCGTTTCTCGCTATACTCTCTTGTCCCCCGTTCAACATCAGGTAACACCATTCGTTATGGCAGGCAATAAACCCTTCAACAAACAACAAACTGAACCCCGCGAACGCGATCCACAAGTTGCCGGGCTGAAAGTGCCTCCGCACTCGATCGAAGCGGAGCAGTCGGTGTTGGGCGGTTTAATGCTGGATAACGAACGCTGGGATGATGTGGCCGAGCGTGTGGTGGCAGACGATTTCTACACCCGTCCGCACCGTCATATCTTTACTGAAATGGCGCGTTTGCAGGAAAGCGGTAGCCCCATCGACCTGATCACCCTGGCAGAATCGCTGGAGCGCCAGGGGCAACTCGACAGCGTTGGTGGTTTTGCCTATCTGGCGGAACTGTCAAAAAATACGCCAAGTGCGGCAAACATCAGTGCATATGCTGACATCGTGCGCGAACGTGCCGTTGTCCGTGAGATGATCTCGGTTGCTAATGAGATTGCCGAAGCCGGTTTTGATCCGCAAGGACGCACCAGTGAAGACCTGCTCGACCTTGCTGAGTCTCGCGTCTTTAAAATTGCCGAAAGTCGTGCCAATAAAGACGAAGGACCGAAGAACATCGCTGATGTGCTCGACGCCACGGTGGCGCGTATTGAGCAACTTTTCCAGCAGCCGCACGATGGTGTAACCGGTGTTAATACCGGCTACGACGATCTCAACAAAAAAACCGCGGGTTTGCAGCCGTCGGATTTGATCATCGTCGCGGCACGTCCGTCGATGGGTAAAACGACATTTGCGATGAACCTCGTTGAAAATGCGGCGATGTTGCAGGATAAACCGGTATTGATCTTCTCGCTGGAGATGCCATCAGAACAGATTATGATGCGTTCTCTGGCGTCACTGTCACGTGTTGACCAGACCAAAATCCGTACCGGGCAGCTTGATGATGAAGACTGGGCGCGCATTTCCGGCACGATGGGCATTTTGCTCGAAAAACGTAATATCTATATCGATGATTCCTCCGGCCTGACGCCAACGGAAGTGCGCTCCCGCGCGCGCCGTATTGCCCGTGAGCACGGCGGCATCGGGCTTATCATGATCGACTACCTGCAATTGATGCGCGTACCGGCGCTTTCCGATAACCGTACGCTGGAAATTGCAGAAATCTCCCGCTCGCTAAAAGCGCTGGCAAAAGAGCTGAACGTGCCGGTGGTGGCACTCTCGCAGTTGAACCGCTCTCTGGAACAACGTGCCGACAAACGCCCGGTCAACTCTGACCTGCGTGAATCCGGCTCCATCGAGCAGGATGCGGACTTGATCATGTTTATCTATCGTGATGAGGTTTATCACGAAAACAGTGATTTAAAAGGCATCGCGGAAATTATTATCGGTAAACAACGTAACGGCCCAATCGGGACGGTACGGCTGACCTTTAACGGTCAATGGTCGCGCTTTGATAATTACGCAGGGCCGCAATACGACGACGAGTAATAATTATTTTATAAATCAGGTAATTAAAGCAAACACTTATCAAGGAACACAAATGCAAGCGGCAACTGTTGTGATTAACCGCCGCGCTCTGCGACACAACCTGCAACGTCTGCGTGAACTGGCACCTGCCAGTAAACTGGTTGCGGTGGTGAAAGCGAACGCCTACGGTCACGGTCTGATTGAGACCGCGCGAACGCTCCCCGATGCTGACGCTTTTGGCGTCGCCCGTCTCGAAGAAGCTCTGCGGCTTAGAGCGGGGGGCATCACGCAACCTATTTTGTTACTGGAAGGTTTTTTTGAAGCAGACGATTTGTCGACGATCTCCGCTGAACATCTGCATACCGCCGTGCATAACGAAGAACAGCTTGCTGCTCTGGAAGAGGCTAATCTGGAGGAGCCAGTTACCGTCTGGATGAAACTCGACACCGGTATGCACCGACTGGGCGTGTTACCGGAACAAGCTGAGGCGTTTTATCAACGACTTACGCAATGCAAAAACGTCCGTCAGCCGGTGAATATTGTCAGCCACTTTGCTCGCGCTGATGAGCCAAAATGCGGCGCGACTGAGAAACAACTCGATATCTTCAATACCTTTTGCGAAGGCAGGCCCGGCAAGCGTTCAATCGCCGCATCGGGTGGAATCTTGTTATGGCCACAGTCGCATTTTGACTGGGTGCGCCCCGGCATCATTCTTTACGGTGTATCGCCGCTGGAAGATGGCTCCACCGGTGCTGATTTCGGTTGCCAGCCAGTGATGTCTCTGACCTCCAGTCTGATCGCTGTGCGTGGGCATAAAGCCGGGGAGCCTGTAGGTTATGGCGGAACATGGATCAGCGAACGTGATACCCGTCTTGGCGTTGTGGCGATGGGTTATGGCGATGGCTACCCTCGCGCAGCTCCGTCCGGTACGCCAGTGCTGGTCAATGGCCGCGAAGTGCCAATCGTCGGGCGAGTTGCGATGGATATGATCTGCGTAGACTTAGGCCCAGAGGCGCAGGATAAAGCGGGTGATCCGGTGATTCTGTGGGGTGAAGGTCTGCCGGTTGAGCGAATCGCTGCAATGACAAAAGTAAGTGCTTACGAACTTATCACGCGCCTGACGTCAAGGGTGGCGATGAAATACGTCGATTAATCGTTCAGCAATATTTGATTGTCTGTGCCGGGTGTGGTGTGAAAGCCTTATCCGGCCAGCAACGCAATGTAAATTCAATAAATTGATACACTCTTGTCGTTTGTGCCACTGGAGGTTTTGCGTTTTTCATCAGCCGCGCTACGTTATTAATTCCGCTCATTGCTAAACATCCTCTCGATCTTCCCCATCTTCCGGTTTATTGTGTTTTAACCACCTGCCTGTAAACCTGGAGAACCATCGCGTGTTTCAAAAAGTTGACGCCTACGCTGGCGACCCGATTCTTTCGCTTATGGAGCGTTTTAAAGAAGATCCTCGCGGCGACAAAGTGAATTTAAGTATCGGCCTGTACTACAACGAAGACGGGATTATCCCGCAACTAAAAGCCGTCGCAGAAGCGGAAGCGCGCCTGAATGCGCAGCCTCACGGCGCTTCGCTTTATTTGCCGATGGAAGGGCTTAACAGCTATCGCCATGCTCTTGCGCCGCTGTTGTTCGGTGCGAACCATCCGGTGTTGCAACAACAGCGTGTGGCGACCATTCAAACCCTCGGCGGCTCGGGGGCATTAAAAGTGGGCGCTGACTTCCTGAAACGCTATTTCCCTGAATCAGGCGTCTGGGTCAGCGATCCTACCTGGGAAAACCACGTAGCAATATTCGCCGGTGCTGGATTCGAAGTGAGCACTTACCCCTGGTATGACGAAGCGACCAACGGTGTGCGTTTTAGCGACTTGCTGGCGACGCTGAAAACACTGCCCGCCCGCAGTATTGTGCTGTTGCATCCGTGTTGCCATAACCCAACAGGCGCCGATCTCACCAATGACCAGTGGGATGCGGTGATTGAAATCCTCAAGACACGTGAGCTTATCCCATTCCTTGATATCGCCTATCAAGGATTTGGTGCTGGTATGGACGAGGATGCCTACGCCATTCGCGCCATTGCCAGTGCCGGATTGCCCGCTCTGGTGAGCAATTCATTCTCGAAAATTTTCTCGCTGTACGGCGAACGTGTCGGCGGTCTTTCGGTAGTGTGTGAAGATGCCGAAGCCGCAGGCCGCGTGCTGGGGCAATTGAAAGCCACTGTGCGCCGTATTTACTCCAGTCCGCCGAATTTTGGTGCGCAGGTGGTGGCAACGGTGCTGAATGATGAGGCGTTGAAAGCCAACTGGCTGGCAGAAGTAGAAGAAATGCGTACCCGTATTCTGGCAATGCGTCAGCAACTGGTGCAGGAGCTGAGTACTGAGATGCCGGGGCGTAATTTCGATTATCTGCTTAAGCAACGCGGTATGTTCAGCTATACCGGTTTAAGCGCCGCCCAGGTTGACCGACTGCGTGAAGAGTTTGGTGTTTACCTGATCGCCAGCGGGCGTATGTGCGTGGCGGGGCTTAACTCTGCAAACGTGCAGCGTGTGGCAAAGGCATTTGCTGCGGTGATGTAAGGTTCGCCAGCAGGCGGTTGAATAGCCGCCTGTTCTAGTATTCTATGGAAATACATTAAGTTATTAAATATTAACAAACATGGGCTGGTCTCATGTGATCCTGCTCCCTTTCTTCACAAAAGCCGCAGATAATCCTTCCTTTCTCACACTGCTGGCGTTATGGTCAGATGGTTTTTTCAACAAATATCACAATAAAAAGTTTCAACTTACTGACTATTTAGGGAAAAATATGCGCAAGATCACACAGGCATTGAGTGCCGTTTGCTTATTGTTCGCTCTAAACAGTTCCGCTGTTGCACTGGCCTCTTCACCTTCACCGCTTAATCCCGGCACTAACGTTGCCAGACTTGCTGAACAGGCACCTGTCCATTGGGTATCGGTCGCACAAATTGAAAATAGCCTCGCAGGGCGTCCACCAATGGCGGTTGGGTTCGATATTGATGACACGGTTCTGTTTTCCAGCCCCGGATTCTGGCGCGGCAAGAAAATATTCTCGCCAGAAAGCGAAGATTATCTGAAAAACCCGGCCTTCTGGGAAAAGATGAACAACGGTTGGGATGAATTCAGCATTCCAAAAGAGGTTGCACGTCAGCTAATTGATATACATGTCCGCCGCGGCGACGCTATCTTCTTTGTGACTGGCCGTAGCCCAACGAAAACAGAAACGGTTTCAAAAACATTAGCTGATGACTTTCATATCCCGGCAACCAGTATGAACCCGGTCATTTTTGCGGGCGATAAACCAGGACAAAACACAAAAACGCAGTGGTTGCAGGATAAAAATATCCGAATGTTTTATGGTGATTCTGATAACGATATCACTGCCGCGCGTGATGTTGGCATTCGTGGTATCCGTATTCTGCGAGCCTCCAACTCTACCTACAAACCCTTGCCACAAGCGGGTGCTTTTGGCGAAGAGGTGATCGTCAATTCAGAATACTGACAGAGCGGGAGAGTATGACACTCTCCCGAATGCTGTTTTTTTAATCAAACCTTTATCCTTTCGCTGTCTTGCTGCAAACTGATTAAGAGAGTTTTATCAAGGAGCAGCACATGTGGTATCAAAAAACGCTCACGCTTAGCGCCAAATCTCGTGGATTCCATCTGGTAACGGATGAAATTCTGAATCAACTGGCTGATATGCCGCGTGTTAATGTTGGTTTACTGCACCTGTTGCTGCAACACACCTCCGCCTCTCTGACACTTAATGAGAATTGCGACCCCACTGTACGCCATGACATGGAGCGTTTTTTCCTCCGTGCGGTTCCCGATAACGGTAGCTATGAGCATGACTATGAAGGAGCAGACGATATGCCTTCTCATATCAAATCCTCAATGCTGGGGGTATCGCTCGTATTGCCAGTGCATAAAGGGCGTATTCAGACCGGCACCTGGCAGGGGATCTGGCTGGGGGAACATCGCATCCACGGCGGATCGCGTCGCATCATCGCGACACTACAAGGGGAGTAAAAAATGACTATTTCGGAGTTGCTACAATATTGCATGGCAAAACCAGGCGCAGAACAGAGTGTGCATAGTGACTGGAAAGCAACGCAAATCAAAGTTGAAGATGTGCTGTTTGCGATGGTGAAAGAGGTGGAAAATCGCCCAGCGGTTTCGCTGAAAACCAGCCCGGAATTGGCGGATCTTCTGCGTCAGCAGCACAGTGATGTTCGCCCCAGCCGACATCTGAACAAAGCGCACTGGAGCACTGTTTATCTCGATGGCTCGCTGCCGGATTCGCAAATCTATTATCTGGTCGATGCGTCGTATCAGCAGGCGGTGAATTTGCTGCCGGAAGAAAAACGTAAATTGCTGGTGCAACTCTGAAAGGAAAAGACCGTTCAGCAAGCGGCCTGAGAATGATGACAAACACAAAATTGCCTGATGCGCTACGCTTATCAGGCCTACGTAATCCCTGCAATATATTGAAATTGCATGTTTTTGTAGGCCGGATAAGGCGTTCACGCCGCATCCGGCAAGAACAAAGCGCACTTTGTCAATAATCTGAGGCCGCTCAGAAAGCGGCCTTAACGATTACAGCATTGGCTTGAGGAAGCGCGCTGTATGCGATGCTTCACACTCTGCGACGGTTTCTGGCGTGCCGGAGACGAGGATCTCACCGCCGCCGCTGCCACCTTCTGGCCCCAGATCAACAATCCAGTCAGCGGTTTTGATCACGTCGAGATTGTGCTCAATCACCACAATGGTATTGCCCTGATCGCGCAGTTTATGCAGAACGTCGAGCAGTTGCTGAATATCGGCAAAGTGCAGACCGGTGGTCGGTTCATCGAGAATATACAGCGTCTGCCCGGTGCCGCGTTTTGACAATTCACGCGCCAGCTTCAC
This sequence comes from Escherichia sp. TW09308, assembly GCF_000208565.1. NCBI lineage: Bacteria > Pseudomonadati > Pseudomonadota > Gammaproteobacteria > Enterobacterales > Enterobacteriaceae > Escherichia > Escherichia sp. TW09308. The sequence continues at coordinate 1,751,704 of NZ_AEME01000001.1, read as the reverse complement.
ACGCTGGGCCTCACCACCGGAAAGCGTGGTTGCGGACTGCCCGAGACGGATGTACGTCAGACCAACATCCATCAGCGTTTGCAGTTTACGCGCCAGTGCGGGCACAGCATCAAAGAACTCACGCGCTTCTTCGATGGTCATATCCAGCACTTCGTGGATGGTTTTACCTTTGTACTTAATCTCCAGCGTTTCGCGGTTATAACGTTTACCTTTGCACTGGTCGCACGGCACGTAAATATCCGGCAGGAAGTGCATTTCCACTTTGATTACACCATCGCCCTGACAGGCTTCGCAGCGCCCACCACGGACGTTAAAGCTGAACCGTCCAGGCGTATAACCGCGCGCACGGGATTCCGGTACGCCCGCAAACAATTCGCGTACAGGCGTAAACACGCCGGTATAGGTCGCCGGGTTGGAACGCGGAGTACGACCAATTGGGCTTTGGTCGATATCGATGACTTTGTCGAAATGCTCCAACCCCTGAATATCGCGATAGGGTGCAGGTTCAGCAATTGTTGCGCCATTCAACTGGCGTTGGGCAATCGGGAACAGCGTGTCGTTAATCAGCGTCGATTTACCAGAACCTGAAACCCCGGTGATGCAGGTAAACAGACCTACCGGCAGCGTCAGCGTCACATCTTTCAGGTTGTTGCCGCGCGCGCCTGTCAGTTTCAGCACTTTTTCCGGATCTGCGGGTACGCGTTTCTTCGGCACTTCAATTTTGCGTTTACCGCTCATGTACTGGCCGGTTAACGACTCCGGAACTGCCATAATCGCTTCCAGCGGACCTTCCGCGACCACTTCACCACCGTGTACACCTGCGCCCGGGCCAATGTCGATGACATGGTCAGCCGCGCGAATAGCGTCTTCGTCGTGCTCCACCACAATCACGGTATTACCGAGATCGCGCAGGTGGATAAGCGTACCCAGCAGGCGTTCGTTATCGCGTTGATGCAGGCCGATAGACGGTTCATCCAGCACGTACATCACGCCAACCAGCCCTGCGCCAATCTGGCTTGCCAGACGGATACGCTGGGCTTCACCGCCGGAAAGGGTTTCTGCCGAGCGGGAAAGTGTCAGGTAGTTCAGCCCGACGTTAACGAGGAATTTCAGGCGGTCGCCAATCTCTTTAAGGATTTTTTCCGCAATCTTCGCACGTTGCCCGGCGAGTTTGAGATTGTTGAAGAACTCCATCGCATGGCCGATGCTCATGTCAGAGATGGCAGGCAGCGGTGTATTCTCAACATAAACGTGGCGTGCTTCACGGCGCAGACGCGTCCCTTCACAACTGGCGCACGGACGATTGCTGATAAACTTGGCTAACTCTTCGCGTACCGCGCTGGATTCCGTTTCTTTATAACGGCGCTCCATATTGTGCAGCACGCCTTCGAACGGATGGCGGCGGATAGACGTATCGCCACGATCGTTCATGTATTTGAATTCGATATTTTCCTTGCCAGAACCGTAAAGCACCACTTTATGCACGTTCGCACTCAGGCTGCCCCACGGCGCTTCGACGTCGAACTTATAGTGGTCTGCCAGTGATTTCAGCATCTGGAAGTAATAAAAATTACGGCGATCCCAGCCGCGGATCGCGCCGCCCGCCAGCGATAGTTCCGGATTTTGGATCACTCGGTCAGGATCGAAATATTGTTGAACGCCGAGGCCGTCACAGGTCGGGCAGGCGCCCGCCGGGTTGTTGAACGAAAACAGACGCGGTTCCAGTTCGCGCATACTGTAGCCGCAAATCGGACAGGCGAAGTTGGCGGAAAAGAGCAGCTCTTCCGCTTTCGGATTGTCCATATCGGCAACCACCGCCGTACCGCCGGAAAGCTCCAGCGCCGTTTCAAATGACTCCGCCAGGCGTTGGGTAAGATCGTCACGCACTTTGAAACGATCAACTACCACTTCAATCGTGTGTTTCTTTTGCAGTTCCAGTTTCGGCGGATCGGAAAGATCGCAGACTTCGCCATCAATACGTGCGCGGATGTAACCCTGACTCGCCAGATTCTCCAGCGTTTTAGTGTGTTCGCCTTTGCGCTCTTTAATGATTGGCGCGAGTAGCATCAGACGTTTGCCTTCCGGCTGCGACAGGACGTTGTCTACCATCTGGCTGACGGTTTGCGCCGCCAGCGGGACATCGTGATCCGGGCAGCGCGGCTCACCGACGCGAGCGTACAGCAGACGCAAATAGTCGTGGATTTCGGTGATTGTCCCCACCGTGGAGCGCGGGTTGTGGGACGTCGATTTCTGTTCAATCGAGATGGCGGGTGAAAGCCCCTCGATATGGTCGACATCCGGCTTTTCCATCAGTGACAGAAACTGCCGCGCGTAGGCGGAAAGGGATTCAACGTAACGACGCTGCCCTTCGGCATATAAGGTGTCGAAAGCGAGCGAGGATTTGCCAGAACCCGAAAGCCCGGTAACGACAATCAGTTTGTCGCGGGGGATAACGAGGTTGATATTTTTGAGATTATGGGTGCGGGCGCCCCGAACTTCGATCTTATCCATTCACCTTTCCCGGATTAAACACTTTTTGCCCGGCGGCATGGCGCTACCGGCGATCACAAACGGTTAATTATGACACAAATCGACCTGAATGAATATACAGTATTGGAATGCAGAATCCGGAGTGCTGTGTAACAATGTCGGACCATGTTTGTTTCCCGGAACCGAGGTCACATCGTGGTAAAACCGCTATTGGTAATGCTACAATCGCGCGTTTACACTTATTAGACCGTTTTTTTCAGGAGACACGAACATGGCCAGCAGAGGCGTAAATAAGGTTATTCTCGTTGGTAATCTGGGCCAGGACCCGGAAGTACGCTACATGCCAAATGGTGGCGCAGTTGCCAACATTACGCTGGCTACTTCCGAATCCTGGCGTGATAAAGCGACCGGCGAGATGAAAGAGCAGACTGAATGGCACCGCGTTGTGCTGTTCGGCAAACTGGCGGAAGTGGCCAGTGAATATCTGCGTAAAGGTTCCCAGGTTTATATCGAAGGTCAGTTGCGTACCCGCAAATGGACCGACCAATCCGGTCAGGATCGCTACACCACAGAAGTCGTGGTGAACGTTGGCGGCACCATGCAGATGCTGGGTGGTCGTCAGGGTGGTGGCGCTCCGGCAGGCGGTAACATCGGGGGCGGTCAGCCGCAGGGCGGTTGGGGTCAACCTCAGCAGCCGCAGGGTGGCAATCAGTTCAGCGGCGGCGCGCAGTCTCGCCCGCAGCAGTCCGCTCCGGCAGCGCCGTCTAACGAGCCGCCGATGGATTTCGATGACGATATCCCATTCTGATTTTGTTTTAAAACAATAGATTATATTGTTTTAAGGTAGGTGATTAACGCATCTGCCAGGGATAAAAAAGAAGCCTCCATATGGAGGCTTCTGCATATCACACCAAAATCATTGGCCATTGTGGCGGTGCCTGATTTGTGGTTTCCACTATTACCGACTCAATATTGTGCCAGATTGCGGCAATATCCATCATTGTGATTCCGAGCAGTCCCATCGCGAACCAGCAGGCGGAAACAACGCCCAGACCACTACTGATCACTGCCAGCCCGATATAATCAGACCGCCGAAAACGGATGTTGAGCGTACTAGCCAGAAACATCAGTATGGCGCTAAGAAGCTGCCAGCGAAGAAGAACCACGCCCGTGGTGAGGGTAGCCATCAAACATTTCCTCAGAAAATTGCCAGGCCCTGGACAGCGCGGCATTTCTCACGGGAGGCGTGGTACACTCTGGCTATCGCGGGGCTTTCAGAACACAAAAATGAAACACTTTTGCTGTTTCATAAATTTCGTGAACTATATCACAATTGGTTGTTTGTTAGCCAGATTATGCCGCGACTTTATTACTGCACTAATGATGTGGTTTATTCAGTGATGTCGAGGCAATGTACAATAAAGAAATATTGTAACTTCCTGCCTGACCTGCATTTTTCCAACAAAGCTCTTTTGATATCAGCGAGTTATTTTTATGCAAATAACGATTATAAAGGTATCAATTTCAAATCAGGCAAAAGTGCTATTTATACCGTAATATTTATCTAACGTCGTCGGTAGTCAAGGTTTTCACCTTGCAATGACCAGGTATAACCAGGCAGGGAATTGATAGAAATGAGTCAAAGTGCACGACGCAGGATGCTGGCGTTGCCGGGCATCATCTTTGTGGTACTCCTTCCTGTTATCCTTTCACTATGGATTGCCCTCCTTTGGGCTAAAGCGGAAGTGAATAATCAACTTCGTGCTTTTGCCCTGTTAGCCCTGGAGAAATCCGAGTTGGTCATTCAGCAGGCAGATTTAGCGAGCGACGATGCAGAACGCTATCAGGGACAAATTTGCACTCCCACTCATCAACAACAAATGCTGAATATTATCCGCGGTTATCTTTATATCAACGAATTGATATATGCCCACGATAACCTTTTTTTATGTTCAACATTAATAGTTCCCGTTAACGGCTACAGGATGGCGTCAGCAAACTATAAGCGTGAACCTGATGTCTCAATCTATTATTACCGTGATACGCCTTTTTTCTCAGGTTATAAAATGACCTATATGCAGCGAGGAAACTATGTCGCGGTAATTAACCCTTTATTCTGGAGCGAGGTGATGTCTGACGATCCGACGCTGCAATGGGGGGTTTATGATACGGTGACGAAAACCTTTTTCTCTTTAAGCAAACAGGCCTCCGCAGAAAATTTTTCACCATTGATTCATCAGAGGGAAATAACCGTACAGCAGAATGGTTATTTATATGCGATAGTTCATTCAACAAAACGTCCCATTGCCGCTATCGTAGCAACCTCAAACCAGCGTATTTTTTCGCATTTTTATAATCACCTTGTATTTGCCTTGCCGGCAGGTATTTTGGGCAGCCTGGTGCTGCTTTTACTCTGGTTGCGTATAAACCAGAAGTACCAGTCTCCTGAGCGTAAATTGCAACGTGCTCTCGAAAAACGGCAACTTTGTCTCTATTACCAGCCAATTGTTGATATTAAAACGAATAAATGTATTGGCGCTGAGGCGTTGCTACGTTGGCCGGGGACTCAGGGACAAGTAATGACGCCAGCGGAGTTTATTCCACTGGCGGAACAAAAGGGGCTAATTGAGCAGGTTACCAATTATGTCATTAATAGGGTGTTTGACGATCTCGGTGCCTGGCTGGCGAAACATCCTGAACTTTCTATTTCAGTTAACTTATCCGCCTCTGATTTTCATACTTCAAGGGTGATTGCCCTAACCAATCAAAAAATCGAGCAATTTACCGTGCGTCCGCAGCAAATTAAATTTGAAGTCACTGAACATGCGTTTCTTGATGTCGCCAAAATGACGCCGATTATTCTGGCTTTCCGTCAGGCTGGTTACGAAGTGGCGATCGATGATTTTGGTATTGGCTACTCCAACTTGCATAATCTTAATTCATTGAATATCGATATCTTGAAAATCGATAAATCGTTTGTTGAGACGCTAACCACGCACAGAACCAGCCATTTGATTGCAGAACACATTATCGAACTGGCACACAGTCTGGGTCTAAAAACGATTGCAGAAGGGGTGGAAACTGAGGATCAGGTCAACTGGCTGCGCAAACGCGGCGTGCGCTATTGTCAGGGTTGGTACTTTGCAAAGGCGATGCCGCCGCAGGTTTTTATGGCATGGGCAGAGCCAGTACCCGCGCATGACGTCATGCGCGGGCAGTAAACCCTAGATCCGGTGGCGATAATCGCTGGGAGTGCGATCAAACTGCCGACGGAAAACGCGGGAAAAGGTCTGCTGTGAGACATAGCCCAGATCCATCGCGATATCAAAAATAGGGCGTTCGGTGGTGCGCAACTCAACGGCAGCCAGTAGCAGGCGGCGTTGACGAATGTAATCGCCAAGCGTCTGATGTGTCACCGTACGGAACATCCGCTGTAAATACCACTTTGAATAACCTGATTTTTTCGCCACCACATCAATGTTCAGCGGCTGGTCGATATGCTCGTCAATCCATGCGATAAGATCCTGAATAATTTTCTGATGGGACATAAATCTGCCTCTTTTCAGTGTTCAGTTCGTTAATTCATCTGTTGGGGAGTATAATTCCTCAAGTTAACTTGAGGTAAAGCGATTTATGGAAAAGAAATTACCCCGCATTAAAGCCTTGCTTACTCCAGGCGAAGTGGCGAAACGTAGTGGAGTGGCGGTATCGGCGCTGCATTTCTATGAAAGCAAAGGTTTGATTACCAGTATCCGTAACAGCGGCAATCAGCGGCGGTATAAGCGTGATGTGTTGCGATATGTCGCCATCATCAAGATTGCTCAACGTATTGGTATTCCGCTGGCGACCATTGGTGAAGCGTTTGGTGTGTTGCCCGAAGGGCATACATTAAGTGCGAAAGAGTGGAAGCAACTCTCATCACAATGGCGTGAAGAACTGGACCGGCGAATTCATACCTTAGTTGCGTTGCGTGACGAACTGGACGGCTGTATTGGTTGCGGCTGCCTTTCGCGTAGCGACTGCCCGTTGCGTAACCCAGGCGATCGCTTAGGCGAAGAAGGTACTGGTGCGCGTTTGCTGGAAGATGAACAAAACTAAAGCGCCACAAGGGCGCTTTAGTTTGTTTCCGGCCTTTGTCTTTCACTCTATCCCGCTGGTACACAGGAGGGTTTCCCCCGACGTCAACACACCTCATTCGAGCACGTGGTGGAGGTTCCGGTTGGTGTTGATACTTTAATTGTATGCCACCGCCGTTTCTTCGCCAGTGCAAAGTGATCCTTTTTAGCCGCAATATTTTTGTCATCTTGCGTGATTTTTTACCGCAAACTTTTGCTACAAGTTGCCTACAAATGCCGTAATTTTGCGCATCGACGATAACGTTTGCGCATCAGTTGCCTGGTTTTTCATCGTCAATACAAGAAAAGGGAAAAAAGCAGCAAACTTCGGTTGAAAAAGCCGCTATGATCGCCGGATAATCGTTTGCTTTTTTTTACCACCCGTTTTGTATGCGTGGAGCTAAACGTTTGCTTTTTGCGACGACCCCGATTGTCGCAAACCAGAAGCAGGAAGATAACGTTTCGCTGGCAGGGGATTGTCCGCCACGCATCTTGACGAAAAATAAACTCTCAGGGGATGTTTTCTTATGTCTACGCCATCAGCGCGTACCGGCGGTTCACTCGACGCCTGGTTTAAAATTTCACAACGTGGAAGCACTGTTCGTCAGGAAGTGGTTGCCGGGTTAACAACGTTTCTGGCGATGGTCTATTCGGTTATCGTCGTTCCGGGCATGTTGGGCAAAGCGGGCTTCCCGCCAGCGGCCGTTTTTGTTGCGACTTGTCTGGTTGCCGGGATGGGTTCTATCGCGATGGGGTTGTGGGCCAATCTACCATTGGCTATCGGCTGCGCCATCTCCCTGACTGCATTTACCGCATTCAGCCTGGTGCTGGGGCAACATATCAGTGTTCCGGTGGCGCTGGGTGCTGTGTTCCTGATGGGGGTGCTGTTTACGGTTATTTCCGCAACAGGTATCCGTAGCTGGATTTTGCGCAACTTACCGCACGGCGTGGCGCATGGCACGGGGATTGGTATCGGCCTGTTTTTGCTGCTGATTGCTGCCAACGGCGTCGGTCTGGTGATTAAAAACCCGCTTGATGGTTTGCCGGTTGCGCTGGGTGATTTCGCGACATTCCCGGTGATTATGTCGCTGGTAGGTTTGGCTGTGATCATCGGCCTGGAAAAACTGAAAGTACCGGGTGGCATTCTGCTGACCATTATCGGTATCTCGATTGTGGGCCTGATCTTCGATCCTAATGTCCATTTCTCCGGAGTTTTTGCCATGCCTTCATTGAGTGATGAGAACGGCAATTCGCTAATTGGCAGCCTGGACATTATGGGGGCACTGAACCCACTGGTCTTGCCGAGCGTGTTGGCGCTGGTGATGACGGCGGTCTTTGACGCTACCGGAACCATCCGTGCAGTTGCTGGTCAGGCGAATCTGCTGGATAAAGACGGGCAGATTATTGACGGTGGTAAAGCACTAACTACAGACTCCCTGAGTAGCGTTTTCTCCGGCCTGGTTGGCGCGGCACCGGCTGCGGTATACATCGAGTCTGCGGCGGGTACAGCGGCGGGCGGTAAAACCGGCCTGACGGCTATCACCGTTGGCGTGCTGTTCCTGCTGATTCTGTTCCTCTCTCCGCTCTCTTATCTTGTTCCGGGTTACGCAACGGCTCCGGCGCTGATGTACGTTGGCCTGCTGATGCTGAGCAACGTGGCGAAAATCGACTTTGCTGATTTTGTCGATGCAATGGCGGGTCTGGTAACGGCAGTATTCATCGTGCTGACCTGTAACATCGTAACAGGCATCATGATCGGCTTCGCGACTCTGGTGATTGGTCGTCTGGTCTCTGGCGAATGGCGTAAGCTGAACATTGGTACGGTCGTTATCGCCGTGGCGCTGGTCACCTTCTACGCGGGTGGCTGGGCTATCTAATCTTTAATAAGATTCTGAAAACGGGTAGCAATTGCTGCCCGTTTTTATTTTCTCCGTACATTGTGTGAGCTTTTGCGATATTCTGAAAAACTGAGAATCCGGGTATAAAACCTTTCTCAAATCATAAAAAACATCGCAAACAGGGAACGCATGGAAATCTTCTTCACCATACTGATAATGACCCTCGTGGTCTCGCTGTCCGGGGTGGTCACTCGTGTCATGCCCTTTCAGATCCCGCTTCCGCTTATGCAAATCGCCATTGGTGCGCTACTGGCGTGGCCGACGTTTGGTTTGCATGTGGAATTTGACCCAGAACTCTTTTTAGTCTTATTTATCCCGCCGTTGCTGTTCGCGGATGGCTGGAAAACGCCGACCCGCGAATTTCTTGAGCATGGCCGGGAGATCTTCGGTCTCGCGCTGGCGCTGGTCGTCGTCACCGTGGTCGGCATTGGCTTCCTTATTTACTGGGTGGTGCCAGGTATTCCGCTGATCCCCGCTTTTGCGCTGGCGGCGGTGCTCTCTCCGACCGATGCTGTAGCGCTCTCCGGGATTGTTGGAGAAGGGCGCATACCGAAAAAAATTATGGGCATCTTGCAGGGCGAAGCGTTGATGAATGACGCCTCCGGCCTGGTGTCGCTGAAGTTTGCCGTGGCAGTCGCGATGGGGACGATGATCTTCACCGTTGGCGGCGCGACGGTCGAATTTATGAAAGTGGCAATTGGCGGTATTCTCGCCGGTTTTGCGGTGAGCTGGCTGTATGGTCGCTCGTTGCGTTTCCTGAGTCGCTGGGGCGGTGATGAACCGGCAACGCAGATCGTACTGCTGTTCCTGCTGCCGTTCGCCTCTTATCTTATTGCCGAACATATTGGCGTTTCCGGCATCCTCGCAGCGGTTGCCGCCGGTATGACCATCACCCGCTCCGGTGTGATGCGCCGTGCGCCGCTGGCGATGCGACTGCGTGCCAACAGCACCTGGGCGATGCTGGAATTTGTCTTTAACGGTATGGTGTTCCTGCTGCTGGGCCTGCAATTGCCGGGCATTCTGGAGACGTCGCTGATGGCGGCGGAAATCGACCCCAACGTCGAAGTCTGGATGCTCTTTGTCGATATCGTGCTGATTTATGTCGCCTTAATGCTGGTTCGTTTTGGCTGGTTGTGGACGATGAAAAAGCTCAGTAACCGCTTCCTGAAGAAGAAGCCGATGGAGTTTGGTTCGTGGACCACACGAGAAATCCTGATCGCGTCTTTCGCTGGGGTGCGCGGGGCAATCACTCTGGCCGGTGTGCTCTCCATTCCTCTGCTGTTGCCGGATGGTAACGTCTTCCCGGCGCGTTATGAGCTGGTGTTCCTGGCGGCTGGCGTGATTCTCTTCTCGCTGTTTGTTGGTGTAGTGATGTTGCCTATTTTGCTGCAACACATTGAAGTCGCGGATCATTCCCAGCAGTTGAAAGAGGAACGCATTGCACGCGCGGCAACGGCTGAAGTAGCGATTGTGGCGATCCAGAAAATGGAAGAACGTCTGGCGGCGGACACCGAAGAGAACATCGATAACCAGTTGCTCACAGAGGTGAGTTCTCGTGTGATTGGTAACCTGCGTCGTCGCGCCGATGGGCGTAATGATGTTGAAAGTTCAATCCTGGAAGAAGACCTGGAACGCCGCTTCCGTCTGGCGGCACTGCGTTCTGAACGTGCTGAACTGTACCACCTGCGCGCCACGCGGGAGATCAGCAACGAAACGCTGCAAAAATTATTGCACGATCTTGATTTGCTGGAAGCGTTGTTAATTGAAGAAAATCAGTAACGCTCTGACGGCGTAAGATAGCCTGACGCAATCGGTAAAAAGGTGCAGTACATCGCACCTTTTTACCGTTGGTCAGGCGACCAGGGACAAACGGAGATTAATGCGCGCGGCCCTGCTCAACGCCAAAGCCGGTCTGGGAACGGATAAATTGCGCACGGAACAGTTCACGCTCGCGCGCGCCTTCCGCTGAATTATCGGTTGCCGAGAAGAACCAGATACCGAGGAATGCCACGGAGATGGAGAACAACGCCGGGTATTCATACGGGAAGATGGCTTTTTCGTGACCGAGGATCTGCACCCAAATCGTTGGGCCGAGGATCATCAACACTACCGCTGTAATCAGGCCTAACCAGCCGCCCAGCATCGCACCACGCGTAGTCAGTTTCGACCAGTACATGGAAAGCAGAATGATTGGGAAGTTACAGCTCGCGGCGATAGCAAACGCCAGACCCACCATGAAGGCGATGTTCTGATTCTCAAACAACACGCCGAGGATAATCGCAATCACACCCAAAATCAGCACGGTGATTTTCGATACCCGCAGCTCTTCACGTTCGGTCGCGCCTTTTTTGAAGACGTTGGCGTACAGATCGTGAGAAACCGCCGATGCGCCTGCCAGCGTCAGACCTGCAACCACCGCGAGGATGGTGGCGAAAGCAACCGCTGAAATAAAGCCGAGGAACAGGTTGCCGCCCACCGCATTGGCCAGGTGAACCGCCGCCATGTTGTTACCGCCAATAAGATGGCCCGCCGCATCTTTATATTCCGGATTTGCACCGACCAGCATGATCGCACCAAAGCCGATAATAAAGGTCAGGATATAGAAGTAACCCATAAAGCCGGTGGCGTAGAACACGCTCTTACGCGCTTCGCGAGCATCGCTAACCGTAAAGAAGCGCATCAGAATGTGCGGCAGACCTGCCGTACCAAACATCAGTCCCAGCCCCAGCGAGAGTGCGGAGATTGGATCTTTTACCAGCCCGCCCGGCTTCATGATGTCGACACCTTTCGGGTGTACTGCCATCGCTTCGCTGAACAGATTGTTGAAGCTAAAACCGACGTGCTTCATCACCATAAAGGCCATAAAGCTGGCACCGAACAGCAGCAAAACGGCTTTGATAATCTGTACCCAGGTGGTTGCTAACATGCCGCCAAACAGGACATACATCATCATCAATACGCCAACCAGAACCACGGCGATGTGATAGTTAAGGCCGAACAGCAGCTCGATCAGTTTACCCGCACCAACCATTTGGGCGATGAGATATAGCGCCACCACCACCAGAGACCCACAGGCCGAAAGAATGCGGATTGGCCCTTGTTTCAAACGGTATGAGGCGACATCCGCAAAGGTATAGCGACCCAGGTTACGCAGACGTTCGGCAATCAGAAACAGAATGATTGGCCAGCCTACCAGGAAGCCCAACGAGTAGATCAGGCCGTCATAACCGGAGGTAAACACCAGCGCGGAGATCCCCAAAAATGAGGCGGCAGACATATAGTCACCGGCTATCGCCAGACCGTTCTGGAAGCCGGTGATATTACCGCCTGCGGTGTAGTAGTCGTTACGGGAACGCACGCGTTTTGATGCCCAGTAGGTGATACCAAGCGTAAACACGACGAAAATCAGGAACATAATAATCGCCTGCCAGTTTGTTGGCTGGCGTTCTACGGCCCCGCTAATGGCATCCGCGGCGTTCGCTGCGAAAGGGAGTGTGGCGGCAAGCGCCGTCATAACTCTTTTCATGACGCTTGTACCTCATGCAGGACTTCGTTATTAAGGCGGTCGAATTCGCCGTTCGCCCGCCAGATGTAGATACCAGTGAGAACAAAGGAGATCACAATCACCCCGACGCCAACGGGAATACCGCGTGTGACGCTGGTGTTCGGATTCAGCGGAGTGCCCAGCCAGCCAGGCGCAAAGGCAATCAGTAAAATAAAGCTGATATAAACTGTCAGCATAATAATCGACAGGATGGTGGCAAACCGTTGCCGTTTTTCGACCAACTCCCTGAAATGCGCATTGTCTTCTATCCGCTGATAAATAGTGCCATTCATCACAGATTCTCCAGAGGTAATGTAGGGATTGTTTTAATTCCCGCTCCCTTGTGGGAGAGGGTTAACGCCCAGGTAACCCATAGCCTGATGCGCCTTTGCTGATATGGCTCAGTTGGTAGAGCGCACCCTTGGTAAGGGTGAGGTCCCCAGTTCGACTCTGGGTATCAGCACCACTTTTTAGGTTAAAGTTCGGCAGATTAGAAAAGAATTTGTCTGGCGGCAGTAGCGCGGTGGTCCCACCTGACCCCATGCCGAACTCAGAAGTGAAACGCCGTAGCGCCGATGGTAGTGTGGGGTCTCCCCATGCGAGAGTAGGGAACTGCCAGACATCAAATAAAGCAGAAGGCCATCCGAAAGGATGGCCTTTTTGCATTTTGAAACCATATCCAATTTAATGGATTACCTGCGATAAAAACGCCTGCGTGCGTTCCGATTTCGGATGTGCAAAAAACTCATCCGGCGCGGCCTGCTCAACAATCTCTCCGCGATCCATAAAAATGACCTTGTCAGCAACAGTGCGGGCAAATCCCATCTCATGCGTTACACACAGCATTGTCATACCCGACTGTGCCAGTCCAATCATCGTATCCAGCACTTCTTTCACCATCTCCGGATCGAGCGCCGACGTGGGTTCATCAAACAACATGATCTTGGGTTTCATGCAGAGTGAACGAGCTATGGCAACGCGTTGCTGCTGACCACCGGATATCTGCCCGGGAAACTTCTGTGCATGTTCGGCAATTCGTACTCTCTCAAGGTAATGCATCGCCAGAGCTTCAGCCTCTTTCTTCGGCATCTTGCGTACCCAAATCGGCGCCAGGGTACAGTTCTGTAAAACGGTCAGATGTGGGAAGAGATTGAAATGCTGAAAGACCATCCCTACTTCTTGCCTGACACGCTCAATATTGCGGATATCTTCGTTAAGTTCGATGCCATCCACTACGATTCTTCCCTGTTGATGTTCTTCCAGGTGATTAATACAACGGATGGTTGTCGATTTCCCGGAACCAGAAGGGCCACACAGAACGATTCGTTCCCCCGGTTGCACGATTAAATTTATATTCTTCAGGACATGGAATTGCCCATACCATTTGTTAACATTTTCCAGCGTAATCATCGCGTTAGCAGGTTGCAGTAAAATTTGGCTCATAGTGTCCTCAATGCGCTGTACGCTCGGTGTTAAAACGTTTTTCCAGATGTTGGCTATAACGCGACATACTGAAACAGAAGATCCAATAGATCAGTGCCGCGAAGACGTACCCTTCGGTCGACATGCCCAACCAGGCGGGATCAACGGTTGCCTGCTGAACGCTACTGAAAAGATCGAACAACCCGATAATGATCACCAGACTGGTATCTTTGAATAGTGCGATGATGGTGTTTACCAGCCCTGGAATAACCAGTTTCAGTGCCTGTGGCAGAATAACCAGCCCCTGGGTTTTCCAGTAACCCAACGCCAGCGACTCTGCAGCTTCATATTGACCTTTGGGGAGCGCCTGCAATCCACCTCGCACCACTTCCGCAACATAAGCGGACTGGAACAGGATCACTCCGACTAATGCACGGATCAGTTTGTCGATGCTGGTGCCTTCTGCCATAAATAACGGCAGCATCACTGACGACATAAACAACACGGTGATCAGCGGTACGCCACGCCAGAACTCGATAAAAATGACGGATAAGATACGCACAATCGGCATATGAGAACGGCGGCCTAACGCCAATAAAATCCCCCACGGCAGCGCCCCTGCAATCCCAACTGATGCAATAATCAAAGTAAGTGTTAGCCCACCCCATTGCCGGGTTTCAACTCGCTCAAGACCAAGAAAACCACCATACATTAGCCACCAGACAATAAGCGGGTAAATCACCGCCCATACCGCAATATAGCGACCGCGATGGGGGAGTATTTTCCAGAACATTGGTGCAATCGAAATCAGGCCAATCAGTAATGCCAGATTAATTCGCCAGCGTTGGTCGTGTGGGTAAAGCCCATACATAAACTGGCCAAATCGCTCGTGGATGAAGACCCAGCAGGCACCTGCTTTTGTACAGTCTGCGCGGGTTGACCCAACCCAGTTAGCCTGCAAAAAAGCCCAGTTCAGCAACGGTGGAATCAATTCCCACATCAGCCACAGGCAACCAATGGTCAGCAGACTATTACTCCAGCTTGAGAACAGATTTTTGCGCGCCCAAACTATAACGCGGCTTGGGTTATGGTTCGCCGGGCGCGGGGGATGAGACAGCAATACTTTCGTCATCATGACTCCTTAGCGTTCAACGATTGCGATACGGCGGTTATAGATATTCATCAGCAGTGAGATAGTCAGGCTGATAATCAGATAGACCGACATGGTCATGGCTATCGTCTCGATGGCCTGCCCGGTCTGGTTAAGCACGGTGCCGGCAAACAGTGAAACCATATCCGGATAGCCAATAGCGGCGGCAAGAGAAGAGTTTTTGACGATGTTGAGATACTGGCTGGTTAACGGAGGAATAATCACCCGCAGCGCCTGCGGAATAATCACCTGACGTAGTGTGACAGTATTGGGTAATCCCAGCGATCGGGCTGCTTCGTGTTGGCCATAAGGCACAGCCTGAATCCCTGCGCGGATAATCTCAGCGATAAATGCAGAGGTATAGACCGAAAGCGCCAACGTTAAGGCAGCCAGTTCAGGGATCAGCACCATACCACCGCGGAAGTTAAACCCTTGTAGGGCTGGAATGTTCCAGTGAAGTGCTGTGCCAAAAAGCCATTGCGCCAGCAAAGGTAAACCAATGATCATCACAGCGGCGACAGGCCATGTGCGACGTAGTTGACCGGTTTTTATCTGGTACGTTTTGTTGAAGCGAAATAGCCCAACAGAAATGGCTATAGCCATCACAACGGTCACGATAAACGCAAGAAATCCATCTCCCAGTTGCGGTGAGGGAATGTAAAGCCCGCGATTGCTCAAAAAGGCCAGATCAAACGCACTCACTGCCTGTCGCGGTCCGGGCAAATTGCGCAACACGGCAAAGTACCAGAAGAAGATTTGCAACAGCGGCGGAATATTACGGAAGATCTCAATATAAATTGTGGATAACTTTCGCAGTAACCAGTTCTCTGAAAGTCGCGCTAATCCAATAAAGAAGCCCAGAACAGAAGCGAACACAATACACAATGCTGAAACCAGTAGCGTATTGAGCAAACCGACAATAAAAACGCGTCCGTAGGTATCGCCCTGCTGGTAATCGATCAAATGCTGGACGATACCGAAGCCAGCGCCACGATCAAGAAAGGCAAACCCTGATGTAATGCCACGATTGCTTAGATTCGTCACGGTATTGTGAAATAGCCAACTAACAATGCCGACGACGGCAACAACGGCAAGGATTTGGAATAACCAGGCGCGAACCACAGGGTTGGCAAAGGAGAGTGAGCCTTTAACAGTTGGGCGGCGATGAGACATAGAAACCTCGAAAACCATAACGCTAAAGAGAGCGCCGCTGTAGCGACGCTCGTTACCTCACACTTACTTAACGCACGGGCGGTGCATATTGGATGCCACCGTTATTCCAGAGGTTATTTTGACCCCGTTTAATTTTCAGCGGACTTTCGGAGCCGACGTTGCGCTCAAAAATTTCCGAGTAATTACCTACCTGTTTGATGATGTTGTAGGCCCACTTGTTATCCAGTTTCAGATCCTTACCGTAATCGCCTTCTTTACCCAGCAGGTGCGCCATATCTGGTGTTGCCGGATTTGCTGCTTTTTCATCGACGTTCTGTGAATTAACGCCCATCTCTTCAGCATTCAGCATGGCGAACAGGGTCCAGCGCACAATAGAAAACCATTCGTCATCGCCACGACGAACCACCGGGCCAAGCGGTTCTTTAGAGATAACTTCCGGCAGAACAATCCATTCGGCAGGGTTACTTAATTTGATACGCAAGGCATACAGTTGTGATTGATCCGAAGCCAGAGTATCGCAGCGACCAGACTCCAGTGCCTTCGCGGATTCGTCAGAGCGATCGAAAGTCACTGGCGTGTACTTCATATTGTTTGCCTTGAAGTAATCGGCAACGTTGAGTTCGGTATCCGTACCCGCCTGAATACAGACAGTTGCGCCATCAAGTTCCTTCGCGCTTTTTAACCCTGCTTTGTCATGTGTCAGGAAACCAATGCCGTCGTAATAAGTGACGCCAGTAAATACCATTCCCATGCCTGCGTCGCGAGATGAAGTCCAGGTCGTATTACGGGAGAGTAAGTCCACTTCTCCGGATTGCAATGCAGTAAAGCGTTCTTTTGCGGTGAGCGGCGTATATTTCACTTTCGTGTCGTCGCCAAATACAGCAGCGGCAACACCACGACAAACATCAACATCAATACCAGAAAACTTACCGTCTGCATCAGCATAAGAGAACCCCGGTAATCCGTCGCTGATCCCGCATTGCACAAAACCTTTTTTCTTTACAGCATCGAGCGTCGCGCCAGCATGCGCCTGATTTGCAACGGCAAGCAGCACGCTGGCGGCAGCCAGTGTGGCTATCATCATCTTTTTCATAATGCTTCCTGTAAGGCGAAAATTATCGTTATAGAACGTTTGGGAAACGTTTTTTACCTGTCTGTGGCCATCCTCTTATAAGCAAAAGTAGTGCCAGTTTTTGCGCACGATTCCGCGACGCAATAAGCAGAGTGTAGACAGGAAATAATAGAAACAGCGCCCCGCAATGGTGCGAAAATGAAACATGCGCCACATTTTGGCGCAAAATATTTACGCGTATTTTACTAAGCAGAATAATGATTGTTAGCGTGAGTATCAGAAGGGATGATGTTATTGAAAAATAAATTCATGCGTTATTTCGATAGAAAGGCAAGCGACGAGATAAAATGCTTAATTAAAAGGGAATTAGCCAGCGGAATATAGCAATGTTTAACGTATAGAAAGATTCTGTATCGTTAAACAGAGCGCGGAAGTCCGCGCTCTGTTCAGTTATTTTGACAGAGCAATAATCCCCATTGTCAGGCCAGCGACAGCCGCTGCCCCGCCAGCAATAGCTCCGGCAGTTTCCCAGTTATCCTGCGTCGTTCCTTTCATACAGGTATTGGTGTGAACCAGACGGCCCTGATCGTCATAAACCGGAACGCAAGGGGAATCGTGAGCACAACCCGCCAGCAATGCGGTGAGCAATGCCACAGAAATTAATCTTTTCATGATGTTACCTCAATAATAACGCTATCGTTTAATAAGTGAATTCTCTTATTAACGATCTGGATATTATTTTATCATTGGTAGTTATAATTCTTTTAGGATGAATAATGACAAATTATGTGAATTGTAAAAATAGTGAAGGGAGAAGGTGCAAATGAGTTGCTGGTTATAGAAAAAATAATGCTTATCCTATTAATTATTCTCATTTTTCCAGAAAATTTAAAAGGCGTCGAAGACGCCTTTATGTTTCTGATTTACCCTTTGAAGCAACGGCGGATCACGACAAAGAACACCGGCACGAAGAAAATAGCCAGCAATGTTGCAGAGACCATGCCACCCATTACACCGATACCCACTGCGTTCTGAGCGCCGCTCCCGGCACCGTTACTGATAGCCAGCGGCAACACGCCGAGTATAAATGCGAGGGATGTCATCAGGATAGGTCGCAGACGCATGCGCACCGCCATTAGCGTTGCTTCGATAACGCCTTTACTTTCTTTCTCCATCAGGTCTTTGGCGAACTCAACAATCAAAATGGCGTTTTTGGCTGATAAGCCAATTGTCGTTAACAAGCCCACCATAAAATAAACGTCATTTTTCTGATTAAAGAGTGTTGCAGCCAGCAGTACGCCGACAATCCCTAATGGCACGACCAGCATAACCGAGACGGGAATTGACCAGCTTTCATAGAGCGCCGCAAGGCACAGGAAAACCACCAGGAAGGAGATTGCTACCAGGGCAGGAGCCTGGTTACCCGATAAGCGTTCCTGATACGACATCCCCGTCCAGTCATAACCAATGCCGGCAGGTAATTTTGACGCAAGATTTTCCATCAGCGCCATCGCATCACCGGAACTGGTTCCTGGCGCGGCTTCCCCCTGAATCTCCATTGAAGGCAGGCCGTTGTAGCGTTCCAGTCGCGGAGAACCATACACCCAATGTGCAGTGGTAAAGGCAGAGAATGGCACCATTTCACCGTTGGCGCTGCGGACATAAAGTTTATCGACATCTTCTGGCAGCATACGGAATTTTGCATCAGCCTGAACGTACACTTTTTTTACCCGTCCACGGTCGATGAAGTCGTTAACGTAAGTTCCGCCCAACGCCGTAGAAATGGTCTGATTGATATCAGAAAGCGAAACGCCTAATGCCTGTGCCTTTTCCTGGTCAACTTCAAGTTTGAACTGCGCGGTATCTTCCAGACCATTGGGACGTACACTGACTAAGCTGTCAGGATGTTGCGCCGCCATACCAAGCAACTGGTTGCGGGCCTGGGTTAGGGCATCGTGCCCCAGACCGGCCTGATCGATTAACTCAAAGTCGAATCCCGTTGCTGTGCCCAGTTCAACAATGGCTGGCATATTGAACGGAATGACAAAACCGTCGCGGATCTTGCCCAGCTCCATTTTGGCGCGGTGGATAACTGCTTCCGCGCTGTTTTCATCGCCACCACGTTTTTCCCACGGTTTCAGGCTGACGAAGGCCATCCCGGCGTTTTGTGCCTGGCCGCTGAAGCTAAATCCGTTAACCGTAAAGACGCTTTCAACGTTCGCTTTCTCGTTCTTCAGATAGTAATCCGTCACTTGATCCAACACTTTTTGCGTCCGCTCTTGCGTCGCGCCAGCAGGAAGTTGAATCATGGTCAGAAAGACCCCCTGATCTTCTTCCGGCAAAAAGGAAGAAGGGAGACGTAAAAACAACACTACCATTCCGGCAACTATCAGCGCATAGATCAGTAAATATCGCCCTGTGGAACCGAGGATTTTGCCAACGCTATTGGTATAGTGGTTAACGCTATGATCGAAAGTGGTATTAAACCAGCCGAAGAAACCGCTCTTTTTATCGTGATGTTCGGCAGAGACTGGTTTGAGTAGCGTTGCGCATAATGCAGGGGTGAGAATCAATGCCACCAGTACGGAAAGCGCCATTGCCGAAACAATGGTGATAGAAAACTGGCGATAAATTGCCCCTGTGGAACCGCCGAAGAATGCCATCGGAATAAAAACCGCTGACAGCACCATCGCAATACCCACCAGTGCGCCCTGAATTTGCGACATCGATTTTTCCGTCGCTTCTTTTGGCGGGAGATTATCCTCCATCATCACGCGCTCGACGTTCTCTACCACCACTATCGCATCATCGACGAGCAGCCCGATGGCAAGCACCATTCCAAACATTGTTAGTGTGTTGATGGAGTAACCAAAAGCGGCGAGGATGGCAAACGTCCCTAACAGCACTACGGGCACAGCAATGGTGGGGATCAGCGTTGCTCGCATATTCTGCAAGAACAGATACATCACCAGAAACACCAGGATAATGGCTTCAACCAGCGTTTTTACCACTTCGTGAATAGAAAGCTGGACGAATGGTGTGGTGTCATAAGGGTAGAGAACCTTCATTCCCTGCGGGAAGAATGGCTGTAATTCTGCCAGTTTCGCCTTAATGGCTTTCGCCGTATCGAGGGCGTTCGCGCCAGTGGCTAGTTTAATACCCAGACCCGCTGCCGGTTTACCGTTGATACGGGCGATGACGTTATAGTTTTCACCACCAAGCTCAACACGGGCGACATCTTTCAGGCGAACCACTGAACCGTCGCTGTTCACGCGCAGGGTGACTTTGCTGAACTCTTCCGGATTTTTTAACCGGGTCTGAGCAATAATCGAGGCGTTCAACTGTTGCCCAGGCAACGCTGGTGTTCCGCCCAGTTGCCCGGCAGCTATCTGATCGTTCTGCACTTTCAACTGGTTAATCACATCAACCGGTGTCAGTTTATATTTGTTTAGCAGGTCGGCGTCCAGCCAGATACGCATCGCATACTGTGCGCCAAAGAGTTGCACGTCACCAACGCCATTCAGGCGGCTAAGCGTATCTTTAACGTTAGAGGCCACATAGTCCGAGATATCGTCCTGAGTGGTACTGGGATTATCAGAGACAAAACCTGCCACCATCAAATAACTGCTACTGGACTTTTCAACGCTAATCCCCTGTTGTTGAACTTCCTGCGGCAGCAACGGCGTGGCAAGTTGGAGTTTGTTCTGCACCTGGACTTGCGCGATATCTGGATCTGTCCCTGACTGGAAAGTGAGGGTAATTGTTACGCTACCGGCGGAATCGCTGGTGGAGGACATATACATCAGGTTATCGATACCATTCATATTCTGTTCGATAACCTGCGTCACCGTATCCTGTACGGTCTGTGCATCAGCACCCGGATAGTTTGCCGAAACAGAAACCGCAGGCGGCGCAATGGTTGGGTATTGGGCGATAGGTAATTGTAGGATCGCCAGTACGCCTGCCATCATCAGAATAATGGCCAGCACCCATGCAAATATCGGTCGTCGAATAAAAAAGTTTGCCATGTCTGATTGCCTTACTTCGACGCAGTATCTGCGGGGGTATCGGTCGTGGCTTTAATCTGTTCTCCCGGACGCGCTTTTTGCAGACCGCTGACAATGACTTGATCGCCAGATTTCAGCCCTTCGCTAATTAACCATTTATCGCCAATCGCCTGGCTGGCAACGACTGGACGCGCTTCAACCTGACTTTTCTCATTCACAATCAGCACGGTTGCATCGCCACGCGGTGTGCGGCTGACGCCTTGTTGCGGAATAAGAATGGCATCAGGTTGTACACCTTCATCAATCCGGGCGCGCACAAACATACCCGGCAGAAGCGTATGCTGTGGGTTAGGGAAAACCGCACGTAGGGTTATGGAACCAGTGCTTTCATCCACGGTCACATCGGAGAATTGCAGTGTGCCTTTCAGGGGATAAGTTTGACCGTTTTCCATGACCAGCTCTACGTTGCTGGTGGTGTTTTCCTTATGTAAATTTCCTTGCTCTACGGACTGCTTCAGTCTCATGAAATCATTGCTTGATTGGGTCACATCGACGTAGATAGGATCGAGTTGCTGGACAGTCGCCAGTTCAGTCGTTTGCCCGTTAGTGACGAGAGCACCTTCGGTCACAGTCGATTTGCCGATACGTCCGCTAATTGGCACGGTTACTTTGGTATAAGCGAGATTGATGCGGGCGCTTTCGACCGTGGCTTTTGCGGCAATCACGGCGGCATCGGCCTGGCGGGCATCAGCAATGGCCTGATCGTACTCCTGCTGACTGATGTATTTTGTGCCCACGAGCGGAACGTAACGTTTTACCGTCAAATGCGCGATGGAAGCGGCGGCTTCACTTTTCGCCAGTTCACCTTTCGCACTGTCATAACTTGCCTGATAGGTCGCTGGATCAATCTGGTACAGGGACTGACCTGCTTGCACATCGCTGCCTTCAGTGAAATTACGATTTAGTACGATCCCGTTAACCTGTGGGCGAACTTCGGCAATACGGAAAGCGTTGGTACGGCCAGGTAATTCAGTTTTAACTTCTAACGGGGCAGTTTTCACAACATGAACGGTAACCTGCGGTTCACCGACGTGAACTTTCTCTTCTCCCTTATCGTTGCAACCCGCGATTAACGCTGCGGAGATCATGATAAAGGGGGGCAGGAGGAAAAACCTGGCATATTTCGTCATTACTATTCCTCAAAAAAACAAAAGCGCGTTATTTGCCAGAAAAAGGCAACGCGTTAACTCGCAGAAATAAAAATACAGTTCGCTATCCTACAAATTATCGTCCGGCGATGTAATAAATAGTTATGAATACTGGCCTCTCAAGGCACATAAACACAAAAATAGATTCGTGTTCTAATGTTTTGTTTTGATGTGAATTGAAGGGAGAGGAATTGTTTTGACGCAAATTGAAACGTACATTCATTAAATAAATGTATTCTACGTCAATAATGGATTTTGTTTATTTGACGATTTATAGCAGGTGAATTTTAGCCTCTCGTATAAATAAATATTGGGTGATACATTACCTTTCATTATTTCCTTTATGTCTAATGTATTTATTTCCTGAATAATTAATCATGGCAAAAAGAACCAAAGCTGAAGCTCTGAAGACCCGGCAAGAACTGATTGAAACCGCCATCGCCCAGTTTGCGCAGCATGGTGTAAGCAAGACGACGCTCAATGATATCGCTGACGCTGCCAACGTCACGCGTGGCGCTATCTACTGGCATTTCGAAAACAAGACCCAACTGTTTAATGAGATGTGGCTGCAACAGCCTTCATTGCGGGAGTTAATTCAGGAGCGGTTGACGGCAGGGGCAGAGCATAACCCGTTTCAGCAATTGCGTGAAAAACTGATTGTTGGCTTGCAATATATTGCCGAAATTCCACGCCAACAAGCATTACTGCAAATTTTATATCACAAATGTGAATTTAATGATGAGATGCTGGCAGAGGCCGTAATACGCGAGAAGATGGGTTTTAATCCGCAGATTCTGCGCGAAATATTGCAGGCATGTCAGCAACAAGGCTGTGTGGAAAATAATCTCGATTTAGATGTAGTGATGATTATTATTGAGGGTGCTTTCTGCGGAATTGTCAAAAACTGGTTAATGAATATGGCGGGTTACGATCTTTATAAACACGCACCCGCCTTAGTCGATAACGTATTAAGAATGTTCATACCAGATAAAAATGTAGCAAAACTAATTCATAAAACAAATGAATTAGATATCGTATAAGCTTACATTCTGTTGTAGAAATCCAGTTCGTCACAGTTAACCAGTTTAAGTGGATTAACCGAATTCATATTGCGGCATTTGTCTGTTTCTGTAGCCAACAGCTCAATCCATTGCATCAGTAAAGTATCAAACAGAAAAACGGAGACAGCGAAAACGACGAGCCACCAATACTTGCGAATCATTACCTGAGCCTGTGCATGTTTAACCAAGTCTGGCAGGAAATATACACGAAATGAATAATCTGAAAACCAGGCTTACACTTCCTTTACTTTGCAATGAGATCGGGGTCAACTTCGCTGACCCGGCATCGTTTTGACAGGTTGCCGGTCTTTCTTTTTTTTACTTTCGCCAGCTCTTCCACGGAGTAATGTGACGCGATACCCAGTCGTCGGAGCCCCATCTTGATGTACTCGCTGTTAATCTCAATACCAATGAATTTTCGCCCGGTTGTGACGGCGACCGCGCCGGTGGTAAAACTGCCCGCAAACGGGTCGAGAACGATATCTCCAGGGTTTGAAGAGGCGAGAATAATGCGTTTCAGCAATGCTTCCGGCTTTTGCGTCGGATGGTTTTCATATTCATCCATCAAATAACGCACGCGCGGAAAATCCCAGACGTTGCCCGGTACTTTTTGATTATTGTAAGGCTGCGGAGGATTTTTACGATAATCGATCAACGCGCGCTGCGATCCGGTTTTGGCTTCTACCAGAATAGCATCGCTGTTAAATGTGTAGTTCTTTGCGTCTTTCACCATCATCAAGATAGGTTCGTACATGGAGCCGTAGTGTTTCTTCGCCTGTACCCCAGAACTGTCATATGACCAGACGATGCGACTTTTGATGGTAAAAAGTTTGCGACACTGGATATCGATAAAGGGCATGTTTTCGGTGCTGTTCATGATGTACATGCAGCCCTGTTTTTTAAGGATGCGGTGGCACTCTGCAATCACTTCAAATAGCCAGTTAATAAACAGATCTTCTTTCCATGCTTCGATCAGACCATCAAAATTTTTGCCGATGTTATAAGGCGGGTCGGCAAAGATCAGATCGATGCTCCCGGTGGGGATTTTTTTTAGCTCGGCTAATGCATCACCCTGAATGATCGTTTTTGTTTCATCGCCAAACCGGGTGGGTTCACATCCTGTTCTCATGGTCACTCCCTTTGTGACGCCTTAAAAAAGGCGCTTCCCCATGCCGAGTAGCGCCTTTTTAATCAAGCATTTAGCTAACCTGAATTAGTTCATGCCGTACTTTTTCAGTTTTTTACGCAGTGTACCACGGTTGATGCCCATCATCAGCGCAGCACGGGTCTGATTACCACGGGTGTATTGCATCACCATGTCCAACAGGGGCTGTTCTACTTCAGCCAGTACCAGCTCATAGAGGTCATTAACATCCTGACCATTCAGTTGAGCAAAATAGTTCTTCAGTGCCTGTTTAACCGAGTCACGCAGGGGTTTTTGGGTTACCTGATCCTGAGAGTTAACGGTAGAAACGGTCAGTACGTCAGAATTTACGCGTTGTTCGAACATAGTTCTGTCAGCTCTTTATTTCTGTTTACGCAAAATTTTCGAAGTATGCCTCCAACGCCTCCAGCTGTTCGCTGGCATCCTCAATGGCGTTGAATGTGCGCCGAAACTGGTCATTTGGAGCGTGTTCCTGGAGATACCAGGAAACGTGTTTACGTGCAATTCGGTAACCTTTCGCCGGACCATAAAAGTCATGCAGTTCCCGAACATGCGCGCAAAGCAAGCGCTTAACCTCTGCCAAAGGCAGCGGGGGCAGCAACTCCCCAGTGTCCAGATAATGCTGGATTTCCCGAAAGATCCAGGGTCTTCCCTGAGCTGCGCGGCCTATCATCAGGGCATCCGCCCCTGTATAGTCGAGCACAGCTCTGGCTTTAAGCGGGTCAGTAATGTCGCCATTCGCGATAACCGGAATGGAAACTTTCTGCTTAACTGCCCGAATACTGTCGTATTCAGCTTCTCCATTGAACAAACAGGCGCGTGTACGACCATGAATGGTCAGAGCCTGAATGCCACAGTCTTCAGCCAGTTGGGCAATCTCTTCGCAGTTACGGTGTTCCGGCGCCCAACCGGTGCGAATCTTCAGAGTGACAGGAACGTCCACTGCATTGACGACCTCGGTAAGGATCGATTTAACGACATCCGGGTACTGCAAGAGGGCTGAGCCTGCGAGCTTGCGATTCACTTTTTTAGCCGGGCAACCCATATTGATATCAATAATTTGGGCACCGCTTTCCACGTTAATACGTGCAGCATCCGCCATTTCTTTCGGATCGCTACCGGCAATTTGCACGGTGCGAATACCGGGTTCATCAATGTGCACCATCCGTAAACGAGATTTGTCGCTTTCCCAAACCTGAGGGTTAGAAGACATCATCTCGGATACTGTCAATCCGGCTCCCATCTCGTAGCACAACGTCCGAAAAGGTCTGTCTGTAATGCCAGCCATGGGCGCTGCGATCAGGCGATTTCTGAGCTGATATTGTCCGATGCGCATGAGTTAAGAAATGACCATACTGTGACTGCAAGGCGGCGTATATTACGCATTTTTTGCACGAGATGAAAGGCCAAACTTTGACCAATCCTCTGAGATGGATCAAAGAATTGCATTTAAAATGAACGCCGCGGAATAATTAGTCATAAAAATCATCACATTAGAAACAAGTGGCTAAAATTTGCACTCAAAGAAATTTGAGTAAGTTCTCAATTTTTCTTTATGAATGAAAATTCAGGCACGTGAATTTGCTCAAATAATCAGCAAATTCACGTGCCTTTTGTGATGTTGCTCGCACTTCGCGCTACACCACTATGCCGCATTGTGAAGGTTAATTCTTACGACCGGTAATGCGACACCACTCTTCTTTTTCCACAACCGGGTCGAGCGTGAAGCTATCGGCATACGCTTCACAAACGCTCTCTGCCTGGCTTGCCAGGATACCGGAAAGGCCCAGTAAACCGCCTGAAACCGGCAGGACGCTGATTAACGGCGCCAGTTCACGTAACGGGCCTGCGAGAATGTTAGCGACCACCACGTCGGCCTTCATTGCTTCAGGCTGATCTTTCGGGAGATAGAGTTCCAGTCGATCAGAAACACCATTACGTTCAGCATTGTCGCGGCTGGCCTGAATGGCCTGTGGGTCGATATCAATACCAATAGCTTTTGCTGCGCCCAACTTCAGCGCCGCGATAGCCAGAATGCCGGAACCACAGCCAAAGTCGATGACCGTTTTACCGGTTAAATCGAGGCTGTCGAGCCATTGCAGGCACAGAGAGGTGGTTGGATGAGTGCCCGTACCAAACGCCAGACCCGGATCTAACATCACGTTGACAGCATTTTCGTCTGGTACATCGCGCCAGCTTGGACAGATCCACAGACGTTCGCCAAAGCGCATCGGGTGGAAATTATCCATCCACTCGCGTTCCCAGTCTTTATCCTCCAGTTGCTCGATTTTATGCGCGAAGCCCGCGCCGAGTAGCGGATGGTTTTCCAGAATCGCCACAACTTCATTCATGTCTGTTTCTGCGTCAAACAGACCAATCACATCGGTGTCGCCCCACAGGCGAGTTTCGCCCGGCAGTGGCTCAAACACTGGCGTATCGTGGGTATCCTGAAAAGTGATAGAAACGGCACCTGCCTCCATCAGCGCATCGCTAAGATCTTCTGCATTCGCGCCGGTGGTGTTCAGTTTCAGTTGGATCCAAGGCATGGCAAAACTCTTTATTTATCAGTAGTCAAAACGGTAGCTTGCGGGACGGATGTACCGAAACGGTTTCCGACCAGGAAAGCCAGCAAACTTAGCAGTAACGAGGGCACGATAGGGTGGAAGCCCAGGTACTGAATATTTAGGGTTGCAAGTACGGCATACAGAACGCCGCCGACGATCATCGCGCTTAGCGCGCCTTTGGCGTTAGCGCGCTCCCAGTAAAGGCCCAGCACCAATGGCCACAGGAAGACGGCTTCAAGACCACCGAAGGCCAGCAAATTTAACCAGATGATCATTTCTGGCGGCTTCCAGGCGGCAAGCAGCAGCAACGCGCCGAGAACCAACGTAATCACCGCCGACATCCGCTTCAGACGCGTCTCGTTTTGCATTTGTTCCGGACGGATATTCAGATAGAGATCTTTAATGATCGTAGCGGAACTTTGCAGCAATTGGGCATTGATCGTCGACATAATCGCGGCCATTGGGGCGGCAAGGAAGATCCCGGCAGCAAACGGCGGCAACACTTTTACCATCAACGTTGGGATCACCAGATCCGGCACGGTGAGATCAGGGATCACCGCGCGGCCTAACGCGCCAGCCAGATGCATACCAAACATCAGGATCGCCACCACAATTGTACCGATGATGATCCCCCGATGTACCGCTTTGCTGTCTTTATAAGAGATACAGCGCACCGCGGTATGCGGCAGGCCAATCACCCCAAAGCACACCAGAACCCAGAACGAAGTCATGAAGGCAGGCGACAGAATATCATCAGCGCCTTGTGGTGTTACCAGTTGCGGATCAATGGATTGTAGCGTCTCTACTGCGTTGCTTAAGCCGCCAGCAGCATGGACCACGCCGACCAGTAGCACAATGGTGCCAATCAGCATCACCAGCCCTTGCATAGTGTCGTTCAGCACACTGGCGCGAAAGCCACCAAAGGCGGTATACAACGCAATACTGATGCCGAAAATCAGCAGGCCGGTTTCATAAGGAATGCCAGCAGCGGTTTCCAGTAGACGCGCACCGCCGATAAACTGCACGGTCATTGCACCAACGAATGCTACCAGCAAACTCAAACTCGCCAGCCACACCAGCAAACGGCTCTGGTAGCGGGCAAACAGCATATCGTTCAGCGTTACCGCATTGTAGCGGCGCGCGAGAATAGCGAACTTCTTGCCGAGAATACCGAGCGAAAGCCAGACAGCAGGTAGCTGAATCATCGCCAGCAATACCCAGCCCAGCCCGTATTTATAAGCAGCGCCGGGTCCGCCGATAAACGAACTAGCGCTGATATAGGTTGCGGTGAGCGTCATCGCCAGCACAATACCGCCCATAGAGCGGCTGCCGAGGAAATACTCATTCAGGAAAGTGCCCGTGTTCCGTTTACGCATCGCATAAACCGAAATCCCGAACACCACCACCAGATAGGCGACCAGCGGTAGAATCACTTCAAGCTGCATCGTCATCCTCCAGCGGAATATCGCGATAGATAAATTTCACCATCGCCCAGCACAGTCCAATAAACAGCAGCGGCGTCAGGATGCAGGCCATCTCAAACCAGCGCGGAAAACCGGTAAAACCGGGGGCAACGCCAGGTAAGTAAGCAGCTACTAACCAAACAAGCAGATACAAAAGGGTCAGCCCCAGCGCCCAGCGCGCCTCTTTATGGGCCTGAACAAAACGAGTGTCCATTTTTTGTCCCTGATGGGTGAAGAAAGCGGGGATTGTACCTTATGGGGCTTGCCGATCCCCAGAAATAAAAAAGGCCGGAAAATCCGGCCTTTTGACGCTGTTGCAGTCTTATTTTTCCTGAAGACCGAGTTTTTTCTCCAGATAGTGGATGTTAGTGCCACCATGCTGGAAGTTCTCGTCGTTCATGATGCGGATCTGCAGATCAACGTTGGTTTTGATACCGTCGATGATTAGCTCCTGCAGCGCATTCTTCATGCGTGCAATCGCCACATCACGGTTTTCACCGTAGCAAATCAGTTTGCCGATCATTGAGTCATAGTACGGCGGCACGGTGTAGCCAGCGTAGATATGAGACTCCCAACGCACGCCAAAACCGCCAGGTGCGTGGAAACGGGTGATTTTGCCCGGGCTTGGCAGGAAGGTGTTTGGATCTTCGGCATTGATACGGCATTCCACCGCATGGCCGCGAACATGAACTTCTTCTTGCTTGATCGACAGCGGTTGACCGGCAGCGATACGCAACTGCTCTTTGATCAGGTCAACGCCGGTGATCATTTCAGTAACCGGGTGTTCTACCTGAATACGGGTGTTCATTTCGATGAAATAGAATTCGCCGTTTTCAAACAGGAATTCGAAAGTACCTGCTCCGCGATAGCCGATATCAACACACGCTTTGGCACAACGTTCGCCAATGTAGCGACGCAGTTCCGGGGTAATGCCCGGTGCTGGCGCTTCTTCGACCACTTTCTGGTGACGGCGCTGCATGGAGCAGTCACGTTCAGCCAGATAGATAGCGTTGCCCTGGCCGTCCGCCAGTACCTGAATCTCGACGTGGCGAGGATTTTCCAGGTATTTCTCCATGTAAACCATATCGTTGCTGAAAGCAGCTTTCGCTTCCGCACGCGTCATGGAGATGGATTGCGCCAGTTCAGCGTCGCTGCGCACTACGCGCATACCGCGACCGCCGCCGCCGCCGGAAGCTTTGATAATTACCGGGTAACCAATGCGTTTAGCAATGGCGCGGTTTTTATCCATATCGTCGCCCAGCGGGCCGTCAGACCCTGGTACACAAGGGACGCCAGCTTTTTTCATCGCGGCAATTGCCGACACTTTGTCACCCATCAGGCGAATGGTGTCTGCTTTCGGGCCGATGAAGATAAAGCCAGAGCGTTCAACCTGCTCAGCAAAATTGGCGTTTTCGGAAAGGAAGCCGTAACCCGGATGGATTGCTACTGCGCCAGTGATTTCAGCGGCGCTGATGATTGCCGGGATGTTCAGATAGCTTTTTACTGACGGAGCAGGGCCAATACAGACCGTTTCATCTGCCAGTAATACGTGTTTTAGGTCGCGATCCGCGCTGGAGTGCACTGCGACAGTCTTGATGCCCAGTTCTTTACAGGCACGAAGAATACGCAATGCAATCTCGCCACGGTTGGCAATAACAATTTTATCCAGCATGTTCGCCTCGTTACTCGATGACGACCAGCGGCTCGTCAAATTCTACCGGTTGTCCACTTTCGACCAGAATTGCTTTCACAGTACCGGATTTGTCTGCTTCGATCTGGTTCATCATTTTCATGGCTTCAACGATGCACAGGGTATCGCCCACGTTCACTTTCTGACCCACTTCGATGAACGCTTTCGCGTCCGGGCTTGGGGTGCGATAGAAAGTACCAACCATTGGGGAACGTACGATGTGACCACTGATTTCCGCTGCTGCTGGCGCTTCCATGGAAGGAACGGTCGCCGGAGCGGCTGCGTTAGACTGAGCTGGCTGCTGCATCATTGGTGCAGCGTAAGCTTGTTGCATCATCGGGAAACTTGCGGCAGGTGCTGCACGGCTGATGCGTACTGACTCTTCGCCTTCAGAAATTTCCAGTTCAGAGATGCCTGATTCTTCAACCAGCTCGATCAGTTTTTTAATCTTACGAATATCCATGAGTGGGTTCCGTACTCTTTGTTTAGTGTGATTGTGACAGGCGTTTCACCGCCGTCTGTAAAGCGTATGCCCCGACAGTAGCTGTATGCATAGCGATAAATTCCAGCCAGCCGGGACGCCGGTCTATTTTGCCCCAGAGTGTCAATGTGAGACTTGACGGACATTGTGCAGCGATCTGCTGCCATTCTCCGGCAAAAAACAAAATATACCTTCGTTTCGCCATTGTCACCTTTTCCGCAGCTCAAAAACTGCGTCAGGGAGAACGAGGTCGCACATTATAACGATTTCGTAGCAAATGGCAGCTAAATACTGGTCTTATCAGGGAAGATAATCAACAGCTAACATGTAAATAACTTTCAACGCCGCGTATTTTGCAACAAGCCGCACAGTTCATGAAATTAGCGCCACCATTGACGGAACTTCTTATAACGTAAGGCTAAAAGCAGTAAAGCCAGCCCAGCGTAGATGATTGGCTGTGGTGAGATAATCTTTACTGACCACAGATAATGTATGGGGGCCAGGATCGCGACAAGATAGACGAAGTTATGCAATTGTTGCCAGCGTTTGCCTAAGTTTCGCTGCATCGCCTGCGTGGAAGTGAATGTTAAAGCCAGTAAAATCAGCCAACTGATAATTCCGAGCGTTAAATAAGGTCGGGTGACTAATTCCTGACCCAATAACGTCAGATTATTCACTCCCAGCTCCAGCAAGGCATAACTGGTTAAGTGCAGCGTTGCCCAGGCGAAACACCATAAACCCAACAGGCGGCGAGTGCGAATCAATAATGGTTGTTTAGCGTAGCGCGCCAGCGGCGTAACCAACAAGGTCGCCAGCAAGAATTTCAGCGCAGTCCGACCGGTAAAATGCTGAATATCTTTCACCGGATCGGCACTTAATCCACCGTGGTTAATTGCCCACATCAGCCAGACAAACGGCAAAAATCCGGCAAGATGCAGGCAAACTTTCAGCCATGTCACTTGTTTTGCTGTCAGTCGCACTTAGAAATTCTCCCGTAAATCCAGTCCACGATAAAGCGACGCCACTTGATCGGCGTATCCGTTAAACAACAGCGTTGGCTGACGTTGTACATCAAGAATGCCACCTGAACCGATAAACCGTTCGGTAGCCTGCGACCAACGGGGATGATCAACATGTGGATTGACGTTGGCATAAAAGCCGTATTCATCGGGCGCAGCCAGATTCCAGGTGGTTGGCGGACGCTCCCGGGTCAGCTTAATACTGACAATCGATTTAATCCCTTTAAAGCCATATTTCCACGGCACAATCAGCCGTACCGGTGCGCCATTTTGCGGCGGTAACGCCTTGCCATAAACACCAACGGTCATCAGTGTGAGCGGATGCATCGCTTCGTCGAGACGTAATCCTTCTATATAAGGATATTTCAGGCCGCCGCCAATAAACCGGTCCTGCTGGCCTGGCATCTGTTCCGGCGCATAAATGGTTTCGAAGGCGACGTATTTCGCGTTACTGGTCGGTTCTGCCAGTGCCAGCAATTTGTGCAGCGGAAAACCAATCCACGGCACCACCATCGACCATGCTTCTACGCAACGCATACGATAAATCCGCTCTTCCAGCGGGAAACGACGGGTCAGTGCATCATGATCGAGGGTTAACGGTTTAGCGACTTCACCGCTGATTTTCAACGTCCACGGATCAGTTTTCAGACTGCCGGCATTCGCCGCTGGATCGGCTTTATCCAGTCCGAACTCATAGAAGTTGTTATAGCCGGAAACTTTATCTTCCGGCGTCAGTGGCAGGTTATTTTGCCAGGCGGCAGGCCTGCTGAATTCTAATGGCTTTCCGGCTGGTGCGGGCGGGCGATCGTTACCCTTAAACCAGCTAAGCAGGTCGGCATGAGTAGTGGTTGGTAGAGAAAGTGCAGCAGCGCTGATGCCTAACGTTTTCAGAATCTGCCGACGTTGCATAAAAAAAGCCGATTCGGCAGTGACATCGGCTTCTGTAAGTTGACGAATTTTTTTCATAACAGACTCCCGGTATGCTCCTGATTACTATGGCAGGGAGAATGTCAAAGTGCTGCTAAAATTCGTTAACGATATGTAAATTATTTTGTGCGAAATCTTAGCTTATTTTTACCAATGTGCGCCCTTGCACCTGGTTATTAATAATGGCTTCAGCAAACTTCGGAGCATCTGCCAGCGAAATTTCTTTTGCTGCCTGCGAATAGAATGATTCCGGTAGATCTGCGACCAGACGCTGCCAGGCTTGCGCGCGGCGTTCTGGTGGCGTCATGACTGAATCCACCCCTTGTAAACGGACATTACGCAGAATGAACGGCATTACCGTAGTTGGCAGGGCAAAGCCACCCGCCAGACCACAGGCTGCCACACAGCCACCGTAGTTCATTTGTGCCAGTACTTTCGCCAGCACTTTGTCGCCAACAGTATCAATCGCGCCAGCCCAAAGCTGTTTTTCCAGTGGACGGGATTCAGCAAACTCATCGCGCGGCAAAATACGGCTGGCACCTAACCTTTTCAGGTATTCATGGGTACTTTCACGACCAGAAACGGCAACGACCTGATAACCCAACTTATGCAACAGTGCTACGGCCGT
Source organism: Escherichia sp. TW09308 (assembly GCF_000208565.1). NCBI lineage: Bacteria > Pseudomonadati > Pseudomonadota > Gammaproteobacteria > Enterobacterales > Enterobacteriaceae > Escherichia > Escherichia sp. TW09308. The sequence continues at coordinate 1,718,627 of NZ_AEME01000001.1, read as the reverse complement.
ACTGCCGACGCCGCCGCTGGCGCCCGTAACGACAATTTCGCCATCCTGCGGATGAATACCGGCATCTTCCAGCGCCATTACGCACAGCATGGCGGTAAACCCGGCAGTACCGATAACCATCGCTTTACGCGCGTCCAGACCTTGCGGCATGGCAACCAGCCAGTCACCTTTCACGCGCGCCTGCTGTGCCAGCCCGCCCCAGTGGTTTTCACCAACGCCCCAACCGGTGAGTAACACTTCCTGACCGGCATGAAAACGAGGATCTTCACTGGCGCGTACGATTCCTGCGAAGTCTATGCCAGGAATCATCGGAAAATTGCGGATGATTTTTCCTTTACCGGTAATCGCCAGAGCATCTTTATAATTCAGGCTCGACCAGTGGACATCGACCGTCACATCGCCTTCCGGCAGGCGACTTGCGTCCAGAGTCTGTACAGATGCGAGGGTTTTGCCGTCCTGCTGTTCTAAAAGTAACGCCTGCATAAGAGGTCCTCATGTGCATGATGGATTGGAAAATAATTTCTGAAGACTATACTCGCTAATGGAAAAGCAAAGCCGATGAAGCGCAATAAATTGCGAGATAAATCTGATTTGCTGGTATGCCCGCGTCCTCACTATCGGAGTTAACACAAGGATGAGATTAACGACGAAATTTTCGGCCTTTGTCACGCTGCTCACCGGGTTAACAATTTTTGTGACTCTGCTGGGCTGCTCGCTTAGTTTCTACAACGCCATTCAGTATAAGTTTAGTCATCGTGTTCAGGCAGTGGCGACGGCGATCGATACCCATCTTGTGTCGAATGACTTCAGCACATTGAGGCCACAAATCAGCGAACTGATGATGTCGGCGGATATCGTTCGCGTGGATCTTTTGCACGATAAAAAACAGGTTTATACCCAGTCCCGCAATGGCAGCTACCGTCCGGTTGGTACTAGCGATCTGTTTCGCGAGCTGACTGTACCGTTGATTAAACATCCGGGGATGTCTCTGCATTTGGTGTATCAGGACCCGATGGGCAACTATTTCCACTCGCTGATGACCACTGCACCGCTCACTGGTGCGATTGGATTTATCATTATTATGCTCTTCCTGGCTGTACGCTGGTTGCAACGGCAACTTGCCGGGCAAGAACTGCTGGAAACCCGCGCCACTCGTATCTTAAACGGTGAGCGCGGCACGAATGTGCTGGGCACCATCTATGAATGGCCGCCAGGGGCCAGCAGTGCACTGGATACGCTGCTTTGCGAAATTCAGAATGCGCGCGAACAGCACAGTCGTCTCGATACGCTGATTCGTTCCTATGCTGCGCAGGATATTAAAACTGGCCTCAATAACCGCCTCTTTTTCGACAACCAACTGGCAACGTTACTGGAAGATCAGGAGAAAGTAGGGACTCACGGGATCGTGATGATGATCCGCCTGCCGGATTTCAATATGTTGAGCGACACCTGGGGGCACAGTCAGGTTGAAGAACAACTCTTTACCCTGACAAATTTGTTATCGACATTTATGATGCGCTATCCGGGGTCGCTGCTGGCACGTTATCACCGTAGCGATTTTGCCGTGCTGTTGCCACACCGGACATTAAAAGAGGCGGAGAGCATTGCCGGGCAATTGATCAAGGCGGTTGATACCTTACCGAGTAATAAAATGCTCGATCGTGATGATATGATTCACATCGGCATCTGTGCCTGGCGTAGTGGGCAGGATACCGAACAGGTGATGGAACATGCTGAATCCGCTACGCGCAATGCGGGATTACAAGGCGGCAATAGTTGGGCCATTTACGATGACTCGTTACCTGAAAAAGGGCGCGGTAACGTTCGTTGGCGTACGCTCATTGAGCAAATGCTTAGCCGCGGCGGCCCGCGTCTTTATCAGAAACCGGCGGTTACCCGTGAGGGGCAGGTTCATCACCGCGAGCTGATGTGCCGCATCTTTGATGGTAATGAAGAGGTCAGCTCGGCGGAATATATGCCGATGGTGTTGCAGTTTGGCTTATCGGAAGAGTATGACCGCCTGCAAGTCAGTCGCCTCATCCCGCTGCTACGCTATTGGCCGCAAGAAAATCTGGCGATTCAGGTCACCGTTGAGTCGTTGATTCGTCCACGTTTCCAGCGTTGGCTACGCGATACGTTGATGCAATGTGAAAAATCGCAACGAAAACGCATAATTATTGAACTTGCAGAGGCTGATGTTGGTCAACATATCGGTCGCTTGCAACCTGTTATTCGTTTAGTGAATGCTTTAGGGGGTCGGGTCGCCGTCAACCAGGCCGGATTGACGCTGGTAAGTACCCGTTGGATCAAAGAACTTAATGTTGAATTACTCAAGCTCCATCCGGGGCTGGTAAGAAACATTGAGAAGCGAACAGAGAATCAATTGTTGGTTCAGAGCATGGTAGAAGCGTGTTCCGGGACCAACACTCAGGTTTACGCTACGGGCGTACGTTCGCGAAGCGAGTGGCAGACCCTGATTCAGCGCGGGGTTTTAGGTGGACAGGGGGATTTTTTCGCGTCCTCACAGCCACTTGATACTAACGTGAAAAAATATTCACAAAGATACTCGGTTTAACCTGCCGTTTGATCCGTTTTCACGTAGAATAATGCGCGCTGCGTTTCACGGGAGCGTGCTTGTCTGTTCGCCAGATTGTTGCAGCACATATGCAGATGAATGACCTTACGCAGTTGCAAACAGGCGAGGAATGCTACTGATGCATTTAGCCTCTCTGGACTCAGGTAGAGATTTGTAACAAAGGAAACAAACTGCACTAATTTTCACCGCAGCAGATGATTTTTGCGCCTTGTCGCTGCTGCGTGTGGTTGGTAAAGTAAGCGGATTTTCTTTTCCGCCCCAGCTTTCAGGATTATCCCTTAGTATGTTGAAAAAATTTCGTGGCATGTTTTCCAATGACTTGTCCATTGACCTGGGTACTGCGAATACCCTTATTTATGTAAAAGGACAAGGCATCGTATTGAATGAGCCTTCCGTGGTGGCCATTCGTCAGGATCGTGCCGGTTCACCGAAAAGCGTAGCTGCAGTAGGTCATGACGCGAAGCAGATGCTGGGCCGCACGCCGGGCAATATCGCTGCCATTCGCCCAATGAAAGATGGCGTTATCGCTGACTTCTTTGTGACTGAAAAGATGCTCCAGCACTTTATCAAACAAGTGCACAGCAACAGCTTTATGCGTCCAAGCCCGCGTGTTCTGGTTTGTGTGCCGGTTGGTGCTACCCAGGTTGAGCGCCGTGCTATTCGTGAATCCGCGCAGGGCGCAGGTGCCCGCGAAGTCTTCCTGATTGAAGAACCGATGGCCGCAGCAATCGGTGCAGGCTTGCCGGTATCTGAAGCAACCGGTTCAATGGTGGTTGATATCGGTGGCGGTACTACTGAAGTTGCCGTTATTTCTCTGAACGGCGTGGTTTACTCCTCTTCTGTACGTATCGGTGGTGACCGCTTCGACGAAGCGATCATCAACTACGTTCGCCGTAACTATGGCTCTTTGATCGGTGAAGCGACCGCAGAACGTATCAAACACGAAATCGGTTCTGCTTATCCGGGCGATGAAGTCCGTGAAATCGAAGTTCGTGGCCGTAACCTGGCAGAAGGTGTGCCACGCGGCTTTACGCTGAACTCCAACGAAATCCTTGAAGCGCTGCAAGAGCCGCTGACCGGCATCGTTAGCGCGGTGATGGTTGCGCTGGAACAGTGTCCGCCGGAACTCGCTTCCGACATCTCCGAGCGCGGAATGGTGCTCACTGGCGGTGGTGCGTTGCTGCGTAACCTTGACCGTTTGTTAATGGAAGAAACCGGCATTCCAGTTGTTGTTGCTGAAGACCCGCTGACCTGTGTGGCGCGTGGTGGCGGCAAGGCGCTGGAAATGATCGACATGCACGGCGGCGACCTGTTCAGCGAAGAGTAATCGGATGCAGGCAGGGGAAGCGTCTGTTTACCCTGCCTGATCTGATACGAGAATACGCATAACTTATGAAGCCAATTTTTAGCCGTGGCCCGTCGCTACAGATTCGCCTTATTCTGGCGGTGCTGGTGGCGCTCGGCGTTATTATTGCCGACAGTCGCCTGGGGACGTTTAGTCAAATCCGTACTTATATGGATACCGCCGTCAGTCCTTTCTACTTTATTTCTAATGCTCCTCGAGAATTGCTGGATGGCGTATCGCAGACGCTGGCCTCGCGCGATCAACTAGAACTTGAAAACCGGGCGTTACGTCAAGAACTGCTGTTGAAAAACAGCGAGCTGCTGATGCTTGGACAATACAAACAGGAGAACGCGCGTCTGCGCGAGCTGCTGGGTTCTCCGCTGCGTCAGGATGAGCAGAAGATGGTGACCCAGGTTATCTCTACGGTTAACGATCCGTACAGCGATCAGGTTGTTATCGACAAAGGCAGCGTTAACGGGGTTTATGAAGGTCAGCCGGTCATCAGCGATAAAGGTGTTGTTGGTCAGGTGGTAGCGGTCGCAAAACTGACCAGCCGCGTGCTGCTGATCTGTGACGCGACCCATGCGCTGCCAATTCAGGTACTTCGTAACGATATCCGCGTAATTGCAGCGGGTAACGGTTGTACTGATGATTTACAACTTGAGCATCTGCCAGCGAATACTGATATTCGTGTTGGTGATGTATTGGTGACATCTGGTCTTGGTGGTCGTTTCCCGGAAGGTTATCCGGTGGCGGTCGTCTCTTCCGTGAAGCTCGATACCCAGCGCGCTTATACCGTGATTCAGGCTCGTCCGACTGCGGGTCTGCAACGTTTGCGTTATCTGTTGCTGCTGTGGGGCGCGGATCGTAACGGCGCTAATCCAATGACGCCGGAAGAAGTGCATCGCGTTGCTAATGAACGCCTGATGCAAATGATGCCGCAGGTGTTGCCTTCGCCAGATGCAATGGGACCAAAACTTCCGGAACCGGCAACGGGAATTACCCAGCCAGATCCGCAGCAACCAGCAACGGGTACTGCCACTAACCGCTCTCCACAAGGGGTTACGCCGCCGCAAAGTGGTGCTCAACCGCCTGCACGTGCGCCGGGAGGGCAATAGTGGCGAGATATCGTAGCCAGGGACGCTGGGTTATCTGGCTCTCTTTCCTCATCGCGTTGTTACTACAAATTATGCCCTGGCCGGATAACCTCATCGTTTTCCGGCCAAACTGGGTATTACTCATTTTATTGTATTGGATCCTGGCCTTGCCCCATCGCGTAAATGTGGGCACAGGTTTTGTGATGGGTGCCATACTGGATCTGATCAGCGGTTCTACGCTCGGTGTACGGGCGTTGTCGATGAGTATCATTGCTTATTTGGTAGCGCTGAAATTCCAGCTTTTCCGCAACCTGGCATTATGGCAGCAGGCGCTGGTCGTCATGTTGCTTTCGCTGGTAGTGGATATTATTGTTTTCTGGTCAGAGTTTTTGGTGATCAACGTCTCTTTCAGACCCGAAGTGTTCTGGAGTAGTGTAGTCAATGGTGTGCTCTGGCCGTGGATTTTCTTGCTGATGCGCAAAATCCGTCAGCAGTTTGCAGTGCAATAAAGGTTTCTATGACTTCTCTGTATTTAGCTTCCGGTTCTCCACGTCGTCAGGAGTTACTTGCGCAACTTGGCCTCACTTTCGAACGTATTGTTACGGGCATTGAGGAGCAGCGTCATCCGCAGGAGAGCGCGCAGCAGTATGTTGTGCGTCTGGCGCGCGAAAAAGCGCAAGCGGGCGTAGAGCAAGCAGCGCAGGATTTGCCGGTGCTGGGGGCGGATACTATCGTGATCCTGAACGGAGAAGTGTTAGAGAAACCGCGCGACGCAGAACATGCGGCGCAGATGTTACGCAAATTATCGGGACAGACCCATCAGGTAATGACAGCAGTGGCGCTGGCCGACAGCCAGCACATTCTCGATTGCCTGGTGGTTACCGATGTGACTTTCAGAACGTTAACAGGTGAAGACATCGCGGGCTATGTCGCCAGCGGTGAACCGTTAGATAAAGCAGGTGCATACGGTATTCAGGGGCTGGGTGGTTGTTTTGTCAGGAAGATAAATGGCAGCTATCACGCCGTAGTCGGCTTACCGCTGGTTGAAACGTATGAATTATTAAGTAATTTTAACGCACTGCGTGAGAAAAGGGATAAACATGACGGCTGAATTGTTGGTAAACGTAACGCCTTCGGAAACGCGAGTGGCGTATATTGATGGCGGCATTCTGCAGGAAATTCATATTGAACGTGAGGCGCGACGCGGAATCGTAGGCAATATCTACAAGGGTCGTGTAAGTCGTGTACTTCCGGGTATGCAGGCGGCTTTTGTAGATATTGGGCTGGAGAAAGCCGCGTTTCTACACGCTTCTGACATTATGCCGCACACTGAATGTGTGGCGGGCGAGGAACAAAAGCAGTTCACGGTACGCGACATTTCGGAACTGGTCCGCCAGGGGCAAGATCTGATGGTACAGGTGGTGAAAGACCCTCTGGGCACCAAAGGCGCGCGCCTGACCACGGATATCACGCTGCCGTCTCGCTATCTGGTGTTTATGCCTGGCGCATCCCACGTTGGGGTTTCCCAACGCATTGAAAGTGAATCCGAACGTGAACGCCTGAAAAAAGTGGTCGCAGAGTATTGTGACGAGCAGGGTGGGTTTATCATCCGTACCGCAGCGGAAGGTGTTGGCGAAGCAGAACTGGCTTCCGATGCCGCTTATTTGAAGCGCGTGTGGACTAAAGTGATGGAGCGTAAAAAGCGCCCACAGACTCGTTATCAACTGTATGGCGAACTGGCGCTGGCACAGCGTGTCCTGCGTGATTTTGCTGATGCCGAACTGGACCGTATTCGCGTTGACTCGCGTCTGACTTACGAAGCATTGCTGGAGTTTACCTCGGAATACATTCCTGAGATGACCAGCAAGCTGGAGCATTACACGGGCCGCCAGCCGATTTTCGATCTCTTTGATGTAGAAAATGAAATTCAGCGGGCGCTGGAGCGCAAAGTTGAGCTGAAGTCCGGTGGCTATCTGATTATCGATCAGACCGAAGCAATGACTACTGTGGATATTAATACCGGGGCGTTTGTCGGTCATCGCAATCTGGACGACACCATTTTCAATACCAATATTGAAGCGACGCAGGCTATTGCTCGCCAGTTACGGTTGCGTAACCTGGGCGGGATTATCATCATTGATTTCATTGACATGAATAATGAAGATCACCGTCGTCGCGTGCTTCATTCACTGGAACAGGCGTTGAGCAAAGACCGGGTAAAAACCAGCGTTAACGGTTTCTCGGCGCTGGGACTGGTGGAGATGACGCGTAAGCGAACCCGCGAAAGTATTGAGCACGTACTGTGTAATGAATGCCCAACCTGCCACGGTCGCGGAACGGTGAAAACGGTGGAAACCGTATGTTATGAAATCATGCGAGAAATCGTTCGTGTGCACCATGCTTACGACTCTGACCGTTTCCTGGTCTATGCTTCTCCGGCAGTAGCCGAAGCCTTGAAAGGCGAAGAGTCGCACTCACTGGCGGAAGTGGAAATTTTCGTTGGCAAACAGGTTAAAGTACAAATTGAACCGCTCTATAACCAGGAGCAGTTTGATGTCGTTATGATGTAAACAGATGCTGGGTCGCCATCCGGCAAAGGGTTTTTGAGTCACATTTTTAGCAGACAAGGAGTGACGGGTGAGGCGATTGCCGGGGATTTTACTGCTTACTGGAGCCGCGCTCGTTGTGATCGCTGCGCTGCTGGTCAGCGGCCTGCGTATTGCTTTACCGTACCTCGACGCCTGGCGTCCGGAAATCCTCAACAAAATAGAATCTGCTACCGGAATGCCGGTGGCTGCCAGTCAACTCTCTGCCAGTTGGCAGAATTTTGGCCCGACGATTGAAGCACGCGACATTCGTGCAGAGCTAAAAGATGGCGGTGAGTTTTCGGTTAAACGCGTCACCCTGGCGCTGGATGTCTGGCAGAGCCTGCTGCATATGCGCTGGCAGTTTCGCGATCTCACTTTCTGGCAACTGCGCTTTCGCACCAATACACCAATTTCCAGCGACAGCGGTAATGACAGCCTGGAAGCCAGCCACATCAGCGATCTTTTTCTACGCCAGTTCGATCACTTCGATCTCCGCGATAGCGAAGTCAGCTTTCTGACGCCATCAGGCCAGCGTGCTGAACTGGCGATCCCGCAACTTACCTGGCTTAACGATCCGCGTCGGCACCGTGCGGAAGGCCAGGTAAGTCTCTCCAGCCTTACCGGACAGCACGGCGTGATGCAGGTGCGGATGGATCTGCGTGATGACGAGGGGTTGTTAAGCAACGGTCGCGTATGGCTACAGGCTGATGATATCGACCTGAAACCGTGGCTGGGTAAATGGATGCAGGACAACATTGCGCTGGAAACGGCGCAGTTCTCGCTGGAAGGCTGGATGACGATCGACAAAGGCGATGTGACCGGTGGCGACGTCTGGCTGAAACAGGGCGGCGCAAGCTGGTTGGGTGAGAAGAAAACGCATTCGCTGTCGGTGGATAATCTGACCGCACATATTACGCGTGAAAATCCGGGCTGGCAGTTTTCTATTCCTGATACTCGTATCACTATGGACGGCAAACCCTGGCCAAGCGGGGCATTGACGCTGGCCTGGATACCGGAACAGGACGTTGGTGGGAAAAATAATAAACGCAGTGACGAACTACGTATTCGCGCCAGCAATCTGGAACTGGCTGGGCTGGAAGGCATACGCCCGTTGGCAGCGAAACTTTCACCTGCTTTGGGGGATATCTGGCGTTCCACGCAACCGAGCGGCAAGATCAACACGTTGGCGCTGGATATCCCGCTTCAGGCTGCAGAAAAGACCCGCTTTCAGGCATCGTGGAGCGATCTGGCCTGGAAGCAATGGAAATTACTACCGGGGGCGGAACATTTCTCCGGGACGCTTTCCGGTAGCGTAGAAAATGGTTTGTTTACCGCTTCCATGAAGCAGGCGAAAATGCCTTACGAAACGGTATTTCGTGCGCCGCTGGAAATTGTCGACGGCAAGGCGGCCTTAAGCTGGCTGAATAACGATAAGGGTTTTCAGCTCGATGGCCGCAATATTGATGTCAAAGCCAAAGCCGTCCATGCGCGTGGTGGTTTCCGCTACCTGCAACCGGCTAATGATGAACCCTGGCTTGGCATTCTGGCTGGCATCAGTACCGATGATGGTTCGCAAGCCTGGCGCTATTTCCCGGAAAACCTGATGGGTAAAGACCTGGTTGATTACTTAAGTGGGGCGATTCAGGGTGGTGAGGCGGAGAACGCGACGCTGGTTTATGGCGGCAATCCGCATCTTTTTCCATACAAACACAACGAAGGTCAGTTTGAGGTGTTGGTGCCGCTGCGTAATGCGAAGTTTGCTTTCCAGCCGGACTGGCCAGCATTAACTAATCTCGATATTGAACTGGACTTTATTAACGACGGTTTATGGATGAAAACCGATGGCGTTAATCTGGGTGGCGTGCGTGCCAGCAATCTCACCGCAGTGATCCCTGACTACTCGAAAGAAAAGTTGCTGATTGATGCTGACATAAAAGGTCCGGGCAAAGCTGTTGGCCCTTATTTTGATGAGACGCCGCTGAAGGATTCGCTGGGGGCGACCCTGCAAGAACTCCAGCTCGACGGCGATGTGAATGCTCGCTTACATCTCGATATCCCGCTGGACGGCGAGCTGGTTACAGCGAAAGGCGAAGTGACGCTGCGTAACAACAGTCTGTTTATCAAACCGCTTGATAGCACTCTGAAAAATTTGAGCGGCAAATTCAGCTTTATCAATGGCGATCTACAAAGCGAATCACTAACCGCAAACTGGTTTAACCAGCCACTGAACGTGGATTTTTCCACCAAAGAAGGGGCGAAAGCCTACCAGGTTGCGGTGAATCTCAACGGCAACTGGCAACCAGCGAAAACTGGCGTTCTGCCTGAAGCGCTGAATGAAGCGTTAAGCGGCAGTATGGCATGGGATGGTAAAGTGGGCATTGAGCTACCTTATCAAGCTGGCGCAACGTATAACGTTGAACTGAACGGCGATCTGAAGAATGTGAGCAGTCACTTACCTTCACCGTTAGCCAAACCTGCTGGCGAACCGTTGCCAATTAACGTTAAGGTCAACGGCAATCTCAACAGCTTTGAATTAACCGGACAGGCTGGCGCGGATAACCATTTCAATAGCCGCTGGTTGCTCGGTCAAAAGCTGACGCTCGATCGCGCCATCTGGGCGGCAGACAGCAAAACGCTCCCTCCGTTACCGGAGCAAAGTGGTGTTGAACTCAATATGCCGCCGATGAACGGTGCCGAGTGGCTGGCCTTGTTCCAGAAAGGCGCAACGGAAAAAGTTGGCAGCGCAGCGAGTTTCCCTCAGCACATTACGCTACGTACACCGATGTTGTCGCTGGGAAATCAGCAATGGAATAACCTGAGCATTGTTTCGCAACCGATGGCAAATGGTACGCAGGTCGAGGCGCAAGGGCGTGAAATCAACGCTACGCTGGCGATGCGTAATAACGCACCGTGGTTAGCGAATATCAAATATCTCTATTACAACCCGAGCGTGGCAAAAACTCGTGGTGATTCAACGCCGTCATCACCTTTCCCGACAACGGAGCGTATCAGCTTCCGTGGCTGGCCGGATGCGCAAATACGTTGCGCAGAATGTTGGTTATGGGGGCAAAAATTCGGCCGCATCGACAGTGATATCACCATTTCCGGCGATACGTTAACCCTGACCAACGGGCTGATTGATACCGGTTTCTCGCGGCTCACTGCTGATGGTGAATGGGTTAATAATCCCGGAAATCAACGGACATCGCTGAAAGGAAAACTGCGCGGACAGAAAATTGATGCTGCCGCAGAATTTTTTGGTGTTACGACGCCAATACGCCAGTCATCATTTAATGTGGATTACGATTTGCACTGGCGTAAATCGCCGTGGCAGCCAGACGAGGCGACATTGAACGGCATCATTCATACACAACTGGGCAAAGGTGAAATTACCGAAATTAGCACCGGACATGCCGGACAGTTGCTGCGCTTATTGAGTGTTGATGCCCTGATGCGTAAGCTGCGCTTTGATTTCAGGGATACCTTTGGCGAAGGGTTCTATTTTGACTCCATTCGCAGCACCGCGTGGATTAAAGACGGCGTTATGCACACTGACGACACGCTGGTGGATGGCCTGGAAGCGGATATCGCCATGAAAGGATCGGTAAATCTGGTGCGTCGCGATCTCAATATGGAAGCGGTTGTCGCGCCAGAGATTTCTGCGACAGTGGGCGTGGCTGCGGCCTTTGCGGTTAACCCGATTGTCGGCGCGGCAGTGTTTGCCGCCAGTAAAGTGCTGGGGCCGCTGTGGAGTAAGGTCTCCATTTTGCGCTATCGCATTTCTGGTCCGCTGGATGCTCCGCAAATCAACGAAGTGTTGCGTCAGCCGCGTAAAGAAAAAGCGCAATGATTTGACGAGGGCATGTAATTGCCCCAATCTCATAAGATAATCGTTGCCATAAAACCAACGAACCGGAACAAACCGCAGGCCGGATAAGGCGTTTACGCCGCACCCGGCAGCCGTAAAAAATCCTCTACCGCAGTAACTAACGAGTAGCAAAAACGATGAGTCTGAACCTGGTAAGTGAACAATTGCTAGCGGCGAACGGCCTGAAACATCAGGACTTGTTCGCGATCCTCGGTCAACTGGCCGAACGTCGCCTTGATTATGGCGATCTCTATTTTCAGTCGAGCTATCACGAGTCCTGGGTTTTAGAAGACCGCATTATCAAAGATGGTTCTTACAACATCGATCAGGGTGTTGGCGTGCGTGCAATCAGCGGTGAAAAAACCGGGTTTGCTTACGCAGACCAAATCAGCCTGCTGGCGCTGGAGCAGAGCGCGCAAGCGGCGCGCACCATCGTCCGTGATAGTGGCTATGGCAAAGTACAAACACTGGGCGCGGTAGAGCATAGCCCGCTGTATACCTCGCTTGATCCGCTGCAAAGCATGAGCCGCGAAGATAAGCTGGATATCCTGCGCCGCGTCGATAAAGTTGCCCGCGAAGCGGACAAGCGCGTACAGGAAGTGACTGCCAGCCTGAGCGGCGTCTATGAATTAATTTTGGTCGCGGCGACTGACGGAACCCTGGCGGCGGATGTCCGCCCTCTGGTGCGTCTTTCCGTGAGCGTTCTGGTCGAAGAAGATGGTAAACGCGAACGTGGTGCCAGCGGCGGCGGCGGTCGTTTCGGTTATGAGTTCTTCCTTGCTGACCTCGATGGTGAAGTTCGCGCTGATGCATGGGCGAAAGAAGCAGTGCGTATGGCACTGGTCAATCTTTCCGCCGTTGCCGCGCCTGCGGGGACTATGCCGGTTGTTCTCGGCGCTGGCTGGCCGGGCGTGTTGTTGCATGAAGCGGTCGGTCACGGCCTGGAAGGCGACTTCAACCGCCGTGGTACATCGGTCTTTAGTGGCCAGCTCGGTGAGCTGGTGGCTTCTGAACTGTGTACCGTGGTTGATGACGGTACGATGGTTGATCGCCGTGGTTCGGTGGCGATTGATGACGAAGGCACACCAGGTCAATACAACGTGTTGATTGAGAACGGGATCCTGAAAGGTTACATGCAGGATAAACTCAATGCGCGTTTAATGGGTATGACGCCGACCGGCAATGGTCGCCGTGAATCTTACGCTCACCTGCCAATGCCGCGTATGACCAACACCTACATGCTGCCGGGTAAATCGACACCGCAGGAAATCATTGAATCCGTTGAGTACGGTATCTATGCGCCGAACTTTGGCGGCGGTCAGGTAGATATCACCTCTGGTAAATTTGTCTTCTCCACCTCAGAAGCGTATCTGATTGAAAACGGTAAAGTGACGAAGCCGGTGAAAGGCGCAACGTTGATTGGTTCCGGTATCGAAACCATGCAGCAGATTTCGATGGTGGGCAACGACCTGAAACTGGATAACGGCGTGGGTGTCTGCGGTAAAGAAGGGCAGAGCCTGCCGGTTGGCGTAGGTCAGCCGACGCTGAAAGTCGATAACCTGACTGTTGGTGGTACAGCGTAATCTGTCCAGGACGGTAAGCGTCGCATCAGGCATCGGTTGCCGGATGCGGCGTGAATGCCTTATTCGATCTGCGCTAAGGAATTACTTCTCTTTCCCACGCCCGTGCATCTCCTGAAAAAGTTTTCCTACCTCGACAAAATAATCCGTTAATGAGTTGATCACTACCTGCACCTTTAACGGCAACTTATCTTTTTCGGTATATAGCGCATAAACCGGGCGAGGATCTGACTGGTAACGCGGCAGCAGGATCTCCAGGTCCCCGCGATTGATCTCATTGATCACCCACATCAGCGGCACGTAGGCGATCCCCGCCCCAGCAGTTAGCCAGCGAACCAGCGTCATCGGATCGTTAGTGACAAATCGCCCTTGTGGGATGAGGCGCGTTGAGATCCCTTCCGGAGCGATCAGTTCAAATTCATTGTCCGGGCGCACACTGTATTCAAGCCATGAATGACTACTTAAATCGGCTGGTTTTTCCGGTACGCCATACTGTGTGAGATAGCTTTTGGCGGCGCACACCACCATTGGCATCGCGCCCAGGCGGCGGGAAAACAGGCTGGAATCTTGTAATGCGCCAACGCGGATCACCACGTCAAGGCCATCGGCAATCAGATCAGGTGCAGGAATGCCCGTGACCAGATTTACGCTTAAGCCCGGGTACTCTTTCAGCATTTTTGCCGTCAGCCCCGCGAGAACATTTTGTGCCATAGTTGAAGAACAGCCAATACGTAGCGTGCCGATGGGCGTGTTATTGAAAGCATACAGTTGCTCATGAACATCCTGCACTTCATGGAGCATCCGGCGACAGCCTTGATAGTAAATTTTACCCGCTTCGGTCAGGCCAATGCTACGCGTGCTGCGGTTTAGTAGCTTAACCTGCAACTCATCTTCCAGTTTAGATACCGTCTGACTGATGGATGATACGCTCATCTGTAACTGCCTGGCGGCGGCGGTAAAAGAGCCAAATTCAACTACTTTGGCAAAAACCGACATGCGTTTTAGTCGTTCCATTATTCACTCTGACTTAAAAGTGATTTAGATCACATAATATAGATAACAGCATAACAGTTACGCTAATATATTAAATATTAATCTACAGCAATGTTGCTCTCGCCCGGCTTTCCATGCCCTTCTCTGCGGCGACAGATGCTGAAAATAATGACGCCTGCTCTCTCTATACAACCAAGGTCAACATGAGTCTGTTTCCCGTTATCGTGGTGTTTGGGCTGTCCTTCCCACCGATATTTTTCGAATTGCTTTTATCACTGGCGATTTTTTGGCTAGTGCGCCGGGTACTTGTGCCAACAGGTATCTACGACTTTGTCTGGCATCCGGCGTTGTTCAACACCGCGCTCTATTGCTGTTTGTTTTATTTGATATCGCGACTGTTCGTTTGAGGTTGAAGTGAAAACACTAATAAGAAAATTCTCCCGTACGGCCATTACGGTCGTATTAGTCATTCTGGCCTTCATCGCAATTTTTAATGCCTGGGTCTATTACACCGAATCTCCGTGGACGCGTGACGCGCGCTTTAGCGCCGACGTGGTGGCAATTGCGCCGGATGTCTCCGGTCTCATTACCCAAGTGAATGTTCATGATAATCAGTTGGTGAAAAAAGGGCAGGTACTGTTCACCATCGACCAGCCGCGCTATCAAAAGGCGCTCGAGGAAGCACAAGCCGACGTTGCTTATTATCAGGTGCTGGCACAGGAAAAGCGCCAGGAGGCCGGACGTCGTAACCGTCTCGGCATACAGGCGATGTCTCGCGAAGAGATCGACCAGGCCAACAACGTGCTGCAAACGGTCCTGCATCAGTTAGCGAAAGCGCAGGCGACCCGCGATCTGGCAAAACTGGATCTTGAACGCACAGTGATCCGCGCGCCAGCAGATGGCTGGGTGACCAACCTCAACGTCTATACCGGTGAATTTATCACGCGGGGATCAACGGCCGTTGCACTGGTGAAACAGAACTCCTTCTATGTGTTGGCCTATATGGAAGAAACCAAACTGGAAGGTGTACATCCGGGATATCGCGCAGAGATCACGCCGCTTGGTAGCAATAAAGTGCTGAAAGGTACGGTCGATAGCGTTGCTGCCGGAGTCACTAACGCCAGCAGCACGCGTGATGACAAAGGTATGGCGACTATCGACTCTAACCTGGAGTGGGTGCGTCTGGCGCAGCGTGTTCCGGTACGTATTCGTCTCGACAACCAGCAAGATAACATCTGGCCTGCCGGGACTACCGCCACTGTGGTGGTTACGGGTAAACAAGATCGCGACGAAAGTCAGGATTCGTTCTTCCGAAAAATGGCTCATCGCCTGCGCGAGTTTGGTTAATCACGATGGGTATTTTCTCCATTGCTAACCAACATATTCGCTTCGCGGTAAAACTGGCGACCGCCATTGTGCTGGCGCTGTTTGTTGGTTTTCATTTTCAGCTTGAAACGCCACGCTGGGCGGTACTGACAGCGGCGATTGTTGCCGCAGGTCCGGCCTTTGCAGCCGGTGGAGAACCGTACTCGGGCGCTATTCGCTATCGCGGCTTTTTGCGCATCATCGGCACATTTATAGGCTGTATTGCCGGGTTGGTGATCATTATTGCGATGATCCGCGCGCCATTGTTGATGATTCTGGTGTGCTGTATCTGGGCCGGTTTTTGTACCTGGATTTCTTCGCTGGTACGAGTAGAAAACTCCTATGCGTGGGGGCTGGCGGGTTACACCGCGCTGATCATTGTGATCACCATTCAGCCGGAACCGCTACTTACGCCGCAGTTTGCTGTTGAACGTTGCAGCGAAATCGTCATGGGTATTGTGTGCGCTATTGTGGCGGATCTGCTCTTTTCTCCGCGATCGATTAAGCAAGAGGTGGATCGTGAACTGGAAAGTTTGCTGGTGGCGCAATATCAGTTAATGCAACTGTGTATCAAACATGGCGATGGTGAAGTCGTCGATAAAGCCTGGGGTGACCTGGTTCGACGCACCACGGCGCTGCAAGGAATGCGCAGCAACCTGAATATGGAATCTTCCCGCTGGGCACGCGCCAATCGACGTTTAAAAGCGATCAATACGCTGTCGCTGACGCTGATCACTCAGTCTTGCGAAACCTGGCTGATTCAGAATTCGCGCCCGGAATTGATCACAGATACTTTCCGCGAATTTTTTGACACGCCGGTAGAAACTGCGCAGGACGTCCATAAGCAGCTAAAGCGCCTGCGGAGAGTTATTGCCTGGACCGGGGAGCGCGAAACGCCCATCACCATTTATAGCTGGGTCGCGGCGGCAACGCGCTATCAGTTGCTCAAGCGAGGCGTCATCAGCAACACCAAAATCAACGCGACCGAAGAAGAGATCCTGCAAGGCGAGCCGGAAGTAAAAGTAGAGTCAGCCGAGCGTCATCATGCGATGGTCAATTTCTGGCGCACAACACTTTCCTGCATTCTGGGGACGCTGTTCTGGCTGTGGACCGGATGGACCTCTGGCAGTGGTGCAATGGTAATGATCGCAGTAGTGACCTCGCTGGCAATGCGTTTGCCTAATCCACGCATGGTAGCGATCGACTTTATCTACGGGACGCTGGCGGCGCTGCCGTTAGGGCTGCTCTACTTTTTGGTGATTATCCCCAATACCCAACAGAGTATGTTGCTGCTTTGCCTTAGTCTGGCGGTGCTGGGATTCTTCCTCGGTATCGAAGTGCAGAAACGGCGGCTGGGATCGATGGGGGCGTTAGCCAGTACCATTAACATTATTGTGCTGGATAACCCGATGACCTTTCAGTTCAGCCAGTTTCTCGACAGCGCGTTGGGGCAAATTGTCGGCTGTGTGCTGGCGTTTATTGTCATTCTTTTAGTGCGGGATAAATCGCGTGATCGAACCGGACGCGTACTGCTTAATCAGTTTGTTTCTGCTGCTGTTTCCGCAATGACCACCAATGTTGCGCGTCGTAAAGAGAACCATCTGCCGGCGCTTTATCAGCAGTTGTTTTTGCTGATGAATAAATTTCCCGGCGATTTACCGAAATTTCGCCTGGCGTTGACGATGATTATCGCACACCAGCGCCTGCGCGATGCGCCGATCCCGGTTAACGATGATTTATCGGCATTCCACCGACAAATGCGACGTACCGCGGACCACGTTATTTCTGCCCGTAGCGATGACAAACGCCGTCGTTACTTCGGGCAGTTGCTGGAAGAACTGGAGATTTACCAGGAAAAGTTACGCATCTGGCAAGCACCGCCGCAGGTTACAGAACCGGTGTATCGGCTTACCAGTATGCTCCATAAGTATCAACATGCGCTGACCGATAGTTAAGTCAAAACCGACGGCAAAAGGTGTCAGTTGATATTGCTGATATACTCCAAATTGCCTGATGCGCTACGCTTATCAGGCCTACAAAATTGCATTATATTGAATTTGCACACCCTGGTAGGCCGGATAAAGCGTTCACGCCGCATCCGACATCAACAACGCGCACTTTGTCAATCATCTGAGCCGACGCCAAAAGCGTCGGTTTTTTCATGGCTATACTTAGCGATGATCGGCAGAACTCGCCGCGAAACGTGATGGTGGCAACAGATGAATATCTATAGCTTTGATTTTGATGAGATTGAGAGTCAGGAGGACTTTTATCGCGACTTTCGCCAAACCTTTGGTCTGGCGAAAGATAAGGTACGCGATCTCGACTCTCTGTGGGATGTGTTAATGAACGATGTCCTGCCGCTACCGCTGGAGATTGAGTTTGTTCATCTGGGAGAGAAAACGCGTCGCCGTTTTGGCGCGTTAATACTGTTGTTTGATGAGGCAGAAGAAGAGCTGGAAGGACATTTGCGTTTTAATGTTCGCCATTAGCGCAAAAAAAAGCCTCCGAACCGGAGGCAATCTCGTCGGACAAGACGATGAGGGTTTATTTGTACAGTTCAGCCGTGGCGTGCCAGGTATCACCGCTACGAGCTTCAGTAATCTGGTAGGCCGTTGCGCCCTTCTCTTCCGCTTTTTTGTTCAGCATTTCACGCATATCCATCGGTGAAGAGGCAACGCCACTTACGGATACAGTACCGATAGCTTCACGATTTTGTGCTTGTGCAGCATCAATGGAATCGGCAGCGAATGCACCGAAAGAGAGAACAGAAAGTACGCTTAATGCAGCAACAGTGGTTTTGATTTTCATGATTTTTACCTCGACATAATCTTTTAGTTGGGTCTTTGTTTCGTGACCCATATCACAAAATCAAGTATACACTAATTATTGAGCTAATTAATACCACGCTAACTGTTTCTATTGAATGTAAATTGTTAAAAATTTTAACCTTTATAACAAATTGGAATTAAAAATAGGGTGATTTATAGTAAATGGCATTAATTTCAATAAGATATGTTTTTTTGCATAATGTGCGTTTTTTACTTTATGTATTCGATGTGTGAATTTTTTGTCTCAAGAAACGCACTATTCGTTAAATAAATGGCAGGGAAAACAAGGGGGACAGGGGACTGCAACATTTTCCCCGCCGCCAGAAGCGACGGGGCAAGAGATTAAAGCTCCTGATCGAACAGCTCTAAGATCGCTTCATACAGGTCTTTGACGGTGAAACCTTTGGCAGGGGTGGTAAAGATGGTGTCATCACCAGCAATGGTGCCAAGAATACCTTCTGCTTTGCCCAAAGAGTCCAGCAGACGCGCAATTAACTGTGCCGCGCCGGGGCTGGTATGAATCACCACAACAGCGTCGTTGTAGTCGATATCCAGCACCAGATTTTTCAGCGGGCTGGACGTGGTTGGTACGCCCAGTTCAGCAGGTAGGCAGTAAACCATTTCCATTTTGGCATTGCGGGTACGTACAGCACCAAACTTGGTCAACATCCGCGAGACTTTAGACTGATTAATATTGTCAAAGCCTTGCTCCTGCAATGCGGCGACGATTTCGCCCTGGGAGCTAAATTTCTCTTCTTTAAGTAACGCTTTAAACGCTTTAACTAATTCTTCTTGCTTAGCCGAGCTTCGCATAAGTCACCCGATATGGTGGTTGATACAACATTATTGTGCATACAGATGAATTTTTATGCAAACAGTCTGCCCTGGAGAAGGCTGAAATAATGTTATGAAAGAGCGGGATTTTATCAAATTTCGTTATTGAGAAACATGCCTGTGTCACGGCGCGTAAATTTCGCTTAAAAGTAAATTAATTGTTATCAAATTGATATTGTTTTGGCTGAACGGTAGGGTATATTGTCACCACCTGTTGGAATGTAGCTCTGATGCATAAGCGACTGTTAATTACGTAAGTTAGCTCCCTGATTACGTCAATTAAATGCATAAACGCCAAATTTGCGTGACTACACATTCTTGAGAAGTGGTCATTGTAAACTGTGAATTTGTGGATTAAGGTCGCGGCAGCGGAGCAACATATCTTAGTTTATCAATATAATAAGGAGTTTAGGATGAAAGTCGCAGTCCTCGGCGCTGCTGGTGGTATCGGCCAGGCGCTTGCATTACTGTTAAAAACCCAACTGCCTTCAGGTTCAGAACTCTCCCTGTATGATATCGCTCCAGTCACTCCCGGTGTGGCCGTCGATCTGAGCCATATCCCTACTGCTGTGAAAATCAAAGGTTTTTCTGGTGAAGATGCGACTCCGGCGCTGGAAGGTGCGGATGTTGTTCTTATTTCCGCTGGCGTAGCGCGTAAACCGGGTATGGATCGTTCCGACCTGTTTAACGTTAACGCTGGGATCGTGAAAAACCTGGTACAGCAAGTCGCGAAAACCTGCCCGAAAGCGTGCATTGGTATTATCACTAACCCGGTTAATACCACTGTGGCTATCGCTGCAGAAGTGCTGAAAAAAGCCGGTGTTTATGACAAAAACAAGCTGTTTGGCGTCACTACGCTGGATATCATTCGTTCCAACACCTTTGTTGCGGAACTGAAAGGCAAACAACCGGGTGATGTAGAAGTGCCGGTTATTGGCGGTCACTCTGGCGTTACCATTCTGCCGTTGCTGTCGCAGGTTCCTGGCGTCAGCTTTACCGAGCAAGAAGTGGTTGATCTGACCAAACGTATCCAGAACGCGGGTACTGAAGTGGTTGAAGCGAAAGCCGGTGGCGGGTCTGCAACTCTGTCTATGGGTCAGGCGGCTGCACGTTTTGGTCTGTCTCTGGTTCGTGCGCTGCAGGGCGAAAAAGGCGTAGTAGAGTGTGCCTATGTTGAAGGTGACGGTCAGTACGCACGTTTCTTCTCTCAACCGCTGCTGCTGGGTAAAAACGGCGTGGAAGAGCGTAAATCTATCGGCACTCTGAGTGCATTTGAACAGAACGCGCTGGAAGGTATGCTCGATACGCTGAAGAAAGATATCGCTCTGGGCGAAGAGTTCGTTAATAAATAATTGATTAGTAGATAATAAAAAACCGGAGCAATGCTTTATGCTTATTTCATCATCGGTTTGTTGGTTAAATGGGCGATTTCTCGGGCAAAATTCGCTACCTGTTCCCAATCGGTATAGACAACTTCTTTGCGCGTATCCGTTTCTCCGCCAGACATCTTCATAATCAGCTTGATCATAAAGCGGTCGTACCAACGGTAGCGTGGATAACGCAGCGCCCCAGCGATAACCGCGCAGCGATCGGGACGCCATTGTGAATTCATCAAAAACTTCCGCGCGTAGCTGTTGGTCTGCACAGTACGCTTCTCCGGTTTGCGCGCCACCAGGTTCACCGAGTAAAAGGCGCTCGGCATGGAGTTCAAGCGTGTGGCATGCGTTTTGACAAACTCCTGGAACGCAGAATGGTAATGACCGTAGCGAATAGATGCACCAATTACCACGCAGTCGTAGTTTTCCCATTCTGGTTCTTCGGTGCGATGCAAGTTGACAACATCCGCCTGGCTCCCCAGTTCTTTCAATTCCGAAGCCAGATACGAGGCAATCTCGCGCGTTTGTCCATCCCTTGTTGAGAAAAGAATTAATGTTTTCACGTATTACTCCATCATTCACGCCAGAAAGTCGGGGTAAAGAGCACCAGCAATGTAAAGACCTCGAGACGACCAAATAGCATATTGGCAATCAGGATCCATTTAGCCACCGGATTCATGCTGGTAAAGTTATCAGCAACCACACCAAGCCCTGGCCCCAGGTTATTCAATGTCGCAACAACCGACGCAAAGGCAGAAAAGTCATCCACTCCAGTGGCGATAATCGCCAGCATACTGACAATAAAAACTAACGCATAAGCAGAGAAGAATCCCCACACGGCTTCAAGGATGCGTTCCGGCAATGCGCGGTTCCCTAGCTTAATGCTATAAACAGCATTCGGATGCACCAGACGTTTCAGCTCACGGTTCCCCTGTTTGAACAACAGCAGAATGCGGATCACTTTCAGGCCACCGCCCGTTGACCCGGCGCAACCACCGATAAATGCAGAGCACAACAGTAGTACCGGCAAAAAGAGCGGCCAGCGGGCAATGCTGTCGGTCGTAAACCCGGCGGTCGTCGCCATCGACACTACCTGGAAAAATGCCTGGTTAATCGTCATCAGCGCCGAACTGTAGACATTATGAAACCACAGTACGAGTGTACAAATAACCACCAGCGTAAACTGTACGCCGATAAACATGCGAAATTCCGGATCGCGCCAGTAAACCTTCAGACTACGCCCACTTAACAGCGAGAAGTGCAGACCGTAGTTACAGCCGGAGATCAGCAAGAAAATAGCAATAATAGTGTTAATGGTCGGGCTATCGAAATAGCCAACACTAGCATCATGTGTCGAGAAACCACCAATAGCGATTGTCGCAAAGCTATGACCGATGGCATCAAAGGCATCCATTCCAGCAAACCACAGCGCCAGCGCACAGGCGACGGTCAACAGAACATAAATCAACCACAAAGTTTTTGCCGTTTCCGCAATACGCGGGCGCATTTTGTTATCTTTCAGCGGGCCGGGCATTTCCGCGCGATAGAGCTGCATTCCACCTACACCGAGAATAGGCAGTATCGCGACTGCTAACACGATGATCCCCATCCCGCCAAACCATTGCAGCATCTGGCGATAAAAGAGGATGGCATGAGGGAGTGAGTCCAACCCCACCAGCGTCGTTGCGCCTGTGGTGGTCAGACCAGAGAAGGATTCAAAAAACGCATCTGTAATGGTGAGGTTCGGGCTTTCCGAGAAGATAAAAGGGAGCGCACCGACACTACCCAGCACGGTCCAGAACAGCACCACAATCAGAAACCCTTCGCGGGATTTCAGCTCGCCCTTCTCTTTACGGTTCGGCCACCACAGCATGGAGCCAATCGCGAGGGCGACAAAAAAGGTCTGGGTAAATGCGCGGCCCGCCCCATCCCGGTAGATGAGCGCTACCAGCCCTGGGATAATCATGGTCCCTGAAAATAAGATGACCAGTAGTCCAACGATTCGGGTTATGGCGCGAAAATGCATCTCTGCCGCTTCCTTAGTTCTGCAAAATGAAGTGGGGATTATTCTTCAATCGCTAACAATTGCAATGAACCACGGCTAAAATCCGCCAGCTTTGCGGAAAATTCAGCCACTTTCGCCGCCGGAAGCGCCACCCGCAGCAGAACGAATGCCTGATAATCGCTGGTAATAACTTTGCCGTCACACTGCCCCAGCAACGCTTCAATACCGGTTAACTGACTATATTCACATTGCAAAGTATATTCGGTTAATGGCGTCTTGCGTTGGGTCGTTAGCTGGCGCAGTGCCTGATTCACTCCGCCGCCATAAGCTTTCACTAACCCACCGGTGCCCAGCAATATGCCGCCGTAGTAGCGCACCACCACGGCGGTAATTTCCCCGACGCCGCTGCCCATCAGTTGGGCGAGCATCGGTTTACCTGCCGTTCCCGCCGGTTCACCGTCATCGGAGAAGCCCAGTTGTTGTGAATCGTCAGGCGCCCCCGCCACCCACGCCACGCAATGGTGGCGAGCATCGGGGTGTTCTGCCCGTACTGATTCAACAAACGCTTTCGCCGCCTCGACGCCATCGGTATGTGCCAACAGCGTAATGAAGCGGCTTTTTTTGATCTCTTCAACGACCGTGACCGGTGCCGCAGGAATTAACCAGCTTTCCATCACGCCAGCTTCAAATCCCGGGTCATGTTTTCCACGTTATTTTCGTGGATCACCACGTTGTCTTCGATACGAATGCCGCCGAACGGTTTCAGTGCTTCAATTTTCTGCCAGTTGAAGTGTTTGCTGAACTGCCCTTCACGCCACGGAGCCAGCAGCGATTCGATGAAGTAGATACCCGGTTCGATGGTTAACACCATCCCCGGCTGGAGAATACGAGTGCAGCGCAGGTACGGATATTTTGCCGGTGCCGCGAGATACGTACCACTATCATCCTGCATAAAACCGGCTACGTCATGCACCTGCAGGCCAAGCGGATGCCCGATACCGTGCGGCATAAACGGCCCGGTAAGATCGTTTTCGACCATCGCTTCTTCACTCATATCAGTGATGATTTGGTGTTTACGCAACAGTTTAGCGATGCGCTGATGGAACTGGATGTGGTAATCCACATAGCTGACACCCGCCTTCATGGTGGCGATCAGCGCCAGTTGTTCATCATTAACGTCTTTCACCAGTTGCGCATAGTCATTGTCGCTTTTTGCCGACCAGGTACGAGTCAGGTCAGCCGCATAGCCGTTATATTCGGCCCCGGCGTCCAGCAGGAAGCTGCGCATCTCTTCCGGCGCCTGATGATCCAGTTTGGTGTAATGCAACACCGCAGCATGTTCGTTAAGCGCCACAATGTTGCTGTAAGGTACGTCGGTATCACGATGGCCGGTCGCGGTCAGGTAGGCGATGTTGATATCGAACTCGCTCATACCGGAACGGAAGGCTTCTTCTGCCGCGCGATGACCATTGACCGCCATTTTCTGCGCTTCACGCATACAGGTCAGTTCGTACTCGGTTTTGAAAGAACGGTAGTAATGCAGGTAGTCAATGACCCCTTTCGGGTTGATGTTGCTGGCCTCAATGCCCAGTTGCAGCGCACGTTCCGGCACCGGACCAATATAACCGATATTGCCGCGCGCGGCAGGCAGTTGGCTACCAATACCATCAGCTTTCGGCAGCGCGATCACTTCCACATCTTCAGTCCAGAAGGAGGTCGGCAGCGGTTCGACGTTGTGCCAGTAATCAACCGGCAGATAAAACCACAGTTTCGGTTTGTTCACGCCATCCACCAGCAACCAGCAGTTTGGCACCTGAGTTACCGGCACCCATGCTTTGAATTGCGGGTTCACTTTAAACGGATAGGGATGATCGTCGAGAAAAACGTTGAACAGCTCGCCAGAGTGAATAAGTAATGCATCCAGCTTGAAGCGCGCCAGCGCATCGCGAGTCCGTTCTTGCAAGGTAGCTATATGATTTTTATAAAGCGAGGCCAGTGATTCCATTTTTTACCCTTCTGTTTTTTGACCTTAAGTCTCCGCATCTTAGCACAACGTTCATACAGAGCGTGATTTCTGCCGAGCGTGATCAGAACGGCATTTCTTTAATCTTTTATTTGCATATTTTTAACATAAAACACACACTTCAAGCCATCTGGTACGACCAGATCACCTTGCGGATTCAGGAGACTGACATGCTTTACAAAGGCGACACCCTGTACCTTGACTGGCTGGAAGATGGCATTGCCGAACTGGTGTTCGATGCCCCAGGCTCAGTTAATAAACTCGACACTGCAACCGTCGCCAGCCTCGGTGAGGCCATCGGCGTGCTGGAACAACAATCAGATTTAAAAGGGCTGCTGCTGCGTTCGAACAAAGCAGCCTTTATTGTCGGTGCTGATATCACCGAATTTTTATCGCTGTTTCTCGTTCCGGAAGAACAATTAAGCCAGTGGCTGCATTTTGCCAATAGCGTGTTTAATCGACTGGAAGATCTGCCGGTGCCGACCATTGCCGCGGTCAACGGCTACGCGCTGGGCGGTGGCTGCGAATGCGTGCTGGCGACCGATTATCGTCTGGCGACGCCGGATCTGCGTATCGGGTTGCCGGAAACCAAACTTGGCATCATGCCGGGCTTTGGCGGCTCCGTGCGTATGCCACGAATGCTGGGCGCTGACAGTGCGCTGGAAATCATTGCCGCCGGTAAAGATGTCGGGGCCGAACAGGCGCTGAAAATCGGTCTGGTTGATGGCGTAGTCAAAGCAGAAAAACTACTTGAAGGCGCGATGGCAATTTTACGCCAGGCCATTAACGGCGACCTCGACTGGAAAGCGAAACGTCAGCCGAAGCTGGAACCGCTGAAACTTAGCAAGATTGAAGCCACCATGAGCTTCACCATCGCTAAAGGGATGGTCGCACAAACAGCGGGGAAACATTACCCGGCCCCCATCACCGCAGTAAAAACCATTGAAGCCGCCGCCCGTTTTGGTCGTGAAGAAGCCTTAAACCTGGAAAACAAAAGCTTTGTTCCGCTGGCGCACACCAACGAAGCCCGCGCACTGGTCGGCATTTTCCTTAACGATCAATATGTAAAAGGCAAAGCGAAAAAACTTACCCAAGACGTTGAAACACCGAAACAGGCCGCTGTACTGGGCGCGGGCATTATGGGGGGCGGCATTGCTTACCAGTCCGCGTGGAAAGGCGTGCCGGTTGTCATGAAAGATATCAACGACAAGTCGTTAACCCTCGGCATGACCGAAGCCGCGAAACTGCTGAACAAGCAGCTTGAGCGCGGCAAGATCGATGGTCTGAAACTGGCTGGCGTGATCTCCACGATTCACCCAACGCTCGACTACGCCGGGTTTGACCGCGTGGATATTGTGGTAGAAGCGGTTGTTGAAAACCCGAAAGTGAAAAAAGCCGTGCTGGCAGAAACTGAGCAGAAAGTACGTCCGGATACCGTGCTGGCTTCTAACACTTCAACCATTCCTATCAGCGAACTGGCCAACGCGCTGGAACGCCCGGAAAATTTCTGCGGGATGCACTTCTTTAACCCGGTGCACCGGATGCCGTTGGTAGAAATTATTCGCGGTGAGAAAAGCTCCGACGAAACCATCGCAAAAGTTGTCGCCTGGGCAAGCAAGATGGGCAAGACGCCGATCGTAGTTAACGACTGCCCGGGCTTCTTCGTTAACCGCGTGCTGTTCCCGTACTTCGCTGGTTTCAGCCAGTTACTACGTGACGGCGCGGATTTCCGCAAGATCGACAAGGTGATGGAAAAACAGTTTGGCTGGCCGATGGGTCCGGCATACCTGCTGGATGTCGTGGGGATTGATACCGCGCATCACGCCCAGGCAGTGATGGCAGCGGGCTTCCCGCAGCGGATGCAAAAAGATTATCGCGACGCCATCGATTCATTGTTTGATGCCAACCGCTTTGGTCAGAAGAATTGTCTCGGTTTCTGGCGCTATAAAGAAGACAGCAAAGGCAAGCCGAAGAAAGAAGAAGATTCCGCCGTTGACGGCCTGCTGGCAGAAGTCAGCCAGCCGAAGCGTGATTTCAGCGAGGAAGAGATTATCGCCCGCATGATGATCCCGATGGTCAACGAAGTGGTGCGCTGCCTGGAAGAAGGCATTATCGCCACTCCGGCAGAAGCGGATATGGCGCTGGTCTACGGCCTGGGCTTCCCTCCGTTCCACGGCGGCGCGTTCCGCTGGCTGGACACCCTCGGCAGCGCGAAATATCTCGATATGGCGCAGCAATATCAGCACCTCGGCCCACTGTATGAAGTGCCGGAGGGTCTGCGTAATAAAGCGCGCCATAACGAACCATACTATCCCCCGGTTGAGCCAGCCCGTCCGGTTGGCGACCTGAAAACGGCTTAAGGAGTCACAATGGAACAGGTTGTCATTGTCGATGCAATTCGCACCCCGATGGGCCGTTCGAAGGGCGGTGCTTTTCGTCACGTGCGCGCGGAAGACCTCTCCGCTCATTTAATGCGTAGTCTACTGGCGCGTAATCCGGCGCTGGAAGCAGCGGCTCTCGACGATATTTACTGGGGTTGTGTGCAGCAAACGCTGGAGCAGGGTTTCAACATCGCCCGTAACGCGGCGCTGTTGGCAGAAGTGCCGCATTCCGTCCCGGCGGTTACCGTCAATCGCTTGTGTGGTTCATCCATGCAGGCATTGCACGACGCGGCACGAATGATCATGACTGGCGATGCGCAGGCATGTCTGGTCGGCGGTGTGGAACATATGGGTCATGTACCAATGAGCCACGGTGTCGATTTTCACCCAGGTCTTAGCCGCAATGTTGCCAAAGCGGCGGGCCTGATGGGCTTAACGGCAGAAATGCTGGCGCGTATGCACGGTATCAGCCGTGAAATGCAGGATGCCTTTGCCGCACGGTCACACGCTCGTGCCTGGGCCGCCACGCAGTCGGGCGCATTTAAAAATGAAATCATCCCGACAGGTGGTCACGATGCCGACGGTGTACTGAAGCAGTTTAATTACGACGAAGTGATTCGCCCGGAAACCACCGTGGAAGCCCTCGCCACGCTACGTCCGGCGTTCGATCCGGTCAGCGGTACGGTAACGGCGGGCACGTCTTCTGCGCTTTCCGATGGTGCTGCAGCCATGCTGGTGATGAGTGAAAGCCGCGCCCGTGAATTAGGTCTTAAGCCACGCGCCCGCGTGCGTTCGATGGCGGTTGTCGGTTGTGACCCGTCGATTATGGGTTACGGCCCGGTTCCGGCCTCGAAGCTGGCGCTGAAAAAAGCGGGGCTTTCTGCCAGCGATATCGGCGTGTTTGAAATGAATGAAGCCTTTGCCGCGCAGATCCTGCCGTGTATTAAAGATCTGGGGCTGATGGAGCAGATTGACGAGAAGATCAACCTCAACGGTGGCGCGATCGCACTGGGTCATCCGCTGGGCTGTTCCGGTGCGCGTATCAGCACCACGCTGCTGAATCTGATGGAACGCAAAGATGCCCAGTTTGGTCTGGCGACGATGTGTATCGGTCTGGGCCAGGGCATTGCGACGGTGTTTGAGCGGGTTTAAACACTTGCCGGATGCGGCGTGAACGCCTTATCCGGCCTACGGTTCAGGACTCTTTGTAGGCCGGATAAGACGCGACATAGAGTAATGCCACTGAATAAAGCTTTAGTTGCCGTTTTTCCCGCCTGTCAGGGGCGGGTTTTTTAACCCTTAGATAAACGCAAACGCATCGCCAAACAGGCGATCTTCCCGCGCATTACGCTCATTGCAGAACAGGTCTCGGGCGATTTTCGCCATCTCAAAACGTCCAGCGATATAGATATCATGCTCTGCTAACGTACCGTGATCCTGCAACACCGCCGTTAATACCGTACCGGTACGCCCTCGCCAACCCGCTTCCGGCTGTTCAACCACCGGCACCACTTGTAAACCAGGATGCTTAAGCGAAAGCGCCTCAAGCTCAGAAAGATCGTACAGATGTTGCTGCTCACGCCCGCCCCAGTAAATAGTGATATTACGATTGGGATTACGCGCCAGCGCCGTCAGCAAAATAGAACGGGCATAAGAGAAGCCCGTGCCGCCGGCAATAAGAATCATTGGACGCTCTTCATCATCGCGCAGCCAGGCTTCACCGTGGGGGATATCGACTACGATTTGATGATCTTTAAGGATGCGGTCCATGACAGCTTTCGCGTAAAGATTGATTTCAGAAGCACCGATATGCAACTCGATAAATCCTTTTTCATCAGGCGTTGAGGCCATTGAAAATGGGCGTTTATCGCGCTCGTCCATCACTACCATCAAATACTGACCTGCACGGAATGAAAAGGCCGCATCTGGCACGATTCGAACACGGTATACGGTATCCGTGATAGCTTCTACCGAGGTCACTTTACAGCTTAAGGTTGTCATGCGCTTTCTCTGTCGGATCAATAAATAGGGCAAAACAAACGCGCATCAGGCGCTTTTACCGTTGTTAAAGATGGCCAGTTCATCCCAGATTGCGTCAATATGCGCAACAACATCCGGATCTTTTTTGATAGGACGCCCCCACTCACGCTGGGTTTCCCCTGGCCATTTATTCGTGGCATCCAGCCCCATTTTTGAACCCAGCCCGGAAACAGGCGAGGCAAAGTCCAGATAATCAATAGGCGTATTTTCAACCAGCACCGTATCCCGCGCCGGGTCCATGCGGGTAGTAATCGCCCAAATCACATCGTTCCAGTCGCGTGCGTTGACATCATCATCGCAGACGATCACAAATTTAGTGTACATAAACTGACGTAAGAACGACCAGACGCCCATCATGACGCGCTTTGCGTGTCCAGCGTACTGTTTTTTGATCGTCACTACAGCCAGTCGATAAGAGCAGCCCTCCGGCGGCAGATAAAAATCAACAATTTCCGGGAACTGTTTTTGCAGAATCGGCACGAACACTTCGTTCAGCGCCACGCCCAACACCGCAGGTTCATCTGGCGGACGACCGGTATAGGTGGAGTGGTAAATCGCATCTTCACGCTGGGTAATGTGCGTTACGGTAAAGACAGGGAAGCTATCAACTTCATTATAGTAACCCGTGTGGTCACCATATGGGCCTTCTGCAGCCATCTCACCCGGGTCGATATACCCTTCCAGCACGATTTCTGCACTGGCAGGTACTTCGAGGTCATTAGAAATGCACTTCACCACTTCGGTTTTGGTGCCACGTAACAATCCGGCAAAGGCGTATTCCGACAACGTATCCGGCACTGGCGTCACCGCGCCGAGAATCGTCGCAGGATCAGCCCCCAGAGCAACAGAGATCGGAAAACGTTCACCCGGATGCGCCGCGCACCACTCCTGATAATCCAGCGCACCGCCGCGGTGCGACAGCCAGCGCATAATCAGCTTGTTTTTACCAATCAACTGCTGGCGATAAATGCCAAGATTTTGCCGCTCTTTGTGCGGCCCCCGCGTCACCGTCAACCCCCAGGTAATCAACGGAGCAGCATCTTCCGGCCAGCAGGTCATAATGGGAATGCGGTTGAGATCGACATCATCACCAGAAACAATTTTTTGCTGACAGGGCGCACCACGTAACCGTTTCGTCGGCATGTTCAACACCTGCTTAAACTGCGGCAGCTTATCAAACAGATCGCGAAAGCCTTTTGGCGGCTCCGGTTCTTTCAGAAACGCTAATAATTTACCGACTTCTCGCAACGCCGAAACATCCTCTTGCCCCATACCCATAGCGACACGTTTCGGCGTACCAAACAGGTTGCACAGCACCGGCATTGAATAACCTTTAGGATTTTCAAACAACAGCGCAGGTCCACCGGCACGCAATGTGCGGTCGGCTATTTCAGTCATTTCCAGATGCGGATCCACCGGGAGCGTGATACGTTTTAGCTCACCCTGCTGTTCAAGCAAGGTCAGGAAGTCGCGTAAATCGTTATATTTCATGGCGTCCATTGTAGCCTCTTAATCTGCGCACATTATACGGCGTTCATCTTTACGATGCTGTAAATTTGTTAAATTAGCGTGAACTCAGGCGGTATAACGCAAACCCGGGAATATAATTAACTTAACGCATCGCTTTTGCTATTCTTGCGCCCCGATTAAACGGATAAGAGTCATTATGCAATCCTGGTATTTACTGTACTGCAAGCGCGGGCAACTCCAACGTGCCCAGGAACACCTCGAAAGACAGGCGGTTAATTGCCTGGCGCCGATGATCACCCTGGAAAAAATCGTACGAGGCAAACGTACTGCAGTCAGTGAGCCATTGTTCCCCAACTACCTGTTTGTGGAATTTGATCCAGAAGTGATTCATACCACCACCATCAACGCCACTCGGGGTGTCAGCCACTTTGTCCGTTTTGGCGCATCGCCAGCGATAGTCCCATCGGCGGTGATTCATCAGTTATCGGTGTATAAACCGAAAGACATTGTCGATCCGGCAACGCCATATCCAGGTGATAAGGTGATTATTACCGAAGGTGCTTTCGAAGGTTTTCAGGCCATTTTCACCGAACCCGACGGTGAGGCACGCTCTATGCTCTTGCTTAATCTTATCAATAAAGAGATTAAGCACAGTGTGAAGAACACCGAGTTCCGCAAACTCTAGAACGCAATCCCAAATAACTTTTTGACATTGGCATCCGTGGTGGCAGCCAGCCATGCGGCATCTTCCCCACGCCAGTGCGCAATACGTTGCAAAATATGGGGCAAACAGGCTGGCTCGTTGCGCCGGGAGGATGGCTTCGGCGTGAGATCGCGCGGGAGCAAATACGGTGCATCAGTTTCAATCAGTAGTTTATCTGCCGGAATCAACGGCAACAGTTCTCGCAGTTCCAGTCCGCGTCGTTCATCGCAAACCCAACCAGTAATGCCAATATAAATGCCTCGCGCCACACATGCCTGCATCTCTTCGCGTGTGCCAGTAAAACAGTGCAACACCGCGCCAGGTAGTTTATCCAGCCACGGCTCCAGCAATGTAATAAACCGCTCATGGGCATCGCGACAGTGCATAAACACCGGCATGTTTAATTCTGCGGCAATACGCAACTGGGCAACAAAGGCACGTTCCTGTTCTTCTGGCGTAGAAAAGTTGCGGTTAAAGTCGAGGCCACACTCACCCATCGCCACCACTTCTGGCTGCGAGGCCAGCTCCACAAGCACTTCTTCTGTTGCATCTTGCCACTGGCTGCTGTCGTGAGGATGCACGCCTGCCGTTGACCAACAGTGCAGATACTGACGCGCCAGTTTTTGCGCCTGTTGGCTTTCGTGCAGGTTAGTGCCGGTGATGAGTAGCCCATCAACACCCGCAGCAAAAGCGCGTGCCACAACATCATCGCGGTCTTTCGCAAATTGCGAACTGGTCAAATTAACGCCGATATCAAACATCCTGCTCTCCATATGACAACCGCCCTGACGGGCGGTTGAATTTATTCTTCAGTTTTTTCGCTTTCTGCTTCAGCGTCGTTTTCTTCTTCCCGGTTTCGGCCTTTACCAACGTAAAAGCGTGAGAAGAAGACACCGATTTCAAACAGGCAGTACATCGGGATCGCCAGCAGCGTTTGCGAGAAGACATCCGGCGGCGTCAGTAGCATCCCGACAACAAATGCGCCAACCAGCACATACGGGCGTTTTTTGCGTAAGTCTTCTGGAGAGGTAATCCCCATCCAGCACAGCAGCACAATTGCCACCGGTACTTCGAAGGAGACGCCAAACGCCATAAACAACGCCATAACGAAGCTTAAGTAGCTGGCGATGTCGGTGGACACCTGTACCCCTTCTGGCGCGGTATTGGCAAGGAAGCCAAATGCCAGCGGGAAGACCACAAAATAGGCAAACGCCATACCGATATAAAACAGCAGAGAGCTGGAAACCAGCAACGGCACCACCAGACGACGTTCGTGCTTATACAGCGCGGGAGCGATAAACGCCCACACCTGATAGAGAATCACCGGCGCTGACAGAATCAGCGACACCATAAAGGTCAACTTGATCGGCGTAAAGAACGGCGAGGCCACGTCGGTGGCGATCATCGTTGAACCTTGCGGCAACTGCTTGATCAACGGCGCGGATACCAGGTGATAGATATCATTGGCGAAATAGACCAGGCACAGAAATATCACGATCACCGCGATAATGCAGTTCAGCAGACGCTTACGCAGCTCAATCAGATGCGTGATAAGCGGTTGAGTATCTTCTACAGACATGTTTACGGTTTATCACTCGATGAAGGGGAAGATGCAGCGGTTTTCGGTTCAGCATCCGCAGCAGGTTTTACCACCGGCTCCGGCGTGGCTTCTGGCTTCTGTTCCGGCGAGCTGGCCTGAGTTTCCGCAGCGGCAGGCGTGACGCCTTCATGCGCAGCCTCATTGTCTTTCACCACCGGGTTATGGATGGTGTGCGCTTCATCACTCACCTTTTCAGGATCGTTTGCGACGTAGGAACGTTTCATCGACTCCGCGGCCTGGCGCAGTTCATCCATCGACGCTTTCAGTTCGGGCGTCAGGTTAGTGAGACTCGCCTTTTCAACCTTTTTCAGGCTGTCCTGAAACTCCTGGAGTTTTAACTCCTGGGTCAGTTCGTTCTGCACCGTTGTCGCCAGTGAACGCAACGCACGAATCCAGCCCGCTACCGTTTTTACCGCCACAGGCAGTCGTTGCGGCCCCAGAACGACGAGGCCGATGATGAATACCAATAGCAGTTCGCTAAAACCGATATCAAACACGGATTACACCTGCTCTTTATCGTGGCGCTTCGCGTCTTCTGTTTTAGCCTGTTCCTGGTTCGTATCCGCCTGCTTATCGACGATAGTTTTCGCAGTAAAATCAGCATCCTGACTGGTTTTATCCTGCTTTGGTTCATCATCGCTCATTGCTTTTTTAAAGCCTTTGATCGACGCACCAAGATCGGAACCGATGGAGCCGAGCTTTTTGGTGCCAAAAAGCAGTACAACGATGACGGCAATAATCAATAACTGCCAAATACTGATACCACCCATACATGTTCCTCTGTGGTAGATGATGATTAAACAAGGCCGCATTATACGTTACACGGCCCGCCTTGAGCGATGAAAAAATCAGCGTGTTTTGCGCCAACCGACAAACCAGGCGCTCAGCCCCCCCGCCATTAACCAGGCGGGCATCAACCCAAATTCAGGTCGGCTGACCAACAAGAATGTGCCACTTAATACTAATGTCGCACCAATTCCGAGAAAATAACGGGATTGTCCCTGACGCACATGATTCGACTGTAACTCGCGCGCAATCTTATCAACACTGTGCTGTAAATACTTGCCCTGGCGCAAACTGTCATAAACCAATTCAGGCAGTTCTGGCATTTTTTCGATCCAGAACGGCGCTTTTTCCTTAAAGGCTCTCACCAGCGCAGGAATACCAACCTGATCTTTAATCCACGATTCAAGGAAGGGTTTTGCAGTTTTCCATAAATCGAGCTGTGGATAAAGTTGCCGTCCAACGCCTTCGATATAGAGCAACGTTTTCTGAAGTAACACCAGTTGCGGCTGCACTTCCATGTTGAATCGACGCGCCGTATTAAACAGATTTAACAGCACATGTCCAAACGAAATTTCCGCCAGCGGTTTTTCAAAGATAGGCTCGCACACGGTACGAATGGCAAATTCAAAATCTTCCACGTTGGTATCTGGCGGCACCCAGCCTGAATCAACGTGCAACTCCGCCACTTTGCGATAGTCACGGTTAAAGAAGGCGATAAAGTTTTCCGCCAGATAGCGTTTATCTTCTTTGTTTAGCGAGCCAACAATCCCGCAATCAATACCGATATACTTCGGGTTTTCCGGGTGTTCGAAGCTTACGAAGATGTTGCCTGGGTGCATGTCGGCATGGAAAAAACTGTCACGGAAGACCTGAGTAAAAAACACCTGCACGCCGCGTTCCGCCAGCAATTTCATGTTGGTGCCGTTTTTCTCCAGCGCCGCGACATCAGAAACCGGAATGCCGTAGATGCGCTCCATCACCATCATCCCTTCGCTGCAATAGTCAGGGTAAACTTCCGGAATGTAGAGCATCGGGCTGTTTTCAAAATTGCGCCGCAACTGGATTGCGTTAGCGGACTCCCGCAACAAATTCAGTTCGTCGATCAACGTTTTCTCGTACTCGCGAACCACTTCAGTTGGGCGCAGACGACGTCCATCCGGCAGTAAGCGCGGCACCCAGCGGGCGAGACGATAAATAAGTTTCAGGTCCGCTTTAATAACCGGCAAAATATCCGGGCGGATAACTTTAATCACCACCTCTTTGCCATTCGATTTCAGCCGCGCAGTATGTACCTGCGCAACGGAAGCCGATGCCAGGGGCGTGATGTCAAAATCATCAAACCACGCTTCCACCGGCAAGCCGCCCATCGCCGCTTCAATTTGTGCTTTCGCCAGTTTGCCATCAAACGGTGCGACTTTGTCCTGCAATAACGCCAGTTGGTCGGCAATATTCGGCGGGAAAAGATCGCGGCGGGTCGATAACATCTGCCCAAACTTGATCCATACAGGACCCAGTTCTTGCAGCGCCAGTCGTAGCCGCTCGCCTAATGGTTTATCTTTATGCCGATTCGGCATCCAGAACAATGAGTATCGCCATAACCGCAGCGGCAAAGTGATACGCATTTTAGGAATCAGTTCATCAAGTCCGTAGCTTAAAAAAGTGCGAATGATGAAATACAGGCGCCGTACTTCACCTGGCGTCATTAAACTGCCTCCAGTTTTTCCAGCCGTTTGGTTAGCGCATCAACGGCACGTTCAACGGCGGCTGTCTCTTCCGCAAACCAGGCCACTTCAAGCGGACCTGGCGCCATACGCCACTCTTCGGTAATTGCTTCAGCCACATAACGTTGCTGGCGTTTAATACCGTGATGCAGGAACTTCGCGCCACCACGCAGGGCTTTGCTGATGCCTTCGGCAGCGATATCACCAGTATAAGGAGCCAGCAGCTCCGCTGGGTCAAACTCCGCGAGATCTGCCAGCGCAACGAAGTTCTGTACTACCTGAATATCGCCCTGCACTTCCAGCTCGCCGCTGCGGATTAACGCGGCAAGCTGCTGGCGATCGCGGAGTTTCGGTAACACGCTGGCATAAGCAATGACGGTGCAATCAGCATCACCCGCCCATTCTCCCAGAACATCGACCTGACGTTCGCTAAATACCAAAATCAGCGAGGTCGAAAAGCCTTTTACCTCTATGCGCAATACTTTGCCCAACAGACGCGAGCGGGCAGTTTTCAGCGCGGGTGAGCGATACAGGAAGGTGTTGAGCAGACTTTCTATTCCTGCCGTCACTAAAGGTTTAAAAGGCATAGTCGTACTCCTGTCAGAACTTATAACCACGGTGCAGCGCCACAACGCCAGCCGTCAGGTTGTAATAATCGACACTTTCGAATCCGGCATCTTGCATCATGGCTTTCAGGGTATCCTGATCGGGATGCATACGGATGGATTCTGCCAGATAACGGTAGCTGTCGGCGTCATTCGCCACCAGCGAGCCAATACGCGGCAACACATGGAAGGAGTAAGCGTCATAAGCTTTGCTTAGCGGCTCGATAATCGGCTTCGAGAACTCAAGCACCAGCAGACGACCGCCGGGTTTCAGCACGCGATACATCGAACGCAGCGCTTTATCTTTGTCAGTGACGTTACGCAGACCAAACGAAATGGTGATGCAATCAAAGGTGTTATCCGGGAACGGTAGAGCCTCGGCATTTGCCTGAACATACTCAACATTGCCAATCACGCCGATATTACGCAGCTTCTCGCGCCCCATTTTGAGCATGGATTCATTGATATCAGCGAGGACCACTTTGCCAGTTTCACCGACCAGGCGGGAGAATTTCGCCGTCAGATCGCCAGTGCCGCCAGCCAGATCCAGCACGGTCTGCCCACGGCGTACGCCGCTACAATCGATCGTGAATCGCTTCCACAAACGATGAATACCAAAGGACATCAAATCGTTCATGACATCGTATTTCGATGCCACGGAATGGAAAACGTGGGCGACCATGTCCGCTTTTTGTTCCTTCGCGACGGTCTGAAAACCAAAGTGCGTCGTTTCTTGTGACTTATCCACCATCTCAATGCCTGCTCATCAAAAAATTGTTCCAGAAGTGTAACAGATTGGGCGTCGTTGCCCTAGATTTCTACCCGGTTTAGCTACCCCTAATGGGCTAACGCGATTGCTGATTATATTCATCATCACGTTGATAAGCTTCACCATTCGGCTGCTCCGGAACCGACCGCAATCGGTACTCTTCGTCCTGGCTTACCGCCTGATCGGCCAAATCCGGATTAATCTCGCGTTTAATTTCTACCCCTAAACCACGAAACGCTTCTGCCTGCGCCAGCACATTTCCGCGACCTGAAGAAAGTTTTTTCATCGCCTGGCGATAGTTATCCTGCGCTTTATCCAGACTTTGACCAATCGCAGACATATCATCAACAAACAGGCGCATTTTGTCGTACAGCTTGCTGGCACGATCAGCGATTTGCTGGGCGTTACGGCTTTGATGCTCATAACGCCACAGGTTGGCGATAGTACGCAACGCCACCAGCAGCGTGGTGGGGCTAACCAGCATAATATTGTTTTTCAACGCTTCGGTGATTAGCTCCGGCTGCCTGTCCAGCGCCAGTAAGAATGCCGGTTCGACGGGGATAAACATCAGCACGTAATCCAGGGTTCTTAGCCCCGGAAGCTGCTGATAATCTTTACGCCCCAACAAGCGGATATGGTTACGCACCGACGCGATATGTTCCTGCAATGCGCTTTCGCGGGTGTAGTCGTCTTCCGCATTGAAGTAGCGTTCATACGCGACCAGCGTCATTTTGGCGTCGATAACCACATCTTTCCCCTGTGGTAAGCGCACGATGACATCTGGTTGCATCCGCGAGCGGGCGTCATTTTCGATGCTGACCTGGGTTTCATATTCATACCCCTCACGCAACCCGGAAGCCTCCAGTACTCGCGTTAATACCACTTCGCCCCAGTTACCCTGGGTTTTATTGTCGCCTTTTAGCGCCCGTGTCAGGTTGATTGCTTCCTGGGCCATTTGGGCGTTGAGTTGTTGGAGATTGCGAATTTCGTGGGTCAGGGTATGGCGTTCTTGTGCTTCTTTACCAAAACTGTCCTGAACCTGACGGCGAAAACCATCCAGTTGTTCACGCAGCGGCGACAAAAGGCTGTTCAGACTCTGGCGATTTTGTTCATCAACCCGGCGATTGCTGTGTTCAAAAATACGGTTAGCGAGGTTTTCAAACTGCTCGCTTAAACGCTGTTCGCTGTTGATCATCTGGCGAATTTTATCGTCAGCATGTTGCTGTGCGGCTTCCATCCGCGTGGTCACTTCACGCAGATCGGCCTCCAGCGAGGTGTTAATACTTTGCAGGCTGCGCACTTCGTTATTGAGTAGTTCACACTCTTCACGCCAGTGCTCACTTTGGGTAATTTGTTGTTTTGCCGCACTTAACTCCGCAACCATCTCTTCACGTTCGGCTAGTTGCTCGGCTTTTTGCTGTGCATGTTGATAACTGGCAAACAGCCAGCCGATGGCCACACTGACCAGTGCAATAATGGCATAAACAATGATTGAGAAATCCACAAAGCCTCCTGACGCAACAACTTACCCGCACAAAATAGAATTGTGCTGTACAAACGTCCAGTTGGAAAGGCATTTCCTGCGAGGCGCTACGCAAAAATACAAAAGGCCGAACGTATCGGCCTTCAGACAGGAGAAGAGAATTACAGCAGACGACGCGCCGCTTCCACCACGATTTTCACCGCATGGCTTTCGGTTTGTTTCATCGTCTCAGCATTCGGGATCTCTTGCTGGGTGCGATTAACAATAACGCCAGCTACCATACCGGCACGCAGGCCCTGGCTTGCACACATGGTCAGCAGAGTTGCAGATTCCATCTCATAGTTCATTACGCCCATCGCCTGCCACTCTTCCATAGAGCCTTTAAAGTGACGGACTACACGGCCAGAATAAGTGTCGTAACGTTCCTGGCCCGGGTAGAAAGTGTCAGAAGAGGCAGTCACACCCACGTGAGTGGTTGCACCAATAGACTTCGCTGCTTCAACCAGCGCGGTAGTACATTCGAAATCAGCCACTGCCGGGAATTCCAGCGGTGCGAAATGCAGGCTCGCGCCATCCAGACGAACAGACGCCGTAGTAACCAGTACATCACCAACATTAATATGCGGCTGAATAGCGCCAGTCGTACCGATACGCAGGAAAGTGCGAATGCCAAGCTGTGCCAGTTCTTCAACGGCAATAGAAGTCGACGGACCACCGATACCGGTAGAACAAACGATAACAGGTTTACCATCCAGCTCTGCACGCCAGGTGGTGAATTCGCGGTGAGATGCCAGTTTAACCGGCTTATCCATTAGCGCGGCGATCTTTTCCACACGATCCGGGTCGCCAGGAACGATGGCTAGCGTAGCCCCTTGTAAATCGTTTTTAGTGAGGCCGAGATGAAAAACATCAGACTTGGACATATACAACTCCTCTGTGAATCGGTTTAGTCAGAAGAAGCAAAAAGATACTTTACCGAAGGGATTAACATTTTTTCGTGATAATCATCACTATGATGCAAATGTGTTGCATACATTTACTCATCAAAAGTGACTTAAATCACATAATTTGCTCTTAAGTCAGTAAGGCTGCTTAAAAGATGAGCCATTTGAGGCAATGTGAATTGTTGCACGCTGACTATAGTTAACATTGCGCAAAATTTTCATAAGGGTACGGAGAATCCCATGACAACAACACAACAATCCGGATTTGCACCTGCTGCATCACCCCTCGCCTCAACAATTGTTCATACCCCGGACGATACGATTGTGGCAGGGTTCACCTCTATCCCTTCACAAGGGGATAACATGCCTGCTTATCATGCTCGTCCAAAGCAGAGCGATGGCCCACTACCTGTGGTCATTGTAGTGCAGGAAATTTTTGGTGTGCATGAACATATCCGCGACATTTGTCGCCGTCTGGCGCTGGAGGGGTATCTGGCTATCGCACCAGAACTTTACTTCCGCGAAGGCGATCCGAATGATTTCACCGACATCCCGACGCTGTTAAGTGGTCTGGTAGAAAAAGTACCTGACTCACAGGTGCTTGCCGATCTCGATCACGTCGCCAGTTGGGCGTCACGCAATGGCGGTGATGTGCATCGCTTAATGATCACTGGATTTTGCTGGGGTGGGCGAATCGCCTGGCTGTATGCCGCGCATAACCCGCAACTGAAAGCGGCAGTAGCGTGGTATGGCAAACTGACGGGCGACAAAACATTAAATTCACCGAAACAGCCTGTTGATATCGCGACTGACCTTAATGCCCCGGTTCTCGGGTTGTACGGCGGTCAGGATAACAGCATTCCGCAGGAGAGCGTTGAAACCATGCGCCAGGCGCTGCGGGCAGCGAACGCGAAAGCGGAGATTATCGTTTACCCGGATGCCGGACATGCATTCAACGCCGATTATCGCCCGAGCTATCATGCCGAGTCTGCGCAAGACGGCTGGCAGCGAATGCTGGAATGGTTTACGCAGTATGGTGTTAAAAAGTAACGCCATTGCCGCTAAATCTGATGATTAAGCTCACACAATTTCAACGATTTTTTTAATCTCAAAAACATACAGCATCAAAAAATTTGTTGCTGTATGCCACTATTTGACCCCCTTCACATTCGTCATCACACCACCTGCTGAATGCAAAAATTTCGTTGCTGTGCGGCAAACTTTTTTCCTGTTTTATACCGCTTTTCTCCTGAATACTCGCTCTCAGAACAACCGGATCGTTTAAACATCAGACAGGAGATTTACCATGATGCAATCCATTTTTCAGGCCCAACCCTTTGAATTACCTTTTGATCCGTGTACGACTGCACTGGTCATGATCGACATGCAGCGTGACTTTGTCGAGGCAGGAGGCTTCGGTGAGGCATTGGGTAATGATGTTTCGCTGGTTCGCACGGCTATCGCGCCATGTACAGAGGTGCTGGCAGCCGCACGTCAAAAAGGAATTATGGTTATTCATACCCGTGAAGGCCATCGCGCTGACTTAAGCGACTGCCCACCAGCCAAACTGACACGCGGTGGTAAAACCTTTATTGGTGAACCAGGACCGATGGGACGCATTCTGGTCAGAGGTGAAGCAGGTCATGACATCATTCCTGAACTGTACCCGGTAGCAGGCGAACCGGTGATTGATAAACCTGGCAAAGGCGCTTTTTATCAAACCGACTTACATCTGATTTTGCAAAACCACGGTATCAAGACGCTGATTGTTTGTGGTGTGACTACCGAAGTTTGCGTAACCACCACCGTGCGCGAAGCAAATGACCGTGGCTATGAATGCATCATCCCGGAAGATTGTGTTGGCTCCTATTTCCCGGAATTCCAGAAATACGCCCTGGAAATGATCAAAGCACAAGGTGCCATTTTCGGTTGGGTAACTGATTCCAAAGCCATTATTGCAGGTCTGGAAGGCTAACACCGATGGTACAGGTTACGCTTTGCGCATCGTCGTTGGGGTATCTTTTTCCGCGGAATGAAACGCAAAATTTACGTCTGCATAGTGCTTTTAAGCATGCGGTAAATCTGTCTTCAGAAGCGGGAACATTCATCACCCTGCTGTGTGCGCAAACGTATCTGAATCTCCCTGATGCCGCCAGAGTCATCCTGCCTGAGCGTTGGGACTGGCGAAGAGAGATCGCCCGTTCAGATCCTGTTCAGTTAACCCCTGGCTTGCTACAAACACCTCGCTTTTACGTGGTGCTTCATAACACAACACTCTGGCAGCCGCCATTTGTGGGGGGAATGTTGACACTTGAGGCGTTCCCTTTGGTTTTACAGCACTACCCAACAATGGCATCGCAACGGCTTTTATTTTGTCTGGAGCATAACGTTCAAAGCACATTGCACCTGCCGGATAGCCTCATGCACGATGGATTAGAGATTATGGAACATCCAGATGCGCTGGAACGCCAGGTGCCACAACTGATCGGCTTTGGCAAAGGCTTAACGCCCGATGGTGATGACTATTTGCTGGGCTATCTGGCGGCGCTCTGGTTATGGCAACTACCTGCACCACTTGCCGATCATCAATACCGGTTGCAGCAGGCAATTAACCAACATGCACACAACACCACGGATATTAGTCGTCATTATCTGGAGCGTGCACTTCAGGGACATTTTTCAGAACCGATTTGCCAGTTACTCGCACAACTGGTTGGGGGCGCATCGGCAATGACCATCGCATCTTATGCTGAACGGGTCATGCAATTTGGCGCAACGTCAGGAGTGGACTGCCTTGCAGGAATGCTGCATGGCTTTCGAACCCTGAACACCATGAATTGATTTCAACCTTTTCTCCCGTAGCCCGTTTATGGCGCTACACGGGGATGCTTTGCCCGAATTTTGCTATCGGGCGGAATGAAACAGGCATAACAGCATGAAAGTTAAATATAAAGTTTTCAGCAATCTTTATCAGGACTCAGTGTCTCTGATGCAGATTTCCGCGCAAATCAGCAAGTTGCCCGGTATTCAACAGGCCTCGGTCGTCATGGGAACGCCCAATAATCTCGAACAATTGCGCGATGCGGTTCTGGGCGACGAAATCAACGCCAGCCCCAATGATTTAGTGATCGCGGTTATGGGTGAAGAAGAGATTTGCAATGAAGCACTGGTGCTGGCCCAACAACGTCTGACCAGCAAGCCTGATGATGAAACGGATAGTGGCATTAAAACACCGGAAAAGGTCAGTCTGGAAATGGCACTGGAAGCCGAACCCGAAGCCAACCTGGCACTCATTTCTGTACCGGGAGACTACGCCGCCGCCGAAGCGATTAAAGCGTTAAACCTCGGAATGAACGTGATGATGTTCAGCGATAACGTCAGTATCGAGCAGGAAAAATCCATCAAAACTCTAGCCCGGGAACGTCAGCGCATCGTAATGGGGCCGGACTGTGGAACCGCCATTGTTAACGGAATTCCGTTAGGCTTCGCCAATGTGGTGAAACGCGGAGCAATTGGTGTTATCGGTGCATCCGGCACCGGGTTACAGGAAGTGACTTGCCGAATCGACCGGCTCGGAGCAGGCATTTCTCAGGCTCTGGGAACAGGTGGGCATGATCTCCATGAAGAGATTGGTGGAATATCGATGCTCTTTGCTTTAGATGCACTGGCGCAAGATGATGAAACGCGCGTGATTGTGCTGATTTCAAAACCGCCGTCACCCATCGTTGCCCAAAATATTCTGGAGCGTGCCGAGGCTTGTGGAAAACCCGTGGTAGTGAATTTCCTCGGTGCAAATCCGCACGATCTGGCACGCCCCAATATCACCGCTGCCACCACGCTGGCCAGCGCTGCGGATATCGCCGTGGCGTTGCTAAATGCTCAGCCTCTTCCGGCTGTTGAGACAGAGGTTTCCTCTGCCGACCTCGCAATGTTAGAACACGCCAGCCAACATCTGTCAGCCCATCGCCAGGCGATACGCGGAGTTTTCGTCGGAGGAACCTTCTGTTACGAAGCGCAACTTATCTGCCAACAAAAGGGATTCAGCGCAGCCTCCAATACGCCAGTTGCGGGTAATCGCACACTGGCAAATATCTGGCAAAGCGAAGAACACACGCTGATCGATATGGGCGACGATGATTTCACCCGTGGCAAACCGCATCCAATGATCGACCCGACTCTGCGCAATCAACGTCTGCTCAACGAACTCAACGACTCACACACTGCCGTCGTGTTATTCGACCTGGTACTTGGTTATGGCGCTTCCGCTATGCCTGCCAGCGAATTACTGGAGCAACTTTCACACATCAACATGAATAACGCACCGTTGCTGATTGCGCACGTTTGCGGAACAGAAGCTGATCCACAAGTACGCAGCCAACAGATAAGTGCGCTGCAAAACGCAGGCGTCATCATCGCCGGCAGTAATGCACAGGCGGCGCTATGGGCCAGCACCGTTGCGCAGACTCAGTTGCAGAAAAAGGGGCTAAACGCATGAACACCTTATTTAATCAGCCTTTGAAGGTCGTGAACACGGGACTACACAGTTTTGCTGACAATATTCAACA
This sequence comes from Escherichia sp. TW09308, assembly GCF_000208565.1. Taxonomy (NCBI): domain Bacteria; kingdom Pseudomonadati; phylum Pseudomonadota; class Gammaproteobacteria; order Enterobacterales; family Enterobacteriaceae; genus Escherichia; species Escherichia sp. TW09308. The sequence goes on along the minus strand of NZ_AEME01000001.1, from coordinate 1,675,059 downwards.
CGCCGGGGGAAGCGCAATTGCCCTCAACTGGCAACCACCAGCACAAGGCGATATTGACGCTGGATTGGATCTGGCATCGTTGCTACGTCATCCACTGGTAGAAAATGCCAACCAAATCGCCATGACACGTTATCTCGAAGCACAACCTGTGCTGGTGGATGTCATGCTCGCTAAAGAGGCCATTCCAGCAATGGCTGAACAAAAACGTATTTTGCACTCTGGTCCGCCGATTGCCTGGGAAGAGATGTGTGGTCCGGTAAAAGGAGCGATTATTGGTGCCATGCTGTACGAAGGTTGGGCCACCAACCAGCAAGATGCAGAAAACCAGATAACCGCAGGCGATATCGACCTTGCCCCTTGTCATCATTATCACGCGGTTGGCCCAATGGCAGGCATCATCAGCCCGTCAATGCCGTTATGGGTGGTAGAAAACAAAACCAACGGCCACCGTACTTTTAGCAATTTCAATGAAGGTCTGGGTAAGGTTCTCCGTTTTGGTGCCAATAACGACGAAGTTCTCAATCGTCTGGCCTGGATGCGCGATGAGCTGGCTCCGGCAATGAAAGCAGCAATCGCACAACACGGCGAGCTGGAACTCAAGCCATTAATGGCGCAGGCGCTGCATATGGGGGATGAAGTTCATAATCGCAATGCCGCTGCTACAGGTTTGCTGATTAAGCGTCTTCTTCCGGCATTGCTGGCCAGCTCTCTTCCACAAGAACATATCCAGCGCGCCGTGGCATTTATCACCAGTAACGATCACTTCTTCCTTAATCTGTCGATGGCTGCCTGCAAAGCGATGATGGATGCCGCCACCAATGTACCGTTCAGTTCAATGGTTACGGTAATGGCGCGTAACGGGGTGAATTTTGGTATTCGGCTTTCCGGTACTGGCGATCGCTGGTTCCAGGCTCCCGCCAATGCAGTTGAAGGTCTGTTCTTCCCCGGATTTGGCGTTGACGACGCCGCTGCTGACCTGGGCGATAGCGCAATTACCGAAACCGCAGGTGTGGGTGGCTTCGCGATGGCGTCATCTCCGGCGATCGTCAAATTTGTGGGAGGCACCCCTGCCGATGCCACCAATAACAGCCGCCGGATGCAGGCAATCACCCTCGGCGGCAATCCCGCATTTACACTTCCGGCTCTCAATTTTGCCCCCACCGCAGCAGGGATTGATGCGCGTAAAGTGACCGACCGCGGCATTTTACCGGTCATCAATACGGGTATCGCCCACAAACAAGCGGGGATCGGGCAAATTGGTGCCGGGATCACCACTGCGCCAATGGCCTGTTTTGTCGCCGCTGTACGTGCACTGGCTGAGATCGTCGCAAAGGAGAATCATCATGGTTAAGCCTCTGGCTGTTGTCGCGGTTGGCGGCAATGCGCTCATCCAAGACGATCAGCACAATAGTATCCCCGATCAATATGTTGCAGTGATGGAAAGCGTGCAGCATATCGTTGATATGGTTGAAGCCGGATGGGATCTGGTGCTAACCCACGGTAATGGGCCGCAGGTGGGCTTTATTCTGCGCCGCTCAGAACTTGCCAGTAACGAAGTTTCTCCGGTTCCGCTTGATTACGCCGTGGGTGATACACAAGGTGCTATTGGCTACATGTTCCAGAAGGCACTGCATAACGAACTGGCTCGCCGTGGCATAAACAAACCGGTAATTGCGCTGGTGACACAAACGCGAGTCAACCCACATGACGATGCTTTCACCAGCCCCAGTAAACCGATTGGCGCATTTCTCGATGAAGTAACGGCTCAACAACGCCAACAACAACTCGGCTGGACTCTGATGGAGGATGCCGGGCGCGGATGGCGGCGTACGGTTCCCTCTCCTGCGCCACTGGAAATTATTGAACATGGCACCATCGCTCATCTGGTGCGCCAGGGATATCTGGTCATTGCCTGCGGCGGTGGTGGTATTCCGGTGGTGCGAGACGGGCAACAACTGAAAGGTGTGGAAGCTGTGATCGATAAAGATCTGGCCTCCGCGCTGCTCGCCAGTCAGTTGGCCGCGGATCTACTGGTGATCCCCACCGGTGTAGAAAAAGTGGCGATTAACTTTGGTACACCACAACAACAGTGGCTCGATGCTATCAGCGTTGCCGAAGCACAAACGCTGTTGCGGGAAGGTCAATTTGGTATCGGCAGTATGCAACCAAAAGTGGAAGCCATTGTTGATTTCATCAATACCAGCCTGCAACAAGGCAAACAGGCCAGCGGCCTGATTACTTCACCGCAAACCATAAAAGCAGCCCTTTCGCATCAGAGCGGCACATGGATAACCCTTTAATTCTCTGGAGAACTCAATGACTACAACACTTTTAGCCGTTAACGGAACGCTGATGCGCGGCCTGGAACTCAACCCAAATATGCAAAAAGCGGGCGGCATTTTTGTCCGTGAAGACCGAACTGACGCCCATTACCGGTTGTGGAGTATTAACGATCGCCATCCGGGAATGATTCGCGTGAATGAAGGGGGAACACACGTCGACGTAGAAATTTGGCAACTGCCACTGGCCAGTTTTGCCGCTCTATTAATGAGCGAACCTGCCGGACTGGCAATTGGCAAAATCAAACTTGCCGATGGTAGCGAAGTGCTGGGCGTACTGGCAGAAAACTGGCTGACGGAAGGCCAACGGGAAATTACAGAACTGGGTAGCTGGCGCAAATACACCGGGCATTTTCATACTGTGTAACGCGCATTTATAAAGGGAACATACTATGCGTAAAAAAGAAGAGAATCTGAATACGGCATCAGGATTGCGTATTGCCATGATTTTGCTGGGTATTGCCGTCACACCTGTGCTGTTGTCATCCTCAAGCCTCGGCAATCAACTTTCCAGCGGCAGTTTAATTAGCGTCGTATTGTTAGGCGGCGTCATTCTGACCTTACTTTCTACCATCACCATTAGCGTTGGAGAAAAAGCCCGCCTGCCAACGTATGGCATTGTGAAATATTCGTTTGGCGAAAAAGGGGCCATTGCCATTAACATTTTGATGGCGATAAGTCTGTTCGGTTGGATTGCCGTTACCGCCAATATGTTTGGTCATTCGGTACATGACTTACTGGCCCAGCATGGGCTGGAAGTTCCACTGGCACTGTTAGTGGCGCTTGGTTGTGTCATTTTTGTCGCCTCTACGGCATTTGGTTTTGCCGTTCTGGGAAAAATTGCCCAGATTGCCGTGCCAGTTATCGCGCTGGTGCTGTGTTACATCCTCTATGTGGCAACCCATACCGAAGTAGCAGCACCAGCAGCGATAGTGGAGATGAATACGGGTGTCGCCGTTTCCACCGTTGTTGGTACGATTATTGTACTGGTTGCCACACTGCCTGATTTCGGTAGCTTTGTGCATAACCGCAAACATGCGCTGATTGCCGCAGGCGTGACGTTTCTGGTTGCCTACCCTCTGCTCTACTGGGCGGGTGCAACGCCGAGCGCCATTAGCGGTCAGGGATCTTTACTGGGTGCAATGGCGGTATTCGGTGCGGTTCTGCCCGCGGCGCTGTTATTGATTTTCGCCTGCGTCACCGGTAACGCGGGCAATATGTTCCAGGGCACGCTGGTGGTTTCCACGCTGCTTACCCGCTTTCCAAAATGGCAGATTACCGTGGCGCTGGGTATCCTTTCCGCCATCGTAGGCAGTCTGGATATTATGGCGTGGTTTATTCCGTTTCTGCTGTTCCTCGGTATCGCCACGCCACCCGTTGCCGGAATTTATATCGCTGACTTTTTCCTTTATCGCCGTAATGGCTATCAAGAGTCAGTATTAGCCCAGGAGTCACAGATTAAAGTGCTGACATTCGCAGCCTGGATCATAGGCGCTGCGGTTGGCTTTATGACGGTAAAAGGCTTATTCACCCTGACGACGATCCCTTCGGTGGACTCTATTCTGGTGGCATGCATCGCGTATGCGATTCTCAGTCGGGTAAGTCAACACCGCTAATTCCTGGGTATACTCAAGCAATGATTACGGCTGAATCTGGAGTGATTCAGCCACTTTACCACTGACCAGGGAGCCTTATGTTCATCTCAGACGAAACGCTTCGTGTTATTCATCTGGTCGCCAGACACCAGAGCATTACCACCGCAGCCGAGCAGTTAAATAAAGTTCCTTCCGCCATCAGCTACACCATTAAGAAAGCGGAAGAGAGTCTGGGCGTTGAACTGTTCATTCGTAAGGGACGCTATATTGAATTATCTCCGGCCGGGAGTTACTTCATCGAACATAGCAAAACTATTCTGGGCGACCTGGAAGCATTAAAGCGCAACACAGTGCTGATTCACGATGGTATTGAACGTGAACTGACAATTGCGGTGAACAATATTATTCCTGGTGATTTGCTGGTGGCATTCATTCGAGATTTTGAACGGCAATTCACATCAACAACACTGACGGTAGATCTTGAGGTATACAACGGCTGCTGGGATGCGCTGTACAGTAAGCGTGCCGATCTGGTCTACGGTGCTCCTCATGCAGTGCCAAGCAGTGAAGGCATCATTAGCGAACCGGTCGGACAAATGGAATGGGATTTTGTCGTCAGCCCACTCCACCCACTGGCAGCGAAGCGGCATCCATTAGAAAACAGTGAATTGCGTCATTATCCGGCGGTTTGTATCCGCGATACCTCCGTTAATTTCCCCCCGATGCAAGCCTGGCTACTGGAAGGACAAAAACCCATTTTTGTTCCTGACTTCACTACGGCAATCGCCTTAATAGAACAAAACGTCGGTATTGGTTATATTCCACATCATCTGGCATTGCCGTTATTAAATAGCGGTAAATTACTGAAAAAGCCGATGCGCGAACATAAACACGCCACCAAGTTATTTCTTGCCGCTCGTTCCGATGGTATGGGCAAAGCCTGTCAGTGGTGCATTGAGTATTTAAGAAATCCGCAATTAATTTTCTGCTCCTGAAGATCCACTTAATACCAGGCACACATAGCAAAATGGCTTCCAGTGCTGGAAGCCATCATCGAACTGCAATTTACAGTGACTCGTTAATACTCATCACCCCCGACGCAAATTCTGCGCCGCCTGCACCATGTTCGCCAGTGCCGCGCGGGTTTCTGGCCAACCACGCGTTTTCAGGCCGCAGTCCGGGTTGACCCACAGGCGCTCTGCCGGAATACGTTGTGCCGCTTTCTTCAGCAGGGATTCAATCCATTCCACGCTCGGTACGTTTGGCGAGTGAATGTCATAGACGCCAGGACCGATTTCATTCGGATAATCAAACTCTTCAAACGACTCCAGCAACTCCATGTCGGAGCGCGAAGTTTCAATGGTAATGACGTCTGCGTCCAGCGCCGCAATCGAATCCATGATGTCGTTGAACTCGCAATAACACATGTGGGTGTGAATTTGCGTTTCATCCTTCGCCACGGCGGCGTTGATACGGAAGGCCTCTACGCCCCACTGGAGATAGGCATCCCAGTCGCTGCGACGCAGCGGTAAACCTTCGCGCAGTGCCGGTTCGTCAATCTGGATGATGCCAATTCCAGCGGCTTCCAGATCCGCCACTTCATCACGCAGCGCCAAAGCGATCTGTTTAGCGATGGTTTCACGGCTGACATCTTCACGCGGGAACGACCAGCAGAGAATCGTCACCGGCCCCGTCAGCATCCCTTTCACCGGTTTGTCAGTCAGCGATTGCGCATACTTTGCCCACTCAACGGTAATCGGCGCCGGACGGCTAACGTCACCAATGACAATCGGCGGCTTAACGCAGCGGGAACCGTAGCTCTGTACCCAACCGTTTTGTGTGAAGACAAAACCGTCGAGATGCTCGCCAAAGTATTCCACCATGTCGTTACGTTCAGCTTCGCCGTGCACCAGCACATCCAATCCCAAACGTTCCTGCTCAACAATGGCCTGCTTGATATGTTCCGCAATACCCGTGCGGTAGTTGTTTGCGTCAAGATTGCCCTTTTTGAAATCCAGACGCAGGGTACGAATTTCCGTGGTTTGCGGGAAGGAACCAATCGTGGTGGTCGGCCATGCGGGCAGTTTAAAACGCGCACGCTGGGCTTCAGCACGCACTTCATAGACATTCGCACGCTGACTGTCCTGGGCGGTAATGGCTGCCAGACGTTTTTCTACCGCCGGATTATGTACTCGGGTTGAGTGACGGCGCGCCTGAATCGGTGCGCTCCACTCTGCCAGAGCTGCCGTGTCACCACTGTTCAACGCATCGCGTAGCAGTGCCAGTTCATGACATTTTTGCAGGGCGAAGGCAAACCAGCTTTTCACTTCTGCATCAAGGCGCGTTTCCACGCTCAGGTCGATAGGGCTATGAAGCAGTGAGCAGGAAGATGCCACCCATAAATCACGTTTACCGACAATGTCCTTAATTTGCGCATATTTCTCGGTGAGATCGGCGCGCCAGACGTTACGACCATTGACCAGTCCGGCAGACAGCAGCCAGTCAGAAGGCAGGCGCTTGTGTAGTTCTGCTACATCATCTTTGCCATGTACGAGGTCGACATGCAGACCCTGAACAGGCAGCGCAGTAATCGTGTCGAGGTTCGGTGTTACGCCTTCAAAATAGGTGGTCAACAGCAGTTTCACCTGCCCCTGCAGTGCATCGTAAGCAGGTTTATACGCGTCCAGCCACGCCTGCGGCAGTTCCAGTACCAGCGCCGGTTCGTCGATCTGTACCCACTCAATGCCACGTTTTGCCAGTTCCGCCAGAACTTGCTGATAAACCGGCAGAATGTCATTCAGCAGACTCAGGCGATCAAACTGTTCACCTTTCACTTTACCCAGCCACAGGTAGGTGACCGGTCCCAGTAGCACAGGTTTCACCTTGTGACCCAGCGCCTGCGCCTCATCCACTTCATCCAGCAACTGCGTCCAGGTCAGTTTGAATTGCTGCCCTTTAACGAACTCCGGCACCATGTAGTGATAGTTGGTGTTAAACCATTTGGTCATTTCCGCCGCCGCCGCAGGTTCGCCAGTTGGCGCACGTCCACGACCAATACGGAAAAGGGTGTCGATATCTACAGAACCATCTTTGTTCTGATGACGCGCCGGAACGTTACCCAGCAACAGGCTGGTGGTCAGAACATGATCGTACCAGGCAAAGTCGCCCACCGGCAGCAAGTCGATACCGGCCTGCTTTTGTTGATCCCAGTGACGGGCACGCAATTCACGCCCCACCGCCAGTAATTCTTCACGCGTGGAGTTCCCCGCCCAATAACTTTCTTGTGCTTTTTTCAGCTCGCGACGCAGGCCAACGCGAGGAAAACCGAGGGTGTGATTAAGAATTGTCATTATATGCCCCTTATGGAATTTTTAGTATTTAGACGTCCAGATGTTTACACATCCATAATTGGCGGTTACTGTATATTCCTCAAGCGCAAATTATTCATGCCGAAGTGAAGGACTTTCATGATCGAAGTAAAACACCTGAAAACGCTACAAGCGTTGCGGAACTGCGGCTCGCTCGCAGCCGCTGCGGCGACGTTGCATCAGACGCAATCCGCCCTGTCTCACCAGTTTAGCGATCTGGAACAACGTCTTGGCTTCCGGCTATTTGTGCGTAAAAGCCAGCCGCTACGCTTTACGCCGCAGGGAGAAATCCTGTTACAACTGGCAAACCAGGTACTGCCGCAAATCAGTCAGGCACTGCAAGCCTGCAATGAACCGCAGCAGACTCGCCTGCGTATCGCCATCGAATGTCATAGCTGTATTCAGTGGCTGACGCCCGCGTTAGAAAACTTTCATAAGAACTGGCCGCAGGTCGAGACGGATTTTAAATCGGGCGTAACCTTTGACCCGCAGCCCGCGTTGCAACAGGGCGAGCTGGATCTGGTGATGACATCCGATATTCTGCCGCGCAGTGGCCTGCATTACTCGCCAATGTTCGATTATGAAGTGCGTCTGGTGTTAGCACCTGACCATCCACTGGCTGCGAAAACGCGGATCACGCCGGAAGATCTCGCCAGCGAGACGCTGTTAATTTATCCGGTGCAGCGTAGCCGACTGGATGTCTGGCGGCATTTTCTTCAGCCCGCAGGCGTCAGTCCGTCACTGAAAAGCGTCGATAACACCTTATTGTTGATTCAGATGGTTGCCGCGCGGATGGGTATTGCCGCCCTGCCGCATTGGGTGGTGGAGAGCTTTGAACGCCAGGGTTTGGTAGTGACTAAAACCCTTGGCGAAGGATTGTGGAGCCGACTGTACGCCGCCGTTCGCGATGGCGAGCAGCGTCAGCCGGTTACGGAAGCGTTTATTCGCTCAACGCGCAATCACGCCTGCGATCATCTGCCGTTTGTGAAGAGCGCGGAGCGACCCACTTACGATGCACCCACAGTGAGGCCAGGATCACCAGCGCGCCTGTAATAAACGTTGGCCAGTGCGGCTGTTGGTGCCAGATTGCCAGGTTAACCAGCAGCCCTGCCGGAACATGCATATTATTCATAATACCCAGCGTTCCGGCGTCCACCTGAGTCGCGCCGTAGTTCCACATAAAGTAACCAATCCCGGAGGCCACCACGCCAAGAAACACCAGAATGCTCCATTGCAGCGTAGTTTCCGGCATTTTCTGCGTATTGCCCAGCAAGAACCATGCAATCACCGCCACCAGGAACGCGCCGAGATAGAACCACGCAAAGGCGTTATGCTGCGGCATCGGGCGGGTTTCCATCAGGCGTTTATAGCCCACCATACCAATCGCGAAAGTGATATTGGAGAGTTGCACCAGCAGCAGGCCAGTCCAGAAATGGTCAGTGACCTGATCGTAACGAATAATACCGGCACCAATAACTGCCAGCAAGGCGCTAAAAGCGTAGCCCCAGCGCAGACGGCGCTTACTCATGATGTCATAAATCAGCGTGATGTAGAGCGGCGTCAGGACGGTAAATAACAGCAGTTCAGAGACAGTCAGGTAAAGATAGGCACGGAAACTAAGCATATACATAATGCCAAGCTGCATCGCGCCCACCAGCATATACAGGCCAATGGTTTTCAGGCTATTGCCTCGGGTACGCAGGAACGGCAGGAAAACGAGCGCCGCCAGGCCAACGCGTACCAGCACCGAAAAATAGCTGTCGACGTGCCCCGCAAGGTACTCGCCGTAAAAGCTAAAGGAGAAGGCCCACAGAATAGTGGTGATGATTAGTAGCGCCACAATGGAAAACTCTTTGATTAACGAGTATCCATTGTAGCGAAGTATCAGGTTGACAACTGAACAAATAAAGAACAATTACGATAAATAGAGCTTACGCAGATAATGCGGCACCGCGTCTTCGGCATTAGTCCCAATGACTTCCAGTTCCGGATGCAGATCTTTCAGACGCTGGTGCGCGCTGCCCATAATGCAACCTTTCCCCGCCATCGACAGCATTTCGGCGTCGTTCATCCCGTCGCCAAAGGCAATGCAATCCTTCAGACTGTAACCCAGTTTCTTCGCCACCGCTTCCAGCGCATGGCCTTTAGAAACACCGCCAGCCATCACTTCCAGACAGGTTAAGGTAGAGAAGCTGACGTTGACGCGATCGCCCCAGCGAGCATTGATTGCTTGCTCAAGTGGTAACAATTTTTCATGAGAATCGCAGGTGAAGAATACTTTGCTGACGCCTTCCGGCTCCAGCAATCCCGGCTCATACAGAGCATATTTGAATACCGCTTCTTTAAAAAAGCGCATCTCTTCCGGGCGGTGGCGGTTCATAAACCATTCATCATCACGATAAACGTTAGTAATGATGTCCGGGTTGTCGTTGACCACGCCAAACAGATCGCTGGCAATGTCATGATCCAGGTTATGAGCAAAAATCAGATTGCCATCGAGGTCGTGAACGCGCGCGCCATTGGAGGTGATCATGTACGACTTAATCTCCAGATTATCGCGAATTTGCCCCACATCGACGTGGTGGCGACCGGTCGCAAACACAAAGTTGATACCGCGCGCAGTGAGCAATTTCAGCGTTTCTTTGGCGTAAGGGGACAACGTATGGTCGGGGGAAAGTAACGTACCATCTAAATCAGACGCAACAACCTGATACATAAGAAATTTAAACCTCTATAACGAGCGACTTCCGCTGGATGTGTTATGCCGGTCGAAAAATTCGACGATGGCGTGGAGCGCGACTGAGCGCATTGCGTCCTTTTCAAAAAGGATCTCGTGGTACGCACCTTTAATTACCAGCGGTCGCCCCCCTTCTACAGGATGACCCGCTGCGGCGCGGAGTTCACAAAAACGGGCGTGCATACGGTTATCTACCACACGTTCTTCTTCGGCCTGCAAGAGAAGCGTTGGTGTGGCGTCATCACCCGCACCGGCTAACACCTGTTCGCCAGCCAGAATACTTTCGCGTACCCAATGGTAGGTCGGCCCACCGACGCGAATCGTTGGATCATCAGCATAGAAGCGTAAATTACGTCGATATCGCTGTCTGCTGTGGGTCAGTACATTGATGGCAAACGGCAGCGCGCGCCAGCGACCGGTGCCTATTGCATAGCCATCACGAAAACGTGGGTGCGCTTCAGCCCAGTTAAGGATTTTCCGCGCCATAAATGACGGCATACGAATCACAATACCGAACATTGGTGCAGTTAGCGCAATGGCGTCACATACACCTGGATGGCGTTGCAGAAATAATGTGGAGATCGCGCCGCCCATCGAATGTGCCAGTATATAGCGTTTACGCCACGGGCCTGGCTGGATCTCTTGTTGCCAGAATGCCGCCAGGTCATCGACATAATCATTAAACTGGTTCACGTGTCCGAGATGCGGATCGGCTAACAGACGACCGGAGCGTCCCTGCCCTCGATGGTCGATGATTAACACATCAAACCCCAGATGGAACAGGTCATAGGCTAGTTCGGCATACTTTACATAGCTCTCAATGCGCCCCGGACAAACGACGACTACCCGGTCATGTTGCGGAGCGCAAAAACGGACAAAGCGCACCGGAATATCATCCACGCCAATAAACTCTGCCTCGTCACGCTGACGCCAGAAGTCAGTCAGTGGCCCCATCGTAAAAGCAGCAAACGCTTTTTCTCTTGTTTCCCAGTCTTTTTGCTGCTGAAACATCGGGTAATCTGCCTCTTAAACCACGTAAAATCGTTTTTTTAAGCGTGTCTGACACAACGCCGCGACAGTAGCGTATTGTGGCACAAAAATAGACTATCCGGGAGATTCCCATGACCTTTGAATGGTGGTTCGCCTACTTGCTGACATCGATCATTTTAAGCCTCTCGCCAGGCTCTGGCGCAATCAACACCATGACGACCTCACTTAACCACGGTTATCGCGGTGCGTTAGCGTCTATCGCTGGACTGCAAACCGGACTGGCGATTCATATTGTATTGGTTGGTGTGGGTTTGGGTACGCTATTTTCACGCTCGGTTATTGCTTTTGAAATATTAAAATGGGCAGGTGCCGCCTACCTGATTTGGCTGGGAATTCAGCAATGGCGCGCCGCCGGAGCTATCGACCTCAAGTCGCTGTCCCCAACCCAATCTCGCCGTCATTTGTTTCAGCGAGCCGTGTTTGTGAATCTTACTAATCCCAAAAGTATTGTGTTTCTGGCGGCGCTATTTCCACAATTCATCATGCCCCAGCAGCCACAACTGATGCAGTATATCGTGCTCGGCGTCACCACCATTGTGGTCGATATTATTGTGATGATCGGTTACGCCACCCTCGCCCAACGGATTGCACTCTGGATTAAAGGGCCAAAACAAATGAAGGCGTTGAATAAGATTTTCGGCTCGTTGTTTATGCTGGTGGGAGCACTGTTGGCATCGGCCAGACATGCCTGAAAATCATGTCGGATACGGCGAAACGCCTTATCCGACTTACTCTGATGACGCGTCAGGTATCAACGCGAAATAATCAAATGTATGCCAAATCCGGCAAATAACGCTCCGGCAAAACCATCGATCCACTTCGACAGGCGCTGATAACCACGGCGCATCTTCGGCAAAGCAAACAGGCTGGCAACGACGGTAAACCACGCCAGCGTTTCGATAATGATCAGCGCGAAAATGCCCCAACGAGCGGTGGTGCCGACGTTATCACCGACAAACAGCGAGAACACCGAACCAAAGTAGATAATCGCTTTAGGATTGGCGAGATTCGTCAGCAAACCTTTCAGGAAACTGCGTCCACTTTTCGCCAGTTCCACCTGTGGTGCAGGCGCGGAAACCGTCTCTTTTTTCAGTGCGCCGCGCAGCATCTGGTAACCCATCCAGCAGAGATACAGCCCACCGCCAACCATAATCAGCGTATGCAGCCAGGCCATTTTTTCGATAATCAGATGCAAGCCAAGCAGCGCGATCCCTGCCCAAACCATTACACCACAGGTAATACCCAACACGCCCATCATCGCTTCTTTACGGGAACGACTAACGGCAGTCTGAGAGACAAAAAAGAAATCGGGACCGGGACTCATAAGCGCCACAATATGCACCATGGCAACGGTGAGGAATAACATCAACATACATTTGACTCGTGGGGAAAACGTTTACGGAATATTCATCCTGGCACTTTTTTATGCCGATGACTACTCTTCGTCGTCGCCGTCGACATGCGCGCGGATCAGCGTCATAAACGGTTTGCCAAAGCGTTCCAGCTTACGCATCCCGACACCGTTAACGCTCAACATTTCGCTGGCGGTGATCGGCATCTGCTCTGCCATCTCAATCAGCGTTGCATCGTTAAACACGACATATGGCGGAACATTGCTTTCATCAGCAATAGACTTCCGCAGTTTGCGTAATTTAGCGAACAGCTTGCGGTCATAATTGCCGCCGAATGATTTCTGCATCACCTTCGGTTTAAGCGCCACAATACGCGGCACGGCGAGTTGCAGAGGGGATTCGCCACGCAGCACCGGGCGCGCGGCTTCTGTCAGTTGTAGGGCAGAATGCTGGGCGATGTTTTGTGTCACCAGACCGAGGTGAATCAGTTGGCGAATTACGCTCACCCAGTGCTCATGGCTTTTCTCACGCCCCATGCCATAGACTTTCAGTTTGTCGTGACCGTAGTCGCGGATACGCTGGTTATTGGCACCGCGAATCACGTCCACCACATAGCCCATACCAAAACGCTGATTCACCCGGCCAATGGTGGAAAGCGCAATCTGCGCATCGGTTGAACCGTCGTATTGTTTCGGCGGATCGAGGCAGATATCGCAGTTACCGCACGGCTCCTGACGACCTTCGCCAAAATAGTTCAGCAACACCAGACGGCGACAGGTTTGCGCTTCGGCAAATGCGCCCATCGCATTGAGTTTATGGCGCTCGATATCCTGCAACTGCCCTTGTGGCTTTTCTTCCAGACAACGACGCAGCCACGCCATATCGGCCGGATCGTAAAACAGCATCGCTTCCGCTGGCAGGCCATCACGCCCGGCGCGACCGGTTTCCTGATAATAGGATTCAATGTTGCGCGGAATATCAAAATGCACCACGAAGCGAACGTTAGGCTTGTTGATGCCCATGCCAAACGCCACGGTCGCCACGACAATTTGCAGATCATCGCGCTGGAATTTCTCCTGCACATCGGCGCGGACATCGTTTTCCAGTCCGGCGTGATACGCTGCTGCGCTAATCCCCTTGCTTTGCAGACGCGCGGCGGTGTCTTCCACTTTCGCCCGACTGTTACAGTAAATAATGCCGGACTTACCCCGCTGTTCCTGCACGTAACGCATCAGTTGATCGAGTGGTTTGAACTTCTCCATCAACATGTAGCGAATATTCGGGCGGTCAAAACTGCTGATTTGAATCAGCGGATCGTTCAACCCGAGCAGGCGCACAATATCTTGTCGCGTGGTGTCGTCGGCGGTGGCTGTCAGCGCCATAAATGGCAGCATCGGGAAACGCTGGCGCAGTTGACCAAGCGCAGCATATTCCGGGCGGAAATCGTGTCCCCATTGGGAAATACAGTGCGCTTCATCAACGGCTAATAAGACAGGATTCCAGTGCGCCAGATGCTCAAGGAAGTTATCCAGCATCAGGCGTTCTGGTGCGATATACAGCAGGCGAATTTGCCCGGTACGGCAGCCAGTCATCACTTCAAGCTGCTGCTCGCGGGTTTGCGTTGAGTTAAGGCACGCCGCCGCCACACCGTTGGCTTGCAGTTGATCCACCTGGTCTTTCATCAACGAAATCAGTGGTGAAACAACAACGGTCAGGCCGTTCAATAACAACGCAGGAATTTGATAACACAGAGATTTGCCGCCGCCGGTTGGCATAACGACGAGGCAATCGCGACCGGAAAGTACGGTGTCGATAATTTCTTCCTGGCCTGGGCGAAACTGTTGGTAGCCAAAGGTTTCTTGTAAAACCTGTTTAGCTCCGGACTCCAGATTCAACACTTCCGCCTGCGCCACATTCACCCCGATTGCCTGAAATAAAAACAGGCGCTATTTTCAGCGCCTGAGCGAGAAACTGCAATGCTTTTAGCGCCAGGATGGATAACGTTGGAAGTAAGATTCCAGTTTTGCCTGCCGCTCAACTCGCATTAGAACAGGTCGTTTAGCATAACCCCCACACCGACGCGGGTCTGGTTAAAGTTATAGTCGATAAGTGATTCGCCGTAACCGCTGTAGACCTGAGTATAAAGACGCACATGTTTGGTGATTGGGTAACTTAAGCCTAACTCTGCGCCGCCGTAACCGGTGTTCCAGTTATACTGCCCTTTCGCGCTCAATACCGCATCACCGAGGTGATAGCCGATTTTAAGCTGGTAGTAACCCATATATTTGGTGATATCCGGGTTATCGTCCGTATTACCCACCACATACCACGGCTTCACTTCTACCAGCCAGTTACCGTTTTCTGCCATCAGGCGGGTATAAAGGCGGTTCCAGCTACGGGACGTCGGGTCAGAACGACCGTTCGAGTCATGGTTGTAGCCCATCTCCACATCGCGCAGTGTCCAGCCTGCAAAACGGTAATCGGTAGCAAAACCGAGGAACAATTGCGGTTCATAGTTGGTTTCACGAAACGGCGATGACTCTTCGCTATTAGAAAGCTGCCACCAGGATTTCTGGGTGTAGGAAGCGCCCAGTACAGAGTTTGGCCCCAAAATCCCCCGCCACAGCGGAAACGCCAGACTCAACTGGAATTTCACTTCATCCTTACGCGCGTTTTCTGCCCAGTCGTAGCTGGCAATCGCTTCTTTATTCAGATCGCTGGTCTGGGTATAGATGATGTAGTTGGTGTCATAAGGATAAAGGGTGAAAGGATTATCATGCTCCTGCAACATATTGGCGATAATGCTGCCACGTACTGCAGGCGCATCATGCACATCTTTCACCGTTGCCTCTTGCGCATTTGCCACTATCGGCAGCATACACACCGGCAACAAGCAGCCCAGTAGAGTCCGCATCGATCGTGTTCTCCGTAACGAATTATTGATTAGATGAATATTTTTTCTGCGGGCTATTTTACATACTTAACTCAATTGCCGTTAGTTATCCCTTCCTAAAGTAGAAACCAACAACAAAGAAGCATAAAATCAACATTTCATTAACCACTGAAGTGTAAGGATGATATGTCTGCCGTACTGACTGCCGAAAAAGCCCTGAAATTAGTGGGTGAGATGTTTGTTTATCACATGCCGTTTAATCGGGCATTGGGGATGGAACTGGAGCGTTACGAGAAAGAATTTGCGCAACTGGCCTTTAACAATCAGCCAATGATGGTTGGTAACTGGGCACAAAGCATTTTGCACGGCGGGGTGATTGCGTCGGCGCTGGATGTCGCCGCTGGCCTGGTATGTGTAGGTAGTACCTTAACCCGCCACGAAACCATCAGTGAAGATGAACTGCGCCAGCGGTTATCGCGGATGGGAACCATTGATCTTCGCGTCGATTATCTGCGCCCAGGCAGAGGCGAGCGTTTTACAGCCACCAGCAGCCTGTTACGTGCGGGTAATAAAGTCGCCGTCGCCCGCGTTGAACTGCACAATGAAGAACAACTTTATATTGCCAGTGCTACCGCCACCTATATGGTGGGTTGAAAATCTAAAAGCAGGTAAACTGCTGAGACTGATAACAAACGCAAATTGCCTGATGCGCTACGCTTATCAGGCCTACCAGAGAAATGCAATATATTGAATTTGCATGATTTTGTAGGCCAGATAAGGCGTTAACACCGCATCCAGCATGGGCAAAGCGCACTTTGTCAGCAATCTGAGCAGGTAAGCTGCCGTTAACAATTAAAAATGAGTTTTTCCAATGGATACCAAACAAACGCGGCAGGGCGTATTACTCGCTCTTGCCGCTTATTTTATTTGGGGTATTGCTCCTGCGTACTTCAAGCTGATTTATTACGTACCTGCTGATGAGATCCTGACGCATCGTGTAATCTGGTCGTTTTTCTTTATGGTGGTGCTGATGAGCATCAGCCGCCAGTGGTCCTATTTAAAAACCCTGATTCAGACGCCACAGAAAATCTTTATGCTGGCAGTCTCTGCTGTGCTGATTGGTGGCAACTGGCTACTGTTTATCTGGGCAGTGAACAATCACCATATGCTGGAGGCGAGTCTCGGTTACTTTATTAACCCGTTGGTGAACATTGTGCTGGGAATGATTTTCCTCGGTGAGCGGTTCCGCCGGATGCAGTGGCTGGCGGTAATTCTGGCGGTGTGTGGTGTGCTGGTCCAGCTCTGGACTTTTGGTTCGCTGCCAATCATCGCGCTGGGTCTGGCATTTAGCTTTGCCTTCTATGGTCTGGTGCGTAAGAAGATAGCGGTAGAAGCACAAACTGGCATGTTAATCGAAACCATGTGGCTGCTGCCCGTGGCGGCGATTTATCTGTTTGCTATTGCTGACAGTTCTACCAGCCATATGGGGCAAAACCCAATGTCGCTGAATTTACTGCTGATCGCTGCTGGAGTTGTCACCACCGTTCCGCTGTTGTGCTTTACCGCCGCCGCCACGCGCCTGCGTCTCTCCACTCTGGGCTTTTTCCAGTATATTGGCCCGACGCTAATGTTCCTGCTGGCAGTAACGTTTTATGGTGAAAAACCGGGTGCCGATAAAATGGTGACATTTGCCTTTATTTGGGTGGCACTGGCGATTTTTGTAATGGATGCGATTTATACGCAGCGTAGAACGACCAAATAAAAAATAAATATATTCTGAAAAAATATGCCTGCTCTTGCACGAGAGTGGGCATATTGTCATGCTGGCAGGAGATTAAGACAAGGATGTAAAATTAATGTTACGTGTATTTATTCCAACATCTGATGGTAGGATTTCAAGACGCCATTATATATTGTCATTTACTTTGACAAACCTAATTTGCACCTTCCTTATTGTCTTCTTTGCAAATGTGGAAGCAAATTTTCTTGTTATAGCCTCTACTCTCTTACTCCATTATCTCGTCATCAACATGAGTTGCCAACGACTCCGTGATAGTGGGTTCACGTATATAAAAACTTATATTTTTGGTACATTAGCAGTCTATATCGTCTCTTTCATCACAATGATTGCCGAACATTTTGACTGTTCAGGCACTGGTTCGATGATTTTCTTAATTTGCTACTTTTCCACTTTCAGTATGCTAATGCTTGCACCTACTGATTCATCAAAACAATAGTTAAGGGAGTATTTATGAGTAAGGAATATATGAACGATGGTTCATTAACTGAAAAATGGAAATTTCGATTTAATTTTTATGAAAAACATGGTTTTCCTGGATTCTGGGGAGCAACACCTGAATATAAAACAGCATATAAAGAATTAAAAATAAGACAACGATTAACTATTCAAATGAATTTTATTGCTTTCTTCTTTTCTTGGATATATTTATTTGTTCTCGGGTTATGGAAAAAAGCGATTATAGTTCTATTACTTGGCATTTTATCTCTATTTGTCGGTGCATTAATTGGCGTTAACATTCTGGGAATTGTTGTAGTAGCCTATGTTGCTGTTAACACGAATAAATGGTTCTATGAGAAAGAGGTAAAAGGATTAAATACCTGGAGCCTTTGAATGACCGGTGGCTTAGCCTGGCTAAACCACCATTCTCGTTTTTTACAACCAGTTCTTCCGCTTAAAGTACAGATACGGCGCCAGGCCCGCGAGGATCATAAAGATAATTGCGCCCGGGTAGCCGAAAGTCCACTTCAGTTCCGGCATAAACTCGAAGTTCATCCCGTAGCTGGAAGCGACCAGCGTCGGCGGCAGGAACACAACGGATACCACCGAGAAGATCTTGATGATGCGGTTCTGCTCGATGTTGATAAAGCCCATCGCCGCCTGCATCAGGAAGTTCACCTTCTGGAACAGAGACTCGTTATGTGGCAACAGGGATTCGATATCTCGCAGGATCTCGCGCGCCTGCTCCAGTTGCCCACCCGGTAAGCGCGCTTTGCGCACCAGGAAGTTGAGCGCACGCTGGGTATCCATCAGACACAGGCGAACTTTCCAACCGATATCTTCCAGTTCTGCCAACGTGGAGAGCGCCTCGTCGTACTCATCGCCCTGACGCCCTTCCATAATCACCCGGCTCAGTTGCTCCAGATCGCTGTAGATGTTTTCAATTTCATCTGCCAACTGTTCAATTTTGGTTTCGAACAAATCCAGCAGTAACTCGTAGGCGTTACCGTCAACCATCGACTGGCTACGGGCGCGCATACGATACAGACGGAATGCAGGCAACTCACGCTCACGCAGGGTAAACAGGCGGCCATCACGGATGGTAAATGCCACGGTGGAGTTACCGGCGTGATCTTCCGCATCTTCAAAGAAGAAGAAGGAGTGAATATGCAGGCCGTCATCGTCTTCAAAGAAACGTGCCGATGCTTCGATGTCTTCCAGTTCCGGGCGAGTTGCCAGGCTCTGGCCAAGTTCAGATTGTACGCGCAGTCGCTCGTCGTCATCCGGTTCGACAAGATCAATCCATACTGCATTGACAAGGGGTTGTGACTCTTCGACTTCCAGCCGGGTCAGTCGGTTATTTTCCAGTTGAAATGCGCTCAGCATGACCGGGACTCCCAATGCTTAAAATATCGGACAGTTCGGTGGGCACACAGAAACATATTGGGTTTCAGACCATTAAACAGCCTGACTCAGCGCGACGGGAAAAATTGAGGTCGCTGACAACCGCTAAGGCTATCAGCAAAAGGGGATAGCCTTAGGAGTTGATCCTGGATGACAGGATAGTGAGCCAGTATCTACTGGGTGTGTCCAAGGCGAATGTCCTCTTAGAGTGATCGTGCGCGCATGTTACGCCAGCAAAATTTTGCCGTCAACACGCAACGGAACACCACAGAACAATAGTTGAACTTCGCGCTTTTCGGTACTCGTCAAGGTCATTAACAGGATAAAAAAATCCCACATCCAGAACCTATAATGGCGCATTGACTACTCATTGGTAAAGGAATGATCACCTTGAATCTCAAACGGATTTTTCTCACTCTCACCTTACTCCCCTTGTTTGCTGTTGCCGCTGATGACTGCACGCTCTCCGATCCGACGCTGACCGTACAAGCGTATACCGTCAATCCCCAGACAGAACGGGTGAAAATGTACTGGCAAAAAACTAATGGCGAAGCGTGGGGAACATTTCATGCGCTGCTGGCTGATGTTGACAGCCTGGGGCAAGTGCAGATGGTGATGAACGGAGGTATTTATGATGAAGGTTATGCGCCTCTCGGTTTGTACATCGAAAACGGTCAACAGAAGGTAGCGTTAAATCTCGCCTCGGGGGAAGGTAATTTCTTTATTCGTCCTGGCGGTGTGTTTTATGTTGCGGGAGATAAAGCCGCTATCGTTCCGCTGCAGGCATTTAAAGCCAGTAAAGATATTCAGTTTGCGGTGCAGTCGGGGCCGATATTGCTGGAGAATGGCGTGATAAATTCGCGTATTCACCCCAACGTCGCGTCGCGCAAAATCCGTAACGGTGTAGGGATTAATAAACAAGGTAACGCCGTATTTTTGCTCAGTCAGCAGGCGACAAACTTTTATGATTTTGCCTGCTATGCCAAAGCGAAACTGGATGTCGGGCAGTTGCTTTATCTTGATGGCACTATCTCACATATGTATGTGAAAGGCGGCACGATCCCCTGGCAACGTTATCCCTTCGTCACCATGATTTCCGTCGAGCGGAAAAGTTAGAACGATAGTTTTATGTCAGATACTGAATATGGTGCAGATGCCGGATGCGGCGTAAACGCCTTATCCGGCCTACATGACGTTGCAATTTATTGAATCTGCATGATTTTGTAGGCCGGATAAGGTGCGCAGCACCGCATCCGGCAACGGAATCGTAAATTACACCGTCTCCAGCCGGGCGTAAGCCGCCACCAGCCATTTAATACCCTGGCCCTGGAACGCCACCTGCAGGCGGCTATGCTCGCCGCTGCCTTCCATATTGACGATAGTCCCTTCACCAAACTTGGCATGGCGCACACGCTGGCCGAGTTTGTAGCCGCTGTCGTTCTCAGCCAGTGGCGTACCCATACGCTGATGACTGACCGGACGACTCACCGTAGCGCGTAATCGCACCTCTTCCACACATTCTTCCGGCAGCTCACCAATAAAGCGCGACGGGCGATGGTAAACCTCTTTGCCATACAGACGGCGAGTTTCCGCATAGGTCAGCGTCAGTTTCTGCATCGCACGGGTTACCCCAACGTAGGCCAGACGACGTTCTTCTTCCAGACGCCCACCTTCATCCAGCGACATCTGGCTGGGGAACATTCCCTCTTCCATACCGACGATAAATACCTGCGGGAACTCCAGCCCTTTCGCTGAGTGCAAAGTCATCAACTGCACCGCATCCTGCCAGGTATCCGCCTGCCCTTCACCCGCTTCCAGTGCCGCATGCGAGAGGAAAGCCTGCAGCGGCATTAAATCTTCATCTTCTTCGTTGTAGCTGAACTGGCGCGTTGCTGTCACCAGTTCCTCTAAGTTTTCAATACGCGTCTGGCCTTTTTCGCCTTTCTCCTGTTCATACATGGTACGCAGGCCAGAGTCTTTAATTACCCGGTCAGTCTGTACATGCAGCGGCATATCGGCAGTTTCTTGCGCTAAGGCGTCAATCAGTTCCATAAACCGTTGCAAGGCGCTGGCAGCGCGCCCAGCGAGGGCTTTTTCCTGTAACAGTTCACGACACGCCTGCCAGAGAGTTAGCTGGCGATCGCGCGATGTCTGGCGAACTACGTCCAGCGTCCGATCACCAATACCCCGCGTTGGCGTATTCACCACGCGCTCAAATGCCGCGTCATCGTTACGGTTGGCAATCAGGCGCAGATACGAGAGCGCATCTTTGATTTCCTGGCGTTCGAAGAAGCGCATACCGCCATAAATACGGTACGGCATACTGGCCTGCAATAAGGCCTCTTCCAGCACACGCGACTGGGCGTTGCTACGGTAGAGAATGGCGCACTCAGCGAGCACCCCGCCATTGTCCTGCCAGGTTTTGATGCGGTTAACCACAAAACGCGCTTCATCGAGTTCGTTAAAGGCACAATAAAGGGAAATCGGCTCACCGTCCGCGCCATCGGTCCACAATTTTTTACCTAAGCGTCCATTGTTGTTTTCAATCAGGGCGTTGGCGGCGCTCAGAATGTTACTGGTGGAGCGATAGTTCTGCTCCAGACGAATAGTTTCGGCACCAGGGAAATCATTGAGGAAACGCTGAATATTCTCGACCTGCGCACCGCGCCAGCCATAAATTGACTGGTCATCATCACCGACGATCATCACTTTGCCGGTATCACCCGCCAGCAGGCGGATCCACGCGTACTGAATGTTGTTGGTATCCTGGAATTCGTCCACAAGGATATTGGTAAAACGTTCGCGGTAGTGCTGAAGGATATGCGGCTTGTTAAGCCACAGTTCGTGGGCGCGCAGCAGCAGTTCAGCGAAGTCCACCAGGCCCGCGCGGTCACACGCTTCCTGATACGCCTGATAAACCTTCTGCCAGGTTTGCTCTACCGGGTTACCGTAGCTCTGAATATGATGCGGCCGCAGGCCTTCGTCTTTCTGGCTGTTGATGTACCACATTGCCTGGCGCGGCGGCCACTGCTTCTCGTCGAGGTTCATCGCTTTGATCAAACGCTTGAGCAGGCGCAGTTGGTCTTCGCTATCGAGGATCTGGAAATCCTGCGGTAGGTTAGCGTCCATATGGTGCGCACGCAGCAGGCGGTGCGCCAGCCCGTGGAAGGTGCCAACCCACATGCCGCCCTGGCTGGTGCCCATCAATTGCCCGATGCGATGGCGCATTTCCGCCGCCGCTTTGTTGGTAAACGTCACCGCCATAATCGAGTACGGCGAGCAGTTTTCCACGCTCATCAGCCACGCAATACGATGCACCAGAACGCGCGTCTTACCACTGCCCGCGCCCGCCAGCACCAGAAGATTGCTGCGTGGCGCGGCCACCGCTTCGCGCTGTTTGTCATTAAGGCTTTCGAGCAGGTAAGAAACGTCCATTGGCACCGCCGCGTAAAAATGTTGGGGCGGAGAAGCGCAACGCCCTCCGCCAAAAAGCTGGGTATATATACAGAGTTGCTGATTATATCAGCGAGGTCAGAGATGCCAACCGGGAAATTTCCAGATGCGGCAGTAAACGGCTGTCCCAGGTTTGCATCAGATCGCCATTTTCCGGTTTGATCCAGCACGCCTGCATTCCGCTGCGAATTGCCCCACCAACGTCGGTGGTGAGATCATCGCCAACATGCAGGATCTCACCGATCGGCACATTGAGTTTTTCTGCCGCCAGAAAGTACATATCGCTGAACGGTTTCGAGCGCCCGTGCGGGCCAGCACGCAGCACGAACTCAAAGTAATCGCCCAGGCCAAACAATTCAGGCTGGGCGTTACCGTTGGTGATCGCCACCAGCGGCCATTTCTTCGCCAGTTGTTTTAAGGTGTCGTGAGTTTGCTGCGGCACATCAATACGGCTGCGCCATTTAGCAAAGTTGATCATCGCCGCGTGTGCGCCTGCACTGGCCTCTTCGGCACTCAGCCCGGCGTCGAGCATGGCTTGTTCGATAGAACGAAAACGCCAGCGCGTCACATCATGATAAATCTCTGGTTCCGCTTCCCGTACCGCCTGGCGCAGACGTTGCAGATCTTCATTCTGGAAGCTACGCAGCGCCGGATGATAATTTTGCACAAAGATAAGTGCTTCTTGCTCGGTACGTTGGATCACCGGACGGTTATCGTAAAGGGTATCATCCAGGTCAAAAGTGAGCGCCGAGATGCGCCCCAAAGGCCGGTAAAAACGCATTATTTCCCCCGTTTAGCGCGTGGATGCGCCGCATCGTACACCGAGGCAAGGTGTTGAAAATCAAGATGAGTATAGATTTGCGTGGTGGAGAGGTTGGCATGGCCCAGCAGCTCCTGCACACCACGAAGATCGCCGCTCGACTCCAGCATATGCGTGGCGAACGAGTGACGTAATTTATGCGGGTGAACGTGATTATTCAGCCCTTGTTTTATGCCCCATTCAGCAAAGCGTTTTTGCACATTACGCGCGGATATGCGTTTCCCCTGTTTCGACAGGAAAAGCGCATCGTCTTCGCAACCAAACAGGTCACGCAAATCAAGCCAGTGCTCAATCCACGCCACCGCGTTGCGACCAATCGGCAAACGACGTTCTTTGCTGCCTTTACCCATCACCCATACTTCACCGGACTCCAGGTCGAGGTGTTTGATGTCCAGCCCCACCAGTTCGGAAAGACGCAGACCTGCACCGTACATCACTTCCAGCATTGCCCGGTCGCGCACGGCGAGGGGATCATTGATATCGATATCCAGCAGCCGATTCATATCATCGACATCGATATTTTTTGGCAGATGGCGTGCCGCTTTCGGTGCCGAAACACCTTTCGCCGGGTTGGCTTTGAGTTCGTTCTGGCTGACCAGCCAGTCAAAAAAGCTACGTAGCGCAGAGAGGCGTAATGCGAGGCTTGCTGCTCCCAGCCCTTTACGACGACTGCGTACAGCAAAATTACGCACCATCGTCACATCACATTGTTGCCAGCTTTGCAGGTCGTTTTCACTGGCAAAATTGATGATCGCCTCAAGCTGGCGTCGGTAGTTAAGCAGAGTTATCGGGCTAAGTTGACGCTCCACGCTCAGATAGCGTAGATAGCGTTCCACATCGGTATGTAAATCGATCATACGCGTTCAATCCAACGCTCCAGAAGCTCCGGCATCATCAGCGCAATTTCATGGAGTAACTGCGTTCCTTGCCCTTGTTGATAGTGACTGGCATCCCGGCTGGTGAACAGTACGACACCTAAATCAGCATCACTTCCCAACATCGACATCGCTACTGATCCCACCGCTTTCGCTTCCGGCAGCACCACCAGCAGTTCAGGCCCGTTAAGCGGCCCCAGATAATGCTGTTCCTGCCCCAGACGCTGAATACGCAGTGGTTCAAAAGCCTGACGACTCAATGCCAGATAGGTATAGTTCGACGGCGCGCCTAAACGCCAGCGATCCGGGAACAGACGCAGACTCGCGCCCGCCAGACCGAGATCGCGTGCCCAACGGTGAAAGCGCATTAGCATATCGTCGAGACTGCTGGCAGCAGTGAGAGTGCGCTGCAGATAAAGTAAGCGTAAAACAGGCCTTCGTTGGCGGTAGCCTGTTCCATCAACAGCGCCATATTCTCTTCCAGAACATGAATATGGTTACGCGCGCGGGCCATATGCCATTCGACGAGCGAAACGGTGCCACGTACCGGATGCGGCACCCGAATTGCCTCTACTGCGTGCGCATTGCGGATAAAAAACTCAGGATTTTTAATCAGATAATCGACAACCGCTCGGTCATCAAGCTCCGTGAGTGTTTCCTGTAGTTCTTCCCCTGGTTGCTTCATAGATGAATAAATCCGTCGTAAACATGTACTGCCGGACCCGTCATATATAACGGATGACCCGGACCTTTCCAGGCGATATCAAGGCGACCGCCAGGGAGTTCCACACGTACTTCTTCGGCCAGCAAACCTTGCTGAATCCCTACCGCTACTGCCGCACACGCGCCGCTGCCACAGGCCTGAGTTTCTCCTGCCCCACGTTCATAGACTCGTAAACGAATATGCTCGCGCTTAACCACTTGCATAAAACCGATATTGGCACGTTCCGGGAAGCGTTCGTGGTTTTCCAGAACAGGGCCTAGTGTTTCTACCGCCGCAGTATCGACATCATCGACCTGAATCACGCAGTGTGGATTACCCATTGACACCACGCCGCATAAGATTGTCTGCTCGGCGGCGCGCATAATATAGGTCTTTTCCGCTTTGTTGGCGCGAAACGGCACGGCGGAAGGTTCGAAATTTGGTTCGCCCATATTTACCCGCACCAGATCATCATCGGTGACGGTCAGCACCATCCGACCATTGGCGGTGCTAACGCGAATATCGCGCTTATTGGTCAGCCCTTTCAGGCGTACAAAGCGGGCAAAGCAGCGTGCGCCGTTGCCGCACTGCGCCACTTCACTACCGTCAGCATTAAAAATACGATAGTGGAAATCGAGTTCTGGATCGTAAGGCGGCTCGACCACCAATAGCTGATCAAAACCCACACCCAGGTGCCGATCCGCCAGACGACGAATCAGATCCGGTGAAAAAAAGACATTCTGCGTTACCGCGTCGACGACCATAAAATCGTTGCCAAGGCCATGCATTTTCGAGAACTGCATTATCTACTCCATTCACGCGGGTACAGAAACTGACTTTTAGTAATTCACCTGAGATGGGCCATCGCCAGTGGCGCGGTCGTTTTTATCCGGCAACGTGGATTGCGTTTGCGTATCTACCGGTTTGGTCGGCGGTGGCGCGTTTTTATCTGCGGGCGGGAAATAGAGCGGACCTTTCAGACCGCAGCCCGTCAGGCTGAAAAGAGTCAGTAATACAGTGAGTGCCTTAAACACGTTTTTCATTATGGATTGCCTGTAAAGTTCATCGCTTTCTGCTTTCTATCATCGCAGGAGAAGACGTAAAAGCAAGCGTTTAGCGACTCTTTATGAAGTCTGAAAAGTGAGGAATTGCTGCGAGTATAACGCTTACACGCAGGGATTTATGTTTTGCTGGTGGTTTCGTGATCGACACCTCGCGCCAGGATGGCTTTATGCACTATCGCAATGTGGTTTGTTTGTTGTCTTGTTCGCTGTTCTTATCGTCAGCATGGGGATGTCGGCTTGATGAGCCTGAACATAATATTTACCAGCAACAGGAAAAAGGCGTGGTGTACTTGCGCCCTTATGAAGAAACAAATCTTTCTCTTCCTGGCGTAAATTACAAAAGATTACGTCGTTTACCCAATTTATTAATAAACCCAACAACACAAGACGAATGGAATAAAGAACCACCTCTGACTGATCTAACAACTGACTACCTCTATGAGGGCGCACAGGCCTGGTATCCTCATTACGCCTGGCATAGCGATGGCCGCTATATCCTCTACGCGGGTAAAGTTGTGCAAACCCCTCCAGACAAACCACCCGTTGATGTCGCCTCATTCAAGGCATGGGGAGATTTTGCCGCAGATAAAAACAGTCTCTATTTCGAAGGCAAGCGCACCGATGACAATGGCGGAGAAAATAGTTTAGATATTAAAACGCTGCATCAGGTGAAATTCCGTTTCCCCTGGAAACCTGACTTTCTGGGGCTGATATTACGTGACGCTAATTTCTTATATGTCGATGGGCATCGCCTTGCAGATCCCGATAGTTTCCGCGTACTGGCGCAAAAGACCTGGGATCAGCGAGGAAAGTTTTCCACCGCTTTTAACCCCTGCGTTGCTGTGCCGTTCGGCCCCTGGGATACGCTGGCCCGTACACACACGAAAATTATAATCAATGGTGAACAGCTTGATGCCGACCCGGACACCTTTTCCGTCGTGCGCTGGATGCCCGGCTCACTCTTGACCTGGCGTGATAAAAACGGGCTGCAGCGTAATGTACTGAATCAGGGTAATCTGGATAAAGATATGGCAAAGAACTGTGCAGCGTTCAATTTACAGGAACACAACGTTTCATGGCGTAAAGGGCCAAAATGCCAGCAAGAAATACTACCCGGTCTCGATCCAGAACAATTTCACCCTCTTAGTAAAACCGTCGCGCAATATCAGGACAAGCTGTACGTCATCAAAAAAACGGAATTTGGTGAAAACAGGCTGGATATCGTCACGCTGGATAACCCTAATTTGGTGATAGATAAACGCTTTAACGCAGGGAGAACCCACGGCTATTTACTGACCAAATTACAAATTGATGGTGAAGAAGAAGATGGACTCCAGGTATTCGAGTCTTCCGGGCCGCTTATCCTGATGGATTATCGTGTTCCCGATGAACGTGAGGCTCACCTTGGCGATAGCCCCCATTACAAGAAATGGTACGCGCACGACGATCGTTATATTTACACATTCGATGGCTCACAGCTCTGGCGCTACCCAACGCCCAATACCAAAGCCGTGCGGGTGAAATGGAAAACCGAAGATTCAGGATATGGCTATTGGGCAAACTACCGCAGTGGTAATCTTGACGGCAGACTTCTTGAGAACGGCGTGTTTATTCCAACGGGAATTTCCTATAACTCATCCGTTAACCTTGCGCAATATTCCAATGGCGAAAGCTCTTTTCTCATCAACGAAACCGGTATTCTCTGGCGTAAGCTTCGCTCTACAGACCAGCAATGGAGTCAATGGGAAAAACTCCCCGATATTGACCCAAAAGAATTTCATCCAATCACCAAGCGTATCGCGCAGTACAAAAATAATCTGTACGTTGCGAAATTATCGCCTTTCGGTGAGGACACACTGGAAATTCTAACGCTCGATTCTTCTGCACCTTTCCTGAACCAACGAATTAACGCCGGGGAAGACCATGGCTACTTTATGCGCTCTTCCCGTTTACGCGACGATATTCAAATTTTTGCCATTGATGGATCATTGAAGACCACCGAACGCTTCGCTTATGACAATCGCTATGTTTATACCTGGAACGGCAACCAACTTTATCGAACCGCATCGCCCTGTCCGGCAAAGACACGTAATTTGAATCAGAACATGTTTTCATCCAATGATGACATCATCATCTTGAAGACAGAGAAAGAGTGTCGCAAAACACCAGACATTGGGCAAACTTTGAAGCCCTGACACCATGCCGCTATACTGCCGCCATCACTTAAAAACAGGATACAACAATGAACGACAGTGAATTTCATCGCCTGGCTGACCAACTGTGGCTGACCATTGAAGAGCGTCTGGACGACTGGGATGGTGACAGCGATATCGACTGCGAAATCAACGGCGGCGTGCTGACCATTACCTTTGAAAACGGCAGCAAAATCATTATCAACCGTCAGGAACCGCTGCACCAGGTGTGGCTTGCGACCAAACAGGGCGGCTACCATTTTGACCTGAAAGGCGACGAGTGGGTTTGCGATCGTAGCGGCGAAACCTTCTGGGATTTGCTGGAGCAGGCTGCAACGCAGCAGGCGGGAGAGGCGGTAAGCTTCCATTAAGATGGCATGCCGGATAAGCCTCGCTTTCCGGCACATCCATCACGAAAAATATTGCTGTAACAGCGGCGTGTCGTTGTCCTGATTGGCAGACGGCATGTTACCGATAGATTTGGTACGGAACGGAATGACCTGTTCGCGACCATCGACCTTCACAATCTGGTAAAACTGCGGCAGGTTAAAGTTGATGAAACTGGAGCCGTAAGTGAAACGATCGTGCGATGACGAGTAGAAGCGACTGACATCACGCACCAACTCCTCTTTGCTGCCCTCGCAGTGGTGATACACCTCAACGCGGTTACTTTCGTCGAGAATGTAGATATTAAAGCCGTTCTCATCGTGTGTTTCTTCGAAGAAGAACTGGATGATCCCTTCGCTGGCGAAGCCGTCCACCACCGCCGGTAATTTAACGTGATTAGTCTCAACCTGCACTGACAAACCATGCAGTTTGTTATGCGAGATCGCGCCATAAAACTCGATGGCATTTTCCAGTTTCTGTACCGATACATTCAGGCGTTCGAAGAACAAACCCCAGGTCTGGCCAGAAACGCGCAACGCTTTAAAGCGCCCGGTTTCCTGGCGGGTGCTGGAAAGACGCAGTTCAATGCACTCAGAAACCAGTTGCTGCACGCGAGTACGGATTAATCCGCGCAAATGCTGGCTATAACAGAACACTTCCACGCTATCAGGGGGTGCAGCGTCCTGATGCATTTTGCCGAGGATGGTTTTCAGGGCTTCAATCATCGACTGTTCGCCGTTGAAATGCAGCGTGCGCACTTCATTCCATGAGTTGCGATACAGCAGGTCAACACTACCCACCAGACATTTTTGCTCTTCGCCAAAGCTGAAGACGTCCAGCTTACGGAAATCGAAATGTACTACCTGATTACGAAACGCTGTCGTCGGGTCATATTCCAGGTTGACGATAATCGCCAGATGGCGGATCTCACAAGGACTGTAGAGCGCTTTCGGTGTCGGCGCAGGTAAGCGCAACGGGAAATGGTGCGACACATCAGCCACCATCTCTTGCAGCTTAGGCAGATCGACAATGCCGTTGCCTTTAATGTACAAACGGGTGCGCGAGGTCAGCAGTCCGTTAAACCATGCCCACGCCACCAATTTGTTCAGGTAACGGTTATATTCCAGCGGTTGATGGCTGATGATCGACTCAATTGTCGGCGCACGGTTATACAGATACCAGCCAGAGCGATTAGCACGCCCCGGCGGTACATAAATAAAGGTCAGATTTGGCTCGGAAAGATCCGGTGAAATCTGCGGGTTTACCAGCGTCACTTTCCCCGGTAATGCTTCAAACGCAGCGTACAGTTTACGCGTCAGCACACCGATATCCTGCGGGCTGGCAGAAACGCTAAGGTTATTGCGACGCGCAAAGCGGATCAGATTACGGTAACTCTGCATCATCGCATCGAGCAGTTCGTTGTGCGCTTCACGCACCTGATCAATCTTCCAGTTAGCACGGTTATCCAGCATCGTCAGGCGAGATTCGTCCCAACTCCACTCTTTCACCAGTTGGCTTAACACTTCACGACGCCAACCCACGCAGGCGCGTTCGCGGCTTAATTTTTCGCACACTTTTAAATAAAAGCAGCGGCGCACCAAATCCAGACGGGTGAAATCTTCAATCGCCGTCAAATATTCGGTAACGCGCTCCAGCATCATGCAGTACGGATCGAGGCCAAATGACACTATCTCGCCGTCGTGCAAACGCTGTTTGATATCTTTCGCCAGCAGGCGTGGATTAGGGTATTCCCAGGAATAGGCTTCCAGCAGCAGTGTTTTCAGCACCGCTTTGTACGGGGAGTCGATACTTTTGTAGAGCTGCCAAAGGCTGGCACCGAAGTACTCTTCAGCAGAAAGCGAGCTTAAACCACCGAGATCCAGCCATTCATTTGGCGTCAGTACGCCCTGCGCGTAAAGCGTCATTACATAATCATCGTAATGCTCTTCTTCGTCGCACGGCACCATATTCCACAGAATACGCTTACCGGCGAGACGCACGGCGGTACGGTAAAATTCATCAAGTAGCAGTATATGCTGGGTGGAGCCACAATCTTCGCCCCCCAGACTGCCACTTTCGTTGTGGCGGAAACGGTTTTCATCAATCAGGAAGAAGCTAACTTCCACCCCCAATGAGGCGGCCCAGCTTTCCAGCAAGCTGCATTTACGTTGCAGTAACTGACGCTCTTCGCTATCCAGCCACGATTGATGGCAGACCCAGATATCCAGATCAGAGGAACAACTTTGCCCTATGGACGAGGTGCTGCCCATTGTGTATACGCCAGTAATTGGAAGCTCGCCTTTTGGCGGGTCCTGTACTGACATTCCACGATACAGTTCCAGTTCGTTCAGGTAGTGGCGTTGGGTTTCATCAGGCGTATAAAGGCAAATGCCCTTGGGAACGTTACCATCAAGGTAACCCGGCATTAGCGGATGGTGATAGTGCAACAATGTCGGCAGCAGACTGTAGACCTGTTGGAATGCAGGCCCCATAGCAGCAAGCGCGCGATCCACGCGCAATTGATTTATGGCATCCAGTCTCTGTTTCAGAGTCTCAATATAGAGGTACAAGACGTATCGCCTGATTTGCTACCCGTCATGTCTGTGATTCCGGCAACATCAACGGAAACACGCGGCATTCGGGATATTTCGTATGTCAAAGGTAACCGTACCACTTTCCGCGCCTGGTTTTTTTAGTTTCACGACGAAAAAATGGTCTAAAACGTGATCAATTTAACACCTTGCTGGTTGACCGTAAAGAAAGATGCGCTACATACAAGTGTAGCACTGTTTATTCTCTGTAAATTCCTTATTACGACGGCTTGAAGCGCCTGTCAGGATCCACCGCCTGGCTATATTTTACGTTTTGCTCAGGCATCTACGTTTCACCACAACACTGACATCGCTCCGGCAAGGATGTTAGGATGGACCATGGATGATAATGACGGTAACAAGCATGTTAGACAATGTTTTAAGAATTGCCACACGCCAAAGCCCACTTGCACTCTGGCAGGCACATTATGTCAAAGACAAGTTGATGGCGAGCCATCCAGGGCTGGTGGTTGAACTGGTGCCGATGGTGACGCGCGGCGATGTGATTCTTGATACGCCGCTGGCGAAGGTAGGCGGGAAAGGCTTATTTGTGAAAGAGCTGGAAGTCGCGCTCCTGGAAAACCGTGCCGATATCGCCGTACATTCAATGAAAGATGTGCCGGTTGAATTTCCGCAAGGTCTTGGGCTGGTCACCATTTGCGAGCGTGAAGATCCTCGCGATGCCTTTGTCTCCAATAACTATGACAGTCTGGATGCGTTACCTGCGGGCAGCATCGTCGGAACTTCCAGCTTACGCCGTCAGTGCCAACTGGCTGAACGCCGTCCGGATCTCATTATCCGTTCTCTGCGCGGCAATGTCGGTACTCGTCTGAGTAAACTGGATAATGGCGAATACGATGCCATTATTCTTGCCGTGGCTGGCTTAAAACGTTTAGGGCTGGAGTCACGCATTCGCGCCGCGCTGCCGCCAGAAGTTTCTCTTCCGGCTGTAGGACAAGGTGCGGTGGGCATTGAATGCCGCCTTGATGATACGCGCACCCGCGAGCTTCTTGCCGCGCTCAATCACCACGAAACTGCACTGCGCGTCACCGCCGAACGCGCCATGAATACCCGTCTTGAAGGCGGTTGCCAGGTGCCGATTGGTAGCTACGCCGAACTTATTGATGGCGAAATCTGGCTGCGTGCACTGGTCGGCGCACCGGACGGTTCGCAGATTATTCGCGGTGAACGCCGTGGTGCGCCGCAAGATGCCGGGCAAATGGGCATTTCGCTGGCAGAAGAGCTATTGAATAACGGCGCACGTGAAATCCTTGCTGAAGTCTATAACGGAGACGCTCCGGCATGAGTATCCTGGTCACCCGCCCGTCTCCCGCTGGAGAAGAGTTAGTGAGCCGTCTGCGCACACTGGGGCAGGTGGCCTGGCATTTTCCGCTGATTGAATTTTCCCCTGGTCGGCAATTGCCACAACTTGCCGACCGGCTGGCGGAGCTGAGCGAAGGCGATCTGTTGTTTGCCCTTTCGCAACATGCCGTAGCTTTTGCCCAGTCACAGCTACATCAGCAAGGTCTTAAGTGGCCCACCCTACCCACTTATTTCGCTATTGGCCGTACCACGGCGCTGGCGCTGCATACCGTGAGCGGACATGAAGTTCGTTATCCGCATGATCGGGAAATCAGTGAAGTCTTGCTACAATTACCTGAATTACAAAATATTGCGGGAAAACGTGCGCTAATTTTACGTGGCAACGGCGGTCGTGAGCTGATTGGGGAAACCCTGACGGCACGCGAGGCTGAAGTTACTTTTTGCGAATGTTATCAACGATGCGCCATTCATTACGATGGTGCAGAAGAAGCGATGCGCTGGCAGTCCCGCGAAGTGACAACGGTCGTTGTTACCAGCGGTGAAATGTTGCAACAGCTCTGGTCGCTGATTCCACGATGGTATCGTGAGCACTGGTTACTACGCTGTCGACTACTGGTCGTCAGCGAGCGTCTGGCGAAACTCGCCCGGGAACTGGGTTGGCAAGACATTCAGGTCGCTGATAACGCTGACAACGATGCGCTTTTACGGGCATTACAATAACTCTCATAACAGGAAGCCATAATGACGGAACAAGAAAAAACCTCCGCCGTGGTTGAAGAGACCAGGGAGGCCGTGGACACCACGCCACAATCTGTCACAGTAGAAAAAAAGAGTAATAACAGTACTGCTCTGATTTTAAGTGCGGTGGCTATCGCTATTGCTCTGGCTGCAGGTGTCGGTTTGTATGGCTGGGGTAAACAACAGGCCGTCAATCAGACGGCCACCAGCGATGTCCTCGCTAACCAGCTCACTGCGCTACAAAAAGCCCAGGAGAGCCAAAAAGCAGAACTGGAAGGTATCATCAAACAACAGGCTACGCAGTTAGAGCAGGCAAACCGTCAGCAAGAAGCGTTAGCAAAACAACTGGATGAAGTTCAACAAAAGGTCGCCACCATTTCCGGAAGCGATGCTAAAACCTGGCTGCTGGCGCAGGCAGATTTTCTGGTGAAGCTCGCCGGACGTAAGCTGTGGAGCGATCAGGATGTCACCACCGCCGCTGCGCTACTGAAAAGCGCAGATGCCAGCCTGGCCGATATGAATGACCCAAGTCTTATTACCGTTCGCCGGGCAATTACCGATGACATCGCCAGCCTTTCTGCGGTATCACAGGTCGATTATGACGGTATCATCCTCAAGTTGAATCAACTTTCTAATCAGGTAGATAACCTGCGTCTGGCCGACAATGACAGTGACGGTTCACCAATGGATTCCAATGGTGAAGAGCTTTCCAGCTCCATCAGCGAATGGCGTATCAATCTGCAAAAGAGCTGGCAGAACTTTATGGATAACTTCATTACGATTCGGCGTCGTGATGACACCGCCGTACCCCTGTTAGCGCCGAATCAAGATATCTACCTGCGCGAAAATATTCGTTCCCGTCTGCTGGTCGCAGCACAAGCTGTACCGCGTCATCAGGAAGAAACCTACCGCCAGGCGCTGGAAAACGTCTCTACCTGGGTACGTGCTTATTACGACACTGACGATGCCACTACCAAAGCGTTTCTCGACGAAGTGGATCAGCTAAGTCAGCAGAATATTTCGATGGATCTCCCGGAAACCCTGCAAAGCCAGGCAATGCTGGAAAAGCTGATGCAAACCCGCGTGCGTAATCTGTTGGCACAGCCTGTAGCACCAGCAACGGAAGCTAAATCTGCACCTGCACCTGCACCTGCACCTGCACCGCAAGCTGATACTCCGGCAGCCGCGCCGCAAGGAGAATAACCATGCTAAAAGTGTTGTTACTCTTTGTTCTGCTTATTGCGGGGATCGTGGTTGGTCCGATGATTGCCGGGCATCAGGGTTACGTACTGATTCAAACCGACAACTACAATATCGAAACCAGCGTCACGGGTCTGGCGATCATTTTTATACTGGCAATGGTGGTGCTGTTTGCTATCGAGTGGCTACTGCGACGGATTTTCCGCACCGGCGCGCACACCCGCGGTTGGTTTGTCGGGCGTAAACGCCGCCGCGCACGTAAGCAGACCGAACAGGCGCTGCTGAAACTGGCGGAAGGTGATTACCAGCAGGTTGAAAAGCTGATGGCGAAAAATGCCGATCACGCTGAACAACCGGTAGTGAACTACCTGCTGGCAGCTGAAGCCGCACAACAACGCGGCGATGAAGCGCGCGCCAATCAGCATCTGGAACGCGCAGCAGAACTTGCAGGCAATGACACCATTCCGGTAGAAATTGCCCGCGTGCGCCTGCAACTGGCACGCAATGAAAATCATGCTGCACGCCACGGCGTAGATAAGTTGCTGGAAGTCACGCCACGCCATCCTGAAGTGCTGCGTCTGGCGGAACAAGCTTATATCCGCACCGGTGCGTGGAGTTCGCTGCTGGACATCATCCCGTCAATGGCAAAAGCTCACGTTGGTGATGAAGAACATCGCGCAATGCTGGAACAACAGGCATGGATTGGCCTGATGGATCAGGCTCGTGCTGATGACGGTAGTGAAGGTTTGCGAAACTGGTGGAAAAATCAAAGCCGGAAAACGCGTCATCAGGTGGCGTTGCAGGTGGCAATGGCAGAACATCTTATTGAGTGTGACGATCATGACACCGCCCAGCAAATTATCATCGACGGCCTGAAACGCCAGTATGACGATCGTTTGCTACTGCCGATCCCACGCCTGAAAACCAATAATCCAGAACAACTGGAAAAAGTGCTGCGCCAACAGATCAAAAACGTGGGCGACCGCCCGCTGTTATGGAGCACATTGGGTCAGTCGCTGATGAAGCATGGCGAATGGCAGGAAGCATCCCTCGCCTTCCGCGCGGCACTGAAACAACGCCCGGACGCTTATGATTATGCATGGCTTGCCGACGTGCTGGACAGACTGCACAAGCCGGAAGAAGCCGCAGCGATGCGCCGCGACGGCTTGATGTTGACGTTGCAGAACAACCCGCCGCAGTAATCCTTTCTCACCTGGAGGCGCAGAGCCTCCGGGCCTTTCCTGAATAGATAAAAAAACGCCTGCTCTTATTACGGAGCAGGCGTTAAAACAGGTCTGTATGACAACAAGTGGGTGCTTCACTCAACGTTGTGTCCATGGTGTCTGATGAGGCAAAAGCGACATCTGTCAGTGGACGATAAGCACCGTAAACGGCTCTGCGTCATTCCTGAGTTTATGAGGCACTAAGGCGAACATAAGAGATGGAATGAGCATCTACTCAGTTATTATGCCACAGAGGATGGGGTAATAACATCCCCTAATACTTGTTATGAGAAAAATCTGTAACCCTTTTTTCTTCATATTTAATAAATTACCGAGTAAATCCTTCCCTTAGCCTGATGCTTTTTTATATGTGATATGAATGATTAAATATAAGCAATTAATGACACGCATATTAATTACAAACAAAACTAAAAACAGCATCAATAATCAACGCGATATAATAAACACGCCTTACATATCGCATGCACGGGGGGTAGGATTGAAAACGCTCTCCTGATATTTCAATTTATTCTTAAGATAAATAGATAATTTATTTTCATCATCATTATTTATGAAATCATCCTGTCAGGGAGAGGGACCTCAATTATCAATGCTTAACTACGCCATCATTTTGATGACATTAAATCGGAGCATTTTGCATGGAATTTTCGTTCTCACCCAAGCTTCTTGTTGTCGCTGTCGCCGCCGCTCTTCCATTAATGGCCAGCGCTGCAGATACCCCGTCAACCGCCACCGCACGCAAAGGATTTGCTGGTTACGATCACCCAAATCAATACCTGGTTAAACCGGCAACCACCATTGCCGATAATATGATGCCGGTAATGCAGCATCCGGCGCAGGATAAAGAAACTCAGCAGAAGCTGGCAGAATTAGAGAAAAAAACCGGTAAGAAACCGAATGTGGTTATTTTCTTGCTGGATGACGTGGGCTGGATGGATGTTGGCTTTAATGGTGGCGGTGTGGCGGTGGGTAACCCAACACCAGATATTGACGCCGTTGCCAGCCAGGGGCTGATTTTAACCTCCGCGTATTCT
Organism: Escherichia sp. TW09308; assembly: GCF_000208565.1. Taxonomy (NCBI): domain Bacteria; kingdom Pseudomonadati; phylum Pseudomonadota; class Gammaproteobacteria; order Enterobacterales; family Enterobacteriaceae; genus Escherichia; species Escherichia sp. TW09308. The sequence goes on along the minus strand of NZ_AEME01000001.1, from coordinate 1,638,458 downwards.
CAACCCAGTTCTTCACCAACCCGCGCGACGATTCTCACCGGACAGTATTCTATCCACCACGGCATTTTGATGCCGCCGATGTACGGACAACCAGGTGGTCTGCAAGGGTTAACTACCCTGCCGCAATTATTGCATGATCAAGGTTACGTCACTCAGGCCATCGGTAAATGGCATATGGGAGAAAACAAAGAGTCGCAGCCACAGAACGTCGGCTTTGATGATTTCCGCGGCTTTAACTCGGTGTCTGATATGTATACCGAATGGCGCGATGTTCACGTCAATCCGGAAGTCGCCCTGAGTCCGGACCGTTCTGAGTACATCAAGCAATTACCGTTCAGCAAAGATGACGTTCATGCGGTGCGCGGCGGTGAGCAGCAAGCCATTGCCGATATTACGCCGAAGTATATGGAAGATCTTGATCAACGCTGGATGGAATATGGCGTTAAGTTCCTCGACAAAATGGCGAAGAGCGATAAACCATTCTTCTTGTATTACGGTACGCGCGGCTGCCACTTCGATAACTACCCGAATGCCAAATATGCCGGTAGTTCTCCGGCACGCACCTCTTACGGCGACTGCATGGTAGAAATGAACGATGTGTTCGCTAATCTCTATAAAGCACTGGAGAAAAATGGTCAGCTTGATAACACGCTGATTGTCTTTACCTCCGATAACGGTCCGGAAGCCGAAGTGCCACCGCACGGTCGCACACCGTTCCGTGGCGCGAAAGGTTCTACCTGGGAAGGCGGCGTTCGCGTACCCACCTTCGTGTACTGGAAAGGCATGATCCAACCGCGTAAATCCGACGGTATTGTCGATCTGGCCGATCTCTTCCCAACCTCGCTGGATCTGGCAGGGCATCCTGGAGCGAAAGTGGCGAATTTAGTGCCGAAAACGACCTTTATCGATGGCGTAGACCAGACCTCTTTCTTCCTCGGAACAAACGGTCAGTCTAACCGTAAGGCCGAGCACTACTTCCTCAACGGCAAACTTTCTGCTGTGCGTATGGATGAGTTCAAGTATCACGTACTGATTCAGCAACCTTACGCTTATACCCAGAGCGGATATCAGGGTGGATTCACCGGCACAGTAATGCAAACGGCGGGGTCGTCGGTGTTTAACCTGTACACCGATCCGCAGGAAAGCGACTCCATCGGCGTGCGGCATATTCCGATGGGAGTACCGCTACAGACCGAAATGCATGCGTATATGGAGATCCTGAAAAAATATCCGCCACGCGCGCAGATTAAATCTGACTAAGCCGGCGCTATCGCTAAATCGGGCTGCACTGCTCTTGCCGGATGCGGCGTGAACGCCTTATCCGGCCTACGAAATCGTGCAAATTCAATAAATTGCAGCGTCCTGTAGGCCGGATAAGATGCGTCAGCATCGCATCCGGCAATCAACCGCAGGCGGCCACAAAATGGCCGCCGATTTTTACTTATTCACCACCATCAAATGCGCCTGCATAATGTCGCTGGCCGGGCGGCCGTGCGCCAGCAAATCAGCCATTGCTTTAAGATACGGAGGCAAATGGCGGAAATAGCGTTGATATCCGGCACACAAATAATTCAGCCCCGGTTTACCGCTGGCATCGAGCATAAAGCGATGTTTCGGGCAGCCTCCCCAGCACGCTTTTAACACGTTGCAACTGCGGCACTGCGCCGGTAACTGCTTGAATTTATCTTCACCAAACGTCTGCTGTTGCGGGGAATCTACCATTTCTGCAATCGTCTGCTGAAGCATATTCCCCAGTCGATATTGCGGATAGACAAAGTGATCACAGGTGTAAACATCGCCGTTGTGCTCAACAATCACCGAACGCCCGCAGGTTGGCTGATGATGGCAAACCGCGCCAGGCGCGCCGACAAAATTGGCAAATGCCCATTCGATATTCATCACGAAAATCTTACCGACGTCGCGTTTGATCCAGTGATCGAAAATCGTCACCAGAAATTCACCGAACTCTTGCGGGCGCACCGACCATTCCGTCAGTTCCCCCTGAATATCGCCAGGCGCTCGTAATTTCAGTCCGTCGTGGGCTGCTGTTTCATCTGCCAGACGTTCCACCACCGGAATAAACTGGATGAACTCAACGCCCGCATCACGCAAAAAGCCATAGACCTGCAACGGTTGCAGCACGCTGGTGCGATTGACGCACGCCAGAACATTATAATCAACGTGATATTTTTGCAGTAGTTTAAGCGCGCGCATCACCAGTTTATGCGTTGGTCTGCCGCCTTTGGTAACGCGGTATTGATTATGGATCTCTGCCGGGCCGTCCAGCGATAAGCCAACCAGAAAATGATTTTCTGCCAGAAACGCACACCATTCGTCATCCAGCAGCACGCCGTTAGTCTGGAAGCTGTTACTTACCCGCCTGCCTGCACCATATTTTGCCTGTAGTGCCACAGCGCGGCGGTAAAATTCCAACCCCGGCAGCGTTGGCTCTCCGCCTTGCCAGGTAAAAGCAACTTCGTTTTGTGGTTCACTGGCAGCGATATAGTGGCGGACATACGCTTCCAGCGTGTCATCGTCCATATGTGTGACAGGATGTTCGCGGTAGAGAGAGTGTTTTTCGAGATAAAAACAGTAGTCACAGTTCAGATTACAATCGGAACCGCTCGGTTTCGCCATCACATGAAAAGCACGCGTTGGAACCTGTTGCAGCATAGTCGCTCCTTGCCTGAAATCGTCCTTCAATAAGTTAAGGGCGAAATCATACCGTGTGGCAATGAGTTACTACGGGCGTTTATTGCGAAGGGAGAGTGATGGAATACACAGAAAACAAAAAACCCCGCCGAAGCGGGGTTCAAAATTGGTCGGCGAGAGAGGATTCGAACCTCCGACCCACTGGTCCCAAACCAGTTGCGCTACCAAGCTGCGCTACTCGCCGAAATACTGCTTTTTGAATTTTTAGTTCAATTCTTTAAAGTCGTGGTGCGAGGGGGGGGACTTGAACCCCCACGTCCGTAAGGACACTAACACCTGAAGCTAGCGCGTCTACCAATTCCGCCACCTTCGCATTTTCACAACTTCTAATAATGGGGTGGCTAATGGGATTCGAACCCACGACAACTGGAATCACAATCCAGGGCTCTACCAACTGAGCTATAGCCACCACTACAAATCTTGTTACGCGGTATTACTACCACCGCAGCTCAAGCGCCGGGACTAAATGGCGCGCCCGACAGGATTCGAACCTGAGACCTCTGCCTCCGGAGGGCAGCGCTCTATCCAGCTGAGCTACGGGCGCTTAGCGCCGTTGCGGGGGTGGATAATACGGACTTCCCACCCCTCTGTCTAGTCCCTTTTTAAATAAAATGCGCGTTTGGTTACGCTTTGCGCATTTTGCTGCTTATTCCTCCAGTTTATGCGCTTTACCGTGGCGATTAAGCCCAAAAACTTTGTAAATCGCCGTCACCGCCAGCATGAAGATGATGCCGACAAACAGCGACATACGAGTATCTTCATTAAAGTACATGCCGATCAAAACGCAAATAAGGAACGCCATTGTCACATAATTTGCCCACGGGAACAGAATGGAGCGGAACGGATGGCTGGCAATCGCCGCTTTGTGCGCACGACGAAAACGCAGTTGGCTTATCAGGATCACAAACCACGGCACCATCCCCGGCAGCACGCTGGCGCTGTAGACGTAAACAAACACACGCTGCGGATTGGGAATGATGTAGTTCAGGCACGAGCCAATTAACAGGATGGCAATGGATACCGCTACTCCCGCAACCGGCACGCCGTGACGAGAAACTTTTGCCATCGCCGCCGGTAACTGACGGTTTTTCGCCAGTGCATAAAGCATACGTCCGCAACTGTACATACCGCTGTTACAGCCAGAAAGCGCCGCCGTCAGTACCACAAAGTTGATAATACCCGCGGCTGCGGTAATGCCAATTTTGGCGAAAGTCAGTACAAACGGGCTGCCATTGCTGCCAATTTCATTCCACGGGAAGATGGTGACGATAACGAAGATCGCGCCTACGTAGAAAATAAGGATTCGCCACAGCACTTTGCCTACCGCACTGCGCAACGTCACCTGCGGATTTTTCGCTTCACCGGCAGTAATGCCAATCAGCTCCACACCCTGGTAGGACGCCACCACGATACACAGCGCCGTCAGGAACCCTTTCCAGCCACCCGCAAAGAAACCGCCATGCTCAGTGAGATTGCCAAAACCAATCGACTGCCCGCCATTGCCAAAGCCAAAGAAAATCACGCCCAGGCCAATGACTATCATAACGATGATCGTGGTGACTTTGATCATCGCGAACCAAAACTCGATTTCACCATACAGTCTGACCGCCGCCAGATTCGCCAGCGCCACCAGCGCCACCGCGATCAATGCAGGTATCCACTGTGCCATCTCCGGGAACCAGAACTGGACGTAGACGCCAATGGCAGTGATTTCCGAGATCCCCACCGCCATCCACATGAACCAGTAAGACCAGGCAGTGAGATAGCCAAAAAACGGGCTCATATAACGATGTGCGTAGACGGCGAACGAACCGGTAACCGGCTCAAGGAATAACATTTCGCCCATTGAGCGCATGATGAAAAAGACGAACAGCCCGGCGATGATATAGGCCAACAATACAGATGGCCCAGCCCATTTTAGGGTGCTGGCGGCCCCCATAAACAGACCAACGCCAATGGTGCCCCCCAGGGCGATGAGTTCGATATGTCGAGCTTCCAGCCCACGCTGTAGCTCTGGTTTATTATCTGCCATAAATCCTCGTGTTGTGTTTGCATGTTTTTCCGGTGTTACCGGTTATCGTTATGGGTACATCGAGTGTTGCGAATGTTTTCGTAATTCAGGAGAAATGGCAAATGAAGCATTAAAAATTTGAATGCTTTGTGTAATAAAACAGCAGAAAGGTGAAGAACAGGCGACATTGTGAACACTTATGCCGCCAGCAAGAGAGGGAAAATCAGAGGTTGCCGGTGTAATGCCAGCGTAAATAGCGCAGTAAACGGAGCTGACGCTTAATGCGACTCGGCTGCGAAAGCAGGCGATAGAGCCACTCCAACCCCAGTTTTTGCCAGATTTTCGGCGCGCGTTTCACATGGCCAGTAAAAACATCGTACGTTCCGCCAATGCCCATATAAAGCGCATCAGGATGCACCTGACGGCAGTCGCGCATGAAGATTTCCTGTTTTGGCGATCCCATTGCGACAGTGACGATTTGCGCGCCACTGGCATGGATACGCTCAAACAGCGCCTGACGCTGCTCGGGTTTGAAATAACCATCCTGGCTGCCAACGATATTCACATTCCACTGGCCGCGCAGTTTAGTTTCGGTCTGCGCCAGTACTTCAGGTTTGCCGCCAACAAGAAAAACGGGCGTCCCTTCTTTTCCTGCGCGAGCCATCAGCTCTTCCCAGAGATCGGCTCCAGCTACGCGGGAAACCTGTGACTGAGGATATTTTTTACGTACCGAACGCACGACGCTAATGCCATCGGCATATTTAAATTCGGCAGCGTTAATTAACGCCCTGACCTCGGCGTTATCTTCAATGGTCAGCATTTTTTCGGCATTAATGGCAACCAGCGTTCCCTGCTTAAGCTGCCCATCAGCGAACAGATAATCGAGGGCATGCTGCATATCACGCCAACCGATCAACTGTAAGCCACGCAGCGTATAGGTCGGTGCTGTGGTGTTGTTATTCATTGTTATCCTTCAATCTGCGTCCGGAGCGATGATTTTATTCGTTTATGAATGAGTCCGGCGCTATCAAAAAGCCAGTACAGTAGTTTTGCAATCATCAGGCTTGCACCGAAGACCACGATAAAAAAGACCACCCGCGAGACAAATGAATCCAGTCCTTCTCGCGCCAGCACGATCATATTGAAGATCGCCCCAAAGCAGAAACTGTGCAAAATCGCTGCCTTATAGCGATTGGTTTCGCGGTTGCCCAGCTCATACAGCCAGTCGAACCATTTTATAATCAGGCCAACCACAATCGCCCCAAGCGGAATAAACAACACACCGCCCATCACCACCAGTGAGCCGATAAGCGTAGGTGAGATAGCCAGCCCGGAGTGATTATTCAGCACTTCCCAGGTGAAATAGTTGGCGGAGTTCAGCACCATACTGGGCCGACCCGGCCACAGCCAGGAAGGAATAAAGACATAGAAATCACGGACAATCGGTGCCAGCCCCTGGAAGTCGATGTTGTCGTAGTTCTGCAATAGCAACGCCAGATTCTCCCACGGCGAGAAAGTGTCGCGGGTGAGATAGAGAAACGTGTAGAAAGCTTCATCACCGCTCACGTTCATTCCGTAGCGTTTTAGCGCCAGCCAGAACATACCGACAATCCCCAGCACGCCTGCCGCTGCCAGCATCCACAGTGAAATCCAACCGCGAATAATGCCGATAAACAGGAAGATAGCGAACGCGATAATGATATTGGCGCGAGTGCCACCGACAATCATGTAGGTCAGCAATCCAAAGGCAACGGTACTGACGAGGAAAAACAGCCACGCTTTGCTGTCCTGGCGCAGAAAATAGACCACCAGCATCGCCGGGATAAAAAAGTAAAAGAAGCGCTTTAACGCCACGCCGGAGACTTCACTGGAAAAGATCTGACTGTAGGAGTTAAGTCGGAACAACAAAAAGCCGTTGTGCATGAAGAAGATGCCGACACTGACCAACGCGATGCCCATCAGGAGAAACCAGGTAAGATTGGTTTCCACGCGATTCATGGTAAACACTGGACGGCGCGGTGCATCGGCAACACTTTTGCGTAAGCGGGTTTTGTAGGTGACGTAATAAACCGCGTAAAAGCAGCCCGCAGAAAGCAACGCCTGCAACAAGATTTCTGGCGGCGCGACACCAACATCAAAGCGGAATACCAGTACGCTGGTCAGCGGAAATCCGAAGAAAAACGTCAGCAAAAAAAGCAATGAAAAGAAGATATTGAAGTTAAACCGCACGCGGCGAAACTCAAACCAGGTCAGCGTGGCGATAAACAGCGTACAGAGCAGCCAGACAACAAACAGGCCGCTGAATTGCAGCAGGCTCATGCGACCTCCCCAGCGGCAATTGCCAGCGCCCGATGCCAGCCTTGCAGATAGTTTGGACTAAAGAAGGCAATGTGGTTTTTATCTACCGACGCCAACTGGCGCTGCGCTTCACGCACAATATCCTCATTGAGATCGTCAGTGGTAAACAGCACCGGCAAATGTTGCTCCGTCATATCCTGCCAGAACGGGTTTTCCCGATTAAGTACGCAGGGAATACCAGCCTGAATCAACAAGCACAGCGTACCGATACCTTGCTGACGGGCAAAAATAAAGTAGCCGAGATCGCACTGGCGAAGTAGTGCCAGATAAGCGTCAAAATCCATTTTTTCGCTCAGAATTTGCAGATTTTCTTCGCTGAATAATTCCAGCCCCGCCTGACGAACCTCGTTGATATACGCATCGTTGTTGGCCGGATATCCCATCGGCACCACCACTTTCACCGTATCGCCAAACTGCCGATGCACAGCGCGTAAGGCAGCGATGTGTTCATTACTGCGATCGCCGGAGTTCCCCACCAGAATAGTCATTTTCCCTTCACGTTGCCGATCGTTAGCCATCGTATTGAGAGAAGGATCCATCCGGGTTGGGAAGTAAATCAGTTCGCCTCGCACCTTTGGATGCGTTCTGGCAAAAAAGCTCAAGTCTCCCCGAGTGGCAAATACACTGCCCACCCGCTTTTGTGCCAGGCGGCGCAGCGGATAAAAGAGCTTATATCTCAAGCCACTGGAAAGTTCATACAAATCAGCGCCCCATATATGCCAGTAAAACTGGCTGGGCTTGATTCCGCCGCTAAGCAGCGCCAGCCATAGTTTTGGATTGAACTGGCCATGGAAGAAAAACCGCTGTTGACGGTTAGCTTTCGCTTTCGCGATAACCGCTTCAGCCAGTGATTTTTTGTCTGCAAAAAAGCGGATAGTGAGCGCCGGACAGCTATCACTTAAGCCGTCGTCCTTGCCTGCAACCATAAACTCGCGCGCGTGCTCGCTTGTCGCAGCCAGCGCGTCGTTGAAAAACCGCAAAACGGTTTGGTTATGGTGAGGGATATCCGATCCCAAAACGTGAATCAGTACAGTCATGCCCGCCTACGCCAGAGTAAAAACACGCCACAACAAAGAGAAAAATAGACGATATAGGTTGCCATATATGCCTGCGCCGCGCCCAGCGCGCCATGCGCGGGGATCAACCAGTGGGCAAATACCATCAACAACGTGAACTGACTGACTTCCGCCAGAATATAAAACCGGAGCGACGCTTTGGCGATCACCAGATAACCAAAGACATAAGCGCCCACTTTTAACACATCGCCAACCAACTGCCAGGCAAAGAGATCGCGCATGGCGGTAAATTTGTTCGATAAAAGTAGCCAGATGGCAAAGTCACGCAGCAACCAGACTGTAAAACTCGCCGCTGCCACCGCCGGTAGAACGAATTTCAGCGACTTCACCACTTCGCGGGTGATATCGCGCTTTTCCGTTAGCCGCGACAGAGTGGGCAGTAAATACACGCTAAAAGAGGCGGTAATGAATTGCAGGTAGGCGTCGGAAATACTACTTACGCCTTGCCAGATCCCCACCTCATCCCAGCTATACTGCGCCGCCAGCAACTTACGCATCATGATGTAAGCAACGGGCAAGGTCACCGAAGTAATCAACGCCATTAACGTGAACTTACTCAACTGCCCCGCCAGACCGCTATCCCAACTGGGTTTCAGATAGCTTAACGGGATAGCGCCACGTTTGATCAACATGATGGCAGCCGGAATTACCACCAACGCAGGAATCAGCGCCAGCCCAAGCAACGCGCCTTCATAGCCACCAAAACGGTAACTGACGTAGTAAGCGATAACACCAATCAGGCTGCCAACAATCAGCGATAACGCATTACCCGCGGCATCGCGAAAGCCTTTCATCAGCGCCAGCAACAGGTTGCCCCAGGCGATACCCATTTGCACCAGCGCCACTAAACGTACCAGCCCCTGGTAGTCAGTATTCCCGAACAATCCCTGGCTGATCGGAGCGGCTGCCAGCACAAAAATCAGCGCCATCAGCGTGGAGAAACCAAGCACCATCGCTGATGATGTACCCACCACACGACGTAGCTGCTGCGGATTATCATGATACTGGGCAACGTATTTGGTTACGCCGTTAAAAATGCCCGCCCCGGCAAGCACGCCGAGTACGGTAATCAACTGACGGTAGTTAGCCGCCAGCCCCAGCCCTGCCGGACCAAATGATACCGCCAGCAGCTTACCGACCAGTAACCCGGCACCAATCTTGACCAGCGTACTGGCCGCCGTCCATAAGGACGCTTTCGCCAGCGACATATCAGGAGAAGTAGTTCAGCAAGGTCGCAATTACCGTGCGTTGATTGACGGGCGACAGATTGTAGAACAGCGGCAGACGCAGTAAGCGCTCGCTCTCTTTGGTGGTGTAGCGATCTTCACCGTGGAACTCACCAAACCGTTCACCCGCCGGGCTTGCGTGCAGCGGAATGTAATGGAACACCGCCATGATTTCTGCTTCTTTCAGGAAGTTAATCAACGCATTCCGGTCATCAATATCACGCAGCTTAATGTAGAACATATGCGCGTTCTGCACGCAGCTATCCGGAATCGACGGTAGTTCGATACGCCCGGTTTTCGCCAGTGGTGCCAGTGCATCGTAATAGTTTTGCCACAGCGCCAGACGCTGCTGGTTGATACGATCCGCTGCTTCCAGTTGCGCCCACAGATATGCGGCTTGCAGATCGGACATCAAATAGCTGGAGCCGATATCGCGCCAGGTGTATTTATCCACCTGACCACGGAAGAACTGGCTACGATTAGTGCCTTTTTCACGGATGATCTCGGCGCGCTCAATCAATTTTTTATCATTAATCAACGTAGCGCCGCCTTCACCACCCGCGGTGTAGTTTTTGGTTTCATGGAAGCTAAAGCAGCCAATATGACCAATGGTTCCCAGCGCACGCCCTTTGTAAGTGGACATCACCCCCTGAGCGGCATCTTCCACCACAAACAGGTTATATTTTTTCGCCAACGCCATAATGGTGTCCATTTCACAGGCCACGCCCGCGTAATGCACCGGCACGATAACGCGCGTTTTGTCGGTGATCGCCGCTTCAATCAGCGTTTCGTCGATGTTCATAGTGTCCGGGCGAACATCCACAAAAACGATTTTCGCTCCACGCAGCACGAAGGCGTTGGCGGTGGAGACAAAGGTATAACTCGGCATGATCACTTCATCGCCAGGCTGGATATCCAACAACAGCGCCGCCATCTCCAGAGAAGCGGTGCAGGACGGCGTCAACAGCGCTTTGGCGCTGCCAAAACGTTGCTCCAGCCACTGCTGGCAGCGACGGGTAAAACCACCATCGCCACACAGTTTGCCGCTACCCATTGCCGACTGCATATAATCGAGTTCGGTTCCCACCACCGGCGGTGCGTTAAATGGAATCATGTGATCACCTGTATAACCAGTACGCGGTGCTTTCTACATTTGCACCACTTTTTATGTATCGTTTAAGCGCGGCGGTGTTGCCCATCTGGGTCGCCACCCGCAATGTTGTTTTACCGCGAGCATACGCCCAGTTTAGCGCCGTTTGCATCAGCTCTGCACCTGCACCGCGTCCTGCCAGCAGGCCAATACGCACGTCTGTCGCATTGAGCTCACGTAAAGAGACATAGCCACGAATATCGCCGGATGGCATGCGTAAGATCAGACATTGATGATCAAAGGTGCCGTACACGGCGTTTTCAATCCACTGCGCATAAAAGCGCCCACTGGCTTCAGGCGCATACCACGGTGCACGAAAACGGCTTTGCGCAAATGCCTCACTCGCTAACTGGCGTAGTACTGGAATATCTGTCTCTTGTGCCACTTCTGCGCCGCTATCACTGGCTCTGGTCACGGGTAGCGCCAAATCAACTTCACCTTCTACCAGTGAGAATCCCAACTGTTGCAGGGCATCCAGTTCACCGATATTTGATGCGACTATTTTGGCCTGCACCCGTGACCACGGCGCTAAGGCGTCTGGTGTCAGGAGTGGCGCGTCAGGGTTAATACGCACGATGGCGCTATTAACACCAAAGAAGGCATTTTCCCAGGTGAGTGGCTCAATACTGGCGCGGACGGGCATAGTGTGGCTCCCTCAAAACAGTCATTCACTGCAATCTGTATCAGCGCCAGACCCCTTTGGTATCGACTACATACTGCTGCTTAACATGATCGCCGCTGATGGCTTTGAACTGACTGTGATCGACCAACATCACCAGCACGTCTGCCGTCGCCAGCGCTTCGTCAAGCTGCGCCAGCGTGCAAAGCCCGGCCAGTTTTTTCGGCAACTGGTGAATGTTCGGTTCAACGACCAGCGTCTCGCCGCTATGCCACTGGGCGATCAGTTCAGCGATTTCCATCGCCGGGCTTTCGCGCAGGTCATCAATATTCGGTTTAAATGCCAGCCCAAAGCAGGCAATTTTCACTTCGCTGGCGCGTTTATCGGTAGCGGCCAGGCAATCGGCAACCGCCGCTTTCACCTGATCAATTACCCAAAAAGGTTTGTGATCGTTCACTTCCCTGGCAGTACGGATAAGCCGCGCCTGCTGCGGGTTCTGCGCTACGATAAACCACGGATCAACGGCAATACAGTGACCGCCCACGCCAGGGCCTGGCTGAAGAATATTGACGCGAGGGTGGCGATTCGCCAGACGAATCAGCTCCCAGACGTTAATTCCCTGCCCGGCGCAAATCAGCGACAGTTCGTTAGCAAACGCGATATTCACATCGCGGAAGCTATTTTCGGTGAGCTTACACATTTCCGCCGTCCGGGAGTTAGTGACAACACACTCACCTTCGAGGAAAATTTTGTACAGTTCACTGGCGCGCGCCGAGCAAACCGGTGTCATGCCACCTATTACACGGTCATTTTTAATCAGCTCGACCATCACCTGCCCCGGTAACACGCGTTCCGGGCAATAGGCAATATTCACGTCGGCCTGTTCGCCCACCTGCTGCGGGAAAGTCAGGTCCGGACGCATTTCTGCTAACCATTCTGCCATTTTCTCGGTTGAACCCACCGGAGAGGTGGACTCAAGGATCACCAGCGCACCTTTTTTCAGCACTGGCGCAATGGAGCGGGCAGCCGATTCGACGTAAGCCATATCCGGCTCATGATCGCCTTTAAACGGCGTTGGTACAGCAATCAGCCAGGCATCAGCCTCAACGGGCGTTGTGCTCGCTCGCAAAAAGCCACCTTCTACGGCAGTTTTTACTACACTCGCCAAATCAGGCTCGACGATATGGATTTCTCCACGATTGATAGTATCAACCGTTTGTTGGTTGATATCGACACCAATCACCTGTTTTTGCCGTGAGGCAAACGCAGCGGCTGTCGGCAGCCCAATGTAACCCAGTCCGATGACAGAAATGGTCGCAAAACTCATAGTGATATCCGATTATTTTTTAACGCTTCCAGAATGCGAGAGCATGCCTGACCATCACCATAGGGGTTATGGGCGCGGCTCATCATTTGATATTCGTTGTCGTCGTTGAGAAGACGTGTCACTTCCTCAACGATCCGTTGTTTATCCGTCCCCACCAGACGCACCGTTCCAGCGGTAACAGCTTCCGGGCGCTCGGTGGTGTCACGCATCACCAGCACCGGTTTACCCAGCGAAGGCGCTTCTTCCTGAATACCGCCAGAGTCAGTCAAAATCAACCATGCGTGATTCATCAGCCAGACAAACGGTAAATACTCCTGGGGATCGATCAGAATGACGTTTTTTACGTGCCCCAGAATGCGACTAACCGGTTCTCTGACATTCGGGTTGAGATGTACCGGATAAACAATCTGGATGTCCTGATGAGTGGTGGCTATTTCTGCCAGCGCATGGCAAATCTCCTCAAAGCCACGACCGAAGCTTTCACGCCTGTGACCGGTCACCAGAATCATCTTCTTATCAGGGTCGATAAACGGGTAATTTGCCGCCAGTTCTGAACGCAGCATCTCGCTGCTCATCACTTGATCGCGCACCCACAACAAAGCGTCGATAACTGTATTGCCGGTAATGAAGATTCGGCTATCAGCGACGTTTTCACGTAGCAGGTTTTGCCGTGAGGTCTCAGTTGGGGAGAAATGGTACATTGCCAGATGACCGGTCAGCGTGCGGTTAGCTTCTTCCGGCCACGGCGAGTAAAGATCGCCCGTGCGTAGCCCGGCCTCAACGTGACCAACAGGAATGCGCTGATAAAACGCCGCCAGACTGGTGGCCAGCGTCGTGGTGGTATCGCCGTGTACCAGTACAACGTCTGGTTTGAACTCGGCAAGAATAGGTTTTAATCCCTCAAGAATTCGACAGGTTATCTCTGTCAGTCCCTGTCCTGGCTGCATTATGTTGAGATCGTAGTCAGGTACAATGGAAAAGAGTTTCAGCACCTGATCGAGCATCTCCCGATGCTGCGCAGTGACGCAAACTTTAGCCTCAAAAAAAGGATCTTTTGCCAACGCATGCACCAACGGCGCCATCTTGATGGCTTCCGGGCGCGTACCAAATACAGTCAGTACTTTCACATCGATTCTCTTTGAATAAGCGGCGAGCGCCTTTGTGCTCACCGCAACTGTGTTGCTATTTCGAGCAACGGCGGGTTAATGCGACACCAGCCCCGATCAGCCCCCCGACAATGCCCCACATAATCATCAGGAAGGCACGGCGTGGGCTATCGCGTTTTACCGGTTCTTCCGGTGTACGCAAATAGCGATAGGTCTGAAAACGCGGATCCAGGGTTGGACCAACATTAAGGGTGTTTAACATGGCCCGATTCTGATCATAGTCGAGATCAAAGGCCGGGCCGACGGCCTGTAAATTTTCTAATCGCGCCTGCAGCATCGGGCGACCCAACAAAAACATTTCTGAATCAGGCAATTCATCCGCCGGGACATCTGTCGCGCTGCGAGAGATATTATGTTGCTCAGCGATTTTGAGTGCCTGCTCAATGCTGTTTACCCGGCGGTCGTAGATCGCTTTCGCGACTTCTTCCTGACGCTTCACCTGGGCTTTCATTTGGATAGTGCGCGCTGCCCATGCACCTTTCAGCTCATCATTCAGATGGCTGGCCGCGCGCTGACTGGCGAATGCGACATATTGACGCAGCAGATTATTGGCATCGGGGGCAGTTTCAGCAATCAATTTAACGTTATCGTTGATCGCTCGGGTGAAATCACCGGGAATAAACTGGATGTTGTTGATCATTTCATCCAGCAGAGCCGCATCTGCTTTGCTGTTGCCAACCATCCGCTGTTTGTAATAGTCGGTCTGCAACCAGAAATCGCGGCGGGTGTCCCACGACGCCAGTTGCATAACAAACTCTTTATAGGCTTCGTCCATGACCGATGGTTGATCGGCAGAAGCCATGTTCGAACGAACATCCAGGTTACGTAGAAACTGCTGCTGCGAGTAGTATCCGCCCAGCATATTGACCGTTGGACGATCGGTAATCGCCGTCGCGCTCCACTCCTGACGGGCGAAAAATGTATACGCCAGCGCAATTAACGCAAACGCCAGCCCCATGCCAACAATCCACAGCTTCCCAGCCCACAAGGTACGAAACAACCCACGAATATCCAGTTCATTTTCAGCATTTTCGGCTGGTTTCCCAGGCATTGGTTGCGTCATTACATCCTCGTTTATTTGGTTAAGTTGGGGCTGCCACCACGATTTCTGCGCAGTCGGCGTTTCACACGCTTAATAAAGCGAGCAACCTTCCAGGCGCGCTTAATGCAATAGCCATAGAGGAAGAATGCTAGCAAAAAGAGCACCAGCATGACCCATTCAGGGACAAAATGAGAATATTCTGCCAGTACGCCAATGGAAGCAAGCAGTGCAGCAGCAAGGGTAATCAGCACAAATGCCTGACGAGAAGTAAAGCCGGCACGCATGATCAAATGATGAATATGCTGGCGATCAGGCGAGAATGGACTCATGCCTTTACGCAGGCGACGATACATAATCGCCACCATATCCATCAGCGGAATAGCGATAATCCATAATGCAGTCACCGGGCTAATCGGATGTGTTTTGCCCTGAGTAGTTTCAAGCAGGATCCAGATTACGGTAAAACCAATCAATGTACTGCCCGCATCGCCCATAAACACTTTGTAGCGACGCCCCAGAATACCGAGGTTGAGCATGATGTATGGCAGGATGGCGGCGATCATCGCAAAGCACCAGATAGCGAGGCTGGTTTGCCCGTCGAACCACAAAATCATGCCAATTGCCGCAAACGAGACGCAGGACAACCCACCCAGCAGACCATCAATGCCATCAACCATGTTGAAAGCATTAATTGCCGCCCAGACGGCAAACAGCGTCAGGAAATAACCAAACGGCCCAAGCACCATCTCCCAGGAGCCAAAAATATAGCCCAGGCTACTGAGATAAAGTTTGCCAAACACCATCATAACGATGCCAACAGCAGCCTGTATGGTGGCACGGATTTTTACACTAATATCGAAACGGTCATCCAGTGCGCCGATGAACACCAGGACGCCCGCACAGGCGAGGTAGAGAGCTGCATGCGGAATGTAGTAATCAACAATTCCGAACGTAAAGCAAATCCCTGCGAAAACTGAAATACCCCCAACGAGCGGTATCAATCCCTGGTGACGTTTGCGGAAGTTAGGTTTATCCACTAAACCGACTTTTTTTGCCACCTTACGGGCAAAAAACAGAAACAGTGTCGTGAATAAAAAAATACTGATGAGATCAGTACTCACTGTCAGTAAATTCACAATGCATGCTCTCAGAGAAAATTATTAGCAGAAGTATACCCACGGAGACCTTTATTCAGAAGGGAAACTCCTTTCTGAACCCATCAGCCCTGTGCAAAAATTAATCATTCACCATAAAAATTGTATAAAATACCCGCAATAACCAGGAATTTTCCCACTATCACAGGCATGCCGCTAAGATTACAGATATAAAAGCAAAACGCCACGTAAACACGTGGCGTTTTTGGCATAAGACAAATTTATGAACGTTTCATCATATCGAAGAAATCGTCATTGGTCTTGGTCATTGCCAGTTTATTAATGAGGAATTCCATTGCATCGATTTCGCCCATCGGGTGAATGATTTTGCGCAGGATCCACATTTTCTGTAGCTCTTCCTGAGTGGTGAGCAACTCTTCTTTACGCGTACCGGAACGGTTGTAGTCGATAGCCGGGAAGACGCGTTTTTCTGCGATCTTACGAGAAAGGTGCAGTTCCATGTTACCTGTACCTTTAAACTCTTCGTAGATAACTTCGTCCATTTTGGAACCGGTGTCGATCAACGCCGTCGCGATGATGGTCAGGCTGCCGCCCTCTTCTACGTTACGCGCCGCACCGAAGAAGCGTTTCGGACGGTGCAGTGCGTTAGCATCCACACCACCGGTCAGCACTTTACCAGACGCAGGAACAACAGTGTTGTAGGCGCGCGCCAGACGGGTGATGGAGTCGAGCAGAATGATAACGTCTTTCTTGTGCTCAACCAGGCGTTTTGCCTTCTCGATCACCATTTCCGCAACCTGAACGTGGCGAGATGCCGGTTCGTCGAAGGTAGAAGCGACAACTTCACCTTTAACCAGACGCTGCATCTCGGTTACTTCTTCCGGACGTTCGTCGATCAGCAGAACCATCAGCACACAGTCTGGGTGGTTGTAAGCAATGCTCTGGGCGATGTTCTGCAGCAGCATGGTTTTACCCGCTTTCGGCGGTGCCACAATCAGACCACGTTGGCCACGCCCGATTGGTGAAGCCAGATCCAGCACGCGTGCGGTCAAATCTTCAGTAGAACCGTTACCACGTTCCATACGCAGACGAGAGTTTGCGTGCAGCGGAGTTAAGTTCTCAAAGAGGATTTTGTTGCGAGCGTTTTCAGGTTTGTCGAAGTTAACTTCATTAACTTTCAGCAGCGCAAAATAGCGTTCACCTTCTTTCGGCGGGCGAATCTTACCAGAGATGGTATCACCAGTGCGGAGGTTGAAACGGCGGATTTGGCTGGGAGAAACGTAGATGTCATCAGGACCGGCGAGGTAGGAGCTGTCTGCGGAACGGAGGAAACCAAATCCATCCTGCAATATCTCCAGTACGCCATCACCAAAGATATCTTCGCCACTCTTTGCGTGCTGCTTCAGGATGGCAAAAATAATGTCCTGCTTACGCATACGGGCCAGATTTTCCAGCCCCATATTTTCGCCGAGAGTGATCAGCTCAGAAACCGGCGTATTCTTTAATTCGGTAAGATTCATAGTGGTGTGAGTTCTTAAACTTGGGGTAAATCTCGAACTTAATGTTGTGAATGGTATGGCAGGATCATCCATGCCTGTTTACGGTCATCGACTCATGTCTTTTCGCTGTCTGGTCACAGGAGAGTACGCAGAACTGAAACGACAAGACGGATTGAGTGACAAACCAGAAATCTGTTCACTTCGCATTAGATAAAAACGGGAAGCGTTGGATATTACAAGATTCAAACTTAATAAGGTAAGTTTAATACGAAGTCAACATTAAGTTAGCATGGCTCACGCCGGGCGTCCAGTTTTTAGCGACGGGGCACCCGAACATGACGTTCCCTTATGCCAGGTTGGCGTCGAGGAACTCTTTCAACTGACCTTTGGACAGTGCACCCACTTTGGTTGCCGCGACTTCACCGTTTTTGAACAGCAACAGAGTCGGGATACCACGGATGCCATATTTCGGCGCAGTGCCAGGGTTTTGATCGATGTTCAGTTTTGCAACGGTCAGTTTACCCTGATATTCGTCAGCGATTTCATCCAGAATCGGGGCGATCATTTTGCACGGACCGCACCACTCTGCCCAGAAATCGACGAGGATCGCCCCGTCCGCTTTGAGTACATCCGTATCAAAACTGTCGTCAGTCAGGTGAATAATTTTATCGCTCATATATAACTCCACAGGAATAAGCCTGGCGTGTTGGTTTCGTTGTTGGTGTAACATTAACCAACTAAAGGTTGACTTTATTTCACCGGATACGCTTTCGTAAAGCAATAGTAAGCTGATATTCTATCACACTATGAGCAAAACACATTTAACAGAACAGAAGTTTTCCGACTTCGCCCTGCATCCGAAAGTTGTAGAAGCCCTTGAAAAAAAAGGGTTTCATAACTGTACGCCCATTCAGGCACTGGCCCTTCCGCTAACGCTGGAAGGTCGTGACGTAGCCGGGCAGGCGCAAACCGGTACTGGGAAAACGATGGCGTTCCTGACGTCAACGTTTCATTACCTTCTCTCTCATCCCACCATTGCCGATCGCAAGGTGAACCAGCCACGTGCCTTAATTATGGCACCGACGCGTGAACTTGCCGTGCAGATCCACGCCGACGCGGAGCCGCTGGCGCAAGCTACCGGTCTGAAGCTGGGCCTGGCTTATGGCGGCGACGGCTACGACAAACAGCTAAAAGTGCTGGAAAGCGGCGTTGACATCCTGATTGGCACCACGGGTCGTTTAATCGACTACGCCAAACAGAATCACATTAACCTTGGCGCTATTCAGGTCGTGGTGCTGGACGAAGCCGATCGTATGTACGATCTGGGCTTTATTAAAGATATTCGCTGGCTGTTTCGCCGTATGCCGCCAGCAAATCAGCGCCTCAACATGCTGTTCTCCGCCACGCTTTCGTACCGGGTACGTGAACTGGCGTTCGAGCAGATGAATAACGCCGAATACATCGAAGTGGAACCGGAACAGAAAACGGGCCACCGCATTAAAGAAGAGCTTTTCTACCCTTCTAACGAAGAAAAAATGCGTTTGCTGCAAACGCTGATCGAAGAAGAGTGGCCAGACAGAGCGATTATTTTCGCCAACACCAAACATCGTTGCGAAGAGATCTGGGGTCACCTGGCGGCAGATGGTCATCGTGTCGGGCTGTTGACGGGCGATGTGGCGCAGAAAAAACGTCTGCGTATTCTTGATGAATTTACCCGTGGCGATCTGGATATTCTGGTTGCTACCGACGTAGCCGCACGTGGTTTGCATATTCCGGCCGTAACCCACGTCTTTAACTACGATTTACCCGATGACTGTGAAGATTACGTTCACCGTATCGGCCGTACTGGCCGCGCTGGTGCAAGTGGTCATTCCATCAGCCTGGCGTGTGAAGAGTATGCATTGAATTTGCCTGCCATTGAGACCTATATTGGTCATTCTATTCCGGTAAGCAAATACAATCCGGACGCATTGATGACCGATCTGCCAAAACCGCTACGCTTGACGCGCCCGCGCACAGGCAACGGTCCGCGTCGTACAGGCGCTCCACGTAATCGTCGTCGTTCAGGTTAAATAAATAATGTCATACTCAAAATCATTCAAACTGCATCAAGATGGCAAGAGAATGAATCCCGATGAGCTTACTGTAGTAAGTGATTCGGGTGAAAGAACACAGCCAACGCAGAGACAGATTGAAGGATGAAGAGTATGAGTTCCACCTCGTCGCTTTATGCAGCCATTGATCTCGGTTCGAATAGTTTTCATATGCTGGTTGTGCGCGAGGTGGCTGGTAGTATCCAGACGCTGACGCGAATTAAACGCAAAGTACGTCTGGCTGCTGGTCTGAACAGCGAAAATGCCCTGTCTAATGAAGCAATGGAGCGCGGCTGGCAATGCCTGCGCCTGTTTGCTGAACGTCTGCAAGATATCCCTCCTTCACAAATTCGCGTTGTTGCTACGGCGACGTTACGTCTTGCTGTCAACGCTGGTGATTTTATTGCCAAAGCGCAGGAAATTCTTGGTTGTCCGGTGCAGGTGATCAGCGGTGAAGAGGAAGCTCGTCTGATTTATCAGGGCGTTGCTCACACTACCGGTGGAGCCGATCAGCGCCTGGTGGTGGATATCGGGGGAGCCAGTACTGAACTGGTAACCGGCACGGGTGCACAAACCACCTCTCTGTTCAGTCTGTCGATGGGCTGCGTCACCTGGCTGGAACGCTATTTTGCCGATCGTAATCTGGGGCAGGAAAATTTTGATGCCGCAGAAAAAGCGGCACGCGAAGTGTTACGTCCGGTTGCCGATGAATTGCGTTATCACGGCTGGAAAGTGTGCGTTGGCGCTTCCGGCACCGTGCAGGCCTTGCAAGAAATCATGATGGCGCAGGGAATGGATGAACGCATTACCCTGGAAAAGTTGCAACAACTGAAACAGCGCGCCATTCATTGCGGTCGGCTGGAGGAGCTGGAGATCGACGGGCTGACGCTGGAACGCGCGTTAGTATTCCCGAGTGGTCTGGCGATCCTGATAGCCATTTTTACCGAACTGAATATTCAGTGTATGACGCTGGCTGGCGGCGCACTGCGTGAAGGCCTGGTTTACGGCATGTTGCATCTGGCCGTCGAGCAGGATATTCGCAGCCGTACGCTGCGTAATATTCAGCGCCGCTTTATGATCGATATTGATCAGGCACAGCGCGTAGCCAGCGTTGCGGCTAACTTCTTCGATCAGGTGGAAAATGCATGGCATCTTGAAGCAATTAGCCGCGATTTGCTAATCAGTGCCTGTCAACTTCATGAAATTGGCCTGAGCGTTGATTTCAAACAAGCGCCGCAACATGCTGCTTATCTGGTGCGAAACCTGGATCTTCCTGGTTTTACTCCCGCGCAGAAAAAGCTGCTGGCGACGCTGTTGCTCAACCAAACTAATCCGGTCGATCTCTCATCGCTGCATCAACAAAATGCCGTCCCTCCGCGCGTTGCGGAACAACTCTGTCGTTTACTGCGCCTGGCCATCATTTTTGCCAGCCGTCGCCGTGACGATTTAGTGCCGAAGATTCAATTACAGGCCAGCCATGAACAGTTGACCTTGACGCTGCCGCAAGGGTGGTTAGCCCAACATCCGCTGGGTAAAGAGATTATCGAGCAAGAAAGCCAATGGCAGAGTTATGTTCATTGGCCGCTGGAAGTATATTAACGAGTAATGTGCCGGATGCGATGCTAACGCATTCTATCCGGCGATAATTCCGTGCCCCTTAACTATTTCCCTCGTTTTGCTGCCATCATCGCTTTCAGATTTGCCAGATGGCTTTGCCCTTTCTGCATCCGTTCTTCCGCGCTGACCACTTTGCGCTCCTGCTCCCAAATCAGATCATCCTGCGGTAACTCTAACAGGAAGCGACTCGGCTCCGGGCGCACCAGTTCACCGTACTGACGACGCTCTTTACACAGCGTAAAGGTCAATTCCTTCTGGGCGCGGGTGATCCCTACATAGGCCAGCCGCCGCTCCTCATCAATATTGTCTTCATCGATGCTGCTCTGGTGCGGTAAAAATCCTTCTTCCATACCGACCATGAAAACATAGGGAAACTCCAGCCCTTTCGATGCGTGGAGAGTCATCAGTTGCACCTGATCCAGTTCTTCCTCGCTTTCACCTCGCTCCATCATGTCGCGCAGAGTAAAGCGCGTCACCACCTGGGTTAACGTCATCGGCTCATCCAGTTCGCTGCCTTCCAGCATCTCCGTCATCCAGCTAAACAGTTGGTTGACGTTCTTCATGCGCATTTCGGCGGCTTTCGGGCTGGGCGATGTTTCGTACAGCCAGGATTCATAATCCATGCCGTGGATCAGATCGCGCACCGCAGCAATCGGCTCCCGCTCCGCCAGACGCTGGATTTCCGCCAGCCAATGAGTAAAGCGAGTCAACGCTTCATAACCACGCCCACTCAGTGTTTGACTCAATCCCATATCAAAACTGGCGGTAAACATACTTTTATTGCGGGTCATCGCCCACTCGCCCAGCTTTTTCAGCGTTGCCGGGCCAATCTCTCGTTTCGGCGTGTTGACGATACGCAGGAACGCACTGTCATCGTCCGGGTTAGTCAGCACACGCAGATAAGCCAGCAAATCCTTGATTTCCGGGCGGGAGAAGAATGAAGTACCGCCGGAAATTTTGTACGGGATGCGGTTTTGCATCAGGAATTTTTCAAACACTCGCGACTGATGATTACCGCGATAGAGAATGGCGTAATCTTTGTACTGTGTTTTATTGACGAAGTGATGCGCAATCAGCTCGCCAGTAACGCGCTCGGCTTCATGTTCTTCATTATTCGCGCTTAATACTTTTAGCTCCGCGCCGTAGCCCAGTTCGGAGAACAGGCGCTTTTCAAAGACGTGCGGGTTATTGGCGATAAGGATGTTGGCCGCTTTCAGAATACGTCCGGAAGAGCGGTAGTTCTGCTCCAGCTTAATCACCTTCAACGCCGGGAAATCCTGGCTCAACAGCACCAGATTTTGCGGACGGGCACCACGCCATGAGTAGATTGACTGATCGTCATCGCCCACCACGGTAAAGCGCGCGCGGCTACCCACCAGCAGTTTCACCAGTTCATACTGGCTGGTGTTGGTGTCCTGATACTCATCCACCAGCAGGTAGCGAATTTTGTTCTGCCAGCGTTCGCGTACTTCTTCATTGCGTTGCAACAACAACGTTGGCAGCAAAATCAGGTCATCGAAGTCGAGAACGTTGCACGCTTTCAGGTGCGCATCATACAGTCCATAACAATGGGCAAAAATACGATCCCGCTCGCCCTTTGCCTCTGCCGCCGCCTGCGCCGGAGTTTTCAGATCGTTCTTCCAGTTAGAGATGGTCGAAATCAACTGTTGCAGGAGAACTTTGTCATCTTCAATCAGACCCTCGGTCAGCTCTTTGAGCAACGCCATCTGATCGGTATCGTCAAACAGCGAAAAGTTCGCTTTCATTCCCAGCGCCGCATATTCACGCTTGATGATATCCAGCCCTAATGTATGGAAGGTGGAGATCATCAACCCACGCGCCTCTTTGCGCCCCAGCGTCTGCCCAACACGCTCTTTCATCTCGCGTGCCGCCTTATTGGTAAAGGTCACCGCTGCAATATGTCGCGCCTGGTAACCGCAACCGCGGATCAGATGGGCGATTTTATTGGTGATAACACGAGTTTTACCGGAACCCGCGCCCGCCAGCACCAGGCAGGGGCCGGTAACGAATTCGACAGCTTGTTGTTGGCCGGGGTTTAGACGCATAGAAAAATCGCTCAATGAAAGTCGGGAGGGGAAAATAACAGCGTGGTAGTATAGCCAGCCTCATCCATACCACTCAAGGCACGATCATGGCAAAAACGGCAGCAGCACTGCATATCCTTGTAAAAGAAGAGAAACTGGCTCTGGAACTTCTGGAACAGATTAAGAACGGCGCTGATTTCGGCAAGCTGGCGAAGAAGCACTCCATTTGCCCGTCAGGCAAACGCGGCGGTGATTTAGGTGAGTTCCGCCAGGGTCAGATGGTTCCGGCATTCGATAAAGTGGTTTTCTCTTGTCCGGTACTGGAGCCAACCGGCCCGCTGCACACCCAGTTCGGCTATCACATCATTAAGGTGCTGTACCGTAACTAACAAAAAAACCCGGTGCATTTGAACACCGGGTTTTTGCCTGATGGCGCTGCGCTTATCAGGCCTACAGAACGTGCACTTTTTGTAGGCCGGATAAGGCGTTTACGCCGCCATCCGGCACCGTATGTAGCCGCTTAGCCTGCAACCGCAATACGTTTCATATCCGTCATATAGCCACGCAGTTTCTTACCTACCTGCTCGATAGCATGGCTGCGAATGGCTTCATTCACATCACGCAGTTGCGCGTTATCAACGGCACCTTCCGGAATAGCTTTACCCAGATCGCCCGGTTGCAGCTCTGCCATAAACGGTTTCAGCAGCGGCACGCAGGCGTAAGAGAACAAGTAGTTACCATACTCGGCGGTATCAGAGATAACGACGTTCATTTCGTACAGACGCTTACGGGCGATGGTGTTGGCAATCAGCGGCAGTTCGTGCAGTGATTCGTAGTAAGCCGACTCTTCAATGATGCCGGAATCAACCATGGTTTCGAACGCCAGTTCAACGCCTGCTTTTACCATCGCGATCATCAGTACGCCTTTATCGAAGTACTCCTGCTCACCGATTTTGCCTTCAAACTGCGGCGCGGTTTCGAACGCGGTTTTGCCGGTCTCTTCACGCCAGGTCAGCAGTTTCTTATCATCATTGGCCCAGTCAGCCATCATGCTGGAGGAGAATTCGCCGGAGATGATGTCGTCCATATGTTTCTGGAACAGCGGTGCCATGATCTCTTTCAGTTGTTCAGAGAGCGCATAAGCACGCAGTTTTGCCGGGTTAGAGAGCCTGTCCATCATCAGGGTGATGCCACCCTGCTTCAGAGCTTCGGTGATGGTTTCCCAACCGAACTGAATCAGTTTTTCTGCATATGCCGGGTCGGTGCCTTCTTCCACCAGCTTGTCGAAGCACAGCAGAGAACCAGCCTGCAACATACCGCACAGTATGGTTTGTTCGCCCATCAGGTCAGATTTCACTTCCGCAACGAAGGAGGATTCCAGCACGCCCGCACGGTGACCACCGGTAGCCGCAGCCCAGGCTTTGGCAATCGCCATACCTTCGCCTTTCGGATCGTTTTCCGGGTGAACGGCAATCAGCGTCGGTACGCCAAACCCACGTTTGTACTCTTCACGCACTTCAGTGCCCGGGCATTTCGGTGCAACCATCACCACAGTGATGTCTTTACGGATCTGCTCACCCACTTCTACGATGTTGAAGCCATGGGAGTAACCCAGCGCCGCACCGTCTTTCATCAGCGGCTGAACAGAACGCACTACGTCGGAGTGCTGCTTATCCGGCGTCAGGTTAACCACCAGATCCGCCTGCGGGATCAGCTCTTCGTAAGTGCCGACTTTAAAACCGTTTTCGGTCGCTTTACGCCAGGAAGCGCGTTTCTCAGCGATCGCCTCTTTACGCAGGGCATAAGAGATGTCCAGACCAGAATCACGCATGTTCAGGCCCTGGTTCAGGCCCTGTGCACCACAACCGACGATGACTACTTTTTTACCCTGAAGGTAGCTCGCGCCGTCAGCGAATTCTTCGCGGCCCATAAAGCGACATTTACCCAACTGCGCCAATTGCTGGCGCAGATTCAGTGTATTGAAGTAGTTAGCCATGGTGATTCCTCATGATGTTGTGCTTCTTATTGTTCGGTTCGCGTTTGCGAGATTAAATTCACTATATGTCAGGAAACTTATTGCGGAAATTGATATATTCACAACGTCACATTGCAATTTCTGCAACGTCAAAATCGAGGGCTGTGCCTGTGGATTTACGCGATCTGAAAATGTTTCTACATCTGGCGGAAAGCCGTCATTTTGGGCGCAGCGCGCGGGCGATGCACGTCAGCCCATCGACACTTTCACGGCAGATTCAGCGCCTGGAAGAAGATCTCGGCCAACCGCTATTTATACGCGATAACCGGACGGTAACGCTGACCGAAGCGGGCGAAGAGCTGCGTGTTTTCGCCCAGCAAACGCTGTTGCAATATCAGCAACTGCGCCACACCATCGACCAGCAAGGGCCGTCGCTCTCTGGCGAGTTACATATTTTCTGCTCGGTGACCGCTGCTTACAGCCATCTTCCGCCGATTCTTGATCGCTTCCGCGCGGAACACCCGTCGGTGGAGATCAAGCTCACCACCGGTGATGCGGCGGATGCGATGGAAAAAGTTGTCACCGGCGAAGCGGATTTGGCGATTGCCGGTAAGCCAGAGACGTTACCCGGTGCAGTGGCATTTTCGATGCTGGAGAATCTGGCGGTAGTGCTGATCGCACCTGCGCTGCCCTGCCCGGTTCGTAATCAGGTATCTGTAGAGAAGCCGGACTGGTCGACGGTGCCGTTTATCATGGCCGATCAGGGACCAGTGCGCCGCCGCATTGAACTGTGGTTCCGACGCAATAAAATCAGCAACCCGATGATTTACGCCACGGTCGGCGGGCATGAAGCGATGGTATCGATGGTGGCGCTAGGCTGTGGCGTGGCATTGTTACCGGAAGTTGTGTTGGATAATAGTCCTGAACCTGTACGCAACCGTGTGATGATTCTTGATCGCAGCGATGAGAAAACACCGTTTGAACTGGGCGTTTGCGCACAAAAAAAGCGGCTACATGAGCCGCTGATTGAGGCGTTCTGGAAGATTTTACCCAACCACAAATAACGTTGACGCGTGGGTAGGCCTGATAAGCGAAGCGCCATCAGGCATTTTTCCCTAACCCGCCAAAAAGAACCTGAACGCCGGGTTATTGGTTTCGTCGTGACAATCGTAGCCCAGCTCATTCAGCCGGGTTTCGAAATCCGGTTCATGGTCGCCAAGTTCGAACGCCGCCAGTACGCGCCCGTAGTCGGTGCCATGACTGCGATAGTGGAACAAAGAGATATTCCAGTGCGTACCCAGCGTGTTAAGAAAGCGCAGCAGCGCGCCCGGTGATTCCGGGAATTCGAAGCTGTAGAGGCGTTCCTGCAACGGATGCGATGGACGCCCGCCGACCATATAGCGCACATGCAGCTTCGCCATTTCGTCATCGGAGAGATCAACCACGCTGTAGCCGCCTTCGTTGAGCATCTGCAAAATTTCTTTGCGCTCCTCAAGGCCGCGGCTTAAGCGCACGCCGACAAAAATGCAGGCATTTTTGGCATCTGCAAAGCGATAGTTGAACTCTGTGACCGAGCGCCCACCGAGTAGCTGGCAAAATTTAAGGAAACTGCCTTTTTCTTCCGGAATGGTCACCGCCAGCAATGCTTCGCGCTGTTCACCCAGTTCGCAACGTTCCGAGACGTAGCGCAGGCCGTGGAAATTGACGTTAGCTCCCGAGAGCACATGCGCCAGGCGCTCACCACGAATGTTGTGCTGGGCGATATATTTTTTCATTCCCGCCAGCGCCAACGCGCCAGACGGCTCCGCCACCGCGCGCACATCTTCGAACAGGTCTTTCATCGCCGCACAGATGGCATCGCTATCAACGGTGATGATGTCGTCGAGATACTCCTGACACAGACGGAACGTTTCGTCACCAATGCGCTTGACCGCGACCCCCTCAGCAAACAAACCTACGCGCGGCAGGTCAACAGGATGACCTGCATCCAGCGCCGCTTTCAGGCAGGCTGAATCTTCCGCTTCCACGGCTATCACTTTGATTTGCGGCATCAGTTGTTTGATCAGCACCGCCACACCCGCCGCCAGACCGCCGCCGCCGACCGGCACAAATACGCGATCAAGATGGGCGTCCTGCTGGAGCAATTCCAGCGCCAGCGTGCCCTGTCCGGCAATCACCATCGGATGATCAAATGGCGGAACCCAGGTGAAGCCCTGCTGCTGCGACAGTTCAATCGCTTTGGCTTTTGCTTCATCAAAGTTCGCACCGTGAAGCAACACTTCGCCGCCGAAGCCGCGTACCGCATCAACTTTGATATCAGCGGTGGCGGTTGGCATGACGATTAGCGCCTTCACGCCTAATCGTGCGGAGGAGAACGCAACGCCCTGCGCGTGGTTACCCGCAGAAGCAGTGATCACGCCGTGCGCTTTCTGTTCTTCCGTCAGGCCCGCCATCATGGCGTATGCGCCGCGCAGCTTAAAGCTGTGCACTGGCTGGCGGTCTTCGCGCTTTACCAGAATGACGTTATCAAGACGCGACGAGAGTTTTTCCATTTTCTGCAGCGGCGTGACCTGCGCCGCTTCATAGACCGGCGCGCGTAGCACCGCCCGTAAATACTCAGCGCCTTCCGGTGCGCCAGACAGGGGTAGTGAGTCTGCCATTATTAACCCCCCAGTTTCGATTTATCGCGTACCGCACCTTTGTCGGCACTGGTCGCCAGGCTGGCGTAAGCGCGCAGAGCAAAGGAGACCTGACGTTCACGGTTTTTCGGCGTCCAGGCTTTATCACCACGGGCTTCCTGCGCTTCACGACGTGCCGCCAGTTCTGCATCACTTACTTGTAACTGAATGCTGCGGTTCGGAATGTCGATGGCGATCAGGTCACCGTCTTCAATCAGGCCAATGCTGCCGCCACTTGCCGCTTCCGGTGAGACGTGACCGATGGAAAGGCCAGAGGTGCCGCCAGAGAAGCGACCGTCGGTGATCAGTGCACAGGCTTTACCGAGGCCCATCGATTTCAGGAAGCTGGTTGGGTAGAGCATTTCTTGCATCCCCGGACCGCCTTTCGGCCCTTCGTAGCGGATCACGACTACGTCGCCTGCCACAACTTTGCCACCGAGGATCGCTTCTACCGCGTCGTCCTGACTTTCATACACTTTCGCCGGACCGGTAAATTTCAGGATGCTGTCATCGACGCCCGCGGTTTTAACAATACAGCCGTTTTCCGCGAAGTTACCGTAAAGTACAGCCAGACCACCGTCCTGGCTGTAGGCGTGTTCCAGTGAGCGGATACAACCGTTAGCACGGTCGTCATCGAGGGAGTCCCAACGGCAATCCTGCGAGAACGCCTGGGTGGTACGGATACCCGCCGGGCCTGCACGAAACATATTTTTTACCGCATCATCCTGGGTCAACATGACGTCGTAGTGTTCCAGCGTTTGCGGCAACGTCAGACCGAGCACGTTTTTCACATTGCGATTCAGTAATCCCGCGCGATCCAGTTCCCCGAGGATACCGATAACGCCACCAGCACGGTGAACATCTTCCATATGGTATTTCTGAGTGCTCGGCGCAACTTTGCACAACTGCGGGACTTTGCGTGAAAGTTTATCGATATCACTCATCGTGAAATCGATTTCTGCTTCCTGCGCCGCTGCCAGCAGATGGAGAACGGTGTTAGTGGAACCACCCATCGCGATATCCAGCGTCATGGCGTTTTCAAATGCCGCTTTGCTGGCAATATTACGCGGCAGGGCGCTTTCATCGTTTTGCTCGTAGTAACGTTTGGTCAGCTCGACAATGCGTTTACCGGCGTTAAGGAACAATTGCTTACGGTCAGCGTGGGTTGCCAGCAGTGAGCCGTTACCCGGCTGCGACAAGCCCAGCGCTTCGGTCAGGCAGTTCATCGAGTTGGCGGTGAACATCCCGGAGCAGGAGCCGCAAGTTGGGCAGGCTGAACGCTCAACCTGATCGCTCTGGGAGTCAGAGACTTTCGGATCTGCCCCCTGGATCATCGCATCAACCAGATCAAGTTTGATGATCTGATCGGACAGTTTGGTTTTTCCGGCCTCCATCGGACCACCGGAAACAAAGATCACCGGAATATTCAGGCGTAGGGAGGCCATCAGCATCCCTGGGGTGATTTTGTCGCAGTTGGAGATACAGACCATCGCGTCGGCGCAGTGGGCGTTCACCATATACTCAACGGAATCAGCGATCAGTTCGCGAGATGGCAGTGAATAAAGCATGCCCCCGTGGCCCATGGCGATCCCATCATCCACCGCAATGGTGTTGAACTCTTTGGCAACACCGCCAGCCGCTTCAATTTGTTCAGCGACCAGTTTACCGAGATCGCGCAGATGGACGTGGCCCGGTACAAATTGGGTGAACGAGTTCACAACCGCGATAATCGGTTTGCCAAAATCGGCGTCGGTCATTCCGGTGGCGCGCCACAGCGCACGAGCCCCCGCCATATTACGGCCATGAGTGGTGGTGGCGGAACGGTACTTAGGCATACTTTATTTACTCCCAGTGTCTGTCTCGTAAATGGGACGGTGCGTGCCATCCCATTTTTGTATTTATTGATTAACTTGATCCAACCAGCCCCATTTATCTTCGGTTTCGCCGGTGAAGAGGCCAAAGAAGGCTTGCTGAATACGTTTGGTAACCGGGCCACAACGACCTTCGCCTACCTGAATACCGTCTACACTGCGCACTGGCGTGATTTCAGCCGCAGTACCGGACATAAAGACTTCATCTGCCAGATAGAGTGATTCGCGCGACAGAACTTGCTCACGCACTTCAATTCCCAGCTCTTTCGCCAGTTTGATGATGGCGTCACGGGTAATGCCCGGTAATGCGGATGAGGTAAACGGCGGGGTGAACAGCACGCCATCTTTCACTTCAAACAGGTTTTCGCCTGCACCTTCAGAGATGTAACCATTCACATCCAGCGCGATACCTTCCTGATAGCCATGGCGGCGCGCTTCGCTACCCACCAGCAGGGAAGAGAGGTAATTACCACCCGCTTTCGCCGCAGTTGGGATGGTGTTTGGTGCTGCGCGGTTCCAGGAGGAAACCATCGCATCGATCCCCTGCTCCAGCGCTTCTGCGCCCAGATACGCACCCCACGGGAAAGCGGCGATAATCACGTCGGTGGAGTATCCCGCAGGCGGGTTTACGCCCATGCCAACGTCACCGACAAAAATCAGCGGACGGATATAGGCACTGGTGAGATTATTTTTGCGGATTACGTCGCGGCAGGCTTCCATCAGCTCATCAATACTCTGTGAAACCGGGAAGCGATAGATTTTTGCGGAGTCATGCAGACGCTGCATATGCTCACGATGACGGAATACAACCGGTCCTTTATGTGAGTCGTAGCAACGGATACCTTCAAAAACCGAGGTGCCATAGTGCAGCGCGTGCGACATTACATGCACCTTCGCGTCTTCCCAGCGAACCATCTCCCCATTGAACCAAATGTAATCAGCTTTCTTCGTGGTCATTTTTATATTCCTTTTGCGCTCAGGCGCGGATTTGTTGTGATGTTGTTGTGCTCTGGCAGATGGCAACGTGTGCGACGTCCACCAGTTTATTTAACTGACTAAACAGTAAGTCGACCGACCGTGGGCTGGCAACGGTCAATTCGATATTTATATTTTGTGCATCACTGGCGGCAGCCATATTCATTGAGCAAACATGGAAACCACGATGGCGCACCACGCGTAAAACACGTTCTAAGGTTTCCGGATTGAAGCGAGCCGATACATTAACCTGATGTTGCATCATGATAATTTCTCCAACATTTCTGAATTACTGGCACCAGGCGGCACCAGTGGCCAGACGTTCTCAAGTTCGTCGATTGAGACATGAAGCAGGTATGGCCCATCACTGTTCAGCATGGTGTCGAGTGCCGCTTCAACCTGGTCTTTACGGGTGATGTGTTGGCCAGGGATACCGAAGGCTCTGGCTAACATGAGGAAATCGGGGTTATCGGTAAGGGTGGTTTCACTGTATCTTTCCTGGAAAAACAGTTGCTGCCATTGTCGAACCATCCCTAACCGTTGGTTATCGAGTAAGACGATTTTCAACGGTAATTGCTTGCGTTTTACGGTGCCCAACTCTTGCACATTCATCATGAAAGAGCCGTCACCGGAGATACAAACAACGGTATCGTTCGGTCGCGCGACTTGCGCGCCAACCGCCGCTGGTAAACCGAAACCCATGGTGCCTAACCCACTGGATGTGATGAAATTTTCCGGACGAGTATGGGCAATGTGCTGCGCGGCCCACATCTGATGCTGTCCCACATCCGTGGTCACAACACAATCCGCAGCCTTACGATCCGACAGTTGTTTTAACAACAACGGCGCGTAGATAGCCTCTCCGGGGTGATCGTAGCGCCAGGCATGTTCATCACGCAGTTGTGCGCAATATTGCTGCCAGCCATTGATATTTAACGACTGCTGTAATGCCGGTAACAAAGCATTCAAATCGCCCTGTAATGCCACATGCGCCTGACGCAGTTTGTTCATTTCTGCTGGGTCGATATCCATATGGATCACGCAGGCATGTGGTGCGAAGGTATTCAGTTTGCCGGTAACCCGGTCATCAAAACGTGCACCCACGGCGATCAGCAGATCACACTCCTGTACCGCGAAGTTCGCCGCTTTGGTGCCGTGCATCCCCAACATTCCCAGATAGTACGGATAATCCGTCTCGACTGCGCCCAGCCCTTTCAACGTACAGGTGACAGGCATTTTTGTGGTCGTGAGAAACTCACGCAGAGCAGGAACAGCCTGCGCCATACCGACACCGCCGCCGACATACAACATCGGCTTTTGCGCTTTAGTCAGCATCTGTCGCGCTTGCTCAACTTCTGCATGTGGAAAAGTCACTTCGTTTTCAACGGTGGTGAACCACGGTTCCAGATCGCCACTGGCTAACTGAATATCTTTTGGGATATCAACCAGAACCGGGCCGGGACGACCTGAGCTGGCGACATCAAACGCTTCCGCCATGATGCGTGGTAATTCTTCCAGCGACTGCACCAGGAAGCTGTGTTTGGTACAGGCTAACGACAATCCCAGTACATCCACTTCCTGAAATGCGTCGGTGCCGATAAACGGTGCGGACACCTGACCGGTGATGGCAACAACCGGAACAGAATCTAACAGCGCATCCGCCAGTCCGGTGATCAGATTGGTTGCACCAGGGCCAGACGTGGCAATGCATACACCGGTTTTGCCGGTAGCACGAGCATAGCCGATAGCTGCCATTGCCGCCCCTTGCTCATGTCGGCACAACAAGTGCTCCACGCCGCCGTCATACAATGCATCATAAACCGGCATAATTGCGCCACCCGGATAACCAAAAACGGTATTCACCCCCTGTGCCCGCAACGCATGTACCACCCACTGTGCGCCATTCATAGTTAGTTCCCCGTCCTGAATCTTGAGAAACAGAATTTTGTGCTGTTATTCATTGTCTGCTTCTCGGTTATGTTTTTAAGGTCAAAAAAAACCCCCGGACCTTTCGGTGCGGGGGTCTTAGTTCGTTAAGGCTTGATCTCTAAGCCTTTCCTCGTCCAAGTGCAGCCCCGCACGGTGGGATAATAATCACCACCACGCTAATCACGACCAGGCTAATCACTCGTAGAAGGGCTGTCATTTTGTCTTTTCTTGCATCTTGTTCGAAGGAATACCTAAAGAGTTACCATAGATTTTGCGAATGGCACAAGATATTTTTTGGTCGCTTTTTATGACAAATATAATAATTTCTATAAAAACCATTGTTTTTTATATAAAAAATAGTGAATGAAAAAAATTCAATTTCCGTATAATTCTTGCCCTTTCTTAAAGACTAATTCTTGCACGCCTCATTTTTGCGAGCGTTAATCCATCGCTAATACAACTCAAATCACTTTGCATAAATAAACAGGAATCTACCGCCCAATAACACAATTTAGCAGGCTACAGCAGCGATCTCTTATGTTCATAATGGTGACTTAAGGAGGACTTATGTCACTGTCAATTGTTCATACCCGTGCCGCGCTGGGAGTAAACGCTCCGCCGATCACTGTTGAGGTACATATCAGTAAAGGTCTACCCGGATTAACGATGGTGGGCTTACCAGAAACAACGGTAAAAGAAGCACGCGATCGCGTGCGTAGCGCCATTATCAATAGCGGATATGAATATCCGTCGAAAAAAATCACCATAAATCTTGCGCCTGCCGATCTACCGAAAGAAGGTGGAAGATATGATTTACCTATCGCCATTGCGTTGCTGGCTGCCTCTGAACAGCTTACAGCCAATAAGTTGGATGAATATGAATTAGTTGGGGAACTGGCGCTTACAGGCGCTTTGCGTGGCGTTCCCGGCGCAATCTCCAGTGCAACTGAAGCTATTAAGTCGGGCAGAAAGATTATCGTCGCGAAAGACAATGAAGCGGAAGTAGGGCTAATTAACGGTGAAGGATGCCTGATAGCCGATCATCTACAAGCGGTCTGTGCATTTCTGGAAGGTAAACATGCTCTCGAACGCCCGAAACCAACAGATGCGGAATCCTGGGTATTACAACATGATCTCAGTGATGTTGTCGGTCAGGAGCAAGGAAAGCGAGGGCTGGAAATTACCGCCGCTGGCGGGCACAACCTTTTACTGATTGGGCCGCCGGGAACGGGTAAAACAATGCTCGCCAGCCGTATTAATGGTCTGTTGCCAGATTTAAGTAATGAAGAGGCACTGGAGAGTGCTGCGATATTAAGTCTGGTAAATGCCGAATCGGTACAAAAACAGTGGCGGCAACGCCCGTTCCGTTCACCACATCACAGTGCGTCGTTAACTGCGATGGTTGGCGGTGGTGCAATTCCCGGGCCTGGTGAAATTTCGCTGGCGCATAACGGCGTGCTTTTTCTTGATGAGCTACCTGAATTTGAACGGCGTACATTGGATGCCTTGCGGGAGCCCATAGAGTCAGGCCAGATCCATCTTTCACGCACGCGAGCGAAAATAACCTATCCGGCACGTTTCCAGCTTGTCGCGGCGATGAATCCCAGCCCTACCGGACATTATCAGGGGAACCATAACCGCTGTACGCCAGAACAAACATTACGTTATCTCAACCGACTCTCAGGTCCCTTTCTCGACCGCTTTGATCTCTCACTGGAGATCCCTCTCCCACCGCCCGGTATTCTGAGTAAAGCGGTAGTTCTGGGGGAAAACAGCGCCACCGTTAAACAACGCGTAATAGCTGCCAGAGAGCGCCAATTTAAGCGGCAGAATAAACTGAATGCCTGGCTGGATAGCCCAGAAATACGACAATTCTGCAAGCTTGAGAGTGAAGACGCACAGTGGCTGGAAGAAACGCTGATCCATCTGGGATTATCTATTCGTGCCTGGCAGCGGTTACTGAAAGTATCAAGAACCATTGCGGATATTGATCAGTCTGAGACCATCACACGCCCGCATCTGCAGGAGGCGGTTAGCTATCGAGCTATCGACCGCTTGTTAATCCATTTGCAAAAACTACTGGCATAAAAAAAGGGCATTTCGCCCTTTTTTATTAATCGTCGGAATCGGTGTAGTCTTCAGCACCTTCGACCTGCGGTTTACCGCCGGAAAGAGTGTGAAAACGTTTTGGACGCTTGATACGCGTCATATATTTAGACCACACGCGTTCTGCTTCTGTCACTGGCTCACGTTCGCCACGGCATACTGCTACGAAGAGTTTCTCTTCTTCGGTCACCGGCTCGCGTTTACCGAGATCCAGCTCATTGAAGGCATAACCATGACGTTCAAGCAGTTGTGCCTCTTTGATGGTGAAATCACCATGACGAGAGAACCCACGTGGATAATGTTTATTGTCGAAATATCGATTAGTCGTCGTAAAGCTTTCCGCCATCCTGCACGCTCCTAATTCTTTGACCGAGCTAGTTATGGCGCGGAGTATTAGTTACGCTTGACAGAGTGTAAAACAAAACATTTAAATCATAACGACAAATAATTTTGCGGAGAGCACTGTGGATACGGAATTGTTAAAAACTTTCCTGGAAGTTAGCCGAACACGTCACTTTGGTCGAGCGGCTGAATCGCTCTATCTGACCCAATCAGCTGTGAGTTTTCGGATCAGGCAACTGGAAAATCAACTGGGTGTGAACCTTTTCACCCGCCACAGGAATAATATCCGTTTGACCGCTGCAGGAGAAAAGCTCCTGCCTTATGCAGAAACGCTCATGAGTACCTGGCAGGCCGCCCGTAAGGAAGTGGCACATACCTCACGACATAATGAGTTCTCCATCGGTGCCAGCGCCTCGTTGTGGGAATGTATGCTTAATCAGTGGCTGGGACGTTTGTATCAAAATCAGGATGCCCACACAGGGTTGCAGTTCGAAGCGCGGATCGCCCAACGGCAGTCACTGGTAAAACAACTGCATGAACGTCAGCTTGATCTTCTTATTACCACTGAAGCACCCAAAATGGACGAGTTTAGTAGCCAGTTGCTGGGGCATTTTACTTTGGCACTTTATGCCAGCACCCCTTCTAAATTAAAAGGAGATCTTAACTATCTGCGACTGGAATGGGGGCCAGATTTTCAACAACATGAGGCCGGTTTAATCGGTGCTGATGAAGTTCCAATCCTGACAACCAGTTCTGCCGAACTGGCACAGCAACAGATTGCAATGCTTAATTGTTGTACCTGGCTACCAGTAAGTTGGGCTCGCAAAAAAGGCGGATTGCATACTGTTGTCGACAGCACAACGCTTTCACGTCCTCTCTATGCTATATGGCTGCAAAATAGTGATAAACACGCGTTGATTCGCGATCTATTGAAAATTAACGTTCTGGATGATGTGTATTAATTAAAATAGCTGGCAAGGATGCCGGAAGAAGGTTTTACTTTGGATGAGTTTATTACAGATAAAAAAAATCCTTAGCTTTCGCTAAGGATGATTTCTGGCAGGGGCGGAGAGACTCGAACTCCCAACACCCGGTTTTGGAGACCGGTGCTCTACCAATTGAACTACGCCCCTAATTAGGCGATGCGATTCGTAGGTCGGATAAGATGCGCAAGCATCGCATCCGACAATAAGTGCCGGATGCGGCCTACATTCACATGACGCTTTTTACATCTGACGGTTTTTATTGAAGTTAATCAAACTCCCCGCCTTGATAATTTCGCGCTCTTCGGCAGTCAGGTTCTCCATATAGAGTGTAATCTCCGTTACCGGCGCATCTTCATGGATCACGTAACCTTTGAACGTCGTACCGGGATTATCCAGCGCCGATTTAATGCCTGGAATATAAATGTAATCCCCCACGTCAAAGCTCGGCACTTCCACCATTTGCAGCGGTAACATCCCCCAGTTGATGACGTTAGAACGGTAACGTTTAGTCGCATATTCCTCAGCAATATTCGCCAGACCGCCAATTACACGCTGGCAGCTTGCCGCCTGTTCACGCGCAGAACCATCGCCTGGTTTGACCGCATAGACCATGCTGCCAATTTCAGTTTGCAGCGGATCAATATTTTCCTGACCAGCAATCTGCTTAATACGCGCAAACACCTCTGCCAGCTCGCTGATGTTCCCCGCCAGACGTTTATTTTCCAGCTCGGCAGTGGCTTTACTTCTGCCGACATAACCCGGATCGCGGCGTGACAAAGTAAACTCCGCCAGACCAATCGGATTTGAACGATACGAAGAGGTTTCACCGGAAGGAATCAATTCGTCGGTAGTGGTCACTTCGTCGAGGATCTTCGAACACACTTTAAGGACGATATTGTCAGTCAGCGCACCTAATTCTGGCCAGTCTTTGATGTTCGGCCCGTAGATCAGCGGTTGCTGAGTCGCCCCTTTCACAAAGCCCTGATAAACACGGTTTTTATACGGAGTTACATCGAAGGCGTACTCCGGCACGTTGCCCCAGCAGTCGAGTTCGCTGGCAGAAGTTAAGTACCCACCGTTTGCGGCAGTTGCGGCGATAGAACGAGCGTCCATCAACGCCACCGCTGACATTTGGCCATTGGCTGGCTTAGAGCCTTCACGGTTCGGGAAGTTACGCGTGGTGTGGCGAATACTCAAACCGTTGTTGATTGGCGTATCACCCGCGCCAAAACATGGGCCGCAGAATGCGGTTCTGATGATTGCGCCTGCGCCAATCAAATCCGCCACTACGCCTTTTTTGGCTAAATCCATAAACACCGGCTGTGATGACGGGTAAACCGCCAGCGAGAAAGTGTCGTTGCCACAAGATTGACCGCGCAGCGCATTTGCTGCGGCGATGACGTTTTCATAGTTACCGCCAGAGCAACCCGCAATAATCCCCTGCTGCACTTTCAGGCGACCATTTTCCACTTTATCCAGCAGCGAGAGTTTGGCTTTACCATGCGCTACACGTTCGGACTCAATTTCAATCTCACGCAGAATGTCAGTCAGATTCTGGTTCAGCGTGTCAATTTCATAGACGTTGCTCGGATGGAATGGCAGCGCAATCATTGGCTTGATGGCGCTTAAATCAACGCTAATACAGCCGTCGTAATAAGCCATTGGCTGTGGATTAAGCTGGCTGTAATCCTCACCGCGACCGTGCAGCGCCAGCCAGTTATGCACTTCGTCATCAGTTTGCCAGACGGAGCTTAAACAGGTGGTTTCAGTGGTCATCACGTCAACGCTGTTACGGAAATCGGTAGAGAGAGCCGCAACACCCGGCCCCACGAACTCCATCACTTTGTTTTTGACATAACCGTTTTTGAACACCGCGCCGATAATCGCCAGCGCCACATCCTGCGGCCCGACATAGGGGGCTGGTTTGCCGGTCAGATGTACCGCTACTACGCCCGGATAGTCGATATCCCAGGTGTCGTTCAGCAGTTGCTTAACCAGCTCGCCGCCGCCTTCACCAACCGCCATCGTACCTAACGCACCGTAGCGGGTATGGCTGTCTGACCCGAGGATCATTTTTCCGCCGCCTGCCATCATCTCACGCATATATTGATGGATTACCGCAATGTGCGGAGGCACAAAAATACCGCCATAACGCTGAGCTGCCGATAAACCAAAAATATGGTCATCGCCATTAATAGTGCCACCCACTGCACACAATGAGTTATGGCAATTGGTCAGCACATACGGCAGCGGAAAACGCTCCATCCCGGAGGCTTTGGCGGTCTGAATAATCCCGACAAAGGTAATATCGTGTGAGGCCAATGAATCAAACTTAATTTTAAGTTTGTCCATATTTCCTGACGTATTATGGGAAGAGAGAATAGACCAGGAAATCGTGCCTTTTTTGGCTTCTTCTTTTTTTATTTCGCCAGTGAAATATTCTTCGGCAATTATTTCGTTATTACTGGCGAGAAACACGCCTTTTTCAGACAACTTG
Source organism: Escherichia sp. TW09308 (assembly GCF_000208565.1). Classification (NCBI taxonomy): domain Bacteria; kingdom Pseudomonadati; phylum Pseudomonadota; class Gammaproteobacteria; order Enterobacterales; family Enterobacteriaceae; genus Escherichia; species Escherichia sp. TW09308. Next base: position 1,600,043 of record NZ_AEME01000001.1, on the reverse strand, counting down.
ATCATCAGAGACTCCAGATATCTGCGCACCGTAAAGTGCGCAGAAAGATAATGAAGGGATATTTGAGAATATTTACAGCATGTTCCAGCCGATCAGCATATTCCACCACCATACACCGAGGGTGATATGTACCAGGAAAGTTAATATCGTCAGTACCGCACCGACCAACCACCAGGATTTAATATCGTTGTAACCCACGCCGAAGATGACCGGACCTGCCGCGCCGCCATAATGAGTGACCATGCCGCCGTAGGAGTTGGAGAACAGCAGAGCCAACGCGGTTAACATTAACGGTGCACCGGAGACATTCGCCAGCATGGCAAATACCGGTAACATAGCTACGATATAGGCACTACCGGAAGCGAAGAAATAACGCACAATGATGCTAAGGAAAATAATCACGAAGAAGGCAACGTTACCGTGACCATCAAATGCCAGATTATTTTTAAAGACTTCGGCTAACCATTCAAAGAATTTTACTTTCGATAATAGTGAGCTTAAGCCGATAATACCGCCATACCAGATTAAGGTATTCCAGCCGCCTTTATTTTTAACCACGTCTTCCCAGGTCACAATACCCAGCAGCAGCATGGTCGCCATAACAACAATAGCCACGGTAGATTCATCAACCCCGAGAGTCTTACTGAAAATCCACCCCAGCAGCGCCAGCACAAATACACCGAGCAGCATTTTTTCGCGAATTTTCATCGGCCCCAGTTCAGAAAGACCCGCTTTGGCGATGGTTTTGTTATCCACTTTTTTGATTTCTGGTGGATACATGGTGTAAATCACCAGTGGAGTGACCAGCAGCATAATGATGCCAGGCAAACCGGCAGCCAGCGCCCACCCACCCCAGCTAATTTGCAGGTGCAGAATGTCGTTGATCATTTTCAGCGCCAGGATGTTCCCCGCCATTGCGGTAAAGAACATATAGCTGGTGGTTTTGGTGACCATGTAAATGGACATCATCAGGTAATGCCCAACACGACGCGGGCTTTTTTCCGGTTCAGAACCCAGAGCCACCGCCACGCTGTTGATAATCGGCAATACGATACCGCCAGCACGCGCGGTGTTAGACGGTGTTGCCGGAGCCAGTACCAGATCGAGGAATACGGTAACGTAACCCAGTCCCAGGGTAGTGCTACCAATTTTACCAATCAGCAGATAAGCGATACGTTTACCTAAGCCGGTGGTAACAAACGCGGCGCTTAAGGTGAACGCAGAGAATACCAGCCAGGTTGTACCGGAAGAGTATCCACTTAGTACGGCGGTGGTTTTGAACTCTCCACCAGATAAGTTACCCACCACCACCATCGAGGCAGCAACCGCAATTAACAGCACGACAGGTTCCGGGAAAGGCTTGATGACCAGCCCTACAATTGCTGCCAGATAAATACCAAAAAGCACCCACGCCAGTTCACTTAATCCTGCCGGGGCTGGCATAAAGCCAATAATACACGGGATCGCTAATATCAGAATTAGCTTCCATAATGATTTTTTATTCATTTAATATCCTGCACTTTCTGTATTATTAATACAGAATTCCTTTATTGATTGTCCTTATCACGGCAAAGAAATTTTTCAGGGAAGATAAACTTCACCGGAAAATATTTTTCTGGTCGTCCGAATAACAGATGCACGTAACGTTGTGGCATCCTGACCTTCATTACTTAAATGAACGTCAAGCGCACCACTGGGGTGTTCAATATTGATATTGCCGTAACTCACTGAAGGAACAATTTGCCGGGTGACCGTGCCTTCCAGCGCACAGCTACTGGATATGGCAATAGCTCCGGTTATCGCCAGCGCGCGATGACAAGAATGCGGCATAAAATAACGTACATTAATCGCACCGCCTTTCTGCGCTGGGGAAATAAGCACGGGTTTAGGAATTACCATATTACTGACATCTCCTAACCCCATCGCTTTACCGGCTTGCAGACGGATAGATTCAACACGGGCTAATAATGCTTTATCAGCATCTAATTCCACAGGCAATTCATAGCCTGTTTTTCCAAGATATTCAGCAGGAATAATGACCACCGGCATGGCCATATCGATACAGGTCACCGGAACATCGTCAAAATAATCAATCGGTTTATCCGTCGGGAAAACTTTTCCAGTTTTCGTCCCTGCGGCATTCAGGAAAGTGAGCGCGACCGGTGCGGCAGTTCCTGGCACGCCGTCAATTCTGGCGCTACCTTCGTACTCGACGACACCATTTGGCGTTTGCACATCAGCTTCGATGAGTGTGTCAGTATTGACGTTGCGGATACGCACGCGAGTAACCGGTGACGTTGCAGTGATCAAACCATTTTCAATCGCGAATGCCCCAACGCCAGACAACATATTGCCGCAGTTAGGCGTAGTATCGACACGCTGCTCATGGACGATTACCTGTGCAAACAAATAATCGACATCAGCACGCGAATCGCTGGAACGGCTAATAATGGCGACTTTACTGGTCAGCGGATTACCGCCGCCGATGCCGTCAATTTCCAGATCATTCCCGGAACCCATAATTGCCATCAATATTTTATCGCGCTGCGTTTGATCTTCGGGTAAATGTTCCGCTAACAGAAACGCCCCCCTCGAGGTTCCACCTCGCATCATCACGCAGGGTATTTTTTTCATAATAATGCCCTCAATTTAAAAACATAACTTATTGCGATATGGTCACATTAAGGGCAAAGCATCTCTAATGACTTTAGCTCAACGATTAATAACATTTTTTCATTAATTTAAGTAATTAAATTGCAGTTAAACTGTTTAACTGTAAATTACTAAAAAGCACAGGTTCCATTTTTCGGAGTAGTAATGAAGCATGAATTATCAAGTATGAAGGCGTTTGTCACGCTGGCAGAGTCCAGTTCATTTAACAACGCCGCTAAATTACTTAATATTACGCAACCTGCATTAACACGCAGAATAAAAAAGATGGAAGAGGATTTACATATCCAGCTCTTTGAGCGTACAACTCGCAAGGTTACTTTAACAAAAGCGGGAAAAATGCTGCTACCAGAGGCTCGGGGATTAATAAATAAATTTGATGAAACTCTTTTTAATATTCGCGGCATGAATGCTCATCATCGAGGAATGGTGACATTAGCGTGTATTCCAACCGCGGTGTTCTATTTTTTACCGCTGGCGATCGGCAAATTTAATGAGCTATATCCCAATATTAAAGTGCGGATTCTGGAACAAGGCACGAATAATTGCATGGAGTCGGTGCTATGTAACGAGTCTGACTTTGGCATAAACATGAACAACATCACAAATTCATCCATTGATTTTACCCCACTGGTCAACGAGCCGTTCGTGCTGGCCTGTCGGCGTGACCATCCATTAGCCAAAAAGCAGCTAGTGGAATGGCAGGAACTGGCGGGTTACAAAATGATTGGTGTACGCTCCTCCAGCGGCAACCGACTGCTGATTGAGCAAAAACTGGCCGACAAGCCCTGGAAGCTGGACTGGTTTTACGAAGTGCGTCATCTTTCGACGTCATTAGGACTGGTTGAGGCGGGGTTGGGGATTTCGGCGCTTCCTGGTCTGGCAATGCCCCATGCGCCCTATTCTTCTATCATCGGTATTCCGCTGGTGGAACCGGTTATTCGTCGGACATTGGGGATTATTCGCCGCAAAGATGCCGTACTTTCTCCAGCGGCAGAACGCTTTTTTGCCTTACTGATTAATTTGTGGACTGACGATAAAGACAATTTGTGGACCAATATCGTCGAACGCCAGAGACATGCGTTACAGGAGATGAGTTAATACACCCGGCGCAATAGATTCAGCGCCGGGTAGGTCAACGGTTAGTGTGCGTTCACCACTACCCACATTGGCCCCTGTCCGACCGCATAGCGACCTTTTTCATGCAGCAGCCCCTGCTCACCGACAATTTCGTACACTGAGATGTGGTGAGATTTTTGTCCGGCAGCAATCAGGTACTTGCCGCTGTGATCGACGTTAAAGCCGCGCGGCTGGGTTTCAGTTGGCTGGAAGCCCTCTTTACTTAACACACTGCCATCTTCCGAGACGCTGAAGACGGTAATCAGGCTGGCGGTACGGTCACAAGCATATAAATGTCGACCATCCGGAGTGATATGAATATCAGCCGCCCAACGGGTGTCGGAAAAGTTTTCCGGCATCATATCCAGGGTCTGTACACATTCGATATTGCCGTGCGGATCTTTCAGTTCCCAGACATCAACTGAGCTGTTTAATTCATTGACACAATAAGCATATTGTTCGTTTGGATGGAACACCATATGACGTGGGCCGGCACCTTCGACGGTAGTCACTTCTGCCGGATCCTGCGCCACCAGATGACCGTCATCGCTGACCGTAAACAGGCAAATACGATCCTGCTTTAATGCCGGAACCCACAGCGTGCGGTTATCCGGCGAAATATTGGCGGAATGGCAGCCGTCCAGTCCCTCAACCACATCGACCACGCCCACTGGCAGGCCATCTTCCAGACGCGTTACGCTTACATTGCCTGCGTTGTAAGAGCCGACAAAAACAAATTGTCCCTGATGATCGGTGGAAATATGGGTCGGGCTACCCGGCAACGCCGACTCTGCGGCGAATGTCAGTGCGCCATCGTCTGGTGCAATGCGATACGCCAGTACGCGAAACTCCGGACGAACGCCAACATAGAGATAACGCTTATCCGGGCTGACCACCATCGGCTGCACCTGCCCCGGGACATCAACAACCTGTGTCAGCGTCAGTGCGCCTTCATGATTCAGGTTCCAGACGTGAATTTGCTGACTCTCAGGGCTGGCGATATAAACGGTTTGCTTCATGAATGCTCCTTTGCATTTAGCAACTGACTGTAACAGCTAAAATTAGTCGCTTTTGGCGGTGAATGCTGAATTAAAGCGCAGAATTTTGTCCGATAGTGGTATCGGTGTACCATTCACTTAGACGAAAATTCTTAACCTTAATCTGGAAAACGCCATGACCACACGCGTGATTGCTCTCGACTTAGACGGCACCTTATTGACCCCGAAAAAGACCCTACTTCCTTCATCAATAGAAGCACTTGCCCGCGCTCGCGAGGCTGGCTATCAATTGATTATCGTCACGGGTCGCCATCACGTCGCTATCCACCCTTTTTATCAGGCACTGGCGCTGGATACACCTGCTATTTGCTGTAATGGCACCTATTTGTATGATTATCATGCAAAAACTGTGTTGGAAGCTGACCCAATGCCCGTCAACAAGGCCTTGCAACTCATTGAGATGTTGAATGAACACCACATTCACGGTCTGATGTATGTGGATGATGCGATGGTTTATGAGCACCCGACCGGGCATGTTATTCGTACCTCTAACTGGGCACAGACACTGCCACCGGAACAACGTCCGACTTTTACCCAGGTCGCCTCACTGGCCGAGACGGCACAAGAAGTTAATGCGGTGTGGAAATTCGCTCTGACGCACGATGATCTGCCGCAATTGCAGCATTTTGGTAAACATGTTGAACACGAGTTGGGGTTGGAGTGTGAATGGTCCTGGCACGATCAGGTTGATATTGCGCGCGGCGGTAATAGTAAAGGCAAACGTCTGACGAAATGGATTGAAGCACAAGGCTGGTCAATGGAAAACGTGATTGCATTTGGCGATAACTTTAATGATATCAGTATGCTGGAAGCTGCTGGCACAGGTGTGGCAATGGGCAATGCTGATGACGCGGTAAAAGCTCGCGCCAACATTGTGATTGGTGACAATACCACTGACAGCATTGCCCAGTTCATTTATAGCCACCTGATTTAATCAGGCAGTTATCGACACACTTTTAATTTGCGCGTACAGCCACAGACCCGGTCTGATTGCCAGTTCGTCCCTGGCCCACGGGCTAATACGCGCCCACAGCGTTTTACCGCCGACTTCCAGTTCGACTTCCACCTGACCGTTATCGTCATAACTGTTGACCACTTTTGCGCGCAACACGTTGCGGATGCTGGTTTGCTGCGGTGGTTGTAAAACCAGAGAGACATCGGATGCCTGAATGCGAATCCGTAGCGCGGCTTGCAGCGGTTCGTCCAGCTTATTAACCCACAAATGCTGATCGCCCAGCGCCAGCGCGGTCATCGCATAATGCGGGTGATGCTCCAGTACCGTCACTTTCAGAATGCTGCTTTGTTGCTCTTTCGGCAGCCACGGATTCATCACGCTACTGCCCCAGACGTCTTCCAGTGCACCAAAGGCTTTCACCTGACCGTTTTCCAGCACCATAACCCGGTCTGCCAGATGGAGGATCTCATCCAGTGAATGGCTGACATAGAGCATTGGAATGTTGATTTCCCGCGTCAAACGTTGCAAATAAGGCAACAGTTCGCGTTTACGCGGAATATCCAGCGACGCCAGCGGTTCATCCAGTAACAGTAATTCCGGAGCCGTCAGCAAGGCCCGACCAATCGCCACGCGCTGTTTTTCGCCCCCGGAAAGACTGCCCGGTAAGCGGTCAAGCAAGGGTTCAATACCTAAAAGCGCCACCAGTTTGTCGAACTGATCGACCATGCTTTTCGCCATGCCATAGCGCAGATTGCCACGCACTTTGTAATGCGGAAACAGCCGCGCATCCTGAAAAACATAGCCAACGCGACGCTTTTCCGGCGTCAGGCAGATACCTTTTTCGGCATCATTTAATACCCGACCATTGAGGACAATTCGCCCTTTTTGCGGACGAGTCAGCCCACTGATAGCGTTAATTAGCGAGGTTTTTCCCGCACCGGAAACACCAAAGATAGCGGTGATGCCATTAGCTGGCAGCTTTTCATTAATGGTCAGGCAATGGTTGCCCAAAGTCTGGGAAAAATTCAATTCCAGCATGATTAACGCCCCGCCCGTTCACGACTGATTCTGGCCAGCCATTCCGAGATCAGCAGGGAGATCATCGCCAGCGCAATAGAGATAATACAAAGTCTTGCCGCGCCGCTTTCGCCGCCAGGAGTCTGGATCAGGGTATACATGGCAGAAGGAATGGTCCGCGTTTCGCCAGGAATGTTCGAAACAAAGGTGATGGTGGCGCCAAATTCACCGAGCGAACGTGCGAAAGCCAGTACCGTACCGACGATAATTCCCGGCAACGTCAGCGGTAAGGTAATAGTAAAGAAAACGCGCCAACGCCCGGCCCCCAGCGTTCTTGCGGCCTGTTCCAGTTTGACATCAACCCCTTCCAGCGCCAGACGAATCGCCCGCACCATCAGTGGAAAAGACATGACTGCGGCAGCGAGGACTGCGCCACGCCAGCTAAACGCGAAGGTAATGCCAAACCAGTCATACAGACGTTCACCGATAAATCCGCGCCGCCCCATCGAAACTAACAGCAAGTAACCGACGACCACTGGCGGTAACACCAGAGGTAGATGCAGTACACTGTCGAGCAGAGCTTTGCCCGGAAACGTGCAGCGCACCAGTAACCAGGCAAAAAAGATCCCAAACGGCAGGCTAAACAGCACAGCCAGGGAAGAAACTTTCAGGCTTAATAAAACTGCCTGCCATTCTGGATCGGTCAGTATCATTACTTAGTTGTAAATCCGTAACGTTTAAAGATTTCCGCTGCCTGCGGTCCCTTCAGATAATCGTAAAATGCTTTCACTGTCGCATTGTTATGCCCTTCCACGACAGCAACCGGATATTCCACTTTTTTATGCGAATCTTCCGGGAAGGTAGCAACCACTTTTACCCCTTTGCTGGCAACCGCGTCAGAACCGTAAACAATGCCCAGCGGTGCTTCATTGCGTTCAACCAGCGCCAGTGCCCCGCGAACATCTTCTGCCGGAGCCAGTTTCGGGGAGAGGGTATCCCATGCACCCAGTTTTTGCAGAGCTTCTTTCGCATAAATGCCAGCCGGAACATGTTCCGGATCACCAACAGCCAGGCGACCGCCATTCAGTAAAGTGGTCCAGTTAGTTTTGCTATCGATGGTGAACTCTTTCTGCTCGCTGGATTTCGGTGCTACAACGACCAGGCTATTGCCGAGCAATGTCTGACGCGTGGCGGTATCAATCCCTTTTTTATCAATTGCATAATCCATCCATTTCTGATCGGCAGAAATAAACAGATCCGCTGGTGCGCCAGCTTCAATCTGACGAGCTAAGGTAGAAGAAGAGGCAAAAGAAGAAACGACATCCACGCCCTTCTCTTTTTTATACTGTGTGGCGATATCCTGCATCGCGTTGGTCAGTGATGCTGCAGCAAAAACCGTGATTTTCCCTTCATCCGCCAACGCGTTGCCAGCAACGGTGAAAGAGAGCGCCGCCCCGGCAAACAGGTTTAACCATTTACGAGCCATTTGTAACCCCTTTATTTAACGTTATGTAGGCGTCAATATAACGGCAAGTTCAGAATTTTCCCAGCAGTTATTGTTAACCTTTGAGAGGTAGTTAGAAAAAATATCGGCAGGAAAAGCAGGAAGTTGAGGAAAAAGAAAATGCCCGACCGAGCGGGCATTCATGGAATCAATGATTTTGTCCGGGCTGGTCTTTTTTACCAACACCAGAAAAGATGTTGAATACTTCACCAAGACCGTAAATCAGACCCAGGATGATGGCCATCACGACAGGTACCATGATTACGGCGAATACCAGACTTTTTAATAACTCTAACATGGTCAACTCCAGATATAGTCCTGTCATTATTCTAACCGCTAAGCACAGAAAAGCACTCCCCTTTTGTGCGGTCAGCTTTGCGTGGCGCTCATTTTCCGTCACAATAAGACTTTTGCCAGGACATTGTTATGCAGGCCGAAATCCTTCTCACTCTTAAGCTTCAACAAAAGCTCTTTGCCGACCCACGCCGCATTTCGCTACTAAAGCACATCGCGCTTTCCGGTTCCATCAGCCAGGGGGCAAAAGATGCCGGTATCAGCTATAAAAGCGCCTGGGATGCCATTAACGAGATGAATCAGTTAAGTGAGCATACGCTGGTTGAGCGTGCAACGGGTGGAAAAGGCGGCGGCGGTGCGGTACTGACCCGCTATGGTCAGCGGCTGATTCAGCTTTACGATCTTCTCGCCCAGATCCAACAAAAAGCCTTTGATGTGTTAAGTGACGATGACGCCCTGCCGCTGAACAGCCTGCTGGCAGCTATCTCACGTTTCTCACTGCAAACCAGCGCCCGTAACCAATGGTTCGGCACCATCACCGCACGCGATCATGATGACGTTCAACAACATGTTGATGTCTTACTGGCCGACGGCAAAACACGGTTAAAAGTCGCAATTACCGCGCAAAGTGGCGCGCGTCTGGGGCTGGATGAAGGCAAAGAAGTGTTGATTCTGCTGAAAGCGCCGTGGGTGAACATTACCCAGGATGACACGGTGGCCCAGGGTGCCGACAACCAATTACCGGGTATTATTAGTCATATTGAGCGCGGCGCGGAACAGTGCGAAGTATTAATGGCGTTACCAGACGGGCAAACCCTGTGCGCCACGGTGCCGGTAAATGAAGCCGCATCTCTTAAGCAAGGGCAAAATGTCACGGCTTACTTTAACGCCGACAGTGTGATTATCGCCACGCTGTGTTAAGCGTGTTGACAATTTGTTATGAAACACGTATCCCTGTCAGTAATCGCTGCACAAAATGGGATACAAAATGTCATCGTTGCAAATTTTGCAAGGCACGTTTCGTCTTAGCGACACAAAAACGCTGCAATTGCATCAGCTAAATTTAAACGCGGGTGATAGTTGGGCGTTTGTCGGTTCTAACGGTAGCGGGAAGTCGGCGCTGGCTCGCGCGCTGGCAGGTGAACTTCCGCTATTGAAAGGCGAACGGCAAAGCCAGTTTTCCCACATCACTCGTCTCTCCTTCGAGCAATTGCAAAAGCTCGTCAGCGATGAATGGCTGCGTAATAACACCGATATGCTCAGCCCTGGCGAAGATGACACCGGGCGCACCACGGCAGAGATCATTCAGGATGAAGTTAAGGATACTCAGCGTTGCGCTCAACTGGCGCAACAGTTCAGCATTACCGCTCTCCTCGACCGACGTTTTAAATATCTTTCTACTGGCGAAACGCGCAAAACCCTTTTGTGTCAGGCGCTGATGTCGGAGCCTGACTTGCTGATTTTAGATGAACCGTTCGATGGTCTTGATGTTGCCTCACGTCAGCAACTGGCAGAACTACTCGCTTCGTTACATCAGTCAGGGATTACTCTGGTATTGGTACTCAATCGCTTCGATGAGATCCCGGAATTTGTCCAGTTTGCCGGTGTGCTGGCGGATTGCACATTAACGGAAACTGGCGCTAAAGAGGAACTGCTCCGGCAGGCTCTCGTCGCCCAACTGGCACACAGTGAGCGGCTTGATGGCGTGCATCTACCAGAGCCGGATGAGCCTTCAGCACGTCACACCTTACCCGCCAGCGAACCACGAATTGTACTAAACAACGGCGTGGTTTCTTATAACGATCGCCCTATTCTTAACAACCTTAGCTGGCAGGTGAATCCTGGTGAACACTGGCAAATTGTCGGGCCAAATGGCGCGGGAAAATCGACGTTATTAAGCCTGATTACTGGCGATCATCCGCAAGGTTACAGCAACGATTTGACGCTTTTCGGACGGCGTCGCGGCAGCGGTGAAACCATCTGGGATATCAAAAAGCATATCGGTTACGTCAGCAGTAGTTTGCATCTGGATTACCGCGTCAGTACTACCGTGCGCAACGTGATCCTTTCTGGTTATTTTGATTCCATTGGCATTTATCAGGCCGTTTCAGATCGCCAGAAAAAACTGGTGCAACAGTGGCTGGATATTCTCGGCATTGATAAACGCACCGCTGACGCGCCCTTCCATAGTCTTTCCTGGGGACAGCAGCGTCTGGCGTTAATCGTGCGGGCGTTGGTGAAGCATCCTACATTGCTTATTCTCGATGAACCTTTACAAGGGCTTGACCCGCTGAATCGCCAGCTTATCCGCCGTTTTGTGGATATACTGATTAGCGAAGGTGAAACGCAGTTGTTGTTTGTTTCGCACCACGCTGAAGATGCACCAGCCTGTATTACCCATCGGCTGGAGTTCGTGCCGGATGGCGACCTCTATCGCTATGCGCTGACAAAAATAAGCTAAGTCTGTAATGCTGACTGTGCCGGATGCGGCGTAAACGCCTAATCCGGCCTACGGTTAGACACATCCAGGCATGAAAACACCTCTTTTTTCAGATAAAAGACGCAATCATTCACCAACTCTCTGTTTTATAATCGCTTAATCGCACATAAAAGATGGCTAAATTCTTGTGTAAACGATTCCACTAATTTATTCCATGTCACACTTTTCGCATCTTTGTTATGCTATGGTTATTTCATACCATAAGCCTGATGGAGCGAATTATGAGAGTTCTGGTTACCGGTGGTAGCGGTTACATTGGAAGTCATACCTGTGTGCAATTACTGCAAAACGGTCATGATGTCATCATTCTTGATAACCTCTGTAACAGTAAGCGCAGTGTACTGCCTGTTATCGAGCGTTTAGGCGGCAAACATCCGACATTTGTTGAAGGCGATATTCGCAACGAAGCGTTGATGACCGAGATCCTGCACGATCACGCTATCGATACCGTGATCCACTTCGCCGGGCTGAAAGCCGTTGGCGAGTCGGTACAAAAACCGCTGGAATATTACGATAACAACGTCAATGGCACCCTGCGTCTGATTAGCGCCATGCGCGCCGCGAACGTCAAAAACTTTATCTTCAGTTCCTCCGCCACCGTCTATGGCGATCAACCCAAAATTCCTTACGTTGAGAGCTTCCCGACCGGCACACCGCAAAGCCCTTACGGCAAAAGCAAGCTGATGGTGGAACAGATCCTTACCGACCTGCAAAAAGCCCAGCCGGACTGGAGCATTGCCCTGCTGCGCTACTTCAACCCGGTTGGTGCGCATCCGTCGGGCGATATGGGCGAAGATCCGCAAGGTATTCCGAATAACCTGATGCCATATATCGCCCAGGTTGCTGTAGGCCGTCGCGACTCTCTGGCTATTTTTGGTAACGATTATCCGACCGAAGATGGCACTGGTGTTCGCGATTACATCCACGTAATGGATCTGGCGGACGGTCACGTCGTGGCGATGGAAAAACTGGCGAACAAGCCAGGCGTACACATCTACAACCTCGGTGCAGGCGTAGGCAGCAGCGTACTGGACGTGGTTAATGCCTTCAGTAAAGCCTGCGGCAAGCCGGTTAACTATCATTTTGCACCGCGTCGTGCGGGCAACCTCCCGGCCTACTGGGCGGATGCCAGCAAAGCCGACCGCGAACTGAACTGGCGCGTAACGCGCACACTCGATGAAATGGCGCAGGACACCTGGCACTGGCAGTCACGCCATCCACAGGGATATCCCGATTAAGGAACGACCATGACGCAATTTAATCCCGTTGATCATCCACATCGCCGCTATAACCCGCTCACCGGGCAATGGATTCTGGTTTCACCGCATCGCGCAAAGCGCCCCTGGCAGGGGGCGCAGGAAACGCCAGCTAAACAGGTGTTGCCTGCGCACGATCCTGATTGCTTCCTCTGCGCAGGTAATGTGCGGGTTACAGGCGATAAAAACCCCGATTACACCGGGACTTACGTTTTCACCAATGACTTTGCGGCATTGATGTCTGACACGCCAGATGCACCAGAAAGCAACGATCCGCTGATGCGTTGCCAGAGCGCACGTGGCACCAGCCGGGTGATCTGCTTTTCACCGGATCACAGTAAAACGCTGCCAGAGTTAAGCGTTGCCGCGTTGACGGAAATCGTCAAAACCTGGCAGGAACAAACCGCAGAGCTGGGAAAAACGTACCCGTGGGTGCAGGTGTTTGAAAACAAAGGGGCGGCAATGGGCTGCTCGAACCCGCATCCGCACGGACAGATTTGGGCAAATAGCTTCCTGCCTAACGAAGCTGAGCGCGAAGACCGCCTGCAAAAAGAATATTTCGCCCAACAGAAATCCCCCATGCTGGTGGATTATGTCCAGCGTGAACTGGCTGATGGTAGCCGTACCGTTGTTGAAACCGAACACTGGTTAGCCGTGGTGCCTTACTGGGCTGCCTGGCCGTTCGAAACGTTGCTGCTGCCCAAAGCCCATGTTCTGCGGATCACCGATTTGACCGACGCCCAGCGCAGCGATCTGGCACTGGCGTTGAAAAAGCTGACCAGTCGTTATGACAATCTTTTCCAGTGCTCCTTCCCTTACTCGATGGGCTGGCACGGTGCGCCGTTTAATGGCGAAGAGAACCAACACTGGCAGTTGCACGCGCACTTTTATCCCCCTCTGTTACGCTCTGCCACCGTGCGTAAATTTATGGTCGGTTATGAAATGCTGGCAGAAACCCAGCGAGACCTGACAGCAGAACAGGCAGCAGAGCGTTTGCGTGCAGTCAGCGATATCCATTTTCGCGAATCCGGAGTGTAAGAAATGAGTCTGAAAGAAAAAACACAATCTCTGTTTGCCAACGCATTTGGCTACCCTGCCACTCATACCATTCAGGCGCCTGGCCGCGTGAATCTAATTGGCGAACACACCGACTACAACGATGGTTTTGTTCTGCCCTGCGCGATTGATTATCAAACGGTAATTAGCTGTGCGCCGCGTGATGATCGCAAAGTACGCGTTATGGCTGCCGATTATGAAAATCAGATTGACGAGTTTTCCCTTGATGCGCCCATTGTCGCGCATGACAGCTACCAATGGGCCAACTATGTCCGTGGCGTGGTGAAACATCTGCAACTGCGCAATAACAGCTTTGGTGGCGTGGACATGGTGATCAGCGGCAACGTGCCGCAGGGTGCCGGGTTAAGTTCTTCCGCTTCGCTGGAAGTCGCAGTCGGTACTGTATTGCAACAGCTTTACCATCTGCCGCTGGACGGCGCACAAATCGCGCTTAACGGTCAGGAAGCTGAAAACCAGTTTGTGGGCTGTAACTGCGGGATCATGGATCAGTTGATTTCCGCTCTGGGCAAGAAAGATCATGCATTATTGCTCGACTGCCGCTCACTGGGGACTAAAGCTGTTTCCATGCCGAAAGGTGTGGCGGTGGTGATTATCAACAGTAACTTCAAACGCACTCTGGTCGGCAGCGAATACAACACCCGCCGTGAACAGTGTGAAACCGGTGCGCGTTTCTTCCAACAGCCAGCCCTGCGCGATGTCACCATTGAAGAGTTCAACGCCGTAGCGCATGAACTGGATCCGATCGTCGCAAAACGCGTGCGTCACGTTCTGACCGAAAACGCCCGTACCGTTGAAGCTGCCAGCGCGCTGGAGCAAGGCGACCTGAAACGTATGGGTGAGTTGATGGCGGAGTCTCATGCCTCTATGCGCGATGACTTCGAAATCACCGTACCGCAAATTGACACCCTGGTAGAAATCGTAAAAGCAGTGATTGGCGACAAAGGGGGCGTGCGCATGACCGGTGGTGGGTTTGGCGGCTGTATTGTTGCGCTGATCCCGGAAGAACTGGTGCCTGCAGTGCAGCACGCTGTTGCTGAACAATATGAAGCAAAAACAGGCATTAAAGAGACTTTTTACGTGTGTAAACCATCACAAGGAGCAGGACAGTGCTGAATGAAACTCCCGCACTGGCACCCGATGGTCAGCCGTACCGACTGTTAACTTTGCGTAACAACGCAGGGATGGTAGTCACGCTGATGGACTGGGGTGCAACTTTACTTTCCGCCCGTATTCCGCTTTCCGATGGCAGCGTCCGCGAGGCGCTGCTCGGCTGTGCCAGCCCGGAATGCTATCAGGATCAGGCCGCATTTCTGGGGGCCTCTATTGGTCGCTATGCCAACCGTATCGCCAATAGCCGTTATACCTTTGACGACGAAACTGTCACGCTGTTGCCAAGTCAGGGTGTCAACCAGCTACACGGCGGCCCGGAAGGATTCGATAAACGTCGCTGGCAGATTGTAAATCAGAACGATCGTCAGGTGCTGTTTGCCCTGACTTCAGAAGATGGCGATCAGGGCTTTCCGGGTAATCTCGGCGCGACGGTGCAGTATCGTCTGACCGATGATAACCGTATCTCTATCACCTATCGCGCCACGGTTGATAAACCTTGCCCGGTGAATATGACTAACCACGTCTATTTCAACCTCGACGGTGAACAGTCTGACGTGCGTAATCACAAGCTGCAGATTCTGGCTGACGAATATCTGCCGGTAGATGAAAGCGGTATTCCGCACGACGGACTGAAATCTGTTGCCGGTACGTCTTTTGATTTCCGCAGCGCCAAAATCATCGCCAGTGAGTTTCTTGCCGACGAAGATCAGCGCAAAGTGAAAGGTTACGATCACGCGTTCTTGTTGCAGGCCAAAGGCGATGGCAAGAAAGTGGCAGCGCATGTCTGGTCAGCAGATGAGAAATTGCAGCTTAAGGTCTACACCACCGCTCCGGCTTTGCAATTTTACTCCGGCAACTTCCTTGGTGGCACACCCTCACGGGGAACAGAACCTTACGCCGACTGGCAAGGTCTGGCGCTGGAAAGCGAGTTTTTGCCGGACAGCCCGAACCATCCTGAATGGCCACAGCCGGACTGTTTCTTACGCCCAGGCGAAGAGTATTCCAGCCAGACGGAATATCAGTTTATTGCACAGTGACTTCAAGCCCTCAATATGAGGGCTTTCTCATCGTATCGTTCATCTTGCCAGCAAATGAAGACATATTTGCAACTCAATATTCACAACAACCTTACACTGCGACACTATTTTCGCTATGGTTATGCGTAAGCATTGCTGTTGTTATCCCACGGCAATATAATGAGAATTATTATCATTAAATAATGATTTGAGGAGTAAGTATATGGCTGTAACTAAGCTGGTTCTGGTTCGTCATGGCGAAAGCCAGTGGAATAAAGAAAACCGTTTCACCGGTTGGTACGACGTGGATCTGTCTGAGAAAGGCGTAAGCGAAGCAAAAGCAGCAGGCAAGCTGCTGAAAGAGGAAGGTTACAGCTTTGACTTTGCTTACACCTCTGTGCTGAAGCGCGCTATCCATACTCTGTGGAATGTGCTGGACGAACTGGATCAGGCATGGCTGCCCGTTGAGAAATCCTGGAAACTGAACGAACGTCACTACGGTGCGTTGCAGGGTCTGAACAAAGCGGAAACCGCTGAAAAATATGGCGACGAGCAGGTGAAACAGTGGCGTCGTGGTTTTGCGGTAACTCCGCCGGAACTGACTAAAGATGATGAGCGTTATCCGGGCCACGATCCGCGTTACGCTAAACTGAGCGAAAAAGAGCTGCCGCTGACGGAAAGCCTGGCACTGACCATTGACCGCGTGATCCCTTACTGGAATGAAACCATTCTGCCACGCATGAAGAGCGGTGAGCGCGTGATCATCGCGGCACATGGTAACTCCCTGCGTGCGCTGGTGAAATATCTCGATAACATGAGTGAAGAAGAGATCCTTGAGCTGAATATCCCGACTGGCGTACCGCTGGTGTATGAGTTTGACGAAAACTTCAAACCTCTGAAACGTTATTACCTGGGTAATGCTGACGAGATCGCGGCGAAAGCAGCGGCCGTTGCGAACCAGGGTAAAGCAAAGTAAGCGTAATCCGTTGAAAAAATGAGAAAGCCGACTGCAAGTGAGTCGGCTTTTTTTTGTTTTTGCACAAGGCGTACGTAACTAACAACGGAGCACATTGCCTGATGCGACGCTACGCGTCTTATCAGGCCTACAAACGTACAGTCATGGCGATTCGCAGGTCGGGACTATAAACCTTATCCGCGACGTGCTTTTACGGCGTTCGCCAGTTGACGTAACAGAGAGTCGGTATCTTCCCAGCCAATGCAGGCATCGGTGATGCTCTTGCCATAGGCCAGCGGCTCACCGCTTTCCAGACTCTGGTTCCCTTCAACCAGGTGACTTTCCACCATCACGCCAATAATGGCATTTTCACCACCGGCAATCTGCTGGCAAACATCAGCGCAAACTTCCATCTGCTTTTTGAATTGTTTGGACGAATTTGCATGGCTGAAATCAATCATAACCTGCGCCGGTAAACCCGCTTTTTTCAGCCCTTCTTTCACTTCAGCAACGTGTTTCGCACTGTAGTTAGGCTCTTTACCGCCGCGCAGAATGATATGGCAATCGCCGTTACCGCTGGTATTCACAATTGCCGAATGACCCCATTTGGTCACTGACAGGAAGCAGTGTGGCGCACCAGCAGCATTAATGGCATCAATAGCCACTTTAATCGTGCCATCGGTGCCATTTTTGAATCCTACCGGGCAAGAAAGACCAGACGCCAGTTCACGGTGAACCTGCGATTCGGTTGTACGTGCGCCAATTGCGCCCCAACTCATCAGGTCGGCCAGATACTGCGGGGTGATCATATCGAGAAACTCACCTGCTGCTGGCAGGCCACTATCGTTAATGTCGAGCAGCAATTTACGAGCAATGCGCAAACCGTCGTTGATCTGGAAGCTGTTATCCATATGCGGATCGTTGATCAACCCTTTCCAACCCACTGTCGTACGCGGCTTTTCAAAATAGACACGCATGACGATTTCCAGCTCGTCTTTCAGCTCTTCACGCAGCGCCAGCAAGCGGGTTGCATACTCTTTAGCGGCTACAGGATCATGAATTGAACAAGGGCCAATCACCACTAACAGGCGATCATCATTACCTTTCAGGATCTTGTGGATCGCTTTACGGGCATGGGCAACCGTATTCGCGGCATTTTCGGTAGCGGGGAATTTTTCCAGCAATGCGACAGGCGGAAGTAACTCTTTGATTTCTTTGATGCGTAAATCGTCGTTCTGATAATTCATGTCTGTTCCAGTGTTGCCATACTTAATTTAGTGAATGCAATAGTTCCAATCTATATCTTCCGTCAGAATGTGTAAACGGGGTTTTACACTATGAACGGAATAATCCTGGAATTAGCAAGAAAAACGCCAGATTGTCGCGAAAAACGAGATCTCACCTACAATTTCTAACTGTAACTTCTTTGTTTATTAATTTTTTCAAGATTCTCTGCTGGATTTATTCTTCTGGCTGAAATCTTAAACCATTGCCTGACAATCACCTGCAAATGCACTGTTGGAAGAGGTTATCCGACATAACGACCATAACAGGAGCATCGTATGAAAATGACAAAACTGGCCACTCTATTTCTGACTGCCACTCTTAGTCTTGCCAGCGGAGCTGCACTGGCTGCCGATAGCGGCGCACAAACTAATAACGGCCAGGCAAACGCTGCGGCTGATGCGGGCCAGGTTGCCCCAGATGCCCGTGAAAATGTCGCGCCAAATAACGTCGATAATAGCGGGGTTAATAGCAACTCGGGCGGCACCATGCTGCACCCGAACGGTTCATCAATGGATAATGATGGCATGACCAAAGATGAAGAGCACAAAAATACGATGTGCAAAGATGGTCGCTGTCCGGACATCAATAAAAAAGTCCAAACCGGTGATGGCATCAACAATGATGTCGATACCAAAACCGACGGTACAACACAGTAATCCTGCAATAAAGCCAATACAGGGAGAGCGGAGTCTCTCCCTTTTAATTTTTCCCTTCTAAAAGCAGTATGATGTCATAAAGTTAAGTGAGATTAATTAAGGGATGACTCGTCATGGCGCACTCACACACTTCCGCACATCTGCCAGAAGATAATAATGCTCGTCGCTTGTTATATGCTTTCAGCGTTACCGCCGGTTTTATGCTGGTTGAAGTTATTGGCGGCTTTCTTTCCGGTTCTCTGGCATTGCTGGCCGATGCGGGTCATATGCTGACCGATACTGCCGCCCTGCTTTTCGCCCTACTTGCCGTTCAATTTTCCCGTCGTCCCCCCACCATTCGCCATACTTTCGGCTGGCTTCGATTGACCACCCTCGCGGCGTTTGTAAATGCCATCGCCCTGGTGGTGATTACTATTTTGATTGTCTGGGAGGCGATAGAACGCTTCCGCACGCCACGTCCGGTTGAAGGCGGTATGATGATGACTATTGCCGTGGCTGGATTGCTGGCGAATGTGCTTTCTTTCTGGTTGCTGCATCGTGGCAGTGAAGAGAAAAATCTCAATGTACGCGCGGCAGCGTTGCATGTCCTGGGGGATCTGCTGGGTTCTGTCGGCGCTATCATCGCGGCGTTGATTATTATCTGGACCGGCTGGACGCCTGCTGACCCTATTCTTTCCATTCTCGTTTCACTTCTGGTTCTGCGCAGTGCCTGGCGATTATTGAAAGACAGCGTGAATGAATTACTTGAAGGTGCGCCGGTTTCGCTGGATATCGCTGAACTGAAGCGCCGCATGTGCCGGGAAATCCCGGAAGTGCGCAATGTGCATCATGTACACGTGTGGATGGTGGGCGAGAAGCCAGTAATGACGCTGCATGTGCAGGTGATCCCGCCACACGATCACGACGCATTGTTGGACAAGATCCAACACTATCTGATGGACAACTATCAGATTGAGCACGCCACGATTCAGATGGAATATCAGCCTTGTCATGGGCCGGATTGCCACCTTAATCAAGGGGTTTCCGGCCATTCACATCATCACCATTAATGAGACAGCGCGCGTGAACCTCTTTCGCGTGCGCTGTTTATCCACATCCGGCTGCCGTTCAGGGCAATAAAGGTCAGGATCAGATACTCCAGCGACATGGCATAAACCCCCTGCAAGGCGAAAATCACCACGCTGATCACGTTAATAATGACCCACAGTAACCAGTTTTCGACGTATTTACGTGAGAACTGACCAGTCTGGTGCGTAACCTGAACCGGCTATTAAAGAGTGAGCGTGAACGTTACGACAAATACCGCACAACGCTCACCGACCTGACGCACAGCCTGAAAACACCACTGGCGGTACTGCAAAGTACGCTGCGTTCTTTGCGTAGTGAAAAGATGAGCGTCAGTGATGCTGAGCCGGTAATGCTGGAACAAATCAGCCGTATTTCACAACAAATCGGCTACTACCTGCATCGCGCCAGTATGCGCGGTGGAACGCTGCTTAGCCGCGAACTGCATCCCGTTGCCCCGTTACTGGACAATCTCACCTCGGCGCTGAACAAAGTGTATCAGCGTAAAGGGGTCAATATTTCTCTCGATATTTCGCCAGAAATCAGTTTTGTTGGCGAGCAGAATGACTTTGTCGAAGTGATGGGCAACGTACTGGATAACGCCTGTAAATACTGTCTTGAGTTCGTGGAAATTTCAGCGAGGCAAACCGAAGATCATCTCTATATTGTGGTCGAGGATGACGGCCCGGGAATTCCATTAAGCAAGCGTGAAGTCATTTTCGACCGCGGCCAACGTATAGATACTTTGCGTCCCGGACAAGGTGTTGGTCTGGCTGTCGCCCGTGAAATTACCGAGCAATACGACGGAAAAATCATCGCCGGAGAGAGTATGCTCGGCGGCGCACGAATGGAGGTCATTTTTGGTCGCCAGCATTCTGCACCAAAGGGTGAATAAATATGCCCTTTCTTCACGCATTACGTTAAGCATCCGTTATAATCGGTTGCAGATACCCGCCTATGGACGCTTAATATGGAATACCAACTTACCCTTAACTGGCCCGATTTTCTTAAACGCCACTGGCAGAAACGTCCGGTGGTGTTAAAACGCGGCTTTAATAATTTTATTGACCCGATCTCTCCAGACGAGCTGGCAGGTCTGGCAATGGAAACGGAAGTCGACAGTCGGCTGGTCAGTCATCAGGATGGCAAATGGCAGGTCAGCCACGGTCCATTCGAAAGCTACGATCATCTCGGTGAGACCAACTGGTCATTGCTGGTGCAGGCAGTGAATCACTGGCATGAGCCAACCGCCGCGCTGATGCGTCCGTTCCGTGAATTACCAGACTGGCGCATTGACGACCTGATGATCTCATTTTCCGTACCTGGCGGCGGCGTCGGTCCACATCTCGATCAGTACGACGTTTTTATTATTCAGGGCACCGGTCGTCGTCGTTGGCGGGTGGGTGAAAAGCTGCAGATGAAGCAACACTGCCCGCATCCGGATCTGCTACAGGTCGAGCCGTTTGAAGCAATTATCGACGAAGAACTGGAGCCAGGCGATATTCTTTATATTCCGCCAGGATTCCCGCACGAAGGCTACGCGCTGGAAAATGCGATGAACTATTCTGTCGGTTTTCGTGCACCGAATACGCGGGAGCTGATCAGCGGTTTTGCCGATTATGTTCTGCAACGTGAGCTGGGCGGTAATTATTACAGTGATCCGGATATCCCTCCTCGCGCCCATCCGGCGGACGTTCTGCCGCAGGAGATGGATAAACTGCGTGAGATGATGCTTGAATTGATCAACCAGCC
Organism: Escherichia sp. TW09308; assembly: GCF_000208565.1. NCBI lineage: Bacteria > Pseudomonadati > Pseudomonadota > Gammaproteobacteria > Enterobacterales > Enterobacteriaceae > Escherichia > Escherichia sp. TW09308. The sequence goes on along the minus strand of NZ_AEME01000001.1, from coordinate 1,578,752 downwards.
AGAACACTTTAAACAGTGGTTTGGCGAGTTTATCTCCCAGTCACGGCATGAACTGGATATCGCTCCGCCAGAACCGCCTTATCAACCGGATGAAATATACGACGCGCTGAAACAAGGTGATGTACTGGTACGTCTGGGTGGTCTGCGCGTGTTGCGTATTGGTGATGAAGTATATGCTAATGGTGAAAAGATCGATTCTCCACACCGTCCGGCGCTGGAGGCACTCGCCAGCAATATTGCTCTGACCGCCGAGAATTTTGGCGATGCGCTGGAAGATCCATCGTTCCTCGCGATGCTCGCGGCGCTGGTCAATAGCGGGTATTGGTTCTTCGAAGGATAAGTTTGAATCTAAGCCGGATGCGGCATCACATGCCGCATCCCTTTTCGCTTACTTCCGTTGTGCCGTTAACTCGGCAATACGCACGATCACCTGTACCGCTTTTTCCATTCCTTCCAGGGTCACAAACTCATGTTTACCATGATAGTTATAACCGCCGGTAAACAGGTTCGGGCACGGCAATCCCATAAATGACAACTGTGCACCGTCGGTGCCGCCACGGATCGGTTTCAGATCCGGTTCAATATCGCAATCGCGCATCGCCTGCTGGGCGATATCAAGAATATGCGGATGCTCAACGATTTTCTCGCGCATATTGTAGTAGCTGTCTTCAATCACCAGTTCAATGTAGCAGTCAGGGTGTAGCCCTTTGCCCACTTTCTTGGCAATTTCCATCATCTTACGTTTACGCGCTTCAAACTGTTTACGGTCGAAATCACGAATGATGTAGTGCATATCGGCACGCTCAACGGTGCCTTTCATGCTCGTCAGGTGATAAAAACCTTCATAACCTTCGGTAGTTTCCGGGCTTTCATCCGCCGGAACTTCCGCATGAATGCGTGCTGCCAGTGACAGCGCATTAACCATCACGCCTTTTGCCGAGCCAGGGTGAACGTTGTTGCCGACTATTTTGATATTCACCGATGCGGCATTAAAGTTTTCAAACTCCAGTTCACCTACGCCACCGCCATCAACGGTGTAAGCCCAACGAGCATCAAAGGCTTCAACATCAAAGTGTTTTGCCCCTTTGCCCACCTCTTCATCTGGCGTAAAGGCGATGCGAATATCGCCGTGTGGAATGTTTTTCTGCTGCAATACTGCCAGCGCGGTCATGATTTCTGCGATACCCGCTTTATCATCTGCACCTAACAAGGTTTTACCATCGGTGGTGATCAACGTCTGCCCCAATAGTTGATGCAGAACCGGGAACATCACCGGTGATAAGACTTCATCACCGATGCCCAGCGCGATGTCACCACCGCGATAGTTTTCAACAATTTGCGGATTTACATTTTTACCGCTGCAATCCGGAGAGGTATCCACATGAGAAATAAAGCCAATCGCCGGAATATCGCCTGGAACGTTAGCCGGTAACGTCGCCATCAATGTGCCCTTCTCACTTAAGGTCACATTGATAAGCCCCATCTCTTCAAGCTGATTTTTCAACAGATGCAATAACTTCCACTGGCCTTCCGTGCTGGGAACCTGTCTCACCCCCGCTTTTGATTGGGTATCCAGAGACACGTAGTTCAAAAAACGCTCAAGTAGTTTATCCATGTAGTCACCCTCACTTTTCGTGACAACATTATTAAGAAGCAAGAAAAGACAAATATTGCGTCAGGTCACTTTTACCCCTGCAAGCGGGAATATTTATCAACATTACCTTAATCAATATAAAGCTAAGCCAGTAATTCACAACAAGGATTGGCGATTACGATGGTTTGCCGTAGAATTACCGCCCTCATTAAGAGTCACCAAGGTGGTTAACCACAAACCCCGCATCGGTAAGCCATCCGTTGCGTTTACATGGGACAGAGTAAAAAATTGAATAAACAACCGAGTTCGCTTTCACCGCTGGTGCAATTGGCGGGAATTCGCAAATGCTTTGATGGTAAAGAAGTCATTCCCCAGTTGGATCTGACTATCAACAATGGCGAGTTCCTTACGCTGCTTGGCCCTTCTGGCTGCGGTAAAACAACCGTTCTTCGCCTGATTGCAGGTCTGGAAACTGTTGATTCTGGACGCATCATGCTGGATAACGAGGACATCACCCACGTTCCGGCGGAAAACCGCTATGTGAACACCGTTTTCCAAAGCTACGCGCTATTCCCCCACATGACCGTGTTCGAAAATGTGGCCTTTGGCTTGCGTATGCAAAAAACCCCCGCTGCTGAAATTACGCCTCGCGTGATGGAGGCTCTGCGGATGGTGCAACTGGAGACCTTCGCTCAACGCAAACCGCATCAACTCTCTGGCGGTCAACAGCAACGCGTAGCCATTGCCCGCGCGGTGGTTAACAAGCCTCGCCTGTTGCTGCTGGATGAATCGCTCTCCGCGCTGGATTACAAACTGCGTAAACAGATGCAGAACGAGCTGAAAGCTTTACAGCGTAAGCTTGGCATTACTTTCGTTTTCGTCACCCACGATCAGGAAGAAGCGCTCACCATGTCGGACAGAATTGTGGTGATGCGCGATGGTCGCATTGAACAAGACGGCACGCCGCGTGAAATTTACGAAGAGCCGAAAAACTTGTTTGTTGCCGGATTCATTGGCGAAATCAATATGTTCAACGCCACGGTGATCGAGCGTCTTGACGAACAACGCGTACGAGCCAACGTTGAAGGCCGCGAATGTAATATCTACGTTAACTTCGCTGTTGAACCAGGGCAAAAGTTGCATGTTTTGCTGCGCCCGGAAGACTTACGCGTTGACGAAATCAACGATGACAACCACGTCGAAGGGCTGATTGGCTACGTTCGCGAACGCAACTACAAAGGTATGACGCTGGAATCAGTTGTCGAACTGGAAAATGGCAAGATGGTGATGGTCAGCGAATTCTTTAATGAAGACGATCCTGACTTTGACCACTCTCTCGACCAGAAAATGGCCATTAATTGGGTAGAAAGCTGGGAGGTTGTACTGGCTGATGAAGAACACAAGTAAGTTCCAGAATGTAGTGATTGTCACTATTGTCGGTTGGCTTGTGTTGTTTGTCTTTCTGCCCAACCTGATGATCATTGGCACCAGCTTTTTGACCCGCGACGACGCCAGTTTCGTCAAAATGGTTTTTACGCTGGAGAACTACGCCCGTCTGCTCGATCCGCTCTATTTTGAAGTGCTGCTGCACTCACTGAATATGGCGCTAATCGCGACTATAGCCTGCCTGGTGCTGGGCTACCCGTTTGCCTGGTTTCTGGCTAAACTGCCACACAAGGTGCGTCCGCTGTTACTGTTTCTGTTGATTGTGCCGTTCTGGACCAACTCACTGATTCGTATCTATGGCCTGAAAATTTTCCTCAGCACCAAAGGCTATCTCAACGAGTTCTTGCTGTGGCTGGGCGTTATTGATACCCCAATTCGCATCATGTTCACCCCCAGCGCGGTAATTATCGGTCTGGTATATATCCTGTTGCCGTTTATGGTGATGCCACTTTATTCCAGTATTGAAAAGCTGGATAAACCATTGCTGGAAGCGGCTCGCGATCTCGGTGCCAGCAAGTTGCAGACTTTTATCCGCATCATCATCCCACTGACCATGCCGGGGATTATTGCCGGATGTCTGTTGGTGATGCTGCCAGCAATGGGCCTGTTCTATGTTTCTGACCTGATGGGCGGTGCGAAAAACCTGCTGATCGGTAACGTCATCAAAGTGCAGTTCCTCAACATTCGCGACTGGCCGTTTGGTGCCGCGACCAGTATTACCCTGACTATCGTAATGGGTCTGATGCTGCTGGTTTACTGGCGCGCTTCTCGTTTGCTGAACAAGAAGGTGGAACTCGAATGATCGGTCGACTGCTCCGCGGCGGTTTTATGACCGCTATCTATGCGTACCTGTATATTCCAATCATCATTTTGATTGTGAACTCCTTTAACAGCTCGCGCTTTGGCATCAACTGGCAGGGTTTTACCACCAAATGGTATAGCCTGCTGATGAACAACGATAGTCTGTTACAAGCAGCGCAACATTCACTGACGATGGCGGTGTTTTCAGCGACATTCGCTACGCTTATTGGCTCACTGACGGCTGTTGCGCTGTACCGCTATCGCTTCCGCGGTAAGCCGTTCGTTAGCGGGATGCTGTTTGTGGTAATGATGTCGCCAGATATCGTGATGGCGATTTCCCTGCTGGTGCTGTTTATGCTGCTGGGTATTCAGCTTGGCTTCTGGTCGCTGCTGTTCTCACACATTACCTTCTGCCTGCCATTTGTGGTGGTGACGGTGTATTCGCGTCTGAAAGGCTTTGATGTGCGGATGCTGGAAGCAGCGAAAGATCTCGGTGCCAGCGAGTTCACCATTCTGCGGAAAATCATTCTGCCACTGGCAATGCCAGCGGTGGCGGCGGGTTGGGTGTTAAGCTTTACCCTGTCCATGGACGATGTGGTAGTTTCGTCGTTTGTCACCGGGCCGAGCTATGAAATTCTGCCGTTAAAAATTTATTCGATGGTCAAAGTCGGCGTATCGCCGGAAGTTAACGCGCTGGCAACCATTTTACTGGTGCTGTCGCTGGTGATGGTGATTGCCAGCCAGCTTATTGCTCGTGATAAAACGAAAGGTAACACAGGGGACGTTAAATGAAAAAATGGTCACGCCACCTGCTCGCGGCGGGTGCTCTGGCACTGGGCATGAGCGCCGCTCACGCCGATGACAACAACACGCTGTATTTCTACAACTGGACCGAGTACGTACCGCCAGGACTGCTGGAACAGTTCACTAAAGAAACCGGCATTAAAGTTATCTATTCGACTTATGAGTCGAATGAAACCATGTACGCCAAGCTGAAAACGTACAAAGACGGTGCTTATGACCTGGTGGTTCCTTCAACCTATTACGTCGATAAAATGCGTAAAGAAGGGATGATCCAGAAGATCGACAAGTCGAAGTTAACGAACTTCAGCAACCTCGATCCAGAAATGCTCAACAAGCCATTTGACCCGAATAACGATTACTCCATTCCGTATATCTGGGGCGCGACGGCGATTGGCGTTAACGGTGATGCGGTTGATCCGAAATCCGTGACGAGCTGGGCCGATTTGTGGAAGCCTGAATACAAAGGCAGCCTGCTGCTGACCGACGACGCCCGTGAAGTGTTCCAGATGGCACTGCGTAAGCTGGGTTATTCTGGCAACACCACCGATCCGAAAGAGATTGAAGCCGCGTATAACGAGCTGAAAAAGCTGATGCCAAACGTAGCGGCGTTTAACTCCGATAACCCGGCTAACCCGTACATGGAAGGCGAAGTTAACCTCGGCATGATCTGGAACGGTTCTGCTTTCGTTGCCCGTCAGGCAGGCACGCCAATTGACGTGGTCTGGCCGAAAGAAGGCGGCATTTTCTGGATGGACAGCCTGGCTATTCCGGCAAATGCCAAAAACAAAGAAGGCGCGCTGAAACTGATCAACTTCCTGCTACGTCCGGATGTGGCAAAACAGGTTGCGGAAACTATTGGTTATCCAACACCAAACCTCGCCGCACGTAAACTGTTAAGCCCGGAAGTGGCGAACGACAAGACCCTCTACCCGGATGCCGAAACCATCAAAAATGGCGAATGGCAGAGTGACGTTGGCTCAGCCAGCAGCATTTATGAAGAGTATTATCAGAAGCTGAAAGCAGGACGTTAATTCAGCAAGCGGGCGGAGTTATTACCGCCCGCTTTTTTATTAAGCAAGGATGTTGCTTATGAGTCAGGACAATCAAATTTTATCCCGCGTTTTCCCTGGAGTCGGTCTGATACTCCTCCTTATTTCTATTGTTATCTTTTATAACCAGTTCACCTACAGCAAAAATACTGTACATACCGAAGGGATCATTGTTGATACCGTCTGGCACAATTCACGCCAGATCGGTAATGATGGTTCATGGCATCCTGTTGTCGCATTTCGTCCTACGCCAGACTACACGCTCATTTTCAATTCGAGTATCGGTAGTACTTTTTATGAAGACAGCGAAGGCGATAAAGTTAATGTTTATTATCCTCCAGGACATCCTGAAAAGGCTGAAATAAATAACCCGTGGGTTAATTTTTTCAAATGGGGATTTATCGGCATGATGGGCGTTATTTTTATCGCCGTCGGTTTATTAATCAGTATGCCCTCCTCTAAAAAGACGCGCAGGAAAAGGAAATCCCGTCAATGAAAAAGTTATTTATATTGCTTTACTTACTGATTTTTCTGCCACTGGCGGGAATAAGCCAGCCTGTAATACCCGTAATGAAAACATTCTTTACGGATACCACTGGCACCGTTCCCGATGGCGAGGATATCGCGCGTAAAGCGGAGATCTTTCGTCAACAAACCGGGATTGCGCCATTTATCGTGGTTGTTCCTGACATTAATGAAACCAGTCTCAGGAAAAATGGCAAAGCGATGCTGGTGCATGCGTCATCTTCATTGACTGATGTAAAAGGGAGTGTTCTGTTAATCTTTACTACCCGGGAGCCACGGTTAATTGTGATAACCAACGGCCAGGTTGAAAGCAGTATGGACGATAAACATCTGGGACGGCTGATAGAAAATTACACACTGGCTTATTTAAATGCTGATCTCTGGTATCAGGGTATGAATAATGCACTGGATATTTTACAAGCACAGATATTAAAACAACCGACGCCGCCACTGACATATTATCCGCATCCCGAACAAAAGCATGAGAGTGATCCGCCAGGCAGCACCTCGACATTAGGTTTTATCTCCTGGGCTGCAGCGTTTGTCTTATTTTCCAGGATCTTTTACTACACGACACGTTTTATTTATGCGCTAAAATTTGCAGTAGCTATGACTGTTGCCAATATGGGCTATCAGGCTTTATGCCTGTGTATCGATAATAGCTTTACGATTGCCAGAATATCGCCGCTCTGGGCGGTGCTGATTGGTGTCTGTACGTTTTTTGCCGCGCTGTTATGGCCGAGTAAAAGTTAAAAGAGGTCGGTAAAATGCGCGTGTATTATGCCGGATGCGGCGTGAACGCCTTATCCGGCCTACAAAACCCACAAATTCAATTAATTGTGCCCTTTTATAGGCCTGATAAGCGTAGCGCATCAGGCAATGACTTCTGCTTTATAAGCCCTTCAGCAACTTCTCAACAAACTCTGGCACGACCTGACTTGCCGGGCCGTAATATTTCTCGGCAAACTCATTGCCAACCTGGCTCGGTTCAAGGTTCAGTTCAACCGTATGCGCGCCATGCAGCTTCGCTTCGTGGACAAATCCTGCTGCCGGATAAACATGCCCGGACGTGCCAATAGCAATGAAAATATCCGCCATCGATAACGCCATATAGATTTCATCCATACCGAACGGCATTTCACCAAACCACACCACGTGTGGGCGCAGCGGTGCCGGAAACTGGCAGCAATGGCATTTATCTTCTGGCGTGACATCGCCCGTCCAGTCGAGCACCTGCCCGCTTTGCGTACAGCGTACTTTCAGCAATTCCCCATGCATATGAATCACATTGGTATTGCCCGCGCGTTCATGCAGGTTATCGATATTCTGCGTCACCAGCAAAAAGTGATCGCCCAGGGCGTCTTGCAGTTTTGCCAATGCAAGATGCGCAGCGTTAGGTTGAATTTCTGGCTGCTGTAGTTGACGGCGACGGGCGTTATAAAATGCCTGTACCAGTTCAGGATCGCGGTTAAAGCCTTCTGGTGTCGCGACATCTTCTACACGATGTTCTTCCCACAGGCCGTCTGCAGCGCGAAAGGTACGAATACCTGATTCCGCAGAAATGCCTGCCCCTGTCAGTACGAGTACTCTTGTTTTTTCCATTGCTTCCGGCACCACTTTATCTCTGAAAAAAATACGCTGACGCAAACGCTCGTGCAGGCGGCGTTTGTTTTTACGAAAACGACTTAACCGATGACCCCGACGCGACAGCATAGCAACCTCTATTGATTAATCGGTAAGATGTAAGAAGGCAGCTCCACGCATTCCTCCTGCATCCCCGTGACGCGCACACTCAATGCGTGGGACACGAGCTACAGGTAAGAGATGACGAGGCAACCTGTCCGTTAGTTGCGTTGTGATTGCCGGGAAATTGGATAACCCGCCACCAATGACCAGCAAATCAGGGTCAATGATAGTCAGGATATTTCCCAGACAAACCGCTAATAAATCCAGATAACGCTCAACGTGCGCCCTTGCCTGCTCATCGCCTTGATCGTAAAGCGCAATAATCTCTGGAGCCTGCAACGGTTGATGATAATAATGTTGATACAGCCACGCAAAACCGCGACCAGAAAGATAATTCTCGATACAGCCATGCTGGCCACAACCGCAACGGCGTAACGGGAAATCCAGTCCCATCATGGTTAACGCATCGACCGGCAGACGCATATGCCCAAACTCGCCGGTAATATAGCGTTTTCCCGTCACCGGTTTACCGTTGAATACCAGCCCGCCACCAACGCCAGTACCAAGAATTAACCCCATCACCAACGGATATTGGGTAAATTCCTCATCCCAGGCTTCAGAAAGGACAAAACAGTTGGCATCGTTATTAAGGCGCACCTCGCGATCAAGACGTGCGCTCAGGTCGGCACGCAGCGGTTTACCGCTGGCAGCAGGAACATTGACGGCATACAAAGTGCCATCTTCCGTTTCCGGCATTCCAGGAATGCCAATGCCAACAGAACCTTTACAGCCAAAACGCAGGTCAGCTTCGGTCACCAACTCGCACACCGCATCTAAAAATGCGTCATAGCTGTCACGCGGCGTCGACACCCGCTTTTCCCATTGCAGTTGCCGATTGTTATCAAACACGCCAAGCGCAATTTTCGTCCCACCAATATCAAACCCGTAATACATTGCCACTCCTTGTTTTAATGTACTGCCTTACTGGCCGCTAAGGACTCGCGCAGGGTCAATATTACTGGCGCGCCGCGCCGGATACCAACTTGCCAAAAGACTCAGCAACAATGCTGTGACCAGTACGTAGAAGACGTCCAGCCAGTGTAATTCCGATGGCAGAAAGTCAATAAAATAGATGTCACTGGAGAGGAACTGATGACCGATCAGACCTTCAATCCACTCAATAATCGGAGTAAGTTGCAGCGAAACCACCACGCCGATAACCACGCCACACAGGCTGCCAAACAGCCCCGCCAGTAGTCCATACCAGACGAAAATAGCGCGAATTAAACCGTCTTTAGCACCCAGCGTTCTCAATACTGCGATATCGCCGCTCTTGTCTTTCACCGCCATCACTAAGGTGGAGACGATGTTGAAACAGGCTACGCCAATCACCAGTACCATTGCCAGATACATAATGGCGCGGATCATCTGGATATCCCGATACATATAGCCGTAAGTACCGATCCAGCTCTTGATATAGACATAGCTGTTGGTCACTTCACCCGCATCGCGTACCAACTTGTTGGCGTTAAAAACATCCGTCATTTTAAGGGCAATACCTGACACACTGGAACCCATATCAAGATATTGTTGAGCGTCCGTCAGCGGGATCATGGCAAAACTGTGATCAAGTTGACCGCTTAGCTGCAAAATTCCGGTAATTTGCAAGCGCACACGTTTCGGCTGCATCAGCTTATGCTCAGGGTTTGAGTTCGGGATCATGATCGACACCCAATCGCCCTGCTTCACTTTCAACGCATCCGCCACGCCTTTGCCGATAATAATCTGCTGTTCACCGGCTTTAAAATTGTTCCAGGCATCTCCCTGGACAAACGATGGCAGCGCGCTCAGTCGCTGTTCCTGCTGTGGGTCAACACCTTTTACCTGCAGAGCGCGCAAATTTGCACCGCTCTCCACCAGCCCCGTGAAATTGATATATGGCGCAGCGGCGGCAATACCCGGCACTTTCTGCACTTTATCCAGTGCTTCTTGCCAGTTCGTCCACGGCTGATTCACCGCTTCAATTTCACCATGCGGCACCACTGCCAGAATGCGGTTGTTCAGTTCACGTTCGAAGCCGTTCATCGCACTTAAACCGACAATCAATACTGCCACGCCCAGGGCAATGCCAATGGTAGAAATAACGGAGATCAGCGACACCATGCCGCCGCGTCGCCGTCCGCGACTAAAACGCAAGCCAATTAATAACGATAAAGGCATCGCCATTACTCCGCCCCCATCAGGCTCAGTTCCGCCGTCAGACGACCATCACGCATTTCCAGTTGACGGCTCATACGTTTCGCCAGTTGCAGATCGTGAGTAACCACCAGAAAGGCAGTGCCCTGCAAGCGATTCAATTCTCCGAGCAACTGGAAGATGCTGTCAGCGTTACGCGCATCGAGGTTACCAGTAGGTTCATCCGCCAGCACCAGACGCGGGTTATTAACCAGCGCCCGGGCAATCGCCACACGCTGACGCTCACCGCCAGAAAGTTCTGACGGGCGGTGATTCGCCCGGTGCTCCAGCCCCACAGCTTTTAACATTTCCAGCGCCCGACTGTTAATTTCAGCAGGCTTTTTCTTGCCAATCAGCAGCGGCATAGCGACGTTTTCCAGCGCGGTAAAGTCCGGCAGCAGGTGGTGGAACTGATAAATAAAGCCCAACTTCTGGTTGCGCAGTTCCGCTTTCGCCGCCGACGACAGTTTGCTCATCGGCTGACCGCTAAAAATCACATCACCGGAGGTTGGCGTATCCAGCCCGCCCAGTAAATGCAGCAAGGTACTTTTGCCAGAACCGGAGCTACCGACAATGGCCATCATTTCGCCTTCGCCCACGCTGAAACTGACATTGTGCAGCACGTCGGTTTGCACACTGCCTTCCTGATAGCGTTTGCACAGGTTGTCGCATTGCAACAGGATCTTATTCATAACGTAAAGCCTCAGCGGGTTGAGTGGCGGCAGCGCGCCAGGAAGGGTAAAGCGTAGAAAGCAGCGCGATAGCCATCGCCACCAGCGCAATAACAATGACCTGTAAAGGTTCGATAGCGACCGGTAACGCTGCGCCATCAAGCAGGACGCCGATTATCGGCATCAGATTATTTAACTGGCTGGCAAGCAGTGCACCAAGCGCAGCGCCCAGGATCGCACCGATAACGCCAGCGCTGGCTCCTTGTACCATAAAGACCATCATGATTTGTCGTGGAGTTAAGCCTTGTGTCTGTAGGATCGCCACTTCGCCCTGCTTCTCCATTACCATCAGCCCCAGCGATGTAATAATGTTAAACGCTGCAACGGCGACAATCAGACTCAGCAGCAGACCCATCATATTTTTTTCCATGCGCACGGCCTGGAACAACTCGCCTTTACGATCGCGCCAGTCCTGCCACTTGCTGCCTTCTGGCAGTTTTTGCTGGCTTAAAGAGTCGACTTTCAGCGGCTCATCCAGCCACAGACGCCAGCCGGTGATATTACCCGCCGGATAACGCATCAGACGCGAGGCATCCTCAATATTCACCAGCATTTCATAGCCGTCGACTTCACTGTTGGCAGCAAAAGTGCCAATCACATTGAACAGACGCTGACTTGGAATACGCCCCATCGGCGTAAACTGGCTGGCAGACGGCACCATCACACGGATTTGATCGCCGCGATTGACACCTAACTGTGAGGCAAGTTGTTCACCGAGGATGACATTATATTTCCCCGGTTCGAGGTCGGCTTGCTTCACATTGACCAGATACGGGGTTAGCGGATCTTTTTGCGCCGGGTCGATACCCAGCATCACCCCGACCGCCACGCTGCGCGCGCTTTGCAGCACCACATCACCTGTAGTGAGAGGCGCAATACGATTTACGCCGTCAAGTTTGACCGCAGTCTCCGGGAGTTGTTGCGGGTTAAGGGAGCCATGCTCCGAAGAGAGAATTGCCTGTGGCATCAGGCCAAGGATGTTGTTTTGCAGTTCGCGCTCAAAACCGTTCATCACTGACAATACCGTGACCAGCGCCATCACCCCGAGGGTAATGCCGATGGTAGAAAGCCAGGAGACGAAACGACCGAAGCGATCCGCTGCACGCCCACGCATGTAACGCAGGCCAATAAATAGAGCGACAGGTTGGTACATGAAATCCGTCTGGTTGCTGTTAGCAAAGACACGAGTATATAAGCGAAAGCAGGATGGGTAAACGCCTGAACTGTAAGTGATCGTCAGGGCTAATCTGAAAAGTATCAGTAAATCAATCGGCTAAAGTGTCTCGTTTTCTCATCTGCCTTGTAACCTGATCTTTATCTGAAAAATAACCAAATACAGACAGATACGCATTACACCACGCCGCTCACCCCGCAGGATCAACGGCATGTTAAATTTTATGAGCGCGTTGTCCTGATGAAACAAAAAGAGCTATGGATTAATCAGATCAAAGGGTTATGTATTTGCCTGGTGGTGGTTTATCACTCGGTTGTTACCTTTTATCCGCATCTGACCACTTTCCAGCATCCGTTATCGGAAGTCTTGAGCAAATGCTGGATCTATTTCAATCTTTACCTTGCACCCTTTCGGATGCCGGTCTTTTTCTTTATATCCGGCTATTTGATTCGCCGCTACATCGACAGCGTGCCGTGGGGTAATTGTGTCGATAAACGCATCTGGAGCATCTTTTGGGTGCTGGCGCTTTGGGGCATTGTCCAGTGGCTGGCGTTGAGCGCGCTCAACCAATGGCTGGCACCAGAGCGCGATTTAAACAATACCGCCAATGCTGCTTATGCCGATTCCACCGGCGAGTTCCTGCATGGGATGGCCACCGCCAGCACCAGCTTGTGGTATCTGTATGCCTTAATCGTCTATTTCGTGGTGTGTAAAGCTTTTAACCGCCAGGCACTGCCGTTATTCGCCCTGTTTGTACTGATGAGCGTGGCTGTTAATTTCGTTCCCACACCGTGGTGGGGGATGAACAGTGTGATCCGCAATTTGCCTTATTACAGTCTTGGCGCATGGTTTGGCTCAACGTTGATGACCTACGTTAAAGAGGTGCCGCTACGTCGCCATCTGTTGATAGCAGTGCTGCTGGCTGTTCTGGCGATCGGAGCCTGGTTGTTGAACGTGTCGCTACTACTGTCGCTGGTGTCGATTGTGGTGATTATGAAGCTGTTTTATCAGTTCGAGCAGCGCTTCGGTCTGCGTTCCCTCAGCCTGTTGAATGTGATTGGTTCCAACACCATCGCCATCTACACCACCCATCGCATTCTGGTAGAGATATTCAGCTTAAGTCTGATTCCGCAAATAAACGCGGCGCGCTGGTCGCCGCCAATCGAACTGGCGCTCCTGCTGGTTTATCCCTTTGTCAGTTTGTTGATTTGCACACTGGCTGGCTTGCTGGTGCGAAAATTTTCACAACGCGCATTCAACGATCTGTTGTTCTCCCCGCCTTCTCTGCCTGCAACCAGTTACTCTCGCTAAGCCATCGCCCCAGCCGGGGCGATTCAATTTGCTAAACCATGTCGATTCCGGATAATGAACAGCATTGCTTATCAGAGATATGCCCCCATATGTTGAGGCATATCCTAACGAGACTCTGACAACTGTTATGCCTGAACAATATCGTTATACGCTGCCCGTCAAAGCGGGTGAGCAGCGTCTGCTGGGCGAGTTAACCGGAGCTGCCTGCGCGACGCTGGTAGCCGAAATTGCCGAACGTCACGCCGGACCGGTGGTGCTTATTGCACCAGATATGCAAAATGCCCTGCGTTTGCACGATGAAATCAGCCAGTTCACCGACCAGATGGTGATGAACCTGGCGGACTGGGAAACCCTCCCCTACGACAGTTTTTCGCCTCATCAGGACATTATCTCCTCGCGTCTTTCCACCCTTTACCAGTTACCATCAATGCAGCGTGGCGTACTGATTGTTCCGGTGAATACGCTTATGCAGCGCGTTTGCCCGCACAGTTTTCTCCACGGCCATGCGCTGGTAATGAAAAAAGGTCAGCGGTTATCGCGCGATGCATTGCGTACCCAACTGGACAGCGCCGGTTATCGCCATGTTGATCAGGTGATGGAGCACGGCGAATACGCCACGCGTGGTGCGTTGCTGGATCTTTTCCCAATGGGCAGCGAACTGCCTTATCGTCTTGATTTTTTTGATGATGAAATCGACAGCCTGCGGGTATTTGACGTCGACAGCCAGCGCACGCTGGAAGAAGTGGAAGCCATCAACCTGCTGCCCGCGCATGAATTTCCGACCGATAAAGCGGCGATTGAGCTGTTCCGCAGTCAGTGGCGCGATACTTTTGAGGTGAAACGCGATCCGGAACATATTTACCAGCAAGTGAGTAAAGGCACGCTGCCTGCCGGGATCGAATACTGGCAGCCGCTGTTCTTCAGCGAACCGCTGCCGCCACTGTTCAGTTATTTCCCGGCCAATACGTTGCTGGTGAATACCGGCGATCTGGAAAACAGTGCCGAACGTTTCCAGGCCGATACGCTGGCGCGTTTTGAAAGTCGCGGCGTCGATCCGATGCGACCGCTATTGCCGCCACAATCGCTCTGGCTGCGAGTGGATGAACTTTTCTCGGCGTTAAAAAACTGGCCTCGCGTGCAGCTTAAAACCGAGCATTTACCGACGAAAGCAGCGAATGCCAATTTAGGTTTTCAGAAACTGCCAGACCTGGCCATTCAGGCGCAACAAAAAGCGCCGCTGGATGCGCTGCGTAAATTTCTCGAATCCTTCGATGGCCCGGTGGTGTTCTCGGTAGAAAGTGAAGGCCGCCGCGAAGCACTCGGGGAACTGCTCGCCCGAATCAAAATTGCCCCGCAACGCATTATGCGTCTCGATGAGGCCAGCGAGCGTGGACGTTATCTGATGATCGGTGCTGCCGAACATGGTTTTATCGATACAGTACGTCATCTGGCGCTGATTTGTGAAAGCGATCTGCTCGGTGAACGTGTTGCCCGTCGTCGTCAGGACTCTCGTCGCGCCATCAACCCAGACACGCTGATCCGCAACCTCGCGGAGCTGCATATCGGCCAGCCGGTTGTTCACCTGGAACATGGCGTCGGGCGCTATGCCGGAATGACCACGCTGGAGGCTGGCGGCATTACGGGCGAGTATCTGATGCTCACCTACGCCAACGACGCCAAACTGTATGTTCCGGTGTCATCGCTGCACCTGATTAGCCGTTACGCCGGTGGCGCAGAAGAAAACGCTCCGCTGCATAAAC
Organism: Escherichia sp. TW09308; assembly: GCF_000208565.1. Taxonomy (NCBI): domain Bacteria; kingdom Pseudomonadati; phylum Pseudomonadota; class Gammaproteobacteria; order Enterobacterales; family Enterobacteriaceae; genus Escherichia; species Escherichia sp. TW09308. The sequence continues at coordinate 1,563,636 of NZ_AEME01000001.1, read as the reverse complement.
TTGGCGGAGATGTGTGGTCACGGGCGCGGCAGAAAGCGGCGGAAAAAGTGCGTGATGTGGCAGCGGAACTGCTGGATATCTACGCCCAACGCGCTGCCAAAGAAGGCTTCGCGTTTAAACACGATCGCGAACAATATCAATTGTTCTGCGACAGCTTCCCGTTCGAAACCACGCCGGATCAGGCGCAGGCCATCAACGCAGTTCTTAGCGACATGTGTCGGCCACTGGCAATGGATCGTCTGGTGTGCGGTGACGTTGGCTTTGGTAAAACGGAAGTGGCGATGCGTGCCGCTTTCCTGGCGGTGGAAAACCACAAGCAGGTGGCAGTGCTGGTGCCAACCACCCTCCTCGCCCAACAACACTACGACAACTTCCGCGACCGTTTTGCTAACTGTCCGGTGCGCATCGAAATGATCTCCCGTTTCCGCAGCGCCAAAGAACAGGCGCAAATCCTTACGGAAGTGGCGGAAGGGAAAATCGATATTTTGATCGGCACGCACAAACTGCTGCAAAACGACGTCAAGTTTAAAGATTTGGGCTTGCTGATTGTCGATGAAGAACACCGCTTTGGTGTCCGTCATAAAGAACGCATTAAAGCGATGCGCGCGAACGTCGACATACTGACGCTCACCGCGACACCAATTCCGCGCACGCTGAACATGGCAATGAGTGGAATGCGCGATCTGTCAATTATCGCCACACCGCCCGCCCGTCGTCTGGCGGTCAAAACGTTTGTCCGCGAGTACGACAGCCTGGTCGTCCGGGAGGCCGTCCTGCGTGAAATTTTGCGTGGGGGACAGGTTTATTATCTCTACAATGACGTGGAAAACATCCAGAAAGCCGCCGAACGGCTGGCGGAACTGGTGCCAGAAGCACGAATTGCCATCGGTCACGGGCAGATGCGTGAGCGCGAACTGGAACGGGTGATGAATGATTTCCATCACCAGCGTTTCAACGTGCTGGTTTGTACCACAATTATCGAAACCGGGATCGACATTCCTACCGCCAACACCATTATCATTGAACGCGCGGATCATTTCGGTCTGGCGCAGTTGCACCAGTTGCGCGGTCGCGTCGGACGCTCACACCATCAGGCGTATGCGTGGCTGCTGACGCCACATCCGAAAGCGATGACTCCCGATGCGCAAAAACGTCTCGAGGCGATTGCGTCTCTGGAAGACCTTGGCGCGGGCTTTGCGCTGGCAACTCACGATCTGGAGATTCGCGGTGCGGGTGAACTGCTCGGTGAAGAACAAAGTGGTTCGATGGAAACCATCGGTTTCTCGCTGTATATGGAGTTGCTGGAAAACGCCGTTGATGCGCTGAAAGCCGGACGCGAGCCGTCGCTGGAAGATCTCACCAGCCAGCAAACGGAAGTCGAACTGCGGATGCCGTCGCTACTGCCGGACGATTTCATCCCTGACGTGAATACACGTCTGTCGTTCTATAAACGCATTGCCAGCGCCAAAACGGAAAATGAACTGGAAGAGATCAAAGTAGAGCTTATCGATCGCTTCGGCCTGCTGCCGGATCCGGCACGTACTCTGCTGGAGATTGCCCGCCTGCGCCAGCAAGCGCAGAAGCTGGGGATCCGGAAGCTGGAGGGGAATGAGAAAGGCGGCGTGATCGAATTTGCCGAGAAGAATCACGTGAATCCAGCCTGGTTGATTGGTTTGCTGCAAAAACAGCCGCAGCACTATCGTCTCGATGGCCCGACGCGCCTGAAGTTTATTCAGGATTTGAGCGAGCGGAAACAACGTATCGACTGGGTGCGCCAGTTTATGCGTGAGCTGGAAGAGAACGCCATCGCGTAGTAGTAAATCGGGGGGCGGTTATGCCCCCTTTAGACACAAAGCATAAACAAAATTTGCTACGCTTATCAGGCCTACCGTGTATTGAATTTGCAGGCGGATAAGGCGTTCACACCGCATCGGGCATGAACCAGCATCTCTCCTAATATTTACAAATTCTTTGCACTTCCCTGCACTACCCGACACTGCCACCATTCATAATTCATACTTATCTTTTTATTACAATAACATTATATTTTTTATGGATTTTTGGTGATGATCAAAACGCGTTTTTCTCGCTGGCTGACGTATTTTACGTTCGCCGCAGCCGTAGCACTGGCGCTACCGGCAAAAGCCAATACCTGGCCGCTGCCGCCTGCGGGTAGTCGTCTGGTTGGTGAAAACAAATTTCATGTGGTGGAGAATGACGGTGGTTCGCTGGAAGCCATCGCCAAAAAATATAACGTCGGTTTCCTGGCGCTGTTACAGGCCAACCCTGGCGTTGATCCGTATGTACCACGAGCCGGAAGCGTGTTAACGATTCCGTTGCAAACGCTGCTGCCGGATGCGCCACGTGAAGGCATTGTGATCAATATTGCAGAGTTACGTCTCTATTATTATCCACCGGGTAAAAATTCGGTGACCGTATATCCGATCGGCATTGGCCAGTTAGGCGGAGACACATTGACGCCAACAATGGTAACTACCGTTTCGGACAAGCGAGCTAACCCAACATGGACACCTACCGCAAACATCCGCGCCCGTTATAAAGCCCAGGGCATCGAACTTCCGGCTGTTGTTCCGGCAGGACCGGATAATCCGATGGGTCATCATGCGATCCGTCTGGCGGCCTATGACGGCGTTTATTTACTTCACGGTACAAACGCCGATTTCGGCATTGGTATGCGGGTAAGTTCCGGCTGTATTCGTCTGCGCGATGACGATATCAAAACACTTTTCAGCCAGGTCACCCCTGGCACCAAAGTGAACATTATCAACACACCGATTAAAGTCTCTGCCGAGCCAAATGGCACACGCCTGGTAGAAGTGCATCAGCCTCTGTCAGAGAAGATTGATGACGATCCGCAATTGTTGCCGATTACGCTCAATAGTGCGATGCAGGCATTTAAAAATGCAGCGCAAACTGACGCCGAAGTAATGCAGCATGTAATGGATGTACGTTCAGGAATGCCGGTGGATGTACGTCGTCATCAAGTGAACCAACAAGCGTTGTAAATACCGGATAAAAAAATCCCCGCGGCACGGCATGTCGCGGGGAAAAAAAGCAGCAGTAGCGGGCATTAATGAGGGTTAATGCTTATTTATAAATTACTGCCGTTCCATGAAGGGTTATTCGGGCCGGTTACTGAAGTAATACGGAAAGATTTTGCGCCCATCTCATCCGCTTTTTGTGCCAGTTGTTCTTCCAGCGATCCCAGATTTGTCCCCGCGTTAGCACTGATAGTACCCACTTTTTGTTGACCTTCTGGTGTTGCCTGAACTTCGACAGCCGCAAAGCTGGCAAATGACATGGAGCTTAAAATCGCCGCAGTGATGAGGGTTTTTACGTTTTTCATAATAGTGACCTTATGCAGATGAATGGCGTCGCAAGCAATTACTTAACGATCGATAACTAAATGATAGATGTGATCTGGATCACATACAAGATATTTTTTATAACACTCATTAATTAAATTAAAACTCTTTAAATTTCAGTTAAATAGAGAGCAATTATTTTTCTGCTCTCTGGACTGGTGAACGGTGGTGATTATTTTTATAATAATCATTCATTCACAGCTACAAGGTACAACGGCATCATGGCAACTGACTCAGCACATTGTGTAAAAAAAAGCCGTGGCCGCCCCAAAATGTTCGACAGGGAAGCCGCGCTTGATAAGGCTATGAAACTGTTCTGGCTGCACGGTTATGAAGCAACTTCCCTTGCCGATCTCGTCGAAGCGACCGGAGCCAAAGCGCCGACGCTGTATGCGGAATTCACCAACAAAGAGGGATTATTCCGCGCCGTACTTGACCGGTATATCGACCGTTTTGCCGCAAAGCACGAAGCGCAATTGTTTTGTGAAGAGAAAAGCGTGGAGTCTGCACTGGCAGACTATTTCGCCGCCATCGCGAGCTGTTTTACCAGTAAAGACACCCCTGCAGGTTGCTTTATGATTAACAACTGCGCCACGCTCTCCCCGGATTCTGGAGATATCGCCCATACCGTAAAGTCACGCCACGCGATGCAGGAACGCACCTTGCAACAGTTTTTATGTCAACGCCAGGCTCGCGGGGAAATTCCTGCCCACTGTGACGTAACGCATCTTGCGGAATTTCTTAATTGTATAATTCAGGGGATGTCGATCAGTGCCCGGGAAGGCGCATCGCTGGAAAAACTAATGCAGATTTCGCGGACAACATTGCGCTTATGGCCAGCGCTGGTGAAATAAGACGCAAAAAAAGCCCCTCAGCCTGAGCGAATGAGGGGCTAAATTGCAGAGTACAGCTTTTTTATACTTTGTTATTCAGAACCAGTTGTCCGTTGTTATCCAATGGGATTTGTGTGCCCGGAGCGCTACCCATGCGGATTTTGCCCTGCTGATCGCCAATCTTATAGGTCACGTCATATCCCAGCATTTTTTCTGACTTGTCATATACCGTTTTACAACGCTGTTGGGTGGTCGTGTAAGTATCGCTTTCCTGGAGAGAGCCCTGAATCTGATTACCGGCATACCCACCACCAAGCGCCCCCACAACGGTGGCAACATCTTTACCGCGCCCACCGCCAAACTGATGCCCTATAACCCCGCCCGCCACAGCGCCCAGAACCGAACCGGCGATGCGATTTTCATCCTGCACCGGTCGGCGGTGAGTCACCGTGACGTTGCGGCACTCCTGGCGCGGTGTTTTAACTGTTTCCTTGATTGGGATTGCAGAAACAACCTGAGCGTATTGCGGGCCACGTTCAAACACGTTCAGACTGGCTACTGCCGCTACGCCGAGCGCAGCCGCGACACCAATCCCGATACCCGCCAACATTGATTTATTCACGGGAACACCTCCTTCTTTGCAGTTATGCCAATCATGCAAGCGAAGAGGAAAAGCCGCTATCAGACAGAAGATGAAAAACGCGGGAATAGCAGGAAATACTGAATGATTCAGATGAGTCTGAAGGGATGCCTGATGCGACACTTAACGCGTCTTATCAGGCTCACAAATCGTCCTCTTCCTGTAAGGGCGGATGAGGCGTTCACACCACATCCGCCAGTACAAGCCAATTAATGCAGTTTCAGACGCGGACGGATCACGCGGTTAATGCTACCTACCAGCATCATCAGCCCCGTTTTAAAGTAGCCATGCAGCGCAATCTGATGCATGCGGTACAGAGAAACGTACACAAAACGCGCAATACGTCCTTCAATCATCATCGAACCTCGGGTCAGGTTACCCATCAGGCTACCAACGGTAGAGAAGTTCGACAGTGATACCAGCGAACCGTGATCCTTATACTGATAATTTTTTAGTGGTTTACCGTTCATCTGCGCCAGAATATTGTTCATTGCGCAGGTAGCCATCTGATGTGCGGCCTGGGCGCGCGGCGGTACAAAGCCCCCTTCCGGACGCGGACACGACGCACAGTCGCCAATGGCATAAATGTTTGGATCGCGCGTGGTTTGCAGCGTCGGTTCCACCACCAGTTGGTTGATACGGTTGGTTTCCAGCCCACCAATATCTTTCAGGAAATCCGGCGCTTTAATTCCGGCAGCCCACACCATCAGATCGGCCTGAATATATTCGCCATCTTTAGTGTGCAAACCGCCTTCATCGGCACTGGTCACCATCGTTTGCGTCAGTACGCGAACGCCCAGTTTCGTTAACTCACTGTGAGCCGCAGCAGAGATACGTGGCGGCAATGCTGGCAAAATTCGCTCGCCCGCTTCCACCAGCGTTACATTCAGGGCTTCGTTAGTCAGCCCTTTGTAACCGTAACTATGTAGTTGTTTCACCGCATTGTGCAGTTCGGCAGAGAGTTCCACGCCAGTAGCGCCGCCGCCGACAATCGCAATGTTCACTTTGCCATTGGCGCCCAAATTAGCAGAGTACTTCAGGAACAGATTCAGCATCTCCTGGTGGAAACGACGCGCCTGGTGCGGGTTATCGAGGAAAATGCAGTTCTCTTTTACACCCGGCGTATTGAAATCGTTGGAGGTGCTGCCCAATGCCATTACCAGCGTGTCATAGGCAATTTTGCGTTCAGGCACCAGCAGTTCGCCTTTTTCGTCGCGCAGTTCAGCAATGGTGATTGTTTTCGCTTCACGATCGATATCAACCACAGAACCTAACTGGAACTGGAAACCATGATTACGTGCATGGGCCAGATAGCTCAGCGCATCAACGCCTTCATCGAGCGATCCAGTCGCCACTTCGTGCAGCAGCGGTTTCCACAGATGGCTGTGGTTACGATCTACCAGCGTAATTTTGGCTTTTTTCTTGCGCCCCAACTTATGTCCAAGCTGTGTCGCCATTTCCAGCCCACCAGCACCGCCGCCGACAATCACAATCTTTTTCAATGGCGTAGTCAACGTGACCTCCTTAAATTTATTAACCAATTGTTAATTAATGGTTATGATCATAGCCCTTAATTAACAGCAGGTTACAGTGATGAAAATGTTCTTCGCTATTGAGAATAACATGAATGGTGCATTGGTCATACCAAAATTGATGTGAATCAAGTTTTGTTGCTGAAAAGATAATCGGATTTACCGGATGAGATCAAAAAACACAGTGCTTTGTTTATTGTTCAAGCAGCTTCGGGAGAGTGAAACAGGGTGAGGTGTTAGGCCTGATAAGATGCACATCAGACATTGGTGCACGGCTGTCGGATGCGGCGTGGACGCCTTATCCGACCTACAGAATCCGGGGCGCATCAGATAGCGGCAAGGTTACCTGATGCGACCGATGATAGCTTTTAACCGAGGGTTTTGAACGCTTTAATACGCTGCAAATGCGGGGAGATGTTTTTGAACTTGTGCGTCTGCTCTTCGTCCCAGACAATCTCGTAATAATGATGCAACTCTTCAGATGTCCGCTGGCTATTAAGCGCTTCATCGTGACGCGACAAGATCACCAGGCAACGATCGCGATTCTTCTCGCGGAAGTTGGTCACACACTTAGTAGCAATATCAGCGTACTCTTCCGGGCGATCAATCTTCCCTTCCATGTTTTCATAAGGGAACAGATTAGGGTTGAAGATCACCTGGCGGATATCACAGAGAAAACCAATCCGCTCCGCCCAGTAACCACCCAGCCCAACACCGCAAATTAACGGGCGCTCGTCAACATTCAGTTGCAGCATTTTGTCCACTTCTTTGAGCAGATGCTGCATATCGTGTTTCGGGTGCAGAGTGCTGTAGCTTATCAGCCGTACATCGGGATCAATAAACTGCAATTGTAAGACTTTTTCGTGGTTACCCGGACTGTTAGAGTCAAAACCGTGTAAATAGATAATCATCGCTTCCTCACATAAGCCAGGGTTAGTGACTTGCTTTCTCTTCCTGCCAGCGTTCATGTAACTGATTCAGACGGGCGCTGATCTCTTTCCAGCGAGCCAAGTCCATCAGTTCCTGTCGCGAAAATGAACCTTTATGATACAAACGTGTAACACGTTCTGCCTTGATCGGTGACAGATTATCTAACACGCTGACGGCCCCTTTACGATTATTGCAGACCAGGATCATATCGCAACCCGCATCCAGTGATGCCTGCCCACGTTCAGCATAACTGCCCATAATCGCTGCGCCTTCCATCGATAAATCGTCAGAGAAAATCACACCGTCAAAACCCAGTTCCTGACGTAAAACGGTCTTAAGCCAGTGGGGAGATCCGCTCGCCGGACGCGGATCAACATCACTGTAGATCACATGCGCAGGCATAATGGCGTCGAGTTTATTTTCGCGAATTAACGTGCTGAAGACTGACATATCTTTGGCACGAATTTCCGCTTGCGGACGCGGATCACACGGCGTCTCTTTATGTGAGTCAGCAGTTACTGCGCCGTGACCAGGAAAGTGTTTACCGGTGGTTTTCATTCCGGCTTCATGCATACCATCAATAAATCGGCTGGCGATTGCGAGGGCTTTTTCTGGATCAGCATGATAAGAACGCTCACCAATCGCCGCGCTGATATGCCCTACGTCCAGCACTGGCGCAAAGCTGATATCAATATCCATAGCGATCATTTCGCTGGCCATTAACCAACCCGCCTCTTGCGCCAGTTTGCCACCCTCTTCCATTCCCAGCAGTGCAGCGAATGATTGCGCCGCCGGTAAGCAGGTAAAACCCTCACGAAAACGCTGCACACGCCCACCTTCCTGATCCACCGCCACCACCAGGTGATTGCGCGAAGCTGCTCGGATCTGACGCACCAGTTCGCGTAACTGCTCTGGATCGTGATAGTTACGCGTAAAGAGAATCAGCCCTCCGACCAGCGGATGCGCGAGAATCTCACGCTCTTCCGCGTCCAGTTCGTAACCTTCAACATCCAACATTACTGGACCCACACTGCTCTCCTTATTGTTTTATTGATAGCTGCCGCCAGGTGTCATTGGCCAGCCTGATAAATTGTTGATCGCCGGTTTGTTGCCAGCGGTACTCAAACCACCCTGCTTTCAGCATCAGCAACCAGGGAAACCAGCGCCTGACCTGACGCCACAATTGCGCCGGATTAATCTTCGCCCGCACGGCATAATCATTAACCAACCGTCGGTGCTGGTCAGTATTTTCCACCCACACCGCCGCCAGTTCCAGCGCGATATCGCCATCACCGGCATACTCCCAGTCGATGAGTTTTAACCCTGACGCGCTATGCACCAGGTTTCCGGCATGAACATCCATATGCAACGGACTCAGGCGTAGTGGCTGTGGTTCCCGCGCTTTGCGCAGACGTTTCAACATTCGCAGCCACCCCGTTGTTCGCCGCGCAGGATCGCTTTGCTGCCAGTACAGTTCCAGTAGCGGCAACAACGTTACTCGCCAGCCAAAACGCGGTTGTTGATGCAAATAATACAGCAAGCCAGCCAGTTCGTCGGTATCTGGCAATTGCGTTTTTACCTCGCCGGGTAAATAGTCAACCACCATCCAGCCACGAAGATATAAATGCGGCTTTGGCGCAAGGTATGCAGGTAATTGTGATAACACCCGATACTGACGTAAAAACGCGGACTGCGACGCATCAGGATCGTGCGGCTGACGCACAACAAAACGCTGATCCTTATATTCAATGAGAAAACTCCCGCCGCTAAGCCCATGATTAAACGTCGCGACGGGATGATACTGCGGAAAATAGCGCGACAGTAATTCGTCGCGCGTGATGGGATTATTGCTGCTGAACGGCACCTTTACCTGACCAAATATTTCGCCCGTCTGCACCAACATCAGTTGCATTTGTAGGGTCGGTGCATTGACGTTGCCAGAGGCACTGGAGTAAAGCACGTAATGAGCTCCGACATTGCGAGCAATGCCTATGGCTTTACTACGCGTGCCTAAGCTGTCCTGCGGCGACAAACCAAGCTGCTGCTTAGCCATAGAAAGCTGCTGAGCGGAAACAAGGGTAAATTTACCGTTATTGGCCAGCGCATTACGCAGCGTTTCAGTCGCTTCTCCGGTATTCAGCGAACCGTTAGTACGGTTGTTAACGCTATCAACCAGCAGAACGCTCCCCGCAGTCACGCCATCAGCCCCAAGCATCTTACTGACCATTGGTTGCATTGCGCCATTCCAGTCATAATGACGAATATGCGGTGCAGGAGGCGCGGTTTGATCTTCGTGCTCAATTGGCCCTGGCTGCTGCGGGATCGTCGGCACCGATGGCACCGATGGCACCGTGGGTACTGGCTGTTGCGGCTCGGCAGGTTGCTCCGGCGCAGGTTTCACCTCTTCTACCGGTGCGGGTTCACGTGGCCCCACACACCCGGCGAGAAACATCGCCAGCGCGGTGATTAAGGCGTAGCGACTCATTTTTGTCATCAAGATTCACCCCTTACAAATAAATATAAAGTCTGACTTTGTGCGCCCCAAGATAATTGGCGCTGCCGTACAGAGTCACCGCTGAACGCGCGGGAATCGTGACACTGCGTGGCGTTTCCAGAGGATGCATCTCCAGCCCTCTGGCGTCATACCAATAAAAACGATAATGAACGGTAACGGGTTCTTGCCTTTCGTTATAGAGCGTCGAGGATGCTGAAGACTGAATGTCAGACATTGAAAAAACAGGCTTTTCTGCGCTGATACCAGCAGCCAGAAGTGATGACTCCATCACCAGAGATTGTTCATCATTCACCGGAATTTCCGGATGTGAGCGACAACCCACCAGCAATAACAGCGCCAGAGACACCAGCCCAAAGCATCCTTTTCTCATCGTTACAGACCTTTATGCGCCAGCATTGGCCCCAACGGACGGCCACCCAGCAGGTGCATATGGATGTGGTACACCTCTTGTCCACCATGACGGTTGGTATTCATGATCAAACGGTAACCATCTTCGGCAATCCCTTCCTGCTCAGCGATTTTTGCCGCCACGGTGATCATGCGCCCCAGCGCCTGCTCATGCTCGGTTGACACGTCATTCACGGTAGGAATGAGGATATTAGGAATGATCAGAATATGTGTTGGCGCTTGCGGCGAAATATCGCGAAACGCCGTTACCAGATCATCCTGGTAAACGATATCGGAGGGGATCTCACGACGAATAATTTTGCTGAAAATAGTTTCTTCTGCCACGACATTTTCCTTTTTCATAATAGCCATGCGTTGCGCCATGCTACGCCGCGCCACACTGCGAGTATAGAGTATGGTCGAGTTAAACCCGCTCTTTCAACCTTAACTCACGATTTATTAAGCAAAAAATCGCTTTACTGCCGCATACATCGCTATTATTCCCATTTCCGCCTGCTAATGAACCGAAAACATGATTTCTCTTTAGTTTATATATTAAACAGGGATACACAGCCGCCATTGTTACCCGCCTGTATTGCGTTGGCATTATTCTTTCGCGCCGAAAACGACAGTTGATCTGTTCACCCGTTATCAGGTGACAAAAAACTTCTCGTTACAGGGGAACGTCAATAACCTGTTCGATAAAACCTATGATACCAACGTAGAAGGTTCTATCGTCTACGGTATACCGCGTAATTTCAGCATTACCGGAACGTACCCGTTCTGATTGGCGCCAATAAAAAAGGCAGCCATTCGGCTGCCTTAGTCTCCCCAACATCTTACGGATTAGTGGTTACGGATGTACTCATCCATTTCAGTTTTCAGGTTATCGGATTTAGTACCGAAAATCGCCTGAACACCAGAACCAGCAACCACTACGCCCGCTGCGCCCAGTTTTTTCAGGCCAGCCTGATCCACTTTGGACACATCAGCAACGCTGACGCGCAAACGGGTAATACATGCGTCGAGGTTAGTGATGTTTTCTTTACCGCCAAATGCGGCAACCAGAGCCGGTGCCATTTCGCTAGTACCGGTTGCTTTCGCATCTTCAGTTGCGTCTTCACGGCCCGGCGTTTTCAGATCCAGAGCTTTAATCAGCACGCGGAAGATAGTGTAGTAAACAATCGCATAACCGATACCGACAATCGGGAACAGCCACAGGTTGCTGCTGTTACCAGACAGTACGATAAAGTCAATCAGACCGTGCGAGAACGAAGTACCGTCACGCATCCCCAGCAGAATACAGATTGGGAATGCCAGACCTGCCAAAATCGCGTGGATGATGTACAGGATCGGCGCAACGAACATGAAGGAGAACTCGATCGGCTCGGTGATACCGGTCAGGAACGAGGTCAGTGCCGCGGAGATCATGATACCGCCCACTTTAGCGCGGTTTTCTGGTTTAGCAGAGTGCCAGATAGCAATCGCGGCAGCCGGCAGACCGTACATTTTGAACAGGAAGCCGCCAGACAGTTTACCCGCAGTCGGGTCACCCGCCATATAACGCGGAATATCGCCGTGGAACACCTGACCTGCGGCATTGGTGTATTCACCAATCTGCATCTGGAAAGGTACGTTCCAGATGTGGTGCAGACCAAACGGTACCAGGCAGCGTTCGATGAAGCCGTAGATACCAAACGCAACTACCGGGTTCTGGTAAGCAGCCCACTGGGAGAAGGTCTGGATTGCGGAACCAATTGGCGGCCAAATGAAGGACAGCACAACGCCAGTAAAGATGGCAGCCAGGCCAGAAATGATCGGCACAAAGCGTTTACCGGCAAAGAAGCCAAGATACTCAGGCAGCTTAATACGGTAGAAACGGTTAAACATGTACGCTGCAATCGCACCGGAGATGATCCCCCCGAGTACGCCTGTATCCGCCAGATGTTTAGCGGCAATTTCTTCAGCAGGTAAATGCAGTACCAGCGGCGCAACCACGGCCATGGTTTTTACCATGATGCCATAGGCAACAACTGCGGCCAGCGCAGATACGCCATCGTTATTGGTAAAGCCGAGGGCAACACCAATCGCAAAAATCAGTGGCATGTTTGCAAAGACGGAACCGCCTGCTTCTGCCATAACATGCGATACAACGGCGGGTAGCCAGCTGAAATTCGCGGAACCGACGCCCAGCAGAATACCTGCGATAGGCAGTACGGATACCGGCAGCATCAGCGATTTACCGACCTTTTGCAGGTTAGCAAATGCATTCTTAAACATAATTGAGAGTGCTCCTGAGTATGGGTGCTTTTTTAACGTTCTCACGCGTGGCAAGGGGGGAGAGCCTTACCGTATACAGGGCATCTAAGCGCCCCTTATTTATTACACAGAGTAAAATAATTCAATGTTGATTTGTTTGACGGTTATCACGTTTCAACTTCTGGTCATGAGAGAAGTTGCACATTTTGACAAAACATATGTCAAGATATTTCAAACGTGGTTATCCACCGCCCAATTTGCGGCGGTGAACTTTACTCGTTTTACCCATTAATTACGAGCTTAAAAAAAATTCATTCAACAGATGGATTGAAGGCGGGAAGCGTCGATGTGAAACAGACGGGCGAAGTTATCGGTGGTTACCTGCGCCAGTTCTTCAACGGCAACACCTTTCAACACAGCCATGTATTCTGCAACGTCACGAACCATCGCAGGTTGATTCTCTTTTCCTCGATGCGGTACGGGTGCCAGATAAGGTGAGTCAGTTTCGACCAACAACCGATCCAGAGGCACATAGCGCGCAGCATCGCGTAGTTGTTCCGCATTTCGGAAGGTCACAATGCCGGAGAAGGAGATGTAAAATCCGAGATCCAGTAACTTGCCCGCTGTTTCTCTGTCCTCTGTAAAACAGTGTAGTACGCCACCGCAATCCGTCACTCTTTCTTCGCGCAGAATTGCCAGCGTATCGGCACGGGCATCGCGCGTATGAACGATAACCGGTTTGTTCAGTTCGCGGCCAATCTGGATATGGTGAATAAAGGACTCTTGCTGACGCACTTTAGTTTCCGGCGTATAATAATAATCCAGCCCGGTTTCACCCAGCGCAACAACCCCCTCTTCTGCCGCCAGGCGGCGTAAATCTTCCACATCGTAGGGATCGTTCTGGTTGAGCGGATGTACACCGCAAGAAAATGCAACGTTGTCACGTTCGCCTACCAGATCTCGCATATGCAAGTAACCCGGTAATGTCGTGGCAACCGCCAGACAAAATTTCACATCGCGCGCGGCGGCTTTCGCCAGAACGTCATCCACGTCCTTATGCAAAGATTCATAATTCAGACCATCAAGATGGCAGTGTGAGTCGACTAAAAACATAATGTCTCTCTTAAAGATGAGGAACCGGTAACACAACGCCCGGTTGCAGGTAATGCTCAATACGCAGTAAAAGATCGGTGATGAGAAGCTCGCGGTTTACGCCTGTGACAGAAATTAACTGTTCACGACTTTGGCAAACATCCCCCAGTATAGCCTGCAGGCGAGAGGGAGAAAGCTGGTTTGCCAGCGCGGCGACAACGCCAGGAACATCAACATTGGTGACATGTGAGGCGTCATAATGGCGTTTGAGCGCATCCATCAACAAAGTTGCCAGCCAATGTAAACGCGCCGGAGCTTGTTCGTGATTAAGTGCCGACAACATCGAATACCAGTCGCCAGATTGCACGCTATGTGCCAACGCCTGACAAAGAGTCTCACGTGCCTGCCAGGTATCTCCCTGAAACAACACCAACGCCGCACCAGGCGAACCGGCGCTCAGGCGCAATGCGGTGAGTATGGCCTCTGGTGACATTGTCACTTCACGCGCAAGCCAGCTCACCGCGTACTGTTCTGGCGGTGGTGCAAGGTAATGCAAGCGACAACGGCTGCGCAGTGTGGCCAGTAAGCGTTCAATTTCTCGTGTAGCGAGGAAAAACCAGGTTTCCGCTGGCGGCTCTTCCAGAGTTTTCAGCAAGGCATTAGCAGCAGCATCAGTCAGCAAGGCGGCATCGGTGACCCAGACAACTTTTGCACCGCCTAAGCGTGCGTGCTCATTCAATTTTTCAGTGACTTCACGCACAGCATCAATGCCCAGCGCGTTCTTTCCTTTTTCAGGTGCAAGAGTGTAATAATCGGGATGTGTCCCCGCCTGCATCAACTGGCATCCACGACAGTGACCACAGCTTTTGTGGCCCTGCGGTTGTTGGCAAAGTAAATAACGGCTCAGAGCATAGATTAAGGCATCATCGCCCATACCGGGTAACGCCTGAATCAGTAGCGCATGGTGACCCCTTCCGGCCTGATAGCTGGCTACCAGTTTTTCGAAATCAGGTCGTAACCATGGATACCATCTCATGCGTCCTGCTCCTTAACCCAGTGAGTCACGGTGGTGCGAATCGCGTCCATAACGGCTTCCAGCGGCTGGGTAGCATCAATGGTATGAATGCTTTTATCTTGTGCGGCCAGTTCCAGGTAGCGGGCGCGGGTACGATTAAAGAAATCAAAAGACTCTTGCTCAATGCGATCCAGCTCGCCACGCGCACGTGCGCGCTTAAGGCCGACTTCTGGGGTAACATCGAGATAGAGCGTTAAGTCAGGACGAAAATCCCCAAGAACGGCATCACGTAACGTTGCCAGCATATGCTGGTCAATACCACGGCCACCGCCCTGATACGCCTGAGTGGAGAGATCGTGGCGATCGCCAATCACCCAGGTTCCATTAGCCAGCGCGGGTTTGATGACAGTCTCGACCAACTGAACGCGCGCGGCATAAAACATCAGCACTTCGGCTTTATCGGTAATGACTTCATCGCCTACCGATTTGATATCCAGCACCAGGCTTCTTAACTTTTCGGCAAGTTGCGTGCCGCCAGGTTCCCGAGTGAAAACCATGTCACGGATACCCAGTTGCTCAAGCGTCTCGACCACCACGTTACGCGCGGTAGTTTTGCCTGCACCTTCCAGCCCTTCAATGACGATATACTTACTGCGCATTTTTTTCCTTAAGCACTTTCAGATAATCCTGCACAGACTTGTTATGACTGGCAAGATTGGTATTAAACGTGTGACCGCCTTTACCATCGGCCACAAAATAGAGATACGGCGTTTTTGCCGGATGCGCAGCAGCCTTCAGCGAATCCGCCCCCGGCGTTGCAATTGCGCCTGGCGGCAGACCGGTAATGGTATAAGTGTTATACGCTGTTGGTGCTTCCAGATCTGCACGGGAGAGCTTGCCATTATAACGCTCTCCCATCCCGTAAATCACCGTCGGGTCGGTCTGCAGACGCATGCCAATACGTAAACGGTTGATAAATACCGAGGCAACCTGATCGCGTTCACTGGCAACGGCCGTTTCTTTTTCGATAATCGACGCCATGGTCACCAGTTGGTTTTTATCTTTATAGGGCAGCCCATCTGCACGACCTTCCCAGGCGCTATCGACCGCTTTCACCATTTTCTTGTGCGCTCGTTTGAGTAACGCGACATCAGTGGTATTGGCGGTATACATCCAGGTATCTGGCCAGAACCAGCCTTCAATCCACTCCGGGTTTTCCAGCTCCAGCGCCTGTGCCACGGTGGCGTATTTATCGTCGCTCAACGTGTGCTTAACATACGGTGCCTCACGCAATTGTTTGAGGTAATCGCTCAGACGCATCCCTTCCACCAGGCGTAGCGGGAACTGCGCTTCTTTACCGCTTTCCAGCAATTTCAGCATCTCGCGCACGGTCATCTGTGGTGTAAAACGGTAAGTACCGGCTTTGAAATGAGAAAGATCCGGCTCGATACGCAGCAACCATTGAAATACACGTGGGCGATTGATGATCTTATCGGCATAAAGTTGTTCACCGAGCCCCCGTCGCCCGGTCCCCGGTTTCAAGGTAAATATAGTCTCTTCTTTAATAAGTAATTTGCTGTCAGCAAGGTGGCGAACTTTCCAGACGCCCACACCAGCAGCGATACCCAGTACCACCAGCAATAACAAGACAATCAATAACACTTTTTTCATGACTAATTCGGGTGCTCACAAAGTGGGGCTAAATATTCATATAGCGTTGTTGACGAAAAGGAGACATCGTCACAAGCGCGTACAGGGATAATCGGCATTAGCGCATTACAAACTATCATCTCATCCGCCTGCATCACTTCTTCCAGTGTGGCTTGCACTTCGACAACCTGATAAGAGGATTGTGCCAGTAAACGAATACAGAATTGTCGCATAACGCCGTTGACACCAGCCTGATCCAGACGCGGCGTATAAACTACGTTGTTCTTGCGCCAGAACAAATTAGCCGCACAGCATTCCGTAACCCACCCTTCGCTGTCAAGAACCAGCGCCTCATCAGCGTTTGTCTGCTCAAGATGAGAGCGGATCAGTACTTGCTCAAGGCGATTCAGATGTTTAATACCTGCAAGATGAGGATTGCGCCCCAGCCGCACCGGGCTTAGCGCCAGCGTCATCCCCTCGTTACGCAAACGGTCGTAATGTGCTGGATAAGCCGTAACTGAAAGCATCCGCGTTGCCGGGCCACTGTTCAATGCGCTGTACCCTCGCCCGCCACTGCCGCGACTGATCACCACTTTCAGCACACCATTCTGCTGCTCTGCCGCCAGAATTTTCATCTCTTGCTCAAGCTGGCACCAGAAGTCACAGGTGATCATTAAGCGCTGACAGGCTTCCTGTAGCCTCGTGATGTGAGCGGATAATAAGCTGACTTTTCTGTCGATAATTCTGGCTGTGGTGAAACAGCCATCGCCAAATTGCGTAGCCCGATCGCTCGCTGCCAGCGAATCCTGTTTATGACCGTTAATTAAGAACATACCGGCTCCTTATCAGAGGATTGTTAGTGTGGCAGCATGTTCTCTACGGAACAAGTCTGAATAAAACCTAAGAAAAAAGGCCCGCAAGCGGACCTTTTATAATGGTGAAAAATGGCAGATTAGATCTTTTTAAAGATCAAAGAGCCATTGGTGCCACCGAAGCCGAAGGAGTTACACAGGGTGTACTCCATTCCGCTTACCTGGCGCGCTTCATGCGGCACAAAATCCAGGTCGCAGCCTTCATCCGGGTTATCCAGGTTGATGGTCGGCGGAACAGCCTGATCGCGCAGGGCCAGGATGGAGTAGATAGACTCTACTGCACCCGCTGCACCTAACAGGTGACCAGTCATGGATTTCGTGGAACTTACCAGCACACGGCTTGCAGCTTCACCGAAGATGGTTTTCACTGCCTGCGCTTCGGCCTTATCGCCTGCTGGCGTTGAAGTACCGTGCGCGTTAACGTAGCCAATCTGGCTCGCTTCAATGCCTGCATCACGCAAAGCATTCGCCATTGCCAGTGCTGCGCCTGCGCCATTTTCCGGCGGCGACGTCATATGGTAGGCATCGCTGCTCATACCAAAGCCGACAAGTTCAGCGTAAATTTTCGCACCGCGTTTTTTTGCGTGTTCGTACTCTTCGAGCACCAGCATACCGGCGCCATCGCCCAGTACGAAACCATCACGCTCTTTATCCCACGGGCGGCTGGCCGCTTGCGGGTTATCATTGCGGGTAGATAATGCACGTGCCGCGCCGAAACCACCAACGCCCAGCGGCGTACTGGCTTTCTCTGCGCCACCTGCAACCATCACGTCAGCATCGCCATACGCGATAATACGCGCAGCATGGCCAATGTTATGCACGCCAGACGTACAGGCGGTCGCGATAGAGATGCTTGGGCCACGCAGGCCATACATGATAGTCAGGTGACCTGCCACCATGTTCACAATCGTTGACGGAACGAAGAATGGGCTGATCTTACGTGGACCACCGTTCATCAGAGATGTGTGGTTTTCTTCGATCAGTCCGAGGCCGCCAATCCCGGAGCCAATTGCGGCACCAATGCGGGTTGCGTTCTCTTCCGTTATTTCAAGGCCAGAATCCTGCATGGCCTGAACGCCAGCGACAATTCCATATTGAATGAAGGCATCCATCTTGCGCTGTTCTTTGCGCGAGATAATGTCCTCACAGTTAAAATCCTTTACTAAGCCAGCAAATTTCGTTGCATAGGCGCTAGTATCGAAATGGTCGATTAGGCTGATGCCACTCTGACCGGCAAGCAGAGCTTTCCAGGTAGACTCTACGGTATTGCCGACAGGAGACAACATGCCCAGTCCGGTCACAACTACACGACGCTTAGACACGTTTGTCCTCCAGGGAGGGAAAAAAATGATTCTAGTGGGACAAAAAGATAAAACTCAGGCGGTCGAACGACCGCCTGGAGATGTTCACTTACGCCTGGTGGCCGTTGATGTAATCAATGGCAGCCTGAACGGTGGTGATTTTCTCAGCTTCTTCGTCCGGAATCTCAGTATCAAACTCTTCTTCCAGAGCCATTACCAGCTCAACGGTGTCAAGAGAATCCGCGCCCAGGTCTTCAACGAAAGAAGCATTGTTGGTAACTTCTTCCTGCTTAACGCCCAGCTGTTCGCCGATAATTTTCTTAACGCGTTCTTCGATAGTGCTCATACTCTTAAATTTCCTATCAAAACTCGCTTTCGCGATGGTTTTCGTAGTGTATAAAATGTTGAAAAATTTGCAACTAAATCCCGGCAGGTCTTACCACGATTTTACGCTATTTTGAGGCCATACCCCCCAACAACGCAAATCATTTTGCACTAATTATTACTCATAACCACGCAGACTGCGCGCAACATGAGCATTTTGTGCAATTCGCGGTCAGACCATGTACATCCCGCCGTTCACATGCAAAGTTTCACCCGTGATGTAAGCTGCTTCGTCGGATGCCAGGAATGCAACCGCGTTGGCGATTTCCTGTGCGCCGCCAAGGCGACCCGCAGGAACCTGCGCCAGGATACCCGCACGCTGGTCATCGCTCAGCGCACGTGTCATGTCCGTTTCAATAAAGCCCGGAGCAACAACGTTTACAGTAATACCGCGTGACGCAACTTCGCGCGCCAGTGATTTACTGAAGCCGATCAAGCCCGCTTTCGCCGCAGCGTAGTTGGCCTGACCGCCATTTCCCATGGTACCAACCACAGAACCGATAGTGATAATACGACCATGACGCTTTTTCATCATAGCGCGCATTACCGCTTTTGACAGACGGAAAACAGATGAAAGGTTGGTTTCGATAATATCGTTCCACTCATCATCTTTCATTCGCATTAACAGGTTATCACGAGTGATACCGGCATTATTGACCAGGATATCGACTTCACCAAATTCTGCGCGAATTTTTTCCAGAACAGATTCGATAGATGCCGGGTCGGTCACATTCAACATCAGACCTTTACCGTTAGCACCTAAATAATCACTGATCGCCTGAGCGCCGCTTTCACTGGTCGCAGTGCCGATAACTTTCGCACCACGGGCTGCGAGCGTTTCAGCAATTGCGCGGCCAATCCCACGGCTTGCACCGGTTACCAGTGCGATTTTTCCTTCAAAATTCATGATTTTCCTCTTTTAAAGCTCGAGCGCCGCTGCCATCGCTGAAGGTTCATTCAGCGCCGAGGCGGTCAGGGTGTCGACAATGCGTTTTGTCAGGCCAGTAAGCACTTTGCCCGGGCCGACTTCATAAAGATGTTCTACGCCTTGCGTTGCCATGTATTCAACGGACTTCGTCCACTGAACTGGGTTATAAAGCTGGCGCACCAGGGCATCACGGATGGCATCACCATTGGTTTCGCATTTCACATCAACGTTGTTCACAACCGGAACGGTTGGGGCGTTAAAAGTGATTTTTGCTAATTCAACAGCCAGCTTGTCGGCAGCCGGTTTCATCAACGCACAATGAGACGGAACGCTCACTGGCAACGGCAACGCACGTTTTGCGCCAGCAGCTTTACAGGCAGCACCTGCACGCTCAACCGCTTCTTTATGACCGGCAATAACCACCTGGCCCGGAGAGTTGAAGTTTACCGGAGAAACCACCTGGCCTTCCGCTGCTTCTTCACAAGCCTTAGCAATAGACGCATCATCCAGACCGATGATTGCCGCCATTGCGCCAGTCCCTTCCGGTACAGCTTCCTGCATGAACTTGCCGCGCATCTCAACCAGACGCACCGCATCAGCAAAATCAATCACACCAGCACAAACCAGCGCGGAGTATTCGCCCAGGCTGTGACCAGCCATCATTGCTGGAGCTTTGCCGCCTTGCTGCTGCCATACGCGATACAGCGCAACAGATGCAGCTAACAGTGCTGGCTGGGTTTGCCAGGTTTTATTCAGTTCTTCGGCTGGCCCCTGCTGGGTCAGCGCCCACAGGTCGTAGCCCAGCGCTGCAGAAGCTTCAGCAAGCGTTTCTTCAACAATGGGATAGCTCGCCGCCATATCAGCCAGCATTCCAACGGTTTGAGAACCCTGTCCAGGGAACACAAATGCAAATTGCGTCATCTTTAAATCCTTATCCTAGAAACGAACCAGCGCGGAGCCCCAGGTAAACCCACCGCCAAAGGCTTCAAGCAGGACCAACTGACCAGGCTTAATACGCCCATCGCGTACCGCTTCATCAAGTGCACAAGGCACAGAAGCAGCAGAGGTATTACCGTGGCGATCCAGGGTCACGACGACATTGTCCATCGACATGCCGAGTTTTTTCGCCGTTGCGCTGATAATACGCAGGTTCGCCTGATGCGGAACCAGCCAGTCCAGTTGAGAACGGTCAAGATTATTCGCCGCCAGCGTCTCATCAACGATGTGCGCAAGCTCAGTTACCGCGACCTTGAAGACTTCGTTGCCTGCCATAGTCAGATGAATTGAATTCTCTGGATTCACACGGTCAGCGTTAGGCAGCGTCAGCAATTCACCATAGCTGCCGTCGGCATGCAGATGGGTGGAGATAATTCCTGGCTCTTCAGAGGCGGCCAGCACCGCAGCGCCCGCACCATCACCAAAAATGATAATGGTTCCGCGATCTGTTGGATCGCAGGTGCGCGCCAGTACATCGGAACCGACGACCAGAGCATACTTCACCGCACCAGATTTCACATATTGATCAGCTACGCTCAGGGCGTAGGTGAAACCTGCACAGGCTGCGGCAACGTCAAACGCCGGGCAACCTTTAATGCCCAACATGCTTTGAATCTGACATGCTGCGCTCGGGAAGGCGTGCGTGGCAGAAGTCGTTGCCACAACAATCAGGCCAATCTGGTCTTTGTCGATCCCCGCCATTTCAATTGCACGTGTCGCCGCTTCGAAGCCCATGGTAGAAACGGTTTCGTTTGGTGCAGCAATATGACGTTCACGGATGCCAGTACGAGTAACAATCCACTCGTCAGAGGTATCCACCATTTTTTCCAGATCGGCGTTTGTCCGCACTTGTTCGGGCAGATAGCTGCCAGTACCAATAATCTTCGTATACATGTACGCTCAGTCACTTTTCGGTTATATACCGTCACTTGCAAACTGCGAGTTCGCTGGCAGCGTCCTGCTACCGCAGAGTTCCGCTTTTGCCACCGTCCAGCAGCTCAAAACCAGCTGGGTATACAGATTTCAGGCGAGCGGCAATTCGCTGAGGAACTTGTCGCTGCACCGCCTGCACTGCCTGTTCAATCGCGACCGCAAAAGCTCGCTGATTGGCCGCACCATGACTTTTTATCACCGTGCCGCGCAATCCTAACAGACAGGCGCCGTTATACTGGTCGGGGTTGAGGTGACTGAATCGCCTCGTCAGGCTCTTTTGTAGCCAACGCTTTAATAACAGTAGCCACCACGACCGTTTTTTCCCTTCTCCCTGGGATTTCAGCAGAGAAAGGAACATCCTGACAACACCTTCCATCGTCTTTAATGTGACATTTCCTGTAAAACCGTCACAGACCAACACATCTGTCTTGCCAGTTAATAACTCATTGGCTTCAAGATAGCCGATATAATTGACAGAAGGGATTGTTTTAAGCACAGCTGAGGCGTCCCGAATACTGTCGAGACCCTTTACTTCTTCTTCACCAATATTGAGCAACGCCACGCGAGGGTTAGGGATTTCCACCACCTCTTCTGCCAAAACAGAGCCCATAATGGCGAATTGCACCAACATTGTGCTATCACAATCGACGTTGGCCCCTAAATCGAGAACCACCGTTTTGCCCTTTTGCTGATGCGGTAACACCGTCACCAACGCCGGACGCTCAATCCCCTCCAGGGGTTTGAGCAATAATTTTGCCAGTCCCATCAGCGCCCCGGTATTACCGGCACTGACACAGGCCTGCGCTCGCCCCTCTTTCACCAGTTCCAAAGCCACGCGCATTGAGCTACCACGACTGCCGCGGATAGCTTGCGAAGGCCGGGCATCACTGGCGATAACTGACTGCGCAGGGATAATCTGCAAACGCGAACGTTGTTCGAAGTCAGCTTTAGCAAGTAATGGCGTGATGGCGTCGGGATTACCGACTAAAAGAAGAGTGAGTTGCGAATTAGAGTTCAGTGCCTGCAAAGCTGCAGGCACTGTCACAGAAGGGCCAAAATCGCCCCCCATGACATCTAACGCCAGGGTTAGACGTGTCAAGGTATCGTCGCCGCCCGGTTTGGTCTTTCCCCAGTTACCTGGGGAAAATCCTCACTAAGCTTCATCACGCAGACGCGTGATTACTTAGCGATGACCTTGCGGCCGCGGTAGTAACCGTCGGCAGTGATGTGGTGACGCAGGTGTTTTTCACCAGAAGTTTTGTCTACAGACAGGCTGGTGACTGCGGTCAGCGCGTCATGGGAACGACGCATGCCACGTTTGGAACGGGTTGGTTTATTCTGTTGTACGGCCATGGACCTTACTCCTCAATTACGGTTTATCCCCGATCCAACGGGGAGCACCAATTACTTACGCTTTAAGCTGGCTAATACGGCAAATGGGTTTGGTTTTTGCGCTTCATCAGGCAATTCACCAAAGACCATGTCCGCTTCGGACACTTCACAGTGTTCAGAATCATGCACCGGAACTACCGGCAAGGCGAGGATGATTTCATCTTCAACCATTGCAAGCAGATCGATTTCACCGAATTCGTTAACCTCAATCGGTTCATACGTTTCCGGCAGTGCTTCAGCCTGTTCGTCTGAACGCACAGGACTAAAACAATACGTTGTGTAGACCTGATGAGAAAACGGCTTCCCGCAACGCTGACACTCGAGCGTTACCGTCACCTTCGCATCGCCGTTTAACACTGCGAGACGTTGGTTATCGATAGCGAACGACATGGAGCATTCCACATCACTGTCCACACTGACTACAGATTCAGCGACGCGCTCAACCTGATCAGGAGTATAAATACCCTGGTAATCAAGGCGTTTTTGAGCCGTACGAACCGGATCGAGAGTCAGGGGTAATTTTACCTTTTGCATAGGGCGCGCATATTAACTTTGTAACGTCATAGAGTCAAAGAAAAAGGCAGCCTGTGGTTGCCTTTTGCCAATAATTCGCACACATTGCGGGTTACTGCTTTATTTTCGTTCAGTGCTGACAACGAACATCAACCTGCAAAACGAAGCGCATAGTTTAAAATGGCTATCATCAATACGCTATATCTGATGGAAAAAAATATGTCTAAACTTATTTTAGCCTCCACCTCGCCCTGGCGCCGCGCTCTACTTGAAAAACTGCAAATCTCTTTCGAATGTGCCGCGCCGGAGGTCGACGAAACCCCGCATAGCGATGAATCACCTCGCCAACTGGTGCTTCGACTGGCGCAAGAAAAAGCGCAATCCTTAGCATCACGTTATCCAGACCATTTAATTATTGGTTCTGACCAGGTGTGTGTTCTTGACGGTGAAATCACCGGTAAACCGTTAACGGAAGAAAATGCGCGCCTGCAATTACGCAAAGCCAGCGGCAATATTGTCACCTTTTATACCGGGCTGGCATTGTATAATTCCGCCAACGGACATCTGCAAACAGAAGTGGAACCATTTGACGTCCATTTCCGTCATCTGAGCGAGGCGGAGATTGATAATTACGTGCGTAAGGAGCATCCCCTGCACTGTGCAGGTAGCTTTAAGAGTGAAGGCTTTGGCATTACGCTATTCGAGCGTTTAGAAGGGCGTGACCCTAACACGCTGGTTGGTTTGCCGCTTATTGCGCTCTGTCAGATGTTACGTCGGGAAGGGAAAAACCCGCTGATGGGATAATTTTATGGGCCGGACGCGTTTACGCCGCATCCGGCAATTGGTGCTGACTGCCTGATGCGGCGTAAACGCCTTATCAGGCCTACCGCCTACTATCTGATTTATATGCTCGCATTAACGCGTATTACGCAGTTTCTGCAAACAACGCTTCAAACCATCATCCATCGGCGCTTCGATACGCATCACCTCACCCGTTCCCGGATGGGTAAACTTCAACGCCGCGGCGTGCAGGAATAAACGATTTAATCCCGTTCCCGCTTCAGTGAGTTGTTTATCAAATTCGCGGTCGCCGTAACGATCATCAAAGGCAATCGGATGACCAGCGTATTGCGTATGCACACGGATCTGGTGTGTACGACCGGTCACCGGGCTACAACGCACCAGCGTGGCAAACGCATAGCGTTCTTCCACTTTGAAGCGCGTTTCTGACGGCTTACCCTCCTGGCTCACACGCACAATACGCTCACCGCTTTGCAGAATGTTTTTCAGCAACGGCGCTTGCACGCTTTTCACGTGTGACTGCCACTGACCGCGCACCAGCGCCAGGTAATCTTTTTGCATACCTTTTTCACGTAATTGCTCATGTAGAGAACGTAACGCCGAGCGTTTTTTCGCTACCAGCAGTACACCAGAGGTGTCCCGGTCGAGTCGATGCACCAGTTCAAGGAACCGCGCTTCGGGGCGCAACGCCCTCAGTCCTTCAAAACGCCGAAACTTAAACCACTGCCGCCATGTACTGCTGTGCCAGACGGTTTATTCAACACCAGGATATGATCATCTTCATATAAGATGACATCCGCCAGCGCAGCGACTTTTTGCAGATGCGGCGAAACCGCGTCTTCTTCCCGTTCAGCAACGCGAACCGGCGGAATACGCACTTCATCGCCAGCTTCGAGTTTATATTCAGGCTTAATACGTTTTTTGTTCACCCGTACTTCGCCTTTACGCAAAATACGGTAGATCATACTTTTTGGTACGCCTTTCAATTGGGTACGCAAAAAGTTGTCGATACGTTGCCCCGCTTCATCAGCGGTAATAGCAACAATTTTTACGGATGGAGTCTCTGTTTTCATGGTGGGCGATTCTAAATAGCCAGCAGGATTCGCGCCACTCATTTTTCTATGCTTATATTTAGTTCTGCACCTTATTACTTCCCAGCGCAATCACTTAATTGCTGGTTATTAAACCAATCACCAGCAAGAAGTGAAAAAACTGTGAGTAAGTGGGTGATAAATGGTAAAAGTCATCTTGCTATAACAAGGCTTGCAGTGGAATAATGAGAACGTTTCCGTGTCCAACCTTGTTAAAACAAGAAATTTTACGGAATAACCCATTTTGCCCGACCGATCATCAACGCAGCAATGGCGTAAGACGTATTGATCTTTCAGGCAGTTAGCGGGCTGCGGGTTGCAGTCCTTACCGGTAGATGGAAATATTTCTGGAGAGTAATACCCAGTCTGTTTCTCTGATAATTGCGCTGTTTTTCCGCATGAAAAACGGGCAACCGACACTCTGCGCCTCTTTGAGCTGACGATAACCGTGAGGTTGGCGACGCGACTAGACACGAGGCCATCGGTTCACACCCGGAAAGGCGTTACTTTGCCCGCAGCTTAGTCGTCAATGTAAGAATAATGAGTAAGTTACGATGAAAAGAATGTTAATCAACGCAACTCAGCAGGAAGAGTTGCGCGTTGCCCTTGTAGATGGGCAGCGTCTGTATGATCTGGATATCGAAAGTCCAGGGCATGAACAGAAAAAGGCGAACATCTACAAAGGTAAAATCACCCGCATTGAACCGAGTCTGGAAGCTGCTTTTGTTGATTACGGCGCTGAACGTCACGGTTTCCTCCCACTAAAAGAAATTGCCCGCGAATATTTCCCTGCTAACTACAGTGCTCATGGCCGCCCCAACATTAAAGATGTGTTGCGTGAAGGTCAGGAGGTCATTGTTCAGATCGATAAAGAAGAGCGCGGTAACAAAGGCGCAGCACTGACCACCTTTATCAGCCTGGCGGGTAGCTATCTGGTTCTGATGCCGAACAACCCGCGCGCGGGTGGCATTTCTCGCCGTATCGAAGGCGACGACCGTACCGAATTAAAAGAAGCACTGGCAAGCCTTGAACTGCCTGAAGGCATGGGGCTTATCGTGCGTACTGCTGGCGTCGGCAAATCTGCCGAGGCGCTCCAGTGGGATCTGAGCTTCCGTCTGAAACACTGGGAAGCGATCAAAAAAGCCGCTGAAAGCCGCCCTGCTCCGTTCCTGATTCACCAGGAAAGCAACGTTATCGTTCGCGCTTTCCGCGACTACCTGCGTCAGGACATAGGTGAAATCCTTATTGATAACCCGAAAGTGCTCGAACTGGCGCGTCAGCATATCGCCGCGTTGGGCCGCCCGGATTTCAGCAGCAAAATCAAACTGTACACGGGTGAAATTCCACTGTTCAGCCACTACCAGATTGAATCGCAGATCGAGTCCGCTTTCCAGCGTGAAGTTCGTCTGCCGTCCGGTGGTTCTATTGTTATCGACAGCACCGAAGCGTTAACCGCCATCGACATCAACTCCGCACGCGCAACCCGCGGCGGTGATATCGAAGAAACCGCGTTTAACACTAACCTGGAAGCTGCTGATGAGATTGCTCGTCAGTTGCGTCTGCGTGACCTCGGCGGCCTGATTGTTATCGACTTTATTGACATGACGCCAGTACGCCACCAGCGTGCGGTAGAAAACCGTCTGCGTGAAGCGGTACGTCAGGATCGTGCGCGTATTCAAATCAGCCATATTTCTCGCTTCGGCCTGCTCGAGATGTCCCGTCAGCGCCTTAGCCCATCGCTGGGTGAATCCAGCCATCACGTCTGCCCGCGTTGCTCCGGTACTGGCACCGTGCGTGACAACGAATCCCTGTCGCTCTCTATTCTGCGTCTGATTGAAGAAGAAGCCCTGAAAGAGAACACTCAGGAAGTCCACGCTATTGTTCCTGTCCCCATTGCTTCTTACCTGCTGAACGAAAAACGTTCTGCGGTGAATGCAATTGAAACCCGTCAGGACGGCGTGCGCTGCGTGATTGTACCAAACGATCAGATGGAAACTCCGCACTACCACGTGCTGCGCGTGCGTAAAGGAGAAGAGACGCCGACCTTAAGCTACATGCTGCCAAAACTGCATGAAGAAGCGATGGCATTACCTTCTGAGGAAGAATTCCCTGAACGTAAACGCCCGGAACAACCTGCACTGGCAACCTTCGCCATGCCGGATGTTCCACCAGCGCCAACCCCGGCTGAAACTGTAGCACCGGCAGCAACCCCAGCACCGAAAGCTGCGCCGACAACGCCTGCTGCTCCAGCACAACCAGGCCTGTTGAGCCGTCTTTTCAACGCACTGAAATCGTTGTTCAGCGGCGGCGAAGAAACCAAACCGGCCGAGCAACCCGCGTCGAAAGCAGAAGCAAAACCGGAGCGCCAACAGGATCGCCGTAAGCCTCGCCAGAACAACCGCCGTGACCGTAATGAACGCCGCGATACACGTAGTGAGCGTACAGAGGGCAGCGATAATCGCGAAGAAAACCGTCGTAATCGTCGCCAGGCACAGCAGCAGACTGCCGAGGCTCGTGAGAACCGTCAGCAGACCGATGTAACTGAAAAAGCACGCACCACTGACGAGCAGCAAGCACCGCGTCGTGAACGTAGCCGTCGCCGTAACGACGATAAACGTCAGGTGCAACAAGAAGCTAAAGCGCTGAATGTTGAAGAGCCATCTGTTCAGGAAACCGACCAGGAAGAACGTGTACGTCCGGTTCAACCACGTCGTAAACAGCGTCAACTGAACCAAAAAGTGCGTTACGAGCAAAGCGTTGCTGAAGAAGTTGTAGTCGCACCGGTGGTTGAAGAAACCGTCGCTGCCGAGCCTGTTATGCAGGAAACGCCTGCCCAGCGAACTGAACTGGTAAAAGTTCCGCTGCCTGTGGTTGCGCAAACTGCGCCGGAACAGCAAGAAGAGAACAATGCCGATAACCGTGACAACGGTGGCATGCCACGTCGTTCTCGTCGTTCGCCTCGTCACCTGCGCGTAAGTGGCCAGCGTCGTCGCCGCTATCGTGACGAGCGTTATCCGGTTCAGTCACCAATGCCGTTAACTGTAGCGTGCGCATCTCCGGAACTGGCCTCTGGCAAAGTCTGGATCCGCTACCCGGTTGTACGTCCGCAAGATGTACAGGTTGAAGAACAACGCGAGCAGGAAGAAGTACAGGTTCAGCCGATGGTGACTGAAGTCCCTGTCGCCGCCGCTGTGGAGCCAGTCATTGCCGCGCCGGTTGTTGAAGAAGTAACTGAAGTCGTAGAAGCACCTGTTCAGGTTGCCGAACCGCAAGTGGTTGAAACGACGCATCCTGAAGTGATTGCCGCTGCAGTAACTGAACAGCCGCAGGTGATTGCCGAAGCTGATGTTGCCGTAGCGCAGGAAGTTGCAGAGCACGCAGAACCAGTGGTTGAACCGCAGGAAGAGACGGCTGATATTGAAGAAGTTGCCGAAACTGCCGAGGTTGTGATTGCCGAACCTGAAGTCGTTGCTCAACCTGCCGCGCCTGTGGTCGCTGAAGTTGCAGCAGAGGTTGAAACAGTAGCCCCTGTTGAAGCCGAGGTAGTCGTAGAGCATAACCACGCTACCGCGCCGATGACACGTGCTCCGGCACCGGAATATGTTCCGGAAGCGCCGCGCCACAGTGATTGGCAGCGTCCAGCCTTTGCCTTCGAAGGTAAAGGTGCCGCTGGTGGTCATACGGCGACGCATCATGCCTCTGCCGCCCCTGCGCGTCCGCAACCTGTTGAGTAATCATTAACTCAAAGCGATCAAGCCCTGGCAACCGCCGGGGCTTTTTTTATTTCAGTTATGAATCAATATATTCAACTTCACCCAATGGTATTCTTGCCAGCCACACTCAAAAATAAGGCAAAAAAATGCCCGCTCAGGCGATCCCAGAGCGGGCAGACAAAACATACCCAGTTTCATGATATGTTTGAAAAGTGCTTATTTATTGAGCTGAAAAAGCGATAATCCTTGCATATCAGTAAACGCTTTGTACGACGCCTGCAACGCCGTTTGCTGCATGATGTAAGATGAAATCGTCGCGTTCCAGTCCACATCAACCAAATCACTCATCTGCTGCGTCTGACCTAAAGCGCGATCGCTACCTAATGAATCCAGCGACTCCAGTTCGTTCAACTGTGTGCCTAATTCCGCACGTACGGTGAGCACATTATTCAGCGAGTTTTTCAGGCCACGGTTAGTTTTATCTAATGCCGCAGCAGCGGTTTCTTTATCCGCTTCACTATCTGCAACCGGTGTTTTCAGCGCAGCGATGGCGCTATCCAGCATAGCAAAAAGGCTGGTTTCAGAATCGCTACCATCTGGTTCCGCTACCGCATTACTGGTAATGCTATTAAAAATTTTGTCGCCGGTATGCCCTATCACCATCGAACGCGAAGCATCAACCTGTTGCTTAATACTTTCAGTTCCGCCGACATATTCACCTTTCGCTTCGCTAAACGGTGCGGATTCGGTTTTATAACCAGCAAAAATGTAGCGCCCGTTACCGTCAGTGGTATTCGCCAGATTCAACAACTGGTCGCGGAGTCCCTGAATATCCGTGGCTAACGATGCCCGATCATCGTCACTTAACGTGCCGTTGCTGGCGTAGACAATTTTTTCCTGGGCGTTCTGGATTGCCGTAGTAACCTGGCTAAGCACACTCTCTTCCAGCGACACTTTTTGCGTCGCGAAAGTACGCGCCAGCGTGTACTGACTGTTTTGCGCCTGCGCTTGTGAGAGCACGACAGCTTGTGATGCAGCAATGGGATCGTCAGAAGGGTTAACAACTCGCTTACCCGTCGACATCTGTTCGCCATACTTCATCCATTCCGCCTGGGAACTGGTGATACCGCGCATATTTTGCTGGTACATCATCTGGGTACTGAAACGCATTTTTTCTCTCCCTTAGCGAATGTTAATAAGCGCATCGAAAATGGTGTTCGCCGTCTGCAGAACCTGCGCATTCGCCAGGTAGTACTGCTGAAAACGTTGCAAGTTGCCGTACTCTTCATCAAGGTTGACGCCGGAAATAGATTGCTGCTGATTAGAGAGTTGCGTCACCACATTACCTTGCGTCGTACTGCTGGTTTTCAACGTAGCAGTTTTATTGCCGATATCACTCACTAACGAGGCATAGGCGTCGTTGAAGGATTTCGCCCCGCCCACCGTTTTACTGTTGCTTTGCAAATCCAGTAGCGCCTGACCATTACGGTTATCGCTCTCACCAGCGGTTTTATCGCTCGCCATGGCGATTTTCGCTTCGTCGGTGATTAAAACGTCCATGTTGACGATGGCATCGCTTACCGGTTTCAACGTGAAGCTGTCATTAGCATCTGGTGTGCCGATAAACGTCAACTCCAGACCGTCAAACGAAACTTTACCGTCGGCATCTGGCGTCACCGTAAAAGTAGTATTGCTGGCAAGGCGGGTGACCTGCCACTGATTATTGTTGAAAGAGATTTTGTAATCTGTTGCCAGCACCGCGGAGCCGTCGGTCACCGTGGCGCTGATCGCGCTACTACCCTGGTTTTTAGTATTCTCCAGCACAGCCGGTTTCCCGATGGCAAAAAAATCTTTCCCTGTATCGCCATTGGCATCAAACCCGTCTTTGTGTTGAGTATTGAAAGCCCCGGCAAATGCCAGCGCCAGTTGTCCGAGCGTATTGCGCGTCTGGTCGAGATCCTGAGAACGGAATGTCAGAAGGCCGCCCAGCGACCCGGTATTCAGTAATTTCTCCGGGATCTCAATATTGCCCACAGTACTATCAACATAAGCGATTGTCGTGCGGGAAGGATCGGCGCTGGACGGTACTGCCGCCAACTGACGCGCCGTGCTGCCCTGTACCAGTGAGTAACCATTGGCCATCGTGATGTTGTAAGTGCCGCCATCCTGAACGCTGACTTCTACACCAACGATCTGGTTTAATTCGCTCACCAGTTGATCACGTTGATCCAGCAGCTCGTTAGGTGACGCCCCTGCCCCCACACCTGTCAGGCGTGAGATTTGATCGTTCAGACTGGCGATTTGTTTAGCATAATTGTTGATCTGGTCAACGCTGGCACCTATCGCGATATTGATCTGTTTATCCTGGTCGCGCAGATACTGATCGGTGGTTTTAAACTGGTTTACCAGCCCTTCTGCTTTACCGATAAGCGCCTGACGTGCCGCCGGATCTTCCGCGTTACTGACCAGTGTTTGCAGACTGGTGAAGAAATCCTGCATCTGTGTTGCCAGCGAGGTCGTGCTGCCAGAAAGCATATTGTCGATTTTCGACATCTGTTCATAGCGGGAAGTCAGACCGCTACTCTGGGTTTGCGCCGCACGTAACTGGTTGGTAATAAACGCATCATACTCACGTTGCACACCGGATACGTAGACACCATTGCCAACCCAACCACCTGCACCCAGAGTGCTGTTGGCCTGCGCCATAATGGTGGTTTGGCGGGTATATCCGGCAACGTTATAGCTGGAAATATTATTACTCGCCGTATTTAACGCTGCCTGCGCCGCGTTAAGTCCGCTCATGGCGTTATTGATCAAGCTGGACATGGAGGTTCCTTATAAGCCTTCAATTACAGAGCATTATCGGCAGACACCCGCCGGACTTGAGTTCTTCAGAACAGATTATCGATACTCATGTTGTAAGTTTTGCTCACTTTGTCGCTTACCGATTTCATCTGCTGAATCATATGGGTTAGTTTGCGGGCATAATGAGGATCGGTCGCATATCCCGCGTCCTGTAATGCCTGCGCCCCCTGCTCAGCGCTTTTGGCATTCGTCACGGCGGCGTAACGCGGGTTACGTGTTAATAGACCGACATAATCTGAAAGCGCTTCAAGATATGAGCTGTAAACCCGGAACTTCGCCTTTACTTTCTTCGCTTCGCCATTTTCATATTCGGTGGTGGTAATTTCAGTGATCGGCCCTTTCCAATTGCCGGAGGCTTTGACGCCAAACAGGTTATAGCTTGGCTCACCATTTTCACGACGGATTTGCCGTTGTCCCCAGCCTGATTCCAGCGCCGCCTGGGCAAGGATCAGATGATGCGGCACACCACTTTGCTGGCTTGCCCGTTGGGCGGGAAGCGAGAGTTGCGCGAGGAACGCTTTGCTGTCACCAGGTAGCGAATCATCGTAGTTACGTGGTACGGCTTTTTGCACCAGTTGCGAGAGCGCCTGGTTTTGGTAACGCATCACAGTTTCAAGCGGGAATTTCATCGGTGCCGCTGGCGTTGCTTCATCTGGCAACGGCTGCTCTGGTGTCATCTGTTTAACCATCATCTCCGCCAGCCCCAGACCTTTGCCTGCTGTCATCTGTTGGGCAATCTGCTGGTCATACATACTGGTGTAGAGTCGGGTATGCTCGCTGCTGAACAGGCCATCTTTCGGTAAGGCTTCACGCATACTTTTCAGCATCATCTGCACGAACATCCCTTCTACCTGACGAGCCACCGGGCGAATATTTGCCGCCGGATCTTCACCCACTTTCGCTTTCAGGTCATTAAGCGATTGTGCATCCCAGGCGGCACTGGCCAGCAGTTTGCTGTCGCTAATCATCAGATGATTTCCAGTTTTGCCCGCAGACATCCCGCGCTTTGCATCGATTGCAGTATGGACATCAGATCCATCGGCGTAGCCCCCAATGCATTGAGCGCGCGCACTACGTTATTGAGGCTGGCGCTTGAACGCACGCTTTGCAGCGAACCACCGCTCTGACGTAAGTCGATCTGCGTTTGTGGGGTTACCACGGTTTCTCCACCACCAAACGGCGTATCTGGCTGGCTGACATTCACCTGGCGATTCACCGTAACCGAGAGGTTGCCCTGTGCCACCGCGCAGCTATCGAGGGTCACTTCACGATTCATCACTACTGAACCGGTACGCGAGTTAATAATCACTTTGGCGTCCTGCGGAGTGACATTGACCTGCATGTTCTGGATATCGGCAAGGAAACGCACCTGGGAACTGTTGCCACTCGGCACGCGTACCTGAATAGTTCGCGCATCTAACGCCGTCGCGTTGCCGTATCCGCGTGTGCGGTTGATGGTATCGGCAATTTCCTGCGCCAGGGTGAAATCTTCCTCATTTAGCTGCAAATTGAAGGTATTGCCAGCACCAAACTGGCTGGGCAATTCGCGCTCAATAATTGCACCATTGGTGATCCGTCCGCCATTCAATTGGTTAACCTGAACACTGCTGCCCCCCGCCGATGCGCCTGCGCCGCCGACCAGAATATTGCCCTGCGCCAGCGCATACACCTGGCTATCGACACCCTTAAGCGGTGTCATCAGCAGCGTACCGCCACGCAGACTTTTGGCGTTACCCATCGACGACACCACGACATCAATGGTTTGCCCCTGGCGTCCAAAAGGCGGAAGTGACGCCGTCACCATTACCGCAGCGACGTTTTTTAACTGCATATTGGTGCCTGTCGGAACGGTAATTCCCAACTGCGAGAGCATGTTATTTAGCGTTTGCGTGGTAAACGGCGTCTGGGTCGTCTGGTCACCCGTACCATCCAGGCCAACTACCAACCCATAACCAATCAGCGAGTTTTGCCGTACGCCCTGAACGCTGGTGAGATCGCGAATACGCTCGGCCTGCGCCACGACCGCAACCAGCAGAAGAATGAATGCAGAGAGAAATTTAATCACCACAGCCTCACTTACATTGGCGACAGGTTAAGGAAGAAACGCTGTAACCAGCCCATATTTTGTGCTTCGTTAATGTAGCCATTGCCAACGTACTCAATGCGCGCATCCGCCACCTGGGTAGACGGTACGGTGTTGCTACCACTGATAGTGCGTGGATTGACCACGCCGGAGAAGCGAATAAATTCGGTGCCCTGATTAATGGCGATCTGTTTTTCACCCACCACATGCAGGTTACCGTTTACCAGCACTTGATCGACCGTCACCGTCAACGTGCCGCTGAAGGTATTGCTGGCATTGGCTCCACCTTTCCCGTTGAAGCTATTGCCGCCAGAGGCATCGACATCAGCGCGGGCATTACCAAACAGCCCCTGCAAATAGCGCGGCACAGTATCAAAGCCAAAATTGGTTTTACCGTCGCGGCTGGCATTAGCGGAAGAACTCTTGCTGGCACTGACGTTTTCCTGCAACACAATGGTCAGCGTATCGCCAATATTACGTGGGCGGCGATCTTCAAACAGCGGTTGATAGCCATAGTTAATCGGCTGAGCAGACTGGAATATGGAACCGTTGGCGACGGGTGTCGGACCAGGAACCGGCTGTGCAGTAGTCGCCCCCTGTACCAACGGCGTGGAGGGTATCCAGGCACAGCCGGTCAGTGAAAACACCAACAAGCTGGAAATGGCGTAAATGCGCGCAGCGTTTTTTTTGCATGGCTATCATCTTTAAAAATCAGTAAACCGGTGAACCAGCCACCGGTTATGCCTTAGAGTTGCGTCAGTTTTTGCAGCATCTGATCGGTGGTAGATACCGCTTTACTGTTGATTTCGTAGGCACGTTGTACCTGAATCATGTTGACCAGTTCTTCCGCCACGTTGACGTTAGATGTTTCAACATACCCTTGATACAGCAGCCCCGCGCCGTTCAGACCCGGTGTACTTTCGTTCGGTGCGCCGGAGGATTGCGTTTCGGTGTAGAGGTTTTCGCCAATGCTCTCCAGCCCAGTGTCGTTCATAAAGGTGGTGAGATTAAGCTGCCCAACCTGAACCGGAGCCGCCTGGCCTTGCTGGGTTACGCTGACCACGCCATCACGACCGATGGTGATGCTTAACGCATTCGCTGGAATGGTGATCGCAGGCTGTACCTGAAAACCACCCGCCGTCACCAACTGCCCGTTCTGATCCACCTGGAAAGAGCCGTCGCGGGTGTAGGCCGATGAGCCATCCGGCAGCATGATCTGGAAAAAACCCTGCCCTTTAATCGCCACATCTTTGCTGTTATTGGTTTGCGACAGGTTGCCCTGACTGTGTAGGCGTTCAGTGGCAACCGGACGCACACCAGTACCGATTTGTAACCCGGACGGCAAGGTGGTTTGTTCGGAAGACTGCGCACCAGGCTGGCGAATGGTTTGATAAAGCAGATCTTCAAACACCGCCCGCTGACGCTTGAAACCGTTGGTACTGACGTTTGCCAGGTTGTTGGCAATGACGTCCATATTGGTTTGCTGGGCGTCGAGGCCGGTTTTGGCGATCCATAATGAACTGATCATAAAATGTCCTGTAGTGGAGTGCTGACCACGTGCATATGTCTTTTTACCGGATGCGGCGTAAACGCCTTATCCGGCCTACAAGATCTCGCAAATTCAATACATTGCGATGCAACTCGTAAGCCCGATAAAATTGCGCATCAGGTAACTTATGCTTGTCACTTATCCTTTCAATTAACTCATCGAAAGCAGTTGATTGGCACGGCCTGCGTTATCATCAACGCTGCTGATAACCTTCATCTGCATTTCAAAACGCCGCGCGCTGGCAATCATGTCGCTCATCGCCGCAACAGCATTGACATTACTGCCTTCCAGCACGCCCGACATCACCCGTAACGTCGGGTCTGCCTGAAGTTCCGCTCCACGTGTGGCCTGACTTTCAGCAGTCAAACGAAAAATGCCGTCATCGCCGCGCTGCACTTCACTGCCCGTAGCTTTCACCAGTTTCAGCCGCCCGACTGGAGCGACGGTATTTGCCGGATCGCCAGAATTCAGCGCCGAGATAGTACCATCGGCAGCAATAGTGATTTCCGCCCCTTCCGGCACAGCAATCGGCCCCGCCTCACCAATCACCGGATGCCCCTGAATCGTCAGTTGCCCGGTGGGATCAACCTGAATGCTGCCATTACGCGTATATCCTTCGCTACCGTCAGCGGTCTGCACGGCCAGCCAGCCGTCTTGCTGTAACGCAACATCCAGCGGACGTGAGGTGTAATCCATCTTGCCGGGCGTCATGTCTGCCCCTGGCGTAGATGCCGTCACCAGCGTGCGTGTAGGCAGCGAAAGTCCCTCTACCGGCACTGCACGTAAGGCGTTTATCTGCGCGCGAAAACCAGGTGTAGATGCATTCGCCAGATTACTGGCAGTTACCGCTTGCTGATTCAGCGTCTGGCTGGCGGCCCCCATCGCGGTATAGATTGCGTGATCCATTGAGCTATCCCGTCAGCGATTAGCGTAAGTTAACCAGCGTGTTGAGGATCTGGTCCTGGGTTTTGATAGTCTGGGCGTTGGACTGATAGTTACGCTGGGCGACAATCATATTGACCAGTTCTTTGCTGAGATCGACATTGGACGCTTCCAGCGCCCCATTGGTCAGCGTGCCAAAATTGCCTGTTCCGGCAGTCCCCAACAGCGCCACGCCAGAAGATTGCGTCGCAGACCAGACATTATCGCCTTCGGACGCCAGTCCTTCGTTGTTAGCGAAGTTAGCCAGCACAATCTGCCCCAACAGTTGGGTTTGTTCGTTGGAATAGTTGCCGACTACCGTACCGTCATCGTTGATTTGGTAACTCACCAGATCGCCCGGTTTGTAGCCGTTCTGGGTGGTTGCCACGATGTTGTTCGCACCGGTGTTTTGTTGCATGGAGTTGAGGAAACTTAACGAGAATGAGGCGGGATCTGCACCGTTAATTGCACCGGTGGCAACTAACGCAGAAGCACCAGATGTCAGAGTTCCATTCGCATCAAACGCCAGTGTTGTTACTTGCTTAGCGATACTGGCTGCATCACTACTATCCTGGGTGTAAACATCCCAGTTATTATCCCCGGTCTTCACAAAGTAGACGCTCATGTCATGAGCATTCCCCTGGCTGTCAAATACCGTTACCGAACCTTTTTTGTTATAGCTATCCGCATCGCTGGCATCGAAAGTTTTGACTGTCGGAAGAGGATCACTGGAGTTAAGGTTGATCTGCATTGACGCCGTTGTCGTCGTTTTCGCCGCCATCAGGGTATTCGGAATCGAAATATTGCCTGGATTCGCCCCCTGCTGAATAGTCGGTGGTGTGCCGGTTGCCGGATAACCCGTTAACTGTAAACCTTGCATATTCACCAGATTACGGTTTTCATCGAGTTTAAATTGCCCGTTACGGCTGTAAAACACTGAGCCGTTACTGTCTACGAGGCGGAAGAAACCGTTCTGGCTGATGGCAACGTCAAGGCCAC
This sequence comes from Escherichia sp. TW09308, assembly GCF_000208565.1. Lineage (NCBI taxonomy): Bacteria > Pseudomonadati > Pseudomonadota > Gammaproteobacteria > Enterobacterales > Enterobacteriaceae > Escherichia > Escherichia sp. TW09308. Next base: position 1,526,056 of record NZ_AEME01000001.1, on the reverse strand, counting down.
GTCCTGTATTCGTGGTCGTTCCATCGGTAAAATCCTGGGTAATGCCGGCAACTTTTACCCCCAGCCCCACTTTAGAACCCGCGAACATATCAGCAAAAGAAGCCGTACCGGATTTAAAACCATAGGTGGCGGAGTTGGCGATATTGTTGCCAATAACATCGAGGTTGGTGGCGGCTGCGTTTAATCCGCTAACCGCTTGAGAAAAGGCCATGACTGACTCCTGAAATGTGAAGGCTTAAATTATCTGCCGTACTTCGTCGAGAGTGGTGGTGCCGTAAGTGCCGAGATCCAGCGTATTACCGTTGTTACCGCGGATCACGCCCTGCACCAGAGCAAACTGCAGCGGTTGCGCAACTAACTGCGTACCACCGTTACTGGCGCTAATCGCCACGTTATAAGAACCATTCGGTGCGGTTGTGCCGTCAGTTAATGTGCCGTCCCAGGTGAAACTGTGGACTCCGGCGGTCAGTTCACCGATATCAATCGTGCGTACAACCGCGCCATTTTTATCAGTGATCGTGGCGGTGACTTTGTCTGCCGCCTGTTGCAGTTCAACACCAAACGGCGTGGTCGTGGTTACCGCCCCTTCTTCACTGCCAGTACCGGCAAGAATGGTGGTGCCGGGGATCATCACACCATGACCAATCAGGTTACTGGCCTGTAGCGACTGACTGTTGTCTATCTGTCCGGAAATCGAACCGAGTGTAGTATTGAGTTTTTCAATCCCGCTAACCGTGCTGATTTGCGCCAGTTGCGATGTCAACTCGTTGTTCTCCATCGGATTGGTCGGATCCTGATTTTTCAGTTGCGCCACCAGCAAAGTCAGAAAACTGCTTTGTAAATCTGCAGCGTTACTGCCAGTGAGCGAACTACTGCTGGTAGTACTGACACCAGTATTTGTCGGATCGGTGGTGGTTACCGCAATGGACATGGTTTTCTCCTTTATTGACCGAGCGTGAGGGTCTTCAGCATCATGCTTTTCACCGTGTTGAGGACTTCAACGTTGGCCTGATAACTGCGTGATGCCGACATGGTGTTAACCATCTCCCCAACCACATCCACGTTTGGCATTTTCACATAACCCTTCGCGTCCGCCAGTGGATTTCCCGGCTCATATACCAGTTTGTCTGGCGCCTGGCTTTCAATCACGTCAGCCACTTTCACCCCACCTGTCGCGGTTCCCGGCGCGGCGTTCACCTGAAACACCACCTGTTTCGCCCGATAAGGTTGTCCGTCTGGCCCTGTCACGCTATCGGCATTCGCCAGATTACTGGCCGCTACGTTCAGACGCTGGGACTGGGCAGTTAACGCCGACCCGGCGATCTCAAAAATATTCAGCAGTGCCATCCGTTAATTTCCGCTCTGTAAAACGTTCATCATGCCTTTGATTTGCCCACTCAACGCGCTAAGGCTCATCTGATATTGCAGGCTGTTATCGGCAAACTGGGTGCGTTCGCGATCCATATCGACGGTATTGCCGTCCAGCGAAGGCTGATCCGGAATACGGTATTGCAGTTCTGCGGAAGGAGGCGTCAGCGCCTGCGCCGGAATGTGTTGCGTTGAGGTCATGGTCAGGGCCACCACACTGGTTTCATCCCGTCCACGCAGCATTACTTTTTTAAGTTCACTGGCAAAATCTATATCGCGCGCCTGATAACCAGGGGTATCGGCGTTGGCGATGTTTGCCGCCAGCACTTCCTGACGATGGGCGCGCAGATTGAGCGCCTCTTGTTGAAAACGTAAGGCGGCGTCGAGCTTATCGAGCATATCTCCTCCGCAGATATCAAAATTCTGCCGTCAGCTTAAAGGCTTTAGGCGCGCGTTATCGGCGGAATAAACGCAAAATGGGTCGCTATTTATGCCGTTGATGGTCACGCCGCGCGGGTACAATTTAGCCTGTAGAAATGGCTGGGGGCGGAAATGCAAATAATGAAGCATGGCGTGGTACTCATCGCGATACTGTTCAGCCCGCTGAGTACGGCTGGCGATTTCACATCACAATTGAAAACCTTTTTTGTGGTACAACTGGCGGGGTTGAGTGATGAGGTTCGTATCTCTATTCGCACGCCCCCCCATTTACTGCCTGCGTGTGAACAGCCATTGTTTTCCATCACCAGTAATTCCCGCCTGTGGGGCAATGTGAATGTGCTGGCACGCTGCGGCAACGACAAACGATATGTGCAAGTCAATGTGCAGGCCACCGGGAATTATGTCGTTGCCGCGATGCCCATTGTGCGGGGAGGAAAACTGGAATCTGCCAGCGTCAAACTGAAACGCGGACGGCTGGATACCTTACCGCCACGTACTGTACTGGATGTTAATCAACTGGTTGATGCAGTCAGTCTGCGCGATCTGACGCCCGGGCAGCCAATACAACTAACCATGCTGCGCCAGGCCTGGCGAGTAAAAGCCGGACAGCGTGTCAACGTGATCGCCAGTGGCGATGGTTTCAGCGCTAATGCTGAAGGTCAGGCGCTGAACAACGCGGCGGTTGCGCAAAATGCTCGTGTCCGCATGGTGTCGGGTCAGGTGGTCAGTGGTGTGGTGGATGCGGATGGGAATATTCTTATAAACCTGTAATCTGTTAAAGATTGACCGACTATTGCCGATAAATAAGCAACAAATGATAAAAGCGCCCTCAATGAGGAATAAACCATGAGTATTGACCGCACCGCTCCCCTGAAGCCCATAAGCACCGTTCAGCCACGCGAAACCAGTGACACTCCGGTAGCCAATACCCGCTCGACAAAAACGACCGCCGCCGCCAGTACCAGTGTGACATTAAGCGATGCACAAGCAAAGCTGATGCAACCAGGCAGCAGTGATATCAATCTTGAGCGCGTAGAAGCGTTGAAACTGGCGATTCGTAACGGTGAACTAAAGATAGATGTCGGCAAAATTGCCGATGCACTGATCAGCGAAGTGCAACAAGACTTACTGAGTAAATAAACGTATGACGCGTCTTGCAGAGATCCTCGACCAGATGTCCGCAGTGCTTAACGATCTTAAAATGGTGATGGAGCAAGAGCTGCAACATCTCTCTATGGGGCAGATCAACGGCAGTCAGTTACAACGGATTACAGAACAAAAAAGCTCACTGCTGGCGACGCTGGATTACCTCGAGCAGTTACGTCGGCAAATACCGGATGCCGCAAACAGCAACGATATCGCACAATGCTGGCAGGAAATTACCGTAAAAACGCAGCAACTGCGTCAGTTAAATCAACATAACGGCTGGCTACTGGAAGGACAGATTGAGCGCAATCAACAGGCGCTGGAAATGCTGAAACCACATCAGGAGCCGACGCTGTACGGGGCCAACGGTCAAACCTCAACGCCCCATCGCGGCGGTAAAAAGATATCTATCTGAAGATTTTCTCCGGCCTGCAATGCAGGCCGGGATTGGTTATTAAGCCGTCCGACGGGCAAACTCTTTGACTTTAAAGCCCAGCACCGCCAGCGCGGCAAAGTACGCCGCAATTCCCGCGACAACTACCGCCATCAAACGCAGTAAGCGCCAGGGCATAGTACCCAATGACCAGTCCGGCATGATGTGCAACATACCTAAAAGTACGCCAGACATCACCAGCACTGCCACCACCAGACGCAGCAGAAACGCAGTCCAACCGGGTTGCGGGGTAAAGATTTTCTGCTTACGCAACTGCCAGTAAAGCAGCGAGGCATTCAGGCAAGCTGCCAGACCAATGGAAAGCGACAGTCCGGCATGTTTCAACGGGCCGATAAACGCCAGGTTCATCAACTGCGTCAAAATCAGCGTGACGATGGCAATTTTCACCGGTGTTTTAATATCCTGGCGGGAATAAAAACCCGGAGCCAGCACTTTCACCACAATCAGGCCGATCAACCCCACTGAATAGGCAATCAATGCCCGCTGAGTCATCAGCGCATCAAAGGCGGTAAATTTACCGTACTGGAACAGCGAAACAGTTAATGGACCAGAGAGAATACCCAACGCTACCGCGCTCGGCAGCGCCAGCAGGAAACAAAGACGCAGGCCCCAGTCCATCAAGCGGTTGTATTCATCATGATTACCGCTGGCAAAACTTTTCGACAGCGACGGCAGCAAAATAGTCCCCAGCGCCACGCCCAGTACGCCAGACGGAAACTCCATTAAACGGTCGGCGTAGTACATCCACGACACGGAACCTGAGGCAAGAAACGAAGCAAAAATGGTGTTGATGATCAAGGAGATCTGACTAACAGAAACACCAAGGATCGCCGGCCCCATCTGTTTCACCACGCGCATTGCTCCTGCATCGTGAAAGTTAATGCGCGGCAGAACCAACATGCCGATCTTCTTCAGGTGCGGTAGCTGATACACCAGTTGCAGTATACCGCCCACCGTAACAGCCCACGCCAGCGCCAGCACCGGCGGATTAAAGTACGGTGCAGCAAACAGCGCAAAACCAATCATGCTGATGTTAAGTAACGTCGGGGCAAATGCCGGAATCGAGAAACGGTTCCAGGTATTCAAAATAGCCCCCACCAGCGATGCCAGGGAGATCAGCAAAATATAGGGAAAAGTGATCTGCAATAGCTGAGTGGTCAGCGCGAATTTGTCGGCGGTGTCAGCAAAGCCCGGCGCAGTCACCATTATCACCCACGGTGCGGCGAGCATCCCGGCAACGGTCACAACCGCCAGTGCCAGCGTCAGCAGGCCCGAGACATAAGAGACAAAGACCCGAGTTGCATCTTCACCTTGCTTGCTTTTATATTCCGCCAGAATCGGCACGAATGCCTGGGAGAATGCCCCTTCGGCAAAGATACGGCGCAACAAGTTAGGAAGTTTGAAAGCGACGAAAAAAGCGTCGGTTGCCATCCCTGCGCCAAAAATTCTGGCGACAATAGCGTCACGTGCAAAGCCAAGCACACGCGAAAACATGGTCATCGAGCTGACGGCGGCCAGCGATTTTAATAAATTCATTGGTGTTCTAATCCAGACCCACGAACAAAACGCCTGCAACGCAGGCGCTGAAAGAGGCGAATAGTCTACCTGGATTATGGTGAATTGCTACCGCCAGATGTTACAGGGTTTATTCACTCATCGCGTCTCGCCAGAGTTTGTCAACGATGCGCTGCGCCAGTACTGCCTGCTCACCAGCAGTTTGTGGAACTGTCTGATTTTGCACGCATTCGATGAAATGATGCGCGCAGCCAACAAATCCACGCTGCTCGAGGGTACTTTGCCAGCCGGGAATCGGTTTGTGCACCACGCCCTGCCCGCGCTCCTCGCGCCATTCACGCATATCCGTAATGTCGATGAGCGCGCCGTCGGTCACGGCCTGCACCGTTTCACGCTGGCTACCAGCACGGCGATGCATGCAGGTGGTGATTTGCAAAGGCCCCACCGAAAAATGGTGCTCGGCAAACAACATTTCGCCAGACTCGTTAGTCAACAGCGAACCACCGTCAAGGGAGGCTTTGCCGCCAGACAGCCACAGTGCAGTGTCAACCACATGCAGATAATCATCCAGCAACGTGAAATAAAGATCGTGTGGCCCGACGCTATGAGTACGATGTTTATCCATTCTCAGCGACGCTGCGGTGGCAAGTTGCGTTTTTAGCTCACTGTAGAGCGGTGCAAAGCGACGGTTAAAACCAACCATCAACGTCAGTTTTTTCCGCGCCGCCAGTTCCACCAGCCGCTCGGCATCGCGCAGATTTTCTGCCAGGGGTTTATCGACACAGACATGAACGCCAGCGTTTAATAACGCACTGACCACTTCAAAATGACTGGCGGTGCTGGAGTGGACAAAAACTGCATCGCAACTGGCAGCAAGGTTAGATAACGAATCGGCATAAGGAATGCGCCAGCTTTCACAAATAGGTAGAGCTTTCTCGCGCGTTGGCGACCATGCCCCCTGTAACGTCCAGTCAGACGCTGCCGCCAGCACCGGTAACCACGCTTTTTGCGCGATCCCTCCTAACCCCACTACGCCGATACGTAATTTTTTCACTTTAATCTCCCAGATGGGCCAGCAACGAATCAAGACGCTGTTTCAGTTCTGCCACTTCGATTTCCAGTGCTTCGACACGGGCCTGTAAATCACCTTCAACCGCCTTCGACGGTTCCGTTACCACAGGTTGCTCATCTATCTCACCACTGAAAAGATGCATATAGCGACTTTCGCGTTTACCCGGTTCGCGAGCCAGACGCACCACAAAAGGGCCATCTTCGCGATTCGCCAGTTGTTCCAGCGTCGACTCCACTTCCGCCATATCGCTAAATTCATACATTCGCGCCGCGCGGCTGCGCAGTTCACCCGGCGTCTGGGCACCACGCAATAACAACGTGGTGATTAACGCCACTTCTGCGGCGCTCAGTTTCAGATCGCCAAATTCTGAATTACAAAAGCGTTGCTCATATTTGGTGACCCGATTACCAAAACCGCTCACCGTGCGTAAATAATGACGTTTTACCAGATTATCCAACTGCTCCTGCACTTCAGATTCGCTTAAGTTCATTACCGGTTCACGGTTCGTTTTCTGATTACAGGCCGTGACTACGCTATTCACGGAGAGCGGGTATTGCTCCGGCGTCGTCACCTGTTTTTCCAGTAAACAGCCAATCACGCGGGCTTCCAGTGCGGTAAGTTGATACTTCATAACATTCTCCTTAGCGGCCGGGCGTCCAGTCCGGGGTGGTTAATGCCGTCAGCACGTGATCGCGCCATTGTCCATCAATCAACAGATAATCTTTCGCATAACCTTCTTTTTCAAAACCCAGTCGCGCCAGCAAATCACCGCTACGTTTATTGTGCGGCATATAGTTGGCCATAATGCGATGAATGTGTTGAGTACGCTGCATATAACGAATAGCGGCGGTCAGGGCTTCAAACATTAGCCCCTTGCCCTGCCATTTTTGTCCGATTGAATAACCGAGATAGCAGGCATGGAAAGATCCTCGCACCACATTAGAAAAATTGGCAACGCCAATAATCTCTTTCTCATCCGGGTCGAACAACCCAAAATAGAATGCAGAACCTTGTTTATGAAATTCATTAATCATGCTTAACCTGGCCTGCCAGCCTGAAGGGTAGCAGTGGCTTTCGTCGCGCACTGGTTCCCAGGGCTTGAGGAAATGGCGATTTTCTGCGTAATAGTCCGCCAGCCGCCAGGCATCACGTTCATGCACCAGACGCACGACCAGTCGGTCTGTGGTTAAGCGCACTTTTGGCACGTTACTACGATAGCCAAACATTCTATACCTACTCCTTCCCGTAACGTCTTTAATACGCTGTAAGTATTACTATACCTGCGCAACCAGAACCTGTGAAAAGTCCAAAATGCCATTTCCTGCATTATTCACATATTTGATAAAAACTCTCTATCAAAGAGGACTTTCGATAAAAAAATATTGTCCCGGGAAATATGGGAAAAGTATTAGCGACCATGCAGAATAGAAAGTGCTCATCTTTTATTTCCCGGGAGGGGAAATGTCGCGCGTTTCACAGGCCAGGAACCTGGGTAAATATTTCCTGCTCATCGATAATATGCTGGTCGTGCTGGGGTTCTTTGTTGTCTTCCCCCTGATCTCTATCCGCTTCGTTGATCAAATGGGCTGGGCAGCCGTGATGGTCGGTATTGCTCTCGGTCTGCGTCAGTTCATTCAGCAAGGTTTAGGTATTTTTGGCGGCGCAATTGCCGACCGCTTTGGCGCAAAACCGATGATCGTCACCGGAATGCTGATGCGCGCCGCGGGATTTGCCACTATGGGGATCGCCCACGAGCCATGGATGCTGTGGTTTTCCTGCCTTCTCTCAGGTCTTGGCGGTACTCTGTTCGATCCGCCGCGTTCGGCACTGGTGGTCAAATTGATCCGCCCGCAACAGCGTGGACGTTTTTTCTCCCTGTTGATGATGCAGGACAGTGCTGGTGCGGTCATTGGCGCATTATTAGGTAGCTGGCTGTTGCAATACGATTTCCGCCTGGTCTGCGCGACGGGTGCAATTTTGTTTGTGCTGTGTGCGGCATTTAATGCCTGGTTGTTACCGGCATGGAAACTTTCTACCGTGCGTACGCCAGTCCGCGAAGGCATGGCCCGCGTGATGCGCGATAAACGTTTTGTCACCTATGTTCTGACGCTGGCAGGCTACTACATGCTGGCCGTTCAGGTAATGCTGATGCTGCCGATTATGGTCAACGATATCGCCGGAGCGCCCTCTGCCGTTAAATGGATGTATGCCATTGAAGCGTGTCTCTCCTTAACGTTGCTTTACCCTATCGCCCGCTGGAGCGAAAGACGTTTTCGTCTGGAACACCGATTGATGGCTGGGCTATTGGTCATGTCGTTAAGCATGATACCGGTTGGAATGGTCAGCAATCTGCAACAACTCTTCACCCTGATTTGTCTATTTTATATCGGTTCAATCATTGCCGAACCTGCGCGTGAAACCCTAAGCGCCTCGCTGGCAGATGCACGAGCGCGCGGCAGCTATATGGGGTTTAGTCGTCTGGGCCTGGCGATTGGCGGTGCTATCGGTTATGTCGGTGGCGGCTGGCTGTTTGACCTGGGTAAATCGGCGCAGCAACCAGAACTACCGTGGATAATGTTGGGCATTATTGGCATTATCACCTTCGTTGCGATGGGGTGGCAATTTAGCCAGAAACGCGCTACGCGTCGGTTGCTGGAACGCGACGCCTGAAAATGCCATGCTTTCTGTTACCATTGTTCGCCCAGTCAATCTACTCGCCGCAGCAACCTGTTATTACCTGTCGCCGCTGTTTTCAGTTTTTTCTGCTGGCGGGTTTAACGCTGGTGACACATGCTGCGTTGTGTCAGGATATTGACGCAGATTTCATGTCGAGGACTACCATGAACAAGTTTTTATTTGCCGCTGCATTGATCATCAGCGGCCTGCTCGTTGGCTGTAATCAACTCACCCAGTACACGATTAGCGAACAAGAAATTAACCAGTCGCTTGCGAAACATAATAATTTCTCAAAAGATATCGGTTTGCCCGGTGTGGCTGATGCCCATATCGTTCTGACAAATCTGGCCAGTCAAATTGGCCGCGAAGAGCCAAATAAGATCACCTTAACCGGTGATGCCAATCTGGATATGAACTCTCTTTTCGGCAGCCAGAAAGCAACCATGAAACTGAAGCTGAAGGCGCTGCCGGTGTTTGATAAAGAAAAAGGCGCGATCTTCCTGAAAGAGATGGAAGTGGTCGACGCAACGGTGCAGCCAGAAAAAATGCAAACGGTAATGCAAACATTGCTTCCCTATTTGAACCAGGCACTACGCAATTACTTCAACCAGCAACCGGCTTACGTTCTGCGCGAAGATGGTAGTCAGGGTGAAGCAATGGCGAAAAAACTGGCGAAAGGTATTGAGGTGAAACCTGGCGAAATTGTCATTCCGTTTACTGATTAAACACGAAGGGCGCATTCGCGCCCTTTATTTTTCGTGCAAAGGAAAACGTTTCCGCTTATCCTTTGTGTCCGGCAAAAACATCCCTTCAGCCGGAGCATAGAGATTAATGACTGCACCATCCCAGGTATTAAAGATCCGCCGCCCAGACGACTGGCACCTTCACCTCCGCGATGGCGACATGTTAAAAACTGTCGTGCCGTATACCAGCAAAACTTATGGCCGGGCCATCGTTATGCCCAATCTGGCTCCGCCCATAACGACCGTCGAAGCTGCCGTAGCGTATCGCCAGCGTATTCTTGACGCCGTACCTGCCGGACACGATTTCACCCCGCTGATGACCTGTTATTTAACAGATTCGCTGGCCCCCAATGAATTGGAGCGTGGATTTAACGAAGGCGTGTTCACCGCGGCAAAACTTTACCCGGCAAACGCTACCACCAACTCCAGCCACGGTGTGACGTCGGTTGACACTATCATGCCGGTACTTGAGCGAATGGAAAAAATTGGCATGCCGCTGCTGGTGCACGGAGAAGTTACACACGCCGATATCGACATTTTTGACCGTGAAGCCCGCTTTATTGAAACGGTTATGGAGCCACTGCGCCAGCGCCTGACTGCGCTGAAAGTGGTTTTTGAGCACATCACCACTAAAGATGCTGCCGAATATGTTCGTGACGGTAATGAATTGCTGGCCGCTACTATTACCCCCCAGCATCTGATGTTTAATCGTAACCATATGCTGGTTGGCGGTGTACGTCCGCACCTGTACTGCCTGCCCATTCTCAAACGTAATGTGCATCAACAGGCACTGCGTGAGCTGGTCGCCAGTGGCTTTAATCGCGTTTTTCTCGGGACTGACTCCGCACCACATGCACGTCATCGCAAAGAGAGTAGCTGCGGTTGTGCAGGCTGTTTTAATGCACCAACGGCGCTGGGCAGTTACGCCACTGTATTTGAAGAAATGGATGCGTTGCAGCACTTTGAAGCGTTCTGTTCTTTAAACGGCCCGCAGTTCTATGGTTTACCGGTCAACGAATCGTTTATTGAACTGGTACGCGAAGAGCAACAAGTTGCTGAAAGCATCGCTCTGACCGACGACACGCTGGTGCCATTCCTGGCCGGAGAAACGGTTCGCTGGACAGTTAAACAATAAAAAAACGTAGCACCCTGTTGTCATTAGATTATTTTACCTGTATAAATAACCAGCATATTTAACAGGGGGCTATTATGAGAATTGAAGTCACCATCGCGAAAACTTCTCCATTACCTGCCGGGGCTATTGACGCTCTGGCAGGTGAACTTTCCCGCCGTATTCAGTATGCGTTTCCTGATAACGAAAGCCATGTGTCTGTTCGTTATGCTTCAGCCAATAATTTATCGGTTATTGGCGCGACAAAAGAAGATAAACAACGTATTAGCGAAATTCTGCAAGAAACATGGGAAAGCGCAGATGACTGGTTCGTTAGCGAATAATATGCAGTAATGTTTGTTTTGCCGGGTCGCCCCGGCTTTTTTATTTTGCGTACAAATCTTCTACACTTCCTCAAAATAATTGCACAATATGCTAAAAAAATATGAATGACATGCTGTTTTATTGTTCATATAAATCTTAAAACCAAAAAAATATCTCTTTCCCCCTTTAAAAATTCGGTGAACACCCTTACTTATTGGTATACTGAAGTTGCTTCAGATAAAAACGCATTGAACCTCGAATAACGTTGTCTAGTAACACGAATTAGGGGGCCATGATGGAAAAAAACAATGAAGTCATTCAGACTCATCCGCTCGTAGGGTGGGACATCAGCACCGTTGATAGCTATGATGCGCTGATGTTGCGTTTGCACTACCAGACCCCAAATAAGTCCGAGCAGGAAGGGACTGAAGTTGGTCAGACACTCTGGTTAACTACTGATGTTGCCAGACAATTTATTTCGATATTAGAAGCAGGAATCGCCAAAATTGAATCTGGTGATTTCCATGTAAATGAGTATCGGCGTCATTAACATGACATGACCATCCACCCAAAAGGCACCTGACCGGTGCCTTTACCATTTCTGGGTTGTATATCTGCATTCACTTAATTACTCTGCTTGTACCATGAGAGCAGAGAGAAAAAAATGAAATACGATCTCATCATTATTGGCAGCGGTTCCGTAGGTGCTGCAGCCGGGTATTATGCCACCCAGGCCGGTTTGAAAGTGCTGATGACCGACGCCCATATGCCACCACATCAACACGGCAGTCACCACGGTGATACGCGATTAATTCGCCATGCTTATGGTGAAGGCGAAAAATATGTTCCGTTAGTGCTTCGCGCGCAAACGTTGTGGGATGAACTCTCCCATTACAACGAAGAAGACCCTATTTTTGTGCGCTCTGGCGTCATCAACCTTGGTCCATCTGACTCCAAATTCCTCACCAACGTTGCCCACAGTGCGGAACAGTGGCAACTCAACGTCGAAAAACTGGATGCGCAAGCGATTATGGCCCGCTGGCCGGAAATACGCGTCCCGGACAACTACATCGGCTTATTTGAAGCTGATTCCGGCTTTTTGCGCAGTGAACTGGCGATTAAAACCTGGATCAAACTGGCGAATGAAGCTGGCTGCGCGCAACTGTTTAATTGCCCGGTCACCGCTATTCACCATGATGACAACGGCGTAACCATTACAACGGCTGATGGCGAGTATCAGGCAAAGAAAGTGATCGTCTGCGCGGGAACCTGGGTAAAAGACCTGCTACCAGAACTCCCGATTCAGCCAGTACGCAAAGTATTTGCCTGGTATCAGGCAGATGGTCGTTATAGCGTTAAAAATAAATTTCCGGCGTTTACTGGCGAACTGCCCAATGGCGATCAATATTACGGTTTTCCTGCCGAAAATGACGCTCTGAAGATTGGTAAACATAACGGTGGTCAGGTGATTCATTCCGCGGATGAACGAGTTCCATTTGCGGAAATTACCAGCGACGGTTCTGAAGCCTTCCCATTCTTGCGCCAGGTGTTGCCAGGTATTGGCTGCTGCCTGTACGGCGCTTCCTGCACCTATGATAATTCGCCTGACGAAGATTTTATTATCGATACCCTGCCCGATCACGATAATACGCTGCTGATTACCGGCCTGAGTGGGCACGGCTTTAAATTTGCGTCGGTTTTAGGGGAAATAGCCGCTGACTTTGCACAAGACAAAAAAAGCAATTTTGATTTGACGCCATTCAGACTTTCCCGCTTCCAATAATCATCATTACGGCCTCCAAAATGAGGCCGTTTTTACAGGAGTTTTTTAATGCGTCGTTTGGTGAACTATCTCATCAATAATATTCGCGAACACTTCATGCTTTATCTTGTTCTTTGGTCACTGCTGGCGATTATGGATCTCATCTATGTATTTTATTTCTAACCCGTAATCACTGACATAAATTGACAAATATTTAATATCTCTTTCATTTGGTGTGAAAATTTGAATAAGCTTATTCCTGCAATAACCGCATTCACCAGATTTCACTCATCCTGAAACAACTAAACTTATGAAGATCTCTTCATTATTAAATCAAAATTATTGAAATAAAAATAAATATCATTCGAATTGTTATTTTTAAGTTGCAATTCATTCTCCGACACGCCATTTTCATTCTCTCGCAAATATGTTTCGGATGCCCTTATGCCACTTACAAATACCCCTGAACGCTATGGCGTTATATCAACAGCCTTTCATTGGCTAAGTGCAATCATTGTCTATGGCATGTTTGCTTTGGGTCTGTGGATGGTAACGCTCAGTTATTACGATGGCTGGTATCACAAAGCACCAGAACTGCATAAAAGCATCGGTATTCTGTTAATGATGGGGCTGGTTGTTCGTATTCTGTGGCGTGTCATATCCCCACCGCCAGGTCCGTTGCAAAATTATTCGCTTATGACTCGTCTTGGTGCAAAGACTGGACATCTTGCGCTATACCTCTTGCTCTTCGCCATTGGCATCAGTGGCTATCTGATCTCTACCGCCGATGGCAAACCGATCAGCGTTTTTGGCTGGTTTGACGTTCCCGCAACCCTTGCCGATACTGGCGCGCAGGCTGACTTAGCCGGTGCCCTGCATTTTTGGCTGGCGTGGAGCGTGGTCGTTCTGTCCGTTATGCACGGATTTATGGCTCTGAAGCATCATTTCATCGATAAAGACGACACCCTGAAGCGCATGCTGGGAAAATCGTCATCTGACTATGGAGTTTAAAAAATGAAAAAAAGCCTGCTTGGTTTAACCTTCGCTTCACTGATGTTCTCTGCCGGTTCAGCTATCGCCGCCGATTATAAAATTGACAAAGAAGGCCAGCACGCCTTTGTCAATTTCCGCATCCAGCATCTGGGTTACAGTTGGTTGTACGGCACATTTAAAGATTTCGACGGTACATTTACGTTTGATGAAAAGGATCCTGCAGCCGATAAAGTGAATGTGACTATTAACACCACCAGTGTTGATACCAATCACGCCGAGCGCGATAAACATCTCCGCAGCGCGGATTTCCTTAATACAGCAAAATATCCGCAGGCAACATTCTCCTCCACCAGCGTGAAGAAAAACGGTGACGAGCTGGATATTACTGGTGATCTGACGCTGAATGGCGTGACCAAACCAGTAACGCTGGAAGCGAAATTGATTGGCCAGGGCGACGATCCGTGGGGCGGTAAACGTGCGGGTTTTGAGGCTGAAGGGAAAATTAAGCTAAAAGACTTCAATATCAAGACAGATTTAGGCGCGGCTTCGCAGGAAGTTGATCTGATTATTTCGGTTGAAGGCATACAACAGAAGTAGTGCTGAGATGTTGCCGGATGACACGCATCCGGCACGAATGTTTATTCTGTTGGATCAGGAATAACCAGTGTCGTGTTCAGGCGTCCACGTGATTTATTAAAGATCTTATTGCCATTTTCCCGCCCGGCACGGAGACGTCGCTGTTCTTCTGGCGGTAACGCGCTTTCTTCACAGCAAATCTCACTACAACAGCCTTTGAATTTCTCGGCGCACGCCGGACACTGAATGAACAGCAGGTGGCAACCATCATTTTTGCAGTTGGTATGGCTGTCGCACGGTGTGCCACATTGATGACAATGCGCGATAATTTCATCAGAGATGCGCTCTCCCATCCGCTCATCAAAAACGAAATTTTTACCAATAAAGCGGACCGGCAGACCTTGTTCCCGCGCTTTGCGGGCGTATTCAATAATGCCGCCTTCGATATGCCAGACTTTATTGAATCCGCTATGTTTCATCCAGGCACTGGCCTTTTCGCAACGAATACCACCGGTGCAGTACATCACGATTTTTTTATCTTTATGCGCCTGCATCATCTCAACCGCTTTCGGCAGTTGCTCACGGAAGGTATCAGCCGGAATTTCGAGCGCGTTTTCAAAATGCCCCACTTCGTATTCATAGTGGTTGCGCATGTCGATAAACAGCGTATCTGGATCGTCAAGCATGGCGTTCACTTCCGCCGCTTGTAGATATTCCCCGACGTTACTGGCGTCAAATTGAGGATCGTCAATACCATCGGCAACAATTCGTTCGCGGACTTTCATGCGCAGCACCCAGAAGGATTTCCCGTCATCATCCAGCGCAATATTCAGACGTAATCCGTTTAAAGCAGGGTCAAAAGCATAAAGCTGTGCGCGAAATGTCTCTACGTTGCTCGCCGGTACGCTGATTTGTGCGTTGATCCCTTCACGTGCCAGATAGACCCGCCCAAAGACATTCAACGCAGTAAATAGCTGATATAAAGCATCGCGGGTCGCCCTGGGATCGGCAATTTGGAAATATTTATAGAACGACATGGTGGTGCGTGGTTCGCTCTCGGCCAGCATTTTGGCTTTCAGCGCGTCATTAGAAATGCGGTTGTGTAACACTGGCATGGTGTACGGTTCCTGCGGGTGGGTAAGTAAAAATCCGCGGCATCATATAGCAATTATCGATAATTAACATCCACACATTTTACGCTACATTTGCACATTAAAAATTAATAATGGTTTACATGCGCGGCAATTTCACCCAATCCCCGGTCACAAATTTTGGTTGCGGACGAAAAAATGCGACAATACATACAATTGCCCGTATAGGTTGAAAGACAGGATTGATATGACGAATCTACCCAAGTTCTCCACCGCACTGCTTCATCCGCGTTATTGGTTAACCTGGTTGGGTATTGGCGTACTTTGGTTGGTCGTTCAGTTACCCTACCCAATTATCTACCGCCTCGGCATCGCGGCGGGACGACTGGCGTTACGTTTTATGAAACGACGCGCCAAAATTGTGCACCGCAACCTGGAACTGTGCTTCCCGGAGATGAGTGAACAGGAACGCCGTGAAATGGTGGTGAAGAATTTCGAATCCGTTGGCATGGGGCTGATGGAGACTGGCATGGCATGGTTCTGGCCGGACCGTCGGGTTGCCCGTTGGACAGAAGTGATCGGCATGGAACATATCCGTGACGTGCAGGCACAAAAGCGCGGCATCCTGTTAGTTGGCATCCATTTTCTGACTCTGGAACTGGGCGCAAGGCAATTTGGTATGCAGGAACCGGGTATCGGTGTCTATCGCCCGAACGATAATCCATTGATCGACTGGCTGCAAACCTGGGGGCGTCTGCGTTCGAATAAATCGATGCTCGATCGCAAAGATTTAAAAGGAATGATTAAAGCACTGAAGAAAGGCGAAGTGGTCTGGTATGCACCAGATCACGATTACGGTCCACGCTCAAGCGTTTTTGTGCCGCTGTTTGCCGTTGAACAGGCGGCGACCACCAGCGGCACCTGGATGCTGGCCAGAATGTCTGGTGCGTGTCTGGTGCCGTTTGTTCCGCGTCGTAAGCCAGATGGCAAAGGGTATCAATTGATCATGCTGCCGCCAGAGTGTTCACCTCCGCTGGATAACGCTGAAACCACCGCTGCGTGGATGAATAAAGTGGTAGAAAAATGCATCATGATGGCGCCGGAACAGTACATGTGGCTGCATCGTCGCTTTAAAACGCGCCCGCAAGGCGTACCTTCTCGCTATTAATACATATTCACAGGCCGGATAAGATGCCTGCATCACATCCGGCCTGTCAGCATCAAATCCCCTGATTTAGCGATAAAAGCTCTCTGCGTTGCACCACCTATAAGTCAGGCGCATAATTAGTGTGCTTATTTTTTCTTCTTATGTTCACCGCGCCTGGCGCACCAACAGCGGATTGCTATGTCACCCTCTGATAATGACACCTCCATAAACTGGAAACGAAACCTGATCGTTGCCTGGCTAGGTTGTTTTCTCACCGGCGCCGCCTTCAGTCTGGTGATGCCGTTCTTACCCCTCTACGTTGAGCAACTTGGCGTCACCGGTCACAGTGAGCTGAATATGTGGTCCGGAATTGTCTTCAGTATTACCTTTTTATTTTCTGCTATCGCCTCCCCGTTTTGGGGCGGGCTTGCCGACCGCAAAGGCCGAAAAATTATGCTATTGCGCTCGGCTCTCGGGATGGGCATCGTGATGGTGTTGATGGGGTTGGCGCAAAATATCTGGCAGTTCCTGATCCTGCGGGCGCTACTGGGGCTGCTCGGTGGATTTGTTCCCAACGCCAACGCCTTAATCGCCACCCAGGTCCCACGCAACAAAAGCGGCTGGGCGCTGGGGACACTCTCTACCGGTGGGGTTAGTGGCGCGTTGCTCGGCCCAATGGCTGGCGGTCTGCTCGCGGATAGCTACGGCTTACGTCCGGTGTTCTTTATCACCGCTAGCGTGCTGCTACTCTGTTTTTTTGTCACCCTATTTTGTATCAAAGAAAAATTCCAACCGGTCAGCAAAAAAGAGATGCTGCACATGCGGGAAGTCGTAACGTCACTTAAAAACCCAAAACTGGTACTCAGCCTGTTTGTCACGACGTTAATTATCCAGATTGCCACCGGTTCAATCGCTCCAATCCTGACGCTGTATGTCCGCGAACTGGCCGGCAACGTCAGTAATATCGCGTTTATCAGCGGGATGATCGCCTCAGTCCCCGGCGTGGCAGCTCTACTTAGCGCACCACGACTCGGCAAACTTGGCGATCGAATCGGACCAGAAAAGATTCTGATAACTGCGCTGATCTTTTCTGTACTGCTGTTGATCCCAATGTCTTATGTCCAGACGCCATTGCAACTGGGGATTTTACGGTTTTTACTCGGTGCTGCAGATGGTGCTTTGCTCCCCGCCGTACAGACGCTGCTGGTTTACAATTCGACCAACCAAATCGCCGGTCGCATTTTCAGTTATAACCAGTCGTTTCGTGATATTGGCAACGTTACGGGGCCATTGATGGGGGCCGCTATCTCAGCAAACTATGGCTTCCGGGCAGTATTTCTGGTTACTGCCGGAGTCGTTCTGTTTAACGCTGTCTATTCCTGGAACAGCCTGCGTCGCCGCCGATTCCCCCAGGTATCGAACTGATTTTTCGCCTTTCATACTTGCAAAAGCGGAGAATCAGCTATTCTTTCCCTGAATACCTCATCAAATCAAAGGGAGAATCGTGATGACTATGTACGCAACGCTTGAAGAAGCCATTGATGCCGCACGCGAAGAATTTCTTGCTGACAATCCCGGCATCGACGCCGAAGAAGCGAATGTGCAACAGTTCAATGTCCAAAAATACATTCTGCAAGATGGCGACATTATGTGGCAGGTTGAGTTTTACGCCGATGAAGGCGAAGAAGGTGAATGCCTGCCAATGTTCAGTGGAGAAGCCGCACAGAGCATATTTGATGGCGATTATGATGAGATTGAAATCCGCCAGGAATGGCAGGAAGAAAATACTCTGCATGAATGGGACGAAGGCGAATTCCAGCTTGAGCCTCCGCTGGATACCGAAGAAGGGCGCACAGCAGCCGATGAGTGGGATGAACGTTAATTACTCATATGCTCCGTGGTGAATATCGATCGGCAGCAGTAAGGTATCAAAGACTAAAGAGAATGGAAGATCAAGGATCGTGACATAGCGCCATGCGGAGTCACGCACATCCCATTGCACACCTGGATAATATTGATTGCCATGCCCCTGCCCCGGTATGGTGCGGCTGATGATGCTGCCACAACCACTCAGCAAAGCAACCATGATGCCTACCAAAATGAAACGCATTCGTACCCTCTTCTGTAAAAAAATACCGGCATTACGCCGGTATTTTTATTGGCTCGTTGTTTTTGCCGGATGTGGCGTGAACGCCTTATCCGATCTACGAAACCTTGCAAATTCAATATATTGCAGGTAACTACGCTTTATTGCGAAGCCACATCCGGTTTACGTAATGCCAGTGGATTCAGCTTTATCCCTTCGTAGTAACTCACCCATGAAGAATATTTCTCCGGGGAATTCCACACACGGAAATGCAGGCGTGCCATGGTCACCGGATCGCTCAACAGCACCAGGCGGCGATCGCGATTCAGCTTCTCTGGCGTCTCGTTCAGCGCCTGTTCAACGTGGCGATCGCGGGCGATTTCCAGCACCTTACTGGCGCGGTGACGCGCGGTGGCCATTGCCATTGCCAGGGCATTAAACGACGGATTAAACACCGCGTGCATAAAGCCATCGTCGAGAGAACGTTGACGGTTCATCTCAAGGAAACGATCGGTATCGACCAGTACCTGCGGCGGTGAATACTCTTCCGGGATCAGGAACAGTTTCCAGCGTTTCGTGCGCAAACCAACGGTTGTACGGCTGGAGATCACCGAAACAAACGGTGACAGGATCAACGAGAAGACAATCGGTGCCAGCCAGAACAGAAAACGCAGATCCAGCCACGCCATACCGACCGCCCACACTAACCCCAGCAATAACTGAGAGCCGTGGCGTTTAAACGCTTCGCCCCAGGAAGTGGAGTCATCATCACGCTGCGGTGAATTCCACACCACTTCCCAACCGAGGAAGGCGCTGACCACGAATACCGTATGAAACAGCATGCGTACCGGTGCCAACAACACGGAGAACAGCACTTCTAACAACAACGATAACGTCACGCGCCAGAAGCCGCCATACTCTTTCGTCCCTTTGCACCAGATGAGCAAAATACTCAACAACTTCGGCAGGAACAGCAGCACCATGGTCGAGGCAAACAGCGCAATAGCCAGTTCAGGACGCCACTGTGGCCACACCGGGAACAACTGCCGTGGTTGCAGAAAGTATTGCGGCTCGGTCAGCGCGTGCACTACCTGCAATGCGGTAGAAAGCGCGAGGAACATAAACCACAGCGGTGCGGAAAGATAAGACATCACACCTGTCAGGAACACCGCGCGGTGTACCGGGTGCATCCCTTTCACCAGGAACAGACGGAAGTTCATCAAGTTACCGTGGCACCAGCGGCGGTCACGTTTTAGCTCATCAAGCAGATTAGGCGGCAACTCTTCATAAGAGCCAGGAAGATCGTAAGCAATCCATACCCCCCAGCCTGCACGGCGCATCAGTGCGGCTTCCACAAAGTCATGCGAAAGAATTGAACCAGCAAATGATCCTTCACCAGGCAGCGGTGCCAGCGCACAATGCTCGATAAACGGTTTCACGCGGATTATCGCGTTATGCCCCCAGTAGTGCGACTCACCGAGTTGCCAGAAGTGCAAACCGGCAGTGAACAATGGCCCATAGACACGGGTAGCAAACTGCTGGCAGCGCGCATACAGCGTATCCATACCGGACGCTTTCGGTGAAGACTGGATAATCCCGGCATTCGGATTGGCTTCCATCAGGCGCACCAGACCACACAAGCAATCACCGGTCATCACTGAGTCGGCATCCAGCACCACCATGTAGCTGTACTGACTGCCCCAACGACGGCAGAAGTCATCGATATTACCGCTCTTACGCTTCACGCGACGACGGCGACGGCGATAGAAAATCTGACCTTCGCCACCGACTTCAGCGATCAGCTCCATCCACGCTTTTTGTTCTGCCACACAGATGTCTGGGTTGTAGCTGTCACTCAGAATATAGACATCAAAGTGTTGAGCATTGCCGGTGGCTTTTACCGATTCCCACGTTGCGCGCAAGCCTGCAAAGACGCGGTTCACATCCTCATTACAAATAGGCATGATCAATGCCGTGCGATGCTCCGGATTTAACGGCTCATCACCAACGGTTGACGCAGATATACTGTATTTATCGCGACCAATAAGTAACTGCAGGAAGCCCATCAGCGCCGTCCAGAACCCGGCAGACACCCAACAGAAAAGAACAGCGAAGAGGATCAGAATGCCGGTTTGCAGCATATAAGGCAGGAGCTGCATAAAGGAAACCCACAGATCCTGACCAACCATATCAACCGGATTAATCAACGCCCATCCCTGATACGGCAGAATCGTCTTCATGTACCAGGTGGCGACAACAGTTTGCGCCAACGTCAGGATAAGCAGGATGTAACGACGGATTGTCCCGACGGTACGCCACTTTTGCTCACTTTCCTGCTCTTCTTTGGTCAACCGGGCCAGATAGCGCGGCGTCACATCGCGCCCACGCAGACGATCCCAGAATCGCCCTACCGGATTAGTTCGCCACGGATCGGGAAACATAGAGGAGCGTTTTGCTTTCGGCATTGCCTGAAGCTGGTCGCGTCCTTCGTCGTCTTTAATTAACTGTCCATCAGCAAGCGAATCAGGCCAGGCTTGTTCCAGACGTGCCTTTACCGAGCCTTGTGGGGAGTCATCCTCCCGCGCATAGATCCGGTGTTCAGCATCCAGCGCCTGATGAACAGCGCGGATATCGGTCTTCGGCAATGCCGCTTTCTCGCTTGCAGAGATGGGCATTGCGTCAATGTACTCGGTTGTCTTATTCATTGGCAGGTAACTGGTAGCTCCAGGTTTCACTCAACGTCTGATCGGCATTCACCAGCGCAGCACGCATTTCAGTGGTTTTCTTGGCATCTTTCACTTTCACACGCATCACCAGACGCCAGCCTTTAGTAACCGGGTTATAACGCACCGTGCTTTCGACAATCTCACCATTATCGCCAATGCTGGTTTGCGCGGTGACCGGCGTATCCTCTGGCAGTTTTTTCATTTCTGCGCCGGTGAAATCGACCACAAAGGCAATAGTGCCATCAGGCTGGCGAATCAGGTTCGACTGCTTTACATCGCCCGTTGAACGACGCGTCTGCTGCACCCAGGCGTTATCAGGCGCGTGAAGTTTGTCTTCGTCACGACTGAAGGTGATGGTGTATTTAAAGTTCATCTCTTTGCCCGGCTCCGGCAACTGATCCGGTGTCCAGTAAGCGACGATGTTATCGTTGGTTTCATCGTTGGTTGGAATTTCTACCAGCTCAACGCTGCCTTTACCCCACTCCCCTTTCGGCGTTACCCAGGCGCTAGGACGCAAATCATAACGATCGTCGAGATCTTCAAAACGGGAGAAATCGCGGCCGCGTTGCAGTAGACCGAAACCTTGAGGGTTCTCCATCGAGAAACTGCTGATCGCCAGATGTTTCGGGTTGTTCAGCGGACGCCAGATCCACTCACCATTACCAGCATGGATAGAAAGGCCGTTAGAATCGTGCAATTCCGGACGATAGTTATTCGCCGGAGATGGCTGATTCGGCCCGAACAGGAACATACTGGTTAACGGTGCAACGCCCAGTTTGCCGACTTTATCGCGCAGGTAAATTTTCGATTGCACATCAACAACCGTGTCACGTCCCGGCATAACAACGAACTTGTAAGCGCCTGTCGCACGCGGCGAATCAAGCAGCGCATAAATCGTTAAACGTTTGTCAGTCGGTTTTGGACGCTCGATCCAGAATTCTTTAAATCGCGGAAATTCTTCACCGGATGGCAAAGCGGTATCAATTGCCAGGCCACGGGCAGAAAGACCGTAAACCTGACCTGCGCCAATCACGCGAAAATAGCTGGCCCCGAGCATGCTGACGATTTCATCGTTTTTATCTTTGCTGTTGATCGGGTAAAGCACTTTAAAACCGGCGAAGCCAAGGTCTTTTACCGTGTCTTTGTCATGCTGAACATCACCGAAAGTGAAATAATCCGGACTGTATTTGATTCTTTTTACTGCCGTTGCGGTGACTTCGTTGATTTTGACCGGCGTGTCGAAGTACATACCTTGATGGTAGAACTCGAGCTTGAATGGGGTCTTCAGATTGTTCCAGTAGGCTTTGTCATGATTAAACTGGATCTGCTGATAGTCCGCGTATTTCATGTCGCGGAAAACGGAGGGCAAGTTACTTTTAGGTGCCTCATAGCCTTTCCCGGCTAAGGATTGAGCTTGCTTTGCGACATCGTCAATGCTGAAGGCCCAGCCTGGCGATGTATACAGAGTTAACATTACTGCAGCGCTCAACCAACGCATTTTCATCATTTGTAGTTTATGTTTCATAATAAGTAAGCACTTCCCCCTTTGTGTGCTTATATCGATCCGATCTATTTTAATGGATAACCAGCCATTCCGACAACAGAATCCCGGTATTATTCGGCGTACCGGCTCATGGATTAAGCACCTGATTGCAACCGTTTTCACTTTCCGTGCTTCTCCTAAAGACAGAAGGAGCGAGTTCGTGTAGGGTTTGCCAGCAAATTTATTTATCAACCGTCTTACAGGCGCTTCCATTTTGGTTCGTGGTAGCGGTTATGCCGCATAAAAACACACTTGAAATCTGCGCCACATGTGGCCAGGTCGGTGTCGCTACGGCAAAAGCCTAAAGGCATTACCCGGTCGGGATAAGACGAAAAATCCGAGATTAGTTAACCATATATGAATCCAGTACCCGCGCAGCGTGAATATTTCCTCGACTCCATCCGCGCATGGTTGATGTTGTTAGGGATCCCTTTTCATATTTCTTTAATTTATTCAAGCCACACCTGGCATGTGAATAGCGCAGAACCATCATGGTGGCTGACGCTTTTTAACGATTTTATCCACGCCTTCCGTATGCAGGTATTTTTCGTTATTTCCGGGTATTTTTCCTACATGTTGTTTTTGCGCTACCCATTGAAAAAATGGTGGAAAGTGCGCGTTGAGCGCGTAGGTATCCCGATGTTAACGGCAATTCCCCTGCTCACCTTGCCGCAATTCATTATGCTGCAATATGTCAAAGGCAAAGCGGAAAGCTGGCCTGGGCTATCATTGTATGACAAATATAATACTCTGGCCTGGGAATTAGTCTCGCATCTGTGGTTTTTACTGGTGCTGGTCGTTATGACGACACTGTGCGTGTGGATATTTAAGCGCATCAGAAATAATTTAGAAAATGCAGATAAGGCGAATAAATCTTTCTCGATGGTTAAGCTATCGATATTATTTTTCTGTCTGGGTGTTGGCTATGCAGCAATAAGAAGAACACTATTTATCATTTATCCGCCCATTTTAAGCGATGGCATGTTCAATTTTATTTTCATGCAGACGCTGTTTTATATGCCGTTCTTTATTCTCGGTGCACTGGCTTTCATTTTTCCTAACCTTAAAGCTTTGTTTACCACCCCATCTCGCGGCTGTACCCTCGCGGCAGCACTGGCATTTATGGCTTATTTGCTCAATCAACGTTACGGCAGTGGCGATGCTTGGATGTATGAAACTGAGTCGGTGATCACGATGGTGCTCGGACTGTGGATGGTTAATGTGGTCTTCTCCTTCGGCCACCGCCTGCTTAATTTTCAGTCGGCACGGGTAACTTATTTTGTCAACGCGTCGCTGTTTATCTACCTGGTTCACCACCCGTTAACGCTCTTTTTCGGCGCATACATCACCCCGCATATCACCTCAAATTGGCTTGGTTTTCTCTGCGGTCTGATATTTGTGATAGGGATTGCGATAATTCTGTACGAAATTCATTTACGCATTCCGTTGCTGAAGTTTTTATTCTCTGGCAAACCGAACGTGAAGCGTGAGAATGATAAAGCGCCAGCCCGTTAAGCCACGTTTATAATAACCATTCAACGGGCAATATTGACGCCAGTCTGACCATAACCCGCTTCCAGAAACTGGTTGCGGGTTCTTTTTTGAGGATAATATCTTCCTTCCCATGACGATCGACCCAGTTGATCCTTCCCCAACGATCCAAACGGAGCTGCCAGGCCGCATCATACTGACTCTGCATAAAGCGTTTATCGATTAATTGCGCCAGCGTTTCACTCTCTATCACCAGGCCCATTTCAGTATTGAGCAGCGTTGAACGCGGATCGAAATTGAATGAGCCAATAAACACTATTTTGCCATCGACACTAAACGTTTTGGCATGCAGACTTGCGCCAGAATTCCCGGTTATACCGCGATCGTGCAGCGTTCCGCTCTGTTCCCGCGTCGGCTTCAGTTCATATAATTCAACGCCATAGCGGAGCAATTTTTTGCGCCAGCGGGCATACCCGGCATGAACGACAGCGACATCGTTAGCGGCAAGTGAATTGGTTAAGATAGCTATCTTGACCCCTTTTCTCACCATTCGTAAAAGCTGCGCCACTCCCGCGCGCGTTGGCACAAAATAGGAAGAGATAATATCAATACGTTCGCTGGGTGAGCCCATGATATCGAACAGACGTTGCGGCAGCAGTGAATGGCGTTTTGCCTTGCCCTCCCCTTTCGCGGGATCATCACTTAATAAACGCGTTCTTGCCCAGATTAGCGGCAATGTCCCGTCAACCAGTTGATTTATAAAAGGACTTAACTCCATTTGGCGCAAATAGCGATGTGTCCCGCTGTCGTTGTACCAGGACGCAGGTAGCTCAATACGGTCAGCCATTTCGCCATCGGGAACATCCAGCACCTGCTGCAACGGTGAAACCGATTTGCAATACCAGTAGCGGGCGAAATCATCGGCAACGTCCTCAACAACTGGCCCGATTGCCATGACATCTAAATCAGAAAAAAGCGGCTCTTCCCCCGCACCAAAATAAGCGTCGCCAATGTTTCGCCCGCCCACCAGCGTTACCACACCATCAACGGTAAAACTTTTATTATGCATACGGCGATTGAGGCGGGAAAAATCGGTGATATAGCCAAGCGGGCGCAACAAACGAAACGAGAAAGGATTGAAAAGCCGGACTTCAATACGCGGGTGACTATCGAGCAAGCGTAAAATGTCATCAAGCCCGGGGGTATTGTTGTCATCGAGCAACAACCGGACGCGAACGCCACGCTTCGCTGCGGCTAACAGGGCGGAAAACAGCAACCGCCCCGACATATCGTCCTGCCAAATGTAGTACTGAACATCCAGCGTATGTTCCGCCATTTCCGCCAGATAATATCTTGCGGCAAACGCATCCAGGCTTTTATCAAGAGGGAAAATGCCGCATTTTCCAGGATGTTGCGAGCACAACGGCAGCACCGCGCTCGCCAGCCGGGGCAAATCATTCATCTCCTTGTTGGGTAAGGAGTCTTTCGTAGAGGTGGGCGTTTTCTGCATCATAACAGACAAAGTATACTTGCTCAGGTAAAGCGTGACGGGTAATAAATTCCGAAACGGTTTTTACAGCTATTTCAGCCGCAGCAGCACGCGGGTAACCATATACACCAGTGCTAATGGCAGGAAAAGCCACTGACGAATAACCGTTCGCAGCCACCAGTCGCAGACTATTGAGATAGGCATCCTGCAATAACTGGTCTTCATTTTGTTCGCCCCCGCGCCAGACTGGCCCAACGGTATGCACAACTGCTTTGGCAGGAAGATCGCCTGCAAGAGTAATGACTGCATGTCCCGTAGGGCAATCGCCCTGTTGCTGACGAACTTTTAAACAAGCATCCAGCAAGGCCGGACCAGCAGCGCGATGAATAGCGCCATCAACACCACCGCCCCCCATTAATGATGGATTTGCCGCATTAACAATAACATCAACGGCCAGTTTGGTAATATCACCCTGCACAACATGAATACGCGATTTCATAACGCCTCCTTACACCATCTTGTTCCTTAAGTGTACAGCAGGGCTTTTAGGGAAATCGCATTTTTGTTGTCAGCAACGTGAGTTGCTCAGAAACTTAGTTATATTCGATGTTCATCACAGCCAGCTTTTTCTGCTCATCAAGGTACTGCACTTTTACTGAGGCAATTTGCGGATTTTTGACGTTACCGCTCATCAACTCTTTGCTGGAATAGGTTTTGTCCGGAACCGAACCATTCTGCATACAGGTCATTTCTGGTGGTGCCTGAAGAGTACTGACATCACATGTCGGTTCTACAATTTGACCACGAAAATAGATCACGCCACCTTGTGCATTACTGCCTGCGATGGCAATAAAAGGGTAAACCAGACTGCCGAGCATAAGAGAGTTTAAAAATGGTCTGAACATTTATTCTATTTCCTCAATGATTAATCATCCTTGAGGGTTGCTGTTATCCATACTGTCAGGTTGGCCGATTCGCATCAGACCATTCTCTCCCGATTCATTTTATGCTCAATATATCAACGCATTAAGACTTTCCTGAAGATGGCGGCCATTGTTGTGATAAATGCAGTGACTGTCCATCAGAAACAGTAACAACTATTTTCACTCGATCGTCCGGGGAAATATTTAAGCTCAATTTTGTCAAAGCAATGGGTTGATTAGCGGGCACTGAGAGGGTCTTTTCTTGCTTCGTCTGGCTTTGCCCAGAACTGCCTTCGCGCAGAGACAATATTTGTACCCGACACAGGCAAGATTGTGTCAGGGTGACTTCAGGGATAATGGTGTACATGTCGCCTTGCTGGGTCGTATTAAAGGTTATCTGGCTGGAAAGCGCCGCGAGAAGTAATAACGCGTTCATACTATTCTCCCGAAAAAAAACAGGGCTTACGCCCTGTTTCTGTCATACAAATTCTGTATTAGTACTGATGAGCGGTCGCGTTGTTACCAAAGCCAACCTGAGTTACGTTGACGCTGGAGTTAGATGCAGTCTGGTCAACAGCAGCACCGTTACCACCACCGAACTGTTTAACGGTCATAGTAGAATCTTTACCATTCCACTGATCGAGAGTAGCGCTGTTACCGAAACCACGCTGAGTCAGATCGATTGAGCTGTCATCAGAACCTTGTCCAACATCAGCGCCGTTACCGCCGCCATGCTGGGTAATAGTCAGATCGGAGTTGCGGGCATCAGCCTGCAATGCAACAGCAGAGTTACCGCCGCCGTACTGGTAAATATTCAGCTCTGAATTCGGGCCGCTGTTATTGCCGCCACCACCGTGGTTGCCGCCGCCACCGCCGCCGTACTGAGGAATAGCACCTGCCAGAGCACTACCAGAGAATACGATTGCTGCAATTGCTGCTACTTTTAAAAGTTTCATGTAAAACCCCCATCGGATTGATTTAAAAGTCGTATGGAAATTAACGTTGTGTCACGCGAATAGCCATTTGCGACTGTCTCTGCACTACAATTGCCGTTTTTTGAGTACCATACTGAGTAATATTTGCTTTATTACCAGAACCTTTCTGGATAATCATTGCAGTATTACCATATGCGCCTTGCGATATACTGGCATCGTTGGCATTGCCCGTCTGGTCAATATACGCAAGGTTATAATCTCCTTTCTGGTCAATCCTGGCTCGGTTACTATTACCTTCTTGCGAAATAACCGACAAAAGTTTAGAGCCTCCCTGCCGTAACTGCGCGCTATTATTAGCGCCAGTTTGACCAATTATGGCTGCCTGATTAAATGAAGACTTACTCAATTCATTTACCGCAAAGTTATATTCTGAATTAGCCAAATCATAACCTGCCGCGGCTGCAATCCCAGGCGCACCCAGTACTGTTAACATCATAAATAACAATCTGTTTTTCATGTTGTCACCCTGGACCTGGTCGTACATTAAAGAAATTTAAATCACTTCAACTTGGTTGTTAACGCAAACCGCTTTTTGTTAACGCTGCGTTACGATGGAAAGTATGTCTGTAGAAATATTTTTAATAACTCACCCACGCGTTGTATTTTTCTTTTTTTGTTCATACCAAAGTATTAAAACTCGCGTAAATACGCTGTTATTTACGTAAAAAATATTTTGTTTACTTTTAAATTGCTATTTTTTGACCGCAAAAATTCAACGGACGGCCTCTCTGCACAAGTCGAGAAGATTACGTCGATATGTCTGTTCAACAAGCCGTGACAAACATCGTCTTTTTGCAGCAAAAATTTGTCCAGGGAGAACCTCCGAAAAATTAAGAAATTTCCGCGCAACAAAAGGACTATGTGGGAATAAATTTTATATGCATAATTATGGACTTAGCGTTATTTGTATGACTTTTTAAAATTGTGCAATAAAAGCTATATGTACAACTTTTCTATCATTTCTAAACTTAATCACCCCGCAGCGTTAACATTTTTAAATGCCAGATTACATTTTGTTACACGTTTAACACTTGCTTTAAGATTTGTAATAGCTAGATTGAAATCAGATGTAATCCATTAGTTTTATATTTTACCCATTTAGGGTTGATTTATTACTACACACAGCAGTGCAACATCTGTCAGTACTTCTGGTGCCTCTATTTTTAGAGGTAGCTGTCAGGTGTGCGATTAATAAAAAAAAGCGGGGTTTCATCATGTTTAATGAAGTCCATAGTGTTCATGGTCATACTTTACTGTTGATCACTAAACCTTCCTTGCAGGCGACAGCGTTATTGCAGCATTTAAAACAATCGCTGGCAATCACAGGAAAACTGCATAATATTCAACGTTCTCTGGACGATATATCTTCTGGCTGCATTATTCTGTTGGATATGATGGAAGCAGATAAAAAGCTCATTCATTACTGGCAGGATACATTAAGCAGAAAACACAACAACATTAAAACAATGTTGTTAAATACCCCAGATGATTATCCGTACCGCGACATTGAAAACTGGCCACATATCAATGGTGTTTTTTACGCCATGGAGGATCAAGAACGCGTAGTCAATGGGTTGCAAGGCGTCTTACGTGGTGAATGCTACTTTACGCAAAAGCTTGCCAGTTACCTGATTACACACTCCGGTAACTATCGTTATAACAGCACGGAATCTGCCCTCCTTACTCATAGGGAAAAAGAGATCCTTAATAAGCTGCGTATCGGCGCCTCCAATAACGAGATTGCTCGTTCGCTGTTCATCAGCGAAAATACGGTTAAAACGCATCTTTATAATCTTTTCAAGAAGATAGCTGTAAAAAACCGAACACAAGCGGTCTCATGGGCAAACGATAACCTCAGGCGATAAAGCCATGAAACGTTATTTATGCTGGATTGTAGCAGCAGAACTTCTCTTCGCTGCGGGCAATGTTCACGCCGTTGAGGTAGAAGTACCGGGATTGTTAACTGACCATACAGTTTCATCTATTGGGCACGATTTTTACCGTGCCTTTAGTGATAAATGGGAAAGTGACTACACCGGTAATTTAACGATTAATGAAAGACCCAGTGCACGATG
The DNA here is from genome assembly GCF_000208565.1 of Escherichia sp. TW09308. Taxonomy (NCBI): domain Bacteria; kingdom Pseudomonadati; phylum Pseudomonadota; class Gammaproteobacteria; order Enterobacterales; family Enterobacteriaceae; genus Escherichia; species Escherichia sp. TW09308. The sequence continues at coordinate 1,496,309 of NZ_AEME01000001.1, read as the reverse complement.
GGGAAGCTGGATCACAATAACGGTGAATCAGGACGTTATTTTCCAGACATTTTTATTCCCGTTGAAAAGAGACTTCGAGAAAACTGTCGTCTTTGCACTGATACAAACTGAAGAAGCACTAAATCGTCGCCAGATAAATCAGGCGTTATTGGGTACGGGCGATTTGGCGCATGATGAATTCTAAATAAAAAATTTGTCAGGAGGCTGCAATGCGTGTCAAACATGCAGTAGTTCTACTCATGCTTATTTCTCCATTAAGTTGGGCTGGAACTATGACCTTTCAGTTCCGCAACCCAAACTTTGGTGGCAACCCAAATAACGGCGCTTTTTTATTAAATAGCGCCCAGGCACAGAACTCATATAAAGATCCCAGCTATAACGATGACTTTGGTATTGAAACACCATCGGCGCTGGATAACTTCACCCAGGCTATTCAGTCACAAATTTTAGGTGGCCTGCTGTCGAATATTAACACTGGCAAACCGGGCCGAATGGTGACTAACGAATATATTATCGATATTGCCAACCGCGATGGTCAATTGCAGTTGAACGTGACAGATCGTAAAACCGGACAAACTTCGACTATTGAAGTGTCGGGTTTACAAAATAACTCAACCGATTTTTAAGCCCCAGCTTCATAAGGAAATTAATCATGCAGCGCTTATTTGTTTTGGTTGCCGTCATGTTGCTGAGCGGATGCTTAACCGCCCCACCAAAAGAAGCCGCCAAGCCAACATTAATGCCTCGAGCCCAGAGCTATAAAGATTTGACCCATTTACCTGCACCAACGGGTAAGATCTTTGTTTCGGTATACAACATTCAGGACGAAACCGGGCAATTTAAAGCCTACCCGGCGAGTAACTTCTCCACTGCTGTTCCGCAAAGCGCCACCGCGATGCTGGTCACGGCATTGAAAGATTCTCGCTGGTTTATACCGCTGGAGCGTCAGGGCCTACAAAACCTGCTCAACGAACGCAAGATTATTCGTGCAGCACAGGAAAACGGTACTGTAGCGGTAAACAACCGAATCCCGCTTCAATCGCTGACCGCAGCCAATATCATGGTTGAAGGCTCAATTATTGGTTATGAAAGCAACGTCAAATCGGGCGGTGTTGGGGCGAGATACTTTGGTATTGGTGCAGACACGCAATACCAACTTGATCAGATCGCCGTGAACCTGCGCGTCGTCAATGTGAGTACCGGTGAGATCCTTTCTTCGGTGAACACCAGTAAGACAATCCTTTCCTATGAAGTCCAGGCGGGTGTCTTCCGCTTTATTGACTACCAACGGTTACTGGAAGGGGAAGTGGGTTATACCTCTAACGAGCCGGTTATGCTGTGCCTGATGTCAGCCATCGAAACAGGCGTTATCTTCCTGATTAACGACGGTATCGACCGTGGCCTGTGGGATTTGCAGAATAAAGCAGAACGGCAGAATGACATTCTGGTGAAATACCGCCACTTATCAGTACCGCCGGAATCCTGATACATAAAAAAGCTGGCTCTTTACTATTCAATCTAAAGCGTGAGTGCTCCTCACGCTTTATTTTTGACTTGTTGCTCTCGCTGAGCGGACTTAGCACCGCGCGCTGCCAGCCAAAGACCGCTGTTTTTCATCGCGTAGCCAAACACCAACCCAAGCGCCAGAGAGGGTAAAACCAGCTTCCAGTTCCCCTGCCCGGCAAACGTCGCACATGCGCCGATAAATGTACCAGGGACAAACGACAACAACAGATGTTTAGCCTGAATACACATCAGAAAAGCCACAATCCCCGTTATGACATAACCGAGAATTTCCAGATGTGGTGCCAGCGCACTACCGTGAATAATAACCATCGCCCACACCATGCCACTCAGCAACGTTGCAGCGGAGATTGCCAGTCCTTTCAAACCACCCTGTGGACAGGCAAAGTAGGCCGTGCAGCCCAGGAAACCCGCCCAGCTAAGTAAGCCAAGAGAAACAGCCACCCATCCCCAGATACCGGAGAGAATGCCTGTTGTGATTGCAATAGAGAGAAGTATGTTCATGCCGCGCATAATAGCAGAAAACGCGAAATTGAATGAGATCGAGCACACATTTTATGCAACGGCAAATTATAGATTGCAGTTATAAGTGACGTGAGTCACATTTATTCTTCTAACTGTTCCTCAAGTTCATCCCACATTGCGCTAATGGCATCGCGGGTCAGCGGTGCCATGGTACGCCAGAACGGCGTGGTCGCATGGGCCTCAACTTTACCGAGAAATGCGCCGCACCAGGGCAACAGATACTCGCTGAACAGTGTTTCCAGCGCTTCGCTTTCATCTTCTGTTGACTGATCTTCCAACCAGGAAGCTGCCAGCAATAAAGTACCAATATGATCCGCTGGCGTATCCGCTAACGGCATCCCGCGTTCGGAAAGAAAAGCACGCACTTCTGCTTCTGTGGCATCCTCAACCCAGGCGCTGCGATAAGGCGAAACTGCGCATTCATCTCCGACAAATAGTGCATTGTAATCGGCAGATACTTGCGCCATATCACAGCTTTTCTGCAAGCGCGCCAGTAATTCATCCTGTTCCAGCGGCCAGTTCGCCGCCAGTTTTCCTTCACGAATCAAGGTAAACAGCGGAACCAGTAAAGGGTCCTGCGGTTGGCGGTAATAGAGCGAACCCAGTACACGACACAGGATAGAAAACTCGTTCATTAATTTATTTCCGTTAATAACAATTAAAGATCAGCAAATTCTGCAATTGGTGCCATACCGCGAGATTCAAGGAAGTTCAGTAAGCGGCGCGGTGAAACATTCAGAATACGCTCTTGCGGAAAATCAACCGCGTCGAGGATTTTACGACACTCTGCAAAGTCCCCCATGGTAAACGCGGTGTGAGAATCCGATCCTAACGCGACCCAGCCTCCGGCATCGCGCACCGCCGCAGCCACTGCACGGCAGTTTTCTTCACTGCCCTTACGCGAATGTAAGAATGAGGAATTATTAATTTCCAGCGCCACCTGATATTTAGCCGCTGCTTCGGCAACAGCGTTAAAATCTATGGAATATTTGGGGTTCCCCGGATGGCTTATAATATGCACATTACCACTGGCAATAGTCGCGATCATCGCTTGCGTGTTAGTGGCTTTATCATGTGGTGCAAAAACTGGTTCATGAAAACCAGCAATGATCAAATCCAGCGACTCAAACATTTTGCCGCTGCAGTCAATTTCACCATCAACGTTTTTGATGTTGGCTTCGATTCCACGCAGGATCCCTACCCCATCGACCACTCGCGGCCAGATACGCATATTAATGAAGTGCCAATGGTGCGGTGCATCTTCCATATCCGGGCCATGATCGGTGATCGCAAAAAGTTTAATGCCCTTCTGTTTGGCCTGGGCAATGTAATCACTTAATGTGCTATATGCATGCGTACTGGCAACGGTATGCATATGAAGGTCGACGGGATACATAACTCTCTCCTGTATTCAATTACCGCCAAGGATAGCAGGAATCCGGAAGCTTTATTAGTAGCCTCGAGCGCGATCGACCTGCCCGCTAGCAGTCTCCCCTCGTTCAAGTTGCGTAATGGTGCGTGCAATATACTCCACCGCTTCAGCAGGTCGGGTAATGGCTGCAACATGTGGTGTTATTGTCACACGTGGATGTTGCCAGAGCCGACTTTCCGACGGTAAGGGTTCACGATTAAAAACATCCAGCATCGCCGCTTTAACCTTACCGCTATCCAGCGCCGCGAGCAGGTCATCTTCTACTACATGAACGCCACGCGCCAGATTCAGGAGATACGCGCCATCCGGTAATTTTTCTAATAATTGTTGATTAATAATGCCGGCCGTTTCGGGGGTATTCGGTAGAAGATTAATCAATACGCGGCATTGGCTCAGAAATGCGTGCAACTCTTCGCTTCCGGCAAAGCTTTGAACACCAGGCCAGGATTTACGAGTGCGACTCCAACAACGCAATGGAAAGCGCCAGGTTCGCAAACTCTGTGCGACTTTACTGCCCAATACACCAGCCCCCAGAATGCCGATAGTAAAATCTTCCCGGTGATATTCAGGCAGTGGTTGCCAAAGCGAAGCATTTTGTTGCTCGCGATAATCATCAAAGCGCCGAAACCAGTGCAACACCTGGCTCACTGCGTACTCCTGCATTTGCTCGCCCATACCGGTATCTTCCAGGCGAAAAAGCGGAATAGACGGTTTCAGCATTTCAGGGTGTGTCTGTAATTTACTCAAAATCGAATCAACACCAGCACCCAACGCGAACACCGCCTTAAGGTCACGCCCTGCCAGCATCCCGACCGGAGGATGCCAGACCAAAGCATAATCCGCAGGATGATTATCGCCGGTTTCCCATGCTCTGACTCTTGCATGTGGAAGCGATTTCCCCAGCGCATCAATCCACCATTGGGTATCAAACGTTGGGTGATAAAAGATGATATCCATACTGACTCCCGAAAAATCTGAGCGAAATTTATTCGCACTTATCGTTATGATCTACAAAGACCACCAGCATAACAAATCAGCGGTCGGTGGCAAAAAAAGCAGATTTCGCTTATTAAAACTGCATATTGATTGAAGTTTGAATAAACGCGCGATTTTTTTAAAAAGTTTGTTGACCTCAGGCCATGATTTCCCTAAATTAGCGCCCGTTCCAGCAAGACAGGAACAACAATTTGGTGAGGTGTCCGAGTGGCTGAAGGAGCACGCCTGGAAAGTGTGTATACGGCAACGTATCGGGGGTTCGAATCCCCCCCTCACCGCCATATTTTAAGAAGAGCTCGTACGAAAGTACGGGCTTTTTTTTCGCATATTGCATACACCGGGGGGATGAGAAGCCCCGACCGGGGTTCTCAGATTGTTGACACTGTGCGCTTTGTTCATGCCGGATGTGGCATGAACGTCTTATCCGCCCCACAAAATCTCGCAAATTCAATACATTGTGATTATCTTGTAGGTCTGATAAGCGTAGCGCATCAGGCATCTTACGTTTGTCATCAATCTCAAAGCCCGGCTCGCCCGGGCTTTGAACCAATAATACACTTAGCTGTAAGCATGTAGCGTTCGTTGGCAAAGTGCCGAACGTACGCAATCATCTTTGCCGAATCGGACAATCCCGATCATCTCATCTTCTTCAAAACGTTCCAGAGCGTCACTTAATCCGGATCGCACGCCGCGAGGTAAATCGCATTGCGTGATATCACCGTTGACGATAACCGTCACGTTTTCCCCGAGGCGGGTTAAAAACATTTTCATTTGCGCGGCAGTCACATTCTGCGCCTCGTCAAGAATGACAACTGCATTTTCAAAGGTACGTCCACGCATGTAGGCGAACGGCGCGATTTCCACCTTCCCTATTTCCGGTCGCAGGCAATACTGCATAAAGGAAGCCCCCAGGCGCCGGACAAGCACGTCATAGACCGGGCGAAAATAAGGAGCAAACTTTTCTGCAATATCTCCAGGTAAGAAGCCAAGATCTTCATCGGCCTGCAATACTGGACGGGTGACGATAATCCTGTCGACATCCTTATGAATCAGAGCCTCTGCCGCTTTTGCAGCACTGATCCAGGTTTTGCCGCACCCGGCTTCGCCAGTGGCAAATATAAGCTGCTTACTCTCAATAGCCTTCAGATAGTGCAATTGCGCTTCATTTCGCGCGGCGATTGGCGAAGTATCACGACTGTCGCGAGCCATGCCAATGGCTTCTACGCCGCTCATCTGCACAAGCGAGGTGACCGATTCTTCTTCACGCTGTTTATGGCTACGCGAATCCCGTCTCAGCACACGTTTTGCCTCGCGACGAGCTTTGATCACTGCTTTTTGTCTTCCCATGGAGAGCACCTTGAGTTGTTTGTATTCATCACACGCGCCGTTGGCAGCGCGATTATGCGCACGAACATCAGAGGGTTGGCTTCCTTGTAAGCCATAGTTTGCTTTTGGAAATAACACCGAAAACGGCTACGCGCACCGTTAAAGGCGTCGGTAACACGAATAAAGAAAGGAAGTGGATGAGAATGTAGAGTGACGCAGTTGCTACCGGAGGAGAAGTCTCCGCGTTTGGTCGAGCGTTGATTGTCAAAAACATGTCCAGTACAGGACGTTACCATCCGCGATCTCCATAGTGACTGACTATCACTGCCGGGAACTACCGCTGTTACATAATAAGTACAACAGATCTCTTATTCATTGCAACAATATATTTACTTATATTTAACTATAAACCACCATTTTGATGACATTAGCTTGTATCGCAAAGATGACAGTGTGATGACAAAAACGAGCAATTTGGGTCGATATTAGTGTGCTCTGTACCCTAACCGTAGGCATGATAAGACGCGCAAGCGTCGCATCAGGCATCAGAGCACGAACACCAGATGCGGCGTAAACAAACATTAAACCCGCAATAACGCGCTTCCCAGGTAATCGTTCGCATCCTTCACCCCCGGCAGCGCAAAAAAATACCCCCCGCCGATGGGTTTGACATATTCCTCCAGAGCCTCACCATTCAGCCTTTTTTGAACTGTCAGGAAGCCTTTTTCCAGATCGTGTTGGTAGCAGACAAACAAAAGCCCCATATCAAGTTGCCCGGAGTTGGTGACACCCAACGAATAACTGTAGCCGCGACGCAGCATCAGGCTGGACTCACTCTCTGGCGTGCGGGGATTCGCCAGCCGGATATGGCTGTCCAGCGCAATCACCTTCCCTTCAGGGTCACTGGCGTAATCCGGTACATCATGCTCATGCTGCATACCCAGCGGTGCACCGGTTTGTTTATCTCGACCAAAAATCGTCTGCTGCTCTTTCAGTGGTGTTCTGTCCCAAAACTCCACCCGAAACTGAATTAAACGCACGGCCTGGTAGCTGCCACCAATAGTCCAGGCTGGCTCCTGCTGATCTGCCGTTACCCACACCACTTTTTGCATCAGTTTCGTATTCTGGCTGTCGGGATTGGCGGTGCCATCTTTGAAGCCCAGCAAATTAATCGGCGTCTCTTTGCCTTTGCTACGCGCCGCATGATCGGAAATAAACCCTTCCCGTTTCCAGCGAACGCTGAGTAAATCTGGCGTGTGTTTAATGATATCGCGCAGCGCATGGATCACCGTGTCCTGGGTGTTAGCGCAAATCTGCAACAGCACATCACCATGACACAATGCTGCATCCAGCGAGTCGTTAGGGAAACGCGTCATCTTCTGCAACTTTTTCGGCATCTGCAACGCAAGGCCAAACCGCTCATCAAACAACGAATGCCCCACAGACAGTGTAATAGTGAGATTATCAGGCGCAATGTATCCGCCGAGAATGCCGGAATCGAGTGGCGGCAAGCGAGGATTGGGCGTTTCTGGTGCCACTCCGCCCTGAGTCAGAAAAGCAAACCGCTGAGTCAGCAAACGAAACAGCCGCTCAAGATCGGCTTTATCGCTGGCCAGCACATCAAACGCCACCAGCATCATTGCAGCTTGCTGTGGTGTCAGAATGCCCGCCTGATGCTCACCATAAAAAGGTTGTTTCTCATTGCGCGCTTCTGGCGAAAGCGTACCCGGCGCACTTTGCACTTTTTGCGCATGAGCGACCGGGCAACTCCCTGCCAGCGCCAGCGCGCCAATCCCTTTCAGTAAACGTCGGCGTGACGGTTCATTCACGCCGTTTTCATTTTTGTACTGCATAACGCTTAATCCAGTCCCAGCACACCGCGAAGTTGCGCCAGATCTTCTGCCAGCGCAGTAATCGGCCCTTTCAGCGCGTTACGGTCGGCATCGGTCAGTTTATCGTAGGTTTCAAAACCGTCTTTAGTTCGATATTTCGCCAGAATGGTATCGACTTTTTTGAAGTTGGCGTCAACTTTCGCCAGCAGTTCTGGATTAGCTTTTTGTAATTGTGGACGCAGCAGATCGACAATTTTCTGAGAGCCTTCAATATTTGCCTGGAAGTCCCACAGATCGGTATGGCTGTAGCGATCTTCTTCACCACTGATTTTGCTGGCTGCCACTTCTTCGATCAGCCCGGCTGCGCCACCAACGACTTTTGATGGCGGGAAAGCCAGTTCACTGATACGTTTTTGCAAATCGACCACATCGGTATAAAGCTGGTCAGCGTACTTATCCATCCCTTTGGTGGTGTTGTCGCCAAACAGCGCTTTTTCCAGACGGTGGAAACCGGTGAATTTCGGGTCAGCCGCTTTTTGTTCGTAATCATCCTCACGCGCGTCAATGCTGCCATCCAGATCAGAGAACAGTTCAGCGATTGGTTCAATGCGCTCATAGTGCTGGCGCGTCGGGGCATACAGTGCTTTGGCTTTTTCGATATCACCTGCTTTGATGGCGTCGGTAAAGGCTTTGGTATCGGTAACCAGTTGCGCGGTTTCCGCCATGACATACGCTTTATATTCGGTAATTGCACCGCCAAGACTTAACAGCGCATCGCTTTGCGCCGCATCCGCCGTCGCCTCGCCTTTGACGATCAACTTCCCTTTCGGGTTAGTCAGCAGACCGCAGGTCATATCGTATTCACCTGGCTGTAAATTCGCCGTCATTTTCTGGCTAAAACCAGGGGCGATATTTTCCCGCTCTTCCACCACCATCACACCTTTGAGGATCTCCCACTCCAGTGCCTTCTGGCTGTGATTCTGAATAATGAACTGCGTTTTACCGGCGTTGACCGTAATGGTCATCGGTTCGCACTGTTTATCCGTCACAGTCACTTTGACCTGCGGAACATCAGCAGCGTTAGCCATAAAAGCGGTGGAGAAAAGCGCAGCCACGCTCAGGTACAGTGCGCTACGGCGGAAGTTAGTGGTCATGACGAGACTATCCCTTTAAAGTATGTTGTAACTAAGTAAGAGTTTGCGTCGTATTCGTTACACGGAGCGAGACGCTGTCGTACCGGTACGTGGCGGCAGAGCAAACGCCACCAGCGCCGGGATGAGATAAATAAACCAGACGGCCACTTCGCTGACGCTGGGCGCTTCCTGATAACCAAAAATACCTTCCATCAGCGTACCGAACAGAGAGTGAGTTGAGAGCACCGCGCTCATATCGAAGGCGATTTCCTGGAAGTGGTTCCACAGTCCGGCTTCATGAAATGCGCGAATGGCACCAGCGGCCAGCCCTGCGGCGACGAAGAGAATAAACAGGCTCGTCCATTTGAAAAATGCGCCAAGATTCAGGCGAATCCCCCCCCAGTAGAGCAAGAAACCGAGCACTACGGCAGTAGCGAGACCAAGCATTGCGCCCAGCGGCGGCCAAATCCCGACATCCTGTTGAAATGCCGCCAGCAAGAAAAAGACCGACTCCAGCCCTTCCCTTGCAACGGCAAAAAAGACCATCATCACCAGCGCCCAGCCGTGATGGTTTCCGCGCTGCAATGCGCTATCGACCGCCTGTTCCAGTTGCACTTTGACGTTGCGCGACACTTTGCGCATCCAGAAAACCATCCAGGTGAGGATCACCACGGCAATCACCGCCACGATACCTTCAAACAGTTCTTGTTCTTTTTGTGGGAATTCGCCGGTGGTTTCATTAATGAAGATGCCCAGTCCCAGGCACAACGCGGCGGCAAGCAACACGCCAATCCACATCACACCAATCCATCGGCCCCGCTGGGTACGCTTAAGATAGCTGGCAATCAAACTAACAATCAGCGCGGCTTCAAGTCCTTCGCGCAACATAATGAGAAACGGAACAAACATGCCACCCACCCTTAAACGTTTTTCTGAGTCAATCTATGCAAAGAAAAGTAAATCGCAGTGATAGCGATTATCATTACGGCGAAGGAAAACACAAGCGAAATGTAGTGATAATGATGATGAAATGTAAAAATACTTTGAAGGAAAACACAGAGGGCAATCACTGATTGCCCTCTGCCTGCTGCCTGTTATGTTTCGGTAAAACGCCTTCCCTTAGCTTTCCTGCAACCGTGACGGCGGCGCCGAATGATAATGCGCATCCGCTTCAGCAAAACGTTTTTGCATCGCCGCTGACGGTGCTTTACCCAGCAAACTGAACACCACAATCCCAATGCTGCCGAAGATAAAGCCCGGAATAATTTCGTACAGCCCCAACCAGCCGAACTGTTTCCAGACGATAACCGTAAGCGCGCCAATAATCATCCCCGCCAGCGCACCGTTGCGCGTCATGCGTGACCACATTACCGAGAACAGCACGACCGGACCAAACGCCGCACCAAAACCTGCCCACGCGTAGCTCACCAGACCCAGCACGCGGTTTTCCGGGTTTGCCGCCAACGCAATGGCCACCAGCGCCACCACCAGCACCATCACGCGCCCAACCCACACCAGTTCTTTCTGGCTGGCATGTTTACGCAGAAACGCTTTGTACAGATCTTCGGTAATCGCACTGGAACATACCAGCAACTGACAGCTTAATGTTGACATCACCGCTGCCAGAATCGCTGACAACAGAATTCCGGCAATCCACGGATTAAACAGAATTTGCGCCAGTTCGATAAATACGCGTTCAGCATTCTGGTTTACCGCACCCGCTACCGCCGGATGATCATTAAAGTAAGCAATACCAAAGAAGCCGACAGCCACCGCTCCGGCCAGGCAGAGGATCATCCAGGTCATGCTGATACGACGCGCATGGACGATGCTATGGTGGGAATCCGCTGCCATAAAACGCGCCAGAATATGCGGCTGCCCGAAGTAGCCCAGCCCCCACCCCATCAGCGAGATAATGGCGACAAAGTTCAGGCCTTTGAGCATATCAACGTTTTCAATGCTCTTTTGTTTGATCACTTCCAGCGAGTCACCAAAACCACCGACGCTGATAATCACGATCACCGGAGTGAGGATCAGCGCAAAAATCATCAGGCTGGCCTGCACGGTATCGGTCCAGCTCACCGCGAGGAAACCGCCAATAAAGGTATAAAGGATGGTCGCCGCCGCACCTGCCCACAGAGCCGTTTCGTAGCTCATGCCGAAGGTGCTTTCAAACAGACGTGCGCCAGCCACAATGCCCGAAGCACAATAAATAGTGAAAAACAGTAAAATAACCAGCGCGGAGATAATACGCAAAATACGGCTTTTATCTTCAAAGCGCCCGGTGAAATAGTCCGGCAGAGTTAAGGCGTTATTGTTGTATTCGGTATGAACACGCAACCGCCCGGCCACCAGTTTCCAGTTGATCCACGCGCCTAATGTCAGGCCAATGGCGATCCAGCTTTCTGAAATCCCGGAAAGAAATACCGCGCCCGGCAACCCCATTAATAACCAGCCGCTCATATCCGACGCACCCGCCGATAATGCCGTTACAAATGGGCCAAGACTGCGGCCACCCAAAATATAATCGTCAAAGTTTTTGGTTGATCGCCAGGCGATAAACCCAATCAATATCATGCCAAAGATATAGACACAAAACGTCACCAACATCGGTGTGCTAATAGCCATCTAAAGTCTCCAAAAAAATATTATCGGCAATGTCGAAACTTGCCGTTATATCTGCCACCGGAACGGGGTAACAGAGTTTATGTTTACCAGGGCGACCGTATCCTGCCGTAAGCGCTGGTTATTCACAATCGATTTAACACATCATTTACATCAATTTTTATTACCCAGCGATACTATTTTCCATCAGGTTGCACTCCCTCACATTTTTTGCGGTTGCACCTTTCAAAAATGTTAACTGCCGCAGAGAAAAAGTCTGCGTTACTTTTTTAATTCCTGTCATAACGATTACTTTTATTAACATTTCATTCATTTTTAAGCTTGCTACGCAGGTCACATTTAACGCAGTTGCACAAAGTTGCAACATAATGGATATTTCACGATAACGTTAAGTTGCACCTTTCAGAACAACAGGAGTAATGGCATGGGAACCACCACTATGGGGGTTAAGCTGGACGACGCGACGCGTGAGCGTATTAAGTCTGCCGCGACACGTATCGATCGCACACCACACTGGTTAATTAAGCAGGCGATTTTTTCTTATCTCGAACAACTTGAAAACAGCGATACCTTGCCGGAGCTACCTGCGCTGCTTTCTGGCGCGGCCAATGAGAGCGATGAAGCACCGAATCCGGCAGATGAACCACACCAGCCTTTCCTCGATTTTGCCGAGCAAATTTTGCCGCAGTCGGTTTCCCGCGCCGCCATCACCGCCGCGTATCGCCGCCCGGAAACAGAAGCTGTTTCCATGTTACTGGAACAAGCTCGTCTGCCACAGCCGGTTGCTGAACAGGCGCATAAACTGGCATACCAACTGGCGGATAAACTGCGTAACCAAAAAAACGCCAGTGGTCGCGCAGGCATGGTTCAGGGACTATTGCAGGAGTTTTCGCTGTCATCACAGGAAGGTGTAGCGCTGATGTGTCTGGCAGAAGCGTTACTGCGTATCCCCGATAAAGCCACCCGTGACGCCTTAATTCGCGACAAAATCAGCAATGGTAACTGGCAGTCACATATTGGTCGTAGCCCGTCGCTGTTTGTTAATGCCGCCACCTGGGGGCTACTTTTTACCGGTAAACTGGTTTCTACCCATAACGAAGCCAGCCTCTCCCGTTCGCTGAACCGCATTATCGGTAAGAGCGGTGAACCACTGATCCGCAAAGGTGTGGATATGGCGATGCGTCTGATGGGTGAACAGTTCGTCACCGGCGAAACCATCGCGGAGGCGTTAGCCAATGCCCGTAAGCTGGAAGAGAAAGGTTTCCGTTACTCATACGATATGCTGGGCGAAGCCGCGCTAACCGCAGCGGACGCGCAGGCGTATATGGTCTCTTATCAGCAGGCTATCCACGCGATTGGTAAAGCCTCTAACGGACGCGGTATCTACGAAGGCCCGGGGATCTCAATTAAGCTCTCCGCCCTACACCCGCGTTACAGCCGCGCGCAGTATGACCGCGTGATGGACGAACTTTACCCGCGCCTGAAATCCCTGACGCTGCTGGCACGCCAGTACGATATTGGTATTAACATCGATGCCGAAGAGGCCGATCGTCTGGAGATCTCCCTCGATCTGCTGGAAAAACTCTGTTTCGAGCCAGAACTGGCTGGCTGGAACGGCATCGGTTTTGTTATTCAGGCTTATCAGAAACGCTGCCCGATGGTAATTGATTACCTGATTGATCTGGCGACCCGTAGCCGTCGCCGCCTGATGATTCGTCTGGTGAAAGGCGCGTACTGGGACAGTGAAATCAAGCGAGCACAGATGGACGGCCTTGAAGGCTATCCGGTTTATACCCGCAAGGTGTACACCGATGTTTCTTATCTCGCCTGTGCGAAAAAGCTGCTGGCGGTGCCGAATTTAATCTACCCGCAGTTCGCGACACACAACGCCCACACGCTGGCGGCGATTTATCAACTGGCGGGACAGAACTACTATCCGGGTCAGTATGAGTTCCAGTGCCTGCATGGTATGGGCGAGCCGCTGTATGAGCAGGTCACCGGGAAAGTTGCCGACGGCAAACTTAACCGTCCGTGTCGTATTTATGCGCCGGTTGGCACACATGAGACGCTGCTGGCGTATCTGGTGCGTCGTCTGCTGGAAAACGGTGCTAATACCTCGTTCGTTAACCGCATTGCCGACACCTCTCTGCCACTGGATGAACTGGTTGCCGATCCGGTCGCTGCCGTAGAAAAAATAGCGCAGCAGGAAGGGCAAACCGGATTACCGCATCCGAAAATTCCCCTGCCGCGCGATCTCTACGGTCACGGGCGCGACAACTCGGCAGGGTTAGATCTCGCCAATGAACACCGTCTGGCGTCACTCTCCTCTGCTCTGCTCAACAGTGCGCTGCAAAAGTGGCAGGCCTTGCCAATGCTGGAACAACCGGTTGCGGCAGGCGAAATGTCGCCCGTTATCAACCCGGCGGAACCGAAAGATATTGTGGGCTATGTGCGTGAAGCCACGCCACGTGAAGTGGACCAGGCACTGGAAAATGCCGTCAACAATGCGCCTATCTGGTTTGCCACCCCTCCGGCTGAACGCGCAGCGATTTTGCATCGCGCTGCCGTGCTAATGGAAAGTCAGATGCAGCAACTGATTGGTATTCTGGTGCGTGAAGCCGGAAAAACGTTCAGTAACGCCATTGCCGAAGTGCGTGAAGCCGTTGATTTTCTCCACTACTACGCCGGACAGGTACGTGATGATTTCGCTAACGAAACGCATCGTCCTTTAGGCCCCGTGGTATGTATCAGCCCGTGGAACTTCCCGCTGGCCATTTTCACCGGGCAAATTGCTGCCGCGCTGGCGGCAGGTAACAGCGTACTGGCAAAACCGGCGGAGCAAACGCCGCTGATTGCAGCGCAAGGGATCGCCATTTTGCTGGAAGCGGGTGTGCCGCCAGGCGTAGTACAATTGCTGCCAGGTCAGGGTGAAACCGTGGGCGCACAACTGACGGGTGATGATCGTGTGCGCGGGGTGATGTTCACCGGTTCAACCGAAGTCGCTACCTTGCTACAACGCAATATCGCCAGCCGTCTGGACGCTCAGGGTCGCCCTATTCCGCTTATCGCTGAAACCGGTGGGATGAACGCGATGATTGTCGATTCTTCAGCACTGACTGAACAAGTAGTAATAGATGTACTGGCCTCGGCGTTCGACAGCGCAGGCCAGCGTTGTTCGGCGCTACGCGTGCTGTGTTTGCAAGATGAGATTGCCGATCACACCTTGAAAATGCTGCGCGGCGCAATGGCCGAGTGCCGAATGGGCAATCCGGGTCGCCTGACCACCGATATCGGGCCGGTGATCGATAGCGAAGCGAAAGCGAATATTGAGCGTCATATTCAGACCATGCGCAGCAAAGGCCGTCCGGTGTTTCAGACAGTGCGGGAAAACAGTGAAGATGCCCGTGAATGGCAAAGCGGCACTTTTGTCGCGCCGACGCTGATCGAACTGGATAGCTTTGCTGAATTGCAAAAAGAGGTCTTTGGCCCGGTGCTACATGTGGTGCGCTACAACCGTAATCAATTACCGGAGCTGATCGAGCAGATTAACGCTTCCGGCTATGGCCTGACGCTCGGTGTCCATACGCGTATTGATGAAACTATCGCCCAGGTCACTGGCTCGGCGCATGTTGGCAACCTTTATGTTAACCGTAATATGGTTGGCGCAGTAGTTGGTGTGCAGCCGTTCGGCGGCGAAGGGTTGTCCGGTACAGGCCCGAAAGCGGGTGGTCCGCTCTATCTCTACCGTCTGCTGGCGAATCGCCCGGAAAGTGCACTGGCGGTGACGCTCGCACGTCAGGATGCAGAGTATCCGGTTGATGCCCAACTGAAAGCAGCATTAATTCAGCCACTGAATGCGCTGCGGGAATGGGCATCAAACCGAACAGAATTGCAGGCGTTATGTACGCAATATGGCGAGCTGGCACAGGCAGGAACACAGCGATTACTGCCAGGACCGACGGGTGAACGTAATACCTGGACGCTGCTGCCGCGTGAGCGCGTGCTGTGTATTGCGGATGATGAACAGGATGCATTAACCCAGCTTGCCGCCGTGCTGGCTGTGGGCAGCCAGGTGCTGTGGCCGGATGACGCGCTGCATCGTCAGTTAGTGAAGGCATTGCCATCGGCAGTCAGCGAACGTATTCAACTGGCGAAAGCGGAAAATATTACCGCTCAACCGTTTGATGCGGTGATCTTCCACGGTGATTCGGATCAGCTTCGGGCGTTGTGTGAAGCGGTTGCCGCACGGGACGGTGCGATTGTTTCGGTGCAGGGGTTTGCCCGTGGCGAAAGCAATATCCTGCTGGAACGGCTGTATATTGAACGCTCGCTGAGTGTGAATACCGCTGCCGCCGGAGGTAACGCCAGTTTGATGACGATCGGTTAAACAGGTAGCCGGAGGATGTCGCAACCTCCTCCGGCATCATTAACGTGGTCGGATCCCTTCAATAATGATCCGCTGCACGTTTTCAACCGTTTGATTGAAAAACACCTCATCGCGCAATGTCGCGCCCGTTACCGCCTCCACCTGGGGAGCGAAATCAGCGTAATGTTGGGTGGAAGCCCAAATCATAAAAATCAGATGCTGCGGGTCAATCGGCGCGAGTTTGCCGCTTTTGACCCAACCGGCAATCAGCGCCGATTTCTCATCAATTAACGCCTTCAGGTCGCCGGTCAGTTCATCCATCAACAGCGGCGCGCCAGCCAGCATCTCCATACAGAACAGGCGCGAAGCCTGCGGATAATCACGGGAAACTTCCAGCTTCAGCCGGATGTACTCTTTGATCGCCGCCAGCGGAGCGAAATCTTCACGAAACGCCTTTAACGGTGCCAGCCAGATATCCAGAATTTGCCGCAGCACGGCAATATACAGTGCCTCTTTCGACGGGAAGTAATACAGCAGATTGGTTTTTGAAACGCCCGCCAACTCTGCAATTTGCTCCAGTCTTGTGCCGTGAAAACCGAATTGTGAAAAAGTGTCCAGTGCCGCGCTAAGAATCGCTTTTTTCTTCGCGCTCACTGCGCGCGAACGTTTACCCGTTGTTTTCACTGCGCCTTGCGTCATGCGCTCTCCCCTCTTGTCGATGGGCAACAGGATAGCAAAATCAGCACAATGCCTCGACCATCAACATTCGCAATATGAATGGAATAAGCGAGAAGGTATTAACGTGAGGATATAAAGGAGAACACCAGAACGAAAAAACCGCCGGGGTTTCCGGCGGTGGTGGCTAATGACGCGCGTCAGACAAAAACGCATTCGTCATTGATTAAGCCCGGCTATTTGTCGCTTTTGCCGTGACTGCTTTTACCACCTTTTTTTCCTGCTTCAGATGCGCGCTGCGGGTCATTTTTGAAATTCCCCCCGCTGTGCTGTCCACCTTTTTTACCTGCTTCTGATGCTCTTTCGCGGTCTTCTGCAAAATTGCCGGAACCGCCTCGATGGTTTGCCATTACTGACCTCCGTCATCATAGTGCCCAGGATTAACGCGGCGTATGGCGGATGCCATATTTTCGCTACGTGGGACTAAGCTTAGTGAACTGACGCGGGTAAGCCTGCGTTTGGTAATATCCTGCAACAGCTTCTTAGCGAGAATAGATATCATTTCTGATAATCAGCCATAAGCCGCTCTTATGATTAAAAAAACGCTATGAGATAAAAATGTATCATTTTGCGACAAAATTACAGGCTTGTGAAAGTTGTTATAAATCAAATAAGTGGTTGTGAAATTTGCACTCTGAAAAGGACGTCTTATCTTTAAATGAGTGGTAGCGAATCGCTACGGAATAGAGATAACACGAGGAGTGGTTAGAAATGGCTAAAGTTCTGGTGCTTTATTATTCCATGTACGGACATATTGAAACGATGGCGCGTGCAGTCGCAGAAGGCGCAAGCAAAGTCGATGGCGCAGAAGTTGTCGTTAAGCGTGTACCGGAAACCATGCAGCCGCAATTATTCGAAAAAGCAGGCGGTAAACCGCAAACTGCGCCCGTTGCAACCCCGCAAGAACTGGCCGATTACGACGCCATCATTTTTGGTACGCCGACCCGCTTTGGCAATATGTCAGGGCAGATGCGTACCTTCCTGGATCAGACTGGCGGCCTGTGGGCTTCCGGTGCGCTGTACGGCAAACTGGCGAGCGTCTTTAGCTCTACCGGAACTGGCGGCGGTCAGGAACAAACCATTACTTCCACCTGGACGACCCTTGCGCATCACGGCATGGTGATTGTCCCCATTGGCTACGCAGCGCAGGAATTATTTGACGTCTCGCAGGTTCGCGGCGGAACGCCTTACGGCGCTACCACCATTGCAGGCGGTGACGGTTCGCGCCAGCCCAGCCAGGAAGAGTTGTCTATCGCACGTTACCAGGGGGAATATGTTGCTGGTCTGGCAGTCAAACTTAATGGCTAATCTTCAACAGGAGGATACGCATGCCAACTCAAGAAGCGAAAGCCCATCACGTGGGTGAATGGGCATCTCTGCGCAATACGTCGCCGGAAATAGCCGAGGCCATTTTTGAAGTCGCCGGGTATGACGAAAAAATGGCGGAAAAAATTTGGGAAGAAGGTAGCGATGAAGTGTTAGTCAAAGCCTTTGCCAAAACCGATAAAGATTCGCTTTTTTGGGGCGAACAGACCATCGAACGTAAAAACGTTTAATCCGCAATTCCCCCGCTTCTGGCGGGGGAGTTTTCAAATTGTTGACAAAGTGCGCTTTGTTCATGTCGGATGCGGCGTAAACGCCTTATCCGACCTACATGATCGTGCAAATTCGATATAGTGCAATTCTCGGGTAGGCCTGATAAGCGTAGCGCATCAGGCAATCTAACAGATATAGTGCAATTCTCAGGTAGGCCTGATAAACGTAGCGCATCAGGCAATCTAACATTTGTCATCTGTCTCATACTCCCCCGCTTCTCGCGGGGGAGCTTTCTGTTATTTCACTGCCTCATTCAACACGCTATCAAACTTATCCATCGAGCAAAATCCGTTGGCATCTATCGGGCAGCCGGTAAGTTCCAGCGTCACGCGCTGAGCAGGTGCTTGCAGGGTTAAGGCGTCGGCATTACGCAACTGCTGCGAACTCTGGTACACATACTCGATTTTCATCAAATCACGATTGGCTTTGCTGTCATGCCAACGCTGGAAGACAATCTTGCCACCAATGGGCGTACGTTCATTCTGGTCATGCAGTTGATACGGTTTGAAATCCAGCGCAGTGAGTAGCGAGGCAATGTTAGAGTCGTGTCCTACCAACACCGTAATCTTCGGCGCACTGGCGCGATCGGTGACCAGGGCTTTGTCGATGTAGCTCACCAGCGGTTTCGCGACATTGCGCGCCACTTCCGGTGAAGTAAACAGGCTATCCTGGTAACCGTTTTTCAGTTTCGACAACACCTTCCACTGTTGATCTGATTTGATCTCTCCCCAGGCCACCTGATCCATCGGGAAACCTTCGTAGTATTGCAAAGTAAACGCATCCACCAGCGAGTTGCCCACCTTCAACGGCCCGGAAACGCCCGGCTCTTGTTGATATTTCGCGCTAAAAGTATTTTTGCCATCCACCAGTGAACACTGCTGTTTTTCTTTACAAGCCGGAGAATCTTTATAGTTAACGATTTTTTCCAGTAGCTGGTAGCTGTCGGTAAGCTGGAGTTTACTCAACTCTTTTTCCATTGCTGCCACTGCCTGCTCGCTGAATGCAGCGGAATCATCGGTGATTACCGGGTTAAAGGTTGGGTCCATCGTGCCCATTTTTTCCTGATGATGAACAGGAATATCACACCCCGGGAATGCGCCAGTAATAAAGAACTGCGCAGTGGCGACGGTACGTTGCAGGCTGTTCGCGTAGGCGTAAACGGTGTCCGGTGGCGGACATTCGCCCGATTTCACCATCCCCTGCTCTGCCAGCCATTCACGCATGTAATGGCCCATATACACTTCCAGCACGCCGCCTTTGGTGGTGAGTTGCCCTCCGGGGACATCCCATTGCGGCCATTTATTCGGCGTGGACTGCTCAAGCACGCTGCCATTATTTGCCAGCGGCGCACGTAAGTTATGACGGCTCATGAGTAGCACTTGCTGTAGCTGATAGCCTTCCGGCACTGTCTGTGCCTGAGCATTCGAAGAGAGTAAAACCATTCCAGCCACGGCCGCAGCGATTAGCGTTTTTTTCATTCCCATCACCTCTTTAGTTATCAATCAATTAAGAGTGTGACAGAAATATGGCATTTTTCCGGGAACCGGTTCGCAATTTAGCAGATGACGAGGCGGGAAACCGTCAGGCGATAACGGACAGTAGCTGCGCTATCGCCTGGTTTGTATCGTTAAACTAATATCTGAAACAGCACGGCAAAAAGAATGATATTGGCAATGACAATGGCCCAACCGTTATAAAGCATATATTTCAGGTGAGTAGATTGTGCCAGCCCCATTTGGCCAAACATATCTGATGAAGGGAAAGGCCCAAACCAGTCCACTTGCGATGAAGCTAACAATACCGCCGTTGTACCCTGTGGCGGTACACCTGCAGCCATCAACATCGGGCCAAATATTTTGTGCGTAAAAGTCATCTGAGCCACTGCGGCACCAGGCACATGACCGATAATGTTAAAGGCAAAAATACAGAAGCAAAGCCATGCCGGAGATATCCCGGTTAACAGGGGTTGGGTATATTCGAGCAACCCCTGATACGCCTGTAGGCTATCCATAAGTTCCAGAATCGGGTTATACAGCCAGTAGAGCAGAAACATCCACACCAGCCTGCCACACCCTTTATACAGCGCCTGCAAGATCCCGGTTGGACTTAACCCTCCCACCAGCCCGGTGACCAGAGCCACCAACAACATAACGATAATGGCAAAACTAAAACCTGCTTTTATCACTACGCCAATAACCGCCATAACAATAATGGTTGCTGCAAATGCCAGGGCGCTGAGCTTGCGACGGCGATCGCGTGCGGGATCTTCTTCTTCCTGCGTTTTCTCTGAAAGATCGACGTCGTAATGCAATTTTCCTTCCGTCATCTTCTGAATTCGCCCGGCCATGATCCAGCCTGCGAATAACGTCACGGCGCTCATTGGTAACCCGACGTACATCAGATATTGCGGATAAGTCAGGCCGCCGAGTTGTAAAATCGTCACTGTGCTGGGGGTAAAAGGCCCGGTAAACAATCCCACTGACCCCGCCGTCATCATCAGTGCCGCCACCGTGGGAGGTGTAAGCCGTACTGCTGCTGCCACAGGAATAATCACCGCAACAATAATGGCATTGCCACCCGCCATAGTGCCCAGCGCGCCACAGATGAGAATGGAAGAGATGACGATGCCAAATTTGACCCGTGTCTGGCTGGAAAGTCCGATCCGATGTACCACAAATTTGACCAGTTCAACGGCCGCTCCGGTACGTGTTGCCACTTCACCGACGCCTGCGCCAAGCATAATGATCAGTCCAACAGTGGCGATAAACGATCCTGTCGATTTTGCCAGCATGGTGCCCATTTCTGGTAAACCGGTGGAAGTCATTATCATCGCAATAATAATGGATGAAATAACCGCCAGAACAATATCGACGCCTATCAACGAGAGCACCGCTAACGCCACCAACGGTGTGAAACCCAGCAGTCCGAGTTCATTACCTGGACGCCCCTGACACCAGAACGCTGTCAATAAAAAAATAACCAACAGTAAGCCAATAATGACATTCTTTTTGGTGATATTTTGTCTGGTTAGCAAACCACCAGCGAGCATTGAGTCACTCATATAACTCCTTAACCCCATCGAATCGACCGTCAATATCAGCCGATGTATTTGGACAGCTCAGAAAATATCCCCCCTCGTTATTATTGTTGGCCAAATGCACTGAGGGTTTGTCCGGGTACTACAGGTATTATTCTGAGTTCGTAATTAACCCCTTTTAGGTGGGCAAATAACGCATTGTTACCAGAACAGGCGTTACAGATTAAATTTATGTTAACTTGGTGTTACCATGAAATGACTTTTTATCTATCGTCTATAACTCTGGGTTAACTCTTAATGAAACTGCGCCACCTGGAAATCTTCTATGCCGTGATGACATGCGGAACACTTTCACGTGCAGCGGAATCGCTGAATATTTCCCAACCGGCCGCCAGTAAAGCGTTAAAAAACGCTGAACAAAAACTCGGTTTTCAGCTCTTTCAGCGAGTTCGTGGCAAGCTTCTTCCAACCAGCGAAGCGATCACACTTTTTGAAAAAGCGCAGTCGATTTATCACGAACTCGATAACCTGCGACTGCTGGCCGATAACCTGACGCGAGATCCCCGAGCCAGAATAGCCCTGGGATGCCTGCCAAGCCTGGGATTAAGCCTGGTGCCCGAAATAGTCACTGCGTTTTACCAGCAGAATGCAAATCTGGTAATGACACTGACGACAGAGCACACTGAAACGTTGGTTAAAAAACTTGATCTGCGTGAGATTGATCTGGCCCTGACGCTACAGCCGATTCAACAGGGGGAGATTATGACGACACTGATAGCCGAAGTTCCGCTGGTTTATATCGACCGGGACTATCGCCAGGGCGCGGTAGAAATAGACAAGATTGACCAACAACGCTGGATTTCTCCTGGCCCACATTCCCTTTCCAATGCCATAGCCAAACGGCGTGATTTTTTGACAACGCGCCTGAATGTCCAGACCTATTACATGGCGACTGAATTTGTAAAACGAGGAATGGGATGCAGTATTACCGATATTTTCTCTGCCCGTCATAACCTCCCGGCAGAAACAATTCACCCCATCGAACCACCAATGAAAATTGATCTTTGTTTGCTACGTCGTGCCGACGTGTCACTTAGCCCCATTACACAAAAATTTGTTGATTTCCTCTGCCAGCAATTACGTCAGCAACTGCGAGCCATTAACCTTGAGTTATACCCTGAAAATAAAAAGTCAATTGCTCCTCAGGCCTAAATGTTTTGACATAACCCCAACGCATTTATTAGCGGTGGATATCTCAGGTGATGAAAAAACGCATTGTAGTTATTGGCGGCGGGGTTATTGGTCTGGCGACAGCATGGGTCCTGGTAAAACAGGGCCATCAGGTACAATTGTTAGAACGCAACAGCCAGGCAGGCGTCGCCACCAGTTTCGCTAACGGTGGGCAACTCAGTTATCGTTACGTTGCCCCTCTGGCGGATAAAGGCGTACCGATGCAGGGGCTTAAATGGATGGGGAAAAGTGACTCTCCACTGAATATGCGTTTGCGCATGTCATTAAGTCAGTGGCGCTGGTTGCTGGCGTTTTTACTGGCCTGCAATAACCGGACAAATAAACTCAATGGCGATCATATTTTACGCTTATCACTATTAAGTCGTCAGGTAATGGAAGCATGGTTGCTGGAGGATAATCTTGATGATTTCCACTGGCGCCGTTCTGGCAAACTGATTATTCATCGCCGCCAGCAAGATTTAGCCAAAGCGGCAAAAGGCATTAATCCGCATTTTCAACAGACTCTATTACGCGAAGAGTGCGTTCATCTTGAACCCGCACTAAAACATATTGGTAATTCCCTGTGCGGTGGTATTTATTCTCCCGGCGATGAAACGGCGGACTGCTATAAGTTCTGCCAGGCATTACTTGCCAAACTTAATGCCAGCGCGAATTTTTCGCTACAGACCGATTGTGAAGTTTTGCAGTTGAATAAAAAAGGTGAGCGCATAGTCTCCATTACCACCAGTACAGGAACGCTGATTGCTGATGATTATGTCGTTGCCGCCGGAAATAGCAGCACACATTTACTTACCGAAACCGGGATTCACGTACCGCTTTGCGGTCTGAAAGGTTACAGTCTGACACTCCCTTTCCCACAAAAAATGGGGATCGCACCGCAAATCAGTGTCACCGACTATGGTCATAAAATTGTCTATGCCCGACTCGGTGACCGGTTGCGTATCGCCGCCATGGTCGATATTGGCTATGACGGTAATGAACTGCGCCCTGAACGCATTGATGCCTTAAAACAGATCGTAGCCTCCAGTTTTCCGCAACTGCAAGGTATCGATGATGCCGAATTATGGACAGGTATGCGTCCATCCACTCCTGCGGGTCCGCCACTATTAGGACGGGCGAAGTATCAAAATCTCTGGATGAATCTTGGTCAGGGCAGTCTGGGCTTCACGCTGGCGGCAGGTAGTGCTGTGGTGTTAGGCGCTCTGCTGTCGGGCGAAGATCCTGCAATTTCACTTGATGGACTGACATGGAGCCAATCAGCTTGAATATCAAACGTAATAACCCACAGCCGCGTCTGGCCGCCAGCGTGGAATATGGCAACCTTGTTTTCTCTCCGGCCAGACACCGAAAAGCAATACCCCAGACATCGCGCAACAAACGCGCGAAGTGCTGGAAAAAATCGACGAATTACTTGCAGCGGCTGGCAGTGATAAATTTCATATCTTATCCGCGCAGGTATGGATAAAAGATATCACCCGCGATTTTGCCGATTTCAACGACGTATGGGTTAGTTGGATACCAGAAGGATATAGCCCAGCCCGTGCTGCCGTACAAGCTGAGATGGCTCGCCCGGAGATTCTGGTTGAAGTGATGGTCACGGCAGTAAAAGCAAGATAAGTTCCCCGTTTTCAGCCCCCTGGCAACGTAGTCATGGGGCATCCATGAAGGGTAAACGCCCCCTCTTTTACCTGCCAACATTCAGGCTGAAAATATCATTTTTAGTTATGTTTCGTCACAGACCTACGATTTTTTCTGATTTCCCCTACACTTAACACTGATACCTTGTCAGGGGTTTCCCTTTGTCTGTATTGATTTACGCGAGATAACGCTATGGAATTAAAGGATTATTACGCCATCATGGGCGTGAAACCGACGGACGATCTCAAGACAATCAAGACCGCCTATCGTCGACTGGCCCGCAAATACCATCCTGATGTCAGCAAAGAACCCGATGCCGAAGCCCGCTTCAAAGAGGTCGCTGAAGCCTGGGAAGTATTGAGTGATGAACAACGTCGCGCTGAATATGATCAGATGTGGCAACATCGCAACGATCCGCAATTTAACCGTCAGTTCCAGCATGGTGACGGCCAGAGTTTCAACGCCGAAGATTTTGACGATATCTTCTCATCAATTTTCGGTCAGCATGCCCGTCAGAGCCGCCAGCGCCCGGCCACACGTGGCCACGACATTGAAATCGAAGTGGCGGTATTCCTTGAAGAAACGCTTACTGAGCATAAGCGTACCATCAGCTATAACCTGCCGGTTTATAACGCCTTTGGCATGATCGAACAGGAAATCCCGAAAACGCTGAATGTGAAGATCCCGGCGGGTGTCGGCAATGGTCAACGTATCCGCCTGAAAGGCCAGGGGACGCCGGGCGAAAACGGCGGTCCGAATGGCGATCTGTGGCTGGTGATTCATATTGCGCCACATCCGTTGTTTGATATTGTCGGTCAGGATCTGGAAATTGTGGTGCCGGTTAGCCCGTGGGAAGCGGCACTGGGAGCTAAAGTCACCGTTCCAACACTGAAAGAAAGCATTTTGCTGACCATCCCACCAGGCAGTCAGGCCGGACAACGATTGCGCGTTAAAGGTAAAGGTCTGGTCGGTAAAAAACAGACCGGCGACCTGTATGCGGTGCTGAAAATCGTCATGCCGCCGAAACCTGATGAAAACACTGCTGCGCTGTGGCAACAACTGGCAGACGCCCAGTCGTCTTTTGATCCACGTAAAGATTGGGGGAAAGCATAATGGCTAACGTTACGGTGACTTTTACCATTACTGAATTTTGCCTGCATACCGGCATTTCTGAAGAGGAGTTGAATGAAATTGTCGGTTTAGGCGTAGTTGAACCGCGTGAGATTCAGGAAACGACCTGGGTGTTTGACGACCATGCCGCCATTGTGGTGCAACGCGCGGTACGTCTGCGTCAGGAACTGGCGCTTGACTGGCCGGGGATCGCGGTGGCGCTAACGTTAATGGATGATATCGCACATCTGAAACAGGAAAACCGCCTGCTGCGCCAACGGCTTTCCCGGTTTGTGGCTCATCCGTGAGTTTGTTGCCTGATGCGACGCTTAACGCGTCTTATCACGAGGCAGATTATAGCGTTGTGGTCGCACAGAGTGAAGGCGCTGATCACCGTTACTACAGCACGCCAGAAATGCAGAATATTTTGCTGCAAAATGTCGTTGGTCACGCTGTCCGGAAAGCAAAAAATTTTGCTGGTGGTGCGACTGATGCGATTTTTTCTGGTCGCCCGGTGCTGATCAACTACTCCTGTTCTTTGGCCTTGCGGCGCTGGAGTTCTTCACGCGCGACGGTGACGAGTTGCCCGATCTCCTCGGCAGCTTTGACACCGATTTTTTCCACCTGCGCCAGTGCATCGAGCGAAGAAACCAGGGGATTTTCTCCTCTTCCTTCTGCCTGGCGGCGAGCGATCTCACCGCGCATGGCGGTTACTATGAATCCGGCGTTGCTTTCGCCGTCCAGTTTTACGGATTCCATGCCCTCCATAACATCGTGGGGAACCCTGATCGTTGTCATTTGCGATTTTGCATTTTTGTATACAGACATAGTTAATCACCAATTTGTTATGTGTATATCACTATACACAAAAGTGAGATATAAAAACACTTGCAATGTATATCACCACAATATAATGTGTATCTCACATGGAGGTCGCTATGTATCTCACAATGAGCGATTCATAAAAACGACGAAACCCGGCAGTGCGCGAACACTAACCGGGCTTCTAACCAAACCGTTAAATGAGGTAACGATTATGGCTGGAATACAGCATACCCAAACTCACCCTAAATTTATATACACCTTCCTGGCGGTGCACCGTGATTGCATGGCTGACGGTAAAAACACTGTACACGTAGCCGCTGATACGCTGGTGGATGCCTGCAAGATGCTCAATGATATGGGCTATATCTCGGCAACATGGAAAGGGCGCGAAGAAAACACGCTGTTTATTCAGAAATGCGAAAACAATTTTATATGGCGTTTTATCGCCCTGAGCACAGCACAACCGCGTGTAATTCACATCGAGGCCACCAGCGAACAGGAAGCACGCCAGCAATCTCCTGATGGCTGCGTGATGGTATTCGCTGCCCGCATTCGCCAGGAGGTGGAACATGTGTAATGCAACATGGCCTGATGCAGCGGTAGACGCTATCAAAACGCTGATGGATTCACTTATTGAGATTTCTGCTATCGCTGGTGTGGCGCATAAACACGCAGCCAGAGAATCAGAATGCATCTCCCATTATTTAGCATTTGTGCAGCTAAAAGCCGATCAGGCACTGGATAAGGCCGGAAAAATTATCATGGCTGATGTGCAGGAGGTGCACCATGCATAACCTGTCAATTTCTGACCTTAACAGCATTCAGTTTGACGAGATATTTTCCGGGCAGCTACTGGTCAACGTGGAGAATGGACGCGTGGTAAGTAATTATCACCTGCCGGATGGTGCAATTGCCGGAAGCGTTGAAGCATTGCTGGAACTGGCAGAACGTGCGCGACTGATTAAGCCGTTAACGTGCCATCACGATGATGATCTGCATTTTACCGGACGCATGGTGAGTCACTACGAAAACGGCGTTGAAGTATCCCGCGAACGTCTGCGTGATGATTGCTGTTTCGGCACACTGCCGGAATTTATCGAATTGCTGACCAGTTGCGGTTATCAGGTCATTCAGGGGGGGTAAACATGCGTGATGATCGTTTTAATTCCCTGAAACGGGAATTTGATGGCGCACCGGAAGATGCAGCGGGCGCATTGTTGAGCGTTGCTGACATGATGAAAGCTGCATTATTTTCTTATCAATACCAGTGGCTACAAGTCAGAGGGTGAAATGATTCTTAGTATTGCGTCGGACTATGCGGAATATGTGGCAGAGACGCGTTACAGAAGAAAATTCACGGAGGATGTAAGCCATGCATAATCATGAAGCGCATGTACCCGTAGTGCTTAATGTGCCAGATGATTTCACCGGACGCGTACTGGTTTACCTGGATAAAGGGAAAGTGAAATCACAACGCCGACTGAAAAGTAATGAGATTGTTGGTTCTCCTGAATTTTTTTCTGAACTCTGTATTCGTGCAGAAATAAAACCGGAACTGCTGACAGGAAAATAAAACCATGAAACTGAAAAATTCTGGCTTTACTGTCAGCGGTCTCTCTCGGCCTGAAATTCGTCCCGGCGATATTTTCCGGGATAAATACGGCGGCACGATAACGATTAAAACCGTCGATGATTTTCGCGTGACCTATATCCGCAAAGGTTATGCGCATCCCTGCGTGTCGTCACATATGCGCTTTGAAAGGGAATTCATCCTGGTAAGTAAAGCGCCACCAGCAGAATTAAGCGACATAGACAAAATCATGAGCGTCACGGGCGCGGAACGCATCAGGACAGTACGTGAAATTATTCGTGAGCGGGGAGGTAAGAAGTGAAAAACGCACCGAATTTAAAATATCAGCCGAAGGATAAATTCACCGAGGTAATCATTTTTGCCGGGACGGATGCTTACGCCCATGCTCAACACTGGATTGAAAGCGAAGGACGAAAACACGGCGATAACGTGCCACCTGTTTATCTGGGGCCAAAGCAACTGGCAGACCTGGCGAATATCCGCATTATTGACGAGAAACGCCGCTTTGCACGTGTCTATCTCGCGGGGGAGATAGAGCCAATCCAGATCAATGCTATTGCTGAAAAGCTGGCGCTGGCTGGTGTACAGGACGCGAAATTATACAAAGGTATCACCGACCGGGAGCCGGAAAACTGGCGCGACTACCTGCAACGGATCCGCGAACAGGCAGAGAGTGGGGAAGTTTCAGCGATGAAATTAGCCACAAAAAATATTGACCTATCTAGGCCAGCACTAAATCAGATGGGAGCCAGCCAGAGAGGGGAAGTGTTACTTGAATATTATGGAAGAGCACTGGCTATAAATGATGATTCTGATGTAGTTCACCATTACAACGGAATTGTCTGGGTGCCTGTATCTGATAAGGAACTCCAGCGGTCTATGGCGAAGATTTTTATTGATGCTGGAATCAGTTATTCGCAAAACGCCATTAAATTTGCCGTAGACACAATGAAATTGAGCCTGCCTGTTATGGGCGGGGCAGACAGGAATCTTATTGGATTCAGTAACGGGGTATTTGATACCCGGACGGGAAATTTTCGGGAGCATAACAAAAATGACTGGTTGTTAAATGCCAGTGAATTACCGTTCAGCCCACCAGCAGAGGGGGAAACGCTGGCAACACATGCGCCGAATTTCTGGAAGTGGCTGCGTCGTTCGGTGGCAGATAATGATCGTAAAGCTGATCGCGTACTGGCGGCATTATTCATGGTGCTGGCGAACCGGTACGACTGGCAGTTATTCCTTGAGGTAACAGGCCCAGGCGGAAGCGGTAAAAGTGTGATGGCTGAGATTTGTACCATGCTGGCGGGTAAGGCCAACACAGTATCGGCAAGCATGAAGGCTCTGGAAGACGCAAGGGAACGCGCGTTAGTAGTTGGCTTTTCGCTGATTATCATGCCGGATATGACTCGCTACGCTGGCGATGGTGCAGGAATTAAGGCAATTACTGGCGGCGACAAGGTGGCAATTGATCCGAAACATAAAGCCCCCTACTCCACACGTATTCCGGCAGTAGTGCTTGCGGTAAACAATAACGCCATGTCATTCAGTGACCGAAGCGGGGGGATCTCGCGTCGTAGGGTGATATTTAATTTCTCTGAGGTCGTACCGGAGAACGAACGCGATCCCATGCTGGCGGAAAAGATAGAAGGCGAACTGGCGGTAGTGATTCGCCATTTGCTAACACGATTTACCGACCAGGACGAAGCTAAAAGACTACTTTATGAGCAGCAAAAATCAGAAGAAGCGCTGTTGATAAAGCGCGAAGGTGATTCACTGGTGGACTTTTGCGGCTATCTGATGTCGTTGGTTAAATGTGAAGGAATGATGGTGGGCAATGCGGAAATAGTGCCATTTAGCCCGAGGCGATACCTGTATCATGCTTATTTAGCCTATATGTCAGCGCATGGCCTGGGAAAACCAGTATCACTGACACGCTTTGGTACTGATATGCCAGGAGCTATGGCGGAATACGGAAAGGAGTATAAGCGGGCTAAATGCACTAAAGGCCCGGATAAAGGGCGAGTGATAACAAATGTTCTGTTAGATGATGATGCTGATGGCTGGTTGCCAGCAGCTACAGGGATTAACGACAGAACATAATACGAAATTTATAAGCTGAAACGTAAAGGTAGACGGTTGGTAGACAGATTCACTTAACCCTCTACCAACCATCTACCAATTAATATTTTGAATTATAAAGATATTTTCAATGTAGTAGAGAGGTAGACAGTTATTTCTATATTCCTAAACCACGGGGGGTATATAAAAAACAGATAGTTAAGGGGGCATTTTTTAAATTTCTCTTTTAACTGTCTACACTGTCTACCATTTAGTAAAAATCATTAATTATCAATGTATTAATGCGGTAGACCGTTGGTAGACAGTTTGCAGATTGTTTTTTTGTTATGTGTTAATAACATTAAATAAATCAATCAATTATATCGGTAGACAGTTGGTAGACAGTTGTAACGATGGGGCAAAGCATGACTAAGCTGACCATTAACAGAAAACCAAAAGGTATTTACGGCACGCCGCAGAAAACGACGCAGGCGGCACAGGAGCAGGATAAAACCACATCGGCGCATAAAGTGATGCCCGGTAACCAGAAAGCGCAGCAGAAGCCTACAGGGGCGACACCGTGGCGGCATATGACCAAACGCCAGCGCAAAAACCGCAGGCGCGTTAACCGCCTCACTGAGTTGTGGCCTGACTTATTCAGCCGGGAAGCACTGAAGCCGCTTAAGGTGGGGATATTCGACGACCTGATGCAGGATCTCGCCGCCAGGGGGCTGGCATTCGGGCCAGGGGCATTGCGTGCGACGCTGGCATCTTATGCGCAGTGTCCGCGCTATTACCGCGCCTTAATGGCTGGTGGGGTACGCTACGACCTGAAAGGCCAGCCGTGCGGCGAGGTGACACCACAGGAACAACAGGACGCAGAAACGCGGCTGGTGGCGCTGAATGAGAAGCGCAAACGCCAGTGCCGGGCAGCAAAGGAGACAATAGGCGCATGATTCACGACAGCAAAGCGGAAGCACTGGAAGCGCGTGGTCTGTACCGGAGAGCGGCGGCGCGGTGGGCTGAGGTCATCATGCTGGCGAATGATGACAAGGCACGGGAACAGGCGGCAAAACGTCGCGCGGAATGTATCCACAAGGCAGCACGCCCACCAGCAAGGCAGGATAATTTCGGGGAGATGCGCGAAACCATCAGCCGGGCACATGCCGGGATGGGATTACATCAGCCCAATGGTGAGGCATTCAGGAAATACCAAAAAAAGAACAATTGTAGTCAGTAACAGAGGATGGGATTCTCTTGGTTTTTTGTTGATGCTTTCTGAGGAAATCTACTACGTTGCTGAGCAGATGAATATTCAATTGCATCTGGGTTCCTGATAAGATTAATCTGAATATTTTCATTTGGAATAGGGATATGAATAAAACTTTAATTGCAACATTAGTCGGTATAGTAATGTTAACCGGATGTGGGCCAGAAGAGTTAACTCCAGAACAGAAACAGGAAGTAGCTGCTCTTAAAGCTGAACTGTCGCAAACGGAAGGTGAAATATCAGCAGCTAAGGAAGTTGACCAGCAGTTTTCTGGTGGGTTGATAAAAAATCTGACAACAGCAAGACTGGAAATATTAGGAACTAATAAAGCGCTTTTGGAACAGCGTATTAATGCTATTGAATCAGGTGCCAAAATTGATGTTGTTGTATCTGGAGTAAAACCTGATCCTGAGCTTGCGGCTTCAATTAAAACTGAAATTGACAGCTTAGATGCAAAAATCAACGAAGCCAAAGCTGATGCTCGTCAGTATAGTGGTGGTCTGATAAAGGTACTAAAATTATCTACTGTTGCCACTGAAGAGCAGACCATGGCAATGTTGCAGCAAAAGTACCTCACAGCCAAGTATGGCCTCGCTGAAGTTAAGCTGGCATCAGTACAAGCTAATGACGCAAAAAACAGTACTGAAACGGAAGTAACAGCCAAAAATTCCCAAGAGCAACTTCCTTTACTCCCGCCAGCGGATGGTCCGTTTGGCTTAGAAGCCGGTCTTACACAGAAAAACATCGAAGATATGATCGGTGCTAAGCTCAAGCCACTACCAGACAGTGTGAATCTGTATACTTCTGATAAATTACCGAAGCAAAACGCAGATTTTGAAATGTATGGTTTGCTGATCTCCCCGAAAGCTGGTTTATGTCAAATACGGGCTTTAGGAAAAAATATTGATACTGATAGCTATGGATTGGCTCTTAAATCCAAGTTTGAAGAATTGAGTAATTCTTTAAGTTCTCTGTATGGAAAGGCTGATACTACAGACTTTTTGCTGGCTGGTTCAATTTGGAAAGATCCTCAGGACTGGATGAGGGGGCTAAACAAAAAAGAACGCTTCTTATCTGCCACATGGAAGGGAACAAAAGAAATACCATTAAAAAACAATATTGATACTATATCTATTGAGGCCAGAGCGAACAATTCCACTCAGGGATATGTCTATCTGCAGTACTCATTTACAAATGACGAAATTTGTCAGGCAGAAATTGAAGGGGCGAAAAAAAGTTCCCTTTAAACAATCCGTGCAAAGCCCCTTAGTAAGGGGCTTTTATATATTAATGTTCAACGTGGGGGATTAGATGAAAGATAATCTAGCAAAACTAATTGAAAATACTTTAAAAGATATTCTATTAGCTAATGCTGCTCTAACATTCATTTTTGCAATACCAATGGCTATTATCAGTAGGCATGGGATGGGCATCACAATCTGGTTTATAACTGTGCTCATTGCACCTGCTCTGTGTGCAGTAGGTGCATGGCTTGTATCTCGAACATCCGGCCATGCTGAGGAGTTCTTTCATCGTCGGTGGGCTAAGCGAATTTATGTTTTTTATACTCTTGCGGCTGCCGAGTTTTTGCTTGTGTACTCAATCGCGCAAATAATGAAAAATCTGATGAAATAATTAACAAGTTATTATCATGGAGCTTGTGGCTGTTAACCTGCAGTGAGGCGACAATCGTGTATTTATAAAAACTTCCCCTTTTCACTCCCCGCTGCTTCTTCTGCTATTGCCTTTATGTTTGCATCTGCCATACCTTTGCAGAAAAATCAGAGCATTCAGTGCCGAAGGTTGGTTTATTGATGCTTTTCGTTTCATTTATTGCAATTGTCTCTGGTATCATTTCAATTTGTGCAATAATTGCAATTATTGTCATTCAGAAGGGATCATCATGAAAAATCACGGAGTAAAGCCAGTTTTACTTTCCCGGAGGCAGATCGAAGCCCTGCAACGCATCCAGGACGAAGAGCGTCAGAAATCTGTGCTTGGTGTGGCACCGTCGATTCATGTTATCGCTCGGCAACTGATGGATAAGGCACTTAAAGAGGTGAGACTGTGAAATTAAATATCAGAGTGGATAAACGCCAGCTATGGCAGAAAAAAGAGAACAGCGAGGCATTCAGGGCGTTGCTGGTGGAAAATCTTCAGCATCGGTTCAGTGGAGAGTTGCCTGATGCTCTAGGGAAGAAACTGGAATCCCTGACGGTGGAAATTGGCGATTATGGCTTTGTTGATGTTGAAAGCACGACTGCCAACACAGAAATCGTAAAACAGGTCGTCAATGATGTAATGAAAACCACGCTTAGCCAGCCATCCTGGCGCAACTGAATCAGTAAGGGGCGGTTATTGCCCCTTTCCTCCATACCCACAACGCATTCCCTTTCCGCATGAAATTATTTTTTATCGTATATGCATGAGGTGAGCTACATGTTGATGAGTAAAGCCGAATACGCCAAATACAAAGGCGTAAGCCGCCAGACAGTTTACGACTGGCTCGAGAAAGGCGAAGTGGTCATGTCCGGTAAAAAAATTGATGTGGAAGCGACAGAGCAGCGGAACAGCCCACCAGCACAGGGGAAAGACACCATTTCTGAAATGTGGCCAGAAAGAACGCTGGAAATGACATGGGGCGAGTTCTGGAAAGCAGTTAAGGCCAGAGACGGTAAAATTCCTGCGCCAGTAACGGACGAGGGCATACAGCAGCGTGTGCTGTATGCAGCCGGGGAATTAGGCTGGGAAGTGCACTTTCTTGATGATGGTGCTATCTGCCTTGAGGATGATGAAGGGCAGCATTACTTTGAAAAATACAATTTGCGAGGTAATGCCAGGCTGGCAATTCGTATGCTGCGTTGCGAACTCTGCTATGTTGCAGGTGATTATCCCGATGAACCGGAATCATGGAGTGAAGCCGGGTTAAACGCCCTGGCTGAGTGGGAAAAATCAGACCATCAATGACATCAAAAAGTGTCAAGTTGAGCAGCTTGCCAGCTTGCCAGCTTGCCAGGTTGACACTTTACACTCTGAACGCGAAAAAGTGTCAACCTCGCTGTAAGCCCCGCAATTACTGGGTTTGTGCCAGATTTACCACGTCAAAAAGCCGAAAAAACCGCGAAAAATGTCAAGTTGCCATGCTTAGAAATGCTAAGGTTTTTCGCGAAAAAGTGTCAAGTGTGTCAACCTGCGATATTAAGATTTATTAAGGTCTTAAGCCGGAAAGTGTCAACCAGCCCCCTAAGATTTCCTAAGGTGTGATTGGACGTGCTGTAACCTTCTTGTCGCAATGTGGATGAATGACTATAGTGCTGGTAGCTTTGACAGCAGAATCAGATTACTGAAGGAAATGTGTGATGAGTTTTTTTAGTCTTTATGGGAAAGAACTATTTTCTTTTTTTATAACGATTTTAACATGGATACTGAATAACAGATTTAAAAGCAAGGCAAAGTTATCCTATGGTTATCAGCATGGATTTACTTTTCTTCTCAATGAACCCTTACGGAATGCCAATGGTGAGGTAATATCTAATTCACAGTTGGTGTATACACGATCTATTATTCTTGTTAATGAAGGGCGAGAAAGTGCTACTAATATCTCATTGGTTTTTAACTATAAGCCAATGCATATTAATTTTTGGCCTGTCCACCATTTTGAAGAAAATATTGAACAGGATGGTCGCTATATTATCAAGTTTGAAAGCCTTGCACCTGGTGAGTCTATTCAATGTGAAATATTATCAATAAATAGAGAAGTTCCAAGTATTCTATCGATAAGATCTAAAGAGTGTGTGGCTGAGCCAGTGAATATCGTGATGCAAAAATCGATTAGTAATATTGCCCTACGTTGCTATCAATTATTAATACTTCTTGGAACTGGCACATTAACATATTTAATTATCGTTATTCTGCAATGGTTAGTCACTAAAACGGGATAATCCATTGTATTGAACTTATTAATTGGATATGAGTGCTGATAGGAAACCTATGACCATCACCGAAGCCGATATGCTGGAGATGATCCGCAGCATTGCCGGAATCAAACAACCAGCAAGCAAAATTAACAGGTGTTCAGCGCCTGTTTCCGTTGTGCTGCAACAGGAACGCCACCAGCGGCGGGAAAACGAAAAGGCGTACCAATGGACGAAGCCAAACAAGTTACGGCGTTAATTAGGGATGCGGGCTGGGATAGCCCGCATTTTGCTCACAGCTTGTTATAAATTTTTCCAGCGAAGTCATGAACCGCCTGAGGAATATCCGACGGCGTACCTAGCATTGTTGGCGCATCGGAAACAAAGAACATGATCGCTTCTTTGATTTCTTCGAAAGATGGGGTAGGGGTAATGCGCTTGAGATTTGAAACAGCCCGTCGGAACTCCGCCGTATCCATTGGATGCCTGCTAAACCACGTTGGACTAGAAGCCCAACATTTTACTGCTTCTTTCACCTTAGTGTTCATCATTTTTCCTTTTGCTTATTACCATACAAAGCATGTGGAAAGAGAAGATTAACATGGAAAATATGGGGTTGGTGAGCAAATGGTACTGGTAGCCCGTCGACATCTATCAGCATGATGATGTGAGGCCGTATCAGTGGCGGAAACCGAACAGGCTGCGACGGTGAGCGGGGCGTTATAGTAAGCCAACAGCCAAGCCAAACATTAAGCCTAAGGGTAGGGCTTTTTTGTGGCTGGTGGCGTAATGCCAACATTGTTACATGATGTTTTGAGGTATTATCTGCATGTTCGTGGTGAGGAACCACCAGAACTGATGAGCTTTTGTTTATGCATGTACTGCATGAAAACTGTCCTATAAAGTGGGGGGTAGGTGTGCTGAGGAGAACATTGTGAGCTACGCCAAATTAAATTGTGTCGGGGGTGAACAAGTTTCTTGATAGGTGTCAGTAGGCACCTATAGTTATAGGCTTCTTCAATTTTGTGTGCACAATATTTTGTATTGATTGGGGATAGGGTTGCACGCAAAATTAAAAAATGTATATTTATTAACGTGTATTTGATAATTTTTAAATAAAATATTTCTCTATGTTTATCATAAAAGGTTTTTTATGAGCGTGGCAATAAAAACAATGACACCAGTGTCATATTCTATAAAAGTTGATGCGATTAAGAAAAGATTGTCATATTTTAGTGATGTTTCTTTTTTGAGAAATTTTTATGAACACTTCCAAAAAGTAAGGGATGTCGAGGTGGGTATTGTTTCCAATTTCCCTTGGTGTTGCTATCTGGCAATGAAATGGAAGTTTTGCATGAAGGAAAAAAAGCCTGCAAAAGAAATGAGTAAAAATGATTTTGTTGATATTATCAACTTAATCTATAACTTGCAACTAGAAGCATCTAATTTAATCGTTGATGATAAAGTTATGCTAAGCCTTAGACGAATGGTGATAAATCAGTTGCTTTATCAATCAACTGATAAATTTAATGCCAATTCATTAACAAGACAGTATATTTGGTATTGCTTGAATGATGAATCATATTATAAAGATAAGTTTTTAGAATGTACTGGTTTACATTTGGAAAACTATTACAAAATGGCATGTTATTTTACCGCTATTTCATGTATTAATCCTGATATAGAATCAGAGGTTATTCCATTTAAACACTTGATAATAAACTTGGTTCCGATATTTGGTCCGGAACAAGTGAAAAGATTTTTGGAATTAACATGCTTAAAAATTGATGGTGTGAGAGATTTTATTGCCCCATATAAATTGGATAAAAACATTACCGCTGAGTATTATGAAGATACACCATTCCTCAGTAAACCAATGTTTTTAGATGGCGATGGTGTAGTGATATTATGCAAAAGAATCATGAAGTCAGGGTTTGTCAACCTAGTTCCAGAATTGTTCAAGCAGGTCTATAAGGAATCTTATAAAGAAAAATTTGGTAAGACGATGGAACTTTATATTTCTCGCTTTCTTGATAAGTACAATTATAACTTTAAGACTGAAAGGGAGGTTAAGAGGATTTATAGTGATAATGCAATAAAAAATTGCAAGTCCGTAGATTTTGTTATTTCAGAGGGAGATTCAATAGTTTATATTGACTCGAAGGCAATAGAGCCTGCAAAGTTCGTTAAAACATCTAATAATGCTCAGTTGCTAAAGGAAAGGTTGAATAAGAGTTTTATTAAAGGGATGTATCAAGGTCAGGAATGTGCTTTTAACTTAAATAAAATAGAGATGAGAAAACCATCTTCGAAAGATTCAATGTTAATTGTGGTGCATCGGGATCA
The DNA here is from genome assembly GCF_000208565.1 of Escherichia sp. TW09308. NCBI lineage: Bacteria > Pseudomonadati > Pseudomonadota > Gammaproteobacteria > Enterobacterales > Enterobacteriaceae > Escherichia > Escherichia sp. TW09308. The sequence goes on along the minus strand of NZ_AEME01000001.1, from coordinate 1,459,176 downwards.
TCATATATCAAATGCAATGGTTGTGCAGGATTTTATTAACCCTGATTTATCAACTGAGTTATCTGAAAAATATCATAGTATCCCCATTGATCTAAAAAGAATTTACTATATAACAATTGATGAGTTCGAATTATTACTTATGATGTGTAAACAGAAAGAACTATCTATTAATGAGTTTATTGATATGTGTGTGGAAAAAGATTCATTCCCTCATACTCAGAAGTCTAATCTAAGCATGCACATATATGAATTTGCACCAGAGGGTATTGATGATGATCAATTGATTGTAAAAGGAAGAGACTTACTGATTGATGATGTTATTGAAAATATGAAAGAGAGTGCATCAAAATGGTCTGGGAAAGTTGATATGTATCTTAAAATAAAAGATTATATTTTTAATTGGTAATTAAGCAAGGGTGTTATTATCAACACCCTTGCTCATAGTCTTACAATATTAAATGTTGTGTTTTTTATTTATATATTTTATTGCCCATCAAGCTATTAATTCATCTCGTTATTTGAGATAGGTTGAGCATTTGTATTTTTTTATCAATTTTATCTGTATGAGCTTAAGCAGCTTCAATAATATCTGCGTTAAATTACGCTTCATTCAGAGACGTGCTTGCTATTGACATGTAATCCATGTGCAACAAGATTCCTGCCATAACTTATGCGTTTCAGATCCGAATCATGGACTGCTTTAAGTCATTTTTGTAGGGAAAACATGTTCACATGTCAGCACTGATTTGTTTCATCATATCCACTATCTCGAATTTCTGTGTCGATAGATGAATGCAGACGGAAATATGTGAATTTTGTGCACGCTCTGCTATTAAGCGAAAACGAGCGTGGGTATATCAACTAATAATTGCCCTCATTAACATAGGTGGTGGCGGGTATAATCTCTGTAACCCAGTTGTTCGTGACTACCCACCTCGTCAAATTTTCACACCCGCGAAATAAAAAATACTTCACGCTAGTGGTTATCCTTGGGCATCCACCAGCCCTTCATCATTGCCTGCCGGTGAGGCTGAGGCTCGAAGAAAAAGAGTGCTAGATAGTCGATTTTTGCCTGGTTTGGGATAAGGGAAAATTTATTGGGGGTACTTTTGGGGGTATCTATAAAAATGAAATATGAAAATATCATTAAATATCAATGTATTTTTTGTTTATGTTTTGTTCCTATTATCGCACCATTTAAATCAATAAGTTACACATCATTAGTACCTTCCTTATTTTTTGACTGGGACAAATTTGGGACCGATGGGTTCAGGATCGAGTCTATTTGCCGTGCGTGTTCGGTAAGGTGATTAGGTGCAAGGTGAGCATATCGACGAACCATTTCGATAGACTCCCAGCCTCCCATTTCCTGCAACGAAGTCTGTTATCAATACAAATTCAACAATCAGCCTTTGTGCTTCATGAGACTCCATCCAGCGGAGCCGTTTATTCTTCGGCTGAGACACTTTTATTATTCGTGCACTATCCGGCATCCCGGCTCAGTAACAAGGATACTCGGAAAAATGCACGTCATGCATGGGGCTGATGGTTCATAATTCACCAATACTGCTTATAAAAATCACAACAAAACCGCAGCAATACCATTTTTACCACCTGCGGCAGGTTGGTGACCTTTCAGTGGTATGTGTGTTGAATGATTAGCAATTCTTATTAATTTTCCTGTCTGTTTAAATATTAGCAGTCAGATAAAATATAACCAGAAAAGATTAACTATTGTAGTTTGTAACAGTCGGATAAGTGATAAGTTACGGTTATTTTGAATTATTTTTATTGTCTGTGTAATTTTTAGACTTTGCATAAAAAAAAGCCCACCGTTGAGGTGGGCAAAAGGAATGATTAATTATCTCTGAGAGAAACATCATACTCTCTTTACTATATTTAACATGAAAATGTGGAGAAATTATGGAGTATACGTTATCAGGTTATTAAATAACCTGTTATCAATACAAAACAATACAGTTCTTTACATTCTCATTGTTTTTATGAATACTCCTAAAGAGGTGCTTTAACGTAATGAAATAAACAGGGTAAGTATGAATATATTTGAGCAAACTCCACCGAACCGTAGACGTTATGGTCTTGCTGCATTTATCGGGCTGATTGCTGGCGTTGTTTCAGCATTTGTTAAGTGGGGAGCAGAAGTCCCATTGCCGCCACGTAGTCCGATTGATATGTTTAATGCAGCGTGTGGTCCGGAATCATTAATCAGGGCGGCAGGACAAATTGATTGCTCCCGTAACTTTCTTAATCCTCCGTATATTTTTCTTCGGGATTGGTTGGGACTGACAGATCCAAATTCGGCGGTTTATACCTTCGCCGGGCATGTCTTTAACTGGGTTGGTGTAACGCACATAATCTTTTCGATAGTTTTTGCTGTTGGTTATTGCGTAGTAGCCGAAGTATTTCCCAAAATTAAACTTTGGCAGGGCTTGCTTGCAGGCGCTTTAGCACAACTTTTTGTTCATATGATTTCATTCCCTCTAATGGGACTTACACCACCTCTTTTTGATCTTCCGTGGTATGAGAATGTCTCTGAAATTTTTGGACATTTAGTATGGTTCTGGTCTATTGAAATTATTCGTAGAGATTTACGAAACAGAATTACTCACGAGCCTGATCCTGAGATCCCTTTAGGTTCAAACAGATAACGAATTGAATGATAAAAATGGCGCAGACATAGCGCCATTTTTATAGATCAAAGCCGTGGCTTTATTCTTCTTTTCATACGTCTACATCGCCATTTACTTTCTCCTGGACTATGCAGGTATCAATACGCATACTGGGTAAAACTGAGATTCATAAAGTTTCACATATTTTGGGACAGGGTGTGGAAATGCAGTTATGATGAATTAACTGATTTATTTATATAATGGTATTTATAGTTTGTAATGCGAAGAGTGTAGGCTCAACGTGATGACATAAACCCATGTTGCTCAAGTATCGCCCTGGCATCTGGCGAAACTAAAAAGTTGCAAAGTGGCCTGGCTTTCTCGGTCAGACAGGCAAATCCATAGATAGCAATCGGATTATAAGGTTCAGGTATTTCTATAACTTTTACTGATTCAATTGATTGTAAGCCGGGAGCGTAACTGGCATAACCTATGAACAAATCGGTATAATCATTTTCAATTAGCCACTGCGCGGCTATCACATTTTTTGGAAGAGCTAATGAATTTCTTCCCCCCACCAATGCAACCGCTCGTTGTCTTATTTTTACTCCAACACTACCCATATTTTCAAAAAGCTGGTGAGTGTAATCACCAGCGGGATCACATCCCGCGGTTGATGTCCCGATTCGCAACGTTTCCCTGTTTAATAAAGAATACCAATCGTCATTTTCATTAAGTTTATTCGCCCGAACATACAGGCACAAACGATTATAGGCAAAAGGTTTAATACACAAAGCATGTCCTGTGGCCATTAACACTTGCGGATGAGCCATATTCGCTGATGCAAAAAGATCACATCTCTCACCCGCTTCAATACGTTCCCTCAATATACCGGCTGGACCAAAGTCACAATGAACATTATCATCCTGAAATCCCAATATAAGTGATTTCCATACCTGGCGTAAACTACCCGCAGCAAGTACACGCATTATTATTCACCTTGATAATTAGTACGGTAAAACTTTCTATACCAGTCATTGGCTATTTTATGCATATCGATATCATTGAATTTTTCAGGATACAGTTTTTTCGCCATCCACAACTCTCCAATACCCATAGCCTCGGGCATCGGATAACCCCATGCTTTTGCATACTCTGGCATCAAATAAACACGATGATTTTTGACAGCATCTATTACCTGCCATTGCGGATTTGACCGTATTTCATTCACCACGCCAGGGTAGCGATTTTGCACAAAAATTACCTGAGGATTCCATGCAATTACTTGTTCCATTGAGACTTGTTTGAACCCTTTAATGGTGGACGCGGCGACGTTTACTGCACCGGCATGTTTCATCATTAATCCTGTGTATTTTCCGGAACCATACGTTGTCAATTCTGGATTAGCCATATAGGCACGAATACGCTTTTCTTCGGGTAGATTCTGCAGCCGCTCACTCACAATATTACGACCATTTTCAGTGGCCTTGATTAACGCTTTAGCCTCTTCAGGCTTATTGATGATATTGCCTATCAGCATAATCCCTTCATATAGCCCTTTTACGTAAGCCTGTTCTTCATCAGCCATTGTTGGATTAAGTTTATTCTTCTCTCCCTCGTCATCGTGCCGCAAAGAAATTGCTACTGCTGGAATTCCAAGGCTACTGATTTTGTCGATCATTTCTTGCGGCGCATAATTGGTGACAAAAACGACCTGTGGATGCAAGGCCACCAATTTTTCAGCATCGACATGGGTTAAATCTCCTAATGATGCCTTGCTGACTAATTCTGGTGCAAGACGTGCATAATTGCTGCCAAGTTGCTGTTTCCAGTTTGACATAACACCCACGATTTTATCGGTGGCATTCATCTGCACTAGAAGATTCAAAGTTTGATGTTGAAGTACAACAATACGATCAACTTTGTCGGGTACTTTCACCTCACGACCAATCTGATCGGTGAAAGTTCGTTCAGCTTGCGTAGTAAATGATAAAGAAAGCAAAAAAATCATTAATAAAAACAACTTATTATTTATTTTCATATTCCATCACACTAAAAATCGGTATATAAATGGTTATATACCGAAATGGTAACACCAGTCAGGCGCTGGGAAAAGTGATTCAGGGATATTTTTGATGTGGTTATATGAAGAGAATGTGATTTTTATTTGTTCAGCAGAAACTTTCAATTCAGTTATCTGTAACCCCAAAGACGTATTGCCAGAATAGCAGAGATAAAGGAGTCGTTACGTTGCCGTACCTCATCTATTCACAATCACCTGATGCGATAGAGTATCAGTACCACCAACTTGTCCGTAAACGAATTATATTGATTTCAATAATAACACTGGCGACACTTTTCTCACTATTTCTGGATATTATTCTGGGTTCTTCCAGTTTGTCAGTCAGTGAGTTATGGCACGCATTAGTGCATCCATTTAGCTCTGATACCAGCATCCAGGTCATTGTTTGGGAAATCCGATTACCCTACGCCTTAATGGCTTTGCTGGTTGGCATGGCTTTGGGACTCGCGGGCGCAGAAATGCAGACGATCCTCAACAATCCATTAGCCAGTCCCTTTACACTTGGGGTTTCCTCTGCAGCGGCATTTGGTGCAGCTCTGGCTATTGTCCTGGGGATCGGTATTCCTGGTATATCGGCAACATGGTTTGTTCCAGCAAACGCTTTTATATTTTCTCTTCTGTCAGCTTTATTACTCGATAGCATGTCTCGTTGGCTAAGAATAGCAACTTCGGGAGTGATTCTTCTGGGTATCGCATTGGTATTCACATTCAATGCACTTGTGGCAATGATGCAGTTTATTGCGGATGAGGATACTCTCCAGGGACTGGTATTCTGGACAATGGGCAGTCTGGCTCGTGCATCCTGGAGCAGACTGGGCGTTTTATTAGGCGTGTTTATCATTGTTTTTCTATGGTCATTTTCTCGCTCATGGCAACTTACAGCATTGCGCATGGGAGAAGAGAGGGCTATGGGGTTTGGTATCAATGCTTATCAACTGCGTCTTTCTTCCCTGTTACGTATAAGTTTACTTGCTGCATTGTCGGTAGCCTTCGTTGGTCCGATTGGTTTTATTGGTCTTGTCTCTCCGCATATTTCCCGAATGCTATTTGGTGAGGAACATCGTTTTTATCTGACGGGAAGCACATTAACTGGAGGTCTGGTGCTCTCTCTGGCTTCAATTGCCTCGAAAAGTATTATTCCTGGTGTCATTATCCCGATTGGTATTGTCACATCACTTGTTGGTGTTCCATTATTTATTAGTATTATTCTGCGTTATCGCAGGAGTTTGTTATGAAAGGTCTTTCACTGTATAAATTAAACGCGGGTTATCAGAAAAAAAACGTAATATGTGATCTTAGTTTATCTGAACTCCCTCGCGGAAAAATAACCATCATTCTGGGGCCAAATGGTTGTGGAAAGTCGACGTTGCTACGTGCCCTGGCGGGGCTGAATAAGGTTAGCGGTAATATATTTCTTGATGGGGTCAACCTTATGCAGATGCCATTTTCAGCCCGTGCCGACAGTACAATATTTCTACCACAGTTCTTACCGCATGACGTGCATTTGAATGTGCTGGAATCTATTTTTGTTGCTCTGCGTACTTCAAAGATAGGGAGCATAGATGAAAAAACACAATCAATAGCTATTCTCAGACAACTAGGAATAGAACATCTGGCCTTTTGTTATCTGGATCAATTATCCGGAGGTCAGCGGCAACTGGTTGGGCTGGCACAATCATTGGCCCGAAATCCATCTATATTACTACTGGATGAGCCACTGAGTGCATTGGACTTAAACCACCAGTTTCATGTTATGGATTTAGTCAGAAGCGAGACACGGAGTCGCAATATAGTCACAGTTATGGTAGTTCATGATATAAATATCGCATTACGATACGGTGATTATGTCGTCATGCTAAAAAAAGGTAAACTTATTGCCAGCGGAAATCCAGAAGAGGTCATTACGCCAGAGAATCTGGCTAGTGTATATCATATTCGTGGACGGATAGAGCATTGTTCTCAGGGCTTGTTACAACTTATTGTCGATGGTGTTATTCCGGATTAGCAACGCGTATTAAATATTTTTCATCCTGCGCCTTCCGGCGCTTTTCGACACTTTCATCAGTCAGATTGAGTAAGCCGGTTTCATCTTTGATGGCAGATTATTTGTATAAAGTATGAGTGCTACCTCGTAATTTGCATAAAAAACGTCCATCAAATGCTATGGATGAGCAGGCTCAGTTTTGATCCCTTGTATAACGGTTTCGATACGTTCTTTTATTTCCTCAAGTTGCTGCTGACGACCTTCAGGTGTTAGTGTCTGATCTTCATTAACGTCCAAAACCCATCGACGAGGAATTAATGCGCCAAAAACAATATCCATTAGCATCCCCGCGCAATTACCCGTGTTTTTAACAGCAATACGCCCTTGAGCTTGTTGAATATCCAGCCATTCTATTAACAGTTCTCTTGAATGAAGCGTTTTAGTGGCATATAAATAGTCTGAAAGCTCTGGAAAAAGAATTGATTCACGTGTCATTAATTTTAAGAGTGCTTCTCTCTCTTTAGCTTCTTCCTGACTTATATCTAATCGGAATATGCGAAACAGAGTTTCATTAATAGGAAGCATCTCGTTTTCCGGTCTTGGAAGATCGAGGAACAGGGTTTTATATTCTTTAATTACTTCAGAAAAAATTTCCTTTTTATTACTGAATACTTCATAAATTGTTCTTTTTGATACTTTTGCCCGACGAGCAATTTCTGTGGTTGAGGTTTGGGCAAAACCAAGCTCAATGAAGGCACTATACGCACCAATAACTATTGCTTTCTTACGCTCATCAAGTCCCGCACTTTTGGGTCTTCCCCGTCGCACCGGTGTACTCACTTCGCTCTTGTTCATCAAAGACATTTACTCCTGCATTAATTTTTGGTACTTGACCAGTACCAAAAATAGTATCACTATACCAACAACATAAGCAATGATCATAACATGGTGTATGAAAACAACCAGGTAACATCACTTCATAAAATACAGGTCCTTATTTATGAGTCGATTAAATAATAGCATCAGCCCCATTCGTGATCCCCAGGTTATACGTGTTCTGGAACGCATGAATAATGAACGTAAACATCCCCCGCAGGAGCTGTTTCGCGAAGCTCCTGTACTTGATCCTGAAAAATTTTCCGGTTATGGCTTTTCCATAGCCCCAGAGCAGGGGGAACTTATCTACTTACTGTGCCGGGCAATGAAAGCCACTCGTGTTGTGGACTTTGCAACTTCTGTAGGTATGTCAGCACTCTATTTTGCCGCTGCGATGAAAGATAATGGTGGCGGACTGGTGATTGGTTCTGAAATGGTTCGGGAAAAGGCTGAAGTCGCGTCCCGAAATCTGGCAGAGGCTGGTCTTACGTCTTTTGTTGATATTCGTGTCGGTGATGCGAGAGAAACGCTGAAAGATCTCGGTGGTCCTGTCGATTTTATTCTTATTGATGGTTTCCCTCTTGCTGATGGCCCAAGTCTTGCTCGTCAGGTTACTGAGATTGTTGCGCCGCAGCTACGAGTGGGAGGATATATATTAAATGATAACGCAGAACCAGATTTTTTATCTTATGTTCGTGATCCACAGAATGGTTTTATTTCTATAACATTACCGATAAAACGAGGTACAGAGTTAGCACTGAAGATAAGTTAAATATAAGTGCGAATGATAAAGTTGAAAAATCATAGTCCTTGTTCATACTGATACTCATCTACTTTTTATCAGAAGTAAAGGGGCATTTATGCCGACGCGCAGAGAGTTTTTAATTAAAAGTGTTGCGGGTGCTTTAATTGTTTCAATGCCTCGCATTGTATTTGCAAACACAAATAACAAAGCAATAAATGCTACAGCTATTACACAAGTTTTTGGTGACGGAGTTCGACTTATTGCGATCGCTGTAGAATTTGAAAAACCTATAAACAAGGAAGAACTTTCAACAATAGAGTTTAGTGTAAAAAATTATCACATCAATAAAACATTTGTCAGCCAGTCAACAGCTTTGGTTGAAGCAAAATCAGGTAAGTACGCGATACTTGAACTGGAACACAGCAAACCACAAAATGAATGGCAAGAAACTATAACGGACCCAACAATACAAAAAGCAGCGCCCAAACAAGGGCAAGGTAAACCTACCTGGGTTGCAGGAGAAAAACTGAACCAAACAATTAAATATAAAGATGCTTCTGCTGTTGTCGTCACACAAAATACCACACTGGAAACTAACGCCGTTTCAAACCTGGTAGTGGATAGTTTTAGACAAGATGAATATAAAGATAAAGAAAGCGGGAAAATACTAAAATATAATTTCTTTATTCCTGAAGAACAAAATAAACCATTACCACTGGTTCTTTTTATGCATGATGCAGGGGCTACCAGTGCACAAGTTACAACGACTCTGTTTCAGGGGTTAGGCGCAGTAATTTGGGCAGAACCTGAAGAGCAAATGAAACGCCCCTGTTATGTTTTAGCTCCTCAATATAATGAAATCATTGCTGATGATGACTGGCGTACCTCAACATTGCTTGATACAACAATAAATCTTGTTCAGTATTTGGTAAAAGAATATAAAATAGATCCTGAGCGTATTTATGTTACTGGTCAGTCAGGGGGATGTATGCTGGCCATCGCCATGAATATTAAATATCCTGATTTTTTCACAGCAAGTTACCTGGTTGCAGGAAAGTGGGATGCGGAACAGGTTGCTCCAATAGCTAAAAACAAATTATGGTTTATGGCCTCAGAGGATGATTCAGGAGCTTTTCCCAGCTTCAACGCGATTACTGAACGTCTTGAGCAATTTGGCGGAAAGGTTTCTCGCGCGGCATGGAATGGCCAGTGGGAGCCTGAGCAATATCGATTTGCTGCCGACACTTTGTTTGAAGAACAAACTAATATCCGTTATACCGTTTTTATAAAAGACAGTGTATTTGATGAATACTCTTCGCGAGAAGGGGCAAGTGGGCATCGTAACACATGGCGTATTGCTTACAGCATAGAACCTATTCGCGAATGGTTATTTAACCAACGTAAACAATAAAAAATAGACCAGACTGTCATCAGGTAACGTGTTGGCAGTCATTTTTGCCGAGAGACAGAATGAAGACATTATTATTTGTAATTCTATTTTTTTCTGCATCTGTATATGCAGATACGGCATCAAAAATGAATTTTGACGAAATACTTACACGCTCTGCTCAAGGAGATGCAGAAGCACAAGCCAGATTGGGGGAAGCATACCTAAATGGAAACTACAATCAAACGGTGAATTACGCTCAGTCTTTTAAATGGTTGACGAAATCAGCAGCCAGCGGAAATCCCCGAGCGAAACTGGATTTAGGGGTTTTATATCTTAATGGGTATGGCGTACCGTTTGATTATGCCAAAGCCTTAAGCCTTTTTGAGCAAGCTGACTTAGCGGGAGAAATGAAAGCTGCACGTTATCTTGGGATTATTTATGAAAGAGGATTAGGCGTTTCTCAGGACTATAAAAAAGCAGCGGAATATTATAAGAACGGCGATAAACATAATGATATTACGGCGCAGTATCGTCTGGCGAAACTTTATGAGCAAGGTTATGGTGTAGAACGCGATTACCAAAAAGCGATAAACCTTTATCTTAAACATATCAACAGAATGGATCATATCACTGCCCCCAGTTTTGTGGCTTTAGGTGATATTTATTCACTAGGATTGGGCGTCGAGAAAAATCCCCAACTGGCTGAAAAGTGGTATCAAAAAGCGATTGATGCAGCTAATACACAGCGTCAGCAGTAGGTGAGTTAATGCTGGCGTACTGAATACACCAGCATTAATCAAGCATGATTATGCGACCAGCCAGACAAGTATTGTTGAACCTTCGAACTCAGAGTTAACGCTTTTTCTTGCGCCCCTGAACAGCCTTAAAACGGGGATTAGATTTACAAATAACATATAGCCGTCCTTTTCGCTTCACAATCTGACAGTCTGGGTGGCGTTCTTTTGCTGTGCGCAGAGAGTTAAGGACTTTCATCATGCCCCCTTTTTCGTGCTAACAAAACGACCAAAACGCTGGGTAAATCGCGCCACATTTCCTTCTGATGAAACGGATCTCAGTTTCCCGGTATAGAACGGGTGTGATTTTGAAGAGACATCAATCGTTACATACGGATACGTTACGCCATCCAGTTCAATCTCACGGTCTGTTTTGATAGTGGAGCCAATTTTAAAGTACTCATCAGCACTGGTGTCGTGGAACACCACGGTACGATATTCAGGATGGATATTTTGTTTCATTACTTCTTCCTGTTACGTTATAACATAACAATAAAGATACATTCTCGTCCAGATAATTTCAACAAAATCCTATGACCACCTGGATATGCGGGATTCCTGCAGCTAACCGAACGTGCCGGAAGTGAGAGATGTTGTTGGCTATCGTTGGTAACGGCACTATTCAGCAGCCGAACTGCTGATTTACGACACGACCCGCGGAGCAGTATGAAAGCATTTGAGAATGTGGGTAAGCTCTGCTTTACCGGCTGATTATTTATCACACAGCCAAAGTAGCAATTTAGTGAACCAACATGCGCATTGGGTAACTAAAATGCTGACTCAATGCGCAATCTCTTTCAGTGCGGCACAAATACGGTTTTTTTAAGCTTCCCTTTGAAACAGTACAAATACCTCTCCCACAGGCATAGTTATTATGAAGGAGGTAGAAGATACATATATTAAATATCACCTAAGGGAATTGTTTTTTGATGTAATTAATAGAAGTGGAGGAATAAATAGGCATATTCTACAATTGCAACAAAAACAACAATATTAATCAGTTTATTACTGATTTCCTGTATCTTATTCTCTTTCATTGGTATTTCCTCGCTTTAAAAAGAGCGCACCTCATAAGCGCCTTGTATATAGATAGCGAGTTTGGTCAACCAATTTTTTGAGGTGTATCACAAATTTGAAAAGATGTATTACATCAATTATTACTAATCGCACAAAAGTGATCCATATTCGACACCTGAAATTGGCCCTGAGGATTACTCTGCTCTTCTTGTAAGATCCCCGCGTAATTGTGCTATTCACATTTAGAGAGCACCGTATTTACAGCCCGCAGAGGCTGTATTTTCGCCGTAAGGGCAAGTCATGGAATCGATGCTCATGATAAACAGTCAGTTACTATTTACTTATAGATTTCAGCAACACCATGCAGTTTGTTATTCCCAGTCGTAGACAGGATTTTGAACGACGTTGCTCCTTGCTCATCAGCTTTACGAGAAAGCGCATTTGATACCTCATCAAGCGTCAGGGCATTACTGACTGAAACTACACCAATCTTTTCTTTGCCATCTGCATGACGAATCTCCTCAGCAGCAGATGCGGTATTTACCGAAATGAATCCCATGAATAATGCAGTAATTAGTAGTGCTTTCATATCTGATACCTGTTTTGAACGATATATTTGGAAGTTGACGAATATCAGGAGGAGCCTCCTCCTTCTTGATATGTAAATATACAGTTCTAAACTGTCATAAGACTGACTGTCATATGACAACGTTGTCAGATTTTTGAATTTTTTGAATACAGATTCAGGTCGTTAATAATGCATTCCGGTTCTTCAGTAAGGGGCATATTGTTTATATCGAAAACCCCATCATTTTTTTGTGGATTATCACTTTGCAACTCTGCAAACAGAGGGGTGAGATCCTGCTGTGCTTCTCCTCGCTCTGCGACCAGTTCGAACGTTTTATTTTTTGCTGCATCGTTGCTCAGAGCAGTTACCAGAACCTGGGCGATTTGTTCCCGGGAGATAACACCATCTTCCGGTGTTCCCGCATGGCGTCTATCCCCCTGAAGCATAACGATTCTGTGCTCATCATCATTGTTGTAATCAAACCAGCCGGGTCTGACGATAGTGTAGGTATGCCCACTGGCTCTGACCAGGCGTTCAGCTCGTCTTTTCCAGTCATGAACTTCAGTACGTTGATTCCAGCTACTGAGGCGCTCAGTAACGCCAATTGTTGTCATCAGGGCGATGCGAACAGGTGTAGCCATGAATCTTCGCAAAATGTTACGTACACCGCCGTAATCTATCGCTCTGGCACCAATACGTCCCTGACCATCGGAGCCAAGTGTAAAAATGATGGCATCAATATCTTTCGGTAAATCGGTGAGTGTTTCAGGTATTGAAACATCGCCATAGAAAATATCTGTTCCACGAGGGAGTAATTTGATTTTCCGCCGATTCCTGACCAGAGCCACGGGCTGATGGCCCATTGCAATAGCAGTATTCACAACATGAATGCCAATGCTTCCTGTCGCTCCTGCAACGAGTATTTTCATGATAAACCTTCTGATAATTCAGCCTTATTTTCGATACAGCCAGAATATCAATTATCATTATTGTCAATAATGGGGCTAAAATGATTGTGTCTATGAACACCCTTCATGAGTGCGTTTTGAAGGGAATGCTTCTACAAGGAAATCGCCAATGCTCAAAGAAAACTTCAACGAATTGCAAATATTTCTTGTGGTGGCAAGGGAGCGAAGTTTTACCAAAGCCGCGGGCAAACTCGGTGTTTCTCAGTCTGCTCTCAGCCATGCGATAAAGGCGCTGGAGGAAAGGCTAAATATCCGCCTCTTAACCCGAACTACCCGCAGCGTGGCTCCCACGGAAGCAGGGGAGAGAATAATTGCCTGTCTTGAGCCTCGTATTGACGAGCTTGAACAGGAGCTGGAATCACTTATTCAACTGAACGGCACGCCCTCCGGGAATATTCGTTTATCTGCCGGGGAACATGCTGCGCGTAGTCTGGTCTGGCCGAAGCTAAAACCGTTCCTCAGGGAGTATCCCGAAATCAATGTTGAACTGGTGGTAGATAACGGTTTTGTCGATATTGTTGAAGGCCGCTTTGATGCCGGGATCCGTCTGGGTGAAAGTGTGGATAAAGATATGATTGCCGTGAAGATTGGACCGGATATGCGGATGGCCGTGGTGGGAGCACCGGCGTATTTTGCGGCTAATTCCTTACCAGAAACGCCTCACGATCTACAAAATCATCAGTGTATCAATATGCGTTTGCCAACTGCCGGTGGAATTTATCACTGGGAGTTTGAGCGAGAAGGCAAACCGTTACGGGTCAGAGTTGATGGGCAACTGACGTTTAATCTGCTGCCAGAAAGAATTGATGCAGCATTATCAGGATTTGGTATCGCCTGTGTTCCCGAAAACTCGGTTCAGGATTATGTAAAGTCAGGCGAACTTATTCAGGTTTTACAGGAGTGGTGTCCTTCTTTCCCTGGATATTATCTTTACTATCCCAGCCGTAAGCAGCACCCGCCTGCTTTTGCGCTGTTGATCGATGCACTTCGCTACTCGGAATAACGGGTCCGCATTTTGCTGTGGACCCGTTTGGGCATCAACGACCTACGCGTGCCTGGTGCTCAGGCGAGTAACGTTCACCGACGATTTTAATTGTTTCCAGTGCCTGGGTTATCTGCTGTGTATCTTTCTGCGACAGAATAATGTCGACAGCGCCCAGGTTTTCTTCCAGCCGGTGCAGTTTAGTGGTGCCCGGGATGGGAACAATCCACGGTTTTTGTGCTAACAGCCAGGCCAGTGCAATTTGGGCAGACGTTACCCCTTTCTCTGCAGCCAGCTCACCCAACAACGTGACCAGTTTTTCATTGGCTTCAATGGCTTGTGCAGCGAAACGCGGTACGGTGCTGCGGTAATCATCCTTACTAAAAGTTGTCCCTGGTTTAATTGACCCCGTCAGAAAACCTTTACCTAATGGGCTGAATGGCACAAAACCAATTCCCAGCTCCTCCAGCAACGGCAGAATTTCCTGCTCAGGCTCACGCCACCACATGGAGTATTCGCTTTGCAGGGCGGTGACAGGTTGTACTGCATGTGCACGACGAATGGTTTGCGCACCCGCTTCGGACAGACCGAAATGTTTGACTTTACCTTCTGCGATAAGGTCTTTCACCGTTCCAGCAACGTCTTCAATCGGGACATCTGGATCGACACGGTGTTGATACAACAGGTCAATAACATCTGTCTTCAGACGGCGTAATGATCCTTCAACGGCTTCACGGATATGTTCCGGGCGGCTGTTTAAAATCTGCTGCTTATTATCATCACCGAAGGTAAAGCCAAATTTAGTGGCAATCACCACGCGGTCACGAAACGGTTTTAAGGCTTCGCCAACAACTTCTTCATTCAGATACGGACCATACACTTCGGCGGTATCGAAGAAGGTAACGCCACGTTCAACGGCAGCGCGAATGAGTTCGATAGCCTGACGGGTATTTGTTGCCGGACCGTAGCCGTAGCTCAAGCCCATGCAACCGAGTCCAAGGGCGGAGACTTCGAGTCCGGATTTACCCAGATAACGTTTTTGCATTGAATGAATACCTCTTTTATCGCGGCTTAAACATCAAGTTTGCGGCCAGTCAGCCATTCCACCATTGCGGGATCGCGGTGAGAGAAGAACGCGCTGGTTGCAGTATCAAGGGCAGTAATCTGCAGCATATCTTCAGGACTGAGTTCAAAATCAAGAATGTTAATGTTTTCTTCCATGCGTTCTTTTCGTACTGATTTCGCCAGCGAAACGATGCCTCGTTGGTAGATCCAGCGCAAAACAACCTGACCCACGCTTTTGCCGTATTTCTTGCCTATTGCCGCCAATACAGGATGCTGGAACAGACCATTTTTACCTTCCGCAAACGGTGCCCAGGCTTCTGGCTGAATACCACGACTTTGCATCCACGGAACGGCCTGTAATTGCTGGTTGAAGGGGTTAACTTCAATCTGGTTCACCGCCGGAACGACTTTATTAAAGGCGATAAGGTCAGCCAGTCGGTCAGGGTGGAAGTTACTGACGCCAATAGCGCGGATCTTGCCTGCCTGTTGCAGTTCTTCCATGGCGCGCCAGGCACCGTGGACATCGCCGTATGGCTGGTGAATCAAATACAGGTCAACGTAATCAAGTTGCAGTCGATTCAGTGAGCGTTCGAACTGGGCTTTGGCACCTTCGTAATTCGTATCCTGCAACCAGAGTTTAGTGGTGACAAAGAGTTCGTTACGCGCAATACCACTTTGTTTTAGCGCATTCCCAACCTGGGTTTCATTCTGATATGAAGCGGCGGTATCAATCAGGCGATAACCGGTGTCAATAGCGTCAATAACCGCTCTTTCGCATTCGGCGGCATCTGTCATCTGAAATACACCAAAACCCAGCAAGGGCATTTCAATACCGTTGTTCAGTTTTACAGTTTGCATGGTGTTACCTCCCGTTATTGTTCACGGGAAGCATAACGTAAAGGGAGTGATGAGATTAGACGGAAGGATTTGTCAGGGGCTATGAACAAAATTCATTAATCCGCCAGAATGCAGATTTGAGTGGCCTCGTAACCAGGTGGGTCTATTTTATTAATGAATTATCTGCATAAGTGAAATCACAATTTGCATACTAATCGGGAGTTGTATTTTAACTTAGAATAATGATCCATACGTGATGGAGGTGCTTACCGTGGAATTTTCTGTATTAAGCAACAATCTTAAAATGCCGATGGTCGGTTTTGGGGTTTTTCAGGTTACCGATAAAGAAGAGTGTAAACAGTCGGTGTTGAGTGCTATCCGGACAGGTTATCGTCTTATCGATACTGCGGCGGTATACGGTAATGAAGATGCTGTCGGTGAAGCGGTTCGTGAGGCCATTTCGGAAGGTCTTTGTACCCGAGAGGAATTATTTATTACCTCAAAACTTTGGGTACAGGACATGGTCGATCGCGATACAGCAAAAGCAGGAATTGAAGCATCGTTAAAAAAATCGGGCCTTGAATACTTTGATCTCTATTTATTGCACCAGGCAATGCGCGATTATTTCAGTGCGTGGCGCGCCCTGGAAGAGGCTTATGATGAGGGGAAACTGAAAGCGATTGGTGTTTCCAACTTCTATCCTCATGTATTAGCAAATTTTTGTGAAACTGTCAGAGTAAAACCAATGGTAAACCAGGTGGAACTGCATCCCTATTTTGCTCAACCTGAGGCGCTGGCAACGATGAAGTACTATAATGTGCAGCCTGAAGCCTGGGCTCCATTAGGCGGTGGAAGACATAAGCCATTTGAAAACAAAATGCTTCAGAGTATTGCAAATACTCACCAGAAATCGATTTCTCAGGTAATCCTGCGCTGGAATATTCAACGAGGCGTAGTTGTTATACCGAAATCGACTCATCAACACCGTATTGAGGAAAATTTCGCCATCTGGGATTTTTCCCTGACAGATGAAGAAATGGAACAAATTAGTTCACTCGATTTAGGCTATGTTGGCGAATCCGTAAAACATTTTAATCCTGAGTTTGTTCGTGGTTGTCTTGGCGTAAAAATACATGACTGATTTTAGTATTTGTTGAGCTATATCATTTGGATGAGGATGTTTTATCTGAGCGTACAGGCTTTATTTTATAAAGTAGTCACATTCAGACAATATGGCTTTTAGCCAGTGCTTTAAGGATATGATCCTTAAATTATTAATCATTTCACAATGAAGAGGCACGTTATGAAAACTATTGGTTATGCTGCACTCTCTGCCGACGCAAAGCTGGTTCCTTATCATTTTAAACGTCGTGAGTTACGTGACAATGATATTGCCATTGAAATTCTTTATTGTGGCGTTTGTCACTCAGATTTACATACAGTTAATGGCGACTGGGGGCCTCAACCTTATCCGTTAATTCCGGGGCACGAAATTGTTGGTGTCGTGAGATCAGTGGGGCAGGGGGTTAAAAAATATCAGGTAGGTGATCATGTTGCCGTTGGCTGTATGGTCGATAGCTGTATGCACTGCGACCAGTGTGAGCAGGGCGAAGAGCAGTATTGCCGCCACGGGATGACGCCAACTTATGGTGCTAAGGATCGGATTAGCGGCGAAATCACTCAGGGAGGCTACTCCAAACATATTGTGGTACGTGAGGAATTTGTCCTGCGGATCCCTGAAAATATGGACTTAGCGAAAACCGCGCCGATTCTCTGTGCAGGTATCACCACGTTCTCACCATTACGTACCTGGAATGTTGGCCCTGGCAGCCGTGTTGGTGTTATTGGGTTAGGCGGATTAGGCCATATGGCGGTAAAACTGGCCGTTGCGATGGGGGCTGACGTTACTGTGATTAGCCGGACGAAAAGCAAAGAGGATGAGGCAAAATCGCTCGGTGCAAAAGGCATTCTCCCGTCTTCAGACCCCGAGGCATTACAAAGCTCAGCCTGCGCATTCGATTTGATTATCGATACAGTTCCCGTTAAACACGACCTGAATATCTACACCCCATTACTAGATATTGATGGTTCATTAGTTATTGTTGGCCAGGTTGGTCCTGTGGAAGAACCTTCAACGATCCCTCTGATTATGGGGCGTCGCCGTGTTGCAGGTTCACTCATCGGTGGTATTGCAGAAACACAGGAAGTGCTGGATTTCTGCGCGAAGCATAATGTCTATCCCGAATGTGAAATGATCAATATTGATCAGATAAACGATGCTTTTGCCCGCCTTGCAAAAGGGGATATGGCGCATCGTTTTGTCATTGACATGGCTTCACTGAATGGCTGAGTAACGGAGTAATTCAGAGCAGCGATTCTTTATATTTACCAATAAATCACAAAATTGAACCGCTGCTCTGGTGAAACTCCTTTTACGCGCCACAACGATGAATGCCATCAAATCATGAAGATTCTTTCGTGCCTCTCATTGCGGAAAGGAAAGAGTATCAGTTTGTATCCTGATGTGACGGAATATGGGAAGTCCCAACATAAAGGGAGCGCGAGTCAGCCCCCTTTGCTTAATTAATCAAGTTTTTTGTCATGAATGAATTTACTGACCAAATCAGCGATTTGCACATTATTCAGGTCAGAGAACGGGAAGTGGGTATTACCTTTTATCCCTACTTCAGGCAGATGCGTCACCGTCACATCCCCACCATGCTTGTTAACCACGTCACGCCACGTACGCGCCATTGCCAGGCGTACTCGCCAACTGTCCTGCGCGGGCATGGCTACAGGCTTATCCGGTATGTTATCGCCGTAAATAATCAGAATCGGGATTTTAGTCAGCGCCATAAACTGCTCCATTGGCACTGGTTCACCCTTCAGCGTGTCGAACGCACTTGGCATAGGGGGTGGGAGTTCTTTTTCCGGGAACACAAAGCCACTTCCTGGCTCGAAGGCGACAATGGCTTTTACCTTGTTGTTTTTTATCGCGGTATACCAGCCTGGACCACCACCCTGAGAGTGAGTGAAGAGGATTGCCGGACCTGATTTATCTACTACGGCAGACATCGCATCAGAGATGACATTGACATCAAACGGCCCTGTATTCGGGGTCATCTGGCGGAAATACTGATTCAGTGCCTCTTTGTCGTGGGAAAACTGGACGCCTTTAAAATACGCTGGCCACACGCCAACACGGAACTGGTTAAACCACATCTGCTCATCGGGTTTTGGTGTAACCGTACTTTCTACAGTGGTACGTCCGGCATCACCCCGACGCGGCTGATCGACAATATACGTGGAGAATCCGCGACGCAGGAATATGTTCTGGAATCCTTCACGACCATCCGGCGTACTTTCCCAGGTACGGGAAGATTGACCTGCGCCGTGTAGCATAACGATGGGATATTTATGCGGATTCTCCGGGATTTGGTAGAACACTGACGCATGATCGCCATGATAAGTTTGCCCCGCCGAGTCCAGCGGCTTTTTCGCATCAAATGTTCCTGGCGCGGTGATGATGGTGCCCCCGGCAGAAAAGCTTCCTTGTTCCTGAATGACCAATGGTTCGGCAGAGACCGACTGCGCCGCCAGACCTCCTGCCATCATGCAGATAGCCAGCGTTTTTAAGACAGTTTTCAAGATTACATCCTCTGTTATGGTTGCCGTTCAATCATATCTGAGTTACCAGCGTTAATTATTTTGCCCCCTTGATTGCCTTTATTTGGCAGATTCATGAATGCGGATGATGAATCACATATGTTCTCTGATCAGGGGGCCAGTCTGCATGGCGACCTTCTCTATTTGCTTTCAATCGCTTTTTGCAGTGCCTCTTCAGCTCTTGTGGCCGCATCATGGTCACCATGTTCACGCAGAACCTGTGCCAACTGCCGTAACTGCGCTGCTGTCAGGCCAACTCTCATGCTTGCTCGCGTATGTGACAACAATTGGGCTTCAACGCCTGGCGTGGCTGCTAATGCGCCAACTGTTGCCAGTTCACGGCTTTGCCAGTCGAGGTTATCGCGGGCGAAAATGTCCCCGAACAGATGCGTTTGCAGGAATTGATTTATCGTGGGCGCAAAATCAAACAGTGGCCCCTGGACAGGCGCTCCTGCGATTTTAGTCTGGTTTGCGATACCGACACGGCGAAGCTCATCCCCGACGGGAACCGGGGCGATTGGCTCTTTACCTTCAATGTCTTCGATGCCACGTTGTTTACGTGCTTCGACGACTTTCATCAGCTCATTCAGAGCATTCAGGCTGCGGGGGAATCCGGTATAGGCATAGAGCTGGATGAGAATTTCTTTAGCTTCGTTTATCGTGAGTCCTGCATCAAGTCCCTGATTAAGTGCTGCATTCAGCTTATCCATCTGACTGCTGGCCATTGAGGCGGCAATCAACGGGATGGCCTGCTGGCGAGCTGAAAGCGTATCTGAAACCGTGTATTCATGATTCATTTTGGTAGCTCCTTTATTGATGAGCGCAGCATTTGCGGTAAGCGCAAAACCAAAGGTTAGCAGTACCGCTGCCGTTAATATCTTAATGGGCGTGGTATTGTTCATCTGTCACTAACTCCTTCCAGTTAACGCTTTTGCCATCCACCACGCCGGTTATTGCCAGATGTGTCATCGCGCTACCGGGGGCTGCACCATGCCAGTGTTTGACGCCCGCCGGGCAAGAGACAACATCGCCAGCACGGATCACCTGTACCGGCTGGCCTTCTTGTTGGGTGAGCCCAACACCAGCGGTCACAATCAGCCGCTGACCAGCCGGATGAGTATGCCAGGCGGAGCGAGCGCCTGGTTCAAAGGTGACATAAGCCGCGGAAACACGGATGTCGTTGTCTGCGTTGAACAGCGGATCAACCCGGACACGACCGGTAAAGTTCTCCGCTGATCTGTACACCGCATTCTGGCTTCCGGCGGGAGCAATATGGACAGCGGAATTTTGCTCCACTGCCCAGGATGAAGCGGTGAAGAGTGGCAGTAGTAACCCGAGATAACGTAACTGTCTGATCATGCAAAGCGTCCTTATCTACGATGATGGAGGGGATGCAATGATTCTAATCAGCGTGACATGTCGTCAGGCTGACGCCTCCCTGACAATTTTGTCAGTTAACGCTGCACCAGACTCAGTGCCTGAAGGCGAATTGCCCGCTGTTTTATTTGCTTGCATCGCAAAGGTGAGGCCAAATGTATTGATGCCACCTTCACTACGGGCAAAGGCATCTCCCCGGTGCATAATAGCGACGGCGCGCACAATCGACAGACCCAACCCATGATGGGCATCACTTCTTGCCCGGGAGGTGTCGATGCGATAAAACCGCTCAAAAAGCCGGTGTAAGTGCTCAGGTGCTATCGGATCGCCCGGATTGGAAACTTCAACACAGGCCTGATTATCTCTTTCGCTTAACCGCACGGTAATCGTGCTATTGGAGGGGGAATGTCTTGCGCTATTTTCCAGTAAATTGGCCAGTGAGCGGTGGAACAGCCGCCGATCGATAAGCGCAGTGACATCGCCTTCAACATCCAGCGAAAGCTGTTTTTCTGTAAAAGAAGGCTCGACATATTCTGCTGTCTTAAGGGTTTCTTCTCGCAAGGAGACTTGTTTAAGCTGAGACGCATGTTCCCCCGCGTGGGCATGAGACAGGAACAGCATGTCATTGACAATAGACGTCATACGTTCAAGCTCTTCCAGATTCGAGCCCAATAATTCTTCCAGTTCTTCATAAGATCGTCGGCGTGATAGCCCCAGTTGCGTTTGGCCAATCAGGTTAGTCAGCGGCGTGCGAAGTTCATGAGCAACATCAGCATTAAAACTTTCAAGTTGCCGCCAGGCGATTTCCTGGCGCTCCAGCACGCCATTAAATGATGAGGCCAGTTGCTGCAACTCTTCGGGCAAGGCTCTGGCATCCAGTCGCTGACTATGATCCCCTGGTGCGAGATGTTGCGCCTGCTTACTGAGCATTCCCACCGGACGCAGGCCAATCTTTGAAACAACGTAGCCCAGCAGGGCGACGATCGCTACGCCCAGAGCAGTAATGATCAACAGTGTCCGCGTAAAGGCATTGAGCGTGCCCATGTACGGCGTGGAGTCAATGGCGACCACATAACGTAACTCAGGTCTTTCACCATTTGCCGGAATCGTTTTCACTAACAGAAACAGCGAGCATGCGCCCTCTGATGCGCCGGGTACTTTATTAAATCCCTCCCGCAAAGAAGACCACTGAACTCCCACTGGCGGTGTTCCTCCCACGCTGAAACGCGGGTTATCGCTGACTATCCAGTAGCGCACGCGCTCACCTTCGGAATTGGCTAATACGGTGAATTTATTGGCAAGCGTGGACCAACCGTCGGCTGAGGTTCGAGCGGTGATCCACGGACTCATCAATGATTCCCTGAACAACAGTTCGTTGTGCATCTGTTTTTGTAAGGAATCATGCAAAGAGCTTCTGAGCAGGATGCCAATAACGGAAACAATCAGCAGCGCGGATAAGGCAAACATCAGCGCCAGGTGGACAGAGATGGAACGCTTGAGCATGCTTATCCCCTTTATTTACTCAGGCCGGACTTCGAGGACATACCCCATGCCGCGAACGGTATGAAGCAACTTAACGTCGAATGGGGCATCAACTTTGGCGCGTAAACGTTTAATAGCGACTTCAACCACATTGGCATCACTATCAAAATTCATGTCCCAGACTTGTTCGGCAATCATCATCTTTGACAGGATCTCCCCTTGATGGCGAGCGAGCAAACTCAACAGGGAAAACTCTTTCGCGGTTAGTTCCAGTCTCGTTCCTCCGCGAAATACCCTGCGCGCCAGTAAGTCGAGATGCAGATCCTGAATATGAAGCTGAGTGATGTCTGCGCCATCCGTAGGGCGGCGACGCACCAACGCCTGAATACGCGCCACCAATTCAATGAGTGAAAAGGGCTTAGGGAGATAATCATCTGCTCCCAGACGCAGCCCTTTGACGCGTTCGTCGACCGATCCCCGTGCTGACAGCATCAGCACGGGGGTCTGTTTCCTGGTCCGGACGCCTTCCAGCACCTGATAACCATCCATTCCGGGTAGCATCACATCAAGAATTATCGCGTCGTAGTCTAATTCCAGCGCATAATGAAGCCCTTCAGCGCCATTGGCAGAAATATCAACGATGAACCCTGATTCTTTTAATGCACGGCTGATATATGTCGAGGTTTTCTCTTCATCTTCTATAAGTAAAAGGCGCATAATATTTATCCCGCTCCATTAATGATTTTAGGGCACTGGTTTATTTATCGAGTCCTTTATCGTGTAACCACGATGCCATTATCCCGGCAATCTCCTGATTATTCTTTTCCGCCATCAGGAAATGAGAATTGCCTTTGATGCCAATATCAGGGAGATGGACAAGGGTAGCATCTCCACCGTGACGGTTGATGGCCATAACAAATTGCTTTGCCATTTCATATTCACTTCTCCATTTATCCGGGCCAACGGCCGTATCCGGTTTTTCAGCAATAAAATCGCCATAATAAATAACGATTGGGATCCGCGTGAGTTGAGAAACTACGTTCATGGGAACTCCCATCGCGGAAGCGCTCAAGGGGGCAAATGTTGTTTTCACCGGGGATGGCATCTCATTTTCCGGGAAGATAAATGGTGTTCCACCTGGCTCATAAGCAACAATAGCTTTTACATTGTCGGTATAAAAGGGGGTTCTCCAGCCAATAGTGCCGCCCATCGAGTGAGTGATTAAAATACCCTGGCCAATTTTTTCAAATAACTGAGCAAGTGTTTTCGCATTCAGCTCATTATCAAGTTCTCCTGAGTAGGGATTCCAGGAACGCTGGAATGCTTCAATACTTTCAGGATTGTCAGGAAACTGCGAATTTTTAAATACGCCCTGTTCATTGCCAACACGGGACAACAGAAAAAATGTCTTGTCGGCATACATAGGATTGCCCGCCCAGGGATTTTTACCCGTATCATCTTTGGTTGATAAACCGGCTTCACCCATACGGGGTTGGTCAACGAGATAAACACTATAGTTTTTTTTCAGGAAAATATTCTGGAATCCATCGCGTCCATCTGGTGTACTTTCCCATGTTCTTTTGGTTTGTGCCCCGCCATGCTGGAAGACCAGAGGATATTTATGTGTATTTACCGGAATTTGGTAGAAGACGTAAGCATGATCGCCATAAGCTGTCTGACCATCAGGAGACAGAAAATTTTGTTCTGAAAATGTGCCTGAATGTTTTACCGTTGTACCACCTACAGTAAAGCTTCCCTGGGTTTGTAATACAATATGCGGTTCTGCACTTTGGCTCTGAATGTTGTGCATTGCGCAACCAGAAACAGAAAATATCAGTCCGGACAACAAAACATTACCGATCGTTTTTTTGAAGGAAGTTTTATGGCTCATATATTATCTCTGATATTTTATTATGGCTTCAAATAGTGCTCAAGGTATTATCCAATACCTGTCATCATTGCTACGAGAGGCATCGTAATAAGTGACACCAGTGTGGTTAACGTTGCACCTTTAAGAGCTAACGGATAAACTTTTTTATTTAACATCTGAGCTAATAAGGGAGTTCCGGCACCAGCCGGCGTCGCTACCGCAGCCAGCAGGACACCCAGTAATAGCCCATTTGTAATGAATAACTTCATTATTAATATAATGACAAGCGGAATAATGACCATTTTAAAAAAAGTGAATACCCATACTTTTACATCCTTAAAAACAGATTTCCATTCGATGTCTAACAGGAATGAGCCAATCAGTAGCATTGAAACCGGGCCAGTTATTGCGCCCAGCATTTTGATTGGTTGTGCAATGACGTAAGGAATGTGTATATTTGAAATATATAAAATCAAAGCAAGGATACAGGCAATAATCCCTGGGTTGATGACGTTTAACATATTTCTCAAGCTAAGCGCTTCAGCATTTCCACTCTGGTCTTTCATGCAGTAATAGCCATATGAAAAGAATAATAAGTTATATGGGAGTAAAAACACAGTGATATAAATCATGGCTTCAGCGCCATACAATGAATATATCATTGGTATCCCCATCATGGAAATATTGGTAAATGTTGTCATAACAGTAACCACACCATGATATTCTCTTTCATATCGTAAAACTCTTGCCAGTATACGGCTGCAAATAATCAGTAAAATAAGCGCAGTAAATGCAGATGCAAGCACGATGGAAAGTTCTTTTCCGGAAATATGTGGTTGGTCAGTGGTTATCCCGGAAACTATAATGGCTGGCATCGCAAAGTTAAAAACAAGAGATGTGAGTTGGGGAGTGTTTCCTGGTGTAATGACTCCCACTTTACGAGCTATAACGCCAACGCCAATAAGAAGAAAGAAAATGATAAGTTGCTCAAGTGTCGCCATATTAATATCCTTGTCATGGTATATATAATAATTATTAACCCGGAAGCTGTGAATTTTATTTGTTGAACTGTTATAAGTGACTTATTTTATACGGGGTATATCACAACCGCTTAAGTCAGGTTGAGTATAGCAACATATTTATGTGCATTTGAGAGAGCTTTACCGATAGGGTTAATCAGCCTGATTCATAAATCAGGTCAGGGAAAGGGTCTGCGTTCTCTCATTTCAACCACCGGCAACAGAAAACGCGATTGTCAGGGGCGTTTCCTGACAAAAATGTTATTTAGCGGTCATGATGCTGACAGTTTTTTCTCTCTACCCTGTGTCTGAATGTTCCATCTCGCTTGCCTTATGAACACGCATTTTTATCGGGAGAAACCATGAAATTGACTCTTTTAAGTGCAATGCTGATGACGGCGGTAGTCGGTATCACCTCAGCCAATGCAGCAGATTACAAAAAGAACCCATTTACTCTCGTTTATGACGGGGCTATCACCGAGAATGTCGCAGGTAAGGTCAATATCCATCCGGTGAAATATGATCTCCATGGCATTCAAATTGCAGCAAATGTGTATACACCGGCTAACTATGATCCTGCGAAAAAATATCCGGCAATCGTGGTGGCTCACCCTAATGGTGGCGTAAAAGAGCAGGTTGCCGGGTTATATGCCCAACGCCTGGCAGAACACGGATATATTACCATCGCCGCCGATGCTGCTTATCAGGGGGCCAGCGGAGGTCTGCCGCGTAACGTAGACAAGCCCGCAAATCGTATTGAAGATATCCACGGCATGGCTGACTTCATCAGTCAGTATCCCGGTGTTGATAGCACCCGTATTGGCTTGCTGGGGATTTGTGGAGGAGGCGGCTATTCACTTGTTGCCGCTGAGACGGATAAACGCTTCAAATCGATTGCCACCATCAGCATGTTTAATTCAGGTCTTGTGCGGCGTAATGGTTTTCAGAATTCACAGTTGGATACTATCCAGCAGCGGCTCCAGCAGGCTTCTGACGCACGCGCTCAGGAAGCAGCCGGAGGTGAAGTGCTTTACTCCGGTGATGCCAACCTGACTGATGAACAGATCGCTAAATTGCCATTTGCTTTGTACCGACAGGGCTATGAGTATTACAGGAAAACGCACGCACATCCAAATTCAACGTTTAAATACACCACAAGTAGTTTGCTGGATCTGATGAGCTTTGACGTGACAGACCATATCGATCTCATCAATCAACCACTGCTGATGATTGCCGGTACAAAAGCGGATACGTTGTACATGACTGAAGATGCATTCGCTAAAGCCACAGGTACGAAAAACAAAGAACTCTTCCTGATCGATGGCGCTACCCATATTGAGACCTATTGGGTGCCTGAATACGTTGACCAGGCGACGCAAAAATTAGACGTTTTCTTTGATAAGAATATTTAATTAACCTCCGATGCTCTCCAGCAGGCTGGGGAGCATTCGCGCACTCTTCGTCGCTGGGAATAAGGACACAGGTACTGAATTTTCCAATACAGGCTAATGTGAATAATGTCGATGCTTTATATCAGGAAGTTTATATACTCAACAAAGAAACATTGAGCATCAAAAAGCGTCAGCCTCGCCTGTACAAAGAGAAGACCGACGCCTGAATAATGAGAAACAAATTCTGTTCTGATTATAAGAATTTAAACTTTAAAATCTGAACATGATTCATGACTTCGTTGGTTGAGGATATCCCGTGCTGAATCGGCCATTATCATGACTGCGCCAGCCAGCATCAGGGTATCCTTCAACACCAGACGACCGGCACCGGATAAATAAGGAAAACCATGATGAGCATCCCCCAGTGCGGGCACCCAGGCTTCAGGTGTGGTGATTAAAAATGAGAGTGTTACCAGAGGTGTGGCAAATGACATCAGTCCTCCCAATAAACCCAACCACCGGTTAATAGGGTTAGCCAAAACCAGTAGCGCAATCATCACCTCCACGACGCCAAGGCCATTGGAAAAACCATAGGTATTATTGGTAATTTGCCATGCCCGGGCTTCTGGCTTGTATTCGCCTTCGTGAGTCAGATACTGTTTGTAGTCTTCCGGATGTTCATAGAAGAACGACATTAACGGACTGTTCGCGACGAATGGTGTAATGCTGTCTGCCTCGTAAGGGACAAACTTTAATAACCCAATCCACATAAAAACAATCGCAATGCTCAGTCGAATCAATGTCAGGCCAACTTTATCCCCCCGACTTAACAGGTGCAGGTATTTTTCCATTGTAAACATCCTTATTTATACAATACTGCCGTTGCGGTTGAGTTATTATCAATTCGCATTGAGGTGACTTTCCATGATGAAGCATCGTATTTTCTGGCGATATCAGCAATGGCATCCTCCAGAACTGTTGGTGAGGCTGATATTGACGAAACGCTGACATGTTTCAGAACTATTTTGTCATCTGCATTGGTGGAAAAAGCCATAACGCCAGATAATAGCGTTGCAAATAAAACAGTTTTTTTAAACATATAAAATACCATCAATGAAGTGATTAAGAAGTTATAGAATAAGCAAAAGCTAATAAAATGCTTTTCTCTGAGACGCCAGAATATTTGTCCTGGCGTCTGATTTTTGGGTTATTTGACTAATGAAAATAGATCATTGAGCGATTCGCTCATCGACGGGTGAGTAAAAATCTGATCGCGTAATACGCTATAAGGCTGTCCGGCATCCATCACCATTTTCACTATATTGATCATCTCGTGGGAATCAACACACAGCAGTGATGCCCCTAATATGCGTTGGGTTTTATTATCGACAATCGCTTTTAATACCCCACGGGTATCGTTCATCACTCTGGCGCGCGGAATTGCTGTTACAGGTAATGTTGCCACCTGAATATCCGCGCCGCTTTCCCTGGCCTGCTCTTCCGTTATACCAACCCGGGACAGCGGTGGAGTCATGAATACGGAATAAGGCACATTTTTCCGATCGTCTGTGCTACGTTTGCCTTCTCCCAGTAACTCATCGCGCACGATGCGGAAGTCATCCAGTGAAATATAGGTAAACTGTAGCCCGCCGGTAACATCTCCCATCGCCCAAATATTGTCCGCTGTGGTATGTAATTGCTTGTCAACGACAATTGCTCCGCGCTCGTTTACCGCGACACCGGCATTTCCTGGCTTTAACGAAGCAGTAGCCGGTTGACGGCCGGAAGCTATTAACAATGCATTCACCGCCAGTTGGGCGTGCCCGGTATGCACTTGCACTTTATTTTCATCGTGGCTGATTCGCTCCACATGGGCATTGAGGATAATATCGACGCCCTGTTCGCGTAAAATAGTCGCGATATTATCAGCAATATCCCGATCCTCACGAGGCAAAAACAGAGGCGCGGCTTCGAAAATAGTAACCTTACTGCCAAAATTGGCGAACATAGAGGCGAACTCAACGCCAATATATCCCCGCCCAAAATACCTAAATGCTCGGGTAATTCCTTCAGATTCAGTAATCCGGTACTGTCATAGACGCCAGGCGTTGTGGTTATTCCGGGAATTGGCGGAATCACGGTTTGCGCACCGGTATTAATAAAAATTTTCTCGCCACTAATCTCCAGATTTCCCTCAGGTCGATGAATGCGCAGAATATGGTTATCGATAAACTCCGCTTGTCCGTCGATCACGTCGATATTGGTCATATCTGCAAGATTATGGAAATTCTTATCGCGTAATAAACTGACGACCTCATCTTTAC
Source organism: Escherichia sp. TW09308 (assembly GCF_000208565.1). Lineage (NCBI taxonomy): Bacteria > Pseudomonadati > Pseudomonadota > Gammaproteobacteria > Enterobacterales > Enterobacteriaceae > Escherichia > Escherichia sp. TW09308. Next base: position 1,430,108 of record NZ_AEME01000001.1, on the reverse strand, counting down.
GCTGCATGGCACTGGCAAAATCTACGTGCTGTTGTGCATCATGAACCAACGTCTTGGTCGGGATGCAGCCGATATTAATACAAGTCCCGCCATACATTGCGTTCGATTGTTCGATGAGGGCCACACGCCAACCCGCTTTAGCCAGCGTGACGGCTAATGTTTTTCCTGCCTTACCAAAACCAATAATAACTGCCTGATATTTATTCATGATAATTTCCTGTCGAAACGTATTCATTTGACATAATGACTATAGACGTAAAGGCAAAAATAATATTTCTTCACAACGCTTAAAATTTTGTCTTATCGTCTGGTGTTTGTTGTTTTTTAATCAGGCTCACAATATGACGATGATGATTAACTAATTGATGATATTAGATTAATGCTTATATAAGATTGCTGCTATCTGTAATCAATAACTACTCAGGAGTCTGATATGGATGCCCTTAGCCGTTTGTTGATGCTTAACGCTCCACAAGGAACGATCGATAAAAATTGCGAGTTAGGAAGCGACTGGCAGCTTCCACATGGCGCAGGAGAACTGTCGGTTATTCGTTGGCATGCGCTAACACAAGGTGCGGCGAAACTGGAAATACCGACGGGGCAGACCTTTACGTTACGCTCTGGGAGTGTGGTTCTGTTACCACACAATTCAGCGCATCGCCTGAGTCACGTCGAAAATGAATCGACCTGTATTGTCTGCGGCACTCTTCGACTGCAACGTTCGGCGCGTTATTTTTTAACCTCTTTGCCGGAAGTGCTGGTTTTGGCACCGGAAAGCGACAGTGTGGAATTTCACTGGCTGAGGGAAGCGATTCCTTTTTTACAACAGGAATCCAGATCGGCAATGCCGGGAGCGGATGCACTGTGTAGCCAGGTCTGCGCGACACTATTTACACTCGCGGTACGTGAATGGATTGCACAGGCTAATACAGAGAAAAACATTCTCAGTTTGCTACTGCATCCGCGTCTTGGTGCGGTGATCCAGCAAATGCTGGAAATGCCCGGACACGCCTGGACCGTCGAATCACTGGCCAGCATCGCTCACATGTCCAGGGCAAGTTTTGCCCAACTTTTCCGTGATGTTTCCGGAACTACGCCACTGGCTGTATTAACAAAGTTACGCCTACAAATAGCGGCCCAGATGTTTTCCCGGGAAACGCTCCCTGTTGTGGTGATTGCTGAGTCGGTAGGCTATGCCAGTGAATCATCTTTTCACAAGGCTTTTGTCCGGGAGTTTGCTTGTACTCCGGGAGAATATCGGGAAAGAGTCAGACAACTTCAGGAGGTTATCTTGTAAGCTAAGTATGAATAAGATTACCGGGCATAAAAATAGAGTCTGTCATACTTAGCGTAGTGGAGGAAAACAGCAGGATGTTCTGGAGGATATAAAGAACATCCTGGCATTCTGGAGATAAGATTTCTGTTACTTAGCCTTTATTTGTGTTCTGACAAATATAAAAGCATATTATCGCATAAACCAGAAATAAAAGAGGCCAACTTTTAAGCCAAGTATCGCGATGTAGGCACAGCAATATTTCATGGTGCCAGACATTATTTGATTAGCCTGTCCTTCCATTTTCGTGGCTGAAACGGCAATGGCGATACTTTGTGGCGAAATCATTTTTCCTCCCGTTGCACCGGAGGTATTTGCCGCCGCCAGCCAGTTGGGATCGATATGTAACTTACTGGCTGCAATAGTTTGCAGTTTGCCAAACAAAATATTCGAGTTAGTGTCGCTACCAGTGACGAAAGTACCCAGAGCACCAATGACCGGGGCGAGGAAGACATATGAACTTCCTGTGAGGTCGACAATTGACTGTGCCAGCGTAGAAATAATGCCGCTGAGATCCATAACTGTTGCCATAGCGACAATAGCCATAATTGCAATAATAGAATTTTTAAGTTGGAGCACGGTTTTGACAAAAACTTCCAGCATACCGCGTGCTGAAGCCCCCTGAATAAAACCGCCGAGAATAGTCGCAAAGATAATCAGCATTCCTGGCGTCGTGAGCCATTCGATTTTTAACACCAATGTTCCACCATCGACCAGTGAAAAATGCAGTGCTGAAGCTAACTGAGATGCTGCCGCCTTTATCGTTGGGAATAACGGTGAGCACAGCAGAATAAAGATAAAAATGAACAGGTAAATAGAGCCGACCCGAAACAGCACCTTTACTGAGCGTGGTGCCATTTCACGGGTATGGCTGGCTTCAATACGCCACTCGGGATCTACGTCTCTTTTGCGTAAACGGCTGGCAATTGCGACAGTGAAAAGGCTAACCAGGCTGCCAGCAAAAGCGGGTAATTCGGCACCGAGATGTATGGCAACAAAATACTGCGGAACAAGTGTCGCAATGCCACATAGCAGCGTGATAAGGAATACGCCGCGAATTGCTTTCACACCGCCGCCAATAATACCAATAATGACAAAGGGCAGCAGGAGATTAAAAATCGCCAATTGAAGAATAATTGTGCCACCTAAGGTGTAAACCGACAGGTTAACCTGTTCGGCCAGAATCGAAACTGGAATACCCACTGCCCCAAACGCTGTAGGTACGGTATTAGCAACCAGTGAAGCAATTGCGGCTTTCAGTGGGTTGAATCCCAGCGCGATGAGGATACCGATAGGGATTGCGACCGCTGTACCGTAACCGGCGGCAGCTTCAAGAAAACCACCAAAACACCACGAAATAAGGAGTACCTGGATACGCTTATCTTCGCTAATACTGGCGAGAATATCGCGGAGAATATCCAGCGCTTTGGTTGCCTGCATCACGTTATAACTGAATATCGCGCCGAGGATCACAATCACTATCGGCCATAACCCTTTGAGTGCGCCATAACTCACGGAGGCTTTAAGATTTTGTACTGGCATGTCCCAGAACAGGACAGATAAAACAGCAGTGAATGCCAGTGATATCAGAACTGAATAATGGATAGGCATCTTCAGTTTCAGAATCAGAAATACCATAAGGAGCAAAGGTGAGAGTGCTATAGCAAACATTAAATATCCGTGCATTTCTATTTCCAACTATATTGCTTGACCTTGTTTATATATTTTTCCGAAGAAGGCTATCTCATTGTAAAAATAAAAAATGCAAACTGAATCGCTTCAGTAAAATAAAATTATGGCTGTTGATGATTGTATGTTTATTGTTGATTACTCGACGTATAAAACAATGAGTGTATATTTTCACAGCCCCAAAATGAGTAGCTCAAAATAGGTATAAGAGTTCATGGTTATGAACTTTATGGCCTTCTTAAATCAAATTCATGATCCCGTGTTGATAGTGTGTGTCATTATAAAAATGTGAGCAGTGCCGAAAGAAATAAAATTAGTTATTGCATCCCGGTATTGAATGACGGATTATCTGTTTTGTCATACAAATGAGTTTGAAATTGTATTTTGCTACCTGATTAAAAAAGAGCCCCTATTTTTGTTGATGATTGATAACCCATAAGGGGTGGTTGCCATCGGGCATAAACAGAAATGAAGTAATGGAGTATTGGTTGTGAATGTAAATTTCTTTGTTACCTGTATTGGTGATGCACTGAAATCAAGGATGGCACGAGACTCCGTGTTGCTACTGGAAAAGCTCGGCTGTCACGTCAATTTCCCGGAGAAACAGGGATGCTGCGGTCAGCCAGCGATCAATAGTGGTTATATCAAAGAAGCGATTCCAGGGATGAAAAATCTGATCGCCGCACTGGAGGAAAACGACGATCCCATTATTTCTCCTGCCGGTTCCTGCACCTATGCCGTAAAAAGTTACCCGACCTATCTGGCTGAGGAGCCTGAATGGGCATTACGTGCCGAAAAGGTCGCTGCGCGTATGCAGGATCTCACCTCTTTTATTGTTAATAAATTAGGGGTAGTTGATGTAGGAGCCAGCTTGCAAGGGAGGGCTGTGTATCACCCGTCTTGCAGTCTGGCCCGTAAGTTGGGGGTGAAGGATGAGCCACTTACGCTCCTGAAAAATGTGCGCGGGCTGGAGTTGTTGCCCTTTGCCGAACAGGACACCTGCTGCGGATTTGGCGGCACATTCTCGGTCAAAATGGCCGAAATATCCGGCGAGATGGTGAAAGAAAAGGTTTCACATCTGATGGAGGTTCGTCCTGAGTATCTCATTGGTGCTGACGTGAGTTGCCTGCTGAACATTAGTGGGCGGTTACAACGGGAAGGGCAGAAAGTCAAAGTGATGCATATTGCTGAAGTGCTGATGAGTCGCTGAGGATATAAAGATGTCGATCAAAACCAGTAATACAGAATTTAAAACACGCATCCGTCAGCAAATTGAAGATCCGATCATGCGCAAAGCGGTGGCAAACGCGCAGCAGCGTATTGGTGCAAATCGGCAAAAAATGGTTGATGAATTAGGGCACTGGGAGGAGTGGCGTGATCGTGCCGCCCAGATTCGTGATCATGTTCTGAGTAATCTTGACGCTTATCTGTACCAGCTCTCAGAAAAAGTGACGCAAAACGGCGGCCACGTCTATTTCGCAAAAACCAAAGAAGACGCTACCCGCTATATTTTACAGGTTGCCCAACGTAAAAACGCGCGGAAGGTGGTGAAGTCCAAATCAATGGTGACCGAAGAGATTGGTGTCAACCATGTGTTGCAGGATGCGGGCATTCAGGTGATTGAAACTGATTTGGGTGAATATATTCTCCAGTTGGATCAAGATCCGCCATCTCATGTCGTGGTTCCGGCTATCCATAAAGATCGCCACCAGATCCGCCGGGTGCTACATGAATGCCTGGGCTATGACGGCCCGGAAACGCCTGAAGCAATGACCTTATTCATCCGGCAAAAAATCCGCGAAGATTTCCTCAGTGCTGAAATCGGTATTACCGGCTGTAATTTCGCGGTGGCAGAGACGGGTTCGGTATGCCTGGTGACCAATGAAGGCAATGCGCGGATGTGTACCACGTTACCTAAAACGCACATTGCGGTAATGGGGATGGAGCGTATTGCCCCCACTTTTGCCGAGGTTGATGTATTGATTACCATGCTGGCGCGCAGTGCTGTTGGCGCGCGTTTGACGGGATACAACACCTGGCTGACAGGGCCGCGCGAAGCCGGACACGTTGATGGCCCTGAAGAGTTTCATCTGGTTATTGTCGACAACGGGCGCTCTGAGGTGCTGGCCTCTGAATTTCGGGATGTGCTGCGTTGTATTCGCTGCGGGGCCTGTATGAATACTTGTCCGGCATATCGCCATATTGGCGGCCACGGATATGGTTCTATTTACCCAGGGCCAATCGGCGCAGTGATTTCGCCACTGCTTGGCGGCTATAAAGATTTTAAAGATCTCCCCTACGCCTGTTCTTTATGTACAGCCTGTGACAGCGTTTGTCCGGTACGTATTCCTCTGTCGAAACTGATTTTGCGTCATCGTCGGGTGATGGCTGAAAAAGGGATCACAGCAAAAGCAGAGCAACGAGCGATAAAAATGTTCGCTTATGCCAATAGTCATCCGGGATTGTGGAAAGTCGGAATGATGGCAGGCGCTCATGCGGCGAGCTGGTTTATCAATGGCGGCAAAACACCGCTCAGGATTGGCGCGATTAGTGACTGGATGGAAGCACGCGATCTTCCTGAAGCTGACGGCGAGAGTTTCCGTAGCTGGTTTAAGAAACATCAGGCGCAGGAGAAAAAGAATGGATAATCGTAGCGAATTTTTGAACAACATTGCTCAGGCTCTGGGGCGCCCGTTGCGACTCGAACCGCAAGCAGAAGATGTGCCGCTTAACAACTATGCTAACGAGCGGCTTACTGAACTTAATCAGCAGCAGCGCTGTGATGCGTTCATCCAGTTTGCCAGCGATGTCATGTTGACGCGTTGTGAACTGACCAGCGAGGCGCAGGCTGCAGAAGCCGCATTACGCCTGTGTAAAGAGTTGGGAGATCAGTCTGTTGTGATTAGCGGTGACTCGCGACTGGAGGAACTGGGGATCAGCGAACGTTTACAGCAGGAATGTAATGCCATTGTTTGGGACCCGGCGAAAGGTGTAGAGAATATCTCTCAGGCGGAGCAGGCGAAAGTTGGCGTTGTGTATGCTGAATATGGCTTAACAGAGTCGGGAGGCGTGGTACTTTTTTCCGCTGCCGAGCGCGGGCGTTCGTTGAGCCTGCTACCGGAGTCCTCTATTTTTATTCTGCGTAAAAGCACCATCTTGCCGCGAGTGGCACAACTTGCAGAAAAATTGCATCAGAAAGCGCAGGCCGGTGAACGTATGCCATCCTGCATTAACATCATCAGTGGCCCCAGTTCAACAGCGGACATTGAGCTTATCAAAGTCGTTGGAGTTCATGGCCCGGTGAAAGCGGTATACCTGATTATTGAGGATTGCTGAGAGAAATATTGATAGCCATTCTGCTATTCAGTAGCAAGAAAGACAGCGACTATACCGCTATTACCGATTTACACAGTGGGACACAAGTCTGCGCCATGTCCTGTATATGGCGCACTTTCTTATACCTTTAGCGCATCATCACCGTTGTAGATAATCGTGTATCCTCTCGCAGAGGTTATATCTATACAGCGAAGCCATTAGTTTAGACTGATGGTCTGCCAGACAGTGAATAATAAAAACATAAAAAGAAACATTGATGCCCAAAATCACCACCGGGTCGAAACCATTGTTCAATAAGTTTATTCTTATTTGAGGTAATTGTAATTACATATTCGAATTGGGGTCTTATTCATGCAAGGCGTGTGGGGTTAATGCGTCAGAATTATTGTAACTGCATGTTAATTAAGGTTTAATTGTCTGTGTGTGATATTTTATTGGATGTTTTAAATATTATTCATTCTTAATCTCTTATTAATATTTCAATATAAGCTGAATGGATTCAGCCTTAAAGTTGATGCTATGAAAGTATGTGCATAGTATGAATAATTTGTGTGTTTAAGACACATCTTTACTCATTTTGTAATCGGATGTTGACGCCATGTTCATATCAGTTGGGATATTTTAAGTTGATTTGGATTGTTAAATTCATATAATGCGCCTTCGCTCGTGAATGAAGGTCAGTACTTAGTGGTAAATTATAAATATAGAAATAGTCGAACTGCTTCTATAGTACCCCAAATGCGTGACTGAGATTGTTGGCTTTTAATATTAAACTTGCGTTATTATCTACTGAGATTCACTTGTGATTACATTTCTGAGGTATTTAGCGTAAACATTATTGAGCAAACATTAGAGGTAACGATAAACTGATTGATAGTGATGTTTGTTGTTATCGATACGGCATTGTTGATGTTTATGGTTACCCCTTATGCGTGCTCGGGAATCCACCAGTAGTAACTCATACTGAACAGCGATAAAAGATAAAAGGTGTGTTCATGGATTCATGTGATTTTCGTGTTTTTCTGCAAGAGTTCGGTACAACGGTTCATTTGTCATTGCCCGGTAACGTATCCGAGAAAGAGCGACTGCTACTCAAGCTGCTGATGCAGGGGATGTCGGTTACAGAAATATCACAATATAGAAATCGCAGCGCAAAGACAATTTCACATCAAAAGAAACAGCTCTTTGAGAAACTGGGGATCCAAAGCGATATTACTTTCTGGCGCGATATTTTCTTCCAGTACAATCCGGAGATCATATCCGCCAGTGGTAATAACAGTCACAGATATATCTCTGACAACCACTATCACCATATTGTCACACCTGAGGCAATCAGTCTGGCGCTGGAAAACCATGAATTCAAACCGTGGATCCAACCTGTTTTCTGCGCACAGACAGGGGTACTGACTGGCTGTGAAGTGCTGGTTCGCTGGGAGCATCCGCAAACGGGAATTATTCCTCCGGATCAGTTTATTCCTCTGGCGGAATCATCCGGCTTGATTGTGATAATGACCCGTCAGTTGATGAAACAAACCGCGGATATTCTGGCACCAGTAAAACATTTGCTGCCAGATAATTTCCATATTGGTATTAACGTGTCCGCGGGTTGTTTCCTGGCATCCGGGTTTGAAAAGGAGTGTCTGAACCTGGTTAAGAAATTAGGCAACGATAAAATCAAACTGGTTCTCGAGTTGACGGAACGTAACCCAATTCCGGTAACGCCAGAAGCCAGAGCGATTTTTGACAGCCTGCATCGCCATAACATCACATTTGCTCTGGACGATTTTGGTACTGGTTATGCGACCTATCGTTACTTGCAGGCGTTCCCGGTCGATTTTATTAAGATCGATAAGTCGTTTGTGCAAATGGCCAGTGTGGACGAAATCTCCGGCCATATTGTGGATAATATTGTCGAACTGGCACGTAAGCCTGGTCTTAATATTGTGGCGGAAGGGGTTGAAACTCAGGAGCAGGCGGATTTAATGATCGGCAAAGGCGTTCACTTTTTGCAGGGCTATTTGTTCTCCCCGCCAGTACCGGGTGATAAATTTATCTCTGAATGGGTAATGAAAGCGGGTGGTTGATATAAGCCGCAGTTCAGAGTGCATCGGGAGAGTGCCGGGTATTAATTCTCCCGATGCAGTAAATCCTGATAGATCCTTGTTAATATGCCATTTGGCGCAAATTGTTTTTTAATCCACTGCGTCACCTGACCCGTTGCGGAGTGCTGGGTTGCCAGTAACATGCGCGAATCCTGGCGCGGGTTATGAATTTGGCGGGTAACCAGCAGTGATTGCGCCATCGCTTCGCGAACCATGTAATCCGGCAAAAAACCAATCCCTTCGCCCAGAATCTGGCACTGACATTTGGTGTTGAAATCTGGCACCAGAATCGATTCCTGACCGTGTAGCAACCAGCCCACTTTTTTATTAATCGTATGTGCGGTGTCTTCCACCATGATATTGGGATAGAGACGTAACTGACTTTCAGCGATTGGCTCCGGCATGAAGGCTAACGGATGAGCCGGGGCGATGGCAAAGGCCCAGCGAATCGCACCAATCTCGGTGTAATCAATACCGCCACCGTCCAGTAGCGTATCGGGCGCGCCAATGGCGATATTCGCCTGGTTATTGATAATCGCGTCCCAGACACCGTTATACACTTCGGTGGTGACGGTAATCTGGCAGGTGGGAAATTGCTTTTTCAGTACCTGCAATAAGCGTGCGGTGTGTTTGGGTGTATAAAGTAGCTGATTAATACAAATGCGTACCCGCGCTTCTATGCCTTGCGAAATAGTATCGATACTGCGTTTAATAGCGTGAAAATCATTCAGCAGGTCGGTGGCCTTGCGGAAAAAATAGCGCCCGGATTCCGTTAGCTCAATGCTGCGGGTGTTGCGGGTAAACAGCACCACATCTAACCCCGTTTCCATTCGCTTGATGGTGTAGCTAATGGCGGAAGTCGTTAAACCCAACTCTTCTGCGGCTTTACTGAAGCTGCCAAAACGTGCAGCGGTAGTAAACGCCAGCAGATTTTCTTCGGTAAAAATTGAGTTCATTAAACCATTCCCGCCATTTTCTAATATGAATTTCTCCAGCCATGACTGTAGAGGTATCTATTAAAGATAGATAATCATTTTTGAATAACTTTTAACACCCGCCGCTTTTGGTTGTCGCTTCGCTTAATTTTTGTCCGCTATATTCTGAAATTATCCCCACGCAATTACCCGCCAGAAAACCCAGTAGCGTTACTGTCCAGTTCATCCCGCTGGCAAAAAACAGCGTCATGCCAAGAAATCCACCGGGAATGAATGACAGTAACCAGAAACGCCCTTGCCAGACCACCACCGCCGAGAAGGGAATGGTGGTAATCACGCTTGCCCAGAATCCGGAAAGCCCACTCATAGAGGCCAGCCAGCCGGAAGCCAGTGCAGCGAAAAATGCCCACACCATCCCGGAATAATTGACCGCCAGACTCTTGATAAACCCCGATTTACCGCCACCTGCGGCATAAAAACTGCAAAAGGCGACGAAGCCTGTTGTTCCTAATAAATCCCATCCTTGAGAAAGCCCGACATGTGAAGACACTAACTGCCAAAGCCCTGCACAAATACCGACGGTAATACCCGTTGCAGTGAGTCCGTTCATCTTGTTCTCCTCTGGTTAGACGTGGACGGAAGCTGTTAATACATATGCAGACTATAGAGAAATAAAACCTGATTGAGTGAAAGGGTATGGGGAGAAAAAGATAAATATTGCACTGGCGCACACTGCTAAAAGATTGTTGAGCATCATTCAACAAAAAGACGGAATACAGCGAATTAAATTTAAGCGGGTTCTTTTGGTTGAGTTTCGTTGCTATTCTCAATTCATCGAAAACAGCCACAAAAACCAGGGGAATGTGAATGAGTATAAAAAATCTACCTGCCGACTATTTATTGGCTGCCCTACAAGGTGATATCGATAAATTAAAAACCTGCCTTGCGCTGGGTGTCGATATTAATACCTGCGATCGCCAGGGGAAAACGGCAATTACGCTGGCAAGTTTATATCAGCAATATGCATGTGTGCAGGCGTTAATTGATGCCGGTGCAGATATTAACAAACAAGACCATACCTGCTTAAATCCTTTTTTAATGAGTTGCCTGAACGATGATTTAACGCTGCTACGAATTATTTTACCGGCTAAACCCGATCTTAATTGCGTCACCCGTTTTGGCGGTGTCGGCCTGACGCCAGCCTGTGAAAAAGGCCATTTAAGTATTGTGAAAGAGCTTTTGACGCATACGGATATTAACGTCAACCAGACCAATCATGTTGGCTGGACGCCGCTACTGGAAGCGATTGTGCTTAATGATGGCGGGATTAAACAACAGGCGATTGTCCAGTTATTACTGGAACACGGTGCCAGCCCGCATCTGACGGATAAATATGGCAAAACACCGCTGGAACTGGCGCGGGAACGCGGTTTTGAAGAGATTGCGCAGTTGCTGATTGCCGCAGGCGCATAAACCGGGAGGCTTGCTATCGACACACCAGAAAGACGGTGTGTGTGGGCGCTAACTGCGGATGCGGATTTTCTGGCGCAGCGGGGAGAAGGTCAGGTTGAACAGGTCTTTGCCAGAGCGGTAAATATTGCACTCCCGGCTCACCAACAGTTGCTGACGCTACTTTGTGAAGAGTACGACAATGCGCCAAACAGTTGTCGGTTGGCACTCACTCACTTTGATGGTCTGTTCCGTCATGGCGATAAGGTTCAGTTTGACGATCACGGGATTACGGTTGGTCAACATATTCATATAGATAAGCGTCGTTGCCAGCGTTGGCTGTCTCCAGTACTGCAATTGACCACTGAGAATTTCCACTTTATCGCCTGGCAACAGTGGCACGACATTATTCATCAGCATCTGGGGGAAAATGAAACCCTGTTTAATTATTGCGGTGATAATCCGTTTTATCAGGCGTTAAATAAAGAATTACAGATTAAAAGACGTCGTGTAATTCAGGCATTAAGCGATAAACAAAATATCGCATCAGCGGTCGCTAACATGATGGGGTTAGGGATTGGGCTGACACCTTCAGCCGATGATTATTTAACAGGTCTGGCGCTTGTTTTATTTATTTCCGGACATCCGGCAGAAAAATACAAAGGGGAATTTTATCGCGGCCTGCAATGCGGCAGAAATAACACTACGTTATTAAGTGCCATAACGTTAGAAGCGGCATTGCAACAACGTTGTCGGGAAAATATTCATTATTTTATTTACGACATTATTTATAGCGTCCCTGGGAACTCAACTCAGGCAATAGAAAAGATTAAACATATTGGCTCCAGTTCCGGCTGCGACATGCTGTATGGCATGGCCGATGGTTGTGCGCTGAGCCAAACCTACGGAGGGAATTATGTCAGTTAAAATAGTCATTAAACCGAATACCTATTTTGATTCTGTCTCGCTGATGTCCATCTCCACGCGCGCAAATAAACTCGACGGCGTCGAGCAGGCATTTGTGGCGATGGCGACCGAAATGAACAAAGGCGTGTTGAAAAATTTAGGGCTGCTGACGCCGGAGCTGGAACAGGCCAAAAACGGCGACCTGATGATTGTCATCAACGGCAAACCAGACGCAGACAACGAGCAGTTGCTGGCGGAGATTGAAGAACTGTTCAACAGCAAAGCGCAAAGCGGCTCGCATGAGGCGCGTTACGCCACCCTTGCCAGCGCCAAAAAGCATATCCCGGAAAGTAACCTGGCAGTGATTTCTGTCAATGGCCTGTTTGCCGCGCGCGAAGCGCGTCAGGCGCTGCAAAACGACCTCAACGTGATGCTGTTCTCCGATAACGTCTCAGTTGAAGATGAACTGGCGCTCAAGCAACTCGCTCACGAAAAAGGGCTGCTGATGATGGGGCCGGACTGCGGCACGGCGATTATCAACGGCGCGGCGCTCTGTTTTGGTAACGCCGTGCGTCGCGGCAACATCGGTATTGTTGGTGCATCCGGCACCGGCAGCCAGGAACTGAGCGTCCGTATCCATGAATTTGGCGGCGGCGTTTCGCAACTGATCGGCACCGGTGGGCGCGACCTGAGCGAGAAAATTGGCGGTCTGATGATGCTCGATGCCATCGGAATGCTGGAAAACGATCCGCAAACTGAAATCATCGCGCTGATCTCCAAACCGCCTGCGCCTGCGGTGGCTCGCAAAGTGCTGGAACGTGCGCGCGCCTGCCGCAAGCCGGTGGTGGTTTGCTTCCTCGGTCGTGGTGAAACACCAGTGGATGAGCAGGGGCTACAGTTTGCCCGCGGCAGCAAAGAGGCGGCGCTGAAAGCGGTAATGCTCTCCGGCGTGAAACAAGAACATCTCGACCTGCATACCTTGAACCAGCCGTTGATTGCTGATGTCCGTGCGCGTCTGCAACCACAACAGAAATACATTCGTGGACTGTTCTGCGGCGGCACGCTGTGTGACGAAACCATGTTCGCGGTGATGGAAAAACATGGCGATGTTTATAGCAACATCCAGCCCGATCCGGAATTCCGCCTGCAAGATATCAACCGCAGCATCAAACACACCTTCCTCGACTTTGGCGATGACGACTTCACCAACGGCAAGCCGCACCCGATGATTGACCCGACCAACCGTATCAGCCGCTTGCTCGAAGAAGCGCGCGATCCAGAAGTGGCGGTGATCGTGATGGATTTCGTGCTCGGATTTGGATCGCATGAAGATCCGGTCGGCTCCACCCTCGATGCGATCAAAGAAGCGAAAGCGATCGCTGCAGCCGAAGGCCGTGAGTTGATCATTCTCGCCTATGTACTGGGCACCGATCTTGATACGCCATCGTTAGCACAACAGAGCCAGATGCTGCTTGATGCCGGGGTAATTCTGGCCAGCAGCAGCACCAATACCGGATTGCTGGCGCGTGAATTTATCTGCAAAGGGGAGGAAGCCTGATGAGCCAGTCACTGTTTAGCCAACCGTTGAACGTTATTAACGTCGGCATCGCCATGTTTAGCGATGACCTGAAAAAGCAGCATGTTGAAGTGACCCAACTCGACTGGACGCCGCCGGGGCAGGGTAATATGCAGGTGGTGCAGGCGCTGGACAACATTGCTGATTCGCCGCTGGCGGACAAAATCGCTGCCGCTAACCAGCAGGCGCTGGAGCGCATTACCCAGTCGCATCCGGTGCTGATTGGTTTTGATCAGGCGATTAACGTGGTGCCGGGCATGACGGCGAAAACCATTCTTCACGCCGGGCCACCGGTTACCTGGGAAAAAATGTGCGGCGCGATGAAAGGTGCGGTCACCGGTGCGCTGGTGTTTGAAGGGCTGGCGAAAGATCTCGATGAGGCGGCTGAACTGGCGGCTTCCGGGGAGATCACTTTCTCGCCGTGCCACGAACACGACTGTGTGGGATCGATGGCGGGCGTTACCTCTGCCTCGATGTTTATGCACATCGTGAAAAACAAAACCTACGGCAACATCGCTTACACCAACATGAGCGAGCAGATGGCGAAGATTTTGCGTATGGGCGCTAACGACCAGAGCGTGATTGACCGCCTCAACTGGATGCGCGATGTGCAGGGGCCAATGCTGCGCGACGCGATGAAAATTATCGGTGAGATCGATCTGCGCTTAATGCTGGCGCAAGCGCTGCATATGGGCGATGAGTGCCATAACCGCAATAACGCCGGGACGACTCTGCTGATTCAGGCGCTGACGCCGGGGATTATTCAGGCAGGCTATTCCGTCGAACAACAGCGCGAAGTGTTTGAGTTTGTCGCCAGCAGCGATTATTTCTCCGGCCCGACGTGGATGGCAATGTGTAAAGCGGCGATGGATGCGGCGCACGGCATTGAATACAGCACCGTAGTGACCACGATGGCGCGTAACGGCGTCGAGTTCGGCCTGCGGGTCAGCGGATTACCGGGGCAATGGTTTACCGGCCCGGCGCAGCAGGTCATCGGGCCGATGTTTGCCGGTTATAAGCCGGAAGATTCGGGGCTGGATATTGGAGACAGTGCTATTACCGAAACTTATGGCATTGGTGGATTTGCTATGGCGACCGCACCTGCAATCGTCGCGCTGGTGGGCGGCACGGTGGAAGAGGCTATCGATTTCTCCCGTCAGATGCGTGAAATCACCCTCGGTGAAAACCCTAACGTCACCATTCCGCTGCTGGGTTTTATGGGCGTGCCATCGGCTATCGACATCACCCGTGTGGGTAGCAGCGGCATTCTGCCGGTGATCAACACCGCCATCGCTCATAAAGATGCAGGCGTCGGCATGATTGGCGCGGGCATTGTGCATCCACCATTCGCCTGCTTCGAGAAAGCCATTCTTGGCTGGTGCGAACGTTACGGCGTTTGACTTACATGTTTATGCCGGATGCGGCGTGAACGTCCACGAGAATTGTAGGCCTGATAAGCGTAGCGCATCAGGCAGTCTGGCGTTGGTCATAACCCCATCACCCTCTGTAGCGGACATAACAACATGAAAGAACTTGTGGTCGTTGCCATTGGTGGCAACAGCATTATCAAAGATAACGCCAGCCAGTCGATTGAGCATCAGGCGGAGGCGGTGAAAGCCGTCGCCGATACGGTGCTGGAAATGCTGGCTTCCGATTACGACATTGTGCTGACCCACGGCAATGGGCCGCAGGTCGGTCTGGATTTACGCCGCGCGGAGATTGCCCATGAGCGAGAAGGGCTGCCCCTAACGCCGCTGGCGAACTGTGTGGCAGATACGCAAGGCGGCATTGGTTACCTGATCCAACAGGCGCTGAATAACCGGCTTGCCCGCCACGGCGAGAAAAAAGCCGTCACCGTGGTGACTCAGGTGGAAGTGGATAAAAACGATCCGGGTTTTGCTCATCCCACCAAACCTATTGGCGCATTCTTCAGTGAAACCCAGCGTGACGCATTACAAAAGGCAAACCCTGACTGGCGTTTTGTAGAAGATGCCGGACGGGGCTATCGCCGCGTTGTCGCCTCGCCGGAACCGAAACGTATTGTCGAAGCACCTGCTATTAAAGCGCTGATCCAACAGGGCTTTGTGGTGATTGGTGCGGGCGGCGGCGGCATTCCGGTGGTACGCAGCGAAGCGGGGGATTACCAAAGCGTGGACGCGGTTATCGACAAAGATCTCTCTACCGCGCTACTGGCGCGTGAAATTCACGCCGACATTCTGGTGATCACCACCGGTGTGGAAAAAGTGTGTATCCACTTTGGCAAACCGCAGCAGCAGGCGCTGGATCGTGTAGATATTGCCACTATGACCCGTTATATGCAGGAAGGGCATTTCCCGCCCGGCAGCATGTTGCCAAAAATCATCGCCAGCCTGACGTTCCTGGAACAGGGCGGCAAAGAAGTGATTATCACCACGCCGGAATGCCTGCCCGCGGCGCTGCGCGGTGAAACGGGCACTCATATTATTAAAACGTAAGGACGTAAGATGAAAGAAAGCAATAGCCGCCGTGAGTTTCTGAGCCAGAGCGGTAAGATGGTCACCGCCGCCGCGCTGTTTGGTACGTCTGTGCCGCTTGCCCATGCGGCAGCCTCTGACACAATCCACTGCGAAGCGAACAACACCATGAAAATCACTGACCCGCATTACTATCTCGACAACGTGCTGCTGGAAAACGGTTTTGACTACGAAAACGGCGTGGCGGTGCAGACCCGCACGGCGCGCCAGACCGTGGAGATTCAGGACGGCAAAATTGTTGCGCTGCGCGAGAACAAGCAGCATCCGGACGCCACGCTGCCGCACTATGACGCTGGCGGTAAGTTGATGTTGCCCACCACCCGCGACATGCATATTCATCTCGACAAAACCTTTTACGGCGGGCCGTGGCGTTCACTCAATCGCCCGGCAGGCACCACCATCCAGGACATGATCAAGCTCGAGCAGAAAATGCTGCCGGAGCTGCAACCGTACACTCAGGAGCGGGCGGAAAAACTGATCGATTTATTGCAGTCGAAAGGCACCACCATTGCCCGCAGCCACTGCAATATCGAACCGGTTTCCGGCCTGAAAAATCTGCAAAATTTGCAGGCGGTGCTGGCGCGACGTCAGGCGGGCTTCGAGTGTGAAATTGTCGCCTTCCCGCAGCACGGTTTGCTGCTGTCGAAATCGGAACCCTTAATGCGCGAAGCGATGCAGGCAGGCGCGCATTACGTCGGCGGCCTGGACCCGACCAATGTTGATGGTGCGATGGAAAAATCTCTCGACACCATGTTCCAGATTGCGCTGGACTATGATAAAGGCGTCGATATTCACCTGCACGAAACCACTCCGGCGGGCGTGGCGGCCATCAATTATATGGTTGAAACGGTAGAGAAAACGCCGCAACTAAAAGGCA
The DNA here is from genome assembly GCF_000208565.1 of Escherichia sp. TW09308. Lineage (NCBI taxonomy): Bacteria > Pseudomonadati > Pseudomonadota > Gammaproteobacteria > Enterobacterales > Enterobacteriaceae > Escherichia > Escherichia sp. TW09308. Next base: position 1,413,392 of record NZ_AEME01000001.1, on the reverse strand, counting down.
AGCTGACCATCAGCCACGCCTTTGCGCTGGCCATGCTCAACGAGCAACAGGTAGATGAACTGGCGCACCGTATGGCGGCGCAGCAAATTTCTATCGCCTCGACGGTGCCGATTGGCACGTTGCATATGCCGCTCAAGCAGCTACACGACAAGGGCGTAAAAGTGATGACCGGCACCGACAGCGTTATTGATCACTGGTCGCCTTACGGCCTGGGCGACATGCTGGAGAAAGCCAATTTGTACGCGCAGCTTTATATTCGCCCTAACGAACAAAACCTGTCCCGTTCGCTGTTTTTAGCCACTGGTGACGTTTTGCCGCTGAATGAAAAAGGCGAGCGCGTCTGGCCAAAAGCGCAGGATGACGCCAGTTTTGTGCTGGTGGATGCCTCCTGTTCCGCCGAGGCGGTGGCGCGTATCTCGCCGCGCACGGCGACGTTCCATAAAGGACAACTGGTATGGGGGAGTGTGACAGGGTGATGTGCATTTGACGCGTTTGTAACGGCGAGCAGTAACCCCAGGGATGGGGTCGCCTGAATATGGCTTTGTTGGCTTTGATTCTCCTGAACATGAGAAATAGTGTGTGGTTCCACTAACCACACAGCAAATCTTACGAGTCGCCTTAAGCATTCGGCAACGCATAACACTTCACCGGTTTACCATCTTTCATTTCCATCAACATGCGGCTGGTCTGTAACGGCTTATCCAGCATATTTTGCTGGAATTGGCCGAACGCCTGACGGGCGTCCTTAATTGCGACTTTTGCGGCATTAAGCGATTGTTGTGCCATTTTCGCAAAATGACTTTATTGGCGTTGGTGGTATTCGTTTTTGTCGGCGTTCAGTAGCAGAGCAACCAGCGTTTCATCGCCCTTAATGTCAATCTCACTCATTTAATTGTCTCGTTGAATAGTGACTGGACGTTATTAGAAGCCGCGCACTCCATGAAAAATTTTCATCCGTAAGCCCGGCGGAAAAAAATAAAATCCACAATCTTTGTGTCATAAAGCATAAATTCTGTGAATTATTCCCATCAAGCGATTTAAATTTCTTACGCATGTGTTTGATCAATGTTTTTATGAGATATATAACGTTTTGTAGATGTAAAAATCGAGACTTTTCCTATAATGAGCGGGCGGTTTTTTTCCTTGCTGGTGATGTTCTGCCCTGCAAATTTCTTTTCCTTCACTCAAGGTATTTAGATGTTTTCGCTGACTTCGTTCCTCGACACGTTAACCTCTGTTAATCCAGAAAATGTGCCGATTTATGTCGCTATTGTGGCTGGGGGTTTGTTGTTGGGTTTCATTGTCCGTTACGCTATTCCTTCATTTAGGGTTTCAGCACGCTTTAAACAAAAAGCGAAAGCAATTCGGCTACTTGGCAATGAAAAACCGGCACAACAACTCGAAAAATTAGACGCGTTATTCTCTGATAAATTTTTTGCGCACCCCTGGAGCGAATTTAAAGAGTCTCTACATCGCCAGTTTGAGTTTGATGAAAACAGCGGGCAAAAAAAAATTAGCGCCATCCGCTCAACGGCTCCGTCGTCAGCATGGTTTACGGAACCGTTATTAGTCGAAATTCCTCTCTATACAGAAGCGTTTAAACATCTCCCTGGCATCCTGACCGGAATTGGGATTATCGGCACCTTTTCGGGGCTGATGATTGGTTTGCACCATTTTGACCCCAGCACGCCAGAGCAGGTCAGCGCCAGTGTCGCTAACCTTTTACGCGACGTTCTGTATGCGTTTTTAGGTTCGGCATTTGCTATTACGTTCTCTATTCTGGTCACCATGTTTGAAAAATGGCGACTGGCGCAATGCTATAAAAATCTTGAACTCCTTACCGCCAGCATTGACCAGCTTTTTGAAGGCGGCGTCGGTGAAGATTACCTTTCGCAACTTCTTTCCAGTACTAAAGAAAACACCACCCATGCGAGGCAACTTAAGGATGGTCTGGTCACTGACCTGCGTGAAATGCTGCAAAACCTGGTAGATAGCCAGATGCGGGAAAATCAAAAGCTGGCAGAGACATTATCAACGACATATCGCGAGTCAGGCCAACAGTTTGCTGAACAGGTCAGTGGCGCTATTGAAACCAGTCTGAAAAATCCGCTGGATAAAATTGCTGGTGTGGTGCAAACCGCTTCCGGCGATCAGAGCCATCGTGTGCAGTCGATGCTGGAGAACGTCCTGACTGCCTTTATGAGCAAAATGGATAACACCTTTGGTCAGCAGTTCACCACCATGCAGGAGATGATGGGGCGTTCTGTGGAAGCCATTCAGTCGATGCAAAGCGGTTTTTCTACGTTGTTGCAGGATATGCGTCAGGCCGGGGATGACTCACGTCAGGGCAGCGCGCAACTGATCTCTCAACTGTTAAGCGAAATGAAAAGCGGTCAGCAGGAGATGCAGGCAGGGATGAATGAGATGCTGCGTAGTTTGCAGGAGTCCGTTGCCCGTATTGGCGCAGAAGGTGAGGGTGCGGGCGAACGGATGGCACAACAACTGGAAAAAATCTTTGCCGACAGTGAAGCGCGTGAAAAAGCGATGGCGGAACAGATGCGCGCTTTTATTGAGGCTATCCAGTCCAGTGTTCAGCAAGGGCAAAATGAAACCATGGAAAAAATGGCGGCTTCTGTGGATACGCTTGGCAGTCATATGGCAACGCTTTTCGCACAACTGGAAAATGGCCAGCAGCAACTTAATCAGCAGCAAAATCAGGCGCAAAATCTGCTGATAGGCAATATGAGCAAAGGGGTGGAAGCGCTGACGCAAAACCTGGCGGGCGTATTCAGCCAACTGGAGTCCGGGCAAAAACAGATGAGCCAGACTCAGGAACAAGGGCAACGCGTGCTGCATGAAGAGACTCAGCAGCTCCTGGCACGTAGCGAAGCGCGTGAGCAGGCGGCGGCCGAGCAACAACAACAGTTTATGACGTCGTTACAGCAAACCATGCATTCCAGCCAGGATGCCCTGCGAGAGAAAATGACCAGCGGTATTGATCAATTGGGTAGCCAACTTGGCAGCCTGTTTGGACAACTGGAAGAAGGTCAGAAGTCGCTCAGTCAGCAACAGCAATCAGCGCAGAGTGCGTTGCAACAGGAAGCGCAGCGAATCATTGGTCAGCTTGAAAGTCAGGTTGAGTCGCTGATGCAGATGCTACGTGAACAGCAATCAGCCTCTGGCGAGTTGCTGCAACGGATGGCGCAAAACACCACGCGCCATCTGGAAGAGATACAAACAGGAGCCGACAAAATGCGCGTGGCCGCCGACCGCTTTGAAGCCGCGGGCGATCGCGTTGCCGAGGCTAATCAATTGACCGCCGAGGTGCTGAATAGCACGCAACAGGCAGGGCGCACGCTTTCCGGTGCCAGCGCGGAGTTGGGGGCATTGATTGCTGATTATCGTAATACCCGTGAAGTCGTGGCGAATGCCATAACCGCACTCGAAACGCTGATTAACCGTAGCCATGATGAACAATCATCCCGCAGCCGTTTTGTTGACGATCTGAAGGCGTATTCCGAACGCCTGCAACAATATAACCGCGAGGCTCAGGAGTTCCTGCATAACATTGCCGAGGTGATGGGAACCAGTTTTGAATCCTTTACGACCGGGGTGGAAAACGGCCTGAATCGTTCACTACAGGAGATGGATACGCAACTGACTAAAGCGGCAGGAGCCTTAAGTTCTTCGGTTGAGATTATCGGTGAAAGCGTGGATACGCTGGAAACGGTACTCCGTCATCGTCGCGCGTAAGGAACAGGCTGATGTTTAACCGGGTATTTAATGGCAGGCAACGGCGCAGCGATGAAGCGGAAAAACCTTTCTGGATCTCCTATGCAGATCTGATGACTGCCATGATGGTGTTGTTTCTGGTGGTGATGGTGGCGTCGCTTAGCTCTGTTACGCAGCGAATTCAGCAGGCGGAAGCCGGGGAGAAATCGCGCGGGCATGATATCGCTCGCCTGTGTGAAAAACTTGAACTTCAGGCAAAAAATCTCAACAAGACGATTCAGGTTGACTGCCATGATAACCGTATCAGCTTTGGTGAAGCAGGGCGTTTTGAGCACAATCGCTTCGCGCTTAACGCCGAAGGATTACAGGCGCTACAGGATGTGGTGCCGTTAGTGCTGGAGGCGGCAAATAGCGATGAAGGCAAAAAATGGTTTAAGCAAATTGTTATAGAAGGTTTTACGGATACCGATGGTTCTTATCTCTATAACTTGCATCTTTCGTTGCAACGCTCGGAGTGGGTGATGTGCAGTTTGCTGGATAGCAGAAGCGCGCTACAGCAAAAAATAACCCCGGAACAGCAAGTCCAGATCCGCAAATTATTTCTGGCGGGTGGGGTTTCGTTCAACAATGCGAAAGAGAGCAAAGAGGCCAGCCGTCGAGTAGAACTGCGGATGCAATTCTTTGGCCTGAAAGACAAAAAGCACGATGAAAGCATGGATGTTGTTCCAGGCATTAGCCAGGAAACCTGTCAGCTAGGAATCATGCAATGACTTCCGCTATTGAAAAACTGAAAACCCGCTTACTTCCCTACAGAGAGCAGAACGCGCAGCCGACGGTAAGCCACGCTTTTAACTATCTTCAGCGCGTTATCGCGCAACTTGAGAGAAAGGTAGATGCTCGCGCGGTGAAGATGGTTCCCCCTCTGGAGAAACGCCGACAGGCCATTGCCCGACTGCGTGCGGGGGAGATGCCAAAGCCCTTCGAATGGAAGATGATTTTTTTTGGCCTCAATGATGTAGCAGAAGGCGATCTGTTTGAAATTGCATTGATGGATGATGCAACAAACTTTGCGAGAATTATCGCTGAAATTGAACAAAAAATTGCGCAGCGGCGGTTAACGCGGCGGGAATGGCTGGCGTTATGTACCAGCTACTTTGGTCATGCCAGCGATACGCCAGAAAAGAATCCGCAGTGGCTGCAGCTACGCACGCAGATTTCACACGGTTTTCAACAGCTTAAGGAGAGTTCGCCGCGTCAGATGTCCTGGATGTCGGTCATTGACACCTATAGCGATATTTTTACCGATAATGCAGGGTTTCTTCTCGGACAACAGCTTGGGCGCGGAGAAATAACGGATATTTCGGTGCTGGAGAAAGTTGCGCAAATTCCGCAAACCAGTTGGTTATGGCGCAAAATTGTTAACCACCTGGTCAATGAGATTTTTCGCCAGAATGACGATGATTTTCAGCAGAAAATTAATTCGCTTATCGCGTTAAGCCGCCAGCTTACGCGGTTTAAAGATAATATTCTGGCAGCCACTTTGACCCGTTATTATCAGTCGGCTTTTAAACATCAAACACATTTCGAACTCAAGCAATTGGCCCTGGAATATTGGGGAAATCCGCAGTTAACCAGTCGTAATAAAAGCTGGCAGGTTCACGTTGAAAATCCCGTATTACTGATGGTGCAAGGGTGGTTCGCCAAAGACGACCTGAAACTGTTCTTTGAGTTGCTGAAAGGCAATCGGGATGTTGACCATGCGCGCCTGTTCTACTGGCTACGTTTTGCCAATCAGATGAGCTATACGCGCATTGTGCTGGGCGAAGAGGCGCTGCGATCCAAAGATGCCGATTATGTTGAGTTCAGGGCGAAAAACGCAGGGCGATTAAGCCGCCTGCAAGGCTCTGGTTCACGCGATAACAATGCCATGATTATGCGCATTGGCGATTATCTGTTTGTCGAATTTTCGAAAGTGGGGGCGATGTATGCCTACCATATGGGGAATGCGCCCTTTAATCCGGAAACCGGCATTCTTGATATTGATTATGATCTGAAAGATAAGCGGAATAACCGGCGCAAAGTCCGGTTGCGTTTACCGCATTTGTCGCCGGTATTTCGCTACTCACTCAACCGAATTGAAGGTTGGATGAGCCGATATGACGAAGAACTTCGTAAGTTGGGCATTGATTACGTTGCGGAAGATGTAAATCAGCCCTCTGTCACTTTGGATGCCTCCCGCTTCAATGCGTCAAAGACCGTGAGTCGGCCAGAGCCTGCATCGTTGCCTGAACATGAAGTCAGTGATGCAAAGTCAGACCGGGAAGAGCAAATCAACATCATCGCCTCAGCGTTAAAAGCCAAAAAAGAGCTACCTGGCCGGGAACAGCAAATCCGGGAGGTTATTCGTTCGGTCGATTGTAAAGTGATGGATAAACGAGGGCTGGGGGGCGCAATCCACATTCAGTTCAATGAGCCTGACCATGAAGCGGCGCAAAAATTACTCAGCCTCGGGTTTAAACCGGTGCTGGGTAAATTTACTTACTGGAGCAAATAGTGTTCAAAAAATTGTTGGGTAAATTTATTAAAGAGAATACCTCACTACCCGCTTCATTTGTGCCGCTGTATGTAATGAAAGAGGAGGGCTTTGCTTTCCCCTTTAGTCTTGCTGATAGTGAAGATAACTGGCCTGTCGCCTCATGTCTGGAACAGCTTCATGAGGAAGATTATGTTTCACACTGGTCTGATTGCTGGTTTCTTAGCTGGGATGATTTTTATCGCATCCGGAAAAATGATGACTATGCCAGCAGCCTGGCGATTTTCGCTTTTCCTCCACAGCGCAATCTGACGGCTCATCTTGCTGCAACGGGAAGTATTAGCGATGATACTTTTCGCGTTTTCATTGATAAATGGACGCAGCCCGACGACTATCGCCCCGTCGGAATAACTTGCACGGGAGCCAGCTTTTCCTCTGCGGAAGGCACCTTTGTGTTAAGCGAAGAGAACTGGCAGCTTCTGGACGCACTACAGCAACTCAGAGTGCAGCAGCGACAGACGCCGGGCGAAACGGTCAACCAAACCAGTTGGGCTAAAATACGGCGGCAGGCCAAAAAAGCAGGGGCAAAACTGGATGACTATCTCGCAAAAACGATCGTTATCAGGCCAGAATCGTTACAGTTAAAACTGCGAAAATCGCTGGTGGTAGATACTCCGGTACTGGAAATTGAACCGGTTTTTGATGAGCAGCCTGCAAACTGGTTACAGATTTTTGACCGTACGCAACAGGTGCAGGATCGTTACCGTGTTTTAGGGGATGATGGTGTCTTAAATCATGTCATTCTTTCTCCTGAAGTCAAAGACGTCCTGACCTCCGTGCACGCTATTACCGGGCGTCGCGTGGCGGGGGATGATGCGCTCTCATTTGTTCGCAATCCCTACACCTGGATTGGTGAAGAGGCGAGCCAGGTGCTCGATCCTGACGTTTACGAGCAGAATTTACAGGACGCCGGGATCTACTTTTATGATTTTCGTCTGGAGCCGCAGATCGATGAAAACAGGCAAATTGTATCTGTAACGCTTTTTCTCAGCCCCAGAACTGAACAATCCGTGCCGGATGAAACCTATATCTTTAAACGCCCAGGTGAACTGGCGGCGTTGCTCTCTGAACTGGAACAAAAGTTAGCGGCACAACTGCCCGCCGGAGTCTGGCAGGGTTACGATCTGGAGCTTTCCAGATTCAGCCAGGAAGAACTGCAAGGTTATCAGGCGTTGCTTGAAAACTGGCAGCAACAGGCGGCGGGAATGAATTTTACCCACGTTCTCGATCTCAACAAATACAGTGACCGGGTTATCGGGATCGGTGAATTTGAAAAAATCAGTTCGCCTTATCTGGTCAAAAGTGAAAGTGAAAAATGGCTTCCGGAGAACCTTGCGCAAGAGATGTGCGAGGTCATGTTCTCTGGCTGGGATCTCGATAATCATCAACATTTTCAGGAACTGGAAGAGCGGCTGGAAGAGGCAAAGGCCACGGATGCGCCGGAAGTTGCCATGCCCTGGAACGACAACCTTTTGCCTCGCGAAGAAGCAGAAATTTTCCACGATAAATGGAAAAAGAAAATCGATGGCGAAACAAATGATGGCGTAAGCAGTGAACCGGTTAGTCGTGCCGTTCTGCTGATAGAACAAAATATTGAGCAGGCGCTGTATGTTAAACAACGGCGGGATTCCTTGCTCGGCGCACATCAGGCAGAAGTCGAACTGCCGATGATCCTCAAAACGTCCATTCAGCTACGTGAACATCAGCGTAAAGGGGTGGCGTGGCTCCAACAGTTGTATCTAAAGTCGCCAACCGAGACGGCGGGATGTTTACTGGCGGACGATATGGGGTTGGGTAAAACCTTACAGATTTTAACCTTTCTCATCTGGCATCGAGAACGTTTCCCGGATGCGCCCCCCTCGCTGATTGTTGCTCCGGTATCGTTACTCGATAACTGGGAACGTGAGGTCGGGAATTTCTTCCTGCGCGAGCAGGTGTCGATTTTAAAACTCTATGGTAATGAGCTTAAGGCGAAGAAGTGCGCGAAAGAGAGCATTCCTCAGGCACTTAAAAGCAAGGGCATTAAGAACTTACTGCAAAATGACTGGGTGGGTGACGCGCATATTGTTCTTACTACCTACGAGACGTTGCGCGATCAGGAATTTTCCCTGGCTCGTCAGCCCTGGTCCATAATGGTGTGCGACGAAGCGCAGAAAATCAAAAATCCGGCGGCATTAATAACCCAATCGGCAAAAGCCATTCAGGCGCAATTTAAAGTCGCATGTACCGGAACACCAGTCGAAAACACCCTTGTCGATCTGTGGTGTTTATTTGACTTCGTTCAGCCGGGGTTGTTGGGGGCTTTAAATAATTTTGGTAAAGATTATCTGCGCCCCATTGAGCAACAGAATGATAATGCTGTCCTCGAATCGCTACGCAAATTAATAGAACCGCAGACACTGCGCCGCACCAAAGAAGAAGTAGCGAAAGATCTGCCGGATAAGATTGAAGATCAGTACTGTAAACAGTTGAATATGCTGCCATTGCAACGGGATCTCTATACCCACTCGGTTGTAAGCTGGCAAAACCAACAGGAGATCAGCGAAGGGCTGGATCAACGAGGCTCAGGTATGCTGGGGTTGCTGCATCGGTTGAAACTTATTTGCGCATGGCCTTATTCCGTAAGTGCAGATTTGCGCTTACGTAACGATGCTCCGAAAGTAAAATGGCTGCTGGAGACGTTAAACACCATTCGCCAGTCATCTGATGACAAAGTGATTATTTTTACGGAACTGCGCGATATTCAACGAGAGCTGCAACATCTGATTGCGCAGCATTTTGGCTTTAAGCCTTTTATTATTAATGGTGATACCAGCACCAAATCTGGCAGTGACCAAAATCGTCAGAGCCTGATCGATGCATTTCAATCAACGCCAGGTTTTAACGTTATTATTTTATCCACCATCGCCGTTGGGTTTGGCGTCAATGTCCAAAAAGCGAATCATGTCATCCACTTTACCCGCTGTTGGAATCCGGCGAAGGAAGATCAGGCGACTGACAGAGCCTACCGCATTGGGCAGCAGAAAGATGTTTACGTCTATTATCCGACAGTGCGTGATAGCCAGTTAATGACTTTTGAAGAAACGCTGGATGAATTACTGAACCGACGCAGAGCGTTGGCCAGAGATATGCTCAAAGGGGCAAGCGATCTGACCGCCGCAGATTTTGAAGCGGTGCTGGCGGGCGCTCCCCCGGCATAGGGAACGCAATGGTTGATGACAAGACTTAAAAGAGCGCGAAGTTGCCCCCTTCTATAACCCTGAATATGCCGGGGCAGGGCAAGTCAACCGACAGGGATTCGGTGTTGCTTGGTTTATGAATAATAAATATATTTTGTGAATGTATGAGTTGACATTTATATGAAAAAAATCATAATTCCATCAAGTTTGCATGGGGCGCTTTCTGTATCTTATGCATCGCACCAAAGCCTGACAGCGAATAATACTGTAAGGCTCATATCAAAAACCGCCATTAGCTCATCAGGAAGAGCAGACGACAACCAGGATTGTTGTATGGTACGGGGTTCGAGGCCTCGATGGCGGTCCAACTTCTCAATTAAGTTGATGACCTGGATATACCATTATCAGCTCATCGCTGTGTTACCCCTTCATAAATCAGCCGTAGCGCGAAGACACCGATAATCGCACCAATAATCCGACTGGCGACATGCTGCATACGCCCATATGCGCGACGCACGGTCGGTAAAGAAAACGCCTGGCTAAGAAATACACGCCAGATAACAGACGCGAGCACAATTCCTGCCCAGGCCATTAAACGCGCCCAGGTCGGCGTTTCTGCATTTAACGTCACTGAGAAGATACTGATAAAAAATAAAACTGTTTGTGGATTAGAGAGATCGGTAATTAATCCACGGCGGAAAAATACATACCACGGGGCACTAAGGGGCTGTTGTAGCGCGCTCATCTGTGGTGTTGATTGTCGGCGCATACTGTTCCAGGCAAACCATAAGAGATAAGTGCCGCCGACGATTTTAATGAGTGAGAAAATCTCTTCACACTGGGTAATGAGCGTTGCCATTCCAAACAACCCCAGCCCGGAATAGATGGCATCGCCCAACGCGACACCAAGCCCGGTGAGTACGCCCGCGCGACGGCCTGAAGCCAGACTGGTTTGAACCACGACAAAGAGATTTGCCCCGGGATTAAAAAAGGTGATAACGAACAGTCCAACGGTCAGGTAAACGGCGTGCAAAGGAACCATAGTGATTTCACTCATAAATAAGCTGAATTAACTTCATCATATTTATAGTAAAAATGACTGAATGCGAGCGCGATCACAAAGAACGCGGATCTAAAAAGAGTCGGCCCGAAGGGCGAGCCGCAAGGCGAGTAATCCTCCCGAATGCACCATCTCTTGCTTGATATGGCTTTAGTAGCGATATCAATATCAGCAGTAAAATAAGCTTTCCCGATGCATCCGTAGCTCAGCTGGATAGAGTACTCGGCTACGAACCGAGCGGTCGGAGGTTCGAATCCTCCCGGATGCACCATTCTCTTCGTATTATCCACGATTGATAATCTTCATGGTCTGCAAAATTGACGCAAGCACCAGGGAGGATAACGTTGCGCCAGCAACGGCCCGAAGGGCGAACGCCAGTGAGTCATCCTCCCGGATACACCATCTTCTCCAAAAGATCCCCTCAAAAATATTTCATTTCTAAATGACGATTTTATCCATTTCCTGAATAATCTTCCCCTTCGCCATCAGCGACAAAATCAAGCAATTACGCTAAAGTAGCGTCATATTTTTCGATTTGTGAGAAGGCCATGTACGAGCGTTATGCTGGTTTAATATTTGATATGGATGGCACCATTCTGGATACCGAGCCTACGCACCGTAAAGCGTGGCGCGAAGTATTAGGACGTTACGGTCTTCAGTACGATGTACAGGCCATGATCGCACTTAATGGTTCGCCTACCTGGAGTATTGCTCAGGCGATTATTGAGCTGAATCAGGCCGATCTCGACCCGCATGCGTTAGCGCGTGAAAAAACAGAAGCAGTAAGAAGTATGCTGCTGGATAGTGTCGAGCCGCTTCCTCTTGTTGAAGTGGTGAAAAGCTGGCATGGTCGTCGCCCAATGGCTGTAGGAACGGGGAGTGAAAGTGCCATCGCTGAGGCATTGCTGGCGCACCTGGGATTGCGCCGTTATTTTGACGCCGTCGTTGCTGCCGATCACGTCAAACATCATAAACCTGCGCCAGACACATTTTTGTTGTGCGCACAGCGTATGGGAGTGCAACCAACACAGTGCGTGGTCTTTGAAGATGCTGATTTCGGTATTCAGGCTGCTCGCGCCGCAGGCATGGACGTTGTGGATGTTCGCTTGTTGTGAGTGAGGCGCTATCGCTCTTCTCGTTGTTTGCCAGTAGTTTTCTCAGCGCTACACTATTACCCGGCAATTCGGAAGTTGTGCTGGTGGCAATGTTACTTTCTGGGGTGAGTCATCCCTGGGTTTTAGTATTAACAGCAACAATGGGTAATAGCCTTGGAGGGTTAACTAACGTTATCCTTGGGCGTTTCTTTCCATTGCGCAAAACATCGCGCTGGCAAGAAGAAGCCATTGGCTGGCTGAAACGCTATGGCGCAGTCACACTCTTATTAAGCTGGATGCCAGTGATTGGCGACTTACTGTGTCTGTTAGCGGGATGGATGCGCATCTCGTGGGGACCAGTAATCTTTTTTTTGTGCCTTGGTAAAGCGTTGCGCTACGTTGCGGTTGCAGTAGCCACCGTTCAGGGCATGATGTGGTGGCACTAATTGTAGGCCTGCACACATGGCCACCATTACAGTTATGCTAATTAAAACGATTTTGACAGGCGGGAGGTCAATTTGATCCCGGACGTATCACAGGCGCTGGCCTGGCTGGAAAAACATCCTCAGGCATTAACGGGGATACAGCGCGGTCTTGAGCGCGAAACTTTACGTGTTAATCCAGATGGCACACTAGCAACAACGGGTCATCCTGAAGCATTAGGTTCCGCACTGACGCATAAATGGATCACGACCGATTTTGCCGAAGCGTTGCTGGAATTTATTACGCCGGTCGATGGCGATATTGAACATATGCTGACCTTTATGCGCGATTTGCATCGCTATACCGCGCGTAACATTGGCAATGAGCGGATGTGGCCGTTAAGTATGCCATGTTACATCGCGGAAGGTCAGGATATCGAACTGGCGCAGTATGGCACTTCCAATACCGGTCGCTTTAAAACGCTGTACCGTGAAGGGCTGAAAAATCGCTATGGCGCGCTGATGCAAACCATCTCCGGCGTACACTACAACTTCTCTTTACCAATGGCATTCTGGCAGGCGAAGTGTGGTGATATCTCGGGCGTTGACGCCAAAGAGAAAATCTCAGCGGGCTACTTCCGTGCTATCCGTAACTACTATCGCTTCGGTTGGGTTATCCCGTATTTGTTTGGCGCTTCCCCGGCGATTTGTTCTTCTTTCCTGCAAGGTAAACCAACGTCGCTGCCGTTTGAGAAAACCGAGAGTGGCATGTACTACCTTCCGTATGCGACCTCTCTTCGTTTGAGCGATCTGGGCTATACCAATAAATCGCAAAGTAATCTTGGTATTACCTTTAACGATCTCTACGAGTACGTAGCTGGTCTGAAGCGGGCAATTAAAACGCCGTCGGAAGAGTACGCGAAGATTGGTCTTGAGAAAGACGGCAAGCGACTGCAAATCAACAGTAACGTACTGCAGATTGAAAATGAACTGTATGCGCCGATTCGTCCGAAACGCGTTACTCGCAGCGGTGAGTCGCCTTCTGATGCGCTGTTGCGCGGCGGCATTGAATATATCGAAGTGCGTTCGCTGGATATCAACCCCTTCTCACCGATAGGTGTTGATGAGCAGCAGGTGCGTTTCCTCGACCTGTTTATGGTCTGGTGTGCGTTAGCTGACGCGCCGGAAATGAGCAGTAGCGAACTTGCCTGTACACGCGTCAACTGGAACCGGGTGATCCTTGAAGGGCGTAAGCCGGGGCTGACGCTGGGAATTGGCTGTGAAACTGCACAATTCCCGCTGCCGCAGGTGGGCAAAGATCTGTTCCGGGATCTGAAACGTGTTGCGCAAACCCTGGACAGCATTAACGGCGGCGAAGCGTATCAGAAAGTGTGTGATGAGCTGGTAGCCTGCTTTGATAATCCCGATCTGACTTTCTCTGCCCGTATCTTACGGTCTATGATTGATACTGGCATTGGCGGAACTGGTAAAGCATTTGGTGAGGCTTACCGCAATTTGCTGCGTGAAGAGCCGCTGGAAATTCTGCGTGAAGAGGATTTTATTGCCGAACGCGAAGCGTCTAAACGCCGTCAGCAGGAAATGGAAGCTGCAGATACCGAACCGTTCAAGGTGTGGCTGGAAAAACACGCCTGACAGAAAAGAAAAAGGCCACTCGTGAGTGGCCAAAATTTCATCTCTGAATTCAGGGATGATGATAACAAATGCGCGTCTTTCATATACTCAGACTCGCCTGGGAACAAAGAGTTCAGAATATTTTAAAAAAAATTACCGGAGGTGGCTAAATGCCGTTGTTAGATAGCTTCACAGTCGATCATACCCGGATGGAAGCGCCTGCAGTTCGGGTGGCGAAAAAAATGAACACCCCGCATGGCGACGCAATCACTGTGTTCGATCTGCGTTTTTGCGTGCCGAACAAAGAAGTAATGCCAGAAAAAGGTATCCATACTCTGGAGCATCTGTTTGCTGGTTTTATGCGCAACCATCTTAACGGCAACGGCGTTGAGATCATCGATATCTCGCCAATGGGTTGTCGCACCGGTTTCTATATGAGTCTGATTGGTACGCCAGATGAGAAGCGTGTCGCTGATGCCTGGAAAGCGGCAATGGAAGATGTACTGAAAGTGCAGGATCAGAATCAGATCCCGGAACTGAATGTCTACCAGTGTGGCACTTACCAGATGCACTCGTTGCAGGAAGCGCAGGATATTGCACGTAGCATCCTGGAACGTGGTGTGCGTATCAACAGCAACGAAGAGCTGGCGTTGCCGAAAGAGAAATTACAGGAACTGCACATCTAGTCAGTTTAAGCAGAAGAAGCCGGACATGCAGTAGCACCGTCCGGCTTGCCTGATGCGCTACGCTTATCAGGTTGATGCAGGGAGCGCCAGGGTCTGGTTCCGGGATGACGGGCAGTTCCGGTGGGGTATACGGTCCTGCGGGAATTTCACTGGTTAAAAACCAGTTCTGGTTGTCGCTTTTTACCACGTTGTAGTCATAGGGACCGGCAACAATACGACCTTCTTTACTAAACGTTCCCTCTGATGCGCCAGTTATTTCAATAATGCGGATCCCTTCAAGCGTATCGGCTCCCTGACCACCGGCATTACTAACACTCACACGGGTATGACCAGACGTGTTGCCTTTTACAATTAATTTATCAGTCGCGGAATTATCATCGCCGAGTTCGGTACGCATAACTAACAAACCATTATTAGCAGTGTAATTGCCATTAATGGTGAGTGTGGCAGGCGTGAATTTGTCGCCATTTTTTGAGGAAGATAGTGTTGCTGTACCCGCCAAATCCAGTGTATTTAAGGTTTGTGAAAAACCGTCTAAATCGATATTCCCTTCACTGTCGACAACATAATCGGAGTTTGGGCTGAAGGTATCGTTGACACCGGCGCGCAAAGTGCCTTTATTTATATTCGTTTGGCCAGAGTAGGTATTTGCGCCTGTCAACGTCGTGACTCCGGAACCTTCCTGGTTAACTTCGCCTTTGCCAACTATATCTGCAGCCAGGATAAAATCTTCGCTGGAGTGGTTAAAATTAATTTGTGCAGCACTATCCCCGGCATTACTTCCCATATGGATAATCGGCGTCTTGATGATCCCCGCTTTCTGTTCTGCTTCTCCCTGCGCTCCACCAATGTTTAGAATACCGGTGCTGGTTTCTGCTACTCCCAAGCCAGATAAATTGATTAGCACTGACCGTGGCATTATTACTAACGGTAAGTATCCCCTTTGCCTCGTTCTGCGATGAGTTCAATCCCCCGAGGTTGATATATTCATTCACTGTTAATGAAGAATTTTCACCATCAACCAGCGTTTCACCGTATCCAGTCCCGTGAAAATCCCCTGTACTTCCAGTAAAACCAATGAGCACATCCTTTGATGCTGTAAGACGACCGCCATGCGTGATTTCGAGTTTACCTGTTCCCTGATCGCCGACCATCACATACGTTGCAGAAACGGAAGAACCCGCACCGTCAATAATGACTTGCCCTTGTGCCTGGTAATCATATTCACCGATTCTGAATTCATTTAAATCGGTGATAGTACTGCCGCTAAGCACCATTAAGGTTCCTGAACCACCATTGATACCTAAATAAATATTGTGTTCATAAGGCGATGCATTATTAATCGTCAGATGAGTATTGTTTTCTAATTTCATTATCCCTGAAGTTGCATTACCGATTGTGATTTTGGAGGTGGTCAGATCACGCCCGTCTATATTCAACGTACCTTCACTTGTTTCTCCAACATTAAGAAAACGAAATTGATCCCAGGTTGATGAATTATTTTCGGATGAGGATAGCGTTACAACATCATTATTGTTGATAGTAACATCGCTGTTGATACTTGTTGGTGGTGCCCATGCCAGTGAAACGGGTATTGATAACACGGTCGAAATAGCTATTGCCAGCGTTGACAAGGGATGCTTTTTGATGTTCATAAAGTTCCTTCTCATCCTTATGATTTATTTTAAGATAAATAACAAATCCACAGTAACGACGTAAAAACTTAATTTTTAAGACCACTGAAAAGGGTTACTGCTCTATCAAATGAAGAGTAGTGCGTGAAACCAATGTTTATAAACCAGTTTAATTTGTAATTAATTTAATATTAATTTGTTTTGATGGTTTAGGCGTTGTGCTAAAAAATAAGTTGCATAATTTTCCATAGGAAAAATCTTTAAATACATTAAGTGGTAAAAAGTGACAAAAAGAAAAGTTAGAAAAATCATCAAGATATATTCTGTCGAGTTTTTCTTGAATTTAATAATGATGGCAAATTAATTTTATGTTTATTGTTTGCACATTTACTTAGAGTTTGTAAATACCAGGATTATTGTCAAAAAAATAATATAAATATGCTTTCCGCACATCGATAAAATGCATAAAAACATGAGATAAAATATGCCGTTATTAGGAAAAATATAAATATATTATCTGTTTTTTTGATTGATGAACTGCTTATTAAACAACCCTGAATAATGGCATCATTTGGCATTGATAAAACAACCGTTTGCAGAATAGGCAAATAAAAAGGGAGCCGCAGCTCCCTTTGACAACATTAGTGCGCACCGCCTCCGCCGCCACCTGCGCCAAATGGCGGCCTGGCAAACCACACCAGTCCCAGCAGGACGAGGAATATCCCGGCCGACATCCAGAAGATCTCATTAGCGGAAATAATCAACCCCTGATTGGTGATCTGCTGAGCAATCCAGCCGGAAGCCTGCTGTTGCGTCATTCCCAGACCCTCCAGTTGATGGTACATCGCCTGGGCGTTCGGGTTATACGGATTCACCGACTCGGTCAACTGCGCATGATGCAGCGACTCGCGGTTGGTCCACATGGTAGTGGTTATCGACGTGCCAATAGACCCCGCCAGCGTTCGCGTAAAGTTGGAGAGACTCGACGCCGCCGCCAGTCGTTCAGGTGGCAAACCAGAAAGCGTAATGGTGGTCAGCGGCATAAAGAAGCAGGCCACCGCGAAGCCCTGGATAAACTGCGGCCAGGCCGACGCGCCAAAATCCATACCGGGTTCAAAGGTATAAGCACGCCAGTAGAAACAGACGGCATACATAATAAAGCTGAAGGTTACCAGCCGACGCATATCCAGTTTATGCGCAAAACGACCGATAATTGGCGACAGGATCACCGGGATAATCCCTACCGGCGCAGACGCCAACCCTGCCCAGGTTGCTGTGTAGCCGTAGACTTCCTGCAACAATTGCGGCAGCAAAACAATCGCGCCGAAGTAGAGCATATAAGCGAGGCTGATACACAAGCAGCCAATGGTAAAATTGCGTGACTTAAACAGCGACAGATCAACTATTGGGTTGTCATCTGTCAGCTCCCAGACAATCAGGAAGCTGATAGCCACTACCGCCACCACGGTGAGAATGATAATTTCCTGTGATGAGAACCAGTCCAGTTCTTTACCCCGGTCGAGCATAATCTGCAGGCTACCGATACCAATCACTAACAGCGCCAGCCCCACGGCATCAATCCGTCGCCGCTCGGTGCGGGTTTCGCGTCCGCGCAAGGTCTGTAGCGTCATCAACACCACTGCCACGCCAATTGGCACGTTGATAAAGAAGATCCAACCCCAGTGATAATTGTCGCTGATATAACCGCCGAGGATCGGGCCGCAAATAGGCGCGACAATCACCGTCATTGACCACAAGGCCAGTGCGATGGAACGTTTGGCTGGCGGGTAGTTATTCAGTAATAGACTTTGTGACAGCGGGATCAATGGCCCGGCGACAATACCCTGAATGACGCGGAAGAAGATCAGCATATTCAGACTACTGGAAACACCACACGCCCACGAAGCAATGGCGAAGGCGATGGTCGACCAGAGGAACAGCTTCACTTCCCCGACGCGCTTCGCCAGCCAGCCGGTAAGCGGGATCGAGATGGCGTTCGCCACCCCGAAGGAGGTGATCACCCACGTTCCCTGGCTGAGCGATGAGCCAAGGTTTCCGGCGATAGTAGGGATCGCCACGTTAGCAATGGTGGAGTCCAGCACCTGCATGAATGTCGCCAGCGATAGCGCAATTGTCATAATGACCAGTTGCGCACCTTCCAGCGGTTTTTGCTGTTGCATCACACGCACCTCTGGATTAGCCAGCGTTAGCTTTTACGATATCGTCGATCAGTTTATTGACGGGTTCCAGGCTGATTTCACGAGCGGTACTTACTGCTACCGGCGTGGAACGTACTTTGTTAGCCAGTACCTGGCCGTCACGGTTAGTGGTATTGACGCTCACCAGTGTGGATAAACCGATCCGTAGCGGATATTGCTCAAGTTGCTTTTGATCCAACTCGATGCGAACAGGCAGACGCTGAACCACTTTGATCCAGTTACCGGTAGCGTTTTGCGCCGGAAGCAGCGAAAACGCGCTACCCGTACCCATATCCAGACCGACCACTTTACCGGTGTATTTCACGTCATCACCGTAAATATCAGTGGTGATGGTGACCGGCTGGCCGATACGCATATTGGCAATCTGGGTCTCTTTAAAGTTGGCATCCACCCACATATTAGTCGCCGGAACGACCGCCATCAGCGGCGTTGTTGGGCTAATTTGCGCACCCGGTTGAACGGCACGGCGGGAGACATAACCGGTCATCGGGCTGACAATACGGGTACGTTCCAGCGCCAGCCAGGCATTGCGCACTTCAGTGGCAGCTTGTTGCACGGCCGGTTGATCTTCCAGTTTAGTACCCAGAATCATCGCCTGATTGGCATTGTATTGTTGAATGGCGACATCCAGTTGCGCCTGGGCGCTGGTAACAGCATCGCGGGCGTGTTGCAGCTCTTCGCGGCCAATCAGGTTGGCATTACCCAGCGGCACGCGGCGGTTGTAGTCGCTTTGTGCTTTGGCGAGGGCGATTTTCTGCACCTCAATATTTGCCTGCAACTGCTTGCTGTTAATCATCAGTTGGTGGGTCTGACGTACGCTGGAAGCCAGTGCTGTTTTGGCTTTTTCAAACGCCTGGCGAGCATCAGTCGGGTCGAGAGTGACCAGCACATCGCCTTCTTTTACAAAATCGGTGTTATCGGCCCAGACTTTCGTCACGCTGCCTGACACCTGAGACATAATTTGAATCTGATTCCCTGCCACGTATGCGTCATCAGTTTCTTCGAAATGACGCAGTACCAAAAACCAATAAATCCCTATCGCTACGGCAATAATAATAAAGAGCAAGGTGAGAAGGAGGAGCAGACGCTTACGTTTGCCGCTCTTCTTTACCGGTTGCTGCGGGCTTTGTGTCTCCGCATTTGCGCTCATAGTATTCTCCACGATCTTCTTAACTCATCGGCTGAGCCGACCTGCTTGCCAAAAAGGCCAGCACGTTGCGATGCTGGCCGGTCAGTTTTTCTTTTATAAATCTGGATTTTTGAGCGAGATGACGCGTTAGCTCATCGCTTCGAGAACCGCACCGTCTTGTTCCATCTGATCGAGACGGGAGAGCAATTTGCGGGTGATTTGCTCAAGCTGATCTTTTTCTGTTGTGCTGAGCGCGGACCAGAGTTGATGCAGGCAGTTATGCTGCGGCGGTAAAACCTCGCGCAAAAACTCGTGACCTTTTTCCGTTAATTGCAGATGCAGGCAGCGGCGATCGTTATCGCTTTCACGACGTTCGATCCAGCCGCGTTTTTCCAGTTCATCGGCAATACGCGTCGCATTGGTACGGGATGATCCAAGAGCACAACTTAATTCAGAAGGCTGAATGCTGTGGTTTTCCTGAGACTCCAGCGTAATCAACGCCATAAACAACGTCTCGTTAATCCCCTGAGCCTTCAGCATTTTATTGCGGTTTTCCAGCAACTTGCTCTGCATATGCATGCAAAGACGGGTCAGAAGGATCTCCTGATAAGGAAAATCTTCGTGGCGGCTGGCGCGAAATTTTAGCATTTGTTCAATGGGCGTAAACGAACTATCCATTTGGGTATGACCTCATTAATTTCAGCCGAAATAGTAACGACAGTGACAAATAAAGTAAATGTATTGTTTTAGAAAAATGATTCTTGTGGGTTATATAATCGCCATCACTTTCCAGGCCAGCCCGTAGGCCAGCGCACTTATCAGAGTGGGGACGATAATGCTGCGTGTTTTATAGAAACTGCCACCCAATACTGCAAAACCAACCAGTGTGGGCACGAAGCGGCGTGAGTCGTGCATCACTTCTGGTGCGGTAGAGACAACCAGCAGAGCGCAAATTGAGGCGATGCCAATGGTGTCGAGCAAAATACCCACCGCGCCACGCTTGGTTGGGCGGGTATTACCCATCCGCAGGCGCAGTGGTAAATAGCGGAAGCAGTAATTCGCCGCGCCAACCAGTAATCCAAGCAGTAAAACCTCATAGCTCATCAGCGGCTCCTTGCCAGAATGCCTGGATTAACGCAGTGAGGCAGCCAAAGACAATGCCTGCCAGAATGGCGACGGGAATAGAAAATAGCGTTACGCCTGCAAGGGCACCAACTAACGCTGCGGTAACGCAAAGAGATTGTTTGCGCTGGAAAGAGGCGAGCAGGAAACTCATAAAGAGAGCCGGCAGCATAAAGCCTAATGCTGCTTCAACGGCGGGATAACCTTGCAGCAAACCGCCGCCCGAAAATGCCCCTATTACCGTACCAAATACCCACGATGACCATGAACTGAAGGCAATGCCGATCATCCAGTTTTCGCTCCAGCGGCGATTATTACGAACCAGTTTTGCCGTTGCAGCGGCAAAAACCTCGTCCGTCAGGCCAAACGCCCACAGGGCGGTTTTCGATTTTTGCAGACGCTGAACAATACGGCTACGCAGTGACGGGCCATACAAAACATGGCGAACATCCATTGCCATCACGGTCAGTGCAGCAATCCACAAACTACTCCCGGCTGCCAGCATCGCGGTAATGACAAACTGGCTCGCACCTGCATAAATGATGCAGGAGAAAAAAACACTTTCGAGGGGAGTGAAGCCCTGGCGGGTTGCATTCAGACCGAACGCAAAAGCCACCGGAATATAACTAATAACAATCGGTAAACTGTCTTTGCATCCTTCCATGAAGGTCGCCGGACCAGAAGCTGGCAGAGGAGTAGGGCTTACCATAGAGTGTACGCTTAACGATTGTTAATATTATAAACAGACTGAATGAATATCTTAACCTTATCAGACTGATGGGCTTCTTAACACCCTTATAAGTGTAAAGCCACGAAAACGGTTGCTGATTGCTTAATTTGCGGCTTCCTGACGATGAAAACCTCGCCACCAGACCACCAGGTTAACCAGGGCGATCACCGCGCCAGCCAGACAAACGCCAGCCCAACCCGCATGTTGCCAGGCGGATGCAGAAATCAGTGAACCGGCAGCACCGCCAATAAAGTAACTGGTCATGTAGCCTGCGGTCAGGCGATTACGCGCATCAGGGTGAATACGGTAAATCACGGTTTGATTGGTGATATGCACGCCCTGGACGGTGAGATCCAGCACCAGGATGCCGATAATCAGCGCCAGTACGGAAGTTTGACCAAACCAGATTGCCAGCCATGAAAGTAACAACAACAGCAGACCAAACGTTGTTGTGAGGTGCGATTTTCCTTTATCGGCAAAACCGCCCGCCGGGCGAGCGCCCAACGCCCCGGCAGCTCCCGCAAGGCCAAACAGACCAATCACGCCATCGCTGTAATTAAAAGGCGGCGCGGCGAGCAAAAAAGCCATCGATGTCCATAGAATGCTGAAGTTGGCAAAGGTCAGGCAGCCCAGTAACGCGCGGGTACGCAGGATCTTATCGCTGATAAACATGCTGAAAACGGAACCTAACAACTGTGGGTAGTTGAGGTGGTTTTCTGATTTCATTTGTGGCAGGCCGCGCCATAACGCCAGCGCCATCAGTGCCATTAACACCGATGCGACCCAGAAGACGGTGCGCCAGCCGCCGAGGTTTGCCAGCAATCCTGCAACGGTACGTGCCAGCAAAATCCCCAGTAGCAAACCGCTCATAATGGTGCCAACCACCTTGCCGCGTTTGTCTGGTGAAGCCAGTGTTGCCGCCAGTGGAACCAGAATTTGCGCCACGACCGAGAATAAACCGGTTAATGCCGTTCCAAGGATCATCATGGCGAGTGATTGACTGCTGGCGGTGATCAACATACCGCCTGCAGCCAGTAAGGTCATGGAAACAATCAGGCGTCGGCGTTCAAACATATCGCCCAGTGGGACAAGAAACAGCAGGCCAGCGGCATAGCCTAATTGTGCGGCGGTGACAATAAAGCCCGCCGAACTGGCGGAAAGAGAAAAGTTACGCGCGATGGTGTCGAGCAATGGCTGGGCGTAATAGTTGCTGGCGACTGCCAGACCGGTGGCGATCGACATCAGCACGATCAGCGCCGGGCTAAGCTCATGATTGGGTTTAGTCATTATTTTGTTTATCAGGTGATGATTAAGCTGGAAATCAATAATAGCGGATGTTTATGAATGGGGGCGAAAGATAGCTTGTTGAAATGTGCTATTCATCGGATGCGGCGATAACGCCTTATCCAGTCTACAGTGCAGGTGAGGCTTAAACTACTACACGTCCAGCAGCAGACGCGTCGGATCTTCCAGCAACTCTTTGATTGTCACCAGGAAACCCACGGATTCGCGACCATCGATCAGGCGGTGATCGTAGGACAGCGCCAGGTACATCATCGGCAGGATCTCAACCTGACCATTCACCGCCATCGGACGATCTTTAATAGCGTGCATGCCCAGAATTGCGCTCTGCGGCGGGTTGATGATAGGCGTAGACATCAGGGAACCGAACACACCACCGTTGGTGATGGTAAAGTTACCACCGGTCAGATCTTCAACCGTCAGCTTACCGTCACGGCCTTTCACAGCCAGCTCTTTGATTTTCTTCTCAATGTCAGCCATGCCGAGGGTATCGACATCACGCAGAACCGGCGTTACCAGACCGCGCGGCGTAGAAACTGCCATGCTAACGTCGAAATAGTTGTGGTAAACCACATCATCGCCATCAATAGATGCGTTCACTTCCGGGTAACGTTTCAGCGCTTCAACAACCGCTTTCACATAGAAGGACATAAAGCCCAGACGGATGCCGTGGCGTTTTTCAAACGCTTCACCGTACTGCTTACGCAGATCCATAATCGGCTTCATGTTGACTTCGTTGAACGTGGTCAGCATAGCGGTGGAGTTTTTCGCTTCCAACAGACGCTCTGCCACGCGCTTACGCAGACGAGTCATCGGTACACGTTTTTCGCTACGAGCAGCCAGTGCTGGTTGAGCCGCCGGAGCAGTTGCTGCCGGAGTTGCATCTTTCGCCGGGGCTTTCGCCAGATGTTTTTCCACATCTTCACGGGTCAGACGACCGCCAACACCGGTGCCTTTAATAGCGCTGGCATCGAGGTTGTGTTCAGCCAGCAGGCGACGGATCGCCGGGCTTAACGCGTCGTTGTTTTGCTCTTCCAGAGACGCCTGCTGACGTTGCGCAGGCGTGGACGCTTTCTCTTCAGATTTAGCGCTGGTTTCTTTACCCGCGCTATTGCCTTCACGCAGGCGGCCGAGGATCTGACGAGACGTTACGGTTGTACCTTCATCTTCCAGAACCGCATCCAGAATGCCGTCTGCTGATGCCGGTACTTCCAGTACCACTTTGTCAGTTTCGATTTCCACCAGCACTTCATCACGTACGACTGCGTCGCCGGGTTTTTTATGCCAGGTTGCGACGGTGGCATCAGCTACGGATTCAGGCAGGTCAGGGACCAGAATATCTACGCTACTCATTTTGTATCCTTTATTTATTCGACGTTCAGCGCGTCATTAACCAGATCTTGTTGCTGTTTCTGGTGAACGGACATATATCCTACCGCCGGAGAGGCGGAGGCCGGGCGGCCTGCATAACGCAGAGAAGCCCCAAACGGAATCACTTCACGGAAATGATGCTGGCTGCAGTACCATGCGCCCTGGTTGAGCGGCTCTTCCTGGCACCAGACAAAATCCTTGACGTGAGCAAACTGCTGCAACACTTCCTGCATCGCTTTATGCGGGAACGGGTAGAGTTGCTCGATACGCACGATGGCGACATCTTGTTGATTGTTCTTACGGCGTTGTTCAAGCAGGTCGTAATAAACCTTACCAGAACACATCACTACGCGCTTCACGCCCTTCGGATCAAGCTCGTCGATTTCACCGATGGCTGGCAGGAAGGTGCCGTTCGCCAGCTCTTCGAGGCTGGAAACCGCCAGCGGATGACGCAGCAGCGATTTCGGTGACATGACCACCAGCGGACGACGCATCCCGCGCAGCGCCTGGCGACGCAGCATGTGGTAAACCTGTGCCGGAGTAGACGGTACGCAAACCTGCATGTTTTGCTCGGCGCAAAGTTGCAGATAACGTTCCAGACGCGCGGAGGAGTGCTCCGGCCCCTGCCCTTCGTAACCGTGCGGCAGCAGCATCACCAGACCACACATACGGCCCCATTTCTGTTCGCCGGAGGAGATGAACTGGTCAATAACGACCTGGGCACCGTTGGCAAAGTCACCGAACTGTGCTTCCCAGATGGTCAACGTCCGCGGTTCTGCGGTGGCATAACCGTATTCAAATGCCAGCACTGCTTCTTCAGACAGTACGGAGTCCCAGACGCGGAACGCGCCCTGACCGTTATGAATATGTTGCAGCGGCGTATAAGTGGAGCCGTTGGACTGGTTGTGAATCACTGCGTGACGGTGGAAGAAGGTTCCGCGACCGGAGTCTTCACCAGACAGACGAACCGGAATACCTTCATCAACCAGCGTGGCGTAAGCAAGGTTTTCCGCGCCGCCCCAGTCAAACAGTTTTTCACCGGCCGCCATCGCCTGGCGATCACCATAAATCTTGGCAACGCGAGACTGCATCTCAATGGCTTCTGGCACCGTGCTGATACGTTTTGCCAGTTCCTGCAAACGCTTCATCTCAACCTTGTTCGGGTATTCTTCATCCCATTCGTGGTTGAGATACGGCGACCAGGTGAAAGAGTGCATGTTCATCGGACGCCACTCAGCCACTACGCAATCGCCCGCATCCAGCGCATCGCGGTACAGGTTAACCATCTCGGTGGCATCTTCCAGCGTCGCCACTTTTTCCTGCTCCAGCTTGTCCGCGTAGATTTTGCGCGGCGTCGGATGTTTTTTGATTTTCTGATACATCAGCGGCTGGGTTGCACTCGGCTCGTCGGCTTCGTTGTGGCCGTGACGGCGGTAGCATACCAGGTCGATGAAAACATCACGTTTGAAGGTGTTACGGAAATCGAGCGCCAGACGGGTAACAAAGGCAACCGCTTCCGGATCATCCGCATTAACGTGGAAAATCGGTGCCTGTACCATCTTACCAATATCAGTACAGTACGGCGTAGAACGGGCATCCAGCGGGTTAGAGGTAGTGAAGCCCACCTGGTTATTGATAACGATACGCACCGTACCGCCAACTTCATAACCACGCGCTTTCGACATGTTCAGGGTTTCCTGAACTACGCCCTGTCCGGTCACTGCGGCATCACCGTGGATGGTGATTGGCAGCACTTTGTTGCTGCTCGGCTCATCAAGTCTGTCCAGACGGGCACGAACAGAACCGATAACCACCGGGCTTACAATCTCAAGGTGAGACGGGTTAAACGCCAGCGCCAGGTGTACCAGGCCGCCATCGGTCTGGAAGTCAGACGAGAAGCCCATGTGGTATTTCACGTCGCCCGTGCCGAGGTGTTCTTTATGTTTACCGGCAAACTCGTCGAACAAGTCTTGCGGTTTTTTACCCAGCACGTTCACCAGCACGTTCAGACGACCACGGTGCGCCATCCCGAGAACCACTTCGCGGGTGCCGCTGTTGCCAGCGTGGCGGATCATCTCTTTAAGCATCGGGATTAACGCGTCACCGCCTTCCAGCGAGAAGCGTTTTGCGCCAGGGAATTTTGCACCGAGGTAACGTTCAAGGCCTTCAGCGGCGGTCAGTTCGCTTAAGAAGCGTTTTTTCTCTTCGCTATTGAACGTCGCGCGACCAGACTCGATACGCTGTTGGATCCAGCGTTTTTCTTCGGTGCTGGTAATGTGCATATACTCGGCGCCAATCGGGCCGCAGTAGGTTTGCTTGAGAGCTTCCAGCAGCTCGCCGAGTTTCATGGTTTCTTTGCCGCTGGCAAATGAACCGACGTTGAAGGTCTCCTGGAAGTCTGCTTCGGTCAGATCGTGGAAAGACGGATCCAGATCGGCCACTTTATCTTGCTGCCACAGTCCCAGCGGATCGAGATTCGCATGTTGGTGACCACGGAAGCGATATGCGTTAATGAGCTGCAGGACTTTAACCTGCTTCACATTGGTGTCAGGGTCGGAGATCGTTGAAGAGTAACGTGAAGCATCTTTCGCCAGGCGGCGGAAATATTCACGCGTTTGAGAGTGGAATTGATCCGGTTTGACTCCCGTACCAGGTAACTGCTGGAACGTCGAACGCCAGTTAGCGTCAACCGAGTCAGGATCGGTTAAGAAGTCTTCATAGAGCTGTTCTATCCAGCTCTGGTTTGCGCCAGAGAGGTAAGAAGAGTCCAACCAGGCTTTCAAAGCGCTGTTCTGCATCGTGATCCCTTAAGCATCTTTTTTATGCTTACTTAATACTCTAAATAGTTCACGTTTCAGGAAGTTGGTCAGCTTGTGAATCCCCGGGAGCTTACACTCAGTAAGTGACCGGGGTAAGCAAGCGCAACCAACGCACATGCAACGTGAAATATGACGAGTATTTTCGCCGTGGATACTACCACGCACAATGATGTGCGTGCCGGGGTTCACTTGTTGCGGACTTGTCGTATTTTCTGCGTCCGCTAAGGAACCTTTAAAAACTGTCTTAGTGTCAGGGGCAGTTTTTAAAGATTTCCTGCATTTCTTTTGTAGGCCGGATAAGGCGTTCACGCCGCATCCGGCTCTGGTTGCCTGATGCGACGCTTGCGCATCTTATCAGGCCTGAGGTTTACGCATTGCGTTGCAACAACATCGACTTGATATGGCCGATGGCGCGCGTCGGGTTCAGCCCTTTTGGACAGACACTGACGCAGTTCATGATGCTGTGACAGCGGAATACACTGAATGCATCGCTCAAACCGTCAAGGCGGCTGTCAGTCTCGGTATCACGGCTATCGATAAGGAAACGATACGCCGCTAACAAGCCTGCCGGACCGATAAACTTATCGGGGTTCCACCAGAAAGACGGACAAGAGGTTGAACAACATGCGCAGAGAATACATTCATACAGCCCGTCGAGTTTTTCACGTTGCTCTGGCATTTGTAAATGCTCACGAGCTGGTAGATTTTGTCCATTATTCAACAAGTAAGGCTTAATTTTCTCATATTGGGCATAGAATTGTCCCATGTCTACCACCAAATCGCGGATCACCGGTAAACCAGGCAGCGGGCGAATCACAATCTTCTTGCCCGGCTGGTTGAGTGCCGAAATTGGGGTTATACAAGCCAGACCATTTTTGCCGTTCATGTTCAGACCGTCAGAACCGCACACCCCTTCACGGCAGGAGCGGCGGAACGACAGGCTGGGATCTTTCTCTTTGAGCTGAATAAGCGCATCCAGCAGCATCATGTCGCGACCTTCTTCCGCTTCCAGGGTGTAATCCTGCATACGCGGAGCATCATCAACATCCGGGTTATAGCGATAAATTGAAAACTCGAGTCTCATTTTCCTGTCTCCGCATTAGTAAGTACGAATCTTCGGCGGGAATGCCGGGCGCAGTTTCGGTTCCATGTTGACGCTACGTCGCGTCATGGATTCCGACTCTGGCAGATACAGGGAGTGGCACAGCCAGTTTTCATCATCACGATCCGGGAAGTCGAAGCGGCTATGCGCGCCACGGCTTTCGGTACGGAAATTAGCAGAAACAGCCGTTGCATAAGCCGTTTCCATCAGGTTATCCAGTTCCAGGCACTCAACGCGCTGAGTGTTGAACTCACTGGAGGTGTCATCCAGACGAGCATTTTTCAGCCGCTCGCGGATCACTTTCAACTGCTCAAGACCTTTCGCCATCGCATCACCTTCCCGGAATACCGAGAAGTTATGCTGCATACATTCTTGCAGTGCTTTGCGAATCGCCACCGGATCTTCACCGTTACGGTTGTTGTTCCAGCGATTCATGCGTTCCAGAGAGGCTTCAACATCAGACTCGCTGGCATCGCGCAGTGCACCCTGTTCACTGATAGATTCTTGCAGATGCAGACCCGCCGCTCGTCCAAATACCACCAGATCCAGCAGAGAGTTACCGCCAAGACGGTTAGCGCCGTGTACCGATACACAGGCAATTTCGCCCACCGCAAACAGCCCTGGAATCACCACATCTTCGCCTTTCTCGTTCACGGTCAGCGCCTGACCAGTCACTTTGGTCGGAATACCGCCCATCATGTAGTGGCAGGTTGGGATAACCGGAATCGGTTCTTTCACCGGATCGACGTGAGCAAAGGTTCGGGAGAGTTCAAGGATACCCGGCAGACGGGATTCAAGAACTTCTTTACCCAGGTGGTCGAGTTTCAGTTTTGCGTGTGGCCCCCACGGACCATCACAGCCGCGACCTTCACGAATTTCGATCATGATGGAACGCGCCACCACATCACGCCCCGCCAGGTCTTTGGCGTTCGGTGCATAACGCTCCATAAAGCGTTCGCCATGTTTGTTCAGCAGATAACCGCCTTCACCACGACAACCTTCAGTCACCAGCACACCCGCACCCGCAATGCCGGTCGGGTGGAACTGCCACATTTCCATATCCTGCACTGGTACGCCAGCACGGATAGCCATGCCAACGCCGTCGCCGGTATTAATGTGGGCGTTAGTGGTGGACTGATAAATACGCCCAGCCCCGCCAGTCGCCAGCACCGTTGCGCGGGCTTTGAAGTAAACCACTTCACCGGTTTCGATGCACAGTGCGGTACAACCAACCACCGCGCCATCCTGATTTTTCACCAGATCCAGCGCATACCATTCGGAGAAAATCGTGGTGTGATTTTTCAGGTTCTGTTGGTAAAGCGTGTGCAACAGTGCATGACCGGTACGGTCAGCCGCCGCCGCAGTACGTGCCGCCTGCTCACCGCCGAAGTTTTTCGACTGACCGCCAAATGGACGCTGATAAATACGACCATCATCAAGGCGCGAGAACGGCAGGCCCATATGTTCCAGTTCCAGAATCGCTTCCGGCCCGGTTTTACACATATATTCAATCGCGTCCTGGTCACCGATATAGTCCGACCCTTTGACGGTGTCGTACATATGCCATTCCCAGTTATCTTCATGGGTATTACCCAGCGCAACGGTAATGCCGCCTTGCGCAGAAACAGTATGGGAACGGGTCGGGAAGACTTTGGAAAGCAGCGCACAGGTCTGGCCGCTCTGGGAAATTTGCAGCGCCGCGCGCATACCTGCGCCACCGGCACCAATCACAACTGCATCAAATTCTCTGACTGGCAATTTCATCACACACCCCACACCACAACGAATCCATAAATCACGTAAACCACCAGCGCAACAACAATTACCAGTTGCAGCATCAGACGCAAGGCCAGCGGTTTAACGTAGTCGGTCAACACCTGCCACATGCCGATCCAGGCATGAATCAAGATGGAAAACAGCGCCAGCAGGGTAAACACTTTGGTGAACGCAGAGGCAAAGAAACCGATCCAGACTTCATATGTCAGCTCGCTACTGGTAGCGAAAAAACCAACCATATAAATGATGTAGAGCGTCAGGACGATAGCGGTGGCGCGAACGAGGATGAAATCATGTACGCCATTGCGTCCTAATGCGGAGGCGTTGCTTACCATACGAGGACTCCTGCGAGAAGTGAAAGCACGACAGTGATAACAAAGGAGATTTTGGCGGAGCGTTTACCCGCTTCGAATGTTTCTTCCAGATAGCCAAAATCCATCATCATGTGGCGAATACCTACGACGACGTGATATGCCAGAGCGGTAAGGATGCCCCACATGATAAATTTGACGAAGAAGCTGCCCATAATGGCGGAAGCTTGTTCGAAACCTTCGGGGGAAGAGAGACTGGAACCCAGAAGCCACAGCAGGATGCCCACTGCAACAAACGTGATCACACCGGAAACGCGATGAAGAATGGACGCTATCGCCGTGATGGGGAACCGGATGGTCTGTAGGTCCAGATTAACAGGTCTTTGTTTTTTCACATTTCTTATCATGAATAACGCCCACATGCTGTTCTTATTATTCCCTGGGGACTACGGGTACAGAGGATAACTTTCTGTTACCTGGAGACGTCGGGATTTCCTTCCTCCGGTCTGCTTGCGGGTCAGACAGCGTCCTTTCTATAACTGCGCGTCATGCAAAACACTGCTTCCAGATGCGAAAACGACACGTTACAACGCTGGGTGGCTCGGGATTGCAGGGTGTTCCGGAGACCTGGCGGCAGTATAGGCCGTTCACAAAATCATTACAATTAACCTACATATGGTTTGTCTGGTTTTATCCAGAACAGTGATCTGAGTCACGATAAAAACATTTATTTAATTTTTAATCATCTAGTTTGACAATCATTCAACAAAGTTGTTACAAACATCATCAGGAAAAGCATATAATGCGTAAAAGTTATGGGGTCACTATTTCACCTAAGATTAACTTATGTAACAGTGTGGAAGTATTGACCAATCCATCCAGGACAGTTATTAGTGATAGACAGGTTTAATAATTCGGATTGCTAAGTGCTTGATTCGCCGTTTATTCGTCATCAATGAATACTTTACCTGCAAGCGCCCAGAGCTCTGTACCCAGGTTTTCCCCTCTTTCGCAGAGCGGCGAGCCAAATAACAATCGGGTAAAGCCAGGTTGATGTGCGAAGGCAAATTTAAGTTCCGGCAGTCTTACGCAATAAGGCGCTAAGGAGACCTTAAATGGCTGATACAAAAGCAAAACTCACCCTCAACGGGGATACAGCTGTTGAACTGGATGTGCTGAAAGGCACACTGGGTCAAGATGTTATTGATATCCGTACTCTCGGCTCAAAAGGTGTATTCACCTTTGACCCAGGCTTCACTTCAACCGCATCCTGCGAATCTAAAATTACTTTTATTGATGGTGATGAAGGTATTTTGTTGCACCGCGGTTTCCCGATCGATCAACTGGCGACCGATTCTAACTACCTGGAAGTCTGTTACATTCTGCTGAATGGTGAAAAACCGACCCAGAAACAGTATGACGAATTTAAAACTACGGTTACCCGCCATACCATGATCCACGAACAGATTACTCGTCTGTTCCACGCCTTCCGCCGCGACTCTCATCCGATGGCGGTCATGTGCGGTATTACCGGCGCTCTGGCGGCGTTTTATCACGACTCACTGGATGTTAACAATCCGCGTCATCGTGAAATCGCGGCGTTCCGTCTGCTGTCGAAAATGCCGACCATGGCAGCAATGTGCTACAAGTATTCCATTGGTCAGCCATTTGTTTACCCACGCAATGACCTCTCCTACGCCGGTAACTTCCTGCACATGATGTTCTCCACACCGTGCGAACCGTATGAAGTCAATCCGATTCTGGAACGCGCGATGGATCGTATTCTGATCCTGCACGCAGACCATGAACAGAACGCGTCGACCTCTACCGTGCGTACCGCTGGCTCTTCGGGTGCGAACCCGTTCGCCTGTATCGCAGCAGGTATCGCCTCTCTGTGGGGGCCGGCTCACGGTGGTGCTAACGAAGCTGCGCTGAAAATGCTGGAAGAAATCAGCTCGGTGAAACACATTCCGGAATTTATGCGTCGTGCGAAAGATAAAAATGACTCTTTCCGCCTGATGGGCTTCGGTCACCGCGTGTATAAAAACTACGACCCACGCGCCACAGTAATGCGTGAAACCTGCCACGAAGTGCTGAAAGAGCTGGGCAGCAAAGATGAGCTGCTGGAAGTGGCTATGGAGCTGGAAAACATCGCGCTGAATGACCCGTACTTTATCGAGAAGAAACTGTACCCGAACGTAGATTTCTACTCCGGTATCATTCTGAAAGCGATGGGTATTCCGTCTTCTATGTTCACCGTGATCTTCGCCATGGCGCGTACTGTCGGCTGGATTGCTCACTGGAGCGAAATGCATAACGAAGGCATGAAAATCGCCCGTCCACGCCAACTGTATACTGGTTACGAAAAACGCGATTTTAAAAGCGATATCAAACGCTAGTCTTTGATTACTGCGCAGTAAATTCTTTTAACCCGTCCTCTATATGGCGGGTTAATTTTTATATGCCTAAACACAAAAAACTGTAAAAATTAAATCGAGTACAAATATCCATAAATAGGGTTAAAAAATGTGATAACTCATATTCTGAGCAGAATGATAAGTTTAACTTTATACTTCCCCGTCGGTAGCATCATTAACCCAATGAAAATTATGCATATCCAAATGCGCCCTACCTTCATCACATAAAACAATAAATTTACACAATCAATTAATGGCCCCATTACATAACAAGATTTTTAATATTGTTAAATAAAACAAAACATATTCAATTGCCAGCTCAGATATTCTTGTCACGCAATACTCTATCTCTTTATTTAAAGGACTCAGTTATGTTTAAAGGACAAAAAACATTAGCTGCACTGGCTGTATCTCTGTTGTTCACAGCACCTGTTCATGCTGCTGATGAAGGTTCCGGTGAAATTCACTTTAAAGGTGAAGTTATTGAAGCACCGTGTGAAATCCATCAGGATGATATCGATAAAGAAGTTGAACTCGGCCAGGTGACCACCAGCCACATTAATCAGTCACATCACAGCGATGTCGTTGCTGTCGACCTACGCTTAGTCAATTGCGATCTGGAAAACTCTAATAACGGTTCCGGTGGCAAGATTTCTAAAGTCGCGGTCACCTTTGACAGCTCAGCGAAAACCACCGGTGCAGACCCGATACTCAACAATACCAGCACTGGAGAAGCCACCGGTGTCGGTGTGCGTTTAATGAATAAGGATCAAAGTAATATCATTTTAGGCACAGCTTCTCCGGACATCGACCTGGCACCGACGTCCAGCGAGCAAACGCTGAATTTCTTTGCCTGGATGGAACAAATTGATCAGGTTACACCAGTAACTCCAGGCGCAGTTACGGCTAACGCGACCTACGTGCTGGATTATAAATAAGTATTATTTTGGCGGCGTCATCGCCGCCTTTCTTCAAATATTTATCAGGTATGGACACCGTGAATATTTATCGACTCTCTTTTGTATCCTGCCTGGTCATGGCGATGCCTTCCGCAGTGGCGGTCGAATTCAATCTGAATGTCCTCGATAAATCAATGCGCGACCGCATTGATATTTCATTATTAAAGGAAAAAGGTGTCATTGTTCCCGGTGAATATTTTGTTAGCATTGCAGCAAATAATAACCAAATCAGTAATGGGCAAAAAATTAACTGGCAAAAAAATGGTGACAAAACCATTCCGTGCATCAATGAATTACTGGTCGATAAATTTGGCTTAAAACCTGAAGTCCGTCAGTCGTTACCACTGATAAATCAGTGCGTCGATTTTAGCTCCCGACCTGAAATGCTCTTCAATTTTGATCAGGCCAATCAGCAACTGAATATCACTATTCCGCAAGCCTGGCTGGCGTGGCATTCAGAAAACTGGATGCCCCCCTCCACATGGAAAGAAGGTGTCGCCGGGATCCTGATGGATTACAACCTGTTTGCCAGCAGCTACCGCCCACAGGATGGCAGCAGCAGCACCAACCTGAACGCCTACGGAACAGTCGGAATTAACGCAGGGGCATGGCGCTTACGCAGTGATTACCAGTTGAATCAGACCGATAGCGATGATAACCATGAACAGTCAGGCGAAATATCACGCACTTATCTTTTTCGCCCATTACCGCAATTAGGTTCAAAATTAACCCTCGGTGAAACGGATTTCAGTTCCAATATTTTCGATGGCTTTTCTTATACCGGCGCGGCACTGGCGAGTGACGATCGGATGTTACCGTGGGAACTGCGCGGCTACGCCCCACAAATTAGCGGTATAGCACAAACCAATGCCACGGTGACTATCAGTCAATCAGGCCGCGTTATTTACCAGAAAAAAGTCCCGCCAGGCCCGTTTATCATTGATGACCTTAATCAGTCCGTCCAGGGTACGTTAGATGTTAAAGTGACAGAGGAAGATGGTCGTGTGAATAATTTCCAGGTGTCGGCAGCATCAACGCCCTTCCTGACGCGCCAGGGGCAGGCTCGCTATAAACTGGCCGCAGGCCAGCCACGACCCTCCATGTCACATCAAACTGAAAATGAAACCTTTTTTAGCAATGAAGTTTCCTGGGGGATGCTCTCAAACACCTCGCTGTACGGCGGCCTGCTGATTTCTGGTGATGACTACCATTCTGCCGCATTGGGTATCGGGCAAAATATGCTCTGGCTTGGCGCGCTATCGTTTGATGTCACCTGGGCCAGTAGCCATTTTGATAACCAGCAGGACGAGCGGGGCTTAAGCTATCGCTTTAATTACAGCAAACAAGTAGATGCCACAAACAGCACGATTTCGCTCGCCGCTTATCGCTTCTCAGATCGTCATTTTCACAGCTACGCCAACTATCTGGATCACAAATACAACGACAACGATGCGCAAGATGAAAAACAGACAATCAGCTTATCCGTAGGCCAACCGATTATCCCGCTGAATCTCAACCTGTACGCCAACCTCTTACATCAGACCTGGTGGAACGCAGATGCCTCCACGACTGCCAACATCACGGCGGGCTTTAATGTTGATATTGGTGACTGGAAAGATATCTCAATCTCAACGTCGTTCAATACGACCCACTACGAAGACAAAGATCGCGACAACCAGATTTACTTGTCGATTTCATTACCCATTGGTGACGGTGGTCGAATCGGTTATGACATGCAAAACAGTAGCAGCAGCACCACACACCGCATGTCATTGAATGATACGCTGGATGAACGTAATAGCTGGGGCATGTCTGCAGGAATGCAATCCGATCGCCCGGATGATGGCGCACAGTTGAGCGGCAACTATCAACATCTGAGTTCGGCGGGCGAATGGGATCTTTCTGGCACCTATGCCGCCAATGATTACAGCTCTGTCAGCACTAGCTGGAGCGGTTCTTTCACCGCAACCCAATATGGTGCAGCGTTCCATCGCCGCAGCTCCACCAATGAACCACGGTTGATGATCAGCACCGATGGTGTGGCAGATATCCCGGTTCAGGGCCAACTCGATTATACCAATCATTTTGGTATCGCCGTGATACCGCTAATTTCCAGTTACCAGCCGTCCACCGTGGCAGTCAACATGAATGATTTACCTGACGGCGTGACGGTAGCAGAAAATGTCATCAAAGAAACGTGGATTGAAGGCGCGATTGGTTACAAATCGCTGGCATCCCGTTCCGGTAAAGACGTTAACACCATCATTCGCACCGCCAACGGCCATTTCCCACCTCTCGGTGCCGATATCCGGCAGGATGACAGCGGTATCAGCGTGGGTATGGTTGGCGAAGAAGGTCATGCCTGGTTAAGCGGTGTTGCTGAAAATCAACAATTTACCGTGATCTGGGGTGACAAACAAAGTTGCATTATTCATCTACCAGAACGTCTGGAATACACAACAAAACGCCTGATTTTACCTTGTCATTAATTAAGGAAAAGCGAATGACATTTATTAAAGGACTGCCACTGATTCTGTTAACCGTCAGCCTGGGTAGCTACGCTGCAGTGCAACCTGATCGCACACGCATTGTGTTTAACGCCAATGATAAAGCCACCAGCCTGCGAATAGAAAACCAGAGTGACAAACTGCCTTATCTTGCTTATTCCTGGATAGAAAATGAAAAAGGGGAGAAAAGCGACGATCTTCTGGTCGCCCTGCCACCGATTCAACGTCTGGAACCGAAAGCAACATCGCAAGTGCGGATTGTAAAACAAGCATCAACTCCAAAATTGCCCGGCGATCGCGAAGCGCTGTTCTACTATAACATGCGCGAAATTCCTCCAGCCCCGGATAAAAGCAGCGATCATGCGGTACTTCAGATCGCTATCCAAAGTCGTATCAAATTGTTCTGGCGACCTGCAACGTTACGCAAGAAAACAGGTGAACATGTAGAGCTGCAGTTACAGGTTAGCCAACAGAGCAACCAACTGACACTGAAAAATCCTACCGCCTATTATCTGACTATCGCCTACCTGGGGCAAAATGAAAAAGGGGTACTCCCCGGTTTCAAAACCACTATGGTCGCACCTTTCGGCTCGGTAACCACTCATACGGGAAGCTATAACGGCAGTCAATTTTACCTCGGCTACATGGATGATTACGGCGCATTGCGAATGACCACCCTGGACTGTAACGGGCCGTGTCGTTTACAGCCAGTGGAGGCGAAGAAATGAGTGCTGGCAAAGGATTATTACTTGTTATTTGTCTGCTATTTCTGCCGCTGAGGTCTGCGCTGGCGCTGGACTGTTATTTTGGTGCATCGGGTGGTCAGGTAGAAAAATCAGAAAATATTCAGCCGTTTGCTGTACCGGGTAATGCCAAACCCGGCGATAAAATCTGGGAGTCTGATGATATTAGAATTCCCGTCTATTGCGACAACAATACTAACGGCAACTTTGAGAGTGAGCATGTTTTTGCTTGGGTAAACCCGTACCCAGGCGTGCAGGACCCCTATTATCAATTAGGCGTAACCTATGAAGGTGTGGACTATGACGCCAGTCTGGGGCAAAGCCGCATCGACACGAATCAGTGTATCGATAGTAAGAAAATTGATATTTACACCCCGGAACAGATCATTGCGATGGGCTGGCAAAACAAACTTTGCTCCGGTGAGCCGACAAATATTCATAAATCACGGACTTTTATTGCACGTATGCGACTTTACGTCAAAGTCCGCACCATGCCGCCTCATGATTATCAAAGTACTCTCAGCGACTACATCGTGGTGCAATTTGATGGCGCGGGCAGTGTTAACGAAGATCCCACCGCCAGAAACCTGAAATATCATATTATCGGTCTGGAAAACATTCGCGTGCTGGATTGCAGCGTGAATTTTTCTATTACCCCAGCCAATCAGGTGATTGATTTCGGTAAATTTAATGTGCTGGATATCCGGCGGCATAACATGACAAAAACGTTCGGTATTAAAACGACCAAATCACAAAATGATCAATGCACCGACGGATTTAAGGTTAGCTCCTCGTTTTATACAGAAGAAACGTTAGTTGAAGACGATAAAGCATTACTCATTGGCAACGGACTTAAGCTGCGGTTACTGGATGAAAACGACTCGCCCTACACCTTCAACAAATACAGCGAGTATGCCGATTTCACCAGCGACATGTTGATCTACGAAAAAAACTATACGGCTGAACTTTCGTCCACGCCAGGCACTCCCATCGAGGCTGGGCCATTCGACACGGTGGTGCTTTTTAAAATTAACTACAACTGATGAGACTAATGCCCTTTGCCAGTACAGGGCATCTTATTCAGATAATTGCTGATTTTCCCCTTTTCCTTGATTGCCGTTATTTTTTCCAGGTCCGGCTTTCTTTATGCTGTATCGATACACCAAAGATAAAATAACGAGGATACGAAGGATGCCAGTCTTGCAGTGGGGAATGTTATGTGTGTTGTCACTTCTCCTTTCTATTGGCTTCCTCGCGGTACATCTCCCGGCGGCGCTATTGCTCGGACCGATGCTCGCCGGGATCATCTTCAGTATGCGCGGAGTGACCCTGCAACTCCCCCGCTCCGCTTTTCTCGCCGCGCAAGCCATTCTTGGCTGCATGATTGCGCAAAACCTCACCGGTTCTATTCTCACCACTCTGGCCGTTAACTGGCCGATTGTGTTAACTATTTTGCTGGTAACGTTGCTTTCCAGCGCCATCGTGGGCTGGTTATTGGTGCGCTATAGCTCACTGCCCGGAAATACCGGTGCCTGGGGCTCCTCGCCTGGTGGTGCGGCGGCAATGGTTGCTATGGCACAAGATTACGGCGCAGATATTCGCCTGGTGGCGTTTATGCAGTATCTGCGAGTTCTGTTTGTCGCGGGCGCGGCGGTTCTGGTAGCGCGAATGATGCTGGGCGATAACGCTGAAGCGATGAATCAGCAAATAGTCTGGTTCCTGCCCGTCAGCATAAATCTCCTGTTTACTGTCTTGCTCGCGGTCATTGCTGGCACGGCGGGATGCCTGTTGCGTCTTCCTTCCGGCACGATGCTCATCCCGATGCTGGCGGGTGCGGTGCTCCAGTCTGGCGAGTTCATCACGATTGAGTTACCGGAATGGCTGCTGGCGATAGCATATATGGCGATTGGCTGGCGGATTGGGCTGGGTTTCGATAAGCAAATCTTACTGCGGGCATTACGCCCACTGCCGCAAATCCTGTTGTCGATTTTTGCACTGCTGGCTATTTGTGCCGGTATGGCGTGGGGGCTGACCTGGTTTATGCATATTGATTTTATGACCGCCTACCTCGCCACCAGCCCTGGCGGGCTTGATACGGTAGCGGTCATCGCCGCAGGGAGCAATGCCGATATGGCGCTCATCATGGCGATGCAAACCCTGCGCCTGTTCAGTATTTTGCTGACGGGGCCAGCCATTGCGCGGTTTATTTCAACCTATGCGCCGAAACGTTCTGCCTAGTGCTGGCAGCCAGGGCACCAGTAAAACGGGCGCGAAGATAGCGTGGTTTTCTCAATGATGCTGCCACACCGTTCGCACTTCTCACCATCACGATGAAAAACCTTAAAGCTGAACAGCGCCCCGTGATGTTTATTCTCATCAACCTGACCACGCGTTTTGTACGAGAGGCGCGGGATATCCAGTAGCGCGTGCGACAGCGCATCCAGTTGTGTCGCGTTAAGTTCTTTCGCTTTATGATTTCCGGTCAACCCAACCTGCCAAAGGATCTCCACCCGCAGATAGTTGCCCAGCCCCGCCAGAAACGCCTGGTCGAGCAGTAATCCGGCGAACTGACGGTTACGAAAGCGCAGCGACAATAACCGTTCTTTCACCCCTTCCGGCGTCAGATTCGGGTCGAGCACATCGGGGCCGACCCGTTGTAAGAACGGATGCGTAGTCAATTGTTCCGGCGTCAACATCTCAATATCCGAGGCGCTATAAAGCAGAATGGTTTTGTCGGCCGTTTGCAGTTTTACCCGCAACACCCGCGTGGTCTGCGGCTCTTCGCCGGTATCAACCACTCGCCAGACACCGTAGAGTTGGTTATGGCTATAAAGCGTTAACCCGCCGGAAAAATGGGTCAGCAACGCTTTTCCGCGCGTTTCCACATGGGTGACGTGTTGACCAATAAGTTGTGATTGATAAGTTTTTAACTGCGGGAAGGCAAACCAGACATCGGTCAGTGGTTTGCCTTTGATCGCCGCCTCCAGGTTATCCGCTGCACGGCGGATCTCCGGGCCTTCAGGCATGATGATTTCCTTTTTTCGTTCTTTATTCAACGGGATTATGCTGCAACCATAATCCCTTTTTCGGCAAATGCAGATCGTAGCCGGCGGGCGAATGCCAGTGCATGCTCACCGTCGCCATGCAAACAGACTGTCTGTACTGTTACCGTCGCCCATTCGCCAGTGATACTCTTCACTCTGCCGTGTTGCACCATCTCCAGCGTTTGCCCCAACGCCTGTTCTTCATCTTCAATCAACGCGCCTGGCTGGCTTCGCGACACCAGCGAGCCGTCAGCCTGATATCCACGATCGGCAAACACTTCCTCACGCGTTGTCAGGCCATATCGCTTGCCTGCACGAATCAGTTCGCTTCCTGCCAGTCCAACGAGAATCAATGCCGGATCGCAAGCGTAAACCGCTCTGGCGATGGCGTCTGCCAGTTGTGCGTCTCTCGCCGCCTGGTTGTACAGCATGCCATGGGGTTTGACGTGACGCATCACACAACCTTCACCACGGGCAATCGCCGCCAGCGCGCCAATCTGATACAACGTCTGGGCGTAAACCGTTTCCGGCGGCAGTTGCATGGCGCTGCGTCCAAAGTTTTCCCTGTCGGGGAAACTCGGGTGCGCGCCAATCGCTACACTATTTTTTATTGCTTCACGCACGCAAGCTTGCATAGTTTGCGCGTCGCCTGCATGAAATCCACAGGCAATATTGACTGAGGAAACCAGCGTTAATAGCTCAGCGTCACTGGCGCAGCCTTCACCCAGATCGGCGTTCAGGTCAATTTTCATTGTGCAGCCGCCACGCTAATTGTTCGAAATAACGTTGCTGATCCTGCCGCGCTTTTAGTGCCTCTTCCAGTGAACACTGGACAAAATGAATCGGCTGTCCGAGTGGAATTTGCGCCAGATGGTACATATCGGCCTCAATGATACAGGCAATGCGCGGATAACCGCCGGTCGTCTGTGCATCATTCATCAACACAATCGGCTGACCGTTATGCGGCACCTGCACCACGCCCGGCAGCAATCCGTGAGATAACAACTCGCGGGATGTATTACGCTTTAAGATTTGCCCCTGTAAGCGATAGCCCATCCGGTTACTTTGCGGGCTAAGCTGCCAGGGCGAACGCCAGAATGCATCCTGCGAGGCGCGATCGAACTCATGGTATTCCGGCCCCGGTAAGGCGCGAATCCGGTTACCCCACAGCAACTGTTTAACGCCTTGCGCTTCCATAAAATCACGCTTCGCTTTGCCGATGGGGAGTCGGTCTCCATCCTTCAGTAAGCGCCCTTCCAGCCCGCCAATCCCTACTTTGAGATCGGTACTGCATGATCCCATCACTGGCGGAACATCAATACCGCCCGCCACGGCCAGATAGCTGCGTACACCATGTTGTGGGCATTTAAGCGTTAAACGCTGACCTGCTTTCATCGGCAAACGCCAGCCCGTCCAGACGGCGTTATCATCCAACCGAGCTTCGCAACCCGCGCCTGTCAGGGCAAACCAGCCGTCGCGTTCAAATTCAACCGTTAACTGACCGAGCGTGATTTCCAGTGCCGGAGCGTTAGCATCATTACCCACCAGCAGGTTAGCAATGCGCAGCGCAGGCAAATCCAGCGCTCCACAGTGGCTGATACCCGACTGGCGAAAGCCGTGACGACCGCCATCCTGAACAGTGGTGTACATCCCCGCGCGAATAATCTTCAGCATACTCCCTCCTTCTGCGGCACAAAGCGCACACTGTCTCCAGGACGTAATAAGATAGGCTCGTCACGGGTCGGGTCAAACAAACTGAGCGAGGTATGACCAATCAACTGCCAACCGCCCGGCGTTGCCACCGGATAAACACCCGTTTGCGATCCACCGATCCCGACAGACCCCGCCGGAACAAGCAAGCGCGGTTCTGCGCGTCGTGGCGTGTTTAGTTGTTCCGGCAAACTCCCGAGATACGGGAAGCCCGGTTGAAAACCTAAAAACCAGACCACGTATTCCACGGAGGAGTGCAATTCAAC
The DNA here is from genome assembly GCF_000208565.1 of Escherichia sp. TW09308. NCBI lineage: Bacteria > Pseudomonadati > Pseudomonadota > Gammaproteobacteria > Enterobacterales > Enterobacteriaceae > Escherichia > Escherichia sp. TW09308. Next base: position 1,371,833 of record NZ_AEME01000001.1, on the reverse strand, counting down.
AACCTGTTTTTCGCTCAACCCACAATGCGCCGCAACCACCGACAAATCCGGCCCGCCTGCGCCACCATAAACCACCGGGATTTCGATAAAGCGTGACTCTGGCTCCAGTGCCTCACTCTCCTCCCACCAGCGTTGCAAACGCTCTATAGCATCCAGCGCCAGCGACTCCGGATTACGTAAAATCACCGTGATATTGTTCATGCCGGGAATGGCTTCAACCACATTCGGCATATCCACCAGACGCTGGGCCAGTCGCCAGATACGTTTCTGGCTTGCCAACGTCACTGGCGGCTCCAGCTCCAGCACTACCGCCGTTTCGCCTAACAGATAACAACGCGCTCGTTGCACTTTCGATCCCTCTGATTATTCGTTATGCAGGATTAGGAATATCAATAAAGGTCACATCAAGATCGGTATTTTCATTCAACCACTCGCTTAACGCGCGAATACCACCGCGTTCAGTAGCATGGTGCCCCGCAGCATAAAAATGCAATCCCTGCTCGCGGGCAGAATGAATGGTTTGTTCAGAAACTTCGCCAGTAATAAAAGCATCCACGCCAAAACGCGCGGCGCTATCGATAAAACTTTGCCCGCCCCCCGTGCACCAGGCGACGCGCTGTACCACCTCCGGGCCGTTGTCGCCACACCACAACGGCTTGCGTCCCAGACGCGCTTCAATCCACGAGGCAAGTTCCAGCCCCGGCACCGGCATCGTCAGTTCACCCCACGGCACAAGTGGTTCGATCTCACCCATTACCGTAATCCCCAACAATGCCGCTAACTGCGCGTTATTGCCCAGTTCCGGATGCGCATCCAACGGCAGATGCCAGCCATACAGGTTGATGTCATTCGCCAGCAAGGTTTTCAAACGGTTACGCTTCATGCCGCGAATCACCGGCGATTCGCCTTTCCAGAAGTAGCCGTGATGCACGATCACCGCATCAGCCTCAAGACGCACAGCTTCATCGAGCAGCGCCTGGCTGGCGGTGACGCCGGTAACAATTTTTTGCACCGTCTCCTGGCCTTCCACTTGCAAGCCATTCGGCGCGTAATCACTTATCGCCGCGCTGTTCAGTTTCTCGTTAATCAGTTGTTCCAGTTCGGTGTTTTTCATCTTCGCGCCTTCTGTATTCTGATAGCTACACCGTTAACATAGCGTTACCTCGCCTGTTCGTCGATAGCCAATCTTTTGACATATTAAGAAACAAACACACCGCCAAAAGACGCAAATTGTTTATCTCGCCACGCCATAGTTCATGTATATTTATGCAAACAGACAGCATATTGCATAAATAATCAGATCTGTTTCAAGGTTTTAACTTTAAAGAAACACACGCACGCCACGCAACTATTACGTGGTGTCGCATCCAACCGCGGAATTATTATGAATAAACACGCATCACAGCCGCGCGCTATCTACTACGTTGTCGCGCTACAAATCTGGGAATATTTTAGCTTCTACGGCATGCGTGCCCTGCTGATTCTCTATCTCACCAACCAACTGAAATACAACGATACTCACGCTTACGCGTTATTCAGCGCCTACTGTTCGCTGGTGTATGTCACGCCGATCCTTGGCGGTTTCCTCGCGGATAAGGTTCTCGGCAACCGCATGGCAGTGATGTTGGGGGCGTTGTTGATGGCGATCGGGCATCTGGTGCTGGGTGCCAGCGAAATCCACCCGACATTCCTTTATCTCTCGCTGGCGATTATCGTCTGCGGCTATGGCCTGTTTAAATCTAACGTCAGTTGCCTGCTAGGTGAACTCTACGAGCCAACCGATCCACGTCGTGATGGCGGTTTCTCGCTGATGTATGCGGCGGGTAACGTGGGTTCTATTATCGCACCTATCGCCTGCGGTTATGCCCAGCAAGAGTACAGTTGGGCAATGGGCTTTGGCCTGGCTGCGGTTGGGATGATCGCCGGGCTGGTTATCTTCTTATGTGGCAATCGTCATTTCGCTCATACCCGCGGCGTTAACAAAGAGGTGCTGTGTGCGAAAAACGTTCTCCTGCCAAACTGGGGATGGCTGCTGGTTCTGCTGGTCGCAACGCCTGCACTGATTACCGTATTGTTCTGGAAAGAGTGGTCGGTTTACGCCTTAATTGTCGCCACTATCATTGGTCTTGGCGTGCTGGCAAAAATTTATCGCAAAGCAGAAAACCAGAAACAGCGTAAAGAGCTGGGGCTGATTGTCACTCTTACCTTCTTCAGCATGTTGTTCTGGGCCTTTGCACAGCAGGGCGGCAGTTCAATCAGCCTTTATATCGACCGTTTCGTTAACCGCGATATTTTTGGTTACACCGTTCCGACCGCCATGTTCCAGTCGATTAATGCCTTTGCCGTGATGCTGTGCGGTGTGTTCCTGGCGTGGGTCGTAAAAGAGAGTGTCGCGGGTAATCGTACCGTGCGCATCTGGGGGAAATTTGCACTTGGCCTCGGCCTGATGAGTGCCGGATTCTGCATTCTGGCCTTAAGTGCCCGCTGGTCTGCAATGTATGGTCACTCTTCTCTGCCACTGATGGTGCTGGGGCTGGCGGTGATGGGCTTTGCCGAACTGTTTATCGACCCGGTTGCCATGTCGCAAATTACACGCATTGAAATCCCCGGCGTGACCGGTGTATTAACCGGCATTTATATGCTGCTTTCTGGTGCGATTGCCAACTATCTGGCGGGGGTCATTGCCGATCAGACATCGCAAGCTTCGTTTGATGCTTCCGGGGCGATCAACTACTCCATCAATGCATATATTGAAGTGTTCGATCAAATCACCTGGGGTGCGCTGGCTTGTGTGGGGCTGGTACTGATGATTTGGCTGTACCAGGCGCTTAAGTTCAGAAACCGTGCGCTGGCGCTGGAGTCTTAATAAGTCAACACCGATGCCTGATGCGACGCTGATGCGTCTTATCAGGCCTGGATTCCCCTGCAATATATTGATTTTGCACTATTTAGTAGGCCGGATAAGGCGTTCACGCCGCATCCGGCATCCGGCATCCGGCATCCGGCATCCGGCATCCGGGCACAATTGCCTGACGCGTCTGTTATTTCCACTTCCTCGCAGCCTCATACGCTGCCAACGTTCGTACTCTCGCTTCTTTGTGATCAACAATCGGTTGCGGATAATCCAGCCTCACGCCTGCTTTCTCCGCCCATTTCCACGGCTCATGCACCAATTTCCCCGGCACATCGCGCAGTTCCGGTAACCACTGGCGGATAAACTCACCTTCGCGGTCAAATTTCTCGCCCTGAGTTGTCGGGTTAAAGATACGGAAATACGGCGCGGCATCAGTTCCGGTAGAAGCCGCCCATTGCCAGCCGCCGTTATTGGCAGCCAAATCACCATCAATCAGTTGCGACATAAAATATCGCTCGCCTTCGCGCCAGTCGATCAACAAATCTTTCACCAGAAAACTGGCAGTAATCATCCGCAGACGGTTATGCATCCAGCCAGTGCCATTAAGCTGGCGCATGGCAGCATCAACAATCGGATAGCCGGTCTTGCCTTCCTGCCAGGCCTTTAAATGCGCGGGGTTACTCTGCCACTGGACGCGATCGGTCCAGGCAATAAACGGGCGATGTTTACACAGCGAGGGGTGATACGTCATCAGATGGCGGTAGAACTCACGCCAGATCAGCTCATTAAGCCAGACGCTACCCGCCCCGCCCTCCAGCGCCTGCGGTTGCTCTGCCAGCAGGCGATGCAAACACTGACGAGGCGATAATCCTCCCGTGGCCAGGCTGGCGGACAAACGGCTGGTGCCTTCCACTGCCGGAAAATTTCTTTGTTGCTCATACTCTCCGGCACCGCTCTGGCAAAACTGGCGTAATTGTGCAATCGCCGTTTTTTCTTCCACCGGAAAATGCGCTGTGTCGAAAGACTGACGGGGATAATTCAGCGTAATGGATGACGGGGGCGCTATCGATCCGCTACTACGAACTTTTGGTGCAGCGACGCACTCCGGTATCCCTTCCCGCAGCCGTTTCAGCCAGGCATTTTTAAACGGAGTAAAAACTTTGTACATCTCATGATTGCCGGTCATCACCGCGCCCGGTGGCAGGATCACGCTGCCGTCAAATCCTTCACACACCACGTTATGCAACGTTTTCTCAACCAGGGCATCCCGCGCTCGCTCGTTCACCTCGTACTGATAGTTATAAAACAGATGGGTTACGCGGTTTTCCTCACACACCTGTTTAACCATTTCAACGCTGGCGGCAAAATCATCCACTTCATGAAACAACAAGGGAATGCCTTTTTCCGCCAGCATGATTTGCAGTGTATTAAGTTGAGCATTGATAAATTCAGCCTGACGCGGCGACATATTATGCGTCGCCCACTGACGAGGTGTAGCAATATACAGCGCCAGCACGCGTGCAGACGGATTGCGACAGGCAGCCGCCAGCGCCAGATTATCGTGCAGACGTAAATCCTGGCGGAACCAGACCAGATGGGTGGTCATAAAACTCCTGCATAGCGCAAGTTAAAAATACGCGGCCAAAGTTCGAAATAACGCTGCCCTGAAAGCCAGGCGTTAGGATAAAGCGCCATATAGTGTTTGATACGCATCAGCGGCGCAAGAAGAGGCTGCTCGCCACGGCGATAACTGTCGATAAGCGCAGCCAGTTGCTGGCGTTCTGTAGAATCAAGGTACGGGCGAAAATAACCCTGAACGTGCATCAAAACGTTGGTGTGATCGCGCGGGTTGGCGGGGTGAGAAAGCAAAACAATTACGCGTTGGCGATATTCGTTGTAATAGTCATCCAGATTTTGCCACCGGTGAATATCAGCCACAAACGGGCCAAGTTTGCGGTACTCAGGCTGGGAATGAGCCAGAAAGACGAGTTTATAGCGGCTGTGATAATCGAGAAGCGCCCCGCGCGTTAAGCCTCGCTCTTTGAGATTGTGTAACGCATGCAAAGCAAAAATGCGGATAAGGGGGCTGTCATCTAATAGTTGGTGATCCATTACTGCTCCTGAACGGTTTACAGGAGTAAGTGTAGACGATGGGAAATGAGATTTGTGGAGTTAATCCTGTTGTAGGAATGTGTGATGGGGCGTTTAGTGTGCTAAACGAGAATTAAATAATAAAAAGCCGGGAAGATTTTAGGAGCTTTCTCGGCTTTATTTAACTGATTATCTAATTTCCCATTTAATAGAACTATCTAAAGAGGTTAGCGGACAACTTAGAAAATTCTCGCTCCCTATGAAAGCCAAGTTATATCTCATAATATTCTTTCTGCCATAATACAATGAGTAATTTTTACTAGAAAACTTCATTAAATTGCTAAAGTCCTTTGGTGGAATATAGTACCCATTTTGAGAATCCAATACTTCATGCATATCTTGTATTACAATTCTACAAATATTTAAATGGTTATTAGTGAAAAGAGGTGATGAATGAACAGTATCAGTCTCGATAATAATAATCAACTCATCATCATCATAAGTTGTGAGATTAACGCTAAGCTCTTGTCCCTCAAAAGACCAATGATTTAAGGTTGCTTCAGCACAAAGCGATAATAGTAATTTATTATCACTCGAAAAATTTTTCAAAGTCATCCCATTGCCCTCGATTAATAATTTTATCTCTCAGGAAAATATGCCCTTTCTCACCATTAATATTTATATTCAGATGAGGGAATGTCGATTTCCCCACACCTTGTCATCAGGATCATTGCCACGATGGAGAGTACCATCATGCAGGAATCCCAGAATGGGAAGGCGTCTGGTTGCAATTCTGGCATAGCCACTTGTAGACCCAACGCTTGCATAATCATTACCGCCACGCGGGTCAGGAACGCAAATACCGGGTTGATAAATACCGTCATCAGACCAATGGCAACGACGCAAACAACCAACCAGGTTAATGCCTTCGGCAGTGGCAGCCAGCGAATTTTCAACTCGGCTTCATGCTGACTGGTTTGTCGCGACCAGGCATACCAGCCATAAATGTTAGCGGCAAAGAAAAATACCTGCAGCAGTAAGCTGGCATACAATTGAATCTGAAAGAAAATAATGCCAAACAAGGTAACGTTGATCAGACCAAAAAAGTAGTTGCTGATCTTCTCCAGGCTGGCAAGGCCAATACACAGTAACCCAGCGATCGTCCCTACCGCTTCGATCCATGAGAGATCGTAACCGCCAGTACCGATCGGTATATGAGCCAGAATGTTCTGTGTGCTAAAAAAATCCATCTTTCCTCCAATGCGTAGCATGATGCCTTATTGTCAGCTATCCACGTAGTGTAGCCGCAAAATCCAGCATACGGTTGAGCGGCACCAGCGCCCTCTCTCGCAGCTTTTCATCAACATGAACCTCGTGTTTGCTTCCTCCCTGTTCTAATGCCTCTGCGATGGCCTGGAGGCCATTCATGGCCATCCACGGGCAATGCGCACAGCTACGGCAGGTTGCACCCTCGCCAGCGGTTGGCGCTTCCAGTAGCTCCTTGTCAGGCACCGCTTGCTGCATTTTGTAGAAGATCCCCCGATCCGTCGCCACAATAAACCGTTGATGCGGCAATGTTTTCGCAGCATTGATCAACTGACTTGTGGAACCGACCGCATCGGCCATATCGACAATGGCCTGGGGTGACTCCGGATGTACCAGTATGGCAGCGTCAGGGTATTGTTTTTGTAAGCGGGTTAACGCCTGAGTCTTAAACTCATCATGAACGATGCAGGCACCTTGCCAGCATAAGATGTCTGCGCCCGTCTGTTTTTGCACGTAACGCCCCAGATGTTTGTCTGGTGCCCAGATGATTTTTTCCCCCAAACTATCCAGATGATCAATAAGTTCGACGGCAATGCTTGAAGTCACCACCCAATCTGCACGCGCTTTTACCGCAGCAGACGTGTTAGCGTAGACGACGACAGTACGATCGGGATGGGCATCACAAAATGCGTTAAATTCTTCAATGGGGCACCCGAGATCCAGTGAACATTCGGCCTTAAGTGTGGGCATCAGAATTGTTTTTTCCGGGCTGAGGATTTTGGCGGTTTCTCCCATAAATCTCACCCCAGCAACTAACAGCGTAGAAGCAGGATGCTTTGCACCAAAGCGCGCCATTTCCAGCGAATCGGAAATGCAGCCGCCGGTTTCCTCCGCCAGTTGTTGGATTTCAGGGTCGGTGTAGTAGTGGGCGACCATAACCGCATTATGTTCTTTCAGCAGGTGTTTTATTTTCTCGCGGTAATACGCTTTTTCATCAATGCTTAACGGCGTCGGCTTTGCTGGGAAAGGATAAATCGCTGCTTCAGGATCAAACATCACGCTCATCTTGCTATCTCGTTTTGCAGACTTAACATTTAAACCGATATGAAGCGTGATATCGCTATTACCGATTTCATTTGTTTTATATGCTAAACAAGATAACCGAATGGCAGGGAAAAGTCACAAGAATTACGTACGTGATATTGGATGCAACGCTTTGCGCTTATCCGACCTACATAAGGTTATTCACTCATCAAGCGTGGGAACTTACGAATTAAAATCGAGGGATGTTAAGATAGCAAAAAGGCACCTTTAGGGTGCCTTTTCACATTGGTGGGTCGTGCAGGATTCGAACCTGCGACCAATTGATTAAAAGTCAACTGCTCTACCAACTGAGCTAACGACCCCTTGCGGGATTATACTGCTTTAATCATTCAGGATGGTGGGTCGTGCAGGATTCGAACCTGCGACCAATTGATTAAAAGTCAACTGCTCTACCAACTGAGCTAACGACCCATACGGGTGTTACCTGAAAGATTTTTACTCGGTGCCAATTATTAAAATTGGTGGGTCGTGCAGGATTCGAACCTGCGACCAATTGATTAAAAGTCAACTGCTCTACCAACTGAGCTAACGACCCGAGTGGTGGGTGATGACGGGATCGAACCGCCGACCCCCTCCTTGTAAGGGAGGTGCTCTCCCAGCTGAGCTAATCACCCGATACTGCGCTGGATACTACTAACTGTTTCCACCTAACCCACCATAATTAGTGGTGGGTCGTGCAGGATTCGAACCTGCGACCAATTGATTAAAAGTCAACTGCTCTACCAACTGAGCTAACGACCCGGTGGTGGGTGATGACGGGATCGAACCGCCGACCCCCTCCTTGTAAGGGAGGTGCTCTCCCAGCTGAGCTAATCACCCGATACTACGCTGGATACTACAACTAACTATGCTAGTGGTGGGTCGTGCAGGATTCGAACCTGCGACCAATTGATTAAAAGTCAACTGCTCTACCAACTGAGCTAACGACCCACTTTAGTGTTGCTTTCGGTTTGTTTGATATCCCGTGGCAACGGCGGCATATATTACTGATTTCAGATTTGAGCGCAACAAAAATTTCGATGTAGATCACTCAACTGCTTATGATTCGCACGACACGACCAGAAATAATGCGACTTCTGGTCGCGTGTTATGCATTACATGGCGTTCAGACGTTTTTGTGCCTGTTTGGCGCCATCAGTACCAGGGTACTTACTGATAACCTGTTGGTACACGGCTTTCGCTTTCGCAGTGTCACCTTTGTCCTGCATGATGACGCCGACCTTAAACATCGCATCTGCAGCCTTCGGTGACTTCGGATAGTTTTTCACTACCGAAGCAAAATAGTACGCCGCATCATCTTTCTTACCCTTGTTGTAGTTTAACTGACCCAGCCAATAATTGGCGTTTGGCAGGTAAGTTGAATCAGGATAATTTTTGATGAAATTCTGAAATGCCACCATCGCATCATCCTGGCGGGATTTATCCTGCACCAGTGCAATAGCTGCATTGTAATCAGTGTTTGCATCACCGCTTTTCACCGGCGCGCCAGCACTCGCAGTACCAGCATCAGCCGTTGGCGTTGTTGCCGCCGCCCCGCTTTGCTCAACGCTGGCAGATTGCGTCGCTGCACCACCGCTGCTGAGGCTATCGATCTGCAACAGGATCTGCTTTTGCCGCTCCACGACCTGATTTAGTTGATACTGATTTTCCTGAATTTGACCACGCAGGGAATCAATATCGGACTGATTATCGGAGAGTTGCTGCTGGAGTTGAGTTAAAAGCTGACTGTGAGCATTAGAAATACGCTCAAGTTGAGTGACGCGGTCTTCGACCGAGCCTGAGCCGACACTACTGATTGGTGCCTGAGCAAAAGCGGCCCAGGGGGCCGCTATACCAACCAGTAACGACAGACTCAATAGTTGATGTCTGAAGTTACTGCTCATGCAATTCTCTTAGTAAACCAGTACCGCACGACGGTTTTTGGAGTATGCCGCTTCGTCATGGCCCAGTACTGCAGGTTTTTCTTTACCGTAAGAAACGATGGAGATCTGGTCAGCAGAAACACCTTTACCCTGCAGGTACATCTTAACGGCGTTCGCACGACGTTCACCCAGGGAGATGTTGTATTCCGGAGTACCACGTTCGTCCGCGTGACCTTCTACGGTGACTTTGTAAGACGGGTTGCTACGCAGGAAGTTTGCGTGTGCATCCAGCATTTGAGCGAAATCAGAACGGATATCGTATTTGTCCAGATCGAAGTAAACGATATTATTCTGCTGTAGCTGTTGCATTTGCAGACGAGCCTGCTCTTCGGAAGACATGTTGCCGTTACCGCCGTTCGCATCCATACCAGTGCCGGCACCCAGCATGCCTTCGCTGCCGTCATTGCTGGCGTTCTTGTTGGAAGAACATGCCGCAATTGCCATAACAGGCAGAGCAATCATCAGCCCTTTCAGCACTTTGTTCAGTTGCATTTCAATGATTCCTTTACTATTCAATTAATTATTATCACAGATACGGCGACCAGGCAGGGAATTTGACCTGTCCATCAGTTGCCGGAAGACGCGCTTTGAAACGCCCATCTGTAGAAACCAAATTCAGCACGGATCCCATCCCCTGAGAAGAGCTGTAGATTACCATAGTGCCGTTAGGTGCCAGACTTGGCGTTTCATCCAGGAACGTTGACGACAGAACTTGTACGCCTCCCGTTACCAGATCTTGTTTGGCAATGTGCTGCTGCCCACCATTGGAGCTGACCATTACCATAAATTTACCGTCGCTGCTGACATCCGCATCCTGGTTCTGCGAACCTTCCCAGGTAATACGTTGTGGCGCACCGCCGTTGATATTCACTTTATAAACCTGCGGACGACCTGCCTGGTCAGAAGTAAATGCCAGGTTCTGGCTATCCGGGAACCAGGTCGGTTCAGTGTTGTTGCTACGGCCATCAGTCACCTGACGAATCTGACCAGAAGCTAAATCCATTACGTACAGGTTCAGGCTACCCGTTTTAGACAGGGCAAACGCCAGTTTGCTGCCATCCGGTGAGAACGCTGGCGCACCGTTGTGACGCGGGAATGAAGCCACCTGACGCACAGCGCCATTTGCCAGCGTCTGGATAACCAGCGCGGAACGACCGCTTTCGAAGGTGACATATGCCAGTTTAGAACCGTCTGGTGACCACGCCGGAGACATCAGCGGCTGCGGAGAACGGTGAACCACAAACTGGTTGTAGCCATCGTAGTCAGATACGCGCAATTCGTACGGGAACTGACCACCGTTGGTCTGAACAACGTAGGCAATACGAGTACGGAACGCACCCTTAATGCCGGTCAGTTTTTCAAACACTTCGTCACTGGCGGTATGGCCAGCATAACGCAGCCATTGCTTGTTAACTTTATATGAGTTCTGAGCAAGTACAGTACCCGGAGCACCACCGGTATCAACTAGCTGATAAGCAACATTGTAAGAGCCGTCCGGGTTCGGAGTGACCTGACCTACAACCACAGCGTCAATACCCAGTGCAGACCATGCTGCGGGTTGAACTTCCTGCGCGCTACCCGGCTGCTGTGGCAGACGAGCGCGATCTAACGGGTTAAATTTACCGCTGTTACGCAAGTCAGCAGCAACGATGCCGCCAATATCTTCAGGTGCCGCACCAGGCCCTGCCCACTGGAAAGGAACGACACCAATAGGACGACCGGAATCTACACCACTGTCGATCACAATGCGGACTTCAGCGTGCAGAACTGACGCCCACAGTATGAGAAAACCAAATGCTACTCGTAATGCCTGCTTCATCATATCTCCCTTATCCGGACAGATAGTCCACGATAATTTAGCAGAATGTTAACAAACTCAAATACACAAAACTACCAGAACCCCGCGACAACCGATGTCTGATATTAACCGCCGTGACGGCCAACATCGCGATTACGGCTTGAAGTCCAATGGTGCGTTTTTGAACACTTCATATACTGCCTGGCTTGGTGGTTTCGGGATCTTCGCAAGTTTAGCTGCTGCCAGTGCAGCCTGACAAAGTGCGGGATCGCCACCTTCAGGTTTGATATCCAGTAACATGCCATCTGGTGCCAGTTTTATGCGCAGCGTACAGGTTTTGCCTGCATAAGACGATGCGTCATAAAACTTACTTTCGATAGCAGATTTAATCTGCCCGGCATAGTTATTGATATCTGCACCTGATGCGCCATTGTTTTTAGTATTACCACTCCCGGCAGGCGAAGCATTGTTCCCTTTCGCCCCACCACCGGTTTTCGGTGCATTCTTACCAGAGCTTAGCTCACCGAAGATATCATCTGCCTCTGCGGCCGCTTTAGCTGCAGCGGCTTTTTCAGCAGCCGCTTTTGCCGCTGCTGCTTTCTTCTCGGCTGCGGCTTTCTCTGCTGCTGCTTTCTTATCAGCTGCAGCTTTCTCTGCCGCTGCTTTCTTATCAGCCGCAGCTTTCTCTGCCGCTGCTTTCTTATCAGCCGCAGCCTTTTCAGCAGCCGCTTTCTTCTCAGCTTCAGCCTTCGCTTTTTCAACAGCTTCAGCCGCTGCTTTCTTTCTTGCTTCAGCAGCGGCGGCTTCTGCAGCTTCGGCTTTCTTCTTCAGTGCCGCAGCAGCTTTGGCGGCTTCAGCCTCAGCTTTCTTCTGCGCTTCGGCTGCGGCTTTGGCAGCTTCTGCTTCCGCTTTTTTCTTCGCATCCGCAGCCGCTTTCTTCGCCGCTTCGGCTGCTGCTTTGGCATCCGCTTCGGCCTTCGCTTTAGCATCTGCCGCAGCTTTCGCTGCCGCTTCTTCCGCTTGCTTCTGCTTTAACTCAGCCTGTTTGGCGGCGTCTTCAGCCTGCTTTTTCTGTTCCTGAGCAGCTAACCGCTCTTTCTCAAGTTGCTTCAGGCGTTCCTGTTCAGCCGCTTGCTTTTCACGGAGTTCTTCGGCTGCCTGCTGTTCCTTAATCTTGCGCTGCTCTTCGGAACGCTTCGCGCTTGACTCCTGGCTTTGCATGCGTTTGTACTGCTCAACTACCGCACCTGAATCAACCATTACGGCGTCGATAGACGAACCACCGCCACCTCCGGCTGAAGCTTCTATATTCTCATCGAACGAACTCCAGATCAGCGCCGCAAATAAGATGACATGCAGCACTGCTGAAATAATTATCGCCCGTTTGAGCTTGTCGTTTTGTTCGGTTGCCTTTGACACTCTCGGTTCCCAAAAACTGTTCGCCTGTTACCCGCTCTCTTTCAAGCAAGGGAAACGCAGATGCTTAGATAGGCTGCGTCATTAAACCAACCGATTTCACACCCGCACTGTGTAACAAGTTCAGCGCTTTAATTATTTCATCGTAAGGCACATCTTTTGCGCCACCGATCAGAAAGACCGTTTTCGGATTAGCCTTGAAACGGCTGGAGATTTCTGCCACCACCTGCTCTGGAGGTAAACGCTCCAGGCGATCTTTCTCAACCACCACGGTGTACTGACCAATACCAGATACTTCAACTATCACTGGCGGATTATCGTTACTACTCACTGCCTGCGATTCAGTAGCGTCTGGCAGATCGACCTCCACACTCTGGGTAATGATGGGTGCTGTCGCCATAAAGATCAGCAACAGCACCAGCAGTACATCCAGCAACGGTACGATGTTGATTTCGGACTTGAGATCGCGACGACCTCGTCCACGCGCTCTGGCCATGGCTTACCCCTTGTTGCTCTCGCTAACGGTAAACGCCTGGCGGTGCAGAATCGCAGTAAACTCTTCCATAAAGTTATCGTAATTCAGTTCCAGTTTGTTTACGCGTTGGTTAAGACGGTTGTAAGCCATAACCGCCGGAATAGCGGCGAACAGACCGATTGCCGTGGCAATCAACGCTTCTGCGATACCGGGAGCCACCATTTGCAGTGTTGCCTGCTTCACCGCACCAAGGGCAATAAAAGCGTGCATGATCCCCCAGACTGTACCAAACAAACCGATATACGGGCTGATAGAACCCACCGTACCGAGAAACGGAATGTGTGTTTCCAGATTTTCCAGCTCACGATTCATAGAGATACGCATCGCACGTGCAGCCCCTTCCACCACTGCTTCCGGCGCATGGCTGTTGGCACGATGCAGGCGCACAAATTCTTTGAACCCGCTGTAAAAGATTTGTTCCGACCCAGTGAGATTATCCCGTTTTCCCTGGCTCTCCTGATAGAGGCGAGAAAGTTCGATTCCAGACCAGAATTTATCTTCAAACGCTTCGGCTTCACGCGCTGCAGCGTTAAGAATACGGGTCCGCTGGATAATAATGGCCCAGGATGCGATTGAAAAACCAATCAAAATCAACATGATAAGTTTAACCAGAAGGCTAGCCTTCAGGAACAAATCAAGGATATTCATGTCAGTCACTGCTTAAACTCCGCGACAATAGACTTAGGAAGCGCACGAGGCTTCATTTTGAGTGGGTCAACGCAAACAATCAGAACCTCGGCTTCATTCAGCAGAGTATTCTCGGCGTTGACAATACGTTGCGTGAAAACCAAAGAGGTGCCACGCATTGATGTTATTTCAGTCTGTATTTCGAGCATATCGTCGAGCCGTGCAGGTGCGTAATATTCCACCGTCATTTTACGCACCACGAAGGCAACACGTTCAGCCATCAGTGCCTGTTGGCTAAAGTGATGGTGGCGCAGCATCTCTGTGCGTGCTCTTTCATAAAAAGCGATGTAACTGGCATGGTACACCACACCACCGGCATCAGTATCTTCATAATAGACACGAACCGGCCATCGAAACAGCGTTGTATTCACTTTACATCCCGGTAATGCAACAAAAGTTAGAACTTTTAAACGCTGCTACTATACGCGTGCGATTGAGGTTTGGGAATGAGGGTAAGTTAAGGGAGCGTAAAAAATTTATGGACCCTCAACGGCCCATAAATTTTTAAAGAGAATTCTGATTTAAAAGAAGAAGAAAATCAGCCCTACAATGAGAACAAGATCAGCAAGCAATGGGCAAAAAATCCCTTTCCAAAGAACCTTCTGCGGACGAAACCCCACGCCGTGAATAACGCCTGCGCAGACGGCCCACATCAGCAATAATCCATGCCAGATTTCCAGCTCACTGGTCTTCGCGGCAAAACGTGATGGGTCCCAAAACATACATCCTGCTAACAGAAGCGCCATCACGAAGGAAAGCGCCCTCAGAGGGCGCTTGTCCATTACCGCATACAAGGTTGCGATAATCTTACTCATCAACTGTCTTCTTGACCGGCTTTGCCTGATTCGACGTGCTCAAGCGCCAGCGCGGTAATTACCCCAAATGAACAGGCAAGAAGCGTTCCCAGAATCCATGCGAAATACCACATTTTTAGCTCCTTACTTAGTACAGAGAGTGGGTGTTACGTTCAATATCTTCTTTGGTGATACGTCCGAACATTTTCCAGTAACACCAGGCGGTGTAGAGCAGAATGATCGGCACCAGAACCACCGCAACCCAGGTCATGACGTTAAGCGTCAGTTGGCTGGAAGTTGCATCCCACATTGTCAGACTTGCATTCATCATGGTGCTGGACGGCATTACAAACGGGAACATTGCAATACCCGCAGTCAGAATGATGCAGGCCAGTGTCAGAGAAGAGAACACAAACGCCCACGCGGCTTTATCCATACGCGCAGTCAGGATAGTCAGCAGTGGTAGAACCACCCCCAGAGCCGGAATAGCCCACAGAATTGGCGTGTTGTTGAAGTTCAACAGCCATGCACCAGCTTCACGAACCACTTCTTTATTCAGCGGGTTAGATGCTGCGTAATGGTCCATTGTCGACTTCACAACATAACCGTCGATACCGTACATCACCCATACGCCAGCCAGTGCGAAGCACACCAGCGTTACCAGCGCCGCCACCTGAGCCGTTGCACGGGTACGCAGGTGCAGTTCACCAACGGTGCGCATTTGCAGATAGGTTGCACCCTGAGTGATGATCATCCCGACGCTTACCACACCAGCCAGCAGGCCGAACGGATTGAGCAGTTGGAAGAAGTTACCGGTGTAGTACAGACGGAGATATTCATCAACATTGAACGGTACACCCTGCAACAGGTTACCGAACGCCACGCCAATCACCAGCGGCGGAACGAAGCTACCAATGAAGATGCCCCAGTCCCACATGTTACGCCAGCGGGTTTCTTCAATCTTGGAACGGTAATCAAAACCGACCGGACGGAAGAACAAAGATGCCAGCACGAGGATCATCGCGACATAGAAGCCGGAAAACGCAGCGGCATAGACCATCGGCCAGGCAGCAAATAATGCGCCGCCAGCAGTGATCAGCCAAACCTGGTTACCGTCCCAGTGTGGGGCGATGGAGTTAATCATAATTCGACGCTCGGTGTCGTTACGACCGAGGAAACGGGTGAGCATGCCCACCCCCATGTCGAAACCGTCAGTGACTGCAAAACCAATCAGCAGAATGCCAACCAGCAGCCACCAGATAAAACGCAATACTTCATAATCGATCATTTGACGACTCCTGTCTTAGCGTGCCGGCTGAGTAGTCGTGGAAGACTGCTCAAAGTGATAGCGACCGGTTTTCAGGCTGCTTGGGCCGAGGCGTGCAAACTTGAACATTAAGAACATTTCTGCCACCAGGAACAGGGTATACAGGCCGCAAATCAGAACCATAGAGAAGATGAGATCGCCTGCAGTCAGCGACGAGTTCGCCACTGCGGTAGGCAGCACCTCACCGATAGCCCACGGTTGACGACCATATTCGGCAACAAACCAGCCCGCTTCTACAGCGATCCACGGCAGCGGAATACCGTACAGCGCGGCGCGCAGCAGCCATTTTTTCTCACCGATACGGTTGCGGATTACGCTCCAGAAGGAGAGCGCGATAATTGCCAGCAGCAGGAAGCCACACGCCACCATGATGCGGAACGCGAAGTACAGCGGTGCTACACGTGGAATAGAGTCTTTGGTTGCCTGTTGAATCTGCGCTTCAGTCGCATCCGCCACATTCGGCGTATAGCGTTTCAGCAGCAGACCATAACCGAGATCTTTCTTCATGCTATTGAACTGATCGCGTACAGCCTGGTCGGTAGAACCAGAACGCAGTTGCTCAAGCAGAGAGTACGCTTTCATCCCGTTACGGATACGTTCTTCGTGCTGCACCATCAGCTCTTTCAGGCCGATAACCGGCGTATCCACAGAACGTGTAGCGATGATACCCAGCGCATAAGGGATCTGGATTGCAAATTTGTTCGTCTGCTCTTCCTGATCAGGAATACCGAACAGAGTAAAGGCAGCAGGCGCAGGTTGAGTTTCCCACTCGGCTTCAATAGCAGCCAGTTTGGTTTTCTGCACGTCACCCATTTCGTAACCGGATTCATCACCCAGAACAATAACGGACAGAACAGCAGCCATACCGAAGCTTGCAGCGATAGCAAAGGAGCGTTTTGCGAAGGCGAAGTCACGGCCTTTCAGCATATACCATGCGCTGATACCGAGGATGAACATCGCGCCAGTCACATAACCAGACGCAACAGTGTGAACGAATTTCACCTGAGCAACCGGGTTAAGCACCAGCTCGGAGAAGCTCACCATCTCCATACGCATAGTTTCGAAATTGAAATCGGACGCGATTGGGTTTTGCATCCAGCCGTTCGCAACCAGAATCCACAGTGCGGACAGGTTTGAACCGAGCGCCACCAGCCAGGTGACACACATATGCTGAACTTTACCCAGACGATCCCAACCGAAGAAGAACAGACCTACAAAGGTGGATTCGAGGAAGAAGGCCATCAGACCTTCGATTGCCAGCGGCGCACCGAAGATATCCCCTACATAGTGAGAATAATAAGACCAGTTAGTTCCGAACTGGAACTCCATGGTTAAACCGGTTGCCACACCCAGAGCAAAGTTGATACCAAACAACTTGCCCCAGAACTTTGTCATATCTTTATAAATCTGTTTGCCGGAAAGGACGTAGACCGTTTCCATGATGGCCAGCAGGAACGCCATACCGAGCGTCAGTGGCACAAAAAGGAAGTGGTACATCGCGGTCAAGGCAAACTGTAAGCGCGACAGTTCGACTATATCTAACATCATGACTCCTTGCTCATCGCATGAAGACTCCGAGAGTGAACCCCGTTAGAAAGGGTCACACGCATGCCCCAATACAAAATTATTTGCTCGCCCCTATCGTTGCCATTTCATCAAAAGAGGAAAAGACAATGATAAAAAGTTACAAACATGTTAATGAATAAACCAAATTGATCCCGCAATTATATTACGCCGCAAAATCCTTACAATAAACAGGTTTTTATTGAACAAATTTGCATTTTTCGACAGTGATCAATTTATAGCGAAATTGTCACCATCTCACCAATTTGATCTACGACAATTTATCGTGTTTTGCAGATTTTTTTCAAGAATTAAAAATTGATTTATATCAAAATCAATCAGATATGTTAATTATGTGTGAATTAGAGATTGTTGGTAATTTTATTGTTAACACATTGTAAACCATAAATGCATAATTATTATCGCAATGGAGAGATATAGATAAAAAACCAGTATTTTATTTAACAGAGCTGCTTTATCGACTTTTTATAATACTAATTAGTTAGAGTAGCCAATTTGTTGCCATTTTACATAACATATTTTTATCAAAGTTAATCGATTGTTGTCTTTATGAGCACATCCCTATGAGTCCATTATTTTATTGTTTCTCTGGTAATAATCACTTATAGGAATAGATGTATTGGGTATAGTCAGGCGGGACGAAAATTTTTTAAGCGAAATTATAGGGTATAGGTATTTTCCCGCTCTTGTCCTCTACGATTAATTCAGCAATTAACAATTAAGAAAAATAGCAGGTAATTCAGCAAGTAAGTCTACCGCAGGCTGTTATATATAGAATATTGTTATTCATTTAACAGCAACACGAAACAACGAAGTGGGATTGTAAGTGAGTGTTATAAAACTCCAGATTCCTTCGAACAATACGTTACCCTGCCTCTAAAAAATACTCCTATGGCGTAAAGTTGATTAGCTCCAACGAATGGCATAAACCTGTGCAGGATATTAACTACTTGTTACTTACAACATTATTTTTACAATTCTGCGTTAAGCCAGAAGCGAATAGTATTGGATACATACATCAAACTTTTTTAATTGCCTTTATAGGGGTTAAAAGTGTGCCCAAAATGCAAATTAGATGTTGATCACAATTATATCAACATATTAGATCAATAGAATTTAAAAAAAATTAAAATCAATGGCGCAAGGCATCGCAATGCATTGAATTTTCTCACCTATTTAAACACACATTATAAACAAGCATTTTACGAAAGATATTTTGAAAATAGATCAATTGCATCCTAATGACTGGGCAAAGAAACTCCAGTGATATTAAGCATGTGCCGTTATGTATGGCCATAAATACAACGTGTGTAACTTATTTTACTCTCTGTCTTACAAAGGATTACCCATGAAGAAAGCAACACTTGTGATTGGCGTTATTGGCGCTGACTGCCATGCAGTAGGCAATAAAGTTCTGGATCGTGTTTTTACCACCCATGACTTCAGGGTCATTAATCTGGGCGTTATGGTCAGCCAGGACGAATATATTGATGCCGCCATTGAAACTGGCGCTAACGCGATTGTGGTTTCCTCTATCTATGGTCATGGCGATATCGACTGTCTGGGCATGCGTGAACGCTGCATCGAGCGCGGGCTGGGTGACATTCTGCTTTATGTGGGCGGTAACCTGGTGGTGGGTAAACATGACTTCGCTGACGTGGAAATCAAATTCAAAGAAATGGGTTTTGATCGCGTCTTCGCCCCCAGCCATGACTTAGAAGATGTCTGCCAACTGATGACCAACGATATCAACCAACGTCATGGCGTAGAAATACACATTCTCGAAGAGGCAATCTGATGCAAATTGTCTCTGTCGATATTGGATCGACGTGGACCAAAGCAGCCCTCTTCACTCGGGAGGGGGACGCGTTAACGTTGGTTAACCACGTTCTGACTCCAACCACCACGCACCATCTGGCGGAAGGTTTTTTCTCCAGCCTGAACCAGGTGTTAAACGTAGATAATGCCCTCCCCCTGTTAAACTGCGGTGAGGTTGCATTGAAGTATTCCTCCTCAGCCAAAGGGGGACTGGCGGTCGCTGCAATGGGGTTAGTGCCTTCTATCACCCTGGAAACTGCGAAAGTAACCGCTCACTCTGCTGGCGCTAAAATCACGCAATATTACGCCTATAAGCTGAACCGCCGTGATATTCAGGCGCTGGAAGAGACACCGCCAGACATCCTGTTGTTCACCGGCGGCACCGACGGCGGTGAAGAAAGTTACGGACTGAATAACGCCCGCGTGCTGGCAGAATCAAAACTCGACTGCGCCATTATTTATGCCGGAAACAGGGATATTCAGGATGAAGTGCAAGCCATCCTTGGGCATAAAGAGCTGACTATCGTCGATAACGTCCTGCCTGACCTTGACCATCCAACCCCTTTGGCCGCGCGTCAGGCCATCTGCGACATTTTTCTCAAACGTATTGTTAAAGGAAAAGGACTGGATGTCATTGTTGATGAAACGGGCGAAGAACCGATGCCGACACCGTGGACGGTCTATGAGTTGGTAAAGGCCATCAGCAATGTAAATAGTCACTGGAAAGAGTTCATTCTTCTCGACATGGGCGGCGCAACCACCGACGTCTATTCCGCCTGCATTAATCATCTCGCGCCAGATACCGTTTTGCACGGCGTACCAGAACCATTCATAAAACGAACCGTAGAAGGCGATCTGGGGATGCGCGTCTCGGCGGCGGTGGTTGGTGAAAACGCAAAAGACTTAGTCAATATGATCTTTGCTCAGCAACCCATGCAGCAGGAGGCTTTTTATCATTACCTTCGTCATTTGGCCGCTCATCCCGAATACTTACCCGCTAACACAGAAGAAAAATATTTCGATGCTGTGCTGGCCGGGCTGTGCGTGGGTTACGCCACAGAACGTCATGCGGGCACCAAAAAAGAAGTCTGCACCTGCGTCGGTAATGTTGATTTACAAATGGGACGCGACCTTACCACCGTGCACAAAGTCATCGGCTCCGGTGGATGGCTGTCGCGCGCCAGCCAGTTTGATATTCATCACTGGCTGAAGTACCGCGAGTTAAACGACGACGGCAAACGCATTCTCTTACCGACTCAATTTGAATATTACCGTGATTCACAGGGGCTATTTCCACTGCTGGCAAACGTCGCCAGAGTAGACCCGCAAGCCGCTGCGCTCACCAGTATTCAATGCTTAACCCTATAACAATTAAGGCAGCAACCAATGGAACTTCGAAACAAGAAATTAACCCATGAAGAATTCATGGCCGAGCGGCAACAGGTACTGAAAACCTGGGAAACTGGCAAGGACGTTGAAAAATTCGAAGATGGCGTTAAATACCAACAAACCATTCCTGAACATAAACGCTTCTCCCTTGCCCTGCTGAAAGCAGACCTGGAAGGTAAAACACTTAGCCAGCCGCGCGCTGGCGTGGCGCTGATGGACGAACACATTGAACTACTGAAAACACTACAAGAAGAGTGCGATCTGCTGCCGAGCACCATTGATGCCTACACCCGTCTGAATCGTTACGAAGAAGCGGCGGTGGGCATTAAGAAGTCCATCGAAGCCGGAACATCTAAACTGAACGGTTTACCGGTGGTTAACCACGGTGTCGCAGCGTGCCGCCGTCTGACCGAAACCCTGCAAAAACCGTTACAGATCCGCCACGGCACGCCAGATGCGCGCCTGCTGGCTGAAATCTCAATGGCCAGTGGCTTCACCAGTTATGAAGGCGGCGGCATTTCCTACAATATTCCGTATGCCAAACGTGTAACGCTGGAAAAATCTATCCGCGACTGGCAGTACTGCGACCGCTTAATGGGGTTGTATGAAGAACATGGCATTCGTATCAACCGCGAACCATTTGGCCCACTGACTGGAACGCTGATCCCGCCATTTATCTCGCACTCTGTTGCGATTATCGAGGGCCTGTTGGCGTTGGAACAAGGCGTAAAATCTATCACTGTTGGTTATGGCCAGGTCGGCTGCCTGACACAAGATATTGCGGCGATCCGGTCTCTACGTGAACTCGCGCACGAATACTTCCAAAACAATGGTTATACGGACTACGAGTTAAGTACGGTGTTCCACCAGTGGATGGGCGGTTTTCCGGAAGACGAATCGAAAGCGTTCGCCATTATCTCCTGGGGCGCGGCGGTAGCAGGCATGTCGGGCGCAACTAAAGTTATCACCAAAAGCCCACATGAAGCATGGGGTATACCTACCGCCGCCGCCAACGTGCAGGGGCTGAAAGCCTCCCGTCAAATGCTCAATATGGTCAGCGATCAAAAATTCCCGCCATGCCCTGTGGTTGAACTGGAAATTGAGCTGATTAAAAGTGAAGTTCGTGCCGTCCTGAATAAAGTGTTCGAACTGGGCAATGGTGATATCGCGCGCGGTACAGTGCTGGCTTTTGAAGCGGGTGTACTGGATGTACCCTTTGCGCCAGCCGCCTGCAACGCGGGCAAACTTCTTCCGGTTCGTGACAACACCGGGGCTATCCGCGTACTTGAAGCCGGAGCCGTTCCTCTGCCAAAAGAGATTCTTGACCTCCATCACGATTACGTTGCCGAACGCGCACGCGTTGAAGGACGCCAACCGACATTCCAGATGGTTGTAGATGACATCAATGCCGTATCCCACAGCAAATTAATAGGAAGACCATAATGAAAATAAAACAGGCCCTTTTCACCGCTGGTTACTCATCGTTCTATTTCGACGACCAGCAGGCGATAAAAAACGGAGCGGGTCATGACGGCTTTTTTTATACCGGGGAGCCAGTAACGCCCGGTTTTAGCGCTGTGCGCCAGGCCGGGGAGTGCGTTTCAGTTCAGTTGATTCTGGAAAACGGTGCCGTCGCCGTCGGTGACTGTGCTGCTGTTCAATACTCCGGAGCTGGTGGCCGCGATCCACTATTCCTTGCTGAACACTTTATTCCGTTCCTCAACACGCATATCAAACCTTTGCTGGAAGGTCGCGATGTGGACGCATTCCTGCCGAATGCCCGTTTCTTCGACAAACTGCGTATTGACGGCAACCTGCTGCACACTGCCGTGCGTTATGGTTTATCGCAGGCATTACTTGACGCCACCGCGCTGGCAACCGGTCGCCTGAAAACCGAGGTCGTTTGTGCCGAATGGCAATTACCCTGCGTAGCGGAATCCATTCCGTTATTTGGTCAAAGCGGTGACGACCGTTACATCGCTGTGGATAAAATGATCCTTAAAGGCGTCGATGTCCTGCCACATGCATTGATTAATAACGTTGAAGAGAAGCTGGGCTATAAAGGTGAAAAACTACGCGAATATATCCGTTGGCTGGCGGATCGCATTTTGGGCAAACGCACCAGCGCACGCTATCGCCCTACCCTGCACATTGACGTTTACGGCACTATCGGTCTGATCTTCGATATGGATCCGGTGCGCTGCGCCCAATACATCGCCAGTCTGGAAGACGAAGCACAAGGTTTGCCACTGTACATTGAAGGTCCTGTCGATGCCGGTAATAAACCTGATCAAATTCGCTTGTTAACCGCCATCACCAAAGAGCTGACGCGCCTCGGTTCCGGCGTGAAAATTGTCGCTGACGAGTGGTGTAACACCTACCAGGATATCGTTGATTTCACCGATGCAGGCAGTTGTCATATGGTGCAAATTAAAACGCCGGATCTTGGCGGTGTTCATAACATCGTTGACGCAGTGTTGTATTGCAACAAACACGGGATGGAAGCCTACCAGGGCGGCACCTGCAACGAAACAGAGATCAGCGCCCGCACCTGTGTGCACGTTGCGCTGGCCGCACGCCCAATGCGTATGCTGGTCAAGCCAGGGATGGGTTTCGACGAAGGCCTCAACATCGTCTTCAACGAAATGAATCGTACTATCGCACTGTTGCAGGCTAAGGGATAACAGATGGCTCGTAAATTCAAAGTGTTATCGCCAACAGCCATTCTTGGTTATGGTTTCCCGGAAGAAAGTTTTAATAAGGCGATGGAAGAATCTCCGGATCTGATCGCCGTTGACGCCGGTTCATCTGACCCAGGTCCCCATTACCTGGGGGCGGGTAAAGCCTTTACCGACCGGGCGGGCGTCAAACGCGACCTGCGTTACATGATAACCGCTGGCGTGAAGAACAACATTCCGGTGGTAATCGGTACGGCAGGCGGCTCCGGCGCGGCCCCACATCTGGAGTGGTGCCGTGAAATTATTCATGAAATTGCGCAAGAAGAAAAACTCTCGTTCTCGATGGCGCTGATTCCTGCTGACGTCGACAAAGCACTCGTCCACGAAGCGCTGGATAATGGCAAAATCACGGCGCTGGATTTTGTCCCGGCATTAACCCATGAAGCAATCGACGAAAGTACCTACATTGTGGCGCAAATGGGGATCGAGCCTTTCCAGCGGGCGCTGAAAGCAGGCGCTCAGGTGGTTCTGGGTGGGCGCGCTTACGACCCGGCCTGCTTTGCCGCACTGCCTATCATGCAGGGGTTTGACGAAGGGCTGGCGCTGCACTGCGGGAAAATCCTTGAGTGCGCGGCCATTGCCGCAACGCCTGGCTCCGGTTCAGACTGTGCAATGGGTATCATTGACGACAACGGCTTTACGCTGAAGACATTTAATCCACAGCGTAAATTTACCGAAACGTCCGCCGCCGCGCATACGTTGTATGAGAAATCTGATCCGTACTTCCTGCCTGGACCTGGCGGCGTACTGAATCTAAAGAGCTGTACATTTAAAGCGGTCAATGATGGCGAAGTGTATGTCAGCGGTTCAAAACATGAAGAAACGCCGTATGCCCTGAAACTGGAAGGCGCCCGTCGGGTTGGCTTCCGCTGCCTGACCATTGCCGGGACCCGCGATCCTATTATGATTGCCGGGATCGACAAAATTATCGAAGAAGTGAAAGCAAGCGTAGCGAGTAACCTTTCGCTGGACGATGACAGCATCCGCATTACATTCCACCTGTACGGAAAAAATGGCGTCATGGGTGCTCATGAGCCCACGCAAACTGCCGGGCACGAACTGGGGATCCTGCTGGATGTCGTCGCGCCAACTCAGGAGATTGCCAATAGCGTTTGCTCGCTGGTGCGTTCAACCATGTTGCACTATGGCTATGAAAATCGCATCGCTACCGCAGGTAACCTCGCCTTCCCGTTCTCGCCCTCAGATGTACAGGCTGGGCCGGTATATGAGTTCTCGATCTATCACCTGATTGAAGCCAACGACGCACTGCGTTTTGATTTCCACATCGAACAGGTGACGCCGGAAGGAGTTCAGGCATGAAACAGTCAATTCGTTCACTGGCGCAGGTGATCCGCTCCAAAAACGCCGGACCCTATGAACTGGTTTTAGATATTTTATTTAAAACGAAAGAAAACTATGAGCGAGTTAAATCATCTGGGCAATTAACCCCAGAACTGGTGGCTGGCTTATATCATGTTGAACCTGAATTTATTCATCGTATTGTCTGGTTTGATCCTTCTAATGCAGTAAAAATCGTCATGCCACGAGATATTATCTCCGGAAATGTGGGTGATAGTGATGTTTATGGTGCACAGCAACACGCACCTTTATTAAGTATTCATTTTGATATTTAATAATTAATATTGTTTAGATTATCAACCTCATAAATGTACCTGCACAGATTTATTCATGACAGGTACATTTATCTAAATATATCACTAAAATAAATTGCGAAGCATGCTGGTATTATCACATCTTAAATAATGGGTGAACTACGTCCCTCTAAAAATCACACGTAATTAAACAAAAAATGCTTAAGTAAATACCGAATGACAACGTGATATAAACATCCAGCTCCTGCTGGAAAAATGGCCTGTCTTAGCATTCGGTAAAAATAACCACAACGTGAGAAGAGATCATGTCTAAACCATTCGTCTGGCAGGATCCGTTTTTGCAAGATAAAGACGGTACAGAATATAAATTAATTAGCGATCAACATATTATGGTAACGAAGTTAGACGGTGAAGACGTAATAAAAGTCGCCCCTGACGCGTTAACGTTGCTTGCCCGACAGGCATTTTATGAAGCCTCTTTTTTCTTACGCTCTGCTCATTTGCAACAGGTCGCCAGCATTCTTAACGATCCGCAAGCCAGCAGTAATGACAAATACGTGGCCTTGCAGTTACTGCGAAATGCAGAGGTCTCGGCAAAGGGAATATTACCCAACTGTCAGGACACAGGCACAGCAACGATTGTTGCCAGCAAGGGACAACATATCTGGACCGGGTGCAATGATGCTGAAGCCCTGAGCAAAGGTATTTACAGCACTTTCCAGGAAAATAATCTGCGTTTTTCGCAAAATGCGCCACTGGATATGTATACCGAGATGAATACCCAAACCAATCTCCCGGCGCAGATTGATATCAGCGCCGTACCCGGCGACGAATACCATTTTCTGTGTGTTAATAAAGGGGGAGGCTCCGCCAATAAAGCCGCGCTTTATCAGGAAACAAAATCTCTCCTGCAACCGGAAAAACTGACCGCATTTTTAATTGAAAAAATGAAATCGCTGGGCACCGCCGCCTGTCCGCCCTACCATATCGCCTTTGTCGTCGGAGGACTTTCTGCCGATCAGGCGTTAAAAGTCGCCAAACTGGCTTCAACGAAATACTACGATAATCTGCCCACCAGCGGAAACGAGCAGGGACAAGCATTCCGCGATGTTGAACTGGAAAAAACATTGCTCGACGCCAGCCAGCAATTTGGTATTGGTGCTCAGTTTGGTGGCAAATATTTCGCTCATGATATTCGTGTTATTCGTCTGCCACGCCACGGCGGCTCCTGCCCAATTGCCATGGCGCTCTCCTGTTCCGCCGATCGCAATATTAAGGCCAAAATTAACAAACACGGTATCTGGCTGGAAAAACTCGAACATAATCCGGGGCAATATATTCCTGTATCAATGCGGGAAGAAAATCGCACGCATCATATGCATCTCGATCTGAATCGTCCATTGCGTGACGTGATGCAAGATCTCGCCACGTTACCGGTCGGCACCCGCGTGTCGTTAAGTGGGCCAATCGTGGTGGCGCGCGATATCGCCCACGCAAAAATTAAAGAGCGACTGGATAACGGTGAACCGATGCCGGATTACCTGAAACATCATGTTGTCTATTACGCAGGGCCGGCGAAAACACCAGAAAACATGGCCTGCGGTTCATTGGGGCCAACCACTGGCGGTCGAATGGACGGTTATGTCGATACCTTTCAGGCAGCGGGCGGCAGTCTGGTCATGTTGTCGAAAGGCAACCGCAGCCAGCAGGTCACCGATGCCTGTCACAAACATGGCGGCTTTAATCTGGGAAGTATTGGCGGTGCGGCGGCGTTACTGGCGCAAGAATATGTCAAAAGCCTTCGCTGTCTGGAATACCCGGAGCTGGGCATGGAAGCCGTGTGGATGATGGAAGTTGAAAATCTGCCCGCATTCATTCTGGTGGATGATAAAGGCAATAATTTCTTTAGCCAGTTTGAGCAGCAACACCGCTGTGCCAGTTGCCCTGCGGGGCATTAATGAAAGTGAATGTTACGCTTTAGTCGTGCTGGGTGAGCTGATCTTTATGCTGGCTTACCATTTTCTGGATACTGAAGAGGTGAACGCCTCACTGCAAAATTGCCCCGTCAGGCACAACCAGGTCTCGACGGTTAATATCTGCGCCTGGCATTTCGCCAGGCGTAGGTTTACATCTCCTCCGGCACCACCGATTTTGCCAGCAACCACTCACGAAAGAGCTGCAAGTGCGGATATTCAGCCTTCTCTTCCCGCCACGTCATAATGAAGCGATTACCGGTAAGAATGGGCACATCGCACGGGATCACCATATCACCACTATCTAAATCGTGTTGGATAGCGAACCGCGGCAGCAATGCCACGCCGAGATTAGAGCGCACGGCGGCAATCAGCATCGAAAGCAAATCGAAACGCGGCCCATTATTGACCAGCGGACTGCTAACGCCCGATAGCGCAAACCACTCTTCCCAGCCAGTAATACGGGTGCTCTGATGCAGAAGAGGTAGCTCACTAAGTAGTTCTGCAACGGACAGCTTTTGATCGGGCAGTGAAAGCAAACTGCCGCTGCATACTGGCAGAATCTCTTCCTCAAAGAGATATTCTACCTTCGACCAGGGGGCGCAAAAATTTTCGCGCATAATGACAGCATCGTATTCCCGATTAAGAAAATCCCCGTTATTGGCTAATGAGTGGATATTGACAATAATATCGGGATACAATTTATTGAACTCACGTAAATTGGGGATCAACCAGTGCGTGCTGAAGGTAGGATTGACAGCAAGCTCAATAACCTGAACCGTGGGTTGCCAGGTCATGATTGTATTTGTGTCACGTTCCAGTTTATTCAATGTTTCTTTAACAATTCCCAGATAATATTTACCGGCATCATTAAGGAATATTCTTTTTTTAGAATGCGCAAATAATGATATATGTAAAAACTCTTCCAGTGCGCTAACTTGTCTGAATACTGCACTTTGGGTTAACGCCAACTCCTCTGCTGCTCTGGTATAACTTTCATGACGTGCGACTACCTCAAAAGTCACCAGCAATTCCGTTTTGGGTATTTTTCCTCTCATAATGCCGTCCCTTAAAAATAGTTTAAACTATCAAAAATACATTACTTATTACTAAGTAATGGTAACCAAAGCAGCAATAAATAAATTATAAGTATCATGATTGATATTTATAACCCAGCACGTTCGGTATGGCAATTACCTTAATGAGGCAATAATAATCCGAAAAGCAAAACGCCCTTCGGATTATTATAATCAATATTAAGAAAAACTATTAAACTGATAATTATCATATCTATGGATATTATGATAAACAACCAACACCGATTTTATTTTTGATTTATCGCATATCCTTCTAAGAATTTTTGCGATGCTGCAATATCCGGAGTAAAGATGCGATCCTGCTCGACAAATGGCACGACTTTTCTGTAGGCGGTAAACATCGCTTTTGTTGATTTACCTAATGCCAGTTGTGGATCGGCTTGCAACCGCAAATCGATTGCCTGCGCGGAATGCATCAATTCAATGCCATAAATAATGTTCAAATTATCAACCACCTGTTTCAGTCTTCTGGCTGCATGGTCGTTATTGGCACCGGTATCTTCAATGCCTCCGGCAACCGGTTGAATATCGAAAGAAACAGGATTGGCGAGATCAACATTTTCTGCATGCAGCGCGACAAAAGGAATATGCAGCGAACCGAAGCCGTGACCTTTATTACCGGGTGCCGACAGGAAGCGCGTTAAACCCGTAAAGTGATCATCTTCCAGGTGCAGCGAGCGACGCATACTGTTATGCGAAACATGCACTAACGCCACGGTCAGACGCTGGGTGGCAAGCGCAACAGGTAACGATTCGAAGTTTGCCGTCGGGAAAATCCCGCCGCTGATTGCGCCATCTTTAACAAAATATTGCGCGACCTGGCTGGAATCCTGGTACGCCTTATCAGCATTCAGCACAGTTGCCGGGTTATCGTCAGAACTGTTGATCTGCACGGTAATGATATCTTCTGCGTCATGTAGCGCACGTACCGACTCAGAAAGGGTATACACCGTTGTTCTGAACGATAACGGATCCTGCAATGCACGTTTGTCATCCTTATGCCATAAATAAGAACCGATTAACGCATCGCGGATCTCTTTCGCGGAATCAGCCAACTGCGGGAAAGGACGCACGCCGATCGACTGCGGCAGTACCGGCGCGACGTTACCATTCAACGCTTCCAGACTCATAGCGAAAACCACCGGGCTGACATTCAGCAACTGGCGTGCCGACCGTACCGCTTCAATCGCATACGCCGTGCCAACGCTGTTGTTCGACAAAATCGCCAGCATATCTTTACCCTGCGGCACCAGTGGTTTAAGCCCCACTTTCGCCAGCGCATCGCCACCACTCATTTCCACGCCATTAACCCGCGCTTTCCATTCCCCCATCATCACCAGGCCAACGTGTGATGCGAGCATAATATCTGCTGCGCCAATGCTTCCACGCGCCGGAATTAAAGGTGTAACGCCGCGATTAATAAATTCAGCATACAGTTCGGCAATATAAGGCTGCGCTCCGGTTTGCCCATGCAGCATGGTATTTAA
The DNA here is from genome assembly GCF_000208565.1 of Escherichia sp. TW09308. NCBI lineage: Bacteria > Pseudomonadati > Pseudomonadota > Gammaproteobacteria > Enterobacterales > Enterobacteriaceae > Escherichia > Escherichia sp. TW09308. The sequence goes on along the minus strand of NZ_AEME01000001.1, from coordinate 1,342,340 downwards.
ACGTAATACCATTGAGAGACGAGCAAGATAATCCGGTAACATTGAGCCGACGCCTGCAGAATGGGCGCGCAGCGCGGCAGCATTAAATTTTTTCGATGCGTCAATCACCTCAGGCGTTAAATTTCCTTTGGCATCAAATATGGGCTGATCTTTATTTAGCCCCACGCCCACGGTTAAACCGTAAACGGGTGTTCCAGAATGCGCGGCGGTCATCACCAAATCATAACTTTTTTCCATGCGATCCATGGCTTTCGGCGCGATTTTGACGTCGTTATCACCTAACGCAATTGACCAGGCCTGGTCAATTGAGAGATGTTCGCCATCCAGCGTAATGGTTGATTTTGCCATCGCGATGGAGCAAACGCTCCAGAGCACAACGGTGACAGTGACTCTTCGTATCAATCCTTTCATTGTGTTTCCTTATCATGATGAGTTTAACAACGGGTTACTGCGACAACGTCTTAATTTGTCTTATCTTTTTCCCCCGCCGAACAATGCTGGTCACCAGGCGAGCGGCAACTTTCGCAGTCAAATTATCGCGATCCAGTTCCGGGTTAAGTTCGGCAATATCCGCAGCAATCAACTTCTCGCTACCGGCGATTAAATTCACAATGGCTTCAGTAATATTTAACGGCACGCCTAACGGTGATGGCGCAGAAACGCCGGGAGCCTGATACCCCGGTAGGACATCGAGACAAATCGTTAAATAAATAGCGTCACACGCCTGAATATCTGCCGAGAGCGCATTAATAACCTCATGCAAATCGCTTTCAAATTGCAGAGATTCGTCCAGCCAATAACGCACGCCGAGGCTATCAGCGCGATCAAATAACGCCTGAGTATTGGCAAAACGGCTTATTCCCAGCACACGATAACTAAATGGTTTGCCATGCTGCGTGTTCCACTCCTGCATCTGGCGAAATGGCGTACCTGAATTGGCCTTTTCAGCCATCCGTAAATCAAAATGCGCGTCAAGGTTGATAATCAGCAGTCGCTGGATATCAGGGCGCGACTGCATAATCCCCTGAAATGTTCCCCACGCCACTTCATGACCACCGCCCAGAACCAGCGGAAAACTGTTACGCGCAATGACCGTGGCAACGTTTGTCGCCAGACAGTTTTGTGCGGATTCCAGCGCCTGTTCCTCACTTTGCACATCGCCCATATCAAAAATAGCGTCTTCATTGAGCACCGGCATATTGCCCAATATGCTGCGTAATGCACCCGGCCCACCTGCTGCGCCCGTTCGCCCACCGTTACGTTGTACGCCGTCATCAACGGCAAAACCTATCAGCGTACAGCCTCCAAGGCTTTGTTCACTAAACGGTTGCACATGCTGATGCCAGCGAGTGCTGACGCCGGTTTCCTGCGAGTCAACACGCCCACTCCACGGCAAAAATGTTTGCTTCATTACCAACTCCTTTTTCCACCGACAATCAGCCCCTGACAAGGCTGGTGCCCAAACCAATAGGCCAGTTCACGTGGATGATTTAGATCCCAGACCGCCATATCCGCCCGTAACCCCGGCGCAAGTTCCCCCCGATCAATAAGTCCAAGTGCCTTTGCCGCATTACGCGTAACGCCCTGAACGGCTTCCAGCGGTGTCATGCGGAACAGCGTACAGGCCATATTGATCATCAATGGCAATGACATATTGGGAGACGTTCCGGGGTTATGGTCCGTGGAGATGGCAATTGGCACGCCCGCTGCCCGCAAAGCGGCAATCGGCGGTAGATGGGTTTCGCGCAGGAAGTAATAGGCCCCGGGGAGCAGAACCGCCACCGTTCCGGCCGCTTTCATGGCAACGATCCCCGACTCGCTCAGGTATTCCAGATGATCGCAGGAGAGTGCAGAAAACGCCGCCGCCAGCGCAGCGCCTTGCTGGTCAGAAAGCTGTTCGGCATGCAGTTTTACAGGCAATCCATAGTGTTGCGCTTTACTGAAAACGCGCCGTACCTGGTCTGGGCTAAAGGCGATGTTTTCACAAAAAGCATCAACTGCATCAATCAGCCCCTGTCCATGCAGGACGCCCATCCAGTCGCAAAGTGCTGTAATGTAATCATCACTGCGTCCGGCAAACTCTGGCGGTAAACTGTGCGCCCCAAGAAAAGTAGACTGAATACGTAACCCGGTAGATTCCTGTAAGCGGCGAATGACGCGCAAACAGCGCGCTTCATCTTCCAGCGTCAAGCCATAACCGGATTTTATTTCCAGCGTACTGACGCCTTCACGCAACCAGTTTTGTAGTCGCTGCGCCGCCAGTTCAAACAGTTGCGTTTCGCTGGCCGCCCGCGTGGCATTGACGGTAGATAAGATCCCGCCGCCCGCTCTGGCGATATCTTCATAAGCCACGCCTTGCAGCCGCATCTCAAACTCATTCGCCCGCTGGCCGCCATACACCAGATGCGTATGGCAATCCACCAGGCCGGGTGTCAGCAACTTACCCTGCAGGTCGTGTTCCTCTGTAATGTCAGCCGTCAGTTCGCGAGGGATCTGCGTGGCCTTGCCAAGCCAAACAATAGTGTCGCCACGGCTGATTAATGCACCATTTTCAATCACTCCCCAATCGTTAGCGGAAAGCGTCGCCAGCGTGATATTTCGCCAGAGGGTTAATGCACTCATAAGGATTTTTCCCCTCGTAAATAATAAAGCCACCAGCCTGCCAGTTCATCGGCAGAAACTTTTTGCTGTGGTTCGAAACGCCAGGGCTTGCCATCAGACTGAGCCAGCCATAACAGCGTATTCGTAGCTACAAACGTCCTCTTCTCGCCGCTTATCCACTCCCCGTCACACAACGTGAACAGCCCCGCTTGCGCGAGTGACGGAGGGAGCCAGTCAACGGCACTTTGCACCCGCAACATCCCCACATCAGCTTCCCGCGCCATGACATTGAGATCGCGAACAGTCCCGCCCAGCAACTGGCAATCCGGCATCGCTTCACCTGGGAAAATTAAGGCGGGATCGTGACGTTGCAGGTTGATGATCGAATCGACAAACGTCAGTTTCACCCCTTCCCCATCGAGGATCGCGAGACCACGTACCACGCCTGGCCACGCCGAAAAAGGACCGTCCTGGCTGACATTGGCCATACTGATGCGTAACAGCCAGTTTTCATCATCAGGCCAGGCATGCAGTTGTCGGGTAAAACCCCCGCCGTTGCGCCACGGTTGCAAGGGCTTATCCATTGCAGATATCAGCATCACGTCCATATTACGACTCGGGATAAATAGTCTGGGCAGGGACATTGGTGGTGCGTTTCGCCCACGGGTAATAGATAACGGCAGTCATTAACAAACCGATAATCCAGGAAATATCCGCCCCGTCCATCAGTACAGAAATGGGCCCCTGATACAGTTTTTGATTCAGGAAGGGGATCTGCACCAGCACACCAATTCCGTAGCAAACCAACGCGGTTTTGTTATACGCGCCATAGCGTCCATCCGGGGTATAGAGTGCCGGAATATCGGTTTTACCTTGTGAGATGAAGTAGTAGTCGATGAGATTGATGGCGCTCCACGGAACAAATACCGTCAACAGCAGCAGAACAAAGTTTTTGAAATTATTTAAGAAATCGGCGCTGGCCGCCAACGCAACGACCATCGACAACAGCACGAAGCCCACAACGTAAGCAGCGCGAACACGCTGTGAAACCTGACTGCGATTATTAAAGGCACTGACGGTCGCCAGAATCGACATAAAGCCGCCGTAGGCATTCAAACAGTTAACCGTCAGTTTGCCGCAAACAATCACCGTATAAATCAGAATGGCAAACGTTGGTCCGGCTAAATCGCCCATAAAACCAACCTGATCTTTCAGGAAGTTAGCACCGCAAGCAGAAACAAGAACGCCAAAAGTCATGGCACATTGCGCGCCAAGCGTGGTACCCAGAAAGGTGGCAAAGAAGATTGATTTTGCTGGTGTATCAGAGGGTAAATAGCGGGAATAATCAGAGGCGTATGGTGCAAACGTTAATTGCCATCCGGCTGAGAGCGCAATCGTTAATAAGAACACCGATAAGCTAAATGGCTTTTGACCAAATGCCGCAGCCACATCGTAGTGACCGCTAAGTTGAGTGGCCAGGTAAATAAACCCCAGAATACTTAATATCCCTGCAACACGGCCAACGACGTGAATAAGTTTATAACCGACCAATGCGATCATCGCGGTAAGCATACCGAAAATAATAATTCCGGTCGATGCTGACTCAAAACCAAATATCCGGTTAATCGCCTGACCGGATAATACCGTACCCGTCGCGGCAAATCCGAGATACATAATAATCACCATCAGTAACGGTAGCGCCGCCCCTTTGACACCAAAGCGAATACGACTGGAGATCATCTGTGGTAATCCCAGCTTTGCCCCCTGTGACGAGTGCAATGCCATAACCGCACCGCCGATAATATTACCGATTAATAAACCAATAATTGCTGACATGGCTTCAGAGCCAAAAATAATCGCTAACGCGCCGTCCACCACGGCGGTAATTTGTAAGTTAGCACTTAGCCACAAAGTAAACTGGCTGGAGGGCGCGCCATGGCGAGCGGACTCAGGAACGGCGTTAATAGTATTTGATTCTAAAACCGGTTTTTTACTGCGGATAGGGCTGCTTGATTCCATGAAAAAGTCTCCTGCAAAATGAGAGGTCATTTTTTGAAACAGCAAAAGAGGGTCGAGAGATATTTCTTTCGACGATGTAATGAATATTTTTTGATAATTATTGTTATACAGGCGGATTACTTTCCGCCTGTATTAGCGCAAATATTAAATAACAGCGTTAATATTTAGCGAATCATCGGCAATTTCAGACCATAATTTTTGGCACATTCAATAGCGGCTTCATAACCGGCATCAGCGTGACGCATAACGCCTGACGCACAGTCATTAACCAGCACACGCGCCAGGCGTTTTTCAGCTTCTTCGCTACCATCAGCAACAATGACCATCCCGGCGTGCTGGGAATATCCCATCCCAACGCCGCCGCCATGATGCAGAGACACCCACGTTGCCCCGCCCGCCGTGTTGAGCAGACCATTGAGCAACGGCCAGTCAGATACCGCGTCACTGCCATCGAGCATACTTTCGGTTTCGCGGTTCGGGCTGGCGACAGAGCCGGTATCAAGATGATCGCGACCAATCACAATCGGCGCTTTTAATTCACCGCTGCGTACCATTTCATTGAATGCCAGCCCCGCCAGGTGACGCTCGCCAAGCCCCAGCCAGCAAATACGTGAAGGCAAGCCCTGGAAAGCAATACGCTCGCGTGCCATATCCAGCCAGCGGTGCGTCAGCACGTTATTGGGGAACAGCTCTTTAATTTTGGCATCAGTCTTATAGATATCTTCCGGGTCACCAGACAGCGCTACCCAACGGAACGGGCCTTTGCCTTCACAGAACATTGGGCGAATATAAGCAGGGACAAAGCCCGGGAAATCAAAGGCATTTTGCAGACCTTCATTGAAGGCTACCTGACGGATATTGTTGCCATAATCGACAACCGGAACACCCATCGCCTGGAAGTCCAGCATCCCCTGGACATGCGCCACACAACTTTGTGCGGCGTCTTTTTGCAGCCTGGCGTGTTGTTGCGGATCTTGTTGTGCCGCACGCCATTGTTCTACGCTCCACCCCATCGGCAAATAGCCGTTAATCAGATCGTGGGCAGACGTCTGGTCAGTGACCAGATCCGGTTTGATCGCCCCCTGACGTGCACGTATCACCAGTTCAGGAACAATTTCTGCCGCATTGCCCAGTAGCGCGATAGAAACGGCGTCTTTGCGCTCGGTGTGGTATTTAATCAGCGCCAGTGCATCATCGAGATCTTTCGCCTGTTTATCGACATAACGGGTACGCAGACGGAAGTCGATGCTACTTTGCTGACACTCAATATTTAATGAACATGCCCCTGCCAGAGTCGCCGCCAGCGGTTGTGCTCCACCCATGCCACCCAGACCCGCAGTCAGGATCCACTTTCCGCTTAGCGAATTGTTGTAGTGCTGACGCCCCGCCTCAACAAAGGTTTCAAACGTTCCCTGCACAATGCCCTGGCTACCAATGTAGATCCACGAACCGGCGGTCATCTGTCCATACATGAACAGACCTTTGCGATCGAGTTCGTTGAAGTGATCCCAGTTGGCCCATTGCGGCACCAGGTTAGAGTTGGCGATCAACACACGTGGCGCGTCAGTATGGGTTTTAAATACACCAACGGGTTTACCGGACTGAACCAGCAGCGACTCATCGGGTTCCAGATTTTTCAGGGATTCCAGAATCTGGTCGAAACACTCCCAGTTACGTGCCGCGCGGCCAATACCGCCGTACACCACCAGATGTTGCGGATTTTCAGCCACGTCTGGATCAAGGTTGTTCTGCAACATCCGATAGGCAGCTTCGATCTGCCAGTTTTTGCAATGCAGTTGAGTACCTTGTGGCGCATGGATGACGCGGCTGGTATCAATACGAGGATCTGAAGGCTTACTCATGAATCTTCTCCTGTTACTGGATAAAATTAAATGCTGTAATCGCCCAGAAAGATGAGCGAATGAATACAGAAACGGCTTATATAATTCCTGTTTATAATTTCGTATTATTAATTCATTTAATGAATTTAATTTCTATAGCATATTCACCGTGAATATAAATTCAAAAAAATTGCCAACGCTTTGTATGCGAATTCAATATGCTTAATTTAACTTTTGGAAAAAGTGATATTGTTGGCAAAATATTTTCTCATTTGAACATATGAATATGATGAGATTGCAAGATGTCTGTAATTTAATTATTCGCAAAAACGTATTCACGACAGCTAATCATTAACGTAATAGCCGAAAAACCAGCGTTGTATCAGGAGCATAATACATTGATATATAGCGACATTTAAAAACAACCATTAATTTTCAAGCATAAGAGCATATCTTGTTATCATTAATGCATATTCTATTTTTATCATCCTTAAAATAACAAACCCTAACTGAAAAAACTGGCAAACATATAAAATTAAAAAATATGAACCCTGGAGAATATAATTTTTCATTTTCAACAAAATGGCATCAAGAAGAAGCGGTGGTCGCTTATAAGCGATATTGATTCACTTATCGAAGTCCCGCAGGAGACAGGATTGATTCAACCAGCAGTCAGATTTCGACCGTGGTTAACGTTTAAGGCATAAAAAAGGCCATCATAAGATGGCCAACCATGTCGAAACCGACAGCCCTTCGCCATTCCTGTAGAGGGACGCGGCGAGGGCTATTTCTTATTACAGATATTTATTTCAGAACAGTTTTCAGTGCTTCACCGATGTCAGCCAGGCTGCGAACGGTTTTCACGCCTGCGGCTTCCAGGGCAGCAAATTTCTCATCCGCAGTCCCTTTACCACCGGAAATGATTGCACCTGCGTGACCCATACGTTTGCCTTTCGGCGCAGTCACACCGGCAATGTAACCCACAACTGGCTTGGTGACGTGCTCTTTGATGTACGCAGCCGCTTCTTCTTCGGCGCTACCGCCGATCTCACCGATCATCACGATCGCTTCGGTCTGCGGATCTTTTTCGAACATTTCGAGAATGTCGATAAAGTTAGAGCCAGGGATCGGATCGCCGCCGATACCGACACAGGTAGACTGACCGAAACCGTAATCCGTGGTCTGTTTAACTGCTTCATAAGTCAGCGTACCGGAACGGGAAACGATACCCACTTTACCAGGGCGATGGATGTGGCCCGGCTGGATACCGATTTTACACTCACCCGGAGTGATTACGCCCGGGCAGTTCGGGCCAATCATGCGCACGCCCGCTTCGTCCAGTTTCACTTTCACGGTCAGCATATCCAGCGTCGGGATGCCCTCAGTGATGGTGATGATAAGCTTAATGCCTGCGTCGATGGCTTCCAGAATGGAGTCTTTGCAGAACGGTGCTGGTACGTAGATAACAGAAGCAGTGGCACCAGTGACAGCTACTGCTTCACGCACGGTGTTGAACACCGGCAGGCCAAGGTGGGTGGTGCCACCTTTACCTGGAGTTACGCCGCCCACCATTTTAGTGCCGTATGCAATGGCCTGTTCAGAGTGGAAAGTCCCCTGGCTACCGGTAAAGCCCTGGCAGATAACCTTGGTGTTTTTATCAATTAAAATGGACATTATTTCCCCTCCACTGCGGCAACAACCTGCTGAGCTGCATCCGTCAGACCTTTTGCTGCAATAATATTCAGGCCGCTGTCAGCCAGTTTCTTCGCGCCGAGTTCGGCGTTGTTACCTTCCAGACGTACGACAACCGGGACGTTAACACCCACTTCTGCTACCGCGCCGATGATACCGTCAGCAATCAGGTCGCAACGAACGATACCGCCAAAGATGTTAACCAGAACGGCTTTTACTTTTTCGTCAGAGAGGATGATTTTGAATGCTTCGGTCACGCGTTCTTTGGTTGCACCACCGCCAACATCGAGGAAGTTAGCCGGTTCACCGCCGTGCAGTTTAACGATGTCCATCGTGCCCATCGCCAGGCCTGCGCCGTTAACCATACAACCGATGTTGCCGTCCAGCGCTACGTAGTTCAGTTCCCACTGTGCAGCCTGCGCTTCACGCGGATCTTCCTGCGACTGGTCGCGCATTTCGCGCAGATCAGGCTGGCGGAACAGTGCGTTACCATCAGCGCCCAGTTTGCCGTCGAGGCAGATAAGATCGCCCTGTTTGGTGATAACCAACGGGTTGATTTCGATCAGCGCCAGATCCCGTTCCAGGAAAATGGTCGCCAGGCCCATGAAAATTTTGGTGAACTGTTGAACCAGTTTACCTTCCAGACCCAGTTTGAACGCCAGCTCGCGTCCCTGATACGGCATCGGGCCGGTCAGCGGATCAAGCGCAACTTTATGGATCAGGTGCGGGGTTTCTTCCGCCACTTTTTCGATTTCCACGCCACCTTCAGTGGAGGCCATAAAGACCACGCGACGGGAGCTACGGTCAACAACGGCACCAAGATACAGCTCTTTCGCGATATCGGTCGCCGCTTCAACCAGAATCTGGTTAACCGGTTGTCCATTGGCGTCTGTTTGATACGTTACCAGACGCTTGCCCAGCCAGTTTTCTGCAAAAGCACGGATGTCTTCTTTGCTGTTTACCACTTTCACACCGCCCGCTTTACCGCGGCCACCAGCGTGAACCTGACATTTCACTACCCACGGACCGGCACCGATTTTTGAAGCGGCTTCTTCTGCTTCGCGCGGAGTAGTACAGGCATAACCCACCGGTGCTGGTAAGCCATAGCGGGCAAAAAGTTGTTTTGCCTGATATTCATGTAAGTTCATGTATTCTGTCCATCCTTTAGTAATCGTTATCTTTTAAACCGTAGACCGAATGTGACGTATCGCTTCCGGGTATTGTCGGATGTCGCTTTCAGTTCTTCTGCTTCTGGCAGGGGGCGGGGTTTCTCACGCCGCTGTTCAGAAAACCGTATTCAGTGCTGACGTGGTGGCTTCGGCCTGTCATGTGGTGGTGGATGCGGACAGCACCGGCAACAGTGGCCGGTTGACATTCGGAACTTACCGCAAGTCCACAGGGGCGCCTGTGCCGCCGCGTGATTTCACTGTGCGTCTGTATGAGTCCGGTGCCACGGTTCAGGGCTGCTCAGCCTTTAAGGCAGGGCAGGTCGCCACCCTGGATTTTGGTAACCCGGGCCAGCTGGATGCAGGGGGGGTGGTCACCCGCGGTGCCGGTGATGGTATTCGCGTGGATGTGCGGGCAGTGGATACACAGGCTGATTATCGCGGACGTCTGACTCAGGACAGTCATTCGGTGAATTACCCGGTGGAGTTTGCTGCTAAAGGGCAGTTCCGTTTTCGTGCGCAGCCGGTGTTTCCGGCAAACGTGAAGGCGGGGGAATACACGGGGGCGCTGACCTTTGTGGTCACGTATCAGTAACGGAGAAAAGGATTGTGTGTGCAGGAAAGAAGGCAGTCGCAGAGCCGGTTTCGTCCGTGTTTTTCCGTCGGGCCGCACTTGCGCTTGCCGTATCAGCTGCTTTTGCCAGTGCCACAGGTATTGCAGGTGAAAAACTGGATATGTCCTTTATCCAGGGTGGTGCCGGGGTTAATCCGGAAGTCTGGGCAGCCCTGAACGGCAGCTATGCGCCGGGGCGTTATCTGGTTGACCTGTCCCTGAACGGGAAAGAGGCCGGGAAACAGATACTGGATGTGACACCACAGGACAGTAATGAACTGTGTCTGACAGAGGTATGGCTGACGAAGGCCGGGATTTACGTCAGTGCAGATTACTTTCGTGAGGGATATGACGCCACACGACAGTGCTATGTGCTGACAAAAGCCCCGTCAGTGAAGGTGGATTTTGATGTTTCCACCCAGAGTCTGGCGCTGTCCATTCCCCAGAAGGGGCTGGTGAAGATGCCGGAGAATGTGGACTGGGATTACGGGACCAGTGCATTTCGCGTGAACTATAACGCGAACGCCAACACCGGCCGTAATAACACCTCGGCCTTTGGCTCAGCGGACCTGAAAGCCAATATCGGGCGCTGGGTGGTGAGTTCTTCTGCCACGGCCAGTGGCGGTGACAGCGGGGATAACTCCACCACGATAAACATGTTTACGGCCACCCGGGCCATCCGCGCACTGAGTGCGGACCTGGCGGTCGGGAAAACATCCACCGGGGACAGTCTGCTGGGCAGTACGGGAACGTACGGCGTGTCGCTGAGCCGGAACAACAGCATGAAACCGGGTAATCTGGGGTATACCCCGGTGTTCAGCGGCATTGCGAACGGGCCGTCGAGGGTGACGCTGACACAGAACGGGCGGTTGCTGCATTCGGAGATGGTGCCGGCGGGTCCGTTCTCCATCACGGATGTGCCGCTGTACACCAGTGGTGATGTGACCATGAAAATCACCGGTGAAGACGGGCGCGAGCAGGTACAGAACTTCCCGTTGTCGGTGATGGCCGGGCAGTTAAGTCCGGGGCAGCACGAGTTCAGTGTGGCAGCCGGTTTGCCTGACGATGACAGTGACCTGAAAGGCGGTGTGTTTGCGGCGTCATACGGTTACGGTCTGGACGGGCTGACGCTGCGCACCGGCGGGGTGTTTAACCAGGACTGGCAGGGCGTCAGCGCCGGGGCTGTTCTGGGGCTGAGTTACCTGGGGGCGGTGTCTGCTGACGGGGCTTATGCCACGGCGAAATACCGTGATGGCAGCCGCAGCGGAAATAAGGTGCAGTTATCCTGGAGTAAACAACTGGAGATGACGAACACCGGACTGCGGGTGAGCTGGTCACGGCAGAGTGAGGAATATGAGGATATGTCCTCCTTTGACCCGACAGAGTTGTGGTCGCAGTCAAATCATGGTCGCCGGACGAAGGATGAATGGAATGCCGGTGTCAGTCAGCCGGTGGGTGGTCTGTTCAGTCTGTCGGTGTCCGGCTGGCAGCGGAGTTATTACCCCGCATCCATGACCGGGAGTTACCGGTACAGCGATGACAACGGTAAGGACACGGGGATTACCGGCACCCTGAGCACACAGATTAAGGGTGTCAGTCTTAACCTGGGCTGGTCCGGTTCACGGAACACCCGGGGGGAAAACAACTGGTCTGCATCGGCGTCAGTATCGGTACCTTTCACTCTGTTTGACCGTCGCTACAGCAGCAGTACGTCGGTGAGTACGAGTAAAGACGGTGGCACAGGCTTCAGCACTGGTGTGTCCGGCTCGCTGAATGACCGTTTCAGTTATGGTCTGGGCGGTGGTCGTGACAGTGATGGCGGTGCCAGCAGTTATCTGAACGCGTCGTACAGCGGTGACCGGTCTTATCTGAGTGGTGCCCTGAACCACTCTCATTCCGGCGGAACCAGTGGTTCTGTCTCGGTCAGTGGTTCGGTACTGGCCGTTCCGGCGGCGAAGGACATTATGTTCAGCCGCACGACCGGGGATACCGTGGCCGTGGTGAACGTGAAGGATACACCCGGAGTGAAGGTGACGTCCGGTGAGGGGCAGACTGACAGTGACGGCAACCTGGTGGTACCGCTGAACAGCTATGACTGGAACACGGTGACGATTGATGCGGGCACGCTGCCGCTGAGCACAGAACTGACGAACACCAGTCAGAAGGTGGTGCCAACGGACAAAGCGGTGGTGTGGATGCCGTTTGATGCCCTGAAAGTTAAGCGTTACCTGCTGCAGGTGAAGCAGCGTGACGGTGAGTTTGTGCCGGGGGGAACCTGGGCACGTGACAGTAAGAACACACCGCTGGGCTTTGTGGCCAACAATGGTGTGCTGATGATTAACACGGTGGATGCGCCGGGTGATATCACCCTGGGCCAGTGCCGGATACCTGCGGCGAAACTGCAGGATACTGAGAAACTACAGGAGATTACGTGTGAGTAAGCGTAACGCAGTAACGACGTTTTTCACTAACCGGGTGACAAAAGCACTGGGAATGACTCTGGCGCTGATGATGACCTGTCAGAGTGCGATGGCTTCCCTGGCGGCAGACCAGACCCGCTATATCTTTCGCGGGGACAAGGATGCACTGACCATCACGGTCACCAACAATGACAGGGAGCGTACCTTTGGTGGTCAGGCCTGGGTGGACAATATCGTGGAGAAGGACACCCGTCCGACCTTTGTGGTTACGCCGTCCTTCTTCAAGGTGAAGCCGAATGGTCAGCAGACACTGCGTATCATCATGGCCTCGGACCATCTGCCGAAGGATAAAGAGTCGGTGTACTGGCTGAACCTGCAGGATATTCCGCCGGCTCTGGAGGGAAGCGGTATTGCAGTGGCGCTGCGCACGAAGCTGAAGCTGTTCTATCGTCCGAAGGCACTGCTTGAAGGCCGCAAGGGGGCAGAAGAAGGCATCAGCCTGCAGAGCCGCCCGGATGGCAGGACCATGCTGGTGAACACCACGCCATACATTTTTGCGATTGGCAGCCTGCTGGACGGAAACGGGAAGAAAATTGCCACGGATAACGAGACGGCACAGAAACTGCTGATGTTCATGCCGGGTGATGAAGTGCAGGTGAAGGGAAATGTGGTGAAAGTGGACTCCCTGAATGATTACGGTGAACTGCAGACCTGGACCATTAACCAGAAGAAACCAGCTGCACCGGAAGCAGCAAAAACTGAGAAAGCAGATACCGCAGAGCAGAAATAACCGCCCTCCGGAACACGGAACAGAGGGGTAATAAATGAAGAAAACAATGATGGCAGCCACCCTGGTCCTGAGTGCACTCAGTATTCAGTTAGCACTGGCCGCTGAATACAGCGAGAAAATGCAGTATCTGGGTGTGGTGAATGGTCAGGTGTCAGGTAACAGTGTGGTGAAGGTGACACGTACACCGACAGACCCGGTGCTGTACCGCTCAGGCAGTAACAGCCCGTTGCCTGCAGAGCTGATAATCCGGCATGCAGAAAGCCGCCCGGCTTCCGGCGGACTGGCAAACATCACGGTGAAACAGGCTCTGCCGGATAACGGGGAAGCCCGCATCACCCTGAAGACGGCCCTGATGGTTGACGGAAAGAGAGTGGCACTCAGCGCCAGACAGCAGGGTGAGGATGTGGTGATAACCGTACCTGATGCACAGAAGCTGGTTGAGTTAAGAACGGATGCGCCGGCCGAGCTGGAAGTGCCAGTCAGCTACCGGGGAAATCTGCAGATAGCGCTGCAGGTGGAAGACTGAGGATTCATCTCCGACAACAGATGCAATACATCCGTGACTCCGGAACGGGTCATACTGGTAAAGGGATTTACCGTATTTTTAAACGGGAATAACGTAAAGCTATTCTGAGTTAAACACAGTGTTTAATGAAATGCGGTTATTTAAATGAATCCGCAGGGGATAGTTTTGCGGTAATTCCGGAGTTGTCCGTTCCGCCAGTAACCCTCCGCCATGCTGGCAGCCCGTAGCCATACTTCATCCTTGACGATTTTGACTTCCCGCCCCGGCAACGGAAAACCGACATCAGCCAGACCGTCGGCTTCTTTCGCACACACCGTAGAGGCGAACTCTGTCAGGCCATAGCCGCAAAAGCAACGAATGCCCTGCCCGCGTGCCTGCTCCGTCAGTTCGACCGGAATTGCCGCGCCGCCAAGCAACACCGCTTTCAGGGAAACCGAACTGCGATTTACCAGCAATCGCCAGAGCTGCGTCGGCACCAGCGAGGCGTGAGTACAGCCTGCCAGCATTTGTTCCAGCGGTTGTTTGTCGCGTACCGTCATCCGCGCGCCAGCGTATAACCAGCGCCACAAAATCCCCTGACCGGAAACATGAAACAGCGGCAAAGAGAGCAACCAGTCATCGTGCTCACCAAAGGGGATCAGCGATAACACACCTTGCGCACTGGCAAGGTGTGCCTGGCAGGTATGGACAGCGGCTTTCGGCAAACCGGTGGAACCAGAAGTTAAGGTCATGGAGCACAAACGCTGCGGCTGCCACGAGGCAACGTATGCGCCTTCTCCTACCTGAATTTGCAGCGAAGTTAACGCCGGAAACGTGTTTTCTCCTTCCGGCACCAACGCGAATTGCAGAGTAAGATTGGGCAACAATTCCTCAAGCAACGGTTGCGGAAGCTGTGGGTTTACGGGCAGAACTCGCGCCCCACATTGTAGTAGCGCCAGCCAGACGAGCAGCGTTTGCGGTGTATTCCATGCCCGCAACATCACCCCGCTGCCTGCAACCACACCCTGCGCCACAAAACCCGAAGCCAACTCATCGACGCGACTACAAAGCTCGCGCCAGTTGAGTTGCTCGTTATTGAGACGCAAGGCAATGGCTTCTCCCCGCACTTGCCGCCAGTGACGCCACGGCCAGTCAGAGAAGATCATAGCAGCCGCTCCAGTGCATCCACTTCCACTAACGGCAGCGGGCTACCCGGCCAGCGACGAACCTGCTGCGCCTGCATCAGATCCAGCGTATCCAGCCCCGGAATAGTGTCGGGCGTTAACCAGGCGGCAACCCGCGCCAGTTGCGTTAAACCTAAACTCGACTCGATGGAAGAACTGATCACCGCCGTCAGCCCCAGCGCGTGGGCTGCCTGCACCTGTTCACGCACTTTCTCCAGGCTACCGGTTAGCGTGGGCTTGATAACCACAGCCCGAACCCCTTCTTCTGCCACAAAGGCAAAATCCGCCTCACGCAGACTTTCATCCCAGGCAATAGCGATGCCGGTTTCACGGGCAAACGCGCGCGAATCATCACGGGTTTTGCACGGTTCTTCAAGGAAGGCGATGCGGTCGCGGTAATCAGGGTTGACGTATTTCGCAAACTGCTGACCCTTCAGCGGCGTCCAGGCGCGATTTGCGTCAAGACGCAAATGCAGATCCGGAACCGCTTCCAGCAACAGATTCACCACCATGCCGTCGCGCACCGCTTCGTACAATCCCACTTTGACCTTCGCCACTTTCTCACCAGGCATATCGGCAAGTTTGAGGATCAGGTCGTCGGGATCGCCATTACACAGCGGCGCTGCACGGTAATTGGCTGCCTGCGGCAACGCATCAGTAAGCTCCGCCAGCGCACAGCTCACACCAAAGGCGACGGAAGGCATCTGCGGTAGCTCGCAATCACCTGCCAGCCAGTTATTTACCCAGGAAAGCAGCACGCTCTGCGCTTCTTCCCAGGTTTCCTGACTGAAACCCGGCAGTGGGGAGATCTCTCCCCACCCTTCACGCTCGCCCTCACGCAGGCAAACATACAGCCCGTCGCGGGTTTTTAACCGCCTGTCGCGCAGAACCACCCCCGCGTCCATGGGGATCTGCCAGCGGTATACCTGCGCGCTACGCATTACGGATTCCGTTTGAATTTGCTGAAATCAGGCTGACGTTTCTGGTTGAAAGCGTTACGACCTTCCTGACCTTCTTCCGTCATGTAGAACAGCATGGTGGCGTTACCTGCCAGCTCCTGCAGCCCCGCCTGACCATCACAGTCAGCATTCAGCGCGGCTTTCAGGCAGCGCAGTGCCATTGGGCTGTTTTGCAGCATTTCGCGACACCAGCGGACGGTTTCTTTTTCCAGATCCGCCAGCGGTACAACGGTGTTCACAAGGCCCATATCCAGCGCCTGTTTGGCGTCGTACTGACGGCACAGGAACCAGATTTCACGCGCTTTTTTCTGCCCGACAATGCGAGCCATATAAGAAGCGCCCCAGCCACCGTCGAAGGAACCAACTTTCGGACCAGTCTGACCGAAAATAGCGTTTTCAGCCGCAATGGTCAGGTCGCACATCATATGTAGAACATGACCGCCGCCGATGGAGTAACCTGCAACCATCGCGACAACCGGTTTCGGACAGGTACGGATCTGACGCTGGAAGTCCAGCACGTTCAGGTGATGTACGCCGGAGTCATCTTTATAGCCGCCGTAGTCGCCGCGCACTTTCTGATCGCCGCCAGAGCAGAATGCTTTATCGCCTGCGCCAGTCAGAATAATTACGCCGATGTTATCGTCATAACGCGCATCCGCCAGCGCCTGGATCATCTCTTTTACCGTCAGAGGACGGAAGGCATTGCGCACCTGCGGACGATTAATGGTGATTTTTGCGATACCGTCGGTGGATTTTTCATAACGAATGTCCTCGAAACCTTCGGAACAGTCGTGCCATTCAACCGGTGCGTAAAGCATTGCTTCATCAGGATAAATCATATTGTGTCCTTTAGTCAGAAACGCAAGATCTGCGCCAGACTTGCGATTACGCCAGCGGGATTTTCCCGGTGCGCGTTATGTCCGGCGCGAGGAATGACATGGCAGTCGGCAGCCAGTTCCGCTGCCAGAGCGCGGAATTTGCTGTCACGTTCACCACATAAATAATAAAACGTAAATGTGCGGGCGCTAAGGTTAGCACGTAAATCAGGCTGGACGGCGAGAGAAGTAGCCTCCAGCATGGCGGCAAGAGTTACACCGTTATTGTTGCTGCGCAGTGCCACCAGCTCCCGGCGTTGCTCATCGTTGAGCGAGGCAAAAACAGGCTGTTGATACCAGTCGGTAAATACCGCGGTTAACGGTTCTGAG
The DNA here is from genome assembly GCF_000208565.1 of Escherichia sp. TW09308. Lineage (NCBI taxonomy): Bacteria > Pseudomonadati > Pseudomonadota > Gammaproteobacteria > Enterobacterales > Enterobacteriaceae > Escherichia > Escherichia sp. TW09308. The sequence goes on along the minus strand of NZ_AEME01000001.1, from coordinate 1,325,345 downwards.
CGAAAACGCTGCGCCCAGCGGTGATCGGAAAGCTGACGTTCTGCACGTTGTTCAGCACTTTGCAGCCCTGGATGCCCGCCTTCGACAATCACCCCACCAATCCCCGGCATCCCCTGACAAGCCGCCATCATCGCCACGCGTCCACCGAGGGAGTATCCCACCAGCCAGTAATTTAGTATGTTGTAACTAACAAAAGTGTTATGCAGCAAATCGGTGACATCAGCAAAACCATCAACGCTGATAGCCATTGAACCGCCGTGTCCGGGGAGATCCACATACAATCGCGAGTAGTCCGTAAACGCCTCGCCCACTTCCTGCCATTCGCGGCAATCTCCGGAAAAACCGTGCAGAAAAACCAGCCAGGGTAAACCTGGCTTGCCGTGTTTTGCCTGCGCATGCAGGATCATAAATGGCTTACCTGCGCCAGCAACTGCTGGAGTGTTTGCGCACCATCAGTATCGTTAACGACCATTTCAATCACGGTGGTGGTCGGGGTGCGCCATGCGCCAGCCAGAGCCGATTCAAACTCATCCCAGTTTTGCGGGCGATGATATTTCAGTTCGAACATAGCGGCAGCGTGCTCAAAATGAACGTTCTGTGGCATTAAATAAAAACGCTCACGCTCGCTTTTTGGTGTGGGAAGTAGCGAGAAGATTTGCCCGCCGTTATTGTTCACCACAATTAATACCAGCGGCGCGGAAACCTGGCGCAACAAGGCCAGCGCGTTCAGGTCGTAAAGCGCCGAGAGATCGCCAACAATCGCCAGTGTCGGTTTACCGCTCGCCCGCTGAACGCCAGCGGCGGTCGAGATCAGACCGTCAATACCGCTGGCTCCACGGTTGCTGTAAACCGGGTAACCTGCCGGAAGTTGTGAGAGTGCGTCGATCAAACGCACCACCAGGCTGTTACCGACAAACAGTTGCCCCTGTTCCGGTAGGTATTCGCTGATGCGGTGCGCCAGTTGCGCTTCGCCAAATGCATCGCGACGGGTAACAACTGCCTGCATCGCCTGTTCAGCCAGACGCGGGATCTCCACGCACCAGGGCTGACGTTTTTCAGCCGGATGCAACTCCAGCCAGTCGGTAATATTGGCAATCAGCCGACGTCCACGGTGATGCGCCGGGTCGAGTCGCCCTTCGATGTTATCAACAATCCAGTATTCTTCCGGTTCACAATTCGCCTGCCATTGCAGTAACCGTTTTCCGGTCAGGCTACTACCCACCTGGATCACAATCTGCGCCTGCTGTAACTCGCCAATCGCTTTAGCATTACCTAACCACAAGTCGGCACACGGCAGCGGTTGCCCGGTTTGCGACAGCACGTCGCCAATCAGCGGCCAGCCAAGAGTTTGCGCCCACTGGGCAACTTTTTTGCCCTCTTCCGCACTCATGCGCCCCGCAACCACCACGCCGCGCTTTTGCCGCCAGAAGAACCAGTCGCGCTGTTTTTCGCTCTCCAGCCGAGGGGCTTCACGCAGCCACGGTTTATCATCCTGCCACCAGTCGCCCAGGCGTTGTTGCCACGCCAGCCCCGTGTCGTCCATCTCGCCATACAGCGGTTCGGCAAACGGGCAGTTGATATGGACTCCCCCCGTATGCAGCGTACCTAAAGCGTGATCGATGGTGGAAACCAGCCAACGCGCAGGAATATCCTGGGTCGGGCGTGGTAGTGAAATGCTATGCGTGGGATGAGAAGCGAACATACCCGGCTGGCGAATCGCCTGATTCGCACCGCAATCAATCAGTTCCGGAGGACGATCGGCGGTTAACAGGATCAGTTTTTCTCCAGTTAACCCAGCCTCAATCAGCGCCGGATAGAGATTCGCTACCGCCGTGCCGGAGGTCACAATCACCGCCACCGGCTGTTTGCTGACCTTCGCCAGCCCCAGCGCCAGATGTCCCAGCCCACGCTCATCAAAATGGGTGTGATGAATGAATGCGGAATTTTCCGCTGCCGCCAGAGTTAATGGCGTAGAACGAGAGCCAGGGGCAATGCAGACGTGTCTGACGCCGTGACGTGTTAATGCTTCCAGAATGACCGCCGCCCAGCGTCGGTTAAATGCGCTTACTGACATGAGTTTGTCCGGTATCAATATTGCGGCTAAGTATAGAGAGCTACAAAATTAGATTATTGATATGAATCGATAATGATGCGACTCATTACTATTCCATTTGTAATAAAGTCCGCAGTCCTGCCGCTTTGTTGTCGATTTCCTGCCACTCTTGCTCGGGATCTGAGCCACGGACAATACCTGCTCCGGCATACAGACGCACTACATTGTCACTGATTTTTGCCGAGCGCAGGGAAACGCAGAATTCACTTTGTTGTAGAGAAAGATAACCCGCAGAGCCAGCGTACCATTCACGGGTAAACGGTTCGTGTTGCGCGATAAACTGCCGCGCCAGATCGCGCGGTAAGCCTGCTACGGCTGCCGTTGGCTGCAACTGATGCAAGCAAACCTCGTCATCTGCTTTATTGAGTGAAGTCCAGATGCAGCGACGCAGATGTTGTACTTTTCGCAGACGAAGTACCTGCGGCGGCAAAACATCCAGTGTCTGGGTATCAGACTGTAATCGCTGGCAGATATCTTCCACCACCAGCATGTTTTCACGTTGGTTTTTATCATCCGCCATCAGCCACTCGGCCAACCGCTGCGCCTGTTTATCGTCGGGGTGATTCGCCACCGTTCCGGCAAGGGCTTCAGTGCGCAGCGCTTTGTCACGCCGCCGCCATAGTCGCTCAGGCGTTGAGCCGAGAAATGCGCTTTCGCCATCAAAGCCCATGTAGAAATGGTAACAGTTAAGATTCAGTCGACGGCTGGCAGCCATCATTGCCGCCGCATTGACCGGACTTGCAAAATGCAGATCTGTCGCCCGCGCCAGTACGACTTTATCCAGCTCACCTTCCGCAATGGTGTCGGTCGCCAGTTTAATTAACCGCGTCCAGCCCGATTTATCTGGCCAGTGGTTTTCTTGTGGAGTGGTTAAATGCAACGCGGGCAACGGTTTGGTATTCGCCAGTGTAGTAATGAATTCTTTTGCCTGATTTGCGTCATTCTGAAGGGACGTTTCGCTGAAAAGGGTCAGGCGAAAGCTCGCTTTTCCCGCACAGCGCCGCCATTCCAGACGCGGCAAAAGTAAATGACCTTGTGACGGGTCAAACGCATTCAGCCCCCAAATGCGTAAGTCGGGATGTTCCGGGTACTGACGAAGAAAACGTTGTGCCTGGTCCAACGACGTAAAGCTGGCAATCGCGCCCAGCACCGCGGCCTCTTCATCACCATTACGTTGTTGCCAGTAGAATTGCGGATACGTTTGCTGACTGGCCAACCAGCTTAAAGCATCAAAAGCGTCATTAAGGGGGAAAGGAACATCGAAAACCCGAATGCCGGGTGTCGCCGGAATCTCTTGCGACAAATGGCGCAGTAGATTTCCCAGCGCCGTAGTAAGTGATTGCACGCGGACCTCTCCCTGTTAAAAGCCTCACATTATACGGGGTACTGCACAAAAAATGCAGTACCCCAGTGTAGGGAGGTTTTAACGGCGTGCCAGCAACAGTCCTAATACCAGTCCAACGGCCGCGCCCACACCAATCCCCTGCCAGGGTTTTTCATGGACGTAGTCATCGGCACGATATACCGCCTGCTTCGCCCGATAGTAATAGCTGTCGGAAGCCTGACTTACCCTTTTTTTCACATCATCCAGCGCCTTTTCTGCCCGCGCCTTTAGCTCAACATATTTTTGATCGGCGGGATCGCCAGAGGAGCGTAGCACCTCTTCCAGTGTTTCACTCAGTAACGTCAGGTCGTCATCGATACGTGTATCACTAAATTGATTAGACATTCTCGTTCTCCATTTACGTAAAACCTGCCACTAACTATAGACAACTGTTATCAATCACGCCTGATTAACCTCGCGCGCCATCCCGATATGCGGAATACCATCTTCCTCATAAATATCGGTCACTGGGATGAAACCAAATTGCTCATAAAAGTTTTGTAAGTGCGCCTGCGCCCCCAGATAAATCGCCTTGTCCGGCCAGTGGCGCGTACATGATTCCAGCGCCTTGCTCATCAATTGCTGACCGATTTTTTCACCGCGTAAGGCTTCGCTGACAATCACCCGACCAATCACCACCGGTTCGAGATCATCATCACTTTTCAGTATCCTCGCATACGCCACCAGTGTCCCGTGATGCCAGCCGAGAAGATGGCGATTTTCTCCTACCAGATCATCACCGTCGATATCCTGATAAGGGCAGTTTTGCTCCACCACAAATACCGCGCAGCGTAGTTGTAATAAGGCATAAAGCTGAGAAACAGATAAATCAGAATGATGCAGATCTTGCCAGTCGATCATGGAAGGCTCCTTTGTGCTGTTTGCTTTATACTAGCTGGAATATTTTCAGCAGCGTGATGAACTCATGGAATTAATTTTTTTAGGTACTTCAGCGGGGGTTCCGACCCGAACACGGAATGTCACGGCAATATTGCTTAATCTGCAACATCCAACGCGAGCCGGGCTTTGGTTATTTGACTGCGGTGAAGGTACACAACACCAGATGTTGCACACGGCATTTAACCCCGGAAAACTGGACAGGATTTTTATAAGCCATTTACATGGCGATCATCTTTTTGGCTTGCCTGGGTTGCTATGCAGTCGTTCCATGTCAGGCATTGTGCAACCCTTAACCATTTATGGTCCGCAAGGTATCCGTGAATTTGTTGAGACAGCGTTACGCATTAGTGGCTCGTGGACTGATTATCCACTGGAGATTATTGAAATTAGCGCAGGCGAAATTCTTGATGATGGCTTGCGTAAAGTGACAGCTTATCCGATGGAACATCCGCTGGAATGTTACGGCTATCGTATTGAAGAACATGATAAACCTGGCGCGCTGAACGCCCGGGCGTTAAAAGATGCCGGTGTACAACCCGGTCCGTTATTTCAGGATTTGAAAAAAGGCAAAACAGTCACGCTGGAAGACGGTCGGCAGATTAACGGTGCTGATTATTTAGACGCGCCTACACCGGGTAAATCAATCGCCATTTTCGGTGATACCGGCCCTTGCGATGCCGCAATCGACCTTGCTAAAGGTGTCGACATAATGGTTCACGAAGCGACGCTGGATATGGCGATGGAGGCCAAAGCCAACAGTCGCGGCCACAGCTCCACACGCCAGGCGGCGGCACTGGCCCGTGAAGCTGGTGTCGGTAAACTAATCATTACCCATGTTAGTTCGCGCTATGATGATAAAGGCTGTCAGCACTTGTTACACGAATGTCGGTCGATTTTCCCGGCAACCGAACTGGCGAGCGATTTCGCGGTGTTTAGCATTTAAGTCGAAAGCGGTGGTTAGTTGGCAGATTAATTTAATGATGCCAACGCACTTATTTGACGTATTTTTCATCTGTTTGCCGAATACGCTTGATGTCGATATCCGGCAAACAGATTTATCATTTTTAGTTTTGTGAATTGTCCAGACCTTCCGCCAGCCCAATCAGGCGAATAAATTCCGCTCTGTAGCCTTGTTGATCCGGTCCTTTCGCTTGCCGCGCCCACTGTTCGATCTGCTGCCAGGATGTATTATTCAGGTATTCAGAACCGCGCAATTTTTGCCCAAACGCAGCGACTGCTGCGCGAAAACGCATATCTTCTGAAGGTGCGTTTATTGTGGGTGCCAACGGGAATTCAACTAACTGACTTTCTTTTCCCTGCGGGTATTTCCAACGAATCTTTAACCAGGCCAGTTCTTTCGCTTTATCTGATTTCGCTGATTTGTTATCCGGGGCATAGCGTAACTTATCAATTGATGCTTTTTGCCCATTCAGCGTTAATTCGAATAACAACGTTATATGTTTACCTGCGCCAATATCCCCCGCATCAACGTTGTCGTTATTAAAATCCTCCGCCCGAAGTTGGCGCTTTTCATAACCAATCTGACGGTATTCCGTTACCCACGCGGGGTTAAACTCTATTTGCGCTTTGACATCTTTTGCTACGGTAATCAACGTCTGCCGCATTTCACTGTTCAACACTTTCTGCGCTTCAGAGAGAGTATCAATGTAGCTGTAGTTGCCGTTACCAACATCGGCAATTCGCACCATCATTGCCTCGTTGTAATTGTCATCCCCCACGCCAAGCGTCGAAAGAGTAACACCGGACTCCCGCTGTTTTTTGACCATTGATTCAATCGATTTTGGATCGTCAATACCAACGTTAAAGTCACCGTCAGTGGCCAATAAAATGCGATTGATGCCGCCCTTAATAAACCCCTTCGCCGCCTGCTGATAAGCCAGTTCCAGCCCGGCACCGCCATTGGTACTGCCTTCCGCATCCAGCGAATCAATCGCGGCATTAATTTCTGACTTGTGATTCCCTGAGGTAGAAGGCAACGCAATACGGGAGTCGCCAGCGTAGGTTACGATGGCAATGTTATCCTGCTCACGAAGTTCTTTGACCAATAATTTCAACGAAGACTGAATAAGTGGCAAACGTTCACTAGAAATCATTGAACCAGAAGTGTCGATAAGAAAGACCAGATTAGAAGCTGGTAACTCTTCACTTTTGCGATCTTTCGCCAGGATATCAACTTTCAGCAATGTTCGCTGCTCATTCCAGGGCGCAGATGCCAGTTCATAGCGCATAGCGAAAGGTATTGGCTTAGTGGCGGGAACAGGCTCTTTATTATTGCTTTTATCATTAATAACCCAGTCTGACGGAAAATAATTGACCATCTCCTCCACCCGCACAGAGTCTGGCGGAGGTAACAGCCCTTGATTGAGGAAACGCCGTACATTTGCATAGCTGCCGGTGTCGACGTCAAGGCTAAACGTCGCCAACGGGTTTTGCACTACCTGCTTAACCGGATTATCATCGAACTGCTGGTAGCGAGCTGTTCCTGGATTTGCGATACGTGTAGCTTTTGCTTTAGCCGCTCTTTCAAATGTTGGCGCTTCCTGCAATCGCCCCGGCAAAGCCTGTTTGTCTGAGGATTGTTGCGCTTCATGCTGGGCTAAGGTTTTTGCTTTCGCGTCTGCAGCGGCTTTAGCGGCGGCGGCTCTTTGCTCCGCCACTTTTGTTGCTGCTTGTTGCGCGGCAAGTACTTGCTGGTCTGTGGGTGTAGTAGATTGTTGTTGCTGACTTTCCTTATCATCAGATTCCTGCCCACATCCTGACAAAATCAAACTACTAATAAGCAACATGATTATATTTTTATTTCGCATATAAAATCCTTTTAAATAAACTCAGCTACCAGACATAAAATAGACTCTTTGTATAATCCGACCAATCTTAATAAAATACAATCCCGAAACCCATAACAAATAATAATTCAACAACAAAACCTATTAATAATTTGTATATGAAAAAAATAACCTTTCCCTTTTTTATATTGTTCTTGCTTTCACTTCCTCTAATTGTTTTTTATCAACCCTGGGTCAATGCATTACCGCCAACGCCCCGGCACGCAAGTCCCGAGCAATTAGAAAAAACAGTTCGTTACTTTACACAAACTGTGCATCCACGTAGTGCTGACAATATTGATAATCTGAATAGATCCGCAGAGTATATAAAAGAGGCCTTTGTCAGTAGCGGTGCCAGAGTTACCGTGCAGGACGTCCCCATTACTGGTGGCCCCTACAAAAACATTGTTGCTGATTACGGTCCTGCCAATGGATCGCTGATTATTATTGGGGCGCACTATGATTCCGCAACCAGTTATGAAAACGACCAGTTAATCTATACGCCAGGCGCGGATGATAACGCCAGTGGCGTCGCCGGACTACTGGAGCTGGCACGTTTGTTACAGCAGCAAGCGCCGAAAACAGGCGTTCAACTAGTCGCCTATGCGTCGGAAGAACCGCCCTTCTTTCGTAGCGATGAAATGGGGAGCGCGGTACACGCCGCTTCGCTTGAGCGTCCGGTGAAATTAATGATAGCGCTGGAGATGATTGGTTATTACGACTCCGCATCCGGGAGTCAGGATTACCCTTACTCTGTCATGTCCTGGCTTTATCCCGACCGTGGTGATTTTATTGCAGTGGTTGGCAGAATGCAGGATATCAGCGCTGTGCGTCAGGTAAAATCTGCGTTGTTATCAGCAACAGAGTTGCCTGTTTATTCTATTAACGCACCGGGATTTATTCCCGGTATCGATTTCTCCGACCATCTCAATTACTGGCAGCAAGATATTCCTGCCGTCATGATTACAGACACTGCGTTTTATCGAAATAAACAATATCACCAGTCTGGCGATACTGCAGACAGACTCAATTACCAGAAAATGGCGCAGGTAATTGATGGCGTTATTAGTTTGTTGCATAACAGTAAATAATAAAAATTTCTCGAGGCAGCTCCAGAAAAATGACTGCTGTAATTTTATTTTGTGGCATCTGATTTAAGATGCGAAAAATGAAATTCAACGGAGGAAAACAAATGGGAATGATTGGTTATTTTGCGGAAATTAATTCAGAAAAGGTTAACCAACTGCTTGAGTCTACTGAAAAACCTTTGATGGACAATATTCACGACACGCTTTCAGGTTTACGCCGACTGGATATTGATAAGCGCTGGGATTTTTTACATTTTGGCCTGACAGGTACCTCTGCTTTTGATCCCGCGAAGAATGACCCGCTAAGTCGTGCCGTGCTTGGTGAACACAGCCTCGAAGATGGCATAGATGGTTTCCTGGGATTGACCTGGAATCAGGAGTTAGCCGCGACAATCGACCGCCTGGAAGCTCTGGATCGAAGTGAGCTGCGTAAACAGTTTTCCATTAAGCGACTCAATGAAATGGAGATTTATCCGGGAGTGACCTTTTCAGAAGAGTTAGAGGGGCAACTCTTTGCGTCGATCATGCTTGATATGGAGAAGTTGATTAGCGCGTATCGACGTATGCTGCGACAAGGGAATCATGCGCTGACGGTTATTGTTGGGTGATGGTGTCAAAGGCACCATAAAAAAACCGCCGAACATGTCGGCGGCTTTCTGACTTACGAACTGACTGCTTACATCAGCGGCATTGCCAAACGTACAATGCTGATCAGCGGTTGCGGCCATACACCCAGCACCAGTACCAACAGTGCGGAGATCAGCACCACGATGCCGCCTGCCGTGTACTGCCAGTCTGACGGTGCATCACGGTTTGGCTGTTCTGAACCATGAAGGTACAGGCTTACCGCCACGCGCAAGTAGTAGTAGAGGCCGATTGCCGAACCGACAACCACAGCGCCCACCAGCCACCACAGGTGCGCCTGAACACCGACCGCCAGCACGTAGAACTTACCGATAAAGCCCAGCGTCATCGGGATACCGGCCAGTGACAGCATCATCACCGTCATCACCGCCGCGAGGATCGGACGATGCCAGAACAGTCCGCGGTAAGAGAACAGGGAATCAGCATCCGGGCCACGATACGGGCTGGACATCAGGCTGACCACACCGAACGCGCCGAGGCTGCTGAACAGATAACCGGCGAGGTAAACCCCTACCGCTTCCATCGACATCTCGCCGGTTTGCAGCGCAATCAGTGCCACCAGCAGATAACCGAGGTGAGAGATAGACGAGTAACCGAGCAGACGTTTGATATTGGTCTGGCTCAGCGCCATCAGGTTACCGAAGATGATGGAGGCAAAGGCGATAATCGCCAGCACCACGCGAATCGCTTCGCTGTCGCCCACCGGTGCGTAAAGGAACAGACGCATCACCACGCCGAAGATAGCGATTTTGCTCGCCGTCGCCAGGAAGGTGGAAACCGGCGCAGGCGCGCCCTGGTATACGTCTGGTGTCCACAGGTGGAACGGCACCAGAGAAAGTTTGAAGCCGAGGCCGACAATCATCAGGCCAAAACCCGCCAGTAACAGCGGCTCGTTGAGCATACCATCACCGAGGTTTTTACCCAGCGCGACGAACGACAGGTCGCCAGACTGCGCGTACACCAGCGCCATACCGAACAGCAAGAAAGAAGACGCTGCGGCAGAAAGAATGGTGTATTTGATACTGGCTTCCAGCGAACGTTTCTGGCGGAAAGCGTAACCGACCAGGCCAAACAACGGCAGAGAGATCAGTTCGATACCGAGGAACAGAGACGCCAGATGGTTGGCATTCGCCAGCAAGATCCCACCCAAGGCGGCAATTAACACCAACAGGTAGAACTCGTCCTTGTTGTCGTTATAACCTTCAAGCCACGGGTAGGCAAAAGTACAGGTGGCGAGGCTCGCCAGCAGTACCAGCCCGGTGTAGAGCATGGCGAAACCATCAACGCGCATCAGCGGCGTGACGTCCATAGCGCCCGCCTGGCCAACAAACCAGAGCGAAACCAGCGCCGCGTTAAGCCCAATGACCGACAGCGTGGCGTTGAGGAAGTGATTGCGTCGCCACGCAATGGAGAGCATCACAACCACCACCGTCAAGCCGACGATCAGCAACGGTAGCAGTGCGATCAGGTTTTGTGGAGTTATTGTCATGGCGATTTACGGCCTTGTAGTAGTAACGGAATTAACAAACCACTGCTGGATATTGCCAATCGCGGAGTGCGAGGTATCCAGAATCGGCTGCGGCCAGAAGCCCAGCAGTACCAGCAGCACCACCAGCAACAGGATCATAAACAACTCACGCAGCGACATCCCTGGTAGTTCCTGGCTGGCAATCTCGCTTTTCGCCTTACCGAAGTAAGCGCGATGCAGCATTGCCAGCGAATAAACAGACGCAAAGACCAGCCCAAAAGTAGAGATAACGGTAATGACCGGGACGACCTGGAAGCTGCCGAACAGAATCATAAATTCACCGACGAAGTTACCAGTGCCCGGCATCCCAAGCGTTGCCACAGCAAAGAACAGCGACAGTGCTGGCAGCCATTTCATTTTGCTCCACAGACCGCCCATCATGCGCATGTCACGGGTGTGGATACGTTCATAGAGCTGACCGCAGAGAATAAACAGACCCGCCGCCGACAAGCCGTGCGCAATCATCTGAATAACCGCGCCCTGGTAGGCCAACTGGCTGCCGGTATAGATAGCAATCAGCACGAAGCCCATGTGGGAAACCGAGGTGTAGGCGATCAAACGTTTGATATCAGTCTGGGCAAAGGCCATCCACGCACCGTAGAAGATGCCGATAACACCCAGCCACATCGCGATTGGCGCAAACTCTGCCGACGCGTTCGGGAACAACGGCAGGGAGAAACGCAGCAGACCGTAAGCGGCGGTTTTCAGCAAGATCCCCGCGAGGTCAACGGAACCGGCAGTCGGTGCCTGGGAGTGGGCATCTGGCAACCAACCGTGCAGTGGAACCACCGGCATTTTCACCGCAAAGGCGATGAAGAAGCCCAGCATCAACAGATATTCCACACCGCTGGACATTGGCGTATTCAGCAGCTCTTCATAGTTGAAGGTCCAGGCACCAGTCGCATTGTAGTGAACGAAGACCAGCGCCAGGATGGCGATCAACATCACCAGACCACTCGCCTGGGTGTAGATGAAGAATTTGGTTGCCGCCGTGATACGCGTTTTACCGTCAGAAGCTTTATGCCCCCACAGTGCGATCAGGAAGTACATCGGCACCAGCATCATTTCCCAGAAGAAGAAGAACAGGAACATGTCGATGGCAAGGAACACGCCGATAACACCGCCCAGGATCCACATCAGGTTGAGGTGGAAGAAGCCCTGATATTTTTCGATCTCATTCCACGAGCAAAGTACCGCCAGCACGCCGAGCAGACCTGTCAGCACGACCATCAGCAACGACAGACCATCAATGGCGAGGTGAATAGAGATTCCAAAACGCGGGATCCACGGCATGTCGAATTCAGACTGCCACTGCGGAATTCCGGCGGATTGCGTCAGTGAATAACCGCCCTGCAACCACAGTTGCAGCGACAGCGCCAGCGTCAATCCCATGGTGATTAGCGCGATCCAGCGCGGCACCTTTACGCCAAAGCGTTCGGTCTGCCAGCACAGGAAGCCGCCAATAAAGGGAATTAATATTAGCCAGGGTAGTAACATGGCGATCTTTATTCCTTGTAAAAGTCCCGTCAGGACCGGATTTTCAACGAATTCTCACGACAGAAAATTCACTTCGGATTGGGGGGAGTGTCGGATGCGCCGCTGTAGTGGCTTATCCGACCTACGTTCTTATATGCCCGAGGGCAAATCCCACAATCCTTAACTCAACGCAGTACCATCAACAGTGCCAGCACCACGACCGCACCGATGCTCATGGATGCCACATACCAGCGCAGGTAGCCGTTCTCACTGAGCAACAGACCTTTACCCGCAAAGCGCGAGAGGATCGCCGGGATGTTCATCATTGAGTTCAGCGGATCGCGTTTCAGCAACCAGGCGATCCCCAGGAACGGTTTGACGAACACTTTGTCGTACAGCCAGTCAAAGCCCCAGGCGTTGTACCACCAGGTCCCCAGCAGACGACCCGGTGCACTGTTGGCGATAGAAGTCACCAGAGTACGTTTACCCAGCCACAGCCAGGCTGCCAGCAAAATGCCAACAACCGCAACCACGCCAGAGGTAATTTCCAGGGTCAACATACTGCCGTGTGCCAGCTCCGTGGTTTGCGGAAGCACGCCCTGCAGCGGCGGTACAATCAGTGCGCCAACGAAGGTGGAAAGGATCAGCAGCACAATCAGCGGCAGGCTGTGGGTGATCCCTTTCACGGCGTGAGCGTGAATTTGTTCTTTTCCGTGGAAGACGATGAAAATCATACGGAAGGTGTAGAGCGAGGTCATAAACGCACCGACCAGACCAGCCACCATCAGATTGATATGACCATTCGCCATCGCACCCGCGAGGATCTCATCCTTACTGAAGAAGCCCGCAGTGACCAGCGGCAGTGCCGACAGCGCCGCGCCGCCCACCAGGAAGCAGAGATAAACCAGCGGAATAGATTTACGCAGACCGCCCATCTTGAAGATGTTCTGTTCGTGATGACAGGCCAGAATGACAGAACCGGATGCCAGGAACAGCAGCGCTTTAAAGAATGCGTGGGTCATCAAGTGGAAAATCGCCGCATCCCATGCCTGCACGCCAAGCGCGAGGAACATGTAGCCAATCTGACTCATGGTGGAGTAAGCGAGAACACGTTTGATGTCGGTCTGTACCAGCGCAGCAAAACCAGCCAGCAGCAAGGTAACCGCCCCGACAATACCCACCAGATGCAGAACTTCCGGGGTCATCAGGAACAGGCCGTGGGTACGGGCGATCAGGTAAACACCTGCGGTTACCATGGTTGCGGCGTGGATCAGCGCAGAGACAGGCGTCGGGCCAGCCATCGCGTCGGCAAGCCATGTCTGCAACGGCAACTGCGCAGATTTACCAACCGCACCACCCAGCAGCATCAGCGTCGCCCACATCAGCATGTTATTGCCGTCTGCAAAGTGCGCCGGTGCCAGTTCCACCATTTCGCGGAAGTTCAGCGTGCCCAGTTCGTTGTAGAGAATGAACAGCGCGAAAGCGAGGAACACGTCACCGACACGGGTCACGACAAACGCTTTCATTGCCGCGGCACCATTCTTCGGATCGGTGTAATAGAAACCGATCAGCAGATAGGAGCACAGGCCCACGCCTTCCCAGCCGAGGTACATCAGCAGCAGGTTGTCGGCCAGAACCAGAACCACCATGCTGGCAATGAACAGGTTGGTGTAAGCGAAGAAGCGAGAGTAGCCCTCTTCACCGCGCATATACCAGGAGGCGTACATGTGGATCAGGAAACCCACACCGGTGACCACTGAGAGCATGGTCAGTGACAGGCCGTCCAGCACCAGGTTGAAACCGATGTTAAAGTCGCCTACCGACATCCACGTCCACAGCGGCTGGCTGTAAGCCTGCTCACCGTTAGCGAAGAAATCGACGCCGATAAAAGCAGTCACCAGCGCAGCCAGGCCCACAGAGCCAACGCCAACGATCGCTGAGACATTTTCAGACCAGCGTCCGCGAGAGAACGCCAGCAGAATGAAGCCAACTAATGGCAAAATAATGGTTAAGGCAAGCATGTTCATCCGCGCATCTCACTTACTGAATCGATGTTCAGGTTCTGGCGACGACGGTGAAGTTGCAGCAGCAGCGCAAGACCGATACTCGCTTCCGCCGCCGCGAGGCTGATGGCAAGAATGTACATCACCTGACCGTCGGTCTGGCCCCAGTAGCTCCCGGCGACCACAAAGGCCAGCGCGGAGGCGTTAATCATGATTTCCAGACCAATCAGCATAAACAGCAGATTGCGACGGATAACCAGACCGGTTAAGCCAAGAACGAACAAGATTGCCGCGAGGATCAGTCCATGTTGTAAGGGGATCATGCGTGCTCCTCCGTTTTTCTTTTCGCGCTGTCGTCTTTGCGATTGCTCAGCACTTCACCCGCACGCTCTTCGCGACCGACGTGGAAGGCCACAACCAGACCGGCCAGCAGCAGCATAGAGGCCAGTTCAACCGCCAGCACGTAAGGCCCAAACAGCGTAATACCCACTGCTTTGGCGCTGATTGGCGTACCATCGATACCCTGATCGTTAACACCGAGAATGGCGTAAACAATCACCACCAGCATGATGGCCGACAAAATTGCCGGACCAATCCACACCTGCGGTTTCAGCCACTGGCGTTCCTGTTCGATTTCCGAACCGCCCAGGTTGAGCATCATCACCACGAACACGAACAGCACCATAATGGCACCCGCGTAGACGATAATTTCCAGCGCACCGGCAAAGTAAGCGCCCAGTGAGAAGAACACCCCGGAAATCGCCAGCAGCGAAATAATCAGGTACAGCAATGCGTGTACCGGATTGGTATGGGTGATCACTCGCAAGGTCGCAAGTATGGCTATCAGGCCACAGATATAAAAAGCGAACTCCATTGCCCCTCTCCTTACGGTAACAGGCTCTTGACGTCGATAGGCTTGGCTTCGTTCTCTGCTTCGCCCTTATCTTTGCCGTCGATTGCCATACCTGCCATCCGGTAGAAGTTATATTCCGGGTATTTGCCCGGACCGGAGATCAGCAGATCCTCTTTCTCGTAAACCAGATCCTGGCGTTTGTATTCCCCCATCTCGAAATCCGGGGTTAACTGAATCGCCGTGGTCGGACAGGCTTCTTCGCACAGACCACAGAAAATGCAGCGTGAGAAGTTGATGCGGAAAAATTCCGGATACCAGCGACCGTCTTTGGTTTCTGCTTTTTGCAGCGAGATACAGCCGACCGGGCAGGCTACTGCGCAGAGGTTACAGGCTACGCAACGCTCTTCGCCGTCCGGATCACGGGTCAGAACGATACGACCACGATAACGGGGCGGCAGATAGACCGGCTCTTCCGGGTACATTCGCGTTTCGCGCTTGGCGAACGCGTGCAGGCCGATCATCCAGATACTACGAACCTGGGTGCCGAAACCTACTAACAATTCTTTTAAGGTCATGGTCTTAGTGCCCCTTATTGCGCCTGCCAGAGAATGACAGCCGCCGTTACCAGCAAGTTGATCAGCGTCAGCGGCAGGCAGATTTTCCAGCCGAAGGACATTACCTGGTCATAACGCGGACGCGGCAACGACGCACGAATCAAAATGAACATCATCATAAAGAACGCAGTTTTCAGCGCGAACCAGATGAATGGCGGTAACAACGGGCCTTGCCAGCCACCGAAGAACAACGTCACCATCAGTGCGGAGATGGTCACAATCCCGATGTATTCACCCACGAAGAACAGGCCGAATTTCATCCCGGAATATTCAATGTGGTAACCATCCGCCAGTTCCTGCTCGGCTTCCGGCTGGTCAAACGGGTGACGGTGACATACCGCCACGCCCGCGATGGCAAAGGTAATAAAACCAAAGAATTGCGGGATGACGTTCCATACATGCGCCTGGCTGTTAACGATGTCGGTCATGTTGAATGAACCGGCCTGCGCCACCACGCCCATCAGGGAAAGCCCGAGGAACACTTCGTAGCTTAGGGTCTGCGCAGAAGCACGCATCGCACCCAGCAGCGAGTATTTGTTGTTACTTGACCAGCCCGCAAACAGCACTGCGTAAACCGCCAGACCTGCCATCATCAGGAAGAACAAAATCCCGATGTTCAGGTCGGCAACCACCCAACCCGGACTGACTGGCACAATCGCAAAGGCCAGCAGCAACGAGGTAAAGGCGATCATCGGCGCAAGGGTAAAGATGACGCGATCCGAGAATTTCGGGATCCAGTCTTCTTTAAAGAACATTTTGATCATGTCCGCGACCAACTGAAGCGAACCGCCCCAGCCAACACGGTTAGGTCCGTAACGGTTCTGGAACAGCCCCAGCAGACGACGTTCACCAAAGCTCATGAATGCCCCGCAGGTGACAACCACCAGCAAGATCACCACCGCTTTGAGGATGGTCAGCAGGATCTCAATCAGTTCCGGTGATAACCAGGTCATTGTTGTGCCTCCTTGAGATCCTCAAGATGCGCGCCAGCCAGCACCGGGGCAATGCCGGACATGCCCATCGGCAAGCCCACCTGCCCTGCCGTCAGCCCTTCTGCGATTTCAACCGGTAGCGTGACCGTGTTGCCATCGTAACTAAAGGAGACGCGAGTACCCGCATTCACGCCCAACTTCGCGGCATCTGCCGGGTTGAGTTTGATATACGGCTGCGGCATACGGCTCTGGAATACCGGAGCACGCTGTGACAGTTCATCGCTGCCAAACAGATGGTAGTACGGCGCGATACGCCATTTCCCTTCCTGCGGCTGGAAGCGTGCCGGTACGCTGGTGAAGTAATCCAGACCGTTTTCGCTGGCTTCAAACAAACGCACGCCCGGATCGCCAAAGCGCAATTTGCCACCCACTTCGTCCTGGAATTTGTTCCACGCCTGCGGGGAGTTCCAGCCCGGTGCCCAGGCAAACGGCACTTGCGAACGGTGCGCGGTCGGCTGGTTGTTACCTTCCATCGAGAAGGTGAACATGGTGTCGATATCCTGCGGCTGACGCGGTTCATGAACGCTGATATTGGCGCGCATGGCGGTACGACCACTGTAACGGTGCGGCTCACGAGCCAGTTTCTGACCACGAATGCGGAATGTCGCATCCGGCGCGGCATCTTTGATGCCAGCAAGTTCCGGGATCTTCGCCACGACGGCGTCAATCACATGGTCGAGCTGCGTCCAGTCCACCTCTCGACTCAGCAGTGTACTGTGCAGCGAGTGTAACCAGCGCCAGCTTTCCAGCATCACCGTTTTGCTGTCGTAGTAAGACGGATCGTAAACCTGGAAGAAACGTTGAGCACGACCTTCGTTGTTGATCACCGTACCATCGCTTTCAGCAAAGCTGGCAGCGGAAAGCACCAGATGGGCGTTTTCCATAATCGCCGTGCGCTGATGGTCAACCACCATCACCAGCGGCGCTTTTGCCAGCGCGGCGTTCACGCGGGTCGCGGAAGCGTGACGATGTAGATCGTTTTCCAGCACCACCACTGCATCGGCGCGTCCGGTTTCCAGTTCGGTCAGGGCTTCTTCAAGCGAACCGCCGCCCATAATGCCCAGCCCCATACTGTTTACGGAACGGGCAATCATAGTGATACCTACGTCAGCGCCGCGACCTTTCAGGGCTTTCGCTACGTTAGCTGCAGCCTGAATCACTTCTGTACTACCGGCGTTAGTGCCGGAGATAATCAACGGTTTCTTCGCACCAGCCAGTGCCTGTACGATGACGTCGACTTTGCTTTGCAGCTCCGGCTCGATACCGTCAACCGCTGGTGCGGAGTTGTCCAGCGCGTGGGCGATGGCAAAACCTAAACGCGCCTGATCTTCAACCGGTGCGCGGTAAGTCCACGCCGCGATGTCATCCAGGCGGGTGTCATCAACGTTAGTAACAAACAGCGGGTGCTTGGCACGTTGGCCAATGTTGAGGATTGCCGCAATCTGCCAGTCAGCCACTTTCTGTGCTGCCGCCATTTCGCGCGCTTTGCCTTTTACTGCCTGACGAACCGCCAGCGCGACGCGTGCCCCGGTCTGTGTAACATCTTCGCCCAGCACCAGTACTGCATCGTAAGATTCGATTTCACGCAGTGCCGGAGTATAAATGCCGCCTTCACGCAGCACTTTCAGCGCCAGTTGCAGACGTTCCTGCTCACCGTGAGCGATACCGGTGTAGAAGTTTTCTTCGCCAACCAGTTCACGCAGCGCAAAGTTGCTTTCCACGCTGGCACGCGGAGAACCGATGCCGATGACTTTCTTCGACTGACGCAGAATATCTGCCGCACCTTGCATCGCCTGCTCGGCGTTGAGGGTGATGAAATCATCGCCACGACGCTGTACCGGCTGACGTGGACGATCCTTCAGGTTGACGTAGCCGTAGCCGAAACGACCACGGTCGCAGAGGAAGTAATGGTTTACCGTACCGTTGTAACGGTTTTCGATACGACGCAGTTCACCATAACGTTCACCCGGGCTGGTGTTACAACCGATGGAACATTGCTGGCAGATACTCGGCGCAAACTGCATATCCCATTTACGGTTATAACGCTCGGAGTGCGTTTTATCGGTGAATACGCCGGTCGGGCAAATTTCCACCAGGTTACCGGAGAACTCGCTTTCCAGGGTGCCGTCTTCCGGGCGACCGAAGTAAACGTTGTCGTGCGCGCCATAAACGCCCAGATCCGTACCGTCAGCGTAATCTTTGTAGTAACGCACGCAGCGGTAGCAGGCGATGCAGCGGTTCATTTCATGAGAGATGAACGGCCCCAGATCCTGATTGCGGTGGGTACGTTTGGTGAAACGGTAGCGACGGAAGGTATGCCCGGTCATCACGGTCATATCCTGAAGATGGCAGTTACCACCCTCTTCACAGACCGGACAGTCGTGCGGGTGGTTGGTCATTAACCACTCGACCACACTTTCACGGAACTGTTTCGCTTCTTCGTCGTCAATGGAAATAAAGGTGCCATCGGAAGCCGGTGTCATACAGGACATCACCAGGCGACCACGCGTGTCTTCCGCGTTTTGGTATTGCTTCACCGCACACTGGCGGCAAGCACCGACGCTTCCCAGCGCCGGATGCCAGCAAAAGTAAGGAATATCAAGGCCCAGAGACAGACAAGCTTCCAGCAGGTTGTCCGCTCCGTTGACCTCGTATTCTTTGCCGTCTACATGAATTGTAGCCATTAGCATGCTTCCAGTTTTCTCAGTCATAGACTGAGCGTTAATCGAAATTCGGTTACCAGCGCTCTTTCAGCAGGTTCGGCTGAATCCCATTAATCAAATGGGTATTGCTGAACGGCTGTTTGATTCCCGCTTCAAATTCTTCACGGAAATATTTGATGGCGCTCTGTAACGGCTCCACTGCACCTGGTGCGTGGGCACAGAAGGTTTTACCCGGGCCTAAGAATCGACACAGTTGCTCAAGTGTTTCGATATCGCCAGGCTGACCTTCGCCACGCTCCAGTGCACGCAGAATTTTCACACTCCACGGCAGACCATCGCGGCACGGCGTACACCAGCCACAGGATTCACGGGCGAAAAACTCTTCCAGGTTACGTACCAGCGACACCATGTTGATCTCGTGGTCAACGGCCATCGCCAGCGCCGTACCCAGACGGCTACCCGCTTTACCGATACTTTCGAACTCCATCGGCAGGTCAAGGTGCGCTTCTGTCAGGAAGTCAGTGCCCGCGCCGCCAGGCTGCCAGGCTTTGAATTTCAGCCCGTCACGCATACCACCAGCGTAATCTTCAAGGATTTCACGCGCGGTAGTACCGAACGGCAGTTCCCACAGACCCGGATTTTTCACCCGACCAGAGAAGCCCATCAGCTTGGTGCCAGCATCTTTGCTTTTCGAGATGTTCTGATACCACTCCACGCCGTTAGCGAGGATCGCCGGAACGTTACACAGGGTTTCGACGTTGTTAACACAGGTCGGTTTGCCCCATGCGCCTGAGGTTGCCGGGAATGGCGGCTTCGAGCGCGGGTTAGCGCGACGCCCTTCCAGAGAGTTGATTAACGCAGTTTCTTCACCGCAGATGTAGCGTCCTGCCCCGGTATGGACGAACAGTTCGAAATCAAAACCTGTTCCCATAATGTTTTTACCGAGCAGCCCCGCTTCGGTCGCTTCGGCAATGGCACGACGCAGATTCACTGCCGCTTCGATATATTCGCCACGCAGGAAGATGTAGCCGCGATACGCTTTCAGCGCAAAGGCAGAGATCAACATACCTTCCACCAGCAGGTGCGGCAGTTGCTCCATCAGCAAACGGTCTTTATAGGTGCCCGGTTCCATTTCATCGGCGTTACACAGCAGGTAACGGATGTTCATGGATTCGTCTTTCGGCATCAGGCTCCACTTCAGGCCAGTAGAGAAGCCCGCACCGCCGCGCCCTTTCAGACCGGAATCTTTGACCTGATTGACGATTTCGTCCGGAGAAAGCCCGGTCAGCGCCTTACGCGCCCCTTCGTAACCGTTTTTGCTGCGGTATTCGTCCAGCCACACCGGCTGTTTGTCATCGCGCAGACGCCAGGTCAGCGGATGCGTTTCGGGAGTACGGATAATGTTTTTCATTTATACCGCTCCAGCAGTTCAGGGATCGCTTCCGGGGTCAGATGCGCGTGAGTGTCCTCATCGATCATCATGTTTGGCCCTTTGTCGCAGTTCCCCAGGCAGCAGGTTGGCAGCAGCGTAAAGCGACCGTCAAACGTCGTTTGCCCTGGTTTGATATTCAGTTTTTTCTCCAGCGCCGCCTGAATTCCCTGGTAACCGTTGATGTGACAAACCACGCTGTCACAATAGCGGATCACATGGCGACCCACCGGCTGGCGGAAGATCTGGCTGTAGAACGTTGCCACACCTTCAACATCGCTTGCCGGAATACCCAGAACGTCAGCGATCGCGTGGATCGCGCCGTCCGGCACCCAGCCACGCTGCTTCTGAACGATTTTCAGCGCTTCAATGGACGCCGCACGCGGGTCTTCGTAGTGGTGCATCTCGTGCTCAATCGCTTCACGCTCTGCCGCACTCAGCTCAAAAGCCTCGGTTTGTGGTTGTTGATTCTCGTGCATAATTAGCGGTCCACATCTGACATAACAAAATCGATACTGCCCAGATAAACAATCAGGTCAGACACCAGGCTGCCGCGGATCGCCGCCGGAATTTGCTGCAAATGCGCATAACTCGGGGTGCGGATACGGGTGCGATAACTCATGGTGCTACCGTCACTGGTCAGGTAGTAACTGTTGATCCCTTTGGTCGCCTCAATCATCTGGAAGGACTCATTGGCAGGCATCACCGGCCCCCACGACACTTGCAGGAAGTGGGTGATCAGGGTTTCGATATGTTGCAGCGTGCGCTCTTTCGGCGGCGGCGTAGTCAGCGGGTGATCCGCTTTGAACGGGCCTTCCGGCATGTTGTTGAGGCACTGCTCAAGAATGCGCAGACTCTGGCGCAGCTCTTCCACTTTCAGCATTACGCGGGTGTAGCAGTCAGAAACGCCACCACCGACCGGGATTTCAAAGTCGAAGTTTTCATAGCCAGAATAAGGACGCGCCTTACGCACGTCGAAGTCGATCCCGGTGGCACGCAAGCCAGCACCTGTGGTGCCCCACTCCAGCGCCTCTTTCGCGCCGTAGGCGGCAACGCCTTTGGAACGGCCAATCAGGATGGTGTTACGCAGCGCGGCTTTCTCGTAAGAGGCCAGACGTTTCGGCATCCAGTCAAGGAACTCACGCAGCAAGCGATCCCAGCCTCGCGGCAGGTCATGCGCCACACCGCCAATACGGAACCACGCCGGATGCATACGGAAACCAGTGATTGCTTCCACCAGATCGTAGATTTTCTGACGATCGGTAAAGGCAAAGAACACTGGCGTCATTGCACCGACGTCCTGAATAAAGGTGGAGATATACAGCAGGTGGCTATTGATGCGGAACAATTCGGAAAGCATTACGCGGATTACGTTAACGCGATCCGGCACGGTGATCCCGGCCAGTTTTTCTACCGCCAGCACGTATGGCATTTCGTTAACGCAACCGCCGAGGTATTCGATACGGTCGGTGTACGGTATGTAACTATGCCAGGACTGGCGTTCGCCCATTTTCTCCGCGCCACGGTGGTGATAGCCGATGTCTGGTACGCAGTCGACAATCTCTTCACCATCGAGCTGCAGAACGATACGGAAAGCCCCGTGCGCCGACGGGTGGTTCGGACCGAGGTTGAGGAACATGAAGTCCTCGTTTTCGGTGCCGCGCTTCATCCCCCACTCTTCCGGTTTGAAGGTCAGGGCTTCCATCTCCAGATCCTGTTTGGCTTTGGTCAGCTCAAACGGCGAGAATTCGGTAGCACGCGCCGGGTAATCTTTACGCAGCGGGTGACCTTTCCAGGTTTGCGGCATCATGATGCGACGCAAGTTCGGGTGACCGTCGAAAGTAATGCCAAACAGATCCCAGGTTTCGCGCTCATACCAGTTGGCGTTCGGGAACAGTTTGGTAAAAGTCGGCACATGTAGATCGTTTTCTGCCAGCGCCACCTTTAGCATGATGTCGCGGTTGCGATCGATCGAAATCAGATGGTAGAAAACGGAAAAATCGGCGGCAGGTAACCCTTCGCGGTGTGTGCGCAAACGCTCGTCCATGCCGTGTAAGTCAAACAGCATGACGTAAGGTTTCGGCAGTTTCTTTAAGAAATCGCCAATTTCCAGTAATTGTTCACGCTTGATCCACACAACGGGAACCCCGGTGCGAGTCGCCTGAACAGTAAAGGCATCCGGCCCAAAACGGTTGCGCAGTTCGCCAATCACCGGATCATCAAGATGATCACGGGTCTGCCAGGCGGGTTCTTGCGCGGTTAAGTCGGTCATATTGTTCACCATTGCATATGGTCCGTGGTGACTGTCGGCGTAGTTAACTTCGCGAAATAGATTTAGGAATAAGCGAAGAAAAATGCCTTTGCCGACAGGCGCAAATTAAATCTCGTCAGGTGTGCGCAGGTTGGTAACGGCAATGCGTTCACCGCGCTTGCGTTCGCGCTCTGATTGCATATTGGCGCGATATACGCCCTGATCGCCAACCACCCAGGAGAGCGGGCGACGTTCTTTGCCGATAGATTCCTGCAATAGCATCAGTGCCTGCATGTACGCTTCAGGACGCGGCGGGCAACCCGGGATATACACATCAACCGGAATGAATTTATCAACACCCTGCACAACGGAATAAATATCGTACATACCGCCGGAGTTCGCACATGCGCCCATGGAGATAACCCACTTCGGCTCCAGCATCTGGTCATAGAGACGCTGAATAACTGGCGCCATTTTGGTAAAACAGGTTCCAGCCACCACCATCAGGTCAGCCTGACGCGGCGAAGCACGCAATACTTCTGCGCCAAAACGCGCCACGTCATGAACCGCGGTAAACGAGGTCACCATCTCAACGTAACAGCAGGAAAGACCGAAGTTATACGGCCAAATTGAGTTTTTACGACCCCAGTTAACCATGTCATTGAGCTTGCCCATAAACACGTTTTTATTAACTTCTTGCTCCAGAGGGTCGGTTACGATCTCCTGCTTTTGCAGGGGGTAACGGTCGTTCTCACCGTTGGGATCTATGCGGGTGAGCGTATAATCCATCTTAATGCCTCGCGGTTAGCGTTGACGATTAGCGATACTGTTCGTTTCCGGGTTCACACGCTCGCGGCGTGAACGCGCGGGCGTCCAGTCCAGCGCGCCAATACGCACCAGATAAACCAGACCTGCCAGTAACACAAAAATAAAAATTGCCGCTTCTACAAAGCCAATCCAGCCGCTTTCGCGAATGGAAGTTGACCATGCGAACAGATACAGCGCTTCAACGTCGAAGATAACGAAGAACATGGCCACCAGATAAAACTTGGCAGACAGGCGTAAGCGGGCGGAGCCGACCGAGTCGATACCTGATTCAAACGGCACGTTTTTTGACCTCGCGCGCGCGCGACCGCCTAAAAACCAACCGCCAATCAACATCAGGCAACACAGGCCAATGGCAACGATAAGAAAGATAGCGAATGCCCAGTGATGAGCGATGACTTCAGTGGATGTTGACATACTCATTGCTTACTCATCAAAAGTAGCGCCAGATTCACTGCTCTTCACGGCAGATGGACGCCACATCGATTCATGGGGAGGAATAAAAAAAACCTTACAATCGCTGTAGAAACTATTTTATACAGCTAATTGAT
This sequence comes from Escherichia sp. TW09308, assembly GCF_000208565.1. Taxonomy (NCBI): domain Bacteria; kingdom Pseudomonadati; phylum Pseudomonadota; class Gammaproteobacteria; order Enterobacterales; family Enterobacteriaceae; genus Escherichia; species Escherichia sp. TW09308. The sequence goes on along the minus strand of NZ_AEME01000001.1, from coordinate 1,301,184 downwards.
GTGGTCTTTTACTCCTTTCTATAACCTTTTGTCAACTTTAACAAAGGTTTCTTCACATTAATTTACATGATATCAACAACTTTTGCATTTAATGCCTTTACCCCCAGATTGTTGACAACTCCAGGAAAATTAGATGTTGTTGAATCGTGTCCGTTGTGAAGCAATGGAAAAAATACGGGTCTATTTTGACAGGAATTGGTGACGATTCCTCCCCCCAAAAGAGAGTATTTTCTTGATCTGTGACACGCTTTTGTTAATCCATAACAAAAACACAGCAATAATTTTACTCATTTTTTAACATTATTGTAGCAGGAGATTTTTTTCAGGCGATTTTTTGTTCGTTAGCGTGGGGAATGGCTGGTGATTGAAAAATGAACATTTTTGTTCGTTGTCGGGAACATTCGTAAGGTTTTATTGTAAAAAAAAGCCACTGGCGTTTTATTAATCACCAATGGCGTTTTTTACTGAATTGTTATTGCCTGGAGATTATTCGTAATCCCCTTCAATCAACAGGGAATCGTCCCCTTCCTGAGCAGTCAACGGGTTGTATTGCCACGGGTTGTGATAATTCTCCATGGCCTGGTATATCACCTGCGCCAACTCATTGTCGCAGGACGGATCATAGCACAGCAAATATTCGGTATCTGGTAGTGGTGGTAAACCATCTACCGCACTCAAAACGCGCAGGTCAGGACTCATCATCTCAACCGGTCTTGCCGTCACACCAAGGCCCGCTTTTACTGCAGCACGAACCGCCGGTAGCGTAGAGGCGACATAAGCCAGACGCCAGGGAATATCCGCTTTATTGAGCGTTGCCAGAACCATGTCACGGAACGGACTAGGATCATCCAGCAGCACAAGAGGGATCGGTTCACCTTTTTGCAATACATATTCCGCAGCGCAATACCAGTGTGTTGGAGAAGTACGCAGATTCAACGCCTTAAAGGTATCAGGACGATGAGTGGTAACCATTAAATCCACTTCCTGGGACTTCAGCATTTCTGCCATATAGGCATTGCGCTTAACGCGGACATCCAGCGCAAGTTTCGGATAAACCGAGCTTACGCGATTGAGCAGGAAAGGTAAGATCGTATCAGCAGATTCATCTGAAGCACCGATAGTTAACACGCCCTGAAGATTACTGAACATCAATGATGAGCAAGCCTCATCATTGAAACGCAGGATTTTCCTGGCGTAGCCAAGAAGCTGAATACCATGTTCAGTCAACAGTTTGTTGCGACCATGCCGAGCGAACAGTTCTTTCCCAACGAGTTGTTCCAGACGTTGCATTTGCTGACTAACAGCGGACTGAGTACGACACACAGCGGAAGCTGCGGCAGCAAAAGTGTTCAGATCGGCAACAGCAACAAATGTTCTCAGCAGATCGAGGTCGAGGTTAATTATCGGACGATTTGCACTTATCATATATTATCACTTACTGGCGGCTCATACTGAGCTGGTTAATGCTGTGCACACACAAACAAGCAATTCCATTTGTAATGTGCCTCCCTGGCAGTTTCATCCGGAACCCGGACGAAAGTAAAAATGCATATGAGTTGCACTAAAAAATGTGGCTCACATTGTTCCGTTATAATGCCTGAAGTAGATCACAGAATATATCTTCAGGAATCGCATATCTATTAAGTTACTCACTCTTTTCTATTTATGACATGCGCGAGTTTGTGTAAATGTAAATGTTGGTCCTTGCTCCACTCTCTCGCAACGGTGCGGCTCGAACATGAGCGCGAACAAATAGCGAGAGTAAGCCTGCATCAAAGCAGGTGTTCCGTCATTAAAGCAAGCATTTTACCCTAAAAACCTTTTATTTATAAGGGTCATTGCGAATTATCTGATGCAAAGTTATGTTATGTTAGGCAAAGTAATCTTCTATTATTAATATGCACAACAAAGTCTTTTTGAATATTAAATAATAATTAATTAGCACCACCTGCATACATTAATTCCTCTTAACAATAATTTCCTCCGTCACCACCTATATGCCCCACCGGCGATCACTACTCTGTTAATGTTTCACTTATAACGAAAATATCATGAATGCTTTATGTTCGTGATTTCTTAAGCCGAAGAAATTTTACACATTTATCTAACAGGTAAAAAAACCACATCCTGAATTAATACACAGAATAAATCACTACTAAATCTCATTTATTAAGTATATGCATCTTATTATTTAACGATTATTAAGTTATTAACAGCACAATTCCGCTTTCTCTCCTGGCAAAATCTTGTTCTGCAGAACTTCAAAACGCCGCCTCGGGGGAGTACATTGTTCTAAGCTGACTTCCACGGCAGGGAGTGGCGATAACAGCAAAAAAGGTCAAGATTCATGTCACCCATTGAAAAATCCAGCAAATTAGAGAATGTCTGTTATGACATCCGTGGTCCGGTGCTGAAAGAAGCAAAACGCCTGGAAGAAGAAGGTAATAAGGTATTGAAACTGAACATCGGCAACCCAGCCCCGTTCGGTTTTGACGCTCCCGATGAGATTCTGGTTGACGTGATACGCAACCTCCCGACAGCTCAGGGTTATTGCGATTCAAAAGGCCTCTATTCTGCGCGTAAGGCTATCATGCAGCATTACCAGGCACGTGGCATGCGTGATGTTACCGTGGAAGATATTTACATCGGAAATGGTGTATCGGAGCTTATCGTTCAGGCAATGCAAGCATTGCTGAACAGTGGGGATGAGATGTTGGTTCCTGCACCTGATTACCCGCTATGGACAGCGGCAGTTTCGCTCTCAGGCGGTAAAGCGGTGCACTATCTTTGCGATGAATCCTCTGACTGGTTCCCGGATCTCGATGACATTCGCGCCAAAATTACGCCACGCACGCGCGGCATTGTTATTATCAACCCGAACAACCCAACAGGCGCGGTTTATTCCAAAGAGCTATTAATGGAGATTGTGGAGATTGCGCGTCAGCATAACCTCATTATCTTCGCTGATGAAATTTACGATAAAATCCTCTACGACGACGCCGAGCATCACTCGATCGCGCCGTTGGCTCCTGACCTGCTGACCATTACCTTTAACGGGCTGTCGAAAACGTATCGTGTTGCGGGATTCCGCCAGGGCTGGATGGTGCTGAACGGGCCGAAAAAACACGCCAAAGGTTATATCGAAGGTCTGGAAATGCTGGCCTCAATGCGGCTGTGCGCCAACGTTCCCGCGCAACACGCGATACAGACAGCGCTGGGCGGCTATCAGAGCATCAGCGAGTTTATCATGCCGGGCGGGCGTCTTTACGAGCAGCGTAACCGTGCGTGGGAGTTGATTAATGATATTCCTGGCGTTTCCTGCGTAAAACCTCGCGGCGCGCTATACATGTTCCCGAAAATAGACGCCAAACGCTTTAATATTCACGACGACCAGAAAATGGTGCTGGATTTCCTGTTGCAGGAAAAAGTTCTGCTGGTACAGGGAACCGCATTTAACTGGCCGTGGCCGGATCACTTCCGCATTGTCACGCTGCCGCGTGTTGATGATATCGAACTGTCCTTGAGCAAGTTCGCTCGTTTCCTTTCTGGTTATCATCAGTTGTAATCTTAAATTCACTGCCGGAGATTGCATCCGGCAGTGTTATCCCCCCACAATGACCTCATGATGCCATCACTCGTAAGGTCGCTATGAAACAGAGCCATTTTTTTGCCCACCTCTCCCGCCTGAAGCTCATTAACCGCTGGCCGTTGATGCGTAACGTGCGGACTGAAAATGTGTCCGAACACAGTTTGCAGGTAGCGATGGTCGCCCATGCGCTGGCAGCCATCAAGAATCGCAAATTTGGCGGCCAGGTTAATGAAGAACGTATCGCGTTGCTGGCGATGTACCACGATGCCTCTGAAGTGCTCACTGGTGATCTTCCTACTCCGGTGAAATACTTCAACTCGCAAATCGCCCAGGAATATAAAGCCATTGAGAAAATCGCTCAGCAAAAACTGGTCGATATGGTTCCGGAGGAGTTGCGGGATATTTTTGCACCATTAATCGATGAACATGCGTATAGCGATGAAGAAAAGTCGCTGGTTAAACAGGCAGATGCGCTGTGTGCGTATCTGAAATGCCTGGAAGAACTCGCAGCCGGCAATAATGAGTTCTTACTGGCAAAAACGCGGCTGGAAACGACGCTTGAATCGCGCCGCAGTCAGGAGATGGACTACTTTATGGAAGTGTTTGTTCCCAGCTTCCATCTGTCTCTCGATGAGATTAGCCAGGATTCACCGCTGTAAGCCGACGTAGGCCTGATAAGACGCGCCAGCGTCGCATCAGGCCTACGTCGGTGGCGACATCAGGAGCTCGTCAAAACGGAAACAGCATCGGGATCATCACCACGCAAACCGCCATCACAATAATGGTAAACGGAACCCCCAGCTTCACAAAATCACTGAAGCTGTAATTCCCCGGCCCTAAAACCAATGTGTTAACGGGTGAAGAGACTGGTGTCATAAAGGCAGCGGATGCTGCCATCGCCACAACCATGGCAAAAGGGTAAGGCGATACGCCCATAGTTTTGGCAGCAGCCAGCGCAATCGGGGCCATCAACACCGCCGTCGCAGTGTTAGAGATAAACAAGCCTATAACCGCCGACAAGACAAACAAACAGACCAGCATCATATGCGGCCCGTAACCACCGCCAATATCCATTAATCCTTTCACCGCCAGCGCGACGCCACCGGTTTTTTGCAATGCCACAGCAAACGGCATCATCCCAACGATCAAAATAATGCTCGGCCAGTGAATAGATTTATAGGCACTTTCAGCATCGATACAGCGGAATTTGCCCATCAGCAGGCAGGCAATGATAGCCGCAACTGGATTAGGAATTTCATCGGTCAACATTAACGCCACCATCAACACCAGACAGAAAATGGCATGGGGTGCCTGACTGTGAGCGGGCGATGCTTCACTCACCTCTTCCGGTAAGTTTAACGCCACAAAGTCGCGGCCTTGTTTTGCCAACATACCGATAAGCTTCCAGTTACCGACCACCAGAATAATGTCACCCAACAGCAGAGGCTCATCCGCCAGCGAACCTTCCAGCGCCACACCGTTGCGTTTCAGCCCCACCACATTTAGTCCGTAGCGGGTACGAAAGCCAATTTCACGCACCGATTTGCCAATAAGCTCTGACTCGGGAATTAATGAAATTTCTGCCATACCGACATCAAGAGCCTGATCGGAAAAATACTCGCCGCGCAAAACCATCGGCTCCAGCAATTGTTCACTACAAAATTGACGGAGATCGACGTCAGCCGCAGACATATCAATAAGCAAAACGTCACGCGCGCGGAATTCAGACACCCCGTTCACGTTCACGATAACGCGACGAAAACGCCGCCAGCGTTCAACACCAATGACGTTTGCGCCATAACGTTCACGCAATTTGAGATCGTCCAGTCGTTGGCCAATCATCGGTGAACCGGGACGAATAGCCAGACGACGCGCACGCCCGGTAAGACGGTATTCACGAATGAGATCGCGGAAGGTGCGACGCGTCCAGCCTTCGCGCTGCGGAGCCTGGGTATCCCCTTTTAGCATAAAGCGCATCACTAGCATGTATAAAATGCCAAGTACCAATACGACCAGGCCGATAGGGGTTACGCTAAAGAAACTGAAACCATGATAGCCTTCACGTAGCAGCTCACTGTTCACCACCAGGTTAGGCGGCGTCGCCACCAGCGTCATCATGCCGCTTATCAGTCCGGCAAAACTCAATGGCATCATCAGGCGCGACGGCGACGTCTGCATACGCATAGCAACACTTAACACAACAGGAATAAAGATAGCGACGACGCCGGTTGAACTCATAAACGCGCCAAGACCGGCAACTGTCAGCATCAGTAAAACCAACATTTTGATTTCACTGCTGCCCGCAACTTTGACCAGCCATGTCCCCATCACGGTTGCAACGCCTGTACGAACTAAACCATCGCCAATAATAAACAGGGCGGCGATCAGCACAACGTTGGGATCGGAAAAGCCGGAAAAGACTTCGGTGATAGTCAGCGTACCGCTTAATGCAAACGCGACAATGACAAACAAAGCGACAGCATCCATACGCACTCTGCCCGTCGCAAACAAGACTATCGCAATCGCCAGCAATGAGAGAACCCAAATCAATTCACCGTTCACAACGTATCCTTGTTAATTGAGGGGGATGGTTTGATTCTGCCACAAAAAAGCCCCGTCGGGACGGGGCTAAATCATGATCTGGCGTTTCACGCAATAATAACGTCACCATTTGGCTGTTTGGTCACGGTAATTTGCTCCAGACTATGAAGGACCAAATCTACCTCATTCAGACGCGGGGTGTCTGCCGGTGCATTAACAGCAATAACATGGCAACCTGCCGCCAGACCAGAAAGCAAGCCAGCGGGAGCATCTTCCACTACCACGCATTCCTGCGGCGCAAGCCCCAGCAGTTGCGCGCCTAACAGATACGCATCCGGCTCAGGTTTTCCACGCTTAACCCGTTCAGCGGTAACAAACACCTCCGGCGCAGGAAGTCCGGCCACTTTATGGCGCGCTCGCGCAACTGGCATAGAACCTGAAGTGACAATTGCCCACGGAATACCCGCTTTATTCAAATGATTGAGTAAAGCTATCGCCCCCGGGAGCGCGGTAATGCCTTCGGTTTCCGTGGCCTCGATTTGTTCCAGACGCGTAAACTCGGCGGCAATTTCTGCCTCGGTTTTCCCCGCCATAAAGTGACGCAGAGACGTTATTGCCTGTTTACCGTGAATAAAAGCAAGCACCTCTTCCGGCGTTAGCCCATGCCGTTTCGCCCAGTTGCTCCACGCCCGCTCTACCGCAGGCAGGGAGTCCACTAACGTACCATCAAGATCAAACAGAAAACCTTTGCACCGCACGCAGGCCTCCTCAGGCGTTAATGATTTGATTAATTTCGTTGGTACTCAAATGATACTGACGCGGGCAGGAATGCCAGACGTTCAACATGCGCTGATATTTCTCCCACATTGGTGTCTGGGCATTAAAGCCATGAGTTCCGGCGTCAAAATGCGTGTAACGCCCTTCGACATTAACCATAAAGCGTACATAACCGAGATAACGCGCTTCAGTAGCGGCGTCGAAGCCGAGGAAAGTGACACGGCGTTCATCGATAGCTTGCTGATCCTGCAAATTAGACCAGGAAACATGCAGCGCGTGATACATCTCCATAATGTCGATGATAGTGCGGCAGGTTTCTTCTTTCAGCTCGCCAAACTCGCGATCCAGCTCGCGCATCTGTAACCCATAGCCACGCTCAATGATTGTTTGCAAGCGACGGTAACGTTCAGCATTTGCCGGATCGAGCATAGTCATCATTTTGTACTGGTTAGACAAAATAAGACGTTGCGCGTTGGTCATTTCCATTGTTGACTCCTGTATCACTTTACTACGGTGAAAAAAAAGAAGGCCGATGTCTGCCTTCTTTTATATGCGTAATCAGGGATCAATTACAAATCATCAAGGAAAGTTTTATCCAGTTGTTTGAAGGCGCGCTTAAGCGTGTCAGCTAATGCCTGATAGTCAGGCTTGCCTTCTACCGGTGCTAACGCTTGCCCGGCTTCCTGCAATTTACCGCGAACTTCATAAAACCAACTCAGGATCGCTGGCGGTAATGGCGTAACGGAACGCTTGCCCAGCCACCACAATCCCTGCATCGGTAAACTCAGAGCGAACAATGCTGTAGCAACTGCCGGACCAAGCTGACCGCCCAGCGCAATCTGCCAGCAGAGAGTAAATACGGCGATCGGCGGCATAAAGCGGATCGCATAACGCGTCATCTTAATAACGCGATTTTCAACAAACACCGGGGCAAGGCGTTTTTCCAGCGGCCACGTCTTTGAGTAGTGCTGTCCCCGGCGGAACAAACTAAAAAAATTAACAGAACGATTATCCGGCGTTGACATGCTTCACCTCAACTTCACATATAAATATTCAAAAATTTGTGCAAATTCACAACTCAGCGGGACAACGTTCAAAACATTTTGTCTTCCATACCCACTATCAGGTATCCTTTAGCGGCCTGAAGGCCTAAGTAGTACATATTCATTGAGTCGTCAAATTCATATACATTATGCCATTGGCTGAAAATTACGCAAAATGGCATAGACTCAAGATATTTATTCCATCATGCAAAAAAATTTGCAGTGCATGATGTTAATCATAAATGTCAGCGTCATCATGCGCTACGCTCTATGGCTCCCTGACGTTTTTTTAGCCACGTATCAATTATAGGTACTTCCATGTCGAGTAAGTTAGTACTGGTTCTGAACTGCGGTAGTTCTTCACTGAAATTTGCAATCATCGATGCAGTAAATGGTGAAGAGTACCTTTCTGGTTTAGCCGAATGTTTTCACCTGCCCGAAGCACGCATCAAATGGAAAATGGACGGCAATAAACAAGAAGCGGCTCTAGGTGCAGGCGCCGCTCACAGCGAAGCGCTCAACTTTATCGTTAATACTATTCTGGCACAAAAACCAGAACTTTCTGCGCAACTGACTGCTATCGGTCACCGTATCGTACACGGCGGCGAGAAGTATACCAGCTCCGTAGTGATCGATGAGTCTGTTATTCAGGGTATCAAAGATGCAGCTTCTTTTGCACCGCTGCACAACCCGGCTCACCTGATTGGTATCGAAGAAGCACTGAAATCTTTCCCGCAACTGAAAGACAAAAACGTTGCTGTGTTCGACACCGCGTTCCACCAGACTATGCCGGAAGAGTCTTACCTCTACGCCCTGCCGTACAACCTGTACAAAGAGCACGGCATTCGTCGTTACGGCGCACACGGCACCAGCCACTTCTATGTAACCCAGGAAGCGGCGAAAATGCTGAACAAACCGGTAGAAGAGCTGAACATCATCACCTGCCACCTGGGCAACGGTGGTTCCGTTTCTGCTATCCGCAACGGCAAATGCGTTGACACCTCTATGGGTCTGACCCCGCTGGAAGGTCTGGTAATGGGTACTCGCTCTGGCGATATCGACCCGGCTATCATCTTCCACCTGCACGACACCCTCGGCATGAGCGTTGACGCAATCAACAAAATGCTGACCAAAGAGTCTGGCCTGCTAGGTCTGACCGAAGTAACCAGCGATTGCCGCTATGTTGAAGACAACTACGCGACGAAAGAAGACGCGAAGCGCGCAATGGACGTTTACTGCCATCGCCTGGCGAAGTACATCGGTGCATACACTGCGCTGATGGATGGTCGTCTGGACGCTGTTGTATTCACCGGTGGTATCGGTGAAAATGCCGCGATGGTTCGTGAACTGTCTCTGGGCAAACTGGGCGTGCTGGGCTTTGAGGTTGATCATGAACGCAACCTGGCTGCACGTTTCGGCAAATCTGGTTTCATCAACAAAGAAGGCACCCGCCCTGCTGTTGTGATCCCGACCAACGAAGAGCTGGTTATCGCGCAAGACGCCTGCCGCCTGACCGCCTGATTCCACACCGCCAGCCCTGCTGGCGGTGCTGTTTTGTAACCCGCCAAACTGGCGGTAACGAAAGAGGATAAACCGTGTCCCGTATTATTATGCTGATCCCTACCGGAACCAGCGTCGGTCTGACCAGCGTCAGTCTTGGCGTGATCCGTGCAATGGAACGCAAAGGCGTTCGTCTGAGCGTTTTTAAACCTATCGCTCAGCCGCGTACCGGTGGCGATGCGCCCGATCAGACAACGACTATCGTGCGTGCGAGTTCTTCCACCACGACAGCCGCTGAACCGCTGAAAATGAGTTACGTTGAAGGTCTGCTTTCCAGCAATAAGAAAGATGTGCTGATGGAAGAGATCGTCGCGAACTACCACGCCAACACCAAAGATGCCGAAGTGGTTCTGGTTGAAGGTCTGGTCCCGACACGTAAGCACCAGTTTGCCCAGTCTCTGAACTACGAAATCGCCAAAACGCTGAACGCGGAAATCGTCTTCGTTATGTCTCAGGGCACTGATACCCCGGAGCAGTTGAAAGAGCGTATCGAACTGACTCGCAACAGCTTCGGCGGTGCCAAAAACACCAATATCACTGGCGTTATCGTTAACAAACTGAATGCTCCGGTTGATGAGCAGGGTCGTACTCGCCCGGATCTGTCTGAGATTTTCGATGACTCTTCCAAAGCGAAAGTCAACAATGTTGATCCGGCGAAGCTGCAAGACTCCAGCCCGCTGCCGGTTCTCGGCGCTGTGCCGTGGAGCTTTGATCTGATCGCAACTCGTGCGATCGATATGGCACGCCACCTGAACGCCACCATCATCAACGAAGGCGACATCAACACTCGCCGCGTGAAATCTGTGACTTTCTGCGCACGCAGCATTCCGCACATGCTGGAGCACTTCCGTGCCGGCTCTCTGCTGGTGACTTCCGCAGACCGTCCTGACGTACTGGTTGCCGCTTGTCTGGCTGCAATGAACGGCGTAGAAATCGGTGCTCTGCTGCTGACTGGCGGCTATGAAATGGACGCGCGCATTTCTAAACTGTGCGAACGTGCTTTCGCTACCGGCCTGCCGGTATTCATGGTGAACACCAACACCTGGCAAACCTCTCTGAGTCTGCAAAGTTTCAACCTGGAAGTTCCGGTTGACGATCACGAGCGCATCGAGAAAGTTCAGGAATACGTTGCTAACTACATCAACGCTGACTGGATCGATTCCCTGACTGCAACTTCCGAACGCAGCCGTCGTCTGTCTCCGCCAGCGTTCCGTTATCAACTGACCGAACTGGCACGCAAAGCAGGCAAACGTATCGTTCTGCCGGAAGGCGACGAACCGCGTACCGTTAAAGCAGCCGCTATCTGTGCCGAACGTGGTATCGCAACGTGCGTACTGCTGGGTAACCCGGCAGAGATCAACCGCGTTGCAGCGTCTCAGGGCGTAGAACTGGGCGCAGGCATTGAAATCGTTGATCCAGAAGTGGTTCGCGAAAACTATGTTGCTCGTCTGGTCGAACTGCGTAAGAACAAAGGCATGACCGAAACTGTTGCACGCGAACAGTTGGAAGACAACGTGGTTCTCGGCACGCTGATGCTGGAACAGGATGAAGTTGATGGTCTGGTTTCCGGTGCTGTTCACACCACCGCAAACACCATCCGTCCGCCGCTGCAGTTGATCAAAACTGCACCGGGCAGCTCTCTGGTATCTTCCGTGTTCTTCATGCTGCTGCCGGAGCAGGTTTACGTTTACGGTGACTGCGCGATCAACCCGGATCCGACCGCAGAACAACTGGCTGAAATCGCAATTCAGTCTGCTGATTCCGCCGCTGCTTTCGGTATCGAACCGCGCGTGGCTATGCTCTCCTACTCCACCGGTACTTCTGGTGCAGGTAGTGACGTAGAGAAAGTTCGCGAAGCAACTCGTCTGGCTCAGGAAAAACGTCCTGACCTGATGATCGACGGTCCTCTGCAGTACGACGCTGCGGTAATGGCTGACGTTGCGAAATCTAAAGCGCCGAACTCTCCGGTTGCAGGTCGCGCTACCGTGTTCATCTTCCCGGATCTGAACACCGGTAACACCACTTACAAAGCGGTACAGCGTTCTGCCGACCTGATCTCCATCGGGCCGATGCTGCAGGGTATGCGCAAGCCGGTTAACGACCTGTCCCGTGGCGCACTGGTTGACGATATCGTCTATACCATCGCACTGACCGCGATTCAGTCTGCACAGCAGCAGTAATCTCGTCATTATCCGCAGCCATGCGCTGCGGATATCTGAACCGGAAATAGTCACTATTTCCGGTTTTTTATTCTCTTAATTTGCATTACTCCTTTCTGATTATCTTGCTTAACTGCGCTGCATCAATGAATTGCGCCATCTCACTTTGCATACTTACCACTTTGTCTTGTGCAAGGGAAAATTTGCGCTATGTCCGCAATAACTGAATCCAAACCAACCAGAAGATGGGCAATGCCCGATACGTTGGTGATTATCTTTTTTGTTGCTATTTTAACCAGTCTCGCCACCTGGGTTGTTCCGGTGGGAATGTTTGACAGTCAGGAAGTGCAATATCAGGTTGATGGTCAGACGAAGACTCGCAAAGTTGTAGATCCTCACTCATTTCGCATTCTGACCAACGAGGCAGGCGAACCCGAGTATCACCGAGTACAACTGTTCACGACGGGAGATGAACGCCCCGGTTTGATGAACTTCCCGTTTGAAGGGCTAACCTCTGGCTCGAAATATGGGACAGCCGTTGGCATCATCATGTTTATGCTGGTGATTGGCGGCGCGTTTGGTATCGTGATGCGCACAGGAACCATTGATAACGGGATTCTCGCGCTTATCCGCCACACTCGAGGGAATGAAATTCTTTTCATTCCGGCACTGTTTATTCTCTTTTCACTCGGCGGTGCGGTATTTGGCATGGGGGAAGAGGCCGTCGCCTTTGCCATCATCATTGCCCCACTAATGGTACGCCTGGGTTACGACAGTATTACCACCGTCCTGGTAACCTACATCGCAACGCAAATCGGTTTTGCCAGCTCGTGGATGAACCCGTTCTGCGTGGTTGTCGCCCAGGGGATTGCTGGCGTTCCTGTCCTTTCCGGCTCCGGGTTGCGCATTGTGGTGTGGGTTATCGCCACTCTGATTGGCCTCATCTTTACCATGGTGTACGCCTCACGGGTGAAAAAGATCCTTTGTTGTCACGCGTGCATGATTCCGATCGCTTCTTCCGCGAAAAACAAGCTGATGTTGAACAGCGGCCGTTCACTTTCGGTGACTGGCTGGTATTGATTGTCCTGACCGCCGTCATGATCTGGGTGATTTGGGGCGTGATCGTTAACGCCTGGTTTATTCCAGAGATTGCCAGCCAGTTCTTCACTATGGGTCTGGTGATTGGCATCATCGGCGTTGCCTTCCGCCTTAACGGTATGACCGTTAACACCATGGCCTCGTCATTTACCGAAGGGGCGAGAATGATGATTGCTCCTGCACTGCTGGTCGGTTTTGCCAAAGGGATTTTACTGCTGGTTGGCAATGGCGAAGCGGGTGATGCCAGCGTGCTGAATACTATTCTCAATAGCATTGCCAATGCCATTAGCGGCCTGGATAACGCGGTCGCGGCCTGGTTTATGCTGCTCTTCCAGGCGGTATTCAATTTCTTTGTGACATCCGGTTCTGGTCAGGCAGCGTTAACCATGCCGTTACTGGCACCGCTTGGCGATCTGGTTGGCGTTAACCGTCAGGTTACCGTGCTGGCGTTCCAGTTTGGCGATGGCTTCAGCCATATCATTTACCCGACCTCGGCTTCGTTAATGGCGACGCTCGGTGTTTGCCGGGTAGATTTCCGTAACTGGCTGAAAGTGGGTGCAACACTGCTTGGACTGCTGTTTATTATGTCCAGCGTCGTGGTGATAGGCGCTCAGTTAATGGGTTACCATTAAGTCAATAATCCCCTTGCCAGTCTCTGGCAAGGGGAACTGATTACAATAGCTCTCTGGCTGCCGCCACAATATCATGCGCGGTTAACCCGTACTCTCTCTGTAAAAAGTCCTGAGTTCCAACCTGACCATAACGCTCCTTCACGCCCACGCGACGCATTGGTATTGGGCAACTTTCGACTAATACCTCGGCAACGGCTGACCCTAGCCCATTGTGAATACTATGGTTTTCACAGGTCACAATACGCCCCGTTTTCTCGGCATAATTTTTAATCAACATTCGGTCAACAGGTTTAAGAGTAAACATATCAATTACTGCCGCACTTACACCGCTCTGTTCCAGTTGACGTGCGGCCTCCAGGGCTTCAGCCACCATAATGCCATTAGCAATCAGCGTGATGTCAGTACCTTCACGCAGTACATTGCCTTTACCAATAGAGAAGGTTGTCCCAGGAGAATAAATACTTGTCGCTTGCTTACGGATCGTACGAACCCAGTAAAACCCATCAAGCTCTACAAGCTGGCGTAAAATATCACTAAACATCACCGCATCGGTCATCTCCATCACCACCGAATGCGCCAGCCCACGCACAATTCCCATATCTTCAAATGACATATGTGTCCCGCCATTGTGGCAAGCGGTAACACCCGCATCAGAAGCAATCACTTTGACATTAGCACGCTGGTAATCAAGCGACATAAAGAGCTGATCAAAACAGCGACGACTGGCAAATGCGGTAAAGGTATGCACGAATGGCTTGCGCCCGGTTAAGGCCAGCCCTGCAGCGGTGCCGATAACATTAGCTTCCATAATGCCGCAATTAATGACGTACTGTGGATAATCCCGCGCCACGCTGTCCATTGCCATGGAACTCATTAAATCAGCCTCAAGGGCAATGACAGAATTACCGTTTTCAATCTGTTGCGCAATAAAGCCTGCATAAATTTTGCGCATCTCGATGCTGTCTTTTTGTCCTGCCGGTGCGAGCTTAATCATGCATGGCCTCCAGTTGGCGAATTGTTTCGTTTAGCATCTCCTTCATTTCTTCCGTGAGGCGTAAATGATGAGAATTACTGAGTTGCTCAAGACACGCTACCCCCTGCCCTTTGATACTATCGAGAATGACTACTCTCGGTCTGGCCTCGGCTGGTAGAACAGGTTTAACTACATTCAACAACCCCTCAATATCATCGCCCTTCACTGTCACGACATCAAAACCGAAAGCGCGGAATTTTCCTTCTAAATCAAATGGATTAATAATTTCATCCAGTTCGCCATCAAGCTGCTGTTTGTTCCAGTCCACAAACACAGTGAGATTATTCAAACGATGATGAGCAATAAACTGGAAGGCTTCCCAACATTGGCCTTCGTTAAGTTCACCATCGCCAACAATACAAAAAACCCGATTCTTGCGCCCCGCCAGTTTATGCGACAGCGCCATCCCTCCTGCAATGGATATCCCCTGCCCCAGCGATCCTGTAGTGGCATCAACACCACGCGTTTTTAGCCGATCCGGATGACTTGGTAAGCGAGTTCCGTTCTGATTTAAGGTGCTTAATTCTTCCAGTGGAAAATAACCTTTCAGCGCCAGAGTACTGTAGAGCGCAGGTCCGGCATGCCCTTTTGACAATACAAAATAGTCACGATCAGGCCAGTCGGGATCAGCAGGATCAATTTTCATCACCGCGCCATAAAGAACTGCCAGCGTTTCCACAACAGACATGCTGCCACCATAATGACCAAAGCCAAGATGAGTTAATGATTTAAGCGTCTGGATACGAATATCCCGTGCAAGTTGTGTCACTTCTTTAACATTCATGATTTGGCTCCGCTCTTCTCCTGCACTTTGGCAGCGAGTTTGTTATTGGCGAAAATGTTCCAGGCAACCAGCAGCACAAATAGCGCTACTACAAGTCCGGTTATGGCAAAAGGCGAGAGATAACGTGACAGGTTTCCGAGAACGATGCCGACAGCACCAAAATCCGCATCGGAAAAGGTCGTATTTGCAAAGCCTATCGCCCCCAGAACTGGCAATAACAGCACTGGCAGGAAGGTAATCAATAAACCATTCGCAAAAGCACCAATCATCGCGCCGCGACGCCCACCCGTAGCATTACCAAATACACCCGCAGTTGCTCCGGTGAAGAAGTGAGGAACGACACCAGGAAGAATCAGCACCAGTTTCATCTGTCCCAACAAAAATAGCCCCACCAAACCACCAAGAAAGCTAAATAAGAAGCCAACTAACACTGCATTTGGCGCATACGGATACACAACCGGACAATCGAGGGCGGGACGCGCATTCGGCACCAGCTTTTCTGAAAATCCGGTAAATGCCGGAACAATTTCAGCAAGGATTAAACGCACACCTTGCAGAATGATAAATACGCCTGCGGCGAAGGTGATGGCCATAATAATGGCGTAGACAAGGTAGTTTTGACCGCCACTAAACTGGCTTTCAACGTACTCGCGCCCCGCACTGATCGCCATGATCAGATAAATCACCATCATCGTAAGGGAAATAGAGATGGAGCTATCGCGCAGGAAGCTCAGATTTTTGGGCAAATTCATCTCTTCGGTGGAACGCGAACCTTTACCGCACATGCTGCCAATCCAGCCAGAGAGTACATACCCCAAAGTACCAAAGTGACCAAAAGCGATTTCATCATTCCCGGTAATACGCCTCATGTAACGTTGTGCTAATGCAGGGAAAAACGCCATCACTAATCCCAGAATAAGAGAACCGGTAAATACCAGTGATATACCTTCAAAACCAGCCACTGTCAGAATCACACCAATCATGCAGGCCATATAAAATGTGTGGTGTCCGGTCAGAAAAATATATTTCAGGCGGGTAAAGCGGGCAACAATAATATTCGCTACCATACCAAATGCCATAATAAGCGCCGTCGACGCGCCATATTTTTCCAACGCAATAGAAACAATAGCCTCATTATTCGGAATGATACCCTGAATATTAAAGGCATGTTCAAACATACTACCCAGCGGATTTAAAGAACCAACCAGAACAGTGGCACCACCGCCCAGAACAATAAATCCGAGAATGGTTTTAATTGTGCCTTTAACAACATCTGAAAATGCTTTTTTCTGAGCAACCAGACCGATTAAGGCAATCAAGCCGACCAGTACCGAGGGTACTTTGAGTATATCAACAACAAAATTCAGCGTTTCAAGGATAAACATATCCACCTCGCTTCAATTAAGGTTATTGTTTTGCGAACCAGTTACGCAGTTGCGTTTCAAGTTCATTAATATCAATGATGTTGTTGATAACCACCAACTGACTTTCCGGTACGCTGGCACTGGCGGCAATATCTTTAGCCATCACAAATAAATCGGCAGCCCCTGGCGTTGCTGATGAGAGATCGGAATGTTCCACTTCCGCTTCTATCTCCATTTTTTTCAGAACTTTTTTAATATTCATTTCGACCATAAAACTACTACCAAGCCCTGAGCCACAAATAGCCATAATTTTCATTATATTCACCATGTTAAGTTGTAGAAGTTCTCATCACGCAACGGCGTAATGTTGTGACAAGACTGAATTTTGAATGTGATTAGAATCGTGAAATTATCGTTTTTATTTCCTCCAGGTTGCGAGCCTGATGCAATTCCTGTAAATCCTTCTCACTGGAGAATAACTCAGCCAGTGCAGATATCATTTCGATATGGCTGTGTTTATCTGGTGCGGCAAGTAAAATGATGACATCTACAGGATCAAATTCCTCTGCATTAAAACTGACACCTTCTTCGAGTTTTAATAATGATAACCCCAATCCTTTTGCACCTTCTTCTGGTCGGGCATGGGGCATTGCCAGCCCAGGCGCCAGGACATAATAAGGCCCCAGTTTTTCATGTTGTGTTTTTATCGCACTGAGATAATCCGTCGTAATTATCTCCGCCTCCAGTAACGGTCTGGCACAAATATCTAATGCTTGCTGCCAGGTTGTGACATTCTTTCGTAATGCGATTGTTGAATCAGAAAGCCAGGTATTAAGCACTTGTCCTCCTCATTTTCCGTGTCAATGAGCAGACTTTAAGCAAGCAACGGCGGCATATCTGAGATCAATCTCACAAAGATAGCGCTATCAGTATGTATCATTCATATTTGTGATAGCGCTATCAAAACGGATTTCACTGATGAAATCCAAACTTCTACCAGAAATTAAGGGGTATACTCTGCTACCAACAGGAAGCCGTTGATGATAAGTAAAAAAAGATCTCCATATGTAGTCGCTGAGCAGGATTTTGTATGGCAATAACCCGAAAACGTCGTAGTACTGGTAAAGTCACTATCGCCGATGTCGCGCAACTCGCAGGAGTTGGCACAATGACTGTATCCAGAGCGTTACGCACTCCCGAACAAGTTTCCGATAAACTGCGGGAGAAGATTGAAGCCGCAGTTAATGAATTAGGGTACATGCCCAACCTCACTGCAAGCGCGCTGGCATCGGCATCTTCGCACACGATTGCAATGGTCGTACCAAACCTGGCTGAAGCAGGATGCACGGAAATGTTTGCCGGGCTGCAACATGTACTACAACCAGCGGGATATCAGATAATCCTGGCTGAGTCACGCCATCGTCTGGAGCAAGAAGAAAAACTGCTGGAAACTCTGCTGGCTTCTAATATCGCCGCAGCGATTTTGCTCAGTGTTGAGCATAATAATACCGTGCGTAACTGGCTCAAAAATGCCTCGATTCCCGTTATGGAAATCGGTGCCATTCGTACCGATCCGATTGATATGAACATTGGCATTGATAATGTCGCAGCAATGTTTGAACTGACGGATATGCTGGTACAACGTGGTTATCAGAATATCGGTTTGCTATGCGCCAACCAGGAACAGTGGATCTTTCAGCAGCATTTACAGGGATGGTATAAAGCTATGTTACGCCATCATATGTCTCCCAACCGTGTTATTAACGCTGCTCTGCCACCGGTTTTTTCCACCGGAGCATCACAATTACCGGAATTTTTACTCGCATGGCCGGAACTGGATGCCCTGGTATGTGTGTCAGATGAGTTGGCCTGCGGTGTTCTGTATGAATGTCAACGAAGACGCATCAAAGTACCAGACGATCTCGCCGTAGTGGGATTTGGTGACAGTGACGTTAGTAAAGTTTGCCAACCACCATTAACAACAATGGCCGTTCCTCACAGGAAAATTGGTCTGGAGGCAGGAAAGGCTTTGCTGGAACGAATTAGAGAAGGTAACTGGAGCGATCAGGTACTCATCGCTCCCAGTTTGTGTTTACGTGAAAGCTGCTGAAACTTATTAAGCCTCTTCTGGATCTTCTTTCGTTTCTACTTCATTCCTGGCATTGCGCTTCATCCACAATGCCAGGGCTTTCAGCGAGTCAGGTGTGAACTCATCGCAACGTGCGGTAATTTCTTCCGGCGTCAGCCAGCAAACCTCACTGACTTCATCTTCCTGGAGAGCGAAAGGACCGTGGGAGACACAACTGAATAACGCGCCCCAGACACGGCAATTTTTATCTTCGAAATAGAACTGCCCGTGCTCGGCAAAGGGGACTCCGGCAATGCCCAACTCTTCTTCCGCCTCGCGACGTGCGGATTCCAGCAGTTGTTCATCGGCCTGGACCACGCCACCTGCGGTCGCATCTAACATGCCGGGTAAAAAGTCTTTTGTCTCGGTACGACGCTGCACAAGAATTTTGCCCATACCATCATGCACAACGATGTAAGTTGCACGATGGCGCAGACACTGTGCCCGCATTTGTTCCCGGCTGGCTTGTGCAATGACTTCGTTCTCTTCATTGACAATATCCACCCATTCAGTACTTGCCAAACGACGCTGTTCCATTATCAGGAAACCTTCTTTTTCTGGCGCTCTTACGGCGCATTTTGAGTTGTGGGGTAAATTACGGATTAATCGCGACCTGCGCAATGATACTTTGATCATTGAGTGCGATTACGCTTAGTACGTCATCATCCAGCGTGCCATAACTCGCCGGATAGCCGCCTTTCGGAATGCTTACCGAACCGGGGTTAAAGTGGAAAATATCCCCCCGCTTTTCCGCTACTGGTAGATGGGTATGACCATACACCAGCACGTCGTTCTGGTTTAAAGCAGGCAGATTATCCGGGCCAAACAGATGGCCATGCGTCAAAAACAGACGTTGTTTTTCCAGTAACACCTGTTGCCACGGCGCGGTTATCGGGAAATGCAGTAGCATTTGGTCCACTTCGCTGTCGCAGTTGCCGCGCACGGCGATAATGTTATGCGCCATCTCATTCAGCCGTTCGGCTACTTTGGCTGGCGCATACCCTTCAGGCAGGGCGTTTCGCGGACCATGATTCAGCACGTCTCCGAGAATCACCAACCACTGGGCACCGCTTTGGGCAAATAAATCCAGAACACGTTCCGTCGCCGGTAACGACCCATGAATGTCCGATGCAAACATCAGTTTCATCACTCACTCCTCGTCGAAAAAACGTAAGCTATGATACTGGATTCTGTCGTTGCTATCAGCCAGATTGCTTTGCTGAAAGTGCAATAAAACGCTGAACTGAAGCCCGCTGCCACTGGAATGCCGCATAATCCACCAGACGTTCCGACACCTCATCACCATGTAGTACCAGACGATTAATCATTAACGCTAAATCAGTATCCGCAATACACCATTCGCCAAACAGATTCGGCTGACCATGCGCCAGTAAATGTTCTGCCATCGCGAACAGTTTCTCCGCGCTGGCTTTTCCCATTGCCGATAGTGGCGCTTTCTTCGCACCGGCAAAAACGACATCCGTAGAACGTTCTTCGCGGATGGGCATCAGATCGCTGCGTAGCCAGGCCTGAATCTGCCGTGCCCGCGCCCGGTGTTGTAAATCAAGCGGATAAATACGCTCCCAGGTCGGCGGCGCAAAACAGTCCTCCAGATATTCTGCAATGGCAGAGGATTCACTCAACTCAAAATCATCAATTTGTAACAACGGCACGCGCCGTGTCTGCCCATAACCTTGCCACGTCGGCTGCAAATGTTCACCGCTGTCGAGGTCGATGGTCTTCATATGAAAAGGCAGACCTTTTTCCTGCAACGCCACCCAGGCGGATAACACATAAGGGGAGAAAAAATGGGCATCTGACCAAAGCGTGATAGCGGGTTTACTCATTATGTCCTCAGCGATAAATGGGCTTGCTATCAAACTATAGAGCCTTTTTGTCACCGTTACGTGATGAAAACTCACACAAGTCGCCACGGTTTCTATACTTGAGATGTTCAGATTATTAGATAACCGGAGCTGCGATGATCGATCTCTATTTCGCCCCCACACCGAATGGTCACAAAATCACGTTGTTTCTCGAAGAGGCAAGGCTGGATTATCGCTTAATCAAAGTTGACCTCGGTAAAGGCAGTCAGTTTCGCCCGGAGTTTTTGCGCATTTCACCGAACAATAAAATTCCGGCAATTGTCGATCACTCCCCAATTGACGGCGGCAAACCATTAAGCATGTTTGAGTCGGGGGCTATTTTGTTGTATCTGGCAGAGAAAACAGGACTCTTTTTGAGCCATGAACCGCGTGAACGCGCCGCCACATTACAGTGGTTATTCTGGCAGGTTGGCGGCCTGGGGCCGATGCTCGGGCAAAATCATCATTTTAACCACGCTGCACCACAAAGCATTCCTTACGCAATTGAACGTTATCAGGTTGAAACCCAACGTCTCTATCACGTACTGAATAAGCGGTTGGAAAACTCCCCCTGGTTGGGCGGAGAAAACTACAGCATTGCAGATATTGCCTGCTGGCCGTGGGTCAATGCCTGGGCTCGCCAGCGCATTGACCTCGCGATGTATCCGGCAGTAAAAAACTGGTATGAGCGAATCCGTTCGCGTCCTGCTACCGGGCAGGCGCTGCTAAAAGCGCAAGTAAATGATGAGATTTCGAATAGTTAACAGAACCGGGTTCTCGTGTATTATTTAATCCTAAATAAAACAACGGAGAACCTGCAATGGCACAACCTGCCGCTATTATTCGTATAAAGAACCTTCGTTTACGTACGTTTATCGGAATTAAAGACGAAGAGATTAACAACCGTCAGGATATTGTTATCAACGTTACGATCCACTACCCCGCCCGATAAAGCGCGCACCAGCGAAGATATTAACGACGCGCTGAATTATCGCACCATTACTAAAAACATCATTCAGCATGTAGAGAATAACCGTTTCTCTTTGCTGGAAAAATTAACTCAGGATGTGCTCGATATCGCACGTGAACATCACTGGGTGACGTATGCTGAAGTGGAGATCGATAAACTTCACGCGCTGCGCTACGCCGATTCGGTATCAATGACCTTGAGCTGGCAGCGTTAACCGCCATATCGGGAGGCTGCATGAATATAGTGATCACCGGAGGGACGGGATTAATTGGTCGTCATTTAATCCCTCGTTTGCTGGATTTGGGGCATCTGGTCACGGTGGTGACGCGTACTCCGCAGAAAGCCAGCTCCGTCCTCGGCCCTCAGGTGACACTATGGCAAGGGCTTGCCGATCAACGCAATCTCAACGGCGTGGATGTGGTGGTCAACCTGGCTGGTGAACCCATTGCTGATAAACGCTGGACTCACGAGCAAAAAGATCTCCTCTGTCAAAGTCGCTGGAATATCACGCAAAAACTGGTGGATTTGATTAACGCCAGTGACTCGCCGCCGTCAGTGCTTATTTCAGGCTCGGCGGCGGGATATTATGGCGATTTAGGTGAAGTGGTGGTCACCGAAGAAGAACCGCCGCATAACGAATTTACCCATAAACTCTGTGCCCGCTGGGAAGAAATAGCTTGTCGGGCACAAAGTGACAAAACACGAGTATGCCTGCTACGAACCGGTGTGGTGCTGGCACCAGATGGCGGTATCCTCAGCAAAATGCTGCCACCGTTTCGCCTTGGTCTGGGAGGTCCGATTGGCTCCGGTCGGCAGTATCTGCCCTGGATTCATATTGATGATATGGTTAACGGTATTCTCTGGCTGCTGGATAACGATCTGCGGGGACCATTTAATATGGTTTCGCCATATCCGGTACACAATGAACAATTTGCCCACGCGCTAGGCCATGCACTGCATCGCCCGGCGATTATGCGCGTCCCTGCCGCAGCCATTCGCTTGCTGATGGGGGAATCATCGGTTCTGGTATTGGGCGGACAACGTGCGCTGCCAAAAAGGCTGGAAGAAGCGGGGTTCGCTTTTCGCTGGTACGATTTAGACGAAGCGCTGGCGGATGTTGTTCGCTGATACGCTTTGCCGCGAACATCCGCCAGGTAGCCTCGGGGTTTACTGGATCAGTGACTTTGCGCCAGAAGCTCATCTGGCGAAAGTCGGGTTACCATCAGAACTAACTCTCTGTCTAAACCTCTCTCCAGCATCTCCTGAGCAATACGCAGAGCTTCTTCATGTTTGCCCTGCATTGCGCCCTCTTCACGTAATCTGTCAGCAATAGTCATCAGTTTCTCCTTTTCTTGCGGTGCTCGTTCCGCTATCTCACCTATAAATGTACGGAACCGCTGGGCATCCCCCGTTTGTAAAACGTAATTAAACAGTGCTTGTAGCTGCCTGTCATTAGTGTTCCCTGTAACTAAAAGAGAAACTATTTGCTCCACTAACCCCAATAAGTCGCGCTGGCGAATATGTTTCTGAATTAACTCCAGCAATGCCATTTTACGGTGTTGCATAATCTCGTCATCCGGCACTACAGTAATATCTACCAACGGAAAAGCCGATGAGTAAATTTTGCGGGCAATCGCAGGTTCTGCAAATTCATCAAGCCAGCAGAGAGAATAAGGATAAGGACTTCTGCAACCATGATAAAACAGCATTGGGATCACCAAAGGAAGTTCTTTATAGCCCGCATCCAGATGGTTTTGCATCGCCGCGATGGAATAACGCATCATGCGAAAAGCCATTAATTCTTCCGCCTTACTTTGGTGTTCAATGACGACATAAATATACCCCATCCCCTCCTGTGTTTTCACTGACCACAAGACGTCGGAGTAATATTGTCGCAGGTTTTCATCAATAAAACTGTTTGGTTCCAGTTTTAACGTTGTTAAATCACACAGATTGCGCAGCGGTGCTGGAAGATGAATATCAATAAAATCTCGTGCTGTATCTGGATGGCGTAAAAAGGATTTAAATACCGCATCATGCGGCGTGGAAGTGGTCGATATTGTCATGGCGTTCCGTCACCCATCAAATTTAAGAGGACGAGACAATAACTACCCTTTATAACCAATGCAGTAGGCAGTTTTTATATTTGGACAACGAATTCAGAAGTATTTTAAGTAGGCTGAAATATATACATTTCAATGGAAGCTAACTCGCAAATTAGCCTTGAAAATACTCTGGCGGCATTAGCCGCCGGAGAGGCAATTATTTCAGTGATCCTTTAAGGAACTGTTGCAGACGCGGGCTTTGCGGGTTGCCAAATAACTGTTCCGGCGTCCCCTCTTCTTCTATTTTCCCCTGATGGAGAAAAATGACGTGGGTAGAGACATGGCGAGCAAAGCCCATTTCATGAGTCACCACCACCATGGTTTTCCCCTCTTCCGCCAGTTGCTGCATAATGCGCAGAACTTCGCCTACCAGCTCTGGATCGAGCGCTGAGGTAGGTTCATCAAACAGCAAAACTTCCGGTTCCATTGCCAGCGCCCGTGCAATGGAAACACGCTGTTGCTGACCACCGGAAAGATGCACCGGGTATTTCCCCTGCGCACGTTCGTCTATGCCAACTTTCGCCAGATATTTCACTGCCCGCTCGCGTGCTTCCTGCTTGCTCAGCCCCAACACCTGAATCGGCGCTTCCATGACGTTTTCCAGCACCGTCATATGGCTCCAGAGATTGAAGTGCTGAAACACCATCGTCAGGCGCGTGCGCAGTAAACGTAGCTGATTTTTATCGGCAACTTTGAGTTGGCCGTCTTTATCGCGCACCAGATTGATGTTCTGCCCGTTAACCACGATCGCGCCTTCGCTCGGTTTTTCGAGGAAGTTAATACAGCGCAGAAAGGTACTTTTCCCCGATCCCGACGATCCGATGATACTGATCACATCCCCGGCGTTCGCTTGCAGTGAAACGCCTTTCAGCACTTCGTGTTCGCCGTAGCGTTTGTGCAAATCGATAACGTTTAATTTATTCTCGGACATCGTATTCTCAGTGCGTTGAAGAAGGTTTCACATGCTGCAACCAGCGTTTTTCCGCTTTGCGAAAGAGACTGATCAGGACATAAGAGATGATTAAATAGAGCACCGCGGCAATGCCAAAGGCAGTAAAAGGTTGATACGTGGCGGCGTTGATATCGCGGGCAATTTTCAGCAGATCCGGCACCGTGGCAGTAAACGCCAGCGCAGTAGAGTGCAGCATCAGAATCACTTCGTTGCTGTAGGCCGGTAATGCAATACGCAGTGCCGACGGCAAAATAATGCAGCGATACATTTTAAAGGTTGAGAAACCATAGGCTCTGGCAGCTTCAATTTCCCCATGCGGCACCGACCGGATCGCCCCGGCAAAAATCTCAGTGGTGTAAGCACAGGTGTTGAGCGTCAATGCCAGCACGGTACAGTTCAGGCCACTGCGGAAAAAGGCGTTAAGGAACTCGGTGCCTTTAACAATCTCCAGCGTGTACATGCCGGAATAGAACACCAGCAACTGAACATACAGCGGCGTACCGCGAAAAATATAAGTAAATAACCAGATGGGAAACTGAATGTATTTATTACTTGAGACGCGCCCAATCGCCAGAAACAGCGCCAGAATCCCCCCCATCACCACCGACAGAATCAGCAACCAGAGAGTGATCGCCACACCGGTAAAGCGATAACCGTCAGTCCACAGCAGCGGTTTCCAGTATTCATGTAAGATTTCGATCACAGGTCAGCCCTCTTCACACCCACGGAGTAGCGGCGCTCAAGGAACAGCAGCACACCATTGGAAACGGTGGTAAAAACCAGATAAATCACGCCACAGACGATGGCGAAATAGAATGGTTCCCAGGTACTTTTGCCTGCCAGTTGAGTGGCTTTCACCACATCTTCCAGTCCGAGTAACGAAACGAGAGCCGTTGATTTAAGAATGACCTGCCAGTTGTTGCCAATCCCCGGTAGGGCGTAACGCATCATCGCCGGGAACATAATCCTCCGAAACACTTGCCCACGGGTAAAGCCGAATGCTGTTGCCGCCTCAATATGCCCTTTCGGCACCGCCATAAACGCGCCGCGGAACGTTTCGGTGAAGTAAGCGCCGTAGATAAACCCCAGGGTTATAATACCGGCGACCATCGGGTCGATATCAATCTGTCCGACGCCCATCGCCTCCGTCACCGTGTTTAGCGCGATCTGCAAACCGTAGAATATCAGCAGCATTAACACTAAATCCGGCACACCGCGTATCAGCGTGGTATAGCCTTCGAAAATCAGTCCCGATAACCGATTTTGCGAAAGCTTACCGCCAGCGCCAATAAGACCGATAATTACAGCGAGCACTACAGAGCTGATAGCCAGCTCCAGCGTGACGAGCGCCCCCTGTAAAATTACACCTGAAAACCCATACAACATGCTGCCTGTCCTGTTGTGTGTGGTGAATTTACCGCCTCTTATCTCCCTCCGGTGCCTCGAAGGGAGCGGGCTTTCTTTCACCGATGGCGATTAGCCACCATAAACATCAAAATCGAAGTACTTTTTCGCTAATTTCTCGTAAGTACCGTCAGCGCGCATTTCAGCAAAGGCTTTGTTCAGTGCCTCGCGCAGTTCGTTATCTTCTTTACGCAGCCCCATGCCGGTGCCTACGCCAAACAGTTTTTCATCTTTAACAGACGGACCACCGAATTTGTAATCTTTACCGACTGGCTGTTTGAGGAAACCTTCACTGGCGGCAACTTCATCCTGGAACGCGGCATCAATACGTCCGGCAGTCAGGTCTGAGTAAATATTGTCCTGCCCCTGATAAGAGACGATTTCAATGCCTTTGGGAGCCCAGTGTTCGTTACCAAATGTCTCCTGGGTGGTGCCCTGCAATACCCCTACCCGCTTGCCTTTCAGCGATTCTACTGTCGGCTGGATGTCAGAATTTTTCGCCACCACCAGACGAGAATCGGCAGCATACAGTTTGTCGGTGAAGGCAATTTCCTGCTGACGTTTTTCCGTGATGGAAAGTGATGACATGATGGCGTCAATCTTCTTCGCTTTTAATGACGGAATTAACGCATCCAGCGGATTCTCAACAAAGGTACATTGCGTATTGATGCGTTTGCACAACTCCTTCGCCAGATCAATATCAAAGCCAACCAGTTCGCCTTGTGAATTTTTTGATTCAAATGGTGCATAGGTTGGATCGGTGCCGATACGGATATTTTGCGGAATAGCAGCAAACGCAGCGGTTGCGCTGGAGAAGGCCAGAACCAGAGAGAGCGATAGCACCAGTTTTTTCATAATGTCCTCAACTGACAGTCTTTTTATAGGGAATATTTACAGGTTTGTTACAGTTATCGTGCCATAAAATTGACCAACAAGGCAAAATATCCAGGCCAGTTAGTCGTATTATTTTTCATTAAAATTGCTTAAGTATGCATTTTAATGCACCACGATAGTGCAACAAACCTGGAATGCACCATGATGATTCCCCATCAGGCGCTACTTCCCTGCGACGTATCAGCCACCATAGACATTAAAGTCGAAATACTTTTTCGCCATCTTGTCGTAAGTGCCATCCTGACGCAGTTCGCCAAGCGCCTTATCAAAGGCGGCTTTCAGTTCGGCATCATCTTTACGTAGCCCTACACCTGTACCATCACCGAAGTATTTTTTGTCTTTCACTGATGAACCAGCAAAGGCGAACTCTTTACCGGCGGGTTGCTTGAGGAAACCTTCGCTGGCAGCGACTTCATCCTGCAGAGCGGCATCCAGACGACCTGCATCCAGATCGGAATAGACCAAATCCTGGTTAGCATAGGCCACCACATCGACGCCTTTACTGCGCCAGTTGTCATTGGCGTACGCTTCCTGGGTGGAGCCTTGCAGCACACCGACATGTTTACCTTTCAGCGAATCCAGCGTTGGTTGGATCGGTGAACCTTTAGCTGCAATCAAACGAGAATCCGCGGCATACAGCTTGTCGGAGAAGGCAATCTCCTGCTGACGTTTATCAGTAATAGAGAGCGATGAAATAATGGCATCGATTTTTTTCGCTTTCAGTGACGGGATCAGCGCATCAAAGTCACTGGCAACCCAGGTACATTTAACCTGCATGCGTTTGCACATCTCGTTACCCAGATCGATATCAAAGCCAACAAAGTCACCTTTGGCATCTTTCGATGAGAACGGCGCATAGGTGGTATCCGTTCCGATACGTACCGTCTCCGGCAGTGCCGCAGAGCTGGAAGCTGCTGCGGACAGACCGACTAACAAAGACAGAGCAAGAATCGACTTCTTCATACATAACCCTCAAGTGAAATGGCTTTTTTATGTTGTGTATTGTGTTGTGTTGTGTGTTTGCAGGCTCGTTCATGCAGGTCTTATGCCATCTTGACAACAGCTCAAACATCCAACGTTAAATATGTTAATAAGACGTTGCATTATTGTCCTAAAGTTGAAGATAGCAGGTATGCCGGTTGAATCGCAGCGTTTCGATTCAATGGCAGGAACAAAATGTCGAGGATTTGATCACGGTTGCAAAATTGCCCCGAAACAGGGCAACAGCAAAGTTATGCGCCCTGCCAGCGGGCAAAGAGATCTTCGGGAAGGGTTATCGTAAACTGATCAAGTACACGGTTAACCGTTTGATTTATCACATCATCAAGCGATTGCGGACGATGATAAAACGCCGGAACGGGAGGCATAATTACCGCACCAATTTCCGCAGCCTGAGTCATTAAACGCAAGTGTCCTAAGTGCAGCGGCGTTTCACGCACGCAGAGCACCAGTGGGCGACGCTCTTTCAGTACCACATCTGCTGCTCGGGTCAGTAAACCATCGGTATAGCTATGGACAATGCCGGAAAGGGTTTTGATTGAACAGGGTAAAATCACCATCCCCAACGTCTGGAAAGACCCGGAAGAGATGCTGGCGGCAATATCGCGCGCATCATGGGTGACATCGGCTAATGCCTGAACTTCGCGCAGGGAAAAATCCGTTTCGAGGGATAAAGTCTGGCGCGCTGCCTGGCTCATCACCAGATGCGTTTCAACATCTGCGACATCACGCAGAACCTGTAATAAACGTACGCCATAAATCGCGCCGCTGGCACCGCTGATGCCTACAATGAGTCGTTTCATAGATAATTGCCCTGTCAGACTTGCAGGCAGACTTTGCAGGATTTCGGCGGGAGTTGCAAGTCAGGGTGCCAGACCGGCACCCTGAACGAAGGTATTATCCTTCGTTATGCATTTCCAGGTTTTCAACTTCGTTCTGACGTTGCACTGCTTTAGCGTCGTCATTACGTAAAGTATCGAGGAAATCGAGGTAGCCTTGATCAACGTCTTTGGTGACATAGACGCCATTAAACACCGAGCATTCGAACTGCTGAATATCCGGATTTTCAGCGCGAACGGCTTCGATCAGATCGTTTAGATCCTGGAAGATAAGCCCATCAGCACCGATGATCTGGCGGATTTCATCCACTTCACGACCGTGTGCGATCAGTTCCGTGGCGCTCGGCATATCAATACCATAAACGTTCGGGAAACGAATTTCCGGCGCGGCAGAGGCGAGATACACTTTCTTCGCTCCGGCTTCACGCGCCATCTCGATAATCTGCTCAGAGGTGGTGCCGCGGACGATGGAGTCATCGACCAGCAGAACGTTTTTATCGCGGAACTCAGCGCGGTTGGCGTTCAGTTTACGACGAACAGACTTACGGCGCAGTTGCTGGCCCGGCATGATAAAGGTACGGCCAACGTAGCGGTTTTTCACGAAGCCCTGGCGGTACGGTTTACCCAGAATGCGAGCGATTTCCAGTGCGATATCGCAGGAGGTTTCCGGAATCGGGATCACCACGTCAATATCCAGATCTTCCCATTCACGGGCAATTTTTTCGCCAAGCTTGGTGCCCATATTAACGCGGGCGCTATAAACGGAAATTTTGTCGATGAACGAATCCGGGCGGGCAAAGTAAACATACTCGAACAGGCACGGATTGCTGACCGGATTGTCGGCACACTGACGGGTAAACAACTGCCCTTCTTCAGTGATGTAAATCGCTTCGCCCGGTGCGACGTCACGCAGGAACTCAAAGCCCAGGGTATCGAGCGCAACGCTTTCAGAGGCAACCATATATTCTGTGCGATTGTCATCAACATCGCGTTTTCCCAACACCAGCGGACGAATGCCGTTAGGATCGCGGAAAGCAACCATACCGTGGCCGATAATCATCGCCACACAGGCATATGCGCCACGGATCAGACGGTTAGTGGCGGCAATGGCGGCGAAAATGTTATCGGCTTCCAGCGGATAGTGGCGGAAGTTATCCAGTTCGCTGGCGAAGATATTAAGCAAAATTTCCGAGTCAGAAGTGGTGTTGATGTGGCGGCGTTTTTCTTCAAACAACTTTTTACGCAACTCGTGAGCGTTAGTCAGATTGCCATTATGGGCAAGCGTGATGCCATATGGAGAGTTAACGTAAAACGGCTGCGCTTCAGAAGCGCTGGAGCTGCCAGCCGTAGGGTAACGCACATGACCAATGCCCATATTGCCCTGCAAACGCTGCATGTGGCGAGCTTCAAATATATCGCTCACCAGACCGTTCGCTTTACGCAAACGAAAGCAGTTATTGGCATCAATGGTGATGATGCCTGCGGCATCCTGACCGCGATGCTGAAGCACCGTTAAGGCATCATAAATCGACTGGTTAACCGGCATAACACCGGCGATACCGACAATACCGCACATACGTCTTTTTCCTCGTTAAGCCACATCTCAGAGCACTTACGCTCTGGGCAAGAAACTTGACGAGCTTTGCAGATAATCAAAAAACCATCTGATGATAAAACTGAACTGTGGGATCAGCTGTGATTTGCTCCAGTCTTCGCTTTTCGACACTCCGGTAAAGGAGTCGAGAAAGAAAAGAATAGCGGCAACAATCAATACGCCGCGCAACGCACCGAAACAGACGCCCAGCACCCGATCGGTGCCTGACAACCCCGTTTTCTCCACCAACTGACCTATCACGAAGTTCACGATAGCGCCAACGATAAGCGTAGCGATAAACAGTACCGCGATGGCAATCCCATTTCGAACCAGTTCGTCTTCAAAGCCCGTAAACCAGGCTGACAGGTAAGTGTAGTAATGACTGGCGACAAAGAACGCACAACCCCATGTCACCAGCGATAATGCTTCACGAACAAAGCCGCGGATCAGGCTAACCAGAGAAGAAAAAGCAATCACCGCGATTATGGCGTAATCAATCCAGACCATATGTGTCCCACGATTTTACGCCCTGTCATCCTGTTCGGGGCGCATTCTAACAGAAAAAGAAAACGTTTGCGTAGGGATTTCCTTCCCGCGCATCAATAAAAATGGCGCTGAAAAAATATTCAACGCCATCGACTTTTTGTGCCTTTGCGGCACCGGCTATACGTGTCGGATGCGGCGTGAACGCCTTATCCGACCTGGGGTTATGCTCCCGCGTAGACCTGATAAGACGCGTTAGCGTCGCATCAGGCAAACCGTATTAATTCGGCGTATAGCCCATCACCACGCCGCTCAAGCCAGAAAGCTGCCTCAACTCACCCAGCGAACCTTTCAGCTTCTCTTTAGAAGCATCCGGCCCAACCAGAATGCGGGTGATTTTACCCTGCACTGGCGTCGACGGCGACGTATAAACGCGATATCCCGCGCCACGCAGCTTAGCAACAATCTCATTCACTTTATCGGCATTTTTCAGCGCGCCCAGTTGCACTACATACGCTTTACCCGTCGGTGCCGCTTTTTCTTCAACAACCGGCTTCGGTTCTGGCTTCGGCGGGGGCGGCACTTCAACCTTCGGCTTAGGCGGATCCACCGGTTTCGGTTTCGGTGGAGCGACCGGTGCAGGCTCCGGTTCAAACACGGTATTGTTGGCCGCAATGGTTGTCGGATCGAGCGAAGGCGCTGCGGCATCGCCTGCCCGCACCTCTTCTGCCGCGCCTTCTGGCGGCTGTGTCGGCAACGCCTGAGTGGCGGCTGGCATCATATCAGGCTCGTCACGATCGCCAGCTTTCGGCACCAGCGGGATCGCTGCGAACTCATCCTGATAATGTTTTTTCTGCCCATCGAGCAGCCCTGGAAGCACAATCACCCCCAGCGCCACCAGCACTATTGTGCCAACTAACCGATTCTGAAACTTACTCGCCACCGCTTCTCCTCGCGTCAATCACTTCCATGACATGTGCGACCGTATGGAATGAACCACACACCAGCACGGTATCTTCCGGTTTAGCGTCCGCCATCGCGGCATCCCATGCCTGCGCAACGCTGTCAAATGGTTTGCCATTACCCAGATGTTCCAGCAGTTGCTCTGCTGTAGCACCGCGTGGCCCTTCCAGTGGCGCACAATACCAGTCATCAACTACGCTTTTCAACCAGGCCAGAGTTCCGGCAATATCTTTATCATGTAGCATACCGATAACCGCCAGCACGCGCCCGCTTTTCGGTAACGCTTGCATACGTCCGGTGAGATATTCTGCCGCATGTGGATTATGGGCGACATCAAAAATGACGCGTGGCAACTCACTCACAATCTGGAAACGTCCCGGTAAAATTGCACTGGCAATGCCCTCGCGAATTGCCTGTTCACTGACCTCCAGGCCGCTGGCGCGAAGTGCTGCCAGCGCCGTTGCGGCATTTGGTTGTGGGACAAGCGGCAACGGCAGGTTTTCTAGCGTACCGTGAGCATCGGTAAACGACCAGTCATGGTCTGTGACAGAATAATTCCACTCAACACCGCGACGTTGCAGCAATGCACCTTTTTCCTGCGCCACATCGGCAATGGTGTACGGCATTTCCGGTTCACCGACAATCGCCGGTTTTTCACTGCGGAAGATCCCCGCTTTCTCGCGACCAATGCTTTCGCGATCTGGCCCCAGCCAGTCGGTATGATCAAGCGCAATGCTGGTCACTACCGCGACATCAGCATCAACAATATTGGTGGCATCCAGACGACCGCCCAGCCCGACTTCCAGAATCACCACGTCAAGTTGTGCCTGTTTGAACAGCCACAACGCCGACAGCGTACCGTATTCGAAATAGGTCAGAGAAATATCACCGCGTACCGATTCAATCTCAGCAAAAGAGGCTGTATGAGCCGATTCCGGTAATTCCTGACCCTGCACACGAACGCGCTCGGTATAACGCACCAGATGCGGCGAACTGTAGACCCCCACTTTGTACCCTGCCGCCATCAGAATCGACTCCAGCGTGCGACAGGTTGTGCCTTTGCCATTAGTACCCGCGACAGTAAACACAAACGGTGCTGGTTTCAGAACGCCGAGACGCGCTGCCACCTGGCTTACGCGCTCAAGGCCGAGATCGATAGTCTTACTGTGCAGGTTTTCCAGATAAGAAAGCCACGAAGCCAAAGGCGACGCGGCTTGAGGTGTGCGTTTGATAATCATGGTATCCGCTGATTCATTACGGGGATAATAGCAAAAGGGCAGAGCCAGCGGCCCTGCCCTTATCAGTTATCAGGCCTCTGGTTCCTGATCCGGTGCTGGTGGCACCACTTCGCCTTCGCGTGGCGCTTCAGGATTCGGCGCTGGCAGATTCATCAGCTTCGCCAGGATGCTCGCCAGTTTCAGGCGCATTTCCGGGCGGCGGACAATCATGTCGATCGCGCCTTTCTCGATCAGGAACTCACTGCGCTGGAATCCCGGCGGCAGTTTTTCGCGAACGGTCTGTTCAATAACACGCGGACCGGCAAAACCGATTAACGCTTTCGGTTCAGCAATGTTGAGATCGCCCAGCATCGCGAAACTCGCAGAAACACCGCCCATGGTTGGGTCAGTCAGCACGGAGATGTACGGCAGACCGCGCTCCTGCATTTTCGCCAGCGCAGCAGAGGTTTTCGCCATCTGCATCAGCGACATTAGCGCTTCCTGCATACGTGCGCCACCGGAAGCGGAGAAGCAGATCAGCGGGCAGTTGTCTTCCAGCGCCTGCTCAACGGCACGCACGAAACGCGCACCCACCACAGATCCCATTGAACCGCCCATAAAGGCAAATTCGAATGCCGCAGCAACGACCGGCATTCCATACAAGGTGCCTTTCATTACTACCAGCGCGTCTTTTTCGCCGGTTTCTTTCTGTGCAGATGCCAGACGGTCTTTATACTTTTTGGAGTCACGGAACTTCAGCACATCTTTCGGCTCAAGCTCGCTACCCAGCTCCACAAGGCTTCCTTCATCCAACAGGCTATGCAGGCGATTACGCGCCGTCATACGCATGTGATGGTCACACTTCGGACAGACCTCAAGATTACGTTCCAGCTCAGCACGGTATAAAACCTGACCGCAGCTATCACACTTAGTCCACACGCCTTCAGGAATGCTCGCCTTGCGGGTGGGAGTAATGTTGCTTTTAATTCGTTCAATCCAGCTCATTAGGGACCTTTCTGTCTGAACCTGGTTCGATGCCAGCTTTATCTTTGGGGACGCATAATGCCATTTTTGCCCCCAACAGACCATGAATGTTGCACATTAAAACATAACAGCCCGAAACTTTGGATAAAAAAGTGGTCGAACCGCGGAGTTACTTTTTATTTTGCGGCGCGTGCCGCAGCGCGTTTGTGACGGATAATTTCGATGACGCCCGGCAGAATGGAAACCACAATAATCCCGACGATCAGCAGCTTAAGGTTATCCTGAACCATTGGGATTGTACCGAAGAAATAGCCTGCGTAGGTAAAAAGTAGAACCCACAACAGCGCGCCGATCACGTTATAAGCGGCGAAATGACGGTATGACATGTGGCCCATCCCCGCAACGAACGGGGCGAACGTTCTGACAATTGGCACAAAACGGGCGAGAATAATGGTTTTGCCGCCATGTTTCTCATAAAACTGATGGGTTTTGTCGAGATAACTGCGACGGAAAATTTTCGAGTTCGGATTGCTGAATAATTTCTCACCGAACAACCGCCCAATAGTGTAGTTAACGGCATCGCCAACAATCGCGGCAACCAGCATCAGTACTACCATCATATGGACATTGAGATCGTTAGTTCCCAGCGAGGCCAGCGCCCCGGCAACAAACAGCAGCGAATCTCCCGGCAGAAACGGTGTCACTACCAAACCAGTTTCACAGAACAAAATCACAAACAAAATGGCATAAACCCAGACGCCATACTGCGCGACCAGTTCCGCCAAATGCACGTCAATGTGCAGGATAAAATCGATGAGGAAATAAATCAGGTCCATATTTGCCTATGCCTTGTACGACTAAAATTAGTCCGCCAGAAAGAGCGGGCCCATTGGCGGCTTTGGAAGATCGAATCTGTCCGGGTAATCCACCGCGACCAGATACAACCCTTCCGCTTTCGCCGTTGCTGCCGCCAGCGTCCTGTCCTTAGCCGCCAACAGCTCTGCTATCCAGCTCTCCGGCTGGTTGTGGGCACCCACTTCCATCAGGCTGCCGACAATATTCCTCACCATATGATGTACAAAGGCATTCGCTTTGATATCTACCACCACATAGGGACCGTGACGCGTGACGTTGATATGCATAACGTTACGCCACGGCGTTCGGGACTGACACTGCACCGCGCGGAACGAGGTGAAATCATTCTCGCCCAACAGGCATTGTGCCGCCCGATGCATCCGTTCGGCATCCAGCGGTTCGTAAAAGTGGGTAACACCTTTACTCAGTACCGCCGGACGCAGTCGATGATTGTAGATGATGTAGCGATAACGGCGAGCCGTAGCGCTAAATCGGGCGTGAAAATCATCGGGTACAGCTTTAACCCAACGCACGGCGATGTCACCAGGTAAATTCGCATTTACGCCTAACGTCCACGCAGCGTCTTTGCGTAACGCGGTGGTTTCAAAATGCACTACCTGCCCGGTGCCGTGTACCCCTGCGTCGGTTCGCCCGGCACAGAACACGGTGATGGGTTCGTTCGCTACCTGCGAGAGCGCCTTTTCCAGCTTTTCCTGCACACTGCGGACTTCATTCTGCCGTTGCCAGCCGTAATATCTGCTGCCGTCGTACTCAATACCCAGCGCAATTTTATAAACTGGCGGTTGTTGCTGGTCGGACATTAGTACAGGTACTCCTGCACCAGTTTTTCAGCGATCTTCACCGCCATCAGTGCCCCCCCAAAACGGACGTTGTCGGCCACCGACCAGAACTGGATTTGCTCTGGCATACCATAGTCATTACGAACACAGCCGACAGAAAGATGCGGAGAACCAGACGCATCGCCCACCTGCGTTGGGAATTCATTCTCTTCAGAAAGCACAATATCTTCGCTTTGGGAAAACGCATCACGCGCTTCTTCTGCCGCCAGCGGACGTAATGCTTCGAAGTTGACCATCTGAGCATGACCGTAAAATACCGGTGCCTGAACGACACTAGCCGAAATCATCAGCCCTTCGTCCTGCATAATTTTGCGCACTTCATCGACAATACGGCGCTCTTCGCGTACGTTACCTTCGCGATCCGGTAGCAAGGGCAGCATATTAAACGCCAACTGACGACCAAAGAAATCATCTTCATCAATCGGAATACCGTTGAGCAATTTCGCGCTCTGCCCGGCTAATGCATCCACCGCTTTTTTGCCCTGAGCGGAGGCAGAAATCAGGCTGGTAACGCTGATGCGCGACAAACCGCCCTGATCGATTAACGGTTTCAGTGCAGCCAGTAACTGGCTGGTCAGGCTATCAGGAACAGCAATAACGTTACGGTTACGGTAGTCCGCCAGTACAAACGGATTCACGTCCGGCACCACCAGCGGAACATCAGGTTCGAGAGCAAACAGGCCGCTGCTATCAATGACCAGACATCCCGCGTTAGTGGCTTCTTCAACCCAGGCGGCGGTAGCTTCTTTACCTGCAACAAAAAACGCCAGTTGCGCCTGCGTCCAGTCAAAATCGGCAGCATCCTGCACGGTGATTGTCTTACCACCAAAACGCAGATGTTCACCTGCGCTTTCGTTACGTGCCAGTGCATAAATTTCCCCAACCGGGAACTGACGTTCAGCCAGCGTTTCAATCAGGGCTTCGCCCACAGCGCCAGTTGCGCCCAGGACAGCAATGTTCCAGCCTTCAGACATGGTGGTTTACTCCAGAAATAGCAAAACTCCCTGCCGATATTACAGCAGAGAGCATGAAGAAGAGATTAACGTGCCGGATGATGAACGGCGTTAAAACCCAATTTACACAGTAATGCCGCCGCGTTGGCGTCATCGCAAATCACATACAGAGACGACCATTCACGGCGTTCAAGGTAATTTTTGCGCAGTTTATCGAACTCACCCGGTATCCCGGCGACTTTACGCAGCGGTGCGTCATCGCGGCGCACATCATACACCAAATGCACCAGCCTTTTTAGCGTTGGCTGATCGAGCGAGCCATGCAGCGTAATACGGCCAAATTCTGGTGTTGGCAATAAGGTATCCAGCGCGATGTGCTGTTCATGACCAATAAACTTGCTATAAGCCTCAAACACTTGCGTGGTGCCACGCGCTTTACCTTCGAGGGTATAGCCCGCGATATGCGGCGTGCCGATATCCACTTTTTGCAGCAGCTCGACGTTGAGTTCTGGCTCGCCCTCCCAGACGTCCAGCACCACGCTTAACTTCTGGCCTTCATTCAGACAGGTCAGCAGTGCGGTATTATCGACGACTGCGCCACGGCAAGCGTTAATCAGAATCGTCCCCGGCTTCAGGCTGCGGATCAGTTTTTCATCCGCCAGATGCCGCGTTTTGTACGGACCATCTTTAAAGAGTGGTGTATGGAACGTCAGAATATCCGCGTGCTGAACCAGCTCATCAAGAGAACGGAAATCTCCCTCATCCCCACGATCGGCGCGTGGCGGATCGCAAAGCAAGGTTTTAATTCCCAAC
Source organism: Escherichia sp. TW09308 (assembly GCF_000208565.1). Taxonomy (NCBI): domain Bacteria; kingdom Pseudomonadati; phylum Pseudomonadota; class Gammaproteobacteria; order Enterobacterales; family Enterobacteriaceae; genus Escherichia; species Escherichia sp. TW09308. The sequence continues at coordinate 1,263,726 of NZ_AEME01000001.1, read as the reverse complement.
GCCTCCAGCCGCGCCTGTAATCGACGACCAACGTTACCAACTCCCACGATCCCCACGGTACGGTCATGCAGTGAAAATCCATCGCGTTCGGCAAGCATTAGCAACGACGAGAAAACATATTCCACTACCGCAATCGCATTGCAGCCAGGTGCGGCAGAAAAACCGATCCCTGCCTGCTGCAACCATGCCTCATCAACATGGTCGGTCCCCGCAGTGGCGGTGCCAACAAATTTTACTGATTTCCCCGTCAGCAGCGACGCGTTCACTTTCGTGACCGAACGCACCATCAACGCATCCGCGCCATCCAGTTCTGCGACTGGAATTGGACGCCCCGGAACCGCTTTCACCTCACCCAAACGGCTAAATAATTCGCGGGCATAAGGCATATTTTCATCAACAAGGATTTTCACGTTTGTGCTACCTGTATGAGAACGAGAGTTAACCGGACAAGTGTGCCATAATCTCGCGGCCAGGCATACTTGCGATGATTTCAGGTATAAGGATACGTAATGATACAACCTCTTTCAGGCCCTCCTCCTGCGCAACCACCAGGTCAGGGGGATAACCTGTCGTCTGGCGCAGGCAATCAGCCTTTATCCAGCTTGCAACGTACCGCGTTGGAAAGTTTGATGATCAAAGTGACTTCGCTGACGCAACAGCAGAGCGCAGAGTTGTGGGCCAATATAAAGCACGACATCGGTCTGCCGGGTGATTCACCTTTGCTTTCACGCCATTTCCCGGCAGCAGAACAAAACCTTGCGCAACGTTTGCTGTCTGCGCAAAAAAGTTATTCTGTCCGCCAACTTTTGGCCCAATTGGGGGAGTATTTACGTCTGGGAAATAATCGTCAGGCCGTCACGGATTATATCCGGCATAACTTTGGTCAGACGCCGCTAAATCAACTCTCACCAGAGCAATTAAAAACCGTCCTGACGCTACTACAGGAAGGGAAGATGGTTATCCCGCAGCCGCAACAGCGCCAGGCGACCGACCGACCTTTATTACCAGCGGAACACAATACGCTCAAGCAACTGGTCACCAAACTCGCGGCGGCAACAGGGGAACCCAGCAAACAGATTTGGCAATCGATGCTGGAACTTTCAGGGGTGAAAGATGGCGAGTTGATTCCGGCGAAACTGTTTAACCATCTGGTCACCTGGTTACAGGCTCGTCAGGCGTTAAGTCAGCAACACACTCCGACGCTGGAGTCACTCCAGATGGCGCTAAAGCAGCCACTGGATGCAAGCGAGTTGACGGTATTATCGACGTATGTTGAGCAAAAGTATGGGCTTTCAACACAATCAGCCCTGACGTCTGCACAGGCCGAAGATATCCTTAACCAGCTCTATCAGCGGCGGGTGAAAGGCATTGAACCGCGTGATATTCAACCGCTGCTCAATCCCTTTACCCCATTAATTGACACGATGAAAGAAATGTCAATGCGCCCCAGCCTGTGGATATTATTCGTCGTCATCATTGTGATGTTGATCTGGCTAGTGGGTTAACCCCGGCGAAACGACAGTATCGTCACAATAATCCCCAGCACCGCCGATATCGCCCCGGCAAGAAATACCGAAGAGTAGCCAAACGAGGTCGCCAGAACACCCGCCAGCGGCCCGGAAACACCGAGGGCGATATCCTGAAACGCGGCATAGCCACCGAGCGCTGTGCCGCGCACCTGGGAAGGAACGCGTTTAACCACTTCCACACCCAGGGCCGGGAATATAAGCGAACACCCAGCCCCAGTTAACGCCGCGCCCGCTAATGCGACCCACGCTCCCGGTGCCTGCCAGAGCATCAACAAGCCGGCCGTTTCTACCAACAGAGAGACTATCGCCACTTTTACGCCACCAAAACGGTCTGGCATCCAGCCAAACATTACGCGCATTACGACAAATGCGCCGCCAAAGGCGGTGAGCGTAAAGCCCGCCATCGCCCATCCTTTGCTGGCAAAGTAAAGCGAAACGAAGGTCCCGATAACCGCAAAGCCCACGCCCTGAAGCGCCAGGCCCAGCCCAGGCTTCCAGATAAGACCGACGACACTCCACAGCGAGGGGCGTTCTCCCGCCAGAGCTGGTACTTTGCGCACCGTGCCATTGCAGGCCCACGCCAGCAACGGCAGTATCATTGTCGTAAGTGCCAGGACGGCAAAACCGTAATGACTATGGATCAGTAAGCCAAGCGGTGCGCCGACAGCCAGTGCGCCGTAAATCGCCATCCCATTCCACGACATCACTTTTCCGGAGTGTTTTGGCCCGACGATGCCTAATCCCCAGGTCAGAGCACCAGTCAGCAACTGACTTTCACCAAAGCCAAGGATCAAACGCCCGACGACCAGCAGGGCAAATTTAATCGGCGCAGAAACAGGTAAAAGCGCAGCCAGCAATAAAGCACCACCGGCCAGGCCACAGGATAACATGCCCTGAAGTGCTGAACGTTTTGCCCCATATTGATCGGCCAGCCGTCCGGCATAACCTCGTGTTAATACCGTAGCCAGAAACTGAATGCCAACGGCAATTCCGACCATGGTGTTGCCATAGCCTAGCTCATGATGGACAAAAAGTGGGATCACCGGCAAAGGTAACCCTACGGTCATGTAGGTCAAAAAAACCGCAAAAGCGATGCGAAAAAGCGAAAAATTGGCAGAAGATCGTGTTTCTGTTTGGCTTACAGCAGTCATGCATTACTCCAGAATGCAGCGCAAGGCGAAGAATTTCCCCGTCTTATCTCTCTGGTTTTCAGGGTTACAGTGCGTTGGAAGGGTTTAACGCGTACGTATTTTCAGCAGGATATCGACAAAGCAAGAAGTTTGCCTGGAACAAACAGCGATTGTCAATGATGTGAAAAAGGGAACCATCAGGCTCCCTTTTGCGTTACTGCCGAATGCGGAGCTGGCGCGTAATGTCGGATGCGACGCTTACGCGTCTTATCCGACCTGCTCCAACCGACTCCGACATGTCGCAGAATTAATCTTTCAGCTTACGCATTACCAGCGTGGCGTTGGTGCCGCCGAAGCCGAAGCTGTTAGACATAACGGTGGTCAGCTCGCGATCGGTCGTTTCGGTTACGATGTTCAGTCCCGCAGCCTGCTCGTCCAGCTCTTCAATGTTAATGCTTGGGGCGATAAAGCCGTGTTCCAGCATCAGCAGAGAGTAGATTGCTTCCTGCACACCCGCAGCGCCCAGTGAGTGACCGGTCATCGCTTTAGTTGCAGAAATCGCCGGGCTATTATCACCGAACACTTCCCGGATAGCTGCCAACTCTTTCACATCGCCAACCGGAGTCGAAGTACCGTGAGAGTTCAGGTAGTCGATTGGGGTATCAACGCCGTGCATCGCCATCTTCATGCAGCGAACCGCGCCCTCGCCAGACGGAGCAACCATGTCTGCGCCATCAGACGTTGCGCCGTAGCCAACGATTTCAGCGTAGATGTGAGCACCACGAGCCAGCGCGTGTTCCAGCTCTTCAACCACCACCATACCGCCGCCGCCAGCGATAACAAAACCATCGCGGTGAGCGTCATAAGTACGGGAGGCTTTTTCCGGGGTGTCATTGTATTTGGTAGACAGCGCGCCCATCGCGTCAAATTCGCACGCCATTTCCCAGCACAACTCTTCGCCACCACCAGCAAACACGATGTCTTGTTTGCCCAGTTGGATCTGCTCGACTGCGTTACCGATACAGTGTGCGGAAGTCGCACAAGCGGAGCTGATGGAGTAGTTAACACCGTGGATTTTAAACGGTGTGGCGAGGCAGGCAGAAACGCCAGATGCCATCGCTTTGGTGACCACATACGGGCCAACCGCTTTCAGGCCACGCGGGCCGCGCATTGCGTCAGCACCGAACACCTGGAAACGCGGGGAACCGCCGCCAGAACCTGCAATCAGGCCAACGCGCGGGTTATTCTGGTAAGCTTCCGGGGAGAGGCCAGCATCTGCGATTGCCTGCTCCATAGAAAGGAATGCATAGATGGATGCGTCGCTCATAAAGCGCACAACTTTGCGGTCAATGAGGCCAGTGGTATCCAGTTTTACGTTGCCCCAGACGTGGCTACGCATGCCGGAATCCTTCAGCTCCTGAGAGAAAGTGATCCCTGAACGTCCTTCACGCAGAGATGCCAGGACTTCCTGCTGGTTATTACCGATGCTGGAAACAATGCCCAGGCCAGTAATCACTGCACGTTTCATTCAATACCTCTGTAAGTCGCACATAGAGTAAGTTTCGAATGCACAATAGCGTACACTTGTACGCCGAACAAGTCCGATCAGACAATTTATAGAGAAATTTGCGCAGCCTGACACACATCGCTAAGATCGAGCCACCGCCTGTAAGACGAGTAACTTACGTGAAACACTACGCTATACAACCTGCCAACCTCGAATTTAATGCTGAGGGTACACCTGTTTCCCGAGATTTTGACGATGTCTATTTTTCCAACGATAACGGACTGGAAGAGACGCGTTATGTTTTTCTGGGGGGTAACCAATTAGAGGCACGTTTTCCCACACATCCACATCCTCTGTTTGTGGTAGCAGAGAGCGGCTTCGGCACCGGATTAAACTTCCTGACGCTATGGCAGGCATTTGATCAGTTTCGCGAAGCGCATCCACAGGCACAATTGCAGCGATTGCACTTCATTAGTTTTGAGAAATTTCCCCTCACCCAGGCTGATTTATCGTTAGCACATCAACACTGGCCAGAACTGGCACCGTGGGCGAAACAGCTTCAGGCGCAGTGGCCTTTACCCTTGCCCGGTTGTCATCGTTTATTGCTCGATGAAGGCCGCGTAACGCTGGATTTATGGTTTGGCGATATTAACGAACTCACCAGCCAACTGGACAATTCACTAAATCAAAAAGTGGATGCCTGGTTTCTGGACGGCTTTGCGCCAGCGAAAAACCCGGATATGTGGACGCAAAATTTGTTTAACGCCATGGCGCGTCTGGCACGTCCTGGCTGCACGCTGGCAACCTTCACGTCTGCCGGTTTTGTCCGCCGGGGCTTGCAGGAAGCTGGATTCACGATGCAAAAGCGTAAGGGTTTTGGGCGGAAACGGGAGATGCTTTGCGGCGTGATGGAACAGACATTATCACTGCCCTCTTCCGCACCGTGGTTTAATCGCACAGGTAGCAACAAACGGGAAGTGGCGATTATTGGCGGCGGTATCGCCAGCGCGTTGTTGTCACTGGCGCTGTTGCGGCGCGGCTGGCAGGTAACGCTTTACTGCGCGGATAACGCTCCCGCGCTTGGTGCTTCTGGTAATCGTCAGGGAGCGCTGTATCCGTTATTAAGCAAACACGATGAGGCGCTGAACCGCTTTTTCTCTAATGCATTTACTTTTGCCCGTCGGCTTTACGGTCAATTACCCGTTAAATTTAATCATGACTGGTGCGGCGTAACGCAGCTAGCCTGGGATGAGAAAAGCCAGCACAAAATCGCGCAGATGTTATCGATGGATTTACCCGCAGATCTGGCGATGGCGGTCAACGCAAATGAGGTTGAAAACATTACAGGTGTTGCGACAAATTGTGGCGGTATTACTTATCCGCAAGGCGGCTGGCTATGTCCGGCAGAACTTACCCGTAATGTACTGGAACAGGCGGAACAGCAAGGTTTGCAGATTCGTTATCAACATCAGTTGCAGGATTTATTGCGTAAGGATGACGGGTGGCAACTGACATTTGCAGATCATCAGCAGGTGATGCATAGCGTGGTGGTACTGGCGAACGGGCATCAAATCAGCCGATTCAGCCAGACGTCACCTCTACCGGTGTATTCGGTTGCCGGACAGGTCAGTCATATTCCGACAACGCCGGAACTGGCGAAACTGAAGCAGGTGCTGTGCTATGACGGTTATCTCACACCACAAAATCCGGCGAATCAGCACCATTGTATTGGTGCCAGTTATCACCGCGGTAGTGAAGATACGACCTACAGTGAGGACGATCAGCAGCAGAATCGCCAACGGTTGATTGATTGCTTCCCGCAGGCGCAGTGGACGAAAGAAGTTGATGTCAGTGATAAAGAGGCTCGTTGTGGTGTACGTTGTGCCACGCGCGATCATCTGCCCATGGTGGGAAATGTCCCCGATTATGACGCCACGCTCGCGGAATATACCTCGCTGGCGGAACAGAAAGATGAAGCGGTAAGCGCACCAGTCTATGACGATCTCTTTATGCTTGCTGCTTTGGGTTCGCGCGGTTTGTGCTCTGCCCCGCTGTGCGCCGAGATTCTGGCGGCACAGATGAGTGAAGAACCTGTTCCGATGGATGCCAGTACGCTGGCGGCATTAAATCCAAATCGGTTATGGGTACGGAAGTTATTGAAGGGTAAAGCGGTTAAGGTAGGGTAATCTGCTTTGGCATTGTTTGCCAGGCCTACAAACGGCATTATCTGTTTTGGTTGTCGCACTCCACCAGCACCAGCAATAACTGGCTTAGTGTCGCGTAAAAACCAAAGCTGTCATACTGACGGCAACGCGTTACAAATTCCGGTAGCCATGATCGCAGCGCCGCCAGCGTTTTTTGCCGTAAGCTGTTGATTTTTTGTGTGGTAACTTTCCCTTCCCCCAGTGAAAAATGCAGATAGCTCAACAACTCAAGATAAATCGCCAGATGATCTGCCGGTTCGTTGAAGTTGCTACTGGTTTCCATGCCCGCCTCAACCAACAAGTGTTTAATCTCTTGCTCGTCCTGTTTGTAGGCCGATGCATACGGCAGCGCCGCTTGCTTGTCGGTCATCAGAAACAGGCCGCAAAAATCAGCGGCCAGTTCCAGACGGGCGTCGTTACGTACCACCAGGGCAGCAATGCTTTTCTCCAGCTCGTCCACCGCCGCAGCCAGCGGCGGTTCGCTTTTCAGCAAAGAAAACCATTCAGCCATCTCCGCACTGGCGATTTGCGTCAGTTGTTCATCGTCCAGTTCACGGGAAAACAACTGCGCCAGCCAGGCGTAGACGCAGGCAGTCTGTTGTGCCGTCAAGGAAATCATGATTTCACCTGCGACGCCGGAACATATTCGCACTGCGCCACCATTTCGATGGGGCCGCTAAACGCCGTCACCTGATCCACTGTGCTTGTGTATTTTTCGATTTCCACCAGTGTGGTATGCGCACTGGTCGCCTGCGCCAACTGTGAGGTGCCGATGTCAATGGTCAACACATTGGGGTTACCGTATTTGCACAGCGCCCCTGGCTCGCCGTCTTTATCCGGATCGTACCATGCCCCTTCGTGAATTCGCGTCACACCGGGTGCATAACGGTCAGAAACGACTGCCCCTGCTAACACCTGACCGCGATCGTTAAAGACGCGTACCACATCACCGTGACGAATGCCGCGCGCACTGGCATCCTGCGGGCTAATAAAGACAGGCTCTTTACCCGCCACCATATACTGCTGACGCAGAGTTTCCGACTCACATAACTGCGAGTGAAGTCGAAAATCCGGATGCACAGATTGCAAATGCAACGGATATTTCTGCGAGCCTGGCCCACCGTGGGAGCGTTCGATTTTCTCAAACCACATCGGATGCCCCTGACAATCGTCATAGTTCATGTCAGCGATGGTTTTCGAATAGATCTCAATCAGGCCGCTCGGCGTCCCCAGCGGTTCGAGATCCGGATCTTCACGGAATGCCTGGTGGCGAACAAACATCTGCGGGTGGTCAAACTCGACGTACTCTTTGTTATTCCAGAAGTCATCAAACGCTGGTAGATGAACGCCGCGTCCTTTGCCCTGTTGTACACCTTCCTGCCAGATGCGTTTCAGCCAGCCCATTTCATCCAGCCCTTCAGTAAAGGCTTCTTCACGATTAAAGCGACGGCACAGCTCGCGGAAAATATCAAAGTCGTTGCGCGCCTCAAACTGTGGCGGCACCACCTGTTTCATAGCGATAATTCCACGGTTGGAGTGGTTGCCGTACTGGTCGAGATCGTTACGCTCAAACTGCGTGGTCGCAGGTAGCACGATATCGGCAAAACGGCAGGTTGAGGTCCACTGGTTATCTATGGCGATAACCGTTTCCAGCTTACGCCAGCCTTCGATAATACGGTTGATCTGCTGATGACGATGGAATGGATTAGTTCCGGCAAAAATACACATTTTCAGCGGCGGCAGTTTTACCGATTTACCGTTCCAGTTGATCACTTTCCCTGGTTCGAGGATCGCATCGACAAAACGGGCAATCGGAATGGTGCTGCTATAACCTTTGTAGTCGCTGTTGTCGTGAACAGGCGGAATCGACGTTGAACCGGAGAAACCGCTCAGAATAACGCCTTTACGCCCCGGCGTACCTGCGCCGTTATAGTGCCAGCCAAAACCAAAGCCACCGCCCGGCAGGCCAATTTGTCCCAGCATCGCTGCCAGAACCACAACCATCCACGCCCACTGTTCACCGTGCTGCATACGCTGTACACACCAGCCAGCAATGATCTGTGTTCTGTTCGCCGCCATCTGCCGTGCCAGCGCACGAATTGTTTCGGCATCAATACCAGTCAGTTTTTCAGCCCATACGGCATCTTTCGGCTGACCGTCTTTCTCGCCCAGCAGATACGGTAGGAACTGCTCAAAGCCCACGCAGTAGTTGGTGAGGAAGTTTTTGTCGTACAGATTTTCGCTGTACAGCGTATACGCCAGCGCCAATTGCAGCGGCACATCAGTTTGCGGGTTAATCGCAATGTGCTTCACATGCTCACGCCCCAAATACTCGTGAGTTGACGTCACGATCGGATCGATGCTGATGACTTCAATTTCACCAGCAGCAACTTTCGCTTTTAGCTGCTCGTAATATTCATAAACGTCATGATCCGGGCACCACCAGTTCGCCTGCTGGTTTTTCAGCAAATCGGAGCCCCACAGCACAATGGTTTTGCTGTTCTGCAATACCAGCGGCCAGGAGGTTTGCTGTTCATACACTTCCATCGAACCAACCACACGCGGCAGGATCACCTGCGCAGCACCGGTAGAATAGTCACCACCTGTACCGACACTATTGCCATGCAGTGCAATGGCTTTCGCCAACATACCGGAAGCATTGTGGAACATCCCCGTCGATTGCCAACCGCTGGCAGTCAACAGGGCGCTCGGACCGTGCGTTTTCTGCACACGTTCCAGCTCTTCATAGAACATGTCGAGGGCTTCATCCCAGCTCACGCGCACGAAGCGGTTATCGCCACGCTGGGATGTGTCGCTCAGATGGCGCTTACGTAGCCAGTCCACGCGTACCATCGGGTAACGAATACGCGCCGCGTTGTGTACGTGATCCGGCAATCCGGCGATCATTTTCGACGGATATTTATCCAGTTCGAACGGTTTTGCCGCCACAAAGCGACCATCCTTCACCGTCGCGCGGATAGCCCCCCAGTGCGACCCGGTCAGAATGCCCTCTTTCGAGGTGACCGCCTCAGTAGCCGCTTGCGCCGCATTCACACGGCGCGGCGTTAACAGTGACGGCCCCAGCATCCCGGCGATAGTTAAGCCGCCGAGTTGCGCCAGAAAACGCCGACGTGATGCCTGAAAGAGATCGTTATTCTTCATTATTTTTCTTCCTTCTTATCGCCGTGAACCTTGCCTGCAGTGTCGGACGCATTCATTTGCAGATATTTCAGCAAGGTGCGTTCTTCACGTTTATCGAGGCTGGTAAAGCCAATCATGCCGTTGAGCGTGCCAATCCAACCGTTAGCGTCAAAGTGGGAGATTTCCGGTGCGCCGTGGCACTGATTACAGGTGCCGTTGTACAGCGAATCCGCATAAGCCCAGATTGGTTTGATGTTGTTCACCATGTCGCCTTTCTTCATCCACGCAGTGGCCTGCAACTTGCTCCACTCGGTATTGGTATCGGTCACGGTGGTTTTCTCCAGCGTTTTCACCTGCTGCTGAACATCACCACGAATCGAGGCAACAAAGATGCGTTTGCCTGGGAACTGGGTGAGTACACGCTGACGTCCGGCACTTTCCGTCCAGCCGGTAATTTCAATTTGCAGCCAGTCGCCGTCACGTTTAAGGACTTTCACTTCTGAGGCAGGCAGCAGAGAACCAGACGCCTCTTTATCGCCTTTCGCCGCATAAATCGGCTTGATATCAATGGAGTACAGCGTGTCACCACTGTCATCAGCACTGGCGCGCAGCTCGTCGAACTGCTTACGGAAACCGCTACTCATATCCGGCAACTGGTGGGCAATACCTTTATGACAGTCGATGCAGGATTGGTTATCTTTCGCTGCCACCTTCATCTGACGCGCCGCTTCCGGATGCTGCTTCGCATGATCCATCGCATCGTAGTTATGACAGGAACGGCAGGTTGCCGAGTTGTTTTCTTTCATTCGCGCCCATTCACGCTCGGCAAGTTCCGCTCGTTTGGCTTCGAATTTCTCAGGTGTATCAATGGAGTGGGCAATAAAGGTTTGGTAAATGTCGTTGCTCGCTTCCAGTTTACGCTTCACCATGCCCGGAATATCCGGCGGAATATGGCAGTCATGGCATTCGGCACGCACGCCAGAGGCGTTCTGGAAATGCACCGAGTGTTTATATTCTTCATACACCGGTTGCATACTGTGGCAACTGACACAAAATTCGGTTGTGCTGGTGACTTTAATCCCAACGTGAGGCAACACAATCAGCGCGATGCCAATCACAATCCCAATAGCGACCAGCGCCAGCACCGACCAACGAGCACTGGGTCGGCGTAGCGCATTCCAGAGTTTCCGCATAATAGCCCCTGTAAAATTAAGGTTTAGTGAAGTGATCTTAATGAGCAAATATGAACAGCGGCACTGGTCAGGATGAACGGCTTACGGCAAAATATGAACAGATATGAACAGAATGAGTAATCCCCCCTGATGCCACATCATATTGTTATTGTTGAAGATGAGCCGATTACCCAGGCACGCTTACAAACCTACTTTACCCAAGAGGGGTATACCGTTTCCGTTACGGCGAGCGGTGCCGGGCTGCGGGAAATTATGCAGAATCAGCCGGTCGATTTAATTCTGTTGGATATTAATTTACCTGATGAAAATGGCCTGATGTTAACCCGCGCGTTGCGGGAACGTTCGACGGTAGGCATTATTCTGGTTACCGGACGCAGCGATCAGATTGACCGCATTGTCGGGCTGGAGATGGGCGCGGACGATTACGTAACCAAGCCGCTGGAATTGCGCGAACTGGTGGTGCGGGTGAAAAATCTGCTCTGGCGCATCGACCTCGCGCGGCAGGTGCAACCACTTACTCAGGACAACTGTTATTGCTTTGCTGGTTATTGCCTAAATGTGTCGCGCCATACGCTGGAGCTGGATGGAGAGCCGATTAAACTGACCCGCGCAGAGTATGAAATGTTGGTGGCGTTTGTGACCAATCCCGGCAAAATTCTCAGTCGCGAACGTCTGCTGCGTATGCTCTCTGCCCGTCGGGTGGAAAACCCCGACCTGCGTACCGTCGATGTGTTAATTCGTCGTTTACGCCATAAACTCAGCGCGGATTTACTGGTGACTCAACATGGCGAGGGCTATTTCCTAGCCGCTGATGTGTGCTGATAAAAATAGACCGGACGAAATCCTCCTGGCGACAGCGAGCGGCGAATATGTTTACGGTCGGCATTTTTCGGCGTCAGGACTAAAATCGGTGGGCTGATATTATCAGACACCGATTGTCCCTGTAATTGTCTGATAGCCTGCTCAACAGCCAGTTCCCCCTGCCAGACCATTTGATCGCTGGCAGCCATAATCACTCTTCCCCGCTTCAGTCCACGATAAACCTGGTGTGAAAGATAAAATGACACTACGGTGAGCGGCGTTTTCAGGTTGCGCCCTTCGCCCATCGCCGCCTCTGCGGCAATGGCCGTTCCGGCAACAACATCGATTTCTGGATGACGCTCCAGCATCTCCTGCAACAGGTTACGCTGGATTTCAATATCGTTATCTCCGAGCGCAATATCAACAATACGCACCGGGCTTCCGGCAATGGCTGCGCGGAACCCCGCTACCATCTCCTTACTACCCCCGGCGTTGTCCGGGCCGGGCATCAACAATACATTGAGAGGTTTTCCGTTGCTCCATTGCACCAGATACCGCCCCGGCTGATAGCCCATCTGAAACCAGGGCACGCCAACGCGGCTTGTTACCTGTGAGTCGTCAATGGCATTCACCAGCTCGATCACTGGCAGACTTTCTACCTGCTTTTGCAATTCGGGAAATGACGTCGTGCTGCTACCGAGCAAAATCGCTTCTGCGCCCCATTGTTTACACTGCTCAATTTGCGCCTGCTGAGTAGCCAACTGACCGTAGCCACCGGCCTCCAGCACTTTTAAATCCACACCATAGCGGCGGGCTGCTTTCTGCATACCATAGTTCAACGATAACCAGTATGAATCCTTCAGACTGGGATAGAGCGCACACAATTTCCATGAGCGTTTGACTTTAAGTGATGTAACAGGCTGCTCCGTAAAATGTTGCGCATCATGCCAGCGCAACAGGTTATCGCCCGCAAAAACGGGTAACACGAAAAAGGGAAGAAGTAACAAAAGCAGTATGCGCATGATAGCCTCATCAATAATAAGGCTTTATGCTAGATGCATTCCACTTTGCGACTCAACCTTTTTCACCTAAAGTGCACCAACTGTGAATTTAACCCTGACCCGAAGACTCTGGATGGGCTTTGCCCTGATGGCGTTGCTAACCCTGACCAGTACTCTGGTGGGATGGTACAACCTGCGTTTTGTCAGCCAGGTAGAAAAAGCCAATACTCAGGCATTGATTCCTACCATGAATATGGCGCGTCAGTTGAGCGAAGCCAGCGCCTGGGAACTTTTCGCCGCGCAGAACCTGACCAGTGCCGATAACGAAAAGATGTGGCAGGCACAGGGGCGAATGCTCACCGCGCAAAGCCTGAAGATTAACGCGTTGTTGCAAGCGTTACGGGAACAAGGTTTCGACACCTCTGCGATTGAACAACAGGAGCAGGAGATCTCCCGTTCGTTACGTCAGCAAGGCGAACTGGTGGGGCAGCGTTTGCAACTGCGCCAGCAACAGCAACAACTCAGTCAGCAAATTGTCGCTGCCGCTGATGCGATCGCACGTATGGCGCAAGGTCAGGCGAATAACGCTGCGACCTCTGCCGGAGCCACTCAAGCCGGGATTTATGATTTGATCGAACGTCATCAACACCAGGCTGCCGAAAGTGCGCTCGATCGGCTGATTGATATCGATCTTGAGTACGTTAACCAAATGAATGAACTGCGTCTCAGCGCCCTGCGGGTGCAGCAAATGGTGATGACTCTGAGGCTGGAGCAGATCCAGAAAGATGCGCCAACGTTGGAAAATCAACTCAATAATGCAGTGAAAATTCTACAACGTCGGCAAATACGCATTGAAGATCCGGGTGTGCGCACACGGGTGGCACAATCCTTAGAAATCATTCATCGTTATAGCGATTTACTGGCGCTTTATCAGCAGGACAATGAAATCAGCAATCGTCTGCAAACTCTCGCCCAAAATAACATCGCCCAGTTCGCACAGTTTAGTAGCGAAGTCAGCCAACTGGTTGACACTATTGAGCAACGCAACCAAAGTGGACTCACTCATCTGGAAAAAGCCAGTGAACGAGGGCAATACAGCCTGCTACTCCTGGGCGTCGTTTCCCTTTGCTCTTTGATTCTGATCCTCTGGCGCGTGGTTTATCGTTCAGTCACGCGCCCACTTGCCGAACAAACGCAGGCACTGCAACGCCTGCTGGACGGCGATATCGACTCCCCTTTCCCGGAAACCGCTGGCGTGCGGGAGCTGGATACCATCGGGCGGCTGATGGATGCTTTTCGCAGTAGTGTTCATGCGCTTAATCGCCACCGCGAACAACTGGCAGCGCAGGTCAAAGCGCGCACTGCCGAATTGCAGGAACTGGTAGTAGAACACCGGCTGGCACGGGCGGAAGCAGAAAAAGCCAGTCAGGCAAAATCGGCGTTTCTGGCGGCAATGAGCCATGAGATCCGCACTCCGCTGTACGGCATTCTCGGCACCGCTCAACTGCTGGCGGATAACCCGGCGCTTAACGCCCAGCGTGATGATTTGCGGGCAATTACCGATTCTGGCGAATCATTGCTGACCATCCTTAACGATATTCTCGATTATTCGGCTATCGAAGCAGGTGGCAAGAATGTCTCGGTCAGCGATGAACCGTATGAACCACGCCCGCTGCTGGAAAGTACCCTGCAATTAATGAGCGGGCGGGTGAAAGGTCGTCCGATTCGACTGGCAACGGAAATTGCCGACGATGTACCAACCGCGTTAATGGGTGATCCGCGACGTATTCGCCAGGTTATTACCAATTTGTTGAGTAATGCCCTGCGTTTCACTGACGAGGGGCAGATTGTCCTGCGTAGCCGCACTGATGGCGAACAATGGCTGGTCGAAGTGGAAGACAGCGGCTGTGGTATTGATCCCGCGAAACTGGCTGATATCTTCCAGCCATTTGTTCAGGTGAGTGGTAAACGCGGCGGCAGTGGACTGGGGTTGACCATCAGTACCAGCCTGGCCCAGGCGATGGGCGGCGAACTGATCGCCACAAGCACGCCGGGGGTTGGAAGCTGTTTTTGCTTACGGTTACCGTTACGCGTTGCCACCGCGCCAGCACCTAAAATAGTCAATCAGGCGGTGCATCTGGATGGTTTACGCTTGCTGTTAATTGAAGATAACCCGCTAACGCAGCGTATTACCATCGAGATACTGAACGCCAGTGGTGCTCAGGTCACTGCCGTTGGAAATGCCACGCAGGCTTTAGAGACGCTGCAAAATAGTGAATCGTTTGCTGCCGCGCTGGTGGATTTTGATCTGCCGGATATCGACGGCATTACACTTGCCAGGCAACTTTCGCTGCAATATCCGTCGCTGGTTTTGATTGGCTTTAGCGCCCATGTCATCGACGAAACGTTGCGCCAGCGTACCAGTTCGCTATTTCGCGGAATTATCCCTAAACCGGTGCCGCGTGAAGTGCTCGGTCAGTTACTGGCGCACTATCTCCACCAGCAAAAAAATAACGATCAGCCGCTGGATGTATCGCAACTCAATGAAGATGCACAGTTAATGGGAGCGGATAAGATCCACGAATGGCTGACATTATTTAAACAACATACCCTGCCGCTTCTTGATGAAATAGACACTGCTCGCGCCAGACACGACAGCGAGAAAATCAAACGCGCTGCGCACCAGCTAAAAAGTAGTTGCGCCAGTCTGGGAATGCGCAGTGCCAGCCAGTTGTGCGGGCAACTTGAGCGGGAACCATTAGCCGCTCTCCTGCCGCGCGAAGAAATTACACGCAGTATCGCGGCTCTGGAAGAGTGGTTGAATAAGAAAGACCTGAACGCGATTTGAATCAATATCAGCCAGATAAGAAGACTTAGAATAGTAGCATTTAGCATGCAACTTAATGGACTGGCAAAATCATGGCTGAGAAAAAAAGAATCCGCTGGCAGCGGCGGCCAGGCACAACGGGCGGTAAATTACCGTGGAATGACTGGCGCAATGCCACGACCTGGCGTAAAGCGACGCAATTATTACTGCTGGCAATCAATATTTATATTGCCATCACCTTCTGGTATTGGGTGCGCTATTACGAAACGGCAGGTAGTACGCCTTTTATCGCAAGGCCAGGTGGTATTGAAGGCTGGCTCCCTATTGCCGGTCTGATGAATCTGAAATACAGCCTTGAAACAGGCCAGTTACCTTCCGTGCACGCCGCCGCGATGCTGTTGCTGGTCGCTTTTATCATTATCAGCTTGCTGCTGAAAAAAGCCTTTTGTTCGTGGCTATGCCCGGTTGGTACGCTATCTGAGTTAATTGGCGATCTGGGGAAAAAACTGTTTGGTCGGCAATTTACCCTTCCTCTCTGGCTGGATATTCCTCTGCGTGCGGCGAAATATCTGCTGTTGAGTTTTTTTCTCTATATCGCGTTATTCATGCCCGCTCAGGCGATTCACTATTTTATGCTATCGCCCTACAGCGTGGTGATGGATGTTAAAATGCTCGATTTCTTTCGTCATATGGGGACAGCGACGTTAATCAGCGTGATCGTTTTGCTGATTGCCAGCCTGTTTATTCGCCATGCCTGGTGTCGTTATCTCTGCCCGTATGGCGCATTAATGGGACTGGTTTCGCTATTATCGCCGTTTAAGATTCGTCGCAATGCCGAAAGTTGTATCGACTGCGGCAAATGCGCAAATAATTGTCCGTCACAGATCCCTGTCGATAAATTAATCCAGGTTAGAACGGTGGAATGTACCGGCTGTATGACCTGCATCGAGTCATGCCCGGTCGCCTCAACATTAACTTTTTCGCTGCGAAACCCCGCGATAAATAAAAAAGCTTTTGCGTTATCTGGCTGGCTAATAACACTACTGATATTGGGAATTATGTTCGCGGTGATTGGTTACGCGATGTATGCAGGTGTATGGCAAAGCCCGGTGCCAGAGGAATTGTACCGACGCTTAATTCCACGGGCGGCAATGATTGGTCATTAACAGAGTGACAAGCGGAACATCACCTCGTGCTGGGGTGATGTCCACAAAATCACATTATTTGGATTTTGACGTCATAGCCTTCAAGCCCGGTCATTTTCTCCCGCGCGGTGAAGCGAATTTCAGAGACTTCTTTCCCTGTGCTCTTGTTTAACTCGGTGATTTTTTGCGCAATAAAGTCGGAGATTTCTGTTTCGGCTTGTTTTTTTAGCTCTTCAATATTCACTGTTAACCTCTTCTGGTCTTAAAAGGCAGCAACACGCCAGTAAGGTGTTGGTTCCCTGTTCAGGTAACAAAAGTTATAAGCTATCTGCCTGAAAGATTCAATAATCAGTAGGTTATCGCTCAATATGCATACAGGGATGAGTGCAAACAGAAGATATAAAAAAGGCTCCGCGAGGGAGCCTGATATTATTTTGTGAAATCCAGTGGCGCATGGTCTGTGCGTATTTGTAAAGCAACGTTATCAAAGGTGATCATCGTCGATTTACAGAAAATACACTTAGCTCCCAAAGGATTTCGCTCCGTCACATCGAATGCCGATGTGCGGTACTGTGAACC
Organism: Escherichia sp. TW09308; assembly: GCF_000208565.1. Lineage (NCBI taxonomy): Bacteria > Pseudomonadati > Pseudomonadota > Gammaproteobacteria > Enterobacterales > Enterobacteriaceae > Escherichia > Escherichia sp. TW09308. The sequence continues at coordinate 1,246,669 of NZ_AEME01000001.1, read as the reverse complement.
ATGACAACATGGACAGCGGAAATGGAGATGTTGAGTAATAACGGCAACCTTAGAGCGCAACAACGTTCGCTGCCGAGGGACCACGTTGCCCCTGCTCAATAGAAAATTCGACTTTCTGATTTTCATTCAGAGTGCGGAATTCATTGCTCTGGATGGCGGTGAAGTGAACGAAGACGTCCTTGCTGCCATCATCAGGAGTGATAAAGCCAAAACCTTTATCTGCGTTAAACCATTTTACTAAACCAGTCATTTTATTAGACATATTTTACTTCCTTCATTTTGGGCCTTTCGGCAAACAGGGCTTTAATACAGAAACTACTTAGTGTTCAGGAGAGAGACTCAAAAGAAGGGGATAATGCCTGATAATGAGAACTGCTTTAGTAAACTACTTTGTATGCTGTCTGTCTTTCAAACCGACGCAGCTATTAACGCATGATACACATAATTAAGCAAATTTATTTTAGCCGTCCGGCGGTCTTAAATATCGCTGGCTTTATTTTTTTAAAACCGTATAGTGCAGCGCAGTATTTTTAGTAAGGAATTTGTTTGTCCCGTAAAATGACAGGAATTGTCAAAACCTTTGATCGCAAAAGCGGCAAAGGATTCATCATCCCCTCCGACGGTCGTAAAGAAGTCCAGGTCCATATTTCCGCATTCAGCCCCCGCGACGCAGAAGTACTTATACCAGGGTTACGCGTAGAGTTTTGCCGCGTTAATGGCCTGCGTGGACCAACAGCGGCAAATGTTTATTTATCCTGATATAAACTGCAGGCCGGAATACGCGCTTCATTCACGATTTGCGTAAAATCCGCCAGTGAACACATGCCCTGCGCGTTTCTTTCTTCACACTCGGCCAACGTCAACTTCACTTCCCCTGGCGGCGTATCAAGCGACAGACGGGCTTTATCACGCATCTGCTGCAAGGTCTGGAATACCAGCGAAACCTGAATCCACTGACTGTTATCACTTAGCCGCCGCCAGCGTTCAAATACCAGTTCACCTCCCGGCGGGGTGTTATCCGGTTGGCCCGGCAGCGTCCAGTTAAGTCCCAGTGCCCCACCTAAATTCGCCAGGTTAGTATCATGCCCGGCAATAAACAGCAGCGAAGTCGGTAGCGTAACACCATAGCTCTGCCTTTGCGGATTATGTGGCGTCAGCGCCGTCAGGAGCAAATCCAACAGGGGCGTGGCACGGCTACGGGCCACTTCTGGGGTACGTTGCAGCAGATAAAACTGCGCATTATGCAGACTCAGCAAGGTGTTCCACTGGTGTGAATCAGTAATTCGTCCCCAACCAGGCTCCGGCATTCCCTGTGCCTGCTGCAGGAGAAATATCTCCGTCAGCATTGATGCCAGACTCACCGCACCGGTTAATGAAACGTTATCGGTACTTACTTTCAGTTCAGACGGCAATACTTGCGTCAATGAACAACTTTCGTCTTGTTTCTCTCGTTTGAGGCACAGACTTGATTGCGGGAAATTAAGCACCCGCTCCAGTTCGTGAAATGCCGTTTGCCGATGATCAGTAAAGTTAGTGATCGAGCCGCCTGCCCTGTTAAGAATAGCTTCTGTCACGTTCGCTTTATCCAGTTGGCAGACACCGGTTTTCAGCGGGTTAAATAGCGGATCGGGACTGGCGGTGTCTGACCGGGTATGTACGGTTATTGCACAATTGGGAGCCAGCCCAGCGGCAAAGGCTTCGCCTGTTTTACGGGTGCGTTCGTCGACATCAGCAATAATCGCCACCTGACCTGGTTTCGGACAGCCATTTTTTGCCAGCAAACCGTCAGCCACCAGACGCTGGCGTTGGTAATGTCCGAGATAAGAGATCAGCTCACCGCCTCGTGGTGTCAGCCAACCCAGTTTCACCGGCCAGCCTGGCCATGTGTCTGGAGTAATTTCCTGCATGAGTTGCGTAGATTTAGTGGGGGCACGCACGCCATGACGGCTGACAATCACCACACTCTCCAATTTCAGTTCCGGCTCACTCTGAGCGTATGCAGGTAGTGGTGTTAACGGAAGCAGAAGAGAAAAAAAGGGGAGCAATATCGCTTTCATCGCCAGGTTTCCGTTTTTCATGTTTCGCATTATTGCCGGATACGACGCTGACGCTTCTTCTCCGGCCTATGTTCGTTGTGCGTCAAATCAACCTTTTAGACGCGGTTCCAGCCACACCAACACCACGGTGGAGAGTGAACACATCAACAAAATGCCGACGAACCACAATAAATACCACATTGTTCATCCCTCCTTAGTACAGCTCATGATCGTGATGGCGGAGAGTTTCAGTTGTCATACGCCCCCACATTTTGTAGTAGCTCCACACAGTGTAGAGCAACACAATAGGCAAAAATATCAGCACAATTACTAACATAATGCTCAACGTCAGTTGACTGGAGGTGCTATCCCACAGCGTCAGGCTGGAGATCGGGCTGATGTTCGAAGGCATAACAAATGGAAACAGCGTGATGCCTGCCGTGAAAATCACGCCAAATTGCATCAATGACGCCAGCAGAAATCCCCAACCGGGGCGACCACGATAAATCGCCATCACCGTCAGCAACGGGCAGAAGAAACCCAGCAGCGGGAAGATCCACAATACCGGCGATTCAACAAAATTATTCATCCAGGCACCAGGCAATACCGCAACCAGTTTCATTAACGGATTGGATGGACCGTTAACATCCTGAGCGAGCAATACGAAGCCATCAATACCAACCCACAGCCAGTACCCCGCCAGCAAAAAGCAGAGCATCACCAGCAGAGCCGCGCGTTTGGTCGCCAGTTGCGAACGCAGGTGAATAGCACCGACTGTTTTTAGTTGCAGCCAGACGCCCCCTTGCAAAATCACCATTCCAAGACTGAGCAAACCGCACAGTAGAGGGAATGGCGTCAGTAATTGCCAGAAGCTACCGAGGTACTCCACGCGTAATTGCGGCGTGAAAGCAAACGGCACGCCGAGTAACAAATTGCCAAACGCGATACCGAAGACGACCGGCGGTATCAGACTACCGATGACCAGCCCGGCATCCCACATTTTACGCCAGCGTGCATCCGCGATTTTTCCGCGATAATCAAAGGCCAGCGGGCGGAAGAACAGCGAGCACAGCACCAGGATCATCGCCACATAAAATCCAGAAAACGCAGCGGCGTAAACTCTGGGCCAGGCGGCAAATAATGCCCCTCCCGCGAGGATTAACCAGACCTGGTTGCCTTCCCAGTGTGCGCCAACACTGTTAATCACTATCCGGCGTTCATCATCATCACGCGCCACCAGCGGCAGCAGGCAACCGACCCCCATGTCAAATCCGTCGGAGATCATAAAGACCACCAGAATCACGCCAATCAGTAGCCACCAGATGAAGCGCAATGTTTCATAATCAAACATGATTCTCTCCTTTACCCCTGCTGCTGCGTCGGTTGTTCACTCTGCATCGCGCTTGGCCCCAGACGGGCATATTTCTGCATCAGGTAGACTTCAGCGATTAAGAACAGGGTGTAAAGCCCTACTATCATGATCAGTGAAAAAGCCAGTTGTCCTGTGGTTAAGGCAGAGTGCGCGGAGTATGTTGGCAAAATGTCCTGAATCGCCCACGGCTGACGGCCAAACTCGGTCATAAACCACCCTGCTTCAATGGCAATCCACGGCAGCGGCAAACTCCAGAGCATCATTTTCAGCACCCAACGATGCTGGTCGATTTTGCCGCGCAGCGTCTGAACGAGCGCAATCAGCATTACCAGTAACAACAGCGAACCGCAGCCCACCATGATGCGGAAACTCCAGAACACCGGCGCAACTTGTGGAATAGCACCGCGCATAGCCGCCTGATACTGCGCAGGTGTGACATGATTCATATCCGGCGCATAGCGGGAGAGCAACATGCCATAACCGAGACGTTTTCCAGCTCATGAAATGCTTGCAGTACATGCGGCTCGCGGTTGCCTTGCGAAATCTCCTGCATCAGCAGCCAGGCCATACGCCCGCGTTGCAATCGTGGATAAGTTTCAGCCATCAAATTTTTCAACCCTGGTACAGGCTTATCTAATGAGTGAGTGGCGAGGATCCCTAACAGCGCAGGGATTTTGATGGCAAAAGCGTTACGCTCTTGATCCTGTTCCGGCCAGGCAATGAGATGGAACGGCGCAGGTGCCGGTTCGGTTTGCCACTCCCCTTCCATTGCCGCCAGTTTTACCGGCTGAACGCGTGCGACTTCATAAGCAGAACTGTCTCCAAGTTGCAGCGCGCCGATTATCGCCAGTGTGCCAAAGACCGAACCGATAGCAAACGAACGTAAAGCGACATCACGCTCCCGTCCGCGCAGTAAGTACCAGGCGCTGATCGCCATAATGAACATCGCCCCGGTCACATAACCTGCCATCACCGTATGGACAAATTTCACCTGGCTGACGGGGTTAAAGACCAGATCGCTGAAACTGGTCATCTCCATACGCAAGGTGTCGATATCGAAATGCGCGCCGGTCGGAAACTGCATCCACCCATTGGCATTCAAAATCCACAATGCGGAGATATTGGAACCAAATGCCACCAGCCAGGTGACCAGCAGGTGCTGGTATTTATTCAGCCGTTGCCAGCCAAAGAAGAACAGACCGACAAAGGTGGATTCGAGGAAGAAGGCCATTAATGCTTCCATCGCCAACGGTGCGCCAAAAATGTCGCCCACATAGTTGGAATAGAATGACCAGTTAGTACCAAACTGAAACTCCATGGTGAGACCAGTAGCCACGCCGAGAGCGAAGTTGATACCGAAGAGCTTACCCCAGAAGCGCGTCATATCGCGGTAGACTGTTTTGCCGGTGACCACGTAAATGGTTTCCATGATAGCCAGCAAAAAAATCAGCCCCAGGGTAAGGGGCACGAACAAAAAGTGGTATAGCGCGGTCAGTGCAAACTGCCAGCGCGACAAATCAATAACATCCCACATGCGAACTCCTGTAGGCGAAGAGAGGGAAATAACCCTTTAATAGTAGATCTCCCTTTTTATCCTTACAGTTTGTAGGTGGTTGTATTCGCTGATTGCGATATTCATAGGACTGAAAGCGATATTTGCCGCCATTTTCACTGTTGCGCGCTTTCTATAAGCCACTGACACACCTCGCCCAACCGCTGCGCGGAGTCCGCCAAATCTTCCGGCGCTGCCAGCACAACTTCCGGTATCGGGCAGATTTCATAACTCTCAAGTAATGGGCCTTTTAACGTATCCATACAGCGTAAATGCCAGACATGTCGCAAACCGGTGGCGTTGATATAGCTCTCGCCATAGCCAATAGTGCGAATCTGGATATTACCCGGCCCGCACAGCCGCGAGAGAAATAACCTGTCAGCCTCGCTGACAGGCAACTGCGTCAGGTTAATACTATGTGGCTGCGCCTCAGGATTACGCACATGCGCCAGCAATTCATGAGCCAGCGGCAGTCCGTTCATCAGACCATCAATGGGCGGTGGTAGCAGCGAATCTGTCGGCAGCGTATTATGCGTTGCCGCCTGCCATAACGGCAGCGGCGCGCAGCCTGTCTCCAGCCGGTCTTCCAGCAACAGCTCACCGCTACGCCTGCGTACTCGCCACAATCCGCAGAAGATCGCCTCCTGAATTTCACTTTCACTGCCGTCAATATGTTGGATGCGCACTGACACTTCCCCTTCTCCGAGAAGCGTATTGATAAAGTGGCGATCATCAGCATTGAGATTTAACAGATCGACGGCCAGCACCTCGCCTAATGGCGGTACGCGTTGCGTTAGTTGATGCTGTAGATCGTTTAACAGCGTAATCACCCGTGGACTATGAGCACACTGCTCCAGTGCCGCCATGCTCGGTTCATCATTCACCTGACAGGTAATTGGCAGCGGATTCATGCTGAAACTGTCATCGTCAGGTTGCGTTCCTGGCCCCAGCAGATGGAAAAAAGTCTCACTCATGAATCACACTCCTGTTTTGATTCGACAAGGCCGCGCATCAGGTTTATCAGCTCTGCCCACGGGTGAATGCCATTCAATACGCCGCGATAATGACCATCAGTAAACACTAATGTGGCTGGAAAACGAAAAACACTAAATCTGTCTCCGATGGCTTCACTTTGCTCAAGATCGGCAATTGCCACCTGCCATGCATAATCTGGAAACTCACGCAGTAGCTCTGCGACCATCACCGGATTATCACTGACTTCAGGAGTACGTTTCGGATCGCGGCTTAACAGCACCACACTATCCGGCGCTTGCATAAGCCACTGATCGAGACGAGGCTCAGTGATCGGCGTCCAGCCACGCGCCAGCATACGTTGCCACAACGCACTAAAAGGTGAGTCGTTAATCATCCCTGCTCCTCCAGCGTCATCCGATACTGACGCAAGCGAACACCTTCGTAATTTTCCATCGACAGACAGTCATAATTGAGACAACGCGATTCCTCCGCCCGTTGCGGCACAACTCCCCACGCCGACAGTTGCACCAGCGCCGCCTGTTCCGCTGCAGGCAGTTGCTCCCGCGCAAGCTCGCTAAGGCTACCGCCGTAGTCGTCGAGCATTGCCGGTTGTAACCCGACGAGGGCAATATGTGTTGGCAGATGTCCGCGGATATCTGCCAGCGCTAATACTTCGGAGAAACTGTTCTGGTGCAGGCTCATTTTCTTCGCACTGAGATATGCCGGAATGCGCTCTCCGGCATATGTTCGTAGTGTTCCGGGTTCCAGCCCGTAATCAATAGCATCGAGAATCAACAGATGGCTGGCGTTTTCAACATACCCCAGCAGGTTCAGCCCCTGAGTACCACCATCGACAATCTCCACGTTTTCGGGCCAGTGATAATGGGCATACAGCCGTTCCGCCACCCGCACACCGAAACCTTCATCGGCCCACAGCAGGTTGCCCAACCCCATTACCACTACACGTTGCTCGCTCATGAACGCTCCTTGTCGCTGCTCATTTTTCCAAATTTGTGGCTACGGTAGCCGTTCACCATCGTGGAGATCACCGTGTCGTCGGACATGATGTCTTCACGCAGCGCCATATAAACATGACCAATCACAAATGCGCCAATCAACCACATGCCCAGCCGATGCCAGCTATGAATGTCCAGCGAGTTGCCGCCCGTCCAGTAGAAAAATTCCACTACATAACGAAACGGCGCAAAAATGGCGTACTGGCTGTGTTCGCTATACAGCGCAAAACCGGTGACGATCATAAAAACAGACATCAGGAAATAGCCGAACATCGCAGCCTGCGCGATGGGGTTATGGCCAATGTCAGCGCTCGGGCGTTTTGCCAGAAACAGATACCAGCGGATTTCGTACCACACGCCCAGCCACCAGCTTTTGCGCCATACCGGCACGATGAAAAGCTCGCGTGAGTAGCGATTGCCGACAAACGCCCAGTAGATCCGCATCAGCAAGACGACGGTAAAAATCATCCCGGCGCTGAAGTGTATTAGCCTGATGTAGCCCATATAGAACAGATACGTCGCCTCACCACTGACTGAAGGCAACGGCTTGCCGATAAAGTAGCCGGTGACCATCAATACCGCCATGCACAGCACCGTCAGCCAGTGCCATATCCGCACGGGCGCTTCAAAGACATAGTGGCTGATAACGTTGTCGCTTTTCTCTTGCATGATGATTCTCCTTCGCTGTTAGCGCACCTGCACGGAGATCAGTTCGCTACCGTCGTCGCCCAGCACATGCGTTGAACAGGCGAGGCACGGGTCGAAGCTGTGCAGGGTACGCAGGATCTCCAGCGGTTGCTCGGGGATCGCCATTTTGGTGTTCATCAGCGCGGCTTCATAAGCACCAATTTGCCCTTTGGGATCGCGCGGGCTGGCGTTCCAGGTGGTCGGCACCACACACTGGTAGAGATCGATTTTGCCATCGCGAATAGCGGCCCAGTGACCTAAAGCCCCACGCGGTGCTTCAGTAAAGCCGACGCCACGGCACACTTTCGGCCAGGTCGCAGGCTCCCATTTTTCGGTGGAGGCGGTGGTAAGATTGCCGTTTTTCAGGTTGGTCATTAACTTGTTGAAAAAGTACTGTAACTTACTTGCAGCCCACTGAGCTTCATGGGCGCGGCACAGAATGCGGCCTAACGTCGACTGGATGCCAGAAAGCGGCAGGTTCAGCGCCGACATCATCCGATCAACCGACTCAACGGTCGCAGCATCGCCTTTGTGGTAAGCGATTAACGTGCGAGCCAGCGGCCCTACTTCCATCGCGTGACCGCGCCAGCGTGGCGCTTTGATCCACGAGTAGCGCTCCTGTTCATTCAGTTGTTGAATGTTTGTATCGCTGCCTTTAACGTCGCCGGGGTTGTACCACGGGTCGGTGATACCATCGAACGGATGACGCCCGACCTGATCGTTGGGATAACGATACCAGGCGTGATCGACAAATTCCTGCACCTGCTGCGGATCAACTAAATCCACTGGCAGTACGTTTTTGAAATCGCCATTGATCACCGCACCGCCAGGCATCAGCAGACTTTTCTCGCCAAAGTCGTTAGCGATATCCGGGAACGCACCGTAGCTGAGGACGCATTTATCAGAAAGGCCAGTGCCGATTTCACTCCACGTTTTGTTGAACTGGCCGATGGCTAAGGCGTCGGGGATCATCACGTTATTAATGAAGTCCGCCGTGCGGGTAATGATCGACTGCACCAGGTTCAGGCGCTCCATATTAACCGCCCCGACCGCACCGCTTTCGTCGATATTTATGGCACAAGGCATCCCGCCGACAATCCAGTTGGGATGCGGGTTTTTACCGCCAAAGACCGCGTGGATTTTGACGATCTCACGCTGGAAATCGAGAGCTTCGAGATAGTGAGCAAAGCCCATCAGGTTGGCTTCTGGTGGCAGTTTGTACTGCGGGTGCCCCCAGTAGCCGTTGCGGAAGATCCCTAACTGCCCGCCTTCGACAAATTTCTTCAGTCGATTTTGCACATCAAAGAAGTAACCTGGGGAAGACTTCGGCCACGAGGAGAGGCTTTGCGCCAGTTCGGAAGTTTTACGCGGGTCGGCTTGCAGCGCGTTAAGTACGTCGATCCAGTCCATTCCGGCGAGCTGATAAAAGTGCACCAGATGGTCGTGGCACCAGAGCGTCGCCAGCATAATGTTGCGAATGATATTGGCGTTATCCGGCACTTTGATGCCAATAGCATCTTCAATGGCGTAAACCGAAGCCAGGGCGTGTACGCCGGTGCAGACGCCGCAGATACGTTCAACGAACGCCCACGCATCACGCGGATCACGGCCTTGCAAAATGATCTCCAGCCCGCGAAACATCGTGCCGCAGGAGACAGCATTGGTGATCACATTCTGATCGTTAATATTCACTTCACAGCGCATATGACCTTCGATGCGCGTGATCGGGTCGACCACCAGGCGACGTCCGGCATTATTGATGGTGTATCCCTGAGTTTCATACTGAGTGCTCATGCCTGTTTATCCTCGTTGCCTGGCTGTTGTTCGGTCTCTGCTGGTTGCTGGTTATGACGTCTGCGCTGGTCAATCGCGCTGGCGACTGCATGTACGCCAACAGCCGCAGCCACGACGCCAAGCGCGGTTAAGCCCACGGTATCGGCGGTAGAGTGCGTTCCCATCTGCGGAATATCGACCACGCGGCTGTAGAATGAGCCGCGATCCCAGAAACCATTTTCAGAACAGCCCAGGCAACCGTGACCGGACTGGATCGGGAAGGAGACGCCATCATTCCAACGGGTTGAGGAGCAGGCGTTATAGGTGGTTGGCCCTTTACACCCCATTTTGTACAGGCAGTAACCTTTGCGAGCGGCGTCATCGTCCCAACTCTGGACAAACTCACCAGCGTCAAAGTGGGCGCGGCGATAGCATTTATCGTGGATACGTTGACCGTAGAACATCAGTGGACGCCCCATTCTGTCGACATCTGGCAGGCGATCAAACGTCACCATATAAGTAATGATGGCGCTCATCACATCCGGGATCGGCGGGCAACCAGGGACTTTAATGATTGGTTTGTCGGTAATGACTTTATCGATAGGCGTTGCCTGCGTCGGATTGGGGCGAGCGGCTTGTACGCAGCCCCAGGACGCGCAGGTTCCCCAGGCAATAATTGCGCTGGCCCCCGCAGCGGCACGTTTGAGTTTCTCAATAAACGGCCGACCGCTGCTGATACAAAACATCCCCTGCTCGCCCAGCGGCGGGTTACCTTCTACTGCAAGGATATATTTGCCGTTGTATTGCGTGATGATATCTTCAAAGACTTCCTCCGCCTGAGTACCAGCGGCAGCCATTAAGGTATCGTCGTAGTCGAGAGAAATAAGGGAAAGAATGACATCCTTCGCCAGCGGATGAGCAGAACGGATAAAAGATTCGGTGCAGCAGGTACATTCCAGACCGTGGATCCACACTACCGGAATACGCGGTTTATTCTCCAGCGCCCAGGCAATCTTCGGTGCCATCCCCGCGCCTAATCCCAGCGAGGTGGCAGCCAGACTGCAATATTTAAGAAAACTCCGCCGGGTAACCCCCTGACGTCGCATAGCCTGGTAAAAGGTTTCCTCATTATTCATATCGCACGTCTCTTCTCCTTGCGACACCGACTGAAGTGCCGGGCGCTTTTGGTCGGCAAGCGACGTCCCTGTAGCAAGGTAAACTATCGCTTCACGAGAGAGACAGAAAACGAAAGCTCATCCTTCTGCACTGGCGCACGTCGCCAGAAAGTATTGTTAATAAAGCGTAGTGAACGTTTTGCACAAAACAATACAAAGTGTGTGGATTTATCTTTTAGCGATAAAAATGGATCTTATTTTCCTAAAAGCCTGACGCAGGAAGATTACGAGTGGTTTTTATGGCGACGAAACACCCAAATTGCTGTTATTTCACGCAAACAACACCAATTTGTTTGTTTTTCAGGCAAACAAACAAATTGGGGGTTTACACGACGCATCGGGATGTTTATAGTTCGCGTCATTCCGGAAGTGTGGCCGAGCGGTTGAAGGCACCGGTCTTGAAAACCGGCGACCCGAAAGGGTTCCAGAGTTCGAATCTCTGCGCTTCCGCCAAATAAGATAAGGGGTTAGCTAAATGCTAACCCCTTTTTCTTTTACCTGTCAAAATCACCATGCCGTTATACCATTCCCAATGGTTAAACTCGTCTTTGCTAAATCTGTTCCAGATCAAATGCGTAAAGATGGGTAAAACCTCTGGGTAGCTTTCGGCAATATCATTATGCTGCTTTATTAATTACACCTGTCATAGAGAGTGACTCCATGGATCGTATAGTTAGTTCTTCACATGACCGTACATCACTACTTAGCACCCATAAGGTGCTGCGTAATACCTATTTTCTGCTGAGCCTGACGCTGGCCTTTTCGGCAATTACCGCGACGGCCAGTACGGTTCTGATGCTGCCATCTCCGGGCCTGATTCTGACGTTGGTAGGGATGTATGGTCTGATGTTCCTGACCTATAAAACTGCCAACAAACCAACCGGGATTATCTCCGCGTTCGCCTTTACCGGTTTTCTCGGTTATATCCTCGGCCCGATTCTGAACACTTACCTGTCTGCCGGAATGGGCGACGTAATCGCTATGGCGCTGGGCGGCACAGCATTAGTGTTCTTCTGCTGCTCTGCGTATGTGCTTACCACCCGCAAAGACATGTCTTTCCTCGGCGGTATGCTGATGGCCGGTATTGTGGTGGTGTTGATTGGAATGGTAGCGAATATCTTCCTGCAACTGCCTGCCCTGCATCTGGCAATCAGTGCGGTATTTATTCTGATCTCCTCTGGCGCGATTCTGTTTGAAACCAGCAACATCATTCATGGCGGTGAAACGAACTACATTCGTGCCACGGTGAGTCTGTATGTGTCGCTGTACAACATCTTCGTGAGCCTGTTGAGCATTCTTGGCTTCGCCAGCCGCGATTAATCTCGCCCGATACCACTTACAGAGCCTCGCTTTATGCGGGGCTTTGTTTTTTGCTACACTGCAGCCAGTCTGACTAAGGTAGTAAATGAATATGTTGATCTTCGAAGGTAAAGAGATAGAGACCGATACCGAAGGCTATCTCAAAGAGAGTAGCCTGTGGAGCGAACCTCTGGCAGCCGTGATTGCCGAAAAGGAAGGGATTACGCTGTCGCCTGAACACTGGGAAGTAGTGCGCTTTGTGCGTGACTTCTACCTGGAATTTAATACGTCTCCGGCGATTCGTATGCTGGTAAAAGCGATGGCGAATAAGTTTGGCGAAGAAAAAGGTAACAGCCGCTATCTGTACCGACTGTTCCCGAAAGGCCCGGCAAAGCAAGCCACCAAAATTGCCGGCCTGCCGAAACCCGTGAAATGCATTTAACTGATACGAAAATCCGTTAATTCGCCAGAAGGATGATGCGGTTCGCTAAGCACCCGTTCCACGCGGGCTGAACGCGGACCGCCGCTCTTTAACCACTGCATTAATTTTTCCACCTGCCCTTCATCACCACAGGCAACCACTTCCACGCTGCCATCATCAAGATTTTTTGCGTAGCCGGTTAACCCTAGCCTTTTCGCTTCGTACTGAGTGGTATAACGAAACCCTACCCCCTGAACTCGCCCGTAAACCCAGGCAATTATGCATACTTTCGACATCACCGCTCTCCTTATCCTTAATGGACGCGTTGCAAATCCATGGAAAACTCCGGACAATGACGCCCATTTCTTTGCATCGACAGAATAGTAAATTATGAGTGTACGTTTAGTGTTAGCCAAAGGGCGCGAAAAATCATTACTTCGTCGCCATCCGTGGGTCTTTTCCGGTGCCGTCGCACGTATGGAAGGTAAAGCCAGCCTCGGTGAAACCATCGATATTGTTGATCATCAGGGAAAATGGTTAGCACGCGGCGCTTATTCGCCAGCGTCGCAAATCCGCGCTCGTGTCTGGACGTTTGATCCGTCAGAATCCATCGACATTGCCTTTTTCACCCGCCGCTTACAACAGGCGCAAAAGTGGCGCGACTGGCTGGCGAAAAAAGATGGTCTCGATAGCTATCGTTTAATCGCCGGTGAGTCTGACGGCCTGCCGGGTATTACTATTGATCGTTTCGGCAATTTTCTGGTGCTGCAACTGCTGAGTGCAGGCGCGGAGTATCAGCGCGCAGCATTAATCAGCGCCCTACAAACGCTCTATCCGGAATGCGCGATTTACGATCGTAGCGACGTGGCAGTACGTAAAAAAGAGGGGATGGAGCTGACCCAGGGGCCAGTAACCGGCGAGCTGCCACCTGCCCTGCTGCCTATTGAAGAACATGGCATGAAGCTACTGGTGGACATTCAACACGGGCACAAAACGGGCTACTACCTGGACCAGCGTGACAGTCGCCTGGCAACACGCCGCTATGTAGAAAATAAACGCGTGCTGAACTGCTTCTCTTATACCGGTGGATTCGCAGTATCGGCATTGATGGGCGGTTGTAGCCAGGTGGTCAGTGTCGATACTTCACAGGAAGCACTGGATATCGCACGGAAAAACGTTGAGCTAAACAAACTCGATTTGAGCAAAGCTGAGTTTGTGCGCGATGACGTCTTTAAATTACTGCGCACCTACCGCGATCGCGGTGAAAAATTTGACGTTATCGTGATGGATCCGCCGAAGTTTGTTGAGAACAAAAGTCAGCTAATGGGCGCGTGCCGCGGCTATAAAGACATCAACATGCTGGCAATTCAGTTATTGAATGAGGGCGGTGTTCTTCTGACTTTCTCCTGTTCTGGCCTGATGACCAGCGATTTATTTCAGAAAATCATCGCTGATGCCGCAATTGATGCCGGTCGTGATATACAATTTATAGAGCAGTTCCGTCAGGCAGCCGATCATCCGGTGATCGCTACCTACCCGGAAGGGCTATATCTGAAAGGGTTTGCCTGTCGCGTCATGTAACTTGAAATGTGGAATTCTGTCCTTATATCAAAGGTGAAGATTTCCCGGGAGGTGACTATGATTGCCAGCAAATTCGGTATCGGCCAGCAGGTCCGCCATTCCCTGTTAGGTTATCTCGGAGTGGTCGTGGATATCGACCCGGTTTATTCGCTCTCTGAACCGTCACCTGATGAGCTGGCGGTGAACGATGAGCTTCGCGCCGCTCCGTGGTATCACGTGGTGATGGAGGATGACAACGGCCTACCGGTTCATACCTACCTGGCTGAAGCCCAGCTAAGTAGCGAATTGCAGGATGAACATCCAGAGCAGCCGTCAATGGATGAGCTGGCGCAGACGATCCGCAAGCAACTCCAGGCACCGCGTCTGCGTAACTAATCCCCATAAAATCCCCGGAAGGTTTTTGCCTTCCGGGGATTTTTTTATTTAGCCAGCCCCAGACGAGGGATCTCAATGGCCGGGCAACGATCCATTACCACATTTAACCCAGCTTCCCGCGCCAGTACCGCAGCTTGCTCATTAATCACCCCTAGCTGCATCCATAAGGTTTTCGCACCGATGGCGATAGCTTCCTGCGCTACATCCCACGCAGCTTCTGAATTACGGAAGACATCTACCATATCTACTTTTTCCGGAACTTCCGCCAGCGTACCGTAACCCTGCTGGCCCAGCAGCGTTTTACCGGCGACTTTTGGTGAGACAGGAATGACGTGATAGCCCTGATCAAGCAGATATTTCATTACGCGATAACTTGGACGGTCAGGTTTATCACTTGCCCCTACCAGCGCAATGGTGTGAGTGGACGTTAAAATGGCTGCAATATCGGTTTCTTTCATCATTTCCTCCAGACTATTTACCAAAGTGTACGACAATACCGACATACCAACCATGCAGCTAATACGAATGTATGAGAGCAAAAGATGGAAATATGTCTATATGTTAGTAAGTATGATTAAAGAAAAATTTTGATACATTATTATTCGGGCGGTCATTAGACAGGAGCTATCTATGAAAACCGGCATTTTGACCACCTTGATTGTATTATGTTTGCCGGTGACCGTTTTTGCCACCACGCTGCGGCTGTCCAGCGACGTTGACCTTCTGGTGCTCGACGGCAAGAAAGTTTCCAGTTCTCTGCTGCGCGGCGCGGACAGCATTGAACTGGATAACGGCCCGCATCAATTAGTGTTTCGCGTCGAGAAAACCATCAACCTTTCTGGTAATGAAGAACGTCTGTATATCTCCCCACCTCTGGTCGTCAGTTTTAATACCCAACTTATCAGCCAGGTGAATTTTCGCCTGCCCCGTCTGGAGAATGAACGGGAAGCGACCCATTTTGATGCCACTCCGCGCCTTGAATTGTTAGATGGCGATGCGACGCCGATCCCGGTAAAGCTGGATATTCTGGCGATTACCTCAACCGCAAAAACGATTGATTATGAAGGAGAGGTTGAACGCTATAACAAATCTGCGAAGCGCGCCTCGCTTCCGCAATTTGCCACCATGATGGCAGATGACAGCACACTGCTTTCTGGCGTTTCCGAACTGGATGCGATTCCACCGCAATCTCAGGTGCTCACTGAACAACGGCTGAAGTATTGGTTTAAGCTGGCTGATCCACAAACGCGAAATACCTTCCTGCAATGGGCGGAAAAACAACCATCTTCCTGATATTTTTGTGCCTGCGCGCAGGCTTTTTCGGTCTTTATCTTGCAGCGGTAAGTGCTTACAGTAATCTGTAGGAAAGCTAACTACGGATGTAAATTATGGAACTGACGACTCGCACTTTAACTGCGCGGAAACATATTGCGCTGGTGGCACACGATCACTGCAAACAAACGCTGATGAGCTGGGTGGGGCGGCATCAACCGCTTCTGGAGCAGCACGAGCTTTATGCAACAGGCACCACGGGTAACTTAATTTCCCGCGCAACAGGAATGAACGTTAATGCCATGCTAAGTGGCCCAATGGGCGGTGACCAGCAGGTCGGCGCATTAATTTCTGAAGGGAAAATTGATGTGCTGATTTTCTTCTGGGACCCGTTAAACGCCGTGCCGCACGATCCCGATGTGAAAGCATTGCTACGTCTGGCGACAGTGTGGAACATTCCGGTCGCTACCAACGTAGCAACGGCAGATTTCATCATCCAGTCGCCGCATTTCAACGACGCCGTGGATATTCTGATCCCGGATTATCAGCGTTATCTCGCGGAACGCCTGAAATAATATTGCACAGGTGGCAAATGCCACCTGTTTCTTACGGTTTTCTCGCCACCGGAACATCCAGTTTTTTCAGGACTTCGACAAAGGGAGAAGGATTCTCTTTGTTGAACAATGCCCATACCCGATACCTTGCACGAGTCAGCGCAACGTACATTAACCGCCGTTCTTCGGCGTCAGGGAAATCTTCCACTGGCGGCAATAGCGCCTCTTCCATAATCGACTCACGCGCCGCAGACGGGAAGCCATCACTCCCCTCCTGCAAACCAACAATGATGACGTAATCCGCCTGTTGCCCTTTGCTGGCATGAATCGTCATAAAGTCAATTTGCAACTTCGGCCAGCGCGTCGCCGCTTTTTCCAGACTGACGGGTTTCAAATGATGGTAACGCGCCAGCACCAGAATGCGCTCTTCCGGTTTGGCATAACCAGACAGTTTATCCAGCAAAGCATCAAGCTGGCTCTCTTCCAGCAGAGTAACGGCTTTTTTGTCGCCATTGGTTAAACTGTTTAGCGGCTTTTTCAGTTGACTGGGGTTTTGCTGGATAAAGCGATTCGCCACCTCCCCGATACGGCTGTTGAAACGATAAGTAGTATCTAAATCACAGCGATCGCCTTCACCGAAGTTTTCATGGAAAGCCGTGGTGAGCGACATTTGCGCCCCGCTGAAGCGGTAAATGGCCTGCCAATCATCGCCAACGGCGAACAACGTCGTCTGACTGTTTTGCTTGCGTAATGCCGCTAACAAAGCGGCGCGCTGCGGTGAGATATCCTGAAACTCATCGACCAGAATATGTTTCCACGGGCTGATAAAGCGGCCTTTCTCAAGGATTACAATGGCCTGATGAATCAAACCGGAAAAATCAACGGCATTTTCTGCCTTCAGTGCGCTTTTCCACGCCTTCAACAAGGGAGCCATCAACTTGATGCGTTTACTGAACAAGTCACGAATTTCCTCGGGCGCGCTGGCAATCATTTCAGCCTGTGCACCACCGTGCATCCGCATCAGGTTTACCCAGCGATCGAGGCGAGATGCGAGACGACGCTGCAATTTTTCATCATCCCAGAAGTTACCTTCTGGCACTGACCACTGCATTTCTTCCGTCAGCCATTGCCGCCAGCCCTTCGCCTGCGCTTTCTTCTCGCTGCATTGCTTGCGCCACTCAGCAATAAAGAGTTCATGACGGGCAGTAGTATCATTTTCCAGGTTGCTGACTGTCGGTACTTTTTTGCTACCTTGCTGAATAATATGCAGCGCCAGTGAATGAAACGTGCGTGCGGTAATGTCTTCAGTATGGAGCCGTTCGCGAATACGCTCATCCATCTCTTCAGCCGCTTTTCGGCCAAACGCCAGCAATAAGATTTGCTCAGGAGACGCTTCGCCGCGCGCCAGCAACCAGCCGGCTCGCGCTACCAGCACGGACGTTTTTCCGCTTCCTGCGCCAGCAAGTACTAATAACGAATGCTCGCCATTGACAACTGCACGAGCCTGCGCCGGATTAAGTGGTGAAGACTCAACCTGACGGAAAAAATCCGCATACTTATTGAGCATGATTTCGGTGTACGCCTGATTATGCTGCAACCGACTGCCTTCAATATCTTTCAGCCAGGCCTGACATTTGTGCCACGCTTCACGACAGTTATCGAATTCGTCTAGCCGGTTGACCGGCAACGGTAACGCCGACAAAGCCTGGCGAATTTGTTGCTGTACGCCAGAAGTTTGCTCCCGCGTCAGCCATTTATTGTCGCCGGTGCGCGTGGCAATCAAATCGAGTTGCTGCTGTAAGACGCCGGCCGCAATTTCGCTCATCTCCTCGCTCCACCGCCGCCAGTGAGCATCAAGATGATGGTGAAAACGCTGTGTCTCAGCCCATTCGGTGCCGTGCAGACGCACTACTTTTTCATCAGGCAACACAAATTCCAGCTCGCCCCACACCAGACCGCGCTTACAGTGAATCGCCAGTAATTGATTGAAAGGAATGAGATATTCGTGACGATCGCCGGAAACTTTTATCCCGGCATTGAGGATCACCGCCCGATCGTAAGGGTGCTGTGCCAGACGCTTGCCAAGAGTTGTCGCTTTCAGTTCCATGTCTCTGTAGATCCACACGATGTTATTTCTTATCAGTGTAACCGTCAGAGAAAACGTGCTCCAGCCCAAAAAAACGTTACAATTGCCGCCCATTACTGAAAACCACAGTAAAGCGAGGTTTTATGCGTACCGTTTTGAACATTCTGAACTTTGTCCTGGGCGGATTCGCCACTACCCTGGCCTGGTTGTTAGCGACCCTTGTCAGTATTGTGCTGATTTTTACCTTACCGCTGACTCGTTCCTGCTGGGAAATCACTAAACTTTCGTTGTTGCCCTACGGCAATGAAGCTATTCATGTCGATGAACTGAATCCGGCGGGTAAAAATGTGTTGCTCAACACGGGCGGCACCGTACTGAATATTTTCTGGCTGATTTTCTTCGGCTGGTGGTTATGCTTAATGCATATTGCTTCTGGTATTGCGCAATGCCTCACCATCATCGGTATTCCTGTCGGCATTGCGAACTTTAAAATTGCCGCTATTGCACTGTGGCCGGTAGGTCGCCGCGTAGTTTCTGTGGAAACAGCTCAAGCTGCGCGTGAAGCGAATGCGCGCCGCCGTTTCGAATAATCTAATTTTATGGCCTTTATGCTAAGCCCTTTGCTCAAACGCTATACCTGGAACAGCGCCTGGCTGTATTACGCCCGCATTTTTATCGCACTTTGCGGTACTACTGCGTTTCCGTGGTGGCTGGGTGATGTAAAACTGACGATTCCGCTGACACTCGGAATGGTTGCGGCGGCATTGACCGATCTCGATGACCGGCTGGCGGGACGTCTGCGTAACCTCATCATTACGCTGTTCTGCTTTTTTATCGCTTCGGCCTCGGTAGAACTGTTGTTCCCGTGGCCCTGGTTGTTTGCCATTGGCTTAACGCTCTCCACCAGCGGCTTCATTTTGCTCGGCGGACTGGGGCAACGCTACGCGACTATCGCTTTTGGCGCGTTGTTGATAGCCATTTACACCATGCTGGGAACATCTCTGTATGAGCACTGGTATCAACAGCCTATGTATCTGCTTGCAGGAGCCGTCTGGTACAACATCCTGACGCTTATCGGCCATCTGCTGTTCCCTGTCCGCCCATTGCAGGACAATCTGGCGCGTTGCTATGAACAACTGGCACGTTATCTGGAACTGAAATCACGCATGTTCGATCCCGATATAGAAGACGAAAGCCAGGCGCCGCTCTACGAACTGGCTCTCGCCAACGGGCAACTAATGGCGACGCTGAACCAGACGAAGCTCTCATTGCTGACTCGCTTACGCGGCGATCGTGGTCAACGGGGAACGCGTCGCACATTACATTACTACTTTGTGGCGCAAGATATCCACGAGCGTGCCAGCTCTTCTCATATTCAATATCAAACGTTGCGGGAACATTTTCGCCACAGCGACGTGCTGTTCCGTTTCCAGCGGCTGATGTCAATGCAGGGACAAGCTTGCCAGCAACTGTCACGCTGTATTTTGCTGCGTCAGCCTTACCAACACGACCCGCATTTTGAACGCGCCTTCACTCACATTGACGCAGCGCTTGAGCGGATGCGCGATAACGGTGCGCCGATTGATTTGCTAAAAACGTTGGGATTTCTGCTGACAAACTTACGCGCCATTGATGCTCAACTGGCGACGATTGAATCAGAGCAAGCTCAGGCGATGCCGCATAACGATACTGAAAGCCAACTTGCCGACGACAGCCCACACGGATTAAGTGATATCTGGCTGCGCCTTAGCCGTAACTTTACGCCGGAATCCGCCCTCTTCCGCCACGCGGTAAGGATGTCACTGGTGTTGTGCGTCGGCTACGCCATCATTCAGATAACCGGGATGCATCACGGTTACTGGATCTTGCTGACCAGCCTGTTTGTTTGCCAGCCAAACTATAACGCCACGCGCCACCGCCTGAAGTTAAGGATTATTGGTACGTTGGTGGGTATTGCGATTGGTATTCCAGTGCTGTGGTTTGTTCCATCACTGGAAGGGCAATTGGTGCTCCTGGTCATTACCGGCGTGCTCTTTTTCGCCTTCCGTAACGTGCAATACGCTCATGCAACGATGTTCATTACGCTGTTGGTGCTGCTGTGCTTCAATCTGCTGGGTGAGGGTTTTGAAGTGGCGCTGCCACGCGTAATCGATACGCTAATCGGGTGTGCCATAGCATGGGCAGCGGTAAGTTACATCTGGCCAGACTGGCGTTTCCGCAATCTGCCCAGGATGCTTGAACGCGCGACCGAGGCCAACTGCCGCTATCTCGATGCCATTCTCGAGCAATATCATCAGGGACGTGATAACCGTCTGGCGTATCGTATTGCCCGCCGCGATGCCCACAACCGCGATGCAGAGCTGGCTTCAGTAGTGTCGAATATGTCCAGCGAACCGAACGTTACACCGCAAATTCGCGAAGACGCGTTCCGGTTACTGTGTCTCAACCATACATTCACCAGCTACATCTCAGCCCTCGGCGCACACCGTGAGCAGTTAACTAATCCTGAAATTCTGGCGTTTCTTGATGATGCTGTTTGCTATGTTGATGACGCGCTACATCATCAACCTGCCGATGAAGAACGCGTCAATCAGGCATTAGCAGGCCTGAAACAACGGATGCAGCAACTTGAGCCGCGAGCAGACAGCAAGGAGCCTCTGGTTGTACAACAAATCGGGTTATTGATTGCATTACTGCCAGAAATTGGCCGCCTGCAGCACAGGATTACTCAAGTTCCGCAGGAAAATCCTGCTTTGGCGTAATAGAATCAGCCCATTCAGCAAGCTCCTGGCGGCGTGCCACCGGGAGCGCTGCTTCATGAATACCGATAATTGCGCCTTCAAGCATAAACAAGATCTTTTCTGTCACCAGACTATTTTGCTGCCGCAGCCGCAACCAACACATTTTCGCCCCAAGTATACGTAACGCCCGTACATCCTTAATCCCCACTTCCCCGAGAATCGCTTCCAGATGAAAAGACATATTGGGCAAATCTTTCAGTCTTTCCCGGGTATTACGTGTAGTTTTCTCTTTAAGCGCTGCGTCGAGAGAATATTTTGACAGACGTACCAGCTTCAGTTGATTTCGCCATAAACTTTCATCAACCCGATAGTAATTGAGGGTAACGAACCGTCCACACTTTTTATATGTCAGCCAGACTGGCGGATGTTTTACACAGTATTGTGCGCTTTGCTCACAAGCCCGAAGATACAACTCACCATCAGAAACTACCGCAAATACCGTGTCGTCAACGGTCAGACTGTAACTACCAAACAATGATCGGTATTCAATTGTGCCTAACGTTGCCAGGTATTTCTGTGACTTATAGATCCGCTTATAGGAGAGGCTTTTCATAAAATTCCTTTTAAAATCATAATATAAAAGAATGATTCACATTAACGGATCCGTTAAATACGAAAATAGGCAACTTATTCTCAAGGGGCAAGATTAATTTATGTTTTCCAGCCACCAACGACAAAATTTGCGAGGCACTTTCCGAAAATAGGGTTGATCTTTGTTGTCACCGGATGTACTGTATATCCATACAGTAACTCACAGGGCTGGATTGATTATGTACACTTCAGGCTATGCACATCGTTCTTCGTTGTTCTCATCCGCAACAAGCAAAATCGCGCGTGTCTCTACGGAAAACACTACAGCTGGGCTAATTAGTGAAGTTGTCTATCGCGAAGATCAGCCCATGATGACGCAACTCTTGCTTTTGCCATTATTACAACAACTCGGCCAACAATCGCGTTGGCAGTTATGGTTAACGCCACAACAAAAATTGAGTCGTGAATGGGTTCAGGCTGCTGGACTACCTTTAACGAAAGTGATGCAGATCAACCAGCTTTCCCCTTGCCACACAGTGGAATCAATGGTTCGCGCATTACGCACAGGAAATTACAGCGTGGTGATCGGTTGGTTAGCAGATGATCTGACAGAAGAAGAACATGCTGAACTTGTGGATGCCGCCAATGAAGGTAACGCAATGGGGTTCATTATGCGTCCAGTAAGCGCATCCTCTCACGCCACGAGACAACTTTCCGGGTTAAAAATTCACTCTAATTTGTATCATTAAGTAAATTTAGGATTAATCCTGGAACTTTTTTTACCGTCCGGCTGATGATTTCACTCATGGCTCATTTTCCCTGCGGAGGCTTGTCTGAAGCGGTTTCCGCGATTTTATGCTGTAAATTATCGTTAACAAAAAAGGTTAAACGTACCTTATACAAATCTTTTTTTTCATATGCCTGACGGAGTTCACACTTGTAAGTTTTCAACTACGTTGTAGACTTTACATCGCCAGGGGTGCTCGGCATAAGCCGAAGATATCGGTAGAGTTAATATTGAGCAGATCCCCGGTGAAGGATTTAACCGTGTTATCTCGTTGGAGATATTCATGGCGTATTTTGGATGATAACGAGGCGCAAAAAATGAAAAAGACAGCTATCGCGATTGCAGTGGCACTGGCTGGTTTCGCTACCGTAGCGCAGGCCGCTCCGAAAGATAACACCTGGTACACTGGTGCTAAACTGGGTTGGTCCCAGTACCATGACACTGGTTTCATTCCTAACAATGGTCCGACCCACGAAAACCAACTGGGTGCAGGTGCTTTTGGTGGTTACCAGGTTAACCCGTATGTTGGCTTTGAAATGGGTTACGACTGGTTAGGTCGTATGCCGTACAAAGGCGACAACATCAATGGCGCATACAAAGCTCAGGGCGTTCAACTGACCGCTAAACTGGGTTACCCAATCACTGACGATCTGGACATCTACACTCGTCTGGGTGGTATGGTATGGCGTGCGGACACCAAGGCTAACGAACCTGGTGGCGCATCCTATAAAGACCACGACACCGGCGTTTCCCCGGTATTCGCAGGTGGTGTTGAGTACGCGATCACTCCTGAAATCGCTACCCGTCTGGAATACCAGTGGACCAACAACATCGGTGACGCACACACCATCGGCACTCGTCCGGACAACGGCCTGCTGAGCCTGGGTGTTTCCTACCGTTTCGGTCAGGGCGAAGCAGCTCCAGTAGTTGCTCCGGCTCCAGCTCCGGCACCGGAAGTACAGACCAAGCACTTCACTCTGAAGTCTGACGTTCTGTTCAACTTCAACAAAGCAACCCTGAAACCGGAAGGTCAGGCTGCTCTGGATCAGCTGTACAGCCAACTGAGCAACCTGGATCCGAAAGACGGTTCCGTAGTTGTTCTGGGTTACACTGACCGCATCGGTTCTGACGCTTACAACCAGGCTCTGTCCGAGCGTCGTGCTCAGTCCGTCGTTGATTACCTGATCTCTAAAGGTATCCCGTCTGACAAAATCTCTGCACGTGGTATGGGCGAATCCAACCCGGTTACCGGCAACACCTGTGACAACGTGAAACAGCGCGCTGCACTGATCGACTGCCTGGCTCCGGATCGTCGCGTAGAGATCGAAGTTAAAGGTATCAAAGACGTTGTAACTCAGCCGCAGGCTTAAGTTCTCGTCTGATAAAAAACCCCGCTTCACGCGGGGTTTTTTTCGTCTTCAGTAAAGTAAATAATCTTTGCAAGTTATTCCTTACCCAGCAAGGCCTGCAAATCCTGCTTCAAAGAAGACATTTTATTCGCATATTTTTCTTTGTTTTCTGCATCTTCAATTAGCTGGACAATCGTTTCGGAAAGCGTTTTACCGCGACGCTGCGCAAGACCTGCCAGCCGTTGCCAGACAATAAATTCCAGATCAATTGATTTCTTACGTGTGTACTGATGTTCCGCATTAAAATGGCGTTTCCGTCTGGCCCGAATGGTCTGCTTCATGCGATTGACCAGCTCCGGATTCATATGTTTTTCAATCCAGCCATTAACATGCACGGGTTCATTTTCCAGCGATAGCAACACGTCAACGGCTTCCTGGGCGGCACTGGCTTCCAGGTAACGGGTGATTAACTCCCCTTCACGGTGTTTCTTCACCAGATACTTCCATTTCCAACCGCTTTCCAGATTTTCAAGTTGTTGATATTTCATAGCGATCTCAATGTTACCCTGTAACTCTTTACAGAATATCAGTTTTTTAACTGTGTGATGAAAAGAATCTCGCATCCTGTGATGCTTTAGCGTGAATGCCTGGTCTTTTGTCAGCGCTTTCCACGTGTGCTGAAGTGTCGGTTACGGTATAATCGCATCTTTGACAACAGACTAAAAAACATCAACTTTGACCATTACGAAACTTGCATGGCGTGACTTAGTCCCTGATACCGAAAGCTATCAGGAAGTATTTGCACAGCCACATTTGATTGACGAAAACGAGCCTTTATTCAGTGACATTCAACCGCGGCTGCAATTTGCGCTGGAACAGTTACTGCACGCCCGAGCATCATCCTCTTTTATGCTGGCGAAAGCCCCGGAAGAGTCCGAGTATCTGAATTTCATTGCCGATGCCGCAAGCACGCTACAAAGCGATGCAGGCCAACTGATGGGCGGTCACTATGAGATTTCCGGCCACACCATTCGCTTACGTAACGCCGTTAGCGCAAATGATAATTTCGCAACACTAACGCAAGTCGTCATTGCTGACTGGGTGGAAGCGGAACAACTCTTTGGCTGCCTTCGCCAGTTTAATGGCGACATTACCTTGCAACCAGGGCTGGTGCATCAGGCAAATGGCGGTATTTTAATCATCTCCTTGCGTACACTGCTGGCACAACCTCTGCTGTGGATGCGGCTGAAAAATATCGTCAAGCGCGAACGTTTTGACTGGGTAGCGTTTGATGAGTCGCGCCCCCTCCCTGTCTCTGTTCCTTCAATACCGCTGAAGCTTAAAGTCATTCTGGTCGGTGAACGCGAGTCATTGGCTGATTTTCAGGAGATGGAGCCGGAACTGTCTGAGCAGGCTATTTATAGTGAATTTGAAGATACCCTCCAGATTGTCGATGCGGGATCAGTAAGCCAGTGGTGTCGGTGGGTTACGTTTATCGCCCGACATAACCAGTTACCTGCGCCTGGTGCCGATGCCTGGCCTGTGCTTATCCGCGAAGCCACCCGCTACACAGGTGATCAAGAAACTCTGCCGCTTGGACCGCAGTGGATCCTGCGCCAGTGTAAAGAAGTCGCATCCTTATGCGAAGGCGATAGCTTTACCGGCGAGCAGCTAAACTTGATGCTACAACAGCGGGAATGGCGCGAAGGATTCCTTGCCGAACGGATGCAGGATGAGATCCTTCAGGAGCAGATCCTGATCGAAACCGAAGGTGAACGCGTTGGGCAGATTAACGCTCTTTCGGTTATCGAATTTCCGGGCCATCCGCGCGCTTTTGGCGAACCTTCTCGTATTAGCTGTGTTGTGCATATAGGCGACGGCGAATTTACCGATATCGAACGCAAAGCCGAGCTTGGCGGCAACATACACGCTAAAGGGATGATGATCATGCAGGCGTTCCTGATGTCGGAACTGCAGCTCGAGCAACAGATCCCTTTCTCGGCATCACTGACTTTTGAGCAGTCATATAGCGAAGTGGATGGCGATAGCGCCTCAATGGCTGAACTCTGCGCCCTGATAAGCGCCCTTGCCGATGTACCGGTGAATCAGAGTATCGCTATCACAGGTTCGGTGGATCAATTCGGTCGCGCCCAGCCAGTCGGCGGTTTAAATGAGAAAATTGAAGGTTTCTTCGCTATCTGCCAACAGCGTGAGTTAAGTGGTAAACAAGGCGTGATTATCCCTACGGCTAACGTTCGCCATTTGAGTCTTCACAGCGAACTGGTGAAGGCGGTTGAGGAAGGCAAATTCACAATCTGGGCAGTGGACGATGTCACTGATGCACTGCCTTTATTATTAAATCTGATGTGGGATGGCGAAGGCCAGACGACGTTGATGCAGACCATACAGGAGCGTATTGCGCAAGCATCGCAACAGGAAGGTCGTCACCGTTTTCCGTGGCCATTACGTTGGCTGAACTGGTTTATTCCGAACTGATCGGACTTGTTCAGCGTACACGTGTTAGCTATCCTGCGTGCTTCAATAAAATAAGGCTTACAGAGAACATGGTAGATAAACGCGAATCCTATACAAAAGAAGACCTTCTTGCCTCTGGTCGCGGTGAACTGTTTGGCGCAAAAGGCCCACAATTGCCAGCGCCGAACATGCTAATGATGGATCGGGTGGTCAAAATGACCGAAACCGGTGGCAACTTCGACAAAGGGTATGTTGAAGCAGAACTGGATATTAACCCGGATCTGTGGTTCTTCGGTTGTCACTTCATCGGTGATCCGGTAATGCCGGGATGTCTGGGCCTGGATGCCATGTGGCAGTTGGTAGGGTTCTACCTGGGCTGGCTGGGCGGCGAAGGTAAAGGCCGCGCACTGGGCGTAGGCGAAGTGAAATTCACTGGTCAGGTTCTACCTACGGCAAAAAAAGTGACCTATCGTATTCACTTTAAACGCATTGTTAACCGTCGCTTGATCATGGGTCTGGCAGACGGCGAAGTACTGGTTGATGGTCGTCTGATCTACACCGCCAGCGATCTGAAAGTTGGTCTGTTCCAGGATACTTCTGCATTCTGATTTAAATCAGGCTGCATATTAAAAGGCGAAACCTCCGCATTGCGGAGGTTTCTTTTTAAAGAGACAGAATCAGGCCATAACTACCCTGTCCGCCATGGCTTCTCGCCAGCCTCCCAGCCATTCTGACCTTTGATTCAGCGTCTGATAGGGACACATTTCTTTTGAGCGTCCGGCGATGCCGGCCTGATAACCACGTTGATGTGCCCGTTCCAGGCGATCTCGTTTTTGTCTCTTCATGCCTCGTTTCCCTCATACTGGTTTCTGGTGGAAAAGAAAACAGTGATTACTAAATGTGCAATCACAGTTAAGCAATACCGCGAATCATAACTGCCGTCAATGCGCAAAATTCACGCCACTGTCATATTTGTGAGCCACACGGACATGTTGGTTGTACAAAAAATGTGAAGAGGAACAAGTTTTTTACTGCGAATTGCACAAAAAAACCGCCTCTGGCAACATGCCGGAGACGGTTATATTTACAAATATTTATAATTAAGGTAGACGCTTTATCTCTTGCGCAATAGCAGCGGCTTCCTGACTCCAGACATTAGCCAGCACTTTGACCATTTCATCGTAACCATCCTGATTTTGTACCCCTTCCAGACGGAACGGCCGTTTGATCAGTTGTCCCTGGTGATTCAATAGCCACTCGCCACTGACAATAACCTTGCCATCATAGCGGCCGTTAAACTCAGTTACGGTTACGTTGAGCGTGTCCTGGGCGCTTCCCAAAGGCTGGGAGGCAACCACCCAACCAGGCAGTTGCGTACTCAGGTTGGCGACCAGGGTGTTGCGCAACTGTTGATCTAGTGGGCTGGCCCACAGGTTGTTGTTGGCAATCACATACTTCACATCGCTGGTTTGATAAACCACGCCATTCCCCGCCAGATAGTCAGGAACTGCGACCTGCTCTACCCATAACAGGCGATTACCCTGGCTGGCGATACTTTGCGTACCGCTCTGCATAACAGGTAACTGGTAATAGTTTTTATTGATTTCGCCGGAGCTGCATCCGGCCAGCCACAGTGCCGCGATCGTCACTAGCCACTTTTTCATTGTTTCGCCCTCTTCGGCTCTGGATCTTTTTTGTCCTTCGCTTCAAATACCAGCGCGTTGCTCTTCTCATTGAGCGTTTTCAGCACTGGTTGCAATTCACGCAAGACCTGATCAAGACGCTGCATATCCGCCACCATCTTGTTGTAAGCTGCGGAGCCAGGCTGGAAGCCCTGCATACTGCGATTCAGCTCACGCAACGTTGACTGCATATCCGTCGGCAACTGCTGCATCGACTGGCTGGCCAGAATCTTGTTCATACTATCCAGCGTAGTTTGCAGGTTTTTCATCGTGCGCTGGCTTTCCGACAGCGTGCTGGTCGCCTGCTCAATCATCGGATTCAACGGAAGTTTGTTGATCTTATCCAACGCCTCCATCAGACGCTGCTGGATTTGCGCCAGGCCGCCGCTAACGGTCGGGATAATCTGATAACCATTAAACTCTCGGATCCCAGTTATCGCTGGCGTATTCGGGTAGAAATCGAGATCAACATAGAGTGCGCCAGTAACCAGATTTCCGGTTTTCAGCGATCCACGTAAACCACGCTTCAACAACTCTCCGAGATGCTTAACGACATCCGCATTTTCGCCAAGCTGCATTTTCAGTCGTTCCGGTTCAATGCGAATGAGTACCGGAATACGGTAATCATCATTAAATGTCTGACGCATATTCGGCGCAAAGAAAGGCACCTTACTTACTGTACCCAGGCGAATACCACGGAATTCCACTGGTGCGCCAGGCTGCAGGCCGCGTACCGAATCTTTAAAGAACATCAGATAATCAATGTGATCGGTGTACAGCGAATCCTGAATGCTCTTCTGATCGTCATACAAAACGAATGCTGTTTTCGGTGCAACAGGCTGCCCTAAATCCAGCCCTTCAGGCACGTCAAAGCTGACGCCGCCGCTGAGTAGCGTTGTCAACGAACCCATCTCCACGCGCATTCCCGCCGACGTGAGATCAACCGCAATGCCACTGTCCTTCCAGAAACGAACATTGCTGGTCACCAGTCGGTCGTAAGGCGCGTTAACAAAGAGCTGGTAACTAATATTACGTTTTTGGGTATCAAACGTGCTGGTTTCCACCGAGCCAACCCGAAAGCCGCGGAATAACACCGGATCCCCCGGAGAAAGTTGCCCGGCTTTTTTACTGTCGAGTATCACCCGGATCCCTTTCGCATCCGGCGGAGCCAGCGGTGGTGAATCAAGCAAATCGTATCTCGTCTGCTTGCCCCCTTTAGCCCCAGGCTGCAGCTCAATATAAACCCCTGACAGCAGAGTCCCCAGGCCGCTAATGCCCTCGCGACCAATCTGCGGTTTTACTACCCAAAAAACGGTATCTTTATGCAGCAGTTTTTCCATACCTGCGTTCAAACGCGCTTTGATTTCAACGTGCGTCAAATCATCAGCCAGTGTGGCGCTTTCAACCACGCCGACATCAACACTACGGCTTTTAATAGTGGTCTTGCCACCTTCTATCCCTTCCGCATTCGCGGTGATCAGGGTCACTTCCGGCCCCTGATGGCTGTAATGATAAAAAAGAACCCACGCTCCTATAAGCGCCGTGACGATAGGAAATATCCACACGGGAGACCAGTTCTTCACTTTCTGGATTTTGGCTTCCCCATTATTAGATTCCATACTGTCAGGACTCCTCATGCTCTGGTTCAGGTTGACGATCCCACGACAAACGCGGGTCAAACGTCATCGCAGAAAACATTGTCATAATGACGACTAAAGCAAACATTAATGCACCCATTGCCGGATAAATACTCATTAAACCTCCCATACGCACCAGCGCCGAGAGCACCGCAATCACGAAAACGTCAATCATTGACCAGCGGCCTACAAACTCAACAACTTCGTAAATCAAATGCATTCTTTCGCTGTCACGCTTGCCGTGTCCTTTGGCATCCCAGCACAACCAGCCAATGGCGATCATTTTTAAGGTCGGAACCATGATACTGGCCAAAAAGATAACCGCAGCGACCGGATAAGAACCTTCGCTCCACAGCAAGATCACCCCGGCGAGAATAGTCGACGGCATCTTTGAACCTAAAAAATCGGTCACCATGATGGGCAAGATATTGGCAGGGAGATACAGCATGATCGACGTAACGAGCAACGCCAGCGTCCATTGCAGACTGTTTTTACGTCGAACATACCCTTTGGTGCTACAGCGTGGGCACACCGGTTCATCGGCAGGAAGGATTGCTGTGCAACAAGAACAGGAGCGCAGCCCCTGGTTAATACCTGTCACCCCCGGTTTCAGCGGCTGATTCAGCGCAGGCATAGGAGCAATATCATCCCATAACCAACGGCGATCGACACACTGAAAGGCACGCAACTGAAGCACGCAGAACAAACACCAGGGAATAAAACTGCTGCCTACGCCAATGCTGCCATAAGCCATCAGTTTAACGAAACTCACCAGTACACCAGCGAGGAAAATCTCCGCCATTCCCCAGGTTTTAAGTTGAAAAAGCACCCGTCCTAAGTGCTCTTTCAGGCGAACTGGCAATTCCGCGCGGTTGACCAATAACAAAATAGTTATCAGGCAAAACGCAGGAACCAGTTGCACAAATAACAGAAAGAAAGTGCCAAGGCTGGCATAGTTTTCGGAAAACAACACGCCAGGAATTTCCAGCAACGTAATTTCGCTGGTTACCCCGGCGACGTTCATTTTCACAAAAGGAAACAGGTTGGACAGCAACAGCATAAACAGTGCAGCCAACGCGTATGCTGTGGGGCGCTGACGTGGGGCATCCCACGCAACAGTTAACGTCGTGCCACACCGGGGACATGCCGCTTTCTGACCATGCTCAAGGTGGGGTAACGCCACCAGCATGTCACACTGCGGGCACAAAATATGCTTCGCGGCATGATGATGTTCGCACATTGGTACTCCTTAATGATGCGCTATTTTACAGATTGCTGACAAAGTATTCGTTTTTCATGCCGGATGCGGCGCGAGCGCCTTTTCCGGCATGATAAATTGTACAAATCCAATAAATTGAGGTTTCCCTCATGCCTGATAAGCGTAGCGCATCAGGCAATTTATCTTTGTCATCAGCCTCTATATCAAACAACTGTTTTGCGATCAGCCACCATTTTTCAACGCTTCAAGATACTCCCAACGCTCAAAAGCTTGTTCCAGCTCCTGCTCAGCAGCAGCCAGATCGGCAAGCACTTTTTGCGTATGTTCATGAGACTGACTGAAGAAGGAGGCATCTGCCACCTGTGCCTGTAAGGCTTCCAGCTTTGCTTCCAGCTCTTCAAGTAATTGCGGGAGCTGTTCCAGTTCGCGCTGCAGTTTATAGCTTAGTTTGCTCGTGCTGCGTTTTACAGTTTCTGCTTTTGGCACAGGCACTTCTTCGGTTTTCTTCACCGCTGGTTGCTTAAGCGCCACATACTGTTCTTGCTGACCGCGAGCGTCGTGATAACCGCCAACATAACGACCGATTTTACCTTCACCTTCAAAGATCCAGCATTCTGTTACGGTGTTATCGACAAACTGACGATCGTGGCTCACCAGCAACACCGTGCCCTGGTAGCTGTCGATGAGTTCTTCAAGCAGTTCCAGCGTTTCGACGTCAAGGTCGTTGGTCGGTTCATCAAGGATCAGTAAGTTACTTGGTTTGAGGAACAGACGCGCCAGCAGCAGACGGTTACGCTCCCCACCAGAAAGTGCACGTACCGGCGTCATCGCCCGTTTCGGATGGAACAGGAAGTCCTGCAAATAGCCCAGCACGTGGCGTGGTTTACCGTTAACCATCACCTCTTGCTTACCTTCTGCCAGGTTATCCATCACCGTTTTATCGGGATCGAGTTCCGCACGATGCTGATCGAAATAAGCCACCTCCAGTTTCGTCCCGACATGGATGCGCCCGCTGTCTGGCTGAAGTTGCCCCAGCATCAGTTTTAACAACGTGGTTTTTCCGCAACCATTCGGGCCAATCAACGCAATTTTGTCGCCACGTTGCACCTGAGCGGAAAAATCTTTCACCAGTTGTTTGCCCTCAACCTGATAGCAAACATCTTCTATTTCAAAGACGATTTTACCGGAGCGGCTGGCCTCTTCGACCTGCATCTTCGCTGTGCCCATTACCTCGCGGCGCTGGCTACGTTCACGACGCATCGCTTTCAGGGCACGTACACGACCTTCATTACGGGTACGACGCGCTTTGATCCCCTGACGGATCCACACCTCTTCCTGTGCCAGTTTGCGATCAAACTCAGCATTTTGTAGTTCTTCCACGCGCAGAGCTTCTTCTTTTTCCAGTAAATACTGGTCGTAATTCCCAGGATAGGTCACCAGCTTACCGCGATCGAGGTCGACAATACGCGTCGCCATATTGCGAATA
The DNA here is from genome assembly GCF_000208565.1 of Escherichia sp. TW09308. NCBI lineage: Bacteria > Pseudomonadati > Pseudomonadota > Gammaproteobacteria > Enterobacterales > Enterobacteriaceae > Escherichia > Escherichia sp. TW09308. Next base: position 1,214,528 of record NZ_AEME01000001.1, on the reverse strand, counting down.
AATGAACGATCGTGGGAGATAAAAATTATCGTCCCGTTGAATGTTTTGAGGAAACCTTCCAACCAGTCGATAGTTTCGATATCCAGATGGTTGGTCGGTTCGTCGAGCAGTAACACGCGCGGATTGCTAACCAGCGCACGTCCTAATGCCGCTTTACGCAACCAACCGCCAGAAAGCGACGACAGCGCAGCATTGGGATCTAATCCCAATTGTGCCAGTACTTCGTTGATGCGGTTTTCCAGTTGCCACAGGTTATGGTGATCAAGCTGTTCCTGAACTTTCGCCAGTTCGTTAAGATTTTTCTCGCTCGGGTCATTCATCACCAGGCGTGAAATATCGTGGTAGCGTTTCAGGTATTCCGCTTGTTCTTCAATACCTTCAGCGACGAAATCATAAACGCTTCCCTCAACGTTACGCGGCGGATCTTGTTGCAGACGAGCAACGATTAAATCTTGCTCGTAAATAATGCGACCGTCATCCAGCCCCTGTTCACGGTTGAGGATCTTCATTAACGTCGATTTGCCCGCGCCATTACGGCCCACCAGACAAACACGTTCGTTATCTTCGATATGCAGCTCTGCATTATCGAGAAGTGGCGCGTCGCTGAACGACAGCCATGCGCCATGCATACTGATTAATGACATTACTATTCCTTTCAGGCTGCGGTAATCAGCCAGCAGTTGTGGATCTGGCGGTTACGGGCAAAATCCTGGGAAAGTGTTTTTTGCGTAATTTCTTGTGCTTTCAGCCCCAGTTTTGCCAGTCCGTCGAGATCCATACGAAAACCGCGTTTGTTGTTTGAGAACATAATCGTCCCCCCTGCGCGCAGCAGACGCTTCAGATCTTTCATCAGCGCCAGATGATCGCGCTGAACATCAAACGCATCTTCCATTCGTTTTGAGTTAGAGAAGGTTGGCGGATCGATAAAGATTAGATCGAACTGCTCATTGGCCTCACGCAGCCACGCCAGGCAATCGGCCTGAATCAGTCGATGCGCACGGCCAGTTAAGCCATTCAGACGCAGGTTGCGTTCTGCCCACTCCAGATACGTACGCGACATATCCACCGTAGTGGTGCTGCGTGCGCCGCCTAATCCCGCATGCACGGTGGCGCTACCGGTATAGGAGAAGAGGTTGAGGAAATCTTTGCCTTTGCTCATTTGACCGAGCATACGGCGTGCGATGCGGTGATCGAGGAACAGACCAGTATCGAGGTAATCCGTCAGATTCACCCATAAGTGAGCGTTGTATTCAGTGACTTCAAGAAACTCGCCTTTTTCGCCCAGTTTCTGATACTGATTTTTACCCTTCTGCCGTTCACGGGTTTTCAGCACCAGTTTGTTTGGCGCAATCCCCAATACCGAAATGGTCGCGGCGATAATATCGAACAGGCGCTGACGCGCTTTGTGCGCATCAATCGTTTTCGGCGGCGCATACTCCTGCACCACCACCCAGTCAGCATAGCGGTCAACGGCAACGTTGTATTCCGGCAAATCGGCGTCATACAGGCGATAACATTCAATCCCTTCCTGGCGTGCCCACTTCTCGAACTTTTTCAGGTTTTTACGCAGACGGTTAGCGTAATCTTCCGCCACCATCGCTGGTTTGCTGTCCGGAGTACTTTCGGCAACGTGGTAATTTTTCTGCACGCAGTCCAGCGGTCCGTTTTTCGCTTTGTACTGTTTGTCTGCGCGCAGTTGCAGGCAACTTAACAGATCCGGCGAAGCGCTGAATAAAGAGAGATTCCAGCCACCAAACTGGTTTTTCATGGTTCGACCCAGCAGGCTATGTAGCGCAATCAGCGCCGGTTCGCTGTCCAGACGTTCACCATATGGCGGGTTGCTCAGTACTGTACCGTACGGCCCTTTTGGCAGCGGATTGGTCAGTTGCGCGACATCTTTCACTTCAAAAGTAATCAGTTCGCCAATACCGGCGAGGCGGGCGTTAGTGCGTGCGCGTTGAATCACCCGCGCATCGCTGTCGGAACCGTAAAAATGAGAGCTGTATTCCGCCAGACCTTTACGGGCACGGGTCTGTGCTTCAGCTTTTACTTCCTGCCAGATGGCTTCGTCGTGCTGCGCCCAGCCGCTAAATCCCCAACGCCCACGGTGCAAGCCCGGTGCGCGATCGGTCGCCAGCATCGCCGCTTCAATCAGCAACGTACCGGAACCACACATCGGATCGAGCAGTGGTGTTCCCGGCTGCCAGCCGGAACGCATTACAATAGCCGCCGCCAGGGTTTCTTTGATTGGCGCAATACCCGCACGATCGCGATAGCCACGCAGATGTAAACCGTCACCGCTTAAGTCGAGAGCAATGCTGGCGGTTTCTTTATTCAGCCAGACGTTAACGCGGATATCCGGCGTATCGCGATCAACATTCGGACGCGGCAGATTCTTACGCGTGAAAGCATCAACGATGGCATCTTTCACTTTCATCGCGCCATACTGGCTGTTACGGATGGTGTCATTCAAGCCGCTGAAGTGAACAGCGAAGGTCGCGCCTGGATTAAACATCTCTGTCCAGTTGATCGCCTGAACACCGAGATAGAGGTCTAAATCGCTGTAAACCTTGCACTCGCTCAGCGGCAACATAATACGCGAGGCCAGGCGGCTCCACATCAGGCTCTGGTAAACAAGCCGCGTGTCGCCCTTGAAATGGACCCCACCCTGAACCACCTGGCATTCAACGGCCCCCAGGTTTTCCAGTTCAGTTTTTAACAGCTCTTCCAGCCCACGGGCCGTACTGGCAAACAGAGAATTCATATCGTCACTTTTACTCTAAGAGCCTACCGCAGTAGGCGTAATTGTTGCAGTCAGTCAGGAGATGGGCAGCGCGGAGAAACCGGTGCGTACACGTAGTACCTAATGATTTCGGGCGCAGCCCAGGGCCGAACTGACAAATAAAATAGCCTATTGGTATAGGCTCTAAGAAAATTGTTGCGCATTATAGCTAATAAGTGCGTCATGTCATAAAGTTGAGGGCTTATTTTCATTTGAGGACCGCTCCGTGGCGACATTAACCCGGCTTTTTATTCATCCTGTTAAATCCATGCGCGGCATTGGTCTGACACACGCTCTTGCAGATATCAGCGGGCTGGCCTTCGATCGAATTTTTATGCTGACAGAACCCGACGGCACATTTATTACCGCCCGTCAGTTTCCACAGATGGTGCGCTTTACCCCCTCTCCCGTTCATGACGGTCTGCATCTCACTGCGCCCAATGGCAGCAGCGCGTGGGTACGCTTTGCCGATTTCGCCGTACAGGACGCACCAACGGAAGTGTGGGGCAACCATTTTACTGCACGTATTGCTCCAGCCACGATCAACACATGGTTAAGTGGATTTTTCTCCCGCGAAGTGCAGTTGCGCTGGGTGGGGCCGCAGATGACGCGGCGCGTAAAACGCCACAACACTGTACCCCTGTCATTCGCTGATGGCTATCCGTATCTACTCGCGAATGAATCCTCATTACGTGATGTACAGCAACGCTGTCCGGCAAGCGTCAAAATGGAACAATTCCGCCCCAATCTGGTTGTTTCTGGCGTGCCTGCGTGGGAAGAAGACACCTGGAAAGTGATTCGTATTGGCGATGTGGTGTTCGATGTGGTGAAGCCATGTAGCCGTTGTATTTTCACCACCGTTAGCCCGGAAAAAGGGCAAAAGCATCCGGCTGGCGAACCATTAAAAACGTTGCAATCTTTCCGTACTGCCCAGGATAACGGCGATGTCGATTTCGGTCAGAACCTGATTGCCCGCAACAGCGGTGTTATTCGTGTTGGCGATGAAGTGGAAATTCTGGCTACGGCACCGGCAAAAGCCTACGGCGCAGCCGCAGCGGACGACACTTTCCCAGCGACACAACAAGCGGACGCAAATGTAGATATCGACTGGCAAGGGCAGGCATTTCGCGGTAATAACCAACAGGTATTACTGGAACAATTAGAAAATCAAGGGATTCGTATTCCCTATTCTTGCCGTGCTGGCATCTGCGGAAGTTGTCGTATCCAGCTTCTGGAAGGCGAAGTCACCCCGCTGAAAAAATCAGCTATGAGCGACGACGGAACAATTCTTTGCTGTAGTTGTGTGCCGAAGAGTGCATTGAAACTGAAAGGTTAAACGGCTTGTTCAAGGCTGACGCTGTCATAACTCACGTGCGGTCTCAGCCTGTCATTCATAATTTTGATAGCGTCACCCAGTTGCATGGCGCGCCCGGCGATGACGACGCAAGGCTGTGCCAGCAGGCACAGTGCAGCATTTTCGCCAGATTCAATAACCAGTAAATTGACTTGCTCATTGGTGTCGCTTAACCAGACACAGGCTGCATCACCCGATACTGGTGCCCACATTTCGCCATGAGAAACAAAATGCCAGCTTTTCGGCATTTGCGGTTTGAGGTAACGAATCGCCACCAGCGCATTAAGCACCAGTTCGGCTTTTTGTTCTTTTGATAAGTTAAGGTCGCGGCATTTTTCTTCAAACGTGAAATAGAGCGCGGCGTCATCAACGCAAAATCCCGCAGGAGAAAAAGCATCCGGTGTCAGCATTTTACGAGCAAAACGTGAGCGAAATAGCATACCATTGGCTAAATCAAGCATCATTCGATCATGCTCTTCATCGTAATACCAACGCCAGTTATCATCTGGTTTAATTCGCATATGCCTCTCCTCTACCCTATAAATCTACCGCAACACATTCCATTGTCGCTTTGCTTAATAACCTCAACAAGAAAAGTACAAAATATCTAAATAAGTAACAGGAATGAATATAAAACAACCAGGGCTGAAAATAAAGCCCTGATTATCTTATAAAGAGAAAATGAAAGAAATAATTAGATATGGGTAATGATTTCTTTAATCAGCGGCGGGCCTTTAAAAATAAAACCAGAATAAATTTGCACCAGTGATGCACCCGCAGCAATCTTCTCACGGGCGGCGATGACCGAGTCAATACCACCAACACCAATGATTGGTAAACGGCCGTTTAATTCCTGCGACAAGCGGCGAATAATTTCTGTACTCTTTAATTGTAACGGGCGACCACTTAATCCACCGGTTTGCTCGCAATTTTTCATTCCCTGAACTAAAGAACGATCGAGGGTGGTATTAGTCGCAATAACACCATCAATATTATGGCGAACCAAACTATCGGCCACCTGGATCAACTCCTCTTCAGAAAGATCCGGCGCGATCTTCACTGCAATTGGCACATATTTATGGTGGATCGCCTGTAAATCATTTTGCTTATTTTTAATTGCAGTTAATAAATCATCCAGTGCTTCGCCATATTGTAAAGTGCGTAATCCTGGGGTGTTTGGCGATGAAATATTGATGGCAATATATCCCGCATAGGCGTAGATTTTTTCCATACAAATCAGATAGTCATCTTTACCCTGCTCTACCGGCGTATCTTTATTTTTGCCGATGTTAATTCCCAGAACACCGTCATAATGGGCTTTTTTAACGTTCTCTACGAGATTATCAACGCCAAGGTTATTAAAGCCCATACGGTTGATCAAACCTTCCGCATCCACCAGGCGAAAGAGACGAGGCTTATCGTTTCCTGGCTGTGGACGCGGGGTGACAGTACCGATCTCGATCGATCCAAATCCCATTGCACCTAAAGCGTCAATACACTCCCCGTCTTTATCAAGACCGGCAGCCAGACCAAGCGGGTTTTTAAAGGTCAGTCCCATGCAGTTAACCGGTTTCGCTGGAACGTTCTGCCGAACAAGTGCTTCAAACGGCGTTCCGGTAATGCGGCGTAATTGCTGAAAAGTAAATTCATGAGCGCGCTCAGGATCGAGCTGGAAAAGGGCTTTACGAACGAAGGGGTAGTACATGAACTCTCCTGGATTCCCGGTGTGCAAACCGGGGGCGTATTATGTGCGAGTTCAGCCAAAAAGGGAATTGACCTGCGGCAATAAATAGCAAACGTTTTCTTATTGCGCCTTTTTTATGCTTTTTTTGGCTTTCCTTCACCAGATAAATCATTTCGACTCACCAGCTCCCTCTGTCAGACTGACCCAATTGTTATCAATGTTAACGAAATAAGAACAATTAGTTATAAGGAGAGAGTATGCGTGTCATTACCCTGGCTGGAAGTCCTCGCTTTCCTTCTCGCTCCAGTTCCTTACTGGAATATGCGCGAGAAAAGCTGAATAGCCTGGATGTGGAGGTTTATCACTGGAATCTGCAAAACTTCGCCCCGGAAGATTTGCTCTATGCACGTTTCGACAGCCCGGCCCTGAAAACTTTCACTGCACAACTGCAAGAGGCTGACGGGCTGATTGTCGCGACCCCCGTCTACAAAGCGGCTTATTCCGGGGCGTTAAAAACCCTTCTCGACCTGCTACCTGAACGCGCACTGCAAGGCAAAGTGGTTTTACCACTGGCAACAGGCGGCACAGTGGCTCATCTATTGGCGGTCGATTACGCACTCAAACCGGTACTAAGCGCTTTAAAAGCGCAGGAGATCCTGCACGGTGTGTTTGCCGATGACTCGCAGGTGATTGATTTCCAGCATAAACCGCAATTCACGCCGAATCTGCAATCCCGTCTTGATGTCGCACTCGAAGCCTTCTGGCAGGCGTTGCACCGTCGTGATGTCCAGGTTCTTGATCTTTTCTCTCTACGAGGAAACGCCCATGCGTAACATATTTAAACTGGCGCTGGCGGGATTACTTAGCGTCACTACGCTCGCGGTTGCTGCGGAGTCTTCGCCTGAAGCGTTACGGATAGGTTATCAGAAAGGCAGCATCAGCATGGTGCTGGCAAAAAGCCATCAACTCCTGGAAAAACGCTATCCGCAAACAAAAACTTCATGGGTGGAATTTCCTGCGGGTCCGCAGATGCTGGAAGCACTCAACATCGGCAGTATTGATCTTGGCAGCACGGGCGACATTCCACCTATCTTTGCCCAAGTTGCTGGTGCGGATTTGGTATACGTCGGTGTCGAGCCGCCAAAACCAAAAGCCGAAGTCATTCTGGTGCCAGAAAACAGTCCCATAAAAACCGTGGCTGAACTGAAGGGCCACAAAGTCGCATTTCAGAAAGGTTCCAGTTCGCACAACCTGTTACTACGCGCACTGCAACAGGCCGGGCTTAAATTCACCGATATCCAGCCCACTTACCTGACACCTGCTGATGCCCGCGCGGCCTTCCAGCAAGGTAACGTAGATGCCTGGGCCATCTGGGATCCTTACTACTCTGCTGCATTATTACAGGGTGGTGTGCGGGTATTAAAAGATGGTACTGGTCTGAATCAGACCGGGTCGTTTTATCTGGCGGCCCGCCCCTATGCAGAAAAAAACGGTGCCTTTATTCAGGGCGTACTGGAGACCTTTAGCCAGGCCGATGCGTTAACCCACAGCCAGCGCGAGCAAAGTATCACCTTGCTGGCAAAAACGATGGGCTTACCAGCACCGGTAATAGCCTCTTATCTTGGCCACCGTCCTCCCACCACCATCAAACCAGTGAGTGCCGAGGTTGCCGCTTTACAGCAACATACTGCCGACCTGTTTTATGAAAATCATCTGCTGCCGAAAAAAGTCGATATTCGCCAGCGCATCTGGCACCCCACTCAACTGGAAGGAAAACAATTATGAGTCTGAATATATTCTGGTTTTTACCTACGCACGGTGACGGTCATTATCTGGGAACGGAAACAGAGTCTCGTCCGGTTGATCACGGTTATCTGCAACAGATCGCGCAAGCGGCGGATCGTCTTGGCTATACCGGCGTGCTGATCCCTACGGGCCGTTCCTGCGAAGATGCGTGGCTGGTGGCGGCGTCGATGATCCCGGTTACGCAAAGGCTGAAGTTTCTTGTCGCCCTGCGCCCTGGTGTAACGTCACCTACCGTTGCCGCCCGCCAGGCCGCCACGCTCGACCGTCTGTCGAATGGCCGTGCGTTGTTTAACCTGGTAACAGGCAGCGATCCACAAGAACTGGCGGGAGACGGCGTGTTCCTCGACCACAGCGAGCGTTACGAAGCCTCGGCGGAATTTACTCAGGTCTGGCGACGTTTATTGCAGGGAGAAACTGTCGATTTCAACGGTAAGCATATTCATGTGCGCGGGGCAAAACTACTCTTTGCACCGATTCAACAACCGTATCCTCCGCTTTACTTTGGCGGATCGTCAGACGTCGCCCAGGATCTGGCCGCAGAACAAGTTGATCTTTATCTCACCTGGGGCGAACCGCCAGCACTGGTAAAAGAGAAGATCGAGCAAGTGCGGGCAAAAGCGGCCGCACATGGTCGCAAAATTCGTTTCGGTATTCGCCTCCATGTGATTGTCCGCGAAACCAACGACGAAGCGTGGCAGGCCGCAGAACGGTTAATCTCCCATCTTGATGATGACACCATCGCCAGAGCACAGGCTGCATTTGCCCGCACGGATTCCGTGGGGCAACAGCGAATGGCTGCGTTACATAACGGCAAGCGCGACAACCTGGAGATCAGCCCCAATTTATGGGCAGGCGTTGGTCTGGTACGCGGCGGTGCGGGGACGGCGCTGGTAGGCGATGGTCCGACAGTCGCCGCACGAATCAACGAATACGCCGCGCTTGGCATCGACAGTTTTGTCCTCTCAGGATATCCACATCTGGAAGAAGCGTATCGGGTTGGCGAATTACTGTTCCCACATCTGGATGTTGCCATTCCACAGATTCCCCAACCACAGCCATTGAACCTGCAAGGCGAAGCGGTAGCGAATGAGTTCATCCCACGTAATGTCGCGCAAAGCTAAGGAAGAAAATGATGGCAACGCCAGTGAAGAAGTGGTTATTGCGCGTTGCCCCCTGGTTTTTACCGGTGGGCATCGTGGCGGTGTGGCAACTGGCCTCCTCGGTTGGCTGGCTGTCGACGCGTATTTTGCCCTCTCCGGAAGGAGTGGTGGCCGCGTTCTGGACGCTCTCGGCCAGCGGTGAGCTGTGGCAGCATCTGGCGATCAGCTCCTGGCGGGCGCTGATTGGTTTTTCGATTGGCGGATCGCTGGGGTTGATTCTGGGATTGATTAGCGGCCTGTCGCGCTGGGGAGAACGGTTGCTGGACAGCTCAATTCAAATGTTGCGCAACGTGCCGCATCTGGCGCTGATCCCGCTGGTGATTTTGTGGTTTGGCATTGATGAGTCTGCAAAAATTTTCCTGGTAGCGCTCGGCACGCTGTTCCCCATTTATATCAATACCTGGCACGGCATCCGTAATATCGATCGCGGGCTGGTGGAGATGGCGCGTAGCTATGGCTTATCCGGCTTGCCGCTGTTTGTGCATGTGATCCTGCCTGGTGCCCTGCCCTCAATTATGGTCGGTGTGCGTTTTGCGTTGGGCCTGATGTGGCTGACGCTGATTGTTGCCGAAACCATCTCTGCCAATTCTGGCATTGGTTATCTGGCGATGAATGCGCGGGAGTTTCTGCAAACGGATGTCGTCGTCGTCGCCATTATTCTCTACGCCCTGCTCGGCAAACTTGCTGACATTAGCGCCCAATTGCTAGAGCGTCTCTGGTTGCGCTGGAACCCGGCTTATCATCTGAAGGAGGCCACGGCATGAATACTGCCCGTCTGAACCAGGGTACACCACTGCTACTTAATGCGGTGAGCAAACATTACGCAGAAAATATCGTGCTGAATCAACTGGATTTGCATATTCCGGCAGGTCAGTTTGTGGCTGTTGTTGGTCGTAGCGGCGGCGGTAAAAGTACTCTGCTGCGTCTGCTGGCGGGGCTGGAAACACCAACCGCAGGTGATGTACTGGCGGGTATAACACCGCTGGCCGAGATTCAGGATGATACGCGGATGATGTTTCAGGATGCGCGTCTGCTGCCATGGAAATCGGTGATTGATAACGTTGGGTTAGGTCTTAAAGGCCAATGGCGCGATGCGGCGCATCAGGCACTGGCTGCGGTAGGGCTGGAAAATCGTGCCGGGGAATGGCCTGCCGCACTTTCTGGCGGGCAGAAACAGCGTGTGGCGCTGGCAAGAGCGTTGATTCATCGTCCGGGTTTATTGTTGCTCGATGAGCCGCTGGGCGCACTGGACGCCTTAACGCGACTGGAGATGCAGGATTTAATTGTGTCACTTTGGCAGGAGCACGGCTTTACCGTCTTGCTGGTGACGCATGATGTGAGCGAAGCGGTAGCGATGGCTGACCGGGTGCTGTTGATTGAAGAGGGAAAGATTGGCCTGGATTTGACGGTGGATATTCCTCGCCCGCGCCGATTAGGGTCGGTACGGTTAGCGGAACTGGAAGCGGAAGTGTTACAGCGGGTGATGCAGCGAGGGCATTCTGAACAACCAATTCGGCGTCATGGTTAACATGCCAGATGCGGCGTGAACGCCTTATCAGCCTACAAAACCAACAATTCCAACGGGTTTGCAGGCCTGATAAGACGCGCCAGCGTCGCATCAGGCACTTTTGTATTAAGCCAGTGCTTTGGTGATCTTCTCGTAAAGATCGCCAGAGAGATTATCCAACCCTTTCAATTGTTCCAGCGCCGCACGCATTTTCTCCTGACGTTTGGCATCGTAACGTTTCAGGCGAATCAGCGGCTCAATCAAACGTGAAGCCACCTGCGGATTACGGCGGTTCAGATCGGTGAGCATTTCCACCAGGAACTGGTAACCACTGCCATCTTCAGCATGGAACGCTGCCAGGTTGCTGCCTGCAAACGCACCAATCAACGAACGAATACGGTTCGGGTTGCTCATGGTGAATGAGCGATGCTGTAACAGACCACGCACCGTCTCCAGCACATTCGCCGCTGGACTGGTGGCTTGCAGGATAAACCATTTATCCATCACCAGACCGTCCTGATGCCACCTGTCGTCGTACTCCTGCATCAACGCGTCACGGCACGGTAACTGCGCAGCAACCGCCGCCGAAAGTGCCGCCAGCGAATCGGTCATATTGTTCGCTTTATGGAACTGCTTACTCACTAACACGTCAGCCAGATGCGTTTCACCAAAGGCGAGGAAGCGCAGGCAGGCATTACGCAGAGTACGTTTCGCAATGTCTTCATGTTCAACACGATACTCACTCTGGTGATTGGCGTTATAGATAGCCAACAATTCATCCGCCAGTTCAGTCGCCAGTGTACGGGTGAGTGCTTCGCGAACTTCGGCAATGGCAATCGGATCGATGATATCGAATAGTTCCGCCATTTCATTGACAGAAGGCAGTGTCAGGATTTCTGCCGCCAGCGCCGGGTCGATCTTCTCATCGAGCAGCACAGCGCGGAAAGCATCTGCAACATGTGCTGGCAGCGATAACGGCTGCCCTTGTTGATGGCGAGCGACATTCAGTTTGATGTACGTTGCCAGCAGACTTTGCGCCGCATCCCAGCGGGAAAAATCATTGCGCGCATGACGCATCAGGAAGGTCAGTTGCTGATCGCTCCATTTATATTCCAGTTTCACCGGCGCGGAAAATTCACACAGCAGCGCAGGCACCGGCTGGAAGTAGACGTTATCAAAAACAAAAGTCTGTTCCGCCTGGGTGACATTCAGCACTGAATTGACCGGATGACCGTCCTTCTGCAACGGGATTACTTTGCCCTCGTTGTCATACAACTCAATAGCAAACGGAATATGCAGCGGCAGTTTTTCTGCCTGATCTGGCGTAGCTGGCGTGCGCTGACTGATGGTCAGGGTGTACTGCTCAGTTTCTGGATCGTAGTCGTCTTTAACAGTCACAATCGGCGTGCCGGACTGGCTGTACCAACGGCGGAAATGAGAGAGATCGACATTTGACGCATCTTCCATCGCCTGGACGAAATCGTCACAGGTTGCCGCACTGCCATCATGACGCTCGAAATAGAGCTGCATCCCTTTCTGGAAATTTTCTTCGCCCAGCAGGGTGTGGATCATTCGAATCACTTCTGCGCCCTTCTCGTAAACGGTCAGGGTATAGAAGTTGTTCATCTCAATGACCATGTCCGGGCGGATTGGGTGAGCCATTGGGCTGGCGTCTTCCGCAAACTGCAACCCGCGCATGGTGCGCACATTGTTGATGCGATTAACGGCGCGGGAACCCAGGTCAGAGCTGAACTCCTGATCGCGGAACACGGTTAAACCTTCTTTCAGGCTAAGCTGGAACCAGTCGCGGCAAGTCACACGGTTACCGGTCCAGTTGTGGAAATATTCATGGCCAATAACGCGTTCAATGTCGAGATAATCTTTGTCGGTAGCGGTGTCGGTGCGCGCCAGTACATATTTGGAGTTAAAGATGTTAAGACCTTTATTCTCCATTGCGCCCATGTTGAAGAAGTCCACGGCAACGATCATATAAATATCAAGGTCATACTCCAGACCAAAGCGCTCTTCATCCCACTTCATGGAATTTTTCAGCGAGGTCATCGCCCACGGCGCGCGGTCAAGGTTGCCGCGATCGACATACAACTCCAGCGCCACTTCACGGCCAGAACGCGTGGTGAAGGTGTCGCGTAGCACATCAAAATCGCCTGCCACCAGCGCAAACAGATAGCACGGTTTCGGGAACGGGTCCTGCCACTGTACCCAGTGACGTCCGTTTTCCAACTCACCTTGCGCAACGCGGTTACCGTTAGAAAGCAGGAACGGGTATTTGGTTTTATCGGCAATAATTTTAGTCGTAAAACGCGCCAGCACGTCCGGGCGATCGAGATAGTACGTAATGTGGCGGAAACCTTCGGCTTCACACTGGGTGCAAAGCGCATCGCCTGACTGGTAAAGCCCTTCCAGTGCAGTGTTGGACGCAGGGCTAATTTCATTAACGATCTTGAGCGTAAAACGCTCCGGTAAATTACTGATGACCAGTGCGCCCTCTTCTTCTTTCCAGGCGGACCACGGCTCATCATTAATATGAATAGAGACCAGTTTAAGATCTTCGCCGTCAAGACGAAGTGGAGCATCTGATGCACCATGACGGACAGCCTGGCTGATCGCGGTAACCACCGTCTTTTGCGCGTCCAGGTCAAAGGTCAAGTCAATATCAGTAATCTGGTAATCCGGCGCACGATAATCGTGACGGTATTTGGCTTGTGGCTGTTGAGTCATAAATAACCTTTAGCATCTTTTATAGAGTCAGGTGTTCAGTCTATTCCTGTTGTATAAATCTCGCTACGCAGAATCTTCATCTTTTCAGGTACAAACGCTTTTATTGCTACATTTTTATAACATACAGAGCGCAACGCCATCGACCATAAACGTGGCATATGGTGTGATCGGGGTTCAATAAATTGCGAAACAAGGTATACTCCAGCAGTTCCTGAAGATGTTTATTGTACTAAACGCTCCCGTACGAGGACGCTACTGCGCACCTATGACACAATTCGCTTCTCCTGTTCTGCACTCGCTGCTGGATACAGATGCTTATAAGTTGCATATGCAGCAAGCCGTGTTTCATCACTATTATGATGTGCATGTCGCGGCGGAGTTTCGTTGCCGAGGTGACGATCTGCTGGGTATTTATGCCGATGCTATTCGTGAACAGGTCCAGGCGATGCAGCGTCTGCGCCTGCAGGATGATGAATATCAATGGCTCTCTGCCCTGCCTTTTTTTAAGGCTGACTACCTCAACTGGTTGCGCGAGTTCCGCTTTAACCCGGAACAGGTCACCGTCACCAACGATAACGGCAAGCTGGATATTCGTTTAAGCGGTCCGTGGCGTGAAGTCATCCTCTGGGAAGTTCCTTTGCTGGCGGTCATCAGTGAACTGGTACATCGCTACCGCTCACCGCAGGCCGACGTTGCGCAAGCCCTCGATACGCTGGAAAGCAAATTAGTCGACTTCTCGGCGTTAACTGCCGATCTCGATATGTCGCGCTTCCATCTGATGGATTTCGGCACCCGCCGACGTTTTTCCCGCGAAGTCCAGGAAACCATCGTTCAACGTTTGCAACAAGAATCCTGGTTCGTTGGCACCAGTAACTACGATCTGGCGCGTCGGCTTTCCCTCACGCCAATGGGAACTCAGGCTCACGAATGGTTCCAGGCGCATCAACAAATCAGCCCGGATCTTGCCAACAGCCAACGTGCCGCACTTGCCGCATGGCTCAATGAATATCCCGATCAACTGGGAATTGCATTAACCGATTGCATTACTATGGACGCATTCTTGCGTGATTTCGGCGTGGAATTTGCCAGCCGCTATCAGGGGCTGCGTCATGACTCTGGCGACCCGGTAGAATGGGGCGAAAAAGCCATCGCACATTATGAGAAGCTGGGAATCAACCCTCAGAGCAAAACGCTGGTTTTCTCTGACAATCTGGATTTACGCAAAGCGGTCGAGCTTTATCGCCACTTCTCTTCCCGTGTGCAATTAAGTTTTGGTATAGGTACACGCCTGACCTGCGATATCCCCCAAGTCAAGCCACTGAATATTGTGATTAAGCTGGTGGAGTGTAACGGTAAACCTGTGGCGAAACTTTCTGACAGTCCTGGCAAAACAATCTGCCACGACAAGGCGTTTGTTCGCGCACTTCGTAAAGCGTTCGACCTTCCGCACATTAAAAAAGCCAGTTAATATCATCAGGGAGCCATAACGGCTCCCTTTTTTACCTTTAATTCCGAAATCTTTCGCTGCATCTGCGAATTCTGCTTGTCTGATTGCGGATGCCAGGTAACATAGGTATCCCCCCATTTCACGGGTGGACAAGTGTTTATTTTTTCCGACTATTAACAGAGAGAATATTATGAGCGTTGTGCCTGTAGCCGACGTACTCCAGGGCCGCGTAGCCGTTGACAGCGAAGTCACCGTACGCGGATGGGTACGTACCCGCCGAGATTCAAAAGCTGGCATCTCCTTCCTCGCCGTTTATGACGGTTCCTGCTTTGATCCTGTACAGGCTGTCATCAATAATTCTCTGCCCAATTACAATGAAGACGTACTGCGTCTGACCACCGGTTGCTCGGTCATTGTGACGGGTAAAGTCGTGGCGTCGCCGGGCCAGGGGCAACAATTTGAAATTCAGGCCAGCAATGTTGAAGTCGCTGGTTGGGTTGAAGATCCAGACACTTACCCGATGGCAGCAAAACGCCACAGCATTGAGTATCTGCGTGAAGTCGCTCACCTGCGTCCACGTACCAACCTGATTGGTGCCGTTGCGCGCGTTCGCCACACGCTGGCGCAGGCACTGCATCGATTCTTTAACGAACAAGGTTTCTTCTGGGTTTCTACACCGCTGATCACCGCATCCGATACCGAAGGCGCTGGCGAAATGTTCCGTGTTTCAACACTGGATCTGGAAAACCTGCCACGTAACGATCAGGGCAAAGTTGATTTCGACAAAGATTTCTTCGGTAAAGAGTCGTTCCTGACCGTATCAGGCCAGTTAAACGGCGAGACTTATGCCTGTGCGCTGTCTAAAATTTATACCTTCGGCCCGACTTTCCGTGCAGAAAACTCCAACACCAGCCGTCACCTGGCGGAATTCTGGATGCTGGAGCCGGAAGTCGCGTTTGCTAACCTGAACGATATCGCCGGCCTGGCAGAAGCCATGCTGAAATACGTCTTTAAAGCGGTTCTCGAAGAACGTGCTGACGATATGAAATTCTTCGCTGAACGCGTGGATAAAGATGCAGTTTCACGTCTGGAGCGTTTCATTGAGGCAGACTTCGCGCAGGTGGATTATACCGACGCGGTAACCATCCTCGAAAACTGCGGTAAGAAATTTGAAAACCCGGTTTACTGGGGTGTGGATCTCTCTTCCGAGCATGAACGTTACCTGGCAGAAGAACACTTTAAAGCGCCGGTAGTCGTGAAAAACTATCCGAAAGACATTAAAGCGTTCTACATGCGCCTTAACGAAGACGGTAAAACCGTTGCAGCAATGGACGTTCTGGCTCCGGGTATCGGTGAGATCATTGGTGGTTCCCAGCGTGAAGAGCGTCTGGACGTTCTGGACGAACGTATGCTGGAGATGGGCCTGAATAAAGAAGATTACTGGTGGTATCGCGATCTGCGTCGCTACGGTACTGTTCCACATTCCGGTTTTGGTCTTGGTTTTGAACGCCTGATCGCCTACGTGACTGGCGTTCAAAACGTGCGTGACGTAATTCCGTTCCCACGCACTCCACGTAACGCCAGTTTCTAATTTAACTTTTCCGAGAGCCAGCACCCGCTGGCTCTTTTTTATCCCCTTCTGTCAAGTTATCTGTTTGTTAAGTCAATCAATCTAATTGCAACCCTGCCAAAGCAATCTTCCTGTTACGGAATGTTTCTTTGCAACATTTGCGAACAAAAAATAACCCATAGCCTTATTGCGGATTAGTCATTTCTTATCTGATAGCACAATTTTTATACTTATTATTGGCTTTCTGGATGGCTGAAAGTGTATTAGAGAGAAGTCACAGAGAGAAATCATCAGAAAGAAAATTTCTGTTTAGTTAGATTTAATATAAGTAAATCATATACATATATAAGATCCGCCATAAATATCATTAAATCCTGGTGGAAATATGACGGTGTTCACAAAGTTCCTTAAAATTAATACTTGGTTACACATTTTTTCTTTTTGTAACTATATCTTTATCTTTGTAGCACTTTCACGGTAGCGAAACGTTAGTTTGAATGGAAAGATGCCTGCAGATACATAAAGACACCAAACTTTCATCAATAGCTCCGTAAATATTTATTGACGAAACTTATTGACGGCAGTGGCAGGTGTCATAAAAAAAACCATGAGGGTAATAAATAATGATGAAGCGCAACATTCTGGCAGTGATCGTCCCTGCTCTGTTAGTAGCAGGAACTGCAAACGCTGCAGAAATCTATAACAAAGATGGCAACAAAGTAGATCTGTACGGTAAAGCTGTCGGTCTGCACTATTTTTCCAAGGGTAACGGTGAAAACAGTTACGGTGGCAATGGCGATATGACCTATGCCCGTCTTGGTTTTAAAGGGGAAACTCAAATCAATTCTGATCTGACCGGTTACGGTCAGTGGGAATACAACTTCCAGGGTAACAACTCTGAGGGTTCTGATGCCCAAAATGGCAACAAAACCCGTCTGGCGTTCGCTGGTCTGAAATTTGCTGATGCTGGCTCAATCGATTACGGTCGTAACTATGGTGTTGTTTATGACGCACTGGGTTACACCGATATGCTGCCGGAATTTGGTGGTGACACTGCATACAGCGATGACTTCTTCGTTGGTCGTGTTGGCGGCGTTGCAACTTACCGTAACTCCAACTTCTTTGGTCTGGTTGACGGCCTGAACTTCGCTGTTCAGTACCTGGGTAAAAACGAACGCGACACCGCACGTCGTTCTAACGGCGACGGTGTTGGCGGCTCCATCAGCTACGAATTCGAAGGCTTTGGTATCGTTGGTGCTTATGGTGCTGCTGACCGTACAAACTTGCAGGAAGCCCAGCCTCTCGGCCAGGGTAAAAAAGCTGAACAGTGGGCTACTGGCCTGAAGTACGATGCGAACAACATCTACCTGGCAGCAAACTACGGTGAAACCCGTAACGCTACGCCGATCACCGGCGGCTTTGCTAACAAAACGCAAGATATCCTGTTAGTTGCACAATACCAGTTTGACTTCGGTCTGCGTCCGTCCATCGCTTACACCAAATCTAAAGCGAAAGACGTAGAAGGTGGTATCGGTGATGTTGATCTGGTGAACTATGTTGAAGTGGGCGCAACCTACTACTTCAACAAAAACATGTCTACCTATGTTGACTACATCATCAACCAGATCGATTCTGACAACAAACTGGGCGTAGGTTCTGACGACACAGTTGCTGTGGGTATCGTTTACCAGTTCTAATAGCAGACCTCTTTGTTAAATGCCGAAAAAACAGGACTTTGGTCCTGTTTTTTTTATGCCTTCCAGAGCAATCTCACGTCTTGCAAAAACAGCCGGCGTTTTCATCAGTAATAGTTGGAATTTTGTAAATCTCCCGTTACCCTGATAGCGGACTTCCCTTCTGTAACCATAATGGAACCTCGTCATGTTTGAGAACATTACCGCCGCTCCTGCCGACCCGATTCTGGGCCTGGCCGATCTGTTTCGTGCCGATGAACGTCCCGGCAAAATTAACCTCGGGATTGGTGTCTATAAAGATGAGACGGGCAAAACCCCGGTACTGACCAGCGTTAAAAAGGCTGAACAGTATCTGCTCGAAAATGAAACCACCAAAAACTACCTCGGCATTGACGGTATTCCTGAATTTGGTCGTTGCACCCAGGAACTGCTGTTTGGTAAAGGTAGCGCCCTAATCAACGACAAACGCGCCCGCACAGCTCAGACCCCTGGTGGTACTGGTGCGTTACGCGTGGCTGCCGATTTCCTGGCAAAAAATACCGACGTTAAGCGTGTGTGGGTGAGCAACCCTAGCTGGCCGAACCATAAGAGCGTCTTTAACTCTGCAGGTCTGGAAGTACGTGAATACGCTTATTACGACGCGGAAAAACATACTCTGGACTTCGACGCCCTGATTAACAGTCTGAACGAAGCCCAGGCTGGCGACGTGGTGCTGTTCCACGGTTGCTGCCATAACCCAACCGGCATTGATCCTACACTGGAGCAATGGCAAACGCTGGCGCAGCTTTCCGTTGAGAAAGGCTGGTTACCGCTGTTTGACTTTGCTTACCAGGGTTTTGCTCGCGGTCTGGAAGAAGATGCTGAAGGTCTGCGCGTTTTCGCAGCTCTGCATAAAGAACTGATCGTCGCCAGTTCCTACTCTAAAAACTTTGGTCTGTACAACGAGCGTGTAGGCGCATGTACGCTGGTTGCTGCGGACAGTGAAACCGTGGATCGCGCATTCAGCCAGATGAAAGCGGCGATTCGTGCGAACTATTCTAACCCACCCGCGCACGGAGCTTCGGTTGTTGCCACTATCCTGAGTAATGATGCGTTACGTGCTATCTGGGAACAAGAGCTGACTGATATGCGTCAGCGTATTCAGCGTATGCGTCAATTGTTCGTTAATACGCTGCAGGAAAAAGGCGCAAACCGCGACTTTAGTTTCATTATCAAACAAAACGGCATGTTCTCTTTTAGCGGTCTGACTAAAGAACAGGTACTGCGTCTGCGTGAAGAGTTTGGCGTGTATGCTGTGGCTTCCGGTCGTGTGAACGTAGCCGGGATGACGCCAGACAACATGGCTCCGCTGTGCGAAGCGATTGTGGCTGTACTGTAAGCATTAAAACCAATGAAGCCCGCTGTGAAAGCGGGCTTTTTTATGCGCCTTTACCAGACGGGAATTTCGTCTTGCAGGAAGGGGTTATGCAACCGTTCATAGCCGAGGGTGGATAACGGCCCGTGCCCTGGAATAAACGTCACATCATCGCCAAGCGGCAGCAGTTTATCTTTGATAGAGGAGATCAGTTGATTATGGTCGCCACGTGGGAAGTCACTGCGCCCTACTCCACCTTTGAAAATGACGTCGCCAGAAATCAGCAGTTTTGACTGATTATCAAAAAAGACCACATGGCCCGGTGTATGCCCTGGGCAATGTAACACCTGTAAAGTCACATTCCCTATGCTGATCGTGTCGCCTTCATTCAGCCAACGATCCGGCGTCAGTGGCTGACACTCATCCAGGCCAAACATGCGGCTTTGCGCAGGCAAGCCTTGCAGCCAGAACTCATCTTCCTTTTCCGGACCAAGTACTGGCACGCCGTAATGTTTTGCCAGTTCCGCCGCTGCACCAACGTGATCCAGATGGCCATGTGTCAGTAGGATCTGCATCAGCGTCAGGCCGCTGGCATCAACTTCCTGTTTAATTTTTTCCGCATCACCGCCAGGATCAACCAGTGCTGCCAGGCGAGTTTGTTCACACCAGATCAATGAGCAGTTCTGGGAGAATGCAGTGACCGGAATAATACGATAATTCATACTGCCCCTGTTTCGTTAAGCGATTGCTACCAGTGCCGTGCAGGTCCGGTATCAATATGCACAAAGTTACTACGTGGGTAATATCCTACACCACCTGCGCGCATAGATAACGCGGCTTTGCGAATATTGCTTAACGCGACGCCTTCAATATGGAAATCCATCGCCTGGCCTTTGGTGTGATAGCTTTTCTTCGCTACTCCACGGCTGTGTGCGCGTAATTCATTATTGGTGTCGATAGAACGGTAACCAGAAATTAACTGTACCGGCTTGCGAGTACCTAACAGGCCTTGCAGGCGATACAACTGGTCGAATAATCCTGGATCGATGGACTTTATTTTGTTCGCGCGGAAATCGCGGAAAAAATGGTTTAGTTTTGCCAATTCTTCCTGAATATAGCCTCTGCCATCGAAAAACTCCGCTTTAATTGACTCTCCAGTATGGAGATTGTTGAGTGTCAAAATACGCGGGCGTGGGGTGGAGAGTGTCGCAAACGCAGGGGTCGGCAAGATGGCAGCACCAAGTGCAACGCCACCAAGCGCCAGTAGTTTGCGGCGATTAGCGTCGAATTTGTCCATGGTAATCAAGTCTACAGGTCAATGTTATCGTTTATATGCACTTCTGGCGCACAAGAGTGCACCTTAACCGCCCATAAAGCTAACGTCAAGGTGACTCAACCCCAGCAGTGATGGGGGCTACCAGGAATAGCCCCCAATCATGCCAATTATTACGACAACTGATTTCCCCGAACTACTTCATTTACCTGATTAATTGTTCCGCTTTCGATACAATTTGCGAGCTGGATCGCGCAGGCAGATCATAATTGTAAATATCTGTACGATATTGAGTACGCCCATCTGCGCCGACAAATGCTGTCAGGTAGTAGAGATTAACCGGGATAGACTGACGGATATTGACGTAACGGGTATCTCCCTGCTTCAGAGCATCGGAAATACGCTTGTCATTCCAGCCTGCATCCTGCAACAGCATGTTTGCCAGATCGGATGCCTTATTCACCCTCACACAGCCAGAGCTCAACGCACGCGTATCACGCTTGAACAGATTGTGATTAGGCGTGTCATGTAAGTAGATAGCGTCTGAACTCGGCATATTAAATTTATACCGTCCTAGCGAATTTCGTGGGCCTGGAGCTTGCTGAAAGCGGAACGGTAAATTCGACGCGGTAATCGTCGACCAGTCAACCTGCCACGGGTCAATTGCTTCTTTGCTGTTCCAGCCACGCATCACCGTATAGCCATGGCTTTCCAGATAGCCCGGATCATTACGCACTTTCGGCAGAATATCTTTGCGTGCCAGCGTCGGCGGTACGTTCCACGGCGGATTCACTACCACATTGTTTAAGGCACTGCTCATCATTGGTGTTTTGCGGTCAGGACGGCCGACAATCACCCGCGAGTCCAGCACCTGATTACCGTTCTGGTAATAGACCAAAGAATAGGCCGGTATATTGACCATGATGCCGGTAGAAAGCTCCGCAGGCAGCAAACGTAAACGCTGGATGTTGAGCGCCAACACACCTGCACGCTGTGCAGGTGTCACATTGAGCCAATCACGTGTGGCTGGACCAATAGCACCATCTGCCCCCAATCCTTGCCATGCCTGAAAACGTTTAACCGCTTCAACAAGCTCATTATCGTAGGCGGCACGTACAGTTGGCTTAGGTTTACTAAGAAACTTTGTTTGCTTTTCCGCAGTTTCGACGGCAACGGCAGATGGGCTAACGACTGCATCAGCGGGTGTTTCATCGCCAGGCAGCGTAATTTTCGGCCCACCATCGAGCATACCTGTGCGCTGCAATATTTCGCGCAGTGCTGGTACGTCATTACTCCACTGGCCAGGACGCAACGTTGCTTTACCGGTTAGTTGTGGCCACGGTTTGGTATCACTGAGCAAGGTCAGTAAAGATTCATGCATCGCGGCATATTGCGGATGCTGCGGTGCCAGTCCTGCAACAAAC
This sequence comes from Escherichia sp. TW09308, assembly GCF_000208565.1. Taxonomy (NCBI): domain Bacteria; kingdom Pseudomonadati; phylum Pseudomonadota; class Gammaproteobacteria; order Enterobacterales; family Enterobacteriaceae; genus Escherichia; species Escherichia sp. TW09308. Next base: position 1,192,734 of record NZ_AEME01000001.1, on the reverse strand, counting down.
GTTGGCAATTGGCCATTATTTAGCGCCACCTGCCATTGGTTAATGACCGAGAGCGGTGGTGTTGAGAGTGCATAAGGTTTACTGCTGTATAGCCAGCGCGTGCCTTTGACCGGAATGTTAGCAACGAAATGAAGGTAACCCAGCATTGCATCCGACAACACTACGTCACGTGCCAAACCGTTAACGCCTGGGTCAGTCAGTAACTCTACCCATTTATTAAACTGCGGCTGAAAACCGGCAATCGCCACTTCCGCCAGTTGCTGCTGGAAAGCTTTAACCGCATCACGGTTTTCCCACATCGGCTGCATATCACGTGCGGCATACAGCAGTTGAAGCTGGTTAAGATAAACCGGCTTATAACCTGCGGGTAATTGAGATTCGATTTGTGTGCGAGCGTTTTCCGCCGCACCCTCTGGTAGCGGTTGGATCCCCGCCATAATTGCCGTCGCTTGCGCTTGCGGCAGTACATCTCCCTGTTCGCTGACAGCCACCGGGCTGTCGCCAGGGATTACTTCAGGCTCATCAGCCTGCACACTGAACAGTGGAGCGAATGTTACGGCCAGACAAAAACTTATTGCCGAAAGCCGACGACCACACATCATGTTAAGCAACATCCCTTGCCCCCTGTTTTTATCATACTTTGAATAGCCAGGCTGCTTTTCTCTACTTGCCTGTACAACGCCAATACTCACGAAAGTATGACGAGCAAGCCTGTTACTTATCAGGCTTACCTTCAGTATATAAACGTCGATACGTTTTTACACAACCTAATGTAAAGAAGTTTAAAGAAAAGCGCACCGTAATGCGGCATTTTTTTAGTGCAGAAACGGAGTTTTCGAAAAAAAAGGCGACATCGCTGCCGCCTTAATCTTAACTTGCCTGGGAAGACGCTTCGTCAGTTCCTGGAAGCGTTTCAGGAAGCTGCGGCGCAAAGCCACGCAAACCAACCACATGTACGTGTTCGGTATTCTGGAATACCTTACGCACCAGTTTGTAGGTGGTGCCTTTTTCCGGACTAATATTTTCTGGTGCCGCGATGATGAGCTGCATTTGCAAACGCTCACACAATTCAAACAACGTGGCGATAGAACGGGCATCCAGGCGCGCTGCTTCATCGAGGAACAGCAGACGACAAGGAGAAATATCTTTACCGCGCAGACGACGGGATTCATCTTCCCAGCTCTGTACCACCATCACCAGAATCGACATCCCTGTACCGATGGCCTCACCCGTTGACAACGCGCCTGACTCCGCACGCAGCCATCCATCGGAACCACGGTTAACTTCAACTTCCATCTCCAGGTAGTTGCGATAATCCAGCAGCTCTTCACCAATGGTCTGCGGCGTGCGCTGCCCCATATCAATTTGCGGGTTAAGGCGCTGATACAGTTTCGCCAGCGCTTCCGAGAAGGTCAGACGGTTGCTGTTAAACAAATCCTGATGTTGTTCATGCTGTTCAGAAAGCACATCCAGCAACATGGCGTGCGTTTCACGCACATTCACGTTCAGACGTACGCTGTTCACCTGGCCGAATGACACGTTCTGCAAGCCCTGGTTAAGCATACGGATACGGTTCTGTTCGCGCTGAATGGTTTTGCGAATAATGTTCGACACACTGCGGGAACTGATCGCCAGTTTCTGCTCACGGGAGGTTAATTCTTCGGTCAGACGGCTAAGTTCGATCTCCATCTGCTCGATAGCTTCTACCGGATCATCGGTACGAATAATATCCTGGCGGATTCGTTCGCGCAGATGCTGGTAAACCGCCACGAAGAACTGGATTTTACGTTCCGGACGTTTTGGATCTTCCGACATACGCAGCACGTCGCGTAGATGTTCGTTATCCGCTACCGCCAGACGCAGCGCACCTAACGCCTTATCCGACATGGAACGCAAATCATCAGCAGAAAGATAAGCCAGCTCGCGACGGTGCAAGCGGCGTTCGACGCCGTTGTCTTTCACCATGCGCATTACCGCGCACCAGCCCGCTTTGGCGGTCACCACCTGCTCGCGCATCTCGTGATAATCACGCTCCAGCTTGCGCAGTTTACGGGTCAGGTTGTCCATCTCCGCTTCGCAGAAGGTGAGCGCTTTTTCCAGTTGGTTGCGACGGGAACGGTTATTACTGAGTTGCGCATGTAGCTCGTCACGGCGAATACGCGCGCGCTCTTCTGCGCCGCTATCGGCACGCACACCGATATCCTGCAATTCGCGTTGCAGATCGTTAAGCAGTTCTTTTTTAGTGTCGTAAGAACTTTTCAGCGATGCCAGCACCTGATTGTACTGGTTCAACTGTGTAGCATGACCACGCAGTGCTTCACGAGCACGGGTACGCTCTGCTTCCGCATGTTCCAGACGTTCACGCAATTTTTCGTTGAGATCGCTGTTACCACTGAGCATTTCTGCCGAGTCGGAGTAGCTAAAGTGTGCGCGACGCTGCACCACTTCCGTCAGGGCAAATGCCTGCTGACGGGCATCGCGCTGCATCTGCTGGGAGTATGCGTAATCTTCTTTTAACTGTTCAAACTGTTCCGGATCGCTTTGCAACACTGAAACGATCGGCTCCAGTTTCGCCAGTTGATTACCGAACTGCTGAACAAAACGCGCCGCTTCCTGGGCTTCATCCAGACGTTCGCGGATTTCATCGACGCGATCTGCCAGCGTATCGTCAGCCAACAGGTTAAGGCGTGGCAGGATGCGGTTAAGCGCTGTCACGCCCTCTTTCGCCTGCTCAAACTGAATGCGTTGCTGCTGGTTATCATTTTCATGATTACTCAACGCCCGCTCCAGTTCGACGCGGCGGCTGTTCAGTTGACGGATTTCAGCTTCCGGATCGGACTCAAATGCCACCGCCAGATGGCTGCCGATAAAGCGACTGAAAGCCTGATGCAGGCGCTGAGTTTTCTGTACATCAAAGGAGAGCGTGGCGAAGCGTTCGGAAAGCACTTCACGTTCGGCATGAAGGCTTTCAATACGGCTTTCGCGCGCCGCACGACCAAACAACGGCACTTCAGGGAAGCGCGAATAACGCCACTGACGGTCGGCAATTTTCACCACCACCGCTTTTTCCAGTTCATCAACGCTAAACACGCTGTCATCGAATGACTGCGGATCACCTTCGATCAGATAGAGATCTTCCGGGCAATCGGTTAAACCTTCCAGTTGTTCGGCAATCTGCGACAGATCGGGCACTACGATGGCGTGACGAGAGGGGCCATACAGCGCCGAGAAGTACGGCGCATCTTCCAGGCTAACGTCGTCATAAATTTCTGACAACAGCACGCCGCCAAAACGTTCCGCCAGCGCATTCAGGCGCTGATCTTCAGAGCCCCCCGGCTGACTTAAACGCTCGATCTCTTCGTCAACGGCGTTTTTGCGCGCGCCCACTTCGTCACGTTCAACAATCGCCTCGCGCTCGCGCTCCAGCAACTGTTGCATATATTCAGTGACATCCTGACTGGAGGTGAACTCTTCACCGCACTGCTCGCTCAACTGATTGAGGCTGTTTTGCGCAGCCAACCAAACCGGCGCACGCTGCATCAGACTCTGAATGCGTGATTGCAGTTGTTCCTGTTCCTGACGCAGCGCCATGCGCTCTTCACGGGCATTAGACACGCTGTCAGAAAGGGAGGCAATGCGTGCTTCCAGTTCCTGATGCAGGGCTTCCAGTTCATCGATATCAAAGTTCTTGCCCTGGCGTTTGCAGAAATCCGCCAGCAGGCGCTCGGCTTCCTGTTGCTCACGCAGGCGCTGTTCCAGTTCGCTTAAGCGCATCCGCAGCGGCTGAACCTGTTCTGCAAGGTGACGTTGTTCGACCCCTTCGCGCAGCAGTTCACGAGCAACATCCCACGCTTCGTTACGCGCCAGCGGACCGTTAATGGCTGCGACTAACTGATAAGCCTGCTCAAACTGGCTATGCGCGGTTTGTGCCATGCTCATTTTCTGCTCAAGAGAGAGCATTTTTTCGGTGGCTTCCAGCTCTTTCGCCTGGAAGGTTTCCAGCCACTCGGCGGCGCTGTCGGCAGTTAAGTCCGGCAGATGACACAGTTCTTTAGCGCGGTTAAGTGCAGTAATCGCCTGGTTGTACTGGATCGCGCGCGTTTGCTGGACGTCCAGTGCCTGCTGGTAGTCAGCAAGCTGGTTTTTCAGCTCGTCCACTTCCAGTTCGGCGGCTTCCGCGCGCGCTTCATTCTCTTCCTGACGTTCGATGGCTTCTGCCACCACTTCGTTTTGCTCTTCGAGACGGATCTGCAATTCATCGAGATCCGCTTCGTAACGTTCGATCTTTTCCTGCTGACGCAGTGCGGTTTGCACGAGGTTCAGGTGATCGCTGGCTGCCTGATAATCTGCTTCCAGATCGCCTTCCGCACCGTTGTGCTCTGCCAGTTCACGCGCCATATCGACGTGTTTGTACTGCTCCGCCGCTAGTTGCTGACGAGAAGTGTGTAGCTCACGACGAAACTCCAGTGCCTTATCCAGATGAACGCGACGTTCGTTGGCGTGACGCATATAGTCCGCCGCCACATAGTTGGTGGCTTCACTGATCAAATGCTTAAACAGGTCGCGATCGGACTGCGTTACACGAATCGCTTCCAGCGTCATGCGGTTTTCACGCAGCGCTGCTTCCATATCCTGGAACGCTTTACGCACGCCGCTGTTTTCTGGCAGCAGATAGTCACGCAGAGAACGGGTAATGGCACTGGAAATACCGCCGTACAGTGAGGCTTCGATCAGACGATAGAATTTACTACGATCAGACGCCGAGCGCAGACGACGCGCAATGATGCCCAGATCGAACATCAGTGAATGGTAATCGGTGATGGAATTGAACTGCTTAAACTGCACGCCTTCCATCGCTTCGAGCTTCTCTTTCAGCTCATTAAGCGGCAGCACGCGCGCCTGGCGTTCGTTCAGGGTTTCTGTCACCAGTTGCGTCGGCAGCACCGACATCGGTAGCCCCTGAATCGCAAACGGTTTGATATCCACTTTACGATCGCGCCCGGCAACCTGTTGCAGACGCACACCGACCACCACGCGCTGATGGCGCGAGTTGATGGTGTCGAGCATCGAATAACAGACGCCCGCTTTTAGCTTACCGTGCAAACCTTTATCGCGCGAACCACTGGTGGCCCCGGCTTCCGTGGTGTTACGGAAGTGCAGCAGGGTCAGGTCAGGAATAAGCGCCGTAACAAACGCCGCCATAGTGGTGGATTTACCTGCACCGTTACCGCCGGAAAGCGTTGTGACCAGCTCATCGAGGTCAAAGGTACGGGCAAAAAAGCCGTTCCAGTTAATCAGCGTCAGTGAGCGAAATTTACCGCGTTCAATCATTATTCTTCCTCTCCGCTATCTGGCTGATTCTCTTCGGTTTCGTCGTTGAGTTGCAGGTGATTTTCCAGAGACATTGCTTCACCATCGCGAATCAGGCGACGTTGGGCTTCGCGCGGATCGTCACCAGCACGCACATCCGCACCAAAACGGAACACCGATTCTGTAATGCGGAACTTGCTGCTGTCGTGGCCCATAAACCACACCATGCCCAAACGACGCAGACGATTTAGCGAAGAACGTACTTTTTCCTGCAACTTCTGGCGGTCAACGTCTGAACCGGTAGAACGGTTGTTTACCAGTTTCAGCAGTTTCGCTTCGTCAGCCAGGGTGAGCAGTTCGTCATACAGTTCCTGCTGAGTAAAGATCCCCTCGTTCGCCAGCCGTTCCGGGCTGAGATAGAGATAACAGAGGATTTTCCCAACCATCATATCCAGTTCGGACAACACGGAACGAGGGATCAACGTGGTGGAACGTGGACGCAAATAGAAGAAACCTTCCGGCGCGCGAATAAGCTCAACGTTATAACGCGCGTAAAACTCTTCCAGGTATTCCTGAAAATCCATCAGGAATGCATGGTTGTCCAGTTCGTCAAGACCGATATGGCGACCTGAACGTAAGGCGCTATCCAGCGCCGGAAATAACGGATTCGCCAGCGCTTGCGCCAGCTTAACCGGCATCACTTGTTCAATATTTGTCGATGACATGCGCCTGTACCTTGGCTCCGTAATCATTAATCGGCTGCCATTTCGCTGGCAGTCCGGTGAAGTCTGCTTGCGCTACGCCGAGGCGTACCGCCTGATCAATAACAATGCGCGCAACATCAAAGTGACGCGCACGCGGATACTGCGCCAGATATTCGCGTACCACCAGACCAAGATCCAGCGGCACTTGTCTGGTTTTATAGACGGCGAGCTGCTCTTCGATGATTGCCGCCAGTTGTTCGCGGATCTCGTTAAACTCTTCGTACTCTAAATCTGGCGGAAGTTCCCCGGTCACTTCTTCGTCACGCAGTGCCATCTCTTCGTCACGCATATCCAGCAGACGATCGGCATTGGCGTAAGTCAGCGCCCACGGGTCATCAAAATAGGTTTGTACCGACTGACGTAATCGCTGGGCAAAGACACGGTTTTTATCCATATCGATCGCGGTACGGATAAATTTATGTACGTGGCGGTCATAACCGATCCATAAATCGATGGATTGCTGACCCCAACTGATAATACGGTCGAGTTTGCTTTGCAGGTCGTACACCAGACGATCGACAAAATGCAGATCGTCATGGGTCATGGTCGCATCCTGGATGCGCAACAGGTTAGCCTGTAATTTGTCGCCCGCCGCTTCCAGCGTATCTTGCAATTCACGCAGCGTACCAGAGGTTTCCGAAAGCAACATTTCACAGCTTGAGATCGCCGCCCGCCAGTCTTTATTCAGTAACTGGGCGATATCGTCTTTCACCTGTTGCTGCTGTTCGTCCATCAGACGTTGCGTCAGGTCGATACTGTCGAAAATTTCTGCTACCGAGTATTTCAGCGGCGCATAGACGTTACGGTGCCAGTGAAACTCATCGCCGCCCTCTTCTGCCGCATCCGCCGCACGCTTCAGTTCGCCTGCAACGATCGACAATTGCATAGAAAGACGCAGCGTAGAAAACTCGCGCTGACGGATGTAGTAATCAGTAATGCCGATGCCGAGCGGCGTCAGACGGTAAATGGCGTTCCCTTCCGCCTGTTCGCTTGTAAAGCGGTTCAGCAGACGTTGACGCACCATATCGTTGATCGCGTTGTTGGCGCGCACGCCGATGGTTTCGCTGGTTTGCTCAAACGCATCACTCACGTGGCGGAATGCATCCACCAGCTCACCTTCACTCATCTCGCCGTCCAGACGCTCGCCGTTCAGCGTGGCCACCGCCAGCAGAAAAGAGAGACGGTCTACCGGCAGCGAGATGGAGAAGTCATTTTTTCTGGCCCAGGCAACCAGTTCGGGGACTGTCTGGGAAAATTCACTCATACTTTATCCTTGCTCTGCGGTTTGCGCGCGGTGACATGAATATAACGCCCCAGGCTAATGTAAGGTTCCTGACGGCAATAACGCGTTTCTAATTCAAGTAATGCTTCGTAGCAATCGCGCTGTTGGTGCTTTTCACGCAGATAATCATGAAACACGCGAACGCCGGTCTTGCCGGTAATTTGCCAGCCAGCTTCTTCCAGCCACTGATATACCTGCGCCGGATCGCGCGGAGAGTCTGGCGAAAGCGTCCGTTTTTTCTTTTTCGGCATTCCCGCCTGCACGTAATCAAAATTCCCTGCAACCATGTTGTGCATCAGCAAACCGTGCGCATTGTAGAACATTAACGACAACATGCCTCCTGGGCGCAACACTGACCACAGAGTCTGTAACACGCTACGGGGGTCAGCGACCCACTCCAGCACCGCATGGAACAATATCAGATCAACGGGCGTTTCCAAATGCGAAGCAACATCCTGAGCAGCGCAATGTATAAATTGCATGTTGCCGCTCACACCTTTTGCTTCTGCCGCCTGCTTTGCGCGGTCGATCATCTGCGCAGAAAGATCGCATAAAATGACCTGATGCCCACGCCCGGCCATTTTGATCGCCGTCTGCCCTTCACCACCGCCAGCATCCAGCACTCGCAATTTTTGCGAGCCTATTTCCGCCAGCACACGATCGAGATCCTGCCACAGAATAGCCTGTCGAAGCTGTCCTTTGGTGGTGCCGTAAATGTTACGGGAAAACTTTTCCGCAATATCATCAAAATTGCGATCCTGCATTGCTTTCTCCACCGGTTGGCTAAGACGTTTTCTGATAAAGGCGCTATTTTGTCACAGCCGAGGCGAGAATGAACCCGTCTGGTGTAATATCACTGCCGATCCCTCGCTATATGGTTAAAAAAGGAACCAGAAAGGATGCTTTTTACACTGAAAAAAGTGATTGGCGGTATGCTGCTGCCACTTCCGCTGATGTTGCTGATTATTGGTGCTGGCCTGGTGCTGCTGTGGTTTAGTCGTTTTCAAAAAACCGGGAAGATATTTATTAGCGTAGGATGGCTGGCACTTTTGTTATTAAGTTTGCAACCGGTAGCAGATCGTCTGCTGCGTCCCATCGAAAGCACCTATCCGACATGGAACAATGTACAAAAAGTGGACTATATAGTGGTGCTGGGCGGCGGCTATACCTGGAACCCGCAGTGGGCGCCAAGTTCAAATTTAATCAATAACAGTCTGCCACGCCTGAATGAAGGCGTGCGTTTGTGGCGTGAAAATCCGGGATCAAAGTTAATCTTCACGGGTGGTGTGGCAAAAACCAATACGGTGAGTACAGCAGAAGTGGGGGCCAGAGTGGCGCAATCGCTGGGTGTCCCACGCGAGCAGATTATTACGCTGGATTTACCGAAAGATACCGAAGAAGAAGCCACAGCAGTGAAACAGGCAATTGGTGACGCCCCTTTCCTGTTGGTGACCTCTGCGTCTCATTTGCCGCGCGCGATGATCTTTTTTCAACATGCAGGGTTAAATCCGCTACCTGCCCCCGCCAATCAACTGGCGATCGATTCACCGCTTAACCCGTGGGAACGGGCAATCCCGTCTCCGGTCTGGTTGATGCATAGCGATCGGGCCGGTTATGAAACGCTTGGCCGCATCTGGCAGTGGTTAAAAGGTTCATCAGGCGAGCCACGGCAAGAGTGATTTTGATGCCAGATCGAAGTTGCTCCGACTAAACCGTCCGGTATTGACCAGTTGCGCAACTTCATCCCATAACACATATAGCCAACGTCGCCAGATGAACGACTCCGCCACTGGCGCGCGTTGCAGGTAACTCCAGAGTAAATCTTCTGCCAGCGTATTATCCATTAGTCGGAACAGTTCATACTCTCGCGGTGCCCAAAGCATTAATCCCGGCCCGACCATCGCCAGTAGTTGATCGCTGCGCGAATCTTTCAACATGCTACGCAAACAGAAATTGCCGTGAATCAGCACACAATTGTCGTTAAATCCTTCAAATAATGCTGGAAGACATTCGCGGGTGCGGAACAGAATCCGCTTATCCTGCATGGTTAAACCGGTGTTATTGAACTGATTGAGCGTGGTCCATAACACTTCAATATGTTGCCGATACCAGGAGGGCCAGAAATTTTCCTGGGTATTATCCACTGCGCCAACGCAACCGCGACTGTCCTGTCGGTGCCAGGCCAACAGAGCTTCAACAATTTGCTCTTTCAGATGCTCCCAACGTTCCGGTGTACGTGCAGGTGCTTCCACAGAAACACCACGCATCCGCTCCAGTAACAGGACATCGGGGCCTGGGTGTTCTTCATGTGTCATCACACCATAAATAGTTGGCATACGGATAGTCCCGCTGCGCGCCAGCATGGTGGTTTTCCATGCCAACTGTCGTGCTTGCCCTGGCGTACTAAAGCTTCTTGCCAACAGCGGCATTGGGTTTCCCTGGCTGTCATACAAAGCCCACAACGCCGTATTCGCTTTTTCATTGACACACTCGATACGACTGAGTTTTTCACCCAGTAAATGGCTTAATTCGGCACGCAGCTGTTCCATTCAGATTACCCTCATAAAAGCTACTGCCTTCATAATGAGCGCCAATGTAAAAGATGTCACCTGAATGAGATCAATTGTTGAAAAGAAAAATGAGGAAAATCGTAACGGTACGACACTCCCCCGAAAATCGGGTGGAGTGTCGTGAAATTAACTTAGCGCATTTCAGCGCGAACGCGCTCGAGATCTTCAGGGGTATCCACACCTGTACCAGGAACTTCCCGGGCGACAGCAACATGGATTTTTTCGCCGTACCACAGTACGCGAAGCTGCTCTAACATTTCGATGTGTTCTAACGGGCTTGGCTGCCAGTTAACATAACGGCGGATAAAACCTGCACGGTAGCCATAAATACCGAGATGCCGCAGGAAATTATCACCAACGGTTTCCAGACTTTTTGCAAAACGGTCACGATCCCACGGAATGGTGGCACGTGAAAAGTAAAGCGCATAACCTTCAGCATCAAGAACCACTTTAACCGCATTCGGATTAAAGACTTCTTCCGCATTGTGGATAGGTACAGCCAGGGTAGCCATTCCCACTTCACGCTGGGCGAGATTATCGGCAACCTGACGAATGATTGTTGCAGGGATCATGGGTTCATCCCCCTGCACATTAACAATCACCGTATCGTCACTGAACGCGCATTTTTCGACAACTTCCGCCAGACGCTCAGTGCCTGATTGATGATCGGCGCGCGTCATGCATACTTCACCACCCGCAGCTTCAACGACGCGGGCGACATCGTCATGATCGGTTGCCACGATGATGCGATCGGCACCTGATTCGCGGGCGCGCTCAAGGACATGAACGATCATGGGCTTGCCGTTAATATCGACCAGCGGTTTACCGGGCAGACGCGTAGAAGCGTAGCGCGCGGGAATAATGACCACAAAACTCATGATTTACTCTCATCGGCAGTCAGTACACGGGCTTCCGTTTCCAGCAGAACTGGAATGCCATCGCGCAGCGGGAAAGCCAGGTTATCCAGTTTGCAAATCAGTTCTTGTTTTTCCTGGTTATACCAAAGTTTGCCGTTGCAAACCGGGCAGGCAACGATTTCAAGCAGACGATGATCCATAGTTCCTCCAGATGGATCGGGTTATGAATGCATAAATCTTATCATAATCATTTATGCTAGGGGGCTATTTCCCAGCCAGTGCGGCAATCGGTAAAAAGATCGGGTGGGCAGCGCCCTAATGTCACTCGCGTCGCCTGCTGCCAGCTAGCAAAATCGGTAATCGCCAGGCGTAACCCTTTTTGAAGAGAAGCTGTCGGTTTGATGCCATCCTGTAACCAGAGGGAGATAACTTCAAGAATGCCCGCCTGGCGATGTATTTTGGCATCCATTCGCCCGACTAATTGCCCACGATGTAGTAACGGCAGAACGAAATAGCCATACTGGCGTTTCGGCGCTGGCGTGTAGCATTCCAGCCGGTAGCTAAAATCAAAAAGTTGCTCTGCACGTTTACGATCCCAGACGACAGGGTCAAAAGGTGACAGTACAGTGCTATGCGTCGCGGTTAGTTTCCCCGCGAGAGCTGTTTCGAGAAGAGGCAACAAGTCAGCATGCAGCCAGAGTTGTCCTAATCTCTCCACATTTATGGGGATAATTTGTTGCTGTTCAGCACATAGATCACGCCAGGCCGACAGTGCAGGACGTTTCAAACGATAATAATCCGCCAGCCACTGTTCGCGGAATATTCCCAGGCAACGCGCGCTGTTATCCAGCATGGCGATTTCTGCTTCTGTTTGCGAAACGAGATCACGCTCATCATCCCAGTGAGGCATGACGCGATGGGTTAGATCATAAACTCGCTGGAAGTTGCGCCGTTCAACTACCATGACTTTTCCGGCAGTAAATAAGCCTTCCAGATGCCGTTTATGGGGCTTCCACTCCCACCAACCGCTTGCCCCTTTTCGGGGATGTTCAAAATCGGCTGAACGTACCGGTCCGTTATCTTGTATGTGCTGAATTAACTGTTCAATTTCTGCTACATGTTCCTGCATCCAGGCGTCTTTGTATTTCCAGCCCATTTTTTCAGGTGCCAGCATTCGGTGGCGAATAAGACGAAAATCGCTACGCGGCATAAAGCAGGCTTCATGCGCCCAGTACTCCATTAATTCGCCACGTGTCAGTGACTCATCCAGCCACTGCGGAGAATAATTACCAAGGCGACTAAAAAGTACCAGATAAGGGCTACGGGCAACGATATTGATAGTGTCGATTTGTAGCAGGGAGATACGGGAGATAGTTGACAGGATATCTTCTGGCGACGCACGACGGCGGGATTTGTTTAACAGGCCTTGCGCGGCAAGGTGAAGATTACGCGCATCGGCAAGGGAAATATACGGCAGCGTCATCATGGCTTCATCTATTGAACGCTGCCGCGGCGGAATTAGTTGCCAGAAGCCAGCGAGGAAAGTTGCGCGAGCAGTTTCTCTGGTTCATCGCCCGAAAGCTGTGCGTCAACGGGCAAATACCACCAATTTTCTTCTGCAAAGGCCCGGCATTTCACCGCATCTTTTTCAGTCATGATCAGCGTTTGCCCGGCACTTAACAGTGCGCTGACATCCGCATGATTCAAAGACTGATGATCGGCCAGCGGAACACATTTTTCTGGTTGAACACCGCACATCTTCAGCGTGGCAAAAAAGCGCGGCGGGTGACCAATCCCCGCCATTGCTACCACATGTTCAAGTTGTGCAACATCACAACGCGTACCAGTACGCAAATTCACAGCCTGACCCGGCAGCAGATGCATTGGGATTTCACCATTGTGCGGTACACCGCCGTTGACGATTACCGCATCAACCGATTTTAAGCGCCCCGCTCGCTCACGCATTGGCCCCGCGGGCAACCACCAGCCATTACCAAAGCGACGCACACCATCGATGACGACAATTTCTACATCTCGCGCCAGGCGATAATGCTGTAGACCGTCGTCAGTCACGATGAGTTGTACATCAGGATGCTGCGCCAGAATCACTTTTACTGCATCAGAACGTTCGGGAGAAACCGCAACAGGCGCACCAGTGCGCTGATAAATAAGCACCGGTTCATCACCCGCCTGTGCCGTGGTGGTATCTGCCGACAGTAACAACGGATACGATTCGGCCTTACCGCCATACCCTCTTGACACCACACCAACGCGAACACCGCATTTTTGCAGTTGTTCCACCAGCCAGACAACGACCGGGGTTTTTCCATTGCCACCTGCGGTGAGGTTACCGACCACCACAACTGGCACTGGCGCGCGCCATGCGCGTTTCAATTTTAATTTGTAGCAAAGACGGATTACACCACTCACCAGGCCATACAGCCAGGAGAGTGGCAGCAACAGCCGCCACAAAGGCGATTCACCAGACCAGATTTTTTCAATCATTGGCCAAACTGCATTTTGTGAAGTTGCGCGTAGACACCACGGTGTTCAAGCAAATCGTTGTGCGTACCGCGTTCCACAATGACCCCGTCCTCGACGACCACAATTTCGTCTGCCTTTTCAATGGTAGACAAACGGTGGGCTATCACCAGTGAAGTACGGTTTTTCTGCAACTCATCCAGCGCCGCCTGAATTGCACGTTCAGATTCAGTATCCAGTGCCGAGGTGGCTTCGTCCAGAATCAGAATCGGGCTGTCACGCAACAAAGCACGAGCAATAGCAATACGCTGACGCTGACCGCCAGAAAGCAGTACACCGTTTTCGCCAATTACCGTATCGAGACCGTTATCCATCTTATTGATAAAGTCCATGGCATAAGCCATACGCGCCGCTTCTTCAATTTGCTCACGGCTGTACTGGTCAGTACGTGCGTAAGCAATGTTGTTGGCAACCGTATCGTTAAACAGATGGACATTCTGCGACACCAGCGCAACCTGATTACGCAATGACGCCAGGGTATACTCGCGTAGATCGTGACCATCCATCAGGATCTCGCCTTCATCGATATCGTAGAAGCGAGTGATTAAACTCGCGATGGTCGATTTACCCGAACCAGAACGTCCAACCAGAGCAACTGTTTTCCCTGCCGGGATTTTCAGGTTGATGTTACGCAAAGCGGGAACTTCACGCCCTGGATAGGTGAAGGTAACATTACGGAATTCCACATCGCCGGTAGCACGCTCAATCTCACGCTTACCTTCGTCTTTCTCCTGTTCACTATCCAGAATGGTGAACAGCGTCTGACAGGCCGCCATACCACGTTGGAACTGGGCGTTAACGTTGGTCAGCGATTTCAGCGGACGCATCAGTGCAATCATTGAAGAGAAAACAACGGTAATCGTACCGGCTGTCAGGCTATCCATCACACTTGGGAAGCTCGCCGCATACAGAACAAACGCCAGCGCCAAAGCCAGTTGCCGGATGCGGCGCACCATTACAACGCAATATCCGCCACTTCTTTTTGTACTGGTTGCGGTTTCAACTGCGCTTTCGGCGTGCTATCTGCCGCCTGCGGCTTATCATATTTCAGGCTCAGAACTTCGCTGGTGTACTGCAATTCACGTTCTGTTGCCGCCGCATCACCGTTCAGCTTGCTGCCATAAGACGGAACAATCGCTTTCAGCGTGGCCTGCCATTGTGGGCTGGAAACACGATCACCAAACACTTTTTCCAACAGACTCAACATAATCGGCGCAGCGGTAGATGCCCCCGGCGATGCGCCGAGCAGCGCAGCAATGGTTCCTTGCTGGTCGCTGACCACTTCTGTACCCAGACGCAGCACGCCGCCTTTATCGGCATCACGTTTGATAATCTGCACGCGCTGTCCCGCTTGCCACAAACGCCAGTCCTCTTTTTTCGCTTGTGGGTAGTACTCTTTCAACGCTTCAAAACGATCCTCTTCACTCAACATCACCTGACTCACCAGATATTTCACCAGATCGAAATTATCCAGCCCGACGTGCATCATCGGCATCACGTTAGAGGTGGTGGTGGAACTCATCAGATCCCACAGCGAACCGTTTTTGAGGAATTTGGTTGAGAAGGTAGCAAATGGCCCGAACAGCACCACGCGTTTACCGTCCAGTACACGGGTATCGATATGCGGAACTGACATCGGCGGCGCGCCAACGGATGCTTTACCATAGACCTTCGCCAGATGGTGATTAACCACATCCGGGTTTTCCGAAACGAGGAACTGACCACCCACCGGGAAACCGGCGTATTCTTTCGCTTCCGGAATACCGGACTCCTGCAACAGTTTCAGTGCCGCGCCACCCGCGCCGATAAAAACAAATTTCGCACGGATGTTCTGTGCGGTGCCGTTTTTCAGATCGGCAACGGTGACGGTCCAGGTGTTATCGTCATTACGTTTGATAGCGCGGACTTCGCTGCTGAGTTGCAGCGAGAAGTTAGATTTCTTCTGTAATGAGGCGATCAACTGACGGGTGATCTCACCGTAGTTCACATCGGTGCCAATTTCTGTACGCGTAGCCGCCACTTTCTGTTGTGGATCACGCCCTTCCATCACTAACGGTGCCCACTCCTTGATTTGCGCGTGATCTTCAGAGTAACGCATACCGCGAAACAGCGAACTTTGTTGCAATGCCGCGTAACGGGCACGCAGGAAATTGACGTTATCTTCGCCCCAGACAAAGCTCATATGCGGAACGGTATTGATAAATGAACGCGGGGTACGCAGCACGCCGCGCTCGACCTGGTGCGCCCAGAACTGGCGGGAAATCTGGAATGCTTCGTTAATGGCGACTGCTTTTTCAATACTGATGCTGCCATCGGCGTTTTGCGGGGTGTAATTGAGTTCCATCAGCGCAGAATGCCCGGTTCCGGCGTTGTTCCAGCCGTTCGAACTCTCCTGCGCGACACCCTCCAGGCGCTCTACCATGGTCATCGACCATTCAGGCTCCAGTTCCCGTAAATAGGTCCCCAACGTGGCGCTCATAATGCCGCCGCCAATCAACAGTACATCAGTTTCCTGCTCCTCGGACGCTTTCGCTTTTGCCGTCATTGAAACGGCATTAAGCCCCACGGCCATCGAGAAGAGCATGGCAGTCACTTTTTTCATCTTGTTAATGCCTTACTTTTAGTCGCTTTATTGCAGGTGAGATTTGCGCGGCATCAACGTTAACACTTAAGTAACAACATTTAAATAATGTTTATAATTTATCTTCTATTTTTATAAACATTATGATTTCGTTGATTAATTATAAGGTTATTAGAAACGAAGGGAACGCTTACCTGGCAGCAGAAGTCCGTCAGGTAAGCGTCAAAATATCATGCCGTCCGGGCAACGGCATCACGCGAAGCGGCATCACGCTCTTCGCCGGTTAGTTCGCTAAGCAGCCCACTGCGCATTTCCAGCAGGCGGTCGGCGTGAATAAAATAGTGGTCGTCATGACTGATGGCGAAAATCGTTTTGCCCATCTCCTGCATCAGCGGCAGTAATACCTGATAAAACTCACGGCGGAAGTGTGGATCCTGATCCGCTGCCCATTCATCCAACAGGATTATGTCGCGTTCTTCTGCCAGTGCCAGCAACAACGCCACGCGTTTCTTCTGCCCTTTCGATAACTTCAGGTTAAGAATACGCCCGTTACTTAACTCAAGCTTATGACCTATTTTCAACTGATCTAACCACTTCTCAACCAGTTGTGGATTTGCGGTTTTACCCTCCGGCCCCAGCAGTTGATCAAACAACCAGACATCGGTAAACACGGCGGAAAACAGCTTGCGATAATCTTCTGGTTTTTCAGCGCTGATGGGGTTGCCATCCAGCAAAATTTCACCGCTTTGCGGCTGATACAACCCCGTCAGCAACATCGCCAGCGTCGATTTACCGCTACCGTTGCCACCAATCAGGAACAGCAGTTCGCCACGTTTAATAGTGAGGTTAATCGGGCCAACGGAAAAAGCATTATCCTGATAACTAAACGTCACGTTACGCAGCTCCAGGGTTTGCCAGTTGGGAAACGCCTGCGGGCGCGGAAACTCCGCTTTAAAAGGCGCGAGCGCGAATTTGTTCAGCTTGTTGAACGCCACCTGTGCCGTCAGCAGCGTCGGCAACGCACCAACCGCCGAAAGCAGCGGTGTACGCAGGAACAACAGCGTCAGCGAATAAGTCGCCGCAACGTTGGTATCAGCCCAACCGAGACTGTTTGCCATCCAGAACACCAGGCCTATTGCGCCCAGCATCATAATGTTCGACCAGTTCACGGCACTAAGATGGAATGTATCAGCACGAATAATATGATGGCGATATTCTTGCGCATCGGGGATGTAGAGATTGTTAAAAACGTACTCGGCGCGCTCGCGGTTCAGGGTCAGCTCTTTGCGCCCTTCCAGTACAGTTTGAAAATCCGTGTACAGCTTGTCTTCGGTTTCTCGCAGGGTCGCCATATGTTTGTACACCCGCGCCACCAACAAAAAACCACCCCAGATGGTGATTGCCATCCAGATCGCCGTTACCAGCAACATTTTACCCGACAGCATCCACAGATACGCCGCCGAACCCACAGTGAGAATGATACCCTGCACCAGTTCAGGTAAGCGCACAAAAGCGATGGTGATATTGCGCACATCGCTGGTTAACCCCGCCAGCAATGAGGCACTGCCCAGTTGTTCAATGCGCTCGACGTGGGTATCCAGAATCCGCTTGATAAATTCGCTACGCAGTCGGTAAACGAAATGATGGCCCAGCGTGGTGAGCGCCAGTTGCGATCCCAGTGTTACCGCCATCAACAGCAGCAATAAACCCAGAAACTCCGGCAACACCAGCAAACTGGTATCTGCCGTTTCGATAAGACGCTGATTGATAAAAGCAATTAAGCCAATGCCTAACGCCGCACTGGCGAGGCTGAGCGCCATCACACTGATAAATGGCCAGCGATACTGCCGCCAGACAAGTACAAGAAGTTCCATGCAGAAAACCCGGACAATGAATTACAGCCCGCAGTTTAAACATCTCCGCACACACAGCAATAATAATTCTTATTTTTATTCTTCTTTACCTGCCTGGCGAAAGGTCAGGTTGTAGCGACAGTCGGCGGTCAGTGGATGAAATCCCGCTTTTAGCGATTGAATACCGTGATAAAACAGCCGTGACTCACCGCCCCACACCACCACATCGCCATGTTCCAGCAACAGACGTTTTAGCGGATCATTACGTTTCAAGCCGCCAAACTGGAAAATTGCAGGCAGTCCCAGAGAAACAGAAACAATTGGCGCGCGCAGATCCGGCTCGTCTTTATCCTGATGCAATGACAGTTTCGCGCCAGGGACGTAGCGGTTGATAAGGCAAGCGTCAGGCTGGAAATCGGGATACCCCGCCGCCGTTGCTGCCCGTTGGCACAAATCACGAAAGCCTTGCGGCATGGCGGGCCACGGCTTATTTGTTTGTGGATCAATAGGCGAATAGAGATAGCCTTGCTGGTTAGTCGTCCAGCCAAGACGTCCACAGTTGGTCATTGCCACCGACATGGTATACCCACCCGGTGTAACCATCTGGCGAAACGGCGACTGGTTGGCGACACCGTTAATTTCCTGCATCAGATCTTCTGCGATATCAAAAGCAAAACGGCGCAGGATCACCGCGCCGGAAGCCAGCGGTTCTTGCCAGGGTTCAGCATCAGTGAACAGATCCAGCATTACCTCTCCTCATTTTCAGCTTCGCGACGTAGCAATTGCGCTTTACGCGAAACACCCCAGCGGTAACCGGAAAGTGCGCCATCGCCACGTACCACCCGATGACAAGGTATAACGATCGCTAACTTATTGGCGGCGCAAGCACTTGCCACTGCACGCACCGCTGTTGGTTTGCCGATGGAATTTGCCAGTCGCTGGTAACTCACTGTTTCACCACAAGGAATGGAACGCAATGCTTGCCAGACTTGTTGTTGGAAAGCGGTGCCGCGAATATCCAACGGTAACGTCAGCGGCGTATTACGGTTATTAAGGCTGGCGATGACCTCGCGCACATGTTGCTGAAATGTCGGATCAGCAGGGGCGTTGTCGGCGGCAGGAAACATCTGCTGTAGCTCGCCAATTAATGCCGCATCGTCATCGCCCAGTAAAATCGCGCAAATCCCCCGCTCGCTTTCCGCCACCAGGCAACGCCCCAGCGAACAATCGGCCAGCGCATAACGAACAGCCAGGTTTTCGCCACCATGACGAAACTGTTTAGCCGTCATGCCCAGCGTTTCGTCGGCTTTACGGTAGTAACTGCTGCCGTCGGGAAATCCGGCGTGGAGAATCGCCTGGGTGACGCTCTCCCCTTTCGTTAACGATTCGCGCAAGCGACGAGCGCGCCAGGCCTGTTGCCAGGCTTTTGGTGTCATTCCGGTCGTAGCTTTAAATAAACGGTGTAAGTGGAATGGACTCATCGCCACCTGGTCGGCTAAAGCCTCCAACGTCACGGGCGTTTCTTGTTCCAGCAGCCGACAAGCATGGGTGATTTTATCCAACCGGTCTTG
The DNA here is from genome assembly GCF_000208565.1 of Escherichia sp. TW09308. NCBI lineage: Bacteria > Pseudomonadati > Pseudomonadota > Gammaproteobacteria > Enterobacterales > Enterobacteriaceae > Escherichia > Escherichia sp. TW09308. Next base: position 1,173,405 of record NZ_AEME01000001.1, on the reverse strand, counting down.
CCGGGCATTGGCTTTGTCCGGCTGGCAACGTTTGCAGGGGCGAAAACCTGCGGCAAGCGCCTCGCTGGCATCCGCATAAAAGGAGACGTTTTCCCGCAGGGCATGTCTGGCGCGGCAAGACGGGCGGCAAAAGATGCCCGTGGTACGCACGGCGAAAACGAATTTGCCGTCGGCGTGCGGGTCGCGGGCCAGGACAGATTGCCAGCGTTGATCGTCAGTTAAGCATGTGGCGTTTTTCATAAGCAGCTCCCTGGTTAAGGATAGCCTCTAGTCTGCCCGGTCACCATCACGCAAAAACCAACAATCTTGCGCTTTAATTTTTTTCGCTGATAAGGAAGCTTTTAAACTGCGGCGACATCCAGGTTTTAAAACTATCGCCCTCTTTGGTGATCATATAGACCGCCAGCCCTTCCCGGCGAACGATTTCTTTGGCTTTATCCGGCCCGAGAACCATTAACCCGGTGTCCCAGGCATCGGCCTCCAGCGCCGTCGGGGCAATTACCGTCACGGACACCAGATTATGTTCGATGGGACGCCCGGTTTGCGGATCGATAACATGGGACAGGCGTTTGCCGTCCAGCTCGTAATAGTTGCGATAGCTACCGGAGGTGCTAATCCCGTGGCCATTGATATCGACCACGGCCTGAACCGCATTCTCTTTATCGGTCGGTTTTTGGATCGCCACCCGCCACGGCTGCCCTTCACCATTCATGCCCCGGCTGTTCAGTGCGCCGCCAACCGACACCAGATAGCGGGAAATACCTTCCTGCTCCATGAGGCGCGCCAGATGATCTGCCGCATAACCTTCACCCACGGTGGAGAGATCGACATATAAGTCCGGCACATCTTTTTGCAGATATTGCTGATGCAACTGATTAATTACCGTCAGGTGCTGTAAGCCGGTTTTGGCTTTCATCGCGTCGATCTGTTCCTGGGTCGGGATTTGTACCGGCTGTTGCTCCGGGCCAAAGCCCCACAAATTCACCAGCGGCCCGACGGTAATATCCATCGCACCGTCAGTCTTTGCGCCAATGCGTAGCGAAGTGGTGACGATATCAGCCATCGCTTCACTTACCGGCCACGGCGATAAACTTTGCGAGTCGTTAAAACGCATCAGCGCGGAATCTTTTTTATAAGTCGAAAGTAGCTGATCGTCGGCATCCAACTGAGTCTGGATCTTCTCTTTGAGTTCAACACTACGTTTGGCGTCAATGCCCGGAATGCTGGCACGCCAGAAGGTTCCCATCGTTTTGCCTTCAAGAACGGTAACTTCAGGAGCGTTGGGTTTGGCGGGTTGTGGTTTTTGATCGCAACCAACAAACAAGAGCGCGGCAGCCAGCAATGCCACACGGGTAAAGTTCATTTCCATACGTGATTATCCTCATGCGAACGGTCGCAAGAGTACACCAAAAGACTGCGTTTGTACGCTGAAAACAATGAAAAAAGGGCCCGCAGGCCCTTTGTTCGATATAAATCGAGATTAGAACTGGTAAACCAGACCCAGAGCTACGATGTCATCAGTGTTGATGCCAGCAGCGCGGGTGAAACGGTTGTCGTCCAGCAGGTTGATTTTGTAGTCAACATAGGTGGACATGTTTTTGTTGAAGTAGTAGGTAGCACCAACATCAACATATTTCAGGATATCTTCGTCGTCATAGTTATGACCAGCAATGACACCCAGGTTTTTACCTTTAGACTGCAGGTATGCTACAGACGGACGCAGACCGAAGTCGAACTGGTACTGAGCAACAGCTTCGAAGTTCTGTGCTTTGTTCGCCCAACCCAGGGAACCTACGCGAGTTGCGTTATAGGTCTGGGTGTACTGAGCAGCCAGGTAGATGTTGTTCGCGTCGTATTTCAGACCACCAGTGTAGGTTTCAGCACGGTCGCCGTTACCGATGTAAGCAGCGCTGTTCTGATCATCAGTACGTTTGGAGCTGGAAACTGCAGCACCGATACCGAAGCCTTCGTAATCATAAGTGATAGAACCGCCAACGCCGTCGCCGTTCTGACGCAGAGCGCCACGACCGTTGTTGGTCATGCCTTCGCCGCTTACGCTACCGTTTTTACCCTGATACTGAACAGCAAAGTTCAGGCCGTCAACCAGACCGAAGAAGTCGGTGTTACGGTAGGTCGCGAAGCCGTTACCACGCTGCTGCATGAAGTTGTCAGAACCGTAGGTGTCGCCACCGAATTCTGGCAGAACGTCGGTCCAGGAAGTTACGTCGTAAACAACGCCGTAGTTACGACCGTAGTCGAAAGAACCGATATCCTGGAATTTCAGACCAGCGAATGCCACACGGGTCCAGGAGTTTTCTTTGTTGTCTTCAGAGGTATTGCCCTGGATCTGATATTCCCACTGGCCGTAACCGGTCAGTTGGTCAGTAACCTGAGTTTCGCCTTTGAAACCAAGACGTACATAGGTCTGGTCGCCGTCTTCTGACTTGTTGTCAGAGAAATAGTGCAGGCCGTCTACTTTACCGTACAGATCTAATTTGTTGCCGTCTTTGTTGTAAACTTCAGCAGCGTTTGCTGCGCCTGCTACCAGCAGAGCTGGGACCAGGAGGGACAGTACTTTAACTTTCATGTTATTAACCCTCTGTTATATGCCTTTATTTGCTTTTTTATGCCACTGCATACTGATTAACCCTCATTAATCAGTCGGCAAGTCCATTCTCCCCAAAAATGCAGAATAATCCAACACGAATATGATACTAAAACTTTTAAGATGTTTCATTTATCGCTATAGATGTTTCAAAATGTAAATGTGATGGAACTTTTTAAGATTCTTGATGATTGGCGAAATAAGCACCTAACATCAAGCAATAATAATTCAAGGTTAAAATCAATAACTTATTCTTAAGTCGTTGATAGCACTGAATGCCAAAACAAAATCTTCACTCGCAACTAAAATATGTCTCGCTATCATCATTAACTTTATTTATTACCGTCATTCATTTCTGAATGTCTGTTTACCCCTATTTCAACCGGATGCATCGCATCCGGTTTTTTTTACCCTTCTTTACACAACTTTTATTTTCTTGTGCTACCCATACAAAATTATAACAACTGTTAATAATTTCACATAAAATTAACAATATTATAATTCCCCGCCATCTTTCCTTATTTGTAATTAACTTTGTTCTTTTTGCAGATTATTTGTACAAAAAATGCCGCATGTACATCTCTTTCCCATCGTGCAAAAGGATAAATATCATTGGGGAAGAGAGAACCATCTATCTGGTAATAGTCTGGAATTTCGCTCTATACCCTTTATACTGCCCTATCACTTCGAGAAGTTTTAACAGGTCATAAACACGAATGCGTCAGAAAGAGACAACGGCCACGACCCGCTTTTCACTCCTACCGGGGAGCATTACCCGCTTCTTTTTACTGTTGATCATTGTGTTACTTGTGACGATGGGAGTGATGGTACAAAGCGCTGTCAACACCTGGCTAAAAGATAAAAGCTACCAGATTGTCGACATTACCCATGCTATACAAAAGCGTGTCGATACCTGGCGTTACGTGACCTGGCAGATCTACGACAACATCGCTGCGACGACTTCGTCTTCCACCAGTGAAGGTTTGCAAGAGACGCGTCTGAAACAGGATGTCTATTATCTGGAAAAACCACGCCGCAAAACAGAAGCCCTGATCTTTGGTTCTCACGACAATTCAACGCTTGAGATGACCCAACGAATGTCTACTTATCTGGACACATTATGGGGCGCAGAAAATGTACCGTGGTCGATGTATTATCTGAACGGCCAGGATAACAGCCTGGTGTTGATCTCTACTCTGCCATTAAAAGATCTCACTTCTGGTTTCAAAGAGTCGACCGTCAGTGACATTGTCGACTCACGTCGCGCGGAGATGCTGCAACAGGCCAACGCACTGGATGAACGCGAAAGTTTTTCTAATCTGCGTCGTCTTGCCTGGCAGAACGGCCATTACTTTACCTTGCGTACCACCTTTAACCAGCCAGGACATCTGGCGACGGTGGTTGCATTTGATCTGCCTATTAATGACCTGATCCCGCCGGGGATGCCGCTGGATAGCTTCCGTCTTGAGCCAGAAGCGGGCGCAACGGGTAACAATAATAATGAGAAAGAAACCGCAGACAGCGTCAGCATTAACTTCAACAGTTCTAAAATTGAAATCTCTTCGGCGCTCAACTCCACCGATATGCGATTGGTCTGGCAGGTTCCTTACGGCACTTTACTGCTGGATACATTGCAAAACATTCTGCTGCCACTGCTACTGAACATCGGTTTGCTGGCGCTGGCGCTTTTTGGTTATACCACCTTTCGCCATTTCTCCGGCCGCACCACGGAAAGAGCCCCCAGTACTGCAGTGAATAACGAACTGCGTATTTTGCGGGCAATAAATGAAGAGATTGTGTCACTCCTACCGCTCGGCCTGCTGGTTCACGATCAGGAATCGAATCGCACAGTAATAAGCAATAAGATTGCCGACCATCTGCTACCGCATTTGAATCTGCAAAATATCACCACTATGGCAGAGCAACATCAGGGAATCATTCAGGCGACTGTTAATAACGAACTGTATGAGATTCGCATGTTCCGCAGCCAGGTAGCGCCGCGTACACAAATCTTCATTATTCGCGATCAGGATCGCGAAGTGCTGGTAAACAAGAAACTCAAGCAGGCACAGCGTCTGTATGAGAAAAATCAGCAGGGCCGGATGGCTTTTATGCAAAACATTGGTAACGCACTGAAGGAGCCAGCCCGGGGGCTTGCAGAAAGCGCAGCAAAACTTAACTCGCCGGAAAGCAAACAACTGGCGAATCAGGCGGACGTATTAGTACGACTGGTTGATGAAATTCAGTTAGCGAACATGCTGGCGGACGATAGCTGGAAGAGCGAGACTGCGCTTTTCTCCGTGCAGGATTTAATTGATGAAGTGGTGCCTTCTGTATTGCCTGCGATCAAACGCAAAGGTCTGCAACTACTGATTAACAATCATCTGAAAGCACATGACGTGCGCCGTGGCGATCGTGATGCCTTACGCCATATTTTGCTGCTGCTGATGCAATATGCCGTCACCTCAACGCAACTGGGGAAAATTACCCTCGAGGTTGATCAGGATGAATCCTCCGAAGAACGTCTGACTTTCCGTATTCTGGACACCGGAGATGGTGTAAGTATTCATGAAATGGATAATTTACATTTCCCGTTCATCAACCAGACCCAGAGCGATCGCTATGGTAAGGCAGACCCGCTGGCATTCTGGTTGAGTGATCAACTGGCGCGCAAACTGGGCGGTCATTTAAACATCAAAACACGGGACGGCCTTGGTACACGCTACTCCGTGCATATCAAAATGCTCCCGACAGATCCGGACGTTGAAGAGGAAGAGGAACGTTTACTGGATGATGTCACCGTGATGGTGGATGTAACTTCTACAGAAATTCGGAATATTGTCACTCGCCAGTTAGAAAATTGGGGTGCAACCTGTATCACACCCGATGAAAGATTAATTAGTCAGGATTATGATATCTTTTTAACGGATAATCCGTCTAATCTTACTGCCTCTGGCTTGCTTTTAAGCGATGATGAGTCTGGCGTACGGGAAATTGGGCCTGGTCAATTGTGCGTCAATTTCAATATGAGCAATGCTATGCAGGAAGCAGTCTTACAATTAATTGAAGTGCAACTGGCGCAGGAAGAGGTGACAGAATCGCCTATGGGTGGAGATGAAAATGCGCAACTCCATGCCAGCGGCTATTATGCGCTCTTTGTAGACACAGTACCGGATGATGTTAAGAGGCTATATACTGAAGCAGCAACCAGTGACTTTGCTGCATTAGCCCAAACGGCTCATCGTCTTAAAGGCGTATTTGCCATGCTAAATCTGGTACCCGGCAAGCAGTTATGTGAAACGCTGGAACATCTTATTCGTGAGAAGGATGTTCCAGGAACAGAAAAATACATCAGCGACATTGACAGCTATGTCAAGAGCTTGCTGTAGCAAGGTAGCCTATTACATGAACAATATGAACGTAATTATTGCCGATGACCATCCGATAGTACTGTTCGGTATTCGAAAATCACTTGAACAAATTGAGTGGGTGAATGTTGTCGGCGAATTTGAAGATTCCACAGCACTGATCAACAATCTGCCGAAACTGGACGCGCACGTGTTGATTACCGATCTCTCCATGCCTGGAGATAAATACGGTGACGGGATCACCTTGATCAAATACATCAAGCGCCATTTCCCAAGCCTGTCGATCATTGTTCTGACCATGAACAACAACCCGGCAATTCTTAGTGCTGTACTGGACCTGGATATCGAAGGGATCGTACTGAAGCAAGGCGCGCCTACGGATCTGCCGAAAGCCCTCGCCGCGTTGCAAAAAGGCAAGAAATTTACCCCAGAAAGCGTTTCTCGTTTGCTGGAGAAAATCAGTGCCAGTGGTTACGGCGACAAGCGTCTCTCGCCTAAAGAGAGTGAAGTACTGCGCCTGTTTGCAGAAGGTTTCCTGGTTACCGAGATTGCCAAAAAGCTCAACCGCAGCATCAAGACCATTAGCAGCCAGAAGAAATCCGCGATGATGAAGCTGGGCGTCGAGAACGATATCGCCCTGCTGAACTATCTTTCTTCTGTTACCTTAAGTCCGGCGGATAAAGAGTAATTTAGCCAGCCAACAGGTCGGATGCGGTGTAAACACCTTATCCGGCCTACAAATCCCAATATTTCAATAGATTGCACAAACGCAGGCCTGATACGACGTGCCAGCGTCGCATCAGACATTTACACCGACCGCACCCTACGATGATTTCCGCGCTTTCCTGACTCTTTCGGCATACATCGTCAGCGTCTGTTTTATGACATCCAGCGTCACCGGCTTCGACAGACAACTATCCATCCCGGACTCCAGGCATCGCTGCTTCTCTTCGGCCAACGCATTGGCTGTCACCCCGATTACCGGCAATGTTAGCCCCAATTGGCGAATACGCTGCGTTAACCGGTAACCATCCATATTCGGCATGTTAACGTCACTAAGCACGATATCAATGTGATTCTTGCTAAGAACATTAAGCGCATCGATACCATCATTTGCGGTCTTACACTGATAACCCAACGATCCGAGCTGATCGGCCAATAAGCGACGGTTAATAGGATGATCATCAACCACCAGAATCATCATGTCGTCGTTGCTGGTAGACTCTTTGTCCGCCAGCGGCAGAACGTTGCCAGGATCATCATTTTCCATCTCAACCCGATAGATACGCGCCAGTAGCACAGGCAGTTCATGCGACGAAGCAACGCTATGCTCCCATTCACCGGGCGCTCTTTCCAGCGGAATGCCAATATGTCGGCGGCAGAAAGTCACCACCGCTCTGCCCTGCCATTTTTCACTCAGCGGCTCATCAGTAATCAACACATCCTCAGGTGACGGTTCCTGACCTTCATATGTTGTAACGACTACACCACTGCGCTGCAAACTGGTTTCGATAAATTGGCATAGCGACGCATTGCGTACCGCCAACCAACAGCGTTTACCCGTTAACCCTTCAACGCCTTTTTTATGTGGATATTGTGCGCCGTACAGTGGAATACGCACGGTAAACTGGCTTCCCATACCAGGTTCAGACTCCACCGAGATGTCACCGTCCATCATGCTGATCAATTTTTCACAAATCGCCAGCCCCAGACCGGTTCCCTGGAAGTTACGCTGAACGCCTGTCCCCACCTGGAAGAAGGGATCAAACAGCCGCACCACTTCTTTCGCCGGGATACCCACGCCGGTATCGCGAACGCGAATAGAAAGATAATCACCATCGGCACGGACATGCAGAACAATGCAGCCTGTATCGGTAAATTTTATGGCGTTACTCAACAGGTTGGAGATGACCTGCTGTAAACGCATCGGATCACCGTTTAAGGTTACCGGCACATCCGGTTCAATAAAGCAGTACAAACCAAGCTGTTTACGCACCACCAGCGGCAAATAGTTGGCGGTGATATGGTTCATCACTTCACGCGGTGAAAACTCACGCGGTTCTATCTTCAACTGTTCCGATTCAATCTTCGAAAAATCGAGAATGTCGCTGATAATTTTCAACAGCAGACTGGAAGAGTTGTTCATTGCCGTCACCAGACGGTCAACGCCTTTCGGTAACTCTTTAGTTTGCAATAGATCCAGGTTACCGATAATGCCGTACAGTGGTGTACGCAGCTCGTGGCTGACGGTAGCAAGGAACATCGATTTCGATTGGCTCGCCTGTTCTGCTGCCTGCGCCATCTCTTGCAGCGACTCTTCCATCTTCACACGTGAAGAAACATCGACAAGTACGCAAATCGCCACGTTTTCATTACGATAGCGCGAATGGACGAAACTGATTTGCAGATTGGTATTGTTGCTGGTCAGGACATCGACAAAATTGACCTGTTGACCGCAAATAATTTGCGTCAGCCGCTGGCGATCCTCATGCGTAAGCATATTGAGATAGGTATGCGCCAGTTCGTTACTCAAAATATTGACGCCATCAGCGGTACGCAAAATGCAGATCCCGACCGGCGCGGAGGCGACAATCTTGCGATTAAACTGCTCATGCTCCTCCAGACGCTGGGCGTCGCTTTCCGCCGGAATGAAAATACGCCGCTCATACATCCGCGCGAGGGTAAACAACGCCGCCCCGGTGATCACATTGAGCAAAATCGCGTTGAGGATCAGCATACGTATGCGTTCCAGCACCTGATCAACGGGCACCGAGTAAACAATGCTTAACGATGACGGCGGCAGATTTTTCTTCAGCACCAGCTCATGGAAACCTGGTGTATAACCGAACCAGGAGCGTTCCTGCATCCAACGCGGTTCAGCTTTGATTTTACTTTCCGGTCCGGTCAACGAAATCAGGGTATGACCATTCTCATCAAGGATGGTGACTCCCATCGGTAATGTACCCGGTAAAAAGAAGTTCTCCATCCGAATGGTTTGTTCAACGCCCAACAAGGCCTGCAAACGGTTCGCCAGATAAACCGGCGTCAGCGCGTAGAAATACCCGATGCCAGGGCGCGGGCCTTCGCTGATCCAATAGAGGTTGCTGCCACTGTCATCCTGCGGCGCATTACGATACTTATTGATGCGCTCATGCAGAGCTTTCAAGGCGGTATCGCGTTCAACAGGCATATCACGCAAACCAAAGTTTGCCATGCAGAGGTTATCGCTGCCGATCAAAAATACGCGGTTGAGATCGTAAGCTGCAGAGAAATTATCGCGCCAGTAGCGCATAAACCATGCCAGCGACTCCAGAGATCCCCGCCAGGTGTTACTCATCGCGGAACAGTCAGAATCGGCAAACAGCGGTTCGAACTCGGGCACATCCGTTTGCGTTTCCCGCCCACGCGGGGAAAGTACGCCGTTTTCTGCAGACAAGCGATTTTCGGCAATGTACTTCAGCTCTTTCATCACATCAGAAGTGCGTTGGATAAACCGCTGAGCCTGATCGGAGCTCAGGTTAAATTCCTGACGAATCTCAGATTCTCGCTGATGCAGAGCATTGACGATGTAAAACACTGATGAGAAAGCAATCAACAGCCAGAGCAATAACGCCAATGCTCTGAACATATAGCGCGAAACTTTCAGGGTTGTACGAAAAGAAGCAAGGTATTTCAAAGGGGCGAAGCTCCGCCTCAGGTGACCGATGGAGTGTGGTTAAGGTAGCGGTAAAAACGTGCCACCGCAATGTTCTGTCATCCCGGTAATATGATACACCGCCGAGAAATCATCACCTTAACCCCCGATAATCGTCATATACCGGACAAGATTGGTGGATTTCAGCATGAATTATATGAAGTGGATTTATCCACGCCGCTTACGCAATCAAATGATCCTGATGGCAATCCTGATGGTCATTGTCCCAACGCTTACTATTGGTTATATCGTAGAAACGGAAGGACGTTCAGCAGTCTTATCTGAAAAAGAGAAAAAACTTTCTGCCGTGGTCAATCTGCTTAATCAGGCGCTAGGCGATCGCTACGATCTCTACAACAACTTACCGCGTGAAGAGCGTATCCGCGCATTGAACGCAGAACTTGCTCCCATTACCGAAAATATCACTCACGCCTTCCCTGGGATAGGTGCTGGTTATTACAACAAGACGCTGGATGCGATAATCACCTACGCGCCTTCAGCGCTATATCAGAATAATGTGGGCGTTACTATCGCCGCGGATCACCCTGGTCGCGAAGTAATGCGTACAAATACACCTTTAGTTTATTCAGGCAGGCAAGTTCGCGGCGATATTCTGAATTCAATGATTCCCATTGAACGTAATGGTGAAGTCCTCGGTTATATCTGGGCCAATGAATTAACCGAAGATATTCAACGCCAGGCCTGGAAAATGGATGTGAGGATTATCATTGTGCTCACCGCCGGTTTGCTGATTAGCCTGCTGTTGATTGTGCTCTTCTCCCGTCGCCTGAGCGCCAATATAGATATCATCACCGATGGCCTCTCGACTCTGGCGCAAAATATTCCTACCCGATTACCACAATTGCCCGGTGAAATGGGGCAAATCAGCCAGAGTGTTAACAACCTCGCCCAGGCACTGCGTGAAACGCGGACACTTAACGATCTGATTATTGAAAACGCTGCCGATGGCGTCATTGCCATTGACCGCCAGGGGGATGTAACCACCATGAACCCCGCAGCAGAAATCATCACTGGCTATCAACGTCATGAACTGGTAGGGCAGCCTTACGCCATGTTGTTCGACAATACTCAGTTCTACAGTCCTGTACTGGATACGCTGGAACATGGCACCGAACACGTGGCACTGGAAATCAGTTTTCCAGGCCGTGACCGCACCATTGAACTCAGTGTCACTACCAGTCGTATTCATAACACGCATGGTGAAATGATAGGTGCTTTGGTGATTTTCTCTGATTTAACTGCCCGAAAAGAAACCCAACGCCGCATGGCGCAAGCTGAACGCCTCGCCACCCTGGGTGAACTGATGGCAGGCGTGGCGCATGAAGTACGTAATCCGCTGACGGCTATCCGTGGTTATGTGCAGATCCTACGCCAACAAACCAGTGACCTAATACATCAGGAATATCTGTCCGTTGTGCTCAAAGAAATCGACTCAATTAACAAAGTCATTCAGCAATTGCTCGATTTTTCACGCCCACGCCACAGTCAATGGCAACAAGTCAGCCTTAATGCATTGATTGAAGAAACTCTGGTACTGGTGCAAACAGCCGGAGTACAAGCGCGGGTCGACTTCATAAGCGAACTGGATGATGAATTAAGCCCGATTAGCGCCGATCGTGAACTGCTCAAACAGGTACTACTGAATATCCTGATCAATGCCGTCCAGGCTATCAGTGCACGAGGGAAAATTCGCATTCGAACCTGGCAGTACAGTGACTCACAACAGGCCATTTCGATAGAAGACAACGGCTGTGGCATTGATCTCTCGCTGCAAAAAAAGATCTTCGATCCCTTTTTCACCACCAAAGCCTCAGGAACAGGGCTTGGTCTGGCGTTAAGTCAGCGCATCATTAACGCCCATCAGGGGGATATTCGCGTGGCCAGTTTGCCGGGCTGCGGCGCAACCTTCACCCTTATTTTACCGATCAACCCGCAGGGAAATCAGACCGTATGACCGCTATTAATCGCATCCTTATTGTTGATGATGAAGATAATGTTCGCCGTATGTTGAGCACCGCTTTTGCACTACAAGGATACGAAACACATTGTGCGAACAACGGACGCACAGCATTACAACTGTTTGCCGATATTCACCCTGACGTGGTGCTGATGGATATCCGCATGCCAGAGATGGACGGCATCAAGGCACTAAAGGAGATGCGCAGCCGTGAAACCCGAACCCCCGTTATTCTGATGACGGCCTATGCTGAAGTGGAAACCGCCGTCGAAGCACTACGTTGCGGTGCCTTCGACTATGTTATCAAACCGTTTGATCTCGATGAGTTGAATTTAATCGTTCAGCGAGCTTTACAACTCCAGTCAATGAAAAAAGAGATCCGCCATCTGCACCAGGCACTGAGCACTAGTTGGCAATGGGGGCACATTCTCACCAACAGCCCGGCGATGATGGACATCTGCAAAGACACCGCCAAAATTGCCCTTTCTCAGGCCAGCGTCTTGATTAGCGGTGAAAGTGGCACCGGAAAAGAATTGATTGCCAGAGCGATTCACTACAATTCGCGGCGGGCAAAGGGGCCATTTATTAAAGTCAACTGCGCGGCGCTACCGGAATCGTTGCTCGAAAGTGAACTGTTTGGTCATGAAAAAGGCGCATTTACTGGTGCACAATCCTTGCGTCAGGGATTATTTGAACGCGCCAACGAAGGTACTCTGCTCCTCGACGAAATTGGCGAAATGCCGCTGGTACTGCAAGCCAAATTACTACGCATTCTTCAGGAACGGGAATTTGAACGGATAGGCGGCCATCAAACCATAAAAGTTGATATCCGCATCATTGCTGCCACCAACCGCGACTTGCAGGCAATGGTTAAAGAAGGCACTTTCCGTGAAGATCTCTTTTATCGCCTTAACGTTATTCATTTAATACTGCCACCTCTGCGCGATCGTCGGGAAGATATTTCCCTGTTAGCTAATCACTTTTTGCAAAAATTCAGTAGTGAGAATCAGCGCGATATTATCGATATCGATCCGATGGCAATGTCACTGCTTACAGCCTGGTCATGGCCGGGAAATATTCGTGAGCTTTCCAACGTCATTGAACGCGCCGTCGTAATGAATTCAGGCCCGATCATTTTTTCTGAGGATCTTCCGCCGCAGATTCGTCAGCCTGTCTGTAGCGCTGGTGAGGCCAAAACAGCCCCTGCCGGTGAGCGTAATTTAAAAGAGGAAATTAAACGCGTCGAAAAACGCATCATTATGGAAGTTCTGGAACAACAGGACGGCAACCGAACCCGCACGGCTTTAATGCTGGGCATCAGTCGCCGTGCATTGATGTATAAACTTCAGGAATACGGTATCGATCCGGCGGATGTATAACACCAAAACTTGCTATGCAGGAATTTGCACAGTGCGCAAATTTCTGCATAGCCGAACATTCACCTTCGTCATCCCCTTCTAATTTACCCTTTATTATTCAACCAGTTAAAAAACAACAGCAAATATTCTCATTCTGGCACTCCCCTTGCTATTCCCTGATTGTACCCACAACGGTGTATGCAAGAGGGATAAATAATGAAAACAAAATTGATGACATTACAAGACGCCTCCGGCTTCTTTCGTGACGGCATGACCATCATGGTGGGCGGATTTATGGGGATTGGCACTCCATCCCGCCTGGTTGAAGCATTACTGGAATCAGGCGTTCGCGACCTGACATTGATAGCCAATGATACCGCGTTTGTTGATACCGGCATCGGCCCGCTCATCGTCAATGGTCGTGTCCGCAAAGTGATTGCTTCACATATCGGCACCAACCCGGAAACAGGTCGGCGCATGATATCTGGTGAAATGGACGTCGTTCTGGTGCCACAAGGTACGCTAATCGAGCAAATTCGCTGTGGTGGTGCCGGACTTGGTGGCTTTCTCACTCCAACCGGTGTCGGAACCGTCGTAGAGGAAGGCAAACAGACGCTGACACTCGACGGCAAAACCTGGTTACTTGAGCGTCCACTGCGCGCCGACCTGGCGCTAATTCGCGCTCATCGTTGCGACACACTTGGCAACCTGACCTATCAACTTAGCGCCCGCAACTTTAACCCCCTGATTGCCCTTGCGGCTGATATCACGCTGGTAGAGCCAGATGAACTGGTCGAAACCGGAGAGTTGCAACCTGACCATATTGTCACCCCTGGTGCCGTTATCGACCACATCATCGTTTCACAGGAGAGCAAATAATGGATGCGAAACAACGTATTGCGCGCCGTGTGGCGCAAGAGCTTCGTGATGGTGACATCGTGAATCTGGGCATTGGTCTGCCGACGATGGTCGCCAACTATTTGCCAGAAGGCATTCATATCACTCTGCAATCGGAAAACGGTTTTTTGGGGCTAGGCCCGGTGACAACGGCACACCCTGATCTGGTGAACGCTGGCGGACAGCCATGCGGTGTTTTGCCTGGAGCAGCCATGTTTGACAGCGCCATGTCATTTGCACTGATCCGCGGCGGCCATATTGATGCCTGCGTGCTCGGTGGTTTACAGGTAGACGAAGAAGCCAACCTCGCGAACTGGGTAGTGCCTGGGAAAATGGTGCCCGGTATGGGTGGAGCGATGGATCTGGTGACCGGGTCGCGCAAAGTGATCATTGCCATGGAACATTGCGCCAAAGATGGTTCACCAAAAATCTTGCGCCGCTGCACCATGCCGCTCACTGCGCAACACGCGGTGCATATGCTGGTAACAGAACTGGCAGTCTTTCGTTTCGTTGACGGCAAAATGTGGCTCACCGAAATTGCCGACGGATGTGATTTAGCCACCGTGCGTGCCAAAACCGAAGCTCATTTTGAAGTAGCCACCGATCTGAATACGCAACGGGGTGATTTATGATTGGTCGCATCTCGCGTTTTATGACGCGTTTTGTCAGCCGGTGGCTTCCCGATCCCCTGATCTTTGCCATGTTGCTGACGTTGCTAACATTCGTGATCGCGCTTTGGTTAACACCACAAACGCCGATCAACATGGTGAAAATGTGGGGTGACGGTTTCTGGAACTTGCTGGCGTTCGGTATGCAGATGGCGCTTATCATCGTTACCGGTCATGCCCTTGCCAGCTCCGCTCCGGTGAAAAGCTTGCTGCGTACTGCCGCCTCCGCTGCAAAGACGCCCGTACAGGGCGTCATGCTGGTCACTTTCTTTGGCTCAGTCGCTTGTGTCATCAACTGGGGATTTGGTCTGGTTGTTGGCGCAATGTTCGCCCGTGAAGTCGCCCGGCGAGTACCCGGTTCTGATTATCCGTTGCTCATTGCCTGCGCCTACATTGGTTTTCTCACCTGGGGCGGCGGCTTCTCTGGCTCAATGCCTCTGTTGGCTGCCACACCGGGCAACCCGGTTGAGCATATCGCCGGGCTTATCCCGGTGGGCGATACTCTGTTCAGTGGTTTTAACATTTTCATCACTGTGGCATTGATTGTGGTGATGCCGTTTATCACCCGCATGATGATGCCAAAACCGTCAGACGTGGTGAGTATCGATCCGAAACTACTCCAGGAAGAGGCTGATTTTCAGAAGCAGCTACCGAAAGATGCCCCACCATCCGAGCGACTGGAGGAAAGTCGCATCCTGACGTTGATCATTGGTGCACTCGGTATCGCTTACCTGGCGATGTACTTCATCGAACATGGTTTCAACATCACCATAAATACCGTCAATCTGATGTTTATGATTGCGGGCCTGCTACTGCATAAAACACCAATGGCTTATATGCGTGCTATCAGTGCGGCAGCACGCAGTACCGCCGGTATTCTGGTGCAATTCCCCTTCTACGCCGGGATCCAGTTAATGATGGAACACTCAGGCCTCGGCGGACTCATTACCGAATTTTTCATCAATGTCGCCAATAAGGACACCTTCCCGGTAATGACCTTCTTTAGCTCTGCGCTGATCAACTTCGCCGTACCTTCTGGCGGTGGTCACTGGGTTATTCAGGGGCCATTTGTGATACCCGCAGCCCAGGCACTGGGCGCAGATCTGGGTAAATCCGTAATGGCGATCGCCTACGGCGAGCAATGGATGAACATGGCCCAACCGTTCTGGGCGCTGCCAGCACTGGCAATCGCCGGACTCGGTGTCCGCGACATCATGGGCTATTGCATCACTGCCCTGCTCTTCTCCGGCGTCATTTTCGTCATTGGTTTAACGCTGTTCTGACGGCAACTCTACAGACAGAAGGAATATAAAATGAAAAATTGTGTCATCGTCAGTGCGGTACGTACTGCCATCGGTAGTTTTAACGGTTCACTCGCCTCCACCAGCGCTATCGATCTAGGGGCAACGGTGATCCAGGCCGCCATTGAACGCGCAAAAATTGACTCACAACACGTAGATGAAGTGATTATGGGTAACGTCCTGCAGGCGGGTTTAGGGCAAAACCCGGCGCGTCAGGCATTGCTTAAAAGCGGGCTGGCAGAAACGGTGTGCGGATTTACGATCAACAAAGTGTGTGGCTCGGGTCTGAAAAGCGTGGCGCTTGCCGCCCAGGCGATTCAGGCCGGTCAGGCGCAGAGCATCGTCGCGGGTGGAATGGAGAACATGAGTTTAGCGCCCTACTTACTCGATGCAAAAGCACGCTCAGGTTATCGTCTGGGAGACGGTCAGGTTTATGACGTAATCCTGCGCGATGGTCTGATGTGCGCCACCCACGGTTATCATATGGGGATTACCGCCGAAAACGTGGCCAAAGAGTACGGAATTACCCGTGAAATGCAGGATGAACTGGCACTAAATTCACAGCGTAAAGCGACAGCGGCAATTGAATCTGGTGCTTTTACAGCCGAAATTGTCCCGGTAAATGTCGTCACACGGAAGAAAACCATCGTCTTCGATCGCGATGAATTCCCGAAAGCAGATTCTACTGCAGAAGCTCTGGCTGCATTGCGCCCGGCCTTCGACAAAGCCGGAACGGTCACTGCCGGGAATGCTTCAGGCATTAACGACGGTGCTGCCGCACTGGTGATTATGGAAGAATCGGCGGCGCTGGCGGCAGGCCTTAAACCACTGGCTCGCATTAAAAGCTATGCCAGCGGCGGCGTGGCTCCCGCGTTGATGGGAATGGGGCCAGTACCTGCCACGCAAAAAGCGTTACAACTGGCAGGGCTGCAACTGGCAGATATTGATCTTATCGAAGCCAATGAAGCGTTTGCTGCGCAGTTCCTTGCCGTAGGGAAAACCCTGGGCTTTGATCCTGAGAAAGTGAATGTTAACGGCGGGGCTATCGCGCTCGGGCATCCTATCGGTGCCAGCGGTGCACGTATTCTGGTCACTCTGTTACATGCAATGCAGGCACGCGATAAAACGCTGGGGCTGGCAACGCTATGTATTGGTGGTGGTCAGGGAATTGCGATGGTGATTGAACGGTTGAATTAATAAACAAAAACGCCCGATAGCGAAAGTCATCGGGCGTTTTCTTAAACAACGACAGTGAAGGTAACCTCATTAATTACCAGTCAAAACTTTTCACCAGCGTCAGTTCACCAGCATTACGCATCGGGACAACAAAAGTTTCCTGTTTTTCATTGACCGAGCCTTCATCAGTGATGAGCGTCAGTTGAGCAGTCGTCAATTCCGTTTCGCTGCGTCCGCCATAGTAGTTGATATACACCTGATAGCGCCCGTGAATCGGCGCAGGCATAGCGAAAATCTCTGGTCCGTAACCTGTCGTGACATCCATATCCAGTGCGCCACTATTTTTCAGCGCTGTATTACCGTACCAGGCGTGTTCACCATCCGGCGTGACGACATGGAGATCGAGATCGGTATTATCCGTATCCCATGAAAGAACTAACCGTAAACGCGCGCGAATTGCACCAGCCCCCGGTGTAGAGTAAAACTGCATTTTTTGTCGGCTTTGCCCATCGGGGCTGATGACCTGCACACTGTTGCTGCCTTCGGTAAAAATATAAGGGCGCGCAAATGAACCATCAGATTCAATTCTCTGCGGCATACTGGCACCGTTGACCACCAATCGCCCCTGCTGGGTTTTGCCCGCCGCAGCATAATTTTTTATTTTGCCGCGGATCTGCGCAGAGATATTTTGATCATCAGCCATATTGACGGACGACGCGGGGTAATTGATCGATTGTGAAAAACTGGCATCTTCACCCTCTGCCGGATGCCAGCCAGAAAGCGGTGCATCAATTTCGACTTCCTGCACTCCTTCGCTGTGGGCAACAGGCGAAAGTGCCACCAGTAACAACGGAAGAAATATCTTTCGCATAGCATTAGTCCATTAATAATTGTCGGGTCAGCGCTTCGATATAGTTCTCATCCAGCCCGGTGGGGTATCCATCAAAGGCAAGATGCAGGTACTCATGAGTTAAATCCAGTCGATCCTGAAGTGTAAAAAAATTACGAATAAATAGCCTTTTTTGCTGCCGATCGGTATAGGGGAACCCCGAGACTAAACGGCACACCGCGAATACGTCTGGCTCGTTGTACCCCGTCTCGTCTTGTAACGCGCGCCGCCACTGTGGCATTTTTTCCGCCAGCCAGGCTTTCGCTTTCGGTAATAACTGGCAAGTAGAGCGTGGTGCTCCCCAGCGGCTAAGGCTGTTGTCGGGATAAGCAAAGGCGAGTATCTGGTCGTAACGCTCTCCCTGCCCCGCCTGGACGGTGGCTTGCCGCCAGGACAGCGTTCCTTCAGCAGCGCGGCTGCCATGATAATGAACCGGATCGCCCGCATAGATGAGATCCTGCGTCCAGGCGGTCATCGTCCGCGCGCCCGTGGTGGCTGGCGAAGCAGAAACGCGCTGAGTGGCGCTGCTGTCCGGGATTGTCAGGCAATCGCCTTCCCGATCGGCGTTTTGCTGTAAAAATGTGCGAATCGTCACGGTCATGGCTTTCGCTGCCTCAGGGGGCGTACTTTTCGCCTCGCGATCCAGCACTCTGGCAACGTACTCTTCACGATCGAGATGCGACTGCAATTTCAGTTTGCCATTTTCCGTAAGTAAGGTCGTCTCACCGTGGCTGACCAACGTAATATGGTTACCATTGGCAAACGTCACTCGATAGCGCCCATTGAGCACGCCGGGTTTTACTGCCGTCGTACTCTTTTCCGCAGTGATTTTTTTCACCGGATAACGAGCAAACAGATCCACCAGTACACATTGCCCACTGGCAACTTGCGTCGGTACAGGCAAAACCTGATTAAGAATCGTCGCGTAACGGGTCAATACCGTTTTGCTGGTGCCGCTGCCTGTAACCCATAGCGGCGTACCATCAGTTAACCAACCAGCAAAACCGCCCTGACGGATTTCCTGTTTATCATCGGCAAACCAGCTCCAGGTTTTCACTCGTACCCGACTACCGAGCATGGACGCTACGCCAATTTTCGAATCGTCCAGCACCACGTCCAGTAATATTTCCTGGGCTTTGTTTTGCGCAGGTAACGTCGCCAGTGAATCAAGCAACGATTTAACGGTTACCGACGTTTCGGGTTTCAGCGTAGAAAGCGATGCTAACCAGGTTGGTGCCTGGCGCTGTTGCCAGTATTGCCCCCACGCATCCGCACCGATGTGCAACCGCTGCGGCGAAAAGTAGAGACCACAGGAACGCACCAACGCCGTTTCGCGCGTAATGCTCTCCCCCGCCTGACAGCAATAGACTTCTTCCGGAGAGTTACCGCGACACTGGTAGGGCTGCTCCGGCTGATGAGTATCCTCAAGCCAGGCATAAACATACAGCTTCCATAAGCTCCCTAACGGCGTAGTGAGCGTGTCAGGTAGCGTAGAGACGTTTGTCACGCCCGATGGCGTCAACTGATACAGTTGATCATGCTGCGCCCCCCGCAGTGCCAGTTGTAACGGCGTCTCCTCCGCAAACGTTGACAGCGTAACCAGCGTCAATAGCCAGACGATTCTGCGCCAGTTCACTTATTTCACCTGCATCCCGCGCCATTCGCTACCTGCCGCAACGCTTTGCTGCGCAGGCGCATAGGAACGCACATAACGAACGGGCGGTAGAACGAATTGCCCTTTTTGCGAGAAGCGCAGCAGATGGTGGAAAGTGACCGTTCCTGCAAATTCTTTCACCGGCACCATATAAGCCAACTCGCTCATTTCATTACGCGCTTTTTCCAGCAACTGCCCCTGCTGTTTCGCGGTGTTGGGCTTGTTGACTGAGATGCCCCACGTTGTCCGTTCAACATCAGCTCCCGGCGGTAGCGGTACTTCCACCTGACCGTAGCGCAGCGGCGCATCCTGCTCACTGGTGAGAGTGATTTCATCGAGATACAGCGCATCGCTGTCAATCTCACTACTGGTAACCGGCTGCAGAGTAAAGCTCATCTCTTCATCCCCCGGGATCAGCCGATACAACTGGCGTTCAACGGTCACCGGAATGTTACTTTGTTGAGCAGTTTTTGCCGGTTCACGCCAACGGATCTGCACGTTTTGCGACGATAATTCGTCACCAAAAGAGAGAATGTCTGGCACCCCCTGACCAACCCAACGCCAGTATTCGCCCCCGCCAGTCGCCTTTTGTTTAGCCCATGCGCCCGCAGGTGCGGGTAACACTACGGGAGGCATCGCTGCCATATATTTCGCCAGCCAGTTCATGGCCAGTGCACGTTCGATACTGGATTGCTGGGCGGTTAAACCACTTAAAATGGCCGCAGCCTGGGTGGAGTCGCCACCGCTATTAAGCAACACAACCGTGTGCGCCAGCGGTTGGTTGCTGTTTGCCGCTTTATCCCACGCATACTGCTGGACCTGTGGCATGACAGTGGACTTCAACTGTGCTTTTTTCAGTAACGTCATGGTTAAAACGTTTGCCACCGCATCCGCCAGCGAAGACTCTGGCGCATCGAGGATCAGGCTATCATTGATATCACGAGTGTCTTCCTCTGAGAGCGCTTTGATTTCTTTCCGGGAAACCGCTTCATCCAGCCCTTTCAGCAACGTTTTGCACGGCAGATTCATCTCCTGCGCCCACGCCAGCACCAGCGCCCGATGCAGTAACGGCATGTTATCCGCCTGCTCTGCGTAGCTGTCGAGCATATGCTGCCAGTATTCAGGTTGTTGCGTTACGCCAAGCGCCTGACTGGCCTGCCAGTCGGCATACCATGCCCATGCTGTCAGGAAGGCATCGCCATTGCCATCTTCACCCCACCAGGTAAAGCGCGCGCCTGGCCCCGCCAGTTGCATCAGCCGCAAACGGTTATCCTGAATCATCTGACGAATGTCGTTGGCGGCAGCACTCTGATGATCGGCAAGCGCACGCCAGGCAAGGCTTAGGGGGAGTAGACGGCTACCGGTGTTGATTACGCCCCCCCAGGGTTCATCGACTAACGCGTCGAGGTTATTACGGAAAATCTCCTGCGGCGTTTCGCTGCTTTGTAGTCGGATGTTACTCGCCAGCTCTGGCAACATCAGCGTGTTATCGCCACCGCCGAGCATGACGTTTTTCTGCTGTTCAACGGACCAGGTGTTATCAACAAAAGACAGTTTTGTGCTAATGCTGTCCTGCACTTGCCCATTTTGTTGCAATTCTGCGCTTAGCAAACCAGATTGCTGAATGTCCTGCGTCAGCGAAATATAGTTAGCCCCTTTATGCAACGTCAGCGTCTGGCGCATTTCAACACCCGCAAATTTACTTACCAGCTCTACCGGTTCGTTATCCTGCTGACTGAAAATAAACAGCCCTGCCGCCGGTTTGTCGCCCAGGCGATACACCGTTGGCATACTCCACTTCATGTAGAGATTTTTTTCCGAGCGCAAATAAGCACGCCCCTGCCCGACCAGCCCGTCGCCGTTCATCCCACGTGCGGTAATGCGCCAACGGGTTAACGAATCCGGCATCAGGAACGTGAAATATGCTTTGCCTTGTTTGTCCGTTGTTAGCGATGGCATCCATGCCGCGGTATCAACCTCTTCGCGCCGTGGGCGTTCCAGCATTTTCACTCGCCGCTCGCTGCGGTTTGTTGCTCCTAGCGCAACCGGCTCGCTGGAGAGTGCCTGGTCGTAGCTGATAAATGACAGGCTGGAACTGGTACGCACATTGTTACGCCCCAGCGGATAGAAAAATTTGCCGATATTTGGCGCAATCTCCGGTTGCAGCGCGTAGATCATTTCATCGACCACGCCAACCGTTAGTTGTGCAGAAACAGGTTTGCCCTTCAGCAATGAGGTTAATTCCACATTTACCAGTTCGTCTGGCTGGTAATGGGTTTTGCCCGTTTTCACCCGAATATCTAACTGGGGAACGGCGACTTTGATCCCGGCATTCTGAAAACTGTACTGCCCGTTACGGGTATACAGCACCGAAAAGGTGATGTTAGGCGCAAAGGTATTACTCACCGGAACGCGGGCTTCATACTGGGTATCGTTTAAACGTTGCAGTGTTAGCCAGCTTGCTGGTTGCGATAACAGCGACCGCTGTTCAACGCGATCACGCTCCAGCGTCAGCAACGCTTCATCAATCGGTTCCGGGAAAGTGATCAGCATCTTCGCGGTTTCGCCGGGCTGGTAGAGCGTTTTATCCGCCACAATATCTACCGTACCGGTATGCGCCATGCTGCCCTTACCGCTGACCGCATGGCTTAACCCGGCGAGGATCAGGCCGTCTTTATCACGCAAAGTCAGATTGTAGTTGCCGGGTTTATCGAAATTAACGGTGAAGGATTTACCGCCAGACGCCAGGTCACCGCTGTAGCTTGTGCGGTCTTCCAGACGCAACCACTCGTACTTAACGGGAACCTGTTTTGAAGCCTCCAGCGCGGCATAACGGAACACCACCGGCTCGCCACTTTTGCTGTATTGTGCGGCGGTGCTTAGAGTGTAATGTGCAAGACCGCGTTCAATGAGGATCTCTTTGGTGGTGGTAACACGATACGCCGCGCCGTCGCTGGCGGAGACAGTTAATAAATAACGGCTCGGTTTATCGGCAGCGGGAAGATTTAACGCCACATGACCGCTATCGTCTGAAACCGTTTCGCTGCCTTCAAGCGACACCGGGAAACGCCCGGCATAACGCAAATCGTTGCCAACCATCGACAATTGTTGGGCGCGCAAACTTAACTGCACCCGAGCATTTTTTACTGGCTCACCATCTGGGTAGAGCAGTTGTAGTTTACCGCTGACCGCTTCGTCAGTTTTGAAATCTTTTTTGTCGAGGGCTAAGCCAATCTCAAAATGCGGTTTGATGTAGTTTGCCACGCGAAAACTGCTGCTATAGACCTGGTTGCGGTAAGCCAGGCGTAACTCATAACCTCCGGCAACGGCATTTTCTGGCAGGCGGAAACGCCCCTGCCCGCCATTACGCGCATCAAGCGCGACATTGACGGTTTGCAACAGACTACCGTTGGCATCCAGCACCGAGAGTTTCGCCGGAGCACTTACGATAGGGGATGAATGCAGCGGGCCGTGAAACTCGCGCCCCATCACTTTGACATCAACACGGTCGCCTGCGCGGTATAGCGGGCGGTCGGTAAAGATATACAAACGGGTGTTATAGGTTTCGCTTTCGTAGAAGAAATTCTCGGATACAAAAACGCCGCCTTCAGCATCTTTACCAAGAATGTATGAACGTTCAGGCGATATATGTTGTAACTGCAAGGCACCGCTGTCATCAGTAACACCGCGAGTCATCACGCCAAAACCGTCAGTCCACAGGATCTCGGAGCCAGGCTTCGCTTCACCCTGCTTTTTGCCAGCGGTCCACACCAGAAGTTCGTTACCCGACACTTTGCTGAGCGCCACGGTATCGGAAACAAATACCACTGTTGTCGCCCGATAACTGCCTACCATCGCCTCGACGAGGTACAGTCCAGGCTCTTGTTTGCCGAGAGGAATATAGACATTGCCCGGCTGCGGCGAGATGAAATTACTGGATGCACCGTCCAGTTTTACGCCTTGTTGTGGCTCGACTGGTTTTGCCTGCCATAGTGGGTAACGAAACTGCTCCACCAGCGGGTATTTCTTCAGCGGTGAAAACGGGTTGTTTTGTACATAACGGGAAGGTTTGATGATGGCATTGCCAAGCTGCAATTCCGGTAATGCCTGAGTTACATTCTGCCGCGACTGAGAAGAGAAAGAACGCTGCATCACGCGGCGAGATTTGCCGTACCAGTTATCCCACAGCCAGGTCAGCGTATTGTTCAGACCGTCGCCCAGATATTGCGGCTGTACCACAATGCGATGCAGGTTTTTCTGCTGACGCAGGAACGCTATTGGGTCAGGAATACGATACAGGCGAACATCCACGCCGCCGTATTCTTCCATCTGATAACGCCGATAATCACGACCCGGAGCTTCCAGCCGCACTTTAGCCTCTTCATTGCTGCTAAAACTGCTGTCAGCGAGCAAAAAGAATGTTCCCCCGGCAGGTGGCGCATAATTGCTGGAAGGGAGTGAGTCATCAGCGTTAACAAGCCCCGTCCCTGCGAGAGACAAGCACAGACAGGCCGCTATCGCGCCAGAAAATTTAAACGATAAATGCCAATAAAATTGGGATTGGAATCGTTGGGTATCCATCGGGTGTCCTTCCATGTCATAAGTTGTTGCAGACTGACTGCGCGCATTCCGTTGTCAGTTTTCGTAGCGCTTCCGGTGTGGTAGATGACGTAACGCCCCATCCAGACCATTAAATGCTGGGCATCGCCCTGATCGAAAAAAATCATATCGCCAGGCTGCGCCTGGTTTATGTCCAGGCCAATAAAATGGCTGTTGTACTGAATCAAATTAATCGCTGTCACATAGGGGCCGGTTTTGTCGTTCCCCTGATTCCAGTTTTGTGCCAGTTGCCGCTGTTCAGGTGTTAGCGTCATCTCTGGCGGCAAATACTGACTTTCTATACCGTTACTTTTTAGCCATTTGCTGTCGTGAACTTTCAGTGCCTCGTTCGCCGCAAAGCGCACCAGTCCCGCACAATCCTGCTGATACCAACGCGGACTTGGCCCCTGGCGTAGT
This sequence comes from Escherichia sp. TW09308, assembly GCF_000208565.1. NCBI lineage: Bacteria > Pseudomonadati > Pseudomonadota > Gammaproteobacteria > Enterobacterales > Enterobacteriaceae > Escherichia > Escherichia sp. TW09308. The sequence goes on along the minus strand of NZ_AEME01000001.1, from coordinate 1,148,801 downwards.
TGTTCTTGTGCAATGCGCACAAACCAGGCGCGAAATAGCCCCGATTGTTCGACATTCAGCCTTTCGCTATGGGCAACAAAACAACACAGCCAACAGATCAGCGCCAGCAACCCGTGTCTCATAGTGGCTGCCAGGTAATAGGTATCCACTGCCAGGCGGCACCGGGTTCCATCTGAGCCAGCTTTATGACATAGCGAGGTTGTTGAGATAAAGCGTCCAGCTTCGGCATTAATAAAGTTTGCGCGGCATTATAAAAAACCGGTTCGAGGTTCTTCGGCAGACTGGTCAGCGTTTCGTTGCGCAACAATTTCGCCACACCTTGCGGATTCACATAAACCGGAATCACACCATCGACCGGAATTACATCCACCATTGCCGGTCGCGTTTTATTCAGTGTTTGCAATGCGTTATTCACCAGCGTGTCATCCAGGGAGAAAAGCAACGTTTTATTTTGCATCGCCAGCGACACACGGAAAAAGGACGCTGACATAAGTTGTTCAGGTTGTGCTGCCTGTGCGGCTGGGTACTGGCCGTAACGAGAACTGACTTCCCGACGCCATATTCTGGCCTCTCCTTGTTGTGTTTCCGTCACCGGCAGTACACCTTCCGGCGCTTTGCTTTCGTGCGCGCCGATATTTTGGCTAAACAGTTTCCCTGGTAGTTGCGCCTGTTCGGCTGTGCCATCAAACTGACCAACAAATAACGGTGTTTGCAGTTTTGAGTCTTCATACCAACACAGTCCGGCTGCACCATCTAACGCCCCGTTCAACTTGTCGTTTTCCTGGCTGATGTGCGAAAGCATCTCTTCGGCAATACCGTGCGAATACGGCACAGCTACGCAGAAGCTGGCACCAGCAGGCATACTGTTCCATACCGGAGTGAAATCGAAACTGGCATCTACACTGGCGGATCCATCATTTAATGCCAGAAAGCTGTGCCAGCCGTCGTTGTTCATTTCGAAGCGCACACCGGCAAAAGATGGGATAAGTCGCTGGTAGCCAAAGCCCAGCAAATTTGCGCTAACCACGATACGCTGACGTACTGGTGTTTTTCCGGCAGTACGCTCTTCCAGGCCAAAGCGGGTTTCCCAGCGTTTTTTGCCGCTCAACAAATCACTCGCGATCGCCGTCGCTTCGCTATCCTGCTGGTCGTCTTTAAACAGCATATCCGTACTGGAGAAAACCAGCATTTTGTCCTGATAAGTCGTGAACATCAGTGTGTTATTGCTGTTATAGCGCAACTGATAAACAGGAATAGTTTCATTATTTATCTTGATGCTGCTGATTTCCGTCTTGCTTAACTGGCTGTCGCTGGTGGCAGCAAACAGTAACGGTTCCAGTAATTTACTTAAGCCACTGCGCTGAATCAGCACCATATAATGTGAAAAATGTCCCTGTTTATCGTGCCACAGCGCCGCCTGCGCAGGCTGGTCTAACAACGAGGAAAATAACTTATCTTTCAGCGTGAGATCGTGTTCATAGACAATGCGGCGAATGCTGCCTTCAATGCCCAGACGGTCGGCATGGTTCTGATAATAAAAAACAAAATCTTCGCTTAAAACATCATGGAGAAAAGGAATTGTGAGGAGATCTTTGGGGAGCTGGCTTAGAGAGTCGCTGTCGAGAAAGAGGTCCGGCTCATTGAGATCGATTTGCAGATTGTTGTGCACCACCAGTGGTGACAAGGTTTTTTCTGCTCCACTGCCAGTGTATTGCAATGCCCAGACGCCTGCGGAAAGCAGTGCTATTGCCCCAAAACCTACAAGGCCATAAAACCGCCAGCCTTTCGCCTTTTTTTCACCACTCATTGCCACATTCCTTGTGTAAAACCAGCCATTTTTTATGGGCGATGTAAAACTTTATCGCGCCCTAATACGACAAAAGCCCAGACTTTGCAGTCTGGACTTTTCAATTCAAAAAAGGGAAACAGCTCCCTTTTGGCATGAAGCGATGAAATTATTCTTCTTCTGGTTCGTCGTCAACGTCCACTTCCGGAGCGATTTCATCGTCCCCTTCCGCAGCACTGCCGTCGATAGTATCCAGCTCTTCGTCGTCAACTGGCTCTGCGACACGTTGCAGCCCCACCACGTTTTCATCTTCCGCTGTACGGATGAGGATAACGCCCTGAGTGTTACGACCAACCACACTGATTTCCGAAACACGTGTACGCACCAGCGTACCGGCATCAGTGATCATCATGATCTGGTCGCAGTCATCTACCTGCACCGCACCAACCACTAACCCGTTACGTTCAGTGACTTTGATGGAGATAACCCCTTTCGTCGCACGCGACTTGGTTGGGTATTCCGCCACCGCAGTACGCTTACCGTAACCGTTTTGCGTTGCGGTAAGGATTGCACCATCACCACGTGGAACGATCAGAGATACGACTTTATCACCTTCGCCTAAACGGATACCGCGAACACCAGTGGTGTTGCAGCCCATCGCGCGAACAGAAGATTCTTTAAAGCGCACCACTTTACCTTCAGCGGAGAACAACATCACTTCGTCTTCGCCGCTGGTCAGGTCAACGCCAATCAGTTCATCGCCTTCAACCAGTTTGATTGCCACTTTACCAGCGGTACGCAAGCGGTTGAATTCGGTGAGGACGGTTTTCTTCACAGTGCCGTTAGCTGTCGCCATGAAGACTTTCACGCCTTCTTCAAACTCGGTCACCGGCAGAATGGCGGTGATACGTTCGTCCTGTTCCAGCGGCAACAGGTTAACGATCGGACGACCACGCGCACCACGAGAGGCTTCAGGCAACTGATAAACCTTCATCGAATAAACGCGACCACGACTGGAGAAGCACAGAATATGATCGTGGGTGTTCGCCACCAGCAACCGGTCGATAAAGTCTTCTTCTTTTATACGTGCGGCAGATTTACCTTTCCCGCCACGACGCTGCGCTTCGTATTCCGAAAGCGGCTGATACTTCACGTAGCCCTGGTGAGAAAGCGTTACGACCACATCTTCCTGGGTGATCAGATCTTCCAGGTTGATATCAGCGCTGTTAGCCGTGATTTCAGTACGACGTTTGTCACCAAACTGTTCACGAACCAGTTCCAGTTCTTCACGGATCACTTCCATAAGGCGATCGGCACTGCCAAGAATACGCAGCAGTTCAGCAATCTGATCCAGCAGCTCTTTGTATTCGTCGAGCAGTTTTTCGTGCTCAAGGCCGGTCAGTTTCTGCAGACGCAGATCCAGAATCGCCTGAGCTTGCTGTTCGGTCAGGTAGTACAGACCGTCACGCACGCCGAACTGTGGCTCCAGCCATTCCGGACGCGCAGCATCGTCGCCCGCACGTTCCAGCATCGCGGCAACGTTGCCCAACTGCCACGGATTGGCAACCAGCGCAGTTTTCGCTTCTGCCGGGGTCGGCGCATGACGGATCAGCTCGATGATCGGATCGATGTTCGCCAGCGCCACGGCTAATGCTTCAAGGATATGAGCACGGTCGCGCGCTTTACGCAGTTCGAAGATGGTACGACGCGTCACCACTTCGCGGCGGTGACGGACAAACGCTGCGATAATGTCTTTCAGGTTCATGATCTTCGGCTGACCATGATGCAATGCCACCATGTTAATACCGAAAGAAACCTGCAACTGGGTCTGGGAGTAGAGGTTGTTGAGCACCACTTCACCGACCGCATCGCGTTTAACTTCAATCACAATGCGCATACCGTCTTTGTCAGACTCGTCACGCAGCGCGCTGATGCCTTCCACGCGTTTTTCTTTTACCAGCTCCGCAATCTTCTCGATCAGGCGAGCTTTGTTCACCTGATACGGAATCTCGTGGACGATAATGGTTTCACGCCCGGTTTTGGCGTCAACTTCCACTTCGGCACGCGCGCGGATATACACCTTGCCGCGACCGGTACGGTAAGCTTCTTCAATGCCACGACGACCGTTGATGATTGCTGCCGTCGGGAAGTCTGGTCCCGGGATGTGTTCCATCAGCCCTTCAATGCTGATGTCTTCATCTTCGATATACGCCAGACAACCGTTGATCACTTCCGTCAGGTTGTGCGGCGGGATGTTGGTTGCCATACCTACGGCGATACCGGAAGAACCGTTCACCAGCAGGTTAGGAATTTTGGTCGGCATGACGTCCGGAATTTTTTCCGTGCCGTCATAGTTATCAACGAAATCGACCGTCTCTTTTTCGAGATCGGCCATCAGTTCATGGGCAATTTTCGCCAGACGGATTTCCGTATAACGCATTGCCGCCGCGGAGTCGCCGTCGATAGAACCGAAGTTGCCCTGACCGTCTACCAGCATGTAACGCAGCGAGAATGGCTGCGCCATACGGACGATCGTGTCATAGACCGCTGAGTCACCATGGGGATGGTATTTACCGATTACGTCACCAACGACACGGGCAGATTTTTTATAGGCTTTGTTCCAGTCATTGCCTAGTACGTTCATGGCGTAAAGTACGCGACGGTGTACCGGCTTCAGGCCATCTCGGACATCTGGCAGCGCACGGCCAACAATGACCGACATCGCATAATCCAGATAGGAGCTTTTCAGCTCTTCCTCAATGTTGACCGGTGTAATTTCTCTCGCAAGGTCGCTCATCTAACCGCTATCCCTCTACTGTATCCCGGATTCAAAGGTCGCAAATTATAACACAGCCGCGCAGATTGAGGTAAACCTATACGCTTTATTCACCTGCAATGCCTGATATACTCGCTTGTCTTGCCAATTACGGAGTAGAAGTGCCAATGAATGCCGAAAAATCGCCGGTAAACCATAACGTAGACCACGAAGAGATCGCTAAATTTGAAGCCGTCGCCTCCCGCTGGTGGGATCTGGAAGGCGAGTTCAAACCACTGCACCGCATTAACCCGCTGCGTCTGGGCTATATTGCCGAGCGTTCCGGCGGTTTATTTGGCAAAAAGGTGCTTGATGTCGGTTGTGGCGGCGGCATTCTGGCTGAGAGTATGGCGCGAGAAGGCGCGACAGTGACCGGTCTGGATATGGGCTTTGAGCCATTGCAGGTAGCAAAACTTCACGCACTGGAAAGCGGCATTCAGGTGGAGTACGTGCAGGAAACCGTTGAAGAGCACGCGGCAAAGCATGCCGGACAGTATGATGTGGTAACCTGCATGGAGATGCTGGAGCACGTTCCCGATCCGCAGTCAGTGGTCAGAGCCTGTGCGCAATTAGTAAAACCGGGCGGCGATGTCTTTTTCTCAACGCTTAACCGCAACGGCAAGTCGTGGCTGATGGCGGTAGTCGGCGCGGAATATATTTTGCGCATGGTGCCAAAAGGCACGCACGACGTGAAGAAGTTTATTAAACCGGCAGAACTGCTGGGTTGGGTGGATCAGACCAGTTTAAAAGAACGTCATATGACCGGGCTGCATTACAACCCGCTCACTAACTCCTTTAAGCTCGGCCCCGGCGTTGATGTGAACTATATGCTGCATACGCAGAATAAGTGAGATTGTAAGCCGGATCGCACCGAATCCGGCAACGATGCCAATGCCTGATGCGACGCTTGCCGCGCCTTATCAGGCCTACAAACGCTCCAGTAGGCCGGATAAAGCATTTACTCCGCATCCGGCAACGATGCCGGGCGGGCAGTAATTACCATTTCACCGTCATCGACAAAAATCCTGCCGTCTGGGCAAAATCATCACTTCCCTTCTGCCACGCCACGCTGCCGCGCAGGGAAACTCGCTGGCTAATATTGCCTGTTATCCCCACTTTTATTTCACCACGCTGCTTCGCCACATCATCGCTAATATTGCTGCCATCTTCTTCAATTTCTGCCGAATGAGGATCGTGATAATAATTCAGATCCAACGTTGGCGTGACATGAACGACGGTATGCCATTCGCTGCGTAATCCCAACCGCATCTGAATATCATCACCCTGCGATTGGGACACCCGAGCACGGTTAGCGGCGGTGAAATCATTTTGCTTCACGCCCTGATAGACAACCTGCGCTTGCGGTTCAATTAATACGCCGCGCATCGGTAACCACTGATACCCCGCCTCCAGCGACGCAACGATCCCTGATGAACGATAATGGTCCACACCATCGCCTTGCTCGCTGACATCGTTATTAAACCAGGCATATTGCAGCCAGCTATCAAGCCATGCCCCCTGCTTTTGACTGCCATGCTGAAACCAGCTTGATGTCAGACCAACGGCATAACCGCGGTTCTGGTTATCGGCACGGGTTGAGGTGATATTCGAGCGACTATATCCCTGGTTATTGCTGTAGCTTCCAACGCCCGCCAGTGTCCATTCGCCATCATCCCCCCAGTTTTCACTTAACAGGTTGCCACTAAGCTGTATCGTAGAAGTGTCTTCGTGCAGGGCCATTTGCCCCACGGCAGTGTAATGCTCGTGCCCACCCAAAATGCGTAAATGTAGCGATTGACTGTTGCCACCGGCATGGTCGCGTCTCTCCATCACAAATGCCTGGTTTACCGCTCGCAGGTTATTAAGATATCCCCCGGTTTTCGCATTCAACACAGGCTGGTAAGCAGGCATCGGGGTTGGTGCAGGATCAGGCGTGGGATCGGGAGTCGGTTCCGGCTCAGGTAGCGGCGTCGGAGTCTCTTTTTGCGAACGCAAATACCAGTCGCTGTTATCTTCCACCAACATATAGTCGTAAGCGCCCATATTGACGTAGCCGCTGCCCGCCAGACTAAACTGCGCATTGTTCTGAAATTGTGTGGGATCGGCATTGAAATCAACCACTTTAATACCTGTGGATGTCGGCTCGCCAATGCCAGTAATCGGGTTAATCACTACCGTGGTGTTACCGGAGGTATTGCCGTTAAGTACCAGCAGATCGCTTACAGAATCATTGCCGTCTAATTCACTATCGAGCAGCAACGTACCGCCGCCATTGTAATCGCCATTCACCGTCAGTGTGTCGCCAGCAGCACCATTTTGCAGACTCACCTCACCGGAAGTATTGGTCAGATCACCATTGACCGTCACGTCTGAAAGGTAAGTCAGGCTGTCTGTTTCAAGATTGGTATTAAGCTCACCGGTCAATACCGTACCATCGGAGACATTGACCAGAGTACCGCCACCGATAAACAGTGAGGCATCCAACGCGGCGGAAGTCTCCTGTCCGGTTAAACGTAAGACGGTGCCATCGCTGATATCGATAGTGCCGCTGGAAGTCGCATCAATAGACTGAATATCCTGATCCGCACCAGTCTCGAACGTAGCCCCATCACCGACCCACAACGACGAAACATAAGGAAAGATATCCGCAACATCACCTTTCAGCGTGCCTTCCTCCACTCGCACCGCCGACTGCGCCGTACCACTGGCGGTCAGTTCCAGGGTGCCTGCGCCTGTTTTCGTTAGTGTGCTGCCAGCATCCTGATCCTGCCCACTACTGTCGGCCATCAACGCCCCCCATTGCGTGTAGACCCCCGCATCAACTGCGACTTCACCATCAGCGCGCATTTCGATATTACGCCCATGCCCCGCCGTCGCTGAGCATGTGTCAACATCTGCAGTTATCTCCATTACACTATTTTGCTGGTTATCGGTAAAAATGACCTGACGGTTGTAATCCGTATCGCCAAGCTGTGAATTATCGCTAACGATTAGCGTTCCCGAAGCGATTTGCGTAGTGCCCAGATATGGATTGTCATTCGCCAGGCTTACCTGTCTATCACCTGCATCCACCACCACATAGACACCTTTTTTCCCGTCATCGCCAATATGCAGATCGTCGCCGCCATAGAGATCGGCAACGTCCTGACTACCAATCACCGTGCCGCCGCTGCCGCTAATTTCCAGACCATCGTTTTCTGCCGTACCACTCTGCCAGGTAGTAAAATCGGAAAGATCCAGCACACCATTGTTTAGCACGATTGACTGTGGATCGTTCTGCATCGCCGCCAGGTCATCAGCATTACCGGTTAAGGAGAGAATCGCCCCGTCTTCCACCACAATATCGCCGGTCAGTGCCATCGACTGCGCTCCCGTCAGGACATAACTACCGTTTTCAGCAATAGTCAGTTGCCCATCCCCCTGAACAGTCCCGGCAAAACCGCCCTGGTTGACAGTAACATTACCACCGGCGTCAATATTTAAAGTGCCATTCTGAAAACCCGTTAACGAATGTACAAATGTTTGCTGAGTCGTTCCAACGTTAAGCTCAGCCTGATTATCTGTCTGTCCGATACTGCCAACGCTCAGACCATAGCAATTTTGCGGATTGTTTTGGCACTGATTGTCACCAACATTCATCAGCGAATTATTCCGCCCCAACATGACTTCACCGTTTTTAATTCTCATCTCACCGGTAAAATCATTGTTATCAGCGTTAAGCACCAGTTCGCCCGCTCCGGCTTTGGTAATAAAGCCCGTCCCCGCAATGGAATCGATAGCCCCATCATTTTTCGTACTGCCAATGATCAAAGTTTTACCAGCCGCAATATCAAAACGGATCTCACTTGACCCCATATACAGAAAGCCTCCTGCCGCTGCCGAAGCCTCTTCACCGTAAGCAAATGCACTGTTATTCACATCTAATAATACGTCCTCGTTCTGGCTATAACTGTCATCAACAGCGATATCAATAAGATAAGGAGAAATTGCGTTGCTGGTATAAATTGCACCACCATAACCTTCGGCAGTGTTATTTATAAATGAAGTATTATTAATGACTGTAAAGCCTGATGGATGTGTTTTATCGTTATTATTATCAGTAATATCGATAGCTCCACCATCACCATCACTGTAACTCGTTGATGTATATGCCTGATTATTATTAAAAACCGTGTTATTTAAGTAGACATTATTATTAATTGAATATATTGCGCCACCTTTGCCATCGTTAGCAATATTATCTGTAAATACAGCATTGGTGACGCTAAGATCAATATCACCAGCGTCATTTGTCCCCGCGGAATAGATCGCCCCCCCATACCCCCCTGCTACATTACCGTCAAAAATAACCTGAGTAAGATTCAGCGTTGAATTTTCTTTCGCAAAGATAGCCCCGCCATTATTATACTCACCACTCACGGTATTATTTTCAAACAGCGTCATCCCTGTTCCGTCTTGTGCTGACAATGTGAAATTGGCACCTTGTTGTAAAAATACCGCACCTCCACTGGTATCATTTTTCATAGAAGAAAAAATAAGCCATTGCCCGTCAGCAACATTCCAGACCTGTGTACTACCTGAAAGGCTCTGGCGACTGGCCCGGCAACTGGCTATAACGTTAACACCCTGACATGAAGGCATAATCTGCGACGCTGCATTCGCTCGTGTAAACGCACATGCAACGACAGCCAGAAAAATTAAGAGATATTCTTTCCTGATAAAAACAATCCATTTTTTATTCATAATCTGACAGCCTGTGAGAAATAACACGCCATCATTAAAAGACATATTACGATTGTAGATAATGACTAATTGTAAGCAAGAAGAATTTAAAACCTATATACTAAAAATATTATCTTCTGAAAGAGATTAATTATTCTTTTTGATATTTACTAAATTATGAAATAACAATAATTAAAACACATCAAACTGATTAATTCGTTTCTTGTTTACCTGGAATAATCAACATCGCAAATTTTTATTTCACATCTGCTGATTAAAAAATACCGCTTCCGTGAACCACAACCATTTACATTCGCTCACATCATAAACATAACATTAAGTCACAACGTGATATGAATTTGTGCTGGTATCAATTTTCGCCACTCCTGACATAAGCGCAATAAATAACCTGGATCAATAATTATCTCAAATTGAACGTTCAAGAAATCACCGAACGGTTATTTTTAACAATTTTTTCTCTTCCCATTGACTTTCCCGGACACCTTGTCTGACCTAAGGTGCGTGGAAGCCACTTTTCCCGTTGCGACTTATCCACAAAGTTATGCACTTGCAAGAGGGCCATTTTCACACTATCTTGCAGTGAATCCCAAACATACCCCCTATATATAGTGTTCATTGCGACTTTCCTTACTACAGGTAGTCAAAGCGATGCTATTGCGGAAAGTATTCCAAAAACAGGTACGACATACATGAATCAGAATCTGCTGGTGACAAAGCGCGACGGTAGCACAGAGCGCATCAATCTCGATAAAATCCATCGCGTTCTGGACTGGGCGGCAGAAGGGCTGCATAACGTTTCGATTTCCCAGGTCGAGCTGCGCTCCCACATTCAGTTTTATGACGGCATCAAGACCTCCGACATCCACGAAACCATTATCAAGGCTGCCGCTGACCTGATCTCCCGTGAAGCACCGGATTATCAGTATCTCGCCGCGCGTCTGGCGATCTTCCACCTGCGTAAAAAAGCCTACGGCCAGTTTGAGCCGCCAGCGCTGTACGATCACGTGGTAAAAATGGTTGAAATGGGCAAATACGATAATCATCTGCTGGAAGACTACACGGAAGAAGAGTTCAAGCAGATGGACACGTTTATCGATCACGACCGTGATATGACCTTCTCTTACGCTGCTGTTAAACAGCTTGAAGGCAAATATCTGGTACAAAACCGCGTGACCGGAGAAATCTACGAGAGCGCCCAGTTCCTCTATATTCTGGTTGCTGCGTGCCTGTTCTCGAATTACCCGCGTGAAACGCGTCTGCAATACGTGAAGCGTTTTTACGATGCGGTTTCCACGTTTAAGATTTCGTTGCCGACGCCAATCATGTCCGGCGTGCGTACCCCGACTCGCCAGTTCAGCTCCTGCGTACTGATCGAGTGCGGCGACAGCCTGGATTCCATCAATGCCACCTCCAGCGCAATCGTGAAATACGTTTCCCAGCGTGCAGGTATTGGCATCAACGCCGGTCGCATTCGTGCACTGGGTAGCCCGATTCGCGGCGGCGAAGCGTTTCACACGGGTTGTATCCCGTTCTATAAACATTTCCAGACCGCAGTGAAGTCCTGCTCCCAGGGCGGTGTACGCGGTGGTGCAGCTACGTTGTTCTACCCAATATGGCATCTGGAAGTTGAAAGCCTGCTGGTGCTGAAAAACAACCGTGGGGTTGAAGGCAACCGCGTGCGCCATATGGACTACGGTGTACAAATCAACAAGCTGATGTATACCCGTCTGCTGAAAGGTGAAGATATTACCCTGTTCAGTCCATCCGATGTTCCGGGGTTATACGACGCGTTCTTTGCCGATCAGGAAGAATTTGAGCGCCTGTACACCAAGTATGAGAAAGACGACAGCATCCGTAAACAGCGCGTGAAAGCGGTTGAGCTATTCTCGCTAATGATGCAGGAACGCGCGTCTACCGGTCGTATCTATATTCAGAACGTTGACCACTGCAACACCCACAGCCCATTTGATCCGGCTGTTGCGCCAGTGCGCCAGTCTAACCTGTGCCTGGAAATCGCCCTGCCGACCAAACCGCTGAATGACGTCAACGACGAAAACGGTGAAATCGCGCTGTGTACGCTGTCTGCTTTCAACCTGGGCGCAATTAACAGCCTGGATGAACTTGAAGAACTGGCGATTCTGGCAGTACGTGCGCTTGATGCGCTACTGGATTATCAGGATTACCCAATCCCGGCGGCAAAACGCGGGGCAATGGGTCGTCGTACGCTGGGTATTGGCGTGATCAACTTCGCTTACTATCTGGCGAAGCACGGTAAACGTTACTCCGACGGCAGCGCCAACAACCTGACGCACCAAACCTTTGAAGCGATCCAGTATTATCTGCTGAAAGCGTCTAACGAACTGGCAAAAGAGCAAGGCGCGTGCCCGTGGTTTAACGAAACCACCTACGCAAAAGGGATCCTGCCGATCGATACCTACAAGAAAGATCTGGATGCTATCGCCAATGAGCCGCTGCATTACGACTGGGAAGCATTGCGTGAGTCGATCAAAACCCACGGCCTGCGTAACTCCACGCTTTCAGCGCTGATGCCGTCAGAAACCTCTTCGCAGATTTCTAACGCCACCAACGGTATTGAGCCGCCACGTGGTTACGTCAGCATTAAAGCGTCGAAAGACGGGATTCTGCGCCAGGTGGTGCCAGACTATGAACACCTGCACGACGCCTATGAGCTGCTGTGGGAAATGCCGGGTAATGATGGTTATTTGCAACTGGTGGGTATCATGCAGAAATTCATCGACCAGTCGATCTCTGCTAACACCAACTACGATCCATCGCGCTTCCCGTCAGGAAAAGTGCCGATGCAGCAGTTGCTGAAAGACCTGCTCACCGCCTACAAATTCGGGGTCAAAACGCTGTATTATCAGAACACCCGTGATGGCGCAGAAGACGCGCAGGACGATCTGGTGCCGTCAATCCAGGACGATGGCTGCGAAAGCGGTGCATGTAAGATCTGATATTGTGATGCCGGATGCGGTGTGAACGCCTTATCCGGCATTAAACTCCCAACAGGACATATTCATGGCATATACCACATTTTCACAGACGAAGAATGATCAGCTCAAAGAACCGATGTTCTTTGGTCAGCCGGTCAACGTGGCTCGCTACGATCAACAAAAATATGAAATCTTCGAAAAGTTGATCGAAAAGCAGCTCTCTTTCTTCTGGCGTCCGGAAGAAGTTGATGTCTCCCGCGACCGTATCGATTATCAGGCGCTGCCAGAGCACGAAAAGCACATCTTTATCAGCAACCTGAAGTACCAGACGCTTTTGGATTCCATTCAGGGTCGTAGTCCGAACGTAGCGCTTCTGCCGCTGATTTCGATTCCAGAACTGGAAACCTGGGTAGAAACCTGGGCGTTTTCGGAAACTATTCACTCCCGTTCCTACACGCACATTATTCGTAATATTGTTAACGATCCGTCTGTTGTGTTTGACGATATTGTCACCAACGAGCAGATCCAGAAACGCGCAGAAGGGATTTCGGCTTACTACGACGAACTGATCGAAATGACCAGTTACTGGCACCTGCTGGGCGAAGGCACCCACACCGTTAACGGTAAAACCGTAACTGTCAGCCTGCGCGAGTTGAAGAAAAAACTCTATCTGTGCCTGATGAGCGTTAATGCGCTGGAAGCAATTCGCTTCTACGTCAGCTTCGCTTGTTCCTTCGCTTTCGCTGAACGTGAGCTGATGGAAGGCAATGCCAAGATTATTCGCCTGATTGCCCGTGACGAAGCACTACACCTGACCGGCACTCAGCATATGCTGAATCTGCTGCGCAGCGGTGCGGACGATCCGGAAATGGCGGAAATTGCCGAAGAGTGCAAACAAGAGTGCTATGACCTGTTTGTCCAGGCGGCGCAACAGGAGAAAGACTGGGCGGATTATCTGTTCCGTGACGGTTCAATGATTGGTCTGAACAAAGACATTCTCTGCCAGTACGTTGAATACATCACCAATATCCGTATGCAGGCTGTCGGTTTGGATCTGCCGTTCCAGACACGCTCCAACCCGATCCCGTGGATCAACACCTGGCTGGTGTCTGATAATGTGCAGGTTGCTCCGCAGGAAGTGGAAGTCAGTTCTTATCTGGTCGGACAGATTGATTCGGAAGTGGACACCGACGATTTGAGTAACTTCCAACTCTGATGGCTCGCGTTACCCTGCGCATCACTGGCACACAACTGCTGTGCCAGGATGAACACCCTTCCCTTCTGGCAGCGCTGGAATCCCACAATGTGGCGGTTGAGTATCAGTGTCGCGAAGGCTACTGCGGCTCCTGTCGCACGCGTCTTGTTGCAGGCCAGGTGGACTGGATTGCCGAACCGTTAGCCTTTATTCAGCCAGGGGAAATTTTGCCCTGTTGTTGCCGGGCAAAAGGCGATATTGAAATCGAGTTGTGATCGAGTACTAGTGCCAGATGCGACGCTGATGCGTCTTATCTGTCTTACAACGGCTTTTTGTAGGTTGGATAAGGCGTTTACGCCGCATCCAACATGGCATGCGCGAATAGTTGCCAGATGCGACGCTGATGCGTCTTATCTGGCCTACAACGATTACATGGCGTAGTAATACGCTTTCACCTGTTCCCAGTCCGCTTTAGGGATCGGCTCCAGATATTTCTCCAGTTGCCGGAAGTCATGATTAATCGCTTTATGGCGACGCAGACGACGGCGACTTTTCTCCAGATCAAGAAAACCGGCTTCTGGCTTACCTTCTGTTTTCACATAGATATGGCGAACGTAGCAGCAGCCGTGTTGACGATTAACGCTATGCATCTTTTTAAATGCCAGCGCCACTGCTTCCAACATTGCTTGCCGTACATCGTTGGGATAGGGCGTTACTGCATGCTGTGCATACCAGTCAGCAATACTGACAAAACCCGCCATATCTTCAGTCACCAGTAACGCACGCCATTCGCCATCAATTTTCACCGCTTCTCCAAAAACGATTTTCGGCACAATCACGCCAGCGCGTTCCAGATCTTTTATCACCGCAACCTCGCGCACAATCGTCGGGCGACCAAACGGATAGCGGATAGAATGAAACAGGTGCCGAGTCATGCGCTTTACATACAGCTTTTTGCCGTTGTGCTCGACGCATTGCACCCCGCTCATGCCGTTGCGGCGGTAATTCGGTTTCTCAACCCAGTCACCTTCTGTAGCCCACCAATGATTGAATTCGTCGAGTTTTGCTGAAACTGCCATACCCTGTCGCCTTGTTTTTATTGTTAACGACAATGACTATAGGTGTTCACCTTAAGAAAAACTTAATAAAAAGTGTTTCTTAAGGGATTTCATTTGTCGGGAACTCGTCATCTCACGCTAAAGAACAGCAAGCAAAGATAACTAACTGACTTTATTGAAGAATTAATTTCACTCTGACGTGAATGGGATTTTGAATGAAGGGAAATAGCGGATGGCACGTAAGTGCCATCCGAGACTGAAGTTACTCTTTATTGAGGAATTTTACTGCTTTATCCGGGAAGTCCGTAAACAGCCCATTAACACCCGCTTTGTTATACAGAGCGTCATACAGTTGATTCACATCGGTCGTATATTCTGGCAGCTTATCCGACCGCACGGTATAAGGATGCACAACCAACTTATTCTGCTGCGCGTCTTTCACCATTCCGGTAAGTTTAATATTGCCCGGCTGCGATGTCTCATCAATCACCATATGGTAATCCGGGCCAATGCCGTCAGCATATTCCGCTACCTGCTTCATGGCACCCGGCTTAAACATCCAGTCGTAACTGTAATTAACCCAGGTTCCATCTGGTTGTTTCTGCTGGGTTTCATTCCAGTCAGTATAGGCAATCAGTTGAACCAGATTAAGATCCATGCCCATTTTCGGTTCCAGCTCATTTTTAATACGTTTCAGCTCATCAGCATCAAAGCATTGCAAATAAACTTTGTCATCTTTACCGGTGTAACCGTATTTTTTCAGCACTTCCAGGGTTTTAGCCGCAATATCTTTCCCTTCCTGATGATGAAACCACGGCGCTTTAATTTCTGGATAGATGCCGATATTTTTCCCCGTCGAGTGGTTTAACCCCTGAACAAATTCAATCTCTTCTTCGAAAGTGTGCACACGAAAGTCAGATTTCCCCATCGGGAAGCGTCCGGGGAAAGTCTGCACTTTTTTGCCATTTTCAATATCGAAGCCTTCAGTGAATTTTAAAGACTTAATTTCATCCAGCGTAAAATCTATCGCGTAGTAACGGCCATCTTTACGCGCCCGCTCCGGAAAACGCTCGGCCACATCAGTAACGCGGTCAAGATAGTGGTCATGCAGGACGACCAGATGGTCGTCTTTGGTCATCACTAAATCCTGCTCCAGATAATCAGCCCCTTGCGCATACGCCATCGCTTTTGCGGGTAGCGTATGCTCCGGCAAATAACCACTTGCGCCGCGATGGGCTATTACAATTTTCTCGCTGTTGTCTGCCGCCATTGCACTGCTTCCCATGATCATTCCACTCATCATGATCGCCATGCTAAGGTTTTTAAGTGTCAGTTTCATGCCATTAGCCTCCGTTGCGTTTTTGCTGTAATTCCTGATGGCGACGTTTTTCGCCAATCATCACGACAATTAACAAGATAACTGCCAGAATGCTGCCGCCAATCATCACCATGAAGCCGCCATCCCAGCCGAAGTAGTCAACGGTGTAACCGACAATTGCGCTTGCCGCCACAGAACCGCCAAGATAACCAAACAGCCCGGTAAAGCCCGCCGCCGTACCTGCTGCTTTTTTCGGTGCCAGTTCCAGCGCGTGCAGACCTATCAGCATGACGGGACCATAGATCAGGAAGCCAATGACAATCATGCAAACCATATCAACAGTCGGATTACCTGCCGGGTTCATCCAGTAAACAATAGTAGCGATGGTCACCAGAGTCATAAAGAAGACGCCAGTTGCCCCACGGTTACCGCGGAAGACTTTATCCGACATCCAGCCACACAGCAGAGTGCCCGGAATGCCCGCGTACTCATAAAGGAAGTAGGCCCAGGAAGATTTATCCAGCGCGAAATGCTTCACCTCTTTCAGGTAGGTTGGCGACCAGTCGAGGATGCCGTAGCGCAGCAGATAAACGAATACGTTGGCAATAGCGATGTACCACAGCAGCTTGTTCGGCAGTACGTACTGCATGAAAATCTGCTTCGCAGTCAGTTCCTGTTCCGCTTTTTCGTTATAGTCGTCCGGATAATCATTTTTGTACTCTTCGATCGGCGGCAAACCACAGGATTGTGGGGTATCGCGCATCATGGCAAAAGCGAAAAGCGCCACCAGAATGGCACAGAAAGCAGGCATATAGAGCGCCGCGTGCCAGTCATTAAACCAGGCCATACCCAGCAGGAACAGCAGCGGCGGAATACCA
Source organism: Escherichia sp. TW09308 (assembly GCF_000208565.1). Classification (NCBI taxonomy): domain Bacteria; kingdom Pseudomonadati; phylum Pseudomonadota; class Gammaproteobacteria; order Enterobacterales; family Enterobacteriaceae; genus Escherichia; species Escherichia sp. TW09308. The sequence goes on along the minus strand of NZ_AEME01000001.1, from coordinate 1,132,054 downwards.
CCACCGACGTTATGCGCACAGTTCCATACTGACACAATGCTGCCACGCTCTTTCTGCGACCACCAGTGCACCATAGTACGACCACACGGCGGCCATCCCATTCCCTGGAACCAACCGCAGAGGAACAGAAGAACAAACATCACCGCAATGCTGGAAGTCGCCCACGGCACAAAGCCCATAAACAGCATCACTGCCGCCGCAAGAATCAAACCTGCTGGCAGGAAAACGCGCGGATTCGAGCGATCCGAAACTGACCCCATGATGAATTTCGAAAATCCGTAAGCAATGGAGATACCGGAAAGGGCAAAACCTAAATCCCCACGAGAGAATCCCTGCTCCACCAGATAGGGCATAGCGAGAGCAAAGTTCTTACGAACCAGATAGTAAGCGGCATAACCAAAGAATATCCCCAGGAAAATTTGCCAGCGCAATCGACGATAAGTCGGATCGATCTCCGCAGCAGGTAGGCGCGCTTTGTGTGGCGCTGGTTTAAAAATACTCAACATTTATAGCCTCCGTGGCCCGTGGTCTTATTTATGATTAACAGACTGATTCAATAGAAGAACCTGCCGTTTCTTGAGTGGCCGCGATGTTAATTAATCATTCATTTTATGAATGTGAATTACCGCACACATTATTAAATACGATGGTTGAAATGTTCTGAAAGACGCATGAAATCACGTTTCACTTTCGAATCATGAGCGAATATGCGCGAAATCAAACAATTCATGTTTTTACTATGGCTAAATGGTAAAAAACGAACTTCAGAGGGATAACAATGAAAACTCGCGACTCGCAAACAAGTGACGTGATTATCATTGGCGGCGGCGCAACGGGAGCCGGGATTGCCCGCGACTGTGCCCTGCGCGGGCTGCGCGTGATTTTGGTTGAGCGACACGATATCGCAACAGGCGCGACCGGGCGTAACCACGGTCTGCTGCACAGCGGCGCACGTTATGCAGTAACAGATGCGGAATCCGCCCGCGAATGCATTAGTGAGAACCAGATTTTAAAACGCATCGCGCGTCACTGTGTGGAACCGACCAACGGCCTGTTTATCACCCTGCCGGAAGATGACCTCTCTTTCCAGGCTACGTTTATTCGCGCTTGTCAGGAGGCGGGGATCAGCGCGGAAGCCATTGATCCGCAGCAAGCACGCATTATCGAACCTTCCGTTAACCCGGCATTGATTGGCGCGGTAAAAGTCCCGGATGGCACCGTGGACCCATTCCGCCTGACCGCTGCGAACATGCTCGATGCAAAAGAACACGGTGCGGTTATCCTCACCGCCCATGAAGTCACTGGCCTGCTTCGTGAAGGCGCGACGGTGTGTGGCGTTCGCGTGCGCAATCATCTTACAGGCGAAACCCAGGCGCTCCATGCACCAGTGGTGGTGAATGCTGCCGGGATCTGGGGGCAACATATTGCCGAGTATGCCGATCTGCGTATTCGCATGTTCCCGGCCAAAGGATCGCTGCTGATCATGGATCACCGCATTAATCAGCACGTGATCAATCGCTGCCGTAAACCTTCTGACGCTGATATTCTGGTGCCCGGCGATACTATTTCACTGATTGGCACCACCTCTTTACGCATTGATTATGACGAAATTGACGATAATCGGGTGACGGCAGAAGAGGTCGATATCCTGCTGCGTGAAGGGGAAAAACTGGCTCCGGTGATGGCGAAAACGCGCATTCTGCGTGCCTACTCTGGTGTGCGCCCACTGGTTGCCAGCGATGACGATCCGAGCGGGCGTAATGTCAGTCGCGGCATCGTGCTGCTCGATCACGCCGAACGCGATGGCCTGGACGGATTTATCACCATTACCGGCGGCAAACTGATGACCTACCGTCTGATGGCGGAATGGGCCACAGATGCCGTCTGCCGCAAACTGGGCAACTCGCGACCCTGCACAACCGCCGACCTGGCACTACCGGGTTCACAAGAACCGGCTGAAGTGACACTGCAAAAAATCATTTCCCTCCCTGCACCACTTCGCGGTTCTGCGGTTTATCGTCACGGTGATCGCACGCCAGCCTGGTTAAGTGAAGGCCGCTTGCACCGGAGCCTGGTGTGCGAATGCGAAGCTGTCACTGCAGGCGAAGTGCAATACGCGGTAGAAAATTTAAACGTCAACAGCCTGCTGGACTTACGCCGTCGCACCCGTGTGGGGATGGGGACCTGTCAGGGCGAACTCTGCGCCTGCCGCGCCGCCGGACTGCTGCAACGCTTTAACGTCACCACGTCCACGCAATCTATCGAGCAACTGTCCACCTTCCTTAACGAACGTTGGAAAGGTGTGCAGCCCATTGCCTGGGGCGATGCGCTGCGCGAAAGCGAATTTACCCGCTGGGTTTATCAGGGGCTGTGTGGTCTGGAGAAGGAGCAGAAAGATGCGATTTGATACTGTCATTATGGGCGGCGGCCTTGCCGGATTACTCTGCGGCCTGCAACTACAAAAACACGGTCTGCGTTGTGCGATTGTCACTCGCGGTCAGAGCGCGCTGCATTTCTCGTCCGGCTCACTGGATTTACTAAGCCATCTGCCAGATGGGCAGCCGGTGACAGATATTCACGACGGACTGGAAACATTGGGTCGCCTGGCCCCCTCCCATCCCTACAGCCAACTCGGCCCACAGCGCGTGCTCGACCTCGCTTGCCGGGCGCAGGCGTTAATTGCAGAAAGCGGTGCGCAATTGCAGGGCAGCGTAGAACTGGCTCACCAGCGGGTTACTCCTCTCGGCACGCTACGCTCAACCTGGCTAAGCTCACCAGAAATCCCAGTCTGGCCGCTGCCCGCGAAGAAAATATGCGTAGTGGGAATAAGTGGCCTGATGGATTTTCAGGCACACCTGGCGGCAGCCTCGTTACGTGAATTAAATCTTGCTGTCGAAACTGCTGAAATTGAATTGCCGGAACTGGATGTCTTACGCAATAACGCCACCGAATTTCGTGCAGTGAATATTGCCCGTTTCCTTGATAACGAAGAAAACTGGCCACTGTTGATCGATGCGCTTATCCCTGTTGCCAACACCTGTGAAATGATCCTGATGCCCGCCTGTTTCGGCCTGACCGATAACAAACTGTGGCGCTGGCTGAATGAGCAACTGCCCTGTTCATTAATGTTACTGCCAACATTGCCGCCTTCCGTGCTGGGTATTCGTCTGCAAAATCAGCTTCAACATCAGTTCGTGCGCCAGGGCGGTGTGTGGATGCCGGGCGATGAAGTAAAAAAAGTGACCTGCAAAAATGGCGTCGTCAGTGAAATATGGACCCGTAATCACGCCGATATTCCGCTACGTCCACGCTTTGCCGTGCTTGCCAGTGGCAGCTTCTTTAGCGGGGGGCTGGTGGCAGAACGCGACGGTATTCGCGAACCGATTCTCGGCCTTGATGTGCTGCAAACCGCCACGCGGGGTGAGTGGTATCGAAGTGACTTTTTCGCTCCGCAACCGTGGCAACAATTCGGCGTGACCACTGACGAGGCGCTACGCCCGTCGCTGGCAGGTCAAACGATAGAAAACCTGTTTGCCATTGGTTCGGTGCTGGGCGGATTTGATCCCATCGCCCAGGGATGCGGCGGCGGCGTTTGTGCTGTCAGTGCATTACATGCTGCTCAACAGATTGCCCAACGCGCAGGAGGCCAAGAATGAACGATACCAGCTTCGAAAACTGCATTAAGTGCACCGTCTGCACCACCGCCTGTCCGGTGAGCCGGGTGAATCCGGGCTATCCGGGGCCAAAACAGGCGGGACCAGATGGCGAACGTCTGCGTCTGAAAGATGGCGCACTGTATGACGAGGCGCTGAAATATTGCATTAACTGCAAACGTTGCGAAGTCGCCTGTCCATCCGATGTGAAGATTGGCGATATCATCCAGCGCGCACGAGCAAAATACGACACCTCGCGCCCGTCGCTGCGCAATTTCGTTTTAAGTCATACCGACCTGATGGGCAGCTTTTCTACGCCGTTCGCGCCTATCGTTAACACCGCTACCTCACTAAAACCGGTGCGACAACTGCTTGATGCCGCGTTAAAAATCGACCACCGTCGCACACTGCCGAAATACTCCTTCGGCACCTTCCGCCGCTGGTATCGCAGCGTGGCGGCACAGCAGGCGCAGTATAAAGATCAGGTGGCGTTCTTCCACGGCTGCTTCGTCAATTACAACCATCCACAACTGGGTAAAGATTTAATTAAAGTACTCAACGCGATGGGAACGGGCGTGCAACTGCTCAGCAAAGAGAAATGCTGCGGTGTGCCGCTGATTGCCAACGGTTTTACCGATAAGGCGCGTAAACAGGCGATTATCAACGTGGAATCGATCCGCGAAGCTGTCGGAGCGAAAGGCATTCCGGTGATTGCCACCTCCTCCACCTGTACGTTTGCCCTGCGCGATGAATATCCGGAAGTGTTGAATGTCGACAACAAAGGCTTACGCGATCATATCGAACTGGCAACCCGCTGGCTGTGGCGCAAGTTAGATGAAGGCAAAACCTTGCCACTTAAACCGCTGCCGCTGAAAGTGGTTTATCACACCCCATGCCATATGGAAAAAATGGGCTGGACGCTCTACACCCTGGAACTATTACGTAAAATCCCTGGGCTTGAACTGACAGTGTTGGATTCTCAGTGCTGCGGTATTGCTGGTACTTATGGATTCAAAAAAGAGAACTACCCCACCTCACAAGCCATCGGAGCGCCACTGTTCCGTCAGATAGAAGAGAGCGGCGCAGATCTGGTCGTCACCGACTGCGAAACCTGCAAATGGCAGATTGAGATGTCCACGAGCCTTCGCTGCGAACATCCGATTACTCTGTTGGCCCAGGCGCTGGCTTAAACTCCCTTCTGATGCCCGGTAAGCATGTTGCTTATCGGGCATTTTTGCGGGCGCGATTCCGTGCCAAATGTACGCGTTGCATCGCCGTGAAAATTCCTCTGAAAACGTCTCGCAAAGACTGAAACTGTCAGATGTCAAAGGCCCGGGATACTCGTAATGTCGCGTCATCATAAACATCTGGTGACGGACAACCATGACAGAATCAACAACATCCTCCCCGCATGATGCGGTATTTAAAACCTTTATGTTCTCGCCCGAAACCGCACGGGATTTTCTGGAAATACACCTGCCGGAACCGCTACGTAAGCTTTGCAACCTGCAAACCTTACGCCTGGAACCCACCAGTTTTATTGAAAAAAGTTTACGCGCTTACTACTCGGATGTTTTGTGGTCGGTAGAAACCACCGACGGCGAAGGTTATATCTACTGCGTGATTGAGCATCAGAGTACTGCAGAAAAAAACATGGCCTTTCGACTGATGCGTTATGCCACTGCCGTCATGCAGCGCCATCTGGACAAAGGCTATGACAGAGTCCCTCTGGTAGTGCCAATGCTGTTTTATCACGGCGAAACCTCACCCTACCCATATTCACTTAACTGGCTGGATGAATTTGACGACCCGCAGCTTGCCCGGCAGTTGTACACCGAAGCTTTTCCGTTGGTGGATATCACCATCGTACCTGACGATGAGATCATGCAACATCGGCGTATAGCTCTGCTGGAACTGATTCAAAAGCATATTCGCGAGCGCGATTTAATCGGTCTGGTCGACAGGATCACCACGCTTTTGGTTAGGGGCTTCACTAATGACAGCCAGGTGCAAACGCTGTTTAATTATCTGCTGCAATGCGGCGATACCTCCCGTTTCACCCGCTTTATTGAGGAAATTGCCGAACGTTCACCACTACAAAAGGAGAGATTGATGACTATTGCTGAACGGCTACGGCAGGAAGGACACCAAATTGGCTGGCAGGAAGGTAAATTAGAAGGTTTGCAGGAAGGCATGCATGAACAAGCCATTAAAATTGCCTTGCGCATGCTGGAGCAGGGCTTTGAACGTGAGATTGTGCTGGCGACAACCCAACTCACTGATGCTGATATTCCACCGAACTGTCATTAAAAGAAGAGATTGATGGCTATTGCTGAACGGCTACGGCAGGAAGGACACCAAATTGGCTGGCAGGAAGGTAAATTAGAAGGTTTGCAGGAAGGCATGCATGAACAAGCCATTAAAATTGCCTTGCGCATGCTGGAACAGGGTATTGATCGTGACCTGGCTGCTCGCAGCCACCCAGCTAAGCGAAGCCGATCTGGCAGCGAATAACCACTAATTAACACAGGCCCACAAGCAATCCCCATGGGCCTTTGATATCAATAACTACCTTTTATGCGTGGCTCATTTTTGCCTGATTTAAATATCGCCAGTCGCTTATCCAGGGCATCACTGTAGAGCATGGTGTCGACGCCAACGGCGACAAAGTTCGCTCCCCACGCAAGGCATTGCTGCGCCATATCAGGAGCCACAGCCAGAAAACCTGCTGCTTTACCCGCAGCGCGGATCCGTCGGATGCTGGTTTCAATAATACGCTGCACTTCCGGGTGCCCGGCATTATCCGGGTAACCCAACGACGCTGAGAGATCCGCTGGCCCAATAAACACACCATCAACCCCCTCAACGTCGAGGATTTCATCCAGATTATCCAGTGCTGTTTTACTTTCCACCTGCACCAACAGACAAAGTGAGTCGTTGACTTGCGCCATGTAATTCTCAATGCGTCCCCAGCGTGCTGCCCGTGCCACGCTGGCCCCGACACCACGTTCACCGTACGGTGGATAGCGAGTTGCAGACACTATCTGACGCGCCTGTTCGCCAGTGTCGACCATCGGGATCAGTAGAGTTTGCGCGCCAATATCCAGGACTTGTTTAATCAGCGACTTACTCCCCTCCACTGGGCGGATCACGGGTTGGCTGCCATAGGGCGCTACCGCCTGAAGTTGGTGATAAAGGTTCTGAATGGTATTTGGCGCATGTTCACCATCAATCAGCAACCAGTCATAACCGGAGGTGGCGGCAATTTCTGCCATATAGGAAGTTGTCGAACTTAACCACAGACCAATTTGTACTTCACCCTTGCGTAAGCGTTCTTTGAATGGATTGATTAATAATGTGTTCATCATGTTCCTTAACCTGTTAATGATGCGCCACGTTGGTCTGCGCAACAGCGCGACTTACACGCAGAGTGAAAATAATCAGCGAACCGATGACCGCCACCGCTGCCAGCATCAGCAAGCCTGCCGCATCGCTGGCAAACAACGTTTCTGCTTTTACACGCAGGATCGGGGCGATAAATCCGCCCACCGCGCCAAACAGGTTTACAAAACCAATCCCCGCAGCCAGCGCCGTACCGGAAAGCAGTTGTGTCGGCATCGTCCAGAACACCGGCTGAACCGCAATAAACCCTATTGCTGCAACACACAGCGCAACGATTGCCAGTACTGGCGAAAGTAGCCCGGAAAGGCCAATACCAATGCCCGCGGACAGCAATGTCAGCGCCGCGACATTGCGCCGTTCGCCGGTTTTATCGGAATAGCGCGGAATAAGCCAGGTCCCCAACAATGCCGCAATCCACGGAATGGCGGCGACCACGGAGGCCGTAAAGCCCACTTTTGTTCCCAGCAATGCGGCAACCTGCGTCGGCAGGAAGAAAATTAATCCGTAAACCGCCACCTGAATAGTCAGGTAGATAATCGCCAGTTGCCAGACTCGCCCATTACGCAGCGCATCACTCAGTCGCGAAGTGACTTTCTGTTGTTCTTCACTTGTAAGTTGATTAATGAGCAACGTTTTTTCTTCTTTACTCAGAAAACGTGCCTGCTCCGGTGTGTCATCAAGCCAAAAGAATGTGAACACCCCAGCACCGACTGCCAGTAATCCTTCAATCACAAACATCCAGAACCAGCCGGGATGTCCCATAAATCCATGCATCTCCAGAAGCGCGCCGGAGAGCGGTGATCCCAGCGTTAACGCCAACGGTGCTCCCATATAAAACAGCCCCATAATGCTGGCGCGATTACGCTGCGGAAACCATTGCGAAGTGAGATAAATCATGCCTGGAAAGAACCCGGCTTCCGCAGCACCAAGCAGGGTGCGAACTATCAGAAATTTCACTTCAGTATCGGCCCATGCCATTGCCGCCGAAAGAAATCCCCACAGCAGTGTCGTCGTACCAATCCAGGTCCTGGCTCCCAGTTTGCGCATCAACAAATTCGCCGGAACACCGAGAAACGCATACACCACAAAGAAAATTCCCGCTCCCAGCGCATAAGCTTCATTACTTAGCCCGGTATCAATCTGGTAGGTCTGTTTGGCAAAACCAATATTCGAACGATCGAGAAACGCCAGCACGTACAGCGCCAACATAAACGGGATCAAACGCGCGCGGTTTTTCTTCACCACGGCGTCAAGCAAAGCGGTGCTCATAAGAAGCTCCTTAGAACATGTGAGCGTTACTGTTGTCACGGCAACGCCCGGAATGATTAGTGGCTGTAAGGGCGTTTCAGATTGCAGTCACGATTGAGTTCGACGCCGAAACCCGGTTTATCAAGTACTGATTTGTGAATACGACCATTCACCGGCACCGGCTCATTAAGCAAAATCGGATCAAACTGCGGACGCATCGATGAACAATCCGGACTGGTCATCAGGAATTCGCTAAATGGGGTATTGGTGAAGGTGATCACCGCATGGTGGGAGTAAACAGACGAACCGTGCGGCACCACCAGTTGTCCACGTGATTTGGCAATTGCGGCAATCTCCACCAGCGTGGTTAAGCCACCGCACCAGCCAACATCTGGTTGCATAATGTCGATACCGGTTTCTGAAAGTGTACGGAAAGATTGCAGTGTGCCGTGGTGCTCGCCACTGGTGACCATCATTCCTGCTGGCGCGTTGCGTTTTAATTCGCGATAACCTTCATACTGTTGCGGCGGCAGGCACTCTTCGATCCATTTCAGGTTATAAGGGGCACAAGCGTGAGCCAGTTTGGTGGCATAGTTCACGTCCTGGCTCATCCAGCAGTCGAGCATCAACCAGAAATCTTCACCGCATTTTTCACGCATCCCCGCGACCATAGCGGCGTCTTTGCGGATCCCCGCATCACCATCATGTGGCCCCCAGTGCGTCGGCATCTTGCCGCCGATAAAGCCCATCTCTTTTGCCAGATCCGGGCGCGCGCCCGTGGCGTAGAACTGAATTTCATCACGGACAGCGCCGCCTAAAAGTTTATAAACCGGAAGCCCGACCACTTTGCCGAACAGATCCCACAGAGCCAAATCAACACAGGAAATCGTGTTCATCACCAGGCCCCCTGAACCGGAGTAATACTGGGTGGCGTTGAGCATTTGATCGTGAATCAGTTTGATATCACTGACACATTTGCCCTCTATGAAACGGTTAAGGTGTTTTTCAACGATAAAGCACCCCATTTCACCGGCTGTTGAAACGGCGAAGCCGGTCTGGCCATTTTCTGCTTCGACTTCAACAATTAACGTGCCAAGAACGTTAATACCAAATGACTGGCGGGACTGCTCGTAATCGCGGTATTTACTCATCGGGGTAGCAATATGATCGTCAATCCAGTGATCCACTCCCTGGTCGTGATAATCACCGCCGCCAGCGCCTTTTTCTGCTGTCGCTCCGCCAGTAAACCAGGCGCGAACCTGTTTGATTTTTGGTAGGGTCATGATGTTCTCCATTTTTATGAGGCCAGTAAGTCAAAGGGACTTTTCCATCCCAACAGACGTGAAATATCCCTGGCGCAGGCGATGGCTTTGCCCGCCAGATAATCACGATATTCTTCATTGATTTGTAAACGAGTACCGACCACTGAGATCGCGGCGGTAAGCTCGTTATTGGCGTTAAACACCGGGGCAGCAACACAACGGACATCGGTGTAATCTTCACCGTTGTCATAGCTCCAGCCCTGACGGCGAATACGTGCCAGTTCTTCGTGGAGCTGTGGTGGACGGGTAATCGTGGTGGGTGTCGCCTGTTCCCAGACCAGCCCTTCGATAATACTTTGCTGTACAGCTTCAGGTTGCCAGGCAAGCAGGCATTTACCTATTCCGGAGCGATAAAGCGAAAGGCTTTTTCCTTCATGGGAACGCACGCTGATAGTGGCTGAAGACTCCACTTTCAATATGTAATATGCGCTACCGTTATCGATGATCCCAAGGTGACACAACAGTCCAGTGGTATCCATCAGTTGCGTCAGGCGTGGGCGTGCCAGTTCCCGGAGATCCATCTTGCTTAACGCATGGCCGGAAAGCTCCACCAGCCTGGTCCACAGACAAAAATTTTCCTGGTGATCAAGACTCAGAAAACGCTGACGCTTGAGTTCGTTAAGCAGCAAATAGGCTGTGCTTTTAGGGATCCCCAATGTGTCGATGATCGTCGCAGCACTACAGGGGCCAATGCGAGCAATCAAATTGAGAATATCAATAGCCCGTGTCAGGGCGGGAACTTTGCTTGATTCCAACATACTGGACTCCAGTCTTAGATACTGGAATCAGTCTCGTTGCTCAGGGGGAGTAAAATTGTGAAGCGCATCAAATCCCACTCCTCGTCCAGAGGACTGGAGGAATTACGCACAAATTTGTGAATTAGCGCACGGATTTTTTCTTATTGAGTACAACAGGTTGGACAACCTTTGCGGGAGAGAAGTGTGCCGGTGTAGTAAACCGGCACGGAGTGGCTGCTCAGGCAGTTAGGGTCATAGATTCAACAACCTCAATCCAGCCATGCTCGCTGGCAATGTCCTGACCGTTCAGCCAGCGACGCAGCATATTGAGTGCCATCATTGCACACACTTCCTGACGAATAGCCAGACTGTAGCGCGTAGTGCTGAAATGTACGCGCAGAGCAAAAGTGCCATCCGGCGTGGCCAACGCAAAGTTGAGATACCCATCTTCCAGGCCAGAAATGGCCAGTGCCAGCCCGGCGAAATGTTTGGCTCGTCGTTCAGTTATCCAGTGTGCGGTTTGTGCCAGTGTTTCTTCCTGTGAAGGCACGACTTCACACGCCAGTAATGGCGCACCAGCACGAGAAAGTTGCAACGCCAATAAACCACCGGTGAATTGCTCGCTCAACGTCAGACTGAACTGGCGACGTTGCAATTCCCGGCTGATCTGCGCAGGTAGTCCTTCGGTGCCTTCAAAAATCATGCTCTGTCCGGCGACGCGTTTAACGTCCTGCCATAGTTTTTCCATCGCCTGTAGCTCGCTTGCCGGTCCGGTGAGTTTCAATTCGATAATCGGCATGGAAGAGCGATAGCCCATCGTTACGCCCGGCGGCAGTTGCAACGTGTCCAGGCTTTGCGCCAGATCGCTTTCTGAACGACCAAAGGTAGTCAAACGCAGGCAAACCGGTGGCTGCGGTAAGGAAAAACGCTCACGCAGGCGCGGCAGAATTTCATGCTCCACCATCACTTTAAATTCCGAAGGCACGCCTGGGGTAAAGAACATCAGGCAACGGTTAAGTTGCACAGCAAAACCACAGGCCGTGCCAACCGGATTATTGATAAATTCAGCACTGGCTGGCAGCTCCGCCTGTTTGCGGTTACTCGGCGCCATCACGCGCCCACGTTCGCGGAAATAGCGTTCCATCTCTTGCAGCCAGGCTTCATGAAGAACTAATCCCTCACCTTTTGCTGTCGCAGCAGCCAGTGCGCTTAAATCATCGCTGGTCGGCCCCAGACCACCGTTGACGATCAGCACATCGGCGTGCTGACTACGTTCACGCAGAATGGTGACTAAATCCTCAAGGTTATCGCCCACCGTATTACGGCGAGATAATGGCAACCCCTGATGAAAGAAAAAATCAGCCAGCCAGGCAGCGTTAGTGTCAACGATTTGCCCGTGTAACACTTCATCCCCTGTGGATAACATTTCCACTTTTAACATGGTTATCTCCTGCTTTTGTTATCGAATCACTATAACGCAAAGGGAGATAAGGCGTAGAAAGAAACTGAATGGCGCGGCAGAACGCCGCGCCGAAAGGCATCAGAAGCTGGCGTTAACCCCGACATAAGGGCCGTCAGCCACCGCGTTGTCGCGGTTGCCGTCTTTACCCGACAGATTCAGATAGCGGTAGCCCGCCTCAATGCTGACTGGACGCATAATAGTGTAACGCGCGCCAGCATTCGCTTCTTCATAACTTTTAATACCGCTGGAGAGCGAATCCGGAGAGTAGTAATACTCGCCAAACAGACGGAAGCTATCGCCAATTTGCCACTGCAAGCCACCGCCTACCGCCGCGGCATAGCCTTCATCACCGTCGTTCGGGTTGGTATAAACGCCTTTACCACCCACGGTTGCCATTAGCGGACCCAGCGGCAGATTCAATCCCAGACCAACGCCCGCGACGTCACCGTCGTCATCGTTATGTGTCCAGTTACCGCTTAATGCCAGACCGGTCGATTCAGTACCGAAACCAACACCAATATTGGTATATTCTTTTCCCGCCTGACCGCTGATACTCATCGCATTTGCCGATGCAGAAACCAATAGCATTCCAGCCAGAACTGGCAGCGCCAATTTTTTCATTTTTACCTTTTCCCGCAAGAAGATAATTAAAAGTCCCCAAAGCTGCGGGATTGTACTGCCTGACGCAGAGGATTCAATGCGTGAAAAAAGCGATCTGCTAACTTATTGTAACTAAATACTTCTTGAATAATTAAGTGCAGAAAAAGCAGCCATCAAAAATTGATTGCCAGCCAAATAATCATCGTGGCTATCATCACCCAAAAGACAAATGCTACTTTCACCTGTTTGTCCATTGCCGTATTCTTTTATTTTATTTTCGATGGTAAGGAATATTCCCATGCGACAACGGACTATCGTTTGTCCCTTAATTCAAAATGATGGTGCTTATCTGCTGTGTAAAATGGCCGACGATCGCGGCGTTTTCCCCGGACAATGGGCGCTGTCTGGTGGCGGCGTAGAGCCCGGTGAGCGTATTGAAGAAGCATTACGTCGTGAAATCAGAGAAGAGCTGGGCGAACAACTGATTCTTACTGACATCACACCATGGACCTTCAGTGATGATATCCGCATCAAGACCTACGCAGATGGTCGCAAGGAAGAGATTTATATGATTTACCTAATCTTTGACTGCGTCTCTGCCAACCGTGAAGTAAAAATTAACGAAGAGTTTCAGGACTATGCATGGGTAAAACCGGAAGATCTTGCGCACTATGATTTGAATGTCGCCACCCAAAAAACATTACGTTTGAAAGGTCTGATGTAACAGTAATGACAGCCATTATTGGCTGTCATATTAAAAATATCAGCGATTAGCAAATTCACCATCCAGTAAAACGTTGCCTTTTTCCACATGCATTACCAGCCCATCCAGATAATCTGGTTTAAATGTCACGTTACGTTTATCTTTAGCGATATAGGTCAGACAATGGTTATGGGTGAAAATAACGATATTTTTATCTGGTGCTTTGCTTTGTAACTCCTTAATTGTGCTATAAATCTCATTTCTACATTGTAGAAATCGTTTATCTACCGTCAGTTTTTTTCCAGCAGAAAACCAGCTCGCTGATTGAATAGTCCGAACGGTATTACTGGAATAAAGATCGAAATTAGGGATGTCCGCGCTGAAAGCTTTGCCCAGTTCACGGGCATCCTGAGTACCTTTCACCGTAATGCCTGTTTTGTCTGACAAGCAGTGATTGGAGGAACGGTCGCAGCGTTCCGCATGGCGAAACAGAACCACAACCGGGTGCTGCTGCGCTAATCTGGCCAGCGTTCTATTGTCGATACGTGGCAAACCATTACTGCTCCAGGCAGCATGTGTACCCAGCCCCACAATCGCCACAAGCACCAGTAAAATGAAGATATATTTTTTAGACTTCAACAAAGCCCGACAAAAAGCTAACACGTAAGCTCCACCTATAGACAAGCGTAGCCAACTAAATGGCCGTGAAAACAAACGTCATTTTCATCGGTAAATAGTGGCGGGATAAATTAAAACATTACGGCGCACGCAAAATGCCTTAAATTTTGTCAAATTAAAAGCCCGAATAAGATGAAAAAACAAAAAAATAATATTTAAGTCTTATATTTATTCCTTAAGGTTAAATTAATATTCTAACCTTAGAATTTCACTCCAAATGGCAAAATAGACATAACGCTCCCTATGACAAATATTAGCGAATAACTGGGAAAGATATTCAATGACCGAAGGAAAAACCATGTCAGACTTTTTGCCTTTTTCACGTCCGGCAATGGGTGTGGAAGAACTCGCCGCGGTTAAAGAAGTTCTCGAATCAGGATGGATCACTACCGGTCCGAAGAATCAGGCACTTGAACAAGCCTTTTGCCTGTTAACGGGAAATCAGCATGCCATCGCAGTCAGTTCAGCCACTGCCGGAATGCACATCACGCTGATGGCGCTGGGGGTTGGTGTTGATGATGAAGTCATTACTCCCTCCATGACCTGGGTTTCAACTCTCAATATGATCTCCCTGTTGGGCGCAACACCGGTGATGGTGGACGTTGATCGCGATACGCTGATGGTCACGCCTGAAGCGATCGAAGCGGCCATTACACCTCGTACCAAAGCGATCATCCCGGTGCATTATGCCGGAGCGCCGGCAGATATTGACGCCATTCGCGCCATTGGTGAACGCTACGATATCGCAGTCATTGAAGATGCCGCCCATGCCGTCGGTACAAATTACAAAGGTCAACATATTGGCGCGAAGGGCACCGCTATTTTTTCATTTCACGCCATCAAAAATATTACCTGTGCGGAAGGTGGATTAGTCGTTACTGATGACGAAAATCTCGCTCGCCAGTTACGCATGTTGAAATTTCATGGTCTGGGTGTCGATGCATACGACCGAAAAACATGGGGTCGCGCACCGCAGGCTGAAGTATTAACACCAGGCTATAAGTACAATCTGACCGATATTAACGCCGCGATTGCTCTGACGCAGTTGAATAAATTAGAGCAACTAAATACCCGTCGTCGAGAAATTGCCCTGCAATATCAACAAGCACTGGTGGATCTACCCTTCCAGCCTCTGAAGCTTCCCACATGGCCACATGTTCACGCCTGGCATCTGTTTATTATTCGTGTTGATGAACAACGTTGTGATATCAGCCGCGATGCGTTGATGGAAGCACTGAAAGAAAGAGGCATTGGCACTGGGTTACATTTCCGCGCAGCTCACACGCAAAAATATTATCGTGAGCGTTTTCCCACGCTGTCGTTACCGAATACCGAATGGAATAGCGAACGCATCTGTTCGTTGCCGCTTTTCCCGGATATGACCACCGCCGATGCCGACCGCGTCATCACAGCCCTTCAGCAACTCGCAGGACAATAAGCCATGTTTGACATCCACCCTGTTAAGAAAGTCTCGGTGGTTATTCCCGTTTATAACGAGCAGGAAAGTTTACCGGAATTAATCAGGCGCACCACCGCAGCCTGTGAATTGCTGGGCAAAGAGTATGAAATACTGCTGGTTGATGACGGCAGTAACGACAATTCTGCGCAAATGCTGGTCGATGCCTCACAAGCAGAGGGCAGCCATATTGTGTCTATTTTGCTTAACCGCAATTACGGACAACATTCGGCAATTATGGCGGGTTTCAGTCACGTTACCGGCGACTTAATCATTACTCTTGATGCCGATCTCCAGAATCCGCCAGAAGAGATCCCCCACCTGGTGGAAAAAGCCGATGAAGGTTACGACGTGGTAGGGACTGTGCGCCAGAACCGCCAGGACACCTGGTTTCGTAAAACTGCCTCGAAGATGATTAACCGACTGATCCAGCGCACCACCGGCAAAGCGATGGGCGACTACGGCTGTATGCTGCGCGCTTATCGTCGTCATATTGTCGATGCCATGTTGCACTGCCATGAACGCAGCACCTTTATTCCGATTCTGGCGAATATCTTCGCCCGCCGCGCCATTGAAATTCCGGTACACCATGCCGAGCGTGAGTTTGGCGAATCAAAATACAGCTTTATGCGCCTGATTAATTTGATGTACGACCTGGTGACCTGCCTCACGACCACACCGTTACGTATGCTTAGTCTGCTTGGCAGCATTATTGCGATTGGTGGTTTTAGCATTGCGGTACTACTGGTGATTTTACGCCTGACGTTCGGACCGCAGTGGGCGGCAGAAGGCGTCTTTATGCTGTTTGCCGTACTGTTTACCTTTATTGGCGCTCAGTTTATCGGCATGGGATTACTCGGTGAATATATTGGCCGGATCTACACCGATGTCCGCGCCCGCCCCCGCTATTTTGTGCAGCAAGTTATCCGTCCATCCAGCAAGGAAAATGAATAATGAAAGCCGTCGTTTTTGCCTATCACGATATGGGTTGCCTGGGTATTGAAGCCTTGCTGGCTGCCGGTTACGAAATTAGCGCCATTTTTACTCATACCGATAATCCTGGCGAAAAAGCATTTTATGGTTCGGTCGCTCGCCTGGCGGCGGAAAGAGGGATTCCGGTTTACGCGCCGGATAACGTTAATCATCCTCTGTGGGTGGAACGCATTGCCCAACTGTCACCTGATGTGATTTTTTCTTTTTATTATCGCCATTTGATCAGCGACGAGATTTTGCAACTTGCCCCCACTGGCGCGTTTAATCTGCATGGTTCGCTGTTACCGAAATATCGCGGCCGCGCGCCACTGAACTGGGTACTGGTGAACGGTGAAACGGAAACTGGCGTTACGTTGCATCGGATGGTGAAACGTGCCGATGCCGGAGCCATTGTTGCCCAGCTACGCGTTGCCATTGCACCGGACGATATCGCCATTACGCTGCATCATAAATTGTGCTACGCCGCGCGTCAGTTGCTGGAACAGACGTTACCCGCCATTAAACACGGTAATATTCTGGAAATCGCCCAGCGCGAGAACGAAGCCACCTGTTTTGGTCGCAGAACGCCAGATGACAGCGTCCTTGAGTGGCACAAACCGGCATCCGTACTGCATAACATGGTGCGTGCCGTTGCCGATCCGTGGCCTGGCGCCTTCAGCTATGTAGGCAATCAGAAATTCACCGTCTGGTCGTCACGCGTGCATTCTCATGCGTCCACAGCACAACCGGGGAGCGTGATTTCTGCTGCACCGCTGTTAATTGCCTGTGGCGATGGTGCGCTGGAAATTGTCACCGGACAGGCGGGCGATGGAATTACTATGCAAGGTTCGCAATTAGCCCAGACGCTAGGGCTGGTTGAAGGTTCAAGACTTAACAGTCAACCTGTTTGCACCGCCCGACGCCGTACCCGGGTGTTGATCCTCGGGGTGAATGGCTTTATTGGCAACCATCTGACAGAACGCCTGCTGCGCGAAGATCATTATGAAGTCTACGGGTTGGATATCGGCAGCGACGCCATTAGCCGTTTCCTTAATCATCCGCATTTTCACTTTGTCGAAGGTGATATCAGCATTCATTCTGAATGGATTGAGTACCACGTCAAAAAATGTGATGTCGTATTGCCGCTGGTGGCGATTGCCACACCGATTGAGTATACCCGCAACCCGCTGCGCGTATTTGAACTCGATTTTGAAGAGAATCTGCGCATTATCCGTTACTGCGTGAAGTACCGTAAGCGAATTATCTTCCCGTCGACCTCGGAAGTTTACGGGATGTGTAATGATAAATATTTCGACGAAGACCATTCTAATTTGATCGTCGGGCCGGTGAATAAACCGCGCTGGATTTATTCGGTATCAAAACAATTGCTTGACCGGGTGATTTGGGCGTACGGCGAAAAAGAAGGATTGCAGTTTACCCTCTTCCGGCCGTTTAACTGGATGGGGCCACGGCTGGATAACCTTAATGCAGCGCGAATTGGCAGTTCGCGCGCCATTACACAACTTATTCTAAACCTGGTAGAAGGATCGCCAATTAAGCTGATTGATGGCGGAAAACAAAAACGCTGCTTTACTGATATTCGGGACGGCATCGAAGCACTGTTTCGCATTATCGAAAACACGGGAAATCGCTGTGATGGCGAGATTATTAATATCGGCAACCCCGATAACGAAGCGAGCATTGAAGAACTGGGCCAGATGCTACTGGCAAGCTTTGAAAAACATCCTCTACGCCATCACTTCCCACCGTTTGCAGGCTTTCGCATCGTCGAAAGTAGCAGCTACTACGGTAAAGGATATCAGGACGTGGCACATCGTAAGCCTGGCATCCGCAATGCCCGCCGCTGCCTGGATTGGGAACCGAAAATTGATATGCAGGAAACCATCGATGAGACGCTGGATTTCTTCCTGCGCACTGTCGATCTTACGGATAAATAATCATGATCAAAGTGGGCTTACGCATTGATGTTGATACCTTTCGCGGCACCCGCGAAGGCGTGCCGCGTCTGCTGGAAATCTTGAGTCAGCATAATATTCAGGCCAGCATTTTTTTCAGCGTCGGCCCCGACAATATGGGCCGTCATCTCTGGCGGCTGGTGAAGCCGCAGTTTTTGATGAAGATGTTGCGATCAAACGCAGCGTCGCTTTATGGCTGGGATATTCTGCTGGCAGGCACTGCATGGCCAGGAAAAGAGATTGGCCACGCCAATGCCGACATCATTCGTGAAGCGGCTAAACACCACGAAGTTGGCCTGCACGCCTGGGATCACCACGCCTGGCAAGCCCATAGCGGTAGCTGGGATCGGCAAACGATGGTGAACGATATCGCGCGTGGTCTTCACACACTGGAAGAGATTATTGGCCAACCGATAACCTGTTCCGCCGCCGCTGGCTGGCGAGCCGATCAACAGGTGATTGAGGCAAAAGAAGCGTTCCATTTGCGCTACAACAGCGATTGTCGCGGAGTAATGCCGTTTCGTCCGTTGCTCGAATCAGGAAAACCGGGTACAGCACAAATCCCGGTGACGTTACCCACCTGGGATGAAGTCATTGGCCGGGATGTGAAAGCGGAAGATTTTAACGGCTGGCTGCTCAACCGCATCCTGCGAGAGAAAGGGACGCCAGTTTATACCATTCATGCAGAAGTCGAAGGCTGCACTTATCAGCATTATTTTGTCGATCTTCTGAAACGTGCCGCCTGTGCAGGTATTACGTTTTGCCCTTTAAGCGAGTTGTTATCAGAGACTTTGCCACTCGGGCAAGTTGTCCGCGGAAGTATTGCCGGACGTGAAGGCTGGCTCGGTTGCCAACAAGCTGCGGGAACTCGTCCATGAAATCTGTTCGCTATTACGCAGCATTCTTTGCGTTTATCACTGTCTATTATCTCTTGCCGATTAATTATCGTCTGCTCTGGCAACCCGATGAAACGCGTTATGCGGAAATCAGTCGGGAAATGCTGGCCTCCGGCGACTGGATTGTGCCCCATCTGTTAGGGCTACGCTATTTCGAAAAACCCATTGCCGGATACTGGATCAACAGTATTGGGCAATGGCTGTTTGGCGCGAATAACGTTGGTGTGCGGGCAGGCGTTATCTTTGCGACCCTGTTAACCGCCGCGCTGGTGGCCTGGTTTTCTCTGCGTTTATGGCACGATAAGCGTCTGGCACTACTCGCCGCAGTGGTTTATCTCTCGCTGTTTATTGTCTACGCCATCGGCACTTATGCGGTGCTCGACCCATTCATTGCATTCTGGCTGATGGCGGGAATGTGCAGCTTCTGGCTGGCAATGGACGCGCAAACCTGGAAAGGCAAAAGCGCGGGATTTTTACTGCTGGGGTTAACCTGCGGCATGGGGGTGATGACTAAAGGTTTTCTCGCCCTCGCCGTACCGGTATTGAGCGTGCTGCCGTGGGTAGCCATGCAAAAACGCTGGAAAGATCTCCTTATTTACGGCGGACTGGCTGTTGCCAGTTGCGTACTGACTGTTCTTCCCTGGGGGCTGGCAATAGCACAACGGGAGCCTGACTTCTGGCATTACTTTTTCTGGGTTGAACATGTTCAACGCTTTGCGATGGATGATGCCCAACATAAAGCCCCGTTCTGGTACTACTTGCCTGTCATCATTGCCGGTAGTCTGCCGTGGCTGGGATTGCTCCCCGGCGCGCTGCGCGCAAGCTGGAAAAACCGTCGTCATTCCGCAACCGTCTATCTCTTGAGCTGGGCGGTGATGCCGCTGCTGTTTTTCTCTGTCGCCAAAGGTAAATTACCGACCTATATTCTCTCCTGCTTTGCGCCTCTGGCAATGCTGATGGTGCATTACGCTTTGCTGGCAGCAAAAAATAATCCTCTGGCGCTGCGGATTAATGGCTGGATTAACATCGCTTTTGGCGTCACTGGCATTATTGCCACGTTTGTTGTTTCGCCCTGGGGACCAATGGGCACGCCTGTCTGGCAGACTTTCGAAATCTATAAGGTCTTTTGTTCCTGGTCGATTTTTTCGCTGTGGGCATTTTTCGGTTGGTACACCTTAACGAATGTGGAAAAAAACTGGCCCTTTGCGGCGCTTTGTCCGTTGGGGCTGGCGTTGCTCGTGGGATTTGCGATCCCCGACAGAGTCATGGAAGGGAAACACCCGCAGTTTTTTGTTGAGATGACGCAAGAGTCACTCCAGCCGAGCCGCTATATTCTTACTGATAGCGTCGGTGTTGCCGCTGGTCTGGCATGGAGCCTGCAACGCGACGACATCATCATGTATCGCCAGACGGGTGAATTGAAATATGGTCTTAATTACCCGGATGCGAAAAGCAGATTTGTCAGCGGCGATGATTTTGCCAAATGGCTAAATCAGCATCGACAAGAGGGGATTATTACACTCGTGCTTTCGGTTGACCGCGATGAGGATATCAACCGTCTCGCCATTCCACCTGCAGATGCCGTCGATCATCAGGGGCGTCTGGTGCTCATTCAGTATCGCCCCAAATGATCTGGCTGATTTTAGTCTTTGCCAGCCTGCTTAGCGTAGCCGGGCAACTCTGCCAGAAACAGGCAACTCGCTTTGTGGCGGTAAGTAAACGGCGCAAACATATTGCACTGTGGCTGACGCTGGCATTGGTGTGCCTCGGGCTGGCAATGGCACTCTGGCTACTGGTATTACAGAACGTGCCGGTAGGCATTGCCTACCCGATGTTGAGCCTGAATTTTGTCTGGGTGACGCTGGCAGCAATAAAACTGTGGCACGAACCGGTGTCTTTTCGCCACTGGTGTGGGGTGGCATTCATTATTGGCGGCATTGTGATCCTGGGGAGTACGGTGTAATGGGCCTGATGTGGGGATTATTCAGCGTCATTATTGCTTCCGCTGCACAATTAAGTCTGGGTTATGCGGCGAGTCATCTGCCGCCGATGACGCAATTATGGGATTTTATCGCAGCGCTTTTTGCTTTTGATTTCGGTGCCCGAATGCTGGTTGTCGGCCTGGTTGGTTATCTGATCTCCGTTTTTTGCTGGTATAAAGCGTTACATCAACTGGCACTCAGCAAAGCCTACGCCTTACTGAGTGTAAGTTATGTACTGGTATGGATTGCATCAATGATACTTCCCGGCTGGGAAGGAACTTTTTCGCTGAAGGCTATGCTGGGCGTAGCCTGTATTATGTGCGGATTAACGCTGATTTTCATGCCGATTGCAAAACAACGTTACTGATGTTTTTCACCAGATTTACACTGTCGTTCCCACTCATCAGGACTATAACTACTTGCCGAGAGGACTTTCACCGTGTGCTGCTTTTCCCGGTTAATGCAATAAAGCGCATCCTGTAGAGGAGAAAGCAGGTCACCTGATTTAACGCTAAAGTCAGTTTGCACTTCAGCAATCATTCTTATCGTGCCGCCAGCATCACAAAGCTTCAGTATGTGTCTGTTATCTTGCTTATTACTGCACGATTTTTTGACCAGCCATTCCATTGCACCATCCTGTTTAATAAGAACTTTCACATTAATTTACAGATTAACAGATAAACTCTTTATCAACGGCAATGGAATAGCGGAAATGAGAGATGAAACTAATGATTTTTTAATCCTGACGTTGCACCCACTCTTTTAGCACCTGACGTGAAATTTTAATGCCGCCGTTTTTCAACTCTGGCGGCAGCATAAGCCAACGCACTGGTTGCTGAAAACGCGCCAGCTTGTCTTTTACCCATTCGCTAAGATCAACACTTTGCTGGTCATACTCCACAACGGCTACCGGTCGATGACCAAACTCCTTGTCTGCAACGGGAACGATAAATACCTGCAAAACCGCCGGATGCGCAGCAATAACCCGCTCCACCTCTTCTGGCTGAATACCTTCGCCGCCGCTAAAGAACAGGTTGTCTAAGCGCCCGACAATAGTCAACTTGCCATTATGCAGCTCACCACGATCGCGGGTAGCGTACCAGCCTTCGTCATTGACCAGCGGCACCAACTGGAACTGAAATTTAAAAAAGGCAAAACGCCGCTAAGCCATCGCCGCTGGCCGGGCGAACCGGTGCCCGCTGTCACTGAAAGTCTCATTCAGACATTAGGAGATGAATTACTACAACAAGCAGGCAAGAAGCAAAATATCACCTGGCATTACGATAAATGTTCACTGGAGTGGCAGTCCGCCATCCAGCAGGCGATCAATTTGATTGGTGAGCATAAACCGTCAATCCCAGCCCGCACAATGGCGGCTCTGATCTGTATCGAGAAAAATGATAGCCAGCAATTACTTGATGAAATCGTGCAAAAATATGGGCTGGAATATGCGACGGATGTGGTGATAGCGCGTCAGTTCATTGTACAGAGTTATCATGCTGATCCATCAACAGTGTGTTTAATGACACCGAACGAGAATACGGGCTATGGCTATCGCTCAGAGACTTATAGCAATTTCGATTTTCGTCTGCGTAAACATCTTTCACTGGCAGAGGAAAATTGCTGGCAGCGTTGTGCCGACAAACTCATTGCCGCACTGCCAGAGATCCCCATAGTTCGCCGCCCTTTTATTGCGCTGCTGCTTCCGGAAAAACCAGATATAGCGAATGAGCTTGCCAGCCTTGAAAGCCCATCAACGAGTTTTTACTCAAAGGAGTGGTTAAAGGTCGTTGCTACTGATAATACGGCGGTAAAAAAACTCGAACGATACTGGAGCCTGGACGTATTTAGCGATCGTGAAGCCAGTTATATGTCACATGAAAACCACTTCGGTTACGCTGCCTGCGCGGCCCTTTTACGCGAACAGGGAATTGCAGCCGTTCCCCGCCTGGCGATGTATGCTCATAAAGAAGACTGTGGCAGCCTGCTGGTACAAATAAACCACCCGCTGGTCATCCGCATCTTGCTACTGGTGGCTGATAAAAATAAACCCAGCCTGCAGCGTGTTGCCAAATACAGTAAAAATTTCCCCCATGCAACGCTCACTGCATTGGCAGAACTTATCGCGCTGGAAGCACCACCTGCTCGCCCCGGTTATCCGATTATTGAAGACAAAAAACTGCCCGCACAGCAAAAAGCACGTGATCAATACTGGCGTAATCTGTTGCAAACATTGATTACATCGCAGCCACAACTGGCAGATGAAGTGAAGCCCAGGCTAAGTACAAAAGCACAAACCGTGCTGAATAGTTTTTTATCCGTGCCGCCGAAATCTGCCATTGATAGCCCTGATAGCAGTGCTCTGCCTGAAATTTTGGTTTCACCTCCGTGGCGTAGTAAGAAAAAATCGCCGCAACCACGTCTTGATTTGGTTCCGCTCGAATTAACGTCACAAGTCTACTGGCAACCGGGCGAGCAAGAGAGGCTTGCCACCACAGAGTCTGCCCGTTATTTCAGCACGGAATCACTTGCGGAACGCATGGAACGAAAAAGTAGTCGGGTTGTACTACAGGAGCTGGGTTTTGGGGATGATGTATGGCTGTTCCTGAATTATATACTGCCCGGCAAACTGGATGCAGCACGCGAATCATTAGTACTTCAGTGGCATTACTACCAGGGCAGAGTCGAGGAAATCAACAATGGCTGGCATTCTCCGGAAGCAAAATCAGCAGAACAGGCGCTTCGCAGCGGCGACGTTGAGACGTTAATTGACATCTGGGAAAAGGACAATCATTCGCCTTATCATCAGGAAAAGAGTGTCTGGAATCTGTATTTATTGGCACTGCTTCCGCGTGAGATGGCAGTGACTTTCTGGCTGCGTATCAATGAGAAAAAACATCTGTTCGCGGGTGAAAACTATTTTCTCAGCATCCTCGGTTTGGATGCATTACCCGGTCTGTTGTTGGCTTTTTCGCATCGTCCAAAAGAAACATTTCCGTTAATTTTAAATTTCGGCGCTACCGAACTGGCGCTACCCGTTGCCCGCGTCTGGCACCGTTTTACCACTCAGCGTGATCTGGCACGCCAGTGGATTTTACAATGGCCAGAACATACGGCTACCGCACTTATTCCTCTCGTCTTCACCAAGCCCGGCGACAACCGCGAAGCCGCATTACTTGCCCTGCGTTTACTGTATGCACAGGGACATGGCGAATTACTGCAAACCGTGGCAAACCGCTGGCAGCGTGCTGATGTGTGGCCTGCCCTGGAGCAATTGCTTATACAGAACCCACTGGAAATTTACCCACCACGCATTCCGAAAGCCCCTGATTTCTGGCATCCGACAATGTGGCGCAGGCCACGGCTTATCAATAATAATCAGCTTGTTACCGATGATGCTCTGGAAATTATTGGCGAAATGCTGCGCTTTACTCAGGGTGGGCGTTTTTATAGCGGACTGGAACAATTGAAAACGTTCTGTCAACCGCAAACGTTGGCCGCTTTTGCCTGGGATCTGTTTACCGCCTGGCAACAGGCTGGAGCCCCCGCAAAAGACAACTGGGCATTTCTGGCGTTAAGTCTCTTTGGCGACGAAAGCACGGCACGGGATCTGGCGACGCAGATCCTCACCTGGCCACAGGAAGGAAAATCTGCCCGTGCTGTCAGTGGCCTGAACATACTTACCCTGATGAATAATGATATGGCGCTGATACAACTGCACCATATTTCGCAACGCGCGAAATCGCGCCCTTTACGTGAAAATGCGGTGGAGTATCTCCAGTTGGTCGCAGAAAATCGCGGGTTAAGCGAGGAAGAGTTAGCGGACAGATTAGTCCCAACACTGGGCCTTGATGACCCGCAGGCGTTGATTTTTGATTTTGGTCCACGGCTGTTTACCGTTCGCTTCGATGAAAACCTCAACCCAGTTGTCTACGATCAGCAAAACGTTCGCCAGAAAAGTGTTCCACGGTTGCGAGCCGATGACGATCAACTGAAAGCGCCCGAGGCACTGGCCCGATTAAAAGGGCTAAAAAAAGATGCCACTCAGGTGAGCAAAAACCTGCTCCCGCGTCTTGAAACTGCCCTGCGCACCACCCGACGCTGGCCGCTGGCAGATTTTCATTCTCTCTTTGTTAATCATCCATTTACTCGCCTGGTTAGCCAGCGACTGATATGGGGCGTTTATCTGGCAAATGAACCGCGACATTTACTCAACGCCTTTCGTGTGGCCGCAGAGGGGGAATTCTGCAATGCACAAGATGAGCCAATTGACCTGCCTGCGGACGCTCTGATTGGCATTGCGCATCCGTTAGAAATGTCAGCAGAAATGCGTGGTGAATTTGAACAACTTTTTGCCGACTACGAAATTATGCCGCCTTTTCGCCAGTTGGCGCGGCGCACGGTACTGCTCACACCTGACGAGTCAACCAGTAACAGCCTGACTCGCTGGGAAGGTAAATCCGCTACCGTTGGGCAACTGATGGGAATGCGCTACAAAGGCTGGGAGTCAGGCTATGAGGACGCATTTGTCTATGACCTGGGCGAGAACCGGCTGGTCCTTAAGTTTTCACCCGGTTTTAACCACTACAATGTTGATAGCAAAGCGCTAATGGGCTTCCGTTCTCTTCGAGTGTATCGTGACAATCAATCTGTCACTTTTGCTGAACTCGATGTGTTTGATTTGAGTGAGGCGTTAAGTACTCCAGACGTCATTTTCCACTAACACACAGCGGGTAGTAACAGAACTGCCCGCTGTCTGACAACTGAGAAAATCCATGATCGTGCAAAGTGAACTGGTCGCTATTTACGACTATCAGATTATTGATCCTGAAGAACCCTTTTCCTTCCGACTTGAAATCCATAAATACGCTAAATTATTTACTGGAACGGTCTATCGACTGGAACGATTCCGGCTACGTCCAATATTTAACCAACGTGAACAAGAAGATGCAGACACGCTAATAAATGATGCGTTGATTTATATAAGAGATGAGTTTATTGATGAGCGAAAATTACGAGGTAAATCACCAGAAACTATAATGGAAATTTTTAATGGTGAACTATAGAATATATTCAACCAGTAAATAGAATAATAGTTTATTAAAGGAGGAAGCGGTATTCCCCCTTAGATGCGTTTCAATTTTCCCGTTACTTCAACAAATCAATCAACCGTAACAGAACCACTAATAACTCCAGTACGGCAATAAACACGGTTAACTTTTGTGTCAGCGTGTCCATCCGCTCTCCTTATTAAGGAGCGCAACACCAGCACCTTACCCTTACACTGCCTGTCGATACTGGTTTACGTATGTTGGTACGAAACGTTGCTCTCCGGATCAGGGCACCGCCTGCGGCACCACCCGTTCGGCAGCCAGGACTTAAAATTGGTCCGATCCGGCACAACCTCCCAACGGGCAGGATTATAAATATCATTCACTGAATTGCAATGGAGTGTGGATATGATTATAATTTATTCGTTGGTGCGAAATATTGCATAATCAGTAACTTAGTGTCAAAGTAGTAAATAAAAGAACCTGCCTCACCAGCAGGTTCTTTTATTTGCTGTGTTCTGCTTTCCTGATATTTTCCACTCAATCAATTAATGCGTTAAACATTTATTGCGCGTAAAATACCGTTTATTTTATTAATACATTTCAGGGATGAATATATGTCAACGCAGAATAATCTTCTGCAGCGTCCGCCTGCTGCTGTGTTATACGCCGATGAACTGGCAAAATTAAAACAAAATGATAACGCACCTTGCCCGCCCGGTTGGCAGTTAAGTTTGCCTGCAGCGCGTGCTTTTATTCTTGGTGATGAGACGAAAAACATCAGCCGTAAAGTCGTAATAAGCCCTTCTGCTATTGAACGCATGTTAGTGACTCTCGCCACCGGGCGCGGTTTAATGCTGGTCGGGGAACCGGGTACGGCCAAATCTCTCCTTTCTGAATTGCTCGCAACGGCCATTAGCGGCGATGCCGGTTTAACCATTCAGGGCGGCGCATCAACCACCGAAGACCAAATCAAGTACGGCTGGAACTACGCTCTGCTTATCAACCACGGTCCGTCAACAGAAGCGCTTGTCCCGGCTCCGCTTTATCAAGGCATGCGCGATGGCAAAATCGTCCGTTTTGAAGAGATAACGCGTACACCGCTGGAAGTGCAGGACTGTCTGTTAGGCATGCTTTCTGATCGGGTGATGACGGTGCCGGAACTGGCCGGTGAAGAAAGCCAGCTTTATGCTCGCGAAGGCTTTAACATTATTGCCACCGCCAATACCCGCGATCGCGGCGTCAATGAAATGAGCGCCGCGCTCAAGCGTCGCTTCGATTTTGAAACCGTCTTTCCGATTATGGATTTCGCCCAGGAACTGGAACTGGTCGCCAGTGCGTCAGCGCGTTTACTGGCCCATAGTGGCATTCCGCATAGGGTGCCTGACGCAGTACTGGAGCTGCTGGTACGCACGTTCCGCGATCTGCGGGCCAACGGTGAGAAGAAAACGTCAATGGATACCCTGACGGCCATTATGTCCACCGCCGAAGCCGTTAACGTAGCGCACGCCGTGGGCGTCCGCGCCTGGTTTTTAGCAAATCGCGCGGGTGAACCTGCCGATCTGGTGGACTGTATTGCTGGCACCATCGTCAAAGACAACGAAGAAGATCGCGCTCGTCTGCGCCGTTACTTTGAACAGCGCGTTGCCACACACAAAGAAGCTCACTGGCAGGCTTATTACCAGGCTCGCCACCGCCTGCCGTGAGGAAAGATGCATGAGTGAGCCGTTAATTGTCGGCATCCGGCACCATAGTCCGGCCTGCGCCCGTCTGGTGAAATCGCTAATTGAAAGCAAGCAACCGCGATACGTGTTGATTGAAGGACCGGCCGATTTTAATGACCGGGTAGATGAACTGTTTTTAGTCCACCAGCTTCCGGTAGCCATATACAGTTATTGTCAGTATCAGGACGGTGTTGCCCCAGGGCGCGGTGCCTGGACCCCATTTGCCGAGTTTTCACCTGAGTGGCAGGCGCTACATGCTGCCCGCAGCATCCAGGCACAAACCTGGTTTATCGATTTACCTTGCTGGGCACAGAGTGAAGAAGATGAAGATGAACCTGTTGCGGCTAATGACCATCAGGCCTTACTGCTACTCGCTACCAGTATGGATAACAGCGATACCCTGTGGGATCACCTGTTCGAAGATGAAAGCCAGCAGTCCACACTTCAATCCGCTCTGGCGCAATACTTTGTGCAACTTCGTGGTAATGATGCGGGTGATTCGGTAAATCGCCAGCGCGAAGCCTTTATGGCCCGCTGGATTGCATGGGCGATGCGGCAAAACAATGGCGACGTGTTAGTCGTCTGCGGCGGCTGGCACGCTCCGGCACTGGCAAAAATGTGGCGCGAATTCCCGCAGGAAATTAACAAGCCAGAATTGCCCTCACAGGATGATGCCGTTACAGGTTGTTATCTCACGCCATACAGCGAAAAGCGCCTTGATGTGCTGGCGGGATACCTTTCCGGAATGCCTGCCCCGGTCTGGCAAAACTGGTGCTGGCAGTCAGGTTTGCAGCAGGCAGGTGAAAAACTACTAAAAACGATTCTTACCCGTTTGCGCCAGCACAAATTGCCTGCGTCTACCGCTGATATGGCTGCCGCGCATCTACATGCGATGGCACTGGCACAATTGCGCGGTCACAGATTGCCGCTACGCAGTGACTGGCTGGATGCATTAGCCGGATCGCTTATTAAAGAGGCATTAAACGCGCCGTTGCCGTGGAGCTATCGCGGGGTCATTCATCCCGATACCGATCCAATTCTGCTAACGTTGATAGACACATTAGCGGGTGCCAGATTCGGTAAACTAGCCCCCTCCACGCCACAACCGCCGCTGCCAAAAGATGTCACGTCTGAACTGGAACGTACCGAAATCACTCTTCCGTCCAACCTGGCGTTAAATCGCTTTACCCCCTGCGGGCTGGTACAAAGTCAGGTGTTGCATCGGCTGGCGATACTGGAGATCCCGGGGATAGTGCGCCAGCAGGGAAGTACACTGACGCTTGCGGGTAACGGTGAAGAACAATGGAAATTAACCCTGCCGCTTAGCCAACATGCGGCATTGATTGAGGCCGCCTGCTTTGGTGCCACACTCCTGGAAGCCGCACGCAATAAATTAGAAGCCGATATGCTGGACACAGGAGGAATCGGCAACATCACCACATGTCTTAGCCAGGCGGCGTTAGCTGGTCTGGAGTCCTTCAGTCAGCAATTACTGGAGCAACTCACATTATTAATCGCCCAGGAAAATCAGTTTGCCGAAATGGGCCAGGCGCTGGAAGTGCTTTATGCCTTGTGGCGTCTGGATGAGACTGGCGGTATGCAAGGGGCGCTAATACTGCAAACCACACTGTGTGCGGCGATAGATCGAACGTTGTGGTTATGTGAATCCAACGGCAGGCCGGACGAAAAAGAATTTCACGCCCATTTGCATAGCTGGCAGGCGCTGTGCCATATCCTGCGCGATCTCCATTGTGGCATTCAACTGCCAGGTGTTTCGCTTTCCGCCGCCCTGGCCTTACTGGAGCGCCGTAGTCAGGCGATTCATGCCACGGCGCTGGATCGCGGCGCGGCTCTCGGTGCGCTGATGCGTCTGGAACATCCCAACGCCAGTGCCGAAAGCGCACTGGATATGCTGGCGCAATTATCCCCGACTGAGTCAGGCGAAGCCCTACATGGTTTGCTGGCGCTGGCTCGCCATCAACTGGCTTCTCAGCCTGCATTTATCGCCGGTTTCAGCACTCATTTGAATCAACTTAGCGACGCCGATTTTATTAACGCTCTGCCCGATTTACGTGCAGCGATGGCCTGGCTACCGCCTCGAGAACGCGGGGCGCTGGCGCATCAGGTGCTTGAGCATTACCAACTGCCGCAGCTCCCCGTCCCGGCACTACAAATGCCGTTACATTGTCCACCGCAAACCATTGCTCATCATCAACAACTGGAACAGCAGGCACTGGCGTCACTGCAACACTGGGGAGTTTTCCATGTCTGAACTGAACGACCTTCTGACTACCCGTGAGCTACAGCGCTGGCGATTGATTCTTGGTGAAGCGGCTGAAACTACCCTTTGCGGTCTTGATGGCAACGCCCGACGGATAGACCACGCCCTGGAGTGGCTATACGGGCGCGATCCTGAGCGCATTCAACGCGGTGAACGGCACGGAGGGCTGGGCAGTTCAACTCTCACAACGCCCGAGTGGATCAATGATATTCACACGCTCTTCCCACAGCAGGTAATTGAGCGACTGGAAAGCGACGCCGTGCTGCGCTACGGCATAGAAGATGTGGTGACAAATATTGAAGTGCTGGAACGTATGCAACCTTCCGAAAGCCTGCTACGCGCCGTATTGCACACTAAACATCTGATGAATCCCGAGGTGCTGGCAGCCGCTCGCAAGATAGTGCACCAGGTTGTTGAAGAAATTATGGCGCGGCTGGCCAAAGAAGTTCGTCAGGCTTTTTCTGGTGTGCGTGACCGCCGTCGCCGCTCGCATATTCCCCTGGCGCGCAATTTCGATTTCAAAAGTACCCTGCGGGCCAACCTGCAGCACTGGGACCCCAAACGCGGCAAGTTGTATATCGAATCACCCCGCTTTAACAGTCGCATTAAGCGCCATAGTGAACAATGGCAACTGGTTTTACTGGTCGATCAAAGCGGATCGATGGTTGATTCAGTGATCCACTCAGCAGTGATGGCGGCCTGTTTATGGCAATTACCCGGCATTCGCACCCATCTGGTGGCATTTGATACCAGCGTCGTAGATCTCACTGCCGACGTTGCCGACCCGGTAGAGTTATTAATGAAAGTGCAACTGGGCGGTGGAACGCATATCGCCAGTGCAGTGGAGTACGCCCGTCAACTTATTGAACAACCAGGTAAAAGCGTGATTGTTCTGGTAAGCGATTTTTATGAAGGCGGAACATCGTCATCACTCATCCACCAGGTGAAGCAGTGTGTTCAAAGCGGCATCAAGGTGCTGGGGCTGGCGGCGCTCGACAGCACAGCAACCCCCTGTTATGACCGGGATATGGCCCAGGCATTGGTCAATGTCGGTGCACAAATAGCTGCCATGACGCCGGGTGAACTGGCTTCCTGGCTGGCGGAGAATCTTCAGTCATGAATTCACTACGCCCGGAATTATTAGAACTGACGCCACAGGCACTGACAGCGTTAAGTAATGCCGGTTTTGTTAAGCGCAGCCTTAAGGAACTGGAAAATGGCAATATCCCAGAAATTAGCCATGAGAGCGGCACACTGATCGCCACTTTCAGTGACGGTACACGCAGCCAACTGGCAAACGGTCAGGCTCTGAAAGAGGCCCAGTGTAGCTGCGGGGCCAGCGGCATGTGCCGCCATCGCGTGATGTTGGTGTTAAGTTATCAGCGACTTTGTGCTACCCCTCAGCCCACGGAAAAAGCAGAGGAATGGCCCCCGGCAATCTGGCTGGAAGAACTGACTACCCTGCCCACTGCCACGCACAAACGCGCACAATCCCTGGTCGCCAAAGGTATAACTATTGAACTGTTCTGCGCGCCAGGCGAAATTCCCTCTGCCCGCTTACCGATGAGCGATGTGCGTTTTTATTCCCGCAGCAGTATTCGTTTCGCCCGTTGTGATTGCATTGAAGGAACGCTGTGCGAACACGTGGTACTGGCAGTGCAGGCATTCGTCCAGGCCAAAGCACAGCAGGCAGAATTTTCTCATTTGCTCTGGCAGATGCGCAGCGAACAAATCGCATCAAATGACGATCCATTTGCCAGCGATGAGGGCAAAGCCTGTCGTAAATATGTCCAGCAATTAAGTTACGCGTTATGGCTGGGGGGGATCAGCCAGCCGTTAATTCATTACGAGGCAGCATTCAGCCGCGCCCGGCAAGCGGCAGAAGCCTGCAACTGGCGATGGGTAAGTGAATCGCTACGGCAACTGCGTGCCAGCGTTGATGCGTTCCACGCCCGCGCCAGCCACTATCACGCAGGAGAATGTTTGCGCCAGCTTGCAGCATTAAACAGTCGGTTAGCCAGTGCACAAGAGATGGTACGACGTGACTGTGTCGGTGAAGTACCGCCCATGCCGTGGCGCACGGTCGTTGGCGCAGGGATTGCCGGAGAAGCAAAACTGGATCATCTGCGGCTGGTGTCATTAGGTATGCGTAGCTGGCAAGACTTCCAACAGTATGGTTTACGGATCTGGTTCACCGACCCCGACACCGGTAGTATTTTACACCTTTCACGCAGTTGGCCGAGAAGTGAACAGGAAAACGCGCCTGCGGCAACGCGTCGGCTATTTACCTTTCAGGCAGGGGCGCTGGCGGGAGGGCAAATCGTCTCACAAGCAGCGAAACGCAGTGCCGAAGGTGAGCTGTTGTTAGGTACGCGCAACCGCTTAAGCAGCGTCGTTCCACTGTCTCCGGATGCGTGGCAAATGCTGAGTGCACCACTGCGCCAGCCGGGAATCGTAGCGTTACGGGAATACTTACGCCAGCGCCCGCCAGTCTCCGTTCGCCCGCTTAATCAGGTGGATAATTTATTTATTCTGCCTGTGGCTGAGTGTATTTCACTTGGCTGGGACAGCAGCCGCCAGACACTGGATGCGCAGGTAATCAGTGGCGAAGGCGAAGATAATGTGCTGACGTTATCACTGCCAGCCTCTGCCAGCTCACCCTTTGCCGTTGAACGCATGGCGTCCCTGTTACGACAGCAAGATGATCCCGTGTGTCTGGTTTCTGGATTCGTCAGTTTTACCGAAGGACAGTTAACGCTGGAGCCACGGGTGATGATGACGCAATCTCGCGCCTGGGCGCTGGATGCAGAAACTGCGTCTGTGGCACCGCTACCTTCCGCCAGCGTTCTTCCTGTGCCGTCCACCGCTCCTCAGTTGTTGATGCGCTGCCAGTCATTATTAATTCAGGTGCTACATAACGGCTGGCGCTATCAGGGGCAAAGTGTCATCAGTCAGGTCGGCTTGCTGGTAAATGAGTTGACCGGGGCGGGCTTTTACCGGCTGGCACATTTGTTGAATCAATTGCGTACTACAGAGGGAGAGGCTCTGGGTGAAACATTAAACAACTGCGTTTTACTCTGCGAACAGTTGTTACTGATGCTTGAGCAACAAGGGGGGAAAAATGCTTTTTATTAAGAGTTCTACTCCATTTCCGGACTGCTCAAGACGAGGTATAAAGAATATTCTATAGCGCCCTGGTGAGAGTCACCAGTTTTCTGATCTTGATAAAATGGAGTTTTACATGAAGGCTTTCAACAAGCTGTTTTCCCTCGTTGTTGCATCTGTTCTGGTTTTCTCTCTCGCTGGCTGTGGTGACAAAGAAGAATCAAAGAAATTTAGTGCCAATCTGAACGGTACTGAAATTGCCATTACCTATGTCTACAAAGGCGACAAGGTACTTAAGCAATCTTCAGAAACTAAAATTCAGTTCGCATCCATCGGTGCGGCTAACAAAGAAGATGCAGCTAAAACGCTTGAGCCGTTAAGCGCAAAATATAAAAACATTGCTGGCGTTGAAGAAAAATTAACTTTTACAGATACTTACGCACAGGAAAACGTAACTATCGATATGGAGAAAGTTGATTTTAAAGCCCTGCAGGGTATTTCTGGCATCAACATTTCTGCTGAAGATGCCAAAAAAGGCATCACTATGGCGCAAATGGAACTGGTGATGAAAGCCGCAGGCTTTAAAGAAGTGAAATAATCTGTCGGCGGCCATGTTCTTACATGGCCGCCATATCCGTCTTAGCTTTTCTTCACATGCTGGCGCGCTGCCAGCCCTCGCAGAAAATAACGCAAGAATTGATCACCGCATTCGCGGAAGTTTTTATGATCCGGTGCGCGCATCATTGCAGTAATTTCCGGCATGGAAACACGGAACTGCTGTTCGGTGAGGATCGCCAGAATGTCATCGGTTTTCAGCGAAAACGCGATGCGTAATTTTTTCAGCACAATGTTGTTATTAATACGACGTTCCGGCTCCAGTGCCGGTGCAGACTCATCCCTGCCGCGTTTTTCATAAATCAGGCCATTCAGGAATGAAGACAAAATAATGTCCGGGCAACGTTGAAATCCCTCTTCGTCTTCTTTACGCAGCCAGATAGCGATCTGATCGGCGGTAGCTTCAACATTGCTCAGCGCGAGAATACGCACCAGGTCGTTATTATTGGCTTTTAAAATGTAGCGCACGCTGCGCAGAATATCGTTACTTAGCATGAGGCCTTCAGGTGTTGATGAGGCAAAAAGCCATTTTAGCAGTCTTTTACAGGCCAATCGCCTCTTTTAAACTTTTCAGATAACGACGGCTGACCGGAACGGTTAAGCCATTACGCAAAATCAACTCCGCCTGGCCGTTATCCTCCAGACGAATCTCCTGCAAATGCGCGAGGTTAACCAGATACTGCCGATGACAACGCAGTAGCGGCGTACGACTCTCCAGAGTGCGTAAAGTCAGTTCAGTGAAGCCCTCTTTACCTTCGTGACTGGTGACGTAAACACCGCTCATCCGACTGCTGACAAATGCCACATCTTTCATTTGCAGCAAATAAATACGGCTGTGACCGGTACAAGGGATAAATTTCAGTCCTTGCTGATTCTCCGACAACAAGGAAACATCCTGCTTGCTGCGTTCCTGACGCAGGCGGGTCAGGGATTTCTCCAGCCGCGCTTCATCAATCGGCTTCAGTAGATAATCAAAAGCATGTTCTTCAAAGGCTTTAATGGCGTATTCATCAAACGCAGTCAGAAAAACGATATATGGACGATGTTCCGGGTCGAGCATCCCCACCATTTCCAGACCACTGATGCGCGGCATCTGGATATCGAGAAACAGCACATCCGGGCACAGTTTATGCACCGCGCCAATCCCTTCCACGGCGTTTGAACACTCACCGACGATTTCAATATCGCTCTGCTCTTGCAAAAATACGCGCAGGTTTTCCCGTGCTAACGGTTCATCATCGACAATTAAGACTCTAATCATGCCTCATCCCTCCATGGCAGTCGTAACGTTATTCGGGTGTAACTATCAGGCTCACAGGCGACGCTGATCCCATAGTCATCGCCAAACCGTTCACGTAAACGCTTATCCACCAGATTCATCCCCAGCCCGCTGGCATTGGTTACCGGTTGATACAAACCGGCATTATCTTCGATCTCCAGCATTAAATGTTGCCCTTCACGGCGCGCGCTAATTGCCACTCTCCCGGTATCCAGTAGTTGCGATGTCCCATGTTTAATGGCGTTTTCGACTATCGGTTGTAGGGTAAACGCGGGCAACTGCTGCTGGGATAATTCCTCCGGAATAGAAATATTGACCTGCAAGCGCGACTGAAAACGAGCCTTTTCAATTTGCAGATAAGCGTTCACATGTTCAATCTCGTCAGCGAGAGTAACAAACTCCGAAGGCCGCTTTAAGTTTTTGCGGAAAAAAGTAGAAAGATACTGCACCAGTTGACTGGCCTGCTCACTGTCGCGGCGGATCACCGCTTTAATGGTATTAAGCGCATTGAACAGGAAATGGGGATTCACCTGGGCGTGTAACAGCTTGATTTCCGACTGCGTAAGCATCGCTTTTTGCCGCTCATACTGCCCGGCGAGGATCTGCGCCGAAAGGAGTTGTGCGATCCCCTCACCCAGCGTGCGGTTGATCGAACTGAACAGGCGGTTTTTCGCTTCATACAATTTGATGGTTCCCACCACCCGCTGATTTTCGCCACGCAATGGAATAACCAGCGTTGAACCTAACTTGCACTGCGGGTGCAGAGAACAACGGTAAGGCACTTCGTTGCCGTCGGCGTACACCACTTCGCCGGTTTCTATCGCTTTTAAGGTGTACGTAGAAGAGATTGGCTTACCGGGCAGATGGTGATCATCGCCAATTCCGGTAAACGCCAGCAGTTTCTCACGATCGGTAATCGCCACCGCCCCAATATCCAGCTCTTTATAGAGCACTTGCGCCACTTTCATGCTGTTCACTTCATTAAAGCCCTGGCGCAAAATCCCTTCTGTCGAGGCTGCCACTTTCAGCGCCGTGGCAGAAAAAGCCGAAGTGTATTTTTCAAACATCGCGCGCTTATCAAGCAAAATGCGCATAAACAGCGCCGCGCCCACGGTGTTGGTTACCATCATCGGCGCAGCGATATTACTCACCAGACGCACGGCGTCTTCATAAGGTCGGGCAATCGCCAGAATAATCAGCATCTGCACCATTTCCGCGACGAATGTAACAGCACCTGCGGTAATCGGATTAAAGACTTTATCGGTGCGCCCGCGACGGATCAGGATGCTGTGTACCAGCCCCCCGAGCAAACCTTCGACGATGGTCGAGATCATGCAACTCAGCGCGGTCATGCCTCCCATCGAGTAACGATGTAACCCGCCGGTCAGACCAACCAGCCCGCCCACCACCGGGCCGCCCAGTAAGCCGCCCATCACCGCGCCAATCGCCCGGGTGTTGGCAATAGAATCGTCAATGTGCAGCCCGAACCAGGTGCCCATGATGCAGAAGATGGAAAAGACGATATAGCAGAGAAATTTATGCGGCAGACGAACCGTGACCTGCATTAATGGTATGAATAATGGCGTTTTACTCATTAACCACGCGATAACCAGAAAAACGCACATCTGCTGAAGCAGCAGCAACACCAGATTAAAATCGTACATACCCGCAAACCACAGATCCCTTAAACATGCGTAACATACATTGCCTGCGTTTAACTTTCTTTGAACTCTTGCAGAAAAATGAGAATTCGTGATTACGATCACTCAAAACAATCTGGCAAAAACAAAATCACCCTGAAGATGAACAAAAAACGGGCAAAACTACCTGGTTCGCAAAACTACGTCTAAAGTTAAACCGGGACCTCGCGAGCAAGGGTGGTAGGATGGATGGCGCTTTACACAATTGGTGAAGTGGCGTTGCTTTGTGATATCAATCCTGTCACGTTACGCGCGTGGCAGAGACGTTACGGATTGCTGAAACCACAGCGGACCGACGGCGGTCATCGCCTGTTCAACGATGCGGATATCGACCGGATCCGGGAGATTAAACGCTGGATCGACAACGGCGTGCAGGTGAGCAAAGTCAAAATGCTACTCAGTAATGAAAATGTTGATGTGCAGAACGGCTGGCGCGATCAGCAAGAAACTCTGCTTAATTACCTGCAAAGCGGCAATCTGCAAAGTCTGCGAATGTGGATCAAAGAGCGCGGTCAGGATTATCCCGCTCAGACCCTCACCACACATCTGTTTATTCCTCTGCGCCGACGGCTTCAGTGTCAGCAGCCAACCCTCCAGACGTTGCTGGCGATCCTTGATGGCGTGTTGATCAACTACATCGCCATTTGTCTGGCCTCGGCACGTAAAAAACAGGGCAAAGATGCGCTGGTCGTCGGCTGGAATATTCAGGACACCACCCGCCTGTGGCTGGAAGGCTGGATCGCCAGCCAACAGGGATGGCGTATTGATGTTCTCGCTCACTCGCTCAATCAGCTACGCCCGGAACTGTTCGAAGGCCGAACATTATTGGTATGGTGCGGTGACAACCAGTCTCCCGCCCAGCAGCAGCAACTTACCCACTGGCAAGAGCAAGGACATGATATTTTTCCGCTTGGCATTTAATGATTCGTTAACAAATGCGCTTTACTGTACAATCCTTTCGTTAACATAAGGAGTGCATTATGCGCATAGCTAAAATTGGGGTTATCACCCTGTTCCTGTTGATGGCGTTAGGCGGTATCGGTGGCGTCATGCTCGCAGGTTATACCTTTATTTTGCGTGCTGGCTAAGTCGCTGCACCAGCCGTTCAAACAGGCGGTCTACGATGATCGCCGCCAGTGCCACCAGCAACGCCCCCTGAATGACATAAGCGGTATTAAATCCGCTAAGTCCGATGATGATCGGCGTTCCCAGCGTGCTGGCCCCGACCGTTGAGGCGATGGTCGCCGTGCCAATGTTGATAATCACCGAAGTCCGCACGCCAGCCAGAATCACTGGTGCGGCCAACGGTAACTCCACTTTACGCAATCGCTGACTCCGGCTCATTCCCATACCTTTGGCAACATCTGTCACGCTATCATCAATCGCTCCCAGTCCGGCAAGTGTCGCCTGTAAGATGGGCAATACACCATAAAGGATCAGCGCAATAATCGCTGGCTGCAGACCAAACCCCATCACCGGAACGGCAATCGCCAGTACCGCTACGGGTGAAAAAGTCTGCCCAACGGCGGCTATGTTTTCCACCATCGGGCGAAACTCCGCGCCCCACGCGCGAGTGACCGCAATTCCTGCACCGACGCCAATAGCCACGGCAAACAAACTTGAGATCCCCACCAGCCAGAAATGGGCCAGCGCCAGGGAAGCAAAACTTTCTTGCTGATAAACAGGCCGCGGCAGTTGTGGGAATAAGGCACCGAACAGCGGCTGGCTGTATGGCAGCCAGAAAATCAGCGCCACAAACAGGGCAATCAACCAGAAAAGCGGATCGCGCACTATTTTCATGCGATTACGCCTCCATCAGCAGATCCTGAAAATGCAGTGTGCCGCAAGGTTGGCCTTGAGCGTTAACCACCGGCAGCACTTCACAGCCACGGGCGACAAACAATGAGAGTGCATCGCGTAGCGTCATCTCTTCTGCCAGCGCCTCACCTTCAGCACGTTCGTTGCGGCGCACATAATCGGTCACACTGCGTAACGATAACAGGCGCACGCCCAGCTCGCTGTGACCAAAAAACTGGCGCACAAAATCATTCGCCGGACGGGTAAGCATCGCCAGCGGATTGCCCTGCTGCACCACTTCACCATGATCCATCAGCACCAGATGTTCCGCCAGGCGCAGCGCCTCATCGATATCGTGAGTCACCAGCACAATGGTGCGCCCCAGCAAACGGTGAATGCGCGTCATCTCTTGTTGCAACGCGCCGCGCGTTACCGGATCCAGTGCGCCAAACGGTTCATCCATCAGCAAGACTTGTGGATCGGCAGCCAGTGCACGGGCAACCCCCACGCGCTGCTGCTGACCGCCGGAAAGCTGATGCGGATAACGCTCGCGTAAATTTGCCTCCAGCCCCAGTAGCGCCATTAATTCGTCGATACGATCGTCAATTCGCGCCCGCGACCATTTTTGTAATTGCGGTACGGTGGCGATATTTTGCGCCACGCTCCAGTGGGGAAATAAACCTATCGACTGAATGGCGTAGCCCATTCGGCGGCGCAGCTCCAGCACTGGCAGCGAACGAATCTCTTCTCCGGCAAAACGGATCACGCCACTGTCGTGCTCCACCAGGCGGTTGATCATCTTCAGAGTGGTTGATTTACCGGAGCCTGACGTGCCAATCAGCACCGAAAAGCTCCCCTCCTGAAAATTGAGATTGAGATCGTTAACGGCCTTTTGCGTGCCGAACTGTTTGCTGACATGGCTAAATTCAATCATGACTTTTCACCTTCAGCAGTGCGATAACCAAATCGAACAGCGCGTCGATCAGCACCGCCAGTACAATCACCGGGATCACCCCCAGCAACACTAAATCAATGGCACTGCTTAACAGTCCCTGAAAAACCAGCGCACCAAAACCGCCCGCGCCAATTAACGCCGCAATCACCGCCATACCGACGGTCTGCACCATTACCACCCGCAGACTGCGCAGAAATACCGGCAGCGCCAGAGGTAACTGGACATGAAGGAGTCGCTGCCCCCCGCTCATGCCCATTGCTCTGGCGCTTTCCAGCACATCGCGCGGGATCTGGTTCAAGCCCACTACCACGCCGCGCACCAGCGGCAACAAGGCATAGAGCACCAGGGCAATCAATGCTGGCGTCATGCCTGTTCCTGCTATGCCGAGCGTCCCCAGCCACGGAAAGGTAGCGGCCAGTCCGGCAAGCGGTGCGATCAACAAACCAAACAGCGCCACCGAAGGCACGGTCTGAATGACATTGAGTAAAGAAAAAATCGCCCCCTGCCGCGCGGTGGAAAAGTAGCACCAGACGCCCAATGGTACGCCGATAACCAGCGCAGGCAGTACCGAACCAAACAGCAGTGCCAGATGTTGAGCCAGTGCATCATCGAATACATCCTGACGGTTGGCATACTCTTTCATTAACGAAAGATCGTTAAGCGTGCCAGAGAACAGTAACCACAACGGAATAATGGCGATCTGAATATGCAGCAACCAGCGCCATAGCGGATGCGTGGAAATTCGCCGGATAGCATCGCTACAGGCCAGCAGCGCCAGCGCCGCAGCCAGCCAGAAGCCACTGCCGAGGCTGGTACGCGCCAGGGCGCTACCACTTTGCGCCAGTTGCGTCGCGGCTTTTCCTGCCCCCCATACCAGCAAAATAAACACCAGTTGCGCGAGGAGAAAAGCAAAAATGCTGCCTTTTCTTCCGGGAACGAAACAAGCAGTCAGCCATGCGCAACCAACGCCCACCAGCATCCAGATGGTTTGCGGCCACAACTGCCAGAGTTGTCGACCTTCACCAGAAACTAATCGGTTAGGTGCGTAACTGATAAACGGC
The DNA here is from genome assembly GCF_000208565.1 of Escherichia sp. TW09308. Classification (NCBI taxonomy): domain Bacteria; kingdom Pseudomonadati; phylum Pseudomonadota; class Gammaproteobacteria; order Enterobacterales; family Enterobacteriaceae; genus Escherichia; species Escherichia sp. TW09308. The sequence continues at coordinate 1,091,399 of NZ_AEME01000001.1, read as the reverse complement.
AACGCCGCTGCTATTGCCATCAGTAACAGCAGCAACGCCAGAACAGAGTTAATACGAAGATGCGCCACGGGAAATTACTTCGTCCACCCTTTTTGTTTCAGGTAGTCGGCAGCCACTTTTTTCGCGTCCAGCCCTTCTACAGCAATACTGGCATTCAATTGCTGCAACGTCTTTTCATCGAGGCTGGCGAAGACAGGCTGTAGCCACTGCGCCATTTGCGGATACTCTTTCAACACCGACGCACGCACCACTGGCGCAGGCGCGTAAATTGGCTGGACACCTTTCGGATCGCTTAATGTTTGTAGCCCCAGCGCTGCTACCGGGCCGTCAGTACCGTAGGCCATCGCCGCATTAACGCCGGACGTTTGCTGGGCTGCGGCTTTAATCGTCACTGCCGTGTCGCCACCTGCCAGTGACAGCAACTGCTCCTGATCGAGTTTAAATTCATAGGCTTTTTCAAAAGCGGGCAACGCATCGGCGCGTTCAATAAACTCTGCCGAGGCCGCCAGTTTAAAGGTGCCACCGTCTTTCAGATAACGACTGAGATCGGCAAGCGAAGTGAGTTTGTTTTTTTCTGCCATATCCTGACGCACGGCGATGGTCCAGGTGTTATTCGCAGGTGCGGGCGTCAGCCAGATTAACTGGTTTTGCTCTGCATCGAGTTTTTTGACCTTCTCGTAGCCTTGTTGCGCGTTTTTCCATGCCGCATCGTTTTCATCTTTAAAGAAGAAAGCACCATTGCCGGTGTATTCCGGGTAAATATCCAGTTCGCCCGAAGTAATCGCCCCGCGCACCACTGGCGTGGTGCCAAGCTGGACTTTATTTACCGTGGGAACGCCGTGGTTTTCCAGCACCTGCAAAATGATGTTGCCGAGCAGTGCGCCTTCGGTATCGATTTTCGAACCGACTTTAACGGGGGAAGCCGCCTGTAGCGGCAGGCTCACGGCGGCTATCAAAACCAGTGAACCGGCCTGGAGCTTTGAGAGTGGCATGATGCTTTCCTCATTCTTTTACTGTTGTTTTCAGAGAATTAAGAAAAAAGCATAGTTGATAATGACGGGATTAGCCTGACAGGACGAATTCAGTTGCAGAATCAGATAAATACTTAAGAGGGAAATACTGCCCGCGTTTTCCTGCCGGATGCGGCGTGAGCGCCTTATCCAGTCTACAGGGTGTTTGCAACCTGTAGGCCTGATAAGCGCAGCACATCAGGCAAAGGGCGCAAACGTCGCGCCCTTCATAAAGAGTTACAGCAACTCAAACTCGCCTTTCTTAACGCGTGCAGAATCAGTGCCGATAAAAACGTTGAACTTGCCGGGTTCGGCGTCATATTTCATCTGCTGATTCCAGAACTTCAACGCCTCAATATCGATCGGGAAGCTGACGGTTTGGGTTTCACCCGGTTTCAGGGTGATTTTCTCAAAGCCTTTCAGTTGTTTCACCGGACGGCTCATGGAAGCCGTCACATCCTGCAAGTACATCTGGACAACCGTCGCCCCTTCGCGTTTGCCGGTATTTGTCACCTGCACGCTGGCGGTCACTTTGCCGTCACGCTTCATGGTCGGCGCAGAAAGTTTCACATCAGAGACGGTGAAAGTGGTATAGCTCAGACCATAACCGAACGGATAAAGCGCCCCGTTTGCTTCATCGAAATAACGTGAAGTGTATTTGTTTGGCTTGTCGGCGTTATACGGACGCCCCGTGTTCAGATGGCTGTAATAAACCGGGATCTGCCCGACAGAACGCGGGAAGGACATCGGCAGCTTGCCAGACGGGTTGTAATCGCCAAACAGCACATCGGCAATCGCATTCCCGCCTTCAGTACCGGCAAACCAGGTTTCCAGAATCGCGTCGGCTTGCTGATCTTCTTTCACCAGCGCCAGCGGGCGACCGTTCATTAACACCAGCACCAACGGTTTACCAGTGGCTTTCAGGGCAGCAACCAAATCGCGCTGGCTTTGCGGGATGGTGATATCGGTACGGCTGGAGGCTTCGTGCGCCATCCCCTGAGCTTCACCGACCACAGCCACCACCACATCAGCTTGTTTCGCAGTCTGCACCGCTTCATCAATCATCTCTTGCGGCGAGCGCGGATCGACTTTTACCGCTTCTTCATACTGATTCAGGAAGTCTATAATGCCTTTATCACTGGTAACGTTCGCCCCTTTGGCGTACAGCACTTTACCGTTTTCACCAACGGCATTTTTAATCCCGGTTAGCACAGTCACGGATTGATCGACGACACCTGCTGCCGACCAGCTTCCCATTACGTCACGTTTGCTGTCTGCCAGTGGGCCAACCACCGCAATGGTTGCCGATTTTTTCAGCGGTAACGTTTCGAGACGGTTTTTCAGCAACACCAGGCTTTCGCGCGCCACTTCACGTGCTTCTTTGCGGTGCAAACGGCTTTCGGCATTGGTATCCGCCGGGTCAGACTCTTTCGGCCCAAGATGGCTGTACGGATCGTTAAACAACCCCATATCGTATTTAACGTTCAACACGTGGCGAGTGGCGTCATCCAGTTCTTCCATCGTCACTTTGCCGGATTTGATCAAACCAGGCAGATACTTCGAGTAATACTCGTCACTCATGCTCATATTGATACCGGACTTAAGCGCCACCCGCACCGCATCTTCCGGGTCTGCCGCCGTGCCGTGTTTGATCAGCTCTTTGATTGCACCATGATCGGAAACCGTGATGCCTTTAAAACCCCACTGATCGCGCAGAACATCTTTCAGCAACCAGGAATCGGAAGTTGCCGGTGTACCATTGAGCGAGTTCAGCGCCACCATCACCGCGCCGCTGCCTGCATCCAGCCCCGCTTTGTACGGCGGCATATAATCATTAAACAGACGCTGCGGACTCATATCGACGGTGTTGTACTCTTTACCGCCTTCTACCGCACCGTAAGCAGCGAAGTGTTTAACGCTGGTCATCACCGAGTAGCGATCTGCCGGACTTTTGCCCTGCATCGCTTCAACCATAGTTTTACCCATAATTGAGGTGAGATACGTATCTTCGCCAAAACCTTCGGAAGCTCGTCCCCAGCGCGGATCGCGCGAGACGTCGACCATCGGCGCCCAGGTCATGTTCAGGCCATCGTCTGCCGCTTCATAAGCTGAAACGCGCCCCACGGTTTTCACTGCATCGAGGTTAAAAGAGGACGCCAGACCAAGGCTAATCGGGAAAACGGTACGCTGACCGTGCAGCACGTCGTAGGCAAAGAAGAGAGGAATTTTCAGGCGGCTTAGTTCCATCACCTGATCCTGCATGGCGCGGATATCCTGGCGAGTCACGGTGTTAAAAATCGCCCCCACCTGCCCATCTTTGATCATCTCGCGGATCGCCTCTTTCGGGTTATCCGGGCCAACGCTGATTAAACGAAGCTGACCAATTTTCTCATCAACCGTCATTTTCTTGAGCAGATCGGTGACGAATGCATCCCGTGCTTCGGGCGTTAATGGATGGTTGCCGAACAAATCATCCGCCAGTGCTGGTTGTAGGGCCAGACTCACCGCGATACCTACTGAACATAGCCATTTCATATGGATTTTTCTTCCTCTGTTGCCCGACGTGGCAGCGAAAATGGTGCAAAAACCGTAGTTTGCCATAAGCATGATGGAGAGAGAAAAAGAATGCTCTGTTTATTGTCTGAATTTTCAAAATATTCACTCGCTGAATTGTCGTACAAGGCGCTATTCTAGTTTGTGATGTTTTTTCGCCACCACAAGGAGTGGAAAATGTCTTCCATGACAACAACTGATAATAAAGCCTTTTTGAATGAACTTGCCCGCCTGGTGGGTCATTCACACCTGCTCACCGATCCCGCAAAAACGGCCCGCTATCGCAAGGGCTTCCGCTCCGGTCAGGGCGACGCGCTGGCCGTTGTTTTCCCAGGCTCGCTACTGGAGTTGTGGCGGGTACTGAAAGCCTGCGTCACCGCTGACAAAATTATTCTGATGCAAGCCGCCAATACCGGCCTGACCGAAGGCTCCACGCCAAACGGTAACGATTATGATCGCGATATCGTTATCATCAGCACCCTGCGACTCGACAAACTGCACGTTCTCGGCAAGGGTGAGCAAGTGCTGGCATATCCTGGCACCACGCTTTATTCGCTGGAAAAAGCCCTGAAACCATTGGGGCGCGAACCGCACTCGGTGATTGGTTCATCCTGCATTGGCGCATCAGTCATCGGGGGGATCTGTAACAACTCCGGCGGCTCGCTGGTACAGCGTGGTCCGGCGTATACCGAAATGTCGTTGTTCGCGCGCATTGATGAAAACGGCAAACTGACGCTGGTCAACCATCTGGGGATTGATCTGGGCGAAACGCCGGAGCAGATCCTCAGCAAACTGGATGACGATCGCATCAAAGATGACGATGTACGCCACGATGGCCGCCACGCCCACGATTATGATTATGTTCACCGCGTGCGTGACATCGAAGCCGACACCCCCGCACGTTATAACGCTGACCCGGATCGACTGTTTGAAGCCTCCGGCTGCGCCGGTAAGCTGGCGGTATTCGCGGTACGTCTCGACACTTTCGCAGCAGAGAAAAATCAGCAGGTGTTTTATATCGGCACCAATCAGCCGGAAGTCCTGACTGAAATCCGCCGCCATATTCTGGCCAATTTTGAAAATCTGCCGGTTGCCGGGGAATACATGCACCGGGATATCTACGATATCGCGGAAAAATACGGCAAAGACACCTTCCTGATGATCGATAAACTTGGCACCGACAAGATGCCACTCTTCTTTAATATCAAAGGGCGTACCGATGCGATGCTGGAAAAAGTAAAATTCTTCCGCCCGCATTTTACCGACCGTGCGATGCAGAAATTCGGCCATCTGTTCCCCAGCCATTTGCCCCCGCGTATGAAAAGCTGGCGCGATAAATATGAACATCATCTGCTGTTAAAAATGGCGGGCGATGGCATTGGCGAAGCCAAATCCTGGCTGGTGGATTATTTCAAACAGGCGGAAGGTGATTTCTTTGTCTGTACGCCGGAGGAAGGCAGCAAAGCATTTTTGCACCGTTTCGCAGCAGCAGGTGCGGCAATTCGTTATCAGGCGGTGCATTCCGATGAAGTCGAAGACATTCTGGCACTGGATATCGCTCTGCGTCGTAATGACACCGAGTGGTATGAGCATTTGCCGCCGGAGATCGATAGCCAGTTAGTGCATAAACTCTATTACGGCCATTTTATGTGTTACGTCTTCCACCAGGATTACATCGTTAAAAAAGGTGTGGATGTGCATGCGTTGAAGGAGCAGATGCTGGAACTATTGCAGCAGCGCGGCGCACAATATCCCGCCGAACATAACGTTGGTCATTTGTATAAGGCACCGGAGACGCTGCAGAAGTTTTATCGCGAGAACGATCCGACCAACAGTATGAACCCGGGGATCGGTAAAACCAGCAAGCGAAAAAACTGGCAGGAAGTAGAGTAAATACGGCTGGATGCCTGATGCAGAAACGTTTGCCACGTCTTATCCGACCTACTCCTGCTTATTCAGCCTGCTGACTCATCCACCCAACAACAAAATCAGCCAGCCCCTCAATATCATTAATGTCCAGTAACGCGACATCAACATTAAGCGGTATATCGCTGGCCACAGCAATGACATGCCTGTCTATCACCAACTCTTCCGGTCGATGTCCGGCCCCATCGCGAAACAGCACAATCTTCGCGATCTCTTCATGTTTGAACCCTTCAACCAGAATCAAATCCAGCTTTGAGTCATCCATCCGGCTTGCGAGAAAATGCAAATCCAGTTCTTCTGCGTTTGGGGTTTCTGTCATCAAAGCCCAACGCTGCTGGCTGGCAACGATGGTTTGTGCCGCTCCGGCCTTGCGTAGCTCATAGCTATCTTTGCCCGGCTTATCAACATCCATATCATGATGCGTATGCTTAATAAGACCCGGACGGATCCCTCGTGCGCACAATACCGGAATAAGTTTTTTTAACAGTGTGGTTTTGCCGGTGCCACTCCATGCAGCAAAGGCGAGTAAAGGGATTATTGTCTTTCCTGCCATCGGGCAAGCTCCTCTGGCGTATTTACGTTAACAAATGCCTCTTTACGATCGCTGAAATCAACAGCATGACCGCCAGCAAGATTCATAAAGGCCATCACCCGGCGCTCTCCGGAATGCAGATATTCCTGCAATAATGGCTCAATAGTGCGATTTACCAGGGCAATAGTTGGATGATCCCGCTCGCCGTCATGGACCCACACTACAGATGCATCTTTTCGCTGATGATAAAGTCGGGAGGCTAAATCCTGGGGGATATAAGGCGTATCACACGGACAAAACAGAAACCACTCATCAGCTTCTTGCTGCATTACTGAAAGCATTCCCGCCAGAGGGCCTGGGTAATCTGCCAGTGAATCCTCAATTACTTTCAGACCGCTTAATCGGTAGATTTCCTGATGGCGATTGGCATTAACCACAACGTGAGATAACTGCGTCATTAGCGCGTCAGCGACATGCCACCACAGCGGTTTGCCGTTTAATTCAAGTAATCCTTTATCTACGCCGCCCATGCGTCGGGCTTTACCGCCTGCCAGCACCACGCCTGTTATCGTCGTCATCAGATTCACCAATATCGCCTCTTTTATTGTGGGATTGACCCTGCTAACGTGTCTGTCTCAAGAGTAAGGAGCATCACTATGAAATGTAAACGTCTGAATGAAGTTATTGAACTCCTCCAGCCAGCCTGGCAAAAAGAGCCAGACCTTAACCTGCTGCAATTTTTGCAGAAATTGGCGAAAGAGTCAGGTTTTGACGGCGAACTGGCGGATTTGACGGATGACATTCTAATCTACCACCTGAAAATGCGCGATTCCGCAAAAGATGCGGTGATCCCGGGTTTGCAGAAAGATTATGAAGAAGATTTCAAAACGGCGCTGTTACGCGCACGTGGCGTAATTAAAGAGTAAAAGCTTGTAAGCGGCACCAACAAAATCATCGTGAAATGATATCCTTCATCATTCGTAATGTTTTCCGGATGATGGGATGAACAACAGCGCTTTTACTTTCCAGACACTACACCCGGACACCATCATGGACGCTCTGTTTGAGCAAGGGATCCGGGTGGATTCCGGTCTTACCCCACTTAACAGCTATGAAAACCGAGTCTATCAATTTCAGGACGAAGAGCGTCGACGCTTCGTCGTTAAATTTTATCGTCCTGAACGTTGGACAGCCGACCAAATCCTCGAAGAACATCAATTTGCGTTACAACTGGTAAACGACGAAGTTCCAGTCGCCGCGCCGTTAGCCTATAACGGTCAAACTTTATTGAATCATCAGGGATTTTATTACGCTGTTTTTCCAAGCGTCGGTGGTCGTCAATTCGAAGCCGACAATATTGATCAGATGGAAGCGGTGGGGCGCTATTTGGGGCGGATGCACCAGACGGGGCATAAACAGCTTTTTATCCATCGTCCGACTATTGGCCTGAATGAATATCTTACTGAGCCACGTAAGCTGTTTGAGGACGCCACACTAATACCTTCCGGGTTGAAGACCGCATTCCTGAAAGCGACAGATCAACTGATTGCCGCTGTTACAGCGCATTGGCGGGAAGATTTCACCGTTCTGCGGCTACATGGAGACTGCCACGCTGGAAATATTCTTTGGCGCGATGGTCCGATGTTTGTCGATCTGGATGATGCGCGCAATGGCCCAGCGGTACAGGATCTGTGGATGTTACTCAATGGCGATAAAGCCGAGCAGCGGATGCAATTGGAAACTATTATTGAAGCTTATGAAGAATTTAGCGAGTTCGACACCGCTGAAATCGGACTGATTGAACCTTTACGCGCCATGCGTTTGGTTTATTATCTTGCCTGGCTGATGCGGCGTTGGGCTGATCCCGCGTTCCCGAAAAATTTCCCGTGGTTAACCGGGGAAGATTACTGGCTGCGACAGACGGCGACTTTTATAGAACAGGTAAAAGTTCTACAAGAACCCCCTTTACAATTAACACCTATGTATTAATCGGAGAGAGTAGACAATGAAAAAGATTTGGCTGGCGCTGGCTGGTTTGGTTTTAGCGTTTAGCGCATCGGCGGCGCAGTATGAAGATGGTAAACAGTACACCACCCTGGAAAAACCGGTTGCTGGCGCGCCGCAAGTGCTGGAGTTTTTCTCTTTCTTCTGCCCGCACTGCTATCAGTTTGAAGAAGTTCTGCATATTTCTGATAACGTGAAGAAAAAACTGCCGGAAGGCGTGAAGATGACCAAATACCACGTCAACTTCATGGGTGGAGACCTGGGCAAAGATCTGACTCAGGCCTGGGCAGTGGCGATGGCGCTGGGTGTAGAAGACAAAGTTACTGTTCCGCTGTTTGAAGGCGTACAGAAAACTCAGACTATTCGCTCTGCATCTGATATCCGCGATGTATTTATCAACGCAGGTATTAAAGGTGAAGAGTACGACGCGGCGTGGAACAGTTTTGTCGTTAAATCTCTGGTCGCACAGCAAGAAAAAGCGGCCGCAGATGTGCAATTGCGTGGCGTTCCGGCGATGTTTGTTAACGGTAAATATCAGTTGAACCCGCAGGGTATGGATACCAGCAATATGGATGTTTTTGTTCAGCAATATGCTGACACAGTGAAATATCTGTCTGAGAAAAAATAATTCATTGTGAATTACATAAGGCCCGTGAATACTCGCGGGCTTTTTTATTTTTAAATAAATATAAATACTTTCTGATAATGCGTCCAGTTGCTGGACATTATTTCATCATAAGTGGATATTCAAACTTTTGCTGTTTTATCAGGGAATATCTATATGATACGTAAGTCAGCTACGGGTGTAATTATTGCGTTAGCCGTTATCTGGAGTGGTGGTACATGGTACACTGGCACGCAAATTCAGCCGGGTGTCGAAAAATTTATTAAAGATTTTAACGATGGGAAAAAGAAAGGTGAACATGCCTACGAGATGACGGCAAGCTATGAAAACTTTGAAAAAGGTTTTTTTAATTCCCATTTTCAAATGCTAATTACATTTGATAACGGAGCTCCAGATCTCAATATCAAACCAGGCCAGAAAGTTGCATTTGATGTGGATGTTGAGCACGGCCCGTTTCCCATCATGATGTTAATGCATGGTAATGTCATCCCTGCTCTGGCGGCTGCAAAAGTGAAATTAGTGAATAATGAACTGACACAGTCGCTATTTATCGCTGCGAAAGATAAATCGCCCGTCGAAGCATCATTGCGATTCGCATTTGGTGGCTCATTCTCTACGATATTAGATGTTGCTCCTGCAGAGTATGGTCAGGTATCCTTTGGTGAAGGCCAGTTTACTTTTAGCGGCGATAATAGTTCATTGTCTAACCTGAATATTGAAGGAAAAGTCGAAGATATCACTCTGAACTTATCGCCGATGAATAAAGTAATAGCAAAAACCTTTACTGTGAACTCCCTGACAAGACTGGAAGGAAATAAATTTCCGATTGGTGAAAATGAGTCAAAATTTAATCAGGTCAGCATTATCAATCGTGGTGAAGAGGTTGCCAAAATTGATGTATTCATAGCCAGGACAACGCTTGAGCGTGTTAAAGATAAAGACTTTATCAATGCTAATCTGACTTATGGTATTGAGAAATTAACCAAAGGAAATCAGGCGCTAGGTAGTGGTCAATGGTCGCTGATTGCTGAATCTATCGACCCAACGGCAGTTCGTCAATTTATCATTCAGTACAATATTGCGATGAAGAAGCAGTATGCAGCACACCCTGAGTTAGCTAACGATCAAAATGCGCAAGAAGAAGTGAATGCTGCGTTGTTCAAAGAGTCTTTACCGCTATTACAAAAAAGTGAACCGGTTATTAAATTACCGATTAGTTGGAAAAATACAGTCGGAGAACTTAACGCTAATCTGGATATCAGTATTGCTGATCCTGCTAAATCATCATCGGCCACAAATAAAGATATTAAATCACTCAATTTTGACGTGACTTTACCGCTTAATGTCGTCACTGAAATATCAAAGCAAATTAATTTATCTGAAGGAATGGATGCTGAAAAAGCCCAGAGGCGGGCTGATAAACAAATTAGCGGAATGATGGCGTTAGGTAAGATGTTTCAGTTAATCACCATTGATAACAATATCGCCTCACTGCAACTGCGTTATATGCCAGGTAAAGTTGTTTTCAATGGGCAGGAGATGAGTGAAGAAGAATTTATGTCTCGTGCAGGGCGTTTTATTCATTAAAATGATGCCTCGCCTCTGCTAATTCAGAGGCGAGTAAAACTTACTTATTCTGATGCTGTGATGACATCAGAGATGTCAGAAGCCGGTCTTTTTCCTGCCACAGTGAGTTCAGCCACTGCTGAAAATGGCGTTTAAAACCTTTGTCATTGATATAGTCGCCATGCAACTCCTCAGCAATGGGCTGTAAATCCACATGCACGACAATTCGTGTCAGTTTGCCACTTAACATATCGAAGAATGGTTGGCGATTATTGTCCGGATAACACAGCGTAACGTTGAGTAATTTATCGAATTGTTTACCCAGCACATTCAGTGCCATCGCAATACCGGCAGCTTTTGGCGGCAGAAGATTTTGAAATGCCGAATGGGTTTTTTGATGTTTCTCTTGCGTGAAACGGGAGCCTTCAACAAAATTCACAATAGTGGTGGGATGCTGACGAAACTTCTCGCATGAGCGCCGAGTGGTTTCAACATCTTTACCACGCCGCTCCGGATGACGTAATAAATAAGCGCGGGAATAACGCTTCATAAACGGCATATCCAGTGCCCAACACGCCAGGCCAAGAAAAGGCACCCAGGCAAGTTGCTGTTTGAGGAAATATTTATTCATCGGAATGTGCTTACGAAACAGCACGCACAGTACGACAATATCTGCCCAGCTACGATGATTACAAATAAGTAGATACCAGTTCTTTTTACTTAACCCCTCCAGCCCGTGAACTTCCCATTGCAGGTGTGGGTTAAGGTGCAGCAAACACGCCAATCCTTCACACCAGCAATACATCATAAAATCACAAAAGCGTGAAACCTTTCGCCAAATTACTGGTACAGGTAACAACAGTTTTACGATCCCGGCAATGATGATCGGGACAGAACAAAAAATGGTGACCAAAATGGTCAATACGATACTCAGCAAAAGGGTTATCGTAGCGAGTATTCTCGTCATAATTAATTTATTCAAAAAGTTAGCCATAGACAGTGCGCGAAAGAAGCGCAAGGCGCAGATTTTAGCAGAAAACGATCCAAATAACGGATGATCCTTAAATAGAAAAATAAATCATATCTATCCACATTATAAAAAATCCCTTTTTCTCAATTGTTCATTGAGGGGATATTTTTAACTTCATGAAAGTAAACGATAAATATTATGCTGTAAAAAGCATGAGAATAAATTAAAAGCGATGTAAATAATTTATGCACAAAGTTATCCACATGGGGATTAGCGAGCGATCCAGAAGATCTACAAAAGATTTTCACGAAAAGCGGTGAAAAACTCATGTTTTTATCCCGTCTGTGGCATCCTTTACCCATAATCTGATAAACAGGCACGGACATTATGGTTCAGATCCCCCAAAACCCACTTATCCTTGTAGATGGTTCATCTTATCTTTATCGCGCATATCACGCGTTTCCGCCGCTGACCAACAGCGCAGGCGAGCCGACCGGTGCGATGTATGGTGTCCTCAACATGCTGCGCAGTCTGATCTTGCAATATAAACCGACGCATGCAGCGGTGGTCTTTGACGCCAAGGGAAAAACCTTTCGTGATGAACTGTTTGAACATTACAAATCACATCGCCCGCCAATGCCGGATGATCTACGAGTGCAAATCGAGCCTCTGCATGCGATGGTTAAAGCGATGGGCTTGCCGTTGCTGGCCGTTTCTGGCGTAGAAGCAGACGATGTTATCGGCACTCTGGCACGCGAAGCAGAAAAAGCCGGTCGCCCGGTACTGATCAGCACCGGTGATAAAGATATGGCGCAACTGGTAACGTCAAATATCACACTCATCAATACCATGACGAATACGATCCTTGGCCCGGAAGAGGTCGTGAATAAGTACGGTGTACCGCCGGAACTGATTATCGACTTCCTCGCGCTGATGGGCGACTCTTCAGATAACATCCCTGGCGTACCGGGCGTGGGTGAAAAAACCGCGCAGGCACTGCTGCAAGGTCTTGGTGGGCTGGATACGCTGTATGCTGAGCCGGAAAAAATTGCTGGCCTAAGCTTCCGCGGTGCGAAAACAATGGCGGCGAAGCTCGAGCAAAATAAAGAGGTAGCATATCTTTCTTACCAGTTAGCGACGATTAAAACTGATGTTGAGCTGGAGCTGACCTGTGAACAACTGGAAGTGCAGCAACCGGCGGCTGAAGAGTTGTTAGGGCTGTTTAAAAAGTATGAATTCAAACGCTGGGTTGCCGATGTTGAAGCAGGCAAGTGGTTACAGGCCAAAGGGGCGAAACCGGCCACAAAGTCGCAGGAAACCATTGTTGTCGACGAAATGCCGGAAGTGACTGCGACGGTGATTTCTTACGACAATTACGTCACCATCCTTGATGAAAATACGCTGAAAGAATGGATTACGAAGCTGGAAAAAGCGCCGGTATTTGCTTTTGACACCGAAACCGACAGCCTCGATAACGTCTCTGCCAACCTGGTGGGGCTATCTTTCGCCATCGAGCCAGGTGTGGCGGCGTATGTACCGGTTGCTCATGATTATCTCGATGCTCCCGACCAGATCTCTCGCGAGCGCGCCCTCGAACTGCTGAAACCACTGCTGGAAGATGAGAAGGCGCTGAAGGTTGGGCAAAATCTGAAATACGATCGCGGCATTCTGGCGAACTACGGTATTGAGCTGCGTGGAATTGCCTTTGATACCATGCTGGAGTCCTACATTCTCAACAGTGTTGCCGGGCGTCACGACATGGACAGCCTCGCGGACCGTTGGTTGAAGCACAAAACCATTACTTTTGAAGAGATTGCCGGTAAAGGTAAAAATCAACTGACTTTTAACCAGATTGCCCTGGAAGAGGCCGGACGCTATGCCGCCGAAGATGCGGATGTCACCTTGCAGTTGCATCTGAAAATGTGGCCGGATCTGCAAAAACAAAAAGGACCGTTGAACGTCTTTGAAAACATCGAAATGCCTCTGGTGCCGGTGCTTTCGCGCATTGAACGTAACGGTGTGAAGATCGATCCGAAAGTTCTGCACAATCATTCAGAAGAACTCACTCTGCGTCTCGCGGAGCTGGAAAAGAAAGCGCATGAAATTGCTGGTGAAGAATTTAATCTTTCTTCCACCAAGCAGTTACAAACCATTCTGTTTGAAAAACAGGGGATTAAACCGCTGAAGAAAACACCGGGTGGTGCGCCGTCAACGTCGGAAGAGGTGCTGGAAGAGCTGGCACTGGACTATCCATTGCCGAAAGTGATTCTGGAGTACCGCGGTCTGGCGAAGTTGAAATCGACTTACACCGACAAGCTGCCGCTGATGATCAACCCGAAAACCGGGCGCGTGCATACTTCTTATCACCAGGCGGTGACTGCGACAGGGCGCTTGTCGTCAACCGATCCTAACTTGCAAAACATTCCGGTGCGTAACGAGGAAGGTCGCCGTATCCGTCAGGCGTTTATTGCGCCAGAGGATTACGTGATTGTTTCTGCGGACTACTCGCAGATTGAACTGCGCATTATGGCGCATCTCTCACGTGATAAAGGCTTGCTGACCGCCTTCGCAGAAGGAAAAGATATCCACCGGGCAACGGCTGCAGAAGTGTTTGGTTTGCCACTGGAAACCGTCACCAGCGAACAACGTCGTAGCGCGAAAGCGATCAACTTTGGCCTGATTTACGGCATGAGTGCTTTCGGTCTGGCGCGCCAGTTGAACATTCCGCGTAAAGAAGCGCAGAAGTACATGGATCTCTACTTTGAACGCTATCCAGGCGTGTTGGAGTATATGGAACGCACCCGCGCCCAGGCGAAAGAACAGGGGTACGTTGAAACGCTGGACGGACGCCGCCTCTATTTGCCGGATATTAAGTCCAGCAATGGTGCGCGCCGTGCCGCGGCAGAACGTGCAGCAATTAACGCGCCAATGCAGGGCACCGCGGCCGATATCATCAAGCGGGCGATGATTGCCGTTGATGCGTGGCTCCAGGCCGAGCAACCGCGTGTGCGTATGATTATGCAGGTACACGATGAACTGGTGTTTGAAGTTCATAAAGATGATCTCGATGTGGTCGCGAAGAAAATCCATCAGTTGATGGAAAACTGTACCCGTCTGGATGTGCCGTTGCTGGTGGAAGTGGGAAGTGGCGAAAACTGGGATCAGGCGCACTAAGATTCGCCTGAGCAAGCCTTTTTTTCGAAGTAAGCAACATAACTCGCCACATTTTGTGATGACTATTAGAAATTCCTATGCAACAACTGAAAAAAAATTACAAAAAGTGCTTTCTGAACTGAACAAAAAAGAGTAAAGTTACTCGCGTAGGGTACAGAGGTAAGATGTTCTATCTTTCAGACCTTTTACTTCACGTAATCGGATTTGGCTGAATTTTTTAGCCGCCCCAGTCAGTAATGACTGGGGCGTTTTTTATTGCACGAAAGAAAATATCCGTATTGTCTGATTCGCTACGCGTATCAGGTTTATTGTGAATAACAACTTATTGAATTTTCTTCACTTTAAAGGCCGGATAAGGCGTTTATACCGCATCCGGCACCAGCACAAGGGCAAGAAAATTATTCGCCGCTCTGTGCCTCTTCGACAGGCTGCATCTCGCTAAACCAGGTATCCAGCTTCTGACGCAGCTTATCCACACCTTGCTTCTTCAGAGAAGAGAATGTCTCTACCTGCACATCACCGTTAAACGCCAGCACCGCTTCACGTACCATATTCAATTGCGCTTTACGTGCACCGCTTGCCAGTTTGTCCGCTTTGGTCAGTAGCACCAACACGGCGATATTGCTGTCTACCGCCCACTCAATCATCTGCTGATCCAGATCTTTCAGCGGATGGCGAATATCCATCAGTACCACCAGGCCTTGCAGGCTCTGACGTTTTTCCAGGTATTCCCCTAATGCGCGCTGCCATTTACGCTTCATCTCTTCCGGAACTTCTGCGTAGCCATAGCCCGGCAAATCGACCAGACGTTTGCCGTCAGCCACTTCAAATAGGTTGATAAGCTGGGTGCGTCCTGGCGTTTTCGAGGTACGCGCCAGGCTTTTCTGGTTAGTCAGCGTGTTCAGCGCGCTGGATTTCCCTGCGTTGGAACGGCCTGCAAAAGCCACTTCGATTCCGGTATCGGAAGGTAAGTGGCGAATATCAGGCGCACTCATCACAAAATGCGTCTGTTGGTAATTCAAATTAGTCAAAGCGGTCGTCTCCATCAGTCAAAGCGTTGCGGCGATTATACCTGAACCACAATAAAAGACGGATTTTTCGGGGGAGTGGTGTAAGTAAAAACCATATGCTTTGTGAGACATTGCCGATCATTTTTATGCGAAATCGTAGAGAAAATTCTGCGATGCATGTCAAATAGGTCAAAGAAATCAGGTGATTAGTTTTATACAATAATCTGAAAATGAGTAAATACTGATGATAGTTTATTGTTTGTTTGGTGCAGAAGCGTAAAGTAGCACCCATAGAGCGAGGACGCTAACAGGAAGATGACTCAGGATGAGGGTCAGGAGCGCCAGGAGGCGAAGACAGAGGATTGTCAGGAAGACAAACGTCCGGAGACGTAATTAAACGGAAATGGAATCAACACGGAATGTTCTGGCTAATGGAAAAACAGGGTGTGTTGGCGGCCTGCAAGGATTGTAAGACCCGTTAAGGGTTATGAGTCAGGAAAAAAGGCGACAGAGTAATCTGTCGCCTTTTTTCTTTGCTTGCTTTCTGTTAGATTCCGCCGCAAATCTATACTGAATAAAACGGCTAAAAGACGAACTATTATGAAACCATCATCTTCAAACTCACGCAGCAAAGGTCACGCAAAAGCGCGTCGAAAAACACGCGAAGAGCTGGATCAGGAAGCTCGTGACCGCAAGCGTCAGAAAAAACGTCGTGGTCATGCGCCCGGCAGTCGTGCAGCGGGCGGTAGCGCTACATCGGGCAGTAAAGGCCAGAACGCACCGAAAGATCCACGCATTGGCAGTAAAACCCCTATTCCATTGGGTGTGACTGAAAAAGTCACCAAACAGCACAAACCGAAGAGTGAGAAACCTATGCTTTCACCGCAGGCGGAGTTGGAGTTACTGGAAACGGATGAGCGTCTGGATGCGCTGCTGGAACGTCTGGAAGCGGGCGAAACCCTGAGTGCCGAAGAGCAATCCTGGGTTGATGCTAAACTGGATCGAATTGATGAGCTGATGCAGAAACTCGGCCTCTCTTATGACGACGATGAAGAAGAGGAAGAAGACGAGAAGCAAGAAGACATGATGCGTCTGTTGCGAGGCAACTAACGGGTTGCCACTGTGGGCCTTCCCGTTCTGCTGATAACCCTTCCGGTTATATGTTATCTGGTGTGGTTATTCGTTAAACTACAGCGGTTGTCGCGGCGACAAAAGTGGCTGCGCAACCGGTTGATGACCCGAAACGGACATCAGCCGGTACGCCGTAGCCGCCAGAGACGCCATCGGAAGGAGTGAGCATGTCTGTACAGCAAATCGACTGGGACCTGGCCCTGATCCAGAAATATAACTATTCCGGGCCACGATACACCTCGTACCCGACCGCGCTGGAGTTTTCAGAAGACTTCGGTGAACAGGCGTTTTTACAAGCCGTGGCGCGCTACCCTGAGCGTCCCTTATCTCTCTACGTGCATATCCCGTTCTGCCACAAGCTTTGCTATTTCTGTGGCTGCAATAAAATTGTGACTCGCCAGCAGCATAAAGCCGACCAATACCTGGACGCGCTGGAGCAAGAAATCGTTCATCGTGCGCCACTGTTTGCCGGACGTAAAGTCAGCCAGTTGCACTGGGGTGGCGGTACGCCGACGTACCTGAACAAAGCGCAAATTAGCCGTCTGATGAATCTGTTGCGGGAAAACTTCCAGTTTAATACTGATGCGGAAATCTCGATCGAAGTTGATCCGCGTGAAATTGAACTGGATGTCCTCGATCATTTACGTGCCGAAGGCTTTAACCGCCTGAGCATGGGTGTGCAGGACTTCAACAAAGAAGTGCAACGTCTGGTCAACCGTGAGCAGGATGAAGAGTTCATCTTTGCCCTGCTTAACCATGCGCGTGAGATCGGCTTTACCTCCACCAACATTGACCTCATTTACGGCCTGCCGAAACAGACGCCGGAGAGTTTCGCTTTTACCCTGAAACGCGTGGCGGAACTGAACCCTGATCGTCTGAGCGTCTTTAACTACGCGCATCTGCCGACCATTTTTGCTGCTCAACGTAAAATCAAAGATGCTGACCTGCCGAGTCCGCAGCAAAAACTGGATATCCTGCAGGAAACCATCGCCTTCCTGACGCAATCGGGCTATCAGTTCATTGGTATGGATCACTTTGCCCGCCCGGATGATGAGCTGGCGGAGGCCCAGCGTGAAGGCGTGCTGCATCGCAACTTCCAGGGTTACACCACCCAGGGCGATACCGATCTGCTGGGAATGGGCGTCTCTGCCATCAGTATGATTGGCGATTGCTATGCGCAGAACCAGAAAGAGCAGAAGCGTTACTATCAGCAGGTAGATGAGCAAGGCAATGCGCTGTGGCGCGGTATTGCGTTAACGCGCGATGACTGTATTCGCCGTGATGTAATTAAGTCGCTGATCTGCAACTTCCGTCTGGATTACGCCCCCGTTGAACAGCAGTGGGATTTAAACTTCGCTGATTATTTTGCGGAAGACCTCAAGCTGCTCGCCCCATTAGCAAAAGACGGGCTGGTGGATGTCGATGAGAAGGGAATTCAGGTGACAGCGAAAGGTCGTTTGCTGATCCGCAACATTTGCATGTGCTTTGATACTTATTTGCGCCAGAAAGCGCGAATGCAGCAGTTCTCGCGGGTGATTTAGTTGAATGGCGCTTCGTTTACAACGGTGATAAACGAAAGCGCCATCAATTGACTGAGAACAAAACTGCCTGATGCGCTACGCTTATCAGGCCAACAAAACCTGTTTTTGTATGCCGGATAAAGCGTTCACGCCGCATCCGGCATGAACAACGAGTTTCAGCTAAACAGCCCAATCATCGCGGCACACAGCACGGCAGCAACGGCAGTTTGCGGCGCGTGGCTGCTAACTGCGCCACTCGATAGCAGATTAATTATTGATTCTAACATAATGACTCTCCCCGTTTTCCGGGCAAGATCATACTGAACTTATCGGAACAGTAAAGCGCAAAATAACAGCAATTTGCGCTCAATAATCAATCTTTACACAGCAAGCCTGAGTCACTCCATTCCCAACTCTTTTAACTTACGTGTCAGTGTGTTACGTCCCCAACCAAGCAGTCTCGCCGCTTCTTGTTTATGCCCCTGCGTATGTCGCAACGCGGTGGTCAGCAATGTCCGCTCCAGCTCAGGTTGCGCTTCAGAAAGTAAGTTTTGATGACCGGAACGCAGCGCCCGATCGGCCCATTGCGCTAACAGCGTTGCCCAACTGTCCGGCTGCATTGTGGAAAGGCTTTCCGCTACGGTTGATTCAAACAGTTCGCCAGGCAAATCCTGAATCAACACTTCCTGTCCGGCGGCCATCACCGTTAGCCAGCGGCAGGTATTTTCTAGCTGACGCACGTTCCCCGGCCATGCAAGACGCGTCAGGGCGGCTTCTGTCTCCGGGTGCAGTAACTTCGCTTCTACACCCAGCTCACGCGCGGCAACTTGCAGAAAATGACGTGCCAGACGGGGAATATCCTCCCGACGCTCGCGCAGTGGCGGCAGATGAACACGGATAACGTTCAGGCGGTGGAACAGATCCTCACGGAACTTGCCTTCCTGCACACGCAGTTCCAGGTTCTGGTGAGTCGCAGCGATAATACGCACATCCACTTTCACCGGCGCATAGCCGCCAACGCGGTAAAACTGACCGTCTGCCAGCACGCGCAGTAACCGTGTCTGCACATCCAGCGGCATATCGCCAATTTCATCAAGGAATAACGTGCCCCCATCGGCCTGTTCAAAACGGCCCTGGCGAACGGTATTGGCACCGGTAAACGCGCCTTTCTCGTGACCAAACAGTTCTGATTCGATCAAATCTTTCGGGATAGCCGCCATATTCAGCGCGATAAACGGCGCTTTGGCGCGCGGGCTATGGCGATGCAGGGCATGAGCGACCAGCTCTTTACCTGTGCCGGATTCGCCATTGATCAACACGCTAATAGAAGAACGTGAGAGACGGCCAATAATACGGAACACATCCTGCATGGCAGGCGCTTCGCCAATAATATCGGTTGTTGGTCCGTTAAGCTGAATATTGCGCGGTTGCTGCTGTTCCTGGTAATGGCTGATGGCTCGCTCAACCAGCGCCACGGCTTCGTCGATATCAAACGGTTTGGGCAGATAATCAAACGCCCCTTGTTGATAGGCGCTAACGGCGGCATCCAGATCGGAATGTGCGGTCATAATGATGACCGGAAGCATCGGATGACGCTGTTTAATTTGCTTGAGCAACGCCAGCCCGTCCATTCCGGGCATACGGATATCTGAAAGCAGTACATCCGGCGTTTTGCTTGCCAGCGCCTCCAGCACTTCGGCACCGTTCTCAAATGCCGTGCAGGTTAAACCCGCTCCAGCGAGCGCACGTTCAAGCACCCAACGGATGGAACTATCGTCATCGACTACCCAGACTATCCCTCGTTGCATAAACGTCACCTTTATTTCCTGATAGGCAGGTAAACCGAGAACTCGGTATGACCCGGCCAACTGGTAAATTCAATTTTGCCTGAATGCTGATCAATCAAGTTACGGGCGATGGATAAACCAAGCCCGGTGCCGCCTTCGCGACCGCTGACCATCGGATAAAACAGCGTATCCTGCAAATGGGGCGGAATACCAGGCCCGTTATCTTCCACATCAATTCGTGCTGCCAGCCGATAGCGTTCGCCATGCAAGGTCAGTTGAAACGCGGTGCGGGTACGCAGAATAATTTCACCGCCCTCCGGCCCCAGCGCTTGTAACGCATTGCGCACAATATTCAGCAGTACTTGCTCAATCTGATCCGGATCGTGCGCCAGTTCTGGCAGGCTGGGGTCGTAATCACGAATCAACCGTACATTGTTCGGTAATTCCATCGACACCAGCGTCACCACGCGCTCTGCCACTTTGTGAATGCTTTCGGTGACGTGTGTGCCTGGTAGTTGCGGCCCCAACAGACGGTCGACCAGATTTCGCAGTCTGTCCGCCTGCTCGATAATCACTTTGGTATATTCCTGCAGAGACGGATCGGGCAACGCTTTGCTGAGTAACTGCGCCGCACCTCGTAAGCCGCCAAGTGGATTTTTGATCTCATGTGCCAGGCCGCGGACCAAATCGCGGGCAGCAACTTGCTGGGCGTGCTGTAGCTGCTCCTGGCTTAAGCGACGCTGGTTATCCATCGGTGTCATCTCCAGCAGGATCATGCCGTCCGGCATACGCAGGGCCGTCACAGAAAGAATATGCGAGCGCCCGTCAATCACCAGCGTCACTTCGTTATCGGTAAAACCTTGCCCCGCCTCCAGACTTTCTTGCATCAGACCGATATTTAGCGAGAAGTAGCTCAACAGTTCCGGTAACGGCGTACCAAACAATTTACGGGAACTTTGGGCGAGCAGTTGTTGCGCGGCGGGGTTGGCGTAATGGATCGCCAGGTTGTCGTCAATTAACAAAATACTGTTAATCAGAGAGTTGAGGATCTGCCCAGCATCGGGCTGCGTGCCTGTTGCCATAAAGCAGTCTCCTGAACAGGTTGCACCATTTTAGTGCATTATAGCTTTTTACGGATAAAAAGCGCGAAGCATCAGAGAAGTTACGGAGAAAAAAGCCCATGCAGAGATGGGCTGAAATTTCCACGGCAACTAAAACCCCGGCGTTTGTGCGCCGGGTATGACTACTTCAACTATTAGACGCTGTAGTACAGCTCAAACTCTACCGGGTGCGGAGTCATACGTACGCGGTCATCTTCTTCGCGACGCAGAGCGATGTACGCATCGATCGCTTCATCAGTGAACACGCCACCGGCTTTCAGGAATTCGCGGTCCAGATCCAGCTCGTTCAGTGCTTCTTCCAGAGAGCCTGCAACCTGCGGGATCTCTTTCGCTTCTTCTGGCGGCAGGTCATACAGGTTTTTGTCCATTGCTTCGCCCGGGTGGATCTTGTTCTTGATGCCATCCAGACCCGCCATCAGCAGGGCAGCAAAGCACAGGTACGGGTTAGCTGCCGGGTCCGGGAAACGCACTTCGATACGACGCGCTTTCGGAGAAGATACCACCGGAATACGGATAGATGCAGACCGGTTACGCGCAGAGTAAGCCAGCATTACCGGTGCTTCGTAGCCCGGAACCAGTCGCTTGTAAGAGTTGGTGGTCGGGTTTGCCAGCGCGTTAATCGCTTTCGCGTGTTTGATTACACCGCCAATGTAGTACAACGCCTGCTCAGACAGACCAGCGTATTTGTCGCCTGCGAACAGGTTGACACCGTTTTTAGACAGTGACATGTGGCAGTGCATACCGGAGCCGTTATCACCGAACATCGGTTTCGGCATAAAGGTCGCCGTTTTACCGAAACGATGCGCCACGTTGTGGACGACATATTTGTAGATCTGAATTTCGTCGGCTTTTTTGGTCATGGTATTGAAGCGGGTTGCCACTTCGTTCTGACCTGCGGTTGCCACTTCGTGGTGATGTGCTTCAACCACCAGGCCCATCTGCTCCATTACCAGACACATTTCAGAACGGATGTCCTGAGCAGAGTCTACCGGCGGAACCGGGAAGTAACCGCCTTTCACTGCAGGACGGTGACCTTTGTTACCACCTTCATATTGGGTGGAAGAGTTCCATGCGCCTTCGATATCGTCGATAGCGACGTGAGAACCGGAGATAGAAGAGCCGAAACGAATATCATCGAACAGGAAGAATTCTGGCTCTGGCCCGAACAGTACAGTGTCGGCAATGCCAGTGGAACGCAGGTAATCTTCAGCGCGCTTAGCAATAGAGCGTGGGTCACGGTCATAGCCTTGCAGAGTGCCTGGTTCGAGGATATCGCAACGGATAATCAGGGTAGAGTCCGCGAAGAACGGGTCAATCACTGCGGTGGATGCGTCTGGCATCAGCACCATGTCGGATTCGTTAATGCCTTTCCAGCCGCCAATCGAGGAGCCGTCAAACATTTTGCCTTCTTCGAAGAATTCAGCATTCACCTGATGAGCAGGGATAGTGACGTGCTGTTCTTTACCTTTGGTGTCGGTGAAGCGCAAATCAACAAACTTCACTTCGTGCTCGTTCAGCATCGTCAGTACGTGTTCAGCGGACATACTTTAACTCTCCTGGATTGGTCATTGTCGTCGTGGTAACGAAATCTGCAATTAATTGGGCCGTGTCGCCGTAAAAAAGATAAAGCGAAATCTGTGCCAACTTTTAAATTGCCCCTAAAAGGCGTTATCATGCTTACCATCGTGCAAAAGGGCTGCACCATGATGCGAATGTTGCACCAATATAGTGCTTCAATGGAAACATTAAGCACCATGTTGGTGCAATGACCTTTGGATAACCCTTTTTATGCTCCGTGAAAGCGATCACAAAGGGACTCTGCAATACTTGTTTGCGGAGGATGTTTGTGATCCTGTTTTGTAGTGCGATTAATCCGTGTACAATAACGCGCTATTTCTAATGCCTGAGGCAAAGTTGTGATCGAAAAATTGCGTAACATCGCCATCATCGCGCACGTCGACCATGGTAAAACCACCCTGGTAGATAAGCTGCTCCAACAATCCGGTACGTTCGACTCTCGTGCCGAAACCCAAGAGCGCGTGATGGACTCCAACGATTTGGAGAAAGAGCGTGGGATTACCATCCTCGCGAAAAACACCGCTATCAAATGGAATGATTACCGTATCAACATCGTTGATACCCCGGGGCACGCCGACTTCGGTGGTGAAGTTGAACGTGTAATGTCCATGGTAGATTCAGTGCTGCTGGTGGTTGACGCATTTGACGGCCCGATGCCGCAAACGCGCTTCGTAACCAAAAAAGCGTTTGCTTACGGCCTGAAGCCGATTGTGGTAATCAACAAAGTTGACCGCCCTGGCGCGCGTCCTGACTGGGTTGTTGATCAGGTATTCGACCTGTTCGTTAACCTCGATGCGACCGACGAGCAACTGGACTTCCCGATCGTTTATGCTTCTGCGCTGAACGGTATCGCGGGTCTGGACCACGAAAATATGGCGGAAGACATGACCCCGCTGTATCAGGCGATTATCGACCACGTTCCTGCACCGGACGTAGACCTTGACGGTCCGTTCCAGATGCAGATTTCTCAGCTCGATTACAACAGCTATGTTGGTGTTATCGGCATTGGTCGCATCAAGCGCGGTAAAGTGAAGCCGAACCAGCAGGTTACTATCATCGATAGTGAAGGCAAAACCCGTAACGCGAAAGTCGGTAAAGTGCTGGGCCACCTTGGTCTGGAACGTATCGAAACCGATCTGGCGGAAGCTGGCGATATCGTGGCAATCACTGGCCTTGGTGAACTGAACATTTCTGACACCGTTTGCGACACGCAAAACGTTGAAGCGCTGCCGGCACTCTCCGTTGATGAGCCGACCGTTTCTATGTTCTTCTGCGTTAACACCTCTCCGTTCTGCGGTAAAGAAGGTAAGTTCGTAACGTCTCGTCAGATTCTGGATCGTCTGAACAAAGAACTGGTACACAACGTTGCGCTGCGCGTAGAAGAAACCGAAGACGCCGATGCGTTCCGCGTTTCTGGTCGTGGCGAACTGCACCTGTCTGTTCTTATCGAAAACATGCGTCGTGAAGGTTTCGAACTGGCGGTATCCCGTCCGAAAGTCATCTTCCGTGAAATCGACGGTCGTAAACAAGAGCCGTTCGAAAACGTGACTCTGGACGTTGAAGAACAGCATCAGGGTTCTGTAATGCAGGCGCTGGGCGAACGTAAAGGCGAGCTGAAAAACATGAATCCAGACGGTAAAGGCCGCGTACGTCTCGACTACGTGATCCCAAGCCGTGGTCTGATTGGCTTCCGTTCAGAGTTCATGACCATGACTTCCGGTACTGGTCTGCTGTACTCCACCTTCAGCCACTACGACGATGTGCGTCCGGGTGAAGTGGGTCAGCGTCAGAACGGCGTACTGATCTCTAACGGTCAGGGTAAAGCGGTAGCGTTCGCGCTGTTCGGTCTGCAGGATCGCGGTAAGCTGTTCCTCGGTCACGGTGCAGAAGTTTATGAAGGTCAGATTATCGGTATTCACAGCCGCTCTAACGACCTGACTGTAAACTGCCTGACCGGTAAGAAACTGACCAACATGCGTGCTTCCGGTACTGATGAAGCCGTTGTTCTGGTTCCGCCTATCCGCATGACTCTGGAACAAGCACTGGAGTTCATCGATGATGACGAACTGGTAGAAGTCACTCCGACCTCTATCCGTATTCGTAAACGTCACCTGACGGAAAACGATCGTCGCCGCGCTAACCGTGGTCCGAAAGAAGATTAATTTCTCTTTTTAGTCGTGAAAAACCTGCCAGCGATGGCAGGTTTTTTTTTGCCTGTTGTAAGTTCTCACCAGTGCGAGTATCTCCCTTGTAAGTCTGTGACTACAGCAATAGAGAGCTTTGTCACAATTATCTGCAAAGTCACACGCCGTTAATTGCTTTCTTTTTTGGCGTAAGCGTAAGATGCTTCATCTGGTTTAAACCAAAAGGATTAAACAATGGCCGGAAACCAATCCACCGTAGAAAATGCAAAAGAGAAACTGGATCGGTGGTTAAAAGATGGCATTACCACGCCGGGTGGAAAACTCCCTTCAGAAAGAGAGTTGGGAGAGTTGCTGGGTATTAAACGTATGACGCTGCGCCAGGCGTTGCTGAACCTCGAGGCAGAATCCAAAATCTTCCGTAAGGATCGTAAAGGTTGGTTCGTTACTCAGCCGCGTTTTAATTACAGCCCGGAACTGTCGGCTAGCTTTCAACGGGCTGCAATTGAACAAGGGCGGGAACCTTCCTGGGGATTTACCGAGAAAAGTCGTATCAGCGATATTCCCGAGACGCTCATGCCACTGATTACAGTAACGCCGTCAACCGAACTCTATCGCATTACCGGTTGGGGGGCGCTGGAAGGGCATAAAGTTTTCTATCACGAGACGTATATTAATCCTGAAGTTGCCCCTGGTTTTATTGAGCAACTTGAAAACCATTCATTTTCTTCAGTCTGGGAAAAATGCTACCAAAAAGAGACGGTAGTAAAAAAATTGATTTTCAAACCCGTCAGAATGCCTGGCGATATCAGCAAATATCTTGGCGGTTCTGCGGGTATGCCAGCGATCTTAATTGAAAAACATCGCGCCGACCAGCAAGGGAATATTGTCCAGATAGATATTGAATATTGGCGATTTGAGGCTGTAGACCTCATCATTAATCTGTAGGTGTTTTATGGTGACAATAAATAACGCAAGAAAGATTCTACAACGTGTCGATACTCTTCCTCTTTATTTACATGCCTATGCTTTTCATTTAAATATGCGGCTGGAAAGAGTATTGCCGACTGATTTACTTGATATAGCGAGTGAAAATAATCTGCGAGGCGTCAAAATTCATGTTCTGGATGGAGAACGTTTTTCTCTGGGTAATATGGCAGATAAAGAACTCTCTGCCTTTGGCGATAAAGCTCGCCGTCTGAACCTTGATATTCATATTGAAACCAGTGCCTCAGATAAAGCATCTATTGACGAAGCCGTCGCCATCGCACTGAAAACCGGGGCATCGTCCGTGCGTTTTTATCCGCGTTATGAAGGTAATTTGCGCGATGTATTATCGATCATCGCTAACGATATTGCTTATGTGCGGGAAGCGTATCAGGACAGCGGCCTGACCTTTACGATCGAACAGCATGAAGATTTGAAAAGCCATGAGCTGGTATCGTTGGTCAAAGAAAGTGAGATGGAGTCTCTTTCCTTACTGTTTGATTTTGCGAACATGATCAATGCAAATGAGCATCCCATGGACGCCTTAAAAACGATGGCACCGCATATTACTCAGGTGCATATCAAAGATGCATTGATCGTTAAAGAACAGAGTGGTCTGGGGCATAAAGCCTGTATTTCAGGTCAGGGAGATATGCCGTTCAAAGAGTTATTAACGCACCTTATCTGCCTGGGTGATGATGAACCGCAGGTGACGGCATATGGCCTGGAAGAAGAGGTTGATTATTATGCTCCGGCGTTCCGCTTTGAAGACGAAGATGATAATCCGTGGATCCCATATCGCCAGATGAGTGAAACACCATTGCCAGAAAAGCATTTGCTGGATGCGCGGTTACGTAAAGAAAAAGAAGATGCAATTAATCAGATATATCATGTGCGTAACGTACTACAACAAATCAAGCAAGAGGCAAGCCATCTTCTGAACCACTAATAAGTTTTAACTCATCCGCAGTTAATAAAAACCATTCTATAAGAATGGTCGGTATCTTATTGCCTTTAAAACAGTGATTTTAAAAATCGCTTAGGGGATGTTATGCTCACAAAAAAGAAATGGGCGTTATTTAGTCTATTAACACTGTGTGGCGGTACAATTTATAAATTACCGTCGTTAAAAGATGCGTTTTATATCCCGATGCAGGAGTATTTCAATTTGACCAATGGCCAAATTGGTAATGCCATGTCAGTAAACTCATTTGTCACGACAGTGGGTTTTTTTCTGTCTATTTATTTTGCCGATAAACTACCGCGCAGATACACCATGTCATTCTCACTCATTGCTACGGGATTACTGGGAGTTTATTTGACGACAATGCCGGGGTATTGGGGCATCCTCTTTGTCTGGGCGCTATTTGGCGTTACTTGCGACATGATGAACTGGCCTGTTTTGCTCAAGTCGGTAAGTCGGCTGGGCAATAGCGAACAACAAGGCCGGTTGTTTGGTTTCTTCGAAACAGGACGTGGCATTGTCGATACCGTGGTGGCATTTTCTGCGCTGGCAGTATTTACCTGGTTTGGTAGTGGCTTATTGGGCTTTAAAGCGGGTATCTGGTTTTATTCCCTTATTGTGATTGCCGTGGGCATTATCATTTTCTTTGTACTGAATGACAAAGAAGAGGCACCTTCCGTTGAGGTGAAAAAAGAAGACGAAGCATCGCAAAATACCAGTATGAGCTCGGTGCTGAAAGACAAAACAATCTGGCTTATCGCTTTCAACGTCTTCTTCGTTTACGCGGTTTACTGTGGCCTGACGTTCTTCATCCCATTCCTGAAAAACATCTATCTGCTGCCCGTTGCGCTGGTGGGGGCTTACGGCATCATAAATCAATATTGTCTGAAGATGATCGGTGGGCCTATTGGCGGCATGATTTCAGATAAGATCCTGAAATCACCGAGTAAATATCTGTGCTACACCTTTATCATCAGCACCGCGGCACTCATAATGTTGATTATGCTGCCGCACGAAAGTATGCCGGTATATTTAGGGATGGCATGTACGCTGGGCTTTGGTGCGATAGTCTTTACACAGCGAGCCGTATTTTTTGCACCTATCGGCGAAGCAAAAATTGCTGAAAATAAAACAGGCGCGGCGATGGCGTTGGGTAGCTTTATTGGTTACGCCCCGGCGATGTTCTGCTTCAGTCTGTATGGCTACATTCTGGATTTAAATCCGGGGATTATTGGCTACAAAATCGTGTTTGGCATTATGGCCTGCTTCGCATTCTGTGGTGCGGTGGTTTCCGTAATGCTGGTTAAGCGTATTAGCCAATGTAAGAAAGAGATGCTGGCGGCTGAAGCTTAATTAATGGCCGGATGTGTTTAATCCGGCCAATGAAAACCGTATCAACCATCGCATCCGGCAAAACAAAATCCGCTGAAATCTCCAGCGTATTTTTCGAAATTTCAATTTCAGGATACTTCTTGCTCGGCAACCACCAGTTCGACATTCTCTTCGCTTAATAACTGGCAGAAAGAATTGGGCGGTGGAGCATCAGTAAAAAATGCTCTGACATTTCGTGCATTGCCAATTGAAACGGCAGCAGACGCGGCAAACTTAGTATGATCTGCCACTAGCAATGTATTCCGCGCATGTTTAATCATCGTTCTCGCGACTAACGCTTCATTGACATCAAATTCCAGCAGGGTGCCATCATGCTCAATGGCACCAATACTGGTGATTAAATAGTCTGCGCGGAAACCTTCAATAAAATCCACAGCTCCGGGGCCGATGATCCCGCCGTTATGGGCGCGTAAAGTGCCTCCCGGCACCATCACTTCAATATCCTGATTCTTATAAAGAATCTGTGCCACACGTAGGCTGTTAGTGATAATGCGTAAATCACGGCGGTTGAGTAATGCCCTGGCAACGGCTTCGACCGTAGTACCGATGGTGATAAAGACGGTACAGCGTTCGGGAAGGTAATCAGCGACCGCCTCAGCGATCGCCCGTTTCTCGGCGGTGAGCGAAAGTTCCCGTTGCTCAAAAGCGGTATTCATGACGCTGGAGACGCGCCCAGCCCCTCCATGATGACGGGTGATCAACCCCTGCTCGCTTAGTTTTCGGATATCCCGGCGCACGGTTTGCGTTGAAACATCCAGCAGTTGTGCCAGTTCTTCAATATTCATATAACCGCGTTCTGCGATTAGATGAACGAGTTGGTCATGGCGTGGATTACCTGTCACTTCGATGATACTCATGAATACTCCCTTGCCCCTCCTCGGTAGATGTTTACCATTTTACGCATAAAGTGACAAAAATGATTCGGTTTGCTCACGATTAGGAATGCCAGCTCGACCGCCAGCCTGGGTACATTTCATCGCGGCAACCGCACTGGCAAAACGAATAGCCTCTTTTGTGGGCATTTTTTCTGCTAACGCTACCGCGAGTGCGCCGTGAAAAACATCGCCTGCTCCAGTGGTATCAACCACATTGACAGAAAATGCCTCCTGTTGACACAAATGATCACCTTCAATCCACAACGATCCTTCAGAACCCAGCGTGACATACACTTTACCTGCTGTTTGTGTGGCTGCCTGGTACAAGCCTTCTTCAGGTGACTGAAGGCCGGTCATGCGTTTCAGCCCTGGCGTTGAGAACACAGCATGGTCGGCAAGCGCGACAAGTGGAGAAATATCCTGCGGTGTCATATCGGCGTCTAAAAGCGTTGTCACGCCCGCAAGGCGCGCTTGCGAGAATGCTTTTTCAGTGCCGCTATGCCAGCGAACATCGGCCAGAACCAGATCATAACGAGAGAAATCGATCGCTTCTAACCATTCGGCATCTGTATCGAGATCGGGGCTTGGATAATTAACGATAATCCGTTCGCCATGCTGATCAACGAGGATCGCTGATTGCGACGAACGGGCATTAAGATATCGGCGGCAAAATGCCGTATTGACGCCCCAACTCTCAAGTTCTGCAAGTAAGGTATTTCCACAACTGTCATCGCCGACGCGACCAATGAAATCAACCTCCACGCCGAGTTTTGCTATTGCAACAGCGGCTGTTGCCGCCGGGCCACCACCAATCTCAAGATAATGATTTGCCTGATATTTCCCGCCGCCCTCTGGCAGACAGGGCAAAGAATAAATCCTGTCCTGAACAGTGATACCTACACATGCAATTCTGGTCATATTTGTCTTGTCCTGTTTAATTTTGTCGTCTTTGGTCAATTTAAATGACACAAATGATCAAATTAGTGATGTGTGTCGTGTTTTTGAACATAAATTACAAATGTGCTCAAAAACAGACGAAAACGAATTTTCAATTGTCATTATTTTGTCAATGTCAGACAGGAGAGCGTTCATGGCAACCATTGCATTTCTCGGGCTGGGGCAGATGGGTAGCCCAATGGCTAACAATCTATTGCAAAAAGGGCATTTATTGCAGGTATTTGATGTCAATACACAGGCTGTCGATGCGCTAGTCACGCAGGGAGCCACTGCGGCACAAACCCCAGCGGAAGCGGCAGTAGGCGCTGAATTTATCATCACTATGCTTCCCAATGGTGACATTGTTCGGCAGGTGTTGTTGGGGGAAAAAGGTGTCTGTGAAACTGTTTCATCTGACGCGTTATTGATTGATATGTCGACTATTCATCCCTTACAGACCGATGCATTAATACGGGAATTACAAGAAAAAGGCATCAGTATGATGGACGCCCCCGTGGGCAGAACGTCTGTGAATGCGATTGATGGCACATTGCTGATTTTAGCGGGTGGCACTGATGAGCAGATTGTGCGCGCACGCCCGATTCTCATGTGCATGGGTAATGAGCTGGTCGAAGCTGGCGGCCCGGGAATGGGGATCCGCGTGAAGCTAATTAACAACTATATGAGCATTGCGCTTAATGCGCTGTCCTCCGAAGCCGCTGTGTTATGTGAGTCACTGGGATTAAATCTTGATATCGCAATTAAGGTGATGAGTGGTACGGCAGCAGGGAAAGGGCATTTTACGACCACCTGGCCTGGCAAAGTGCTGAAAGGCGATCTTTCTCCCGCCTTCATGGTGGATCTGGCGTTGAAAGATCTGCGTATTGCTGTTGATGTCGCTCAGGAGACGGGGGCGCCGCTCAATATGGGGATTGCAGCAGAAAGTTATTACGCCGCAGCAAGTCAAGACGGTAAAGGGCGGCAGGACTGGAGCGCCCTGCTAAATCAGGTTCGTCAGCAGGCTGGTCTTTAATTTTATCTATTAACAGGAGTTTCTATGTCATCCCACTTCACCCCATTTACGCTGAAAGATATCTCCCGCCCAGGTGGTGGATTTGCCATGTTAGCTGTCGATCAGCGTGAAGCTATGCGTCTGATGTTTGCGGCAGCAGGACAGCCAAAACCCGTCTCCGACAGTGTACTCACCGATTTTAAAGTCGCCGCGACCCGCATCCTTTCTCCTTATGCTTCTGCCGTTCTGGCGGATAAACAATTTTGTCTTGATCAAATTGTCGAGCAGGGCGCTGTTGCTAATTCTTGCGGTCTGATTGTCGCTGCCGATCTTTTTATCCCAGGTAATGGCATCCCGGTTGATAGCGTTGAAATAGATATGTCCGTCGACCCGCATAAAGCCCGTGAAATGGGGGCTAAGGCGATGAAATTACTTGTGCTCTGGCGTGAAGATGAACCTGCAGAGGAACGTCTGGCAATGGTCGATAAGTTTGTTCGTCGCTGCCGTAGTGCCGGGCTGGTCAGCATTATTGAGCCTGTGGTGCGTCCACCTCGTCGTGGTTGGGACTTTGATCGTGAAAGCGCCATTGTTGCCGCCGCCGCAGAGCTTGGTGGAACAGAGGCTGATCTTTACAAAGCCGAGATGCCATTAGGAGGCAAAGGCGATGAAAAAACCTTACTTTCCGCCTGCCAGAAACTTAACGATCAGATGAAGATGCCGTGGGTAATTCTTTCTTCTGGCGTCGATGCCGATATTTTTGGACGCGCGGTAAGTATTGCGATGAAAAGCGGCGCGTCTGGCTTCCTGGCAGGACGAGCGGTTTGGGCGTCGGTTGTTGGTGCACAAGATCCACAAACTATGCTGCGCGATGTCTCCGTTCCACGCTTACAACGATTGGCTGAAATTGTCGATGAAGGTATCGCGCAACGCTAATTCCCTATGGATAACGATTCTGGAGAATAATGATGGATAAAATTACCCAGGTTTTATTTTCAGATATTGGGAAAGTCACCACTCAATATGTTGAAGTACCACACCAGCAACTTAAACCGCACGAAGTACGGATTGCGCCTGTGTTCTACGGGATATGCGGATCGGATCTGCATGTTTTGAAAGGCGGTCATCCGTTTGCCAAACCGCCAGTCGTTCCCGGTCATGAAATTGCAGCGCGTGTTACGGAAGTGGGTAGCGACGTCAAACATGTACAGCCGGGCGATCATGTGGTTGTCGATCCCATCATGGCTTGCATGGAATGCCGGGCCTGCAAAGCAGGGCGTTTTAATCTTTGTGAACCACCGCAGGTTGCCGGTTTTCGCGCGCCGGGCTTTGCTCGCTCACAGCACATTGTTCCTGCGCGTAATTGCCATGTCGCACCAGCCTCTTTACCGCTAAAAGTGTTGGCCTTTGCCGAACCGGCAGCGTGTGCTCGTCACTGTGTTAACCGAATGCCGAAGGCTTCTCTGGAGAGCGTACTGGTGATTGGTGCTGGAACAATTGGCTTATCCATTGTGCAGGCACTGCGCATTATGGGGGCAGGAAAGATTACCGTGATTGAACCTGACGCGGCCAAACGTGCACTGGCGTTAAAATTGGGTGCTGCAGAGGTTTGGGCACCGGGAGAACTGGCCGCAGATGTGCGATTTACGGGAGCGATTGATGTCGTTGCAGCGCAGGCCACGCTTAATGATGCCTGTACCCGTGTGTATGCCGGAGGCACCGTTGTGTGTATGGGCGTACCGAGTGGGCCGCGTGAAATACCACTACCGATGATGCAACGTTTCGAGCGTGACTTGCTCAACTCTGGCATGTACATCCCTGAAGATTTCGATGCCGTTATCGAATGGCTGGCGGATGGGCGGTTTGATACCAGTGAGCTGGTTACCGATTTATTTGCCATTGATGACGCAGCGGCAGCATTCGAACGCGCGCAGCAAAATGACTCCATAAAAGTCATGCTGCAATTTGCGCCGGAATGATTTTCTAAATCTCTGTCTGGCGCTGCGCTACGTCAGCGCCACCCTACAACAATTAAAAAGGACACTGCGATGAGTCAAATCACCAGTCCTGCAATTTATTCAATTAGTCGTCCACAGGACGTAATTGATATTGTTAATAAGAACTCTGCGATCAACACCAGTATCGGCGTTATTTTTATTGCTTTGGGCGGCATATTGATTGATGCCTATCAGGCGGCGATGGTGGGGTTTGGTAATAAATATATTGCCGCTCAATTTGGTATTTCTCCTGGGCTTGCCGCAACCGTTAATGCTTCAGTATTAATCGCCGCATTAATAGGTGGTTTATTAGCGAATCGGGTCATCAATCGCTTTGGGCAAAAGCGAGCATTTATTATTGGCATGGGGTTATGCACCATCGGTGCTGCTGCGGTGGCTATTGCGCCCAGTATCTGGTGGGTGCTGGTGTGTCGCGTCATCATGGGCTTTGGCTTAGGCATCGACTTCCCTTTGGCAACCAATGCCGTGGCAGAGCTTCGTGGTTCAACGTCGAAGAAAACCGGAACGTCGGTCAATCTCTGGCAAATGGCCTGGTATGTTTCAACTACCGTTGTCTATCTGGTGCTTTTGCCTCTGCTTCTGTCTGGTATTGCTGAAGAACAGTTGTGGCGTTACGGAATATTCATCGGGGCTATTTTCGCAGTCATCTTCATGATTTTGCGTTACGTCTTTATCGGTGAATCCGCAATGTGGGCCGCACGCGTCGGGCGTTACCAGGAAGCATGCGACATCCTGGGAAAACGTTACGGTGTTCAGGCTCGCGTTGCGACACCGGGTACAGCAGAAGCCAGATCCGCGGAAAAGGTAGAGAATAAATACAGAGGTGGATATGGCATCTTATTTAATGATCGTTACCGCAAACGCACCATCCTCGGCTGTGTCGTGGCAACCATGCAGGCGTGGCAATATAACGCTGTAGGTGTTTATCTTCCTCTTACCCTGGCGGGAATAATAAGTGGCGGGCTTACTGGCGCGTTGACGGGTTCTGCCGTCGTGAATGCCCTTTGTGGGGTAACCGGCGGGATGATCGGCTCGTTTATTCTCCAACGATTAGGCACCCGCCGACAGTCCATGTATGGATTTGCCGTTGTGACCTTAGCATTGCTGTCGTTAGGCGCACTGGCGACGACTAATCCCTGGCTGTCTTTAGGGTTGTTGGGATCAATTATTTTCTTCCATTCAGCGGGGCCTGGTGGGTTGGGCATGACCATTGCCACACTCTCATATCCTCCTGCTATTCGCCCTACTGGGGTGGGATTTGCCCGTGCGATTATGCGCACCGGTGCGATTGCCGGGCTTATTTTCTGGCCGATGCTGTGGGGTGCGTTGAAAACTGAAGCGTTTTACTGGTTGGCAATTGTGCCATTCCTGGGATTCCTGACCTGCGTATTGATTAATTGGGAACCGTTGGGGGCGAATGTGGATGCCGAAGACGCGGAAGTTCTGGCGGAATTGAACAAATAAACATAACGCGTATCGGCATCAGGTCGATGCGCGTATTTATCAGACTGCCCACTTTGTAGTGGGTTATTCCCCAATTTCTCGCCGACCAGGAGAGGAAAATGATGTCTGAAACGTTACCTACACCGCAAGAAGGACTTTCCGGTAAAGCCATGAGACGTGTCGTAATGGGCAGTTTCGCGGGCGCGTTGATGGAATGGTATGACTTCTTTATTTTTGGCACGGCAGCAGGGCTGGTATTTGCTCCGCTTTTTTTCCCGAACAGCGATCCTTTTATAGGTCTTATAGCCGCCTTTGCTACCTTTGGTGTCGGTTTTTTGACTCGTCCCTTAGGTGGCATCGTCTTTGGCCATTTTGGCGATAAAATTGGGCGAAAAATAACGCTTATCTGGACACTGGCTATTGTCGGTTGCTCCACATTTTTGATTGGTTTTATTCCGACGTATCAGGAAATTGGGATCTGGGCACCGCTCATATTAATGGCGCTGCGCTTAATTCAGGGCTTTGGTCTTGGTGGCGAGTATGGCGGAGCGGCATTGATGACCATTGAATCTGCGCCCGAATCCCGGCGCGGTTTTTTAGGTTCGCTCCCACAAACGGCTGCATCAGTGGGGATTATGCTGGCAACCGGTATTTTTGCGCTCTGTAACCATTTACTGACTCAGGAACAGTTTCTCTCCTGGGGATGGCGTATTCCGTTCTGGCTTTCTGCGGTGATGTTGATCGTTGGGTTATTTATCCGCCTGCATACTGAGGAGACACTGGATTTTCAAAAGCAAAAAACGACGAATAATAAAGAAAAGTCCGTTCCTCCGTTGATTGAATTATTCAAAAAACATCCGCGAAATATTTTATTAGCGCTGGGCGCGAGGCTGGCAGAGAGTGTCTCCTCCAATATTATTAACGCCTTTGGTATCGTTTATATTTCCAGCCAATTAGCATTATCGCGAGATATTCCTCTGACGGGCATGTTGATTGCCTCGGCGATCGGTATTTTCAGTTGTCCGTTGGTCGGGTGGTTATCAGACCGTATAGGTCAAAAATGTCTGTATTTGTCAGGTGCGGGATTTTGTGTCCTGTTCGCGTTTCCTTTCTTCTTATTACTGGATAGTAAAAGTACGCTCATCATCTGGTGCAGTATGATCCTCGGCTATAACTTAGGCCCGACGATGATGTTTGCCGTGCAGCCGACACTTTTCACCCGCATGTTCGGCACCAAAGTACGATATACCGGTCTTTCTTTTGCCTATCAATTTTCCGCAATACTTGGCGGACTAAGCCCCCTTATCGCCTCAAGTTTGCTGGCGCTGGGAGGGGGAAAACCGTGGTATGTCGCTCTGTTTTTATTTGCTGTCTCAGTTCTTTCCTTTGTTTGCGTCTGGCTGATTGAGCCGACCGATGAACAAGAAACCGCTTCTTACCGCTACATCAGGGAACAATCTCATGAAAACTGAACGGAATAACGAGCATTATCTGGTGCTACAACAGGCGTTTGACGCGCCCTGGCCTGGGCCTGTGGGAGAGTCTGTGACGCTGGAAAAAGGCAGTATTCGCCTGCAGATTTATCCGCATGATGGTGCCAGGATCACCTCATTACAGGCATTTGGTTGTGAAGTATTACGCCAATGGCAGCCGCAACGCAGAGCTTTTCAGTACGGCTGTTTCCCAATGGTGCCGTGGGCAGGGCGATTGGGGAACGCGACGCTGAATGCTGGTGGGCAATGTTATTCTTTACCCGCCAATAAACCACCACATGCGTTACATGGTATGGCGTGCTATTCAACATGGGAAATTATCGCCAAAACAACAGATTCCCTGACTTTACGTATGCCTCTGGCTTCACCGTGGCCATGGCAAGGGGAAGTGATTCAGACTTTTTTGCTGGAGAACGATGCGCTGGTTTTACAACTGGAAATCCATTCACATGCCGATACATTCCCGGCCTCTGCGGGCTGGCATCCGTGGTTTGCGAAAAAGCTGGCTCCGCAAAGTACAGCGTCGTTGCAGGTGCTTTTTGATGCGGACTGGCAAGAAGAAGCGGGTAGTGATGAACTGCCAACAGGAAATCGCATCTCTCCTCAAGTCGGCCCCTGGGATGACTGCTTTGGTTTTTATGACGGGTTAAAGGTTAAGTTACTGTGGCCAGGTAAACTCGCGATGACCATGACTTCTTCAGCAAACAGTCTGGTTGTATTTGATAAACAGCCTGATGCCACCTGTGTTAACCCGCTTACTCAGGCACCTAACGCAATAAATCTAACGCCGGAATTTGTGACACCAGATAAGCCGCTGGTCATCGAAACCCGTTGGCAATTTACGCCTGAATCTTAACCATTCATCTAATGCGAAAAAGTCAGTGAAATTACTCTGCTTTTTCGCAATCAGCGTCACAAGATTACCCTTATTGCCACATAGCCAAACCCATCCTTTCCCGCTACAGTTAATTTCCTGTGGTGTGAAAGGAGGCAAAAATGCTCTATATCTTTGATTTAGGTAATGTGATTGTCGATATCGACTTTAACCGTGTGCTGGGAACCTGGAGCGATTTAACGCGTATTCCGCTGGCGTCGCTTAAGAAGAGTTTTCATATGGGTGAGGCGTTTCATCAGCATGAGCGTGGGGAAATTAGTGATGAAGAGTTCGCTGAGGCGCTGTGTCATGAGATGGCCTTACCGTTAAGTTACGAACAGTTCTCCCACGGCTGGCAGGCGGTGTTTGTCGCGCTACGCCCGGAAGTGATCGCCATTATGCATAAACTGCGTGAGCAGGGGCATCGCGTGGTGGTGCTTTCCAATACTAACCGCCTGCATACTACCTTTTGGCCAGAGGAATACCCGGAAATCCGTAGCGCTGCCGACCATATCTACTTGTCGCAAGATTTAGGTATGCGCAAACCGGAAGCGCGAATTTACCAGCATGTTTTGCGGGCAGAAGGTTTTTCACCAGACGAGACGGTCTTTTTCGACGATAACGCCGATAATATAGAAGGAGCTAATCAGCTAGGTATTACCAGCATTCTGGTGAAAGATAAAACCACCATCCCGGACTATTTCGCGAAGGTGTTATGCTAAAAACCATCCATGAAAAAGCCAGGCATCGTACCCGTCCGCTATGGGCCTGGCTGAAACTACTCTGGCAACGCATTAATGAGGACAACATGACAACCCTGGCAGGTAACCTTGCCTACGTGTCATTGCTCTCATTAGTGCCGCTGGTTGCCGTTGTTTTTGCACTTTTCGCCGCGTTTCCCATGTTTTCTGACGTCAGCATTCAGTTGCGTCATTTTATCTTCGCCAACTTTCTTCCTGCCACAGGCGATGTTATCCAGCAATATATCGAACAGTTTGTTGCCAACTCCAACAAGATGACCGCCGTCGGGGCGTGTGGTCTGATCGTCACGGCATTATTGTTGATGTACTCCATCGATAGCGCGCTGAATGCCATCTGGCGCAGTAAACGGGTACGCCCCAAAATTTATTCGTTTGCTGTGTACTGGATGATCCTGACGCTGGGGCCGCTGCTGGCGGGGGCCAGTCTGGCGATCAGCTCCTATCTACTCTCCCTGCGCTGGGCGAGCGATCTCAATACTGTCATCGACAATGTGCTGCGTATTTTTCCGCTGTTGTTGTCGTGGATCTCCTTCTGGCTGCTGTACAGCATTGTTCCTACCATTCGCGTACCTAACCGCGACGCGATTGTCGGCGCGTTTGTCGCCGCACTCCTGTTCGAAGCAGGAAAGAAAGGTTTCGCGCTTTATATCACCATGTTCCCGTCATATCAGCTCATTTACGGTGTGCTGGCGGTGATCCCCATCCTCTTTGTCTGGGTCTACTGGACATGGTGTATCGTCTTGCTTGGTGCAGAAATTACTGTCACTCTCGGGGAATACCGCAAACTTAAACAAGCTGCTGAACAAGAAGAAGACGACGAACCATGATTGCATTAATTCAACGCGTAACCCGAGCCAGCGTCACCGTGGAGGGAGAAGTGACGGGCGAAATTGGCGCGGGACTTTTGGTGTTATTGGGTGTCGAAAAGGATGATGACGAACAGAAAGCAAACCGTCTGTGCGAGCGTGTGCTCGGCTATCGCATTTTTAGCGATGCTGAAGGCAAGATGAATCTCAACGTGCAACAGGCGGGCGGCAGTGTGCTGGTTGTTTCCCAGTTTACCCTTGCCGCAGATACCGAACGGGGGATGCGCCCCAGCTTCTCCAAAGGCGCTTCACCGGATCGCGCAGAGGCGTTATATGACTATTTCGTCGAACGCTGCCGTCAGCAGGAAATGAACACGCAAACAGGACGCTTCGCTGCCAATATGCAGGTATCGCTGGTCAATGATGGTCCCGTGACATTCTGGTTGCAGGTATGAGCCAGCTTCCAGGTGTGTCACGGGAAACAAGAGAGAGTATCGCTATGTATCACCTTCGGGTTCCACAAACAGAAGAAGAATTAGAGCGCTACTATCAATTCCGCTGGGAGATGTTGCGTAAACCCCTGCATCAACCGAAAGGTTCTGAACGCGACGCCTGGGATGCGATGGCGCATCACCAGATGGTCGTCGACGAGCAGGGTAATCTGGTGGCAGTAGGGCGGCTGTATATCAATGCCGATAACGAAGCCTCCATTCGCTTTATGGCCGTTCATCCCGACGTGCAGGACAAAGGCCTGGGCACGCTGATGGCGATGACCCTGGAGTCGGTAGCGCGTCAGGAAGGCGTTAAGCGCGTGACCTGTAGCGCCCGTGAAGACGCGGTGGAGTTTTTCGCTAAGTTGGGGTTTGTGAATCAGGGGGAGATCACCACCCCAACCACCACGCCGATTCGCCATTTTCTGATGATTAAACCCGTCGCTACTCTGGATGACATTTTGCATCGCGGCGACTGGTGCGCCCAGCTCCAGCAGGCGTGGTATGAACACATCCCGTTAAGCGAAAAAATGGGCGTGCGCATTCAGCAATATACCGGGCAAAAATTTATCACCACCATGCCGGAAACCGGCAATCAGAATCCGCACCACACGTTGTTTGCCGGGAGTTTATTCTCTCTGGCGACGCTCACCGGTTGGGGGCTTATCTGGCTGATGCTGCGCGAACGCCACCTCGGCGGAACGATTATTCTTGCCGATGCGCATATCCGCTACAGCAAGCCGATTAGCGGCAAACCTCATGCGGTGGCCGACCTCGGTGCGTTAAGCGGCGATCTCGACCGTCTGGCGCGCGGGCGTAAAGCGCGGGTGCAAATGCAGGTCGAAATCTTTGGCGACGATACGCCAGGCGCGGTGTTTGAAGGCACATATATCGTTCTGCCCGCGAAGCCATTTGGCCCGTATGAAGAGGGCGGGAACGAAGAAGAGTAGGGCGGCCGTTTTAATTAAATACCGGTTGGTGGCGGCACTGACCGGTCTGCGATGGGCGATAAATTTTATCTTAAGCCTGATGCGGTAAATACGCTGACTTTTTCGGGTACACTATCCTGATGATGTAAATGAAGACCCAGTCAAAAAACAAATATCCTTGAATATAATATATTCATAGCACCATAACTCGTCCTTATTATTTGTTGTCGCTTTTCTGTGGATGCGATCCGACCTAATTAAGAGTAATAAACAATCATGGGCGATGCTAAACGATTTTTTAATAATAATTAAAATAACTGTAACTGTTGCATTGTTTCTGGAAAGTGTCTCGCAAAAAACAAAACCACATGCGGAAACCAGCTTTCGTTAATTAATTTTCCAGTGTAAGTTTCATACATTAATTAACAGTATATGTTAGGTGGTAACGATGGCGATGAATACGGTTTTTCTTCATTTGTCAGAAGAGGCAATTAAAAGACTGAACAAACTCAGGGGCTGGCGTAAAGTTTCACGATCTGCAATTTTACGCGAAGCGGTGGAGCAATATCTGGAGCGGCAGCAATTTCCGGTACGTAAGGCAAAGGGAGGCAGGCAAAAGGGGGAGGCGCCAGGTGTTGAAGAATCCGTGTAAGGTGCATGAGGAATGACAAAAAGACTTTTTCATTCTTGAATATAAAATCAAAAAGCCAGATGCCATTATTCTGGCAACGGCACAGATTTATGGCTGCGAACTGGTAACGCGAAATACGAGAGATTTTGCGGGAATAGCAGGTGTTGTCACACCCTATGAACTGTAATCCGGGCGACCTGTGCCCCCCGGAAAACGTCAGAGATTACTCCCCTTCACCCGGGAACAGGAACGGGTTGATGGAACTGCGGGCGTAGCCTTCTTGCTCCATTCGCGCGTCCAGTACCAGAGAGGCGAGGTCATCCGCCACAGCTTCAACTTTTGGATCTTTTTCCTGATAAAGAATCTTCAGGTAAGTGCCGCAGTCATCACAGCTTTCGGCTTTAATTGCAGCCTGTTCGTCATCCAGCGACCAGTAGTGCAGTTTGCCGCTCTGTTCGCAGTTGCTGCATTTTACGCGCACCACGTGCCATTCGGTTTCGCACAGGTTGCAGTGCAGATAACGCAGGCCCTGAGTCGTGCCGATTTGCACCATGCTGGAAACCGGCATCGAACCACAAACCGGGCAGTACTGACGTTGTTCGCCATATTCTGCACGGGCTTTGCCAGGGATCAGATTAGCCATCTGTGCCCAATAGAGCGACAACGCGGCCCAGATAAACGGCGCTTTATCACTGCTGACTGACGAGAAATCAGAGGTAAACAGCGCGTTGGCCATATCTTCCAGTTCCTGGGTCGATGCCTTCTCCAGATTCTCAATCACAGCCAGCGCCGGACCGCTCATTTCAGGTTTCAGTTCAGCAATCAGCGCCATCAGCAGTTTTTGCCAGTGCTTATCACGCGGCAGTACGTGAATATCCAGCGGTGGCTTGCCCTGTGCGCTTGCTTCTTTAATGCGTGTGGTCAGATCCATCTCCAGCGGATGGTCGTACAGCACCACTTCCTGGGCGTGGGCGATAAGCGCAGCAAAGCGCAGGTAATCACCCAGCGGATTATTTTCTGCCAGCTCGCGCAGACGCTCGGCGCGGCGGTTGTATAAATTTTTGAGCCGAGGGAACAATAACGGCGGAATCATATCCGCCGTACGTTTCTCGCTCGAACCCAGCTCATCTTGCGGGATTATGCGAATACTCATTCAGCTTTCTTTTCCGTTGTCTTGCGGACTTCACGATACCAGCGTGGATGGTGTTTCTTCGCCCATGCGCTGGTAACCCATCCTTCCACCATGGCGGTAATCGTGCCTTTCACCCAAAGGGCGGCGTAGATATGCACCATGATAACCACAATTAACGCCACTGCGGCAAATGAATGCAGCATTAACGCGAATCGGATCACCGGGATTGAGAAAGCAGGCGCAAAATAAGGACGCCAGATAATCACACCGCTCACCAGCAGCAGGACCAGGAAAATAATTGCCGCCCAGAAAACGCATTTCTGACCGAAGTTATAACGCCCGGTGTCACCTACTTCCTCGTTGACGACGATCTTACGAATATTCTTCGCCCAAAAGATATCATCCCGATTGATTAGGTTGTGATGCCAGTAACGGAAAAACATGATGATGAACGAGGCAAACATAACCACGCCAACAAACGGGTGCAGAATTCGCGCCAGTTGCGGCGTGCCCATGATTTGCATCAACCAGTTGAAAGAGGGGAACAAAAATCCCATCCCGCTTACCGCCGCCAGGATGAAGCAGAAGGCGGTGATCCAGTGGTTGATACGTTCCGGTGCGGTGTAGCGCACGATGGTGTCACGTCGTTTCATTTGCGCTCCTCGTCTTTCTCTTCGTGCAGATTATTCTCTTCCTCATCCGCACGGTTCGGACCGACACCCACGTAGTGGAAGATACTGGCCGCAAAGGTAGCCGCAAAGCCAACAGCCGCGAGCGGTTTCCAGATGCCTTTCCAGAATTTTACGGTTTGGCTGATTTCCGGATTTTCCGGCAAGCCATGATACAGATTCGGCTTGTCAGCATGGTGCAACACATACATCACGTGTGTACCACCGACGCCAGCCGGATCGTACAGACCTGCATTGTCGTAACCGCGGGTTTTCAGCTCAGCCACGCGCTCGCTCGCCAGCGTTTTCATCGACTCTTTCGTACCGAAGTGAATCGCGCCTGTCGGGCAGGTCTTCACGCAGGCCGGTTCTTGCCCAACCACTACACGGTCTACGCACAGCGTGCATTTGTAGACGCGGTTGTCTTCCGGATTGAGGCGAGGAATATCGAATGGACAGCCCGCGATACAATAACCGCAGCCAATGCACTGCTCGGACTGGAAGTCGACGATACCGTTGGCATACTGAATAATTGCCCCTTCCGCCGGGCACGCTTTCAGGCAGCCTGGATCGGAACAGTGCATACAGCCGTCTTTGCGGATCAGCCATTCCAGTTTGTCGTTTTGCTCCACTTCCGAGAAGCGCATCACCGTCCACGATTTGGCGCTTAAATCATTAGGGTTGTCATACACCCCAATGTTATTGCCGACGGTATCGCGAATGTCGTTCCACTCTGAACACGCCACCTGACAGGCTTTACAGCCGATACAGGTGGTGACGTCGATGAGTTTCGCCACTTCTTCCTGGAAATCCCGCGCCTGAGGGGCGGGGGTCAGACCGTTAGTCGCGGAACGACGAATGATATCTTGAGATTGGTAAGCCATATTTCGTCTCCGTACCCTTCATCTTTCAGCTTGCAGGTTCGCTGGCTTCCTTATTCATCCCGGTCACATAGTGTTTCTATGCTCCCGGTCTTCATGGCGTTGCCAGCTCCCTGCAATCTGAAATCTATTAGGTATCCACCTTTTCCACATTCACGAGGAAGGATTTAAACTCCGGCGTCTGCGTGTTCGCATCACCGACGAATGGCGTCAACGTATTGGCAATAAAGCCTTTTTTCGCTACGCCTTCATAGCCCCAGTGAATCGGAATACCGATGGTATCGATATCTTTGCCGTTCGCTTTCAGCGTGCGAATACGTTTGGTCACCACTGCTTTGGCTTTGATATAGCCGCGGTTGGAGGAGACTTTCACGGTATCGCCCTGGGCAATGCCAAGTTTGTTCGCCAGCGACTCACCGATTTCCACAAACTGCTCTGGCTGCAAAATCGCGTTCAACAGCGCGTGTTTAGTCCAGTAGTGGAAATGCTCGG
Organism: Escherichia sp. TW09308; assembly: GCF_000208565.1. Taxonomy (NCBI): domain Bacteria; kingdom Pseudomonadati; phylum Pseudomonadota; class Gammaproteobacteria; order Enterobacterales; family Enterobacteriaceae; genus Escherichia; species Escherichia sp. TW09308. The sequence continues at coordinate 1,047,969 of NZ_AEME01000001.1, read as the reverse complement.
TCAGACGATAGGTGGTTCCGACATACGGGAACTTATCGGCTTTACCTAATGCTTCAGCGTCATCTTTAAAGATACGCGCAGCCGGGTTTGAGATAACGTTTGGATGCAGCGGGTTAGTCCCCAGCGGCGTTTCAAACGGCTCGTAGTGTTCCGGGAACGGGCCTTCCGCCATCTTATCGAGGGCAAACAGACGGCCCATGCCTTCCTGCTGCATGATAAACGGCCCGACGCCGCTGCCCGGAGGCGCTGCGCTGTAGTCTGGAATATCCCAGCCGGTCCACTTGGTGCCGTCCCATTTCAGCAACTGACGCTTCGGATCCCACGGGTTACCCTGCGGGTCTGCGGAGGCGCGGTTATACAGAATGCGGCGGTTAAGCGGCCATGCCCATGCCCAGCCCAACGTGTTACCGAGGCCAGACGGATCGGCGTTATCACGACGCGCCATCTGGTTGCCTTCCGGCGTCCAGCTACCGGCGAAAATCCAGCAGCCACAGGAGGTTGTTCCGTCATCACGCAGTTGGGCAAACGAGCTAAGTTGTTGGCCTTTTTTAACAATGACCGCTCCGGTTGCCGGGTCGGTAATATCGGCCAGCGCCTTACCGTTGCTCTCCATTGCCACTTCTTCTGAAGATGGCTCATGCGGAATGGCGTAGTTCCAGGTCATGTTCAGCACCTGATCCGGATTTGCGCCGCCCTGTTCGGCATACATCTTGCGCAAGCGCAGGAAGATACCGGAAAGGATTTCGCCATCAGTCAGCGCAATCCCCGGGGCGTCCGCGCCTTTCCAGTGCCACTGCAACCAGCGACCGGAGTTAACGATAGAACCGTTTTCTTCCGCGAAGCAGGTCGATGGCAGACGGAACACTTCGGTCTGGATCTTCGAAGAATCGACTTCGTTCAGCTCACCGTGGTTCTGCCAGAAGTTAGAGGTTTCAGTGTTCAGCGGGTCGATGGTCACGAGGAACTTCAGTTTCGACAGACAACCGATCACTTTGTTTTTGTTCGGGAATGAGGCAACCGGGTTAAAGCCCTGGCAGATATAGCCATTGACCTTGCCCTCTTTCATCATCTCGAAGTATTGCAGGACGTCGTAGCCTTTATCCCACTTCGGCAACCAGTCAAAGCCCCAGCTATTTTCCGCCGTTGCTTTATCGCCAAAGAATGCTTTCATCATCGAGACGAAGAATTTCGGGTAGTTGCTCCAGTAGTTGACCTGACCTTCCAGCAGCGGTTTCGGCGTGCTGGCGGCGAGGTAGGTTTGCAAATCGGTTTGCTTCTCGCTCGGTAGCGTCATGTAACCCGGCAGGCTCTGCGACAGCAGCCCCAGATCCGTCAGTCCCTGAATGTTGGAGTGACCGCGCAGGGCGTTAACGCCACCGCCTGCCATCCCCATATTGCCGAGCAGCAACTGGATCATCGCCATCGTGCGGATGTTCTGTGCACCAACGGAGTGTTGCGTCCAGCCGAGCGCGTAGAGGAACGAGGCGGTTTTATCGTGAGCACTGGTTTCTGCGATGTATTCGCAGACTTTCAGGAACGCGTCTTTTGGCGTACCACAAATGTTTTCAACCACATCTGGCGTATAACGGGAAACGTGCTGTTTCAGCAGGTTCCATACGCAACGTGGGTGTTGCAACGTGGTATCGCGTTTGGCAAAGCCGTTTTCGTCCAGTTCATAAGTCCAGCTAGACTTATCGTACTTGCGTTTTTCCGCGTCGTAGCCGGTGAACAGGCCATCTTCAAAGCCGTAATCCTCACGCACGATCAGGCTGGCGTTGGTATAGGCTTCGGTGTATTCGCGGTTGAATTTTTCATTGTTCAGCAGGTACAGCAATACGCCTGACAGGAAAGCAATGTCAGTACCGGAACGAATAGGGGCATAGTAGTCAGCCACCGCTGCCGTACGCGTAAAGCGAGGATCGATCACAATCAGCTTCGCGCCGTTGTGAATTTTGGCTTCCATCGCCCAGCGGAATCCGACCGGGTGAGCTTCAGCGGCATTACCGCCCATCACCACAACAAGGTTGGCGTTCTTGATGTCGACCCAGTGGTTGGTCATCGCACCGCGACCAAATGTTGGAGCAAGACTTGCTACCGTTGGTCCGTGTCAGACACGCGCCTGGTTGTCGACCGCGAGCATACCCAGCGCGCGCGAGAATTTTTGCGTTAAATAGCCGGTTTCGTTACTCGACGCGGAAGCACACAGCATCCCGGTGGAGAGCCAGCGGTTAACAGTCACGCCTTCGGCGTTTTGCGCAATGTAGTTAGCATCGCGGTCTTCTTTCATCAGTTTGGCGATGCGATCAAACGCCTCTTCCCAACTGATTTGCTGCCATTTATCAGAACCAGGTGCACGGTATTCCGGGAACTTCAGACGGCTTTCGGAGTGGATGAAATCCACCAGGCCAGCGCCTTTCGGACAAAGCGCACCGCGGTTGACCGGGTGATCCGGGTCACCTTCGATATGGAAGATAGATGCTTTGGCGTTTTTTGCTCCGTCACCGAGGCTGTACATCAGCAGCCCACAACCAACAGAACAATAGGTGCAGGTATTACGGGTTTCGCGGGTGCGCAGCAGTTTATACTGCCTTGTCTCCGCGAGTGCTACGCTGGGTGCAAAACCCAGTGCCGCTGCCGTGGTGCCTGCCATACCGCCAGCGCAGATCTTAAAGAACTGCCTTCTGCTGACCTGCATGGATTGCTCCTTGTTTCGACATTGTCACGTCCCATTTACATTCGCTTGCTGCGCGTGCAGGGAGTGGGAGTTATTTTTCTTTGCGGAAGAGGCCGCAAAGGTCCAGAATTGGCTCAATTTCCCTCCATCCAGGAAGGGTTTGTAACAGAATACCATAATCTTGGTGTGTGTGTTCTTATCTGGTTAAGAGAAAGTGAAAAAAACACAGCAAAAAGAAATCGAAAATGTGACAAATATCACAGGGATGCGTCAAATTGAGTTATGGCGGCGTGATGATTTACAACATTCCCGGCTTGATGAAGTCGCGGAAGAAGTTCCCGTTGCGTTGGTCTACAACGGTATTTCGCATGTGGTGATGATGGCCTCGCCAAAAGACCTTGAGCTCTTTGCGCTCGGTTTTTCGCTTTCAGAAGGAATTATCGAAAACCCGCGTGATATCTTCGGTATGGACGTTGTTCCTTCCTGTAACGGTCTTGAAGTGCAAATCGAGCTTTCCAGCCGCCGCTTTATGGGGCTGAAAGAGCGCCGCCGGGCGCTGGCCGGGCGCACGGGCTGTGGTGTCTGTGGCGTAGAGCAACTTAATGACATTGGTAAACCGGTGCAGCCACTGCCGTTCACCCAGACCTTTGATCTCAACAAACTGGATGACGCATTACGTCATCTCAATGACTTCCAGCCCGTGGGGCAATTGACTGGTTGTACGCACGCCGCCGCCTGGATGCTGCCTTCTGGTGAACTGGTGGGCGGACATGAAGACGTGGGTCGCCATGTAGCGTTGGATAAACTGCTGGGTCGCCGGGCGCGGGAAGGCGAAAGCTGGCTGCAAGGTGCGGTGCTGGTTTCCAGTCGTGCCAGTTATGAAATGGTACAAAAGTCAGCGATGTGCGGCGTAGAGATTTTGTTTGCGGTGTCTGCCGCGACAACGTTGGCGGTGGAAGTTGCTGAGCGTTGTAACCTGACATTAGTGGGCTTTTGTAAGCCAGGCAGGGCAACGGTTTATACCCATCCTCAGCGTTTAATTCATCATTAAAAAATACCGCAATTCTGATTACGGGTTGCGGTTTTATTTTTTTATTAAATAATTCTCAATATATTATTCAGCATTTAAATATAATTACTATTTATTTGTAGTAAATATCCTCGTTAACTCCGGCGGTTAAAGATATACTTCTTTCACGTTACGCGATGAATTAATGATTTTATTTATATGGACGTTTTGAACTAATCATCGTATCAATAAATAAAAACGTGTAACTAATGAGTAAAGGGAAAAACAATTTTATTCCAGCATTAAAAACAGCAATAAGTATTACTGATGAAATGCAAAGTATTTTTGTCGGATGCGGCGCAAACGCCTCATCCGACCTGTAAATCGTACAGATTTAATGAATTCCGTAGGCCTGATAAGCGCAGCGCATCAGGCAATTTCGTGTTTGTTGTCAACCTCAATGTATTTTCAATAGTGGGTGATGGATTATGAGTATTGAAAAATGAGTACATTACAGTTACCAGGCAGTTCATATTCAACAGAAGTTAATTTAAACGGCTTAATTGAGGTGCTCAGCAAGCATCTTTACTCCACACCTGTGGTTGCCGTGCGCGAACTGGTGCAGAACGGGCATGATGCAATTGTGCGTCGCAGGATTGAGCAACCTGATGCACCAAAGGACAATCTAATCCGTGTGGTAGCTGACGTGGCGAAGTCCACCATCACCATTAGCGATACCGGCGCAGGCCTGACGGAAAGTGAAATTCATGGCTTTCTGGCAACGGTTGGTGTGGGTTATACCCGAATGTTACGCCAGCAGGATGACGATACGGGACTCATTGGCATGTTCGGCCTCGGCTTTTTGTCGGCCTTTGTGCTGGCAAAAGAGGTCACGGTGTTGACCACATCCTGGCAAACGCCGGATCAGAGCTGGAAATACCACTCTACCGACGGGCAAAAATACACCGTTACCCCGCATCAAAACTCGGCTCCGGGTACGCAGGTCATTCTGACGCTCAAAGAAGAGTACAGCCATCTGGCGAGTAACAATTTGCTGAACCGCGTTCTTTCCCGCTACTGCATATTGCTGCACGAGCCGGTCTATGTGGGCGATGCCAGCGAGCCGGTGAATAAACTCCAGCCGCCGTGGCGTGAAGTTGCCCCCGAAGGCGTAACCATGCACCGCGCGTTGGTGCAGCGTAAAAATCTCGCCTTTGCCGCCCAGTTTGAATCCTCCTTCGAACCGATTTGTACCATTCCGGTAGTACCGGCGGGGATGAGCGATGCCGTCGGGATTTTATGGATTCAGGATGGTGCAACTTATGGCACCAGCGATAACCGCAACCTGTCGTTGTTTTTGCGCGGCATGTTACTCGATGACGAAGCGCGTGAGCTGTTACCGCCCTGGGCCGGTTTTATTGGCGGTGTGATTGAATCATCGAAACTGACGCCGACGGCGAGCCGGGAAGATCTTCAGCGAGATGAAACCTGGGTTGCGGTGCAGGAGGCGTTAAAAGAGTCGCTGATCTCTGGTTTGTCCGATCTCGCACAAAACCAGCCAGAAATATGGCGACGGGTATTAATGCGCCATAACGAGGCGTTACTGGGTGCGGCATTGTGTGATGATCGTCTGTTTGATTTGCTGAAAGACCGTTTGCAGGTGCCAACCTCAAAAGGAGCGTTGCTGGCGAAAGATTTACGCATCAATAACAGCATTCATATTCTGTTAAGCCGCGACGGCGGTTTTGAAGAGATGTTGTTCCACATTCTGCAACGACCCGTTGCGCGTGGCGATCGCTATGCCGTGGTGCCATTTTTACGCCGTTGGGCGCTGTTATATCACTGCCGGATTATCGAAGTCGGTACGCAAACGGGTAATGAGCAGTTGTTCAGCCTGGCGGAGTTGCCCGAAGAGCAGGTTGCGTATCTGGAAGAGCAGCTCTGCGATGGTGAGCAATTAATTATTTCCCGCTTCGAACCGGCCGTTTTACCGTTAGTCGTCACGCCAGACCGGGAAGCGGAATTAAAACAAATTCTTGAGCAGGATGATGCCGATAAGCGCATCAGCACCGCGGCGTTAATGCTGGCGCGGCAATTTACCTCGCAAATCCAAAAGACCAAAACATCAAGTCTGTATATCAACCTTAATAATCCCTGCGTCATGCAACTGGTGACAGCATTACAACATCAACAGCAACCAGCGGCGGCATTACGGTTATTAAAATCGCTAAAAGTGATTTTGTGTTCCAGCGGTAATAAAGATCAGCAGTGGGATTTACACCAGGCACTGGAAGATTTTACTCAGGTTATTCCTGTTTTAATTAATCAAGGAAAATAAAATGGATACATGGGAGTGGTACAATAAATATAGTCAGGAGTTGCGCGATGCCGGGCAAGAATATATTCCGCAACTTATTGATGATTTTTCAGAAGGTGTTTTGCATCTGCAAATGGAAAAGTGCGATTCATTATTACCGGAAATGAAAGCACTTAATCAGGTGGCAAAAAATCCGTGGCTGGAAATATTTATCGGACACTGGGAAATGCGCCATCGTCTGACTAACCACGAAGAAGGCGAAGAAGTGCTGCCTGATGTGGTGGCGCTGTTTGAAAAAGCACATCGGGAAGAGGCGAAAGATTGCCCGCAATCTATCTGCGTTACGCAGGATTTATCCGCCTGCTACGAGAATATAGATGCCCCAGGCTGGGCTAATGAACGCATGGCGGTATGTGAAGAGACCATCGCGCGCATTGATCCGACCTGGAGCTGTTTTATGTGTTTATCCTGCGAATATGCCAGCGCACTGGTGGACTCCAACAAAACAGAAGAGGCGTTGGTTTATATCGACAGGCAAATCGACGCGGTAAACGCAGCGGGGAGTGAATATTTAGAAGCGCTGCTGGCGACCCGTGCCGATATTTTGGTTGCCCTTCAGCGTTACGATGAAGCACGCAAATTGATTGATGAACTGGCAGAAGAAAATGATTACTGGGGACGTGACCGTATCAGTTATCAGTTGAAAAAACTGTACATCATGGCGTTATGCGGACAGGACGAAGAAGTCTGGAAGGAATTGCCGCGTTGGTCAGATCTGACTCCCTATTCATGGGGCATGTGGGTAAAGATTATTACCGTACTGCTTCCTCGCCATCCGCAGAGAAACCACTGGCAACTGGCGCGCATTATCCAACAAATGCTGGAGCATCGTTCGCAGGCTGGGGCGCACCGCAAAGTGGTTGATCTGGCAAAACTGCAAATCACCCTCGCGCTGGAACGTGAATCTGTCTGGGTTGCTAAAATGGCGATGAAACTGGCCCAGCGGCACATGCCGAAATTACGCGCGTTATTGGGTGTCGATCGTGAATTTCTCGAACTCAGCGAAAAAATCGCCGCCAAAGAGGCGGAGTTGCTTGCTCGCCCGATAGTGGAAGCATCTGAAAATAGCGATGAAGAAACGCAGCCAGATCCAGAAAAAGACGTAGAGGTATTCCGTCGTGCTTACCTGAACACGCCAGATGATGCGGAATTGCTGGGCAAACTGGTCAATGCATTAAACGCCTGTAATGCGATCAATGAGTCGATCGAACTTTTGCAATGTTACGTTGAAAGTCATATTGAGGAAGATAACGGTCTCTGTTTCGACCTGCTGGATTTGTTGCTTAACCGTGGCGATCAGCAAACCATTGAGCACCTGGCGAAGCTGTATGAACAGGCGGGGCTGCTACATATGGCGCTGTGGTTCCGCGCGCGAGTGATCAACCAACAGGAAGACTGGAGTGAACTGGAGACAATTGGTCAACAATTGCTGAAAAACGCAAAAGGGCGTGAGTGGCCAGGCGTTTATCGTATGTGCTCCTGGGCAGCACAAAAACAGGAAGCCTGGGATCGGCAACTGGATTATTTACAGCAATTACAGCAGCTTTTGATTAGCCGTGAAGAAGATATTCGCAATCTCCAGTGGGATATCATGGCGACCGCCAGCATCTTACAACAATGGGATCTGGTGCGTGCTATTGCAGCCGAGCTGGAAATAGAACTTACGGAAGGCGAAGGTTTTATCGACGAAAAATGGGGGTTATTGAACATCCGTTTCCGGGAAAACTTCGAATACCGCTATTACTATGCCCAGCGGATTGGGCCGGTAACGGCAAGGATTATAGAGCCGACTTACCGGACCGATTTCCCACAACATGTTGATGAAATTGTCGTTTTCGATGCGGAAATGTTGAATACCCGACCAGAAGACGAAGAAGAGCAGAAGAATTTCACTCCGCTCTATGGGTGCCTGCAAACCATTATCCCGACCGGGTACGGCGAGTCCTGGTTCTGCGAAGGTGTTATGCCTGGTGAAGAACAGTTTAATACCTTCCGTGAGGCGCTCCGTGAACGAAATTGGTACTACTGGAGCAACAGTAATGATGACTATACGTTAACGGACAGTCATCAGGGAGAAGATGCACAGCCGCTGTCTGCGTTCTACTTTGTCATCAGTGCACCGCGTTCAGTTTCTAAAGGTGATATCGATAAGACCCTGAGTGAATTGACCGCTGACTGGGAACATCCGTTGTGCTGGTGGCGTCTTGCCAAAGAAGCCGGTGCGAATGAAGAGAAGCATGCTGCTATTTCTGAACGTTATGGGATGTAATCGGGGCTTAAATAATGGGGAGCAGGAAACTCCCCCTCCGCAACGGCTGAACTGTTAATTAAATTAAGTTCTGCGATTTATATATTAAATTGCAGAACTTATTCATTTTGTGAATTGTATCTATTTATTTATAAACAAAACGCGTGTAGTGACGCTTTCTTTTTTCCTTTATTATATTCACTCTCTTATTTATCTATTTATAAGGCAATTAAATGAAAAGGAATTTATTATCTTCCGCTATTATAGCCGCCATAATGGCCCTCGGTATCACTGGCTGTGATGATAAAAAAGCCGAAACAGAAACTCCCCCGCCCGCCAATAGTCAACCTGCCGCACCTGCTCCTGAAGCGAAACCTACAGAAGCCCCCGTTGCAAAAGCAGAAGCTAAACCTGAAACACCTGCGCAACCGGTGGTCGATGAACAAGCGGTTTTCGACGAAAAAATGGATATCTATATCAAGTGCTACAACAAGTTACAGATCCCGGTACAGCGCAGTCTGGCGCGTTATGCCGACTGGCTGAAAGATTTTAAACAGGGACCAACGGGCAAAGAGAGTCATGTTTATGGCATCTACGGCATTAGTGAATCCAGTCTTTCTGAGTGCGAAAAAGGCGTGAAAAGTGTTGTGGCGTTAACGCCTGAGCTGCAACCTATTGATGGCGTAGCGTTGAATTATATTAATACCGCAGTCGCGCTGGGGAATACTATTAATGAAATGGATAAATATTACACCCAGGAAAATTATAAAGACGATGCGTTTGCCAAAGGGAAAACGCTGCACCAGACATTCTTAAAAAATCTTGAAGCCTTTGAACCTGTAGCAGAATCTTATCATGCGGCAATTCAGGAAATTAATGATAAGCGTCAGCTTGTAGAACTGAAAAATATTGAACAAAGAGAAGGGAAAACATTCCACTACTACTCTCTGGCTGCCATGATTTCAGCGAAACAAATTAATAACCTGATATCGCAAGAGAAGTTTGATGCAGAAGCGGCAATGAAGAAAGTGGCTGAACTTGAAACGCTGGTGGCGCAAGCCAAAGAAGTGAGTAAAGACAGTATGAATTCTCTCTTCACAGGGGCAGCAGACCGATATCAAATTGCATCTAAAAAATATGTTCGTCGTATCAGAGATAAAGTCCCGTATTCTGACTGGGATAAAAAGAAACTTCAGGACGCAAACACAAGCTGGATGGTCGAGGACTCATATCCGAAATCATTACAAGCTTATAATGAACTGGTCGGTAACTATAATCGCCTGCGTTAAACGTTTCTGATTTTTGTGCGCAATGTAATCGGGAGCATATCAATTCATAGTACCGGGGCGATGAAGCCCCGGCGTGAGAGATTATTGTCCGTAATAGGCATTGGCCCCGTGTTTACGCAGGTAATGTTTATCCAGCAGTTCGTTTTGCATGGCAGGAAGCTGCGGCGCGAGTTGGCGTGAGAACAGGCCCATATAGGCGCATTCTTCCAGTACTACGGCATTATGCACCGCATCGGCGGCATTTTTTCCCCAGGCGAACGGGCCGTGAGAATGCACCAGCACCGCCGGAATTTGCGCTGGACTCCTGCCGCGTTCTTCGAAAGTTTCAATGATCACTTCGCCGGTCTGGTATTCATACTCGCCGTTGATCTCCTCTGCGGTCATCAGGCGCGTGCAGGGGATGGCACCATAGAAGTAATCGGCGTGCGTGGTGCCCCAGGCGGGGAGATCCAGCCCGGCCTGCGACCAGATAGTGGCGTGGCGCGAGTGGGTATGCACAATACCGCTGATTTCTGCATAGCGACGGTAGAGTGCCAGATGCGTTGGCGTGTCGGAAGAGGGCTTTTTGCTGCCTTCCACCACCTTACCGCTGGCTATTTCAATCACCACCATATCATCGGCGGTCATCACGTCGTACTCGACACCGGAAGGCTTGATCACCATCCATTGTCGCGTTTCGTCTACCGCGCTGACATTGCCCCAAGTGAACGTCACCAGATGATGAGCGGGAAGCGCCAGGTTCGCCGCCAACACTTCGGCTTTTAGTTGCTCTAACATATAAATCCGGCCTCCTGCATGCGTGCTTCAATCCAGCGCCGCGCCTGAATAATTTCCAGCACCGGCTCATTGGCTTTTTCTGTCCACATCTCAATCAGGAATGAACCGCGATAATTCAGTTCATGCAGCGTTTTAAAGATGCCAACGAAATCAACGCAGCCTTCGCCAAACGGCACATCACGAAACTGACCAGGGCTTTGCTCTGTGACTGGTTGAGTGTCTTTCAGGTGAATAGCCGCGATACGGTCAATCCCCAATTTCAGTTCAGCGGGAACATCATTGCCCCAGGCGCTAAGGTTGCCGACGTCCGGGTAGACGGTGAACCACGGCGAGGCGAGCATTTCATCCCATTTTTTCCACTTGCTGATGGAGTTCATAAACGCGGTGTCCATAATCTCCACCGCCAGCATCACTTGCGATGCCGCCGCCTGTTCAACCGCCCACGCCAGCCCTTCAGCAAACCGTTGCTGTGTGCCTTCGTCATGGTCTTCGTAATAGACGTCGTAGCCCGCCAGTTGAATGGTACGAATACCGAGATCGCGTGCCAGACGAATCGCTTTGCTCATGATCTCCCGTGCTCGCTGGCGTACCGCCTCGTCACGGCTGCCAAAAGGAAAACGGCGATGGGCAGAAAGGCACATTGATGGAATGGCAACGCCTGTTTCGATCATCGCGGTGACCAGCGAAGCCCTTTGTGCGGCGCTCCAGTCAAGGCGCGCCAGACGCTCATCAGTTTCATCCACCGACATTTCGACAAAATCAAAACCGCAGCTTTTTGTCAGCACCAACCGCTCTGGCCAGGAGAGATTTTTTGCCAGTGCTTTTTCATAAATACCTAACGGATGATTACGCACGCGCGCCTCCCCAGATAGTATCGATTTGCGCATGGAAATCGGCAGCAACCTGTGTCGGATTTGCTGCGCCCGTCAGCGCTCGCCCGGCAATAAACGCCTTCACGCGGATATCTTTAAATAGCGGCAGGTCGGCAGGGGTAATTCCGCCGGTAATAGAAAGTTCGAGGCCGATATCAGAAAGTGCCTTCATACGTGCCAGATCGGTCTCGCCCCACTGCTGCCCGCTGGCCTGCGCGTCGCGACCACGATGATAAATCGCTTGTCGCACGCCAATTCGATACCAGTCGCAGGCGTCGTCCAGCGTCCAGTTGCCGAATAGTTCAATCTGAATTTCACCGCCGTAGCGTTGCGCCATCGCATGGCCTTTTTCTACCGTGGCGAGCGGTGCGGCGCAGATAATGGTCATCCAGTTGGCTCCCGCGCTAAACGCCTGTTGAGCGAGCGTTTCACCGGCGTCGGCAACTTTCCAGTCAGCGACGATGATTTTGTTCGGGCACTGTTCACGCAAGGCTCTCACCGCGCCAAGCCCTTCGTTTAAGCAGAGAATGGTGCCCGCTTCGACGATATCGACGCTGTCTTTTAACAGCGTCACGTCGCGCTGTGCGGCTTCAAGTGACGAGTGGTCGAGGGCCAGTTGCAGAAGTGGTCTGCTCATAATGAGTGCTCCTTGATACGGGTGTGATAACCCTGAAGTGCGGCAATAAGGTGCTGATAGCGTTGATATTTTTGTTGGTAAAGCTGATGCGTGGTCATATCCGGCAGCAGGGTGCGTACCGGGTGCTGTAATCCTCGTTGGGCTTCGCTGAAATCGCGATAAACCCCAGTGCCGACGCGGGCGGCAAGCGCCGCGCCAAAACAGCCCGTTTCCTCCACCTGCGGCAGCTCAATACGCAAGCCGCTGACATCCGCCAGCATTTGCATCCAGACATCGGAATGCGCCGGACCGCCAGTCACGCGCAGGGTGTGAATATCGGTAAAACGTTCACGCATCCGGTTGAGATGCGTCATGTGACTGAACACCACACCTTCATAAATGGCCTGCAACAGATGTGCGCGGGTGTGTATCGCCTGCATACCGTAGAAACCGCTGGTCATCTCGAGTCCGGCGTTGCTGCCGTACAGGAATGGCAGAAAAAAGAGAGTGCCATCGGCTTTTGGCAAGCTGGCAACGGCCTGGTTGATTTCATCAAATGAGATTCCTCCCCACTGCGCGGTAAACCATTCGAGATTGCCGGAGGAGGTCGGGCTGGCTTCGTGAACGATGAACTCACCGTCGTTGACGTAGCGGCCATAGACATACGGATGCGCTTCGCCGTCACGCAGACCTGATGTAATACCGCTGGTCACTGCCCAGGTGCCCATCACTGCGTTGAGGGTAAATTCGTCGTCGATCCCGGCGCAGAGCGCGGTGGAAACCACATCAAACAGACCGCCGACAACGGGCGTACCCGCTTCCAGACCGGTCAATTCGGCTGTCTGAGCGGTGATTTCCCCGCAAATTTCGGCTGAACCGACAACAGGCGGCAGGGCGTGATTGATTTCACTGATCCCCAGCCAGTCGGTGAGGCGTGGGTCATATTGCCCGCTGCTCATGTTGTAGAGATTGGACTCCGAAATATTGCTCTCTTCGCAGCCTTTTACGCCGGTTAAACACCAGCGCAGGTAGTCATGTGTCATCATCACGCAGCCAATTTGTGCATAGCGTTCTGGTTCGTGCTCTTTCAGCCAACGTAGCAGCGACACAGGATGCCCGGTCCACAGCGTTTGTCGGGTCAGTGGGTAGAGCTTTTCCGGTACGTCTTCTTCCTGCCAGCGACGAACGATTGCCATCGCCCGGCGGTCAGAGGATAAAATGGCGTTACCGAGCGGGTTGTTGTTTTTATCTAGTAGAAACAATCCCTTACCTTGTGCTGAAATGCCGATGCCGACAATTTGAGCACCACTGACACCGGTATTTGCAAGCAGATCGCGAATGACGGAAGTGCAGCATTGCCACAGTTCTGCCATATCGCGCTCTACCCAACCTGGCTGCGGGCTTAATGCGCACAGCGGCAGGCGCTGCACGCCCGCCTCCCGGCCTTCGCGGTCATACAGTCCGGCTTTTAGCCAGCTACCGCCACAATCTAACCCCAGCCAGTATTGCGTCATGGTTTATTGCACCTCATCCACGGCTTTCAGCAGATCAGCACCCTGCGGAACATCTTTAACAAACATGTCGCGGATCTGAGTACCCAGGGCGTCGCTAAAGGCTTTGCGGTCAAGATCGGTGATGACTTCTACACCGGCGTCTTTCATACCGTCGATGATTTTTTGCTGATCTTCAGCAACCAGTTTGCGCTGGTAGCTACCCGCTTCTTGCGCGGAGGAGACCAGAGCTTCCTGCATCTGCGGGCTTAAGCCATCAAACTTCGCTTTGTTGATCACCACCAGAAGCGGTGAATAAGCGTGATGTGTCAGAGAAAGGTGCTTTTGTACTTCGTAAAATTTTGCTGACCAGACGACGTTGATCGGATGCTCTTGCGCGTCGATGGTGCGAGTTTCCAGGCCGGTATAGACTTCAGCAAATGGCATCGGGATTGGGTTGGCACCGAACACTTTAAATGCGGCGATATTCATCGGGCTGTTGTTGGTGCGAATCTTCAGTCCTTTCAGGTCTGCAGGGGTTTTTACCGGCGCGCGAGAGTTAGTCACATCACGCCAGCCGTTTTCCCAGTACGCCAGTACTTTCAGTCCTTTGCCTTCGAGGGAGGCTTTCAACTCGTCGCCCACTTTGCCATCGAGGGTTTTATGCGCGTGGGCGGTATCGCGGAACAGGAAAGGTACATCCAGCAGGTTTATCACGGGTGAGAGTCCCGCAAAGTTATTCGAGCCGGACATCTCCATATCAATGGTGCCACCGCGCACACCACTGATCATCGCCTGTGCATTGCCGAGGGTACTGTCCGGGAACAGTTTTAATTTCAGCTCACCTTTGGTTTTCTCTTGCAATAATTCATTGAATTTTTTTGCCGCAATATGTTGCGAATCGGTTTGTGATGTTTCATAACCGAAACGTAATGATTGTGCCGCCAGAGAAGATGTACTGAATGTAGCCACTCCGGCAATTAATAAAGCGTAGGTTACAGAACGTAATTTCATAATATTTTCCTTTTAGCTCATCCATTTTAGTGGGGCGGTAATTAATTCTGGGATAAAAATAAATAATGCTAACAACATGAATAAAACCATGACGTAAGGCGCAACGCCTTTTACAGCATCGTCAAATTTAAGCTTCGCAACACCGCATATGACGTTAAGTACGTTACCAACCGGGGGCGTAATTAGCGAAATTGAGCAGTTAATAATAAACATAATGCCAAAATAGACAGGATCTATTCCCGCTTCTTTTACTAATGGCATTAATACCGGCGTAAGAATTAATACGGTAGGAGTTAAATCCATGACTGTACTGATCACCATAATGGCGAGCATAATTACGATGAATAATAAGCGAGGCGAGTCAACCAACGGTTGTAATAACTCCGATACCATCATCGGCAGTTCAGCAATGGTGATTAGCCATGCGGATACCGCTGCGGAAGCCACCAGGAACATCACCACGGAAGTGGTTTTCGCCGCGTTAACCAAAACATGGTAAAGCGTGGCGAACGTCATTTCGCGATAGACCACCACCGAGACAAACAAGGCGTAGAATGCCGCAACCGCGCCAGCTTCTGTTGGTGTGAATAATCCCGAACGGAAACCGCCAATAATAATTATTGGCAAAAAGAGTGCCCAAATACCGGAAACTAAAGATTGCCAGACTTCCCGCAGCGAGGCTTTCGGCTGGCAAGGCAGGTTTAGCCGTTTTGCCTGCCACCACCAGGTAATCATCAGCGTGATGCCCATCATGATGCCCGGCGCAATGCCAGCCATAAACAGTTTGCTGATGGATAACCCACTGGAGACACCGAAGATAATGAGTGGAATAGATGGCGGAATAATGGCCGCGATAATACCGCCCGATCCGATAAGCCCGGCGGCGCGGTTTACCGGATAGTTGGCCTGACGCATCATCGGCACCAACAGTGCCGCGACGGCAGCGGTGTCGGCAACCGCAGAACCAGAAAGGCTTGCCATGATCATCGCAGCAAGAACGCCGACGTAACCCAGACCTCCCGGTCTGTGGCCTACCAGTTTCATCGGCAAGTCGACAATACGTTGCGACAGGCCGCCCGCGTTCATGATCTCACCCGCCAGTACAAAGAAGGGGATGGCTAACAGGGAGAAGCTGTCTGCACCATTGACCAGTGTTTGCGCCAGAATTTGCACATCAAAGATATCCATCCAGAACATCAATGAAATGCCACACAGTAATAATGCCCAGGCGATGGGAATACCAATGGCGATAGCCCCTAACAGACTGACAATAAATATAAGGATTGTCATCGTCAGGCTCCTTGTTGGTTTCGGCTGGGGGCACTTGTTAACTGCCGGTATAAATGGCGCAATTCCAGCAATGCGATAATCAGGCTAGTGGGGATTGCGGCGGCATACATTAAGCCAACAGGTACGCCGAGAATGGGCGATAAGTTACTCCAGTCTTGCGCTGTTTTTTCTATTGCCCCCCAGGCCAGGCCCAGGCAAAGCAATAAAATAAGCGTATGGGTTAGCAGCGAAACACGTTGTTGATTAGTGGGTGAGAGTTTTTCGACTAAGAAAGTAACCTGTACATGGCTGTTGTCCATAAACGCCACGATAGCGCCAATAAATGTTAACCAGACAAATAAAAGTCGGGATAATTCATCAATCGATAATATGCTTGTGTGAAATCCATATCGAAGAATTATATTAATAAAAATAATACAAGACAGTATTGCGATGATGACCGCAAGAATGCCTTCGAGCATCCGTTTCATAACGAGTCCTTCTTGTTATGTCATATGTTTTCATTAATTAATGTTGTAGGTATTCGTAATAATTATTGGAAACGACTAATTAGAGATTTAATGCGATATATGAGTGAAACGATTTAACGACATTCATTCATAGAGTGAATGCCGTTACGTAATATTTCGATACGGTGATGAACATCAGCAGTAGCATGGATTTCTAATAACTTGATGCCAGAAAATTGCAATGTTGATGGTTCTGCCACATTAAATAACTCGCTAACATGTTTTGTGGTCATCAGGCTTTGCGGGCAGAAAGGAGCGAATGGCGCGTGTAAGTCTTGCCATTCACCATATTCTCCGTTGAGTGTGGTTCCTGAGAACATCAGCGCACCGAGTTTCCCGGTCTGTTTTGCCATCAGGGCATGGGTAAGCGGTAATGTGGTATTGCGTCCTTCAATGGCCGAACGTGCCCAGTTGATACAGACGCTGATGTCATAATCAGCAATGACATCCAGAACATTTTCTAACGGCAAAAAACCTTTACGCGGAGCGGGGGAGGTCATGGCGTCGCAGTGTTCCAGCACCAGTTTGCACGGCCAGCCCCAGTTGGCGATTTCTTTCAACGAGCGGGCAAAAGCGTCTGTCGCTTGCATAACATTGGGATTGGTTGCTAATGGTGCAGCCTGGATCTCAAGTGCGAGCACTTTATTAGCCGGTAATGAGTTGATTTTATTGAACAGGTGGCGGTAGTACGCCACGCACGCCTTGCGTTGTTCTTCGTCGCTGGAGGCGAGACCAAAACCGTTGTTTTCGCTGCGGCGACGCATGGTTTCCATTACTGCGGTAACGACAAATTGCCAACTCTCTGGCGTATGACGGAGTAACCATTGATCGCCAAGAGGATGGAAATTTTCCAGGCAGGGTTGTTCCAGACCGCGAATATCAGGGGTCTCTGATAATTGTCGCCAGAATTCCTTCTCTTCCTCTTCACTTCTTTGGTGAAAAGAAGGTGCACAGGGATACGCGCCGATAATATAACCGGCATTATTCGCTTTCATTTTGTGCTCCAGTAATAACTTTTTTATAAAGCAGAGAGGGCTACTTTAACCACGATTTTCCGTATTGCCGCTGGGGCATTTTTATTACATGCCGGGCGGTGAACATCCTGCGGGAAGAAAATAGCGTAACTACCCGGTATCATTTCGATAAATGACTCATGCTCACTGTCGTGATAAAAAATAATATCGCGCTGTTCTAATAGATATTCGCTGACTTTATTATTTCCGGTATCAATGGCTACACCTATTTTCTCTTCGCCCCGCGCCAGGAACTGAATGTCCAAATAGCGACGATGAACTTCAGGACGGTTTTCTACTGCTTCGCGAGTGGTTAAATCGATAATCTGCGCATAAATATTTTTACCGTCGATTTCAACAACGCCCGGTTCCAGAGCATTGAAATTGGTGGTGCGCAGAAAACCGAGTGCCTTTTCGATGGCAGCGGGTAAAAGGCACGGATTAGGCTGCGTGATATGTCCAAATATCATGGTCTGTCTCCTTATAACGCCTGGATTTTTGCCCACACGCTGTCATCAACCGTGATGCCGTTACGACGGTTTTCTGCCAGCAGGGTGGTAAATTCGTGGCCTGGTAAACGAATTGCCTGGTTTTCGTCAGCACGCTCGGCGGTGGTAACGTAATCCATGATGCGTTGCAATTTGGCGTCGCGGGTGGTGCCGTCGATCAGTTTGTCCACTTCGATGGCGATGAAGATTTGTGAGATACCGTATTCGTCGCTGTTATCTTCGGTTACTTCGGCAACGGAGGCACCGTCGGAAAGCAGAGTGGCGATCATATCCAGCACAATCGACATACCGGACCCTTTCCAGTAACCCATCGGTAAAATGCGGCGATTTTTCTCGATTATGCCAGGTTCTTTAGTCAGATTGCCTTCATCGTCAAAGCCACCATCAACCGGTAACTGACGACCCGCCAGGCGGTTAACCTCTAACATGCCGTAGGAGAACATCGACATCGACATATCGACCATGGTGATCGGCGTGGAAGGAATGGCGACGATTAATGGGTTGGTGCCAATACGACACTCTTTCGCCCCCCACGGTGGCATCACCGCGATAGAGTTGGTCCAGCAGATGCCGATATAGCCTTTTTCCGCTGCCTGCCAGCCGTAGCTGCCTCCGCGCATCCAGTGGTTGGCATTGCGTAACGCCACCAGACCAATCCCATGATGTGCAGCCAGTTCAATGGCGCGATCCATCATCTTTTTCGCCGTCAGGTTACCGATTGAGCGCTGGGCATCCCACTGCTCAATTGCCCCAAGGCTGGTGATACGTTTGGCCCCGGCGTCAGGGATGATATCGCCATTATCCAGTTGTTGGATAAAACGCGGGAAACGGTTAACGCCGTGAGAATAAACGCCGGATTCGGTGGTGCGGGCAAACATTTCTGCACAGGCATCGGCGGTTTCGCTGTCAACGCCGCGTGAAACTAATACCCGGTTAAAGGCTGCTTTTAACTGCTCAAATGTCACTTTCATCCCTGGTTTCCTTGTTTTTTTGAACGCTTTTTTAGCTTAAAATTCCACTATGCGAAATTTGATTTCAAATATATCGATCACTTTTTAACAAAGCAATCTGATTGATGATTTTCAAAAATCATAAAAATCAAAAAGTTATAATTTATCTGTTGAGATCGTGAACTGCGACACACTTTGCGCTACCATCAGGGCGCGCCAAAAAGGGGAGGTAAGCGATGGGAAAAAAAGAGCACGAGATAGCGCAGGATAAAGAGCGGCCTGCCGGAAGTCAGAGCTTGTTTCGGGGGTTGATGTTGATTGAGATCCTGAGCAACTACCCAAACGGTTGTCCGCTGGCGCATCTCTCGGAACTGGCTGGACTGAATAAAAGCACCGTCCATCGCTTATTGCAGGGGTTACAGTCCTGTGGCTATGTGACCACCGCGCCCGCAGCAGGCAGCTATCGCCTGACGACCAAATTTATTGCTGTCGGGCAAAAGGCGCTGTCATCGCTAAATATCATTCATATTGCTGCGCCGCATCTTGAGACGCTGAACATCGCCACCGGTGAAACGATTAACTTCTCCAGCCGCGAAGATGATCACGCGATTTTGATTTATAAACTCGAACCTACCACCGGTATGCTGCGAACCCGCGCCTATATCGGTCAGCATATGCCGCTCTACTGTTCTGCGATGGGTAAGATCTATATGGCATTTGGTCACCAGGATTACGTGAAATCGTATTGGGAAAGCCATCTGAATGAGATCCAGCCGCTAACCCGCAATACCATTACCGATTTGCCCGCGATGTTTGACGAACTGGCGCAGATTCGTGAAAGTGGAGTGGCGATGGACAGAGAAGAGAATGAACTCGGTGTTTCCTGTGTTGCTGCACCAGTATTTGATATTCACGGACGGGTGCCGTATGCCGTATCTATCTCTCTTTCTACGTCGCGTCTGAAACAGGTGGGGGAGAAGAATCTCCTGAAACCACTGCGTGAAACTGCCCAGGCTATCTCCAATGAGCTGGGATTTACCGTCCGGGAGCAGGGCGTGATCACATAATATCCGGGATAAGTGACAAAACTGTAACAATCCCTTTGTTGGATCAAAGCAATAATGGCGCGCTTTCTGGCACGCTGCGGTTTTAGTGCAAAGGAGTGATCATGAACCGGTTTATTATTGCGGATGCGACGAAATGTATCGGTTGCCGTACCTGTGAAGTGGCCTGCGCAGTGTCGCATCAGGAGAATCAGGATTGCGCTGCGTTGTCACCAGGCGAGTTTATTTCGCGTATTCGTGTCATCAAAGACCATACCTGTACCACGGCAGTAGCCTGTCATCAGTGTGAAGATGCACCGTGCGCGAATGTCTGCCCTGTGGACGCGATTCGCCGCGAACATGGACATATCTTCGTGGAACAATCACGTTGTATTGGCTGTAAAAGCTGTATGCTGGCATGTCCGTTTGGTGCGATGGAAGTCGTTTCATCGCGCGCAAAGGCGAGGGCGATTAAGTGCGATCTCTGCTGGCATCGGGCGACGGGACCGGCTTGTGTTGAAGCCTGCCCGACACAGGCGTTGCAATGTATGGATGTCGAGAAAATCCAGCGTCAACGACTACAGCAGCAACCTGTTTGAGACGTTATTCCGGCGCTTCTCAACGCCGGAATAACGTATTAATCAGAGGGTTGGCAAAGCGCGCTTTGTTTATGCCGGATACAGCCTGAACACCTTATTTGGCCTACAAAATCACACAAATTCAATATGTTGTATAATTCGTGTGGGCCTGATAAGCGTAGCGAATCAGGCTATTTTGCGTTTGCCATCAGTCTCATTAATGGCTTTCAACCCAGGCGCGTTCAATCTCTTCCGCCAGAATCTTCACACCCGCCTCAATTTTTTCCGGTTCCGGCACGTAATTCATGCGCATACATTGATGCGTGTGTGGCCACGGTTTATCCAGCCCGGGGAAGAAATTATGCCCCGGCACCATCAGTACACCGCGCGCTTTCAGGCGCTGATAAAGCTGCTCGGTGGTAATCGGCAAATCCTTAAACCATAGCCAGAGGAAGATTGCCCCTTCAGGTTTATGAATCAGGCAGCGATCTTCCGGTAAATAGCGGCGAATGATGGCGATAGTTTCCTGAACACGCTGGTAGTAAAACGGTTTAATCACCGTTTCTGACAGGCGCAGCAGGTCGTTACGCTTAATCATTTCACACATCATTGCCGGGCCAATACCGCCAGGTGCGAGGCTGATAATGCCGTTCATATTGGTGATGGCGGTAATGATTTTTTCATTGGCGATGATAATGCCGCAGCGCGAACCCGGCAGACCCAGCTTGGAAAGGCTCATGCACAGCACGATATTCGGATTCCACAGCGGGCGCGCTTCGCTGAAGATGATGCCAGGGAACGGGACGCCATAAGCGTTATCAATCACCAGCGGAATGCCGTGCTGGTTTGCCAGCGCATCTAGTTTCAGCAACTCTTCATCGGTTATTACATTACCTGTTGGGTTCGTCGGTCGGGAGACGCAAATCATCCCCGTTTCTTCGCCAATGTGCAGATGCTCAAAATCGACGTGATATTTAAACTGACCTTCTGGCAGCAGTTCAATATTTGGGCGCGCAGAAACGAACAGATCTTCTTCCAGTCCGGCGTCCGCGTAGCCAATGTATTCCGGAGCCAGCGGGAACAGCACTTTTTTGATCCGTCCATCGGCACGGCGTCCGGCAAACAGATTAAATAAGTAGAAAAACGCGCTCTGGCTGCCATTTGTTAGTGCAATATTCTGTGGTTCGATATCCCAACTTAGTTTCTCACGTAGCATCCCGGCAAGTAGCGACAGTAGCTCCGTCTTTCCTTGTGGGCCGTCGTAATTGCACAGCGCATCCGTTGCTTTACCGCTTTCCAGCATGTCGGACAGCAGTGTCTGGAAGTAGTCCTGCATTTCCGGGATCTGCGCCGGGTTTCCGCCGCCGAGCATAATTGCGCCGGGTGTGCGTAAACCGTCGTTTAGATCTTCCATCAGCAGTGTAATGCCGGAGTGGCGGGTAAATTTGTCACCAAAAAGGGAGAATGTCATAGCGGGATATCATTCGAACTCTGAAGCAAGGAAAGTAACAATAACGCTACATTTGCCAGGGTGCAAATCGGGCTTCTGCAAGAGGTTGGCGTGTTATGCTGAGTTTTTTATTTATGCTGGCATTTTATACTAAAAGGTGGCTTCCCGGCATACTGCAAGCGGGAAGCCGGAAAAGTTACGGTTGCCCCGCCCAGACGACCATCACTTTATCGTCGCCGTATTCACGGACGAATCCATAACCTTGTTTCAGTGACAATGCGGTGTGTTTACCCGCACCAATGGCTGGATGCCGTGCGCGGAACTGGCCGATGCGTTGCCAGTGCGCAACGCTGGCGGCAGATTTACCGCTAACATCCTGCCAGTTCATATCCGAACGTGTGCCTTGCAGCGGATCAGAACCAGTGGCACCGAATGGACGCGAGGACTCATCGCCATAAAAGATTTGTACCGCACCTGGCGCCAGTAACAATAACTCTGCGGCTTTATCGCCCCCTTCGCGGAACAAGCGGGTATCGTGTGAGGAGAGGTAGCTCAGCACGTTGAAATCCTGTAGTTTCTCTGCCATTTGCTGCCAGGTCGTATCCATCTGCGCCAGGCAACCGACCGCTTTCGCTGCCTGCTCCTGATAATCGAAATTGATCATCGCGTCGAAGCCGTGGTGATAGTAGTCACTTTTCATCACGCCGTGACCCCAGGCTTCGCCAGTCATCCAGAAAGGATTGTCATCTAACGCTTTTCCAGGGTTAGCGCTCTTCCACTCTTTCAGGGCGGCGCTGGCCTGGGTTTTCAGTTGCTGCCAGGCTGGCAACTCAACATGTTTGGCGGTATCGACCCGAAAACCATCAATACCGTAGTCGTGAACCCATTGGCTTAACCAGTGGGTTAAATAATCGCGAGGGGTAAAGCCGTCGACAGATTTTGCGTGAGTATCCGGTTTGTTTTTATAGAACACCGGCAGACCAGAAGCAGTGGTAGATTCTGTTTTGATATCCGGCAAAAAGGCCAACGACATGGTGAGATCGTCGAATCCTGGATTGTCGTAATCACCGATATCCGTTCTGATCCAGTTTTTTCCCCACCATTTATCCCAGCCGGCTTTGTCGCTGAAATTAATGTAATCGTTGAAGCTATGCCAGGTTTGCCCGGCTGCGGGTTTCCAGTCGCTCCAGCGGTTGCCCAGCGTTTTTTGTAACTCGTCGCCGGAAAGATACAATGCGCCAAACTGATACTCCTGCATATCCGCCAGCGTGGCATAGCCGGTATGGTTCATCACCACATCAAAGAGAATACGGATACCTCGCTGGTGCGCGCCATCAACCAATGCTTGCAGATCGGCTTCGTTGCCCATATTGGCATCAAGATTCGTCCAGTCCTGGGTGTAGTAACCGTGGTAGGCATAATGTGGGAAATCGCCTTTTGTACCGCCGCCAACCCAGCCATGAATTTGCTCAAAGGGGGCGCTGATCCACAGGGCATTGACGCCCAGTTGCTGGAGATAATCCAGTCTGTTGGTCAGGCCACGTAAATCTCCGCCGTGAAAAGTACCAATTTCCTCCATGCCATCTTTATGACGACCATAGCTCTGGTCGTTGCTGGGATCACCGTTTTCGAAACGGTCTGTCAGCACAAAGTAAACCGTGGCGTTATGCCAGTTGAAGGGGGCGGACGTGTCGGTTTCTGCCCGTTCCAGCAGCAGCAAGCCATTACTGGTGGCGGCAGGTTGTAACGTTATTTGACCGTTCTTCACCGTCGCGATTTGTTGGCTGTAATAATCACGGATTACCGTACCTTCCGGGAAGGTGGCGCTGACATTAAGCGTCAATGGCTGTCCATCCCATTTTGGGCATTCACGGATCTGGTTTGCTATTGGTTCGGCAGTGTTTTGGATCGAAATCATCAATGTTGGCGTGCCGGAGCGGGTGTCTATTTGCAGCTTATATTCACCATCTCTGAACAATCGCCATTGTGGCGGTGTGTTGTTACAAGGTTGCAGAGAAAGCATCTGATTGAGTTTTATTGCATTCGCAGGCTGCCAGCATTGTTGATTAAAATTCAGCGTCAACGAACGCGTACCTTTGGTCAGCGGTGCGTGGCTGACAAATGTTCCTGTGCTCTCTTCAGTAAAGGTGGGAAATCCCTGAGAAGTCCAGCCAGCGGCAACGGCAAAGCCGGGAATGAGTGTCAGAAAACAGACGGCAAGTTTCATAACGGATGAGTCCTTGTTGCTGCGAATTTCACCAGTTTGCCAGTGATAATACTGGTAAAACTCCTCCCTGATGAGGATTGCGCCAGGATGAGACGAAAGGGGGAGTATTTCACCTGAGATTTAAGCTTATTTTTTGCGATAACCCCCACATTTTCTGCGATTTAGCACCAATCTGAACCATTACCGCGTGACATAGTTTCAGATTTGGACTATTCCTTGGGGTGCTCTTGGCCGCTATTTTTGATATGATTTGAGATTCAACTCTCAAATTTGGGAAAAATATTGCTCTAAATAATTCGAGTTGCAGGACAAAACACCGAGGGTGTTTTGAACAGCGTTTGCGCAGTACATGCAACTTGAACTATGACGAGTATAAGGTGTTTGAATGATTAAATCCGATCAGGAGACCTGATGATTTTGACTCCCATACGACGATATGGGGCGATGATTCTTATGTTACTCACTCTGGTGTTTTCGAGTGAGGTGTTAGCGAAGACGCATACAACAACAGCGAGTCAGAAGTCCCATTTAACTAAAGCTAGTAATAAACAGGTAAGCAGTAAACAAGAGTATTCTCGCAATAGTGCAAAGAGCAGTTCACTTCCTGATTTGCGAAAATACCCTTCCGGAACACCAAGAAAAAAAGCGTTTCTCCGGACCGTGATGCCCTATATTACCAGCCAAAATGCTGCCATTACGGCGGAACGTAACTGGCTGATTTCAAAACAATACCAGGGACAATGGTCACCTGCAGAGCGTGCGCGTTTGCAAGATATCGCCAAACGCTACAAGGTGAAGTGGTCTGGTAATACGCGAAAAATCCCGTGGAATACGCTGCTTGAACGTGTAGATATTATTCCTACCAGCATGGTGGCGACGATGGCTGCGGCAGAAAGCGGTTGGGGTACGTCAAAACTGGCGCGTAGCAACAACAACCTGTTCGGCATGAAATGCATGAAAGGGCGTTGCACCAATGCACCGGGTAAAGTGAAGGGATACTCACAATTTAGTTCTGTCAAAGAATCGGTGAGCGCCTATGTCACTAACCTGAATACGCACCCGGCTTACGCTTCGTTCCGTAAATCGCGCGCGCAATTGCGTAAAGCGGATCAGGAAGTTACCGCTACAGCGATGATTCATAAGCTGAAAGGTTATTCAACGAAAGGGCAGAGTTATAACAACTACCTGTTCGCGATGTACCAGGATAACCAGCGGTTAATCGCCGCACATATGTAATTGCATTCCTTTCAGCCTTATCCGACTTGTTGGTCGGATAAGGCTTTTGCTCTGCGTCAGGTGGCTGTGCAACATTGCCTGATGCGACGTTAACGCTTCTCATGATGCCTGACCGCTTTTTCACTCTCGCTACAGCATTACCTCGCTATTTACATCGCGATACTCTTTAGGCGTCGTGTCATACGCTTTTTTAAATACAGAGTAGAAATATTGCAGCGATGGATAACCGCACATTTGCGATATCTCGTTGATCGACAAGGTAGTAGAAATCAGCAGGCTGCGCGCTTTCTCCAGCTTCTCGGCATGAATCATGGCGTGAATGGTTTCACCCACCTCTTCTTTAAAACGCTTCTCAAGATTGGAGCGCGATATGCCAACTGCATCGAGTACCTGATCCACTTTTATGCCTTTGCAGGCGTGATTGCGGATGTAATGCATGGCCTGAATAACAGCGGGGTCGGTCAGCGAACGGTAATCCGTAGAGCGCCGTTCAATAACGCGTACAGGCGGAACCAGAATCCGCTGCAACGGCATCTTTTCTTTATCTAATAACCGATGCAGAAGTTTTGCCGCCTGATAGCCCATTTGCCGCGCGCCCTGGGCGACAGAAGAGAGGGCGACACGCGAAAGATAACGGGTCAGTTCTTCGTTATCGATGCCAATCACGCATAATTTTTCCGGTACGGGAATATGCAAATGCTCGCATACTTGCAGAATATGCCGCGCTCTGGCGTCAGTGACGGCAATAATCCCTGTTTGCGGTGGTAGCGTTTGTAGCCAGTCGGCCAGTCGGTTTTGCGCGTGCTGCCAGTTCTCTGGTGCGGTTTCCAGCCCCTGATAAACGACTCCGCGGTACTTTTCCCCAGCAACAAGCTGGCGAAACGCATATTCGCGTTCGGCTGCCCAACGTTTGCCGCTAGATTCCGGCAAACCGTAAAAAGCAAAGCGGTTAACGCCTTTCTCTTTTAAATGCAAAAATGCGCTTTCAACCAGCGCATAGTTATCGGTGGCAATGTAATGTACGGGCGGGTAACTTTCTGCCAGGTGATACGAACCACCAACTCCGACAATAGGGACGTCGACATCAGCCAGCGCCTGCTCGATTTGTGTATCATCGAAGTCGGCTATGACGCCATCTCCTAACCAGTCCTTGATTTTGTCAATGCGGGCGCGGAAATCTTCTTCAATGAAAATATCCCATTCCGATTGTGACGCCTGTAAATATTCCCCTACGCCTTCTACTACCTGACGATCATAGGCTTTATTAGCATTGAACAGTAATGTGATGCGGTGACGTTTAGTAAACATGGTTCTTTTCCTGCTGAATCATGCAAAAAACTCAAAACCGGCAATAAGTTACCGGCTTTGAGAAAATTTTTATCAAAATCAGGAACGGCGTTTGGTTGCGGAGTCCATCCATACTGCCAGCAACAGAATCGCACCTTTGACGATATACTGCCAGAAGGTTGGTACATCCATCATACTCATACCGTTATCCAGTGAAGCCATGATGAATGCCCCCATTACTGCTCCGGCAACACTCCCCACACCACCTGCCAGACTAGTACCGCCAATCACGCAGGCTGCAATCGCGTCCAGCTCAGCGATATTACCCGCAGAAGGTGAACCAGCGCCAAGCCGCGAACTAAGAATTAACCCGGCGATGGCCACCATCAAACCGTTGATAGCAAATACGGCAAGTTTGGTGCGTTCAACGTTAATTCCAGAGAGTCGCGCGGCTTCCAGATTGCCACCGATAGCGTAAATGCGTCTCCCAAAAGCTGTTCGTGTTGCCATAAACATTCCTCCGAGCAACAGCAACGTCAGCAGCAGAACAGGTGTAGGAACGCCACGGTAATCATTCAGCAGCCAGATTGCACCTAAAACGATAATGGCGGTTAATGCCTGGCGACCGACTACTGCTGTAGATGCCGGGGACTGCAAACCCAAAGCCTGACGGCGCATTCTTCCGCGCCACTGCCAGCCGACAAAAGCCATTAAGCCAAGCGCGCCGATGATGAAACCGGTGCTGGCTGGTAGATAGCTTTGCCCAATTTGTGACATCGCGGCGCTGGTGGGTGAAACGGTCGTACCATTGGTGATGCCAATAAGGATGCCGCGAAATGCCAACATGCCCGCCAGGGTGACAATAAAAGAAGGTACTTTGCGATAAGCTACCCACCAACCATTCCAGGCACCGAGAAGCAGCCCCAGTACTAACGTAACAATGATGGTGAGTGGCAGCGGCCAGCCTAACCAGACGTCACAGATAGCGGCGACGCCACCTAGCAACCCCATCATGGAACCGACCGAGAGGTCGATTTCAGCGGAAATAATGACGAACACCATCCCTACTGCGAGGATGCCAGTAATCGCGGTCTGACGGAGCAAGTTGGATACGTTACGGGCGCTTAAATAGGCACCGTCAGTAGTCCAGGTAAAGAACAGCATGATGGCGATGATTGCAGCAATCATCACGAAGACTTGTAAATTCAGTGATTTCAGCACAGAGAAGCCACCGGATGTCGGTACGGCTAATTTCACTTCAGACGGATTGCTTTTCGACATGATGTTCGCTCCTCAATGCGGCTTCCATCACCTGCTCCTGAGTCAGGTTATGATTTATCAGGTTGGCTTTTAGTTTTCCTTCATGCATCACCAGTACACGATCGCTAAGACCAAGCACTTCAGGTAATTCAGAAGAGATGACAATAACGGCGATGCCTTGCTGGACGAGTTGGTTAATTAATTTGTAGATCTCGTATTTCGCGCCAATATCGATACCCCTGGTGGGTTCATCAAGAATGAGAATACGCGGGTTGAGTAACAGACAGCGTGCGAGGATCGCTTTTTGTTGATTGCCGCCGCTCAAACGTCCAATAGCAAGTTCCGGTGACGACGTTTTCACTTTGAGTTGCTGGATTGATTCCAGAATGCATTTTTGTTCTGCAGCATCATCAAGTTGGCTAATACCACTGGTAAATTTGTTGAGCGCGGCGAGGGTAATATTTTTGCCAACTGCCATTACCGGAACGATACCATCGCGCTTTCTGTCTTCCGGCACCATCGCAATACCCTGAGCGATGGCTTGTTGGCAATTACGAATATCTACCTGTTCACCATCGATAAATATTTTCCCTTCCCACTGTCCGGGCCAGACGCCAAACAGACATTGGATGGTCTCGGTGCGCCCGGCGCCGACTAACCCTGCAATACCCAGTATTTCACCGCGTTTCAGAGAAAAAGAAACATCGTTAACCCGTTTAATATGACGATTAACCGGATGCCATGCCGTCAAGTGCTCAATGCGTAATATTTCATCACCAGTGGTATGTGGTTCGTTAGGGTAAAGTGCTGTTAATTCTCGCCCTACCATCATAGTGATAATATCGTCTTCGCTCATTCCGGTTGCATCGCGGGTTCCTATATGCTGACCATCGCGAATAACGCAAATCGTGTCGGAAATTGCTTTGACTTCGTTGAGTTTGTGCGAGATATAGATGCAGGCTATGCCGTGTTGTTGCAGATCGCGAATAATATCCAGTAAAACCGTAGTTTCCAGCTCGGTTAATGAGGCTGTCGGTTCATCGAGAATTAACAAACGTACCTGTTTATTTAGCGCCTTGGCAATTTCAACCAGTTGTTGTTGCCCAAGCCCTAAGTCGCCAACGCGGGTATCTGGTGAAATGGATAAACTGACTTGTGCTAATAGCTTCTGGCAGCGTAGCGTCATCAGGTCATAATCCATAATACCATTATGGGTTATTTCATTGCCCAGAAAGATATTTTCCAGCACGGTCAATTCTTTCACCAGCGCTAATTCCTGGTGAATGATGGCGATACCTTTTTGTTCGGTATCGCGAATATGGCTCGCCTGGATTACTTCACCTGCAAAAATAATTTCACCTTCATAACTACCAAAAGGATAAATTCCGCACAGCACTTTCATTAATGTTGATTTACCCGAACCGTTCTCACCACAGAGTGAGACGATTTCGCCAACGCTCAACCGCAAACTGACGTTATCAATTGCCTTCACCGTGCCAAAGGTTTTGGTAATGTTCTTCATTTCAAGTAGATAAGACATAACGACTCCACCTAAGCCAATCAATTCACGCGGCATGGAGAGAAATCACACCCCCGGCCAGCGCCGGGGAGGTAACGCTTAAAGCTCGCTCTCTTTGTGGAATCCGTCTTTAATTACCGTATCCTTGATGTTGTTTTTATTCACATCGATAGGTGTCAGCAGGCGGGATGGAACATCTTTCAAGCCATTATTTAACGTAGTATCTGCTTTCGGTTCCTGACCATTGCCCAACTCAACGGCAATTTCTGCCGCGGTATTTGCCAACAAAGTAATAGGTTTATACACCGTCATGGTTTGCGTTCCCGCGGCAATACGTTTAACTCCCGCGAGATCCGCATCCTGGCCGGAAATAGCCACTTTCCCTGATAAACCTTGCGCGCTTAATGCCTGAATTGCCCCACCGGCGGTAGCATCGTTTGAAGCGACAACTGCATCAATTTTGTTATTGTTAGCTGTCAGCGCGTTTTCCATAATTTTTAGCGCATTTTCTGGTAACCAGCCATCAACCCATTGGTCGCCAACGACTTTAATTTTTCCTGAATCAACATAAGGTTTTAATACTTTCATTTGCCCGGCGCGGAACAGTTTGGCGTTGTTATCGACCGGGGAGCCGCCCATCAGGAAATAATTTCCTTGCGGGACGATATCGACCAGGGCTTTTGCTTGCAGTTCACCGACTTTTTCGTTATCGAAAGAAATATAAAAATCGATATCCGCGTCGTTAATCATGCGATCGTAAGCTAATACTTTAATACCTTCTTGTTTGGCTTCTTTTACAACGTTACTTAATACCTGACCGTTATATGGAATAATGACGAGAACATCGACGCCCCGGTTAATCATGTTTTCAATCTGCGACATTTGGGTTTCTTCATTGCCATTTGCAGATTGCACGAATACTTTCGCACCGAGAGATTCCGCTTTTTTCACAAAGATATCACGATCTTTTTGCCAGCGCTCAAGACGGAGATCATCAATTGCCATTCCTATTTTGACTTCTTTGGCGTGCGCCGCGACGTTTGTAAGCAGGAGTGAGGTGCAAAGGGTGAGTAAAATATTCTTTATTTTCATGGTGTAGGGGCCTTCTTTTGTTAGAGGACAGCTTTAATAAGTAACAATCACCGCGATAAACGTAATCAATTTTTAGCAACTAAACAGGGGAAAACAATTACAGATTTTTATCTTTCGATTACGATTTTTGGTTTATTTCTTGATTTATGACAGAGATCTTACTTTTGTTGCTTAATTGTACTTGTTGCATTTTTCTCTTCGAGGAATTACCCAGTTTCATAATTCCATATTATTTTGCGAGCTAGCGCACACTTGTGAATTATCTCAATAGCAGTGTGAAATAACATAATTGAGCAACTGAAAGGGAGTGCCCAATATTACGACATCAACCATCACACGCGGCATTACCTGATTATGGAGTTCATTATGCAAGCCTATTTTGACCAGCTCGATCGCGTTCGTTACGAAGGTCCAAAATCCTCTAACCCGTTAGCATTCCGTCATTACAACCCCGACGAACTGGTGCTGGGCAAGCGTATGGAAGACCACTTGCGTTTTGCCGCCTGCTACTGGCATACCTTCTGCTGGAACGGAGCGGATATGTTTGGTGTAGGCGCGTTTAACCGTCCGTGGCAGCAACCTGGCGAGGCATTGGTACTGGCGAAGCATAAAGCTGATGTCGCATTCGAGTTCTTCCACAAATTACATGTGCCATTTTATTGCTTCCATGACGTGGATGTTTCTCCGGAAGGCGCGTCGTTAAAAGAGTACATCAATAACTTTGCGCAAATGGTTGATGTGCTGGCTGGCAAACAAGAAGAGAGCGGTGTGAAATTGTTGTGGGGAACCGCTAACTGCTTTACTCATCCTCGCTATGGCGCGGGCGCGGCGACGAATCCAGATCCCGAAGTCTTTAGCTGGGCGGCAACTCAGGTTGTTACCGCGATGGAAGTGACGCATAAGTTGGGCGGTGAAAACTATGTATTGTGGGGCGGTCGTGAAGGTTATGAAACTTTACTGAATACTGACCTGCGTCAGGAACGTGAACAGCTTGGTCGCTTTATGCAGATGGTTGTTGAACATAAACATAAAATAGGCTTCCAGGGCACATTACTTATCGAACCGAAACCGCAAGAGCCGACTAAACATCAATATGACTACGATGCCGCGACGGTCTATGGCTTCCTGAAACAGTTTGGTCTCGAAAAAGAAATTAAACTGAATATTGAAGCTAACCACGCGACGCTGGCGGGTCACTCTTTCCACCATGAAATTGCCACCGCCATTGCGCTTGGTCTGTTCGGCTCAGTCGATGCTAACCGCGGCGACGCGCAGCTTGGCTGGGATACTGACCAGTTCCCGAACAGTGTGGAAGAGAACGCGCTGGTAATGTATGAAATCCTTAAAGCAGGCGGTTTCACGACCGGCGGTCTGAACTTTGATGCCAAAGTACGTCGTCAGAGTACTGATAAGTATGATCTGTTCTACGGTCATATTGGGGCGATGGATACGATGGCGTTGGCATTGAAAATTGCAGCACGCATGATTGAAGACGGCGAATTGGATAAACGCGTAGCGCAACGTTATTCCGGTTGGAATAGCGAACTGGGTCAGCAAATCCTGCAAGGCCAAATGTCACTGGTGGATTTAGCAAAATATGCTCAGGAACATAATCTGGCTCCGGTGCATCAGAGTGGACGCCAGGAGCAGTTGGAAAACCTGGTAAATCATTATCTGTTCGACAGATAACGGCTAATTGCGCAGTCTCAAGCCCGGTTATCGGTAGCGATACCGGGCATTTTTTTAAGGAACGATCGCTATGTATATCGGGATAGATCTTGGCACATCGGGCGTAAAAGTTATTTTGCTCAACGAGCAAGGTGAGGTGGTCGCTTCGCAAACGGAAAAACTGACCGTTTCGCGTCCGCATCCACTCTGGTCGGAGCAAGATCCGGAACAGTGGTGGCAGGTGACTGATCGCGCGATGAGAACCCTGGGTGAGCAGCATTCTCTGCGAGACGTTAAAGCATTGGGTATTGCCGGGCAAATGCACGGTGCAACTTTACTTGATGCTCAACAGCGGGTGCTACGTCCTGCCATTTTGTGGAACGACGGGCGCTGTGCAGAGGAGTGCGTTTTGCTGGAATCGCGAGTTCCGCAATCGCGGACGATTACCGGCAACCTTATGATGCCCGGATTTACTGCGCCTAAATTGCTGTGGGTTCAGCGGCATGAGCCGGAGATATTCCATCAAATCGACAAAGTATTATTACCGAAAGATTATTTGCGTCTGCGTATGACGGGGGAGTTTGTTAGTGATATGTCTGATGCGGCTGGCAGCATGTGGTTGGATGTCGCAAAGCGAGATTGGAGTGATGTCATGCTGGAGGCTTGCCAGCTATCTCGTGATCAGATGCCAGCATTATACGAAGGCAGCGATATTACTGGCACTTTGCTACCCGAGGTTGCAAAAGCGTGGGGAATGGCGGCGGTGCCAGTTGTCGCGGGCGGCGGTGATAATGCGGCAGGTGCGATTGGTGTGGGTATGGTGGATGCCAACCAGGCAATGCTGTCGTTGGGAACTTCGGGGGTTTATTTTGCAGTAAGCGAAGGGTTCTTAAGCAAGCCGGAAAGTGCTGTACACAGCTTTTGTCATGCTTTACCGGAGCGTTGGCATTTAATGTCTGTAATGTTGAGTGCGGCATCGTGTCTGGACTGGGCGGTGAAATTAACCGGCATGGGTGATGTTCCCGCTTTAATTACTGCAGCGCAGCAGGCTAATGAGAGTGTCGATCCTGTCTGGTTTTTACCTTATCTTTCCGGCGAGCGTACGCCGCACAATAACCCACAGGCAAAGGGCGTTTTCTTCGGTCTGACCCATCAGCACGGCCCCGCGGAACTGGCGCGTGCCGTACTGGAAGGCGTGGGGTATGCGTTAGCCGATGGTATGGATGTCGTACATGCCTGCG
This sequence comes from Escherichia sp. TW09308, assembly GCF_000208565.1. Classification (NCBI taxonomy): domain Bacteria; kingdom Pseudomonadati; phylum Pseudomonadota; class Gammaproteobacteria; order Enterobacterales; family Enterobacteriaceae; genus Escherichia; species Escherichia sp. TW09308. The sequence continues at coordinate 1,014,731 of NZ_AEME01000001.1, read as the reverse complement.
GCATTCAACCGCAAAGTATTACATTGATTGGTGGTGGCGCACGTAGCGAGTACTGGCGCCAGATGCTGGCGGATATCAGTGGTCAGCAACTAGATTACCGCACAGGCGGCGATGTGGGGCCTGCATTGGGCGCAGCGAGGCTGGCTCAGATTGCGATGAATCCAGATAAATCACTCGCTGAACTGTTACCACAACTGCCGTTGGAACAGTCGCATCAGCCGGATGCACAACATTATGCTGCTTATCAGCCACGACGAGAAACTTTCCGTCGTCTCTATCAGCAACTTCTGCCGATGATGACATAATATTTTCCCCTGTCTTATGTGACGGGGGATAATTCACAACTATGTATATTTATAATTTATTAATTTTTTATATGAATTTATTCTGAAAATCATTTGTTAATGGTGTTTTTCAGTTTTGTCTTTTGTTGGTTACTCGTAATGTATCGCAGGTAGATATGGAGATCGTTATGAAAACCTCAAAGACTGTGGCAAAACTATTATTTGTTATCGGGGCGCTGGTTTATCTGATAGGACTATGGATCTCATGCCCATTGTTAAGCGGCAAAGGCTATTTTCTTGGCGTGTTAATGACGGGGGCTTTTGGCAACTATGCCTATCTGCGCGCAGAAAAACTTGGGCAACTGGATGAATTCTTTATTCGTGTCTGCCAGTTAGTTGCGTTAATCACTATCGGTCTTTTGTTTATCGGTGTTTTAAATGCGCCCATTAACGCGTATGAGATGGTGATCTATCCGCTCGCCTTTTTCGTCTGCTTGTTTGGTCAAATGCGCTTGTTCCGCACGGTATGATCGACATAAAGCTCTTAATGATTCAGGAATGAAAGGAAATCTGTGATGGAAAACAAAATATCAACCTATTCTCCAGCATTCGGTATTGTGTCATGGATAGCTCTCGCAGGCGGTATCGTTACCTATCTGTTAGGGCTATGGAATGCAGAGATGCAGTTAAATGAAAAAGGGTATTATTTTGCCGTGTTGGTGTTAGGGCTGTTTTCGGCAGCTTCCTATCAAAAGACCGTTCGGGATAAATATGAAGGCATTCCTACTACGTCTATTTATTATATGACCTGCCTGGTGGTCTTTATCATCTCTGTCGCTTTACTGATGGTAGGTCTGTGGAATGCAACGTTATTACTTAGTGAAAAAGGTTTTTATGGATTGGCCTTCTTTTTAAGCTTGTTTGGTGCGGTAGCGGTGCAGAAGAATATCCGTGATGCCGGAATCAACGCATCAAAAGAAACGATGACTGTGCAGGAAGAATATAGCGAATAACCCACGTAAGCCCGGTCACACTGACCGGGTTTTTACTTAACTCACTAATCTGTTTTTGTCGATTCGTTGCACCAGCACAGAAAGTAACAAACTTGCTGCCAGCGTCGCGCAAAAGATCCAAATAATATCCAGTATTGGCCAGTTTTTAAGCTCAATACCACCGGTACGCAGCGCATGGATAATCAACGCGTGGAATCCGTATATACCTAAAGAATGACGGGATATCAGCCCAAGCCCGCGAATAGTGTGCGTATCCAGAGTATTTTTTACCAGAGTCAGTAACGCGATTGCGCAGATAAAAACCATCGGTCCACAGTAAAGATACCAGGTATCGGCAAAGTTTCCGCGCCACTGTAATTCATATAATGTCCCACGAGAGATAATAAATACTCCCGCTATAAACAGTGCGGCACTCATCCACGATAGAGATTTATGTTGTGTGTTCATCATCCCAATGGCGCGGCCCAGCATGCCATACAGGATGTAGTAAAAAGTATCGCCATTGATATATAAGTTAATTGGTAACCATTCAAAACCGTCGATCTTCTGGGGCACTGTGTTTGGGTTGGCGATGATGCCAATCACCACCATTAGCACCAGCAACATTTTACCGCTGATGTTTTTTACCTGAACCAGTGGCGAAACCAGATAAATCACCGCAATCGCGAAGAAAAACCATAAGTGATAAAACACCGGTTTTTGCAGCAGTTTTTTCAGCGATAACTCCACATTGATGGAGGTAAACAGCGCAATGTAGAGCAGTGCGACGACGCTATAAAACAGCAGACACAAGCCGATACGCAAGAAATGACGCGGTTGGGCGCTACGTTCGCCAAAAAAGAGATAGCCGGAAATCATGAAAAATAGCGGCACGCTGACACGAGAGGCCGAATTTAGAACATTCGCGATATCCCAGGTTACAGGGCTAACATTATGGGCATTGGTCACATACCAGGTAGTGGTATGAATCATCACCACCATTAAACAAGCTATCCCTCGCAGGTTATCAATCCAATAAATTTTGGGCTGCATCTGTGTCTCTGTATCTGGTTAAAAAAAGTCTGACCGATAAATCATTCGGCTGATGCACTGGAATAATCTGAGTTTGATCACTACATCTTAGAGATGCTTGAGAAAATTTATAAGATCCAGCCACTATACCGATATTAATAATAAGACTCACCTGCAAACCAGACGGTAATTTAACGATGATGAACTATTTCTTTCCGGCAATGACGCTCATTGTGTTAGTGGGATGTTCGGCACCACCACCCGAACAGAAAGCGCAACGGGTAAAGGTTGAACCGCTGCGTTCGTTGAATATGGAAATCTTGTGCAAGGATCAGGTGGCAAAACGTTATAACACTGGCGAGCAAAAAAACGACGTCATCGCGTTTGAACAGTTCCAGGGGAGCTATGAAATGCGCGGTTATACCTTCAGGAAAGAACAGTTTGTCTGTTCTTTTGACGCGGATGGCCATTTTTTGCATCTTTCCATGCGTTAAGCGCAGCCTTTTTCCCGTTTCGTACTGTATATCTTCCATCCAGCGGGTATACTGATCCCTTCCTTTAAATCCACACGTATCCAGCACGAAATAATATGCAAAAGTTTGATACCAGGACCTTCCAGGGCTTGATCCTGACCTTACAGGATTACTGGGCTCGCCAGGGCTGCACCATTGTTCAACCATTGGACATGGAAGTCGGCGCGGGAACCTCTCACCCAATGACCTGTCTGCGCGCGCTGGGGCCAGAACCGATGGCGGCTGCTTATGTTCAGCCTTCTCGTCGCCCGACCGATGGTCGTTACGGCGAAAACCCCAACCGTTTACAGCACTACTATCAGTTCCAGGTGGTGATTAAGCCATCACCGGACAATATCCAGGAGCTGTACCTCGGTTCTCTGAAAGAGCTGGGCATGGATCCGACTATCCACGATATCCGTTTCGTGGAAGACAACTGGGAAAACCCGACGCTGGGTGCCTGGGGACTGGGCTGGGAAGTGTGGCTGAACGGCATGGAAGTAACGCAGTTCACTTACTTCCAGCAGGTTGGTGGTCTGGAGTGTAAACCGGTTACCGGTGAGATCACCTACGGTCTGGAACGTCTGGCGATGTATATTCAGGGCGTAGATAGCGTTTATGACCTGGTCTGGTGCGACGGCCCGCTGGGTAAAACCACCTACGGTGACGTCTTCCATCAGAACGAAGTGGAGCAATCCACCTACAACTTCGAATACGCGGATGTGGACTTCCTGTTCACCTGCTTCGAGCAGTACGAGAAAGAAGCACAGCAATTGCTGGCGCTGGAAAATCCGCTGCCGTTGCCAGCCTACGAACGTATTCTGAAAGCCGCCCACAGCTTCAACCTGCTGGATGCGCGTAAAGCCATCTCTGTCACCGAGCGTCAGCGTTACATTCTGCGCATTCGCACCCTGACCAAAGCAGTGGCAGAAGCATACTATGCTTCCCGTGAAGCCCTCGGCTTCCCGATGTGCAACAAAGACAAGTAAGAGGCGGCCATGTCTGAGAAAACTTTTCTGGTGGAAATTGGCACTGAAGAGCTGCCACCAAAAGCACTGCGCAGCCTGGCAGAGTCCTTTGCTGCGAACTTTACTGCGGAGCTGGATAACGCCGGTCTCGCACACGGTACTGTTGAATGGTTTGCTGCTCCGCGTCGTCTGGCGCTGAAAGTGGCTAACCTTGCGGAAGCACAGCCTGATCGTGAAATCGAAAAACGTGGCCCGGCAATTGCCCAGGCATTTGACGCCGAAGGCAAACCGAGCAAAGCTGCAGAAGGTTGGGCGCGTGGTTGCGGGATCTCCGTTGACCAGGCTGAGCGTCTGACTACTGACAAAGGTGAATGGTTGCTGTATCGCGCTCACGTGAAGGGCGAAAGCACCGAAGCGCTGATACCGAACATGGTAGCTACTTCGCTTGCGAAATTGCCGATTCCGAAACTGATGCGCTGGGGCGCAAGCGACGTACACTTCGTGCGTCCAGTTCATACTGTGACTTTGCTGCTGGGCGATAAAGTCATTCCGGCAACCATTCTGGGTATTCAGTCCGATCGCGTGATTCGCGGCCACCGCTTTATGGGCGAGCCGGAAATTACTATCGATAATGCCGATCAATATCCGGAAATTCTGCGTGAGCGCGGTAAAGTCATCGCTGATTACGAAGAACGTAAGGCGAAGATTAAAGCCGATGCCGAAGAAGCCGCGCGTAAGATTGGCGGTAACGCTGACTTAAGCGAAAGCCTGCTGGAAGAAGTGGCTTCGCTGGTGGAATGGCCTGTCGTTCTGACTGCGAAATTTGAAGAGAAATTCCTCGCGGTGCCGTCTGAAGCACTGGTTTACACCATGAAAGGTGACCAGAAATACTTCCCGGTGTATGCGAACGACGGCAAATTGCTGCCGAACTTTATCTTCGTTGCCAACATCGAATCAAAAGATCCGCAGCAAATTATCTCCGGTAATGAAAAAGTCGTTCGCCCGCGTCTGGCGGATGCGGAGTTCTTCTTTAATACCGACCGTAAAAAACGTCTGGAAGATAACCTGCCGCGTCTGCAAACCGTGCTGTTCCAGCAACAATTAGGTACGCTGCGCGACAAGACTGACCGCATTCAGGCGCTGGCTGGCTGGATTGCTGAACAGATTGGTGCTGACGTCAACCACGCGACCCGTGCGGGGCTGCTGTCCAAGTGTGACCTGATGACCAATATGGTCTTCGAGTTCACTGACACTCAGGGCGTGATGGGTATGCACTACGCGCGCCACGATGGCGAAGCGGAAGATGTGGCTGTCGCGCTGAACGAGCAGTATCAGCCGCGCTTTGCTGGTGATTCTCTGCCGTCTAACCCGGTGGCCTGTGCGCTGGCGATCGCTGACAAGATGGATACTCTGGCTGGTATCTTCGGTATTGGTCAGCATCCGAAAGGCGATAAAGACCCGTTTGCGCTGCGTCGTGCGGCACTCGGCGTGTTGCGTATTATCGTCGAGAAGAACCTGAACCTCGATCTGCAAACGCTAACCGAAGAAGCGGTGCGTCTGTACGGCGATAAGCTGACCAACGCTAATGTGGTCGATGACGTTATCGACTTTATGCTTGGCCGTTTCCGTGCCTGGTATCAGGACGAAGGTTATACCGTCGACACCATCCAGGCCGTTCTGGCGCGCCGCCCAACTCGTCCGGCAGATTTCGATGCCCGTATGAAGGCCGTATCGCACTTCCGTACTCTGGAAGCAGCGGCTGCACTGGCGGCAGCGAATAAGCGCGTATCCAACATTCTGGCGAAATCTGACGAAGTCCTGAGCGATCGTGTGAACGCATCTACCCTGAAAGAGCCGGAAGAAATTAAGCTGGCGATGCAGGTGGTTGTACTGCGCGACAAGCTGGAGCCATACTTCGCTGAAGGTCGTTACCAGGATGCGCTGGTCGAACTGGCTGAACTGCGTGAACCGGTTGACGCCTTCTTCGATAAAGTGATGGTTATGGTTGATGATAAAGATCTGCGTATCAACCGTCTGACCATGCTGGAAAAACTGCGCGAATTGTTCCTGCGCGTTGCGGATATTTCGTTGTTGCAGTAATAACTCCTTTAGTAAAAAGCCTGCCAGATTGGACTGCACCCCAAAAGTTGGACACCCAACTGATTAAGGTGCAGTTTTTTATGGCAAAGCCAAAATATTCTCTCGAAACCAGATTAGCTGTCGTTAATCATTATCTTGCCGGACACGATGGCGCACGTCGTACCGCTGAACGTTTTGGTGTTGAAGAAACATCTGTGCGACGCTGGGTAAGAGCCTGGCAACTCCACGGTATTGATGGTATTACATGGAAAAATGACCGCCACTCTCCTGAGTTTCGACAGACGGTTGTTCTGAAGGCTCTGAGTGAAGAACTTACCATGCGCGAGGCCGCCGCACGGTTTAATATCTCAAATGAATCCGTGGTCCGGCACTGGGTGAAGGTTTACAAAGACACTGGTGAAGGAGGACTTCTGAACATAAAACCAGGTCGGAGCAAGGACATGACAAAACCTCAAAAAACACCTCCACTTACCGATGCAGAACTGGAAAAGTTATCTCCCGAAGAACTGCGGGCGGAACTCCGTTACCTTCGCGCAGAGAATGCCTATCTAAAAAAGCTGAAGGCCTTAGTTCAAAGCGAGAAAAACGGCAGAAAGCCCGGATAATCAGTGAGCTAAGGCTTAAGCATGCGCTCGGTGATCTTCTGCGTGCCGCGGGTATGTCCCGCAGTACGTGGTATCACAATATGAATGCCCTGAAGCGAGTGGACAGGCATGCCGGGCTGAATGAACTGAGGAAGGCGATAGAGGACTATATCCATTATTATAACAACGAGCGGATCAGCCTGAAATTAAAAGGCCTGAGTCCGGTAGAATACCGAACCCAGCCCCTGAAAGCCGCTTAACATGAACTGTCCAACTTTATGGGGTCAGTCCAGGACAAATAAAAAAATCCCCGCCAATTGGCAGGGATCTTAGATTCTGTGCTTTTAAGCAGAGATTACAGGCTGGTTACGTTACCAGCTGCCGGGCCTTTAGCGCCGCTTTCGATGGTGAAGGACACTTTCTGACCTTCGTCCAGAGATTTGTAACCATCGTTCTGGATAGCAGAGAAGTGTACGAACACATCTTTAGAGCCATCGTCAGGAGTGATGAAGCCGAAGCCTTTGTCAGCGTTGAACCATTTTACGATACCAGTCATTTTACCGGACATAGTGTATTACCTTTAATAATTAATTGTGCCTTTCGGCGTTATGGCGTGCTTTACAGATTTTTGAAGCGTTAAAGGAAATGTGCACTACGAGGGGTATCAACGATAACTCTTGAAGGGACTTGCCTTACTACACTGCTTTAATGGTCTGTACGTCAAACCGTTGAGTGCATTAAGCCACGCATTGGGTGGTGATGCAACATTTATTTTTCAAATTTATGATTAATCGTTCAGAAAGCGGCCCTGTCAGCAGGACCGTCATCATCAAAAAAGGGAATAAAAACCTATTCCATCAACTGCTTACTTAATGCCGGGTTGGCTTGAATCAGGCGCATAAGTTTTAGTTCGGCACTGGAAGGCTTCACGCGTCTGGATTCCCATTCCTTTACCATGGCAACAGATACGCCCAAAACCCGGGCGAAATCATCAATTTTTAACCCTGTCCCTTTGCGTAATTGCTCAATTTCGGTACAAGGTGTTGGTCTGTGTGTCAGGGTAATTTTCTGTGTTTCATCTTTAAAAACAATCTGTTCCAGGCTACTCAACAACTCATGCATTGGATCTTTATATTCCATTGAAAACTCCTCAAATCACACTGCGGGATCGTGAATTTCATCGAAGTTTATTAAGAATAGTCGGGAAAACAGGCATAGCGGGGAGAAGTTAGACATGCTTTGAGTGTGATTCGATTCAGCCCGTCAGTCACCGTGACTTATAGTCACCTAACGATCTGATATATGCAGATATATCTCGTACTGGCCGTGATTTGTAAAGATTTCGAAAATCTGGCCTCCCAACGAGAAGGAAAGTCCTGGCAACAAAAACACAATGGCAATATCAATTTTTAACAATGAAACAACAAATTAACCTTACTTCATTTTCTCCATCATTTTCCCAGGAAGATTATACATAAAGGGTATCCTGTAGGCCTGTCCTGGACTATCCTTGTCTGCGTCAGACACGCGTGTGTCGTTGTGCGCTTTTTTTGGGTGAAAGGAGTAAGAAAATGGCGACAGGAAAGTCCTGCTCTCGCTGGTTTGCGCCTCTTGCGGCGTTATTAATGGTAGTTAGCCTGAGTGGGTGTTTTGATAAAGAAGGCGATCAGCGTAAAGCGTTTATCGACTTCCTGCAGAATACTGTGATGCGTAGCGGTGAACGTCTACCAACCCTGACTGCCGATCAGAAAAAACAATTTGGTCCTTTTGTCTCTGATTACGCGATCCTGTATGGCTATTCCCAACAGGTTAATCAGGCGATGGATTCCGGTCTGCGTCCGGTTGTAGACAGCGTTAACGCGATTCGTGTACCGCAGGATTACGTCACGCAAAGTGGTCCACTGCGTGAAATGAACGGTTCTCTGGGCGTACTGGCGCAACAATTGCAAAATGCGAAGTTGCAGGCAGATGCCGCGCACTCTGCGCTAAAACAAGCTGACGATCTGAAACCGGTCTTTGATCAGGCATTCACTAAAGTGGTGACTACTCCGGCCGATGCCTTGCAACCGCTGATTCCAGCGGCACAAACCTTCACGCAACAACTGGTGATGGTTGGAGACTACATTGCTCAGCAAGGTACTCAGGTGAGCTTTGTATCGAACGGCATTCAGTTCCCGACTTCCCAGCAGGCAAGTGAATATAACAAACTGATCGCGCCATTACCGGCACAGCATCAGGCGTTTAATCAGGCCTGGACCGCAGCAGTAACTGCAACCCAATAAACGGTAAAAGCCCGAGAAGTTATCGGGCTTTTATCTACGCAGTCGCGGCTTAGCCCGCGACGTGCGGATTCACACAGTTCTTCTCAACCTTCCCCAGCAACGCATTAATCAAATTATCCACGGCACAGGCAGCCATGCCATAACGCGTCTCATGAGTGGCCGAACCAATATGCGGTACTGCAACGACATTGGTCATTGATAGCAACGGTGAATCTACGGGCAATGGCTCTTGTTCGAAGACATCCAGCCCGGCGGCGTGAATTTCCCCTTTCTGTAATGCGGCAATCAGTGCATTTTCGTCAACTACCGGCCCACGCCCTGCATTAATGAAGATGGCGGAAGATTTCATTTTGGCGAATTGTTCAGCGCCAAACAGGTGATGAGTTTCTTCAGTTAGCGGCAGGATCAGGCAAACGAAATCTGATTCTTGTAACAATGTATCCAGATCACAGTAGCGGGCGTTAAAGCGTTCTTCAGCTTCTTTATGATGGCGACGAGCGTTATAAAGAATTGGCATGTTGAAGCCAAAGTGCGCACGTTGCGCCAGCGCCATTCCGATCCGTCCCATCCCGACAATCCCCAGTGTTTTATGGTGAACATCAGTGCCGTACCAGTCCGGGCCGATATTGGCGGTCCATTCGCCCGCTTTTACGCGCTCCACGACTTCCACAACCCGACGCGCGGTACACAGCACCAGCGCCATCAGCGTATCGGCTACTGTTTCCGTTAATACGGTTGGCGTATGCATCAGCAGGATTTTCCGGGCATTAAGCGCATCGACATCGAAATTGTCATAGCCGACAGAGATAGTTGAAGTGGCACGCAGTTTCGGCATCTTTTCCAGCAACGTGGCATCAACATTCTCATTTGAACCCAGTAGACCTTCAGCTTCGGCAAAAATCGCCGCGTTTTGTTCGATGGTCTGTGGATTGAGATTTGCCACCTGGTGAACGATGAAATGCTCTTGCAGGCGTTGCAGTAAATCATCAGGTAAGGCTTTGTAGAGGATAACGGACGGCTTCATTCTTCTCTCCATTCACTGATAAGGCGATCACCTTAGCCTGAAAAATGAAGCAGGAAAACCGAAGAATGCCAGGTGATTTCTTCGTCACCTGGCATGACAGTGATTACAGCGGGCTTAACGTAATTTCTACGCGACGGTTTTGGGCTTTGCCTTCTGCGGTGCTGTTGCTGGCGATTGGGTTAGCCGGGCCAAGACCTTGGGTACGAATACGGCTGGCGTCCACGCCCTGGGTGATCAATGCGCTGGCAACGGAATCAGCACGCTGCTGGGACAGACGCATATTCAGGTCGTGACCACCAGTGCTGTCGGTGTAGCCAATCACGTTAACCGCCGTTTTTGGATACTCTTTCAGCACCATTGCAACGCCGGTCAGGGTGTTAGCACCTGCTGGTTTCAGGGTGGCGCTGCTGCTGTCAAAGGTCACGTTGTTCGGCATGTTGAGGATAATGTTATCTCCGCTGCGGGTTACGCTAACGCCTGTGCCGCGCATTTTGTCACGCAGTTTCGCTTCCTGCACATCCATGTAATAGCCCACACCGCCACCCAGTGCCGCACCTGCCGCTGCGCCAATCAGCGCACCTTTACCGCGATCTTTCTTCGAAGAAGAGAGAGCGCCAATACCCGCGCCAACGAGAGAGCCCAGACCTGCACCGATAGCCGATTTACCTGCTTCGCGTTCGCCGGTGTAAGGGTTAGTTGTACAACCAGATACCGCCAGAGCGCCGCTGACTACGGCAGCAATAAGATAAACACGTTTCTTCATTGTTAATCCTTAATAACCTTTTTATTCTTGGTCACGGGTTTCGTGGCGGGAGATTATGCCGTGTGAACATGAAGATTATTCCTGGGAATACTCGGAAATTTGTAAGTAATATTTAACTGCTCAATACATCTAACCTTTCAGGAGCCTTCGGTTTGGCCATCTCATCCTCACGTTATTCCGTTCTTACTGCCGCCCACTGGGGGCCCATGTTGGTTGAAACCGACGGTGAAACAGTCTTCAGCTCGCGTGGTGCGTTAGCCACAGAAATGGAAAATTCCTTGCAGAGCGCGGTTCGTGACCAGGTTCATAGCAACACGCGAGTGCAATTTCCGATGGTGCGCAAAGGTTTCCTCGCATCGCCAGAAAAACCACAAGGCGTTCGCGGGCAGGATGAATTTGTTCGTGTGAGTTGGGATGAGGCGCTGGATCTCATTCACCATCAGCATAAACGCATTCGTGAGGCTTATGGTCCGGCATCGATTTTTGCCGGTTCCTACGGTTGGCGTTCAAACGGTGTGCTGCATAAAGCGTCAACCTTGTTACAACGCTATATGGCGCTGGCAGGCGGTTATACCGGCCATCTGGGCGATTATTCAACCGGCGCGGCACAGGCGATCATGCCGTATGTCGTGGGGGGCAGCGAAGTCTATCAGCAGCAGACTAGCTGGCCTCTGGTGCTGGAAAATAGCGACGTGGTGGTGCTGTGGAGTGCTAACCCATTAAACACGCTGAAAATTGCGTGGAATGCGTCCGATGAGCAGGGACTTTCTTACTTTGCCGTACTGCGTGACAGCGGGAAAAAGCTGATCTGCATTGATCCAATGCGATCGGAAACCGTCGATTTCTTTGGCGATAAAATGGAATGGGTCTCTCCGCATATGGGGACTGATGTGGCGCTGATGCTGGGGATAGCTCACACGCTGGTGGAAAATGGCTGGCACGACGAGGCATTTCTGGCGCGTTGCACCACAGGTTATGACGTCTTCGCCTCTTATTTGTTGGGCGAGGGTGATGGCATTGCAAAAAATGCCGAATGGGCCGCGGAGATTTGCGGTGTTGGCGCAGAGAAAATCCGCGAGCTGGCAGCTATTTTCCACCAAAATACCACTATGCTGATGGCTGGGTGGGGAATGCAGCGCCAGCAGTTTGGTGAGCAAAAACACTGGATGATAGTCACGCTGGCGGCAATGTTAGGGCAAATCGGCACGCCCGGTGGCGGTTTTGGTCTTTCTTACCATTTTGCTAATGGCGGCAACCCGACCCGCCGCGCTGCGGTGCTGCCTTCCATGCAGGGCAGTTTGCCGGGTGGCACCGATGCGGTAGATAAAATCCCCGTAGCCCGCATTGTCGAAGCATTAGAAAACCCTGGCGGCGCGTATCAACACAACGGCATGAACCGACATTTCCCGGATATTCGTTTTATCTGGTGGGCGGGCGGCGCTAACTTCACCCATCATCAGGATACTCATCGTCTGATTCGCGCCTGGCAAAAACCGGAGCTGGTGGTGATATCGGAATGTTTCTGGACGGCGGCGGCGAAACATGCCGATATCGTTCTCCCCGCGACCACGTCGTTTGAGCGTAACGATCTCACTATGACCGGCGATTACAGCAATCAACATCTGGTGCCGATGAAGCAAGTGGTGCCACCGCGTGGTGAAGCGCGTAATGATTTTGATGTTTTTGCTGAGTTAAGTGAGCGCTGGGAGAAGGGCGGCTATGCCCGGTTTACGGAAGGGAAGAGTGAGCTGCAATGGCTGGAAACGTTCTATAACGTTGCGCGGCAGCGTGGAGAAAATCAGCAGGTTGAAATACCGCCGTTTGACGAGTTCTGGGAAGCCAATCAGTTAATTGAGATGCCAGAAAATCCAGACAGCGAGCGGTTTATCCGTTTCGCGGATTTTCGCCGCGACCCGCAGGCACACCCATTAAAGACGACCAGTGGTAAGATTGAGATCTTCTCGCAGCGCATTGCGGATTACGGTTATCGGGATTGTCCAGGCCATCCGATGTGGCTGGAACCCGATGAGTGGTGGGGCAACGCCGAAGCAGAGCAGTTGCAGGTACTTTCAGCCCATCCGGCGCATCGCCTGCACAGTCAGTTGAATTACAGTTCACTTCGCGAATTGTATGCGGTGGCAAACCGTGAGCCTGTCACCATTCATCCTGACGATGCAAAGGCACGCGGCATACAAGATGGCGATACTGTTCGGTTGTGGAACTCGCGCGGGCAAATTCTTGCCGGAGCGGTGATTAGTGAAGGCATCAGGCCTGGTGTGATTTGCATTCACGAAGGGGCATGGCCAGATCTGGATTTTACTGCTGGCGGCATTTGTAAAAATGGCGCGGTGAATGTGCTGACCAAAGACTTCCCAAGCTCGCGGCTGGGTAATGGTTGTGCGGGTAACACGGCGCTGGCGTGGCTGGAAAAATACACGGGGCCTGAACTTAAACTTACAGCGTTTGATCCGCCTGCCAATCCATAATCCAGGTAGGGAGTTGGGTTTCCTCCTGCCATGCGCAGTCGACAATTTGAAAACCCTGCGCATGGTAAAAACTTATTGCTGGCTGGTTTTTCTGGTAAACCTCCAGCAATAAATGAGGATGGCGCTGTTGCATATGTTGCATCAAAGCCTTACCGATACCGCGTCTGACAGCCTTCGGTGCGACAAACATTGCTGCCAGAAACCGCCCTTCCATAATGCTGGCAAAACCGAGAAATTCACCGTTTTCTTCCCATACCCAGTTTTGCGCGTTGGCAAGATATGCATCACGCACCAGCGGAATGCAGTCACGCCAGTAACTTTCTTCTATAAAGGGATGTCCCCAGGTTGTACTTTCCAGCCACAGTTCAAGGATTGCGGGCAGTTCCGAACGTTGTGCTTGTTTAATCATGCTTTATTCCCCGGATGGCAACAGCAGCCAACCACATGATCATTCACCAGCCCACATGCCTGCATAAAGGAGTAACAAATCGTTGATCCAACGAATTTAAAACCGCGTTTTTTCAATGCTTTAGAAAGCGCGTCGGAGGCGGGCGTTGATGTGGGGATTTCACTCAACGTTGTGGCTTGTGTCACCTGCGGCTGATGATTTACGAACGACCAGACAAAGTCGGCAAATGGTTCGCCGTTCTGTTCCATTTGCAGGTATGCGCGCGCATTGCCAATAATGGCCTGGATTTTCCCGCGATGGCGGATAATTCCGGCGTCCTGCACCAGCCTTTCAACATCCTCTTCCTGCATTGCAGCGACCTTCACGGGATCGAATTGATGAAAACAGGCGCGATAATTTTCACGTTTTTTGAGGACGGTAATCCAGGACAGCCCAGCTTGTTGCCCTTCAAGGCAGATCATTTCGAACAGTTTTTTACTGTCAGTTTCAGGCACGCCCCACTCTTCATCGTGGTAGGCAATATAAAGCGGGTCCTGACTCACCCAGCCGCAACGTTCCATACTTTCCCTCTCTATGCACCTGTTCGTAAAAATTTCACCTGCTTTTCTTGACGCACCGGCGAAAAAGTCAATATTTAATACAGGACTAATATGCCTGATATCCTTCATACAATGACAATAATAATGCCGAATTCGGCTCTTCCCTGGAGTCGTGTTAATGATCATAAAAAAATGCGGTGGTCGCTGGCCCCTAAGTCTGCTGGCGAGCGTGGTAATCAGTTCTTTTTTTCTCAACACAGCTTACGCCTGGCAACAAGAATATATCGTTGATACGCAGCCAGGACATACCACAGAGCGTTATACCTGGGATAGTGATCACCAACCTGATTACAACGATATTTTGTCGCAACGTATTCAAAGTAGCCAAAGGGCGCTGGGACTGGAAGTTAATCTGGCGGAAGAAACTCCCGCGGATGTAACCAGCAGCATGAGTATGGGCTGGAACTTCCCTTTATATGAACACGTTACAACAGGCCCGGTCGCCGCATTGCATTACGACGGAACGACCACTTCGATGTATAACGAGTTTGGCGACAGCACTGCAACACTGACCGATCCGTTATGGCATGCCAGCGTCAGTACGTTGGGCTGGCGTGTTGATTCCCGACTTGGCGATTTCCGCCCCTGGGCGCAAATCAGCTACAACCAGCAATTTGGTGAAAATATCTGGAAGGCTCAATCAGGCCTGAGTCGCATGACGGCGACAAATCAGAACGGCAACTGGCTTGATGTGACCGTAGGCGCCGATATGTTGCTTAACCAAAATATTGCCGCTTATGCTGCGTTATCCCAGGCAGAGAATAGCGCCAATGATAGTGATTATTTGTATACCATGGGGGTTAGTGCCAGGTTTTAACTTGTTTTTTACAATGCGGGATCGGTTATAACAATCATTGTATTGATAGTGGGTGCTAACTGACTTAATAATTATTGTTGTGAATGTTTGTCACGTCATTCATTCCTGAACTGAGGCATTTCATTCCGTTCTGATGGCATTTCATGCCGTTTTCCCCCTGGCATAAAATGCACTTCGTTATGGTTGTCAGCAGAGAATTTTCCTTTTTATTAATGCAGGAATACTGCCATGACACCTTCAAACTATCAGCGTACCCGCTGGCTGACACTCATTGGTACTATCATTACCCAGTTTGCATTGGGTTCGGTTTATACCTGGAGCCTGTTTAACGGCGCGCTTTCCGCCAAGCTGGATGCTCCGATAAGCCAGGTCGCTTTCTCCTTTGGCCTGTTGAGTCTGGGACTGGCTATCTCATCTTCTGTGGCTGGTAAGTTGCAGGAACGTTTTGGCGTAAAACGCGTCACTATGGCGTCCGGCATTTTACTGGGGCTGGGTTTCTTCCTTACCGCGCATTCCAACAGTCTGATGATGCTGTGGTTGAGCGCTGGTGTGCTGGTCGGTCTGGCAGATGGCGCGGGTTACCTGCTGACGCTCTCTAACTGCGTGAAGTGGTTCCCGGAGCGTAAAGGTTTGATCTCCGCGTTCGCCATTGGTTCCTATGGTTTGGGTAGCCTGGGATTCAAATTTATCGACTCGCATCTGCTGGAGACGGTCGGTCTGGAAAAAACCTTTCTGATTTGGGGCGCGATTGTGCTGGTGATGATTGTCTTTGGCGCAACCTTAATGAAAGACGCGCCGAAGCAGGAAGTCAAAACCCATAATGGCGTGGTGGAAAATGATTTCACTCTGGCAGAGTCGATGCGTAAACCGCAATACTGGATGCTGGCGGTGATGTTCCTGACTGCCTGTATGAGCGGTTTGTATGTCATTGGTGTGGCGAAAGATATCGCCCAGAGCCTGGCGCATCTTGATGCAGTATCAGCAGCTAACGCAGTGACGGTTATTTCTATTGCTAACCTTTCTGGTCGTCTGGTGCTGGGCATTCTGTCTGACAAAATTGCCCGTATTCGTGTCATCACCATTGGTCAGGTGATTTCGCTGGTGGGTATGGCAGCGCTGTTGTTTGCTCCACTCAATGCGCTGACATTCTTTGCGGCGATTGCCTGTGTGGCCTTTAACTTCGGTGGCACCATTACCGTCTTCCCGTCACTGGTTAGTGAGTTCTTCGGGCTTAATAACCTGGCGAAAAACTACGGTGTGATTTACCTCGGGTTTGGTATCGGTAGTATTTGCGGCTCGATTATCGCCTCACTGTTTGGCGGCTTCTATGTAACCTTCTACGTCATTTTCGCCTTGCTGATTCTTTCGCTGGCGCTTTCAACGACCATTCGCCAGCCAGGGCAGAAGGTGTTGTATGAGGCTCACATATAAATAAATGACACTATTGATGAATGAAGAGGGGTGACTATCCCCTCTTTTTTTTTGCATATGAACGTATCGAAATAAATTAATAGTCTCTATAATATTGTTTGTATGAATATTCCCATGAAATTATATTGGTATTTTGCATTAATATATTCCTAAAAAAACAAAATGACTTTTTATGCTAAAGCATAACTATATGATTATAATCACAATTCATAAAATGCCTTACTATTAATATTTTTATATATTTAATTTTCTTTTCCACATTTATTCGTATAATCCCGCCTTCAAAATTGATGTTTTTTGAATCATCAATGTTTGCATTTACTGTGATTTTTATAAATGGAGTTTTTCATGAAAAAGGTTATTTTTGCCTTGTCCGCACTGGCATTAACTTCTGGTTCAGTCTTCGCTGCTGATTCTGGTGATGGTACCGTTAAATTTACTGGTGAAATTGTAGACGCAGCTTGTGTACTGTCTGTTGATTCTCAGAACCAGGAAGTTGTTCTGGGACAGGTTCAAAAATCTGTGTTTAAAGCAATAGGCGATAAATCTCCATCTAAATCTTTTGAAATTAAACTGGAAGATTGCGATATCACTACGCTGAAAAAGGTGAAAGTTGGTTTCAGCGGTGTGGGCGATGCGGACAAACCTGAGTTAATTTCTGTAAGTACTGAATCTGGTGCAGCAAAAGGCGTCGGTATTGGTATTTATGACAACAGTAATACTCTGGTTCCAATGAATACCGGAAATACTACTGCTAATCTGAAAAAAGGCCAGACAGTTCTCTACTTCACTGCAAACTACGTTTCTACTCTGGCAACAGTTAGTACTGGTTACGGCAACGCTCAGGTTGATTTCGACCTGTCCTACGAGTAATCGTCAGCTTTCATGTATGGTGGTGGATTATCCCCGCCATACATGGTCAATAATTCATGGATAGAATGATGAAAAGCAAAATTATTGCGTTGGCTGTTTCTACGTTAATCTCCCAGACTTCTCTGGCGAGTGGGGTTGCATTAAGTTCTACCCGCGTGATTTATGACGGCAGCAAGAAAGAAGCCTCTCTGACAGTACAAAATAAAAGCAAAAATGAAGAATTCCTTATCCAGTCATGGGTTGATGATGTTGCTGGCAACAAAAAAACACCTTTTATCATTACTCCACCATTATTTAAACTCGATCCTGAAAAAAACAATATCCTTCGTATTGTAAATGTTAATCCATCATTACCTCAGGACCGTGAATCAGTTTACTGGGTCAATGTTAAAGCGATTCCCTCAAAAAGTGATGATAGTGAAGGTAAAAATGTGCTGCAAATTGCAGTGCGTACACGTATAAAACTTTTTTATCGCCCGGAAGGACTAAAGGGAGATATTAAATCTGCACCCGGTGAGATGCGTTTTACACGAAACGGTAATCAAATAAAAGTAGATAATCCATCCGTTTATAATCTTACATTTAACCAGTTTTTTGTTAATGGCCACGAAATTGAAAAATCCGGCATGGTGCCTGCAAAAGGTTCATTGAATATTAATTTACCCGCCGGAGTAAATGTGGTGTCTCAAATAAAATATAACACCATTAATGATTTTGGATCATCAGGTGAACTGTTGATCCGAGATATTCGTTAATATTTTCAGGGGAATCTTTTTAATGTCACGGCAGGCTGTCTCGCGTACATATTACTCTCTGCCCTTCTCTGTTTCTGTGCTGGCGCTTACGGTTGCCAGTACGTTTTCTGCGATGGCTGGTAAGTTTAACCCGCGTTTTTTGGAAGACACTGCTGGAGTTAGCCAGCATGTTGATCTCTCTATGTACGAGTCTGACCGTGGTGCACAATTGCCTGGTACATACCGTGTTACTGTTTTTGTGAATGAACAAAAAATGGAAACACGTACCCTTGAATTTAAGGCGGCAACTGAATCTCAACGTAAAATTATGGGTGAATCCCTTATACCTTGCTTGAGCCGGACGCAGTTAGCGGATATGGGTGTGCGTGTAGATAGTTTTCCTGCACTGAATCTTATGCCAGCAGAAGCCTGTATGGCATTTGATGAAATTATTCCTCATGCAACCAGTCATTTTGATTTTAATGAGCAAAAGCTGGTAATGAGTTTTCCGCAAGCGGCAATGCACCAGGTTGCGCGTGGTACTGTACCAGAATCCCGTTGGGATGATGGCGTTCCAGCCCTATTACTTGATTACAGCTTCAGCGGTAGCAACAATTCGTATGATGTAAAAGACTATCGCAGCTACGTTGATGAAAATGGAAATCATCGACAGGATGATAATGAGAGTAGTCAAACGAGCGAGAGCTACTATCTGAGCCTGCGAAGTGGTTTGAACCTTGGCGCGTGGCGTCTGCGTAATTACAGTAACTGGAGCTACAGTGGCGGTGAAAAGAACTGGGATAATATTGGCACTTATTTAACGCGGTCGATTGTTCCACTGAAAGCACAAATTACATTAGGCGATACAGCCACACCCTCGGATATTTTTGATAGTGTGCAGATGAGGGGGGCGTTACTGGCATCCGATGATGAAATGCTGCCAGACAGTCAACGGGGATTTGCCCCTGTAGTGCGTGGTATTGCGAAAAGTAACGCGGAAGTTAGTATTGAACAAAATGGTTATGTCATTTACCGAACATTTGTTCAGCCCGGTGCATTCGAAATAAATGATCTCTATCCTACAGCCAACAGCGGTGATTTAACGGTTATTATTAAAGAAGCCGATGGTAGCGAACAACGATTTATTCAACCATTCTCTTCTGTCGCTATTTTCCAGCGTGAAGGACATCTAAAATATAGTCTCGCTGCCGGGGAATATCGCGCAGGTAATTATAACAGTGACCGCCCACATTTTGGGCAGTTTAATACCATGTATGGTTTACCGTTTGGCATGACGGCTTATGGCGGAGCATTGATCTCTGAAGAATATAATGCTTTTGCGTTGGGGCTGGGGAAAAACTTTGGTTCTATTGGGGCTATATCAGTAGATATCACGCAGGCAAAAAGCACATTACAAGATGACTCGACCGATCAAGGACAATCTTATCGTTTCCTTTACTCAAAAAGTTTTGCCAGTGGTACTGATTTCCGTCTGTTAGGTTATAAATATTCAACAAGTGGATTTTATACTTTCCAGGAGGCAACGGATGTGCGTAGCGGTGCCGATAGTGATTACAGCCGTTACCATAAACGTAGTGAAATTCAGGGTAACCTGACACAGCAATTGGGGACCTATGGGTCGGTGTATTTCAACATGACTCAACAGGATTACTGGAACGATAATGGTAAGCGCCTTTCCCTATCGACAGGGTACAATGGTCGTATTGGTCGCGTAAATTACAGTATTGCTTACAGTTGGAATAAGAGTCCTGAATGGGATGAGAACGATCAGCTGTGGTCGTTTAATATTTCGATTCCGTTGGGTCGCGCATGGAGTAACTACCGCGTTACCACTGATCAGGATGGTCGAACCACGCAGCAATTAGGCGTAAGCGGCACACTTCTGGAAGATCACAACCTTAATTACAATATTCAGGAAGGGTATTCAAGTAATGGTGTTGGTAATAGCGGTAATGCCAGCCTGGGCTACCAGGGCGGCGCCGGGAATATCAGCCTGGGTTATAGCTATGGCAAAGATTATCAGCAGGTTAACTACAGCCTTCGTGGTGGTCTGGTGGCACACAGTGAAGGGGTCACGCTTTCTCAACCACTAGGTGAAACAATTGGCATCGTTTCAGCACCTGGTGGTAGGGGGGCTAAAGTATTAAATAGCAGCGGCGTGAGTATCGACTGGCAAGGAAATGCGATAGTGCCTTATCTGAGTATCTATCGTGAGAATGATGTATCTATACGCAGTGAAACGCTGAGTGACAGTGTGGATATCAGTAACGCATTCCAGACGGTAGTGCCAACGCGCGGTGCTGTAGTGCGGGCGCGTTTCGATACCCGTGTGGGATATCGCGTTCTGATGGCTCTAACACGGAAAAATGGCATGAATGTACCTTTTGGTGCAACGGCAACACTGGTGTCAGACAAGAGTGAGCAACCTGGTAGTATTGTCGGTGAAGAGGGACAGTTATACATCAGCGGGATGCCTGAAGAGGGGCAAGTGAAGGTTGTGTGGGGTAAAGCAGCTTCTCAGCAATGTGTTGCAAAATATACCCTACCAATTGAGCAAAAAATTTCCAGGATTATTTCTGTTACAGCAAACTGCCAGTAACCAGGGAGGGATAAGATGATGAAGCTATTAAAGCTATTATTTTCAGCAATTATGATGTTTTCAGCTTTTAATGCGATGGCTGCTGATTGGGGACCATGTACATCGACTTCAGGTGTTCATGATTACCCGGTCAATTTTGATATTGATATTATGGATGCCAGTAAAAATAAAGCGGGCACTGAATTAAAATTACTTTACTCATGGGCTGGTGTTGGGCAGCCTTTTAGTTTTATTTGTGAGTGCCCTGATACTTATAAGACGGAAAAAGATACACTAATTAAAGCCGAGAGTAATTTATCTAAGGCAACGCGAAAAATAAACAGTGAGCAATACTACCTGTTAACCGAAGAGCTGGAAGTGATGACAATGATTCAAGGGCCAAATATGTTATTTCGTGTGCCAGGGAATAATACGCAGGTTCCTAATTTAAATAACTCATCTCAAGATTGTGTGGGAAAAAATTTAGGTCAGTTTGGTAGTAGTGGTTATTTGTCTTTTTATATTGCAAAACCTGTTCAGGGTGAAGTTGAAATACCCTATACACAAATTGCAACATTATATGCATCAAAGAAGAAAAACACCTATAGGGACCCACTTTCTACCGTCAGTATTGCAGGGAAATTACGTTTCTCACAAGGTTGTAAAATTAATGCGGGAACTGTGCTGGATGTCCCCTTTGGTGAATTTTCACCCTCCGCATTTAGAAATAAACGAGGTGCTATGCCGGACGGTGGAACGGAGAAAGAAATTGATCTCCAGTTTGATTGTGAGAATATTGCTAATGGAATCCAGGTTTCTCTAAGGATTGAAGGCTCATCAAACCTGGCAGATTCTCGGGCCATCGATATGGGGAACCCAGATATTGGTGTATTGGTGAAAGATCCAAACGGTAATATCCTGAAACCTAATGATGCAAATAGCAGTACAAACTTAACTCTGGGTCAGAATGATTCCCAACAGCATCGCGCAGCGACAATTAAGTTAAAAGCGGAACCCATTAGCACGACAGGAAATGCTCCTGCGACTGGACAATACAGTGGTGTTGCGACGATTTTTCTGGATATGGAGTAATAGCAATGCGAAGGAATATATTACTCGTTTTATTACCGCTTTTAGCCCTGACAAGCTGTATCAATGTAGAAGCTAAAACCAGCTTGGGTGAAGTAGGAAAGCTGACATTTTCTCTTGCTGTTGTGGCAAAAGGATGTGAGTTTGAGTCATCTGATCTGGAAGTTGATATGGGGAAAATGACACTGACAAAGCCAATCTCGGTTGGACAGGTTTTAAAAGAACGCAATTTCGCGATCAGTTTAAAAGATTGCGATGGCACCGCGAAGGCTAAAGTCACAATGGATGGGCTTCCCGATGCGAGTGACTCTTCCCTTTTTGCCCTTGATCCTGGAGGCGCGGCGGGCGTTGCCCTCAAAATTGTTGATGGTAAGGGTACACAACAAATTCCGAAGGTGGCTGGTGGGGCAGAGATTGAGTGGCCCGTGACTGGTGCTACATCACAGCTTGATTACGCCGCGAGTTATGTGGTGGTGAATGCTAACGCAACATCCGGCATTGCAAATGCATTGGTCAACTTTTCTGTAGAGTACGAATGATCCCTTGCGCTTTCTATGTTCACTAAAGAGGCGGGCCTTCTGTAAAAATGCTCAATGCTTATTGCTATAGATGGCCAACCTGATGCAGACAACCTGAGTTTTTTTGCTCTGAAGGGTGCCATTTAAATGGTCCTTTTAAGCGTTCAATTTACAAAAAGTATCCTTTCATACTTGTATTTTTGTAAATTTGTGCTTCATGTACACTCTTTCCCCACACTTTTTCCTTTTGCTGTGGTTTACTTGTCTGCGTGTGCAGATTTTCTTTATCTGACAACCTCCGCACTTTTCCCCTGCCTGGCCTGAAAAGCTATTATGCAGGGTGTTATCACCTGTTTTTCCAGGGTTTGTTTGCATGAGATATATCAAAACGATAACGCAGCAAAAGCTAAGCTTTTTGCTCGCTGTCTATATCGGTCTGTTTATGAATTGCGCAGTCTATTTCCGTCGGTTCGATGGTTATGCGCACAATTTTACTTTTCTTAATGGTGTATCGGCGGTTATCGAACTGGCCGGTACTGTCCTGGCTACCTTCTTCTTTTTACGCTTAATTTCACTCTTCGGCAGAACAGTCTGGAAAGTGTTGGCCTCGTTGCTGGTGCTGGTCTCTGCCGGAGCCAGCTACTACATGACATTTATGAACGTCATGATTGGCTATGGGATTGTCGCTTCGGTGATGACTACCGATATCGATTTGTCGAAAGAAGTAGTTGGCTGGTCGCTTATCGCATGGATTGTACTGGTGAGTATTATCCCGTTGATACTTATCTGGATGAACCGCTCACAAGACACCTTCTGGCGTCAGCTTTGTACACCGAAAACACGTTGGCGTAGTGCGCTTACCGTGCTGCTGGCGGGTCTACTGGTATGGGGACCTATCCGTCTGATGGACGTCGCTCAAAAGCGTGCAGACCGCATGGCTGGGGTGGATATGCCAAGTTATGGTGGGGTGCTGGCGAACTCGTATTTACCTTCGAACTGGCTTTCTGCGTTGGGGCTGTACGCCTGGGCACAGGTGGATGAATCTTCAGATAATCGTTCGTTGATGAATCCGGCGAAAAAATTCACTTATACCCCGACGCAAAATCTCGACGACACCTATGTAATTTTTATTATTGGTGAAACCACGCGTTGGGATCATATGGGGATGCTGGGCTACGAGCGTGATACCACGCCGAAGCTGGCAAAAGAGAAAAATCTGGTGATGTACCGTGGTTATTCTTGTGATACCGCGACTAAATTATCACTACGCTGTATGTTTGTCCGCGAAGGCGGAACGGAAGATAACCCACAACGTACGCTCAAAGAGCAGAACGTATTCGCAGTTCTCAAGCAGTTAGGCTTTAGCTCGGATTTGTACGCCATGCAGAGCGAGATGTGGTTCTACAGCAATACCATGGCTGACAACATTGCCTATCGTGAGCAAATTGCGGCTGAGCCACGTAACCGCGGGAAAGCGGTGGACGATATGTTGCTGGTCAATGAAATCGAGCGTTCTCTGGAGAAAAAGCCAGAAGGCAAGCATCTGATTGTGCTGCATACCAAAGGGTCGCACTACAACTATACTCAGCGTTATCCCCGTCAGTTTGCCCAGTGGAAACCAGAGTGCTATGCAGTTGATCGTAAATGTCCACGAGCACCGATGATTAACTCATACGATAACTCTATAACCTACGTTGATCATTTTATCGACACAGTGATTGACAAATTCCGCGATAAGAAAGCTATTATTTTCTACGCGGCGGATCACGGTGAGTCGATTAACGAGCGCGAACACTTGCATGGTACACCACGCGAATATGCACCGCCGGAACAGTTCCGTGTACCGATGATGGTCTGGATGTCGGATAAATATCTGGAAAATCCGGCCAACGCGCAGGCGTTTGCACAGTTGAAAAAAGAAGCGGAAATGAAAGTACCGCGCCGCCATGTAGAGCTGTACGATACCATCATGGGCTGCCTTGGTTATACTTCACCGGACGGTGGCATTAACGAAAACAACAACTGGTGTCATATCCCGCAGGCGAAGGACGTTGCGGCCAACTAAATGGTCTGCCGACTTTCTCACCGATCAAAAGGCATTTTGCTATTAAGGGATTGACGAGGGCGTATCTGCGCAGTAAGATGCGCCCCGCATTCGGTGATTGGCGCAGCCTGGTAGCGCACTTCGTTCGGGACGAAGGGGTCGGAGGTTCGAATCCTCTATCACCGACCAATTTAGAAAAACCAGCCTACGGGCTGGTTTTTTGCTTTCTGCGGTTTGAAGAGGATGAGAACCTCCGGGGGCAGAAAGGTTCGACTCAAGCGAAGCGAGAGAACGTTGCGCCAGCAACGGCCCGCAGGGCAAGCCACGAAGTGGCGAGTAATCCTCTATCACCGACCAAATTCGAAAAGCCTGCTCAACGAGCAGGCTTTTTTGCATTTGTGCCCGCTCGAACTCAGGCCAGATAAGCCGCGCCAGCGTCGCATCAGGCAAATGTGTCAGCCCATTGTCGGATGCGGCGTAAACGCTTTATCCAATCTACACACCACGCATTTCACTGCCAAATTTGCGCCCCATATCTCACTATCCATTAACGGATTTGTGACATATTCCATTGTCTTTTTTTATATTTGCTTAAATCTTTTCTTGCGTTACTTATGGCTGGCGCTGGCATTTTCCGCTGTGCGCTTTAACGTTCGCGGTATTAATCGCTCAGATAACCACCATTCCATCAGATTTTTTTCATTATCTGCCTAAAACTTAATCACCAGTTGTTGCGAAATATTAAGGTGATTGTTCTGGTTATGTTGGCATAGCACAAATTTCTCTGCTGCAAATAGCCTTGCGAAGTTTTTTTAATCTTTGTTTGTGGAATCTCACCGTTGTTGTAAATCCCGGTTGGCTGTATTGACGTTTTCACATTCTGTTGACAGATTGTAGGTCATGAGGGGCATTTTATGGAGGATCCGCACTGTTACACTGATGTAAATAAGTACGGCATCCCCACCTCTTTACGTTGACCCGACCGGGCAAAAAACAAAAAAGGTCAGGCAGCGACAACCCACTGCAAAGGGTTAAAACAACAAACATCACAATTGGAGCAGAATAATGCGTATTTCCTTGAAAAAGTCAGGGATGCTGAAGCTTGGTCTCAGCCTGGTGGCTATGACCGTTGCAGCAAGTGTTCAGGCTAAAACTCTGGTTTATTGTTCAGAAGGTTCTCCGGAAGGGTTTAACCCGCAACTGTTTACCTCTGGCACCACCTATGACGCCTCTTCTGTACCGCTTTATAACCGCCTGGTTGAATTTAAAATCGGCACCACCGAAGTGATCCCCGCCCTCGCTGAAAAGTGGGAAGTCAGCGACGACGGTAAAACCTATACTTTCCATCTGCGTAAAGGTGTGAAGTGGCACGACAACAAAGAATTTAAACCGACGCGTGAACTGAACGCCGATGACGTGGTGTTCTCGTTCGATCGTCAGAAAAATGCGCAAAACCCGTACCATAAAGTTTCTGGCGGCAGCTACGAATACTTCGAAGGCATGGGCTTGCCGGAGCTGATCAGCGAAGTGAAAAAGGTGGATGACAACACCGTTCAGTTCGTGCTGACTCGCCCGGAAGCGCCGTTCCTGGCTGACCTGGCAATGGACTTCGCCTCTATTCTGTCAAAAGAATATGCTGACGCGATGATGAAAGCCGGTACGCCGGAAAAACTGGACCTCAACCCAATCGGCACCGGCCCGTTCCAGTTACAGCAGTATCAAAAAGACTCCCGTATTCGTTACAAAGCGTTTGATGGCTACTGGGGCACCAAACCGCAGATCGACACGCTGGTCTTCTCTATTACCCCTGACGCTTCTGTGCGTTACGCTAAGTTGCAGAAGAACGAATGCCAGGTGATGCCGTACCCGAACCCGGCAGATATCGCCCGCATGAAGCAGGATAAATCCATCAACCTGATGGAGATGCCGGGGCTGAACGTTGGCTACCTCTCGTATAACGTGCAGAAAAAACCACTGGATGACGTGAAAGTTCGCCAGGCATTGACCTACGCGGTGAACAAAGACGCGATCATCAAAGCGGTTTATCAGGGCGCTGGCGTGGCAGCAAAAAACCTGATCCCACCAACTATGTGGGGCTATAACGACGACGTTCAGGACTACACCTACGATCCAGAAAAGGCGAAAGCTTTGCTGAAAGAAGCGGGTCTGGAAAAAGGCTTCTCCATCGATCTGTGGGCAATGCCAGTACAACGTCCGTATAACCCGAATGCTCGTCGCATGGCAGAGATGATTCAGGCTGACTGGGCGAAAGTGGGCGTACAGGCCAAAATCGTCACTTACGAATGGGGTGAGTACCTCAAGCGTGCAAAAGATGGCGAGCACCAGACAGTAATGATGGGCTGGACTGGCGACAATGGGGACCCGGATAACTTCTTCGCCACCCTGTTTAGCTGCGCTGCTTCTGAACAAGGCTCTAACTACTCAAAATGGTGCTACAAACCGTTTGAAGATCTGATTCAACCGGCGCGTGCTACCGACGACCACAACAAACGTGTTGAACTGTATAAACAAGCGCAGGTGGTCATGCACGATCAGGCTCCGGCACTGATCATCGCTCACTCCACCGTGTTTGAACCGGTACGTAAAGAAGTTAAAGGCTATGTGGTTGATCCATTAGGCAAACATCACTTCGAAAAC
Source organism: Escherichia sp. TW09308 (assembly GCF_000208565.1). Taxonomy (NCBI): domain Bacteria; kingdom Pseudomonadati; phylum Pseudomonadota; class Gammaproteobacteria; order Enterobacterales; family Enterobacteriaceae; genus Escherichia; species Escherichia sp. TW09308. The sequence goes on along the minus strand of NZ_AEME01000001.1, from coordinate 987,933 downwards.
GTCTCTATTGAATAATTAAAAGCCATACGAGACTGATGACAAACGCAAAACTGCCTGATGCGCTCCGCTCATCAGGCCTACGAGAATTTTGCAATGCATTGAGTTTGCAAGATTTTGTAGGCCGGATAAGGCGTTAACGGCGCATCCGGCATGAACAAAGCGCACTTTGTCAACAATCTGTATACCCGGTGGCGCTGGCCTCTGCGCGCAGCGCCATCCGGTAGCAATACTTCATTTCCTGCCCGATAAGGACAGGAATTGATTGGTGAGCAATGCAGACACGCAGTTCCAGGCTGTGCGTCACTACAGAGAATTCGGGTTATGTTGCAGTTTATTCTCCGACGTTTGGGACTCGTCATCCCCACGTTTATCGGTATTACCCTTCTCACTTTTGCCTTTGTCCACATGATCCCCGGCGATCCGGTGATGATCATGGCGGGCGAACGTGGGATCTCCCCAGAACGTCATGCGCAACTGCTGGCTGAACTCGGCTTAGATAAACCGATGTGGCAGCAGTACCTCCACTACATTTGGGGCGTTATGCATGGCGATTTAGGCATTTCGATGAAAAGCCGCATCCCGGTTTGGGAAGAGTTCGTGCCGCGCTTCCAGGCCACGCTGGAACTTGGCGTCTGCGCGATGATTTTTGCGACCGCGGTCGGCATTCCGGTTGGTGTGCTGGCGGCAGTTAAACGGGGTTCCATTTTCGATCACACGGCGGTTGGTCTGGCGCTGACCGGCTATTCAATGCCGATCTTCTGGTGGGGCATGATGCTGATCATGCTGGTTTCAGTGCACTGGAACCTGACGCCGGTCTCCGGTCGCGTGAGCGACATGGTGTTCCTCGATGACGCTAATCCATTAACCGGTTTTATGTTGATCGACACCGCCATCTGGGGTGAAGACGGTAACTTTATCGACGCCGTCGCACATATGATCTTACCTGCGATGGTGCTGGGTACGATTCCGCTGGCGGTTATCGTTCGTATGACGCGCTCCTCGATGCTGGAAGTGCTGGGCGAAGACTATATCCGCACCGCTCGCGCCAAAGGCCTGACCCGCCTTAGGGTGATTATCGTCCATGCGCTGCGCAACGCCATGCTGCCGGTGGTGACCGTGATCGGCCTGCAGGTGGGCACGCTGCTGGCGGGGGCGATTCTGACCGAAACCATTTTCTCCTGGCCGGGTCTGGGGCGCTGGTTGATTGACGCGCTGCAACGCCGCGATTATCCGGTAGTGCAGGGGGGCGTATTGCTGGTGGCGACGATGATTATCCTCGTCAATCTGCTGGTCGATCTGCTGTACGGCGTGGTGAACCCGCGTATTCGTCATAAGAAGTAAGGGAACATCATGTCACAGGTTACTGAAAATAAAGTGATTACTGCACCGGTGCCGATGACCCCGTTACAGGAGTTCTGGCACTATTTTAAACGCAACAAAGGCGCAGTCGTCGGGCTTGTTTACGTGGTCATCGTGCTGTTTATCGCGATTTTTGCCAACTGGATTGCGCCGTATAACCCGGCGGAGCAGTTCCGCGATGCGCTGCTCGCCCCGCCAGCCTGGCAGGAAGGCGGCAGCATGGCGCATTTGCTCGGCACCGATGACGTCGGTCGCGATGTGATGTCGCGCCTGATGTATGGTGCCCGGCTGTCACTGCTGGTCGGTTGTCTGGTGGTGGTATTGTCGCTGATTATGGGCGTTATTCTCGGCTTGATCGCTGGTTACTTTGGCGGTCTGGTCGATAACATCATCATGCGCGTGGTCGATATCATGCTGGCGCTGCCAAGCCTGCTGCTGGCGCTGGTGCTGGTGGCTATCTTCGGCCCATCTATCGGCAACGCCGCGCTGGCATTAACCTTTGTCGCCCTGCCGCATTACGTCCGTTTGACGCGCGCTGCCGTGCTGGTGGAAGTGAACCGCGACTATGTGACGGCTTCCCGCGTGGCGGGGGCTGGGGCGCTGCGCCAGATGTTCGTCAATATTCTCCCTAACTGCCTTGCACCACTGATTGTTCAGGCGTCGCTCGGCTTCTCTAACGCCATTCTCGATATGGCTGCCCTCGGCTTCCTTGGCATGGGCGCGCAACCGCCAACGCCGGAATGGGGCACCATGCTCTCCGATGTATTGCAGTTCGCGCAAAGTGCCTGGTGGGTCGTGACCTTCCCGGGTCTGGCGATCCTGCTGACGGTGCTGGCATTTAACCTGATGGGTGACGGTCTGCGTGACGCGCTCGATCCCAAACTGAAGCAGTAAGAGGTTCGAGATGGCGTTATTAAATATAGATAAATTATCGGTGCATTTCGGTGATGAAAGCGCACCATTCCGCGCCGTAGACCGCATCAGCTACAGCGTGAAACAGGGCGAAGTGGTTGGCATTGTTGGCGAGTCTGGTTCTGGCAAATCGGTTAGTTCGCTGGCGATTATGGGGCTGATTGATTATCCCGGTCGCGTGATGGCAGAAAAGCTGGAATTTAACGGTCAGGATTTGCAGCGTATTTCGGAAAAAGAGCGCCGCAACCTGGTCGGTGCCGAAGTCGCGATGATCTTCCAGGACCCGATGACCAGTCTCAACCCGTGTTACACCGTTGGTTTCCAGATTATGGAAGCGATTAAGGTGCATCAGGGGGGTAACAAAAGCACCCGCCGTCAGCGAGCGATTGACCTGTTGAATCTGGTCGGCATCCCCGATCCGGCATCGCGTCTGGACGTGTACCCGCATCAACTTTCCGGCGGGATGAGCCAGCGTGTAATGATCGCGATGGCAATTGCCTGTCGGCCAAAACTGCTGATTGCCGATGAACCGACCACCGCGCTGGACGTGACCATTCAGGCGCAAATCATCGAACTGCTGCTGGAGTTACAGCAGAAAGAGAACATGGCGCTGGTATTGATTACGCATGACCTGGCGCTGGTGGCGGAAGCGGCGCATAAAATCATCGTGATGTATGCCGGTCAGGTGGTGGAAACGGGTGATGCCCACGCTATCTTCCGTGCACCACGTCATCCATATACCCAGGCATTGTTGCGTGCGTTGCCGGAATTTGCCCAGGACAAAGAACGTCTGGCGTCGTTACCTGGTGTGGTTCCCGGAAAATACGACCGCCCGAACGGCTGCCTGCTTAATCCGCGCTGCCCCTATGCCACTGACAAATGCCGCGCTGAAGAACCGGCGCTGAATATGCTCGCTGACGGGCGTCAGTCCAAATGCCATTACCCACTTGATGATGCCGGGAGGCCCACACTATGAGTACGCAAGAGGCCACCTCGCAACAGCCATTGTTGCAGGCTATCGACCTGAAAAAGCATTATCCGGTGAAGAAAGGTATGTTCGCGCCGGAACGTCTGGTGAAGGCGCTGGACGGCGTTTCGTTTACCCTTGAACGCGGCAAAACGCTGGCGGTGGTGGGAGAATCTGGCTGCGGTAAATCGACCCTCGGTCGGTTGCTGACGATGATCGAAACGCCGACCGGCGGCGAACTGTATTACCAGGGGCAGGATCTGCTCAAGCACGATCCGCAGGCGCAGAAACTGCGTCGGCAGAAAATCCAGATCGTCTTCCAGAACCCCTACGGTTCGCTGAATCCGCGTAAAAAAGTCGGGCAAATTCTCGAAGAGCCGCTGCTGATTAACACCAACTTAAGCAAAGAACAGCGTCGGGAAAAAGCCCTGTCGATGATGGCGAAAGTCGGCCTGAAAACCGAGCATTACGACCGCTATCCGCATATGTTCTCCGGCGGACAGCGTCAGCGCATCGCCATCGCCCGTGGGTTGATGCTTGACCCGGACGTGGTGATTGCCGACGAACCGGTTTCCGCGCTGGACGTCTCGGTGCGTGCGCAGGTGCTCAACCTGATGATGGACCTACAGCAAGAGCTGGGGCTTTCTTATGTCTTTATCTCGCACGACCTGTCGGTGGTGGAGCACATTGCCGATGAAGTGATGGTGATGTACCTGGGGCGCTGCGTGGAGAAGGGAACGAAGGAGCAAATCTTCAATAACCCGCGTCATCCGTACACTCAGGCGCTGCTCTCTGCGACGCCGCGCCTGAACCCGGACGATCGTCGCGAACGCATCAAGCTCACCGGTGAACTGCCAAGCCCACTGAATCCACCGCCGGGTTGCGCCTTCAACGCTCGCTGTCGTAGACGTTTCGGCCTCTGCACACAGTTGCAGCCGCAGCTAAAAGACTATGGCGGTCAACTGGTGGCCTGCTTTGCTGTTGATCAGGATGAAAATCCGCAGAAGCCAGTTGTATAACCCACCCGATGAGACCGGTTTTCATGCCGGTCTCATATCAAAAATAATCTTTTAGTGTTTTACATATCGAATACATGTCTTTTTTGACCCTTTTTGTGACTCAGGAGCATATCCAGGCTGTACTGCAATGCTATCGACATCGTCTGGGGCTGCTGTGAGCAGCCCCGTTGCTTTTACTCAATCAACTTCAACAGTGGCGACAAGCACAGCAAAATACCGTACAGCAGAATCAGCCAGGTTTTAAACCCGCGAAGTTTTTCCAGTTGTGCGACTTTATAGATCAGGAAAAACGGAATGAGGCACGACACAATGCCATATAACGGACTTCCTAACTGAAAGAACACCAGCACCGATACCCGAAATGAAACCCAAATGGTCAACGTAATGACGATAAAAGCGCAAATTGCCAGTGTCAGCATGCGTGAGTTAATTTTCTGGGTATCAATAATTCGGCTTAACAGATTGATAATAATGCCTTTAATGGCCTCGTGGAATCCAAGGTAAATGCCAAAGAAAGCGGTAAGTACAGCAAAGATATTCAACACCGTAGAGGTGATATGGATGATATGCCCGGGGATCACCTGAGCGGCCAACGCCAGTGCTGAGATATTTTGCTCAAACGCGGAAACCGCCTCTTCATGGCTAATCGAAAAGGTAAACGAAAAGGCAAAAAACAGAATTACTGCGATGAGCGTGATATAGCTAATCCGGTGAGTACGCAGTGCGAGTCGTGTTGCCAGTATTTTATTTGCTTCCCGTTTACGGTAGGCAATATTCATCGGGTTAAGCACCTGAATAAATACCGCAGAAAAGAAGCAAAAAGGAATCGTGAGCAGGACATCGCGGAAGAAGACAGAAGCCTCCGGAAAAGCGGTTATATTGGCGAAATTCCAGTGGGGGATCATTGCAAAACCGAACACCACAATAATGCCCACTTTGACCACTACCATTGGCCCGGAAATCTTAAACAACAACCGTTCTCCACCGGAAGCGATAGCGACCAGTATGGCGAAAATAGCCACTTTATAGACTAAAGATTGTGAAAGATCGGTATCAGTCAACCCGAAGGTTTTCAGATATGAAGCACTGTCGAAAACCACAGATAAGGAATAGATAAAAATTCCGTGGATAATCATCAAAAAGTAAATGACGCCGAGGAATATTCCCCAGTTCTTCCCCAGGTAATGACTGATAATATCGGTGTAGTCATTACAGGAGTCACTTTCAGAAAGTGTTTTTAAATAAATATCCTGTACTACCCAGGTTGCCGGATAAGCAATAATGGCTGCGGTGATAAATACCCAAATTCCCTTCAGCCCAATTTGTACTGGCATCAGCACCGTTCCGGCACCAATTGCCATTCCTATGCATAATAAAACCCAGCCGAAGTCGTATCGCGTAAATGGCAATTTCTGATCGCGTAGTTGTAATGTGTTGTCCTGCATAAAGTCCTGTCCAGAAAGAAGTCAGCCCCGCAAAGATGGTTATCCCCCGTTTCTCTTGCGCAACAGGCGGAGAAGTCGAATACGCAGTGTGCTAAGAATGAGGCAACAGATTCACCGGGGAGAATCGCGAGGAGGCGCAATTCTACAAAATTGCGCATTTCACTACCAGCCTGGTGTCAGATCGCGGGTAATGCGGACAGTGAAAATTCTGCAAACATGAAAATAAGCTGGAATGCATCGCGCAAAGTGAAAAACAGGCAGATACCAGGGGCAGAAAGCGTCAGTAGAATCAGCGGCAAGCCGGAGGGTTCCGGTGAGGCGCAATGTTGCGGGGCTTTATCCCTGGTGGCATTGGTTGCTGGAAAGAGAAAACCCCCGCACGTTGCAGATATATACCTGACAACATCACGGGGGCCATTCTTGAACCTACTTACCGGAGGCGTCCAGCGTGGTGGTGTAGGTTTTGCCGTTGAGCACAACGCTCACCACATCGCCCGCTTCTCCGCCACTGCTGGTGCCGGAGATCACCAGCGCCTGCGCGTGTTCAGCATCGTTGATGATGTCATCGCCCGCCACGGTGTTAATGGTGAGAACCGGCGCGGTGGTGTCTACCGCCAGATTATGGCTGGCGTTACCGGGGTTGCCCGCTTTGTCGTCGACCGTGGCGCTGACGGTGTAATTGCTTGCGGTCAGCGCGCCTAAGGCTGAAGTAGGGACGCTGACGCTCCAGCTACCGTCCGCCTGTACATTCCCGGTGTAGGTTGCGCCGTTGAGGGTGACGGTGACCGTCTGCCCGGTTTCGGCGGTGCTGGTGCCGCTGAGGGTGAGCGGGCTTCCCGCCTCCGCGGCGTTAAGGATATCGTCGCTGGCGATGGTGTTAATGGTGAGCGTCGGCGCGCTGGCATCAACACTGTACGCATGGGTTGCCGAGGCGTTATTGCCGCTCGCGCTGCTCACGCTGGCCTGCACGTTCGCCGCGCCGTCTGGCAGAGTTGCCAGATCCGCCGCCGGAACAGTTACGCTCCAGCTCCCGTTAGCGGCGACGCTTGCGGTGTAAGTTTTGCCGCCAAAGGTGACGGTAACGGTTTGCCCGCTTGCAATCCCGCTGGTGCTGCCGGAAAGGGTCAGGTCGGTGCCTTTTTCGGCGGCGTTAATCACATCATCGCTGGCAACGGTGTTGATGCTGATAGCTACCGCCGTTAAATCGACGGTGAACGGATGGCTGACGTTGACCGGATTTCCGGCGCTACTCTGGCCGACGACTTCAACGGTTAACGGCCCCGCAGGCCAGGTGCTGACGTTCGCCGCCGGAATGCCTACGCTCCAGCTACCGTCCGCCTGTACCGTGGCGGCATAGGCCACGCCGTTGATGGTGACCGTCAGCGCTGCGCCGGTATTCAGGCCGCTACTGCCGCCGGTGATCACCAGCGCCTGCCCGTGTTCGATGCTGTTGACGATATCATCGCCCGCCACGGTATCGACGCGCAGCCCCGGCAGATTGGCATCAATGGTGATATCCCGCGTGCCGCTGCCGGTGTTGCCACTGGCGTTGGTGACCGAGGCGTTAATGGTTAAATCGCCATTGCCCAGCGCCTGGAGATCGGCTGCCGGAACGCTGACGCTCCAGCTTAAATCGGCCTGAACTTGTGCAGTATAAGTATTGCCACCCAGCGTGACAGTAACCGTATCGCCTGCGGCGGCGCGGGTCACCGCCCCACTGATGGTTTGATCGGCGCCCGCTTCAGCGGCGTTGATAATATCGTCGCCCGCCACGGTGTTGATGGTGACGCCCGGCAGGCCGCTGTCGACCAGTAAATTTGCCTGGCTGCTGACCGTGTTGCCCACTGCACTGGTGGCGCTGGCGCTGACGGTATAGTTGGCCTGACCTAAAGCTGCCAGATCGCTCGCCGGTACGGTTAACGTCCAGTTGCCTGCTGCGTCGGTGGTGGCACTGTAGTTATGACCGTTAAGCGTGACGGTCACCTGTGCGCCGGTCGCCAGCCCGGAGCTGCTGCCGCTGATGGTCAACGGCTGGCCTTTTTCATCGGCGTTCAAAACGTTATCGCCGCTGATGGCGTTAAAGGTAATTGATGGCAGACCGGTATTGACCGTCACCTGATGGGTGGCGCTGCCGCTGTTTCCGGCGGCATCGGTGACACTGGCGTTAATGGTGACCGTACCGTTCACCAGTGCCGAGACGACGCTTGCCGGTACGCCGACACTCCAGTTACCGCTGGCATCCAGCACGGTGGTAAAGGTATTTGTGCCGATAGTCACCGTGACGGTGCTACCGGTTGCCGCGCCAGTGGCGGAGCCGCTGATAATCTGCGCCTGGGCGTGTTCTGTGGCATTAATCACGTCATCGCCCGCCACCGTGTTGATGGTGACGAGCGGAACGGAAGTATCAACGGTCAGATTGTGGTTAACGGAGGCCGGGTTTCCGGCTTTGTCGCTCACCGCCGCGCTGACGGTGTAGTTACTGGCGGTCAGGGCGCTTAACGCTGCTGGCGGCACGCTGACGCTCCAGCTACCGTCCGTTTGTACCGTGCCGGTATAATTTGCGCCATTGAGCGTGACGGTCACCGTTTGCCCCACTTCCGCCGTACTGCTGCCGGTGATGGTCAGCGCCGTACCGGCTTCGGCGGCATTAAGAATATCGTCGCCCGCAATAGTGTTGATGGTCACCGTTGGCGCGCTGGCATCGACGCTGTAAGCGTGGGTAGTGGTGGCGCTGTTGCCGTTAACGTTGCTGACGCTGGCCTGCGCGCTGGCATCGCCATCACGCAGGGCGGCCATATCCGCCGCCGGAACCGTGGTACTCCACGAACCATTCGCAGCCACCGTGGCGCTGTAGGTTTTGCCGCCAAAGGTGACGGTGACCGTTTGCCCGGCTTCCACGCCGGACGTGCTGCCGGAGAGCGTTAACGCCGCGCCTTTTTCGGCGGCGTTAATCACATCATCGGCGGTAATGGCGTTGATGCTGACGGCAATCGCCGTGAGATCGACGGTGACCGGATGCGTGACGCTGACCGGATTTCCGGCAGTGGTGCTACCGCTCGCCGTAATCGTGACCGTCCCCGCAGGCCAGGCGCTGACATCCGCCGCCGGAACACCGACGCTCCATGAACCATCGGCTAAAACCGTTGCGCTATAGGTCTGGTTATTAATCGAAACCGTGAGTACCGCACCCGCAGCCAGACCGGAACTGCTGCCGGTAATCACCAGCGCCTGCCCGTGCTCGATGATATTAACCACATCATCGCCCGCGACAGTATCGACCCGCAGACCGGGGAGATTCGCATCTATGGTGATTTCACGCGTGCCGTTACCGGTATTGCCTACGCTGTTCGTCACCGTGGCTGAAATGGTCAGCTCGCCGTTGCCCAATGCCTGTAAAGCGGCTGCCGGAATATTAATACTCCAGCTTAAATTCGCCTGCACCGTGGCGGTGTAAGTCGCTCCGCCGAGCGTGACGGTCACGGTGTCGCCCGCCGCCGCGCCCGTCACCTGACCGCTGATGGTTTGATCTGCCCCGGCTTCGGCGGCGTTAATAATATCGTCCGTTGCCACAACGTTAATGGTGACGCCTGGCAGCGCGGTATTGACCTGTACGTTATGGCTGGCGGAACCGCTGTTGCCATCAACATCGGTTGCGGTGGCGGTCACCGTATAAGTCGCTTCACCAAGCGAACCCACCGCAGACGCCGGAACGGTCACGCTCCAGTTCCCGGAAGAATCGGCTGTGGTGGTGTAATTTTGCCCATTGAACGTGACGGTTACCTGCGTGCCCGCAGGCTGGTTGCTGGTGCCGGAAATCGCCAGATCCGCGCCTTTCTCCGTGGCGTTGATAATGTCGTCGACGGCAATCGTGTTAATGCCGAGCACCGGCGTGCCAAGCGCCACGTTGACGATGTGCGAAGCCGTGCCGCTGTTGCCTGCGGAGTCGGTGACCGTGGCGGTAATGGTTACATCGCCCTGCGCCAGTGCGGAAATCACGCTGGCAGGCACGCCGATGCTCCAGTTGCCGTTGGCGTCCAGCACGGTGGTATAGGTGGTCGTGCCAATGGTAACGGAAACCGTGTTACCGGTGGTCGCGCCCGTTGCCGAGCCGCTGATAACCTGTGCCTGGGCGTGTTCTGTGGCATTAATCACGTCATCGCCCGCCACCGTGTTGATGGTGACAACCGGAGCGGCAAGATCCACCGTCAGGTTATGCGTTGCCGAGGCCGGGTTGCCTGCTTTGTCGCTGACCGATGCACTGACCGTATACGAATTGGCGGTGAGGTTAACTAAATCGCCAGTCGGTACGCTGACGCTCCAGCTACCGTCTGCCTGTACATTGCCGCTGTAATCGACGCCGTTTAGCGTCACGGTCACCGTCTGCCCGGCTTCTGCCGTACTGGTGCCGCTGATAGTCAGCGCCGATCCCGCTTCAGCGGCGTTAAGAATATCGTCCGTGGCGATGGTGTTGATGGTGACAGAGGGCGCGGTGGCATCAACGCTGTAAGCATGTGTTGTCTGGGCGATGTTACCAGCTACGTTGCTGACGCTGGCTTGTACGTTTGCTGCGCCATCTGGCAAGGTTGCGAGATCCGCCGCCGGAACTGTCAAGCCCCAGCTACCGCCCGTTGCCACGGTGGTGGTGTAGCTTTTGCCGCCGAAAATAACGGTAATGGTCTGCCCCGCTTCCACGCCGGAGGTGGTGCCGGAGAGCTGCAAATCACTGCCTTTTTCGGCGGCGTTAATCACATCGTCGCCGGAAAGTATATTGATGGTGATAGCGACGGCGGCGAGATCGACGGTGACCGGATGGCTAATGCTGGTTGTCGTTCCGGCGGTGTTGGTGCCTGTAACCGTAATATCGACCGTCCCCGCAGGCCAGTTAGCGACATCCCCAACCGGAACGCCCACGCTCCAGGTGCCGTCGGCTAATACCGTTGCGCCGTAGGTGACGCCGTTGATTTCCACTGTCAGTGGCGTTCCCGCCGCCAGTCCGGTGCTGCTGCCGGTGACCACCAGTGCCTGACCGTGTTCGATAATATTAACCACATCATCGCCTGCCACGGTATCGACGCGCAGACCAGGCAGGTTAGCGTCTATCACAATGTCGTGCGTTGCGGTGCCGGTATTGCCTGTGGTGTTGGTCACCGAGGCGCTGATGGTCAGTTCACCGTTGCCCAGCGCCTGCAAATCTGCCGCCGGTACGCTGACGCTCCAGCTTAAATCTGGCTGCACGGTGGCAGTGTATTGGTTGCCACCAAGCGTGACCGTCACCGTATTCCCCGCTTCTGCCGTTCCCGTTACCTGCCCGCTGATGGTCTGGTTAACGGCGATTTCAGCGGCGTTGATAATGTCATCGCCTGCTACGGTATTAATGATCACCCCAAGCAGCAGCGATTCGACATTCACCGTATGCGTTGTGCTGCCGCTGTTGCCCGCGCTGTCGGTGGCGGTGGCGCTAATCGAATAAACCGCCTCGCCCAGCGCACCGACCGCCGAAGCTGGCACGGTAACGCTCCAGTTACCGGAACCATCGGTGGTGGCGCTGTACGCCAGGCCGTTCAACATCACAGTGACCGTGGTGCCGGTAGCCAGACCGCTGGAGCCGCCGCTGATGGTCAGATCCTGGGTTTTCTCCGTATTGTTAATGATGTCATCGCCGGAGACGGTGTTGATGGTCAGCGTCGGGCCACTGAGATCAACGGTCACATCGTGAGTCGTGCTGTCGCTGTTGCCCGCGCGATCGCTCAGGCTGGCGGTGATAGTCTGGCTGCCGGTGGCCAGCGCCGTGACATCTGCCGCCGGAATGGCAAATTAATACTAGCTTATTAAGCATCCGCTTCAAATCCGCCAAGATCGATTTGCTCTTCGATTTCAGGAGTCCAAAGTAATTCTTCTGGCGTAGCGTTTGACCAAAGCAATTTACCATTCTCGATAACATACTTAACCGGTATTTTAGGATTGTTTATGTCTCTACCATCTCTTTCATGCCATTGTCTCTCCCATTTATCATAGAAGACTTCCAAATCACCGGGCATGAGTAAATAAACTGAACGGATAGTGATATTACTATAAATTGCGAACACCCATGGAACCTGCCTATATTTCGCAATTATTGTTGGATTCATATGATGGTGAGTTGAAAAACTTTTAGTTAACTCAACATTAACTGATTTTAATTCAAACTCAGTACCAGTAACATCTACTGCATCATTACCTTCTCGCCCAGGAAGAACTTTAAGACTGAGAAGTAAAAGAACTTGCAGGAGTTTCCCTCCGTTATCTTGGAATATATCATTGATTCCGTGCTTATTAGCTAACCGTTGATATTCTTCAACCTGAGGCCAAAGCGCAATTAAATTTGACCAATCTTGATGCAACTCAAATTTCATACCTGATTATTCTCCAACAGGGAACTGGGAGAGACGCCAAGGGCTGAAGCAATTCGGTCGATATTATCAATGGAAATATTTCTTTCACATCGCTCTACTGATCCGATGTAAGTTCTATGCAAGCCTGCTAAGTCAGCCAAGGCTTCTTGAGACAACCCTTGTCTCTCCCTTAACTTTCTGATGTTATGGGCAAAAATCACTCTTGCTCTTGAGGGGTTTATCTTTCGTTCCATTCGCGAGACAATGCAGCCTTGATGACAATAGATCTACAGACTATGAGTAGCAGTTATGACATTTGACAATAAAAAACCTGCGTACAAAACAGATTTGGGTGCAATGTACATTGCTGACTCGCTTGAAATGCTTAAATCGATGCCAGACAACAGCTTAAATTTAGTGATGACAAGCCCACCTTTCGCATTACAGCGTAAGAAAGAATATGGTAATCACGATCAAGAACAGTACATCGATTGGTTTTTAAAATTCGGCGAGCTGATTTTTAAAAAGCTAAAAGATGATGGTAGCTTTGTCGTCGATTTTGGTGGTGCTTACATGAAAGGAGTGCCTGTTAGAAGTGTCTACAACTTCCGGGTTTTGATCAGGATGATTGATGAGGTTGGGTTCCATCTGGCTGAGGACTTCTATTGGTTTAACCCTTCAAAACTACCAAGTCCTATTGAGTGGGTTAACAAAAGAAAGCTGCGTGTTAAAGATTCTGTTAACACAATTTGGTGGTTTAGCAAAACCGAATGGCCAAAGTCAGATATAACTAAAGTTCTTGTTCCCTATAGTGATAGGATGAAAAAACTTATTGAAGACCCTAATAAATATTATTCCCCCAAAATGCGTCCATCAGGACATGATATAAGCAGCAGCTTTGGCAAAGATAATGGCGGTGCTATACCTCCAAATTTATTGCAAATTCCCAACTCCGAATCTAACGGTGGATATTTATCGAGTTGTAAAAAAATTGGCGTTAAGGGGCATCCAGCACGATTCCCATCTAAATTGCCGGAGTTTTTCATTACAATGTTAACAGAACCGGGTGATCTTGTTGTAGATATTTTTGGCGGTTCAAATACAACTGGAAGTGTTGCTGAACGATTAAAACGCAAATGGCTTTCATTTGAAATATTACCTGAATATGTAGCCGCATCTGTATTTAGATTTACAGATAAAAATACAAGTCAAGATATACTTCAAGAGATGTATGACACTATATTAAATGGAAATACACTCGATTTATGCGCCAAAGAGAAATAAGGTCAAATCGTAGTTAGCTAATTCGTAAAGAAAGCCAGTCATAGAGTCAGATTGGCTTTCTATCAGCATAAATAATTAAGCATGAAGTTTTGCGTAGTCAAATGGACTAATAGGTTTAATCTTGTTTGCATCAAGATAATCAGCCCACCATTGAACCATTAATCGCCTTTCATCCAAATGTTCAGGGGTATGAATATAAGCTGCCCTAACACTATTACGCTCAGAATGACTCAACTGACGTTCTATCGCGTCATCACTCCATAGCCCCGACTCCCCCAACGCACCACGTGCCATATTCCTAAAACCATGACCACAGACTTCCGTTTTTGTGTCATATCCCATCGCACGCAATGCATTGTTTACCGTATTTTCACTCATAACCTTAGCTGCGTCATGATCTCCCGGGAAAAGAAGCTCTTTATCACCACTAATCTGCTCAAGCTGTACTAACAACATCATCGCCTGCTGGCTAAGTGGAACTATATGCTCCTCTTTCATTTTCATGCCGCGATACGAGTAACGCACACCTTTAATTTCTTCACGTTTTGCCGGAATACGCCAAATAGCGTTATCAAAATCAAATTCTTTCCAACGAGCAAAACGCAATTCGCTTGAACGAACAAAAGTTAGTAAAGAAAGCTCAACCGCAATTTTCGTCATCATACGACCACGATATGCAGCAAGACGCGCCAAGAACTCAGGGAAACGATGTGAGGGTAGCGCCGGATAGTGCCGCATTTTAGATGTCGATAACGCTCCAGCCATATCACTTGCAGGATTCGAGTCTATATAATCGTTCTGTACGGCATAGCGCATAATAGTAGTGACACGTTGCTGAAGACGCTGCGCTACATCATGCTTACCACTGGCATCAACTTTTTTATCGGAGCTAGAAGATGACTAGTTTTAAGCTGTCGGATATCAGACGAGCCAATATAAGGGAAGATATAAAGCTCTAGATAGCGAAGAACGCGCCCCCGATGATCCTCGCTCCAACGTTTGTTGCTGGCATGCCATTCACGGGTAATAGTTTCAAAATTATAAGTACCAGCATTCTCTGCTTGGGCCTCTTTTCGTACTGCTTTTGGATCTATGCCGTGTGCCAGCAACTTTTTCGCTTCATCCCTTCTCGTTCTAGCTTCAGCAAGCGTCACGGTCGGCCAAACACCAAAAGCAAGACGATCCTCTTTTTTGTCGGAGGGGCGTCTGTATTTCATACGCCAATATTTAGAGCCTTTGATAGAAACCTCAAGATACAAACCGCCACCATCAGCCATTTTGTAGGTTTTGTCTTTTAGCTTTGCGGTCTCGACTTGTCTGGCGTTGAGCTTCATTTTGGGGGCACATTTCTAATCGAAGTTAAGATGCCCCCAATGACATCCGGATTTCAACGGACAACCTCGGAAGACGCAGGACGTAAAGATCGCTGCAAGCATTGATTTTAAAAGGATATTTTGACTTTCTCGGATGATCTTGGAAGTACTAATGGTGCCGAAGGCCGGACTCGAACCGGCACGTATTTCTACGGTTGATTTTGAATCAACTGCGTCTACCGATTTCGCCACTTCGGCACTGAAGAGGTATGCGGAAAACGTTGTGGATTATACCTGTCACGCGCCGCCATGCAAGCGTCAGCTTGCACCCACCTTGCTAAGTGCTGAAAATTTCAGCACCATTCTCAGTAATGTGTAACCTTTGTCACACTCCAGGCCTCCCGCCCGACCATACTCTACACTTCCCGGGCAATACCAGAGAAGGGCAAAAGCATGTCGATGATAAAAAGCTATGCTGCAAAAGAGGCTGGCGGGGAACTGGAGCTCTATGAGTACGATCCCGGTGAACTGAAGCCACAAGACGGCGAAGTACAGGTGGATTACTGCGGGATTTGCCATTCTGGCCTGTCGATGCTCGACAACAAGTGGGGATTCTCACAGTACCCACTGGTTGCCTGTCATGAAGTGATTGGTCGCGTGGTTGCGCTGGGTAGCGCCGCGTAAGATAAAGGTTTGCAAATCAGTCAGCGTGTCGACCTCTGATCGCTCTGCCGGGTCACTTCTACCGGCCTTTAAGATATCTCGCAATCGGCTGAATTTAGTGGTGAAAAGCGCTCAACCGTGTCTATACTCCAGGCAGGGAACTGGAGGAAATCTCATGAGCGAACCGCGTTTAATTGCCCGCACGCCGGACACAGAACTGTTTTTACTACCCGCTATGGCTAACCGTCACGGACTGATTACTGGCGCAACAGGGACAGGTAAAACTGTCACGCTGCAAAAACTGGCGGAATCTCTGTCAGAAATCGGCGTTCCGGTATTTATGGCCGATGTAAAAGGTGATTTGACCGGGGTTGCGGCAGAAGGTACTACCTCGGAAAAACTGCTCGCTCGGTTGAAAAATATCGGCGTCAACGACTGGCAGCCACATGCGAATCCAGTCGTTGTGTGGGATATTTTTGGTGAGAAAGGTCATCCAGTACGGGCAACGGTCTCGGATCTGGGGCCGCTGTTGCTTGCACGGCTGTTAAATCTCAACGACGTGCAATCCGGCGTGCTGAATATCATCTTCCGTATTGCCGACGATCAGGGACTATTGTTACTCGACTTTAAAGATCTCCGGGCGATTACCCAATATATCGGTGATAACGCCAAATCATTCCAGAATCAGTACGGTAATATCAGTAGCGCATCGGTTGGCGCCATCCAGCGCGGATTACTGACACTGGAACAGCAAGGGGCGACGCATTTCTTTGGTGAGCCAATGCTGGATATCAAAGACTGGATGCGTACCGATGCCAACGGTAAAGGTGTTATCAATATTCTTAGCGCCGAAAAGCTCTACCAGATGCCAAAACTGTACGCCGCCAGCCTGCTGTGGATGCTTTCTGAGTTGTATGAGCAACTGCCAGAAGCAGGCGATTTGGATAAACCGAAACTGGTATTTTTCTTCGACGAAGCGCATCTGCTGTTCAACGATGCACCGCAGGTGTTGCTGGATAAGATTGAACAGGTAATAAGACTTATCCGCTCGAAAGGTGTGGGCGTCTGGTTTGTTTCGCAAAACCCGTCTGATATCCCTGACAACGTGCTTGGGCAGTTGGGAAATCGCGTTCAGCACGCTCTGCGCGCCTTCACGCCGAAAGACCAGAAAGCGGTGAAGACGGCGGCGCAAACCATGCGTCCCAATCCGGCATTTGATACGGAAAAGGCGATTCAGGAACTAGGAACCGGCGAAGCGTTGATCTCTTTTCTGGATGCGAAAGGAAGTCCTTCTGTGGTAGAGCGTGCGATGGTGATCGCGCCTTGTTCACGGATGGGGCCGGTAACGGAAGATGAGCGTAACGGCCTGATTAATCACTCTCCGGTGTATGGCAAGTATGAAGATGACGTGGACCGGGAATCCGCCTATGAGATGCTGCAAAAAGGTGTGCAGGCCAGTACCGAACAGCAAAATAACCCTCCTGCCAAAGGGAAAGAGATAAGTGAAGATGACGGTATTCTGGGTGGGTTGAAGGATATTTTGTTTGGCACTACCGGACCGCGCGGCGGGAAGAAAGATGGCGTGGTACAGACTATGGCGAAAAGCGCCGCCCGTCAGGTGACGAACCAGATTATACGCGGGGTGCTGGGGAGTTTGCTGGGGGGAAGAAGAAGGTAAGTCAGGTGCGATTTATCTTCGCCTGATGCGACGCTGGCGCGTCTTATCAGGCCTACGCCACTGCAATATATTGATTTTTCAGGCATGAACGAAACACACTTTGCTGACAATAATAAAGGGAGCTTATGCTCCCTTTATTCGTTCATCAAGTTACGATTTTCTCATTAACAGCCACAGGCTGATTAAGAAGAAGCTGGCGCTTGGCAACAGTGCGCCGATGATCGGCGGGATACCGTAAACCAGCGTCAGTGGGCCGAAGATCTGATCCAGCACGTAGAACACAAAGCCGAAGCTGATACCGGTGACCACCCGTACCCCCATCGGCACGCTGCGCAGTGGACCGAAGATGAACGACAGCGCCATCAACATCATCACCGCGACAGAAAGCGGCTGGAAGATTTTGCTCCACATATTGAGCTGATAACGTCCGGCGTCCTGGCCACTCGACTTCAGATACTTCACGTAGTTGTGTAAACCACTAATGGAGAGGGCATCCGGATCCAGCGCTACAACGCCCAGTTTGTCCGGCGTGAGGTTGGTTTTCCAGGTACCGCTCACAGTCTGCGAACCGGTTATCTGTTTGGGATTGGTCAGGTCAGATTCATCAACCTGCGAGAGACGCCAGACTTTATGTTCCGGGTCAAACTTCGCGGAAGCAGCATAGCGAACGGATTGCAGACGACGATTCTCGTTGAAGGCATAAATACTGATGCCACCTAACTCTTCATCGCCTTTTACTCGTTCGATATAGACAAAGTTGTCGCCATCTTTCGCCCATAAACCTTGCTGGGTAGAGAGCAACGAGCCGCCGTACATCGCCTGCGCACGGTAGTTACGCGCCATCTGTTCGCCCTGCGGCGCGACCCACTCGCCAATCGCCATGGTCAACAAGACCAGTGGAATGGCGGTTTTCATCACTGACAGCGCCACCTGCATACGGGTAAAACCAGAAGCCTGCATCACCACCAGTTCGCTGCGTTGTGCCAGCATCCCCAGTCCGAGCAACGCGCCCAGCAAGGCCGCCATCGGGAAGAAGATTTGCACATCTTTCGGCACGCTCAGCAGGGTATACATCCCCGCGCCTAACGCGTCGTAGCTCCCCTGCCCGGCTTTTTTCAACTGATCGACAAACTTGATAATGCCGGAAAGCGACACCAGCATGAACAGCGTCATCATGATGGTGGTGAAAATAGTTTTACCGATATAGCGGTCAAGTACACCAAAGGGTTGCATTATACCGCTCCTTTACGCGTAAAACTGGCGCGCAGACGGCGGACCGGCACCGTATCCCAAAGGTTGAGAACAATCGCCAAAGCCAGATAAATCAGGTTTACGGTCCACATCCACAGCGTCGGGTCCAACTTACCTTTACCGCCGTTCGATTTCAGCGAGGTCTGGATCAGGAAGAAAAGCAGATACAGCAACATGGCCGGTAGCATCGACAGGACACGCCCCTGACGCGGGTTAACCACGCTCAGAGGCACAACCATGAGCGCCATCATAAACACGGTGAATACCAGAGTGATACGCCAGTTCAGTTCCGCGCGGGCACGATCGGTGTCAGTGTTCCACAATGTGCGCATGTCCATCTGGTCAGTATCGTTCGGGTCCAGCGCTACCGCCTGATGACCGATGATCGCCTGATAATCCTGGAAGTCCGTAATGCGGAAATCACGCAGCAGTGCAGTGCCTTCGAAGCGCGTTCCCTGATTGAGGGTCACGACCTGAGAGCCATCTCGCAACTGAGTTAAATGTCCGGAATCGGCCACCACCACGGAAGGACGCGCATTACCTTTTGGTCGAATTTGCGCGAGGAACACATCTTTGAAATCGCTACCGTCAACACTTTCGATGAACAGCACCGAGCTGCCATTCGTCGCTTGCTGGAACTGACCTTGCGCCAGCGCCGCCATGCCGGGGTTAGCTTTCGCTTCCGCTAACACTTCATCCTGATGGCGCGATGACCACGGTCCTGCCCACATAACGTTAACCGCCGCGACAATCGCCGTGAATACCGCGAGAACCATCGCCGCTTTGACCAAAACCGCTTTGCTCAGGCCACAGGCATGCATTACCGTAATTTCACTTTCGGTATACAGTTTACCCAACGTCATCAGCAGCCCGAGGAACAGGCTTAATGGCAGGATAAGCTGCGCCATTTCCGGCACGCCCAACCCAAGAAGGGAGAGCACCAGGTTCGCCGGAATGTCGCCGTCAACCGCCGCGCCGAGGATCCTCACTAACTTTTGACAGAAGAAGATCAAAAGCAAGATGAAGAGTATCGCCAACTGGCTTTTGAGCGTCTCCCGAACCAGATATCTTATGATTATCACTTTAAATACGCCCGTAAAAACTCGTCTTTTGCAGGATTTTAGCTTGTTTCATGGCTTAAACGTCATTTATTCTCTTGAGTCGTCGAAATCGTCGCTAAGATAATTATACTCAACGGATTCGCCCCTCAGATTTTGTTCTGACGTGCCAATGCCGTAATAACGTTAAGATTAACACGAAGTCATCGCAACAGCGGACATGAGTTACGAAAGCTTGCAATTCTATCTGTAGCCACCGCCGTTGTCTTTAAGATTCAGGAGCGTAGTGCATGGAGTTTAGTGTAAAAAGCGGTAGCCCGGAGAAACAGCGGAGTGCCTGCATCGTCGTGGGCGTCTTCGAACCACGTCGCCTTTCTCCGATTGCAGAACAGCTCGATAAGATCAGTGATGGGTACATCAGCGCCCTGCTACGCCGGGGCGAACTGGAAGGAAAACCGGGGCAGACCCTGTTGCTGCACCATGTGCCAAATGTGCTCTCCGAGCGCATCCTCCTTATTGGTTGTGGCAAAGAACGTGAGCTGGATGAGCGCCAGTATAAGCAGGTTATTCAGAAAACCATTAATACACTGAATGATACTGGCTCAATGGAAGCGGTCTGCTTCCTGACTGAACTGCACGTCAAAGGCCGCAATAACTACTGGAAAGTGCGTCAGGCTGTCGAGACGGCAAAAGAGACGCTATACAGTTTTGATCAACTAAAAACGAATAAGACCGAGCCGCGTCGTCCGCTGCGTAAAATGGTGTTCAACGTACCGACTCGCCGTGAACTTACCAGTGGTGAGCGTGCGATCCAGCACGGTCTGGCGATTGCCGCAGGGATCAAAGCGGCGAAAGATCTCGGCAATATGCCGCCAAATATCTGTAACGCCGCCTACCTCGCCTCCCAGGCACGCCAGTTGGCTGACAGCTACAGCAAAAATGTCATCACCCGCGTTATCGGTGAACAGCAGATGAAAGAGCTGGGGATGCACTCCTATCTGGCGGTTGGTCAGGGTTCGCAGAACGAATCGCTGATGTCGGTGATTGAGTACAAAGGCAACGCGTCGGAAGATGCGCGCCCAATCGTGCTGGTCGGTAAAGGCTTAACCTTCGACTCCGGCGGTATCTCGATCAAGCCTTCCGAAGGCATGGATGAGATGAAGTACGATATGTGCGGCGCGGCGGCAGTTTACGGCGTGATGCGTATGGTCGCGGAGCTGCAACTGCCGATTAATGTTATCGGCGTGCTGGCAGGCTGCGAAAACATGCCTGGCGGTCGTGCCTATCGTCCGGGCGATGTGTTAACCACCATGTCCGGTCAAACCGTTGAAGTGCTGAATACCGACGCTGAAGGCCGTCTGGTGCTGTGCGATGTGTTAACTTATGTTGAGCGTTTTGAGCCAGAGGCGGTGATTGACGTGGCGACGTTGACGGGTGCTTGTGTGATCGCGCTGGGCCATCATATCACTGGCCTGATGGCGAACCACAACCCGCTGGCTCATGAGCTGATTGCCGCGTCTGAACAGTCGGGCGACCGCGCATGGCGTTTACCGCTGGGTGACGAGTACCAGGAACAGTTGGAGTCCAATTTTGCCGATATGGCGAACATTGGCGGGCGTCCTGGCGGGGCGATTACCGCAGGCTGTTTCCTGTCGCGCTTTACGCGTAAGTACAACTGGGCACACCTGGATATCGCGGGTACTGCGTGGCGTTCTGGTAAAGCAAAAGGCGCAACCGGCCGTCCGGTGGCGTTGCTGGCACAGTTCCTGTTGAACCGCGCCGGGTTTAACGGCGAAGAGTGATTGCATCAAGAATTACCTTGAGCTGCCGTTTTTTTATTCTGTAACGCGTGTAACTGAAGCGATTTAGTCGCGATCGATCTCATCAAATATGGCTCGCTTTGAGACATTCCTCAAGTAAAAAAACACTTCTTCCTGCGATTTCTCACAAAAAAACTTCGTTGACAAAAAGTGACAAAATTATGAGATTTCCATCACACATTTTGACATCAGGAACGGTATGCTGAATTCACCAAGACGGGAAGACAAGAGGTAAAATTTATGACAATGAACATTACCAGTAAACAAATGGAAATTACTCCGGCCATCCGCCAACATGTCGAAGACCGTCTCGCCAAACTGGAAAAATGGCAAACACATCTGATTAATCCACATATCATTCTGTCCAAAGAGCCACAAGGGTTCGTTGCTGACGCCACTATCAATACACCTAACGGCGTTCTTGTTGCCAGTGGTAAACATGAAGATATGTACACCGCAATTAACGAATTGATCAACAAGCTGGAACGGCAGCTCAATAAACTGCAGCACAAAGGCGAAGCACGTCGTGCCGCAACATCGGTGAAAGACGCCAACTTTGTCGAAGAAGTTGAAGAAGAGTAGTCCTTTATATTGAGTGTATCGCCAACGCGCCTTCGGGCGCGTTTTTTGTTGACAGCGTGAAAACAGTGCGGGTACTGTACTGAAGTCGCTTAAGGAAACAAATATGAAACACACTCTGTTCTTCTTCGCATTCTTTTTTACCTTCCCCTGAATGGGAGGCGTTTCGTCGTGTGAAACAGAATGCGAAGACGAACAATAAGGCCTCCCAAACCGGGGGGCCTTTTTTATTGATAACAAAAAAGGCAACACTATGACATCGGAAAACCCGTTACTGGCGCTGCGTGAGAAAATCAGCTCGCTGGATGAAAAATTACTGGCGCTACTGGCAGAGCGGCGCGAACTTGCTGTCGAGGTGGGAAAAGCCAAACTGCTCTCTCATCGCCCGGTACGAGATATCGATCGTGAACGCGATTTACTGGAAAAACTGATTACACTCGGTAAAACGCACCATCTGGATGCGCACTACATTACCCGTCTGTTCCAGCTTATCATTGAAGATTCCGTATTGACCCAGCAGGCACTGCTCCAGCAGCATCTCAATAAAATTAATCCGCACTCTGCCCGCATTGCTTTTCTTGGCCCGAAAGGTTCCTACTCACACCTTGCCGCCCGTCAGTATGCTGCCCGTCACTTCGAGCAATTTATTGAAAGTGGTTGTGCCAAATTTGCTGATATTTTTAATCAGGTGGAAACAGGTCAGGCCGACTATGCCGTCGTACCGATTGAAAATACCAGCTCCGGTGCCATTAACGATGTCTACGATCTGCTGCAACATACCAGCTTATCGATTGTTGGCGAGATGACGCTGACCATTGACCACTGCCTGCTGGTTTCTGGTACTACAGATTTATCCACCATCAACACGGTCTACAGCCATCCGCAGCCATTCCAGCAATGCAGTAAATTCCTTAATCGCTATCCGCACTGGAAGATTGAATATACCGAAAGTACGTCCGCGGCGATGGAAAAGGTTGCACAGGCAAAATCACCGCATGTTGCTGCATTGGGGAGCGAGGCAGGCGGCACTTTGTACGGCTTACAGGTGTTGGAGAGCATTGAGGCAAATCAGCGACAAAACTTCACCCGATTTGTCGTGCTGGCGCGTAAAGCCATTAACGTTTCAGACCAGGTTCCGGCAAAAACCACGCTGTTAATGGCCACCGGACAACAAGCCGGTGCACTGGTTGAAGCACTGCTGGTGCTGCGCAATCATAATCTGATCATGACCCGTCTGGAATCACGTCCGATTCACGGTAATCCGTGGGAAGAGATGTTTTATCTGGATATTCAGGCCAACCTTGAATCAGCAGAAATGCAAAAAGCATTGAAAGAGTTAGGTGAAATCACCCGTTCGATGAAGGTGTTGGGCTGTTACCCAAGCGAGAATGTGGTGCCTGTCGATCCTGCATGATGAAGCCGTGCCGGATGTGATACGTATCACCCGGCACAAAATTATTACTGCCGGTTGTCGTTTGCCTGACGCAATAACACACGGCTTTCACTCTGGAAGCGTTGCGCGTAATCACCGAACCAGTGCTCAACCTTGCGGAAACTGTCAATAAACGCCTGCTTATCGCCCTGCTCCAGCAACTCAATCGCCTCGCCAAAACGTTTATAGTAACGTTTGATCAGCGCCAGATTACGTTCTGACGACATGATGATGTCGGCATAAAGCTGCGGATCCTGGGCAAACAGTCGCCCGACCATCGCCAGTTCAAGGCGATAAATGGGCGAAGAGAGCGCCAGAAGTTGCTCAAGCTGAACATTTTCTTCTGCCAGATGCAGGCCATAAGCAAAAGTAGCAAAGTGGCGCAACGCCTGGATAAACGCCATATTCTGATCGTGCTCCACGGCGCTAATGCGATGTAACCGTGCGCCCCAGACCTGAATTTGCTCCAGAAACCATTGATACGCTTCCGGCTGGCGGCCATCACACCAGACAACGACCTGTTTCGCCAGGCTACCGCTGTCCGGGCCGAACATCGGGTGTAGCCCCAGCACCGGACCATCATGCGCCGCCAGCATGGCCTGCAACGGTCCATTTTTCACCGATGCCAGATCAACCAGAATACAGTCTTGCGGTAAACGCGGCAATTTTCCTATGACCTGCTCAGTAACATGAATCGGCACACTAACAATCACCATTCCGGCATCGGCAACAATCTCAGCCGCACGTTCCCAATCATGTTGTTCAAGGATCCGCACCTGATAACCCGAGAGTGTCAGCATCTTCTCGAACAATCGCCCCATCTGACCGCCACCGCCGACGATAACCACCGGGCGCAACGTAGGACAAAGCGTTTTAAAGCCTTTGTCGTTCTCGCTGGAGTAAGATTCACGCATCACCCGACGCAGGATGTCTTCAATGAGATCCGGCGGCACTCCGAGAGCTTCAGCCTCGGCGCGCCGCGAGGCCAGCATGGATGCCTCACGCTCCGGAACATAAATAGGCAACCCAAAACGGCTCTTCACCTCTCCGACTTCGGCAACCAGTTCCAGACGCTTCGCTAATAAATTCAGCAGCTCTTTATCGACTTCATCAATTTGATCGCGTAATGCGGTCAACTCAGCAACCATAATAAACCTCTTAAGCCACGCGTGCCGTCAACTGTCCGTTGAGATCATGATGAATCTCACGCAGCAAGGCATCTGTCATTTCCCAGCTAATGCAGGCATCGGTAACGGATACACCGTATTTCATTGCGCTGCGCGGTTGCTCGGAAGACTGATTGCCTTCGTGGATATTACTTTCGATCATCAGACCAATAATTGAGCGATTGCCATCTTTGATTTGGGCAACCACGGACTCTGCTACCGCAGGTTGGCGGCGATAATCTTTATTGGAATTACCGTGGCTGCAATCTACCATCAGTGAGGGACGCAGTCCCGCCTGTTCCATCTCTTTTTCACATTGCGCAATATCCGCAGGGCTATAATTCGGTGCTTTGCCGCCTCGCAGGATCACATGTCCGTCCGGATTACCTTGCGTTTGTAGCAACGCAACCTGCCCTGCCTGGTTAATACCGACAAAACGGTGTGGCTGGGCGGCAGCTCGCATGGCGTTAATTGCCGTTGCCAGACTGCCATCGGTGCCGTTTTTAAAACCAACCGGCATAGACAGGCCAGATGCCATTTCACGGTGTGTTTGCGATTCTGTGGTGCGAGCACCAATTGCAGACCAGCTAAACAGATCACCAAGATATTGCGGGCTGTTTGGATCTAACGCCTCCGTCGCCAACGGCAGCCCCATGTTCACCAGTTCAAGCAGCAACTTACGCGCAATTTGCAGCCCGGCTTCTACGTCAAAAGAGCCATCCATATGTGGATCGTTAATTAACCCTTTCCAGCCGACAGTAGTACGGGGTTTTTCAAAATAGACGCGCATCACCAGATAGAGGTTATCGCTGACCTCTTCGGCAAGAGCTTTAAATCGACGAGCATATTCCAGAGCCGTTTCAGGATCATGAATGGAACAAGGACCACACACTACCAGCAGACGAGGATCGCGCCCGGCGATAATATCTGAAATGGTTTTACGCGAATCGGCAATCTTGGCTTCTTGTTGCAGGCTTAATGGAAAAGCGGCCTTCAATTGTTCCGGGGTCATCAGAACCTGTTCATCGGTAATGTGTACGTTATTCAGCGCGTCTTTTTGCATGATGGTGATCCTGTTTATGCTCGTTTGCGATAGTTGATCCTCAGCGAGGATGACGTAACGATAACACAACAAGTAAAGATTTCAATCCAAATTTCGTAAATAATAGTTTACACATGCAGTTTTAATGCTTCTGATACAATTAATTTCGTAAAAATAAATTTACACCACTATCAAAAACAATCCGCTATGCTTTGAAAAAGGAGAAAAAATGATGAAAAAATTTATCGGTCCCCTGTTGGCCTTAGTGATTAGCGGTTGCCAGATTGATCCTTATACTCACGCGCCAACCTTGACCAGTACCGACTGGTATGACGTTGGTATGGAAGATGCTATATCAGGCGTTGCCATAAAAGACGACGATACATTTAACGATTCACCAACAGATCGGGTGGTATACCTTAAAGGATATGCCGAAGGACAAAAGAAAACCTGCCAGCCTGATTTTACTTACGCCAGAGGGCTATCTGGTAAAAGCTTTCCCGCCAGTTGTGACACGGTGGAAAATGCCAGTCAACTGCATGAAGTATGGCAAAAAGGAGCCGATGAAAATGCCAGCACGATACGATTGAATTAATTTAAACCCCATCAATAAATTAATCATAAGATTTAACTTATTTGAATTTTAATTCTCGTTTTGATGACGAGTGCATAAAATAATGATATTTTAATGAGCATCCTAAAGAAAATTTTCGATGCGTTTCGAGCAACGGTGGTGAGGATCCCTGAATGCGCTTTTCTCACCGACCGATCTTACTACTGCTCTTTCTCCTGGCAGGATCGCCATTACTCGCTCAGGGTGCTTCTGACGTTACAAAAAATGTACGTTTGGTGGTTTCCGGTATCGTCAGCTACACTCGCTGGCCTGCATTGACTGGCCCACCAAGGCTATGTATTTTTTCATCTTCACGTTTTAGCGCAGCCCTACAAGAGAACAACGCAACTTCTTTGCCTTATCTCCCCATCATCATTAACTCTAAACAAGAGGCACTGATTTCAAGTTGCGATGGCTTTTATTTTGGCAACGAGTCACCGACATTCCAGATAGAATTAATCGATGAATATCCGTCTAAGGCGTTATTATTAATAGCCGAACAAAATACCGAGTGCATTATTGGCAGCGCATTTTGCCTGATCATCAACAATAATAACGTCAGATTTGCCGTAAACCTGGATGCCTTATCGCGTAGTGGTGTAAAGGTCAACCCGGATGTCTTAATGCTCGCACGGAAGAAAAATGATGGGTAACGATAATTCTCTTAATAAGCGCCCCACGTTTAAAAGAGCATTACGCAATATCAGCATGACCAGCGTATTTATCACTATGACGCTGATCTGGCTGCTGCTTTCCGTGACATCGGTGCTGACCCTGAAACAATACGCGCAAAAAAACCTGGCACTCACCGCAGCGACAATGACTTACAGTCTGGAAGCGGCTGTCGTTTTTGCCGATGGTCCGGCAGCCACAGAAACGTTAGCCGCGCTGGGTCAGCAGGGCCAATTTTCAACCGCAGAAGTGCGAGATAACCAGCAAAACATTCTGGCATCCTGGCATTACACCAGTAAGGCTCCGGGCGAGACATTCAGTAATTTCATTAGCCACTGGCTCTTCCCCGCTCCCGTCATTCAGCCGATTCGCCATAATGGCAAAATCATTGGAGAAGTACAGTTAACCGCTCGCGACAACTCAATCAGTCATTTTATCTGGTTATCGCTGGCTGTTCTGACGGGCTGCATTCTGCTGGCATCAGGCATTGCAATCACCCTTACCCGCCATTTGCATAACGGACTGGTGGAAGCGCTAAAAAACATCACTGACGTCGTTCATGATGTGCGCTCCAACCGCAATTTTTCCCGCCGTGTTTCGGAAGAACGAATCGCAGAATTTCACCGCTTTGCTCTCGACTTCAATAGCTTGCTGGATGAAATGGAAGAGTGGCAGCTCCGTTTGCAGGCAAAAAATGCCCAGCTTCTACGTACCGCGCTACATGACCCATTAACCGGGCTGGCGAACCGCGCTGCATTCCGCAACTGCATCAATACGTTAATGAATGATTCTGCTGCTCGAGAAACCTCAGCTTTACTTTTTCTTGATGGCGATAATTTCAAATATATCAATGACACATGGGGGCACGCGACGGGCGATCAGGTCTTGATCGAGATAGCCATACGGTTAATGGAATTTAGCGGAAAACGACATCAGTCATACCGCATAGGAGGCGACGAGTTCGCCATGGTTCTGTCTGGCGTACTGTCAGAATATGAAGTGCAGCGTATCTGTGCAGATCTCACACAAACCTTTCATCGCCCATTCAATCTCCATAACGGTCATCAGGCCTGCATGACCTTAAGTATTGGATACGCCCTGACTCGTGAACACGATTCTGCCGAAAAATTACAAGAGCTGGCCGATCGTAATATGTATCAGGCCAAGCACCAGCGCGCCGAAACGCGGGTGAAATAACAAGGAAATATCTACATGATAAAGCAACTGGTAGCACCTCTGGTTTTCTCTTCTCTGATACTGGCAGGTTGCCAGGCTCCACAAGGCAAGTTTACCCCAGAGCAAGTCGCTGCTATGCAGTCTTATGGTTTTACTGAATCCGCCGGTGACTGGTCACTTGGCTTATCAGACACGATTCTGTTTGCTAAAAATGACTACAAACTACTTCCGGAAAGTCAGCAACAGATCCAAACCATGGCGGCGAAACTGGCTTCTACCGGGCTAACACATGCCCGTATGGATGGTCATACCGATAACTACGGTGAAGATAGCTACAATGAAGCCTTATCACTGAAGAGAGCGAATGTCGTCGCAGATGCCTGGGCTGAAGGTGGGCAAATTCCTCGCAGCAATCTATCTACTCAAGGCTTAGGGAAAAAATACCCCATCGCCAGCAACCAGACATCTCAGGGTCGGGCCGAGAACCGCCGCGTCGCTGTGGTGATAAGTGCGCCTTAAACTCAATTTCAGTAGATAAAAAAAGGGCCAGCCAATTGGCCAGCCCTTCTTAACAGGATGTCGCTTAAGCGAAATCTTAGTTAAGACGCTCTTTGATACGAGCAGCCTTACCAGTACGCTCACGCAGGTAGTACAGTTTAGCTTTACGAACAGCACCACGACGTTTGACAGAAATGCTGTCAACTACCGGAGAGTGAGTCTGGAAGACACGCTCAACGCCTTCGCCGTTGGAAATTTTACGAACAGTGAATGCAGAGTGCAGACCGCGGTTACGAATAGCGATAACCACGCCCTCGAATGCCTGCAGACGTTTTTTGGAACCTTCAACAACCCATACTTTCACTTCCACGGTATCACCCGGACGGAAGGAAGGTACGTCCTGCTTCATCTGCTCTTGTTCAAGTTGCTTAATAATGTTGCTCATAATTTAATCTCTTATCCTGGGTAAACTGATATCTCGGGGGCTTACGCCATCCCATCATGTTTATGTTGCTGTTGCGCGTGTTCGGTTTTGAACTCCGCCAGCAACCTTGCTTGCTCTTCAGTCAGAGCCAGGTTTTCCAGAAGTTCAGGTCTTCTAAGCCAGGTACGGCCCAGCGACTGTTTCAAACGCCAGCGACGTATCTCGGCATGGTTGCCCGACAGTAACACTGACGGAACTTCCATCCCTTCTAACACCTCAGGCCGCGTATAGTGCGGGCAATCCAGCAATCCTTCAGCAAAGGAATCTTCCGTTGCTGAGGCTTCATGTCCCAGTACCCCCGGAATAAACCGGGAGACAGAGTCAATCAACGTCATTGCTGGTAACTCACCACCACTCAGAACGTAATCCCCGATTGACCATTCTTCGTCAATTTCGGTTTGGATCACGCGCTCATCTATACCTTCGTAGCGACCGCACACCAGAATCAATTTTTGATTCGTTGCCAGTTCGCTGACGCCTGCTTGATCAAGCTTGCGCCCCTGCGGTGACAGATAGATCACCTTAGCGCCTTCACCCGCCGCGCTTTTTGCTGCATGAATGGCATCCCGTAAAGGTTGCACCATCATTAACATCCCCGGTCCGCCGCCGTAAGGACGATCGTCCACGGTACGGTGCCGGTCATGCGTGAAGTCACGAGGACTCCAGCTCTGGATGCTCAGCAGGCCATTTTTAACTGCCCGGCCAGTTACCCCGTAATCGGTAATTGCGCGGAACATTTCAGGAAACAGGCTAATTATGCCAATCCACATAGCGCCGTCTTTTACCGTTTATCCGGTGGTTTAAAAACCAGGATCCCAATCTACTTCGATTGAACGAGTAGTGAGATCGACTTTCTTGATAACCTGCCCATCGAGGAACGGTACGAGACGTTCCTTGATACCAAACGCATCTTTCAGGTTTGCCTTAATGACGAGAACGTCATTAGATCCGGTTTCCATCATGTCGACGACTTTACCGAGATCGTAGCCTTCAGTGGTCACTACCTGGCAGCCCATCAGGTCTTTCCAGTAGTAGTCACCCTCTTCAAGCTGAGGCAACTGCGAAGAATCTACGACAATTTCACAATTCGTCAGCAGGTTCGCCGCATCACGATCGTCAACGCCTTTCAGCTTGATGATCATGTCCTGATTGTGGTGCTTCCAGCTTTCCAACTGGACTTGCTGCCACTGACCCGCCTTCTGGATAAACCAGGGCTGATAGTCAAAAATGCTTTCGGCGTCTTCGGTGGAAGAAAACACTCTGAGCCACCCACGAATACCGTAAGACGAACCCATTTTTCCCAAAACGATGGGATCAACAGGTGCTTGCGCGGTGAGTTGTTTGCTCATCATGACCACCGTGACAGATTAAGCTGCTTTGTTTACTTCTTTGATCAGCGCAGCAACGCGATCAGAAATAGTTGCGCCCTGGCCAACCCAGTGAGCAATGCGATCCAGATCCAGGCGGGCGCCTTCTTCTTTTTCGCTAGCGATTGGGTTGAAGAAACCAACGCGCTCAATGAAGCGACCGTTGCGTGCATTACGGCTGTCAGCGACAACAACCTGGTAGAACGGACGCTTTTTAGCGCCGTGACGTGCTAAACGAATAGTTACCATAACATCCTCTTGTGTGAATAAAACAACCGGACCCCATCGAGGAACGGAGTCCGGTGTCATATTAAAAGCCCGAAAATTTTACTGATTTCTGGAGAAAATGCAATCAACAGTTAATAACTCTGTCGCATAAGGTCATTTAGCGACCAGGAAATCCCGGCGGCATCATCCCTTTCATGCTTCTCATCATCTTCGCCATTCCGCCCTTCTTCATCTTCTTCATCATGCGCTGCATGTCGTCGAACTGCTTCAGAAGACGGTTAACATCCTGTACCTGCATACCGCAACCGGCAGCGATACGACGTTTACGCGAACCTTTGATGATTTCTGGCTTAGCGCGCTCTTTCAGCGTCATCGAGTTGATGATGGCTTCCATACGCACCAGCACTTTATCGTCCATCTGCGACTTCACGTTCTCCGGGATCTGCCCCATACCCGGCAGTTTGCCCATCAGGCTGGCCATGCCGCCCATGTTTTTCATCTGGCGCAACTGTTCAAGGAAATCGTTGAGATCGAAGCCGTCGCCTTTTTTCAGCTTGCTAGCTAATTTCTCAGCCTGCGCGCGGTCAACTTTGCTTTCGATATCTTCGATCAGCGACAGAACATCGCCCATACCGAGAATACGGGAAGCGATGCGATCCGGATGGAACGGTTCCAGCGCCTCTGTTTTCTCACCAACACCGAGGAATTTGATCGGTTTGCCAGTGATGTGGCGAATCGAGAGCGCCGCACCGCCGCGGGCATCGCCGTCTACTTTGGTCAACACTACGCCGGTAAGCGGTAACGCTTCATTGAACGCTTTTGCCGTATTGGCGGCATCCTGACCGGTCATGGCGTCAACCACAAACAAGGTTTCAACCGGGTTAATCGAAGCGTGGACTTGTTTGATCTCGTCCATCATCGCTTCATCAACGTGCAAACGACCGGCAGTATCCACCAGCAACACGTCGTAGAATTTCAGTTTGGCTTCTTTCAGCGCCGCATTAACGATATCGACCGGCTTCTGACCAACATCTGAAGGGAAGAAATCGACGCCTACCTGTTCGGCCAGCGTCTCAAGCTGTTTGATTGCCGCCGGACGATAAACGTCGGCAGAAACCACCAGCACTTTCTTTTTGTGCTTCTCGCGCAGGAACTTACCGAGTTTACCAACGCTGGTTGTTTTACCGGCACCTTGCAGACCCGCCATCAGCACCACCGCAGGCGGCTGCGCAGCCAGATTCAGGGTCTGGTTCTCTTCGCCCATCGCCGCAACCAGTTCGTTACGGACGATTTTGACGAACTCCTGCCCCGGCGTCAGGCTCTTGTTAACTTCATGACCAACCGCTTTCTCTTTTACGCGATTGATAAACTCACGCACTACCGGCAGAGCGACGTCCGCCTCCAGCAGCGCCATGCGCACTTCGCGCAGCGTATCTTTAACGTTGTCTTCAGTAAGGCGTCCACGGCCACTGATATTGCGCAGCGTGCGCGACAAACGATCGGTTAAATTATCAAACATTGTCTCTCGCCTGGGGTGGAAACGGTTGGCCGCAATCGCGACACATCATCAGTATTTTGCCGCAGTATAACATGAAGGCGTCTTTGTTGTTATGCAACGGTTGGAGCCGCGTTCACCTGACGCTATACTGCTTTTCTTTCTCATTGCTCAAACTGTCGACATTACTATGCCCGTTTTTGCTCTGCTCGCGCTCGTCGCCTACTCTGTCAGTCTCGCACTGATTATTCCCGGTCTGCTGCAAAAAAACGGCGGCTGGCGGCGAATGGCTATTATTTCTGCGGTCATCGCGCTGGTTTGCCACGCTATTGCTCTTGAAGCCCGCATACTGCCCGGCGGTGATAGCGGACAAAACCTTAGCCTGTTGAATGTCGGTTCGTTGGTCAGCCTGATGATCTGTACGGTGATGACCATTGTGGCCTCACGTAACCGTGGCTGGCTGCTGCTGCCGATTGTTTACGCCTTTGCGCTCATCAACCTGGCGCTGGCGACCTTCATGCCCAATGAATACATCACCCACCTGGAAGCAACACCCGGGATGCTGATGCACATTGGCTTATCGCTCTTTTCCTACGCCACGCTGATTATCGCTGCCCTGTACGCGCTGCAACTGGCATGGATTGATTACCAACTGAAGAACAAGAAGTTGGCGTTTAATCAGGAAATGCCTCCACTGATGAGTATTGAACGTAAAATGTTCCACATCACGCAAATTGGTGTGGTGCTATTGACGCTCACTCTCTGTACAGGCCTGTTCTACATGCACAACTTATTTAGCATGGAAAATATCGACAAGGCCGTGCTCTCTATTGTGGCGTGGTTTGTCTATATTGTGCTGCTGTGGGGGCATTATCATGAAGGATGGCGTGGACGCCGCGTTGTCTGGTTTAACGTCGCCGGCGCAGTCATTCTGACACTGGCCTATTTTGGCAGCCGAATTGTCCAGCAGTTAATCAGCTAAACCAGAAAAGGAGCTTCCCCTGGAACATATCTCTACTACCACGTTGATCATAATTTTGATCATCATGGTGGTCATTTCAGCCTATTTTTCCGGCTCCGAAACCGGAATGATGACACTCAACCGCTATCGCCTGCGACATATGGCGAAGCAGGGTAATCGCTCGGCTAAACGGGTCGAAAAATTACTGCGCAAACCCGACCGCCTGATAAGCCTGGTGTTAATCGGCAATAACCTGGTCAATATTCTCGCTTCCGCACTGGGCACCATTGTCGGAATGCGCTTGTACGGTGATGCAGGCGTGGCGATTGCGACCGGCGTGCTGACCTTCGTGGTGCTGGTTTTTGCCGAAGTATTGCCGAAAACCATTGCCGCGCTGTACCCGGAAAAAGTCGCCTATCCGAGTAGTTTTCTGCTGGCTCCGCTGCAAATTTTGATGATGCCACTGGTCTGGCTACTGAACGCCATCACCCGTATGCTGATGCGTATGATGGGTATCAAAACCGATATCGTAGTCAGCGGCTCTTTAAGCAAAGAGGAGTTGCGCACCATTGTGCACGAATCACGCTCACAAATTTCCCGCCGCAATCAGGATATGCTGCTATCGGTGCTCGATCTGGAAAAAATGACCGTTGATGACATCATGGTGCCGCGCAGTGAAATCATCGGCATCGATATCAACGACGACTGGAAATCGATTCTCCGTCAACTCTCCCACTCTCCTCACGGGCGCATCGTGCTGTACCGCGACTCTCTGGACGACGCCATTAGTATGCTGCGAGTACGTGAAGCCTGGCGGCTGATGTCGGAGAAAAAAGAGTTCACTAAAGAAACCATGCTGCGCGCTGCGGACGAAATTTATTTTGTTCCGGAAGGCACGCCGCTCAGTACACAATTAGTTAAATTTCAACGCAATAAAAAGAAAGTTGGTCTGGTCGTCAACGAATACGGAGATATTCAGGGGCTGGTCACA
Organism: Escherichia sp. TW09308; assembly: GCF_000208565.1. NCBI lineage: Bacteria > Pseudomonadati > Pseudomonadota > Gammaproteobacteria > Enterobacterales > Enterobacteriaceae > Escherichia > Escherichia sp. TW09308. Next base: position 954,089 of record NZ_AEME01000001.1, on the reverse strand, counting down.
GTTGAAGATATTCTTGAAGAGATTGTCGGTGATTTCACCACGTCGATGTCACCAACGCTTGCCGAAGAGGTCACACCGCAAAACGACGGTTCGGTGATTATCGATAGCACCGCCAACGTGCGAGAAATTAACAAAGCCTTTAACTGGCATCTACCGGAAGATGATGCCCGCACGGTTAATGGCGTTATTCTGGAGGCGCTGGAAGAGATCCCTGTCGCAGGCACCCGCGTGCGTATTGGCGAGTACGATATCGATATCCTTGACGTTCAGGACAATATGATTAAGCAGGTAAAAGTTTTTCCTGTAAAACCGCTACGTGAAAGCGTGGCGGAGTAACGAAAACGGCCCGGCATTCATATGCAGGGCCGTAACTCATTACGAAGGCAGAAATTAAGCTTTCGCTTTCGCGACAGTAACCATCGCCGCACGAATCGTACGACCGTTCAGCGTATAACCCTTCTGCATGATGCCCAGTACGTTACCCGGCGCAACGTCATCAGATTCCACCATTGCGATGGCCTGATGCACGTTTGGATCCAGCGGTACGTTCGTTTCGGCAATGACATCAACGCCAAATTTACGTACTACATCCAGCATCGACTTCAGCGTCAGCTCAATACCTTCAACCATCGCAGACATATCCGGGTTAGCTTTATCAGCCACTTCCAGCGCACGATCCAGACTATCAATCACCGGCAGCAATTCGTTGATGAATTTCTCCAGCGCAAATTTATGCGCTTTTTCGATATCCAGTTCAGTACGACGACGCAGGTTTTCCATTTCCGCTTTTACGCGCAAAATACCGTCCCGTTCACGGGTCTGGGCTTCAGCCAGCTGAGCTTCGAGATTCGCAATTTTTTCATCGCGCGGATCCACCTGCTCAGCAGAAGCTTCTGGCTCAACTGCCTCAATCTCTTCGTGCTGATCCATGATAATTTCTTCCGGGGCTTGCCCCTCAGGCGTTTTCTGTTCTTTACTACTCATGAATTTCTCCGCGTTTTTTTCGCATTCATCTCGCTAACTTGGCTTATTATGGGGATCAGTTTCAGGGTTTCAAGGGAAGCACTCACATTGTCATCAATCTTCACAACAAGGACCTCGGAAAAATGAATAATCATTTCAAGTGTATTGGCATTGTGGGACACCCACGGCACCCTACTGCACTGACAACACATGAAATGCTCTACCGCTGGTTGTGCACAAAAGGTTACGAGGTCATCGTTGAGCAGCAAATCGCTCATGAACTGCAACTGAAGAATGTGAAAACTGGCACACTCGCGGAGATTGGACAACTGGCTGATCTCGCGGTAGTTGTTGGTGGCGACGGTAATATGCTGGGCGCGGCGCGCACGCTCGCCCGCTACGACATTAAAGTCATTGGCATCAACCGTGGCAACCTGGGTTTCCTGACTGACCTTGACCCCGATAACGCCCAACAACAGTTAGCCGATGTGCTGGAAGGCCACTACATCAGCGAAAAACGTTTTTTGCTGGAAGCACAAGTCTGCCAGCAAGATTGCCAGAAGCGCATCAGCACAGCGATTAACGAAGTAGTGCTTCACCCAGGTAAAGTAGCGCATATGATTGAGTTCGAAGTGTATATCGACGAGATCTTTGCGTTTTCTCAGCGCTCCGATGGACTGATTATTTCTACGCCTACAGGTTCTACCGCCTATTCCCTCTCGGCGGGCGGCCCGATTCTGACACCATCACTGGATGCAATTACCCTGGTGCCAATGTTCCCGCATACACTCTCGGCGCGCCCGCTGGTCATTAACAGCAGCAGCACAATTCGCCTGCGCTTTTCGCACCGCCGTAGCGATCTGGAAATTAGCTGCGACAGCCAGATAGCGCTACCGATTCAGGAAGGTGAAGATGTCCTGATTCGTCGTTGTGATTACCATCTGAATCTGATTCATCCAAAAGATTACAGCTATTTCAATACATTAAGCACTAAGCTCGGCTGGTCAAAAAAATTATTTTAATTTTACACCAGCCTCTTTACTGTATATAAAACCAGTTTATACTGTACACAATAACAGTAATGGTTTTTCATACAGGAAAACGACTATGTTGGCACAACTGACCATCAGCAACTTTGCTATTGTTCGTGAGCTTGAGATTGATTTTCACAGCGGTATGACCGTAATAACCGGTGAGACCGGCGCAGGCAAATCTATTGCAATAGATGCGCTCGGCCTTTGTCTCGGTGGTCGCGCTGAAGCCGACATGGTGCGTACCGGCGCTGCTCGCGCAGACCTGTGCGCTCGTTTTTCTCTTAAAGATACGCCAGCGGCTCTGCGCTGGCTGGAAGAAAACCAACTGGAAGATGGCCGCGAATGCCTGCTTCGTCGCGTGATCAGTAGCGATGGCCGCTCCCGTGGTTTCATCAACGGCACGGCCGTTCCTCTGTCACAACTGCGCGAACTGGGTCAGTTGCTCATCCAGATCCACGGTCAGCATGCTCATCAGTTACTTACCAAGGCCGAGCACCAAAAATTCCTGCTTGATGGCTACGCCAATGAAACTTCTCTGCTCCAGGAAATGACCGCTCGTTATCAGTTGTGGCATCAAAGCTGCCGCGACCTGGCGCATCATCAACAGTTAAGTCAGGAACGCGCCGCTCGCGCGGAACTGCTGCAATATCAGTTAAAAGAACTGAACGAATTTAATCCGCAGCCCGGTGAGTTTGAACAAATCGACGAAGAGTACAAGCGTCTGGCTAACAGCGGTCAATTGCTGACTACAAGCCAGAATGCACTGGCATTAATGGCCGACGGCGAAGATGCAAACCTGCAAAGTCAGCTTTATACAGCAAAACAATTGGTTAGCGAACTGATTGGTATGGACAGCAAACTGTCCGGTGTACTTGATATGCTGGAAGAGGCCACAATTCAGATAGCTGAAGCCAGTGACGAATTACGCCACTACTGCGATCGTCTGGATCTCGACCCTAACCGGTTGTTCGAACTTGAACAACGTATCTCAAAACAGATTTCACTGGCACGTAAACACCACGTCAGCCCGGAAGCATTGCCGCAATATTATCAATCACTGCTGGAAGAACAACAGCAACTCGACGATCAGGCCGACTCACAAGAAACTCTCGCGCTGGCCGTAACTAAACACCATCAGCAGGCGCTGGAAACGGCACGCGCGTTACACCAACAACGCCAGCACTATGCAGCAGAACTTGCGCACCTGATCACCGACAGTATGCACGCACTCTCCATGCCGCATGGGCAATTTATGATTGATGTGAAATTTGATGAGCATCACCTGAGCGCTGACGGTGCCGACCGCATTGAGTTTCGGGTTACCACCAACCCTGGTCAGCCAATGCAGCCTATCGCCAAAGTCGCATCCGGTGGTGAATTGTCGCGTATCGCTCTGGCGATTCAGGTTATTACAGCGCGTAAAATGGAAACGCCAGCGCTCATTTTCGATGAAGTGGATGTGGGGATCAGCGGCCCGACTGCAGCAGTCGTCGGCAAACTGCTACGTCAGCTTGGCGAATCAACCCAGGTAATGTGTGTTACCCACCTGCCACAAGTCGCAGGATGCGGTCATCAACACTATTTTGTCAGCAAAGAAACAGATGGCGCGATGACAGAAACACATATGCAATCACTGGATAAAAAGGCGCGGTTACAGGAGTTGGCGCGCTTACTTGGTGGTAGCGAAGTTACCCGCAACACCCTGGCGAACGCGAAAGAACTGCTTGCGGCGTAAACTTTTTTACTGCTTCACGGTCAGAGTAGACAGCAAAACGCCGTAAGACCCGACAGCAAAAGGTTTTAAAGTGACGAAAGGTCTATTATCATCGGCATATTACAGATGAGCCACGTACTGCTCGGGCCCGAAAAGGAATCAAATCACTATGCGCTGTAAAACGCTGACTGCTGCCGCAGCAGTACTATTGATGTTGACCGCAGGCTGTTCCACTCTGGAGCGAGTGGTTTACCGTCCTGACATCAACCAGGGGAACTATCTGACCGCTAACGACGTATCCAAAATACGCGTTGGCATGACGCAACAACAAGTTGCGTACGCATTGGGTACACCGCTGATGTCCGATCCATTTGGTACGAATACCTGGTTCTATGTCTTCCGCCAACAACCAGGTCATGAAGGTGTAACGCAGCAAACGCTGACGCTGACCTTTAACAGCAGCGGTGTGTTGACCAATATTGATAACAAACCCGCACTGAGTGGCAACGAATAAAATTTGCTGTTTATAGCGATCAAAAAGGTGCTCGCTGAGCACCTTTTTTCTGCCTGCTATTTATTCGCTGACTTCTCTGCCCGCTGCCTGCGAAGCTCTTTCGGATCGGCAATCAATGGTCGATAAATCTCTACACGATCGCCATCGCGCACGATATCACTCAGTTTTGCCGGACGACTGTAAATGCCGACTTTATTTTTAGTTAAATCGATATCTGTACGCAATTCCAGCAAACCGCTGGCGCGAATCGCCTCTTCAACCGTCGCTCCCTCCTGCAACATCACACGTTGCAGGTACTGCTTCTCTGGTAACGCGTAAGCTACCTCAACGGCAATTTTACCTGGCACTATAAACCTCTTTTGCTCGCACAGTGAAAGCCTGCACCATATTAGTCGCCAGCTCTTTAAACACGCGACCAAAGGCGAGTTCAATCAGCTTATTAGTAAACTCAAAATCGAGATGAAACTCGATACGGCACGCCTCCTGGCTCAGCGGCGTAAACTTCCAACCGCCGATCAACTTCTTGAACGGCCCATCAACCAGATTCATGAGGATACTTTGGTTACTGGTCAACTGATTCCGGGTAGTAAACGTTTTGCTGATCCCAGCCTTAGAGACATCTACCGCAGCGGTCATCTGCCCAGGAGTGGACTCCAGAATCCGACTTCCGGTACAACCCGGCAAAAACTGAGGATAAGACTGAACGTCATTCACTAACTGATACATTTGCTCCGCGCTGTAGGGTACGAGTGCGGTCCGGCTAATTTGAGGCATAACAAATTCCATCAACAAAAAACCAACAAATAATATCATTTATCCTGCTGTAAAAAAAACGCTATCCCGGCACTGGGTAACATCGGGTTCATGCTAAGATAGAGCCTTGTCCCCCGCAGGATTAATATGGGGTGTTTTCGATTTCAGATTACCGATGATTCACGACGCTTATGACGAAGAAAAAAGCACATAAACCTGGTTCAGCAACCATAGCGCTCAACAAGCGCGCCCGTCACGAATACTTTATTGAAGAAGAGTTTGAAGCGGGACTCGCCCTGCAAGGCTGGGAAGTTAAATCCCTGCGCGCAGGAAAAGCCAATATTAGCGACAGCTATGTTCTTCTGCGCGACGGAGAAGCGTTCCTGTTTGGCGCAAATATCACGCCGATGGCTGTGGCTTCCACGCATGTGGTGTGCGATCCTACTCGTACTCGCAAGCTACTTCTCAACCAGCGCGAACTGGACTCATTGTACGGTCGCGTAAATCGTGAAGGCTATACCGTAGTGGCGCTCTCCCTGTACTGGAAAAATGCCTGGTGCAAAGTAAAAATTGGTGTCGCGAAAGGTAAGAAACAACACGATAAACGTTCTGACATCAAAGAACGTGAATGGCAGGTGGATAAAGCACGTATCATGAAAAACGCTCACCGTTAAACCTACATAACATATACTGATCAGCCCCTCACCGCGCCTCCCCTCTCCGGTGGCGCGAATGAACATCTTGTTGATAATCATATTTAACACAGATGTAGTCATCCCCATGCTTAATCTAATAAAAATCATGCTACGCAGGCGCTAAATCCTTGACGATGTCGCCATTGGGGCTGGTCATGGCGCTCACAAATCTGGTATACTCACCGTTACACATTGGGGCTGATTCTGGATTCGACGGGATTTGCGAAACCCAAGGTGCATGCCGAGGGGCGGTTGGCCTCGTAAAAAGCCGCAAAAAATAGTCGCAAACGACGAAAACTACGCTTTAGCAGCTTAATAACCTGCTTAGAGCCCTCTCTCCCTAGCCTCCGCTCTTAGGACGGGGATCAAGAGAGGTCAAACCCAAAAGAGATCGCGTGGAAGCCTTGCCTGGGGTTGAAGCGTTAAAACTTAATCAGGCTAGTTTGTTAGTGGCGTGTCTGTCCGCAGCTGGCAAGCGAATGTAAAGACTGACTAAGCATGTAGTACCGAGGATGTAGGAATTTCGGACGCGGGTTCAACTCCCGCCAGCTCCACCAATCATGATTGGACGGTGTAAGGACAACACCAACAAAAACAGGAAGTTAGCAGTCTCAGCAGGACACCGACCAGACGGTGAGGAGACAAAAAAGGATACGCAAAGGAGCCGCGGCTCTCAAGTGTGAAAGAAGCCCGCAAATTGCGGGCTTTTTTATTGATCAGTCAACAATAAACAGTAACCGAATGAGAATTTAATAAGGATATTCATATGGAAGCTACTGTGGATTCGATTGATTTTCTGATCCGTAGTGAAGATGATTTTCTAAACTTTCTGGAAGAAATGAAAGCCCGAGAGGGGCTTGATTCTAAAGAGTTTATTTTCCCTAACGTAAAGTTTGCAGGCTGGCCATCCTTAGACATAAATGTTAAAGGAGAGCGGTATCATTCATCAATTACATCAGCAATGTTGTTTGGTATGTCAATGCTCAACGAGGAGATACAGCGGGCGTTTGCAACCATACGATACGGATCGCAGAATCTTCAACGCTTGACTAATGAAGACAAGCAACGACTTGATATAAATTTTAAAATTAGCGAAGGTTCTAGTGATGCGGAAGGCACCACTGACAAGATCATCAACGCAGTAACTGATTTTTTGCGAGATACTATGTCTGGACTGAACGGCTGGCAGAAAATGCTTGTTATAATCACAATGGTTGGCGCGGCCAGCACATGTGGTTATCACTACATTTCAGAAAATGCCGTAACAGAAAGACATGCAACTGATCGACAGGTTGAAATTGCAAAAACCACATCCGATGGCATAAACAAAGCCATAGAAGCAACATTAGATTATAAAATCAATGGGAAATCAGCGATTAGCGATAAAGTTACTAGTCACGGACAAGCAGGTAAAAGTGCTTTAGTGAAGCAATTAGCTGCTGATCCTACTGTCGAAACCGTGACTTTAGGAAATGAGAAACTAACACGACAAGACCTAAATACCTACAACAGCCGACAATCTGTAGATAGAGAACGTAAAGAACGAACTGATATATTTTCCATCAAAGGTGTAACCAGAACAGGGCCAACAAATCAGGATATTAATATTAACGTTGTTAGGGTCTCTAATGACGAATGCTTCACAATCAAAGCTTCAGCTGATGTTATCACCCAAGATGAGTTGACAGCTATTGTTGACGCTTTGTCAAACAACTCTCATATTAAAATCAGTTACTTAGAGGTAATTGAAAAGGGTGCTGTTTCTATAGGTCAGTTCAACACTATTGTTTCAGAATAATCACTTAACCCCATTTATGTCGGTTGAGGTTATAAGTCACGGAGACCAGATATGTCCTTAAAGTATGCACATGAAAAATTTCATACTGCAGTACTTACTCTTGCGGGCCATGGAAGTATTCAAGAACGCTTGATTAATTCGTATGTTTTTAGCCTTGGGCATCTTAAAACAGCCGATGATATTCCAAATGCCTTACAAAGCAGGTTCGATGAATTATGTAAGGAACTGACTAAGTTTGATGCCACTGGCGATGAGGGGCGAGTTCAAGCAACAGTATCAAAACTTAACGATTTCGAGATCAATAAACTGATCGAAGATATTGTCAGTCTTAACGATGATATTTGCATGAAATTGGCTCTGACGGATGAGACTTACCAAGACATACACCAAAGTTAATTGATTAAATTCAAAAAGTTAACGTTCAACCAGCCAGTTTTTGGCTGGTTTATTGTCTTATAATATTCTTGCTCGAATGATGCACTATTTATGATGTAATCCGGACATCAGTTCATGGACAAGATTATCTCTTTCATTGTGTTGCAACCGTAAATGCATAGCAAAAAGGTGAGCACTATCCTCATTCCTCTTCAAGCCATGCTGTTCAAGATACCCGAAAAAACGGCTTCTCTTATCCGCTATTTCCTGAGTCTGACGTGCAACATTTACCAAATTTTCTAGCGTTTTTCTTGGCATACTATTTCCTCCTGAAATTGTTGTAATTCACTAGGATATTCATTTTAATTTGTATCATTTAGTACCAAAACCGCTATCAATTAACAAAGCCATCGTTGTGGTTTACCTTGCAGCCGTTTTTTGTCATTGACTCTATGTGAAAATAATGAATCATCATGAGATTGGCTCACACGTTCTTGAATTCGACGAGCTGTGTCTTTATTTATCTCCTGCCGGAAACCTCTGATACAAAGTCGATACGCCAACATCATAGATAATCGCAACTTTCTGGCGCGGAACTCCTGATGCAATTAATCGTCCGGCTTGTGCCCATTGTTCTGGTGTAAGTTTGGGACGACGTCCACCAATTCGTCCCTGTGCGCGAGCAGCTTCCAGTCCAGCTTTTGTTCGTTCAACAATCAGTTCTCGTTCCATTTCAGCCAGGGCCCCCATCACATGAAAGAAAAAGCGCCCCATTGGGGTACTGGTATCAATTGAATCCGTCAGACTACGAAAGTTGATGCCTCGTTCGCGCAACTCCTCCACCAGCACGACAAGATGCCGCATACTGCGCCCCAGTCGGTCCAGTTTCCAGACCACCAGCGTATCGCCTGCCGATAATGTCCTGAGCAGTTTTTTCAGTCCCGGCCTTTCGGACTTTGTACCGCTTATCTTGTCTTCAAAAATCAGCTCGCATCCTGCACAGTTCAGCGCATTACGTTGTAGATCTGTGTTCTGGTCATTTGTTGACACACGTACATAGCCAATAAGCATGGTAGATCTCCCTGACAAAAGCAGGAATGATGCCATCTGCTCGTTATTTCTGCATTTTCATAAACGTTGGTTTGGGAGAAGGTTCATTTGGGTTCAGAAATCTGGTTGCCTTCACAACGGCTGGAGTAACAAGCTGGACTGTTCCTGAAGAGTTGCGCAATGGAAGAAAATGTTACGTCAAAGTTATTGGTGGCGGTGCGTCAGGAGGGATAGGTTCAACAACCGCTTCAGCCGTTACATGTGGCGGAGGAGGTGGTGGGGGCGGAGTTGCTGAGGGGCTGGTAGATTTAACTGGTATAAACAGTGTTTCGATTACGGTTGGTGCCGGTGGTGCGCCTGTGTCTGGTATTTCTGTAAACGGTAAAAATGGTGGCTCGAGCAGTTTCGGGACTTACATGTCAGCTTCCGGAGGCTATAGCGGAGGCCAGCCTTCCGGAGGGTTAGGCGCAGTTGGTGTCGGGGGAACAATTAATACATCGCTTGGGCCAGGTTATCCAGGTTCCATTGCTTCTGCCGCATCGGGAGCTGGTAATGGTGGTTCTGGTGGTGGCCCCGGAGGAGCAGGTTCATTCAGAGATACAGCTAACGGAAAAGCGGTATCAGCAGTTGGGCCTGGAGGTGGCGGTGCTGGATTATGTCCTAATTCATCAACGGGTCAGTCGGGTGCCGGAGCAGATGGCGCAGTTTATATTTACTGGTGAGGTTCATATGTGGGCAAGAATTGAAGAAAATAAAGTAGAAGAGATAACGGAAATTAATCCTGAAGGAAGATTCCATCCATCATTAATATGGAAAGAATGCCCTGCTGACACACAGCAGGGGGATTTATATATTGATGGTGAGTTTATTGCGCAGTCTCCGGCAGTTCAGGCCAGATAACATCCGGCGCGGTGCTGGTATCTGTTGCCGTCACCGCGTCAATGTAATCCAACACCGTGTTAAGTCGGCTGGTTTCTGACTGCGTCAGATTCCGTCCGGCCTGTAATTTCAGCTGAATCAGACTAATGGAAGCCATTGCAGTATCAATCAGTGACTGACGCTGTGCTTCTACCGCGTCTACTGCGGCGCTATGCTGTGCCTCAGTATCGGTCACCCATTTCTCACCATCCCATTTATCGTATGGCGTTAATGGGGCGATAGTGGTTGTATTTTCGGGGTAATCACCCGGTGCTGTGATTTCTTTGGCATCTCCCGTTTCGGTGTTATAGACGATTTCACCGCGATGGTCTGGCACATATTCCCATGAATTTAAATCTACAGAACGGCAAATTGTATAACCAGCCTTATATGTACCAGGAGCGTCTAAACAGGAATATGCTGGAATACCGACACCCACTGCAAGATATTCAGTTGATGCAGAAATATATTCCCGAGTTTCACCATCGTAGTTATAGACGGTAATATTCCCCGCCTTCGTGGCAATAAACTCGCTATTTAATACTGCGTTATCCATTATGCAGCCCTCACGATAAAGTTAAATGCAATATTTCGTGGACGGGTCTCACTCCCGCCAGTATTACCGATACTCCCTCGTGAATGAAGTGTCGGTGATGGGATCAGACTCCCTCCTGTATTTGTGGCATCAAGTCCCCGTCCTTGTGTGTATGTTTTTTTGAAAATCGTAGCCAGTTCCCATTCATCTTTTGTGTCGTAACCATCATTGGCAACAACAATATGGCGGTGTTTTTCCAGCATCCCAGCCTGAAGGCTCAATAAAGCACGTCCAGCATCAATACCACGCCCGGGGGGTATATCCGCGAATGCCTGCAATGGATGACTGATGACGGCGTGGTGTCCCGTATTGATCTGGATATCCGCCGCACCGGGATTAATGAACTGGGTAACAGTATCACCTCTCTGGCGTCGTGACGGACCGGTAATGATTTCTTTTGATGATCTGTGGAGTGCGATAACGCATGGCGGACAGTGAATTTCAGCGCCCGACGCTGGCAGAAAATATCAGTATGCTCCGTAACGATTTTTCGCCAGGCTGGACGTCAGCGACACGCTCCGGCGCATGGATGAAGACGTGCGGGCAAAGGTGTATGCGGCGGCGCTGCATACGGTTTACGGTTACATCGATTATCTGGCAATGAACATGCTGCCTGACCTGTGCGATGAGTCCTGGCTGGCGCGACATGCTGCGATGAAACGGTGTCCGCGCAAGGGAGCCACGGTTGCCAGTGGGTATATGCGCTGGGAAGGTGTCAGCGATGGCCTGAAGGTGACCGCCGGGAGTGTTATTCAGCGCGATGACCTGGTTCAGTACACGGCAACTGCCGATGCAACCAGCTCCGGTGGTGTCCTGCGCGTGCCGATCGCCTGCTCAAGTGCAGGCGCGGTCGGTAACGCTGACGACGGTACGCATTAATCCTGGTCACGCCGGTGAATGGTCTGCCGTCTTCCGGTGTGGCTGACACCCTGACAGGCGGATTTGATACTGAAGAGCTGGAAACGTGGCGCGCCCGCGTCATTGAGCGGTATTACTGGACGCCGCAGGGCGGGGCTGACGGGGACTATGTTGTCTGGGCTAAAGAAGTGCCCGGCATTACCCGCGCATGGACATACCGTCACTGGATGGGAACGGGAACTGTCGGTGTGATGATTGCCAGCAGTGACCTGATTAATCCCATTCCGGAAGAATCAACGGAAACGGCAGCAAGACAACATATCGGGCCACTGGCCCCGGTGGCAGGCTCTGATTTGTATGTATTCAGGCCGGTGGCACATACGGTGGATTTTCATATCCGCGTGACGCCGGACACACCAGAAATACGGGCTGCCATTACCGCGGAGTTGCGTTCGTTCCTGCTGCGTGATGGTTATCCGCAGGGAGAGCTGAAGGTGTCGCGTATCAGTGAAGCGATTTCCGGTGCGAACGGGGAATACAGCCATCAGTTGCTTGCACCGGCAGACAATATCTCCATTGCGAAAAACGAACTGGCGGTTCTGGGGACGATTTCATGGACGTGACAAACGATGATTACATCCGTCTGTTGTCGGCACTGTTGCCACCCCGGTCCGGCGTGGTCAGCCAGCGATCCGGCGATTGCCGGTGCGGCACCGTCATTAACCCGCGTTCATCAGCGTGCGGATGCCCTGATGCGGGAGCTGGATCCGCGCACCACCACTGAACTGATAAACCGCTGGGAGCGTCTGTGCGGACCACCGGGCGTATTCTTTTTGAATCCCATCACAAACCCCGCATTCCCCTTTTCCCTTTTCTCCGGCGACGGCTAAATTAGAACTCATCCGACCACATAACAATTATTTTACATACTGGACAATCTTATGAGCTACCCGTCGCTGTTCGCCCCGCTTGATTTAGGCTTCACCACGTTAAAAAACCGCGTACTGATGGGGTCAATGCACACCGGGCTGGAGGAATACCCGGATGGCGCTGAGCGGCTGGCGGCGTTTTATGCCGAACGCGCCCGCCACGGCGTGGCGCTGATTGTCAGCGGCGGTATCGCACCAGATTTAACGGGCGTTGGCATGGAAGGCGGCGCAATGCTCAACGACGCCAGTCAGATCCCACACCATCGCATTATTACCGAAGCGGTACATCAGGAAGGCGGCAAAATCGCCCTGCAAATTTTGCATACCGGGCGCTACAGTTACCAGCCGCATCTGGTCGCCCCGTCCGCATTGCAGGCTCCCATCAACCGTTTCGTTCCTCATGAGTTAAGCCATGAAGAGATCCTGCAACTGATCAACGATTTCGCCCGCTGTGCGCAACTGGCGCGGGAGGCCGGATACGATGGCGTAGAAGTTATGGGTTCCGAAGGGTATTTGATCAACGAATTTCTGACTCTGCGCACCAACCAGCGTAGCGACCAGTGGGGTGGTGATTACCCTAACCGGATGCGGTTTGCCGTTGAAGTGGTACGTGCAGTGCGCGAACGCGTCGGCAACGATTTCATTATTATCTACCGTCTGTCGATGCTCGATCTGGTAGAAGGCGGCAGCACTTTTACCGAAACGGTACAACTGGCGCAGGCCATTGAAACGGCTGGCGCAACCATTATCAATACCGGCATTGGCTGGCATGAAGCGCGGATTCCGACCATCGCCACTCCCGTGCCGCGCGGCGCATTCAGTTGGGTCACGCGCAAACTGAAAGGCCATGTATCACTGCCGCTGGTGACCACCAACCGAATTAACGATCCGCAGGTTGCCGACGATATCCTCTCGCGTGGCGATGCGGACATGGTGTCGATGGCGCGACCGTTTCTGGCTGATGCCGAGCTGCTGTCAAAAGCGCAATCGGGGAGATCTGATGAGATCAACACCTGTATTGGCTGTAACCAGGCCTGTCTGGATCAGATCTTCGTCGGCAAAGTGACTTCGTGTCTGGTCAATCCTCGCGCCTGCCATGAAACCAAAATGCCAATCCTTCCTGCTATGCAGAAAAAAAATCTGGCGGTGGTCGGTGCAGGTCCGGCGGGGCTGGCGTTTGCCATTAACGCAGCAGCACGTGGACATCAGGTAACGCTGTTTGATACTCACAGCGAGATCGGTGGGCAGTTCAACATTGCCAAACAGATCCCCGGTAAAGAGGAGTTCTACGAAACACTGCGTTACTACCGCCGGATGATCGAAGTGACGGGCGTGACGCTGAAACTCAATCATACCGTGACGGCGGATCAATTACAGGCGTTCGATGAAACGATCCTTGCCAGCGGGATCGTGCCGCGTATTCCGCCCATCGACGGGATCGATCATCCGAAAGTACTGAGTTACCTCGATGTACTGCGCGACAAAGCGCCAGTGGGCAACAAAGTCGCCATCATCGGTTGTGGCGGTATTGGTTTTGATACGGCAATGTATTTGAGTCAGCCAGGCGAATCCACCAGCCAGAATATCGCTGAATTCTGCACAGAATGGGGGATCGACAGCAGCCTGCAACAAGCTGGTGGCTTAAGTTCGCAAGGTATACAGATCCCCCGTAGCCCACGACAAATCGTAATGCTCCAACGTAAAGCCAGCAAACCAGGTCAGGGATTGGGTAAAACCACCGGTTGGATCCATCGCACCACCCTGCTCTCGCGCGGCGTGAAAATGATCCCGGGCGTAAGTTACCAGAAGATCGACGATGACGGGCTGCATGTGGTGATCAATGGCGAAACGCAGGTATTAGCGGTGGACAATGTGGTGATCTGTGCAGGTCAGGAGCCAAACCGCGCGCTGGCGCAACCGCTGATTGATAGCGGTAAAACCGTGCATTTAATTGGCGGCTGCGATGTGGCTATGGAGCTGGACGCACGACGGGCAATTGCCCAGGGAACACAGCTTGCGCTGGAGATTTAAATCGTGCATTGAAGTGCCGGATGCGACGCTTGACGCGTCTTATCCGGCCTGGGGGTAACGTGCCGAACGTAGGCCGGATAAGGCGTTCACGCCGCATCCGGCAGGTAGCTCCCAACCTTATCGACGACGCCCCAGCTTCACTGCTTTCAGCACCACAAATTTATTATTCGTCGCGATAGTGGTGCAATTGCCAAAAATCTTCTTCAGTTTGTGAAAGTAATCCAGATGGCGGTTGGCAACGATATACAGCTCACCGTTGATTTTCAGGCAGCGGCGGGCGTGGTGGAACATCTCCCAGGCAACGTTATCGGTCAGCGCATGTTGCTGGTGAAACGGCGGGTTGCAGAGCACAGCATTAAAGCGAAAAGGCTCTACGCCAGAAAGTGCGTTGTTGATCATAAACTCGCAGCGATCCAGCGCTTCAGGCATGTTGGTTTCTACGTTCAATCGGCTGGAAGCAACTGCCATCGGTGATTCATCGACAAACACCACTTTCGCCTGCGGGTTTTTATCAAGCAGCGTCAGACCAATGACGCCATTACCACAGCCGAGATCGACAATCTCCCCTTCAAGATTTTCCGGCAGATGCTGCATAAAGAAACGCGCGCCAATATCCAGCCCGGTGCGGGAGAAGACATTCGCATGGTTGTGGATAGTCCAGTCGGTGCCTTCCAGTTTCCAGCTAACGGTCTGCGGTGCATCAGCCAGCGGCGGTTCATTGAAGGTACAGTTAATCAGTCGCGCTTTTTTCCATGCCAGCGTGGTGGTGGTTGGGCCGAGCACTTTTTCGAACAGTTCCAGCGTGGAAGTGTGAATGTCGCGGGCTTTAGCGCCAGCAATAATACGTGTATCCGGCGTGACCACTTTGCGCAGCGCACGCAGTTGTTGTTCCAGCAACGCCAGCGTTTTCGGCACTTTGATCAACACCACGCCCGGCTGTTGCGGGTAGTCGGCAGTGCTGTCGAGAAACTTCACGCTCGACTCATCAATCCCGTTGAGACGCAAATTCTCGCGCGTTGCCAGCTCGCTGATATACGAATCACCAATACTGTACGGTTTATGTTCCGCCAGCGCGCAGCTTAACGCACCGAAAGCATCATTCAGGATTAACACCGGGCCGCGGATTTCTGTGTCGTCCAACTGTTGCAGCAAATATTCATCCGCCGCTTCCCACGCCTGTAGCGGGTTAACGTCATCCGTCGCCGGAAAACGTTGTAGTGTCAGTGAACGGAAACCGTTGTCTAAGTGGCTCATCGGCCCTCCTGAATGATAAAATTTCGACGTTGCCCCTGAAAAGGGTGCGTGAGTATACCCTTTTTCTCTTTTTCATGGGCAGTTATGAGCAATCTTACTTATCTTCAGGGCTATCCCGAGCAGCTACTTTCCCAGGTGCGCACGCTAATTAATGAACAGCGTCTGGGTGATGTGCTGGCAAAACGCTATCCGGGAACGCACGACTACTCCACCGATAAAGCCCTCTGGCAATACACTCAGGATCTGAAAAATCAGTTTCTGCGTAATGCCCCGCCGATCAATAAAGTGATGTATGACAATAAGATCCACGTGCTGAAAAACGCGCTGGGATTACATACTGCTGTTTCCCGCGTGCAGGGCGGCAAGCTGAAAGCGAAGGCTGAAATTCGCGTTGCTACCGTGTTTCGCAACGCGCCGGAACCGTTTTTGCGCATGATCGTGGTGCATGAACTGGCGCATCTGAAAGAGAAGGAGCACAACAAAGCGTTCTACCAGTTGTGCTGTCATATGGAACCACAGTACCACCAGCTTGAGTTCGACACTCGCCTGTGGTTGACGCAACTGTCGCTTGGCCGGGGCAAAATCTGAAAATGGATTCAGGCGTTATATTTTCTCCCATTAACGCCTAAAATCGACGTCCCTCTTTCGTTAAGGATAACGACCATGCTGCGCGCATTTTTCCGCCTTCTTCGTCGCGTTTGTTTTTCCCGCCGGATTCTTAAGATTGCCTGTTTACTGTTGCTTGTAGCAGGCGCGACGGTTTTTATCAGCGATCGGGCGATGGTCAACGCCAGCCAGCAACTAACATGGAGCGATGTCAACGCAGTTCCGGTACGTAACGTGGGGTTATTGCTGGGAGCAAAGCCGGGTAATCGCTACTTTACCCGACGTATTGATAGCGCCGCAGAGTTGTACCACGCCGGAAAAGTGAAGTGGCTGTTGGTCAGTGGCGATAACGGACGAAAAAATTACGATGAAGCGTCAGGAATGCAGCGGGCGCTCATCGCTAAAGGCGTACCGGCGAAAGTCATCTTCTGCGATTATGCCGGATTCTCAACGCTTGATTCGGTGGTGCGCGCCAATAAAGTGTTTGGTGAGAACCATATCACCATTATTTCGCAAAAATTTCATAACCAACGCGCCATCTGGCTGGCAAAACAGTACGGCATCGATGCTATCGGTTTTAATGCCCCTGACCTGAATATGAAACAGGGTTTTTATACTCAACTGCGGGAAAAACTCGCTCGCGTCAGCGCGGTGATTGACGCCAAAATCCTCCATCGCCAGCCGAAATATCTCGGGCCGTCGGTCATGATTGGGCCATTTAGCGAACATGGCTGTCCGGCGCAGAAATAATGCGTATCCACGCACGCCGAAGATGAAAAAGGCGTGCTACATTGACGACAGAATCCCTTTATGGAGTAACCACGCGTTATGATACGTTTCGCCGTGATTGGCACGAACTGGATCACCCGCCAGTTCGTCGAGGCCGCCCATGAGAGCGGCAAATACAAGTTAACCGCCGTCTATTCCCGCAGCCTTGAACAGGCCCAGCACTTCGCCAATGATTTTTCTGTCGAGCATCTGTTCACTTCGCTGGAAGCGATGGCGGAAAGCGATGCCATTGACGCGGTGTATATTGCCAGCCCGAATGCCCTGCATTTTTCCCAGACGCAGCTTTTCCTCAGTCACAAAATGCATGTAATTTGCGAGAAACCGCTGGCGTCGAATCTGGCGGAAGTGGATGCCGCTATTGCCTGCGCGCGGGAAAATCAGGTGGTGCTGTTTGAAGCATTTAAAACGGCCAGCCTGCCTAACTTTCATTTGTTACGCCAGGCGCTGCCGAAAGTCGGCAAATTGCGTAAAGTCTTTTTTAACTACTGCCAGTACTCTTCGCGTTATCAACGTTATCTCGACGGCGAGAATCCCAATACCTTTAATCCGGCGTTCTCTAACGGCTCGGTCATGGATATCGGCTTTTACTGCCTGGCGTCGGCAGTGGCGTTATTTGGTGAGCCGAAAAGCGTGCAGGCAACCGCCAGTTTGCTGGCAAGCGGCGTGGATGCCCACGGCGTGGTGGTGATGGATTACGGTGATTTCAGCGTTACGTTGCAGCACTCCAAAGTCAGCGATTCTGTACTGGCAAGCGAGATTCAGGGCGAAGCGGGATCACTGGTAATTGAAAAACTTTCCGAGTGCCAGAAAGTCTGTTTTGTACCGCGTGGCAGCCAGATGCAGGATCTCACCTTGCCGCAGCATATTAATACCATGCTCTACGAAGCAGAGCTGTTCGCCACTCTGGTGGATGAGCATCTGGTAGATCATCCGGGTCTGGCAGTCAGTCGTATCACCGCCAAACTGCTGACCGAGATCCGCCGCCAGACCGGGGTGATTTTTCCGGCAGATAGCGTAAAGCAATAATTGTTACCGTAAAGCAGTGTAAAAGGCATGTAACAGACCATTGACTGGATGAATGGTCTGTCATACTTTGTTACCTGCAAAGGGGAGTAACTTCATTGCCGGTCGATCGTCATTACGATGTGTGAAAAACCACATCCGGTCACCGGGCAACCCGAAAGGAATACGCAGACGTATTCCTTTTTTGTTGTAAGTGAGACCTTGCCGGAAGGCGAGGTCTATGCATAAAAAGCAGCGGCTGACGTCTTCCGACGTTGGCCGTTTTTTTATGTGTAAGGAACTTCTATGAATACTGTCGGCACGCCGTTGTTATGGGGCGGATTCGCTGTCGTTGTCGCTGTTATGCTGGCTATCGACCTGTTGTTGCAGGGGCGTCGGGGTGCGCACGCTATGACCATGAAACAGGCTGCAGCCTGGTCACTGGTTTGGGTGACGCTGTCGTTACTGTTTAACGCCGCTTTCTGGTGGTATCTGGCGCAGACACAGGGACGCGAAGTCGCGGACCCGCAGGCGCTGGCCTTCCTCACTGGTTATCTGATTGAGAAATCTCTGGCGGTTGATAACGTCTTTGTCTGGCTGATGTTGTTCAGCTATTTCTCTGTTCCGGCGGCATTACAACGCCGCGTGCTGGTGTATGGCGTGCTCGGGGCGATTGTCCTGCGTACTATCATGATCTTCACCGGTAGCTGGCTGATTTCGCAGTTCGACTGGATCCTGTATATCTTTGGCGCATTCCTGCTGTTTACTGGCGTGAAGATGGCATTGGCCCATGAAGACGAATCAGGGATTGGCGACAAGCCGCTGGTACGCTGGCTGCGGGGTCATTTGCGCATGACCGACACCATCGACAACGAGCACTTCTTTGTGCGTAAGAATGGCTTGCTGTATGCCACGCCGCTGATGCTGGTGTTGATTCTGGTGGAGTTAAGCGACGTGATTTTCGCCGTGGATAGCATTCCGGCAATCTTCGCCGTCACCACCGATCCGTTCATTGTGCTGACCTCAAACCTGTTTGCGATACTCGGCCTGCGTGCGATGTATTTCCTGCTGGCGGGCGTGGCGGAGCGTTTCTCGATGCTCAAATATGGCCTGGCAGTGATTCTGGTGTTTATTGGTATCAAGATGCTGATTGTCGATTTCTACCATATTCCGATCGCCGTCTCGCTGGGCGTGGTGTTTGGCATTCTGGTGACGACGTTTATTATCAACGCGTGGGTGAATTATCAGCATGATAAGCAGCGGGTAGAGTAATTCGCTGTATATTAAGCCATTACTGGAGATAACTCATTCCAGACAAAGATGAGCTATTAATTATGTAATCGACTTATAGCTCGTTACAAAAAGACCGCATGGATGCGCGGCGAGGGCACGTTTTACAGGGATGTTACCTCGCGCCCGTACCCGATAGCCGCAAGGGATAAGCTGAGGGAACCGCGCGGCGGCGATTTTGTTCGCCAGAGCCCGGGGTGCAGGGGGCAGCGGCGATTGGCCGCCCCCTGCGCGCTCCCTGCGCCAGTGACTTTATATGGCATTGCACATTAAAGGAGCGCAACCGTTCTCATACTCCAAATAGTTTTGCCCATATGTTATCTAATCAGCCTTAGTAGTCAGTCCTTCCCTCTGTTTATGTCAAATAAATGTAACAATTAAGTTGCAAAACATGACCTCTCTTTAAAATCCAGTATTTTTAGCTTCCCGAACCCACAACTTTCCTTATACTCAACCTTGCAAATACTTTGTTACATCCTGAAAGATGCGTCGACAGAACGCACCAGGGATGTGCGACAACACAACGAAAGGATCGAAAAATGACTACGCAACGTTCACCGGGGATATTCCGGCGTCTGGCTCATGGCAGCCTGGTAAAACAAATCCTGGTCGGCCTTGTTCTGGGGATTCTCCTGGCATGGATCTCAAAACCGGCGGCTGAAGCTGTCGGCCTGTTAGGCACCCTGTTCGTCGGCGCGCTGAAAGCTGTAGCGCCAATCCTGGTGCTGATGCTGGTAATGGCTTCCATCGCTAACCACCAGCACGGACAAAAAACCAATATCCGCCCTATTCTGTTTCTCTATTTGCTGGGTACTTTCTCCGCTGCACTGGCCGCAGTTGTCTTCAGCTTCGCCTTCCCTTCTACTCTGCATTTATCCAGCAGTGCGGGGGATATTACCCCCCCGTCAGGCATTATTGAGGTCATGCGCGGGTTGCTGATGAGTATGGTTTCCAACCCTATCGACGCCCTGCTAAAAGGTAATTACATCGGGATTCTGGTGTGGGCGATTGGCCTCGGTTTTGCCCTGCGTCATGGTAACGAGACCACCAAAAACCTGGTCAACGATATGTCGAATGCCGTCACCTTTATGGTGAAGCTGGTGATTCGCTTCGCGCCGATCGGTATTTTTGGCCTGGTTTCTTCTACGCTGGCAACCACAGGGTTCGACACGTTGTGGGGTTATGCGCAACTGCTCGCGGTGCTGGTTGGCTGTATGCTGTTGGTGGCGCTGGTGGTTAATCCACTGCTGGTATGGTGGAAAATTCGTCGTAATCCGTTCCCGCTGGTACTGCTGTGCCTACGTGAAAGCGGCGTGTACGCCTTCTTCACCCGTAGCTCTGCGGCGAATATTCCGGTGAATATGGCGCTGTGCGAAAAGCTGAATCTGGATCGTGATACCTATTCCGTTTCTATTCCGCTGGGAGCAACCATCAATATGGCGGGCGCGGCGATCACCATTACGGTGTTGACGCTGGCAGCGGTCAATACGCTGGGTATTCCGGTGGATCTGCCCACGGCGCTGCTGTTGAGCGTGGTTGCTTCTTTGTGTGCCTGTGGCGCATCAGGCGTAGCTGGTGGTTCTCTGCTGCTGATCCCGCTGGCCTGTAATATGTTCGGTATCCCAAACGACATCGCCATGCAGGTGGTCGCCGTCGGCTTTATTATCGGCGTATTGCAGGACTCCTGCGAAACCGCGCTGAACTCGTCAACTGACGTGCTGTTCACCGCGGCAGCATGCCAGGCAGAAGATGAGCGTCTGGCAAATAGCGCCCTGCGTAATTAATGCTTAACCCCTTTCGTCTACGGCGGAAGGGGTTTTCTCTACTTTAAACGGATCAATTCCCCTTTTCTGCATCCGCCAGAAACGAATGATATTCAGGCCATTCATCAACAGAAAACTGCCTTCAATCATCGTGCCACCAATCGACCCGGCCCAAAAGTTGTGAATCACCCAGCAACACGTTGAAAACCACATCACGCAGCGCATAGTCAGCCCTTTACAGCGAAACAGCGCCCAGGTACTGATGATCGTGCCAATAACCGGCAGTAATTCAACAGCTACCGTGTTTAGTCAAGAAAATTATGTGATGTTTGAACATTCCATTTTCAGGAGAAATTTTCTCTGAGTTTTTATAAAAAGAGCAGATGCTCAGTTAAATACCATGATAGAAGGAAAAAGATACAAACATGTTGCTTCAGTATTGCTCCGATGGTGTTGATTAAAATATTGTTTTATAATAACTTTGTTGGTTGTATTCAGCGTCGAATGGTAACTGCGTTTTCAGCACACCATAGCACCAGTGCACAAGTTTTCGCATTAATGCTCCAATAGCACACATCTTTGACTTTCCCCTCTGGCATAACTTCGTATACATCTGTTTCATTACAGGGTTGAATCTCAGCCCACATAAAGCGGCAAGATAAAGTTTTGTTCTTATCTCCGGTGGTCCAATTTTAGATAATTTAGGTTTTCCCTTTACAGATGTGCCAGATCTCCTTTCTACCGGAACTACACCAAGGAATGCTGCTGCCTGCTCTGCTGATTCGAATGAATGGCTTTTGAGTATTGCCAGCATATTTAATCCCAGCAGGTAACCAACAGATTTTATTGATGTTAACAGTCTGAAATCCTGGTTGAGCTCAGGGTGAGTTTTAATATGTTCCTGGATCAGGACATCAAGATGTTCGATCTCATTGCTCAGCTCCTGAAGCATGTTTTCAATTGACGCCCTGACGGCATCAGGGCTGTCTGTAAAAACAGATTTTTCAAGTCTGTTTTTTTCTCTGGTGCTGTCTGCAACAAGAGCGTCTCTGCGGCGTAAAAGAGCTCTAAGATACCGCACAGATTCTGGTGGTGGAGTCCATGCCTCAGGCTCTTTAAGGGAGCCATAACAAGCCAGCATCCAGGCATCAACTTTGTCATTCTTGGTCAGGATATTCATACCTCTGGCAAATTCCCTTGTGCGGTGAGGATTGGCTAAAGAAATTCTGGCGCCAGCAAAGTGAAGGCCATAAGCCAGAGGTTCATGATATACCCCAGTGGCTTCCATGATGATATGAACTTCGCCCAGTTCACAGGATTGCTTTTTAAGCCACTCTGCCACGACTTTAGCCGCATCAGCAGTATTTTTTAGCTTACGAGTTTTGATCCTCCCTTTGATG
The DNA here is from genome assembly GCF_000208565.1 of Escherichia sp. TW09308. Lineage (NCBI taxonomy): Bacteria > Pseudomonadati > Pseudomonadota > Gammaproteobacteria > Enterobacterales > Enterobacteriaceae > Escherichia > Escherichia sp. TW09308. The sequence continues at coordinate 931,758 of NZ_AEME01000001.1, read as the reverse complement.
CCCTCCCGTAAGAGGCATAGATCAAGAGTGTTTTTACTGACATCAATACCTAACTGGTACATCGGCATTTTTTCTCCTTTCACATAACCATCACGCCAATTTGTCTTGTTCATGCAGAGTCTTAGCTCTTGGCAACCGTTCAATGTTAATGCTGGCGTGAAAGGTGAAGCAGAGGACTATAGCTGTTGACGAAGGTTATTACCTTAGATGATGGGGTAGGTTCTCTCCGCTTCATGCGATGGTAGCTAATCATCGCTCGTTGATTACATACAAGATGATGGGGGAGGAAATTTAAAATAATTTTCCGAATGCGCAAGTTTCAATCAAATCAGCCTGAAACTGTCAGTTTTTCGAGCGTTTTAAAGCCGTAACGCTGTAAAACGGACAATAACTGTTCAGCTTCTGGCGTCATTGCCATACAAAAGGCAATATTCGCATCGACTGATTTTGCATCAGGGGCTTCATGCTCCAGTAACCAGGCCGTTCGGCGGGCAATCGCTGCGCCTGAATCCACCAACCGGGTTCCCTCTGGCAGCACCTGCAACAGTTCATCTTGTAATAGAGGGAAGTGGGTACATCCCAGAACAACAGTATCTGGCGGCTCTTTCATTCTTAACCACGGGCGCAAGATACGCTTTAGTGCATCCAGAGAAACTTCATTGCCATGCAGCTTCGCTTCAGCCAGCTCGACCATCTCTGCCGAACCGAGCATTTCTATCTGGCATTCATTGGCGAAACGCGCGATCAACTCATGGGTATAAGAACGTTTAACTGTTCCGCGAGTTGCCAGCAGTCCAACAATGCCATTAGCGGTCAGACGCGCTGCGGGTTTAATCGCCGGAACGACGCCGACAACCGGGAAGTCAAACTTTTCGCGTAATGCAGGAAGTGAAACGGTACTGGCGGTGTTGCAAGCCACCACCGCCAATGCAAGGGGATAACGTTCTTGCACTGCAGTGACAATTTCCACCACGCGCTCAACAATAAACTCTTCGCTTTTTTCGCCATACGGGAAAGCGACGTTATCAAAAGCATAAATGTAATGGAGATCCGGTAAGAGACGCCGGATCTCGTCATAGACCGACAGCCCACCGACGCCGGAGTCAAACACCAGCACGGTGGGACGTGGTTCAGAAGGTGTAGCTGCCAGACAAGGTGTATTCCCGTCCTGCAGTTTGGTAGCCATAGACTGTCTCGTAATCTTTGTCGAACAGGTTGGCTATTTTACCACGAACAGTCAGATGAGAGGTGACCGGATATGCAACCGCAATATCCCACAAGCTCACACCGCCCATTTTCACAGTTTGATAGGGATAAGATGAGTAATCCTTATCATAGCGAGTACCTAAATACTGGTAAGTAATACCCCAATCAAAATCATACAGTTGCCAGTCGAGCTGATATTTCACCTGCTGTTTAGCACGACGTAATAACGGCGTGTCGGTAATCGCATTACGTGCGTCGACATAATCGTAACTCACCGTATGTGTTAGCGGTCCGGTATCAAAATTGGCGGTCGCCTCGACGCCTTTAATCCGCGCTTTCCCTTCGTTGTAGTATTTCAGGATGTGATCGTCATAATCGATCAGGTCACTGATATCGTTACGATACCCGGAGATACGCCAGTTCACCCCGGCGGTTAAACCCTCAAACGCACCTTCCCACTGTTTGCTTTTCTCGGGGTTCAGATCCGGATTACCGTAGAAACCGTACAGTTGCCCAAGATTAGGTGCCTTGTACGACGTGCCATAAGAAGCGATAAAGCGATAGCCTTCAATGAACTCCCAACCAGCACTGGTTTGCCAGGTGCCATGACGACCAAACTGTGAGTTATCATCGCTGCGTGCAGCACCTTCAAACGTAAAATCGCCAACTTGTTGTACCCCGGTCAGATAGATCCCCGTATTACGTTGATCATACCCATCTGCAACATATCCAGTGCCTGGCGTCGTAGTTTGCTTCTGCCAGTCAACACCCGCGCCGATATTACCGTGACCAACGGTGACGTTGTTTGCCCACTGGACGGTGTACTGCTTCATCTCATCGAGCGTCGCGGACGAATCATAACGACCATAATGCGGATCGTAGTTGTAATCTTTGCTGTGGCTGTAACTGGTAATCAGTTGTGATTTAATCAACTCGCCGTTATAGCGCAGCCCGGTGTCCCAACTTTGGCTATAGAGTTTACGGGTATCGAGTAACGGTGAGCCGGGAGAATAATACGCGTCATAATTGGTACGATTATCATAGCCATAGCCGCGCACAAAGCCGCTCCAGGTGTCAGTAAAATTATGCTCCAGCGCACCATAAAGCGTTTTACTTAAAAAACCATCGTTATCTGGTTGTGCTTGCGTTCCGGTATTGCCATAGGCGACAACATCAAATCCATGGGTATGGGCATAATCGGCCAACAGAGTTACCCGTGTTTTATCCCCCAGTTGTTGCTGCGTAGAAACATCGTAGTTCTGATAACTATTACTTCCCCATCCCGCTGAAATTTCCGTGCCGGATTCATCCCGCGTGGTGATGATATTCACCACTCCGCCTATTGCATCAGAACCATAAACGGCAGATCGCGGTCCACGGATATATTCAACTCGCTGGACAAGCGCAATAGGGAATTGGCTAAGGTCGGCAGAACCACTGACCCCCGCCAAATTCAGGCGTACGCCATCAATTAACACCAATACATGGCTGGCGTTTGTACCACGGATAAAAATAGAAGAGAGCTGACCTGAACCGCCATTCTGGGTGATATCCACGCCCGGCAGACGACGTAGAACATCGTTCACCGAGGCCGACTGCCAGCGGTCAATATCCTGACGTGTCACAACGGTAGTTGGAGCAAGCACAGTGCTGCGAGGCTGTTCAAAACGGTTAGCAGTAACAACGAGAGTATCCGGGCTGGTGTCCTGCGCCCAAGCGGAAAAGGCTGTGACGGAACACGCCGTCAGCAGCGAAGCTTTTTTAATCATTGTAAAGCATCCACAATAGAAGAAGGATGCCGCAGGTTTCATCAATATTACGCGATGATGAGAACCAGATGCGACGTTGGCCGGCAGGTCTTCGGGCTTGGAGGGGTATCTGAGGATACAAAGAGATGATGACTTCCCACCGGATGGCAGTGTCCGCATTACGCAATCATCGCACCTTTCCTTACCGCTGCGCGTCAGCTCCAGATTCGCACTGGATTCCCTATTAACTCACAGGACCGGCGAGTGGATGCTACAGGTTGTAACAAGTTGCTGTCCAGACGTCGCGCATAAATAGGAATTCATCAAGATCTGGACATCTGATGAGCAATCCCTACAATCGCCGCGTACATTTCATTTTCAGGATACATCATGACCCCCGAACACCTTCCAACAGAACAGTATGAAGCGCAGTTAGCCGAAAAAGTGGTACGTTTACAAAGTATGATGGCGCCGTTTTCTGACCTGGTTCCGGAAGTGTTTCGCTCGCCGGTCAGTCATTATCGGATGCGAGCAGAGTTCCGCATCTGGCACGATGGCGATGACCTGTACCACATCATTTTCGATCAACAGACCAAAAGCCGCATCCGCGTAGATAGCTTCCCCGCCGCCAGTGAACTGATCAACCAGTTGATGACGGCGATGATTGCGGGTGTGCGTAATAATCCCGTTCTGCGCCACAAGCTGTTCCAGATTGATTACCTCACCACATTGAGCAATCAGGCCGTCGTTTCTCTGCTGTACCATAAAAAGCTGGATGACGAGTGGCGTCAGCAGGCAGAAGCCCTGCGCGATGCACTGCGAGCGCAGAATCTGAATGTGCATTTGATTGGTCGGGCAAACGAAAACAAAAATCGAGCTGGATCAGGATTACATTGATGAGCGTCTGCCGGTCGCAGGGAAAGAGATGATCTACCGTCAGGTAGAAAACAGCTTCACCCAGCCAAACGCGGCGATGAATATTCAGATGCTGGAATGGGCGCTGGATGTTACCAAAGGCTCAAAAGGCGATTTACTGGAGTTGTACTGCGGCAACGGTAATTTTTCATTAGCTCTGGCGCGCAATTTTGATCGAGTATTAGCCACCGAAATCGCCAAGCCGTCGGTCGCTGCCGCGCAATACAATATTGCTGCTAACCATATAGATAACGTACAAATTATTCGTATGGCGGCGGAAGAGTTTACTCAGGCGATGAATGGCGTGCGTGAGTTTAACCGTCTGCAAGGTATCGACCTGAAGAGTTATCAGTGCGAAACCATTTTTGTCGACCCACCGCGCAGCGGTCTGGACAGTGAAACCGAGAAAATGGTGCAGGCGTATCCGCGTATTTTGTATATCTCCTGCAACCCGGAAACGTTATGTAAGAATCTGGAAACATTAAGCCAGACGCACAAGGTTGAACGTCTGGCTCTGTTTGATCAGTTCCCCTACACGCACCATATGGAGTGCGGCGTATTACTAACCGCTAAGTAAAACCCATGCTGGATGCGCCAGCATCCAGCATGATACTGATTACTCAGCAATTTCCTGCTTACGGTTACGCATCTTCGCGCCAATCCAGAACACCATAATGACGGACAGCACGGCCGGGAAGAAGTTAGAACCGATATCCGGATATTCCGCACGAACCACCGTGCTGTACAGCAGAACACCGAGAATAAAACAGGCAGCAGCCAGACCCGGCAAACCTACCGGCATAGTGCGATTAAGATAACGTTGATGCAGGCAGTAGACCGTCAGCACCAGGGAAATAATCGGGAATACAGAAAATGGCACAATGGAGCTAAACAGCGCCGCAAAAGTACCATTGATCGATAAGCCTGCAACCAGCGCCAGCAGCAGCGTACCTCTATCTTGATTTGCTTGTTTCATTACTCGTCCTTCACATTTCCCGGAATAATTGCGGTTTTTTCTTGTTCACGGCGATACCAGTAATAAGCCCCTTTCGAAATCATTCGCAGTTGCAGTACCAGTCGCTCTTCTAATTGCCGACGTTGTTCGACGCCGACATCCAACGCCTCGGCACCCGCACTGAAGACAATCGTCACCATTGCTTCGGCTTGCGCTTCAGTAAACGCACGAGGCATATGGTTTTCGAGTTCCAGATAGTCCGCAAGTTCCGCAATGAAGTGCTGAATTTCACGCGCAACAGCGGCACGGAACGCAGCGGAGGTGCCGGAGCGTTCCCGCAATAATAACCGGAAGGCGTTCGGATTATTACCGATGAACTCCATAAATGTGGAGACCGAGGTGCGGATCACACTCCCGCCTTTAGCAATACGCTGACGCGCCTGGCGCATGAGTTGGCGCAGCATTAAACCGCTCTCATCAACCATGGTCAGACCAAGTTCGTCTACGTCGCGGAAATGCCGATAAAAAGAGGTGGGAGCAATGCCCGCTTCACGCGCCACTTCACGCAAACTCAGGCTGGCGAAGCTACGTTCAGCACTTAATTGGCTAAATGCGGCTTCCACCAGAGAACGGCGGGTTTTTTCTTTTTGTTGCGCTCTTACGCCCATCACGATGTCTAAATCCTTGCCAAAAGTACTGTTGGCACTATACCAGAGAATGAACATACTGGATTGCTCCAGTGTTGTGAATGAACGGTAACGCAATAAAACACATTTACTGCAACTCTTTAGCCGGTTCTTTCACAAACAACAACGCCAGCATCGACAACAACGTACCTCCGCCCAGATACCACGCTGGCGCCGTCAGGCTATCCAGTAACACAATGGATTGCGTGGCAAAGTATTGCGCAAACCCGCCGAAGATTGCTACGCCAATGCTATAAACCAGTGCGAAGCCCAATGCCCGAATCCGTTTCGGTAACAGTTCGGAAATCAGCAACATTACCGGTACACCGCCAAGCGTGGTGAAGCTGACCATCACGAAAACCACCGTCAGCAACATGCCGGGACTGGGATAATTCACCAACAGCCAGAACGATGGCCAGCTACAGATCAACACCATCACCCGGGAGATTAAAATCAGCTTTTTACGCCCGACCGAATCACACAGCATCCCCACCAACAACGCCCCCACAAACGTAATAACGCCCGCCAGTAACATCGCTGCATGAGAATAGTGTTGAGGCATCGCCAGATACTTCGCTGCCCAGGTGCCGTAGTAAAAGAGGGAGATATAGGTTGCAACCGTACTACCAATAGCGAGTAAAACACCATTAACGATGGTTGCTTTATGTTGCAAGAGCAGAGAAAACGCGCTTTCGCTGGCTGCGGCTTTTTTATGGTGCACAGGTTCAGGCACATCGTTTTCCAGACTCAGGCGCAGCCAGCAACCGATGGGCGCTAACAGCACACCAATAAAAAACGGTACACGCCAGCCCCACTCCGCCATTACGGTTTCTGAACCTGTGGCGAACGGCAGCCATGCGCTCAAACCCAAAGCGACGACACCACCAAAGGTCGTTGCCAGCCCCTGGGTCGCCAGCGACCAGCTACTGTAAAAGCCGCGACGATTTGCCGGAGCTGACTCAACCAGCAAAGACATTGAGGCACCGACTTCACCGCCTGCCGCAACGCCCTGAATCAGGCGCGCCAGCACCAGCGTCGCTGTTCCCCAATATCCCGCCGTCGCATATGTTGGCGCAATGCCGATCATCAGCGTACCGAGACTCATCAGGGCAATGGTAAACACCATCGCCGGTTTCCGCCCGAAACGATCGGCCCAGGCACCAACGATAATCCCACCAAGCGGGCGCATAAAAAAGCTCACGCCAAACGTTGCAAATGCCAGTAACAGCGCGACATTGTGATCGGCACTGGGTGGAAAGAAAAGCGTGCTGATATAGACCACAAAAAAGTTGTAAACGCCAAAATCAAAAAATTCGAGCGCATTGCCAAACGCCGAGGCAAAAATCACCCGTTTGCCGCTGGGCTTTTTCCTTACGTCCACTGTTTCATTTACGATCGCCGTCATTCCATGTTCCTTGCCAGATAGTGATGTTGTGTGTTGTTTTATTTATTGCAGCCAGGCTTCCACCAGTGCGCCCCAGTAGCTGCTTGCCGGAACCAGACTTGCATCGTTGAAGTCGTAACCTGGGTTATGCACCATGCATGCCCCTTCCCCGACATCGCCATTACCGAACAGCAAAAAAGCACCTTTCGGCTGGGCTTCCAGCATGAAAGAGAAATCTTCACTGCCCATCAGAGGCTTGATGCCAAACCCGGCCCGATCTTCACCAAACGTTTTACACGCCACCTGCCAGGCAAAGCGCGCCATCTCTTCATCGTTGACCAACACCGGAGTACAGTTAACATGCGTCACATCAGCCGTAGCACCAAAGCTGATAGCCTGGGCTTGTGCCAGAGCGGGAATACGGGCCAACAGAAGTTGCCGGGTTTCACGGCTAAGAGAGCGGACGCTAATTTTCATCTCAGCACTATCAGGAATGACGTTAGCGGCCTCACCCGCAACAATACTGCCGACGGTAATGACTGCTGCCTCCAGCGGATCGACATTGCGCGACACAATGCTTTGTAATGCGGTGGTGATATGTGCGGCAACCAGCACCGGATCAATCGCTTTGTGAGGGATCGCACCGTGTCCGCCACAACCACGAACCGTAATATAGAATTGATCCATTGACGCCATCAGCGCTCCGGGCTGGAAATAAAACTTACCCACTGGCAGACCGGGCATGTTATGCATGCCGAAAATGACATCGCAGGGGAAACGGTCAAAAAGTCCTTCTTTAACCATGATCTCGCCGCCGTTAATCATTTCTTCCGCTGGCTGGAAGATAAGGCGCAACGTGCCGTTAAAGCGGCGGGTTTCAGCAAGATAGCGCGCGGCACCCAGCAATATTGTGGTATGTCCGTCATGCCCGCAGGCATGCATTAAACCGGGATGTTTACTGGCCCAGGACTTGCCGCTATTTTCATAAATTGGCAGCGCATCCATATCGGCACGCAAGCCAATACTTTTCTCTCCGTCACCGACTTTTAAGGTAGCGACCACGCCCGTCGTCGCCAGCCCTTGTTCAACTTCATAACCCCACAGGCGTAACTTTTCCGCCACCAGCGCACTGGTTTTAAACTCCTTTAACCCCAGCTCCGGATTTTCATGGATCTGATGGCGGATCTCGCGCAGTTCTTCCTCAAACCCACGAATAGAGTGTTCGATCATCGGCTATTCCTTTATTCACTGATAAACAGGCTAATTAACGGATTGCATTGATGGTATAAATACAAATAACCAATCAATATAAAATGTTTATCTATTTGTTTTATAAAATGATTTCACGGAGACAATAACAAAAAGGCACTTTTCAGCAAGATAAAACTATCTGCCATAAGAAAAAGCGTTTAATTGCGAATTAATGAGACAGGGAAGGAGCAGACAAAGCAAAGGCCGCTCACGATATAACCAGATAAATGACGGGGATCAATTGGCTTACCCGCGATAAAATGTTACCATTCTGTTGCTTTTATGTATAAGAACAGGTAAGCCCTACCATGTCACATTCCTACGATTACGATGCCATAGTAATAGGTTCCGGCCCCGGCGGCGAAGGCGCTGCAATGGGTCTGGTTAAGCAAGGTGCGCGCGTCGCAGTTATCGAGCGTTATCAAAATGTTGGCGGCGGTTGCACCCACTGGGGCACCATTCCGTCGAAAGCCCTCCGTCACGCTGTCAGCCGCATTATAGAATTTAATCAAAACCCTCTTTATAGCGATCATTCACGGCTGCTCCGCTCTTCTTTTGCCGATATCCTCAACCATGCCGATAATGTGATTAATCAACAAACGCGCATGCGTCAGGGATTTTACGAACGTAATCACTGCGAAATATTGCAGGGAAACGCTCGCTTTGTTGACGAGCACACGTTGGCGCTGGATTGCCCTGACGGCACGGTAGAAACGCTGACCGCAGAAAAATATGTCATTGCCTGCGGTTCTCGCCCTTATCATCCGGCAGACGTCGATTTTACCCATCCGCGCATTTACGACAGCGACTCGATTCTTAGCATGCATCACGAACCGCGCCATGTACTTATCTACGGTGCCGGGGTGATCGGCTGCGAATATGCGTCGATCTTCCGTGGAATGGATGTGAAAGTCGATCTGATCAACACCCGTGATCGCCTGCTGGCATTTCTGGATCAGGAGATGTCAGATTCTCTCTCCTATCACTTCTGGAACAGTGGCGTGGTGATCCGTCACAACGAAGAGTACGAGAAGATCGAAGGCTGTGACGACGGCGTGATCATGCACCTGAAGTCAGGCAAAAAGCTGAAAGCAGACTGCCTGCTCTATGCCAACGGTCGCACCGGTAATACCGATTCACTGGCGTTACAGAACATTGGACTGGAAACTGACAGCCGCGGTCAGCTAAAGGTCAACAGCATGTACCAGACCGCGCAGCCGCACGTTTACGCGGTGGGCGACGTGATTGGTTATCCAAGCCTGGCGTCGGCGGCCTACGACCAGGGGCGCATTGCCGCACAGGCGCTGGTGAAAGGCGAAGCCACCGCGCATCTGATTGAAGATATCCCTACCGGCATCTACACCATTCCGGAAATCAGCTCGGTCGGTAAAACGGAACAGCAACTGACCGCGATGAAAGTGCCGTATGAAGTGGGCCGCGCCCAGTTTAAACATCTGGCTCGTGCGCAAATTGTCGGGATGAACGTGGGCACGTTGAAAATTTTGTTCCATCGGGAAACAAAAGAGATTCTGGGAATTCACTGCTTTGGTGAGCGCGCTGCCGAAATTATTCATATCGGTCAGGCGATTATGGAACAGAAAGGTGGCGGCAACACGATTGAGTACTTCGTCAACACCACCTTTAACTACCCGACTATGGCGGAAGCCTATCGGGTCGCGGCGCTAAACGGCTTAAATCGCCTGTTTTAACGTTTTACCGAAATGGCCATCCATTCTTGCACGGATGGCCTCTGCCAGTTGCTCATAGCGACTGCGCAGCGGCGAACCCGGACGGTAAACCAGGCCAACAGTGCGGCGTGGTTCTGGCTTAATGCACGGCAGATAAACAACGCCATCACGTTTACGCTCCGGCGGCACGGCCAGCGCAGGCAGTAAAGTGATACCGCTACCAGCCGCCACCATGTTACGCAGCGTCTCCAGACTGGTCGCGCGGAAGTGTGTATCTTCATCCGCCCCCGCTTCAAAGCAGAAGCCCATTGCCTGATCGCGCAGACAGTGACCATCTTCCAGCATCAGCAGTTTTTCCCCGGCCAGATCGGCCATCGGTACACATTCACGATCAGCCCACGGGTGATCTTCATAGATTGCCAACAGCATTGGCTCATCAAACAACGGCACTTCAATGAATGCTTCGCTCTCCTTCACCAGTGCGAGGATCACACAGTCGAGTTTGCCGCTGTCCAGTTGCGCCAGTAATTGATGGGTCTGGGCTTCATGCAGATACATTTCCAGCTTCGGAAAAGCCTGGTGCAGCATCGGGATAATATGCGGTAGCAGGTAAGGCCCGACCGTTGGAATCAAACCAATGTGCAGCGGCCCGGACATGGTCTCGCCCTGCTGGCTTGCCATCTCTTTAAGGACTTTCACCTCACGCAGCACGGTACGCGCCTGATCCACCAGCAGCATTCCCGCCTGGGTGAATAACACTTTACGGCTGGTCCGCTCCAGCAACATCACGCCCAGCTCATCTTCCAGCTTACGAATTTGCCCACTCAGGGTTGGCTGGCTGACGTGGCAGGAATCTGCCGCACGGCGAAAATGGCGGTGTTCGGCCAATGCCACCAGGTACTCAAGATCACGAATATTCATTATCCATCCTCCATCGCCACGATAGTTCATGGCGATAGGTAGCATAGCAACGAACGATTATCCCTATCAAGCATTCTGACTGATAATTGCTCATAGAAACGGAGCGGCACCTCTTTAACCCTTGAAGTCACTGCCCGTTTCGAGAGTTTCTCAACTCGAATAACTAAAGCCAACGTGAACTTTTGCGGATCTCCAGGATCCGCTTTTTTTTTATTTCGCCCGGCTCCCACAAGAGAGCCAGACCCAATATTTATTCAATGCGATCTTTGACGATAAAGAAGTAACACAGCGCGCCGATGAAGGTCACGCAGGCCGCAATAACCAGCGCCAGATTAAACGAGTGCGTAGTATCCACTACCCAGCCGGTCACGATCGGGGCAAAGGAAGCAAAGACAAAACTGCCAAAGTTTTGAATACCAGCGATGGAAGCCACTTTTGTTTCTGACACCATCACCTGCACCAGTCCCCATGCCGATGTTCCCGCGAAATGCACGCAGAACAGCGCCATTGAGATAAACGCCACCGCCTGCGCAGGCGAGGAAGATTGCACCACCAGCAACGTCCCTAATGCCGACATCATCAAACCGCAAACAATGGCCGTTTTACGCGTCTTCGCCAGGTCGTAGCCTTTTTTCGCCAGTCTATCGACAACAATACCGTTGATCCACATCCCGACTGCCGCCGCAAGGAAAGGAATCGCCGCCACCCAGCCGGTTTTTGCCAGACTGAAACCTTGCGCAGCCTGCAAATAACCGGGTAACCACGCAATGTAGAGCCAACCGGTATAGTTGACACCAGCGAAACCTAAAATCATCCCCCAGGTTGTCCGATGTTTAAACAGCGCCAGCCACTCGCTAAATTGCAATTGTGGACGCGGCTTAACCGGTGCAGAGAGATACGCTCGTTCTTCATCGGTCAGGACAAACTGCGCCCGGTTGCGATACCATGCGTACCAGCAAATCCCAACCAGAATCCCCGCCAGGCCGATGATGACAAACATCGTCCTCCAGCCCCACGCCAGTTGCATCAATACAAGAACAGGGGGCGCGATGGCCTGACCGATAACGGTAGATGAGTTAAGGATCCCCAGCGCCGTGCCGCGTTCTTTTTGCGCATACCAGTCGGTGATAGATTTCACCCCCGCAGGCATAAACGGCGCTTCACCAATACCCAGTCCAATACGCATAATAATAAAGTGGCTAAAGGAATTAACCATTCCTGTTAATGCCTGCATTAATGACCAGAATATTAATCCTGCGCCTAACACAATTCGTGGACCAAAACGATCTAACAAAATACCGGAAGGCAGTTGTGAAAAACCATAAGACAGAGAAAATGCAGAAAGTAAAACGCCAAACTCTGTGGCTGATAATCCTAACTCGCCACGAATCGCCTCGCCTGCCACGCTCAATGATGAGCGATCGAGAAAATTAACGATTCCCGCCATAAATAATAAAACCAGCGCCACCGTCTGAATACGGCGAATCCGTTGCGGTTTATTACCCGCAACACTACCTGGCAAATCAACATCCATTTTTATACTCCTTGAGAAAATTGAATAGATTTGATTACTCAATAAATAAATTAAGCGACAGATATACGGTTTCGCTTAAATCACTACCAATTCCACAATGTACCGTCTTCCAGACGCGCAACGGGGAGATACGCCGGATCATACGGATATTTCGCCGCCAGCTTCTCATCAAAGGAGATACCCAGCCCTGGTTCATCGCCTGGGTGCATATAACCCGCGTCGAAGCGCCAGCTATGCGGGAAGACCTCAAGCATTTGTTCGGAATAACCCATGTACTCCTGAACACCGAAGTTAGGCACCCAGAGATCAAAATGCAGCGCTGCCGCATGGCAAATGGGCGATAAATCAGAAGGGCCATGCGAACCGGTACGCACCTGATAAAGCGATGCAAAATCGGCAATCCGTCGCATCCCGGTAATTCCACCAGCATGGGTAATCGTCGTGCGGATATAGTCAATTAACTGCTCTTCGATTAACTGCTTACAATCCCAGATACTATTAAAGACTTCTCCGACCGCAATTGGTGTCACGGTATGCTGGCGAATCAAACGGAAACATTCCTGATTCTCGGCAGGTGTCGGGTCTTCCATCCAGAACAGGCGGTAATCTTCAATGCTCTTACCAAAGCGCGCCGCTTCAATAGGGGTAAGGCGATGGTGCATGTCATGCAACAGATGTTCATTAAAACCGAACTTGTTGCGCACGGCCTCAAAGAGCTTCGGCGTAAAATCGAGATACTTTTCTGAAGACCACAATTGTTCTTCCGGCCACTGGCCTTTGGTTGCCGGTTCGTAAGCCAACCCTTTTCCCTTCGCCAGGCCATAGGTAGTTTGCATACCCGGCACGCCGCACTGCACCCGAATCGCCTTAAAGCCCATTTGCTGGTGTTTTGCATAGTCTTCAAGGACTTCATCAATTGTACGCCCGGTGGTGTGGCAATAGACCATCACGCCCTCGCGAGAAGCGCCACCCAGCAGTTGATACAGCGGCATATTGGCTGCTTTAGCTTTGATATCCCATAACGCCATATCAATGGCAGAGATTGCCGACATCGTGACGGGGCCACGCCGCCAGTAAGCACCTTTATAAAAGAATTGCCAGATATCTTCGATACGGCTGGCATCGCGACCTATTAATTGTGGACAAAGATGATCTTTCAGATAGGAAGCGACCGACAATTCACGACCATTTAATGTGGCATCTCCCAGCCCACAAAGTCCGCTTTCAGTGGTTATTTTAAGCGTAACGAAATTACGCCCGGGGCAAGTGACAAAAACGTCCGCAGCAATAATTTTCATTATTGCACTCTCCTGTGTTTTAAATAGACGTTTTAAACTTAATTTTATGCCTACTACCATACAAGGAAGAAAAAGTGATTATTCAACCGTGATCACATTAAAAATAAAATTTTCCGCCGAGGAACAGAAATATCCTCAAATATTGTCTACAATATTAACCATCATCGTTAAAACAACACGTTAAATAATCACATAACAAATTCCATTAATCTTAAAAATGAACACAGCAATAGAAATCAATTATATTCAATTAATTAAAATATGTATTGTTTGATGTATTTGAAAATGATTTTTATAGGAAAAGTAAACGTAAAGAAGACGCAAGAATTAAAAGGAATGTGACGAAGAATGGCTGTGGCTGGACGTAAAACTCAGGGGCATCAGGATGATGATAAATTCCTGCCAGATGCGGCGTAAACGCCTTATCTGGCTTACAAAGCGCAACACTACGTAGGCATGATAAGGCAAACTCCCCGTTTTCAGGGGAGCGATATAAACAAGTTACACCAACCGCGCCTTTGCAAAAGCAATCGCCTGCGCCACCTGCTGCGGTGAGACGCCGCCTTTTGCCGCACGTTTGTCGAGGCACGATTGCAACGACAAAATCGGATACACATCTTCTCCAATCACCTTGCTGAATTTCTGCAACTCAGCCAGCGGCAGTTCTTCCAGTGGTTTGCCCTGACGAATGGCTTCCACCACCGCTTCACCCACAATATGGTGCGCCTCGCGGAACGGTACGCCTTTTGCCACCAGATAATCCGCCAGTTCAGTGGCGTTAGCGTAACCCTGTTGCGCCGCTTCCTGACAACGCGGGCGTTTCACCTGAATCCCATCCAGCACCAGCGCCGCCATATGCAGGCAATCCAGCCAGGTGTCGAGTGCGTCGAACAAGCCCTCTTTGTCTTCCTGCATGTCTTTGTTATAGGCCAGCGGTAACCCTTTCAGAGTCATCATCATGCCGGTTAATGCGCCCTGGACACGACCACATTTCCCACGAATCAGCTCCAGCGCATCCGGGTTTTTCTTCTGCGGCATTAAGGATGAACCGGAAGTCACGCGATCAGACAGTTCGACAAAACCCGCTTCGCCGGTGTTAAAGAAAATGAGATCTTCGGCAAAACGCGACAGATGCACCATGCCGATGGCGGCGGCAGAAAGCAGTTCCAGTACGTGATCACGGTCAGAAACGCTGTCCAGGCTGTTACGCGTTGCCGAGGCAAAACCCAGCCAGCCAGCCAGTTGTTCACGGTCAATGTCATAGGCCGTTCCCGCCAGCGCACCACAACCTAACGGGCTGACATCCAGACGCTTAAGCGCGTCCTGCAAACGGCTTTCATCACGCGCCAGCATCTCAACATAGGCCAGGCACCAGTGAGCGAACGTCACCGGTTGAGCGCGTTGCAGGTGGGTATAACCCGGCATCACTGCGTCCTGATTATTTTGCGCCGTTTCCACCAACGCCGATTGCAACTGGCGGTTAGCCGCCAGCAACTCGCTGACCATCTCTTTGCACCACAATTTCAGGTCAGTCGCTACCTGGTCATTACGGCTACGCCCGGTATGCAGTTTTTTGCCTAACTGACCCACTTTGTCGATCAGTTTACCTTCCACCCAGCTATGGATATCTTCGGCGTCGCTTTCGAGGATTTGTTGTGGCCTGGCGCGAACGTCTTCCAGCAGCACGTTCAGCGCCTCTTCCAGTTGCACCTGCTCTTCTGCGGTCAACACACCTACCGTTACCAGGGCTTTGGACCAGGCTACAGAGCCGACAATATCCTGCTCCGCCAGACGGTAATCAAAGCGCAATGAGTCATTAAATTGTTTGAACCGTTGATCTGCTGCCTGAGTAAAACGCCCGCCCCAAAGTGCCATAACTCTGTTTCCTTATTTTGAAATTCAATGCCGGAAGCTGTGCCTCCGGCCAACAAAAATTAAGCTAAAATCCGCGTCCCCATCGGCATACCGTTAAACAGTGCCGGAAGCTGTTCCGCATGACGCCAGGAGGCGATGTCCACCGGGCGGCCCAGCGTGCGTGCAGCGTCCAGCGCCGCATTCACTTTCACAATCATGCCGTCAGTAATAATGCCCTGCTCAATCAGTTGTTCTGCTTTCGCCGCGGTCATCTCAGCAATTCGTTGCCCTTTACCGTCGAGGATGCCACTGACATCAGAAAGCAAAATCAGATCCGCACCCAGCGTTGCCGCCAGTGCCGTCGCGGCCTGGTCAGCATTGACGTTCATCAGTTGCCCTTCGTCCGTCACACCAATAGAGCTGACCACCGGCAAATAACCGTTTTCCAGCAACGTGTTGATAAGCTTAGGCGAACCTGGCTGCGCCAGTCCAACATGGCCCAACTCTTCATCGAGCTGGGTCACTTTGACGCTGTCGCCATCACCGAGAAACAGCCCCACAGCAGCAATCTGATGTTTCTTCGCCCACGCCAGCAGGGTTTTATTTGCCGTTCCCGCCAGTGCGCCAGTGATAATGTCTATCTGATCCGCAGGCGTCACGCGCAGGCCGTTTTTCTTTTTCACCGGCAGATTCAACCCTTTCATCAACTCATCCACCACGCAGCCGCCGCCGTGAACAATCACCAACGGACGCTGATGAGACTCGCGATAATTCACCAGTGCGCTAAACAGCCGTTCCAGCGCCTCTTCACTATCCAGCAATACGCCGCCCAGTTTGATAATTAATGGATTCATCATTGCACCCTTAAATAAGAGACTGCGTTTCCGCATAGCCGAAACGAATATTGGCACACTGGATTGCCTGTGCCGCCGCACCTTTCAATAAGTTGTCTTCGGTCGCCACCACAATCAGATGCTCGCCCTGAACGGCAAAACCGATATCGCAGAACGGTAGCCCGACAACGTTTTTCAGCGCCGGAACGCCTTTGTCATACAACCGTACCAGCGGTTTATGCGCATATGCCTGTTGCAACACTTGTGCTACTTGCGCCTGGGTCACGCCCGGTTTCAGACGGCAGGTAATCGTTTCCAGAATGCCGCGCGGGAAATTGCCCAGATGCGGGGTGAAGATCACGTCAGCACCAAGGTGTGTAGCGATCTCCGGTTGATGGCGATGGGTAAAGACACCGTATGGTTGCAGGCTGACTTCACAAAAGCTGTTAGAAATCGCTGCCTTACGTCCTGCACCGCTTACACCGCTGGTGGCGTTGATGACCGGCCACTGATTGAGATCTAGAAGATCGGCATCAATCAACGGTTTAAGCGCCAACTGCGCTGCCGTCGGGTAACACCCCGGCACCGCAATCAAATTCGCTTCTTTTAATTTATTGCCGCACCACTCCGCCAGACCATAAGCGGCTTGCTCCAGCAGTTCCGGGTATTGATGGGTAAAGCCGTAATATTTTTCATAGAAGGCGGCGTCGTTAACGCGGAATGCGCCGGAAAGGTCGAATACCACACAGCCTGCATCAAGAAACTGCGGTGCTAAATCGTGGCTAACTTCATGGGCAGTGGCGAGAAACACCACATCCACCCCTGGGCTAAACTCGCTGATATCCGACATCGGCTGCAGCGGCAGATCAACGATGCCTTTGAGCTGCGGATGCAAATCGGAGATTAACTTTCCCGCATCATTGCTTTGCGCTGAAACAGTCAAAGCGGTTATGTTCATATGCGGATGGCGATTTACATAGGTCACTAGCTCTGCGCCAGCGTAACCACTGGCACCCACAATCAGCGTATTCAACATCGGGGCTATTCACCTTCTTATGTCTGTTTGCCTGGCTAAACGTAAAACATTCACCTTACGGCTGGTGGGTTTTATTATGCTCAACGTTAGTGTATTTTTATTCACAATTAATGCATGAATATTGATACTATCATGACCAGAGGTGTGTCAACAATGAAAAACAAATTACCGCCATTTATCGAGATCTACCGTGCTCTGATTGCCACACCTTCAATAAGCGCCACGGAAGAAGCGCTCGATCAAAGCAATGCAGATTTAATCACTCTGCTGGCGGGTTGGTTCAAAGATTTGGGCTTCAATGTGGAAGTGCAGCCCGTGCCGGGAACACGCAACAAATTTAATATGCTGGCAAGTTGCGGACACGGCGCTGGCGGCTTGTTGCTGGCGGGGCATACCGATACCGTGCCGTTTGATGACGGGCGCTGGACGCGCGATCCGTTTACGCTGACTGAGCATGACGGCAAGCTCTATGGTCTGGGCACCGCCGACATGAAAGGCTTCTTTGCGTTTATCCTTGATGCACTACGCGATGTCGACGTCACGAAGCTTGCAAAGCCGCTCTACATTCTGGCGACTGCCGATGAGGAAACCAGTATGGCCGGAGCGCGTTATTTTGCCGAAACCACCGCCCTGCGCCCGGATTGCGCCATCATTGGCGAACCGACGTCACTGCAACCGGTACGCGCACATAAAGGCCATATTTCTAACGCCATTCGCATTATGGGTCAGTCGGGGCACTCCAGCGATCCGGCACGCGGGGTGAATGCCATCGAGCTGATGCATGACGCCATCGGCCATATTTTACAATTACGTGACGACCTTAAAGAACGCTATCACTATGAAGCGTTTACCGTACCGTATCCCACGCTCAACCTCGGGCATATTCACGGCGGTGACGCATCTAACCGAATTTGCGCCTGCTGTGAGTTGCATATGGATATTCGTCCGCTGCCAGGCATGACGCTCAATGAACTTAACGGCTTGCTCAACGACGCGCTGGCATCGGTAAGCGAACGCTGGCCGGGTCGTCTGACGGTCGAAGAGCTGCATCCGCCGATCCCTGGTTATGAGTGCCCGCCGAATCATCAACTGGTTGAAGTGGTTGAGAAATTGCTCGGCGCACAGACCGAAGTGGTGAACTACTGTACCGAAGCACCGTTTATTCAGACGCTATGCCCGACGCTGGTGTTAGGACCAGGTTCAATCAATCAAGCCCATCAGCCTGATGAATATCTGGAGACACGGTTTATTAAACCCACCCGCGAGTTGATCACCCAGGTGATTCACCATTTTTGCTGGCATTAAAACGTAGGCCGGACAAAGCGCTCGCGCCGCATCCGGCACTGCTGCCAAACTCCAGCGCCGCAATAATGTCGGATGCGATGCTTGCGCATCTTATCCGACCTACAGTGACTCAAATGATGCCCAACCGTAGGCCGGATAAGGCGCTCGCGCCGCATCCGGCACTGCTGCCAAACTCCAGCGCCGCAATAATGTCGGATGCGATGCTTGCGCATCTTATCCGACCTACGTATTTGGTGTTACGCGAGGCGAATTTTTAACATTCCCATAAGTTACGCTTATTTAAAACGTCGTGAATTTAATGGCGTAAATCCCTGCTATTTATTCGTTTGCTGAAGCGATTTCGCAGCATTTGACGTCACCGCGTTTACGTGGCTTTATAAAAGACGACGAAAAGCAAAGCCCGAGCATATTCGCGCCAATGCGACGTGAAGGATACAGGGCTATCAAACGATAAGATGGGGTGTCTGGGGTCATATGAACGAACAATATTCCGCGTTGCGCAGTAATGTCAGTATGCTCGGCAAAGTGCTGGGAGAAACCATCAAGGATGCGTTGGGAGAACACATTCTTGAACGCGTAGAAACTATCCGTAAGTTGTCCAAATCTTCACGCGCTGGCAATGATGCTAACCGCCAGGAGTTGCTCACCACCTTACAAAATTTGTCGAACGACGAGCTGCTACCCGTTGCGCGTGCGTTTAGCCAGTTCCTGAACCTGGCCAACACCGCCGAGCAATACCACAGCATTTCGCCAAAAGGTGAGGCTGCCAGCAATCCGGAAGTGATCGCCCGTACCCTGCGTAAACTAAAAAACCAGCCAGACCTTAGCGAAGAAACTATCAAAAAAGCGGTTGAATCGTTGTCGCTGGAACTGGTTCTTACCGCACACCCAACCGAAATCACCCGCCGCACACTGATCCACAAAATGGTGGAAGTGAACGCCTGCTTAAAACAGCTCGACAACAAAGATCTCGCTGACTACGAACATCACCAATTAATGCGCCGTCTGCGCCAGTTGATCGCTCAGTCGTGGCATACCGATGAAATCCGCAAACTACGCCCAAGCCCAATTGATGAAGCCAAATGGGGTTTTGCAGTAGTAGAAAACAGCCTGTGGCAGGGCGTGCCGAATTACCTGCGCGAACTGAATGAGCAACTGGAAGAAAACCTGGGCTACAAACTGCCGGTAGAATTTGTTCCGGTTCGTTTTACCTCGTGGATGGGCGGCGACCGCGATGGCAACCCAAACGTCACCGCCGACATCACCCGTCACGTACTTCTGCTCAGTCGCTGGAAAGCAACTGACCTGTTCCTGAAAGATATTCAGGTTCTGGTCTCCGAGTTGTCGATGGTTGAAGCAACACCTGAACTGCTGGCGCTGGTCGGTGAAGAAGGTGCTGCAGAGCCGTATCGCTATCTGATGAAAAACCTGCGTTCTCGCCTGATGGCGACCCAGGCGTGGCTGGAAGCGCGCCTGAAAGGTGAAGAACTGCCAAAACCGGAAGGCCTGCTGACACAGAACGAAGAATTATGGGAGCCGCTCTACGCTTGCTACCAGTCACTTCAGGCGTGTGGCATGGGGATTATCGCCAACGGCGATCTGCTTGATACTCTGCGCCGCGTGAAATGTTTCGGTGTACCGCTGGTGCGTATTGATATCCGCCAGGAGAGTACTCGTCATACCGAAGCATTGGGTGAACTGACCCGCTACCTCGGCATCGGAGACTACGAAAGCTGGTCAGAGGCCGACAAACAGGCGTTCCTGATCCGCGAACTGAACTCTAAACGTCCGTTGCTGCCTCGCAACTGGCAACCAAGCGCCGAAACGCGCGAAGTGCTCGATACGTGTCAGGTGATTGCCGAAGCGCCACAAGGCTCCATTGCCGCCTACGTGATCTCGATGGCGAAAACACCGTCTGACGTACTGGCTGTCCACCTGCTACTGAAAGAAGCGGGAATTGGATTCGCGATGCCGGTCGCACCGCTGTTTGAAACCCTCGATGACCTGAACAACGCCAACGATGTTATGACCCAACTGCTGAATATCGACTGGTATCGCGGTCTGATTCAGGGCAAACAGATGGTAATGATTGGCTATTCCGACTCAGCAAAAGATGCGGGCGTGATGGCGGCATCCTGGGCGCAGTATCAGGCACAGGATGCGTTAATCAAAACCTGCGAAAAGGCGGGTATTGAACTGACGCTGTTCCACGGTCGCGGCGGTTCCATTGGCCGCGGTGGCGCACCAGCACATGCAGCACTGCTTTCGCAACCGCCGGGAAGCCTGAAAGGCGGCCTGCGTGTGACCGAACAGGGCGAGATGATCCGCTTTAAATACGGTCTACCGGAAATCACCGTTAGCAGCCTGTCGCTGTACACCGGGGCGATTCTGGAAGCCAACCTGCTGCCACCGCCAGAGCCGAAAGAGAGCTGGCGTCGGATTATGGATGAACTGTCGGTCATCTCTTGCGATGTCTATCGTGGCTACGTGCGTGAAAACAAAGATTTTGTTCCTTACTTCCGTTCCGCTACGCCAGAACAGGAACTGGGCAAACTGCCGTTGGGTTCACGTCCGGCGAAACGTCGCCCAACCGGCGGCGTCGAATCACTGCGCGCCATTCCGTGGATCTTCGCCTGGACGCAAAACCGCCTGATGCTTCCCGCCTGGCTGGGTGCGGGTACAGCGCTGCAAAAAGTGGTCGAAGATGGCAAACAGAACGAACTGGAAACCATGTGCCGCGACTGGCCGTTCTTCTCAACACGTCTGGGAATGCTGGAGATGGTGTTCGCAAAAGCGGATCTGTGGCTGGCGGAATACTATGACCAACGCCTGGTCGACAAAGAACTGTGGCCGTTAGGTAAAGAGTTACGCAATCTGCAAGAAGAAGACATCAAAGTGGTGCTGGCGATTGCCAACGATTCCCATCTGATGGCGGATCTGCCGTGGATTGCCGAGTCTATTCAGCTACGGAATATATACACCGACCCGCTGAACGTGTTGCAGGCAGAGCTACTGCACCGCTCCCGCCAGGCGGAAAAAGAAGGTCATGAACCGGATCCCCGCGTAGAACAAGCGTTAATGGTCACTATTGCCGGGATTGCGGCAGGTATGCGTAATACCGGCTAATCTCTCCCTCTATCAACCCTCGTGCAATAGTGCGAGGGTTTTCTGAAATACTTCTGTTCTAACTCCCTCGTTTTCAATATATTTCTGTCTGCATTTTATTCAAATCCTGGATATCTCTTCAGATATCCTTAAGGTTTTACCCTTACATTCGGCGCTATTTTTTCGAGACAGGTTCTTACTATGCATTCCACAGAAGTCCAGGCTAAACCCCTTTTTAGCTGGAAAGCCCTGGGTTGGGCACTGCTCTACTTTTGGTTTTTCTCTACCCTACTACAGGTCATTATTTACGTCAGCGGCTACAGCGGTACTAACGGCATGCGCGACTCGCTGTTGTTTAGTTCGCTGTGGTTGATCCCGGTATTCCTCTTTCCGAAGCGGATTAAAATTATCGCCGCGATAATCGGCGTGATGCTGTGGGCGGCCTCTCTGGCGGCGCTGTGTTACTACGTCATATACGGTCAGGAGTTCTCGCAGAGCGTTCTGTTTGTGATGTTTGAAACCAACACCAACGAAGCCAGCGAGTATTTAAGCCAGTATTTCAGCCTGAAGATTGTGCTTATCGCGCTGGCCTATACAGCAGTGGCAGTTCTGCTATGGACACGCCTGCGCCCGGTCTATATTCCGAAGCCGTGGCGTTATGTTGTCTCTTTTGCCCTGCTTTATGGTTTGATTCTGCACCCGATCGCCATGAACACGTTTATCAAAAACAAACCGTTTGAGAAAACGTTGGATAATCTGGCATCGCGCATGGAACCCGCCGCGCCGTGGCAATTCCTGACAGGTTATTATCAGTATCGCCAGCAACTTAACTCACTGACGAAACTACTGAATGAAAATAACGCATTACCGCCGCTGGCTAATTTCAAAGACGAATCGGGCAACGAACCGCGCACCTTAGTACTGGTGATTGGCGAATCAACCCAGCGTGGACGCATGAGCCTGTACGGTTATCCGCGTGAAACCACGCCTGAACTGGATGCGCTGCATAAAACCGACCCAAACCTGACCGTGTTCAATAATGTGGTCACATCGCGTCCGTACACCATTGAAATCCTGCAACAGGCGCTGACTTTCGCCAACGAAAAGAATCCGGATCTGTACCTGACGCAGCCGTCGCTGATGAACATGATGAAACAGGCGGGTTATAAAACGTTCTGGATCACCAACCAGCAAACGATGACCGCCCGCAACACCATGCTGACGGTATTTTCGCGCCAGACCGATAAACAGTACTACATGAACCAGCAACGCACACAGAGTGCGCGTGAATACGACACCAACGTGCTGAAGCCGTTCCAGGAAGTGCTGAAGGACCCCGCGCCGAAGAAACTGATCATCGTTCATCTGCTGGGTACGCACATCAAATACAAATATCGTTACCCGGAAGATCAGGGCAAGTTTGATGGCAATACCGATCACGTGCCGCCGGGATTAAGCGCAGAAGAGTTGGAATCGTATAACGATTACGACAACGCCAACTTGTACAACGATCACGTAGTTGCCAGCCTGATTAAAGACTTTAAAGCTGCTGATCCGAATGGTTTCCTGGTTTACTTCTCTGACCACGGTGAAGAGGTTTATGACACACCACCGCATAAAACTCAGGGGCGTAATGAAGACAACCCGACGCGCCACATGTACACCATTCCGTTCCTGCTGTGGACGTCGGAAAAATGGCAGGCGACTCATCCGCGTGATTTCTCGCAGGATGTCGATCGTAAATACAGCCTGGCTGAACTGATCCACACCTGGTCGGATTTGGCGGGCTTATCTTACGACGGTTACGATCCAACCCGTTCGGTGGTGAACCCGCAATTCAAAGAAACCACCCGCTGGATTGGTAACCCGTATAAGAAAAATGCGCTGATCGATTACGACACTCTGCCGTATGGCGATCAGGTGGGTAATCAGTAATTATCTACCAGGTGCTATTTGCCGGATGCGACGCTTGACGCGTCTTATCCGGCCTACAGATCGCGGCGGTAGGCCGGATAAGACGTTTACGCCGCATCCGGCAATACAACTGCCGCAATGTTTACATCTCACTCCCATCAGGCCACACTTTTCAGGTGGCCTTTTTTCATAATGCCAGTTACTGTTTTCCCGTCTACATACCTGAGGGAATAACATGTATCACGACGTCAACTATCTGCTCTCCCGCCTGATCAACGGCCCGCTGTTACTCCGCCAGGTTTACTTCGCGAGCAGCAACGGCCCGGCCCCCGATCTCGCGTATAAGGTCGATTTTCCACGGCTGGAAATTGTGCTGGAAGGCGAGTTTGTTGATACCGGTACAGGTGCAACGTTAGTTTCCGGCGATGTACTGTACGTTCCCGCTGGCGGGTGGAATTTCCCACAATGGGAAACACCCGCCACGACATTTAGCGTTCTGTTTGGCAAACAGCAACTCGGCTTCAGCGTCGTACAGTGGGATGGCAAACAATATCAAAATCTGGCAAAGCAACACGTCGCCCGACGTGGCCCACGTATTGGCTCGTTCCTGCTACAAACGCTCAATGAAATGCAAATGCAGCCGCAGGAGCAACAAACAGCCAGGCTTATTGTTACCAGTTTGCTTAGCCACTGCCGCGATTTGCTCGGCAGCCAAATTCAGACAGCCTCTCGCAGCCAGGCACTTTTCGAAGCCATTCGCGATTACATCGACGAACGTTATGCCACCGCGCTGACCCGCGAATCTGTCGCGCAGGCGTTCTACATTTCACCAAACTACCTATCGCACCTGTTTCAAAAAACGGGGGCTATTGGCTTTAACGAATACCTGAATCACACGCGACTGGAACATGCTAAGACGCTACTGAAAGGCTATGATCTGAAGGTAAAAGAAGTGGCTCACGCCTGCGGTTTTGTCGACAGCAACTACTTCTGCCGTCTGTTTCGTAAAAATACCGAACGCTCGCCGTCGGAATATCGTCGGCAGTACCACAGCCAACTGACAGAAAAACCAACTACTCCAGAATAAGGTGCGTTTGCTGCGGCGCAGAAAGCACCTTACGAACAGCACTCATCACCCGATGAGGTTCGCGTAGAAAAGCGTAGATACCGCATTGTACATAGCGACAATGTTCAAAACGCTCGGCACCAGAAAGCTCGATATCTGTAATCAACAACACAACATCCGCGCGACGGATATTCTCGTCCGATAAGCGGTTCTCCGTTCCCAGCGCCCCCTGAGTTTCAATGCTGACGCTCCACTTTTCCTGCTGACACAACTTTTCCAGCCGTTCTGCCGCCATATAGGTATGTGCCACACCGCTAACGCAGGCGGTAACTGCAACCAGATATGCCATCCTACCCCCCAACCGTAACCTGAAAACCAGCCTGTTCAGCCATTTCACGCATCAATGCCACATCGGCTGACGACGGTGCCGGTATATCTTTCATCGACCATTCGCGCCCCAACAGACGGTATTTCGGTTCACCGTACTGATGAAACGGCAACAGGTGGATCTGCCTGATATTCAAAGGAATCAACACATCCAGCGCCTGCTGCATATTCTCTCTGCTGAGCGTATAGCCGGGGATCAGCGGCAAACGAGGGATCACATTGATACCTTCACTCACCAGCAAACGCAGATTCTCCAGCACGCGCGGCAGATTCATTTTCACCACGTCCCGCGCTCTTGTCGGGTCCATAATTTTTAAATCGAACAACACTTCATCGCACAATTTCGCCAGCGGTAGCAACCTGCTTGCTGGCGCGTCTCCGGCAGTTTCGATGGCACATGACACGCCCCACAGCCGCAGTCGTTGCAAAAAACGGGTAGCAAACTCCGCTTGCACCAACACTTCACCGCCAGAAAGCGTGACACCACCGCCAGACGTGCGAAAGAAAATGTCATCCTTCATCACTTCCCGTTCCAGAGCGTCGAGGCTGATATCACGACCAATCCGCTCAAATGCGCCGGAAGGACATTCATCTGCATCACGTAAACATTTCGCGCAATGCAGACATTTCGCCTCTCTACGCACCGTCTGGATTTTGCCGGAGATCGACTCCGGATTAGCACACCACGGGCACAGATGTGGGCAGCCTTTAAAAAAGACCACCGTACGAATACCCTCACCGTCATTCAGCGAATAACGCTGAATGTTAAAAATACGCGCCACATCCTCGCGGCGCGTTTCCACAACGTTACAACTGATGCGCTGTACGGCGGATAATGTCATCCTGAATTTCCTTCGAGAGTTCGACAAAGAAGGCGCTGTATCCGGCAACGCGTACCACCAGCCCCGCATAGTCCTGCGGGCGCAATTGGGCTTCACGTAACGTGTCGGCATTCACTACGTTAAATTGAACGTGCTGCAACTTAAGCTGAGTAAATGCACGTAAGAAGTCAGCCAGTTTGCGTAATCCCGCTTCACCTTCCAGGGTAGCCGGAGTGAATTTCACATTCAGCAACGTACCGTTAGAAAGCAACGTGTTATCAAGTTTACTTACTGACTTCAGCACCGCCGTTGGCCCTTGTCCGTCCTGACCCAACATTGGTGACAAACCACCATCAGCCAGTTGTTCTCCGGCGAAGCGGCCGTCTGGCGTCGCGCCAACCACCGACCCCAACGGGACGTGAGCAGAAACGGTATACGATCCCGGCGTGAAGTAGCCGCCGCGCGGGTTCTGGTATTTTTCCACTTCTTTGCAGTAATGGCGCAGCAATTCGGCGCTAATGTTATCCACCTCGTCGATATCGTTGCCGTACTTCTCAAAGCGGTTAATTAAACGAGCACGGATTTTTTCGCCTTCTGGCGTTTCGAAGTTTGCTTTTAATACCGACAACAATTCGTCAAAACTTAAACGTTGTTGATCAAAAACCATCCCTTTCAACGCATGGAGTGAATCACTCAGGTTAGCGATACCAATCCCCTGCACGCCGGAAAAGTTATAACGCGCGCCGCCGTCGGTAATATCGCGGCCTTTTTCCAGACAATCGCTGATAAACGAAGAGAGCAGCGGCACTGGTGCCCAGTCACGATGGCCGATATCGCAAATATTGCTGCCTTCAACCATCAGAGTGATGTAGTGGCTGATCTTCGCGCGAATTTGTTCCAGCAAACCGTCATAACTCAATGCGGAATTACCTTCATTCTCATGCAGGCAGATTTCCATCACTTTCAGCAGGTTAAACATCGCGATATCGTGCAGACCGTAGGTTCTGCCCGGAATGGATAATTCCACGCAACCGACCACTGAATAGTCGCGCGCATCTTCCAGCGAAACACCACGGTTGAGGAACGCGGGCACCACCACTTCATCGTTGAAGATTTGCGGAATACCAGTACCAAGACGAATGGTTTCTGCGGTTTTCATCAGGAACGGCGTGTCAATCAAGGCGTTAGTGCGCACACCGAGATTTGGCTGCGGCAACTGTACGCTTTGATAGGCGTCGAGACAGAGAAACGAAAGCACATTCACCGCGCTACGTCCGTTTTCCGTTAAACCACCGAGCAGTGCGGTATAACCGGTCGGGAAACCTGCGAAATAGCGCGCGCTGCTGGTGGAACGTAACAGCACAATGTCATTACATTTCACCCACAGGGACTCGAGCAGTTCTTTCAGGAACGCCGGATCTTCACCCTGGGTCAGCGAGGCCTGATAGAACGGCAACATATACTGATCGAAGCGCCCTAACGACAGCGAACTGGCGTTAGATTCATATTGCAGAATGATGTTCATGTACCAGAACAACTGGCACGCCTGCCAGAACGTCTGCGGCTTATGTTCGGCGTTATGACGGGAGATCTCCGCAATAGTCAGCAATTCTTCCCGACGTTGGGCATTAACGCAGCTTGCTGCCATCGTTTCTGCCAGTTCGGCGTAACGCAAAATATGTTTCTGCGAGGCTTCCAGCAATAACAGCGCAGCCTGATAAAAGTGATTATCCGGCTGTTGCTGGCAATGTTGTTGCATCTGCGCCACCAGCTCACCCAGCCCGTGATTCAGCAGGCGTGGGTAATCAATAATGATGTGCCCCTGGCCTTTATCCGTCTGGTTGATGCTGAAAATCTGCGTACTGGTCGCCGCTTTAACTTCGTCCGTCATCTGCCCATTGATGAAATCTTTCATCGAGCGTTTTTCCCAGTACGGGAACAACTCTTCGCGATAGATACGTTTATCTTCTTCACTAATGGCGAAGCGGTCCTGCGGGCGCGTCGGGAATTGATCCAGCTCTTTCAGCAACCAGTAAGGATCCATTTCCGGCGACATAATCCCGGCGCGCGGTTTTACGGTGCGGTTACCGGCAATCAGCTCTTCATCACGAATCGAAATTTCAACGTGTTCAAGGATATACGCTGTCGCTTTCGCCCGGCGCAATATCACCGGTTCGCCTTCGGTTTGCCGATGGCTGGCGGTATAAAGCAGCGCCCGCTCCAACGAGATTTCACGGGTATTGGCAAACAGTGCAGTTTTAAGGCGAGAGATACGATTCGTCATGAGGAACTCCTGTGGGAAAGCGAACCCGCCCTTGCGGGCGGGATAAGAACTTAAGCGGTTTGCGCCAGGTGAGCTTCAATTTTGCTCATAATGGCGTCAGCGCGTTTTACTGCGTCGCTGATGTTGACACGCACGATGGTCTTGCCAGCAAAACGCTCTTCAAACTTGATGCCGATATCTTTGGTCAGAATCACCATATCGGCGCTCGCCACGTCTTCCGCAGTCAGTTCGTTTTCCAGACCAATCGACCCCTGGGTTTCTACTTTCACTTCCCAGCCTTTTGCTTTCGCGGCACTTTCCAGCGCCTCTGCCGCCATATAGGTATGGGCAACACCTGAAGGACATGCGGTTACTGCAATAATTTTCGTCATGGCTCGTTCCTCAATTAATTAATTTCAAAATCCAGATCCAGGTCGTCTTCCTTCTCATCAGTTGAAGACCCATTTTTACGCGCCAGACTTTTCAGCACGTTAACGCAGATAGCCGTTGCTACAGCCCCAACAGCCACTGCCGCGATGTAACCCAACTTGCCTTCAACTACCGGCAGCACAATCAGACCACCCCAGCCTGCATAGCACTGCGCACCAACCAATGCCGCGGTGACCGTGCCACAAACAGTGCCCACCATGATGGAAGGGATCACACGCAACGGATCGGCGGCGGCGAAAGGAATCGCCCCTTCAGTGACACCAACACAGCCCATCACCAACGCCGCTTTACCGGTTTCACGTTCTTCTGCGGAGAAGTTTTTGCGACCAATCAGCGTCGCCAGCCCCATCCCCAGCGGCGGAACACAGATCCCTACTGCCGCGATCGCCACCACGGTATAAACACCCTGGGCGACACAAATCAGCATGAATGCATACGCCACTTTGTTAACCGGACCGCCCATATCGAACGCCAGCATCAGCCCCATAATGACCGCCAGCATGATAATGCTGCCCTGCTGCATTCCCTGAAGCCACTGGGTCAGACTGTTAGTCAATGCGCCCACAGGCTCGCCCAGCCCCCACATCATGACGCCAGCGGTAATTAAGGTGCCGACGATCGGAATAATGAAGATTGGCATGACAGAACGCAGAACTTTATGCACCGGGATTTTCTTCAGGTAATGCACCACGATGCCGCCGATAATCCCGGCGATCAGCGCGCCAAAGAAGCCTGCACCAAAACTGTTACCGACCCAGGCACCAATAGCGCACGGAGCCAGCGCGGAACGTTCCGCAATGGAATAACCGATGTAAGCAGCAAGGAAAGGCACCATCAGCGTTAAGCCCGCGACGCCGATATCAAACAGTTTTTTCAGATTCGGATCGGCTACGGCATCTGGCACCGCACCTTTGCCGTACAGCATGACGGAAACCGCCAGCAAAATACCGCCCGATACTACGAAGGGAATCATGTGTGAAACGCCCGTCATTAAATGCTGACGAGTGTTTTTCAGTATCTGCACCAACTCATTCATAAGCTGCTCCTGGGCTTGCAAAAGCCCATGTCCATATTTTTTTGATGGGAGAAACAATAGGCAATCGCAAGCGGAGCAAACAGTGGATAAAAAGGCCATTTACTGGACTTTTGTAATGTCAGTACAAAAATGCGATCCGCCTCATAACTTGCGTTATCTCGGAATCATGCCGGAGTGGCGCGTCTTGTGAGACGCGTCGCAAATTGACGGTTACATTACATTTGTCCAGCTTTTGACAGATTTGTCACATGGCAGGCCGTTACCGTGCACTCTTATCCTGTAAACAGAAAACCTTACCGGGAGAGAGGCAATGGCCCTGATTGTGGAATTTATTTGTGAGCTACCTAATGGCGTACATGCACGTCCGGCAAGCCACGTTGAAACGCTGTGTAATACTTTTTCATCGCAAATTGAGTGGCATAACCTGCGTACCGATCGCAAGGGCAACGCCAAAAGCGCGCTGGCGCTGATTGGCACCGATACACTGGTGGGCGATAACTGCCAGTTACTGATTTCTGGAGCCGACGAACAAGAAGCACACCAGCGTTTAAGCCAATGGCTGCGCGATGAATTTCCCCACTGTGACGCGCCGCTGGAAGAAGTAAAATCTGACGAACTGGAGCCGCTGCCGGTTTCACTGACTAATCTGAATCCGCGCATTATCCGCGCCCGCACCGTGTGTAACGGTAGCGCAGGCGGCATCCTGACGCCGATTTCCTCTTTAGATCTCAATGCACTGGGTAATCTTCCTGCCGCTAAAGATGCTGACGCCGAACAATCTGCACTGGAAAACGGCCTGACACTGGTACTGAAAAACATTGAGTTTCGTCTGCTGGATAGCGACGGTGCCACCAGCGCAATACTGGAAGCCCACCGTTCGTTAGCGGGCGATACCTCTTTACGTCAACACTTACTGGCGGGTGTCAGCGAGGGATTAAGCTGTGCCGAAGCGATTGTTGCCAGTGCGAATCACTTTTGCGAAGAGTTCGCCCGTTCCAGTAGTAGCTACCTGCAAGAGCGTGCGCTGGATGTGCGCGACGTCTGCTTCCAGTTACTCCAGCAAATTTATGGCGAACAACGCTTCCCGGCACCGGGTAAATTGACGCAGCCAGCCATTTGTATGGCGGATGAACTAACCCCCAGTCAGTTCCTCGAGCTGGATAAAAATCACCTCAAAGGTCTGCTACTGAAAAGCGGCGGCACCACCTCACACACGGTGATCCTTGCCCGTTCATTTAATATTCCGACGCTGGTCGGCGTGGATATCGAGACCCTTAGCCCGTGGCTGCAACAAACGATTTATATCGACGGCAACGCCGGGGCGATTGTGGTCGAACCGACAGAAGCGGTGGCGCGTTATTATCAACAGGAAGCGCGCGTACAGGACGCTCTGCGTGAGCAACAACGTGTCTGGCTGACCCAGCAAGCCCGCACCGCTGATGGTATCCGTATCGAAGTTGCTGCTAACATCGCTCACTCGGTAGAAGCACAGGCTGCGTTTGGCAATGGCGCAGAAGGCGTTGGTCTGTTCCGCACTGAAATGCTCTATATGGATCGCACCAGTGCACCGGGCGAAAGCGAGTTGTACAACATTTTTTGTCAGGCGCTGGAATCCGCCAACGGGCGCAGCATTATTGTGCGTACTATGGATATTGGCGGCGATAAACCCGTTGATTATCTGAATATTCCCGCAGAAGCCAACCCATTCCTTGGTTATCGCGCGGTGCGTATTTATGAAGAATACGCGTCACTGTTTACCACGCAATTACGGTCGATCCTGCGCGCCTCTGCTCACGGCAGCCTGAAAATCATGATCCCGATGATCTCCTCAATGGAAGAGATCTTATGGGTGAAAGAAAAGCTGGCGGAAGCCAAACAGCAACTGCGTAACGAACACATTCCGTTTGATGAAAAGATCCCACTCGGCATCATGCTGGAAGTACCGTCGGTCATGTTCATTATCGACCAGTGCTGCGAAGAGATTGATTTCTTTAGTATCGGCAGTAACGACCTGACGCAGTATCTGCTGGCGGTGGATCGTGATAACGCTAAAGTCACCCGTCACTACAACAGTCTGAATCCGGCATTCCTGCGGGCGCTTGATTACGCCGTTCAGGCAGTGCATCGCCAGGGTAAATGGATCGGCCTGTGCGGAGAACTGGGGGCAAAAGGTTCCGTACTGCCGCTGCTGATCGGTTTAGGGCTGGATGAACTTAGCATGAGCGCACCGTCAATTCCGGCGGCAAAAGCACGCATGGCGCAACTCGACAGCCGCGAATGTCGTCAGTTGCTTAACCAGGCGATGGCCTGCCGTACTTCACTGGAAGTGGAGCATCTGCTGGCGCAGTTCCGTATGACGCAACAGGATGCGCCGCTGGTTACCGCCGAGTGCATCACGCTGGAAAGCGACTGGCGCAGCAAAGAAGAAGTGCTCAAAGGCATGACCGATAACCTGCTGCTGGCAGGACGCTGTCGCTATCCGCGGAAACTGGAAGCCGATCTGTGGGCGCGTGAGGCCGTCTTCTCTACCGGACTGGGCTTTAGTTTCGCCATTCCACACAGCAAATCAGAACATATTGAGCAGTCGACCATCAGTGTGGCTCGTCTGCAAGCACCTGTGCGCTGGGGCGATGATGAAGCACAATTCATCATTATGTTAACCCTGAACAAACACGCTGCGGGCGATCAGCATATGCGCATTTTCTCGCGCCTCGCTCGCCGCATCATGCACGAAGAATTCCGTAACGCGCTGGTTAACGCCGCTTCCGCCGACGCTATCGCCAGCCTGCTGCAACATGAACTGGAACTGTAAAAGGAAACATCATGGAACTGTATCTGGACACCGCTAACGTCGCAGAAGTCGAACGTCTGGCACGCATATTCCCGATTGCCGGAGTGACGACTAACCCGAGCATTATTGCTGCCAGCAAGGAGTCCATCTGGGATGTACTGCCGCGTCTGCAAAAAGCGATTGGTGATGAGGGCATTCTGTTTGCTCAGACTATGAGCCGCGACGCACAGGGCATGGTAGAAGAAGCGAAACGTCTGCGCGACGTTATTCCGGGAATTGTGGTGAAAATTCCGGTAACATCCGAAGGTCTGGCAGCAATTAAATTGCTGAAAAAAGAAGGCATTACTACGCTGGGAACCGCAGTCTACAGCGCCGCACAAGGGCTATTAGCCGCACTGGCTGGCGCAAAATACGTGGCCCCCTATGTAAACCGCGTGGACGCTCAGGGCGGAGACGGCATTCGTACCGTACAGGAGCTGCAAGCGTTACTGGAAATGCACGCGCCAGAAAGCATGGTGCTGGCAGCCAGCTTTAAAACACCGCGTCAGGCGCTGGATTGTTTGCTGGCAGGATGTGAATCCATCACACTGCCCTTAGATGTAGCGCAACAAATGCTTAACACCCCTGCGGTAGAGTCAGCTATAGAGAAGTTCGAGCACGACTGGAATGCCGCATTTGGCAATACTCATCTCTAAAGGAGCAATTATGGACCGCATTATTCAATCACCAGGTAAATACATCCAGGGCGCTGATGTAATTAATCGCCTGGGCGAATACCTGAAACCGCTGGCAGAACGTTGGTTAGTTGTTGGCGATAAATTTGTATTAGGTTTTGCTCAGGCAACCGTCGAGCAAAGCTTTAAAGATGCCGGGCTGGTTGTTGAAATCGCACCCTTTGGCGGTGAATGTTCGCAAAATGAAATC
Source organism: Escherichia sp. TW09308 (assembly GCF_000208565.1). NCBI lineage: Bacteria > Pseudomonadati > Pseudomonadota > Gammaproteobacteria > Enterobacterales > Enterobacteriaceae > Escherichia > Escherichia sp. TW09308. The sequence continues at coordinate 898,387 of NZ_AEME01000001.1, read as the reverse complement.
GATCGTCTACGTGGCATCGCAGAAACCGCACAGTGTGGTGCAATTCTCGGTATTGGCGGCGGTAAAACCCTTGATACCGCCAAAGCACTGGCACATTTCATGGGTGTTCCGGTAGCAATCGCTCCGACTATCGCCTCTACCGACGCACCGTGCAGTGCGCTGTCTGTTATCTACACCGATGATGGTGAGTTTGACCGCTATCTGCTGCTGCCGAACAACCCGGAACGCGTCATTGTGGATACCAAAATTGTTGCTGGCGCACCTGCACGTCTGTTAGCGGCGGGTATTGGCGATGCGTTGGCAACCTGGTTTGAAGCACGTGCCTGTTCCCGCAGCGGCGCAACCACGATGGCGGGCGGTAAATGTACTCAGGCAGCACTGGCTCTGGCTGAACTGTGCTACAACACCCTGCTGGAAGAAGGCGAAAAAGCGATGCTTGCCGCTGAACAGCATGTGGTGACTCCGGCGCTGGAACGTGTGATTGAAGCTAACACCTATTTGAGCGGCGTGGGCTTTGAAAGCGGCGGCCTGGCGGCGGCGCACGCGGTGCACAATGGCCTGACGGCCATTCCGGATGCGCATCACTATTATCACGGTGAAAAAGTGGCATTCGGTACGCTGACGCAACTGGTTCTGGAAAACGCACCAGTTGAGGAAATCGAAACCGTAGCTGCGCTGTGCCATGCTGTCGGCCTGCCAATTACCCTGGCACAACTGGATATTAAAGAAGATATCCCGGCGAAAATGCGGATTGTCGCAGAAGCATCTTGTGCAGAAGGTGAAACTATTCACAACATGCCTGGCGGCGCCACGCCAGATCAGGTTTACGCTGCATTGCTGGTAGCCGACCAGTATGGTCAGCGTTTCCTGCAAGAGTGGGAATAACCTACGCCAAACTCCCGGCTTGTCCGGGAGTTTGAACGCAAAATAGCCTGATACGCTACGCTTATCAGGTCTACGTAATCTCTGCAATATATTGAATTTGCGTGATTTTGTAGGCCGAATAAGGCGTTCACGCCGCATCCGGCACTCTGTGCCAGTAAACTAAAACTCCCACGTTGTTCGGGAGTTTTTTATCCGCTTCTGGACATTTTCTCCACAGAACAATCGTTAGCCCGGAAGGTCGAATCTGTGACTCTTATTTTCACGGACGAAACAGATGAAAGCTTCACTGGCGTTGGTCAGCCTTCTAACGGCATTTACCAGCCACTCCTTAAAATCTCCCGCCGTTCCACCAACCGTGGTACAAATCCAGGCCAACACCAACCTTGCCATCGCAGACGGTGCCAGACAGCAAATTAGCAGCACGCTATTTTACGATCCGGCGTATGTGCAGCTTACCTATCCTGGCGGTGATGTCCCGCAGGAACGCGGCGTATGTTCTGATGTAGTGATCCGCGCATTACGCAGCCAGCAGGTAGATTTGCAGAAGCTGGTTCATGAAGATATGGCGAAGAATTTTGCCGAGTACCCGCAAAAATGGAAGTTAAAGCGCCCGGACAGCAACATCGACCACCGTCGGGTGCCTAATCTGGAAACCTGGTTTATCCGCCACGATAAAACACGCCCCACCAGCAAGAACCCCAGTGACTATCAAGCGGGCGATATTGTCTCCTGGCGATTAGATAACGGGCTGGCACATATTGGGGTGGTTTCAGATGGCTTCGCCCGCAACGGTACGCCACTGGTGATACATAACATTGGCGCAGGCGCGCAGGAAGAAGATGTGTTGTTTAGCTGGCAGATTGTCGGGCACTACCGCTATTTTGCTAAATAAGCGATAGCGCCCAGGGAAGACGCTCTTCAGATTTTTTTTACGCTGACGGCTTCTTTTTTCTTACGGCTTACCAGCGCCAGTGCCAGCACAATCAGCACAATACCGCTGCCTTCAACCGCGCCGGGGTTTTCACCAAGCAGCCACCAGGAAAAGAGTACGCCGCAAACAGGAACCGCCAGCGTGCTTAAGCTGGCAATACTGGCAGGTAAGTTTTTCAGTACAAATAGCCACAAACTCCAGGCCAGTGCCGTCGCCAGAATCGCACTGTAGGCCAGCGCCCAGAACACCGTGGGCTGCCAGTCAATTTCACGTTGCGGCACCAGCCAGGCGACCACACTCATCACCAGCGCCGCATAAAGCATCTGCCAGGATGTTAACGACAATAAATCCACGCGCGGATAGCGGGCATAAAGGCGTTTAGCAACAATCGCACTCGCCCCCCAACTGATGCCGGAGAGGATTGCCAGGATGGCGCTTTTCATCGAGGAGAAATCGAGTTGCCACGGCTGTAACACCAGCAATAATCCAACGGCGGCAATCAGAATAGCGAAATATTGCCCGCGTCGCAGGCGTTCACCAAGAAACAGCGCCGCGAGAATCACCACCCAGAACGGCATGGTATAGCTCAGGATTGCCACCTTCCCTGCTCCGCCGCTCACCAACGCCCATTGCGCCAGTCCCACCATCCCGCAGGTTTGTAACAGGGCAATAGCTAAAGTGTATTTAAACGGCGTCGGACGCATACCGCGGCCACGTAATAAAAGGACGATGAATAAAACGAGAGCGCCAAAAATGCAGCGTAAAGCAGTAAAGTCGAAGGCACCGATGTAGCTGGTGACTTGCTTCATGAAAATCCAGCTATAACTCCAGATAAGTGTGAGCACAACCAGGCCACTGATTGCCAGTGGGTTGCTCTTTCCTGCGGCAGACATGAGAGATCCAGTGTGTAGTTTTCCTGTGGACACTATACGCTGGTAAAGAAACTTCAGCGACCGCCTGAAAGGCAGTCGCTGAAGGAGTTCAGATTACAGCAGGTCGAAACGGTCGAGGTTCATCACTTTCACCCATGCCGCCACGAAGTCTTTAACAAACTTCTCGTGGGCGTCGCTGCTGGCGTAAACTTCTGCCAGCGCACGCAGGACGGAGTTAGAACCAAATACCAGGTCCGCACGGCTGGCAGTGTATTTCACTTCACCCGTTTCACGGTCACGGCCTTCGAACAGCTCTTTCGATTCGTCGGTCGCTTTCCACTCGTAACGCATATCCAGCAAGTTCACAAAGAAATCATTGCTCAATACGCCCACGCGGTCAGTAAAGACGCCGTTTTTGCTGCCATCGAAGTTGGCACCCAGTACGCGCATCCCGCCGACCAACACCGTCATTTCCGGTGCAGTCAGGGTCAATTGCTGTGCTTTATCGATCAACAGAGATTCAGTTGTAGCCTCACCCGCCGCAGCACGATAGTTACGGAAACCGTCGGCAACAGGTTTGAGCAGCTCAAACATCTCAATGTCAGTCTGATCCTGGCGCGCGTCTACACGGCCCGGTGTAAACGGAACATTAACGCTGATACCCGCCGCACTCGCCGCTTTTTCAACACCAACGACACCGGCAAGAACAATAATGTCGGCAAGCGACGCTGTATGGGAGGATTTGTAGATCCCTTCCAGCACCGGCAATGCACGTGCTGCTGCGGCATTAACTTCCCAGTCGCGCTGTGGAGCCAATGCCAGACGCGCACCATTCGCGCCGCCACGTTTATCCCCACCGCGGAAGGTGGAGGCGGAAGCCCAGGCAACAGAAACCAGCTCGCTCACGGAGAGGCCAGATTCAGCAATCGCCGCCTTAAGATTAAGGATATCTTCCTCGCTCGGGTTGAAGAACGCATGTGGCAGCGGATCTTGCCAGATCAGATCTTCTTTCGGCACTTCCGGTCCGATGTAGCGAGATTTCGGCCCCATATCTCTGTGCGTCAGTTTGAACCATGCACGGGCAAAGGCTTCGTTGAACGCTTGTGGATCATCGAGGAAGCGACGTGAAATCTTCTCAAACTCTGGATCAAAACGCAGAGTCAGGTCAGTGACCAACATCGTCGGCTTACGTTTCTTCGACGGATCGAACGGATCCGGGATAATTTCCGGAGCATCGACTGCTTCAAACTGGATGGCACCTGCCGGACTACGAGTCTGTACCCACTCATATTTGAACAGGTTTTCGAAGAAATAGTTGCTCCACTGAGTCGGCGTTTGCGTCCAGACCACTTCCAGGCCTGAAGTAATGGCATCGGCACCGACACCGGAACCAAAATCACTTTTCCAGCCTAAGCCCTGGTTTTCGATCGGTGCGGCTTCCGGATCAGGACCTACGTGCGTTGCCGGGCCTGCACCGTGAGTTTTACCTAACGTATGACCACCTGCGATCAGCGCAACGGTTTCTTCGTCGTTCATTCCCATATTGCCAAATGTCGCGCGAATAGCTGCAGCCGCGGAAAGCGGTTCACCGCTGGCATTTGGTCCTTCCGGGTTAACGTAAATCAGCCCCATTTCGGTTGCTGCTAATGGCCGTTTTGCCAGCTCTTCCGGATTACGGTGGGCAAGCCAGGTTTTTTCATCACCCCAGTTTACGTCGAGATCCGGTTCCCAGACGTCTTCACGACCGGCACCAAAACCGAAAGTACGGAAGCCAGAATTTTCCAGCGCCACGTTACCCGCAAGGATAAACAGGTCGGCCCAGGAGATTTTCTGACCATATTTTTGTTTGATTGGCCACAACAGACGACGCGCTTTATCCAGGCTGACGTTATCCGGCCAGGAGTTGAGCGGTGCAAAACGTTGCTGACCACGCCCCGCGCCACCGCGACCATCGATTGAACGGTAAGTCCCCGCGCCGTGCCAGGCCATACGAATAAACAGACCCGCGTAGCTGCCCCAGTCTGCTGGCCACCACGGTTGGGACTCTGTCAGCAGCTCTTTCAGATCTTTTTTCAGGCCGTAGTAATCTAGCTTGCTAAATTCTTTGCGGTAGTCGAAGTCCTCACCCAGTGGGTTAGAACGGTTAGAATGTTGGTTTAACAGGTCAACACGGAGTTGTTTTGGCCACCAGTCATGAGTGGTTGTTCCCGCACCGGCGCTCTGGTCATGACCGCCATGATGGAACGGACATTTTCCGCTAGCTGTTGTGTTATGGATATCGTCAGACGTGCTCATCAATATGCTCCCTCTACAGTGTTACCCTTAAGATACACAGCGTTAGAGAGAAGTTATAATTGAATTAATCCACGGATGCGATAGTTGGGATCTTACATATCATTAGTTAAAGAGATGTAGATCAAAATGATCTTAAATAAGCCTTTTTGATTATGTCCGATTACGGATAAATACTTTATACAAAGAGGCTTTATCGCTGTTTTCTCCCTGTTCCTTTAAGGAATAAAGGAGAAAAAGCGAGTCAATAGTTTTGCTGGTCTGCCCCCTCGCTTCGAGGAGGCATTTTGTGCTTTGTTTTAATTTTGTGATCACTGTGTGATTTTCACCGAAACAAAAACACTTATAAACCCGGTCTAACACCCAGCGTATGGCAAATCGCGTAACTCATTTCAGCACGGTTCAGAGTATAGAAGTGGAAATCTTTTACCCCTTCACGGCTTAAAATTTTCACCATATCCATCGCGATATTTGCACCCACCAGTTTACGGGTTTCGGCGTCGTCATCCAGGCCGTCAAACATTTGTGCCATCCACGCCGGAATGCGCACGTTAGTCATGTCGGCAAATTTCTTCGCCTGTTTAAAGTTAGAGACCGGCAAAATGCCCGGAATAATTTCCACATCAATCCCCGCAGAGACACAACGGTCGCGAAAGCGCAGGTAGCTTTCGACATCAAAGAAGAATTGAGTGATAGCGCGGTTGGCTCCAGCATCCACTTTGCGTCTCAGGTTGAGTAAATCCGCCTGGGCGCTTTTCGCTTCCGGGTGAACTTCCGGATACGCCGCTACTGAAATATCGAAATCCGCGACTTCTTTTAACAGCTCCACCAGGTCAGAAGCATACATTTCCGGCTTACCGCTTCCCGACGGCAGGTCACCACGCAGCGCCACGATATGGCGAATACCGTTATTCCAGTAGTCACGGGCGATGGTGCGCAGCTCGTCGGGAGTCGCATCAATGCAGGTAAGATGCGGTGCAGCTTCCAGACCAGTACGCTCTTTAATACCTTTAATAATACTGTGCGTGCGGTCGCGCTCGCCGGAGTTCGCACCATAGGTCACCGAAACAAATTTTGGTTTCAGGCTGCTAAGACGATCGATGGAGTTCCACAGGGTCTGCTCCATTTCACTGGTACGCGGCGGGAAAAACTCGAACGAAACGTTAATCTGCCCCTGGACTTCTGCCAGACTCTGATTCAGGGCATCCCGCTGGCTGGCGTGAAAAAAGCTCATACCTTACCTCATCAATCGCTTGTAGTTATATGTTGTGTTGTGAACATCTATCCGTTTAGACGTCCAGATGTAAAGATGAAGGAAAAGCGGAGGAGCGTCAACCGAAAAATGACCAATGATGGTGAGGAAAAATCAGGAAAGATGAGAAAAATTCAAGATGGTAAGGAAAAGAAAATCCGGAATGCAAGGCAGACCGGATTACAGATGCAGGCTGACAACGTACTTATTGCTTCTTGCCGGATGTAGCGCAAACGCTTCATCCGGCCTATAACCAAATGATAAATCAATATATTTAGTTAGAAACCATAGACACGAAAACATGTGTACCAGGCATTATTAGATTCCTGAAATTACAACAACTGCGCCAGGCGGTTAATATCTGACTGAATCGCCCCGGCGGTGACGTCGCGCCCTGCGCCTGGCCCACGGATCACCAGCGGGTTATCGCGATACCAGCGGCTTTCGATGGCAAAGACGTTATCGCACGGCAGCAGTGATGCCAGCGGATGGTCTTCACGCACCGCTTCTACACCAACACGCGCTTTGCCATTGGCATCGAAACGCGCCACGTAGCGCAGCACCAGCCCCATTTCGCGGGCGGCTTCCAGTCGTTGCACCATCTGCTCATTCAGTTCATCGCCGTTTTCAAAGAAGTGGTCGATGCTGCCGCCTTCACAATGTGCTGGCACCAGCGACTCCACGCGCACCTGGTCCGGTTCAATGTTGTAACCCGCTTCACGCGCCAGAATCACCAGTTTGCGCATCACGTCTTTACCGGAAAGGTCATCACGCGGGTCAGGCTCGGTTAAGCCCTGTTGCCACGCCTGATCCACCAGTTCGGTAAACGGCACGCTGCCGTCGAATTGCAGGAACAGCCAGGAGAGCGTGCCGGAGAAGATCCCGCTGATCGACAAAATAGTGTCGCCGCTGTCGATCAGATCGCGCACAGTGTGGTTGATCGGCAAGCCCGCGCCGACGGTGGCGTTATACAACCAGTGACGTCCGGTCTTTTCGAAAGCGTCGTGGATCTGGCGATATTTGTTGCTGTCGCTGGCTCCCGCCAGTTTGTTGGCGCTGATAACGTGGAAACCGTGACTGGCGAAATCGAGATACTGGTCAGCAAGCTGCTGACTGGCGGTAACGTCCAGCACCACTAAATCATCATACGGATGGGCGCGCATCCACAGAAACAGCGACTCTTCATCCTGCTCGACGGCTTCATCATTGAAGAAGGCTAACGCGCGGCTGGCGTCCAGGCCATCATAGCTCAACAGGCTGCGGCGGCTGTCCACCACGCCTGCCAGCACAAACTCAAATCCGGTACGCGCCGAGAGCGTACTTTGCTCACGAGAGAACAGTTCCAGCCAACGCGAACCGATATTGCCCTTACCGAACAGGACCAGGCCGATGCGTTTTTCCGCGCGGAAGACGGACTGATGCAGTCCCTGAATAAGGCTTTCGGTCGGGCCGGTGCGTAGTACTGCCACCAGACTGATACCGTCATCCGACTGCCAGGTAAATTCGACCGGCTGACCTTTCAGTTGCTGCCAGAAACGGTGGCAATGCAGTGGGTTACGGGTGACACCTGCGCCTACCATCGCTACCAACGCCAGCCCCTGACGCAGACGCAGTTCGCCTGGCAATCCTGCTTCATCGAGAATTTTCAGGGCGCTATCAGCCACTTCGGAGGTATAGCAAAATTGCAGCAACTGGCGATCGTTATGCACGCCAACTGCCAGCGGACGCACCTGAGCACGTTTCAAAATCTGGTCGATTTCTTTATGTGCCAGTTTGAAATCCTGGCGGGTTGGCACCTGAAACTCAATCAAACAGACATCGTCGTGGCTGGTGACAATTCGCGCACCAGTGCCGGAAGCCAGTACACGTTCAATACGCGTAGAACCTTGATCCGGCGTATAGCTACAGCGCAGTTGCAGGTCGATTTCGCTACCAGAAACGGGCTGTAAGGTACGGGCGTGGAGAACAGGGGCTGCCAGACGCGCCAGTTCGCTGGCTTCATCAAGACGCAGCAATGGCAGCAGACAGGCATCTTTCACTTTGCGCGGGTCGGCGCTGTATACCCCGGCGACATCGCTCCAGATAGTTACGCGGGAAACACCCGCCAGCGCACCGATTTGGGTGGCGGAATAGTCGGAACCGTTACGCCCCAGCAGTACCGTTTCACCGGCGTTGTTACGGCTGATAAACCCGGTCACAACCAGACGTTTGCCCGGATGCTGCACCAGCAATTGTTGCAGCAACGGATAAGACAGGCCTTCATCAACCTGCGGTTGTGCGGCGCGTTCAGCGCGTAAAAATTCACGGGCATCGAGCCAGGCCGCAGGCAGTCCTTGTTGGTTAAGCACCGCGGACATCAAACGCGCCGACCATACTTCACCGTGGCCTACCACTTCCGCATATACTGCGTCGGTGATACCGCTGTCGAGCTGCGCCGCCAGACGTTCCAGATCGCTGACAAAGGCGCTGATGAGGCTATCGGCTTCTTCGGCGGGTAACAGGCCGCTAATCAGATCGCACTGATAACGACGTAGCGTTTGTTGAACCTGATGCGCAGAGAGACGATCGGTCTGGCTTAGTTTCAACCAGTTAATCAACTGGTTAGTGGTGCTACCCGCGGCGGAAACCACCATCATATCGTCGGGCTGAGAGTACTCCGCCATAATGCCCGCAACACGCAAATAACACTTCACATCAGCCAGACTACTGCCACCAAATTTATGCAGTTGACGACCTTTCGCCCCTGCCTGCGCAATCACACTCATTTTTACCCCTTGTTTGCAGCCCGGAAGCCATTTTCCAGGTCGGCAATTAAATCTTCGCCATCTTCAATACCGGTGGAGATACGCAACAGCGTCTCGGAGATCCCGGCGGCAGCACGCGCTTCTGGTGCCATGCCTGCGTGTGTCATGGTTGCGGCGTGAGAGATTAAACTTTCCACTCCCCCTAATGATTCCGCCAGCGTAAATAACGACAGCCCGCCCAGGAAGCGACGCAGCGTCTGCTCATCACCATCCAGTTCAAAACTCAACATTGCGCCAAAGCCTTTTTGCTGACGCACGGCAATTTCATGCCCCTGATTTTCCGGCAGCGACGGATGATAAAGTTTTTTCACCAGCGGTTGGGTTTGCAGATATTTCACAATCGCCTGCGCGTTGCGCTGAGCCAGGTCCATACGCGGAACCAGAGTTCGCAGACCACGCAGCAACAAATAACTGTCAAACGCACCACCCGTCACGCCAATATTGTTTGCCCACCAGGCCAGTTCGGTGACCACATCCGGATCTTTAGCAATCACCACGCCAGCCACTACGTCAGAGTGGCCATTCAGATATTTCGTACATGAATGCAACACCAGATCGGCACCCAATGCCAGCGGATTTTGTAATGCCGGGCTTAAGAAGGTGTTATCCACCACGCTCACCGCCCCAACTTCCCTTGCCAGATGGCAGATTTTCGCAATATCCACGACGCGTAACAATGGATTACTGGGGCTTTCTACCAACACCAGTTTGGGCTTTTCTGCCAGTGCCGCTTGTAATGCCTGCTCATCACTTTGATCAACAAACAGCACGCGATAACAACCACGCTTCGCCAGACTGTCGAACAGACGATAGCTGCCGCCGTAACAATCGTGCGGCGCAACCAACAGATCGCCCGGCTTCAAAAAGACGGTAGTCACCAGATGGATGGCTGACATGCCGGTATTAGTAAGCACCGCGCCAGCGCCACCTTCCAGTTCTGCCAGCGCACGCTGCACGACATCGCGCGTCGGGTTGCCGCGACGCGAGTAATCATGCGCACGCGGTTCATTAAATCCGGTAAAATTATAGGTGCTGGAAAGATGGATCGGTGGGACAACGCAACCATACTGTTCGTCGTCATTTAACCCGCTACGCACTGCGATGGTGGCCTGTTTACGCGTCATGTGATGAAGTTCCCTGGGCTGAGTCGGTGAAAAGACAGGCACCAGAGTAAACATTGTGTTAATGGACGTCAATACATCTGGACATCTAAACTTCTTTGCGTATAGATTGAGCAAATCAGAAATTGCCGTTAAAATTACATGCATTATCACGCTGACAGGCGCATTACACGATGTCACGGTAGCGCCTGTACGGTAAACTATGCGGGTTTATGACCAGTAACCTTATTAATTGTACGGTCTGGTCTCAATTTATTGACGAAGAGGATTAAGTATCTCATGGCTGAATGGAGCGGCGAATATATCAGCCCATACGCTGAGCACGGCAAGAAGAGTGAACAAGTCAAAAAGATTACGGTTTCCATTCCTCTTAAGGTGTTAAAAATCCTCACCGATGAGCGCACGCGTCGTCAGGTGAATAACCTGCGTCACGCTACCAACAGCGAACTGCTGTGTGAAGCGTTTCTGCATGCCTTTACCGGGCAACCGCTGCCGGATGATGCCGATCTGCGTAAAGAGCGCAGCGACGAAATCCCGGAAGCGGCAAAAGAGATCATGCGTGAGATGGGAATTAACCCGGAGACGTGGGAATACTAAAGCGGAAAAGAGCGGCGTGGGGAGTGCTGCCAAAGGCAAAATCGCCTGATGCGCTACGCTTATCAGGCCTACGTCATATTGCAATCTATTGAATTTGCACGAACTTGTAGGCCGGATAAGGCGTTCACGCCGCATCCGGCATAAACAACGAGCACGTTGTCAGCGGCTCAGATCTAACCCACCGCCTTTTTATACATGGACGTTTAACGATGAAAATCAGGCTACTCATCCCCAGCCTGCTGGTTTCTGCGCCAGCCTTTGCCTGGCAGCCACAAACCGGCGACATCATCTTTCAGATCTCTCGCTCATCGCAAAGTAAAGCGATCCAACTGGCGACCCATTCCGATTACAGCCATACCGGTATGCTGGTGATACGCAATAAAAAGCCCTACGTCTTTGAAGCCGTCGGCCTGGTGAAATACACCCCGCTGAAGCAGTGGATCGCCCACGGTGAAAAGGGCAAATACATTGTGCGCCGTGTTGAAGGCGGGCTGAATACCGAACAACAGCAAAAACTGGCGCAAGCGACAAAACGTTATCTTGGTCAACCATATGACTTCAGCTTCTCGTGGAGCGACGATCGCCAGTATTGTTCAGAAGTGGTGTGGAAGGTGTATCAGAACGCGCTGGGAATGAGCGTGGGCGAGCAGCAAAAACTGAAAGAGTTCGATCTTAGCAACCCGCTGGTCCAGGCGAAGCTCAAAGAACGCTACGGCAAAAATATCCCGCTTGAAGAAACGGTGGTTTCACCACAGGCCGTTTTCGATGCGCCACAACTCACTACCGTCGCTAAAGAATGGCCGCTGTTTTCCTGGTAATGGGCCAATCACCTCGTGACTGGCCCCCAAAATCTAATTTTTATTGGTCTGAAGCTCTTGCGAAAACGCAGCCACGTCATTTTGACGCTGTCGTTCCATAGCGACCGCGCCAAAGTGCGTTAGCGTACAGAAAATAATGCAACAGATAACACCAGCAAGCAGAAGATAAAAACCGCCATCCCAACCTACCTGATCGACCATAACACCAAATAAACTTGTACCAAGCGTTGCGCCAAGAATATAACTCATAAAACCACGCAAACCGACTGCGGAACCCACGGCAAAACTGGGGACAATTTCCATTGTCTGCACAGAAGCCAGGAACTGCGGAACATAGATAAGGCAGCCTACGCAAGCAGCAAAAATGGTAATAGAGAGCAGTGAGTCGCTTTTCCAGTAGCCCAGCAGGCAGAAGAAAATCAATACCATACTGATAATCGCGGGTGGCATACGGCGACCATGAAATAATTTATCACTCAACCAGCCAGCAAATAACGTCGTTGGAATAGCCGCCCATTCAAAAATTAAAAATGCCGTGCTCATTTCAGTCTTCGTAAAATGTTTCACGCTTAACAGGTAAATGGGCAACCAACTGATAATTCCGAAACGCACCATATAGACAAAAACATCAACGAAAGAGACGAACCATGCATTCTTGTTTTTTAGCACATAGGTACAAAAAATTTGCCAGGCAGTCATATCTTCTGGCGCACGATCATCTTTTGCTTTAATGCTGACGTCGTCCGGAACAATTTCGCTTAATGGTGGTAAACCTTCACTTACGGGAGAACCTTTACCTGTCATCAGCACGACTATAGCAATGACAACTGATACAATCGCTGGAACAACATACGTTGCTATTTTCCAGTGTTCAGTACCCAATACGGCAAATGCACCACCAACAATCGGAGCAACAATACCGCCCCCCACATTGTGCGAAATATTCCAGACCGCACCGACGATGCCCCGTTCTTTACGAGGGAACCAGTTGGCTATTGTAATAAACGAAGGGCCAACGCCCATCCCTTGAAAGAGGCCATTCAGAATGACAAGTCCCGCAAACATCCAAAAAGCAAAACTAAAACCAAGCGCCACGTTAACGAGGGCGCAAAGAACTAAACCCACAGCCATATAGACTTTAGGATTAGCTTTGTCTGCCAGGCTACTCATTACCCCTTTACTAATACCATAGGCGATTAGCATACAACTGCTAAGTAGCCCTATTTGAGTCGCAGACAGATTAAGATCTTGTTTTAAATAAGGTGTGGAGAGAACAAAGTTATTCCTGACAATATAATACGAAAGATAACCGATAAACACGCTAAATAGCGCCTGCATACGATAACGATTATAGGTATTCTTTATTTCACTTTCAGGAACCTTATGTGTTGCCACTTGAGGTTTCAATAGAGAAAGCATACATCACCTTCCAGTTCATAGAGTTATTTTAAACAGCAATGCTAGTTGCTACTCTCTGATGAGTATTTCAAAAGCCCTTGCTTCATTGGTTTTGAAGATAGTGAAGCAAGAGAGTTTAAGTTACAATACAAGGCAAATGAGTCAAAATTGACTCAAAAATACAAATATCATGTTCCATTTCTTTCCCATTTTCACATCCCAAAATAGAATTCGGCTCTTATTTAAGTCTTAACGGGTTACAACAGCCCCAATATAAAAATAATTCCTTTTATTAATTTTTTCAGTTTTTGATGTCAGTCACATATTTTGTATCTATACACGTGATCATTGAAGATACTTGATTTTACCCTATCGGAGGATCATGCTGCGCAACATGAAAGTTTTCATCACCGCTCAACAACAAGGAGGACTTAAACATTTTCATGATATCCTTCATGACAAGCACATTTGCGCTCGAATTAAAGCCATTCTTCCGGCGCATGAAGGCTGGCGCAAAGAAACAATAGAATCCGGTCATAACCTGAATCCGATAGCGCAAGTGTGGAAATTAATTACCGAGCATACCCATAACAACCGCTATTTCCGCAAGATACACGTGTTCAGAGGTGCAATATTGATCTTTTTTTAACAAACGCTTCCGGATATAGTGACGCTGACTACATCCAAATTAATGATAATTTCCGATACTGACACAAGTGTCTTGCTGTTCATTGAGTATATTAGCGAACGGATAATGATATGAATTACAGCGTAAGAGTTTTTCTCTCGTTAATAGGATTTTTGACATGATTCGTATTATACAACGAACACTAATCTGTTGGCTTTTATGCGTCAACGTCACCTCAGCACAAGAGCTGGTGATTGCTACAACGCTTTCTTCGGAAGCGACAGAGCACATTATCAGTCAATGGCAAAAGCAACCCCTGGCAACCCAAATCCGAACGCTCAACCGAACCAGTGCATCCATTGAGCGCCTGCTTGAAAATCCATTGGGTGAAAATATTGATCTGGTATTGAGTTCATCCCCCATGTTGCTACAGCGGTTACAAAGTAAAAACCTGCTCCAGCCATTTAATAATCAGATAGAAACAAGCAGAAAGTTAGTCCCCGACTCTATTCGGTCAACCACCGTTGCAGTTGCAGTATCGGGCTATGGCATCCTGATCAATGTAGCGCATCTGGAAGATAAAAATGAGCCAGTACCTACTTCATGGAAGGAATTAAGCAGGTCACGTTATCAAGGAACCTTATTAATGAGTAGCCCTTCGCGTTCAGATACCACTCATCTGATGATTGAAGATCTCCTGCAACAACAAGGATGGAATAACGGCTGGAGCACACTACTGAAAATAGGCGGCAATCTCGCGACCATTTCATCACGTAGTTTCGGTGTAGCAAATAAGATCAGCACAGGGTTGGGAGACGCTGGTCCGATAATCGACAATTACGCTAACGTACTGCTTAATAATTCAACCTTACGTTTCAGTTATTTCCCAAACTCTCGCGCAGCACCTATGTTTATTGCTATCACAAACGGCAGTGAACATTCACAGGAGGCGGGTCGTTTTATTAATTTCTTATTGAGCCCGGAAGGACAACAAGCATTGAGCGATTCTGACTCAGGAAAATATCCGGTATACCCACTGCCCTCCGGCACTCCTCTCGCGGAGCAACAACTACGATTATTTTCCTCTCCTTCCCTTGATTATCCGTTGATTATGCAACGCCAAAAGCTCGTGCAATTGTTATTTGATAATGCGATTACTTTTCGCCTTACCGAACTTCAAAACACCTGGAAATCATTATATGCCGCAGAACATCGGCTTAAGCGTAAATTGCCAGATGTGCGCGCATTATTAACAGCCGTTCCTGTTACCCCACAACAGGCTATTAATTCCATGTATCTGCAGCAATTCGAACTGCAATCAGGCTTTCGTGAAGCTCAGATCATGGCATGGCAGCAGTTTTTCCTGCATCAACAGCAATTAGTGAACATGCAACTCGAGTCATTAAAGTGAAACAACTACATACTATAGGGACGAGCTTACGCCTCGCCTTTGTTTTTAGTGCCGTTCTTACGCTATTCGTTAGCGTAGTTAGCCTCTATTCGTGGTATGAACAAAATTCTCAGGTTCGCTACGCGCTTGATGATTATTTCCCGCGGATTCAGGCTTCATTTCTTTTTGAAGAAAACCTTACCGCATTGGTAAATGAATTCAATGAGCTACAACAGACAACCAATACCGTTAATCGTCTTCAGGTGAGAGAACAAATTGAACAACGGCTGCAAAAAATTAAGGCCATTAATCCCCATCTTGATTCAGTACATCAAAATGCGCTTAACCAACAGGTTGCCAGTAGTCACAGATTGCTTAGCAAGCTCGATAGCGCGGTGAATAACAACAATCAAGAAAAAGGAAAACTCGACGTTATATCCTCAAGAGTTAACTGGTTACATGATGATTTCAATAATGAGCTTAACTCTCTGACTCAGGATTTAAGTTGGCAACAATCGTCATTGCTCAATCAACTCAGCCAACGAAAAGATCTGCACGAAAATCAGGATTTGCAAAATGCTCAACAAACTATTCAAAAAGAATTACAACTTGTTTTCGAACTTTCACATATAGAAACCCAGATCGTCAGCACACTGAAGGAGATGCTTAACACACATAGTGGAGATATAGATTCGTTAAAACAACATATTCAATACCTGAATTTTTTGAAGCACAGCATTGACGAAAATGTGAGATCGTTATCGTCTTATTCCAGTACCATCACATTACATCAGACGGTTTATTCCTTGTGGGAGCTTGGTACTCAACAAAATTATCTGCCCGGAACCCTCGCTGCCTGGCAGCAAGCTCAACAGACCCTCATGAGTACTATCGGGGATAAAGAGCGTGTATTTACGCAAATACGCAACCAATTAGAAACTCAATTAGGAAATAGCCATCAACAACTACAAACATTCAATCTACGATTGGAAAAAATAATGCAAATCAGCGGGCTACTGATTTTGTCGGCTATGGTTACCGCCTTGCTGTTCGTCATTCTGGTAAATTACCTCTACATTCGTCCCAGAATGATCCGCCGATTTCAGTTACTGAATGATGCCGTCGTCAAGTTAAGCAATGGTGAACTCGATGCTGATATCCCTGTCTCCGGCAACGATGAACTTGGGAGAATTGCCAACCTGCTCCGCCAGACCATTGAACAAATTAATCAACAACAACGTCAACTGGAGCAGGAAATATGCGATCGAATAGCGACTGAAAAAAACCTTCGTACTGCACAAAGTGAATTGATCCAAACCGCAAAACTGGCCGTAGTCGGGCAGACAATGACAACACTGGCACATGAAATTAATCAACCACTTAATGCATTATCTATGTATCTGTTCAGTGCCAACCGCGCTTTAGAACAACAAGACGTTGGTTTGGTAAAAAATTATATCGTCACTATGCGATCGCTGGTCGAACGCATGGATAACATCGTTAAACGACTGCGCAACTTCGCCCGCCGTCGTGATAGTGAATTAGCTGGCGGCGCAATCAATTTACAGCAGGTAATTTATTCATCCTGGGAACTTCTGGCATTGAAACATCGACCACTGAAAGCCTCTCTTCACTACCCGGATCATTTCCCTGCTGTGTATGGCGATGATGTTTTAATTCAACAAGTTTTAGTTAATTTATTTACCAATGCCCTGGAAGCCTGTCTGGAAGAACCGCCCACAATAACCATTAACTTTGAAGAAGAAGCCACCACTGTAACGCTATATATTGCTGACAATGGAAAAGGCTGGCCTGTGCTTCTGGCTGATCGACTATTAACACCTTTTACCACTGACAAAGCTGTAGGTTTGGGTATTGGCCTTTCGATTAGTCATTCTATTATGCGTCAGTGCCAGGGAGAGTTACATATCGCGTCTACTCTCGACCACCATGCGCTGGTTATTCTACGTTTCAGGAAGCTTTAAGCATGACAGACACTCACCCAACAATACTGTTAATTGATGACGATAATGATGTTCTGCAAGCCTACAGCGCTCTCTTACAGCAAGAGGGTTATGTAGTATGTACCTGTAGCAACCCTTCAGAGGCCCTACAATTGCTGCAAAATACCTGGGAAGGCATCGTTGTGTGCGACGTTTGCATGCCAGATATTTCAGGCATTACGCTGCTGGAAAAAATAACGCTGATCGACCCTAATCTTCCTATTCTGATGATCACCGGTCATGGCGATGTTCCTATGGCCGTTGAAGCGGTAAAAAAGGGAGCGTGGGATTTCCTGCAAAAACCGGTCAATCCGGAACAATTTCTATCACTTATCGAAAAAGCACTGGCAGAGCGTGAAGCTTATCTGGAACAAAAAAAATGGCGACACACTCAGTTTAATCGACACTTAATCGGTAACAGCGGCTGGATCCGCCAGACACGCCAACAACTTGAAACACTGGCAGAAACCGATCTTCCCGTCTGTTTTTACGGCGAACCGGGTACAGGGAGAACATTAGCTGCTCATTATCTTCATCAATTTAGTTCTCGCAAAGAAAGACCTTTAATTGAACGCACACTCAGCGCTAATAGTCAGCAACCGTTGGAAGAATGGGTGAAAGAGGCAGAAGGTGGCACGCTGTTATTAAAAGAACTTGAACATTTAACACAAGAAAATCAGCGTCTCTTGATTCAACTCCAGGAACGCCCACAGGATCGATCGTTTCGTCTGATGGTTGTTAATCAAAGCCCTCTGGCTGAACTGGCCGCCGCACAGAAAATCATTCCCGCATTGTATTTTCTTTTTTCACTCACCCACATTGAATGCCCACCACTAAGCCAACGACCGGGGGATATTGAACCTATTTTTCACCATTATCTGACACTCACCTGTAAACGATTAAATCGCCAACAGCCGTTGCTGGGAAAAACGTTTTATAAACGGCTGATGGCGCGTGCCTGGCCGGGTAATATCATTGAATTGGTGAATGCAGCAGAACTGGTTGCAGTAGGTGTTTTAATGCTGGACGATTCGGTCAATTTGCAGATGATGGAGACTGATCCAGCACCGCTGGATGAACGAGTAGAAAGTTATGAAAGACAAATAATTATTGATGCTCTCAACTTCCACCAGGGTCGTATAAACGACGTTGCAGATTACTTTCAGATACCCAGAAAAAAGCTGTATTTGCGCATGAAAAAATACGGTATCGATAAAATGGATTTTCGCGATGAAAGGAAAGATAAAAAAACACAAACTCAATGAGTTATGTTGCTGATGAAAGTTTTCAGACACAAAAAAAGCGCCGTGCGGCGCTTTTTTCGGAAATCCGGTCTTATTTGCTGCCCGGGATGCTGAAACGCTTGTTGAAGCGATCAACACGGCCACCGGTAGCAACATCACGCTGTTTGCCAGTGAAGAACGGGTGGCACTTGCTGCACACGTCGAGGTTCAGGTCATGACCAACGGTGGAGCGGATTTTCATTACGTTACCGCAAGAGCAGCTAGCAGTAATTTCTTCGTATTTCGGGTGAATATCTTTTTTCATGGGAAAACCTCGGTTTAAGGCCGCGTCGCTCTTCCAGCCCTAACGCCAGACACCACGCGATGTTTAAAGTATAGTTTCAATACGATCATTTCGTATCAAAGGCGCCGAATCATACAGAAATTAACCAGCGTATGCAAACTGATCCGCACTCCTCTACGGCAATGTGTATACTGTTCCACCGAATTTCAAGTCAGGATGATGCTATGCCCGTTGCCCACGTTGCCTTGCCCGTTCCGCTTCCTCGTACCTTTGACTATCTGCTGCCTGAAGGCATGACGGTTAAAGCCGGGTGTCGCGTGCGCGTGCCGTTTGGCAAACAGCAAGAACGCATCGGGATTGTGGTGTCGGTTAGCGACGTTAGCGAGTTGCCACTCAACGAACTGAAAGCGGTGGGAGAAGTGCTGGACAGTGAGCCGGTGTTTACTCACTCCGTCTGGCGATTACTGCTATGGGCGGCGGATTACTATCATCATCCGATTGGCGATGTGTTATTTCATGCCTTGCCGATTTTACTGCGCCAGGGGCGACCTGCGGCGAACACGCCAATGTGGTACTGGTTTGCCACCGAGCAGGGCCAGGCGGTGGATATCAACAGCCTGAAACGTTCGCCAAAACAGCAGCAAGCGCTGGCAGCATTGCGGCAAGGGAAAATCTGGCGCGACCAGGTCGCCACTCTCGAATTTAATGATGCCGCACTACAGGCGCTGCGCAAAAAAGGTTTGTGTGAACTGGCAAGCGAAACGCCAGAATTTAGCGACTGGCGAACGGGCTATGCCGTTTCTGGCGAACGTCTGCGGCTGAATACTGAACAAGCCACCGCCGTTGGCGCAATTCATAGCGCGGCCGATTCTTTTTCTGCCTGGCTGCTGGCGGGCGTCACCGGTTCCGGTAAAACGGAAGTCTATTTAAGCGTGCTGGAAAACGTTCTCAGCCAGGGCAAGCAGGCGCTGGTAATGGTGCCGGAAATCGGCCTGACACCGCAAACTATCGCCCGTTTTCGTGAACGATTTAACGCCCCCGTGGAAGTTCTGCATTCTGGTCTGAACGACAGCGAACGCCTTTCGGCGTGGCTGAAAGCGAAAAATGGCGAAGCAGCGATTGTGATTGGTACGCGTTCCGCACTGTTTACGCCATTTAAAAATCTCGGCGTGATTGTCATCGACGAAGAGCATGACAGTTCCTACAAGCAGCAGGAAGGCTGGCGCTATCATGCCCGCGACCTGGCGGTATATCGCGCGCACAGCGAGCAAATCCCGATCATTCTCGGTTCGGCAACGCCTGCATTGGAAACGCTATGCAACGTGCAACAGAAAAAATATCGCCTGCTGCGCCTGACACGTCGGGCGGGTAATGCGCGTCCGGCAATTCAACACGTGCTGGATTTAAAAGGTCAGAAGGTGCAGGCGGGGCTGGCTCCAGCGTTAATCAGTCGTATGCGCCAGCATTTACAGGCCGACAACCAGGTTATTCTCTTTCTTAATCGCCGTGGTTTTGCGCCTGCGCTGCTGTGCCACGACTGCGGCTGGATTGCCGAATGCCCACGTTGCGATCACTACTACACGCTGCATCAGGCACAGCAACATCTGCGCTGCCACCATTGCGATAGCCAGCGCCCGGTGCCGCGCCAGTGTCCGTCCTGCGGCTCTACGCACCTGATGCCGGTGGGGCTGGGCACTGAGCAACTTGAACAGACGCTTGCGCCGATGTTCCCTGGTGTAGCCATTTCACGTATCGACCGCGACACCACCAGCCGTAAAGGCGCGCTGGAGCAGCAACTGGCGGAAGTGCATCGCGGTGGCGCGAGGATTTTGATTGGTACGCAAATGCTGGCGAAAGGTCACCACTTTCCGGATGTCACGCTTGTGGCGTTACTGGACGTCGATGGCGCGCTATTTTCTGCCGATTTTCGCTCAGCAGAACGTTTTGCCCAGCTTTACACTCAGGTCGCTGGTCGTGCGGGGCGTGCAGGTAAACAGGGTGAGGTGGTGCTGCAAACACACCATCCGGAACATCCTCTGTTGCAAACGTTGCTCTATAAAGGCTACGACGCCTTTGCCGAACAGGCGCTGGCCGAACGGCGAATGATGCAACTGCCACCGTGGACCAGCCATGTGATTGTGCGCGCAGAAGATCATAATAATCAGCACGCACCGCTGTTCCTGCAGCAGTTGCGCAATCTGATCCTCTCCAGTCCGCTGGCGGATGACAAACTGTGGGTTCTCGGCCCGGTTCCGGCACTGGCACCCAAACGAGGCGGTCGCTGGCGCTGGCAGATCTTGTTGCAACACCCTTCCCGCGTGCGCTTGCAGCACATCATTAATGGCACTCTGGCGCTTATCAACACAATACCGGATTCACGAAAAGTGAAATGGGTGCTGGATGTCGATCCCATTGAAGGCTAAACCGCTCACGATGCGAGGCGGATCGAAAAATTAAATATTCATCACACTTTTCATGAAAATTCTGTAACCGTTTTCACGCACTATCTGCTAAAAATGTTGCCGATATGAAGTAAACATGGATGTAGTACGCCTGACGTGCCAGGCGAGGAGTGAGTGTGAAAGCGAAGAAGAAGCAGGAAACTGCCGCAACCATGAAAGACGTTGCCCTGAAAGCAAAAGTCTCTACAGCGACCGTTTCCCGAGCATTGATGAATCCCGATAAAGTCTCCCTGGCCACTCGTAATCGGGTTGAAAAAGCCGCTCGGGAAGTGGGTTATTTACCACAGCCAATGGGACGTAACGTTAAGCGTAATGAGTCCCGTACAGTTCTGGTAATTGTCCCGGATATCTGTGATCCCTTCTTTAGCGAAATTATTCGCGGTATCGAAATTACGGCGGCAAGTCACGGATATCTGGTGCTGATTGGTGACTGCGCACATCAAAATCAGCAGGAAAAAACCTTTATCGATTTAATCATCACCAAGCAAATTGATGGCATGTTGCTGCTGGGTTCAAGGCTGCCGTTTGATGCCAGCATAGAGGAGCAACGTAATCTGCCGCCTATGGTGATGGCGAACGAATTTGCGCCGGAGCTGGAGCTGCCGACGGTTCATATCGACAACCTGACCGCGGCATTCGATGCGGTAAATTACCTGTATGAACAGGGACATAAACGGATTGGCTGTATTGCTGGTCCAGAAGAGATGCCGCTGTGTCACTATCGCCTGCAAGGCTACGTTCAGGCGCTGCGTCGCTGCGGAATTATGGTTGATCCGCAATATATCGCCCGAGGCGATTTCACCTTCGAAGCCGGAAGTAAGGCCATGCAACAGTTGCTCGACCTTCCGCAGCCGCCTACTGCCGTCTTCTGTCATAGCGATGTGATGGCGCTCGGCGCACTTTCACAGGCCAAACGTCAGGGGCTGAAAATCCCTGACGACCTTTCCATCATCGGTTTTGATAACATCGACCTGACGCAATTCTGTGATCCGCCGCTGACAACCATTGCGCAGCCGCGTTACGAAATCGGTCGGGAAGCTATGCTGTTATTGCTTGATCAAATGCAAGGGCAAACGGTCGGCAGTGGCTCACGTTTAATGGACTGCGAGCTTATTATCCGGGGATCGACGCGCACATTGACTTAAAGTAAACCTTTAAGACTTCCGTGACTGGTCAAAGGCCCGCCGCTTAAGTAACATGGCGGGCTGACGAACGAATAAATACAGCGAAACGATAGTGGCACAACGAGATTATGTACGCCGCAGCCAACCGGCACCTTCGCGGCGAAAAAAGAGCACCTCACGGAAAAAGCAACGAAATCTGCCTGCGGTTTCTCCCGCAATGGTCGCTATTGCTGCCGCCGTTCTTGTGACCTTTATCGGTGGTCTGTACTTCATTACGCATCACAAGAAAGAAGAGTCCGAGACGCTGCAAAGCCAGAAAGTGACCGGAAATGGACTACCTCCGAAACCGGAAGAACGCTGGCGTTACATAAAAGAGCTGGAAAGTCGCCAGCCTGGTGTGCGTGCGCCAACAGAACCTTCTGCCGGTGGTGAAGTGAAAACGCCGGAACAACTGACACCGGAACAGCGCCAGCTTCTTGAGCAAATGCAGGCCGATATGCGCCAGCAGCCAACGCAGCTAATTGAAGTTCCGTGGAATGAGCAGACGCCGGAACAGCGCCAGCAAACGCTACAACGCCAGCGTCAGGCGCAGCAGTTAGCAGAACAGCAACGTCTGGCCCAGCAGCCACGTGCGACAGAACAAAGCTGGCAGCAACAGACACGTACTGCGCAAGCCGCGCCAGTACAGTCTCAGCCGCGGCAGTCTAAACCTGCGTCCACTCAGCAACCGTACCAGGATCTGCTGCAAACGCCTGCGCATACTGCTGCACAGCCGAAACCACAGCAGGCTGCGCCCGTTGCTCGTGCCGCAGACGCGCCAAAACCGACGGCAGAGAAAAAAGATGAGCGCCGCTGGATGGTACAGTGCGGTTCGTTCAGAGGCGCGGAACAGGCAGAGACGGTGCGTGCTCAACTGGCGTTCGAAGGTTTTGACTCGAAAATTACCACCAACAATGGCTGGAATCGTGTGGTCATTGGCCCGGTGAAAGGCAAAGAAAACGCAGACAACACCCTCAATCGTTTGAAGATGGCGGGTCACACAAACTGTATTCGGCTCGCCACCGGGGGTTGAAACCCTCAAAATCTCCCCCATCTATAATTGCATTATGCCCCGTACTTTTGTACGGGGTTTGTACTCTGTATTCGTAACCAAGGGGTCAGCTCGTGACAACTATAGTAAGCGTACGCCGTAACGGCCATGTGGTCATCGCTGGTGATGGCCAGGCCACGTTGGGCAATACCGTAATGAAAGGCAACGTGAAAAAGGTCCGCCGTCTGTACAACGACAAAGTCATCGCGGGCTTTGCGGGCGGTACTGCGGATGCTTTTACGCTGTTCGAACTGTTTGAACGTAAGCTGGAAATGCATCAGGGCCATCTGGTTAAAGCTGCCGTTGAACTGGCAAAAGACTGGCGTACCGATCGCATGTTGCGCAAACTTGAAGCACTGCTGGCGGTCGCGGACGAAACTGCATCGCTTATCATCACCGGTAACGGTGACGTTGTGCAGCCAGAAAACGATCTTATTGCTATCGGTTCCGGCGGCCCTTACGCCCAGGCGGCGGCGCGCGCGCTGTTAGAAAACACTGAACTTAGCGCCCGTGAAATTGCTGAAAAGGCGTTGGATATTGCAGGCGACATTTGCATCTATACCAACCATTTCCACACCATCGAAGAATTAAGCTACAAAGCGTAAGGATCTCCCATGTCTGAAATGACCCCACGCGAAATCGTCAGCGAACTGGATAAGCACATCATCGGCCAGGATAACGCTAAGCGTTCTGTGGCGATTGCACTGCGTAACCGCTGGCGTCGCATGCAGCTCAACGAAGAGCTGCGCCATGAAGTGACCCCAAAAAACATCCTGATGATCGGCCCGACCGGCGTCGGTAAAACTGAAATCGCCCGTCGTCTGGCGAAGCTGGCGAATGCGCCGTTCATCAAAGTTGAAGCCACCAAATTCACCGAAGTGGGCTATGTCGGTAAGGAAGTGGATTCTATTATTCGCGATCTGACCGATGCCGCCGTGAAAATGGTACGCGTCCAGGCTATCGAGAAAAACCGTTATCGCGCTGAAGAACTGGCAGAAGAGCGCATTCTCGACGTGCTAATCCCTCCGGCCAAAAACAACTGGGGACAGACCGAACAGCAGCAGGAACCGTCTGCAGCACGTCAGGCATTCCGCAAAAAACTGCGTGAAGGCCAGCTCGATGACAAAGAAATCGAGATCGATCTTGCCGCAGCACCGATGGGCGTTGAAATTATGGCACCTCCGGGAATGGAAGAGATGACCAGCCAGTTGCAGTCTATGTTCCAGAACCTGGGTGGTCAGAAGCAAAAAGCGCGTAAGCTGAAAATCAAAGACGCCATGAAGCTGCTGATTGAAGAAGAAGCGGCGAAACTGGTGAACCCGGAAGAGCTGAAGCAAGACGCTATCGATGCCGTTGAACAACACGGGATCGTGTTTATCGACGAAATCGACAAAATCTGTAAGCGCGGAGAATCTTCCGGTCCGGATGTTTCTCGTGAAGGCGTTCAGCGCGACCTGCTACCACTGGTAGAAGGTTGCACCGTTTCCACTAAACACGGGATGGTCAAAACTGACCACATTCTGTTTATCGCTTCTGGTGCGTTCCAGATTGCTAAACCGTCTGACCTGATCCCGGAACTGCAAGGTCGTCTGCCGATCCGCGTTGAGCTGCAGGCACTGACCACCAGCGACTTCGAGCGTATTCTGACCGAACCGAATGCCTCTATCACCGTGCAGTACAAAGCACTGATGGCGACTGAAGGCGTAAACATTGAGTTCACCGACTCCGGTATTAAGCGCATCGCGGAAGCCGCATGGCAGGTGAACGAATCTACCGAAAACATCGGTGCACGTCGTTTACATACCGTTCTGGAGCGTTTGATGGAGGAGATCTCCTACGACGCCAGCGATTTAAGCGGTCAAACTATCATCATTGACGCAGATTATGTGAGCAAACATCTGGATGCGTTGGTGGCAGATGAAGATCTGAGCCGTTTTATCCTATAATCGCGTTCAATCATTTTCATCATTGTTTGATGGGGCTGAAAGGCCCCATTTTTATTGGCGCGTATTATGACTGAACAACAAATTAGCCGAACTCAGGCGTGGCTGGAAAGTTTACGACCTAAAACCCTCCCCCTCGCCTTTGCTGCAATTATCGTCGGGACGGCGCTGGCATGGTGGCAAGGTCACTTCGATCCGCTGGTCGCTCTGCTGGCACTGATTACCGCCGGGCTGTTACAGATCCTCTCTAACCTCGCCAATGATTACGGTGATGCCGTTAAAGGCAGCGACAAACCTGACCGTATCGGACCACTACGCGGGATGCAAAAAGGGGTCATTACCCAGCAAGAGATGAAACGGGCGCTCATTATTACCGTCGTGCTCATCTGTCTCTCCGGGCTGGCACTGGTTGCAGTGGCGTGCCATACGCTGGCCGATTTTGTCGGTTTCCTGATTCTTGGCGGGTTGTCGATCATTGCCGCTATCACCTACACCGTGGGCAATCGTCCTTATGGTTATATTGGCCTTGGCGATATTTCCGTACTGGTGTTCTTTGGTTGGTTAAGCGTGATGGGGAGCTGGTATTTGCAGGCGCATACCCTGATTCCGGCGTTGATCCTTCCGGCTACAGCATGTGGCCTGCTGGCTACTGCGGTACTGAACATTAATAATCTGCGTGATATCAATAGCGACCGCGAGAATGGCAAGAACACGCTGGCTGTACGCTTAGGTGAAGTGAACGCACGCCGTTACCATGCCTGTCTGCTGATGGGGTCACTGGTGTGCCTGGCACTGTTTAATCTCTTTTCGCTGCACAGCCTGTGGGGTTGGCTGTTCCTGCTGGCGGCACCGTTGTTAGTGAAACAAACCCGTTATGTGATGCGTGAAATGGACCCGGTGGCGATGCGTCCGATGCTGGAACGCACTGTTAAAGGGGCATTACTGACTAACCTGCTGTTTGTTTTGGGGATATTCCTAAGCCAGTGGGCAGCATAACTGACAAATATCAATTAACAATTGATGATTTTGCCAACAACCCACATAGCGCGATATACTGAAAATTCTCGCAGCAACTGAATGTTAAGCCTATGAAATACGATACTTCCGAGCTTTGTGACATCTATCAAGAAGATGTCAACGTCGTGGAACCGCTGTTCTCCAACTTTGGTGGACGGGCGTCGTTTGGCGGACAAATCATCACGGTAAAATGTTTCGAGGACAACGGGTTGCTGTACGATCTGCTCGAACAGAATGGCCGTGGTCGTGTTCTTGTCGTCGATGGCGGTGGTTCTGTTCGTCGCGCACTGGTCGATGCTGAACTGGCGCGTCTGGCGGTACAAAATGAATGGGAAGGCCTGGTCATTTATGGTGCAGTGCGCCAGGTAGATGATCTGGAAGAGCTGGATATCGGCATCCAGGCGATGGCCGCAATTCCGGTCGGTGCCGCTGGCGAAGGCATTGGTGAAAGCGATGTCCGCGTCAATTTTGGCGGCGTCACCTTCTTCTCCGGTGACCATCTCTATGCCGACAATACCGGGATTATTCTTTCTGAAGATCCGCTGGATATTGAATAAGTATCTGCCATGCGTTAAAAGGGGAATTAAATTCCCCTTTTTTATACATGGACGCATTCATGCGGAATATTATTCTTTTATTTATATATTTATTACTTATAGCCGTTAACCATTTCCGCTACAAATTTCTTTTATCTGGCAACGCGGGTGAAATGATTTTATATTTTGCTAACGTATTTTTTAACCCACTTGCCTTATCATTTATTATCGCCACAATCATCTGTATAACGATAAAAAAAAGAAACAGCCGCAGCTTTATTCGCGGCACTTGTTGGTTAATGGGATTATTTCTTATCTATAGCAGCTATACGGTGTGGGAACGACACAGCATATGGGATTATACTTTCCCGGAGCCAGGTATCACCGTCACGGTTCCGAGCAAACAGTGGGTTGCCAATATAGTAAAACAAGGACCAACCCTGGTGACCCGGGATGCCCATGCTATTTTAGCTATTGTTGCCTTCTCACAAAATGAACTCGGTGTGCATTCAATCGAGGAACTTACCGCGACTCAAAACGGAACTGCAGAAATGCATGTTTGTGATGTTCAGGGATTTGCCTGCGCTTATCAGGAAGGAGTGCAAACAATGAGTGATGGCAAAGTAAGACATGCTATTTTCATGACTCTACTGGATAACACTAATTTGATACAACTGGTCGCAGCTATCGACCCAGATTATTTGGACGAATATCAAGAAGAAGTAATGAAAATGATGCTTTCTGCTCGTCAATGATCTGATGTGCATGTTAATAATAATGGATTGATATGAGATACGTTATCTTATTAATACTATGGATAATAACTGTTTTTCTTAGTCATCTTCAGCACAGTAACTTGCTTACTGGAGATCCTGGGATGGTTGGCGAGTATATCGGTTCAGTACTTCTTGGGCCGTTATTACTTCCCGTGCTTGTGTCAGGTATTCTGTGCACATTCACTAAAAAAACGCGTAACTTCGCCAGTTTTACTCGCGGGTGCTGTTGGGTATTGGGAGTCCTGCTTTTATCCAACGTCGGCAATACGTTTCGTCTGTTCACCCCGTGGCACTATACGTTTGAGAAGGCAGCTATTTCCGTGACTGTCCCAAACCGACACTGGAATACGGTTTCTATTAGTACTGATAAAACCATTGATATAAGAAGTGAAGATAATAGCGTCTTTATTTCTGCTTTCCGCCTGCCCGCAGGACGTAGCGCCGATGACTCGCTGGAAGAGTTAAAGAAGATGCAGCGAGACAATCTCAAGGATCAATACAATGAAGAAACCTTCCAGTTTCATGATTGTAATGCCAAACATTTCACCTGTAAGTATCAGGATGTGTTGATAAATTTTGATGGTCAGCAGAAAAGAACCATCAGTGTTTATCTTGAAGACACCCCCAGGGCTGTGGGGATCATTGCATTAATGGAGCCAGATACGGCAGATAAATATCGCCAACAGGCGATGGAGATTATGTTGTCTGCTAAAAATACAGTGAAGTAAAAAATAAGGCGCCTTGCGGCGCCTCTGCGTGGAAGAGATTAAACTTCTTCCATACGACCCAGCAGTGCCTGCAGACGTTCCTGCCAGCCGTGCTGCTGTTCTTTCAGATGGTTGTTCTCACGCTCCAGTTCTTCGCGCTGATGCTGGGCATTCTGAACTTCCTGCGACAGTGAGTTATTTTTTTCTTTCAGCTCTTCGATTTCCATCTGCAACAGAGTGATGGTATCAATCGCCTGCTGTACTTTTGCTTCCAGTTTCTCAAACACTTCTAATGACATTGTCATACCTCTCCTGAATTGCAAGGCGTTGATGGATAAAAATCCTCGTCCCGATTATCGGTGACGCCTTAATAAATACGAGCGCACTTTAGTTAGCTCCGATTGTATGAAGCCGCGCCATCGCTGTCCAGCGGCACGCCTTGCAGATTACGGTTTGCCACACTTTTCATCCTTCTCCTGGTGACATAATCCACACCAATCGAAAATGTTAATAAATTTGTTGCACTAATGATCTAACAAACATGCATCATGTGTAAACATGATGGAATAAATGGCGCGATAACGCTCATTTTATGACGAAGCACACACATTTTAAGTTCGATATTTCTCGTTTTTGCTCGTTAACGATAAGTTTACAGCATGCCTACAAGCATCGTGGAGGTTCGTGACTTTCACGCATACAACAAACATTAACTCTTCAGGATCCGATTATGAGTCAAACATCAACCTTGAAAGGCCAGTGCATTGCTGAATTCCTCGGAACCGGGTTGCTGATTTTTTTCGGTGTGGGTTGCGTTGCAGCACTTAAAGTCGCTGGTGCGTCTTTTGGTCAGTGGGAAATCAGTGTCATTTGGGGACTGGGGGTGGCGATGGCTATCTACCTGACCGCAGGGGTTTCCGGCGCGCATCTTAATCCCGCTGTCACCATTGCGTTGTGGCTGTTTGCCTGTTTCGACAAGCGCAAAGTTATTCCTTTTATCGTTTCACAAGTTGCCGGTGCTTTCTGCGCTGCGGCATTAGTTTACGGGCTTTACTACAACTTATTCCTCGACTTCGAGCAGACCCATCACATTGTTCGCGGCAGCATCGAAAGTGTTGATCTGGCGGGTACTTTCTCTACTTATCCTAATCCTCATATCAATTTTGTGCAGGCCTTCGCAGTTGAGATGGTGATTACCGCTATTCTGATGGGGCTGATCCTGGCGTTAACGGACGATGGCAACGGTGTACCACGTGGGCCGTTGGCACCGTTGTTGATTGGTCTACTGATTGCGGTTATTGGCGCATCTATGGGTCCATTGACGGGCTTTGCCATGAACCCAGCGCGTGACATCGGTCCGAAAGCCTTTGCCTGGCTGGCGGGCTGGGGCAATGTCGCCTTTACCGGCGGCAGAGACATTCCTTACTTCCTGGTGCCGCTTTTTGGCCCTATCGTCGGTGCGATTGTAGGTGCATTTGCCTACCGCAAACTGATTGGCCGCCATTTGCCTTGCGATATCTGTGTTGTGGAAGAAAAGGAGATCACAACTCCTTCAGAACAAAAAGCTTCACTGTAATGTGACTACGGGACAATTAAACATGACTGAAAAAAAATATATCGTTGCACTCGACCAGGGCACAACCAGCTCCCGCGCAGTCGTGATGGATCACGATGCCAATATCATTAGCGTCTCACAGCGCGAATTTGAGCAAATCTACCCAAAACCAGGCTGGGTAGAACACGACCCAATGGAAATCTGGGCCACCCAAAGCTCCACGCTGGTGGAAGTGCTGGCGAAAGCCGATATCAGTTCCGATCAAATTGCAGCTATTGGTATTACTAACCAGCGTGAAACCACTATCGTCTGGGAAAAAGAAACCGGCAAACCGATCTATAACGCCATCGTCTGGCAGTGCCGTCGTACCGCCGAGATCTGCGAGCATCTCAAGCGCGATGGCATGGAAGAGTACATTCGTAATAACACCGGTCTGGTCATTGACCCATACTTCTCCGGCACCAAAGTGAAGTGGATCCTTGACCATGTGGAAGGCTCTCGCGAGCGTGCACGTCGTGGCGAGTTGCTGTTCGGTACGGTTGATACCTGGCTTATCTGGAAAATGACTCAGGGCCGCGTTCACGTGACCGATTACACCAACGCATCCCGTACCATGTTATTCAACATCCATACTCTGGACTGGGACGACAAAATGCTCGACGCGCTGGATATCCCGCGCGAGATGCTGCCAGAAGTGCGTCGCTCTTCTGAAGTGTACGGCCAGACCAACATTGGCGGCAAAGGCGGCACTCGTATTCCGATCGCTGGGATCGCGGGTGATCAGCAGGCGGCGCTATTCGGTCAGTTGTGCGTGAAAGAAGGGATGGCGAAGAATACCTACGGCACCGGCTGCTTTATGCTGATGAACACCGGCGATAAAGCGGTGAAATCAGAAAACGGCCTGCTGACTACCATCGCCTGTGGCCCAGGCGGGGAAGTGAACTATGCGCTGGAAGGTGCGGTGTTTATGGCGGGGGCATCCATTCAGTGGCTGCGTGATGAAATGAAGTTGATTAACGACGCGTACGATTCCGAATACTTTGCCACCAAAGTGCAAAACACCAACGGCGTATATGTGGTTCCGGCGTTTACCGGGCTGGGTGCGCCGTACTGGGATCCGTATGCGCGCGGGGCGATTTTCGGTCTGACTCGTGGGGTGAACGCTAACCACATTATACGCGCGACGCTGGAGTCTATTGCTTATCAGACGCGTGACGTGCTGGAAGCGATGCAGGCCGACTCTGGTATCCGTCTGCACGCCCTGCGCGTGGATGGTGGCGCAGTAGCAAACAATTTCCTGATGCAGTTCCAGTCCGATATTCTCGGCACCCGCGTTGAGCGCCCGGAAGTTCGCGAAGTCACCGCATTGGGTGCGGCCTATCTCGCAGGCCTAGCGGTTGGCTTCTGGCAGAACCTCGACGAACTGCAAGAGAAAGCGGTGATTGAACGCGAGTTCCGTCCAGGCATCGAAACTACCGAGC
This sequence comes from Escherichia sp. TW09308, assembly GCF_000208565.1. Taxonomy (NCBI): domain Bacteria; kingdom Pseudomonadati; phylum Pseudomonadota; class Gammaproteobacteria; order Enterobacterales; family Enterobacteriaceae; genus Escherichia; species Escherichia sp. TW09308. Next base: position 867,178 of record NZ_AEME01000001.1, on the reverse strand, counting down.
GTAATTACCGTTACGCAGGCTGGAAAAAAGCGGTTAAACGTGCGATGGCGTGGGAAGAACACGAGGAGTAATGTCAGGCATCTGACCGATTGCCTGATGCTGATTGCCTGATGCGACGCTGACGCGTCTTATCAGGCCTACGAACCGATGCCATTTTGTGTAGGCCGGATAAGGCGTTCACGCCGCATCCGGCATGTCGCAGACTATGGCTCCGTGCGGGGGCAATCCCCGCACACATCAATAATCCGCCCCCTCCCCTGTGCTACACTTCGCGCCATTCCTTACTGCTTAGAGTTTGCTATGAGACGAGAACTTGCCATCGAATTTTCCCGCGTCACTGAATCTGCGGCGCTGGCTGGCTACAAATGGTTAGGACGCGGCGATAAAAATACCGCTGACGGTGCGGCAGTAAATGCCATGCGTATCATGCTCAACCAGGTCAACATTGACGGCACCATCGTCATTGGTGAAGGTGAAATCGACGAAGCGCCGATGCTCTACATTGGTGAAAAAGTCGGTACTGGTCGCGGCGATGCGGTGGATATTGCTGTTGATCCGATTGAAGGTACGCGAATGACAGCGATGGGCCAGGCTAATGCGCTGGCAGTGCTGGCTGTAGGCGATAAAGGCTGCTTCCTCAATGCACCGGATATGTATATGGAGAAGTTGATCGTCGGACCTGGTGCCAAAGGCGTCATCGACCTGAATCTGCCGCTGGCGGATAACCTGCGCAATGTTGCAACGGCACTCGGCAAACCGTTAAGCGAACTGACGGTAACGATTCTGGCGAAACCACGCCACGACGCGGTTATCGCAGAAATGCAACAACTCGGCGTGCGCGTGTTTGCTATTCCGGATGGCGACGTCGCCGCCTCCATTCTTACCTGTATGCCGGATAGCGAAGTTGATGTGCTGTACGGCATTGGCGGTGCGCCAGAAGGTGTGGTTTCTGCGGCGGTGATCCGTGCATTAGATGGCGATATGAACGGCCGTCTGCTGGCACGCCATGATGTCAAAGGTGATAACCTGGAAAATCGCCGCATTGGCGAACAGGAACTGGCACGCTGCAAAGCAATGGGTATTGAAGCCGGTAAAGTGCTGCGTCTGGGCGATATGGCGCGTAGCGATAACGTCATCTTCTCTGCCACCGGCATCACCAAAGGCGATCTGCTGGAAGGGATTAGCCGCAAAGGCAATATTGCCACCACTGAAACGCTGCTGATCCGTGGTAAGTCACGTACCATTCGTCGCATTCAGTCGATTCATTATCTGGATCGTAAAGACCCGGAAATGCAGGTGCATATTCTCTGATCGATTTGATCGATTGAGCCTTCCAGTCCTTCGGGACTGGAATTTTTTTGTTCGGAGAACGAAGATAAGGCAAGTCAATCAAAACAGGAGAGAAACATGGCTGATTGGGTAACAGGCAAAGTCACTAAAGTGCAGAACTGGACCGACGCCCTGTTTAGTCTCACCGTTCACGCTCCCGTGCTTCCGTTTACCGCCGGGCAATTCACCAAACTTGGCCTTGAAATTGATGGCGAACGCGTTCAGCGTGCCTACTCCTATGTGAACTCGCCCGACAATCCCGATCTGGAGTTTTATCTGGTCACCGTCCCCGATGGCAAATTAAGCCCGCGACTGGCGGCGCTAAAACCGGGTGACGAAGTGCAGGTCGTTAGCGAGGCGGCAGGGTTCTTTGTGCTGGATGAAGTGCCGGATTGCGAAACACTTTGGATGCTGGCGACCGGTACGGCGATTGGCCCCTATTTATCGATTCTACAATTGGGCAAAGATTTAGATCGCTTCAAAAATCTGGTACTGGTTCACGCCGCACGTTATGCCGCCGACTTAAGCTATTTGCCTCTTATGCAGGAACTGGAAAAACGCTACGAGGGAAAACTGCGCATTCAGACGGTGGTCAGCCGGGAAACGGTAGCGGGTTCACTTACCGGCCGGATACCGGCGTTGATTGAAAGTGGTGAACTGGAAAATGCGGTTGGCCTGCCAATGAACAAAGAGACCAGCCATGTGATGCTGTGTGGCAATCCGCAGATGGTGCGTGATACGCAGCAACTGCTGAAAGAGACCCGGCAGATGACGAAACATTTACGTCGTCGACCGGGCCACATGACAGCGGAGCATTACTGGTAAGCGGTTACTTATCGATAAACGGCACGATGAGTAGATCCGCATTCAACTTATTGATCATTCCGCGATATGCTGGCATCAAACGGTTGATAAACGAGTGGTGATGACCACAGACAAGGAGGTCGCACTGCTCTTTTTGCATAATTTCCAGCAGTGTTTCTGGCATTTCTCCGCGCTCAATGCGCAGTTTCGTCTTCGGCCACTGAATATTTTTCGTCAGTTTATACAGTTTGTTATCCGACTTATCTTTCAACAGTTGAAGAATATCTTCTGTTGCCGGAAAGTAGATACCCGGATACAACTCGCTTAAGCCATCATCGATATGAATTAACGTCAGGTGGGCATCGTTATGTCTGGCGAGATCCAGGGCTTTGTTCACCAGTAAGGCATCTTCTTCATTCCCGGAAATTGCCACGCCAATGTGTTTATAAGCCATGTTTAACTCCATTAACCAAGTGAACGCAGTGATAACTCAAAAATAATCATCTCGGCCTGGCATGAGAAGGTGAAGGCCGCATCAAGCTCAACCTGCCCCTCCAGATCTTTAATCTTATAAGCCACGCTGGCCCCTTCATCCGCAGAGGATGCGGCAGCAGCAAGCTCTTTCAGTTTAGTCATAAAGGACTCTGCTTCTTCGCGGGTGGCAAAAAAGCGCGAAAGTTTGCTGGTACAGTTATCGTTATCAATAACCGTACCGATATCAATCGCACATCCTTTAGTACTGCATTTATCTACGACATCTTTCATAGGGCACCTCTGTATATTCGCCTCTCTGTCGATTGCCACTTAAGAATAATGCGCCGTTAAGAGAAGAACAAACAAGTAATGATCTTATGGATTACCATTTTTTTTGATATTGCTTAAGATGAGGAAATGAAGAAGATTTTCCGGGCATCGTCATTTGCAACGTGGAAATAACGATCCCGGATAAAAATAGCAATAAGAGATATATTAAGGACTAATGGCTTGATTTATTCTCGGACTTATACTTTACGTCCTGGGTGTCTTTTCCGTATTTATTTGCGCTTTGCGTGCCGACAAATGCGCCAAGATCAATAAGCATCATCACCAGAATCAACGTCGGAATAAAACGCCCTACCGCCCATTGCCAGACGCCCGGTAAAATCGCCCAGTTACCCGCCAGAAGCATCCACGCTACAATCATCAAAAATGCCCATGCGCCAGAACGGCCGCGATCGTGCAGCCGTTTCACCGTCACTGCCGCTGTCGGCCATAACAGGCACACAAGGCAAAACGCGGCGGTCTGGATATCGAGTAATTTTTTACCTGCCAGTGAGAAAAGCACCAGCATCCCAACGATCCAGAGGCCAATCCAAATCCAGAAATCACGGCGTCCAATACGCCCTTTAAACGAGAATAACCATTGCTGTATGGTCATGTAAGTTCCTTGATGGTTGTCTTTTCCAGGATTCTACCCTTTTGACAAGGGCGACAGATATCGTTTTAATCGAACCCAGTCATAACAAAAGGTACTGCCGATGAAGTCAGGGTGTTCACTGTTTTTTCTCTTATCTGTTGTGTTATCCGTTAGTGCAACGGTGCACGCACAATCGCCTGGCACGGCAACGACAGCGCCCTACCTGCTGGCTGGTGCCCCCACTTTCGATCTCTCCATCAGCCAGTTTCGAGAAGACTTTAACAGCCAGAATCCCAATCTGCCACTGAACGAATTTCGCGCCATCGACAGCAGCCCCGACAAAGCCAACCTGACTCGCGCCGCCAGTAAAATTAACGAGAACTTGTATGCCTCTACGGCGCTGGAGCGCGGCACTTTAAAAATCAAAAGTATTCAAATTACCTGGCTACCAATCCAGGGACCAGAGCAAAAAGCCGCTAAAGCAAAAGCCCAGGAATACATGGCGGCAATGATCCGCACGCTTACCCCGCTGATGACCAAAACACAGAGCCAAAAAAAGCTGCAATCACTCCTTACTGCGGGGAAAAACAAACGTTATTACACCGAGACAGAAGGCGCATTGCGCTATGTTGTCGCGGACAACGGCGAAAAAGGGCTAACCTTCGCTGTTGAACCGATTAAGCTGGCGCTATCTGAATCGCTTGAAGGGTTGAATAAATGACAAAAAGCAAAGCCTTTGTGCCGATGAATCTCTATACTATTTCACAGACCTGCTGCCCTGCGGGGCGGCCATCTTCCTTTATTCGCTTATAAGCGTGGAGAATTAAAATGCGACATCCTTTAGTGATGGGTAACTGGAAACTGAACGGCAGCCGCCACATGGTTCACGAGCTGGTTTCTAACCTGCGTAAAGAGCTGGCAGGTGTTGCTGGCTGTGCGGTTGCAATCGCACCACCGGAAATGTACATCGATATGGCGAAGCGTGAAGCTGAAGGCAGCCACATCATGCTGGGCGCGCAGAACGTGGATCTGAACCTGTCCGGCGCATTCACCGGTGAAACCTCTGCCGCTATGCTGAAAGACATCGGCGCACAGTACATCATCATCGGTCACTCTGAACGTCGTACTTACCACAAAGAGTCTGACGAACTGATCGCGAAAAAATTCGCTGTGCTGAAAGAGCAGGGTCTGACTCCGGTTCTGTGCATCGGTGAAACCGAAGCTGAAAACGAAGCGGGCAAAACTGAAGAAGTGTGCGCACGTCAGATCGACGCGGTGCTGAAAACTCAGGGTGCTGCTGCATTCGAAGGTGCAGTAATCGCTTACGAACCCGTATGGGCAATCGGTACTGGCAAATCTGCAACTCCAGCGCAGGCTCAGGCTGTTCACAAATTCATCCGTGATCACATCGCTAAAGTTGACGCTAACATCGCTGAACAAGTGATCATCCAGTACGGCGGTTCTGTAAACGCCTCTAACGCCGCCGAACTGTTCGCTCAGCCGGACATCGACGGCGCACTGGTTGGCGGTGCTTCTCTGAAAGCCGACGCCTTCGCAGTGATCGTTAAAGCTGCAGAAGCCGCTAAACAGGCTTAAGTCTGACAGGTGCCGGATATCACATCCGGCACTTAACTCGCCTTAACGCAAAATCTCACACTGATGATCCTGAATTTCCTCGGCTGAAGCACGATTCAGCGTCAGGAGATTTCGTTGCGTCGCCAGCAATACAAACGAGTTATCACTCTGTCGTACCATCGCCAGCCCGTAACTTCCCATATGTTCCCGTGCCCCAGGCACTTCTTCCGCTAACATCATAAACGGACTACGTTGTACTAATTCGCTTTCAGTTACCCGACGCGCCAGGTATTCATGCCCCTGTAATCCGCCCGGCAGCGGCAACCAACGACTACTGATGTTCGCCAGATTGTTATCCAGTTGTTCGCGTACATCTGGACGAATACAAGAAATATGAATATGAAAATGATTTTGCGTGCGCCCGGTGCGGGAGTTAATCGCCAGAGATACCGCACGATCGGGAATCTGCTGACCGTATTTTTGGCTCATAAAATCACGCGCCTGCCAGGCCAACCAAAAGAAGTTAGGCGTTGAAGGATCGGTCAACAAAGGGCTTTCAGTACCGTTAATACGATACGTTGGCATCAACAGATATTGCAGTGGGCCGTTAATGTCTTTTAAAACCACATACCCGGCATTAGGTTTTACCTCCACACATGGCGAAGGGTTTTGGTTTTGCTGCTGATTGGGCAAACATTGCTCAAGGACAATCTTACGTAATACCTCCGAATCACCGGTAAATTTCCAGTAGCCGAAACCCGCAGCAACGGCGATAACTATCATCACCAAAATGAAAATAACCGTTTTTTTCATCGTTTTTTCCCTGTACCTCAAAGAGATGCAAGGGTAACGCAAAATCGTGACAAATAAAAAACCCGGTCGCAAGATGCCTCCGGGCCTGGTTACCTTCAACAAAATTAACGTTTGCTGATTTGGTCGAACGTACCACCGTTAGAAAAATGCTCTTTTTGCGCCTTCGTCCAGCCGCCAAACTCTTCATCGATGGTAAACAATTTCAGCTTCGGAAAAGCGTTTTCATATTTTTTCGCTATCTCCGGATCGCGCGGACGGTAATAGTTTTTGGCTGCAATCTCCTGACCTTCTGGGGTATAGAGATATTTCAGGTAGGCTTCTGCGATCTCTTTGGTGCCTTTTTTCTCCGCCACTTTATCGACAACCGACACCGTCGGTTCCGCGAGAATAGACTCGCTCGGCGTGACGATTTCGAATTTATCTTTCCCCAATTCATTCGTTGCCAGCAGTGCTTCGTTTTCCCAGGCTATCAGCACATCACCAATACCACGTTCGACGAAAGTATTAGTAGAGCCACGCGCGCCGGAATCCAGAACTTCAACGTTTTTATACAACGACCGCACGAAATCCTGTGCTTTCGCTTGATCGTTATTATTGTGATGCAGCGCGTATCCCCACGCTGCCAGGTAGTTCCAGCGTGCGCCACCAGAGCTTTTCGGGTTAGGCGTGATCACTGAAATACCGGGCTTAACCAGGTCGTTCCAGTCATGGATTTGCTTCGGATTACCCTTGCGCACCAGGAAGACAATGGTGGAGGTGTACGGCGCGGAGTTATCCGGCAGACGTTTGATCCAGTTTTTATCAATTCGACCACGTTCAGCAATCGCATCCACGTCGTAAGCCAGCGCCAGCGTCACTACATCAGCATCTATGCCGTTAATCACCGACGTTGCCTGTTTACCTGAGCCGCCGTGCGACTGACGAATCACTACGCTATCGCCCGTTTGCTGCTTCCAGTGGGCACTGAACGCTTTGTTGTATTGTTCGTACAACTCGCGCGTAGGATCATACGAAACGTTAAGAAGCTGAATATCCTTTGCCATAACGCTGGTCGCCGCCAGCAAAAATGTAAACCCTACGCCCCACTTGTTCATCGCCCGGTTCTCTTATGTTGTGTTGTGATAAGCAAAGCGTGCCAGAACGTGAATCAAACATTAAAGAATAAAAAAAGATTGGATATAACCTGAGGGTATATATGGGGGAGTAAAAAAGGCGGAATGAATCCGCCTCAAATTGCTGACAATGTACGCTTGTTCATGCCGGATGCGGCGTGACCGCCTTATCCGGCCTACAAAAATTTGCAAATTCAATAAATTGCAGAATTCATATAGGCCTGATAAACGAAGCGCATCAGGCATTTTTGCTTTTGTCATCGGTTTCAGGCAAAAGAAAGCTGCCTTTTCCCGATATCATTAATACAGTTTTTTCGCGCAGTCCAGCCAATCACCTTTGAACGGACGCTTCATGTTTTCGATAGCGTCGATGATGTCATGGTGAACCAGTTGTTCGTTCTGAATACCTACGCAACGACCACCGTAGCCTGCCAGCAGCAGATCAATCGCATATGCGCCCATACGGGAAGCCAGAATACGGTCATAAGGCACCGGAGAACCACCACGCTGGATGTGGCCCAGCACGGTTGCACGAGTTTCACGACCGGTTTCTTTCTCGATGAAATGCGCCAGTTCATCGACATCGCACATGTGTTCAGTGATCGCCACAATCGCGTGTTTCTTACCTTTCGCAATACCCGCTTTGATTTCGTTTACCAGATCTTCACGGCTGAATTCGACTTCCGGTACAACAACAAATTCACAACCACCGGCGATTGCTGCAGCCAGAGTCAGGTCGCCACAGTAACGACCCATTACTTCCACCACTGAAATACGCTGGTGAGAAGAAGATGTATCACGCAGACGGTCGATCGCTTCTACAACAGTGCTCAGTGCAGTGAAGAAACCGATGGTGTAGTCAGTACCTTTGATATCGTTGTCGATGGTGCCCGGCAGACCAATGCATGGGAAACCCATTTCGGTCAGACGCATTGCCCCCATGTAGGAACCGTCACCGCCGATAACAACCAGCGCATCGATGCCACGTTTTTTCAGGTTTTCGATAGCCACCGCGCGGATGTTTTCGTCGCGGAATTCAGGGAAGCGCGCAGAACCGAGGAATGTACCACCACGGTTGATCATGTCAGACACACTGTAACGGTCAAGCTGAACCATACGGTCTTCATACAGGCCAAGATAGCCGTCATAAATCCCCATGACTTCCAGACCTTCCGACAGCGCCGCACGTACGACACCACGGATTGCTGCGTTCATGCCAGGCGCATCACCGCCACTTGTCAACACACCGATTTTCTTAATCATGACTACCTCTGAACTTTGGAATGCAAAATGAAATCTGTTGCCGGAAGTCGATTCTGCATATCGAACACCAAACGAATATGCAGATAGTATAACAACCACTGCCTGCTGAATTGATTCAGGTCAGGCCAAATGGCGGTAATTTATACACAAAATGCGGGTCTGGCTCTCTTTTCGCAAGCATTATGATAGCTCAAACCGTTTACCTTCCCTGGGCACGACGGAACAAGGGTCCTGATGAATAATGACATCCGAGCCTGGAAAACGCCGTAAAATAGCCTGCTCTACCTGATCAGCCACCATATGCGCCTGAACCAGAGGCAGAGAGTCTTCCATTTCCAAATGAATCTGAATAAAGCGAGTCGGCCCTGACTGCCGCGTGCGAAGATCGTGAGCGCCGCTTACTCCCGGCCAGGAAGTCACGATATCAATAATTTCCTGCCGCTCCTCATCGGGTAACGCGCGATCCAGCAATGACTGTACCGCCTCATACCCCATGCGTAACGCACTATATAAAATATAGATGCCAATACCCAAAGCAAACAGGGCATCTGCGCTATGCCAGCCGTACCAGGATAATGCAAGTGCCAGCAAAATCGCGCCGTTCATCATAACATCAGACTGATAATGGAGCATATCTGCACGCACCGCCTGACTTTGTGTACGGCGAACCACCCAACGCTGAAACGAGACAAGAACGATGGTGCAAACTAACGCGACAATTGTGACGATAATACCGACACCAGGATCATTCATTGGCGTCGGTGAAATCAGATGTTGGATCCCGGTTAAAAACAAAAACAACGCCGAACCAGAGATAAACATACTTTGCGCCAACGCAGCCAGGGATTCCGCTTTACCATGACCAAAAGTATGTTCGTCATCCGCCGGTTGCAACGAATAACGCACCACCAATAAATTGGTCAGTGACGCACCAATATCCACCAACGAGTCGACAAGCGCGGCGAGAATACTCACCGAACCGGTATACCACCATGCAAAAATTTTAATCAGCAATAGCAGCGAAGCCATCGCCGTCGCAGCAATCGCCGCCCGGCTGACCAGCCGTCCATAAGATTGATTCATAAATACTCCCGCTATCAACTGACGGTAGTATAACGGAAGCAAATCATCTGCAATGCATTAAGCAACAGGCAAATTGAGGATAAAAAAAACCCCCACATCATGTGGGGGAAGACAGGGATGGTGTCACAAAAAAGCACCTAACCTGATGATATAAATGGATTTATGTCAACCACTGTCCACATAGCGTCCACATCGACCATAAATAAGCCCCTCAACTGAGGGGCTATTTTTGTGATCACATCCACATAATTTGCTGCCCTGACGGCAACGGGTGCGGCCTTACGGCGTGGACTTCTCCCGGCTTCACGATGTATCGCTGTACCGACTCATAAGTGATGAACGTGGCGCTGCAATTCACGTTCTGGCACTGGTGATAACGCTCTTTTGTCGTGTCAGTGATATAGCGACTTGTACGCGCATGTGCAGCATGCTGGCATAAAGGACAATGAAACATCGCGAGCACCTCTTCCGGTTTTGTTGATGGTGCCATTTTAGTTAATTTATCCTTACAAAACAAACAGATAAATAAAATACATCACTCATCATCTTCTGTTTCGTACTCCACATCAGAAAGCCTGACCTCAAGCTCTAAGGACGTCGTGAAGCCGCTATTATTCAGAAAATGTGTCACCTTAGTGATTGTCCAGTCCTGCTCGTCTATGACGCGCTTAAAGCCTGACACTTTAACCGGTGTTTCCGTGTAAATATCTGCCCGACCGGTAGCCAGGCTGATGGAGAACTCCGCGACGCCCCGTTGCAGTTTGTCCCACTTCGCCTGAGCGGCGCGCATGGCCTGCGCTTTTGTGGCATATACCGTAGTCAGGGCAAAAACGTTGTCAGCTTCACCGGCCATGTATTCACCTTCGCGCGCTTCCGGTACTTTTGGCGCTTTCTTCTGCCTGACCGGTTTCGCTTTCGGGTGCTCCAGTGCGCGCAGGTGTTTTTCTTTCTTTTTGCGTTTCAGTTTTACCTTCTGCTTTTGCGGCTTCGGGTCTTTGGTGTGTAACCACTTTGCCGTTACGCCGGTGTAAGCTCCACGGTCAGCAATCGCAAAATGATGACGGTCGCCGTCGCTGCGGGTGATGGTAATCTGCGGGATTTTTTTACCGCTGGCCGTCACCCCCTGCCCCGCTTTGAGAAACAGCAGTTTTCCCATTTTTACCGACACCTCGCCGCCGTTGCGTTCAGCAAGACGGGTCAGGAATTTCGCATCGGACTCCTGCGACTGGTCGATGTGCGGGATTTTAATTCCGGCCAGTGACGGAGCGACACTGGCTTCCAGCCTGTTACGGGAGGCAATCGCCTCAACAATCGCACCGAGCGTGGTGTCATGCCAGGAGCCTTCCCGGCGGGAATTGAGCGTCCCGCGAAAATCTGCACTCCGGGCGCGGATAGTGACCACATCCGGCGCGCCCCGGTGTTCAACCTCATCAACGGTGAATTTCCCTTTGCATACCAGGGCAAAACCTTTCCAGCCGATATACACCGTCAGGACAGCGCCACGAACCGGCAGCCCGACCTGCCCGTCGGCATCGTTCAGTTCAATATCAAGCTGGTCAGCCTCAAAGCCCCGGTTATCCGTCAGAGTCATGCTCATCAGACGGTCGCTGATATTGCCGGTAATATCCCTGCTGTCGAGCATCAGCATGTAATCCGGCGTCAGCGTACTGCCTGCATCAAATGTCAGCGCATCCAGCATTATCCCGCCCCCGCCATACCTGTGAATCTGGTCGCCATACTGCCGGCCTTACCTATGAGCGACTCCGCCTGTTTACCGATATCGCCATAAAGCGCGGCCAGTGATTCATCAACGCGGGTGAGCGACAGCGTAAAATCAATTTTCCTGGGTGTGCCGTCTGCAAAGAAAATACTCCCTGTTTCACTCACCTTGCTGATGACATACATGCCGTAAATCATGCCGGTGCCATCCAGCAACGGCCACGCCCGGCCTTCCTCTGCCATCAGCCTGAGCGTGGTCATCGTCAGCTTGCCGCCGGTCAGTTCGGGATAAAGCACACCGGCAAGCGTCATGTTTTCCTCGCCAACACCGAGAAACTGGTAGGCATCCCGTTTACCGATACGGGAATTTGACGGCCAGCGATAATCTGATTCACGCTGCATGGTCTGGTGTGGCAGCGTCTGGCGCATAAAAACAAACATACCTAACGCGAGCATCATTTTTCGTCACCTCCTTAACCGTCATGCATCATGCTGGCACGGGCGCGCGCACGTTTATCCCGCTCGTATTTTTCGAGCGCATCCTGTAACTGGCGGTCAAGCTGTGTCCCCGGCGCAGTACCCCCCGTCAGGCTGATGTGATATTCGTTTTTACTCTGGTCTACATAAGAGCGGCCAGCCGGTGCCGTGACCGGCTGATAAGCCTGATAGCCTGCATAAGAGCTGGTCGCCGGAATATAACCACCGGTGCCATACGTGGCGGCTTGAGTTCTGGCGGCGGTCTGGTCAAGTGTGTCTGACTCTTTGTTGATGACACCGAGTTTTTCCAGTACCCAGTCAATACCACTGCGCAGTTTGTTGAACGCATTAAGCGGCAGCATCAGCGCGTCAGCCAGTGCCTGCCCGAACATGACGCCCGTGTCACGGCAACGGTTCAGGGTGTCCTGGGTGACTTTGACCGGGGCAATCAGGTTTTTAAACCACTGCCACGCGGCCTGTAACTTTTCGCCCAGCCAGTCAAACACCGGCTTAAGTGGCGTGAACAGTTCCCCCACCGGCGCAAATGCCGCTTTCAGCCCTTCAACCACACCGCCAAAGAATGCGCTGACAGGCTCCCAGTATTTACGGATAAGCAACGCCCCGGCGACAATGGCGGCCACCACGGCCACAACCGGCCAGCTAATCGCCCCGATGGCCGTCATAACGGCACTACCAACCGTCGTGAAGATTGCCCCCATTGCGCCTGCTGCCGCGATGATGGCATTGATGCCGGTGATAACCGGCCAGGCTACAAGACCAATGGCACCGATGATGCCAATAAGCGCCAGCGCGCCACCGACAATGAGGCCGATGGTTGACGCCAGTGATTTGTTTTTCTGGATCCAGCCGTCGAGTTTTAACACATACTTTGTGGCCGTCTGAGTGAGCTTACGCAGTGCGCCTTCCTGCTGGTCAAACAGGTCAGTCCCCACCGCCTCATAAGCGGACTGAAACTCCTTAAAGTCACCGCCGAGGTTATCCTGCATGATTTTAACCAGCTCTTCCGTTTTACCGTCCGAGGCTTTCAGCGTGGCGGTCAGCGTATCCAGTTTTCCGCTTGCTGCCGCTGCCAGTAAAACGTTCGCTGATTTCAGGGCTTCCTCACCAAAAATGGTTTTAAGGTATTCCCCCTTCTGAGACGTTCCCAGCTTGTGTTTATCAAAGCTGGCCTGAATCTCTTTCAGAATGGTGAACAACGGACGCATATTTCCCTTTTTGTCCGAGGTTTTAACGCCAAGCTCTTTGAGTGCATCCCATGCTTTTCCAGTCGGTGCCTGTAATCGGGTGACAACGGCACTGCTACCCGTCCCCGCCATTGACCCCCTGATGTTATTGTCATGCAGCACACCTGTCATGGCTGCTGCCTGCTCAAGACTTACACCTGCCGTCCTCGCAACCGGCCCGAGGTAAGTCAGTGCATCACTGAGTCCCTGAAAATCAGCCGCCGACTTATTCATCGTTGCCGACAACACGTCGCCCACATGGCTGACATCATCATTTGACAGTTGAAAGGATGCCTTAGTCCCCAGCAACAGTTGCGCGTTTTCTTCCATCGACCGCTGATTCGCCAGTGCCATATTCAGCGTGACCGGCGTTGCCGCCTGAATAGCCGCAGCATCTCCACCCGCTTTCGCAATGATAATCTGCGCACCGGCCGCATCATCCGCCGAGGCGGCTGTGTTGTCGCCGAGCTGGCGCGCCTGTTTACGTAGCGCGGCCATTTCGGCGGAATCTTTTGCCACACCGAGCACGGCCTGCAATTCTGAGTTTTTCTGCGCAAACTCATAACCGGGCATCAGCAGCTTAACTCCGGCCATCGTTCCCGCCGCCGCAATCCCCACACCAGCAGCGCCCACCGAGGCCATATTTCCGGCCAGTTCCTTTCCGGCCTGATAACGCTGTTTTACTGCATTAAGTTTTGCCTGTTGTGCACTGACACGCGCCAGCGCGTCACGCTGCCGGTTAAGCTGTGCGGTGGTTTCACTGATACGGTTTTTCAGCCCTCGTTCATCATGCGCCAGATTACGGGTATTAATACCCGCCTGACTCAATTCCTGACGCTGGCGCTGTACCGACAATCTCAGGCTGTTATATTTCGCCTGTAACTCAGACGCATTTTTACGCGCGGCTTCCATTGCCTTTGCCTGTGCATTTGTCGGTCGTTCAGTATTTTTAAACTGGACAGCCAGATCTGCGGCTTCCTGTCTGGCTTTTTTCAGTTCCTGACCAGTCACGGCGAGCTGTGCACTGGTCTTGCGAAATCCCTCAATACGGGATGCCTGACCGTTCAGCTCGCGCAGTGATTTTTGTGTGTCCCGGATATCCCCCGACAGCGACTTACTCGCTGTACGGATGGATTTAAACGGGCGGGATGCCTGGTCAACAGCCCTGAGCAATACCTGTAATTTTACATTGTTACTCATTCGTGTTTCCGCTTCGCCGGAGCGCCTTTTCGCGCCATGTGATGAGTTCGGTCAGGCTCATGGGATACAGTTCTGATGGCGGCCAGTGAAATATCACTGCCACATCCGCCATCAGGTCATCGACCGAGAGATTTTTCGGAAACGTCACTGCACCGAGTTCGGCGACAAAAAACCGACCACCTTACCGGCCAGCGCCACAAGGTCAGGCAGTTCCAGCGCGGCGACTTCCTGCTCGGTCAGCATCGGTGCCGTCATGCGCGGCAGCACCTTAATCAGTGCATCGACTTCGGAGTTTGCAACCGCAGCCAGACTGACACCGCGCAGCGTCCCGGCATTGGGTTTCATCAGCGTGACCTGTTCGATAACCTGCTCACCACGTTTGACCGGATTTTCCAGGGTAATGACATTTTCTTTGTTCATGGTTTTCTCACTTCTGAATCAGGGTTAACCGGTCAGCCTGGCTGACCGTATGAAAATCACAGGCCGATATTACGGCGGTGTTGCTCCAGCCGGTCGACGCCGTTCACCTTCTCAATCATGTTGATGGTGTCGATTTCGACCAGCTCCTTACCGTCCATCGTCAACTTGAAATAAGTACAAATCACCGGGAGTTTCGATTCGGTATCCTCTCCCTGTTTACCCTCTCCGGTGTCGACTTCTTTCTGACGCCCACGCATGACCACTTCGACGGCCACCGTTTCGCCGGTATCGTCGCGCTGGTAAGAACCAGCAAAACGAATCGGTACGGCATCAGCACTGGTTGCAGCGTAAAGCTCCCAGATAACCGAATCCGGGAATCCACCGAGCGACCACTCCATTGACAGCGCATCATCATCAAGGCCGAGGTCTACCGGTGCGCTGCCGTTCATTCCCGCACCGCGATAATTTTCGAGCTTACGGGTCAGTTTTGGCAGCGTGACGGAATTTGCAACGCCCTGATAGCTGTAGCCGTTCAGAAAGACATTCATGTATTTGAGTTTGCGCGGCATTGCCATCGGTCAGGCTCCTTAATTGCTGTTAACCGAGGTGACCAGATTTGCCAGGTATTTATCGGTGATACGCTGGCGCAGGGTCAGGTTTTCGAGAGGAGGCACCGGGGTATAGTCGTAGTCGATATACAGTTTTCCGGCCTTGAGGGTTTCCGCATCGTTGGATTCTTCGCTGAACCAGCAGGTCGCATCCACGATATAGCCGTTTGTTTTCAGCTCACGGAATTTGGCATTGATGCCGTCAACGATGTCGCGAATCAGCGTTGCGGTGATGGGCTTGTCCACCGCCCACATGTGCGCCTCAGCCATCGTGTCGGCCAGCACCTGCGCGGTGCGGGTGTAGTTTTCAAAGAGGAACAGCGGGTCATCAGAGCAGGTACGGTTACCCCAGAAGCGGAAACCGTCACGGCGAATCAGCGTTGTGACGCCTGACTCGTTCAACAGGTCAGCATCGGTGCCGGACTCCTGCAAATCCCAGAATACGGACGCACTGATGCCGGTAACACCGTTTACCCCGACGTTGGACAGCGTTTTATGCCAGCCCTGCTCCTGGTCGATTTTAGCGCGCAGACCCAGCGCACGGGCGGTGGCATACGCGGTGGCGGTGGTGCTGCTGACCGTATCCCATGCGAGGAAATCCGGCCAGATGACCATTAGCTCACGCTGGCTGAAATTCTGGCGGTAGGCTTTCACCTCGGAAATGGTTTTACAGCCCCATGCGCTGATATACCCGAAAGCGCGCAACTTCTGACAGACTGATGCCAGTGCAACAGCCACCTCTTTGGTGTCCAGTCCCGGCACGCCGAGAATACGCGGTTTAACACCGGTTACCGACTCCGCCGCCAGCAGGGCTTTCAGTCCGGTGTACTGACCGTTTTCGTCGGTGGTGCCGATGATATTGGAAACGGTCTGCGCGAGTTTCGTTTCCTCGTCGTCGCCGGTGCCGTCTTCCACACGCACGACAACGGTGACCGGTTTTGACTGGTCGGCGATGGCCTGCAACGATGCCGCCAGCGTGCCTTTTTTACCGGCCTTTGCAATTGCGCTCTGCACATTGGTAATCAGCACCGGTTTATTGAGGGGGAAGGTTTCCGCATCCGCATCGCTGGCTGTGCAGACCATGCCGACAATGGCCGTGGATACGGTGGAAATGACGCGGGTGCCGTCGTTAATCTCCAGCACCTGCACGCCGTGATGATAGTCACTCATCCGTTTAACTCCGTGGTTAATGGGTGAGTGGTATTTTCAGTTGTGCCGGAGATATCAGGCTATTTGTCCCGGTTGGCTAATCGACAGCACAACCACCGATAAAGAAAAAGCGGACAATAAGCCCGCCTTGTGTTTATTGCGGCATTTCCGGCCATTCAGGATTTGCAGGATCCACACGACTGACCAGAACGCTGTAGCGTTCCCATGCTTCCAGTCGGCGGCGCTCCTCATCTGTTGCCATATTCAGCCTGACAGCGCGCTCCAGCGGCAAAATCACGGATTCAGCTTCGGAAAGTAAAGTTGCCTTTTGTGATTCTGCCAGTTGCTGCTGTTCGTCTGCCGTATAAATCCGCTTAATCACGGCACCATCCTTAAACATCCATTTACCTGAGTCATCAGCACGTCGGTTGGCGGTAATATCAGGAACCTCGGCAACGCTAAAACCTTCAGGGTTAAGCGTTGAAGCATCTCTGGTGATACCGACAATTATATTATTCTCGTCGTAAACAATCTTTATCGTGTCTTCCTGAAAATTACTTACTTCCTCATACCAGTTTTTTCCGTCTTCAGACCATAACCAGATAACATCAAAATTTTTTGTCAGTTGATATTGGGCAACAGTTTTGGGATTACCCGCAGTAATATTTTTTAAATGCTGCATAAATTACACCTGTGCGACGTTATACCATGTGCCATTAATGTATTTTTGTATTGGTCTGAATACTGCCGGATCATCGCCATCAACTTCGCCGACAATGCCAAGCCCTGTAATTACATGGCCTGATTTCTCATACATCACGCCTTTTTGCATGGTCTGAACAACACGCGTACCCAGGCGAACATCTTTCACATAGCGGGAATCAAAATTTCCGTAATCTGATGGGTTAACACGTCCAGTAACACTCAGGCCATGCCCCATTGACACTCCGCCATTGGCGTTATTGATAGTCAGCGGTCTTAAACCGTTCCATGTTCCAAATTTATCGCCAGAGGCCGTCAGCATTAAATATGTGCTGCCGCCATCATTCCTGATAAAGAATCCATAATTGCCATAAGCAATGCGCAGACCATTAGCACTGAGCGATGTAATTTCACCTCTTGAACGAAGACCATAAGCAGAGCTGAGTGATAATTCTTCCTGAGCATCAGTATTACCTGTCGCCCAGCGAATTACCCCGCCCTGTACTGTTTCATGCCAGATAGTGTCTCCTTCTCCACCACGAAACTTTCTGAGATATTTTTTGCCGCCTCTGGTGCCGGAACATAAGGCCGTAGACATATAGGCATTCTGGCTTCCACTATCCTGATTAATAGTTCCAGACATAGAATCGCCGTAACGGTTCCAGTCACGCCGCCAGCCAGGAGCATAGTTGTCCCCGTGGTTAATATAAGTAAATTGCGCGCTTGTAGCGCCCCCACCGCTTGATGTTGTTGGTGTGGTAATACGAATAGTCATTGCAGACTTTATGCCCATTACCTCAATAACAGCGCCAGCAAGATGAATATTGCCACAGCCAGTATCGGTAATAAGTTTATTATTGGCATATGACCAGGAGCCTTTACACATCCAGTATGGGTGATTAAAAGCACCTACCGAATCAAGCCACTCAATAAACTGGGCTGTAGTCCAGTCTCCACCTTCGGTGCTCAAAGCGCCGCTATAAGCACGACAGGCACCAATATTTTTCGTGAAAGTATCCTTTCCCGGAATATCCGCACCGTTCTTATCTTTCTGAAGACGTTTTTCAGCATTATCATAGGCAGACTTCACCGCTTTTGGCGTTGCAGCCAGCGTTTCAGAATCGCTGTTGATGGCACTACTGAGCTGAACAAGACCTTTCCGCGCCGTGGTGGCATCCTGTGCAGTGTATTTCCCGTTAGCAAGGTCATACGCTGTCTTAACCGCCTTTGGCGTTGCCGCAAGCGTTTCAGAATCGCTGTTGGTGGCGCTACTGAGCTGGACAAGACCTTTTCGCGCTGTGGTGGCGTCCTGTGCGGTGTATTTGCCATTAGCAAGGTCATATGCTGTCTTAACTGCCTTTGGCGTTGCTGCGAGCGTCTCTGATTCGCTGTTGATGGCACTACTTAGCTGAACAAGACCTTTTCGCCCCGTGCTGGCGTCCTGAGCGGTATATTTTCCGTTAGCAAGGTCATACGCTGCCTTAACCGCTTTCGGCGTTGCAGCCAGCGTTTCAGATTCACTATTGGTCGCGCTGCTTAACTGAGTAAAACCTTTTGCAGTCAGTGAGGCGTCCGGGTGGCGTCGTGACTGTTCGTGCTCTGCAATTTTGTCATCAACGTAATCCTGCGTCGCCATCACCGTTGTGGTGTCGATGGTCAGATCCACTGAGGCCACACTGCTGACGATGATGACCATGCGGCAGGTCTGCGAACGCCCTGAGCCTTCGGCAAGAGCGGGCTTATAACTTTCGGCCATGTTCGCCACAGCAATTAACGTTCCCGCATCATCGTACAGGCCAAGCTCACGCATCCAGAAACCGCCCACCTCCGGCGGAATAACCAGCTCTGCAATAATATAATTACTGTTTCGTTTGTCCTGGCTGATTTTGTTCAGCGCATGTCGCCAGACTTCATGAATAAGCCCGGTCTGTCCGGCATCCGGGACAGGCAATTTACCACCGCCATCCCCGACGGCCATCGTGGTAATGTTGACCTTCCGCCCTCCCGGTGCGGTTGCCGCTGCCAGCTTTGCTGCACCGGCAGTGGTGATAACGGTTCTGAATTTTGTGCTCATTATTCCTCACTTATCCGGGGTAAACCGTAATTACATCGCCGTCATAAGCCACACCACCGGCGAACAGATAGCCGGGAATGTCCTGGATAATGTTCAGGCCGATAAGGTGGCGACTTGCGGGTTTGGCATCGGCAATCAGCCGTTCCATTTCCAGATACATTTCCTCTGTGATGCCGCTTTCCAGTACACCAATATCGAGCCGGAAAGTGCCGGGCGGGTCATTGTTTTCCCACCACTCCGTCACGTTGATGAGATAGCCGAGCGGCTCCACCACGCGTCGGATTGCGCCGACAGTGCCTTTATGACAATGAATGAAATAGGCATCGCGAATAACGGCGCGTTTTGTCGCTTCCGGCCACTTTTCATCCCACCTGTCGACCGAAAACGCCCACGCCAGCCACGGCAGCAGATTTGCCGGACAGGTGTCCGGGTTCCACAGCTCACGAATACTGACCGGCGTTTTTTCAATTTCCGCACAGGCTTTTGCGGCAGCAATTTCAAGCGGTGATGAGCCGGTCGGCAGCAGGCGCGAATCACTCATCCGAGCCTCCGGTCACGACGCGGTATTCGGTACAGAAAGACGCCTGCGTACTGTTGAGCACGATGTCGGCCAGCGGTGCAGTCAGTTCGACACGCTGCACGCCTTCCACATGCAAAGCGGCATAAATGGCAGACAGACGGATGTCGCGCCCCAGCCGGTGCTGTGCCGTGATATACGCTTCCAGTTTTTTCACGGCGGCAGCGCGAATGGGTTCGCTTTCGGGGCCAGGGTAAAGGTAAAGCGTGGCGTTTATCTGGTATTCAACGATGGCGGCAGACTGCACGGTCACGCGGTCGGCCACCGGTCTGACGTCCTCGCCATTCAGGGCGTTACGCACCACGGCCAGCAGGTCTTCGGATGCGACACCGTTATTTTCACGTGACAGCACGGAGATGGTGACGCAGGCCGGAGACGGACTGGTGACAGAGATATCCGCGATACGCCCGTCGGCACTGCGACCATGATACTGATAGGCTCCCACCGACCCGGCGACGCTTAAGCCCTCAAACGCCTGCTGAATACGCAGACGATAATCGGTGTCAGACTCCATCACTGCCGGTGTCGGCGGGATGGTCGAATCATCTGCCGGGGTGATAATCAGGCGCGTGGTGTTGTAATTGGCACCAATCACATCAAGGTCATTACCGGCGGCACAGGCCAGCATCACCGCCCGTGCGGCCTCATTCACACGCTGACGCCAGATAAGCTCGCGATAAGCATTTTCCTCCAGCAGTTTGACGAGAGGCTCGGATTCCAGTGTCAGGGTACGGGCGACCGCCTCCTGCTGGTCTTCCGGGTAAAGGGAAATCAGTGTCGCCTTGCGTTCGGCAAGAATGGTTTCAAAGTCCAGCTCCTCGACCACATCCGGTGCGGGTAGCTGGTTCAGGTCGATAATCGGCATGGTTTCAACTCACAGGGATGGTTAACGAAAGTGGCTGGCCGGTGTCGTTGTGCTGGCCGGTTAACGTGACCGTCATTCGCCCGTCAAAACTGCGCTCAGTGGTGACGGATGACAGGGTGACGCGGGGTTCCCATTTCAGCACTGCCATGTAACAGGCGACCTTAATCTGCAACTCAAGCGCCGGAGTCTGCGGCTGGTCAATCATTGACGCCAGCAACGAGCCGTAATCACGACGCATCACCCGTGAGCCGACCGGTGTGCGCAGGATATCGCCGATACTCTGGCTGATATGTTCAAGGTCAGTGACAGTCAGGCCATCACTGCGATTCATTCCGAGATAACGCGCTGTCATAGAGGACTCCCGGTTGTGCCGCCGCTGTCGCCGGGGTGTTTATGGGTATGCAGTACCTTACCGTTTGATGAGAGTTCACCGCCGGTGTGTTCAATGTTGCCGCGCATCGTCCCGCCCTTCTGCACTTCCAGCGTGCCGGTAGTCAGCTTGTTAGTGCAGACCACTTCCGGTGTGTCCAGGGTGACGCGGGTTGATGCTTTCACCGTGACCACCGGCACCGTGGCAGTAACAGAATCAGAAGCCGTCACGCTGGCCGTTTTAATTCCGCTTACCGTGAGTACACTGGTTTCAGGTTCATACTCAATCACCGCCCCGTCAGGGAAACGGATATGCAGGGCATCCGCCGACGCAGACGGTGCGGGGTTATCGCCGGAATAAATCCCCGGCAGAACGAACGCCGTGTCGAGTTCACCGCCCACGGCCAGAATCAGCACCTGTTCCCCCACGGAAGGTGCCCACCATGTGCGCGAACGTCCGGCGCGATGGGTCAGCCACTGAAGCCAGTCGGTGCACATGCCGCCGGTCTGCACACGGCAGCGACCGGCATTAAGGTCGGTTTCGACGATAATGCCGGAGCGGATCATGTTGCGCAGTGCGCGCGCGAGTTCCTGAATATTTGCGAGAGTGTTCATAACGGGAAGGATGCCGCCGGGTCATACCGGCGGCAATGTGACGATGAGGTGTCGGGAATGGCACAACTAACGGTCGAGATGAGCCAGGATAATCTCTTCAATCATCTGCACATCCTCACCGGTAAAGCCGAGCAGAGGACGCGCCGGATAATCAATTTTCTTACCGTCTTTCCGGGTTTCTTCCGACAGACCGAACTGATGCACACTGGCGATTTTCGGCGACTTCCCGCCGTAAAATTCCATTGATGCCTGTTCCGGGCTGGCGCGGATATGCAAAAAACGACTGGTGATAAGTTTCGCAAACATTTTTCGCTTAACGCGACCGGTCTTTTTTCTGGCGCTCTGCTGCTGGCGTGGCGCGTAGGGTGTGCCGTCCGGGGCTTTCTGTGCCATCACCCGACGCTGCTGACTCTGCCGCAGACGCTTCGCCAGCTCTGCACTCAGCCGCCGACGCCCTGACGGTGACAGCGACTCAATAAGTCCGGTCAGCCGGTCTTCAAAACGCTTAAACTCATTCATCCCACTTGCTCACCAGTTCGCCATTGATATACAGCTCCATCGGGCGGGTGACCGGCTCCGGCGGCGGGGGTTCCGGAATATTCTTCACATGCAGTGCGCCGTCCACCTCACTGACCAGCGTGCGCTCGGTCAGCATCAGGCTGATGCTGATATCAAAGCTGCTGTCATTGTTGATGTCTGCATAAAACGTGAAGCCCTTTTTCTGGCCTGCGTCGGTGGTCATGATGTCGGGCTGATTTTCCCGCAGC
The DNA here is from genome assembly GCF_000208565.1 of Escherichia sp. TW09308. Taxonomy (NCBI): domain Bacteria; kingdom Pseudomonadati; phylum Pseudomonadota; class Gammaproteobacteria; order Enterobacterales; family Enterobacteriaceae; genus Escherichia; species Escherichia sp. TW09308. The sequence continues at coordinate 845,017 of NZ_AEME01000001.1, read as the reverse complement.
CACGCCAGCACCGGCACGATGAGCAGGTCAAAATCACCGGTAAAGTCGGTCACAATGACATTGAGCGTGTAACGCTTTTCGAATGACAACGACGCCGCCAGTGTGGAGGCAATACTCCCGTTATCCACGAATATCCGCAGCATATCGGGGTTAGTTTTCAGCACCGTGACGGCATCAGTCAGCGCCCTGCGCAGGCTGTCGGGTTTGAGCATCGTTTTCGTCCTGACAGTGTTTAATCATTTTTACCTGGCTGGCACAACGTGCCAGCGCGTTCTCAAGCTGCCGGATATCGGCACTTAAATCGCCGTTCGTCTCCGGGTCACTGCCCGGCATCGGGCAAAGACTCACTTTCGGGCAGGCGTTGGCGACAATCACTGGCGTCGGTGCAGGCCGGACGCTGGTGCAACCGGCGCACAGCATCAGGCAGGTCAGCGCCATACCAGCGGCGAAAATCCTCGTTTTCATTAAGTAACCTCGTGATGGTTTTCTCGCGCTGTGCTTCACGCTTCGCGGCGTTCTCCAGTTCCTGACGCAGTGCCACCTGCGCCAGCTCGTTTTTTTCTGCCCTGGTGAGCGCAACATGAAGCTGATTTTTCAGCATGGTGATGGTCGTCTGCTGCCCACTGGCGACGTTGTTCGCCCTGTCCAGCGAGGCGCGCAGGCTGGCATTTTTGTGTTTCACCAGAAACAGACCGGCCACCGCCAGCGATAACAACACGACCAGCACAATCATCAGCTTTGACATGGTTCCCGTCCCTCAAGACGCTGACGACAGGCTTTACGTATCAGCCGGAAAAACAGCGACGCCACAAGATAAATCAGCGCGGTAAAAATCCACCCGGCAGCGACCAGCAAGATAAACGTCGCCACCATCACCACCAGAGCCGCTGCCCGCCTGCGCCACGGCACCGGCTGCAAAAACAGCGACGTGACAATCTTCACGGCCAGCGATTCCGGCGGCAGCTCCCGCCCGTAGCGTTCCAGCACATACTCAGTGGCATACACGCCGACACCACCGGCAACCACACAGATAACCGTCGCCAGAATCGCCCAGGTGGCGACAAAATTGACGGCCACGCTCTGCGGGTAAATCAGGGACAGTGCCAGCATCAGCGCCAGCGACACGTTCAGCATCAGTGAAAGGGATAATTTCTTCATGGTGTTTACTCCGTTTAAGCCGGTACGCCGCCAGCGGTACGCCAGACGGTGACCAGTTTTTCCAGTGAATGCTCACGCTGACCGTAACCGGCACCCGGCAGGGACGCCCAGATATTGCGACAGCGTGAAATGGCGCGCTCAATGCGTCCCGCCCGGATGTCATCCAGTGCACCGCGTTCGCGGATCAACTGAATGGCGAGTCTGTCCTGTGACAACGGACTGAAATCCGGCAGGGCAAGCTGTTTGCGGTAATGCGGCCAGAACAGGTAAAGCTGCTGATAGCGCCCGGAGGCCGTGGATTTTTCACCGCGACGGTTAAACACCTTCGCCGGTCGGCCATGTGCGAACGGGTGGTCACTGTAGTCGGTGAAGATTTCCGGCGTCCCGTCCAGTCCGGTGACTATCACGTCATAGCCACGGTTTTTCGTCAGCGGATGATTCGCCGTCCCTTCGGACACCGCCAGCATGTCGAGAAAGGCAGCGATATTCTGGTGCGTGTTAATTACCGGCATTACGGTTTCCCCCTGCCCTTAAAACGACGCTGAATGGCAATCTCAATCACCTGATAACCGGCGATACCCAGCATGGAGCCGATGCCGCACACCGCAGGCAGTGACAGGTCAGGAAACTGCACCAGAACAACACCGGCAACCATCGAGACAAAACCACCGAGCAACATGCGTCCGATAAACAGACGCGGGGTGATGGGTTCACCACCGGCAAGCACCTTGCCGACAACAATCAGCACCCCAATCATGAAAAGCGACAGGACGCTTTTTTCTTCTGCTGTCATGCGTTACTCCCACAGATTGACAGTTTCAGCCACGGGCGCGGTCTGAACGTCGGGCAGTTCGACGGCGGTGCCGTGTGGCAGCACCGCACCCAGTTCAGCCAGTCCCGGATTTGCGGCGAGCACGGCTTCGACCACGCCCTCAGTGCGCCCGTAATACCGGACACAAATGGCGTCGAGCGTGTCGCCCTGTAGCGCAAAGGTCTTCATCAGATTTGACTCACGATGCAGCGCGGCTTGTCCTGGATACGCGCCACCGCCCAGCGCATATCCCGCCACAGCTCATCAATGGTGCTGTCAATGCTGTCAGCCTTCTTGTCGCCTTTCGCACTGGCATCCACGCCGCGATAACGCTCATAAAGCGACGCGGTCGCCATCGCACACACGGCGCGCTCGTAGTAAAAAACTTTGATGCTTTCACCGTCGATATCGTCCGCCGGGACGTCCGCCAGACGCGTAAAACCGGCGGCAATTTTCTGTTCGCGGTACTCGTACAGCTCCGCATTCGTTTCAGCCATTCCTGACTTGATGGCCTCACGCAGACGAGCGGGGGCGACGGTCTGCTCAAGGCGCATACGTTCCCGGACGCGCTTCGGGTCGATATCGGGGAAAAAGAACGTGTTTTTAATCACCGGCTCGTCGCCTGCCGGTTGCGGGATGACCACCGTACCCTCACCGGACACGGGAGCCTCCTTTCGCGGAATAATCAGCGTCATCATGACTACCTCTGAAAAGTCGGGCGGTGGACGCCGGTGCAGTGTCAGGTGATTCACCGTCACTGACCGGCGTGCCGCCCTGGCGCGGGGCGCATTCGGTTGTTAACTGGCTTTCTTTTTCGGGCGTCCACGTTTTGCCGGTGTCACGCTCCGGGTCTTACGCGGGGTACGGGTGGCCGCTTTTGGCTGCGGCTCCGGCTTCGGTTTCAGCTCCCGCTCCAGTCGTTCAATCTCTTTTTTGACGCCTGCCTGACAGTCGAGCTGTGTCGCACGTTGCAGATGCGCCAGCGCCCCTGCGGCATCACCACCGTCACGCAGAAACAGACCGGTGATTTTGTGCAGCTTTGCGCGCACTTCATCAGGCATGTCAGCCGTGGCGGTCAGTGCAAGGGTCTCCGTCAGCAGGCGGGTATCCACAGACTCACCGGCAGCGTGAGCGCGCATGGCCGCGAGTGCCACTTCCTCGGTGAACATGTACGGCGGGGTGCGGCGGTGTTTACCCGGCATGGTCAGACCGTACTTCAGGGCATAACGGGCAATCTCCAGCGCACCGGCAATATCGCCGGTATCCAGACGCCACAGCATGACAGTCATCAGAATGTCATCCTGTGCACCTTTACCCTGCTCCAGAACGCCGTTCACCCACGGCAACCAGAACGGCAGCAATTCGCGTTTTTTCGCGGCCTTCAGCTCTTTTGAATAAATCGCTTTCAGTGTGCGCTGGTCTGCGGCGAGCTTAACCAGCATCTGCTCATAGACAGTTGCATGTCGCAGCGGGGCGGCTTCCCGCTGCGCGGTCATCGCTGCCGAGACCCGCATCATGTGGCGCTGTGCGGGACTCGTCATCGGTTACGCTCCCGGCTCTGCGGTCGCCTTAGCCGGTGTGGAGAAATCACCGACCTTAATTTTTTCCACCAGACAACCGGCGGCGTAGTCTTCCACCACGTAATCAATGTTCATTGACTCGTAGTTCTCCACGCGGTCGAGTTTCGGGTTTTCCTCAATCACGCGGCGATGGCTGTCATCCATGTAGTAGATGGACAGGTTTTCCAGCTTCGTGATGAGCATCGCATCCGCCGGGAAGTACGGAACACGTACCGCGGGCAGATTACCGATGCGTTTCTGGCTGATGATGACGTCAGCGGCCAGCATTTCGCTGTTGTCCTGCTCCTTGTTGACGATGGGGAAATATTTGTCCGCCAGTAGCTGACGCCCCACAATCACCACAAGGTCAGGGTCTTCCTGATACCACGGTTCAATCAGGTTGTTGGTCGCATCCATCACCAGTGCGTCAAGGCTGGCATAATCACCGCCCTTACCCACGCGGATAACCTCAGAGGTGGTGTGCCCTTCCTCGTCAGTGACCTTGCTCATCACGCGCGCCGGTGCTTCATTGCGGTATTTCTGCAGCCAGCCGACCGCCACATCCTGCAGCATCGGATTACTGCTGCGGTCAGAGGTTTCGGCACGCTTCACGCCGTTAAAACCGGCCATGATGAAATCAAGGGACTGGCGTTTGATAATGGCGTTACGGATACGGAGCTGGAAATCCTGATAACGCGCCCACAGATCCAGCGTTTTGTAGCGAATATAAAAATCGAAGTTAATCTGGTCGCATTCGTACTTGTTTGACGCCAGCTTCGAGAAGTCCTTCGGCTGACGCTCGGTGCCACCGGCGGTGTCGGTGGTGCTGGCGATGGAGCCGGTGACACCAATACCAATTTTTTCCCCTTTCATTTCGCTGACCGGCACAATGTTGATGCGGGTCAGAAAATCAGAGGACTCCTGCATGGTGTTCATCAGGGTCTGGGTGACCGACGGTTCAACGGTGAATTTTTTCGACACATCACCGGCGTCGATGCCGTTCAGTTCGGCAACACGGGACAGGTAGGCATTAAATTTAAAGCGGGTTTCCTGGCGCATAGTTTTTCCTGAAATTAAGGGTTAATCGTGAAGGTTTTCCCGGACTGACTGACGCCGGTCAGCAGTTCGTCATCAGAGCGTCACCGCCACCGCCGGTGGCTTTGCTGCGGCGCTGCTGGGTCAGACTTTCGGTGTGGTCGAGACTGTTTTTCAGGCGGGTGAATGCCTGACTGGTTTCATCCGCCCTGTCAGTCACATCCTGCTTAAGTGCGGAAAAGGCGGTTTCCATCTCAGCAAGGCGCTGCTCAGTGGCGCTCAGTTTTTCCTGCACATGCTCAGCGACAGCGGTCACCGCTTCATGCACGTCATTCAGACGGGCGTCATCGCTGGCCTGTTTGCGGCCAAAAATGGATTTCACCTTTTCGGTCAGGGCGGTGAACACGGTTTCAGGCAGGTCTTCAAATTCCAGCTCAACAGGCGTTGCCACTGAAATCAGGTTTTCAGGGCTTAATTTGAAGCGGTTCAGAGGGTTGTGTTTTGCCGTGCGGCAGAATTCCAGGTATTCCGTGCCGAGGCTTGCCGGGTCATCGGTGACGGCCAGACCCACCAGATAACATTTGCCTGTATTGGCAAAGTTCGGCTGAATTTCCATTGAGGTATAGACCTTCTGCGCGGCCTTGTTCATCGCGATAAGGTCATCGGTCGGGGTGATTTTCGCAAACAGCGCCCATTTGCCTTTCAGCGCCGAATCATCGTCAATCTTTTCGGCCTTCAGTTCGGCCACATCGCCATAACGTTTAAAAATACCGTCAGGCAGGATGCCGCGCAGATGTTCCAGGTTAATGCGGCAACCATAGACACGCGGGTCAAAGGTTTCGGCCATTTCCTGAATATCCTGCGCACTGATGACACGCCCGTCACAGGTGTCACCCTCAACGCCGATACGAAAGAATTTTGAGACTTTTTTTGCCATTGTCAGGAGTCCTGAATAGTGATTAGAGGAGTCACATGTCGGCATCAGTTTCCCGACGATGCGCATCCTCCGCCATCAGTCCCGGATGGCTTATCACTGACACAACAGCACCTTAGCGAATCGCGGGGCGCGACTCAGTAGCCTTGCCGTGTATTCATCACGGCGAGGTATTCATGACCATCACCACAGACACCACTCTTTTACACGACCCGCGTCGTCAGGCGGCGCTGCTGTACTGGCAGGGATTTTCCGTGCCGCAGATTGCCGCCATGTTGCAGATGAAACGCCCGACGGTGCAGAGCTGGAAACAGCGCGACGGCTGGGACAGCGTTGCCCCCATCAGCCGTGTCGAAATGAGCCTGGAAGCGCGGCTGACCCAGCTCATCATCAAACCGCAGAAAACCGGCGGTGACTTCAAGGAAATTGACCTGCTGGGACGCCAGATTGAACGACTGGCACGGGTAAATCGCTACAGCCAGACCGGCAACGAGGCAGACCTTAATCCGAACGTCGCTAACCGCAACAAAGGCGGGCGGCGCAAACCGAAAAAGAATTTTTCAGTGACGAGGCCATCGAAAAGCTGGAGCAGATTTTCTTTGAGCAGTCTTTCGAATATCAGTTGCACTGGTATCGCGCCGGGCTTGAGCACCGCATCCGCGATATCCTGAAATCCCGCCAGATTGGCGCAACGTTTTATTTTTCCCGCGAGGCGCTGCTGCGTGCCCTGAAAACCGGTCATAACCAGATTTTTCTGTCGGCCAGTAAAACGCAGGCGTATGTGTTCCGTGAATACATCATCGCCTTTGCCCGTCTGGTTGACGTTGACCTGACCGGTGACCCGATTGTCCTGGGCAATAACGGCGCAAAACTGATTTTTCTCGGCACCAACTCCAACACCGCGCAGAGCCATAACGGCGACCTGTACGTCGACGAGATTTTCTGGATCCCGAATTTTCAGGTACTGCGTAAGGTGGCATCAGGTATGGCCTCACAGAGTCACCTGCGCTCGACCTATTTCTCCACCCCGTCCACGCTGGCGCACGACGCCTACTCGTTCTGGTCGGGTGAACTGTTTAACCGGGGACGCGCCAGCGCCGCCGAACGCGTGGAAATCGACGTCAGTCATAACGCCCTTGCCGGTGGTCTTCTCTGTGCGGACGGCCAGTGGCGGCAGATTGTCACCATTGAGGACGCCCTGAAAGGTGGCTGCACGTTGTTCGACATTGAGCAGCTCAAACGCGAAAACAGCGCCGACGATTTTAAAAACCTGTTCATGTGTGAATTTGTTGACGACAAGGCATCGGTGTTCCCGTTCGAGGAGCTGCAACGCTGCATGGTCGACACGCTGGAAGAATGGGAAGACTATGCGCCGTTTGCCGCGAATCCGTTCGGCTCCCGCCCGGTATGGATTGGTTACGACCCGTCACACCGTGGCGACAGCGCCGGATGCGTGGTGCTGGCACCGCCGGTGGTGGCCGGTGGCAAATTCAGAATACTTGAGCGTCACCAGTGGAAAGGCATGGACTTTGCCACTCAGGCTGAATCCATCCGCAAACTCACCGAAAAATACAACGTCGAATACATCGGTATTGATGCCACCGGCCTCGGTGTCGGCGTGTTCCAGCTCGTGCGCTCGTTCTATCCCGCCGCGCGCGACATCCGCTACACGCCGGAAATGAAAACCGCAATGGTGCTCAAGGCAAAAGACGTCATCCGCCGTGGCTGTCTGGAATATGACGTCAGCGCCACCGACATCACCAGCTCGTTTATGGCTATCCGCAAGACCATGACCAGCAGCGGACGCAGCGCCACCTATGAGGCCAGCCGCAGCGAGGAAGCCAGCCACGCCGACCTCGCCTGGGCGACCATGCACGCCCTGTTAAATGAGCCACTCACCGCCGGTATCAGCACTCCGCTGACATCCACCATTCTGGAGTTTTACTGATGAGCAAGAAAAAAGGGAAAACACCGCGACCAGCGGCAAAAACAATGACCGCCAGCGCCCCGAAAATGGAGGCATTCACCTTTGGTGAGCCGGTGCCGGTACTCGATCGCCGTGACATTCTGGATTACGTCGAGTGCATCAGTAACGGCAGATGGTATGAGCCACCGGTCAGCTTTACCGGTCTGGCAAAAAGCCTGCGTGCTGCCGTGCATCACAGCTCCCCGATTTACGTCAAACGTAATATTCTGGCCTCGACATTTATCCCGCATCCGTGGCTTTCCCAGCAGGATTTCAGCCGCTTTGTGCTGGATTTTCTGGTGTTCGGTAATGCGTTTCTGGAAAAGCGTTACAGCACCACCGGCAAGGTCATCAGACTGGAAACCTCACCGGCAAAATATACCCGCCGTGGTGTGGAAGAGGATGTTTACTGGTGGGTGCCGTCCTTCAACGAGCCGACAGCCTTCGCGCCCGGCTCCGTGTTTCACCTGCTGGAGCCGGATATTAATCAGGAGCTGTACGGCCTGCCGGAATATCTCAGCGCCCTTAACTCTGCCTGGCTGAATGAGTCGGCCACGCTGTTTCGCCGCAAGTATTACGAAAACGGTGCTCATGCCGGATATATCATGTACGTCACTGATGCCGTGCAGGATCGCAACGATATCGAAATGCTTCGCGAAAACATGGTTAAGTCAAAAGGCCGCAACAACTTTAAAAATCTGTTTCTCTATGCCCCACAGGGGAAAGCCGACGGCATTAAAATTATCCCCCTCAGTGAAGTGGCAACAAAGGACGATTTTTTTAATATCAAAAAAGCCAGCGCCGCTGACCTGCTGGACGCGCACCGCATCCCCTTTCAGTTGATGGGGGGCAAGCCGGAGAACGTCGGGTCGCTGGGTGATATTGAGAAAGTGGCAAAGGTCTTTGTCCGCAATGAGCTTATCCCGTTACAGGACAGGATCCGCGAGATAAACGGCTGGCTCGGTCAGGAGGTCATCCGCTTTAAAAACTACTCACTGGACACTGACAACGGCTGAACATCGCCGCCTGCGGGCGGCTTTTTTACACCCCGTCATCACGCCCTCACACGCTCACCACCGCACAAAACACCCCACAGACACACCAACGCCCCGGCGCACAATCTAAACGCCATCACGACGCGCTCAGACGCTGAAAAAATAAAATCAGCACCACCGCCAGCGCGCAGTGCTTTCCCCGCCTCGCCCGCCCGCTTCATAGGGCGGTTTTAATGCAGTTGCACGAACAATCCAGATTCGCGCCAGCTCTGACAATATACTGTCAGAGCAGGCACGTCTGACGCATGCAAAAAAATGCATCTTTTGTATGCAATGCAGAAATCAAACAAATTTGAGTATAAATTAACGATGAGTCCTATGATTTTTAACTTCATCCCTAGCAGTTAACAGCAAATTAAAAGTCTTTATCTGCCTGATACTGCCCTGAACAGTAGTAACAACGATACTCAACATCACCATCATCCATTGGCCAAATGCTCATTTCGCTGCTGGGAGCCTGCGCACCACAACAATCGCAAGCAACATCAATATCATCACTATCTTCATTCTGACAAAAAGTGCATTTGTAACCCGTAGAAGACTCATCAGAGGGAATCATTGTGTCGTTAGAACACTCAGGACATTCATAAACTTTCCAATCGACCAATTCATAAAATTTATGCCTAACCCCATAAAAAGCTTCAGCCTCTCTTTCTTCAACTTCTTTCTTGGCTTCAGAGAGCCGATGAGAGTATTCATCAGCTAAAGTTTGAAATATCTGTAAGTTATCTGCACCGACTTCATCTTCAAGATTAAAAAGATCGAAGATATCAATAAACTCAGCTACCCCCCCGGACGAGGCGTCCAATACACAAGCGCGCATCTTTAGGAGTAAGTCTGAATTGATAATGCTCAATATCATTTCTTAAATTCTTTATCCAAGCTATATCATTACAAAAATCAATATCTACAAAATCAACCCCAGTTATGCCGCATTTCTCACACTTAGCAAAGTTTAGTGCCTGATCTAAGGTTATCGTATATGGCTTAGATTTCCCTTCAATGAACCTTCCTAAATCAACGCCATCCTCGATAATTTTATTATATGCGTCTAAAAGACTGATTGATTCTTGCTTTGCTCTTGTAGCTATTTGTTTATAGCAATCGGAATACAGTAAATTTTCATCTACTGTAACAATATATAACTTCAACACCAGCTCAAGAAAATGTGACAAATGCAAGATAGCAAATTTATATTGCCGCAATTCTCCTCTCTGCCCTAACTCATACTTTGCTAAAGCTTCATTAAAACTATCAATAGCATTCTCTTGTAAATCCAGTTGATATTCCATTACATCACCTAAAAAATTCATATTTATATGAGTGCAGAAAACCATTCAGCACTCATTGCTTATAATCAATTATCTAATATTGATACAACCTCTCCCGTTCGTATGTCGACGCGCGCAGCTATAGTCTGCTTAACCACTCCACCATAAGCATTAGTACCGCGAAACGTAGTTTTCACAATAGCGTACGGGTCTTTATTCAAAACCAAATGATATACCGTTGACACATGTTTATAAGATGAATCATCGTTCATATTATCTTTAATTAGTTTTTCCAATGGACGATAAGAACCATCCCAACCACTAAAATTACTCTGAAATGTATCAAGATTGATTTTATTGTTTAGTGAATTCGGGTCATTTTCATAATCATTAAAGCACCACCCAAGAACATCACCGAGTTTCAACTCATCATCTTTGGTAAATGTATACTCACTCATGCAGGCATAAAACGCATCTGACGCGGTGGCTGGAACTTCCTTAAAATCAATGTAACTATTCACAATATCGTGTCGTGTTTTCTTTGACTCGTTCCGATATTCCTTGAGTGTTTTTTCACCATATTCGAATGTTTTTTGGACTTTGTGTTCTGCAACGGTTGATGTTTCAGTTTTAGCAACTGGCTGGCTTTTTTCTGTTGGATAGAGTATTGAACCAATTATGCTCAATACAAAACCTCCTCCGAGATAAACCGCACTTGCACGTTTGCGGTTTGGCATTCGCACCAGTGATGGCTTGATTAACCCGATGAAGAAAGCAACGAAAAAAGCGAGTGATAGAAAAGCGATTATAGTATCCATAGCTATCCTTTTTGCATCATCCACATAAAAAATCGACCTCATGTTAGCAACAGGATGCTTACTTTTGAATATTTGTAAGTTGTTGGCTCTCCAACCTAACTCCTTTCAACCGTCAAAAACCGGCACCAACGCAGTAAAAATATGTCTGTCAACTAACGCCTCGCTTCGCTCGTTGTTCAACCCCGCCAGCCCTGAAAACAAGTTTCACGACTGGCGGCGTTCTCTATCGTCTGCGTGGTGGTGGCGTAACTCTTGATTGACCGATATGATTAAACCGCCCGTAATTATCCCGGACTATTTCGGCACACCCGACCAGCTCATCGGGCGTCATATTTTCGTTGACCATAATCCGCTGTAAACGCTGAACAATAGCCATCAGCTTGATATTTTTAGTTTTATGGTGCGGTATCTCGCCTGGTATTCTGTGCATTATCCAAGCCACCCGTTTTGCTGTGCACGCTCCATCTGTTCATCTGAATAGTTCCATGCTCCATCCGTGGCAACCATTGCCCCGCCAGACATCCCCGTCTCTGGTTCATACATAACAGCAAGGCCGAGCTGATGCATAATTTCATGATTAATTCTGAATACCAGACCACGCTCACTAAGTTCTTTCCAGTTCACAATCTCATATGCGCCTGTATTAAGCAGCTCAATACTTAGCAAGACATAATCTTCCAGCCAGTCTGACAGGTCAGTAACATCTGTTATCCGGGCTTCAACCTTTCGCCCCGTATACACACCCTGCACCCATTCATGCAAAATCAACGTGTCCCCGTGCTCATAATTACGGTCATTTTTCCGAAACTCTGCGCGTTTCTTTCCTTCCAGCACAAGGTCGAAATATTTTGCGTGCAGCTTTACCTCGTGAATTTTTGCCATCATCTCCACTCCATTACTGTTGAGAATCCCGGCCACTCATCAGCGACCGGATACGTGAATTTTTTCCCGTCATAATTTACGGTCGCGCCACGCGCCAGCGCCTCAAGCTCCCATCGCTGCGGCCTGATACCGTTCTGAGCAAGGTCAACGCGGATACGGGTAATTTGCATTCTTTCCGACCGGGTCAGTCTGGCCGATGGTGCAATTTCATGTGGTTTTAACGGGCTTCCGTTTCTTTGCTGACGGTTTGGTGTTCTCAGGTCGTGTTTTAATGCGCCCCTGAGCGCCCTCACGACCTCCGGGTCATTCCATTCGATAACACCATCATCAACCAGATTAAGCACTGCTGCGGCGTGTTCAGAAGGTGTGGGAGCCGGTAACGAAGTATCACCACCGGTGAGCTTTCCACAGTTATTGACAGGACTCCGAGGCGCGGCGATGCCGCTTTTTAAAGTCAAAGGCTCAACGACCGGCACTTTCGGCACAATGCGCCAGTCCGTGGTTCTGGTGATATGAATATGACGCGCGCCGAGATGCGGCGCGTAAATGCCGACCACTCTCTCGACTTCTTCCTCGTACTCGTTAACGTCATCCGACGGACTACGGGCGACCCTGACAGTCTGACAATCGCGCGGGACATTTGCCCCGCCCTGCGCGCTGATATACAGCGCAAAATCACCACTGTCTGCGGCGGCGCGTGCAGCCTCGACGCGCTCGTCAAACTCATCAGCAATGCTGACGCCGCGAGGCAATTTGCGTAGTTCACGGTAAGCCCCCATTGTCGGCAGGCCAACCGTTTTAAATTGCGGAATACGCCACGTTGACGCCCATGCGGTAACAGCCGCGGCAGTATCTTTCAGCGGCCTGCCGGTATCGTTATCGAGCAGCCCATCCAGTGCATAGCCGTCGATATTTTTTGAGATGTATTTCGCGATATACCCCGCAGCACCGCCCCGGTTAAGATGTTTTGCCTGAAAACGGTTTCGCGCGGCTCCTCTTTCGTCGCCATCCTCTTTGAGCGCATAGCGACGCATGATTTCGATAATCTGGTTACGCTGGCGTGGATTACAAAAAAGCATCATATGCCAGTGCGGCGTTCCGTCGTGGTGTGGCTCGACGACACGCAAACCGTAGACCTGTAAATCATTATCCTTGAATGCCGTGCGCATCAGGCTCCAGATACGGCAGAGATAACGCTGCGCATCCTTTGGATTAAATGCCTCATCGTTCCAGCCGTGATTAAGCTGCACGGTTTTACTTTCGCCTTTTCCGACCTGACGTGTCGGGTGATACTTTGACGGCGCGGTCAGCGTGATAAACATCCCCACATCACCCTCTGCAGCGGCGTAACGCTCAATACCGGCAATGGTGTTCATCAGCTCCATCCGGCGAATTTCAGGATTAGAAATACTGCCCATCACCTTACTGATAAGGTCGATGCGCTCGCCGGTTTCCCTGTTTTCAAGGTCACACGATTTAAGAAACTCCAGATTTGCCTGGCGGCGCGCACGCACATCACGAATGGCATGTTTACTGGCATAAGGAGAACGGTCTTTATTGACCTCCCCGACAGCAATCAGTAACGCCTCATGCCAGCGCATACGCTGGCCTTTAAGCTGACTAATCCACCACTCATCGTTAAACAGACGGGCAATGGCAGAATATGCCTGCCTCGTGGTCATCTGCCCTTTACGGTATTTTTTCCAGTAGAGAGGGGAAATATTGAAAGCACGTGCAGCGCCAGCAACATGACCATACAGATGTGCCTGCGCCTCATCCGTAAACAGCGATTCTTTTTCGCCATGCGCATCCACCCAGGCATCGCAGAGTTCCTCATACATCATGAAAAGCTGTGATGAGATACGGGCGGCAAACTTTTTCAGCTCCTTGTCATTCATTCCCGGCAGGCGCGCATAGTGGTCACGCTCTGCCAGAAACAGCAACGACGCGTCGGTGTTCATTTCATGGCGCTGATTCACACGCTCAATGCGCGGCCATAAACGACGCTGAAAAGTGGATGTGAGGAAATAAAACCCGTGCACCGGGCTTTTATTGCGCCGGATGTAGTCATAGCGTGAAGTAAACAGCGAGCGCAAAAAGTAAGGCAGGCGGTTAATCGTGGATAAAACACCTTGCACCTGACGCATCTCGTCACGTGTAAGGGGTCTTTCGCGCCCGACGGCCTCGCGTGGCGCGTTCCATGCATAAGCACCGGTAAACGCCTTACCGGTGCCTGCGGCAAATGCTGACGGAGGGACAAAACGCCCGGAGGCTTTAACGGCCATATGAGCCAAAAGCCTCTGAACAACGCTTGCTGAGTTGCTCAACCTGCGCGTTTAAATCAGCAAAAGACTTTGCGCTTCCGGTCAGAATATCGTGATGCATCAGGCCGGAAACGAGCTGGCTTAATTTCGGGTAATAACCAACCACCGCCAGCCATTCCTGACCGGCGTTTTTACCGCTTTCAGCTCTCTTTTTCTCGTGGAGAATAAACTGAAAGCTGTCACTGGTAACGACATAACGTTCGCCAATTTCAATACGAATACTCATGCCGTTCTCCGGTAATGTTTGTTTTTTGCTTCAAAGACTGACTGACAGGAAACACAACGCGTGGCTGACGGATAAGCCGCACGACGGGCAGCAGGTATTGGCGCGTCACACTCTTCGCAAACCAGCGCAGAAGCACCGCAATGTTTTACCCTTGCCACGTTAATCTGGCGCTCCAGTAATTCAGCCTGTTGTTCCTGAATAAAATCTACGTTGTCCGACATTACCAGCTCCTTTTATCGTTCAGTTTCTTAAATTCATCAGCGCAATAGCTGGGCGATTTCTGTCGTTAATTTTGTCAGTTCATCCACGGAGGAAATTTGCTTGTGAAATACAGCACGTTTAACAAGTAAATTGACCACATCAGACAGGAGGTTTAATTCGTTCTGATAAATCGCGAAAACAGATTCAGTTATTTCGCGTTTTTCTTTATCAAACCTAAGTTGAATAAGAGACAAATCGCCATTCTCCATAACGGCGATTTTTAAGGCGTTATTCAGTAATACAACTGAACGAGAACAGGACATCAAAGCACCTCCCCGCGAGACAATCCGATGTTGTGAAATTTTTCCGACTCCTGACTGAGCAGCTCGACTATCTCCACGCGGGATAACTCCGCCTTTGTGATGTGGCGAATCATGGCGTCAAGATGAGAAGAAAAGCGCGTCGCTGCGTCGGCCTGTGCTTCGGTTCTGGCCTGTTGCAGCAGTAATGCGTATTTACCGCACTGATTTTCAGAAACTGTATGCATGACTTTCTCCAGGCAAAAAGAAGCCCCGCACAATTAAGTGCGTTAAAAACTCTGGTTAATTACTTAATGCAGATATTGCTCTGGTTTTACCGACGTCAGAATTGTCGGTGCATACTCAAACAGACTGAATAATTCACGTAATGCACGGAATAAAGCATCACGCCAGTAACATGATTCTTCATTAATTCGCCAGTATGGCTGGTTAAATTCTTTTTCTGTCAGTCGTGCGTGCATAAATAAAGTGCGACGCTGACTGACTGTTAAAAAACTAATATATGCATACTCACTTGCGCCAACCTGACGGCGTTTTGAGAATGCCCCACGCAATTCATCAATTGCACATACCAGTCGTTCACGTTCGACGTCGTTCATTTCTTCAAAACGCATCGTTGCGTGACGCTGTTTTAACTGCGCATGAAAGCAAACCGTTAGCCGTTCGCGTTCCATCATCTGATTATAATAATCACATGTCTCCTGCCAGCGAGGGACGGCCAGATGCTTGCCAATTATCCGGCGCATAGCTGCTGGCTGTTTTTCGACGAGATTAAGTGTCATCACTGTCATTTCCAGACCCTCCGGCTTTTCAGAAAGGTCAGAGCCTTCTTTAACGGACTCTGTTTTTTAGTGCGGATAATGATTCCTTTGCGACCCTTCCCGTGGGTGATGGTGAAATCAATCGCCCTGGGGCTTTCGTTACGCAATAACTGAGCAATACAACGCGGTTCACTCATAATCACAACCCCATCCACAAAAGCCATGCATCACGCTGTTCAACCGGTCGGTTATAAAACGCCTCTCGTACAGCGCGATTAAACTCTGGAATGAAAACCCACTTCTCACCGACACGAGCGTTCGGCTTACTTGGATCACGAAGCTCAATAACTGGCAATTTATTCTCTTTTACCATCTTGACTACAGCCGTTTCTGGCTTACCAAGTAACTCTGCAAATTTAACCGTATGTACCGCATCAAGCGGGTACTGAATCACATAGTCATTGATTTCCATTGATTAGCCCTTTTTGCTTTCGTGTTACCCTTATTAGATCCAGTCCCTTCTAGGTCGCCCCTGTCCTTTCTAGGGACTGGCTGACACACTCAAAAGGTCACCAATACACAACCTTTTGACGGGAATATAAGTCACCAATAGGTTACTGTCAAATGCAGACATTCGAAAAACTGAAAGCGATTAGGAAAGCAGAAGGCTTAACACAGGCGAAATTCAGCGAAATTAGCGGGATAGCTCTAGGAACAGTCAAAAATTACGAAAGTGGGCATAAAGACCCAGGTCTCAGCATCGTTATGCGAGTCACAAATACACCTTTATTTAAAAAATATACGCTCTGGTTAATGACTGGTGATACGTCACCACAAGCTGGTCAGATCGCACCGGCTCTCGCACACATTGGGCAAAAACCAACAGAATCAGACCACTCCGAGAAACAGACTGGTTAACACTCTATAAACATTACATTTTCACCATTTGTTACCAAGATGGTGAATACAGCGTCAGAGGGCTTTCTTATGTCAATTAAGAAGCTCGATGATGGACGCTATGAAGTGGACATTAGACCTCGCGGTCGCGACGGAAAACGCATCCGCAGGAAATTTGAAAGAAAAGCTGAGGCTGTAGCATTTGAGCGATACACAATCGCCTACGCCAGCCAGAAAGAATGGGCAGGTCAGCGAACAGATCGCCGAACTTTGAGTGAGTTGCTGGACATCTGGTGGAAATATCACGGGCAAAACCACGAGCATGGAACAAAAGAGTTTAATCATCTGCTCAAAACCATCAGCGGCATAGGTGATATACCAGTGAGTCGGATGAGCAAAAGGGCTTTGATGGATTATCGTTCCATGCGACTACGTGATGGTATCAGTGCCGCAACGATAAACCGTGACATGTACCGATTATCCGGCATGTTCACAAAATTAATTCAATTGGATGAATTTTCGGGGCAACACCCAATTCACGGACTGCCGCCACTGGCGGAGGCCAACCCTGAAATGACGTTCCTGGAAAAAGCAGAAATCGAAAAACTGTTAAATGTTTTGGCTGGCGATGACTTACTTGTCGCGCTTTTATGTCTGAGCACCGGAGGAAGATGGACGGAAGTTGCCACGCTAAAACCAGCACAGATTACAAATTGCAGGGTTACCTTCCTGAAAACCAAAAACGGTAAAAAGCGAACCGTGCCGATTTCTGAGGAACTGGAGAAAAAAGTTAAAGAGGAGGCCAGCGCCAAATTATTCAAAGTTGATTATGAGAAGTTTTGCGGGATTTTACGCAGAGTGAAACCTGATATACCACCCAATCAGGCAACCCACATCCTGCGGCATACATTCGCAAGCCATTTCATGATGAATGGGGGCAATATAATTGCACTGCAACAGATTCTGGGACATGCGAGCATTCAGCAGACGATGGCCTATGCGCACCTTGCGCCTGACTACCTGCAAAATGCCGTCGCGCTGAATCCTCTAAAAGGCGGAGTGACGTTATAAATTTCCCTTCTGAGTGTCCACATAGTGTCCACACTCTCAGAACTTTGTAGCCCTTCCAGTCCCTTATAGGTTTTCTTAAGTTGCTGTTTTCTTACGGAAACCGATGTAAGTGATTGATAAAAAAAACCCCCACATCATGTGGGGGAAGACAGGGATGGTGTCTATGGCAAGGAAAACAGGGTTTACTACTGGGAACGTGAGTTGCTACTACTCAATAGCTTCAACGATGAACTTTTTTGCCATTGCGTCACGTCGCGCAACTGCTCCATTCGCTGTTGATGTTTCTCGTTTAAAACCGCTTGCTGCTCCGGCGTTAACAGGTGATACATTTGGTTGCGGACTTTAGCCATCTCAACCTGGCGAGCGATCTGCTCTTTCGCCATTTTTTCTGCCTGAGAGCGCACAGCGTTTTCATCAAAATTTTCTGCGGTGACAAGGCGATGCATTGTCTCCCTTCGCTAACATTAACAGGAGGCTGTTCGTGCCGGGCCTGTTGCATAAGATCTCGCATCTGCTGACGCTGATGTTCGGTTAAACTTATGCCGTCGAACATATGGCTCTGCGTACTGCGCTGCGCAAGTTCTTCGCCCGGATGCCAGTTATCGCCTGAACCGACTTCAGCAGCGTGGCTTAGTGAACTGACTGCCAGCGTTGAGGCCATGACGGCAACGGTAACTATGCGCATCATTTGCTCCCAAAATCTTTCTGTCGCGATTCAACGATAGAGAGTTTACGATTCAGGCTGCAAACATGCGTCAGGGGGTGTAAAACAACGTAAAGTCATGGATTAGCGACGTCTGATGACGTAATTTCTGCCTCGGAGGTAATTAAAGAATGAATAAAATCTTGTTAGTTGATGATGACCGAGAGCTAACGTCCCTGTTAAAGGAACTGCTCGAGATGGAAGGTTTCGACGTGATTGTTGCCCATGATGGAGAACAGGCGCTTGATCTTCTGGACGACAGCATTGATTTACTTTTGCTTGATGTGATGATGCCGAAGAAAAATGGTATCGATACATTGAAGGCACTTCGCCAGACACACCAGACGCCTGTCATTATGTTAACAGCGCGCGGCAGTGAACTTGATCGCGTTCTTGGCCTTGAGCTGGGCGCGGATGACTATCTCCCGAAACCGTTTAATGATCGTGAGCTGGTTGCACGTATTCGCGCGATCCTGCGCCGTTCGCACTGGAGCGAGCAACAGCAAAATAGCGACAACGGTTCACCGACGCTGGAAGTAGATGCGTTAGTGCTGAATCCAGGTCGTCAGGAAGCCAGCTTCGACGGACAAACGCTGGAGTTAACCGGTACTGAATTTACCCTGCTCTATTTGCTGGCGCAGCATCTGGGCCAGGTAGTTTCTCGTGAGCATTTAAGCCAGGAAGTGCTGGGCAAACGCCTGACGCCTTTCGACCGTGCTATCGATATGCACATCTCCAACCTGCGCCGTAAGCTGCCGGATCGCAAAGACGGGCATCCGTGGTTTAAAACGTTGCGTGGTCGCGGCTATCTGATGGTTTCTGCTTCATGATAGGCAGTTTAACCGCGCGCATCTTCGCCATCTTCTGGCTGACGCTGGCGCTGGTGTTGATGCTGGTTTTGATGTTACCCAAGCTCGATTCACGCCAGATGACCGAGCTTCTGGATAGCGAACAGCGTCAGGGGCTGATGATTGAGCAGCATGTCGAAGCGGAACTGGCGAACGATCCCCCCAACGATTTAATGTGGTGGCGTCGCCTGTTCCGTGCCATTGATAAATGGGCACCACCTGGTCAGCGTTTATTACTGGTAACCACCGAAGGCCGCGTGATCGGTGCTGAACGCAGCGAAATGCAGATCATTCGCAACTTTATTGGTCAGGCGGATAACGCCGATCACCCGCAGAAGAAAAAGTATGGTCGCGTGGAACTGGTCGGGCCGTTCTCTGTGCGCGACGGTGAAGATAATTACCAGCTCTATCTGATTCGCCCGGCCAGCAGTTCTCAATCCGATTTCATCAACTTACTGTTTGACCGCCCGCTATTACTGTTAATTGTCACCATGTTGGTCAGTACGCCGTTGCTGTTGTGGTTGGCCTGGAGTCTGGCAAAACCGGCGCGCAAGCTGAAAAACGCTGCCGATGAAGTCGCTCAGGGGAACTTACGTCAGCACCCGGAACTGGAAGCGGGGCCACAAGAATTTCTTGCCGCAGGTGCCAGTTTTAACCAGATGGTGACTGCGCTGGAACGCATGATGACCTCCCAGCAGCGCCTGCTTTCTGATATCTCTCACGAGCTGCGCACGCCGCTGACGCGTCTGCAACTGGGTACGGCGTTACTACGCCGTCGTAGTGGCGAAAGTAAGGAACTGGAGCGCATTGAAACCGAAGCACAACGTCTGGACAGCATGATCAACGACCTGTTGGTGATGTCACGTAATCAGCAGAAAAACGTGCTGGTAAGCGAGACCATCAAAGCCAACCAGTTGTGGAGCGAAGTGCTGGATAACGCAGCGTTCGAAGCGGAGCAGATGGGCAAGTCGTTTACCGTTAACTTCCCGCCAGGGCCGTGGCCGCTGTACGGCAACCCAAATGCCCTGGAAAGTGCGCTGGAAAACATTGTCCGTAATGCCCTGCGTTATTCCCATACGAAGATTGAAGTGGGCTTCGCGGTAGATAAAGACGGTATCACCATTACGGTGGATGACGATGGTCCTGGCGTTAGCCCGGAAGATCGCGAACAGATTTTCCGTCCGTTTTATCGCACCGATGAAGCGCGCGATCGTGAATCTGGCGGTACGGGTCTGGGGCTGGCGATTGTCGAAACCGCCATCCAGCAGCACCGTGGTTGGGTGAAAGCTGAAGACAGTCCGCTGGGCGGTTTACGGCTGGTAATTTGGCTGCCGCTGTATAAGCGGAGCTAAACACCGCGCAGGCAGCTTTTATAAGCCGGATAAGGCGTTTACGCCGCATCCGGCATTTGAGCGGATGCCTGATGCGACGCTGGTTGCGTCTTATCAGGCCTACTCTCCGCTTTTTATTTTCCCCACAAACGCCGCGAAAAATCTTCAATCTTGCCGCTAAGTCGGCGCTTCTGCATCGTCCGCGTCCAGCTTTTCGACAGCCCGGCAGCGGAGAGTAAACGGTGATACTGCTCATCATCAAACGGCATATGCCAAGCAATGGCTATTGCCTCCTGCACGGTGACATCACTGACGCGGGAAACCAACTCCAGCGGCGCATCTGCAGATATCAACCCCGGCGCAATCACGCTATATAACCAGCCAGTTTTTCCGGCATTTTGCATCAACTGCGCCATATCGCTGATGTCAAAATGATAATTGAGTTTAAAGCACGGTGACCGCGGTTGGGTAACCTGAATCAAAGCCTCGCCCCAGCGGAAAATATCGCCAATATAAACATTGCTTTCCGTCAGACCGTCGGTTGAGAGGTTTTCACCAAACGCAGGCGCAACAAACAAATCCGCCTGTTCCGGAAATTCCCGCGCCCAATAAAGATAATGTTCACGAGGATAGTGACACAGCGCTCTGTCTGGTCCGCCATGAATTTTCTTCTCTGCCTGCTCGTCACCTTCCAGCCCCAGCTCTGTCAACATCAACTCGCCATCGACCTGGATTTTCGCAATCGCACTTGGACGGCTTTCCGGATATTCCCGAACCTTGCCTGCGTATACATCAACTGGATATCGCATCTGTTCCCTCTCCACCGAGAAATTTCCCCATTAGACCATATTTATTTTACGTCAGGCGCGCAAAATGAGAGCACGGTTCACATGATGACGCCTTAGAAATGTTATCAATGAGATGAATTTGAAACGCCATTTCATTATAAGGAGTGTTCAACGTGACCGAGCAAACACAGTTTTCTGGCGTCTGGTGTCCTTCCATTACGCCAATGGATAAAGACGGTAATGTGGATCTTAACGGGCTGAAGCGACATCTGCAGCGATTAACGGAAGCCAACATTGATGTGATATTGCTGATGGGCAGCATTGGTGAATTTGCCTCTTTCACCCTCGAAGAGAGACTCATGCTTATCCGCGAGGCGCGTACCATGAGCACATTAAAAATGGTCGCTAACGTTTCTTCCACCTGCACTCACGATGTACTGGTGATGGCACAAGAAGCGTATCGCACAGGCTATGATGCAGTGATGATCCTGCCGCCTTACTACTACGGCCAGACGGCGAAGCAATTATTAAGCTATTTCCGCCATCTGGGTCGCGAGTTACGGGGAAAATGGTTCGCATATAACTTCCCGGCGCGGACCGGTTGTGATTTAACCCCAGACCTGGTCGCCACGCTGGCGAGTGAATTTCCTCACTTTGCCGGGATTAAAGACACTGTCGATTGCCAGTCACACACCCGCAGCATGATTCAGGCAACACAGTCTGTTCGTTCTGATTTTGCTGTACTTTCGGGCTATGACGAGTATTACATTCCTAATCTGCTAGCCGGTGGCGCGGGGATAATATCCGGCCTGAACAACGTTATGCCGGAACTGTTTGTCGAAGCCCGTGAAGCCTTCAAACGCGGCGACCTGGCGGCTTTACAAGAGATTCAGCAACAGATTGGCACTTATATGTCCATCTACGCCATTGGTGAGGATTTTGTCACTACTATCAAGACGGTGGTATCGCGTAAGTTTGGTTATTGCACTGGAGTATCACGCAATGCGGGTGGCGAGTTAAGCGAAAGTGAATGTCGAACAATTGACGAGGTCTTTGTCAGATAACGCAAGAAGCCGGATGACGACAAACCATCCGGCCCCTTGATTTAAATGGATGGGGGATTATTTCACCGCACCTAATATTTCGATCTTCGCCACTCTGGCTTTAACTTTACGCGACCAGACAGAAGTCAAAATCGGCACCAGAATCGAAGTCACAATCACCGACGTTGCCACCAGTGAGGTTGCTGCTGGAGCCATAGGTTTAAAGGCCGGGATCATTTCTGCAATCAGTACCGGCGTAGCCACCGCAGCACCGGCAGAACTGGAAGCCGCAATTCCGGCAGTACCATCGCCACCACCAATCAACTTATCAGCAATAATCAATGGAATACCGGTCACGACAATCACCGCCACACCCAGCAAGATCCCCAGCAAACCAGTCTGAGCAATCACGGTTAAATCAATGGTATTGCCCAATGCAAAGGCAAAGAACGGGATCAGCGTCTGGACTGCTTTGCTGAAAAATTCTCGCAACTCAGGGTCAAGATTCCCTAACGCAAAGCCTACGAGGAACGGTAATACCGCACCGACAAAAACATGCGGTTCGAACGAGGCAATTCCGGCGGTTCCCAGAATAATCATCGTCATGAGCGGCCCGGACTCCAGCGACATCAACACAAACGCTCCGGCCTCTTCTTTGGTGCCATACTGTTGCATGATCGAAGCGTAAAGCCCGCCGTTGGTCATATCCATTGCCGCCACCAGCGCCAGCGTTGAAAGTCCGGCAAAGAATCCGACTTCAACGCCATGTTCGGGAATAATGCGCGAGGCAATTGCCGCAACCACCCATGCAACAGCAATTTTGGTTACCACCAACGTGCCGGATTTACGCAACACCGTTCCCGTCGCGCTTAATTTGATCGACGCCCCCATGCAGAAAAACCACACCGCCAGAATCGGCACCGTGCCGGTAATCATCCCGTTAGTGAATGAGCCAAAGTATTTTCCCGCCCCTGGCGAGAAGGTGTGACACAGTGCGCCAAGGAACAACGGGATGAGCATCATCCCCCCTGGGATTTTCTCTATCGTGCGTTTTATCTGCATTTTCATCACCTATCGGCATATTTTTATAGGCTGATGCATACGTCCTTCACGGTGCATCAGTGTTGATGGAAACGAAGATAGACATTCAACAGAGCAATAAAAGTGATCAAAACCACACCAATTGAAACGTTGTTTTATTTTTATAGGATCATTGTTTTTATTTTGAAATTGATCACAAAAAAACCACCGCTATCTGCGATGGTTTGTTTTTTATGCTGGCAAATGGCGTTAACGCCTCATTGCAGCAGGCAATATGCGATTATTTTTTCGCGGCGAAACGTGCCGCTGCTTCGTCCCAGTTCACCACGTTCCAGAACTCTTTAATGTAGTCCGGACGGCGGTTCTGGAATTTCAGGTAGTAAGCGTGTTCCCACACATCCAGACCCAGAACAGGGAAGCCGGAAGCGCCAGAGATAGCTTCGCCCATCAGCGGGGAGTCCTGGTTAGCAGTAGAAACCACCGCCAGTTTATCGCCTTTCAGCACCAGCCATGCCCAGCCGGAACCAAAGCGGGAAGCTGCCGCTTTCTCAAATTCTGCTTTGAAGTTATCAACGGAACCGAAATCACGTTCGATAGCCGCTTTCAGATCGCCCTGCAGGGTGGTGCCTTTTTTCAGGCCTTTCCAGAACAGGCTGTGGTTAGCATGGCCGCCTGCGTTGTTGCGCAAAACGGTTTTCTTGTCTGCTGGCAGTTGATCCAGCTTAGTGATCAGCTCTTCAACCGGCAGGTTGGCAAATTCTGGCAGGCTTTCCAGCGCCGCGTTAGCGTTGTTGACGTAGGCCTGATGGTGTTTGGTGTGGTGGATTTCCATGGTCTGCTTATCGAAGTGCGGTTCCAGGGCATCGTAAGCATACGGCAGGGATGGCAGGGTGTAGCTCATATTCATCTCCAGTATTGTCGGGCGGCCGATTGTTAATGCCGCGTAAGCAGTTGGTTCATTATAGTTAATTAAATGATATTGAAAATGATTATCAATGCCGTACTTTTCGTAAGGATATGGTTTTGCAGGAAAATGCCAGAGATGTGAGCCAAATCACCCACTTAATGCCGTGATTGCCAGTAAATCGGCAACGGCGGCAACAGGCGAAAGGTTAATCGACAGCACGATTTTTACACTCATCTCGTCGGAGATGTGACGCGACGAAAAATGATGAGGATAAGAAAATGAGTAACGCGATTACGATGGGGATTTTTTGGCATTTGATCGGCGCGGCCAGTGCAGCCTGTTTTTACGCTCCGTTCAAAAAAGTAAAAAAATGGTCATGGGAAACCATGTGGTCAGTCGGTGGAATTGTCTCGTGGATTATTCTGCCGTGGGCTATCAGCGCCATGCTACCACCTGATTTCTGGGCATATTATAGCTCGTTCAGCCTCTCTACCTTGCTGCCGGTATTTTTGTTTGGCGCAATGTGGGGGATTGGTAATATCAACTACGGCCTGACCATGCGTTATCTCGGCATGTCGATGGGGATAGGTATCGCCATTGGCATTACGTTGATCGTCGGTACACTGATGACGCCAATTATCAACGGCAATTTCGATGTGTTAATTAATACCGACGGTGGGCGAATGACGTTGCTCGGCGTGCTGGTAGCGCTGATTGGCGTGGGAATTGTGACCCGCGCAGGGCAATTGAAAGAGCGCAAAATGGGCATTAAAGCCGAAGAGTTCAACCTGAAAAAAGGGCTGGTACTGGCGGTGATGTGCGGCATTTTCTCTGCAGGGATGTCCTTTGCGATGAACGCCGCAAAACCAATGCATGAAGCGGCTGCCGCGTTGGGTGTTGATCCATTGTATGTCGCTCTGCCAAGCTATGTTGTCATCATGGGCGGCGGCGCGATTATTAACCTCGGTTTCTGTTTTATTCGTCTGGCAAAAGTGAAAGATTTGTCGCTAAAAGCCGACTTCTCGCTGGCAAAACCGCTGATCATTCACAACATATTGCTCTCGGCGCTGGGCGGTTTGATGTGGTATCTGCAATTCTTTTTCTATGCCTGGGGTCACGCCCGCATTCCGGCGCAATATGACTACATCAGTTGGATGCTGCATATGAGTTTCTACGTTCTGTGCGGCGGTATCGTCGGTCTGGTTCTGAAAGAGTGGAACAATGCGGGTCGCCGTCCGGTAACGGTGTTGAGCCTCGGCTGTGTGGTGATTATTGTCGCCGCCAACATCGTTGGTATGGGCATGGCGAATTAATCTTTCTGGGAACAGAGATGACGCCACTGGCTGGGCGTCATCCCGGTTTCCCGGGTAAACACCACCGAAAAGTAGTTGCTGTCTTCAAAGCCACATTCTGTCGAGATATCACTGATTAACAGGCGGCTATGCTGGAGAAGATATTGCGCATGGCACACTCTGACCTGCCGCAGATATTGATTGATGGTCATGCCGGTCTGCTGGCGAAATTGCTGACGCAGGACGCGTTCACTGCACGATGCCTCATCACAAAATTTATCCAGCGCAAAGGGACTTTTCAGGCTGGCCGCCAGCCGGGTAATCAGCTTATCCAGCAACGTTTCGCTGGATGTTGGCGGCAACGAATCACTGGTGTAACGATGACGCTTCAAAAGCATCACCAACTGCCCAAACAGTAACTCCGCCATCTCGTTGGCGAACGGTGCATGCTGACTGCTTTCGTGCTCAAGCTGACCGATAACCTGCCGCGCCTGTGCCATGCCTACGCTACATAAACGCCAGTGTGATTGTCCTGCGCTGGCGTTAAATCCCGGAATCGCCCCCTGCCAGTCAAGACTAAGCGTCAGTCGCTCCGGACAATAAATAATGTTCTGCAACACCAGATCGTTAACGGAAGCGTAGGAGTGTTTATCATCAGCGTGAATATAAAAGAGATCGCCACGGGTAATGCGATAAGGGCGATCGTTGAGCACATGCAGACCATTACCGCGCCAGACGATCACCAGTTCACAAAAATCATGTGTATGTTCGGCAAAGACATCCTGCGGATAACGGTCAGCAACAGCGACCGCCTGCTGTTCGCTGGCAAAAAAATCTTTTTTGCGAAGGATTAACTGATGAACCACCGTGCCACCTCAGCCAGAAAACGCATTTGATTATTCATAATCTGGCGTGGAAATACGTTGAGAAGATTCGCGTTATTGCAGAAAACTATCCCGCCCCTGGCGAATATCACGCGGTGACCAGTTAAACTCACGGCGAAACAGCGTCGAAAAGTGGTTACTGTCGCTGAACCCGCAGCGATATGCGATTTCGGTCACGCTGGCCTCGCTATGACGTAACAGATGACGCGCCTTCACCAACCGTAAACGGTTAAGGTAACGCTGGGGAGTCAAACCGGTTTGCTGTTTTAGCTGACGATGCAAAGTGCGTAGTGACAGAGAAAACTTATCCGCCACCGTTTCCCAATTCACCTCGTCGGCAAAATGCTCCTCCAGCCAGGCCAGGAGCAAGTTCAGACGTGATTCACGACTTTCCATACTCTCCTGCAAACTGTTTTTACGCAGCAAGAGCAGTAATTGCATAAACAAAATCTCGCGACTGGCTTTCGAGGGTAAATCACTCGCCCTTTCATGCTGTTCCAGTTGCGAAACCAGTTGCCGCACCTGCTGCAATACGCTTTGGCTCACGCGCCAGTGAGACGGATATTGCCCGTCCAGCTCTTGCGGAAGAAGCTGATGCAGCCCGGCGAGAAACTGAAATCGATCCGGTGAGCGATACAGCACATTGGTCAAACACAGATTGTCCGTATGTTCGTATAAATGCCGATCATGATCGCGTACGAAGCAGATTGTGCCACCGGAGATGGTATAAGGCTGCCCATTGAAAATGTGGATACCCGTGCCATATTCAACAATCACAATCTCATGAAAATCATGGTGATGCTCAGGGAAATCAGCTTGCGGAAGCCGGGGTTCTATCGCCACGGACGCGTGACCAGACGGAAAAAAATCCACACTTTGTAATACGGTCATACTGGCCTCCTGATGTCATCAACATGGCGGAATAGTAATCAAGCGGTTTGGTTCTTACCTTAAATTTTTGACGGCAAAACTCGTAAAAAATGTCTATTTTTCAAGATACAGCGTGAATTTTCAGGAAATGCGGCAAACATCACACCACCACAATTCAGAAAATTGTGAACGCTATCACGTTCATCTTTCCCTGGTTGCCAGTGGTGTATTTTCCTGTCAGTAACAAGAAGGTAGCGAACTCGGGCGCTTTTTAGACTGGTCGTAATGAAATTCAGCAGGATCACATTATGACCTTTCGCAATTGTGTCGCCGTCGATCTCGGCGCATCCAGTGGGCGCGTGATGCTGGCGCGTTACTCCCGTGAATGTCGCAGCCTGACGCTTCGTGAAATCCACCGATTTAACAATGGACTGCATAACCGGAACGGCTATGTCACCTGGGATGTGGATAGCCTGGAGAGCGCCATTCGCCTTGGGCTAAACAAGGTTTGTGAGGAAGGGATTCGTATCGATAGCATCGGTATTGATACCTGGGGCGTGGACTATGTACTACTCGACCAACACGGTCAGCGCGTGGGTCTACCTGTTGCTTATCGAGATAGCCGCACCAGTGGTCTGATGGCGCTGGCACAACAGCAATATGGAAAGCGCGATATTTATCAGCGTAGCGGCATTCAGTTTTTGCCCTTCAATACGATCTATCAGCTACGTGCGCTGACAGAGCAACAACCCGAACTTATTCCACACATTGCTCACGCTCTGCTAATGCCGGATTACTTTAGTTATCGCCTGACCGGCAAGATGAACTGGGAGTACACAAACGCCACCACCACGCAACTGGTCAATATCAATAGCGATGACTGGGATGACTCCCTGCTGGCGTGGAGCGGTGCCAACAAAGCCTGGTTTGGCCGCCCGACGCATCCGGGCAATGTCATTGGTCACTGGATTTGTCCGCAGGGTAATGAAATTCCTGTGGTCGCCGTTGCCAGCCATGATACCGCCAGCGCGGTTATCGCTTCGCCGTTAAACGGATCACGCGCCGCTTACCTCTCCTCCGGAACCTGGTCATTGATGGGCTTCGAAAGCCAGACGCCATTCACCAATGATGCGGCGCTGGCAGCCAACATCACCAATGAAGGCGGTGCGGAAGGCCGCTATCGGGTGCTGAAAAATATTATGGGCTTATGGCTGCTTCAGCGGGTGCTTCAGGAGCGGCAAATCAACGATCTCCCGGCACTTATCGCTACGACACAGGCGCTTCCGGCCTGCCGCTTCATCATCAATCCCAATGACGATCGCTTTATTAATCCTGACGCGATGTGCAGCGAAATTCAGGCTGCGTGTCGGGAAACGGCGCAACCGATCCCAGAAAGTGATGCTGAACTGGCGCGCTGTATTTTCGACAGTCTGGCAGTGCTGTATGCCGATGTGCTGCATGAACTGGCACAGCTACGCGGTGAAGATTTCTCGCAACTGCATATTGTCGGCGGCGGCAGCCAGAACGCACTACTCAACCAGTTGTGCGCCGATGCCTGCGGTACTCGGGTGATCGCCGGGCCTGTAGAAGCTTCAACGCTCGGCAATATCGGCATCCAGTTAATGGCGCTGGATGAACTCAACAATGTGGATGATTTCCGTCAGGTGGTAAGCGCCACTGCGAATCTGACCACCTTTACCCCTAATCCTGACAGTGAAATTGCCCACTATGTGGCGCAGTTTCGCTCTACACGACAGACTAAGGAGCTTTGCGCATGACCACTCAACTGGAACAGGCCTGGGAACTGGCGAAACAGCGTTTCGCGGCGGTAGGGATTGATGTCGAGGAGGCACTGCGCCAACTTGATCGCTTACCCGTTTCAATGCACTGCTGGCAGGGCGATGATGTTTCTGGTTTTGAAAACCCGGAAGGTTCGCTGACTGGAGGGATTCAGGCCACCGGCAACTACCCGGGAAAAGCGCGCAATGCCGAAGAGCTGCGTGCCGATTTGGAACAGGCTATGCGGCTGATTCCGGGGCCGAAACGGCTTAATTTACATGCGATCTATCTGGAGTCAGACACGCCAGTCTCGCGTGACCAAATCAAACCTGAACACTTCAAAAACTGGGTTGAATGGGCGAAAGCTAATCAACTCGGTCTGGATTTTAACCCTTCCTGTTTCTCGCATCCGCTAAGCGCCGATGGCTTTACGCTCTCACATGCCGACGACCGCATTCGCCAGTTCTGGATTGATCATTGTAAGGCCAGCCGCCGCGTTTCGGCCTATTTTGGCGAACAACTCGGCACGCCATCAGTGATGAACATCTGGATCCCGGATGGCATGAAAGATATCACCATTGACCGCCTTGCCCCGCGCCAGCGTTTGCTGGCAGCACTGGATGAAGTAATCAGCGAAAAGCTGGATCCGGCGCACCATATCGACGCCGTAGAGAGCAAATTGTTTGGCATTGGCGCGGAGAGCTATACGGTTGGCTCTAATGAGTTTTATATGGGTTATGCCACCAGCCGCCAGACTGCGCTGTGCCTGGATGCCGGACACTTCCACCCGACTGAAGTCATTTCCGACAAGATTTCCGCCGCCATGTTGTATGTGCCGCAGTTGCTGCTGCACGTCAGCCGCCCGGTACGCTGGGACAGCGATCACGTCGTGCTGCTGGATGATGAAACCCAGGCGATCGCCAGCGAGATCGTCCGTCATGACCTGTTTGACCGGGTACATATCGGCCTCGACTTCTTTGATGCCTCCATCAACCGCATTGCCGCGTGGGTCATTGGTACACGCAATATGAAAAAAGCTCTGCTGCGTGCGTTGTTAGAACCGACAGCCGAACTGCGCAAGCTGGAAGCGGCAGGCGATTACACCGCGCGACTGGCGTTGCTGGAAGAGCAGAAATCGTTGCCGTGGCAGGCGGTATGGGAAATGTATTGCCAGCGTCATGATACGCCAGTGGGTAGCGAGTGGCTGGAAAGCGTGCGGGCTTATGAAAACACGATTTTGCGTCAACGCGGGTAAATACCGCTGAATGCGGCACAAGTGACTTATCCGATCTACAGGTCAGCAACAGTTATATGCCTGATAAGACGTATCAGGCATTGAGTGCCGGATGCGGCACAGGTGCCTTATCCGGCCTACAGGTCGTGCATCCGACAACACCGAATTTACAGGAACACAGAACATGCAAAACATTACCCAGTCCTGGTTTGTCCAGGGAATGATCAAAGCCACCACCGATGCCTGGCTGAAAGGTTGGGACGAGCGCAACGGCGGCAACCTGACGCTGCGCCTGGATGACGCCGATATCGCGCCTTATCACGACAATTTCCATCCACAACCGCGCTATATCCCGCTCAGTCAGCCAATGCCTTTACTGGCAAATACACCGTTTATCGTCACCGGTTCCGGCAAATTCTTCCGTAACGTCCAGCTCGATCCCGCTGCCAATTTAGGCGTCGTAAAAGTCGACAGCGACGGTGCGGGATACCACATTCTCTGGGGACTAACCAACGAAGCCGTTCCGACCTCCGAACTTCCGGCTCATTTCCTCTCCCACTGCGAACGCATTAAAACCACCAACGGTAAAGATCGGGTGATCATGCACTGCCATGCCACCAACCTCATCGCCCTCACCTATGTGCTGGAAAACGACACGGCGGTTTTCACCCGCCAACTGTGGGAAGGCAGCACCGAGTGCCTGGTGGTATTCCCGGATGGTGTCGGCATTCTGCCGTGGATGGTGCCAGGCACGGACGAAATCGGCCAGGCCACCGCGCAAGAAATGCAAAAACATTCACTGGTACTCTGGCCATTCCACGGCGTCTTCGGCAGCGGTCCGACGCTGGACGAAGCGTTTGGCCTGATCGATACCGCAGAAAAATCGGCGGAAGTGTTGGTAAAAGTGTATTCGATGGGCGGCATGAAACAGACCATCGGTCGTGAGGAGTTGATAGCCCTCGGCAAACGTTTCGGCGTTACGCCACTGGCTAGCGCGCTGGCGCTGTAAGGAGTAAACATGATCCGCAAAGCCTTTGTTATGCAGGTAAACCCCGACGCCCACGACGAGTATCAACGTCGGCATAACCCGATCTGGCCGGAACTGGAAGCGGTATTGAAATCTCACGGCGCGCATAACTACGCTATCTATCTCGATAAAGCGCGAAATTTGCTGTTTGCCAGCGTGGAAATTGAATCTGAAGAACGCTGGAATGCGGTTGCCAGCACTGACGTTTGCCAACGTTGGTGGAAATATATGACCGACGTTATGCCAGCTAATCCGAATAACAGCCCGATCAGTAGCGAGCTACAAGAAGTGTTTTATCTGCCGTAATCCATTGCGGTGCCGGATACCCCTCCGACACCGTAATTACAACTGATTAATATAGATTTTGCTAACGCAATTTATCCAACATCTCCCTGGTCAATTAAAAACGCCAGCTCACACCAGTGACAAACATAAAACTCTCATAACGATCGATCATTGGGCTGTCGGTAATCTCGTCCGGCAGCTTCTGCCAGAAACGCACTTCTGCTGGCGTAATCAGGATGATTGCGCACGTAGGTATCAATCTTGTTCAGTAACCCTTTCGGCATTGTAATATTGATTCGTTCAGCCCGACCTTCGAACTGATTCATATTGATATCTACCAGCAGCCATTGCCCGCCAATAAAGTCCTGCACCCGCTGAGCCAGATGTTTTGGTAGCAATCACGATAGCGCGATTTATATAGGCCGTCAGGTGGATAAAGTTGACTCAGGAATGTCGCTCGGAAGAAGAATAATGGTGTGCAGTAACTTGTTGAAAAGATGCGAGGATACTCGCAATTTAGTTCAATAAATATTCAGCTATTCAAGACGTAAACATTTGAACCGATAAGACGCGCAAGCGTCGCAGATAGTGATAACGTGCGCGTTGCTTATGCCGGATGCGGCGTGAACGCCTTATCCGGCCTACAAAATCATGCAAATTCAATATATTGCATGAGCCATGTAGGCATGATAAGACGCGCAAGCGTCGCATCAGGCAATGAATACCCGATGCAACCCGTTTTTCACATCAGAACAGCCCCAACGGTTTATCCGAGTAACTCACCAGCAGACACTTAGTTTGCTGATAATGCTCCAGCATCATCTTATGGGTTTCACGCCCAATACCCGACTGCTTGTAGCCGCCAAACGCCGCATGTGCCGGGTAAGCGTGATAACAGTTGGTCCACACCCGCCCAGCCTGAATGCCGCGCCCCATCTTATAGGCCAGATTGCCGTTACGACTCCAGACGCCTGCGCCCAGGCCATATGGCGTATCGTTGGCAATCTCCAGCGCCTCGTCCATCGTCTTAAATGTCGTCACCGCCAGCACCGGGCCAAAAATCTCTTCCTGGAAGACGCGCATATTATTCTGACCAAACAGGATCGTCGGTTCGAGGTAGTAGCCGTCTTTCAGTTCCCCTTCCAGTAGCTTACGCCGCCCGCCGGTAAGCACATCCGCACCCTCTTTTTTACCGATATCAATGTAATTGAGGATGGTTTCCAGTTGTCCGTGAGAAACCTGCGCGCCCATTTGCGTCACGCTGTCGAGCGGGTTACCGCTACGAATGCTTTCAACACGACGGATGGCGCGTTCCATAAAGCGTTCGTAGATAGACTCCTGCACTAAAGCACGACTCGGACAGGTACAGACTTCGCCCTGGTTGAAGGCGAACAGCGCAAAGCCCTCCAGCGCCTTGTCGAAGAAAGCATCTTCTTCATCCATGACATCAGCAAAGAATATATTTGGCGATTTACCGCCCAGCTCCAGCGTCACCGGAATAATGTTCTGGGTAGCGTACTGCATAATCTGCTGACCGACTTCCGTTGAGCCGGTAAATGCCACTTTAGCAATGCGTTTTGAGGTCGCCAGATATTCGCCAATTTCGCCACCAGCGCCGTTGACCACGTTGACTACGCCTGGCGGCAGTAAATCACCCACGATTTCCATCAGCAGCAGCACCGAAAGTGGAGTGAGTCGCGCCGGTTTCAGCACCACACAGTTGCCCGCCGCCAGCGCCGGAGCCATTTTCCAACTCGCCATCAACAGCGGGAAGTTCCACGGGATAATTTGCCCCACCACACCTAACGGTTCGTGGAAGTGATAAGCCACGGTTTCGCTATCCACTTCACTGATCCCGCCTTCCTGCGCCCGAATACACGAAGCGAAATAGCGGAAATGGTCAATTGCCAGCGGCACATCGGCAGCACTGGTTTCACGAATGGGCTTGCCGTTATCCCAGGTTTCTGCCGTCGCCAACAGTTCCAGATTTTGCTCCATCCGATCGGCAATCTTAAACAGAATCGCCGCGCGATCCTGCACCGAGGTATGCGCCCATTTATCTTTCGCTTTATGGGCTGCATCCAGCGCCAGATCAATATCGCGTTTGCCCGAAGACGCCACTTCGCACAGAAGCTGCCCGGTCACTGGCGTCAGGTTCTGGTAGTACTCGCCGTCGGCGGGCGCGACCCATTCGCCGCCGATAAAGTTGTCATAGCGGGTTTTTAACTTGAGTGGGAAACCATATTCGCCGGGCTTAATCTGTGCTGAAGGGGGATTGTTGGTCATGGTAGTCTCCTTGCTGTGTGAGGTATAACAAGGGTAGACATGGTTGGTGAAATCTTCGCCAGCCGGTGATAGCTTTACGACGGCAATCACAAATTTACGGGCTAGGATTACAGAGATAGTTGATAAAAAACGGCTGACAATTTGCCAGCCGTTACGGGAAGGTGATTACATCGCAGCGCGATAAATCGCCATAATTTCTTCGTGAGTTGCCTGAATCGGGTTAGTAAAACCGCAGGCGTCTTTCAGGGCATTGGTCGCCAGCACCGCAAAATCTTCCTCTTTTACGTTCAGGTCACGCAGACCCGCAGGGATATTCACTTTCTTCGCCAGTTCACGAATAGCGTTAATGCAGGCTTCTGCACCTTCCGCGTCGTTTTTACCCGTCACGTTCACGCCCATTGCCGCCGCGCAGTCACGCAGACGCGCACCGGCAACTTTGCTGTTGAACACCTGAACATGCGGCAGCAGAACGGCATTGCATACGCCGTGCGGCAGGTTGTAGAAACCGCCTAACTGGTGCGCCATCGCATGAACATACCCCAGAGAGGCATTGTTGAACGCCATACCCGCGAGGAACTGAGCGTAGGCCATTGCTTCACGCGCTTTAACGTTGCTGCCATCTTCTACTGCTACTGGCAGGTTTTCGGCAATCATGGTCACTGCTTTCAATGCGCAAGCGTCGGTGATCGGCGTTGCCGCAATAGAAACATACGCTTCGATGGCGTGCGTTAAGGCGTCCATCCCGGTAGCGGCAGTCAGTGATTTCGGCATACCGATCATCAGCGAGGAGTCATTGACAGAAAGCAGCGGAGTCACGTGTTTATCCACAATCGCCATTTTGATGTGACGCGCTTCGTCGGTGATGATGCAGAAACGGGTCATTTCAGACGCAGTGCCCGCAGTGGTATTGATGGCAATCATCGGCAACTGCGGTTTTGCAGAGCGATCAACGCCTTCGTAATCGCGAATATCACCACCGTTGGCTGCCACCAGCGCAATACCTTTTGCGCAGTCGTGCGGAGAACCACCACCTAAGGAAATCACGCTATCACAATTATTTTCTTTTAGTAATTTCAAACCTGCCGCGACGTTTTCCGTGGTTGGGTTCGGCTGGGTGCCATCATAAATAACGCTAAAAATATTGCGTTCTTCCAGTGCTTTTTGCACATCACCCGCCATGCCTAATTTCGTTAACATATTGTCAGTAACAATTAATGTACGGCGAAATCCATATTCTGCCATCATATTCATTGCATCATTCAATGAATCAGCACCGATGACATTCACTGAAGGAATAAAAAAGGTTGAAGCTGCCATAAAACACTCCTGGAAGAGTAAAAAGGGCTGGCAGATTACAAAGTATTTTCATTCGAAAATATGATCGACATTCCCGTTTATTAAAATATTTTTAATAAAAAGCACGTTATATTCATAATACAACGTGCTTCCTTAATATTAATAAGAATTTTGTATTAATTCATATTTATTATGAATTAATCATTTCCTTATTTTTCGGGAAATAATAATGCGTCACGTAATAAATGATCATTTCCACGGCGACGCGTAAAGCCAATCCGGTCAAAATATTCCAGAATTTGAATCGCCAGTTTTCGGCCAACGCCTAAGCGATCGCGGAAATCCGCCGCGCAGGTCGAGCCACACTCCTGATCGAGATCACGGATCATATTGGCAAACTCGACAATTCGATCATTGCGATAATAACGATCTTTGACGATCGCCGTAATTATCCCCTGCTGTGCCGCCTGGCGCAGCGTCAGGCGCATTGCCTGCTCGTCGGTTCCCGTCTCTTTTGCCAGGTCGCGTACCCACCACGGCTCGTCGCCAAACAGCGGTTCCACTTTTTGCCAGATAGCCTGCTGCTCTTCGCTAAATCCGGCTTTGTGATCCGGCAGATGCAGCCAGCCGTGATGGCTGTGGATCTCGCCGCTTTCGCGCATCTTTTCAATCAGCAACAGTACCAGGGCTTCATCTTCCATCGGCAACGCCATGCGCCGCAGACGTTCGCGTCCCGGCCCTGGTTCGTCGCGATGCTGTTCATGATAAGCCGCTAATGTGTCGAGAATTTTACGCTGCCAGCGAGCAGCAACCGGTGCATTCAGCAAGCTATAACCGGCCTGAATATAGCCCGGCTGTTGCAGCAATTCGCGCATCCCTTCGCCGTTGAGCTGACGCGCCCATGCAAAATCCGCGAGATTCACCGCACCGCGCTCCAGGTGAACAGCCAGCGCTTCGGCATCATTCTGCACCCGTGCCAGTGACGCCAGCCATTGCAGATATTCCGGCTTACGTTTACCGCGGCGCGGCGGGTTGAGCATCACCACGCGGGCACCCGCCAGCGTATTGCGGGCCGAGATATCGCGTAGCACTAAGCGATCGTTATCCGCCAACCACAGCGGCGTGTCGAACACCAGTTCGGCAAGGTTATCTTCCAACAGCGAAACACGCCCCGTAACGTGGCTGGCGGCGTGGTGAATATGCAGCGGCTGCCACTGGGTCAGCGGCGTATGGGTTTGAAGCTCGACAATCACCCGCGTGAACGGATCTGGCGGCACATCTGCCAGCAGCCAGTCGCCTCGATTAATCTGTTCTTTCTCCGCATCACCGGCGATATTAAGCGCAATACGCTGCCCGGCATGGGCGGTTTCTGTTGGTTGATTTTGCGCATGGAGAGCACGCACGCGCATCGGTTTATTTACCCCCGTCAACCATAATGAATCGCCAACATTCACTTCCCCACTTAACGCCGTACCCGTCACCACCAGCCCGGCACC
The DNA here is from genome assembly GCF_000208565.1 of Escherichia sp. TW09308. Classification (NCBI taxonomy): domain Bacteria; kingdom Pseudomonadati; phylum Pseudomonadota; class Gammaproteobacteria; order Enterobacterales; family Enterobacteriaceae; genus Escherichia; species Escherichia sp. TW09308. The sequence goes on along the minus strand of NZ_AEME01000001.1, from coordinate 808,618 downwards.
TTTTACGGTAAAAGCACGGTCGATAGCGAGACGGAAACTGTGCTGACTGGCGTGTTCACGTTCCGGCAACTGAAGCAGATGTTCGCGCAGAGCATCAATTCCCCTTCCTTCAGTCGCTGCGGTGACAAACAGTTTTGCCTCAGCAAAACCGTATTCCCGCAGCACCTCCTTTACCTGGCGTTCAACCTCATCAACGCGCGCTTCGTCCACGCGATCGGCTTTGGTCAGCGCGACCGTCAGCATCGGGTTACCGGTAAGCTGCAAAATCGCCAGATGCTCACGGGTCTGTGCCATCACGCCGTCATCGCACGCCACCACTAACAGCGCATGATCGATACCACCAACGCCCGCCAGCATGTTGGAAAGAAACTTTTCATGGCCGGGAACATCAATAAATCCAGGAACGCGTCCATCCGGCTGCGGCCAGTAGGCATAGCCGAGATCGATGGTCATGCCACGCTTTTTTTCTTCCGGCAGACGGTCGGCATTTACGCCAGTAATCGCCTGTAATAATGTCGTTTTGCCGTGGTCAACGTGTCCGGCAGTCGCAATAATCATTTCAACAACATCTCCAAAAACCGTTGCTCATCTTCAAGGCAGCGTAAATCCAGCCACAGACGCCCGTCGTAAATGCGGCCAATCACTGGCACCGGCAATTCACGCCAGCGGGCGGCTAATGCCTCAAGGTGGCTACCGCGTCCATCATGAGGTGTAAACGTTAATGCCGCGCTCGGCAGGCGATCAACAGGCAGCGAACCACTGCCGATCTGCGACAAGCATGGCATAACTTGTACCGCAAACTCCGCGCCGTAATGTGCGGCAAGGGGAGCCTGTAAACGTTGCGCCTGGATTTGAATGACCTCTGCGCTGCGGGTAAGCAGACGCAGGGTCGGTAATTTTTCTGTCAGAGCCTCAGGGTGTAAATAAAGACGCAGCGTGGCTTCCAGCGCCGCGAGGGTCATTTTATCTGCGCGTAATGCACGCTTCAGCGGGTGACTTTGCAGCCGGGCGATCATCTCTTTTTTACCGACGATAATCCCTGCCTGTGGCCCGCCTAACAGCTTGTCGCCGGAGAAGCTCACGAGGCTGACGCCCGCGGCAATCAACTCCTGCGGCATCGGCTCTTTCGGCAAACCGTACTGGCTAAGATCGACCAGCGAACCGCTGCCTAAATCAGTCACTACTGGAACATCCAGCTCTCTGCCGAGCACCACCAACTCCGCTTCGTCTACCGCTTTGGTGAACCCCTGAATGCTGTAGTTACTGGTATGCACCTTCATCAACAGCGCGGTATTTTCATTCACCGCCTGACGATAATCATTAGCGTGGGTACGGTTGGTGGTTCCTACTTCATGCAGGGTACAGCCTGCCTGACGCATTACGTCAGGGATACGAAACGAGCCACCAATCTCCACCAGTTCACCGCGAGAAACCACCACCTCTTTGCCGCTGGCAGTTGCTGCCAGCATTAACAGCACCGCCGCCGCATTGTTATTGACGATGCAGGCATCTTCCGCGCCAGTAAGGCGGCACAACAACTGTGCCAGCGCGCGATCGCGATGCCCACGTCCGGCGTCATCCAGATCATATTCCAGCGTCACCGGTGAACGCATAACTTGCGCAACAGCTTCCACCGCCGCTTCCGCCTGCAATGCCCGACCAAGATTAGTATGCAGCACCGTTCCCGTCAGGTTGATCACCGGACGCAGCGCGCTCTGCGCCTCTTTCGCCAGTCGGGCATTGACTTCTTGCGCCCAGTTCTCACACCACGCGGGTAGCGTCTGACTGTCGCGAATTACTTCTCGCGCTTCGTCAAGCATCTGACGCAGCAACTCCACCACGCGAGTGTGGCCATAAGTATCACGTAAAGAAAGGAAGGAACTATCACGCAATAAGCGATCAATAGCGGGAAGCTGACTATAGAGGGAACGCGTTTCGGTTGTCATAGGAAACCAGGCTCATCAAGGCCCTCTCACACGGAGAAGGGCGTTTAACATAACCGCAGATTGTAACGTGAGAAGTGTCTGGAGGACATATCGCGCATCAAGCCTTTGGCGGTTCGGTGCGAGCGAAGCTTTCGCGGCTAAAGAGATTCTCGACCAGTTTGACTAAGTGTGGGCGGTCCACACACCAGCCCGGCGCAACGCGGCGGAAATTGAGATACCCGACGGCACAGGCAATAGCGATAGTCGCCAGATTTACCGTATCGGTTTTGAGCGTGCCATCGACCAGATATCCTTCCAGCACATCCAGACTGCGGTTGATTTTCTCCCGCTGGCGTAACAGCTCATCTTCAGACTGCTGCGCCGCCGGGCGCGCCTGCTCACGCACCGAAGCCAGCCCGGCATCCATAATGCCATCTGCCAACGCCTCAATCTTACGCACTCGCAACGACTCTAGCGGATCGCGCGGCAGCATCACCGGAGCAACGTTCATTAATTCGATATATTCGGCAATGATTGGCGAATCAAACCAGCATTCGCCCTCTTCGGTCACCAGCACCGGCACTTTCCCTAACGGGTTAAATTTCGCCACGCCGTTGTCTACGTTATAGGGCAGTTCATTGATAAATTCGAAAGTAATGCCCTTTTCTAACAACAGAATAGAAAGTTTGCGTACAAACGGGCTGGTGTAGCTACCGATGAGTTTCATTATGTTTCCTTTTTGTTAACAAAATATGAGTATGACCCAGGGTTAAAAAAAAGGGCAGATGTTATTGATATGAGCGTGATGACAAACACAAGATGGCCCGATACGTACACATACCGGGCCTTGTAAATGAAACGATCTTTTTAAATATCAGAATGAATAGCGGATATTCGCATTGATAGCATTATCGACGTTGTACTTACCAAATGCTGATTTCTCAACGGTCAGGCCGATACGGGTATTGTCTTTAATGCGTGTATCAATCCCAATGTTGGCTAACATACGACCATCTTTACCGTTGTACACGGTGGACTCACCAGCAAAATCACGGTAAGTAGTGGTGCCAGAATTCCGCAGGTCAAACTGATAACTTAAACCTGCCTTCGCTGTAACCTGCCAGTCGTGACCATCCAGCGTTTTTCCGAATTCCACACCAGTACGGCCAATCAGGGGGTTTGCCGTTTTACGCTTCATGCTGATATCCATACCGTTGTATTGCCAGTTAAAGGTATTGCCTGACAACGTGCCGTAGACCAGTTCAACCTGCGGTTCAATAAAGACATCAGGCTTCCACTGATAGCGCCAGCCGGTTTCTGCGCCTAAATACCATGAGTGAGCAGTATCGTCTGCCTTTAATCCCATCGTTTGCAGCAAATAGTCGTTGCTGTGATGGACATATTTACCGATTACGTCAACATACACGCCTGAATCAAACAATGTCGATGCGTACAGTCCACCACCTACGGAACGGGTTTTCCCCTGATAACTTTCCGCGCTGGCTTTACTATCGGTAAAGGTCATCATGACGCCTGTAAAGAGGTCTCCCCCCTCAAAATGATGCTTTCTGTCGGCACCAACCTGCAGATGAACATGGCTATCGGATAAGCCACCATGACCTGAGCCAGAAGAGTTCATTAATCGTGCCCATGCGCCTGTTTCACCTTTTGTATCGCGCAGGTCACCCATACGACGGTTAAGGTTATTAACCTCAGTCAGAAAGTTTTTAACGCCAGTGTTCGTTAAACGCTGCCCCTCGTTAAGAGCAGAACTATCACTCTGAACATCGAATCCTTTCAGACGCCACTGTGTGGTGCCATCGACATTAACCACCTCAATCTTTGGCGTCATTGAGTGAAAGCCAACCTGTTGAGTCACCGTTTTAAACGCCGAGGTATTATTGACCCCACGTTTTGCTGTAATCAGTGGAATATTATTGAATGACATTTCACTAAGCGGCCGGGTCGGTGTAACGTACAGAGTGTTGTTATCTGCAGTTAATTTATCTACAACAGTAATATTGCTACTTGTTTTACCATCCGTAGACACCGTAAGCTGGCTGTTTGAAATGGTTGTTTTGCCAAGCCATGATTCTCCTCTCAATGCCCACGACGTATTATTCATACTGACATTCGCTTCCGGTGCGTAGATATTACCAGTATAAGAAATACCAGTAGCCGAACTTTGTTTTGTGCCCGATCCAAAGTTGATGTTGAGATCAGACCATGCATTAATATCGCCAATGATGTTGGTGCCATAACCAATATTCAGCGTGGATCTACCTCTGAGATAAACGTTCCCTATAAAGCTGCTTTGATCTTCTGATGTGGTCGCAATTGATTGACCTTCCACAGGTGTTGTTTTTACGCCATTACCATCATTGGTATCTATATAAAGGTCTTCACTGCCCAAAGTAACAGTGGAGTTATTGGCATTGATTGTCGTGGTCAATTCAGCATTGCGAGCAAGGTAAAATGCAGCATTGTTGAGATCCAGCGACTTCAGATTAAATTGCCGTGTTTGCCAGTCGCTTTGTGTGAAAGAAACTGGTTGTGTGAGCACGGAATCATCGCCCAGCGCCTTTAATTTGTTGGCGACTGTCTGAGTGCTCACAGCATGGATAACCGGATGCCCCTGAAAAAAGAGACGTCCGCCCTGCTGCGTCATGCTGCCTGTCGGTGTCTTAATACCGCCATCAACCACGAAGGTATTATTCACATTAGATGTTGCGTTATTTTTAACATTTACATTGCCAGTGAAATATCCGTGGAACATCGTCGTTACCGGCGTCGTGGTATTCGTCGAATTAAAATCCAGATTAACAGTGGAAAGCGAGCCGCTATTGGTTAATACCGCCCCTTCATCTGCTGCATTTAGAGCATGAAAGGTTAAATCATTACCGTTAATATCGAGTTTACCGCCACGATACCCCCATTTGATATTATCCGGGTTCATCTGATGGCTGTCGCTCAATACCAGAGTAGGCCGGCCACTGACTATGCTGGCGGACTGGAATGCCTGAATCTGCCCATCACTATCAGGCCGTTGGGCCAGTATTACTGTGCCATCCCCCACACTGAGCGAGCCCTGATTAATGCCAGTACCTGAAATGTTCAACGTCCCGGTACCTAACTTATGTAAACTATCACCCGCAACACCGTTAACTTGCCAGTCCACGGTATGATCGTCATTGACAATAATGCCGCCCCCTATCCAAGTCTGATTAGACTCCGGTTTTACTGTGTAATCACCGTTAAATGTGAGCGTGCCAGCCCCCTGATTAACCGTATCTTTCAACATCACTGTGCCGGTGTTTTCGAAGGACAAATCCTTTCCATGATTAAATGAAACTGCACTACTTCCAGTGTCACGACCATGCATCTCCCAGGTATCCGCTCCTTGGGTCAGCTTACCGGTCCCCGTGGAAATATCGTAAGTCCAGTTAATATTTTCGGTTGTACTCATTGGCGTTACTGGCGCGTCAGTATCAGCCTCAATATTGGCATTCACTTCATTCACCGGAATAACGGTAAACCAGTTAGTTTTTCCTGCATTACCCGCATAGGAATTGAGTACTGCAACCAACACCCATTTATTACGTTGCGTATCCCAGGCAAAAAGGGGAGAGCCACTATCGCCGGGTGTGCCATAAGAGGCCATAGGACCATTAGCTACGGCATAGGTATTGCCCGGATTGCTCACAATGCTCCAGTCCGATATTGCAGGTACTCCAACAGTTCCACCCGTTTTATATGTATATCCGCCAGCGATTGACGTTAACTTCCCAGTTATACCCTTAACATATTGCGTGCCTGTACCGACCCGGTAAAACACCGGAAAACGCTCTTGATTCTTATAGGTTCCTGTAGCAGTACCCGCATCAGTCACTTCTGAAGGTGCAACCTCGGTAACAATTTTATTCAGACGTGGTGTATGGAAGTCTCGTGCACCGTTATTGCGATCGACAAGAATATAATTATTATCGTCGTTATAGCCAAACTTAACACTTTTGTACCCACCGTTATGTTTTACGCTGACAATATATTGTGGCGCAACTAAGGTTGCTACTGAAAGTCCCCTATCAACAGAACTAAAATCTATCATTGGTGCCTGACTGAGGGTTGAATATAAGTTTCCTTGTTTATCATATAAAGGAATATTCAGTGCGCCAGTAGAAAAGGCTCCTTTATTCTCTGCAAAATCACGGTACGTTTGATATGGTATGTCCATCCCGACAACCGAAGCGTGAACTAACGGAGAGTAGAGTTGAGCGGCTAAAATGTTAATCAGAATAATTACAGATTTTGATACTTTACTGTGGGTTGATTTTTTTATTCCTCCTGAGATTTCAGATGCAACAACCAACTCTCTTTTTTTATTAAATTTAAGTGAATAGATAAAATTCATTTATAATATCACTCTGGTTACATAATGATTGCGACGGTATATTTACACTAAAGTTTTAGGTATATACCAATTACTGAAAGTGACTTAATTAGGCCTACGCCATGGTTAACAATAAACTGATTATGACGTGTTTATAAAACATTAATACCGGGTCACAGATCCGGATATTAATATCTATTACTACTATACTTATCAGATATTTTAATAGTACGTTAACGTTACCGGCAAACTCGCTGTATAGAGCCCTGCAGGAATACTTCCAGAATGAGGCGTAACTTTAGCTATTAGCGAGGCATCAAATTCTTTGTTACTTACAAGATATGGTGCTTTAGTCAATGATACAGGTGTTCCAAATTGAACTTCCGCCCCACCTTTTTTCCAATTAAGTGTAATATCAATCATACTATTGCTGGTCGTAATTTTCGATGAACTCCCTCCTGTTAATGTAATTTCAAATTTTGAAACACTTCCTGCACAACTAACGACAATGGGAACTTCAACAGTATTGTTATCAGAAAATACTCCCGCAGTTGTGACAACAGGAAGTTGAACTGTGGTGGGTAATCCTTGCCCATTATTAATAGTGCATTGTGGATTTGTTACCGTCATTGCAATCGGCAAGCTTGCACTTGCCGTTTGTGCGGCAATGACATTATTACCCCAAAGGTGAACCAGGGTACTCAATGCAATAAGGATGTATTTGCAGAAATAATTAATCATAGCTAACCTCGACAGTCAAACTGGTTGCTATATTGCCACTTTGTATTATTTGCTCAGGTACTTTCTTCGGTAAAAGTCTAAACTGTCCCAATGTCACATTACTTGATTGTTCCTGAGCATTAAGTTGCAACGATGTATTGTAATTAAGATTGGTAAAGTCAGAAGCTGCATTCTTTTTCCACGATAAAGCCAGCCCAACACCAGATAGTCCGGTTTTCATGATGTTTGAGTCGCTGGTAGAAACACCATCCTTTGGTACAAATTTTACCGATACACCGCTGGCAGGCCAACTACATTGCATTGCCAGTGACACTATCTGTGGAGAAATACTCCCCGCTTCAATCTCATCAATACGTACTCCGCCAAAATTCACATTTGCAGGTGTTAACGTTAATGCACAGGTGTTTAATGCCATCGTCGCTGTGATGTTTACTCTATTTGAAATGGTGTATGACCCATAACTACTACAGCAAATTAATGACATAGAATAAATTAACACTTTCCATTTCCTCATAAATATCATCCTTTACATATATGTCGCAGTAATTGTTAAATACGTTGAAATTTTCCCTGTGGGATAAGTTGATGCTGGTAATACTTTTATTCTTAAGCTAATTGTATTGTAAACATCATTAGTTACGGGAGCATACACTTGGATACTTTTATTAAGCTGAGGAGGAGTTTCCTTCCCTTGATTATATTGCACTAACTGAAAATTTAGTTTCTTACCATCAGTAGCTGTGGCACTAAATGTGGCTTGGTTGGCATTAATAACATTTTCAGGATCAAAACGTAAATTAAAACCATTCACTGCGAGCGCTTTGTTAACGCAGTTCCAGGACACAGTAACCGATTGATAGAGATTTCCTTTATTAATCTCAATAGGTGATATAGTACCAAAATCTAAATTAACTGGTGTTGTTGCCATCGAACAACTACCTAAGTGCATAATTTTATGTGTTAAAGTTGCAGGATTTGCTGTTACCACCACATTAACATTCGTTCCTTTGACATTCCCTTGGGAAGGGGCCGGCAAAGTAAATGTTCGTGTGGAATTATTCCGCCGCCAATACTCATCAGTCAGTGTTAAAACAAGTTTCCCCACTGTGCCAGACCAGGTATCACCGCCGTTTAATTCTTTAGTAGTCTTTAACCCATTCCCCAAACAGGTAAATCCTTCAAGACGCCAGACAACGCCAGGGATAGTCGTAGTTAAAATACCATTACTACAGGTTCCTCCACTGGTAACAGGTAAGACCAAATAGCTTTTTCTATTCATAGTGGTTGTTTCGATGTAATCGCCACCGCATGAGAAATTTTGTGATACATTTGCAACTAATGCGGCAACGGGCCCATTCTGCGTAGAATTATAAGTTTTGTAATTTGTAGTTGCACTATCATATTCAAGAGTAATTCTACCACTAGAGCAATCCACCGAAGCGAGTACATGTGGCGAGATAAAAAATAACGCAAAAACAAGAAATAACAATCGCTGCATAATATTATTCTCCTGGGTGCCATTTTAGGCTAAAGTTTATATTCTCGGTCTACACCATAATCATCAAAAGCGATAATAGAAATATCTTTCCCAGAAAGCTTGCTACCTAAGGATACTTTCTCAAAAGGTGCAAAAGCAGCAATTTTATTTTTGACGTCTTCGCTAAGTTTCACATCCCGACCATTTTGCTTTACGTTTATCACTGCAAAATAATATGGAGAGTTATTAAATAAAACCGTGTTATTTCCTTCATTGATGAGCTTGATATTTTTCTCTGCACCTTCCCTACCATCTTTTAATGACTCAGGTCGATAAATCATCTTAACCTGAGTATGTAATGCTATGGCAAGAGAGTTTGTTCCCTCTTTCGGTGCTTTAGGGATTTCCTGGACGTTGACCCAAAACAGTGATTCTTTATCTTTGGGTAAACTGTCATTAATTTTTAGGACACGTAAAATTTGTTTATGTCCACCGGAAACCTTGAAAAAGGTCGGGCTGGGTGCAAAGTAAACGTTCTGATCTCCTGTATTTGCGTTATCGATCCAGATTTGTCCACCATACTCTTGAGAAGATTCATTATTTACCTGGACTGAAATGTTGTCTTTATCGCCCGCAAAAATATAACGCGTACTGTTGAGAACAAAGGCAGCATGGCTATTAAAGCTGGTCAGCAGCAAAGCCAATACTGGCATGAGTTTTATTTTTTTGATTACATTGTTACTCACAGTGGATCTCCTGAGTTTGGTCATAGTTTTTCTTCAGTAATTGCGTATTAAATTGACACTGATCAAGCGAAATAACACCTTCATCGCGTTCTTCAAGGTTCATCAACAAAATCCCACCGTTATTTACATAACCCACTTCTTTACCCTGCGTATTCTTTGCAATGCTCCCCATAGGGACGACATAACCGTTTTTCCCATAGAGTTTAACTACATAAGTATTGATTTTCTTAAATTTTACTTTTTTATAAATGATAGCATTTTCCGTTGGAGTCACATTAATCGCATTATCTGTAAGCTCAACATTTTTCGGTAATTTTTCAGCATTAACAGAAATTGTATTATTGTTATAAGCTGTAAGAGGAATTACCGCCCGTCCGTATTTATCTCCAGGCAAGGAGCCATTAAACATAACTCCTGGTACATCTTTCATCTGCACGATGGCCAGTTGATCATTTTTTACTGGGGTAAAAATTATCCCACCTTCTGGCACACCAATAACACTACCACCCAACTGGAGTGAGGTAGAGGTATTTTTCCCTGTTTGTGAATAAGTTGCTGATGTCTGCATCCAGTCAAATAAATAGGAGGCGGAAAGTGTGCCACCGGTAGTTTCACGAGTCTGGTTAACTGACGCATTATAACTCAGCCTTTGGCTAATCATTCCTGATACCCCAGTATTCATACTGATACCAGTACGTCGATCATAGTTAACATTCGAAAAACTATAATGTGTTTTATCAAACAGACTCAATGGCACGCTTAATGACAAACCAACATTATAGTCAGCATCCATATTTTGCAGTCTGGAATAACCGCCGTTCAGTGTCATTGTTATTTGGTCAAAGCTTTTTGTCAGACTTAAGTTAGCACCAACCTCATTATAATTATCCCAGTAATCTTCCTTCCACGCCGAGAGGTTTAAAAACATACCTTTTTCTGGTAGCTGGTAGGTAATGATTGACTCATAGCGTTGCTTAGGCCTGTTTTTTATAAAACTATATGAGTTATAGGTAAAATCAGCATAGTCAATATAATTTTCTGAATTAAAACGGTAACCAATAAGCTGTAAATTTGCATTATCACCAAGCGCTTTAGCATATTTTAACGACGTGCTATACCCTTTCAGATTCTTACCATTATGGTATTTCGCTTGTGATAAGTTGCCACTAAAAGACATGGCACCAAACCAGCCAAAAGAGCGAATTAACCCTAAACCAATATTGTTATAATTTTTGTCCAGCAATAAAGAACTATTGAGCGTAAAAGGTTCGAAACCATAGTCATAACTCATTTGTGCAAACAGGCTGTCTTTATCCCATTCGCCATTATCCTGGTTAACTTTGCTACCCATGGCGAGGGCGTAGTTATACGTTCCTGGCCTTAATAAATTAGGCAACACTGCGACAGGGAAACGCTGTTCACGAACAGAGCCATCCTCTTCATAGATTTTCATGATCAAATCGCCAGAGTAAACGCCGTTAAGATCGTTGATCACAAATGGCCCCGGAGGAACGACAATAGATTTTAAGGTATAACCACTCTGCTCAATGGTTACCCTGGCGTGGGTTCGCGCAATACCATTAATTACCGGCGAATAAGCACGCGAATTCCACGGATACATATCCTGATTCGATTTAAGCTGAGCGCCGTAAAAGGTAAAACCATCGTTCAAAGAGTTATAAAGCTGTGTCTTGCCCAGTTGCAGATCGGATTTCAGTGATTTGATTGCCCGCGTCAGTAACAGATTATTCGTATCAAAATTTTCACCCTGGTAAGCGTACCCTCTACCCAGCAGCACCCATTCACCCAAGTTCACCTGGCCATCAATACTGCTATAGGTGGTTCTTTCCTGGTTGCTATTTTTTGCGGTATTAACGTCATAAGCGATTTTAAAACCGTTACTACCATAGTCCCATACACCGCCATCTTTTGCCGCGTCCTGGAAGCCTGCCTGTGGCAAATCAATAGATACTTCTTGCAAAGATTGATCAAACGCGACTTTACTGTTCTTCTCATTACCCAGCAAATAGCACTGACGTGCAGCATTATAAACATTTTCATAAAAGTCTTTATTAATAATAATACCGTTTTCAGTTAGCCATTCATCAGAGAGACATATCCCTTCGACATCCTCTTTTGTGATGCTCATCTCGGTAGATGACGCGATTTTAGAACCATTGAAGATAACATCAACAACGTATTTACCCGGTACGTTTCCTTTATTGCTATTTAAAACACCAGGAATATCTTTACTCCCCCCACGAATAAAGCTGAAGTTGAACTCTTCGGCAAGAGCACCTTTCGATAGTAAATGAAAAATAATAGCGGCAATAAATATTTCTTTTTTCATTATTTTCCCTTGCCATAAACACCAGATAATAAGAAGGGAGAAGATTAATCCTCCCTTCCTTCACTCATATATTATTTATAAGCAACAATATAACTTGCTGATGCACTGAATGGACCAGCTGTCAGAGCCCCTGTTGCTGGTCGCATCATTTTTGCTGCATAGTCGAATGACTTAATACCACCTGTTACGTTGTAATCAAAAGAGGTATTTCCTTGTTTCACAATATTGTTAGGGTTTTGTGCTGTTGAGTTACTAGCAGTTAAAACCATAGTGGCGTTAGTACCATTAACGGCAGCATTAGACAAACCAGTTGAAGTTAAAGTTGGAGAAGACCAGGTCAAAGTTGCATTAGTTTTAGAAAGACAAGTCTGCTCCGCGGGAACTAATTTGAATGTAGCTGCAGTACCATCAGTTGTTGCGGTGCTAGAAAGAACCCCCAAATCAACACTGGAGATATCACCACCAGCGCTATCCTTTACAGCAAGATTACAAGTAGCAGTAGAAACTGCTCCCGTAAAATTAACAGTACCACTGTTTGCAGCCATTGCAGTAGAAGTCATCCCAAGTACAGCAAGAATAGCTGAACCTAAAACCAATTTTTTCATTTAATGCTCCTTAAAGCCTTTAAAGAATTGTTAGTCCCAAATTCGGTTAGTCCTAAATTTGCTCATGCCCAGAAGTTCATGAACGACGCAAAATTACCTTGCACAAGAAAAGTTGGTCAACAATAAAACTCTACCATCGTGTTTTTATATCGATTTGTTCTACTTAGTTATTACATTCAAAATCAATTTCAACTTTCATTATGGATATTTTTATTTTTAAAGTTATTGATAAAACCCCTTCATTTAAACACGAACATTTTTATTTATTATTGATTTATTCTTATTATTTACCTAAAAATGGAATATTTTGATAATGGAAATTTAAAATATATGGATAGCTTAGCAACGTAAATAAAACAGTCGCGACACACCTATAGTAAAAGAGTCTCTGTCATTTGATGACAGAAAGTCTTCTTCTATTGGAAAAGAGAGTATTTGATGAAAAATATTCCATTCGCTGTGAACACATTTCCATTATAATAATGAATATCCTCAACCAGATTAACAAAATGAAACAACCATGTACTGCAAAATGGTTATAGATCAATCATATAAATACTTACGATAATGAGCGCTCCTGGGGTTCTCAATTCCAGTAAAACTGATTGTTATTATTTTACTGATTGATTAGTTCTAGTTTTTTATCAAATTTTGATATTTTTAATGTGGATATTAAAAATTATTTATTTTATAGTTGCCGCATAATATAAAAGATAATATTTTAGGATGTGCATGGATCTTGTCTTTATACTTTCAAGTGATAATAATTTTTTCAATTATGGAATGAGGTTGATATCTAATATTAACAGAACATTTCGATGCATAGATTTTACAGAGATCAATGACATAATCAGAACTGATTTTGATGCAGATGAGATTTATCTTGTTTGTGACATCAAAAATTATTATGAATATAGTCTTCTGTTATCCAGAAAATCGATAACGTGTATTAATACTAGAAACATTAGAATACATAATAATTCTATCTATGTGGATAAAAAGAAAACATCGGTGATTGAAACAATAAATTCCTTAAACAATATTGAAATGGAGATTTTATACCTTTTCTATTTTCATGGTAAGAATGTGCGGGAGATTGCCAAAATAACCAATCTCTCAAAAGAGAAAATCTATTACCGAGTTAATCGCATCAAAGTCAAGTTGGGGATGAAAACAACCAGGAAATTACCAACATTATTAAGAGCTTTTTTTAATCAAACAATTGAGACTTAATATTGACTCGTTAATTACGCATAATTTCATCACGATAATATTATTATCCTTATAGTGATTACATCCATTCTGCATGTAATTCATTGTTTGTATTAATTATTTACCAGCCTGTTCAAAATTTACTCACGTTAAATTTTCGAGTTTACATAACTTAATAACTCATGGAATTATATATATACAAAGCATGAGGTGGCTTTATGAATAGTCGAGTTACTTGGACAAAGCTTGACATCTCCGTCAATAGGAATATTGATAATAATCATACACTTGTGTTAAAAAAAATACGCTTTTATAACAGTGCAATGATTTTTATCAGAAATGCACAATTAATCATTAAAACAAAAGATGGGGATATTATTAATATCTCTCCAGGCTCTTTGTGTTATATAGAAAAGAACCTTGTCATTGATGCAACATTAAAAGTGCTTGGAAGTGGCTTACCCTATGATATTTATACGATTGATAGCGATATATTAAGTAGCGTCTGTAAGGTCATGGAACCAATTTTGTCAGGCCAACATTTAGTCAGCCAGGTAAGAAAAAGAATATTTTTTTATAAACTGGAAGAAACAGATAAAGAGATTTTTAGACGCCTAATGAATGATGATTCACCACCACACAGGCAAGTTTATAAAATAACCTATTTACTTTCCAGAATCCATGAAATTGAACCTCTTGCTTATTCATTATCAGTTTCAACAGATATCACTTTTACAGAAAAAATCAAAAAGATCATCGAGTCAGATTTATCAAGAGCATGGAGGTTGATTGATCTTAGGGATATCCTGCATATGTCAGAAGTTTCAATTCGGAAAAAACTTGAAAGAGAAAACAATAACTTTAATGCGTTGGTGTTAGATATCAGAATGCAGCATGCGGCGAAGATGATTACATCCACTGAAAAGCATATCAATAGGATTTCGTATGATGTTGGATATACAAGCACATCTTATTTCATTCGAAACTTCAAAAGTTACTTTGGTATTACACCGAAACAGTTTTCTCTCAAGGTAAAAAGAAAAAATTAAATGTCCACTTTCTGGTATCAGGGGAGCGTTTATATGCTCAGTGGACTAGACAAAAAGGACACGAGTTTCGCAGGCCGAACAGCGAATACTCATGTCCTGTATTTGCAACTTTTTTAGCTCTCAACCACATTTATGCGACTCAATACCCAACATTCAATGATCCAAATAAAGATAATGCATCCAACTGGTCATTCTCAGCAGCACCTTACGCATCACCGAAACATGGCTGAAATGGTCGGAGTAAACCGCCACCTGGGCGTAGATACCATCAGGTAAAGCATCGATATCAGCGTTAGGGTCCAGTTCGATGGTTCCCAGCACACCGTCAGTTCCAGGCACGACCGTTAATGATTGCAGTACCCCCTGCGCCTGGTACGAACCTCCAGGCACCACCGGCAAGATACTGGTCAGTTTGCCGTGGAATACCTGCCCCGGCAGCGCGTTAAATACCACTTCCGCATCATCGCCGGGTTTCAGACGCAACAGCGAGTTTTGCCGGAACTGGGCGACAATTTGCCGTTTTTGCTCAGGGATAAAGACCATCACCGGACGCAGCGGCAAAGCTGCCGCGTAAGTGCCTGGACGGATTAGCACCTGAGTAACATAGCCATTGCTCGGTGCACGAATAATGGTCTGCTCAAGGTTATATTTCGCTTCGGTAAGTTGCGCCCTTAAGCTGACAATCTGCGACTGCTCGCCGTTGACCATGCTGTCGAGTTGGCTCTGGATCTGCGCCTGCTCCGCCACGGAACCTTTCACCAGCGCATCCTGGGCGAGAAAATTTTGCCGCGCGTCGTCGATGTCACGTTCCGAAAACGGATTCACCGCCGCCTGGCTACCTTTCAGGTAACGTTGATAATTTTTAAACAGCCGGTCGCGCTCCGCTGAAACCTGAGTGGTGTTAGCCTGCGCTTCAGTGAGCTGCGCTTGCAGCGTCTTAATATTATGTGTCGCCGTCATCAGGTCGGCCTGAAGTCGGTCTACCCGCGCCTGATAACGCACCGGGTCGAGCTTAAAAAGCACCTCGCCCTTTTGAATAAGCTGATTATTTTTGTCCGTGACTTCAGTAACAATCCCTGTGACCTGGGGCGTGATGGGGATGGCAATCACCGCCTTTTGCGCCATAAAGGTGTAGGGATGGTTATAGTTCATCAATAAAATCAAACCACTCACCAGAAACACGCCACCGAGCGCCGCCGTCGCCAGCGTCCACTGATTCACCGGAATACGGAAGATTTTAAATATCACCCACGCCAGCGCCACGTAAGTTAAGACAATCAACAGATCCATGATTAGATCTCCGGAAACGTGGAGTAGTCAGGTTTTTTCTCAGTAGCGAGTTGCTGCTCCAGCCGGGAGATGCGATCAGAAAGCGCGGCAATTTCTGGGTCAGGCGTTTTCTCTTGCGGTGTAATATGCGACTGCATCCCCCAGCCGCGCTCCGGTTGGTAAAGCGTGGCCCAGATCCACAGGAACGGCCAGATAATGTGGAGTGTAAATAAGCTGACCCACCCTGCGGTATGAATGGCGTCGGCATGAGGATGGTTGCGTTTTTTGGCAATCAAATAGGGGATGTCATGTATCGCGATGATTCCATAAAAAATCACCAGAAAGACGAAAATCAGCACTCCCAACGCGAAATAGTTTAGAAACATAGCTGCCTCGGATTCACGCTTATCAGAGTTGTTATGGGCTGGCAGCCAGATGGGCGTCGGGCTGATTATTTGACAATAATCCGGGTTTGCGATTCTCGCCATCACACCGAAGAGTAATTTTAAGCGGTGATGAGTTACTCAGTGACATAACGGCCTTAAGGCAGAGCCAGAACATGCCGTAGATCACACCGGGTGAACGACTTAAGAAAATATCTTGTGATTTAGATCACAAAAATTCAACAAACCATCAAAGGAAAAACGTGACAAACCTCACATTTAAATGCCATTTTTAGCGAAAATCACCGCCTTGTTGTTTTTTTACACAAGTATTTTGTGATGAATATCACGTCAATTACCTCTCTACCCCCTATATTTATGTGATTGATATCACACAAAAGACCGTCGACTGGACAGTTAACCGATTCAGTGCCAGATTTCGCAGTATCTACAAGGTCCGGCTACCTCTGCCGCCACATTAACAAAAAACCTCGGGCTTCCAGCCTGCGCGACAGCAAACATAAGAAGGGGTGTTTTTATGTCATCCGATATTAAGATCAAAGTGCAAAGCTTTGGTCGTTTCCTCAGCAACATGGTGATGCCAAATATCGGCGCGTTTATCGCGTGGGGTATCATCACCGCGTTATTTATTCCAACAGGGTGGTTACCGAACGAAACGCTGGCGAAGCTGGTCGGGCCGATGATCACTTATCTCCTGCCGCTGCTGATCGGTTATACCGGTGGTAAGTTGGTAGGTGGTGAACGTGGCGGCGTGGTCGGTGCTATCACCACCATGGGCGTTATCGTCGGCGCAGATATGCCGATGTTCCTCGGTTCTATGATTGCAGGCCCGCTGGGCGGCTGGTGCATTAAGCATTTCGACCGCTGGGTAGATGGTAAGATCAAATCCGGTTTTGAGATGCTGGTGAACAACTTCTCTGCCGGTATCATGGGGATGATCCTCGCGATTCTGGCATTCATGGGGATTGGTCCGCTGGTTGAAGCCCTGTCTAAAATGCTGGCTGCGGGCGTTAACTTCATGGTTGTCCATGACATGCTGCCGCTGGCGTCTATCTTTGTTGAACCGGCGAAAATCCTGTTCCTTAACAACGCCATTAACCACGGTATCTTCTCGCCGCTGGGTATTCAGCAGTCCCATGAGATGGGCAAATCCATCTTCTTCCTGATTGAAGCAAACCCGGGTCCGGGTATGGGCGTTCTGCTGGCGTACATGTTCTTTGGTCGTGGTAGCGCTAAACAGTCTGCGGGCGGTGCGGCAATCATCCACTTCCTGGGCGGTATCCACGAAATCTACTTCCCGTATGTGCTGATGAATCCGCGTCTGATCCTCGCCGTTATCCTCGGCGGTATGACTGGCGTGTTTACGCTGACTATTCTGGGCGGTGGTCTGGTTTCTCCGGCATCTCCGGGTTCTATCCTCGCGGTACTGGCGATGACGCCAAAAGGTGCTTACTTCGCTAACATCGCGGGTGTATGTGCGGCAATGGCGGTTTCCTTCGTTGTCTCTGCCATTCTGCTGAAAACCAGCAAAGTGAAAGAGGAAGACGATATTGAAGCGGCAACTCGCCGTATGCAGGACATGAAAGCTGAGGCTAAAGGCGCGTCTCCGCTGTCTGCTGGTGATGTGACTAACGACCTGAGCCACGTGCGTAAAATCATCGTTGCCTGTGACGCTGGTATGGGTTCCAGTGCAATGGGCGCAGGTGTGCTGCGTAAGAAAATTCAGGATGCCGGTCTGTCACAGATTTCCGTCACTAACAGCGCGATCAATAACCTGCCGCCAGATGTGGACCTCGTCATCACTCACCGTGATCTGACCGAGCGCGCTATGCGTCAGGTTCCGCAGGCTCAGCATATTTCGCTGACTAACTTCCTCGACAGTGGCCTGTACACCAGCCTGACCGAACGTCTGGTTGCTGCCCAGCGCCATACTGAAAACGAAGAGAAAGTGAAAGACAGCCTGAAAGACAGCTTTGACGATTCTAACGCCAACCTGTTCAAACTGGGCGCGGAGAACATCTTCCTCGGTCGTAAAGCGGCAACTAAAGAAGAAGCTATTCGCTTTGCTGGCGAACAACTGGTGAAAGGCGGTTACGTTGAGCCGGAATACGTACAGGCAATGCTGGATCGTGAAAAACTGACCCCGACCTATCTGGGTGAGTCTATCGCCGTGCCGCACGGTACGGTTGAAGCGAAAGATCGCGTGCTGAAAACTGGCGTCGTGTTCTGTCAGTATCCGGAAGGCGTGCGCTTCGGTGAAGAAGAAGATGACATTGCCCGTCTGGTGATTGGTATTGCTGCCCGTAACAACGAGCACATTCAGGTTATCACCAGCCTGACCAACGCGCTGGATGATGAGTCCGTCATTGAGCGTCTGGCACACACCACCAGCGTGGATGAAGTGCTGGAACTGTTGGCTGGTCGTAAGTAACCCATTCCCACCCTCTCCACATGGAGAAGGTGGGGCTAATTGCCTGATGCGCTACGCTTATCAGGCCTACAAAACAAAGTGCAATTTATTGAATTTGCTCGTTCTTGTAGGCCGGATAAAGCGTTTACGCCGCATCCGGCAATATCTCGGCCCCTCTCCTCATGGAGAGGGTTTGGGTGAGGGAAATGCCTCACCCCAGCCCTCTCGGGTAAAAACATTGATGAAGGTTAATACTATGAAAGCATTACATTTTGGCGCAGGTAACATCGGTCGTGGCTTTATCGGTAAACTGCTGGCTGATGCGGGTATTCAACTGACATTTGCCGATGTCAATCAGGTGGTACTTGATGCCCTGAATGCCCGTCATAGCTACCAGGTTCATGTGGTCGGTGAAACCGAGCAGGTCGATACCGTTTCCGGCGTTGATGCCGTCAGCAGTATTGGTGATGACGTGGTGGATTTAATCGCTCAGGTCGATTTAGTCACTACCGCCGTTGGCCCGGTCGTGCTGGAACGAATTGCTCCGGCGATTGCTAAAGGGCTGGTGAAACGCAAAGAACAAGGTAATGCATCCCCACTGAACATCATCGCGTGTGAAAACATGGTTCGCGGCACCACTCAGTTGAAAGGCCATGTAATGAATGCCCTGCCGGAAGAAGCAAAAGCGTGGGTTGAAGAACACGTTGGCTTTGTCGATTCCGCCGTTGACCGCATCGTGCCGCCTTCTGCTTCTGCAACCAACGATCCGCTGGAAGTGACGGTAGAAACCTTCAGCGAATGGATTGTCGATAAAACTCAATTCAAAGGCGCGCTGCCAAACATCCCAGGTATGGAGCTAACCGACAACCTGATGGCATTTGTTGAGCGTAAACTCTTCACCCTGAATACGGGCCATGCTATAACCGCGTACCTCGGAAAACTGGCGGGTCATCAGACCATTCGTGACGCAATTCTCGATGAGAAAATCCGTGCGGTGGTAAAAGGTGCGATGGAAGAAAGCGGCGCGGTGCTAATCAAGCGCTACGGTTTTGATGCTGATAAACATGCTGCGTATATCCAGAAAATCCTCGGCCGTTTTGAAAACCCGTATCTGAAAGATGATGTGGAGCGTGTAGGCCGTCAGCCGCTGCGTAAACTGAGCGCCGGAGATCGTCTGGTAAAACCGCTGCTGGGTACGCTGGAGTACGGTTTACCGCACAAAAACCTGATTCAGGGTATTGCTGCCGCCATGCACTTCCGCAGTGAAGAAGATCCACAGGCTCAGGAACTGGCTGCGCTGATTGCCGACAAAGGGCCGCAGGCTGCGCTGGCACAGATTTCCGGGCTTGATGCCAACAGCGAGGTTGTCACAGAAGCGGTAACCGCTTATAACGCAATGCAATAATGGTGGACCAGGCGCAGGGGTCCCTGCGCCCGAATAACAGATTGTCAGATATGCAGGCAACAATGGAACAAACCCAGGCCTTTGAAAACCGTGTGCTTGAGCGTCTGAATGCTGGCAAAACCGTGCGAAGCTTTCTGATTACCGCCGTCGATCTCCTGACCGAGGCGGTGAATCTTCTGGTGCTTCAGGTATTCCGCAAAGACGATTACGCGGTGAAGTATGCTGTAGAACCGTTACTCGACGGCAATGGCCCGCTGGGCGATCTGTCCGTGCGCTTAAAGCTGATTTATGGGCTTGGCGTAATCAGTCGCCATGAATACGAAGATGCGGAACTGTTGATGGCACTGCGGGAAGAGCTGAACCACGACGGCAACGAGTACGCGTTTACCGATGATGAAATTCTTGGGCCATTTGGCGAACTGCATTGCGTGGCGGCGCTACCACCGCCGCCACAGTTTGAACCAGCAGACTCCAGTTTGTACGCGATGCAAGTTCAACGCTATCAACAAGCTGTGCGATCAACAATGGTCCTTTCACTGACAGAGCTGATTTCCAAAATCAGCTTAAAAAAAGCCTTTCAAAAGTAAGCAATGCTCGCTTACTGCTGCCCCTCTACCTGCTTCGGTCGATAAAGCCGACGATAATATTCCAGGCGTTGGAGATATAACGGCACGCTTTCCTCAGGTATATCGGACGGGATCGCGTTACGAGGGGGAAGTTTATTCAGATACTCCCGGAACGCCTGGCTTGATGCCATGAAATCTACGGCTTTATCGATAAAAAGCGGAACGTTTTCACCTATTTTGCCCATCATAATATCTCCGAATTACCCCGCGCCGGGAATGCGCGGCCGCCAATTTTAGTTTAGATCCCGGTAAAAATGGCATTAAGGAAAACGTGCGAAATCTACAACGTTTGTCCTTGCTTGCTTATTACTTTTTATTAATCAATAAATTACATTCTTTTCTGAACGCAAAATTGGTTACCCAGAAAAACTATTACAATACCATCGGTTGTGAACAAAGCACCCCGTCACGCATACTAGGACTATAAATTTATCTTTATCAGAAGCCATCACATGAAAGAAGTCGAAAAAAACGAAATTAAACGTCTTAGCGATCGCCTGGACGCCATCCGTCACCAACAGGCCGACCTGTCGCTGGTTGAAGCCGCAGACAAATATGCCGAACTGGAAAAAGAGAAAGCCACGCTGGAAGCTGAAATTGCTCGTCTGCGTGACGTTCACAGCCAAAAACTCAGCAAAGAAGCACAAAAGCTGATGAAAATGCCTTTCCAGCGTGCGATTACTAAAAAAGAGCAAGCGGACATGGGCAAACTGAAGAAGAGTGTTCGTGGGCTGGTGGTAGTGCACCCAATGACCGAGCTGGGCCGTGAAATGGGCCTGCAAGAGATGACAGGGTTCTCAAAGATCGCGTTTTAAGTTCCTTTCTGGTCGCTGTAATCACAGCCTCTCACGATTTACTCGCTCCTGCTGGCACATGCAGGAGCATGTACCTCTCATCGAATTCGATGTCTTTCTTAACATAAAATATCCCAGTTTCCCCACTAGTTTGAGTGATTTTTGCAGGCTAAAATCTGAAAATGCGTTGCGCAATAACGTACTATATATAAATCATAGTAATAAATCGTCGTATAATGACGCGTAATTATTTATATTTTTCCATCAGCATAGCAAACCTCATCACAAAACATCATTTATATGAATATAAAACTTCCCTATTCCCGTCAGCCTAAAATCCTGAACATTTGACATTGATTAATATCGCTCATTAAAATCCGTGCGATTAATATTGTTCGCTACAAAATGAAATCATTCGTCATTTAATGACATGTTCGCGATACCAATTATTTCAAAACTCTTCCATAAATTTTTATTGCGAATACATACACCACAAACATTCATCAAAAAAATGTTTGTGGTGTAATTATCAACATATTGGGATTATGAAAAGGAATTCACCCTGTGAACATAAAAAAAACACTTTTAAACGTGTTAACAATATTGTCATTCTGTGCATTAACAGGCTGTGATTATATTGAAAAAGCGAACCTGATCGATGATTTAACCAAACAGCAAGAGTTGCAAAAAAGTAAAATAGAGGCGCTTGAGAAACAACAAGAGCAATACAACCACAAAATAGAACTATTTGAAAAACAACAGAATAATATCACAAACAGCACCAAAACACTTGCCAACATCGTAAGGGCTGTCAAAAACAAACAGGACGAATTTGTCTTCACTGAATTTAACCCAGCACAAACACAATACTTCATTTTAAATAACGGCTCAGTCGGTTTAGCAGGACGTATACTGTCTATTGATGCCGTAGAGAATGGCAGCGTTATTCGGATTTCGCTGGTTAACCTGTTAAGCATTCCCGTATCAAATATTGGCTTCCATGCTACATGGGGTAATGAAAAACCCACTGATGCCAAAGCCCTGGCGAAATGGCAGCAATTACTTTTCAACACCACTATGAATTCCACTCTTCAATTAATACCTGGTCAATGGCAAGACATTAATCTGACATTAAAAGGCGTTTCGCCTAATAACCTGAAGTATCTGAAGTTGTCCATCAATATGACCAATCTTCAGTTCGGCATCATTCAACCTGCTGAAACTCGGCAACGAAAAAGCAAAAAATAAATGCGGCTTCTGCGCTTATATCAAGGAATAGAGAGCATCAATAATGAACAAAATCTTTAAAGTTATCTGGAACCCGGCGACGGGCAGTTATAGCGTTGCCAGCGAAACGGCAAAAAGCCGTGGGAAGAAGAGCGGGCGCAGTAAGCTGTTAGTTTCTGCATTGGTTGTCGGTGGGTTGTTGTCGTCGTTTGAGACCAGCGCAGGAAATCAGGCGGGTACAGGTGTTGATACATTACCTAGTTCGATAGGTAATATTTGGATTGCAATTGGTGAAGGTTCTCAAGCATCAACAGATGCAGTTCAAAAATCTTCTATTGCAATTGGTCCTAAGGCTAATGCGCTAGCTTCAGGAGCAACAGCTATCGGCTATAACAGTTTTGCAGGGAATTGGGCTCTGGCTCTAGGACTAGCCACGAATGCATCAGGCGACAGATCGACAGCAATGGGTAACTCTGCAACAGCCAGTGGCCAATTTTCTTTGGCTCTCGGCGGGGGAACTACATCAACTGGTCAAGCTTCCATTGTAGTGGGAAGAGAATCGTCCGCAATAAACGACTACGCTACTGCGGTTGGCTACAAATCTAATGCAAATGGATTATATAGCCTTGCAATAGGTATGGAGACTCAAGCCACCGGAAATGACAGCCTCGCATTAGGCAGAAAAGCACTCACCAGCGCAGCAAACGCGATTGCTATGGGTGCTGAGAGCGAAGCCGCTGAAAATGCTACCGCTATTGGTAATAAAGCGCATGCAAAAGGGGAGAATAGCATCGCGATGGGCCCCGGAAGCCTTGCCAACAATGCTAATTCTATAGCACTGGGTAACGGCAGCCAGTCTCTGGCTGATAGCACAATCACCATAGGTCAAGGCAGCAAAACTAATGGCACTGATGCTATCGTTCTGGGTAATGGTAGCCAGTCGAGCGGCTTAAGCTCTATTGCCTTAGGTAATGCCAGTGTTGTAACTGGCGATAATAGTATTGCACTTGGTAGTAATACCAGTGTCAACGGAATTAACGCCGTCGCGCTGGGGGCTGGTTCGATTGCAGATCTGGACGATAGTGTTTCTGTCGGCAATGACTCATTAAAACGCAAGATCGTAAATGTGAAAAATGGCACGATCAAATCTGACAGTCACGATGCCATTAATGGTTCACAGCTTTATGCGATCAGCGATTCGGTAGCTAAAAGACTTGGTGGAGGCGCATCGGTAAATGTTGACGACGGTACAGTTAAAGCCCCCGCCTACAATTTAAAAAATGGTAACAAAAATAACGTTGGCGATGCGCTTACTGTACTTGATGAAAACACCCTGCAATGGGACCAAACCCGAAGCAAATACAGCGCTGCTCATGGTAGCTCAACTACCAGTGTAATTACCGATGTTGCAAATGGCACGATTTCAGACACCAGTAAAGATGCGATTAACGGTTCACAACTGAAAACCACCAACGATAATGTAACCACCAACACCACCAACATCACCAACCTGACTGATGATGTCGCGGATATCAACACCGCAATCACGGGCCTGGAAGATGATGCCCTGCAGTGGAATGGTACGGCGTTCAGTGCCAAACACGGCACTAACACCACCAGCAAAATCACCAACGTCATGGCCGGTGACCTGTCAGACACCAGCACCGATGCCGTCAACGGCGCTCAACTGAAAACGACAAACGATAACGTTGCCACCAACACCACCAACATCACCAACCTGACCAATGATGTCGCGGATATCAACACCACAATCACAGGCCTGGAAGATGATGCCCTGCAGTGGAATGGCACGGCATTCAGCGCCAAACACGGCACTAACACCACCAGCAAAATCACCAACGTCATGGCCGGTGACCTGTCAGACACCAGCACCGATGCCGTCAACGGCTCGCAACTGAAAACGACAAACGATAACGTTGCCACCAACACCACCAACATCACCAACCTGACCAATGATGTCGCGGATATCAATACCACAATCACGGGCCTGGAAGATGATGCCCTGCAGTGGAATGGTACGGCGTTCAGTGCCAAACACGGCACCAGCACCACCAACAAAATCACCAACGTTGCAATAGGTGACATCAATGCCAACAGTACCGACGCGATTAACGGCTCTCAACTCTACAGCTTAAGCAGTTCCGTCGCGACGTACCTGGGTGGCAATGCCGCAGTTGATGCCAGCGGTGCGTTAACCGGACCAACATATAATATTGACGGAACCGATTACAGTAACGTTGGCGATGCCCTGAACGCGATTAATACATCGATGGGTAATTCACTTGGTGATGCCCTGCTTTGGGACAGTCAAACCGGGGCATTTAGCGCCAGCCATAGTGGCAGCGCCAGCCAAATAACGAATGTAGCGGCAGGTGCGGTTGACGCAACCAGCAGCGATGCCGTAAACGGCTCGCAACTCTACACCATGAGTAACTCTGTCGCTGATGCTCTGGGAGGCGGTTCTA
This sequence comes from Escherichia sp. TW09308, assembly GCF_000208565.1. Taxonomy (NCBI): domain Bacteria; kingdom Pseudomonadati; phylum Pseudomonadota; class Gammaproteobacteria; order Enterobacterales; family Enterobacteriaceae; genus Escherichia; species Escherichia sp. TW09308. The sequence goes on along the minus strand of NZ_AEME01000001.1, from coordinate 783,505 downwards.
CGGTGAATACAGATGGCAGCATCAGCGCGCCATCATACACAATTGCGAATGCCGATTACGATAATGTGGGCGACGCTCTGGACGCGATCGACTCAACTCTCGATGATGCCCTGCTCTGGGATGCAACCGCAGGTAACAATGGCGCATTCAACGCCAGCCACAACGGCAGTGCCAGTGTAATTACTAACGTGGCAGACGGTCTGGTTGATGCTAACAGCAACGATGCAGTCAACGGTTCTCAGTTGTACGCCACAAATATGATGATCAACAACTTTGCCGGCGATACCAGCAATACCTATACAGAAAAAAACGGCACAGGTATTAACTATATTCGTACAAATGACACCGGTTTAACCTTCCACGATGCCAGCGCCACAGGCATTGGATCTACCGCTGTCGGTTATAACTCCGTTGCTTCTGGTGCCAGTAGCATCGCGATTGGCCAGGACAGCAGTAGCACTATTGATACCGGCATTGCAATAGGTAGCAACTCCGTTTCTGACCGTGTCATTGTGAAGAGTTCTCGTTCTACCAGCGTGACGAAAAATGGTGTGGTGATTGGTTATGACACCACGGATGGTGAACTGCTGGGTGCCTTGTCGATTGGCGACGATGGTAAATATCGTCAAATCATTAACATTGCCGATGGTTCAGAAGCACATGACGCCGTTACCGTACGTCAATTGCAGAACGCTATTGGCGCTGTAGCGACCACACCAACCAAATATTTCCACGCCAATTCAACAGCAGAAGATTCGCTGGCCGTAGGAACTGACTCCCTGGCAATAGGGGCGAAAACAGCCGTTAATGCTGACGCTGGTATTGGCATAGGTCTGAATACGCTAGTACTGACCGATGCAATCAACGGTATTGCTATCGGTAGTAATGCACGCGTAAATCATGCGGATAGCATTGCGATAGGTAATGGTTCTCAGACTACCCGTGGTGCTCAAAGCAACTACACCGCTTACAACATGAACGCGCCACAAAATTCTGTGGGTGAGTTTTCTGTTGGCAGTGGACAGGGTCAGCGTCAGATCACTAACGTCGCGGCGGGTTCGGCTGATACCGATGCCGTCAACGTTGGGCAGTTGAAAGTCACGGATGCACGTGTGGAGCAAAATACCCAGAGCATTACCAACCTCAACACTCAGGTAACAAATCTGGATACCCGCGTCACCAATATCGAAAATGGTATTGGTGATATCGTAACCACCGGTAGTACCAAATATTTCAAAGCCAACACCACTGGCGCAGATGCCAATGCCCAGGGTACAGATAGCGTCGCGATTGGTTCCGGCTCTATTGCTGCCGCTGACAACAGCGTTGCACTGGGTACGGGCTCTGTGGCAGACGAAGAAAATACGATCTCTGTCGGTTCTTCTACTAATCAGCGTCGTATCACCAACGTAGCCGCCGGTAAAAATGCTACCGACGCCGTTAACGTTGCGCAGTTGAAATCTTCTGAAGCCGGCAGCGTTCGCTACGACACTAAATCTGACGGTTCTGTTGACTACAGCAGCATTACACTCGGGGGTGGCAATGGCGGCACAACACGTATTAGCAACGTTTCCGCTGGCGTGGAAAACAACGATGCGGTGAACTACGCGCAGTTGAAGCAAAGCGTGCAGGAAACGAAGCAATACACCGATCAGCGCATGGTTGAGATGGATCACAAACTGTCTAAAACTGAAAGCAAGCTGAGCGGTGGTATCGCTTCGGCAATGGCGATGACTGGTCTGCCTCAGGCCTACACGCCAGGTGCCAGCATGGCTTCTATTGGTGGCGGTACTTATAACGGTGAATCGGCTGTTGCTTTAGGTGTATCGATGGTGAGTGCCAACGGTCGTTGGGTCTACAAATTACAAGGTAGTACCAATAGCCAGGGCGAATACTCCGCCGCACTCGGTGCCGGTATTCAGTGGTAATTATCCATTAACGAATGGGTAAACCCTGATGCGCTACGCTTATCCGGCCTACAGGAGGATTCCACAAATTCCTGTAGGCCGGATAAGGCGTTCACGCCGCATCCGGCAAAATAAGGTGCACCAGGTCAACAATCTGCGGGCAATTCTCTGATGAGGATTGCCCTTTTCTTTACCAGACACCTTCCTCCCCCCAAATTGGCCCTACCAATTCTTCCCTTATCTGGCCTCTGGTTCACAGTTCATCAATTCAAACTCACATTAACGTTGCCATTGCATAACATTTAGTTAACCATTCGTTGTCATTATCCCTACACAACAAAATTGGCAGTGCCACTTTTACACAACGTGTGACAAGGAGATGAGCAACAGACTCATTACACGATGTGCGTGGCCTCCAGGAGACCTGCAATGAATCTCTGGCAACAAAACTATGATCCCGCCGGGAATATCTGGCTTTCCAGCCTGATAGCATCGCTTCCCATCCTGTTTTTCTTCTTTGCGCTGATTAAGCTCAAACTGAAAGGATACGTCGCCGCCACCTGGACGGTCACTATCGCTCTGGCGGTAGCTTTACTGTTCTATAAAATGCCGGTCGCCAACGCGCTGGCCTCCGTGGTTTATGGCTTCTTCTACGGCCTGTGGCCGATCGCGTGGATTATTATTGCAGCGGTATTCGTCTATAAGATCTCGGTGAAAACCGGGCAGTTTGACATCATCCGCTCGTCCATTCTTTCAATAACCCCTGACCAGCGCCTGCAAATGCTGATCGTCGGTTTCTGTTTCGGCGCATTTCTCGAAGGGGCTGCAGGCTTCGGCGCACCGGTCGCGATTACCGCAGCCTTACTGGTCGGCCTGGGCTTTAAACCACTGTACGCCGCCGGGCTGTGCCTGATTGTTAACACCGCACCGGTGGCATTTGGCGCAATGGGTATTCCGATTCTGGTTGCCGGGCAGGTAACAGGCATCGACAGCTTTGAGATTGGCCAGATGGTAGGCCGCCAGCTACCATTTATGACTATTATCGTGCTGTTCTGGATCATGGCAATTATGGACGGCTGGCGCGGTATCAAAGAAACCTGGCCTGCGGTCGTGGTTGCGGGTGGTTCGTTTGCCATCGCACAGTACCTCAGTTCCAACTTCATTGGGCCGGAACTGCCGGACATTATCTCTTCGCTGGTATCGCTACTCTGCCTGACACTGTTCCTCAAACGCTGGCAGCCGGTGCGCGTTTTCCGCTTCGGTGATTTGGGGGCGTCACAGGTTGATATGACGCTGGCTCACACCGGTTACACCGCAGGTCAGGTATTGCGTGCCTGGACACCGTTCCTGTTCCTGACCGCCACCGTAACACTGTGGAGTATTCCACCGTTTAAAGCCCTGTTTGCTTCAGGCGGAGCGCTGTATGAGTGGGTCATCAACATTCCGGTGCCGTACCTCGATAAACTGGTTGCTCGTATGCCGCCGGTGGTCAGCGAAGCCACCGCCTATGCAGCCGTGTTTAAGTTCGACTGGTTCTCTGCCACCGGCACCGCCATTCTGTTTGCTGCGCTGCTCTCTGTTATCTGGCTGAAAATGAAACCGTCTGACGCTATCAGCACCTTCGGCAACACGCTGAAAGAGCTGGCGCTGCCCATCTACTCCATTGGTATGGTGCTGGCGTTCGCCTTTATTTCGAACTATTCCGGGTTGTCGTCAACACTGGCGCTGGCTCTGGCACACACCGGCCACGCATTCACCTTCTTCTCGCCATTCCTTGGTTGGCTGGGTGTATTCCTGACCGGCTCGGATACATCATCTAACGCCCTGTTTGCCGCTCTGCAAGCCACAGCAGCACAACAAATTGGCGTCTCTGACCTGTTGCTGGTTGCAGCCAACACTACCGGCGGCGTCACCGGCAAGATGATCTCTCCGCAATCTATCGCCATCGCCTGTGCGGCAGTAGGCCTGGTTGGCAAAGAGTCTGATTTGTTCCGCTTTACTGTCAAACACAGCCTGATCTTCACCTGTATGGTGGGCGTGATCACCACGCTGCAGGCCTATGTCTTAACGTGGATGATTCCTTAATGATGGTTATACCCAGACGCCTGTCAGACGAGGTAGCAGATCGTGTGCGGGCGCTGATTGATGAAAAAAATCTGGAGGCGGGCATGAAGTTGCCCGCTGAACGTCAACTGGCGATGCAGCTCGGCGTGTCGCGTAATTCATTACGCGAGGCGCTGGCAAAACTGGTAAGCGAAGGCGTGCTGCTTAGCCGACGCGGCGGCGGGACGTTTATTCGCTGGCGTCATGATGCATGGTCGGAGCAAAACATCGTCCAACCACTGAAAACGCTGATGGCCGATGATCCGGATTACAGCTTCGATATTCTGGAAGCCCGCTACGCCATTGAAGCCAGCACCGCCTGGCATGCGGCGATGCGCGCCACGCCTGGCGACAAAGAGAAAATTCAGCTTTGCTTTGAGGCAACGCTCAGCGAAGACCCGGACCTCGCCTCACAAGCAGACGTTCGTTTTCATCTGGCGATTGCCGAAGCCTCACATAACATTGTTCTGCTACAGACCATGCGCGGTTTCTTTGATGTCCTGCAGTCCTCGGTAATGCAAAGTCGCCAGCGGATGTATCTGGTTCCGCCCGTTTTTTCGCAACTGACTGAACAGCATCAGGCAGTCATTGACGCCATTTTTGCTGGTGATGCCGACGGTGCGCGTAAAGCGATGATGGCGCATCTCAGTTTTGTCCACACCACCATAAAACGATTCGATGAAGATCAGGCACGCCGCGCACGCATTACCCGCCTGCCCGGTGAGCATCATGAGCATTCGAGGGAGAAAAACGCATGATTATTTCCGCAGCCAGCGATTATCGCGCCGCCGCACAACGCATTCTGCCGCCGTTCCTGTTCCACTATATGGATGGCGGCGCATATTCTGAATACACCCTGCGCCGCAATGTAGAAGATTTGTCCGACGTGGCGCTGCGCCAGCGCATTCTGAAAAACATGTCTGACTTAAGCCTGGAAACGACGCTGTTTAATGAGAAATTGTCGATGCCAGTAGCGCTGGCTCCGGTGGGCTTGTGCGGCATGTATGCGCGTCGCGGCGAAGTCCAGGCAGCAAAAGCGGCAGATGCGCATGGCATTCCGTTTACTCTCTCGACGGTTTCCGTTTGCCCGATTGAAGAAGTTGCACCAGCAATCAAGCGCCCAATGTGGTTCCAGCTTTATGTGCTGCGCGATCGCGGCTTTATGCGTAACGCGCTGGAACGGGCAAAAGCCGCGGGTTGTTCGACGCTGGTTTTCACCGTTGACATGCCAACGCCGGGCGCACGCTACCGTGACGCACACTCGGGTATGAGCGGTCCGAATGCTGCAATGCGCCGCTACTTGCAGGCGGTGACTCATCCGCAATGGGCTTGGGATGTGGGTCTGAACGGTCGTCCGCATGATTTAGGTAATATCTCAGCTTATCTCGGTAAACCGACCGGACTGGAAGATTACATCGGCTGGCTGGGGAATAACTTCGATCCATCCATCTCCTGGAAAGACCTTGAGTGGATCCGTGATTTCTGGGATGGCCCGATGGTGATCAAAGGGATCCTCGATCCGGAAGATGCCCGTGATGCAGTCCGTTTTGGCGCTGATGGCATTGTAGTTTCTAACCACGGCGGTCGTCAGTTGGATGGCGTGCTCTCTTCCGCCCGCGCACTGCCTGCTATTGCAGATGCGGTGAAAGGCGATATCGCGATTCTGGCGGATAGCGGCATTCGTAACGGGCTTGACGTTGTGCGTATGATCGCACTCGGTGCCGATACCGTACTGCTGGGCCGTGCTTTCCTGTATGCACTGGCCACGGCGGGCCAGGCGGGCGTAGCAAACTTGCTGAATTTGATCGAGAAAGAGATGAAAGTGGCGATGACGCTGACTGGCGCGAAATCAATTAGCGAAATCACGGAAGACTCGCTGGTTCAGGGGCTGGGTAAAGAGTTGCCTGCGGCACTGGCTCCGATGGCGAAAGGGAATGCAGCTTAAGGGTTAGATTAATATCTGCTATCCTGCCCCCGCACTAAGGGGGCAGTATGCTAAACATCGTACTTTACGAACCAGAAATTCCGCCAAACACTGGCAACATCATTCGTCTTTGCGCTAATACCGGCTTTCGTCTGCATATCATCGAACCGATGGGATTTGCCTGGGACGACAAGCGCCTGCGCCGCGCGGGGCTGGACTACCACGAATTTACCGCCGTTACGCGTCATCATGACTATAGCGCGTTTCTTGAGGCGGAAAATCCCCAGCGTCTGTTTGCCCTTACCACTAAAGGTACGCCCGCACATAGCGCCGTAAGTTATCAGGATGGCGATTATCTGATGTTCGGCCCGGAAACACGTGGCTTACCCGCAACCATCCTTGACGCCCTGCCCGCTGAACAAAAAATTCGTATTCCAATGGTGCCGGACAGCCGCAGCATGAACCTGTCCAATGCGGTGTCGGTGGTGGTGTATGAAGCCTGGCGGCAGTTGGGGTATCCGGGGGCGGTGTTGAGAGATTAGTTACCGTAGGCCGGATAAGATGCGTTAGCATCGCATCCGGCACGATCACAGGACATCAGATCCCATCGCCATACTCAAACGTATGGTGAATGCCGTTGAAATGCTGATCCATATCCATTGACGGTTTATCGCTGTCTGGTTTACCGACGATACGCGCCGGAACGCCAGCGGCAGTGGTATGCGGCGGCACTGGTTGCAGCACCACGGAACCTGCGCCAATCTTCGCGCCACGACCAACTTCAATGTTGCCGAGAATTTTCGCACCAGCGCCAATCATCACGCCTTCACGAATTTTCGGGTGACGATCGCCGCTGGTTTTACCTGTACCACCGAGCGTCACGGATTGCAGAATCGACACGTCATTTTCAATTACCGCCGTTTCACCAACGACGATGCCCGTCGCGTGGTCGAGCATGATACCGCGACCAATTTTTGCCGCCGGATGGATATCGACCTGGAACGTCACAGATACCTGGTTTTGCAAGAAAATTGCCAGTGCACGGCGGCCCTGATTCCACAACCAGTGACCAATGCGATACGCCTGCAAGGCATGAAAACCTTTCAGATATAACAATGGCGTTGAGTATTTATCGACTGCCGGGTCGCGAGTACGCACCGCCTGGATATCGCAGGCCGCAGAAGCGATCATTTCCGGGTCGGCGGCATAAGCTTCTTCAACCACTTCGCGAATAGCAATGGCAGGCATAATGGGCGATGACAGCTTGTTCGCCAGCATATAGCTCAATGCACTCCCCAGGTTTTCGTGCTTGAGTAGCGTTGCGTGGTAAAAACTGGCCAGCATTGGCTCACAGTCCGCCAGCGTTCTGGCTTCAGCTTTAATATTGTTCCAGACAATTTCCAGTTCTTCACACGACATTGCTTACTCCACACGATGAGGTAATGACCGGCCTGTTCTGCGCGAGCCGGGTCATAGCGGTAACAAAAGTTCCCTGGGTTTAGTGGCTGCTGCGCTCGTCCTTGCGTGCACGACCTAATAGTGTCAATGCTGCCTCGCGCGCGTTTTTTCCGCAATATAATACTTGATAAATTTCCTCGGTTATTGGCATTTCAACGCCGAAGCGATGCGCCAGTTCGCGAACCTCTTTCGTATTGCGGTAACCTTCCACCACCTGACCAATCTTCTCCTGCGCACTTTGTACATCCATGCCCTGACCGAGCATCATGCCAAAGCGGCGGTTACGCGACTGGTTGTCGGTACAGGTAAGCACCAGATCACCCAGGCCTGCCATGCCCATAAAGGTGGCAGGCTCGGCACCCAACGCCGTGCCCAGACGCGACATTTCAGCCAGGCCACGGGTGATCAGCGCCGTTCGCGCATTCGCCCCAAAACCGATACCGTCAGACATCCCCGCACCAATCGCAATGACGTTTTTCACCGCGCCGCCAAGTTGCACGCCAATGAAATCCGGGTTGCTGTAGACACGGAAACTTTTGCCGCAGTGCAGCAGTTGCTGGAGATCGTCAGCAAAATCCTGGTCGGTAGAGGCCAGCGAAATAGCCGTTGGTAAACCTGCTGCCAGCTCTTTCGCGAAAGTGGGGCCAGAGATAACCGCCAGCGGAATTTGATCGCCTAACGCTTCGCGCGCCACGTCCTGTAACAGACGCCCGGTTTCCGCTTCCAGCCCTTTGGTTGCCCATACCAGGCGCGCGTCAGGACGCATCAACGGTTTAATCTGCCGCAGTACTTCACCAAAGACATGGCTGGGTACGACGACGAGAATATTACGGCTGGCTGCCAGCGCAGTGGCGAGATCACTTTCAAGGTGGAGCGTATTGGGAAAAGGCACATCGGGGAGAAACGCGGCGTTACAACGGTCGCGTTCAAGCGTCGCGATATGTTCAGGGTCATGGCCCCAGAGGACAACCTCGTGGCCATTTCTTGCCAGGGTGATGGCAAGAGCGGTGCCGTACGAGCCGGCACCGATCACAGTCATTGAAGCATTACGTTGGTTCATCAGGCATCCTGATGTTCTTCAGTACCTTCGCCAGCCTGCTGCTGTAAATAGTTCATGAACAGAGCATCGAAGTTAACCGGCGCAAGGTTCAGTTGCGGGAATGTACCGCGGGATACCATGCTGGTGATGCATTCACGAGCATACGGGAACAGAATGTTCGGGCAGTATGCGCCCAAGCAATGTGCCATCTGGGTGCCTTCGATACCCGCGATGGAGAAAATACCGCCCTGCTGAACTTCGCACAGAAACGCGGTTTCTTCGCCCAGGGATGCCGTTACGGTAACACGCAGTACCACTTCGTAAACGTCATCTGCCAGTTGGGAAGATGCCGTATCCAGATCAAGTTTAACTTCTGGCTGCCAATCTTTCTGGAAAACGTGCGGCGCGTTCGGCGCTTCGAAAGAAATATCCTTGGTATAAATACGCTGGATCTGAAAAGTCATTTCGGTGTTGTTTTGTTCTGACATGTGTAGAAAACCCTTAAGTGTTGTCCTTAAATACTGCGCAATGTAATGCCAACGTTCACACGTTATTTCAGCAGAGGATCCAGTCCACCACGTGCATCCAATGCATACAAGTCGTCACAGCCGCCAATGTGCTGTGCGTCAATAAAAATCTGCGGAACCGTGGTGCGGCCACTGCGTTTGATCATCTCTTCACGCTTAGCGGCGTTGCCATCAATCGGCAGTTCCTGGAAATTCACGCCCTTGCTGCTCAGCAATGCTTTCGCACGATGGCAATAAGGGCAGGTTTCTTTGGTATAAATTTCAACATTGGCCATAATTTAGCTCCTGTTTTTTACCTGTTGTTTTATGTTGCAGGGTAGCGACAAAATAGAATATCCCCAGAAGCTTATATCAATAAGTCACTGGGGGCATAATTGCAGCTAACTATCAGCGGCATAAAAAACGACAGGTAAATTATTTGCCGCGCACCAGAGGCAAGTTCTCGCCAGCCCAGCCAGCTACGCCTTCTTTCAGCACAAATACTTGCGCAAACCCAGCTTTCGTCAGCGCGTTTGCTGGCTCCTGGCACTGCATGCCAGAACCGTCAACCACGATAACCGGTTTGTCTTTGTGCTTATCAAGCTCACCAACATTGTTGGCTTTGATTTCGGTCGGCAACAAATTGATAGAGCCAGCGATATGGCCTTTACGGAAGTCATCACGTTGGCGTAAATCCACAACCACAGCGTCTTCTTTGTTGATCAGACACGTCGCTTCACCACGTGTAATCACCTTCACTTTCGAGGTCAGGCTTTTGAACGTAGTAACCAGGACCGCCACCAGTAACGCGATCCAGGCGATACTCAGCATGGGATGGCGGCCGACAAATTGCATAATTTCTTGCATGGGGGGTAACAACTCCCGACGTAGTGATTAAAAAAACCAGGAAAGGAGTATACCTGCGCGTTGCGGCAAATACAGCCAGCGCGTGCACTGGAATGCAATTTTGCGGGGCGCTACGAAAAAAAATCGCAAATCAGCCCCCGGCTTTCACTGTGCGGCGTCATAATTTGATCTTCAGAGGCTATTTTATCGATTCAGCTGTAGTAAAATTACGCAAATTTTGACTCTTGAGTATGAGGTTGTCGCAATGTCGGTTTCTAAAAAACCTATGGTACTGGTGATTCTGGATGGCTATGGCTATCGCGAAGAACAGCAGGATAACGCCATTTTTAGTGCAAAAACCCCGGTAATGGATGCACTGTGGGCCAATCGTCCGCATACCCTGATCGACGCTTCCGGTCTGGAAGTCGGTCTGCCTGACCGTCAGATGGGTAACTCCGAAGTAGGTCACGTTAACCTGGGTGCCGGCCGCATCGTGTATCAGGACCTGACTCGTCTGGACGTTGAAATCAAAGATCGCGCGTTCTTCGCTAACCCGGTGCTAACTGGCGCGGTAGATAAAGCGAAAAACGCGGGCAAAGCTGTACACATTATGGGTCTGCTCTCCGCAGGCGGCGTACACAGCCACGAAGATCACATCATGGCAATGGTAGAACTGGCCGCTGAACGTGGCGCAGAAAAAATCTATCTGCACGCATTCCTCGACGGTCGCGACACCCCACCGCGCAGCGCTGAAGCTTCTCTGAAAAAATTCGAAGAGAAATTTGCCGCACTGGGTAAAGGCCGTGTAGCGTCCATTATTGGTCGTTACTACGCGATGGACCGCGACAACCGTTGGGATCGCGTTGAAAAAGCTTATGACCTGCTGACTCTGGCGCAGGGCGAATTCCAGGCTGATACCGCCGTTGCCGGTTTGCAGGCCGCTTATGCTCGTGACGAAAACGATGAATTCGTGAAAGCGACTGTCATCCGTGCCGAAGGCCAGCCAAATGCAGCAATGGAAGACGGCGACGCACTGATTTTCATGAACTTCCGTGCTGACCGTGCCCGTGAAATCACCCGCGCGTTCGTTAACGCTGATTTCGACGGTTTCGCCCGTAAGAAAGTGGTTAACGTTGATTTCGTGATGCTGACCGAATACGCCGCCGACATCAAAACCTCAGTGGCTTACCCACCAGCCTCTCTGGTTAACACCTTCGGTGAGTGGATGGCGAAAAATGACAAAACTCAGTTGCGTATTTCCGAAACCGAAAAATATGCCCACGTCACCTTCTTCTTTAACGGCGGCGTAGAAGAGTCGTTCAAAGGCGAAGATCGCATTCTGATCAACTCACCGAAAGTCGCGACCTACGACCTGCAACCGGAAATGAGCTCCGCAGAACTGACCGAAAAACTGGTTGCGGCAATCAAGAGCGGCAAATACGACACCATCATCTGTAACTACCCGAACGGCGACATGGTAGGTCACACCGGGGTGATGGAAGCGGCAGTTAAAGCGGTAGAAGCGCTGGATCACTGCGTGGATGAAGTGGCGAAAGCCGTTGAATCTGTTGGCGGTCAACTGCTGATCACCGCTGACCACGGTAACGCTGAACAGATGCGCGATCCGGCTACCGGTCAGGCGCACACGGCGCACACCAACCTGCCTGTTCCGCTGATTTACGTTGGCGATAAGAACGTGAAAGCGGTTGAAGGTGGCAAACTTTCTGACATCGCGCCGACCATGCTCTCTTTAATGGGTATGGAAATCCCGCAAGAGATGACTGGTAAGCCGCTGTTCATCGTGGAATAATCCCTCCCCATGAGGGGAAAGGCGATTAATACCATGACACGGGCCACGAAACCGCGCAGGTTTGCAGTCAGGCCCATCATTTACGCCAGCGTTCTTAGCGCTGGCGTATTGTTGTGCACTTTTTCCGCCCAGGCGGATGACCGCGACCAACTCAAGTCTATTCAGGCCGATATCGCCGCGAAAGAGCGCGCGGTACGCCAACAACAGCAACAACGCGCAAGCCTGCTCGCACAATTGAAAAAGCAGGAAGAGGCGATCTCTGAAGCCACCCGTAAGCTGCGCGAAACGCAAAACACGCTCAATCAACTGAATAAACAGATTGATGAGATGAACGCGTCAATTGCTAAGCTGGAGCAGCAAAAAGCCGCTCAGGAACGCAGCCTCGCCGCGCAACTGGATGCCGCGTTTCGTCAGGGTGAGCATACCGGTATTCAGCTCATTCTTAGCGGTGAAGAAAGCCAGCGCGGCCAGCGTTTGCAGGCTTACTTCGGTTACCTCAACCAGGCGCGACAAGAAACCATCGCTGAGCTGAAGCAGACGCGCGCAGAAGTTGCCATGCAGCGTGCTGAACTGGAAGAGAAACAGAGCGAACAACAAACACTGTTATATGAACAGCGCGCCCAACAGGCGAAGCTGACCCAGGCGCTGAATGAGCGTAAGAAGACGCTGGCAGGGCTGGAGTCTTCCATTCAACAAGGTCAGCAACAGTTAAGCGAGCTGCGCGCCAACGAATCTCGTCTGCGCAATAGCATTGCTCGTGCAGAAGCGGCAGCGAAAGCACGTGCTGAACGTGAAGCGCGCGAAGCCCAGGCAGTGCGCGACAGGCAGAAAGAAGCGACGCGCAAAGGCACCACCTACAAACCAACCGAAAGCGAAAAATCGCTGATGTCCCGTACCGGTGGTTTAGGTGCACCGCGTGGTCAGGCATTCTGGCCTGTTCGTGGGCCAACACTGCATCGCTATGGCGAACAGCTACAGGGCGAGCTGCGCTGGAAAGGGATGGTTATTGGTGCTTCTGAAGGCACTGAAGTTAAAGCGATTGCCGACGGTCGAGTAATTCTGGCTGACTGGCTGCAAGGCTACGGTCTGGTGGTGGTGGTTGAGCACGGTAAAGGCGATATGAGTCTTTACGGCTATAATCAGAGCGCACTGGTGAGCGTTGGCTCGCAGGTTCGCGCGGGTCAGCCAATTGCACTAGTGGGCAGCAGTGGCGGTCAGGGTCGGCCTTCACTCTATTTCGAAATTCGCCGCCAGGGTCAGGCGGTCAATCCACAGCCGTGGTTGGGAAGATAAGTTTTGTTTCCATTTCGTCGTAACGTTCTTGCATTTGCCGCTCTGTTGGCGCTTTCCTCCCCCGTACTTGCTGGCAAACTTGCCATCGTTATTGATGATTTTGGCTATCGCCCGCACAACGAAAACCAGGTGCTGGCGATGCCATCCGCTATCTCCGTCGCCGTGCTACCCGACTCGCCGCACGCCAGAGAGATGGCGACCAAAGCGCATAACAGCGGTCACGAAGTGTTGATTCATCTGCCGATGGCACCATTGAGTAAACAGCCGCTGGAAAAAAATACGTTACGCCCGGAAATGAGTAGCGACGAAATTGAGCGCATCATTCGCAGTGCCGTCAATAACGTGCCCTATGCTGTGGGGATCAACAACCACATGGGCAGCAAGATGACCTCGAACCTGTTTGGTATGCAGAAAGTGATGCAGGCGCTGGCACGTTACAATCTTTACTTCCTCGACAGCGTAACCATCGGCAATACCCAGGCGATGCGCGCTGCGCAAGGTACTGGCGTGAAAGTTATTAAACGGAAGGTATTCCTCGACGATTCGCAAAACGAAGCGGATATTCGTGTGCAGTTTAATCGCGCAATTGAACTGGCGCGTCGCAACGGTTCGACGATCGCCATTGGTCATCCTCACCCTTCAACGGTACGTGTGCTGCAGCAGATGGTTTATAACCTGCCGCCAGACATTACGCTGGTGAAAGCCAGCAGCTTGCTGAATGAACCGCAGGTCGATACATCGACTCCGCCGAAAAACACCGTGCCCAACGCGCCGCGTAATCCGTTCCGTGGTGTGAAGCTGTGTAAACCGAAGAAACCGCTGGAACCGGTTTATGCTAATCGCTTCTTTGAAGTATTAAGCGAAAGCATCAGCCAGAGCACACTGATCGTTTACTTCCAGCATCAGTGGCAAGGCTGGGGCAAACAGCCCGAAGCGGCAAAACTTAACGCTAGCGCAAATTAAAGGCGCTACGCGTAATGCGATGGTGCGACCGTGTTTTGTCGCGCCATTGCCATAAGCGGAAAGACCACAGCAACGCCTGATAACCCACCTTCACGCTGCGCACATTAGTAATCAGGCGCTTATACATGCCGGAAGTAAATATCTCGGCAATCATCTGCTGGCGGGTAATAATATCCGGCTCTTTACGTACCGCATGGCAAACGCGCAATGCTTCATACGTTATTTGCTGATGAAATTCCGGATAAATCGTAATTTTGTCGGCGTACTGGCGATTTAATTTTTCCAGCAGACGCGTGATTTTAATATAGTGGCGTTGATAATTAAGGTTTTTATTCCCTTGTCTATTCAGACGACTCACTGACGAATTATGCAGATAATATTTATATAATGGTTGCTCGGTATATCGCGCGCGCAGCGCGTTAAACATAAATTCTGTTGTCCAGACAATATCCTGATGATGTAATCCGGCAATAAATTTAATGTTATTTTTTACAATAACATCGCGGCGATAAACGCCCATCCAGACAACGTGAGTCCAGCGGCGGGAAGAAAGCCCCATCCGCAGCCAGTCCGGGCCAGTTAACACGCCGGTTGAGCGAAGGCGATCGGTGGGAATAGATTGCCAGGTTTCCCCGGTATCACGAAAACACCAGTCAGCATTGCACTGCGCCACGTCGAGATCATCCTCTAACGCCATTGTCATCAGCGTTTCGTACATAGAGGGATAGACTTCATCATCTGCATCGACAAAAGCGACATATTTGCCCGTCGCCGCCTCAATCCCACGATTACGCGCTACCGATGCGCCAGCATTCGCCTGATGCAACAAGCGAACGTGCGGATAGTTTTCCGCGTAATGCTTTGCTATTTCAACAGAATTATCCGTTGAACCATCGTTAATAATAATAATTTCCAGAGCAGTCCAGGTTTGCGCAATTAAAGATTCCATACACGTGCGAAAATCATCGCCCGCATTATATAACGGGATAATAACACTAAGTTTATTGGTGCTGTTCATCATAAGTTACCGACGACCTCTGAAATTACCGTTCCTTTGTACAGGCTTTGCATTAAGAAACTATTAAGCCTGTGAGATATTATTTTTACGGGAGAGAGTAACTTCAGGTTAGAGAGATAATGAGAACAACTATATAAGAGAACAGCGCAATTACTTATTCTTTATTGTACTGACAAGATTTTACATATTTAACGGATTATCCTCAGGAAAAAGGGCTGGAATGCCAGCCCTTTTTTGTGTTAATCCCAGCTCAGGATAACTTTCCCGGACTGGCCAGAACGCATGGCGTCAAAGCCTTTCTGGAAATCATCGATGGAGAAACGATGGGTAATGATTGGCGAGAGATCCAGACCAGACTGAATCAGCGCCGCCATTTTATACCAGGTTTCGAACATCTCACGGCCGTAAATGCCTTTAATGAACAAGCCCTTAAAGATCACTTTTGTCCAGTCGATAGACATGTCAGACGGCGGGATACCCAGCATCGCAATACGACCGCCGTGATTCATGGTGTCCAGCATGGTGCGGAACGCCGCTGGCGCACCGGACATCTCCAGACCAACATCAAACCCTTCGGTCATGCCGAGTTCTGCCATTACATCATTGAGGTTTTCTTTGGCAACGTTAACCGCGCGAGTGATGCCCATTTTGCGCGCCAACTCCAGACGGTATTCGTTAACGTCGGTGATCACCACGTTGCGTGCGCCGACGTGTTTTGCTACCGCCGCCGCCATAATACCAATTGGCCCCGCACCAGAAACCAGCACATCCTCGCCAACCAGATCGAACGACAGCGCCGTGTGTACCGCATTACCGAACGGATCGAAAATCGCAGCTAAGTCGTCGGAGATATTGTCGGGAATTTTGAAGGCGTTGAATGCCGGGATCACCAGATATTCAGCGAAGCAACCCGGACGATTAACGCCGACGCCGATCGTGTTGCGGCACAGATGAGTACGACCACCACGGCAATTACGGCAATGACCGCAAGTAATATGGCCTTCACCGGAAACGCGATCGCCAATTTTGAAGCCTTTCACTTCCTGGCCAATACCAACCACTTCACCAACATATTCATGGCCTACGACCATTGGCACCGGAATGGTTTTTTGCGACCACTCATCCCAGTTGTAGATGTGAACGTCAGTCCCGCAGATGGCTGTTTTACGGATTTTAATCAGCAGGTCGTTATGTCCGAGTTCCGGTTCAGGAACGTCGGTCATCCAGATGCCCTCTTCCGCTTTCAGTTTGGATAACGCTTTCATCTCACATCCTCAGGCGATAACGCCCAGTTGTTTACCAATACGCGTGAACGCTTCGACCGCACGCGTAATTTGCTCAGGAGTATGCGCCGCAGACATCTGGGTACGAATACGTGCCTGACCTTTCGGTACGACCGGATAGAAGAAACCGGTAACGTAAATGCCCTCTTTTTGCAGCTCACGAGCAAATTTCTGTGCCACTACAGCATCACCAAGCATGACCGGAATAATGGCGTGATCGGCACCCGCCAGGGTAAAGCCAGCGGCTGACATCTGCTCACGGAACTGACGCGCGTTCGCCCACAGGCGGTCACGCAGTTCACTGCCCGCTTCGACCATCTCCAGCACTTTAATGGAAGCGGCGACAATGGCCGGTGCCAGCGAGTTGGAGAATAAGTACGGACGAGAACGCTGGCGCAGCCACTCAACCACTTCTTTGCGCGCCGCGGTGTAACCGCCGGAAGCACCGCCCAGCGCTTTACCCAGCGTGCCGGTGATGATATCGACACGGCCCATCACGTCGCAGTATTCATGAGAACCGCGGCCGTTTTCACCGACAAAACCGACAGCATGAGAGTCATCGACCATCACCAAAGCGTCGTATTTATCCGCGAGATCGCAAACTCCTTTCAGGTTGGCAATTACGCCATCCATAGAGAACACACCATCGGTGGCGATTAACACATGGCGCGCCCCGGATTCACGCGCTTCTTTCAGCCGCGCTTCCAGCTCCTGCATATCGTTATTGGCGTAGCGATAGCGTTTGGCTTTGCACAGACGCACACCGTCAATGATCGAAGCGTGATTCAGCGCGTCAGAGATAATGGCGTCTTCTGCGCCCAGCAGCGTTTCAAACAGGCCACCGTTGGCGTCAAAACAGGATGAGTAGAGAATCGCATCTTCCATACCCAGGAATGCTGCCAGTTTCTGCTCAAGCTCTTTATGGCTATCCTGAGTACCGCAAATAAAACGTACTGAAGCCATCCCGAAACCGTGAGAATCCATTCCCGCCTTTGCCGCCGCAATCAGCTCAGGATGGTTCGCCAACCCGAGATAGTTATTGGCACAAAAGTTAATGACGTGGCTTCCATCAGCCACAGTGATGTCCGCTTGTTGCGCAGACGTGATAATGCGCTCTTCTTTAAACAACCCTTCCGCCCTTGCGGTTTCCAGGTCGTTAGTTAACTGCTGATAAAATTCTCCACGCATTGCGACTCTCCAGACAGGACAAATTCCCGCACATATTACCCAAACTTACAGGTCGCGACGAGATGACGCGTTAACACTTCTGTAAAATTTAGAATAAATAACGCCCATCATTCTCACTTTCGGTGAATGGCTGAAGCCAACGCCGTGTAGTGATATGATAGAAGTATTCGTGTCTGAGATTGTCTCTGACTCCATAATTCGAAGGTTACAGTTATGATCATCGTTACCGGCGGCGCGGGCTTTATCGGCAGCAACATCGTTAAGGCCCTGAATGATAAAGGCATCACCGATATTCTGGTGGTGGACAACCTGAAAGACGGCACCAAGTTTGTGAACCTGGTGGATCTGAATATCGCAGACTATATGGATAAGGAAGACTTCCTGATCCAGATTATGGCTGGCGAAGAGTTCGGTGATGTCGAAGCGATTTTCCATGAAGGCGCGTGCTCTTCCACCACCGAGTGGGATGGCAAGTATATGATGGATAACAACTATCAATACTCCAAAGAGCTGCTGCACTACTGTCTGGAACGCGAAATCCCATTCCTGTATGCATCTTCCGCAGCCACCTATGGCGGACGCACCTCCGACTTTATCGAATCCCGCGAATACGAAAAACCACTGAACGTCTACGGTTACTCAAAATTCCTGTTTGATGAATATGTTCGTCAAATCCTGCCAGAAGCGAACTCGCAGATTGTCGGTTTCCGTTACTTCAACGTTTACGGGCCGCGTGAAGGCCATAAAGGCAGCATGGCGAGCGTCGCTTTCCATCTCAACACTCAGCTTAACAACGGTGAATCACCGAAACTGTTCGAAGGTAGCGAAAACTTTAAACGCGACTTCGTCTACGTGGGCGACGTGGCTGATGTGAACCTGTGGTTCCTGGAAAATGGCGTTTCCGGCATCTTTAACCTCGGCACCGGTCGTGCAGAATCTTTCCAGGCCGTGGCGGATGCGACGCTGGCTTATCACAAGAAAGGCCAGATCGAATACATTCCGTTCCCGGATAAACTGAAAGGCCGTTATCAGGCATTCACCCAGGCAGATCTCACTAACCTGCGTGCTGCGGGTTATGACAAACCATTCAAAACCGTTGCCGAAGGCGTAACGGAATATATGGCCTGGTTGAATCGCGACGCATAAGAGCTTTGAATGAAAATACTGGTGATCGGCCCGTCTTGGGTTGGCGACATGATGATGTCGCAAAGTCTCTATCGTACGCTCCAGGCGCGCTATCCCCAGGCGATAATCGACGTGATGGCACCTGCCTGGTGCCGTCCGTTATTGTCGCGGATGCCGGAAGTCAACGAAGCCATTCCCATGCCCCTCGGTCATGGGGCGCTGGAGATTAGCGAACGCCGCAAGCTGGGGCATAGCCTGCGCGAAAAACGTTACGACCGCGCCTACGTCTTACCCAACTCCTTTAAATCAGCATTAGTGCCTTTCTTCGCAGGTATTCCTCATCGCACCGGCTGGCGTGGTGAAATGCGCTATGGTTTACTCAACGATGTTCGCGTACTTGATAAAGAAGCCTGGCCACTGATGGTGGAACGCTATGTCGCGCTGGCCTACGACAAAGGCATTATGCGCACAGCACAAGATCTGCCGCAGCCACTGCTATGGCCGCAGCTACAGGTGAGCGAAGGTGAAAAATCGTATACCTGTAATCAATTTTCCCTCTCATCGGAACGCCCGATGATTGGCTTTTGCCCTGGTGCAGAGTTTGGTCCGGCAAAACGCTGGCCGCACTACCACTACGCGGAACTGGCGAAACAGCTCATTGATGAAGGTTATCAGGTGGTTCTGTTTGGCTCGGCTAAAGATCATGAAGCGGGTAATGAGATCCTTGCGGCATTGAATACCGAGCAGCAGTCGTGGTGTCGTAATCTGGCAGGGGAAACGCAGCTTGATCAAGCGGTTATCCTGATTGCGGCTTGTAAAGCCATTGTCACTAATGATTCAGGGCTGATGCACGTTGCAGCGGCGCTTAATCGTCCACTGGTTGCACTGTATGGCCCGAGCAGCCCGGACTTCACACCGCCGCTTTCCCATAAAGCGCGGGTGATCCGCCTGATTACGGGTTATCACAAAGTGCGTAAAGGCGACGCCGCAGAGGGTTATCACCAGAGCCTGGTCGACATTACGCCACAACTCGTGCTGGAAGAACTCAACACGCTGTTGTTACAAGAGGAAGCCTGACGGATGCGGGTACTGATCGTCAAAACATCGTCGATGGGCGATGTTCTCCACACGCTGCCCGCGCTCACCGATGCACAGCAGGCAATCCCGGGGATTACGTTTGACTGGGTGGTGGAAGAAGGTTTTGCACAAATTCCTTCCTGGCACGCCGCCGTTGAGCGGGTTATTCCGGTAGCGATACGTCGCTGGCGTAAAGCGTGGTTTTCAGCGCCTGTTAAAGCAGAGCGGAAAGCGTTTCGTGAAGCGCTACGGGCGGAAAACTATGACGCGATTATTGATGCGCAAGGACTGGTAAAAAGTGCCGCGCTGGTGACACGTCTGGCGCATGGCGTTAAGCATGGAATGGACTGGCAAACTGCTCGCGAACCACTGGCAAGCCTGTTTTATAATCGCAAGCACCATATTGCGAAACAGCAGCACGCCGTAGAACGAACCCGTGAGTTGTTCGCTAAAAGCCTGGGGTATAGCAAACCACAAACCCAGGGCGATTATGCTATTGCGCAGCATTTCCTGACAAATCCACTACCGGATGCTGGTGAATATGCTGTATTTCTGCATGCCACGACCCGTGATGATAAACACTGGCCGGAAGAGCACTGGCGAGAATTAATCGGCTTGCTGGCAGATTCGGGGATCCGCATTAAACTCCCTTGGGGCGCACCGCATGAAGAAGCTCGGGCGAAAAGGCTGGCGGAGGGATTTGATTATGTCGACGTATTGCCGAAGATGAGTCTGGAAGGAGTTGCCCGAGTGCTGGCCGGGGCGAAATTCGTGGTTTCGGTAGATACGGGGTTAAGCCATTTAACTGCGGCTCTGGATAAACCCAATATCACTGTTTATGGACCGACCGATCCGGGATTAATTGGCGGATATGGGAAGAATCAGGTGGTTTGTAGGGCCCCGGGGAAAAGCTTAATTAATCTCAACGGTCACGCAGTTTTGGAAAAATTATCATCATTATAAAGGTAAAACATGCCAACCTTCATTAAACTCCAATCATGGAAACCTTATGCTCTAAAATCATCTACGATTTTAGAGATAATGACTTATATATTAAGTTTTTTTTCGTTGATAATTGCATTCGTCGATAACACTTTCAGCATAAAGATATATAATATCACTGCTGTAGTTTGCTTATTATCACTAATTTTACGTGGTAGACAAGGAAATTATAATATAAAAAAACTTATTCTTCCCCTTTCTATATTTTTTATAGGATTGCTTGATTTAATTTGGTATTCTTTATTTAAAGTAGATAACTCACCATTTCGTGCTACTTACCATAATTACTTAAATACTGCCAAAATATTTTTATTTGGTTCTTTTATTGTTTTTTTAGCCCTTACCAGCAAACTAAAACAAAAAAAAGAAATTGCATTATATGTTATGTATTCTCTGTCATTTATAATTGCCGCATATGCATTTTATATTAATAGCATTTATGAACATGATCGCATTTCTTTTGGTATAGGAACGGCAACAGGAGCGGCATATTCAACTATGTTAATAGGCATAGTTAGTGGTGTTGCAATTCTTTATACTAAAAAAAATCATCCTTTTTTATTTTTATTAAATAGTTGCGCGGTGCTTTATGTTCTGGCACTAACACAAACCAGAGCAACCCTACTGCTCTTCCCTGTGATTTGTACTGTTGCATTAATAGCTTATTATAACAAATCACCAAAAAAATTCAGCACCGCTATCATTCTACTAATTACCATATTGGCTAGTGTTGTAATTATATTTAATAAACCAATTCAATATCGTTATAATGAAGCGTTAAATGATTTAAACAGTTACACCAATGCTAATAGCGTGACTTCCTTAGGTGCAAGACTAGCAATGTATGAAATTGGTTTAGATATATTCAAAGAATCACCTTTTTCATTTAGATCTGCAGAGTCGCGCGCTGAAAGTATGAATTTGTTAGTCGCAGAACACAGCAGACTGAGAGGGGCATTGGATTTTTCTAACGTACATCTGCATAATGAGATAATTGAAGCTGCTTCACTGAAAGGTATGATGGGAATTTTTTCCACTATATTCTTCTATTTCTCACTATTTTATACAGCATATAAAAAACGCGCATTGGGTTTGTTGATATTAACGCTTGGTATTATGGGGGTTGGACTCAGTGATGTGATCATATGGGCACGCAGCATTCCAATTATCGTTATATCCGCCATAGTTCTCTTACTCGTTATTAATAATCGCAACAATACTATTAATCAAGAATAGACAAGTTTAAGAAGTGAGTTAAAACTCACTTCTTATCTATACAACTTAATCTCTTTACTGAATCAGTTAAAGTTTCAGTATCGATATCTTTTACCGTAAATGTTGGGGATACTATTTGTATAGATTGATGATTATTCGGAGCCCAAATTAAATGTGAGGGATATTCCGGAGCACGTGAATTAGGATAAAATGCAAGCGTTGGTTTATGATAAGCCGCAGCGATATGAACAAGAGCTGTATCAACAGAAATGACAAAATCACTATACCTGGTCAACGCAACAGTATAAATAAATTCGTTGAAAGGTAGTGTTTCAATTTCAGATATTGGTATTGTCAATAAATCTTGCGGTAACCCGGTAAATATCACTCGATAATTTTTAAACCATATCTTCACTTCTTGATATATAAATTTTATTTGTTCAGGAGTAAGTCGGCATATTTTTTTTGCACCTAATGGGTTAATGATGACTATTTTTGTATTCCCAATAAAATCTTTTATTTTATTTTCAACATCTACAGGTAAATGCAAGTCGTAGTCGGTGGAAAATTCACCCTCACCATAAATATGCTTCAGTATTTCTGTTGCTCGTGTACTCATGTGTTCTTTTAAACATTCATCGTGGGGATGGTAAAATGAATAGTAACGCTTATACCATTGATCAAAACCCAAAATGTAAGAATCTTTTAAACTTGATAATATTAAACTATGCTTAAATGAAGGCATAGTTTCAAAGGGGTCTAATACAATATCGAACTGTAAATCCCGCAGATGCTTACATAGACTAAGCATTTTAAGGAAGCCAGTTGATTCTTTAATACAGAAATCAAATATATTTTTATTATTAGAGAGAAACTCCCCACCCTTTCTATTTGTGAGAATGGTTATTTTAACCCCTTTACTGTAAAGTTCACGATAAATCGAACTTAATACAATTAGATCACCGAGTTTATTATTATCATGAATTATAAGACATGATTTAACTTGCGCAGGTTCTGTAACTTGATTATTAATTTCCCTACGAAATATAAAAGAAAGGAAATTAATCTTGATTTTGTTTATATAAAATCTTTTCTTTTTATGAAAAGTTCCTAGGCGCATTTTTATACCATATTATTTTAGTTTCATGATGTTTAATTAGCATAAGAATCAGTTGAGACTTCATATTGTATTTTTATTCTTGTCTCATCTTTTGATTCTTCGGTACTGATTTCTTGAAGTTTAATGAATGGAATTACATCGTAAGAAATAGCTGTATCATCAGATAAATTATAAATATTAATATCTTCTACATTATCACGCATAAAACGGAAGAATGGTAATATTTTGAATAAATCCCTACTCAATTCCGAGGGCATGGGATTATTATTTTCATCATAGAATCTCGAGCAGCTACCAGTTAAATCCAGACCAGAACAAATAATCCGTGCATACTTCAGTGAATATGCTATTTGAATTGCAGCAAAGGCAATAGTATGACATGAGCAATAACCAAGACTGATGTCCTTGCAAAATCCGACCAGACGACCTCTTTTAGACCAAGGTACAGAGATCAGCAGTTCTTTGTGAATCTGACTCAAAATATTAAATTTGATCTTCTTTATAAAACCACCTTTTTCCCGGCGGTAAAAAGACCGTAATACAAGGCAGTTCTGGAGGATATAAAGTTTATCTTCTTCGGAAGCGTGTTCATAAACGTCAATGTTTACTATGGTATAACGACTTCTCTGGCTAAATTTATAAAAATCATCACGACGCTGATGTAAAAAGCGAACATCTGTAAGTACATATATAAAGGGAACAATATTATGACTTAACAGATATTGCGCTGAACCATTGACAGCAATAATATCCTTTGCCCGTAATATCGACAAAGGCGTCTTTTGCGATGTGGGACCAGACAGAAAAATAATAACATCATCAGATGTCTTATTTTCTATCAGGTTTTCAACATCTTTTTTGTCAATGTATCTAATATTCTTCATGATAAACCTGTGAAATAAATAACTCCGCTTAAAACTGTCCTGGTGAAGACACGTAATTGTTGGATATTTCTATTTTAGCGTGCTGGTTTCCCTTTCAAACGCCGCATAAAATTGCGCATTTTTTTACGATATACTAAAAGATAATAACCTAGATCTTTAATCTCATTTTTAATACCGTAATGACGCTCTAAATCAATACGATCTTTCGCTTTACGCTGTGCTGAAGCGCGTTTTCCTGAAAGATCAATAATTCTAACCTCACCATTTTTTATAATGAAGTTACCACGATGAGGATCACCAGAAACCATACCATGTTGATGCAATGAATTAATTGATTGCTGAATTTTATTTTTTAGCACATCATCAATATCGGGTATATCACACAACTCTACACCATCAATGTACTCGATAATCATGATATAAGTATGGACGAATCGTAAGGTTTTTCGCTCAGCCAACAAATAAAAATCATTGAGGGTATTTAACCCTTCATTTCGTACTTTTTGAGTTTGCTCAAAAAGACGTTCGTAATAATCACCTTTTAACAGCGACTTAAAGAAACGTTCGTTACGCTTAACTTTCGGAGAAAAGACCTTAAGTATTAATTTACCGTAATCGGTATCAATAAGCATGACTTTCGTATCATCAATAGAACGAAAAACTTTGATGATATTTATATTATAAGACAAGAAGTCATTTAATACATTGAGATACTTTGAATTGCTTTCATCGGTAAAAACAACTAAGTCTTTGATCTTGTTCTTCTGAATCATGATAAACCAGTTAAATGTTATTTACGGTAATATTTTCGGCAAAGATAACAGACTCCTGCTATGATTCCTGAGATATAATGATGTTGCACTAACAGATGTTTATATCTTTTTTTAAATTCAATAATTGATTTTGCATCTCGCGGAGAGTCATCTTTCCAGGGGGAATTTTCTAACGCTATTTTATAGTATTTCACCGATGGATATATTGCCCATTTGTGCCACGGTTTAGTAGCACCTGTATAATGAATAAGAAGAGTACTTTCTGTAATCAACTTTTTATAGTTTTGATGTGTTTTATCTTTTAATTCACTTTTAATTGTATAAATTGTATTGTACTCACGAGGTAAAAATATTGTCATTCCCTTCAGTAAGACATTCATAACATCCTGGTCAGGATATTTATAAATATTATCTTTGCTCATAAGAATAGACAACGCTTTTTCTGTTAGTTTTGCGTCAACCCATTTTTTTAAGTCTAAATAAACGACACCAGAATTAAAGTACTGCCCCAGTAGTTCAGGATCAGACAACCTTGATACTGCCTTTTCCTGCATTGGCTCAACATCTTTAACAACAGCAGCCACCGCTCCGTTTAAATCCAGATGCAATAGCGGGCTAATATCACCTTTACAAACAACATCCGCATCAAGATAAAGCAAACGATCAAGCGTTAAACCCAACAATTGAAATGCAAATAAACGAAAGTACATTGCTCTTGACCAGACCTGTGTACAAGGCAAGCACTGAAGCTTATCAGTATTAATTCTATATAACGTGATTCTTAATTGGTATTGTTCTGCAAGTTTTGCGACTTTTTGAAAAAAGTCATCATTGTAGATATCAGCAATAATATAAAAATCAAGATTAATATGTCGATTATTTAGAACAATTGATGTGATAGAAACACCTACACCATCAAGATAATTAGCATCGACACCATAGGCAACATTTAAACATTCAGAAGTATTTATATCAGCTAGCCGAAAATCCCAGGCTTTAACTTTATCTATCTCTATGGCAGGAAATGAGTCCACAATGCTACCCTTATATCATTATTTTATAGTTTCCCAGTTTTAATGCATTATCTTTTTAATAAAATACAAAAGATAATTGCTAAATCCTTTTAGATATCTATGCTTTTTAAGCATATGTTTTGCGCTATACCTTAATTGATTGCTATTGTTAGGTTTCAGCAACGCCGTATTCTTCCATGGCGAAGCATTTTTTGCCTCCATAAAGGCTTGTGATACAGGATAATCCCAGGCCCAGTCATGCCAGGGCTTGGTTGGACCGATATAATGGATAAAAATAGTATTTTCGTTTACTGGGTTTTTAAAACTTTCTTTGAGTTGATAATTTAGGCTAAACTGGGTGTTATATTTAATATCAGCAAAAATAAGTTTGTCTGCCAGCAGCATATTTAATACATCCTGATCAGGATGTGTTATTTTTTTGATTATTTCTGGTTCATTTAACATTGCAATGGCTCGCGCAGAAACCTGCTCGACTGCCCATTGTTCTGTATTGATAAATAAAAAACCGGAGTTAAAGTAACCTTTAGCAATCCCCGCAACACCTAACGAATGTGCGCGTTTTTCCCACCAGTCAGCCTGGCCTTCCGTAACAACCATTGCGACTTTATAGTCTGGAAACGAGAAATTGATTAGTGGCTCAATAGCCCCCTGGCAAATGATATCTGCATCCAGATAAAGGACTTTAGGCACCTTATTAATAAAGTAATCCGCAATAATAAATCGAAAATATATTGCATAAGTCCAGTTCTTGGTACTTGGCAATGATCGAAGTCGATCACCATTAATCAGATATATTTTAATTCTGGTTTTATACTGTAACGCCAGGGCATCAAAATACTTACGATCATCATCACCAAAATAATCAGTAAAAATATGGAAACACAATCGACTTCCTTCATTATATTTTAATATAGAAGCAATCGATATTCCGCAACCAAAAAGAAAATTTTTGTCAGTTCCATAAGTGATGTCCAGACAAAGATTTTCTGTTTCTACTTTATGATTATAATCAATAACTGAATTAAGAAACTCAGTTTCCTGGAAAAACACCTGCTGCATTATTTCCTCCGGGAAATAGCAGAAATAATTATCTTATGTAATCTGTCGTAATACTTCGGTTTATAAAACTTATCTATCGATGAAGGAATTTTTCCATGTTCGATATGAATTTCACCTGCTATATATTTATTCAGAAGAGTTACAAAACTAGTAATATCTCCCGGTTGATACAGATGACCATTAACATCAGATTGAATAATGTCAGCAGGTCCGGAGACACAATCGGCACTGATACAAGGAATTCCCCATGATAAAGCTTCAAGTAAAGTCATTGGGAAACCTTCAAAAGATGACGTGAGTAATAACGCACTCACTTTTTTAATATCTTGCTGGACTAATTCCCAAGGATGTTGTTGCCAACCATACCAGACAATTCGATCATCAATATTTAATTCTCTACTATAAGCCTGGCATTTTTCAAAATCGGAGCCATCACCCAATACATGGAGTTTCCAGTTACCTTGAGCTTGTGATAAGCCATTAAGGAGGTCTTTAACCCGCTTCTGTCCCTCGAATTTCATACGCCCAACATAAATGAACGTTGCCGTTTCGCCTTCCTCAGGCGCAGGAATGACTGTGTCTTTAGCTTCGACTGGATTAAAAATAACATTTATCGTCGATTCTGGTACACCCCGATTAATCATTTGCTGTTTAATGCCAGAGCTGATTGCTAAATGATAGTCGGCACAGGTGACATATTCAGCATGTTTTTTGTGATCTAAAGAAAAATGTGGCCATGAAAATACTGGCACATCAATTCCTGATTTTTTACGTGCTTTGGCCGCATACAAACACGAGATAACGTCAATACAAATAACAACATCTGGCTGATAATCCTGAAGCCATTTGCTTAAAGCATGAATATGTTTCGTTCGACGCAAAAAACCTAACCGAATATTGGAAAATGAACACGAGTATTCAATACCTTCCAACCATCCCTTATCCATTTTGTCATTGCGACAAAAGAAAAACATTTCACTTTGGATGTGTTGTTGCCTGAAGGTATTAATGACATCGCGGATAACCGTTTCCATGCCACCAAATCCAGAAACCGCTTCTCCGATAAATGCTATTTTCATAGAAACTCTCATTAATTGAGTAAAACTCACTGTTTTAATAGTTTTATTTGCCTATAAAATCAGCAACAATTGTTGACATCATTTTATCAGGACTGAATTTATATAAATTATCATAATCCATTGGTTTAACAGATGAGTTAATAAAATACTCTAATTTATCCCAATCATCATGACCTATTATAAAAAAACGAGACTCACTATAAATTTCTGAACCCAGTATATTTGTATTATTAGTAATTAATTTTTTATTAAAAAATAGTGCTTCAAGTATACGAAGTGTCCAACCAGATTGGTTTTCTTTAGTTATATCAACAATTATATTAGCGTTTAATGTTTTTCTAATATTCTCTTCATACGGTATTTGCTTTTCAAGCAAATACTTTGAATTCAGAGACGATGTTTTATCTTTAACAACATTAAAATCCACCTTACATCCTAATGTTGTTAGTCTGTCGGCTAATTCATTAATTATTTGAAGACGCCCTTTATCACGACCAAGAAAAAAACATATAGGCTGGCTGTTATTATTTTCAGATAAACTATATTTTGAAATATCTTCCATCCCTACAGGAAAAAACTGATCTATTGCTTTGATCTTTTTATTCCCTATAAATCTATGCTCAAAATCATATATAACATCGAAATAATTAGCATTATCAGAAATAAAATCGTCACTAACAGTATTTCTTAGAAGTAGAACTTTATGACAGTTGATATTTTTTAAGATTTGTTTGTTGATACCTTTATTAATCACACTGTCATTAAAGATAATGATATCATCTTTTTTAACATCACTGAGGTAATGTTTTATGAATAATCGTCCCAGCCATGCATTATCCATCCCTATTTTCAAGATCTTCTTGTTAATCCAGTTATATTTCTTTGGTGTTGTTATATTTTTTATCTTGTGCTTTCTTTTCAGGTACTGGATCATTTTTAATTCATAATCTGCAACCCAGTTTATAAAATAAATAGTCATAATAAAGTTAGTTCCAGTACATACTGATAAATATTTTATAAACCTTTTCGTTGTGTTCGCTCTTTAATACGTTCGGCCTTAATGCTTGCCATGTTTAATAAATTTCGTTCAAGAGAGAATATTGTACGTAAAGGCATTCCAAAATAAACCTTCATAAATCGCCATATATCTCTCTGCGTCAGACCAATATTCATTGATGAGAAATATAAGCCAATCAAGTCTTTATCGCGCCAACGGCGCGGTACTTTTGAGCGTATCTGCGCCCGATGTAGATCGATAACCGAAATTTTTAATTCATCTTCCCGGCCAGTAAATGGCAAATGAAGCAAAAAGTGGCAAATGTAACAGTCACGGTGATTTATCCCTGCTGCGTGCATTTTACGCACCATGGTTGCCACTCGCGTGATCAACATACGTTTAATACGCACATCAGGTGGGTTGACTGCCCAATCTGCACAATAATCTTCAAGGCTAATCGTGGGAGTGAGATCTTCGGTAATAATAAATGATGTACGGGTTAATGGATTTAAACCTTTTTCACCAAACCCAATGCCATTCATCGTATCAACACCGACATCACTCAGGCGATGAATAGCATGCCACTCTCTGTCTGCGCCCAAAACGGGCATCCGCAATGAGAGCAGATTTTTTATAATCTCTTTTAATGTTGTCCCCTTGTGCCATTTAAGAAAATAGCTTTTCCCGGACAGTTCAAAGCGTAATGTGCGACGTGTCTCCAGTTCGCGGAAGACCTCGCCATTCAGTTCATTAACTTCGGCAAAAGCATCTTTACCACGCCAAAGTGTGGCAAGCGGCTCTTTTAATTCAACCATCTAAACCACCTGTAATGATATCCGCGGCTTTCTCTGGCAAGCTATACAAATCCTGAGTATCGGCATAATGGCGAGCATTCTCCGCCCAGGCCATTCGCAATGAAGATTGTGTTAATGATTTACGTAAAACTTCATTTAATTGTTCCTGGGAGAAAGGTTCAGCGATAACCGTTCCACAATTGGCATCGGCAATATAATGCGCGTAACCGCATACCGCTGTTGTCAAAACAGGTAATCCAGCAGTGATCGCTTCAAGGAGAACGATACCAGCAGCTTCCTGATAAGCGGGATGCAATAATAAATCGGCTGCAGCCATTAATTCTGACACATCATTGCGACCGGAAAAGAAATGCACGTTGCTCCGCACGCCGAGTTTTTCTGCCAGCACTTCGAATTTTCGCGGTTTATCCTGGCCAACAACAAACAAAAGCGTATTGTGGCGTAATGATTCCGGTAACGCTGCCAAAGCTTCAATTGAGCGATCCACACCTTTACGAACAAAATCTGATCCAACTTGTAGCAATAAGTTTTGTTGCTCTTTTATGCCATTTTTCTGGCGATAAATTTCACGGCTATTTGGGATTTGCTCGCTGTATTTTCTGTCCGGATAGATGCCGGGGGGAAGAATTTTAAAACGTTCAGGTTCAGTTTGATAATGCTTCTGGAAATCGGTGATTTGCTTATCAGTCAGCATCATGAGTTTCGTCGATTTACCATGCTCGAAAGTCGCTCGCTCAAATGCGGCATAATGACGATAACGTGATGTTAGACGATATAAAAAACCTTTTTCTTGCGCAACTTTCTCGGCGTAACAAACATCAGCGGCAAAATAAACATCCAACCCAGGCATCTTATTAAACCCAACAACGCGATCAGCGGGATGCGCTTTGAGATGATTTTGTACCCAGGCATAATATTCTGCATTGCGTCCATGGTTGGTATGGGACTTAACTGGCACATGAATAAGCTCAAATGTTTTTGGGCACTCGCCTTCCCACGACTGCGTATAGACCCGAACATGGTGGCCTCGTGCGGCAACGGTTGATGCAATACGCATAAAATCACGTTGAAGCCCACCAAAAGGAAAATATTTATATAAACAAAACGCCACGATCATAATTGTGCATTCCTGTCAACTGAAGGGGCATCTTCTGGCAGCAGCTTTTCCGTAGCGGCGATAACATCTTCCGCGGGGATAACAGAAAGATATTTTTTATTGCGGTCAAGTTCATGTCGGCTCGGCATTTGCTGATAATTCCCCGCCCAGAATTGAATAATATTCTCAGTCCAGGGACGCCAGAATATGTGATCAGTTGCACCAAATAAACTAATTATTGGCGTTTTCACTGCCGCTGCAATATGTCCTGGTGCAGAATCCACACCAATAAAGAGTACGGCATGATCAATTAAAGCACCCAGTTCAGTAAACCGTGTTTTACCCGCAAGGCCAGCGACAGGTTTTGTTTGGCAGCCTTGCACTATTTCATCGATACAGGCGAGATCATCTGCCGAAGGCCCGCAGGTCAGCACAACCTGATACCCTCGCTGTTGCAACGCATCGATAACCTTAGAAAATTTATCGTTATCCCAGCACTTAAATATCTGACGAGCAGTCGGCTGGATAACAACATAATGCTCTTTCACGCCCAGAGCATCTAATTCCTGGCGCATCTTCTTCCAGCAATCTTCGGCGTAACTCATTGTTGTATCAGTGTAGAAATCGGTAATACCTAATGGCTCAAGGACCGATAAATTACGCTCAACAATATGTGTGCCGTGTATTGGCGCTAAGTGTGTAAAGCTTTTTTTCCAGATGCTATGCTGCCGATGACCATAAAGTTGCGATATTTTCACCTGTGCGGGTAAACAACGTACCAACAGTGCCACCATCCACTGATCCGTAAGATTAATGACCAGGTCGTAATTATTCGCACGCAGAGTTTTTATCAATGAAAGCACATTTTTAATTTTATCGAATGTTCCTGCACTTTTATTGCTTATACCGTAGAGCGCATTAATTTCCGGGTTTTCAGACAAAATAGGGATGGTGTCCTGATAAAGCAGCATATCGATTTTTGCATCAGGATAATTCTGCTTGAGCGTACTGATGACAGGAGTAGTTAATAACATATCTCCATGATATCGCATCTTTATGACCAGGATTTTTCGAAATGGCTTTTCCACTAGCGACTCTTTTGTATGATTGTCTGGTTAAGTTAAGCAGAAAAAAAGCACGCTACCGCCCCAGGCTCAACAGCTACCTGAATACTGATAACGCACTTACTTTGACGTGCTAGTGTAGCATTTCTTTCGCAGCAATCCGACCCGAATGATTTTTATACACAAAATATGTTTTAATCATAAAAATCATATAGATAAGAAAAAGCGCGCAGATAATACCGGTATAGCCGATGTAGAGTTGAAAATAGGGTCGAGTTTCAATAAATCGCATAAAAATACAAAAAAACTGGAGATGTAGCGGCAGTTCAGGCCAAACAGAAGCTATTTAAGTCAAAAACGGGAAAAGTAATGGTAAAGCCCCAGCTAAATACATAGAATCCCCAGCACATCCATAAGTCAGCTATTTATTATGCTTGAATTGCTTTACACCGCCCTTCTCTACCTTATTCAGCCGTTGATCTGGATACGGCTTTGGGTGCGCGGACGTAAGGCTCCGGCCTATCGAAAACGCTGGGGTGAACGTTACGGTTTTTACCGCCATCCGCTGAAACAAGGCGGCATCATGCTGCACTCCGTCTCCGTCGGTGAAACCCTGGCGGCGATCCCGTTGGTTCGCGCACTGCGTCATCGCTATCCTGATTTGCCAATTACCGTCACGACTATGACGCCGACCGGCTCGGAACGCGTGCAATCTGCTTTCGGTAAAGATGTTCAGCACGTCTATCTGCCTTACGATCTACCCGATGCGCTCAACCGTTTTCTTAATAAAGTCGATCCTAAACTGGTGTTGATTATGGAAACGGAGCTGTGGCCTAACCTGATTGCGGCACTACATAAGCGCAAGATCCCGCTGGTTATCGCCAACGCGCGACTTTCTGCACGCTCTGCGGCGGGGTACGCCAAACTGGGCAAATTTGTTCGTCGCTTGTTGCGTCGTATTACACTAATCGCCGCGCAAAACGAAGAAGATGGCGCGCGTTTTGTGGCGCTGGGCGCAAAAAATAATCAGGTGACTGTTACTGGTAGCCTGAAATTCGATATCTCGGTAACTCCGCAGCTAGCCGCTAAAGCAGTAACACTGCGCCGCCAGTGGGCACCTCATCGTCCGGTATGGATTGCCACCAGCACTCACGATGGCGAAGAGAGTGTGGTGATTGCCGCACATCAGGCGCTGTTGCAGCAGTTCCCTAATCTATTGCTTATTCTTGTTCCACGTCATCCGGAACGCTTCCCGGATGCGATTAACCTTGTCCGCCAGGCTGGGCTAAGCTATATCACACGCTCTTCCGGAGAAATCCCTTCCGCCAGTACACAAGTGGTAATTGGCGATACGATGGGCGAGCTGATGCTGCTGTATGGCATTGCCGATCTCGCTTTTGTTGGCGGTTCATTGGTCGAACGCGGTGGGCATAATCCGCTGGAAGCCGCCGCACACGCTATTCCGGTACTGATGGGGCCGCATACTTTTAACTTTAAAGACATTTGCGCACGGCTGGAGCAGGCAAGCGGGCTGATTACCGTCACCGATGCCGCGTCACTGGCAAAAGAGGTTTCCTCTTTGCTCACTGACGCCGATTACCGTAGTTTCTATGGCCGTCATGCCGTTGAAGTGCTGTATCAAAACCAGGGCGCGCTGCAGCGTCTGCTTCAACTGCTGGAACCTTACCTGCCACCGAAAACGCATTGAGGTTGTTATGCAAAAACGGGCGATTTATCCGGGGACTTTCGATCCCATTACCAATGGTCATATCGATATCGTGACGCGCGCTACTCAGATGTTCGATCACGTTATTCTGGCGATTGCCGCCAGCCCCAGTAAAAAACCAATGTTTACCCTGGGAGAGCGTGTGGCGCTGGCTCAGCAGGCAACCGCACATCTGGATAACGTTGAAGTGGTCGGTTTTAGTGATTTGATGGCGAACTTCGCCCGTAATCAACAAGCCACGGTACTGATTCGTGGCCTGCGTGCGGTAGCAGATTTTGAATATGAAATGCAACTGGCGCATATGAATCGCCACTTAATGCCGGAGCTGGAAAGCGTCTTCTTGATGCCTTCGAAAGAGTGGTCGTTTATTTCTTCATCGTTGGTGAAAGAAGTTGCGCGCCATCAGGGTGATGTCACCCATTTCCTGCCGAAGAATGTCCATCAGGCGCTGATGGCGAAGTTAGCGTAGCTTTTATGCCGGATGGAATGCCATCCGGCTCGCATGAATTACTTCTGGCACTGCCGGCAATAAAACGTCGCCCGCTGCGCATGTTTAGTCGCCACAATCGGCGTACCACAAACCCGACACGGTTCGCCTTTACGCCCGTAAACCTGTAATTCCTGCGCGAAATAACCTGGTTTTCCGTCGCTTTGCAGAAAATCTTTCAGCGTCGTGCCGCCCTGCTCAATAGAACGCAGTAACACTGCTTTAATCACCCGTGCCAGCAGTTCGCACTCCGCCAGCGACAGCGATGACGCCAGCCGATCCGGATGGATCCCCGCAGCAAACAGTGACTCGCTGGCATAGATATTCCCCACGCCCACCACCAGCTTGTTATCCATCAGCCAGGGTTTAATCGCTGTCTTTTTCTTCGCGCATTTCTGATGCAGGTATTCGCCGTTGAAATCATCGCTAAGCGGCTCCGGTCCAAGATGTGCCAACACATTGTGTCCTTCCAGCTCTTTGGTCCACAACCAGGCACCAAAGCGACGAGGATCGGTATATCGCAGCACTTTGCCGTTGCTCATCACCAAATCAACATGATCATGCTTTTCAGGAGGACGTTCTTCCGTAAGTATGCGCAGACTGCCAGACATACCCAGATGAATGATGATCCAGCCTTCCGGCAATTCCAGCAGCAGATATTTAGCGCGGCGCTGCACACTAAGCACCGGCTGGTCACTTAGACGGTAGATTTCTTCCGAGACTGGCCAGCGCAAACGCCCGTTGCGGACCACCGCATGAAGAATGGTCGCGCCAACGAGATGCGGTTCAATGCCGCGGCGGCTGGTTTCAACTTCTGGTAATTCAGGCATAGCATCTCCTGGAATGAACAGATGCAGTCAATATGGGGGCAAGCAGATAACAAAAAACCCCGCCGGAGCGAGGTTTTTATTACATCAAAGCGAGAATTATTTGATTTTCGCTTCTTTGTAGATCACGTGCTGGCGTACAACTGGATCGAATTTTTTCAGTTCCAGTTTTTCCGGCTTAGTACGTTTGTTCTTCGTAGTGGTATAGAAGTGACCAGTACCAGCAGAAGAAACCAGCTTGATTTTCTCACGAATACCTTTAGCCATGATTTATTTCCTCTAAGTACTTAGTACTTTTCGCCACGGGCACGCAGTTCAGCCAGAACTGTATCGATGCCTTTTTTATCGATTACACGCATACCTTTAGCAGATACGCGCAGGGTGACAAAACGCTTCTCGCTCTCAACCCAGAAACGGTGAGAGTGCAGGTTAGGCAGGAAACGGCGTTTAGTCGCGTTCAGTGCGTGGGAACGGTTGTTACCGGTCACCGGACGCTTGCCAGTAACTTGGCAGACTCGGGACATGTCTATTCTCCAAAAATCAAATTAGCTCGAGCTTCGTATGGGGTATTGGCGCCTCGTCAGGCTTTACAGCCCGGTCATCGCAGTTCTATGTGAACTCTCGATTGCCAGGCCCAAATGCCAAACCCGAGATTCTCAAAGGTGGCGTAGTATACGCTGACTCAGCGATGTGCTCAAGTCCCGAACAGACAAAGATCCCGAAGGATCGCGCATAGCGGGTTAAATCCAGCCGCGTTCGGCAAAAGAAACATACTCTCCACGCCCAATCACGATATGGTCGAGCACGCGTAAATCCATGAACTGACAACTTTTTATTATCCGTTCGGTGATGAGTTTATCCGCTTTACTGGGTTCAGCACAACCCGAAGGGTGATTATGGGCAAGGATCAGTGCCGCCGCGTTTATTTTTATCGCTTCCCGAACAATCTCACGCGGATGGACTTCCACATGGTTTAGTGTGCCGGAAAACAATCGGCTGTGAGTAAGTACCCGGTGTTGAGTGTCGAGAAAGATCACCATAAAGATCTCGCGCTCTTCGCCCGTAAGCTGGCTTTGTAAAAACTCGCGCGTCATCTCCGGGCTAAGTAACGGGCTTTCTTCGCGTATCCGCACGTTGTAGTAACGCCGGGCCAGTTCGGCAATCCCCTTTAACTGGGCGAATTTCGCCACACCTATTCCATGAACGCCTCTAACTTGTTCATATTCAGAGGATAACAAGCCGTAAAGAGAGCCGAAATTCTCCAGCATCTCTTTTGCCAGGGTTAGCACATCTTTTCCGTGCGTTCCTGTACGCAGAAACAGCGCCAGCAGTTCAATATCCGTTAACGCGCTAATACCCAACTTCAGCATTTTTTCACGTGGCATCAACAAGTCAGCATTGCTTTTCACCTTCACCTCCTTTGTGGAGGGCGCATCCTGTCATAGTCGTTTGGTTAAATCGACGGTCAGTTTTCAATCCTGGAAAGCGCCTCGCAAAGTGATTCTCAGGTGAAAGCACGACAACAAAAGTATTGTGATAAAATCGCCAACTTCTGGTGTCACCCAACAGGAAAAATCATCATG
Organism: Escherichia sp. TW09308; assembly: GCF_000208565.1. Classification (NCBI taxonomy): domain Bacteria; kingdom Pseudomonadati; phylum Pseudomonadota; class Gammaproteobacteria; order Enterobacterales; family Enterobacteriaceae; genus Escherichia; species Escherichia sp. TW09308. The sequence continues at coordinate 747,204 of NZ_AEME01000001.1, read as the reverse complement.
AGCCTGGCCGGTAAAAAAATCGTTCTCGGCGTCAGCGGCGGTATTGCTGCCTATAAAACCCCTGAACTGGTGCGTCGTTTGCGCGATCGCGGAGCCGACGTCCGTGTAGCCATGACCGAAGCGGCAAAAGCCTTTATCACTCCACTTAGCTTGCAGGCAGTCTCTGGTTATCCCGTTTCCGACAGTCTACTGGACCCGGCTGCCGAAGCGGCAATGGGCCATATTGAGCTGGGAAAATGGGCTGACTTAGTGATTCTTGCTCCAGCGACAGCGGATTTGATTGCCCGCGTTGCTGCCGGTATGGCGAATGATCTGGTATCAACGATTTGCCTTGCGACGCCTGCGCCTGTTGCTGTGCTGCCAGCAATGAACCAGCAGATGTATCGGGCTGCAGCCACTCAGCATAATTTAGAGGTACTTGCCTCGCGAGGTTTGTTGATCTGGGGGCCAGATAGCGGCAGCCAGGCCTGTGGTGATATCGGCCCAGGGCGAATGCTCGATCCGTTAACCATTGTTGATATGGCGGTGGCCCATTTCTCCCCCGTCAACGACCTGAAACATCTGAATATTATGATTACCGCGGGTCCGACACGTGAACCACTCGATCCGGTGCGTTACATCTCTAATCACAGCTCCGGCAAGATGGGATTCGCCATTGCCGCAGCAGCAGCACGTAGAGGAGCAAACGTCACGCTGGTTTCTGGCCCGGTTTCGCTACCGACGCCACCGTTTGTGAAACGTATTGACGTGATAACCGCACTGGAGATGGAAGCGGCCGTGAAGGCTTCTGTACAGCAGCAAAATATATTTATCGGTTGCGCTGCCGTTGCGGATTATCGCGCAGCTACCGTTGCCCGCGAAAAAATCAAAAAGCAGGCCACGCCGGGCGATGAATTAACAATAAAAATGGTTAAAAACCCCGATATCGTCGCCGGTGTTGCCGCATTAAAAGACCATCGGCCTTATGTTGTTGGATTTGCGGCCGAAACAAATAATGTGGAAGAATACGCCCGACAAAAACGTATCCGTAAAAACCTTGATCTGATCTGCGCGAACGATGTTTCCCAGCCAACTCAAGGCTTTAATAGCGACAAAAACGCATTACACCTTTTCTGGCAAGATGGCGATAAAATCTTACCGCTTGAGCGAAAAGAGCTCCTTGGCCAATTATTACTCGACGAGATTGTGACCCGTTATGATGAAGAAAATCGACGTTAAGATTCTGGACCCGCGCGTTGGGAAGGAATTTCCACTCCCGACTTATGCCACTTCTGGTTCTGCCGGACTTGACCTGCGCGCTTGTCTCGACGACGCCGTAGAATTGGCACCGGGCGACACGACACTTGTGCCGACCGGACTGGCGATTCATATTGCCGATCCTTCACTGGCGGCGATGATGCTGCCGCGCTCCGGGCTGGGCCATAAGCACGGTATCGTGCTCGGCAACCTGGTGGGATTGATCGATTCCGACTATCAGGGCCAATTGATGATCTCTGTATGGAACCGTGGTCAGGACAGCTTCACCATTCAACCTGGTGAACGTATCGCACAGATGATTTTTGTTCCGGTGGTACAGGCTGAATTTAATCTGGTGGAAGATTTTGACGCTACTGACCGCGGTGAAGGCGGCTTTGGTCACTCTGGTCGTCAGTAACACATACGCATCCAAATAACGTCATAACATCGCCGCAAACATTTTGTTTGCGGTCATAGCGTGGGTGCCGCCTGGCAAGTGCTTATTTTCAGGGGTATTTTGTAACATGGCAGAAAAACAAACTGCGAAAAGGAACCGTCGCGAAGAAATACTTCAGTCTCTGGCGCTGATGCTGGAATCCAGCGATGGAAGCCAACGTATCACGACGGCGAAACTGGCCGCCTCTGTCGGCGTTTCCGAAGCGGCTCTGTATCGCCACTTCCCCAGTAAGACCCGCATGTTCGATAGCCTGATTGAGTTTATCGAAGATAGCCTGATTACTCGCATTAATCTGATTCTGAAAGATGAGAAGGACACCACTGCGCGTCTGCGTCTGATTGTGTTGCTACTTCTCGGTTTTGGCGAGCGTAATCCAGGCCTGACCCGCATCCTCACCGGCCATGCGCTAATGTTCGAACAAGACCGCCTGCAAGGGCGCATCAACCAACTGTTCGAGCGTATTGAAGCGCAACTGCGTCAGGTATTGCGTGAAAAGAGAATGCGTGAGGGTGAAGGTTACACCACCGATGAAACGTTGCTGGCAAGCCAACTTCTGGCATTTTGTGAAGGGATGCTGTCTCGTTTTGTCCGCAGCGAGTTTAAATACCGCCCGACGGATGACTTTGACGCTCGCTGGCCGTTGATTGCCGCGCAGTTGCAATAAAATGACGCCGGATGACTTACCATCCGGCGTTTTTTATCAAACCCCGTACTCTTCGCGATAAGCCTTAACGGCTGCCAGATGTTCCGCCATGTTCGGCTTCTCTTCCAGATAAGCAATCAGGTCTTTCAGGGTGATGATAGAGATCACTTTGCAGTTGTAATCACGCTCAACTTCCTGAATCGCTGATATCTCGCCACGACCACGTTCCTGACGATCGAGCGAAATCAGCACGCCAGCAAGCGTCGCGCCATTGGCCTGAATAATTTCCATCGACTCACGAATCGCCGTTCCGGCGGTGATCACATCATCCACCAGCATTACTCGTCCTTGTAACGCGCTACCAACCAGATTGCCACCTTCGCCGTGGTCTTTTGCTTCTTTGCGGTTAAAGCAGTATGGCAGGTCAAGGTCATGATGCTCCGCCAGTGCCACAGCGGTTGTGGTCGCGATCGGAATACCTTTGTAAGCGGGGCCAAACAGCAGATCGAACTCAATGCCAGAATCCACTAACGCTTCAGCGTAAAAACGGCCTAACAGTGCCAGGTCGCGCCCGGTATTAAATAGTCCGGCGTTGAAGAAATAGGGGCTTTTACGCCCGGATTTCAGCGTAAACTCACCAAACTTTAATACCTGTTTGCCAAGCGCAAACTCAATAAACTGGCGCTGATATGGTTTCATGCCTTCGCTCCTCATCTTACTTTTCTACAGACAAAAAAAAGGCGACTCATCAGTCGCCTTAAAAATCAGTTTGCCAGCGCCGCCTTCTGCGTCGCTACAATGGATTCGATTCCCCCTCGGGCCAGCGCCAACAAGGCGAGGAGTTCTTCGTGGGTGAATGGTTCGCCTTCTGCCGTTCCCTGAACCTCAATGATCCGCCCATCTTCGGTCATCACCACGTTCATGTCCGTTTCTGCGGCAGAGTCTTCAACATATTCCAGATCGCAAATCGCTTCGCCATTAACGATACCCACCGAAACCGCAGCTACCATGCCTTTCATCGGGTTGGTTTTCAGTTTGCCATTCTCAACCAGCTTATTCAGCGCATCTGCCAGCGCCACGCAAGCACCGGTGATCGAAGCAGTGCGCGTGCCGCCATCGGCCTGAAGTACGTCGCAGTCCAGCGTAATGGTGAACTCACCCAACGCTTTCAAATCAACCGCTGCACGCAATGCACGGGCGATCAGACGCTGGATTTCCATCGTGCGTCCGCCCTGCTTACCTTTCGCCGCTTCGCGGGCGTTACGGGTGTGGGTGGAGCGCGGCAACATACCGTATTCTGCGGTGATCCAGCCCTGCCCCTGACCTTTCAGGAAGCGCGGCACGCCTTCTTCAATAGAGGCAGTACACAACACTTTGGTATCGCCAAATTCGACCAGCACCGAGCCTTCTGCATGTTTTGTATAGTTACGAGTCAGGGTAACGGGACGCACCTGATTATTGCTACGGCCTGCTGGACGCATATTGAAATCTCCGGCTTGAAACAAATGTGGCTGCGCATTATACGGACTTCCGGCGGTTATTCCTATCCTGACAAGGCATCGATGGCTATAATCCTTCCACCTCTCCTTTCAAAAACAGGAACGTCTATGATCCGCAGTATGACCGCCTACGCCCGGCGTGAAATCAAGGGTGAATGGGGGAGCGCAACCTGGGAAATGCGCTCGGTAAACCAGCGTTATCTGGAAACTTACTTTCGTCTGCCGGAGCAGTTCCGTAGCCTTGAACCTGTCGTTCGCGAGCGTATTCGTTCTCGCCTGACGCGCGGTAAAGTGGAATGCACCCTGCGCTATGAGCCAGATGTTAGCGCACAAGGCGAGCTGATTCTCAACGAAAAGCTGGCTAAACAGCTCGTAACTGCTGCTAACTGGGTAAAAATGCAGAGCGACGAAGGGGAAATCAACCCGGTTGATATCCTGCGCTGGCCGGGTGTGATGGCAGCTCAGGAGCAGGATCTCGACGCCATTGCCGCTGAAATTCTCGCTGCGCTGGATGGTACTCTTGACGACTTTATTGTCGCGCGCGAAACCGAAGGTCAGGCGCTGAAAGCGTTGATCGAGCAGCGTCTGGAAGGTGTCACCGCCGAAGTGGCTAAAGTTCGTGCCCATATGCCGGAAATCCTGCAATGGCAGCGTGAACGTCTGGTAGCGAAACTGGAAGATGCTCAGGTACAGTTGGAAAACAATCGCCTGGAGCAAGAGTTAGTGCTGCTGGCGCAACGAATTGACGTTGCCGAAGAGCTGGACCGCCTCGAAGCGCATGTCAAAGAGACCTACAACATTCTGAAGAAAAAAGAAGCGGTTGGCCGTCGTCTGGACTTTATGATGCAAGAGTTTAATCGCGAGTCGAACACCCTGGCCTCGAAGTCTATCAATGCCGAAGTAACTAATTCAGCTATTGAACTGAAAGTACTGATCGAACAAATGCGCGAACAGATTCAGAATATCGAGTAACCCTCATAATTCCGTAGGCCGTTGTTAAATTACAGCGGCGCTACGTATACTACCGTGGACGGCTGGGAGGAAGGTGGTGTTTTCGCCTGGGTATCGAATACCCTGGGGTTGAAATGGGGATTTGCAGCTATCTCATTTGGCTATCTGCAAATCGCTATCGGCTTTATTCCAATGCTCTATTTCGTGTTAGGAGCGCTCTCCTACATCCTTAAATGGCCTGCACTGAATGAAGACCCGGTAACGAAAACCATTGCAGCACTCATCATTCTTTGGGCACTGGCATTAACGCAGTTCGGCGGCACGAAATATACGGCGCGAATTGCTAAAGTCGGCTTCTTCGCCGGGATCCTGCTGCCTGCATTTATTTTGATCGCATTAGCGGCTATTTACCTGCACTCCGGTGCGCCGGTTGCTATCGAAATGGATGCAAAAACCTTCTTTCCTGATTTCTCAAAAATTGGCACGCTGGTTGTGTTTGTTGCCTTCATCCTGAGTTATATGGGGGTGGAAGCATCCGCAACGCACGTCAATGAAATGAGTAACCCAGGGCGCGATTATCCATTAGCCATGCTGCTATTGATGGTGGCGGCAATCTGCTTAAGCTCGGTTGGTGGTTTGTCCATTGCGATGGTCATTCCGGGTAATGAAATCAACCTCTCCGCAGGGGTGATGCAAACCTTTACCGTTCTGATGTCCCATGTGGCACCGGAAATTGAGTGGACGGTACGCGTGATCTCCGCCCTGCTGCTGTTGGGGGTACTGGCAGAAATAGCATCCTGGATTGTCGGCCCTTCTCGCGGTATGTATGTCACTGCACAGAAAAACCTGCTGCCCGCCAGCTTCGCCAAAATGAACAAAAATGGCGTGCCGGTAACACTGGTTATTTCCCAATTGGTGATCACTTCAATTGCGTTGATTATCCTCACCAATACCGGTGGTGGTAACAACATGTCCTTCCTGATTGCACTGGCACTGACAGTGGTGATTTATCTGTGTGCTTATTTCATGCTGTTTATTGGCTACATTGTATTAGTCCTTAAACATCCTGATTTAAAACGCACATTTAATATCCCTGGCGGTAAAGGCGTAAAACTGGTGGTAGCTATTGTCGGTCTGCTGACCTCAATTATGGCGTTTATCGTCTCCTTCCTGCCGCCGGATAATATCCAGGGTGACTCTACCGATATGTATGTTGAATTACTGGTGGTGAGTTTCCTGGTAGTACTCGCCCTGCCCTTTATTCTCTATGCCATCCATGATCGTAGAGGCAAAGCGAATACCGGTGTAACACTGGAGCCAATTAACAGCCAGAACGCGCCGAAAGGCCACTTCTTCCTGCATCCACGTGCACGTTCACCGCACTATATTGTGATAAACGACAAGAAACACTAACCCTATCTGAGTGGTGACAGTATAAGGGAGCGATAGTTAATCGCTCCCTTTTTCGTACCAGTTATCGTATTGACTTGCCCCAGATAAGTACGAGAATGAGCAACACATCTGTTTACCGGAAACCAGCATATATGGATATCTGCTCCCGAAACGTGAAATTCGCGCTCAAAAGACCAGCGGCGCTCGTTGCACTGGCTCTTTTACTGTGTAGTTGTAAGACAACACCGCCAACCACAATAGTTACACCACCAGCAGGCTTAAAACCACCAGCAACAGCGCAACAATCGTCGCAACCCATGCGTGGTATCTGGCTGGCCACTGTGTCTCGCCTCGACTGGCCCCCGGTTTCCTCGGTTAACATTAGTAACCCCACCACCCGAGCCAGCGTGCAACAACAGGCGATGATCGACAAGCTGGATCATCTGCAACGTCTCGGCATAAATACGGTCTTTTTCCAGGTAAAGCCCGATGGCACTGCCCTTTGGCCATCAAAAATTTTGCCGTGGTCAGATCTTATGACCGGCAAAATGGGTGAAAACCCCGGTTACGATCCGCTGCAATTTATACTCGATGAAGCCCACAAGCGTGGGATGAAAGTACACGCCTGGTTTAACCCCTATCGCGTGTCGGTTAATACTAAACCCGGAACAATCAGGGAATTGAATAACACCCTGTCGCAGCAACCTGCCAGCGTCTATGTGCAGCATCGCGACTGGATCAGGACATCGGGCGACCGTTTTGTTCTCGACCCGGGCATCCCTGAAGTTCAGGACTGGATCACATCGATAGTTGCAGAAGTCGTTTCCCGTTATCCGGTTGATGGTGTGCAGTTCGACGACTATTTCTACACCGAATCACCAGGTTCACTGCTTAACGATAACGAGACGTACCGCAAATATGGGGGCGCTTTTGCCTCGAAAGCAGACTGGCGACGCAACAATACCCAGCAGTTAATCGCGAAAGTATCGCATACCATAAAAAGCCTGAAGCCTGAGGTCGAATTTGGTGTTAGCCCGGCAGGCGTCTGGCGTAATCGCTCACATGATCCACTCGGTTCAGATACCCGTGGAGCTGCTGCCTATGATGAATCCTATGCGGATACCCGCCGTTGGGTCGAACAAGGTTTACTGGATTATATTGCCCCACAAATTTACTGGCCTTTCTCTCGTAGCGCCGCACGCTATGACGTATTGGCTAAATGGTGGGCAGATGTCGTCAAACCGACCAAAACCCGTCTCTATATCGGCGTCGCCTTCTATAAAGTTGGAGAACCCTCGAAGATAGAACCTGACTGGACAGTTAACGGCGGCGTGCCAGAACTGAAAAAGCAGCTCGATCTTAACGACGCTGTTCCAGAAATTAGCGGTACTATTTTGTTCCGCGAAGATTACCTGAATAAACCACAGACCCAGCAAGCCGTTAGTTATCTGCAAAGTCGCTGGGGAAGCTAATCCCCTTTTTTACTGTGCCATCGCCGGTGATTAAAGCACCGGCCTGTTACCTTTCAAAAAAGTCACATTCTCTTAATGTTAAATTATTTGCGTATAAGCAAATGGCCATAATCTCCTGATTAATTAGTATTAATATGAAAAACAAAGTGATGTTCGTCGCCACCGAAAAATAATCACGATGGGCTATACTCTTCAGAAGAACAGTAGCGTAGATTAAAACTGTCTAACTCGTTTATTTCTCTTCATTACATCTTCATATTTCAGGAGAATATGGTGCAATAAGCCTGTCCAGTGTGTTGCGTTTCGTTTTTTCGATCTCATTTGCCTTTCCAGTCGTATAAGGGGCTGAATTATGGAGATGTACTTTAAAAGAATGAAAGATGAGTGGACCGGATTAGTTGCCCAGGCCGCTCCCATCATTCGCACCAAAGCCGCAGAAATTGCCGTTACCCATGCCCATTACCTGAGCAATGAGTTTTATCGTATTGTACGCACTGACCCGCACGCCGAAGAGTTTTTGAGTAACGAACAGGTTGAAAGACAGCTCAAAAGTGCTATGGAAAAGTGGATTATCAACGTACTCTCTGCGCAAACGGACGATGTTGAAAGACTGATACAAATCCAACATACCGTGGCTGAAGTCCATGCTCGTATTGGCATTCCCGTGGAAATTGTCGAGATGGGTTTTCGCGTGCTGAAAAAAATCCTCTATCCAGTGATATTTTCCTCTGATTATTCGCCTGCGGAAAAACTTCAGGTTTATCATTTTTCGATTAACAGTATCGATATAGCCATGGAAGTTATGACCAGGGCGTTTACCTTTAGCGACAGTAGCGCCGCTAAAGAAGATGAGAACTATCGTATATTCTCATTACTGGAAAATGCTGAAGAAGAAAAAGAACGGCAAATAGCCTCATTACTTTCATGGGAAATAGATATTATTTATAAAGTTCTGTTGGATTCTGATTTAGGCAGTAGCCTACCGTTAAGCCAGGCTGATTTTGGCCTGTGGTTTAACCATAAAGGCCGCCATTATTTTAGTGGTATTGCTGAAGTAGGCCATATCTCCCGCCTGGTTCAGGATTTCGACGGAATTTTCAATCAGACAATACTCCATGCCAAAAATCTGAGTAACAAAAGCCTGCGAGTGAAATTTTTATTACAGATACGAAATACCGTATCGCAAATTATCACTTTACTACGAGAACTGTTTGAAGAAGTTTCTCGCCATGAAGTGGGAATGGATGTGTTAACCAAGCTACTCAACCGCCGTTTCCTGCCGACTATCTTCAAACGTGAAATTGCCCATGCCAATAGAACCGGCACGCCGTTGTCTGTGCTAATCATCGATGTTGATAAATTCAAAGAGATCAACGACACATGGGGACATAACACCGGTGACGAGATCTTACGTAAAGTCTCGCAGGCGTTTTACGACAATGTTCGCAGCAGTGATTATGTTTTCCGCTACGGTGGCGATGAATTTATCATTGTACTGACTGAAGCCTCAGAAACTGACACTTTACGTACCGCAGAACGTATACGCAGTCGGGTAGAAAAAACCAAACTAAAAGCTGCAAACGGCGAAGATATTGTCCTCTCTCTGTCCATTGGTGCCGCCATGTTTAATGGGCATCCTGATTATGAACGTTTAATTCAAATAGCCGACGAAGCTCTGTATATCGCTAAAAGACGAGGTAGAAACCGTGTTGAACTCTGGAAAGCCAGTCTTTAAATGCGCCCGGATGCAGAGGTAATCATGAAGCTAACCGATGCAGAAAATGCCGCTGACGGCATTTTTTTTCCCGCCCTTGAACAAAATATGATGGGGGCGGTGTTAATTAACGAAAATGATGAAGTGATGTTTTTCAACCCAGCAGCAGAGAAGCTCTGGGGATATAAGCGCGAAGAGGTCATTGGCAATAACATCGATATGCTCATCCCCCATAATTTGCGCCCTGCACATCCTGAATATATCCGGCATAACCGTGAAGGTGGTAAAGCGCGTGTCGAGGGAATGAGCCGGGAATTGCAACTGGAGAAAAAAGACGGCAGTAAAATATGGACACGATTTGCCCTGTCAAAAGTGACTGCCGAAGGGAAAATTTATTATCTGGCGCTGGTTCGGGATGCCAGCGTTGAAATGGCGCAGAAAGAACAGACCCGGCAGTTGCTCATTGCCGTAGACCACCTCGACCGACCTGTGATTGTGCTCGATCCTGAGCGTCATATCGTGCAGTGCAATCGCGCATTTACCGAAATGTTTGGCTACTGCATCAGCGAAGCCAGCGGTATGCAACCCGATACGCTACTTAACATTCCTGATTACCCGACAGATAACCGCATTCGCTTACAGCAACTATTGTGGAAAACCTCCCGCGATCAGGATGAATTTCTGTTATTGACGCGTACGGGTGAAAATATCTGGATTAAAGCGTCTATCAGTCCGGTCTATGACGTGCTTGCTCATCTACAAAACCTGGTGATGACCTTCTCAGATATCACCGAAGAACGGCAAATCCGCCAACTGGAAGGCAACATCCTCGCTGCCATGTGCAGTAGCCCACCGTTTCACGAAATGGGTGAAATCATTTGCCGTAATATTGAATCCATTCTTCATGAATCACACGTATCGTTGTATGCATTGCGTAATGGGATGCCAGTGCATTGGGCATCGTCCTCTCATGAGGCAGATGTAAAGAATGCACAAAGCTGGGCTGTCACCATTCGCCAGCGTGATGGTGCGCCTGCGGGGATACTGCAAATCAAGACCGCGGCAGGAACAGAAACCAGTGCATTTGTCGAACGTGTGGCAGATATCAGCCAGCATATGGCCGCACTGGCGCTGGAACAGGAGAAAAGCCGCCAGCACATCGAACAGCTAATTCAGTTTGATCCGATGACCGGTCTGCCAAACCGCAATAATCTGCACAATTACCTTAATGACCTGGTCGATAGAGCCGTCTCTCCGGTGGTGTATCTTATTGGCGTCGACCATATTCAGGACGTGATCGACAGCCTCGGCTACGCGTGGGCCGATCAGGCATTGTTAGAGGTCGTTAATCGTTTTCGCGAAAAACTCAAACCCGATCAGTATCTCTGCCGCGTTGAAGGTGCACAGTTTGTCCTCATTAGCCTGGAGGATGAAGTAAGCAACATTACCCAAATCGCTGATGAGCTACGCAACATCATTAGAAAGCCGGTCATCATTGACGATCAACCTTTTCCTTTAACCTTAAGCATTGGTATCAGTTACGACGTTGGCAAAAACCGTGACTACCTGCTTTCTACCGCCCACAATGCGATGGATTTCATTCGCAAAAATGGCGGCAACGGCTGGCAGTTCTTTAGTCCGACAATGAACGAAATGGTTAAAGAGCGGCTGGTATTAGGTGCGGCGCTGAAAGAAGCGATCAGCAACAACCAGTTGAAACTGGTTTACCAGCCGCAGATCTTCGCGGAAACGGGTGAACTGTACGGTCTTGAAGCTCTTGCTCGCTGGTACGATCCACAGCATGGTCATGTTCCCCCTTCCCGGTTTATTCCCCTCGCGGAAGAGATTGGTGAAATTGAAAACATTGGTCGCTGGGTCATCGCTGAAGCCTGTCGCCAGTTAGCAGAATGGCATAGCCAGAATATTCACATCCCGGCGTTATCCGTTAACTTGTCTGCGCTGCATTTTCGCAGTAATCAACTACCCAATCAGGTTTCCGACGCGATGGAAGCCTGGGCGATTGACGGCCACCAGCTAACAGTGGAAATCACCGAAAGCATGATGATGGAACACGATACGGAGATCTTTAAACGCATCCAGATCCTGCGGGATATGGGTGTAGGTTTATCCGTCGATGATTTCGGCACCGGCTTTTCTGGTTTATCACGCTTAGTCAGCCTGCCGGTAACAGAAATCAAAATTGATAAAAGTTTTGTCGATCGTTGTCTGACTGAAAAACGCATTCGCGCCTTGTTAGAAGCTATTACCGGCATTGGACAAAGCCTGAACTTAACCGTAGTGGCTGAAGGTGTAGAAACAAAAGAACAGTTTGAGATGTTACGCAAGATCCACTGCCCCGTTATTCAGGGCTATTTCTTCTCACGCCCTTTACCCGCCGAAGAGATCTCTGTCTGGATGTCTACTGCGCTACCGCTTCAAATCGACGTTTAGTAAATCTTGCCCGCACTGGCGGGCAAGATTTCATGTATTCGTATTAAGCTATTTGCGCGCCGCTATATTAAAATCTGTACATAATACCCGCACCAATAATGTAATTATAATTCTGCATCCCAGGTGAATCTTTATCTTTTACACGTTCACCATTTTCTTTATGATAAATTGTTGTGTTACCAACATCATTAGAGAATCTACTCCATGATATTTCTGTAAAAATACGCGCCTGTGGATTAATGTTATACCCCACACTAATAAGACCTGAGTAATATTTTTGGTTAGATACTTTATCTTTAAATGTAATGTTGCTCAAGTAATGCTGATCTGTGCCTTTCCCTTCTCCCCAGGCGCTATATTTAAATTGCGTTATAATATCAAAATCATGGTAGATATATTTACCAGAAAGACCTAAATAGGGAGCGCTGAATTTTTGTTGGTAACCAATAACTTTTTGGCCATGAGGAATATCACCAATGTCGGCACCGTTGTCATAACTATAGTAACCGCCTTTCGCCAACCAACTGAAACGCGTCTCCTGATAGCCTAACACAGCGCCTAATTGGTAGTTTTGTTCCTTTAAAAACCAACCTGTCATATTGAGATCAAACTGATTTGCAAAATTTAACCGTGTTGCAGGATGATGTGACCAATCGCTCCAGTGTTGTTGCCCCGGTTCCAGCCAGTCATAATCATCCATTAGCGCACCGGCAGAGGCAAGCGTCGTCCAGCCGTTGGCATTAAGAGTCAGCCATGAGACTGCATCCCAGGTTACGCCCATTTTAACAATGGGCGTATTTTGAATTTTCCAGTCCAGTTGGCTAAGTGTGCCACCATTACTATAGACAAACTCACCTGACTCACCATTCAGAAATGAAAGAGAAGCATCAACAAAAACACTGTCAGGTGAGAAATTAAATTCTGAAGATGCACTTGCATACTGGCTTAGATAAATTAACACAATAAAAAAAGAGACCTTTTTCACCGACATGGCTTCATCCTTATTGAACAATATCAATTAGCAAATTAATTGAAATGAATTAATTTAAATAGATTTGAATTGGTTAAAATTAACTAAGTCTTACAATGGCACATATGATTCGCACCATCAAACAGAAAACATAAACAACCCAATATTTACTGATATTCTGAACGAAGTATAAATTCACAACCTGATGCAATAATGATTTTTTATGAGCAGAGGGGATAATGAGCAGAATAAAGATGCGGTTTAAATACGAGATCTCATTGGGATAAGGACAAAGTATCTGTGTAGATAACTTGCCGGATGACGCATCATCCGGCGAGAATTTATGCTTTCAACTGGTAATCCAGCGTAATTTCCGCTTTCAGTACCTGAGAAACCGGACATCCTGCTTTTGCTTTCTGGATAATACCGTCAAAGGTGGAAGCATCAATGCCCGGAACGGCGACTTCGCTTTTCAGTGCAATTTTAGTAATCGCAAAACCGGCATCCACTTTATCCAGTGATACATCGGCAGTGGTATCAATCGATGTTGGTGTGAATCCCGCTTCACCCAGCATTAATGAAAGCGCCATCGAGAAACAAGCGGCATGTGCTGCACCAATCAGCTCTTCCGGGTTGGTTCCTTTTGCGCCTTCAAAACGCGTGTTAAACCCATACGGTTGTTGGTTCAGCACACCGCTCTCGGTAGATACTGTTCCCTTCCCGCGTTTGATATCGCCTTCCCAGTGTGCCTGACCTTTCTTATGGATTGTCATTGTTGCTCTCCTGTGGGCTTAAAAAGGAAATTATAGACTACGGGAGAAACAGCAAGAGGATAAGCAGGATATTCCGAATTAAACCGGCTAAAAAAATCACCTGCGCATTTAAATGGAATGACCGCACCGGATGTCTGGAAATATAGGATTAAAACGATAGCCCAACAAATAAAAGCCAATAACATCATGCATTTAAAATATAAAAATCACCAATCAGGATTATTCCTGGTAACGAGACAATAAATATTTGCCATGCTGAATGTGCTTTATAAATCTGCGAGGCGTAGCAGACACCATAAATACACAGACAAGGAGGATCACTATGTTTACTTATTATCAGGCAGCAAATTCCACAGCAGAACCCGCTCTGGTTAACGCCATTGAGCAAGGCCTTCGGGCAGAGCACGGTGTTGTCACTGAAGATGATATTCTCATGGAGCTGACCAAATGGCTGGAAGCTTCTGATAACGACATCCTCAGTGATATCTACCAGCAAACTATTAATTATGTGGTCAGTGGCCAGCACCCTACACTTTAAGCTGCTATGCTTGATCCGCAACCTTAGGGGTTACGTTTCTTCGCTTTGGCGAATTGTCCTTAAAACTAGTAACAGGATTGAGGAGTTAAAATGAAATCGAACCGTCAGGCCCGTCATATTCTTGGACTGGATCATAAAATATCTAACCAGCGCAAAATAGTTACCGAAGGTGACAAATCCAGCGTGGTAAATAACCCAACAGGCAGAAAACGCCCCGCTGAAAAGTAAGTTTTAACAATCCGTCCTCAATGACGATTAAACACCATTGCCAGCGCAATGGTGTTTTTGTTTTTATCTGCTTTATACTTGGGCCGACGCCCTGGCGGTAAAGCAAAGACGATAAAAGCGCCCCAGGGATGGATATTCAAAAAAGAGTGAGTGACATGGAACCAAAAACAAAAAAACAGCGTTCGCTTTATATTCCTTACGCTGGCCCTGTACTGCTGGAATTTCCGTTGTTGAATAAAGGCAGTGCCTTCAGCATGGAAGAACGCCGTAACTTCAACCTGCTGGGGTTACTGCCGGAAGTGGTCGAAACCATCGAAGAACAAGCGGAACGTGCGTGGATCCAGTATCAGGGATTCAAAACCGAAATCGACAAACACATCTACCTGCGTAACATCCAGGACACCAACGAAACCCTCTTCTACCGCCTGGTGAACAATCATCTTGATGAGATGATGCCCGTCATTTATACCCCAACCGTCGGCGCGGCCTGTGAACGTTTCTCCGAGATCTACCGTCGTTCGCGCGGCGTGTTTATCTCTTACCAGAACCGCCACAATATGGACGACATCCTGCAAAACGTGCCGAATCACAACATTAAAGTGATTGTGGTGACGGATGGCGAACGTATCCTGGGCCTGGGTGATCAGGGTATCGGCGGGATGGGCATTCCAATCGGTAAACTGTCGCTCTATACCGCCTGTGGCGGCATCAGCCCGGCGTATACGCTGCCGGTAGTATTGGACGTTGGCACCAACAATCAGCAACTGCTTAACGACCCGCTGTATATGGGCTGGCGGAACCCGCGTATCACCGACGACGAATACTATGAATTTGTTGATGAATTTATCCAGGCCGTGAAGCAACGCTGGCCTGACGTGTTGCTGCAGTTTGAAGATTTCGCACAGAAAAACGCGATGCCGCTGCTGAACCGTTATCGCAATGAAATATGTTCCTTTAATGATGACATTCAGGGGACCGCCGCGGTAACGGTCGGAACGCTGATAGCAGCCAGTCGCGCGGCGGGTGGTCAGTTAAGCGAGAAAAAAATCGTCTTCCTCGGCGCTGGCTCTGCGGGATGCGGTATTGCGGAGATGATCATCGCCCAGACCCAGCGCGAAGGATTAAGCGAGGAAGCGGCGCGGCAGAAAGTGTTTATGGTCGATCGCTTTGGCCTGCTGACCGACAAGATGCCAAATCTGCTGCCTTTCCAGACCAAACTGGTGCAGAAGCGGGACAATCTCAGCGGCTGGGATACCGACAGCGATGTGCTGTCACTGCTCGATGTGGTGCGCAATGTCAAACCGGATATTCTGATTGGCGTCTCCGGACAGGCCGGGCTGTTTACGGAAGAGATCATCCGCGAAATGCACAAGCATTGCTCACGCCCAATCGTGATGCCTCTCTCTAACCCGACATCACGCGTCGAAGCCACGCCGCAGGACATTATTGCCTGGACCGAAGGTAATGCGCTGGTCGCCACTGGCAGCCCGTTTAATCCCGTGGTATGGAAAGATAAAATCTACCCTATCGCCCAGTGTAACAACGCCTTTATCTTCCCGGGGATCGGGCTGGGCGTTATTGCTTCCGGCGCGTCACGCATCACCGATGAGATGTTGATGTCGGCAAGTGAAACCCTGGCGCAGTATTCTCCTCTGGTGCTGAACGGCGAAGGTCTGGTATTGCCGGAACTAAAAGATATTCAGAAAGTCTCCCGGGCTATAGCTTTTGCGGTCGGCAAAATGGCTCAGCAACAAGGCGTGGCGGTGAAAACCTCCGCTGAAGCTTTGCAACAAGCCATTGACGATAATTTCTGGCAAGCCGAATACCGCGACTACCGTCGTACTTCCATCTAAGTCTCTGCCCGGTAGTGAACACTGCCGGGCAATTTTTCTCTCCCTTTTTCAGATCTCATCCATACTGGGTAGTGGCGAATAAATCTCATTTGCCTCACCTGCTATGCAGAACATCATCCGAAAAGGAGGAACTATGAAGGCTGCGGTTGTTACGAAGGATCATCATGTTGACGTTACGGATAAAACGCTGCGCTCACTGAAACACGGTGAAGCTCTGTTAAAAATGGAGTGTTGTGGTGTATGTCATACCGATCTTCATGTTAAGAATGGCGATTTTGGTGATAAGACTGGCGTAATTCTGGGGCACGAAGGCATTGGTGTGGTGGCGGAAGTTGGCCCTGGAGTAACTTCATTGAAACCAGGCGATCGCGCAAGCGTAGCATGGTTCTTTGAAGGATGCGGTCATTGCGAATACTGTAACAGCGGCAACGAAACCCTCTGCCGTTCAGTTAAAAATGCCGGATACAGCGTTGATGGCGGGATGGCTGAAGAGTGCATCGTGGTCGCTGATTACGCGGTCAAAGTGCCGGATGGCCTGGACTCGGCTGCCGCCAGCAGCATTACCTGCGCGGGCGTCACCACCTATAAAGCGGTGAAACTGTCAAAAATTCGCCCCGGGCAGTGGATTGCTATCTACGGTCTTGGCGGTCTGGGCAACCTCGCCCTGCAATATGCGAAGAATGTCTTTAACGCCAAAGTGATCGCCATTGATGTCAATGATGAGCAACTGAAACTGGCGACCGAGATGGGCGCTGATTTAGCAATTAACTCACGCTCTGAAGATGCTGCCAAAATTGTGCAAGAGAAAACCGGTGGCGCTCATGCCGCGGTGGTGACGGCGGTAGCAAAAGCCGCATTTAACTCGGCGGTCGACGCCGTTCGCGCAGGTGGGCGTGTCGTGGCTGTAGGTCTACCGCCGGAATCTATGAGTCTTGATATTCCACGGCTGGTGCTGGATGGCATTGAAGTCGTAGGTTCGCTGGTCGGCACGCGCCAGGATTTAACCGAAGCCTTCCAGTTTGCCGCCGAAGGTAAAGTGGTGCCAAAAGTCGCCCTGCGTCCGTTAGCGGACATCAACACCATCTTTACCGAGATGGAAGAAGGTAAAATCCGTGGCCGTATGGTGATTGATTTCCGTCGCTAAGAGTCCTTTGCTGCGACTGCCATGTTCGGGTCGCAGCCTGTTTTGCGAGACGCTTTCCGCAATTTCACTCTTCTTCTTTTCCTCCCCCATCTTTCCCCTCACAATTCGCGAAAACGTAGCGAAATTTGTTGCGCTGCACGGAACAATAGTGATAGTGTTCCTTTCGAAGGAACAAGGATGAAGAGATGATAATGAATTTCAGACACAAGGGATTGCGTGACTTGTTTCTTCTCGGCAAAACCTCCGGCGTTATACCGAAGCAAGTCAAACGATTACGCCACCGACTCGCTGTGATTGATGCAGCAAGCTGTCTTGCTGATATCGATATGCCCGGTTACCGACTACACCCGTTAAGCGGCGATCGCGATGAAATTTGGACGATATCTGTCTCGGGCAACTGGCGAATCACATTTGAATTCGTCAATGGCGATGCATACATACTGGATTACGAGGACTATCACTGATGAAAATGGCCAATCATCCCCGCCCGGGGGACATTATTCAGGAATCACTGGACGAACTTAATGTCAGTCTGCGCGAGTTTGCCAGAGCAATGGAAATTGCGCCCTCAACGGCAAGCCGATTGCTGACCGGAAAAGCAGCTTTGACACCAGAAATGGCGATTAAACTTTCCGTGGTGATCGGCAGTTCGCCGCAAATGTGGCTGAATCTGCAAAACGCCTGGAGCCTGGCAGAGGCTGAAAAAACGGTGGATGTGTCGCGACTGCGCCGTCTGGTTACGCAATAAAAAATGGCACCTTATAAAGCGCCATTTGAAACTGATGACAAACGCAACATTGCCCGATGCGCTACGCTTATCAGGCCTACACGTTCACTGCAATCTATTCTGCAATCTATTGGATTTGAACGGTTTGTAGGCCGGATAAGGCGTTCACGCCGCATCCGGCATGAACAAACTACAATAAAAAATGGCGCCTTTTACAGCGCCATTTTCAGCTTAAAGCTCAAAAGAGATTATATCCCTTCTTCACTCTCTTTTTTCGCTTCGGCCTTCTCGATTTCACGATACCAGCGCGGATGGTGTTTCTTCGCCCAACGACGGCTCACCTTTCCTTCGACCATCCCTTTAATCGACCCTTTCACCCAGAATGCCATATACATATGGATCAGGATGGCGTGGATCAGGATGATACCCGCGGCTGCGTGGATCAGCAGACTGTAGCGGACAACCTGAATCGGGAAGTACTGCGCAAAGTACGGACGCCAGATAATCACCCCGGTCACCAGCAGCACGAAAATCATGCTCATGATCGACCAGAACATCATCTTCTGCCCGGCGTTGTACTTACCGACATCCGCCACTTTGTGCTCATTGCCTTTCAATACTTCGACAATGTTCAACAGCCACGGAATATCTTTCTTATCCGGGATGTTGTGATGCACAAAGCGGAAGAACATAAACATCAGCGCGACAAAAATCGCAATGCCGAAGAATGGGTGCAAAATGCGTCCCATCTGCGGCGTACCGAAGGTTTGCGTCAGCCATTGCAGCGTCGGGAAGAAGAACGAAATCCCGGAAAGTGCCACCAGGAAGAAGCAAATCACCACGGTCCAGTGACAGGCGCGATCAATAAACTTGGTGCGCACAATCATTTTCGACTTACTCATGATTTCCCTCCTCGTCATCGTCCACTTCCTTATTCGGGCCAATACCGATGTAGTGGAAAATCAACCCGGCAAAGGTGGCGATAAAGCCAGCCGCTGCCAGCGGTTTCAACGCGCCTTTCCACAAGTTCACCGAAGTATCAATCTTCGGCTCCTTCGGCAGACCGTGATACAGCTCCGGCTGATCGGCGTGATGCAACACATACATGACGTGCGTGCCACCAACCCCTTCCGGGTTGTAGACGCCAGCATGTTCGTAGCCACGCGCTTTCAGTTTCGCCACCCGCTGTTCCGCCAGCTCCAGCATCTCCTTCTTGGTGCCGAAGTGGATCGCCCCGGTCGGACAGGTTTTCACACAAGCCGGTTCCTGGCCGACGCTGACGCGATCGACGCAGAGGGTGCATTTATATACCCGGTTATCCTCTTTGTTGAGGCGCGGAATATTAAACGGACACCCGGCAATGCAGTAACCACAGCCGATGCAGTTTTCCGACTGAAAATCGACAATGCCGTTAGCGTACTGAATGATTGCACCGGCAGACGGACACGCCTTCAGGCAGCCCGGATCTTCACAGTGCATACAGCCGTCTTTACGGATCAGCCACTCCAGCTTACCGTTCTGTTCGGTTTCGCTAAAGCGCATCACCGTCCAGGATTTGGCGCTCAGATCGGCGGGGTTATCGTAGACCCCGACGCAGTGCCCCACTTCATCACGGATGTCGTTCCACTCCGAACATGCCACCTGGCAGGCTTTACAGCCGATACAGGTGGAAACGTCGATAAGTTTCGCGACTTCTGCTTTGTAATCACGCACCTGCGAAGGCGGCGTGATGGAGTTAGTTGCGGACCTTTTGATAATGTCCTGCGTTTCCATAGCCATCTGTTCGCCCCCTTACGCCTTCTCGATGTTGACTAAGAACGCTTTATATTCCGGCGTTTGCGAGTTTGCATCACCGACATTCGGCGTCAGAGTGTTAGCGATATAGCCTTTACGCGCGACACCCTCAAAGCCCCAGTGGATTGGAATACCCACCGTTTCTACCTGTTGACCGTTAACGTTCAGCGGCTTCAGACGGCGCGTTACCACGGCCACCGCGCGGATAAAGCCACGCTTACTGGAGACAGTGACACGATCGCCATTGGCAATGCCTTTCGCCGCCGCCAGCGTTTCGCTGATTTCCACAAACTGTTCCGGCTGGGCGATTGCGTTGAGCAATGCGTGCTTGGTCCAGGTGTGGAAGTGCTCGGTCAGACGGTAGGTCGTACCCACGTAAGGGAACTGCTCTTTTTTACCCATCCGCAGCGCATCTTGTTCATACAGACGCACGACCGGGTTAGACACCACGTTTGGATGCAGCGGGTTCGTACCCAGCGGCGTTTCAATCGGCTCGTAGTGTTCCGGGAATGGACCTTCTGCCATTTTGTTGATGGCAAACAAGCGTCCCATCCCTTCCGGCTGCATGATAAACGGCCCGGTTGGCGTACCCGGTGCGGCATTGCCGAAGTCCGGAATATCATTGCCCGTCCACTTGCTGCCGTTCCACTGGATCAGCATCCGTTTCGGATCCCACGGTTTACCGTTGATATCCGCTGAAGCACGGTTGTACAGCACGCGACGGTTGAGCGGCCACGCCCATGCCCATCCCAGCGTATTCCCCAGACCTGACGGGTCGGAGTTATCGCGGTTGGCCATCTGGTTGCCCTGCTCGGTCCAGCTACCGGTGTAGATCCAGCAAGAAGATGCAGTCGTACCGTCATCACGCAGATGCGCAAAGCTACTCAGCAACTGACCTTTCTTCGCAATCAGCACGCCATTGGCATCATAGAGATCTTCCAGCGCATAGCCGTTGTTCTCTTTTGCCACTTCGTCAGATTGCGGCTCGTGCGGCTGCTTGTAGTTCCAGCTCATCTTCATCAGCGGTTCTACGCCTTTACCACCTTCGGCTTTATACAGCTCGCGCAGATGGTGGTAGATACCCGCCAGAATTTCACCGTCGTTACGCGCTTCGCCCGGAGCGTCCTGACCTTTCCAGTGCCACTGCAACCAGCGACCGGAGTTGGCGATAGAGCCATCTTCTTCAGCAAAGCAGGTCGAAGGCAGACGGAATACCTCGGTCTGGATAGACGCCGGATCGACATCGTTCGACTCGCCGTGGTTCTGCCAGAAGGTGGAGGTTTCAGTCACCAGCGGATCGATAACCACCATGTATTTCAGCTTACTCAGGCAGCTAACTACTTTGTTTTTGTCCGGGAAGGACGCAACCGGGTTAAAGCCCTGGCAGAAATAACCGCTGACCTTGCCTTCGTCCATCATGTTGAAATACTTGATGACGTCGTAGGTCTGATCCCACTTCGGCAGCCAGTCGTAACCCCAGTTGTTTTCTTTCTGTGCGGCATCGCCGTAGAAAGATTTCATCAGGCTAACGAAGAACTTCGGATAATTGCTCCAGTAGTTCACCTGATCAGCCAGCGTCGCTTTCGGCGTATTCGCTTCCAGATACGACTGCAGATCAACCTGTTTTTCTGACGGCAGCGTCAGATAACCCGGTAAGCTGGTAGAGAGCAGACCTAAGTCGGTCAGACCCTGAATGTTGGAGTGGCCGCGCAGCGCGTTCACGCCACCACCAGCCATACCCATGTTGCCGAGCAGCAACTGGATCATCGCCATAGTACGAATGTTCTGCGCACCGACAGTGTGCTGCGTCCAGCCCAGGGCGTACAGGAAGGTGGTTGTGCGATCCGGCGCGCTGGTGGAGGCCAGCACTTCACACACTTTCAGGAAGTCGGCTTTTGGCGTACCACAGATGTTTTCTACAACATCCGGCGTGTAGCGGGAAACGTGCTCTTTCAGCAGGTTCCACACGCAGCGCGGATGAGTCAGCGTATCATCGCGTTTCGCATAGCCATTTTCATCGAACTGATAGTTCCAGGACGACTTATCGTACTGGCGTTTTTCAGCGTCATAGCCGCTGAACAGGCCGTCTTCGAAAGCAAAATCATCACGCACCAGCAGGCTGGCGTTGGTGTAATGCTTAACGTATTCAGCGTTGATTTTGTTGTTTTCGATCAGGTAGCGCAAAACGCCAGACAGGAACGTAATGTCCGTACCGGAACGAATAGGCGCGTAGATATCCGCGACAGAAGCGGTACGCGTAAAACGGGGATCGACAACGATCAAGGTTGCATCGTTGTTGTTTTTCGCTTCCATCGCCCAGCGGAAACCGACGGGATGCGCTTCAGCAGCGTTACCGCCCATCACCATCACGACGTTAGCGTTTTTGATATCCACCCAGTGGTTGGTCATCGCACCGCGACCAAATGTTGGAGCAAGACTTGCTACCGTTGGTCCGTGTCAGACGCGTGCCTGGTTGTCTACCGCCAGCATCCCGAGGGAGCGAGCAAATTTTTGGGTCAGCATCCCGGTTTCGTTGCTGGCACCGGAAGCACACAGCATACCGGTAGAAAGCCAACGGTTAACCGTTACGCCCTGCTCGTTCTTCTCAATAAAGTTGGCATCACGGTCAGCTTTCATCAGCTTCGCAATACGGGAAAATGCTTCATCCCAGCTAATACGCTGCCATTTATCTGAACCTGGAGCGCGATATTCCGGGTAACGCAGACGGTTTTCACTGTTCACGTAGTCCAGCAAACCGGCCCCTTTCGGGCACAGCGCACCGCGGCTTACCGGATGATCCGGATCACCCTCAATGTGATAAATCGCTTCTCTGGCGTTTTTAGCTCCATCACCCAGGCTATACATCAATAGCCCGCAACCTACGGAACAGTATGTGCAGGTGTTACGGATCTCTTTTGCGCGTAATAATTTATAGTTTCGCGCCTGAGCCAGTGCTTGCTTCGGGGCAAAGCCCAATGCTGCTACTGTTGTTCCAGCCATACCGCCCGCGCAGATTTTAAAAAATTGTCTGCGACTGACGTCCATTGCTTTCCTCTTTTTACACGGGTGTAACTGCGCGAGGAAACTAACAGTAAAATTCCGAATCTTTTTGCGCCAAATCAAAAAGAACGCCTGTTTGCCACAAAATAGTTCGCCTTTACAAATTGACCTACCTCAATAGCGGTAGAAAAAGTCACCACGTCCTGACAGGCAGGTTAAAAAAATGCTATAAATTTCAGCGCGATTTTTAATGGCAAGAGAGAAAAAAGAGCAAATATGACAAAACAAAAAGCAACACTCATTGGCCTGATTGCGATCATCTTGTGGAGCACGATGGTTGGGTTGATTCGTGGGGTCAGTGAGGGGCTCGGTCCGGTAGGAGGAGCGGCGGCGATCTATTCATTAAGCGGACTACTATTAATATTCACTGTTGGATTCCCACGTCTTCGGCAGATCCCGAAAGGCTATTTACTTGCTGGCAGCGTATTGTTTGTCAGCTATGAAATTTGCCTCGCGCTTTCTTTGGGATACGCGGCCACCCGCCATCAGGCCATTGAAGTCGGTATGGTGAACTATCTATGGCCCAGCCTGACGATTCTTTTTGCCATTCTTTTTAACGGACAAAAAACAAATTGGCTGATTATTCCAGGATTGCTTTTCGCGTTGATGGGTGTTTGTTGGGTGCTGGGCGGTGAGAATGGCCTGAAATATAATGAAATAATCAATAATATCACTACCAGCCCATTAAGTTATTTTCTGGCGTTTATTGGTGCCTTTATCTGGGCGGCTTATTGCACGGTAACCAATAAATATGCCCGTGGATTTAACGGCATTACCGTTTTCGTTCTTCTGACGGGTGCAAGCCTATGGGTTTACTATTTTCTGTCGCCACAACCAGAGATGGTTTTTAGCACCCCTGTCATCGTCAAACTCATTTCTGCGGCTTTTACTTTAGGATTTGCTTATGCCGCCTGGAATGTCGGTATTTTACATGGCAATGTCACTATTATGGCAGTAGGGTCTTATTTTACCCCCGTACTTTCGTCAGCGCTTGCTGCCGTGCTGCTCAGCGCACCGCTGTCGCTCTCATTCTGGCAAGGCGCACTGATGGTCTGTGGCGGTTCTCTGCTCTGCTGGCTGGCGACACGTCACCGATAAATAAAGATGACAAGATGAGGCCAACGCTTCATACAGCAACAAAACACGTTCAGGGATATGCGGATTTAAAAATTAGTGAAGGAAATGATATATTTTTGTTACATTCAGTAACACATAAGCCTTCAGATAATCCGCTTTCTCACCGCGCGGCTGTGCTTTCTTATCTATTCTTTCATTCAGCACTTCACTCTATTCATCCTTAATTCTAAAAACGGGCGGTTGCGCCCAACGTCCTGTCTTTTCTTTTTTTCATTAACAATGTGTGCATGCGAGGAAGAATATGGCACTGCAAAATGAGAAAAACAATCGTTATCTTTTGCGCGACTGGAAGCCAGAAAATCCGGCATTCTGGGAAAATAAAGGAAAGCATATAGCACGAAGAAATCTCTGGATATCAGTCAGTTGTTTACTTCTTGCGTTCTGTGTCTGGATGTTATTTAGCGCTGTCGCCGTTAATCTCAACAAAATCGGCTTTAATTTTACTACCGATCAACTTTTTTTATTAACCGCATTACCCTCCGTTTCGGGCGCATTATTACGTGTTCCCTACTCCTTTATGGTGCCAATATTTGGTGGACGTCGCTGGACCGTTTTTAGTACCGCTATCCTGATTATTCCCTGCATCTGGCTCGGTTTTGCCGTGCAAAATACAGCCACTCCCTTCGGTGTATTTATTGTAATTGCTCTGCTGTGCGGTTTTGCGGGCGCAAACTTTGCTTCAAGTATGGGAAATATCAGTTTTTTCTTCCCGAAAGCCAAACAAGGTAGCGCACTTGGCATTAATGGCGGACTGGGTAATTTAGGCGTCAGCGTGATGCAACTGGTTGCGCCGCTGGTGATTTTTGTTCCGGTATTTGCCTTTCTTGGTGTTAATGGCGTACCGCAGGCCGATGGCTCTGTGATGTCACTGGCTAATGCTGCCTGGATTTGGGTGCCATTGTTGGTCATTGCCACCATTGCTGCCTGGTCAGGGATGAATGATATTGCCAGTTCACGTGCATCAATTGCCGACCAGTTACCTGTGTTACAACGCCTGCATCTCTGGCTGTTGAGTCTGCTCTACCTCGCCACTTTTGGCTCGTTCATCGGCTTTTCCGCGGGTTTTGCCATGCTGGCAAAAACGCAGTTCCCGGATGTGAATATTCTGCAACTGGCGTTTTTTGGCCCGTTTATCGGTGCCATTGCGCGATCGGTTGGCGGCGCTATCTCCGATAAGTTCGGCGGCGTTCGCGTTACGCTTATCAACTTTATTTTTATGGCTCTGTTCAGTGCGTTGCTGTTTCTGACGTTACCCGGCACGGGTTCAGGTAATTTCATTGCGTTTTACGCCGTATTTATGGGGTTGTTCCTGACGGCGGGTCTGGGAAGTGGCTCTACTTTCCAGATGATTGCCGTCATCTTCCGCCAGATAACCATTTATCGGGTGAAGATGAAAGGCGGTAGCGATGAAGAAGCACAGCGAGAAGCAATCACCGAAACCGCCGCCGCACTTGGCTTTATCTCGGCAATTGGTGCAGTTGGCGGCTTTTTTATTCCACAGGCGTTTGGCATGTCGCTGAATATGACCGGCTCGCCGGTTGGCGCGATGAAAGTGTTTTTAATCTTTTACATCATCTGTGTGCTGCTGACCTGGCTGGTCTATGGTCGGCGGCAGTTTAGCCAAAAATAAGAGATCGATGCCTGATGCGACGCTGACGCGTCTTATCAGTCCTACAACCGTGTCGCACCCGTAGGTCGGAGTCGGATAAGACGTTTACGCCGCATCCGACAAGGCATCAGATCCCAAATCATTCCTGGAGCAGGAGTCATGTCATGAGTAAACTTTTGGATCGCTTTCGCTACTTCAAACAAAAGGGCGAAACCTTTGCCGATGGCCACGGACAGGTGATGCATAGCAACCGCGACTGGGAGGACAGCTATCGACAACGTTGGCAATTCGACAAAATCGTGCGCTCCACCCACGGCGTTAACTGTACTGGCTCCTGTAGCTGGAAAATCTATGTCAAAAACGGCCTGGTAACGTGGGAAATCCAGCAGACCGACTACCCGCGTACCCGCCCTGACCTGCCCAATCATGAACCCCGCGGCTGCCCACGCGGCGCAAGCTACTCATGGTATCTCTACAGCGCCAACCGCCTGAAATACCCACTAATTCGTAAGCGGTTAATCGAATTGTGGCGCGAAGCACTTAAACAGCACAGCGATCCGGTGCTGGCGTGGGAATCGATTATGCATGACCCGCAAAAGTGCTTAAGCTACAAACAGGTGCGCGGACGCGGCGGGTTTATCCGCTCCAACTGGCAGGAGCTGAATCAACTGATTGCCGCTGCTAACGTCTGGACTATCAAAACTTACGGGCCGGATCGCGTTGCCGGATTCTCTCCGATTCCGGCAATGTCGATGGTCTCTTACGCCGCAGGAACACGCTATCTGTCACTACTCGGCGGCACCTGCTTAAGTTTCTATGACTG
Source organism: Escherichia sp. TW09308 (assembly GCF_000208565.1). Classification (NCBI taxonomy): domain Bacteria; kingdom Pseudomonadati; phylum Pseudomonadota; class Gammaproteobacteria; order Enterobacterales; family Enterobacteriaceae; genus Escherichia; species Escherichia sp. TW09308. The sequence goes on along the minus strand of NZ_AEME01000001.1, from coordinate 720,733 downwards.
GTATTGCGACCTGCCACCCGCCTCACCGATGACCTGGGGCGAGCAAACCGACGTCCCTGAATCTGCCGACTGGTATAACTCCAGCTATATCATCGCCTGGGGGTCTAACGTACCGCAGACACGCACGCCAGACGCCCACTTCTTTACTGAAGTACGCTACAAAGGCACCAAAACTATCGCCATTACTCCTGACTACTCGGAGGTGGCGAAACTGTGCGACCAGTGGCTGGCTCCGAAGCAAGGCACCGATAGCGCGCTGGCGATGGCGATGGGGCATGTGATTTTAAAAGAGTTTCACCTCGATAATCCCAGCGATTACTTTATCAACTACTGCCGCCGCTACAGCGATATGCCGATGCTGGTGATGCTGGAACCGCGTGACGATGGCAGCTACGTTCCCGGACGAATGATTCGCGCGTCCGATCTGGTGGATGGACTGGGTGAAAGCAATAACCCGCAGTGGAAAACTGTGGCATTTAATACCGCAGGTGAACTGGTCGTGCCCAACGGTTCGATTGGCTTTCGCTGGGGCGAAAAAGGCAAATGGAATCTGGAATCCATTGCCGCAGGTGCAGAAACCGATTTGTTATTAACCCTGCTCGGCCAACACGACGCTGTCGCTGGCGTGGCTTTCCCCTACTTTGGCGGCATTGAAAATCCGCATTTTCGCAGCGTAAAACACGAACCCGTCCTGGTGCGTCAGTTACCTGTTAAAAACCTGACATTAGCCGATGGCAACACCTGTCCGGTCGTCAGCGTTTATGATCTGGTGCTGGCAAACTACGGCCTCGATCGCGGGCTGGAGGACGAAAACAGCGCGAAAGATTACGATGAAATCAAAGCCTACACCCCGGCCTGGGGTGAGCAAATTACCGGTGTACCGCGCCAGTATATTGAAACCATCGCCCGTGAATTTGCCGATACCGCCCATAAAACCCACGGGCGCTCGATGATTATCCTCGGTGCTGGCGTCAACCACTGGTATCACATGGATATGAACTACCGTGGGATGATCAATATGTTGATTTTCTGCGGTTGTGTCGGGCAAAGCGGCGGCGGCTGGGCGCATTACGTTGGTCAGGAAAAACTGCGCCCGCAAACCGGCTGGCTGCCGCTGGCATTTGCGCTGGACTGGAACCGGCCACCGCGCCAGATGAACAGCACTTCGTTTTTCTACAATCACTCCAGCCAATGGCGCTATGAAAAAGTCACCGCCCAGGAACTGCTCTCACCGCTGGCCGATGCCAATAAATACAGCGGTCATCTGATTGATTTCAACGTTCGCGCTGAGCGCATGGGTTGGCTACCTTCCGCGCCGCAACTGGGGCGTAACCCGCTCGGGCTGAAAGCCGAAGCCGATAAGGCCGGATTATCACCCACCGAATTTACCGCTCAGGCGTTGAAGTCAGGCGAGTTACGCATGGCCTGCGAACAGCCGGACAACGGCAGCAATCATCCGCGTAACCTGTTTGTCTGGCGCTCTAACCTGCTTGGCTCCTCCGGCAAGGGTCACGAGTATATGCAGAAATATCTGCTGGGTACGGAAAGTGGCATTCAGGGGCAAGAACTTGGGCCGACGGAGGGAATTCAACCGGAAGAAGTAGAGTGGCAAACCGCCGCGATAGAGGGAAAGCTCGACCTGCTGGTAACGCTCGATTTCCGTATGTCCAGCACCTGCCTGTTTTCCGATATCGTCCTGCCTACCGCCACGTGGTATGAGAAAGACGATATGAATACCTCGGATATGCATCCGTTTATTCATCCACTTTCTGCGGCGGTCGATCCGGCCTGGGAATCACGCAGCGACTGGGAAATCTACAAAGGTATCGCCAAAGCCTTTTCGCAAGTGTGCGTGGGACATCTCGGCAAAGAAACGGATGTTGTGCTGCAACCGTTGTTACACGACTCTCCGGCAGAGCTCTCCCAGCCGTGTGAAGTGCTCGACTGGCGCAAAGGCGAATGCGATCTGATTCCGGGTAAAACCGCGCCGAATATTGTAGCGGTGGAACGCGACTACCCTGCTACCTATGAACGCTTTACCTCGCTCGGGCCACTGATGGATAAACTTGGCAACGGCGGTAAAGGGATTTCGTGGAATACCCAGGATGAAATCGATTTCCTCGGCAAACTCAATTACACCAAACGCGATGGCCCGGCTCAGGGGCGTCCGCTGATTGATACCGCCATTGATGCATCGGAAGTGATTCTGGCGCTGGCACCGGAAACCAACGGCCATGTTGCGGTAAAAGCCTGGCAGGCGCTGGGTGAGATCACCGGACGCGAACATACTCATCTGGCGCGGCATAAAGAAGATGAAAAGATTCGCTTCCGCGATATTCAGGCGCAGCCGCGTAAAATCATCTCCAGCCCGACCTGGTCTGGCCTGGAAAGCGATCACGTCTCCTACAATGCGGGATACACCAACGTTCACGAGTTAATTCCGTGGCGCACGTTGTCTGGCCGTCAGCAGCTCTATCAGGATCACCCGTGGATGCGTGCCTTTGGCGAAAGTCTGGTGGCTTATCGCCCACCTATCGACACCCGTAGCGTTAGCGAAATGCGCCAGATCCCACCAAACGGCTTTCCGGAAAAAGCCCTTAACTTCCTGACACCGCATCAGAAATGGGGCATTCACTCCACTTATAGTGAAAACCTGTTGATGCTGACGCTCTCACGCGGTGGACCGATTGTCTGGATCAGCGAAACCGATGCCCGTGAACTGACTATTGTTGATAACGACTGGGTGGAGGTCTTTAACGCCAACGGTGCGCTGACTGCCCGCGCGGTAGTCAGCCAGCGTGTACCGCCGGGCATGACCATGATGTATCACGCTCAGGAACGGATTATGAATATCCCCGGCTCGGAAGTGACCGGAATGCGCGGCGGTATTCACAACTCGGTCACCCGCGTTTGTCCGAAACCAACGCATATGATTGGCGGTTACGCGCAACTGGCCTGGGGCTTTAACTACTACGGCACCGTCGGCTCGAACCGCGACGAGTTCATCATGATCCGCAAGATGAAGAACGTGAACTGGCTGGATGATGAAGGTCGCGATCAGGTACAGGAGGCGAAAAAATGAAAATACGTTCGCAAGTCGGCATGGTGCTTAACCTCGATAAATGTATCGGCTGTCACACCTGTTCGGTGACCTGTAAAAACGTCTGGACTGGACGCGAAGGTATGGAGTACGCGTGGTTTAATAACGTCGAAACCAAACCGGGCATTGGTTACCCGAAAAACTGGGAAGATCAGGAAGAGTGGCAAGGCGGCTGGGTTCGCGATGTCAATGGCAAGATCCGCCCGCGGCTGGGCAGCAAAATGGGCGTGATAACCAAAATCTTTGCCAATCCGGTGATACCGCAGATCGACGACTACTACGAACCTTTTACCTTCGACTATGAACATTTGCATAGCGCGCCGGAAGGTAAACACATTCCCACTGCGCGTCCACGTTCGCTGATCGACGGCAAACGGATGGACAAAGTGATCTGGGGGCCAAACTGGGAAGAACTGCTGGGCGGAGAGTTCGAAAAACGCGCCCGCGACCGCAACTTCGACGCCATGCAAAAGGAGATGTACGGTCAGTTTGAAAATACCTTCATGATGTATTTGCCGCGCTTGTGCGAACACTGCCTTAACCCAAGCTGTGTGGCGACCTGCCCCAGCGGCGCTATCTATAAACGCGAAGAAGACGGCATTGTGCTGATCGACCAGGACAAATGTCGTGGCTGGCGCTTATGCATCAGCGGTTGTCCGTACAAAAAAATCTACTTTAACTGGAAAAGCGGCAAGTCAGAAAAATGCATCTTCTGTTATCCGCGAATTGAGTCCGGACAGCCAACGGTCTGCTCCGAGACCTGCGTAGGTCGCATTCGATATCTTGGTGTGCTGCTCTACGACGCCGACCGCATCGAAGAAGCGGCGAGCACGGAACGTGAAGTTGATCTCTATGAGCGCCAGTGCGAAGTGTTCCTCGATCCGCACGATCCCTCGGTGATCGAAGAAGCCCTGAAGCAAGGTATCCCACACAACGTGATTGACGCCGCCCAGCGTTCGCCGGTTTACAAAATGGCAATGGACTGGAAACTGGCGCTGCCGCTGCACCCTGAATATCGCACCCTGCCGATGGTCTGGTATGTGCCACCGCTGTCACCCATTCAGTCTTACGCCGACGCGGGCGGACTGCCCAAAAGCGAAGGCGTGCTGCCGGCCATCGAAAGCCTGCGTATTCCGGTGCAATACCTCGCCAATATGTTAAGTGCGGGTGATACCGGCCCTGTACTACGGGCACTGAAACGGATGATGGCGATGCGGCACTATATGCGTTCGCAAACCGTAGAAGGCGTAACTGATACCCGCGCAATTGACGAAGTGGGTTTGAGCGTCGCCCAGGTCGAAGATATGTATCGCTATCTCGCTATCGCCAACTATGAAGATCGGTTTGTCATCCCAACCAGTCATCGGGAAATGGCGGGTGATGCGTTTGGAGAGCGTAACGGCTGTGGCTTTACCTTTGGCGACGGTTGCCACGGCTCTGATACCAAATTCAACCTGTTCAACAGTAGCCGGATCGATGCCATCGACATTACCGAAGTACGCAATAAAGCGGAGGGGGAATAATGCAAATCCTCAAAGTGATCGGCTTGTTGATGGAGTATCCGGACGAGCTGCTATGGGAGAACAAAGACGACGCACTGGCGCTGATTCGCCGTAACGCGCCGATGCTCACCGATTTCACCTGCGACCTGCTCAATGCACCGCTGTTGGATAAACAGGCTGAATGGTGTGAAGTGTTTGACCGTGGACGTACCACTTCGCTGCTGCTATTCGAACATGTTCATGCCGAGTCCCGCGATCGCGGTCAGGCAATGGTAGATCTGCTGGCGGAGTATGAAAAAGTCGGCCTGCAACTAAATTGTCGCGAGCTGCCTGATTATCTGCCGCTGTATCTGGAGTATTTAAGTGTGCTGCCGGATGACCAGGCTAAAGAAGGTTTGCTCAACGTTGCGCCAATCCTCGCCCTGCTTGGCGGACGCTTAAAACAACGCGAGGCACCGTGGTATCCGTTGTTTGACACCCTGCTGCATCTGGCGGGAAGTACTCTTTCAAGTGACAGTGTCACAAAACAGATACGCAGCGAGGAGCGCGACGACACCCGTCAGGCGCTGGATGCAGTGTGGGAAGAGGAACAGGTGAAGTTTATTGAAGATAACGCCACGGCGTGTGACAGCTCGCCGCTTAATCAATATCAGCGACGCTTTAGCCAGGATGTCGCACCGCAGTATGTCGACATCAGTGCGGGAGGTGGGAAATGATTCAGTATCTGAACGTCTTTTTTTACGATATCTACCCGTACTTGTGTGGCACGGTTTTTATCCTCGGAAGCTGGCTGCGCTACGATTACGGACAGTACACCTGGCGTGCCTCCTCCAGCCAGATGTTGGATAAACGTGGAATGGTGCTGTGGTCGAACTTGTTCCATATCGGCATTCTGGGGATCTTCTTCGGCCATTTGTTTGGCATGCTAACGCCACACTGGATGTACGCATGGTTTCTGCCAGTGGCGGTAAAACAGCAGATGGCGATGATCCTCGGTGGTATTTGCGGTGTGCTGACACTGATTGGCGGAGCGGGGTTGCTGGTACGCCGTTTAACGAATCCGCGTATCAGGGCGACGTCTTCTGGTGCGGATATCCTGATCCTCGCCATTTTGTTAATTCAGTGCATTCTGGGGTTAACCACCATTCCCTTTTCAGCACAACATCCGGACGGCAGCGAAATGATGAAGCTGGTGGGCTGGGCGCAAAGCATCGTCACTTTCCAGGGCGGTGCATCGACGCATCTTGATGGTGTAGCTTATATCTTTCGCCTGCATCTGGTGTTGGGGATGACCATCTTCCTGCTCTTCCCGTTCACCCGACTGGTGCATGTCTGGAGCGCGCCGTTTGAGTACTTTACCCGTCGGTATCAGATTGTGCGCTCGCGGCGTTGATTCTCACGTTGGCCGGATTAGCCCTTCGCTCTCCGGCCACTTGCAGGCTATGCTAGTTCTCCAGCCACAGGAGAACGTTAATGAAACCGCAGGTTTACCACGTCGATGCTTTTACCTCTCAACCGTTTCGCGGCAATTCTGCCGGTGTTGTTTTCCCTGCCGATGATCTCAGCGAAGCGCAAATGCAGCTTATCGCCCGCGAATTAGGCCATTCTGAAACCGCTTTTCTGCTGCACAGCGACGACAGCGATGTGCGCATTCGCTACTTTACGCCAACGGTTGAAGTGCCGATTTGCGGTCACGCGACCGTGGCGGCGCACTATGTGCGTTCGAAGGTATCAGGTTTGGGGAATTGCACCGTCTGGCAAACGTCACTGGCGGGAAAGCACCGCGTGACTATCGAAAAACATAACGATGATTATCGTATTTCGCTGGAACAAGGTTCCCCTGGCTTTGAGCCACCGCTGGAAGGTGAAACACGTGCGGCGATTATCAACGCGCTTCATCTCACTGAAGACGACATTCTGCCCGGTTTGCCGATCCAGGTGGCGACTACCGGACACTCAAAAGTGATGATCCCGTTGAAGCCGGAAGTGGATATCGATGCCCTTTCACCAGACCTTGCTGCGCTGACTGCCATCAGTAAACAGATTGGCTGTAATGGTTTTTTCCCCTTCCAGATCCGCCCTGGTAAAAATGAAACCGATGGACGCATGTTCTCGCCTGCAATTGGCATTGTGGAAGATCCGGTTACCGGCAATGCCAACGGCCCGATGGGCGCATGGCTGGTGCATCACAACGTGTTACCCCACGATGGCAATGTATTGCGTGTTAAAGGCCATCAGGGGCGCGCATTGGGTCGTGATGGAGTGATTGATGTGACGGTGACAATTCGCGATAACCAGCCGGAGAAAGTGACTATTTCTGGTACGGCGGTGATTTTATTTCATGCCGAGTGGGCAATTGATCTTTAAAACCGTTGCCATAAATGGCAGAAAAACAAATTGCCTGATGTGCTTCGCTTATCAGGCCTACAACCGCATCATAATTTATTGAATCTGTTGGCTAATGTAGGCCGGATAAGACGTTTACGCCGCATCCGGCACTCTGACACAAACTATTTACCTGCCTCCGGATGCGTATCAAATGCTGCCATCACCTGCGCCAGCTCATCCTCAGTGAAACCATGTTTTGCATCATCCACGCCCAGACCAAACTGCTCCTGCATCACGGCATATAACGACGCTACATCTGGCAAATTCTGCTGCTCTGCTACGTGACCATTTTCATAACGGGTAAAATGGAAATTGGTCAACGTCAGCTTGCCGCCATCTGGCAAATGACGGCACATCAGCAAATGATGGCGAAAATGCGATTGCGGCCAGTGCGCCGACCAGAAGTTGCCCATCACATAATCGCTTTGCTGCTGTTCACAGAGATCAAAACGGTACATCGACTGCCAGTGCTGATGATGATTAAACTGCAAAATCCAGTCGTCATTTTCCTGTCGCAGGCGATACTCTCCGTGCGGCGTGGCTTGCACGATGTCAGGCACTAAACGAATCGGCGCGGTTAACGTCTGCCCACCAAAACCGACATCGGCAATCCAGCGTTCATCTTCCAGCTCCACCAACAGCAAACGGTGCGTGCGCGGCGGCAACGATGGTGGATTAGATAACACCACGCGTCCTAACAGACTACGAACGTTGAAACCTAACTCGCGTAACACCCGCTCAAACACGCCATTCTGCTCAAAGCAGTAACCACCACGACGGGCGATGACCAGCTTATCTTCCAGCGATTGATCATCCAACTGCATTTCCCTCGGCAGCAAGACGTCGAGGTTTTCAAACGGAATGGTGCAATTGTGTTTCAGGTGTAATGCGCGCAGCGTGTCGATGTTGACCGCAGCGGCTCCCGACCAGTTAATGCGGGCAAAATAGTGATTCAGAATGGGCGTCATCAGGCGTTTCCCTAAGTGGTTTTATCAACTTATAACCTGGATTAGACGTAGCACCGGCTATTTTGTGCGTTCGTGGACATCCATCACGTTCGTAAATCGCCAATCCCGTTAATTTCGTTGCTTATTGCGTTACGAGCTACGCTTTTAAAACCCCCTTCATAGCGAGGCGATACCGTGAGCCGATTTATTCCCGTCGAGTTGCATCATGCCAGCCGTCTGTTAAACCACGGCCCGACTATTTTGATTACCAGTCACGATAAACTGTCCCAGTTACGAAACGTAATGGCCGCAGCCTGGTCGATGCCTGTAGAATTTGAGCCGCCGCGGGTGGCAATTGTGGTGGATAAATCCACCTGGTCACGGGAGTTGATAGAACGTAGCGGCATGTTTGGCATTGTGATCCCCGGCGTAGCGGCAACTAACTGGACCTGGGCGGTAGGTAGCGTTTCAGGGCGCGATGAAGATAAGTTTAACTGTTACGGCATTCCTGTCGTGAAAGGTCCGGTGCTGGGTTTACCGTTGGTCGAAGAGAAATGTCTGGCGTGGATGGAATGCCGCCTGCTGCCCGCGACTTCTGCGCAAGAAAAATACGATACTCTATTTGGCGAAGTTGTGTCGGCAGCGGCAGACGCGCGGGTATTTGTCGAAGGTCGCTGGCAATTTGATGATGATAAACTCAACACCCTTCACCATTTAGGCGCTGGCACTTTCGTTACCAGCGGTAAACGCGTCACGGCAGGATAGCGCGCTACATGCTGTAACCCGGTTTTTTGATCAATGTCGCCATCTGGGGCGCGATTTCGCTGTCCCAGACAGCTTGCCATGCTTCCGGTTGGATCTGCTGTAGTGCGATGCTGATCGAACTCTCTTTACTGTTCAGATGGCGAATAATGACGTCGGTAATCTCCGCGGCCAGTTCCGCTTTTTGTTGCTCGTCCAGTTCACGGGGAAAACACTTAATATCAATATGTGGCATTGTTATGCTCCTTTTTAAAGACTGCCAGCAAAATTAGCACAAGCCGAAAACGTCATGTGTTCTTTGATGCGAAATGATGTGCAAAGAGATAGCGATATTTACGTCGCCATTTTAATAACGCATATATACTATTAGCTTCCACAATAATAAACACCTGCCTTGTAATATACAGAATCTATTCTTTATTTCTTATCATATTAAGAAAATTCACGACATCCAGCTTGCTGATTTATTAATGCCAATTATAGTTATTCTTGCCCTCACTAAGAATTTTCGCTCGGAATATCCTTTCTTTTATAAAGTCTTTCTGGAGACACTTGCGATGCAGCTTAATCATATTGCTAAAAGTCTGCTAGTCATGGGATTATTCACCACCAGTTCACTTCCTCTCATTGCCGCGGAAGCACCAAAAGAGGCCACCTCAGCCACCCAACAAGCGAATAATGCGCTTTATAGTCAATTACCCTTTTCCGATAACACCGATTTCACTGATGCTCATAAAGGATTCATTGCCCCCATACCTCAGGAGGTGATTAAGGGTGAACAAGGGAACGTCATCTGGAATCCACAGCAATATACTTTTATAAAAGAAGGCGATAAAGCACCTGATACGGTTAACCCAAGTTTATGGCGTCAGGCGCAACTGATAAATATCAGTGGTTTATTTGAAGTAACCGACGGCGTCTATCAAATTCGCAATCTCGATTTATCAAATATGACCATCATCGAAGGTAAAGAAGGTATTACCGTCGTTGACCCACTGGTTTCTGCAGAAACAGCCAAAGTGGGTATGGATCTTTATTACAAAAATCGTGGTCAAAAACCGGTAGTGGCAGTTATCTACACGCACAGCCATGTCGATCACTACGGTGGCGTTCGCGGCGTGGTTGATGAAGCTGACGTTAAATCAGGTAAAACAAAAATTTATGCACCAGCCGGTTTTTTAGAGGAGGCCGTTTCAGAAAATATTATGGCTGGCAATGTGATGAGCCGAAGAGCCAGTTATATGTACGGCAACTTATTGAAACCTGATGCTAAAGGCCAGGTTGGAGCCGGGCTGGGAACAACAACGTCAGCAGGAACAGTTACATTGATTGCCCCTACCAACTACATCACCAAAACCGGGCAAAAAGAGACGATCGATGGGTTGACCTACGATTTTCTGATGGCGCCCGGTTCCGAAGCACCTTCTGAAATGTTGTGGTTTATCGAAGAAAAGAAACTGATCGAAACTGCAGAAGATGTCACGCACACCCTCCACAACACCTATTCACTGCGTGGTGCCAAAATTCGTCAACCTCTTCCCTGGTCCAAATACATCAACGAGGCACTCAATTTGTGGGGTGATAAAGCGGAGATAATTCTCGCTCAGCATCACTGGCCAACCTGGGGCAATGACAACGTCGTTAAACTGCTAAAAACCCAGCGCGATTTGTATCGTTACATCAACGATCAAACGCTGCGCATGGCGAATCAGGGGCAGACCCGCGATGAGATCGCCGCAAACTTTAAATTACCCTCCTCGCTTGCTAACACCTGGGCGAATCGCGGGTATTACGGTTCGGTGAGTCATGATGTGAAAGCAACTTATGTGCTTTATCTCGGTTGGTTTGATGGTAACCCGGCAACGCTTGATGAATTGCCGCCAGAAGACGCTGCGAAGAAATTTGTCGAATATATGGGCGGTGCTGATGCCATTTTACAAAAAGCCAAACAGGATTATGACCAGGGTAATTTCCGCTGGGTTGCCCAGGTTGTCAGCAAGGTGGTATTTGCCGATCCAAATAACCAGGCTGCGAGAAATCTGGAAGCCGATGCGCTTGAACAGTTAGGCTACCAGGCAGAATCCGGGCCGTGGCGTAATTTCTATCTGACTGGCGCACAGGAATTACGTAACGGCGTGCAAAAACTGCCAACGCCAAATACTGCCAGCCCTGACACTGTACGCGCAATGACGCCGGAAATGTTCTTTGATTATCTTGCGGTGCACATTAATGGCGAGAAAGCAGCAGACGCTAAAGCTGTATTGAATTTTGATTTCGGTGAAGATGGCGGCACTTATAAAGTAGAGCTTGAAAATGGTGTGCTCAATCACACTGCAGGTACGCAAGCATCTGATGCTGACGCGACAATCACTCTCTCCCGCGATGTCTTGAATAAAATCGTTCTGAAGGAAGAGACATTGAAAGAAGCGATAGATAAAGGCGAAGTCAAAATCAGTGGCAATGCAGAGAAACTCAACGAAATGTTAGGCTATATGGATAATTTTGAATTCTGGTTCAATATTGTGACGCCATAAGTTCAGCATAAATTGGGCAGGCTTCCTGCCCTTTTCTGGTTATAAGAAATGATTTTTGATAAAAGAAAACACTCTCATTATTCGTGGAAAAAACGACAGGATATGGTTATTCGTGGAATGTCGATTAGCCTGCCGTGGTTTGCCTTGATTAACATCGGTTTTTCATCGATGATTTTGCTGCGAAGCATTTTATTCAATGAGGATATGACTTCATGGTTTAATGAGGAAAACCTTGTACATACTATTGATATTTCATCATTTGGCATTCTGCTGATCAGTGGCCTTTTATTGGTCACCCCCCGCAAAAACGTACTGTATATTCAGCAGTTATTGTTCGTTCTAAGCCTGTTATGGTCATGGTGTTGCTTTTATTTTATTGCACACTGGACGCTACCTTTTGCTTATCCGCTATGTGTATTATTAATGCTTAGCGCCATTGTTGCATTGTATTTTCATACTCCATCACTACTCGCATTTATCATTCCCTTATGGTTTACCATTCCGTTAGCCAGTCTTATGCTCAATCATCATTTAAATATTCATTTCGTTGTTATCTGGTGCCTTTTTTCTCTCGCTCTCTATGGTGGACGTTTTATTTTATTACGTTGGTTTGAAGAAGCATGGCAACAAAACAGATACAACAACCTGCTAATTAATCGCCTCGACGCATTGGCTCATCGCGATCCCTTAACGGGAGTGGCAAACCGACGGGCGCTGGATAGTATTTTAGGTGATGCAGTAGAACAAGAGGCCTCATTTGCCCTAATTATGCTGGATGTCGATTTTTTTAAACGCTACAACGACACTTACGGACACCCGGCGGGCGATCGTTGTTTGATACAAGTTGCCGATGTACTGCAACGCGCAATTCGCCAGCCCGAAGATATAGTCGCTCGTTATGGTGGCGAAGAGTTTGCCATTATTCTTTTTAATACCTGCTTGCAGGAAGCCGAAAAGATAGCAGCCAGAATTAAGCAAGAACTTAAACTGGCAGCGATTGCCCATCAGGCATCTTCTGTAAGTGCGTTTGTTACGGTTAGCCAGGGGATCACCTGTTCTGCTCCCGCCAAAACGACTGAACAAATAGTTGCAGATGCCGATGCTGCGCTGTACCGGGCGAAAGAAAGCGGGCGGAACCGGTGGGCTTTGTAAGCTTTGGGAGACAAGTCAGATTACGCTCCCTTTTCCTCAAAGGCTTTATTAAGCCGCCCCTGATTTCCTTTTACAGCGAATAAATAATCACCTCCCTGTTTTTGTATCTTCTCTGCAATATCTTTCTGGCACCCAATCGCATCAGTTGTGATGATTTTTCCTTTAATATCTAACATGTTAAGAAGTTCAGGGATAGCTGTGATCTCATTGGATTTCTCATCCGTCTTGATCTGTCCGATGACCAGACTGTGCATTGTTGAGAACGCACTAATGACATGAATCGCTCCCTTGCGGCGACTCTTGTCATAAGAGTGCCGGAGCGTTTTTCCATCAATTGCGATGACGTCTTTATCATCTGAAGAATGGCTGTCACGCATCCAGTTAATAAAGCACTCATGAAATTTTGCAGGACTGATACAGGATACAACTCTGGCAATAGTATCGTGAACAGGAATACCATTTTCAAATTCACCATATTGCTTCAAAAAATCGAGATGTGCTTCACCAAATCCTCTATATCTTCCCAACCTTCTGCACCAGAAATAACGGCACAAATAGTCAACAGTAGAATATCAGATAATTTATGTTCCACTTTCCAGACTTGTCTGTAATCGGGGATAATAGAAATATGTTCCATCAATTTTTTAAATTATGTAAGGAGTATTTGATCATGTATAAGCAATGAAAAATAGCTTTAGGTAATAAGGAATATTTTAATTATTGAACATTTAGTGCGAATTATTTAGTACAAAAAAGCAGCGTTACGTGATCTTTCCCTGGGGGGTTAAGGGGATGCGAGACGGGATGTTTAGTGTGCTGAACGAGAGTTAAAAAATAAAAAGCCGGGAAGAGTTCATTTCTTACCCGGTTTTTTGTATTTTAATCCCCATCAGCAATTATAATTTCATTTTCGCTACTGGCTTTAATAAGAAAATTAATGAAGTTTATTACATCTGTATCTTTACTTTTTGCCAAGTAATTAATTAATATTTTTTGGTGTTCTGGATAAATTCTTGTTTTACCATATGGATCTACATAAACCCCTGCTTTTTCTTTCAAATAAAAAAAGGAATTTTCTAATTTCCTAATTATTTTGTCATGCAAAATCAAAGATGGCTTACTTCCATCAGTATCTGATAAATAAGAAAAATCTATCATAATCAATCCTATAAATGCGCAGGGTATGATGTAATCACTTTACCTTTGGCTGGATCATAAATAGTGACATGACCTTTTTCGCCTCTAGTCCCAATAACACGATCATAATCTCGCTCATATCTAATCCTCCCGTCAGATTGATGTAAAACTCTGCTAGGGTCTCTCATTGTACGATCTTCTAACTTTCTATATTGACTTGGTTTTCTATACTTACTTTTACTTCGTAATTTAATTCTTTCTTTCAGAGAGAATTTGCTATTCCCAATATTATTATGCCGTCTAATATGACGATTGGGCACATGTTTAGTGCGCGCCGGACCACATGATTTCAACCCTAACGGATCGATCCATGATAGCGGATTAGGCGCGTAAGCATAGAGGTTGATACCTCCATTTAGCCCAGGGTCGTAAAGCTGCCGCGTGCTCAGCCGCCCCTGACTTCTGAGCACCTCACGGTGCAGGGCGTCACGCGTGAACTCACTGATAACCTCCCGGTCCAGATTTATCTGCTGGAGATGACCGCTGCCGTAGTACAGATGGCGCTGCGTTCTGCCGTCCGGAAAGGTGGTCGCTGTCCGGTTGCCCGGTTCGTCATACTGATGGGTTAAGATGCCCTGCGCCGTCTCCTCGGTCAGCATCCGTCCCAGTCTGTCGTAACTGAAGCGGATAATCTCCGGTGCATCCGTTTCCCCGGCATCCGACCGCTGGCGGCGGATTTCCAGTAGCTGGTCTGCCGCATCATAGATGTATTCTGTACGGCTGTCGGCTGTCTCCTTTGCCGTGAGCCGGCCCACCGCATCACGCGCCAGCCGGTGACGGATTTCACCGCCCCGCTCCCCGGTGAACACCACTTCCGTGACCGCGTTCAGCGCGTTGTAACGGTACGCCTGGCGACAGCCATCCGGGTTTATCTGCTCCGCCAGACGGTCCAGCACATCGTGGCGGAACTGATAGCTTTCTCCGTTCTCGTTTGTCAGCCGGGTCAGCCGTCCGTAGGCGTCGTACCCGAATGCCGTCCTGCGCCCCATCGCGTCCGTCCGGCTGCGCACCCGCCCCTGCCCGTCGCGTTGCCAGCGCGTTATCCTCCCCATCGGGCTGGTATACTTCACCAGCCTGCCCGCCGCATCCGGCTGGTAATGCGCCGTGCGGCCGTCCGCCAGTATCACCTCCACCAGGTGACCGCTGTCGTCATACCCGTAGCGCGTGCTGTGGCTCTGCGCGTCTGTCACCCGTATCAGCCGCGTGCGTTCGTCGTAGAACCAGGTCGTCTGCGAGCCGGAACAATCCGTATGCCGCGTGAGCTGCCCGTCTTCGTTCCACTGAAGGTATTTATTCCCCCCACGGGCATCGGTTATCTGTACCACCTGGCCGTGGCGGTCATACTGATACCGGGTGTTCTGTTGCAGCGGGTCGGTCACGGCAAGAAGATTGCCGCGTTCATCGTACTCACAGCGCCAACTGTTCCCCGTCGCATCCACTTCCGTTTCCGGTTCGTGCCATACCGGGTGCCACTGTGTCTGTGCCACCCGCCCCAGCGGGTCGTGCGTCTCCGTGATATGCCCCAGGCGGTCATACACATAGCGCCATTTGCCGCCCTGAGCGTCGGTCATCCCCAGCAGCAGTCGTTCTTCGTCGCTCCAGCGGAACGTCATCACCTGCCCGGCTTCGTCCTGGTACGCCGTCACCTGATTCTGCGCATCCCACTGATGAAAGCGTGTCCGGCCCGCCCCGTCTGTCACACATACCACACGTTCAGCCATCCGCCAGTCCAGACGGTATCGTGCGCCACTGTCGGTATGGTGGCCCGTCACGCGCCAGCCTGCATCATCCGGCCCTTCATACCAGCCCCACTGGTAATAATACCCTTCGCCGCCGGGCTGCCGGTGCAGCGTCATGCAGTTGTTTTCGTCGTAAGCAAACTCACGCAACAGGTGCCCCGTGCTGTCGTGCACGCCGTTCAGGTGGCCAGCCTCGTCATAGTTGTAACGACGCAGCAGTAAAGGTGCAGTATCAGGGAAATGCTGATAAATCTGTGTCACCCGCCGGGGATGCGCCGCCAGTTCGTAATACAGACGGATGCACGGACGCTGCTGTTCGCCGCGGATTTCAGTGATGCGCCCCCGGTCGTCGTAGTACAGATTCAGACAGTTGCTGTTACGGTCGCCCAGCATTTTCAGCCGCTGGCGCTGCGGGTGATGCGGGTCGGCTTCAAACAGAAAAAAATGTCCATCATCGCTGCTGATAAGCCAGTGCCCCTGCTCACCACGCCGTACTGCCAGTCCTTCACCGGGGCTGTAAAAACCGCTCCCCGGCAGCACGGCTTCCATATCCAGCGTCGCCCCATACCCGCCACAAAGGTCATGCAGTTTTCGTCCGCGTTACCCGGTGTGCGCTCGAGGCTGACTTCATACATCACGCTCCAGCCCTGACCGAACATCCCATCCGTGCGTTCGTCACGACTGCTGTACACACGCTGCCAGTCCAGCGGAAAGTGGCCCGGCAGGCTGAAATCGAAGTCATCATCATCAGCCAGGTATTTGGCCCCGGTGGCGGCGTTGACCGGATGCGGGAGGGCGCTGATGGCCTTCTGCGTCATCATGCTCATCCCGATACCGGCAGCAAAACAGGCGATTTTAGAAAGCATTTTGCCCGGGCGAAGAAACATCAGCGCCACGGTTGCCACCAGGGTTATCTGCGACCTGCCGCTTCTGATATCCCTGACCACCAGTAACGGACCGCCAATGCGGACATCCGGTGACACAAACGCCCCGTCCCCCGGCGCATTCACCACCCTGGCCTCGCAGGTACAGCGTGCCCCGCTGCGTGCCGCTGGCTGACTGTTGACACGCACATCCCGCGCACCTTCCGCGATATATTCCGCCGCGGGCGGTTCGTCATCACCTTTGAACAGATTACTGATACTACCAATAACCGCATTCACTCCCTGAAAGGCGGTTTCCAGCAGACCGTCCGGACTCAACAGGTTAAGGGCCGTTCCCAGAGGGTCATCCAGAAAGGCGGCTTTTTTTTGTGCGAGTAACTGAGTCAGTGAGGAAGGATGTTTATGGCAGTCGATTTTATCGTCAGGGGTCGGGGTGGAGCCAGGTGCCGCACTGGCCACGGTGGGCTGCCATAGTTCCGACACAAAATGTGTCACGCCATCCACCATCTCAGAACGCCCTTCTTCCGTACTGAGCTGGTCGTGCAGCGCCCGGGACATCAGAACAGGTCCAGTCACCGGATGAACCGCCAGGGCTATTGCCCCCGCCATTTCCAGATATTCCCCGGCCACATCCCGGAACGTTCTGGCGTCCTCCTGACGCTGCGCTTCTTCCTGTTCCGCCTTCGCCTGCGCTTCCTGTGCCTCAATCTCCTGCCGCGATGCCGCTGTGGCCGCTGCCCGCGCGACAGGTTTGCTGTTGATCAATGTGTCACCAGAGCCGGTGAGGATGTAACCTTCAATCTGAGGCGGGAAAAGCATATCTGCGAGGTCTGAACAGGCTTCGCTGACCGTTTCTGTCACGCCGGTGTACACCATCGCCACACCCGCCACAAAACCGGTCAGCACGACAGCCGTGCACCCCATCGTGATCCCTACTGACGCCGCCAGTAACGAGGTTGCGCCGACAATGAGGGCATCAATAACGACATTTGCGGCCACTTCCAGCACCGCCCCCAGCACATCTGCCATAAACGACGTATGCAGCAGGGCATCACCCTGCCTTGCCGCCCAGAATGCATCTTCCATGTCCCGTTCCCTGTGTGATTAATGCGTCCTGGTTTCCTGCCGTATCCTGAAGCGCAGATTCTTTTTAATTTCAGCCCAGCGCGTCATGTCTGCCGGGGTCAGCGGTGTGGTTCTGGCGTAAGTGAAGGCCATCATGACCCGCTCACCCGGCAATACAAATGCCACCTGACACTGATACACCTGCTCGTTACCCCGGAGAAACTGGCTCTGTATCTCCAGCCCTTCCTCAGCGTCATTAATCCCCACGCGGGTCACCTGCACGGGCGTGTGGTGCAGTTCCCTGACCTGCTTTTCCAGCTTTTTCATTTGCTGTTCAACCTGAGAGGCTAATTCGTCTCCTTCCTGCATCTGACCCCGGCTGATAATGAGTGCGGCGTCGGGATTGCTGAGCCGCAACATATTAATGGTACTGTCCTGAATAATATTCCCGGTGAAAGTTATAACTGTCTCATTGAGGTAATATTCCGTCATAATGGCATGAGTCCTTTTTAATAAACGAATTATTTTTTTGATGGGTTTTTATTTATTTTTTAGTCATGAAGGTGACGTCTATTGCTGTCTGAAGGGCTGTTTTCT
This sequence comes from Escherichia sp. TW09308, assembly GCF_000208565.1. NCBI lineage: Bacteria > Pseudomonadati > Pseudomonadota > Gammaproteobacteria > Enterobacterales > Enterobacteriaceae > Escherichia > Escherichia sp. TW09308. The sequence continues at coordinate 702,866 of NZ_AEME01000001.1, read as the reverse complement.
CTAATGCTCCAGGCGGAGGTATATTTGCCGCTCTGTCATTCATGTTTAAATCAAGCTGCCCTAATTGTGTATTTATTTTTCCGTTCTCTGTTGCTGTAATATTAAAATTCTTACAGGTTATATTAAATATTCCGTCACTGGTCATTTGCAGGATAGTTTCTCCGCAGCTAAGAATAATGGAATCTCCCGCAGCAAGGCGTAAATTCTGCACTGTCTGAATTGTTTTATCCCCGCCGGCGAGAGAGATATCATCTGTCTGGACTGTTAGAGAACGTTTCTCACCAATAATCGCAGTTTCTGTTTTATCAATAACTTTAAGGCGATTATTGCCCACCCAATGGCTTTCATTATTATTTACTTCAATGCGTTGATCTTTCTCGGCATGCAACCAGACTTCTTCTCCGCCAGTTTTATCCTCAAAACGCAGGGCGTTAGCATTGGTTGGGCCGCCGCCGATGGTGTGGCTGTAAAACCCGCTTTGCGTCGCTGCGCCCGGTAGTCCCCACGGAGGCATGGTGTCCTGGTTGTATGTCCGCCCCACGATAATGGGTAAATCCGGGTCACCGTTTTTGAAATCCACTAGAACTTCCTGACCAATGCGCGGGATCTGAATGCCACCGAATCCTTTACCCGCCCACGGATAACTGACACGGATCCAGCAGGAGCTGTTTTCGTCATTCTTACCGTAACGATCCCAGCCAAACTGAACTTTCACCCGGCCATATTTATCCGTCCAGATTTCCTGCCCCGCCGGGCCAGTCACGATGGCGCTCTGCGGGCCTTTGGTATGGGGTTTGCTCAGAGTTCTCTGCGGACGGTAAACTTCATTGGTGGGATGCAACTCAAAGCTGGTTGAGTAAGAGAAGTGCTGCTCCTGGCCGCTGTGTTGCGCATTGTCCTGTATAAATAGTGTGGTCTGTGCCAGCAGATATTCCCGGTTCACTTCGGCTGTTGGATAGTTTTCCAGGATGAAGGTAAAACCTGTCATCAGGGTACGAATATTGCCACTGCCCTGTACCCGACTACCGGGGCTACGCTGTTCTTCCATGCGGATGCGTGTCAGCATTTCACCTTCACTCTTTGTGAAGTAGTCTCCCGGCCATTCGTAGTGCTCATATTCAGCAAGGCCTGTTTCACGTGGATTAGCCACGGTGCTCTTCAGCAGTGAACGCGGCTTCATAAAGTCGAAATCATTCAGCACCCACTGTCCGCTGCGCAGGCTTTCATTTGCTGTGATGGTATGGATAAACTCCTTGTCCAGTTTCAGCCCTTTCTGGTAATAACACACCAGCGGCGAATCTGCGCATGTCTTGTGGACATTAATGGCATCAGCCAGCACTAACGTGTGACTGTTCTCGCTGTGCTCAAACCACCAGTAGATACCCCACTCCTGCATCAGGCGCTGAATAAAATCAAAATCTGTTTCACCGTACTGCACCTGCCAGGTGCGAGTCGGATAATTTTCCACCAGTCGTTTTTCCACTGGCCAGGGGTACTCATCCAGTACCTCATCGAGGATGTCCACCACGTTTTTATTCTGAAACGCTTTGTAGTCACTCGTGTGGGTCAATATTTTTAACCACGGTTCGATCCGCAGTTCATACACCACCGAGCGTCCTTGATGACCAGCCACGCGCGCCGCCGTCACCAGCCCGCTGATATACCGTTTTCCGCCGCCATCCAATTCGATATGGACGCACAGATCTTTGCCCACCATCGATTTGAGCTGCAGGTTGGCTGCGGGGGAAACATAGCCTATGTTCAGGGTGTCAGGAGTTTTTAATTTAATAGAATAAGTAAATAGTTCCCCTACTGTTTCTGTACCACCTAAGCTTGCGAACAGTAACATTCCATCAGGAACAGCGCTGCCGCTCAAAGTCACGTTATGCTTACCCGATCCAATTAGTGTGCCGGATGGGTAATCTGTAGCTGTAAAACTCATAATTAATCCTTTTAACTAGGAATGGCTAAGTGCTAATAAGAAATCTTACAGAGAAGAAAATATATAAAATATTCGTCGTTGGCATAAAACACCTCAATACTTATGAGTGCTACTGAAGGTACTATCAACCATATATACCATGAAGAATGCACAGTCATGTTACCCTGGCGAAAATATTCACCTGAAGCACATTAATAAAACCAATGAAATTATTTAACTTGTCATTTGATATGATTATCATCAAGTCTTAAAATACGTCCCCCTGTTCTAATTATGCTAAAACCATAGTATTCTTTTTTACTTCCGGAAGAGAGCATATATTTTCCGATATAAATAACATCTGAAGATAGCTCATTTATGTCAATACATACGGGATCGAACTGACCAGTCACTCTTTTCAGTTTTATTGCATTACCATATTTACCTTCATATAAAATATAATTTGAAATCATATTCCCATCGTCTGGTTTTGAACAAACCCGTGCGTCTTGTAAATATATATTACCGGGCAACAATGGACGAACATAATCACCAACAGTGCATCCCGATAAAAAGAGCAACAAAAAGAATCTCTTCATATGACGCCCGCAGGAAATAAATTAAGCACCTTTTTGTATTTTTCCGATAGAGTATTCACTGATTCAGTTGTATCTCCTACATAGTTAACATTTGCCAAATCAGCTACCAATCCATAGTTAATCAATAGCCAATAATCAGCAACTATAGATGCTTGTTGTTCCATTGAATAAGAAGCAATTGACTGTAAATTAAGATCGTAATGATAATTTGCCGCCCTGGAAAACAAACCACGCAACTTAACTGAATACCCTTTCTGATATTGCCAAACATGCATCATTTCATGAGTAAATAAGTGAGAAGCACCAGCTACTGTTTCACGATCGCCAGGCATTGCTTGCGATGAAAAATCTGAACTATAAACAGCATCAGGATAATACATTTCCCCGTTTGGGGTCATTGCTGTTCTTTCCCCTTGACCTGGCAAGGGTTTTTCATTGTGGATCCATACCTTGTTATAATCAATTGTATTCTCAAAAATCGAACTGGCTAATGTTAATTCACCAGATGTCATTCTCCTTAATGACATCTCATTCCTCCTGGAAATAATATTTTTCAGATAAAAAACAAACGCTCTTTTATTATTTATTAAATAGGGTTCTCTTTGATGTTCAACATTTCCACTTTATGCAGTGTTGATGATATCATCTTCATAGACAATGAAATCAAAGCAAGTTATCAAAGTTTCCCATTACGATTACTTAACATTAACTCTCAGTATCTTTGTTTATCTATCTTCAATATCAATAGTTGATGCAAATGATTGCACGGATAACATAATCCTCATCAATTAATTAATATCTGTAAACGCTACCGCCCCACCCTGATATCATGATCTGCACGTGGCTATCTTAACGTGATGCTCCATACATTAGTAATGTAAATCATGAATTCGGAATATATCAAATTCACTTCATAAATTAATATCGAGAATGATATACATATTAAAATTATATTGAAGTAATGTTTTAAGAGTTGTATTTCCCTGAAACCAGTCATACGCCAGTCCCTCACTATTCAGTGATAATCAGCGAAGGGATATGTTGGCGACCAACCACACTAGTGACCACTGAAACCACGGGCGTTCAGAGCGACGAACGAGGAACAAAAGATCTGGTCTGCAATCGAGTACCCTCAACGCAACAATAGTTGTATCAGTCATAATTTCACCAGATTGCTATTTTGTCGTCAGTCGCTTTTATACCCATACATTTAGAGTGGGATCATTTTGCATCGTTACACGATAACAGGTAGGATTCTGCGCCGACAGTTATACCCATAAAGAATAATGGTGAAGGCTGTCATTGCCACGGTGAATAAACAAACCATGTGGTGTCATATATAACCTTTTAGCGAGAAACTCAGGGAGCGCAATGAGTAAACACGACACAGATACTTCAGATCAACACGCCGCGAAACGCCGCTGGCTTAATGCCCACGAAGAGGGCTATCACAAAGCGATGGGTAATCGCCAGGTGCAGATGATCGCCATTGGTGGCGCGATTGGTACTGGTTTGTTTTTAGGCGCAGGTGCCCGACTGCAAATGGCGGGACCAGCACTGGCACTGGTTTATTTAATCTGCGGCTTGTTTTCGTTTTTTATTTTGCGTGCGTTGGGTGAGTTGGTATTACATCGCCCTTCCAGTGGCAGTTTTGTCTCATATGCCCGTGAGTTTTTGGGTGAGAAAGCCGCTTATGTTGCTGGCTGGATGTACTTCATCAACTGGGCAATGACCGGGATTGTCGATATTACTGCAGTTGCACTGTATATGCATTACTGGGGCGCGTTTGGCAATATTCCACAATGGGTATTTGCGCTCGGGGCATTAACCATCGTCGGCACCATGAATATGATAGGTGTAAAATGGTTTGCAGAGATGGAGTTCTGGTTTGCGCTGATTAAAGTTCTCGCCATTGTTACCTTTCTGGTCGTGGGTACAGTGTTCCTCGGTAGCGGTCAGCCACTGGATGGCAACACCACAGGATTTCATTTAATTACCGATAATGGCGGTATCTTCCCCCACGGTTTATTGCCTGCACTGGTGTTGATTCAGGGCGTAGTATTTGCTTTCGCTTCCATTGAGATGGTGGGAACTGCCGCCGGAGAATGTAAAGATCCGCAGACCATGGTGCCTAAAGCCATTAACAGCATGATTTGGCGTATTGGTCTGTTTTATGTCGGTTCCGTGTTGTTGCTGGTGATGTTATTGCCGTGGAGCGCGTATCAGGCGGGGCAAAGTCCGTTTGTGACGTTCTTCTCTAAACTTGGCGTGCCGTACATCGGCAGCATTATGAATATCGTGGTGCTGACCGCCGCACTCTCCAGCCTGAACTCTGGCCTGTACTGCACCGGACGTATTTTACGCTCAATGGCAATGGGCGGTTCTGCACCAAGTTTTATGGCGAAAATGAGTCGCCAGCATGTTCCGTATGCCGGGATTCTGGCGACGCTGGTCGTGTATGTTGTCGGCGTATTCCTCAATTATCTGGTGCCGTCGCGCGTTTTTGAGATTGTGTTGAACTTTGCGTCGCTGGGAATTATCGCTTCGTGGGCGTTTATCATTGTTTGCCAGATGCGCCTGCGTAAAGCGATTAAAGAAGGTAAAGCGCAGGAAGTCAGTTTTAAACTCCCCGGCGCGCCCTTCACTTCCTGGCTGACTTTACTGTTTTTGCTGTGCGTCCTGGTGCTGATGGCGTTCGATTATCCGAACGGGACTTATACCATCGCGGCACTGCCGGTTATCGGTATTCTGCTGGTTGTGGGTTGGTTTGGTGTGCGTAAACGCGTTGCCGAAGTTCACAGCACTGCGCCAGTCATCGAGGAAGATGAAGAAAAACAGGAAATTGTGTTTAAGCCTGAAACGGCGAGTTAATTGCAAAATTGCCCGGTTTAAAGCCGGATGCGGCGCAAATGCCTTATCCGGCCAACAAACCCTAAATAAATCAAATAATTACGCGTGTTGCATGCCTGATAAGACGCGACAGCGTTGCATCAGGCATTGTGCTCCGCTTGCCGGATGCGGCGCTAGCGCCTTATCCGGCCTACGAAAGACAAACTCCCCTGTGTCGATTACAGCGCAATACGAATCACATCGTCCGGCTGGGTAGCTTCCTGCTGTTTAGTGGATTTTTGTTTAACACTGACATACAGCGTTTTGCCATCGGCAGACAGCGCCAGGCTGTTCGGATGGGTCGGCGTATCGAACGTTTTCACTACCTTGTAGGTTTTCGCGTCAATCACACTGACTTTACCTGCCTGACGATGTGTCACATAGGCTTCATTACGCGCCGGGTTAAACAGCACAGCCAGTGATTCCGGTGCCGCTACCTTCGCCAGAATATTGCCTTCACGAGTATCAACCACCAGCACTTCCGCAGCTTTGGAGTCGGTGATAAACGCACGCTGGTTGGCGGTATCGAGACTAATGTTGATAAAGAAGTGCTCTTTGCCATCATCCAGCAACTTTTTACGGCTCAAAATTTTGTTGTCGGTGGTGTCGATAGTAATCAATTCACCGTCAGCGTTGGTGGTATAGAGACGTTTGCCTTTGCTATCCAACGCCAGGCCAGTGCTCATTTTACCGGTGTTCTGGATGGCAGTTTTCAGTTTGATATTCTCACCGTCAATCACCCAGATCACGCTCTCCTTCCCAATACCGCTGATGTAAACGGTATTCGTGGCATCATCTGCTACCAGTTCACGCGGCTGCAGCGGGCGCACCTCTTCCGTGCGCTTACGATCATCCAGCACCAGACGCCCTTTCACTTCGCCCGTTTTGGCATCGATCGCCGTGACCGCGCTGTTTACGGTGTTACCAAACCACAACGTCTGGGTGGCATTGTTAATGGTGGCGCCAAACGGTTTGAGATCATTATGAATCACCTGAGTCACTTCCAGAGTGACCGGATCGAGACGATAAACCACCCCGCCTTTATCCAGTTTGCGGCTTTGCGATGTAGCGAGCCACAGCGCATTTTCCTGCTGGCTATAAGCCATTTCGTAAGCGCCTTTACCTACCGCTTTACGCAGCATTTCTTCCGCTGCCTGCGTGCTGAACGATGAAGCAACGAGCAATGAACCTAACAGTAATGAACCACGCAGACGCGATGAGAACAGATGACGTAAATGCATGACGACTCCCTTTGATGAACCGATATTTTTGCTGCTTCACAGTGCTTCGCTGAGCGTAATCTTCGTTACACCCTTGTTATAAATGGGAATGGTAATCATTATTTTCTCAAATGTGGAGTATTTCTTGCTGTTACGACTACAATTTTCTCAATTGGTTAACGTATCGTGCCGTTTTGTTTTCTATAAATTTACAAATTTATTACCATAGCGATGTTTTTCCATTCTTAACCTGGCTTTTTTCATGAAGATTTTTTCCGTCCGACAGACTGTTTTATCTGCGCTGATTGTCCTTTCCCCATCCGTTTTTGCCGCTAATGAACAAACCATGATTGTGAGTGCCACACCACAGGTGGTTTCAGAGCTGGATACCCCAGCGGCGGTCAGTGTGGTTGATGGCGAAGAGATGCGCCTGGCAACACCGCGCATTAACTTGTCTGAATCACTGACCAGCGTGCCTGGTTTACAGGTACAAAACCGGCAGAACTATGCGCAGGATTTACAGTTGTCGATTCGTGGATTTGGTTCCCGCTCTACTTACGGGATCCGCGGGATTCGCCTGTATGTGGACGGCATTCCCGCCACCATGCCCGACGGGCAAGGACAAACGTCTAATATCGATTTAAGTAGCGTGCAAAACGTGGAAGTACTGCGTGGCCCCTTTTCCGCCCTCTATGGCAACGCTTCCGGTGGGGTGATGAATGTCACCACACAAACGGGGCAACAACCGTCAGGCATTGAAGCCAGCAGTTACTATGGCAGTTTTGGTAGCTGGCGTTACGGGTTGAAGGCAACGGGAGCAATGGGTGACGGCACACAGGCTGGCGATGTCGATTACACCGTTTCGACCACACGTTTTACGACCCACGGCTACCGTGACCATAGTGGTGCACAGAAAAATTTAGCCAATGCCAAATTGGGCGTACGTATTGATGATGCCAGCAAATTAAGCCTGATTTTTAATAGTGTGGATATCAAAGCAAACGACCCTGGTGGGTTGACCGAAGCAGAATGGAAAGCGGATCCGCAACAAGCTCCTCGCGCTGAACAGTACGATACACGGAAAACCATCAAGCAAACTCAGGCTGGAGTGCGTTATGAGCGTAGTCTTAGCGCCAGCGATGAGATGAGCGTGATGATGTACGCGGGTGAGCGTGAAACGACCCAGTACCAGTCAATCCCGATGGCACCACAACTTACCCCGTCACACGCAGGCGGCGTGATTACGCTGCAACGCCATTATCAGGGAATAGACAGTCGCTGGACACACCGCGGCGAACTGGGTGTTCCGTTCACTTTAACCACCGGTTTAAACTATGAAAACATGAGTGAAAACCGCAAGGGCTACAATAACTTCCGCTTGAATTACGGCATACCAGAATACGGGCAAAAAGGTGATTTGCGCCGCGACGAGCGTAATCTGATGTGGAACGTCGATCCCTATTTACAGACCCAGTGGCAACTGACTGACAAACTGTCACTGGATGCTGGCGTGCGCTATAGCTCAGTATGGTTTGATTCCAACGATTATTACATTACTCCCGGTAACGGCGATGACAGCGGAGATGCCAGTTATCACAAATGGCTGCCAGCCGGATCGTTAAAATACGCCATCACCGATGCCTGGAATATCTATCTGGCAGCGGGACGCGGCTTTGAAACGCCGACCATTAATGAACTTTCATACCGTGCTGATGGGCAAAGCGGGATGAACTTTGGTTTAAAACCGTCCACCAACGATACAATCGAAATCGGCAGTAAAACGCGTATTGGCGATGGTCTGTTTAGCCTCGCAGTGTTCCAGACCGATACTCATGATGAAATCGTTGTCGATAGCAGTAGCGGTGGGCGTACCACTTATAAAAATGCCGGGAAGACGCGTCGTCAGGGAGCCGAGCTGGCGTGGGATCAACGTTTCGCCGGAGATTTCCGCGTAAAAGCGTCGTGGACCTGGCTTGATGCAACATATCGCAGCAACGTTTGTAACGATCAGAACTGTAATGGTAACCGGATGCCAGGGATCGCCCGCAATATGGGCTTTGCGTCTTTAGGTTACGTACCAGAAGAAGGCTGGTATGCCGGTACAGAAGCGCGATATATGGGCGATATTATGGCTGATGACGAAAACACGGCAAAAGCGCCCTCTTATACTCTCGTTGGTTTGTTTACCGGCTATAAATATAATTACCGCAATATGACGGTGGATTTATTTGGTCGGGTCGATAATTTATTCGACAAAGAATATGTCGGATCGGTGATTGTTAATGAATCCAATGGCCGATATTACGAGCCAGCACCTGGACGGAATTATGGTATTGGCGTAAATCTCGCATGGCGGTTTGAATAATATTACGTGGTGGCGGTATAACACCGCCACCTGTTTTGTTAATTGTCATCCGCCACACGAATAACGACTTTGCCGAAGTTTTTACCTTCTAACAGGCCAATAAAAGTCTGTGGGGCATTTTCTAAACCGTCGGTCATTTGCTCGCGATAATGGATTTTCCCCTCTTTCACCCATTGCCCCATCTCCTGCTGGAACTCATGGATCCGGTGCCCATAATCCTGGCTGATAATAAAGCCTTGCAGACGAATACGTTTTTTCAGCACCGTGGCCATCAGCAACGGTAAACGATCCGGACCAGATGGCAATTCCGTCGCATTATAGCCGCTCACTAAGCCGCAGACAGGAATGCGCGCGGATGTATTGAGCAACGGCAACACGGCATCAAACACTTTACCGCCCACATTTTCATAATAGATATCAACACCTTTCGGACACGCCTTCGTCAGTTGTTCAGCAAAATCATCCGCATGGTGATCAAGGCAAACATCGAAACCCAGTACATCAGTAACATGGCGGCATTTTTCAGCGCCACCGGCAACACCCACCACCCGACAGCCTTTCAGTTTGCCGATTTGCCCCACCGTTGCGCCAACAGGGCCGGTTGCAGCAGCAACCACCAGCGTTTCCCCCTTTTTAGGTTGACCGATATCCAGCAAGCCCATATAAGCGGTAAAACCAGGCATCCCCAGCACACCCAGCGACCACGAAGGGTTTTGTGGCTGATCGCCAAGTTTCACCAGTTCATCACCGCTGGATATGTCGTAGTCCTGCCAGCCGCTGTAGCCCAGCACCCAGTCGCCAGGCTGGTAGTCCGGATGATTTGATTCCACCACCCGGCTCACCGTGCCGCCAACCATCACGCCACCAATATCAACCGGTGGTGAATAGGATGGCTCATCGCTCATGCGCCCGCGCATATACGGGTCCAGCGACAGATAAACTGTGCGCAGTAACACCTGACCTTCACCTGGCGTGGCAACGTCATCTTCTTCCAGACGGAAATTCTCCGGAACCGGCGCTCCATGCGGACGCGAGGCCAGAACCCAACGGCGGTTACGCTGCTTTTGTTGCCCCATAATGATCTCCTGTGCTTTTGGCATGAATCCATCAATGGTAGCAGGCTCACGTGGTTAGATGTGTTTGTATGCATCACATTCGTCCAGCAACACACAATAATTTCATTATAGATTGCGTTGCTTCCGGCTGTTTTCGATAGTATTGATAGCATCATTACTATTCGATGTTTTATAGAGGCTCGACATGTCCATCCGTTTTGCCCGCAAAGCCGATTGTGCTGCAATTGCAGAAATTTATAACCACGCCGTGTTGTATACGGCGGCTATCTGGAACGACCAAACGGTGGATGCAGATAACCGAATCGCCTGGTTTGAAGCGCGCTGGTCAGCACGGCCCGGACGGCGGAAACCACATACCGCTTCACGCAACTGGCGCTGGGACGGTACACGCTGACAGTCCGGGCGGTAAATGCGTGGGGACAGCAGGGCGATCCGGCATCGGTATCGTTCCGGATTGCCGCACCTGCAGTGCCGTCGCGGATTGAGCTGACGCCGGGCTATTTTCAGATAACCGCCACGCCGCATCTTTCCGTTTATGACCCGACGGTACAGTTTGAGTTCTGGTTCTCGGAAAAGCGGATTACCGATATCAGGCAGGTTGAAACCACAGCCCGCTATCTTGGCACGGCGCTGTACTGGATAGCCGCCAGTATCAATATCAAACCGGGCCATGATTATTATTTTTACGTTCGCAGTGTGAACACCGTTGGCAAATCGGCATTCGTGGAGGCTGTTGGTCAGCCGAGTGATGATGCATCCGGCTATCTGGATTTTTTCAAAGGCGAGATAGGGAAAACCCATCTGGCTCAGGAGCTGTGGACGCAGATTGATAACGGTCAGCTTGCGCCTGACCTGGCTGAAATCAGGACGTCCATTACGGATGTCAGCAATGAAATCACGCAGACCGTCAATAAGAAACTGGAAGACCAGAGTGCGGCAATTCAGCAGATACAGAAGGTTCAGGTTGATACAAATAATAACCTGAACAGCATGTGGGCTGTGAAGCTGCAGCAGATGCAGGACGGACGCCTTTATATCGCGGGTATTGGTGCCGGTATTGAGAACACCCCTGACGGCATGCAGAGTCAGGTGCTGCTGGCGGCGGACAGGATTGCGATGGTTAATCCTGCGAATGGCAACACAAAACCGATGTTTGTTGGTCAGGGCGATCAGATATTCATGAACGACGTGTTCCTGAAACGCCTGACGGCCCCCACCATTACCAGCGGTGGAAATCCACCGGCATTTTCCCTGACACCGGACGGAAAGCTGACTGCTAAAAATGCGGATATCAGTGGCAGTGTGAATGCGAACTCCGGGACGCTCAACAACGTCACGATTAATGAGAACTGTCAGATTAAGGGGAAACTGTCAGCCAATCAGATTGAAGGCGATATTGTCAAAACAGTGGGTAAGGCTTTCCCGCGGGACTCCCGGGCACCGGAGCGGTGGCCATCAGGGACCATTACCGTCAGGATTTATGACGATCAGCCTTTTGACAGGCAAATTGTTATTCCAGCGGTGGCATTCTGCGGCGCTAAACATGAGCGGGAGAATAACGATATTTATTCGTCATGCCGCCTGATAGTGAAGAAAAATGGTGCTGAAATTTATAACCGTACCGCGCTGGATAATACGCTGATTTACAGTGGTGTTATTGATATGCCAGCTGGTCACGGCCACATGACGCTGGAGTTTTCGGTGTCAGCATGGCTGGTAAATGACTGGTATCCCACAGCAAGTATCAGCGATTTGCTGGTTGTGGTGATGAAGAAAGCCACCGCAGGCATCAGTATCAGCTGAATTTTATAACCCATATACGGGCGCCAGAAATGGCGCCTTTTTTATTGCAGAAAAGCGAGAGGTAATTATGCGTAAAGTTTGTGCAGCCATTTTGTCCGCAGCCATCTGTCTGGCCGTATCCGGTGCGCCTGCATGGGCGTCTGAGCAGCAGGCCACACTGAGCGCAGGGTATCTTCATGCCCGTACGAACGCTCCCGGCAGCGATGATCTGAACGGGATTAACGTGAAATACCGTTATGAGTTTACGGACACGCTGGGGCTGATTACGTCATTCAGTTATGCCAACGCTGAAGATGAGCAAAAAACGCATTACAGCGATACCCGCTGGCATGAAGATTCCGTGCGTAACCGCTGGTTCAGCGTGATGGCGGGGCCGTCTGTGCGCGTGAATGAATGGTTCAGCGCGTATGCGATGGCGGGTATGGCTTACAGCCGTGTTTCGACTTTCTCCGGAGATTATATCCGCGTAACTGACAACAAGGGGAAAACGCACGATGTGCTGACCGGAAGTGATGACGGTCGCCACAGCAACACGTCTCTGGCGTGGGGAGCTGGCGTGCAGTTTAACCCGACCGAATCCGTGGCCGTTGACGTCGCTTATGAAGGCTCCGGCAGCGGTGACTGGCGTACCAACAGTTTCATCGTGGGTGTCGGTTATAAATTCTGATTAGCCAGGTAACACAGTGTTATGACAGCCCGCCGGTTCAGGCGGGCTTTTTTGTGGGGTGAATATGGCAGTAAAGATTTCAGGTGTACTGAAAGACGGCACAGGAAAACCGGTACAGAACTGCACAATCCAGCTGAAAGCAAAACGTAACAGCACCACGGTGGTGGTGAACACGCTGGCCTCAGAAAATCCGGATGAAGCCGGGCGTTACAGTATGGACGTTGAGTACGGTCAGTACAGCGTTATTCTGTTGGTGGAAGGATTCCCGCCGTCACATGCCGGGACCATCACCGTGTATGAAGATTCCCGACCCGGTACGCTGAATGATTTTCTCGGTGCCATGACGGAGGATGATGCCCGTCCGGAGGCACTGCGCCGTTTTGAGCTGATGGTGGAAGAGGTGGCGCGTAACGCGTCCGCGGTGGCACAGAACACGGCAGCCGCGAAGAAGTCAGCCGGCGATGCCGGCACATCAGCCCGTGAGGCGGCAACCCATGCGACTGATGCTGCAGGCTCAGCACGTGCAGCCAGCACATCAGCCGGGCAGGCCGCGACGTCGGCTCAGTCAGCGTCTTCCAGCGCAGGAACGGCATCAACAAAGGCTACTGAAGCATCAAAAAGTGCTGCCGCTGCAGAGTCCTCAAAAAGCGCGGCAGCTACCAGTGCCGGTGCGGCGAAAACGTCAGAAACGAATGCGGCAGCGTCACAAAAATCTGCAGCCACTTCTGCATCCGCAGCGACCACAAAGGCGTCAGAAGCTGCCACCTCAGCCCGGGATGCGGCGGCCTCAAAAGAGGCAGCGAAATCATCAGAAACGAACGCATCATCAAGCGCCAGTAGTGCCGCTTCCTCGGCAACGGCGGCAGGAAATTCCGCGAAGGCGGCAAAGACGTCCGAGACGAACGCCAGGTCTTCTGAAACGGCAGCGGGACAGAGTGCCTCAGCTGCGGCAGGCTCAAAAACAGCGGCAGCATCATCTGCCAGTGCCGCGTCAACAAGTGCCGGGCAGGCCTCAGCCAGTGCCACCGCTGCCGGAAAGTCGGCAGAAAGTGCCGCCTCGTCTGCTTCAACAGCCACAACGAAGGCTGGCGAAGCCACTGAACAGGCCAGTGCAGCAGCGAGGTCTGCTTCCGCAGCGAAGACATCCGAGACGAACGCGAAAGCGTCGGAAACCAGCGCAGAATCCTCAAAAACGGCTGCCGCATCGTCCGCCAGTTCGGCGGCGTCATCGGCATCATCGGCGTCAGCTTCAAAAGATGAGGCGACCAGACAGGCGTCAGCAGCGAAGGGCAGCGCCACACAGCATCCACGAAGGCGACAGAGGCAGCTGGCAGTGCGACGGCGGCAGCACAGAGCAAAAGTACGGCGGAATCCGCGGCAACGCGCGCCGAGACAGCAGCTAAACGGGCAGAGGATATTGCATCCGCCGTGGCGCTTGAGGATGCAAGTACGACGAAAAAGGGGATAGTACAGCTCAGCAGTGCGACCAACAGTACGTCTGAAACGCTGGCGGCAACGCCAAAGGCAGTAAAATCAGCCTATGACAATGCAGAGAAACGTCTGCAGAAAGACCAGAACGGCGCTGATATACCCGATAAGGGACGCTTCCTGAACAACATTAACGCGGTCAGTAAAACAGACTTTGCTGATAAGCGTGGTATGCGTTATGTGCGGGTTAACGCTCCTGCAGGTGCAACATCTGGAAAATATTACCCTGTTGTTGTTATGCGTTCTGCTGGCTCAGTAAGCGAACTGGCATCAAGGGTCATTATCACCACGGCACCGCGAACCGCAGGCGATCCGATGAATAACTGCGAGTTTAACGGATTTGTTATGCCTGGTGGCTGGACTGACAGGGGGCGTTATGCTTATGGAATGTTCTGGCAATATCAAAACAATGAACGAGCCATCCACTCAATAATGATGAGTAATAAGGGCGATGATTTGCGCTCTGTGTTCTATGTTGATGGCGCTGCTTTCCCTGTTTTTGCGTTTATCGAAGATGGCCTGTCAATATCCGCACCTGGTGCTGATCTCGTTGTTAATGATACGACCTATAAGTTTGGGGCAACAAATCCAGCGACTGAATGTATCGCGGCGGACGTTATCCTTGATTTTAAGAGTGGGCGTGGTTTTTATGAGTCTCATTCGTTAATCGTTAACGATAACTTGTCGTGCAAAAAACTTTTTGCCACAGACGAAATTGTAGCGCGTGGTGGTAATCAGATTCGAATGATAGGTGGGGAGTATGGTGCATTATGGCGTAATGATGGCGCTAAAACTTACCTGCTGCTTACCAATCAAGGTGATGTTTATGGTGGCTGGAATACATTAAGACCGTTTGCTATTGATAACGCAACCGGCGAACTGGTTATTGGAACCAAACTGTCCGCAAGTCTGAACGGTAATGCATTAACAGCAACAAAGCTGCAAACGCCAAGACTGGTTTCTGGTGTTGAGTTTGATGGTTCCAAAGATATTACTTTAACCGCCGCGCATGTGGCTGCTTTTGCCAGAAGGGCAACGGATACATATGCCGATGCGGATGGTGGCGTTCCCTGGAATGCCGAATCAGGCGCTTACAATGTCACCCGCTCTGGCAACAGCTATATTCTGGTTAACTTCTATACCGGAGTCGGAAGTTGCCGGACATTGCAGATGAAGGCGCATTACAGAAATGGAGGTCTGTTCTACCGTTCCTCAAGAGATGGCTATGGTTTTGAGGAAGACTGGGCAGAAGTTTATACCTCGAAAAATCTTCCACCAGAAAGCTACCCAGTCGGTGCACCAATCCCGTGGCCATCAGATACCGTTCCGTCTGGTTATGCCCTGATGCAGGGGCAGACTTTTGACAAATCTGCATACCCGAAACTTGCAGTTGCTTATCCGTCAGGCGTGATCCCTGATATGCGTGGCTGGACGATTAAGGGCAAGCCCGCCAGTGGTCGGGCCGTATTATCTCAGGAACAGGACGGCATTAAATCGCACACCCACAGCGCCAGCGCATCCAGTACGGATTTGGGGACGAAAACCACATCGTCGTTTGATTACGGAACCAAATCCACGAATAACACCGGGGCGCATACCCATAGTATTAGCGGGACCGCAAATAGTGCCGGTGCGCACCAACACAAGAGTTCCGGTGCATTTGGTGGCACGAACACGAGCATTTTCCCTAATGGTTATACCGCGATTTCAAATCTAAGCGCGGGGATTATGAGCACAACAAGCGGTAGTGGCCAGACTCGTAATGCAGGGAAGACATCATCAGATGGTGCTCATACCCACTCGCTGTCCGGCACTGCTGCAAGCGCAGGCGCGCATGCACATACTGTCGGTATTGGTGCTCATACGCACTCCGTTGCGATTGGTTCACATGGACACACCATCACCGTTAACGCTGCTGGTAACGCGGAAAACACCGTCAAAAACATCGCATTTAACTATATTGTGAGGCTTGCATAATGGCATTCAGAATGAGTGAAAAACCACGGACCATAAAAATTTATAATCTGCTGGCCGGAACTAATGAATTTATTGGTGAAGGTGATGCATATATTCCGCCTCATACAGGTCTGCCAGCAAACAGTACCGATATTGCACCGCCAGATATTCCGGCAGGCTTCGTGGCTGTTTTCAACAGTGATGAGGCATCGTGGCATCTCGTTGAAGATCATCGGGGTAAAACGGTTTATGACGTGGCTTCCGGCGACGCGTTATTTATTTCTGAACTCGGTCCGTTACCGGAAAATGTTACCTGGTTATCGCCGGGAGGGGAATATCAGAAGTGGAACGGCACAGCCTGGGTGAAGGATACGGAAGCAGAAAAACTGTTCCGGATCCGGGAGGCGGAAGAAAAAAAAACAGCCTGATGCAGGTAGCCAGTGAGCATATTGCGCCACTTCAGGATGCTGTAGATCTGGAAATCGCAACGGAGGAAGAAACCTCATTGCTGGAAGCCTGGAAAAAGTATCGGGTGTTGCTGAACCGTGTTGATACATCAACTGCACCTGATATTGAGTGGCCTACGAACCCTGTCAGGGAGTAATCATTGGGATTATGCCGCAGAAACGTTGTATGCAATAACGTTCTGCGGTTGGCTGATGCACTTTCGAGAGTGCATGTATTGAATTATTTCCAGCTATTATCGATTTTACGTATTTTTTGCATGAGAGAATTTGTACCTCCTCCCAACAACGACCTTCCATGACTTTCCGGACTTCTGTGGGCCAGCGGACGATGCTGTCCTCGGATGTTGTGCTAATTGGGTGATGACAAATCCTGTGTATGGGTGTTTCCCTTTGTGCGTGCGTTGATGCTGGTAACGGTGAACGTCATGATGAACACAACCGCGAATAAGACGACAATCGTCGGAGCTGGTGCACTGTCGATAAAAAAGGACAACCAGACACCAGTCATTGACACTATTACCGATATGCCAATCGCCAGTAGGAGCGCAATATGAAAGCGTTGTGTCAGGAGTACCGCAATGGCGCCAGGCGCAATGAGCAGAGAAATGGAGAGAATGATACCTACCGCTTTCAGCGTCGCCACAATGGTCAGAGAGACCATGCACAGCAGCCCATAATGCAGACATCTCGTATGCAAACCGCTTACCTGCGCCTGTTGATAATCAAAGCTGAACAGCAAAAAATCCCGCCATTTTACGCTAATAACAAGTGTAACCAGCCCGGCAATAATCACCGTCTGGATTATATCGCCGATGGTTACCCCGAGCATGTCGCCGAAAAGAATATGGTCAAGATGTACGTCTGGTTTGACTGCAATATACAAGATCAGACCTGCGGCAAACATGCCAGAAAAAACAATCCCCATCACTGTATCTTGCTTGATTCGGCTGTTGTCTTTCAGGTATCCCGTCGCCACCGCGCAGAATACTCCGGCGACGAATGCCCCTGTAGCCAGAGGTAACCTCAGAATCCAGGCAAGCACAATACCAGGAAAAACCGCATGACTCATCGCGTCACCCATCAGTGCCCAACCTTTCAGGACCAGAAAGACCGACAGCAGCGCACAGGGTATGGAAACTACCAGTGAAATCAGCAGTGCGTGACTCATAAAGGTGAACTGCAGTGGCTCCAGTAATAATGCCATCATGAGCGATCCTCCAGCGCTTTATGCGCACGCCGACGATTTGCCAAAAGCCCATGGGTGGGCGCAAATACAAATGCTAAAAGAAACAGCAGTGTCTGCGCCACCACGATGATTCCACCTGTCGCGCCGTCCAGAAAGTAACTGACCCACGCGCCGAGGAAACTGGTTACACTGCCAATAGTTACAGCAATTATGAGCAGGCGGGGAAAACGATCGGTTAACAACCATGCTGTTGCACCGGGAGTCACCACCAGACAGATCACCAGAAAGGCACCAACCGTTTGCAGCGCCGCAACGGTCGAAACTGACAGCAGGGTGAAGAAGAGGATTTTTAATCTGCCCGGATGCAATCCAATAGCACGGGCGTGATTCTCGTCGAAAAAGGTCACCATAAGATCTTTCCATTTGAAAAAAAGCACGATGATCGAGAGAATGCCAATGATAGTGAGTTGCAGGATATCCGCCGGATCGATTGCCAGAATATTGCCCAGGACGATGGTCTGAATGTTCACGGATGTCGGGTTCAATGACACCATAAACAGCCCCAGGCCAAAAAAGGAGGAGAAGATCAGGCCGATGATGGCATCTTCTTTTAAGCGAGTGCGTTGGTTAAGAAACAGCATGCTGCCCGCTGCCAGTCCGCCGGAAAAGAAGGCTCCCAGAGAAAACGGAAGCCCCAGCATATATGCCCCCGCAACACCCGGGACAATAGAGTGCGACAGCGCATCGCCAATCAGCGACCAGCCTTTTAGCATCAGATAGCATGACAGGAAAGCGCAGAGACCGCCGACCATCGCCGAGACCCACATCGCATTGAGCATATATTCATAGCTGAAGGGTTCCAGTAGCACGTTCATCTTGCTTCCCTCTGCACCGCTGACGGTCGATGTGCCACAAAAGGGTGTTCATCGTCAGTAATAATGCTTTCTTCCGAGCCGTTAAGTGTGACATGGCGCAGTACGCCGCTAAAAGCCAGCTCCAGGTTCTCGGCTGTAAAAGTGGTGTCTGTCGGCCCGCTTGCCAGGACGGTGCCTTTGACCATGACCGTATAATCGCAAAATGTCGTGACTGAGCCGAGATTGTGCGTTGAGACAAGCATCGTCTTGCCTTCCGCGCGTAACTCCCTCAACAGGCTGATGATTTTCGCTTCGGTTTTCACATCAACGCCGGTAAAAGGTTCATCCAGCAGGATCACATCACCCTGCTGTGCAATCGCTCTCGCCAGAAAGACGCGTTTCTTTTGTCCACCGGAAAGCTCGCCGATTTGTCGATGGCGAAAATCCACCATATCGACACGTTCCAGCGCATCGGTGACAATCTGACGATCCCTCTTTTTGGCTATACGCAACATACCCATGTGCCCATAGCGGCCCATCATCACCACATCTTCCACTAGTACAGGAAATGACCAGTCAACCTCTTCTGACTGAGGGACGTAGGCAACCAGGTTTTTCTGTAGCGCCTGTCGCGTGGGAATACCCAGAACAGATATCTTTCCGCTGGTCAGACGCACAAATCCCATAATCGCTTTAAACAACGTCGATTTTCCGGAACCGTTTACCCCAACCAGAGCGGCAATAGATCCACTTGGTACTGTGAAGGATGCATCGCGCAGTGCTGTGTGCCCGTTACGCCAGGTGACAGTAACATCATTAACGACAATGCCCGCAGATTGCATCATTATTTCTCCCTTTTCCCAGCTTTAATTCCCTGTACCAGCGTACTGGTAGTAACCTTCAGAAGGTCGATATACGTAGGTACCGGGCCGTTTTCTGTGCTCAGGGAATCGACATAGAGTACACCGCCGTAGTGCGCGCCGGTTTCACGCGCAACCTGACGCGCGGGTTTATCGGAAATCGTACTCTCGCTAAAGACTGCCGGGATATGATTTTTCTTCACCATATCAACAACCTTACGTACCTGCTGCGGCGTGCCTTGTTGATCGGCATTAATCGGCCACAGATAAAGCTCTTTTAGCCCCAAATCGCGTGCGAGATAAGAAAAAGCCCCTTCACTGGTGACCATCCATCGCTGATTCTCAGGGAGTTCAGCAATCTGCTTACGCAGGGGGGCAAGGGTTTGGGTAATCTTGGCTTTATAAGTATCGGCATTACGTTGGTAGGTTTGTGCATTTGCCGGATCGTATTTTATCAACGCATCACGAATATTATCGACGTAAATCAGAGCATTATCTGGCGACATCCAGGCATGGGGGTTAGGTTTGCCCTCATAGGGGCCTTCAGTGATCCCTACTGGCGTCACACCCGAAGAGACAATTACTTCTGGAACCCCATTAAGATGCTGGTAAAAGCGTTGGAACCACAATTCCAGATTCATACCATTGGCGAGAATCAGTTGTGCCCCCTGCGCACGTTTAATATCGCCAGGGGTAGGCTGATACTCATGAATTTCTGCACCGGGCTTGGTTATGGATGAGACTTCTGCAGCATCTCCAGCCACGTTTTTGGCCATATCTGCGATGATGGTAAATGTTGTAATGACCTTGAATTTTTCAGTTGCACTCGCCTGAAATGCGATCGAGCAGGTGAGGGCGAGGCACCCCAAGAGCATGGTTACTTTTTTTATTGAGTACATAATTTAGTACCTATAGTGAGCAAAATTAGAACAAACATAGCAACGGCTATGTTTTATAGCATAAGCAATACAAAATGAAAATGATTATCATTAGCAATTTTAGATCCGAACCGGGATTAGGTTGTTTCCTGCTGGCGACGTGGTACTGAGGAAAAAAGTAGGGCACCTATTAGGCTTTGAAATGACTTGATGAGGAAAATTGTTGATGGCAAAAATGGGGCAAAGCGCTGCAAAAGGGGCAAAAAAGGGGCAAAAAAAGAGTGGGTTATCGTAGCTTATTGTTGTCGCTGATGATATTTAACACATTGAAAAATAAGTAAAATACTTATGAGTCAGAGAGTTGTGATTTTTGCCCTTACTTGTTCAGGTTGTATTGTTCTTTCTTACTAATTTCTTGATTTTGCAACATTTAATAGTAGCTCAATTCATTATATGGCATCAGAAGAGTATGCATCATGCCGGGATATCCGACAGCAGAAGTCTGATATAAAAACAGTGGCGTGTATGGTACGGATTAGAGGGGAAAATGTCAGCACATTTGCGAAATGAATCAAAAAGCCCGCAGCGACGTGCGGGCGTTAGTTATTAGCGCACGACCAGCACTGAACACTCTGCATGACGTACTACGGCAGCGGCGTTAGAGCCGAGCAGGTAGGTGGTAATATCCGGTCGATGGGAGGCAATGATGATCATATGAGCAGGGATCTTTTTCGCCATTTCCAGAATGCGGTCTTTTGGCGAACCTTCTTCAACATGGATATGCACTCTGTCAGTCGGCAGTTTGAATTTTTTAATGACTTCTTCCAGTTGCGATTTGGCTTCCGCTTTCAGGTCATCCATTGCCGGTAACTCTGCGGAATACGCTAAACCCAGAGAGGCATAGTAGGGCAGCGAAGGTATTACTGTCAGGAAATGAACCTCTGCATCATCAATTTTTGCCTCGGCTTCAACGTGACTAATCACGCGTTGAGTTAATTCTGAGTCGGAAATATCGATAGGGACAAGAATCGTTCTGTTCATAAAACCTCCTGTTTTAGTATCCGCATAAAGTGTAACGCCAGATGACACTTTTTGTGTAATGACGGAGTTCACATTTTTAATTTAGATTAAGCAGGATTCAATAAGTAGAAAAAGCCCGCCAGAGAGGCGGGCAGGCAGGATTAGAACTGATAAACCAGACCTAAAGCGACAATATCATCGGTAGAGATACCGTTGGCAGCGTAGAAGCTGTCATCTTCATCCAACAGGTTAATTTTATAGTCAACATAGGTTGACATATTTTTGTTGAAATAATATGTCGCGCCAACATCTGCGTATTTGACCAGATCTTTATCGTCAACACCGGCTGGATTATCAACACCACCAGCAGCGTTCAGGTCACGCCCTTTAGACATCAGGAAAGACACTGCCGGACGCAGGCCAAAGTCAAACTGATATTGGGCGGTGACTTCAAAGTTCTGGGTCTTGTTCGCAACGGCGTAATCACTGTTGCCAAATGGCGTCATATTACGTGTTTCGGAATACATGGTTGCCAGGTAGATGTTGTTAGCATCATATTTTAACCCGGCAGTCCACGCATCGGCTTTATCGCCACCCGCCACAGTATGATTAACCTGATCATTGGTGCGGTCTGAGGAGGTGTATGCTGCACCCGCACTAAAGCCCATACCTAAATCGTAGGTTGTGGAAAGACCCCAGCCGTCGCCATTTTCATGACGAACATCACGTCCGTTATTCGTACCTTCCTGACCATTGCTCGCGCCTTCGTTGTTACCCTGATATTGCAAAGCGAAGTTCAGGCCATTAACCAGACCGAAGAAATCAGAATTACGATAAGTTGCTACGCCATTAGCACGACCGGTCATAAAGTTGTCCGCATTCGTGTAGGAGTCACCGCCAAATTCTGGCAGCATATCGGTCCAGCCTTCTATATCGTACATTACGCCGTAATTACGTCCGTAATCGAAAGAACCGTAATCAGCAAATTTCAACCCGGCGAATGCCAGACGAGTCCAGGATTGATTTTTTGAGGATTCAGTATTGTTTGCCTGAATATTGTATTCCCACTGACCATAACCAGTGAGTTGATCGTTAATTTGTGTTTCGCCTTTAAAACCAAGACGTGCATAGCTCTGATCGCCATCTTTCGCTGAACTATCAGAAAAATAATGTAGACCATCAACTTTGCCATAAAGATCCAATTTATTGCCGTCTTTATTATAAATTTCTGCCGCATGAGCAGCTCCTGCGGAGAGCAGGGCAGGAATTAAGAGTGCCAGTACTTTGCTTTTCATTGAAAAAATCCTTTAGTTATTTTATTTGCCTTTCTTTCCCTGTTCGGGAAGTGAAAACATCCTAAAGGAAAAGTTCCATTAGCCGATAAGTATCATTTGTTACGTCTTAAGTAAAACCTTAATCAAATAATTCTTGAGAAATGACAATAAGTTTGATGAATGTTTTAGTGGTGATATATATAAAATAAAAATTATACATTTAAAAAGTGATGCGTTATTCTGCGCGGGTTATATGCCTTTATTGTCACAGATATTATTTTCTGTTGGGGCATTGCTACGATTACTTATTTCCCAACAAATAAAAAGACAAGCCCGAACTTTCATTCGGGCTTTTTTTTGTTCAGGATAATCCTTACCCTGTTACTCTACTCGGTGCCACTTTTATCCGTTTTCCCCGCCATTTGCGCGAGGAAATCATAGCGTTTTTGCAGATCGGCTGCGGCATCTTTCCATAACTGTTCCGCCACTTCTGGCTGTTGCGAATTCAGACGGCGGAAACGTTGTTCATGGAGCAATGTTTCTTCCAGAGCCTCTGATGGTGGACGTGAATCCAGCGCCAGTGGCAGTTTGCCTTCATCGGCACGACGTGGATCAAAGCGATACAGCGGCCAGAAGCCGGTTGCGGTGAGTTGGCGCATCTGGTCGTGACTCAATGCCAGGTCATAACCGTGCTCTTCACATGGACTGTAAGCAATGATCAGTGACGGCCCTGGATACGCTTCCGCTTCCTGAATCGCTTTCACTGTCTGGTTCAGTTGCGCACCGAGAGAAATCTGCGCCACATAAACATGACCGTACATCATCATACTGACGCCGAGGTCTTTACGCGCTTTGCGTTTGCCGTGTTCACCAAACTTCGTTACTGCACCAAGAGGGGTTGCTTTCGACGCCTGACCGCCGGTATTGGAATAGCATTGCGTATCCAGTACCAGAATGTTGACGTTTTCCGTCAGACTTAATACATGATCCAAACCACCGAAGCCGATATCGTAAGCCCAGCCGTCGCCACCAATCAGCCATATTGATTTTTCCACCAGCGCATCAGCGTCGCGCAGCAGTTCATGAGCTTCAGCGATATCCTTTAGTTGCTGGCGCAACGCGGCAACCTGTTCGCGACGAACCTCTGGCGTGGCATCTGATTTCAACGCTGCCAGTAACTCCGCCGGGATTTTATCGGCAAACTGATCCAGCAGACGCAAAACACGGACACGATGCTGATCGACCGTCAGGCGGAAGCCCAGGCCAAATTCGGCATTATCTTCAAACAGTGAGTTCGCCCAGGCCGGACCACGACCGTTTGCATCAGTGGTATACGGTGTGGATGGCAGGTTACCGCCATAAATCGACGAACATCCGGTGGCGTTAGCGATCAACATTCGATCGCCATAGAGCTGAGTAAGCAATTTGATATACGGCGTCTCGCCACAACCGGAACAAGCACCAGAATATTCAAACAGCGGTGTGATCAATTGCGATGTACGAATATCAATACGTTCCAGTTTACTGCGGTCGATTTCTGGTAAGTTGAGGAAGAAGTCATAATTGATTTTCTCTTCTTCCACATGCTCCAGACGCGACATCATATTGATGGCTTTGATATCAGGATCCTGACGGTCTTTCGCCGGGCAAACTTCAACGCACAGATTACAGCCGGTGCAATCTTCCGGTGCGACCTGCAACACATACTTCTGCCCGCGCATATCGCGCGATTTCACATCCAGCGAATGCAGGCTGGCAGGGGCGTTTTCCATTGCTTCCGGCGGAACCACTTTTGCGCGAATAGCGGAGTGTGGGCAGGCGGCGACACAGTGGTTACATTGGGTACAGAGTTCCTCTTTCCAGATGGGGATCTCTTCGGCAATATTGCGTTTTTCCCAACGCGTTGTGCCCATTGGCCATGTGCCGTCTGGTGGTAGCGCCGAAACGGGGAGGGCATCGCCAAGTCCGGCGAGCATTGCAGCGGTGACGGTTTTAACGAAATCAGGCGCTGCATCGGAAACCACCGGTGGCCGATTCGCACTGTGCGGATTTACCGGTTGCAACGGGACTTCTTCCACGGATTCACGCGCCAGCGCCAGTGCCTGCCAGTTGCGTTCCACCAGATCCTGACCTTTGCTGCTGTAGCTTTTGGCAATTGCGCCCTGCAATTCAGCCAGGGCACTGTCGCCAGGCAGAATTTGCGTCAGGTGGAAAAAGGCCATCTGCATTACGGTGTTAATGCGCGCTGCCAGTCCACATTCACGGGCAATTTTCGCTGCATTAATCACATAAAAGCGAGCTTTCTTCTGATTCAACACCGCCTGAACTTCTTGCGGCAGCCGCGACCAGACTTCTTCGGCACTGTACGGAGTATTAAGCAGGAAAATACCGCCAGGTTTCAGGCGTTCTGCCATCTGATATTTGTCGATAAACTGCAACTGGTGGCAGCCAACAAAGTCAGCTTGTGAAATCAGATACGCGGATCGAATTGGATGCTCGCTCACACGCAGGTGAGAAACTGTCAGACCACCGGCCTTTTTGGAATCGTATACAAAATACCCCTGTGCATACCACGGGGTGGAATTACCGATAATCTTGATATTGTTTTTGGTCGCGGAAACGCTGCCGTCACTGCCCAGACCGTAAAACAGGGCTTCCAGCTTCGCGGAGTTTGGCAGGGTATTTTCTGGCAATGGCAGTGACAGATTGGTCACATCATCATAAATACCCACGGTAAATCGTGGTTTTGGTTTGGCTGTGTTAAGTTCGGCAAATACTGCCAGCACACAGTCCGGGCCAAACTCTTTGGAAGACAGACCATAGCGCCCACCAATGACGCGAGGCAATGCCTCACGCTCGCCATTATTAAAGGCTTCTGCCAGCGCGGTCATCACATCCAAATAGAGTGGTTCTGCCTGGGCACCCGGCTCTTTGGTGCGATCCAACACCGCTACGCTGCGTACGGACTCCGGTAGTGCTTGTAGTAAGTGTTTGGCGGAAAACGGACGATATAGTCGAACTTTCAGCACCCCAACTTTTTCGCCACGGGTCAGCAATTCGTCTACCACTTCTTCACAGGTGCCAATAGCAGAACCCATCAGGATTATCACCCGTTCTGCCTGTGGATGACCGTAATACTCAAAAGGCTGATACTGACGACCCGTAGCGGCGGCGAAATCATTCATTGCCTGTTCAACATGGTCGTAAACTGCGTTGTACCATGGGTTAGTTGCTTCACGAGACTGGAAGTAAGTGTCAGGATTGGCGGATGTACCGCGGATCACCGGATGTTCCGGATTCAGCGCACGGGCGCGATGAGCATCAATTTCTGCCTGCGGTATCAGTTCAAGAATAGTGTCGTCGGCCAGTGGAACGATTTTGTTGATCTCGTGGGAAGTACGGAAACCATCAAAGAAATGAATAAATGGCACACGGCTTTTTAGTGTCGCGATTTGCGAAATGAGGGCGAAATCTTGCGCTTCCTGAACGTTTGCCGCACACAACATGGCGCAACCGGTCTGGCGCACCGCCATCACATCTGAATGATCGCCAAAAATAGAGAGCGCATGAGTAGCGACGGTTCGCGCCGCCACATGCAGTACAAACGGTGTCAGTTCGCCCGCCAGTTTGTACAATGTCGGAATCATCAGCAACAAACCCTGCGATGATGTAAACGATGTAGAGAGTGCGCCCGTTTGCAAAGCGCCATGCACAGTCGCGATAGCGCCAGCTTCGGACTGCATTTCAACTACGCGAGGTGTATCTCCCCACACGTTTTTCAAGCCGTTTCCGGCCCAGGCATCAGCCTGTTCTGCCATCGTGGAACTCGGGGTAATAGGGTAGATGGCGATAACTTCACTGGTGCGAAATGCCACCGAAGCTACCGCGCCATTACCGTCAATTGTGATCATACGACACCCTTACATTGCGCAAATGAGGGGCACACGAAAAAGCTGCGCGCCCAGTAGTTATCTCTCAATTTTAGCAAATGGCTTTCTGTTGCATTTTCGCTTTTGTGTCCCCCATATCCGCATAATGAATGTTTCGATCAAGCACCGGGCAAAAAATAGCGATAAAAAAGTAACAATGCGTTGCAACACACATAGTAGTTCTCGACGTAACCGCCTGGGCTGCCTATTATTTAGGGCGGTGTCGTTTGGCTTAAAGATTAGAGGAAGTAAAGATGCGAGCAGCGTTGTGGGTAGGGTGTGCCGCTTTATTGTTGTCTGCGTGTAGTAGTGAACCTGTTCAGCAGGCAACCGCGGCGCATGTGGCGCCTGGTTTAAAAGCGTCCATGTCCAGTAGCGGTGAAGCAAATTGCGCAATGATTGGTGGTTCGCTATCCGTTGCCCGTCAACTTGACGGAACGGCTATTGGGATGTGTGCATTACCTAACGGCAAACGCTGCAGCGAACAGTCGCTTGCCGCCGGAAGCTGTGGCAGCTACTAATTGACCAAATCTGCCAGTTTATAAGTTAATGTCTGTTTCGCGGTTGCCAGCGTCAACTGGTTGGCGGTCAGATCTACCTGCGCACCTTCTTTCAGCATTTCGCTGATGGTGTGATCGAGTTCGTTAAGCTGTGGGTTGGCACACATCATGCGGGTCATTGCCAGTCCTTTAACTTTCAGTTCTCCGCCCGAAAGTTTACCCTCTCCGCTAAAGCGGTTACACATGTTGCCGGAAATCATCATCTTTTCCCCAAAGCTGATTTCTGGCGGGTTTTTATCGCTGGCAACAGGTTGACCGTTAACACTTTCCAGTACAAACCGGTGATGCTGTAACTGTTCTGGCGTTACAGCAATTTTGTCATTACTTACACATCCCGCCATCAGCAGGCTTAGTGCGACTAGCGCGGCAACTTTCTTCATTTTAGTTCTCAACTTAAGGTATAAATCAGGTGCTGATTGCCGGATGCAACGCTGGGGCGTCTTATCCGTTCAACAAAACTTATTGTAAGAATAGTGGATGAAAGATCTTTGGGGATTATCTGAATAAGCTCCCCTGATTTGCAGGGGAGCTGCATGTTTAAACCAGTTCGTTCGGGCAGGATTCGCCTTTTTCCAGATTGCTCAAGTTTTGCAGCGTAGTCTGGGAAATACTGGTCAGAGCTTCTGCCGTCAGGAAAGCCTGGTGCCCGGTAAACAGTACGTTATGGCAGGCAGACAGACGACGGAACACGTCATCCTGAATCACATCGTTGGATTTATCTTCAAAGAACAGATCGCGTTCGTTCTCATACACGTCCATCCCCAGCGAGCCAATTTTCTGGTTTTTCAGCGCTTCAATTGCCGCCTGGGAATCAATCAATGCGCCACGACTGGTGTTGACGATCATTACGCCGTTTTTCATCTGATCAAACGCCGCCTCATTCAGCAGGTGGTAGTTCTCCGGCGTCAGCGGGCAGTGCAGGGAGATAACGTCTGATTCAGAGAACAGGGTCGGCAGATCGACATATTCCACGCCGAGCTCCAGCGCCGCCGCACTTGGGTATGGATCGAACGCCAGCAGACGCATACCGAAACCTTTCAGAATACGCAGCATCGCTACGCCGATTTTACCGGTGCCGATAACACCTGCCGTTTTGCCATACATGGTAAAGCCAGTCAGGCCTTCCAGAGAGAAGTTGGCGTCACGGGTACGCTGATACGCGCGGTGAATACGGCGGTTCAACGTCATCATCATACCGATAGCGTGTTCAGCGACGGCTTCCGGATCGTAGGCTGGAACACGGACTACTTTCAGCCCCAGCTCTTTTGCCGCGTCGAGGTCAACGTTGTTGAAACCGGCACAGCGCAGGGCGATATATTTAACGCCGTGCTTTTTCAGTTCTTCCAGCACCGGGCGGCTGCCGTCATCATTTACGAAAATACATACCGCTTCGCAGCCATTGGCGGTTTTGGCGGTTTTTTCTGTCAGCAGAAAGTCAAAAAATTCCAGCTCAAAGCCAAAGGACTCGTTCACCTGTTGCAGGTACTTCTTGTCGTACTGTTTTGTGCTATATACGGCGAGTTTCATAAGACTTTCTCCAGTGATGTTGAATCACGTTTAAGCTACTAAAAATATTTTACAAAAATTCAAATATAATTGAAAGCTGTGGTGATATTGAAAAATCCATCAACAACTATGCTTAGTGTAGGCGCAACCTTCAACTGAACGGTTAAACATGCCACAATACCGGTATTGAATGCTTAATTTTTCGCTAAATCAGGATATTAACTACCCATGTTGGGTAAATATAAAGCCGTTCTCGCGCTGTTATTACTGATTATTCTTGTGCCGTTAACGCTGCTGATGACGCTCGGGCTGTGGGTTCCTACGCTGGCGGGTATCTGGCTGCCGCTCGGTACACGCATTGCATTAGATGAAAGCCCGCGCATCACGCGTAAAGGTTTAATTATTCCCGATCTCCGTTATCTGGTGGCGGATTGCCAGTTGGCGCATATCACCAATGCCAGCCTTTCACACCCCAGCCGCTGGTTATTGAACGTTGGCACAGTGGAGCTTGACTCTGCTTGCCTGGCAAAATTGCCACAGGAAGAGCCCTCTCCGGCAGCGCCGAAAACCCTTGCGCAGTGGCAATCCATGCTGCCTAACACCTGGATCAATATTGATAAACTGATCCTTTCGCCCTGGCAGGAATGGCAGGGAAAACTCTCTCTCTCGTTGACCTCTGATATCCAGCAACTGCGTTATCAGGGCGAAAAAGTTAAATTTCAAGGCCAGCTTAAAGGGCAACAACTTACAGTCAGCGAACTGGATGTCGCCGCGTTTGAAAATCAGCCGCCGGTAAAACTGGTAGGGGAATTTACCATGCCGCTGGTGCCGGATGGGCTTCCTGTCAGTGGCCATGCTACCGCGACCTTGAACTTGCCACAGGAACCGTCACTGGTGGATGCTGAACTGGAGTGGCAGGAAAATAGCGGGCAATTGCTTGTGATGACACGGGATAACGGCGATCCATTGCTCGATTTGCCGTGGCAAATTACCCGTCAGCAATTGACGGTCAGCGATGGTCGCTGGAGCTGGCCGTATGAAGGTTTTCCCCTGAGTGGGCGATTGGGTGTTAAAGTCGATAACTGGCAGGCCGGGCTTGAGAACGCGTTGGTCAGTGGACGCCTGAGTGTGCTGACCCAGGGGCAAGCAGGGAAAGGCAATGCGGTGCTTAATTTTGGCCCAGGAAAATTGAGCATGGATAACAGTCAGATGCCACTGCAACTGACCGGTGAAGCAAAACAGGCTGATCTCATTCTGTATGCCCGCTTACCGGCACAGCTAAGCGGAAGTCTGACTGACCCAACGCTGGCCTTTGAACCAGGCGCGTTATTACGTTCAAAGGGAAGAATCATCGATTCACTGGACATCGATGAAATTCGCTGGCCTTTAGCGGGGGTAAAAGTCACTCAACATGGTGTTGACGGTCGCTTGCAGGCCATTTTGCAGGCCCATGAAAATGAACTGGGCGACTTTGTGCTGCATATGGATGGTCAGGCGAATGATTTTCTCCCGGATGCAGGGCGTTGGCAGTGGCGTTACTGGGGCAAAGGCAGTTTTACCCCAATGAATGCCACCTGGGATGTCGCAGGAAAAGGTGAGTGGCATAACAGCACGATTACGCTTACCGACCTCTCGACCGGGTTCGATCAGTTGCAATATGGCACGATGACAGTAGAAACGCCGCGCTTAATTCTTGATAAACCCGTTATCTGGGTGCGTGACGCCCAGAATCCGTCTTTTAGTGGTGCGCTTTCGCTGGATGCAGGACAAACGCTTTTCACAGGCGGTAGTGTGTTACCGCCATCAACCTTAAAATTTAGTGTCGATGGACGCGATCCGACGTATTTCCTCTTCAAAGGGGATTTACATGCTGGTGAGATTGGCCCGGTACGGGTGAATGGCCGCTGGGACGGTATTCGCCTGCGCGGCAATGCCTGGTGGCCTAAACAATCGCTGACCGTATTCCAGCCGCTGATCCCGCCAGACTGGAAGATGAATCTACGCGATGGTGAACTGTATGCCCAGGTGGCGTTTTCTGCCGCGCCTGAGCAGGGCTTCCGTGCAGGGGGGCATGGCGTGTTGAAAGGTGGCAGCGCGTGGATGCCAGATAACCAGGTCAACGGTGTCGACTTTGTACTACCGTTCCGTTTTGCCGACGGTGCGTGGCACCTGGGAACGCGGCGACCTGTGTCATTACGTATTGCTGAAGTGGTTAACCTGGTGACGGCAAAAAATATTACTGCCGATCTTCAGGGGCGTTATCCGTGGACCGAAGACGAACCCTTGCTACTGACTGATGTGAGTGTTGATGTTTTAGGTGGTAACGTGCTGATGAAACAATTACGTATGCCGCAGCACGATCCGGCGCTGTTACGGCTGAATAATCTCTCTTCCAGTGAACTGGTTAGCGCCATCAATCCAAAGCAATTCGCTATGTCAGGGGCATTCAGTGGGGCATTGCCGCTATGGCTTAATAATGAAAAATGGATTGTGAAAGATGGCTGGCTGGCAAACGCAGGCCCCATGACCTTGCGCCTGGATAAAGACACGGCGGATGCAGTAGCAAAAGACAATATGACCGCAGGGACTGCAATCAACTGGTTGCGCTATATGGAAATTAGCCGTTCATCGACAAAAATTAATCTGGATAATCTCGGTGTGTTAACCATGCAGGCAACGATCAGCGGTAATAGCCGGGTTGATGGTAAAACGGGCACGGTGAATCTTAATTACAGCCACGAAGAGAATATTTTTACGTTATGGCGCAGCTTACGCTTTGGCGATAATCTCCAGGCGTGGCTGGAACAGAATGCCCGACTCCCGAAAACGGGTTGCCCATCAGGAAATGAGTGTGAGGAAAAATAATGAAAATAATGATAACCGCGTTCGCGTCCTCTTTTATGTTGCTTGGTTGCACGCCGCGCATTGAAGTGGCTGCTCCGAAAGAGCCAATCACCATTAATATGAACGTTAAAATTGAGCATGAGATCATCATAAAAGCAGATAAGGACGTTGAAGACTTGCTCAAAACCCGTAGCGATCTTTTTTGAGGTAATGATGAAAAGAACATTACTGATAATGGTGTGGACTGTTTGCCTGATGAGCAGCAGTGCGATGGCGTTAACCCTGAATGAAGCCAGAAGTCAGGGGCGGGTAGGCGAAACATTTAATGGTTATCTGATGGCACTGAAAACGGATGACGAAACGCAGGCATTGGTAAACGATATTAATAAAGCTCGTGCGCTGAGTTATCAGCAACTGGCCAGACAAAATAATGTCTCAACTGAGGAGATTGCAAAACTGGCAGGGCAGAAACTGGTCG
Source organism: Escherichia sp. TW09308 (assembly GCF_000208565.1). Taxonomy (NCBI): domain Bacteria; kingdom Pseudomonadati; phylum Pseudomonadota; class Gammaproteobacteria; order Enterobacterales; family Enterobacteriaceae; genus Escherichia; species Escherichia sp. TW09308. The sequence goes on along the minus strand of NZ_AEME01000001.1, from coordinate 671,026 downwards.
CTCGCGCTAAACCGGGAGAATATGTGCAGGGGATTAATGGGAAATGGCTGCAAAAATAAAAAACGTAAAGCAGCGGTAATTAATTTCGTATTCAGAAAGATCAGTTACCGTTCAAAACGGTACAAATTATACCTACAGACCTCCGCCAGACTGATTGCGGCGCTGTTTTTGCTTGTTGGCGCTCGTTTTTACGCATCCGCATTCAATAGTCATTTATTCACTTTCCGTTCATTTCTATACTGATTTTTCTTAATCCGCTTTATTACAGGGCAGGGTGTTATGAGCAGCAACATATTTACTCTCGGTACAAAATCCGTTAACCGTCTCGGTTACGGCGCGATGCAACTGGCAGGACCTGGTGTATTCGGCCCACCGAAAGATCGCCATGTCGCGATTACCGTGCTGCGTGAGGCACTGGCATTGGGCGTCAATCACATTGATACCAGCGACTTTTATGGTCCACACGTTACCAATCAGATTATCCGCGAAGCGTTACATCCTTATTCCGATGACCTGACTATCGTCACCAAAATTGGCGCTCGCCGCGGTGAGGACGCCTCCTGGTTGCCGGCATTCTCTCCTGCAGAACTGAAAAAAGCGGTGCACGATAACCTGCGAAATCTGGGGGTGGACGTGCTGGATGTGGTGAACCTGCGGGTGATGCCTGACGATGGACATGGCCCGGCGGAAGGGTCGATTGAAGCCAGCCTGATCGTGCTGGCTGAGATGCAACAACAAGGGCTGGTAAAACATATTGGCCTGAGCAACGTAACACCAACGCAGGTTGCAGAGGCGCGCAAGATTACAGAAATTGTTTGCGTGCAAAACGAATACAACATTGCCCATCGTGCGGATGACGAATTAATTGATTCTTTGGCTCGCGATGGCATTGCATATGTGCCGTTCTTCCCGCTCGGGGGCTTTACGCCACTGCAATCCTCCACGCTCTCTGATGTCGCAGCAAGTCTTAATGCGACACCGATGCAGGTGGCGCTGGCGTGGCTGTTGCAACGTTCACCGAATATTTTGCTGATCCCGGGAACGTCTTCCGTTGCGCATTTACGGGAGAATATGGCAGTGGGGGAATTAGCGCTACCTGATGATGTGTTGGCAACGCTGGACAGTATTGCGAAAAAGGCGAGTTAAGTAAAAAAGCCTCCCGCACTCGCGGTAGGCTTCTTAAAACTTATGCTGCAACAATTGCGTCAATTGCCGCTTTAGCGTCTGCCTGCGCTTTTGCTGCCATTTCCGGCCCGTAAGCGATACCTTCAGCAAAGACAAAGTTCACGTCAGTAATGCCGATAAAGCCAAGGAACGTAGAAAGATACGGGGTTACCAGGTCTGTAGGCCCATCCTTATGGATACCGCCACGGCTGGTAATAACAATGGCTTTTTTACCGGTTACCAGACCTTCAGGACCGTTCTCGGTGTAGCGGAAAGTAACGCCTGCACGCGCAACCAGGTCAAAATAGTTTTTCAACTGAGTAGAGATGTTGAAGTTGTACATCGGTGCTGCAATCACGATAACGTCATGCGCTTTCAACTCGGCAATCAGTTCATCAGACAGTGCCAGGGCTTCCTGCTGGCGCGGAGTCAGCGGCGCGTCACTCGGACGCAGAGCACCAACCAGTTCGCCATCCAGCACCGGAACCGGATTTGCAGCCAGGTCGCGGACGGTGATTTCATCAGCAGTGTGCTTTTCACGCCACTGTTCAACAAAATAATCAGACAACTGACCAGACTGAGAGTACCCTGCCAGGATGCTGGATTTAAGAACTAATACCTTGCTCATGGTGTTTCCTTATAGATGTTTGAATGGGCGATGCCCTGTTGCTTGTTGACACTTTATTCACAATCCTGCCACAGAGATAGCGCAATATATCGAAGTCTATGTTCGAATTTATTGAACAACACATAAAAAGCCGCGATGTGGTACTCTATATCTATCATTTAAAAGAAAATTAATCAGGCACAACGCTGCCCTTTAACGTTATGACAGAACAACAAAAATTGACCTTTAACGCCTTACAGCAGCGGTTGGATTCGTTAATGCTGCGTGACAGACTGCGTTTTTCCCGCCGTCTGCATGGGGTGAAGAAGGTTAAAAATCCTGATGCACAACAGGCCATTTTCCAGGAGATGGCAAAAGAAATTGACCAGGCGGCAGGGAAAGTCCTGCTACGTGAAGCGGCGCGTCCGGAGATTACTTATCCGGACAATTTGCCGGTTAGCCAGAAAAAACAGGACATTCTCGAAGCGATCCGTGACCACCAGGTGGTGATTGTCGCCGGAGAAACAGGTTCCGGTAAAACGACGCAGTTGCCGAAAATCTGTATGGAACTGGGGCGCGGGATTAAAGGGCTGATTGGCCATACCCAGCCTCGTCGACTGGCAGCCCGTACCGTGGCGAACCGTATTGCGGAAGAGTTGCAGACCGAACCGGGTGGCTGCATCGGTTATAAAGTCCGTTTCAGCGATCACGTCAGTGATAACACGATGGTCAAGCTGATGACCGACGGTATTCTGCTGGCGGAAATCCAGCAGGATCGCCTGCTGATGCAGTACGACACCATCATCATTGACGAAGCGCACGAACGCAGCCTGAACATTGATTTCCTGCTCGGTTATTTGAAAGAGCTGTTGCCACGTCGCCCGGATCTGAAAGTCATCATCACTTCCGCGACCATCGATCCGGAACGCTTCTCTCGCCACTTTAACAATGCACCGATTATCGAAGTCTCGGGTCGAACTTATCCGGTAGAAGTGCGTTATCGACCAATAGTTGAAGAAGCGGATGATACCGAGCGCGACCAGTTACAGGCGATTTTCGATGCCGTAGACGAATTGAGCCAGGAAAGCCCCGGCGACATTTTGATCTTTATGAGCGGCGAGCGGGAAATTCGCGATACCGCCGATGCGCTGAACAAGCTGAACTTACGCCATACGGAAATATTGCCGCTTTATGCGCGGCTTTCAAACAGCGAACAAAATCGCGTCTTCCAGTCACACAGCGGGCGGCGCATTGTGCTGGCGACTAACGTCGCGGAAACCTCGCTGACTGTGCCGGGTATTAAATACGTGATCGACCCAGGTACGGCGCGCATCAGCCGCTACAGCTATCGCACCAAAGTGCAGCGTCTACCGATTGAGCCAATTTCGCAGGCTTCAGCCAATCAGCGTAAAGGCCGTTGCGGACGCGTATCAGAAGGGATCTGTATTCGTCTTTATTCGGAAGACGATTTCCTTTCTCGTCCGGAGTTTACCGATCCGGAAATTCTGCGTACCAACCTGGCGTCGGTTATCTTACAGATGACCGCCCTGGGGCTGGGCGATATCGCTGCGTTTCCGTTTGTTGAAGCGCCGGATAAACGCAATATTCAGGATGGTGTGCGCCTGCTGGAGGAGTTAGGTGCAATCACCACCGACGAACAACAAACCGCATATAAACTGACACCACTTGGTCGTCAGTTATCACAGTTACCGGTTGACCCGCGTCTGGCACGCATGGTGCTGGAAGCGCAGAAACATGGCTGTGTAAGGGAAGCGATGATTATCACTTCCGCGCTCTCCATTCAGGACCCTCGTGAACGCCCGATGGACAAACAACAGGCATCGGATGAAAAACATCGTCGTTTCCACGATAAAGAGTCCGACTTCCTGGCGTTTGTGAATTTGTGGAATTATCTCGGTGAGCAGCAAAAGGCGCTCTCTTCAAACGCCTTCCGTCGCTTGTGCCGCACTGAATATCTCAACTATCTGCGCGTGCGCGAATGGCAGGACATCTACACTCAGTTGCGCCAGGTGGTGAAAGAACTCGGCATTCCGGTAAACAGTGAACCGGCGGAGTATCGCGAAATTCATATCGCATTACTGGCCGGTTTGCTTTCACATATCGGCATGAAAGATGCGGATAAACAGGAATATACCGGCGCACGTAACGCGCGTTTCTCTATCTTCCCTGGTTCTGGTTTATTCAAAAAGCCGCCAAAGTGGGTGATGGTGGCGGAACTGGTAGAAACCAGCCGCCTGTGGGGGCGCATTGCGGCACGCATCGATCCGGAATGGGTAGAGCCGGTTGCCCAACATTTGATCAAACGCACCTACAGTGAACCGCACTGGGAACGGGCGCAGGGCGCAGTGATGGCGACGGAAAAAGTCACCGTTTATGGGTTGCCGATTGTCGCCGCGCGTAAGGTTAACTACAGCCAGATTGATCCTGCGTTGTGCCGTGAACTCTTTATCCGCCATGCACTTGTAGAAGGTGACTGGCAGACACGTCACGCTTTCTTCCGTGAAAACCTGAAACTGCGGGCAGAAGTGGAAGAGCTGGAACACAAATCACGTCGTCGCGATATTCTGGTAGATGACGAGACGCTGTTTGAATTTTACGACCAGCGCATTAGCCATGATGTGATCTCTTCGCGCCACTTCGACAACTGGTGGAAAAAGGTTAGCCGCGAAACGCCTGATTTGCTCAACTTTGAAAAGAGCATGTTGATCAAAGAAGGTGCGGAAAAAATCAGCAAGCTGGATTACCCGAACTTCTGGCATCAGGGCAATCTCAAGCTGCGTTTAAGTTATCAGTTTGAGCCAGGTGCGGACGCTGATGGCGTGACCGTGCATATTCCGCTGCCGTTGCTCAACCAGGTGGAAGAGCGCGGCTTTGAATGGCAAATTCCTGGATTACGTCGTGAACTGGTGATTGCGCTGATTAAATCGCTGCCAAAACCGGTACGTCGTAATTTTGTGCCTGCGCCAAACTACGCCGAAGCGTTTTTAGGCCGCGTGACGCCACTGGAACTACCGTTGCTCGACAGTCTTGAACGTGAATTGCGCCGCATGACCGGCGTTACCGTTGACCGCGAAGACTGGCACTGGGATCAGGTGCCCGATCACCTGAAAATTACTTTCCGCGTGGTGGACGACAAAAACAAGAAGTTGAAAGAAGGGCGCTCATTACAGGAACTGAAAGAGGCGCTGAAAGGCAAAGTGCAGGAAACACTGTCTGCGGTCGCTGATGACGGTATCGAGCAGAGCGGCCTGCATATCTGGAGCTTTGGTCAATTGCCGGAAAGCTACGAGCAGAAGCGCGGCAATTACAAAGTGAAAGCGTGGCCTGCGCTGGTGGATGAACGTGACAGCGTGGCGATCAAATTGTTTGATAATCCACTGGAGCAGAAGCAAGCAATGTGGAACGGTCTGCGCCGTCTACTGTTGCTGAATATTCCTTCACCGATCAAATATCTGCATGAGAAGTTGCCGAATAAAGCCAAGCTGGGGCTGTACTTTAACCCGTATGGCAAAGTGCTGGAGCTGATCGATGACTGTATCTCCTGCGGTGTGGATAAATTAATCGACGCCAACGGTGGCCCGGTCTGGACGGAAGAGGGTTTTACTGCGCTACATGAAAAAGTGCGTGCCGAACTGAACGATACCGTGGTGGATATTGCGAAGCAGGTCGAGCAAATCCTCACGGCAGTGTTCAACATCAACAAACGTCTGAAAGGGCGTGTTGATATGACGATGGCGCTGGGGCTTTCTGACATCAAAGCACAAATGGGCGGTCTGGTGTATCGCGGTTTTGTCACCGGTAACGGCTTCAAACGGCTGGGCGATACGCTGCGCTATTTGCAGGCGATTGAAAAACGCCTGGAGAAACTGGCGGTTGATCCGCATCGTGATCGTGCCCAAATGCTGAAAGTCGAAAACGTCCAGCAGGCATGGCAACAATGGTTCAACAAACTGCCGCCAGCGCGTCGTGAGGATGAAGACGTGAAAGAGATCCGTTGGATGATTGAAGAACTGCGCGTCAGTTACTTCGCCCAACAACTTGGTACGCCGTATCCGATATCGGATAAACGTATTTTGCAGGCGATGGAGCAGATTAGCGGTTAACGGCTGTTATTTGGCTGATGAATCTAAAACCCGGTAAGCGTGTGCTGCCGGTTTTTTTCTTTATAAGATCTGAAGGATTCACTCTATCGCAACATTGAACGATTTTGCTGAATTTTTATCAACAGTCTTTCCTCAAATACAGTATGAGTAAAACAAATATCAGGCTTACGAAGGAGGATAGGGAAAATACAACGTCTTCCTTTCAGAGTGCTCCGCTTCTCATTATTATCTCACGCAGTATTCTTAAGGGAACGAGAAGGAGGGACCATGAACATTAACCCGTTTCCGACGCTTTCAGCGACAACTATAGATGCCATAAACGTTATTGGTCGATGGCTGGCGCAGGATGATTTCTCTGGTGGGGTGCCGTATCAGGCTGATTGCGTGATCCTCGCAGGTAACGCTGTTATTCCCACTATCGACGCTGCATGCAAGATTGCCCGCGATCAGCAAATTCCATTACTGATCAGCGGTGGTATCGGTCACTCGACAACCTTTTTATATAGTGCTGTCGCACAGCATCCACATTACAACACCATTCGTACCACGGGCAGGGCAGAAGCCACCATCCTTGCAGATATTGCCCATCAGTTCTGGCATATTCCCCATGAAAAAATCTGGATTGAAGACCAGTCAACGAACTGCGGTGAAAACGCCCGCTTCAGCGTCGCGTTATTGAATCAGGCCACAGAGCGCATTCACACGGCTATCGTTGTGCAGGATCCCACCATGCAGCGGCGCACGATGGCGACGTTCCGCCGTATTACTGCTGATAATCCCGATGCACCTCGCTGGTTAAGTTATCCAGGATTCGTACCACAAGTGGGGAATAACGCAGACAGTGTCGCATTTGTTAATCAACTGGAAGGATTATGGCCAGTTGAACGTTATTTATCGCTACTTACTGGTGAGCTACCACGTTTGCGTGATGATAGCGACGGTTATGGCCCCCGCGGACGTGATTTTATCGTTCACGTTGATTTTCCTGTAGAAGTCGCCCAGGCATGGCAGACGCTGAAACACGACGCTGTACTTATTGAAGCGATGGAAAGTCGTTCGCTACGTTAAAAATTGCCCGTTTGTGAAAAACCGTTGGCAAACGGGCATGATTCTTTACTTTTACTTCTGCCTTTTATTCCTTTCACACCTGTTTTTATGAAGCCCTTCACAGATTCGTCCTTCCACGATGCCGTTTCCGCAATGATTGATGTTTATTAACAATATATTTACTAAATAAAAACACAATAATCACAGGAGTCGCCCATGTCAGTACCCGTTCAACATCCTATGTATATCGATGGACAGTTTGTTACCTGGCATGGAGATGCATGGATTGATGTTGTAAACCCTGCAACAGAGACGGTTATTTCCCGTATTCCTGATGGTCAGGCTGAGGATGCCCGTAAGGCAATCGATGCTGCAGAACGCGCCCAACCAGAATGGGAAGCATTGCCTGCCATTGAGCGCGCCAGTTGGTTACGCAAAATCGCTGCCGGGATCCGCGAACGCGCCAGTGAAATCAGTGCACTGATTGTCGAGGAAGGGGGCAAAGTCCAGCAACTGGCTGAAGTCGAAGTGGCTTTCACGGCGGACTATATTGATTATATGGCGGAGTGGGCGCGGCGCTACGAGGGTGAGATTATTCAAAGCGATCGCCCGGGAGAGAATATTCTTCTCTTTAAACGTGCGCTTGGCGTGACCACCGGTATTCTGCCGTGGAATTTCCCGTTCTTCCTGATTGCCCGCAAAATGGCACCCGCTCTGCTCACCGGCAATACCATCGTCATTAAACCGAGCGAATTTACACCAAATAACGCAATTGCTTTCGCCAAAATCGTCGATGAAATTGGCCTTCCACGCGGCGTGTTTAACCTTGTGCTGGGGCGCGGTGAAACAGTGGGTCAGGAACTGGCGGGTAACCCGAAGGTCGCAATGGTCAGTATGACGGGCAGCGTCGCCGCCGGGGAGAAAATCATGGCAACTGCGGCGAAAAATATCACCAAAGTGTGTCTGGAACTGGGCGGCAAAGCGCCCGCTATTGTGATGGATGACGCTGATATTGAACTGGCAGTCAAAGCCATCGTTGATTCACGAGTCATTAATAGTGGGCAAGTGTGCAACTGCGCTGAACGTGTTTATGTACAGAAAGGCATTTATGATCAGTTTGTTAACCGACTTGGTGAAGCGATGCAGGCGGTGCGGTTTGGCAATCCTTCTGAACGCAACGACATTGCAATGGGGCCATTGATTAACGCCGCGGCGTTGGAAAAGGTTGAGCAGAAAGTGGCTCGTGCTGTAGAAGAGGGCGCGAGAGTGGCGCTTGGTGGCAAAGCGGTAGCGGGGAAAGGGTACTATTATCCGCCGACAATATTGCTGGATGTTCGCCAGGAAATGTCAATTATGCACGAAGAAACCTTTGGCCCGGTGCTGCCTGTTGTCGCTTTCGATACGCTGGAACACGCTATCGCCATGGCTAACGACAGCGATTACGGCCTGACCTCGTCGATTTATACTCAAAATCTGAACGTCGCGATGAAAGCCATCAAAGGGTTGAAGTTCGGTGAAACCTACATCAATCGTGAAAACTTTGAAGCGATGCAAGGTTTCCACGCCGGATGGCGTAAGTCGGGTATTGGCGGTGCGGATGGTAAACATGGTTTGCATGAATACCTGCAAACCCAGGTCGTTTATTTACAGTCGTAATGTGTAAAACAGGCGGAGGCATTTTCCTTCGCCTGTATCTGTCAGAGTTTGGCGAATTTTTCCAGGGTGCGAATAAGCTGGGTGACAAAGCCATATTCGTTGTCGTACCAGGCGACTGTTTTTACCAGTTGCAAATCGCCCACGGCGGTAATTTCCGTTTGGGTGGCATCAAACACCGAACCAAAATGGCTACCAATGATATCGGAAGAGACTATTTCTTCATCGGTATAACCAAATGATTCGTTATTGTTTGTCGCCTTTTTAAGTGCATTGTTCACTTCTTCGGCAGTCACTTTTTTACCGAGAATAGACACCAACTCGGTGACAGAACCCGTTTTTACCGGTACACGCTGTGCATGGCCTTTCAGTTTACCGCTCAGTTCCGGGATCACCAGACCAATAGCTTTTGCTGCGCCCGTTGTATGGGGAATAATATTTTCTGCCGCCGCACGTGAAGCGCGTAGATCTTTACCACGCGGACCATCCACCAGTGACTGGGTGCCGGTATAGGCATGAATCGTCGTCATCGTGCCGACTTCTATTCCAAAATTGTCATGGAGTGCTTTGGCCATCGGCGCAAGACAGTTGGTGGTGCAGGACGCCACGGAAACAATGGTGTCGTTGCCATCCAGCGTGTTGTCATTGACGTTATAAACGATGGTTTTCATTTCACCGGCAGGGGCGGAAATTAACACCTTCTTCGCGCCAGCATCCAGATGTGCCTGCGATTTCTCTGCGGATGTATAAAAGCCGGTACATTCAACAATGATTTCTGCACCTTTCGCTTTCCACGGAATATTTTTCGCCTCTTTTTCGGCGTAAACCGCAATACTTTTGCCATCGACAATAAGTGAATCTTCAGTGAAATCAACGCTCCAGGGGAACGGGCCGTAGTTTGAATCGTGTTTTAGCAAGTAGGCGAGAATTTTCGGGGATGTGAGATCATTAATGGCGACAACATCTATATTGCTTTTGACCTCCAGTAATCGACGCAATACCAGTCGACCGATACGACCAAAACCGTTAATACCAACTTTACTCATGGTTTTCTCCTGTCAGGAACTCGTGGGTGAAAATTAATCCTTTCCAGGCTTAGACCAGGATGGTGGGATGAGCAATCTACATTCTCGCAGTGAAACGTAACCTACTGAAAATGGGTGAACAATATTTAATGAAATTTTGAGAAAAGCTGGTTATGTTAACAATAAATTGTTTTAAATCAGGAAATGTTATGGAAAATAAATACTCAAAGTTACAAATCGGTATTCACTGGCTGGTCTTTTTACTGGTTATCGCAGCTTACTGTGCGATGGAGTTTCGTGGATTTTTCCCGCGAGCCGATCGACCGGTTATCAACATGATCCATGTTTCCTGTGGCATTTCGATTTTCGTACTGATGGTGCTTCGTCTCGTGCTAAGACTGAAATATCCAACGCCACCAATTGTGCCTAAACCAAAGCCAATGATGACGGGGCTTGCGCATCTCGGGCATCTGGTCATTTACTTGCTGTTTATCGCACTGCCGATAATTGGCATGGTGATGATGTATAACCGTGGCAATCCGTGGTTTGCGTTTGGTGTGATGATGCCTCATGCATCAGAGGCCAATTTCGATCTGGTAGATACCTTAAAATCGTGGCATGAAACGCTGGCAAATCTGGGGTATTTCGTTATTGGGTTGCATGCCGCTGCTGCATTGGCGCACCACTATTTCTGGAAGGACAATACGCTTCTGCGCATGATGCCGCGTAAGCGTTCCTGACAACAGTAAAAGAAAACGCCTGTACTAAACCAGACCCGTGGTACAGGCGAAGAATACGGGTCTACATCGGAAGCACCTATTATATTTATTTGTATGACAAATAAAACCAGAATTCGTGTTTATATGTTTGTCTGGCCAATATTTAATCAAATTATCTTTCTATTAAGAGCGTTACTCAATTTCCCCCAATCCAATCTTTGATCTCCCTAAGTGAAATAAAAACTGTCCGGCGTATAACTTTTGTACCGAACATAAGATTCGGCAAACCATGGAGGTTATATGAAGAAGTTGTCATTTATTTTACTGATAGGATTACTGATGTCTTTTTATGCTGATGCAGGGCGAAAACCTTGTTCCGGTTCGAAAGGGGGGATCTCTCACTGCACTGCTGGCGGCAAATTTGTCTGTAACGATGGTTCTATCAGCGCATCGAAAAAAACGTGCACTAACTGAAAAGTAAAAAGGGGTGCCATGAGAAAATGAACCTGCCAGCCAGATACGCGGGGAAAACTCCCTGCGCTGCCCTTACCTGGGCGTGCAGGCCATGAGGCTGCCACCTCCTTTTCACCGTCCCGGAACCGCAGTTCATAGAGCGTTTGTCGGGTCAGGAGTGTGAATGCCAGTATTGTGAAACAAATAATGAGCAGACACGCCACCAGGGGGCGCTTCATAGCCTTTCTCTTTGCCGGATGGCGGGTAAGAGGCTAACATCCGAATTGTGTGGTTCATTCGTTGGCCTCGGTTGATAGCATTATCGATCGGGGCCTTCGTCCTTCTGATTCCCGGTTTCTTCATTCCGGCGGTAATAATCTCTCATCGCAATAATTGTTGTAAAAATGTGATATGAACAGGTTTTTGGCAGTAAGCAATTACCGTCAATTGCCGATGACCCTCTATCGGGAGTAAACCTGGAAGAGAGACCACGGTCATGAATACAACATCCTCACACCGCTCAGGCTTTTTACATCACATCAGATTGGTTCCGTTATTTGCCTGCATTCTTGGCGGCATATTATTTCTTTTTGCTTTGAGTTCAGCCCTGGCTGGATATTTTCTCTGGCAGGCTGACCGCGATCAGCGAGATGTCACCGCCGAGATCCAGATTCGCACGGGGTTAGCAAATAGCTCTGATTTTTTGCGTTCAGCCCGAATCAATATGATTCAGGCCGGGGCGGCGAGTCGGATCGCAGAAATGGAAGAGATGAAAAAAAATATTGCACAAGCAGAATTGCAGATTAAACAGTCGCAGCAAGGCTATCGCGCTTACCAGAATCGCCGTGTGAAAACACGTGATGATGAAGCTCTGGATGCTGAATTAAATCAACGTTTTCAGGCTTATATAACAGGTCTGCAACCCATGTTGAAATATGCCAAAAATGGCATGTTCGAAGCGATTATTAATCATGAAAGTGAGCAGATCCGATCGCTGGATAATGTTTATAGCCAGATTTTAAACAACGCTGTTGAAATACGTAGTGCCAGAGCAAATCACCTGACGGAGCAGGCGCATCAGCGCACTCGACTGGGGGTGATGTTTATGATTGGTGCGTTTGTGCTTGCCCTGGTCATGACGCTGATGACCTTTATGGTTTTGCGTCGGATAGTGATTCGACCTCTGCAGCATGCTGCGCAACGCATTGAACAAATTGCCAGTGGCAATCTGACAATGGCTGACGAACCTTCTGGGCGCAGTGAAATTGGCCGTTTAAGCCGTCATTTGCAGCAAATGCAGCATTCGCTGGTGATGACTGTCGGGACGGTACGTCAGGGGGCGGAGGAGATTTATCGCGGCACCAGCGAAATTTCCGCTGGCAATGCCGACCTTTCTTCGCGCACTGAAGAACAGGCCGCGGCGATTGAACAAACCGCTGCCAGCATGGAGCAACTCACTGTGACAGTGAAACAGAATGCGGATAATGCCCACTACGCAAGCCGTCTGGCGCAAGAGGCTTCCATTAAAGCCAGCGATGGTGGGCAGACGGTCTCCGGCGTGGTGAAAACGATGGGGGATATCTCCAGCAGTTCAAAGAAAATTTCTGAAATTACCGCCGTGATCAACAGTATTGCCTTCCAGACAAATATTCTGGCGCTCAATGCAGCCGTTGAAGCCGCGCGGGCCGGTGAGCAAGGGCGCGGATTTGCTGTCGTTGCCAGTGAAGTGCGTACACTCGCCAGCCGTAGCGCTCAGGCAGCGAAAGAAATTGAAGGCCTGATCAGTGAATCAGTCAGATTAATTGGGCAAGGAGCTAATGAGGTGACGACAGCAGGGAAAACCATGAGTGCCATAATGGACGCTGTGGCGAGCGTCACGCATATCATGCAGGAAATAGCTGCTGCGTCGGATGAGCAAAGCAGGGGCATAACGCAAGTCAGTCAGGCGATTTCTGAAATGGATAAAGTGACGCAACAGAATGCCTCACTGGTGGAAGAGGCTTCTGCGGCGGCGGTATCCCTTGAAGAGCAGGCGGCGCGATTAACTGAAGCGGTAGATGTATTCCGTCTGACGAAACAATCTGCGCCGGCAGCTCAACGAGTGGCGGGGGATTCAGTTAGTCTGGTAACGGCGTGAAAAGATTAAAGAAGGGATCTCAAGATCCCTTTACCTTTCAGAACGGCATTGATTTCCGAATGGCGTTAATCATTAGCTGACAGCCGGAAGAGAGCGTCGCATCTACGCGTGTTAGTATTCCAATAGGTTCGCCAGCACCCTGTCCCGAAACAGGCAGCGCCACCAGCGTGGCATGACGCAGATCGTCTTTTACTGCGCCAGAAGGGACAAACCATACATAGTCATATTCAACCGTAAGCTGACGTGAAAGAGAGGCTGAAAGCGTTTCGATACAACCCGAAGGAATTTTACAACCCTGGCTCTGTACTAGCGCATCTGAATGTTGGCGTGGTGCAGTGCCTTCCGGTGATACGACAACAGGCCATTCCAGTACCCGACTTAGCGTCACGTTTTCCTGCAGGAGTGGGTGATTAGGCCGGACAACCAGTTTCAGTGATTCGAGAAACAGCAATTCATAATTAAGCCCGGTCATCAGTTCAGGATCTGACATCCGGCCAACACCGATATCGATTTCTCCTGTTTTTAATCCGGCCAGAATCATGGTGTTACTCATGGTGGCGACTTGCAGAGTGGTCTCTTTTTGTTGTTGATGAAACTGACCGATAACGGAAGGCAAGATCCCCAGCGCAGCAGTAGGTAATGCACCAACTCTTACAACATCATTGTTAAGTCCTTCTTTACGATTAAGCGCCTGACCAGCGGTGTTGATGGCGTCAAGCACTCTGACTGCATGGGTTAAAAATTGCTCGCCGGGTAAGGTAAGTTGTGCGCCCTGACGTCCACGGTCAAATAAGCGAGCGCCCGTCAATTGCTCCAGTTCATTCAGTGTCTTAGAGAGCGCAGGTTGGCTCAGATTAAGGGTTTCAGCCGCGCGCCCCAAAGTTCCTTGTTGTGCGACAGCTACGAATGTATGAAGGTGGCGCAAACGGATGCGCTGACTAAACAGACTATTTTTTTCCATAAGCGATGTTAAAAACGAAGCGGTGCCGCTGACAAGTGAAGTTGTTTAATTATGATAACCTGATTGCAAAATATTATTAACATTTAAAGCAGTTTTGTTACCTTGGAATGTCCAGCTTTGCTGATTTCGCGGGGAGATCACAGTTTGTAAATTCTTCACACCAGAGTGAATGCGGTTACCTACACTCCAGATTATCGACCACTGGAGGCAGATATTATGGCGAACAGCATCACGGCGGATGAGATTCGGGAACAGTTTTCGCAGGCAATGTCTGCCATGTATCAGCAAGAAGTTCCACAGTACGGTACGTTGCTGGAACTGGTAGCTGATGTAAATCTGGCTGTGCTGGAAAACAATCCCCAATTGCATGAAAAAATGGTTAATGCGGATGAGCTGGCGCGACTTAACGTTGAACGTCATGGCGCGATACGTGTGGGAACTGCGCAGGAGCTTGCTACATTACGGCGGATATTCGCCATTATGGGGATGTATCCGGTGAGCTATTACGATCTCTCGCAGGCGGGCGTGCCGGTACATTCCACGGCATTTCGTCCTATCGATGATGCCTCGCTGGCGCGTAATCCTTTCCGGGTTTTTACCTCATTACTTCGCCTTGAGCTTATCGAAAACGAAACCTTACGCCAGAAGGCGGCGGAGATTTTGCATCAGCGCGATATCTTTACCCCGCGTTGTCGACAACTGTTAGATGAATATGATCAGGAAGGTGGCTTTAGCGAAGCACAGGCGCGGGAGTTTGTGCAGGAAGCTCTGGAGACGTTTCGCTGGCATCAATCGGCAACGGTGGATGAAGAAACCTATCGCGCATTGCATAACGAACATCGACTAATTGCTGATGTGGTCTGTTTTCACGGCTGCCATATTAACCACCTGACGCCACGTACCCTGGATATCGACAGAGTTCAGTCGATGATGCCCGAATGCGGTATCGAACCCAAAATTCTGATCGAAGGACCGCCGCGCCGCGAGGTGCCGATTTTACTGCGCCAGACCAGCTTTAAGGCGCTGGAAGAGTCGGTCATGTTTGCAGGGCAAAAGCAGGGGACGCATACCGCGCGCTTTGGCGAGATAGAGCAACGCGGTGTGGCGTTAACGCCGAAAGGACGGCAACTGTATGATGTACTTCTGCGTAATGCCGGAACAGGACAGGATAATCTCACTCACCAACTTCATCTGCAGGAAACCTTTAGTGCCTTTCCGGACAGTGAATTTCTGATGCGACAGCATGGATTGGCATGGTTTCGTTATCGCCTGACGCCGTCGGGTGAGGCACATCGTCGGGCGATTCATCCCGGTGATGATCCTCAACCTTTGATCGAACGTGGTTGGGTCGTGGCGCAACCTATTACTTATGAGGATTTTCTGCCGGTTAGTGCTGCGGGGATCTTCCAGTCGAATCTGGGCAATGAAACGCAAATGCGCAGTCGCGGCAATGCCAGCCGGGAAGCTTTTGAACAGGCGCTGGGGTGTCCGGTGTTTGATGAGTTTCAGCTCTATCAGGAAGCGGAAGAACGCAGTAAACGCCGCTGTGGTTTGCTTTAAAATTCGGTGCATCCGACTTTGCAAAAATTTGCCTGATTTTACAAACGAATCAGGCTCTTCCCATCGA
Organism: Escherichia sp. TW09308; assembly: GCF_000208565.1. Lineage (NCBI taxonomy): Bacteria > Pseudomonadati > Pseudomonadota > Gammaproteobacteria > Enterobacterales > Enterobacteriaceae > Escherichia > Escherichia sp. TW09308. The sequence continues at coordinate 655,509 of NZ_AEME01000001.1, read as the reverse complement.
CAGAAAAAAAATGCCAATTTGTGCAGATTCTCTGTGTCTAACAATTGGATTATTAATAAATATTGTCTAGAGTGAGCGGTTATAAACAAGCATTTTCTTGCCGCTGAATACGACCAGCGCGGGACCATTCACTACACCAGAAGGACTCACTTTCAGGTATGGATCGTAGACGATTTATTAAAGGTTCAATGGCTATGGCCGCCGTGTGCGGGACTAGCGGCATTGCTTCTCTTTTTTCTCAGGCTGCGTTCGCAGCAGAATCGGACATTGCCGACGGGCAAACCCAGCGTTTTGACTTCTCTATTTTACAGTCAATGGCGCATGATTTAGCGCAAAAAACGTGGCGAGGCGCGCCGCGTCCGTTACCCGATACGCTGGCGACAATGACGCCTCAGGCCTATAACAGCATTCAATACGACGCCGAAAAATCGTTATGGCATAACGTTGAAAATCGCCAGCTTGACGCTCAGTTCTTCCATATGGGAATGGGATTCCGTCGCCGCGTGCGCATGTTCTCTGTCGATCCGGCAACTCATCTGGCGCGCGAAATTCACTTCCGCCCGGAGTTATTCAAATACAACGATGCGGGTGTCGATACCAAACAACTGGAAGGGCAAAGCGATCTCGGCTTTGCGGGGTTCCGAGTGTTTAAAGCGCCAGAACTGGCGCGCCGCGACGTAGTTTCTTTCCTCGGTGCCAGTTATTTCCGTGCTGTTGATGACACTTATCAATATGGTTTGTCGGCGCGTGGTCTTGCGATTGACACTTATACCGACAGCAAAGAAGAGTTCCCCGACTTTACCGCTTTCTGGTTCGATACGGTAAAACCGGGTGCAACCACCTTTACCGTTTATGCGTTGCTCGATAGTGCCAGCATTACCGGTGCCTATAAGTTCACCATCCATTGTGAGAAGAGCCAGGTGATTATGGATGTTGAGAATCACCTGTATGCGCGCAAAGACATTAAACAACTGGGCATTGCGCCGATGACCAGCATGTTCAGTTGTGGTACTAACGAACGTCGGATGTGTGACACCATCCATCCGCAAATCCATGACTCCGACCGTCTTTCCATGTGGCGGGGTAATGGTGAGTGGATCTGCCGTCCGCTGAATAACCCGCAAAAATTGCAGTTCAATGCCTATACCGACAACAACCCCAAAGGGTTTGGTTTATTGCAACTGGATCGCGACTTCTCCCATTATCAGGACATCATGGGCTGGTACAACAAACGCCCAAGTCTGTGGGTGGAGCCACGTAACCAGTGGGGGAAAGGCACTATCGGTTTGATGGAGATCCCGACAACAGGGGAAACGCTGGATAACATTGTCTGTTTCTGGCAACCGGAGAAAGCAATTAAAGCGGGCGACGAACTGGCGTTCCAGTATCGTCTGTACTGGAGTGCGCAACCTCCTGTTCATTGTCCATTAGCGCGAGTTATGGCGACGCGTACCGGCATGGGTGGTTTTCCGGAAGGCTGGGCACCAGGTGAACACTATCCGGAAAAATGGGCGCGTCGTTTCGCCGTCGATTTTGTCGGTGGTGATCTGAAAGCAGCAGCGCCGAAAGGGATTGAACCGGTCATCACGCTTTCCAGTGGTGAAGCGAAGCAAATCGAAATTCTCTACATTGAACCAATAGATGGTTATCGTATTCAGTTTGACTGGTATCCGACCTCGGACTCTACCGAACCGGTTGATATGCGGATGTATCTACGTTGTCAGGGCGATGCCATCAGTGAAACATGGCTGTATCAATATTTCCCACCAGCACTGGATAAACGTCAGTATGTTGACGATCGCGTGATGAATTAATCGTCTTTTCTTCGGCACCTTCTTCCGGAGGGTGCCGTCTGGTTAAACACGATCCTGCTCGCATTTTTCCTTACGCTAAATGAGTAATCTGATGGTGTGTATTTCAGATACACCTTGTCAGCCACTAACAGGGAGTGCGTATGTTTCCAGAATACCGAGATTTAATATCCCGTCTGAAAAACGAAAATCCTCGCTTTATGTCCTTGTTCGATAAACACAATAAACTTGATCATGAAATTGCCAGAAAGGAAGGTTCTGACGGTCGAGGGTACAATGCGGAAGTGGTTCGCATGAAAAAACAAAAGTTACAGTTAAAGGATGAGATGCTTAAAATCCTGCAGCAGGAAAGCGTCAAAGAGATGTAAACTTTCTAAGCCGCCAGCAGGGCGGCTTTTTAAACTGATGTAAGGATTATGACCGAGACGATTAAAGTGAGTGAATCACTTGAATTATGTGCCGTTGAAGAAAGACACGTCACACCGCTGTATCAATTAACCTGTAAAAACAAAACCTGGTTACAACAATCGTTAAACTGGCCGCAGTTTGTGCACAGCGAAGAGGACACGCGAAAAACGGTGCAGGGCAATATGATGTTGCATCAACGCGGCTATGCCAAAATGTTCATGATTTTCAAAGAAGATGAACTCGTCGGCGTTATCTCATTTAATCGTATAGAACCGCTGAATAAAACGGCGGAAATCGGCTACTGGCTGGACGAGTCCCATCAGGGACAGGGGATTATTTCTCAGGCGCTGCAGGCGTTTATTCATCATTATGCCCGGATCGGTGAGCTACGACGCTTCGTGATCAAATGTCGGGTGGACAATCCGCAAAGCAACAAGGTAGCCGTGCGTAATGGTTTTACACTGGAAGGTTGTCTGAAACAGGCTGAATTCCTTAACGATGCTTACGATGATGTGAATATATACGCGCGCATTATCGATTCACAATAATCCCGCCAGAGGCGTTCGTGTAATACGTTCCTCGCCGTTAATAACTTTTGGACCACGTACATGAATAGTGTCGCCATCAAAGGCTTCGACGACGGCGTGGTCGGTTATCTCCACATGGTTTTCAATCATTACCGCGCCTGTAATGCAACTGTCACCTTGTATGATAACGTGCTCGTCGAGCAGAATCGGACCACCACGCACAATGGCGTTACCACCAACCAGAACATGATGCTTTAACACACAATTACCTTCTACCGTGGCATGTTCCGCTACCTGGGAACTGTAGTGAAGGGTGGGAATGGCATCTTCTCCTGTCCCGGCAATCACACGTGCATGACCGTAGACTTTCGCACAGTCGCACAGCCAGACGTTGTTTTCTTCATTGCCTTCAATACGGGCAAAATCAAAAACTTCGGCGCGATGCTCAATAAATGCATACCGGACGACGGCATCGCCATAAATTTGCGCCTGATGGACAACTCGCGAGGTGCTAACCCTGGCGCGATCATAAATTTGCAGCAGAAGATGGTGGTCGGGCGTTAGCCCTTGCGTGGCGACGATCATTGAATGTTGATCGATACAGGCATGACCAAAAATTCTACACTGACCACATATTAATGAGTCTTTAATCGTGACGTTGTCACTTATATGTGCACCCTGGCTGATTTCACTATTATCGATCCAGGTGTTATCCGTTGCGTAGACCTCCCCCCGCAGCACGCAACTACCGGTGATACGCGTATTACCGGAAACAACCGTTCCGCCAAAAGCAATGGTATTCTGGTCGTAAATCCAGCAATTTCCCTCCTGTGCCAGCGCCGTTTCGCTATCGATCCAGCCGCCAGCGGTTCCCGTTATCACATCGTTAAAATCGGCTACGGCAATAATCTGCCGTAATAACACACTCTTTTTATCGCCATCTTCCTGATAACTAAAGGCTCGCTGTTCTTCACTGAGACGATATTTGCGCATAGCGTTTTCCCGCAGGTGACTTACTATAACCGTAGCAAATTCTGCGACTCTGGCTATGTTTGAGAAATTTCCATAAAATGCATTTCAAATATACTTTATAAATTAAACAAAATGAGTAAGAAGATACAGAGCGATAAAGTGCTCAATTTACCGGCTGGCTACTTTGGCATTGTGTTGGGAACGATAGGGATGGGGTTTGCCTGGCGCTATGCCAGCCAGGTTTGGCAGGTCAGTCACTGGTTAGGTGATGGTCTGGTGATCCTGGCGATGATCATTTGGGGATTACTGACCACGGCATTTATCACCCGGCTGGTGCGCTTTCCGCACAGTGTGCTGGCAGAAGTGCGCCATCCGGTGATGAGCAGTTTTGTTAGTTTGTTTCCGGCAACGACGATGCTGGTAGCAATTGGTTTCGTGCCGTGGTATCGCCCGTTGGCAGTGTGTCTGTTCAGCGTTGGCGTAGTGATTCAACTGGTTTACGCCGCCTGGCAAACTGCCGGATTATGGCGCGGTTCTCACCCTGAAGAAGCGACGACACCGGGGCTTTATTTGCCGACTGTTGCCAATAACTTTATCAGCGCAATGGCCTGTGGTGCGTTAGGTTACACTGATGCCGGTCTGGTTTTTTTAGGCGCTGGCGTCTTCTCCTGGTTGAGTCTTGAACCGGTGATCCTTCAACGGCTGCGTAGTTCGGGTGAGTTACCCACGGCGCTGCGGACATCGCTCGGTATTCAGCTTGCCCCTGCGCTGGTCGCTTGTAGCGCCTGGTTAAGCGTTAACGGTGGCGAGGGTGACACACTGGCGAAAATGCTTTTCGGTTATGGGCTGCTGCAACTACTGTTCATGTTGCGCCTGATGCCGTGGTATCTCTCGCAACCGTTTAATGCCTCATTCTGGAGTTTCTCGTTCGGCGTATCCGCGCTGGCAACTACCGGTTTGCATCTGGGTAGCGGCAGCGATAATGGTTTTTTCCATACGCTGGCGGTGCCGCTATTTATCTTTACCAATTTTATTATCGCATTACTGCTCATCCGTACTTTCGCGCTTCTGATGCAGGGGAAATTATTAATCAGAACTGAGCGCGCCGTTTTAATGAAATCCGAGGACAAAGAATGATCATTCGTGATGAAAACTACTTTACTGATAAATATGAATTAACCCGCACACATTCCGAAGTTCTGGAAGCCGTGAAAGTGGTTAAACCGGGTAAAACGCTGGATCTGGGCTGTGGCAATGGTCGTAATAGCCTTTACCTTGCAGCTAATGGTTTTGATGTTGACGCATGGGATAAAAATGCTATGAGCATTGCCAACGTTGAGCGCATTAAAACCATTGAAAATCTGGAAAATTTACGTACTCAGGTTGTCGATCTGAATAGCCTCACGTTTGATGGACAATACGATTTTATTCTTTCTACTGTGGTGCTGATGTTCCTGGAGGCGAAAACCATCCCAGGGCTGATTGCGAATATGCAGCGCTGCACAAAACCCGGCGGTTACAACCTGATTGTGGCGGCAATGGATACCGCTGATTTCCCATGTACTGTCGGCTTCCCATTTGCCTTCAAAGAGGGGGAGTTGCGTCGATATTACGAAGGCTGGGAGATGCTGAAATACAATGAAGACGTTGGTGAACTACACCGAACCGACGCCAACGGTAATCGTATTAAACTACGTTTTGCTACTATGTTGGCGCGCAAAAAATAATCAGAAAAGGACAATGCGTATGGAAATGCTTCGCGTAGAGATGATTAACGGCTGTTCTTTTCGGTAGGCATGTTTTTTACAATATGGTGTGAAATAAATCACAAGAAGCGAAGTTTTTTATTAGCTTAACATCCTGAAGATTAACAACTGATGATTGACTCAGCCCCCTTTTCGTCATTGACTATATTGTCAGAAAAGGGGCTGGAAAATTTATTTTCAACAACACTTTTTTTGCCACAACACGAAGCGGCGCTTTTTGCTATAACTTAAAAAGTAATATAATTATCTCAGGAAATTATTCATGCGTACCACATCGATTGCGAAAGTTGCGGCTTTATGCGGTTTGTTGGCTCTGTCTGGTTGTGCCTCTAAAATCACCCAGCCGGATAAATATTCTGGTTTTTTAAACAATTACTCCAACCTTCAAGAAACAACGTCAGCAACGGGCAAACCGGTATTGCGCTGGGTTGATCCAAATTTTGATCAAAGCAAATATGACAGCATTGTCTGGAATCCGATCACCTATTACCCAGTGCCAAAAGCCTCTACCCAGGTAGGGCAGAAAGTTCTGGATAAAATTTTGAGCTATACCAACACCGAAATGAAAGAAGCGATTGCGCAGCGTAAACCACTGGTGACTACCGCTGGCCCACGTAGTCTGATTTTCCGTGGTGCTATTACCGGTGTTGATACCAGCAAAGAAGGGTTACAGTTCTATGAAGTTGTTCCTGTCGCATTAGTTGTTGCGGGGACGCAAATGGCGACGGGCCATCGTACCATGGATACCCGCTTGTACTTTGAAGGTGAGCTGATTGACGCGGCTACCAACAAACCGGTGATTAAAGTAGTTCGCCAGGGCGAAGGTAAAGACCTGAATAACGAAAGTACACCAATGGCTTTCGAAAACATTAAGCAAGTTATTGATGACATGGCGACTGATGCCACCATGTTTGACGTTAACAAAAAGTAATACCAGTCGCGCCATCGTAAGATGGCGCTTCTTATTATCGGTTTCTACCAGCCATTAAATTCAACATCACGTAACAGACGCCACCGGCAATTAATCCCCAAAACGCTGAACCAATCCCAACCAATGTCAGTCCGCTCGCTGTTACCAGAAATGCTACCACAGCAGCGTCGCGCTCACGTTCATTATGCAACGCCTGATACAAACTGCCGCCAATGGTACTTAACAGCGCCAGACCCGCCAGCATCTGGATCCAACTTACGGGCAGGGTAGCCATCATGCCCGTAATGGCACTGCCAAATAAACCCGCCAGTAAATAAAAGACGCCAGCCGCGGCGGCGGCCAGCCAACGGTGATCTTTGTCCGGGTGCGCTTCCGGGCTTTGGCAAATAGCAGCAGTAATTGCCGCAATCCCTACGGAATAAACGCCAAACGGAGAAAATAGAAGTGCCAGTAGTCCAGTAAAGACAATCAGCGGCGAAACGGGAACCGAATATCCAGCCGCTTTCATCGCTGCAATCCCCGGCGCGTTTTGCGACGCCATCGTCACCAGAAAAAGTGGTAGCGCAACACTTAAACTGTGAGAAAACGAAAATTCTGGATCGATATAAGCAGGAAGAACGGGTTTAAAAACAACATTTTTTGTGACAACGTCACCTTGCAGTATTACCACCAAAATTCCGACAACCATAGCCGCGATTACGGCATAACGTGGCGCAAAAGCCTTCGTCGCCAGCCAGACCAGCAACATACTTCCGCACAACGTAAACTGACCATCCAGGCTGGCAAACGCCTGTAAACCAAAGCGTAATAAAATCCCGGCCAGCATCGCTGCTGCAAGAGAATGCGAAATAATGCGCATCAGGCGGGCAAATAATCCCGTCACACCACAGAGGACAATCAACGCGTTCGTGACCATAAAAACGCCGATGGCTTCGTTAAGCGTGAGTCCCTGCAATCCTGTTACTAACAAAGCCGCGCCAGGCGTTGACCATGCGGTCAGAACCGGCACGCGATACCACAATGTCAGGGCAAGAGTACTGAACCCCATTGCCAGTCCCAGTGCCGTCATCCAACCGGAGATTTGCGCAGTGGTGGCACCCGCGACAATCGCTGCCTGCCATATTATTGCCGCCGAACTGGCGTAGCCGATCAATACCGCCAGAAATCCCGCCAGTAATGTAGGTGGAGGAACAGAAAACAGACGCATAATCACCTCGTGCGTTATAGCGGACAGGCACCGTAGCATTTGTCCGTTATAACGCACAAGTGATAAACTCCTGTTTTGCAGGAGGAGTCGCATGGAAAATCTCGCTCACTATTTATCCGCCACGCTTAAATATCTTCGTCAGCAACGAGGCTGGAGTCTTTCTCGACTGGCAGAAGTTACGGGCGTTTCTAAAGCGATGTTAGGGCAGATTGAACGTAATGAATCCAGCCCGACGGTCGCGACATTATGGAAAATCGCCACCGGAATGAACGTGCCGTTTTCGACGTTTATTTCGCCGCCGCAGAACGCTATACCATCAGTTTATGATCCACAACAGCAGGCGATGGTGATCACCTCGTTGTTTCCTTATGATCCACAACTCTGCTTTGAACACTTTTCGATCCTGATGGCTCCTGGCGCAATAAGTGAATCGACGCCACACGAAAAGGGGGTGATTGAACATGTCGTCGTCATCGAAGGGCAGCTTGAACTGTGCGTTGATGGCGCGTGGCATAGTCTTAATCGTGGAGAAGGCATCCGTTTTGCCGCCGATGTCGCTCATGCCTATTGCAACCGTGACGAGCAAAGCGTGCATTTTCATTCCCTCATTCATTACCCACGTAGTTAAACAGGAAAACTATTTCGCAACGTCACGCTTGTGGCTAAAATAGCCGCCATTTTTCAGCTACTGGATAAGAAAGTGACCGTATCTTCTCATCGCCTTGAACTGTTAAGCCCGGCACGCGATGCCGCCATTGCCCGCGAAGCTATTTTGCACGGTGCCGATGCTGTTTACATCGGTGGCCCTGGTTTTGGTGCCCGTCATAACGCCAGTAATAGCCTGAAAGATATTGCCGAACTGGTGCCATTTGCTCATCGTTATGGCGCAAAAATTTTCGTCACCCTTAATACCATTTTGCATGACGAAGAACTGGAACCGGCGCAGCGGTTGATTACCGATCTTTATCAGACCGGCGTTGATGCACTGATTGTGCAGGATATGGGGATTCTGGAACTTGATATTCCACCGATTGAACTGCACGCCAGCACGCAGTGTGATATTCGCACGGTGGAAAAAGCGAAGTTCCTCTCTGACGTTGGCTTTACGCAGATCGTGTTGGCGCGTGAGCTTAACCTGGAACAGATCCGCGCGATTCATCAGGCCACAGACGCGACCATTGAGTTCTTTATTCATGGTGCACTGTGCGTGGCATATTCCGGTCAGTGCTACATTTCTCATGCACAAACGGGGCGTAGCGCCAACCGTGGCGATTGCTCACAGGCGTGCCGTTTACCATACACGTTGAAAGACGATCAGGGGCGGGTGGTTTCCTATGAAAAACATCTGCTGTCGATGAAAGATAATGATCAGACTGCCAATCTTGGCGCTCTGATTGATGCTGGTGTGCGCTCCTTCAAGATTGAAGGGCGTTACAAAGATATGAGCTACGTGAAGAATATCACCGCGCATTATCGCCAGAGGCTGGATGCCATTATTGAAGAACGTGGCGATCTGGCACGTGCTTCATCTGGTCGTACCGAGCACTTTTTTGTACCTTCGACGGAAAAAACCTTCCATCGTGGCAGTACAGACTACTTTGTTAACGCGCGTAAAGGCGACATTGGCGCGTTCGATTCCCCGAAATTTATTGGCCTGCCAGTGGGTGAAGTATTGAACGTTGCTAAAGATCATCTCGATGTTGAGGTCACCGAACCGCTGGCTAACGGCGATGGTCTGAACGTAATGATTAAACGTGAAGTCGTCGGCTTCCGTGCCAACACGGTAGAGAAAACGGGGAAAAACCAGTACCGCGTCTGGCCAAATGAGATGCCAGCAGAGCTGCATAAAATTCGTCCGCATCATCCGCTTAACCGTAACCTTGACCATAACTGGCAACAGGCACTGACCAAAACCTCCAGTGAGCGCCGGGTCGCTGTAGATATTGAATTTGGCGGCTGGCAGGAACAACTCATTCTGACGTTAACCAGCGAAGAGGGCGTCAGCATCACTCATACCCTGGATGGGCAATTCGACGAAGCGAATAACGCCGAAAAAGCACTCACCAATCTGAAAGAGGGATTGTCGAAGCTGGGGCAGACTATCTATTACGCTCGTGATGTACAAATTAACTTGCCGGGGGCGCTGTTTGTGCCAAACAGCCTGTTAAATCAGTTCCGTCGTGAAGCCGCCGAAATGCTGGATGCCGCGCGTCTTGCCAGTTACCAGCGCGGCAGTCGTAAACCGGTTGCTGATCCTGCGCCGGTTTATCCGCAAACGCATCTGAGTTTCCTCGCGAATGTTTACAACCAGAAAGCGCGTGAATTTTATCATCGCTATGGTGTGCAACTGATTGATGCGGCGTATGAGGCACATGAAGAGAAGGGCGAGGTTCCGGTGATGATCACCAAGCATTGTCTGCGCTTTGCTTTCAATCTGTGTCCGAAGCAGGCGAAAGGCAATATCAAAAGCTGGAAGGCAACACCAATGCAACTGGTTAACGGCGATGAAGTGTTAACGCTGAAGTTTGATTGCCGTCCATGTGAGATGCACGTCATCGGCAAAATCAAAAATCACATTCTGAAAATGCCGTTACCGGGAAGCGTTGTTGCATCCGTAAGCCCGGATGATCTGCTGAAAACATTGCCGAAGCGGAAAGGATAAACCGCAAGTTTTCAGGGTTATTCACAGCTCATTGAATCTGCATGATATTGTTGGCCGGATAAGGCGTTCACGCCGCATCCGGCAACAAACGACTCAACTCTGACCCGCTTCTGGTTTACGTGATTTTTGCCAGTAAAAATGCTCGCGTAAGCCTTCTGCCGATTCTTCCGCAACGGCGCGCAATTCATCGCTGTCCGCTTCATGGCGCAGTTGATGATCCACATTTTTCACCCATAAAAACTCATGTCCTTTGTGTCCTGCCATTAGTTGCCCGGAGAACAGCGCGCAGGTTAATAAGACTACCGATAACGCCTTCGTAAACATCCCGCCACCTTTTTCTTACCTTTTGCCGCTATGATGCCGACAGTTTCTTGAGGTTATTATTCTGTTTTGCAAATTAGCGCAAAGAAATTCTGGAATCTGCCTTCCTGATTTTGCATTGCATTCTGCCGTTGCGGCGATTAAGTGCTATTTTCGAGCAAATTACACACGGAGGTAAACACTAATGTTTACTTTGTTGATATACTCAGCGGCAGGGAGGCGATGTGAAACAAAGCGAGTTCAGACGTTGGCTCGAATCTCAGGGCGTCGATGTAGCGAATGGCAGCAACCATTTAAAACTCAGGTTTCACGGGAGGCGCAGTGTCATGCCGCGTCACCCCAGCGAAGAGATTAAAGAACCATTGCGTAAAGCAATTCTGAAACAACTCGGTTTGAGTTAATCGCCAATTAAAAAGGTTAATGACATGCGAGAGACAGTCGAAATTATGCGTTATCCCGTCACTCTTACACCCGCGCCGGAAGGCGGTTATATGGTTTCTTTTGTGGATATCCCCGAAGCGTTGACGCAGGGAGAAACGGTCGCTGAAGCGATGGAAGCAGCAAAAGATGCCTTACTGACCGCATTTGATTTTTATTTTGAAGATAACGAACTCATCCCGTTACCTTCGCCATTGAATAACAACGATCACTTTATTGAAGTACCTTTAAGTGTTGCTTCTAAGGTATTGCTGCTAAATGCTTTTTTACAGTCAGAAATCACTCAGCAAGAGTTAGCCAGACGAATTGGCAAACCTAAACAGGAGATTACTCGCCTATTTAATTTGCACCATGCGACAAAAATCGACGCCGTCCAGCTCGCGGCTAAGGCGCTTGGCAAAGAGTTATCGCTGGTGATGGTTTAATTACAGTTAACACAAAGTTGTCATTTTTAACAACTGATATAGACTGCCGGATCACCTGCACACTATAACGATTCAAAAATGAAAAAATACCAGCAACTGGCGGAACAATTACGCGAGCAAATTGCGTCAGGCATCTGGCAGCCTGGCGATCGTCTGCCTTCGTTACGTGAACAGGTGGCGCTTTCTGGCGTGAGCTTTATGACCGTCAGCCATGCCTACCAGTTGCTCGAAAGTCAGGGACATATTATTGCGCGGCCGCAGTCGGGTTATTACGTTGCGCCACAGACGATAAAAATGCAGAAAGCGCCAGTCATTCCGGTCACACGTGATGAAGCTGTCGATATTAATACCTATATTTTTGACATGTTGCAGGCCAGTCGCGATCCGTCGGTAGTGCCGTTTGCCTCAGCCTTTCCCGATCCGCGGCTTTTCCCACTGCAACAATTGAACCGCTCGCTGGCGCAAGTAAGCAAAACCGCCACGGCAATGAGTGTGATCGAAAACCTACCGCCAGGGAATGCCGAGCTTCGCCAGGCTATTGCTCGCCGCTATGCCTTACAGGGTATCACCATTTCGCCTGATGAAATCGTCATTACCGCCGGTGCATTAGAGGCATTAAATCTCGGTTTGCAAGCAGTCACAGAACCGGGCGATTGGGTGATAGTAGAGAATCCTTGTTTCTACGGCGCGTTGCAGGCGCTGGAACGATTACGGCTGAAAGCGTTATCGGTGGCGACGGATGTTAACGAAGGGATCGACCTTCAGACGCTGGAACTGGCGTTACAGGAGTATCCGGTGAAAGCGTGTTGGTTAATGACTAACAGCCAGAATCCGCTCGGTTTTACCTTAACGCCGCAGAAAAAAGCGCGGTTGGTAGAGTTGCTCAACCAGTACAACGTGATGCTGATTGAAGATGATGTCTACAGCGAGTTGTACTTTGGGCGGGAAAAACCGCTGCCTGCAAAAGCCTGGGATCAATATGATCGTGTGCTGCATTGCTCATCATTCTCTAAATGCCTGGTGCCAGGTTTTCGTATCGGCTGGGTCGCCGCAGGAAAACATGCGCGTAAAATCCAACGCTTGCAATTGATGAGTACGCTTTCCACCAGCTCACCGATGCAACTTGCGCTGGTGGATTACCTTTCGACACGCCGCTACGATGCCCATCTGCGTCGTCTACGTCGACAGCTTGCGGAACGCAAACAACGCGCCTGGCAGGCGCTGCTGCGTTATCTGCCTGTGGAAGTCAAAATACACCATAACGACAGTGGTTATTTTCTCTGGCTGGAACTTCCCGAACCGTTAGATGCGGGAGAATTAAGTGTTCAGGCACTGGCACATCACATCAGTATTGCGCCTGGTAAAATGTTTTCTACTGGCGAAAACTGGTCACGTTTTTTTCGTTTTAATACTGCATGGCAGTGGGGAGAACGCGAAGAACAAGCGGTAAAACAATTAGGCAAACTTATTCAAGAGCAGTTGAAATAGATTCCAATTTAATTTCCCTCCGGTTGAGCAATAGGAAATTCGAATAGCTCCAGTATTCCTTAACCCCTTGTCTATACTCCAGAAGATAGCCTCTAAAATTGCGTAATGCGCGTTAGCTCACAACCTGACTAAATATTTTCAGGGGCGAAGGTACGCCTGCAATGCGCCGTCTATGGTTAAACAGGGAGATATTTTTACGGCACGGCTGCTGACAATAATGACAACAGGAGTAAGACCTATGAGCAAGACATTTGCCCGCAGCAGCCTGTGTGCGCTAACCATGACTTTAATGACCGCCCACGCCGCCGAACCCCTCACTAATTTAGATAAACCGGAAGGACGACTGGATATTATCGCCTGGCCGGGATACATCGAACGTGGACAAACCGATAAACAATACGACTGGGTTACGCAATTCGAAAAAGAAACAGGTTGCGCGGTAAATGTGAAAACCGCCGCCACTTCCGATGAAATGGTCAGCCTGATGACCAAAGGCGGTTACGATCTGGTCACGGCGTCCGGTGATGCTTCACTGCGTTTGATTATGGGTAAACGTGTGCAGCCGATTAATACCGCACTGATCCCCAACTGGAAAACACTCGACCCACGCGTAGTAAAGGGCGACTGGTTTAACGTTGGCGGCAAAGTTTATGGCACGCCGTATCAGTGGGGGCCGAACCTGCTGATGTACAACACCAAAACCTTTCCGACGCCACCGGATAGCTGGCAGGTTGTCTTTGTGGAACAGGAACTGCCGGACGGTAAGAGTAATAAAGGCCGCGTACAGGCTTATGACGGCCCTATCTATATTGCCGATGCCGCGCTGTTCGTCAAAGCGACTCAGCCGCAGTTGGGCATCAGCGATCCGTACCAACTGACCGAAGATCAATATCAGGCGGTGCTGAAAGTACTTCGCGATCAACATGGTTTGATCCATCGCTACTGGCATGACACCTCTGTACAAATGAGCGATTTCAAAAATGAAGGCGTGGTAGCTTCCAGCGCATGGCCATATCAGGCCAACGCATTGAAAGGCGAAGGACAACCGATCGCCACCGTCTTCCCTAAAGAGGGCGTCACCGGCTGGGCTGATACCACTATGCTGCATAGCGAAGCAAAACATCCGGTTTGTGCCTACAAATGGATGAACTGGTCATTAACACCAAAAGTGCAGGGTGATGTGGCAGCCTGGTTTGGCTCACTGCCTGTGGTGCCGGAAGGCTGTAAAGCCAGTCCGTTGCTGGGCGATAAAGGCTGTGAAACTAATGGATTTAACTATTTCGACAAAATCGCCTTCTGGAAAACGCCCATCGCAGAAGGGGGAAAATTTGTCCCATATAGCCGCTGGACGCAGGATTACATTGCCATTATGGGCGGCCGCTAACTTCGCTGGGGTGTTTTATGACGTACGCAGTGGAGTTTGACAACGTTTCTCGGTTGTACGGTGACGTGCGCGCGGTAGATGGCGTCAGTATTGCGATAAAAGATGGTGAGTTCTTTTCAATGCTGGGGCCGTCCGGCTCCGGCAAAACCACCTGTCTGCGACTAATCGCTGGATTCGAACAGCTTTCTGGCGGGGCAATTACTATTTTTGGTAAACCCGCCAGCAATCTGCCACCGTGGGAGCGGGATGTTAATACCGTTTTCCAGGACTACGCGCTGTTTCCCCATATGTCGATTCTCGATAACGTGGCCTACGGGCTGATGGTCAAAGGCGTTGAGAAAAAACAGCGTTACATCATGGCGCAAGAGGCGCTGGAAAAAGTGGCGCTTGGTTTCGTGCTGCAACGTAAGCCGTCACAGCTTTCCGGTGGTCAACGCCAGAGGGTCGCTATCGCCAGAGCGTTAGTGAACGAACCGCGCGTGTTGCTACTGGATGAGCCGCTCGGCGCACTGGATCTTAAGCTGCGCGAGCAGATGCAACTGGAGCTGAAAAAGCTGCAACAATCCCTCGGAATCACTTTTATCTTTGTCACCCACGATCAGGGCGAAGCATTATCGATGTCCGATCGCGTGGCGGTTTTCAATAATGGACGTATTGAGCAGGTTGATTCACCGCGCGATCTCTATATGCGTCCGCGTACGCCATTTGTCGCGGGATTTGTCGGGACATCCAACGTTTTTGAGCCGCTGATTGCGGAGAAACTTTGCGGCATGATGGGGAGCTTCGCATTGCGCCCGGAACATATCCGCCTCAATACACCTGGCGAAGTGCAGGCCAATGGCACGATCCAGGCGGTGCAATATCAGGGGGCGACGACTCGTTTTGAACTGAAACTTAGCGGCGGTGAAAAACTGCTGGTCAGTCTGGGCAACATGACGGGCGAAGAACTACCCGCCACGCTCACGCCTGGTCAACAGGTGATGGTTTCCTGGTCCCGCGATGTGATGGTGCCTCTGGTTGAGGAGAGGTGAATGGCGATGAACGTATTGCAGTCACCTGCGCGCCCCGGCATGGGGAAGATGTCGGTTTTTTTCTGGCGTAAACCGGGGCTTGGGTTGTTTTTACTGCTGCTTGGCCCGTTGATGTGGTTTGGCATCGTCTATTTCGGCTCGCTGCTGACACTGTTATGGCAGGGGTTTTATACCTTTGATGATTTCACTATGTCGGTAACGCCGGAACTGACGCTGGCGAATATACGCGCACTGTTTAACCCGGCTAATTACGACATCATCATCCGCACACTGACGATGGCAGTGGCGGTGACCATCGCCAGCGCTATTCTGGCCTTTCCGATGGCGTGGTACATGGCGCGCTACACCAGCGGCAAAATGAAAGCGTTTTTTTATATTGCGGTGATGTTACCGATGTGGGCGAGCTACATTGTTAAAGCCTATGCCTGGACGTTATTGCTGGCGAAAGATGGCGTAGCGCAGTGGTTTTTGCAACATCTGGGGCTGGAGCCACTGCTGACGGCGTTCCTGACACTTCCGGCTGTGGGCGGCAATACACTGTCTACTTCCGGGCTGGGGCGTTTTCTGGTGTTTCTTTATATCTGGCTGCCGTTCATGATCCTGCCTGTGCAGGCAGCGCTGGAGCGTTTACCCCCGTCACTGCTGCAGGCATCGGCAGATCTCGGCGCGCGCCCACGGCAAACTTTCCGCTATGTGGTGTTACCGCTGGCGATCCCGGGTATTGCCGCAGGTTCTATCTTTACCTTCTCGCTAACGCTGGGCGACTTTATCGTTCCGCAATTGGTGGGGCCGCCGGGGTATTTTATCGGCAACATGGTCTACTCCCAGCAAGGGGCGATTGGCAATATGCCGATGGCTGCAGCTTTCACTCTGGTGCCGATTGTTCTTATCGCACTGTATCTGGCGTTCGTGAAACGCATGGGGGCGTTCGATGCACTCTGAACGCGCACCGTTGTTCCTCAAACTGGCGGCCTGGGGCGGCGTGCTTTTTCTCCATTTTCCCATCTTGATTATCGCCGCCTATGCGTTTAACACCGAGGAAGCCGCATTTAGTTTTCCACCACAAGGCTTGACGCTGCGCTGGTTCAGCATAGCAGCACAGCGTAGCGATATTCTTGATGCCGTGACACTGTCACTTAAAGTGGCGACGCTGGCGACATTCATCGCGCTGGTGTTAGGAACACTGGCGGCCGCGGCGCTCTGGCGGCGTGACTTTTTCGGCAAAAGCGCCATTTCACTGTTACTGCTGTTACCCATTGCATTGCCTGGCATTGTCACTGGTCTCGCACTATTAACGGCCTTTAAAACGATCAATCTGGAGCCAGGCTTTTTCACTATCGTGGTTGGTCATGCGACTTTTTGCGTGGTGGTCGTCTTCAACAATGTCATCGCCCGTTTTCGCCGTACCTCGTGGAGTCTGGTGGAAGCGTCAATGGATCTTGGAGCCAATGGCTGGCAAACCTTCCGCTACGTGGTGTTGCCGAATCTCAGTTCGGCGTTACTGGCGGGGGGAATGCTGGCGTTTGCCTTGTCGTTCGATGAAATCATCGTGACGACTTTTACCGCGGGTCACGAACGGACGTTACCACTGTGGTTGCTCAATCAGCTTGGGCGACCGCGTGATGTACCGGTAACCAACGTTGTGGCACTGCTGGTTATGTTGGTAACAACCTTGCCGATCCTGGGGGCCTGGTGGCTAACCCGTGAAGGCGACAAGGGTCAATAACCACTGAAATGGGAATATGCTATGCAACATAAGTTACTGATTAACGGAGAACTGGTCAGCGGCGAAGGGGAAAAACAGCCTGTCTATAATCCGGCAACGGGAGAAGTATTACTGGAGATTGCCGAGGCAACCGCAGAGCAGGTTGATGCCGCTGTTCGCGCGGCAGATGCCGCATTTGTCGGGTGGGGGCAAACCACGCCGAAAATGCGTGCGGAATGCCTGCTGAAACTGGCGGATGTTATCGAAGAGAACGGTCAGGTTTTTGCCGAACTGGAGTCCCGTAACTGTGGCAAACCGCTGCATAGTGCTTTTAATGATGAGATTCCGGCGATTGTCGATGTCTTTCGCTTTTTCGCCGGCGCTGCGCGCTGCCTGAATGGTCTGGCGGCGGGTGAATATCTTGAAGGTCATACATCAATGATTCGCCGCGATCCATTAGGTGTTGTGGCCTCTATCGCCCCCTGGAACTACCCGTTGATGATGGCAGCGTGGAAACTGGCTCCGGCGCTGGCGGCGGGGAACTGCGTAGTGCTTAAACCATCAGAAATTACACCGCTGACTGCGTTGAAACTGGCAGAACTGGCGAAAGATATCTTCCCGCCAGGCGTGATCAACGTACTGTTTGGCAGAGGTAAAACGGTGGGTGATCCGCTGACCGGACATCCAAAAGTGCGCATGGTGTCGCTGACGGGGTCTATCGCTACCGGTGAGCACATCATCAGCCATACAGCACCATCCATAAAGCGCACCCACATGGAACTGGGCGGTAAAGCACCAGTGATTGTCTTTGATGATGCAGATATTGAAGCAGTGGTCGAAGGTGTGCGCACCTTTGGCTATTACAATGCCGGACAAGATTGCACTGCTGCCTGTCGTATCTACGCGCAAAAAGGTATTTACGACGCGCTGGTGGAAAAACTCGGTGCCGCAGTGGCAACGTTAAAATCTGGTGCACCGGATGATGGTGCCACAGAGCTGGGGCCGTTAAGCTCACTGGCACATCTCGAACGCGTCAGCAGGGCGGTGGAAGAGGCGAAGGCGACGGGACACATTAAGGTGATCACCGGCGGTGAAAAACGGCAGGGTAACGGCTATTATTATGCGCCTACACTGCTGGCCGGTGCGTTACAAGAAGATGCCATCGTTCAAAGAGAGGTATTTGGCCCGGTAGTGAGCGTGACGGCCTTCGACAACGAAGAGCAAGTGGTTAACTGGGCGAATGACAGTCAGTACGGGTTGGCCTCTTCGGTGTGGACGAAAGATGTCGGTCGGGCGCATCGCGTGAGCGCTCGTCTGCAATATGGCTGCACCTGGGTCAATACCCACTTCATGCTGGTCAGTGAAATGCCGCACGGCGGGCAGAAACTTTCAGGTTATGGCAAAGATATGTCACTTTATGGGCTGGAAGATTACACCGTAGTACGCCACGTAATGGTTAAGCATTAAGGATAGTGTTGTAAATCTGGAGAGTGTGAGAGGATCTAACCTACTGTCAGAGAGTTGATTTCTCTCTGACAGTACGTGCTGCGTGCAATATCGCTACATCAAATAAACCAACCAAATCTCATAGAGATAAGAGTAAACAACCCAACAGCAGCAAAGAGATTTATCAGCACTACAGTTTTACTGGAAACGTTCATTTTTGCCTACCTTTTGTCATAGCCCTTATGTGTATAGTACGGGTTGGGAAAATCCGCAATCATACTCATTCTGAAGATGGACAAGAGCATGCCGTAGGTTATTGAATTTATCTTAAATGGATTGAAAACTTGATGCGCATCAAGAAATGACGCATATTTGCGCGCGTTTTATTCACCTGGCTGGATGCCTGTACATGTCTCTTTTTCAATGTTTGCTTGTTTTTTATGCTGTTATGGCAGTAATCGCCTTTCTTATTACCTGGTTTCTTTCCCACGATAAGAAGAGCATTCGCTTTCTGAGCGCCTTTCTGGTGGGGATCACATGGCCGATGAGTTTTCCAGTGGCGCTACTGTTTTCACTGTTTTAAATCTTACTCGCTGGCTTGACGGCACAACGCAGACTTATATCATTTGAGTGAATCGATAAATTTCACAAGTGGCTAAGGAGAAAGTATGTCGCATCTGGATGAGGTCATCGCGCGCGTGGATGCCGCGATTGAGGAGAGCGTCATTGCCCATATGAACGAATTGTTAATCGCCCTGAGCGATGACGCAGAGTTAAGCCGGGAAGATCGCTACACCCAGCAACAGCGTTTGCGCACAGCAATCGCCCATCACGGACGCAAGCATAAAGAAGATATGGAAGCGCGCCACGAACAGTTAACGAAAGGCGGCACCATCCTCTGATTAAAACGTGCGTCTGGCCACCAACCAGGCGCCAACTACCAATAAAACCGCTCCGCAAATTGGACCAATCAACGCCCGAAGTGGCACGCCATGACTGCGGAAAATATCCAGTACCAGACCTCCAATAAGTTGGCTGGCGACCAGTACTGCAATGGTCGTTGCCGCCCCCACATTTTGATACCCGCTGATACTGGCGAAGACAAAAAATGATCCCAGCAAACCAGGGATTAGAGTCCACCAACGCACGCTGGACACCAGTTCGCCAAACCCTGCCATCCCTTGTTTAAACCACAAAATAGACACGAACAGCACAATTCCCACCAGTGAGTTCAGTAGCATGGCGATGAGAATGGTGGAGGAGGTCTGAGTGATGCGCACCATCAATGTGTTTTGCACCACCAGGCCAATCCCGGCGGCGATCAAAAAGGCAAGGGTAAGCGACTGATTCATCCGATAGCGTCCGGTTCACTGCGTTCGTCGAGTTGCAACTGCATAAAGGTGAGATCCAGCCAGCGACCAAATTTAGTGCCTACCTGCGGCATTTGTGCGGTGACGACAAATCCCAGCGACTGGTGTAGATGCAGCGAGGCCTGATTTTGCGACTCGATCCCGGCAACCATGACATGCTTCCCGCAATCCCGCGCTTCATCAATCAACCGGCTTAACAATTTGCGCCCAAGACCTTTGCCCTGATGATCCGGATGAACATATACCGAATGTTCCACTGTATGGCGAAAACCGTCGAAACTACGCCAGTCACCAAATGAGGCATACCCCGTGACAACGCCATTTTCTTCGCTCACCAGCACCGGATAACCGGATAGTACTACTTAATTTTTGCTTTCGTAATTTCGCATTTCTGCGTCGTTACGGGAGGCGCATTATACGAGAAATCTTTCCCTCTGCAACCCCCCTAAAAAATTTTTTTTGAGTTTTTATCTCAAGTGCTGAAATTATCGGCAAGACGTTCAATTTAGCGTCAAAATCACGCCGCCGCAAGTGGATTTCGGCGGTTACGTGACCAGGAAAAATTTTACATCTTGATGAAGTGCTCGCGGTAGTAAGCCAGTTCCGCCACCGATTCACGGATATCATCCATCGCCTGATGCGTCCCCTGTTTGGTAAAACCATCAAGAATTTCCGGCTTCCAACGGCGCGCCAGCTCTTTCAGCGTGCTGACATCGAGATAGCGGTAGTGGAAGTACGACTCCAGTTCCGGCATGTATTTGAACAGGAAGCGACGATCCTGACCAATACTGTTACCGCAGATCGGTGATTTTCCTGCTGGCACCCACTGTTTTAAGAACTCGAGCGTCGCCAGTTCCGCTTCCCGATCGCCCATCGTGCTCGCCTTCACACGCTCCACCAGCCCACTGGCGGTATGAGTGCGCACGTTCCAGTCATCCATCAACGCTAACTGTTCATCAGACTGGTGTACTGCAATGGTCGGCCCTTCTGCCAGAATATTCAGGTTGGCATCGGTCACCAGCGTGGCAATCTCAATAATGCGATCGCGCTCGGGATCCAGACCGGTCATCTCAAGATCGATCCAAATCAGGTTGTTTTCATTGGCACTCATGCTATTTTCCACCCATTCACAGTGACTATATTGATTCGCAATTGCGTGTATCATAGATGTTTTGCCCATCAGGGGCGACCAGGAGTCAGTACGATTGAGTAAAAATAAACTCTCCAAAGGCCAGCAGCGCCGTGTGAACGCCAATCACCAGCGTCGTCTTAAAACGTCTAAGGAGAAGCCCGACTACGACGACAATCTGTTTGGCGAGCCTGATGAAGGTATCGTCATCAGCCGTTTTGGCATGCATGCTGATGTGGAATCCGCCGATGGCGAAGTTCACCGCTGCAATATTCGCCGCACTATCCGTTCGCTGGTGACTGGCGATCGCGTTGTCTGGCGTCCGGGCAAACCGGCGGCGGAAGGTATTAATGTCAAAGGGATCGTTGAAGCGGTGCATGAGCGCACCTCGGTGTTGACGCGCCCGGATTTTTACGACGGCGTGAAGCCCATTGCCGCCAACATCGACCAGATCGTCATTGTCTCCGCCATTTTGCCGGAGCTGTCGCTCAATATTATCGACCGTTACCTGGTGGCCTGCGAAACCTTGCAGATTGAGCCGATTATTGTGCTCAACAAGATCGACCTGCTGGACGATGACGGTATGGCATTTGTCAACGAGCAGATGGATATTTACCGCAACATTGGTTATCGCGTATTAATGGTTTCCAGCCATACTCAGGATGGCCTGAAACCGCTGGAAGAGGCGTTGACCGGGCGGATCAGCATCTTTGCCGGGCAGTCTGGCGTCGGTAAATCCAGTCTGCTGAACGCGTTGCTGGGGCTGCAAAAAGAGATCCTGACCAACGATGTTTCGGACAACTCTGGTCTGGGTCAGCACACCACCACCGCCGCACGGCTGTATCACTTCCCGCACGGCGGTGATGTGATTGATTCCCCTGGCGTGCGTGAATTTGGTCTCTGGCACCTGGCACCGGAACAAATCACTCAAGGCTTTGTCGAATTTCATGATTACTTAGGCCTGTGTAAGTATCGCGATTGCAAACACGATACCGATCCGGGCTGCGCTATCCGTGAAGCGGTTGAAGATGGGAAAATCGCGGAAACTCGTTTCGAAAACTATCACCGTATTCTGGAAAGCATGGCGCAGGTAAAAACGCGTAAAAACTTTTCTGATACGGATGACTGACAATTAAGCTAACCGTCGTTAGAATCGTCCCCTTTTTTTCAGGATCCGGCATGTACGCCGGATCAGGAACGACAAAACAATGGCCTGGAGGCTACCTTGTTAAATTCATTCAAACTTTCGCTACAGTATATTCTGCCGAAACTATGGCTTACTCGCCTGGCGGGTTGGGGTGCAAGCAAGCGGGCAGGATGGCTGACAAAACTGGTTATCGATCTGTTCGTTAAATACTACAAGGTCGACATGAAAGAGGCGCAGAAACCGGACACCGCCAGCTACCGTACCTTTAACGAATTTTTTGTCCGTCCGCTGCGTGACGATGTGCGCCCGATCGATACCGACCCGAATGTTCTGGTCATGCCTGCCGATGGTGTTATCAGCCAGTTAGGTAAAATCGAAGAAGATAAAATCCTGCAAGCCAAAGGCCACAACTACAGTCTTGAAGCCCTGCTGGCGGGTAACTACCTGATGGCGGATCTCTTCCGCAACGGTACGTTTGTGACCACTTACCTCTCCCCGCGTGACTACCACCGCGTACATATGCCGTGCAACGGTATCCTGCGTGAGATGATCTACGTGCCGGGCGATCTCTTCTCGGTGAATCATCTCACAGCCCAGAACGTGCCAAATCTGTTTGCCCGTAACGAACGCGTAATCTGTCTCTTCGATACCGAATTCGGCCCGATGGCACAGATTCTGGTCGGTGCGACGATTGTTGGTAGCATTGAAACTGTCTGGGCAGGCACCATTACGCCACCGCGCGAAGGCATCATCAAACGCTGGACCTGGCCTGCCGGGGAAAACGACGATTCTGTGGCGCTACTGAAAGGCCAGGAAATGGGGCGCTTTAAACTCGGATCTACTGTTATCAACCTGTTTGCGCCGGGTAAAGTGAATCTGGTTGAGCAACTGGCAAGCCTTTCTGTCACTAAGATTGGTCAGCCGCTGGCTGTATCTACCGAAACCTTTGTTACGCCAGAAACTGAACCGGCCCCGCTTCCTGCTGAAGAGATCGAGGCAGAACACGACGCCAGCCCATTGGTTGACGACAAAAAAGACCAGGTCTAATCCATCAAAGGAAACGCTGACGTGCGCCTGATTATCACTTTTCTGATGGCCTGGTGCCTCAGTTGGGGGGCGTACGCCGCGACGGCCCCCGATAGTAAACAAATCACCCAGGAACTGGAGCAGGCAAAAGCGGCGAAACCTGCGCAGCCGGAAGTCGTAGAGGCGCTCCAGTCTGCCTTAAATGCGCTTGAGGAACGTAAAGGTTCCCTTGAGCGCATCAAGCAATATCAAGAAGTCATTGATAACTACCCGAAACTCTCCGCTACTCTGCGCGCACAGTTAAACAATATGCGTGATGAGCCGCGCAGCGTGTCGCCGGGGATGTCTACCGACGCGCTGAATCAGGAAATACTCCAGGTCAGCAGTCAGTTGCTGGATAAAAGCCGTCAGGCCCAGCAAGAGCAGGAACGCGCCCGCGAGATTGCGGATTCGCTTAATCAATTACCACAACAGCAAACTGACGCCCGCCGCCAGTTGAATGAAATTGAGCGCCGACTGGGGACACTCACGGGAAATAGTCCGCTTAATCAGGCACAAAATTTCGCGTTGCAGGCCGACTCCGCACGTTTGAAATCATTGGTCGATGAACTCGAGCTGGCGCAACTTTCTGCCAATAACCGTCAGGAACTGGCTCGTCTGCGCTCGGCACTGGCAGAAAAAGAGAGTCAGCAACTGGATGCGTATTTGCAGGCCCTGCGCAACCAGTTGAACAGCCAACGCCAGCTTGAGGCAGAGCGGGCGCTGGAAAGCACTGAATTACTGGCAGAAAGCAGTGCCGATTTGCCGGAAGATATCGTTGCTCAATTCAAAATTAACCGTGAACTATCGGCAGCGTTGAATCAGCAAGCGCAGCGGATGGATCTCGTCGCCTCACAGCAGCGTCAGGCTGCCAGCCAGACGTTGCAAGTCCGGCAGGCGCTGAATACGCTGCGTGAACAGTCGCAATGGCTGGGTTCATCAAACTTGCTCGGTGAAGCACTGCGGGCGCAGGTGGCACGCCTGCCGGAAATGCCGAAACCGCAACAGCTTGATACCGAAATGGCTCAGTTGCGCGTGCAACGGTTGCATTATGAAGATCTCCTCAATAAACAGCCACAACTGCGACAGATCCTTCAGGCCGACGGCCAGCCGCTGACTGCCGAGCAAAACCGGATACTCGAAGCTCAATTGCGTACTCAGCGCGAGTTGCTTAACTCATTACTCCAGGGCGGCGACACGCTACTGCTTGAGCTAACCAAGCTGAAAGTTTCCAACGGGCAACTGGAAGATGCGCTGAAAGAGGTCAACGAAGCGACACACCGCTATCTGTTCTGGACCTCTGATGTGCGCCCGATGACCATCGCCTGGCCGTTGGAAATCGCCCAGGATCTGCGTCGTCTGATCTCGCTGGACACCTTCAGTCAGTTAGGTAAAGCCACCATGATGATGCTGACCAGCAAAGAGACTATTTTACCGCTGTTTGGCGCGTTGATTCTGGTCGGTTGCAGCATTTACTCGCGCCGCTATTTCACCCGTTTTCTTGAACGTTCGGCGGCTAAAGTCGGCAAAGTCACTCAGGATCATTTCTGGCTGACGTTACGGACGCTTTTCTGGTCGATCCTCGTCGCTTCGCCGCTACCAGTGCTGTGGATGACGCTGGGTTACGGCTTGCGCGAGGCGTGGCCTTATCCGCTGGCGGTAGCGATTGGCGATGGTGTAACGGCCACCGTGCCACTGCTGTGGGTGGTGATGATTTGCGCCACCTTTGCTCGCCCGAACGGCTTGTTTATCGCCCATTTCGGCTGGCCGCGCGAACGTGTTTCCCGTGGTATGCGCTACTACCTGATGAGCATTGGGCTTATCGTGCCACTGATTATGGCGCTGATGATGTTTGATAATCTCGACGACCGCGAGTTTTCCGGCTCACTGGGACGTCTTTGCTTTATCCTCATTTGCGGTGCACTGGCAGTGGTCACGCTCAGCCTGAAAAAAGCCGGGATCCCGCTGTATCTTAACAAAGAAGGCAGTGGTGACAACATTGCCAACCATATGCTGTGGAACATGATGATTGGCGCGCCACTGGTCGCTATTCTCGCCGCAGCCGTGGGTTATCTGGCAACAGCGCAGGCTCTGCTGGCAAGGCTGGAAACATCGGTCGCCATCTGGTTCCTGTTACTGGTGATTTATCACGTTATCCGCCGCTGGATGCTGATCCAACGCCGCAGGTTGGCGTTTGACCGGGCGAAGCATCGCCGTGCTGAAATGCTGGCACAACGCGCGCGTGGCGAAGAAGAAGCGCATCATCACAGTAGCCCGGAAGGGGCGATTGAAGTGGATGAAAGCGAAGTCGATCTCGATGCTATCAGTGCACAATCCTTGCGGCTGGTGCGTTCAATCCTGATGCTGATCGCCCTTCTTTCAGTCATCGTGCTGTGGTCAGAAATTCATTCCGCTTTTGGCTTCCTCGAAAATATTTCGCTGTGGGATGTCACCTCCACAGTGCAGGGCGTGGAAAGTCTGGAACCGATTACTCTCGGTGCAGTGCTGATTGCCATTCTGGTGTTTATCATCACCACGCAACTAGTGCGCAACCTGCCCGCGCTGCTGGAACTGGCGATTTTGCAGCACCTTGATTTAACGCCAGGTACAGGTTACGCCATCACCACCATCACCAAATATCTGCTGATGCTGATTGGCGGGCTGGTCGGCTTCTCGATGATTGGTATTGAGTGGTCGAAATTGCAGTGGCTGGTCGCTGCACTCGGTGTTGGTCTCGGTTTTGGTTTGCAGGAGATTTTCGCCAACTTTATCTCTGGTCTGATTATCCTGTTCGAAAAACCGATTCGCATTGGCGATACGGTGACAATTCGCGATCTTACTGGCAGTGTGACGAAAATTAACACCCGCGCCACCACTATCAGCGACTGGGATCGCAAAGAGATTATTGTGCCGAACAAAGCGTTCATTACTGAGCAGTTTATCAACTGGTCGCTTTCTGACTCGGTCACGCGCGTGGTGTTGACGATTCCGGCTCCTGCCGATGCCAACAGTGAAGAAGTGACGGAAATCTTGCTAACCGCAGCGCGTCGCTGCTCGTTGGTCATCGACAACCCGGCACCGGAAGTCTTCCTGGTCGATCTACAACAGGGGATTCAGATTTTCGAGTTGCGTATTTACGCCGCGGAAATGGGTCACCGTATGCCGCTGCGCCACGAGATCCACCAGTTAATTCTGGCGGGCTTCCACGCCCACGGTATCGATATGCCATTCCCGCCGTTCCAGATGCGTCTGGAAAGTCTTAACGGTAAACAAACGGGCAGAACATTAACGTCTGCGGGTAAAGGGCGTCAGGCAGGAAGCTTGTAACGTGAGAAACTGCCGGAGGCGACTCTGGCAGTTTCAATCACCAACAAAACTGATAGCGCAGGAAAAACTGCCATAGCCAGTAGCCGAAGATCGCCAGTGCGGTGGCGTACATAAACCAGCCGCGTTTTTTTCGCCACTGCGTGAACCAAAGAAAAGGGAAAAACAGCGGCAACGTCATTATCACACCGACATCGCGAGTATCGTCATTTTCCAGATGCTCCAACACATCGCAGATGTTGTTAATCCCGCGTCCATCAATCATCCATTCTTTGTCCAGCGTGGACAGTATCAGAATCCAGAGAACAGATACGAAGAACCAAATGCAGCATAAAATAAACTGATGTGCACTCATGACGTTTCAACCGACAGTTTCATTTCGCTAAAACGCATTCTGAACAAATCACCGTATCCGACCAATTCGCCACGAAAAACCAGGAACCTGATAAGGTAAGCGCAATAAATATCCGACAGGTTTCGCCACCGATTCCGGTCTCGATCTTTGAGGGTATTAATGGTATTGCCGACCACCATCGCTATTTTACGGGTGTGGCAGGCATCGAAAAAAGAGAGAATAGTCTGCTCTATTTCCGCTACATCCCCAGCAGAAAATTGCAGTGCTCTGACTTGATCTTCGGTTATCAGCGGGCCCCGACCCGTGCCATCCATGACATCTTCCTTTTCAGACAACTCATCGCCGGGCTGGCGATGAGTTGTTATTGCATACAATCAATCTAAGGTTAACTCAGGCTTATTCGCCATGCGGCCGCAATAGTTCTGGTAAATCGCCATTGCTAACAGCGAGAAGAAGACAGGGCCGCCAATCATCCACAATGTGCTATCCCAGTCTCCGGCTTCGACTACTGGCTGGATGATGGTAAAGACGTTAGCAAACGTCACCACCAATACGACAACCACTGTGGCAATCATTGCTGACATGTGCGTTTTGAAAATAACAAACGGTCTGTCGAGATCCTGACGCGCTTTAAAGAACGGGAATGCCAGGGCAAGGAACAGATACGGAATGGTCATGGAGACATTCGCCATCAGCGTCAGCTTGTTAAAGAACGCCGATGCGGTGCCGCCGCCAAACGAAACCAGCAGGATGAAGACAGTAACCAACCCGCACTGCATCCACATCGCAATAGACGGCATTCCCATCGCGTTCAGACGCGTCATTGGTTCCGGCCACAATGCTTTCGGCGTCCCCTGGATGATTGCTTTCAACGGCGAGTAGCAAAGCGTAAAGAACGCCCCCGTGTAAGCGAGGAACATCGAAAGTCCGGTAATACGCGCAAACCATACCCCCAGCGACAATGATGCTTCGGGCGACAAATGCAGTGCATTACCCAGCGTCATCCCAAGGCTCTTCATCAGTACATAAGTAATATTGCCAAGGTTAACCGAACCATTACTTAATACCTGCTGCCAGTTAGTGCTGACGCCCCATAAGAATATTGCCAGGGAATAACCAATCGAAATAACAATAGCGGCAAAAACAATACCTTTAGCAAAATTCTTTTCAGGATTTTCCGTTTTATCAACCAGACCGCCAACAGCTTCAATTCCACCGTAAGCGAAAATAGCAAATACGACAAAAGATAACATCGCCAGACCGGACTGATATCCCGGATTTGGAGATACCACAAAATTAATATCCTGTGCGAAATGACCACCATTTAATAACAAAATAGCAACGCTCACTAACAGTAATACTAAATTAAGACACATTACTGCTATACCACCTACCGCAGTAATACGGGCTATTTTATTAATCCCTTTTGAGGCGACGACGGTAACCAGAACCATCCATGCGACAGCCAACAGACCAACAACCTGCGTAGGCTCCAGCCCGGAAATACTCCAGTGCTGAGTCATGTCGCTACCATAGAGGAATGTTGAGAACGGCACCCAAACTTTAGCGGAAGTACTCACCATCCAGATGATATAAGAGGAAAACCACATAAAGGTGCCGATGAAAGCAAAACGTGGCCCAACGCTATTATTCATCCAGGAATAGATACCGCCCTCTTCTTTGCGATAGGCCGCCCCCATTTCAGCCATCATTAAGGCGAATGGAATAAAGAATAATAATGCAGAAAATATATAAAATGGAATCGCACTATAACCCATTAAATAATAAGCCGATGGGCTATTCGCAAAACCGAATACTGAAGTAAAGATCATCAATATGAGCCCAATTAGACTCATCTTTTTTATCGTGTGAGGCATGGAATCATCCTTCATTTCAGCGCATATATTAAACGCGCCAATTAACTGCACTACCCACCGATTGGCAGGCAACAATAAAACTAATACAGAATTGATACCTGGATGATAGCAAACATCCAGTCTTAAATTGTGCGCTTTAGCGGGAAAATGAAAACATCTGCTACAGAATGGCGTCAGCTACGCCATTCTGTGTTGCGATTGAGCTAGCTTTTCAGAATTATGCCCGGTCGACACTAAAGGCAATGACTTCCGCCAGTGTCTCAGCGCCCAATGCCAGCATCACCAGGCGGTCAACACCTAACGCCACGCCGGAACAGTCAGGCATACCAACTTCCAGGGCGTCAATCAGGTTCTGGTCGATAGGATGTTGTGGTAAACCACGCGCCGCACGTTTACGGTTATCCTGCTCAAAGCGTTGTTGCTGTTCACGAGCGTCCGTCAATTCATGGAAACCATTCGCCAGCTCAATACCTTTGTAGTAGACCTCGAAGCGTTCCGCGACCCGATGATCTTCCGTACTGATTTGTGCCAGTGATGCCTGGCTGGCCGGGAAATGGTACACAAACGTTGGTTTTTCTTTACCAATGTTCGGTTCCACGCCAAAGGTAAACAGCAGTTGCAGCAACGTGTCGCGGTCTTCTTCGGTGTCTGCAACGTTACTCAAGTCCAGTTTCGCCGCGACTTCTCGCAGTTGCGTTTTGTCAGCAGAAAGCGGGTCTATTTCCAGATAACGCAAGAAAGCTTGTTGATAAGAAAGGCTTTCTGCCGCCGGGCAGTCCAGCACCTGTTGCAAGAGGTCGTCCACCTCATTCATCAACCGATACATATCATAATGCGGTCGATACCACTCCAGCATAGTGAACTCAGGGTTGTGATAACGTCCCATCTCTTCATTACGGAAGCTGCGGCACAACTGGAATACCGGACCACAACCGGCAACCAGCAGGCGTTTCATGTGGTATTCCGGGCTGGTCATTAACCAGAGATTCATCCCCTGCGAGTGCCCGGGGCCTACGAAACGTGTCTCAAACGGGACCAAATGAATATCGGTTACCGTCGCCTGGCTCATACAAGGCGTCTCCACCTCCAGCACTCCACGATCGGCAAAGAAACGACGGATCTCCGCCATAATCGCCGCGCGTTTTAATAAGTTAGGAATGGATGCGCTCGGCTGCCAGGATGCCGTTTCGCTCATAGTAAAATCTCCAGTTTTTGACAAGGGCACGAAGTCTACTCGCAACGCGACGGCGAGACAAATTTTACGCAGAAATCAATCAACGGTGGGCTGTGACTAAAAAAACCGCAATATGATGGTTTAGTAATTAAATTAATCATCTTCAGTGATAATTTAGCCTCCCGGCACGCTAAAAAAATCGATCTCGTCAAATTTCAGACTTATCCATCAGACTATACTGTTGTACCTATAAAGGAGCAGTGGAATAGCGTTCGCAGACCGTAGCTTTCAGACACTTACCCTGAAGTACGGTGCTGCGGGATAAAAACAATCTGGAGGAATGTCGTGCAAACCTTTCAAGCCGATCTTGCCATTGTAGGTGCCGGTGGCGCGGGATTACGTGCTGCAATTGCTGCCGCGCAGGCAAATCCAAATGCAAAAATCGCACTAATCTCAAAAGTATACCCGATGCGCAGCCATACCGTTGCCGCAGAAGGGGGCTCCGCCGCTGTCGCGCAGGATCATGACAGCTTCGAATATCACTTTCACGATACAGTAGCGGGTGGCGACTGGTTGTGTGAGCAGGATGTCGTGGATTATTTCGTCCACCACTGCCCAACTGAAATGACTCAACTGGAACTGTGGGGATGCCCATGGAGCCGTCGCCCGGATGGTAGCGTCAACGTACGTCGCTTCGGCGGTATGAAAATCGAGCGTACCTGGTTCGCCGCCGATAAGACAGGCTTCCATATGCTGCACACGCTGTTCCAGACCTCTCTGCAATTCCCGCAGATCCAGCGTTTTGATGAACACTTCGTGCTGGATATTCTGGTCGATGATGGTCACGTTCGCGGCCTGGTGGCAATGAACATGATGGAAGGTACGCTGGTGCAAATCCGTGCTAATGCGGTGGTTATGGCTACCGGCGGCGCGGGTCGCGTATATCGCTACAACACCAACGGCGGCATTGTTACTGGCGACGGTATGGGCATGGCACTGAGCCACGGCGTTCCGCTGCGTGACATGGAATTCGTTCAATATCACCCGACCGGTCTGCCGGGTTCCGGTATCCTGATGACCGAAGGTTGCCGCGGTGAAGGCGGTATTCTGGTCAACAAAAATGGCTACCGTTATCTGCAAGATTACGGCATGGGCCCGGAAACTCCGCTGGGCGAGCCGAAAAAAAATATATGGAACTGGGTCCGCGCGACAAAGTTTCTCAGGCCTTCTGGCACGAATGGCGTAAAGGCAACACCATCTCCACACCACGCGGCGATGTGGTATACCTCGACCTGCGTCACCTGGGTGAGAAAAAACTGCACGAACGTCTGCCGTTTATCTGCGAACTGGCAAAAGCATACGTTGGCGTCGATCCGGTTAAAGAACCGATTCCGGTACGTCCGACCGCGCACTACACCATGGGCGGTATCGAAACCGATCAGAACTGCGAAACCCGTATTAAGGGTCTGTTCGCCGTCGGTGAATGTTCCTCTGTAGGTCTGCACGGTGCAAACCGTCTGGGATCCAACTCACTGGCAGAACTGGTGGTCTTCGGTCGTCTGGCCGGTGAGCAAGCTATGGAGCGCGCATCTACCGCTGGTAATGGCAACGATGCGGCAATCAATGCACAGGCTACTGCCGTTGAACAGCGTCTGAAAGATCTGGTTAACCAGGACGGCGGCGAAAACTGGGCGAAGATCCGCGACGAAATGGGCATGGCCATGGAAGAAGGCTGCGGTATCTACCGTACGCCGGAACTGATGCAGAAAACCATCGACAAACTGGCGGAGCTGCAAGAACGCTTCAAGCGCGTGCGCATCACCGACACCTCCAGCGTGTTCAATACCGACCTGCTCTACACCATCGAGCTGGGCCACGGTCTGAACGTTGCCGAATGTATGGCGCACTCCGCAATGGCGCGTAAAGAGTCTCGCGGCGCGCACCAGCGTCTGGACGAAGGTTGCACCGAGCGTGACGACGTCAACTTCCTCAAACACACCCTCGCCTTCCGCGATGCTGATGGCACTACTCGCCTGGAGTACAGCGACGTGAAGATTACTACGCTGCCGCCAGCTAAACGCGTTTACGGTGGCGAAGCGGATGCAGCCGATAAGGCGGAAGCAGCCAATAAGAAGGAGAAGGCGAATGGCTGAGATGAAGAACCTGAAAATCGAGGTGGTGCGCTATAACCCGGAAGTCGATACCGCACCGCATAGCGCATTTTATGAAGTGCCTTATGACGCAACCACCTCATTACTGGATGCGCTGGGCTATATCAAAGACAACCTGGCACCGGATCTGAGCTACCGCTGGTCCTGCCGTATGGCGATTTGTGGTTCCTGCGGCATGATGGTCAACAACGTGCCGAAACTGGCATGTAAAACCTTCCTACGTGACTACACCGACGGTATGAAGGTTGAAGCGCTAGCTAACTTCCCGATCGAACGCGATCTGGTCGTCGATATGACCCACTTCATCGAAAGTCTGGAAGCGATCAAACCATACATCATTGGCAACTCCCGCACCGCGGATCAGGGTACTAATATCCAGACCCCGGCGCAGATGGCGAAGTATCATCAGTTCTCCGGTTGCATCAACTGTGGTCTGTGCTACGCCGCGTGCCCGCAGTTTGGCCTGAACCCAGAGTTCATCGGTCCGGCTGCCATTACGCTGGCGCATCGTTATAACGAAGATAGCCGCGACCACGGTAAGAAGGAGCGTATGGCGCAGTTGAACAGCCAGAACGGCGTATGGAGCTGTACTTTCGTGGGCTACTGCTCCGAAGTCTGCCCGAAACACGTCGATCCGGCTGCGGCCATTCAGCAGGGCAAAGTAGAAAGTTCGAAAGACTTTCTTATCGCGACCCTGAAACCACGCTAAGGAGTGCAACATGACGACTAAACGTAAACCGTATGTACGGCCAATGACGTCCACCTGGTGGAAAAAATTGCCGTTTTATCGCTTTTACATGCTGCGCGAAGGCACGGCGGTTCCGGCTGTGTGGTTCAGCATTGAACTGATTTTCGGGCTGTTTGCCCTGAAAAATGGCCCGGAAGCCTGGGCGGGATTCGTCGACTTTTTACAAAACCCGGTTATCGTGATCATTAACCTGATCACTCTGGCGGCAGCTCTGCTGCACACCAAAACCTGGTTTGAACTGGCACCGAAAGCGGCCAATATCATTGTAAAAGACGAAAAAATGGGACCAGAGCCAATTATCAAAAGTCTCTGGGCGGTAACCGTGGTTGCCACCATCGTAATCCTGTTTGTAGCCCTGTACTGGTAAGGAGCCTGAGATGATTAATCCAAATCCAAAGCGTTCTGACGAACCGGTATTCTGGGGCCTTTTCGGGGCCGGTGGTATGTGGAGCGCAATCATTGCACCGGTAATGATCCTGCTGGTCGGCATTATGCTGCCGCTGGGACTGTTTCCGGGTGAT
The DNA here is from genome assembly GCF_000208565.1 of Escherichia sp. TW09308. Taxonomy (NCBI): domain Bacteria; kingdom Pseudomonadati; phylum Pseudomonadota; class Gammaproteobacteria; order Enterobacterales; family Enterobacteriaceae; genus Escherichia; species Escherichia sp. TW09308. Next base: position 622,106 of record NZ_AEME01000001.1, on the reverse strand, counting down.
GCTCTGAGCTACGAACGCGTTCTGGCGTTCGCGCAGAGCTTCATTGGTCGCGTATTCCTGTTCCTGATGATCGTTCTGCCGCTGTGGTGTGGTTTACACCGTATGCACCACGCGATGCACGATCTGAAAATCCACGTGCCTGCGGGCAAATGGGTTTTCTACGGTCTGGCTGCTATCCTGACAGTTGTCACACTGATTGGTGTCGTTACAATCTAACGCATCGCCAATGTAAATCCGGCCCGCCTATGGCGGGCCGTTTTGTATGGGAACCAGACCTTATGCTCAAAATGACGCTCTGCGCCTTACTGATTACCGCCTCTTGCTCCGCACTTGCCGCCCCCCAACAGCTCAACGATATTGTGCATCGCACAATGACTCCGCTTATAGAACAACAAAAAATCCCGGGCATGGCCGTTGCAGTGATTTATCAGGGCAAACCTTATTACTTTACCTGGGGCTATGCGGACGTAGATAAAAAGCAGCCCGTCACGCAGCAAACGTTGTTTGAGTTAGGCTAGGTCAGCAAAACATTTACGGGCGTACTTGGTGGCGACGCTATTGCTCGAGGGGAAATAAATCTAAGCGATCCCGTCACAAAATACTGGCCTGAACTTACCGCTAAACAGTGGAACGGGATCACGCTATTACATCTCGCAACCTACACCGCTGGCGGCCTGCCATTGCAAGTGCCGGATGACGTTAAATCCTCAAGCGACTTGCTGCGCTTCTATCAAAACTGGCAGCCTGACTGGACGCCAGGAACACAACATCTGTATGCCAACTCCAGTATCGGTTTATTCGGCTCGCTAGCTGTGAAGCCGTCTGGTTTGAGCTTTGAACAGGCAATGGATACCCGTGTCTTCCAGCCACTCAAACTCACCCATACGTGGATTAATGTGCCGCCTGCAGAAGAAAAGAATTACGCCTGGGGATATCGCGAAGGTAAGGCGGTGCATGTTTCGCCAGGGGCGTTAGATGCTGAAGCTTACGGTGTGAAATCGACGATTGAAGACATGGCCCGCTGGCTACAAAGCAATATAGATCCTCGTAATATCAATGACAAAACACTTCAGCAAGGTATCCAACTGGCGCAATCTCGCTACTGGAAAATTGGCGATATGTATCAAGGCCTGGGCTGGGAAATGCTGGACTGGCCGGTAAATCCTGACAGCATCATTAATGGCAGCGACAATAAAATTGCACTGGCAGCACGACCAGTAAAAGCGATTACGCCCCCTGCTCCTGCTGTGCGCGCATCATGGGTACATAAAACAGGGGCGACCGGCGGATTTGGTAGCTATGTCGCATTTATCCCAGAAAAAGAGTTGGGTATTGTGATGCTGGCTAACAAAAACTATCCAAACCCGGTGAGAGTCGCCGCCGCCTGGCAGATCCTCAACGCTTTGCAATAACAACGAAGATGGCCCGAATTTACGGGCCTTTTCTCCGCTTTTCCTTGCTGTCATCTACACTTAGAAAAAAACCAGTAAGGAAACATCTATGCGCCTGCTCCCTCTTGTTGCCGCAGCGACAGCGGCATTTCTTGTCGTTGCCTGTAGTTCACCTACGCCGCCGCGTGGCGTGACCGTAGTGAATAATTTCGACGCTAAGCGCTATCTTGGCACCTGGTATGAGATTGCCCGTTTTGATCACCGCTTTGAACGCGGACTGGAGAAAGTCACCGCGACATATAGCCTGCGGGATGATGGTGGATTGAATGTCATCAACAAAGGCTATAATCCGGACAGGGAGATGTGGCAACAGAGCGAAGGGAAAGCGTACTTTACCGGAGATCCGCATCGCGCAGCGCTGAAAGTGTCATTCTTTGGCCCTTTCTATGGCGGCTATAACGTCATTGCGCTCGACCGGGAGTATCGCCACGCGCTGGTTTGCGGCCCGGATCGCGACTACCTGTGGATACTCTCCCGCACGCCAACTATTTCTAGCGAAGTTAAACAGGAGATGCTGGCGGTCGCAACCCGGGAAGGATTTGATGTCAGTAAGTTTATCTGGGTACAGCAACCCGGCAGTTAATGGGTGCTGAGTTTCAGACCAACTATCCCCAGTACGATTAACGCCAGACTCGCCAGGCGCATCGGACTAGCAGACTCACCGAGCAGCACAATACCGGTGATCGCCGCCCCGACTGCGCCAATCCCCGTCCAGACAGCATAAGCTGTACCTACCGGTAGCGATTTCATTGCCCAGGCGAGCAACGCCATACTGACAATCATCGCCGTCACGGTAATTACGCTTGGCGTCAGACGACTAAAACCGTGGGTGTATTTCAGGCCTACCGCCCAGACAACTTCCAGCAAACCAGCAATAAACAGGATAATCCAGGACATATAATACTCCGGAGAAATGGGGCCGTCCCCGGTGAAACGATGCGTTTGCGGGTCGTCCCGCAAAGCTGATAGTGAAAGAAATATTTTGCCGATTTAAGAGGAAATTTCAACGGTTACAGCAGTGATTACCGCCAGGAAAAACAAACGGCACGACAAACCTGTCGTACCGTTATTGCTTATTGCTGCGCTTTCGTCGCTGCGCCAGAAATCGCGTTACCGCCATCAGAGATGTCTTCACCAACGCCACGCGTGGTGTTGCAGGCAGTTAATACTGTTGAAAGCACCAGAACAGAAAAGATCGCTGCAATTGTCTTCTTCACCATAATATCTTCCTTTTAGGTAATGTTATTTGTGTTTGCCTATAGCAAATTAATAATAGACAACATCACCAAAAATGACGGGAATCTGATGATTTTTCGGAAGTGAAGAGGAAATTAGCTGGCAGCGCGGGAAATGGAATTGCCGAGATGTTTGATATCTTCACCGAAACCGCGAGCGGTGTTACAGCCCGTGAGCAGCGTACTGGCAAGCAAAACAAGAAGGATAAGGCGTTTCATCATCTCTGACCTGAAAAGTGATGGTGCAGCCAGCAGGCCGCACCACAACCGTATTACTTCACGCGAGATACGTATTCACCAGAGCGGGTATCCACTTTGATAACTTCGCCAATCTGTACGAACAGCGGAACTTTAACCACAGCGCCAGTGGACAGGGTAGCTGGTTTGCCGCCAGTACCTGCGGTATCACCTTTCAGACCTGGATCGGTATCAACGATTTCCAGTTCAACGAAGTTCGGCGGAGTAACGGAAATCGGCTGGCCGTTCCACAGAGTCACGATGCACTCTGCCTGATCCAGCAGCCATTTCGCGTTGTCGCCAATTGCTTTTGCATCAGCAGACAGTTGTTCGAAGGTTTCGTTGTTCATGAAGTGCCAGAACTCACCATCGTTGTACAGGTAAGTCAGGTTCATATCGACAACATCAGCGCCTTCAGCGGAATCCGTAGATTTAAAGGTTTTTTCTACACGAGTACCGGTCAGCAGACGACGCAGTTTAACGCGAGCAAATGCCTGGCCTTTACCCGGCTTCACAAATTCACTTGCTTCAACCGCGTAAGGTTCGCCGTCCAACATGATTTTAAGACCAGCACGAAAATCGTTGCTATAGTACGTTGCCATAAGGCCCTCTGAAATTTGTTAATTGGTAGCTAAGCCACAAAATGGCGCATATTGTAACCCTAAACACCCCATCCAGAGAAGATTGGTTAGCGCAACTTGCCGATGTTGTGACCGATCCTGATGAACTTCTGCGTCTTTTGAATATAGACGCGGACGAAAAACTGTTGGCCGGACGCAGCGCCAAAAAGCTGTTTGCCCTGCGCGTGCCCCGCTCATTTATCGATCGCATGGAAAAAGGTAATCCTGACGATCCACTTTTGCGTCAGGTACTTACCTCGCAAGATGAGTATATCACTGCACCCGGTTTTTCCACCGACCCGCTGGAAGAACAGCACAGCGTGGTGCCTGGTTTGTTGCATAAATACCACAACCGGGCATTACTGTTGGTGAAAGGTGGCTGTGCGGTAAATTGTCGCTATTGCTTCCGTCGCCACTTCCCGTATGCCGAAAATCAGGGCAACAAGCGTAACTGGCAGACTGCACTTGAGTATGTTGCCGCAAATCCAGAACTGGACGAGATCATTTTCTCCGGCGGCGATCCGCTGATGGCGAAAGATCGCGAACTGGACTGGTTGCTCACGCAACTGGAAGCCATCCCGCACATCAAACGTCTGCGTATTCACAGCCGTCTGCCGATTGTGATCCCGGCGCGCATCACTGAGGCGCTGGTTGAACGCTTTGCCCGTTCTACGCTGCAAATCCTGCTGGTGAATCACATCAACCATGCCAATGAAGTGGATGAAACATTCCGTCAGGCGATGGCTAAGTTAAAACGCGTGGGCGTCACCCTGCTTAACCAGAGTGTTCTGTTACGTGGCGTGAACGACAACGCGCAAACGCTGGCAAACCTGAGTAATGCGTTGTTTGACGCGGGCGTGATGCCCTATTACCTGCATGTGCTCGATAAAGTGCAGGGCGCGGCGCATTTCATGGTGAGCGATGATGAAGCACGGCAGATTATGCGTGAGTTGCTGACGCTGGTGTCGGGATATCTGGTGCCAAAACTGGCGCGTGAGATAGGCGGAGAACCCAGCAAAACACCGCTGGATTTGCAGCTACGTCAGCAATAACTGATTCAACAGGGAAGTTGAAGCTGATGATAAATGTGAAATTGCCTGATGTGCTGCGCTTATCAGGCCTACATGATGCATTGCAACTGATTGAATTTTCAATGAACTGTAGGCCTGATAAGGCGTTTACGTCGCATCCGGCAAGAGCAACGAACACACGTACAGCGACCTGTCATTAAATAGGGAAGTTTAATCTTTTCCGTTGCATAACCATTAATTATTCATATGCTTTGCTATTTTTATTATTTATATAGCTGATATCAATAATTAACCTTTCTTTTCTGTTTATATAGAGCGAGCGCCGCTATTTATGTTATTTTAACAACTATTACTACCAAGCCCATTTACCTGGCTTATAAATTAATATTATTTATTTTATTGAGAAATGGTTAGGGAGAACCTACATGGCCATAAGCATCAAGGGTGTTAACACTGGTGTTATTCGCAAGAGTAATAACTTCATTGCACTGGCACTGAAAATAAAAGAGCCTCGCAATAAAGAATCGTTGTTCTTCATGTCTGTGATGGAACTGCGCGACCTGTTGATAGCGCTGGAAAGCCGTCTGCATCAAAAGCATAAACTGGAGGCTGATCACCGTCTTCAGTATGAGCAAGCGCGCGATAAGGCCATGAAAAAGATGGCAGAAAATATTCCTCAAATTCAGATTGAAGAACTTAAAAATGCTGATATTAATCGCCGTGTAAATACACTGGAACTTACCGATAATCAGGGTGAAAATCTCACATTCCTATTAACTCTGCATGACGGCAGCAAATCTGAATTAGTTGTCAATGAACTGCAAATTGAAATGCTGGCGCGGGCAATCATTCACGCAATTAATAATGCGGAAATGCGTGAACTGGCATTACGTATTACATCGCTGTTAGATTTCCTGCCATTATATGACGTCGACTGCCAGGATAATGGTAATCTGGAATATGACACCTATTCACAGCCAGAATGGAAACAAAACTTGTTTAGCCATTATCTGGCGGTGCTTTATCGCTTTAAAGATGAAAGTGGCAAAGAACAATTTAGCGGTGCAGTGGTGAAAACACGTGAAGCGACAGCAAGTAAAGAAGTGGAGGCCATCACCCGCCGGATGCTTGATTTCAGCCCTCGACTGAAAAAGCTCGCTGGAGTGCCGTGTCAGGTCTACGTTCGCACCGTAGCGGCAAATAACGCCCAACCGCTGACCCAGGATCAATGCTTACGCGTACTGCATCACCTACGCGTTCAGTCCATCAGCAAAGCCGCGCCACAAGCGAAATAATCCCATCTTTGCTAATGCGAGGCTGGAGCCATCCAGCCTGAAATGACTGATAACGTGATCGTTGATCATGTCGGATGCGGCGTAAACGCCTTATCCGGCCTATAAATTCTCAAGCATTCAATCAGTTGCAATGCCTGATGTAGGCCTGATAAGCGAAGCGCATCAGGCAATTATACGTTTGTCACCCAGCCTCGGAATCACATCAGTTCGGGCACTTATAAACCTGGCCGATAATCTGGCTATCAGTCGGAACGAAGCTGGACAACATCCCCTGCGACGGGCTGCTAATACCATAAATCACGTTACCGCCCATTGCGGCAGCCTGATTGCGCAGATCGTTTGCCGCACCACGCATAGAACCGCCTTCTTCGCCGTGTTGTCCGGAAAGCCAGTTACTTTGCTTACCTGTCGCAGTACCAATAAGTTGGCACTCTGCGCCTGGTTGCTCGTCCACAATGCGAACACTCTGACCGGCAGCACTCAATTCGTTACTGGAGCTACAACCCGCCATCAGTAGCGCGGCACCGACAATCCCTGCTAAGTATTTTACGTGCATGTTATTCCCCATAATCAATGAGCTGGACGCCCCTCGCGTCGTCCGTGTTTGAATCTTATACTAGAAAGATGACTAAAAGAAAAACCCCCAGACATTTCTGCCTGAGGGTTTCTTTATTTCTGCGAGGTGCAGGGCAATTACATCATGCCGCCCATGCCACCCATGCCGCCCATACCGCCAGCAGCGCCTAAGTCAGCCGCATCGTTTTTCGGCAGGTCGGTAACCATGCACTCGGTGGTGATCATCAGGCCAGCCACAGAAGCTGCGTACTGCAGAGCAGAACGAGTTACTTTGGTTGGATCCAGGATACCCATGTCGATCATGTTGCCGTATTCTTCGGTTGCAGCGTTGTAGCCGTAGTTGCCGTCGCCAGCTTTAACAGTGTTAGCAACAACTGACGGCTCTTCACCGCAGTTCAGTACGATCTGACGCAGCGGAGCTTCCATTGCACGCAGTGCAACTTTGATACCCACGTTCTGCTCTTCGTTCTGACCACGCAGGTCAGCCAGTTTAGACGCTACGCGGATCAGCGCAACACCACCACCAGCAACCACGCCTTCTTCTACCGCAGCACGGGTCGCGTGCAGGGCGTCTTCAACGCGTGCTTTTTTCTCTTTCATTTCAACTTCGGTAGCAGCACCCACTTTGATAACTGCAACGCCGCCTGCCAGTTTCGCTACGCGCTCCTGCAGTTTTTCACGGTCGTAGTCAGAAGTTGCTTCTTCAATCTGCTGACGGATCTGAGCAACACGGCCCTGGATTGCAGCTTCTTCACCCACGCCATCGATGATGGTGGTGGTGTCTTTGTTGATCACAACACGTTTAGCCTGGCCCAGGTCTTCCAGGGTTGCTTTTTCCAGTTCCATACCAATCTCTTCAGAGATTACAGTACCACCGGTCAGAGTAGCGATATCCTGGAGCATTGCTTTACGACGATCACCGAAGCCCGGTGCTTTAACCGCAGCCACTTTCACGATGCCGCGCATGGTGTTAACAACCAGAGTTGCCAGAGCTTCACCTTCAACATCTTCAGCGATGATCAGCAGCGGTTTGCCTGCTTTTGCAACAGCTTCCAGAACTGGCAGCATTTCGCGGATGTTGGAGATTTTCTTATCAGCCAGCAGGATGAACGGGCTTTCCAGTTCTACTGCGCCAGTTTCCGGCTTGTTGATGAAGTAAGGAGACAGGTAGCCACGGTCGAACTGCATACCTTCAACCACGTCCAGTTCGTCCTGCAGACCAGTACCGTCCTCAACGGTGATAACGCCTTCTTTACCGACTTTGTCCATCGCTTCAGCGATCAGTTTACCTACGGTTTCGTCGGAGTTAGCGGAGATAGTACCAACCTGAGCAATAGCTTTAGAGTCAGAGCACGGTACAGACAGCGCTTTCAGTTCTTCAACTGCAGCGGTAACAGCTTTGTCGATACCACGCTTCAGGTCCATCGGGTTCATGCCCGCAGCAACAGCTTTCAGACCTTCAGTGATGATGGCCTGAGCCAGTACGGTTGCGGTGGTAGTACCGTCGCCTGCAGTGTCATTCGCTTTAGAGGCAACTTCTTTCACCATCTGCGCACCCATATTTTCGAACTTGTCTTCCAGTTCGATTTCACGAGCAACGGAAACACCATCTTTGGTGATGGTCGGTGCACCGAAAGATTTATCCAGAACTACGTTACGGCCTTTCGGACCGAGGGTAACTTTCACTGCATCTGCCAGTACGTTTACGCCGCGCAGCATTTTCACACGAGCGTCGTTACCGAATTTTACGTCTTTAGCTGCCATTATCTTTATTCCTTAAATTCGTATGTTCAGTGTCGTGCGCGGATTACGCTTCAACAATTGCCAGAATGTCGCTTTCGGACATGATCAACACTTCTTCATTGTCGATCTTCTCAGATTTCACACCGTAGCCATCGTTGAAAATAACGATGTCGCCAACTTTCACGTCCAGCGGCTTCACTTCGCCATTTTCAAGGATACGGCCATTGCCTACAGCCAGCACTTCGCCACGGGTAGATTTAGCCGCTGCAGAGCCGGTCAGAACGATGCCGCCAGCAGATTTAGTTTCAACTTCTTTACGCTTGACGATCACGCGATCATGCAATGGACGAATATTCATTGATAACTCTCCTTTGAGAAAGTCCGTATCTGTTATGGGTGACGCCGGACCTTACGTGGTTTCCCGGCTGGTGACCAGAGAAATGGGGATGAGGCCTCTCCCCTTCAAGGGGGAAAATGAAAAAAAATTCTGATCAGCACAAAATCGGGTAAAAATCCTGATTCACCTCACGTTTCATCGCAATTTCGACATCGTCGTCATAAGCGAATCTGATTGTGCTACCATCAAAAACCTGCGCAGTTGCCCAAAATTTGGGCGCAATCGGACATCAACCCATGAGTGGACTCAAACAAGAACTGGGGCTGGCCCAGGGCATCGGCCTGTTATCGACTTCATTGTTAGGCACCGGCGTGTTTGCCGTTCCTGCCTTAGCCGCCCTGGTGGCAGGCAATAATAGCCTGTGGGCCTGGCCTGTTCTGATAATCTTAGTTTTCCCGATTGCGATCGTGTTTGCGATTCTGGGTCGCCACTACCCCAGCGCGGGCGGTGTGGCGCATTTTGTCGGCATGGCGTTCGGTTCGCGGCTTGAGCGAGTCACAGGCTGGTTATTTTTATCAGTTATTCCCGTTGGCTTGCCCGCTGCGCTGCAAATTGCCGCCGGATTCGGCCAGGCGATGTTTGGCTGGCATGGCTGGCAACTGTTGATGGCTGAACTCGGTACGCTGGCGCTGGTGTGGTATATCGGTACTCGCGGTGCCAGTTCCAGTGCGAATCTACAAACGGTTATTGCCGGACTTATCGTCGCGCTGATTGTCGCCGTCTGGTGGGCAGCCGATATTAAACCTGCGAATATCCCCTTCCCTGCGCCAGGTGATATCGAACTTTCCGGGCTATTTGCTGCGTTATCGGTAATGTTCTGGTGCTTTGTCGGTCTGGAGGCGTTTGCTCACCTTGCCTCAGAATTTAAAAATCCGGAGCGTGATTTCCCCCGCGCTCTGATGATTGGTCTGGTGCTGGCAGGTTTAGTCTACTGGGGGTGTACGGTTGTCGTCTTACACTTCGACGCCTACGGTGAAAAAATGGCGGCGGCAGCATCGCTTCCGGAAATTGTGGTGCAACTGTTCGGTGTAGGGGCGCTGTGGATTGCCTGCGTGATTGGCTATCTGGCCTGCTTTGCCAGCCTCAATATTTATATACAGAGTTTCGCCCGCCTGGTCTGGTCGCAGGCGCAAGATAAACCCAACCACTACCTGGCGCGCCTCTCTTCTCGCCATATCCCGAACAATGCCCTCAATGCAGTGCTCGGCTGTTGCGTGGTGAGCACGTTGGTGATTCACACTTTAGAGATCAATCTGGACGCACTCATCATTTATGCCAACGGCATCTTTATTATGATCTATCTGCTGTGCATGCTGGCTGGCTGTAAATTATTGAAGGGACGTTATCGGCTACTGGCGGTGATTGGCGGACTGCTCTGCATCCTGTTGCTGGCGATGGTCGGCTGGAAAAGCGTGTATGCATTGATCATGCTGGCGGGGCTGTGGTTGTTCCTGCCGAAACGAAAAACGCCGGAAAATGGCATAACCACATAATCCGGCGTTTCCACATTAATCCTGACGATCGTCTTTATGATCAAGGCGATCGCGGTTGTCATCCTTACGCTGATATTCACCATCAAAAGTATTGCCGCCACCGGCTCCGGCACTAAATCCACCGCCCGGCATACGGGAAAAACGCAAATGCGGCATCAACTTCACGGTCAGATGTTTCTGCACTGGTGGCAATAAAAGAAGAAGACCGAGGAAATCGGTGAAAAAGCCCGGTAATAAAAGCAGCAAACCGGCAATGATCAACGAAACACTTTTAATCATTTCCGCCGCCGGATTTTCTCCCGCCGCCATTTTTTGTTGCATCAGCACAAAATTCTTAAATCCCTGGTTACGTACCAGCGACATACCAATAACTGACGTGAATATAACCAACACAAGAGTGAGTAATACCCCCAATACGTGGGCAACCTGAATAAAGATTGAAATCTCAATATAGACATAAAGGAAAATGGCAATAAAAGGTAACCAGCGCAAAGGTTTCTCCTGTAATAGCAACCGGTTAAATCCGGCCGCCTGAATGGTTTGCGAATCGCGTTCAGCTTATATTGTGGTCATTAGCAAAATTTCAAGACGTTTGCGCAACTATTTTTGGTAGTAATCCCAAAGCGGTGATCTATTTCACAAATTAATAATTAAGGGGTAAAAACCGACACTTAAAGTGATCCAGATTACGGTAGAAATCCTCAAGCAACATATGATCCCGAGTATTCGACTGATGCAGGGGATAATCGTCGGTCGAAAAACATTCGAAACCACATATATTCTGTGTGTTTAAAGCAAATCATTGGCAGCTTGAAAAAGAAGGTTCACATGTCAAACAACATTCGTATCGAAGAAGATCTGTTGGGTACCAGGGAAGTTCCAGCTGATGCCTACTATGGTGTTCACACTCTGAGAGCGATTGAAAACTTCTATATCAGCAACAACAAAATCAGCGATATTCCTGAATTTGTTCGCGGTATGGTAATGGTTAAAAAAGCCGCAGCTATGGCAAACAAAGAGCTGCAAACCATTCCTAAAAGTGTAGCGAATGCAATCATTGCTGCATGTGATGAAGTCCTGAATAACGGAAAATGCATGGATCAGTTCCCGGTAGACGTCTACCAGGGCGGCGCAGGTACTTCCGTAAACATGAACACCAACGAAGTGCTGGCCAATATCGGTCTGGAACTGATGGGACACCAGAAAGGTGAATATCAGTACCTGAATCCGAACGACCATGTTAACAAATGTCAGTCCACCAACGACGCCTACCCGACCGGTTTCCGCATCGCAGTTTACTCTTCCCTGATTAAACTGGTAGATGCTATTAACCAACTGCGCGAAGGTTTTGAGCGTAAAGCTGTCGAATTCCAGGACATCCTGAAAATGGGTCGCACCCAACTGCAGGACGCAGTACCAATGACCCTTGGTCAGGAATTCCGCGCTTTCAGCATCCTGCTGAAAGAGGAAGTGAAAAACATCCAACGTACCTCTGAACTGCTGCTGGAAGTTAACCTTGGCGCAACTGCCATCGGTACTGGCCTGAACACGCCGAAAGAGTACTCTCCGCTGGCAGTGAAAAAACTGGCTGAAGTCACTGGCTTCCCATGCGTTCCGGCTGAAGACCTCATCGAAGCGACCTCTGACTGCGGCGCTTACGTTATGGTTCACGGCGCGCTGAAACGCCTGGCTGTGAAGATGTCCAAAATCTGTAACGACCTGCGCTTGCTCTCTTCTGGCCCACGTGCCGGCCTGAATGAGATCAACCTGCCGGAACTGCAGGCAGGCTCTTCTATCATGCCAGCAAAAGTAAACCCGGTAGTTCCGGAAGTAGTTAACCAGGTATGCTTCAAAGTCATCGGTAACGACACCACTGTTACCATGGCAGCAGAAGCAGGTCAGCTTCAGTTGAACGTTATGGAGCCGGTCATTGGCCAGGCGATGTTTGAATCCGTTCACATTCTGACCAATGCTTGCTACAACCTGCTGGAAAAATGCATTAACGGCATCACTGCTAACAAAGAAGTGTGTGAAGGTTACGTTTACAACTCTATCGGTATCGTCACTTACCTGAACCCGTTCATCGGTCACCACAACGGTGACATCGTGGGTAAAATCTGTGCCGAAACAGGTAAGAGCGTGCGCGAAGTCGTTCTGGAGCGCGGTCTGTTGACTGAAGCGGAACTAGACGATATTTTCTCCGTACAGAACCTGATGCATCCGGCTTACAAAGCAAAACGCTATACTGATGAAAGCGAACAGTAATCGTACAGGGTAGTACAAATAAAAGAGGCACGTCAGATGGCGTGCCTTTTTTCTTGTGAGCAGTAACTTAAAAACAACAACCTGATATCAACTTGTTAAAAAACAAGGAAGGCTAATATGCTAGTTGTAGAACTCATCATCGTTTTGCTGGCGATCTTTTTGGGCGCCAGATTAGGGGGAATTGGTATTGGTTTTGCAGGTGGATTGGGGGTGCTGGTTCTTGCCGCTATCGGCGTCAAGCCTGGTAACATTCCGTTCGATGTAATTTCCATTATCATGGCGGTTATCGCTGCTATTTCTGCCATGCAGGTTGCTGGCGGTCTGGACTATCTGGTTCACCAGACAGAAAAGCTGCTGCGCCGTAACCCGAAATACATCACGATCCTCGCACCGATCGTGACCTATTTCCTGACCATCTTTGCGGGCACTGGCAACATCTCTCTGGCAACGCTGCCAGTTATCGCTGAAGTAGCGAAGGAACAAGGCGTTAAACCTTGCCGTCCACTGTCTACTGCGGTAGTTTCCGCGCAGATTGCGATCACCGCATCGCCAATCTCTGCGGCAGTGGTTTACATGTCTTCCGTAATGGAAGGTCATGGCATCAGCTACCTCCATTTGCTCTCCGTAGTCATCCCGTCCACCTTGCTGGCGGTTCTGGTGATGTCCTTCCTGGTCACCATGCTGTTCAACTCCAGGCTGTCTGACGATCCGATTTATCGCAAGCGTCTGGAAGAAGGTTTAGTTGAACTGCGCGGTGAGAAGCAGATTGAAATCAAACAAGGCGCGAAAGCGTCCGTCTGGCTGTTCCTGCTGGGCGTAGTCGGCGTGGTTATCTATGCGATCATCAACAGCCCGAGCATGGGTCTGGTTGAGAAACCGCTGATGAACACCACTAACGCCATCCTGATTATCATGCTGAGTGTTGCAACCCTGACCACTATTCTTTGCAAAGTGGATACCGACAACATCCTCAACTCCAGCACCTTCAAAGCAGGTATGAGCGCCTGTATTTGTATCCTAGGTGTTGCATGGCTGGGCGATACTTTCGTTTCCAACAACATCGACTGGATCAAAGATACCGCTGGTGAAGTGATTCAGGGTCATCCGTGGCTGCTGGCTGTCATCTTCTTCTTTGCTTCTGCTCTGCTGTACTCTCAGGCTGCAACCGCAAAAGCACTGATGCCGATGGCTCTGGCGCTGAACGTTTCTCCGCTGACCGCTGTTGCTTCTTTCGCAGCCGTGTCTGGCCTGTTCATTCTGCCGACCTACCCGACGCTGGTTGCTGCGGTACAGATGGATGACACGGGTACAACTCGTATCGGTAAATTCGTCTTCAACCATCCGTTCTTCATCCCGGGTACTCTGGGTGTTGCCCTGGCCGTTTGCTTCGGCTTCCTGCTGGGCAGTGTGATGCTGTAATAACAAATCGCGGGGCGTTCACGCCCCGCTTTCTTTCCCACCGACTAACATCCTTCCCTCGTCCGTTGTATAGTGACCTCTCTCTTGCGGTTCCATCTGTTCTAGCGAGGTGTTTATGCTTGATGAAAAAAGTTCGAATACCGCGTCTGTCGTGGTGCTGTGTACCGCGCCGGATGAAGCGACAGCCCAGGATCTGGCTGCCAAAGCGCTGGCAGAAAAACTGGCAGCCTGCGCAACCCTGCTCCCCGGTGCAACCTCTCTCTATTACTGGGAGGGTAAGCTGGAACAGGAATATGAAGTACAGATGATCTTAAAAACCGATAAAGCTCACCAGCAGGCACTGCTGGAATGCCTGAAGGCTCATCATCCTTATCAAACACCTGAACTTCTGGTTTTACCTGTTACACATGGAGACACAGATTACCTCTCATGGCTCAACGCATCTTTACGCTGATCCTGCTATTTTGCAGCACTTCCGTTTTTGCCGGATTATTCGACGCGCCTGGACGTTCCCAATTCGTCCCCGCGGATCAAGCCTTTGCTTTTGATTTTCAGCAAAACCAGCATGACCTTAATCTGAGCTGGCAGATCAAAGACGGTTATTACCTCTACCGTAAACAGATCCGTATTACGCCTGAACAGGCGAAGATTGCCGACGTGCAACTGCCGTCAGGTGTCTGGCATGAAGATGAGTTTTACGGCAAAAGCGAGATTTACCGTGGGCGGCTGACGCTTCCCGTTACCATCAATCAGGCGGGTGCTGGTGCGACGTTGACGATTACTTACCAGGGATGCGCCGACGCCGGTTTCTGTTATCCGCCAGAAACTAAAATAGTGCCGTTAAGCGAAGTGCTCACCAACAACGCGGCGCCACAACCTGCGCCAGTTCCGCAGCAAGAGCAACCCGCCGCGCAACTGCCCTTTTCTGCACTCTGGGCGCTGTTGATCGGTATCGGCATCGCCTTCACACCATGCGTGCTGCCGATGTACCCGCTGATTTCCGGCATCGTACTGGGCGGTAAACAGCGGCTATCCACCGCCAGAGCATTGCTGCTGACCTTTATTTATGTTCAGGGGATGGCGCTGACTTACACGGCACTGGGTCTGGTGGTTGCCGCCGCGGGATTACAGTTCCAGGCGGCGCTACAGCATCCTTACGTGCTTATCGGCCTCGCTATCGTCTTTACCTTGCTGGCGATGTCGATGTTTGGCTTGTTTACCCTGCAACTTCCCTCTTCCCTACAAACACGCCTCACGCTGATGAGTAATCGCCAGCAAGGCGGCTCGCCTGGCGGTGTGTTTGTTATGGGCGCAATTGCCGGATTGATCTGTTCACCATGCACTACCGCGCCACTTAGCGCGATTCTGCTGTATATCGCCCAAAGCGGGAACATGTGGCTGGGCGGCGGTACACTTTATCTCTATGCGCTGGGCATGGGACTACCGCTGATACTCATTACTGTCTTCGGCAACCGTCTGCTGCCGAAAAGCGGTCCGTGGATGGAACAGGTCAAAACCGCGTTTGGTTTTGTAATCCTGGCGCTGCCGGTCTTCCTGCTGGAGCGGGTGATTGGCGATGCCTGGGGATTACGCTTGTGGTCGGCGCTTGGCGTCGCGTTCTTTGGCTGGGCGTTTGTCTCCAGCTTACAAGCCAAACGCGGCTGGATGCGCATGGTACAAATTATCCTGCTGGCAGCCGCGCTGGTAAGCGTGCGCCCACTCCAGGATTGGGCGTTTGGCGCGACGAGCACGGCACAATCTCAGACCCATCTCAACTTTAAAAAAATCAAAACAGTAGATGAGTTAAATCAGGCGCTCGTTGCAGCCAAAGGCAAACCGGTAATGCTAGATCTCTATGCCGACTGGTGCGTCGCCTGTAAAGAGTTCGAAAAAAACACCTTCAGTGACCCGCAGGTGCAAAAAGCGTTAGCAGACACGGTATTACTTCAGGCCAACGTCACTGCCAACGACGCACAAGATGTGGCGCTGTTAAAACATCTAAATGTCCTTGGCCTACCGACGATTCTGTTTTTTGACGGACAAGGTCAGGAGCATCCACAAGCACGAGTCACGGGCTTTATGGATGCAGAAACCTTCAGCGCACATTTGCACGATCGCCAACCGTGAACGACACTTCAGAGGGAAAGACGGAGGAAAATAGCGTGCAACGTGAAGATGTACTGGGAGAAGCCCTGAAATTATTAGAGTTACAAGGGATTGCTAACACTACGCTGGAGATGGTTGCTGAACGAGTGGATTATCCGTTGGAAGCGCTCCAGCGTTTCTGGCCAGACAAAGAGGCCATCCTCTACGATGCGCTGCGCTATCTTAGCCAACAGATAGATGTCTGGCGTCGTCAACTGATGCTGGATGAAACGCAGTCTGCTGAACAAAAGCTGCTGGCGCGTTATCAGGCATTATCAGAATGCGTTAAAAACAACCGCTATCCGGGCTGTCTGTTTATCGCTGCCTGCACGTTTTATCCCGATCCCGACCACCCTATCCATCAACTGGCCGATCAGCAAAAAAGCGCGGCGTATGATTTCACCCACGAACTGTTAACCACCCTGGAAGTTGACGACCCGGCAATGGTGGCAAAGCAGATGGAACTGGTGCTGGAAGGGTGTTTAAGTCGCATGCTGGTGAATCGCAGCCAGGCGGATGTCGACACCGCACACCGACTGGCGGAAGATATCCTGCGCTTCGCCCGCTGTCGTCAGGGCGGGGCACTGACCTGACAGAAATACAGAAAACAAGCGATTTGCCGCAAACTTAAGCAATTGAATCGTTTTTACTGAAATTAGGTTGACGAGATGTGCAGATTACGGTTTAATGCGCCCCGTTGCCCGGATAGCTCAGTCGGTAGAGCAGGGGATTGAAAATCCCCGTGTCCTTGGTTCGATTCCGAGTCCGGGCACCAAATTCATATAAACGGACCTCCACAGAGGTCCGTTTTTCGTTTCAGGACGCCACAATTTAAGCGTTCTGCCTCCAAATCAATTCTGCCGAACTCAACCCGATTCTCCCCCACATCACCAGCATTTTGCGGGTATATCCCGGTTCGAGAAAATTTGTCCCTAAGCTATAGCACTGACTGACGCGAAATGTCGCGCGGCCCCGTAATGCTGTTGAACGTCAAATGACGTCATCAGGAGCGTAATGCATCCATAAACAGAACGCCGACTGATGAGATTCTGAATGCGAACAAAGAAAAATGTATCAGTCCGTTTGCTCATGCAAAGACTAACAATCCATTAAAATAGTAAGCGCTTCGGGCCATTTTCCGGGAATTATTTTCTGAACATTTTTCTTTGGCAAAGATGATGAATTTTGATGGTAAGGCAAATTACTTCTGGTTCTCATTAAAGTTCTTTCGTAAGGCTATGTAATCAAGAAGTTTATGGCTGGTAAGAATAACGTATTCTATTCACCAATAATATGTAAAGACATTCATCAATAGATGGTAAAAATAGGTTATGGCAATTATCATTGGGCCAGTCCCTTTTCGAGTGAGTTTCTATTATGCAACAACCTGTAGTTCGCGTTGGCGAATGGCTTGTTACTCCGTCCATAAACCAAATAAGTCGCAACGGGCGTCAACTAACCCTGGAGCCACGATTAATCGATCTTCTGGTTTTCTTTGCTCAACATAGTGGTGAAGTACTTAGTAGAGATGAACTTATCGATAATGTGTGGAAGAGGAGTATCGTCACCAATCACGTTGTAACACAGAGTATCTCAGAACTGCGTAAGTCATTAAAAGATAATGATGAAGATAGTCCTGTCTATATCGCTACTGTACCGAAGCGCGGTTATAAATTAATGGTTCCGGTTATATGGTGCAGCGAAGAGGAAGGGGAGGAAATGATGTTATCTTCGTCTCCTCCTATACCAGAGGCGACTCCTGACACAGATCCCCCCATCCACAGTCCAGATATCCAATACCCCCCAAAGCCACCTGAACATCCCCCAGTTAGATGCAAACGATTAACTGCCTTTTGGGTATGGTTTTTTTTCCTGTTGTCGTTAGGTATCTGTGTCGTACTCGTGGCATTCTCCAGCCTGGAAACGCGTCTTCCTTTGAGTAAATCGCGTATTTTGCTCAATCCACGCGATATTGACATTAATATGGTGAATAACAGTTGTAACAATTGGACTTCTCCGTATCAGCGCTCTTACGCGATAGGTGTGGGCGATTTGGTGGCTACGTCACTTAATACCTTCTCCACCTTTATGGTGCATGACAAAATTAACTACAACATTGATGAACCGAGCAGCTCTGGTAAAACGTTATCTATTGCATTTGTTAATCAACGCCAATACCGCGCTCAGCAGTGCTTTATGTCGGTGAAATTGGTAGACAATGCAGATGGTTCAACCATGCTGGATAAACGTTATGTCATCACTAACGGTAACCAGTTGGCAATTCAAAATGATTTACTTGAGAGTTTATCAAAGGCATTGAATCAACCGTGGCCACAACGAATGCAGGAGATGTTCCAACAAATATTGCCTCATCGAGGTGCTTTATTAACTAATTTTTATCAAGCGCATGATTATTTAATGCATGGTGATGAAAAATCATTGAACCGTGCCAGTGAATTATTAGGTGAGATTATTGAATCATCTCCTGAATTTATCTATGCGAGAGCAGAAAAAGCATTAGTTGATATAGTACGTCATTCTCAGCACCCTTTAGATGAAAAACAATTAGCAGCACTGAATACAGAAATTGATAACATTGCTACAATGCCGGGCATGAATAATCTAGCCATTTTCTATCAAATAAAAGCTGTCAGTGCCCTGGAAAATGGAAAAATAGAGGAGTCGTATCAGGCGATAAATACTGGAATTGATCTTGAAATGTCCTGGCTAAACTATGTGTTGCTTGGCAAAGTTTACGAAATGAAGGGGATGAACCGTGAAGCTGCTGATGCATATCTCACAGCCTTTAATTTACGTCCTGGTACAAACACCCTTTACTGGATTGAAAATGGTATATTCCAGACTTCTGTTCCTTATGTTGTTCCTTATCTCGACAAATTTCTCGCTTCAGAATAAGTGACTCCCGCGTTGATTCATGCACGGGAATACTTGGTGTTGAATTTTTGTGTGTTTTTATTGGTATAATATGTTGCGGCATTTTATTTGTCGCATAACTTTTACTACATAATTTTAACCACAAGTCTGCACATAACCCATTGTAAACATTAAATGTTTATCTTTTCATGATATCAACTTGCGATTCTTATCTGTTAATGGAGAGCTCAAATTCTCACTTACATAAACTTTTGTATTATTTCACCTAATCTTTAGGATTAATCTTTTTTTTTGAGTAATCTTGTCGCCAGTTTGGTCTGGTCAGTAAATAGTTACGCATCATGACCCGGACTCCAAATTCAAAAATGAAATTAGGAGAAGAGCATGAGTTCTGCCAAGAAGATCGGGCTATTTGCCTGTACCGGTGTTGTTGCCGGTAATATGATGGGGAGCGGTATTGCATTATTACCTGCGAACCTTGCAAGTATCGGTGGTATTGCTATCTGGGGTTGGATTATCTCTATTATTGGTGCAATGTCGTTGGCTTATGTATATGCCCGACTGGCAACAAAAAACCCGCAACAAGGTGGCCCAATTGCTTATGCCGGAGAAATTTCTCCTGCATTTGGTTTTCAGACAGGTGTTCTTTATTACCATGCTAACTGGATTGGTAACCTGGCGATTGGTATTACCGCTGTATCTTATCTTTCCACCTTCTTCCCGGTATTAAATGATCCTGTCCCGGCGGGTATCGCCTGTATTGCTATCGTCTGGATATTTACCTTTGTAAATATGCTCGGCGGTACCTGGGTAAGCCGTTTAACCACTATTGGTCTGGTGCTGGTTCTTATTCCTGTAGTTATGACTGCTATTGTTGGCTGGCATTGGTTTGATACTGCAACTTATGCAGCTAACTGGAACACTGCTAATACCACTGATGGCCATGCGATCATTAAAAGTATTCTGCTCTGCCTGTGGGCCTTTGTGGGTGTGGAATCCGCAGCGGTAAGTACGGGTATGGTTAAAAACCCGAAACGTACCGTTCCACTGGCAACCATGCTGGGTACTGGTTTAGCAGGTATTGTTTATATTGCTGCAACTCAAGTGCTTTCCGGTATGTATCCGTCTTCTGTAATGGCAGCTTCCGGTGCTCCGTTTGCAATCAGTGCTTCTACTATCCTGGGTAACTGGGCTGCGCCGCTGGTTTCTGCATTCACCGCCTTTGCATGCCTGACGTCTCTGGGTTCCTGGATGATGCTGGTAGGCCAGGCAGGTGTGCGTGCCGCTAACGACGGTAACTTCCCGAAAGTTTATGGCGAAGTCGACAGCAACGGTATTCCGAAAAAAGGTCTGCTGCTGGCTGCTGTGAAAATGACTGCCCTGATGATCCTGATCACCCTGATGAACTCTGCCGGTGGTAAAGCATCTGACCTGTTTGGTGAACTGACCGGTATCGCAGTACTGCTGACTATGCTGCCGTACTTCTACTCTTGCGTTGACCTGATTCGTTTTGAAGGCGTTAACATCCGCAACTTTGTCAGCCTGATCTGCTCTGTACTGGGTTGCGTGTTCTGCTTCATCGCTCTGATGGGGGCAAGCTCCTTCGAGCTGGCAGGAACCTTCATCGTCAGCTTGATTATCCTGATGTTCTACGCTCGCAAAATGCACGAGCGCCAGAGCCACTCAATGGATAACCACACTGCATCTAACGCACATTAATTAAAAGTATTTTCCGAGGCTCCTCCTTTCATTTTGTCCCATGTGTTGGGAGGGGCCTTCTTTACCTGGAGATATGACTATGAACGTTATTGCAATATTGAATCACATGGGGGTTTATTTTAAAGAAGAACCCATCCGTGAACTTCATCGCGCGCTTGAACGTCTGAACTTCCAGATTGTTTACCCGAACGACCGTGACGACTTATTAAAATTGATCGAAAACAATGCGCGTCTGTGCGGTGTTATTTTTGACTGGGATAAATATAATCTCGAGCTGTGCGAAGAAATTAGCAAAATGAACGAGAACCTGCCGTTGTACGCGTTCGCTAATACGTATTCCACTCTCGATGTAAGCCTGAACGATCTGCGTTTACAGATTAGCTTCTTTGAATATGCGCTGGGTGCTGCTGATGATATTGCTAACAAGATCAAGCAGACCACTGACGAATATATCAACACTATTCTGCCTCCGCTGACCAAAGCACTGTTTAAATATGTTCGTGAAGGTAAATATACTTTCTGTACTCCTGGTCACATGGGCGGTACTGCATTCCAGAAAAGCCCGGTAGGTAGCCTGTTCTATGATTTCTTTGGTCCGAACACCATGAAATCTGATATTTCCATTTCAGTATCTGAACTGGGTTCTCTGCTGGATCACAGCGGTCCACACAAAGAAGCAGAACAGTATATCGCCCGCGTATTTAACGCAGACCGCAGCTACATGGTGACTAACGGTACTTCCACGGCCAACAAAATTGTCGGTATGTACTCGGCTCCGGCAGGCAGCACCATTCTGATTGACCGTAACTGCCACAAATCGCTGACCCATCTGATGATGATGAGCGATGTTACACCAATCTATTTCCGCCCGACCCGTAACGCTTACGGTATTCTTGGTGGTATCCCACAGAGTGAATTCCAGCACGCTACCATTGCTAAGCGCGTTAAAGAAACACCAAACGCAACCTGGCCGGTACATGCCGTAATTACTAACTCTACCTATGATGGTCTGCTGTACAACACCGACTTCATCAAGAAAACACTGGATGTAAAATCCATCCACTTTGACTCCGCATGGGTGCCTTACACCAACTTCTCTCCAATTTACGAAGGTAAATGTGGTATGAGCGGTGGCCGTGTAGAAGGGAAAGTGATTTATGAAACCCAGTCCACTCACAAACTGCTGGCGGCATTCTCTCAGGCTTCCATGATCC
This sequence comes from Escherichia sp. TW09308, assembly GCF_000208565.1. NCBI lineage: Bacteria > Pseudomonadati > Pseudomonadota > Gammaproteobacteria > Enterobacterales > Enterobacteriaceae > Escherichia > Escherichia sp. TW09308. Next base: position 600,371 of record NZ_AEME01000001.1, on the reverse strand, counting down.
ACGTTAAAGGTGATGTAAACGAAGAAACCTTTAACGAAGCCTACATGATGCACACCACCACCTCTCCGCACTACGGTATCGTGGCCTCCACTGAAACCGCTGCGGCGATGATGAAAGGTAATGCCGGTAAGCGTCTGATCAACGGTTCCATTGAACGTGCGATCAAGTTCCGTAAAGAGATCAAACGCCTGAGAACGGAATCTGATGGCTGGTTCTTTGATGTATGGCAGCCGGATCATATCGATACCACTGAATGCTGGCCGCTGCGTTCTGACAGCACCTGGCACGGCTTCAAAAACATCGATAATGAACACATGTATCTTGACCCGATCAAAGTCACCCTGCTGACTCCGGGGATGGAAAAAGACGGCACCATGAGCGAGTTCGGTATTCCGGCCAGCATCGTGGCGAAATACCTCGACGAACATGGAATCGTTGTTGAGAAGACCGGTCCGTATAACCTGCTGTTCCTGTTCAGCATCGGTATCGATAAGACCAAAGCACTGAGCCTGCTGCGTGCTCTGACTGACTTCAAACGTGCGTTCGACCTGAACCTGCGTGTGAAAAACATGCTGCCGTCTCTGTATCGTGAAGATCCTGAATTCTATGAAAACATGCGTATTCAGGAACTGGCGCAGAATATCCACAAACTGATTGTTCACCACAATCTGCCGGATCTGATGTATCGCGCATTTGAAGTTCTGCCGACGATGGTAATGACTCCGTATGCTGCGTTCCAGAAAGAGCTGCACGGTATGACCGAAGAAGTTTACCTCGACGAAATGGTAGGTCGTATTAACGCTAATATGATCCTTCCGTATCCGCCGGGAGTTCCTCTGGTAATGCCGGGTGAAATGATCACCGAAGAAAGCCGTCCGGTTCTGGAGTTCCTGCAGATGCTGTGTGAAATCGGCGCTCACTATCCGGGCTTTGAAACCGACATTCACGGTGCATACCGTCAGGCTGATGGCCGCTATACCGTTAAGGTATTGAAAGAAGAAAACAAAAAATAATTAGCTCGTACAAGGGAAGTGGCTTGCCACTTCCCTTTTTTGCTCATAAGGAGAACACATGAAAACACCCTCACAGCCGCGCGCGATATACTATATCGTGGCGATCCAGATCTGGGAGTACTTCAGTTTTTACGGCATGCGTGCCTTACTCATTCTCTATCTCACCCATCAGCTTGGTTTTGATGATAACCATGCCATCAGCCTGTTCAGCGCATATGCATCTCTGGTTTATGTTACCCCTATTCTCGGCGGCTGGCTTGCCGACCGCCTGCTCGGCAACCGCACTGCAGTAATTGCCGGCGCGCTGTTAATGACCCTTGGCCATGTGGTACTGGGCATTGATACAAATTCAACCTTTAGCCTGTATCTGGCGCTGGCAATCATTATTTGTGGTTACGGTTTATTCAAATCAAACATTAGCTGTTTACTTGGCGAGCTCTATGACGCGGACGATCATCGACGTGATGGTGGTTTTTCGCTGCTATATGCCGCGGGCAATATCGGTTCTATCGCGCCCCCATCGCCTGTGGCCTGGCTGCACAGTGGTATGGTTGGCATGTTGGCTTTGCCCTTGCGGGCGGTGGCATGTTTATCGGTTTGTTGATATTCCTGAGTGGTCATCATCATTTCCAATCCACGCGAGGTATGGATAAAAAAGCGCTCACTCGCGTGAAGTTTGCCTTGCCGGTATGGAGTTGGTTGGTGGTGATGCTCTGTTTAGCCCCGGTATTTTTTACCCTATTGCTGGAAAACGACTGGTCCGGATATTTGCTGGCGATCGTTTGCCTTATTGCTGCACAAATCATTGCCCGCATGATGATCAAATTCCCCGAACACCGCCGTGCTCTTTGGCAAATTGTATTGTTGATGTTTGTCGGGACGTTGTTCTGGGTACTGGCACAACAGGGCGGCAGTACCATCAGCTTGTTTATCGATCGCTTTGTGAATCGTCAGGCATTCAATATTGAAGTACCTACTGCGCTATTCCAGTCGGTGAATGCAATTGCGGTGATGCTCGCTGGGGTTGTACTTGCCTGGCTGGCGTCGCCAGAAAGCCGCGGCAACTCAACATTGCGCGTCTGGCTGAAGTTTGCCTTTGGCTTACTGCTGATGGCTTGTGGCTTTATGTTGCTGGCATTTGATGCCCGACATGCAGCGGCTGGCGGTCAAGCGTCAATGGGCGTGATGATATCCGGGTTGGCGCTAATGGGCTTTGCCGAACTCTTTATTGATCCGGTGGCGATTGCGCAAATCACGCGCCTGAAAATGTCTGGCGTATTAACCGGTATTTATATGCTGGCAACAGGCGCGGTCGCCAACTGGCTGGCAGGCGTAGTGGCACAACAGACGACAGAGTCGCAAATTAGCGGTATGGCAATTGCAGCTTACCAGCGATTCTTTTCCCAGATGGGAGAGTGGACGTTGGCTTGTGTCGCGATCATCGTGGTATTGGCCTTTGCTACCCGATTTCTGTTTAGCACGCCGACCAATATGATACAGGAAAGCAACGATTAACTGCCGTGAAAACAATTGGTTATGAATCAATTGACTTTTAGTTAATCACACTAGCAAATCAAGATTAATAAGATATTTAAACTATTTTTATGATTATTTATTAGTGATATCAACTTGAGGTGAGCGTTGGTTTCGATAAGATAAACTGAGTTATTAATAGTCGAGGCAGATAATACAGTGTACCGATCTGTCTCTTTATCTACGCTAAATTGAAAGCTGGATTTAGAGGAACCAAAATGTCTGAACAAGAAACACGGGGAGCCAATGAGGCTATTGATTTTAATGATGAACTGAGAAATCGTCGCGAAAAACTGGCAGCACTGCGTCAGCAAGGTGTGGCGTTTCCCAATGATTTTCGCCGCGACCATACCTCTGACCAGTTGCACGAGGAATTTGATGCGAAGGATAACCAGGAACTGGAATCCTTAAACATTGAAGTCTCGGTTGCTGGCCGAATGATGACCCGTCGCATCATGGGGAAAGCCTCCTTTGTAACGTTGCAGGATGTAGGTGGCCGTATTCAACTGTACGTTGCGCGAGATAGCCTGCCAGAAGGTGTTTATAACGACCAGTTTAAAAAATGGGATTTGGGTGACATTATCGGCGCACGCGGTACGCTGTTTAAGACACAAACTGGCGAGCTTTCCATTCACTGTACTGAGTTACGCCTGCTGACTAAGGCACTGCGTCCCTTGCCAGATAAATTTCATGGCTTACAGGACCAGGAAGTCCGTTATCGTCAACGTTATCTGGACCTGATCGCTAACGATAAATCCCGTCAAACTTTTGTTGTTCGTTCAAAAATTCTGGCCGCTATCCGCCAGTTCATGGTCGCTCGTGGGTTTATGGAAGTAGAAACCCCGATGATGCAGGTAATTCCAGGTGGGGCATCTGCTCGCCCATTTATTACCCATCACAATGCTCTTGATTTGGATATGTACCTGCGTATTGCGCCAGAGTTGTATCTGAAACGCCTGGTTGTAGGTGGTTTTGAACGAGTATTCGAAATCAACCGTAACTTCCGTAATGAAGGTATTTCTGTTCGTCATAATCCTGAGTTCACGATGATGGAGCTCTACATGGCGTATGCGGATTACCACGATTTGATTGAACTGACGGAGTCACTGTTCCGCACCCTGGCACAAGAGGTACTGGGTACAACTAAAGTCACTTATGGTGAGCATGTGTTTGATTTTGGCAAACCGTTTGAAAAACTCACCATGCGCGAAGCAATCAAAAAATATCGTCCAGAAACCGATATGGCAGACCTGGATAATTTTGATGCCGCTAAAGCATTAGCCGAATCTATCGGTATTACGGTAGAGAAAAGCTGGGGGCTGGGACGTATTGTCACCGAAATCTTTGATGAAGTGGCAGAAGCACATCTGATTCAGCCAACCTTTATTACTGAGTATCCGGCGGAAGTGTCGCCGCTGGCGCGCCGTAATGATGTTAACCCGGAAATCACCGACCGTTTTGAATTCTTCATCGGTGGTCGTGAAATCGGTAATGGTTTTAGCGAATTAAACGACGCAGAAGATCAGGCAGAACGTTTCCAGGAGCAGGTTAACGCTAAAGCTGCAGGTGACGACGAAGCCATGTTCTACGATGAAGATTACGTTACTGCGCTGGAATATGGTCTGCCGCCAACCGCTGGTTTAGGTATTGGTATCGACCGAATGATTATGCTGTTTACTAACAGTCATACTATCCGCGACGTTATTCTCTTCCCGGCTATGCGCCCACAGAAATAAGTTTTACTTTAATGAACGAAGCAGCCTGGTGACTGCTTCGTTCGTCGTTCCGCAAGTCCAGCTTTGAGGAGAGACGCTTCGTTTCAAGATAACCAGCGGGTCCACTCAACTACAGCTCCTAAAAGAGAGAAAAAAGTAATGCCACGGGCAGGCTCATTGGCCAGGTTATTCCTACCAGGAATGCACTAAGTAAACGAATATGTGTTTTCTCATGTGAGAGAAACCAGATAATGACAAAGGATATGTTCACACCAATCACATAAAAAATTAATATTTTAGAGAATAGTGCCATTTTGAATATCTTCTTATCCTTCCCATCTATTTGTAGAACTGACGGAAATAGTCATCGACTATCATAATGTTGAGGTCAAAATCAATATCTGGTAAGTCTAAGCATTTGAGCCTGATTAAATCTTCAATTTCACTTGCGGCTAATGATGTCGTTATTGCGAAAGCATTCTCATTCAATTGTCGTGGTATTCCATATTCATCAGCAACTATAGAGGAGAAATCCATATCATACATTAACGACCTTAACCTTAAGAAAACTGAGTAATAAGATGATGGATAATCAAAAGAAACAACGTAAGTTTTGAACCTGTTTATACCTTCCATAAAATGACTCCTATCAATATTATACGCCCTGGGGGTGCAAAGTTTATTAACCCCGATTGATGATTCTCATATAGGAGATATTCTTTTTTTTTTGCTCAATAGAGGGGATGATTTGGGACAAAAAAACGCTCTCTCTGACCATTATTTGTGCATCCCCCTACCCTTCAGATACTCTCCTGAATGACGTTACGCAGAACATGAAAATATCATTACTCCACACTCTCCCATCAGTTACGAATATCATCATACTCACGCGTTTTATCAAATTCGTGTTTCGCAAACGGACACAGCGGGATAATTTTTCGTTTCTCCCGGCGCATTTTTTCCACGACTTTTGCCACCAGTTGTTTACCAATCCCCTGCCCTTTCAAACTTTCATCAACATCGGTATGTTCGATAATGGCTAAATTTTCTCCGGTTGGCACAAAGACAATTTCTGCTATTTGCTTTCCCTGCGCATCATTAATATAAAAATTATTATGGCCCTCACGTATTTCCATTTTTCCCTCGCTTATTTATGACGGTATTTCAGTGCGCCACTTGGGCACGTATCAATAACGTTCACTACGGTAGCGACGTCAACTTCATCCGGCATAATCCACGGCTTACGTTTGAGATTAAATAACTTGCCGTTGCCACGTACGCAGTTGCCGGAATGCTGACACATCGCGGTGTTGAACCAGACATCTATCTTTTCGCCGGTATAGCAGCGATAACCATCATCCAGTAGAGCTTGATCCATGACCTTCCCCCATCAAAAGTATGGTTTTCGCTATAAGCATAGCTCCCGAATCGCCAGACGACACTGGCAGTTTCAATGACCAGCTCCTCTGCTCCAAATAGCCAATCCCCCTTACTCCCTTTGAATTACCCGCATCATCAGGGATAATGCTTAGGAAATTTGTCATACAAGGAAGCTGATGAGACATTCACTGCCCTGCCGCATGTTACGCAAACGTCCGATGAAACTCAGTACCACGGTGATCTTAATGGTCAGCGCAGTGCTGTTCTCGGTGTTGCTGGTAGTGCATCTGATTTACTTCTCGCAGATCAGCGATATGACGCGTGACGGACTAGCCAACAAGGCGCTGGCTGTGGCGCGAACCCTTGCTGACTCGCCGGAAATCCGCCGGGGCTTACAAAAAACACCGCAGGAGAGCGGTATCCAGGCCATCGCTGAAGATGTACGCAAACGGAACGATCTGCTGTTTATTGTCATTACCGATATGCAAAGTCTTCGCTACTCACACCCTGAAGCCCCGCGAATTGGTCAGCCATTTAAAGGTGATGACATCCTTAAAGCTTTGAACGGCGAGGAAAATGTTGCTATTAATCACGGTTTTCTGGCGCAAGCCTTACGCGTATTTACCCCTGTCTACGACGAAAATCATAAACAGATCGGCGTGGTGGCGATTGGTCTGGAGTTAAGCCGTGTAACACAGCAGATCAATGACAGCCGCTGGAGCATTATCTGGTCAATTTTATTCGGTGTGCTGGTTGGCGGTCTGGGCACCTGGATACTGGTCAAAGTACTTAAGCGCATCCTGTTCGGCCTGGAACCCTACGAAATCTCTACTCTGTTTGAGCAACGCCAGGCAATGCTGCAATCGATCAAGGAAGGCGTCGTTGCCGTGGACGCTCGTGGCGAAGTCACACTAATTAATGATGCCGCGCAAGAACTGCTCAACTACCACAAATCGCAGGATGACGAAAAGTTATCGACACTTAGTCAGGCATGGTCGCAGGTAGTTGATGTCTCGGAAGTGTTACGCGACGGCACGCCGCGACGAGATGAAGAGGTGACCGTTAAAGACAGACTCTTACTGATCAACACCGTTCCGGTGCGCAGTAATGGCATTATCATCGGAGCCATCTCTACCTTCAGAGACAAAACAGAAGTTCGTAAGCTGATGCAACGGTTGGACGGTCTGGTCAACTATGCCGATGCCCTTCGTGAACGATCCCACGAATTTATGAACAAATTGCACGTGATTCTCGGATTATTGCATCTGAAGAGTTATAAGCAGTTGGAAGATTACATTCTCAAAACAGCCAACAACTATCAGGAAGAGATTGGCTCTCTGCTGGGTAAGATCAAATCTCCGGTTATCGCTGGTTTTTTAATCAGCAAGATTAACCGTGCGACCGATTTAGGCCATACGCTGATTTTAAACAGTGAAAGCCAGTTGCCAGACAGTGGTAGTGAAGATCAGGTCGCGACGCTAATTACCACGCTGGGAAACCTGATAGAAAACGCGCTGGAGGCATTAGGGCCGCAACCTGGTGGCGAAATCAGCGTCACGTTACACTACCGTCACGGCTTGCTGCACTGTGAAATTAACGATGATGGGCCGGGGATTCCCCCCGATAAAATCGATCACATTTTTGACAAAGGTGTCTCGACAAAAGGAAGCGAACGAGGCATCGGTCTGGCACTTGTCAAACAACAGGTTGAAAATCTCGGCGGCAGCATTGCCGTGGAATCAGAACCCGGAATTTTCACACAATTTTTTGTCCAATTACCCTGGGATGGGGAGAGGTCGAGCAAATGATTAATGTATTAATTATCGATGACGACGCAATGGTAGCGGAACTAAATCGCCGCTATGTCGCACAGATACCGGGCTTTCAGTGCTGCGGCACCGCCTCTACGCTTGAGAAAGCCAAAGAGATTATCTTCAACAGCGACACCTCCATCGACCTGATATTACTCGATATCTATATGCAAAAAGAGAATGGACTCGATTTACTGCCCGCCCTGCACAACGCTCACTGCAAAAGCGATGTGATTGTCATCTCTTCCGCTGCCGATGCCGCAACTATTAAAGATTCACTACATTACGGCGTCGTTGATTACCTGATCAAACCCTTCCAGGCATCACGTTTTGAAGAGGCACTCACCGGCTGGCGACAAAAAAAAATGGCGCTGGAGAAGCAGCAGTATTACGACCAGGCGGAACTGGACCAGCTAATTCATGGCAGTTCATCCAACGAACAGGATACGCGTCGTCTGCCGAAAGGCTTAACGCCACAGACTTTACGCACGCTGTGCCAGTGGATTGACGCTCATCAGGACTATGAGTTTTCAACCGACGAGTTGGCCAACGAGGTTAACATCTCACGCGTTTCGTGCCGTAAATATTTGATCTGGCTGGTGAATTGCCACATCTTAGTTACCAGCATCCATTATGGTGTCACTGGTCGTCCGGTTTATCGTTACCGTATTCAGGCAGAGCATTACTCATTACTGAAGCAATATTGTCAATAAAGCGTTATTCGTTATCTGGAAGTAACAATTATTGTAGTAACGCAAACCAGCACTGGCACAAGTTACATCCCCTATCAGTAAAACTTGTGCCAGATCAAATATAATTTCCCTTCTTCAGTCCAGCAAATTAATATCCTTTCGGATAAATAGAGTTTTTAATTTCAAAACGCTAACAAAAGTTAATTAACTATTATGTTACCTGCATTATGTGTATTTTTACCCACAAATAGGTAGATCAGAATAATCTATAAACTTAATGACATCTTCCTGTAGAACAAAAACAGACAGATAAATATCAACAAGATAGCAAACAAACAAGTCATTAACATCTGCAAAACATAAACGATAAACCCATCGCCAGAGAGTATTTCTCTCTGAAAAAGTCACTTATCACAGTGCATAAATTTTCTGCTGTTTTAATCAGCCAATATTTACTGTGAAGTATTTACTCAAGCCAGTAACGACCAAACGGATATTTAGTCAGGCTCTGAAAACAGTTCATCCAAAACAGAACGTGACTGTGATCTATTCGACAAGAATTTAAATGGGATTATCGCGAGGGTTCACACATGTTATTTACTATCCAACTTATCATAATACTGATATGTCTGTTTTATGGTGCCAGAAAGGGCGGTATCGCGCTGGGGTTATTAGGCGGTATCGGCCTGGTCATTCTGGTCTTCGTCTTCCACCTTCAGCCGGGTAAACCCCCCGTTGATGTAATGCTGGTCATCATCGCGGTGGTGGCGGCATCTGCGACCTTGCAAGCCTCTGGCGGCCTTGACGTCATGCTGCAAATTGCCGAAAAACTGCTGCGCCGCAACCCGAAATATGTCTCCATTGTCGCGCCGTTTGTCACCTGTATACTGACCATTCTTTGCGGTACTGGCCACGTGGTCTACACCATTCTACCGATCATCTATGACGTCGCCATTAAGAACAACATTCGCCCGGAACGCCCGATGGCGGCGAGTTCTATCGGCGCGCAAATGGGAATTATCGCCAGTCCGGTGTCCGTTGCGGTAGTATCACTCGTCGCAATGCTGGGTAACGTCACCTTTGACGGTCGTCATCTTGAATTCCTTGACCTGCTCGCTATCACCATCCCATCTACCTTGTTAGGAATCCTGGCGATCGGTATCTTCAGTTGGTTCCGCGGTAAAGATCTGGATAAAGACGAAGAATTCCAGAAATTCATCTCTGTACCGGAAAACCGTGAGTATGTTTACGGTGATACCGCTACGCTGCTGGATAAAAAACTGCCGAAAAGCAACTGGCTGGCAATGTGGATCTTCCTCGGGGCAATCGCCGTGGTCGCGCTTCTCGGTGCTGATTCAGACCTGCGTCCATCTTTTGGTGGCAAACCGCTATCAATGGTACTGGTTATTCAGATGTTTATGCTGCTGACCGGGGCGCTGATTATTATCCTGACCAAAACCAATCCCGCGTCTATCTCAAAAAACGAAGTCTTCCGTTCCGGTATGATCGCCATCGTGGCGGTGTACGGTATCGCGTGGATGGCGGAAACCATGTTCGGTGCGCATATGTCTGAAATTCAGGGCGTACTGGGCGAAATGGTGAAAGAGTATCCGTGGGCTTATGCCATTGTTCTGTTGCTGGTCTCCAAGTTTGTGAACTCCCAGGCCGCAGCGCTGGCAGCCATTGTTCCGGTTGCACTGGCGATCGGCGTTGACCCGGCATACATCGTGGCTTCAGCACCGGCTTGCTACGGTTATTACATCCTGCCGACCTATCCTAGCGACCTGGCAGCGATTCAGTTTGACCGTTCCGGAACCACCCACATCGGTCGCTTCGTCATCAACCACAGCTTCATTCTGCCAGGGTTGATTGGCGTGAGCGTATCCTGCGTCTTTGGCTGGATCTTCGCCGCGATGTACGGGTTCTTGTAATTGCACTATGCGTGCTGCCCGTCGCTGTGCGGCACGCCATTTTCGTATAACAAATACAGAGTTACAGGCTGGAAGCTATGTCAAACAAACCATTTATCTACCAGGCACCTTTCCCGATGGGGAAAGACAATACCGAATATTATCTGCTCACCTCCGATTACGTCAGCATTGCCGAATTTGACGGTGAAACCATTCTGAAAGTGGAACCAGAAGCCCTGACCCTGCTGGCGCAGCAAGCCTTCCACGACGCATCTTTCATGCTCCGTCCGGCCCACCAGAAACAGGTTGCGTCTATTCTTCACGACCCAGAAGCCAGCGAAAACGATAAGTATGTGGCGCTGCAATTCTTGAGAAACTCTGAAATCGCTGCCAAAGGCGTGCTGCCGACCTGCCAGGATACCGGCACCGCGATCATTGTCGGTAAAAAAGGTCAGCGCGTATGGACCGGCGGCGGTGATGAAGAAGCCCTGTCAAAAGGTGTCTATAACACCTATATCGAAGATAACCTGCGCTATTCACAGAACGCGCCGCTGGATATGTACAAAGAGGTTAACACCGGCACTAACCTGCCTGCGCAAATCGACCTGTACGCGGTAGATGGCGACGAGTACAAATTCCTCTGCGTTGCCAAAGGTGGCGGCTCTGCCAACAAAACGTATCTCTACCAGGAAACGAAAGCCCTGCTAACCCCCGGCAAACTGAAAAACTTCCTCGTTGAGAAAATGCGCACCCTCGGCACCGCAGCCTGCCCGCCGTACCATATCGCATTTGTGATTGGTGGAACTTCCGCTGAAACCAACCTGAAAACCGTTAAGTTAGCAAGTGCTCACTATTACGATGAACTGCCGACGGAAGGGAACGAACACGGTCAGGCATTCCGCGATGTCCAGCTTGAACAGGAACTACTGGAAGAGGCCCAGAAGCTCGGCCTCGGCGCGCAGTTTGGCGGTAAATACTTCGCCCACGACATCCGCGTGATCCGTCTGCCGCGTCACGGCGCATCCTGCCCGGTAGGTATGGGCGTCTCCTGCTCCGCTGACCGTAACATCAAAGCAAAAATCAACCGCGAAGGTATCTGGATAGAAAAACTGGAGCACAACCCAGGCCAGTACATTCCGGAAGAGCTACGTCAGGCAGGTGAAGGCGAAGCGGTGAAAGTCGACCTTAACCGTCCGATGAAAGAGATCCTCGCCCAGCTTTCGCAGTATCCGGTTTCCACCCGTTTGTCGCTCACCGGCACGATTATCGTTGGTCGCGATATTGCGCACGCTAAGCTGAAAGAACTGATCGACGCCGGTAAAGAACTGCCGCAGTACATCAAAGATCACCCGATCTACTACGCAGGTCCGGCCAAAACGCCTGCTGGTTATCCTTCCGGTTCACTTGGCCCAACTACCGCAGGACGTATGGACTCCTATGTGGATCTGCTGCAATCCCACGGCGGCAGCATGATCATGCTGGCGAAAGGTAACCGCAGTCAGCAGGTCACCGACGCTTGTCATAAACACGGCGGCTTCTACCTCGGCAGCATTGGCGGCCCGGCGGCAGTGCTGGCACAGCAGAGCATTAAGCATCTGGAATGTGTTGCCTATCCGGAGCTGGGTATGGAAGCTATCTGGAAAATCGAAGTGGAAGATTTCCCGGCGTTTATCCTGGTCGATGACAAGGGCAACGACTTCTTCCAGCAGATCGTCAATCAACAGTGCGCGAACTGCACTAAGTAACCTCTTCGGCCCGGCGCCTGGCGGTATACTGCCAGGTGATCCCCCCGGGCCACCTCTTTTGCGATTGTAATTTCACGCTTACTGGTGAATAGTCAGTATTTTCCCTGACTTGCGAACTCACCATGATCCGCACACTCAAGCCGTTAATTCTTAACACTGGCGCGTTGGCGCTAACATTCATCCTGATTTACACCGGCATTTCGGCTCATGACAAACTGACCTGGTTGATGGAAGTGACGCCAGTGATTATTGTCGTACCGTTGCTGCTTGCCACCGCCAGACGTTATCCATTAACGCCCTTGCTCTATACGCTGATTTTCTTTCACGCCATCATCCTGATGGTTGGCGGTCAGTATACCTACGCAAAAGTTCCCATCGGTTTTGAAGTGCAGGAATGGCTGGGGCTGAGTCGTAATCCGTATGACAAGCTGGGGCACTTTTTTCAGGGGCTGGTGCCTGCACTGGTGGCGCGAGAGATCCTTGTGCGTGGGATGTACGTGCGCGGACGTAAAATGGTAGCGTTTCTGGTCTGCTGCGTGGCGCTGGCGATAAGCGCAATGTATGAATTGGTTGAGTGGTGGGCAGCGTTGGCGATGGGCCAGGGCGCGGATGATTTTCTCGGCACCCAGGGCGACCAGTGGGATACGCAATCCGATATGTTCTGTGCGCTGCTGGGCGCATTAACCGCGGTGATATTCCTCGCTCGCTTTCACTGCCACCAGTTACGGCGCTATGGCTTGATAACCGGATGACAACCTGCGTTTTGTTTATGCCGGATGCGGCGTAAACGCCTTATTTTGCCCACAAAATGTGCAAATTCAATCAATTACATTTCTTATTGTAGGCCTGATAAGACGCGCCAGCGTCGCATCAGGCAATGTTTTCATTCGCTATTGCCAACGTCCGTCAGGCTTTCACATCGCTCACTGCACCGACCGGAATATCAGCATGAACAGGTACGGGGGGCACTTTACGATATTTATCCAGCAGATGGATCTGGATCCTGCGCAGCGTGTCGCCATTGAGGCGATAGAAACGGAAGTAGAGAATCAGCGTGACCATGAAGAACAGAGCAGGTAGAGCAATCATAATAAACTGCATACCTAATATGGCTTGCGTAGACTGTTCAACATTCGGGACATAGCCAATCATCCCCAACACAACTGCAATGAAAAAAGCCGCAAATGCCGAACCGCCCTTCACCACCATCGTCTGCACGGAATAAGCAATGCTCTCACAGCGGATGTGCAATTTATATTCACCGTAGTCAACGGTATCTGCCACCATGATGACCTGTAATACCCAGAACAGCGCCGTCCCCACATTCAGCAAAATACCGGCTATCACAATAAGAGCGACGTTGTGATAGCCCACTAATGCCATCAACAGAAGAACACCACAGCTTAATACCGGAAGAATAGAGGCTCCGGCCCATAAAATACGTCGGGATAATGATTTAACTAAACGCGGGAAGAACACTAACGTCACCAGGTTAGCTGCTCCCGCATACGACAGGTAATAGGGAAACAGATCCGCATCACCGATAACATACGAGAAATAATAGATAGCAAAGCCGGTGATAATGTTGCTGGCAATATTATAAGCAAGAGCCATTCCCAACAGGCAGGAAAGCTGATCGTTTTTATAAATAAGCGCAATGATGGCTTTTAGTGTCAGGTGTTTTTCTCCGACAGACGATTGATTATCTGACGAAAAGACTTCATGCACATTACGCAGAGTGATGATGGTCGACACAATAAAAAACGCAATCAGCACCAGTGTGAACATCTGAAAGCCAAATCCCCGATCGCCGCCGCCGACATAATTAACAAATGGCAGCGTCACGCCCGCCGTAACAAAACCCGCCAGACTGGCAAAAAAGCGCGGATAAGGAACCAGTTGTTCTCGCTCACGTTTATCGAGGGTTATGGTTGGAACCAGTGACCAGAAGGGAATATCCATGATGGTGTAAGTCATGCCCCAAAGAATGTAGGTCACGCAAACAAAGACAATCTGAGTAGTACCTTCAAACAGATGCGCGCTAAAGAGAAGAAATAAGATTACAGAGTTAGCCAACGTACCGATCAGGATCCAGGGCTTAAACTTACCCCATCGCGATCGCGTAGCATTTACAATCCACCCCATAATCGGATCGTTAATAGCATCCCAGATCCTCGCCACCAGAAACAAAGTACCAATCAAACCAACCGACAGCCCGACAACATCGGTGTAGTAATACATCAGGTACATATACACAATGCCGATCGCAAAATCCTTCCCGAACGCTCCAAATCCATAACTGAGTTTTGTCGTCATTGAAATGCTCATAGGGTATCGGGTCGCTGTTACCAACGCCCGCCTTCTGTTATTGGTATCGTCAGAGGTGTGCGCCGGAAGACATACCCCGGCGCAGTAGCGTATTAGCGGTGCAACCAGCCGGGTAGCCAGTTGCCGTGGGCGGTAATCAGGTCGTCAACAAGAGCATAAATTTCGTCAATGCTCAGCACAGCGGCGGTGTGCGGATCCATCATCGCAGCGTGGTAAACACGGTCACGATTTTCCGTGAGAATCGCTTCCGTCAGCAGCGTTTGTACGTTGATATTGGTTTGCATCAGTGCTGCCAGATGCGAAGGTAGCGTACCGACTTTAGTCGGCTGAATGCCATTAGCATCAACCAGACAGGCGACTTCCACGCAACATCCTTGCGGCAGGTTATCAATCAGGCCATCGTTACGAACGTTGCCATAAATCACACTCGGTTCACCGGTCCAGATAGCGTTCATGATTGTGCTGGCATATTCCCGCGACGGTTTAATATCAATCCGGGACGCATTCTTATACTCCTCCAGCTCTTTATGCCAGTTCGCCAGTTGCTCAACGCAGCGTTTCGGGTACTCATCCAGCGGCACTTTATAACGTTCAATCAAATCCTCACGGCCTGGCTTAATAAACCACGGCGTATATTCAGCAAAGTGTTCTGATGATTCCGTGACGAAGTAGCCCAGCTTTTTGAACATTTCATAGCGCACAATATTCTGGCAGCGGGGATTACCATGAATATTCGGCTTCGGTGCCTGGCCCGCATCATAGGCTGCCAGCAGTTCCGGATAGAGATTCACGTAACTGCCGTCTGCGGTTTTGCGCTCCAGCTCCAGGTAGAACGCCATATGGTTGATACCTGCACAACGATAACGCAGTGTAGCGGGATCGATATTGAGATCGCGCGCCAGTTCTTCCGCCGTTCCCTGCACCGAATGGCACAACCCTACCTGTTTGATATGCGGATAGCGGGCATACATTGCCCAGGTATTCATCGCCATCGGGTTAACGTAGTTCAGCATGGTGGCGTCGGGGCACACTTCCGTCATGTCCTCACAAATCTGCCACAGATGCGGAATGGTACGCAGCGCGCGCATAATGCCGCCCGGCCCCAACGTGTCGGCAATAGTTTGTTCCAGACCGTGACGCTTACAAACCTCAAAATCGGTGACCGTACAGGGTTCATAACCGCCAATCTGAAATGCCACCACCACGAAATCAGCATCCTGTAAGGCTTCTTTCTGTTGGGTATGACAGGTAATTTTGCCGCTGGCTCCTGCTGAATCCATCAGCTTACGCACCACAATGTGCGACTCTTCCAGGCGGGTGGGATCGATATCCATCAGGGCAATATGCGCCGTTTTCAGCGCCTCGCGATGAAACACATCACCAAGAATATTTTTAACGAAAATCGTCGAACCAGCGCCGATAAAAGTAATTTTGGGTGCAGACATCATTCAGGTCTCCTGGCTTGCTTGAATGATTTCATCATGGCAGGCGATTTCGCAGAAAACCTCCGGCTTCCCCGTTGAGCATTCCCAAAAACTCAGATCCTGGGTTGCTTAGCAGTAAATCTGAGTTTTCGGGAATAAATTGCCTAAAAAACAGAGTAATTAGCCCTTATAAAGCCCTGTCCATTCCTCTCTCTTTACGTTTTGTGTCGTCATTCGCAGTCACCCCTGCCAACTTCTGCCATGATTCTGATAATCCAGGAAAGAGGGTTATCGATGAATACAGACACATTTATGTGCAGCAGTGATGAAAAGCAGAGCCGCAGCCCGCTGTCGCTATACTCGGAATATCAGCGGATGGAAATTGAATTTCGCGCGCCGCATGTCATGACCTCCAGCCACTGGCATGGTCAGGTTGAGGTAAATGTGCCTTTCGATGGCGATGTGGAATACCTGATCAACAATGAACACGTAAGTATCAATCAAGGCCATATCACGCTGTTCTGGGCCTGTACGCCGCACCAGCTAACCGATACCGGAACCTGCAAGAGCATGGCAATTTTTAATCTGCCAATGCATTTGTTTCTCTCCTGGCCACTGGATAAAGACCTTATAAACCATGTGACTCACGGCATGGTGATTAAATCACTGGTGGCACAGCAACTTAGTCCGTTTGAAGTACGCCGCTGGCAGCAGGAGTTGAACAACCCAAACGAGCAAATCCGCCAGCTCGCCATTGATGAAATTGGCCTGATGCTCAAGCGATTTAGCCTCTCCGGCTGGGAGCCTATTCTGGTCAATAAAACTTCGCGCACGCACAAAAATAGCGTCTCGCGCCATGCGCAGTTTTATGTCAGCCAGATGCTGGGCTTTATTGCGGATAACTATGATCAGGCGCTGACCATCAACGATGTGGCCGAGCACGTCAAACTTAATGCCAATTATGCAATGGGGATATTTCAGCGGGTCATGCAGTTGACGATGAAACAGTACATTACTGCGATGCGCATCAACCACGTTCGCGCATTACTGAGCGATACCGATAAAAGTATTCTCGATATTGCACTGACGGCAGGCTTTCGTTCGAGTAGTCGTTTTTACAGCACGTTCGGCAAATATGTCGGCATGTCGCCGCAACAATACCGAAAACTTAGCCAACAACGCCGCCAGATGCTTCCCGGCTAAAAACGATATCAGTATCAGCCAAAAAAATAATTTAGCTGTCGATAATAAACATTGAAAATCAATTAAAAATTAATTTAAACTTTTGTTTATAATATAAAAATTTTAAAAGCGCTTATTTTTCAATCACTTTACAGCCTCTGGAAGAGGGATTGATACTAACCGTAGCTTGCTTTCGTCACAGGGAGATACCATTCGGAATATAACAGGATTTATAAATGAAGTTAAAGGCACCATTGATACAGCAACTTTCAGGTTACAGACTGGTACTGGTGCTTTTGCCTTAGCATCTCAAACTACGCGAAATATCTATAATAACCTCGGCACATATGAAACAAAAAATACCCCTTACACAGGATTCAGTTTTGATGCATCCAGGGTTGTACCAACAGCATCAGAGAATCGCCCTCGAAACATTGCATTTAACTATATCGTGAGAGCAGCATAATGGATAAAGCAATATTAAATAGTGAGCTTATTGCTACAAAGTCGGGGGATATTACCGTTTATAACTATGATAGTGAGACGCAGGAATATATTTCAGCTTCAACTGAATATCTTGCCATTGGTGTCGGTATTCCTGCATATTCCTGTTTAGATGCCCCTGGCACATATAAGGTGGGTTATGCTATATGTCGTTCTGCAAATTTTAACTCATGGGAATATGTGCCAGACCATCGCGGTGAAATCGTCTATAGCACCAAAACGGGAGAGTCAAAAGAAATCACAGCTCCGGGTGATTACCCTGAAAATACCACAACTATCGCCCCGTTAACACCATACGATAAATGGGATGGTGAGAAATGGGTGACCGATACTGAGGCACAGCATAGCGCCGCAGTAGACGCGGCAGAAGCACAGCGTCAGTCACTGATTGATGCTGCAATGGCTTCCATCAGTCTGATTCAGCTGAAATTACAGGCCGGACGGAAGCTGATGCAGGCAGAAACAACCCGGCTTAACGCCGTGCTGGATTACATTGACGCGGTGACGGCAACAGATACCAGCACCGCGCCTGATATTATTTGGCCTGCTTTCCTTGAGACTGATTAACCTCAATCAATATTGGTTCCCCTTTCTCATTAATTGTTAGCTCCATGCCCTGAGGAATTTCTGTCATAGTAAAAAACCAGTTGTCCTCCGGTAATTCAATAGCCCCGGTCACATCATGAAGACCGGGGATTACTTCAGTCAAAGTAACTGGATTAAACAGGCGCACAATAAACCCTCCAGGAAAAAGCATTTGATGATGGTCTGCCGTCGTACATCTGGCAGCGGGCATAAAAACCGGTATTTGTTACCTGATCATCCACGATCATTGAAACGTGAACATTATTAGGTGTGCTCTCGTAATCTGTTCTTATTCTTTCCGCGATACTGATAAAACGTGAAAGTTTAGGCAGTGCAATTGGGTAAACGACTTTAGCCAGTCCATTATCATTAGACCCACCCGTTCCAAAGACTTCTATTGCACCATCTGACCAGCGAATCCATGCACCATTGGCATTAGCTCCTCGCTGAATGATATATCTGGGACTGTTGATAATAATCAAATAATGTTATTTCCATGTGGACATGAGTTTTATATTGCGAATTATCCAGAAGCAGGTCTTTATCTTGCAGAAATGCTTTGCTTTCCCATTGAACTAATTGAAAAATTCAAAAATTTTTTTGCGGTAACTGATCAAACACGTAACAAAACAGGGTTCTGTTTACCTCAGAATCCTGAGTTAATATATTGTTGGGAGCAGCTAAAAATATCTATTTTTCGAGGTTTCTCAACTCAAATTCAGGAGCATTTATCAATGGCTGTTCTACTTTCGTTAGGAGTAAATCATGCTAATTATTTACTTTTATCAGATAGTAAACAATCACTGATAAGTCATTGTTATAACCTGCTGCTATCCGAACCAGGAGCAAAATGGACAGCAAACAAGGTTGCGAGATATCTCTACATTTCTGTTTCCACATTACATCGCCGTCTGGCAAACGAGGGGGTAAGTTTTCAAAGTATATTGGACGATGTGAGGTTAAATAATGCGTTGTCTGCTATACAAACGACTATAAAATCCATAAGCGAGATTGCCAGAGAAAATGGTTATAAGTGTCCTTCTCGTTTTACTGAAAGATTCCATAATCGTTTTAAGATAACACCAAGAGGGCTAAGAAAGGCTTCCAGAGAGTAAAAGTATTTTAACTGTATCGATGTTTTTGGGAAATCAAAACGGCATAATTACCCTATCGGAGCCTGAACAACTCCGGTGGCTTCTGCGCTAAACAGGGACGTTTATGCGCACATACAATTTTTTGTATCCAGCGTTTGACCTCTGTGGAGGTGAAGCGTAAACCTGAGCTGAAGTTATCCGAAATGCCAACGCTGCTCGGATATACCGTCAACCTGGTGGGAGAAGAAACTATGTCAGTATTGTCATGGCAAGGGAGAAGTCAGCACGGTGAGCAGAGGGTGTAAGGGTAAAGGTATTGCCCTGGATAAAAAAGAATCCGGCTTCATGGCGTGCCTGTTTATAAGATGTGCGGATGTTGCAATGGAAATTGGTTTAGTCGTTTACCGCCCCCCAGGTGCGATGTCATGTCCAGAAGCTGGTTCCAGACATGACGGATTATCAATGGGATAAAGGATATGCTGACGTTATTGATAAACTGGTTACAAAGTGCTGGCAGGAAGAAGCGTATGTGAGGTGCAGTTAAGGAAATTGACAATATAAATAATTTTCAGCGAAGATGGCGGCATGATGCTTGCTTTTTGCTTCAAAAAACATGGGTGAGATTTTCTCAACGATGGGCTTTGTATATCCGGTGTTGAGAAAAAGTAGAAAACCCGCTAATGAGAGTTTTTTGTGTTTTAAATTGGAGGGGGTGGCTGGATGTCTAAAATAAACATTGCTTCTATGTGTACAACTATGCGTTAATGATTGCGTCGGTTTGAAGAACAGACGATATACGAAGTAGTTTACTAAAGCAGTTCTCATTTCAGGTGTTATTCACTTATTCCTTCTTTGAGTCTCTCCAATTAAGTACGAAGTCGTTTCTGTTATACAAACCATTTATGCCGAAAGGCTCAAGTTAAGGAATGTAGAATGTCAAATAAAATGACTGGTTTAGTAAAATGGTTTAACGCTGATAAAGGTTTCGGCTTTATTTCTCCTGTTGATGGTAGTAAAGATGTGTTTGTGCATTTTTCTGCGATTCAGAATGATAATTATCGAACCTTATTTGAAGGTCAAAAGGTTACCTTCTCTGTAGAGAGTGGTGCTAAAGGTCCTGCGGCAGCAAATGTTATAATTACCGATTAAAATCCAGGACTCGACTGTATACGATAACGAAGATGGCTGATGCCTGAGTAGAGATGCAGATAGAGTAATGGATATAGAATCCCATTTTGTGGTGAAGTACAGGTTTGCTGTATGAATAGTTTAATAGCAGAAGCTAACTGCTGGCATAGTAAAACAAAGTGCGTAAGTGGGTGACTCCCACAAAAAGCACCACAATCTCAAACCCGCTCAGGCGGGTTTTTTCTTATCTGATTTAAATATATTATTAAAATATCAAAGCTCTTGATAAGTAATCAAAAATCAGGCAACAGCTTTAAGATTTGTTTGGAATACTTTGTTGCAATGAGGGCAGATTAAAAGGGCACCTTTTTGTACTCTGGAAAAACTGTGTTCTGATTCTTGGGTGCAGTTTGGGCAGGAGCATTTAACGAGATAATTACGGCGTGATTTTGAGTCTTTACGTTCTGACATAGGCTTTTCCTGTGTAAATGGTCGTATACAATACACTAAATAACAAAACATATCGCGCATTATTATTTAATACATGGGTTTTAACCCTATTATTTTAAATTTCTGTTTTTTAGTGTTGTTGTGAACAATGTTTGCTGTAAAAACTAACCCGTAGACTCCGATCTTTTCAAACATACTGCACTATTCGCGCACATCGGGGTGAGGATATGAAATCCATTGATAATAACAACTGGCGTCGCCTGTGGCACATCGGCCTGTAATGCTGGTTTCTGGGCATTGCCGGAACTCCGTCACATTTCAAGATTAAAGAAGAGAGGCGTAAGACTGCGAGAGATGAATGATGCCGCCATCATTACGCAAGACTGTTGCGGTTGCTATTACTTCCAAAAATCGTTATTTCCCTCAGAGTGAGGAGCAGAAAAAGAGAATATGAGACAGGAATGCTCCTCTTATAACTGGACTTGGTGACTAAAATTTTGCAGGCCCTTTCCGGCAATCCGGCAGACTACGGGGGGGGGAAGGCGCGCGGGTTTTCTCTATTTATGAAAATTTTCCGGTTTAAGGCGTTTCGTTCTTCTTCACAGTAACTTAATGTTTTTATTTAAAACACCGCCTAAAAAGAAAGAAAACGACAGTTACTGAAAATGGGCTTTTTGGCCTCTGCCGCTTCCTTCTCTGTTTTTTCCGTGGAATGAACAATGGAAGTCAACAAAAAGCAGTCGGCTGACATTTTTGGTGCGAATGTCCGTACTATTCAGAACTTACACGTGCGCAGACCGACGCACAGGAGCTGAAAATACCAGAGACTCTGCTGAAGTGGTGGAAACCGCATTTTGTACTTTTGTGCTTTCACGGATTGCAGGTGAAATTGCCAGTATTCTCGACGGAATACCCCTGTGGTGCAGCAGCATTTTCTTGAGCTGGATAACCGGCATATTGATTTCCTGAAACGGGACATCATCAAAGCCATGAACAAAGCAACCGCACTGGATGAACTGATACGGGGCCGAGTGAATATATCGACCGCTGTCTGGAAGACTGTTATGTGCCAGAAGCAGATGTACTGAGCCTTCATCAACTTTGCGGCAGGCTTTATCTCCACGTGGGACATCACCTAAAAACAAAAATATGACGGCTTAATACTGAGAGAACACTAAATGTAGAAATTATGTCTACTTAGTTCGGACCAGAGTGCTGTTTTTTTATTACGTCGTTGAGACCATCATACTTCCTCCAGTAAAGGAGATAAAAATGGAAAAATTATTTACCCCGTTTCAGGCCGGTGACACTAACTTGGCAAATCGCGTCGTTATGGCACCAATGACCCGCTCACGGGCAATTTCAGACGATACTCCAGATGAACTGACTGCAAAATATTATCAGCAGCGCGCATCTGCAGGGCTCATTATTACAGAAGGATCGCAAATCTCCGTCCAGGGACAGGGTTATCTTTTCACTCCCGGAATCTACAGCGATGCTCAGGTGCAGGGATGGGGAAAAGTTACAAAAGCGGTCCACGACGCTGGCGGAAAAATTTATATTCAACTTTGGCACGTCGGGCGAATTTCTCACACAAGTTTGCAGGTTAATGGACAGGCCCCCGTCAGTTCGGTGGCAGTTAAAGCCAATAATTCCACCTGCTACGCACGCGACGAAAACGGCAAACCCGGTCCGGTTCCGGTATCGGAACCCCGTGCGCTGTCGATCCCCGAGATTAAAGCCGTGGTGCAGGATTACGTTCAGGCCGCTAAAAATGCTATTCGGGCGGGCTTTGATGGTGTTGAGATCCACGCCGCCAATGGCTATCTGCTTGAGCAGTTTATTAATGGTGGGCTGAATACTCGCAAGGATGAGTACGGTGGCGCGGATACTGACAATCGCCTGCGCTTTGTTCTGGAAGTGACTGACGCAATCTCTACGGCCATCGGCTCAGGTAAAACGGGTATCCGCCTGGCTCCCTTCGGGCGTCTGTTTGACATGCGTCCTTTTGATGGCGAGGAAGAAACCTGGCTGATGCTTGCTGATAAACTCAGCGCCCGTTCTCTCTCGTATGTTCATCTGAGCGACCAGCAAACACTGGGAGAACAGGCCATCCCTGCCGGGTTTATTGAAAAATTTCGTGCAGCTTATTCCGGACCTTTGATTATTACCGGCGGCTTTGATAAGCAGCGTGCCGAAGCATATCTCCAGGAGGGGAAAGCTGACCTGATTGGTTTTGGTCGGCCTTACATTGCGAACCCGGATCTTGTGGAACGAATGGTTAATGACTGGCCGTTGAATGACGTTAACCGGGCAACGATGTACGGCGGAGATGAAAAAGGCTATACGGATTACCCCTTCTGGTCCGATAGCAGGGAATAATTAATCAAGCAGGCCGTCTTCCGCAGCCCTGACCAGGGTATCCACTACATAGCGGATTTTGGGCAGCAGTTGGCGGCTTTTTGGCCACAGCGCGCTGATAGGTATCTCTCCGCCGGAGTGTCCGGGCAGCACTTCCCGCAATTTACCCTCGTCGAGATATCTGCCCACCAACCAGAGGGGGAGTTGCGACAATCCCCCTCCCGCCAGGGTAGCAGCGAGCATCGCGTCACCATCGGCAAACTCATGGGTCGGCGGAGGGACAAAGCGGCTGATTTGACCATCCCCCTCTTTCAGCAACCACGAAACAGGCTGGTTACGGCGAAAGCCGACAACGCACTGATGGTGATTCAGGTCATCGATACTGACAGGCTCGCCGTGGTTGAACAGATAATCTGGAGAGGCGCAGATCACCAGCTTCTGGGTTGTCAGTCTTCTGGCAACCAGCCCACTGCTGTCTGACAGCTCACCAATGCGAACGACAAGATCGATCCCCTCATCAATCAGGTCAACGAACCGCTCGCTGAACGTAACGGTCAACGCCAGTTCGGGGTAGCGTCGGGTGATATCAAGCAGGATAGGAAGGATGCGCTGTCGTCCGAAGGCTGCAGGTAAATCTACCCGCAGGCGCCCGGAGGGCTGGCAGGTATGTGACGTCAGTTCCGCCTCAGCCTGCTCCAGGATATCTATTGCGCTCTGGCAACTGGCAAGAAAACGCTCGCCATCAGGCGTCAGGCTCAACCGACGGGTGGAACGTTGAAAAAGCTTCAACCCGAGGCGGTCTTCCAGACGACTGACGCTTTTTCCTATGGCAGACTTTGTCAGCCCCAGCTTTTCCGCTGCTGCCGTAAAACTTCCTTGCTGGGCTGTGGCGACAAAAGCCGTAATTCCCCCCAGATGATCTGTTCTTCTCATAATTGTCCGTGAGAGGTATTAGCCCTGTATACATAGATTTATTTTACAATAAATTGAAAACGATTTGTAGAATCTATGTCTACTCAGAGACGAGTGAAAGCGTGTTTATCGCACGAAGAAAAACAGCCATAGTCACCTTCTCTATTACGCTTCATCTAAATTGCAAGACGATGCCGGATTTCGCCGGCTAGTTTTACAAAAACATGAATTAATACAGAGGAGAATATGATGTCATCTGCTAACGGTTTCAAACATGTGGGCTTTCTTACCCGTAAAAAAGGACAGAGCTTCGACGATTTTGTTAAATACTGGGATGAGGTACATACAGCGATAGCGCTCAGACTCCCCGGCTTAAGAGGTTATGTACTCAACCCCATCGATCGGGAAAAATATCCCGATTCCCCCGTCGACGGTTTCTCCGAACTGTGGTTCGACTCACTTGAAGACGCTATCGCAGCATTCAATTCTCCCGTCGGTAAAGAAGCCTATGACGACGTGTCCAATTTTGTTGAACATGCTGCCATTACCTACATCACTGAAATCAGAAAGCGCTAATGCCTTAACATGCCGGGAGCGGTAGAGGTACTGGATTTAATGCGGAGTTTTTAGGTAAATCTAAGATAAGGTGAAGAAATCTGCCATAAAGGCAGATTTCTTAAATTCATAATTAGAGATTTGCAACGTTATGATATACTTTTTGAACATCATCATCATCTTCAAGGGCATCAACAAGTCCCTCAAAGATTTCTAAATCTTCTGGTGAAAGCTCAACTTCTGATTGAGCAATCATTTCTAATTCTGTTGTTGAGAACTCAGTAATTCCGGCTGCTTTTAGCGCTGCAATTCCTTTGTGAAGGTCTGTAGGCTCAGTATAAATAACGATATTTCCTTCTTCTTCGGTCACATCGCGAACATCAACTTCAGCATCAAGCAAAATTTCAAAAATATGGTCAGGATCTGTTCCTTTAAATACAATCACTCCAGTATTGTCAAACATATAGCTGACAGAACCTGCCGCTCCGATATTTCCGCCTTTTTTGTTGAAAATTGTGCGAACATTAGCAATCGTGCGGTTAACATTTGAAGTTAACGTTTCGGCGATAATCATTGAACCATTGGGGCCAAAACCTTCATAACGTCCTTGTACGAACGTTTCATCTCCGCCACCTTTAGCTTTATCAATTGCTTTATCAATGACGTGTTTTGGAACTTGTGCCTGCTTCGCACGCTCAATAACGAATTTTAAAGATGTATTTAATTCAGGGTCTGGTTCACCTTGTTTAGCTGCAGCATAGATTTCTACACCGAATTTTGCATATATTTTAGACGTTGCACCGTCTTTAGCCGTTTTTTTAGCAACAATATTGGCCCATTTACGTCCCACTGGAATGATCTCCTCGAAATTTATTTACATTACCGACAAGTTGATAACTTGTGTTTTTTCATCGTATTATATTATATCATAACATGAAAAAATTCGTCTATGGGAATATAAAATATTCTATTTTCACGCAAGGATATTTAATTTTAACGATGTTAATTATTGTCGATGCGTTATTTTATGATTTCATTTTTCATTGTTAATAATTAAACCGCAACAATAATGTCGCGGTATGGTTGATTTTGACACCTGAATGCCTTATTAAGGATGCGCGGTTTTAAATTGGCGGTAGCCCATATTTAGCTCGGGCGCGATTACATGCCTCATTAATTTCTCCATGTTCGCCAGACATGGCGAATTCTCTACATGTGGATGAGCGATTCTTGTATATTGTGCAGCAGGCGTTTTTTCCAGGCGTTCCAGCCAGGGCAACACAGCGTGGATTCTTCTGGTTAGTACCGCGCATACATCGGTGGTAAGGGGATATCTGCTCAGTCAGATGAGCCGGTATGGTGCCGCCTGCATCATCAGCTTCGGCCCAGTAAAAAGAGACGCGGAAAAATGCACAACAGGCACCACACGTCATGCATGGATTCGGATTGCTCATAATTCACCAGTACTACTATTTAAATATCACAACGAAACCGCAGACACGTCATATGAAAGCACGTGCCTGCGGCAGGCTGGCGAACTTTCTATAGTGCGAGTATTGAATGATTACCAGCCGTTATCAATTTTACATATCTATTTAGATATGACCAGACAAGTTGAATGCAAACTGGAAGAGTTAATCTTTACAATTTGTAACGTGGTGGTTTGTGAAAAGTGAACGTCTTATGTAACCAGAGTCTGTATTATATTGTCCCTATAGTCCGACTTGCTAAATATAGCGATTAGTGATTTCTTTTTAATTCTAATTGGTTAGGTAAGTTCATCAGAAAAAGTTATTTTTCTTGTTTTAACGTGTAAGGCTTATATTACTGCTATCCGTGTTTCACATTCATTCTAGTGATTTTGCTGTATGTATTGGTGCTGATTTGGGATGTGGCTATTGAGTGACATGGTCTGGCATCTCCATCTTATGATCTGGAGCCGCCGCTATCGAAGAAAAGACGCGGGGGCACGTACTGGAAAATTAACACCCACCTTACCAGCGAGGCCCCATCGACGTTGTGCCAGTTCATCATATCCTTACTTATTGATAGCTTATGTATAAAAGTGAAGGGGGCACAGAGAACTTTGCCTGACCAATATTCTTGTTCCGTTTTGTTGTCCAATGCTTTTTCTCTGCTTTAAGTTACGGCATAGAGGGCAAAATTTCATCAAGAGTATGGATATTTCTGGTTCTCTCTACCATGCTCTTTGTAGACGCCAGATTGAGCGAATGAACACAAAATAATGGCCCCGGGACACGCAAATGCGCAATACACTTATCCCCATCCTCGTTGCGGTGTGCTTGTTTCTTACTGGTGTGTCTATTTTGAATTTTCAGCTCTGGTATTCCGCAAAAGCAGAGAGCCTGGCGGGGGCGAGGTACGCCGCTAACAACATTAATCATATTCTTGAGGAAGCGTCACAGGCGACTCGAACGGCAATGAAAATTGCCGGGAAGAGGTGCGATCTGGATGAACAATACCAACTAGGTACAGAGGCTGCGCTGAAACCACATCTGCGGACGATCATCATTCTCAAACAAGGTGCAGTCTGGTGTACATCGCTACCAGGTAATCGGGTTCTGCTATCCCGTATTCCTGTTATATCTGACAACAATTTGCTATTGGCTCCGGCGATCGACACCGTAAATAGATTACCCATCCTCCTTTATCAGATTCAATTCGCTGATACGCGTATCCTGGTGACAATTAGTGACCAGCATATCCGCGGGGCGCTCAATGTGCCGTTGAAGGGGGTGAAATATACTTTGCGCGTGGGGAATAGCATTATTGGACCGTCAGGAGATGTGACAACTCTCAATGGCAGCCATCAATTTTCTGGACGGGTAAATTCCACAGAATATCATTTCAGTATTATCTATAACCAACCGCCGCTATTTAATTTCACCAGACTTATCGATAAAGGTTTGGGTATTTTGATATTCAGCCTGTTAATCTCCTGTTCTGCTGCTTTTTTGCTTGATAAATATTTTAACAAGAGTGACACACCTGAAGAGATCCTGCGTAGAGCAATAAGCAATGGTGAAATTGTACCTTTTTACCAACCCGTGGTTAATGGCCGGGAAGGGACGTTACGCGGCGTAGAAGTACTTGCCAGGTGGAAACATCCTCGCGGAGGATATATTTCACCCGCAGCATTTATTCCACTTGCTGAAAAATCAGGGTTGATAGTTCCGCTCACCCAAAGTCTGATGAACCAGGTCGCCACACAAATGAACGCGATCGCAAGTAAACTGCCGGAAGGTTTCCATGTAGGGATTAATTTTAGCGCCTCACATATTATTTCGCCTACGTTTGTTGAAGAGTGTCTGAAATACCGGGACAGCTTCACGCGCCATGATTTGAATCTCGTTCTTGAGGTTACTGAGCGTGAAGCTTTGCATGTTGATGAAAACCTTGTCCAGCGACTAAATATTCTGCATGAAAATGGCTTTGTCATTGCGCTGGATGATTTTGGTACGGGGTACTCGGGACTTTCTTATCTCCATGATCTGCACATCGATTATATTAAGATTGATCACAGTTTCGTTGGTCGGGTCAACGCAGATCCAGATTCCACCCGAATTCTGGACTGTGTGCTGGATCTGGCGCGCAAACTTTCTATCAGTATTGTTGCCGAAGGTGTCGAAACGAAGGAGCAACTCGATTACCTGAACAAAAATAATATCACGTTTCAGCAGGGGTATTATTTCTATAAACCGGTGACGTATATTGAGTTAGTCAAAATTATTCTCTCAAAACCGAGGGTGAAGGTGGTTGTTGAGTAAATATGTACTAATTCACGTAGCATGATGATGCCTGGCTAAAAAATGATCGAAAAGACTCTGTGGTGGTGCAATTGTAGACAGATAATTAGCTCGTTGCGTCTTGTTACTATTGTTCATTATTTTGTTTGCTATAATTATCTGAAATTGTTTTCAGGATCGCCGTCAGTAGCATGAACAATAGTAATAGCCTGGATTATTTCACTTTGTATATCATCTTCTCCATCGCGTTTATGCTGATCACCATTCTGGTGATCCTGGTCGCCAAACCCAGCATCTGGCTGGGAGAAGTGCTGGTTACCATAAATTTAATCAATGCACTTGTTTGGTTGGTGATCAATTTGCTTAACCGATTAAGAGAAAAGTTTGTAAGTCAAAGGGATCAACATTAATCTTTTTCATTATATTTTGATAATCTGGACTTATAGGATATTTGATCAGGCGTGTTTATAAGTCCAATCATTGAATAATTAATCATTAAAATTGAAAAACTATCCGGGTTTAATTTGAGGAATTGCTTTGGCGGTGAGTAACGCGTATACGAATATGATTGCAGGGAAATAGTTTTTGTGAAGAATAAAAAACTAAATCAATAAAATCACCAAAATAAATAATCAGTGCTTCAGTATTGTCTGTAAGTCTGTTCACCCGCTAAAAATACACCGCGTCGAATCAATCGGCGCGGTGCTACATTATCGATTATTTTTTACCGATGGCACGCATGGTGTCATCAATTGCGGTAATTAACAGCATTTGCGGATCTTTGGCACAAACCTGATTCAGTTTTTCTACCACTTTGGCACTCAGTTCCGGTGATTGCTCAATCTTTAAATCACGGCTGGTAACGCTGGCGTTACCCATTACCGCAACGATATCTGCAACCTGTGCGCTGTCAGTTTTTGCCATTTCGTTGGCTTCTGCGCAGGTAATATAGGTTTCTGCTGGCAAACCATTCTTAATATTATAGTCCTGAGCCCAGGTCATTGGTGCGAAGACGAACAGTCCCGCCAGTAAAGCAAATTTTTTCATCATCATTCCTTATTTCATTTTACCCAGAATTGCACCACCCGTACCGCCAATTACGGCACCTTTAATTGCGCCTTCAAGACCATTGCCGGTCAGAACGCCAGTGACCGCGCCAACGGCGGCACCCACTTTTGCGCCTTTACGGGCATTTTTACCATCGTGGCCTTTTTCTGTTACTGCACCAACGCCAGCGCCCACAGCAGCACCTTTCAGTACGCCATTAACACCATTGCCAGTCAGTAAACCAACGCCTGCGCCTAACAGTGCACCTTTCGTGGTGCGATTCATATCCGCCATCGCTGGCGCGGAGCAGAGCAATGCTGAGATAAGCCCTAAGGCGAGTATTTTTTTCTTCAACTTAGATGTCCGGTATTTAGTAAGTTGCACACACAATAATTTCGTCTTCAATTAAGAACAGCTTAACTAAAGAACGCTCTCTATTATTCAGATAATTCAAAATGAGCGCGGTTTGTATAATAAGAATTATGGTTTTTGCTTGAATGGGAATAATCTTAAATAATAATTAACTCATTGATTTGAAATGTTTATTCAAGAAATGTCATCAAATGTTAACGTGGTATTGTAAAGGTAAGGTGATCTGAAATATCAATATTATTGTGTAATTTATATGTGAACAATATTTATCAGAAAACGTAATGTAAGTGATTATTTTCTGGCGGCAGTAATGTGAATCTGTTTGGCGGGGAAGGGGGTAGCCAGGCAGAGAAAAACTTAAATCGGATGTAATCTGACAGATACCTGTATAAATCACCGGTAACTGTCAGATCAGGTCTGAGCTAATACGGCTTATTTCAGCTCTTCTGCTTCCGGCAAGGTCACGTTAAGCTCAAGGATGGAAATATCACCATCTTTTTGCTCAAGCTGAACAGTCACCATCTCGGGATCGATTTGTACGTATTTACAAATGACATCAAGAATATCTTTACGCAACTGCGGCAGATAGTGCGGTTCTGCATCGCTGCGCCGGCGTTCAGCAACAATAATTTGCAACCGTTCTTTTGCAATATTGGCCGTGTTTTTCTTCCGTGAGAGAAAGAAATCGAGTAATGCCATAACTTATCCTCCGAACAAGCGTTTGAGGAAACCTTTCTTCTCTTCTTCAATGAAGCGGAAAGGGCGTTCTTCTCCCAACAGACGTTCTACGGTATCAGCATAGGCTTTACCCGCATCGGCGTTGATATCGAGAATAACCGGTTCCCCCTGGTTAGAGGCGCGCAATACTGATTGATCCTCTGGGATCACGCCGACGAGCTTGATGCGCAGGATCTCCAGTACGTCTTCCATGCTCAACATGTCGCCTCTGTTAACGCGGCCTGGGTTATAGCGCGTTAATAGCAGGTGCTCTTTAATCGGTTCTTCACCGTTTTCTGCTCGACGGGATTTCGACGCCAGAATACCTAAAATACGGTCTGAGTCACGAACTGATGAGACTTCCGGGTTCGTGGTTATAATAGCTTCATCTGCGAAATAGAGCGCCATTAATGCACCGGTTTCAATACCCGCCGGTGAGTCACAAACAATAAACTCAAAATCCATTGCTTTTAGGTCATCAAGAACTTTGGCGACCCCTTCGCGGGTAAGGGCGTCTTTATCGCGAGTTTGTGATGCCGGAAGAATATAGAGGTTTTCAGTACGCTTATCTTTAATTAAAGCCTGATTTAGCGTTGCATCGCCCTGAATGACGTTGACGAAATCGTAAACGACCCGGCGCTCGCAACCCATAATCAGGTCGAGATTACGCAAGCCGATATCAAAATCTATCACGACAGTTTTCTTTCCCTTCTGGGCCAAACCAGTGGCGATGGCCGCGCTGGAGGTTGTCTTTCCAACGCCCCCTTTCCCCGAAGTAACAACAATAATGCGTGCCATAAAAATTCCTTGTTAAAAAGGGATCAATTTAACGATTGAACGGTCAAAGCGTTTTCGACTAATTGCAGCCGTGCCGCTTTGCCATAAAATTCTGCTGGGATTTTATCACTCAGCCAGTATTCACCTGCGATAGAGACCAGTTCTGCCATCAGGCTCGTACAAAATATTTGTGCTTCCCGATCACCACTTGCCCCCGCCAGCGCACGACCGCGCATCATGCCATAGACATGAATGTTACCATCTGCGATCAATTCTGCCCCTGCGCTAACATGACTTGTAACAATCAGATCACATTGTGGCGCATAAATGCGCTGACCGGAACGCACTGGGGTATCTATTAAGCGCGTTTTTGTGTCCGGCGTTGTATTTTTCGCAGGAGCCTGGGGGGCAGGAGCTGGACGCGGCGCTTTTTCCTTTCCTTCAGTCAGGATTGGCAACCCCATTTTTTCGATTTCAGCTTTCAGTTTCGCATTTTTGCAGCCACTGACACCAATGATCCGCAAGCCCGTTGCCGAGATAGCTTTATGCATTGCAGACCAGTTGACCTGTTCTTCGAGGCCACTGACATTGAGTACGATGGGGGCATGCTTTAAAAATGCGGGAGCCTGAGCGATTTTGTCTTCCAGCGCCTGATGAATAACCTTAGGTTCTGCCTCATGCAGATGAACCACAGATAAGGTGAAGCTGCTACCTTTAAGCTCGATTGGCGTGTTTGACATCCTGGCCTTACTCAATTAGCTAATTACCATCATCATCAGCGTGCGATGATATTACGAAGACTATAAGGCATGTTATAGTCTGGATTATATTGAGGCAAGTCACCCCCCCATTTATTCAGAGTAAAATTATGTTTTGTGTGATCTATCGAAGTAGCAAACGTGACCAGACCTATTTATATGTTGAAAAAAAAGACGACTTTTCGCGTGTTCCAGAGGAGCTGATGAAAGGTTTTGGTCAACCTCAACTTGCGATGATTCTTCCATTGGACGGGAGAAAGAAACTGGTAAATGCCGATATTGAGAAAGTTAAACAGGCATTAGCTGAGCATGGCTATTATCTTCAATTGCCACCACCTCCCGAGGATTTGCTGAAGCAACATCTTTCTGTGATGGCGAAAAATACAGACAGCACTAAAAAATAACCGATATCCGGCGGTGGCACCATATTTGTCGGAGCGGGTTTTAAGAACCACGATGAAGTGAGAGGAACGTTATGTATCAACATCACAACTGGCAAGGTGCGCTGCTGGATTATCCGGTGAGTAAAGTGGTCTGTGTTGGCAGTAATTATGCCAAACATATTAAAGAGATGGGGAGTGAAGTGCCTGAAGAGCCAGTGTTGTTCATTAAACCCGAAACGGCACTGTGCGATCTGCGCCAGCCATTGGCCATCCCCTCTGATTTCGGTGCGGTTCATCATGAGGTTGAACTGGCGGTGTTGATCGGCGCGACGCTACGCCAGGCCACGGAAGAGCATGTACGCAAAGCCATTGCCGGTTATGGTGTGGCGCTCGATCTGACATTACGTGATGTTCAGGGAAAGATGAAGAAAGCCGGGCAGCCATGGGAAAAAGCTAAAGGGTTTGATAACTCTTGCCCACTGTCCGGGTTTATTCCCGCTGCAGAGTTCACTGGCGATCCACAAAATACGTCGCTAGGCTTAAGTGTAAATGGTGTCGTTCGTCAACAGGGTACAACGGCAGATATGATCCATAAAATCGTTCCGCTGATTGCTTATATGAGCAAGTTTTTTACCCTCAAGCCTGGTGACGTTGTACTAACAGGCACGCCTGATGGTGTTGGCCCACTACACAGCGGTGATGAACTGATCATCACTTTCGGTAGTCATTCGTTGACAACTCGCGTTTTGTAATACTTTTTGCCGCCTGAAAGAGGCGGCAATACTTGCAACGCTGTGCCATACTGGTTATAAGGTGCGTTTTAACGTAATGGCGGAACACCTGATGAGCGATATACCTTTCTGGCAAAGTAAAACCCTGGATGAAATGAGCGATGCAGAATGGGAGTCGTTGTGTGATGGTTGTGGTCAGTGCTGTCTGCATAAACTGATGGATGAAGATACTGACGAAATCTACTTCACTAACGTCGCTTGCCGTCAGCTTAATATTAAAACCTGTCAATGTCGTAACTACGAACGCCGCTTCGAGTTTGAACCTGACTGCATTAAATTAACCCGTGAGAATCTGCCAACATTCGAATGGCTACCGATGACCTGTGCTTATCGGTTGCTGGCGGAAGGGAAGGCATTGCCAGGGTGGCACCCACTGATTACCGGTTCGAAAGCGGCAATGCATGGTGAGCGAATCTCCGTACGTCATATCGCGGTGAAAGAATCAGAAGTGATCGACTGGCAGGATCATATACTCAATAAACCTGACTGGGCACAGTGAGCAACTGAAACCGAAGGGATTACTTGTTTTGTGCATGGGGCATTGTTGGTGCATCAGAACTGAAATTAGCATCCAGAATTGCCAGTGGATTGCCATTATTGTCTGACACCCATCTGAGCAGAAATCTGCCCCATTTGTGCAGCAATGACCTGCGCTTAGTGCTCTACAAGCAAATGTGCGCCTTGATTTGTACACGTTACAAACACATAGCTGCTCTTTTTAGAATGTTGTTTCAGTTAGCACCAAATGAGCCAGGTGCATGCCGTTTACCACCTTTGTTATTTCTTGCCATCAAGTGAGGAACGAAGATGAACCTCAATATAAGGTTATTTACCTATTCTGGTAAAAGCCATCTGAATTATCAGCACATTAATAACGGCCTGCCTAAGATTGATCATCCGTATACCGCTTTCTGTTTCTGATGATGTGAAATGATCTTTAATCGCAAGATTGCATTTGATGGTAATTATCCATTTTTTGTATAAATATTTCCCTGCTAATACATATATTTCGCCGTGCCACACTACTGTATTTATTACCAGTTTCCAGAGATTATGTATCTGCCTGTACGGGCATTTTCCAGAGAGACGATAATATCCCTCACAAGTGAGAGGGGTTTGATCTGATTTCGCTTTTTTGAGAGGGAGAATAGCTGTAAAAGGAGATTTGCTAATATAGCCGTTTGATTCGTCGAACCCGAACACGGGTCTCATTCAGAACATATACAGATTTATGTTCTCACTGTTCGATCGTTCTTAACGGTATGTTTTTTTGATTATGTCCGCAATGTGGTGGCCTGGTTGATGAAACTGGCACTGTATAGTGCCAGTCGCAACTTAGCTGGTCTGCTTTTTCATCATACTGAGAATGAACAACAGCGCTGCACACAACACCACCGAGGGGCCTGCTGGCGTATCGTAAAACGCGGAAAATGTTAAACCGCCCGTTACAGCAACCATTCCTACTACAACAGCGACACCAGCCATCTGTTCCGGCGTGCGGGCAAAACGGCGCGCAGTAGCCGCAGGAATAATCAACAGCGAGGTAATAATCAACGCGCCAACAAATTTCATTGCTACGCCAATCGTCAATGCGGTCACCAGCATCAACAACAATTTCACACGCTGTAATTTCACACCATCAACAAACGCCAGATCCGGGCTAATCGTCATCGACAGTAAATTGCGCCATTGCCAGAACAGAATCGCCACCACGATAACCACGCCAATCGCAATAGCGATAAGATCTTCCGGTGTTACTGCCAGCAAATCACCGAACAGGTATGCCATCAAGTCAACGCGAATGTTAGACATCAGGCTGACGACGACCAGACCCAGCGACAATGCACTGTGCGCCATAATTCCCAATAACGTATCGATCGCAAGTTGTGGGCGCTTCTCCAGCCATACCAGGCCGCCCGCCAGCAGCAGCGTAACCGCAATCACCGCATAGAAAGGATTCACATCCAGTAACAAACCAAACGCGACTCCCAGTAAAGACGCATGAGCCAGCGTGTCACCGAAATAAGACATACGACGCCAGACAACAAACGAACCCAGCGGACCTGCAGCACAGGCCAGCATGATCCCGGCTAACCAACCGGGAAATAATAATTCAATCATGAGCGATCATTTCCCCGACGCAGAATAATTCGCCCCTGTAAATCGTGGCGGTGATTATGATGATGGCGATAGATACCTAGCTGTTCAGCACCCCGAGGTCCGAACATCGAAATAAATTCCGGATGCAGGGAAACGACTTCCGGTGTGCCGGAACAACAGATGTGATGATTCAGACAAAGTACTTCATCGGTTTTGGCCATCACCAGATGCAGATCGTGAGACACCATTAAAACGCCGCAATCCAGTTCGCGGCGCAGTTGGTCAATAAGGTCGTACAGCGCAACCTGACCATTCACATCCACGCCCTGAGTAGGCTCATCCAGCACTAATAATTGCGGTTGATTTAACAACGCGCGTGCCAACAATACACGCTGCGTTTCACCACCAGAGAGCTTTTGCATTGGCGCGTCAATCAGATGCCCGGCCTGAACGCGTTTCAGTGCAGGCAGAATGTCTTCTTTATGTGTACTGGGGCGTAAGCGTAAGAAACGGTTTACAGTTAGTGGCAACGTGGTGTCGAGATACAGCTTCTGCGGCACATATCCGATGCGCAGTTTTCTGTGGCGCTTGATAACACCTTCATCAGGTGTTACCAGTCCGAGCACAACCCGCACTAGCGTCGACTTACCGGCACCGTTCGGCCCAAGTAAGGTCAAAATTTTTCCAGGTTTAAGTTCCAGCGACACATCAGAGAGGACGCGGCGTTGGCCAAAAGAGACCGAAACATTTTCCAGGGAAACCAGACTTGTCATGTTAATTTTAGTCTTGCAGTAGTCATGAAATGTTATAATATCACACTTCTCATATTCATTACGATGATTGGTCGCATTATGTTACATAAAAAAACGCTTCTTTTCGCAGCATTATCCGCTGCTCTCTGGGGGGGCGCAACACAGGCCGCAAATGCCGCCGTTGTTGCTTCGCTTAAACCTGTCGGATTCATCGCTTCCGCCATTGCTGATGGGGTAACAGAGACCGAGGTATTACTTCCGGACGGTGCTTCTGAACACGATTATTCACTGCGTCCATCGGATGTAAAACGCTTACAGAACGCGGACTTAGTCGTTTGGGTTGGCCCGGAGATGGAAGCGTTTATGCAAAAGCCGGTGAGCAAATTACCAGAGGAGAAACAGGTAACGATTGCGCAGCTTGAGAATGTAAAACCGCTGCTGATGAAAAGTATTCACGACGATGATGATGATCATAACCACGCGGAAAAAAGTGACGAAGATCACCATCACGGCGATTTCAACATGCATCTTTGGCTTTCCCCAGAGATAGCGCGGGCTACAGCGGTTGCAATCCATGGAAAATTAGTGGAACTTATGCCGCAAAGTCGAGCCAAACTTGACGCCAACCTGAAGGATTTTGAGGCACAATTAGTTGCAACCGATAAACAGGTTGGTAATGAGCT
Source organism: Escherichia sp. TW09308 (assembly GCF_000208565.1). Classification (NCBI taxonomy): domain Bacteria; kingdom Pseudomonadati; phylum Pseudomonadota; class Gammaproteobacteria; order Enterobacterales; family Enterobacteriaceae; genus Escherichia; species Escherichia sp. TW09308. Next base: position 563,902 of record NZ_AEME01000001.1, on the reverse strand, counting down.
CGCGCCGCTCAAGGGAAAAGGTTATTTCGTTTTTCATGATGCTTATGGCTACTTCGAAAAACAATTCGGACTGACACCGCTTGGTCATTTTACCGTTAACCCAGAGATTCAACCGGGCGCGCAGCGTTTACATCAAATAAGAACACAGTTGGTTGAGCAAAAAGCAACCTGCGTTTTTGCTGAGCCACAGTTCAGGCCAGCGGTCGTTGAAAGCGTCGCACGAGGGACATCCGTTCGTATGGGAACGTTGGATCCCCTTGGGACGAATATCAAACTGGGTAAAACAAGTTATTCAGAGTTTCTGAATCAATTAGCCAACCAGTATGCGAGCTGCCTGAAAGGAGATTAATGAGGAAGTGATTACGTGCAACAGATAGCCCGCTCTGTCGCCCTGGCGTTTAATAATTTACCGCGACCACACCGCGTTATGCTGGGGTCGCTCACCGTTCTTACCCTGGCCGTCGCTGTCTGGCGGCCCTATGTTTACCACCGCGACGCCACGCCAATTGTCAAAACAATTGAGCTGGAACAGAACGAAATCCGTTCACTCTTACCTGAAGCCAGTGAACCGATTGATCAAACCGCACAAGAAGATGAAGCCATTCCGCAGGACGAACTGGACGACAAAACCGCTGGTGAAGCGGGTGTGCATGAATATGTCGTTTCCACAGGCGATACGCTAAGTAGCATCCTCAATCAATATGGTATTGAGATGGGTGATATCACCCAACTGGCTGCTGCGGATAAAGATCTGCGTAACCTGAAAATTGGTCAACAACTCTCCTGGACATTAACCGCAGAGGGCGATTTACAGCGTCTGACCTGGGAAGTTTCTCGCCGCGAAACCCGTACCTATGATCGCACTGCTGCTAATGGTTTTAAAATGACCAGCGAAATGCAGCAAGGGGAGTGGGTTAATAATCTACTGAAAGGCACCGTTGGGTCGAGCTTTGTTGCCAGCGCCAGAAATGCTGGTTTGACCAGCGCTGAAGTGAGCGCAGTGATCAAAGCGCTACAGTGGCAGATGGACTTTCGGAAGGTGAAAAAAGGCGATGAATTTGCTGTATTAATGTCGCGTGAAATGCTTGATGGCAAACGTGAGCAAAGCCAGTTGCTGGGCGTGCGTTTGCGTTCTGAAGGCAAAGATTATTACGCAATCCGCGCTGAAGATGGCAAGTTCTATGACCGTAACGGTACTGGCCTGGCGAAAGGTTTCTTGCGATTCCCGACGGCGAAACAGTTCCGCATCTCGTCTAACTTTAACCCGCGTCGTCTGAACCCGGTAACTGGTCGTGTTGCACCACACAGAGGTGTTGATTTCGCGATGCCACAGGGTACACCGGTGCTTTCGGTGGGTGACGGTGAAGTGGTAGTAGCCAAACGCAGTGGCGCTGCAGGTTATTATGTTGCGATCCGTCATGGTCGTAGCTATACCACGCGTTATATGCACTTGCGTAAGATTCTGGTGAAACCGGGGCAGAAGGTGAAACGTGGCGATCGTATCGCGCTATCCGGTAACACCGGGCGTTCAACCGGACCACACCTGCACTATGAAGTATGGATCAACCAGCAGGCCGTAAACCCGCTGACGGCGAAACTGCCGCGTACCGAAGGGCTGACAGGTTCCGATCGTCGCGAGTTCCTGGCGCAGGCCAAAGAGATTGTGCCGCAGCTACTGTTTGATTAATTAACATCCATTCGCAGCCGGTACGCAGTCAGTACCGGCTTTTTTATTTGGTGCGGGGCAAATTGCGCCGCTACACTATCAGCAGATTGATTTTTGCCTTATCCGAAACTGGAAAAGCATGGAAACGAAAAAAAATAATAGTGAATACATTCCTGAGTTTGATAAATCCTTTCGCCATCCGCGCTACTGGGGAGCCTGGTTGGGCGTGGCGGCGATGGCCGGTATTGCTTTAACACCTCCGAAATTCCGCGATCCCATTCTGGCGCGACTCGGGCGTTTTGCCGGACGACTGGGAAAAAGCTCGCGCCGTCGTGCGTTGATCAACCTGTCCCTCTGTTTTCCGGAACGTAGCGAAGCCGAACGCGAAGCGATTGTTGATGAGATGTTTGCCACAGCGCCCCAGGCGATGGCGATGATGGCGGAACTGGCGATACGTGGGCCGGAGAAAATTCAGCCGCGCGTCGACTGGCAGGGGCTGGAGATCATCGAAGAGATGCGGCGTAACAACGAGAAAGTGATCTTTCTGGTGCCGCACGGCTGGGCAGTGGATATCCCCGCCATGCTGATGGCCTCGCAAGGACAGAAAATGGCGGCAATGTTCCATAATCAGGGTAATCCAGTTTTTGATTATGTCTGGAACACCGTGCGTCGTCGTTTTGGCGGACGTCTTCACGCGAGAAATGATGGCATTAAACCGTTCATCCAGTCGGTTCGTCAGGGCTACTGGGGCTATTATTTGCCCGATCAGGATCATGGCCCGGAGCACAGCGAATTTGTTGATTTCTTTGCAACCTATAAAGCGACGCTGCCCGCGATTGGTCGTTTGATGAAAGTGTGTCGTGCGCGCGTCGTACCGCTGTTTCCGATTTATGATGGCAAGACGCACCGTTTGACGATTCAGGTGCGCCCGCCGATGGACGACTTGTCAGAAGCGGATGATCATACGATTGCGCGGCGGATGAATGAAGAAGTCGAGATTTTTGTTGGTCCGCGACCAGAACAATACACCTGGATTTTAAAATTGCTCAAGACCCGGAAGCCTGGTGAAATCCAGCCGTATAAACGTAAAGATCTTTATCCCATCAAATAAAAAAAGCCTCTCACGAGGAGAGGCTTCCGTTAGTTGATAAGTTCAAGTTTGCCTGATGAGTAATTTTATCGAGCCTACAGACGATTTGTAATCTTTTGAATTATCAAGGTGTTGTAGGCCGGACAGGGCGTTTACGCCGCATCCGGCAACTTACTTACTCAACAGTTAAAATACGCGTGGTATTGGTAGAACCCACGGTACTCATTACGTCGCCCTGGGTGACGATGACCAGGTCGCCGGACATCAGATAGCCTTTATCGCGCAGCAGATTTACCGCTTCGCTGGCCGCAACTACACCATCACTTGCACTGTCAAAATAGACCGGCGTGACACCACGATAAAGCGCAGTCAGGTTCAGGGTACGCTCATGACGAGACATGGCGAAAATTGGCAGACCGGAACTGATACGGGAGGTCATCAGCGCGGTACGACCAGACTCGGTCATGGTGATGATAGCGGTAACCCCTTTCAGGTGGTTAGCTGCATACATCGCGGACATGGCGATTGCTTCTTCCACATTATCGAACTGAACGTCCAGACGGTGTTTAGAAACGTTAATGCTCGGGATTTTTTCAGCCCCCAGGCAAACGCGCGCCATCGCAGCAACTGTTTCTGAAGGGTATTGGCCCGCAGCGGTTTCCGCAGACAGCATCACGGCATCAGTACCATCCAGCACGGCGTTTGCCACGTCCATAACTTCTGCACGGGTTGGCATCGGGTTGGTGATCATTGACTCCATCATCTGGGTCGCTGTAATTACCGCACGGTTAAGCTGGCGCGCACGACGGATCAAGGCCTTCTGAATGCCGACCAGTTCCGGATCGCCAATTTCAACGCCGAGGTCACCGCGTGCGACCATCACCACGTCAGAGGCGAGGATAATGTCGTCCATTGCATCCTGGCTGCAAACGGCTTCCGCACGTTCAACCTTGGCGACAATTTTCGCATCACAACCTGCGTCGCGTGCCAGACGGCGGGCATAGTTCAGATCTTCGCCACAGCGCGGGAAGGAAACTGCCAGATAATCCACGCCAATCAGTGCGGCAGTCTGAATATCAGCTTTATCTTTTTCGGTCAGTGCTTCAGCCGACAGACCGCCGCCGAGTTTGTTGATCCCTTTATTGTTAGAGAGAGGGCCACCGACAGTGACTTCGGTGAACACTTTCATGCCCTGAACTTCCAGCACTTTTAACTGTACGCGACCGTCGTCCAGCAGCAGGATGTCGCCAGGCACGACGTCAGCAGGCAGACCTTTATAGTCGATACCGACTTTTTCTTTATCGCCTTCACCTTTACCCAGGTTAGCATCCAGCAGGAATTTGTCCCCAATGTTGAGGAACACCTTACCTTCTTTAAAGGTAGATACACGAATCTTTGGCCCCTGAAGGTCACCCAGAATAGCCACATGACGCCCCAGTTTTGCGGCAATTTCACGAACTTTATCTGCGCGCATTTTGTGATCTTCAGGCGAGCCGTGAGAAAAGTTCATACGTACAACGTTTGCGCCGGCAGCGATAACTTTTTCAAGATTATTATCGCGATCAGTAGCCGGGCCTAACGTGGTAACGATTTTGGTTCTGCGAAGCCTTCTGGACATGTAATACTCCGTTGACTGAAACAACAAGGTGTTGCTTGAACATGAAATTCGCATAAATTAAAACGATAACGGTTCTAAATTAAACACATGCGAATGTCGTATAAGGATAGAACAGTGACTATCGTTTCAGCGATCGTCACTTAAATTAAGTAACTGCTTATCAAAACGCGATTCCTTGAGAGCTTCCTTGACCCGCTTCAAGTTATCTCTGAATTTTGTTCCGCGTCGCAAAGTAAATCCTGTTGCCAGCACATCTATCACGGTCAACTGTGCAAGTCGAGAGACCATGGGCATATAAATGTCAGTATCTTCCGGTACATCGAGGGTAATTGCCAGCGTTGCTTCCCGGGCGAGTGGCGTTCCCGCTGAGGTGAGGGCAATCACCATTGCGTCGTTTTCTCGCGCCAGTTGCGCCAGTTCAACCAGATTTTTTGTTCTGCCGGTGTGGGAAATCAGCACAACGACGTCACCATCACTACAATTCATACAACTCATTCGTTGCAGTACGATATCGTCCGAGTAGATCACCGGAACATTGAAGCGAAAAAACTTATTCATCGCATCGTGGGCAACGGCAGCGGAAGAACCTAATCCAAAAAAGGCAATTTTCTTCGCCTGGGTGAGGAGATCAACGGCACGATTGACGGCGGATTTATCCAGCGAGTGACGGACGTGATCAAGAGTAGCCATTGCCGACTCAAATATTTTCCCTGTGTATGATTCAACGCTGTCATCTTCATTGACGTTGCGATTAACATAAGGAGTGCCATTCGCCAGACTTTGCGCCAGATGCAGTTTAAAATCAGGAAAACCGCGAGTGTCCATGCTGCGACAGAAACGATTCACCGTCGGCTCGCTAACATTGGCTTCCAGCGCCAGAGCAGCAATACTCGAATGGATCGCGTTGTCGGGCGAAGCAAGAATGACCTCGGCAACTTTGCGTTCTGATTTGCTCAAATGTTCCAGTTGAGACTGGATTTTTTCCAGCATATTCATGATGTAAAGAGACTCACGGGTAATGACGATTTCCGCTCTGAAAGAAATCGAAATGCAGTTTTGTCAGATATTACGCCTGTGTGCTGGGTTAATGACAAAAGCAGATAAAAAAGTTGTTATTTTTTTTCATAACATGATCAGTGTCAGATTTTTACCCAATGGAAAACGATGGTTTTTTTATCAGTTTTGCCGCACTTTGCGCGCTTTTGCTGTAATCGCACGGGTGGATAAGCGTTTACAGTTTTCGCAAGCCCGTAAAAGCAGTACAGTGCACCGTAAGAAAATTACAAATATACCCAGGCTTAAGTACCGGGTTAGTTAACTTAAGGAGAATGACATGGCGGTAACGCAAACAGCCCAGGCCTGTGACCTGGTCATTTTCGGCGCGAAAGGCGACCTTGCGCGTCGTAAATTGCTGCCTTCCCTGTATCAACTGGAAAAAGCCGGTCAGCTCAACCCGGACACCCGGATTATCGGCGTAGGGCGTGCTGACTGGGATAAAGCGGCATATACCAAAGTTGTCCGCGAGGCGCTTGAAACCTTCATGAAAGAAACCATTGATGAAGGTCTGTGGGATACCCTGAGTGCGCGTCTGGATTTTTGTAATCTTGATGTCAATGACACGGCCGCATTCAACCGCCTTGGCGCGATGCTGGATCAAAAAAATCGTATCACCATTAACTACTTTGCCATGCCACCAAGCACCTTTGGTGCGATCTGCAAAGGGCTGGGTGAGGCAAAACTGAATGCTAAACCTGCTCGCGTGGTCATGGAAAAACCGCTGGGAACATCACTGGCGACTTCGCGTGAAATTAACGATCAGGTAGGCGAATATTTCGAGGAGTGCCAGGTTTACCGTATCGACCACTATCTGGGTAAAGAAACGGTACTGAACCTGCTGGCGCTGCGTTTTGCTAACTCTCTGTTTGTGAACAACTGGGACAATCGCACCATTGATCATGTTGAGATCACGGTGGCAGAAGAGGTCGGAATCGAAGGGCGCTGGGGGTATTTTGATAAAGCCGGTCAGATGCGCGATATGATCCAGAACCACCTGCTGCAAATTCTTTGCATGATTGCGATGTCTCCGCCGTCCGACCTGAGCGCCGACAGCATCCGTGATGAAAAAGTGAAAGTACTGAAGTCATTGCGTCGAATTGACCGCACCAATGTGCGTGAAAAAACAGTACGCGGGCAATACACCGCAGGCTTCGCTCAGGGCAAAAAAGTACCAGGCTATCTGGAAGAAGAGGGTGCGAATAAAAGCAGTAACACGGAAACCTTCGTGGCTATCCGCGTCGACATCGATAACTGGCGTTGGGCTGGCGTGCCGTTCTACCTGCGAACAGGTAAACGTCTGCCGACAAAATGCTCTGAAGTTGTGGTCTATTTCAAAACACCAGAACTGAATCTGTTCAAAGAGTCGTGGCAGGATCTGCCGCAGAACAAACTGACTATTCGTCTGCAACCCGATGAGGGCGTGGATATCCAGGTGTTGAATAAAGTCCCTGGTCTTGATCACAAACATAATCTGCAAATCACCAAACTGGATCTGAGCTATTCAGAAACCTTTAATCAGACGCATCTGGCTGATGCTTATGAGCGTCTGTTGCTGGAAACGATGCGCGGTATTCAGGCGTTGTTTGTGCGTCGCGATGAAGTGGAAGAAGCGTGGAAATGGGTAGATTCCATTACTGAAGCATGGGCGATGGACAACGATGCGCCGAAACCGTATCAGGCCGGAACCTGGGGCCCGGTTGCCTCGGTGGCGATGATTACCCGTGACGGTCGCTCCTGGAATGAGTTTGAGTAATATCTCGACTTATCCTTACGGGTTATTTTACCGGTAACATGATCTTGCACAGATTGTAGAGTAATTTTTACACTTTTGAGCCTCGTGTGGATTCACCCACGAGGCTTTTTTTATTACACTCACTGAAACGTTTCTGCCCTATGAGCTCCGGTTACAGGCGTTTCAGTCATATTTTTCTTGAGTGAAACGCATTGTGAATCACCCTGCTCTGACAACTCAATTTCAGGAGCCTTTATGAATCCACAATTGTTACGCGTAACAAATCGAATTATTGAACGTTCGCGCGCGACTCGTTCTGCTTATCTCGCCCGGATCGAACAAGCGAAAACCTCGACCGTTCATCGTTCGCAGTTGGCATGCGGTAATCTGGCACACGGTTTCGCCGCTTGCCAGCCAGAAGACAAAGCCTCCCTGAAAAGCATGTTGCGTAACAATATCGCCATTATCACCTCCTACAACGACATGCTCTCTGCCCACCAGCCTTATGAACATTATCCAGAGATTATTCGTAAAGCACTGCATGAAGCTAACGCGGTCGGCCAGGTGGCGGGGGGTGTTCCGGCGATGTGCGATGGTGTCACCCAGGGGCAGGACGGAATGGAGCTGTCGCTGTTAAGCCGCGAAGTGATTGCCATGTCGGCGGCGGTGGGGCTGTCTCATAACATGTTTGATGGCGCGCTGTTCCTCGGCGTGTGCGACAAGATTGTCCCAGGGCTGACAATGGCTGCACTGTCGTTCGGTCATCTGCCTGCGGTATTTGTGCCATCAGGCCCGATGGCAAGTGGTTTGCCAAACAAAGAGAAAGTTCGCATTCGCCAGCTTTATGCTGAAGGAAAAGTGGATCGTATGGCGCTGCTGGAGTCAGAAGCCGCGTCTTATCATGCGCCGGGTACGTGTACTTTTTACGGTACAGCCAACACCAATCAGATGGTGGTTGAATTTATGGGGATGCAGTTGCCAGGCTCTTCTTTTATTCATCCGGACTCTCCACTGCGTGATGCATTAACTGCAGCCGCTGCGCGCCAGGTTACACGCATGACCGGCAATGGTAATGAATGGATGCCAATCGGTAAGATGATTGATGAGAAAGTGGTGGTGAACGGTATCGTGGCGCTGCTGGCAACAGGTGGTTCCACTAACCATACAATGCACCTGGTGGCGATGGCGCGTGCGGCGGGTATTCAGATTAACTGGGATGACTTCTCTGATCTTTCTGATGTCGTACCGCTGATGGCGCGTCTCTACCCGAACGGCCCGGCCGATATTAATCACTTCCAGGCGGCGGGAGGCGTACCGGTGCTGGTGCGTGAACTGCTCAAGGCGGGTCTGCTGCATGAAGATGTGAATACGGTAGCGGGTTTTGGTCTTTCTCGTTATACCCTCGAGCCGTGGCTGAATAACGGTGAGCTGGACTGGCGAGAAGGTGCAGAAAAATCGCTCGACAGCAATGTGATCGCTTCCTTCGAACAACCTTTCTCTCATCATGGTGGGACAAAAGTGTTAAGCGGTAACCTGGGCCGTGCGGTTATGAAAACCTCCGCTGTACCCGTTGAAAACCAGGTAATTGAAGCGCCTGCGGTTGTTTTCGAGAGCCAGCATGACGTTATGCCAGCCTTTGAAGCGGGTTTGCTGGACCGTGATTGTGTGGTTGTTGTTCGTCATCAGGGGCCAAAAGCGAACGGAATGCCAGAATTACATAAACTCATGCCGCCACTTGGTGTATTATTGGACCGGCGTTTCAAAATTGCGTTAGTTACCGATGGACGCCTCTCCGGTGCTTCAGGTAAAGTGCCGTCAGCTATCCACGTAACACCAGAAGCCTACGATGGCGGGTTACTGGCGAAAGTGCGCGATGGAGACATCATTCGTGTGAATGGACAGACAGGCGAACTGACGTTGCTGGTAGACGAAGCGGAACTGGCTGCTCGCGAACCACACATTCCTGACCTGAGCGCGTCACGCGTAGGAACAGGACGTGAATTATTCGGCGCCTTGCGTGAAAAACTGTCCGGTGCCGAACAGGGCGCAACCTGTATCACTTTTTAAGACGACAAAATTTGTAATCAGGCGAGAGAAAACTCTGATGAAAAACTGGAAAACAAGTGCAGAATCAATCCTGACCACTGGCCCGGTTGTACCGGTTATTGTGGTAAACAAACTGGAACACGCGGTGCCAATGGCAAAAGCGTTGGTTGCTGGTGGCGTGCGCGTTCTGGAAGTGACTTTGCGTACCGAGTGTGCAGTTGATGCTATCCGTGCAATCGCCAAAGAAGTACCGGAAGCGATTGTGGGTGCTGGTACTGTGCTGAACCCACAGCAACTGGCAGAAGTGACCGAAGCAGGCGCACAGTTCGCCATTAGCCCGGGTCTGACTGAACCACTGCTGAAAGCAGCGACTGAAGGCTCCATTCCTCTGATTCCAGGTATCAGCACTGTTTCTGAACTGATGCTGGGTATGGACTACGGCCTGAAAGAGTTCAAATTCTTCCCGGCGGAAGCTAATGGCGGCGTGAAAGCACTGCAGGCGATCGCAGGCCCGTTCTCCCAGGTTCGTTTCTGCCCGACTGGTGGTATTTCTCCGGCTAACTACCGTGACTACCTGGCGCTGAAAAGCGTGCTGTGTATCGGTGGTTCATGGCTGGTTCCGGCGGATGCGCTGGAAGCAGGCGATTACGACCGCATCACTAAGCTGGCACGTGAAGCAGTAGAAGGCGCGAAGCTGTAAAAGTCAAAATGCCCGATCCATGATCGGGCATTTTTGCAGCGTGTTTCTGACGGACTTAACCTTGTACTTTCACCTGTGCGGCGGCGTGCTTCGCGCGTTCAATCGCCTCATCAATGCTCTCCGCTGTAGCCAGTGTCACACCCAGACGACGGCTGCCATCAATTTCCGGCTTACCAAATAAACGAATCTGCAAACCTGCGCCAACGGCATTCTGCACATTATCAAACGTGACATTCTGACTGCTCAGTTGCGGCAGGATAACTGCAGAAGCGGCAGGGCCATTCTGACGAATCCCGCCAACAGGCAGTCCGAGGAACGCGCGTACATGCAGGGCAAATTCCGAGAGATCCTGAGAAATTAACGTCACCATCCCGGTGTCATGCGGGCGAGGGGAGACTTCACTGAAAATCACCTCATCGCCACAGACAAACAACTCCACACCAAACAGACCATAGCCGCCCAGCGCCAGCACCACTTTGCGGGCAATCTCCTGCGCACGTTCCAGAGCCAGTGGACTCATTTGCTGCGGTTGCCAGGATTCGCGATAGTCACCATCTTCCTGACGATGACCTATTGGTGCACAGAAATGGACGCCATCCACCGCACTGACGGTTAGTAGGGTAATCTCAAAGTCAAACTTAACCACGCCTTCAACAATCACGCGTCCCGCCCCGGCGCGACCACCTTGCTGGGCGTACTCCCACGCCTGAGCAAGCTGTTCGGCAGAGCGAATAAACGTCTGCCCCTTGCCGGAAGAACTCATGACCGGTTTAACGATACAGGGATAGCCAATGGCGGTAACCGCCTCGCGGAAAAGACTTTCGCTATCGGCAAAACGATACGTTGAAGTGGGAAGCTGAAGTTCTTCTGCCGCCAGGCGACGGATCCCTTCGCGATTCATCGTTAGCTGAGTCGCACGAGCGCAGGGGACAACATTCAACCCTTCCTTTTCAAGCTGGATCAGCATATCGGTGGCAATAGCTTCGATCTCCGGCACGATATAGTGCGGTTTTTCCAGTTCAACCACACGGCGCAACGCATCGCCATCCAGCATATTGATGACATGAGAACGATGCGCGACATGCATGGCTGGCGCGTCGGCATAGCGATCGACCGCAATCACTTCTACACCGAGGCGTTGGCACTCGATGGCCACTTCTTTACCCAGTTCACCGGAGCCTAATAACATCACGCGAGTTGCTGCCGGACGCAGCGCAGTGCCTAATAACGTCATAACGAATATCCCCTGATTAATTCCGCGCGCAGTATAAACGAAAACGTTTGCGTATGTCTTTATTGCTTGATTGCTCGTGTTGATTTCAAGACCGAAAAGAATTATACTGTATAAAATTACAGTTATTGTGAGAGGCTGCAAATGGCGGTTGAAATTAAATACGTAGTCATTCGTGAGGGCGAAGAGAAGATGTCGTTTACCAGCAAAAAGGAAGCCGATGCTTATGACAAAATGCTTGATACGGCGGATCTGCTCGACACCTGGCTGACAAATTCTCCAGTACAAATGGAAGACGAGCAACGTGAAGCGCTTTCGCTGTGGCTGGCAGAACAGAAAGATGTGCTTAGCACGATTCTGAAAACTGGTAAATTACCGTCCCCCCAGGTGGTCGGTAGTCGCTCTGATGTGGCAGATGAGACACACGCCGCCTGAAGCCACTTGCGCTCCTGATAATTTGTACCATGCTTTCTCCTGAATCATTGTGCTATGGAGAAAAACATGAAAAAAAGAGGGGCGTTGTTGGGGCTGTTACTGCTTTCTGCCTGTGCATCAGTTTTCGCTGCAAATAACGAAACCAGCAAGTCGGTCACTTTCCCAAAGTGTGAAGGTCTGGATGCAGCCGGAATCGCTGCGAGTGTAAAACGCGATTATCAACAAAACCGCGTCGCGCGCTGGGCAGACGATCAAAAAATCGTTGGTCAGGCCGATCCGGTAGCGTGGGTCAGTGTGCAGGATATTCAGGGTAAAGATGATAAATGGTCAGTTCCGCTGACAGTGCGTGGTAAAAGCGCTGATATTCATTATCTGGTTAATGTGGACTGTAAAGCGGGAATGGCGGATTACCAGCGTCGTTAATTGCTGTCAGTCATTGCACATAACCCCTGGCGGATGCGGCGCGAGCGTCTTATCCGCTCTATAACGCACCAGATCCCGCAGGCCTGATAAGGCGCGACAGCGTCGCATCAGGCAATCAGCATAAGGTAACTCCAATTACGGCTACAAACCTCTACCATCGCAATTACCCTAAATAACCCGATCACCATTTTCCGTGGCTGGCTTCCTTGCTGTCCGCTAATTTGCGCATCTTTTGCCTCAATATACACTTTCTGACATCCTCATCCGCTATGCTACAGGCATTAAAATGGTTATTGAGGAGCAAACATGGCTAACTGGTTAAATCAACTGCAATCCCTTCTCGGGCAAAACAGTTCTTCTACCTCCTCGTCTACGGATCAGGGATTGGGCAAACTTTTAGTGCCGGGCGCATTAGGCGGGCTGGCTGGGTTACTGGTAGCGAATAAATCAGCACGTAAACTTTTAACGAAGTATGGCACGAATGCGTTGCTGGTAGGCGGTGGCGCGGTGGCTGGTACGGTGCTGTGGAACAAATACAAAGATAAAATTCGCGCGGCGCACCAGAACGAACCGCAATTCGGCACCCAGAGCACGCCGCTGGATGAGCGCACGGAACGTTTGATCCTCGCGCTGGTATTTGCCGCTAAAAGTGATGGTCATATTGATGCCAAAGAGCGTGCGGCTATCGATCAGCAATTGCGTGAAGCGGGTGTAGAAGAGCAGGGCCGTGTTCTTATCGAGCAGGCAATCGAACAGCCATTGGATCCTCAGCGTCTGGCCCTGGGGGTTCGAAACGAAGAAGAGGCGCTGGAAATCTATTTCCTGAGCTGTGCAGCTATTGATATTGACCATTTTATGGAGCGTAGTTACCTGAATGCACTGGGCGACGCGCTGAAAATTCCCCAGGATGTTCGCGAAGGGATCGAACGCGATCTCGAACAGCAAAAGCGTACTTTGTCTGAATAATCCTTCTCTCTGTATAGCCCTATATTTACGTTTTTCGGGCTATACAAACTCGCACAGCTAGTTGAACCGACTGATTTTATCTGCCTGCTACCTTTCGATTTTCACTTCATAACGTGTCATCATCGCTGCAATGACTGTCCTGTTTCGCTTGCATCCCGGGTGAGTTTTGCCACCCTTATAAGATGCTTCAACCAGAAAGAACAATAACATGCTACCAAAAGCTGCTCGAATTCCCCATGCCATGACGCTTCATGGTGATACGCGTATCGACAATTACTACTGGTTGCGGGACGACACGCGCTCGCAGCCGGAAGTACTGAATTACCTGCAACAGGAAAATAGTTACGGGCACCAGGTGATGGCTTCGCAACAAGCCCTGCAGGATCGGATACTAAAAGAAATCATTGAGCGTATCCCGCAAAGAGAAGTCTCTGCGCCTTATATTAAAAACGGTTATCGTTACCGGCATATTTATGAACCCGGCAGTGAATATGCCATTTATCAACGCCAGTCTGCATTCACTGAAGAGTGGGACGAATGGGAAACGTTGCTTGATGCCAACAAGCGGGCGGCACACAGTGAATTTTATTCTATGGGCGGCATGGCTATAACGCCCGATAACACCATTATGGCGCTGGCAGAAGATTTCCTTTCCCGACGCCAGTACGGCATCCGTTTTCGCAATCTTGAAACGGGCAACTGGTATCCCGAACTGCTGGATAATGTGGAACCCAGCTTTGTCTGGGCGAATGACTCATGGACTTTTTATTATGTGCGTAAGCATCCGGTAACTCTGCTGCCTTATCAGGTCTGGCGGCACGCCATCGGGACTCCGGCATCGCAAGATAAACTGATCTACGAAGAAAAAGACGATACTTTTTATGTCAGTCTGCATAAAACGACATCAAAACACTATGTGGTTATTCACCTTGCCAGCGCCACGACCAGTGAAGTTCGTCTGCTGGATGCCGAGCTGGCCGATGCAGAACCGTTTGTCTTTTTGCCGCGGCGTAAAGATCACGAATACAGTCTCGATCATTATCAGCACCGCTTTTATCTACGCTCTAACCGTAACGGCAAAAACTTTGGTTTATATCGTACCCGAATGCGTGAAGAGCAGCAGTGGGAAGAGTTAATTCCGCCACGCGATAACATCATGCTGGAAGGATTTACGCTGTTTACCGACTGGCTGGTGGTTGAAGAGCGCCAGCGTGGGTTAACCAGTCTGCGGCAAATCAATCGCAAAACGCGGGAAGTTATCGGTATTGCTTTTGACGATCCGGCTTACGTCACCTGGATTGCCTATAATCCGGAACCTGAAACTTCGCGATTGCGTTACGGCTATTCCTCCATGACCACGCCAGACACGCTGTTTGAACTGGATATGGACACCGGTGAACGCCGCGTATTAAAACAAACTGAAGTGCCCGGTTTTGATGCAGAGAATTACCGTAGTGAACACCTGTGGATCACCGCCCGTGATGGCGTCGAAGTTCCGGTTTCGTTGGTTTATCATCGCAAACATTTCCGCAAAGGGCACAACCCGCTGCTGGTGTACGGATATGGTTCTTACGGCGCAAGTATTGATGCCGATTTCAGTTTTAGTCGCCTGAGTTTGTTGGATCGCGGCTTTGTCTACGCCATTGTGCATGTTCGTGGCGGTGGTGAACTGGGGCAGCAGTGGTACGAAGATGGCAAGTTCCTGAAAAAGAAAAATACTTTCAATGATTATCTTGATGCCTGCGACGCACTGTTAAAGCTGGGTTACGGTTCTCCTTCGCTCTGTTATGCGATGGGTGGTAGCGCGGGTGGCATGTTGATGGGGGTCGCTATCAATGAACGACCAGAATTGTTCCACGGCGTTATTGCCCAGGTGCCGTTTGTCGATGTGGTGACGACGATGCTTGATGAGTCGATTCCGCTCACTACGGGCGAGTTTGAAGAGTGGGGGAATCCGCAGGATCTACAATATTACGAGTACATGAAAAGCTACAGCCCGTATGACAATGTCACGGCGCAGGCTTACCCACATTTGCTGGTGACGACAGGTTTACACGATTCACAGGTGCAATACTGGGAACCGGCAAAATGGGTGGCTAAATTGCGCGAGCTTAAAACAGACGACCATCTGTTGCTGTTATGTACCGACATGGACTCGGGGCATGGCGGCAAATCCGGTCGCTTTAAATCTTACGAAGGTGTGGCAATGGAATATGCTTTTCTGGTCGCGCTGGCGCAGGGAGCATTACCTGGTCAGCCAGCGGCTTAAGCATCCGCCAAATAGTGCTTCAAGGTTAAACGCAGTTCCGGGCTCATACTGTCGAGGTTATTAAACAACCAGCGCAGATAGCCCGGATCGCGCTCTGCAACTTCTGATACCGCTTTGCCGCGATACTTGCCAAACGTGAATGTCGTTAACAATGACGGACGCCCGGTGATATCCGCCATTTGTTCTACCGTCCAGCCGGATGTGTTCATAATATCGATAAGTAAGGCCGCGGTGATGTAACAGTCATACAGCGCACGGTGGTGATGCAGCCCCGGCGGCGTTTGCACATTGAGCTTACGTGTTTTATACAGCGCCATGTTGCTGTACTTGATCCCCGGCCACAAACGACGGGCCAATTTCATCGTGCAGATCCACTCACCGGGCATTTCAGGCAGTACACGGCGGTCAAAGCTGGCGTTGTGGGCGACATACCATTCACTACCGTAGTAGTGTGGGAGCACGTCTTCAATCCACGGTTTGTCAGCAACCATGGCTTCAGTAATACGGTGGATCGCCATAGCCTGCGGAGTGATAGGGCGGTCGGGGCGAACAAGGTGGCTCATAGGGTTAACGATTTTCCCGTCAACAACATCAACAGAGGCAATCTCCACGACCCCTCCCTGTAAACCGCAGGTTTCAGTATCGATAATACGCAACATGGCAAAACTCCGGGTCGAAAACGCCTAGCGTAATGGAATGATATCGCCTTGCCAACCCTGCGATGTGCGCTGACCAACTAACAATAACGAACCGTAATCGGCGCGGACGATGAGGCGACCATATTCATCCCACAATGCACTATTACCGCGGGCATTAGCCATTAGAACAGCGATGGAATATTGATGTGAGAAAAATTGTAAGTGGCGAGTAGAAGTCAATAAATCTGGCTCGCTGATGCACTGACCGGTGGTAAAGAGTGAGCAGCTCGGGTCCATATCAATACCTTCAGGTTGTCCATCCACCACCGTGATGGTTTTGGAATGTCGCCCCAGGCATGCTCCGTGACTTTGATGATAAATTGCTGGCGCATTCATCCACGGTGCAAATACGGCAATTCCACGAATAAATCGATCGTTATATTCAACGGGAAGGCCGGTAATAATGGTCATTCGATAAGTCATTGCGGCATAACAAAGCGGGTCTAATAGCGAGAGGTCGGGCGGGGCAGGAAGAGGGCGTCGTTTATAATCACATCCCAGTAGAGAAAGCGAGGGGAAAACCAAAAGTTCACACTGCTGTCTGGCGGCAGCCCTCACGAACTCCAGATGATGGGCTACCTGCTCAGTGAGTGAGGCTTTACGAGGCTCATATTGTGCTGCTGCGACTTTCCTGTATGACATGATGACTTCCTTTTCACAGTGTCCGCAAATATTGGTGAGAATAAGAAAATACTCATAATTTAGCAGGCATCATGTAAGGAAGTGTAACTTAATATAAGGTTTATTTAAGTTTAGGTTCGTAAGGTAAACGTGACAGATTTACAGAGGTGAGACGGTGGGCGATAAGGCGCTCACGAAACCAGCTTCGCAGGTGTTCTGGTTGTTCACGTTCAACCGCTTCAGCAATCACCGGCATATTGTAACGTTCTTTAAATGCTACCCCGGCGGCCGCCAGATCGACATTAACTTTATCCATTTCAGTTTGATCCAGTTTGGCCAGATTCTTCAACATGCTGTGTCTCCTCATTAATCGCGGGCAAAAGTTACTAAGAGTTAGCCAGGATGGCAAGCCGGAATTGATGATCCTCGACTCTATCATTAGACAAGGTTATGCTCTGTAAAAAAGTTATTACAAAAAGGAATAGATAATATGGCTTCAACTGCACGTTCCCTTCGTTATGCGCTGACATTTCTGACAGCTTCGCTGGGAGTACCTTCTGCCTGGGCGCATGCGCATTTGACGCATCAGTATCCTGCGGCGAATGCGGAGGTTATCGCTGCTCCACAGGCCATTACTTTAAACTTCTCTGAAAGTATTGAACCCGGGTTCAGCGGCGCAAAAGTCATTGGCTCAAAGAATGAAAATATTAAAACGTTACCCGCGAAGCGTAATGAACAGGACAAAACCCAATTGATTGTTCCGCTTGCCGACGCCCTGAAGCCCGGGAGTTATACCGTTAACTGGCATGTTGTTTCGGTGGACGGGCATAAAACCAAAGGGCAATACACCTTTACAGTGAAATAAAGCATGTTGGCGTTTACCTGGGTCGCACTACGATTTATCCATTTTATCTCCCTGATGCTGGTCTTTGGCTTCGCGATGTATGGAGCATGGCTGGCACCAGTAACAATTCGTCGATTACTGACGAAACGTTTTCTGCGTATACAACAGCACGCCGCCGTCTGGAGTTTGAGCAGTGCCGCTGCGATGTTCGCCGTTCAGGGAGGGTTGATGGGCGCGGGATGGCCGGATGTGGTGTCGTTGAACATTTGGTTGTCGGTGTTACAAACACAGTTTGGTGGTGTCTGGATTTGGCAAATCGTTCTCGCCCTCGTTACGCTGACCGTGGCTCTGATGCAACCACGGAATATGCCTCGTTTGTTGTTTATGTTAACTACCGCGCAATTTATTTTGATGGCGGGAGTAGGACACGCGACATTAAACGAAGGATTAACGGCGAAAATCCATCAGACGAATCACGCCGTACATCTGATCTGTGCGGCGGCATGGTTTGGTGGCTTGCTGCCGGTCGTCTGGTGTATGCAGTTGGTGAAAGGGCGTTGGCGACGTGAGGCCATTCATGCACTGATGCGATTTTCCCGGTGTGGGCATTTTGCTGTGATAGGTGTACTGGGCAGTGGTGTGCTTAATACATTGTTAATCACTGGATTTTCCCCCACACTTGCGACGTACTGGGGGCAGCTTTTATTACTTAAAGTCATACTGGTAATGGTTATGGTGGCCATCGCGCTGGCAAATCGTTATGTTCTTGTTCCGCGCATGGGGCAGGACGAAGACCGTGCGGCACCCTGGTTTGTGTGGATGACTAAACTCGAATGGGCGATAGGTGCGGTAGTGCTGGTGATTATCAGCCTGCTTGCGACTCTCGAACCTTTTTGATGGATTACGAAAATGATGAAAAAAAGTATTCTGGCGTTTCTGTTACTCACCAGTTCGGCAGCGGCGTTGGCGGCTCCGCAGGTGATTACCGTCAGCCGTTTTGAAATGGGTAAAGACAAATGGGCGTTTAATCGCGAAGAGGTGATGCTGACCTGTCGTCCGGGCAATGCTTTGTATGTCATTAACCCAAGTACCCTGGTGCAGTATCCTTTAAACGATATCGCACAAAAGGAAGTAGCCAGCGGGAAGACTAAAGCCCAGCCCATTTCGGTGATCCAGATTGATGATCCCAATAAACCAGGTGAAAAAGTGAGTCTGGCACCGTTTATTGAAAGAGCAGAGAGACTCTGTTAATTATCTATAGTAATTTTTTGATTTTAAATAAAAAACCGCCCGGGTGCTTTCACCAGAACGGGCGGTTTTTAACATTTTAGAGGATGATAAACGCGCTTTTTTTCTGACCACTTTACGCGCGGACTGGAAAACCTGGCGTCGTCATCTATTCTTAAAAGGCAAGGCAACTAAGCCTGCATTAATGCCAACTTTTAGCGCACGGCTCTCTCCCAAGAGCCATTTCCCTGGACCGAATACAGGAATCGTGTTCGGTCTCTTTTTATCTATAAAGCCAGTTTGATAATGGCATTACTGCTTTTCCCTCACTGACTTCACAATCAACCATAACACACACTCTACTGCTTCAGTCCAGGCTTTTTTAACATTTTTGTTAAAATAATGTGAT
Organism: Escherichia sp. TW09308; assembly: GCF_000208565.1. NCBI lineage: Bacteria > Pseudomonadati > Pseudomonadota > Gammaproteobacteria > Enterobacterales > Enterobacteriaceae > Escherichia > Escherichia sp. TW09308. Next base: position 544,871 of record NZ_AEME01000001.1, on the reverse strand, counting down.
CTTATGCGCGGGAGTAAGGAATTGATGAAACAGGCAGGCCACATCTATCAGAGAATTGATGGTAGTCAGTGGCGACATATTTGGCTGGTGGGTGATATTCATGGCTGCCTGGCGCAACTGCGAGAGAAATTATGGTTCTGCCGGTTTGACCCGTGGCAAGACTTGTTAATCTCGGTTGGTGACGTTATCGATCGTGGCCCGGAGAGTTTGCGTTGCCTGCAATTACTGGATCAACGCTGGGTCAGGGCGGTAAGAGGCAATCATGAGCAGATGGCGATGGATGCGCTGGCATCGCAGCAGATGTCTTTGTGGTTTATGAATGGTGGCGACTGGTTTGCCGCACTGACAGAGCACCAACGTGAGCAAGCGAGAAGGGCGCTGGAAAAGTGCGGGTCTTTGCCGTGGATAATTGAATTAAGCTGTAGTAGCGGACTGCATGTCATCGCCCATGCGGATTACCCCAATGATATTTATGAGTGGCATAAGGAAGTCGATCTGCATCAGGTGTTGTGGAGTCGCTCGCGATTGCGTGAAGGCCGAAAAGGGCAGGGAATTACCGGCGCTGATCATTTCTGGTTTGGTCATACGCCATTACGCCATCGCGTAGATATCGGTAACTTGCATTATATTGATACCGGCGCGGTCTTTGGTGGAACACTCACGTTGGAACGACTCCAGTAATTAAAAGTCACTGTAATCTTGCGCAGGCCGCCAGAACCCATCAATGAAATCTTCAACGGGAAAACAGCCACCGTGGCGGATCCGTTGATCGTCCATTGAGTAGAGGCACTGCTGTTCCGTATTGTAGACATCAACCACAATATCTTCACAACCAGCGTCCAGATAGCAAACAAAAAGTACCAGCGCGAACATTTCATCCTCGAAGTGCGTTGCCGTACCGTTAAGTTTAGGAGAGATTTTACAACGGGAAAATAACCGGGATAAATAACCCGTCATGCCGACGGGTTCTTTTTGGATCAGGCAAGACGCATAATCCAGGCATCGGACTGTTGATCGTAGCGGGTACGGTAAAGGACAGAGTGTTCGCCGTTTAGCAGGGCAGGAATGCTGGTGTCAGCGTCCCAGGCATCCAGTTGCATACATAAATCCGGGTCAGATTTACAGGGAATGGTCAACGTTCGGTCACCAGGCGATTCGCCGTGTAACTCGCCGTCATCGATTTCAAAAGCGCCTATGCGCACACTGGTTTTCATCTTCGTGCTCTCCATTGAAGTGCTGGTTGTGGTACGACCAGTCCGATCGCACCATTTTTCAGCCTAGTCAAGGCAGTCAGATTCGCCAGTCAAAACGTGCGCTTTTTGTGTACTGTCAGGCTTTACCCGTAAAAAGTTTTCCGTCGCGCACTAGCTCACGCGGGTAACTGTTTTTCAGTCGCGAGCCAATACGTTTGGCTAAACCGATTGGCTGGCGCTGGAAGGTGACCAACACATCATCCCCGGTTGGTGCGGTCTGCGGGTAAACATCGCGCCCACGATACCACTCTTCTGCTTCTTGTGGTGTTAGTTCAAACGCGTTAGCGTGGTCGGGTGAGGCAAGGGCAATGACCGCTTCATGCTGCCAGCGGTAACCTTTGTTATGCGTTTCGGCAAGTTTTACTCCCAGACGAGAAAATCGGACTTTACCGATCAACGCTTCAATGCCCACCGGGAATAACCAGATTTCTTTATCACGCTGCCAGAGACGCAGGTTTTTGTCCCACTGTAAGCCAATATTCGCAGCCGCCTGCCGAATTTGTGCGGTTTCGCGATCTTTCACTGGGCTAAACGGGAAATTGCCCACTTTGTATTTCGGTGCGGGTAAGGCAGGAATGGCCTGAGTTTTACGCAGACGAGCAACGAAGAAGCCTTCGCAGTCATAAATTTGTGGGAAGACGTGCAAGAAGCCTTCTTCGGTCAGCGCCTTTTTGGCATCAGGGAAGAGATCGCCCAACGGCAAAAACTCTACTGCATCGGGATAAGTCTCTTTCAGCCACAGGCAAACGGCTTCGTTTTCGTCACGGTTTAAGGTACAGGTCGAGTAAACCAGCGTACCGCCAGGACGTAAGGCATGAAATGCACTGTCAATCAGTTCACGCTGGGTGGCGGCGATTTCCAGGTTGCTTTCCGGTGACCAGTTTTTCAGCGCGTCGGGGTCTTTACGTACCACACCTTCACCGGAGCAGGGAGCATCCAGCAAAATGGCGTCGAACATTTCTGGCAACGCTGCACCAAACACGCGGCCATCAAAATGCGTTAAAGCTACATTACTGATACCGCAGCGGCTGATATTGGCATGTAACACCTTTACCCGGCTGGCGGAAAACTCATTGGCAAGGATCGCGCCTTCATTATTCATACTCGCAGCAATCTGCGTGGTTTTTGATCCCGGCGCAGCCGCCACATCCATCACCCGTTGCGGGGAGTTACCATCGGCAAACAACGCCGCAACCGGTAACATCGAACTGGCTTCCTGAATATAAAACAGGCCACTTAAATGTTCGGCGGTACTGCCCAACGGTAATGCCTCTTCATCGTCGCGTTCAATCCAGAAACCTTCCTTACACCAGGGAACCGGTGTTAACGTCCAGCCGTAAGGTGCGGTTAATTGCAGGAAATCAGCAACGGAGATTTTCAGCGTATTAACGCGAATGCTGCGGCGCAACGGGCGCTGGCAGGCGGCGAGAAAATCATCAAAAGAGAGCGTCGAAGGCATCGCTTCGCGCATTTGCGTCAAAAAGGCGTCCGGGAAATAAACGGTGTGTTGAGCCACAAGTATGTACCAGCGGAAAAAAACAGGCGCGCAGTTTAGCATAAACGCTCCGGCGCAGGCACGCCGGAGCAGGAGGAGATTAACGAGGCAGGGCGGTGCCCCATTCACGCCACTCTTTCGGTTCGCTTTCCAGCAACAGGAAGTGTTTGCCTTCCTGAGCTTTCGGTGCCAGTGGCGTTCCTGGTGGGGTAGCGAAGGCGATCCCTCCACGGATAAACTGATTAAAGGTGCCGGTTTTCACCACACCACCCGTCAGGCCAAAGTCCAGACTGTAGCCCGATGCCAGCCAGAAGACGGAATTGTTACGCACCAGGTGCTGGTATCGCTTACTGATGCGCATCGCAATCATCACCCGATCTGACAATGTCCCCAGCGTCATTCCGGTAACCGTACCTACTTCCAGACCACGGAACAGTACCGGAGTACCAATGCCTAATGACCCGGCTTCTGGCGCTTCAACAATAATGCTTAAGCCATCAAGGTAACGAGAATCGGTAATGGTGGCTTCTTGCAACTCAAAGTCACGGCGAGGATTACCCCGACCAGGTTCGACATTGATATACGGCTGAAGGATGGTATCAAGGTGCTCAACACCCGCTGCCGAAATCTGTGGTGTGACCACCGAGAAGCGCGTACCTCCGCGGGCGAAGGTCTGGACATATTCCGGATAGAGCACCGCTTTTGCCTGTACTTCATTGCGTGCGGTGATCAGATCCAGCGTCTGGATCTGCCCGATATCAATACCGAGATAGCGAATTGGCATACCAACAGCCAGTTTTCCGGCATCGAAAGCATGGAGCGTAATCTGCCCGCCAACCGCACGAGCGGCTGTTTCGGAAGCATATAGAATTCGCTTGTCGCCTTTACGCTGACTGGCGCTGGCACCGCTGAGGTTATCGAAACTGATAGCCCCCTTTAATGCCCGTGAAAGCGGTGATGCCTGTACGGTCAGGCCGCTGCCGTTAAGCTGAACTTTTGCGCCACCTTCCGCCCAGAACACACTGTTGCTGGTCAGGAGATTGCGATATTCCGGCTTAATATGCAGATCGATATCAAAGGCATTGGCCCGAGGACGTACGGTAATAACTTCACCAACCTCAAATTTGCGGTACAGCACTACCGATCCCGCCTGCACATCTGGCAGCGTTTCCGCGCTCAAACTCACGGTCGTTGTAGGCAAATCGCTCAGGCTGTTTTCCAGGGCTTTTTCCAGATTGGCATACAGCGGATAGCTGGCTTTCATCTCGCCTTTTTCGCCCGGCAGAATGCGGATGCCACCGTTGAGCCATTCTGAGGCGCTGGCACCGAGGAACTCGACGCCATCCAGTCCCACTTTCACGTCAACACGGCTATTAACGACAAATTTGCTGTCACCTTTTACCAGTTCACGATGCTGCGGTTCGATGGCAACGGTAAAGGTGACGCCTTTGCTGGTAAGTTTACGTTCAATTACCTGGCCTACCTGTACACCATGCAGAATTAACGGCTGACCGGCATCAATACCGTAACTTTCCGGCGCGGTCAGGGTCAGCGTCATAACATCCGGTTCATGCAGCAGGGCTTTCTCGCCAGGCACAACAACAAACTCTTTGCGTGGCTCGCCATTACCTGGCACCAGTTCGAAGGTTTTGCCGGTCAGTAGGGAACTCAGATTGGCATCGCTGAGGGATAATTTCGGGTTACGTAACTCAATGCGAGTATTTTCACGAAGTAGGGTAACTACGCTGGGATCAACGGTCATTTCACCAGTAACTTTGCCACCTGGATTTAAATTCAGTTTGGTCAGTTGCCCGACTTCCAGTCCCTGGTACATGAGCGGCGTTGAATCGGCGCTTAATCCGACTCCGTTTGGCAGATCCAGTTTTATGAGCACCCCACGCTGGCTGTGGGCGAGATCTTCATACAGACCAAAGGTATCTTCCGGATCGGCTGGTTTCGACTCTTCCGGCGAGTCGAAGGCAATCGCACCGTTAACCAGAGCAGCCAGACTTTCCAGTTTCACCTTCGCGCCACTGATACTGACATTGGCATCAACGCCAGAAACATTCCAGAAGCGACTGCCTTTTTTCACCAGGTCGGTAAAGCGCCGCTCAATCAGGACATCAATCACCACGCCTTGCTTATTGGGATTGATCGCATAGTCATAGACTCGCCCCACCGGGATTTTGCGGAAATAGACCAACGAGCCGCTGTTCAGCGAACCAAGATCGGGGGCTTGCAGATGGATCATAAGATCACCATTATCCAGCCGATATTTGGGCTGGGTATCGAGGGCGACAAAGTGATCTTGCTCTTTACCTTTACCTGGCATCATGCCGATATAGTTTCCGCCGACCAGCGCATCCAGCCCGGAAACACCTGCCAGCGAAGCTTTTGGCGTCACCAGCCAGAACTGCGTCTCTTCGCGCAACGCATCTTTCATATCGGACTTGATGCTGACCTTCACTTCAATCTTACGCAGATCGTCGCTCAGACTGACATCCTGCACCGTTCCGACTTCAACGCCCTGATAGCGAACAGGTGTGCGACCCGGAACAATGCCATCCGCCGACATAAAATCGATGGTGACGGTATTGCCTCGATCCTGATAACTCCCCCAAATTAGCCAACCTGCTATCATTAGCGCGATGAATGGCAGTAGCCAGAAAGGTGAGATACGGCGTTTAGTTTTAATTTGCGCTTCAGTCGTCGAAGCGGGCGTTTCCTGACTCATGTGCATCCCAAAGTAAGCGGCTGTCCAGCCATTCCACTGCAAGAATAGTCAAAATAACCGCTGCGCCGAAATAAAACGCAGCCGGTCCCATAGTAAAAGCGAGGATTTGATCGCGATTAATCAGCGACATGGTTAAAGAAATGACAAACAGATCCAGCATCGACCAGCGGCCAATCCAGGTCACTATTCGCAGTAACATTATTCGCGTACGTAACCCCTGTTGGCACTTAAAATGAATGCTCAACAATAAAGTGAACATAACAATCACTTTGGTAAATGGCACCAGAATACTGGCGATAAATACGATTCCGGCAACGGCAATATTGCTGTTCGCCAGCGACATAATCCCGGAAAGGATCGTATCTTCTTGTCGGCCACCGTTCAGATAAATGATCGAAATAGGTAACAGGTTGGCAGGAAACAACAAGATGATTGAAGCTAACAGCGCCGCCCAACATTTTTGAATACTATGATGGCGACGCAGGCGAAGCGGGATATGGCAACGGGGACAGCGACCGCGCGGATCAGGGTAGCCGGTAAAGTGACACCCCAGACAAACGCGTAGTTTTTTATCCCTACGCGTGGCAGGGCGTTCAGGGTAAAATCGCTCCCACAACTGTTCAACATTAAGATGTGACAACGTCACCGTCGTTAAAATCACCAGCGCTACAAAAGAGAATAGGCCGACACCGGCCTGGATATGGGCATAGTCCTGCACCTTTATAGAGGCAACGGCAATGCCGACCAGGTAGATATCCAGCATTACCCACTCTTTCAGCCGCTCAAGCATCAGCAACACCGGACGTAAATTCATTCCCAGCCGATTACCAAACCACAACCAGGCAATAGATGTCACCAGAATGAGGGGGGCACCGATAACGCAGAAAAAAACCATTGCGCCCGTTACCGCATCTCCCTGTTTGGTCATTTGCCAGATGCCTTGCATTACGTTGGCGTCAATACGAATACCTAACAACCAGATATGCAATAGTGGTTCGCCCCACGCAAAAGGCATCAGCAACAGCATTGTGAAGGCCATTGCCGCCAGGCGCGTTAGCGACCAGTCGCGTCCGTCACGGATTTTTGCCTGGCAGCGTGGGCAATAGGCACTTTGGTGTGAATTTATCTCTGGCAGGCTGAACAGCATGTCACATTGCGGGCAGCGTTGGTAATCACCATGCGGCAACGCTTCGCCAATTGATCTCACTGTTATTTTTTTGTTGGCGTAACTTGTGGGGTGTAAAGAGCCATGACGCGCCAAATGTAATAAGAATTAACACTAATCTTAACTCATGATGGGAATGATCTTGAGCATTAACGCATTTAATGCTTATTTTAATAGGCTGGCAGTTCCAGGTAAGACAACCAAGTGATTATATAATGAACAAAACAGAATTTTACGCGGACTTAAACCGCGACTTTAATGCGCTGATGGCGGGAGAAACCAGTTTTCTGGCAACACTGGCTAATACCAGCGCGTTATTATACGAACGTCTGGCCGACGTAAACTGGGCGGGGTTTTATCTACTCGAAGATGAGACGTTGGTTCTCGGACCGTTTCAAGGCAAAATTGCCTGCGTACGGATCCCCGTCGGGCGCGGCGTGTGTGGCACCGCGGTTGCCCGTAACGAAGTACAGCGAATCGAGGATGTTCACGCATTCGATGGACATATTGCCTGTGATGCGGCGAGTAATTCTGAAATTGTTCTACCGTTGGTGGTGAAAAATCAGATTATTGGCGTTCTCGACATCGACAGTACCGTCTTCGGTCGCTTCACCGACGAGGACGAACAAGGCTTACGTCAGCTTGTGGCACAGCTTGAAAAGGTGCTTGCAACGACGGATTACAAAAAATTCTTTGCGAGCGTCGCAGGATAATCAACGGATAACGTAGCATTTACTGATGGCGTCATTATAATGACGCCTGTTCATGCCTGCGCTTGTTGGCTACGTCCGTTGTAATCAGGAAATTTCATGGAAAATCAACCTAAGTTGAATAGCAGTAAAGAAGTAATCGCGTTTCTGGCCGAACGTTTTCCCCACTGTTTCAGTGCGGAAGGTGAAGCGCGTCCGCTGAAAATCGGTATTTTTCAGGATTTGGTCGATCGTGTTGCCGGGGAAATGAACCTGAGCAAAACGCAACTGCGATCCGCTTTACGTCTCTACACTTCGAGCTGGCGCTACCTGTATGGTGTTAAACCAGGCGCGACGCGTGTCGATCTTGACGGCAACCCTTGCGGTGAGCTGGACGAGCAACATGTAGAACATGCTCGCAAGCAGCTTGAAGAAGCGAAAGCGCGCGTTCAGGCCCAGCGTGCTGAACAGCAAGCTAAAAAACGCGAAGCTGCCATCGCTGCTGGTGAGAAAGAAGATGCACCACGTCGTGAACGTAAACCACGTCCTGCTGCGCAACGCCGTAAAGAAGGCGCCGAGCGCAAACCCCGTGCGCAAAAACCGGCTGAGAAAGCGCCAAAAACAGTAAAAGCACCTCGCGAAGAACAGCATACCCCGGTTTCTGACATTTCAGCTCTGACTGTCGGACAAGCCCTGAAGGTGAAAGCTGGTCAAAACGCGATGGATGCCACCGTATTAGAAATCACCAAAGACGGCGTCCGCGTCCAACTGAATTCGGGTATGTCTTTGATTGTGCGCGCAGAACACCTGGTGTTCTGAAACGGAGGCCGGGCCAGGCATGAACATGTTTTTTAGGCTTACCGCGTTAGCTGGCCTGCTTGCAATAGCAGGCCAGACCTTCGCAGTAGAAGATATTACGCGTGCTGATCAGATTCCGGTATTAAAGGAAGAGACGCAGCATGCAACTGTGAGTGAGCGCGTAACGTCGCGCTTCACCCGTTCCCATTATCGACAATTCGACCTCGATCAGGCGTTCTCGGCCAAAATCTTTGACCGCTACCTGAATCTGCTTGATTACAGCCACAACGTGCTGTTGGCTAGCGATGTCGAACAATTCGCGAAAAAGAAAACCGAGTTGGGCGATGAACTTCGTTCCGGCAAACTCGACGTTTTCTACGATCTTTACAATCTGGCGCAAAAACGCCGCTTCGAACGTTACCAGTATGCGTTGTCGGTACTGGAAAAACCGATGGATTTTACCGGTAATGATTCTTATAACCTTGACCGCAGCAAAGCGCCCTGGCCGAAAAATGAGGCTGAGTTAAACGCGCTGTGGGACAGCAAAGTTAAATTCGACGAGTTAAGCCTGAAGCTGGCGGGAAAAACGGATAAAGAAATTCGTGAAACCCTGACGCGTCGTTACAAATTTGCTATTCGCCGCCTGACGCAAACTAACAGCGAAGATGTTTTCTCGCTGGCAATGACGGCTTTCGCACGCGAAATTGATCCGCATACCAACTACCTTTCCCCGCGCAATACCGAACAGTTCAATACTGAAATGAGTTTATCGCTGGAAGGTATTGGCGCAGTGTTGCAAATGGATGATGACTACACCGTTATCAATTCGATGGTGGCGGGTGGTCCGGCTGCGAAAAGTAAAGCGATTAGCGTTGGTGACAAAATTGTCGGGGTCGGACAAACCGGTAAACCGATGGTTGATGTGATCGGTTGGCGTCTTGATGATGTTGTTGCCTTAATCAAAGGGCCGAAGGGCAGTAAGGTTCGTCTGGAAATTTTACCTGCGGGTAAAGGCACTAAAACCCGCACGGTGACGTTGACGCGTGAGCGCATTCGTCTGGAAGACCGTGCCGTTAAAATGTCTGTGAAGACGGTTGGCAAAGAAAAAGTCGGTGTGCTGGATATTCCGGGCTTCTATGTTGGCTTGACGGACGATGTCAAAGTTCAACTGCAGAAACTGGAAAAACAAAATGTCAGCAGTGTCATCATCGACCTGCGTAGCAACGGTGGCGGTGCGTTGACTGAAGCGGTATCGCTCTCTGGTTTGTTTATCCCATCAGGTCCGATTGTGCAGGTTCGCGATAACAACGGTAAAGTCCGTGAAGACAGTGATACCGACGGCCAGGTCTTCTATAAAGGCCCGCTGGTGGTGCTGGTTGACCGTTTCAGTGCTTCGGCTTCGGAAATCTTTGCTGCCGCAATGCAGGATTATGGTCGCGCGCTGGTTGTGGGCGAGCCGACATTTGGTAAAGGCACAGTCCAGCAGTATCGCTCTCTGAACCGCATCTACGATCAGATGTTGCGCCCAGAATGGCCTGCGTTAGGCTCAGTACAATATACAATCCAGAAATTCTATCGCGTTAACGGTGGCAGTACGCAACGTAAGGGCGTAACGCCAGATATCATCATGCCTACGGGCAATGAAGAGACGGAAACGGGTGAGAAATTCGAAGATAATGCGCTGCCGTGGGATAGCATCGACGCAGCAACCTATGTGAAATCAGGAGACTTAACGGCATTTGAGCCGGAGTTGTTGAAGGAACATAATGCGCGTATCGCGAAGGATCCTGAATTCCAGAATATCATGAAGGATATCGCTCGCTTCAACGCCATGAAGGATAAGCGTAACATCGTCTCTCTGAACTACGCCGTGCGTGAAAAAGAGAATAACGAAGATGATGCGACGCGTCTGGCGCGGTTGAACGATCGCTTTAAACGCGAAGGAAAACCGGCATTGAAGAAACTGGATGATCTGCCAAAAGATTATAAGGAGCCGGATCCATATCTGGATGAGACAGTGAACATCGCGCTTGATTTGGCGCGTCTGGAAAAAGCCAGACCCGCGGAACAGCCCGCTCCCGTCAAGTAACATCAATCAGGCACAAGAAATTGTGCCTGATTTTTTAACAGCGGCAAGATGCCGTAAATCAGATGCTACAAAATGTAAAGTTGTGTCTTTCTGGTGACTTACGCTCTATCCAGACTTGAAAATAGTCGAGTAACCCATACGATGTGGGTATCGCATATTGCGTTTTGTTAAACTGAGGTAAAAAGAAAATTATGATGCGAATCGCGCTCTTCCTGCTAACGAACCTGGCCGTTATGGTCGTTTTCGGGCTGGTACTGAGCCTGACAGGGATACAGTCGAGCAGCGTTCAGGGGCTGATGATTATGGCCTTGCTGTTCGGCTTCGGTGGTTCCTTCGTTTCGCTTCTGATGTCCAAATGGATGGCATTACGATCTGTTGGCGGGGAAGTGATCGAGCAACCGCGTAACGAAAGGGAACGTTGGCTGATCAATACTGTTGCAACCCAGGCGCGTCAGGCTGGGATTGCTATGCCACAAGTGGCTATCTACCATGCGCCGGACATTAACGCTTTTGCAACCGGTGCGCGCCGGGATGCCTCTCTGGTTGCTGTCAGCACGGGTTTGTTGCAAAACATGAGCCCGGATGAAGCCGAGGCGGTAATTGCCCACGAAATTAGCCACATTGCTAATGGTGACATGGTTACCATGACGCTGATTCAGGGCGTGGTGAACACCTTTGTTATCTTTATTTCCCGTATTCTGGCACAACTGGCCGCTGGCTTCATGGGCGGTAACCGCGACGAAGGCGAAGAGAGTAACGGCAACCCGCTGATCTACTTTGCAGTTGCGACGGTACTGGAGTTAGTGTTTGGTATTCTGGCGAGCATTATCACCATGTGGTTCTCGCGTCACCGTGAATTTCACGCTGATGCCGGTTCAGCCAAATTGGTTGGCCGTGAAAAAATGATTGCTGCGCTACAGCGCCTGAAAACCAGCTATGAACCGCAAGAAGCAACCAGCATGATGGCTTTCTGCATTAACGGTAAGTCAAAATCGCTGAGCGAGCTGTTCATGACCCACCCGCCGCTGGATAAACGTATTGAGGCTCTGCGCACGGGTGAATACCTGAAGTAAGATGAAATAAATACTCAAAAAGCGCGTCCAGGTTGACGCGCTTTTTTTATGCCTGGGATCGTGGCTGGGTGATCCGTAAACCACTAACACCGGCAGCGATTACTGCCAGAATAGCCGCGGTCATCAGTGAGACGTGCGTACCATTATCACCAAACTGATTTAACATCAGTGCCACCAACGCTGCGCCACTACTCTGACCAAGCAGACGAGCCGTACCTAACATGCCACTGGCACCGCCGCTACGTTCCCGCGGGGCGGAAGTAATAATGGTGTGGTTATTGGGTGACTGGAATAATCCAAAACCGGCACCGCACAAGATCATAGGCCAGATGATATTGATATCGGCAGGTGAAGCAGGCAAGAGAACCAGCGAAAAAAGCCCCGCCGCCATAATAAACAACCCTAAAGCTCCAAGTAACCCAGCATGCACGCGTTCTATCAGATAACCTGCCAGCGGTGCCATCACCATTGTTGCCAGCGGCCATGGGGTCAGAAGTAGACCTGTTTCCACTTCACTACGTCCGAGCACCGTTTGCAGATAAAAGGGCAGGGAGACCATTGCCAGCATCTGTGCGCAGAAAGAACAAATAGACGTGCAAATAGACAGTGAAAAAAGCGGAATACGCAGTAAATCCACTGGCAACAGCGGCACGGGAAGAGAAAGCTGACGACGAATAAAGAAAATACCAACGACAACCATTACCGCCAGTTCTACACCAATCAACGTCAGCGATTGCCCCTGAGCAAAACCACTCAACGCGGTAATAAGCAGACCAAATGTTAACGCGTTCATCACGGCGCTGGGCAGGTCAAAACGTGGTTTACTGGCACGAGAACCATTAGGTGGCAGAAAACGCATTGCCAGAAGCAGGGCGATAATACCCAACGGTACGTTGATTAAAAATAGCCACTTCCATGACGCGATGGAGAGGATTACCGCGGCGATAGTTGGCCCGGCAGCAGAGGAGACGGCGACAATAAACGAGTTAATTCCCATTCCCCGCCCCAGAAAACGCTGTGGATAGATTAGCCGGATAAGAGCAGTATTGACGCTCATTAGTGCTGCGCCACCAAAACCTTGTATTACACGCGCCAGAGTTAGCATTTGCAGCGAATCAGAAAGGGCACAGAACAACGATGACAGCAGAAATACGACCAGGCCGCATTTATAAATGCGTCGATAGCCAAACATATCTCCCAGAAACGAAAACGAAAGCAGGGAGACGACAATCGCGATTTGATAGGCATTCACCACCCAAATAGAACTGGCTGGCGTGGCGTGAAGATCAGTAGCAATAGTTGGCAAGGCGACGTTGGCGATAGCGCCGTCGAGGACCGCCATCGAAATACCGATAATAATGGTTAAAATCGCGCCGTATCGCTGAGGCAACGGCAGGCCATCGGCCTGAACTTTTGGCATAGGAATTTTATATCTTTGGATGATAATCAATAGGGTTATGATTCTAGCACTGATATTCACGGCGGATGTCGCAGAATTGTAACTAACCGGCAAAAGATGGATTGCGACCACCCAGGCGCGAAATTATAATAAAAAACAGTTCTGATTTTTATAAAACACTCGCAATGAGGTGATAAATGGCTAACGCAGATCTGGATAAACAGCCTGATTCTGTATCTTCTGTACTGAAGGTTTTTGGCATTTTACAGGCGCTGGGCGAAGAGCGCGAAATAGGGATAACCGAGCTGTCACAGCGCGTCATGATGTCAAAAAGCACCGTTTATCGCTTTTTACAGACCATGAAAACCCTGGGGTATGTGGCGCAGGAAGGGGAGTCGGAGAAATATTCTCTGACCCTGAAATTGTTTGAGTTGGGGGCTCGTGCCTTACAAAACGTCGATCTCATTCGTAGCGCAGATATCCAGATGCGCGAAATCTCCCGCCTGACGAAAGAAACCATCCACCTTGGCGCACTGGACGAAGACAGCATTGTTTACATCCACAAAATTGACTCTATGTACAATTTGCGCATGTATTCACGGATTGGTCGTCGTAATCCGCTTTACAGCACCGCGATTGGTAAAGTGCTGCTGGCCTGGCGCGATCGTGATGAAGTGAAGCAGATCCTTGAGGGCGTTGAGTATAAACGCAGTACCGATCGTACCATTACCAGTACCGAAGCGTTACTACCGGTGTTGGACCAGGTGCGCGAGCAAGGTTATGGTGAAGATAACGAAGAGCAGGAAGAAGGACTACGTTGTATCGCGGTTCCGGTATTTGACCGCTTTGGTGTGGTTATTGCCGGTCTGAGCATCTCCTTCCCAACGCTGCGTTTCTCTGAAGAGCGTTTGCAGGAGTACGTAGCTATGTTGCATACGGCCGCACGTAAAATTTCCTCGCAAATGGGGTATCACGACTATCCGTTCTGATTAGAGTTAGAACCTGTCTGTATAATATTCAGACAGGTTCTTATCTGGTGGGGGGTAAATAAAGTTACTGATGGCTGGCGTAATATCGTATACGTTGGTGATAAGTGTACGTTTTATTCATTGAGTTTAATGTGGGTATTTATACCTTAATCTATTAGCCATTATCGACGACGATATTGTTTTTACGTAACAGTGGGCAATCGGTTATCCCGAAAAAACCACTTTTAGTGTGCAGGTATTGTACCGTACTGGTATCCCGGGCCGTCAGATAGGTGCATTGCAACCCTAACCCAGCGGCATTTTCCTTGCTTCCAATCAGAACACCATATCCGCTTAGTAATAATCCTGTCCATACCAGTGCTATCAACATAATTGTGCGAATAATGAATCGCATTATGACCTCTTCTCTTTTTTGTTCGCTTAATCGTAGCGGTAATATGGGCTGAAGCAAGCGTATAGTTCCGAAAAAGCACGAATATCGACATGGTTAGGCGCTGTTTAACTAACGCATGATAGTTTAATGACATAAGGTAGGTTAAACGGAGAATGGAGTGAAAAAGTTTCGATGGGTCGTTCTGGTTGTTGCTGTGCTGGCTTGCTTGCTGCTATGGGCGCAGGTATTCAACATGATGTGCGATCAGGATGTACAATTTTTCAGCGGAATTTGTGCCATCAATCAATTTATCCCGTGGTGATATCATTTTTTCAGCAGTAGATTTCCTTCCTGTGTGGCAGTGGTAGAATGACACCTCTACTTAGAGGTGGTGAAATGAACGAAGTTGTAAATTCAGGCGTAATGAACGTTGCGTCTTTGGTTGTATCGGTGGTAATTCTCGCTATTGGGCTCATCTTGTGGTTTTTCATCAACCGTGCCAGTTCACGGACTAACGAACAGATTGAACTTCTTGAGGCATTGCTGGAACAGCAAAAACGGCAAAATGCACTGTTACGTCGTTTGTGCGAAGCAAACGAACCTGAAAAAACGGATGCGAATACTGCTGAGAACCTAAAAACGGCTGAAGATGAAGATATCATCCGCCTGGTAGCGGAACGGTAATCTTTCCTCAAAATTTGAGTAGCCCTAATGCTGATGGGTTACTCATCTTATCCGCACTATAGTGGTGCAATTGATTCAAATTAATACTCTGGTCTGACTTCGATTATTTATCGTGTTATTTATTTCATAATAGCGGTATCGGAAAAAGATATTAATCGCACTAAGCTATTGGGATGTTTACATCGGAATTGTGATCAATTGCGGTATTATTTATTAGCGAAACGTTTCTCCCTTCACTTTTTAGTAATTCATCAATTTTTCTTATTTTAAATTAATAATGAGCATTAAGTCTGGTTTCTTCATTTCACCTGTGTATGTTGTTAACTATCTGTTTTATTGGGTGAAGTTATATAACATTTTATTCGTTATATATCATAAAAAGTGATATCGCTCGCATTGCGTAATAACTTGTACTGCTGCTCTGGAAGAACTGAACTTATTGAACTATGTTAGAAACTGCATCAGGTCAAGTATCTGCGTGTAATGGTATGGTTAAGTGCATCGATATATCGGCACGTATTCCGTTGCATAAGTGTGCAAAAAAAGTGGAAGGCGTATCGAGATTTGTGCGGCTGATCGAGACATGTTTAAAAATGGCTTGCCATAATTAACGTTGTATGTGATAACAGTTTCGGGTTAAACGAGGTACAGTTCTGTTTATGTGTGGCATTTTCAGTAAAGAAGTCCTGAGTAAACACGTTGTCGTTGAATACCGCTTCTCTGCCGAGCCTTATATTAGTGCCTCATGCAGTAATGTGTCAGTTTTATCTCTGTAATGCCTGCGGGCGAAGAAAACAATCTAAGGAATTTTTCAAATGGCAAAGATTAAAGGTCAGGTTAAGTGGTTCAACGAGTCTAAAGGTTTTGGCTTCATTACTCCGGCAGATGGCAGCAAAGATGTGTTCGTACACTTCTCTGCTATCCAGGGTAATGGCTTCAAAACTCTGGCCGAAGGCCAGAACGTTGAGTTCGAAATTCAGGACGGCCAGAAAGGTCCGGCGGCTGTTAACGTAACAGCTATCTGATCGAATCCACTGATCTGAAGTGTAAACGCGCTTCAATCTCGCTATAAAGCCTCGTCGAATTTGCGAGGCTTTTTACTTTGTTTTATTTTCGTTCCTGTCCCGGATATTTGCCAGTCGTGCGATTCGCGTTACACTTGCGGCCTTTAGTATCCTGCCGGAGTTGTCATGTCATTTTCCTGTCCACTTTGTCATCAGCCTTTAGCGCTTGAAAAAAACAGCTATATCTGTCCCCAACGGCATCAATTTGATATGGCGAAAGAGGGATATGTTAATTTGCTGCCCGTTCAGCATAAACGTTCTCGCGATCCGGGCGATAGTGCGGAAATGATGCAAGCGCGGCGTACATTTTTAGATGCCGGTCATTATCAGCCGCTTCGCGATGCGATTGTCGCTCAATTGTGTGAATGTCTTGAGCAGCACGCAACGGCGATACTGGATATTGGTTGTGGGGAAGGGTACTACACCCATGCTTTTGCCGATGTCTTACCTGGCGTGACGACTTTTGGTCTGGATGTCTCTAAGGTCGCGATTAAAGCTGCTGCGAAACGCTATCAGCAGGTCACCTTTTGTGTCGCTTCCAGCCACCGTCTGCCGTTTTCTGATGCCAGTATGGATGCCATTATCCGTATCTACGCACCGTGCAAAGCAGAAGAATTAGCGCGAGTAGTCAAACCGGGTGGGTGGGTCATTACCGCTACTCCTGGGCCACGGCATTTAATGGAGCTGAAGGGTTTAATTTACGACGAAGTACATCTACATGCGCCCCATGCTGAGAAACTGGATGGTTTTGAGCTGCAGCGGAGTAATGAATTACATTATCCGATGCGCCTGCGCGGAGATGAGGCGGTTGCGTTGTTACAGATGACGCCGTTTGCCTGGCGCGCAAAGCCAGAGGTCTGGCAAGCGTTGGCAGCAAAAGAAGAATTTAATTGCCAGACGGATTTTAATATTCACGTCTGGCAACGAATAAATTAGCTGTGGTAGTGCGTCCAGAGGATCTGGACGCCAATGCCAATAAGCACCAGCCCGCCAAGAATTTCCGCTTTTTTCCCAATAATTGAACCGATAAAGCGGCCCACCATCATGCCTAATGTTGACATGATTAAGGTGGCGCAGCCAATCGCCAGCGCAGTCGCGATAATGTTCACTTGCAGGAAGGCCAGACCAACACCAACAGCCATTGCATCCAGGCTGGTGGCAATTGCGGTAGTCACCAGCAACCAGAAACCGTGACGACGACGCGGTTCTTCATCTTCATCATCTCCACCGCGAAAACCCTCAATAATCATTCGCCCGCCGAGGAATATCAGCAGTACAAACGCAATCCAGTGGTTCCACTCGAGGACAAAACGGCTGGCCAACATGCCCATCCCCCAGCCAATCAGCGGCGTCAGCGTTTCGACGGCACCGAAAATAAGGCCAGTTCGCAGAGCTTCAGAAAATTTCGGTTTATGGAGGGTGGCACCTTTACCGATTGATGCAGCAAAGGCATCCATCGACATACCAAAAGCAAGAAGAACAGTAGCAGTGATATTCATGACAATGTCCTGACCGGGGTATCCATAAAACACATCATCGCCCCCAGCAAACATGCACACACGAACGACAAGAAGCGCTCATGCAGGCATAGCGATTGATGTGCATATGGTCTCGCCTGACTGAAAATGTTCAGTCCGTACGCGCCACGTTTTGCAACGAGTATGTTGACACGTACATTTCCGAAGTCTGGAAATCGGCTACTCCCCAAATGAGGGCGCAACCTTAACATATTTTGAGAATATAAAACAACTGTCAGAATATATTATTCTATTGCTATTACTGATAACGATTTTCATTTAGATTTATATATCAATAAAACGTTAAAAATAATAACAAATAAGGGACGGCGTAATATAGCCTAAGCTATGTCTGGTTATTAAAAATACACTACACATAGCTTTGGCTAAGTTGATAAGTTATTGAGTTGAAACTAGAAGTTTATAAATCTTTTCCAGATCGTCGATATTTCGGACGCGGATTAACAAACGGCGCTGTTCTAATTGCATCACCAGTACACCATCTTCCGATAAGTTCATCGCTTTAATTCGGCTATATTCAATCCAAACATTGGCGAAGAAAAACCCTTTTTGTTTGAAGATGATTTTCGGAACCCGGATCCAGAAAGTATAAAATCCCATTAGCGCCAGTGCACTTAATAACCAGGTGGTTATTTGTGCGCCATGGCTGGTTACATTGTTATAGATAAGAATGACAATCAGCCCGACAAAGATAACGCTATCGATGCGACCGCGCCGGAGCAAAGGAATTGCCAGCAGGGTGGGGCCGTTGCGGCGGGGCATGATGAACTGATCGTATATCGCAAAAGCAAGCAGTGCGGCGATGAACAGAATCAGTACCAGTTCCGTGATTGTCATTAATCCTCCAGATAAAAAAACGGGGCCAAAAGGCCCCGGTAGTGTACAACAGTATTACAGTCCCAGCAGGCCGCAAGCGTAACCAGCGATACCAATGACGAAGAAGCCAACGATAATCCACAGCGGGTTAACTTTTTTGCGCAGCAGCCACATACAGGCAAAGGTCAGCAGCAGCGGCACCAGGCCTGGCATTAACTGGTCAAGAATGGTCTGGACAGTGGTAACGTGCTCTTTACCCGTCTGGTCGGTGATGCGAGAGACGACCAGAGGGATGTTGACATGTGTCCACTTGTTAACCAACGCCCCCATGACAAACAGGCCGAGAATAGACGCCCCTTCCGTCAGTTTTTGCAGGAAGCCGCCACCCATATCTTTAACGATATCGATACCTTTGGAGTAACCATACGCTACGCCGTAGTAACGTGTTGCCAGACGCACCAGGTTAAACAAGATAAAGAACAGCAGCGGACCTAACAGGCTGCCACTCATCGCGATACCGGCTCCCAGTGCTGCAAAAACCGGACGTACCGTACCCCAGAAGATCGGGTCACCCACGCCTGCCAGCGGACCCATCAGACCTACTTTGATACCGTTGATAGCACCGTCGTCGATCTCTGCGCCGTTAGCACGCTGTTCTTCCAGCGCCAGGGTTACGCCCAGAATTGGCGCAGCCACGAACGGTTGGGTGTTAAAGAATTCGAGGTGACGTTTAATCGCCTGTTTACGGGCATCATTGTTCTCAGGGTAGAGGCGACGAATCGCCGGAACCATAGAGAAGCAGAAACCCAGTGCCTGCATACGTTCGAAGTTCCATGAACCCTGGAAGAGGTTAGAACGCAGGAAGACGCCACGAATATCACTCGGAGTGAGTTTTTTCTCGGTGGTAGTTTTAGTTGTATCAACCATTTCGCTCACCTGTTAGTCCAGTTCGTTATCGAGATCGTTGTTACCAGCAGCCTGAACAGGCGCACCAGCTACGCGGTTATATTTCGGGCTAAGTTGGATGTAGAGCACTGCCATAACAGTACCAATTACACCCAGAGCAACCAGGTTAAAGTTGGTGAATGCTGCGGTTACGAAGCCGAGGTAGAAGAACGGCATCAGGTAGCCTGCACGCATCATGTTGATAACCATTGCATAACCAACAACCACGATCATGCCGCCAGCAATGTTCAGACCATTGGTCACCACTTCCGGAATGGCGTTCAGCATGTTCTGAACTTCACTGGTGCCTACAGACAGCGCAACAATTACGGCCGGGATAGCCACACGCATCGCTTGCAGGAACAGCGAAGAAACGTGGATCCAGGAAATTGCCGTCAGGTTGCCATTCTCAGCCGCCTTATCCGCAGCGTGCTGGAAAGCAACGGTGATGGTACGAACGATGATGGTCAGCACCTGGCCCGCAGCGGCCAGCGGGATTGCCAGCGCGATACCGGCACCGATGCTTTGATGACCTGCAATAACCAGAATGGTAGAAATGATAGAAGCCAGAGCGGCGTCAGGCGCAACTGCGGCACCGATATTCATCCAGCCCAGAGCGATCATTTCCAGAGTACCACCGATAATAATACCGGTTTTCATATCCCCAAGAACGATACCCACCAGGGTACAGGCGATTAACGGACGGTGAAACTGAAATTCATCGAGGATAGATCCCATACCTGCGATACAGGCTACGATAAATACCAGCACAATTTGAAGAGTGGTAATCTCCATTGTACTTCTCCTGTTTACGTAAGACTTAAGTGTGAAAACTGAGTGATAATCAACACAATACGTTACTTATCGATTTTGCTGATCAGATCCATCATTTTCAGTTTCGGATCGGTGGAAACCTTACGGACTTCCAGTTCGATACCGCGTGCATTCAGTTTCTTGAACGCTTCGATATCTTTTTCATCAACCGAAACCGCGTTATTCACCTGGGTTTTGCCCTGACGGAATGCCATACCACCGACGTTAACAGAGGTAATTTTCACGCCGCCTTCAACGAGGCGCTCAACATCTGTCGGGTTGGTGAATAACAGCATTACACGTTCGCCAGCATATTTCGGGTTGTTGTAGACGCGAATCATCTTGGCAACATCAACCACGTGTGCTGTTACGCCCGGAGGTGCGACCTGGGTGAGCAGTGTCTTACGAACGGTATCCGCAGCCACTTCATCACTAACAACAATAATACGGGAGACATTGGTTTCTTTGGTCCAGCGGGTAGCTACCTGACCGTGAATCAGACGGTCGTCGATACGCGCAAGGCCAATAACCATGTAGTCATTTGGTCCCATTGGTTTTGCCGGAGTTGGGGCCGCTTTGGGTGCCGCCGAAGCGGGGGCGGGAGCTGCTTTTTCAACCGGTTTGGCTTTCAGTGCTTTCACACCTTCACGGCCTGTTTCTACTGCCAGCGCCACCAGTTCATCAAAGCCCGGGTCATCATCACGAGCCATTAACGTTTCCACCAGCATTGGAATGTTAACGCCTGCGATCACTTCATAATGCTCTTTGTCGACGACAATGCGGCTGGCAGCATTGAACGGGCTGCCTCCCCATGTATCAACGAGAAACAGCACGCCTTTAGTGGTGTCGAGTTTTGCCAACTGAGCGTTGTACTTTTCGATCAGCGTTTCGGCATTTTCGCCTGGAACGAAATCGATCCAGCCGACGTTTTCCTGCTCGCCTAACAGCATCTCTGCCGTTTTAAGCAACTGCTCTGCAGCCCAACCATGTGTGCCTATAACAATAGCAATGGTCACTTGCTACCTCCTTTATTATTGTTAACACCTCAACGTGCCAGATGTATTTTTGAATCGTCGTCCACAATCGAATCGATTCAGATAAGGGTTACAACCAAAAACCCCCTGCGTTTCGCGATTTATTTTAGATATCGAAAAAAATATTTTATGTGATGAAGATCCGTAATTTAACTTTGGATTATCAAAATTCCGAAAGAGAAAATATTTTCGTCACATTTGTTTGCAAAGGAAGGTAAATCTTTGCCAAATCAGAGGTCTCTCTGATATGTTTAACTCCCGTTTAACAACCAAGGAGTATAGGGCAGCAGCCCGCAGTATGGATCGTCACCGACGTCATTTCAGCATCAGGCCTTTCAGCGCCTGCCTTTCTGGCACTTTTTGCCGCACCTTTTGTTTGCATTTTGTTGTTACGCCTGCATTATTTCTGGCGCCGAATAGCTATTCCTTAAGCAGGAGCTTGTCATGGAATTCTTAATGGACCCCTCGATTTGGGTGGGGCTACTCACGCTTGTCGTTCTTGAAATCGTGCTGGGTATCGATAACCTGGTTTTCATCGCCATCCTTGCCGACAAACTGCCACCGAAACAACGTGATAAAGCTCGTTTGTTAGGACTGTCGCTGGCGCTGATCATGCGTCTGGGACTGCTGTCGCTGATTTCATGGATGGTCACGCTGACCAAACCGCTATTTACCGTGATGGATTTTTCCTTCTCTGGTCGCGACCTGATTATGTTGTTCGGGGGGATATTCTTGCTGTTCAAAGCGACAACGGAGCTGCATGAACGGCTGGAAAACCGCGATCATGATTCCGGTCACGGTAAAGGTTATGCCAGCTTCTGGGTGGTAGTAACGCAGATTGTCATTCTCGATGCCGTCTTCTCGCTGGATGCGGTGATTACCGCAGTTGGGATGGTCAACCACCTGCCGGTGATGATGGCGGCGGTGGTGATTGCGATGGCGGTCATGTTGCTGGCGTCGAAACCGTTGACGAGATTCGTTAACCAGCATCCTACAGTGGTGGTGCTCTGCCTGAGCTTCTTGTTAATGATTGGTCTGAGCCTGGTTGCTGAAGGGTTTGGCTTCCATATTCCGAAAGGTTACCTGTATGCCGCGATTGGCTTCTCGATCATCATCGAAGTGTTTAACCAAATTGCGCGCCGTAACTTTATTCGTCATCAGTCAGCTTTACCGCTGCGTGCGCGTACTGCCGATGCCATCCTGCGTTTGATGGGGGGTAAACGTCAGGCGAACGTTCAGCACGATGCCGATAACCCGATGCCGATCCCTGTGCCGGAAGGCGCGTTTGCGGAAGAAGAGCGATATATGATTAACGGCGTGCTGACACTGGCGTCTCGCTCTCTGCGTGGGATTATGACACCGCGCGGCGAAATTAGCTGGGTTGACGCTAATCTCGGTGTTGATGAAATCCGTGAGCAGTTGCTTTCTTCGCCACATAGTCTGTTCCCGGTATGTCGCGGTGAACTGGATGAAATCATCGGTATCGTGCGTGCTAAAGAACTGCTGGTGGCGCTGGAAGATGGCGTTGATGTCGCAGCAATTGCCTCGGCTTCTCCGGCGATTATCGTTCCGGAAACCCTCGATCCGATCAACCTGCTGGGCGTGCTGCGTCGTGCTCGCGGTAGTTTTGTTATCGTTACCAACGAGTTTGGTGTGGTGCAAGGCCTGGTCACGCCTCTGGATGTGCTGGAAGCCATTGCCGGTGAGTTCCCGGACGCTGATGAAACGCCGGAAATCATTACTGACGGCGACGGCTGGCTGGTAAAAGGCGGTACAGACTTACATGCCTTACAGCAGGCGCTTGATGTTGAGCACCTTGCCGATGACGATGATATCGCGACGGTGGCAGGTCTGGTGATTTCTGCAAATGGTCACATCCCGCGTGCTGGCGATGTGATTGACGTAGGGCCGTTACATATCACCATTGTTGAAGCTAACGATTATCGTGTTGATCTGGTTCGCATTGTTAAAGAGCAACTGGCGCACGACGAAGACGAATAATCATTAACGAAATGGCATGATGGGCGTGATATGCCCATTATGCCGGGCAGGCGGCGGTTGGCTGCCCGCCAGCCATTTTGGGAAATCACGCAGTGGCATCGGCTGCGCGTACAAATACCCTTGTAAAATATGCACCCCATGACGGCGTAAATACTTCGCCTGTTCTTGCGTTTCTACGCCCTCCGCCACCAGTTCAATATTCAGTCTTTGCCCCAATGCGATGATGATATCGGTTACCGTCGAGTTAACCGCATCGGAACCAATTGCAGCGGTGAAAGACTTATCGATTTTCAGCACATCAGGGCGTAACGTTTCCAGCCAGGAAAACGAACTGTTGCCGGTGCCGAAGTCATCAATCGCCAGTTTGACGTTTTTACGATGCAGTTCGCGGGCAATCCGATAATCGACATCCAGTAAGGCATCGCGCTCGGTGATTTCGAGGATGAGTTGCTGAATCGGGTTAGCACTAAACCAATATTGATTGAGATCCTTCAATAACACGCCGCGGCGAAAATGGCTGGGGGCGACGTTAATCCCAATGTGAAACTGGCTGCTCATTGGAAAAACGTGGATTTGGCGGATGGTTTCCATCATCACATAACGGGTAAGCGGCACTATCAGATGATGTTCTTCCGCGATAGGGATAAATACATCTGGTGAGATCCACCCCTGACGCGGGTTATTCCAGCGCAGCAATATTTCTACACCAACACATTGCTGGCTACGAGCGTTTAGTAAAGGTTGACAGAATAGCTCGAATTCATGTTGCGCGAGGCCAAGATTAATTTCGCGCGAAAAACTCATTCTATGGGCGGTTGCCAGCCATGCGATGTAACCCACCAGTAAACTCAACAGTACCGCCAGTGGAAACTGGCTGGGAAGATGATGCAACGCCAGCGCTGTCGCGCCAGGGCCGCTAACGCTGATGGTAAAAGGGAAGTTCTGCGATGAAACCTGGTAACGTTCATTGCCATTAAGTGGAGGTAAAGCGTCAACCAGACCGTCACCATAGAGTAAATGGCGATCAGCCACCGTCAGGCTGGCGTTTCTAATTTGCGGCAACTGCGGTTCCAGTAACATCGTCGTCAATAGGTCAATGTTGATCATCTCCAGAACGCCATCGCCAGTATGTGATTGAGAGGGATACCACTGGATCAGCACTGGACTACCTTTAATCAATACGCGATCGGTGGTAAGGCGCAAAAGAGCCTGTGGGGCGGGCAAATCGGCCTGAATATCATGAACCGGAACATTGCGATAGCCAAAGATGCTGGAGCAGTAAAGTGTACCGTTTTGTACCAGACCAATAGAACGCACCGTTTGCAGTTTTGCGGCTTGTTTGCGTAGAGGCAAATGAGTGACTGAGCAAGGGAGGCCAATCAACGGAAGTAACATCTCGCGTCCCGCCTGAAGGGGTTGCAATATATTATCCAGCTCTTCAACCGCGTGATTGGCGAAAAGTATCACCCGCTGTTGATTTAAATTACGCTGTGAAATAAATCGCACGCTTAGTGTCGCCACAAGCGTAAAGAGTGCGCAAATTGTACAAACAATCATTCGATTACGGCGATAAGTTTTGATGATCCGTTGTGCTTTTTGCATGCGGGCCGCCCTGTAAGCGTATGGCAACAAACGCCTGACGCAACAGTGGAAGTGTAGTGGGGAAATTTACAGCAGACGAGAAAGCGGGGGAAATTCGCCCATCCGTTGCAGATGGGCGAAAGAAAAGTATTAGTCACACTGGACTTTTATTGCCAGACCACCGCGAGAGGTTTCACGGTACTTGGCGTTCATATCCTTACCGGTTTCGTACATTGTCTCGATGACTTTATCCAGCGAGACGCGCGGAGCACTGGTGCGGCGTAAAGCCATACGTGCGGCGTTGATCGCCTTCACCGATGCAATAGCATTGCGCTCAATGCATGGCACCTGAACCTGACCGGCCACCGGATCGCAGGTCAGACCGAGGTTGTGTTCCATCCCAATTTCCGCTGCCACACAAACCTGTTCCGGGCTACCGCCCAACAATTCAGCCAGGCCTGCGGCGGCCATTGAACAGGCTACGCCGACTTCGCCCTGACAACCCACTTCAGCACCGGAAATAGAAGCGTTCATTTTATACAACGCGCCAATTGCCCCAGCGGCCATAAAATAGCGGGTATAGATATCCGGGCTGACCGATTCAATAAAGTGGTCGTAATAGGCCAACACTGCCGGAACAATGCCGCACGCACCGTTGGTAGGCGCTGTCACCACGCGACCACCTGCGGCGTTTTCTTCGTTCACTGCCAGCGCAAACATGTTCACCCAGTCGATAACATTCATCGGATCGTTAGACAGTTTATCGCTGGAAACCAGCATCCGGCGCAGGGCAGATGCACGGCGCGGAACACGCAGCGGCCCAGGCAATACGCCTTCGGTATTCATTCCGCGATCGATACACGCCTGCATGGTCTGCCAGACATGCGCGAAATAGTCATCGATCTCTTTCTTACTGTGCAGCGCCAGTTCGTTCTGCATTGCCAGGCCGGAAAGGGAATAGCCAGTTTCATTACAGTACGCCAGCAACTCGGTTGCAGATTTAAACGGATACGGCACACTGACTTCGTTGGTGGCATCGTGACCAAAATGTTCTTCATCGACGATAAAACCGCCGCCGATGGAATAATAAGTTTTGCTGTAAACAACTTTATCGCCATTATACGCGTGGATCTGCATCCCGTTTTCATGCAGCGGCAGGTTGCCGTTATGAAAACGCATCCCATTGTCACGGGGGAAATCCACTTCATGCCGTCCCTGCGCTAGCAGCAGACGTTCGCGCTCTTCTACGTCGCGAATAAAACCGGGAATACTGTCGATATCCACGGTGGCAGGTTCGTTACCTGCAAGACCCATAATAATGGCGATATCGGTATGATGGCCTTTACCCGTCAGCGATAGAGAACCGTAAACGTCCACGGCAACGCGGGTAACGCTATCCAGTAAGCCTTTTTCGACCAGATCATCGACGAACTGTTTACCCGCCTTCATAGGCCCTACAGTATGGGAAGATGAGGGACCAATCCCCACCTTAAACATGTCGAATAGACTAATCACGATAATACTCCTGACAAGGTGACTGGACTTCCAGTAACGAACTAATAACAGCGCATAGTGTAAGAGGGAACGCGGCGATCGGCTTAACTATTCACATGAATTAAACTAATCAAAAACCGCGATTTAACTAATATTGCGATGATTGTCTCAAGTAGTGTTTTGTAGATGTAAAGATAAGTATAGTCAGGGTTTCACACCAATTTGCAGCGCCAGCTCACGAATTATGCCTGCGGTCATTCCCCATACAAAATACTGTTCGTACCAGGAAAGCCATACCCGATGTGAATCGCCACGGCGGTAGATATCTAAAGGGTGATAGCGCCCCAGATGTAATGCCTGAGCGAGCGGCATTTCAAACACAGCGGAGACTTCATCTTCACTGGCGCGATAGGGTAAATCGGGCGGGATAATACCGACGACTGGGGTTACCTGGTAACCCGTTACGCTATCGACGGGCGGCAGCACGCCGATAACTTCAACGGCTGAAGGCGGTATAGCGACTTCTTCTTCGGCTTCGCGTAGCGCGGCGGCGATAACTGACGCGTCGGTGTCATCTACTGCGCCACCTGGAAACGCCACCTGTCCGGCATGTTTACGCAGGTGAATTGAACGCTGAGTAAGTAACAAACCCGGTTGCGGTCGGCGCACGATGGGGATTAACACAGCAGCCTGACGATGATTTAAGGTTTCCCGGTTAATTTGCGGGCGCAAAAGTTGAAAGCGTGATAAAAAATCATCAAGCGTCAGGCTACGGTATTCCACGTCTTACTTCTCCAGTTGCTTCAGAATACGATTAACTTTATCAAAAGTTTCCTGATATTCCGCCTCTTCCTGGCTATCGGCGACAATACCGCCGCCCGCAGAGCAGTAAATTTGCCCGTTAACCGCGGTCAGGGTGCGGATAGTGATGCTGGTGTCCATATTGCCGCAAAAACTTAAATAGCCAATGCTGCCACACCAGGCGTTGCGTCGCTGAGGTTCCAGTTCGTCGATAATTTCCATTGCCCGTACTTTCGGTGCGCCGGTGATTGAGCCTCCGGGAAAAGCCGCGCGCAGCAGATCGCTGGCATGCAACTGCTCGGGAAGGCGTGCCGTTATGGTGCTGACCAGATGATGCACTGCAGGGAAAGGCTCCACCACGAACAGCTCTGGCACTTTTACCGAACCTGCGACGGCAACACGGCCAATATCATTACGCATTAAATCGACAATCATCAGGTTTTCGGCGCGATCTTTCGGTGAGTTCGCCAGTTTTTCTGCCTGTTTGCTATCTTCCTGAGGATCGGCCAGACGCGGCAGAGTGCCTTTAATCGGACGGGTCTGGATCTCACCATCAGCACAAAGAATAAAACGTTCTGGCGAGAGGCTTAAAATCGCACCTTGCTCCAGGCGCAGGAAGGCACTAAATGGTGCACGGTTGGCCTGGTTGAGTTTAACGAACGCCAGCCACTCATCACCAGAATAGGTAGCTTGAAAACGCTGGGCAAGATTCACCTGGTAACAATCGCCGCTGTGCAGATATTCCTGCACCTGGCGAAATTTCTCGCCATACTGTTCGCGGCTCATATTAGATTGCCA
Organism: Escherichia sp. TW09308; assembly: GCF_000208565.1. Classification (NCBI taxonomy): domain Bacteria; kingdom Pseudomonadati; phylum Pseudomonadota; class Gammaproteobacteria; order Enterobacterales; family Enterobacteriaceae; genus Escherichia; species Escherichia sp. TW09308. The sequence continues at coordinate 517,245 of NZ_AEME01000001.1, read as the reverse complement.
GGCAGAGGTTAGCGTGAAATCACCCTGCGGTGTAATTTGCTGGTTTTCCAGCCACGCCAGACGGGCATTGACATCATTATGACTCAGCAAAGAAACAACCCGGCGCTGGTGGTCGACAATCAACGCCCAGTCGTAGATACCTACCGCCATATCAGGAAGGTTGATATCTCTCAGCGCCAATTCCGGCAGGGACTCAAAACGGCGGCCCAGGTCATAGCCAAATAAACCCAGTGCGCCACCCTGAAATGGCAAATTACAATTATGCAACGGGTGAATGTTTGCATGCTCCAGCGCCTGTTGGAGTACCTTTAACGGGTCATCAGTGGTCGTTGTACGGGTTTCTCCTTCACACACCACGGTTTCATTACCGTGAGTTGTTAAGGTGCAAACGGGGTCTGCCACCACAATATCAAACCGACTATGCGGATGATCGGCATAGCCGGAGTGCAAAAGCATCGCCCACGGCAAGTGGCTCAAGCGGGAGAAATAAAATTCAGCGGCGTCCTGACGCCAGGGTAAAGTAATCACAGCGGGAGATAACGTCTTCATTAGTCCTGACTCTACTGGCTATGTGCCGGGTAGCATGAAATAATTAGCGCCAACAATTTAGCAGGAGTTAACAATGTTTGCAGGTTTACCTTCACTCACCCATGAACAGCAGCAAAAAGCCGTTGAGCGGATTCAGGAATTGATGACACAGGGGATGAGCAGCGGTCAGGCAATCGCACTGGTAGCCGAAGAGTTACGCGCCAACCATTCCGGCGAACGGATTGTGGCGCGTTTTGAGGATGAAGACGAGTAATACACAATGATCCGTATCGATTTCGTCACGGATGACGTTCTGTATCTTGATACGGATAGCCTCATCGGCTGGGATTTTTCCGGCATGAATTTACATCGCGCTATTTTTGATGGCATGTGTCTGGATGGTGCTCGGTTTAATGATGCGCATCTGCGTAATATCAGTTTTATCACATCCTCCCTTATTGGGGCCGACCTCTCGTCTGCCGCCCTGATGTGTGCCTGGCTAAATCACGCCGATCTGACGAATTGTAATTTTTATCAGTCACGCCCCATTGCTGCTGATTTTAGACATTCACGACTTTGTGGGGCAGATTTTACCGCTGCCGATTTAAGAGGTGCTAATTTCGCTGGGACAGATCTTCAGAATGTTTGTTTCAACGGGGTGCATTATGACAAGCGAACCATTTGGCCTGCAGCGTTTGAACCAAAGAAACGCGGGGCTGTTTTGCTTGATTGAATTCAGCGGTTTTATTGATAACGAGAAAAAAGGACGCTTTTCTAAGATCAATGAAAGCGTCCGGATTGATTTTTAGTGCTGGAGTTTTGACTCACACAAGGGCTTTAAGTTCTTCCTGCATATAAGACGAGAAGTATTCAGGGTTTTTAATCACCACGCGTTCACCAGACTCCATTTTTTTTGCCCAGCCAACCATTTTTTCCGTGAATCCAGGATTCCAGCCTTCCTGTTCAGCTCGCGCAGTAATATCGGTGGCCGTCGCGGGTACACCCAGAGCATGCAAATATTTAAATATTCCCTTCGCCGTACTTTCATTCATAGAGCTGGGGGTTGGTGCTGATATATCCATAGCACTAATGAAATCCAGGGCTTTATCTATTACAGCAGGCATATTCTTGTCCTTAAATTAACCACGTTTTCGATAAGGCTATATATGACATTAAATTGTGCCTAATATCAAAAGGATTATGACGAATATCTCATTCGTTAACCTGTTGACATTCAGGTATTTTAAAGGTAGCAGGTCATGGTGGGTTATCTAGTGATGTGCCGAAATTAACAGAGAATCGTAGTACCGTAGCCTGGTTGTTCAGGTAAGTAAGGGCAACAGCGGAAAACAGGTTAGGTTAATTGAGTGATTAACACGTGGTTTAGTTTTTATGATTAATATCGTTTCTTTATAAATAAACTTGAAATCAAAAAAATAAATAATAAAGCCCCCGACTGGGGCACCGTCCATCTAAAGTAAGAGCTTAAGCACTGGTCGATTTGTTCATGATCGACCAGTATTTTCGATAATTCTCTTCCGGAATTAAACCGCCGCAATAATCTTAATTTCAACTTTATACTGCGGATTCATCAGTCCCGCTTGCACCGTGCAGCGTACCGGAGCATGACCCGCGACAACCCAGGCATCCCACGCTTTATTCATTGCCGCAAAGTCGTTTTTATCGGCCAGGAAAATGGTGGCATCCAGAATGCTCGACTTATTGCTGCCCTGTTTTTCCAGCACCGCGTCAATTTGCGCCAGTGTATTTGCCGTTTGCTCAAAAGCATCGGCGTCGAGGTTTTCCGGTACGCCAGTGTAGTAGAGCGTGTTGTTGTGGATCACCACATCAGACCAGCGGGCTTCGGCGTCTATACGAACGATAGTCATCATTTTGTCCTCATTATCATTCCATTTTTGTGCTGCAAAGACTGCCACAATGTGAAGTCGCCGTCATCACTTCAACTGGCGAAAAATAGCCTGGCCTGACATAATCCCTGTTCAAATCAACAGGGGGTAGTGTGACGGACGATTTTGCACCAGACGGTCAGTTGGCGAAAGCGATACCAGGCTTTAAGCCGCGTGAACCACAGCGACAGATGGCGGTAGCCGTCACCGGGGCGATAGAAAAAAGCCAACCGCTGGTGGTGGAAGCGGGAACCGGTACGGGCAAAACCTACGCTTACCTTGCCCCTGCGCTGCGGGCGAAAAAGAAAGTCATTATCTCGACTGGCTCGAAAGCATTACAAGATCAACTCTACAGCCGTGATTTGCCGACGGTGTCAAAGGCGCTGAAATACACCGGCAATGTGGCATTGTTGAAAGGACGTTCAAACTACCTCTGCCTCGAACGTCTCGAACAGCAGGCGCTGGCGGGCGGCGATCTGCCGGTACAAATCTTAAGCGATGTGATCCTGCTACGCTCCTGGTCCAATCAAACCGTCGATGGTGATATCAGCACCTGCGTCAGCGTTGCGGAAGATTCTCAGGCATGGCCGCTGGTCACCAGCACTAACGATAACTGCCTCGGCAGCGACTGCCCGATGTATAAAGATTGCTTTGTGGTCAAAGCACGCAAAAAAGCGATGGACGCCGATGTAGTGGTGGTAAACCATCATTTGTTTCTGGCGGATATGGTGGTCAAAGAGAGCGGATTTGGCGAACTGATCCCGGAAGCGGACGTGATGATCTTCGACGAAGCCCATCAGTTGCCGGATATTGCCAGCCAGTACTTTGGTCAGTCACTTTCCAGCCGACAACTGCTCGACCTGGCAAAAGACATCACCATCGCCTATCGCACTGAATTAAAAGACACTCAACAGTTACAAAAGTGCGCCGACCGCCTTGCTCAGAGTGCGCAGGATTTTCGCCTGCAACTCGGTGAGCCGGGTTATCGTGGCAATCTGCGCGAATTGTTAGCCAATCCGCAAATTCAGCGGGCGTTTTTACTGCTCGATGACACGCTTGAACTCTGTTACGACGTGGCGAAATTGTCGCTGGGTCGTTCCGCGTTGCTGGATGCGGCATTTGAACGTGCCACGTTATATCGCACACGTCTGAAGCGGCTGAAAGAGATCAACCAACCGGGCTACAGTTACTGGTACGAATGCACCTCACGTCATTTCACTCTGGCGCTGACGCCGCTCAGCGTGGCGGATAAATTCAAAGAGTTAATGGCACAAAAACCCGGAAGCTGGATTTTTACCTCGGCAACGTTGTCAGTGAATGACGATCTGCATCATTTTACCTCCCGGCTTGGCATCGAACAGGCCGAGTCGTTGCTGTTACCCAGCCCATTTGATTACAGCCGCCAGGCGTTACTCTGTGTGCCGCGTAACCTGCCGCAAACTAATCAACCGGGTTCCGCACGGCAACTGGCAGCAATGTTGCGACCGCTCATCGAAGCCAACAATGGGCGCTGCTTTATGCTTTGCACCTCACACGCCATGATGCGCGATCTGGCCGAGCAGTTCCGTGCCACCATGACGCTTCCCGTTTTGTTGCAGGGTGAAACCAGTAAAGGGCAATTGTTGCAGCAGTTTGTCAGTGCCGGTAACGCGCTTCTTGTCGCAACCAGTAGTTTCTGGGAAGGGGTGGATGTGCGCGGCGATACGCTGTCACTGGTGATTATCGACAAGTTGCCGTTTACCTCGCCGGACGACCCACTACTAAAAGCGCGAATGGAAGATTGTCGTTTGCGCGGTGGCGACCCGTTCGATGAAGTGCAACTGCCAGATGCGGTCATTACTCTCAAACAGGGGGTAGGGCGACTGATTCGCGACGCCGACGATCGCGGTGTGCTGGTGATTTGCGACAATCGGCTGGTGATGCGCCCTTACGGCGCGACGTTCCTCGCCAGCCTGCCGCCTGCGCCGCGCACCCGTGATATAGCCCGTGCGGTTCGTTTCCTTGCGATACCTTCCTCCAGGTAATTTGTGATGGAGTATGGTATGATGCGCGCCTTTTTATTGATCTAAGCACGAAGACCCATGCGAATTCTGGCTATCGATACCGCGACAGAGGCCTGCTCTGTCGCCCTGTGGAATGACGGCACTGTCAACGCTCATTTTGAGCTTTGCCCACGTGAACATACTCAACGAATCTTACCGATGGTGCAGGATATCCTGACCACCAGCGGAACCTCCCTGACTAACATAAACGCATTAGCTTACGGGCGTGGTCCCGGTAGCTTCACCGGTGTGCGTATCGGTATTGGTATTGCACAAGGGCTGGCGCTTGGCGCGGAGCTGCCGATGATTGGCGTCTCCACGCTAATGACCATGGCGCAAGGGGCATGGCGCAAAAATGGCGCGACCCGCGTGCTGGCGGCCATTGACGCGCGAATGGGCGAAGTTTACTGGGCCGAATATCAGCGTGATGAAAATGGTATCTGGCACGGTGAAGAAACCGAAGCTGTACTCAAACCAGAACTCGTTCATGAGCGGATGCAGCAGCTTTCCGGTGAATGGGTGACGGTGGGGACAGGCTGGCAAGCCTGGCCGGATCTCGGTAAAGAGAGCGGGCTGGTTTTGCGCGATGGCGAAGTGTTACTGCCCGCCGCAGAAGATATGCTGCCGATTGCCTGCCAGCTCTTTGCTGAAGGCAAAACGGTGGCAGTGGAACATGCCGAGCCGGTTTATTTGCGTAACAACGTCGCGTGGAAGAAACTTCCGGGCAAAGAATGAATCTTAAGAGTATGCCCTGAGAAAAAAAGGAGTCGCATCATGGCGGTTCAAAAGAATGTTATCAAAGGCATACTGGCAGGTACGTTTGCGCTAATGTTGAGCGGTTGTGTCACTGTGCCGGATGCCATTAAAGGCAGCAGTCCCACGCCGCAACAAGATTTAGTTCGGGTGATGAGCGCGCCGCAATTGTATGTTGGTCAGGAAGCGCGCTTTGGCGGCAAAGTGGTCGCGGTACAAAACCAGCAGGGGAAAACCCGTCTGGAAATTGCCACCGTACCGCTCGATAGCGGAGCCAGGCCGACGCTGGGGGAACCTTCTCGCGGGCGCATTTATGCCGATGTGAACGGTTTTCTTGATCCAGTTGATTTCCGCGGACAACTGGTGACGGTTGTCGGGCCAATCACCGGTACGGTTGACGGTAAAATCGGCAATACACCCTATAAATTTATGGTTATGCAGGTAACGGGTTATAAGCGTTGGCATTTAACCCAGCAGGTGATTATGCCGCCGCAGCCGATTGATCCGTGGTTTTATGGTGGCCGTGGCTGGCCCTATGGCTACGGCGGATGGGGCTGGTATAATCCCGGCCCTGCAAGAGTACAAACAGTTGTAACTGAATAATTGCTTGTTTTTAAAGAAAAAGAAACAGCGGCTGGTCCGCTGTTTCTGCATTCTTAGAGTAAAGATAAAAATAAATAGTGACGCGCTTCGCAACCTTTTCGTTGGGGAATTATCAAGCTGGTATGATGAGTTAATATTATGTTAATAACATGTATATCACTTGGGGTTGCGATGACGACGAACACGCATTTTAGAGGTGAAGAATTGAAGAAGGTTTGGCTTAACCGTTATCCCGCGGATGTTCCGACGGAGATCAACCCTGACCGTTATCAATCTCTGGTAGATATGTTTGAGCAATCGGTCGCGCGCTATGCCGACAAGCCCGCGTTTGTGAATATGGGGGAGGTGATGACCTTCCGCAAACTGGAAGAGCGCAGTCGTGCGTTCGCCGCGTATTTACAACAAGGGCTGGGGCTGAAGAAGGGCGATCGCGTTGCGCTGATGATGCCTAACTTATTGCAATATCCGGTGGCGCTGTTCGGCATTTTGCGCGCCGGGATGATCGTCGTAAATGTCAATCCGTTATATACCCCGCGCGAGCTTGAGCATCAGCTCAACGACAGCGGCGCATCTGCGATTGTCATCGTGTCCAACTTTGCCCATACCCTGGAAAAAGTGGTTGATAAAACCGCTGTCCAGCACGTGATTCTGACTCGTATGGGCGATCAGCTTTCTACGGCGAAAGGGACGCTGGTTAACTTCGTTGTTAAATACATCAAGCGTCTGGTGCCGAAATATCATCTGCCAGATGCCATTTCATTTCGTAGCGCTCTGCATAATGGTTACCGGATGCAGTACGTAAAACCTGAACTGGTGCCGGAAGATTTAGCCTTCCTGCAATACACCGGCGGCACCACTGGCGTGGCGAAAGGCGCAATGCTGACTCACCGCAACATGCTGGCAAATCTGGAACAGGTTAACGCGACCTACGGGCCGCTGTTGTATCCGGGTAAAGAGCTGGTGGTGACGGCATTGCCGCTGTATCACATTTTCGCATTGACCATTAACTGCCTGCTGTTTATCGAACTGGGCGGGCAGAATCTGCTTATTACTAACCCACGTGATATTCCGGGGCTGGTGAAAGAGCTGGCGAAATATCCGTTTACCGCGATCACCGGCGTTAACACGTTGTTCAACGCGTTGCTGAACAATAAAGAATTCCAGCAACTGGATTTCTCCAGTCTGCATCTTTCCGCTGGTGGTGGGATGCCTGTTCAGCAAGTGGTGGCAGAACGCTGGGTGAAACTGACCGGACAATATCTGCTGGAAGGTTATGGCCTGACCGAGTGTGCACCGCTGGTCAGCGTTAACCCGTATGATATTGATTATCATAGCGGTAGCATTGGTTTGCCGGTGCCGTCGACCGAAGCCAAGTTGGTTGATGACGACGATAACGAAGTACCGCCGGGTCAACCGGGTGAGCTTTGTGTCAAAGGGCCGCAGGTGATGCTGGGCTACTGGCAGCGTCCGGATGCTACCGATGAAATCATCAAAAATGGCTGGTTACACACCGGCGACATCGCGGTGATGGATGAAGAAGGATTCCTGCGCATTGTCGATCGTAAAAAAGACATGATTCTGGTTTCTGGCTTTAACGTCTACCCCAATGAGATTGAAGATGTGGTCATGCAGCACCCAGGTGTACAGGAAGTGGCGGCTGTTGGCGTACCTTCCGGTTCCAGCGGTGAAGCGGTGAAAATCTTCGTGGTGAAAAAAGACTCGTCACTCACGGAAGAATCACTGGTGACTTTTTGCCGCCGTCAGCTCACAGGCTATAAAGTACCGAAGCTGGTGGAGTTTCGTGATGAGTTACCGAAATCTAACGTCGGAAAAATTTTGCGACGAGAATTACGTGACGAAGCGCGCGGCAAAGTGGACAATAAAGCCTGAGCGTTAAGTCAGTCGTCAGACGCCGGTTAATCCGGCGTTTTTTTTGACGCCCACTAAAGAGAATACAATTTGAATTACCAAATGATTACCACGGACGATGCGCTGGCTTCTTTGTGTGAAGCCGTCCGTGCCTTTCCGGCGATAGCCCTGGATACTGAATTTGTACGTACGCGCACCTATTACCCGCAACTTGGGTTGATTCAACTTTTTGATGGCGAACATCTGGCGCTAATCGATCCACTCGGGATCACCGACTGGTCACCGCTGAAAGCGATCCTGCGCGATCCTTCCATCACCAAATTTCTCCATGCGGGCAGTGAAGATCTGGAAGTGTTCCTCAATGTCTTTGGTGAGTTACCACAACCTCTGATTGACACGCAAATCCTCGCCGCATTCTGTGGACGCCCGATGTCATGGGGCTTTGCCTCTATGGTGGAAGAGTATTCCGGCGTTACGCTCGACAAGAGCGAATCGCGCACCGACTGGCTGGCCAGACCGCTAACCGAGCGTCAATGCGAATACGCGGCGGCGGACGTCTGGTATCTGTTACCGATCGCCGCAAAGCTGATGGTTGAAACGGAAGCCTCTGGTTGGCTACCTGCGGCACTGGATGAATGCCGCCTGATGCAAACGCGTCGTCAGGAGATCGTTGCGCCAGAAGACGCATGGCGTGATATCACCAATGCCTGGCAATTACGCACGCGCCAACTCGCCTGTCTGCAACTGCTAGCCGACTGGCGGCTGCGTAAGGCTCGGGAGCGCGATCTGGCGGTGAACTTTGTCGTGCGTGAAGAGCATTTGTGGTCGGTAGCGCGTTATATGCCGGGCAGTCTGGGCGAGCTGGATAGCCTGGGCTTATCCGGTAGCGAAATCCGCTTCCACGGTAAGACGTTGCTGGCGCTGGTAGAGAAAGCGCAGGCATTGCCAGAAGAGGCCTTGCCGCAGCCGATGCTTAACCTGATGGATATGCCCGGTTATCGCAAAGCGTTTAAAGCGATTAAGTCGCTGATTACTGACGTGAGTGAAACGCACAAGATCAGCGTCGAATTGCTGGCATCGCGTCGGCAAATCAACCAACTGCTGAACTGGCACTGGAAATTAAAACCACAGAATAATTTGCCAGAGCTGATTTCCGGCTGGCGTGGTGCGCTGATGGCGGAAGCATTACACAATTTATTGCAGGAATATCCGCAATAAAACGTGCGTAAGCCGGACAAGGTGCGTTATGCGCTGCATCCGGCTTCGGATAAACTACAAATCCAACACCAGTCGGTTCAAATAAACTGGTTTGACCTTAACGCAAAATAATTTTGCAAATAGCGTCAGTAAATTGTGGCGTGGTGGCATTGCCTTTCATATCCGGTGTTTTTGGCCCGTGAGTAATCACTTCTTCAATCGCTGCCAGGTTTGGTGTCTGGCAATTGTGCAATAAAGAAGGGCAGCATACGATTAAAGTTACCGGGCCGATGTTGTCTAACCATGGGGAAATTGTGCATCAGTGGTGCCTCGATGGCCAGGGGATTGCGCTGCGCTCCTGGTGGGATGTCAGTGAAAATATTGCCAGTGGTCATTTAGCGCAAGTGCTACCGGAATATTACCAGCCAGCGAATGTCTGGGCGGTATATGTATCAAGGCTGGCGATGTCAGCGAAGGTGCGGATAACGGTAGAGTTTTTACGCCAGTATTTTTCCCAACACTATCCGAATTTTTCACTGGACCAGGCATGAATAACAATTCAATTGTCCAGTTATTGTCAGGTTAAAACCTGATTTTCTCCTTTCTAAGCCGTTGCGGATTGGTTAGCATATTCACCTTTAATCGCGCATGATCCAAAGAGAATTAAAGAGGTTAATGTGTTCGCAGAATATGGGGTTCTGAATTACTGGACCTATCTGGTTGGTGCCATTTTTATCGTGTTGGTGCCAGGGCCGAATACCCTGTTTGTGCTTAAAAATAGCGTCAGCAGTGGAGTGAAAGGCGGTTATCTTGCGGCCTGCGGTGTATTTATCGGTGACGCGGTATTGATGTTTCTGGCGTGGGCTGGTGTCGCAACCTTAATTAAGACCACACCGATATTATTCAATATCGTACGTTATCTTGGCGCGTTTTATTTGCTCTATCTGGGGGGTAAAATTCTTTACGCCACCCTGAAAGGTAAAAATAACGAGGCTAAATCAGATGAGCCACAATATGGTGCCATCTTCAAGCGCGCATTAATTTTGAGTCTGACCAATCCGAAAGCCATTTTGTTCTATGTGTCGTTTTTCGTACAGTTTATTGATGTCAATGCGCCACATACTGGGATTTCATTCTTTATTTTGGCGACAACACTGGAATTGGTAAGCTTCTGTTATTTGAGCTTCCTGATTATTTCAGGTGCATTTGTCACGCAATACATTCGCACCAAGAAGAAACTAGCCAAAGTGGGCAACTCGCTGATTGGTCTGATGTTTGTTGGTTTTGCCGCACGACTGGCGACGCTGCAGTCTTAATGCTTTCAGCCCGCGATGCTGCGGGCTTCCCTCCTGAAATGCATCTGTATTCACCGTTTGATGATGCTAAAAAGTAACCAATAAATGGTATTTAAAATGCAAATTATCAGGCGTACTCTGAAACGGCTGAAATAAATGGTTTTCAGCATATTTACTGAAGGAGGGAAAAGGATGCTGCAAATCCCACAGAACTACATTCATACGCGCTCAACACCTTTCTGGAATAAACAAACTGCGCCTGCCGGAATATTCGAACGTCATCTTGATAAAGGAACGCGTCCGGGTGTTTATCCACGCCTGTCCGTTATGCATGGGGCGGTCAAATATCTCGGCTACGCCGATGAACACAGCGCAGAACCTGATCAGGTGATCCTCATCGAAGCAGGTCAATTCGCGGTGTTCCCGCCAGAAAAGTGGCACAATATTGAAGCCATGACTGACGATACTTATTTCAACATTGACTTCTTCGTTGCTCCTGAAGTCCTGATGGAAGGTGCAAAACAACGGAAAGTCATTCATAGCGGGAAATGAATCATGGGCAAAGCAACGTATACCGTAACCGTCACCAATAACAGTAATGGTGTTTCTGTCGATTACGAAACAGAGACGCCGATGACCTTGCTGGTACCAGAAGTGGCGGCTGAAGTAATAAAAGATCTTGTCAATACCGTGCGTTCATATGACACGGAAAACGAACATGATGTTTGTGGTTGGTAATAATTGCTAATGTCAGATGGCGCTAATTCAGCGCCATCGCAAAAAAATCCTCTGTGACACACATCACAATTCTTGCTTCTCTTATGTTGTGCTATGCTTTTTATCAGCGACTAACCCGCTAATGCAAAACAGATAAGTGAGGAAACAATGGGCATTCTGTCATGGATTATTTTTGGACTTATTGCCGGTATTCTGGCGAAGTGGATCATGCCAGGTAAAGATGGTGGTGGATTCTTTATGACCATCCTGCTGGGAATTATCGGTGCCGTAGTTGGTGGATGGATCAGTACACTGTTTGGTTTTGGCAAAGTCGATGGCTTTAACTTTGGTAGTTTTGTTGTTGCCGTGATTGGTGCGCTTGTCGTGTTGTTTATCTACAGAAAAGTCAAAAGTTAATGCTGAAAAACACAAAGGCTGCCGACAGGCAGCCTTTGCTATTTTTACCGACGTAGTGTTACCACCATCCCAGCTCGGTGCCAAGAACGACAATAATCGCCACGCCCATCATGATAATCGTTGTTTTTTTCATCTTCATGCCCCTGGGGCCGCATAGCCGCCAATAAAAAACCACGCTAAAAATACGACTGCCGTAATAAAGATTACGACGGGAAAGATAATACCGATTCGCATGTTACCACCAAAGAAAAGGATGTGAATATGCCTCAGGAATGCCTGTCTGAATGCGCGATAAAAGGTGTTTTCTCTTGTGTTTTTTCTCCTGATACATCGCGATATCGGCAGCGTGCAGGGCACTGTCTGCGTCGGTTGTTTCAGGATCCACTTCAACTATGCCAAGACTGGCACCAGGATAAAACAGCTCAATATCGCCCAAGTGATATTCTCCACGTATTTGCTGTTGAATACGCTCACGCAGTGACGGGATATCCGCGTTTTCATTAACCAGAGATACGACTAAAAATTCATCGCCGCCGAGACGACCAATAATCTCGCCATTTTGATGCAGCTTATTGAGGCGCTCACCAACCTGAATAAGAAACAGATCGCCGCTATTGTGGCCAAAACGGTCATTGATTAGTTTGAAGTTATCCAGGTCGATAAAGGCAATCATGGCTTTACGCTTCAGATGCCGGGCAAGAGAAAACAGCGTCTTCAGGTTATCAAAAATCGCCCGCCGATTAGGTAGCCCAGTTAAAGAGTCAGTATACGACTGCGCAATCAAAGCGGCATTGGCTTCACGTAATTGCTCAACCAGCGCCTCTTTTTGAATATATTGTGCAATCAGCCCGGCGAATAACTGTAAAACCTGCTCTGCGCGCTCACTCCACGGACGCTTCTCGCTGCTGGCGGCGCAAAGCGTGCCATAGAATGAACCATCCGGTAAGTGAACCGGCGTGCTCAGGAATGTCGTGATGCCGAGATTGCGGGCTGCGATGCAGTCACCCCAACGATCGGGAACTTCATCGCTGAAAAAACAGTTTTCATCAATGGCGCGTTTGCACAACGAGTAATCCCACGAGACAGTAAAATTCTCCGGAATGTGCATTTTCTGGCTATTACGGGCGAACAGAATATGTTGCAGGCGCGCGTCAATATCCACTTTTGTCAGATAAGTCGACTCCATGTCGGTGACCATTTCCAGCATCTCCAGAAGCTGCCGAACCAGACTTTCGAGAGAATGTTCTGAGGCGAGTGACTGCGAAACGCGGGCAATGATCTGATCTGACACGAAAGAACTCCAGGATGCTGCGGGTAAAATGCTGATTATTTAATCTTTACAGGCATGATAAAACATCATCAACGAAGATGAAACTAGCTGTAATATATTTTAAGTGAATGTAAAAGAAATAGTGCTGCAAAACAAAACGATACCGCGATATTCTAAGGCGTAGATAAATGTGCGGGATCAATATATGAAAATTCTCAGTTTTGCTCTGCCTTGCCTGCTAATTCTGGCAGGGTGTTCAACTACTTCTCAGCCGGATGCGCCAAAACCGCCGCAGGTAGGCATGGCGAATCCGGCTTCGGTCTACTGTCAGCAGAAAGGCGGTACGCCCATTCCGGTGCAGACACCGCAAGGGGTCAGTAACAATTGCAAATTGCCGGGTGGTGAAACGATTGATGAATGGGCGTTATGGCGGCGGGAGCATCCGGCTGGTGAAAAATAACAGCCGGATGCCATGCTAAAATCACAAGCTGCGTAGCCAGTCGGCCAGGACCAGTGCATGGTTTTGCGTGGTATTTTTTGCCGAGTAGAGCAGGGTCAGCGGCTGTTTTTGAGCGATTTCCGCCAGCCGTTTCCCTTCCGGCTCGTGTTGCGCCAGTTCAGCAAGATATTGTTCGCGAAAGGTTTTAAAATCGACCACTTCTCCGTGAAAGGCTTTGCGCAACTCTGTTGATGGTGTGATCTCTTTATCCCACTCATCAAATGCTAAATCAGTTTTTTTGATACCACGCGGCCAGAGGCGGTCGACCAGTACGCGATAACCATCGCTCTGTTCAGCCGGATCATAAACGCGTTTACACTGAATATTCATCGTGTTTGTTCTCCCTTTCACGCATGATTTACCACGTCACTATAGCACTTTGTGGCTGTTGGTTTTTTGTTGTGCCAGTTTTGAGTTCGAAAACAGTCTACTGTTTCCCGATGATCAGAGAGACCAGTCCCGCGGCAATAAGCGGGCCGACCGGTACACCGCGAAACAGTGCCACACCTAAAATTGTGCCTACCAGCAGCCCGGCGACCAGTTGCGGCTGGCTGCCCATTAACGTCACGCCGCGTCCGCCAAGCCAGGAGACAATCACTCCCACGGCAATCGCTACCAGCGATTTCCAGTTCAGAAACGAGTGAATCAGTGTCGAGGGGGGCAGTGTTCCGCTGGCAATAGGGGCCATTACGCCAATGGTCAGAATGATTATCCCGATACTCAGTCCCTGTTTCTCGATCCCGGAAAAAAGGTGCTTAACGGTGTGACGCTGACAATGATCAACACCAGAATTGAAACGGCGACAGTGGTGTTGTGGCTGATAAAGCCCAGCGCAGCTAAGCCGAGCAGGATCAGCAAAGTGACATCAAACATCGTGGTTTCCTTGCCAAAAAATAATAACCCCGCCTACTTTACGCCTGCTGCTGAAAGGAAGCAGAAAAAAATTACGTGTTATGCATAAAAAATCAGGCAAATTGTCATCAAATTGCCACTTGTACACGCTAACAATAACGTGAAAACAGGTATCTTCTGGGGGAAAACCATGAACGATCAAATGCTCGTTGAGACACTGATTATCACGTCACGTTTTTTGCCATTGCAGTTGTGTTAGTACTGTCCGTTCTGCTTATTGAACGGACCAGCTAGTTACGCAGTACGGCGGAATTTGACCAGTTCTGGTTGCGCAATGCGCAAGTAATCTGTGGTGTTCAGAATTACAGATTTATCCAGCATGCCTGCGTTGAAGGCAATCTCATCGAATCGCTCAAAGAGTAGTGGGTCGGCAACCAGTTTGAGTTTTGGGTGGAAGCTGAAGGGGGGGATAGCGCCAAAGACACAGCCTGTCAGTTCATCGACTTCCGCCGGGCTGGCCAGCGAAGCGCGTAGCCCACCGATGTGACTGGCGAGTTTACTAAGATCAGCCTGTTGATCGGCTGCGAGGATCGCCAGAACATGCTGATTTACGCCATTACCTTTGACTTTACACACCAGTGCTTTAGCTCCCTGACCCAAAGCGGTGCCACGAATTTCTGACACCGCTTCGCATTTACCTACCGCTTCGTGGGTAACGATGCGGAAGTTAGCACCTTCTTGTGATAATAAAGCGATTAACCGCTGATGCGTCACGCTTCCTTTAGTCATTTCAGTCATTTCACGCTCCTGGAATTATAACCAAATAACCACAGAAGATTATCATGAACGGCTGTTTTTGTTCTGCTTATTGACATATAAACGTTCATCAGAAGCTTTATACGCATCATGTAACGTATCGTTTTCTTTCATCGCGTAAATACCGGAAGAGAAGCCGATCTCTTTCTTCGGCGCGATATGTTGCAGGCGTTTTTCGATACGTTCAGGCAGTTGCGCGGCAATTTGCGGCGTCGAATCGACCAGAATGATGCAAAATTCATCGCCACCGAGACGGATGGCATAATCGCTTTTACGAATCGACTGCTTAATCGCCTGGGCTAATAATGTAATCGCTAAATCGCCCTCCTGATGACCAAGGGTGTCATTAATTTGCTTTAACTTGTCCATGTCAATTGCAATAAACATGACAGAAGAACCGGATTGCACCAGTTTCTGCAAACGCTGCTCCAGTTCAGGCGTTAATATTTTGCGATTATACAGTCCGGTCATCGCATCACTGATATTTTCGCGCGTCACGTTCTGGTACAAGCGGAAGTGCATCCGGACCATATTCAGCAAAATTAACGCTGTCAAAATCCAGAACAGAACGCTTTTCCACGAAGACGTGATAAAGTAAAGAATATCAATGGATAACGAAACGCGAATACCGCCAGGTAAGTCGTGGACGTAACTGACATACTGAAACAGGTTATCTTCGCTCTGGTTGATAATAATGTCCCGTCCCGAATCTGTATCGGTTAGCGTGACATTAAGAAAACGCCAGAGGAGAGGGCGATCATGAGTGTAAAAGATATTTCGTAGATTATTCTTATTAATATCCAGCAGTACAATACCTTTTAACTGCCTTGCAACATAAACCGGTGTCAGCAAACTCATCACGTTCTGTTTAGTACGCTGATCCTGGTAAATGCTCGATAACACAGTACGTCCGGTAAACACTTTTTCAATATCTTTACGATCAATGCCAATGCTTCCTGATTGCAGGAAGGACCAGTTATTCATCGCGAAGTATTCAACATTGACTGGCTCATAAAAATAGACATAGCGGTCATTGAGATCGAGATAATAGTGAAATTTCTCTTCGGCCATGCCAAGACCGGAACCATAATCATCCTGATGGCGGTTGCCTTCAACTGCCTGATCAAATGCCGGTAATAGCGCCGCAGCTTCCACAATCGTGTCGCAGTCAGTGGATGCAGTCTGCAATGTTCCGTGTAAACCCGCGTAAGTATGGGCTGTCAGGTTTAAGCCATGGGTATTGTTGGCAGATTCAAAAGCTTCACAGATGGCACGTCGCTGTTCTGGCGACACTTCAGACTGTTTCGCAGCAAGCGCGCGCATCACATGTGCGGCGATACTCTGATTTTGATACTTGTCGTAGAGAAAGGAGGAATCTGCTTTCTGGACGATATAGCGCAAATAAGCACTCATTGCCCTGTCGCTGGCGACAAGTTCAAAAATAAGGAAGGAAGATGTCAGCACAATGACACTTGCGGCGATAAAATGCCGGAGCATTCTATGGTGCAATTTCATGATAAATGGCACTCCTTCGGTTAGTGAAACGAGAAAACCAGATAAAGTTCGATTGCGGCCTGGTACAGGGGCGCTAATTATACTCATCTCTGCGCCGCTGGGGAGGGGAAATTTAGGGGTATTGATAATAAATTGTATGCCAAAGCCACGCAAAACGCATGGCTGTGAATAATTTTGCACTCAAATATAATGAATAATCACTTTGTTGCCACCATCATTTTTCGCTTCTCGTAACGCTTTATCAGCTTCCGTCATGACAAGCGAGATATTACGCGTGTCGCCAGTGGAAAAAACACAGCCAATGCTGATGGTCATTTGTTCAGGGACATTATATCTATTACTAAAACCGGTCAGTAGTTCGACATTTTTACGCACCCGATCGGCGATAATTTTTGCCTGGGCAGCATTCAATTCGGTAAATAGTAAACCGAACTCTTCACCTTCCAGACGCGCGAAGATGTCATCGGGGCGGATACTTTGCTGGATAATATCGACAATTGAAACCAGAACTTTATCGCCCACATGATGACCCCACTGAGCATTTATGCGTTTGAACTGGTTAATATCTACCAGCATGATACAAAAATCCTTCACAACAGGGCGAGAGAGTAATGACTCTACACTGTTGAAAAAGTGACGGCGGTTATAAATATTGGTCAGTACATCATAAACCGCCAGTTTACTGGCAAGTTGTAGTTCCTGAAAAATGTTATAAATCAGGAAAGAAACCACAAACAGTTTACTGGAAACCTCAATACCGCGGCTGATATACCAGATGGTGTAATTATATTCATCCAGAGTCAGTAGCAACAAGTTACAACAGAGTGAGGCCAGACATAATAACGCGATTGACGGCCAAAGTTCGCTCGCTAAACCTGTCCGTGTGATAATAAAAAATAGTAAACATGCCCACAGACAAACCAGAATCTTGGTGTAGTTAATACCCCAACTCGCAGTATTATTATTCGGGCAGTAATCTACGACATATAAGGCATAGTCAGGATTATAACTGCTCAGGTTGTGCGCCAGTAATGGAAACAACATAAAAGGTATTAGTGCCAGCAACAGGATGCAGGTTTTTTTCTTGTTGTTTGTCAGAATGCTGTTTCGGTCATAACAGAAAAGAGCCAGCGATGCTAAGCTAATAAAACTTAGTTGGCGAAAAAGATAGAAAATGGAAACGTCATTCGATTTCGTCTGGATCAGCGTACTATCGCTGATAGGCTTGTGAATAATAACGATCGTTTCAGTTAAATAGACAAGGCCACTTAAAAAAGCAAGACTTAAAATTAGGGTTGGGAAAATATCTCGATTAGTAAAATACTTCATTAACATGAAAAGGAAAATGACGGCGTTAAGGAAAAATAAAGCCACAACGACCATCAGGTAGTTCATCTGAGGGATGAGCTTTATATTGGCGTTTTCATTATATAAGGTGGTAATGCAAAATAAAATTAATGTCAATAGTAAGCTGAAAATAAAAAAGCTGTGTGCTTTTAATTTTTGTGTACCCATGGGAACCATAAAAAAGGAGAGCAATCTGAGTAGTCGATTTTATTGATTGCAGAGAAATGGAGTTTTGACCGGGATCAATTATCATTATCAGTAAAAAAGAATTAAAGTATAGCATTGAGAAAAGCGTGCTAACAGAATCATTTTTCCGAATGATTGTTTCATGAAACTAAGTTCTGTAAAGGTTACGCTGTTATATTTAAGTTGTTTGTAAGCTAATGTAGATAATAAATAACTGTATTTACAATTAACTAAAAATCAGCCAGGGAATAATGACCTGGCTGATGGTTTTAGTCTTTAGTAGTTGCATTTTGTTTATGAAATAGTTCGCGAAACACCGGATAAATATCATCCTGATCGCGGATATGCTGCATCGCAAAGTTTTCGAATGTAGATTGCAGATGCTCATATTCCCGCCACAATGTCTGATGAGCGCGACGGGTAATTTCGATATAGCTGTAATAACGAACAACGGGCAACAATTTTTTCGCCAGAATTTCATGGCAAAGCGGAGAGTCATCGGCCCAGTTATCACCGTCCGACGCCTGCGCGGCATAAATATTCCATTGTGCCGGGTTATAACGCTCTTTCACCACCTCATCCATCAGTTTCAGAGCGCTGGAAACAATGGTGCCACCCGTTTCCTGCGAGTAGAAAAACTCATGTTCATCGACTTCTTTCGCCTGGGTATGGTGGCGGATGTAAACGACCTCCACGTTCTTGTAAGTTCTGCTCAGGAACAGATACAGCAAAATATAAAAACGTTTGGCCATATCTTTGGTGGATTGATCCATTGAACCAGAAACGTCCATCAGACAAAACATTACCGCCTGACTGGAGGGATCGGGTCGTTTTTCGTAGTTCTTATAACGTAAATCGAAGGTGTCGATGAACGGAACGCGTTCAATTTTGGCGCGTAATTCGGCAATCTCTTTGCGTAGCCGTTCCTCTTCCAGCAATTGCGCAGGTTCACTGTTGCTGATGATTGCCAAATCTTCTTCCAGAGCATGAAGTTCCCGCCGTTTACCTGCGGTCATCGCGGTACGTCTCGCCAGTGAGTTTTGCAATGAACGCACCACGCTGATATTGGCCGGAACGCCGTTAGCGGTATAACCCGCCCGATGCGTTTTAAACTCGGTCAATTGGCGTTGCTGGTTCTGTTTTAAATTCGGTAAGGCTAAATCTTCAAACAGCAGGTCGAGATATTCGTCTTTCGAAATCTGGAAGACAAATTCATCCTGACCTTCACCGTCCTGACTAGCCTGGCCCTGACCACTACCGGAACCGCCGCTGCCGCCCTGGGGACGTTCAATGCGATCGTTCTGGATGAAATGGTCGTTACCCGGGTGAACGCGATGGCGCAGGCCGCCACGCCCCTGATGAAACATCGGTTCGCTAATATCTTCCGTTGGAATGGAGACGGACTCGCCGCTGTCGACGTCAGTCACCGAACGCTTATTAATGGCCTCGGAGATCGACTGTTTAATTTGCGCTTTATAACGGCGTAAAAAACGCTGGCGATTCACCATGCTTTTGTTTTTGCCGTTCAGACGCCGGTCAATAAACCAGGTCATATGCCCCCCGTACTGCATTTGCCAACTGTATGCTGCACCTGTATTGCCGGACACGCTTCGCTTATCCGGCCTACGGTTCGCTGTCGTTGTAGGCCCATGAGCATGTGCTCCGGGCCATGGTTGTTAAGAGGATTTACGTACGCGCAAATACCATTCGCACAGTAAACGCACCTGTTTACGGGTGTAGCCTTTCTCCATCATACGGTCGACAAAATCGTCGTGTTTCTTCTGCTCGTCGGTTGAGGTTTTAGCGTTAAACGAAATGACTGGCAGTAATTCTTCGGTATTGGAAAACATTTTTTTCTCAATAACCGTGCGCAGTTTTTCATAACTGGTCCAGTTCGGATTGCGTCCGCTGTTATTTGCTCTGGCGCGCAGCACGAAGTTGACAATCTCGTTACGGAAATCTTTCGGATTGCTGATCCCCGCTGGTTTTTCGATTTTCTCCAGTTCGGCGTTCAGCGACTCGCGATCAAACAACTGACCGGTATCCGGGTCGCGATACTCCTGATCCTGGATCCAGAAATACCGCATAGGTGACATAACGATCGAAAATGTTCTGTCCATATTCGGAATAAGACTCCAGATAAGCCGTCTGGATCTCTTTGCCGATAAACTCGGCATATTTCGGGATCAGATAACCTTTCAGGAACTCCAGATAGCGTTCTGCCTGCTCTTGCGGGAACTGCTCGCGCTCAATCTGCTGTTCAAGAACGTAGAACAGATGGACCGGGTTAGCTGCCACTTCCACGTGATCGAAGTTGAACACGCGAGAGAGGATTTTAAACGCAAAACGTGTGGACAGACCGTTCATCCCTTCATCGACGCCCGCGTAATCCCGATACTCCTGATACGATTTGGCTTTCGGATCGGTATCTTTTAGACTTTCGCCATCATAAACGCGCATCTTTGAATAAATGCTGGAGTTTTCTGGCTCTTTCAGACGCGAAAGAATGGAAAAACGTGACAGAGTTTCCAGCGTGCCAGGTGCGCATGGTGCGTGAGTCAGTTCACTATGATTAAGTAATTTCTCGTAGATTTTAATCTCTTCGGAAATGCGCAAGCAGTACGGCACCTTCACGATATAGACACGGTCGAGGAAGGCCTCGTTGTTTTTATTGTTACGGAAAGTGACCCATTCGGATTCGTTCGAGTGGGCGAGAATAATCCCGTTGAACGGCAGGGCGGAGATACCTTCCGTCCCGTTGTAGTTGCCTTCCTGGGTGGCGGTCAACAGAGGATGCAGCACTTTAATCGGTGCTTTAAACATCTCGACAAATTCCATGATCCCCTGGTTGGCGCGACACAGCGCACCGGAATAACCATAGGCGTCTGGATCGTTCTGCGCGTAGTGTTCGAGCTTACGAATATCGACTTTCCCTACCAGCGCTGAGATATCCTGGTTGTTCTCATCGCCGGGCTCCGTTTTAGCGATGGCAATTTGTTGTAGAATCGACGGCCAGACCTTCACAACCCGAAATTTAGTGATATCGCCACCAAATTCATGCAGGCGCTTCGCGGCCCACGGCGACATGATAGTGCCGAGGTAGCGGCGCGGAATGCCGTACTCTTTTTCGAGGATCTGCGCATCTTCCTGTGGATTGAACAGACAGAACGGATGATCGTTGACCGGGCTGCGCTCACCATTGGCGCTCAATACATAAATAGGCACGAGTTGCATTAATGATTTCAGTCGCTCCGCAAGCGACGATTTCCCTCCACCCACAGGCCCCAGCAGATACAGAATTTGTTTCTTCTCTTCCAGCCCCTGAGCCGCGTGTTTCAGATAAGAGACAATCTGTTCAATCGCGTCTTCCATGCCGTAAAACTCTTCAAACGCCGGATAACGTGCGATGACCCGGTTCGAGAAGAGTCGAGAAAGTCTGGGTTCCTGGGCTGTATCGACCATGACAGGCTCACCAATAGCCATCAGTAGCCGCTCAGCCGCGTTGGCATAAGCACTGCGATCTTGCCGACAAGTGGTAAGAAACTCCTGCAGTGTGAACTCTTCGTCCTTGGCAGCTTCATATCGCTGGCGATAGTGATCGAATATATTCATGGTATGCCGTCCTTTCGTTTTTTAGCACAGGTTAAGAGCCGTTCATATGAATAGTAGAGGCTCCCGGAAGAGGTAAACTGAACGACGTCTCTTGCTAAAACACAGCAACTCTCATGCCATCTTACCGACTGCGAGAAGAACGTGCCCGGTGATACACCTTCAAAATTAAGCGTAGATGGCAAATGGAAAACTTGCCTGCACGGCTTTCTGGATTTCAATGGCATATCAACAACTCACCCATAAAAATTGCATAACTAATGTAAAGAATATTGCCGTCGGTAATGCAAAATTCATTCAGGTGTAAGCCTGATGTCACCAGCGTCAGGAAAATTAAACAGTTACCTTTAGAAATGAAAATGTAAAAAGGTTGGGTTTCGATGTATTAACGGGTAAACTTTGTCGCCCGCTAAACATTTGTTTAAGGAATGATTAATTGTGACCAAACTCAAACTTCTGGCACTTGGAGTGCTTATCGCAACGTCTGCAGGCGTAGCACACGCTGAAGGTAAATTTTCCCTGGGCGCAGGCGTAGGTGTCGTTGAACACCCTTATAAAGATTACGATACCGATGTTTACCCAGTACCGGTAATCAACTATGAAGGCGATAACTTCTGGTTCCGTGGCTTAGGTGGTGGTTACTACCTGTGGAACGATGCAACGGATAAACTTTCGATTACCGCTTACTGGTCGCCGCTCTACTTCAAAGCTAAAGACAGTGGCAACCACCAGATGCGCCACCTGGATGACCGTAAGAGCACTATGATGGCCGGTCTGTCCTACGCTCACTTTACCCAGTACGGTTATCTGCGTACCTCTCTGGCAGCCGACACACTGGATAACAGCAACGGTATCGTCTGGGATACGGCCTGGTTGTACCGTTACACTAACGGTGGTCTGACTCTGACCCCGGGTATCGGTGTGCAGTGGAACAGCGAAAACCATAACGAATACTATTATGGCGTATCGCGTAAAGAGTCTGCGCGCAGCGGTCTGCGTGGCTATAACCCGAATGATAGCTGGAGTCCGTATCTGGAACTGAGCGCCAACTACAACTTCATGGGCGACTGGAGCATTTACGGTACTGCGCGCTACACCCGTCTGTCCGATGAAGTTACCGATAGCCCGATGGTTGATAAGTCCTGGACAGGTCTGATTTCGACCGGGATCACCTACAAATTCTGATAGTGCATCTTTCCAGGGCATTTTGTGCATAAAAACAGGGCGTCACGCCCTGTTTTGCATTACGGTGGTGCGTAACCTGGGAGGAAACAATGCAACAAAAAATGATTCAGTTTAGTGATGGGGACTCAGTGCCAGCCATAGGGCAGGGAACATGGTTTATGGGCGAAGATGTCAGTCAGCGCAAAACAGAAGTCGCTGCACTGCGCGCGGGCATTGAACTCGGTTTAACCCTCATTGATACCGCCGAAATGTATGCGGACGGTGGTGCTGAAAAGGTAGTTGGTGAAGCATTAACTGGCCTGCGTGATAAGGCCTTTCTCGTCTCTAAGGTCTATCCGTGGAATGCTGGCGGACAAAAAGCGATTAATGCCTGCGAAGCCAGCTTACGCCGTCTTAATACCGATTATCTCGATCTTTATTTATTACACTGGTCTGGCAGTTTCGCTTTTGAAGAAACTGTTGCCGCGATGGAAAAATTGATCGCCCAGGGCAAAATCCGCCGCTGGGGCGTTTCTAATCTTGATTATGCCGATATGCAGGAGCTCTGGCAGGTGCCGGGGGGAAATCAGTGTGCGACTAATCAGGTGCTTTATCATCTTGGCTCACGGGGTATTGAGTTCGATTTACTCCCCTGGTGCCAGCAACAGCAGATGCCGGTGATGGCTTACAGCCCGTTAGCCCAGGCTGGGCGGTTGCGCAATGGACTGCTAAAAAACGCGGTCGTCAACGAAATCGCACATGCCCACAATGTCAGCGCGGCGCAAGTTCTGCTGGCGTGGGTAATCAGCCATCAAGGCGTGATGGCGATTCCAAAAGCGGCAACTATCGCGCATGTTCAACAAAATGCGGCTGTGCTGGAGATTGTGCTTTCGCCAGAAGAATTAGCGATGCTGGACAAAGCGTATCCGGCACCAAAAGTAAAAACTGCGCTGGATATGGTGTGATGCTGAGCAGTGCCGGATACATCGCATCCGGCACACAAAACTAGCGCAGATTAGCGTTTGGCAACGCGGATGGATTGTGCCAGACGAGAGGGCATATCTTTGGACGTTTTTTGTGCTTCAGAGGCGTAAGCGGTTTCTACGCAGACAAAGGTTTTGTAGCCGTCATCTGGCATATCGCCCATGCTGACTGAAAGCGCCGGACCTGGATTCCAGCCAACAACGTTCAGATGATGCTGGTGACCAATGGTAATAATGCGATTCAACGCTTCGTCATTAATCACACTACAATCTTGCGGATTCAGATACACGCGATCGGTACGATCCGGGAATGTCTGAATCCCCCCGGTCAAAGTGCCTTCTTTCGCGTCATTGACTTTATCAATGAAGCGATCGCCCAGGCCACTGACGCTCACCTTAGCAATATCACCCACGTTAAAGTAGGTATGCAGGGCAGAGGTGGTTTCAAATTCGCCGTGCGCTTCAAGATCAATTTCACAAGTCTTACCCACGCGGAAATGCGCTAACAGCGTAAAGTCGTGCGGCCAGTATTTTTTCGTCTCGTCGCTTTGTGTCAGTTCAAAAGTCAGCGCTACGCCATCGGCATCTTCACTGTGCGATTTCAGCGTCCACGGCAGAATGCGGGCAAAACCGTGAGCAGGCAGACCTTGCTGTGCTGCCGGACCAAACCACGGCCAACAAACCGGCACGCCGCCGCGAATGGCGACGCCATTTTTAAACGGCGTGTTATTACTCAACCACAGAACGTCTTCTTCACCTGTAGGTTTCCAGGAAAGAAGGTGTGCGCCCTGTAATGCAAAAGAGGCTTTTACCTGGGGATGATCGACCACAATAAGGTTCAGTTCATCCAGTTTACGACGGGAGAGGACAGGGGAAATTTGTTCGATGACCGGAAGGGCAAAAATTTTCTTAATCATGACGCAGTCCTTTAACTTCATTTCATCAGGTAAAAAAAAGAGCGACCGAAGTCGCTCTTTTTAGATCACAGAGTCATCTCAACTTATTTGGAGATGTGAGCGATCAGATCCAGAACTTTGTTGGAGTAACCGGTTTCGTTGTCGTACCAGGATACCAGTTTCACGAAGTTGTCGTTCAGAGCGATACCCGCTTTAGCATCGAACACGGAAGTGCAAACTTCGCCGTTGAAATCGGTAGATACTACGTCATCTTCGGTGTAGCCCAGAACGCCTTTCATTTCGCCTTCAGCAGCAGCTTTAACGGCAGCTTTGATCTGCTCGTAAGTTGCAGCTTTTTCCAGACGAACGGTCAGGTCAACTACGGATACGTTCGGAGTCGGAACACGGAACGCCATACCAGTCAGTTTGCCATTCAGTTCTGGCAGTACTTTACCTACAGCTTTAGCAGCACCGGTAGAGGACGGGATGATGTTCTGGGAAGCGCCACGGCCGCCGCGCCAGTCTTTGTGAGACGGGCCGTCAACGGTTTTCTGAGTAGCGGTAGTAGCGTGAACGGTGGTCATCAGACCTTCGATGATGCCGAAGTTATCGTTGATAACTTTAGCCAGCGGAGCCAGGCAGTTGGTGGTGCAGGAAGCGTTAGAAACGATGTCCTGGCCAGCATATTTGTCGAAGTTAGCGCCTTTAACGAACATCGGAGTGTTGTCTTTAGACGGACCAGTCATAACCACTTTTTTCGCACCAGCGGTGATGTGTTTACGAGCAGTTTCGTCAGTCAGGAACAGACCAGTTGCTTCAGCGACAACGTCAACACCAACTTCGTCCCATTTCAGGTTAGCCGGATCACGTTCAGCGGTAACACGGATTTTTTTACCGTTTACGATCAGATGACCGTCTTTCACTTCAACGGTGCCGTCGAAACGACCGTGAGTGGAGTCATATTTCAGCATGTATGCCATGTAATCAGCGTCTAACAGGTCGTTGATTGCAACGATCTCAATGTCAGAACGTTTCTGAGCAGCACGGAAAACAATGCGACCGATACGGCCAAAACCGTTGATACCTACTTTGATAGTCATATATTCCACCAGCTATTTGTTAGTGAATAAAAGGTTGCCTGTAAAATTACAAAAACCTTACGCAGCGTCAAGCGGAATCGTGTCAATCATTGCGACAAATCAATCCTGTGCCTTGGCATTACACGACTGACTCGCCTCACTCTTCCTTTGGGCTTGAAACCACATGAGGGCGGCGCCCAGAATTTTAAAGGGCAATTATGATAAAAATGTGATTTTCATCACGATTTAGGTGCAGCTATTTCGTCGAGATCAAGTTTAGGACAAAATTTTGCCAGTAGGTGTTAATGTTTTGTTAGAATAAGTCACGTAATGTGAGCGTGATTAAAGTGAGATGTGAGCAAATGGCTAACAAACCTTCGGCAGAAGAACTGAAAAAAAATTTGTCCGAGATGCAGTTTTACGTGACTCAGAATCACGGGACGGAGCCGCCATTCACTGGACGTTTACTGCATAACAAGCGCGGCGGTGTTTACCACTGTTTGATTTGCGATGCACCTCTGTTTCACTCCCAAACCAAGTATGATTCAGGCTGTGGCTGGCCCAGTTTTTATGAGCCGGTGAGTGAAGATTCGATCCGTTATATCAAAGACTTGTCACATGGTATGCAGCGGATAGAAATTCGTTGCGGAAACTGTGATGCCCATCTGGGGCACGTCTTTCCCGACGGCCCGCAACCCACAGGCGAACGTTATTGTGTTAACTCGGCATCATTGCGCTTTACTGATGACGAAAATGGCGAAGAAATCAACGGTTGAAAAAACGATTCAGCAACTTATTCCACAGGAGCGGGAAAATTATGGATCTTGATGAAATAATCAACAGCATGACGCCTGAGGTTTACCAGCGTTTATCGACTGCCGTTGAACTGGGAAAATGGCCAGATGGTGTTGCGCTGACTGAAGAACAAAAAGAGAACTGCCTGCAACTGGTGATGTTATGGCAGGCCCGAAACAATACCGATGCGCAGCATATGACAATCGACACTAACGGTCAGATGGTCATGAAGAGCAAACAACAGTTGAAAGAAGATTTTGGTATCTCGGCAAAGCCGATAGCCATGTTTAAGTAAGAGATTTGTTCCCTTTATCAGACGTTTATGAAGAGAGGGATAATCTTTACTGTTACGAGTTGATTGTTTGATTTAACTACGAGCACGCCAGATGCGCCGTTGATGTGTCTTATCTGGCCTACAACGTCAGTACTGAATCGTAGGCCAGCAAAATTATCCCTGCGTCTCTTCCCAGTCCGCCAGCGTGTACAGTGTTGCTCCAGCCGCTGACATCTCCATAAATGCGTGTGCACTGTCCTGCGGCTGAATATTTACGCCACGACAGCCATCGGTAATCACGCTCACGCTATAACCTAACTGCAACGCGTCCAGCACGGTAAACTTCACACAATAGTCAGTAGCCAGCCCCATAACGATCAATTCATTGATTTCATGGTCGCGTAACCAGCCATCGAGCGCGGTTTTCTGCCGACGTCCGTTATCAAAAAAAGCACTGTAACTGTCAACTAAAGGGTTTTCGCCTTTATGGAACACTGCTGCGATCGCATTTTGATTGAGTAACGGATGTAATTGCGCGCCTTCACTGCTCTGCACGCAGTGTTCAGGCCAGAATGTTTGCGGCAAACCGTCGAGCGTCCCCTGGCTGTATGGCTCCACCTGATGCTGGCTGGCAAAACTGCCGTGATTAGCCGGATGCCAGTCCTGACTGGCGATAACTGGTTCACCGCGCAACTGACACCAGTCAATCAAGCGGTTAGCGACATCCACAGTGCTGTCACCTTCTGGCACGGCGAGCGCGCCACCGGCACAGAAATCATTTTGTAAATCGACCAGTAACAGGGCGCGATGGGGCATTGCAATCTCCTTGTATCTTGAAAATTGGTTAATATAACAGCGATTAGATTTGGCAATGTGTATGCAGCCTGTTGTCTCCTGGGGTTTATAGCCCGTGATTAAGCGTTTGGCGCATACACTGAGCCACTCATCTGAAACCCGAACAAGACAGTTGCTTAATCATCCGGCGTCAGCTCGCCGCGTAGGTTTTGGCTCATAGCCTTGCGAATGGTTTCAGTATCCAGTCCCTGGCTAAGTAGATAGTGCAGCTTGGTGAGAGTGGCTTCCACAGTCATATCCGCGCCGCCAATAACGCCGGCGTGGGCGAGGGCGTTACCGGTGGCATATCCCCCCATATTCACTTTACCGGACATACATTGCGTCAGATTAACCACCACGATACCGCGATCGCTGGCCTCCTGTAATTCTTGCAGGAAAGCTTTGTTTTGCGGCGCATTACCCACGCCGTAAGAGCGAAGAATCAACGCCCTAACCGGTTGGCGCAGGAAATTACGCACAACATCGGCAGAGATCCCCGGATAAATTGTCACCACGCCGATCGGTTGTGGCGTAATTGGATGAACGATCAGTTCTCCATCACCGTGCGGGGCGGGTGGTGTATTCAAACGACGAATATGGATACCTGCTTCCAGTAACGGTGGAAGATTGGGGGAAGCAAAGGCATCAAAACCATCGGCATGGGCTTTAGTGGTTCGGTTTCCGCGATACAGGCGGTTATTAAAAAACAGCGTTACTTCGTTGATCGGGTAGTTAGCAGCAACGTACAACGCATTCAGCAGATTGATTTGTCCGTCAGAGCGTAGCTCGGCTAACGGGATTTGTGACCCTGTCACAATGACCGGTTTACCAAGATTCTCCAGTATGAACGACAGTGCAGAGGCGGTATATGCCATGGTATCGGTGCCGTGCAGAATGACAAAACCATCGTACTCGTTATAGTGCGCTTTAATGTCTTCAGCGATATGCTGCCAGTCTTCCGGCGTCATATCGGAAGAATCCATTAGCGGCGTATATTCATGAATAGTGAAATCTGGCATCTCCGGGCGATGGAATTCCGGCATCAACGCCAACTGGCGTTGCAGATGACCTGACACTGGAATATAACCCTGCTCGGAACGCTGCATCCCGATGGTTCCGCCCGTGTAGGCAACGTAAATTGATTTCTTTTGCATGATATTGATATGAATGATATCGAAAGAGCAAAAGTATATACGTGAGGGGCAGGGAGCGCACCTGGATACTCTGTGGATATGAGAAAAGTCTGGCGGAACAGAGGGTGTAGCGTCCCGCCGGAGAAAAGTGATTAATCCTGCAACGCATAGGTTACGGTCGTTACCACGCGCACCGTTTTATTAATCGCCGTAGGATCATCTTCATCACTGCCACTGGCGAAGATCTGGAACACCCCTTGCGAAGCATCGCTGATTGACCCCACCTGACTACCTGAATCCGTCGCAAACTGTAATGCTGCGTTGCGTGCGTCTTTTGTCGCGGCGGCAATCATCTCAGCGCGAAGTGCGCCAATGCCATTAAAACGATAGGCGATTTTGCTATCAGCGATAGCACCATCCGTGGCGACTTGCAGTTCGTTTAGTTTAGCGACGACTTTTTCGACGGCAGCAACGTTATGGGTTTTTATCGTCACTGACCCGTCGGCATTATAGCGAGGCATCGTTGGATCATCTTTGAGATAAAAGGAGTCCGTTCGCTTGCTTGTCCATTGGCCCAGGTTTATCTCTGTGCTGCTAATCCCCTGAGCGTTGAGTTCGGCAACAATTTTTTTCTGCGCGTCTTCCAGTTTTGGGAAAAGCTCGCCGGGAACATTGCCCTTAAAGTTAATCGCAATGGTTAATTCAGCCGTATCTGCGCGAACTTCTTTTTCCGAAAGCCCCCGCACGTTCACATAACGGTTGTTAGTTTTTAAATGCTTAACTCCATCGCCAACGAAATAACCACAGGCGCTGATCCCCAGTCCGAGGACAATAGCGGCAATTAAAGAGGGTGCCTTATTCACTGATGACTCCTTATCAGATGCAGAATGAGCAAGGCAATGTAGTGGAGAGAGGAAGTGAAAGACAGTCCGGTTCAGGAGTGTGGCCGACAGCATATCGGCCACATATTTGCAGGGATTACCGCACGTTGGCGCAGGTCAGGCAAAACGCGTAACGGTTTTGCGGATCGTTAAAGGCCGCCAGCTTGTCGCTTTCGCTTTTAACGGTTGAAGCCACCGAGGCCAGCGGTGCAGGCAACATAGCCTGGAGCGTATCTGGCAACATCGCCCGTACAGAACCTGACATGTTGTCCATCACTTTGTCGAAGAAGGTTGGTTCATCGACGTAATATTCCAGATGCCACTGTTTCATTTTGGCCAGTTCTGCCGCTTTGGCAACTGCATCATCGAAATCACCGAGACTATCGACCAGACCGTTAGCTTTCGCATCCTGACCAGTCCAGACGTGCCCCTGAGCGATTTTATCGATCTGCTCTGGCGTCGAGTTACGCGAATCCGCAACCAGCGTGATGAAGCGTTTATAACCGTTCTCAATGCTTAACTGCATCATCTGCTGCGCTTCCGGCGGCAGTGCTTTAGTAATGGAAACATCCGCCAGAGGTGAGGTTGAAACGCCATCAGTATGTACACCAATCGAATCCAGACTGTTTTCTACGGTAGTGATCACGCCGAAGATACCGATAGAACCGGTCAGAGTGCTGGGGTTAGCCACAATGTAATTGGCCGGCGTGGAGATCCAGTAACCACCAGATGCCGCCATGCCGCCCATCGATACAACCACAGGCTTGCCAGCCGCTCGGGCTGCTGCCAGTTCAGATCGAATCACTTCAGACGCAGTAACGCTGCCGCCAGGGCTATTAACACGCAGAACAATCGCTTTCACTTTCGGGTCAAGACGAGCGTCGCGGATTTGCGCTGCGGTTGTGTCGCCGCCAACATTACCCTGGGTTTCTTCGCCATCCATAATTGCGCCATTTGCGAAGACGACACCGATGCTGTCGCCGGTATCTGCCGGAGTTTTCAAAGCATAATCGTAATAACTGATGGCGCGATAATTTTTATCCGCCTTACTCCAGCCGAACTCTTTGGTCAGGGCTTTTTCGATTTCGGCACTTGATGCCAGTGCATCGACCAGTTTGTTATCCAGCGCGTACTTCGCGGTATCGCCACCGGTTTTGGTTAAGCCATCAAGCACCCCTTGTGCGCCAGGGAATACTTGCTGGGCGGTGATCTGACGATTAGCAGCCACAGTGTTGAGATAGTTTTGCCACAGCTCACCAATCCAGCGGCTGTCAGCCTCGCGGGCTGCCGGTGACATATCATCACGAATAAACGGCTCAACGGCAGATTTATACGTACCGACGCGGAACACATGGGTGGAAACTTTTAACTTATCCAACAATGACTTGTAATACAGTCCGTTGGTCGCAAAACCATGCAGATCAACCACGCCTTGTGGTGATAGCCAGATTTTGTTGGCAAAACTGGCAAGATAATATTGCCCCTGGCTGTAGTTCTCGCCAATGGCATAAACCGGTTTGCCGCTGTCACGAAACTCTTTCAGGGCTTTACCAATGTACTGCATGGAAGGCTGATCGCCGCCCGCGAAGTTTTTCAGATCCATCACGATACCGGTGATGTTCCGGTCATCTTTTGCCTGGCGAATGGTGTTTACAATGTCAAACAGTGAGTTTTCCTGCAAACGATCAGAACTGGCACCAAGTAACTGACGGCTCAGCTTGCTAAACCGCTGCGAACTGTCAGGCTTATCGACGATCACGCCGGAGATATCGAGCAGCAACGCGCCACGACTGGCGGTTTCTTTGCTATCGCTACCACTGACCTGCATCCAGATACCCACGACAACAAGCACGAGAAAAATAAAAAACAGGTTAAGTACCATTTCACGGACAAAATTCAGTAGACGCCACGTCCATTTAAAAAATCCGGCAATAAGTCGCCAAAGGGTTCGCATGTATTCTCCCAGACTAAAAGTTACACCTGTCGCAGGTGCAATAGATGTGGTTATCGTAATGACCCAACCGGCACTTGTCAGCAGGAATCGCGGCCTGTGCTGTAACAAAATCCACTCTCGTGTTAATTTTGTGAATAAACATCATGACAGGAGTTAATCAAATGGATGCACTCGAACTATTGATCAATCGCCGTAGCGCCTCCCGCCTGGCGGAACCCGCACCAACAGGTGAGCAACTGCAAAACATCCTGCGTGCGGGGATGCGTGCGCCGGACCATAAGTCCATGCAACCGTGGCATTTTTTTGTGATTGAGGGGGAAGGGCGCGAACGTTTCAGCGCCGTTCTGGAACAGGGCGCAGTTGCTGCGGGGAGTGATGAGAAAGCGATCGACAAAGCCCGTAATGCGCCGTTCCGCGCGCCACTTATCATAACGGTGGTGGCGAAATGCGAAGAAAATCATAAAGTCCCGCGCTGGGAACAGGAAATGTCTGCCGGTTGCGCGGTCATGGCAATGCAAATGGCTGCGGTTGCCCAGGGCTTTGGCGGGATCTGGCGTAGTGGGGCGTTAACCGAAAGCCCGGTGGTACGTGATGCATTCGGTTGTCGGGAGCAGGATAAAATCGTCGGGTTTCTCTACCTCGGCACACCGCAGTTGAAAGCGTCAACGTCAATTAACGTTCCGGACCCGACACCGTTTGTGACTTATTTCTGATAATTGCGGTGAAACTGAGTGGATTGTGAGCAAAGACGCAGGAATTCAGACACTCTCACTTATCACTTCACGGAATGAGGGTTACCATACCCGGATTGCATTGACAGGAGATGTCCATGAGCGAGAACTCGATTCGTTTGACCCAATACAGCCACGGAGCTGGTTGCGGCTGTAAAATTTCCCCAAAAGTGTTGGAAACCATCCTGCACAGTGAGCAGGCGAAGTTTGTTGATCCGAATTTGCTTGTGGGTAACGAAACCCGCGACGACGCGGCGGTGTACGATCTGGGCAATGGCACCAGCGTCATCAGCACCACCGACTTCTTTATGCCGATTGTTGATAATCCTTTCGATTTTGGTCGCATTGCGGCGACTAACGCCATCAGCGATATTTTTGCGATGGGCGGCAAACCGATTATGGCAATTGCGATCCTCGGCTGGCCGATTAACAAACTGTCCCCGGAAATTGCCCGTGAAGTGACCGAAGGTGGCCGTTATGCATGCCGTCAGGCGGGTATCGCGCTGGCCGGTGGTCACTCCATCGACGCGCCGGAACCGATTTTTGGTCTGGCGGTGACGGGGATCGTACCGACTGAACGGGTGAAGAAAAACAGTACCGCACAAGCGGGATGTAAACTGTTCCTGACGAAACCGCTGGGGATTGGTGTTCTTACCACTGCCGAGAAAAAATCACTGCTGAAACCGGAACATCAGGGACTGGCGACGGAAGTGATGTGTCGGATGAATATCGCGGGAGCGTCCTTTGCCAACATTGAAGGCGTAAAAGCGATGACCGACGTTACCGGTTTTGGTCTGCTGGGCCATTTAAGCGAAATGTGCCAGGGCGCAGGCGTGCAGGCGCGCATTGACTATGAAGCAATCCCGAAACTGCCGGGCGTGGAAGAGTACATTAAGCTGGGCGCTGTGCCGGGGGGCACCGAACGCAACTTTGCCAGCTACGGTCATCTGATGGGTGAAATGCCACGCGAAGTGCGCGATCTGCTGTGCGATCCGCAAACCTCCGGCGGCCTGCTACTGGCGGTTATGCCAGAGGCGGAAAACGAAGTTAAAGCTACCGCAGCCGAATTTGGTATCGAACTGACAGCGATTGGCGAACTGGTGCCTGCGCGCGGTGGTCGTGCCATGGTTGAGATCCGTTAATTCAATGCGGTTATTTATTGCCGAAAAACCGAGTCTGGCGCGCGCTATTGCTGATGTCCTGCCCAAACCGCACCGTAAAGGCGATGGCTTTATCGAATGCGGCAATGGTCAGGTGGTGACCTGGTGTATCGGTCACCTGCTTGAGCAGGCGCAGCCAGACGCCTACGACAGCCGCTATGCGCGCTGGAATCTGGCAGATCTGCCGATTGTCCCGGAAAAGTGGCAATTGCAACCGCGGCCTTCCGTGACCAAACAACTTAACGTCATCAAACGCTTTCTGCACGAAGCCAGCGAAATAGTTCATGCCGGAGACCCGGATCGTGAAGGGCAATTGCTGGTGGATGAAGTGCTGGATTACCTGCAACTTGCGCCGGAAAAGCGCCAGCAAGTTCAGCGTTGTTTAATCAACGACCTGAACCCGCAGGCGGTTGAGCGGGCGATCGATCGTCTTCGTTCCAACAGTGAGTTTGTACCGTTGTGCGTTTCTGCGCTGGCGCGAGCGCGTGCCGACTGGTTGTACGGCATTAATATGACCCGCGCATATACCATTCTGGGGCGTAATGCTGGCTACCAGGGGGTACTTTCCGTTGGGCGCGTGCAGACGCCAGTGCTTGGGCTGGTGGTGCGCCGCGACGAAGAGATTGAAAACTTCGTCGCGAAAGATTTCTTTGAAGTCAAAGCGCATATCGTGACGCCTGCCGATGAGCGGTTTACCGCCATCTGGCAACCGAGCGAAGCGTGTGAGCCGTACCAGGATGAAGAGGGGCGTTTGTTGCATCGTCCGCTGGCGGAGCATGTCGTTAACCGCATCAGCGGCCAACCGGCGATTGTCACCAGTTATAACGATAAACGGGAATCAGAATCCGCGCCGCTGCCATTTTCGCTTTCGACGTTACAGATTGAAGCGGCAAAACGTTTTGGCCTGAGTGCGCAGAACGTGCTTGATATCTGTCAGAAATTGTACGAAACGCACAAGCTGATTACCTATCCACGTTCCGATTGTCGTTATTTGCCGGAGGAACATTTTGCCGGACGCCATGCGGTGATGAATGCCATCAGTGTCCATGCGCCGAGTCTTCTGCCGCAGCCCGTGGTTGATCCAGATTTACGCAACCGCTGCTGGGATGACAAAAAGGTGGATGCCCACCACGCCATCATCCCGACCGCGCGGAGTTCGGCTATCAACCTGACGGAGAACGAAGCGAAGGTTTATAGTCTGATTGCTCGTCAGTATCTGATGCAATTCTGCCCGGACGCGGTGTTCCGCAAGTGTGTGATCGAACTGGACATAGCAAAAGGCAAATTTGTTGCAAAAGCACGTTTTCTTGCCGAAGCGGGCTGGCGCACGCTGTTAGGCAGCAAAGAGCGTGACGAAGAAAACGACGGCACGCCACTTCCTGTGGTGGCAAAAGACGATGAGTTGCTGTGCGAGAAGGGCGAAGTGGTAGAGCGGCAAACCCAGCCGCCGCGCCATTTCACCGATGCAACACTGCTTTCGGCAATGACCGGGATTGCGCGCTTTGTGCAGGACAAAGATCTGAAGAAGATCCTTCGTGCGACCGATGGTCTGGGCACAGAAGCGACTCGCGCGGGGATTATTGAACTGCTGTTCAAGCGCGGCTTCCTGACCAAAAAAGGGCGCTACATCCACTCTACTGATGCCGGAAAAGCGTTATTCCATTCGCTGCCAGAAATGGCGACGCGACCGGACATGACAGCGCACTGGGAATCGGTGCTGACGCAAATCAGCGAAAAACAAGTGCCGCTACAAGGACTTTATGCAGCCGCTGGTGGGGACGCTGTACCAACTGATTGATCAGGCTAAGCGCACGCCGGTGCGGCAGTTTCGCGGCATAGTGGCTCCGGGCAGCGGCGAAGAGAAGAAAAAGGCTTCACCACGCAAGCGAACGCCGAAAAAAAGCCCACCATCGGAAGATGCGGGCAGTGGAGCGATAACATAAAGGCGTGATGCTGAAGATTTTCAGGGTGTTTACGTCGCACCCGGACAAATGCCTGATGCGACGCTTGCGCATCTTTATCAGGCCTACAGAGCTGTTCTCTGATTCAGAGGGTTTTCGTAGGCCGGATAAGGCGTTCACGCCGCATCCGGCACAAACGCCTGATGACTTAAATCACCCCTTGCGCCAGCATCGCATCGGCAACCTTCACAAAACCAGCAATATTCGCGCCCTGCACGTAGTTGGTTTGCTCACCTTCACCACCATGCTCAACACAGGCATGGTGGATATCCAGCATAATGTGGTGTAAACGCGCATCAACTTTTTCGGCTTTCCAGCCCAGACGCGCAGCGTTTTGCGCCATTTCCAGCCCCGATGTTGCAACGCCACCTGCATTAGCCGCTTTACCTGGCGCAAACAGCACGCCTGCCTGCTGGAACAGCTCAGTCGCTTCGATGGTCGTTGGCATATTTGCCCCTTCGGCCACCGCTTTAACGCCGTTGGCGATAAGCTGATGTGCAGCGTCAACATCCAGTTCGTTCTGAGTCGCGCACGGCAGGGCGATATCAACCGGCACAGACCACGGTTGTTGGCCTTCGAGATAGACCAGACCAAATTCTTTGGCGTAATCCGCAACGCGACCATCACGGCTGGATTTGATTTCGATAAGACGCGCCAGTTTCTCTTTGGTAAATCCACTTTCATCAACCACGGTGCCGCTGGAGTCTGATGCTGTAACCACGCGAGCGCCAAATTCCATCGCTTTTTCGATAGCGTACTGGGCGACGTTGCCGGAGCCAGAAACGGAAACACGCATTCCTTCAAAACCCATACCGTGGCGTTTCAGCATCGCTTCAGTGAAATAAACCAGACCGTAACCGGTGGCTTCCGGACGAATCAGACTGCCGCCAAAAGAAAGCCCCTTACCGGTGAAGACGCAGGCGGTATTGTTAGACAGTTTTTTCATCATCCCCGCCATAAAGCCGACTTCACGGCCACCAACGCCGATATCGCCCGCCGGAACGTCGGTATCCGCGCCCAGGTGGCGATACAGTTCAGTCATCAGCGCCTGGCAGAAACGCATCACTTCGCCTTCGCTTTTCCCTTTCGGATCGAAATCGCTACCACCTTTACCACCGCCCATTGGCAGGGTAGTCAGAGCATTTTTAAAGGTTTGTTCGAAGCCGAGGAATTTAAGGATGGAGAGGTTTACTGAAGGATGGAAGCGCATACCGCCTTTGTACGGGCCGATGGCGGAGCTGAACTGGACACGCCATGCGCGGTTAACCTGTACCTGATTGCGATCGTCAACCCAGACTACGCGAAACTGAATCACGCGCTCCGGTTCAACCAGGCGCTCCAGTAACGACATTTGGCGATATTTTGGATTTTGTTCAAGAAAAGGCCAGAGTGTGGTCATGACTTCACGAACGGCTTGCGCGAACTCGGTTTGATTCGGGTCGCGCTTTTGGACATGGTTGAGGAATGACTCCAGAGAATATGTCTGATCCATAGATATAAAACCCTTATATATTAATACGATTGTGCTGGTGTTGTTTGTTTTAGATGCTTCTGCAGTTTTCGACTATACCATCAAGAATGTGACGGTAAGCAAGAAAAAAATGACGCAGGAAAGCAAATTAATGATCTGCGGGTTTTATAAACGTCACCTAATGTTTGCTGTGACTCTGGTGCGTTTTATCAGACCTGGAAAACCGTGCGCATTTTCAAGAGTGGTTCGAGGCGGATAAGACGTGCACGTCGCATCCGGCAACCAGACGCTAAAGTTTTTCTGCCCGGTTACCGTTATCAGTAGCAGAGACAACGAATATAAGGAGTTTCCTGTGAGTAGAGCATTATTCGCCGTAACATTGGCATTTCCATTCTTTGCGCTGGCCAACCCGCAATATCGTCCGGATGTAGAGGTGAATGTGCCGCCGGAGGTGTTTAGTTCTGGCGGACAATCGGTGCAGCCCTGTAACCAGTGCTGCGTTTATCAGGATCAAAACTATTCGGAGGGGGCAGTGATTAAAGCGGAGGGGATATTGCTGCAATGCCAGCGGGATGACAAAACCATTAGCACCAATCCGCTGGTCTGGCGGCGCGTAAAGCCATAAACGCCTGTAAAAGTGGAATATCAGCAGGAGCCAGCGGATATTGCAAAGCCTCTTCTGGCGAACACCAGACCAGCGCCTGATGTTCGAGTGCCTGGCACGTACCGTGGAAGTCCGGTACGTGCCAGGCATGAAGATGGATAATCCGGCCAGACACTTCCTTCTGATGGCTGGCAACGTAAACACCGACAGTAGCTTCGATGCCGAGTTCTTCGCGCAATTCCCGCACCAGCGCCTGCGGCTGGCTTTCATCCGGCTCGACTTTGCCACCTGCAAACTCCCATAACCCCGCCTGATCGCTATGAGCGGGGCGCTGTGCGAGTAAAATTTTGCTATCCCGTTCGATAATGGCGGCAACAACATCAATCATTTTCATAAATTACCCACAGGCAGATAAGCGAAAAATGCCATAATATCCGCAGTGTTGCCCGAGCTGAAGGGCTTTATATTTAAGGAGTGCCCGTGTTAGACCGCCATCTTCACCCCCGGATTAAACCTTTGCTGCATCAATGCGTGCAGGTGCTTGATAAACCCGGCATCACGCCAGATGGTTTAACGTTAGTCGGGTTTGCTGTTGGTGTGCTGGCACTGCCGTTTCTGGCGTTGGGCTGGTATCTGCCTGCGCTGATCGCCATTTTGCTGAACAGATTACTTGATGGTCTGGATGGCGCGCTGGCGCGGCGTAGAGGATTAACTGACGCAGGCGGTTTTCTTGATATTTCTCTCGATTTTCTCTTTTATGCGCTGGTGCCGTTTGGCTTTATTCTCGCGGCACCAGAACAAAATGCGCTGGCGGGCGGCTGGCTGCTGTTTGCGTTTATCGGCACGGGCAGCAGTTTTCTTGCTTTTGCTGCGCTGGCGGCGAAGCATCAGATTGATAACCCCGGTTATGCGCACAAATCGTTTTACTATCTGGGGGGATTAACTGAAGGCAGCGAGACGATTTTGCTGTTTGTTCTGAGTTGCCTCTTTCCAGCGTATTTCCCGTGGTTTGCGTGGATATTTGGCGCGCTGTGCTGGATGACGACATTTACACGGGTGTGGAGTGGGTATCTGACGCTGAAGGGGCTTCAGCGTCAGTAATTGCAGTGTTATTTGCTACTGTCCGGGCCG
Organism: Escherichia sp. TW09308; assembly: GCF_000208565.1. Classification (NCBI taxonomy): domain Bacteria; kingdom Pseudomonadati; phylum Pseudomonadota; class Gammaproteobacteria; order Enterobacterales; family Enterobacteriaceae; genus Escherichia; species Escherichia sp. TW09308. The sequence continues at coordinate 478,772 of NZ_AEME01000001.1, read as the reverse complement.
CGTTCACCGGTTGCTACCGGGTTTTTCGGATCGCTGCTCCATTCGTACCAACCGCCGTCGTAAACAGAGACATTATTCCAGCCCATTGCCCGCGCATACATAAAGGTTTCTGATGCGCGCCAGCCGGTGCCGCAGTAGAACGAGACTTGTTGATCCGGCAGGATGTTCCATTCTTTCCACATCGCTGTGATGTCATCCGCAGTACGCATAGTGCCGTCTGGGTTATGGAAATCTTCCATATGCGTTGAGTCGCTGCCCGCATGACCCCAACGTGCGCCAGGGATATCACCTTTTGGCTTGATGTAGTCATAGCCGCTGGTGGTGCCGATAAATTCAGCCCATGAACGAATGCTGACCAGTGACGCATCCTGGCGATGCAGCAGACCGCGCGCCTGTTCCATATCGAGCATCAGTTGCGGTTGCGCCGGGATCTTCACGCCGAAGTCAGGTTCGGGTTTCACTGTCGGTGGCGTACCGCGTTCAACGGGCAGACCCGCATCAGACCAGGTTTGCCAACCACCGTCCAGCAAGCGCACATCTTTCACGCCAGCGTAGAGCATAATCTGCGCCACGCGTGCGGCGGCGTAAACGTCACGCCCGTACAGAATTACTGTGGTGTCATGACGAATGCCATGTTTTGCCAGCATTGCTTTAAGTTGTTCGTCAGAGACTTTATTCCACAGTGGTTCGCTTTCCACTTCGTTGGTGTCAATGTAATCGGCACCAGGAATATGGCTGAGGAGGTAAAGTTTCGGAGCGCCCCATGCTGCTTCGATCACTTTCCAGTCACCCGCAGGTTTCGCCGTAACTTCTTTGCCTTGTTGCAGGTCATGCAGCCATTGCGGGTAAACCAGTTGCTCAAAGTGCGGCAATTTTTGCAGACGGGAAGGTTCGCTTAGCGCGCCACTCAAGATGGAGATATGCGTAAAGCCTGCTTTTTGCAGACGCGTTTTAACGGCTTCGACGTCTTTGTCATTACCGTATAACGCCACCGGCGCATCGGCTTTCAGGTTATGTTGCGTAATCCACGCGTTGAGCTGTTCAGTGCTCATTTTGTCGAGCCAGCTTGCAGAAAGGTTTAAGGCGGCAGGTTCATGGCCGGAAGGGCCATTTAAGGTTTGTGGCCAGCCGTTATAAAACGCGCTTGGGCGGGTATCTATTGCTGCGCCATTTTGTTGTTGAAGCTGGTCAAGTGTAAGAGGCTTCGCCAGTTCAGCGGCCCACGAAGAAGCGCAAGCCAGCCCTAAAGCCATTGCCAGCGCGGTCATTTGAGAAACACGTTTCATCGAAAATCCCGACATTGTAGTTTTGAGTGCGCCATTCTGAACTGACGCATCGGGAAAAACTTTGCGTTATCGCAGTTTGTTGTAATTTTCTGACCACTGAGCCATATCCAGAACGGGACTATCGGCAGGAACATCCTGAAAATCGTGGGTGACTTGAACGACGGGGATCGCCAGTTCGCGGACTTCATTGAATACCCACTGACGAAAATTATCGCGCAGAGCTACGTCAAGACGGCTGAACGGTTCATCAAGCAATAATGCCTTTGGCTGGGCGAGAAGGGCGCGCAGCAGAGCCACCCGCGCACGTTGGCCACCAGACAGCGTGGCCGGGTCCTGATGGAAAGTTCCGCCAAGTCCCGCACGCTCAAGCGCATCATCCACTGCATTGCGTCTTGCGGCACCTTTGAGCGTTGACGGTAGTGCCAGTAGTAAATTTTGTCCAACGCTGAACTGATCAAACAACAGCGCATCCTGGAAAAGAATACCAATCTGACGCCGGGCGGTGGGCAGGGTGTCGAGGCGTTGCTCATTGAGCCATAGCTCACCGGTGCAAGAAAATTGTCCCGCCAGTGCGCCAATCATCCAGGAAAACAGCGTAGATTTTCCGCAGCCAGACGGGCCCATTAACGTGACAACGTCACCTTTATTGACTGTGAAATTAACGTTTTCCAGTAAGCAGGTTTCAGGCAAACGTAGCGAAACATCTTTTACGCAGAGCATTAACGGAGTCCTTGTCTGGCAAAACCTACCCATTTTGCAAGCAGGGCGGTAAGGGCAAAAATAATAAGTGGTAATAGCAGTTGCCATAAAGCCTGAGCGGCGAGGATACCGTTGCTGCCGCCACTGCTTAACGCCACTGCTTCAGTCGTCAGCGTCGGGAAGCGCCCCGCACCCAGCCACAGCGTCGGCATATATTGCGCAATGCTGACTGAAAATCCGACAGCGAAGGCAATAAGCGCAGGACGCAGCATGAGTGGGCATTTCACGTAAAAGAATATTTTGCCTCGCGACCAACCCAGCGTTTGGGCAATCAGAATTAACCGTGAGTCAATACGCCGCCAGGCCGGTTGCAGGATAAACAACATCCACGGCATCACCCACAGCAGATGTCCCCACACCACCACAGCCCAGCAGCCATCCAGATGTAACCACAGCGCCAGCGTGTACTGGCCTGCCACCAGCGGCAGCGCTGGTAATAAAATGGGCAGCCATAACCACAACTGGCGACGCTTTGCTCCCCATTCCAGCCACAGCAGTAATAGGATCAAAGCGATGAATGTCGTTGCCAGTCCCATCGTCAGGCTATTGAATAGCGCCTCGTCATTGATCGTCGATTGATCTGCAAGGATCGCCAGCAGAACCACACAGAGCACGCCAGTTAATGGTAATAATCTCGCCAGCGTACTACCGGGCAATAAAGGCGTGGCTGGTTTGCGAACGCCATCTTTGCGGGGAATTGTGCGCCGCCAGGTGCGCCATAAAAGATAGCCCAGCAAAACACAGGTGGCGAGTAACAGCATCAGCAGCAGGCTGGCAAGTGCGCCTTTTATCTGTTGATCGGTATCGCCCTGGGTTAACCACTGCCAGCTAATTACCGCCAGCGTCGGTGGATTACCCGGCCCAAGGATAATTGCGATATCCACGACCGATAGCGACCAGGCCACAATTGCCAGCATCGCCATTGCCAGTGCGGGAGCGACTGAGGGTAACAGCAGCCAGTTCAGGCATTGCCAGCGGCTGTAGCCCAGTGAATCCAGCACGATGACTTGTTGCAACAGCCTTTTTTCACTCAATACTGCCGCCAAAATCCACAGCAGAAATGCGCTTTCTTTCACCGCCAGAGTAATGCCCAGACCGATACCCAATCTGTCTGTCGGCGGAGTGAGGAAAGGGAAAAACTGATAAACCAGGCCGCCTTCGGCAAACAGTAGCAGGACGCTGGTGGCAAAAGCGACGTGGGGGATGGCGAGCAGCCACGGCAGACGGGCGCACAAATGCAGCCATTTCGCGCCAGGCCACAGCGCCACAATCACCAGCAGGGCAATCAACAACGCACCTACCGCCGCGATAGTTGTCGACACCAGCGTTGCCAGTATTGCCTGTGATAACTGCGGATCGGCAAATAACGCCTGCCAGTGTGTCAACGACAAGGCAGGCGTTATCAGCGTGAGAGCTGCCGGGATCAGCGGTGCGTAAATCACCGCCATCACCACCCACAGCAATAAAATTAATGCGTACCGTAACGGCGTAGCCATTCTTGTTCCAGCACATTTACCCAACCAGCATGCGGTTCCGCCAGTACTGGCGGCAGATCCTGCGGCATTCTTGATTGTAATGTCTCGCGCTGCCCGGCAGGCAGTTTTTGTGGATCAAGAACAGAAGGATCGCCCCAGACCGCAGGATCCGCTTTACGCAGTTGCGCTTCGGGTGAGAGCAGGAAGTTGGCGACCACCTTCGCCGCAGCACTGGCACTGGCGTTGGCAGGAATGGTGACGAAATGCACGTTGCCAATCATTCCCTCGCTAAAGCCAAAGCTGTAACTGCTCGCTGGCAAATCGCCACTGGCTATTTTTTGCCGGGCATGAGCGGGGTTAAAGGTCAGCGACAGGCGCAATGTGCCGGATTTCAGCAGGGCATCCATTCGCGCGGGCGAAGGGGGGAAATCCTTTCCTTTGCGCCACAAATACGGATGCAGCGCATCGAGATACTGCCACAGCGGTGCAGTAATCTGGGCGAAAGTAGCATCGTTCGGCGCTTCTTTTAATGCAGCGGGATCTGGCGTCAGCATAATCAACAACTGTTCAAGAAATGCTGTGCCGGTAAAGTCTGGTGGGCGTGGATAGGTAACTGCGCCTGGATTGGCTTTGGCAAACTCCAGCAAGGCTTGCGGTGTTTTCGGTGGTTGTGGTGTCAGATCGCGGCGAGCGATAAACGTAAGTTGTGCGCCGCCCCAGGGGGATTCTGCCCCCTCGGTAGCGACAGAAAAATCTTCCCGTACAGGTAGTTGCGTGTCGACATAACGCCAGTTAGGTAATGTTTCCGCCCAGCCGGTTTGCAGCAAATTCGCCTCTTTTAACGTGCGGAAATTTTCACCATTTACCCACAAGAGATCTACCGAGCCGCCCGTTTTACGTCCGGCTGCGGCTTCGGTCTGAATGCGTTTTACTGCGTCAGCGGCATCAGCCAGGCGAACAATCTTCAGGTTTATATCGTAATGCGTTTTCATCTCACCGCTGACCCAGTCGAGATAGCGGTTAATCGCGGTGTCGCCGCCCCAGGCGTTAAACCAGACGGTTTGCCCTTTGGCGTCGTTCTTAGTTTCCTGCCAGTCACTGGCATGTGTTGCCAAAGAAAACAGCGATAACAGTCCCAGCAACCACCCACAATGGCGCATCATTTCTCCTTAAGAACGTTTTTCAGGAAGTCGGCACAGTCCCTGGGCGGGAATGGCCATAGCAGAATTAAAACGGGCCGACAGGTTTTGCAGGCCGATTAATGCCGTCAGTTCGGTGAGCGCCTGAGCGTCAAAATGGGCTGCCAGTCGGGTGCGCAGGGCATCATCTACCGTTGGCGGCGTAACGCTGGCGGCTTCGGCGTATTCCAGCGCCAGCCGCTCCTCATCGCTGAACAGCGGGCTTTGCCGCCAGTCGGCCACCGCCAGCAGTTTATCGGTGCTGCCGGTTCGTTCAGCGACTTTCATGCTGGTGATGTCTACGCAAAACTCACACAGGCACATTTGCGCAATGCGTGCGCTGACAAGCGATCGCACCACCGGATCGAGCGGGGAGCGTTTGCGCTCCAGCCAGCCGACAAACATCGACACCAGATAGAAGATAAATGGGATCCGCCCCCACCAGCGAATCGGACTTAGCACCTCACCGTAATGGCGACGATGTAGCCACGCCTGCGGACGTAAAATTAAAGGAATTTTGCTAAGCGGCGGTAAACCCATCAGACATTCCTCTTCTGGCGCTCAAACCATATTTTTTTCGCCATGAAAATCACCACAGTCAGGGCAAACAGGATAAACAGTCCGGTAACAAACCAGAATGTGCCGCCCGTTAACATGCTGCCCGCCCAGGAATAGACAATGGTTGCGGGTAACTGACCAAGCCCGGTGGCGATAAAAAACGGACGAAAACGTATTGATGTCAGGCCGGCAGCATAGCTGATTGGATCAAAAGGGACAAAAGGCAATAACCGACATACCAGGATGGTATGTTTGCCGTAGCGAGTGAAAAAACCGTCCATGCTATCGAGCACGGTTTTACCGGTTAACTTTTCCACTACTTCGCGGCCCATCACTCTGGCGATAAAAAAGCACAGCGCCGCACCCGCCATCGAACTGGTCCACGACAGCAAGTCCCCCAGAACGCGCCAAACAGCGACGCATTGGCAAAGGTGATCAAAAACGCAGGCAGCGGTGCGGCAATGGCCTGCAAAATCATCAACAAGAATGAGACAACTGCCGCCAGTGTGCCGTAAGACTGAATAAATCGTTCTATACCCTGTTGGTCCACAGCGGCAAACGCCGCAAGGCTGCGGTTGATAAAGTCATGGACGCCAGGAACCAGCGCCCATGCGAGCAGCGTAGCGAACAACAGGATGATGATGGCTGTACGGTAGTACCAGATTTTACGCGAATGCATCTTCATCATCCTTTATCCATGTTTTATTCTGTGATTTTAAAGGTCACCGTTGCCAGCGTGCTATCTGCCGGGAGAACTGACGCATTGCCTTTGAATTTCACTTCGCCACGTTTTTCCACCGCACCATAAGTGTATGTCGCATTGCTGACAATACCGACCGGGCAGCTATCCAGGCACACCAGACAACCGGTTTTTTTTCTCTTCTGCCGCCGCTAAATTGCCACCAAAGCGCATGTCCAGTTTCTTGCCATTACTATCAACAATCACTTCATCGAAGGAATACGCTTTTGCCGCCCCTTGCCAGTTCACCGAAATATCCAGTTTGCTGCCTGCAACATGGGTAGCTTCTTTGTTATCCATAGTCATATTTTCGCCCGGTGTGCCACCGGCCTGTTTCAGAGCGTCATAAAATGCTTTCGGGGTGGCATATCCCATAAACAGTGATTTATGCCCATTGGAGCCGTCTTTAAACACAATGCCGTGACGGGTATCGTCGGTGAGGAAACGACCATTAATTTGCACCAGCATAGTTACCGTATGTGCCTGTGTATCGACGCGCAGTGGCTCACTGGCCGAAAGCCCATCGTATTCCACTTTGGCCTCGGTATTCTCTTTTTGATCACAGCCGCTAAGCCCTGCCGCTGCCAGTAAACACAGCGCAGCCAGTCCTTTTTTCCATGACACTGAATATTGTTGCAACATCGTTCTATCCTTCGTTTTTAGGGTGAGTAAGCGGTTGGCTGTCAGAAGCAGTCAGATCCACGTGTTTAAAGCGGGCGTAGCGTTTGGCGAGTTGGACGAGAATAAACAGCGTCAGTCCAGCCAGACAGAGGTTTAAAATAAAGTGCACGGTAATGCCTTCACGGGCGAGATCGCTGGCCATCACGGTATAAATAATAATCCCAGGCAGGGTAGTTAATGCCGAAATAAGGGTAAAAGGCCAGAAGGCTATAGCAGTTAATCCGTAAGCGTAATTTTGAATATTGTAAGGAAACAGCAGGATTAAGCGGGTCAGAATAAGAAAATCGATACCATTACGCGCAATACCTTTTTCAATAGCCTGAAAAGTATGGCTATGACCGACGTATTTCAGCAGCAAGTCACGCCCCAGCCAGCGCGCCAGCAGGAATGAGCACGACGAGGCCAGCGTAGCGGCAATTAACGAAAGTAGCGTTCCCAACAACGGGCCAAAGACTATTCCACCGGCGATCACCAGTACGCTACCGGGTAACAGAAAGAGGGTAGCGATAATGAATAACAGAATATAGAGGCTATAACCGAAAAATCCGCTCTGGCGAATGAGCGTTTGTAAGTGGGGTAAATCGGTGACCAGATCGAATAAACCGAAAGCGTGGATAGCGTAAATTATCAGTGCAAAAAGCAGACAGGCAAAAAGAAATTTACGCTCAGCGTTCATCGTAGAGTTTCCTATATCAAACTTGATAATAGAGAAGTGGTCAGACAACTAAAAACGCAGTGACGGTATAACAAAGGACGGCAGGCAACAAATCATTACTGACAGTTTGTTGATTTTTCTCAAGGTTAATTCTCCTGACCTCGTGCGGGTCAGGAGAGCAGATAAATTAGCGGCGGAAGGTCGCCCACACAGGTGCGTGATCTGACGGTTTTTCCATACTGCGGATTTCATAGTCGATGCCGGTTTCTACGCAGCATTCCGCCAAAGGCTGGCTGGCGAGCAGCAGGTCGATACGCAGACCACGGTTATCGTCAAAACCTTTTGAGCGGTAATCAAACCACGAAAAGCGATCTGCTGTTTCCGGATTAGCGTGACGGAAGGTATCTACCAGCCCCCAGCCGATCAGTCTGTCCATCCATTCGCGTTCTTCCGGCAGGAAGGAGCATTTACCGGTACGCAGCCAGCGTTTGCGGTTCTCTTCGCCAATGCCGATATCCAGGTCGGTGGGGCTGATGTTCATATCGCCCATAATCAGCACCGGATTATCGCGCTTAAGCTCAGTTTCCAGATAGTTTTGCAGGTTCTGGTAGAACTGCGCTTTTGCCGGGAATTTAATTGGATGGTCGCGGCTTTCGCCCTGTGGGAAGTAGCCGTTGATCACGGTGACATTGCCCAGCGGCGAGGGGATTTCTGCCATAATAATCCGCCGTTGAGCCTCTTCGCCGTCGCCCGGGAAGCCGCGACGCACAGCAATCGGCGTCTCTTTGGTCAGCAGCGCCACGCCATAATGGCCTTTCTGCCCGTGATAAAACACGTTGTAGCCGAGCTTTGCCACCTCTTCGAGCGGAAACATATCGTCATGAACTTTTGTCTCCTGCAGACCAATCACATCCGGTTGGTGCTTTTCGACGATGGCTTCAAGTTGGTGAGGTCTGGCGCGCAGACCGTTGATATTAAAAGAGACAAATTTCATAGTCGCTGCCGTTTATTCATATTAAGAGTGCGTGGATGGTAGCAGAAATTCGCTGTACTTACCGCCCGTTGTTAAGTGATTTGATCGATGGTTGTTAATGATGTCAACGATGGCGCAAAAAATGCCCGCTTTTGGTGCGGTCTGCGTCAGAATGGCGCAGTAATTTCCAGTAAATTTCGTCAATGATCACAATTCCAGAATTATATTTTACTTCTGCATAACATTGCGTTTTTTATTCTTTTTATTCATCCGTATCGCAAACGTATTCACTTTATATGCACTTTAAGTGCATATCAGTTGGTTATAACTCGTTGATTTTCAGTTGGCCGCCGTCGCTTATGCAATTTTACCCCTGGCTGGCACGAACCCTGCAATCTACATTTACAGCGAAAACATTACTTATAATTAACATATAAATAACTATTTATTTACTGTGGGGTCGCTATGTCTCAGTCAATTACGCGTGAAAACTTTGATGAATGGATGATACCTGTTTACGCTCCGGCACCGTTTATTCCGGTACGCGGTGAAGGTTCGCACTTGTGGGATCAGCAGGGGAAAGAGTATATCGATTTCGCGGGTGGCATTGCAGTGAACGCGCTGGGCCATGCGCATCCGGAATTGCGCGAGGCGCTAAACGAGCAAGCGAGTAAGTTCTGGCATACCGGTAACGGCTATACCAACGAACCAGTGCTGCGACTGGCGAAAAAACTTATCGACGCGACGTTTGCCGATCGCGTGTTCTTTTGTAACTCCGGTGCGGAGGCCAACGAAGCAGCGTTGAAACTGGCGCGCAAATTCGCCCATGACCGCTACGGCAGCCATAAGAGCGGCATCGTGGCGTTTAACAATGCGTTCCACGGGCGCACGCTGTTTACCGTTAGCGCAGGTGGCCAGCCAGCCTATTCTCAGGATTTTGCGCCACTGCCGCCGGACATCCGTCATGCCGCGTATAACGATCTCAATTCTGCCAGTGCGCTGATTGACGACGCCACCTGCGCGGTAATTGTCGAGCCAGTGCAGGGTGAAGGCGGCGTGGTGCCAGCCAGCAAAGCGTTTTTACAGGGGCTGCGAGAATTGTGTGACCGCCACAATGCATTGCTGATTTTTGATGAGGTACAAACCGGCGTCGGGCGTACCGGTGAACTGTATGCCTATATGCACTACGGCGTAACCCCCGATCTGCTGACCACCGCCAAAGCGCTGGGCGGCGGTTTCCCCGTTGGTGCGCTGCTGGCAACGGAGGAGTGCGCCAGCGTGATGACCGTTGGCACCCACGGCACCACCTATGGCGGTAATCCGCTGGCATCAGCAGTGGCGGGCAAAGTGCTGGATCTTATCAATACGCCGGAAATGCGTAATGGCGTCAAACAGCGCCACGACGGGTTTGTTGAGCGGCTTAACGCTATTAATCATCGCTGCGGTTTGTTCAGTGAAATTCGTGGCCTGGGTCTGCTGATTGGCTGTGTTCTGAATGCCGACTATGCCGGACAAGCGAAACAGATTTCTCAGGAAGCGGCAGAAGCAGGCGTGATGGTGCTGATTGCGGGCGGCAGCGTTGTGCGTTTTGCTCCGGCGCTGAATGTCAGCGAAGAAGATATGGCTACCGGGCTGGATCGCTTTGCGCTGGCCTGTGAACGCGTTGTTAGCCGAGGTTCATCATGATGGTCATCCGTCCCGTTGAGCGCAGCGATGTCGCGGCGTTAATGCAACTTGCCAGTAAAACGGGCGGCGGTTTAACGTCGCTTCCTGCCAATGAAGCCACACTTTTGGCGCGTATCGATAGAGCCATCAAAACATGGCAAGGCGAATTACCCAAAAGTGAGCAGGGTTATGTGTTCGTGCTGGAAGAGAGTGAAACAGGTACGGTGGCGGGCATTTGCGCCATTGAGGTGGCTGTTGGGCTAAACGATCCCTGGTACAACTATCGCGTCGGCACGCTGGTTCATGCTTCGAAAGAGCTGAATGTTTATAACGCGCTACCGACGCTTTTTCTCAGTAATGATCACACCGGAAGTAGCGAATTGTGCACGCTGTTTCTCGATCCGGACTGGCGCAAAGAGGGCAACGGCTATTTGTTGTCGAAATCTCGCTTCATGTTTATGGCAGCCTTTCGCGACAAGTTTAACGACAAAGTGGTTGCCGAAATGCGTGGGGTGATTGACGAACACGGCTATTCGCCGTTCTGGCAAAGCCTCGGTAAACGCTTCTTTTCGATGGATTTTAGCCGAGCCGATTTTCTCTGCGGTACTGGTCAAAAGGCATTTATTGCTGAGTTGATGCCAAAACATCCGATCTATACGGACTTTTTATCCCAGGAAGCGCAAGACGTTATCGGTCAGGTACATCCGCAAACGGCACCCGCGCGGGCGGTGCTGGAAAAAGAGGGCTTTCGCTACCGCAACTATATCGACATTTTCGACGGTGGGCCGACGCTGGAGTGTGACATCGACCGCGTTCGCGCCATTCGCAAAAGCCGGCTGGTGGAAGTGGCAGAAGGGCAACCCGCACAGGGCGATTTTCCGGCCTGTCTGGTCGCCAATGAAAATTATCATCATTTCCGCGTGGTGCTGGTGCGTAGCGATCCGGCTACCGAGCGTTTGATTTTAACCGCCGCACAACTGGACGCTCTCAAGTGTCATGCCGGGGATCACGTTCGTCTGGTACGCCTGTGCGCAGAGGAGAAAACAGTATGACTTTATGGATCAACGGCGACTGGGTGACGGGCCTGGGTGCGCTGCGCGTGAAGCGTAATCCGGTATCTGGCGACGTTTTATGGCAAGGCAATGATGCCGATGCTGCTCAGGTGGCGCTGGCATGTCGTGCTGCTCGCGCAGCGTTTCCGCGTTGGGCGCGGCTCTCCTTTGGCGATCGTCAGGTAAGAGTTGAACGATTTGCCGGACTGCTGGAAAGCAATAAAGCTGAATTAACGACGATTATTGCCAGAGAAACGGGTAAGCCGCGTTGGGAGGCGACAACCGAAGTGACGGCGATGATTAATAAAATTGCTATTTCAATCAAGGCATATCACGTGCGCACGGGTGATCAGCGCAGTGAAATGCCAGACGGGGCGGCAAGCTTACGCCATCGCCCACACGGCGTGCTGGCGGTGTTTGGTCCGTACAATTTTCCTGGGCATTTACCTAACGGGCATATTGTTCCGGCGTTGCTGGCAGGCAACACAATTATCTTTAAACCCAGTGAGCTGACACCGTGGAGCAGCGAAGCGGTAATGCGCTTATGGCAGCAGGCTGGATTGCCGCCAGGGGTGCTGAATCTGGTGCAGGGTGGGCGCGAAACCGGTCAGGCGCTGAGTGCGCTGGAAGATCTCGATGGTTTGCTGTTTACCGGTAGCGCCAACACTGGCTACCAGTTGCATCGTCAGCTTTCCGGTCAGCCAGAAAAAATCCTCGCCCTCGAAATGGGCGGCAATAACCCGCTGATTATTGATGAAGTGGCGGATATCGACGCCGCAGTGCATCTGACTATCCAGTCGGCATTTGTCACTGCCGGACAACGCTGCACCTGCGCCCGTCGTATATTGTTGAAAAGTGGAGCGCAGGGCGATGCGTTTCTTGCTCGCCTGGTTGCCGTCAGCCAGCGATTAACACCGGGCAACTGGGATGACGAACCACAGCCGTTTATCGGCGGGCTGATTTCTGAACAGGCCGCGCAGCATGTTGTTACCGCCTGGCAGGAGCTGGAAAACATGGGCGGACGGACGTTGCTTACGCCACGCTTACTGCAACCAGGTACTTCACTGCTTTCACCTGGAATCATTGACATGACGGGCATTTCTGGCGTGCCGGATGAAGAAGTGTTCGGGCCGTTACTGCGTGTCTGGCGTTATGACACCTTCGATGAGGCGATTAAGATGGCGAACAACACTCGCTTTGGCCTCTCTTGTGGGCTGGTTTCACCGGTGCGGGAAAAATTCGAACAACTGTTACTGGAGGCACGAGCGGGGATCGTTAACTGGAACAAACCGCTGACCGGTGCGGCCAGTACTGCACCATTTGGTGGCGTAGGCGCTTCCGGCAATCATCGCCCCAGTGCATGGTATGCCGCTGATTATTGTGCCTGGCCGATGGCAAGCCTGGAATCGGACTCGTTAACGTTGCCCACTACGCTTAACCCCGGGCTGGATTTTTCCGATGAGGTGGTGCCATGAACGCCCGGGAAGTTAATTTCGACGGGCTGGTGGGGCTGACGCATCATTACGCTGGCCTGTCGTTTGGTAATGAAGCTTCTACCCGCCACCGTTTTCAGGTATCTAACCCGCGACTGGCGGCAAAACAGGGCTTGCTGAAAATGAAAGCCCTTGCCGATGCGGGATTCCCGCAGGCGGTGATCCCGCCTCACGAGCGCCCGTTTATTCCGGTTTTGCGTCAACTGGGATTCAGCGGCAGCGATGAGCGAGTGCTGGAAAAGGTTGCTCGTCAGGCGCCGCACTGGCTTTCCAGTGTCAGTTCCGCTTCGCCAATGTGGGTCGCGAATGCGGCGACGGTGGCACCTTCTGCCGACACGCTGGATGGCAAAGTGCACCTGACGGTTGCCAATCTGAACAACAAATTTCACCGTTCGCTGGAAGCACCGACCACCGAATTGCTGTTAAAAGCCATTTTTATTGATGAAGAGAAATTCACCGTGCATTCGGCACTGCCTCAAGTGGCGCTGCTCGGTGATGAAGGGGCGGCAAACCACAATCGGCTCAGTGGTAACTATGGTGATCCGGGTATACAGGTTTTCGTCTATGGCCGGGAAGAGGGCACTGGCACGCGACCTTCCCGTTATCCGGCGCGGCAAACCCGCGAAGCCAGCGAGGCGGTAGCAAGGCTGAATCAGGTTAATCCACAACAGGTAATTTTCGCTCAACAAAACCCGGAAGTTATCGATCAGGGGGTTTTTCATAATGATGTGATTGCCGTGAGCAACCGCCAGGTGCTGTTTTGCCATCAGCAGGCATTCGCCCGTCAGGCGCAATTACTGGCAAATCTGTGTGCGCGGGTGAGCGGCTTTATGGCAATAGAAGTTCCGTCGGCACAGGTTTCCGTAGCGGATGCTGTCTCGACCTATCTGTTTAACAGCCAGTTGTTGAGCCGTGATGACGGTTCGATGGTGTTGGTACTGCCGCAGGAGTGTCGGGAACATGCCGGGGTATGGCGTTATCTCAATGAATTACTTGTTGCCGATAACCCGATCAGTGAACTGAAAGTTTTTGATTTACGCGAAAGTATGGCAAACGGTGGCGGCCCTGCGTGCCTGCGTTTGCGCGTGGTGCTGACGGCAGAAGAACGTCAGGCGGTGAATCCGGCGGTGATGATGAACGAGACACAGTTTAATGCGCTCAATGACTGGGTGGATCGTTACTACCGCGATCGTCTTACCGCTGCCGATCTTGCCGATCCGCAATTGCTGCGCGAAGGAAGGGAAGCTCTGGATGCACTGACTCGTTTGCTGAATCTCGGTTCGGTTTACCCGTTCCAACGGGAGGGGAGTGGCAATGGATAATTTTCTTGCCCTGACGTTAACGGGTAAAAAACCAGCCGTAACAGCGAGAGAAAGCAACGGTGTCCACTGGCGCTGGCTGGGTGACGGGCTGCTGGAACTGACGCCAGTCACCCCACCGCAAGGTGCGCTGGTGATATCAGCGGGGATCCACGGTAATGAAACGGCACCTGTTGAGATGCTGGTGGCGTTGCTTGGGGCAATTTATCACGGTGAGATTCAGTTGCGCTGGCGGCTGCTGGCGATCCTCGGAAATCCTCCTGCCCTGAAGCAAGGTAAGCGTTATTGTCATAGCGATATGAATCGAATGTTTGGCGGACGCTGGCAGCTATTTGCCGAAAGCGGCGAAACCTGTCGCGCCCGCGAACTGGAACAGAGTCTGGAAGATTTTTATCAACAGGGTAAAGAGTCCGTTCGTTGGCACCTTGATTTGCATACCGCAATTCGTGGTTCATACCATCCGCGTTTTGGTGTTTTACCGCAACGTGACATTCCCTGGGATGAGAAGTTTCTGACGTGGCTGGCGCAGCGGGGCTGGAGGCACTGGTGTTTCACCAGACGCCTGGCGGCACGTTTACCCATTTTAGCGCCGAACATTTTGGCACCCAGGCGTGTACGCTGGAACTTGGCAAAGCGTTGCCGTTTGGGCAAAACGATCTTTGCCAGTTTGCGCCAACGTCCAGCGCGATTGCCGCGCTGTTATCCGGGATGAGCGTCGGTTTTGATAAAAAGCCGCCATTACGTTACCGGGTGGTTTCGCAAATTACCCGCCACTCCACTGATTTTGAACTGCATATGGCGAGCGAGACATTGAACTTCACGGCGTTTAAGAAGGGGACGTTGTTAGCGCAGGATGGCGAAGAACGCTTTACGGTGACTCATGATGTTGAATATGTGTTATTCCCTAATCCATTGGTGGCGCTGGGATTGCGTGCAGGGTTAATGCTGGAGCAAATAATCTGATGCTTACCTGCAGAAATCATCTGCGGGTATTTACTGGGTTTTTAATGAAATAATACGGATTAATCCTGGTTATTTGCTTTAATTATCACCAGCTATCAGGTATAGTTTTTCATAATTCCTGCAAAATCAGCGTGTTGTAATATTTATTCATCACTCTCCATCAAATTTTCTTTTTTTCTCCATAATTGGCGCAAAAGTGTTTTTTACACTTTCATTGATTTACCGTTGCTCTGATTAATTGACGCTAAAGTCAGTAAAGTTAATCTCGTCAACACGGCACGTTACTTAAGAAAGCCGTAATAAATAACTGAAAGGAAGGATATTGAATATGCGTAAATTAACTGCACTGTTTGTTGCCTCTACCCTGGCTTTTGGCGCGGCTAACCTGGCCCATGCCGCTGATACCACTACCGCAGCACCGGCTGACGCCAAGCCGATGATGCACCATAAAGGTAAATTTGGTCCACATCACGACATGATGTTTAAAGACCTGAACCTGACCGACGCGCAGAAACAGCAGATCCGCGAAATCATGAAAGGTCAGCGTGATCAGATGAAACGTCCGCCGCTGGAAGAACGCCGCGCAATGCATGACATTATTGCCAGCGATACCTTCGACAAAGCAAAAGCTGAAGCGCAGATCGCAAAAATGGAAGAGCAGCGCAAAGCTAACATGCTGGCGCACCTGGAAACCCAGAACAAGATTTACAACATCCTGACGCCGGAGCAGAAAAAGCAATTTAATGCCAATTTTGAGAAGCGTCTGACAGAACGCCCTGCGGCAAAGGGTAAAATGCCTGCAACTGCTGAATAATCTTTCAGCCTGACAACTTAAGACCGCCGGTCTTGTCCACTACCTTGCTGTAATGCGGTGGACAGGATCGGCGGTTTTCTTTTCTGCTGCTCAACTTTTGCAAAAAAAGCCTAATCACCACTAAGGTAAATCACCCGAGTTGCCGATAACAATCCCCGGTTGCCTGAACGATAACAATGAAAAGAGCATGCCGGGAGCGAGTATGGAATACTTTGATATGCGTAAAATGTCGGTGAACCTGTGGCGAAACGCTGCCGGTGAAACTCGCGAAATCTGTAGCTTTCCCCCGGCAAAACGTGATTTTTACTGGCGCGCCAGCATTGCTTCCATTGCCGCAAATGGTGAGTTTTCTTTGTTTCCGGGCATGGAAAGGAGTGTGACGCTGTTGGAAGGTGGCGAGATGCTCCTTGAAAGCGCAGGCCATTTTAGCCATACCTTAAAACCGTTACAGCCTTTTGCCTTCGCGGCGGACCAGGTGGTAAAAGCAAAACTGACCGAAGGGCAGATGTCGTTGGATTTCAACATTATGACGCGCCTTGATGCCTGTAAGGCGAAAGTCAGAATTGCCGATCGCACGTTCACCACTTTTGGCTCACGTGGTGGGGTGGTGTTTGTTATTAGCGGAGCGTGGCAACTGGGCGACAAGCTGTTGACTACCGACCAGGGCGCATGCTGGTACGATGGCAGGCACACCCTGCGGCTTTTACAACCGCAAGGCAAACTGCTGTTCAGTGAAATTAGCTGGCTTGCAGGCTATTCACCGGATCAAGTTCAGTGATTCATTATTAGAATGCTGCGCCCGATAACACTGGTGATATCTGACACAGCATGTCTGCGTTATTTTTTCCAGAAATCATCAAAAACGGTAATGGGCGGGCGGCGTTTATGCTCGGTTTTCAGATACCAATTCTCAATGGTTCTGGCGACCTGTTCCGGTACGGTTTTCCCTTCCAGATAGTCATCAATGTTGTCATAAGTGACGCCAAGCGCGACTTCATCCGGCAGTGACGGACGATCATCTTCCAGATCGGCGGTTGGTGCTTTCTTATAGAGATGCTCCGGGCAACCTAACGCTGCCAGTAATTGTTTACCCTGACGCTTGTTCAAACGGTATAGCGGGTTAATGTCAGTGCCTCCGTCACCGTATTTAGTGAAGAATCCGGTAATGGCTTCTGCCGCATGATCGGTGCCCACCACGACGCCGTGGGTCATGCCTGCAATGCTGTATTGTGCTTTCATCCGCTCACGTGCTTTTTCATTGCCACGAACGAAATCACTTAATTCAATACCCGCTTCGCGCAGTGCCTGTTCGCTGGCCAATACCGCGCCCTTGATATTAACGGTTAATACGCGATCCGGTTGAATAAAGGCAATGGCATCCTGACAATCCTGTTCATCGGCCTGAACACCGTAGGGCAGGCGTACTGCAATAAATTGCAGTGTCTCGTTGCCCGTTTCCTGACGAAGTTCGTTAATCGCCATCTGACACAGTTTCCCGGCAAGCGTGGAGTCCTGACCGCCACTAATACCAAGTATCAGTGATTTAATGAACGGATAGGTTTGCAGATAGCTTTTCAGAAAATCGATACTGCGGCGAATTTCCTCTTCGGCATTAATCTGCGGTTTTGCGCCCAGCGCCTTTATTATTTGTTGTTGCAATGTCATTGAACCCCTCCAGACAAAAAATAAAACTTCCTTAAAGCTAACCCGTTGCTACAGAAACGACAAGCGACAGCAAGTTGAATGGCGGTTAAAACGTCATACAGGAATCCTCTGAAAGCGGAGCCGTTTCGTTCACGGGCTTGAAAAAGCCCCCGATGTATTCCAGGCTTATCTAACACGCTGATAAACAAGAGGACGAAATATGAACAAGAATATGGCAGGAATTCTGGGTGCAGCGGCGGTATTAACCATGCTGGCAGGTTGTACGGCGTATGATCGTACCAAAGACCAGTTTGTACAGCCTGTGGTGAAAGACGTCAAAAAAGGCATGAGCCGGGCGCAGGTTGCACAAATTGCGGGTAAACCTTCGTCTGAAGTGAGCATGATCCATGCTCGTGGTACTTGCCAGACCTATATCCTGGGTCAACGTGATGGTAAAGCAGAAACCTATTTTGTCGCGTTAGATGATACCGGACATGTCATCAACTCCGGCTATCAGACCTGTGCCGAATACGACACCGATCCACAAGCAGCGAAGTAATTTCTTCGCCAGAAAGCTTGAGTTACAACAGAAACCGGCCATTGCGCCGGTTTTTTTTTGACCCTTGTTCTTATTTATTGTCGCGAATTATTTAACTGAAATGTGAAGAAGGTCATAACGGCAGGTCAAGGAGAGACAATTTATGAGGTCAAGGAAATACTATCGTTCAGGTCAATACCGTATACTCTTTTCAGCCACCAAAAAAAGTCATGTTGGTTTCGCAAGTTACCCAGAGCATGGAAGCAGGTTAAGACTTGCGGAGTGTCTGGCTGACAGATAGTCGTTGATGAGGGCAGTTTTATGGAAAAGAAACACATTTATCTGTTTTGTTCTGCGGGCATGTCTACCTCTTTACTGGTATCAAAAATGCGCGCTCAGGCAGAAAAATATGAAGTTCCGGTCATTATTGAAGCATTTCCGGAAACACTGGCTGGTGAAAAAGGTCAGAATGCCGATGTCGTGTTATTGGGGCCGCAGATTGCTTATATGTTGCCCGAAATCCAGCGTTTGTTACCCAACAAACCGGTTGAAGTAATTGACTCACTGTTATATGGCAAAGTCGATGGTTTAGGCGTGCTTAAGGCTGCAGTTGCAGCAATTAAAAAAGCCGCAGCAAATTAATTTTTAAATTTTCCGTCAAAGAGTTATTTCATAAATCTATACCGCAATATTTTAATTGCGGTTTTTAAGGGTATTTTTCTATGAGTAATGTTATTGCATCGCTTGAAAAGGTACTCCTCCCTTTTGCAGTCAAAATAGGAAAGCAGCCACACGTTAATGCAATCAAAAACGGCTTTATTCGCTTAATGCCGTTAACCCTCGCAGGGGCCATGTTTGTATTAATCAATAACGTTTTTCTGAGCTTTGGGGAGGGGTCGTTTTTTTACTCGTTAGGTATTCGCCTTGATGCCTCAACTATTGAAACACTCAATGGGCTGAAGGGTATTGGCGGCAACGTTAGGGATTATGTCTTTAATGACACCGTTCTTTATCGGCATGGCGCTGGCAGAAGAGCGTAAAGTCGATGCACTGGCGGCAGGATTGTTATCCGTTGCGGCATTTATGACCGTCACTCCTTATAGCGTCGGTGAAGCCTATGCGGTCGGCGCAAACTGGTTAGGCGGCGCGAATATTATCTCCGGGATTATTATCGGCCTGGTGGTAGCAGAAATGTTTACCTTTATTGTCCGCCGCAACTGGGTCATTAAATTACCCGACAGCGTACCGACATCGGTATCGCGTTCTTTCTCTGCATTAATTCCCGGCTTTATTATTCTTTCCATGATGGGGATTATTGCCTGGGCGCTGACTACCTGGGGCACTAACTTCCACCAGATTATTATGGATACCATTTCGACGCCGCTGGCATCGTTGGGTAGCGTGGTTGGCTGGGCCTATGTGATCTTTGTTCCGCTGCTCTGGTTCTTCGGTATTCATGGCGCGCTGGCGTTGACCGCCCTGGACAACGGCATTATGACGCCGTGGGCGCTGGAAAACATCGCCACCTACCAGCAATATGGTTCCGTCGAAGCGGCGCTGGCAGCCGGTAAGACTTTCCATATCTGGGCCAAGCCGATGCTGGACTCCTTTATTTTCCTCGGCGGCAGCGGCGCGACCCTGGGGCTTATCCTGGCCATTTTTATCGCTTCTCGTCGTGCTGACTATCGTCAGGTGGCAAAACTGGCACTGCCGTCAGGCATCTTCCAGATTAACGAACCGATTCTGTTTGGTCTGCCGATTATCATGAATCCGGTAATGTTTATCCCGTTCGTGCTGGTGCAACCAATTCTGGCGGCAATTACCCTGGCGACGTACTACATGGGCATTATCCCGCCGGTGACCAACATTGCGCCGTGGACCATGCCAACCGGTCTGGGAGCCTTCTTTAATACTAACGGTAGCGTCGCCGCATTGCTGGTCGCACTCTTCAACCTTGGTATCGCAACGCTGATTTATCTGCCATTTGTTGTGGTGGCGAACAAAGCGCAGAACGTGATTGATAAAGAAGAGAGTGAAGAAGATATTGCTAACGCCCTGAAATTTTAATCGACACCGGCGCGGGCAACTCGTGCCGGTAAGAATAGAGAGGAACGATGTATGATGAATCTCGAAAACATTCCTGACACGCAAACCGAAACCGAAGAACTGGAAGAAGTGGTGATGGGGCTTATCATCAACTCCGGACAGGCACGTAGTCTGGCGTATGCCGCGCTGAAGCAGGCGAAGCAGGGCGATTTTGCAGCCGCCAGAACGATGATGGATCAATCGCGGATGGCCTTGAATGAAGCGCATCTGGTACAGACAAAGCTGATTGAAGGCGATCAGGGCGAAGGAAAGATGAAAGTTAGCCTGGTGCTGGTCCACGCGCAGGATCATTTAATGACTTCAATGCTCGCGCGTGAACTGATTAGTGAATTAATTGAGCTTCATGAAAAACTGAAAGCATAAGGAGTCAATGATGCAGCCAGTGATTAACGCGCCGGAAATTGCCACTGCCCGTGAGCAGCAATTATTTAATGGCAAAAATTTCCATGTGTTTATCTACAATAAAACCGAAAGTATTACTGGGTTGCATCAGCATGACTATTATGAATTTACCCTGGTTTTAACCGGTCGTTATTTCCAGGAGATTAACGGCAAGCGTATGTTGCTGGAACGGGGCGATTTTGTTTTTATTCCGTTAGGATCACACCATCAAAGTTTTTATGAGTTTGGTGCCACGCGCATATTGAACGTTGGGATCAGTAAACATTTTTTTGAACAGCATTATTTACCGTTGTTACCTTATTGCTTTGTTGCTTCACAGGTTTACCGCACTAATAATGCTTTTCTCACTTATGTGGAAACGGTAATTTCTTCATTGAATTTCAGTGAAACCGGGCTGGAAGAATTTGTTGAGATAGTCACTTTTTATGTCATTAACCGTTTACGCCATTACCGCGAAGAACAGGTGATTGATGATGTGCCACAGTGGCTAAAAAATACGGTTGAAAAGATGCATGATAAAGTGCAGTTCAGTGAAAATGCGTTGGAAAACATGGTGACGTTATCGGCTAAATCGCAGGAGTATTTGACGCGTGCGACTCAGCGATACTATGGCAAAACGCCGATGCAGATTATTAATGAAATCCGCATTAACTTTGCCAAAAAACAACTGGAAATGACCAACTATTCTGTGACGGATATTGCATTTGAAGCTGGTTATAGTAGCCCAAGTCTGTTCATTAAAACGTTTAAGAAACTAACGTCTTTTACGCCAAATAGCTATCGTAAGAAATTGACTGAATTTAATCAGTAGCTGTTATCGCTGATCATTAAATTTACATGCGTGCCTTGTTTATCCTGGGGAAACCGGGATATTCCTGACACAGAGGCAGGCATGAAGAATATCAGTATTTCCTGATGAAGGGAGAAATTATGAACCAGAAATTAAAAATCGTCACTATTGGTGGCGGGAGTAGTTATACCCCGGAGTTACTGGAAGGGTTTATTAAGCGTTATCACGAATTGCCGGTTACTGAATTATGGCTGGTGGATGTCGAAGGTGGTAAAGCGAAACTGGATATTATTTTTGAACTCTGTCAGCGCATGATTGATAACGCTGGCGTACCGATAAAGCTTTATAAAACGCTTGATCGTCGTGAGGCGCTGAAAGGGGCTGATTTTGTCACTACCCAACTGCGCGTAGGTCAATTACCGGCACGTGAACTGGATGAACGCATTCCGTTAAGTCATGGCTATCTTGGCCAGGAAACCAACGGTGCGGGAGGCCTGTTTAAAGGTCTGCGCACCATTCCGGTGATTTTCGATATTGTGAACGATGTTGAAGAACTATGTCCGAATGCGTGGGTTATCAACTTTACTAACCCGGCGGGAATGGTCACTGAAGCGGTTTATCGTCACACTGGATTTAAACGCTTTATCGGCGTGTGTAATATTCCTGTGGGTATGAAAATGTTTATCAGCGATGTTTTAGCGTTGAATGAGAGCGATGATTTATCTATCGATCTGTTCGGCCTGAACCATATGGTGTTTATTAAGGATGTGCTGGTAAATGGCAAATCGCGCTTTGCCGAATTGCTCGACGGCGTGGCATCCGGGCAGTTAAAAGCGTCTGGCGTAAAAAACATTTTCGATCTGCCGTTTAGCGAAGGCTTAATTCGTTCGCTGAATCTGTTGCCATGTTCTTATCTGCTTTATTACTTCAAGCAAAAAGAGATGCTGGCGATTGAAATGGGTGAATACTACAAAGGCGGTGCGCGTGCGCAGATAGTGCAGAAAGTCGAGAAACAACTCTTTGAGCTGTATAAAAACCCGGAGCTGAAAGTTAAACCGAAAGAGCTGGAGCAGCGCGGTGGGGCTTATTACTCAGACGCGGCGTGCGAGGTGATTAACGCTATCTACAACGACAAGCAAACGGAACATTACATTAATATCCCGCATCATGGGCATATTGATAATATTCCGACTGACTGGGCGGTAGAAATGACCTGTACGCTGGGTCGCAATGGCGCGACGCCACATCCGCGAATTACCCATTTTGATGACAAAGTCATGGGGCTGATCCACACCATTAAAGGCTTTGAAATTGCCGCCAGCAACGCAGCACTTAGCGGTGAATTTAACGATGTGTTACTGGCGCTAAACCTTAGCCCGTTGGTGCATTCCGATCATGACGCAGAGTTGCTGGCACGTGAGATGATTCTGGCGCACGAGAAGTGGCTACCAAACTTTGCTGACTGTATTGTAGATCTCAAAAAAGCACATTAACCGGGGCTGATTATGGAACGCTTACTGATTGTTAATGCAGATGATTTTGGCTTAAGTAAAGGTCAGAACTACGGCATTATCGAGGCCTGTCGCAACGGGATTGTCACGTCGACGACGGCGCTGGTAAATGGTGAAGCCATCGACCATGCGGTGCAGTTGAGTCGTGATGAGCCGAGCCTGGCCGTCGGGATGCATTTTGTCCTCACCCTGGGCAAGCCGCTAACTGCAATGCCCGGTTTAACCCGCGAAGGCGTGTTGGGGAAATGGATCTGGCAACTGGCAAAAGAAGATGCTTTACCACTGGAGGAAATTGCTCAGGAACTTGCCAGCCAGTATCTGCGTTTCATTGAGCTGTTTGGGCGCAAACCTACCCATCTTGATAGTCATCATCATGTGCATATGTTTCCGCAGATTTTCCCGATTGTGGCCAGGTTTGCCGCTGAAGAGGGGATTGCGTTGCGCATCGATCGTCAGCCAGTATTTAACGATAGTGATTTACCGGCTAAATTGCGCAGTTCGCAGGGCTTCAGTAGCGCATTCTATGGTGAAGAGATCAGCGAGTCCCTGTTCCTGCAAGCGGTGGATGATTCCAGTCATCGCGGTGAGCGCTCGCTGGAAGTGATGTGCCATCCGGCGTTTATTGATAATACGATTCGCCAGAGTGCTTACTGTTTTCCACGGTTAACGGAGCTGGAAGTGTTGACATCAGCATCGTTGAAGTATGCCATTGCCGAGCGAGGTTATCGGTTGGGTAGTTATCTTGATGTGTAGGTAATGTTGTTTTGCCGGATGTAGCGTAAATACCTTATCCGGCCAGCAAAGTGTCGCAATTTCAATATATTATGAATTATTACGCTAGACCTGATAAGCGCAGTGCATCAGGCAAAGGCGGCGCAACTGCGCCGCCTATATTCAGGCAGGGATTTTGTCAATCTTAGGGATACGTGACCAGACGCGGTGCGCCGCTATCAGAGTCAGTAACTCATTCATAAAATTGCCGTCAGCTCTGTCGGCTTCAACAATCCCTTCTTCAGCCTGGTCATCGACCTTGATTGTTGCCTTGAACTTGCGTGCATCTCCCGTCAGGGCTATCGGTTTAAGGTGTTTATAGGCTTCCATCAGGTAGTAGTTTGCGTCGCCGTTGTCTGCGATATCCGCGATATTGCCGCATGGGACAATAACCGCATCAACCGTCAGTGAGGGGGCTCCAGCAAAGGTAGCGGCTATTGGCAATAGTGTACCGTCATCTGCTGTCACTTCTCCCATCCGTGAATAAAGCAGTTTGGCATGAACGCCTTTAGCTTTCAGTGCCTTGAGCATTTCCAGAAGGTCTGCCGATCTCACCTCATCATTAAGCAAAATCGCGACCACACGGCCTTTCACATCCCCATCCGGAATGGCATACAGACTTAACGCAGGATCTTTTTTCAGCCCGTTCACGTCCGGTGGTGGCGTAATGTTCAGTTGGTCGTCTGTCAGTGCGATACCGAGATTTTTTGCTACCGCTTGCGCCAGGTTGAGATCGATATGCGCTAGCTGGTCAACAACGCGCTCACGAATATATGGGCGTACAACTTTACTCAACTCAAAGCTGAAAGCATCGATAATATGGCGCTGTTCGAATGGTGTCTGGCTTAACCAGAACAGGCGCGGATGGGAATAATATTCGCCAAACGATGGGCTACGCTCGCGCACCTTATTGCCTTCTACGCGCTCCTGATAGGATTCAAAACCTCCGCGTTTCGGCCCCGGCGGTGTTTCTCGCGGCCAGTTATCGTTGATCGAATTCGGTTCGTAGTTTGCTGGGTTAGTGTCGATTCCCATCCGATGCATGCCGTCACGCTGGTAATTGTGGTACGGGCAGGTTGGGCGGTTAATTGGAATTTCATGGAAATTCGGCCCGCCAAGACGGCTGATTTGTGTGTCGGTGTAGGAGAACAAACGCCCCTGCAACAGCGGATCGTTGGTGAAATCCAGACCGGGGACAATGTGTCCAGGATGGAAAGCCACTTGTTCATTTTCGGCAAAAAAGTTATCCGGGTTACGATTGAGTACCATTTTACCGACGCGCTGAACGGGGACTAACTCTTCCGGGATAAGTTTTGTTGGGTCAAGCAGGTCGAAGTCGAATTTGAATTCATCCTCTTCCGCAATTAACTGGAAGCCAAGTTCATATTCCGGGAAGTCGCCCGCTTCAATCGCTTCCCACAGTTCGCGACGGTGGAAGTCCGGGTCTCGCCCCGTCAGTTTCTGCGCCTCATCCCATACCAGCGAGGCTTTACCTGCCAGTGGTTTCCAGTGGAAACGCACAAAGGTTGCTTTACCTTCGGCGTTAATCAGGCGGAAGGTGTGAATGCCGAAGCCTTCCATTGTGCGATAACTGCGGGGGAGCCCACGGTCTGACATCGCCCACATTACGTTATGCAGGGTTTCAGGTTGCAGGGAAACATAATCCCAGAAAGTGTCGTGGGCGCTGCCTCCCTGTGGGATCGCCCAGTGCGGCTCCGGTTTTACCGCATGAACAAAATCGGGGAATTTGTGTGCATCCTGAATAAAGAAGATCGGCGTGTTGTTGCCAACGAGATCAAAAATACCTTCTTCGGTATAGAACTTGGTGGCGAAACCACGGATATCACGCACGGTATCTGCCGAGCCAGCGCCTCCCTGAACGGTAGAGAAGCGCACAAATACCGGAGTGATTTTGTTCGGATCAGACAGAAAATCGGCTTTGGTGATGTCGCTCAAGTTTTTATACGGCTGGAAATAGCCGTGAGCAGCAGAACCGCGTGCGTGAACAATACGCTCCGGGATGCGTTCGTGGTCAAAGTGAGTGATTTTCTCACGCAGAATAAAATCTTCCAGCAGCGTAGGCCCACGGCTACCGGCACGCAGGGAGTTTTGATCGTCGGCTATGCGTACGCCCTGATTGGTGGTCAGTGCATAATTCTCGCTACCTTTACGCACATCTTCCAGGGAATTTATTTTTTCATTACGCGTATCCGGCGCTTTCAGGCTACCTGGCGCAGTAGGTTGTGCACCAGGCGGGGTCGGTTCAGCCGCTGGACGATGAGAGCCGTCCTCAGGTGCCAGTGAGTCCATCCCGGGTTTCGCTTCGCTCGAATCGTGCAGGGGGGACTGGTGCTGATGTGGGTTCTTTTCGTTATGTTGCGACATTGAACTCGTCTCCTTATTTCATTGCTGAAAGGGCCGCTGTTTTGGTCAAAAAACCTTCTAACTATAGACCACCAGGGGGATCTCGCTCTGGAAGTGGTGCCAGAGAAGGTTTTTGGGAATGTACGCAAAGCAGGACGGACGGGGGCTAAATCGGCTAAACTACAGTTTTTCTGATTTTTAATATGCGTTTAGTGAAGCCAGTAATGAAGAAACCGCTACGTCAGCAAAACCGCCCGATTATTAGCTATGTTCCGCGCACAGAACCCGCGCCGCCAGAACATGCGGTTAAAATGGATTCGTTTCGTGATGTCTGGATACTGCGCGGCAAGTATGTGGCGTTTGTCCTGGTGGGGGAATCATTCCTGCGCTCACCGGCGTTTAGCGTACCGGAGTCGGCCCAGCGTTGGGCAAATCAGGTGCGGCAAGAAAATGAGATCGAAGAATAAATAAACGCCTGTCGGATGACAGGCGTTTTGCGTTATAAACCAGGATTAACGGTGTGCCAGCTCGGCGTCGTCTTCGCTGTCCAGAATGGACTTATCGGTTTGCTTCAGCCACTGGCTGGTCAGCGTACCTGCGGTCATTGAGCCGCTAACGTTCAATGCAGTTCGGCCCATATCGATAAGCGGTTCAACGGAGATTAGCAGAGCCACCAGCGTTACCGGTAAGCCCATTGCTGGCAGAACAATCAACGCGGCGAATGTCGCACCACCACCAACACCTGCAACACCTGCTGAACTCACCGTGACGATACCGACGAGTGTCGCAATCCACATTGGATCCAGCGGGTTAATGCCAACTGTAGGTGCAACCATCACCGCCAGCATTGCCGGATACAAACCAGCACAGCCGTTCTGACCAATGGTCGCACCGAAAGAAGCGGCGAAACTGGCAATGGATTCAGGAACACCCAGACGACGCGTTTGCGCTTCTACGTTCAGCGGAATAGACGCGGCGCTGGAGCGACTGGTGAAGGCAAACGTCAGTACTGGCCATACTTTACGGAAGTATTTCAGCGGGCTTACGCCGTTAATACCCAGCAGAATGCCATGTACCGCAAACATAATGATAAGACCCAGGTAGGACGCGACAACGAAGCTACCCAGCTTAATGATGTCTTGCAGATTGGAACCGGCAACGACTTTGGTCATCAGCGCAAGCACGCCGTAAGGGGTCAATTGCATGACCAGGCGAACCAGTTTCATCACCCAGCTTTGCAGCGTGTCGATAGCGGTTAAGACGCGTTCACCTTTCGGCGCATCATCTTTCAGCAGTTTTAGCGCGGCGACACCAAGGAAGGCGGCAAAAATTACCACGCTGATAATTGACGTCGGATTGGCACCAGTCAAATCGGCAAACGGGTTTTTCGGGATAAAGGACAGAATGAGTTGCGGAACACTTAAGTCTGCAACTTTACCAACATAGTTGCTTTCGATAGCGTTCAGACGCGCCGTCTCTGCGCCACCCTGAACCAGACCTTCAGCAGTCAGACCAAACAGGTTGGTCACCAGCACACCGACCAGCGCCGCAATCAGCGTGGTAAACAGCAGCGTACCGATGGTCAGAAAACTGATTTTGCCTAACTGAGATGCGTTATGCAGGCGAGCAACCGCGCTCAGAATAGAGGCGAATACTAACGGCATGACGATCATTTGCAGTAGCTGAACATAGCCGTTACCGACAATGTTAAACCACTGTACAGAATCTTTAAGTACCTGGCTGTCAGAACCATAAATGGTGTGCAGAGCAAGGCCAAAGACCACGCCCATCACCAGACCCACCAGCACTTTTTTTGCCAGACTCCACTGTTTGTGGCGAGTCTGGGCCAACGCAAACAGCAGCACAACGAACACCACGATGTTCGCAATTAATGGAAAGTTCATCCCCGTTCTCCTGATCTTATTATTTCTATCACTGTGTAACAGTCATAGTGTTGTCGCAAGATTAACAGAACTGTGAGCTGGCTCTTATATTCAAATGGAATTGCTTATTCCAGAAAGACGGTTTTTGCCGCTTTAATATTCAACCTGATGCTTAATAAGGCGATGAAACTGGATCTGCAAGGTATTGATCATTTCCGATGACCAACGCACGGCACTGTTTTCGGGCAATGAATGGGGCATCCACACCGACCAGACAAATAATGCCATGCAGAGAAAACGTTCCAGTTGATTGCCCTTTTGTGGCACCAGAATTGGCAGGCGGAAGCGCCAGCGACATGGCCAGAGGAGGGGAACGCCAGCCGGTGTCAGCATATCGGCAAGGATATGGCTCAAATAACCCAGCACCATACCTTGCAAAGCATCAGCCGGAATAAACCAGCTTTCCGGAACTTTAAGATAAAAGGTCGCCAGCAACGCAAAGACCGCCAGCAGACTGTGGGTAAATCCACGGTGTCCAAATGCCCGGGCAATGGGTTTTGATATCCACTTTAATCGCTGCCCAAGAAACGATTTTGGGTGGTCGATGTCCGGTAACAGACACGTTAAGATTGCGGAAGGGACAATATGCCACCAGTCACCCTGTGCCAGCACGGGCGTTAGTTCGGCATTTTTGGCAAATACCGCGCAAGCAATAGAAAAAAGAAGGTGACCTTCCGCCGTCATGATAAAACTCACTAAACTGTCGATACGTACAGTATAGGATTTTTATACAGTGCGCGGAAGTGGTGACGGTGTAACTCTTTATCACAAAATGATGATAAATCCGCCAGTTGAATAAAAATTCAGATAAAAAACCAGGGGCAGTGATGACACTGCCCGATTTTTATTAGCCGAGGAGGTCTTCCGCGGTGAGTTCGGTGAGAGATGAAAGCTTCACGTTTGCCAACACAAAACGTGGATCATTTTGCGCTTCTGGCGCAGGAACGACGATGGAACGCATACGGGCTGCTTTAGAGGCGATCATACCGTTTACAGAATCTTCCAGCGCCACGCAGGCCAGCGGATCAATACCCAGCTTTGCTGCGCAGTCGAGATACACTTGCGGGTGCGGTTTGCTGTAAGGCAGTTTTTCTGCGGAGGCGAGGGCATCGAAACTGTCACGTAAGTCAAACATGGTCAGCACTTTTTCCAGCATATGTAACGGCGACGCAGAGGCCAGGCCAACCAATAAACCGTGTTCTTTGCACAGCGCAACGGCCTCACGCACACCAGGCAGTAATGGCCGAGTCTCTTCAACCAGTGAAATGGCACGAGCAATAACCCGTTCTACCACTTCCTGACGACCCGGCCCACGCCACGGTTGCCGGGCGTACCACAGATCAACCACCATATCGATGCGTAAACCTAAGGTGTCCGGTAGCTCGTTACGACGGGAGATGTCCACCCCCAGGCTTGCCATCACATCCAGTTCGGCTCGATCCCATAAAGGTTCAGAGTCGATAAGTAATCCATCCATATCGAAAATTGCAGCAAGAATCTGTCGCGGGGTTGACATTACAACCTCTCCTTTAGAGCATTAAGTGTAAGGTATTAAGCAGTGCTTATGATTAAGCGCCTATCATATCGCCTTTAAAGAATGGGCGAAAACAGATATCTACAGGTAAACTAAGTGAATCGACGCGTCTTAATCAAGGAGAACTCATGACGTATCAACAAGCTGGACGCATTGCTGTTTTGAAAAGGATTTTCGGTTGGGTGATTTTTATACCCGCACTGATCTCTACGCTGATTTCTTTGCTGAAATTTATGAATACCCGGCAGGAAAATCAGGAAGGCATTAATGCGGTCATGCTCGACTTTACCCATGTCATGATCGATATGATGCAGGCGAATACGCCTTTTTTGAATCTGTTCTGGTACAACTCACCGACGCCCAATTTTAATGGCGGTGTGAATATTATGTTCTGGGTGATTTTCATCCTGATATTTGTTGGACTTGCGTTGCAAGATTCCGGTGCCCGTATGAGCCGCCAGGCGCGTTTCTTACGTGAAGGTGTTGAGGATCAACTCATTCTGGAGAAGGCTAAAGGAGACGAGGGGTTAACGCGTGAACAGATTGAGTCACGCATTGTTGTTCCGCACCATACCATTTTCTTGCAGTTTTTTTCACTCTATATCCTGCCGGTCATTTGTATTGCTGCTGGGTATGTGTTTTTTTCTCTGCTTGGGTTTATTTAATCAAAAGGCCGCGCGAAGCGGCCATTATCATCAACTCACATCACGCCGCTAATAATCTATCCAGTGACTGCTGAGCAATAACCAAATGCTGCCCGCCAAACAACCTTGCACGATTAAGTAACGTGTAGAGCTGGTAAATTGGTTGACGTTCGAGGAAATCTGCCGGTAGCGGTGAAACTGACTGATAGCCGTCATAGATTTGCGGCGGTTGTTCAGTGTGCAGCGGCAACATCGCCAGATCGCACTCTCTGTCGCCCCAGTAACAAGCGGGATCGAAAATGTACGGGCCATTCGGACCCAGCGCACAGTTTCCGGACCATAAATCACCGTGTAACAGTGACGGCTGCGGCTGATGTGAGGCCAGACGTTGCTGAATGTGTTCGACGATGGCGTCGATATTGCCGAAGGCGATCCCTTTTTCTGCCGCCAGTTCCAGTTGCCAGCCAATACGTTGTTCAGCAAAAAACGTTGCCCAGCGACGTTGCCAGGTGTTGGGTTGTGGAGTAGTCGAAAGTGCGTTATCGAAATCGAGGCCAAATTGTGGCTGATCACTCCATTGATGCAGGCGCGCAATTTGCTGCCCTAAAATAAATGCGTTGTGTGCATCCAATGGGCGAGGCGGGAGATAGTCCATCACCAAAAAACTGTAGTCCCGGTCAGCGCCAACAGCCCAGACTCTGGGCACAGTAACGGTTTTACTGCGTGATAATAATTCCAGTTGATCGGCTTCGGCGGTAAAACCGGAAAGCAGGTCCCTTTCATCACATTTGACGAAAAAATCACGTCCAGCATAGCGCAAATGCCATGCGGCATGGACTTCCCCGCCAGGCAGTTCATTACGCAGTTCGATTTCGCCTTCACCTAACTGCTCGCTCAAAAGACGACTGATTGCCTGCCACATGATGTCTCTCCCATGTTGTCTGCCAGATCATAAAGTTAGCGCAAGAATGCGGTGAAAAAACACGAGCTAACGCACACCACAGACTGATTATTGCCCAAAAACCATTTATTTTCTGTCGCTATACCATTTCTCCCAGGTGGTGATTGTGATTTCCGGGGATTTGCCGGTTGCACTTTGGGTAAGCCCGGCAACCAGCTCTCTTATTTCATCTTCATTTTGAGTACTGATAAGCCCAAAGGTGTTCGTTCCCAGCTCATGGATATTTCCGTCATCATCCGTCATGGTCAGTAAAAAACCGTCGCGTGTCAGAAAGTTATTTAACTCATTAATTTCAGTTAATGTGTCTTCATGCAACATGACGGTAATGACATAGCGGACAAGGTCGCCACCGGCCATAATTCACCTCTTTGTTATCACGTGATTTTTTAGCATAGTCGGAGAAACGCGTTGCCGACAGGTTTGTGGTGATTCCCCCAATGTTGGGGGAATATCTCTATTAGTGGGAAAGGTAAGCGTAAATTTTTTGCGTATCGTCATGGGAGCACAGGCGAGTTCCTTGATTGAGCGTGGCGGCACTACCTGCGGCTACGCCAAAACGAACCATTTCTTCAAGAGGGGCATTTTCCGCCAGCTTCAGCGTCATCGCGCCGACCATGCTGTCACCTGCACCGACGGTACTCTGGCTTTTCACCGGTGGCGGCACTACCTGAATGCAGTTTTCGCTGTCCACTCCCAACGCCCCTTGCGGGCCAAGAGAAACAACAACCCGTTTGGCCTTACCACTATTTACGATTTCCTGCGCGGCTTTGCGCACATCATCTGGCTGGGTGAGTTCGCGATTGACCAGTGCGCTGAGCTCTTTCTGGTTAGGTTTCACCAGTTCGATATTGCCAATGGCCAGTGCCGCGCTTAGTGCATCGCCGGAACTGTCGACAATGCAACGAATCCCTTGTTTTTGTGCAGCGGAGATAAGTTGAGTTAATTTTTCCAGCTTCACACCTGGGGGCAGACTGCCGCTTATGACCAGGATAGCCCCAGATTCAATTTCCAGAACCTGTTCTTCAAGTTGACGAAATTCATCTTCACTTAACGTCGCGCCAGGCATGACAAATCGGTACTGCTCACCCGTAGATTCTACATGTACGTGCAGATTCTGGCGGGTCCAGTCTTTTGCTTCGACAGTGGCGACCGGGACATTTTCATCAGCCAGCAGTGAAACCAGATGTTCGCCGGTTGCGCCGCCAGCCGGGAAGATTGCCGTGGCGCTACCCCCAAGGTGAGCAATGGCGCGGGCGACGTTAATACCGCCGCCACCAGGCTCAAACACCGGGGCGGTACAGCGCAGTTTTCCTTCGGGATAAATTTGCGGGGTAATTGTTGCGCTATCGAGAGAAGGCGCAAGTGTCAACGTATAGATACGTACCATCATTTCCTCCTATAGGCTGATTTCAGTCTGGCACTGAATCAGTGGAAAGTGAAGAAATTAACAATATGATTTATTGGATATTTATATAAAATTAATCGGGTAAAGATATATAAATAAATATCTGTTTTCGCAATGTGCTTATTCAAAAAATGAAATAAGAAGTCATTGCTAAGTTTTTCACTCCTTTTTATAATTTGTTACCTTTCCAGGGACGCTACTCTTTGATCCTCAAGAAAGTTTCCGGGACCGCGATGGTCTCTTTTTTTGTTGTACGGACTTTTAATAAATGAAGCTTTTGAAGACAGTTCCTGCCATCGTTATGTTGGCGGGGGGTATGTTTGCGTCTCTGAATGCAACTGCCGATGATTCCGTTTTTACTGTCATGGACGACCCTGCCAGCGCCAAAAAACCTTTCGAAGGTAATCTGAATGCAGGTTACCTTGCACAATCAGGTAACACGAAAAGTTCTTCACTAACGGCTGATACCACTATGACCTGGTATGGGTATACTACTGCCTGGTCGCTGTGGGGGAACGCCAGCAATACGTCTTCTAATGATGAACGTTCTTCGGAAAAATATGCGGTGGGCGGGCGTAGCCGTTTTAATTTAACTGACTATGACTATTTATTTGGTCAGGCTAGTTGGCTGACAGACCGTTATAACGGTTATCGCGAACGCGATGTGCTGACTGCGGGTTATGGTCGCCAGTTTTTGAATGGTCCGGTACACAGTTTCCGCTTTGAATTCGGTCCTGGCGTGCGTTACGACAAATATACCGACAATGCCAGTGAAACTCAGCCGCTGGGTTATGCTTCCGGGGCTTATGCGTGGCAGTTGACCGACAACACTAAATTTACCCAAGGTGTTTCCGTCTTTGGCGCGGAAGACACGACGTTAAACTCGGAAAGTGCGCTGAATGTTGCCATCAATGAGCATTTCGGTCTTAAAGTGGCTTACAACGTCACGTGGAACTCTGAACCGCCTGAATCGGCCCCAGAACATACTGACCGCCGAACAACGTTATCGCTGGGATATAAAATGTAACTATTACTGCCGGACTGCGACGTGCGGTCTGGCTTTTACGTTAGCGGATAGAGTCTTACCATTCAGCCCCAAATCATTGCTGCCCAACGCAGTAACAGCATCGCGCCACAGATAGCCAGTAGTACCACCACCATCTTCCAGTGTTTTTTGTCAAAACGTTTTGTCGGCATGCGATTTTCCTGCGTATTTCGAGTAGTCGATAATCGAGTGTAACAAAATGGGCAGGTGTTGCCTGTGTTGATTTATATCATATCGATCATGGTGATTGTCGCTTTGCCCGACAACAAATACCGTGTAAACTGCCAGGCGGTATTATCAGAAAGTGGGTGTAGGTCTGGCATCACCAACCGGTATGCTGTGACATATTTCGCAGAGTGAAGCGGGAATCAATCCAAACCTTTTTGGTAAATTTCATATGAATCTTTGTATGTGATCTTTCGTGTGGGTCACCACTGCAAATAAGGATATAACATGCCTGTTATTACTCTTCCTGATGGCAGCCAACGCCATTACGACCACGCTGTAAGCCCCATGGATGTTGCGCTGGACATTGGTCCAGGTCTGGCGAAAGCCTGTATCGCAGGGCGCGTTAATGGCGAACTGGTAGATGCGTGCGATTTGATTGAAAACGACGCTAAACTGGCGATCATTACCGCTAAAGACGAAGAAGGTCTGGAGATCATTCGTCACTCCTGCGCGCACCTGTTAGGGCACGCAATTAAACAACTTTGGCCGCATACCAAAATGGCAATCGGCCCGGTTATTGACAACGGTTTCTATTATGACGTTGATCTTGACCGCACGTTAACCCAGGAAGATGTCGAAGCACTCGAGAAGCGGATGCATGAGCTTGCTGAGAAAAACTACGACGTCATTAAGAAGAAAGTTAGCTGGCACGAAGCGCGTGAAACGTTTGTTAAACGCGGCGAGAGCTATAAAGTCTCCATCCTGGACGAAAATATTGCCCATGATGACCTGCCGGGTCTCTATTTTCATGAAGAATATGTCGATATGTGCCGCGGTCCGCACGTACCGAACATGCGTTTCTGCCATCACTTCAAACTGATGAAAACGGCAGGGGCTTACTGGCGCGGCGATAGCAACAACAAAATGTTGCAGCGTATTTACGGTACTGCGTGGGCAGACAAAAAAGCCCTCAACGCTTACCTGCAGCGCCTGGAAGAAGCCGCGAAACGCGACCACCGTAAAATCGGTAAGCAGCTTGACCTGTACCATATGCAGGAAGAAGCGCCGGGTATGGTGTTCTGGCACAACGACGGCTGGACAATCTTCCGTGAACTGGAAGTGTTCGTACGTTCTAAACTGAAAGAGTACCAGTATCAGGAAGTAAAAGGTCCGTTCATGATGGACCGCGTCCTGTGGGAAAAAACCGGACACTGGGAAAACTACAAAGATGCGATGTTCACCACGTCTTCAGAGAACCGTGAATACTGCATTAAGCCGATGAACTGCCCGGGTCACGTACAAATTTTCAACCAGGGGCTGAAGTCGTATCGCGATCTGCCGCTGCGTATGGCCGAGTTCGGTAGCTGCCACCGTAACGAGCCGTCAGGTTCTCTGCATGGACTGATGCGTGTACGTGGTTTCACCCAGGATGACGCGCATATCTTCTGTACTGAAGAACAAATTCGCGATGAAGTTAACGGATGTATCCGTTTAGTCTATGATATGTACAGCACTTTTGGCTTCGAGAAAATCGTGGTCAAACTTTCCACTCGTCCTGAAAAACGTATTGGCAGCGACGAAATGTGGGATCGTGCTGAGGCGGACCTGGCAGTTGCGCTGGAAGAAAACAACATCCCGTTTGAATATCAACTGGGTGAAGGCGCTTTCTACGGTCCGAAAATTGAATTTACCCTGTATGACTGCCTCGATCGTGCATGGCAGTGCGGTACGGTACAGCTGGACTTCTCCTTGCCGTCTCGTCTGAGCGCCTCCTATGTGGGCGAAGACAACGAGCGTAAGGTTCCGGTAATGATTCACCGCGCAATTCTGGGGTCTATGGAACGTTTCATCGGTATCCTGACCGAAGAGTTCGCTGGTTTCTTCCCGACCTGGCTTGCGCCGGTTCAGGTTGTTATCATGAACATTACTGATTCGCAGTCTGAATACGTTAACGAATTGACGCAAAAACTATCAAATGCGGGCATTCGTGTTAAAGCAGACTTGAGAAATGAGAAGATTGGCTTTAAAATCCGCGAGCACACTTTGCGTCGCGTCCCGTATATGTTGGTCTGTGGTGATAAAGAGGTGGAATCTGGCAAAGTTGCCGTTCGCACCCGCCGTGGTAAAGACCTGGGAAGCATGGACGTAAATGAAGTGATCGAGAAGCTGCAACAAGAGATTCGCAGCCGCAGTCTTAAACAATTGGAGGAATAAGGTATTAAAGGCGGAAAACGAGTTCAAACGGCGCGCCCTAACCGTATTAATGGCGAAATTCGCGCCCAGGAAGTTCGCTTAACAGGTCTGGAAGGCGAGCAGCTTGGTATTGTGAGTCTGAGAGAAGCTCTGGAGAAAGCTGAAGAAGCCGGAGTAGACTTAGTCGAGATCAGCCCTAACGCCGAGCCGCCGGTTTGTCGTATCATGGATTACGGCAAATTCCTCTATGAAAAGAGCAAGTCTTCTAAGGAACAGAAGAAAAAGCAAAAAGTTATCCAGGTTAAGGAAATTAAATTCCGTCCTGGTACAGATGAAGGCGACTATCAGGTAAAACTCCGCAGCCTGATTCGCTTTCTGGAAGAGGGTGATAAAGCCAAAATCACACTGCGTTTCCGCGGTCGTGAGATGGCGCACCAGCAAATCGGTATGGAAGTGCTTAATCGCGTGAAAGACGATTTGCAAGAACTGGCAGTGGTCGAATCCTTCCCAACGAAGATCGAAGGCCGCCAGATGATCATGGTGCTCGCTCCTAAGAAGAAACAGTAAGGCCATCAAGTAATCATTCCTGTGGGCCTCGGCTCACAGGGTGATTCGCCTTTGTTTCTGTTTATCAACAATGCGAAGTGGAAGTTATTAAAATGCCAAAAATTAAGACCGTACGCGGTGCTGCTAAGCGCTTCAAAAAAACCGGTAAAGGTGGTTTTAAGCACAAGCACGCTAACCTGCGTCACATTCTGACCAAAAAAGCGACCAAACGTAAACGTCACCTGCGTCCGAAAGCCATGGTTTCTAAAGGCGATCTGGGCCTGGTAATCGCGTGCCTGCCGTACGCATAAGCCGTTAACGTTTTTTAACTTTTTAATTAGAATAGATACAGGAGAGCACATATGGCTCGCGTAAAACGTGGTGTTATTGCACGCGCACGTCACAAGAAAATTTTGAAACAAGCTAAAGGCTACTACGGTGCGCGTTCTCGCGTATACCGCGTTGCCTTCCAGGCTGTTATCAAGGCTGGTCAGTATGCTTACCGTGACCGTCGTCAACGTAAGCGTCAGTTCCGTCAACTGTGGATTGCGCGTATCAACGCAGCAGCACGTCAGAACGGTATTTCTTACAGCAAATTCATCAATGGCCTGAAAAAAGCCTCTGTTGAAATCGACCGTAAGATCCTGGCTGACATCGCAGTATTCGACAAAGTAGCGTTCACCGCTCTGGTTGAAAAAGCGAAAGCAGCTCTGGCATAAGCCAGTTGAAAGAGGGAGCTTGTCTCCCTCTTTTCGTTTCAACACTATCAGAACATTGACTTTTATCGTCGTAGCCTTTTCAATAAAGGTCTTTTGAAAAGTTCCAAAAGGTAACGCAAGCAATGAATGCTGCTATTTTCCGCTTCTTTTTTTACTTTAGCACCTGACTCCAGGAGGCTAGCGCGTGAGAAGAGAAACGGAAAACAGCGCCTGAAAGCCTCCCAGTGGAGGCTTTTTTTGTATGCGCGTTCTGAAAAATAAAAAGCCTGTCTCATCAGGCGTAATTGTCGCAGTCAGTTTGGACACGGCCAGCGCGGAGAAACCGGAGCGTACTTAAGTACGTGAGGATTTCGAGCACTGTCCGGGACAAAATGGCAAGTAAAATAGCCTGATGGGATAGGCTCTAAGTCCAACGAACCAGTGTCACCACCGACACAATGAGGAAAACCATGTCACATCTCGCAGAACTGGTTGCCAGTGCGAAGGCGGCCATTAGCCAGGCGTCAGATGTTGCCGCGTTAGACAATGTGCGCGTCGAATATTTGGGTAAAAAAGGGCACTTGACCCTTCAGATGACGACCCTGCGTGAGCTGCCGCCAGAAGAGCGTCCGGCAGCCGGTGCGGTTATCAACGAAGCAAAAGAGCAGGTGCAGCAGGCGCTGAATGCGCGTAAAGCCGAGCTGGAAAGCGCGGCGTTGAATGCGCGTCTGGCAGCAGAGACTATTGATGTCTCCTTGCCGGGGCGTCGTATTGAAAACGGCGGTCTGCATCCGGTGACCCGTACTATCGACCGTATCGAAAGTTTCTTCGGTGAGCTTGGCTTTACCGTGGCTACCGGGCCGGAAATCGAAGACGATTATCATAACTTTGATGCTCTGAACATTCCAGGTCACCACCCGGCGCGCGCTGACCACGACACTTTCTGGTTTGATGCTACTCGCCTGCTGCGTACCCAGACGTCTGGCGTACAGATCCGCACCATGAAAGCCCAGCAGCCACCGATTCGTATCATCGCACCTGGCCGTGTTTATCGTAACGACTACGACCAGACTCACACACCGATGTTCCATCAGATGGAAGGCCTGATTGTTGACACCAACATCAGCTTTACCAACCTGAAAGGCACACTGCACGACTTCCTGCGTAACTTCTTTGAAGAAGATTTGCAGATCCGCTTCCGTCCTTCCTACTTCCCGTTCACCGAACCGTCTGCAGAAGTGGACGTTATGGGTAAAAACGGCAAATGGTTGGAAGTGCTGGGTTGCGGCATGGTGCATCCAAATGTGCTGCGTAACGTCGGTATCGACCCGGAAGTTTACTCCGGTTTTGCCTTTGGGATGGGGATGGAGCGCCTGACTATGTTGCGTTACGGCGTCACCGACCTGCGTTCATTCTTCGAAAACGATCTGCGTTTCCTCAAACAGTTTAAATAAGGCAGGAATAGATTATGAAATTCAGTGAACTGTGGTTACGCGAATGGGTGAACCCAGCGATTGATAGCGATGCGCTGGCGAATCAAATCACTATGGCGGGTCTGGAAGTTGACGGTGTAGAACCGGTTGCCGGTAGCTTCCATGGCGTGGTTGTTGGTGAAGTAGTTGAGTGCGCACAGCATCCAAACGCTGACAAACTGCGAGTGACGAAAGTCAACGTTGGTGGTGATCGCCTGCTGGATATTGTCTGTGGCGCACCAAACTGCCGTCAGGGCCTGCGTGTGGCGGTAGCGACCATTGGTGCTGTTCTGCCGGGTGATTTTAAAATTAAAGCGGCGAAACTGCGTGGCGAACCGTCTGAAGGGA
This sequence comes from Escherichia sp. TW09308, assembly GCF_000208565.1. Classification (NCBI taxonomy): domain Bacteria; kingdom Pseudomonadati; phylum Pseudomonadota; class Gammaproteobacteria; order Enterobacterales; family Enterobacteriaceae; genus Escherichia; species Escherichia sp. TW09308. Next base: position 440,079 of record NZ_AEME01000001.1, on the reverse strand, counting down.
TGCTGTGCTCTTTCTCCGAGCTGGGCATTTCTGACGATCATAACGGCATTATTGAACTGCCAGCGGATGCGCCGATTGGTACTGACATTCGTGAATACCTGAAACTCGATGATAACACTATCGAAATCAGCGTTACGCCAAACCGTGCCGACTGCTTAGGCATCATTGGTGTTGCGCGCGACGTTGCTGTGCTGAACCAGTTGCCGTTGGTTGAACCGGAAATCATTCCGGTTGGTGCAACCATTGACGATACGTTGCCGATTGCAGTAGAAGCGCCTGAAGCCTGCCCGCGTTATCTTGGTCGCGTCGTAAAAGGCATTAACGTTAAAGCCCCAACTCCGCTGTGGATGAAAGAAAAACTGCGTCGCTGCGGCATTCGTTCTATCGATGCGGTCGTTGACGTGACCAACTACGTGCTCCTTGAACTGGGTCAACCGATGCACGCTTTCGATAAAGATCGCATTGAAGGCGGTATTGTGGTGCGGATGGCGAAAGAGGGTGAAACGCTGGTGTTGCTCGATGGCACTGAAGCGAAGCTGAATGCTGACACTCTGGTTATTGCTGACCACAACAAGGCACTGGCAATGGGTGGCATCTTCGGCGGCGAACATTCTGGCGTAAATGAAGAAACGCAAAACGTTTTGCTGGAATGCGCTTTCTTCAGCCCGCTGTCTATCACCGGTCGTGCTCGTCGTCATGGCCTGCATACCGATGCGTCTCACCGTTACGAGCGTGGTGTTGATCCGGCACTGCAGCATAAAGCAATGGAACGTGCGACTCGTCTGCTGATTGACATTTGCGGCGGTGAAGCAGGTCCGGTTATCGATATCACCAACGAAGCAACGCTGCCGAAGCGTGCGACTATCACTTTACGTCGCAGCAAACTGGATCGCCTGATCGGCCATCATATTGCCGATGAGCAGGTTACCGACATTCTGCGCCGCCTCGGCTGCAAAGTGACCGAAGGTAAGGACGAGTGGCAGGCAGTTGCGCCGAGCTGGCGTTTCGACATGGAGATTGAAGAGGATCTGGTCGAAGAGGTCGCTCGTGTTTATGGCTACAACAACATTCCGGACGAGCCGGTGCAGGCGAGCCTGATTATGGGCACTCACCGCGAAGCTGACCTGTCGCTCAAGCGTGTGAAAACGCTTCTCAACGACAAAGGCTATCAGGAAGTGATCACCTACAGCTTCGTGGATCCGAAAGTTCAGCAGATGATCCACCCGGGTGCAGAAGCGTTACTGCTGCCAAGTCCGATCTCGGTTGAAATGTCAGCAATGCGCCTTTCTTTGTGGACTGGCCTGCTGGCAACGGTAGTGTACAACCAGAACCGTCAGCAAAACCGTGTGCGTATTTTCGAAAGTGGTCTGCGTTTTGTTCCGGACACCCAGGCACCATTGGGCATTCGTCAGGATCTGATGTTAGCTGGTGTTATTTGCGGTAACCGTTATGAAGAGCACTGGAACCTGGCAAAAGAGACCGTTGATTTCTATGATTTGAAAGGTGATCTGGAATCCGTTCTCGACCTGACTGGTAAACTGAATGAGGTTGAGTTCCGTGCAGAAGCGAATCCGGCGCTGCATCCTGGACAATCCGCAGCGATTTATCTGAAAGGTGAACGCATTGGTTTTGTTGGGGTTGTTCATCCTGAACTGGAACGTAAACTGGATCTCAACGGTCGCACTCTGGTGTTCGAACTGGAGTGGAGCAAGCTCGCAGACCGCGTGGTGCCTCAAGCGCGCGAGATTTCTCGCTTCCCGGCGAACCGTCGCGACATCGCGGTTGTGGTCGCAGAAAACGTTCCCGCTGCGGATATTTTATCCGAATGTAAGAAAGTTGGCGTAAATCAGGTAGTTGGCGTAAACTTATTTGACGTGTACCGCGGTAAGGGTGTTGCGGAGGGGTATAAGAGCCTCGCCATAAGCCTGATCCTGCAAGATACCAGCCGTACACTCGAAGAAGAGGAGATTGCCGCTACCGTCGCCAAATGTGTAGAGGCATTAAAAGAGCGATTCCAGGCATCATTGAGGGATTGAACCTATGGCGCTTACAAAAGCTGAAATGTCAGAATATCTGTTTGATAAGCTTGGGCTTAGCAAGCGGGATGCCAAAGAACTGGTTGAACTGTTTTTCGAAGAGATCCGTCGCGCTCTGGAAAACGGCGAGCAGGTAAAACTCTCTGGCTTTGGTAACTTCGATCTGCGTGATAAGAATCAACGTCCGGGACGTAACCCGAAAACGGGCGAAGATATTCCCATTACAGCACGGCGCGTGGTGACCTTCAGACCAGGGCAGAAGTTAAAAAGCCGGGTCGAAAACGCTTCGCCCAAAGACGAGTAATCTGATCTAACTAAAAAGGCCGCTCTGCGGCCTTTTTTCTTTTCACTCCCGCTGAGTCACCGTAAAATCAACAGCATTATTCTGAAGCTGAACGGATATCATGCTGACACTTGCCCGCCAACAACAGCGACAAAATGTACGCTGGTTATTTACCTTGTCAGCATTAATGCTGCTGGCGCTTCTTTTAAGCCTTTGTGCTGGTGAACAATGGATCTCGCCAGATGACTGGTTTACCCCCCGAGGCGAGCTTTTTATCTGGCAAATACGTCTTCCGCGCACGCTGGCTGTGCTATTGGTTGGAGCGGCGCTGGCATTGTCCGGTGCAGTGATGCAGGCGTTATTTGAAAACCCATTGGCAGAACCCGGGCTACTCGGCGTCTCTAACGGTGCAGGTGTGGGGCTTATTGCTGCTGTATTGCTGGGGCAAGGGCAATTACCTGAGTGGGCGCTGGGACTTTGTGCTATTGCTGGTGCGCTCATTATCACTTTAATTCTCTTACGTTTTGCTCGTCGTCATCTTTCGACCAGCCGATTATTGCTGGCGGGGGTTGCATTAGGGATTATCTGTAGTGCATTAATGACGTGGGCCATCTACTTTTCCACTTCTGTTGATTTACGGCAGTTGATGTATTGGATGATGGGCGGCTTTGGCGGCGTTGAGTGGCGGCAAAGTTGGTTGATGCTGGCGTTGATTCCCGTGCTGCTGTGGGTCTGCTGCCAGTCCAGACCGATGAATATGTTAGCGCTTGGTGAGATCCCGGCGCGACAGTTAGGTTTGCCTCTGTGGTTCTGGCGCAATGTGCTGGTGGCCGCGACCGGCTGGATGGTCGGCGTCAGTGTGGCGCTTGCTGGTGCTATCGGATTTATTGGGTTGGTGATCCCGCATATTCTGCGGCTGTGCGGGTTAACCGATCATCGTGTATTGCTTCCCGGCTGTGCGTTGGCGGGAGCTACCGCATTGCTTCTCGCTGATATTGTCGCTCGCCTGGCGCTGGTTTCCGCCGAGTTGCCCATTGGTGTGGTCACCGCAACCCTGGGAGCGCCGGTGTTTATCTGGTTATTGTTAAAAGCAGGGCGTTAGCCGCAAAAGACGGTCTATGATTAAAAGCTAAGATTTTTACTGACCTCATCCAGGAGACACGATGCAAGATTCCATACTGACCACCGTAGTGAAGACGATTGACGGTGAAGTGACCACGCTGGAGAAATATGCCGGTAATGTGCTACTGATTGTCAATGTCGCCTCAAAGTGTGGCTTAACGCCGCAATATGAACAGTTAGAGAACATTCAGAAAGCTTGGGCCGATCGTGGTTTTATAGTATTGGGATTTCCGTGCAACCAGTTTCTTGAGCAAGAGCCGGGCAGCGATGAAGAAATTAAAACTTACTGTACAACGACCTGGGGTGTGACGTTCCCGATGTTCAGTAAGGTTGAAGTTAATGGCGAAGGTCGTCATCCGCTGTACCAAAAATTGATTGCCGCAGCGCCGACCGCCGTTGCGCCGGAAGAAAGCGGATTCTATACGCGCCTGGCCAGTAAGGGGCGGGCACCACTGTATCCTGATGATATTTTATGGAATTTTGAAAAATTCTTAGTGGGCAGGGATGGTAAGGTTATCCAGCGTTTTTCCCCGGATATGACGCCGGAAGATCCTATTGTGATGGAAAGCATTAAACTGGCGTTGGCGAAATAATGTCTATTGTGATGCAGTTACAGGATGTTGCGGAATCAACCCGCCTGGGGCCGCTTTCTGGCGAAGTCCGGGCAGGGGAGATCCTGCATCTGGTGGGGCCGAACGGCGCAGGCAAGAGTACGTTGCTGGCGCGGATGGCCGGAATGACCAGCGGTATGGGAAACATTCAGTTTGCTGGCCAGCCACTGGAAGCATGGTCCGCGGCGAAGCTCGCGCTGCATCGTGCTTACCTTTCGCAGCAACAAACGCCGCCATTTGCTATGCCGGTATGGCATTACCTGACCATGCATCAGCATGATAAAACGCGTACTGACCTGCTAAATGATGTTGCCGGGGCGCTGGCCCTTGATGACAAGCTCGGACGTAACACTAATCAACTTTCCGGCGGTGAATGGCAACGAGTGCGTCTTGCTGCGGTGGTACTGCAAATCACGCCGCAAGCCAATCCTGATGGTCAATTGCTGCTTCTCGATGAACCCATGAACAGCCTTGATGTTGCCCAGCAAAGTGCGTTAGACAAAATTCTGAGCGCGCTGTGCCAGCAAGGACTGGCGATAGTGATGAGCAGTCACGATCTCAATCACACATTGCGTCACGCGCATCGGGCCTGGTTACTTAAACAAGGGAAACTGTTAGCCAGTGGACGCCGGGATGAAGTTTTGACGCCGCCGAACCTGGCCCAGGCTTACGGGATGAATTTCCGCCGTCTGGACATTGAAGGACACAGAATGCTGATTTCGACTGCCTGATAGCAATAGCATCTTGAAAATCGGGTAATTTCGACGCTAAATTAATGCAAGAATAAAAAACAGAGGATTCGTACGGAATGCGTTTCTGCCTTATTTTAATCACAGCACTGTTTCTGGTTGGGTGTAGCCATCACAAAGCGCCGCCGCCAAATGCCAGACTTTCTGACTCTATTACCGTCATTGCCGGTTTGAACGATCAACTACAAAGCTGGCATGGCACACCTTATCGTTATGGCGGCATGAGTCGTCGTGGGGTGGACTGCTCAGGCTTTGTGGTCGTAACGATGCGCGATCGTTTCGATTTGCAGTTGCCGCGTGAAACAAAGCAGCAGGCCTCTATCGGTACTCAAATTGATAAAGAAGAGTTGCTGCCAGGCGATCTGGTTTTTTTCAAAACTGGCTCCGGGCAAAATGGTTTACATGTGGGTATTTATGATACCAACAACCAATTTATTCATGCTTCTACCAGCAAAGGGGTGATGCGCTCTTCCCTTGATAATGTCTACTGGCAGAAAAATTTCTGGCAAGCAAGACGGATCTAGTATGTCAAAAAGGACGGTGATGATACATCGCCGTCCTTTTACTTCTGAATAAAGTAGTATTTTTCAGACAAAAATTCCGTAAATGGAATATTCGTTTATAATTAGGATAATCTTAAAAGGGACCCCTGAAAAAGTGGTTAACAAGGAAAAAATGAAAGTTATCCGATCTGTATTTTTTATGCCTTATGGTCTCATCTTTTTTAGCCGGAATTGCAAAAACATTCCTGGAGAAGGGTGGTTACCATGAAGGTTCTACTGGAGAATGTTTATCATTCTGATTGCTATTTTCTGCCGATAAGAGATAGTCAGCAAAATCTTGTTGGGATTGAATTAATAACCCATTTCTCCAGTGAAGACGGTACGGTTCGCATCCCGACGACGCGGGTTATGGCGCAACTTTCCGAGGAGCAGCATTGGCAGTTATTTGTCGAGCAGTTGGAATTACTTAAATCATGCCAACATTTTTTTATTCGACACAAACTCTTTGCATGGGTTAATTTGACACCGCAAGTGGCAAGGTTATTATTAATTGATAATAATTACGCAGCCCAACTATTAAAAATTCCCTTTGTTGAATTGCGGATTAATGAAAATTATCCACAGCTTAATGAGGGGAAAGATAATTACAACCTTTTGCACTTATCGCAAATTTTTCCATTGGTATTGGGAAATTTAGGTGCGGGAAACAGTACCATGAAAGCGATATTTGATGGTCTTTTCACCCGAGTTATGTTGGATAAAGGCTTTGTTCAGCAACAAATAGCTAATACATCCTTCGCGCCATTTATTCGTGCTATTCATGCGCAAATATCACCCTGTTGCAACTATATCATTGCGGCGGGTATTGATACCTCAGGAATGTTGGCGAAAATAACGCCGTATGGTTTCCATGCCCTACAAGGAAGCTTATGGCCAGCCGTTCCCGTAAGCAAGGTAACAACTCTGGTTCAGCGATAACCCCTTTGTTTGCTGGTGTTTAAGACGAGGGTTACCGTCTACACTATCAGACAGGAGGATCTATGACCCTGTCTTTTATTACTCGCTGGCGTGATGAATTACCTGCAACTTATACATCACTTTCCCCCACGCCTTTAAATAATGCCCGGCTGATCTGGTATAACGCCGAACTGGCTAATACGCTGGGTATTCCATCGTCGCTGTTTGAAAGTGGCGCGGGCGTCTGGGGAGGAGAAACATTACTACCGGGCATGTCACCACTGGCGCAGGTCTACAGTGGTCATCAGTTTGGCGTCTGGGCGGGCCAGTTGGGTGACGGGCGCGGCATTCTACTTGGTGAGCAACAGCTTGCCGATGGCACCACAATGGACTGGCATTTGAAAGGTGCGGGGCTGACGCCTTATTCGCGAATGGGCGATGGACGGGCGGTATTACGCTCTACGATTCGCGAAAGCCTCGCCAGCGAGGCGATGCATTACCTGGGCATTCCAACGACGCGCGCTTTAAGTATTGTCACCAGCGATACGCCGGTTTATCGGGAAACGGTGGAATCGGGCGCGATGCTGATGCGTGTGGCGCGCAGTCACTTACGATTTGGCCACTTCGAGCACTTTTATTATCGCCGCGAGCCGGAAAAAGTTCGCCAGTTGGCTGATTTTGCCATTCGTCATTACTGGCCGCACCTTCAGGATGATGAGAACAAATACCGTCTCTGGTTTACCGATGTTGTCGCACGTACCGCGTCGTTAATTGCTAACTGGCAGACAGTCGGCTTTGCACATGGCGTGATGAACACTGACAATATGTCAATTCTCGGATTGACGCTCGATTACGGACCGTTTGGTTTTCTTGATGATTACGAACCGGGCTTTATCTGTAATCACTCGGATCATCAAGGGCGTTACAGTTTTGATAATCAACCTGCCGTCGCGTTGTGGAATTTACAGCGTCTGGCACAGACATTATCGCCATTTATTTCTGTGGATGCGTTGAATGAGGCACTGGACAGCTATCAGCAGGTTTTGTTGAGCCAATATGGGCAACGGATGCGCCGAAAACTGGGCTTCATGACGGAACAAAAAGAGGATAACGTTTTGCTGAGTGAATTATTCAGCCTGATGGCGCGAGAGCGCAGCGATTATACCCGCACATTCCGCATGTTGAGTCTGACCGGGCAGCACAGCGCGGCATCACCACTGCGTGATGAATTTTTGATCGTGCGGCGTTTGATAACTGGTTTGCGCGTTATCGGGCGCGTTTGCAGCAAGATGAAGTCACCGACAGCGAACGTCAGCAACTTATGCAGAGCGTCAATCCGGCGCTGGTGTTGCGTAACTGGCTGGCACAACGGGCCATCGAGGCGGCAGAACAAGGCGATATGACGGAGTTACATCGCCTGCATGAGGCGTTGCGAAATCCTTTCAGCGACAGAGATGATGATTATGTCAGCCGTCCACCGGACTGGGGCAAACGGCTGGAAGTCAGTTGTTCAAGTTAAACGCTACTTGGTCAGCAACAGTTTGCCTGCCTGTGTTTACGTAGCAGATATTCTTGTCCGTCATGATCAATGATGAGCTTGCCATCCGGACCTAGCAGTGTCTGGCTGGCAATCCGCCGAATGGGCTGTGGGGAAGGAGCCTTCTGATTTGCATCCGTTTTAGGCGTGAGTCTGCTGCTATCCGTATAGCTCATAAAAATTAATAATAATTGATATAACAATGATTCTTATTATCAATATAATATTGCGTCAGGGCAAGTAATAATTCGTTGTGAAGACAACAGGTTGAGCAGAAATGCCCATTCCCGACGGAATGGGCACGCATTCAGAAGCGGGTATCTACCGCAGAGGCGAGTTTTTCGATCAGGTGTTCGGTATCTTCCCAGCCTAAACACGGGTCGGTAATGGATTGGCCATAGGTGAGCGGCTGACCGCTGACAATTTTTTGCGTACCTTCGCGTAGGAAACTTTCCGCCATAATGCCGGCAATCGCCGTAGAGCCATTGCGGATTTGCTGACAAATATCTTCACAGACTTCTAACTGGCGACGATGCTGCTTCTGGCAATTGCCGTGGCTGAAATCCACCACCAGATGTTCTGGTAAATCAAACTCGTGCAATGTATCGCAGGCGGCGGCGATATCATCGGCATGGTAATTCGGTTTTTTGCCGCCACGCATAATAATGTGGCCATACGGGTTGCCGCTGGTCTGGTAAATGGTCATCTGGCCGTTTTTGTCTGGCGAGAGGAACATATGGCTGGCGCGGGCAGCACGGATTGCATCTACGGCAATCCGCGTGTTGCCATCAGTGCCATTTTTAAAACCTACCGGGCAGGAGAGAGCTGAAGCCATTTCACGGTGTATCTGGCTTTCGGTTGTGCGTGCGCCAATCGCCCCCCAGCTAATCAGATCGGCAATAAACTGACCGGTCACCATATCGAGAAACTCAGTGGCAGTGGGCACACCCAGTTCATTCACCTGCAACAGTAACTTGCGCGCCAGTTCGAGGCCGTGATTTACGCGATAGCTGCCGTTTAAATCCGGGTCGGAAATTAATCCTTTCCAGCCGACAACGGTGCGCGGTTTTTCAAAATAAGTGCGCATTACGATTTCCAGCCGTGACTGGTACTGATTACGCAGCGCCTGCAGACGGGTGGCGTACTCCATTGCAGCGGTAAGATCGTGGATCGAACAGGGACCAATAACGACCAACAGTCGCTTGTCTTCACCATTCAATATTTTTTCAATTCTGCGCCGGGAATCAATTACATGGCTGGCAACGCCAGGCGTTACGGGATACCGCAGCGCGAGTTCAGCGGGCGTTACCAGACTCTCGATACGCGCAGTACGGAGTTCGTCAGTTCTGTTCATTACAAGTCTCAGAAATTTGTTGCTTCAACGGCAGGGTTGCCAGGAAGTGATGCGCATCACGATAAACCAATCCCTGTTGATTTCAAGTGCGAGGCAGGCAACACCCCGCGCAATTGACGGCATAGTAACAAAAAAACGAACTTCTATACTAGTTTTCTAGTACATTCTCCGACTAAGTCCCATGATATCAAGGATTTTGGTGGCAATCTCTTCTACCGAATAATTGGTACTGTTGATCCACGGGATCTGATTTTTACGGTACAACGCTTCCACTTCTGCGACTTCCATCCGGCACTGACGCAACGAGGCATAGCGGCTGTTCTCTCTACGTTCTTCGCGAATGGCTGCCAGCCGCTCCGGGTCAATAGTCAGGCCGAACAACTTATGCTGAAGTGGTTTGAGCGACGCAGGCAGGACCAGGTTGTCCATATCATCGGCAATAAAGGGGTAGTTTGCTGCGCGAATGCCAAACTGCATCGCGAGATAAAGGCTGGTAGGTGTTTTACCACAGCGAGAGACGCCGAGCAGGATCACTTGCGCCTGATCCAGATTGCGCAACGAAATGCCGTCATCATGGGCGAGGGTGTAATCAATCGCCGCAATGCGCGCATCATATTTATTAAGATTATTAGGGTTCAGGCCGTGGGTACGGTGAGCAATTGGTGTCGGGTCCAGCTTCATCTCTTGTTGTAGCGGAGCAACCAGCGCCTGAACAATATCCTGACAAAACCCTTCGCTTTGCAAAATGATGTTGCGAATCTCCGGTAACACAATGGAGTAAAAGACCAGCGGGCGCACGCCCGTCTGCTGGTAAATCGCGTCGATCTGATCTTTCACTGCCCGTGCACGGCTCTCATTTTCGACAAACGGCAGCGTAATGCTGCTGATAGTAACGGGAAATTGCGACATGACTGCGTGACCTAATACCTCCGCAGTAATTGCCGTACCATCAGAAATATAAAAAACGTGGCGATCAACAGCATTATCCATTTTGTTCTTCCCGAGATGCAGACATAATTCTATGAAAGCATAAATTAAAAATGCACAGAAGCGTAGAACGTTATGACTGGTTTATAAAATGAACCTTCAATTTTATTTTTTATGAAAATAGCATTTCATTTTTATGGTTTCGTTTATACCGATGGTTTATGTGGGAATTATCGAAGATAGTGGATTTGCGCAACGCTGGGAGCAGTCTTAAAAAGCAAAAAAATATATTTGCTTGAACGATTCACCGTTTTTTTCATCTGGTTAAATATGCAAAGATAAATGCGCAGAAATGTGTTTCTCAAACCGTTCATTTATCACAAAAGGATTGTTCGATGTCCAACAATGGCTCGTCACCGCTGGTGCTTTGGTATAACCAACTCGGCATGAATGATGTAGACAGGGTTGGGGGCAAAAATGCCTCCCTGGGTGAAATGATTACTAACCTTTCCGGAATGGGTGTTTCCGTTCCGAATGGTTTTGCCACAACCGCCGATGCGTTTAACCAGTTTCTGGATCAAAGCGGCGTAAACCAGCGCATTTATGAACTGCTGGATAAAACGGATATTGACGATGTTACCCAGCTTGCGAAAGCGGGCGCGCAAATCCGCCAGTGGATTATCGACACTCCCTTCCAGCCTGAGCTGGAAAATGCCATCCGCGAAGCCTATGCCCAGCTTTCTGCCGATGACGAAAACGCCTCTTTTGCAGTGCGTTCCTCCGCCACCGCAGAAGACATGCCGGATGCCTCCTTTGCCGGTCAGCAGGAAACTTTCCTTAACGTTCAGGGGTTTGACGCCGTCCTCGTAGCTGTGAAACATGTCTTTGCGTCCCTGTTTAATGATCGCGCTATCTCTTATCGCGTTCACCAGGGGTACGATCACCGTGGCGTGGCGCTCTCCGCCGGTGTTCAGCGGATGGTGCGTTCCGACCTCGCATCCTCTGGCGTGATGTTCTCCATTGATACCGAATCCGGTTTCGACCAGGTGGTGTTTATCACTTCCGCATGGGGCCTCGGTGAAATGGTGGTGCAGGGCGCGGTTAACCCGGATGAATTTTACGTGCATAAACCGACGCTGGCGGCGAATCGTCCGGCTATCGTGCGCCGCACGATGGGGTCGAAAAAAATCCGCATGGTCTACGCGCCGACTCAGGAACATGGCAAACAGGTTAAAATTGAAGATGTGCCACAGGAACAGCGTGACATCTTCTCGCTGACCAACGAAGAAGTGCAGGAACTGGCAAAACAGGCCGTACAAATTGAGAAACACTACGGTCGCCCGATGGACATTGAGTGGGCAAAAGATGGTCACACCGGCAAATTGTTCATTGTGCAGGCGCGTCCAGAAACCGTGCGTTCACGCGGCCAGGTCACGGAACGTTATACCCTGCATTCACAGGGCAAGATTATCGCAGAAGGCCGTGCTATCGGCCATCGCATTGGCGCAGGCCCGGTGAAAGTCATTCATGACATCAGCGAAATGAACCGCATCGAACCAGGTGATGTGCTGGTCACCGACATGACCGACCCGGACTGGGAACCGATCATGAAGAAAGCGTCGGCCATCGTCACTAACCGTGGTGGGCGTACCTGTCACGCGGCGATCATCGCTCGTGAACTGGGTATTCCGGCGGTAGTCGGCTGTGGTGATGCAACCGAACGGATGAAAGACGGTGAGAAGGTTACCGTTTCCTGTGCCGAAGGTGACACCGGTTACGTGTATGCCGAACTGCTGGAATTCAGCGTGAAAAGCTCCAGCGTGGAAACCATGCCGGATCTGCCGCTGAAAGTGATGATGAACGTCGGTAACCCGGATCGTGCGTTTGACTTCGCCTGCCTGCCAAACGAAGGCGTGGGTCTGGCGCGTCTGGAATTTATCATCAACCGCATGATTGGCGTTCACCCGCGCGCACTGCTCGAGTTTGACGACCAGGAACCGCAGTTGCAAAACGAAATCCGCGAGATGATGAAAGGTTTTGATTCTCCGCGTGAATTTTATGTTGGTCGTCTGACCGAAGGGATCGCGACGCTGGGCGCTGCGTTTTATCCGAAGCGCGTCATTGTTCGTCTCTCGGACTTTAAATCTAACGAATACGCCAACCTGGTGGGCGGCGAGCGTTACGAGCCGCATGAAGAGAACCCGATGCTTGGCTTCCGTGGCGCGGGGCGCTACGTTTCCGAAAGTTTCCGCGACTGCTTCGCGCTGGAGTGTGAAGCGGTGAAACGTGTGCGCAACGACATGGGGTTAACCAACGTTGAGATCATGATCCCGTTCGTGCGTACCGTTGAGCAGGCGAAAGCGGTGGTTGAAGAACTGGCGCGTCAGGGGCTGAAACGTGGTGAGAACGGGCTGAAGATCATCATGATGTGTGAAATTCCGTCCAACGCCTTGCTCGCTGAACAGTTCCTCGAATATTTCGATGGTTTTTCTATCGGCTCAAACGATATGACACAGTTGGCGCTCGGTCTGGATCGTGACTCCGGCGTAGTTTCTGAATTGTTCGATGAGCGCAATGACGCCGTGAAAGCACTGTTATCAATGGCGATCCGTGCCGCGAAGAAACAGGGCAAATATGTCGGGATTTGCGGTCAGGGCCCGTCTGACCACGAGGACTTTGCTGCATGGTTGATGGAGGAAGGGATCGATAGCTTGTCCCTGAACCCGGATACCGTGGTGCAAACATGGTTAAGTCTGGCTGAACTGAAAAAGTAAAATAAATACCCGGCGGCGTTCAGTCGCCGGGTTTACGTGATCCCTGAAGATGAAACTTATTCAATCACTTCGCAGACATCCTGAGTTAATCGCCGCATAATATCTTTGCGTAACAAAAACTTTTGTATTTTACCTGATGCAGTCCGCGGTAATTTTTCGATCACCACGATATGTTCAGGATATTTATATTTCGCGACCCGTTTACGGCTAAAAAATGCCACTACATCTTCCAGCGATAATGAATGATGCGGTGCTTTCAGCACGACATAGGCGCATGAACGTTCACCTAAGCGTTCATCGGGCATTGCAACCACACAAGCATCGTGAATTTTAGGATGCTGCAATAGAATATCTTCCACTTCACGGCTGCTAATATTTTCGCCGCCGCGGACAATAATATCTTTCTTGCGTCCGGTTATTTTTATATAGCCAGCCTCATCCATGCGGCAGAGATCGCCACTGTAATACCAGCCCTCTTCATCCAGCGCGCAAGCGGTTAATTCAGGTTCATCAAAATAACCCATAAACACATTAGGGCCACGCGAGGCCTCTTCACCTTCGCAACCTGGCGGTAAGGTTTTGCGTGCATCATCGACCACTTTGATCTCCACCCCAGCGGCAGCGTAACCATCGGTGTGCATAAAGCGCGACAAAGGATCGTCGAGATTCACCACTGCATGTGGCGAGCTTTCTGTGGAACCATAAACGCTTAATAATTTAATGCCGCGCTGCTGGCATTCACGCGCCACTTTTTTGGGGATCGTGGTGCCGCCGCAAAGAAAGAAACGCAGCGCAGAAAGGTCGGCAGGCTGTTTCTCAAGTAGATTCAATAGGTCATAAACAAACGGCGTTGCTCCGAGCATACAGGTGCAACGTTGTTGCTCAAGCAGCGAGAGACAGGCTTCCGGGGTAAAAATATCTAACAACACGCTGCGGGCGCCAATCAAAAACGGCGCTGTTACGCCATGCAGAAACCCCGTCGCGTGACCGAGTGGTGCAGGCATCATAAAGACATCCAGCCAGGTCAGGTTAAGCCGTGCACAATAAGCCCGTTCGCTGGCGAGAATATTATTATGCGTTAGCATCACGCCCTTTGGCATGCCCTCAGTTCCGGAGGTAAATAGCACCGCCGCTAATTCATCGCCGTGGACCGATGTTGCGGCGACCAGCGGGGGATTGTCGGCAATAATCTGACTTAACGAGAGAGACGAGGTGGCGGGAGCCAGCTTATCCACGCCGACGATCTGTTGTAGTTGTGGAAGCTGATTTTGCAGTGGCAGGATTAAATCTACCGGACGCGTTTGTTTAAACAATGTCGGTGCAAAAAACATTTTTGCCTGACACTTATTGAGCACCCACACCAGTTCAGCTTCTCGCCAGGAAGGCAACAACGGCACGGAAACCGCACCGGTTTTCAGGCAGGCAAGATAGATAACAGTAAATTCACACCAGCCAGGCAATTGAAAAGCGATACGATCGCCCGATTCAATACCGTTAGCCAGTAACCAGCTTGCCAGACAGTTCGCGGCGTGATCGAGTGCGCTATAGGTGTACGATTCGCCATGATTATCGACAACGGCTATTTTGTCTGGCATCGCGCATGCAGTCTGCCGCCAGTAGTCGACCAGCGAAGCGTCTCCCCACAATCCTTGTTGTCGATAGGCTGCACGACGCTGCGCGTTAAACGTTAATGTCACTTTCATTTTGGACTCTCGAAACAGAACGTCAGGCCCGAGGTGCGAGCCTGTGGGAAGCGTAATTAGCCGTAACGGAAATCAATACCGAAGGTGCCTGCGGGGTATTGCCATTGTTCGAGAATAGTGTTGCCACACAGCACCCGACAGGTGCCGCACTCCAGACAACCGGCGGAATCAAAATGAATGTTTCCCGCGTCATCCTGCTTATACAGTCCGGCAGGGCAGGCTTTCATTAATTTTTGAAATTCATTGATGTCGGGATTTGCCGCCAGAATGATATGTGGGTGGCCCTCATCAACATGGAATTTGTTGACGCCTAATTTGACGTCAACGTTGACCGTAGCGTTCTGGCTCATAGCGCGGTTGCTCCCTTAATGCCATCTTTCAGCAGATTAATCAGCCCGATTTTCTTCGCATGTCCGAGAATCATTTTTCGTACCGGCTGGTTTGGTTTACCGTCAATAGTGAACATGTCGTTCATGATATCGGCGACCATGCGCGGATACTGACTAAACAGGCGCGGGTTTTCCATCAGCGCCGGGATCTTGCGAAAATGCTGCATATCACGCATGACACAGCTTTGTTCCAGTTCGCGTTTGTATTGCGCCAGGCTAGTGACAGAAAAATCCGCGCGTTCTTTGGCGGCAATCACCGTTGTGGCTGCCGCCTGGGCCGATGCGATGGCTAAATCCATTCCGCGAACCGTAAAGCCCAGATTGAGGCAGAAGCCTGCTGCGTCACCGACGATCATCACACCATCGTTGACCAGTTGCGGTACCATTGCCAGACCGCCTTCCGGCACCATATGCGCGGAATATTCAAGCAGTTTGCCACCGCTAATCAGTGGGCGAATGGCGGGGTGCTGTTTAAAATCCTCCAGCATTTGCGGCACGCTTTTTTGCGCATGGGCGATATCACCCAATCCACAAACCAGACCCAACGATACGGAATCGTGATTGGTGTAGATGAATCCGCCGCCCATCAGGCCGTCAGAAGGGGAACCGGCAAACAGCCAGGCGACACCTTCATCGTCAGTGACGTTAAAGCGATCGTTGATTTGCTCCGGCGTGATGCCAATGACTTCTTTAACGCCAACAGCGTAATGATGCGGATCGGAGGCGGGAACCATTCCCAGCGAACGGCCAAGCATCGAATTAACACCATCAGCCAGAATCACCACATTGGCTTCAAGAATATCATCCCCGGCCTGGACGCCAGTGACCTTGTTACCTTCACGAACCAGCGCATCGACGCGAACGCCCGGGATAAACTGCGCGCCCGCCTGTTCGGCTTGTTCCATCAACCACGGGTCGAGACGATTGCGCAATACGGTATAAGAAGCGTGTTGCGGAACATCTGGCTGCTCGCGGTGAAAATCGAGGGTAACGGCGCTCTCTTCGGTTAAGAAGGAGATTTTCTCGCGTGTGACTTTGCGTTCTACCGGCGCTGATGCAGCAAAGCCTGGAATGATCGCTTCAAGCGTGTGGGCATAAAGACGCCCGCCGGTCATATTTTTACATCCGGCACTGTCGCCGCGTTCGATCACCAGGACATCCAGTCCGGCTCGCGCCATGACCAATGCGGCAACGCTACCGGCAACGCCCGCACCGACCACAATGGCATCAAATTTGTCATCCGACATGCGTTATGCTCCCTTCCCGCTGCGTTTACAGCGGGAGATGTGGTTGAAAGGGAATTAGCGACTCAACTGGCTAATCAGGGCAGGGACGACTTTGTAGATATCGCCCACCAGACCGTAGTCGGCATAGTTGAAGATTGGCGCGTTTTTATCTTTATTGATGGCGACAATCACTTTTGCGCCATTGCCGCCAACCATATGTTGGATCTGCCCGGAGATCCCCAGCGTCAGGTAGAGGTCGGATTTCAGCAACACGCCGGAGACACCGATATAACGTTCACGCTCCATCCAGTTCTCGCCTTCGGCAATCGGGCGTGAACAGCCGACTTCGGCATTGAGTGTCGCTGCCAGTTCGTGGACCATTTTCAGGTCATCCTGCGCCGCCAGACCACGACCGACGCCGACCACGCGTTTTGCTTTGCTCAGGTCCACGCTGCTTGCCGCTTTCGCACGGCGTTCGCGACTAAGAATTTCATGACGCGGAGCAACGTAAGGCACAGTTTCAATCGGACACTGATGCGAGGCGTCACTGGTGCAAGGTTCCTGAACACCGGGCGCAAGGGTAATGATCGCCAGCGGGCTATTGATCTTTTCCTGGGCGAACGCTAGCCCGCCATACATACGGTGCTCGGCGTAAACGTGACCATCGACCACATCAACCGCAGTGGCATCGTTCACCAGCGCCGCATTCAGTTGCACACTTAACCGTGCAGCCAGCGCTTTACCGCGTTTTGTCGCGGCCAACAGTAGCATAGAGGTGTGTTTATCTTTCAGCAGGGCAGCAACGCTTTCAGCGTAATTTTCAGTGCGTTGCAGTGCATCGTTTTGCTCAAGAACATAAATACATTTTGGACCATAAGGCATAACAGCCTGTGCCTGGTCGGTATTTTGTACAATGGCATAAACCTGTTGGCCCCATTGCTGCGCGCCGCCAAACAGTTCAGCATAACGTTCAGGATTATCGCTAAAGACCCAGACGTTGTTTAATTGATTCATCGTTTCTTCTCCGTTGGCTTTAGTTCAGGGCTTTCTTCAGATGTTCCACCAGCTCGGCAATGGCTTCCGGCGAATCGTTATCGAGAATGATGTGTTTGCGTTCTGTTTGCGGCGGTACGCGAACGCCGATCAGTTCAGCAAGCGGCGTGGCCTGGCTCCAGCCGATATCACTCGCCTGCCACTGATGTACCGTTTTTTTGCCCGCGCCGAGAATGGCTTTCATTGAAGGAATACGTGGCACGTTAATATCGGACGTGACACACAGCACTGCTGGCAGTGAAAGCTCAACGACTTCAACTTCCTCTTCCAGAGCGCGTTCGATAATCAGGCTGTCGCCCTGACGTTGAATGGCGCTGACAGCGTTAATTACCGGAAGCTGCAGAATTTCCCCTACCAGTAAACCAACCTGTTGGGCATAGAGATCGCCAGAACCTTCACCGAAGATCAGTAAATCGAAGCCGATCTTTTCTGCCGCCGCGGCCAGTGCCTTAGCCGTATCAAGGGGGAGAGCATGCTCAAGCTGGGCATCCTGCACCATATACAGACAGTGCGGTCCGCGGGATAACACGTCTTTACGCACTTTTGAGTTCTGCAACAATGAGCCGCCAACGGTCAGCGCGGCTATCTCATCATCATCCATTGCAAGCTGGCTTGCGGCTTCAATGGCATTGAGATCGAACTGGCTAATTTTGGCGTCGGCATTGTCGAAATTGAGGGTGTACTCGGGAGTGACAACAATGTCCTGTTCTTCAGGCACCAGCTTAAAGCAGGTTATTATTTTCATGATTTCTCCTGTGGGTCGCATACGGAACCATCTCCGATGGAAGGTAAAAATTGCCTGAAAATAGTGTGCGATAGCAGGAAGGGGTTTTCGACGGAGCAATCTGTTTTCCTTGCAAACAATCTTGCAAAAAAAATGAGATCGTTAAAACAAAAGCACAATAAGCGGCAATATTATGCCGTCGTGGACGTACTATCTTGCATTCAGTGTAAATAATCTTGTTTAGCTCTCGCTAAACGCAGTTGTATAAGTGCAGTACACACCGTATTTTATCCTGCATATATTGCTTTTGCCTGCTTATGGAATAGGGAGGTTGTCATGTATCAACGCTGTTTTGATAATGCCAGCGAAACGCTGTTTGTCGCCGGTAAAATACCACGACTTTCGCGCTTTGCGTTTAGTGATGATCCTAAATGGGAGTCGGGACATCACGTTCATGATAATGAAACCGAGCTGATCTATGTTAAGAAAGGGGTGGCAAGATTTACCATTGATTCTTCGTTATATGTGGCACATGCCGATGACATTGTAGTGATAGAACGTGGCAGGCTGCACGCGGTGGCCTCAGATGCTAACGACCCGGCAACGACCTGTACCTGTGCGCTATACGGTTTTCAGTTTCAGGGCGCAGAAGAAAATCAGTTACTGCAACCGCATTCTTGCCCGGTAATTGCCGCAGGGCAGGGAAAAGAGGTCATCAAAACGCTTTTTAATGAATTAAGTGTGATTTTACCGCAAAGTAAAAATGGCAACACATCTTCAGTGTGGGATGCATTTTCCTATACGTTAGCGATTCTCTATTACGAAAACTTTAAAAATGCTTATCGTTCGGAGCAGGGGTATATTAAAAAAGATGTCCTGATAAAAGATATTCTCTTTTATCTTAATAATAATTACCGCGAAAAAATCACTTTAGAACAGTTATCGAAAAAATTTCGTGCCAGCGTCAGTTATATTTGCCATGAATTTACTAAAGAGTATCGTATTTCTCCCATCAACTATGTGATTCAACGGCGTATGACCGAAGCAAAATGGCTGCTGACCAATACCGATTTGTCGCAGGCAGAAATCTCATGGCGCGTGGGTTATGAAAATGTCGACCACTTTGCCAAATTGTTTTTGCGCCATGTCGGCTGTTCGCCAGGCGATTATCGCAGGCAATTTAAAAACTGTTTTGCGGAACAAGAAATCTTGTCTGAATTTTCTGCACCTGTAAGTTTTGCCGGGTAAATGTGGCGGCGCAGTTTTTATCTGAAGCTGCGCCGCCTGAAGATTATTTATTCTGGTAATCTTTCAGGATCTGCCGACCTGCAACGTAAATCATAATCTCGTCAGTACCACCGCCAATTCGTTCACAGCGGACATCACGCCAGAAGCGGGAGACGCGCGCCTCATCGGTGTAGCCCAGACCGCCCATGATTTGAATCGCATCGTCAATGACTTCCATCGCAGTACGCGCGCAGTACAGTTTTGCCAGCGCCGCGCTGGTGCGCAGTGACTGATGCTGATCAGCTTGCCACGCCACTTTCAGCACCATATTGCGCATGTTGTCGATCTTAATCGCCATTAGTGCCAGTTTTTCCTGGATCATCTGGTTATGACCAATTGGCTTACCAAAAGCGATACGCTGGTTGGCATAGCGGGCGGCATCTTCGAATGCGCATTCGGCAAAGCCGGTGCTGCGCGCGGCGTTGATCAGGCGCTCCATCTCAAAGTTGTACATCACATTGAGGAAACCCATTCCTTCTTCGCCTACCATGTCGCTCTCTTCAACTTCCACGTTGTCGAGATAAACTTCGCAGGTGCTAAGCATATGCCAGCCGATTTTATGCAGCGGATTGATCTTAATGCCGGGCTTACTGGACTCAACCCACCACAGGGTGAAGGCTTTTTTCGGATCTTTCGGTTCTGGATCGCGCGCCAACACCAGCATATACGGGTACTCTTTCGCACCGGTAATAAAGGTTTTCTGTCCGTTGATGTAAACCTTGCCATTTTTACGCGTGTAAGTGGTGGTGGCGCTGTTGTTATCTGAGCCAGCACCGGGTTCCGTCAACGCCAGGGCATAGGCGGGGTCGCCGGTTTCCAGCGTGCTTTCTGCCGTTTTACGTAGCTGCTCCTCAGAACCGAAACGGCGCATGCTGTGAATACACTGACCGTTGGTAATCAAAAACGCCGGAGCACCGCATTTTGACACTTCCATCAGCGCCAGCATCTGGGTGACGTAATCCGCAGGGATACCACCAAATTCTTCCGGCACGCCAAGCATGGAAATACCGTTATCTGCCAGCGCCCGCATAAACTCACGCGGATATGTCCCGTTTTGATCGCAGGTGCGGAAATACTCTTCCGGAAAGTTAGTCGTAATCAGTTCGCGAATACTGGCCAGCAGCAGTTCTTGTTCTTCAGTTAAAGAAAAATCCATCGTGATACTCCTGTTAATGAGCCGCTTCAGGCAGGACAAAACCCATCGCCGCATCGATAAATAATCTTTCGTCCATCAGTTTTAGTTCTGGCGAAATAACTGGGGTGAAATCCATTTTGTCGAGAATATCTTTTTGCAAATCGACGCCAGGGGCGATTTCGATTAAATACAGACCGTCTTCTTTCAGGGTGAATACAGCACGTTCGGTGATGTAACGAACATCCAGTCCCCGTTCGAGCGCGATTTTTCCGCTAAAAGTAATTTCCGGTAGTTCACGGATAAATTTATTTACCCGTCCTTCCTGGACGATATTTAATTTACCATCGGCAATTTCTGTTTTTAAACTGCCCGCAGTTAACGTGCCGCAGAAAATGATTTTCTTCGAGGTGGCACTGATATCAATAAATCCACCGGTACCCATGATTTTGCCATTGAATTTATGCACACCGACGTTACCGTGCTGGTCGACTTCGGCAAAACTCAAATAACAGACATCCAGACCACCGCCGTGATAAAAATCGAACTGGGAAGTCATATCCAGAATGGCGCGGGTATTCACGTTCGCGCCAAAGACGATACCTTGCGAAGTAATACCGCCAATTGGGCCTGTTTCCACCGTCAGAATAAAGTCATCAGCACAACCTTCTTCCCGGGCGACCAGGCCAATACCGTCGGCAATACCGACACCAACATTCCCCACAGCACCTTTGCGCATTTCAAACAATGCGCGTCGCGCGACTAATTTACGCTGATTAAGAGGCAAGCTAAGTTGGGTACTGTCATCCAGTGTGAAGTCACCAGAAATAAAACGATTAACTGGCGCACCGCCATACAGTTGGGTTTGGTCCGGATCGACCACCACAATATCGATAAGATAACCTGGAATACGGACAGCTTTAGGATGCAGCGTGGCTTTCTTAACCATCTTCTGCACCTGCATCATCACGACACCACCGTTATTGTGCACCGCCTGGGCAATAACCAATGCGTCGAGATACATCACTTCATCTTCAAAGGTAGCGTAGCCTTCGCTGTCGCAGGTGGTGGCGCGAATAAAGGCAATATCTGGCGCGATCGCTTTGTAATAGAGATATTCTTTACTATCAAACTCGACCAGTTTAATCAGATCTTCTTTAGTCACTTCATTCAGTTTGCCGCCTTGTTGGCGAGGGTCGACAAACGTTCCGATACCAATATCGCTAATAATTCCTGGCTGGTGGGCAGCAGCGGCGCGCAATGTTTGAGTGAGCACACCTTGTGGATAGTTATAGGCAACAATTTTATTTTGTTCTGCGAGTTCAGAAATACGCGGTGATTGTCCCCAATGGCCGCATAATGCCCATTTCACCAGACCTTCTTGCGCCAGCGGACTAATACCACGATCGGCGCGATCGCCAAGCCCTGTAGGGCTAATAATCGATAAATTACGCGGTGTCTGGGTTTGTTTATATTTGTCAGCAAGAGCGGTAATTAATGTGGTGGCTTCCAGAATACCGCCACCTGCACCTAATACACAAAGTGTTGCTTCGTCGGGAATATAACTTACCGCTTCCTGTGCCGACAGGACCGGCACGCGTCCATTAATACGAGGTGGTTTTACAGGTTTCATTATTTTTTCCTGATTCAGGTGTGGATTTCTCTGCGCAAGAATTAAAAATAGCGCACAGATACCCACAGAATATTTTTATCAAATACTCTTTAAAAAAATTTTTTTAATACGGCGGGGAAGATTACTCCCGCCGGTACGTTATTTATTACGCCTGGTGCAAAATAGTTAATACTGTGCGCAAATCATTCACCGATATTTGCCCAGGCGCAGAGGCTTTTTTTACTGCGCCAAACGTTGCGGCCGAACCAAATACTTCACCAGCCAGACGGGAAATTACGCCAGTTTTTGCCATCGACATCGTGATGATTGGTCGATCGGCATACTGCTCCTGCATCTCCAGGGTAGCGGCGAGCAACGTCAGGACATCGCTGGTGCTTTGCGGCATCAACGCAATTTTAGGAATATCGGCGTCGAAGGACTGCATTTTACGTAAACGGGCAATAATCTCTTCGGCTTCCGGCGTTTTATGGAAGTCATGGTTGGACATGACAACCTTCACATCATGCGCATGTGCATAGGCGACGGTTTCTTTAACCTGATCATCGCCGGTAAATAACTCCAGATCGATCATATCGACCAGACCGCTGTCGATGGCTGCGCGATTGAGTGCAATATAAGCCTCAGTGGAAATCGCCTGCTCGCCGCCTTCTTTAGCGCTACGGAAGGTAAACAGCAATGGTTTTTCTGGCATGATCTCACGGAGGATTTTTGCCGCTGCCATGACAGACTCCACGCTGGAGAGGTCGGCAAAGTGGTCCACACGCCATTCCAGAATATCAAAGTCCGCTTCACGATAGGCGAGAGCTTCAGATTTCACGCTGGCGATATCTTTCGCCATCAGCGAGACGATGATTTTTGGTGCGCCCGTACCAATGACGAGATCTTTTACAGTTACGGTTTTCATTTTTTACCCTTTCTGCACGCGGTCAGCCTGTCAGGCGCCGAACCCCATGACCTGTTTAACGTATTCCAGAGGGAAATCTTTGCCAGTCCATAACGTGAACTGTTCAGCCCCTTGCCACAACAACATGCCGTATCCATCAATCGTTTTGCAACCTGCTTGTTGCGCCTGCTGCAATAACTTCGTCATATGCGGGTTATACACGCATTCAGTGACCAGCAGTCCTGGATGTAACAAACTGATATCGTTAACTAATGATTCATTTTCAAGAGGCTTCATACCCACTTTTGTGCCGTTGGTTAAAATGTCGGCGGAAGACAAGGCTTCAGCAAAGGCTTGCTGATCGGCGAGATCGGTAACGGTGACGACACAATCGGTGTTTTCGTTGACTCGTTGCGCGAAGGCGAGGGCTTTATCGAAGAATTCATCCCGACGGTTGAAGATTTTAATCTCTTTTAAACCTTCAATCGCGCCCTGCGCGCCAATTGCCGTTGATGCACCACCGGCACCTAGCAGCACCATCGTTTTGCCTTTGATATCAAAACCGCTCTCTTTAATGGCGCGAATATGGCCCGTGCCGTCGGTGTTATAGCCACGCAGATAGCCATCATCATTAACGATGGTATTGATAGCGCCAACCAGTTTTGCCGCAGGTGTTAATTCATCAACATATTCACACGCCAGTTGTTTGTTTGGCATCGAAACACCGGTTCCGCGCATTTTTAAGGCTTTTAATCCTTCAATTGCACCGGCAAAGCTATCGTTATCCACTTCAAAGGCCATATAGGTAAATGGTAATCCCGCTTTTTCTAAGGCTTTGTTTTGCATTTCAGGCGATAAACTGTGGCGGATAGGATAGGCCATCAGGCCAATCAATTCATATTTAGCGGTAACATCCATAATTAACTCCTCTAATTTCTTTGCTTAATTGTGTTTAACCGGGGTGCTAAGATTGCGTTCGCCAAACCGGACATCATTTTCAGGAATAATGAAAACGCGGTAATAGCGGATGAAAACAATAATTGCGGTAATCAGGGCCAGCAGCGCGAAAGTAAAATCGAGAACGATGATGTATTGCAGACCTATATTCGACAGATAACCGGTAATCAGCGGAATAACAAAATTGGCCAGACCACCCATCATCATATAAATACTGGTGACTTTGGCTTTGCTTTTCGGGAAGAACTCTGACATGACTGAAACGCCAAGCTGTAAAATACCGCCAGCAGCAGAAAAGCCGATAACAAAAGCCCCTGCATTACACACCAGTGGAGAAGGGTACAGATAAATGATAGCAGCGGTTACCGTTGCCAGTGCTGAGTTAAACACGTTAGCCCAGATGGGACGTACCATTTTTTTCAATAGTGCGGCAAAAATAAAGACACAGACCAGCGAACCCATACTGTAATAAGAGATAGTTTTTAATGCCTCGGATTCCGACATACCGGCAAATGCCATCGCATATTTGGGCATCCACACGACAATTACATAAAAGGTCGAGAACGCGGCAACACCGAACAGTACTGATGAAACACCTTCCAGCCAGACTAACGGCTTACTGTTCATTTGCGGTAGTTCACCAGCTACGCTGGCATCCACCAACTGACCTGGGAATTTACTTTTCAATAGCATCAGCATGATCAGCACAAACACGATGCCTGGAATAATCAGCCCATAACCGTACCAGATGTTATTCAACAGCATATAACTCACCAGCATCGGATAGAGCATTTGTCCGAACGATATCATCGCCTTAACCAATATTACGGCTGAACCCGAGGCTTTCGGGAAGCATTCCATCAACGCCGGATATCCACCGGTATCCAGGGCCGAGTTGGCGATACCAACGCACACTGCCAGACCGTAAGCGAGAGCTAAACTTGGGCAGGCCGGAATACCAAAGAAAAACAGCATATACATGGCGACGGCCATGAATATTACTGCTCGCCGACCAAATTTATCGGAGATTACACCGAAGAATAAAATGCTGATCAGACGACCCAGACCGATACCGGAAATTAAATAGGCGATACCGGCGTTATCGGTAGAAAATATTTCTGCCAGAGATGACATGTTTTGTGCAAGTGTAATAACACTAATACCATGTAGGAAATAACTGAAGTAAATACAAAGAACAGCCAGGATAAATGGCGTGCTGAAAGCCTTATTTTGAGACATTTTCACAGCTCCTTGCTGAAAGATAATTTTGTTACCGTCCGTGTTGTATTTCGACGGTTTTCATAATCACTATACTGAAGATAATTTTCTCTGGGTACATGGCATAAAGTTTATGTTTCCAGGAATATTGCATGTGATAGTTTGTTTTTGATCGCGATTTTCCTTAATTAGCGCAGAAAGAGTAATTTATCCGTAAAATCTTGCATGACCTGAAAAGAATATTGCATTACCCGCCTATAGAAACATTCTCCTTTAATGATGGATGTTGTGCTTCTTTTCGACTGCGTACGCCAATAAACAGCACCAGTAAAAAGCCGATAGCAGCGATGGCGGTATCGAACCACATAATATCGGCAATACTTCTTTGCGAAAGATGGGCAGTAATCAACGGGATAGTAAAGGTCGCAATACTGCCCGCACTGTAATAGATCCCCGTAGCTTTGCCTTTGGCATGGGGAAAACGTTCCGCCATTAACGTCAGGCCAATTTGTACAACACCACCTGCGGAGGTAAAACCGATGACGAAAGCAAATATTATCACCACATAAAATGTGGGATGCAGGCAGACGGTAAGCAGGGCGATAAATGAGATAAAAGTGTACAGCATCAAC
Organism: Escherichia sp. TW09308; assembly: GCF_000208565.1. Taxonomy (NCBI): domain Bacteria; kingdom Pseudomonadati; phylum Pseudomonadota; class Gammaproteobacteria; order Enterobacterales; family Enterobacteriaceae; genus Escherichia; species Escherichia sp. TW09308. Next base: position 414,389 of record NZ_AEME01000001.1, on the reverse strand, counting down.
AATGTTGTTGAGTGAACGGTTTTACGAATGAGTGGAGCAGTAATAAATACACACAGCAGCGAACCCACGGTATAGATACTGAGTAATTTGATCGACATGGTGTATGACATGCCAGCGACAAATTGCCCGTATTGTGCCAGCCACTGGCTAACCAGATAAAAGGTTGCCATTGAAATATAGCCATAGAGGGTGTAACTGGCTAAATCAATAATTGAGCAGCGATGCCCCGCAGAAGTGGTCGCTTTCTTTACCACAGGCAAGCGACGGCCCGGATGTGGTGGAAAGGTACAGCGATATAAAAACAGACCGTTAACGATCATAATTGCTGCGGCAATCATAAAAGACCAACCGAACCACATTTCAGCCCACACTAACAGGCTGATAATTAGCGGCAATAAAAATTGCCCGCTGGAGACAAAGGCTTTAATTAAAATATTGGCTGTACCCGGTGAATGAGGAAAGGCTTCCATCAAACTGGGATAGGTACCAGCATCGAGAAAACTGTTCGCCATGCCCGCCAGGAAACCAAAAACATAAGCAATAATGATGTTATTGGTGTGCAGGATGCCAAAAAAGAAGGCCATATAGCAGCACATACCCAGAATAATAAAAGGGCGGCGACCAAAGCGATCGGATAATAATCCTGCAAAAAGCAAGACACTTAATCGACCAATGCCCAGCGATGAGATAACTATCGAGACGCCCGCGGCATTAGTCTGCCAAAGCGTCTCAAGCGAGGCCATATTCAGGCTCATCAAAATGACGCCCATACCATGCACCAGGTAATTGAAATACAGTCCCAGTGCGGTAGGGAGATAGGGATTTTTCATAAGATCTACTTAGCAATATTGCTTAAAAGTTGCTGTTGTTATGTCAGCATCCGTTTATTATTTTTGTCATGACGTCCGTCGTATCCCGTTAAAATATCAACACAGGCGTTCCAGATCGTGCGCATATAATTCAGCGGCTACCGATTGATAAATCTTCCAGTCAATAAAATTGCCATCAGGGTAGACACGTTGAAACGCAGTTAAGTCAGGGAAGGAACGCATGGTATTATTGCCGATGCGGTTATTTATTTTCTTTATGATAGCGTGAAGATGTTTTTTTCTTTGCTGACGCATAGCCAGCAGTTGTTCAACAACGCGATCAGGAATGGCACGTTTGCCGTCTTCCCACTGTTTCCAGCTTTCACTGTCACCCGTCAGGGCAATCCAGGTCGCGCATTCATCAATAGTCATGGCAAAAATATGGCGTAGTGCCTGGAGTTCATAAGCGTTCATTGTGTAATGGCTGCATGAATAAAAGGATAAAATATAAATAACACTATCAGCCAGCTAACGGCTTGAAGAGAATCACAGTATCTTGTGCAATATTCCTGGAGATATCGAGAGGCGAGTTGTTGGGGCGAAAAAGTGTTAAAAAAAAGCCCATCATGGGAGATGGGCAAAGACTACACACAGCAATTCGTTTTTCACTCAGGGGATTCCATGCTTATAAATCAATATGTTGATTTATAACCGTGAGCTAATAGTAGGCATACGGACTTTTTGCGTCGATCAGATTCGTCTCATTAGTTTAAAAACTGTAAAGGATTTGCGACAGGTAAGCGTTGCTGAATGGCAGTAAGCAAGAGGGTGAATGAAAAAAAGGAAATATTAATTAGCCCTGATTAACAATCAGGCGGCAAAGCCGCCTGATGAGAGATTTACTTATTCGTTTTTTCAATTTCGCCCAGTTCTTCGATAATTTCCTCCGGCTGGTCAGTCGGCGGCGGGACTTCTTCCACCCACGCGGCAAACAGACGCCAGGAAACAGCCAGAAGTACCGGACCAATAAACAAGCCGATCATACCGAAGGCAATCAAACCACCGATGACCCCGGAGAGGATGAGGATGAGCGGTAAATCTGCTCCCATGCGAATTAACATCGGGCGAATAACGTTATCCAGTGTGCCGACCACGCCACTCCACACTAACAATACCGTGCCCCAGGTGGTATCGCCGGTCCAGTAAAGCCAGATGATCGCTGGAATCAACACCGGCAACGGACCAAGCTGGACAAGGCAGGAGAGGATCATTAATACCGTCAGCAGCGTGGCGTAAGGAACGCCGGAAACGGCCAGACCGATCCCACCAAGAACGGCTTGTACTAACGCAGTCACCACAACGCCCAGCGCTACTGCGCGGATAGCCTGCGCCGCCAGCAGTATAGCGGCATCACCGCGAGCGCCTGCCAGACGAGTCGCAAAATGGCGAATACCTTGCGCTACCTGTTCACCGCGCCAGTACAACAGGGCGCTGAATAACAGCATCAGCGCACAATGCACCATAAAGCGACCAATATGTGCCGCTTGTCCGACGAACCAGGTGGTGGTGGTGCCAATATAAGGACGGACTTTCGCCATGATCGCCGTCCCCCCCATATCCAGCAAATTGTGCCAGCCTGCATACAGCTTCGCGCCAATCACCGGAATGGTATTAAGCCACGCTAAATCGGGTAACGCCATGTCACCGCTGGAAATGGCTTTAATTACCGGACCGCTGCCATCGACAATACTGTTAACCAGTAAGGCAATAGGGATGATAAACACCATCACCAACAACAGCGTCATTACCAGAACGGCGAGAGAGCGGCGGCCAAACATGATTTTTTGCAAACGTAACAATACCGGCCAGGTGGCGATAACCACCGTACCGGCCCATGCAAAGCCGAGAATAAAGGGTTGAACAATCCACAGACATGCCACAATCATGATGGCTAAAAACAGCACCGAAAGCAGAATTTGTGCGACATCCCTGGGCTGACGAACATTTACCATAACTACTTTTCACCTTTTTTGTGCGTCAAATCGTCGACGCGACGTGAACACGTGAAACTCACCTGCATAATGATGAGCAATTTCAGCGGTTTTTAACAGGCCGATTCTGCCCTTAATTCTGATGGGCGTGTAAGAAAAAAATGTGGTACAACAAGTGACATAACACGCAAACGATTAATCTCTCATCACAGACCGCAGGAAAGGGTCAATATAATGATTCCACAGATTTCCCAGGCACCCGGCGTCGTTCAACTGGTGCTTAATTTTTTGCAAGAGCTGGAGCAACAGGGTTTTACTGGCGATACGGCGACAAGTTATGCCGATCGTCTGACAATGTCGACCGACAACAGCATTTACCAACTTCTCCCCGATGCGGTGGTATTTCCACGTTCAACCGCAGATGTGGCGTTAATCGCCCGTCTGGCTGCGCAGGAACGCTATTCATCGCTGATCTTCACCCCACGCGGCGGTGGCACCGGCACTAACGGTCAGGCGCTCAACCAGGGGATTATTGTTGATATGTCTCGCCATATGAACCGCATCATCGAAATTAATCCTGAAGAGGGCTGGGTGCGCGTTGAAGCTGGGGTGATTAAAGATCAACTTAACCAGTATCTGAAACCGTTCGGATATTTCTTTGCACCGGAACTTTCGACCAGCAACCGGGCAACGCTCGGCGGGATGATTAATACCGATGCTTCCGGTCAGGGATCGCTGGTCTATGGCAAAACGTCAGATCACGTGCTGGGCGTGCGGGCGGTGTTGTTGGGGGGCGATATTCTCGATACGCAACCTTTACCCGTAGAACTGGCTGAAACGCTGGGTAAAACCAACACCGCTATCGGGCGTATCTATAAAACGGTTTATCAACGCTGCCGCCAGCAGCGGCAGTTAATTATCGACAAGTTCCCCAAACTTAACCGTTTTCTTACCGGTTACGATCTGCGCCATGTCTTTAACGATGAGATGACCGAGTTCGACCTGACTCGTATTCTGACGGGTTCAGAAGGGACGCTGGCCTTTATTACCGAAGCGCGACTGGATATTACTCGTTTGCCTAAAGTGCGCCGTCTGGTGAATGTCAAATATGACTCTTTTGACTCCGCGCTGCGTAATGCGCCGTTTATGGTTGAGGCGCGCGCGCTTTCAGTAGAGACGGTGGACTCTAAAGTGCTGAATCTGGCGCGGGAAGATATCGTCTGGCATTCCGTTAGCGAGCTGATTACCGATGTGCCCGACAAAGAGATGCTCGGGCTGAACATTGTTGAATTTGCCGGGGACGATGAGGCGTTGATCGACGAGCGGGTAGACGCACTCTGTGCGCGGCTGGATGAGCTGATCGCCAGCCAGCAAGCGGGCGTGATCGGCTGGCAGGTGTGTTGTGAGCTAGCTGGAGTCGAGCGCATTTATGCGATGCGTAAAAAAGCTGTTGGCCTGCTTGGCAATGCTAAAGGGGCAGCCAAACCGATCCCATTTGCCGAAGATACCTGCGTACCGCCGGAACATCTGGCGGATTATATTGCTGAATTTCGCGCACTGCTCGACAGTCACGGTTTAAGCTATGGCATGTTTGGCCACGTCGATGCGGGGGTCTTGCACGTCCGTCCGGCGCTGGATATGTGCGATCCGCAACAAGAGATTTTGATGAAACAAATCTCTGATGACGTGGTGGCGCTTACCGCGAAATACGGTGGTTTGTTGTGGGGGGAGCACGGTAAAGGTTTTCGTGCCGAATACAGCCCGGCGTTTTTCGGTGAGGAACTTTTCGCTGAACTGCGCAAAGTTAAAGCGGCGTTTGATCCGCATAATCGGCTTAATCCGGGGAAAATTTGTCCGCCAGAAGGTATCGACGCGCCGATGATGAAAGTGGACGCGGTGAAACGCGGTACGTTTGACCGGCAGATCCCTATCGCAGTTCGTCAGCAGTGGCGCGGGGCAATGGAATGTAACGGCAACGGTTTATGCTTCAACTTTGATGCTCGTAGCCCAATGTGCCCGTCGATGAAGATAACCCAGAATCGTATCCATTCACCGAAAGGGCGCGCGACGCTGGTGCGCGAATGGTTGCGTTTGCTGGCTGACCGTGGTGTTGACCCATTAAAACTGGAACAAGAACTGCCTGAAACGCGAGCCAGTTTGCGCACGTTGATTGCCCGCACTCGTAATAGCTGGCATGCCAATAAAGGTGAGTATGACTTCTCCCACGAAGTCAAAGAGGCGATGTCTGGCTGCCTGGCCTGTAAAGCCTGTTCAACCCAGTGCCCTATCAAAATTGATGTGCCGGAGTTCCGCTCTCGTTTCCTGCAACTTTATCACACCCGTTATTTACGCCCGCTGCGTGACCATCTGGTGGCGACGGTCGAGAGTTATGCGCCGCTGATGGCGCGAGCGCCGAAGACGTTTAACTTCTTCATTAACCAACCGCTGGTGCGCAAACTGTCGAAAAAACATATCGGCATGGTCGACTTGCCGCTGCTTTCGGTGCCGTCGTTGCAACAACAAATGGTGGGGCATCGCTCGGCAAACATGACGCTGGAACAGCTTGAAGTGCTTAATGCTGAGCAGAAAGCACGCACGGTGCTGGTGGTGCAAGACCCTTTCACCAGTTATTACGATGCACAGGTGGTAGCGGATTTTGTCCGTCTGGTCGAGAAATTAGGTTTCCAGCCCGTGTTACTGCCGTTCTCACCAAATGGTAAAGCGCAGCATATCAAAGGCTTTCTCAATCGTTTTGCAAAGACAGCGAAAAAGACGGCGGATTTCCTCAACCGCATGGCGAAGCTGGGAATGCCAATGGTGGGCGTCGATCCAGCTCTGGTGCTTTGTTATCGCGACGAATATAAGCTGACGCTGGGCGAGGAGCGCGGTGATTTTCAGGTCTTACTGGCAAATGAATGGCTGGCAAACGCACTTCAGCCACAGCCGGTGGCAGCGGTTAGTGGCGAGCCGTGGTATTTCTTTGGCCACTGTACCGAAGTCACCGCCTTGCCGGGTGCGCCAGCGCAGTGGGCCACGATATTTGCCCGTTTTGGCGCGAAGCTGGAAAATGTCAGTGTGGGTTGCTGCGGCATGGCGGGGACTTACGGACATGAAGCGAAAAATCATAAAAATTCGCTCGGGATCTATGAGTTATCCTGGCATCAGGCGATGCAGCGACTGCCGCGTAATCGCTGCCTGGCAACCGGATATTCCTGCCGAAGCCAGGTAAAACGGGTTGAAGGCACGGGGGTACGCCATCCTGTGCAGGCATTACTGGAGATTATTAAATGATATGGAAACGTAAAATCACCCTTGAGGCGCTGAATGTCATGGGTGAAGGAAACATGGTGGGGTTACTGGATATTCGCTTTGAACATATTGGTGATGACACGCTGGAAGCGACAATGCCAGTAGATCAGCGGACGAAGCAGCCTTTTGGGTTGCTGCATGGCGGGGCGTCTGTGGTTCTGGCTGAGAGTATCGGTTCCGTTGCCGGTTATTTATGTACCGAAGGCGAGCAAAAAGTCGTTGGTCTGGAAATCAATGCCAACCATGTCCGGTCGGCGCGAGAAGGGCGGGTTCGCGGCGTTTGCAAACCGCTGCATCTCGGTTCAAGGCACCAGGTCTGGCAGATTGAAATCTTCGATGAGAAAGAGCGTTTGTGCTGTTCGTCACGATTGACGACCGCCATTTTGTGACGTTGTCACCAGAAAAATGTGACGCATATTGTTTTTGGTTATTATCTGCGCAGTAAACGGTGGTATACTGTGCAGGTCTTGTCTACAAACGAGGATGCTATGTCTACTCAACTTGATCCCACCCAACTGGCTATGGAATTTTTACGCCGTGACCAGAGCAATCTTTCTCCTGCCCAATATCTCAAACGACTGAAACAATTAGAACTTGAATTCGCTGACCTGCTCACACTCTCTTCTGCTGAATTAAAAGAAGAAATCTACTTCGCCTGGCGTCTGGGCGTGCATTGATTGTGGTGTAATGCCGAAAGCTCGCCAAATCGACCTGGATTAACCTCCGTCCAGGCTCGACGGCTTCCTTAATGCTGCTTATTTTACCCGCTTGATCTCGCTTAAAAAGAATACAAATCGCAGTTTGTGTTAAAACGGTGGCCTGGTCTTATGAGATTATTCTTATCGCCCCTTCAAGAGCTAAGCCACTGTGAGTGCCGGAGATAAGCGCCGGATGGGGTAGAAACCCTTAAGTCTGTGTCGAACAGACTTAAGGGTTTTCTTATTTCTGAACTCGCTACTTTTTTACCTATCCCTTAAATAGTCATTTTCGATACAACTTTTCCTTTTCCATCACCGCCTTAACTCTATTTCTATAATAATCATTATCTAACAATGAGATACCTAATTCTTAGCGTGCCTGTTAACCCACAAATCAGGGTCTATGCTTATTAAATGCAGGCAAAAAGCATGTTTTATGGGAAAGCCCCTGCGTTTGCTGGGTTGAACTGATAATCATTATCACTAACATGCTGTTATCCGCGGTAAGCGATTTAAGTGAGGTAAATCGATGGACATGCATTCAGGAACGTTTAATCCAGAGGATTTCGCCTGGCAAGGCTTAACGCTAACACCGGCAGCGGCAGCACACATCCGTGAGTTGGTGGCGAAGCAGTCGGGCATGGTCGGCGTGCGATTAGGTGTTAAACAAACGGGCTGTGCGGGCTTTGGCTATGTACTCGACAGCGTCAGCGAGCCGGACAAAGACGATCTGCTGTTTGAACACGACGGCGCGAAGTTGTTCGTCCCGCTGCAAGCGATGCCGTTTATTGATGGCACGGAAGTCGATTTCGTTCACGAAGGACTTAATCAGATATTCAAATTTCACAACCCGAAAGCCCAGAATGAATGTGGCTGTGGCGAAAGCTTTGGGGTATAGGCGGTACTATGTCTCGTAATACTGAAGCAACTGACGATGTCAAAACCTGGACCGGCGGCCCACTGAATTATAAAGAAGGATTCTTCACCCAGTTAGCCACTGATGAGCTGGCTAAGGGCATAAACGAAGAAGTGGTGCGCGCAATTTCGGCTAAGCGTAATGAGCCAGAATGGATGCTGGAATTTCGGCTCAATGCCTACCGCGCATGGCTGGAGATGGAAGAACCGCACTGGCTGAAAGGCCACTATGACAAGCTGAATTATCAGGATTACAGCTATTACTCGGCACCATCGTGCGGTAACTGTGATGATACTTGTGCGTCGGAACCTGGTGCCGTGCAACAAACGGGTGCGAACGCTTTTTTAAGTAAAGAGGTGGAAGCGGCATTTGAGCAGTTGGGCGTACCGGTGCGTGAAGGCAAAGAGGTGGCGGTGGATGCCATTTTCGATTCTGTTTCGGTTGCCACCACCTACCGTGAAAAACTGGCAGAGCAAGGGATCATCTTCTGCTCCTTTGGCGAAGCGATTCATGAACACCCGGAACTGGTGAGGAAATATCTCGGCACTGTGGTGCCAGGTAATGACAATTTCTTTGCCGCACTCAATGCGGCAGTAGCTTCCGATGGTACGTTTATTTATGTACCTAAAGGTGTGCGCTGCCCAATGGAACTTTCGACCTATTTCCGTATTAACGCGGAAAAAACCGGGCAGTTTGAGCGCACTATTCTGATAGCCGACGAAGACAGTTATGTCAGCTACATCGAAGGCTGCTCCGCACCAGTGCGAGATAGCTATCAGCTACACGCGGCGGTGGTGGAAGTCATCATCCATAAAAACGCCGAGGTGGAATATTCCACGGTGCAAAACTGGTTCCCAGGCGATAACAATACTGGCGGTATTCTCAACTTCGTCACCAAGCGCGCCTTGTGTGAAGGAGAAAACAGTAAAATGTCGTGGACGCAATCGGAAACCGGTTCAGCGATTACCTGGAAATACCCAAGCTGCATTCTGCGCGGCGATAACTCAATCGGTGAGTTCTACTCGGTGGCGCTGACCAGTGGCCATCAGCAGGCTGATACCGGCACCAAGATGATCCACATCGGTAAGAACACCAAATCGACCATTATCTCGAAAGGGATCTCCGCAGGGCACAGCCAGAACAGTTATCGCGGCCTGGTGAAAATCATGCCAACGGCAACCAATGCGCGCAATTTCACTCAGTGCGACTCAATGCTGATTGGCGCTAACTGCGGGGCGCATACTTTCCCGTATGTCGAGTGTCGCAATAACAGCGCGCAACTGGAGCACGAGGCGACTACGTCGCGCATTGGCGAAGATCAGTTGTTTTATTGCCTGCAACGCGGGATCAGTGAAGAGGACGCCATCTCGATGATTGTTAACGGTTTCTGCAAAGATGTGTTCTCTGAACTGCCGCTGGAATTTGCCGTTGAAGCACAAAAACTCCTCGCCATTAGTCTTGAACATAGCGTCGGATAAGGAATAAATATGTTAAGTATTAAAGATTTACACGTCAGCGTGGAAGATAAAGCTATCCTGCGCGGATTAAGCCTCGACGTTCGTCCAGGTGAAGTTCACGCCATTATGGGGCCAAACGGTTCGGGGAAAAGTACCTTATCGGCAACGCTTGCCGGGCGCGAAGATTATGAAGTGACGGGGGGGACGGTTGAGTTTAAAGGCAAAGATTTGCTTGAGTTGTCGCCGGAAGATCGTGCAGGTGAAGGTATCTTTATGGCCTTCCAGTATCCGGTGGAAATCCCTGGCGTCAGTAACCAGTTTTTCCTGCAAACGGCGCTCAATGCGGTGCGCAGCTATCGCGGCCAGGAAACACTCGACCGCTTCGATTTTCAGGATTTGATGGAAGAGAAAATCGCCCTGCTGAAAATGCCGGAAGATTTATTAACCCGTTCGGTTAACGTTGGGTTTTCCGGGGGCGAGAAAAAGCGCAACGATATTTTGCAAATGGCCGTGCTGGAGCCGGAACTGTGTATTCTTGATGAGTCGGACTCCGGGCTGGATATTGACGCATTAAAAGTGGTTGCTGATGGTGTGAACTCGCTGCGTGATGGCAAACGCTCGTTCATCATCGTTACGCATTACCAGCGCATTCTTGATTACATCAAACCTGATTATGTCCATGTTTTGTATCAGGGGCGAATTGTGAAATCCGGTGATTTCACGTTGGTCAAACAACTGGAGGAGCAGGGTTATGGCTGGCTTAGCGAACAGCAGTAACATGCTGCAACAGTGGCATCACTTGTTTGAGGTCGGAGGGGCGAAACGCTCCCCGCAAGCACAGCAGCATTTACAACAACTGCTGCGTACCGGACTGCCGACACGTAAACATGAGCACTGGAAATATACGCCACTGGAAGGGCTGACCAATAGCCAGTTTGTCAGCATTGCGGGTGAGATATCCCCGCAACAGCGAGATGCTTTAGCACTCACTTTAGACGCCGTGCGGCTGGTGTTTGTCGATGGACGCTACGTGCCATCACTTAGCGATACGACCGAAGGCAGCGGCTATGAGGTGAGTATTAACGACGAACGTCAGGGACTGCCTGATGCCATACAGCCGGAAGTGTTTCTGCATCTGACGGAAAGCCTGGCACAAAGCGTGACACATATTGCCGTGAAGCGCGGTCAACGGCCCGCGAAGCCATTGCTGTTAATGCATATTACCCAGGGCGTGGCAGGTGAAGAAGTGAACACCGCCCACTATCGGCATCATCTGGATCTGGCGGAAGGTGCCGAAGCCACGGTGATTGAACATTTTGTCAGCCTGAATGACGCTCGTCATTTTACCGGAGCGCGGTTCACTATCAACGTTGCCGCGAACGCCCACTTGCAGCATATCAAGCTCGCGTTTGAAAATCCTGTAAGCCACCACTTTGCACATAACGATTTGCTGCTGGCGGGCGATGCCACCGCATTTAGCCACAGTTTCCTGCTTGGTGGCGCTGTTTTACGCCATAACACCAGTACGCAACTCAATGGCGAAAACAGCACGTTACGTATTAATAGCCTGGCGATGCCGGTGAAAAACGAGGTATGTGATACCCGCACCTGGCTTGAACATAATAAAGGGTTTTGTAACAGCCGTCAGTTGCACAAAACCATCGTCAGCGACAAAGGGCGCGCGGTATTTAATGGTTTGATTAACGTCGCGCAGCACGCCATTAAAACTGACGGCCAGATGACCAACAATAATCTGTTGATGGGCAAGCTGGCGGAAGTGGATACCAAACCGCAACTGGAAATCTATGCTGATGATGTGAAATGTAGCCACGGCGCAACGGTCGGGCGCATCAATGACGAACAGATGTTCTATCTGCGTTCGCGCGGGATCAATCAGCAGGATGCCCTGCAGATGATTATCTACGCCTTTGCTGCTGAACTGACAGAAGCATTGCGTGATGAGGGGCTTAAACAGCAGGTGCTGGCCCGTATCGGTCAACGGCTGCCGGGAGGTGCAAGATGACTTTTTCCGTCGACAAAGTGCGGGCCGACTTTCCGGTGCTTTCGCGTGAGGTGAACGGTCTGCCGCTGGCTTATCTCGACAGCGCCGCCAGCGCGCAGAAACCGAGCCAGGTGATTGACGCTGAAGCCGGGTTCTATCGTCACGGCTATGCGGCGGTGCATCGCGGTATTCATACGTTGAGCGCCCAGGCGACCGAGAAAATGGAGAACGTACGCAAGCGGGCGTCGCTGTTTATCAATGCCCGCTCGGCGGAAGAACTGGTGTTCGTTCGCGGTACAACGGAAGGCATCAATCTGGTGGCCAATAGCTGGGGCAACAGCAACGTGCGGGCGGGCGATAACATCATTATCAGTCAGATGGAGCACCACGCTAACATCGTTCCCTGGCAAATGCTTTGTGCGCGCGTTGGTGCAGAGTTGCGGGTGATCCCCCTCAACCCCGATGGCACGCTGCAACTGGAGACGCTGCCTAATCTGTTCGATGAGAAAACCCGCCTGCTGGCGATTACTCACGTGTCTAATGTGCTGGGGACGGAAAATCCGCTACCGGAAATGATTGCTCTTGCACATCAGCATGGCGCAAAAGTGCTGGTGGATGGTGCTCAGGCAGTGATGCATCATCCGGTGGATATGCAGGCGCTGGATTGCGATTTCTACGTTTTCTCCGGGCATAAACTGTATGGTCCCACCGGGATTGGCATTCTTTATGTTAAAGAAGCCTTGTTGCAGGAGATGCCGCCGTGGGAAGGGGGCGGATCAATGATCGCCACCGTTAGTCTTAGCGAAGGCACCACCTGGGCCAAAGCGCCGTGGCGGTTTGAAGCAGGTACGCCCAATACCGGCGGCATTATTGGACTTGGCGCGGCGCTGGAATATGTTTCGGCGCTGGGGCTTAAGCACATTGCTGAGTATGAACAGAATCTGATGCATTACGCGCTGTCACAACTGGCAGCAGTGCCGGATCTTACTCTCTATGGCCCACAGAACAGACTTGGCGTTATTGCCTTTAATCTCGGTAAACATCATGCCTATGACGTCGGCAGTTTTCTTGATAACTATGGCATTGCTGTGCGTACCGGTCATCACTGCGCGATGCCATTAATGGCGTATTACAACGTGCCCGCTATGTGTCGGGCATCGTTGGCTATGTATAACACCCATGAAGAAGTGGATCGTCTGGTAACAGGATTACAACGTATTCACCGTCTGCTGGGATAACAGGGAGGCTCTATGGCTGTGTTGCCAGATAAAGAAAAATTGCTGCGTAATTTTTTACGTTGCACCAACTGGGAAGAAAAATACCTCTACATTATTGAGCTGGGCCAGCGTCTGCCTGAATTACGTGACGAAGACAGAAGCCCGCAAAATAGCATTCAGGGCTGCCAGAGTCAGGTGTGGATTGTGATGCGCCAGAATGCGCAGGGAATTATTGAATTACAGGGCGACAGCGATGCCACCATTGTGAAAGGGCTTATCGCGGTCGTCTTTATTCTCTACGACCAGATGACGCCGCAGGATATTATTAATTTTGACGTGCGTCCGTGGTTTGAAAAAATGGCGCTCACCCAACATCTCACCCCGTCTCGCTCACAAGGTCTGGAAGCGATGATTCGTGCAATTCGCGCCAAAGCCGCTGCACTTAGCTAAACTAAAAGAACAGCTTTCATCCGGATGACTCACATTGCCGGATGGTCGATGTTTACTCTGGCCAGCACAGGAGTGTTTTGGCTTCAGGTAAGCAAAAGCACCATCCGACGTCTCAGCGTGGGTCTCCGGCAAATACAGGAGGTTTACAATGAAACGCGCGTCTCTGCTTACACTGACTCTTATCGGTGCTTTTAGCGCCATCCACGCGGCCTGGGCGGTAGATTATCCGCTTCCACCAACCGGAAGCCGACTGGTTGGGCAGAATCAAACCTATACGGTTCAAGAGGGGGATAAAAACCTTCAGGCTATCGCACGACGTTTTGATACTGCGGCAATGTTGATCCTTGAAGCCAATAACACCATTGCACCAGTACCAAAACCTGGCACGATGATAACCATCCCTTCGCAATTGTTATTACCTGATGCGCCGCGTCAGGGAATTATTGTTAACCTTGCTGAGCTGCGACTTTATTATTATCCGCCGGGAGAAAATATCGTACAGGTCTACCCGATAGGAATTGGTTTGCAGGGACTGGAAACGCCGGTGATGGAAACACGGGTAGGGCAAAAAATCCCGAATCCTACCTGGACGCCAACTGCAGGTATTCGTCAACGCTCACTGGAGCGAGGCATCAAATTACCGCCAGTTGTACCCGCCGGGCCAAATAACCCACTAGGACGCTACGCACTGCGCCTGGCGCATGGTAATGGCGAGTATCTCATTCATGGCACCAGCGCGCCGGACAGCGTTGGTTTGCGCGTCAGTTCGGGCTGTATTCGTATGAATGCGCCGGATATTAAAGCGTTGTTCTCCAGCGTGAGAACGGGAACGCCGGTTAAAGTGATCAATGAGCCGGTGAAATACTCCGTAGAACCGAACGGAATGCGTTATGTGGAAGTGCATCGACCGCTATCGGCAGAGGAACAGCAGAACGTTCAGACGATGCCGTATAAACTGCCCGTTGGTTTTACACAATTCAAAGATAATAAGGCGGTAGATCAGACGCTAGTTGATAAAGCATTATATCGTCGGGCAGGGTATCCGGTTGCGGTGAGCAACGGAGCGACGCCCGCAGCCAGCAATGCGTCCGCAGTTGAGTCAGCGCAGAATGGCGAGCCTGAGCAGGGAAATATGTTACGCGCGACGCAATAGCAGTCATTAGCAGGCAAAAAAAAATGGCGCACAATGTGCGCCATTTTTCACTTCACAGGTACTATTACTTGCGGTATTTAGTAGCCATGTTGTCCAGACGCTGGTTAGCACGAGCTGCGTCATCTTTAGCAGCCTGAACGTCGGAACGCATTGCGTTCACGTCGTTGCTCAGCTGGTCAACTTTAGCGTTCAGAGTCTGAACGTCAGAAGACAGCTGATCGATTTTAGCGTTGCTGGAGCAACCTGCCAGCAGAGTAGAACCCAGGATTACCGCGCCCAGTACCAGTTTAGTAGCTTTCATTATTAATACCCTCTAGATTGAGTTAATCTCCATGTAGCGTTACAAGTATTACACAAACTTTTTTATGTTGAGAATATTTTTTTGATGGGAAGGCACTTATTTTTGATCGTTCGCTCAAAGAAGCATCGAACGCTGGGTTTTAGATAAAAAAATTGAGAGAAAACAGGATGCTTCCATCGGATTCATCTTAGATAAAGTGAGATTATATAGTGAAATCCGATTTGATTTTTTATTGTTTCTGATTATCGATTAAATAAAAAAAGCGCCCATCAGGGCGCTTCGATATACAAATTAATTCACAAAAGCAATATTACAGGACGTGAACAGATGCAGTGTTGGTAGTGCCGCTCGGGACAAGTGCGCCAGAAACCATTACTACAACGTCGCCTTTGTGCGCCAGACCGCTCTGCAGAGCCAGTTCTTTACCCAGACGATAGAAATCATCAGTAGAAGTGATTTCTTTAACCAGTTGCGGTACAACGCCTTTGCTCAACACTAATTGATGTGCAGTTTTTTCATTAGTGGTCAGGGCCAGGATAGTTGCATCCGGGAAGTATTTACGCACTGCACGAGCAGATTTACCGCCCTGGGTTGCGACGACGATCAGCGGAGCATCCAGTTTTTCAGCCGTTTCAACCGCGCCACGGCAAACTGCTTCGGTAATGCGTAGTTTACGGTTATCGTTGTTGAACTCGAGACGGCTGTTCATCACGCGGTCAGTACGTTCGCAAATGGTTGCCATGATAGAAACAGCTTCCAGCGGGTATTTACCTTTTGCGGATTCACCAGACAGCATGACTGCGTCAGTACCGTCAAGGATGGCGTTCGCGACGTCACCGGCTTCTGCACGGGTAGGACGCGGGTTTTTGATCATAGAATCCAGCATCTGGGTCGCAGTAATAACGACTTTACGTGCACGGATACATTTTTCGATCATCATCTTCTGGGCGAAGATAACTTCTTCAACCGGGATTTCTACGCCCAGGTCACCACGTGCAACCATGATGCCGTCAGAGGCTTCGAGAATTTCGTCGAAGTTGTTGAGGCCTTCCTGGTTTTCGATTTTGGAGATGATTTGGATGTTTTCGCCACCGTGCGCTTTCAGATGTTCACGGATTTCGATAACGTCAGAACGCTTACGGATAAAGGAAGCTGCAACAAAGTCTACACCTTGTTCGCAACCGAAGATCAGATCCTGTTTGTCTTTTTCAGCCAGTGCCGGCAGGGCAATAGAAACGCCCGGCAGGTTCACACCTTTGTTTTCGCCGAGGTCACCGTTGTTCAGTACTTTACAGATAACTTTGTTACCTTCGATAGCGGTAACTTCCATACCGATCAGACCATCGTCAACCAGCACGGTGTTGCCGACGGACAGGTCGGTAGTGAAACCTTCATAAGTTACCGCAACCATTTCGCTGTTGCCGATAACAGATTTGTCAGTGGTGAAAGTAAAGGTCTGGCCTGCTTTCAGAGAAACGTCATTACCGCCTTCCAGTTTCATGGTGCGGATTTCCGGACCTTTGGTATCGAGCAGGATAGCGGCAGTTTTGCCGGTTTTGCTCATCACGTTGCGCAGATTCTGAATGCGCTGACCGTGTTCTGCATAGTCACCATGAGAGAAGTTCAGACGCATGACGTTCATGCCTGCGTCCAGCATTTTAGCTAACATCTCTTCAGATTCGGTTTTTGGTCCGATGGTGCAAACAATTTTGGTCTTTTTCATGACAGTCTTAGTCTTTAAGTTGAGAAGGATAGGAGAAACTTGCTTTCTGGGCGCACTGCCGGAAAGCGAATCCGGTATTACGAAAGTGATGATGCCTCGCTCTAAGGATAGGTGACATCGAAAAAGCGTGCAGAGGAATGTGTGCTTGTGTCTCAGCCCAACGTGAGTGCCTGTTTTTGAGTCGTTGAGTTCTACAGTCCAAAGTGCTGAAACCATTCAAGAGTCAATTGGCGCGCATTATACGCTGAATTTAATCCAAAAGGAAAACAAAAACAGCGTTTCAAAAAACAATCATCCATATTCACAATAAATTGTTATCAAAGATTTAACGTCCTCAGAAAGAGATTACGCAAAAACATCACTGTTTGCGCAACGTGAAAACGATAGCTGGAGAGAGAAGGTCTGCTGGCGCAAAGTCATACCATTCAACTGATACAATTAAAATAATTTATCGGGTTATTTGTTTGATTTTGTTTGTTTTTTGTTTAATTGATGAGATTGATATATGCTGATGACTGGCATGATAAATGGGTATGAATAATGGGCAACCGGACAAAAGATGACGAGCTGTACCGCGAAATGTGCAGAGTGGTAGGGAAGGTGGTTCTGGAGATGCGCGATTTGGGTCAGGAGCCAAAGCACATAGTCATCGCTGGTGTGTTGCGTACAGCATTAGCAAATAAACGTATTCAGCGTAGCGAATTGGAAAAGCAAGCGATGGAAACAGTTATTAACGCACTGGTGAAATAATTGTTCGGGGATGGAGTGCAATACTTCATCCTCTATTATTTTATTGCTCTATGAGGATTTGTTTTAAGAAAGGTATAAAAGGGAATTATCATAATTTCGATATGTATTTTAATTTATAGCGTATTGGCTGTAGTGCCTGTACTACGGCATGTCCGTGGATGATGGCCACCGTAAATACCAAAAGTAAAAAATAACCGAGTGGAAAGATATTACTGTGTGAGTCTTGCAAAGGAAAAATCATGGCTAATATTCTCGGTCCAGGTTGCAGCGCCGTGCTGGCATATCATGACGGCGAAAGAGTGCGCTTTGCCGTCGCCGTTGAAGGCGAAAATAATATTTGTGCCGGAGTTCGCTATCGTCTCAATGAGCAACATCAGTTTGTTGAGTGCTGATAACTTTACCTTTAATCAAACGTAAGACGCCGGCGTGAACGGGAAGCAGGCTTTGCGATGGCCTGTGCCATAGCCTTGCCAATTTCTGCACAAGCCGTAAGCCCCTGAACGAAAGGCTGGTCGTGCATCAGCCAGGGTAACGCGCCGAATGCCACGCGCCCCCGTAATTCTTCAGGCTGCTGTAACGAATAATCTTCACCAACATCAGGGATTTCCTCGCCTGTTTTCTGCAACTGTTCGCGCAGCCCAGGGAAAGGAATATCTTGTATTTTGAGTGGACGTTGACCCCGGGCATCAATAAAAACATCAAACGAGTAGCTGTTGTCTGCTGTTTTCAGAACGGTGTGCGTTTCGTTGGTTTCCATCTCGTAGTCCTCACCAAGGGCGAGAATATGAATGATCCCCGCCTCGCGCAAGGCCAACAGGCGACGAATAGATTCTGAAGGGATTGCCGCATAATTATCGATAAAGACTCTGGCAAGTCCTTTACTGAATCGTTTATGGTCGTGTTCATTCAGATGCGGCACAATTTCCTGTACGGCTTCATGCAAACGCAGAATGGCATAACGCCAGGGGACAGTATGTTTTTCCCGTTTATTTTGCTCGACTTCGGCTAAGTTCTCTTTCGCCCAGCCAAAAGGATCATGTTGTTTACGCTCGGCAAACCAGGCTTGAGCAAAGGTATCTACATTGAGGCTCTCTAACGCTATACGTTGACTCCAGTCAGGATCGGCAGAACTAATTTCTTGTTGTATCAATTTGAATACCTGATCCAACAGACCGTCTGCACCTTTTTCTATTTCTCTATTTAAAGCCTGTTCTGTGACGATGCGTAATGGTTTGTAGGGGATAGGGCAATAGAAATCGGCTTCCGGCAAAATACCTGTACGGGACATCAACGTAATATGCAGATTTTCACTGTTACTATCGCGTTGAAAGCGAACGTGTTGATTATCTTCTTCAATAAACGAACCGTGCTGAATGGCAACCGCCATTGCTGCATCCAGTCCGCTCAAGGATGTGCCTATAATGCCGACGTTACAGGCATCAATTTTCGCTTCCAGTAATCCTGACCACGGGCTGGGGAAATACGTTCGGGTGACTTCTTCTTCATCAGGCCAGACGTGACCGGTAGCTATCAGCGCTAAATCAAACGTCTCTGTGAGTAGATCCTGATTTGTGGCAAGAATGACACCGGAGTCTGTGACCTGCAGATCGGTCACCTGACATGATTCATACACGTTTATCTCAAAATTCAACTGTCGGGCTTGTTCAACTAATTGTAAAAAGCAATTGCGAAAATACTCACCCAGCAGAATACGCGGTAAAAACTGGCGATCGTGCAAGGTATCTTTTTTAACGCCGTAACGTTGCAGGTGACTGGCCTCTTGCCTTTGTAACCATTCCAGATAAGTACAATAAATCGGTGGTATTTCAATACTGGCAATATTTGCCAGCATAATTTTAGAATTTTCTTCATCGCTGTACGGCATACCGACACCGGCTTCGTCGGCCTGCTCGAAGATGGAAATAGAAAGCGGCGTTTGTTGTTGTAAAAGTGAGAAGAAAGTATAAATCCCTGTTGGTCCGGCACCCACAATGGCGATTTTTTTCATTGTTACTTACCTGTGTGCATTCTTTCGAATTTAGCGTTATCAGATAAGTTTGGTTGAAATCTATATAAAATGAGAAATTTCAGACAGGGATGAAAAGGGCGCTAACCGCCCTTCATTAAGATCTGTCAGGCGAGTTTTGCCTGATTGATGTGACTCAGTGGCTCATTGACATCGAAAACGTTGGCAATAACTTCATCGACACCGAGATTTTTCAGGCGAGCTGTATGTTTGTCCAGATAGGCAAGAGCGCTTTTTTCATCAGCAAAGAGATAGATGCCACCGGCTTCGTGGTTCTTTTCACTTTCCGTCCACACCTTCCACAGAAAACCGGGTTCCTGATTAATCGACTCGGCAAGCGGTTTAAGCTGTTCGGCCATTTCATTGCCAAAGGGACCATTAAATGAAAAGTGAAGCTGTAACAAAGTCGCCATCGTTATTCTCCTTCTGATAACACATACGAAAATAGTGTAAATCTTTTAACGTATTGGATACAGAGAATAAATAAGGGAATAAAAATGAGGAGACCAGACTAAGAAAATCTGGTGCGTCCGAGTGGACTCGAACCACCGACCCCCACCATGTCAAGGTGGTGCTCTAACCAACTGAGCTACGGACGCAGGATGGTGCGTTCAATTGGACTCGAACCAACGACCCCCACCATGTCAAGGTGGTGCTCTAACCAACTGAGCTATGAACGCAACGTTGTAGGTGACAACGGGGACGAATATTAGCGGCAGAGTGGAAAGGTGGCAAGAGGTAAAACGTAATTTTCTGCACCATTTCGACCGTTTGCAGAGCTTTTAAGCAAATTGTCTATATTTTGTTGATTTTAAAGGGCGGTTTTTGTTCAGCGTCATATTTACATCTGACACAGTCAATGGCCTCGCGCATCAGGATGTAAACCGTGCCGTTTGCCTCCATATCAATTCTGGCGTGGATAAATCCTTCGTAGCCTTTACACTTAGGTGGTGATAAGGGCACACAGATGCAGCAAAGGAATAAATCATGGGATCTGATGAAAAAAATTTGATGAGCGACGGGAACGTGCAAATTGTTAAGACAGGCGAGGTCGTCGGTGCGACTCAACTTACGGATGGTGAGTTGATTATTGAGGCTGGCGGAAGGGCAGAAAACACCATAGTGACTGGTGCGGGCTGGCTGAAAGTGGAAGCAGGCGGGATCGCCAGGGGGGCACAGTACGGCAACAATGGCACGTTATCAGTCAGTGACGGGGCCATTGCCACAGATATTGTTCAGTCCGACGGTGGAGCAATTAGCCTTTCAACGCTCGCCACTGTTAATGGCCGCCATCCTGAAGGTGAATTTAGCGTTGATCAGGGCTATGCCTGCGGTTTGTTGCTGGAGAACGGCGGTAATTTGCGCGTACTGGAAGGTCATCGGGCAGAAAAAATTATTCTCGATCAGGCTGGTGGTTTGTTGGTTAACGGAACAACTTCATCTGCAATAGTGGATGAAGGCGGTGAATTGTTGGTTTACCCAGGTGGAGAAGCTTCCAACAGTATGATTAACCAGGGCGGTGTCTTTATGCTGGCGGGGAAAGCCAGCGATACGACACTTGTGGGCGGTGCCATGAATAATCTTGGTGGAGAAGACATCCACACCCTGGTTGAGAATAGCGCCGTTTATCGCCTGGGGACGGACGGTCTACAGCTCTACAGTTCCGGTAAGGCCAAAGATTTGGCGGTGAATACGGGAGGACGGGCTGAAATTCATGCGGGGACGGTGGAAAATGTGGTGGTGAAAGGTGGCACGATGATTGTTATGTCTCCCACCAGCGCGGACGATAAATTTGTAGTGGAAGAGGATTGTGCGCCAGTTGAACTGATGGGTAACGTCGCCGTACAAGAAAGTAGCTCTTTGATTATTGGTTATGGTGCCGATTTACAGCAGTCAACGGTTACGGTACAGCAGGGTGGCGTGTTAATCCTCGATGGTAGCACGGTGAAAGGTGACAGTGTCACTTTTCGTATTGGAGAGTTAAAGCTTGACGGTGGAAAAGTGTGGCTGATCACGGCGGCAGCAACGCATGTACAACTGAAAGCGAAAAGCCTGCGCGGAGAAGGAACGATCTGCCTGCAAACCAGTGCGAAAGAGATTTCGCCTGACTCTATCAGTGTAAAAGGGGAAGTTAGCGGTGATATTCACGTTGAGATAACGGATGCCAGTCGGCAACCTGTCTGTAGCGCGCTTAAACTTCAGCCAGACGAAGACGGGATTGGCGCAACGCTCCGGCCTGCATGAAAACAAAGGCGCAACCCGCGAAGGTTGCGCCTTGTCTTTATTAACGAGCGGCTCGTTGCAGAATAATGGCTGACGGTAAACGTTGCAGAAAACGCATACGCAGCATCATCATAATGGCAGCAGAAGTCAGGCCGATAATAAAACCGATCCAGAAGCCTGCTGGCCCCATTGGTTCAACCACCAGATCGGTCAGAGCCAGAATGTAGCCGCTCGGCAAACCCAGCACCCAGTAAGCCGTAAAGGTGATATAGAAAATGGAACGCGTATCTTTATAACCACGCAAAATCCCACTGCCGATCACCTGTATGGAGTCAGAAATCTGATACACCGCTGCCAGTAACATTAAGTGAGCCGCCAGCGTCACAACCTCTGGGTTATCGTTATACAACAGGGCGATTTGCTCCCGCAGTGAAATCGTGAAAATTGCGGTCAGAGTCGCCATACAAACGCCAACCATAAGCCCTGTCCGTGCGGCTGTTTGTGCATCCAGCGTCGAACCCTGGCCCAGACGATAACCTACGCGGATGGTTACCGCTGCAGCCAGTGACATTGGAAGAACGAACATCAACGAACTGAAGTTCAGTGCAATCTGGTGGCCTGCCACATCGACAATACCGAGTGGGGATACCAACAGCGCCACCACAGCAAACAGCGTCACTTCAAAGAACAGCGCCAGCGCGATAGGAAGACCAAGTTGCACCAGGCGTTTCATGGCGGCTGGATCCGGTTTAGCGGTGCCTTTTTCGTTGCGGATATCGCGCATGGAGCGGGCACGTTTAATATAAGAAACCATAGCGAGGAACATCACCCAATACACAGCCGCAGTCGCCACACCACAGCCGACGCCACCGAGTTCTGGCATCCCAAAATGACCATAAATAAAGATATAGTTCACTGGAATGTTCACCAACAGGCCAATAAAACCCATCACCATCCCAGGTTTGGTTTTTGCCAGACCTTCACACTGGTTACGTGCGACCTGGAAGAATAGATAGCCCGGTGCGCCCCACAACAGTGCTCGCAGATAACCTACCGCTTTATCAGCGAGCGCCGGATCGATATTTTGCATGGAGCGGATGATATAACCCGCATTCCACAGTACCACCATAATGAGCACTGAAACGAAACCGGCAAGCCAGAAACCTTGTCGCACCTGGTGCGCAATGCGCTCACGGCGACCAGAACCATTTAATTGCGCGATAACCGGCGTTAATGCCAGTAGCAGTCCGTGGCCAAAGAGGATGGCCGGAAGCCAGATTGACGTACCGATAGCCACCGCCGCCATGTCGGTGGCACTATAGCCGCCCGCCATCACGGTATCGACAAAACCCATTGCGGTTTGGGCGATTTGCGCGAGAATCACCGGGATTGCTAATGCTAATAACAGACGCGCTTCACTGATATACTTCTGCACGTGAACACCTTTTATATTGTTGTTATATGAGAGACTAAAAAGCCGCCTGAATGGGCAGCAAAAAGAAGAAGCAGGGGAAATTCAGTCTATTGTAGCGAGGATTTATTAATTCTCCAGTGAAAAAATAACCATTCAGCCCCCTTTACTGGCAAGGGTGTTTCCCACCTGCTATTGTGCTGAACAGAATGCCTTAACTGATTTCAGGAGTTGTAAGTATGTTTACGGGGATAGTGCAGGGCACTGCAAAACTGGTGTCGATTGACGAGAAACCAAATTTTCGTACTCATGTGGTTGAGTTACCTGACTACATGCTTGATGGTCTGGAGACCGGAGCGTCTGTAGCACACAACGGTTGTTGCCTGACCGTGACGGAAATCAACGGTAACCATATCAGTTTTGACCTGATGAAAGAGACGTTACGCATTACCAATCTTGGCGATTTACAGGTTGGGGATTGGGTAAATGTAGAACGTGCGGCGAAATTCAGTGATGAAATAGGTGGGCATTTAATGTCGGGTCATATTATGACCACCGCCGAAGTCGCGAAAATATTAACCTCTGAAAATAATCGCCAGATCTGGTTTAAAGTGCAGGATAGTCAGTTGATGAAATATATCCTGTATAAAGGATTTATCGGAATCGACGGTATTAGCCTGACCGTAGGCGAAGTAACGTCGACCCGTTTCTGTGTGCATTTAATTCCGGAAACGCTGGAACGTACCACCCTCGGTAAGAAAAAACTCGGCGCGCGTGTCAATATCGAAATCGATCCACAAACTCAGGCAGTGGTAGATACGGTAGAACGTGTGCTGGCAATGCGTGAGCAGGCCTTGAATCAATAAGATACTGAAGCCTGATTTGAAATGACATCGCCCCCAAAACGGGGGCGATAGAATGACATTTAGCGTGCAACCCGAAGACCGCTTTCGATCCCACGTGAGAACACCACTTGCCAGAGCTGAATATCGCGGGCGCGGAAAGCACCAGCGCAAGCATTCAGATAATAGGTAAACATCCGTTTAAAGCGCTCACTGTAGTTATCAGCAATTTCTGGCCATGCGGCGAGGAATCGCTCATACCAGGCCATTAACGTGGTGTCGTAATCGGCACCAAAGTTATGCCAGTCTTCCATCACGAAATGCGGTTCGCTGGAGCGAGCAATTTGCCGAACAGAGGGCAGACAACCGTTCGGAAAAATATATTTATTTATCCACGGGTCAACATTCAGGTCGGTTTTTTTCGAGCCGATAGTATGCAACAGGAAAATACCTTCCGGTTTCAGATTACGATCCACCACTTCGAAATAGGTATCGTAATTTTTCGGCCCGACATGTTCGAACATTCCAACCGAAACAATACGGTCAAACTGGTCGTTCAGGTCCCGGTAATCTTGCAGCAAGATGGTGACATCCAGACCTGCGCAGCGCTCCTGAGCCATTTTTTGCTGTTCGGCAGAAATCGTGACACCCACCACACTTACGTCATAATTAGACGCCATGTAATGTGCCAGACCGCCCCAACCACAGCCAATATCCAGTACGCGCATACCCGGTTTTAACTGCAATTTTTCACAGATCATTTTGAGCTTCGCTTGCTGGGCTGATTCCAGATTATCGGCATCTTTCCAGTAAGCGCAGGAGTATTGCATGAAGGGATCAAGCATGCGGCTAAACAAGTCATTACCGAGATCGTAATGCTCTTTGCCAACTATCCAGGCACGTTTTTTACTTTGTAGATTGAAAAGGCGTGCACCAGCAATGCGCAGTGTGTCTTTGAAATGATGGGGGAGTTGGTTTTCGAGACCTGCGCGCAAGACCTTGCTAAAAAACATATCCAGTCGGTCACATTCCCACCAACCATCCATATAACTTTCGCCTAACCCTAACGATCCTTCTTGCAGGACGCGTTTAAAAAAATCGGGGTTTTTAACACGAATATCTGCCGGAGCAGGGCCATTAATAGCAATGCCAGCACGGCTAAGTAATTCGTTGGCGATACGATACCAGTTGTCATCCGGTACACTGACTTCTTCTATACACGATGAACTCATAGTTTCTCCATCACTGGTCGGTGATCAGAACCTTAAAACAGCGTAGACGCTTTTTGGGCTTTGTGAGAAATCTCGCAGAAAAAACCGCGAGTCTATAATCCGACGTAGAACAGAGGGAAAGGAGGAACCCTTGCCGAAATGACCATCCATAGTAAACCGGGAACACTCCTGTCCCCGTAGAAACATAATATTTATCGTAATCTTAACAACTGAAAATTAGTATAGGCCGCTAATTTCAATCATACAACAAAATTTTGTTAGCGGCCTAAGTATAAAGATATCGATATATATCAATGCGATTCACTATGAGCGACTTCGGCATTGCTTTGATTCTGGCAGTCTCGTTCTTTACAACGTTGCATCATGTAACCCAGAGCGGCCAGCACCACAGTTGATAACATCACGCTAGTGGTGGTGAACAGAGGTGTGCTAACGCTGATAAGCCAGGAAACCACCAGGCTTGCGAGGAAGCACAGTCCCAGTTGCAGAGTGTTCTGCAAGGCTGCGGCGCGTCCGGTTGCATGTGGGAAGGGCCGCAACGCCTGTGCGACAACAATCGGGTAGATTGCGCCGTTGGCAATCGCCATCACACAGAAGGGGACCAGAATTTCGACCAGTGAAACATGGCTAATGAATCCTGCCGCCCAGGTTGTCACGACGCTGACAGCAAACAGCATCAGTAGCCACGGCAACAACTGCTTACCTTGCCATTTCTGCAACGCGGCGCGACAGCCATAACCACCAATCAGAAACGCAATAGTTTGCGGGACATAACTTAAACCAATGACGGCCGGGCTGTAACCCATTTCGCTAAGGATGAACGGAGAACCGGTCAGCCAGGCAAAGAAACTGGCTGAACAGGCAGCATAAATCAGTACGTTTCCGCGATAGATTTTTGAACGCAGCAGATCGGTAAAGGTCAGACCATCCTGGCTATCATTACGTGCTTTAGTCGTGGGTTTAAGCCAGAAAATGGGCAGAATTAGTACTACGGTAATGGCAAACAGGGTGGCGAAAATCGCCTGCCAGGAAAAATGGACCAGCAGCCAGCTACCTAAAAGAGGAGCAAGCGCCGGAGACAGCCCCACTAACGGCATGATAGTGGCGAAAATACGATTCACTTTTTGTGAAGGGTAGTAGTCCGTCACCAACGCCTGCCAGATAACTGCCGCGGCGCAGACCCCCACAGCTTGCACGAACCGCAATACCAGCAGAGTGACGGCGTTTTCCACCCATAACATCCCCAGACTACCCAGAGCAAAAATTGTCAGGCCGATCAATAACACCGGTTTACGACCATATCGGTCGGAGAGCGGCCCCCACAAGAGCTGGGCTGCGGCAAAACCGGCAAGGAACAGACTAAGGCTGGCACTGACAGCAGACGCAGGCGTTTGCAGATCGGCCTGAATGGCGGCGAAAGCAGGCAGATACATATCGGTTGCCAGAAAACCGAGTACGCTCAAACCCGCCAGCCAGACTAAAAATCTTTTCCCAGGTTGCATGTATATTCTCTAAATCTCTCAATTAAACACCGTCGCAAAGTGTAGGGAGTGAAATTCGTGTTGTGAAACGGTAATATTTGATGACTGGTTTCAAAAATTTTGCAGGCAAACTATGTGGTCTGAGTATTCTCTCGAAGTGGTTGATGCGGTGGCGCGTAATGGTAGTTTTAGCGCCGCGGCCCAGGAGTTGCATCGCGTTCCTTCTGCGGTCAGCTATACCGTTCGTCAGTTGGAAGAGTGGCTGGCAGTGCCGCTTTTTGAAAGGCGTCATCGTGACGTGGAACTGACCGCTGCCGGGGCGTGGTTTCTCAAAGAAGGGCGTTCTGTTGTCAAAAAAATGCAGATCACTCGCCAGCAATGTCAGCAGATAGCGAACGGTTGGCGCGGTCAGTTAGCCATCGCGGTAGATAATATTGTCAGGCCAGAACGCACGCGGCAGATGATTGTTGATTTCTATCGCCATTTTGATGACGTCGAACTTCTGGTTTTTCAGGAGGTGTTTAACGGTGTCTGGGATGCGCTTTCCGACGGACGTGTGGAACTGGCGATTGGTGCGACACGGGCGATTCCGGTAGGTGGGCGTTACGCCTTCCGTGATATGGGAATGTTGAGCTGGAGTTGTGTTGTTGCCCGCCACCATCCGCTAGCGTCGATGAATGGGCCGTTCAGCGATGATACGTTGCGCAACTGGCCGTCACTGGTGCGCGAAGACACGTCACGGACGCTGCCCAAACGTATTACCTGGCTGCTCGATAACCAAAAGCGCCTGGTTGTCCCGGACTGGGAATCATCGGCAACCTGTATCTCGGCCGGGTTATGCATTGGCATGGTGCCGACCCATTTCGCTAAACCGTGGCTGAACGAGGGGAAGTGGGTAGCATTAGAACTGGAAAATCCATTCCCTGATTCGGCATGTTGTCTGACCTGGCAGCAGAATGATATGTCGCCTGCGTTAACCTGGCTGCTGGAGTATCTCGGTGATAGCGAGACGCTGAATAAGGAATGGCTGCGGGAGCCGGAAGAGACTCCCGCAACGGATGATTAACGACGATAGTCGCGGAACGGGCCGTCAGCCACGGAGCGGCGTTCAATAAGCCGCGGATGAACTTCAATTGACTGCGGTTCTTCGCGTTTGTTGACGATACGATCCAACAGCATGTTGAACGCCGTTTCGCCCAGCGAATCTTTTGGCTGATGGATAGTCGTCAGCGCCGGAGTAAAATAACGGGCGTTGCGCACGTTATCATAACCGATCAGCGAAATATCTTGCGGTACGCGCAGACCCATTTCATCAGCGGCGCAAAGTGCGCCCATAGCCATGATATCGCCGCCACAGAAGACAGCAGTAGGGCGGTGCGGTTGCGACAGGATTTGCTGCATGGCGCGATAACCCGATTCAGGCTCAAAGTCACCCTGCACAATCCAGTTTTCCGGCACCTTGATCATGGCTTCTTCCATCGCTTTCATAAAACCCGCCAGACGGCCAGCGCCGGTGTTGCGCTCCAGCGGACCAGGAATAACGCCAATTTCGCGATGACCGCGTTCAATCAGATAGCGCCCGGCCATGTAGCCGCCTTCAAAAGCGTTATCGATAACTGCATCGGTAAAGTCCGCTTTTGCTTCGCCCCAGTCCATCACCACCATCGGGATATGGCGATACTCTTCCAGCATCGCCAGTAATGGTTCCGGATACTCAGAACACATGACCAGCAGGCCATCGACGCGTTTTTGCGCCATCATCGACAGATAGGCCCGCTGTTTCTCAAGATTGTTCCACGCATTGCCCAGAATCAGTGTGTAGCCTTTCTGGAAGCAATTTTTTTCTACCGCTTCAATGATCTCGGCAAAATAGGCCGCTTCGCTGCTGGTCGCCAGCAAACCGATAGACTTGGTGTGGTTAACCTTCAGGCTACGCGCCACCGCGCTAGGAGAGTAGTGTAATTCTTTAATCGCTGCCCACACAGCGTTACGAGTCTCTTCCGCGACAAAACGCGTTTTGTTTATAACGTGTGACACAGTTGTAGTGGAAACGTTTGCTCGTTTCGCTACATCTTTTATTGTTGCCATTCCATTTCACTCCAGACCCTAACTTCAGCTCCTGCAAAATCGCAAGGTAAACGTTTGCCTTTACACACCTTACGCACAACGAAAGTGTTGCGGTACGCCGGAAAAATGACACGGAGCGTCAGGAAGGGGTCAATGGCCAGTACGCAAATAGTGTAAGCGTGGAATTTTGGCCGATCTTGATGAAAAGGGGAAGTAGTAAAAACACTTATCATTATAAATGCCGGGAGATTTTTTCATCACACTGTGTAAAAATGAGTAATATCATTTTTTGTGTGGTAATAAAAAAGGAGAAAACTTGATGAGCACCGACCTTAAATTTTCATTGGTAACAACCATTATCGTTCTTGGTTTGATCGTGGCAGTGGGTTTGACTGCCGCGCTGCACTGATTTCCCCTCGAGGGAGCGCGTTCTCCCTCGCATCTCTCTCCTCTTTGTTAGCAAAATGGCAAAAGTGTTTTCTCTTTTTGTTATTTTCATTCTTTTGTGATTGATGTCATGCTTTCGCCACTTTGATGAACATCGCGTGATGACGCGAAGAGGTGGAGATTAGGCATGAAAATTAACTATCCGTTGCTGGCGCTGGCGATTGGCGCGTTTGGTATCGGGACAACGGAGTTCTCGCCAATGGGCCTGTTGCCCGTCATTGCGCGCGGTGTGGATGTCTCGATCCCTGCTGCCGGAATGTTAATCAGTGCCTATGCGGTTGGTGTGATGGTTGGCGCGCCGCTGATGACATTATTACTTTCTCATCGTGCCCGCCGCAGCGCGCTGATTTTCCTGATGGCGATTTTTACCCTTGGTAATGTACTTTCTGCCATTGCCCCGGATTACATGACACTGCTGCTTTCACGTATTTTGACCAGTCTGAATCACGGTGCATTTTTTGGCCTGGGGTCAGTTGTGGCCGCAAGCGTTGTGCCAAAACATAAACAGGCCAGCGCAGTTGCGACCATGTTTATGGGCTTAACTTTGGCGAATATCGGCGGTGTTCCGGCGGCGACCTGGCTGGGTGAAACTATTGGCTGGCGAATGTCGTTCCTGGCAACGGCGGGGTTGGGCGTGATTTCGATGATTAGCCTGTACTTCTCTTTACCGAAAGGTGGCGCAGGGGCGCGACCAGAAGTGAAAAAAGAGCTGGCGGTGCTGCTGCGTCCGCAGGTGTTATCGGCTTTACTGACGACGGTGCTGGGGGCTGGCGCAATGTTTACGCTCTACACTTATATTTCTCCGGTGCTGCAAAGTATCACCCACGCGACGCCGGTGTTTGTTACAGCCATGCTGGTGCTGATTGGTGTCGGATTCTCTATCGGTAACTATCTCGGCGGTAAACTGGCAGATCGTTCGGTCAACGGCACGCTGAAGGGATTTTTGTTGCTGCTGATGGTGATTATGCTGGCAATCCCGTTCCTGGCCCGTAATGAGTTCGGTGCGGCAATCAGCATGGTAGTGTGGGGCGCGGCAACCTTTGCGGTCGTACCGCCCTTGCAGATGCGAGTGATGCGAGTCGCCAGCGAAGCGCCGGGTCTGTCATCATCGGTGAATATTGGTGCCTTTAACCTTGGAAATGCATTGGGAGCGGCTGCTGGTGGTGCGGTGATTTCCGGTGGTCTGGGGTACAGTTTTGTGCCGGTGATGGGGGCGATTGTCGCGGGACTGGCATTATTGTTGGTGTTTATGTCAGCCAGAAAACAACCTGAAGCAGTTTGCGTTGCCAACAGCTAATAAAACAAAAACGCAGAAGGATAACCTTCTGCGTTACAGTTTGCAGGCAAAGTGCGATTTATCTTGCCAGATGTGGTGTTAACGCCTCATCCGCGTAGGTCTGATAAGCGCAACGCATCAGGCAATGTTGCATTTGCCATCAGTTATTATGCAGCGAGATTTTTCGCCACGAACTCCCAGTTCACCAGCGCCCAGAAGTGTTCCAGGTAGCCAGGACGCGCATTGCGATAGTCGATGTAGTAAGCGTGTTCCCAGACATCAACGGTCAGCAGCGGAGTCGCATCGGTGGTCAGCGGAGTACCGGCATTAGAAGTAGAAACGATAGCCAGTTTGCCATCGCTGTTTTTCACCAGCCAGGTCCAGCCAGAACCAAAGTTTTTGATCGCAGCATCAGTAAACTGCGCTTTAAAATCGGCAAAGCTACCAAAAGAAGCGGCGATAGCGTCAGCCAGTTCACCAGTCGGTTCGCCACCGGCGTTCGGTGCCAGGCAGTTCCAGTAGAAAGTATGGTTCCAGACCTGAGCAGCGTTGTTGAATACGCCACCTTCAGAGCTACGAATAATCTCTTCCAGTGATTTACCTTCAAACGCAGTACCTTTGATCAGGTTGTTCAGGTTAGTGACATAAGTTTGATGATGTTTGCCGTAGTGATACTCGATAGTTTCCGCAGAAATGTGCGGTGCCAGAGCATCTTTAGCATATGGTAGTGCAGGTAATTCAAATGACATTGCTACTCTCCTTTATTATTAATTGGCATACGTACAATAGCCTTATTGTGCGTGAGGATAGGGTAGCAAAATAAAAGGTGAGACAAAAGATGAACTTACCCTGTTGCTGTAACAACAGGGTAAAGTTTTAGCGAAGTGTTTTTGGGGTCATTACCCGACGAGCACCTACATAGTGGCGCTGCCAGTAATCTTCGCTTAAAGAAGTGATTTTAATTTCCTGTCCACTGCGCGGAGACTGAATAAATTTGCCGTTGCCAACATACACGCCAACGTGATCGGCGGTTCCGCGACCCTGAGTGCGGAAGAAGACCAGGTCGCCATTTTTCAATTCACTGCGATCGATCGGTGCGGCGTCACGCAGGTGATACATTTCGTTAGCTGTACGTGGAATACGGATCTTCACCAGATCTTTATAGGCGTAATAAACCAGCCCGCTACAATCGAAACCGGTACGCGGTGAGCTGCCGCCCCAGCGATATGGCTTGCCAATTTGTTGCATCAGTTTATTCATTGCCACGGTAGTGGCTTTCTGTACTTTGGCTTTATGCGCGTCAGCGAGGGTTCTTGGTGCGGCATTTTTAACTTTCACGCAATGTGTTTTATAACCCTTACGTTTAGTGCACTTTTCCGTAAAGCTGGCTGCCGCTGTTTTATTAACAACTTGTTTGCTGCGGTTTTTGGCGTTTTTAGAAGCGGTAATGGAGGATTTTTTTACGGAAGAAGCAGTTCTACTTTTAGTGGTACTTTTACTGGCGGCTTTTTTCGCTGTTTTCTGGCTGGCTTTATTGGTCTTTTTGGTGGTTGCCGTGCTTTTCTTTTTATCTGCTTTTTTGGTGATGTGAGTAGTAGCAGAACTCTCCCTGGCTTGCTTTGAAGCATGGGCCATAGGCGTTAAAGGCAGGGTGGTAAAAAGTAAAGCACAGAGCGTGATCGAAATACGGTTTATCCGCGCCACTGAGCGTCCCTCTGTTAAGGCAGGTCTATCATGCCTGCGTCTGATTTACAAAACTTGATGATTCTAATGCATAGAAGAAGAGAAAGTTAATAGCTTTTATTGTTAAAAAATATATTTCGTCGGTGAGCGTAAAAAAATGCAGCAGTGAAAGCTGGAAATGGTCATAAATACGCCAGTTTGCAGCGCAACAGCGAAGAAACGAATATTTGAAATGCAACAAATAGAGCAAAGGGATAAAATAGCAAAAGCGTGATGAAAATGTTATTTTCCGTTGCCGCACTGACCCGCTACAATGTCAGATTACTGCCGTAAAGAAGTTTGAGGAAGCAAGACAATGAGCACCACTATCGAAAAAATCCAACGCCAGATTGCTGAAAATCCGATCCTGCTGTACATGAAAGGTTCACCGAAACTGCCAAGCTGCGGTTTTTCTGCCCAGGCAGTTCAGGCGCTTGCCGCATGTGGCGAACGTTTTGCCTACGTTGATATCCTGCAGAATCCGGACATTCGCGCGGAACTGCCGAAATACGCTAACTGGCCGACTTTCCCACAGTTGTGGGTGGACGGCGAGCTGGTAGGTGGCTGTGATATCGTGATCGAAATGTATCAGCGTGGCGAACTGCAGCAGCTAATCAAAGAAACCGCCGCTAAATACAAGTCTGAAGAGCCGGACGCGGAATAATCCGTCCCGCAATACTGACGGAGGCTAACGGGCATCCGTCAGTGTTTTTTATCCCCAATCCAGCCCTTGTGGCGAACTGGAAAATCCCGCCTCACGCAGCAGCGTAAACATCGGCGTTTGCCGTACCGGTTGATCATTCACTTCTGTCAATGTAAAGCGTAGCCGTGGTTCGCGGCGTAGTGCGGTTGCCAGTGCGTGGAATACTTCTGGGGGAGCAGTTCATCTTTTTCTTACCATACCAGCATCTTCTTGCCGCCTTGTGCCAGGTAGAGCAACAATTTTCCGCCAGCAATGACTACCAGCGCCCCCGCCCACGGTTCATGCACTCGTCGCCCATAAGGGGAGTGTAAAATAATACGCCAGTCGCCAATTTCATCGTGACAGCGTTCGAGAACCAGGTGGCGACTTCCCGGAACAACAATTAACGCTATTCCCCGTGAATATCATGCATGATTCGTGGAATAGCCTCACTATAGATGCCTGAGTCATTACATGTCATCAGGCATCGACTCGATTACACCTCTTCAGCGGCAGGGAGCGGCCAGCCGCCCAGTCGTTTCCAGCGGTTGACGATTTCACAAAACAGCACGGCGGTGCGTTCAGTGTCGTACAGCGCGGAATGCGCCTGGGTGCTGTCAAAATCCATGCCAGCGGTCTGGCAGGCTTTTGATAATACGGTTTGTCCGAGAGCCAGCCCGGCCAGTGCCGCGGTGTCGAAAGTGACAAAAGGGTGGAACGGGTTACGTTTCAGTGAGGCGCGTTCTGCGGCAGCCATCATAAAACTGTGGTCGAAATTGGCATTGTGCGCCACCATAATGGCGCGGTTACAGCCGCTCGCTTTAATGCCTTTACGGACAACTTTGAAAATCTCATGCAACGCCTCATATTCGCTGACTGCACCGCGATCGGGATCGTTCGGGTCAATACCATTGAAGGCGAGGGCTTCTGGTTGCAAATTAGCGCCGACAAACGGCTCGACGTGAAAATGTAATGTGGTGTCCGGCATCAGCCAGCCTTGTTCATCCATTTTCAGGGTGATGGCGGCGATCTCAAGCAGTGCATCGGTTTTGGCGTTAAATCCGGCGGTTTCGACATCGATCACAACAGGATAAAAACCACGAAAACGGTCGCACAGACCGGTAAGTTGAGCGTTATCGGACATCTGATTCTCTTAATACGGAAAAATTGCAGCGTGCATTATGACAAATATTACCCGCTGATGCAGTAAAGATGCGGGCGCGATGAGTTCACGCCCGGCAGGAGATTAGTTGCCCAGACCGCGACCGGCGTCTTTCTCTTCAATCAATTCAATTTTGTAACCGTCTGGATCTTCCACAAAAGCGATAACCGTAGTACCGCCTTTTACCGGACCCGCTTCACGGGTAACGTTACCGCCGTTCTGACGGATTTTTTCGCAAGCTTCTGCGGCGTTATCGACGCTAAGGGCGATGTGACCATAAGCGGTGCCAAGTTCGTATTTATCCACGCCCCAGTTATAGGTCAGTTCAATTACCGCTTCTTCTGTTTCCGGGCCGTAGCCAACAAACGCCAGCGAGTATTTGTATTCCGGATTTTCGCTGGTACGCAGCAGTTTCATGCCCAGCACGTTGGTATAAAAATCGATGGAGCGTTGCAGATCGCCAACGCGCAGCATGGTGTGAAGAAGACGCATCTTTATATCCTCAAAATGGCTAACAGATTCAAAATGTTGTTTTAGTATAGCGGCGGTTTTGCGCCGCTCGCAATGTTGGATTACAGCGTAGGGTAGTCGGTATAACCTTCCGCACCGCCGCCGTAAAAACTTTCGGCACGCTGTGGGTTAAGCTCAGCTTTGCGCTGCAATCGAGCGACCAGATCCGGGTTTGCAATCCAGTCACGACCAAACGCCACCGCATCAATTAACCCTTTGCCGATCAGCGTTTCTGCTTTTTCTACCGTATATGCACCAGCCCCGATAATCGGGCCGTGGAAACGGGCGCGTACTTTTTCGCGGAACGCCTCGGTATATGGTTTGCCGCCTGCCCAGTCTGGTTCGGACATATGCAGATAAGCAATGCCGCGTTTACCCAGTTGTTCAATCAGATACAGCGCATCGGCTTCTTCATTCGGGCCGTTATCGGTGTTCTGGAAAGTACCAATTGGCGAAACGCGAATACCAATGCGATCGGCACCCCATTCTTTAATCCCGGCATCAACAACTTCCAGCACCAGACGAGCGCGATTTTCCACGCTGCCGCCGTACTGATCGGTACGATGGTTGGAGGATGGAGAGAGGAACTGATGCAGTAAATAACCGTGAGCGGAGTGGAGTTCCACCAGATCAAAACCGGCTTCACGGGCGTTGGCGATAGCCTGGCGGAAATCGTTGACAATACCCGGGATTTCTTCCAGCTCCAGCGCACGCGGCATGGTGGTTTCGACGCGGATCGCCTGACCATTTTCATCGCGCAGAGAAGTTCGTGTACCCGCACTAAGTGCAGAAGGCGCTACCGGTGCCTGGCCACCAGGTTGCAGGCTGGCGTGAGAAATGCGCCCCGTGTGCCAAAGTTGCACGGCGATATGACCATTTTCAGCATGAACACCGGCGGTAATTTTTTTCCACGCGGCGATTTGCTCCGGACTATGAATGCCTGGCGCGCCCGCATACCCTTTTGCCTGGGCGGAAACCTGGGTGGCTTCGCTAATGATCAAACCTGCACTGGCGCGTTGGCGATAATATTCCGCCATCAACGGAGTAGGGATATCACCCGGTTCAATGCTACGCAGGCGCGTCAGAGGAGCCATAAAGATACGGTTTGCCGCCGTGATTGCGCCCACTTTCAGTGGGGAATACAGTTTTTCAGATGACATAAAGACTCCCGGTCGTCTGGTGATAAAATAAAAAATGCCTGCTAAACGGCAGGCGTCGCAATAATGGTTTTGACATGTGTTAGCGCGTTTTCCAGAGGCCCGGAGCTGCGCGAAATTTTGGCTTGCAGATTGGCCCCCAGCCACAGCGCATAGAGAACTTGCGCCTGTTGCAGCGGTTCTCCGCAAAAGGTTAAACAGTGGCTATCGCGGCCATTTTCCAGCGCCTGGGCGAGCAGAGCGATGACCTGGCGCGCACCTTTATCCATCGCGCTGCGCATATCTTCTGACAGGTCGCACACTTCAGCAGAAAGTTTTACTGTCAGACAGCCGCTGATCGTCCCATGCTGGCAGAACTGGTTCAGCGTTTGCTGGTAATAGGCCAGAATACGGTCGCGGTAATTTCCCTCGCCAGATTGCAGCAACTCCGTCAGTCGTTGGTGGTATGCCGCGTAATGGCGTTCAAGCATGGCAACACCAAACGCCTCTTTAGAACGAAAGTAGTGGTAGAAAGACCCTTTTGGCACTTCGGCGGTCTTCAGTAATTCGCTTAACCCCATTCCGGTAAACCCACGCTGCAGGCAGAGTTGCTCTCCGGTTGCCAGGAGGTGTTCGCGAGTATCGTGTTCAGGATGTTTGTTCATGCGCTTGAGTGTAGTAGACCGGTCGGTCTAGTGCAAGCAAAGTTGCTACTTTGGGCATTAACAGCTTCAATAGTGGTAATAATCTTATATAAGGAGGGCGAGGTGGCGGAGCAATTAGAGTTCTTTCCCGTCCAGAGCCCATGCCGGGGAATTTGCCAGTCTGACGAACGCGGATTTTGCCGTGGCTGTTTTCGTAGCCGGGATGAGCGTTTTAACTGGAATAAAATGAGTGATGGTGAAAAACAGGAGGTTCTGCGACTTTGCCGACAACGACTTATGCGTAAATTACGCGCGAACAGGCCAACGTCATCAGACGAACCAGAGCAACCATCACTCTTTTGAGAGCAATCTTGCGTATACTCCTCTCATATCTGATAAGAGGAAGCGATTATGGTTCAGCGTATTACTATTGCGCCGCAAGGCCCGGAGTTTTCCCGTTTTGTGATGGGCTACTGGCGACTGATGGACTGGAATATGTCCGCACGCCAGTTAGTTAGTTTTATTGAAGAGCATCTGGATCTCGGTGTGACCACCGTGGATCACGCTGATATTTATGGCGGCTATCAGTGCGAAGCGGCATTTGGCGAGGCGCTGAAACTGGCACCGCATTTGCGTGAACGGATGGAAATTGTCAGCAAATGCGGCATCGCGACGACTGCGCGTGAAGAAAACGTTATTGGTCATTACATCACCGATCGCGACCATATTATTAAAAGTGCCGAACAGTCGCTAATTAATCTCGCGACCGATCATCTGGATTTACTGTTAATCCACCGTCCCGACCCGTTAATGGATGCCGATGAAGTGGCGGATGCGTTTAAACATTTGCATCAGAGCGGCAAAGTGCGCCATTTTGGCGTATCGAACTTCACGCCTGCGCAATTTGCCCTGCTGCAATCGCGTTTGCCATTTACTCTTGCCACTAATCAGGTGGAAATTTCTCCGGTGCATCAGCCGTTGTTGCTGGATGGTACGCTCGATCAACTACAACAACTGCGTATTCGCCCGATGGCCTGGTCTTGTCTTGGCGGTGGCCGTTTATTTAATGATGATTATTTCAGGCCGCTACGTGATGAACTTGCTGTGGTGGCGGAAGAATTAAACGCGGGTTCTATCGAGCAGGTGGTTTATGCCTGGATATTGCGTCTGCCATCGCAGCCGCTGCCGATTATTGGCTCCGGTAAAATTGAGCGTGTGCGTGCTGCCGTTGAAGCGGAATCCCTGAAAATGACACGCCAGCAGTGGTTCCGTATCCGTAAAGCGGCATTAGGTTACGACGTCCCGTAAGCACTTTCGGAATCGCCTCTGTTCAAATATGTGTCACTGGTTTACACTTATTCAGGTATGCACATTGAGCGGAGGTCTTATGAAACGTTTTAGTCTGGCTATTCTGACGCTGGTTGTTGCGACCGGCGCGCAAGCCGCCAGTGAAAAAGTCGAGATGAACCTCGTCACATCACAGGGGATTGGACAGTCAATTGGCAGCATAACGATTACTGAAACCGATAAAGGTCTGGAATTTTCGCCCGATCTGAAAGCATTACCGCCCGGTGAGCATGGCTTCCATGTTCATGCCAAAGGAAGCTGCCAGCCAGCAACGAAAGATGGCAAAGCTACTGCGGCGCAATCTGCAGGCGGACATCTTGATCCCAAAAATACCGGTAAACATGAAGGGCCAGAAGGTGCAGGGCATTTAGGCGATCTGCCTGCGCTGGTGGTCAACAATGACGGTAAAGCAACCGATGCCGTCATTGCGCCTCGTCTGAAATCACTCGACGAAGTTAAAGACAAGGCGCTGATGATCCACGTTGGCGGCGATAATATGTCCGATCAACCAAAACCGCTGGGCGGCGGCGGTGAACGCTATGCCTGTGGTGTTATTAATTAAGAGGCTAGCGTACCCTGTGGTGGTGCCTGCTCAAGTTGCGAAAGCGAGCAGTACAGTCGCCAGACAATCGCCGCCAGCTCACGGGCAGCGGGTTGATGATGGCGGGCAAGGCTGTCGCAGATTCGCTGTAACTCTTCAAGTGTGGCCGCCAGTGATTTTTGCTGAACGCCACGCTCGCTCATCACTCCTCGCAACAATGAAATACAGTTATCTCGCACCTGCGATAAAGGATCGGAACGTGATTCCCAGTCGCGCAATTGCCAGACAACATGTGAACAGTTCAGCAGCACCACGCCCCAGCGTAATAACCAACGGCGAGCCAGCGCGTCCTGGCTGTTACTCAACTGGCTGACGTGATGATAAGTGAGCGATTCAAATTCGCTTTCACTCAGGGTTGGGTGACGGCTAAGTTGATCGACAAAATCCCGTCGCAGTGCGCGAATATGACGGCGGCTTTTGCGGGCATCGGACCCCGGTCGCAAAATGGCGAATGCTAACCATGCCAGCGCCACGCCAACGATTTTTGCCAGGTTATCGTTAAGAAAATCAGCAAAATCATACACCGGAGGATTAGTGACAGCGATAAACGACCCCATAAATACAATCAGTTGTCCCCACAGCGCGGCCAGTTTTGGCATCTGCAACTTGAGAAGCTGCATTGTCGCCAGTAGCGGGAAGAGAAACAGCAAAAATTGCCACAGATCGCTAATCTGAACCATCAGGCCAAACTTAACCACAAAACTGAATAGCGAAAGTAATACCAGCGTGCGCATCAGTAGCGACAACGACTTAAACGGTGCCGCGACTGCGGAGTAAAGTACGCAACTAATTGCTGCCAGCGTTAATGCATTGGCACCAGCATCCCATTGCGAGGCAATACTCCATGCGCCAATCATCATCAATGTACAAAATGTACGCAGTCCGCTCCACATAGCTTCGGCATTATCGGTATGACGTGCCAGGCCAGATGCGCGAGGGAGCCTGGTATGATCATCTGAGCTGTTTTCCAGGCGATGCAATTCCTGACTACTTTGCAGATAAAGGTGGCAAAAATAACGTAATCGGTGCCAGAAGGCGACGTGCCGGTAGTCGGCTAAGTTGGTTGGGCGTAGCGGGGCAATAATGCGCGCAACGGTGTAAAAATTTGTTTGCGAGTTGGCGAGCACCGTCAGTAACTGTTCGATAATTTCCCGTGTGGCACCGGGCGGTGAGGGCCAGTTGAGCAACATACGTCGCAGGCTGGAGATGACGCTGGTCATACGTAATTGCTGGTGGAGTAGTGCATTCAGGCGTGCATTTTGCTGGCGGAAACGATAGTGGCTCCAGAACGCCTGAATACGCAGCAAATTCATGGTCAGTATTTGCCCAATTACCGATTCATGTGCTGTGCGAATGGCATCGGTCGTTTCGGGCTGCCAAAGCAAACTGGCATGTTCCAGTAAACGAGCATGCATGTTTTTCAGTGCGGTTAAAAGAGCGGTGGCATCAGAACTGCTCGGCAGGATCATCATCATCATGCCGCCGCAAAGAATACCGACAATCACTTCACAAACACGTGCCTGAGCGATATCCCATAGCTGGCTGGCTTCAGTAATATTGACCATCGGAAAGGCGATAATGGCCGCAGTATAGCCCGCCAGTTGAAATGCATAGGCCACGTTATTCGTGAAATGCGCGCAGGCCCAGGTACAAAAGCCAAGCCACGCAGACATGCTCAACAGAAAAAACCACGGCTCGTTGAGAGTATGTCCGGCAAGAATCAGTGCCGCGATAGCTCCGAGCAAACTGCCAGCAATACGTCCCATGCTTTTGCTGATGACACCGCCAACGGTGGGGAAGCTGACCACCGCCGCCGAGGTCATTGCCCAGTAAGGTTCATCAAGATTTAAATAATAGGCAACCGTCAGCGCCAGACACATGGCAATGGTGTTGCGTAACGCATAACGCCATTGCGCCAGCGTGGCTCTGAACCAGGGGAAATTGTGCAGCGACCATGGCGGTACGTTCATTACGGGCCTACAGCGATACTACAGGTGGTGCCGGATACCAGCGTGACATCGCCGGGGACGTTATCGAGAGCAAAACGAACAGGAACACGTTGGGCGAGACGAACCCAGGGAACGTTAGGTTTAACGTCGGGAATCAGGCTGGAATCATTTTCCACACTCTGATCATAAATCGCCCGACCAATACTGGAAACGTGACCCTGTAACGTTTTATTGTCGCTGTAGAGTGTAATTTGTGCTGGCGCACCGCCCCGGATATGGCGCAATTTGGTTTCTTCAAAATAACCAATGGCGTAAAACGAGTGGCTGTCCACCAGAGCAAACAGTGGTTTTCCGGTGTCGGCGTAGTCACCGATGCGGGTGGTGAGATTAGTGACCCATCCACTCACCGGGGCGCGAATTTCCGTTTGCGCCAGTTGCCATTGTGCCTGTTTCAGCGTTGCTTGTGCGGCATCGACACTTGCCTGCATCGCTTTAACATTGAGGTTAGCGGTATCCAGCTCTTCGGCAGAGATAAAGTTTTGTGAGAGATGGCGGCGACGGTTAGCTTCATTATTGGCTTTGGCGAGGTCAGATTGCGCTTTTGCCAACTGAGCCTGGGCATTAAGCACAGCAATCTGAAAGGGCGTTTTATCGATAGAGAACAGAATATCACCCGCGTTAACCAACTGGTTGTCTTTTATATTCAGCTCAACAATACGTCCAGACACCTGTGGCGTGATAGAAACCTGTTCTGCGCGTATTTTTCCGTCGCGTGTCCAGGGGGACTGCATGTAGTAGTTCCATAGCCACCATCCGGCAAGAACTGCAAAAACCGCTACAATAATTGTTGAGAAATATTTAATGGTTTTAATTGACATAGTTACCACGCAATCAGTATTGCCAGGGCAAAGCAAACGCAAATCGCAAACAGCGACAAATCCATTAACAAGGGATGCCAGATGTCTCCGGCGTAGATTTTGTCGCGAAGCAGGCGGTGTATAACGAGCCAGATGACAAATCCAAGCGCGAACGCTTTGAAAAACGGAGGAAAGTAGATGGATGCACCGAACACCAGATCTTGTAAGGGTAATCCTGTTGCACTATGCATAAACTTCACAAAATAGATTCCTTTACGGCTGAATATATTGCTTTAGATTAATAAATATTCTTTATGTGCGAGAAAGTTACTCGCTATTTCTGAAAAGCATGTCTGATGGTAAGCAAATGCAGCAATACATTTGTTTTAGCAATACAATTGCTGCACACTATTCTAAAAGCTGTATAATATCTTAGCAAGCTAATTATAAGGAGATGAAATTGGAATCGCCACTAGGTTCTGATCTGGCACGGTTGGTGCGCATATGGCGTGCTCTGATAGACCATCGCCTGAAACCGCTGGAGTTAACGCAAACCCATTGGGTAACGTTGCACAATATCCATCAGTTACCTCCAGACCAGTCGCAAATTCAACTGGCAAAAGCGATCGGCATTGAGCAGCCTTCACTGGTTCGTACGTTGGACCAACTGGAAGAAAAAGGGTTAATTTCGCGTCAAACTTGTGCCAGTGATCGTCGGGCCAAACGCATTAAACTGACGGAAAAG
This sequence comes from Escherichia sp. TW09308, assembly GCF_000208565.1. NCBI lineage: Bacteria > Pseudomonadati > Pseudomonadota > Gammaproteobacteria > Enterobacterales > Enterobacteriaceae > Escherichia > Escherichia sp. TW09308. Next base: position 373,253 of record NZ_AEME01000001.1, on the reverse strand, counting down.
GCGGAGCCGCTGATTAGCGAAATGGAAGCTGTGATTAACAAAACCCGGGCGGAAATTTTGCATGGGATTTCCGCAGAGGAGCTGGAACAATTGATTAAGCTCATTGTAAAAATTGAGCATAACATCATAGAGTTACAGGCCAAAGGGTGAAATGAAGGAGGCGTGTGGCCAGTTACCTGACCACACGTTAACGTGTTTAGCGCGGGGAAACAGTCACCTGGCTGCCGTTGCTGGCCAGAATGACACGTTGTCCCGGAGAGAAGTGGGTATTGCCCTGTTTCTGTACCACCATGATGGTGTTGCCATCATCTTTACGAATTTCCAACTCCACACCCTGGGTTTTGTTTATTGCGCTCTGCACGCCCTGACCGGCTACACCGCCTGCGATAGCACCTGCCGCGGTAGCCAGAGAACGCCCGGTTCCGCCGCCAACGGTATTTCCAAGGAAGCCACCGAGAACCGCACCGCCAATTGCGCCGATAACGTTGGAATCATCACCACCCTGAATTTGTACCTGTCGTACATTAACGATTGTGCCATAGCTGACATTCTGCACTTGCTTCGCTTCAGAGGCGGTATAGACATCACCAGAAAGGGTATCGTTGTTGACACAACCGACAAGAGACAGACCGACCATTGATACAACCAGTACGCGCTTAATCATTGAAAAATCTCCTGATTACCATGAAACGCCTCACAAGCATCCCTCATGGCCAAAGTAAATGGCATTGGTATAACTATGATTACATGTTCCACTAAAACATGATGGAATCATAATTAGAATACGGTTAACCAAGTATAAACAAAACATTCATAGTAGTTATTGATATAAATATAATGTTTTCCTACCAACGGTAAAAATCGGCACTCATGCATGGAATTCGCGAGAGGTTTGTGTTTGAGTGGAGCGCAAACGTCAGGTTGAAAAAGGATGAACTATGAAATCAGGCCGCTTTATTGGCGTAATGTCAGGCACTAGTCTGGATGGTGTCGATGTTGTGCTGGCGACAATCGATGAACACAGGGTGGCGCAGTTGGCAAGTTTGAGTTGGCCGATCCCTCCATCACTTAAACAAGCGGTGCTGGATATTTGCCAGGGACAGCAGCTTACACTTTCGCAGTTTGGTCAACTGGATACTCAACTTGGTCGCCTGTTTGCCGATGCCGTTAACGCATTGCTCAAAGAAGAAAATTTGCAGCCGAAAGATATCGTTGCTATTGGTTGTCACGGTCAGACTGTATGGCACGAACCCACGGGCGTCGCGCCGCATACTCTACAGATTGGGGATAACAACCAAATTGTGGCGCGCACTGGAATTACTGTCGTCGGGGATTTTCGCCGTCGCGATATCGCCCTGGGTGGACAGGGCGCACCGCTGGTGCCAGCGTTTCATCATGCATTGCTGGCTCATCCTACTGAGCGGCGTATGGTGCTCAACATTGGTGGTATTGCCAATTTGTCACTGCTCATTCCTGGGCAACCGGTGGGTGGCTACGATACCGGACCGGGTAACATGCTGATGGATGCGTGGATCTGGCGTCAGGCGGGTAAACCTTACGATAAAGACGCTGAGTGGGCACGCGCGGGCAAGGTCATTCTCCCTCTGCTGCAAAATATGCTTAGTGATGCGTATTTTTCCCAGCCTGCGCCAAAAAGCACCGGGCGTGAATACTTTAACTACGGTTGGCTGGAACGTCACCTGCGTCAATTCCCGGGCGTTGATGCGCGCGATGTCCAGGCGACGCTGGTGGAACTGACAGCAGTGACCATTTCTGAACAGGTGTTATTGAGTGGTGGTTGTGATCGTTTGATGGTATGTGGTGGCGGAAGCCGTAATCCATTAGTGATGACGCGACTTGCTGCCTTGCTGCCAGGAACGGAAGTGACCACCACTGATGCTGTCGGCATTAGCGGTGATGACATGGAAGCATTGGCCTTCGCCTGGCTTGCCTGGCGGACGCTGGCGGGGCTGCCTGGCAATCTGCCCTCGGTCACTGGCGCAAGCGAGGCGACGGTATTGGGCGCAATTTTTCCCGCAAACCCGCGATATCAGAGTTAACTGAATTTTTCCTACTGCTTCTGCCGTTACACTTGGATGTTGAGGAGAGCGTTTTGCTCTCCGGACCAGGAAAGTCTTCGGGATATGTTTATGAAAAAACTGTTACTGATCTGTTTACCGGTGCTTCTCACCGGCTGTAGCGCGTTCAATCAACTGGTTGAGCGCATGCAAACCGATACGCTGGAATACCAGTGTGATGAAAAACCGTTGACGGTAAAACTGAATAATCCACGTCAGGAAGTCAGTTTTGTCTACGACAATCAATTACTGCACCTTAAACAGGGCATTTCAGCATCAGGCGCGCGTTATACCGACGGTATCTACGTTTTCTGGTCGAAAGGCAATGAGGCGACGGTCTATAAGCGTGACCGCATTGTCTTGAATAACTGTCAGTTACAAAATCCACAGCGTTGAGATTTTTCCAGGGGCGGCGCACAATAGCGTCACCCACTGACAATCCGTAAAGAAAACCATGTCTGATAACGACGAATTGCAGCAAATCGCGCATCTGCGGCGTGAATACACCAAAGGCGGTTTACGCCGCCGCGATCTTCCCGCCGATCCATTAACCCTTTTCGAACGCTGGCTCTCCCAGGCGTGTGAAGCTAAGTTGGCTGATCCTACAGCGATGGTCGTCGCGACCGTTGATGAACATGGTCAGCCTTATCAGCGCATCGTTTTACTCAAACATTACGACGAAAAAGGTATGGTGTTTTACACTAACCTTGGTAGTCGCAAAGCGCATCAAATCGAACAAAATCCGCGCGTTAGCCTGCTTTTCCCCTGGCATACTCTTGAGCGCCAGGTGATGGTTATCGGTAAAGCGGAACGTCTTTCGACTCTCGAAGTGATGAAATATTTTCATAGCCGTCCCCGTGACAGCCAGATTGGCGCGTGGGTATCGAAGCAGTCCAGCCGTATTTCCGCGCGCGGGATCCTTGAGAGTAAATTCCTTGAGCTGAAGCAGAAGTTTCAGCAGGGCGAAGTCCCTTTACCGAGTTTCTGGGGCGGTTTCCGCGTCAGTCTTGAGCAGGTTGAGTTCTGGCAGGGTGGTGAGCATCGTCTGCATGACCGCTTTTTGTACCAGCGTGAAAATGAGGTGTGGAAAATCGATCGTCTCGCACCCTGAAAAGATGCAAAAATCTTGCTTTAATCGCTGGCACTCCTGATTCCGGCACTTTATTCTATGTCTCTTTCGCATCTGGCGAAAAGTCGTGTACCGGCAAAGGTGCAGTCGTTATATACATGGAGATTTTGATGGCAAGCAGTAACTTGATTAAACAATTGCAAGAGCGGGGGCTGGTGGCCCAGGTGACGGACGAAGAAGCGTTAGCAGAGCGACTGGCGCAAGGCCCGATCGCGCTCTATTGCGGCTTCGATCCTACCGCTGACAGCTTGCATTTGGGGCATCTTGTTCCATTGTTATGCCTGAAACGCTTCCAGCAAGCGGGCCACAAGCCGGTTGCGCTGGTAGGCGGCGCGACGGGTCTGATTGGCGACCCGAGCTTCAAAGCTGCCGAGCGTAAGCTGAACACCGAAGAAACTGTTCAGGAGTGGGTGGACAAAATCCGCAAGCAGGTTGCCCCGTTCCTCGATTTCGACTGTGGAGAAAATTCTGCTATCGCCGCGAACAACTATGACTGGTTCGGCAATATGAACGTGCTGACCTTCCTGCGCGATATCGGTAAGCACTTCTCCGTTAACCAGATGATCAACAAAGAAGCGGTTAAGCAGCGTCTCAACCGTGAAGATCAAGGTATTTCGTTCACCGAGTTTTCTTATAACCTGTTGCAGGGCTATGACTTCGCCTGCCTGAATAAACAGTATGGTGTGACGTTGCAGATTGGCGGTTCTGACCAGTGGGGGAACATCACCTCTGGTATCGATCTGACTCGCCGTCTGCATCAGAATCAGGTGTTTGGCCTGACCGTTCCTTTGATCACCAAGGCTGACGGCACTAAGTTTGGTAAAACTGAAGGCGGAGCAGTATGGCTGGATCCGAAGAAAACCAGTCCGTACAAGTTCTACCAGTTCTGGATCAATACCGCTGATGCCGACGTTTACCGCTTCCTGAAGTTCTTCACCTTCATGAGCATTGAAGAGATCAATGCCCTCGAAGAGGAAGATAAGAACAGTGGTAAAGCACCACGCGCCCAGTATGTACTGGCGGAGCAGGTGACGCGTCTGGTTCACGGTGAAGAGGGTTTGCAAGCCGCGAAACGTATTACCGAATGCCTGTTCAGCGGTTCTTTGAGTGCGCTTAGTGAAGCGGACTTCGAACAGCTAGCGCAGGACGGCGTACCGATGGTTGAGATGGAAAAAGGCGCTGATCTGATGCAGGCACTGGTCGATTCTGAGCTCCAACCGTCCCGTGGTCAGGCGCGTAAAACTATCGCGTCCAATGCCATCACCATTAACGGTGAGAAACAGTCCGATCCTGAATACTTCTTTAAAGAAGAAGATCGTCTGTTTGGTCGTTATACCTTACTGCGTCGTGGCAAAAAGAATTACTGTCTGATTTGCTGGAAATAATGCACTAAGTGGAAAAGGGGAGTGAGAAATCACTCCCCTGGTTTTTATACAGGGAACACGATGAAAAATATTCTCGCTATCCAGTCTCACGTTGTCTATGGTCATGCGGGTAACAGTGCGGCAGAGTTTCCGATGCGCCGCCTGGGCGCGAATGTCTGGCCGTTGAATACCGTTCAATTTTCTAATCACACCCAATACGGCAAATGGACTGGCTGCGTAATGCCGCCCAGCCATTTAACCGAAATTGTTCAGGGCATTGCCGCCATCGATAAATTACATACCTGTGATGCTGTACTCAGTGGTTATCTGGGGTCGGCGGAACAGGGGGAACATATCCTCGGTATTGTCCGTCAGGTGAAAGCGGCGAATCCACAGGCGAAATATTTTTGCGATCCGGTAATGGGGCATCCTGAAAAAGGTTGCATCGTCGCGCCGGGTGTGGCGGAGTTTCATGTGCGTCACGGTCTGCCTGCCAGCGATATCATCGCGCCGAATCTGGTGGAGCTGGAAATCCTCTGTGAGCATCCGGTACATACCGTCGAAGAAGCCGTTAAAGCTGCGCGCGAACTCATTACGCAAGGGCCACAAATTGTGTTGGTTAAACACCTGGCGCGTGCGGGTTACAGCCGCGATCGTTTTGAAATGCTGCTGGTTACTGCCGATGAAGCCTGGCATATCAGCCGTCCGCTGGTAGATTTTGGTATGCGTCAGCCGGTCGGTGTTGGTGATGTGACGAGCGGTTTACTGTTGGTGAAACTGTTGCAGGGCGCAACGTTGCAACAGGCGCTGGAACATGTGACTGCCGCAGTATACGAAATTATGGTGACCACCAAAGCAATGCAGGAATATGAGCTGCAGGTGGTTGCAGCACAAGATCGTATAGCCAAACCGGAACATTATTTCAGCGCAACGAAACTCTGAAATACCTCTTTTCGGCCCACAGTTTCCTGTGGGCCGATGACTATTACTGCAATCCTTCCGCCGTCAACGCAGCTTTCACCGCCGGACGTTCAGCCATACGTTGCATAAATGCCGCAATGTGCTCTAAACCCTCCAGATTCAGTTTCACCGCGTATGCCCATCGCAGAACCGTAAACAGGTAGGCATCAGCAATAGTAAAACGTTGCCCACAGATCCAGTGCTCATCTTTCAGCGCGTCGTTAACATACTGCAGTTTTTTCTCCAGTTGTGCGCGCGCAATCGGTTTGAACTCTTCTGGTGTAGCCGGGTGAAACAGCGGGGTAAAGCCTTTATGTAGTTCGGTGGCAATATAGTTCAGCCATTCGATGGTTTTATAGCGCGAAATACTATTTACCGGAGCCAGTAATTGACGGTCGGGTACGCTATCGGCAAGGTATTGCATAATCGCCACGCCTTCTGTCAGTAGCGTGGCATCATCGAGCAGTAACGCAGGAACCTGTCCCTTAGGGTTAATGGCAAAGTAATCATCACCATTTTCGAGGCGTTTTTTCATCAAATCCACACTGACGAGCGTAAAATCCTTTCCGCTCTCACGCAGGGTGATATGGGAAGCAAGAGAGCAGGCGCCCGGTTTATAGAACAGTTTCATCGGTAACTCCTTTTGGCTGTGGTTTAAAGAATGGTAGTGCGTTGTTGAATAAAAAAAAAGCCGCTAACGAAAAGTTAGCGGCTTGTAAAAGAGTTTCCCTGAAATTTATGCTACGGCAGCTTTCGCTGCTTTGTCTGCAGCATCGTCCTGAGTCATGCGATGCAGTTTCGGTGCGGTCAGCAGCATCAGCACTGCGATAACGGCAGTGGCGACACCAATCTGCAAGAACACGCGGCCATACACATCCAGCGACATCAGCGGATCGGTTACGTTATCCGGAACAGCCATCATGCCCGCAACATAACCACCAATCAGGTTTGCACCGGCAGTGGTCAGGAACCAGCTACCCATAATGAAGCCCATCAGACGCTGAGGAACGAGCTGAGCAACCATTGCCAGACCCAGACCGGAGATCATCAGTTCACCGATACTCTGCAGGCCATAGCTTGCTACCAGCCAGCCTACAGAAACGATACCGGCGTCAGAAGCGAATTTCGCGCCCACTGGCAGGATCAGGAATGCGCCGGAACACATCACCATACCGATTGCAAATTTGGTCGGCATCGGCAGAGTGTCGCCCATCTTGTTATAGATAGCGGCCAGAATCGGGCTACCAATGATGATCCAGAATGGGTTCAGCGCCTGATACTGTTCAGGTTCAACCGCCATCCCCAGAATGGAGTGTTCAACGTTACGAATCGCAAAGAAGTTCAGCGACGTCGGCATCTGGCTGTACAGCACGAAGAAGATGATTGCTTCAAGCATCAGAATGAAGGCAACGATCATTTTACGACGCGCAGCACCTTTCATGGCGAACGCTTCTTTACCGAAGATAACAACGATACCGAAGGCAACAACGCCCAGCGCCATACGCGCAACTTCCTGGTTGTGCAGCAGCCAGGTTGCAACCGCGATCAGTGCCACAACGCCAATAATGGTCAGCAGCAGGTTACGGTAGTTGACTGGTTCAAAGTCAGGTTTCGAACCGTACTGTTTAACCCAGCGCTGGCAGAAGGCAAAGTTAACAATGGTGATCAACAGACCGACTACGCTAAGCGCAAACGCGACGCTCCAGCCGTATTTAACCGCCAGCCACGGGGTTGCAATCATAGAGAAGAAAGAACCGATGTTGACGGACATGTAGTACATGGTAAATGCACCGTCCAGACGCGGGTCGTTTTTCTCATAGCAAGTCGAGAGCAGCGAAGACGGGTTGGCTTTAAACAGGCCGTTACCGACAGCAATTGCCGCCATACCCATATAGACGATACCTGCGTCGTGACCAGACCACGCAACCAGCGCATAGCCAATCGCCAGCACGATAGCGCCAAGCATAATGACGCGTTTAGTACCCAGTACCTTGTCACCTAACCAGCCGCCGATAGCGACCAGACCATAAACCAGGGCACTAAAGGAAGAGAAAAGTGTGATTGAATCCGCTTCAGACATACCCAGTTGTTTAACCAGGTAGACAGCCATAATTCCTTGTAGGCCGTAATAACCAAAACGTTCCCATAACTCAATCGAGAAGATGAGATAGAACGCCTTCGGTTGTTTGAAAGCGTTCAAACTAACGCTTTCTGTTGGTTTTTGGTTTGCAGTGGACACTTTTACCTCTTTTTTTACATCCCATATTAACGGGGGTGCATTCTCGCGTGATGTCTAAAAAACATACGCGCAATTGTTATAGTGGGAGGGGAAACGGCAGGTAATGTTCACTATCTTGCACTTTCAGACAAGTCCTTTGTAATAATCTGTTACATATAACTGGCCTGGAGAATTCATCGGTTTTGGGAAATGTTATCCAGCGTTAAATTTTTCAAAAAACGTAACGGCAGATTTTTTCACTACTGGAGCCGGGTAATAATTCCTCTTTGGCGATATGTTCTGCTATAAGGTGTTTCATGTAGTGGGATAGTCCATTATCTGAAAAATAGCCAGTGTAATGTTTTGTAGGTTTCAGGTCGGATTGAATCAATGCTTTGTCAAATTTAACTTTTGAGGTGCATTATTTTTACATTTGTGTATCAGTGTGATTTCGATCACAAATGAATAGAAAATTTCGCTATTAAAAAAACAATTAACCTGCATTTTTGGTTATTCACAAACGGATTGCCTAATGATGCCGCAGCGAGGCGGCATCATTAACGTTAGAAAGTTGTTTTTGAAGAGGATGAGTAGCGGTAATGGATGAAGAAACGGCAGTACCTGTTTGTGTCAGATGTCAACTTTCTCTTTGTATTCACAAAGATCTTCAATAATGCAGGAGCCACAGCGCGGTTTGCGGGCAATGCAGGTATAACGCCCGTGAAGGATTAACCAGTGATGGCAGTCGACTTTAAATTCTGCAGGAACTACTTTTAGCAGTTTTTCCTCAACTTGTTCGACGTTTTTCCCGGGAGCAAATTGGGTGCGGTTGCAGACACGGAAAATGTGGGTATCTACAGCAATGGTCGGCCAGCCGAAAGCGGTATTCAACACCACGTTAGCTGTTTTGCGTCCAACGCCGGGCAATGCTTCCAGCGCAGCGCGATCTTCCGGAACTTCGCCATTATGCTGCTCCAGTAAGATACGGCAGGTCTTGATGATATTTTCCGCTTTGCTGTTATATAACCCAATGGTTTTGATATACGTTTTCACGCCTTCAACACCCAGTTCGAGCATCGCGGCAGGCGTATTGGCTACCGGGTAGAGCTTCGCTGTTGCTTTATTAACGCTGACATCAGTGGCCTGGGCAGAAAGTAGTACAGCAATCAGCAATTCAAAAGGCGAACTGAAATTAAGCTCGGTTGTGGGATGAGGATTGTTCTCACGCAGGCGGGTGAGGATCTCCAGTCGTTTTGCTTTGTTCATCAGACATTCCCTGTTTCACCGTTTTGCAACTCGCGTTCAGCGGCTGCTTCAGTGCGGCGCTTTTTCATTTTTTCATCAATCAGGTATTTTCCTGCCAGCATCAGTCCCAGGCCAATAAATGCCCCTGGTGGTAACATTGCGAGCAGGAAAGGGGAATCAGTGTGGAAGATCTCCACGCGCAATACTTTTGCCCAGTTACCCAACAGCGCATCGGCACCGTCAAATAACGTTCCGTTGCCGATAATTTCGCGCAGTGAACCCAGCACGAACATTGCGCAGGTTGCACCCATGCCAATCGAAAATCCGTCCAGCGCCGAAAGCGCCGGACCTTTTTTTGCAGCGAAGGCTTCAGCGCGACCAACAACGATACAGTTAGTGACAATCAGCGGAATAAAAATTCCTAACGATTGATACAGACCAAAGGCGTAGGCGTTGATCAGCATTTGTACGGCACTGACCACCGAGGCGATGATCATCACGTAAATAGGGATACGGATCTCGGCTGGCGTCCAGTGACGCAGCGTCGAGATAGTCAGGTTGGTGAGAGTCAACACCAGCGTAGTCGCAAGCCCTAAACCCAGTGCGTTGGTGGCAGTTGACGTGACTGCCAGCAGCGGGCAGAGACCGAGCAACTGAACCAGTGCGGAGTTGTTCTTCCATAACCCCTGAACAATAACGTCTTTAATTTCGCTCACGGTCTATTCTCCACAGGCAGGAAGTTGAGAAAGTTGTTCTGGTAACGTTTGGGCGTACAACCCGGCGCGTTTTACCGCATTCACCACCGCGCGAGGCGTAATGGTCGCGCCGGTGAACTGGTCGAAATCACCGCCATCTTTCTTTACCGCCCAGTGAGCGTCATTTGCGGTGCTGATTTTTTTACCCGCAAAATGAGTGATCCAGTCAGAGAGGCGCAGTTCGATTTTATCGCCAAGCCCTGGCGTTTCGTGATGTTCTGTCACGCGTGTGCCAAGTACAGTGCCGTTAAAATCGGCTCCGACCAGTAGCTGAATCGCGCCTGAATAGCCATCCGGCGCAGTCGCTTCCAGAACGGCAGCTACCGGCTGGCCATCCTGTTTAGCGATGTAAACCCGATGTTCACCTTTACCCAGCTCAGGCGCATTCACTAAATAGCAACTTTGTGCCAGCTCATTGTTATAGCGTTCGGCTGGCAACACCTGATCAAATAACGTCTTTTGTTGCAGGCTGGCCTGTTCAGCAATCGTCGTTTTGGTCATCTGGTTGATGGCCGCCGTTAAACCTGTTGAACCGGCGGCAAACAGTGCCAGCGTAATACCGTGTTTTCGGATAGTTTTCAGCATGGTTTATCCTTTGCGATGGCCGTAAACGCGCGGACGCGTATAGTAATCGATCAGAGGAACCGTGATGTTCGCCAGCAGGACAGCAAAAGCCACGCCGTCAGGATAGCCGCCGAAACTGCGGATCAACCAGACTAATAAGCCCGCCAGTGCGCCAAAAATCAGACGACCACGATTAGTCGTAGAAGCGGTCACCGGATCGGTCAGAATAAAGAATGCGCCAAGCATGGTCGCGCCAGACAGCAGATGAATTTGCGGTGATGCCAGAGTCTCCGGTGAGAACAACCAGCCCAGCGTTGCGCATAGCGCCAGCGTCACTAAGAAGCTGACGGGAATATGCCAGCGAATCGCTTTCTGCCATAGCAACCACACGCCGCCAACCAGCCAGGCGAGGTTTACCCATTGCCAGCCAGCGCCTGCCAGAATACCGCTGTAGATCGGATACTGCATAATTTGCTCAACTGAATGACCGGCGCGGACAGAGGTTTTGAACGTATCCAGCGGCGTCGCCTGGCTGATACCATCAATGCCTAAGCGTAGCGTGTTCATATCACCGCCGCTGACGGTATGGCCGCTGAAGATAACCTGCACAGCGTCGATAAATCCAGGGATGTTGACCGCAATCTCATGCGGCGGCAACCAACTGGTCATCTGTACCGGGAAGGAGATCAGTAATACTACATAACCAATCATTGCCGGGTTGAATGGGTTTTGCCCCAGACCGCCATACAACTGTTTAGCGATGATCACCGCAAACACCGTACCCAGCACGACCATCCACCACGGCGCGAGAGGTGGAATACTTACCGCCAACAATAAGCCTGTTAGTAATGCTGAGTTATCTTTTAACGTTGCGGCTACTGGCTGCTTGCGCAGCTTAAGCACAAGCGCTTCGGCTAACAATGCACTGACCGATGCCAGCAGGATCTGAACGAGAGTGCCCCAGCCAAAAAACCACAGTTGTGCCGCGATTCCAGGCACGGCTGCGAGCAGTACCAGCAGCATAATGCGCGATGTCTGGCGCTGGTTATGGGTATATGGGGAGCTAGCTATTCTGAATACCATTTAGTCCTCGTTTACAACCTTTTGCTGGGCGGCTTTTTTTGCCTGAACGCGGGCAATAGCCGCGGCAACTGCCGCTTTGCGCGGATCAACCTGTTCTTCTGACTCGGCGTTAGCCTGCTGTTGTTCCAGTTTACGCGCTTTGGCGCGGGCAATAGCGGCCTCGACGGCAGCCTTGCGCGGATCAACCTGTTCTTCCGGCTCGGCGTTAGCCTGCTGCTTGTTCCAGTTTACGCGCTTTGGCGCGGGCAATAGCGGCCTCGACGGCAGCCTTGCGCGGATCAGCAACGGTTGTTGCGTCGTTGATCTGTTGTAATTCTGCCTGCTTCGCTCTGGCTTGCGCTTTACGCGCTTCCCGTGCTGCAATAATTGCGCTGTTATCCGGACGTTCGCCAGCTTTGATCACAATAGGCTGCGTGGCCTGGGCCTGCTTCTCTTTCACACGTGCCAGTGCGGCAGCAATCGCGTCTTTGTCTTTGGCTGCAGGTTGTACCGCCGCGCTCTTATGTCGTTCAAGACGCGCGGCTTTTTCGCGCTCCAGACGTGCCTGACGGGCTTCAAAACGCGCTTTTGCTTCTGCGGCGCGTTTCTCTTCCTGACGAATGGCGGCAATTTCTGCTTTTTCCTGACGGAAATATTGCACCAGTGGAATGTTGCTCGGGCAAACCCAGGCGCAGGCCCCACATTCAATACAGTCGGCAATGTTGTGCGCGGTGGCTTTATCGTGCTGCTGACCTTTGCTGAACCAGTACAACTGTTGCGGCAGAAGATCGGCAGGGCAGGCGTCAGCACAGGCGCTACAGCGGATGCAGCTTTGTTCTTCCTGCGGTTCACCGAGTTCACTGGCCGACGGTGCCAGCAGGCAGTTAGTGATTTTGACGACCGGCACATCCAGCCACGGCAATGTAAAGCCCATTAGCGGGCCGCCCATAATCACCATTTGATCAGCAGAAGGACGGAATCCGGCATCATCCAATAAATGACGCACAGGTGTACCCAGTCGCGCCCAGACGTTACCCGGACGTGCAATGGCTTCACCAGTCAGCGTCACCACGCGCTCGGTAATGGGCTCGCCATCGATAACTGCGCGTTTCACCGCGTAAGCGGTGCCGACGTTTTGCATTAACACACCGATATCTGATGAACGGCCGCCGTGTGGCACCTGCTTCCCGGTCAGGATGTACGTTAACTGTTTGGCACCGCCGGAAGGATATTTAGTTGGAATAACCCGTAGAGCGATATCGCGGGAGTCTGCCAGCACTGCGCGCAGCATGGAAATCGCCTGTGGTTTGTTATCTTCAATACCGATAAGAATTTCGCGCGGTTGTAGGATATGCGCAAGAATGCGAATGCCTTCCACCACCTGAGCGGCGCAATCCTGCATCAGACGGTCATCGGCGGTAATATACGGTTCGCACTCGGCAGCATTGATAATCAAGGTTTCGATTTTATCGCCGCCACCCTGCAATTTAACACCCGTAGGGAAGCCCGCCCCCCCCAGCCCGGCGACGCCAAACTGATGAATACGTTCAATTAACTCTTCCCGGCTACGTGAGCGGTAATCGCTCCAGCCATCACGTGGGATCCAGCAGTCTTCACCATCAGCATCAATAATCACGCTTAATTCAGCTAATGCTGAAGGATGAGCTGTAGAGTGGGGGGCAATAGCTGTAACGGTGCCGGAGGTTGGTGCGTGAACCGGCAGCATTTTGCCGCGACCGCGAGTGAGTGGCTGACCGCGCAGCACTTTATCCCCGACGCTAACACACAGCTCACCTTCAGCGCCAATATGTTGCTTCAGCGGAATGACAAATCGCTGCGCCAGTGGCACCTGGCGTAGAGGCGTACCGTTGGACTGGGTTTTCATTTCCGGTGGATGAATACCGCCGTTGAAGTCCCAGATTTTATTTTTTTTGAAAGCAGAAAATAACTTAAACATGGTGTTCCACGGGAATGATGCGCACGGGAATGGTGTTCAGATCCCATTTCCAGGAGTCAGGCGTTTCTGCGACCGGTTGTAAGGAGATGCAGTGTGTAGGGCATGGGTCAACGCAAAGATTGCAGCCCGTGCACAGATCGCTCATCACTGTATGCATTGCGCGGGTAGCGCCAACAATGGCGTCTACCGGACACGCCTGAATGCACTTAGTGCAGCCAATACAGTTATTTTCATCAATAACTGCCACCATGCGCGCAGGCGTCAACTCTTGCGCTTCGCCATCCAGCGGCTGTGGCTCGACATTAAGCAACTCGGCAATTTTCAACATCACAGCTTCGCCACCAGGTGCGCAGCGGTTGATTTTTTCGCCATTACAACTGATGGCTTCCGCATACGGACGACAGCCTGGATAACCGCACTGACCACACTGGCTTTGCGGTAAAATTTCGTCAATTTTCTCAACGACCGGATCGTCTTCCACCGCAAAACGGCGGGAGGCATAACCCAGAATGGCGCCAAACACCAGGCCCAGCAGGCTCACGGCGGCAACGGCAATCCAGATAGCATTCATTACAACTTCACCAAACCACTAAAGCCCATAAAGGCCAGAGACATAAGACCCGCAGTAATCAGCGCAATGGCATTACCACGAAAAGGGGCCGGAACATCGGCCACAGCAAGACGTTCGCGAATGGCGGCAAAAAGCACCATCACCAGCGAGAAGCCGACAGCAGCAGAAAAACCGTACAGCGCCGACTGCAAGAAATTGTGCCCGAGGTTGATATTCAGCAACGCTACGCCGAGCACCGCACAGTTGGTGGTGATAAGCGGCAGAAAAATCCCGAGTAGCCGATAAAGTACCGGGCTGGTTTTACGCACCACCATCTCGGTGAACTGCACGACTACGGCAATCACCAGAATAAACGCCAGGGTGCGCAGGTAAATCAGATTGAGTGGGATTAAAATCCACGTGTCGATAAGCCAGGCGCAAATAGACGCCAGCGTCATCACAAATGTTGTTGCCAGCCCCATGCCCATCGCGGTTTCCAGCTTTTTGGAAACCCCCATAAACGGACAGAGCCCCAGAAACTTGACCAGTACAAAGTTATTGACCAGTACAGTTCCGACAAACAGTAACAGGTAGTCAGTCATTTTTCGGCCTGAAATAAAAAAGCCGCCTATTATCCGTTAATCCAGAGCAGGCGACAACAGGTTAACTGTAAGGTTATTACGGATTCACAAACGTCGCTTTCACCCGCGACGAGCGTTTGAAATAGGGGACGATCAATGCAGTTGCCAACAAAGTAAACAGCAACTGGCGAACGGCTACACCATCTTCAACCGGAGAAAACGCGAAGGCTTTAACTGCCAGTAATACGGAAATCAGTAGCCAGATAATATAATGTTTAGGAACACAACGCCGACGTTTAAAGAAAGCGATGGTTAACCACAGTGTGTAATACCACATAGCGATGGCGGTAATAAACGAAACGCCCCATGAGATTTGCGTTGTCAGGGATTGTTCGCTGAGCGTTTTAAATGTTTGAGGAGAAGATAACGCTGCGGAGTACAGCAACAGCGCCAGCGTCGTACTCAGTAAGGCAACTAACAGCCAGGCTAACGGGCCAAGCAACCAGCCTCCAATACGTTGTGGCGTTGTGGTGGTCATAAGTTCTCCAGAATAGCGACAGCAAACGGGCAAATCTAATTTTAGGGGCGTCATTATAAAGCTTTTATAACCGATCGCTACTTTCTTTATTGAACGTAGTGCCAGACCGATTTCGGAACCTGCCCGAGGTCAAACAAACGCCCGCCAGAAACCAGCTCTGCTCGGCGGTGATCGGCTGCACGATACATATTTATAATATCCTGATCGTCCGTCAGGGTGTAATTAAGATGATCGTAGAGTTTTTCCAGGCTTTCGAGTGAATTGATTTTACGAAATTTTAATAAATATTCCTGAGCTGTCATAAAAGATCCATTAAATAACTAATACCAAAGTGGTAGGCATTATATGTAATGATAAAATCTCACCATAGGTGAACGTTAAAGCAATAATAAGAATGTGCTGATGGCAAATAATTCTGGGATGAAATACTGCTAATAAAAGAGTAACGCGCTTTACTATCCCTGACAATCGTCAACAACACCGTGCAAAATAATAAATTCCTGGTTTAAATACCCGACAAGTCAAAACATGCACCCGGACGGGCTGCATGTTGCCCTGCAAACGCAGAGATTACTTGTGTTGTACCGGGGTACTCTGTTCAGGCGGCTGGTAGTTGTCAAT
This sequence comes from Escherichia sp. TW09308, assembly GCF_000208565.1. Classification (NCBI taxonomy): domain Bacteria; kingdom Pseudomonadati; phylum Pseudomonadota; class Gammaproteobacteria; order Enterobacterales; family Enterobacteriaceae; genus Escherichia; species Escherichia sp. TW09308. The sequence continues at coordinate 357,631 of NZ_AEME01000001.1, read as the reverse complement.
GTGACTCGCCACGCCAAGAAGAATGACTGAAACGATAAGAACGATCCAACCTGTTAATTCAATAAGACGATTCATTACTGCCCACATCTATGTTGATTGATCCATTAACTAAGGCCGTAAATGTTACTTAGCAATAATTGCTCCAGCAAGATTTTTACTGATGTTTTTGCGATATTTATCTTTTGCCTTCAGAAAATTCGCTCTTTTTTTGACTTAAGTTAAATAACCCCCCGTATTGCAGGCAGGTTATTAAACTGTTGAGAGAGGGTAAAGGATAGTGTCAAATAGCATCATACTTCAATGAGAGGCAATGACATGAGCGACAACATCCGTGTTGGGTTGATTGGGTACGGTTATGCGAGCAAAACCTTCCATGCTCCCCTGATTGCGGGCACGCCCGGGCTGGAGCTGGCGGTGATCTCCAGCAGTGACGAAACAAAAGTGAAGGCTGATTGGCCAACAGTTACGGTTGTCTCTGAACCGAAGCATCTCTTTAATGATCCTAATATTGACCTGATTGTCATTCCTACGCCCAACGATACCCATTTTCCGTTAGCAAAAGCGGCACTGGAAGCGGGTAAACATGTGGTTGTTGATAAGCCTTTCACCGTGACACTGTCACAAGCACGGGAGCTGGATGCTCTGGCAAAGAGTCTTGGGCGCGTGTTGTCAGTGTTTCATAACCGTCGCTGGGATAGCGATTTCCTGACGCTAAAAGGTTTGCTCGCGGAAGGCTTGCTGGGGGAAGTGGCTTACTTTGAGTCTCATTTCGACCGCTTCCGTCCACAGGTGCGCGATCGCTGGCGTGAACAGGGCGGCCCCGGTAGCGGTATCTGGTACGATTTAGCGCCGCATTTGCTCGATCAGGCTATTACGCTGTTTGGCTTACCCGTCAGCATGACCGTAGATTTAGCACAGTTACGCCCGGGAGCGCAGTCGACAGATTATTTCCACGCCATTTTGTCCTACCCACAGCGGCGGGTCATTTTACACGGCACTATGTTGGCGGCAGCAGAGTCGGCACGCTATATCGTTCATGGTTCTCGCGGCAGCTACGTTAAGTATGGACTCGATCCACAGGAAGAGCGGCTGAAAAATGGCGAACGTTTGCCGCAGGAAGATTGGGGCTATGATATGCGTGACGGCGTACTTACCCGTGTTGAAGGTGAGGAACGCGTCGAAGAAACACTGCTGACGGTGCCGGGAAATTATCCGGCTTACTACGCTGCTATTCGTGATGCGTTGAATGGTGACGGAGAAAATCCGGTGCCGGCAAGTCAGGCGATTCAGGTGATGGAACTCATTGAACTTGGTATCGAATCCGCCAAACATCGCGCGACGCTGTGCCTGGCGTGATAATCGATTTTTGGAGCCGGATAAAGCGACTACACTGCATCCGGCGATGAATTCAAATGCCTGATACGACGCTTACGCGCCTTATCAGGCATGTTCTTACTTCGCAGTCACTTTTTCTCTCAGAGCACGTTTCTCATCGGCGCTCAAAAACGCCATTTCCAGACCGTTAATCTGCGCCTGGCGAATTTGCTCGCGAGATAAACCCGCAGCGGGTGCGGCGACGGTATATTCGTGAATGATATCTACGCCCTGAACCCCCGGATCATCAGTGTTAATGCTGGCGCAAATACCATGCTCAAGGAACGTTTTCAGTGGATGTGCCACCAGAGAGGCTACGGTACTGGTCTGAATATTTGAGGTCAGACAGGATTCAATACCAATTTGCTGTTCGGCAAGAAAATCCATCAGCGCCCGATCTTCAATGGCTTTTACGCCATGTCCAATACGTTCCGCCCCCAGTTCACGAATAGCCTGCCAGATGCTTTCCGAGCCAGCAGCTTCACCTGCATGAACAGTAATATGCCAACCCGCATCACGTGCGCGATTGAAGTGAGAAAGGAACAGACTACCCGGGAAACCAAGTTCATCACCGGCTAAATCCAGCGCGGTAATCTGGTCACGGTGGGCTAAAAATGCCTCCAGTTCTTGCTGGCAGGCGGCTTCGCCAAAGGTTCGACTCATAATGCCGATAAGATTCGCCTGCACACCAAAAGTGCGGCAACCTTCACGCACGCCATCAATGACGGCTTCGACCACGCCCGCAACAGGCAACTGATGCGTCATCGCCATGTAGCCTGGCGAAAAACGTAGTTCGACATAGTGCAGGCCGTTTCGAGCGGCATCTTCAATATTTTCAAATGCCACGCGACGGCAGGCATCAAGAGAAGCGAGAACTTTAACGCCCCAGTCAAGTTTGCTCAGGAAGCTGACCAGATCGGGTTCGTTGGCGATGACCTGAACGTGGGGGATCAGCGTTTCCAGCGATTGTGCAGGAAGTGAAATATTATACTGGCGGCCAAGTTCAAGGATGGTCTGGGGACGAATGTTGCCATCAAGGTGGCGATGGATATCAGTTAATGGCAGGGTGGTATCAATCATGGTCGCACTCTTTTTCTGGATATAAAAGTGCGCACCATTATAAAAACAAAGCAGGGTAAAAATCTACGATTGCGCAACGATTATTTGCGTTGCGCAATCGCAATCAACGTACAGTGCGGATGGCGTTAATTAATCCGGCGACACCTTTTTCCAGTTTCGAACGAGGGCATCCGGCATTGAGACGAACAAAGCCACGGCCTTCTTCGCCGTAGGTATATCCCGGCATGATCGCCACTTTTTCTTGCTCAATCAGGACTTTTTGCAGTGCATTGTCATCAATGTTCAGAGGCCGTAAATCAAGCCAGGCGAGATAAGTGGATTGTGGGGGCTGCCAGTTGAGTTCCGGGAACGCGGCGTTCATTGTATTGGCGATATACCTCAGATTGTCTTTCAGATAGACACGTAAGGCATCCAGCCACGCTGCGCCTTGCTGATAGGCGGCGATATGTGCTGTTAATGCCAGTACAGAAGGGGAGGAAAGCCCATCACGACCTTTCAGTGCTGATAAATACGTCTCGCGGCTCTCGCTGTTTTCAATGATACCGTAAGCTCCGGTCAGGGCAGGAATATTGAAACTTTTCGAACCAGAAGTCAGCAGCGCCCAGTCTCCGCGCGCCACGTTGCTCCAGGGAATATGTGGTTGCTCATCCCATACCATATCCATATGGATTTCATCGGAGATAACGCGTACACCATAGCGTTCGCAAAGGTCTGCCATTATCTTCAGTTCATCGCAAGTCCAGACTTTACCCGTGGGGTTCTGCGGGCTACACAGGAGCATAATTTTACATTCTGGTTTCGCCAGTACAGCTTCCAGTTTTGCCATATTGCAAAACCAACCGTCCTCCCGCTTCTCTAAAGCAACGGGCATCACGGTGCGCTGATTACCTTCAATGGCTTTGTAAAATGCGTCGTAAGCGGGGGTATGGATCATCACGCCTTCACCGACGGCAGACCACTGGCGAATCAATTCCGACACCATATAGATAACAGAAGGGCCATAAACCACCGACTGCGTATCAATGGCGGTGTTATGTTGGGTGGAAAACCAGTGGGCAATTGCCGCGAGAAACTCATCGTTTTTCCAGCGGCTGTAGCCAAACACACCGTGCATCAGGCGCTGATTCAGCGCCTCGATAATGCAGGGTGCGGTGGCAAAATCCATGTCTGAAATCGTGAACGGCAGCAGATCCGCAGAGCCGAAACGGTCAGCGACATAGTCCCATTGTGTACACCATGTTCCATGACGATCCACGACCTTTGAAAAATCGAACATATTTTATCCTTATGCCTGAACAGTGCGCATCAAACCGGCCATTTCATCTTTTACCGATTGAACTTGCGGCCCAATAACAACCTGCAGGTTATGTTGATTCAATTGAACTACGCCAATTGCCCGATTGTCCTTCAGCGCCTGCACATTCACAAGCGACATATCTTTCACAGACAAACGCAGGCGAGTAATACAGTTATCAAGGCTGACAATATTGTCGGCACCACCCAGGGCTTCGAGGATTGCCGGAACGTTGTAACCTGATTTACCCGGCGTACCGACAACGGCTTTTTCGATTGAGCTGGCGATTTCACTGTCGCGCCCCGGTGTTTTCAGATTGAAGCGGGTGATAGCGAAACGGAAGATGACGTAGTAAACAACAAACCAAATTGCCGCCACCACTGGCACCATGTACCACTTAGTCGACAGACCATGCAAAATACCGAATACCACAAAGTCGATGATATTACCGTCGGTATTACCGATGGTGACACCGAGAACGGACATGACAGTGAAGCCGAGGCCGGTTAACAGTGCGTGGATGACATACAGGACTGGCGCAACGAACAGGAACAGGAACTCCAGCGGTTCTGTGGTGCCGCCAACGATACAGGCGATCAGGCCAGAAATCAGCAGGCCTTTAATTTTATGGCGATTTTCCGGGCGTGCGCAGTGATACATGGCTAATGCCGCACCAGGCAGGCCGCCGAGGAAGGCAGGCATTTTTCCCTGGGAGAGGAAACGCGTAGCGCTTTCAGAGAAACCGTGTGTGGTCGGGCAGCTTAATTGCGCCTGGAAGATAGTCAGCGCGCCGCTTACGGTTTGACCGCAGACTTCCTGCGTGCCGCCCGCATCCGTAAAGCGAATTAATGCCACCAGAATGTGATGCAGACCAAACGGCAACAGCAGACGTTCGCCAGTACCAAACAGCATCGGTCCGAAATCGCCTGCGCTATTGATCATATGACCTAATCCACTAATGCCCATAGCAAATATCGGCCAGACTAACGGAATTACCAGACCGACAAGTCCCATCACCAGTGAGGAGATAATGGGCACGAAGCGGGTGCCGCCGAAGAACGCCAGCGCATCTGGCAGGCGGATATTATGGAAACGCTCATGCAGCATCCAGACAATGATACCGGCGATCACTGCACCGAGGATCCCGGTGTCGATCGACTGGATCCCAAGAATACTCTGGATATTATTGGCTTTCAGAACGGCTGCATCGGTGGTTGGTAGAATGCCTTTATTGGTCAACCAGAAGTTAACCGCAAGGTTCATGACCGCGTAACCGACAAAACCCGCGAATGCTGCAACACCTTTGTTTTCACGCGCCAGCCCGAGTGGGATTGCAATACAGAACATCACTGGCAGAAAGCTAAAAGCAAACGAGCCAACCTTACTCATCCAGGTAAAGATGGCCTGCAACACGGGGTTACCCAATGCCGGGATTAGGGTTATGACATCGTGGCTGCTAAGGGAACTGCCAATTCCGAGCATAATGCCGCAGAACGACAATAACGCCACGGGTAACATAAAGGTTTTGCCTAACTGCTGGAAGAATTCCCACAGCGTGACTTTCGGTGCTGCTTTCGCCGTCATAAAACGACTCCTTGTTGAGAACAGTCTGGATTCAATAAATTGCGCGAGAAGATAAAACGTTTTATCAAATTTTAGTGAGGCATAAATCACATTACGCAACGATAATAGCGGGTATAAGATAAATTAAAGGTAAAACGTTTTATCTGTCACATAATCAGGGAGTAGGTCATCTGCATGGCTACCGCCAAAAAAATCACCATTCATGATGTTGCGCTGGCTGCGGGCGTGTCAGTCAGTACCGTTTCGCTGGTGCTTAGTGGCAAAGGGCGAATATCTGCCGCCACGGGAGAACGGGTTAACGCGGCCATTGAAGAGTTAGGCTTTGTGCGAAATCGCCAGGCATCTGCGCTGCGCGGCGGGCAGAGTGGCGTAATTGGCTTAATTGTGCGCGACTTATCTTCGCCGTTTTACGCTGAATTAACGGCCGGGCTGACAGAGGCACTGGAAGCACAGGGGCGGATGGTTTTTTTGCTCCACGGCGGTAAAGATGGCGAGCAACTGGTCCAGCGATTTTCACTGCTACTGAATCAGGGTGTCGATGGTGTGGTGATTGCCGGTGCGGCAGGAAGCAGTGATGACCTGCGGCGCATGGCAGAAGAAAAAGACATCCCGGTGATTTTTGCATCCCGTGCCAGCTATCTTGAAGATGTGGATACTGTTCGCCCGGATAACATGCAGGCAGCGCAGTTATTGACGGAACACCTTATTCGCAATGGGCATCAGCGTATCGCCTGGCTGGGAGGGCAAAGTTCCTCTTTAACCCGCGCGGAACGAGTGGGTGGATATTGCGCAACACTATTAAAATTTGGTCTGCCGTTTCACAGCGATTGGGTACTGGAATGTTCTTCCAGCCAGAAGCTGGCTGCGGAAGCTATAACGGCGCTTTTGCGCCATAACCCGACCATCAGCGCGGTGGTGTGCTACAACGAAACCATTGCGATGGGCGCGTGGTTTGGTTTACTGAAAGCAGGGCGGCAAAGCGGCGAAAGCGGGGTCGATCGTTATTTTGAGCAACAGGTTTCATTAGCGGCATTTACTGATGTAACGCAAACTGCTCTTGATGATTTACCGATTGTCTGGGCCTGCACACCTGCGCGGGAACTGGGCTTTACGCTTGCCGATCGCATGATGCAAAAAATCAGTCACGAAGAGAATCACTCTCGAAATCTGATTATCCCCGCGCGGCTCATTACGGCGAAATAATCTCTCTTTATCTGCTATACCTGGTAGTGTCTTTTCCCCGAGGTTAATGATAAAAAATGTGGCACACAGGCGGTGCCTTTTAATTTATTTACTGAAGTTCACAGGAGGTTTATGTGTTTAATTCTGACAACCTGAGACTCGACGGAAAATGCGCCATCATCACCGGTGCGGGTGCTGGTATTGGTAAAGAAATTGCCATTACATTCGCGACAGCAGGTGCATCTGTGGTGGTCAGTGATATTAATGCCGATGCAGCAAATCATGTTGTTGATGAGATTCAACAGCTTGGTGGACAGGCATTTGCCTGGCGTTGTGATATTACTTCCGAACAGGAATTATCTGCTCTGGCAGACTTTGCCATCAGTAAGTTGGGCAAAGTGGATATTCTGGTTAACAACGCGGGTGGCGGTGGTCCTAAACCGTTTGATATGCCAATGGCGGATTTCCGCCGCGCTTATGAACTGAATGTGTTTTCTTTTTTCCATCTGTCACAACTCATTGCGCCAGAAATGGAAAAAAATGGCGGAGGCGTTATTCTGACTATCACTTCTATGGCTGCAGAAAATAAAAATAAAAACATGACTTCCTATGCGTCATCTAAAGCTGCGGCCAGTCATCTGGTGAGAAATATGGCATTTGATCTGGGTGAAAAAAATATTCGGGTGAATGGCATTGCGCCGGGGGCAATATTAACTGATGCTCTAAAATCCGTTATTACGCCAGAAATTGAACAAAAAATGTTGCAGCACACGCCAATCAGACGTCTGGGTCAACCGCAAGATATTGCTAACGCGGCGCTGTTTCTGTGTTCACCTGCTGCCAGTTGGATAAGCGGGCAAATACTCACCGTATCCGGCGGTGGGGTACAGGAGCTTAATTAATCGCTAGCAGGCCGGTAAACAACTGAGTGAGTGTTGTTTACCGGTACAGCGAGTTCAGCAGTGAAAAAACGCCAGAAAACTGGTAACCAGGTTATGTTCATTGGTTGACCAATTGTCGTGTAAATAGTAAACGAATCGGGTGTGCCTTCGCACTATTCAACAGCAATGATAGGCGCTCACCTGACAACGCGGTAAACTAGTTATTCATGCTAACTATATTGGTTTAACGATGGATAACATGCAGACTGAAGCACAACCGACACGGACCCGGATCCTCAATGCTGCCAGAGAGATTTTTTCAGAAAATGGATTTCACAGTGCCTCGATGAAAGCCATCTGTAAATCCTGCGGTATAAGTCCCGGGACGCTTTACCACCATTTCATTTCTAAAGAAGCCTTGATTCAGGCAATTATCCTCCAGGATCAGGAGAGGGCGCTGGCCCGCTTCCGGGACCCTATCGAAGGGATTCATTTTGTAGAATATATGGTCGAGTCGATAGTCTCCCTGACGCATGAAGCCTTTGCCCAGCGGGCGCTGGTGGTAGAGATTATGGCGGAAGGAATGCGTAATCCGCAGGTTGCCGCTATGCTCAGGAATAAGCATCTGACAATCACCGAATACATCGCCCAGCGTATGCGCGATGCCCAGCAAAAAGGTGAGATAAGTCCTGACATTAACACGGCGATGACCTCTCGTTTATTGCTGGATCTGACCTATGGCGTACTGGCCGACATTGAAGCCGAAGACCTGGCGGGTGACGCGTCATTTGCCCAGGGATTACGTGCGATGATAGGCGGTATTTTAACCGCATCCTGATATCTTCTTGCCGCGGGCCGGTGACCACTGCGTCCGCATTTAATGTCCTTAACAGCACCATACCAAAACGTTCTCGCCTGATCGCAAAATCCCGTTAACACATACACCACAACCATATGTCACGGAAATTTAGCGTTTTAAGTCACTCGAACGAGCGTTCGGTTGCTTATTTTGTAGCTTCTGTCAACGTTGTTTTAGAGATTAATGCGATCCATGTCACGCTGTGGGTATTGCAGTTTTTGGTTTTTTGATCGCGGTGTCAGTTCTTTTTATTTCCATTTCTCTTCCGTGGGTTTCTCACAGATAACTGTTTGCATTGCTTAATTGGTTAACTAATCAAATTAAAGGTTGACCAGTATTTTTATCTTAATGAGGAGTCCCTTATGTTACGTCCTGTAGAAACCCCAACCCGTGAAATCAAAAAACTCGACGGTCTGTGGGCATTCAGCCTGGATCGCGAAAACTGTGGAAATGATCAGCGTTGGTGGGAAAGCACGTTGCAAGAGAGTCGGGCGATTGCCGTACCAGGCAGTTTTAACGATCAGTTTGCTGATGCGGATATTCGTAATTATGTGGGCAATGTCTGGTATCAGCGCGAAGTCTTTATACCCAAAGGTTGGGCGGGCCAGCGTATCGTGCTGCGTTTCGATGCGGTCACTCATTACGGCAAAGTGTGGGTTAATAATCAGGAAGTGATGGAGCATCAGGGCGGCTATACGCCGTTTGAAGCCGATGTTACTCCATATGTGATTGCCGGAAAAAGTGTGCGTATCACCGTTTGTGTGAACAATGAGCTGAACTGGCAGACTATCCCGCCGGGAATGGTGATTACCGACGAAAACGGCAAGAAAAAGCAGTCTTATTTCCATGATTTCTTTAACTACGCCGGGATCCACCGCAGCGTAATGCTCTATACCACGCCGAACACCTGGGTGGATGATATCACCGTGGTGACGCATGTAGCGCAAGACTGCAACCACGCTTCCATTGACTGGCAGGTGGTGGCCAATGGTGATATCAGCGTCGAACTGCGTGATGCTGATCAGCAGGTTGTCGCAGCCGGACAAGGTCACAGCGGAACCTTGCAAGTGGTGAACCCGAATCTCTGGCAACCCGGTGATGGGTATCTCTATGAACTGTGCGTCACCGCAAAAAGCCAGACAGAGTGCGACATCTATCCACTGCGCGTCGGTATCCGCTCGGTGGCAGTAAAGGGTGAACAGTTCCTGATCAACCACAAATCGTTCTACTTCACTGGCTTTGGTCGTCATGAAGATGCGGATTTGCGTGGCAAGGGATTCGATAACGTGCTGATGGTGCACGATCACGCATTGATGGACTGGATTGGTGCCAACTCTTACCGCACCTCGCATTACCCTTACGCTGAAGAGATGCTCGACTGGGCTGACGAACATGGCATTGTGGTGATTGATGAAACTGCCGCCGTCGGCTTTAACCTTTCTTTAGGAATTGGTTTCGAAGCGGGCAACAAACCGAAAGAACTGTACAGCGAAGAGGCGGTCAATGGGGAAACCCAGCAGGCGCACTTACAGGCGATTAAAGAACTGATTGCGCGTGACAAAAACCACCCAAGCGTGGTGATGTGGAGCATTGCCAATGAACCAGATACCCGCCCGCAAGGTGCCCGGGAATATTTCGCGCCACTGGCAGAAGCAACGCGTAAACTCGACCCGACACGACCGATCACCTGCGTCAATGTGATGTTCTGCGACGCTCACACCGATACCATCAGCGATCTCTTTGATGTGCTGTGTCTGAACCGTTATTACGGCTGGTATGTCCAAAGCGGCGATCTGGAGACGGCAGAAAAGGTACTGGAAAAAGAACTGCTTGCGTGGCAGGAGAAACTGCATCAGCCGATTATCATCACCGAATACGGGGTGGATACGTTAGCCGGTCTGCACTCGATGTACACCGATATGTGGAGTGAAGAGTATCAGTGCGCGTGGCTGGATATGTATCACCGCGTCTTTGACCGCGTTAGTGCTGTCGTTGGTGAACAGGTATGGAACTTCGCTGATTTTGCGACTTCGCAGGGCATTCTGCGCGTTGGCGGTAACAAGAAAGGGATTTTCACTCGTGACCGCAAACCAAAATCGGCGGCTTTCTCGCTGCAAAAACGCTGGACTGGCATGAATTTCGGTGAAAAACCGCAGCAGGGAGGCAAAAAATGAATCAACAACTCTCATGGCGCACCATCGTCGGCTACAGCCTCGGTGACGTTGCCAATAACTTCGCCTTCGCCATGGGGGCGCTCTTCCTGTTGAGTTACTACACCGACGTCGCTGGCGTCGGTGCCGCTGCGGCGGGCACCATGCTATTACTGGTGCGGGTATTCGATGCTTTTGCTGACGTCTTCGCCGGACGGGTGGTAGACAGCGTAAATACCCGTTGGGGCAAATTCCGCCCCTTCTTGCTGTTCGGCACTGCACCGTTAATGATCTTCAGCGTGCTGGTTTTCTGGGTGCCGACCGACTGGAGTCATAGCAGCAAAGTGGTGTATGCATATTTGACTTATATGGGGCTGGGGCTTTGTTACAGCCTGGTCAATATACCTTATGGCTCACTGGCAACTGCCATGACCCAACAACCACAATCCCGCGCCCGTCTGGGCGCGGCTCGCGGGATTGCCGCTTCGCTGACCTTTGTCTGCCTGGCTTTTCTGATTGGCCCGAGCATTAAGCACTCCAGCCCGGAGGAGATGGTGTCGGTATACCATTTCTGGACGATTACCCTGGCGATTGCCGGGATGGTGCTTTACTTCATTTGCTTTAAATCGACGCGCGAGAATGTAGTGCGTATCGTGGCGCAGCCGTCATTGAAGATCAGCCTGCAAACGCTGAAACGGAATCGTCCGCTGTTTATGTTGTGCATCGGCGCGCTATGCGTGCTGATCTCGACCTTCGCGGTCAGTGCTTCGTCGTTGTTCTACGTGCGCTATGTACTGAATGATGCCGGGTTGTTTACTGTGCTGGTGTTGGTGCAAAACCTGGTCGGCACAGTGGCATCGGCACCGCTGGTGCCGGGAATGGTTGCCAGAATCGGTAAAAAGAATACCTTCCTGATTGGCGCTCTGCTGGGAACTTGTGGTTATTTGCTGTTCTTCTGGGTTTCAGTCTGGTCGCTGCCGGTGGCACTGATCGCGTTAGCCATCGCTTCAGTGGGTCAGGGCGTTACCATGACGGTGATGTGGGCGCTGGAGGCCGATACTGTAGAATATGGTGAATACCTGACCGGTGTACGCATTGAAGGGCTTACCTATTCATTATTCTCATTTACCCGAAAATGTGGACAGGCAATAGGGGGTTCAATTCCCGCCTTTATTTTGGGATTAAGCGGATATATTGCGAATCAGGCACAAACGCCGGAAGTTATTATGGGGATCCGCACATCAATTGCCTTAGTCCCTTGCGGATTTATGCTACTGGCATTCGTTATAATTTGGTTTTATCCGCTGACTGATAAAAAATTCAAAGAAATTGTGGTCGAAATTGATAATCGTAAAAAAATGCAGCAGCAATTAATCAGCGATATCACTAATTAATATCTTATAAAAATAATCAGAACATCAAAGGTGCAACTATGAGAAAAATAGTGGCCATGGCCGTTATTTCCCTGACGGCTGCCTCTGGCCTTACCTCCGCTTACTCTGCACAACTGGCTGACGATGAAGCGGGACTACGAATCAGACTGAAAAATGAATTGCGCCGGGCTGACAAGCCCAGTGCTGGCGCGGGAAGAGATATTTACGCATGGGTGCAAGGAGGATTGCTCGATTTTAATAGCGGTTATTACGCTAATATTATTGGCGTCGAAGGTGGAGCCTATTATGTTTATAAATTAGGTGCTCGTGCTGATATGAGTACCCGATGGTATCTTGATGGCGATAAAAGTTTTGGCTATGCATTGGGTGCGGTAAAAATAAAACCGAGTGAAAAGAGTTTACTTAAATTAGGTCGTTTCGGGACAGATTATAGTTATGGTAGTTTACCTTATCGTATTCCGTTAATTGCTGGCAGTTCGCAACGTACATTACCGACCGTTTCTGAAGGAGCATTAGGTTATTGGGCTTTAACGCCCAATATTGAACTGTGGGGAATGTGGCGCTCCCGGGTATTTTTATGGACTGATTCAACAACCGGTATCCGTGATGAAGGTGTTTATAACAGCCAGACCGGAAAATACGATAAACATCGCGCTCGTTCTTTTTTAGCTGCCAGTTGGCATGATGATACCAGCCGTTATTCTTTGGGGGCATCGGCACAGAAAGATGTTTCTAATCAGCTACAAACTATTTTTGAGAAAAGCATTTCGCTCGCCCAGGATTATGCGCTGAAAGGGGAGTTGCTCGGCTTTTATGCGCAACTGGAAGGCTTAAGTCGTAACACCAACCAGCCCAATGAAACGGCGCTGGTTAGCGGCCAACTGACGTGGAGCGCGCCGTGGGGAAGCGTGTTTGGTAGCGGTGGTTATCTGCGTCATGCGATGAACGGAGCCGTGGTGGACACCGATATTGGTTATCCTTTCTCGTTAAGTCTTGATCGTAACCGGGAAGGTATGCAGTCCTGGCAATTGGGTGTCAATTATCGTTTAACCCCGCAATTTACGCTGACATTGGCACCGATTGTGACTCGCGGCTATGAATCCAGTAAACGAGATGTGCGGATTGAAGGCGCAGGTATCTTAGGCGGTATGAACTATCGGGTCAGCGAAGGGCCGCTACAAGGGATGAATTTCTTTCTTGCAGCCGATAAAGGACGGGAAAAGCGCGATGGTAGTACGCTGGGCAATCGCCTGAATTACTGGGATGTGAAAATGAGTATTCAGTATGACTTTATGTTGAAGTGAAAAAACGCCGGAGAGAAAACTCTCCGGCGTTTTGGCTGTGAATTACTGTTGCGGGATGGCCGGTACAGCCGGAACGGTAAGTGCTGGCATCGCAAACATACCGACAAAATCTTCCAGCGACATTTTCTGACCATTCAACGTGATCTGACCGTTAGCATATTGCAGGCTGGTGGTGATGGCATTGTCCTGCAAGGTGGTCAGACGGAACATCTGGCCCATTGCTGATGCACCTTCAACTTGCTGTTTCGCCAGCTTTTTAGCTTGATCTTCCTGATAGCCTTCCAGCTTCGCCACCTGAGTCATCAGTTCGGTTGCCATATCGACCGGAATGGTCAGTTTTGCATCCAGAGATTTAACCGAGCGATCAACTTCCTGCGCCAGTGTTTGCGGCGCTTCTTTAGTCGCTGCCGGATCTTTCAGGAACAGCGACAAATTCAGCGCGCTTTCACCCTGACTGTTTTTCCAGCTTAACGGCGCAATCGTAATTACCGGATCGCCTTTTAACATCAGCGGCAGGGCGCTAAAGAAGGCTTCCGTCACTTTCTCCTGATAAAGTTCGGCATTGTTGGCAATCTCTGGCTGTGCCAGTAACGCCTGTGTTTGCGCGTTATATTGCTGGCTAAACTGATGCCAGGCTTCACCGTCAATCTGACCGACTTTTAAAGTCAGCTTGCCGCTGCCCAGATCCTGATTCTGTACCTTCAGGCTGTTTAGCGAGTAATCCAGTTGGCTATTGATCGTTTTACCGTCATTAACCAGGTCTGATTTACCACTGATCTCCATGCCTTCCAACAGAGCCAGTTCTTTGCCTTCCACTGAAATGGTCATTTTTTCCAGCGACAGTTTTTGGTTACCCACGCGCTCACCGAAACTTGCCAGCGTGCTGGAACCATCGGTTTTCAGATTATTAAAGGTCAACTGCACTTTCTGGTTGTATTCGTTAACTGCATCGACCCGACCGCTTTGCGCCTCCCCGGAAAGGGAGATGGCTTTACCGTCTCGGTCAGCATTTAACTGGAACTCACCGCCGCTAAAGGCGACTTTTTCATCTTTTTTCTCGTAATTCAGTGGCTTGAGCGAGATATCTGAACTGGAATCGCCGCTGTAACCGATGCGAGAGTTAATCTCAAAAGGTGTATCTCCTTTTGCCATATCAAACAGTGGCTTGCTCACAGCGTTATTGACCAGCGTGGTTTGAATCGACGCCATCGACGGGATCAAATTCAGTTTTTTAAGCTGGGCCAGAGGGAAGGGACCGTGGTCAACAGATTCATTGAAGATGACGCTCTGGCCACTTTTAATCCACGGATTTTCTTTCCCGGCGATGGGCTTCACCACTAATTGCAACTGGCTGCTGAACACGCCGCGATGATAGTTTTGATAACTCACTTCCAGGTTGGATTCAGGAGCTGTCAGTTTGAGTTGCGCGTTCGCCTGTGCGACCATGTCTTCGAGATGGGTTTCAATCTTCTTGCCTGTGTACCATGCGCCGCCTGTCCAGACTACGCCGAGCGCAACAATGACGCCTACCGCTACCAGCGATTTATTCATAATGATTATCCATAAATGAAATCAGGCGGACTGGCCGCCTGAAGTGTTATAAGCCTTTAATAAGCTTAGCAAGAGATGTTAATTATTTCAGTAAGCTCTTACAGCTTGTTGTAAACACGCGCTAAACGTCCGTGGCCTTTCACCGTCACCGGCGACTCATTGGCGGCAATAAATGCGGACTCACCCGGTTTAAGCGCTAACTGTTGAGAACCTTTACCCAGTGTTGCTTCGCCTTCAACGCAGAACAAAATGGCGGCACTTTGCTGGCTGATGGTAGTTTCTTCATCGCTAAGGTCATGCAGCGAGAAAGCAAAATCATCAACCGGAATCGGGAAGTCCAGCTCTGCACCTTGTTTCACCGGCTGGGTCAGCAACTGGCTGGCCGATTTGGCTTCAAACTTAACGTTGGCAACCAGCTCCGGAATATCAATATATTTTGGCGTCAGACCCGCACGCAGCACGTTATCGGAGTTCGCCATCACTTCCAGCGCCACGCCTTGCAGGTAGGCGTGTGGTGTTTCTGCGAACAGGAACATCGCTTCACCAGGGTTCAGTTTTACCACATTCAGTAACAGTGGGGAGAACAGGCCGCTGTCATCCGGGTAAAATTCAGCAATTAAACGAATCGTTTGCCACGGCTCACCCTGTTGGCTGTCGAGCGCCGATTTCAAAATCGCCAGCGCGCGGGATTTCTCTTCACCCTGCATATTCAACAGGCTGGCGAACAGTTCGCTTAAACGTTCGGCATTGGGCTGCTGTAAAAAATGAGCAATCGCCGGATGCGCGCCCGCGACGGGCTGGAGCAGGGAAACAATCTCGGAAAACTCACGAAACGCGTTCATCGCGAGGAAAGGGGTCAGGGCAAAAACCAGCTCTGGCTTGTGGTTAGGATCTTTATAGTTACGCTCGGCGGCATCCATTGGAATGCCGGCGGCATTTTCTTTGGCAAAACCGATTTCAGAATTGCGTTTATTTGGATGAACCTGAATGGAGAGCGGCTGGGCTGCGCATAACACTTTGAACAGGAAAGGCAGTTCGCCAAAGCGCCTGGCAACGGCATCTCCCAGCAGAGTTGATTTATCACCCTCAATCACATCACGCAGTGAAACGATATCTCCGGCGGCATTGTGCACACGTGAACTGCTCTTCGGATGTGCGCCCATCCACAATTCAGCCATCGGCTGGTTGGATGGATTTTCCATGCCATAAAGTTCAGTCAGTGCCGTTTTGCTTCCCCAGGCATAGTTTTGCACTGAGTTAATAAGTTTTTGCATGATCAATCCCTGTTTGAATGTGGAAATTAATCCCGCTATTAAAGCAAGAATCCTACGGGAAGTAACCTGGAGCCGCAAAAAGTCGTACTAGTCTCAGTTTTTGTTAAAAAAGTGTGTAGGATAATGTAACTCGCTTTTAACAGGGCAATGGAACACCCGCCCAGAGCATAACCAAACCAGGCAGTAAGTGAGAGAACAATGTCAAACAAACCCTTTCATTATCAGGCTCCTTTCCCACTCAAAAAAGATGATACCGAGTACTACCTGCTGACCAGCGAACACGTTAGCGTATCTGAATTTGAAGGGCAGGAGATTTTGAAAGTCGCGCCAGAAGCGTTAACTTTGTTGGCGCGTCAGGCGTTTCATGATGCGTCATTTATGCTGCGTCCGGCTCACCAGCAGCAAGTGGCCGATATCCTGCGCGACCCGGAAGCCAGCGAAAACGACAAATATGTGGCGCTGCAATTCCTGCGTAACTCCGACATCGCCGCAAAAGGCGTTCTGCCAACCTGCCAGGATACCGGCACCGCGATAATCGTCGGTAAAAAAGGGCAGCGTGTATGGACCGGTGGTGGTGATGAAGCGGCGCTGGCGCGCGGTGTCTATAACACCTATATCGAAGATAACCTGCGCTACTCGCAAAACGCAGCGCTGGATATGTATAAAGAGGTGAATACTGCCACCAACCTGCCAGCGCAGATCGATCTTTATGCTGTTGATGGCGACGAGTATAAATTCCTCTGTATCGCCAAAGGTGGCGGTTCAGCAAACAAGACGTATCTCTATCAGGAAACCAAAGCGTTACTGACGCCAGGGAAACTGAAAAATTATCTGGTTGAGAAAATGCGTACGCTGGGCACGGCGGCGTGTCCTCCGTATCACATTGCCTTCGTGATCGGTGGTACATCTGCGGAAACTAACCTTAAAACAGTAAAACTGGCTTCCGCTAAATACTATGACGAGCTGCCAACGGAAGGGAATGAGCACGGTCAGGCGTTCCGTGATGTGGAGCTGGAAAAAGAGTTGCTGATTGAAGCGCAAAATCTTGGTCTGGGGGCGCAGTTTGGCGGTAAATATTTTGCCCATGATATCCGCGTGATTCGTCTGCCACGCCACGGCGCATCCTGTCCGGTTGGTATGGGCGTTTCCTGTTCTGCTGACCGTAATATCAAAGCGAAAATCAATCGTCAGGGGATCTGGATCGAAAAACTGGAACATAATCCAGGCAAATATATCCCGGAAGAATTGCGTAAAGCAGGGGAAGGCGAAGCGGTGCGCGTTGACCTTAATCGTCCGATGAAAGAGATCCTCGCACAGTTGTCGCAGTATCCCGTTTCTACCCGCTTGTCGCTGAACGGCACGATTATTGTCGGTCGTGATATTGCCCACGCCAAACTGAAAGAGCGCATGGACAACGGCGAAGGGTTACCGCAATACATCAAAGATCACCCGATTTACTATGCTGGTCCGGCAAAAACGCCAGAAGGTTATGCCTCCGGCTCTCTTGGCCCAACGACCGCCGGACGGATGGATTCTTACGTCGATCAACTGCAAGCGCAGGGCGGCAGTATGATCATGCTGGCGAAGGGTAATCGCAGTCAGCAGGTGACCGATGCTTGTAAAAAACATGGTGGCTTTTACCTTGGCAGTATCGGCGGCCCGGCAGCAGTGCTGGCGCAGGGCAGTATTAAGAGCCTGGAATGTGTTGAATATCCGGAACTGGGTATGGAAGCTATCTGGAAAATTGAAGTGGAAGATTTCCCGGCATTTATCCTTGTTGATGATAAAGGGAATGACTTCTTCCAGCAGATTCAACTCACGCAGTGTACCCGCTGCGTGAAATAAGCGGGCGGATAAGGCGTTCACGCCGTATCCGGCATGAACAAAGCGTACTTTGCAAACAATCTGAGCCGCCCTTTACTTCGGGGCGGCTTTTTTACATGGCACGAAAGACCAAACATTTGTTACCAAATAGTAAATAATGAGTGAGCTAAAAGTTGCTTAACGAAAGCAAAACAGAAAAGAAAAAATTAATCAGGTGAGGAGCAGGCCATGAATACAGTACGCAGCGAAAAAGATTCGATGGGTGCGATCGATGTCCCGGCAGATAAGCTGTGGGGCGCACAAACTCAACGCTCGCTGGAGCATTTCCGTATTTCCACGGAGAAAATGCCCACCTCACTGATTCATGCGCTGGCGCTGACTAAGCGTGCAGCGGCAAAAGTTAACGAAGATTTAGGTTTACTCTCTGAAGAGAAAGCGAGTGCTATCCGTCAGGCAGCGGATGAAGTGCTGGCGGGACAGCATGACGATGAATTTCCGCTGGCTATCTGGCAGACGGGTTCCGGCACGCAAAGCAACATGAATATGAACGAAGTGCTGGCCAATCGGGCGAGCGAACTGCTCGGTGGCGTGCGCGGAATGGAACGTAAAATTCACCCTAACGACGACGTGAACAAAAGCCAAAGTTCAAATGATGTCTTTCCGACAGCAATGCACGTTGCGGCGCTGCTGGCGCTACGCAAGCAACTCATCCCGCAGCTTAAAACACTGACACAAACGCTGAATGAGAAATCGCGCGCATTTGCCGATATCGTCAAAATTGGTCGTACCCACTTGCAGGACGCCACGCCGCTGACACTGGGCCAGGAGATTTCCGGCTGGGTAGCGATGCTGGAGCATAATCTCAAACATATTGAATACAGCCTGCCGCATGTGGCGGAACTGGCGCTGGGCGGTACAGCGGTAGGGACGGGGCTGAATACCCATCCGGAATATGCCCGTCGCGTAGCGGATGAGCTTTCGGTAATTACCTGTGCGCCGTTTGTTACTGCTCCGAACAAATTTGAAGCACTGGCGACCTGCGATGCACTGGTTCAGGCTCATGGCGCGTTGAAAGGGCTGGCGGCGTCACTGATGAAAATTGCGAACGATGTCCGCTGGCTGGCTTCAGGCCCTCGCTGTGGCATTGGCGAAATCTCAATTCCGGAAAACGAGCCGGGCAGCTCAATCATGCCAGGGAAAGTGAACCCAACGCAGTGTGAAGCGTTAACCATGCTTTGCTGTCAGGTGATGGGAAACGACGTGGCGATCAACATCGGTGGCGCTTCCGGTAATTTCGAACTGAACGTCTTCCGCCCGATGGTGATCCACAATTTCCTGCAATCGGTGCGCTTACTGGCGGATGGCATGGAAAGTTTTAACAAACATTGTGCAGTGGGAATTGAGCCGAATCGTGAGCGAATCAATCAATTGCTCAATGAGTCGCTAATGCTGGTGACTGCGCTCAACACCCACATTGGCTATGACAAAGCCGCTGAGATCGCTAAAAAAGCACACAAAGA
The DNA here is from genome assembly GCF_000208565.1 of Escherichia sp. TW09308. Classification (NCBI taxonomy): domain Bacteria; kingdom Pseudomonadati; phylum Pseudomonadota; class Gammaproteobacteria; order Enterobacterales; family Enterobacteriaceae; genus Escherichia; species Escherichia sp. TW09308. The sequence goes on along the minus strand of NZ_AEME01000001.1, from coordinate 338,360 downwards.
AGGGCTGACTTTAAAAGCCGCAGCCCTTGCGTTGGGGTATCTTAGCGAAGCCGAGTTTGATAGTTGGGTACGACCAGAACAGATGGTCGGCAGTATGAAAGTCGGGCGTTAATCTGCAACATACAGGTGCAGCCGTGGAATGATTAAGCGAAGCGGCTGCGCCTGGGGTTTGTAACGGTGCTGCACATTGTCGGCATCATAATTTAGCAGCTCGCCAACGTCCGGCACACCAGCACCATTATCCCGATTAACCAACGCGATAAGCGGCGTAGGGCAGGCATGTTGTACCTGTTTTTGATCTCCCTTATACCAGACACGGGCAATTGGCTGCACCTTCACCGGACGTTTGATTTTTAATTTCGCATCCTGCGGCAGGGCGGCGATATCCTGATACTCACGCTCCAGTTTTCCTTGCCACTCCTCGCGCGTCCACGGCGCGACGCTGCGTGGTGATTTCAGGCTTTTTTCCAGTTGAGCCAGTACTTCATCACGATGCAAATTCTTAATGATATGCTTATTCGCCCAGCCAAAACGTAAAGTGGCAGGATCGTGAAGAACCGTGAGCGTGCGGTAAGCGTTAAGGGTAATCAGTCCCGGCAAATGACGATGTACCCATTCAAAACGCGCCGCCGTGGGGAGTTCTGACTCAACCGTGACGATATGTTCAAAAGTGGTTTTGAGTTGATTGATGCGCTGAATATGACTTGCCAGCGCCGCTTGTGAAAGATTATCGACCTGATAACACAACACGCCAGGCAGACGAACAGCGGCCTTGCTGCTGCGGTTTTCGGACTGTTGCTGAATAAACAAATGGCGGAAATGACGTAGTGCCAGCGCCTGCGCCTCTTTGCCGAGATGTTGCTTAACTTCAATGCAATTCAGCGGATTATGCTCATCCGCTTTTTTGACTTCCGGTAAAGAGAACACGCGGGCAACCAGCAACTTGTGCTGCTCAAGCTCAGCGGCAAACGCGGCCAGTTCTTGCTCCATCTGACGAAAGGTAGTATTGAGTCGGTCAACGAGATCGTAACGAGCCATAAAATCACCACTTTAGTTACAACATACTTATTATATAACACAACGGCGGTAACTTGACCACCGTGCGCGTAATGTCAGGCAGAGGTAAATTGCGGGATGTTATGCCATAACGGCCAGCTAAACGAGAAGCGGGCACCACCCAGTTCGCTGGAGTCACAGTTAACCGTGCCGCCCATTGCCAGTGCAATAGAGTGGACAATCGCCAGTCCCAACCCACAACCGCCGGTTGAACGGTCACGGCTAGGATCGAGACGCACAAAGGGTTCAAAGACATGCTCGCGATCCTGTGGGGCTATTCCTGGCCCATCATCTTCGACAATTAATGTCGCTCTGTTTCCTGCCAGTAACAGGCTGGTTTCTACGGTTGAATGGCAGTAGCGCAGGGCGTTATTGATCAAGTTATCCAACACGCGCGCCATTAAGCGCATATCCAGCGCCGCATAATGACCTTGCATGAGCGTTTTTATCCGTACCGTTTTGTCGGGGTTAACAGCCTGGATATCGGCCAGATGTGTTGACAGCCATAACGGTAGGTCTGGCTCGCTAAGATGCAACTCATTTTGCGGGCGGTCTAATCGGGCATAGGTCAGCAGTTCTTCGATCAAGGCTTCCAGTTGGCTGATATCACGATTCAGAGCCTGAGACTCTGTTTCACTCAGGTTATCGCTCATCTCCAGCCGATAACGCAGGCGCACTAACGGCGTTCGCAGTTCGTGAGCAATCCCGTCGATAAGCTGTTTTTTGCTGGCAATTAATGCATTGATATTGTCCGCCATCTGGTTAAATGCTACGCCCAGTCGTTCAAAGCTCGAACCATCATCAAAGTGAATGCGTTCATTGAGATGGCCATCGCCAAATCGTTGCGCCGCTGCTTCCAGTTTTAACATGTCCTGCCAGTGCGGACGCATCCAGATAAACACTGGAAAGGCGAGAGAGATGGCAATAAAGGCAATCAGCGCGATATCCAACAAACGCATTTGATGGAGGTAATAGAGATAAGGAACGGGACCGACGGCCAGCACGTAGTGGCTGCGTGGGATGCGTTGCAAAAAAGTGTACTGATCATCCAGAGCAACAATCTCACCGCCACGCAGTCGGTGCATGGAAATTTCATCGAGATGATACTTACTCAAGGGTTCGACGCGCAGATCGAAAGAGAGATTTAAATCCATCTCCTTCAGCGTTTTTCCCCAGTCGTGCGGGGGGATCTCCCGCAACTCGCTACGCATCAGGTACAGCGAACTGTTCATCAAATCATCCAGCGACTGTTTGCCCGCGCGTTCGGCGGTAAATTTGTACACCAGTCCAACCAGCAGGGACATCACCAGAAAGCAGACAAACAGTAAAAGATAAAACTGGATAAACAGTTTTTTCATCGCTCATTCCCATGCATGGGGCGCAAAAAGATAGCCTTTGTTACGCACAGTTTTAATACGATACGGTTCAGCAGCGTTATCGAGCAGTTTTTTTCTTAACCGCGAAATAGCCACGTCCACGCTACGATCCAGACCGTCATAACTGACGCCGCGTAAATTTCGCAACAACGCATCGCGATCCATAATTTGCCCCGCATGAGTGGCTAATTCCCAGAGCAGTTCGAAATCGGCGGTAGAGAGTGAAATCTCAGTGTTAGCAAGGGTGACTACGCGGTTAATAGGGTCGATGGTCAACGTGCCGAAATGCAATGCTTTGTAGGGCGTCAGAGGCGTTTCCTGAATGCCTTTGGTCAGCGTCGCTTGCTCATTCTGACGCAAATGTAAACGTAGCCGAGCCAGCAGAACTGCAGGAGGAGTCGTTTTGAGAATATAGTCGCAGGCACCCATTTCCAGCGCCAGAATGTGGTTCATATCACTGTCGAGGGAGGTCAGCAGAACGATTGGTCCGGACCACTTAGAACCTAAATCGCGACAGATAGTCATGCCGTCTTTGCCTGGTAGCATGATATCGAGTAGCACCAGATCCGGATTTTCCCGCAGGATCGTTTCTTCTGCATGGTCGCCGCGAGGTTCTATGGTTACCTGCATATCATGTTTCGCCAGGTATGCGGCAATCAGTGAACCAACTTCTGCGTCATCTTCCACAAATACGATAGTGTTCATATTATTCACGGTAGATATAAAAACGTCACAATACACTGCACCGTTTTTACTTACTATCAATCGTTTCTAAACAAGTTTGCATCAGGTATTCTACTAAGGACTTGTTATGGAAGTGTTAAGGTAAAAAGATGGGGCTGGTAATCAAAGCCGCGCTTGGTGCGCTGGTGGTGGTGTTGATTGGTGTATTAGCAAAAACGAAAAATTACTACATAGCCGGGCTGATCCCGCTTTTCCCAACCTTTGCGCTCATCGCGCATTATATTGTTGCCAGCGAACGCGGCATTGAAGCCTTACGCGCAACCATCATTTTCAGTATGTGGTCGATCATTCCTTATTTTATTTATCTGGCGTCGCTGTGGTATTTCACTGGAATCATGCGCTTGCCCGCGGCTTTTGTAGGTTCTGTGGTGTGCTGGGGACTAAGCGCATGGGTGCTGATTATTTGCTGGATGAAACTGCATTAACGCAGATGTCGACCTCCATCAAGCGGGAAACTGCGCCCGGTAACAAAGCAACTGGTGAGCAAGTAATCGACCAGATCGATCACCTCTTTCTCGCCAGGCGCGGTTTTCATCAGCGATTTATTCAGCGCCTGTTGGCGATATTCAGCATCATCATGTTCATTAAACAGGATCAGCGACGGTGCAATAGAATTTACTTTCACTTCCGGTGCCAGCTTGCGGGCAAATGAGCGGGTCATATTATCCAGGGCTGCTTTGCTTGCTGCATAGGCGATATGGTTGTCGCTGCCTCGTTCCACCACATAATCGGTGAAGTGAATAATATCGCTGGCGGCGTGCCCGTGACCACGCAGTAATCTTTCCAGAGCGTGGTTAAGAAGGTATGGGGTATTAACGTGGATTTGCATCATGCAGGCCAGCACGTCAGCCAGTGGCGTACCTGGTTTTTCTGCCATCCACGCGCTGGCATTGTGCAAAATGGCACGCAGGCCGTGGGTGCTTTTTAATACTTTATCGGCAAACGCCATCACGCCATCATTCGTCGAAAAATCAGCCTGAATACACTGTGCTCCCGCCTGAATCAGGCTATCAATGGCAGGATAGTGCGTCCGATAGCTGACAATCACCGGTTGCTTTTGATTAATGAAATGCCAGGCGAGGGCGAGGCCGATGCGACGGCCTCCGCCAGTGATTAATATTGGCAAGGGCTGGGTATTACCCATCGTTATCTCCTTTGCTATCCAACGATGGGACGAACGTTATCCCACCAGCATCCAGGTCGCCGGAACTGCGGCAATTAACAGCATGCCAATCAGTACCATTTCCTGACGATTCAGAACATTATCATGTGTATGCGTTTTACGCGCGTACAGGAATACCAGCAACCCCGGCGCATACAGAACGACGGACAACAACAGGTGCATTGGACCAGAGGCGTACAATAACCATAAGCCATAAATGCAGGCACCGACACCTACCGCTTTATGCAGCGGGCGGGTTGCGATTTTCAGCAAGAACGCGCCAACAAGGAAATAGGGCACCAGAATCATTTCTGAGGCAATGGTTAGCAACGTGTTGTAATCGGAACCGGTCAGCCAGATTAGCACCAGACAAATTTGCACGCAGATGTTGGTCAGCCACAGCGAGGCGGATGGCGCAGCCTGTGCGTTCTGGCGGGCAAAAATGCGCGGGAATGCTTTATGGGTCGCTGCCAGGAAGGGGACTTCTGCCGCCATAATGGTCCAACTTAAATATGCGCCACAAACGGAAACGATCAATCCGGCAGCGATGATAATCTCGCCCCACGGCCCCATCATTTTCACCATCAGGCCCGCCATAGACGGGTTACGAATTTCCGCCAGTTCAGGACGCGCAACCACGCCCAGCGAAAGCAGAGTGACCAGTAAATAAACGCCCAGCGCGGAAAGTACCGCCAGGAGTGTCGCTTTGCCGACATCATGTTTATTACGCGCACGCGCAGAAACCACCACCGCACCTTCCACACCAATGAATACCCACAGGGTGATCAGCATGGTGTTTTTCACCTGTTCCCACACCGGTACACCAAGTGCAAGGCCAGAGAAGTCGAGTCTGAAGGTGTCCAGTTTGAACATCATCAGCGCCAGTACAATAAACAGTCCCAATGGTAACAATTTTGCCAGCGTTGCCACCAGGTTAATGCTGGCAGCGGTCTGTACACCGCGCAGGATCAAAAAGTGAACAATCCACAAAAGTGCGGATGCACCGACGATCGATTGCCAGGTGTTGCCATCGCCAAACAGGCGCAGTTCCGGCGTATCGGTGAAGAAACTCAATGCAGAAAAGACGATCACCAGATAGGAGACGTTAGCGATAACCGCGCACAGCCAATATCCCCATGCGGAGCAGAAACCAATGAGTTCGCCAAAACCTTCACGAGCATAGGTAAAGATGCCGCCGTCAAGATCGGGACGAATGCGTGTCAGGATCAGCATGGCAAAGGCGAGTAATAAAATGCCAGCGCCAGTAATGCCCCAACCGATGAGCAGTGCTGCCGGGCTGGCAACCGCGGCCATATTTTGTGGCAGACTGAAAACACCTGCGCCCAGCATTGAGCTTAATACCAGCGCGGTGAGTGCGCTCAGTCCCAGTTTCTTTTCCATCGATATCCAGTGTTTAAAAGGTGTTCAAAAGAATAAATATTAGGGCAGGACGCATAAAAATGGTGTTTGCCACTGAAGCGCGGGATTTTACGAAGAGATGTGTCTGCATGCAATGGTCACGGGGAAATTTGTGACTAAAAATGCTAAAGGCGGCATAAAGCCGCCTCATTGGGATACTGAATAGTTATTTATACAGGTCTGCGCTGATAGTCAGATTATTACCACGTTCCTGCCACTGGCGGGTGATGTGGTAATACTTCGCACCTTTCTTCGCGGCACGTTTAGCAACCTGGTAGGAGACTTCGGTCATGTTACCGTAGTTACCTGAGAACTTAATGCTGTCGAACGGCACCATCATCGCTGCGGTTGCCTTGTTCAGTTCTTCGACTTTAGTGCCGCCAGGAAGCGTGACAGTGTAACGTCCGCCTTTTGAGGACTGAGTTTCGAAGAAACGACCAACTTCGGAACTTGGTGATGCGGTAGTGGCAACACCCGGGATTTCAACTTTCTTCGCGGCTTCGCCACCGGCAGCCAGGGCTGCACGTCCGGCTTCGGAGTCTGCCGGGATCACATCCGGGCTTTGGACTACACGTTTCTTAGCATCTTTTTTATAGATGAACGCTGTAATGCGTTGGTTACCGCCCTGGTTGGCATCGATTTGGCGAACGATGTAGAAAGAGTATGCGCCTTTTGCTTTCGCCGCTTTGGTGATGGCGTCATTCACTTCCGGTTGGCTACGGTAGAAGCCCTGGACGGTGACAGTGTCAAACGGCTCAATCAGAACGGCCTGGTCTTTTGGCAGTTCAACCACACCGTTAATCACGCGATTTTTTTCGGTTTCTGCTTTTTCAGCATCAGACTTATAGAGATCGGCAACCACTCGCCAGTTACCGCTGTTACCGAAATCTGACGTGTCGACAACATAAAAGGAGGCTGCACCTTCTTTATCAGCACGACGGGAAACGGCTTTCACCGCCTCGCCAATGGCATTGAAACGTCCGGTAACCACTACACGATCAAAAGGTTTAACCGCTGCCGCTTGCTCCGGTGTCAGTTCTGTTGCTGCGTTAACGGAGAATGCCGTAGCAGAAAGCAGTGCCGACGCCAGGAGGGTGTTCTTAAGCTTCATAAAAATAATCCTTCGCCTTGCGCAAACCAGGTACTGGTATTGTTATTAACGAGAAACGTGGCTGATTATTGCATTTAAACGGTGTAACTGTCTGCGTGATTTTTCATATCAGACTTCCTGATTTGATTTTAAACCTGATCGAATAACCATCTGTGATTAAAAAGTAACCGTAGCAACATACAACGGCTGAAACGGCTGAATTGTATAAGTTAATTTAATGTTAAGTGACAGTTTGCACCGGGGTGATCTCATGTTTTACCTGGCTATTGGAGACAATTATCGCCCTTTATCCGTTGTTCTATGGTGTTTATCTCACTATCAAGGCTGAATCGTTAATATTTTTCGAGTTAACGCCGAAATAGTGATTTTTGGCGCTAGATCGCAAGCATTATTTTCAGTACGTTATAGGGCGTTTGTTACTAATTTATTTTAACGGAGTAACATTTAGCTCGTATATGAGCGGCTTGTGTGGTTCCTGACACAGGCAAACCATCATCAATAAAACCGATGGAAGGGAATATCATGCGAATTGGAATACCAAGAGAACGGTTAACCAATGAAACCCGTGTTGCAGCAACGCCCAAAACAGTGGAGCAGTTGCTGAAACTGGGTTTTACCGTCGCGGTAGAGAGCGGCGCGGGTCAACTGGCAAGTTTTGACGATAAAGCGTTTGTGCAAGCGGGCGCTGAAATAGTAGAAGGGAATAACGTCTGGCAGTCAGATATCATTCTGAAGGTCAATGCGCCGTTAGATGATGAAATTGCGTTACTGAATCCAGGAACAACGCTGGTGAGTTTTATCTGGCCTGCGCTGAATCCGGAGCTAATGCAAAAGCTTGCGGAACGTAACGTCACCGTGATGGCGATGGACTCCGTACCGCGTATCTCACGCGCGCAATCACTGGACGCGTTAAGTTCGATGGCGAACATCGCCGGCTATCGCGCCATTGTTGAGGCGGCGCATGAGTTTGGGCGTTTCTTTACCGGGCAAATCACCGCGGCAGGTAAAGTGCCTCCGGCAAAAGTGATGGTGATTGGTGCGGGTGTTGCGGGTCTCGCGGCCATTGGTGCGGCAAACAGTCTCGGTGCGATTGTGCGTGCGTTTGATACCCGCCCGGAAGTGAAAGAACAAGTTCAAAGTATGGGCGCGGAATTCCTCGAACTGGATTTCAAAGAGGAAGCAGGCAGCGGCGATGGCTATGCCAAAGTGATGTCGGAAGCGTTCATCAAGGCAGAAATGGAACTCTTTGCTGCGCAGGCAAAAGAGGTCGATATCATTGTGACCACCGCGCTTATTCCAGGTAAACCGGCACCGAAACTGATTACCCGCGAAATGGTTGACTCCATGAAGTCGGGCAGTGTGATTGTCGATCTGGCCGCACAAAACGGCGGTAACTGTGAATACACCGTGCCGGGTGAAATCTTCACTACGGAAAATGGCGTCAAAGTGATTGGTTATACCGATCTTCCGGGGCGTCTGCCAACACAATCCTCACAGCTTTACGGCACCAACCTTGTCAATCTGCTGAAGCTGTTGTGCAAGGAGAAAGACGGCAACATTACTGTTGATTTTGATGATGTAGTGATTCGCGGCGTGACCGTGATTCGTGCTGGCGAAATTACCTGGCCGGCACCGCCGATTCAGGTTTCAGCCCAGCCACAGACGACACAGAAAGCCGCACCGGAAGTCAAAGCGGAGGAAAAATGCACCTGTTCACCGTGGCGTAAATACGCCCTGATGGCGTTGGCAATCATCCTCTTCGGTTGGCTGGCAAATGTTGCACCAAAAGAGTTCCTCGGGCATTTCACCGTGTTCGCGCTGGCGTGCGTTGTGGGCTATTACGTGGTGTGGAATGTATCGCACGCGCTACATACGCCGCTGATGTCGGTCACCAACGCGATTTCAGGGATTATTGTTGTCGGAGCACTGTTGCAGATTGGCCAGGGCGGCTGGGTTAGCTTCCTTAGTTTTATCGCGGTGCTTATAGCCAGCATTAATATTTTCGGTGGCTTCACCGTGACTCAGCGTATGCTGAAAATGTTCCGCAAAAACTAAGGGGTAACATATGTCTGGAGGATTAGTTACAGCTGCATACATTGTTGCCGCGATCCTGTTTATCTTCAGCCTGGCCGGGCTTTCGAAACATGAAACCTCTCGCCAGGGTAACAACTTCGGTATCGCCGGGATGGCGATTGCGTTAATCGCTACTATTTTGGGGCCGGATACTGGCAATGTTGGTTGGATCTTGCTGGCGATGGTCATCGGTGGCGCAATTGGTATCCGTCTGGCGAAGAAGGTCGAAATGACTGAAATGCCGGAACTGGTGGCGATCCTGCATAGTTTTGTGGGGCTGGCGGCGGTGCTGGTTGGTTTTAATAGCTATCTGCATCACGATGCGGATATGGCTCCGATTCTGGCCAACATTCACCTGACGGAAGTATTCCTCGGTATCTTCATTGGTGCGGTGACCTTCACCGGCTCGGTCGTGGCATTCGGTAAGTTGTGCGGCAAAATTTCGTCTAAACCGCTGATGCTGCCAAACCGTCACAAAATGAATCTGGCTGCTCTGGTCGTTTCCTTCCTGCTGCTGATTGTGTTTGTCCGCACCGAAAGCGTTGGCCTGCAAGTTCTGGCATTGCTGATAATGACCGCCATTGCACTGGTCTTCGGCTGGCATTTAGTGGCTTCCATCGGTGGCGCAGATATGCCAGTGGTGGTGTCGATGCTGAACTCTTACTCTGGTTGGGCGGCAGCGGCCGCGGGCTTTATGCTCAGCAACGACTTGCTGATTGTGACCGGTGCGCTGGTCGGTTCTTCGGGGGCAATCCTTTCTTACATCATGTGTAAGGCGATGAACCGTTCCTTTATCAGCGTCATTGCGGGTGGTTTCGGCACCGATGGTTCCTCTACCGGCGACGATCAGGAAGTGGGTGAACATCGCGAAATTACGGCGGAAGAGACGGCGGAACTGCTGAAAAATTCGCATTCAGTGATCATCACCCCAGGTTACGGCATGGCAGTCGCGCAGGCGCAATATCCGGTGGCAGAAATCACCGAGAAACTGCGTGCCCGCGGTATCAACGTGCGTTTCGGTATTCACCCGGTTGCGGGGCGTTTGCCTGGGCATATGAACGTATTGCTGGCAGAAGCGAAAGTGCCGTATGACATCGTGCTGGAAATGGACGAGATCAACGATGACTTTGCTGATACCGATACCGTGCTGGTAATTGGTGCGAACGATACGGTTAACCCGGCGGCGCAGGACGATCCGAAAAGCCCAATTGCCGGAATGCCGGTACTGGAAGTGTGGAAAGCGCAGAACGTGATTGTCTTTAAACGTTCGATGAACACCGGCTATGCTGGTGTGCAAAACCCGCTGTTTTTCAAGGAAAACACCCACATGCTGTTTGGTGACGCCAAAGCCAGCGTGGATGCGATTCTGAAAGCACTGTAACCTCAACGGCCTCTGCGGAGGCCGTTACTCTTTCTTGAGATCGCTTAACAGCACGGCGATGCTTTGACCTCCCGCTGTTTGTTCAAGCGCAATTTTGACAATAATCGTCAACGGCACCGAAAGCAGCATCCCCACCGGTCCTAACAACCATCCCCAAAAAATTAACGACAAAAAGACCACCAGTGTGGAAAGCCCCAATCCGCGTCCCATAATGCGTGGTTCCAGAATATTACCGAAGACCAGATTAATCAGCAGATATCCCGCCAGCACCAACAACGCTTCGTAGAAACCATTAAACACCAGTACCTGGGCGATAGGGGGAATAGCCGCAAGGACCGAACCAATATTAGGAATGTAATTAAGCGCAAAGGCCAGCAATCCCCAGACAAAAGCAAAGCGAACGTCCAGTGCTGCGAGCATCGCCCAGGCGACCAGTCCGGTGATGATGCTGATGGCCGTTTTCAGCACCAGGTAATGCGACACACTGTCAATCGCGCGCTGAATCGCCGCCATTCCTTCGACCGGACGTGCCATCATTTGCTGGAGTTTGCCGGGCAGTTGCGGAACTTCGAGCAGCATAAACAGCACCGTCAACAGCAATAAAAATATTGATGACATGGCGTTAGATAACTGCGTCAGTAAGTTGGTCAGCAACGTCATCGCCGCGTTCGGGTCAATGTAATGCGCCAGTTGGTCAACTGAGACATCAATACCCACGCGCTGTAATAAAGGCTCCAGAGCTTGCAGAGGCTTTATGATTGGAACTGGCTGTTTGTGTGAAGTGATTCACATCCGCCGTGTCGATGGAGGCGCATTATAGGGTGTTCTCCGTAGGCCGCAATAGAAAAATTGCAAAAAAATGACTGACTGCTGCATTCCCCAGCAAAACCCCGCTTTATACCTTTTTACACACAGAGTTATCCACAATCATCAGCGTTATTTCTGTATTCCTGAACCGCTAATGGCAATCAAAATCGAGATCACCATCGAAACAAAAAAATTCGCGAGCGTTGCGCAAACGTTTTCGTTACAATGCTGGCGAAAAATAAAGATGCCCCGTTAGGGGCGTTAGCTGAGTTTTTTGCGAAAAATTCAGCTAACGCTCTCTGTAATAGTCAAATCCAGGGGATTTACCATGCAACAACGTCGTCCAGTCCGCCGCGCTCTGCTCAGTGTTTCTGACAAAGCCGGTATCGTCGAATTCGCCCAGGCACTTTCTGCACGCGGTGTGGAGCTGCTGTCTACAGGGGGCACTGCCCGTCTGTTAGCAGAAAAAGGCCTGCCGGTGACCGAAGTTTCCGATTACACCGGTTTCCCGGAGATGATGGATGGACGCGTGAAGACCCTGCATCCAAAAGTGCACGGCGGTATTCTGGGCCGTCGCGGTCAGGACGATGCCATTATGGAAGAACATCAGATCCAACCTATCGATATGGTGGTCGTTAACCTGTACCCATTCGCCCAGACCGTGGCCCGTGAAGGCTGCTCACTGGAAGATGCGGTTGAGAACATCGATATCGGCGGCCCAACCATGGTGCGCTCCGCCGCCAAGAATCATAGAGATGTCGCTATCGTTGTTAAGAGCAGCGACTATGACGCTATTATTGAAGAGATGGATGCCAACGAAGGTTCTCTGACTCTCAATACCCGTTTCGACCTCGCCATCAAAGCCTTCGAACATACCGCCGCCTATGACAGCATGATCGCCAACTACTTCGGTAGCATGGTTCCGGCTTATCACGGCGAGAGTAAAGAAGCGGCTGGCCGCTTCCCGCGCACACTTAACCTGAACTTCATTAAGAAGCAGGATATGCGCTACGGTGAAAACAGCCACCAGCAAGCTGCCTTCTATATAGAAGAGAATGTGAAAGAAGCCTCCGTTGCCACCGCAATCCAGGTTCAGGGTAAAGCCCTTTCCTATAACAACATCGCTGATACCGATGCGGCGCTGGAATGCGTGAAAGAATTTGCGGAGCCAGCCTGTGTGATTGTGAAGCACGCTAACCCCTGCGGTGTCGCCATCAGCAGCACGATCCTTGATGCTTACGATCGCGCGTATAAAACCGACCCAACCTCCGCATTCGGCGGCATTATCGCTTTTAACCGTGAGCTGGATGCTGAAACCGCGCAGGCTATTATCTCCCGTCAGTTTGTTGAAGTGATCATTGCGCCGTCCGCCAGCGAAGAAGCCCTGAAAATCACCGCCGCCAAACAGAACGTGCGCGTCCTGACCTGTGGTCAGTGGGGCGAGCGTGTTCCGGGCCTCGATTTCAAACGCGTGAATGGCGGTTTGCTGGTTCAGGATCGCGATCTGGGCATGGTTGGCGCAGAAGAACTGCGCGTGGTGACTAAACGCCAGCCGACCGAGCAGGAACTACGTGATGCGCTGTTCTGCTGGAAGGTGGCGAAGTTCGTGAAATCCAACGCCATCGTCTATGCCAAAAACAATATGACCATCGGGATTGGCGCGGGCCAGATGAGCCGCGTGTACTCCGCGAAAATCGCCGGTATTAAAGCCGCCGATGAAGGTCTGGAAGTGAAAGGTTCCTCGATGGCTTCTGACGCGTTCTTCCCGTTCCGCGACGGTATTGATGCCGCCGCCGCTGCGGGCGTGACCTGCGTAATCCAGCCTGGCGGTTCTATCCGCGATGACGAAGTGATTGCTGCCGCCGACGAGCACGGTATTGCGATGCTCTTCACCGACATGCGCCACTTCCGCCATTAATGGAGCGACAGATGAAAGTATTAGTGATTGGTAACGGCGGGCGCGAACACGCGCTGGCCTGGAAAGCGGCGCAATCGCCGCTGGTTGAGACCGTATTTGTCGCACCAGGTAATGCGGGAACGGCGCTGGAACCTGCGCTGCAAAACGTCGCTATCGGCGTGACCGATATCCCGGCGCTGCTGGATTTCGCGCAAAACGAAAAGATCGACCTAACCATCGTCGGCCCGGAAGCACCGCTGGTGAAAGGCGTGGTTGATACCTTCCGCGCCGCTGAGCTGAAAATCTTCGGCCCAACCGCAGGTGCCGCACAACTGGAAGGCTCGAAAGCATTTACTAAAGATTTCCTGGCCCGCCATAAGATCCCTACGGCGGAATACCAGAACTTCACCGAAGTAGAACCTGCATTAGCGTATCTGCGTGAGAAAGGCGCACCGATCGTTATCAAAGCGGACGGTCTGGCCGCCGGGAAAGGTGTTATCGTGGCGATGACACTGGAAGAAGCTGAAGCGGCTGTTCACGATATGCTGGCGGGCAACGCTTTTGGCGACGCGGGTCATCGCATTGTGATCGAAGAGTTCCTCGACGGCGAAGAAGCGAGCTTTATCGTGATGGTGGACGGCGAACATGTGCTGCCAATGGCCACCAGCCAGGATCACAAACGCGTAGGCGATAAAGATACCGGGCCGAACACCGGCGGGATGGGTGCTTACTCTCCTGCGCCAGTGGTGACCGATGAAGTTCATCAGCGCACGATGGAACGCATCATCTGGCCAACCGTAAAAGGCATGGCGGCGGAAGGCAACACCTACACCGGTTTTCTCTACGCGGGTTTGATGATCGACAAACAGGGTAATCCGAAGGTTATCGAGTTTAACTGCCGCTTTGGCGATCCGGAAACCCAGCCGATTATGCTGCGCATGAAGTCCGATCTGGTTGAACTCTGCCTGGCGGCCTGTGAAGGCAAGCTGGACGAGAAAACGTCCGAGTGGGATGAACGTGCTTCTCTCGGCGTGGTGATGGCTGCGGGTGGATATCCAGGGGATTACCGCACCGGCGATGTGATCCACGGCCTGCCGCTGGAAGAAGCGGAAGACGGCAAAGTGTTCCATGCGGGTACGAAACTGGCAGATGACGAGCAGGTGATCACCAGCGGCGGGCGCGTACTGTGCGTCACCGCGCTGGGTCATACCGTGGCAGAAGCGCAGAAACGCGCTTATGCCTTAATGACCGATATCCACTGGGATGATTGCTTCTGCCGGAAAGATATCGGCTGGCGCGCCATCGAACGCGAGCAGAACTAACGCGACAGTTTTGCCAATAGCGTTTTGCGCGTGATCCCTAACTGGCGGGCGGCTTCGGTTTTGTTGCCGCCCGTTTTCTCCAGCGCCGCCAGAATCACCTCCTTTTCCACTTCCACCAGCGGCTGAATATCCTGACTTTGCACCAGCGGAATCGACGTACTGGCAATCGCCAGCGGCAGCTCGCGTTCGGAAATATATTCCCCGGTCAGTAGCACCACCGCCCGTTCCACTGCGTTTTCCAGTTCACGAATATTCCCCGGCCAGTCGTAGTGAATTAGCAGATCCATCGCCTGCGGCGTAAAGCCTTTTACCGCCTTGCGATTACGTTCAGCAAAGCGCTGCAGAAAATGATCTGCCAACAGAGGAATATCTTCCCGCCGTTGACGTAGCGCCGGCACTTCAATCGCCACCACGTTCAGTCGATAGTAGAGATCCTGGCGAAAACGCCCGGCATTCACCTCTGCGGCAAGATCGCGATGGGTCGCGGCAATCAGCCGGACATCGACAGAAATAGTCTGGTTGCTGCCAACACGCTGGACTTCACGCTCCTGAATGGCACGCAGCAGACGAACCTGCATCATTGGAGAAATATCGCCAATTTCATCGAGAAACAACGTGCCGCCGTCCGCCTCAACAAAGCGCCCTTCCCGCCGTTTATCGGCACCGGTAAACGCCCCTTTTTCATGACCGAACAATTCGGACTCCAGTAAGGATTCGTTGAGTGCCGCACAGTTGAGCGTTACCAGCGGTTTTTCACTACGTGCGCTACTGGCGTGAATTGCTCTGGCAACCAACTCTTTGCCGGTGCCAGAATCGCCGTGGATCAACACCGTGGCTTCCGATGGTGCGACGAGGGCTATTTCACTGAGTAAGTGTTGCATCGCCGGGCTTTTCCCAACCATCCCAAACTGGCTGGCTAGCACGGTAGGCGTTTCAGAAGCGACAATCTGCGTATGAGCAAGCGCCTTTTCCAGCGTTGCCTGCAAGTTATCGAAATCCAGCGGCTTGATGAGATAATCCAGTGCCCCGGTTTTCAGCGCTTCTACCGCCGTCTCGACGCTGGAGTAAGCGGTCATAATCAGCACCGGAATTGCCGGATTTAACGCTTTAATCTCTTTCAGCGTGGCGATGCCGTCCATCTCCGCCATTCGCACATCGCAAAGCACAAGATCAAAAACCTGTTCCCGCACCTGCTCCAGCGCCTGTCGCCCGCTGTTCGCCAGCGCGACGTTATAGCCCCAGCCACGTAGCAATGCCTGCAAGATGGTGCAGTGGCTAATGTCATCATCCACCACCAGAATATCGATGTTATCGTGCTTCATCCTTGTGGGTCCTTACGATTAATATTCACCGGAAGCCAGAGGGTGAATGTTGCACCTTTCCCCTCCTGGCTGGCGACCTGAATTGTACCACCGTGTTGTTCAACAATATTATGCACAACCGCCAGCCCCAGCCCGGTGCCTTCGGCTTTGGTGGTGAAGTACGGGGTGAAGATAGCCTCCAGTTGATCTGCCGCAATTCCCTTACCGCTGTCGGTAACGTTAATTTTCACGCCATTGCCGCTTTCACTTGCCGTCACACTAATCACGCCATGCTCACCAATAGCCTGAATAGCATTGAGATAAAGATTTAACAGTACCTGAGTCAGTCTGTCCGGGTCGGCCTGAATTTCCGGCAACCCGTTGTTAGCGTTAAAGCACAACTGTATCTCACGACTCTGAGCGTCCTGGCTCACCAGTTGTAATGAATGGTTAATCAGGGTATTGAGCTCCACCGCCTGCAAAGCAAGGTGCGTTGGCTTGACCAGTTCCAGCAGTTCGCTCACCACGCGATTCAAACGGTCGGCTTCTTTCGCCATCACCTGCGCCAGTTGATGCGCTTCGCCCCCCGCGGGCGTGCGCTCGGCAAAATATTTCGCCAGTCCTTTAATCGATGAAAGTGGGTTACGGATTTCGTGGGCGACGCCTGCCGCCAGATGCCCCAGCGCCACCAGCTTCTCTTTGCGCTTCATTTCATCCTGCAATAACTGGCGCGAGCGAAGGTAACGGCGATACCAGAAGAATGACAACACGCTCGCCAGCAATACCGTCGCCAGAGCAAAGAGAATAATCAGGGTATTGCGCTTCTCCCCAATCTGGGTTGCAACCAGATCACTGGCATCAACAGCGATAAAAATAGCCTGTTGTGCATCTGCCTGTGGCTCAGGTTTGCCGTTACAGCGCGGCATATTATGCATCCCATGCCTCCAGGAGGCTGACATGGGCTGAAACAAACGATAGACCTCAAGCGCAGGCGTTTTTTCCGCGTCCTCAAGCAGTCGCCAGCGGGAGTTTTCCTCTGGCTTTAACTGCCGCATTTCATCAGGCGAATAGAGTGCACGCCCGACCATTTCTGGGTCACTGTGAAGAATGATAATGCCCTGCGCATCGGTGACCGCAAACCACAACACCCCTGGCTGGCCTGCCATCTCTTCCAGAAGTGCCTGTTGCTGCACATGGTGCATTCGCATCCCCATCCCTACGCGACTTCCTGACTCCAGAGCGCGAATGAGCACATTACCTTTTTCCAGTAATGCCTGGCGGTCAGCCTCGCTTGCCCGCCCATAATCGCGAATCACCGTCACCGCAAACAATCCCACCAGCCCAACAATGACTACGGGGAGGATCGCGCTTAACCATTTGGCTAATGTGTCTTTAGAACGTTGCATAAAACGCATCTTCTTCTTTGCCTGTTCATCCCTTTTTGACAGCACAAATCATGCCATCTTTTATTGCCCCCTACTCTGCGCTGTAACACAAACGCTTATCTTTCAATGAGTAAAAATGACTCGCTACCCACCACAAGCGGGTCATTTTTACTCGCTAACCGCGCCAGATTGCCCGTTACATCGGTGTTTCATCGTTGGCACGAAAGATGCAATACGTAAAGTAAGACAACCACTGGAGGATTAACCATGAAACGGAACACGAAGATTGCCCTGGTGATGATGGCGTTTTCAGCAATGGCGATAGGCTCAACAACTGCATTTGCCCACGGCGGACACGGTATGTGGCAGCAAAATGCAGCGCCTTTGACCAGCGAACAACAAACTGCGTGGCAGAAAATCCATAATGACTTTTACGCCCAAAGCAGCGCGCTGCAACAACAACTGGTGACGAAGCGTTATGAATACAACGCCCTGTTAGCCGCTAATCCACCGGATAGCAGCAAAATTAACGCGGTCGCCAAAGAGATGGAGACTTTACGTCAGTCATTAGATGAATTGCGAGTTAAACGGGATATTGCGATGGCTGAAGCGGGTATTCCACGCGGTGTCGGAATGGGCATGGGTTACGGTGGCTGCGGAGGTGGTGGCGGCCATATGGGTATGGGCCACTGGTAAATCAGAACGTCTTCTCGTTGGGTTGCCAGCGACAAAAGTCAGAGTTTGCCACTAACAGTAATTGTGAACCCTCGGGCGCTTCCAGCCATGCCACGCTCACATCAACAGAAGAGCGGCTCTGGCGGCGCTCGATATGCGCTATCGCCTGCGAATCTAAATCAGGCTTAATGGTTTGCCCTTCGCAGGTAGTCACAGTCTGTTCCATCGCATGCCAGCGTCCCTGACGCAGTACCACTCTCCCCTGACGTAAGGCGTCGCTAATCTGGCGGATCTGGTCTGCACGATAACGGTATAAATCGATTTGATCGTTAGAAAGCTGCTGCTTTTGCCCGTCGGATTCACGTTGCATAAAGCTCAGGTCACCGCGCTCGTCAAAGCGTGCGCGGATATTCACCGGCGGTTTGCTGTAAACGTTGATATTGATAAGCGTGAGGTTATCGCCCTGCCAGCGGTATTCACGGGTAGTGGTATCGCCATTGCGCCACGGACTGAACACGGCAAGCAGATGGATATTATCGCCGCTGTCTTTTCGCCAGATGCGCACTGCACCCTGGTCTTCGGCAAACCCACTGGCGGTAAAAGGGGGAAGTGAAGAGTTGTGGCTACAGGCAGAGAGAAACAGCACGCCTGCCAGCATCAATGTGCGACGCCAGAAAGACAAAAGGGGTGAAACCACCCCTTCGTTAAAACTGTTCACTGCCACGCAATCTTACTTAACTGCGTCTTTCAGTGCCTTGCCAGAAACAAATGCCGGTACGTTAGCTGCGGCGATTTTGATTTCTTTACCGGTCTGCGGGTTGCGGCCAGTACGCTCAGCGCGGTGGTTCACTTTGAAGGTTCCGAAACCAACCAGTTGTACAGCATCGCCTTCTTTCAGAGACTCAGTAATTGCAGCCAGAGTGGACTCCAGAGCAGCTTTAGCCTGGGTTTTGGACAGTTCTGCTTTCTCTGCAATTACATCAATCAGTTGAGTCTTGTTCATAAGTTATCCTTACAATGTGTTTATCGCTTGCTAAGCATCGAGTGCGACGGAAATGCCAGAATAGCACTCTCCTGCATACACGCACCGATAGCCACTTTTTTTCGCCCCCCAAATGTAGACCAGACGGGGGGCGAAAGGGAAGACTCCAGGTACGACAAATCAGGCGTTAATTCACGTTTTCTGGTCTTATTGCTGAAAAATTATACCAATATTGCTCTCACCCGCCTCACGCAGGTCTGCCCTAAGGCCCTTTATCAGCTCAATGTCGCGTTCTTCGCACTCGGCTAAAAGTCGGAATATTTCCCACTGAATGTCCCATTCTTGCTCAACGGCCGGGTTTTCTTTCAGCTCTTCATCGCTCATTTCGCGACCAGCCTGGGTCATTTCCAGCATCGCAACGGTGGTGATGGAAGTCTTACTGACTTCCACAGCGTGTTCCAGTGTTTCGCCACTCAAACGCGAATGAACCAGTTCACTTAACGCCACGCAGGCATCGATTGCCGGATAAACACCGTACAGATCGAAATCATCTGCTGAAGGGATAGCTTCCTCAAATTTCTCCAGTTGACTGTCGAAATTCACTTTTGCGTCTTTGACAGTCAGCGTTTCCCAGATGAGATCAAGAATGCGACGGTAAATCTGCCCATCACCGAAGCCGGTTTGCTGGCAGAACATGGCGTAATTGGGGTACATGCGTTCGCATAAGCAGGCCATAAAAGTAACGTGCTGCCAGCTTTCCAGGCGCTCCAAGCGCAGATGAATCGGGTTTTGTAACATGTTGAGTTCTCAAATACGGAAATTATCCGCAGTTTACCTGAATTAGGGCTGATTTGCTGTATAGCGCACGAACGCCGGACGTTCCGAGGCCACAGCATCCGCCCAGCGCGTTGGTTCTGGCAGACGATAGCCTTTCATGCAGCGTTGTACCCACGCCAGCGCGCTATCCACGCTGATCCGATGACCAGTAGCAATAAACAGCGGATTACAGCGCGCTTTGCTACGCCAGACCCAGGCCAGTTGCTCGCCTTTGTCCATCAACGGCGACAGTGCGCCCGGTTCGCTGGAGAGTGGTTCGAATTTACCGCATAGCCGTTTTTTCGCCACGCCAATGGTTGGCACATCGACTAATAAGCCAAAATGACTGGCGACGCCAAGACGACGCGGATGCGAGATCCCATGACCGTCGACAAACACTAAATCCGGTTTTTGCGACAGCATCTCCCACGCTGCCAGCAGCGCAGGATATTCGCGGAAGGAAAGAAAACCAGGAATGTAAGGCATGGTGGTGGCGATGCGAGCCACTTTATACTCCACCAGCTCAAGAGTGGGATATTTCAGCAGCACTATCGCCGCTCGCGTCACATCTCCGCCCTGCTCAAACCCAACATCGGCTCCGGCGATCAGATCCGGAGGATCTTTATCGAGTCGATCCTCGCGGATCACAGAAGAGGCCAGTTCAAGTTGTTGAGCGCGTAATGACGCGAGATCCATAATCACTCCTTAACGGTGGTACTGTTCGGACAACCGATGTACTGCCTCCACAAAGACACCGGCATGTTCTGGCGGTACATCCTGGTGAATGCCGTGACCAAGGTTGAAGACATGACCTTCACCATGACCGAAACCGGCAAGAATTGTCGCCACTTCTTCTTCAATGCGGGCTGGCGGCGCATACAGCATCGATGGGTCCATATTGCCCTGCAACGCGACTTTATTACCCACGCGGCGGCGCGCATCAGCGATATCCGTTGTCCAGTCGAGACCCAGCGCATCGCAACCAGTTTCCGCCATCGCTTCCAGCCACTGTCCACCGCCTTTGGTAAACAGTGTTACCGGCACACGGCGGCCGTCGTTTTCACGCAGCAACCCATCGACAATTTTATGCATGTAGTAGAGCGAGAACTGTTGATAGTCACGTCCGGTGAGCACGCCGCCCCAGGTGTCGAAAATCATCACCGCTTGCGCACCGGCTTTGATTTGCGCGTTCAGGTACAGGGTGACGCTTTTCGCCAATTTATCGAGTAGCGCATGCAGCGCTTGCGGATCGGCATACATCATTTTTTTGATCACGGTGAAAGCTTTGCTACTACCGCCTTCCACCATGTAGGTCGCCAGCGTCCACGGGCTGCCGGAAAAACCAATTAGTGGTACTTCGCCTTTCAGTTCGCGACGAATGGTACGTACTGCGTTCATCACGTAACCCAGTTCATCTTCCGGATCCGGAATCGGCAGTTTATCGACGTCTGCTTTACAGGTGACTGGCGAGGTGAATCGCGGGCCTTCTCCGGCTTCAAAATAGAGTCCTAACCCCATTGCATCCGGAACGGTGAGAATATCGGAAAACAGAATCGCCGCGTCCAGCGGATAGCGACGTAGCGGCTGCAAGGTGACTTCGCACGCCAGCTCGGCGTTTTTGCACAACGACATAAAATCGCCCGCCTGAGCGCGAGTAGCTTTATATTCCGGTAGGTAGCGACCCGCCTGGCGCATCATCCATACTGGAGTGACATCAACGGGCTGGCGCAGCAGCGCCCGCAGATAACGATCGTTTTTGAGTTCGGTCATTTTGGCTGTTCCTTAGTGCGTCAGGCGGTCAGTGTATCATCACTCATACTCTGCCCGACACATCGCCACCGTATCTTCTATCAGACGGCGCGCCACAGTGCCCGGTGGTGGCAATAATGGTAAATCGTCGTAGCGATACCAGTTCGCCTCCAGCAGTTCTTTCGGATCAATCACGATGTCACCACTGTCATACTCCGCCATAAACGCAGTCATCAGCGACTGAGGAAACGGCCACGGCTGAGAGGTCACATAACGCAAATTCCTGACTTTGATGCCACTCTCTTCCATCACTTCCCGCGCGACCGCCTGTTCGAGGGTTTCTCCGACTTCGACAAATCCGGCGAGTACCGTATGGACACCGTTACGATGCCGGGTATGCTGGGCAAGTAGGATCGAATCATCGCGACGGATGGCAACGATAATGCAGGGAGCGATTTGTGGG
Source organism: Escherichia sp. TW09308 (assembly GCF_000208565.1). Lineage (NCBI taxonomy): Bacteria > Pseudomonadati > Pseudomonadota > Gammaproteobacteria > Enterobacterales > Enterobacteriaceae > Escherichia > Escherichia sp. TW09308. The sequence goes on along the minus strand of NZ_AEME01000001.1, from coordinate 316,641 downwards.
TAGTAACGCTCACGGCAGTGGCTGCACAGCATCGCCCATTCGGTTTTGCTTGGGTACATTTCATGCCCGCAATATCCGCAGTATTTATGCGAACGGTAAAACTCCGCCAGTTGCACGCCGCGTCCGGCTAATTGAAACAGCCCGACGTCCAGATCAATAACCTGGCGCACCGAGCCCATATCATGGCGACGCTGCTGTTGTACCAGCCAAACAGGTTCTCCTTGCCATTCGCCTATCTGCAGTGCGCGCTGACCCACAAGATCAAAATTTGCCGCTTTGCCATATGGCAATTCTCCCTTCGGCAACCATAATTTTTGCTCATGGCTGACTATCCACCAACCGTGATCTAATTTTTCAATTATACGATCCATAGCTCTTGCACTACCTTTGCTTCACTGGCATGTTTAACATGTTTTTTACATTCTCACTGAGCAGTTTTTGAAGACAAACTTGCGGAGTCAATCATGCTTAACCAGCTCGATAACCTGACGGAACACGTCAGAGGAAGTAACAAACTGGTTGATCGCTGGCTACATGTACGTAAGCATCTGCTCGTGGCTTACTACAATTTGGTTGGCATTAAGCCTGGCAAAGAATCGTACATGAGGCTAAACGAAAAAGCCCTTGATGATTTTTGCCAGAGTCTGGTCGATTACCTTTCTGCCGGGCATTTCAGTATTTATGAGCGCATTCTGCATAAACTGGAAGGCAACGGGCAGCTCGCTCGCGCCGCGAAGATTTGGCCGCAACTGGAAGCCAACACGCAGCAGATTATGGATTACTACGATTCCAGTCTGGAAACCGCCATAGATCATGATAATTATCTTGAGTTTCAACAGGTTTTATCTGACATCGGTGAAGCGCTGGAAGCACGCTTTGTGCTGGAAGATAAGCTAATTCTGCTGGTGCTTGACGCTGCCCGCCTCAAACATCTTGCTTGAGTTATGCGCTGTTAACGCGTAATTTACATTCAACGCCCCGTTTGCGGGGCTAATTTCTTGTCGGAGTGCCTTAACTGGCTGAGACCGTTCATTCGGGATCCGCGGAACCTGATCAGGCTAATACCTGCGAAGGGAACAAGAGTTAATCTGCTATTGCATCGCCTTTGCGGCGATCATCTCTTGCTTCATCCGTCGTCTGACAAGCCACGTCCTTAACTTTTGGAATGAGCTATGTCTGCAACAAAACTGACCCGCCGCGAGCAACGCGCCCAGGCCCAACATTTTATCGATACCCTGGAAGGCACCGCCTTTCCCAACTCAAAACGGATTTACATCACCGGCACACATCCTGGCGTGCGCGTGCCGATGCGTGAGATCCAGCTTAGCCCGACGCTAATCGGCGGCAGCAAAGAACAGCCACAGTACGAAGAAAATGAAGCGATTCCGGTCTACGATACCTCCGGCCCGTATGGCGACCCGCAAATCGCGATTAACGTACAGCAAGGGCTGGCAAAACTGCGCCAGCCGTGGATCGATGCACGCGGCGACACTGAAGCACTCACCGTTCGCAGTTCCGATTACACTAAAGCGCGACTGGCGGATGACGGCCTCGATGAACTGCGTTTTAGCGGCGTATTAACGCCAAAACGCGCCAAAGCAGGCCATCGCGTTACGCAGTTACACTACGCCCGCCGGGGCATCATCACGCCGGAGATGGAGTTCATCGCCATTCGCGAGAACATGGGGCGCGAGCGCATCCGTAGCGAAGTTTTGCGCCACCAGCATCCGGGTATGAGCTTTGGTGCTCGCCTGCCGGAAAATATCACCGCGGAGTTTGTCCGTGACGAAGTCGCTGCCGGACGCGCCATTATCCCCGCCAATATCAATCATCCGGAATCTGAGCCAATGATCATTGGTCGCAACTTTCTGGTGAAAGTGAATGCCAATATCGGCAACTCAGCGGTCACCTCTTCCATTGAAGAAGAAGTGGAAAAACTGGTGTGGTCCACGCGCTGGGGAGCGGATACTGTGATGGATCTCTCTACCGGTCGCTATATTCACGAAACCCGCGAGTGGATTTTGCGCAACAGCCCGGTGCCGATCGGTACTGTGCCGATCTATCAGGCGCTGGAAAAGGTTAACGGGATCGCTGAAGATCTTACCTGGGAAACGTTCCGAGACACGCTGCTGGAACAGGCCGAGCAAGGTGTGGATTACTTCACGATTCATGCGGGCGTTCTCCTGCGCTACGTGCCAATGACCGCTAAACGTCTGACCGGTATTGTGTCGCGCGGCGGTTCGATTATGGCGAAATGGTGCCTCTCCCATCATCAGGAAAACTTCCTCTATCAACACTTCCGCGAAATTTGTGAAATCTGCGCCGCTTATGACGTTTCGCTGTCGCTGGGCGATGGCCTGCGTCCCGGTTCGATTCAGGATGCTAACGATGAAGCACAGTTTGCCGAGCTGCATACGCTGGGACGAACTGACCAAAATCGCCTGGGAATATGACGTGCAGGTGATGATTGAAGGCCCCGGGCATGTGCCGATGCAAATGATTCGCCGCAATATGACCGAGGAGTTAGAGCACTGCCACGAAGCACCATTCTATACCCTCGGGCCGCTGACTACCGACATTGCGCCGGGCTATGACCATTTCACTTCGGGGATTGGCGCAGCGATGATTGGCTGGTTTGGCTGCGCGATGCTCTGCTACGTAACGCCAAAAGAGCACCTGGGTCTGCCCAATAAAGAAGACGTTAAGCAGGGACTTATCACCTATAAGATTGCCGCCCACGCCGCCGACCTGGCAAAGGGGCATCCGGGCGCACAAATTCGCGATAACGCCATGTCGAAAGCCCGTTTCGAATTTCGCTGGGAAGACCAGTTTAATCTGGCCCTCGATCCGTTTACCGCCCGCGCTTACCACGATGAAACCCTGCCGCAAGAGTCTGGCAAGGTCGCCCATTTCTGCTCGATGTGTGGACCGAAATTCTGCTCGATGAAAATCAGCCAGGAAGTGCGCGATTATGCCGCCGCGCAAACCATTGAAGTAGGAATGGCGGATATGTCGGAGAACTTCCGCGCCAGAGGCGGAGAAATCTACCTGCGTAAGGAGGAAGCATGATGTATCAGCCTGATTTTCCTCGTGTACCTTTTCGTTTAGGGCTGTATCCAGTAGTGGACAGTGTGCAGTGGATCGAACGCATGCTGGACGCGGGCGTGCGCACCCTCCAGCTACGCATTAAAGATCAGCGCGATGAAGAGGTGGAAGCTGATGTCGTAGCGGCAATTGAACTGGGTCACCGCTATAACGCACGACTGTTTATCAACGATTACTGGCAACTGGCGATCAGGCATCAGGCGTATGGTGTCCATCTGGGGCAGGAAGATTTGCAATCCACCGATCTCGCCGCTATCCGCGCGGCAGGCCTGCGGCTGGGCGTTTCGACCCATGATGACATGGAAATCGACGTCACGCTGGCAGCACGCCCTTCTTATATCGCGCTGGGGCATGTGTTCCCCACGCAAACCAAACAGATGCCTTCCGCGCCGCAGGGGCTGGCGCAACTGGCTCGGCACATTGAGCGCCTGGCTGATTATCCCACCGTGGCGATTGGCGGTATCAGTCTGGCGCGCGCACCTGCGGTGATGGCGACGGGTGTCGGTAGCATCGCCGTCGTCAGTGCCATTACCCAGGCGACAGACTGGCGTGCGGCAACAGCTCAGTTGTTGGAAATTGCAGGAGTTGGCGATGAATGACCGTGATTTTATGCGTTATAGCCGCCAAATCCTGCTCGATGACATCGCCATTGAAGGCCAGCAAAAACTGCTCGACAGCCAGGTGCTGATTATCGGCCTTGGCGGGCTGGGTACGCCTGCTGCGCTGTACCTGGCTGGCGCTGGTATCGGAACTCTGGTGCTGGCAGATGACGACGATGTGCATTTGAGTAATCTGCAGCGGCAAATCCTCTTTACCACTGAAGATATCGACCGCCCGAAATCGCAGGTCTGCCAACAGCGACTGACGCAATTGAATCCCGATATTCAACTGATGGCATTACAACAACGGCTAACGGGTCATGCCTTAAAAGATGCGGTAGCACAAGCCGATGTGGTGCTCGACTGTACCGACAATATGGCGACTCGCCAGGAGATTAACGCCGCCTGCGTGGCACTCAACACGCCGCTTATCACCGCCAGCGCGGTCGGTTTTGGTGGTCAGTTGATGGTACTGACGCCACCCTGGGAACAGGGGTGTTATCGCTGTCTGTGGCCGGATAACCTGGAGCCTGAACGCAACTGCCGCACGGCGGGCGTGGTTGGCCCGGTGGTCGGGGTTATGGGTACTTTGCAGGCACTGGAAGCAATTAAGTTATTAAGCGATATAGAGACACCTGCGGGAGAACTCCGTTTGTTCGACGGTAAATCGAACCAGTGGCGCAGCCTGGCGTTGCGCCGCGCCACAGAATGCCCTGTATGTGGAGGATGCAATGCAGATCCTGTTTAACGATCAACCGATGCAGTTCGCCGCCGGACAAACTGTTCACGAGCTGCTGGAGCAACTCAATCAACAACAAGCGGGCGCAGCGCTGGCGATTAATCAACAAATCGTCCCGCGCGAGCAATGGGCGCAACATATCGTGCAGGATGGCGACCAGATCCTGCTTTTTCAGGTTATTGCAGGGGGGTGAGATGTTACGTATTGCGGACAAAACGTTTGATTCACATCTGTTTACCGGCACCGGGAAATTCGCCTCTTCGCAACTGATGGTGGAGGCGATCCGCGCTTCCGGCAGTCAACTGGTGACGCTGGCAATGAAACGCGTCGACTTGCGCCAGCACAACGACGCTATCCTCGATCCGCTTATCGCTGCGGGTGTGACGCTGCTGCCGAATACTTCCGGGGCGAAAACAGCAGAAGAAGCCATTTTCGCTGCTCACCTGGCACGTGAGGCGTTAGGCACACACTGGCTGAAGTTGGAGATTCACCCTGACGCCCGCTGGTTGTTGCCCGATCCCATCGAAACCCTGAAAGCCGCCGAAACACTGGTGCAGCAGGGATTTGTCGTGCTGCCCTACTGCAGTGCCGATCCGGTATTGTGCAAACGTCTGGAAGAAGTCGGTTGCGCGGCGGTAATGCCGCTCGGCGCACCAATTGGCTCTAATCAGGGACTGGAAACCCGCGCCATGCTGGAGATTATTATCCAGCAAGCCACGGTTCCGGTGGTGGTTGATGCGGGCATCGGCGTTCCGAGTCATGCCGCGCAGGCGCTGGAAATGGGGGCCGACGCCGTATTAGTAAATACAGCGATTGCCGTCGCGGACGATCCCATCAACATGGCAAAAGCATTTCGTCTGGCAGTAGAAGCTGGCCTGCTGGCGCGTCAGGCTGGGCCTGGCAGCCGAAGTAGCTTTGCTCATGCCACCAGCCCACTGACCGGATTTCTGGAGGTTTCAGCATGAAAACCTTCAGCAATCGCTGGCGAGAACTGGACTGGGACGACATCCGTCTGCGCATCAACAGTAAAACGGCCGCTGACGTAGAGCGGGCGCTAAATGCGCCGTCACTTACCCGCGACGACATGATGGCATTGCTCTCGCCTGCCGCCAGTGATTATCTGGAACCACTGGCCCAACGGGCGCAACGTCTGACACGCCAACGATTTGGCAATACCGTCAACTTCTACGTCCCGCTCTATCTTTCTAATCTTTGTGCTAACGACTGCACCTATTGTGGATTTTCCATGAGCAATCGCATCAAGCGCAAAACGCTGGATGAAGCAGACATCTCCAGGGAAAGCGCCGCTATTAAGGCAATGGGCTTTGAGCATCTGTTGCTGGTCACCGGTGAACATCAGGCGAAAGTAGGGATGGATTACTTTCGTCGCCACCTTCCTATCCTGCGTGAACAGTTCTCTTCGCTACAGATGGAAGTACAACCACTGACAGAAGCGGAATACGCCGAGTTAAAGCAACTTGGTCTGGATGGGGTAATGGTTTATCAGGAGACATATCACGAGGCGACGTATGCCCGCCATCATCTGAAAGGGAAAAAACAGGACTTCTTCTGGCGACTGGAAACACCAGACCGACTGGGTCGTGCGGGGATTGATAAGATAGGCCTTGGCGCGCTAATCGGCCTTTCCGACAACTGGCGCGTTGACTGCTACATGGTTGCCGAGCATTTGCTGTGGCTGCAACAGCATTACTGGCAAAGCCGCTACTCTGTCTCCTTCCCACGGTTGCGGCCATGTACTGGCGGCATTGAACCAGCGTCGATTATGGATGAACGCCAGCTAGTGCAAACCATCTGCTCCTTCCGCCTGTTTGCGCCGGAGATTGAACTCTCACTCTCCACGCGGGAATCACCGTGGTTTCGCGATCGCGTTATTCCGCTGGCAATAAATAACGTCAGCGCCTTCTCGAAAACGCAGCCAGGTGGCTATGCCGACGGTCACCCTGAACTGGAACAATTCTCACCGCACGACGATCGCAGGCCAGAAGTTGTTGCCGCCGCGTTGACCGCCCAAGGCTTGCAGCCGGTATGGAAAGACTGGGACAGCTATCTGGGACGCGCCTCGCAACGCTTTTGAGACTGAATGTAAGAGCATAAATTTATTCCGAGCAGTTACGAAAGATGGAAAACGGAAACTTGTTGAAAGTCTTCCGTTTTTTTATGGTAGTGCCGTCAGCAGGAATGTTGTCCAGGGCGAAAAGCTTCTTCCTCGTTTCGCCCTGCCTTTCTTAATATTTCTGGTTAACTATATGAATTCTGAACTAAACCCATAAAAAAACCCGCCGAAGCGGGTTTTTAAGTTATTTGTGGATTAACGATTACTCGTTGTCAGAACCACCCAGACCTGCGTTCAGCAGTTCTGCCAGGCTGGCAGATGCGTCTTCTGCAGTCACCTGCGGTGCAGCCGGAGCCTCACCTGCGGCACGGCGGCGCATACGATCCTGGTGATACGCATAACCCGTACCGGCTGGGATCAGACGACCAACGATAACGTTCTCTTTCAGACCGCGCAGTTCATCACGTTTACCTGCAACAGCGGCTTCGGTCAGGACACGTGTAGTTTCCTGGAACGATGCTGCAGAGATGAAGGACTCGGTTGCCAGAGACGCTTTGGTGATACCCAGCAGATCGCGGGAGTAAGTTGCCCCCACTTTGCCGTTCGCTTCCAGTTCGCGGTTTGCGATCTTGACGCGAGAGTATTCAACCTGTTCGCCTTCCAGGAAGTCGGAGCTACCTGCGTTAACGATGGTGGCTTTACGCAGCATCTGACGAACGATAACTTCGATGTGTTTATCGTTAATCTTAACGCCCTGCAGACGGTATACGTCCTGTACTTCGTTAACGATGTAACGAGTAACAGCATGAACACCACGCAGACGCAGAATGTCGTGCGGTGCTTCCGGACCGTCGGAAATAACGTCACCACGTTCTACACGTTCACCTTCGAACACGTTGAGCTGACGCCATTTCGGAATCATCTCTTCGTACGGTTCGCTGCCGTCTACCGGGGTGATAACCAGACGACGTTTGCCTTTGGTTTCTTTACCGAAGGAAACGACACCGCTGATTTCAGCCAGGATTGCCGGCTCTTTCGGACGACGAGCTTCAAACAGGTCTGCAACGCGCGGCAGACCACCGGTGATGTCTTTAGTACCGCCAGATTCCTGCGGAATACGCGCCAGAGTGTCACCAGAGCTGATCTGTACGCCATCTTCCAGTTGAACAATCGCTTTACCCGGCAGGAAGTACTGCGCAGGCATATCAGTACCTGGGATCAGAACGTCGTTACCCTGAGCATCAACGATTTTCAGTGCCGGACGCAGATCTTTACCACCTGCGGTACGCTCTGCAGAATCCAGAACAACCAGCGAAGACAGACCGGTCAATTCGTCGGTCTGACGAGTAATGGTCTGGCCGTCGATCATGTCAGTAAAGCGAACAAAACCGCTTACTTCAGTGATAACTGGCATGGTGTGCGGATCCCAGTTTGCAACGGTTTCGCCGCCAGCAACCTGTTCGCCATCGCCTTTCGCCAGTACCGCACCGTAAGGCACTTTGTAGCTTTCTTTGGTACGACCAAATTCGTCGATCAGTTTCAGTTCGGTGTTACGGGAAGTGATAACCAGTTTACCGCTGGAGTTCACAACCGACTTCACGTTGCTGAGTTTGATGCTACCTTTGTTTTTCACCTGGATGCTGGATTCAGCAGCCGCACGCGATGCCGCACCACCGATGTGGAACGTACGCATGGTCAACTGTGTACCCGGTTCACCGATGGACTGTGCCGCGATAACACCGATAGCTTCACCTTTATTGATGATGTGGCCACGCGCCAGGTCACGACCGTAGCAGTGCGCACATACACCAAAGTCGGTGTCACAAGATACAACAGAACGAACTTTAACCGCGTCGACAGAGTTCTCTTCCAGCAGGTCACACCACTGTTCGTGCAGCAGTGTGTTGCGCGGAACGAGGATGTCAGCAGTACCCGGCTTCAGAACGTCTTCAGCAGTTACACGACCCAGTACGCGATCGCGCAGCGGCTCTTTAACGTCGCCACCCTCGATAACTGGGGTCATCATGATACCTTCATGAGTACCACAATCATCTTCGGTAACCACCAGGTCCTGCGCGACGTCAACCAGACGACGAGTCAGGTAACCGGAGTTCGCGGTTTTCAGTGCGGTATCCGCCAGACCTTTACGAGCACCGTGGGTGGAGATGAAGTACTGGAGTACGTTCAGACCTTCACGGAAGTTCGCGGTGATTGGCGTTTCGATGATGGAGCCATCCGGCTTCGCCATCAGACCACGCATACCCGCAAGCTGACGAATCTGTGCCGCAGAACCACGCGCACCGGAGTCGGCCATCATGTAGATGCTGTTGAAGGAAACCTGCTTCTCTTCCTGACCGTCACGGTTAATAACGGTTTCAGTTTGCAGGTTATCCATCATCGCTTTGGATACACGATCGTTCGCCGCAGCCCAGATATCGATAACTTTGTTGTAGCGTTCGCCCGCAGTTACCAGACCAGACTGGAACTGCTCCTGAATTTCAGCAACTTCTGCTTCTGCCTCGGAGATGATTTCGTGTTTCTTCTCCGGGATGACCATGTCATCGATACCAACAGATGCACCGGAACGCGCTGCATATGCAAAGCCGGTGTACATGATCTGGTCCGCAAAAATAACGGTCGGTTTCAGACCGAGAATGCGGTAGCAGGTGTTCAGCATTTTGGAGATTGCTTTTTTACCCAGCGCCTGGTTGACGATGGAGTAAGGCAGACCTTTCGGTACAATCATCCACAGAATGGCACGGCCAACGGTCGTGTCTTTCAGGCTGGTTTTCGCGACTAATTCACCGTTAGCATCTTTTTCATACTCGGTGATACGCACTTTAACGCGCGCATGCAGAGAGGCCAGGCCAGCGCGATAAATACGCTCAGCTTCTTTCGGGCCAGTCAGCACCATGCCTTCGCCTTTGGCGTTAACACAGTCACGGGTCATGTAGTACAGACCCAGCACAACGTCCTGAGACGGAACGATGATTGGTTCGCCGTTCGCCGGAGACAGGATGTTGTTGGTAGACATCATCAGCGCACGCGCTTCGAGCTGGGCTTCCAGCGTCAGCGGTACGTGAACAGCCATCTGGTCACCATCGAAGTCGGCGTTATATGCCGCACAAACCAGCGGGTGTAGCTGGATAGCTTTACCTTCGATCAGTACCGGCTCAAATGCCTGGATACCCAGACGGTGCAGAGTCGGTGCACGGTTCAGCAGTACCGGGTGTTCGCGGATAACTTCGTCCAGGATATCCCAAACGACAGCTTCTTCACGTTCAACCATTTTCTTAGCAGCTTTGATGGTGGTAGCAAGACCACGCAGTTCCAGCTTGCCGTAGATGAACGGTTTGAACAGCTCCAGCGCCATTTTCTTCGGCAGACCGCACTGATGCAGACGCAGGTATGGACCTACGGTGATTACAGAACGACCGGAGTAGTCAACACGTTTACCGAGCAGGTTCTGACGGAAACGACCCTGTTTACCTTTGATCATGTCGGCCAAAGATTTCAGAGGACGCTTGTTAGAACCGGTGATCGCACGACCGCGACGACCGTTATCCAGCAGGGCATCAACCGCTTCCTGCAGCATACGTTTTTCGTTACGTACGATGATGTCCGGCGCTGCCAGATCCAGCAGACGTTTCAAACGGTTGTTACGGTTAATGACGCGACGATACAGATCGTTCAGGTCAGAAGTCGCGAAACGACCACCATCCAGCGGAACCAGCGGACGCAGATCTGGCGGCAGAACCGGCAGAACGGTCAGGATCATCCACTCTGGCTTGTTACCAGACTGAACGAATGCTTCCAGCAGTTTGATACGCTTGGTCAGTTTTTTACGCTTGGTTTCGGAGTTGGTTTCGTTCAGCTCTTCACGCAGAGTTTCACACTCTTGCTCCAGATCCATGCTCTTCAGCAGTGCCTGAATAGCTTCCGCACCCATCTTCGCGTCGAATTCATCACCGAACTCTTCCAGCGCATCCAGATACTGTTCTTCAGTCAGGATCTGTTGACGTTCCAGGTTGGTCATACCGCCTTCGATAACAACATAGGATTCGAAGTACAGTACGCGTTCGATATCACGCAGCGGCATATCGAGCAGCAGACCGATACGGGACGGCAGCGATTTCAGGAACCAAATGTGCGCAGTCGGAGAAGCCAGCTCGATGTGACCCATACGCTCACGGCGTACTTTAGTCTGGGTCACTTCAACGCCGCACTTCTCACAGATGACGCCGCGGTGTTTCAGGCGCTTGTACTTACCGCACAGGCACTCGTAATCTTTTACCGGCCCAAAGATACGGGCGCAGAAAAGGCCGTCACGTTCTGGTTTGAACGTACGGTAGTTGATGGTTTCCGGCTTTTTAACTTCACCGAAAGACCATGAACGGATCATGTCTGGCGAAGCCAGAGCAATTTTGATCGCATCAAACTCTTCGGTTTTAGTCTGCGCTTTCAGAAACTTTAATAAATCTTTCACGGATTTGCTCCCGTCGGAGTTAGCACAATCCGCTGCCGGGTTTTACCCCGACAGCAGTGACCTGTTTGAGCGAGAATTACTCGTCTTCCAGTTCGATGTTGATACCCAGCGAACGAATCTCTTTCAACAATACGTTGAAGGATTCTGGCATGCCCGGTTCCATCTGATGGTTGCCGTCCACGATGTTCTTATACATCTTGGTACGACCGTTCACGTCATCAGACTTAACGGTGAGCATTTCCTGCAGGGTGTATGCCGCGCCGTATGCTTCCAGCGCCCACACTTCCATCTCCCCGAAACGCTGACCACCGAACTGTGCCTTACCACCCAGCGGCTGCTGAGTAACCAGGCTGTAAGAACCGGTAGAACGCGCGTGCATCTTGTCGTCGACCAGGTGGTTCAGTTTCAGCATGTACATGTAACCTACGGTTACCGGGCGTTCGAACTGTTCACCAGTGCGGCCGTCGTACAGGGTGATCTGACCAGAAGTCGGCAGGTCGCCAAGTTTCAGAAGCTCTTTAATTTCCGCTTCTTTCGCACCGTCGAATACCGGCGTTGCGATCGGCATACCTTTGCGCAGGTTTTCAGCCAGGCGCATCACTTCTTCATCGCTGAAGGTACTCAGGTCAACTTTCTGACGAACGTCAGCGCCCAGATCGTAGGCACGCTGGATGAACTCGCGCAGTTTCGCGACTTCCTGCTGCTGTTTCAGCATGGCATTGATCTTGTCACCGATACCTTTAGCAGCCATACCCAGGTGGGTTTCCAGAATCTGACCGATGTTCATACGAGACGGTACGCCCAGCGGGTTCAGTACGATGTCTACCGGCGTACCGTTTTCATCGTAAGGCATATCTTCGATCGGGTTGATCTTAGAAATTACACCCTTGTTACCGTGACGACCTGCCATCTTGTCACCAGGCTGGATACGGCGTTTAACCGCCAGATATACCTTAACAATCTTCAGCACGCCCGGTGCCAGATCGTCACCCTGGGTGATTTTGCGGCGTTTCGCTTCGAGTTTCTTCTCGAACTCGTGTTTCAGTTCGTCATACTGCTCAGCCAGTTGTTCTAGCTGATTTTGTTTCTCTTCGTCGGTCAGGCCCAGTTCCAGCCAGCGATCGCGCGGCAGTTTGTCGAGCTTCTCAGCTTCAACACCACCGGCTACCAGCACAGCTCGGATACGGCTGAACAGACCCGCTTCGAGGATCTGCAGTTCTTCAGACAGGTCTTTCTTCGCCTGTTTGAGCTGCATTTCTTCGATTTCCAACGCACGTTTGTCTTTTTCTACGCCATCGCGAGTAAAGACCTGAACGTCGATAACCGTACCGGATACACCGTTTGGTACACGTAGAGAAGAGTCTTTAACGTCAGACGCTTTCTCACCGAAGATCGCACGCAACAGTTTCTCTTCTGGGGTCAGTTGGGTTTCACCTTTCGGCGTTACCTTACCAACCAGAATGTCGCCACCGGTCACTTCCGCACCAATGTAAACGATACCGGATTCATCCAGTTTGGAGAGCGCAGCTTCACCCACGTTCGGGATATCAGCGGTGATCTCTTCTGGCCCCAGCTTGGTGTCACGAGACACACACGCCAGCTCCTGGATGTGGATGGTGGTGAAACGGTCTTCCTGAACAACACGCTCGGATACGAGGATGGAGTCTTCGAAGTTGTAACCATTCCACGGCATGAACGCTACGCGCATGTTCTGACCGAGCGCCAGTTCACCGAGGTCGGTGGACGGGCCATCAGCCAGCACATCACCACGCTCAACCGGCTCACCCAGAGACACGCAAGGCATCTGGTTGATACAGGTGTTCTGGTTAGAACGGGTGTATTTGGTCAGGTTGTAGATGTCGATACCTGCTTCGCCCGGGTACATCTCGTCTTCGTTAACTTTGATAACGATACGGGAAGCATCCACGTACTGAACGACACCACCACGTTTAGCAACCGCAGTTACACCGGAGTCAACGGCAACAGCACGTTCCATACCAGTACCAACCAGCGGCTTATCAGCACGCAGAGTCGGAACGGCCTGACGTTGCATGTTCGCACCCATCAATGCACGGTTGGCGTCATCGTGTTCAAGGAACGGGATCAGGGACGCACCGACGGATACCACCTGCTGGGTGGATACGTCCATGTAGTCAACCTGGTCGCGGCTGAACAAGCTGGATTCGCCTTTGCTACGGCAGGTTACCAGATCTTCTACGAAGTGGCCTTCTTCATCCAGGTTGGAGTTCGCCTGGGCGATAACGTAGTTGCCTTCTTCGATAGCAGACAGGTAGTGAATTTCGTCAGTTACAACACCGTCGGTTACTTTACGATACGGAGTCTCAAGGAAGCCGTATTCGTTAGTCTGTGCGTACACGGACAGGGAGTTGATCAGACCGATGTTCGGACCTTCAGGGGTTTCGATTGGACATACGCGACCGTAGTGAGTCGGGTGTACGTCTCGAACCTCGAAGCCTGCGCGTTCACGGGTCAGACCGCCTGGGCCGAGTGCGGAGATACGACGTTTGTGCGTAATCTCAGACAGTGGGTTGTTCTGGTCCATAAACTGAGACAACTGACTGGAACCAAAGAACTCTTTCACTGCTGCAGAAATCGGCTTGGCGTTGATCATGTCCTGAGGCATCAGGGTATCCAGATCGCCCAGAGACAGACGCTCTTTCACCGCACGCTCTACACGTACCAGGCCAACGCGGAACTGGTTTTCCGCCATTTCGCCAACAGAACGGATACGACGGTTGCCGAGGTGGTCGATATCATCGACTTCGCCTTTACCGTTACGGATATCAATGAGCTTTTTCATAACATCAATGATGTCGTCTTTGCTCAGGATACCAGAACCTTCAATTTCTTCACGCAGCAGAGAACGGTTGAACTTCATACGACCAACCGCAGACAGGTCATAGCGGTCTTCGGAGAAGAACAGGTTCTCAAACAGGCTTTCAGCGGCTTCACGAGTCGGCGGCTCGCCAGGACGCATCATACGGTAGATTTCTACCAGTGCGCTCAGACGGTCATTAGTTGGGTCGACACGTAAGGTTTCAGAGATATACGGGCCGTGATCCAGATCGTTGGTGAACAGCGTTTCGATACGCTTGTGACCAGACTGGCTCAGCTTAGCCAGCAGATCCAGGCTCAGCTCCATGTTCGCTGCGCAGATCAGCTCGCCGGTAGACTCATCAATATAGTCTTTAGCAACTACTTTACCTGCGATGTACTCAACCGGGACTTCGATCAGTTTTACGTCGTCTTTTTCCAGTTGGCGAATGTGGCGCGCAGTAATACGGCGGCCTTTTTCTACGTACACTTTACCGTTAGCTTCGATGTCAAAAGATGCGGTTTCACCACGCAGGCGTTCCGGCACCAGTTCCATCTGCAGCTTGTTATCACGGATTTCGAAAATAACTTTTTCGAAGAACAGGTCGAGGATCTGTTCAGTGGTGTAGTTCAGGGCACGCAGAATGATGGTCGCAGGCAGTTTACGGCGACGGTCGATACGTACGAACAGGTTGTCCTTCGGATCGAATTCGAAGTCCAGCCAGGAACCACGGTAAGGAATAATACGCGCGTTATACAGTACTTTACCCGAAGAGTGGGTTTTACCTTTGTCGGAGTCGAAGAAGACGCCCGGACTACGGTGCAACTGGGAAACGATAACACGCTCAGTACCATTGATAACAAAAGTACCGTTGTCAGTCATGAGCGGAATTTCGCCCATGTAGACTTCTTGTTCTTTAATGTCTTTTACGGTGCCTTCCGGCGCTTCGCGCTCATAGATCACCAGACGCAGTTTAACGCGCAGCGGTGCGGAATAGGTCACGCCACGGATTTGACATTCCTGGACGTCAAACACCGGTTCGCCAAGGCGGTAGCTGACGTATTGCAGCTCGGAATTACCGCTGTAGCTCTGAATCGGGAACACGGAACGGAAAGCAGCTTCCAGACCATACTGCCCTTCAGGATCTTGCTCGATAAATTTCTGAAACGAGTCAAGCTGGATAGAAAGGAGATAAGGCACATCCAGAACTTGTGGACGTTTACCAAAATCCTTACGAATACGTTTTTTCTCGGTATAGGAGTAAACCATAGGGTTCCTCAGCTCGCTGACAAGTCGACCCATCTGTCCATTGAGCGGACAGTTTGTGCAACACTATTTTGTTGACCGGAAAATGGATACTTTCCGCAATGCCTGTTGCTATCACGCTTAAACCATTTCATTGCGATTTACACAGAGCGGACGCTCTGTCGCAGTATATTAAGTCGTCGATAGAAACAAGCATTGAAAGGCACAGCAGTAGTCAAACAGTGTGAAACGCTACTGGCGCCTTACAGCGCAAAAAGGCTGGTGACTAAAAAGTCACCAGCCATCAGCCTGATTCCTCAGGCTGCAACCGGAAGGGTTGGCTTATTTAACTTCAACTTCAGCGCCAGCTTCTTTCCAGAGCTTTTTTCAGTGCTTCAGCGTCATCTTTGCTCACGCCTTCTTTCAGAGCAGCCGGAGCAGATTCTACCAGGTCTTTAGCTTCTTTCAGACCCAGGCCAGTTGCGCCACGTACTGCTTTGATAACAGCAACTTTGTTAGCGCCAGCAGCTTTCAGAATTACGTCGAATTCAGTTTTTTCTTCAGCAGCTTCAACCGGGCCAGCAGCTACAGCTACAGCAGCAGCAGCGGAAACACCGAATTTTTCTTCCATTGCAGAGATCAGTTCTACAACGTCCATTACAGACATAGCTGCAACTGCTTCAATGATTTGATCTTTAGTGATAGACATTTAAATTGTTCCTGAATATCAGAATAAGTTTATACGTAAGCGAATGCGTTAAACAGATAACTGCGATTAAGCAGCTTCTTTCGCATCGCGTACAGCAGCCAGAGTACGAACCAGTTTGCCAGCCGAAGCTTCTTTCATGGTTGCCATCAGGCGTGCAATTGCTTCTTCGTAGGTCGGCAGAGTTGCCAGGCGGTCGATCTGAGACGCCGGGATCAGCTCACCTTCAAAGGCAGCGGCTTTGACCTCAAATTTTGCATTCGCTTTCGCGAACTCTTTGAACAGACGAGCAGCAGCGCCCGGGTGTTCCATAGAGTATGCAATAAGGGTCGGACCAACAAACGCATCTTTCAGGCACTCGAACGGAGTACCTTCAACAGCACGACGCAGCAGGGTGTTACGAACAACACGCATGTATACGCCAGCTTCGCGACCTGCTTTACGCAGTTCAGTCATTTTATCTACAGTTACGCCACGGGAATCCGCAACTACTGCAGACAGCGCGCCTTTGGCTACTTCGCTGACTTCAGCAACAATCGCTTGTTTGTCTTGAAGATTTAAAGCCATTAGCTTTGCTCCTGGATGTTTGCCAGAGAAAATCTCTGGAACTCACTTCACTCCTCCAAACGGAGAGAGCGTCTTAATTACGGTGAGCAGAAACAAGCCAGAATATAAAAGAATAATCTTAGCGTTCTGTCACCGTCTACGCAGGGTATTAAGTCTCTTACGAAACACCTGCGGTCTTCGACGGAGGCCTGGATTAGGCCAGGCTCCAACGAACAAATCTTTTTAGCCGCTAACTTTCGTTAACGTACGTGGGGGTAAGATTGTAGACAAAATCACCGCCCACGTAAAGGCATTAGTTTGCAGAAGCGCTCAGGCCAGCCTGGTCAACTGCAACACCTGCACCCATGGTGGTGGAGATGCTAACTTTCTTGATGTACACGCCTTTCGCCTGAGTAGGTTTTGCTTTTTTCAGCGCAACCAGCAGAGCTTCCAGGTTTTCTTTCAGTTTGTCAGCGTCAAAGTCCACTTTACCGATGGTGGTGTGGATGATGCCGTTTTTGTCGTTACGGTAACGGATCTGGCCAGCTTTAGCGTTTTTAACCGCTTCAGCTACGTTCGGCGTTACAGTACCCACTTTCGGGTTTGGCATCAGGCCGCGCGGACCCAGAACCTGGCCCAGTTGGCCAACAACGCGCATTGCATCCGGAGAAGCAATAACAACGTCAAAGTTCATTTCGCCTTTCTTGATCTGATCAGCCAGATCTTCCATACCTACCAGCTCAGCGCCTGCAGCTTTAGCAGCTTCAGCATTTGCGCCCTGGGTAAATACGGCTACGCGAACGGAACGGCCAGTACCGTGCGGCAGTACAGTTGCGCCACGTACGTTCTGGTCAGATTTACGAGCGTCGATGCCGAGGTTAACAGCAACGTCCACGCTTTCTACGAATTTAGCAGTCGCCAGCTCTTTCAGCAGAGCGATAGCTTCGTTGATGTCGTACTGTTTGGTCGCATCAACTTTCTCGCGGATAACACGCATGCGCTTGGTCAGTTTAGCCATTTCTTAGTCCTCCACTACCAGGCCCATGGAACGTGCAGTACCTTCGATGGAGCGAGTCATCGCTTCAATGTCGGCACCGGTCATGTCGGCAGCTTTGGTCTGCGCGATTTCCTGCAACTGAGCGCGGGAAATTTTACCCACTTTGTCTTTGTTCGGCTTACCGGAACCAGACTTGATACCAGCCGCTTTTTTCAGCAGAACTGCTGCCGGCGGAGTCTTGGTAACGAAAGTGAAAGAACGGTCAGCGTAAACGGTGATAACTACCGGAATCGGCAGACCTTTTTCGATGGAATCAGTTTTTGCGTTGAACGCTTTGCAGAATTCCATGATGTTTACGCCCTGCTGACCCAGAGCCGGACCTACTGGCGGACTCGGGTTAGCCATACCAGCCGCAACCTGCAGCTTGACATAGGCTTGTACTTTCTTAGCCATTATAAATTCCTCAAGTTGGGTAATAGCGCCTCAGAGAGGCTCCCCGTGATATAAAAAATCGTTTTACGGGCAAGGCCCATAAAAACAAAAGGCGCGAAATTGTATTCCAATCTCGCGCCTTGTGCAACGATTTAATCGCCGCTTTTTTGATCGCTGTGTTAGGCTTTTTCAACCTGGCTGAAGTCCAGTTCTACCGGGGTCGCACGACCAAAGATAGAAACAGAGACTTTCAGACGAGACTTCTCGTAATCAACCTCTTCAACGACACCGTTGAAGTCAGCGAACGGACCATCATTAACACGAACCATTTCACCTGGTTCAAACAGCGTTTTCGGACGCGGCTTATCACCAACCTGCTGCAGGCGGTTCATAATCGCATCGACTTCTTTATCGCTGATTGGCGCCGGACGATCGGAAGTACCGCCGATGAAGCCCATCACACGCGGTACGCTGCGCACCAGGTGCCAGCTCGCATCGTTCATCACCATCTGAACGAGGACGTAGCCAGGGAAGAATTTGCGTTCGCTTTTGCGACGCTGACCGCCACGGATCTCAACGACTTCTTCAGTCGGGACCATGACTTCGCCAAACAACTCTTCCATGTTGTGTAATTTGATATGCTCACGCAGCGATGTTGCTACGCGGCCTTCAAAACCGGAAAACGCCTGAACGACGTACCAGCGCTTTTTAGGAGCTTCAGACATCTCAGAACCTCAGGCCAGTGATAAAGGATACCAGGCGAACCAGAATACCATCCAGTCCCCACAGGATCAGTGACATTACTGCGGTAACCGCAGCCACAATCAGCGTGGTGTGCAATGTTTCCTGGCGAGTCGGCCAAATGACCTTACGGACTTCGGTACGCGCTTCACGGGCAAAAGCAACGGTTGCTTTACCTTTTGTCGTTAACAGCGCGACACCACCCGCTGCAGCAATCAGAATTACTACGGCCAGCGCACGCAGCGGCAGCATAATGTCGCGATAAAGGTAATTGCCGACAATTGCCACCAGGAGCAATGCCACCACAACGACCCACTTCATCGCTTCCAGGCCGCGCCCGCTTCCTTGAGCTTCGGTATTCGCACTCATAAACCAACCTGTCAGAAGTATTCTACAAACATTTTCACCCCGCGATCGCGAGGCAAACCAAATCGAAACGCGTATTCGCTTTTCGGATTATACGCCCTCAACAGAGCCTGTCTCAGCAATGATTATGACAAAGAAAATCACTGATGAGCCAGGTTCTGGTACGAAAGCGTGCAAAAAGGGCATCAAATGATGCCCTTTTATTGCGCATTGCGTCAAATGTTATCGGCGATCAATTGCTGCGGACTGCGGATATTCTTCTTTATCGATCCAGTTTTTATTGATCGACAGATCCATCAGCTTATGAACATTTTCATCGTCCCAGGTCTGACAAAATGTGGCGAGGTTTTGTCGGGCATTGCCATCCAGGTATAATTCATCATTGATAATCTGGAAGGCGATATCATCGCGCATTTCATGCAGCGGAAAACGTTTCGATTCCGCGATAGTGGAAATAGATTTCGCGCCAAAACGTGAATCGAGTAGTTCAGACCTTAAATCCGTTACTTGCTTCTTATCCATTTCAAACTCCTTAAAATGATTGGAACGCATTAAAAAAAGTAGGATTTATTGATAAAGTAAGCAAGCGTAAAGGCCTCGGTTTCAAATAACAAAATCCTAATTTTATTTTGTTGTTTGAAAATGGATTTTTTATTTTGACAAGTAAAAACAATAAGATAGGAAGATAATCAATGATAACATCACTCTTTTTATTGTTATTTTAGTCCGTTCTATTACCCTCCGAAATTATCACATAAAAATTGGCCTTTAAAATATCATTATTAGTTCGCGGTTAATTTTTTGAAAAACTTTCAAAGGTTGTCAAACAAACACGTTAATTATACAGAATACCCCGCCAACAAAGTTGGCGGGGGTAAGTTATTATTTTGGCAGCAATACTCCAGTGTAGGTATTCGCGGGTTTACTCAGATATTCTTTAACTGTAGCATTAACATTTTCCACAGTCATATTCTTTAACACTTTCTCCTGCGTCATCCACACAGCAGGATCATCATATTGAATAATACTATTCACAATAGTGTTCGCTAATTGCTGAACGCTATTTTGCTGAATATCGAGGCTGCGTTGAATATTTTGCTGATATTCGTCCAGCTCTTGCTGACTGATCCCTTTAGTCAGACGTTTAGTCATTACCTTATTCGCCAATGTTAACAGTTCGCTATGACGTTCAGGTTGACAGGTGAAAGCCAGCAAATAGCTGATATCTTTGGCCTTAGGATCAACCGAGAGACGAGAAGAAACGCTGTATGCTCCGGATGCCTGTTCACGAATATTTATCCGCAGATCTTTTGCCAATGCGACGTTGAATGCATCCAGTGCCATGCGTGTCGCCAGGTTAATAGGTGTCCGGGGATCATACCGCGTCCACTGTGAAACTTGTGCTACAGGTTCATTTTGTTCTTTTACAGTAACAGCCGCGTTATCCGTCGCGCGGGTTAATGGTTTACCTGCTGCCAATGCTGAATCAGAACGTTTGATTGATCCTAAGTAACGCGTAATTAACGGCAGGAGTTTGTTTTCTGCCACATTACCGACAATCACAAAAGTGATATCTGCTGGGGAAGAAAACAACTGACGATCGGCAGCCAATGCGTCTGCGGCAGAAAACTGTGCAATCTGTTTTTCTTGCAGTAATTTCGTGCGCTCATCGGCATAGCGTGTTTCGTACATCTGCTGAGCGAATTTCTCTGCCGGGCGTTGATCGAGCGTTCTCAACGCTTGAATTTGAGCATTTTGTAACGATGACCAAATGTTGTCGTTAATTGTGCTGCGGGTGATCCGCTGGTTAATTAACTGAAAACCGGGTTCAGGATTATTAGCCCGTGCGCTAACAGACAGTAGTGTATTCAAGCCACTGACTTTACTGCTCATGGTCACTGAGTTTTCTGCGCTCCAGCGTTTCAGGCTGGAAGAGGAGAGATCGCCAACTCCGCTACCGCTAACGGCTTTATTTGCCAGCGCAATAAGTGATTTTTGTCCCGCAGGGAAACTCAAATCGCCTTTATCAGAGACGGCAATAATTTGCAGCTTTTCTTCTTCGCCCGTAGATTTTGCCAGAATGACGTTTGCGCCATTAGAAAGGGTCAGTGACGTCAGATTTTCAGCCAGTCTTTTTTGGCTGGTTATTTTTGCTTGCGGATCAGCGTTTACCGTTAAAGATAAATTTCTGCCAGGGAAGACATAAGCCGCCAGTTTCTTGTTGGCATATTCATTTTCCAGCGCCGTAATGGCTGAAGGAGATAATGCTTTTTGGGCTGCAGTATCATTGTTGACCATTTGTTCCCAAAATGTGTCCTGGTTCTTTCTTAATTGCTGCCATTTTTTCGCCAGGCTTTGCACGGTAATTTGTGGCCACAGGCGTTTAGAAAGCTGGTATGTCTCTTCCGGTGAAAGGAATGGCGTATTATTTAACGAGCTGGATGCCAGGCGGCTGGTCAGCATCCGCAGATCGCGTTCAGCCTGTTGCTCAGCCGCATTTTTCAGCCAGGTCAGACGGGTGGCTTTTACATCATCAAGCTCTGCAACGGAAAAACCATGTTGGTCGATAGTTGCCAGTTCTGCCATTAATGCATTCGCAGCATCCTGCATATTATCGTCCCGCGCATTTACACGGAAAAACAGCGACTGATAATCAGGCGCAATTTTAATACTGCGCGCGGTGCCACCGGAAATAGTCTTCAACTCACCGGACTGGATCCGTTCCAGTAATCGCTGATTAAACAACTGAACCAACATGCTCCATTCTGCCTGTTCGACAAAGCTTTGTTCATCGGTCACCTGAACCATTGGCATGCGATAATAGAGTGCGATACCGTTCACCCGATTTTCTTTATCATTAATGATATTAAAGCGCCGGCGGTTTTCTGCTTCCGTTGGCCATACGCGATTTTCAGCCGCTTTGTTTGCCGGAAGTTTACCTAAATTTTCCTTTATCAACGCCAGCGCTTCTTTACTGTCGATATCACCAACGACGATAAAGGTCATATTATTCGGCTGATACCAGCGTTGATAAAATTGGCGCAGTTGTTCCGGCGCGACCGTTGCGACAATATCCATCAAACCGATCGGTTCACGGTCTAAATTGCGTGTATTTGCCAACAGGAAAGGGCGACGCGCCTGAGATGTGCGCCATTTAACATCCTGATGCGCGCGCCATTCCTCGGTAATTACGCCACGTTCAGCGTCTACTTCGTGTTTTTCAAAGGTGGCGGCATTGCTCCATTCACTGAAGATTGCCATCACTTTTTGCAAATTTTGTTTCTGCGTTGTTGGCAAACTTACCTGATACACCGTTTCGTCATAGCTGGTATAGGCATTAACATCGCGGCCAAAACGCAGCCCCATCGATTCAAAAGTTTCGATGACTTTATTACCAGGCCAGCTTTTTGTACCGTTAAACATCATATGCTCAACAAAATGCGCCACGCCGCGCTCGTTGTCCTCTTCCTGCAATGAACCGGTATGAATTTGCAGCCACAAATTCACTTGATCCTTAGGGTGTGAATGTGGATAGATCATATATCGCAAGCCATTTTCCAGTTGCCCGGTAATTAACTTGTCATCCTGTGGTAATGCCGCGGCAATAAGTCGTCCAGGAAGCAACAACAGTGTTGCCACTAAAGTCAGTAAGAAACAGAGGTTTCTCATAATCATCTCCATGCGAAAACCAGGTGAATTTACCCGGTAAAGTAAAATCCGAAGTTTTAAAATTTCATGCTGACATCAAGCCAGAAAGTACGACCGCTGGCGTAAGTCGCCACACCGGCGGTTGTTGTATCAACAGCGGTTTTGCTATCCAGCACATTCAGAATGTCGGCGCTAATCGTCAGGTTTTGCTGCTTAAGAAATTGGGGTGTCCAGGATAAACGGGTATCCCAGGTCAGGCTGTTATCCAGTTTCTCGTCAACGTACTGCTTGTAATCTGAATATTCGCTGATGTATTGCGCGTTCGTCTTACTCAGAATGATGCGAGCTTTGCGTGCTTCTTGCCAGGCCAGTGTATTCGCCCACACCAGTCCGCTTGGTTGATGAGTGAAATCCATATTTAAGGAAATCTTTAACGGGTTATTAAAATCCGCCACCGGGACGCTGTCATAAGAGACAAGTTTACCGTTGTAAACTACCTTGTTATCATCGGTATTGCTCTCTTCATAACCATTATTCAATGACAAATTGCCTTTGCTCTTGATATAGCTGAAGACAATTTGCGGATTAATAGCCACCTGGCTGACATGCAGAGGTTCTGTCAGTTCAAAACTCACGTTGAACGAATGGGTTTTAGTTTTACCGTCATTGTTATACTCAGTAATCGTTGTTTTCGTTGTGCTGTCGGTACGACTACTTTTACTGATTTGATCATGCGCCTCACGGTAAACATAGTTTGCCCGCGCAATAACGTTATTACCGATCTTTTGCTGCAAACCTATTGCCAGTTCGTCATTATAGGGTGTTTTCAAATCCTGATAACGGGTGAGAGTTTTATTGCCTGAAATTGATTCTGTCCAACTATTACGGATGTCTCGTAACTCCATATCGAGAATATTTCCGCCATAATAGCGGTTATATCCGGCGGTAATTATTGAGGTTTGATCAGCGAAAATATCCCATTCCGTCATAAAGCGGGGAGAGATATTGTGGTTTGACAGGTAGTTGTCATAGTCATAACGCACGCCAGGCATCAGCGACACATTGCGCCAGCTAATACGGTCCGCGATGTACAGCGTGTAGTTGTCAATTCCAAGGCTACCTTTACCTTTATGGTAAATGGTATGGTTAGTTTTCTTTCCTGCGGCATTAATTACATAAGATTCAGACTGATTATGGCGTTCAGTCCATGCATCGGAATAGATGTATTCCGCACCGAAGTAAGGCTGATGCGAGAAATTGCCCACTTCAACTTTTTGCCAGTCAAGTCGTGTTTTGAAGGTGTAATTATCAACAGCCTGCGAAATATGCCCCAGCCCGCCACGGGTGCAACGTCCTGTAATATCACCATATGTGCATGAGAGTTCGGTGTACCAAATGTCATGGTCGTGACGGGTATAGTCACTGATATGATCCCAGCCGACAGTGGTATGCAGTTTGGCCCATACGAGTTGTGTGTCCATATCCCATGCCAGGCCATAAGATTTGTTGCCCATTTCGCGGTCAGACTCGGGGAAGGTGCTGGTATTATAATCCCGGCGAGAACCGGTATATTTAAAGGTTAAATCGTGGGTAAAACGCTCACTGGCAAACCAGGTAAATTTACTTAATGCTGTATCGATAACGTTTTTATACTGCGCCCGACCTGCAACAATACCGTCATTCGAAACATAATCTGCGCGGATAATGTCAGACTGGCGGCGAGAGAAACCAGCAGTCACGCCAAAGTTATCAGTGAGTTCTTGATTAAATGACAAGGTGTAAAAGTTCTTTTTAAAGTCGGGAGAATAATAAATACTTCCTGAAGCCCCCTGGTTAAATGCATTCTTGTTATTCTCATCGATATGAGACGTTAACCAGTCCGAACGCGTTGTGCGATAACTCAGCTTTACGCTGTCATCATCAGCATTAAAGCGTTTGATCTTTGCATCTATCACCCCACCATTAAAGTGACCAAATTCAACCGGAACAAAACTGTCATAAAGCGTGACATTGTCCAGTAAGCTGACATCAAGATAATAACCCTGTGACATCCCGCTAATATTGGTTGCACTGCTGGCATCCGATTCATTCGCCGGGTTCAGGTTATTGGTGGCGCTAATACCATCAATCAAATAGGCATTCTGGTAGGGCGATGCACCGTGAATGGATATTTTCTCCGGGCGGATCTCCCCCTGATTCAACGAGGTGCTTTGCGTTGAATCCATACGCACCGCTGGGTTTGTTTTTAATAAATCGCTGATATTGCCATTACCTGCCGGTAAACGCTCGATGCTTTCACTGGTGTAATGCGTGTTACCGTTTACGGGCACAGGGACAGGGGCATAGACTGTCATCTCTTCAAAAACAGGCATATACTTGTCTTTGTCGTCGACGGCCTGCGCCATATCAGCGCCAGCGCCACATAAAATGACGCCAGAAATAAGAACTCGCTTCATTTATTTTTATCTCCGTATAGCAGGGCATTTATCGTTTTTATAAAACCGCGCTAATGTCACAAATATCATCCGCCAGATCCCAAACACCAGGCTGATGGGTCACCATAATCACACCGCTTTCAGGTAATTTTTCGCGCACTAAACGCAGTAAACGGATAGCCTCTTGCTCCTCCAGATGTGACGTTGTTTCGTCGAGAAATATCCATTTCGGACGTCGTAAAATTAACCGAGCCAGCGCAATACGTTGTTTTTCGCCGCTGGAAAGAATATCTCCCCAACGATCGTGGTTATTAATGCGCGTAGCCAATTTACCCAGCCCAACCTGATGCAACACCTCGCTCAACGGCTCATCGTCTATAGGGTGCGGAAGTGCTTTACAAATGTTCTCTTTCAGTAAGCCGGTTTTGATTAACGGCGTTTGTGACACATACCAACTGTCTGCAGGAGAAGAAATATCACCTTTAAACCACGGCCAGCAGTGGGATAATGTTTTAAGCAGCGTTGTTTTTCCCGCACCAGAGTATCCTTTCAGCAGTAGCCATTTACCTGGAGAAACATGAAAGTTCAGGTTTTCTAATATGACTTTATTATCGGGGGTACGGATACTGGCATCAGCAACCAGAACGGCATGATCGCAATTTTTGGGTTTATTTGTCGGGCGCTGTTCAGTAAGTTGATGAAATTCATACAACCGATCGATAACCGCTGCCAGCTCTGCAAGTTCATCGTATTTATAAATAAACCAACTCAGATTGTTGGATACCAACATAAATGCCTGACGTGATTTCATCAGCCCACCTAAATTGATCTGCCCGCTGATAAACTGCGGTAGCAATAGAAAGTAGGGGAGAACACTAAGCGAGCGTGAATAAACATTCTGCCAATAGTCAAGCCAACGCTGACGATTCATTAAACGGTGCCAGTTGTCTTTTATTGTATGAAAATTGTCGCTCAACTCCTGACGTTGCAGCGTTTCAGCATTGCTTAATGCAATTAACTCCGCTTGCTTATTATGCTGCACAAGGTTAGTTCGAAAAGTCGCTTCGCTACGTTGCTTCTCCACATTAAGCGGGCGGATACGTTTACCCACTTTATGGGTAAACAACGTGCCACCAATAACAATGAGCACGACGGTATAAACCATATAACCCTGGATATTCCACTCCGTTCCACCAACCGTGAATGAGAGTGTCCCCGCGCTTTGCCACAGAATAACGGTGAAGGTAATCAGCATACTCAGTGACTGAATGAATCCGAATGAAAGGCTAAGTGTTTTGCTGATCAATAGAAGGATATCTTCAGCGATACGTTGGTCAGGATTATCGGTATTCTTATCCTCGCCGTAGATCTGTGTGAAGTAGTAGTTTTTATCTGTAAACCAACGATTGAGGTAGTAATCTGTTAACCATTCGCGCCAGCGAATAGTCAGTAGTTTAATTAACCATGTTTTGTTAACGGATATTAATACGAAGATCCCCAGCAGAGCAGGAAACCACAGGACAAGCTGCCAAAGTTTATCGGTTTCTTTCTGGCTTAGCGCATTGAAAAAATCATTGTTCCAGTCATTCAACCAGACCTGAATTTTAACCACGCCAAGGATCATGGCGAGGATAATAATGATTAATAATACTGAAGTTTTATTATTCTTACGTAGCCAAAAAGGCTTCAGCAAGCAGAGGTACTTTGCAATTAGCATACAAATGGTAATGGGAACAATTATCATTAACGAAATTTGATTGTGCCACCCAATGATTGGCTATAGCAATGATTTACTGATGAAATTTACTTAAGTGTCTGTAACTATATGATATGTATTGATAATTATTGTTGTACTGGTTACTTTCATGCCCTTGATTATCAAGAGTATTGCAAAAGCATGTCTGAAGACGCTCCTCCAGAACAACAGATAATGATGGCTGAACCCCCCGGCCTGAGTCTGTGCCGGGTGTTCTGCTGAAGTCGTAAGAAGGATGATATGACCGGAGTGAATGCAGGAGTATTATTTATTACTCTCCATTCGTTTTGCGACATCCATAATGTGATAAAGGGGGACTTTATTTTTAGCGAGTTCAACCATTGCATTCATATATGGCACCATAGTTGTAAATAGGATTTTATAACCTTCACAGAAGTACGATACTACCTCATTATTCACTTTTGTGATGCGATGTTTAGGACAACCACCATTACAAATTGGCTTGTAAACACATTGCTGGCATTTTTTTGATATCAACTTTTTTTGTGCAGTCAACTGCACGCTTTTCATCGTTTTTAGTGCAGCGTTATTGATGTTGCCAATTTTATATTGCGGGTAGACAAAATGATCGCATTCATAAATATCACCATTACTTTCCACTACCAGATTGTCTTTACATGACTCCTGGAAAATACAGCTAGTATGCCCATTTCCCAGAAAACGGCTGACAAAACTTTCAAACTGGCGAATGAATATTTCACCAACATCATTTTTAACCCACTGCATAAAAATAGCTGACATAAACTTGCCATAGGCGGTGGGTGGAACAGAAAAATCGATGATACTGAACGTATTCTCACCATTGCCCGTAAAATCTACATTCGGTGTCCCCGTCTCCAGTAGTTCTATAAACTGCATATGCTTACTACCGATAGATTTTAAAAAGTTATAAACCTCAAGAGGATGTTGGACGTTAATATTGTTAATGACAGTTAGCGTATTAAACTCAACCTTATACTTCTTCAGACGATCAATTGCCGTCATGACTTTTTCAAATGTCCCATTACCAGAATTACTGCGTCTGTAACGATCATGTAATTCTTGCGGGCCATCAATTGAAATACCGACCAGAAACTTATGCTCTTTGAGAAAGGCGCACCATTCATTATTCAATAAAATACCATTGGTTTGTAACGCATTATGAATACCTTTTCCCCCAGCATAGCGTTGTTGGTAGTGAATAACCTTACGAAAAAAATCAAGACCCGCGAGAGTAGGTTCGCCGCCTTGCCAGGTAAAATAGACCTGATCACCTGAGGCAGCAATGTATTGTTTAATGAACTCTTTCAGAGTGCTGTCATCCATCCATTTTTCATGACTAAATTGCGACTCTTTTTCAAGATAAAAACAGTAATCACATTTGAGATTACATTGAAAACTGGAGGGCTTGGCTGTAACGTGCATTGCTATCTCACTCAATAAGGCGGCGGAAAATCTCCGCCGCATAAGGGGTTAGTTATTTGGCATCGCTAAGTGCTTTCTTAATATTGTTAAACTTCTCCTGATTCACCTGACTAAGCGGCGGTTGGCTGCTGTTGATAAACTCGCTTACCACACCTTGCATCTCTTTAACAACTTGTGGTTTAGCAGCAGCGAGATTCTCTTTTTGTTGTAGATCGGTGAGTTTGTACAAACCTAACTGGTTATTTTCCACGGTATAGACAAGAGAGTAATCATTATTTCTCACCGTATAAGAGAACTGGCTTAAGTCCTCGGTATTCGGATTGTGAGGATAATCATCTGACTCATGGCGGACAAATTTATGGTAATTATCCCAGAATGGAATATTTTCCTCATCAAACCAATGAGAGTAGGACGTTACCCAGGTCAGGTTTTTATGGGGTTCGCCTTGCTTCTTATCTTGCAACCACGGGAGTAATGAAACGCCGTCCAGTTTAAGATCTTTTGGAATGTTGATATCGGCAGCATCCAGAGCAGTAGGGTAGAAATCCATAGCAGAAATTAACTTGTCATAATTTCCTGGCTGAAGTTTTCCTTTCCACCACATGAACATCGGCGTATGCGTTCCGCCAGGATAAGTCTGACTCTTATAGCCTTTTTGCGCACCATTTAGCGGTAGTGGGCCATCGATGACCGCACCATTATCAGACGTAAAGAGAATAATGGTGTTGTCGTACTGACCATTTTTCTTCAACTGTTCGAGAATCCGTTTTACACCTTGATCGACGGAGTAAACCGATGCGTAGTAATTATCTGCAGTTTGGCTACCGGTATTGAATTGCTTCTGATATTGCTCCGGTGCTGGATTGTCATTCGGCAGATGCGGCGCGTTATAAGCCAGATAAAGCATAAATGGTTGGTCGAGTGCTTTAGCCCGGTCAACAACACCAATTGCTTCGTCCGTTAACTGATCGCTGATATAACCCTTTGCAGGTACGCGTTCACGATTTTTGAACAGCGAAGGTGAGTTGTAATAGGCTGTTCCCGCTGCATGGAACCCCATAAAGTAATCGAAGCCGCGGTTTTGTGGTTGCCATTCTTCCGCGGAGAATGTGGTGAAGTTGTCATGATAGTCACGGGTTTGTTTATCTTCCGGAACCGGGACATTACTGATTTTAGACAGATGCCATTTACCCACAGCCGCGGTGTAATAGCCATGATTCTGGAATAATTCGGGCAGGAAAGTTTCTGTCAGGGGAATACCATCCTGAGCATCGGTATTGGAGTAAACACCAAAACGGGCAGGCGCTCGGCCCGTCATAATTGCAGCACGGGATG
The DNA here is from genome assembly GCF_000208565.1 of Escherichia sp. TW09308. Taxonomy (NCBI): domain Bacteria; kingdom Pseudomonadati; phylum Pseudomonadota; class Gammaproteobacteria; order Enterobacterales; family Enterobacteriaceae; genus Escherichia; species Escherichia sp. TW09308. The sequence continues at coordinate 287,170 of NZ_AEME01000001.1, read as the reverse complement.
GACCAGAAACACCGTGAGCGACATAACCATTAGTAAAACGTACACCTTCATCCATTAAAGAAAGAAGAGTTGGCGTTGATTTTTGAGCCGCTTCGATGGCTTTATCAATACCTATTTTGTAGGTATTGACAACTTCCCTGTTTTCTATTGTTTTTGGATCAAAAGACCCTTTATCAAACGGTAGTTGTCCATACCCAAGATCATCCATGGTCAGTACGATAATATTCGGCTTTCCTTCGGTACTGTATTCAGTTGGCGTAAAATCCGAAAAAGCCACGTTAGTTTTTGTTGCTTTCAGTTTTACATCTTCTGCTGCATGAGCCGCGAATCCGGCCATACCTGATGCCAGTATTAAGGATATAGATGTGCTCACAACACTTTTTTTTAGTGCAGACGTCATAAAATTTCCTCTTTTTATTGTACTTAATTCCAAAGTAATTTTACGAAGAAAAATAAGTGAATGTAAGTGAAGTAAGTCACATTAAGGGACAGTAGATTTGACTAAAAATAAGCAAACTAAAGGCCATAATTGGTTGACAAATGAAAGATGTTAACTAAGTAAATTCTGATTGCCAAATAACTATCATATTGAAAAGATTGGATATTTTTTGGCGTCGAGCGCAATGCAAACATTATTGCTTCATATTTTTTATTGCAACTTTCCACTCCGGTGCATAAAGTTGTGATGTTCATCACAATATAAACTGATGCGTCGGGAAGATAAAAAGGGGTGCGCTTATAGATACTTTATTAATTAAGCGTTCTAACGCATGCTTTTATTTTATAATTTAAATGTTCTTGCTATTTTATCTCCTTATCACTGTGAAATATGTTTCTATCAATAAAAGCCAAATTAGCTCTACCACAAAAATATTTCATCTCACGCTGTTTAAATAATGAAGTTGCTGCGATTTTTTAGCAAAAAATAGAACGTAAGAATATATTTTACGGCTTGCACAAAAAGCTAAATTTGCACTCACAAACAAAAATATAATCCCGGCCCTGTCATCCGGCGAGTAGTCGCAACCACTGAATATTCAGGGTGACGATGCGCTTTCTTTCATAAAGGTATTTCCTTTTCTGCGGAAAAGGAAACCGGGAAATACCCGGTTTTTCTGACAAGCAAACGTTTTATTTGCGTTTGCTTATGTTCGTTAATTCGTTCATCAGGAAATTATCTCAATGTCACGTTTAAAAAAGGCTTATAAACAACCACGTTTTCGTTATTCAGCCCTGGCCCACTGCGTGGCGTGGGCAAACATCTCTATTCAGGTTCTTTTCCCACTGGCTGTTACCTTTACACCGACAATGACGGCGCGAGCGCATAATGCGGCTCTGCCACGTCTAAGTACGGAAAATACTGCGGTTGCTACTGACAATAATGCAGACAAAAACATCGCGTCGTTTGCCGCGAATGCCGGTAAATTTTTAAGCAGTCAGCCGGATAGCGATGCGACACGCAATTTTGTTACCGGAATGGCCACAGCGAAGGCTACTCAGGAAATCCAGGAGTGGCTTGGCAAATATGGTACGGCTCGAGTCAAATTGAATGCCGATAAAGATTTCTCGCTGAAGGACTCTTCGCTGGAAATGCTTTATCCAATTTATGATACCCCGACAGATATGCTGTTCACTCAGGGGGCAATACATCGTACCGACGATCGTACTCAGTCAAATATTGGTTTCGGCTGGCGTCATTTTTCAGGCAATGACTGGATGGCGGGGCTGAACACATTTATCGATCATGATTTATCCCGTAGCCATACCCGCATTGGTGTTGGTGCGGAATACTGGCGCGATTATCTGAAACTGAGCGCCAACGGTTATATCCGGGCATCTGGCTGGAAAAAATCGCCGGATATTGAGGATTATCAGGAGCGTCCGGCTAATGGTTGGGATATCCGCGCCGAGGGCTATTTACCGGCCTGGCCGCAGCTTGGCGCAAGCCTGATGTATGAACAGTATTATGGCGATGAGGTAGGTCTGTTTGGTAAAGATAAACGCCAGAAAGATCCACATGCCATTTCTGCCGAGGTGAACTATACGCCAGTGCCTCTTCTGACACTGAGTGCAGAGCACAAACAGGGCAAGAGCGGTCAGAATGACACTCGCTTTGGCCTGGAAGTTAACTACCGGATTGGCGAACCTCTGGAGAAACAACTCGATACGGATAGCATTCGCGAGCGTCGGGTACTGGCAGGCAGCCGCTATGATCTGGTTGAACGTAATAACAATATCGTTCTTGAGTATCGCAAAGCTGAGGTGATCCGTATTGCCTTGCCAGACCGTATTGAAGGTAAGGGCGGGCAGACGGTGTCTCTTGGCCTCGTGGTCAGCAAAGCAACTCACGGCCTGAAAAATGTGCAATGGGAAGCGCCGTCTTTGCTGGCCGCAGGCGGTAAAATTACCGGTCAGGGTAACCAGTGGCAAGTGACGCTCCCGGCTTATCGTGCAGGCAAAGACAATTATTACGCGATCTCTGCGGTCGCATACGATAACAAAGGCAATGCCTCGAAACGCGTGCAGACAGCGGTGGTCATTACCGGAGCGGGTATGAGCGCCGATCGTACTACGTTAACGCTTGATGGCCAGAGCCGTATCCAAATGCTTGCTAACGGGAGTGCGCAAAAGCCGCTGGTTCTGTCTCTGCGAGACGCCGAGGGACAGCCAATCACGGGCATGAAAGATCAGATCAAAACTGAACTGACGTTTAAACCTGCCGGAAACATCGTAACGCGGGCCCTTAAGTCCGCTAAATCACAGGCACAGCCAACACTGGGTGAGATCACCGAAACAGAAGCCGGGGTGTACAAGTCCGTCTTCACCACCGGTACGCAATCAGGTGAAGCAACCATTACTGTGAGCGTTGATGGCATGAGCAAAACCGTCACGGCTGAACTGCGTGCCACTATGATGGATGTGACAAAATCGACTCTGAGTGTGAATGAGACGTCAGGTGATGTGATTGCCGATGGTCAGAAATCTTACACGTTGACGCTTACTGCGGTGGATACCGATGGCAACCCGGTGGAGGGAGAAGCCAGCCGTTTGCGCTTTGTTCCACAGGACAACAGCGGTGTTACCATTGGCACCATTTCGGAGATAAAGCCGGGGGTCTACAGCGCCACGGTTTCTTCGACCCGTGCCGGAAACATTGTTGTGCGTGCCTTTAGCGAGCAGTATCAGTTGGGCACGTTACAACAAACGCTGAAGTTTGTTGCCGGACCGCTTGATGCAGCGCGCTCAACCATCACTCTGAACCCGGATAAACCGGTGGTTGGCGGCACGCTTACGGTAACCTGGGCGGCAAAAGATGCCTATGACAACCCAGTGACCGGCCTTACTCCAGATACACCGTCATTAACGGGTGCAGCCGCTGCGGGTTCTTCAGTCTCAGGCTGGACGGATAATGGCGACGGGACGTGGATCGCGCAAATTTCTCTGGGTACTACGGCGGGTGAATTAATTGTTATGCCGAAGATCAACGGTCAGGATGCAGCAGCTAATGCGGCTAAAGTGACTGTGGTAGCTGATGCTTTATCTTCAGGCCAGTCGAAAGTATCCGTTGCAGCGGATCGCATTAAAGCAGGGGAAAGCACGACAGTGACGCTTGTGGCAAAAGATGCGCATGGTAACGCTATCAGCGGTCTTTCCCTGTCAGCAAGTCTGACGGGTGCCGCGTCTGAAGGAGCGACCGTTTCCAGTTGGACTGAGAAAGGCGACGGTTCCTATGTTGCTACGCTGACTACCGGCGGAAAGACGGGTGATCTTCACATCATGCCGCTATTCAACGGCCAGCCAGCAGCCACCGACGCTGCGCAGTTGACCGTTGTTGCGGGGGATCAGGCGGTTTCTAACTCAACGTTGACGGTAAAAGATAGCGTTCTTGCTGTTGAAAGCACAACGGAACTGACTTTCTCCGCCAGAGATCAGTTTGGAAATGCGCTTACCGATATCGACACTGCTAAACTTGGTGTATCGCTTTCCGGTGATGCCGCGTCTGGTAGTTCGGTTACAGGCTGGAGCCATAAAGGCAACGGCGAATACACGGCTATTCTGCGTTCGGGAACACGGGCAGGCGCGTTGAACATTATGCCGCAGATTGATGGCAAAAACGCTACAGCAAAGGCAACTCCGATTAATGTTAAAGCGGGTACTGTTTCGGTTGACCACGCGGAAATGACGGTATCGAAAACGTCGATTACCGTTGGTGAAAGCGTCACACTGACGCTGACGATGACGGATAAATACGGCAACGCAATCACCGGCATTACGCCTGAAACACCACAATTTGGTGGTGATGCATACAACATCAACCAGCAGCGTCCATCCGTCAGTCAGTGGACGGATAAGGGCAATGGAACCTATACGGCGGTGCTGACTGCTGGCGCAACGGGAGTTGGTGAGCTGACTATCATGCCGCGAGTTGATGGCTCTGACGCTCTGAAACAGGCGGTTTCTGTCACCATTGCCGCCGGGGAGATGTCATTAGTGAACTCCACGTTCGTAGCTGATAACGATGCCCCGATGATCAAAACAACGACACAACTGATCTTCACGGCGAAGGATGCGAACGGTAACCCAGTCAGAGGTCTGAAACCTGATGCTCCAGAAATTAGTGGCGCAGCCAGCACAGGGACGGAGCAACCTTCGGCAGGAGCCTGGACGGAACAAAGTGATGGCACTTATGTTACGACGTTAACTATAGGCTCTGCAGCCGGCCAACTGGTTATCTGGCCGCGGGTGAATGGCAAAGATGCTGCTTCGCAACCGCTACTGCTGAACGTTGTGGGTAACGCATCTGAGGCTAACATTCACGATATTTCAGTGAATGTTGATAACCAACTGGCTGATGGACAGTCTGCCAACAAGGTTACTCTGACCGTAACGGATTCCTATGGTAACCCGTTGCAGGATCAAACTGTAACGCTGACTCTGCCGGAGGGAGTGAGCAGTAAGACGGGGAATAAGGTAACAACGAATGCTGCAGGTAAAGCCGATATTGAGCTGATATCAACCGTTGCCGGGGAACACAAAATCACGGCTTCGGTGAAAAACTCCCAGAAGACTGCCACGGTGAAGTTCAAAGCGGATGCCAAAACTGGCCAGGCAAGCCTTCAGGTTGATACCGCCCAAAAAGCAGCAAACGGCAATGATGCCTTTACGCTGACGGCAACTGTTGAGGATAAACACGGCAACCCTGTTCCCGGAACTATGGTCGCCTTTAATCTTCCCCGGGGCGTCACACCGCTTAATGACGAGAGTACCTGGGTGAAGACTAACGATGAAGGTAAAGCCGAGCTGCGTGTTGTTTCTGTGGTTGCAGGAACGTATGCAATCACAGCCACGGCAGGAAATGACCAGACTTCGGATGCGCAGAGCATCACGTTTGTGGCCGACAAGGCTACGGCAACCATCTCGAACATTGAGGTGATTGGCAACCGCGCACTGGCAGATGGTAAAGCCAAACAGACTTATAAAGTCACGGTTACTGATGCCAATAACAATATCGTGAAAGATAGTGAAGTGACGCTGAGCGCCGAGCCAGCAACGTTAGACCTGGAGCCGAACGGGACTGCAACAACCAATGAGCAGGGGCAGGCTGTATTCACCGCCTCTACCACTAAAGCGGCGATATATACGCTAACCGCGAAAGTGAATCGGACTGACGGTCAGGTATCGACGAAAACAGCCGAATCCAGATTCGTCGCGGATGATAAAAATGCGGTACTTGCGGTCTCTCCTGAACGAGTAGAGTCTCTGGTGGCAGACGGGGTGGCGACCGCAACACTGGAGATCTCTCTGATGTCGGCAGGCAACCCTGTTGGGGGGAGTATGTGGGTCGACATTCAGGCTCCGGAAGGGGTGACGGAGGATGATTACCAGTTCCTGCCATCGAAAGCCGATCATTTTGTGAGCGGAAAAATCACGCGTAAATTCAGTACTACTAAGCCAGGGGTATATACATTCACATTCAACACTCTGACGTATGGTGGGTACGAAATGCAGCCAGTGACGGTGACAATTAACGCAGTGGAGGCTGCTACTGAAGAAGGTGAGGAGGCAATAAAATAATTTCTCCAGGAATGAAAAATTCGCTGTAATAAAGAATAATGGCGTTGACACACACAACGCCATTATTTACTGAACACCTACCCTGATACTGATTAGACAGTAGCAGGGTAGGGTAATCCTCAATGAGATATAGATACAGGCTAAGCCGGGCGAACGGGGATAAAAATTTCGCAAACAACATAGTTGTTATTCTTTTCTACAAAAGTTTCATTGCAGTAAAAACGTTCGATATCACAACCGTTTACTCTGACTAACCCCCTGGCAGGCAGTTCTATCAGATAGAGGTTCCGCACCCAGCTCGCATAATACTCCCAATCTCCTTCATAGCGGAAAGAGGCATAAAGCCCTCCAGCCGTTATCCATTCCTTTGGCATCTCCGTATCCGCATGGTCGCATACTGTACCGGCGAAGGTTTCAACTGTGAGCAAATCTACCGATTTTGTAGATGGTGTATATGTTGAGACGTAATAGATATCCGTCTTCAAATTCTGAAGACATCTGGATAAATGATTACGCCGCAGTTTTACTTCTTCATCTGGTGGTTTGTTAGAGATTTCAATGTCATATTTAAATGAATTACCCCAAATACGTGTCTCAGGTAAATTGATTAATCTGCAATCAGTCTTTTGGTACTGACGCGTTAATAAAGGAGGCAAGATGTTGGTGAGATCCCAAAAGTCACGGAGTCGATATTCTCTGGGAGAACATCCAAACAACTTTTTAAATTCGCGGCTGAATGACTGCTGTGAATCAAAATGCAAAGATAGTGCAATATCAAGCATTGATTTAGCTGTAAGTCTGACAAGAATGGCTGCCCGACAAAGTCTTCGTTTGCGGATGTATGATCCCAGGGGCATGTGCATGAAGTTTCTGAACAGAAGTTGAATATTGCGTCTACTGTAGCCAGATTTCTGTGCGATATCTTCGATTGAGATAGGGTGATCGAGATTGCACTCAATCCACTCCAGGAGCTGCTGTAAAATCTTCTGCCTGATCATAACATTCTCCATTTATCTTTAGTCACTTTGCACATTTTCCTTGCGACAATGACTTTGAGTATATCAAAAACAGAAATGCCCGAGGCTAAACAAACGATTGATAGTGCATCTTCATTTTGCCGGGTAATCGTGAATGCCATAAAAGTGGTTTTGGCCAATAACATGGGGGAGGTGTCATGAACATCACGCTATGAGGTGGCCACAGTGGCTGAGTGCATTCTGATACTATTCATTTAACATAATATACATTATGCGCACCAAGGTTATAACTGCAATATTCTAATGTTGCGCGGCTAGGTTTCCCTGGGCTGTTATGTTGTGATCCCAGGATGCTGCCGGTACTTCACCGGACTCATTTTTCGCGGTCGAGATTGTCTTGCTCGCTAAAACCGGCCAAACCCCATATCTCACTTAATTCCATATTCTCTGCTTAACCGACCGTGCAACCTCAACACATTGGTTTCAATTGCCGTCAACACGTTCTCCGGAAAATCTGCCGGTAATGAAGCCTTCACGTTATCCAATGCTGCGGGAATCATTCTGGCAAAGTCACTCAGGATTTCATGCATCTGCACTTCCGGGAATTTCAGTGCCTTTGCTGTCGCCAAAAAATGTCGCGGATATATTTTATCGATTTCCGTTTTTCTGCCTTTGGATGCGTTAAGCCCCATTGCCAGTTTGAGATCGCTGATATGTATTCCCGCGCCACCCAATACCGGAAATGCTGAAATGATGTCGTAAAATGGCGTGAGTCGATAACTGCCACCGGCCTGGATAAACACTGAGAAATTTTTCGCATGGCCGTCTGTCGAGCCAATCAACCACTGGAATACCTGGAATTTCATAAAATCATAACGATCGCGAAGCGCCTCGCTGGACCCCATCAAAAAAGCCATGATCCGCGCGATGCCTGGGCCTCCGTCAGATTCATATTTCACCGATGAAGGTAAACCGAATGTCTGACACATATCCTCCTGCGGCAAGCGAAGTAAAACCGTTCGTTCAGTATTCCAGCGCCTGTCAAAGCGTTCGACCGCTAACGCGCGCACCCTTCCCGCTTTAATGATTTCTGCGTCGGGAACATTCAACCCGAATTCTTTTGCCAGCAGCAGACAGTAATACTCATTATCAACACTCTGACTGAGATCGAGCGTCGCATTGGGCTGTCTGATTTCACCAATCGGCAATTTAATGATATGCGTCGTCGGCGTTATTCCTTTCGGAATGCACCAGTCATTGCCCATTCTGAGCAGCGCAGTCTTCTCCTGCGCGCCAGCAACCGAGATGCGAAAGTCATTTTCCTCCCTAATCATGCCTAGCGGGATATCTGCTTTATAAGCCGTTAATACTTCTTCAAGTCTGGCTTCAGTAAGCTTTTCCCATACCATTATTGGGCGCGTCACGGTTTCGTCTTCTGGTAATAACGTCACGGCGCCAACGCTATCTCGCCCTATTTCTGACAATAAATCAAACGGTTGCCTGGATTTAGCATGATAACGTTTAACGATGCGGTCGCGTACAATCGGGCTATCGGGTAACAGGTTATCGAAGAAGTTAAATACGGCATCAGAGGTGATATTCCCCCTCTGCAATGGCAGCGAAAGCGACAATGGCCTGGCATAACGGTTGGCCAACCACTCCGGCGCATACTTAAAGGTATGGGCACCGTTGGTCAGCTTCGTCAACTCGCCTACCCGCTGGTTGTTCATCCACGTGACAAGTTTTGGCATTACCACTCCAGATCTTGCTGATCGGTTGATTCTGGCGAGTCATTTTTCGTGTCGCATAGCGTCATCGAGAGATTAAGTGACTGTAATATCTTAAAAAATGTCGTTAGTGTGGTGTTGTCAGGGTTATTTTCGAAATTGGAAATAGTCGCCTGTTTTATGCCGATTTTTTTCGCCAGCTCGCTCTGCGTCCAGCCATTTTGCTGACGAACCAGTTTCATTGCATTTGCTAATTGCGTTGGGCTATAGATCATCGGAAAGCTCATCATGCCATACATCCACAAGAATTTTATCCGCTTTAGGGGATATTTTCAGTTTTATCCTTTAGTGAGGATAAAGTCAATCTGTAAACGCATTTTATCCGCTCTACGGGATAAATACTGCGATATCCCCGATCGCGGATAAAATGGAGGATTTAAAAAACGGCGCTGACGTGCCATTTGAGGTTGCTGATTTAAGCTGCATTACAAGCCTCATCACAGCGATCTCACCATTCTTGATGTACACTCGCGGCAAGTCTGGCACTTCGGGATCAGGCGCCTTTTCCCATGATTATATTTCTTTTCAATTTAATGGCATTCCTCAGTTCGATATTGAATTTAGCCTCGTCACTGAGGTTGTCCTTAAGATCAAGCGCAATGCGTTTTAATTCCGTAAATGCAAGCGGTCTTTGCCCATGTAAAAATTGAACGCCAGAACGTTCATAATATTTATCAATATGCTTTAACCTGTATTTTGCTAATTTTCTTATTTCACCTATAGACCCCTGCTGCCCATTGTCTATTAGGCGGTTGATTGTATACTCAACAAACTCTTTTTTATCTTCTCCGAAATAACTTAAAACTAACGGAAGTAAGAATCTTTGCATACAGATATCATATGAAAAAACCATAGAAAAATCGGAACCTAAAAGATCACAAGCCCCATCGAAATCGTTATATATAAAGATATAACGGTAAAAATCCTTAAACCTACTAATTATGCTTGCGTCGGTAACTTTATTTGCGCCAATATAGCAGCCATAAGGACTTCCTTTTGCAAAGTCAATGTTTTCTGTTGATTTGAAACTATCACATCCAGCGACTATGGCGAGTAGATTATTCATTGTATGTTTGTTTATCATTAAAAATAGATCATTCATCTCACTCCAGGATATATACTTTTTAATGCCAGGGAAAAACATTCCCTCATCGGGTGAGCCATGACACTCAAAATGCACTATCGGAATTAAACCTTTTTTTATGACTCCTTTTTCCAGCTCCTTAAAGAAAGATATTAGCATGGGGATATTATGGATCTTAACAAACACAATGGGGATGGGGACTTTCAAGCTTGAGATCGATTTAAATAGTTTTGAAGCGGTATTGCTTTTAAGTGTTATATCATCTGGTCTATTGGTGTTAATTTTGATGTCACTCGAGGAGTCAAGATCTTCATCACCTAAAACATCGATGATATATATAATGTTGAATGCAAATTTTCTCGTCATATTTTATATCGCTATATCCGATAGAGTTAGCGTCCAAAATGCCAGGAGTTTCACACAAAAAACTTCAAACCTGGTTCCTGTCCTAAGGGTATCAAAAAAAAGTCACTTTGTGATTATTCACTATCCACAGATAGATATTAATTTTGAATATATTGCATGTTAATATATTTATATGAAATGAATAAAAACAACAAGAAGGAGGCTTTATTTGTTTTAAATTGATTTTATGCGAAATTTACTCTTCCCTACCCCGTTAGGCTCTAATATTTTATTGATTAATAAATATCTCTGATGAATCTTGAGCAGCACGTAGTCAATCACTTTTAGGTATCCTTGATTTAATGCGCGTGTTCGGTGGATTGATGACGTGAGGCGAATTCATCAATTTTATCTACACTTGGGTTAACGCGCTGACGGGAGTAAAAAAATGGCTGACTGGAACCCCTCTTTATATTTGCACTTCACCGCCGAACGGTCGCGACCAGCGGTAGAACTGCTTGCCAGAGTTCCTCTGGAAAACGTCCGGCAAATAGCCGATCTCGGCTGCGGCCCAGGCAACAGCACCGCCCTGCTACATCAACGTTGGCCAATGGTAAAAATTACTGGCATTGATTCGTCTCCGGCGATGATTGCTGAAGCGCGTGCAGTGTTGCCAGAATGTCAGTTTGTTGAAGTAGATATCCGCAATTGGCAACCGGATCACGCATTCGATCTGATTTTCGCCAACGCCTCGTTGCAATGGTTGCCTGATCATTACGAACTGTTTCCACATCTTGTGTCGTTACTCAATCCGCATGGCGTACTGGCGGTACAAATGCCGGACAACTGGCTGGAGCCGACACATGTATTAATGCGCGAAGTCGCCTGGGAGCAGCATTATCCGGATCGTGGACGCGAACCACTGGCAGGCGTTCATGCTTACTACGATATTCTGAGTGAAACCGCATGTGAGGTTGATATCTGGCGAACCACCTACTATCACCAGATGCCATCTCACCAGGCGATTATTGACTGGGTGACCGCCACCGGATTACGCCCGTGGTTGCAGGATCTGACTGAGAGTGAACAGCAGCATTTTCTTACGCGCTACCATCAGATGCTGGAAGAGCAGTATCCACTGCAGGAGGATGGTCAAATACTGCTGGCATTTCCGCGCTTGTTCATTGTTGCCCGGCGAACAGAGTAATTGTTACGTCAACTGGTAATGGCGGTCGGGAAGAATCTTCGGCGGGATCTCCGTTTCATCGTTCATCTGCAACAGGTCAATTTCAATAGCGTTGCAGATGGCATCAAGCGGTAAATCATTGTTTTCTGTACCGAACGGGTCTTCTAACTCTTCCGCCAGACAATCAAGCGAAATGAAGGTGTAGGAAATCAGTACTGAGATAAAAGGCGTCATGTAATGCAGATCCACGACCAGCGCGAACGGTAGCATGATGCAAAACAGGTAAACGGTACGATGCAAAATGAGTGTGTAAGCAAAAGGAATTGGTGTATATGCGATGCGCTCACATCCTGCCAGCACCGCAGAAATATCATTGAGCCGATCGTTCAGACTAATAAATAGAATGTCAGAAAGTTGCCCATTCCGGCGCTGAACAGCTAACCACTTCCCCATCATCAGCAAAATATGATTAGCTGGGGAGTTTGTAGCCTGCACCCGCTGAAGATCTTCTTCATTGAGGTAATGTGCCAGCACTTTTGCCTGTGGCAGTTTGCGTAATGTCATGCGTAAACAGTGAGCAAAGGCAATTTGTAGCCGGACAAACTCCTTTACGCTTGCTGAATCGGGCAACGTCGTTTTTACTTCACGCAATAATGACCGTGAGGCAATCATCAACTGTCCCCACAGTTTGCGCGCTTCAACATAACGAGCGTACCCCGCGTTATTACGAAACCCCAGAAAAATGGCGATAGCAACACCGAGAATGCTGAACGGCGCGAGGGTAAATTTGATGCCCAGATGCGTATACCAGGGCAGCATGAAAATAACCGCGATAGAAAAAAGAAAGTTGAGTAGCAAGCGCGAGGATATTTTGGATAATACTGAACCGTGCCAGACAAAAATACGGCGCAACCAGTGTTGTTGTGGGCGAACAATCATGATTATCTTCAAACATGGAAAAGTCGCCCTATTAAACGTGATTGCGATCACGTTCTCAAGTGTCAATTTACAAATTACCTACAAGACTACAACAATCACAGATGCGACATGTGGCACCTGGTTATGATAAGGTGCATATAGGATGTTGTAACTAATAATGCATAATAACAAACCCGGCCGAAACCGGGTTCAGAGATTGCGCCGTTAATTGCCTGATGCGCTGCGCTTATCAGCGCCTCCAACTAGCTAGTGATTTCAGTTAGTTGGAAAAGTGTGGCAGGATGCAGCATAAATGCCTTATCCGGCTTACAAAATAATGCAATTATTAGCACAACGGACGTACAGCTTCGCGCATCCCTTTTTCCAGAATCGCATCCAGGTCATTGGCCACCTGCTCTACCAGACCAGGCACTTGCGTCAGATCCTGCTCCCAGTGGTCTTTTTCTGCCAACACAATAGCAACCAGCGCCTGGGTGTCGATGACACGATCACGATGCTGACTCCACAATTGCTGATAACACTCCAGCCAGTGAGCATCATCCTGCACCGGATAGGTTTCACCGTTACGCTCACCGCGATAGAATGCAATCAGTGCCGCTAACGCGAAAGTGAGACGAGCCGGGAGTTTACCATTCGTCTTCTGCCCTGCCAGCAACTGCGGCAGGATGCGGGTACGGAACTTGGTCATACCGTTGAGCGCAATGGACAGCAACTGATGCTTAATGTACGGGTTACGGAAACGCCCGGTGACTGCACTGGCGAAAGATTCCAGCTCATCTCGCGGCAGATCCAGTACCGGAATAATCTCTTCATAAATGGCTTTTTCAACGAATGCACAGATTTCTGCATCGTTCATCGCTTCGCCTACAGTATCCAACCCAGCCTGGAACGCCACCGGCACCAGCGCGGTGTGAGCGCCATTAAGGATTGCTACTTTGCGCTCTTTATACGGTTTAATATCGTCAACAATCAGTACGTTGAGCGGATATTTATCCAGACGCAATTCAGACGCTAAGGATTTCGGTCCCTGAATCACAAACAGGTAAAAGTGTTCAGCGGTATCGAGGAAACCATCGTGATAACCGAGTTCTTCTTCCAGTTTCGCTACTTCATCACGCGGATAACCGGTAACGATACGGTCCACCAGCGTAGAACAGAAGCTGTTAGCTTTATCCAGCCATTGAACAAACGCTTCCGGTAGCTGCCACTCTTGCGCATAACGCAGCACCAGTTCACGCAGCGCATCACCATTATAATCAATCAGTTCACACGGAATGATGATCCAACCTTTATCCAGCGCACCGTTGAAATGACTAAAACGTTCGAACAGCAAACGCGTCAGTTTTGCCGGATAGCTTACCGCTGGCGCATCATCAAATTTGTCGCCCGCATGATAGCTGATGCCCGCTTCGGTGGTGTTAGAGAAGACGAAACGCATTTCCGGATTGTGCGCCAGCTTCAGGAATTCATCGTAGTCACCGTAGACGCTAATTTCACGGTTTACAGAACGAATCAAACGCGCATCGCTGACTGCTTCGCCCTTCTCATTCAGGCCACGAATAATGGTGGTGTACAAACCATCCTGAGTGCTAAGTGACGGCGGGAATGAAGTTTCAATCGGACGAACAACGACCACACCAGAATTCAGATCGGTGTGCTCATTCAGGAGATCAATTTGCCAGTCAACAAAGGCGCGCAGAAAGTTACCTTCACCAAACTGAATGATACGTTCTGGATACTGTGCACCGGGAAAATCGCGACGATTTAGTGTTTTCACAATGGGTTCCCTTTTGATTAGTCATACAACCTGCTTGAATTGGTATAACAGATTAGCAAACTTTAATACGCTGAACCCCTGTTTTGATCAACTCGTGGTGATTAATTAGCAGGTTTAAGAGAAAAATGTGGCGCAGATCATGGTTCTGACGGTATTTATTCAACCGCCAGAGTGGTAGAACACATTATTCTGAAACAGCGGAAAAATAATAAAGCTGTCAGACAACTTCCTCACCATAACGCATGGTGCTGGTGCGGTTACGCCCATCTTTTTTCGAGCGATAGAGACACGTATCAGCTTCAACCATCAATTTATTGAAGTCATCAGTTAGTGTGCTGTATGAAGCACATCCACTACCGACACCGATGCTGACCGTAAGATAGAGCGTCTTTTGTTGCCAGGTAAAAGGTTGAAGTTCGACAGCTTTGCGGATTTTCTCCGCCATCAATAGACCATCGACGGGATTCACTGAAGGTACAGCAACGGCAAACTCTTCTCCCCCCATCCGCGCCACCAGCCCTTTATCGCCCACAATTTTCTGAATATGCTGAGCAAATACGCTTAAGACTTTATCGCCACATTCATGACCATAGTTGTCGTTAATGCTTTTGAAATAGTCGATATCAAGCAGCATGACGGTCAGATGTTGTGTCTGTTGCAGCGATGGACTTTTCAGCGCCTCATAAAGACCGGATCGTGAGTACACCTGTGTCAGAAAATCAAAGTCGGCACGCAGAGAAACTTGCTTCATCAGTGAATTAATCGACGCCACGCTAAAAGAAACCATAATTGGGCAAATGGCCATCGTGGCAATGCCCAGACGAGCGGAAAACATTTGCGGAATCGAGAACGGCGAACCGACGGCGATATCAATCACCGAATTAGCCACCAGCACGATTTCTACCGCTCCGGTGATAAAGGTCAACAGACACGTAGCCTGTGGCGTATAGCGCACCGCACACCAGATTAATGCCGGCAGCGGAAATGCCAGACTCCCTGCACCGCCAATCGCCACTGAGGCAATGACCGACACGATCAGCGCAATGACAGGCATCATCTGCTCTGCTTTAAAACGCGGTAATACTCCCGGAATTGCCAGCGTCAGCATACAAGGAACAATCAACACGCCTGTTGAGAATTGTTCACTAAACCAGTCAGCAAGCAAAGGCCAGAAATCAAGACTATCAATACTGACCGAACCAATCGCGCCGACGATGGCACATAATAAAGCGGCAATCAGACAGTAATTAAATAACCGTAAGGCACTTACTGGTTCATATTTATTTTTCCCCAGACGCTTATCCCGTACCACCAACAGAGCAACGGTCACAATAAACATCATATTGGATAAATTAATAACCAGCGAGACCAGCCCCCATTCGGTGGTCATGGCATCATAAGCCAGCATTGCCACGTAACAGATAGCATAGTAATGCAGACGATTAAGCCAGACATAGCGGGCAAATACCCCCGCCATTACACCATTGAGCGGCCAGAAAAGAGAGAGTTCATGAACCAGGCGTAGCTCTGCACCAATAAAATAGAACAGCGTCGTTAGCGCAAAAATTGCAATGCTATTACGTAGCAGATGACCTTCCTGGAACAAACGGAAAGTGGATATGGGGTGTACATACATTAATTATCTGTCCATACAATTGCGGATGGCAATTATCTCAACGCAATAAGTAAATTCTCATAAAGGATAGCATGTTCGCTGACAGCGGCGACAAGGAAAGATATCAGTCAGATGATCTTTTGGCTTTTACCACCATTCTTATGGCTGATTCATCTGTATAACCAGCCAGTGGTAGATAACCGTCACGATATAACGTTGTTGTTCCTCACTTAACGAAACACCCTGCGGAATGTTATGCCACTTAGCCAGACAACCACGGCAACAGGTCGCGGTGGCGTGCTGAGCGATAAACACCGGATGCCCACGCATGGGGGTTTGCTTACCATCGTTCGCCGGTAATGCCGGAGCAAGACGCTTAGCGACAAAATCCGCCGCATGTTGTTCTATAACCGGCGCGCCCTTCTCCAGACAATACTGACGCTCTTTCACACCCAAACGAAAGCGGGAGCGAAATTTTGAACGGGATAAACGCGCGAAGAGTGGATCAAGTGACTGCATTAATAAACCGAGCGTCCTAATTGTTTCGTCAATTGTTCAAGTACTGCGATACCGGCAAGAGAGTTGCCCGCATCATCCAGTTCCGGGCTCCATACCGCGATAGCCATTTCATGCGGGACGATCGCAACAATACCGCCGCCAACGCCAGATTTCGCCGGAAGCCCCACTCGCCAGGCGAATTCACCCGCGTTCTGGTACATTCCGCTCGTTGCCATCAGCGCATTAATTTGCCGTGCCTGCATCGGCGTCACTACTGGCTCATCGATATGAAAAGCTTTCCCCTGATTCGCCAGAAAGACAAACGTCCGCGCCAGCTCAACACAACTCATTTTCAGTGCGCAGTAATGAAAGTAGTTTTGCAGAACGGTAGTTACATCATGATGGAAATTACCAAACGACTTCATCAGCCAGGCGATCGCCGCATTTCTCGCAGAATGTTCAAACTCGGAACGCGCCACCACCGTATCGTAGGCAATATCAGACACGCCGCTTAAGCCGCGCACCACTTCCAGCATACGCTGCCGCGGGGCGCTTAACCGCCCTTGCAGCATATCGCAGACGACCAACGCACCGGCATTAATAAACGGATTGCGTGGAATGCCCTGCTCCATTTCCAGTTGCACCAGGGAATTGAACGGCGATCCAGACGGATCTTTGCCGACGCGTTGCCAGATCTCCTCTTCGGAGTAATGACGCATAGCGACAACGAGACTGAGCACTTTGGAAATAGATTGAATGGAAAAACGTTCTTGCGCGTCTCCGGCCTGAAAAAGCTGCCCATCAACGGTACAAATGGCAATTCCCAGGCGGGAGCCATCGACGGTTGCCAGTGCCGGAATATAATCTGCGACTTTACCCTGACCAATTAGCGGCCGCACTTGCCGCAAGATGTTTTCTAAAATTACATTATCCATGGCGACAGCCACACTCTGCTCCTTGCTCGCAGGTCTGAAAAGACCTGCGAGTATAACAGAGCTAAATATGTGACGTCAGATCCGGTCTTTCCACACCGTCTGGATATTACAGAACTCATGTAAACCGAAATGGGAAAGCTCACGACCAAAACCACTCTTCTTCACACCACCAAAGGCGACTCGCGCATCGCTGGCGCAAAAACCATTGATAAACACGCCACCGCATTCCAGACGTGCTGCCATCTGTCTGGCTCGTGTTTCGTCAGCGGTAAAGATCGTCGCAGAAAGACCGAACTCGCTGTCATTAGCCAGTTTCAGCGCATGTTCCGCATTTTTTGCTATGGTGATTGCGGCAACGGGGCCAAAAAGCTCTTCACGAAACGCCGTCATTTCGGGGGTGACATTAGCCAGAACCGTTGGCGGATAGTAGTTACCTTCCCCTGCCATCTTTTCTCCGCCCAGTAACAAACGCGCCCCCTGCGCCAGTGTTTTTTCCACCTGATGATGTAGCTCATCACGCAAATCAAAACGTGCCATCGGGCCGAGATCGTTCTCTTCGTCACGTGGATCGCCCATTTTTAACGCCGCTGCAGCCGCTACGAAACGTTCGGTAAATGCCGAAGCAATTCCCTCTTCGATGATAAAGCGTTTTGCCGCCGCACATACCTGCCCGGTATTCTGATAACGTCCGATAACCGCAGCTTTCACGGCCAGTTCCAGATCGGCATCGTTAAGCACAATAAACGGATCCGAACCACCCAGTTCCAGTACGCATTTTTTTAGCGCTGCGCCGGCCTGTGCGCCAATAGCCGCTCCCGCACGGACACTGCCGGTCACCGTGACCGCTGCAATACGCGGGTCTTTAATCATCCGGCTGACACCATCGTTGTCAGCATTCAGCCAACCATATACGCCTTGTGGGATACCGGCATCTTGAAATACCTGGGCAATTAACTGTGCACAACCTGACAGATTCGGCGCATGTTTAAGTAAGTAACTGTTACCCGCAAGAATGATAGGAACAGCACCGCGCATAACCTGCCATAACGGGAAGTTCCACGGCATAACCGCAAGGATTGTCCCCATTGGGCGATATTCAATGACCGCTTGCTGGTTCTCAACCAGTGTAGGTTCAGCTTTCAGCATTGCCGGGCCATGCTCTGCATACCAGTCGCACAAATTCGCTGATTTCACCACTTCGGCACGCGCCTGTTTGATGGGCTTACCCATTTCACGGGTGATCATTTGCGCCATCTCTTCGCTACGCGTACGCAGAGCCTTAGCGATATCACGCAGTTTCTTCGCCCGGTAATCTATGCTCGTCTCGCGCCAGTCGCGATAGCCTGTCGCCGCAAGCTGAAGAGCGTTTTCAATATCGTCAGCACCAGCCCACGGCAGTGAAGAAAGTTGTTCACCATTGGCTGGATTTATCGAAATGGCATGGGTCGCCGGAGTGATGGTCATCGGGGTATCTCCTTCATGAGTCAGGGTAAAAAGATACGCAGATTTACTCTTACTTTAAAATGAATAATATTAAGCCACTTATTCACGAATTGAGAATACTATGGATCTAACCCAACTGGAGATGTTTAACGCCGTTGCTGAGGCAGGCAGCATTACCCAGGCTGCGGCAAAAGTGCATCGTGTACCTTCTAATCTCACGACCCGTATACGCCAACTGGAAACAGAACTCGGCGTTGAACTGTTTATTCGCGAGAATCAGCGGTTACGGCTTTCTCCCGCCGGGCATAATTTTTTACGCTATAGCCAACAAATTCTCGCGCTGGTGGATGAGGCGCGGAACGTTGTAGCTGGCGATGAGCCGCAAGGTCTGTTTTCTCTCGGGTCGCTGGAAAGCACCGCCGCTGTGCGTATTCCGGCAACGCTGGCTGAATTTAACCGTCGCTACCCTAAAATTCAGTTTTCACTCTCTACCGGCCCATCCGGCACCATGCTGGACGGTGTACTGGAGGGGAAACTGAATGCGGCATTTATCGATGGGCCAATCAGCCATACTGCCATCGACGGGATACCGGTTTACCGCGAGGAGTTGATGATCGTCACGCCACAAGGGCATATGCCAGTAACCCGCGCCAGTCAGGTTAATGGCTGTAACATTTATGCCTTCCGTGCCAATTGCTCGTATCGCCGCCATTTTGAGCGCTGGTTTCATGCTGACGGCGCAGCGCCGGGGACTATTCATGAGATGGAGTCATATCACGGCATGCTGGCTTGTGTTATCGCGGGTGCAGGCATTGCGCTTATCCCTCGCTCTATGCTGGAAAGTATGCCAGGGCATCATCAGGTTGAAGCCTGGCCGTTAGGTGAGCAATGGCGTTGGTTAACAACCTGGCTGGTCTGGCGTCGCGGTGCGAAAACACGTCCGCTTGAGGCATTTATTGAGCTGCTGGATGTGCCAGACTAAGCATGATGAAAAAATTTTCTGCTCTGTATGTTGTACCTGCCACTCACGCAGTAGTTGGCACAACATGAAGCGGCAAAACGCGACACAGGTCACAAAGTCATTGTATTCAGATCATTAACCGTTTTAAGATCATTTCATTACCTTTTCGCAACTCACCCGATAATCTGTTATGACAACGAATATTGTTTCCCGCAAAGTGGCGTGGCTACGGGTAGTTACGCTGGCAGTCGCCGCCTTTATCTTCAATACCACTGAATTTGTTCCTGTTGGTCTGCTTTCTGACATTGCGCAAAGCTTCCATATGCAAACCGCACAAGTCGGTATCATGTTGACCATTTATGCGTGGGTAGTGGCGCTAATGTCACTGCCTTTTATGCTAATGACCAGCCAGGTCGAACGCCGCAAGTTGCTGATCTGCCTGTTTGTGGTGTTTATCGCCAGCCACATCCTGTCGTTTTTATCGTGGAGTTTTACTGTTCTGGTGATCAGCCGTATTGGCGTAGCTTTCGCTCATGCTATTTTCTGGTCGATTACGGCGTCACTGGCGATCCGTATGGCACCCGCCGGAAAGCGAGCGCAGGCATTGAGTTTAATTGCCACCGGCACAGCACTGGCAATGGTATTAGGTTTACCTATCGGGCGCATTGTGGGGCAATATTTCGGCTGGCGAACGACATTCCTCGCGATCGGTATCGGGGCGCTTCTTACCCTTCTGTGCCTCATCAAGCTACTGCCATTACTGCCCAGCGAACATTCCGGCTCATTAAAAAGCCTTCCGCAACTGTTCCGCCGCCCGGCATTGATAAGCATTTATTTGCTGACTGTGGTGGTCGTTACCGCCCATTACACGGCATACAGCTATATCGAACCTTTTGTGCAAAACGTTGCGGGATTCAGCGCCAACTTTGCCACGGCATTGCTGTTGATGCTCGGTGGCGCGGGCATTATTGGTAGCCTGATTTTCGGTAAGCTTGGTAACCAGTATGCATCTATTCTGGTCAGTGCTGCGATTGCGCTGTTGCTGGTGTGCCTGGCGTTACTGTTACCTTCGGCAAGTAGCGAGATACACCTCGGCGTACTGAGCATTTTCTGGGGGATCGCGATGATGATCATCGGGCTTGGGATGCAGGTTAAAGTGCTGGCGCTGGCACCGGATGCCACCGACGTTGCGATGGCGCTATTCTCCGGGATATTTAATATTGGCATTGGTGCCGGGGCGCTGGTGGGTAATCAGGTCAGTCTGCACTGGTCGATGTCGATGATTGGTTATGTGGGCGCAGTTCCGGCACTCGCCGCATTGATATGGTCGATCATAATATTCCGCCGCTGGCCTGTGGCACTCGAAGAACAGACACGATAATTGGAAGGCCCGAACGCGGTGCCGGATGCGGCGGGAACGCCTTATCCGGCCTACAAAACCACGCAAATTCAATACATTGCAGAGGTCAGGCCTGATAAGCGTAGCGCATCAGGCAATTTTGCTTTTGTTATCAGTCTCAAAGGCCCATTCGGGCCTTTTTTAATGGTAAGTTTTAATAATTTCCAGGATGCCGTTAATAATAAACTGCACACCCATACAAACCAGTAAGAACCCCATCAGGCGGGAGATCGCTTCAATTCCTCCCTTGCCCACCAGCCGCATAATGGCACCAGAGCTACGCAGACTTCCCCATAAAATGACCGCCACCAGGAAAAAGATCAGCGGCGGCGCAACCATCAGTACCCAGTCCGCGAAAGTTGAGCTCTGACGCACAGTGGACGCCGAGCTAATGATCATCGCAATGGTTCCCGGCCCGGCGGTACTTGGCATTGCCAGCGGCACAAAAGCAATATTGGTGCTGGGTTCATCTTCCAGTTCTTCCGATTTACTTTTTGCCTCCGGAGAGTCCGTTGCCTTTTGCTGTGGAAAGAGCATACGAAAACCGATAAACGCAACGATTAGTCCGCCTGCAATCCGCAGACCGGGAATCGAAATGCCGAAGGTATCCATCACCAGTTGCCCGGCGTAATACGCCACCATCATGATGGCAAATACATACACTGAGGCCATCAACGACTGGCGATTACGTTCGGCACTGTTCATGTTGCCTGCCAGACCGAGAAACAACGCTACGGTAGTAAGCGGGTTAGCTAACGGCAGTAACACCACCAGCCCCAGACCAATCGCTTTAAACAAATCTAACATTGGTGATTGTTATCCTGTGTCTCTTAGTTATCAGCGAAAAGTATAAAGGGTAAACAAGGAGAAAGTTTCACTCTTTAACTTTCCTTGCATTGCGCTGACCAAAACTTGAACCGATTTAGCAAAACGTGGCATCTGCCAACCCATTCATTTGACTTATACTTGCCTGGGCAATATTATCCCCCGCAACTAATTACTTGCCAGGGCAACTAATGTGAAAAGTACCAGCGACCTGTTCAATGAAATCATCCCATTGGGTCGCTTAATCTATATGGTTAATCAGAAGAAAGACCGTCTGCTTAACGATTATCTGTCACCGCTGGATATCACTGCGGCACAGTTTAAGGTGCTCTGCTCTATCCGCTGCGCAGCGTGCATTACACCGGTCGAGCTGAAAAAAGTGTTGTCGGTCGACCTGGGAGCACTGACCCGTATGCTGGATCGCCTGGTCTGTAAAGGTTGGGTGGAACGGTTGCCTAACCCGAATGACAAGCGCGGCGTGCTGGTAAAGCTCACCGCCAGCGGCGCGGCAATATGTGAACAATGCCATCAATTAGTTGGCCAGGACCTGCATCAAGAATTAACAAAAAACCTGACGGCGGACGAAGTGGCAACGCTTGAGCATTTGCTTAAGAAAGTCCTGCCGTAAACAAAAAAAGAGGTATGACGATGTCCAGACGCAATACTGACGCTATTACTATTCATAGCATTTTGGACTGGATCGAGGACAACCTGGAATCACCACTGTCACTGGAAAAAGTGTCAGAGCGTTCAGGTTACTCCAAATGGCACCTGCAACGGATGTTTAAAAAAGAAACTGGCCATTCATTAGGTCAATACATCCGCAGCCGTAAAATGACGGAAATCGCGCAAAAGCTGAAAGAAAGTAACGAGCCAATACTCTATCTGGCAGAACGTTATGGTTTCGAGTCCCAGCAAACCCTGACCCGCACCTTCAAAAACTATTTTGATGTTCCGCCGCATAAATATCGGATGGCGAATATACAGGGCGAATCGCGCTTTTTACATCCGTTGAATCATTACAATAGTTAGTTAAAACGTGACAACGTCACTTGAGGCAATCATGAAACCACTTTTATCCGCAATAGCAACCGCGCTTATTCTCTTTTCCGCGCAGGGATTTGCGGAACAAACTACGCAGCCGGTCGTTACTCCCTGCGGCGATGAAGTGATTGTTCCTCCATCGCAGGAACAACCCCCTTTCGATTTAAATCACATGGGGACAGGCAGTGATAAGTCGGATGCGCTGGGCGTGCCTTATTATAATCAACACACCATGTAATTAATTCTGGCCCCGGGATATCGGGGCTTATTAGCCTCTCACCTTCACTGCTTTACGCCAGCGCAAACCAAACACATTGATATACAGCCCACCCATTATCAGCACCGCACCGAAAAATTGCAGACCCGTTAATCGTTCATCCAGCAATAATGCCGCACTTGCCAGACCAACTACCGGCACCAGTAACGATAACGGTGCAACACGCCAGGTTTCATAGCGACCCAGCAGCGTCCCCCAGATCCCATAACCGACAATTGTCGCCACAAACGCCAGATACATCAGAGATAAAATGGTGATCATGTCGATAGTGACCAGGCTGTGAATCATGGTTGCAGAACCATCGAGAATGAGTGAAGCGACAAAGAACGGAATAATGGGAATTAATGCACTCCATATCACCAGCGACATCACCGCCGGACGCGATGAATGCGACATGATCTTTTTATTGAAGATGTTGCCACACGCCCAGCTAAATGCTGCCGCCAGGGTCAACATAAAGCCGAGCATCGCTACATGCTGACCGTTCAGGCTATCTTCGATTAACACCAGTACACCAAAAATCGCTAAGGCGATCCCCGCCAGTTGTTTGCCATGCAGTCGCTCACCGAAAGTAAACGCGCCAAGCACGATAGTAAAAAACGCCTGAGCCTGTAATACCAGCGAGGCCAGTCCAGCCGGCATACCGAAGTTAATGGCGCAGAAGAGAAAGGCAAACTGCGCAAAACTGATGGTTAAACCATACCCCAGCAGTAAATTCAGCGGTACTTTCGGCCGTGCGACAAAAAAGATAGCCGGGAAAGCGACCAGCATAAAGCGCATACCGGCCAGCATCAGCGGTGGCATGTTGTGAAGTCCCACTTTGATGACCACAAAATTAAGCCCCCACACCACCACAACCAGTAGCGCCAATAACCCATCTTTTCGCGACATTCTACCGCCTCTGAATTTTCATCTTTTGTAAGCAATCAACTTAGCTGAATTTACTTTTCTTTAACAGTTGATTCGTTAGCCATCGTTTCCGACGGCATTAATGGCAAATAAGTCGCTATACTTCGGATTTTTGCCATGCTATTTCTTTACATCTCGAAAACAAAACATAACAAAATGCACCGCCGGACAGCCAAATGAACTTATCCCTGAGACGCTCTACCTGCGCCCTTCTCGCCTCATCGTTGTTATTAACCATCGGACGGGGTGCCACGCTACCGTTTATGACCATTTATTTGAGTCGCCAGTACGGTCTGGGAGTCGATCTGATCGGTTATGCGATGACAATTGCACTAACCATCGGCGTGGTTTTTAGCCTTGGATTTGGCATTCTGGCGGATAAGTTCGACAAGAAACGTTATATGTTACTGGCAATTACCGCCTTCGCCAGCGGTTTTATCGCCATTCCCCTGGTGGACAGCGTAACGCTGGTGGTGCTGTTCTTTGCTCTCATCAACTGCGCCTATTCCGTTTTTGCTACCGTGTTGAAAGCCTGGTTTGCCGATAATCTTTCATCCACCAGCAAAACGAAGATCTTCTCGATCAACTACACCATGCTCAACATTGGCTGGACCATCGGCCCACCGCTCGGCACGCTATTGGTGATGCAAAGCATCAATCTGCCCTTTTGGCTGGCCGCCATCTGTTCCGCGTTCCCCATGCTTTTCATTCAAATTTGGGTAAAGCGCAGCGAGAAAATCATCGCCACAGAGGCGGGTAGCGTCTGGTCGCCAAAAGTTTTGTTACAGGATAAAGCTCTGCTGTGGTTCACCTGCTCTGCTTTTCTTGCTTCTTTCGTGAGCGGTGCTTTTGCCTCGTGCATTTCACAATATGTGATGGTGATTGCTGATGGCGATTTTGCCGAAAAGGTGGTCGCGGTTGTTCTTCCGGTTAATGCTGCGATGGTGGTTACGTTGCAATATTCCGTGGGTCGTCGCATTAATCCGACCAACATTCGCGCATTAATGACGGTGGGCACCCTCTGTTTTGTCGTCGGTCTGATCGGGTTTATCTTTTCCGGCAACAGCCTGCTACTTTGGGGAATTTCAGCCGCGGTATTTACCCTCGGTGAGATCATTTATGCCCCTGGTGAGTACATGTTGATTGACCATATTGCGCCGCCGGGGATGAAAGCCAGTTATTTTTCCGCCCAGTCATTAGGCTGGCTTGGCGCAGCGATAAATCCACTGGTGAGTGGTATCGTGCTCACTACCATGCCGCCTTCCTCGCTGTTTGTCATCTTAGCGTTGGTGATCATTGCGGCGTGGATGCTGATGTTAAAAGGTATTCGCACCAGAACGTGGGGGCAGCCGGTGCTTTGTTGACGGACGAGCCGTGCCAGTGTGGTACGGCGCTGCGGATTATTTTCCTGCGACAACGGCGATTAATACGCGTACAGGATTATCTGCAAAATTCGGCTTTTAACATCGATAAAATTGCCGAGCTGACGGGGTTTAGTCATTCAGCGTTACTGCGTCATCATTTTCACCAGCGTTTTTTATTATCCCCTTCACAATATCGGAAAAACAACCGACCACCATCACATTAACCACCTAATTCAGCCTTCGTTTAGGTTACCTCTGCTAATATCTTCCTCATTGAGATGAAAATTAAGGTAAGCGAGGAAATACACCACACCATAAACGGAGGCAAATAATGCTGGGTAATATGAATGTTTTTATCGCCGTACTGGGAATAATTTTATTTTCTGGTTTTCTGGCCGCGTATTTCAGCCACAAATGGGATGACTAATGAACGGAGATAATCCCTCACCTAACCGGCCCCTTGTTACAGTTGTGTACAAGGGGCCTGATTTTTCTGACGGCGAAAAAAAACCGCCAGTAAACCGGCGGTGAATGCTTGCATGGATTGATTTGTGTTTTGCTTTTACGCTAACAGGCATTTTCCTGCACTGGTAGCGGATCGCTGACACAGTAGCATCACGTTTCTCAATGAATGTTAAACGATGTTTAAACTCGAGTAATCACGCTCTGTTCATCAATAAACATGCAGCGGTTTCTTCCGGTCTGCTTACCTTCATACATTGCTCTGTCTGCTCTTCCGATTACCGCATCCAGCGACTCTTCAGGAAATGCCCGGCTGACTCCAGCGGTCACGGTTATGTTGATATGCCCGTCAGAATGTGCAATTGCATGGTTATCGACTAACTGGCAAATACGAACTCCGGCACGGCATGCCTCTTCATCATTAGCAGCTTTGACGATGATGATAAATTCTTCGCCGCCATAGCGATAAACCGTTTCGTAATCACGCGTCCAGGTAGCTAAGTAAGTTGCCAGCGTGCGTAATACCACATCGCCTATTAAATGCCCGTAGGTATCATTAACCAATTTAAATCGGTCTATATCCAGCAATATTAAATAGAGATTCAACGGCTCAGCATTGCGTAATTGATGATCAAAGGACTCATCAAGAACCCGACGACCGGGTAAGCCAGTCAGAACATCCATATTGCTACGAATAGTTAAAAGGTAAATTTTGTAATCGGTTAATGCCGCGGTAAAAGAAAGTAACCCGTCCTGAAATGCGTCAAAATGCGCTTCCTGCCAGCGATTTTCAACAATAGCCAGCATTAACTCCCGTCCGCAGATATGCATATGCTGATGCGCAGAATCCATTAGCCGAACGTAAGGTAATTCATCGTTATCGAGTGGCCCCAGATGATCAATCCACTGACCAAACTGGCACAGCCCATAAGAATGGTTATCTGTAATTTCTGGCTTACTGGCATCTTTCGCTACCACGCTGTGAAACATACTCACCAGCCACTGGTAATGGGCATCAATAGCCTTATTGAGATCTAACAAGATGGCATCGATTTCCGTTGTCTTCTTGATCATTGCCACTCCTTTTTCACAGTTCCTTGTGCGTTCTATTGTAACGGGAGAAAAGAAAACTTATGTCAACAATTCCATAGAAAAATATTTACTAATGGATAAAAACATAACCGCGTGATTTAAAACAAAATACGCAGAAAAAAATAATTAAATCTGGCAAAACAGGTTCAATTTAAGCCAGAAGATATAATACTGATTATGCCGAAGGGGGGAAAACAATGGCCAGATGGATTAGAGCATCTGGCAGTATTATAATTCTACAAATGTACGGAGATACCGAATAACAATTCCAGACATAGCAGTGGGAAACTAAAAACAGAAATGAATAACATAGTATATATTGCCCCGGGCAGGAATCAGTCCGGGGCAATATGGGAGAGTTAAACATCCAGCCCGCGATGTTGCAACATTGGTGCAATCTGTGGTGCCTTACCGCGCCATTGACGATACAGACGTTCTAAATCTTCGCTGTTGCCTTTAGAGAGGATTGCCTCGCGAAAATATTGCCCATTTTCACGCGTTAATCCGCCCTGCTCAACAAACCACTGATAACCATCGTCTGCCAGCATTTGCGTCCACAGATACGCGTAGTAACCCGCCGCATATCCGCCGCCAAAAATGTGGGCGAAATAACTGCTGCGATAACGTGGCGGTACAGCAGGAAGATCCATATTTTCCGCCACCAGCGCCCGCTGTTCGAAATCGTCCACATCCTGCATCGCCTCATTCTCTTGCAAACAGTGCCAACGCATATCGAGAAGCGCAGCACTAAGCAGTTCGCTCATCTCATAGCCTTTATTGAACAGGCTGGCATTGCGCATTTTCTGTTGCAGAGTTTCCGGCATGGCTTCTCTGGTTTGATAATGTCGGGCATAGCGGGCGAACACCTGCGGATGCGTTGCCCAGTGTTCGTTGATTTGCGACGGAAATTCAACAAAATCACGCGGCGTATTGGTGCCGGAAAGCGTGGCATAACGCTGGCAGGCAAACAGACCATGCAATGTATGTCCAAACTCATGGAATAAGGTAATAACGTCATCCCACAGCAACAAGGCAGGCTCACCAGCGGCTGGTTTTTGATAATTGCAAACGTTATAAATTACCGGGCGCGTTTCATTGAGCGTAGATTGCTCGACAAAATTACCCATCCACGCGCCGCCACTTTTTGAATCACGGGCGAAGAAGTCACCGTAAAATAGCGCCAGTCCAACACCGTTATGATCAAAGATTTCCCAGACCCGCACATCCGGGTGATATACCGGTATATCAAACCGTTCGACAAACTTAATGCCGAAAAGCTGATTGGCGGTCCAGAATACCCCTTCATTCAGTACCGTGTTTAATTCAAAATAAGGTTTGAGTTGCGCCTCATCAAGATCGAATTTCTCACGACGTACCTGTTCGGCGTAAAACGCCCAGTCCCACGGCTGTGCGCTAAAACCGTCTTGCTGTTTTCCGATAACCGCCTGAATAGACGCTAATTCATCGCTCGCACGCTGACGCGCCGCCGGAACAATTTCCCGCATAAAGTTGAGTGCCGCTTCTGGCGTTTTTGCCATCTGGTCGGCTATTTTCCATGCGGCATAATGAGGGAAGCCAAGTAATGTTGCCTGTTGTGCGCGGATCTCCACCAGCCGTTGAATGATAGCGCGGGTATCGTTGGCATCGTTTTTTTCCGCACGCGTCCAGGCTGCAGTGAACAGTTTTTCACGTGTGGAACGATCGCGGAGTTCCGCAAGCGCCGGTTGTTGCGTAGTGTTCAGCAGCGGGATAAGCCATTTGTTATCCAGACCTTTCTCGCGAGCCGCCCCGGCCGCCAGGGCAATCTCTTGCTCACTCATGCCTGCCAGTTGCTGAATATCGTCAACCACCACTCCACCGGATTTGTTCGCAGCTAATAAGCGCTGGTTAAACTGACTGGTCAGCGTCGCGGCTTCGGTGTTCAGCACTTTTAATTTTGCTTTATCCGCATCTTCAAGTTGGGCTCCGGCAAGGACAAAACGCTGATGAATAACGTCAACCAGTCTAATGGATTCACTATCAAGCCCCAGGGATCCGCGGCGCTGCCAGACTGCATCCACCCGCGCGAATAATTCGCCGTTCAGATAGATATCATTAGCCAGTTCCGCCAGTTCGGCGGAAAACTGTTCATCAAGACGCTGTAACTCATCGTTGGTATGCGCCGCTGTCATGGCAAAAAAGACGCTGGTGACGCGGGTAAGCAATTCACCGCTCTGTTCCAGCGCCAAAATCGTGTTAGTGAAATCAGGTGTCTGCGGGTTGATCGCGATAGCGGTAATCTCAGCCCGCTTTTGCCGCATCCCCTCATCGAAAGCCGGACGATAGTGATGATCTGCAATTTGATCAAAACGGGGAGCCAGATACGGCAGTGTGCTTTGCACAAGGAAAGGGTTCATTGTTGTCATTTTCTTCTCCTGAACGCGAGGTGTCCCATAGCGTAGGCTGACTGGTAACGGAGTGCAAACCAGTATTACCTGCTCTTAAGCATCACGTGCTATGTTAAGGGACACACAAAAGCGTTGAGGAACAGTGAGATGATCGTTTTAGTAACTGGAGCAACGGCAGGTTTTGGTGAATGCATTACTCGTCGTTTTATTCAACAAGGCCATAAAGTTATCGCTACGGGTCGACGCCAGGAGCGGTTGCAGGAGTTAAAAGACGAGCTGGGCGATAACCTTTATATCGCCCAGCTCGATGTTCGTAATCGCGCCGCTATTGAAGAGATGATGGAATCGCTTCCTGCCGATTGGCGTGACATTGATATTCTGGTGAATAACGCCGGGCTGGCGCTGGGTATGGAACCTGCACATAAAGCCAGTGTCGAAGACTGGGAAACAATGATTGATACCAACAATAAAGGCCTGGTGTATATGACGCGTGCCGTGCTGCCTGGCATGGTTGAGCGTAATCGTGGTCATATTATTAACATTGGTTCAACGGCAGGTAGCTGGCCATATGCTGGTGGCAACGTTTATGGCGCAACAAAAGCATTCGTTCGTCAATTCAGCCTGAATCTGCGTACTGACCTGCATGGCACTGCGGTTCGTGTCACTGACATCGAGCCAGGTCTGGTCGGCGGTACTGAATTTTCCAATGTCCGCTTTAAAGGCGATGACGGTAAAGCGGAAAAAACCTATCAAAACACCGTTGCGCTGACGCCAGAAGATGTCTGTGAAGCCGTCTGGTGGGTGGCGACTCTCCCGGCTCACGTTAACATCAATACTCTGGAAATGATGCCAGTTACCCAGAGCTATGCCGGACTGAATATCCATCGCCATTAATTTTTATACCCGGCCTAACCGCCGGGTTATTGTTTGTCACAAAAAAGTGGTAGACTTGCTCAGTTAACCCACTCAAAAGCAAGAACGAATGACCGTCGAAACACAACTCAATCCCACGCAACCAGTCAATCAACAGATTTATCGTATTCTCCGTCGCGACATTGTGCATTGTCTGATTGCACCGGGTACGCCGTTATCGGAAAAAGAAGTTTCTGTTCGTTTCAATGTGTCGCGCCAGCCAGTTCGTGAAGCCTTCATTAAGCTGGCGGAAAATGGCCTGATTCAAATTCGCCCGCAACGTGGCAGCTACGTCAATAAAATCTCCATGACTCAGGTACGCAACGGTAGTTTTATCCGCCAGGCCATTGAGTGCGCCGTAGTCCGCAGAGCGGCGACCATGATTACCGATAGCCAGTGCTACCTGCTTGAGCAAAATCTCCACCAGCAACGTATAGCCATTGAACGCAAACAACTGGATGATTTTTTTGAACTTGATGATAACTTCCACCAAATCCTGACGCAGATTGCCGACTGTCAACTCGCGTGGGACACCATTGAAAACCTGAAAGCGACCATTGACCGGGTACGCTATATGAGTTTTGACCACGTCTCGCCACCAGATATGTTGCTGCGCCAACACATGGATATTTTTACTGCGCTACAAAAGCATGATGTCACTGCGGTAGAAAAAGCAATGACACTGCATTTGCAGGAAATAAGTGAATCCGTGCAGCAAATCCGCCAGGAAAACAGCGACTGGTTTAGCGAAGAGTAATTCATGTCCTCTCATCCCACCCGGGATGAGACTCCATTCCCTTCTTCTGGTTCATGCAAGCATCAAAAAAGATGTGAACTTGATCATAAACAAAAAAATATTCACTCGACAGGAGTATTTATATTGCGCCCGTTACGTGGGCTTCGACTGTAAATCAGAAAGGAGAAAACACCTATGACGACCTACGATCGTAACCGTAACGCAATCACCACTGGCAGCCGTGTTATGGTTAGCGGCACCGGTCACACTGGCAAGATCCTGTCGATTGATACTGAAGGTCTGACCGCAGAGCAAATCCGCCGCGGAAAAACCGTGGTTGTTGAAGGTTGTGATGAAAAACTCGCGCCTCTGGACCTGATTCGTCTCGGCATGAACTAAGCGTGTGAATGCCGCCGATGGCGGCATTGCTGTTTTTACGCCACGGTATATTTTGCCACGGTTGCTTTCGCGCCTTCAGTCAATAAAGACAAATACGCCTCTGTTACTTTATCTGTGAATAAAGCATTGTTCGGCAAATCGTTACCAAAGATCGCCTCAATCGCTATCAATGCCCGCACGCGTTCTTTCCCTTCCTCACTATTTTGTACGGTCTGCTGGATCACAGACAATAACGGGTCGCTGATCTCAATTGGATTACCCAGCTCATCTACACCGCCGACATAACGCATCCAACCCGCGACACCAAGCGCCAGGAGATTAAATGAACTGCCATGCGCCAAATGCCAGCGCACAGAATCCAGCATACGTTGTGGCAGTTTCTGACTACCATCCATCGCAATCTGCCAGGTTCGATGGCGTAAAGCAGGGTTACTGTAGCGCTCAATCAATCGGTTAGCATAATCTTGCAGATCCACCCCCTGCACTTTCAGCGTCGGTGCCTGTTCCTGCAACATTAATGTAAGCGCTGCACGGCGATAATTATCATCTTCCATACAATCATTAATATGCTGATAACCCGCCAGATATCCCAGATAAGCCAGGAAGGAATGGCTGCCGTTGAGCATACGCAGTTTCATCTCTTCATATGGCAGTACATCACTAACCAGTTCGGCTCCCGCTTTTTCCCATTCCGGGCGTCCGGCAACAAAGTTATCTTCAATCACCCACTGGCGGAAAGGTTCACAGGCAACACCTGCCGGATCACGCACACCGGCGAGTTGTTCGATTTTATCCAGTGTTTCTGCCGTGACCGCGGGTACAATGCGATCCACCATTGTCGATGGGAAAGTCACGTTTTCTACAATCCATTGCGCCAGTTTTTCGTCGACAGCACGCGCATAAGAAGTGACAACGTCACGCATAACATGACCATTCTCAGGCATGTTATCGCACGACATCACCGTAAATGCCTGTAACCCTGCCGCTTTACGTCGTGCCAACGCCTCGACGATAACCCCTGGTGCCGTTTTGGGCTGGTGAGGATTGTTCAGATCAGCGACGATCATTGGGTGATCCAACATTAACTGGCCGCTCGCCGGTGAGTGGAAATAACCTTTCTCCGTAATTGTCAGGGAGACAATAGCAATTTGCGGTTCACACATGGCAGCCAGTACCGCTTCCAAACCGTCGATTTGCACATGCAGCGCTTTTTTCACTACGCCAATGACACGAGCAGTCCAGGCATCTGCGGACATCTCCGCAACGGTATAGAGATTATCTTGCTGCTTTAGATCGACGATTTGCTGTTCCCCGCCGATTAAGTTGACCTCATAATATCCCCAGTCACTGAAATGTTCAGCGGCAAGAATATCGGCATACACGCCTTGATGCGCGCGATGAAATGCGCCAAAACCTAAATGAACAATTCGAGGTATCAAATTATTACGCTCATAGACAGGAAGCGTAGCCTTCGCTGATAACAAATTATTTCCCATGATCCCATATCCTAATTGTCAATAATATTCTTGACTATATGTAATTCTGCTTTACACATTTAACAATAAAACGCTTACATGCCTCATAAAAATCAAGGTGACACTTGTCACCTTGAATAATTTATATTAATGCTTTGCCCACTCCTGATATTCTGATTTTAATTTTCGTGGCGCAGTTTCTGGCATCAGAATCAAACCACCAATAGAAATAACACCAAGAACAATCACATAAATAGCCATGCCATAATAATGACCACCGGTAACCTGAAGGATTTTTACTGCAACCAACCCCAATACTCCGCTACCTATTAATGAACCTAATTGCCAAATTAGAGCAATACCACTGCACCGAATATGGGTTGGGAATAACTCAGGGAAAAAAGATGCCTGCGGTGCATAACACATGCTATGACCAAAACTAATGACAATTATCATTACCAACTGTGTTAGCCAGAAGTTATCTTGATTGATAGCCAGGAAAAAAGGAATAATCATGATAACTTGTAATAAAGCGCCCATAATATAAACAGGTTTACGACCAATCTTGTCACAAAGCGCCCCCATTAAAGGAATTGCGAACACTTCTATAATGACGGCGACAATCATCGTCTCCATTAAAATATTAGCATCCAGATTGTTAGCTTTCCCGTAAGCCAATACAATTACAGTAAACATCGCGAATGTACAGGCTTCAATCAGTTTTGCGCAAACGCCTTTTGCTACAATGCCAGGATAATCACGTATAACTTCAATTAGAGGGCGAGACTCCTCTGCTTTTGTTTCCCTAATTTGAGCAAATACAGGAGACTCATCAATTTTTAAACGAATAAATAATCCTACGATTACAAGTAACAGGCTCAATAAAAATGGAATACGCCAACCATAGTCCATCATCGCTTCTGGAGTTAACGTCGCATTGAGTATTGCGAATAATGCCATCGGAAGTAAAAAGCCTACTGGAGCACCAATCTGAACCCAACTGGCAAAAAAACCACGTCGTTTGGG
The DNA here is from genome assembly GCF_000208565.1 of Escherichia sp. TW09308. NCBI lineage: Bacteria > Pseudomonadati > Pseudomonadota > Gammaproteobacteria > Enterobacterales > Enterobacteriaceae > Escherichia > Escherichia sp. TW09308. The sequence continues at coordinate 253,241 of NZ_AEME01000001.1, read as the reverse complement.
CTCAGCATATTCAGCAGTCATCAATACAGCACCAGCCTGTTCGCCTCCAACCCCAAAACCTTGTAAGACTCGTATAAATATTAATAATGCCGGAGCCCATATACCGATCTCTTCATAGGTTGGTAGTAACCCAATGCAAAAAGTGCCCAATCCAACAATTAAGATCGTAATAACCAATGCTTTTTTTCTTCCGACTTTATCACCTATATGCCCAAATACAATCCCTCCCAGAGGTCGAGCAAGAAAGCCAACAGCATATGTGGCAAACGCGGCCAGTGTACTAATTAAAGGATCATCACTGGGGAAAAATAAATGACCGAAAAATAATACTGCCGCTGTGCCATAAGCAAAAAAATCGTAGTATTCAGCAGCAGTACCAATCGCTGAAGCCGACGCAACACGTCGAACGACAGGTGTATTTTTGATTTCATTTTTTATATCGACGGAACTAACCATAAAAATATACCTTTGTAGGATTGAGGAATAATCAACATCCATGTCGCAAGTTTTTTACCTTACCAGTTCCATAACGTGCCATCTTCCAGACGTGCGACTGGCAGATAAGCAGGTTCGTAGGGATATTTCGCCGCCAGCTTTTCATCGAACTCAATGCCAATACCTGGCTTGTCACCCGGATGCATATAGCCGTTATCGAAGCTCCAGTTGTGCGGGAACACTTCGAGCATTTGTTCTGAGTAGCCCATGTATTCTTGTACGCCAAAATTCGGCACCCACAGGTCAAAGTGCAAAGCCGCAGCCATGCAGACTGGTGACAAATCGGAAGGGCCGTGTGAGCCTGTGCGCACCTGATAAAGCGAAGCAAAATCCGCAATCCGACGCATACCGGTAATGCCGCCTGCATGGGTCAGCGTGGTACGGATATAGTCGATAAGTTGCTCTTCAATGAGCTGTTTGCAGTCCCAAATGCTATTGAATACTTCACCCACCGCAATTGGCGTGACGGTATGTTGGCGAATCAGACGGAAACACTCCTGGTTTTCTGCGGGGGTCGGATCTTCCATCCAGAACATGCGAAAATCTTCAATGCTTTTACCAAAGCGCGCCGCTTCAATAGGCGTTAAGCGATGATGCATGTCATGCAGCAAATGTTCATCAAAACCAAACTTGTTACGTACCGCGTCGAACAGTTTTGGCATGAAGTCGAGATATTTTTCCGTTGACCACAACTGCTCTTCTGGCCACTGCCCTTTGGTTGCAGGTTCATAGGCCTGCCCTTTTCCTTTGGACATACCGTAAGTCGTTTTCATGCCAGGAATACCGCACTGCACGCGGATGGCCTTGAATCCCAGTTCCTGATGACGGGCATAATCATCCAGTGCCTCATCAATACTGTGACCGGTGGTATGGCAATAGACCATCACCCCTTCGCGAGACGCGCCGCCGAGTAACTGGTAAAGCGGCATGTTGGCAGCTTTGGCTTTAATGTCCCATAGCGCCATATCAACGGCTGAAATGGCCGACATAGTCACCGGACCGCGACGCCAGTAAGCGCCTTTATAGAAAAACTGCCAGATATCTTCGATACGGTGGGCATCGCGGCCTATAAGTTGCGGACACAGGTGATCCTGCAAATAGGACGCAACGGAAAGCTCGCGTCCGTTGAGAGTGGCATCACCAAGACCGGTAATACCGTCCTCGGTGGTGATTTTTAAGGTGACGAAATTACGCCCCGGACAGGTAACAAAAACTTCAGCCCCTACAATCTTCATGTTCTATTCCTTGCATCGCTTATCGTGATGCATGAAATCTACGCAACTGAGCTACTACCATACAAGTATGAAGATCAAAAAAAGCCAGAACGATCACAAAAAAAAGCGCATATTTGCGCCATGAATAGTTCTAAAAATAGTCAAAGCTTATTGTTTTTCAGTGCCCTGAAAACGCGTATGTCATTGATAATAAAATATCTTATAGACCAGAAAAATCAGGCACGTCCCCAGCCAGCAACAATAATCAACATACCGCAAAGCGCAATTATCGCGCCTGTCCAGTCGTAGAGACTGAGCTTCACCCCATCCACCACACGCAGCCAAATCAACGCCGTACAGACATAAACGCCACCATAAGCCGCATAAACTCGCCCACTTGCTGCGGGATGTAACGTTAACAGCCAGACAAACAGCGCCAGGGAAATCCCCGCCGGAACCAACAGCCAGACGCTGGCATTTCGTTTCAGCCATAACCAGGGTAAAAAGCAACCCATGATTTCACACAGGGCAGTAACAAAAAACAGTAACGTTGTTTTAATCATCTTTGTCACTTATTGACATCATGTATATTTATAGGGCGACATAATATCATCAACATATACATCCTTCTGTTACGTTTCGTGTTCACAGTGGATCGTGTAAAATCGCCTTTAATCATTCATACAAGGAATGAATCATGAATATCACTCTCTGCAAAAAACTCAGCCTGCTCGCTTTTCTGCTGCCTTGCGCACTGGCATTTAGCGCAACTACTCATGCAGAAACTAACAAACTGGTGATTGAATCTGGCGACAGCGCACAGAGTCGCCAGCAGGCGGCGATGGAAAAAGAGCAATGGAATGACACGCGTAATCTGCGTCAGAAAGTCAACAAACGCACCGAGAAAGAATGGGATAAAGCTGACGCCGCATTCGATAACCGCGATAAATGTGAGCAGAGTGCCAACATTAATGCCTACTGGGAGCCGAATACTTTACGCTGTCTGGACCGTCGTACTGGCCGCGTAATCATCCCCTAACCTGTTATTGATATAAGGAATGTAAGGACACGTTATGACAAGCGCCCACAGTGTTAAGCTACGTCCGCTGGAGCGTGAAGATTTACGCTATGTGCATCAACTCGACAATAACGCCAGCGTAATGCGTTACTGGTTTGAGGAACCCTACGAAGCCTTCGTTGAACTCTCTGATCTGTACGATAAACATATTCACGATCAGAGTGAACGCCGTTTCGTCGTGGAATGTGATGGCGAAAAAGCCGGTCTGGTGGAGCTGGTGGAAATTAACCATGTCCATCGCCGCGCTGAATTTCAGATAATCATCTCCCCGGAATACCAGGGTAAAGGTCTGGCAACCCGCGCCGCGACATTAGCGATGGATTATGGCTTCACTGTTCTTAATCTCTATAAACTTTATCTGATCGTCGATAAAGAGAATGAAAAAGCGATTCATATTTACCGTAAGCTCGGTTTTACGGTCGAAGGTGAACTGATGCATGAATTCTTTATTAACGGTCAATATCGCAATGCCATTCGCATGTGCATATTCCAGCATCAGTATCTGGCGGAACATAAAACGCAGGGGCAGACTCTACTGAAACCGACCGCGCAATAGCATTAATAATAATCAATGGTATTTTTGATGGTGTAAACCCGTTCGACAGCGGGTTTTTCCCCCTCATCCACAATGATTAATTGGCAGTCCACCGGATTGGCGTGGCTGTCATATTCACAGGTCTGCCTGATATTACCAACCTGTTGATTATTCAGCAAAGTAATGGCCGTATAATCGAGTTTTTTGATCGGATCCTTTGACGGTGTCGCGGTGACAGATAACGTTTTGTCGTTGCTTATTGTCGTTTTACCCAGCGGATACCCCTGGCCATCATACCGATACTCCATCTTCATCTGTTTACTGCTGGCTTTAACCACGAAGCCATTATCATCGGTTTCCCAACTCACCCCTGCGGAAGGTAATTCCGCTAACTGACATTTCCCCTGTAAACGTACTCGCTTCTCCAGCGTCTGTGCATCACGGTAATAATTTGCGTCTAACACCAGGGCAACTACAGTATTATTCTCCAGATCCAGCAATTCGAGAGAATCAAAACAGCCTTCTTCCGATAAAGTACCTGAAACGCGCTTCGTTACTTCCCCTTGCTCATTTATTAATGTCTGAGTGAAATCCTTAACCGGACCACGCAGCGGATCAAAATCGAATTCATTAGAGAAACTGGCCATCTCTGGCGTAAAAGAGAGCGTTACTTCTGTGCGGTCACATCCTGTAAGCGTTATCGCGAGCAAACATGGCAGTAATTTGGCATTCACATCAGTCACCTGACAGTAAAGATGATTCTCAATCATAGTAGCAAATACAGTAATTTACACGTGAAATGCTATGCTTAGGTAGTAATATTCATGTAAGGAGCCAATGATGAAAAACGTCGCCTGTAGTGCCGCACTTCTGCTCGCCCTGGCCTCATCCACAGTGCTCGCCGCGTCGGATTCTTGTGAGCGTATAAAAAGCGATATTTCACAGCGCATTATCAATAACGGCGTCCCGGAAAGCAGCTTCACTTTAAGTATTGTGCCGAATGATCAGGTTGATCAGCCTGATTCACAGGTCGTCGGGCATTGTGCCAACGACACGCATAAAATTCTCTATACCCGCACCACCAGCGGTAATGTTTCTGCCCACTCTCAACCAACCCATGATAGTGGCCCTGCCGAACCGCAGCAATAAACCTGTGGCTGCCTGATACGACGCTTACGCGTCTTATCAGGTCTACGTCCAGGTCTGGCGCGTGTGGTATTGTTATGCACTGGTCTAAGATGCAGGCTGTGTTCACTAATCCACGCCATAACCCTTGCCGGGTTTGTGCGGGAATGAATCCTCATACCTGATGGCGAGATGATCGGGCGTGCGCTCTTTTATGGCCTGCATATGACCGTCGGAATGGCCGTCGCAGGTTAACAAATTAGTGCGGGTTACCCCGCACGTTTCAGGATGATAAGAATGACGCATTTTTCACAACAAGATAATTTTTCTGTCGCGGCGCGCGTGCTGGGCGCGCTGTTTTATTACGCTCCAGAGAGTGCAGAAGCCTCTCCGCTGGTTTCTGCGTTAACCGGCGACGGCTGGGATACCCAGTGGCCCTTGTCACAAACGTCATTAGCACCGCTGGTAACGACTTTTAAGGAAGAGTGTGAAGAGTCGCGTAATCAGGCCTGGCAACGGCTGTTTGTCGGCCCGTATGCGCTACCGTCACCGCCGTGGGGATCTGTCTGGCTGGATCGCGAATCGGTGCTGTTTGGCGATTCTACATTGGCGCTCCGTCAATGGATGCGCGAAAAAGGCATTCAGTTTGAAATGAAACAAAACGAACCGGAAGATCATTTTGGTTCACTGCTATTGATGGCAGCATGGCTGGCAGAGAACGGTCGCCAGACCGAGTGCGAAGAATTGCTGGCGTGGCACCTTTTACCGTGGTCGACACGTTTCCTTGAGGTGTTTATCGAAAAAGCAGAACACCCTTTTTATCGCTCACTCGGTGAGCTGGCCCGTTTAACACTGGCACAATGGCAGTCACAATTGTTAATTCCTGTCGCGGTTAAGCCTCTGTTTCGTTGAATAATCGTTAGTATGACCGAAAGGCGGTAACTGCACGCCTTTCGGATAAAATAAGTGACAACGTCACGATTAATTTCTCATAAAGCACATACAGCTTTTGCTCCAGACCCCTTTTCCCGCAAAATAGATGCCTGTGTTTAATTTGCCATTTCTGCTCATGCATCATCTACACATCTACCCGGATCTACGCACCATGTTCCGCCGTCTGTTTATTGCGACGGTGATCGGTATTCTCGCGGCTCTTGCCGTCGCAGGGTTTCATCATGCGATGCTGTTGCTGGAGTGGTTGTTCCTGAACAATGATTCCGGAAGTCTGGTTAATGCTGCCATGAACCTTTCGCCGTGGCGTCGCCTGCTAACTCCGGCACTTGGCGGACTGGCAGCAGGTCTATTGCTGATGGGATGGCAGAAATTCACGCAACAACGCCCTCACGCGCCTACCGATTATATGGAGGCATTACAAACCGATGGGCAGTTTGATTATGCCACCAGTCTGGTCAAATCTTTCGCGTCTTTGCTGGTGGTGACGAGCGGCAGTGCCATTGGACGTGAAGGTGCGATGATCCTGTTGGCAGCGCTTGCCGCCTCCTGGTTTGCACAACGTCTTACACCGCGTGAAGAGTGGAAATTGTGGATTGCCTGTGGCGCTGCTGCGGGGATGGCTGCGGCCTATCGCGCCCCGCTTGCCGGAAGTTTGTTTATTGCTGAAGTGCTGTTTGGCACCATGATGCTGGCCTCTCTCGGTCCGGTGGTAATTTCCGCCGTAGTGGCACTGCTTGTCAGCCATCTTCTTAATAATAGCGATGCTTTGCTCTACAGCGTGCAACTCTCAGTAATAGTTAAGACCCGTGACTATGCGCTGATTATTAGTACTGGTGTACTGATGGGACTGTGCGGTCCACTGTTTTTAAAGCTAATGAACGCCAGTCATCGGGGCTTTGTTAATCTCAAACTTGCGCCCCCCTGGCAACTGGCATTGGGAGGTTTGATCGTGGGACTGCTTTCCCTGCTCACACCGGCTGTGTGGGGCAACGGCTATAGTACGGTACAATCCTTTTTAACTGCCCCGCCACTGCTTACGGTCATTGCAGGGATCTTTCTTTGCAAACTTTTTGCCGTGCTGGCCAGCAGTGGTTCCGGCGCGCCAGGCGGTGTGTTTACGCCAACACTATTTATCGGACTGGCTATTGGTATGCTGTATGGTCGTAGCCTGGGGTTATGGCTTCCTGGCGGAGAAGAAATTACGCTGTTACTCGGGCTAACCGGGATGGCAACACTACTGGCTGCAACCACGCATGCGCCAATTATGTCGACATTGATGATATGCGAAATGACCGGGGAGTATCAGCTACTCCCCGGTTTATTAATTGCTTGTGTGATTGCGTCAGTAACGTCGCGGACGTTACACCGTGACTCTATCTACCGCCAACACACTGCGCAGCATGGGTAAGCGGATGTATTGCCCCAGTTCACGCTGTTCTGCGCGCGGCAAATAAGGCAGTTCGCCAATGAGCGGTGCCGGGAGTTTTTTACCCAATACATCTATGATTTCAGCGTAATGTGCTAACCCTGGGTTGATACGGTTAGCCACCCAGCCAATGAGCGGAAGACCATCGTTCGCAATCGCCTGTGCGGTCAGAAGCGCATGGTTAATACAGCCTTCCTGAATGCCCACCACCATCAACACCGGTAGCTGCTCCTGAACCACCCATTCAGAGAGCGGACGCAGGTCATTCATCAGACTACGCCAGCCGCCAGTGCCTTCGACCACCACATGGTCGACTTTATTCGTCAGGTTAGCCAGACCATTTGAAATGAGGGTGTAATTGATCGGGCAACTGTGCGCCACACTACTTTCTTCTTCGCTTAACGCAATGGGATTGACTGCTTCATAAGGCAGTTCAATAGATGAAACACTCTGCAACACCAGGGCATCTTTATTACGTAGCCCATCGGGTGTCTCTTTGCTCCCCTTCGCTACGGGTTTATACCCCGCAACCGTTTTTCCCTGGGAGGCTAACGCTTGTAGCAATGCGCGGGAAACCACCGTTTTCCCTACAGAAGTGTCTGTACCTGTTATAAAGAAACGCTTCAGCATCACTAACTCCACCGTTATGCTTCACAAATATAAGCCAGGAAAATAATTCAACTTTGGAAGTCTAAGTTATGCTTTCCTGCCCCAATTTGAGATAGCGCAAATTTTGGTAGAACAGTTAAAAAATGTTAACCCTGCAACAGACGAATCAACAAAGAACCGTTATACATAGCGTCTTTTACCAATGCGGCTCCCGCCATCGTCCCCTGATTAGAAAACTGAGTGCTTTCGACGCTAATGTGCTGGCTGTAGGCAGGAAGCGCCTGCTGACGGATGCTGTCAGAAATGACAGGGAACAGGATTTCTGCCGCTTTGCTTAACGGCGAACCAATCAGTATTTTTTGTGGGTTAAATAAATTCACCATGATGGCAAGAATGCGCCCAACATGCGCCCCCACACCGGTAATAATATCTTTTGCCAGCAGATCGCCCCGCAGTGCCGCCTGGCACAATGAGTCCACGGTTAACGGCTGTCCGTGTAACATCGAACTCATGGATTGATTCAAACGTAATTGCGCCAGTTCAAGAATGCTGTCAACACTGGCGATGGTTTCCAGGCAGCCGTGGTTACCGCAATAACAGCGTTTTCCATAGGGGTCGACCTGAGTGTGGCCTATCTCCACAAGGCTACTGCTTCCTGCGTGTAACAGATGACCATCGGTAATCACACCCGCTCCCACATTGTGATCGATAACCACCTGAATCACATCGCGCGCTCCGCGGGATGCGCCGAACAAGGCCTCGGCCATCGTCCATGCGCTGATATCATGCTGAATATAAACCGGTACACCGGTATGCTGCTCAAGCGCTTCACCGAGCGGCATCTCTTTTACGTCCTCGTAGAACGGCATACGATGTACAATACCATTTTCCGTATCAATAATTCCCGGCATGGTAATGGCAATAGAAGTCAGGCGCTCGAGTTTTTTCTGATGGCGAATAAAAAACTGATCAATATGAGTAATGATGCGATCCAACAGCGGTAATTCATCCTGCAGCGCCAACTCCAGCGAGTCTTCCACCACCAACTTGCTGCTTAAATCACGCAGTGCAAGAAAAATCTCGCCACGACTAATACGCAAAGAAAGATAGTGCCAGGCTTCCGTTTCTACTACCAACCCCACCGCCGGACGGCCACGGTTTCCAGCCTCTTTAATTTCCAGCTCTTGCACCAGGTGCGCTTCAAGCATTTCGCGGACAATTTTGGTAATACTGGCTGGCGCGAGCTGCGCCATGCGAGAAAGGTCGATACGCGAAATGGGACCAAGCTGATCAATCAGGCGATATACAGCACCTGCGTTGGTCTGCTTTATTTGATCAATGTGCCCCGGCTGGTTTTCAGCAACCACCTCATACTCCCTATATTTTCGCGCTCCGAAATAATCTGTAGGCTATGGTGAAGCACTTCAATGCGTAACGTCAAATTTTTACTTAGCCATGTGATTGACAGCACATTTTTCGGGATTTTTTGCTGAATTTTTCCTCATCAGAGAGCATTCAGTAGCTGAATACGAAAGTTACGTGCTGCCGGGCTTTGTTCATGATGTTTTGGCCAAACCAGCCACATCTCAGAAACCGCATCCTCTTCCGCAATAGATACCCAACGCATTTCATTGAGTTGTACGCGTTTGAAAGATGCGGGCAAAATCGAAACGCCAAGACCCGCGGAAACCAGGCCGATGATAGTCATCGCCTCGCCGACTTCCTGGGTGATGACTGGGGTGAGATTGTAACGTCGCATCAGGCCGAGAATGTCATCATACAGCCCCGTCCCTACGTGCGGATCAAAAAAACAAAGGGTTCTTTTGCCAGTTCTGCCAGCGTTACATTCGATTTATTGGCCAAAGGATGATCATGCGGGATCATCGCCATAAGTGGTTCATGCACAATGACCGCGTGGTCCAGCGTCTCCGGCAACACAGTATTTCGTAGCAACCCCATATCCAGCGTCCCTTCGATAAGGGGTGCTATTTGCTCGCGGGTGTTCATCTCGCGTGTCTGCAAATGAACATCAGGAAATTCGCGACGAAACAGCGATAAGGTATCAGATACTGCGCGAATAAATGGCGCTGATGAGGTAAAGCCAATGCGTAACTCTCCCGCCTCTCCCTGATGCAGGCGTTCAGCGCGAGCGGCAGCGTCATCCACCATAGACAGGATTTGCCGACTATCAGCAAGGAACTGCTTCCCTGCTGCCGTCAGCATTACGCTGCGATTGGTTCGTGCCAGCAGTCGCGCGCCAATTTGTTGCTCCAGTATCTGAATCTGCTGGCTTAGCGGCGGTTGTGAAATATTCAGTCGGGCAGCAGCGCGACCAAAATGCAGCTCTTCCGCAACAGCAATGAAGTAACGAAGGTGGCGCAATTCAATATTCATATTTTAAACATCTTATTTGAGACTATTAATATATTAGACATAACAATTCGATTTTCCTAATCTATTCCTAATCCCACATCACGGGCATATTTAGCAAGGATTTCAAGTGAGTCGTACTACAACTGTTGATGGCACTCCGGCAAGTGACACTGACAAGAAAAACCTTTCCCGGACAAACGAATTCATTAAACGCGGTACGCCGCAATTTATGCGTGTTACTCTAGCTCTATTCTCGGCCGGGCTGGCAACCTTTGCGCTTCTTTATTGTGTGCAGCCTATTCTTCCGGTGCTTTCGCAAGAATTTGGCTTAACGCCTGCTAACAGTAGTATTTCACTGTCAATTTCAACGATCATGCTTGCCATTGGTTTACTATTTACTGGCCCACTTTCCGATGCCATAGGTCGCAAGCCGGTGATGGTGACGGCACTACTGTTGGCCTCCATCTGCACGTTACTTTCGACGATGATGACTAGCTGGCACGGTATTTTGATTATGCGCGCCTTGATTGGTCTGTCGTTAAGCGGCGTAGCTGCCGTTGGCATGACCTACCTTAGCGAAGAGATCCACCCCAGTTTTGTGGCATTTTCAATGGGGCTGTACATCAGCGGCAACTCAATTGGCGGTATGAGTGGGCGCTTAATCAGCGGGGTATTTACTGACTTCTTTAACTGGCGAATTGCTCTGGCGGTTATTGGCTGTTTCGCTCTGACCTCAGCGTTAATGTTCTGGAAAATCCTCCCGGAGTCACGCCATTTCCGCCCATCCTCGTTGCGCCCAAAAACGCTGTTTATTAACTTCCGTCTGCACTGCCGTGATCAGGGATTACCCTTATTATTCGTCGAAGGTTTTTTGCTGATGGGGTCGTTCGTCACTCTGTTTAATTACATTGGTTATCGGTTGATGCTTCCCCCCTGGCATGTCAGTCAGGCCGTGGTTGGCTTATTATCGCTAGTCTATTTGACTGGCACCTGGAGTTCGCCAAAAGCAGGCACCATGACTACCCGCTTCGGTCGTGGTCCGGTGATGTTATTTTCGACAGGTGTCATGCTTTTTGGCCTTCTCCTGACATTGTTCAACCCACTGTGGTTGATTTTTGCCGGTATGATGCTTTTCTCTACAGGATTCTTTGCCGCTCACTCTGTCGCCAGTAGCTGGATTGGCCCACGTGCTAAACGCGCCAGAGGCCAGGCTTCCTCGCTGTATCTATTTTGTTACTATCTGGGTTCAAGTATTGCAGGGACATTAGGTGGCGTCTTCTGGCATAACTATGGCTGGAACGGCGTCGGTGCATTTATTGCCGTGATGTTGGTGGTCGCTATTCTGGTCGGAACACGTTTACATCATCGCCTGCACGCCTGAAAAATAAGCCCGGACTGAGTTAAAACCTGTCCGGGCTTATTGTCTGCTCAACTCAACGTTAATAACCATCCCAAAATAGACGAAGTGCCGGCCATTTCCCGCAGTGCATCTAACGCCATCAGGATAATAAGCACCCAAATAAACGGATTCATTTTGCTGTGTGTCATTTATTGTTAATACACGGTGATTCTACCAATTTATAGGTAATGAAAAAGTTAAGTCAATCAATACTACCGATATTGGTGGGAAAATCTCCTTAAGTCACAATGCGTTATTATTTCTCACGTCATCGCTACTCGCTTTGTACATATCGTTACATGCCGAAACCAACCACTCACGGAAGCCTGCTATTTCCAGAGATATAGTCATTACATCGGCCCCGCAGTGGGGTTGCATAAAAAACCAAATTGAGGGTATGACAATGAAAAAAGTATTAGCTCTGGTTGTTGCCGCTGCTATGGGTCTCTCTTCTGCTGCCTTTGCCGCAGAGACTGCGACCACGCCTGCTCCGACTGCTGCTACCAAAGCAGCACCTGCAAAAACCATTCATCATAAAAAACAGCATAAAGCAGCGCCCGCCCAGAAAGCGCAAGCGGCTAAAAAACATCATAAAAAAGCAAAAACTGAACAGAAAGCACCTGAGCAAAAAGCACAGGCCGCCAAAAAGCACAGCAAAAAACACAGCCAGCAACAACCGACAAAACCTGCAGCACAGCCAGCCGCATAAGTTTTCGACAGCAATAGTGGCGCGCCCCCTCGCGCCTGAAAATTACGGTGCTAAGCGGGTAACGTTTAGCACCGCCTTTAGCGGAGGGTACTATGGTGGGCCGTTATCGCTTTGAGTTCATTCTTATCATCCTTATTTTATGTGCGCTGATTGCCGCCCGTTTTTATCTTTCCTGAGCGTAGTTATCTGATTTTACTCCCACTTTCATCCCGTCCCGTCTATAGTATTTACGAGGGTTTGCTTTTAATAATCATAATTACTCGCCAGAGTGTGATATGCGTACAACCATTGCTGTAGTACTGGGTGCAATTAGTCTGACATCTGCATTTGTGTTTGCGGATAAACCGGACGATCCTAAATCGGCTCATGATGAGGTCAGCACCCTATTTTTTGGTCATGATGATCGTGTACCGGTAAATAACACGACCCAATCGCCGTGGGATGCGGTTGGGCAACTGGAAACGGCCAGCGGCAATTTATGTACGGCGACGCTGATTGCCCCTAATCTCGCATTAACTGCGGGCCACTGTTTATTAACGCCACCAAAAGGTAAACCAGACAAAGCAATTGCGCTGCGTTTTGTTTCGAATAAAGGGCTATGGCGCTATGAGATCCACGATATTGAAGGTCGTGTTGATCCGACGCTAGGGAAACGGTTAAAGGCTGATGGTGATGGCTGGATTGTCCCGCCCGCAGCCGCGCCGTGGGATTTCGGTTTGATTGTGCTGCGCAATCCCCCTTCTGGCATTACGCCGTTGCCATTATTTGAGGGAGATAAAGCCGCGCTTACCGCCGCATTAAAAGCGGCTGGTCGTAAAGTGACTCAGGCGGGGTATCCCGAAGATCATCTTGATACCTTATACAGCCATCAAAATTGCGAAGTGACTGGCTGGGCGCAAACCTCGGTGATGTCGCATCAGTGCGATACCCTGCCGGGTGACAGCGGTTCGCCACTGATGCTGCATACTGATGACGGCTGGCAGTTAATTGGTGTGCAAAGTTCAGCTCCTGCAGCGAAAGATCGCTGGCGCGCCGATAACCGGGCCATTTCTGTCACCGGTTTTCGCGACAAGTTAGAAGAACTGACCCGGCAATAATGTTCAAACGCTGCCCGCATTGTCGGGCAGCGTGGTCATCAGGCGAGTTTCACCATGATCATTCCGGCCAATAGCAAGATCAGGCCAACCCAGCCTTTGCGATTTAAACGTTGACCAAACAAGATCCACCCCGCAGCTAAAGTGGCGGTAATACCAAACCCACCCCACAATGCATAGGCTACAGACAAGTCGATCCCTTTAACGGCCTGCGAAAGCGCGCTAAAGGCAGCAAGCACCGCCGCCAGCGAGAGCAAGCCATAAACTTTGCGGCGAAAGCCGTCAGAAAATTTCAAAAAGACGTTAGCCATGATTTCCAGCACAGTTGCCAGTGCCAACCAGGCGGCATGAACCCATTCAAACTGCGCCACGGTTCACCTCCAGCGAGGGTTTACGTACTTTGCGTGTACCAGATTTAATCAACACAATCCCGACAACCAGGGTTGTTAACCCGGCAATTTTTAGCAGCGATAAGCTTTCATCGAATAACAGAACGCTAAATAGCGTAATAAATAAAATACCGATGCCTTCCCACAGAGCATAAGCCACACCAAGCGCTATTTTTTTCACGGCGAAAGAAAGAAATATATATGACAGTGAAATCATCACCAGCATTAAAATAAATCCACCGTTACCGTTACTGACGCTCGCCCATTTCATTGACAGCGTTCCGGTAATTTCTGTGGCAATAGCCAGACCTAATAAAGCCCAATAAATATACATCGTCCTTCCCCTGCAAGAGAATTATTTTAATGTTCGCTGAATTCAGCGAAACCAAAGAAAAGTATTCAGTCCAGCGCAGAGCGCCAGCTTTGACAGAAGAAAGGACTAAAGCGCGTTGCGCCAGTGTTGCTCGCCTGCGAGCAAGATGCTGGATGAGGTACGAAGATGGGTAAATGTAGAAAATAACGTCCTGAACAAATTGTCCATAATATTACAATTATCCGCAGTGTTGCTTCTCGTCATCGCGGATGATAATTGTCCTCGGTAGTTGTACACGCCTGATTTGTATCATAGCTTAAGAATTAACTCAAAACATTTTCATATCTTTACCTGAGTAGTTTGATTTTCGTTATAATGCCGCAGAAAAAATATTATTCGCGAAGAAAAAAACGGGGATAAACATGGCAAAGCCGATCATCACGCTCAATGGCCTAAAAATCGTCATTATGTTGGGAATGCTGGTCATTATTCTCTGCGGTATCCGGTTTGCCGCCGATATCATCGTCCCCTTTATCCTCGCCCTATTTATCGCAGTCATTCTTAACCCGCTGGTACAACGCATGGTTCGCTGGCGAGTACCGCGCGTACTGGCGGTGTCGATTTTAATGACCATCATCGTAATGGCGATGGTGCTTATGCTGGCCTATCTCGGCTCAACACTCAATGAACTGACCCGCACTTTGCCACAGTATCGCAGCTGTCACAATGATGCCTGCGGCATCGGCGCTGACCGTACGGTCAAACCAGTTTTCACCGTTGACCAGATGAAAACGGTCGCCATCCGGCATCATGTAACCGCCACCGTCCGGCAGGCGGATGAAGTGCCAGAATCCGCCTTCATATTCCGGCATCATTTTTTTCGCCAGCGCGTACACAGATGCCTCGGCATACAGAAAATCGTTGCCAAACAGGTAAGGCAGAAAAGACAGACGGTCGATTTCTTCAACGTTCAGAATGACAGATTTTGCATACTGCATGGGATTTCCTCCGTTGTTCACATATTCCGCGGCACCGCCAGCACACGACACGGCGGCCACATAAGTGACTGCTCCCCGGAGCAACAGTAACCAGCCGTTGAAAGTCGTGGACAGCATTAACCATTCCGGTCTGGGGAAAGTGTGGTTTGCAGGCCGAGGCATTGCGCCAGAAAGGCAGATAAAGCGTGAGATGTTGTCACCGGCATACACTACCCGCTGGAACGAACTACCGGTCGCCAGACTTTGAAAAAAAGAAATTTATGGTGATTTCACTATGAAAGAATTAAAAAAAATACTTTATATTCAGTGAAATAAGCATGAAAAAAGCGTGGTGAAAATTGCAAAAAAAGGATGCCATTTAGCATCCTGATATTAACCCGGCATACCCTATTCAGGCAGTTTTCTTAGAATGTTTTTTATAGCCTCATCGATTTCTAACTGCACCTCATTAGATATGCGGGAGAACTCATAAACAACAAGACGCTTTCTGGGGTCAGTCTTCTTTCTGGCAAATTGGTTACGATCAGAAAACTCTTTCAACTTCTCAGTTTCAACTGTTTTTACAGGCCGGTCTGTAAGCAATTTTCCTTCAGACCTGAAGACCGCCAGGATTTTGCTTTTCTCAATTGTTGGATAGTCGGGTAAAGCCATCAGTTTTTGGCGAACTCTATCCATAAACTCTTCCACTGACATTTTTTTGTTGGTTGCCTTTTCAGACAGTTTCAACAAAAATTGATAGTCCGACAACGAAATATCATTGATTACCGGAAATACAGAGATCATTTCATCCGGTACTGATGCCGCCTGAAATGCGCGTGTTACTTTTGCCGGAGAGATGCTTTCAGCCTGAGCGATCTCTTCTTTTGTCATACTTGCCCCATAAGTAACTTCAAGGCGTTTTCCTAGTTCTCGGAGGCTATGCTCTCTGGCTGTCTGTATATCTTTTGCAAGTTGTCTCGCGTCGGCAATATCAATACTGTCTTTTGTAACCAGTATTTCGAATTTTACGTTGTTATAGATACAGGCAGCGCGACGACGCGTACCGTCTAATACTTCAATTCGTCCATCTACTTCCCGACCAATAGCCGGAAAAAATTGCTGAAGTTTAATCGTACGAGTTATGTCACTAACTGACTCACGCGAAAGCATAGTCTGATCGCGTCCATTAACAGATGCATCAACGAACGTTTTAGATTCTATATCTCCGCTTAATACAACCGTTTTAATGAATTTTGCTTGTTTCCCAGACTTAAGAGTAAACGTTTTGATCTCTCCGTCACCTTCAAGCATGCGAGCGAACTCTGAATTGCTATTGCCGAGAACTCGCCCTCGAGCTAAAACCTTTTTCATTTAGATGCTCCCCGAATGTATTCAATGCGGTCAAAAACGGCTTTAGTAAATCGTTCCGCTTCGGTACGAGCTTTTTTCAATGCCTCTGCACTTCCAGGATATGAAACAGGGTTAGCACTGATGATAGTGTCAAAAGATTCACCACATCGTTCGAACCCGTCCAGTCTCGGAAGCGATGAGTCAAGAATATTACTCGCATACACTTCACGAGCCAGGCTATGGGAAGTTTCGTGATCGCGCTTACTGGTCATTTTGGACATAAACCCTATGCTCGCACTCAGGCGGGGCTCAACGCCTTCTTCTTCCAAACGTTCTAGCATTTCAGGTAAACGAGTCAAATATTTGAGAGTTGAATGGAAATCAACTTGCGCCGGGGGAGTAGGGGTGAGAAGTAAATCACTCGCCGCCAGGCCATTGAGAAGAAATGGATCAAGATGAGGGCCAGTATCAATAAAGACAAAATCATAATCATCAGCGATACGGTCAATGATGGTTTTCCTGAGTACTTCAGAAGGCTTAAAACCAGGAAGGTGTTCAGCAACCAAAGACTCCCATTGGCTTGCTACGAAGCCGTCATCAATAGAAGCAGGGATGACATCAACGCCAGGAATCATAGTGGGTCGGATAACCGCTTCTCGCAGTGTTTCAGCATCGAGATTATTTAGCATTGCCTGGGCGGCAGTTTCAAGGACTGTACCAATACTATGGGTATGGTCCAAAAACATAGTGCTGGACGCCTGCGGGTCAAGGTCGATCACAAGGATACGAAGGTCATGACGCAGCAAATCCGGATGTACTCGTAGTGCATGCGCCAGCGTTACTGTACTGACGGTTTTTGAAACCCCACCTTTCAAGTTGACGACAAAAATTACGTAAGGTTCTTTATGAACATCGCGATATTTTGGTATCTGTCGGTGAGCGTAAATATCAATAACGTTCTGAATTGTTAATGCATATTGCTCGACGTTGCCTACCCGCTTTTTATTAAATTCATAGCCACTTTCTTCCATTTCTTTAACGGCCAGTTCTACGATGCGTCGGCTCAGCTTCGGCAATTTTGCGACCGCATTACGAGTATATGTTTGATGATACTCTGTCAGATTGAATTCTTTTCTTTGCTCCTCAATATCCCGACTCATGGCCTGAAGTAGAGCACTTGCTCTGAGCGCTATGGTACCGACACTACCGTAATCTCGTTTCATAGTTTTCCTCTGAGATAGATTCCCTGCCCATATATTGCGTACAAAGTTCAATCACATTGTACACAAACATGAAAGACGTACAACATATTTTGCATTGCCATTAAATTATCGTACGTTGCAAGTCACCATTCACATCAAACCGCATAGTTAGACATTGTCTCTGAGCAGGCGAGGGGTTAGACAAGACCGTTGGGCGCGTCAGAGTGTTATATTAGGATACGGGTAGGTGACACCCACCTCTGGCACAGAACGGACATTCATTGATGCCATGCCAGAATGGACGTTCAGGTTATTCCGTCCAGTTCTGCTGGCAGCGCGAGATCTCCCCTGGTATAGTGATGCCACGGCAAAGTGCTTAAACAGGGATAATATGATGGAAATCAAGGCTCAACAGTTTGTCACATCAACGGGGCGGCAAGTCCTTACTGACAACGGACAACAAGGTATGGGCGGCGTGGCGGGTATCGGTTCCACGACTGAAAAGCATCAGGGGCGCGTGGCGGAAGCAATTTTTGCGAACTGCGCGGAACTGGATAACGACCAGCTTAACGAGATCATCGAGTGGGTTCGGCTCTATCAGAGCTGAATGCCATCATCAGACTGCGCAAGCGGCCTTTTTTACGCCCCTTGTTTAATTCCCGCACTACCGGGACATTCAGGTGATTCTGTCCATCTGTATAAAAAACAACAAAAAGACTTGTTAACAGGTCATATAAGGAGTATCTTTGAGACTGGTTAAATAGTCTTGAAAGGTGGCCTATGCCTAACATTATTCTCAGTGATACAAGCGCCAGTGTCAGCGAGCTGAAGAAAAATCCGATGGCGACAGTCAGCGCCGGTGATGGTTTCCCGGTCGCTATCCTGAACCGTAATCAGCCTGCTTTCTACTGTGTACCCGCAGAGCTGTACGAAAAGATGCTCGATGCCCTAGACGATCAGGAGCTGGTTAAACTGGTAGCCGAACGCAGCAACCAACCGCTGCATGATGTAGACCTGGATAAATACCTATGAGGTATCAGGTAAAATTCAGGGAAGATGCGCTGAAAGAGTGGCAAAAAATGGACAAGACTATTCAGCAACAGTTTGCGAAAAAGCTAAAAAAGTGCTGTGACAATCCGCATATTCCTTCCGCAAAACTTCGCGGGATAAAGGACTGCTACAAAATAAAATTACGTGCGTCAGGTTTTCGCCTGGTCTATCAGGTGATTGACGAACAATTAATTATCGCTGTTGTAGCTGTGGGTAAACGTGAGCGCAGTGACGTTTATAATCTTGCCAGTGAAAGAATGAGATAATTCACGGCGGATTATCGGTTCAGCCCTCTCATTAACCGCTGATGCTGAGTTGGTGTGTAGGGCTTTGTGTAATGCACTGGAAACACGACCGCGTGATGGTCGCCTGCTGTTTCATTCAGATCAAAGTGTTCAGTATAAAAGCAATAAATACAGAAAGTTACTCTGGCGTTATGGGGTAATGCAAAGTATGAGTCGCAGAGGGAATTGTCTGGATAATTCGCCGATGGAAAGAGTCTTTCGCAGCCTTAAAAGTGAATGGCTTCCGAAAGGTGGTTATGGTGATTGCCATGCAGTACACGAATAAATCAGTGGATAAATGCTTATTACAACGTTTATCGACCTCATACAAACAATGGTGGTTTATCGCCTTGCCGCATGAAGAAAAATGGAAACAGGTTATTCCAGTGTCCTGATTTTATGATCCACTACACATTCCTGACGAACGCCACTGCATAAATCACATTGCACATCCTCAGAGAGTACGCAGTATAGGAGGGGTATATATACATTATCGGTATATCAGGCGACTTCTGTCTGTATGTTGTCGGTGCTCGCCGCAGACCGGTGACCGGCGAAGCCCGCGAACCGGCGAGGAAGCGCAATATATCTGTAGTTACAGTGAGCAGGTACGCCCTGAAGCCCTTTCATAAAACGGTTGTGTGCGCTGTCCTTCCGGAATGATTTATCCACATATCCGGCGGTCCGATCCAGTAAACAGATCCATGAATGATCAACAAATGATCCATTAAAGATCCCCATATCGCTGCAAACCTTGTCACTCATGGGCCGGGACCACGATCACATAAGCGGTGGCATGTTACTGATAAACTGTAACATGCTAATGATAAGCTGTATTCAGTAATCCATATACTGAAGTAAGTTAATGACATAAACTATGGTCAGTACGCCAGACTCAGTTGTTAAATACAGGCTGCAGGTTTTTCTTCAGTCAGTTAGCGGAGTTCTGACACACGATTTTCTGTTTATTCTTTTACTGTCCACAGGCTGGAGGCTTTCTGGAAAACGAAAATTCAGACATCAAAAAACTGTTCGGCGAGGTGGATAAGTCGTCCGGTGAACTGGTGACACTGACACCAAACAATAACAACACCGTACAACCTGTGGCGCTGATGCGTCTGGGCGTCTTTGTACCGACCCTTAAATCACTGAAGAACAGTAAAAAAAATACACTGTCACGTACTGATGCCACGGAAGAGCTGACACGTCTTTCCCTGGCCCGTGCTGAGGGATTCGATAAGGTTGAGATCACCGGCCCCCGCCTGGATATGGATAACGATTTCAAGACCTGGGTGGGGATCATTCATTCCTTTGCCCGCCATAACGTGATTGGTGACAAAGTTGAACTGCCTTTTGTTGAGTTTGCAAAACTGTGTGGTATACCTTCAAGCCAGTCATCCCGCAGGCTGCGTGAGCGCATCAGCCCTTCCCTGAAGCGCATTGCCGGTACCGTGATCTCGTTTTCCCGTACCGATGAGAAGCACACCCGGGAATACATCACCCATCTGGTACAGTCAGCCTACTACGATACTGAGCGGGATATTGTTCAGTTACAGGCTGATCCCCGCCTGTTTGAACTGTACCAGTTTGACAGAAAAGTCCTTCTCCAGCTTAAGGCGATTAATGCCCTGAAGCGACGGGAGTCCGCCCAGGCACTCTACACCTTTATAGAGAGCCTGCCCCGGGATCCGGCACCGATATCGCTGGCGCGGCTGCGTGCACGCCTCAATCTGAAGTCTCCTGTATTTTCCCAGAACCAGACGGTCAGACGGGCAATGGAGCAGCTGCGCGAGATTGGATATCTTGATTACACGGAGATCCAGCGGGGGCGGACAAAACTCTTCTGCATTCACTACCGGCGTCCCCGGTTAAAAGCACCGAATGATGAGAGTAAGGAAAATCCGTTGCAACCTTCACCTGCGGAAAAAGTCAGTCCGGAGATGGCGGAGAAACTTGCCCTGCTTGAAAAACTGGGCATCACGCTGGATGACCTGGAAAAACTCTTCAAATCCCGCTGAACATAAGCTGTAGTCAGTGAAGAGTGTTCCTTTACTGACTACAGCTTATATTATCAGGTGCAGTGAGTGGTCTGCTCACTGCAGTTTATATTCAGTTTCCTGCAGTGCTGCCTGTAGCTGAGCTGCCATCTGCCAGTCCCTTACGTGAGTCACCCCGTAACCTGATGCTGAGGCATCGCTCCCTTCATAAAACATGGTTTACTCACTACAGATTATCTACCTGCTCCAGCTTATGTTATGTCTGTTCTGCTTACCACTGCTTATATAAGGAAGTGCCGTTACTTCAGGGGAGGCAGTGTACGCAGGATCTCTGCAGCATCCCGCCCGTCACCTGTGAAAGGCACTGCCAGCGTGGCAGCCATATCCAGCGCAAACACCCGTGTATAAACCTCCATCGAACGTGGATCCCTGTGACCAGCCAGTGCCTGGATGACTTTCCGGGGCTGGCGGTGATAGAGCATGTGCATGATATAGCTGTGCCGGAAGGTGTGTGGTGTGACCGGAATCGAAAAGTGCACCCCGTCAGCTTCGGCCCGCTTCACTGCCTGTTTCAGCCAGTTCCGCATCGTTTCATCCGTCACAGCCCATAACGGTGCACGGCGCCGGGGCCGGGTGGTGATCATCCAGCTCTCCATCTGCCTGACATAGCTTATATCCGTCAGCGGGACCAGGCGGACTTCATCTTTTGGAGGGCGCCCGCGTCGCGCACGCACTTTTTCGGACAGGATCCGCACAAACGGTCTTACACCATCCAGGTCAAATGATTCCGGCGTCAGCATCCGGGCTTCACCAATACGCATTCCGGTATTCCAGAGGGTGGCGAACAGCATATGGTGACGCTGATCCGGCATATAGAAGAGAAGGGCACTCACTTCCGGGGCCAGCAGGTAGGCCGGTGTGGCCCCCGTGGAGGTGGCCATTCTTCTCAGGGAGAGCGCTGTTGCAAAATCCACCCCCGGCGCAATGGGTAACAGGGAGACGCGTTCTGGTGAATTCTGCAGGGGAATGACATTGTTCATAAGTTATTTTTCACGTAGCACACGCACTGTTTATGGATACAGGTATTCTGACCTGAACGCCCGGATCCTTCCACGACAATAAATCGCAGCACGCGGATCCTTTTGTTTGCTTATCACGCATTATTGCGGGTAAAACCAAATACGTAAAGGCGCGTTTTGCAGCAGGGATCCCGTCTTAAGCCAGTCATGGCGCGGGTTGAGGACTGGTTTGCCGTTTTTGGGAGAATTGGGGTAATGCCAGGGCAAAGATGATCGCAAAGAAAGGAGACGAATACACAGAGAGGAGAGTTGCGCTACGTGAATTCTGGCCAGTACACCCCTGTAACCCCGCCAGTTTTCACGCAGCACAATATAGTTAATTAGCGTTTATGACTTTAATGACAAGCTAATTACAACTCATGAATAATAAATAGGGCCACGAAACGTGGTAGGCACAGATGATCTTACATTACTATTTGATTGATTCATATATGTTTTTGCATAAATAGCTCTTCAATTGTATACTGATGAGGTGTATATATCATTCAGTATTGCATCGTAACATTAATGATGGACTAATAAAAAGGTCGATTTCACTATGAAAATAGAGAAGTTTGAAGTAGACAGATTATTTGATAGATTTGATTATACAATTGAGCTTTCTAACATTAACCAAGGTTTAGCAATTATTGCTGCTCCAAATGGTTATGGTAAAACAACAATATTAAAAATGATAGATTCCTTTTCAAAAGGAGATTTTTTTATATTTTTCAGGGAAAGTTTCAAAGAGGTTCGTTTTTATTTATCTTATGGGAAAGTTATTCAGATCATAAAAAAAAGTGACAATTCTGAGCAAGATATAATTATAACTGACGGTGAGAATAGCAATACGATAAACGACCCATTAAATGATAATCAATTCATTCATTGGGTTAATATTATCGAAAAATATATCCCATACTTACGACGTGTGGGACCTAGAACATGGAGAGATGAAAGAGAAGGTGACATTGTAAACTTTCAGGATATTTTAAACAGATACAAAAAACATCCAGCTCTCAGAAAAAGAGTAGGAAATAAAATATCATGGTTGGAGTCTGTTATTTCTTCATTAGCTGTATTCACTATTTCTACTAATAGATTATCAAATGGTGATGAAGATAAATCTATGGTTCATCATATAGCCAAAAACATTAAGGAAAAAATAGGTGGGGCCATAAGAGACCAATTTGAGGAAGGTAGAAAGAAGGAAACAAACTTCCCAACAAGAATTATGAACTATTTAGCAAAAGGGAACTACCCATCTAAAGAATCCGTTTTACATTCGATTCAAAAATTAAAAGAAATAGAAGATCATTATAGCGATCTTGGCTTAATACCTGATACTGAAACAACACAACAATTCAATACTCATATTAAGACTACATCAGACAGTGGTGCTGGACTACTTGTACTGAAAACATATTTAGACGATGTTTTTGAAAAGCTGTCACTTCTTGATATTTTAGCAAAAAAATTAGATATATTTTCATCCTCTGTCAATAAATTAATTTCGTTCAAGGAGATAAAAACATCGATCGACGATGGCTTTTATGTACGGATGGTTGATGGTAAAAAAAATACGATAGCTTTAGATAGCCTTTCCTCAGGTGAACAACATCTAATTGTTTTAATTGGCCGACTTGTTTTTGAAACAAGTAATGACTCTTTAGTTCTAATTGATGAACCAGAAATATCATTCCATCCAGAATGGCAAGAAAAATTTATTGAAATACTCAACGAGATAAAAAAGATGAATGGTTTTGACGTCATTTTAGCAACTCATTCACCGATATTAATAGGGGAAGATTATTGGGATAATGTAGTTGAATTGGCTGATCAATACAATCCTATTGAAATTATTGAGCTTTCAGATAATTTACGTCTCGAGGATCAAAATGAGTACTAAAAGGCTAAGTGATTATAAGCTTTCAACTGTGTTAACCACAGCACGATCGATGTTATATGGTGCAACACGCCGTAAAACTATTGCTGTAGAAGGGCCGTCAGATGTAAAGTTTTTTAAGCAGTGGTTTTCAGAAAATAATAAAGTTAGATTTGTGTCCTTAGATGGAAAAGATAATATATATTCATTATATGATAAATATAAAAGAACATCATTAAGTAGCTCAAAAGCTATGTTTTTTTGTGTAGATTTAGATTGGGATCTTATACATTCAATACCTTTACCAGAAAAAGAACATTTTTTATGCAATTCATATTGTTTAAATACCGGTCAATATTATTATAACGACCTGGAATCTTTTTTAGTAAATACTAAAGCTTTAAATAAAGTATTAATATCATATGATGTAAATATCGATGATTTTAATTTTTTTAAACAAAAATTGGAAGCCGCAACCAGAGCTATAGGTAAAATACGAGCAGCAGACGAAATAACAGTACACAAACAAAATTTGCGCTCAAGTATATTTAATGGATGTAGTGTGGAAAATTATTTTGATGCGAAAAATGTGATTTTTAATGAAGATTTACTTATGCAAGATATGCCTTCCTGGTCTAATTATCCTCTTTATGTGGATAATTTGATTGAAGAGGCTAATTCATTAAATATTAAATTCAAGACTCCGTGGTCATTGTCTCGTGGACATGATATAACCAATTTTCTTTCGTTGTATTTAAATGAAGTTACATTTATAAAGACCAATCCAAAAAGAGTTGAAAATGAGTTAAGACTTGCATGTGAATATGATGATTTTAAGAGAACACCTATGCATAGTAAATTACTAGCAGAGTCATTATTATAAATCCATATAATAGTTGAGCGATATTCATGCTCAACTATTAATAAAGTCTAACAAAATTGAATTACACTTCGCCAGCAGAAACGGGGGATGCAAGGACAAGCAGAAGAGTCCAGTCAAAAGGGGAGGGAAATTTCGCTGCCAGATTCCTGCAAATGGAGGGCCAGTGTTGGCTGTCGAGTCATATTCGATGAGCCTGAGAAGAGGTTTGAAAGCCAGAATATCAGTATCCACATACGTTCCCTTTTGTTGTTTTAACGATGAGGCATTCAGTCAAAATTGAGGATTATCATGCCAGGCTGGCTTGTTCTCTGTAAGCGCCTCATCTGAACCGTCTGGTCTGTTTCCTCCGGCTCCACAAAAATAATGCCCATCATTTTTAATGGACACTATCGTATGGAATACCGGACCTGGATCACTGAAGCTTTACGTCTTCACTTTGAAGAACATTTACCACGGATTGTGGCCGGACGTCGCCTGGGCGTACCAAAATCAACAATTTGTGGTATGTTCGTGCGCTTCCGCAAGGCTGGCCTTTCATGGCCTCTGCCCGCAGGTATGTCGGAGCGAGAACTTGATGCCCGTCTTTACGGGAGTGCCTCCACAGTACCTGTCGTACTTACTGAAAACACCGTTATGTCCGAAGTCCCGGTGGTAAAAAAACGTCCCCGGCGGCCTTAATGCCAGTCAGTTAAGCAACTGACTGGCTCTTTTTCGGGGCTGTGGGGTATTTCCAGGGCCTCTCCTTTACCACTCTCGGGAAGGCCCTTTCCCTTCTTGTCGGTAATTTCACTGGTTGTCCCATACTTGCAAGATCGCGCATCAGCTCCGGTATATGTCCCGGTGAAGCGCCCTGCAATGTCATCAGCATTCTCATCACCATTCCGCATGATTCTGAGAAATTCAGTTGATTCGGCCAGTAACCTTTCAGATGTTCCGCCATTTTAATCATCTGATATCTCACCAGATTATAAGCCAGTAAGACACCCCACAGCTCTTGCTCCACAAGCTCCGGCTTTTTACTTCTCAGCGTCAGCCTGCTCAGTTGCATCGTCTGTTTTATCTCCCTGTATCCCAGTTCGATTTCCCAGCGATGACTGTACAGATCCGCCATTTCTCCTCCGGGAAAGCGCATGGCGTCCGTCATCGACGTCAGCAGATGGCAGACTTTTCCTTTGCGCGTCACGGTCAGCAGGCGGGCTGTCACCTCATTTCCCAGTCCCGGCCACTTTTTTCGTGCCTGCGGGCTGGTTTTCAGTATTTCGTTTATTTATTTTCATACTAAAGTAATATTCAGTAAATATCAGGGAGCCATCAAACATTTTCAGTATAAGTATGAAAATAATATAATGTTAAAATTAAATATTTTAATTATTTGTCATATTCAAAAGTGATTTTACTGCTGCAACATAACTTTCACGAAAAGCGTCCACGCTGTCTGCATGAAAGGCACTGTTTTCAATACGGTATTTGCCATTAATAAATACGGATGGGGTGCCGGTCACACCGTACTCCCTGAACAGACGTTTCTGCTTCTCAGTCAGTTCTGCCACTTCCTTACTGGCAAGCGCCTTCGAATACTCTCCCGGGTAAACTCCTGCACGAATAAAAATCCCCGGGATGTCTGACGCGGATTTCAGTCTCCGTGTTTTCTGTACAGCATCAAATAACAACGGTTCCACCTTATCCTCCACGCCCAGAACCATCGCTACTGACCATGCCCGGGTCAGCTCCTCACCCAGCTCCCCCAGGAAACCGGTATGATACTTGACCATTTTTTTCCCCGGAGGAAGGCTTTTCCGGATAGCTTTGTCGATACCATAATCCTGTGAGAAGGCATAACAGGGGGGGCAATAGAAAGAGAAAAACTCAGCTACCGTTTCATTATCCTGAACGGCACTCTCCACAGGTTTATTCAGTAGCGAATATGTTGCTCCATTCTGCGCATATACCGGACCAGAAAGAACCATGCACAAGAAAAGAGAAATTAGCCCACTTTTACGCATTCCACATACTCCATAAATTAGAATATTAAAACGACTCTTGAGATCTTCATTCCGAATACCCAATCAGCTTAGAGAAAAAAGATTAGTTAGCCTAATTCTATCAGCGGATAGATATTATAAAAACGAATATTTATGATATTTCCTACAAGACATCCATTGAAAGAATCATAGAGCCAGAAAACTCACCAGAAAATAACTTATTGGTTTTAAAGTATGTATTCAAGTCAACCGTTCTGGATCCTGCTGATGAAAATGTTATTATTTTTTCATCACTGCCATCCAGTGTAAGAGTACATATACCAGAACCACATTTTGTTTTATTTTTTGCCCCATCAACACCTCCACCCTGCAGACTGAGCTTTACTTTTGTTGGTGCATCGCACGTTATATTAAAACTGGTATTCTTATCAATACCAGACAAAGCGCGTTCAGCAGTAATCTCTTTAAAATCCACATTCATTTCTCTTGTTGATACAGAACATTTACTCATTATTGAGATAGATATGTTGTTAGAATCAATAACCTGAAAAGATTGCATTGCTGATGCATACTCTCTCCATCCTCCTCCTGCATCACCCTGATAATTACCTTTATTCTCTTCATAAGCGACCTTAACAGGTAAACTTATCTTATATACTCCAGGAAAGGCCGATCCACGATCAATCTGAAGCTTTAGCCCACTGACTTTTTTATAGCCAAAAACATATTGTGAACCAACGTCCTTACAGCCCTTGATCCCCCCTACCCATGTTCTTCTTTCATGAGGAGTAACAACTGTTTTTGCACCAGGAACCTGCACTTGAGCAAGCTCCATATTATCATCTAAAACTCTATATCGTAAGCCATTAATATTTTGCCACTCTGTCTGATATTGTATCCAGTATCTTCTATGACCTGAAATATCCTCCTTATCATTTTCATCTTCTGCATATTGAACAATTGCAGTACTCCCTCCCCCTGCATTTATATCGAAGGCTCTTATTACATCCGCTGTTGTTCCATCCATATTTATACTAAAAGGTTCAGCCCCAGGCGTAATATTATTGGCCCATAGTATATTGCAGTACGGCTTAGCATTGGCTATTTTAATAGTCCCACAAACAGAAAAAAGAACGCAACTAGCAGCAAATATTTGTTTAAACATAACTCCCCTAATCACTGTTTTTATTCATGGATAATTCAGGCATGGCATACTCCACTCTTCTCGATAACATATATCGACGCTACCTGTAAACTAATAACGACTGCATACTTACAAGTTGATATAAAACAACTTACATGTTTAATCTTTACTCATTTAAAATTCAATAAAAATAATTCTTACATAAAACATAAATACCATTAGTCTTAGTTTTGCACTATTTTTACTTAACTCAGTCAGGATAAACCATCATCAAAAATAACTGATACTCATGTTCGCTGAAGCCGTGAATGCCTTCGCTTCCAGTTCTTTACTCCCTTCTTTAAAAGGAATAGCAGTAAAAGTAAATGTTCCTCTCTCTTTACCGGAAAGCCCGGTTTGTATCGGAAAACCAATGTAATCCTGACCGTTATTCGTTCCGTTCCCCAGAATCAGCTGTGTGGATGTCCCGTCCCCCTGATAAAGAGCAATACCAAAATTACTCACATCGGTAGCCAGCACATTTGTATTACTGCCAAGCTGGCTACCCGTCACCTTCACATACGCCCTGCCCTGTGCATAATCGCACGTAACAGGAACTGTGACTTTGCGGCGGTTACGTTCATTGGCAACATCCGTCACAGAAATATCGCCAAACTCCACAACGATCATCTCTCCCTTATTAACCTTGCATGGAGGAATCAAAATTGTCCCTGTAATTTTAACCGGTACATCCACTGCCACCGACTGTACGGAGACAAATAACAGCCCGGCGGCCACTGTTTCAATAAGCCTGCATTTATTCAGTATCATGATTTCCTGGCCTCTTCTGCCTTATTTGACTGAGCCGTTTTTTCCTGTTTCTGCCCCTCCGGGGATACTTTTTCCTCGCGTACATTTTCAACACGAATGGTATATATCATTGTGGCTCCGGGAGGAACTTTCGGTGGGTATCCTGCATCGCCATAAGCCAGCTCCGGCGGGGCTGCCACAGTTATTGTTCCATGATTTTTCAGCAACAATAGTGCAGAACGAAATAATGGTGGATAGTCGCCCAGAGGCCGGGAGACGACCGTACCCCGTGCATCCATATCCTCAACAACTGTACCGTCAGTCAGTTTCTCCACGACAACCACGTCAACAACGGTGCTGTCGCCACTAATCAGCCCGCCATCTCCTCCATGTTCAATCAGGTACCAGAAGCCACTTCTGTCCTGCTGCACCCCTTTCTGCTTTTTAAATGACTTCAGCCAGTCAGAACCTGCTTTCTTCCATTTCAGGGCTGTTTTCTGGTGGGCTTCATGAATACTCTGCTCTGCCTGTGACAACGAAGCCTGCAATACATTTTCACTCATCTGTTCCCGGTGATTCAGCGCATCCCACACGCCGGCCAGCAGAACACGATTATCTGTTGTAATGCCCGACAGAGCATCTGCAGCCTGCAGTGATAATATGTCCCTGCCCATCATCACTCCGGCAGCATAAGCCTGCTGTTTTTCTGGTGAGTTAAGCTGCTCCATATCCACCACAGGCATCCCTGCTATCTTTGCCTCCATTTCCTTCAGTTCTGCACGTAACTGGCGATTATCTTCCTTCAGTTGTCGGCGCTCTGCTGCATTCCGGGAAAGCTGACGCTTTAACTCCGCGCCGGCAATATATGTGCTGTCCTGTCCGGAGTTATGCAGACGGGACACTCCGTCATTCTGTGTCATCTCCTGCTCCCGGATATACTGCATAATGCCGGGAATATTCTCATCCTCACCGGCCAGCGCATTATTCGTCAGACAGAACAACAGTCCCAGAAAACAACTTTCCCAAAAACCCGGCAGGCGCCTGAATAAATAAAATTTTCTGACTGGCATATAAATCCGTTACTCATAACGCATTTCTAACGTCGCTCCCGCACTGAACTCGCCTGGTGTCAAATCTTCCATTTTTTTTGAATATCCCAGCGCGGCATACATGGTCAGGATTTTATCTGCACCATCTCCGGTAATACTCCCGTCCTGGATCTGCATGGTTTCGCCAGTGATCCAGCTACCCGGTGTTTTTGTGCGTAAAAAAATCAGCAGTCCCTCATCACGTTTACTGGTCTGCAATCCCTGCTTTCCTTCCACGGATGTAAACTCCCCTTTCAATGTCATTTTCGGCGTACCAAGAGAATAAGGACACTTTACGGGGATACGCAGTTCCTGTTCATGCGACGGTGTACTGGCAGTCCCCAGCGTCTGGATTTCCACATCCTTCCACTCTGTTTTTATCGGATTACCGTCATTCACAGTACAGTCAGGAATTATCAGATTTCCACTGAACTGCAGATTATGGGCAACTTCCACTGCCTGTACAGCTGACGCGGATATCAAAAATACTGCACTCAGCACAGTTAATGATATTTTCTTCATACCGGTATTCCTGTCTCCTTATTCGTATAAAAGCTCAAACGTTACCGTTGAAGAGTAATCCCCGGGCTGAACCGTTTTATTTCTGACAGCCTCCGGAGTGGCCTGCACAAACGCTTTAAAGTTCAGCGTAATGCTGTCTGCTTCCACCTTATTTCCCTGTCCACGATTATGAACCTGATTGAGCTTCAGCAAACTGCTGCCATCAGTGTCAATGATGCCAATGCCCAGTCGCCCCCGGTTTACACCTGTAACCTGCAGATAACCGGGAAGTGCAGTTTCTTCCGTACCACTGAAGGTCAGTTTCACGGCTTTTCCCATGGTACTGGCATGGCAGTTAATCAGCTTCACACGGAACTTCTCTTCATAACTTTTTCCCGGCCAGCTGTAATAAAGACGTGCGGCCGTATCCATAAAGGTCACTTCCCGGGATGTCTCTGCGGGATCTATCTGACAGGGGCGATCCAACAAATTACCGCTGAAAGCAAGCTCCGAAGCAAAGCCAGGAGCGGACAAAAATGTCACTGACAACAGGGTACTGAATAACCCACAGAGTATTCTTTTCACGGCCCCTCCTTTTATTCATAACCCAGTTGCAGAGACAATAAGGCATTGTTGCGACGCGGGTTCACAGCGTGTTTTCCCTTATCCGGTTCCGTTATCAGAGCCTGGTGCTGTGCCCGGCTCAGCCACCAGGTGAACTGATTCGCCCCTCCGTACACAACAGCAGGTCCTGTACTGACCATCCGCTGCTCCGGCTGCAGCATGCCATCCTCCACACCAGTCAGAAGGGCTCTCTGCATCACCATCATACTGTCACGACCGGCCACCGAACTGGCTGATGTCACTGCGCCACCGTCACCACACCCCTGCAGATTCAGTTTCAGCACATAACGCGTCACGCCCGCCGCCTTCTGCACCGGCAGTGGCAGCTCCACCTCATTCGTCTCCAGTGTGCACGGAGATGACAGCAGGGCGCCGCTGACTGTCAGCATCCCGGTACGACCATTACGTTCATTTACCCACTGATGACGGGACTCATCTGCCACAAAGAAGTTATCCCGCATGACCAGTTCATCAGCCCGCAACGAACTGGTCATACTGCAGCTGACCAGCAGCGCACTCAGACAGAGCCCTGTTGTTGTCCTGTTCATTTCCGGTCACCTTTGGTTAATCCTGTGACTGCGTGCTACTTTTTCTACCGCCGTACAACGGTCTCCGCTGCAGCTGAACTGCAGAACCGGACGTCCGCCGTAGTCGTTGATGTAGCTCAGGTACGGCGTGCTGTATGTTCCGGATTTCACCGTCTGCGTGGACTTCGGTGCCAGCATCACTGCATCAAACTCACCTTCCTTTGCCTGTTTTTCACTGCCACCAATACCAATTACCGTCACGTAATATGGGGTCGGGTTTTCAATCCGGTAACCTCCGCTGGTTTTGTTCAGCACCAGCTGGTCCTGCCAGACTGCATTGGGTTTCGCCTCAATGGCTTTCGGGCGGTAAAACAGCTTGATTTTGGTCTGCAGGGCTATCTGCAGCACATTCGCCTTATCACTCTTCGGAGGAATTTCACGAAGGTTGAAATAGAACAGAGACTCCCGGTCCTGTGGCAGTTTGCTGATATCCGGGGTGCTGGCCAGACGGACCATACTTTTTGCTCCCGGCTCAAGACGCTGCACTGGCGGCGTCACCACAATCGGCCCGGTGGTGATTTTTTCCTGCTTCTCATTCTCTATCCAGGCCTGGGCCAGATACGGAAGCTGTTTGTTATCATTGGCCACATTCAGCGTCATCGATTTCTCACCGCCATTAAAAATCGCACGCGTACGGTCCAGGGAGACAGCTGCCTGGGCTGCAGGTACTGCGCTCAGACACGCTACCGCCATCAGCGTTTTTTTCAGCGCCGGTTTCATTTTCAGCATCTTTTCTTCTCTCAGTTCTGGTTCCGGTGTTACCTGTGGTGCAACACCGTCCGCTTATCGATTTATGCCTGTTCCGGGTTACTGACCGCCGGCCAGTGAAGACAACCGGCAGTCAGCCCCTTGTTCCGTCAGTTCGCCTTGCGGCAGGGCAGCAGCAGTTGCTGTGCCGGGTCCAGTTTTGCCGGGATATCCACCACACACTGTGTCCGGCCGTCCCAGCTGACATTCAGGGTTTCACCCGGATTCACCCCGCTCAGCCAGGCCAGACCGCTGTCTGCCACCATCCCCAGCTCACGGCCTTTCGCGTTTGTCACGCTGGCACCAAACGGCGGATGGCTGTTGTCTGCCAGACGCAGCACGGCAAACAGACGACTTCCTTTCAGGACTTCAAACTCCCTGTAACCAATGGCCCCTTCCGTCAGGACCGATTCCACCACCGAGCGGGTGGCTTCCATGTCTTCCGGCAGCCTGTTCAGGTCCACTGAGGTGGTGTTGCGGTAATAGCTGCTCACATCCGTCACCACACCAATTCCCCACCGGTTGGTGGAGACCCGACCACCGTCAACCGGCACGCCTCCGACACCATCGGTGTCCACCAGGAGACGGGTTCCTCCGTTCATGCCCCCTGCATGCAGGGCCGCGCCTTTTGCGGTTATCGTTGCACCGCCGGATGCACTCATGCCGAATGATGAGTACCCCTTCTCAACAGCAGAAACATTGGCTGACAGACTCGCCAGTGGGCTGCTGTGGTTGTAATACGCGCTCATCTGGCTCTGTGAGGGCTGGTTACCACCGCTGCTCACACCGGCGTTCAGGCTGTAACTGCTCAGCCCTTCATTCAGGGAATCGCTGTATCCCACCGTATTGGTGTAACGGTCATTGCTCATACTGCCGCTGTAGCTGGCCGTACCGGTTCCCCAGGGTACTGACAGACGTATAAATGCTGAGTCGTTATCCCGGTTCTGGTATTTCGAACGGGATGCGGACAGCCCCAGGGAGACGTTCCTGAATCCGAAGGCATCGAAATAACGGTTCACCGACAGTGTGTAATAGTCTGATGTCCGGCGGTCCCAGTAAGTCTGGTGGCTGTACTGCAGGTTGACCGATGTCTTCCAGTCCTCGAAATTCTTGTTGAGCGTGACGGTGTACATTTCCTTCTCCCTTCCGGAGAAATCATTCCGGTAACGGGCATTGAGGTACTGGTCCATCGTCATGTAATTGCGCTCAGAGAAGCGGTAACCCGCGAAGGTGATATCCGCATTCACGTCATCAAAACGTTTGGAGTAACTCAGACGCCAGGATTTCCCCTGCTTCGTCTCTTCTCCCGGAATGCGGGCCACGGACTGGGTCACATCAGCAGATACCGTACCGAACTCATTCAGGTCACGGCCCAGCCCCACAGCCAGGGCGTTGTAATCCCCGGCAACGATACCGCCACCGTAAAGTGACCATGTGTTGCTGATACCCCAGGATGCCTCACCGGCAGCAAAAACCGGTCCCTCCATGGTGTGTTCATAATTACGCGAACGACCGGAAACCAGCTTGTAACGTATCTGGCCCGGACGGGTCAGATACGGCACATACGCCGTGTCCACCTGGAACGTTTTTTTCCGCCCGTCCTGCTCGATAACCTCAACATCCAGGCGACCACGCACGGAGCTGTCCAGGTCCTGAATGGTGAACGGACCTGCCGGCACGGTGGAGTCATAGAGGATGCGTCCCTGCTGCGAAATCACGACGCGCGCATTCGTGTCCGCAATCCCTGAGACCTGAGGCGCATAACCGCGCAGTTTTGGTGGCAGCATGCGGTCATCACTTTCCAGGCTGGCACCGGTATAGCGCCAGGAGCTGAAAATCTCTGAACTGATATAGTTCTCACCCAGCGTGAGATTTGCGCGCCAGCGCGGGATGGCGCGGTACATGTAAAAACGGCTCCAGGTAAACTGACTGTCCGTCCCCTGCCCGCTGCCGGAAGAGTGATTCAGGTTCCCCTGATAATCCGCACGCAGACGCCAGGCACCGAAGTTGGCACCTGCAGTCCCGTTATAGCTCAGCGAACGGGACTGCTTACCTTTATAGGGTTTGTTCACTGTGCCGTTGATGTTGTAGTCGAACAACAGTCCCGGAATACCGTTATCCCAGCGGGACGGCGGTAACCAGGAAGCGTCGGAATACTCCAGCCAGGCCTGCGGCATATTGATGTACAGCAACCCTTCTGCCGGATTCGGGCGTACCTCCACTCCCGGCAACTGGCTGAAGTCTGCACACTGTCCGTCATTCCAGTACGTAACTTTTTCCTGAGAGGCATCTGTCAGTCCCATCCGGCTGACCATCTCCGGCGTCAGACAGGCCTGTGGTAACGGCTTCTTCCCGTCTGTGCCGGAAACCGGCGGTTCCAGAAATGTCACCGTAAATGCCGACGGAGAAATGCCCTGGTCATTCACCATAATGTCCATCTGGTACTGCCCGGGCATGATATATCCCGCCTGGGAGAACCGGGAAAAATCAATATTCTGTCTGTCTGCTGCATCCAGAACATCTGTATTAAAGTCGACGGCATAAGCCGGTGTGCCTGCCAGGGAAAGCATCAGCGCATATGTAATGCTGTTAACAGCAAAAGAGG
Source organism: Escherichia sp. TW09308 (assembly GCF_000208565.1). Classification (NCBI taxonomy): domain Bacteria; kingdom Pseudomonadati; phylum Pseudomonadota; class Gammaproteobacteria; order Enterobacterales; family Enterobacteriaceae; genus Escherichia; species Escherichia sp. TW09308. The sequence goes on along the minus strand of NZ_AEME01000001.1, from coordinate 218,775 downwards.
CACTATTTTTATTTTTCATTATCAGCCACCACCTTTAATACAGACTGCTCCCGAAAATAAAGACAAAAAAATTCCCTCCTGCATGCAGGATTTAATTTCAGTTCCTCTGACGGAATATTTAATTAAATATCGGGAAACTTCCGTCTGTTACCGGTTGGTATTCTTTATTAACTCAGTTACTCGTAATCCATTCTGAAACGTAATGCGGCATAATAATCCCCCGCCTTTAACGGCTGACCATTACGAACAAGCCGCAGGGTATAATCCAGTCCCTCTTCATTTCCGCTCAGTAATAACGGTGGCATCACTTTACCGACACGGGCCGGATAACCCTGGTTATCCAGTATCTGCAGATTAATACCTTCTGCCTGACCGATCAGTGAGAATTTATCAGGTGTTTCACCCTGCAGACCATCAAAGGTCATGCGGATACGGCTCGCCGTATAAACCCGCTTACCTGTTCCTGCAAGTTCGCAGTTACGCAACCGCAGACGAAACTTTTTTTCAGGTCCGGTAAAACTGTTCTGTAAGTCACGAACCGGCGTTTCACCCATATCAATCGCCTGCCAGGTATCTTCCATCGCCAGCGTGCAGGCCGGAGCAATCACCTGCCCCTTAAAACTCGCCCGGCCATGCCACCAGACATGCTCCTCTCCCCAGTACTCCGGCAGGGTCATCCCCGGCGGAGGAAAGGAAGGAGCCTGAGCAGCCTGAGCAGCCGAGCACCAGAAAAATGCTACCGAAAGGATCATGCGCCGGAACATGCAGTATTCCTTCTTTCTTACCGGTAATAGCCGGGGCATCGCCCCGGCATCTCTGGTTGTAATCCCAGAAAACAATAAATTACTTATAGGTCAGATTGAAGTTGGCTACAGCAGCAAAGTCACCTTCGGTTACAGTTGCGCTATCAGCACTTGATTTCTGCACCCAAGCGCTGTAACGCATGGTGTTGTCACCATCTTTCAGGTTATAGACGCCTGCTGGAGTTGAGCCATCAAACTTCACAAAGTCACCAGCAGCAGTGGACATCTTGATAGCCGTACCGGTTCCACCAGAAGTCCCCAGCTCCTCAAGCTTGTCGCTCGCCACAGATGAACCAGAGAAAGTAATAGTTACAGCTTTTTTCTGGCTCGCAAGATCACAGTTAACCAGCTTGATATCTACATTTTTGTGCTGGGATGTACCGCCATCAGCCAAATGCGATTTGGAAATCTGACCAAAGTCGATAGTCTGGTCTGCAGATTCAGGAGCAATACCGCACGGCGCATCAATAACAGTCCCTTTAAAGTTCACCTGGCCCTGCCCCTGATTTGCATTTGCACCAAAAGAAACCAGAGCCATGGCAACCGCGCCAGCCATAATTGTTTTTACCATTTTCATAAAAATCCCATTAATAAAAAAATAATAAAGTCAATCACCCAGTTTGTAATAACTGGTGTGGTTACGCTGAAACAACGCAACCACGTCAGCCAATACCCGAGCCGTACGAACACAAAAAATCAAAGTAATACTCATTTCTCTTTTATTCAGTAAAAGAAGTTTAAAGTGGCGAACTGCCCTGAAAATTACAGGCAGCAAAAAACTTCCATTTCTGAAGAAAGAAAATTAAGCAAAGTGTTTTACTGAACTACAGTTTTTGAATGCAACTCCTTTTGTATATAAAAAGGAATTAATTTAATCACAGCCTGATTAATCATCTGAAAACGCCTCAGCGCACCAGAAAAATACCCCTGCGAAACCTCATGACGCTCACAGGCCTCTCTTCGGGTATATCCCAGAACTAAAAAATCCCTGAGTGCATTAATAACTTTCTCACTATGTATTGGTGATATTTCAACCAATAACCAAAAGTGATGCTCCTGCATCTGTCCGGGTGATAGCCCACCGACATGTACTTTCGACTGGTATAAACAATGACCGTTCACTGAAAAAACCCACAAAAACCAACAAAATCGGCTCGTAAAGTACTCAATTCAGGTACTTGCAACTCAAAACCAACATTCTGCTTACGCATAAGATTAACATGGCGATTTATGCTGAAAAACATGAAGTGCACGATCTTTAAAATCAAAAAATACAACCACCACAACAATTAACACTGAAAAAACAAATCAAAACAGATAAAAACACCAAAAAACAAAAGAAAACATAGTAAAAAAGATCGTTATTTGGAGAGCGAACAGAACAGACTGAAAGAAAATAAAAAAAACAAAACTCTGACAACAATCAAAAAACACTTATTTCTTTTTATAAAAAACATAAAAATACTAAACAACAAAAGTATCTCCTTGCCAATAAACAACAGAATCAAAAATAATCAGCAAATAATCAACAAAAAAATAGTTTTCCACCTTACCATATAAGAAAAAGTAAGCTTAATAATGGAGCCCAATAAAAGTGATAAGATGGAAAAAGAGTGCTGTCAGAAGAGTTTATAAACAGACAGATATACTTAACGAATTCTGAAATGTTCAGCCGGGTATCAAATAAACAAGGTTTCTGGATGAAGAGTAGTCAAGACTCTGGCTATTGACATCCTCCACGCCCTGAAGGATATCGATCTCTGCTATATTCAGGCTATCGCCTGAATCATTTCGGTGGGGGGGCTTCAACCGGATGGCCTGACTACTCCATCCCTCCACAGACAGGTACAGCGGGCCCCGCCGCTAAAATGTTACCGGCACCGTTTACATCGGCGTTCGCTGTATATTCACACACCTGACACACGAATTTACTTAGTGACAGGCGGCTTTCTTTCGCTCTATAACCACAACACGTGCAACGCTGGCTTGTATATGCTGGCGGAACCTTAATCATCAGACCTTCATGCCGAAATGCTTGTACTCAAGCTGACGGCGCATTTCATACCAGTCCTGATCCAGTAGCGAACAGTTTAAACCTGATTTTGCCCGGACATTGTGCCCGGCTGGCTGACCGTATCTGCTGCCGGTCGGGACATCTGCGGCATTCTGCATCACCGCGGAAGTTGTTGGCGCAGGCAATCGGGTGACGGCATACGCCGCTTCGCTGATTGCGGTCGTACGAAGGGTGCTGGCAACCACGTTACGCTGCTGCGTCGCCGTGGCGGTGGTTTTACTGTCCGTTTTCCAGACGCCGCGCGGTTGCAGATCGCTGCCGAGGCTGACACCGGAAAGCGTTTTGATCATGGTGACCAGGTCGCTGGCGTTACCATAAAGGCGTTTCCCGGTACGCCACATTTTCTGCACCTGCTCAACGAAATTTTTGCCTGACGATGGTGGCGGCAGAAGTACCGAGATATCCCCCTGCAACAGCCTGGCGGCATCCGATACGGCAGAATCCACCACTTTCATCGCATCAGAAACATACCCAAGCATTGTGCTGGCATTACCGACGACGTCGTTCTGCACAAAATCTGCCACGCCATCGATACTGAAACCACTGAAGCTGTCACTGATGCAGTCATCCAGTGCAGAACAGGATGACATCAGCGTCTGCGCCGTCGCCGCACCTGATGTGGGGTAAGAGAGTTCTCCCGCTTCGACAAACTTCAGGTCAAAGCGGACAATACGCCCTTCACTCTTCGATGTGCTGACCCGAACCTCCCCGTCAACACAGACTTTCAGCTCACCGTATGTCGGATGGACAAGCGTGCCGGGACCGGGTTTATTCAGCGCGTCAATCAGGCGATCGCGCTGGTCAAAGCAGTCATCTCCCACCACATAAGCCGTGATGGACGGGCGGAAAGTGACTTTTCCCAAATCTTCGGTATAGGGTTTGTCGCGGTTCGGGTATTCGTGCGTTTCCACACGACGACCGGTTCCCGCATTTTCTTCTTCAACCTTAAACGGCACACCGCGAAATGACGCGTCCTGAAGTCTGTCTTTCCACGTCATATAAACTCCGTACATAAAAAATCCCACCGGAGTGGGACTCATTAACAGATTAATTTTTCATTACCAGCCAAAGCGCGTATAGCCAACATCATGGCTGACATCAAAACCGCTGGATCGCGTTTCCATAACCCGCATACCCGGAGGCGAATTCACAAAAGAGACCTTGATCTCACCATCAACTTTTGGCGCAGAAGCTTTGTTAATCATGAAGGGATTCGGGCCTGTGGCACCGGAGGCGTTGTTTGACTGAGCCGGATCTACCGCCTGATAAGGTGTGTATCCCCGTGCCGGTATTCCCGTCCCATAAGCATCATAAGCACCCGCGCCCCACTGCGCAGAGTTAATGGCATCGACCGTGTCACCGGAACTGTCGGTAAACCACTCAATAATTGGCTTCAGCTTATCCCACATATCCTGAAACCACTTAACAACCGGTCCCCAGTTATTGATCACCATCCCCAGCGGCGACCAGGCAAAAACCTTCTTCAGAAGTTCCCAGCCAGCCTCAAAATAAGGACCAATGGTTTCCCAGAGCTTCTTGAAATAAGGTCCGACAACATCCCAGTTAGTGATAATTAATCCCGCAGCCAGGGCTATCGCCGTCGCAATCATTCCAATCGGCGTCATCGACATGATCCTGCTGACAATACTGATGGCACCGCCAACGCCCATCAATCCCAGTTTCAGAATCGCAAGACCGGCAGCAAGCCCGACGACGCCGCGAATAACCCGGGGATTTTCATCCGCAAACTTCGTGAATTTTTCCCCTAACTCCCCCAGCCATTGCGTGATATTTTTGGCGTCACCAGAAAATGCGCCGCCAATAGCCGCAAGGCCGTTAGTTGCGGTCCCCGTCATTGCCTCCCACAGGTTGGACAGCGTACCAAGCTGGGCCTGAACACGTTTATTCAGGCTGGCCTGTTTATTCATCTTCTGCTGGATCTGATCGTAGCCATCCTTTCCTTTATCGATTAGTGCATTGACCACCTGAAGGGTTTCGGCATCATCACCAAATATTGCCTTAAGTACACCTGTTCGCTTAACGTCGGTCAGTTTTCGCAGCTTTGCCAGTTGCCTGAACATGTTATCAAGACCGCCAAAACTTCCTTTGCCGTCAGTAAAATCGAGCTGTACCCCGAGTTTCTGGCGGGCCATGATTTTATTGACGTCCCTGATTTTCTTAACGCTTAATCCGGACTGGATAACTTTTCGCAGGGCGTTACCTGCCGACTCCCCGTTCATCCCCATCTGATCCATCATGACGCTGATGGGGGCAAGGCTCTGTGCAGCCTGAAGACCGTCCTTGTTCACCATCTTCAGAACAGAACTGGTTTTAGTGAAGAAGGACAACATGTTGGTATCGTCAACGCCCAGATAAAACGCCTTCTGGATAGTGTCGAACAGCCCCATCATGTCTTCTGACGCCGTTCCGGTAGCATCCTGCATCTTTGCAGCAAACTCAGCAGCCGCTTCCGGTGTTTTTTTCAGTTGTACCGCAAGATAAGCTGTCGCTTTACCCACACCGCCAAGAATGTTTTCTGCCGGGATCCCCTGACGCACCAGCATCTGCATCATGTTCTGGAAATCAGCCGTTGTACCGGGTAGCTGGTTACCCAGGCCAATAGCCAGTTTATTGATGTCCTGAAAGCTCTTTCCAACCTCGCCATTCGCATCCATCATGGCGACTTTCAGCCCGGTGGCGGCGTTTTCCTGATCGGCATAAGATTTCAGGGAAAGCGTCAGACCCGCTGCCAGTCCGCCACCAAGCGCCAGCCCACCCTGTGACGCTTCTTCCGCCTGGCGTTTAAATCCCCGGATTTTCTTTTGCATTTTCGACAGCGCGGGAGAAAGCCTGTCGACACCGGTGATCAACGCCTTAAGCTCAAATTCCGCCATGTGTGCGTTTCTCCTGCTCTATCCTGTTTGCCTGACTGACCAGCAAGGGAATTTCACTGATCGGCATATTCAGCAATTCGAAAGGATTAATGCGCCAGTAGCTGGCGCAGTCAAAGAAGCGATCAGTGAGGTATTCAGCCGTCAGGCCTGGAGGAAAAAACCAGCCACAAGCCACGCCGCTGCATTCAGGTCTGCCGGAGACATCTGGTCGACAGAGCTTTGCGGCACTTTCGCCAGCCGCACAATGTATTTCGACACCACATGCGCCAGAAGTCTGACTGACTCATCCTGATTCATCTGGTAGGGATACCCCAGCTCGCGGACATCCTTCCCGGTGGGTTCATCAAACTCCAGTACGGAGAGTGTCTCGCCATGAGCAGTAATCGGTTTCTTTAACTCAAGCTCTTTCATTACTGGTAATCCCCTTCTTCACCGTGGAACTCAAGATCAACCGTGCCTTCTTCGGCATTATGGTTCGCTTCGCCGTGCAGCCAGGCAGACGACAGTACATAGACCTGACCGTTCGCCAGCTCGGCAGTGATGGTCATCTCATCAGACGAGGTGATTTTGCTTACCGGAAAATTCTTCGGCACCTTGAAGGTCCCTTTGACATAAGGCGCACGGTGAGTTTCCTTGCGGTCCACTGAACCGTCCAGGCCGATGATGTCATCGTTAACCGTTTTGTTCATGGGCACCTCAATGCCGCCGGTCAGCGATAGCTGCTGACCGTCAATTTTGAAATAACAGGTTCCCCCGATACGGGCCATTATGCAGACTCCTCTGAATACTGAAGACGGAACTGATTAACCACGGCAAAGACACGCAGCTGGTTAACATAGTCAGGCGGGAACAGCGTGTTCAGGCGGTTCGGATCGCTGGCATCACGCTCCACAACCAGGTACTGCTTAAACAGTTCGTAGTTTTCCACGATCCCCGCACGCTCAAGCTGACGGTAGGTTGCCAGCAGTTCCCCTTTGATCACCGCCGGGGTGACAATCGCCTGACCGGGACCAAAGCGGGTACCGTCACTGGCAAGCTTGTGACGCCCGTACTTACTGGTAATGACGGATTTCAGTTTGCGCAGTACATACGCGCTGGTATGCAGCGTCTCACTGTCGAGGTAACTGTTATCCGCAACCCCGTAAGCGTTTTTCCTGTACGTGGTGACATCACGCTGAATGCGCAGCACCCCGCTTTCGACATACGCCGTTGCCACGCCATGAGACAGCAGGGTCTGCTGCTCGGTCATCGTGAACCGTTTCCCCTTCGGCGCAGGCAGCATACCCACCAGCTCACCGGTCTGCGTGGGACGTGCCGGATCGTTGCGGATAAACACCGCTGCGCGGGCGGTACGGCTTGCCGCCAGCTCGTCGGCAGGCGTCTGGGTCTCTTTTTCGTACCCCGCCAGGGTGATGTGCTGCTGGTTAAACTGGTCACCTGCGGTCACCAGTTCTGACAGCGTGCCGATCTTTGCCGTATACACATGACCATACAGCTGACGCGCATAGCTCCAGCGACCGCTGGTATCGTTCATCTCGGTCACCAGCGTGTTAACGGAGGCCGTGTCGTTGAACGGCAGACCGATATAATCAAACGGCTCATCCGCCATTGCAGCCACCGCACCGGTGAGAACCGGAGCGCCCGTTCCGGCGGTCCCCGTCGCCACGGCAATCTGTACACCCGCTGGCAGCACTTCGCCCCCACCAAAGCCGTAGTAATTGAGGCTGACAGGAATTTCATTCCCGCAAACCCCTTATGACGCGCGGTCAGCGTGACAACACCAGCCGAAGATGAAGCTGTAAACGGCAGAGTCGGAACGGCATTAATGGCATCTTTGATACTGCCGGCAATCGTCGTGACGTTATCGCCGTTGGTCACCGGTGCCTGCACGCGGGTACGTCCCACATAAACATTCACCGTGCCGGTTTCGGTTGCCGCCCCGGTCACCGTCAGCGTAACCGTTGCCGCCGCGCCTGTGGCTTCCGGAACGGCAATCACATACAGCTCGCCAAACGGGTCAGTCTGGCGATAAGCCTCGACCATACGCGCCAGCTGACTTCCCGCACCACAAATCTGGCGTGCATAGTCTGCCGACGACATCAGTACCAGACTGTTGGCAACAATCTCTGCACCGTTATTGGCATGACCAATCAGCAGCGATGCTCCGCTGTCCTGTGCAGTATTCGCCGCCGAGTTATCCATTTCCGCATAAAACAGCGGAACCAGCGTATTCGACGGAATGGTGTTAAAGCTTATCGTCATCGGTGTTCACCTTTTTATTCACGCGCCGGATATCACCCGCGGCTTCACGGCGCAGCCAGTAGTTGTTCTCGTCAACATTTCGCCCTTCGGCGGGCAAAAGGTCGCCGCGGGCAGGGTCAGGCACTGACCGCCCTTTAACAGGTTTGACAAACATGAGGATCCTCAGGAAGGAAGGGTTATTTCGGTGTGATGTTCGATATCGCCGTCAGGCCCGTTACCGGGCTCGAGATAATCAACATCAATCGCCAGCGTTTGAAGTTCATCCAGACTGTTCAGATCATCCTGCTGGCGGGTATCGTCTTCAGTCAGCTCGCTGATGACCGAAAAATCGAACTGATAAATCAGCTCATGACGATTCAGATCCAGCAGCGTGCCGCCGTCATAGGTAATCGGGTTACCGCACGCTTCCGGGTTCCAGCCCAGCAGGGCCTTAAAGAGCATCTGCCGGACATCGTCCACCACATCATACGAGGCAAACTGACCGCGCTCATCACGCCCGTTACTCAGTATGACAACCACGGAGAAGCCCTCTTTCAGCTCCTGCCAGTAGTCGGTCTGGCTTTTGTTTTCTCCCGGAGAGTCATCACCCGGTACCACATACGCCGCCGGGAGTCTCAGCTTTCCGACCTCCGGCAGATTTTTGAACTGTGCCGCGCCTGCCACCCGGTTTTCAAAATACGGGCAGCGGGCACGCAGCGCAGCAATAACAGGCGTCAGTTTCATCTGTGTCGTCGCTCCGGCTTCAGTGATTTACGCAATTCCCGCGCCAGAAAATAGCGTGTCCAGCTGCGGTTCTTTTCAAGAGTTTCCACCATGAAATTATTACGTGGAGCCAGTCGCCAGCCGCTGCCACCGGATGCACCACGATGATGACTACGACGACGTTTTGCTCCTCCCCGGACACCAAAAAACAGAAACGCCGGATAGAAGTCACCAGAGATCATCCGGTTCCCCTTCCCGTTGCGCTGGTTAGGGGCAATGCGTGTCATAAAACCGGCTCGCTTTTTACTGGCTCTCGGCACCATATAACCAATCGAACGAGCCAGGCGTCCGGTCTGATAACCGGGGTTTTCACCCGGTGCCGACCGCGCACGGCGCATCACCAGCCGACGGGCATCACGCATATGACGCTGCCCAATCGTGACAAACGCCCGCCGGACACGGGCGCGGTTAAAGCGCATCTCGGCGGGCTGCTGAACATCAACGTGAAAAAAGGGAGTCGCCATTGCTGCCTCCGTGACTCTGCCTACATTCGCCCAGCTCCGTACACTCCAGCAGCAGAAAGCGCCGCGCCCCGTTCAGATCGCGCTGACGTTTCACCCGGTACACACTGTCACCGCAGACCACCTCATAATCAGCGGTGATCCCCCGGCGGTAACGAATGGTGATGTAATGGGTGATGGCGTCCCCGGTCTGCGCGGTTTCCTGCCAGGTGGTGGCACTGGTCTGGATAACCTTCGCCCATGTCCGGAACGTAACCGGGTATTGAGGCTCCACGCCAAAGTTATCCGCGGGCATATCCACCCGCTGGCGGATCAGGACGCGTTTATTCAGTTCACCGGGGTCCGGCAGAATGTAGGTTGCGCTGGTCTGCGCCTGACGAATTTTCATTGCGGAAAGTACCTGTACGGGCCGACAAGCCAGCCAAAACTCTGCGGCATGTCGAGTTTCTCCACTTCCGTAACCGACGAGCGGTTTTCGTAAAAATGGCTGATAAGCATCAGCATCCCCAGACGAATATCATCCGGCAGGTGCAGCCCGTCTGGATCGCTCTCCGGAATGGTTTCATCCGGTGCATAGAGCTTCCGGTTCAGATACGTTTCCGTCCGCTTTTGCGCCGCACAGGCCAGTAGTTGCAGATGGCGGTCATCAGCATCGAAATCCTCATCCAGCCGGAGTTGGGCTTTAATCTCTTCCATTGTCAGAAGCATACTCAGCCCTCTTTACTGGTCGTGGCTTTTTTCTCTTTTGTCGCTTTACTGCTTTTTGCACTGGTTCCGCGCTCTGCTAACCCGGCCTGAAGTGCAATCTCCTGCACCCGGGCAGGAAGCGCCCCGTCGTCATACTCACCGGCCCGAATGACCTCAACACGCATACCGTCCGGTGACCATTTCAGATCTTGTTTCAGGATCATGATTCTTCACCCGTCAGAACAGGGGGCGCGGTTCCGCGCCCCTGAGTGATTACGCCGCTGCAATCTTCAGCAGTTTGATGGCCTGCGAATCGACCAGCATCCCGCCGGTGCGCTTGGTGGTATAAAAACCGACAAACGGTTTATTGGTGTACGGGTCACGCAGAATGCGGGTGCCGATACGGTCAACGATGGTGTAACCCCGTTTGAAGTTACCAAATGCAATGGCTTTCGCATCCGCGGCAATATCCGGCATCTGCTCGTTTTCAGCGATACCGTAACCCGCCAGAGAGGATGGCTGCCCCAGTTCCAGCCCAGGACGCCACAGATAGTTACCCTCGGTGTCTTTCAGCAGACGGATGGCAAACAGGCTGTTGTTGTTCATCATGAACTTCGCGCCAGTGCGGTGTGCCTTACGCAGCGTGTAAATCAGTTTGATAATGGCGTCTGCGGTCACCGCGGTCGCTTCGCCGGATACAATATGCTGAAGTTTGCCGAACGCCCGGACCTTGTCGGTTTCATCAGTGGATTCATACGCCAGGAACCCTTTCGGCTTCTTGGTGCCATCGCCTGAGGTAAAGGCAATTTCTTCCTGTTCGGCAAATTCGGTTGCCAGCTCGCTGTTGATCCAGGCCTCCACGTTGAAGAAGGCATCGTCCAGCATTTTCTGGGTAGCCTGCGGGTTGCCGTAAATTTCCCCCATGAGAGGTTCAATCAGCTCCAGTCTGGAGGTGGCAGTCTTGGATCGCGTATCCGTTTCCCCCACCCATCCGGAAGCCGTACCGCCCAGATTCACCAGTTTTTTGTAGTCGGAACCGCCAACGGTGATCACCGTGGCTTCCTGACGCATCACCACTTCATCTTTCAGCAGGTTAAGAATGTTGCGATCCAGTTCTTCCGGCACGGCGTAGCCACCGTCTTCATCGGTACCCACCTGCAATGCCTTACGCTCCAGATCGCGCAGACCGTCTTCACGGCCTTTACGCAGGAAGCCCACAAACGCCTCTTTATGCTCGGTGGCCAGTTTATTTTGCGCACCACCTGCCGGACGTTTCAGCTCAAGCAGCTCTTTTTCAAGGTCGCTTTTGAGATTTTCCAGCTCGCTGAGTTTTCCGTTCAGGGTTTCCACCTGCCCGGCAAGTTTGCCTTTTTCCTGCTCAATCGCCATTACGATATCAGCGCCCATCGCACGCGTGAGGGAAATAGGAATCGGATTAACAACTGCGCCATCAACCAGCCAATAGCCGTTATGAGCGACCGGTGCCATCAGGCCGGGAATGCTGCATGATGCTCGAATAGCAAGATGGAGATCGCCTTCGGTAAACCACAGTTCTCTCCCCGTACTTAAATTTGTGGCGACCGCAGCGAAACGGCGTGAACAATTTTCTATCTCTGTTTCCGGCATAATTTCGCGATACCGATTGAATACACGCTCACCGCGCAACAATCCGCCACGCTGCCAGGAGAGATCCATCAGCCGTAAAACATCCCAGTAGCTAAAAGAGGTGACCCACTCTTCCAGCGCGGACAGGCGATCACATGCATAGGCTGCGCCCACCAGCGAACCGATTGAACATCCTGCAACGATATCTATTTCAATGCCCATTTCTTTTAGCGCGTTAATGACGCCAATATGCGACCATCCTCGCGCCGCGCCGGATCCTAGCGCCAGCCCTATTTTTATCTTTCTCATTATTCCTGCAAGCTTCCCCTGGAATGCAGCCGTAGCCACATCGCTACTGCTCGGTTAACATAGTGCTACGCAGGCGATTAATACGCCGTTATTGTTTCCAGGGAGATTATTTGTGTCTGAGCTTTGTCCCTGTGGTAGTGCTGTCGAGTATAGCCTATGTTGCCACCCTTATGTGTCTGGTGAAAAGGTTGCACCTGATCCTGAACATCTCATGCGTTCGCGTTACTGCGCTTTTGTGATGCAAGACGCAGATTATTTAATAAAGACCTGGCATCCATCCTGTGGCGCTGCAGCGTTGCGTACCGAATTGATGGCCGGATTTGCGCATACCGAATGGTTGGGGCTGACCGTATTTGAGCGCTCATACCATGAAGGTGATGACGTAGGTTATGTTAGTTTTGTCGCTCGATTTACCGAACAGGGTAAAACAGGAGCGATAATTGAACGTTCGCGATTTTTGAAAGAAAACGGTCAGTGGTACTATATTGACGGTACACGTCCACAGTTTGGCCGCAACGATCCCTGCCCTTGTGGTTCAGGTAAAAAATTTAAAAAGTGCTGCGGCCAATAATGGTTGACGGTACGGTTAAGCAAACACTCTCAACAAGGTTTTTCCAGCAATGCATTCACTCCAACGAAAAGTTTTGCGTACCATTTGCCCGGATCAAAAGGGTCTGATCGCGCGTATTACTAATATTTGCTACAAGCACGAGTTAAATATCGTGCAGAACAATGAATTTGTTGATCACCGCACCGGGCGCTTTTTTATGCGCACGGAGCTGGAAGGCATATTTAATGATTCCACCCTGCTGGCGGATCTCGATAGCGCATTGCCGGAAGGTTCTGTGCGTGAGCTCACTCCCGCCGGTCGTCGTCGGATAGTCATTCTGGTCACTAAAGAAGCACATTGCCTTGGCGATCTGCTGATGAAAGCCACTTATGGCGGACTGGATGTGGAAATAGCGGCAGTCATCGGCAACCACGACACTTTGCGTTCACTGGTGGAGCGTTTTGATATCCCGTTTGAACTGGTCAGCCATGAAGGATTAAGTCGTAACGAACACGATCAGAAGATGGCAGATGCTATTGATGCTTATCAGCCTGATTACGTGGTGCTGGCGAAATATATGCGTGTATTAACGCCGGAGTTCGTGGCGCGCTTTCCGAATAAGATTATCAATATTCACCATTCATTCCTGCCGGCATTTATTGGCGCACGCCCGTACCATCAGGCGTATGAGCGCGGGGTGAAGATTATTGGTGCAACAGCACACTACGTAAATGACAATCTGGATGAAGGTCCAATCATCATGCAGGACGTTATTCATGTGGATCATACTTACACTGCTGAAGATATGATGCGGGCAGGTCGTGATGTCGAGAAAAATGTATTAAGCCGCGCGCTTTACCAGGTTTTGGCCCAGCGCGTTTTTGTTTACGGTAACCGGACGATTATTCTTTAATCGCCAGCCAAAAGAACTGGTTGCCTTTAATCCGTTACGGATGAAAATTACGCAACTAGTTCATTTTTCTCAACGTAACACTTTACAGCGGCGTGTCATTTGATATGATGCGCCCCGCTTCCCAATGAGGGAGCAGGCCAGTAAAAAGCATTACCCCGTGGTGGGGTTCCCGAGCGGCCAAAGGGAGCAGACTGTAAATCTGCCGTCATCGACTTCGAAGGTTCGAATCCTTCCCCCACCACCATCTCAAGCGTTACTTTCCCCTGGTGGGGTTCCCGAGCGGCCAAAGGGAGCAGACTGTAAATCTGCCGTCATCGACTTCGAAGGTTCGAATCCTTCCCCCACCACCATCACTTAGTTCTTATCTCAATTCTTAGGCTTCTCACCCATTCGCCGTAAAAATTGCTGCTGTAGCCCCAACAAATCCGATAACGTCAGTAACTGGTAATCCAGCCCCTTCTGCTTTGCGATATCCGCAATAATGCGACTTAACGCCGGATAGTGGCGATGATTCCAGTGGGGAAAAAGATGATGGGTAAGATGCAAATTAATCCCGCCCAACCAATAACCAAGCGATGCCGGTTGTGGCGTCCAGTCAAAGGTTGTAGCGAAAGTATGAGCCAGCCTGCCCACTGCTATTTTCCCCTCTTCTGGCGGCAACTGGGTATTCCCCTTTGCCCAATGTGTTCCTATGATCAGCATGACAAAGATCAGAGAAGCGAGCATTTGACTGAGCAAATAAATCAGCAGAATAGCCCTAAAACTAAACACATCGGACAATAGCCAGAAAGGAAGCAGCAGGCACATGGCGAAATGCGCCAGTTTGCCGCCTAAAAAATACCCCCAGCCAGTAAAACCACGCAATGCCAGATGTGGCGTTACCGGCGTGAACCCTCCACGATCGAGCCAGTCCACTACCCAGATATACCAGGGAAAGGTTAGCGCCGCGACCAGCGGCCAGTAGCGATGTTGCTGGCGCATAAAAGGTCGCCACCGTTGCCATGGCGTCTGGCGAAGAATGCCATTTTCTGCGGTGTCAGGATCGTAAAATTCGATATTGGTAAAACCGTGATGAAAGCGTACATGGCGCACCCGCCAGCAGTCAGGATCAAGCCCCATCGGAAAAGCAACCACCCGATTAAGCCAGGCATTGGCCTTTTTACCACGCAAAAATGCATCGTGCGAAGCGTCATGCACCACATTGACTGCTAACAACATGGCGCAAAATATCATCGCCAGATACCACAATAGATATAACACCCACTGGCTTTGAGACAACGCCAGTGAATAACAGGATAGGCAAGCAATAATCAGTGTCACCATTTTGGCGAATGCCCATCCGTCGGCATATCGATGATCACCTGATTTTGCCAGATACGCTTTCGTACCCTTTTGCAACTGTTTTACCAGGTGCGGATCATCGGCAGGAAAAGTGATTAACCTGTTGGGATTAAACAGGTTCATAGTGTTTCCTTAGCGACTTACGCCCCACACCACTCACGAATAACACACAATGGGCCAGCAAAACGCCAGCTAATCCCTTCCAGAGCAGAGTGCTCCATGAACACATATAAAGAATAAAATAAAGCAGTGACAACGTCACAGAGCACCACAAAATCATTCCCCAACGTTGTCCATCGCCCATGCCCCCCAGAGCTACTGAGCCTGCCACCAGTAACACGAATAATACAGCCTGCTCACTGGTAATATACTCAATGCCATAGCCATATTGCTGGATGTAGCCCAGCACCATCATAAACAGCAGAATAACCCCTGCACCCACAGCCCACGGAGAACTCTGGTATCGGCGTTCAATCGCTTTGCCAACAGAGTGAAACCCCATTAAGCGTAAAAAAGGCAGATTACTTTCGCGCATCGGATTACAGGATAATCGACTATTTTTTACGCCATAGGCAACATTGCCATGATCCGGCCCGGCGCTATACGAACCAAAAAGTTTATCCCACAACAAAAAGGTGCCACCGTAATTGGTATCGGCATATTGTTTTTCATTCAAATGATGGATGCGATGGTGAGAAGGCGTGATCAGCACCTTTTCCAGCCAACCCAGTTTCGGCGTTAGCGCATTGTGGTTAAAAAACTGCCAACTGTAATGTGCGATGGAAACTGCCAGAAAGACACTTAGTGGTACTCCAAGCAGCGCCAGCAGCATAAAAAACGGAATTGAGGTCAATGAGGAGTACCACGAGTTACGTACACCTAATGACAGGTTGTAGTGTTCCCCCTGATGATGCACTACATGAACCGCCCACAGCGGGCGCACCTCGTGATGCCATCGATGTAGCCAGTAAAAACCGAAATCCCACACCAGCAAAGTAAACAGCCACAGCAGGATCACGGGCGCATTATCAAACAGCCCAAAGCTAAAGTGATTGACCACCAGGCTATAGCAGAGCACTTCCAGGCAGCGAAATAGCCACAGCATCATATGTCCGGAGTTGATATTGAAAATAACGTCCAGCCAGTCGATTTTCTGTCGTCCTGATACTTGCAATACTCCGGCTTCGACTAACACAAATAACATCATCAGGATAATAGGGGTTAATAAGTCACTCATGATTCATATTCCTTTCTCGCCTGTCGCGCATATCCAGCCACGCAGCTATCCAACCGCAAATCAACGCCAACATCACGCCACCGACTAAATCAATAAATAAATGCCTGCGTAATTGCAGAATTGAAAAGGCGATAGCTATCGCCCAAACCACGCTCATCAGCGTCAGCCAACGGTTCCCCTTTTTGGCTATTGCCCATACTGTCAACAGAGTGAGCGCAGCGTGTAAAGAAGGGAAACAGTTCTGGCTTGAGTCAATCGCTATCAGCCCGTTTAGTGCACCCGCAGATACCCCAGACTGCACAAACGGGGGATATTGCATTGTTGTGGGCCAGAGAAGATAAAACACACCAGCCGCCAGTGCCGAAAGTTGCATTGACCGGGCCAGCCAGCGCAGGTGGGAAAGTGGTGTTGATAAATAGCCTAACGGTACAACAAGAAAAAACGAGAGATACAACCACACGGCTGAAGGGGAAAATGGAATCAGATTATCAATCACGGAAGGCGTTAATTGACATCCCTCACCTTGCAGGCGATCGCTAAAGTTGTAGATAACCCCAACAGTTCCCCAGCCAAACAGCATCTGTTTCAGGCGTCGCAACAGATTGCTCATTCCCGCCCCCACTGACGCACAATCCGCCGCCGCTTGGCTGTAAAAGCAACGGGCACAGTTTGCGATTCCAGCGACCATATCAGTTGCTCTACCGCGATATTCTGGCGCATAAACAAGGCATTCAACGCCTCCCGACAATGCACCAGCATCCGCAGTTCGCAATCAGCTAATAACGTCAACTGTGCTGCTCCGGTTTGTAGCAGTCGATAATCGGCTGTTAGCGGCAACGTCATCGCCAGCACACGACTACAGGCATCGGCAAAAACGGTCTGAACATCACCAGATCTTGTCGGCAGTTGCAGTTGATCATCCTGCCGCCCTTCGATACGCGCAATCGCCATTGTCGCGCAGCCACAGGGGCATGGCTGTTCGCTTGCCACCAACACGTCATCAAGTCGATAACGCACCACCGGTTGTGTGGTGCGAGTAAAGTCAGTGACGATCGGTACGAAACGGCGTTCATCCAGCCATTGTGGTTCAATGTGAATAAATTCTTCATTGAGATGTAACGTGCCACAACGGCAGGTAGAAGCGAGAAACCCTTCTGTCGCCTGATAAATTTCGCCCACATTGCTGAACACGCTGCGCAGTAATTCCCTGTCCTGCGGCTCCAGAACTTCCGCCACCGAAACCACTTTTTTGACCTTCAGCGTCAGATCTCCCGCAATGACCGCCAGCGCGAGTGCGCGTAATACCTGAGCTGGTGCGACAATGATCGTAGGCGAACGTTGTTCCAGCCGTTTGGTTTGCGCCTGGAATGGCGCTAACAGATCGTAAAAATCGAGGCTTAACCAGCGATTATTCACACTTTGATAGAGGTTGTTATCTGCTCGCAGAAACAGTGCTACTCGCTCTTTGGCAAACAATCCATCGGGCAACACTTTTGCCAGCACACCTGCGGCCCAAATCTGCTGCTCCTGTGGGCTAACGACAAAAAACCCACGACGCCCCGATGTGCCAGATGAAAGTCCAACGCTGAACTTGCCAACACAGGGTTTAAAATCACGGCTCTGCTCACTGCGCATCGCACAGGCGAGAAGCTCATCGCGCTTTAAACCTGCGGTATTCATCTCATCGAAATGCGTCATCATTAACGCTTTGTCCATCAATGGCCACTGGTTAAAGGGCAACGCCAGATAACGCTGAAACCACAGACTTTTAGACAAGGTATTTTGCCGGAACAAATGCAACCTTTTTGCCTGCCAGTTTTCCAGCGCCTGACGATCGGTAAAATGCAGCCTGCGGGTACGAAAGTAGCGCCAGAGCAACATCAGCGGGATCATAGTTCCCCCTCGTGGCATAATCGAATATCCACTGCGCCGTTTTGCCAAAGCTGATGTAATTGCCCAAGCGTGCGGTAGTAGGCGTGGCTGTCAGACATAACCAGATGCGCCAGCGGTGACGGCCCACGCAGTTCCCGATAGCTAGCAGGTGCCCACGCGGCATCGGCAGCCAGTAAAATCCAGCCGTCATCAGTAAGAACAAACGCCCCAATGTGTCCGGCAGCATGGCCCGGCAGCGGTACAAGAATGACTTCACCACGGCTTTCTGGTAGCAAGTAACCATGCTCAAACGGTGCCAGTTGTGCGGGCAAACTTACCGCTTCAAAACTTTCAATAAAACGGAGTGAGGACTCAAAACTCTCCGGGATTAGCCCTGGCACAAAGGCCTGGCGCAGCGCAGCGACACCACGCAGAGTTCTTACCTGCCGCCAGCCTTCACCAGAACAGATGCAGGCGACATTAGGGAAATCTCGCAGGCCAGCAATATGATCGGCGTGAAAATGCGACAGAATAATCGTATCAACATCTTTCGCCATCAGTCCCTGTGCGGAGAGTTGCCGTACCAGCGCTTGTTGCGGATCGAAATATACCGGAGTGACCTGACGATAAAAGCGAAATACGCCGGCTTGCGTGTAATGTGCAAACCACGAAGAATAGCCAGTGTCCCACAGCCAGCGTTTCTCACCCGCTTCCAGCAGCCACGCACGGGCGGGGAATTTACACACTTTCAGCCCTGCCCCTTTCAGCGCAATACAGCCAATATGTGTACACCAGCCCGTTTCAAATGCGGTTATTTTTGCCATGTTCCCTCAGCCATTGTCCCGTGATTGCAATACCTTGTTCCATCGAAAAGCGCGGGTGATATCCCAGCTCTGTAATGGCCTTTTGCGCACTCAGCGTCATATCAAAACAGAGTGTTCCGGCGCTGTAACGTGTGATGACAGGTTCCTGATTAACGCATTTCCCGTACAGTTCCAGGCCTCGCGCAACCACAGAAAGCAATGGCCAGGGAACGGCAGCAATTCGGTAGCTCAAGCCCAATTGCTGGTGCAGCAAGGCGTCAAGCATTACAGATAATTTCTGCGGCTGATGATTGCTGATGTTGTAAATACTGCCCGAGCGTAAGCCTGCAACCTGCGTTGCCAGTTGCATGGCATACACCACGTTCTGCACGAAAGTGAGATCCAGTAACGCTTCACCACCCCGCGGCAAACGTAAGCAGCCGCCGCCCTGTTGCAGTTGCTGCATCAGACGGGGAACAATCACCTGGTCATGAGGGCCAAACAAACCACGGGGACGCAAAAGAATAAACCTCGTGGCAGGATATTGAGCTACTGCCCTGGCAATAGCCTGCTCAGCGGCGTATTTACTGCGGGCGTAATGGCTGGAGAATGCTCGCGCAAGATAGGTTTCTTGCAAGTCATAGTGATGTTGAAAATCAAAGTAAACCGCAGGCGTAGAGATATGGATAAACCGGGGGATCCTCAGCCTGCCTGCCGCCTGTGCCAGAGTGTGGGTCGCTTTGACATTGGCGAGCCAGAATGCCGTTTTGTTGCCCCAGGGCGAAGACTTCGCCGCACAGTGCCAGACAGCATCGCAGCCTTCTACCAGCCGTGCGCAATCATCCTCAGTTGCCAGGGTTAAATCGAGAGCCACAAACTGTGCGCCTGCGCTTGTCAGATTTTTACCGACCTCGCAATTTCGCCCTGTCGCCACTACCGACACACCCGATTGCAACAAATATTGCACGGCATTTCGCCCCAGGCCGCTGGTTGCCCCCGTCACGAGGATCTTCACGGTAAAAGCACCAGACCAGCCAGTGTTAATCCTGCTGCCGTGCCAATCAACATCGCAGGTCTACCTGCAGTGAAACGACCGCTAATCACCGCTTCATGCAGCGCTGTGGGTATAGAGGCCGCCACCTGATTGCCGTAGAAACGGTAGACATCGACGAGCGCGGGTCCCGGCACTTGCAGCCGTTTTCGCATATGTTCAAGGGATAGATGACTGGCCTGGTGAGGAACGACCGTGCCGATATCACTCAGTCGCAGGTCGCTTTTTTGCAGTAAGCGCGAAAAATAATCTTCAATAAGCGAAGAGGCAAAACGAAACAGCGGTTTCCCCTGCATATGAAAAAGAAAGTCGCTGTTACTGACGCCTGAGCGTGGATTACACCGCGTGCCGCCAGCGCGTATTTCACATAGTTCGCTGCCTTCGGGGTACATTTCGATCAGGCTGGCAATAATCCCGCTGCGACCATTGCCCCGCTCAACAATCGCGCACGCCGCACCATCACCAAAAATTAATGACGATTCTTCATGGTTCCAGTCAATACCGCGTGAAGCGATATCCGCCGAAACGATGGCGATCCGCCGATATGCTCCGCTGTTTAATAATCCGGCAGCCACTTCCAGTGCAGAAATAAAGCTAACGCAACTGCTGTTGATATCAAACCCGGCAATGCCTGCAGGCATGGCTGCGGCTTTGAGAATATGAATTGCGCTACAGGGTAATGCCTGTACAGCAACGGCTGACGCACAAATTAACAGATCAATATCACACGGTTTTAACGCAGCAGTCGACAACGCATTATGCAAAGCTTCTGCTGCCAGTTCGGCCTGACTGGCGTCGTTACTGGCGAAATAACGCCAGCAAATGCCGGAACGTCGCTCAACATAGCCCGCAGGTTTATTTAGCTGAACATCCAGTTGTTGAGAAGTGATTTTATTCGGTGGTAAGGCGATCCCCGTGGCGATTATTTTTAACGCCGCGGAGATCGTCGGTTGATTAGGTCGATCCACGGTCAGTGCTCCTTCACTGCTCCAGGGGGACATATCATAGAGGTGGGATACGTTTCCCTACAATCCGAAAAAATTGACAGTGTGTAACTGGCAATTTCAGCAGGCTGACAACGTACTCTGCGTTATGCCGGATGCGGCGTGAGGCCTACAAAAATGAGCTAATTCCATATATTGCAGAATTCTCGTAGGCCTGATAAGCGCAGCGCATCAGGCACTTTGCCATTTTGCGCCAGACGACTTATTTTTCTGGCTTAGTGGCGAGCACGCACCAACTGATACTTACGCGTCAAATACTCTACCGGTACGCTCCAGATGTGTACCAAACGCGAGAACGGGAACAGCAGGAATAAAGTCATCCCCAGCACCAGGTGCAGACGGAAAATAAACGCCACGCCGTCGAGGTGTTGAGAAGCGCCACCGTGGAAGGTCACTACTGACTGCGCCCAACCAACCAGTTTCATCATCTCACTACCGTCCATATGCTGAGCGGAGAATGGAATGGTCAGCAAACCCAGCGCACACTGGATGACTAACAGTGACAGGATCAGGATGTCTGCTCCGGTAGTGGTTGCACGCACGCGCGGGCTGAACAGACGGCGTTTCAGTAACAGCACACCACCAATCAGGCACAGCACGCCGCTGGCACCACCAGCAAACATCGCCATTTTCTGTTTCACTTCAATCGGCAGCCACGCTTCGTAAACCCAGTGCGGCGTCAGCATACCGAGGAAGTGACCGACAAAAATCCCCAGAATCCCGATATGGAACAGGTTCGACGCCAGGTTCATCCCTTTGCGATCCAGCATCTGGCTGGACGCCGCGCGCCAGGTGTACTGCCCGTAGTCATAGCGCAGCCAGCTACCAATCAGGAAGACCGCCCCTGCAATGTACGGGTAGATATCAAAGAAGAACATATTCAGGAATTGCATTAGTGCTGTCCTCCGGTGGTGATATTCAGATATTGCGGCGCGACGGCACCCGCAAAGCGACGTTGATGGGCAGTGATTGCCGAATCACCGCAGCCTTTGTCAGCAAAGAACTTAACCTGCTCTTCTTCCCAGACGGCATCCAGCGCCTGCGGCGTATCATCGCGTGCTTCATCGGCAATTTTTTCCGCCACTTTGTCGCTGTCGATAGCGGTATTCGCCAGTTTGAGCAGCAAATCAAACAACACCGCGTAGCGGCTCTCACGCTGTTGCAGACGAGCACTCAGCAACGCCAGAATCGGCGCAATGTCCTGCAAGCCCCCTACCGCTTCGCTTTTCGGCAACTGCGCCAGATACTCCAGATACAGCGGCAGATGATCCGGCAATTCACGGCTATTTAGCTGCAAGCCGTGCTGCTCGTACTGCGCCAACAGGTCAACCATTGCCTGGCCACGATCGCGGGATTCGCCATGAACATGTTCGAACAGCAGTAGCGATGTGGCGCGACCACGGTCAAACAGTTCGCTGTACTGCGCCTGCGCATCCAGCGGATCAAGCGCGGTTAAATCACGCAGGAAAATGCCCAGCGCATGGGCATCTTCTTTCTGTAAGTTTTCCGACGCGGCAATAGCCTCAAACATCTCTTGTTGATGCTGCCACAAGGCAGCATCCGGATATTCAAGGAGGCGCGAAACAATCACGAGTTCGATCATGGATGCGGCTCCGTTTTGCTGGTCACGTCGATGGCATCGATACGGCGGCTGTTGAACAGATTAAATTTCGTATCTGAGCCGTGGCAACCGTCACCAAAGGTAAAACCGCAGCCATTTTTCTCCGGGAAAGCTTCCCGCGCCAGTTCACGATGGCTGCTCGGCACCACAAAGCGATCTTCATAGTTAGCAATCGCCAGATAACGGTACATCTCCTGCGCCTGAGCTTCGGTCAGACCGACCTCTTCCAGCGCACGGGTATCGACTTTACCGTCAACGGTTTCAGCTCGTTTGTAATGACGCATTGCCAGCATACGTTTCAGCGCGAGCAGCACCGGTTGGGTATCACCGGCGGTCAGCAGATTCGCCAGATACTGAACCGGGATACGCAGACTTTCAACGTCTGGCAGAATGCCATTGCTACCCAGTTCGCCCGCATCTGCCGCAGACTGAATCGGTGACAGAGGCGGAACGTACCAGACCATCGGCAGCGTGCGATATTCCGGATGCAGCGGCAGCGCCAGCTTCCACTCCATCGCCATTTTATAAACCGGCGACTGCTGTGCCGCTTCAATAACACTCAGCGGAATACCGTCCTTAATTGCCTGCTCAATGACTTTCGGATCGTTCGGATCGAGGAACACTTCCAGTTGGCGCTGGTAGAGATCTTTCTCGTTCTCGGTGCTGGCTGCACGTTCAATAGCGTCCGCATCGTACAGCAGCACGCCGAGATAACGGATACGACCCACGCAGGTTTCTGAACACACGGTCGGCTGACCCGCTTCAATACGCGGATAACAGAAAATGCATTTCTCAGACTTACCGCTCTTCCAGTTGAAGTAGATTTTTTTGTACGGGCATCCGGTGATGCACATACGCCAGCCACGGCATTTATCCTGATCGATCAGAACAATGCCATCTTCTTCACGCTTGTAGATCGCACCGCTCGGGCAGGTCGCCACACATGCCGGGTTCAGACAGTGTTCGCACAGGCGCGGCAGATACATCATGAAGGTGTTTTCGAACTGGCTATACATCGCCTTCTGGATGTTGTCGAAGTTCTTGTCTTTCGCCAGTTTGTCAAATTCGCCGCCCAGGTCATCTTCCCAGTTCGGCCCTTTTTCGATTTTCGCCATCCGTTCGCCAGTAATCAGCGAACGCGGACGAGCAATCGGCTGCGATTTGCTGCCTTCCGGCGCGGTATGCAGGTTCTGATAGTCAAAATCGAACGGCTCGTAATAATCGTCGATCCCCGGCAGATGCGGGTTAGCGAAGATTTTACCCAACAACATGGCGCGGTTACCCATGCGCGGTTGCAGTTTGCCGTTGATTTTACGGATCCAGCCGCCTTTATATTTTTCCTGGTTTTCCCAGTCGGTCGGGAAACCCTGACCCGGCTTGGTTTCAACGTTGTTGAACCACGCGTACTCCACGCCTTCGCGGCTGGTCCAGACGTTTTTACAGGTAACTGAACAGGTGTGGCAGCCGATGCACTTATCGAGATTCAGCACCATGCCGACTTGTGAACGAATTTTCATTTTACGCTCTCCTGTACCTGGTCATTGCCTTCGCCATCTAACCAGTCAATGTTCTTCATCTTACGCACTACAACAAACTCATCGCGGTTAGAACCTACGGTGCCATAGTAGTTAAAGCCGTATGCCAGATGGGCATAGCCACCGATCATATGCGTCGGTTTCGGCGTAATACGGGTGACCGAGTTATGGATGCCCCCACGCTGTTGGGTGATTTCTGAACCAGGCAAGTTAACGATACGTTCCTGCGCGTGGTACATCATGGTCATCCCTGCCGGAACACGCTGGCTGACAACCGCACGGGCAGTTAGCGCACCGTTGCTGTTGAAGACTTCAATCCAGTCGTTATCGGCAATACCCAGCTCTTTCGCATCAGCTTCGCTCAGCCAGACCACCGGGCCACCGCGACCTAAGGTCAGCATCAACAGGTTGTCGCTGTAAGTGGAGTGGATCCCCCACTTCTGGTGCGGCGTCAGGAAGTTGAGGGCTTTTTCCGGATTACCGTTGGATTTCTGCCCCATCACTTCTTTCACCGAACGGGTGTCGATCGGCGGACGATAGACCAGCAGGCTTTCACCGAAATCACGCATCCACTGATGATCCTGATACAACTGCTGGCGACCAGAGAGCGTGCGCCACGGAATCAACTCGTGAACGTTGGTGTAACCGGCGTTGTAAGAAACGTGTTCATCTTCCAGACCAGACCAGGTCGGGCTGGAGATAATTTTACGCGGCTGTGCCTGAATATCGCGGAAGCGGATCTTCTCGTCTTCTTTATTCAGCGCCAGATGCGTATGGTCACGACCAGTAAACTCACTCAGTGCCGCCCAGGCTTTCACGGCCACCTGACCGTTGGTTTCTGGTGCCAGCGTCAGGATCATTTCTGCCGCATCAATCGCCGTGTTGAGCATCGGCTGGCCTTTCGCCGGACCTTCCGCTTTGGTGTAGTTGAGCTTACGCAGCAGATCCATCTCGCTCTGGGTGTTCCAGGCGATACCTTTACCACCGTTGCCGATTTTCTCCATCAGCGGACCGATAGAGGTAAAGCGTTCGTAAGTTGCCGGATAATCGCGCTCTACGACCATAATGTGCGGTGCGGTTTTACCTGGGATCAGGTCGCATTCGCCTTTTTTCCAGTCTTTTACATCCAGCGGCTGCGCCAGTTCAGCGGCAGAATCGTGCTGGATCGGCAGCGTGACGATGTCGGTTTCTTTACCCAGATGACCAACGCACACTTCGGAGAATTTCTTCGCGATGGCTTTGTAGATTTCCCAGTCACTTTTCGCTTCCCAGGCCGGATCGACCGCCGCAGACAGCGGGTGAATAAACGGATGCATATCCGAAGTATTCATGTCGTCTTTTTCGTACCAGGTTGCAGTCGGCAAAATGATGTCGGAGTAGAGACAGGTGCTCGACAGACGGAAGTCCAGCGTCACCACCAGATCCAACTTGCCTTCCAGACCGTTGTCCTGCCAGTCCACTTCTTCCGGCTTCACTCCGCCCTGCTGCCCCAGATCTTTGCCCTGGATACCATGTTCCGTCCCCAGCAGGTACTTGAGCATAAACTCGTGACCTTTACCGGAAGAACCCAGCAGGTTAGAACGCCAGATGAACAGGTTACGCGGATGGTTTTTGCCGTTTTCCGGCTGCTCCGCAGCAAAACGAATGGAACCGTCTTTCAGGGATTTCACCGTATAGTCAACCGGATTCATCCCGGCTTTTTCTGCTTCACGTGCGATGGTCAGCGGGTTAGTGCCTAACTGCGGAGCAGATGGCAGCCAGCCCATACGTTCAGCACGCACGTTAAAGTCGATCATGTGGCCGGTATAACGGGATTTATCCGCCAGCGGTGACAGCAGCTCTTCCGCCGTGACGGTTTCATAACGCCACTGGCTGGAGTGGTTATAGAAATAAGAGGTACTGTTCATATGACGTGCCGGACGCTGCCAGTCAAGAGCAAACGCCAACGGCTGCCAGCCGGTTTGCGGACGCAGTTTTTCCTGACCTACGTAGTGTGCCCAGCCGCCGCCGCTCTGACCGACACAACCGCAGAAAATCAGCATGTTGATCAGACCACGATAGTTCATATCGAGGTGATACCAGTGGTTCAGACCGGCACCAACGATAATCATCGAACGACCGTGCGTTTTATCAGCGTTGTCAGCAAATTCACGGGCTATACGGATAATTTGCGAACGTGAGACACCGGTGATCTTCTCAGCCCAGGCCGGAGTGTAGGCTTTCACATCGTCATAGCTGGTTGCGCAGTTGACGTCGTTCAGACCACGTTCCAGGCCATAGTTTGCCAGCGTCAAGTCATAAACCGTAGTCACCAGCGCGGTGCTGCCATCAGCCAGTTGCAGGCGTTTCACCGGCAGTTTGTGCAGCAGAACGTTTTCCAGTTCCACTTTGTTAAAGTGTTCAGTGCCGTCGCCGCCAAAGTACGGGAAGCCCACTTCAGCAATCTCATCCTGGCTACCCAGCAGGCTAAGTTGCAGTTCGGTTTCTTCGCCGGTTTTGCCGTCACGTTGCTCCAGATTCCATTTGCCCTTCTCGCCCCAGCGGAAGCCAATAGAACCATTCGGCGCGACCATTTCGCCTTGCGTATTAAAGGCCACGGTTTTCCATTCAGGATTGTTTTCCTGGCCCAGCGCGTCAACCAGATCAGCGGCACGCAGCATACGACCCGCAGCGTAATAACCATCGCGTTCTTCCAGCATCACCAGCATCGGCATGTCGGTGTAGCGACGCACATAGTCGGTGAAATACTGACTTGGGTTATCAAGATGGAACTCACGCAGCATTACGTGGCCCATCGCCAGCGCCATCGCCGCATCGGTGCCTTGTTTCGGTGCCAGCCACAGGTCGCACAATTTAGCGATCTCAGCATAGTCAGGCGTTACGGCAACGGTTTTGGTGCCTTTGTAACGCACTTCGGTAAAGAAGTGAGCATCTGGAGTACGGGTCTGCGGAACGTTAGAACCCCAGGCAATGATGTAGCTGGAGTTGTACCAGTCAGCAGATTCCGGCACGTCAGTCTGCTCACCCCAGGTTTGCGGAGAAGCTGGAGGCAGGTCGCAGTACCAGTCATAGAAGCTTAAGCAAGTACCGCCAATCAGGGAGAGATAGCGGGCACCCGATGCGTAAGAAACCATCGACATTGCCGGGATTGGCGAGAAACCAGCAACACGGTCCGGACCGTAGTTTTTGATGGTGTAAACGTTAGACGCGGCGATCAGTTCGTTCACTTCCTGCCAGGAAGAACGAACAAAACCACCGCGTCCACGCGCTTGCTTAAAGCTTTTCGCCTTATCGGCGTCTTCAATAATAGAAGCCCATGCCTCAACCGGATCGCTATGCAGCGCTTTCGCTTCACGCCACATTTTCATCAGGCGTTTGCGCATCATCGGGTATTTCAGGCGGTTGGCGCTATAGAGATACCAGGAATAGCTGGCACCGCGCGGGCAGCCGCGAGGTTCATGGTTTGGCAGATCCGGACGGGTACGCGGATAGTCAGTCTGCTGGGTTTCCCAGGTCACCAGACCGTTTTTAACGTAGATTTTCCAGCTACAGGAGCCGGTGCAGTTTACCCCGTGGGTAGAGCGGACGATTTTGTCATGCTGCCAACGCTGGCGATATCCATCCTCCCAGTCACGGTTGGTATTGAGAAGCTGGCCATGCCCATCGGCAAAGGTTTCACCCTTCTGTTTGAAGTAGCGAAACCGGTCCAGGAATTTACTCATCGGTTTTCTCCTGTGGGAGCCTGTCGGCTCTCTGATAAATCGACATTGCTAATGTTTAAAATGAAGGTAACGCTCTGAAACGTCGTGGGAATTGATAACGATCAAGTGTGGAGGGGATGAAAAATAAAGTAATTTCCTAATATACCCCTTTGGGGTAATTAAAATGTTTCACCTAACATATTGTAAGTTAATAACTTTTACATCTAAGCACATTTAAACGCTTCGGATTTTTATACAGGTGGGTATTAAGGAGTATCCCCCATGGATGACATATTAATGATGCTTAATGACGCCGTTGAAATAATTATCCCTCTGAAAGTATGTTGTAACTAAATGACAAATAAAAAAAGCGCGACATTACGCCGCGCAAAGGATAATCAAATATTACGATTTATTTTTTAGAATGCCGACCATATACCACCCAGGTAATTACCACGCAGGCGATATAGAAAATCAAAAATACTTTCATTGCACCGACTGGCGAACCCGTTAATGCCAGTGAGCTACCGAACGCTTTCGGGATAAAGAAGCCACCGATAGCACCAATGGCAGAGATAAAGCCCAGCGCCGCTGCAGTGTCGGTTGCTGCCTCACGCATAGCGCGTTCGTCAGAACCACCTTCTGCTTTCACGCGATCCATCGTCAGTTTACGGAAAATCACGGAAATCATCTGGAAGGTGGAACCACTCCCCAGCCCCGCCGTCAGGAACAGCGCGAGGAAGACCGCGAAGAACGCCATGAAACTTCCGCCCTGCCCGTCAGTCGGTAAGGTGAGGAACAGCAGGCCGCTGAAAATCGCCATCAGGACAAAGTTCACCAGCGTTACACGAGTGCCGCCGAGACGGTCAGATAGAGCCCCCCCCGCAGAACGTGCCAGTGCGCCAATAAACGGTCCGAAGAAGGCGTAGTGCAGAATCTGCACATCCGGGAACTGCGTTTTTGACAGCATGGCAAAACCCGCAGAGAAGCCGATGAAGGAGCCGAAAGTCGCCAGATACAGCAGGCTCATAATCCACAGATGACCCCGTTTGAGTACCGGCAACTGCTCCTTGATGGAGGCTTTCGAGGTAGCAAGGTCGTTCATGCCAAACCACGCCGCAATGGTGAAGATGGCGAGGAACGGCACCCATATCCAGGAGGCGTTAGCCAGATACAATTCGCTGCCATCCGGTTGTGTTACGCCCTGGCTACCAAATGCAGCAAAAATCGACAGTGATACCACCAGCGGAGCAACCAACTGCATAACGCTGACGCCCATGTTACCCAGACCACCATTCAGGCCCAGCGCGCCACCCTGTTTCTGCTTCGGAAAGAAGAAGCTGATGTTTGCCATACTGGAAGCGAAGTTCGCGCCAGCAAAGCCGCACAGCAGAGAAATGATGATAAATACGCTGTATGGCGTAGTGGTATCCTGCACGGCAAAACCCAGCCAGACACAAGGAATAATCAGAATACCAGTACTAAACGCCGTCCAGCGACGCCCACCGAAGATTGGAACCATAAAGGAGTATGGCACCCGCAATAATGCGCCAGAAACCGAAGGTAGTGCGGTTAAAAGAAATAGCTGATCGGTCGTAAAATTAAAGCCGACTTTCGGTAAGTTCACCGCGACAGCACTGAATAACATCCATACGCAAAACGCCAGCAGCAGACAGGGAACGGAAATCCACAGGTTGCGGCTGGCAATACGTTGACCGCGTTGTTGCCAGAACGCAGGATCTTCCGGTCGCCAATCTGTAATGACAGCTCCAGTAGCCCTTTCGGGGGCGGATGAGTGACTCATAGACACCTCTGATACTCGTTTCGATGTCTGCCACCTTAGTGGCTGTAGCTAAAGGTAATTTGATATAAATCAAACGACAATATAACTTTATCTATCATTGATATTTATCATTACCCATAGTGAGTACAGAGATTTCATAAAAATTATGAGATTTTTCACGGCGCTGTAAAATCCCTACCCTTACTGATGTAAAACGCCTAACCACACGGCAAATAAGGAGTAACTCTTTCCGGGTATGGGTATACTTCAGCCAATAGCTGAGAATAATGCCATTTCAGAATGTATCATCACATTCATTAAGGTTATTGCTCATTCAAAGCCTGAAGGAAGAGGTTTACATGCTTAAACGTTGTCTCTCTCCGCTCACCCTGGTCAATCAGGTTGCGCTTATTGTTTTGCTTTCTACCGCTATTGGACTGGCGGGGATGGCGGTTTCTGGCTGGCTGGTGCAAGGCGTTCAGGGCAGCGCTCATGCCATCAACAAAGCAGGATCGCTGCGTATGCAAAGTTACCGCCTGCTGGCAGCGGTGCCATTAAGCGAGAAAGACACGCCGTTGCTAAAAGAGATGGAGCAAACCGCCTTTAGCCCAGAATTAAGCCGTGCCGCAGAACGCGACGGGCAACAGGAACAACTAAAAAGTTTGCAGGAGTACTGGCGCAATGAACTCGTTCCAGGACTATTACGTGCGCAAACCAGAGAAACCGTATCGGCAGACGTCAGTCAGTTTGTTGCCGGGCTGGATCAGTTAGTCTCAGGTTTTGATCACACCACTGAAATGCGCATTGAGACGGTAGTGATGGTCCACCGGGTAATGGCGGTGTTTATGACATTGCTCTTGGTCTTCACCATTATCTGGCTGCGAGCGCGACTGCTGCAACCGTGGCGGCAATTGCTGGCGATGGCGAGTGCGGTAAGTCACCGTGATTTTAGCCAGCGGGCACATATCAGCGGTCGCAATGAAATGGCGATGTTAGGAACAGCGCTGAACAATATGTCTGCGGAACTGGCGGAGAGTTATGCCGTACTTGAGCAGCGAGTACGGGAAAAAACCGCCGGTCTGGAACATAAAAATCAGATACTCTCTTTTTTGTGGCAGGCTAACCGTCGTTTGCATTCTCGCGCCCCGCTGTGTGAACGCCTGTCTCCCGTACTCAACGGCTTACAAAATTTAACCCTACTGCGTGATATCGAACTGCGGGTGTATGACACTGAAGATGAAGAGAACCATCAGGAGTTCACCTGCCAGTCGGATATGACCTGCGACGACAAAGGCTGCCAACTCTGCCCGCGCGGCGTATTACCTGTTGGCGATCGCGGCACGACCCTGAAATGGCGACTGACCGATTCTCATATGCAGTACGGAATTTTGCTGGCGACTCTGCCGCAGGGCCGCCATCTAAGCCATGATCAACAGCAACTGGTGGATACGCTGGTTGAGCAATTAACCGCCACTCTGGCACTGGATCGCCATCAGGAACGCCAGCAGCAGTTGATCGTGATGGAAGAGCGTGCCACCATTGCGCGCGAACTGCATGATTCTATTGCCCAATCTCTCTCTTGCATGAAGATGCAGGTGAGTTGTTTACAGATGCAAGGCGACGCGCTGCCAGAAAGCAGCCGCGACCTGTTAAGCCAGATCCGTAACGAACTGAATGCTTCCTGGGCGCAGTTGCGTGAGCTGCTCACCACATTCCGTTTACAGCTCACCGAACCGGGGTTACGCCCGGCACTGGAAGCAAGTTGTGAAGAATACAGCGCAAAATTTGGCTTTCCGGTGAAGCTGGATTACCAATTGCCACCGCGCCTGGTGCCTTCGCATCAGGCAATCCATCTGTTGCAAATTGCCCGTGAGGCATTAAGTAACGCCCTCAAACATTCGCAAGCGAGCGAGGTCGTGGTAACAGTGGCGCAAAACGATAATCAGGTCAAACTGACCGTCCAGGATAACGGCTGCGGAGTGCCTGAAAATGCCATCCGCAGCAATCACTACGGCATGATAATTATGCGTGACCGTGCGCAAAGTCTGCGTGGCGACTGCCGCGTCCGCCGTCGTGAATCAGGTGGCACCGAAGTGGTGGTCACTTTTATTCCCGAAAAAAATTTCACAGACGTCCAAGGAGATACCCATGAGTAATCAGGAACCGGCTACTATCCTGCTGATCGACGATCACCCGATGCTGCGAACTGGCGTAAAACAGCTTATCAGCATGGCCCCCGATATCACCGTGGTTGGCGAAGCAAGTAATGGCGAGCAGGGTATTGAACTGGCGGAATCTCTCGATCCGGATCTGATTCTGCTTGATCTGAATATGCCCGGCATGAACGGTCTGGAAACGCTGGATAAACTGCGTGAAAAATCTTTATCCGGTCGCATTGTGGTATTCAGCGTCTCTAACCATGAAGAGGACGTGGTCACCGCCCTGAAACGCGGCGCAGATGGCTATCTGTTAAAAGATATGGAGCCGGAAGATCTGTTGAAAGCGTTACATCAGGCTGCTGCTGGCGAAATGGTATTAAGCGAGGCGTTAACCCCCGTTCTGGCCGCCAGCCTGCGTGCTAACCGCGCGACTACTGAACGCGACGTCAACCAGTTAACGCCGCGCGAGCGCGATATTTTGAAGCTGATTGCTCAGGGCTTACCGAATAAGATGATTGCCCGCCGCCTGGACATCACAGAAAGCACGGTAAAAGTACATGTGAAGCACATGCTGAAAAAAATGAAGCTCAAATCTCGTGTGGAAGCCGCGGTATGGGTGCATCAGGAACGTATTTTCTGATTATGGTTCCCAGCGCAGTTCGTCCTTTGCCATCGCATCGAAAGGTTCGGCAAGCGTTAGCGTGATCTCATTGGAGGAGACACGCTGTCCCTGGTTATCTTCCACCACCACCGACAATCGCCAGTGATTGCTCGCCCCTTCCCCGCTCTGCCAGTCCGGCATGATCAGCGTCCAGCCATCCGTACTGTTGGCAGTTGCTCCCGACGTCAGACTTAACATCTGCGTATCTCCCTGCCAGATCAATTGGCGAATACCGTAACGACTGTGGATTTGTAATTTCAGCGGTACAGATTCGCCGGGTTTAAGATCCCAGGGCGGCGTCGCCAGAAACACCGTTAAAGTTTTACGCTGATGATACTCAATAACCGGCAAATTATTTCGCTGCGGATTGTCATAGCGACTACCGCGCAGCGACTGACTTTCCGCAACTTCACCAGCAGACAGTTGTTTATTGAGCGGCACGCCAAAACGGTAGTTAATATTCAGTCCGAGGTTATTTTGGCGTTCTCCACTTTCGCCTTGTTTATGCTGGGCGGTCACTGTGACGAGTGGCACAGGTGTGTAATTTAGCCCCAGACTCAAGGCAACTGGATTGTGATACCCCGTGCCAGAGTTAAACAGATCAACACTCTGGCCAAAATATTGTTCGACGCTGACGCTGGTGTTGATATGTTGGTAAAACGGCATTCGCATTCGGGCGGTCAGATCGTAACCGCGCGCCATACGTTGCTCAAGCGAAGCTGTCTGTTCACGCCATGAGGCAAAAGGCTGATAATAATTTGCCGACAGGCGCAGATATTCTCCCCAGGCTTCAGCACCAAAGCCTGCCCGCTGAAGATTTTCATCCAACAAGTTGTCATAAAACGTGTTGTATCCCATCAACCACGAGCCATGCTTCCAGCGTTGACCCACGCCAAGATTACTTACCAGACCATCGTCCTGCTGGGTCAGTCCAACCTGGCTCCATGTGAGATAGCGCTCGTTATCCAGCAACGGTACAAACCAGCTTCCCCGACTTCCGGTGAAATGTCCTTCGTTATCCACTTTGACGTCAACACTGGCGTTCCCCCACGGCGAAAGCCAGGATTCTACATGCTGATTAACCTGCTGGCTAAGCGCATCACGGACTTTTCCCAGCGCAAAGGCTTTCGCTTGTTCGCCTGTATCCTGACCGTTATCAGTCATACTGGTTTCACCAAAATCTTTCACAATTTCAGCGAAGTGTTTTTCACCGTCATGATTTTCCGGTGCCATTCCTAAATCCGGCAGACCATCATTATCGTTATCAAAAGGATTTGCCGATTGCTGCTCAAAGGATGGCTGTGCATCAGCCATACCGCCTGCCAGCAGCAAGAGTAAAAAAAGCGGGATAACACGAAAGACGATACGGCTCAAAACGTCAGTAGTTTCCGATAAAAATGAACACTCATTACTTTATAGAATAACGATTACTGGTAACTTTTCTCGTACTTTCTCACGCTTTATGGAAAATCCTAAAAATGCGGCAAATTAGTCAGACAGCACAAAAACAGTAAGATATAAATAGAAAGTCTAATTCTCTGAATACAGGAGTGAATAATGCAAAAAATCGTGATCGTTGCCAATGGAGCCCCCTACGGGAGTGAATCCTTATTTAACAGCCTGCGGCTGGCCATTGCGCTACGAGAGCAGAAGAGCGACCTGGATCTGCGTCTGTTTCTGATGTCTGATGCGGTCACTGCCGGATTGCGCGGACAAAAACCAGGGGAAGGCTACAATATTCAGCAAATGCTGGAGATCCTCACGGCGCAAAATGTACCCGTGAAACTGTGCAAGACCTGCACCGATGGTCGCGGCATCAGCCCACTTCCGCTGATTGACGGGGTTGAAATTGGCACTCTGGTCGAACTGGCGCAATGGACGCTGGCAGCCGATAAAGTGCTCACATTTTAATGTCTGGCGGGGCGTCCGACGCCCCACTATGACAGATGTTTCATCAGGCAAATCCTGGCCGTAACACACCATCCGGAAAATTATCCGCCAGCAGTTTTTTCACCGACACCAGCAAATCATTTAACCCGTCATCCTGCATCCCCAGCTTGATAAGCTCTTGTTCCAGTGAAAACAGGTATTGTGCGTTGGTTCCCAGCGGACCGCTCGCTGCCGCAATCAACGGCGCGATGACCTGAGCACGAGTGTCGGATTCATATTCTGGATGCCGTGGATCCATAATAAATACCAGTGCGTTTACTGTGCGCCCGTCATCAAGATCAAGCTGGCACCAGGTTGGCAGATAACAGCCAGTAATCATCTCCCGCTTCCACAGCAAAGTCAGTTCCTGCTCGAGCGACCCTTCCGGTAAGCGATACGCCACCCCTGTGGTGCGACCGCCCTCTTTCAGGGCAAGCATCCGTCCCGGCTGGTGCACTGTCCCGCGCCCCGCGGTCAGACGCAGGCAAAACGCCCGGTGCCACCCAACCAGCGTACCGGTACACGACTCGATAAACTCCAGCGCCGGATTCCACATCAGCGACCCATAGCCGAAGATCCACACCGGTCCGTTATCAGGACGGCAAGCCAGCGTCGCCGCCAGCGAGGCCGCCCGTTGTTCTGCTGACCATAAGAGTGATTCTTCAATGGCACCAAATGCCGTTTTACAATCGGCATTCATTAAGAAATCACGCGTTATCACCTTATACCTCCGCCACTGCATACTTCCTTGCGACAACTTATTGGTGTCTTCCGGACATTTTTACTGCTCATTTTGAAACCACTCTCGGGACAATATGCATTTCTCAGACCACTTGCAAGGCGACGCCGCACGAATAGCTTTAGTTCATCTCCGGGGATTACTCTTTTTTATGCCATTTATCATCATCCCCTTTGGCATATTCATGTTTCACTGCGGACCAGGCCACTTTATGCGCTGTCTCTTCACGACTGGCGTCATCACGCCGATCTTCTTTATCTTTATATTGATCCCAGGCGCTGTTGAATGCCTCTTTATAGATATCCTGGGCATGAGACGGTAGAACGTGTTTTACATTTTCTGGCAGATCGCTTTTTGTTTTATACGGCATTATTGACTCCTTTTTAAAGGTGAACTTTAAGTGTGGTCAACAATACCCACGCTTGCCAGCGTATAAGAATTCCCACGTTAGAATCTTCTTAAGAGACGCTAATACAAACATTGGCTAAACGCGTTGATTATTTTTATCCCCCAAAGAGTAAAAAAGCGGCAGCGGGGTAAAATTTCGTAAAATGTTACCGATATCCAGACACTTTCTGTTATTTTTTCCACCGATTTATTACATTTCCGACAAATTCATCTGCAAAGGGATAACCATAATGACAAATGCTCACGAGGCGGTAAAAACCCGCCACAAGGAGACCTCGCTTATTTTCCCGGTTCTGGCGCTGGTGGTGCTGTTCCTGTGGGGAAGCGCTCAGACACTACCAGTGGTCATTGCCATCAACCTTCTTGCGCTTATTGGTATTTTAAGCAGTGCCTTTAGTGTTGTCCGTCATGCTGACGTATTAGCGCATCGCCTGGGTGAACCTTATGGTTCTCTTATTCTTAGCCTTTCCGTGGTTATTCTTGAAGTCAGTCTGATCTCAGCCTTAATGGCGACCGGCGATGCCGCGCCGACGTTAATGCGAGATACGCTCTATTCAATCATTATGATTGTTACCGGTGGGCTGGTTGGTTTTTCATTACTGTTGGGCGGACGCAAATTTGCCACCCAATATATGAATCTGTTTGGTATTAAACAGTATTTGATCGCCCTGTTTCCGCTGGCAATTATTGTGCTGGTATTCCCGATGGCTCTGCCTGCGGCGAATTTCTCAACCGGTCAGGCGTTACTGGTGGCTTTAATTTCCGCGGCAATGTACGGCGTATTTTTGCTGATTCAGACCAAAACGCACCAGAGTCTGTTTGTCTATGAGCACGAGGATGACAGCGATGATGACGATCCGCACCACGGCAAACCGTCTGCCCATAGCAGTCTGTGGCATGCTGTCTGGTTGATTATCCATCTGATAGCGGTGATTGCAGTCACCAAAATGAACGCCAGCCCACTGGAAACGCTCCTCACCAGCATGAATGCCCCGGTGGCCTTTACCGGTTTCCTGGTGGCACTGTTGATTCTTTCGCCGGAAGGTTTAGGGGCGTTAAAAGCCGTATTAAACAACCAGGTCCAGCGTGCGATGAATCTGTTCTTTGGTTCGGTATTAGCGACAATTTCGCTGACCGTACCTGTCGTGACGCTGATCGCCTTTCTGACGGGCAACGAATTGCAGTTTGCTCTTGGTGCACCGGAGATGGTGGTGATGGTGGCCTCTTTAGTACTGTGTCATATCTCATTCTCCACCGGGCGTACTAACGTCCTCAACGGCGCAGCGCATCTGGCTCTGTTTGCCGCCTATTTGATTACGATATTTGCCTGACATTGATATCTCCCCTGATGACAGAGATCGGGGGAGATAAGAAAAATCCCTCCGTGTTTCATCTCTTTTGACCTTCCTGAGTAATTCATTAATCAGAATTGCGAGCCTGTGCCACCGCTTGCACGAAATCACTGCAACAGTTGGTGAAAATCCGGAATGTACTCTTCATTACGAACGTTTCAGGGGTGAAGTAAAGAAGATTTGAAGTGTAGTATCCACGCCAAGCCGGAGTTATCCGGTGAGGCGCAATGTTGTGGGGGCTTTATCCCTGGCGGCATTGGTTGCTGGAAAGAGAAAACCCCCGCACGTTGAGAGGTCAAACCTGACAACAGAACGGGGGCTAATCTTGAAACCAGACACCTCAAGAATAGCCGCAAAACGTTGTCATTACAACAAAAAGGCGGCTATATGACGCTCGCGCAGTTTGCCATGACTTTCTGGCACGACCTGGCAGCACCGATCCTTGCGGGAATTATCACCGCAGCGATTGTCGGCTGGTGGCGTAACCGGAAATAAGGTGAAGACGGGTGTCAGGCTGCCGTGATGGCAATATGCGCCCGAAACCGGCCGCAGGAGTAACAACCTGCGGCCTTTTTTGTATCCTTTGGCCATAAAAAACTGCACCTTAATCAGTTGGGTGTCCAACTTTTGGGGTGCAGCCAAAACGCTAAGGTTTTTGTTTTTAAGCAAAAAGATTACTTGCTGGTATCGAGTTCTTCGAAACCTTTAACCAGCTCATCAATTGCTTTCATCTGCTTGAGGAATGGTTCCAGTTTCGCCAGCGGCAGCGCGGATGGACCATCGCATTTCGCATGTTCCGGATCCGGATGCGCTTCAATAAACAAACCAGCCAGACCTACTGCCATACCGGCACGTGCCAGTTCGGCCACCTGGGCACGACGACCACCGGAAGCTGCACCAAACGGATCGCGGCATTGCAGTGCGTGGGTAACGTCGAAAATTACCGGCGAGTTGCCAGACACTTTCTTCATTACGCTGAAGCCCAGCATATCGACAACCAGGTTGTCATAACCGAAGTTAGCGCCACGATCGCAAAGAATAACTTTTTCGTTGCCGCCTTCTTTGAATTTATCAACGATGTTACCCATCTGGCCTGGGCTGACAAACTGTGGTTTCTTGACGTTAATTACCGCACCAGTTTTCGCCATGGCTTCCACCAGATCGGTCTGGCGAGCAAGAAACGCCGGTAGCTGAATCACATCCACAACATCAGCAACAGGCTGTGCCTGGCTTGGCTCGTGAACGTCGGTGATAATTTTTACGCCAAAAGTTTGCTTCAGCTCCTGGAAGATTTTCATCCCTTCTTCCAGGCCCGGCCCACGATAAGAGTGGATGGAGGAGCGGTTGGCTTTGTCAAAAGAGGCTTTGAACACGTAAGGGATACCCAATTTCTGGGTCACGGTTACGTAGTGCTCGCAAATGCGCATCGCCAGATCGCGGGATTCCAGCACGTTCATACCGCCAAACAGCACGAACGGCAGGTCATTTGCTACGTTGATGTCGCCAATGCTAACCACTTTTTGTTTCATAGGATCGCCTTAATCTTAAGTAAAATGTCGATTAATTAATGCAGCACAATATGTTTATGCGCGATGTTATTAATTTGCGCACGGATCATTTCGCTGATCGGGTCTTCCGGACACTGTTCAACGAAATAACTTAAATCATTCAACGCAACGTGTTCGCAATCCAGTTGCGCGTAAATCAACCCGCGATCGCGAATTTCATACGGATCTTCCGGGTTGAACTGTAACAAGGCTTCGCTGGTGCGTAATGCAAGTTCCATCTGGTTTTCTTCCATCAGTGATGCTTTCAGCGTATCCAACAGCTTGCGGATAACCTCAATGTTATCTGCTTCATCCAGGTCTTCATAAAACAGTTCCGCAGATGGGCTGATATTTCCCTTTAACCATATATCCAGCATATGTTCGCTTAACGATTCACCGTTAAAAGGGTTAATCAGCCAAATTTCGCCATCCGAACATTCAATGCGCAAAATAAGCTGCGTCGGGAAAATCACCGGCAGTAGCGGCAAATCGAGACGATTAGCGACCCACAACAAAATGGCACCTAACGATACCGCACTGCCCTGCCTGTTCTTCAACACATGGTCAAGCCATAAAGCATCGGAGAGGCGATAAACACCGCGTGAGGCTTTAAACCCCCATTCGCCGTAAAACAGCGCGATCAATTTTTCCAACTGCTCTTCTAAAGGTAGAAGCTGGTTAATTTCTTCCTTCGCCAGACTAACGAGACGCTCCAGTTCGTCGTATACATCTTGCGAGGGAAAATCGCGGCGGATTGCTTCGCAAGCCAGGATCATGCCTTCGCACAGCGGCGCTTTATTAAATTCGAAATCAGCTAACGATCTCATGACTTACCCCAGTAACGGTACTTTTGTGGTGGCGAGTTTAATGATGATGTACAGCACCACCAGCGCCAGCGGGAAGGTAATAATGCGCACCTGCTGACTGTGCACCCGACGGTAATCGAGAGCAATAAAACCCAAAACGATATAAATGATAACTCCAAACAGCTTTTCAGTCAGCCATTGTGCCTGCCCGGAAAATGGCAGGATGTGCGCTTTAGCCATCAGCGCAACGCCGCTGAACAATAACACTGTATCAATAACTGGCGGCAATACTCGCGTCCAGCGAGCAAATGCCAGTGAATGCTCCTGGTAGCGTAACCAAAAACGCAGGGCTAAAAAGCCGACAGAAAGCACGATACTGATGAGATGAACGCAAAGCAGCGTGTTGAAACTTGTCATCGATAATAGCGACCAAGCGTCACGCGCTCGTTATCACCGTAGTCACGACAGGTTTCGACATCACGATAACCCGCCTGCATAAATGCCTGCCGCACCACTTCGCCCTGCTGCCAGCCATGTTCCAGAAGCAGAAATCCGCCGGATGCGAGTGCATTACGCGACTGTTCGATGATGTGAACGATATCAGCCATACCGCTGTCTGCCGCAACCAGCGCCGACAACGGCTCAAAGCGGACATCGCCTTGTTGAAGATGTGGATCCTGCTCGTCGATATACGGTGGATTGCTAACAATCATCGCAAACTGCTGCTCGTCAAGTGCACTAAACCAGTCGCTTTGCAGGATATGGATATTTTTAATCGCCAGATGCTGTGCATTGCGCTTTGCAAGGGCAACTGCATCAGGCATTCGGTCAACCGCCGTAACATCACAATCCGGGCGTTCACTGGCCAATGCCAGGGCTATCGCCCCGGTGCCAGTACCAAGATCGAGAATGCGACAAGGCCGTTCAGGCAAGCGTGTCAGCGCCTGTTCTACCAGACATTCGGTGTCCGGACGAGGAATCAAAGTCGCTGGCGAAACAAACAACGGCAACGACCAGAATTCACGCACACCGGTTAAATGAGCAACGGGTTCACCGGCGCGACGACGCGCCAGCAGCGCGTCGAGTTGCTCTCGTTGCTCGTCAGTCAGGTGCGTTTCACCAAAGGCGAGAATGTAAGTGCGTCCCTTGCCGGTAACATGTTCCAACAAAATTTCAGCATCGCGCCGCGGGCTTTCACTCGCCTGAAGTTGGTTTATTGCTTCGCGCAACCAGTGTTGATATTCCATTATTCTTGCTCGGACAACGCCGCAAGTTGGTCAGCCTGATGTTCCTGAATAATCGGTTCAATCAGCATATCCAGCTTACCTTCCATCACTTCATCCAGACGGTAGAGCGTCAGGTTGATACGGTGATCGGTGACGCGCCCCTGTGGGAAGTTATAGGTACGGTTACGGTCGCTGCGATCGCCACTCCCCAGCAGGTTACGGCGGGTCGAGGCTTCCGCCTGCTGGCGTTTTGCCATTTCCGCCGCATGGATGCGAGCACCGAGCACTGAAAGCGCCTTCGCTTTGTTTTTATGCTGTGAACGTTCATCCTGACATTCAACAACGATGCCGGTCGGCAAGTGGGTAATACGGATTGCCGAATCGGTGGTGTTAACGTGCTGACCTCCCGCTCCTGAAGAGCGGAAAGTATCAATGCGCAAATCCGCCGGGTTGATATCTGGCAGTTCCGCTTCTGGCAGTTCCGGCATTACAGCAACGGTACAAGCAGAAGTATGGATCCGCCCCTGCGATTCCGTGGCAGGGACACGCTGCACGCGATGACCACCGGATTCAAATTTCAACCGACCATACACACCATCGCCGCTGATTTTAGCAATGATCTCTTTATAACCACCATGTTCACCCTCACTGGCGCTCATGATTTCCACACGCCAGCGACGGGTTTCCGCGTAGCGGCTGTACATGCGGAACAGATCGCCAGCAAACAACGCGGCTTCATCGCCGCCGGTTCCGGCGCGCACTTCGAGGAAGGCGTTGCGTTCGTCATCAGGATCTTTTGGCAGCAAAAGAACCTGAAGTTGTTGTTCCAGTTGCTCGCTTTTCTCTTTCGCTTCGCGCAGTTCATCCTGCGCCATCTCACGCATTTCTGGATCGTCGAGCATCATCTGTGCGGTTTCGATATCTTCCTGCACTTGTTGCCAGTCGGTGAAACAGCGCGAAACATCACTTAACTGCGCATATTCACGAGATAATGCGCGAAAACGATCCTGGTCAGCGATGGTTTGCGCATCACCCAGCAATGCCTGAACTTCTTCATGGCGTTCATGCAGGGCTTCCAGTTTGGCAACGATAGAAGGCTTCATAGGCGTAAATGCACCCTGTAAAAAAAGAAAATGATGTACTGCTACTCCAGCCCGAGGCTGTCGCGCAGAATATTCAGGCGTTCGTTATCCCCGTCACGGGCGGCCTGTTGGAGTGATTTCGTTGGCGCATGGATCAGGCGGTTAGTCAGTTTCCATGCCAGATCCTGCATAATGGCTTGCGCGTCGCCGCCTTGTTCAAGAGCCGCTAACGCTTTGGCGGTTAACTCATCGCGAACCTGCTCTGCCTGACTGCGATAATCGCGAATGGTTTCACTGGCGCTTTGTGCACGCAGCCACGCCATAAATTCGCTGGCTTCCTGAGCGACGATGGTTTCCGCCTCCACGGCGGCAGCTTTACGCTGTGCTAGATTGTGCGAAATGATGCTTTGCAGATCATCAACGCTGTAAAGGTAGGCGTTCGCCAGTTTGCCGACTTCCGGCTCGACATCGCGCGGAACGGCAATATCCACCAGCAGCATCGGTTGATTGCGACGGCTTTTTAATGCACGCTCCACCATGCCTTTACCGATGATCGGCAATGGGCTGGCGGTAGAACTAATGATGATATCGGCTTCACGCAGACGTTCATCGATGTCGCTCAATGCAATCACTTCCGCGCCAACTTCATCTGCCAAAATTTGTGCTCGTTCGCGAGTACGGTTGGCGATAATCATCTTCTGCACTTTATGTTCGCGCAGATGACGTGCCACCAGCTCAATAGTTTCGCCCGCCCCCACCAGTAATACCGTCACCGTAGAGAGTGATTCAAAGATCTGTCGCGCCAGTGTACAAGCCGCAAAAGCGACAGACACGGCACTGGCACCAATATCTGTTTCGGTACGAACGCGTTTCGCTACAGAAAAAGATTTCTGGAACATGCGCTCCAGTTCGCTCGCCTTCATATGGCCTTTTTGCGAATCGGCAAACGCTTTTTTCACCTGGCCGAGAATTTGCGGCTCGCCCAGAACCAGTGAATCCAGACCACTGGCGACACGCATTAAGTGGCTAACCGCATCGTTATCCTGATGCCAGTAGAGGCTATTACGCAGATCTTCTTCATTAAGATTATGGTAATCGCACAACCAGCGAATAAGCGCCTCTTGCAGGTTATCCTGTTCTTCAACGCTAAGATAAAGTTCTGTGCGGTTACACGTCGACAGCACCACGCCGCCCTGCACCATCGGCTGCGCGAGCAGGCTGTCCAGCGCCTGATCGAGCTTATCCGGCGAAAACGATACACGTTCTCGCAGCGATACAGGTGCCGTTTTATGGTTGATACCGAGTGCTAAAAGGGTCATGTCTGCGGGAAATAATACCAACGTTGATATGGTTAGTCTGCTCGCATCATACAGGATGCGCGGGATCAATAAAAGAGAGCGCCCCCTTTTGGAGTAATTGCCGAAACCCGTTAGATTCTGGCAATTAAGACAACTTGAACATAGACGATAGCGGACGGTAACGCTAGCATTAAGGGTTATAACTGCAACGTATCTCAAGGACTTGTCATCATTATGCCCCTGCCCGATTTTCGTCTTATCCGCCTGCTACCGCTGGCAGCCCTCGTGCTCACTGCCTGTTCCGTTACCACGCCCAAAGGTCCAGGCAAAAGCCCGGATTCACCACAGTGGCGTCAGCATCAGCAAGACGTTCGTAATCTTAATCAGTATCAGACTCGCGGTGCGTTTGCTTATATTTCCGATCAACAGAAAGTCTACGCCCGCTTTTTCTGGCAGCAAACCGGTCAGGATCGTTACCGTCTGCTGCTGACTAACCCATTGGGCAGCACCGAGCTGGAGCTGAATGCGCAACCAGGTAACGTGCAGTTAGTGGATAACAAAGGCCAGCGCTACACCGCTGATGATGCCGAAGAGATGATAGGCAAATTGACCGGGATGCCAATACCGCTCAATTGTCTGCGTCAGTGGATTTTAGGTTTGCCGGGAGACGCGACCGACTACAAACTGGACGATCAATATCGCCTGAGTGAAATCACCTACAGCCAGAACGGCAAAAACTGGAAAGTGGTATACGGTGGTTATGACACTAAAACGCAACCAGCGATGCCTGCCAATATGGAGCTCACCGACGGCGGTCAGCGCATCAAGTTAAAAATGGATAACTGGATAGTGAAATAATGCGGACTCAGTGGCCTTCTCCGGACAAAACTTAATTGTTTTTATACATTACCGGTCAGCGTGCGGACGGCTACCACACGTTGCAAACGCTGTTTCAGTTTCTTGATTACGGCGACACCATCAACATTGAACTTCGTGACGATGGGGAAATTCGCCTGTTAACGCCCGTTGAAGGCGTGGAAAACGAAGATAACCTGATTGTTCGCGCGGCACGCTTGCTGATGAAAACAGCAGCCGCCAGCGGGCGTCTTCCGGCGGGAAGCGGTGCAGATATCAGTATTGACAAGCGTTTGCCGATGGGCGGTGGTCTGGGCGGCGGTTCATCCAATGCCGCGACTGTTCTGGTGGCGTTAAATCATCTCTGGCAATGTGGACTCAGCATCGAGGAGCTGGCGAAAATGGGGCTGACGCTGGGCGCTGATGTGCCTGTCTTTGTGCGTGGTCATGCTGCTTTTGCCGAAGGCGTTGGCGAAATATTAACACCGGTGGAACCGCCAGAAAAATGGTATCTGGTAGCGCACCCTGGTGTGAGTATTCCGACACCGGTAATTTTTAAAGATCCCGAACTCCCGCGCAACACGCCGAAAAGGTCAATAGAAACGTTGCTAAAATGTGAATTTAGCAATGATTGCGAGGTTATCGCAAGAAAACGTTTTCGCGAGGTTGATGCGGTGCTTTCCTGGCTGTTAGAATACGCCCCGTCGCGCCTGACTGGGACAGGGGCCTGTGTCTTTGCTGAATTTGATACAGAGTCTGAAGCCCGCCAGGTGCTAGAGCAAGCCCCGGAATGGCTCAATGGCTTTGTGGCGAAAGGCGTCAACCTTTCCCCATTGCACAGAGCCATGCTTTAAGCCGGGCAAGCTGAGTTTCGGTGACAACGTCACCTTGTTCCAGACGTTGCATCGCGCTCTTTAATACACCGCCTGGAAAGAATATTGCCTGGCCCGCACAGTTTTCGGCAGATTCTTTCCACCAATGGACGCATGCCTGAGGTTCTTCTCGTGCCTGATATGAAGCTTTTTGCTGGTAACGCCACCCCGGAACTAGCACAACGTATTGCCAACCGCCTGTACACTTCACTCGGCGACGCCGCTGTAGGTCGCTTTAGCGACGGCGAAGTCAGCGTACAAATCAACGAAAATGTACGCGGTGGTGATATTTTCATCATCCAGTCCACTTGTGCCCCTACTAACGACAACCTGATGGAATTAGTCGTTATGGTTGATGCCCTGCGTCGTGCTTCCGCAGGTCGTATCACCGCTGTTATCCCCTACTTTGGCTATGCGCGCCAGGACCGTCGCGTCCGTTCCGCTCGTGTACCAATCACTGCGAAAGTGGTTGCAGACTTCCTCTCCAGCGTCGGTGTTGACCGTGTGCTGACAGTGGATCTGCACGCTGAACAGATTCAGGGTTTCTTCGACGTTCCGGTTGATAACGTATTTGGTAGCCCGATCCTGCTGGAAGACATGCTGCAGCTGAATCT
The DNA here is from genome assembly GCF_000208565.1 of Escherichia sp. TW09308. NCBI lineage: Bacteria > Pseudomonadati > Pseudomonadota > Gammaproteobacteria > Enterobacterales > Enterobacteriaceae > Escherichia > Escherichia sp. TW09308. Next base: position 173,959 of record NZ_AEME01000001.1, on the reverse strand, counting down.
GGATAACCCGATTGTGGTTTCTCCGGACATCGGCGGCGTTGTGCGTGCCCGCGCTATCGCTAAGCTGTTGAACGATACCGATATGGCAATCATCGATAAACGTCGTCCGCGTGCGAACGTTTCCCAGGTGATGCATATCATCGGTGACGTTGCAGGTCGTGACTGCGTACTGGTCGATGACATGATCGACACTGGCGGTACGCTGTGTAAAGCTGCTGAAGCGCTGAAAGAACGTGGTGCTAAACGTGTATTTGCGTATGCGACTCACCCGATCTTCTCTGGCAACGCGGCGAACAACCTGCGTAACTCTGTAATTGATGAAGTCGTTGTCTGCGATACTATTCCGCTGAGCGATGAAATCAAATTACTGCCGAACGTGCGTACTCTGACCCTGTCAGGTATGCTGGCCGAAGCGATTCGTCGTATCAGCAACGAAGAATCGATCTCTGCTATGTTCGAACATTAATCGAACCCGGCTCAAAGACCCGCTGCGGCGGGTTTTTTTGTCTGTAATATCCATTTGTATGACCTATGCCTCCTTCACCTGCCATTTAGTTGACAGATGATGCGCTCACGGATGAAACATTATTGTGAACAAAATATTCTCCTCACATGTGATGCCTTTCCGCGCTCTGATCGACGCTTGCTGGAAAGAAAAATACACTGCCGCACGGTTTACCCGTGACCTGATTGCCGGGATTACCGTCGGGATTATTGCTATTCCGCTGGCGATGGCGTTAGCAATTGGCAGTGGCGTAGCTCCACAGTACGGTTTATACACCGCTGCTGTTGCAGGGATTGTCATTGCTCTGACGGGTGGGTCGCGCTTTAGCGTCTCCGGTCCGACTGCGGCATTTGTGGTAATTCTCTATCCTGTTTCGCAACAGTTTGGACTGGCAGGCCTGCTGGTTGCGACATTGTTGTCTGGGATCTTTTTGATCCTGATGGGGCTGGCACGCTTTGGTCGCCTGATTGAGTATATTCCGGTTTCCGTTACCTTAGGCTTCACCTCGGGTATCGGGATCACCATCGGTACGATGCAGATTAAAGATTTTCTCGGTCTGCAAATGGCTCATGTCCCGGAACATTATCTGCAAAAAGTTGGCGCATTATTTATGGCGCTGCCGACGATTAACGTGGGTGATGCCGCAATTGGTATTGTTACGCTTGGGATCCTGATTTTCTGGCCGCGCCTGGGCATCCGTTTACCTGGTCACCTTCCAGCATTGCTGGCCGGTTGTGCGGTGATGGGAATTGTTAACCTGCTCGGCGGGCATGTTGCTACCATCGGCTCGCAATTCCACTACGTTCTGGCCGATGGCTCCCAGGGTAACGGTATCCCGCAACTGCTGCCGCAGTTGGTGCTACCGTGGGATCTGCCCAATTCAGAATTCACGCTAAGCTGGGACTCCATTCGCACTCTTCTGCCTGCAGCATTCTCAATGGCAATGCTCGGGGCGATTGAATCTCTGCTCTGCGCTGTGGTACTGGATGGTATGACCGGAACGAAACACAAAGCGAATAGTGAGCTGGTCGGCCAGGGGCTGGGGAATATCATTGCCCCATTCTTTGGCGGTATTACCGCTACAGCCGCGATCGCGCGTTCTGCCGCTAACGTCCGTGCCGGGGCGACTTCCCCCATCTCGGCGGTAATTCACTCTATTCTGGTTATTCTTGCCCTGCTGGTACTGGCACCGCTGCTTTCCTGGCTGCCGCTTTCCGCCATGGCTGCCCTGCTGCTGATGGTGGCGTGGAACATGAGTGAAGCGCATAAAGTAGTCGATTTGCTGCGTCATGCGCCGAAGGATGACATCATCGTCATGCTGCTGTGCATGTCACTGACCGTGCTGTTTGATATGGTTATTGCCATCAGCGTAGGGATCGTGCTGGCATCGCTGCTGTTTATGCGCCGTATCGCCCGTATGACTCGCCTGGCTCCGGTAGCAGTAGACGTGCCTGACGATGTACTGGTTCTGCGTGTTATCGGCCCGCTGTTTTTCGCTGCGGCTGAAGGTCTGTTCACTGAACTGGAATCACGTCTGGAAGGAAAACGAATTGTTATTCTGAAGTGGGATGCCGTTCCGGTGCTTGATGCCGGTGGTCTTGATGCGTTCCAGCGTTTTGTGAAGCGACTGCCTGAAGGGTGTGAACTGCGCGTGTGTAACGTGGAATTTCAGCCTCTGCGCACAATGGCTCGATCCGGTATTCAACCGATTCCGGGACGCCTGGCGTTCTTCCCGAATCGCAGCGCAGCGATGGCTGATCTGTAAGAAAGGCATTAAATTGACCAGTCAGCACAAACTGACTGGTCAGTAAACTGCATTATACATTAGCTATGACGACGATTATCGCTACGGCGGCAACGTTTGTCATAGTGGCGAACCCACCAGTAACGGTCGCACACCTGTTCATACCCACCAACACGGGCACCCGCCAGCCAGAGAATGGCACCGACGAAAATACTCAGCACTGCACCATGTGCGAAATACTGGGGCATATTAAACTGTGGTAACTGGTTGAGGATTGAATACCCCACGCCAACCACCATCACCACCAGACCCAACCCCATGAGCACGTTACCGAGTAACGAAGCGTTTTTGCGTTTCATATGTCACCTCCGGAACTTTCTGGGTTGTAACAGGGAATACCCCTCATCCTTATGTGTAAAGTATAGACAACACCCTGTGGCTTATGTGCGGGTGTGATCACAATTACCCCCTTTATTTCAACAAAACTTTACAAATAACCATCTGAACACCCTGACTTTCTAATAGTCTGTAGAGGCAATTATTGTGTTGTCAGCATATAAGGCGCTGTTTTTTGTCAAGCGGGGCCGCAACCAGTAAACTACGCGCCAGTTATGTACTCACTCAGGACAAAAAACGTGACGATTAAATTGATTGTCGGCCTGGCGAACCCCGGCGCTGAATATGCAGCAACGCGACATAATGCTGGTGCCTGGTTCGTTGACTTACTGGCGGAGCGTTTACGCGCCCCTCTACGGGAAGAAGCTAAATTCTTCGGTTATACCTCACGAGTGACTCTCGGAGGAGAAGATGTCCGCCTGTTAGTCCCGACTACATTTATGAATCTCAGCGGCAAAGCAGTCGCAGCGATGGCCAGTTTTTTCCGCATTAACCCGGATGAAATTCTGGTCGCCCACGACGAACTGGATCTGCCTCCTGGCGTCGCCAAATTTAAATTGGGCGGTGGCCACGGTGGTCACAATGGACTGAAAGACATCATCAGTAAATTAGGTAATAACCCTAACTTTCACCGTTTACGCATCGGAATTGGTCATCCGGGCGATAAAAACAAAGTTGTCGGCTTTGTGTTAGGCAAACCACCTGTTAGTGAACAGAAGTTAATTGATGACGCCATCGACGAAGCGGCACGTTGTACTGAAATGTGGTTTACAGATGGCCTGACCAAAGCAACGAACCGATTGCACGCCTTTAAAGCGCAATAAGTCGTTGTCTGCGGCATTTTTGCCGAGTGCCGTGTATAATAGGCAAAGTTATTTCCATTTCTACAATCTGTTTACGATAACAGGTTGATTATTAAGATATTAAGGTGATTTAAATCATGGGATTCAAATGCGGTATCGTCGGTTTGCCCAACGTCGGGAAATCTACCCTGTTCAACGCGCTGACCAAAGCCGGTATTGAAGCGGCCAACTTTCCATTCTGCACCATCGAGCCGAACACCGGCGTCGTACCAATGCCCGATCCACGCCTGGATCAACTGGCTGAAATCGTAAAACCGCAGCGCACGCTTCCCACCACCATGGAATTTGTCGATATCGCCGGTCTGGTAAAAGGCGCGTCGAAAGGTGAAGGTCTGGGTAACCAGTTCCTGACCAACATCCGTGAAACCGAAGCGATCGGCCACGTTGTTCGTTGCTTTGAAAATGACAATATCATCCACGTTTCCGGCAAAGTTAACCCGGCGGACGATATTGACGTTATCAATACCGAACTGGCACTGGCGGATCTCGACACCTGTGAACGTGCAATTCATCGCGTACAGAAGAAGGCCAAAGGTGGCGATAAAGACGCGAAAGCCGAACTGGCGGTTCTGGAAAAATGTCTGCCACAGCTAGAAAACGCAGGTATGCTGCGCGCGCTGGATTTAAGCGCAGAAGAGAAAGCGGCTATTCGTTACCTGAGCTTCCTGACTCTGAAACCGACGATGTACATCGCCAACGTCAACGAAGACGGTTTTGAAAACAACCCGTATCTTGACCAGGTGCGTGAGATTGCGGCGAAAGAAGGCTCTATCGTGGTTCCGGTTTGTGCTGCTGTTGAAGCAGACATTGCCGAACTGGACGACGAAGAACGTGACGAGTTTATGCAGGAACTGGGACTGGAAGAGCCGGGTCTGAACCGTGTGATCCGTGCTGGTTATAAACTGCTGAATCTGCAAACTTACTTCACCGCTGGGGTGAAAGAAGTGCGCGCATGGACCATTCCGGTTGGTGCAACGGCTCCGCAGGCTGCTGGCAAAATCCACACCGATTTTGAAAAAGGCTTTATCCGTGCACAAACCATCTCGTTTGAAGATTTCATCACTTACAAAGGTGAACAAGGCGCGAAAGAAGCGGGCAAAATGCGTGCAGAAGGTAAAGATTACATCGTTAAAGATGGCGATGTGATGAACTTCCTGTTCAACGTCTAATTCCGCGTAATACCCGAGCGGTTAATAATGAGCCATTATGTGAGTTGCACATAATGGCTTTTTTTTTACCTGCTACGCTGCTACTTCCAATTCTGAGTTACCGAAATTCATAATCAGACTCCTGGCAATATTAACAATATGGCTTTTATGTGATAACAATCACAGTGCATTAACCGTTCAAGAGTTTGTCATGAAAAAAACATTTACCTTCAGCCTGTTAGCAATTGTCTTCGCCAGCCTGTTAAGTGCTTGTGTTCCTCACCATCATCACCGCCACAGCGATGGCCCTCGTGGCCCTGCGGCCTCCGGTAAGCCAATGCCCCCCTCAAATGGTGGGCCAAATCATGGCAGCCCTGGTCATAGTCGCTATTAATTAGTAAGTCATAGACGGGAGAGTACATACTCTCCCACTATCCACGGCGTTTGAACTGACTCGCATCAATGCCATGTTGCTTCATTTTTCGCCACAGCGTAGTGCGACCAATCCCCAGTAATGCAGACATTTCCTGAATACGTCCGCCCGTAACCTGAGCTGCATTAATAATTGCCTCTTTTTCGACTTCCGCAAATGACAGACTGGTTGAAAGACGTGTGGCGCTGACATCATCTGTCGCCTGTTCGGTAAACAGATGTTCAGGCAAATCACTGATGCGAATTCGCCCGTTATCGCTGCTCAGGGCAAGGTTCTCGATGACGCTGTACAGTTCAAAATCATTGCCGGGCCATGCACAAGAAACCAGGCGGGCAAGCGCATCGTCATCAATTTTCAGGCGGGTTGAGAAACGTTTTTCGAGATTGCGCAGCTTGTTATTCACCAACGCCGGAATACTGCCGCGCCGCATACGCAGCGGCGGGATAGTAATTTCAAACGCATGCAGCGCGTAATAAAGTTGCCGGCTAAAGCGATTTTGTTCCACCAGCATTGCCAGATCCGCGGTCGTTGTAGCAATGACTTTGACATCAATCGGTATTAAACGCCGCGCATCCAGCCGCGTGATAACCCCCTGCTTGATAACCTGTAATAAAGCAGACTGTAACTCCACTGCCAGATATTCAATTTTTTCAAGAAACAACGTGCCGCCGTGCGCCAGTTCCAGCCGACTCAGGCGACCATTTTCGTTCTCCGGGCGATCGCTGCCAATAAGCTCGTCCGCCAGCGTCGCATCACCGTATAACTCGCAATTGACGGCGATATAAGGCCCTGCTGCCCGCTCGCTTTCATTATGAATTGCCTGACTTAACAGGGCTTTACCAACGCCCTCTTCCCCACAAAGTAGAACAGGAAAACTGCTGCGCGCCGCCTGACGGCCAAAATGAATCAAGCGGCGGGTTTGCGGATCGTCCTGCGGCATATGGGCAAATGTATGACTAACTTTACCTAATTGACTGGTCATCAATTGCCGCATCTGTTCCACCGGATGCAGCAACAGAATAAAGCTGGTTCCCTGCGTTTCTATTATCGGTTTAAGGGTAATGACCGCATCAATAAACTGATGCTGGCTTTCAAAGGTCGCTTCCACATGTTTGAGCGGATGCGCCTGTTTTATTGCCTGTTGCAAAACGGCGGGTAACGTTAACAGTTCAGTGATCGCCTTGCCCTGACTTGCCGTCGCGTCCAGACGCAAAACACGCGCCGCCTGAGCATTGATAAATTGCAAATTACCCTGCTCGTCCCAGCTAATCACCCCATCGTCCATACTTTCTAACAGGGCGTTAAGCTGATTTAAATGCCGATTAGTTTCAGCAAGCAAACTGTCCGTCAGCAGTAAATTCCCCACCTCGCGAGCAATTGCCAGCGTCAACGGCAAATCGGCTGCCGTTGATTGTTCAGCCGGACACGCCAGGGCTATCGTCCCCGTCAATCGCCCTTTGCTGTCAAACAGTGGCGTTGCACAAAATGCCCAATCCCAAAGCATCTGCTTAAAATGTTGATCGGCCTTCGTTTTCACAGCCTGACCGGAGATAGCCGCTAACGATAATGCACAAGTGCCAATGATCCCTTCAGCACAATATGTACCGTCGCTGAATCCCAGCAGACTGAGCTGGCGCAACGTCTGCGGATCCCCATAACGGCTAAGAATGCAGGCCGTTTCATCAAGGATAAACAGGGCGCACTCTCGGGGTGCCATATATTCCCAGGCATCTTCCAGCGCCGCTTGCCCGAGCGTCAGCATCGCCTTTTTACGCCGACAAATAGAAGCAAATGTTACGCCCTGTGCCTGGTGCGGTTTGCTCCATAACTCCCGTTTCATCAGCTTACAGCATCGCTCCCAGGAGGCTGCAATTAAGGGAGAAAGCCCCCGGCTATCGTCGTTAAAACTGCCATTCATATTCCGCTCACTTATGACAAAAGGTGTTCCGGCTCGCAATTTTTAGTATTAAGACACATCCAAGTTTCAATATGAAACATTCATTAAAGCATATGTTCCATTATGAAACGCAATTTGGGTTAATTTTCTTTTCCCTTGCCTGATGCACAATGGATTCATCGGCAGTCAGTGGTCGCCGTATCGTTGAACATCATCCATGCCCTACCGTAAATGCTGGAGCAAAATAATGAAAAAATTGATCAATGATGTGCAAGACGTACTGAACGAACAACTGGCAGGGCTGGCGAAAGCCCATCCTTCGCTGACGCTGCATCAGGACCCACTGTATGTCACCCGAGCTGATGCACCCGTTGCAGGAAAAGTCGCTCTACTGTCGGGCGGCGGCAGCGGACACGAGCCGATGCACTGCGGTTATATCGGCCAGGGAATGCTCTCGGGGGCATGTCCTGGCGAAATATTCACCTCTCCGACGCCAGACAAAATCTTTGAATGTGCCATGCAAATTGATGGCGGCGAAGGTGTGCTGCTGATTATCAAAAATTACACCGGCGATATTCTTAACTTCGAAACAGCAACAGAATTACTGCACGACAGCGGCGTAAAAGTCACCACAGTGGTTGTCGATGACGACGTTGCGGTGAAAGACAGTCTTTACACCGCCGGGCGGCGCGGCGTTGCCAACACGGTATTAATTGAAAAACTGGTGGGTGCGGCGGCGGAACGTGGCGACTCACTGGACGCCTGTGCAGAACTGGGGCGTAAGTTGAATAATCAGGGTCACTCAATTGGTATCGCCCTCGGTGCCTGTACCGTTCCTGCCGCAGGCAAACCGTCTTTTACGTTGGCGGATAATGAGATGGAGTTTGGCGTTGGCATTCATGGTGAACCAGGTATTGACCGTCGCCCCTTCTCTTCCCTTAATCAAACCGTCGATGAAATGTTCGATACCCTGCTGGAAAATGGCGCATATCATCGCACGCTGCGTTTCTGGGATTATCAACAAGGAAACTGGCTGGAACAGACGCAAACCAAACAGCCGCTACAGTCTGGCGATCGGGTGATTGCACTGGTCAACAATCTTGGTGCCACACCGCTTTCTGAGCTATACGGCGTCTATAACCGCCTGACCACGCGTTGTCAGCAAGCGGGTTTGACTATCGAGCGTAATTTAATTGGCGCGTACTGCACCTCACTGGATATGTCCGGCTTTTCTATCACCTTACTGAAAGTTGATGACGAAATGCTGGCACTATGGGACGCCCCGGTCCATACCCCGGCACTCAACTGGGGTAAATAAGGAGATGATGATGTCACTGAGCAGAACACAGATTGTTAACTGGCTCACTCGCTGTGGAGAAATTTTCAGCAAAGAGAGCGATTATCTCACCAGCCTTGACCGTGAAATTGGTGACGCTGACCACGGGCTGAATATGAATCGTGGCTTTAGCAAAGTGGTGGAGAAACTACCCGCCATCGAGGACAAGGATATTGGTTTCATCCTCAAAAATACCGGTATGACGTTGCTTTCCAGCGTCGGCGGTGCCAGTGGTCCGCTGTTCGGTACGTTTTTTATTCGCGCCGCACAGGTAACTCAGGCACGACAAAGCCTGACGCTGGAAGAGCTTTATCAGATGTTCCGCGATGGTGCGGATGGCGTAATCAGCCGGGGAAAAGCCGAGCCCGGCGATAAGACCATGTGCGATGTCTGGGTGCCGGTGGTTGAGTCGTTACGTCAGTCCTGCGAGCAAAATCTCTCTGTTCCGGCGGCGCTCGACGCTGCCAGCAGCGTCGCTGAATCCGCTGCACAAAGCACGATTACGATGCAAGCCCGCAAAGGCCGTGCCAGTTACCTCGGTGAACGCAGTATCGGTCACCAGGATCCTGGCGCGACCTCCGTGATGTTTATGATGAAAATGCTGGCTTTAGCCGCGAAAGAGTAAGGAATTGGTGATGGTAAACCTGGTCATAGTTTCACATAGCGCCCGACTGGGAGAAGGTGTTGGTGAATTAGCCCGTCAGATGCTGATGAGCGATAGTTGTAAAATCGCCGTTGCCGCGGGGATTGATGATCCACAAAATCCCATCGGCACCGATGCCGTCAAAGTGATGGAAGCCATCGAATCCGTTGCCGATGCCGACCATGTGCTGGTCATGATGGATATGGGGAGCGCGTTATTGAGTGCAGAAACCGCACTGGAATTGCTTGCGCCAGAGATCGCCGCAAAAGTACGGTTGTGCGCCGCACCGTTGGTTGAAGGGACGCTGGCTGCGACGGTCAGCGCGGCGTCAGGTGCGGATATCAACCAGGTTATCCATGACGCAATGCATGCGCTGGAAGCCAAACGCGAACAACTGGGTTTACCGTCATCCGACAGTGAAATCTCTGACATATGCCCTCCGCACGATGAAGAAGCTCGTTCTCTGGCGGTGGTGATTAAAAACCGTAACGGCCTCCACGTGCGCCCGGCCTCCCGACTGGTCTATACCTTATCGGTATTTAATGCGGACATGTTGCTGGAGAAAAACGGTAAATGCGTCACGCCGGAAAGTATTAACCAGATTGCGCTGTTACAAGTCCGCTATAACGATACTCTGCGCCTGATTGTGAAAGGGCCTGAAGCTGAAGAGGCGCTGGCCGCTTTCCGCCAGTTGGCTGAAGATAACTTTGGTGAAACGGAAGAGATAGCGCCACCGACTCTGCGCCCAGTCCCTCCTGTCACGGGTAAAGCCTTCTATTATCAACCGGTTTTATGCACAGTGCAGGCGAAATCAACTCTGACAGCGGAACAAGAACAGGAACGATTACGCCAGGCGATTGACTTCACATTGTTAGATTTGATGGCCTTATCGGCAAAGGCAGAGGCAAACGGGCTCGACGATATCGCCGCGATCTTTTCCGGCCACCATACTCTGTTAGACGATCCTGAGCTACTGGCGGCGGCAAGCGAACTCCTTCAGCATGAACACTGCACAGCAGAATATGCCTGGCAGCAGGTTCTTAAAGAACTTAGCCAGCAATATCAGCAGCTTGATGATGAATATTTGCAAGCTCGCTATATTGATGTAGACGATCTTCTGCATCGTACCCTGCTCCACCTGACACAGACGAAAGAAGAACTGCCGCAATTTAGCGCGCCGACTATTTTACTGGCGGAGAATATTTACCCTTCCACCATGTTGCAACTGGACCCGACTGTCGTTAAAGGCATCTGTCTTAGCGCCGGAAGCCCGGTATCCCACAGCGCCTTAATTGCCCGTGAACTGGGCATTGGCTGGGTTTGTCAGCAGGGCGAGAAACTGTATGCGCTACAACCTGAAGAGACATTAACCCTGGATGTAAAAGCACAACGCTTCAGGCATCAGAGTTAAATTAGATTCTCCGTCAGATTTGTCTGTCAGTTCGCAGAATAAGATTTCAATCATGTCCTTACGGCGATCCTGAACTAAGGTTTTCTGATACTTGAATACCGTTTTGTTCGGTATCGCCAAAGGAGAATGATTGATGAAACCACGTGTCCCTCGTCATCCACAAAGAATGGCGTTAATTCCCACCACACTTTTTTTGTGTTTTGCCGCGCTATCGGCACAGGCGGAAGAAATTGCCGTCACACCACAATCGCCTGATATTTTGTTGGGACCGTTGTTTGACGATGTACAAAACGCCAAACTTTTTCCGGATCAAAAAACCTTTGCCGACGCCGTGCCAAACAGCGATCCGCTGATGATCCTCGCTGATTACCGGATGCAACAGAACCAGAGCGGGTTTGATTTGCGTCACTTCGTGAAAGTCAATTTCTCCCTGCCAAAAGAAGGCGAGAAACACATCCCACCAAAGGGACAGTCGCTACGTGAACATATTGATGGGCTTTGGCCGGTATTAACCCGCACAACCGAAAGCACCGAAAAATGGGACTCTCTGCTGCCGTTGCCGAAACCCTATGTCGTGCCGGGGGGGCGTTTCCGGGAAGTATATTACTGGGACAGCTACTTCACTATGCTGGGGCTTGCTGAAAGCGGTCACTGGGATAAAGTTGCGGATATGGTGGCGAATTTTGGCTATGAAATAGACACTTACGGACATATTCCAAACGGTAATCGCAGCTATTATTTGAGCCGTTCACAACCACCCTTCTTTGCCCTGATGGTGGAGTTACTGGCACAACATGAAGGCGATGCAGCGTTGAAACAGTATCTGCCGCAACTGCAAAAAGAATATGCTTACTGGATGGACGGCGTTGAAAACCTGCAAGCCGGGCAACAGGAAAAACGCGTTGTAAAGCTCAAGGATGGCACTATCCTTAACCGCTACTGGGACGACCGCGATACACCGCGTCCGGAATCGTGGGTGGAAGATATCGCCACAGCCAAAAGCAATCCCGGTCGCCCCGCTACGGAAATCTATCGCGACCTGCGTTCCGCCGCCGCATCTGGCTGGGATTTCAGCTCGCGCTGGATGGATAATCCACAGCAGTTAAATACCTTGCGCACCACCAGCATTGTGCCGGTCGATCTTAATAGTCTGATGTATAAAATGGAAAAAATTCTCGCCAGCGCCAGTAAAGCCGCCGGGGATAACGCGATGGCCAGTCAATATGAAACATTAGCCAATGCCCGTCAGCAAGGGATCGAAAAATACCTGTGGAACGACCAGCAAGGCTGGTATGCCGATTACGATCTGAAGAGCCATAAAGTACGCAATCAGTTAACTGCCGCCGCCCTGTTCCCGCTGTATGTCAACGCTGCGGCGAAAGATCGTGCCAGCAAAATGGCAACGGCGACCAGAACGCATCTGCTGCAACCTGGCGGACTGAACACCACCTCGGTGAGAAGTGGACAGCAATGGGATGCGCCAAATGGCTGGGCACCGTTGCAATGGGTTGCTACCGAAGGATTACAAAACTACGGGCAAAATGAGGTGGCGATGGATATTAGCTGGAATTTCCTGACCAATGTTCAACACACTTATGACCGGGAGAAAAAGCTGGTCGAAAAATATGATGTCAGCACCACCGGAACAGGTGGCGGCGGTGGCGAATATCCGTTGCAGGATGGCTTTGGCTGGACCAACGGCGTGACGCTGAAAATGCTGGATTTGATCTGCCCGAAAGCGCAACCGTGTGACAACGTTCCGGCAAGTCGCCCACTCAGTAAATCAACAACACCGCCGGTTAAACAAAAAGAGGCGGAACCTACGCCTTAAATTTACTGTATATCGGGCAATGTCATTCCGCACATTAAATTGGCATTGCCCATTTTTTCCATGAAATATCAAAAATCGCTCATTATACGTTCTATACCTTAGCCGTCTTATATCAGAGCAAGCGTTAAATCTTGCATTATCAATTTATTAATCATTACGATTCTATTTATATTTTTGTCTGTCTCCCATTCTCCCTGATAATTTTTCTTGTTAAACAAAATGCTGTTTAGCAAATAAGCAGACCAATCTGTTTCTTTAAATAAATCTTGATATCAAACATGATCTTTATCGATATATATGTAAATATATAGCGGTTTTGATTGTCAGGATATTACTCATGCCACTAACCAGACGGATGTTTACGCAGGCTCTTGCATCCACCCTGCTCCTGTATCATTTGCCGTCCTTTGCACAACCCGTTAAATTCTGGGCCTCACCGATGCTCCCCGACGCAAAAAGATTACGCGCACAGTCAGCGCTGGTGCGCCTGCGGATCTGCTTTTGCTGGCTGTCGCTCCGGAAAAACTGGTCGGTTTTTCTTCCTTTGACTTTGCCCGCGAAGCGGCTATTCCATTACCCCCGGCGATTCGCCATTTACCTAAACTTGGGCGGCTTGCCGGGCGCGCCAGTTCGCTCTCGATGGAAGGGCTGATGGCATTGCAGCCCGATCTGGTCGTTGATTGCGGCAATACAGATGACACCTGGATCTCCCAGGCCCGGCAGGTTAGCGAGCAGACACAAATCCCCTGGTTATTGCTTAACGGGAAACTGGAGCAATCCGCAGAACAGTTAACAACACTGGGCAAAACGTTAGGCGAAGAAAACCGCGCCGCAGAACAAGCCAGTCTCGCCAACCGTTTCGTTCGTGAAGCTCAGGCGTTCGCCGCCTCGCCCGCTGCCAACATTCGCTTTTATGCCGCGCGTGGTGCCCGGGGGCTGGAAACAGGTTTACAAGGTTCGTTGCATACTGAGGCGGCAGAATTATTAGGTCTGCACAATGTTGCACAAATTGCCGATCGTCATGGGCTGGCGCAAGTATCCATGGAAAACCTGCTGCGCTGGCAGCCGGATATTATTCTGGTTCAGGATCCCGTCACTGCTGACTTTATCCGTAACGACACGCTCTGGCAGGGGGTAAAAGCTGTCGCGGAACGACGCATCTTATTTTTAACTGGTTTGCCCTTTGGCTGGCTGGATGCCCCACCAGGAATCAATCGCCTTTTGGGGTTACGCCGATTGCATGCCTGGCTCGATCCCGTAGTCAACAGCCAGTTTAAAGATGATATGCAGCGTTACGCCCAACTGTTCTGGCATTGCACATTAAGTGACGCCGACTATCAAAAAATGGTGGTGAGCTAATGAGAACAGTGAACGGGTTTATTTTGCTTTTGCTGCTGGCAGCCATCAGCATCACTTTTGCTGCCGTAAGTGGGGCTTATCATCTCGATATGCAGCAGTTGCTGGCGCTCATTCTTCGTCAAGAAGATGTCCCAGTGCAGGAACACATTGTCTTCTGGCAAATCCGCGTACCGCGCATTCTTGCTGCGCTGTTACTGGGCGCTGCGCTGGCGGGGGCGGGAACCACCTATCAGGGTATGTTCCGTAATCCCTTAGTTTCACCAGATATTCTGGGTGTCTCCGCGGGTGCCGGACTCGGAGCCTGCGCGGCAATCCTGTGGGGATTATCGATTGTTTACATCCAACTGTACGCGTTTTGCGGCGGACTGTTGGTCGTCGCGGGTGTCTGGTTGATTACACGCCGGGTTACCCGCCACGATCCGGTCTTAACTCTGGTACTGGTCGGTATTGCGCTGGGTACGCTATGCGGAGCCGGAATTTCGCTAATAAAAACTCTGGCCGATCCCTACACCCAGTTACCTTCAATAACCTTCTGGTTGCTGGGAGGGCTGTCCACCGTAACCTTGCGTGATCTTTACTACGCTGCGCCGATCATTCTAATTGGCTCCCTGCCCCTGTTTTTCCTCCGCTGGCGCATGAATTTACTCACACTTTCCGACGATGAAGCCAGCTCGCTGGGGCTGAATGTTGCGCGCCTGAGGTTAGGGTTGATTATCTGCGCCACGCTAATCACCGCCAGCACAGTGGCAATAGCAGGAATTATTGGTTGGATCGGCCTCGTCGTCCCACATATTGCCCGCTTGTTGACTGGTCACAACCATCAGCAACTATTGCCTGTGGCGATGTCTACAGGTGCCATTCTGCTTCTGCTCACCGACACACTGGCGCGAAGCATTGGGACAACAGAAATCCCGCTCGGCATTCTGACCGCTTTTGTTGGTGCACCATTTTTTCTGCTGTTGTTGTTACGCGGAGGTCGCCAGTGACTTTGCTTGCCGTCCGTCATGCTTCTCTGGGTTACTCCCGCCATCCGGTGCTACACGACGTTTCCTTCAACCTGTCTCAGGGATCAATTTGTTGCCTGCTGGGAGCCAATGGCTGCGGTAAAACTACGCTGATGCGCACCATTCTTGGCGTGATTCCATTGTCAGGTGGCGAGATTTTGCTGGATGGCGTACCTGTTCAGAAACTTAGCCATCACCAGCGCGCGCAAGCTATTGCCTGGGTGCCGCAAGCGCACGACGGTGTTTTTGCTTTCAGTGTACTGGACATGGTGTTAATGGGACTGACTCCAATAATGGGGACGTTTTCCGTCCCCGGTAAGCAAGAACGCCTGAAAGCCACAGAGCAACTGGAAAAGCTGGGTATTTCGCATCTGGCGACAAGGCGCTGGAATACCCTTAGCGGCGGTGAACGCCAGATGGCATTAATCGCCCGCGCCCTGCTTCAGCAACCACGCTTGTTGTTACTGGATGAACCTGCCTCCAGCCTCGATTTTGGTCATCAGATCCAACTGCTGGACACCCTGGCGCAGCTAAAAAATAACGGAATGACGATGCTGATGTCGACCCATCATCCGCTACATGCTAACGCCATTGCCGACAGCGTTATCCGGGTTGAGCCAGATGGACGCGTAACACAAGGCTTACCGGCTGAACAACTGACAATGGACAAACTGGCAGCCCTGTATCGGGTTTCCGCCGCCCAGATTCATCATCACCTCTCTGCCATTAAACGCTAAGGAACAATCATGCTCATTGATGATATTGATTTTGCAGACCTTTATCTTCAGCAATTAAAGCTGGCTCACCGAACAGAAAAAACGCCAGATCACTGGGATCAACGGGCGGAAAAAATGGCCGAGAATTGCGCCTCGCCAACGGACAGCTATCTGCAACAACTGATCGCTAAAATTGACCTGCAGGGCGCAAATTCCTTATTCGATATGGGCTGTGGACCGGGCACTGTGTCACTGGCACTGGCTGATAAAGTCACTACCGTTTATGGCGTTGATTACAGTCAGGGGATGCTGAACGTTGCCGCCCGTCGCGCCGCCGCGATGAAGGCCGACAATGTCCACTGGATCCAACGCGCCTGGGAAGAGGACTGGAGTGACCTGCCACGCTGCGATATTGCCGTGGCTTCCCGATCCACGCTGGTGGCTGACATGCGCCAGGCGATGACCAAACTGAATAATCAGGCACGGTTACGCGTCTATACCACCCATCTTGTCAGTACCTCGTTCGTCTCCCCTGCCATCCAGCGGGCGGCAGGTCGGGAAGTGATCGAATTACCCAACTATATCTTTGCACTTAACGTGCTGTATCAGATGGGAATTTATGCGCACGTTGATTTTATCCGTGGGCAAAATTGCCAACAGGATAACAGTACCTGGGAACGTTTTGAGCAGAACGTCAGTTGGAGTCTCGGCACGCTTAACGACGATGAACGCGAACGGTTATATCGCTGGTATCAACAACAGGATGCTCGCGCCCTCGCCCCTGCCAGCCGCGACTGGGCACTCATCTGGTGGGACAGCGTGCCACAGGAGGCACTGCGATGATTTTCATTTCTCAGGCACAAATCGATGCGTTACTTCTGGAGGATATCCAGGGAGGTGACCTGACCACACGTGCATTAGGCATCGGTGAACAGCCTGGTGTTATTGATTTTTTTCACCGCCAGGGCGGCTGCGTCAGTGGCGTGGCGGTGGCTTGCAAGATGTTAACCACGCTGGGATTAACCATCGATGATGCTGTCAGCGACGGTTCACTAGCGAACCCGGGTCAGCGTCTAATCCGGGCACATGGCAATGCCGCAGCACTTCATCAGGGGTGGAAAGCAGTCCAGAACGTGCTGGAGTGGAGTTGCGGCGTGTCTGATTATCTCGCTCAAATGTTGATGCTGCTTCGCGAACGTTATTCCGATGGCAATATTGCCTGCACCAGAAAAGCGATCCCCGGCACCCGTTTACTGGCAGCGCAGGCAATTCTGGCCGCAGGGGGATTGATTCACCGTGCCGGATGTGCGGAGACCATATTATTGTTTGCCAACCACCGTCATTTTCTTGCCGACAAGCAGGACTGGTCGGGCGCAATCGCTCAGTTACGTCGCCACGCACCGGAGAAGAAAATCGTTGTTGAAGCCGATACGCCTGAAGAGGCAATTGCCGCGTTACGCGCGCAACCAGACGTACTTCAGCTCGACAAATTTAGTCCGCAGCAGGCAACGGAAATTGCGCAAAAAGCACCGTCACTGGCTCCTCACTGCACGCTGGCTCTGACGGGTGGAATTAATCTGACAACTCTCAAAAATTACCTCGATTGTGGCATCCGACTGTTTATTACCTCCGCGCCTTATTACGCGGCACCGGCTGATATCAAAGTCAGTCTGAAACCCAAAGCCTCTTTTTAATTCTTTATTAAACGGAATTTATTTTATGAGATTCAAAAAACATTATCTCTGCACAGCATTATCAATTGCACTTGCCCAGCAGGCCGTAGCAGCTCAAGAGAGCGATACACTGACTGTATGGTCCAGCCCTGTATCATCGACGACGACCACCATTCTCGATCAACCCACCATAAAGGAGTTGGATAAACAAAATGTTGCTCAGGCATTAAGTGTCGTTCCCGGCGTGGTGCTGCAAAAATCAGGCAGCCGCAACGAAGAACAGGTCAAAGTTCGTGGTTTTGATAGCCGTCAGGTGCCGGTCTATTTCGACGGCGTCCCCATTTATGTTCCCTATGATGGTAACCTCGATCTGGCGCGGATTTTAACCAACAATCTGGGCGCGGTCGAAGTTTCCAAAGGGTATTCCTCACTGCTACAGGGACCTAATCAGATGGGGGGTTCCATAAACATCACCACTCAGAAACCGACCAAACCGCTGGAAGCGAGTCTGGGATATCGTCAGGGATGGAGCCGTAGTCAGGACAACGCCTACGATATGCACGCTTCATTTGCCGCCAGCAGCGATCTGGGATACTTGCAAGTCAGCGGCAGCCAGCTAAAACAGGATTTTCTCGGCCTGCCACACGGTGTTAATAATGATATTGCAGGCAAGCACGGCAAGATGATTAACTCATCTGCCGATGACAAACGCGGCATTGTGAAGCTCGGTTTTACACCGCGTGAAAACGATGAATACACGCTGACTTACATTAAGCAGGATGGCGAAAAAGACAACCCGCCATACAGCGGAAACAGTGGCCAAAAGTCACGCTACTGGCAGTGGCCGGAGTATGACAAAGAAAGTTTTTACTATCAGGGAACCACACAGCTAAACGACCGTTTTACCCTGAAAAGCCGGCTGTATCGCGACACCTTTGAAAATACGCTCATGATGTACAACTCGCTGGCCGATCTGAAAAGTAAAAACGGTAGCTATAGTCACTATTCCGATTACAGCGATGGTGCCGGATTACAACTGGCGGCCGATGTACGTGAAAACGATCTGCTGTCGTTTGCCGTTAACTGGAAGGATGACGTACACCGGGAAAAAGGTGCACCTCACGCCGCTTACGATCGCTATGAAGATCGTACCTGGTCGCTCGCCAGTGAATATCAATGGGCTGCTGCTGATAATTTGGATGTTGTGGCCGGGATCAGCTATGACTGGCGTGATAGCGTAGAAGCGAAAAAACACGAAAAAGATGGCAGCATCACCCATTATGACGACAACAATCAGTCAGCTTTTAACTGGCAGGTGATGGGGAAATACCACTTTGCCAATGAAGACACGCTGGCGCTTTCATACTATGACCGCACGCGCTTCCCGACACTGAAAGAACGCTATACCACGTCCAAACCGGCGTATAACCAGATAGCCATTGTTAATCCACAACTTAAGCCAGAACGCGCTCGCGGAGTGGATTTAACCTGGAATGGCGCTTTCACCCGCGCCTGGGGATTTGAAGTCAGCGTTTACTATAACCGGGTAAGTGACGCCATCCTTTCACACAATATCGATGCCGATACCATTCAAAACCAGAACAGCGGCACGGTAGATTACAGTGGCCTGGATGCCGGTATTAAGGGGAAAATCAGCAATGTACTGGATGTAGGATTGAGCTACGCTCTGATTCATGCCGATGCCAAACGCAAAGATATCGGCAAGATAACCGATCTGCCGACACAGACAATGACTGCATGGATGACACTCAAACCGTGGGAGCCGTTAAGCGTAACGCTGTCGGAAGAGGCGCGTTCTTCCAGTTACAGCAACAGCGACGGTTCACAAAAAGCCGCCGGTTTTGCGGTGACCCACATTCGTGCCGATTACGCCTTAGGTCATGGCTTCAGCGTCAATGCGTCCGTCAATAACCTGTTTGATACGAAATATGCCTACAGCGAAGGGTTTATTGAAGAAGGGCGTAATTTCTGGGCAGGTGTGGAGTATACGTTCTGATTTGAAAGCGGATAGCGGCGTCAGCACCGCTATCCGCCTTATGAAAATCTTATTCTCTTCGCAGAAGGCGAAATACCCCCAGAACCAGGATAGCGCCGACCACCGCCACCAGGAAGCTGTGCAAATTAAAACCGCTGATGGAACCGCCAATGCCAAACATGGTCGCCAGCCAGCCGCCGACAACCGCACCGACTATCCCGAGAATACAGGTCAGGAAAAATCCACCACCATCACGCCCTGGCATGATCAGCTTGGCGATAATGCCGGCTATCAGGCCAAAAATAATCCAGGCAATAATTCCCATGTTCAGGCCCTCGTTTCGATGAATCGGACGCAGAAAATGTTTACGTCAACGCTCTAAGTATAGGCAAGGGCTGGATCGATGCTGGCGTCTGTCGGTTGATTTAAGAACAACGTGTAAAAAATATTCACGCATTTGTATTAAGTTTTGTTAATCACTACCGATAAACCAAAGACAGTTTGTCGGTCAGGAGTTTTTCCGCGTGAGTCATTACCATGAGCAGTTCCTGAAACAAAATCCGTTAGCAGTCCTGGGCATTTTACGCGATTTGCACAAAGCCGCTGTTCCCTTGCGTATCAGTTGGTCAGGCGGTCAGTTGATCAGCAAAATACTGGCAATAAGCCCTGATAAACTGGTGCTGGATCACGGCAGTCAACCAGAAGACAATAATGCAGCGCTTAAAGCGCAGCACATTACTATTACCGCCGAAACTCAGGGGGCGAAAGTCGAGTTTACTGTTGAACAATTACAGCAAAGTGAGTATTTGCAGCTTCCTGCGTTCATCACCACACTCCCTCCCGCCTTATGGTTTGTACAACGACGCCGATATTTTCGCATCTCCGCCCCACTTCATCCGCCTTATTATTGCCAGACCAAACTGGCAGATAACAGTACGTTACGTTTTCGCCTGTATGATTTATCGTTAGGTGGCATGGGCGCATTGCTGGAAACGGAAAAACCAGCCGGATTGCACGAAGGCATGCGCTTCGCACAGATTGAGGTCAACATGGGACAATGGGGAGTTTTTCACTTTGACGCCCAGTTACTGGCTATCAGCGAACGCAAATTGATTGATGGCAAAAATGAAACCATCTCCACTCCCCGTCTGAGCTTTCGTTTTCTTAACGTCGGCCCGACGGTGGAGCGGCAATTACAGCGAATTATTTTCTCACTCGAACGGGAAGCCCGGGAGAAAGCAGACAAAATACGCGACTGAGTTACATCGCATCCAGTGCCTGCTCGAGTTTGTAGATATAGCGCGGTGCCTGCGGTGCGGGGTGATTTTTCGCTACATGCTCGAGGAACTCGTCAGCGTCCAGATCGTTGATTTTACTGATCGCCTTTTTCCGATCTGATGAGAAAGTCCGTAACAGCGCGCCAGCTCCGTTGGCGTATGACACCACCAGTGCATATTGCAGTACCTTCGGATCTTCAATTCCTGCCAGCGGGCCGGTTTCCAGAATATTCAGGTAAGCCGCCCCCATTGAGATATTGCGCTCCGGGTTTTTCAGTTCGCTGGTTGTCGGTTCGCCACTCCACCCCATGCGGCGGTAAACATCACGTCCGGACGTTGAGGCTTTCAACTGCATCAGACCAATCGCATTCGACTTACTGACCGCGTTTGGGTTACCGCCCGATTCAATAGCGATAATCGCCGTGATCAATTGTGGATCGACACCCCAGGCCGCACCGGCCTTCTGGCTTATTGGCATCCACTTCATTGCACGTTGTACCGGAACTTTCGCGTTCCACGGCGGGTTCGTGTAGTCATGCTTAGATGAACAACCCGCTAATAACACAATCAAAAAGGCAAACCATCTCAATTTCACTTCATCTATCCTTATAGCCTGGAATCGCCGTTGAGGTGACAACAGCACACCTAAGCGGCATGATATACAATTCGTTTCTGTTGTCAGCAAGGAATTGCCATGTCTCAGTTTCACTTAATCGCCCCGTCGGGTTACTGCATTAATCAGCACGCCGCGCAGCGCGGTATTCAACGCCTGACGGATGCAGGTCATCAGGTCAATAACGTAGAGGTCATTGCCCGACGCTGTGAGCGTTTTGCTGGTACGGAAACGGAGCGACTGGAGGATATCAATGCCCTTGCCAGGCTGACGTCACCCAACACTATCGTACTGGCAGTACGCGGCGGTTACGGTGCCAGTCGCTTACTGGCAGACATTGACTGGCAGGCACTGGTAACTCGCCAACAACATGATCCGTTGCTCATCTGCGGGCATAGCGATTTTACGGCCATTCAGTGCGCTCTTCTGGCGCAAGGCAATGTCATCACCTTTAGCGGACCGATGCTGGTGGCGAATTTTGGCGCGGATGAGTTGAACGCCTTTACCGAGCACCATTTCTGGCTGGCGTTACGTAATGAAACGTTCGCCATTGAATGGCAAGGGGAAGGCCCGGCGTGTCAGAGCGAAGGCACGTTGTGGGGAGGCAACCTCGCGATGTTGATTTCGCTGATTGGTACGCCCTGGATGCCGCAAATCGAGAACGGCATTCTGGTGCTGGAGGATATCAACGAGCATCCTTTCCGCGTCGAGCGCATGTTGTTACAGCTTTATCACGCAGGTATTTTACATCGTCAGAGCGCGATCATTCTCGGTAGTTTCAGTGGCAGCGCGCCAAATGATTATGACGCGGGTTACAACCTGGAGTCAGTTTACGCGTTCTTGCGCTCTCGTCTGTCGATCCCACTCATCACCGGCCTCGATTTTGGTCATGAACAACGCACGGTTACACTGCCGTTGGGCGCACATGCCATACTCAATAACGATAAAAGAGGCACACGGATGACAATAAGCGGTCATCCTGTTCTGAAAGCGTAAAAAAATCACGCTTCAGGGCCAAGTAAAACGCTGTTTCTGCCGTGAATATGGTAGGGTTTATAGTACGAGACAGCGTAATCAGGAGTAACCGACCGTTGGATGCCGCAACAATCATTAGCCTTTTCATCTTAGGCTCCATCCTTGTCACCAGTAGTATTTTACTTAGTTCATTTTCTTCCCGCCTTGGCATTCCGATTCTGGTTATTTTCCTGGCGATTGGCATGTTGGCGGGCGTCGATGGCGTCGGCGGCATTCCGTTTGATAATTATCCTTTTGCCTACATGGTAAGTAATCTGGCGCTGGCAATTATTTTGCTCGACGGCGGGATGCGAACCCAGGCCAGCTCATTTCGCGTTGCATTAGGTCCGGCGCTTTCACTGGCGACAGTCGGCGTGCTTATCACCTCCGGTTTAACCGGCATGATGGCGGCGTGGTTGTTTAATCTTGATTTGATTGAAGGCTTATTAATCGGTGCCATTGTCGGCTCCACCGACGCCGCAGCGGTCTTTTCTCTGCTTGGCGGCAAGGGACTTAACGAACGTGTTGGCTCAACGCTGGAGATAGAATCCGGCAGCAATGATCCGATGGCCGTC
The DNA here is from genome assembly GCF_000208565.1 of Escherichia sp. TW09308. Classification (NCBI taxonomy): domain Bacteria; kingdom Pseudomonadati; phylum Pseudomonadota; class Gammaproteobacteria; order Enterobacterales; family Enterobacteriaceae; genus Escherichia; species Escherichia sp. TW09308. The sequence continues at coordinate 151,525 of NZ_AEME01000001.1, read as the reverse complement.
TTTCTGACGATTACCTTGATTGCGATGATCCAGCATCATGAAAGCACTATTAGCTGGATGTTCGTTGTCGATATTCTGCAGCAATTTGGGCTGGGAATTGTGATCGGTCTTGGCGGTGGTTATTTACTGCTGCAAATGATTAACCGCATTGCTCTGCCTGCGGGCTTGTATCCATTGCTGGCATTAAGCGGCGGTATCCTGATTTTCTCTTTAACCACGGCGCTGGAAGGCAGCGGTATTCTGGCAGTTTATCTGTGCGGTTTTCTGCTGGGTAATCGCCCGATTCGCAACCGCTACGGCATTCTGCAAAATTTCGACGGCCTCGCCTGGCTGGCACAAATCGCCATGTTCCTCGTGCTCGGCCTGTTGGTTAATCCGAGCGACCTGCTGCCTATTGCCATTCCGGCGCTCATATTGTCCGCATGGATGATTTTCTTCGCCCGTCCCCTGTCGGTATTTGCCGGATTATTACCGTTCCGCGGCTTCAATCTGCGCGAACGGGTGTTTATCAGTTGGGTGGGATTACGCGGCGCGGTGCCGATCATTCTGGCAGTATTCCCGATGATGGCGGGGCTGGAAAATGCGCGCTTGTTCTTTAACGTCGCCTTCTTCGTGGTGCTGGTTTCACTGCTATTACAGGGAACATCACTCTCGTGGGCAGCGAAAAAAGCCAAAGTCGTGGTTCCGCCCGTCGGACGTCCTGTATCACGCGTTGGCCTGGATATTCACCCGGAAAACCCGTGGGAGCAGTTTGTTTATCAGTTAAGTGCCGATAAATGGTGCGTGGGTGCGGCACTGCGCGATCTGCATATGCCAAAAGAGACGCGTATTGCGGCACTGTTTCGTGATAACCAGTTGCTTCATCCCACCGGCAGCACCCGACTGCGCGAAGGCGATGTGCTGTGTGTAATTGGTCGGGAGCGCGATCTTCCGGCGCTCGGTAAACTGTTCAGCCAGTCGCCGCCAGTCGCGCTGGATCAACGCTTCTTTGGTGACTTCATTCTCGAAGCCAGCGCCAAATATGCTGATGTGGCGCTGATATATGGTCTGGAAGACGGCCGGGAATATCGCGATAAACAGCAAACACTGGGTGAAATTGTTCAGCAGTTGTTAGGCGCGGCACCGGTTGTCGGTGACCAGGTGGAGTTTGCCGGGATGATCTGGACGGTGGCTGAGAAAGAAGATAATGCCGTGTTGAAGATCGGCGTTCGGGTGGCAGAGGACGAAGCCGAATCTAAAATTTGATGTAGTTTGTATCGCCGGATGCGACGCTGTGCGTCTTATCCGGCTAACAGCAAGTTACACCGTCACAACTGGCACGCGTAACGCCAGCGCGCACATCAACTCATAGCCTACCGTTCCGGCAGCGGCGGCGACATCATCAATTTTGATCTCCTTGCCCCACAGCTCAACCGGCGTACCAATTCCCGCCTGCGGGCAAGGCGTCAAATCAACCGCCAGCATATCCATCGAGACTGTCCCTATCGTCATGGTGCGTACTCCGTCCACTAAAACAGGTGTACCGGTTGGCGCATGACGCGGATAACCATCGGCGTATCCGGCGGCGACAATGCCAATTCGCTGCTCATCGCGCGCGGTATAGTGACCGCCATAGCCCACACGATCTCCTGCTTTTAGTGTCTGGATACCAATAATCTCGCTGCTTAATGTCATTACCGGACGTAATCCAGTATTGGCAATATCCCGCCACTGACCGGACGGCGAAGCACCATACAAAATAATGCCTGGTCGAACCCAGTCAAAATGCGCTTCCGGATGCCACAGGGTTGCCGCCGAGTTAGACAACGAACGCCGACACTCCAGTCCTTCTGCTGCTCGCTCAATACGCGCCATCGCCGTAGAAATCCCATCAGGATGCTCCGCATCGGCAAAATGCGACATCAGCGTCATTTCGCCAACATTCGCCATCGCCCGCAATTGCTGCCAGACGGTAAGCATGCGCTCAGGCATGAAGCCCAGCCGATTCATCCCGCTGTTCACTTTAAGATAAATATCCAGCGGTGCCTTTAGTCGCGCGTTTTGCAACGCTTTGAGCTGCCAGTTGCTGTGTACACAGGTGGTCAGCCGGTACTGGTCATAAATTTCCAGATCCTGAGCATGGAAAAATCCCTCCAGCATCAGGATCGGCCCTTTCCAGCCGCGCTCACGTAACGTTATCGCCTCTTCCAGATTAAGTAATGCAAAGCCATCGGTGGCCCCGAGCGCGCTCCAGATACGCTCGACACCGTGACCATACGCGTTGGCTTTTACCACCGACCAGACACGCGCATGCGGCGCGGCCTGGCGAACAATGGTCAGATTCTGCTTTAATGCCTGCAGATCGAGGCTGGCCTGTATCGGTCTGGTCATCTCGCGTCCTTAGCTGTGCGCGCCATGTAAATGACCCGGGCGCGATGGCGTAAATCCACGGCTGTAGCGCGCCACGCTTAAATCCTCATACGGAATAGCGGGCGTGCGACCAGAGAGCAGATCGCTTAACAACTGACCAGAACCGCAAGCCATCGTCCAGCCGAGCGTGCCGTGACCGGTATTCAGCCACAAATTTTTAAAGCGTGTACGCCCCACAACCGGCGTGCCATCTGGCGTCATCGGGCGTAGCCCCGTCCAGAACGTGGCCTGCTCAACATGACCGCCGCGCGGATAGAGATCGCGAACCACCATCTCCAGCGTTTCACGGCGCGGCTGTAGCAGTTCAGTATTAAAGCCAACAATTTCCGCCATTCCGCCGACACGGATGCGATTATCGAAACGTGTAATGGCAATTTTGTAGGTTTCATCGAGAATAGTGGACACCGGCGCACCATCTTCTTGTGCAATAGGAATGGTCAGCGAGTAACCTTTCAGCGGGTAGACCGGAATATCAACAATGCCTTTGAGCATCGCTGTCGAGTAAGAACCAAATGCCATCACATACGCATCGGCCTTAATCACTTCATCACCACACTTCACGCCATAGATCTGCTCACCGTCGCAAAGCAGTTGATCGACTGGCGTATTAAAGCGGAATTTAACCCCCGCCTGTTCCGCCATTCGCGCTAAATTCTGGGTAAAGAGCTGGCAATCGCCGGTTTCGTCATTGGGCAGTTGCAGGCCACCGGTGAGTTTGTGTGCCACTTCGGCCAGCGCTGGCTCCACTTCCGCCAGACGGCTGGATCCCAGTAGTTTGTACGGCACACCAGCATCTTCCAGAACGGCAATATCGCGAGTCGCGTTTTCATATTGTTGTTCGGTACGGAACAGTTGCAGCGTCCCGCCCTGCCGCCCTTCATACTGGATGTTAGTCTCAGCACGTAATGTTTTCAGGCAATCACGGCTGTATTCCGCCAGGCGCACCATCCGTCCTTTGTTTTCCATGTAGTGGCTGGTGTCGCAGTTACGTAACATTTGCCACATCCATTTCAACTGAAATTGCGTACCGTCGAGACGAACCGCCAGCGGTGCATGGCGCTGAAACATCCATTTAATCGCCTTCAACGGCACACCTGGCGCCGCCCACGGTGCCGCATAACCAGGCGAGATTTGCCCGGCATTTGCTGCGCTGGTTTCCAGGGCTGCTCCCGGTTCCCGATCAATAACGGTGACCTCATGTCCTGCCTGATTTAAATACCAGGCGCTGGCAACGCCTACCACACCACTTCCCAGTATGACAACTCGCATAGCCACTCCGATAACGGTAGATACAGTAAAAGAACAATAATCTAATTACATCTTGATAACCTAGATGAAAATATTATTCAACATATGGCTTTTTTATGGTGAGCTGGCTCACATCTCCCTGACGCTGTGGGAATATGCCGTCTTTGGTGTCTCCTGCTGAAGGTGCTTTTTATCCAGCAGAAAATTCCGTTCAGAGGCTGATTATTGGCACTACGATAATAAGAAATCGCAAAGAAAAAAATTCTCCGGCGACGCGGTTTTTAACGGGTGTTCTATGCTTGAAATGAGGTCCTCCACACAGAGAGTACCGACAACAATGAGGTGCGCGTATGGCGACGATCGATTCTATGAATAAGGACACCACACGTTTGAGCGATGGACCCGACTGGACGTTCGAGCTGCTGGATATTTATCTGGCAGAGATAGACCGGGTGGCGAAACTCTATCGGCTGGATACCTACCCGCACCAGATTGAAGTGATCACCTCAGAACAGATGATGGATGCCTACTCCAGCGTCGGTATGCCGATTAACTATCCGCACTGGTCATTTGGTAAGAAGTTTATCGAAACTGAGCGCCTGTATAAGCATGGCCAACAAGGGCTGGCCTATGAAATTGTCATAAACTCTAACCCGTGTATCGCTTACCTGATGGAAGAGAACACCATTACCATGCAGGCGCTGGTGATGGCGCATGCCTGTTACGGCCATAACTCTTTCTTCAAAAACAATTATTTATTCCGTAGCTGGACCGATGCCAGTTCGATTGTCGATTACCTGATTTTCGCCCGCAAATACATTACCGAGTGCGAAGAACGTTATGGCGTTGATGAGGTAGAAAAGCTGCTGGACTCGTGCCATGCGCTGATGAACTACGGAGTGGATCGTTACAAACGCCCGCAAAAAATCTCGCTGCAAGAGGAGAAAGCCCGGCAGAAAAGCCGCGAAGAGTATCTGCAAAGTCAGGTCAATATGCTCTGGCGTACCCTGCCGAAACGCGAAGAAGAGAAAACCGTTGCCGAAGCGCGCCGCTATCCTTCCGAACCACAAGAAAACCTGCTCTATTTTATGGAGAAAAATGCCCCACTGCTGGAATCATGGCAGCGTGAAATCCTGCGCATTGTGCGTAAGGTGAGCCAGTATTTTTATCCGCAAAAACAGACTCAGGTGATGAACGAAGGCTGGGCCACCTTCTGGCACTACACCATCCTTAACCATCTGTACGATGAAGGGAAAGTGACCGAACGCTTTATGCTGGAGTTCTTGCATAGTCACACCAATGTGGTCTTCCAGCCACCGTATAACAGCCCGTGGTACAGCGGCATTAACCCGTATGCCCTCGGATTCGCCATGTTCCAGGATATTAAGCGGATTTGTCAGTCACCAACGGAAGAAGACAAATACTGGTTCCCGGATATCGCCGGTTCTGACTGGCTGGAAACGCTGCATTTCGCGATGCGTGATTTCAAAGATGAGAGCTTTATCAGTCAATTCCTGTCACCGAAGGTAATGCGTGATTTCCGCTTCTTCACCGTGCTGGATGATGATCGGCATAATTATCTGGAAATTTCTGCCATTCATAATGAGGAAGGTTATCGGGAGATCCGTAACCGATTATCGTCGCAATATAACTTAAGCAATCTGGAGCCGAATATTCAGATCTGGAACGTGGATTTGCGCGGCGACCGTTCGCTGATTCTACGCTACATTCCGCATAACCGCGCTCCGCTGGATCGGGGACGTAAAGAGGTGCTGAAACATGTGCATCGTTTGTGGGGATTTGATGTGACGCTGGAGCAGCAAAACGAAGATGGCAGCGTCGAGTTGCTGGAACGTTGCCCGCCAAGAATGGGAAATCTGTAAAAAGTCCTCCTCATTTGAGGAGGACTCATTTTTGCCTGATGGGGCGTACAAAGTATCGAAAATTCAATATATTGCAAGAACAACGTAGGCCTGATAAGCATAGCGCATCAGGCAATTACGCGTTTGTCATCAGTCTGGATGGATTATCGCCCCTGAATGGCTAAATCACCTGGCAAGTTCTTCTGCATCCGGTGCCAAATCTCGCCACTCTCATGCCCATAGCGACGCACCGTTTCGTAAACCTGATCGTGCGCGCCTTCACTGCACAATGCCGACAGCTTGTGGTAGAAACCCAGCGCCAGACTGCGCGCTTCCGGATTAGCAAAATAGTGACGACCAATGCGCGTGTACAACCCTTTCATCCCGTTAATGATCAGGCCGTAAATCGGGTTGCCAGAGGCAAACGCCAGACCGCGGAAAATGTTGTAATCCAGATCAGCAAAAGCATCGGCGTGATCGGCCACTTCATTGGCGGTTGCCAGCACTTCCTGCGCTTTATCAGGGTGCTGACGAAACGCGGTGCGAATAAAAATAGTTGAAATATTGGTACGCACTGACAGCAAATTATCAATAAGTTGCGGCACACTTTCGTGGTCGAGTCGCGCCAGTGTTTCAAGGATATTTAAACCGGAGGTTTCCCAGAAATTATTCACCTTCGTTGGCTTGCCATGTTGAATAGTCAACCAGCCATCTCGTGCCAGTCGCTGCAACACTTCACGTAACGTCGTACGCGTTACGCCAATTAATTCTGAAAGTTCACGTTCTGCGGGCAAAATAGTCCCGGGTGGGAAGCGGTTATTCCAGATACTTTCAATAATGTACTCTTCCGCGAAACCTGCCGGGCTTTGCGCCTTAATGACCATAGTGAGATTTCCATAACACAGCAAAACAAAGTTGGACTCATCATACCAGAGGGCTAACTACGCTGATAGCAGACAAAAAGAAGAAAAAAGGGATCAGGGCTTCATTTTCCGCATCTCTTTCCGCTTGACTATCAAGACTTGCCTCACTCCTGCCTGGCCGTTAAGCTTTGCGTTCTAACATAAAAACATCATTTATTATTTGTAAGGTAAGGGAAACCATCATGGAGATCTCCTGGGGCCGCGCGTTATGGCGCAATTTTTTGGGCCAGTCACCTGACTGGTACAAACTTGCCCTCATTATTTTCTTAATTGTTAACCCGTTAATTTTCCTCATCAGCCCTTTTGTTGCTGGCTGGCTGTTGGTAGCGGAATTTATTTTCACCCTGGCGATGGCGCTCAAATGCTATCCGCTACTGCCTGGCGGCCTGTTGGCTATCGAAGCGGTATTCATAGGCATGACCAGCGCGGAGCACGTCCGTGAAGAGGTGGCGGCGAATCTTGAAGTCTTGCTGCTACTGATGTTTATGGTGGCGGGTATCTATTTTATGAAACAGCTATTGCTGTTCATCTTTACCCGCTTGCTGTTAAGCATTCGCTCCAAGATGCTGTTATCGCTCTCTTTTTGTGTGGCGGCTGCGTTTCTCTCCGCGTTCCTGGATGCCTTAACCGTAGTGGCCGTGGTGATCAGCGTTGCGGTGGGTTTTTATGGTATTTATCACCGAGTGGCTTCTTCCCGTGCCGAAGATACCGATCTGCAAGACGACAGCCATATCGACAAGCATTACAAAGTGGTGCTGGAGCAGTTCCGTGGTTTTCTGCGTAGCCTGATGATGCACGCGGGTGTCGGTACTGCATTAGGCGGTGTGATGACCATGGTCGGTGAACCGCAAAACCTGATTATTGCGAAAGCTGCTGGCTGGCATTTTGGCGATTTCTTCCTGCGCATGTCACCGGTAACCGTCCCGGTTCTGATTTGTGGTTTGTTAACCTGCCTGTTAGTGGAGAAAATGCGTTGGTTTGGCTACGGTGAAACGCTGCCGGAGAAAGTCCGCGAAGTGCTGCAGCAGTTTGACGATCAAAGCCGTAACCAGCGTACACGTCAGGATAAAATTCGCCTGATTGTCCAGGCGATTATCGGCGTCTGGCTGGTCACCGCGCTGGCGTTGCATCTGGCGGAAGTCGGCCTGATTGGTTTGTCTGTCATTATTCTGACTACATCACTGACCGGTGTCACTGATGAACATGCTATCGGCAAAGCCTTCACCGAATCTCTGCCATTCACTGCACTGTTGACGGTCTTTTTCTCGGTAGTTGCGGTGATTATCGACCAACAACTGTTCTCCCCAATTATCCAGTTTGTATTGCAGTCATCAGAACACGCCCAGCTATCGCTGTTCTATATCTTCAACGGTTTGCTGTCTTCCATTTCGGATAACGTCTTTGTGGGAACGATTTATATCAACGAAGCCAAAGCAGCAATGGAGAGCGGCGCTATCAGTATGAAGCAATATGAACTGCTGGCCGTCGCCATTAACACCGGGACCAACCTGCCATCCGTCGCCACGCCGAACGGACAAGCTGCGTTCTTGTTCCTGTTAACCTCCGCTCTCGCGCCATTGATACGTCTTTCTTATGGCCGCATGGTATGGATGGCTCTGCCCTACACCCTCGTACTGACCCTCGTCGGGCTACTCTGCGTAGAGTTTACTCTTGCCCCTGTAACTGAATGGTTTATGCAAATGGGGTGGATAGCAACGCTTTGATAACAACTTACCGGGCATATTCATGCCCGGTTTGCCTTTCCGCCCGATAATTGTTCAATTACATCCTATTTTTACTCCCTCCTGGTGGCGCAACGAATGAATTGGTTTAAACTGCGCATTCGATGCATATTGCAGGGAAATTATTATGTTGCGATTTTTGAACCAATGTTCACAGGGGCGGGGTGCGTGGTTGTTAATGGCGCTTACCGCTCTGGCACTGGAACTGACGGCGCTGTGGTTCCAGCATGTGATGTTATTGAAACCTTGCGTGCTCTGTATTTATGAACGCTGCGCGTTATTCGGTGTTCTGGGTGCCGCGTTGATTGGCGCTATCGCCCCGAAAACGCCGCTGCGTTATGTGGCGATGATTATCTGGTTGTATAGCGCGTTTCGTGGTGTGCAGTTAACTTACGAACACACCATGCTCCAGCTCTATCCTTCGCCGTTTATGACCTGTGATTTCATGGTTCGCTTCCCAGACTGGCTGCCGCTGGATAAATGGGTGCCACAAGTGTTTGTCGCCTCTGGTGATTGCGCTGAGCGTCAGTGGGAGTTTTTAGGTCTGGATATGCCGCAGTGGTTGCTCGGTATTTTTGTTGCTTACCTGATTGTCGCAGTGCTGGTGGTGATTTCCCAGCCATTTAAAGCGAAAAAACGTGACCTGTTTGGTCGCTAATCAATCAGGCGCTCCTGCGGGAGCGCCTGTATCGATTCATCCTGTCAATAATTCAATGCCAGATGCGACGTTAACGCTTTATCCGCTCTACGGCATTTCTGGCGGTGTAATCCCGAAGTGGTTCCACGCCCGCACTGTCGCCATACGCCCGCGCGGTGTACGCTGCAAAAAGCCTTGCTGAATCAAATAAGGTTCCAGCACATCCTCAATGGTTTCACGCTCTTCGCCAATAGCTGCAGCCAGGTTATCCAGGCCAACCGGACCACCGAAGAATTTATCGATTACCGCCAGCAATAACTTGCGATCCATATAATCGAAACCTTCTGCATCGACATTAAGCATATCCAGCGCCTGGGCGGCGATATCTGCCGAGATGGTGCCATCATGCTTCACTTCGGCAAAATCACGCACACGACGCAGCAAACGATTAGCGATACGTGGCGTACCTCGCGCCCGGCGAGCGACTTCCAGTGCGCCATCGTCACTCATCTCAAGCCCCATAAACCGTGCGCTACGACTGACGATATATTGCAGATCAGGCACCTGGTAAAACTCCAGGCGCTGCACTATACCGAAACGGTCACGCAATGGCGATGTCAATGAGCCAGCACGCGTGGTCGCGCCAATCAGGGTGAACGGTGGTAGATCGATTTTTATCGAACGCGCTGCCGGGCCTTCACCAATCATAATATCCAACTGGTAATCTTCCATCGCCGGATACAGCACCTCTTCCACGACTGGCGAGAGACGATGGATCTCATCAATAAACAGCACATCGTGCGGTTCAAGGTTGGTCAGCATTGCCGCCAGGTCACCCGCCTTTTCCAGTACCGGACCAGACGTTGTGCGTAAATTGACGCCCATTTCATTGGCAACGATGTTGGCTAACGTGGTTTTTCCCAGGCCAGGAGGACCAAAAATCAATAGATGATCGAGGGCATCGCCGCGCAGTTTCGCCGCTTTGATGAAAATCTCCATCTGCGAACGGACCTGCGGCTGACCAACATACTCTTCCAGTAATTTGGGGCGAATAGCGCGATCTACCACATCTTCCGGCAAGGTCGTACCGGCAGAAATCAGACGGTCTGCTTCAATCATCCTTTACCTCATAACGCGGCGCGCAGGGCTTCGCGAATTAATGTTTCACTGCTGGCATCAGGACGAGCGATTTTGCTCACCATGCGGCTGGCTTCTTGTGGTTTATAGCCCAGCGCCACCAGCGCAGCAACCGCTTCCTGCTCGGCATCGTCGGTTGCCGGGCTTGCCGGTGAGGTCAACACCAGATCGGCAGCCGGTGTAAACAGATCGCCGTGCAGGCCTTTAAAGCGATCTTTCATTTCAACAATCAGCCGTTCGGCAGTTTTTTTACCTATGCCAGGTAATTTCACCAGTGCTGCAGGATCCTCACGCTCAACGGCATTAACAAACTGCTGCGCTGACATACCAGAGAGGATCGCCAGTGCCAGTTTCGGCCCCACACCGTTGGTTTTAATCAGTTCTTTAAACAGCGTGCGTTCTTGCTTATTGTTAAAACCGTACAGTAACTGCGCGTCTTCACGTACTACAAAGTGGGTGAAGACTATCGTTTCCTGGCCCGCTTCAGGGAGTTCATAAAAACAGGTCATCGGCATATGCACTTCATAGCCTACGCCGCCCACTTCAAGTAACACCAGCGGGGGTTGTTTTTCCAGAATGATGCCTCTCAGCCTGCCTATCACATGACGCTCCTGCGTAATGAATCAAAGATAATGCTGTATGATAAAAAAATGCTGGATAGATATCCAGCGAAGGATGCAGAAAAATTGCGAGGCGTCTCGATGAACGGAGAATTGTCACTGCATAATTCATTCTCCAGGTCATATTGAAAGCAAATATTTTATATATTAAATATTCAGGTAAAAGACCAAAAAAAAATAAACTTGACTATACCTGCGATAAAAAAGATTTTATGTTATTAAACATATTCAAATTTATTTCGATGGAATGATAAAGTGAATATTAATTATCCTGCTGAATATGAAACTGGTGATATTGTATTTACATGTATAGGTGCCGCATTATTCGGCCAAATTTCTGCCGCATCGAATTGCTGGAGTAATCACGTCGGGATCATTATCGGTCATGACGGCGATGATTTTCTGGTCGCAGAAAGCCGTGTTCCCCTCTCCACCATCACCACACTGTCCCATTTTATTAAACGTTCTTCTCACCAACGCTATGCCGTAAAGCGATTAGGTGCAGGGCTGACAGAACAGCAAAAACAAAGGCTGATAGAACAGGTTCCCTCTCGACTGCGCAAGCTCTATCACACCGGGTTTAAATATGAGTCATCTCGCCAGTTCTGCTCAAAGTTTGTCTTTGATATTTATAAAGAAGCATTATGTATTCCGGTAGGCGAGATAGAAACTTTTGAAGAGTTATTACACAGCAATCCACATGCAAAACTTACTTTCTGGAAATTCTGGTTTTTAGGCTCAATTCCGTGGGCGCGAAAAACCGTAACGCCAGCGAGTTTGTGGCATCATCCGGGTCTGGTGTTGATTCATGCCGAAGGAGTAGATACGCCTCAGCCTGAACTGACCGAGGCAGTATAATTTAACGCAGTCGCCCGCGAGCCAGATTCAGCCGCGATTCGCTCATCTGCATCGCATTCTGACTGATATGGCAGTGGGTGATGGCAATTGCCAGCGCATCAGCGGCGTCTGCCTGCGGGTTAGCGGGAAGTTTCAGCAAGGTGCGAACCATATGCTGCACCTGGCTTTTCTCGGCACTGCCAATACCCACCACGGTTTGCTTTACCTGGCGAGCGGCATACTCAAATACCGGCAATTCCTGATTCACCGCTGCCACAATCGCCACACCACGCGCCTGCCCCAGTTTCAGGGCAGAATCGGCGTTCTTCGCCATAAAGACTTGTTCGATTGCGAAATAATCTGGCTGGAACTGGGTGATGATTTCCGTCACGCCCGCATAAATGAGCTTCAGACGAGACGGTAAATCATCCACTTTGGTGCGTATGCATCCGCTACCCAGGTAGGACAGTTGTCTGCCCACCTGGCGGATAACGCCGTAACCGGTAACGCGTGAACCCGGGTCAATGCCGAGAATAATCGCCATCACGCGTCTCCGTTTTGTTGTTTAGCCGGCCTCATCAGAGGGTCGCTGCAACCTCATCAGAGATCTCACCGTTATGGTAAACTTCCTGCACGTCGTCGCAGTCTTCCAGCATATCGATCAGACGCATCAGTTTCGGTGCGGTTTCTGCATCCATATCAGCTTTGGTTGACGGGATCATAGATACTTCCGCGCTATCTGCTTTCAGACCTGCCGCTTCCAGAGCGTCGCGTACTTTACCCATCTCTTCCCATGCGGTGTAAACGTCAATCGCGCCGTCATCATAGGTCACAACGTCTTCAGCACCTGCTTCCAGCGCCGCTTCCATAATGGTGTCTTCGTCACCTTTCTCGAAGGAGATCACACCTTTTTTGCTGAACAGATAAGCCACGGAACCGTCAGTACCGAGGTTGCCACCACATTTGCTGAATGCGTGACGCACTTCAGCAACGGTACGGTTGCGGTTGTCAGAGAGACATTCAATCATGATTGCAGTGCCGCCAGGACCGTAACCTTCGTAGATGATGGTTTCCATGTTCGCATCATCATCACCGCCCACACCACGTGCAATTGCGCGGTTCAGGGTGTCACGGGTCATGTTGTTAGACAGTGCTTTATCAATGGCAGCACGCAGACGCGGGTTAGCATCCGGATCGCCACCACCCAGTTTAGCTGCGGTCACCAGCTCACGAATGATTTTAGTGAAGATTTTACCGCGCTTAGCATCCTGCGCAGCTTTACGATGTCTGGTGTTGGCCCATTTACTATGACCTGCCATAAAAATATCTCCAAAATAACTATACACTTGATCCTTCAGGCTGCCTGCGTTAGCGGCTCTCGTTTACCACCTTGATACAGCTCGAAGGATTTTGTGTATACGCCTTCTCAGGCTAAGTTAATTACAAATTGTTCAATCGCCTGTCGGTTGCTCCACGACTTAGTAAGCGCCGCCGCAGCGGGCGCATCAAGCCATTGGTATGCCAGATGTTCAGTAAAAACAATCTGGCGCTCGTGTGGTAGCGCAAGACAGAACCATGATTCCGTATTACGCGTCACGCCCGGCGCATAGCGATGACGCAAATGTGAAAAAATTTCAAACTCTACCGTGCGCTGACAGTCAATTAAGGTCAGTTGTTCAGCAACAACATCAATGGTGACCTCTTCCTTTACTTCGCGCATAGCAGCTTGCGGCGCGGTTTCACCCTCCTCCACACTGCCGGTTACCGACTGCCAGAAATCAGGATCGTCACGCCGCTGTAACATCAGCACCCGTTTCGTATCTTGTGCGTAAATGACCACTAAGATCGAAACGGGACGCTTATACACTTTATCCTTCACGCTGCCTCTTCGTTGGCTGCTTTCGCTCATCCCATTCACATAGTTATCTATGCTCATGGGAGTTCACTCAGTTGCCGCCTCGATGCACCGCAAATGATTTCGTGTATTTTATTCATATCAGTTATTCTCAGCCTTCTTGACAACCTGAATGCTCAGCTCAGCCAGTGCAGTCGGGTTGGCAAAGCTCGGGGCTTCAGTCATCAGACACGCTGCCGCCGTTGTTTTCGGGAAGGCGATAACGTCACGGATGTTGTCGGTGCCGGTCAGCAGCATGGTCAGACGGTCAAGACCGAATGCCAAACCTGCGTGCGGCGGCGTACCATATTTCAGGGCATCGAGCAGGAAGCCGAATTTCTCGCGCTGTTCTTCTTCGGTGATACCCAGAATGCCAAACACCGTCTGCTGCATATCACCATTATGGATACGCACAGAGCCACCGCCCACTTCGTAACCATTGATGACCATATCGTAAGCGTTCGCCACCGCATTTTCCGGTGCCGCTTTCAGCTCGGCGGCAGTCATGTCTTTCGGTGAGGTGAACGGATGGTGCATTGCCGTCAGGCCGCCTTCGCCATCGTCTTCAAACATCGGGAAGTCGATAACCCACAGCGGTGCCCATTTGCTTTCGTCGGTCAGGCCAAGATCTTTACCGACTTTCAGACGCAGTGCGCCCATCGCGTCGGCAACAATTTTCTTGTTGTCGGCACCGAAGAAAATCATATCGCCATCTTGTGCGGCGGTACGATCCAGGATGGCTTCGATGATTTCAGCGTTGAGGAATTTCGCTACCGGGCTGTTGATACCTTCCAGACCTTTCGCGCGTTCGTTGACTTTGATGTAAGCCAGACCTTTCGCGCCGTAGATTTTGACGAAGTTACCGTATTCGTCGATCTGCTTACGGGTCAGCGATGCCCCGCCCGGAACTCGCAGAGCAGCAACACGACCTTTCGGATCGTTCGCTGGCCCCGCGAATACCGCAAACTCAACGGATTTCAGCAGGTCGGCAACGTCGGTCAGTTCCATCGGGTTACGCAGATCCGGTTTATCAGAACCATAACGGCGTTCAGCTTCCGCAAAGGTCATTACCGGGAAATCGCCCAGATCTACGCCCTTCACTTCCAGCCACAGATGACGTACCAGGGCTTCCATGACTTCACGCACTTGCGGCGCGGTCATGAACGAAGTTTCCACATCGATCTGGGTAAATTCAGGCTGACGATCAGCACGCAGGTCTTCGTCACGGAAACACTTAACGATCTGATAGTAGCGGTCGAAACCGGACATCATCAGCAACTGTTTGAACAACTGCGGAGACTGCGGCAGCGCGTAGAATTTACCTTTGTGCACACGAGACGGCACCAGGTAGTCACGTGCGCCTTCCGGCGTCGCTTTGGTCAGCATCGGAGTTTCGATGTCGAGGAAGCCGTGGTCATCCATAAAACGGCGCACCAGGCTAGTAATTTTAGCGCGCGTTTTCAGGCGTTGAGCCATTTCCGGACGACGCAGGTCGAGGTAGCGGTATTTCAGACGCGCTTCTTCGGTGTTGACGTGGTTAGAGTCAAGCGGCAGAACGTCTGCGCGGTTGATGATGGTCAGCGAAGACGCCAGCACTTCGATTTCGCCGGTCGCCATATCGCGGTTGATATTTTTTTCGTCACGCGCACGCACGGTGCCCGTTACCTGAATGCAGAACTCATTACGCAGTTCGGAGGCCAGCTTTAACGCGTCCGCACGATCCGGATCGAAAAATACCTGCACGATACCTTCGCGGTCGCGCATATCGATGAAGATCAGGCTACCAAGATCACGACGACGGTTGACCCAACCACACAGAGTCACCTGCTGCCCCACGTGGGACAAACGGAGCTGTCCACAATATTCTGTACGCATGAGATATCCCTTAACTTAGCTGCCGGCGGATGTCCCCTGCTGCGCAGGTGACCTAAGTCGCAGCGTTAGCTGTATGTCACAACTGAATGAAAAAAGGCGGCTATTATACTGGAAATTCTGCCGCACCGTAAGAGCCTGGCCCGCTCTGGAACGACTCGTTACCACTTTATATCAGGCCTGGAATCAGACTCTACCCTTGTTTGCTATAAAGGTGTTGCCTGAACACATAAAAATTAACAAAATTTGTCATCCTGCCATCGGCTAATCGCATTAAGGTGAGAGGTACGATTTTGTTTTATCAGGAGAGATCATGCTTGAGCTTAATGCTAAAACCACTGCGCTGGTGGTGATTGATTTACAGGAAGGCATTTTGCCTTTTGCCGGTGGCCCACATACTGCCGAAGATGTTGTTAATCGCGCCGGAAAACTGGCGGCGAAATTTCGCGCAAACGGACAGTCCGTATTTCTGGTGCGCGTCGGCTGGTCTGCCGATTATGCCGAAGCATTGAAACAGCCGGTTGATGCGCCTTCGCCTGCCAAAACGTTGCCGGAGAACTGGTGGCGGCATCCTGCGGCGTTAGGTGCAACTGACAGCGATATTGAAATCATTAAACGTCAATGGGGTGCGTTTTACGGTACGGATCTGGAGTTGCAATTACGCCGTCGTGGCATTGACACCATTGTCTTGTGTGGGATTTCAACCAATATCGGCGTTGAGTCCACCGCCCGTAACGCGTGGGAGTTAGGGTTTAATCTGGTGATCGCTGAAGACGCCTGTAGCGCCGCCAGTACCGAACAGCACAACAACAGCATCAACCATATCTACCCGCGCATTGCTCGTGTGCGTCGCGTGGAAGAGATCCTCAACGCGTTATGATTTATATCGGTCTGCCGCAATGGTCGCATCCAAAATGGGTGCGGTTGGGGATCTCCAGCCTGGAAGAGTACGCCCGCCATTTTAACTGCGTGGAGGGCAACACGACCCTTTATGCTCTGCCAAAGCCGGAAGTGGTTCTGCGCTGGCGCGAGCAAACCAGCGATGATTTTCGTTTTTGTTTTAAATTTCCGGCGACCATTTCGCACCAGGCTGCATTGCGACATTGCGATGATTTAGTAGCAGAATTTTTAACCCGCATGTCACCGTTAGCGCCGCGCATTGGGCAATACTGGCTGCAACTGCCCGCCACATTTGGCCCCCGGGATCTGTCTGCACTGTGGCACTTTCTCGATTCCCTTCCTCGCGAATTTACCTATGGTGTGGAAGTTCGTCATCCGCTGTTTTTTGCCAAAGAGGTAGAGGAACAAACGCTTAATCGCGGTTTGCATCAGCGCGGCGTTAATCGGGTGATTTTAGACAGCCGTCCGGTTCATGCAGCGCGTCCGCATAATGAAGCCATTCGCGACGCGCAACGGAAAAAGCCCAAAGTTCCGGTTCATGCCGTATTAACAGCGACAAACCCACTGATCCGTTTTATCGGCAGCGATGATATGACGCAAAATCGGGAATTATTTCAGGTCTGGTTACAAAAATTAGCACAGTGGCACCAGACCACCACGCCTTATCTTTTTTTACATACGCCAGATATTGCCCAGGCACCGGAACTGGTACATACCCTTTGGGAAGACTTACGTAAGACACTTCCAGAGATCGGAGCAGTTCCGGCTATTCCACAGCAATCTTCTCTTTTCTGAAATTGCCACCTATCATAGACAGGAGCCATCGGCCATTTTAAAGGGAGTTTGTATGGTAAGCGCGCTATATGCCGTTTTAGGTGCGTTGTTATTAATGAAGTTCTCTTTTGATGTTGTTCGCCTGCGAATGCAATATCGCGTTGCCTATGGTGACGGCGGTTTTAGCGAACTGCAAAGCGCCATTCGCATTCACGGTAACGCGGTGGAATATATTCCCATCGCGATTGTATTGATGCTGTTTATGGAAATGAATGGCGCAGAAACCTGGATGGTACATATTTGCGGCATTGTTCTGCTTGCCGGGCGTCTGATGCATTATTACGGTTTTCATCACCGTCTGTTTCGCTGGCGGCGTTCCGGCATGAGCGCCACCTGGTGTGCGCTGTTGCTGATGGTGCTGGCGAATCTTTGGTATATGCCCTGGGAGTTGGTTTTCTCCCTGCGTTAGCGCACAATACGCCACTTTCTTTTTCCCGGATTTTTACGTTATGTCTCACCGCGACACGTTATTTTCTGCCCCTATCGCCAGACTGGGCGACTGGACCTTTGATGAACGGGTAGCCGAAGTCTTCCCGGATATGATCCAGCGTTCCGTTCCCGGCTATTCCAATATTATTTCAATGATTGGCATGTTGGCCGAACGCTTCGTACAACCTGGTACGCAGGTTTACGATCTGGGCTGTTCTTTGGGCGCGGCGACGCTCTCGGTGCGTCGCAATATTCATCATGATAATTGTAAAATTATCGCCATCGACAACTCCCCGGCGATGATTGAACGCTGCCGTCGCCATATCGACGCCTATAAAGCGCCAACACCTGTAGAAGTAATCGAGGGTGATATTCGCGATATTGCCATTGAAAACGCGTCGATGGTGGTACTGAATTTTACCCTGCAATTCCTTGAGCCTTCTGAACGTCAGGCATTACTGGATAAAATTTATCAAGGACTGAATCCTGGCGGTGCGCTGGTGCTTTCGGAAAAATTCAGTTTCGAAGATGCCAAAGTCGGTGAACTGCTGTTCAACATGCACCACGATTTTAAACGCGCCAACGGTTACAGCGAGCTGGAGATCAGCCAAAAACGCAGCATGTTAGAAAACGTGATGCTGACCGATTCTGTGGAAACCCATAAAGCACGCCTGCATAAAGCCGGATTTGAACATAGCGAGTTATGGTTCCAGTGCTTTAACTTTGGCTCACTGGTGGCATTGAAAGCAGAGGACGCTGCATGATCGACTTTGGTAACTTTTATTCTCTGATTGCCAAAAATCATCTTTCGCACTGGCTGGAAACCCTCCCTGCACAGATTGCCAACTGGCAACGTGAACAGCAGCACGGTCTGTTTAAACAGTGGTCCAATGCGGTGGAATTTCTGCCCGAAATTAAACCGTATCGTCTTGATTTACTGCATAGCGTAACGGCGGAAAGCAAAGAGCCGCTGAGTGCCGGGCAGATTAAACGCATTGAAACACTGATGCGCAACCTGATGCCGTGGCGTAAAGGGCCGTTCTCGCTGTATGGCGTTAACATCGACACCGAATGGCGTTCTGACTGGAAATGGGATCGTGTTCTGCCGCATCTCTCTGATTTGACCGGGCGCACGATCCTCGATGTTGGCTGCGGCAGCGGTTATCACATGTGGCGCATGATTGGCGCAGGCGCGCATCTGGCGGTGGGGATTGACCCTACGCAACTTTTTCTCTGCCAGTTCGAAGCGGTGCGTAAGTTGTTAGGTAACGATCAGCGCGCGCATCTGCTGCCGTTAGGTATTGAACAACTTCCGGCGCTGAAAGCCTTTGATACCGTCTTTTCGATGGGCGTGCTGTACCATCGCCGCTCACCGCTGGAACATCTGTGGCAGTTAAAAGATCAACTGGTGAATGAAGGCGAACTGGTGCTGGAAACGCTGATTGTTGATGGCGATGAGCACACAGTACTGGTGCCAGGCGATCGTTACGCGCAAATGCGTAATGTCTATTTCATTCCATCAGCACTGGCGCTGAAAAACTGGCTGAAGAAGTGTGGGTTTGTTGATATCCGCATTGCGGACGTGAGCGTCACGACGACAGAAGAGCAGCGCCGCACCGAGTGGATGGTCACCGAGTCTTTGTCTGATTTCCTCGACCCGCATGATCCGAGTAAAACGGTAGAAGGCTATCCTGCGCCTAAACGCGCGGTGTTGATTGCGCGTAAGCCGTAACCCGTTTCCGAGCGCTGGATTGATGACAAACGCCAAAACCGCCTGATGCGCTACGCTTATCAGGCCTACCCGTCTCCTGCAATATGTTAAATTTGCACAAATTTGCAGGCTGGATAAGGCGTTCACGCCGCATCCGGCATGAATAAAGCACACTTTATCTGCAATTTAGCGCCCGTTTCCGGGCGCTATTTACTTCTTATGCGCCTGATCAGCCACGCCATTTTGTCTTTGCCTTCAGGTTCATTTTTTATACTGATCAAGGATAAAAAAAGGCCCCTGTTGAAATTGCAGGGGCCTGGTACGAGCAAGCATCATATTGGGCGACATGATGCAACGGTAAAAATCATTTGGCCTGATGGCGTTCAATGATTCCTTTCATTTCAGCAACCGCCGCCCCGTCTACGACATAACGCGAATACTCGTCCGCGAGTGCATCTGATGACATGGACAATCCTTGATTACGATAACGCATCGGTGAGGCTTGCCACGCTCCCGCGGAGCTATGGACTTCCAGCACTCCGGCATCGAGGAAGTGGTGCAGGTTTTCTGCACGAACTCCAGCTCCGGCCATGATGATTGGAGCATCACCATAGGCAATAAGTTCCATAATTTTTAATAAACCTTGCAGCGCGTCTGATTTTTGCCCCGATGTCAGCACCCTGGCAATGCCTAATTTCGCAAGATTATTCAGTGCATTTAAAGGGTTAGCGCACATATCGAAGGCGCGATGAAAAGTGACGGCCAGCGAACCGGCAGCCGCCATTATTTTTTCCATTCGTGGCATATCGACATTACCGTCAACATCCAGAACCCCCGTCACCAGTCCAGGAAATCCCAATTCGCGTACTGTGCGGATGTCCTCAAGAATGGCGGCAAACTCGCCGTCGCTGTAGCAAAAATCGCCACCGCGAGGACGGATAATCGGATGCACAGGGATAGTAACCTGCTGACGCACAGACTTCAGCACGCCCAGCGACGGCGTTAAGCCACCTTCTTTCGGTGCCGCACACAGCTCTATTCTGTCGGCACCGTTTTGCTGCGCCGTCAGCGCGCACTCCATGCTGTAACAGCAAATTTCCAGTAATGCCATTTTTACTCCTTAATTACGCCGACTGCTCACTGGCGACGATCTCTTCAATGGACCACGGATGAAACTTAATCGTGGTTTTACCGTCGGTGACGGCCAGCGTTGGATTGGGTAATCGCTCATGCTCACCTTTTGGCGAACTGGTTTTAACCGAGATCCCCGGCTGACTAAGCCCTTCATCAGAAAGTAATGCCAGTGCACGGGCGTTCAGTGTCTCTGGATCACCAGGCAGAACGATTTCGATATGTTCCCAGCCTTCGTGCGGGTAACGTTTTTCCCCAGGCCACGGTAACTCAACTATCGAAAACTGCCAGTGAGCAACCTGTACCGGTTCATGCAATTTAAACAGGCAAATCGGTCTGCCATTGATCATATTTTCTGACAGGAGTTCGCCGCACTGTTCAAACCCACGACGCCAGCGTTCAGCGGTGGCGTTTTGATGACAACGCAAGGAAATGTGATCGGCATTCAGCGGAGTAATATCCAGCCCCAGACGACGGGAAAGTTCGTCTAATGCGTGGATAAATCGCGGTAAATCCGTTGCAATATCCTGCAACTCGTCGACAGATTGCCAGTTAGCCATAATCACTCTTCGTCTTTCAGCAAAAGCGTTAATTTACCTTGTTGCCCTGCGCCAACCAACTGCTGATTTCGCGCAGTCCCCGGTGCAATAGTGAAAACGGCAATACGCCACGCGCACGTTGCTGACGAAAACAGCCATTTGCAGTATACTCCCGCCCTAATTTCTTTAACTGGTGCGGGCAATTCTCGCTCGCTTCATCAATGTAAGGTATTCCGGTGAATATTCAGGCTCTTCTCTCAGAAAAAGTCCGTCAGGCCATGATTGCGGCAGGCGCGCCTGCGGATTGCGAACCGCAGGTTCGTCAGTCAGCAAAAGTTCAGTTCGGCGACTATCAGGCTAACGGCATGATGGCAGTTGCTAAAAAACTGGGTATGGCACCGCGACAATTAGCAGAGCAGGTGCTGACTCATCTGGATCTTAACGGTATCGCCAGTAAAGTTGAGATCGCCGGCCCAGGTTTTATCAACATTTTCCTTGATCCGGTATTCCTGGCTGAACATGTTCAGCAGGCGCTGGCGTCCGATCGTCTCGGTGTTGCTACACCAGAAAAACAGACCATTGTGGTGGACTACTCCGCGCCAAACGTGGCAAAAGAGATGCACGTAGGGCATCTGCGTTCCACCATCATTGGTGACGCGGCTGTGCGTACCCTGGAGTTCCTCGGTCACAACGTAATTCGCGCTAACCACGTCGGTGACTGGGGCACCCAGTTCGGTATGCTGATTGCGTGGCTGGAAAAACAGCAGCAGGAAAACGCCGGTGAAATGGAGCTGGCAGATCTCGAAGGTTTCTACCGCGATGCGAAAAAGCATTACGACGAAGATGAAGAGTTTGCCGAACGTGCACGTAACTACGTGGTAAAACTGCAAAGCGGTGACGAATACTTCCGCGAAATGTGGCGCAAACTGGTCGACATCACCATGACGCAGAACCAGATCACTTACGATCGTCTGAACGTAACGTTGACTCGCGATGATGTGATGGGCGAAAGCCTCTACAACCCGATGCTGCCGGGTATCGTGGCAGATCTGAAAGCCAAAGGTCTGGCAGTAGAAAGTGAAGGCGCGACCGTTGTATTCCTTGATGAGTTCAAGAACAAGGAAGGCGAGCCGATGGGCGTTATCATTCAGAAGAAAGATGGTGGCTATCTCTACACCACTACCGATATCGCCTGTGCGAAGTATCGTTATGAAACTCTTCATGCCGATCGCGTGCTGTATTACATCGACTCTCGTCAGCATCAGCACCTGATGCAGGCATGGGCAATCGTACGCAAAGCAGGTTATGTACCAGAATCCGTACCGCTGGAACACCACATGTTCGGCATGATGCTGGGTAAAGACGGTAAACCATTCAAAACCCGCGCTGGCGGTACGGTGAAACTGGCAGATCTGCTGGATGAAGCACTGGAACGCGCGCGTCGTCTGGTGGCTGAGAAGAACCCGGATATGCCAGCCGACGAGCTGGAAAAACTGGCCAATGCGGTCGGTATCGGCGCGGTGAAATACGCGGATCTCTCCAAAAACCGCACTACCGACTACATCTTCGACTGGGACAACATGCTGGCGTTCGAGGGTAACACTGCGCCGTATATGCAGTATGCCTACACCCGTGTGCTGTCCGTGTTCCGTAAAGCGGAAATTAACGAAGATCAACTGGCTGCGGCTCCGGTTGTCATCCGTGAGGATCGTGAAGCGCAACTGGCCGCTCGCCTGCTGCAATTTGAAGAAACCCTCACGGTGGTTGCCCGTGAAGGTACACCGCACGTGATGTGTGCTTACCTGTACGATCTGGCTGGTCTGTTCTCTGGCTTCTACGAGCACTGCCCGATCCTCAGCGCAGAAAACGAAGAAGTGCGTAACAGCCGTCTGAAACTGGCACAACTGACCGCGAAGACGCTGAAACTGGGTCTGGATACGCTGGGTATTGAGACTGTAGAGCGTATGTAATCGCGTTATGTGTCAAAGGCCGATGTCGCAGTTACGGACATCGGCTTTTTTATCACCGCCGATAATTCACAATCACTTCATTACGCTGCACCTTCAGCGGCGGAATTAACCTCCCACCGCCTGGAACTTCCCAGATAAAGCGCAACGGTTCTGTCGCAGGTACGCCGGTAAATGCCACCGTACTCCCGCTCTGCCCGTCTAATTCGACACAACGAGATAGCGAACACAAGCGCACGCGCAGCCCTACAGGTGTCGGGCCGATAAGCTGATAACGCCAGGCCACCAGCGTCACCAATCCTGAAACCGGTTGTCGCGAAGTCAGAGACGCTGACGACATCGATTCACCACGATGATTTAGCGTCACGCCCGCGCTACTTGCCTGCCACATGCCCTCCCCGGCAGCCTGCACAAGCATAGGAAACAACAAAATAGCTAATAAGCTCCTCATTATTTGCCGCCAATCGTCGCCGTCATACGGATTTGGCGGTTATCAGAGAGTTCGAGATTCGAAAGCACCACCAGTTGCGGCAGGCTACGGCGCAGAAAACGAGATAATAATGGCCGCAGCGCATGGTTCACCAACAGCACTGGCGGCGCGCCCAGCATCTCCTGACGGGATAATGCCTCCTGAGTTTGTGCCAGCAAACGATCCGCCAGTCCAGGCTCCAGCCCGCCCCCGCCCTGCAATGCCTGTAACAGCAAACGCTCCAGCGGCGTGTCCAGGCCAATAACGTGAACTTCATCTTTACCGGGAAACCATTGCTGGGTAATCGCCCGACCAAGCGCCACGCGGACGACGGCGGTTAATTCATGTGGATCGCTCTGGATGGGCGCATGTTCCGCCAGCGTTTCGAGGATGGTGCGCATATCGCGAATCGGCACTTTTTCATCAAGCAGGTTTTGTAGCACCTTGTGCAGCGTGGTGAGCGTGACGACGCCAGGAACTAAGTCCTCCGTTAGCTTTGGCATCTCCTGGGCGACGCGATCCAGTAACTGCTGCGCCTCCTGACGACCAAACAGTTCGGCGGCATGTTGGCTAATGAGGTGGTTAAGATGCGTTGCGACCACCGTGCTGGCCTCAACCACGGTATATCCCTGAATCTGCGCCTGTTCTTTTAGCGCGCTTTCGATCCAGATAGCATTCAGACCAAACGCCGGGTCGACCGTCGCTTCGCCGGGTAATGTTCCGGCGGCTGTCCCCGGGTTGATCGCCAGCCAGCGCCCCGGATAGGCATCGCCACTACCAATTTCAACGCCTTTCATCAGGATACGATAACGGGCAGGTTGCAGATCCATATTGTCGCGAATGTGCACCACCGGTGGCAGAAAGCCCATCTCCTGGGCAAATTTCTTACGAATACTGCGAATACGCCCCAGCAACTCGCCATCCTGCTGAAAATCAACCATCGGGATCAGCCGATACCCCACCTCCATTCCCAGCGAGTCTTCCAGTTGCACATCGTTCCACGTCGCTTCAACAACGGCATTATTCTCCGCCATTTTTACCGGCTTCGGTTCGGCAGGCGCTTTTTGTTCGCGTCCACGGATCCACCACGCCAGCCCCAGCAGTCCCGCCGTGAACAGTAAAAATACCAGGTTTGGCATTCCTGGCACCAGACCAAGTAACCCCAGTACTGCGGCACTTAACAACATGACTCTGGGGTTACTGAAAAGCTGATTCACCATCTGCTCGCCAACATCCTGATCGGTGCTGACACGCGTGACGATGACCCCCGCAGCGGTAGAAATAACCAGCGCCGGGATTTGCGCCACCAGGCCATCACCGATGGTCAACAGCGTATAACTTTCTGCCGCATGGCCCATGCTCATGCCATGTTGCAGCACGCCGACCAGCAATCCGCCGACGACGTTAATGACCATGATGAGGATCCCGGCAATAGCATCACCACGAACAAACTTACTCGCCCCGTCCATTGAGCCGTAAAAATCGGCTTCCTGGGTCACTTCGGAACGACGTTTTTTCGCCTCATCTTCACCAATCAATCCGGCGTTGAGGTCGGCATCAATCGCCATCTGTTTACCCGGCATACCGTCGAGAACAAAGCGCGCCCCCACTTCCGCAATACGCCCGGCACCTTTGGTGATAACCATAAAGTTGATGATCACGAGGATGACGAATACCACAATGCCGATTGCAAAGTTACCGCCAACGAGGAAGTGACCGAACGCTTCAACGACCTTCCCCGCCGCCGCCGCACCAGTATGACCTTCCATCAAAATGATACGGGTTGAAGCCACGTTGAGCGCCAGACGCAACAGCGTGGTAAACAGCAGGATGGTCGGGAACGCGGCAAACTCGAGCGTGCGCTGGGTAAACATCGCCACCAGCAACACCATGATCGACAGGGCAATATTGAAGGTAAACAGCAGGTCGAGAATGAATGCGGGCAGTGGCAGCACCATCATCGACAAGATCAACAGGATCAAAATCGGTCCGGCAAGGATCTGCCATTGTGTCGATTTCAGGTTTGCGGGTAGGCGCAGCATTGCGACCAGATTACTCATGGGGCTGTTTCTCGTTGATAAAATCCAGGGCTTCCGGCACCGGAAGATGTGTGGGTTGTACAGGGCGTTGCCCACCGGCCAGACGCCAGCGTTTCAGTTGCCAGACCCAGGCCAGTACTTCTGCCACAGCGGCGTATAGTTGGCCTGGAATTTGTTGGCCTATTTCGCCATGTCGATACAGCGCACGCGCCAGCGGCGGTGCTTCAAGGGTCGGGACGTTATTTTCAGCGGCAATTTCACGAATGCGCAGTGCTACCAGCCCTGCACCTTTGGCGACCACTTTCGGCGCACTCATTTTGTTTTCGTCATATCGCAATGCCACTGAGTAGTGAGTTGGGTTGTTAACAATGACGTCCGCTTTCGGCACATCGGCCATCATCCGACGCCGCGCCGCAGCTCGCTGCATCTGACGAATTCGCCCTTTAACATGGGGATCGCCTTCGCTTTGTTTGAACTCATCACGAATGTCCTGCCGTGACATACGCAGCTTTTTCAGGTGGCTGAATATTTGAAAAAAGACGTCAAATCCCACCATTGGGATGACCCCAAGCACCACTAAAAGCGCGCACAATCCCACAACATCCATCGCGTTAGCCATTGCAGTAATGGGCGACTGCGCCATTAAGCGCATCATCTGCGGCCAGTGATGCCAGAGATAAAAACCAGTCACACTGCCGACCAAAGTGGATTTCAGTATCGCTTTCAGCAGCTCTGCGCCGGTTTGCGCTGAGAACATGCGTTTAATACCTGGTAACGGATTGAGTTTGGAAAACTTCGGCTGTAATGATTTGCCGCTAAATACCAAACCACCCAACATGACTGGCGAAATGAGTGCCACCAGCACCACGCCGCTAATCAGCGGCAACAGAGCCAACATGGCTTCTCTGATTAACTGAATAATCTGCCCCAGGATTAGGTTGGGGTCATTGATGATGTTGTGATCAAAATGCAGCCCGGCGGAGAGCATCCCAGACAACCGGTGAGCCAGAGACGCGCCACCAAACCAGATAACACACACGCCCACCAGCAAAATCAGCAGTGAGGTTAGCTCACGGGAGCGCGGGATCTGTCCCTCTTCCCGTGCTTTTTCAAGTCGGTGAGGTGTGGGGGCTTCTGTTTTGTCGTCGCTCTCGTCAGACACGTCGCCAATCCTGGAAATAGTGATAAGCGTGAATAATGCCAGAGCGGAAAGCGTTCAATGGTTAGAGTAAGGGGCAAAACAGGCGGGATTTAGGGCTTTTACCGCAGCACATCAGGCGTGGTGCCGCGTTTGTCGGATGCGGTGTAAACGTCTCATCCGGCCGCCTGATACGACGGGTCACGTCATATCAGGCAATACAAATTAAAAACCGAGACTATCCAACAAATCGTCGACCTGATCCTGGCTGGCTACCACACCCGCTTTGCTGCTATCAACCTGTGGCCCATTAAGCAGACTCTGGCTTTCACGCTTCGGACGCGCATCCTGTTCCGGAATGTTTTCCAGCAGCACCATCAACAACTGGCGTTCAATCTCCTGTATCACATCCATCATCCGTTTAATCACCTGGCCGGTGAGATCCTGAAAATCCTGTGCCATCATGATTTCCAGCAGTTGCGCATTGGTGAAACGGGTATGAACAGGCACATCCGCCAGAAATTGCCGCGTATCGGTCACCAGTTCACGGGCATCGGCAAGGTCAATCGGATCGGCAAACCAGGCATCCCAGCGTTGGGTTAATGCTTTTGCCGACTTCTCCATTTCATCCTGATGTGGCTGTGACGCCTCAACACTGTTCAGCGCACGCTCCGCAGCCTGGGCAGTCATCTGCACGACGTAGTACAAACGATCGCGGGCATCGGGGATGGCTTCAGCGGCCTCAGCTATCGCCTGATCCAGTCCAAGCTCCCGCAGACTGTCACGCAACATACGCGTCAGGCTGCCAATGCGCGCAATGATATCGCCAGCGGCATGTTCATCAGCCGGTTTGATTGATGGTTGCATCATAATCGCATCCTCACATGCCCAGTTTCTCAAAGATTTTGTTGAGTTTTTCCTCCAGCGTCGCGGCGGTAAATGGCTTAACCACATAGCCACTGGCCCCCGCTTGTGCTGCGGCGATAATGTTCTCTTTCTTCGCCTCTGCGGTCACCATCAACACCGGTAACGCCGACATCGCGCCATCAGCACGAATGGTTTTCAGCAGTTCCAGACCATCCATATTCGGCATATTCCAGTCGGAGATCACAAACCCATAACCGCCCGCCTGTAACTTGTTGAGAGCATCGGCACCATCTTCCGCTTCCTCAACATTGTTGAATCCCAGCTCTTTCAGCAGGTTACGCACAATGCGTCGCATGGTGGAAAAGTCATCCACAACCAAAAATTTAAGCTCTTTATCCGCCATCTCACACTCCTGATTTAAATACGTATCGCCTGTCCGGCACTGATTTTTGCCAGCATTTGCTGGCTTACCTGACTAAGATCGACCACTTCGCAGACGCCCCCCAAATTGATGGCCTCACGCGGCATACCGAAAACCACGCTGCTTGCTTCGTTTTGCGCGAGGGTCCATGCCCCCGCCTGACGCATCGCCAACATTCCCGCCGCGCCGTCGTTACCCATGCCCGTCAGGATCACCCCAACAGCATTACGCCCCGCCTGTTTGGCAACAGAATGGAACAACACATCTACCGAAGGCCGATGACGGTTAACCGCCGGGCCATCGTGAATTTTGATTTGATAGTTCGCGCCACTGCGCGCCAGTTCCATATGCCGATCGCCCGGCGCGATATAGGCATGTCCCGGTAAGACGCGTTCACCGTCTTCAGCCTCTTTAACGCCGATCTGACACAGCTTGTTAAGTCGGTCAGCAAAAGAGCGGGTGAAACCGGGCGGCATATGCTGAGTGATTAACAGCGCCGGGCTGGAAAGTGGCAACGGTTGCAGTACGTGACGAATCGCCTCTGTTCCGCCCGTTGAGGCACCAATTGCAATCAATTTTTCTGAACTCAACAGCGGGCCAGCCTTCAGCGTTGCCGG
This sequence comes from Escherichia sp. TW09308, assembly GCF_000208565.1. Taxonomy (NCBI): domain Bacteria; kingdom Pseudomonadati; phylum Pseudomonadota; class Gammaproteobacteria; order Enterobacterales; family Enterobacteriaceae; genus Escherichia; species Escherichia sp. TW09308. The sequence continues at coordinate 123,282 of NZ_AEME01000001.1, read as the reverse complement.
TGGCGATAACGGTTTATGCGCGGCCAGGCTCGCTCTTGACGCCGTTCGTACCTTTTCGGCAATCATTTCGCTATACGCCAGCATTCCTTCGCGAATACCCAGTTGTGGTTTGGTGACAAAATCTATCGCCCCTAACTCAAGCGCGCGCAGCGTGACTTCGGAACCTCTGCCGGTCAGAGAAGAAACCATCACCACCGGCATTGGTCGCAAACGCATTAATTTTTCGAGGAAATCCAGCCCATCCATCCGCGGCATTTCAACGTCCAGCGTCAACACATCAGGGTTGAATTTCTTAATCAAATCACGCGCGACCAGCGGATCAGGAGCCGTCGCAACCATTTCCATGTCGCTATGGCTGTTGATGATTTCCGTCATGATCTGGCGCATCAATGCCGAATCATCGACAGACAACACCCTGATTTTGCTCATCGTTATTCCTTACTTAGCGCATACACCGTCTGACCTCGCAACGTGAAGCTGCGCTCAAGATGGCTAAAGTTTTCAGAGTGACCCGCAAACAGCAATCCGTCGGGCTTAAGTAGCGGTACAAAGCGACGCAAAATCTCCTGTTGAGTCGTTTGATCAAAGTAGATCATGACGTTACGGCAGAAGATCGCATCAAACGGCCCCGGTACGGTGTACTGTTTCGCCAACAAATTCAGCGGCGAAAAATCGACATAATTCGCCAGTTCCTGACGCACGCGCACCAGCCCTTCATGCGGTCCCGTGCCGCGCATGAAGTAACGCTGGAGTTGTTGTGGCGTCAGGTTTTTCAGCTCTTCATGGCGATAAATGCCGCTTTTAGCTTTCTCCAGGACTTCGGTATCGATATCACTGGCAAAGACTTTCCAGCGTCCGGGCGCAGTGCCCAATGTGTCCGCCAGCGTCATCGCAATGCTGTACGGTTCTTCGCCTGTCGATGCCGCTGCACTCCATACGCGATATTCCCCAGAACAGCGGCGGGCATGAGCTGCGATCAGCGGAAAATGATGCCCTTCACGAAAAAATGCCGTCAGGTTGGTCGTCAATGAGTTAATAAATGCCTGCCACTCGCTGCTGCACTGATTAGATTCCAGCATATTCAGATAATGCCCAAAATCTGCCAGTCCCAGCGAACGCAAACGGCGTACCAGCCGGTTGTAGACCATGTCACGTTTGTGATCGGCCAGAACGATCCCCGCACGTTGGTAGATCAATTGACTTATCCGCCGAAAATGAACGTCGGAAAGCGCGAGGCGCTCGGTCATCTGTAACAATAAAGACGTTTGCCCACAGGGCAGAGATGATGTCATAGCGCCTTCTCAGTCACTTCAGGAAACCACTGGCACAGCCTGTAACTGCGCCGATTGTGTCGTATAACCACTTGTAAATAGCGCCATCAGAGACGATACGCGCGACGTTCTGTTGCATCATCTGATCAATCTGGCAACAATGGTGCTTGAGTAAATAGCCATCAAAATGTTTCCCAGTTTGGAGCTTGTTCAGCGATATGCCGGCGTGGTTGTGTTGGTGGTTTTTCACTGGCTGGCCGGGATTGAAGCGGTGGTTTTTGGGATTGCGGGCTGGCAGCCAGACGAAACGCGGATACTGCCTGCGTTAAACGACTGGCCTGCTCTTCCAGCGCGGCGGCTGCAGCGGCTGACTCCTGCACCAACGAGGCGTTCTGTTGAGTCACACGATCCATTTCCGACACGGCCTGCGCCACTTGATCAATGCCACGGCTCTGTTCATCGGAGGCTGAAGCAATTTCCCCCATAATGTCGGTAACGCGCGTAACCGCATTAACGATGTTGGTCATCGTCTCTCCGGCGCTTTCAACCAGCACCGAACCGGTATCGACGCGGGATACTGAGTCTTCAATCAGGGCTTTAATCTCTTTTGCCGCCTGGGCGCTACGGCTGGCAAGATTACGCACTTCACCCGCAACCACGGCAAAACCACGTCCCTGTTCACCGGCACGGGCAGCTTCTACGGCGGCGTTCAGCGCCAGTATATTGGTCTGGAAAGCAATACCGTCGATAACGCTGATGATGTCAGCAATTTTCTTCGAACTGTCAGCAATTTCGTGCATGGTTTTCACCACGCCATCCACCACTTTACCGCCGTGCATGGCAGTGTCGGAGGCACTTTGCGCCAGTTGCGAGGCCTGGCGGGCATTATCGGCGTTCTGTTTCACCGTGGCGGTGAGTTGTTCCATGCTGGCAGCAGTCTCTTCCAGTGCCGAGGCCTGCTGTTCAGTTCGGGAGGAGAGATCGGTATTACCTGCAGTAATTTCACGCGTACCAACGTAGATGGCATCTGAACCTTCGCGCACGTGGGTGACTGTATCAGTCAGAGAACGTTGCATATGCGAAACGCTCTGCGCCAGCTCGCCCATTTCACTGCGTCCAGCAATGGCCAGGTTATTCGCCAGGTTACCACCCGCAATTTCACGGATGTGGGTAATGATTTTTGCCAGCGGGTTAAGCAACATGCGGCGAATGCCATACCATGCCACCAGAAGAATCAGTACCACCACCAGCGCGATAACGGCCAGTTGCCACTGGGCAAAACGGTAATCACTGGCATTGTCGACAACGATATTGCGGTACAATTTTTCGCTGCTACGGGCGTACTGCCCAAAAGCCTCTCCCATCGCATTTTGCATTCCCTGGGTTGGCTGGGCAAAATAGGCTCCGGTGTTACCATAATCAAGATAATCAATCAGTTCAGTTAATGCCGTGTGGTAATTTTTGTATTTTTCATCAATATGACTACTGGCGGCAGCCATTTCGGGTAACGGTGCCATGCTTTTGAATTTTTTATAATGAACAGCCGCCTGCGCCAACGTTTTCCTGGCGCTATCAAGCAATTCAATTTTTGCACTACTTTGTTGATTGGATGGATCCATCATCATCCGCACCGCTGAACGACTCAGGTTAATGCGCGTTTGTAGCATGAGATCCCAGGTTGAAGTTAACTCGCCCTGTTGTTCCCGTAGTTCATTGGAAACCACAAAGCTTTGCTGGCTATGGTGCAGCGAAGAAAAAAACAGACTGCCGGACATGAGCTGTAACAGTGCAAATACCCCCAGCACCATCATCAGCAGCGTAACTACGCGGATACGGTTAATCATAAGGCACCTTCCTGAAAACAAGTTGATCCCGTTATCGGCAGGAAGGTGGGAAACTTTATTGCTTAGATCAATCGTAGAGAGATGACTTAAAATAAAAAACCCGATGTGCGCATCATCGGGTTCTGCCTTTATTTATTGCTGAACGCGAAATTACGCGACGTCTGCGGTCGCATTATCTAACAGCGCCATCTCTTCACTATTTAGCAGTTTTTCGATATTAACCAGAATCAGCATGCGGTCACTCAGCGCGCCCAGTCCCGTAAGATATTCAGTGGAAAGCGTCACGGCAAATTCCGGTGCCGGGCGAATTTGTTCCGCCGTCAACGAAAGAACGTCCGATACGCCGTCAACCACTATGCCGACCACGCGCTGGCCAAGATTCAGGACGATCACGACTGTGTTGTCGTTATAGTCCACATCGACCTGGCTGAACTTAATGCGTAAGTCGACAATTGGCACAATGACGCCGCGCAGGTTAGTGACGCCTTTGATAAACGCTGGCGTATTCGCAATCCGCGTGACCTGGTCGTAACCACGGATCTCCTGCACTTTCAGAATGTCTATGCCGTACTCTTCATCACCAAGGGTAAATACCAGAAATTCCTGGCCTGACGGTTCGCTGGCCAGTTTTGTTACATTTGTCATACCGGTCATATTTATTACCTTTTTACTCAATCAGGCGGCGGTGTTCGCCATACATTGTTCGCGGTTTATTGCCTGCAAGGCTGAGACATCAACAATCAGTGCTACGCTTCCGTCGCCAAGAATTGTTGCGGCGGATATTCCAGGAATTTTGCGATAGTTACTTTCAAGGTTTTTCACCACCACCTGGTGTTGACCAATTAATTGATCCACCAGCAAGGCATAACGACGACCACCACTTTGCAGGATCACGACAATCCCCTGGGTGGCTTCAGTTTTCGCACCAGCGACATTAAACACTTTCCACAGTTCGACTATTGGCAGATATTCACCACGCACTTCAAGTACCCGCTCGCCACCTGCCAGCGGATGCAGATCGACTTCACGGGGTTGCAGTGATTCCATGACAGCATTCAGCGGCAGAATGAAAACTTCATCAGCAACGCGCACGGACATACCGTCGAGGATCGCCAGTGTCAGCGGTAGTAAAATGCGGATCGTTGTACCTGTGCCCGGCTTCGACTTGATTTCGACATGGCCGCCCATCTCCTGGATATTGCGTTTAACGACATCCATGCCGACGCCACGCCCGGAAACATCGGTAACCTGCTCCGCCGTGGAAAAACCCGGAGCAAATATCAACATCGCCACTTCGTCGTCGCTCATGTTGTCGCTGACAGGCAGCCCTTGCGAGGCGGCTTTTGCCAGAATCCGCTCACGATTTAGTCCCGCGCCATCGTCGGTCACTTCGATGCAGATGTTACCGCCCTGATGTTCGGCAGACAGGATCAAATTTCCGACGCTATTTTTACCTGCGGCGAGGCGTTTTTCCGGCAGTTCTATACCGTGGTCAAGGCTGTTGCGTACCAGGTGGGTCAGCGGATCGATAATGCGTTCTATCAGACTCTTGTCGAGTTCGGTGGAGCTGCCTATAAGCGTGAGTTCTACTTGTTTGCCGAGTTTACCCGCCAGGTCGCGCACCAGCCGCGGATAGCGGCTAAAGACATATTCCATCGGCATCATACGAATCGACATCACCGATTCCTGCAAATCACGGGCGTTACGTTGTAACTGCCCCATGCTGGTAATCAAATCCCCATGATTTACCGGGTCCAGTTCACTGGAGCGCTGAGCGAGCATTGACTGGGTGATGACCAGTTCACCGACCAGGTTTATCAGTTGATCAACCTTTTCTACCGCCACACGGATGCTGGTCGATTCGCTACCGCGCGTCGTTTTTTCCCGCTCTACGCGTCCGGCTGGCGCTTCTGTTGCGGCCAGTTCCAGCACTGGCGGGGTCGATACTGTTGGTGCAGGCTCTACCGCTTCAAAGGCAATCTGATCGGCTTCAATCACAAAACAGAGCACGGCGGTAATGTCGTCTTCCGCAATATCTCCCGACATTGTTGCAGATAATGAATCCGCACCTTTAACCACGTCAGTTAATGTGGTCAACTGCTCCAGTTCGTCTTCCAGCAGATCGACTTCATCCGCCTTCAGGCGTGAAAGGATAATTCGTCGCGGCGACTCACTGTTACTCTGCTCATTTTGCGATTCACTTTTGGCAACCACACTTAACCGGGTCACTGCGGGCACCGTTTCGCCTTTCGCTTCTAATGCCAGTTGACGCAAGGCCTGGCAGATATAATCGAAGCTGGCGGCATCCGGCTCTTGCGACTGTTTATAAGCGTCGAGCTGTTCCTGCATGATATCTTTCGTTTCCAAAAACAGATTGATAATGTCGGTATTAAGCTGCATCTCACCGCGTCTGGCTTCATCGAGCAGGTTTTCCATCAGATGCGTGGTTTTCTGTAACACGGTAAAACCAAAAGTTCCTGCCCCTCCTTTGATGGAATGGGCCGCACGAAAGATAGCATTCAATTGTTCGGCATCTGGCGCTTCTGGCTGCAAATCCAGCAGATGCTGCTCCATATCGGCCAACAATTCGTCCGCTTCATCAAAAAATGTCTGATAAAAATCGCTTATATCCATGCTCACGCTGTCACCTCGGTTCGGCTGATGGCATTGTGGGAACACTGACCTGCGGAGCGCCCCCAGTTTTTTCCAGTACACTTACCGGCTCATTCTGGCTTTCAGCGTTTTCATGCAAAATGGCCTGCTCGGCCTGTCTGTTCAGGACCAGCAGACTGATTCGACGGTTGACAGCATCATCAGGTCCGCGATCGCTTAAACGCATGGTCGCCGCCATGCCGACGACGCGCAGAATTTTGCCATCAGCCAGCCCCCCCACCATTAGCTCACGGCGCGACGCATTAGCGCGTTCGGCAGAAAGCTCCCAGTTGCTGTAGCTTTGCTCACCATTGGCGTAAGGGAAATCATCGGTATGACCGGAGAGACTGATACGGTTAGGAATACCATTCAGCACTGGCGCAATACTCCGCAGAATGTCGCGCATATAGGGTTCGACGTCAGCACTGCCGGTTTTAAACATCGGGCGATTCTGGCTGTCGATAATCTGAATGCGTAAACCTTCCTGTACCAGATCGATTTTGAGATGTGGACGCAGCGCCCGTAGTTTCGGGTCTGACTCTATAAGCTGGTCGAGATCGCCACGCAATTTCCGCAACCGACTTTGCTCCATGCGTTTTTTCAGTTCTTCAATGTCCGGCTGCTTATTCACTTCTCCCTGACTCTGAGTGTAATCATCACCGCCGCCGGGAATTGGGCTTTCGCTATTAGAAATGCGATCACCACCCGTTACCGCAGTCGCCAACGGCGTGCGGAAATATTCCGCTATCTGAATCAGCTCTTTTGGGCTGGAAATGGAGATCAGCCACATCACCAGAAAAAAAGCCATCATCGCGGTCATAAAGTCAGCATAAGCAATCTTCCACGATCCATGCGCCGAGCCGTGGCTTTTTGCTTTGCGTCGTTTGACGACAATTATTGGATGCGCGTGATTCTTCATACTTCCTCGGTTGTCGTCTGCTGTTGCGGATTTTTTACCGCGCGAACGTGTTCTTCCAGCTCAACAAACGATGGCCGTTCACTGGAGTAGAGCGTTTTACGACCAAATTCAACGGCAATTGGCGGTGCATAACCGTTCAGATTAGAAAGCAGTATGACTTTGACGCATTGCATCATTTTGCTGGTCTCTGCGCTTTTCTGGCGCAAAACACTCGCCAGTGGGGAAATAAATCCGTAAGCCAGTAAGATACCGAGGAAAGTCCCCACCATCGCATGAGCAATCAGCGCCCCCAGTTCGGCGGCAGGCCGGTCAGCCGATCCCAGCGCGTGAACCACCCCCATCACTGCCGCGACAATACCAAATGCCGGGAGCGAGTCACCGACCAGCGCCAGGCTGTTAGCGGGAACTTCCGACTCGCTTTCGTGGGTTTCAATTTCTTCATCCATCAGCGCTTCGATTTCGAAGGTATTCATATGGCCACTGATGATCAGGCGCAGATAATCAACGATAAAATCAAGCATAACGGTATCCGCGAGGATGCGGGGATAACTGGCGAAGATCTCGCTTTCGCGGGGGTTTTCAATATCGCGCTCCAGCGAAAACATGCCCATCTGTCGCGATTTCGCCATGAGTCGGTAAAGCAGTGCCAGCAGATCCATATACATCGCTTTGGTGTATTTGGAGCGGCGAAACAGTAACGGCAGCGCTTTGAGCGTGCCTTTGATTGCTTTACCGTTGTTACCGACAATAAACGACCCAATACCTGCACCGGCAATAATCACCAGTTCAGCGGGTTGATAGAGTGCTCCAAGGCTTCCGCCGGTCATCAAATAACCGCCGAAAACTGTACCGAGAACAACCAGGTAACCTAATAAGATAAGCACGACATCATCCTTTCACTGTTGACCATGACAGGATGTTCAGTCGTCAGACGCTAACTTACCGTTGGGAAAAAAAAGCAGCGGCAATCACTTACCGCTGCTGGAGTGTTTCGCCACATCGTGTGAGTTAAACAGCCTGTACTCTCTGTTCATCCAGCAGTTGAGGGATAATATCGGCAGGGTCTTGAGAAAGTTTACGTCTTTTTACCGCACGTGATGGCGGTTGACATAAGCTGCAGGCAAAGCTGCCAACAGGCTGATGGGCATGGGTGATAAAATTACCGCCGCAACATTTGCAACTGGAAAGTTGTAGTAAACCACTTTCAACAAATCGCACCAGTGTCCAGGCACGGGTCAACGCCAGTAACGGACCGTCTTCGGCTTGCGGGCACTGTTCGAGGTATAAACGATAGGCTTTGATCACTGCATCGACGCCGTTACATAACCCTGTTTTCAGTAAAAACTGCCATGCATTACAAAACATCGACGCATGAACATTTTGTTCCCAGGTCATAAACCAGTCGGTGGAGAATGGCAACATGCCTTTCGGTGGGGGGCTTCCGCGCAGTTCTTTATAGAGTTTGATCAGCCGTCCACGACTTAATTGTGTTTCACTTTCCAGCATCTGCAAACGAGCGCCAAGGGTGATCAACTCCATTGCCAGTTGAATATCCCGGGCTTCCTGAACAATGCTTTTTTCGCTCATTGTCAGGCCCTTTTTTTACGTAGCACTTCTTCGGGCTGATTAACATCATTCAACAAACGCGTAGATAGCATGATGCCGGTATGAACTTGCTGGAGATCGTCAACGCGGGAATCCTGCGTTAGCTGATTAATAGTCTGGTGGCTGTCAAAGCGGAAATGGCAAATCAGTTGATTGGTTTCTGCCAGTTTAACCATTTGAGGAAGAGTCAGCGTCGCTAACGTTGTTGCCATTTCTTCATTAATACCGAGACGAAACATGGCGGACGCTTTGTCCTGAACGATCAGACGTTGTGCAAGAAGTAAATATGACAAATTAATGTCATAAATATGTTTCAGCAACTCGGAGGTATGCATTATTCCCATCCAGAATAACTAACTTTATTTTTATGCGGTATCACCGCACCCCGTGATGTCGCCGGGAAATCCCGGTAAAAAGTAAAGAACAATGGAATAGTTGCGATCAACGAAAAAACACACAGGCAGTGTAAGAGATGAAACAATCCCTTACAGAGAACAGTGTTTTTTACACTTATCTAAGATTTTTCCTAATTCGACGCAACTGTACTCGTCACCACTCACACATACAACGGAGCGGTGTTGCGATTTTCGATAATGTGTGACTCAGTTCACACAAAACAATCAATTACTTAACATTAATGTATAAGTCATACTTTTGTTTTGGTCATATTTCATTCTGTTAAAAAGTTTTTCAGCTTGCCTGGCTTCAAAAATGAAGTGGGTAGATAAAATGATGATGTTGCGCACTGTTAATATAAATCACCGTAAATAACCACCTGCTACATATAAAATAAATATATTCACCTCCTATAACTTATTTTCAAACAGAGAGTTACATAACATGAGTTTCTTCAAGTGAAAATAAATCCGGGAACACCTCATATGTTACAACAATGTTCTATAAATATTATCCATTTGTTCTATGCGGGGAATTGATAATTTTAGTTTTTATAACCTCATCTGTAATCATGTGATAACTACACGTTATTAATTAGCTTCACTTACTAATAACCAGCCTAATATTTACTGTTTTGACTGAGTTGTTATTGCATCAGTACCTCATTCAGAGTAAAGCTGTAATAACACCTGAAGTTCACAGAATAAGGAGCAGGTTATGAGCTATACCAATATTCTTGTTGCTGTTGCTGTCTCACCAGAAAGTCAGCAACTGTTAGCAAAAGCGGTTTCTATCGCCCGTCCGGTAAATGGGCGCATAAGTTTAATCACTCTCGCTTCCGACCCGGAAATGTTCAATCAATTAGCCGCGCCGATGCTTGAAGATTTACGCAGCGTGATGCAGGAAGAAACACAAAACTTTCTTGATAAATTAATTCAGGATGCGGGATATCCGGTAGAAGAGACATTTATTGCTTACGGAGAGTTAAGCGAACATATTCTGGCAGTATGCCGTAAACATAAGTTCGATTTGGTGATTTGCGGTAACCATAATCACAGTTTCTTTTCGCGAGCGTCCTGCTCAGCGAAAAGTGTGATTGCCTCAAGTGAGGTTGATGTGCTGTTAGTTCCACTTAAAGGGGATTAATTCCACTTACGCCAGCTTTGGAAAGGTAGCGACTTTATCGCGTTGCTGACTTTCCGCGCTTCGCGGTACTACCTGCTTTAGGTCGCGGATAAAGCACTCCTGCCAGTGTTTAATATCGTTTTTGATAATAACTTCCAGCATTTCTGCATGGCGGGAAATACGTTCCGCCAGCGACATGCTCAACGCCCGATTGAGCGCCGCCGCGACTTCATCACGATCGTATGGGTTAACAATTAGCGCTGACGTCAGTTCGTTTGCCGCACCGGCAAACTGAGAAAGTACCAGTACGCCCGGATTTGCAGGATCCTGAGCGGCGACATACTCTTTTGCGACCAGATTCATCCCATCACGCAGCGGCGTCACTAACCCGACATCGGAATAGCGGAAGATTTTCATCAATAATTTACGATCAAAATGCTGATTCAGATAATAAAGCGGCGTCCAGCCTAATTGCCCATATTTACCGTTAATTCTCCCGGCTTCATTTTCCAACTGATGACGAATATCCTGATACGCTTGCACATCACCACGCGAGGTCGGCGCAATCTGGGTATAACGAATTTTACCATGATGTTGCGGATATTTTTCCAGCAGCGCTTCATAAGCAAGAAAACGTTCTGGCAAACCTTTGGAATAATCCAGCCGCTCGACAGAAAAGATATTCTGCACATTTTTCAGTTCCGCTTTTAATTGCGCCAGTTTTGCCGGTAGCGGCCCGGCAGCCTGTTTAGCAATCTCATCCGGTTCAATACCAATCGGGTAAACTTCTGTACGAAATGCTTTGCCCCAGGCCGTGTGATTGCGCGAGCTACGTGTCGTGACCCGCGTCAAGTTGGAAAGGCAATCCAGGAACGCCAGACGATCGTTTTCTGTCTGAAACCCCAGCAAATCATAATCACAAAGCTGTTCCAGCAATGTGTCATAAATTGGTAGCGCATTAAAGATTTCCGGTGTCGGAAAAGGAATATGCAGGAAGAAACCGATGCGATTGTTCACGCCGCGTTTACGTAATTCCTGCGCAAATGGCAACAAGTGATAATCGTGGATCCAAATAATGTCATCATCTTCCAGCAGCGGCAGTAATTTGTCTGCCAGTAACGCATTCACGCGTAAATAGCCTTCCCACGCTGAACGCTGAAATTGCACCAGATCGAGTCGGTAATGGAATGCCGGCCAGAGAACGGCATTGGAGAATTGGTTGTAGTATTCGTCGAGATCTTTTTCACTGAGGTTAAAAGAGGCCCAGGTAATATTTCCTTTTTTCACCTTTTTTAGCGGCTGATCCTCATTCCCTGTTTCGCCACTCCAGCCAAACCACAGTCCACCTGCAGTTTTCAGTGCCCCCAGTATGCCGACAGCAAGGCCACCGGCACTGGCGGCGTGCTCGTCTGGTGGTGCAATTCGGTTAGATACTACGACTAAACGACTCATAGTCATCACTCCTGTTATTTTCTCTTTTTTGTTTTTGTAATGCGTTGGTTATCAATTCAAGCCAGCCCCAGACATCCGGCACGCCCGCCAGCCGCCATGATGCCTGAGTTGCGCCTGTACCAATTTTTACTGACATTCCCCCCAGTCGATTAATAACCGCAAAGCCAGATTCATCGGTTAAATCATCGCCCAGAAACACCGGCTTCCGGCCGATGAAGGGAACTTCCTGCATAAATGCAGCAATAGCCTCCCCTTTACTGGTGCCTCGCGGTTTAATCTCGACGACACACTTTCCCTGTTGTAATGCCATTTGCGGCCAAATCTGAGTAATACGTTGCGCTAACGTCAATAAGGCGTCTTCATGCTGCGGTGCCTGACGATAATGCAGTGCAAACGCCATCCCTTTGGATTCCAGCTCCGTGCCGGAAAGTTGGGCAATCGCCGTATGCAGTTGCACACTAATATCACGAGCAATCGCTTCCGGCAGGTGAACGATATGCGTTTTACCATTGATGTCACGGCGCTCCGCCCCATGCACGCCCGCTAACGGGAAGCGATAAGGTTTTGCCAGTGCGTCAAGTTCCACCATTGAGCGCCCTGATATCAATGCCAATGCACCATCACTTGCGGTTGCCAGTAGCTGAAGTCCTTGCAGAATAGTGTCAGGCACGACGACCTGATCAGGATGCGGTTTGATTTCCGCCAGCGTTCCATCGAGATCAAAAAACCAGGCATATTTCGCGGATAGTTCAGGGGGTTCGGTTAACGGTTCTGTCACCCGGTACTCCTCCTTATCTTTTTATAGTTCGCGCAGAACGCGCTTTACAGACATGTAAGTATAGACAGTGTGACGTAGCTCGCCATTTGCAAAAAAGAACAGCCAACCTTTGTGGCGGTTGGCTGTGGAGGAAAGTCGAACTAAATTTATGCTGAAAAAAACATCAGACAGTGCGTTTCGCTTTTTGCTTATAACGGTCGAAGATCACCGCCGCCAGCAGGATTAAGCCACGGACAACGTACTGCGCAAACGGAGAAATATTGAGCAGGTTCATGGCGTTTTCTACAGTGCCTAAAATTAAGATACCCGCCACTACATATGAGATTTTTCCGATGCCACCTTTCAGAGAAACGCCGCCTAAAACGCAGGCGGAGATAACAATCAACTCATAGCCTATCGAAGTCATCGGCTGACCGCTGGTCATACGTGAAGCCAGAACAATCCCGGCAATTGCCGATACCAGACCAGAGAGAACAAAGATAATGATTTTGGTGCGGACAACGGGTACACCAGCCAGACGCGCCGCCTCTTCATTACCACCAATCGCCAGCGTGTTGCGCCCAAAGGTGGTTTTGTTCAGCAGCAAACCGAAGACAATCAGACAAGCCACCGTAAGCCAGATTGGCGCAGGCAGGCCGAACCAGTTGGCATAACCAAGGGCAAAGAAACTTTCATCTTCGATACCGACCGCTTTACCATCAGAAATGATGTACGCCAGACCACGAACAATCTGCATCGTCGCCAGCGTCGTAATCAAGGCGTTGATTTTTAGTTTAGCGATAACAAAACCATTCACCAGACCACAGAGGACGCCCAGCAGCAAGCCTGCCGCCACGCCAATCCACAGGCTTTCGGTCAGATTGATAACCACCGCCGTCGTGACACCTGCGCAGGCAATTACCGAAGCGACGGAAAGGTCAAAGTCCCCCGAAGCGAGGCAGAACAACATGCCGCAAGCCACCATTCCCGACATGGAGATTGCCAGCCCGAGACCTTTCATATTAATGAAGGTGGCAAAGTTCGGTACAAAAATGGCACAGGCGATAAACAGCACCGCAAACACCACCAGCATACCGTACTGATCCCAGATACGGCCGAGACTGAATGACGACTTAGGCGCGCCAGACCCCGATGTAGAAACAGAAGACATCATACTCTCCTTACTCAGGCAACAGCCTGGCTGACTTTAGGCATAGCAAGGCTTAGTGCCTGACGCTCATCTGCCTGTTCGTGTAGCAATTCACCGGCGATTTCGCCCTCACGCATGACGACAATACGATCGGCTACGCCAAGGACTTCGGGCAGATCGCTGGAGGCAAACAGCACCGCCACGCCCTGCGCCGCCAGCGTATAAATCACGTTGTAAATTTCGTGCTTAGCGCCCACATCAATGCCGCGCGTTGGTTCATCCAGCAAAATGACCTTCATATCTTCCGATAACCAGCGCCCAAGAATGGCTTTTTGCTGATTACCACCAGAGAGATTCATGATCAGTTGCTCTGCGCCCGGCGTTTTGATGTTGAGCGAACGAATGTGGTGATCAGCATTGTTTTCTTCCCAGCCGTTGTTGATCACACAACCGCCGAGCACATGCTTGCGACGGGCGCTGATGTTGATATTGTCACGAACGGAATGCACCGGAATAATGCCTTCCGCTTTGCGATCTTCCGGGCAGAGCATCATACCAGCAGCAATAGCGTGGCCCGGTTTACGGATATCGATCGGCCTTTGGTCGATATAAACCTGACCGGCAGTGATTTGCGTACCGCCAAACATACCTTTCATTAATTCGCTACGCCCTGCCCCTACCAGTCCAAACAGACCGACGATTTCGCCACTGCGAACAGTCAGGCTTATTGGCGTGCGTACACCTGGTGCTTTCACTGCATCCAGACGCAGCCGCTCCTCACCATAGCTGCGCGGTTGCCAGCCGTAGATATCACCGAGATCGCGACCAACCATCGCCTGTACCAGTGACTCATGATTTACTTGCTGCATATCAGTGAAGGTTTTGACATAACGCCCATCTTTGAAGACGGTAATGGCGTCACTTAGGGCAAATATTTCTTCCATACGGTGAGAAACGTATAAGATCACTCGCCCCTCTTTTCGCAGTTCACGAATGACGCGGAAAAGGTTGTCAATTTCTCGTGCCGACAGAGAACTGGTTGGCTCATCAAAGGCGATAATTTTGGCGTTACGCGCCAGCGCTTTGGCTATTTCAACCATCTGCCACTGGCCGATGGAGAGATATTTCAGTGGCGTACCGGGGTCAATATCCATCCCCAGATGTTTAAGTTGTAAACCCGCTTCATAGTTCAGCAGCGAACGATTCACTATGCCGCCTTTATGAGGAAGCTGGCCGAGATAAATATTTTCCGCGACGGTCATTTCCGGCACAAGATGCAGTTCCTGGTAAATAATCGCAACCCCCGCGTTAAGCGCAGCGGTAGTGTCGGAAAAGGATATTTCCTGTCCGCTAATTGCGACAGAACCCGTGGTTGGCGCATAGTTGCCGCTAAGGATTTTTAAGAGTGTTGATTTACCGGCACCATTTTCACCCATCAACGCATGAACCTGACCGGCATAGCAGTCAAAACTGATGTCCGTAAGCGCCTTAACGCCGGGAAAGGTTTTACCAATGCCGCGAAATGAGAGATACGGGGTAGACTGTTGCATAACGTCTCCGTGAATCACTGGTCATTCACACCCCCTCTGCATCACGCAGAGGGGAATTTTTTCGGCAGATTACTTACCGCCTAACCCTTTTTTCTCCAGTTCTTCTTTAAAGTTGTCGCGCGTAATCAGAACGACATCGGTAACTTCAGTGAATTTCGGTGGTTCTGCGTCTTTCGCTACCCAGTTGTAGAGCATTTCGCTGGACTTATAACCATGTACGTCCGGGCTTGGCAGCAGTGAACCGTAGAAACCGGTAGCCTGGGCTTTGGACAACTCGCTTACTGCATCCACGCCGTTGATACCGATACCGATGATATCTGCCGCTTTAAAGCCCTGACCTTCCGTCGCGCGCACGCCGCCAAGCACAGTGCTATCGTTCATCCCGACGATCAGCCAGTGTTTAACTTCAGGATGCTGAACCAGCATGGAGTTGGCGGCGTCAAATGCCCCCGGGATATCGTTAGATTTGGTAGGAACCTGATAAATTTGTTTTTCCGGGAATCCGGCAGCTTTCAGCGCGTCCATAGAGCCTGTAGTACGACGACGAGCGGTATCCAGTTCGTTAGCTGTAATCGCCATTACGGCACTTTCTTTTACATCCCAACCTCGTTTCTGCATCTCTTTATACAGTTCCTGGCCCTGACGCTCGCCAATTTTGGTCGCCGCCATCATCACCAACGGCACGGTATCCATCGGCTTACCTTTGGCATTTACAAACTGATCATCCACGGCAATAACTTTCATACCATAGCCACGTGCTTTCGCCACAATAGCGGAACCCAATTTCGGGTCTGGCGTACAAATGACAAATCCTTTCGCGCCACTGGCCGCCAGGCTGTCGATAGCGTTCAGCGTTTTTTCACCATCCGGTACGGCAATCTTAATAACTTCAAAGCCTAAATCTTTCCCGGCTTTATCGGCAAATTTCCATTCGGTCTGGAACCACGGCTCTTCGGGTTGCTTTACCAGGAAACCGAGTTTCAGGTTTTCTGCCATAGCGGATTGTGACATAACAGCAGCCAGACCGATGGCCGCAAGAGCTTTAGTAAATTTGTGCATGGTTATCTCCAGCTTTAGCATCATTTTTTGTAGGGTAAAAACTAAGAACTTTGGTTAATTTAATCGGAAAACAAAGCATTACCTTTAACGAAAAGATAATTGGCCGTGTTGGCATAGTTTTAGCGAGAAATTAATTCTCCATAGGAGAGCAATATCACATCGCAGAATTACAGTCAGAACGTGCATGAATTTAGCGAGAAATGACATACTGGAAACAACAATTGTCTGACAAATAAAAAGTGCATTAGCAGATTAGTCCATGACATTAGCCTGGAAGTCCTTGTGGTATGCGTTGAGTGGTCTGGAGTGTCTTTTTTTTAATCTAATTATTACCGGACAGAAGTCTGTCCATTTTAAGCTGAATGGTAAAATGGGTAAGCGCTTGTACAAAATTCATTTCGGCGTTAATTATCACCACCATCATTAATTAATGAGTAAATCGATAATGAGAGCCACCTCTCATAGTCAGGAAAAGTTTTAAAATATCACATCGTCATCATGTCATTAATATTTTAATTTAATATCAATAAGATACACAAATACACAGCATTGACAATTATTGCAAACCCATTGCTCTTATCAATGAAATGTAAAAAATTATAAACTTGGTGATTTAAGGATTTTCTTATATTCGTTCAGACGTTATGCTTATTTCAGATCATCGTCAGAATTGACTCCACGATCACATTTCGGACATGCAGAAAGGAATTATTCTGCAAACAGTAATTACGGTGTTTTGATTCATCTTGCACCTCACGTCTTCTGGATATAAGGATATTAGGTATGGCAACCACTGGAATGCTTCTCAAACTCAACACCCAAATGAACCGCGAGTTTTACGCATCCAATCTCTACCTTCACCTGAGCAACTGGTGTTCTGAACAAAGTCTGAATGGCACCGCTACTTTCCTTCGCGCCCAGGCACAGAGTAACGTGACCCAAATGATGCGCATGTTTAATTTTATGAAAAGTATCGGCGCGACGCCCATCGTTAAAGCTATTGATGTGCCAGGTGAAAAGCTTAACTCTCTGGAAGAACTCTTCCAAAAAACGATGGAAGAATACGAGCAGCGTTCAAGCAAGCTGGCACAATTAGCCGATGAAGCTAAAGAATTGAATGATGATTCAACCGTCGATTTCCTGCGCGATCTGGAAAAAGAACAGCAGCACGATGGCCTGTTACTGCAAACCATTCTTGATGAAGTACGCAGCGCGAAACGTGCCGGTATGTGCCCTGTCCAGACCGACCAGCATGTTCTTAATGTTGTGTCGCATCAGATACACTAATAAAAATCGACGCCTTAAATCACGCGCCGGATATAAAAATTGTTGAGAAAACCGCTGCTTCATACTCTTGAAGCAGCGGTTTTTTTAATGGGATTCACTTTGTGGGGTAAACTTGAGTTCAATCAATGCGATAGCTTTCTGGATAGCACGCATCGTAACCGGATCGGCTGCGGCGGGATGGTTAGTAAAATCAATATTCTTCAACTGGCCAGACATTTTTTCACGAACCTCAACAGGTGCAATCACATCGAGTACGTCGAGAATTTGTTTGATCACCAACTGGCAAGCGACAACATCAGAAACCAGTTCCTGATCGGCATTCAGCGGCTGGGACATTGTAAACTCCTGATAGCATTTGAAAGCCGATATAGTAGCGGCTTCACTTCTTCAGCGATAGTCACATCCACCGTCCTCAGGATACAAAAAACCTGCCGGAGCAGGTTTCTTGTTATCTGAACATATTGCCTGGCGGTACATCTTTGAACGTCTTGCAATAGTTATTAAACATACTTTTCAGGATTTTGCGCAGTTTCATCGCGGCACTCCGACCATTTGTTATGCAGGTGTTATCGTCTTTGCACTTATAATATGACAATCATCACAAAAATCAATCTTTATGTGACTTGAATCACATAAATACCCCTTTAATGTTATAAAAATGATAACCATAAAGTCACCGCTAACTGTCTGACCTCTGGAAAAAGCAAGGAATAGCACCGATACGTCGTCTTTTCTGTCCATAGCCTGGTCGTATCCGCAAGTACAATACCTGTTTCTTCTTCCTCTTCAGGCAGTGACATGAAACATCTGATAATTGTTCTTTCACTTTTAACATTAGCGGGCTGCACCGTAACTCGTCAGGCTCAATTGAGCGAAGTCAACGCCACGAGCGGTATTGTGCGCCTCGTTTACGATCAGGCATTTTTACAAAACGCCCGTACTGACAGCTATCTCAATCAGGAAATAGCGCAACGTGCATGTCAGCAGGCAGGGTTTACCCGCGCCATTGCATTTGGGCAACCTGTAAGTAACTGTAGTGTGTTTGCGGGGTCGTTATGTCTGAATACGGAATTTACACTGTCGTATCAGTGCCAAATTTTAATACCCTCGACTTATCAATAAAGACCTTAATCAGCGAGGGAGGCTTCGCTGGTTAATTGATGCCATAAATAGCAGTAATGCGTTTTATTCCCATTCGTATTTTTAATAATTGAATTTAATATTTTACCTTTTGCAAATAATAAAATAACAAATTATAGTGGCGCCACAGAAACAAAAATAACCTTTGTGGAGCACTATCATGCTGAAACCAGAAATGATTGAAAAACTCAATGAGCAGATGAACCTGGAACTGTACTCTTCGCTGCTTTATCAACAAATGAGCGCCTGGTGCAGCTACCATACCTTTGAAGGCGCGGCCGCGTTTCTGCGCCGTCACGCCCAGGAAGAGATGACGCATATGCAGCGTCTGTTTGACTATCTGACCGATACCGGAAACTTACCGCGTATTAATACTGTTGAATCCCCGTTTGCTGAATATTCTTCACTTGATGAATTATTCCAGGAAACTTATAAGCATGAACAATTAATCACGCAGAAAATTAACGAACTGGCTCATGCTGCCATGACCAATCAGGATTACCCGACATTTAATTTCCTGCAATGGTATGTTTCTGAGCAACATGAAGAAGAGAAATTGTTCAAATCGATTATTGATAAATTAAGCCTGGCAGGTAAAAGCGGCGAAGGTCTTTATTTCATCGATAAAGAACTCTCTACCCTCGACACGCAAAACTAATCTTCTCCGGCGGCAGATTTTCTGCCGCCGTTGCATATCAGTGACGGCAAATTTTACTTGTATCGGTTGAGAACCCTTCTTCGCTGGGAATAAATTTACCTTTCGCCGCCAGAAACGCCACCAACTCGCCCGCAGTCATCCCTTCTGCTGAGCAGGTATGAAAACGCGCCTGTTCACCAAAACGCGCTTTAATCGCCGCCTCCAGACTGGCGTGCGTATATTGCTCACCTGATTCAATCATCATATTTAACACTTCATGACCGTGAATAGATTCCATCGTTCCTCCTCAAAAAAGGCATAGCGTAGCGATAGCCGCTCATCAAGGCTTTGCGCCAGCGCAGTTCTGAATGCATTTTATTGTACAGTTTTATTTACATCTAATGTAACGTCGATTTGACGAAAAATGTAGAATGCCTTAACCTGCGCCGCAGATATCACTTATAAAGATCGTCAGGACAGAAGAAAGCGTGAAAAACAGAACTCTGGGAAGTGTTTTTATCGTGGCAGGAACCACAATTGGCGCGGGTATGCTGGCAATGCCGCTGGCAGCGGCAGGTGTCGGTTTTAGCGTCACGTTAATCTTATTGATTGGGCTTTGGGCATTGATGTGCTACACAGCGCTGTTACTGCTGGAGGTGTACCAGCATGTCCCGGCAGACACCGGTCTGGGCACGCTGGCAAAGCGCTATCTGGGGCGTTATGGGCAGTGGCTGACTGGCTTCAGTATGATGTTTTTAATGTATGCCCTGACGGCGGCGTACATCAGCGGTGCAGGTGAATTACTTGCCTCCAGCATCAGCGACTGGACAGGCATTCCAGTGTCGGCAACCGCTGGCGTGTTGTTGTTCACTTTTGTTGCCGGTGGTGTGGTTTGTGTCGGGACGTCGCTGGTCGATTTGTTTAACCGCTTTCTGTTTAGCGCCAAAATTATTTTTCTGGTGGTGATGCTGGTACTGCTGTTGCCGCATATTCATAAAATGAATCTTTTAACCCTGCCGCTGCAACAAGGACTTGCGTTGTCTGCGATCCCGGTAATTTTTACCTCGTTTGGCTTCCACGGTAGTGTGCCGAGCATCGTTAGTTATATGGATGGCAACATTCGCAAGCTGCGCTGGGTGTTTATTACTGGTAGTGCGATCCCTCTGGTGGCGTATATCTTCTGGCAACTGGCGACGCTGGGCAGCATTGATTCAACAACCTTTATGGGGCTGCTGGCTAATCATGCCGGGTTAAACGGACTGTTACAGGCGTTACGCGAAGTGGTGGCCTCACCGCATGTCGAACTGGCGGTGCATTTATTTGCTGACTTAGCCCTCGCAACATCCTTTCTCGGCGTAGCGTTAGGCTTATTTGATTATCTGGCAGATTTGTTTCAGCGTTCAAATACCGTTGGAGGGCGACTGCAAACTGGTGCAATTACTTTTCTGCCGCCGCTGGCGTTTGCGCTGTTTTACCCACGTGGCTTTGTGATGGCGCTGGGTTACGCCGGTGTGGCGCTGGCGGTGCTGGCGTTAATTATCCCTTCCCTGCTGACCTGGCAGAGCAGAAAGCATAATCCACAAGCTGCTTATCGAGTGAAAGGTGGCCGTCCGGCGCTGGTGTTAGTGTTTCTCTGCGGCATTGGCGTGATTGGTGTGCAATTTTTGATTGCGGCAGGATTGTTACCCGAAGTGGGATAATCGCCTTGATAACAACGTTGGGTGCCGGAAACATCTCCAGCACCCAATATGCCCTCTTAATGCAGGCAGCACTGCTTAAATTTCTTACCACTGCCGCACGGACAAGGATCGTTACGGCCCGGCTTTTCTTCTGCTTTGATCGGTTGCTGAACAGGTTTTTCCTGCGGATGCGCCATCCAGTAAGCATGTAAATCAAGCGCTGCCAGTCGAATGGCTTCTACGCTTTCTTCAAATGCTTCTGGCGACAACTTCTCTACCCGCGCAAAGTTTTCTTCTGTACCGTGTAGAGCTATCGCCTCAAGCGCCGGTTTTAACGAATCTGGCAATGCCGACCAGTCAGCGAGGGCAACGCCACGCATATAGCCAAAGCACCACTCCTCAACAATCGTCAGCTCGCTACCGTCAACTTCTCGCAGGCCAAACAACGGTTCAAACTGCTCAGGAAATTCGTTCAGACGTTCTGCGGTATCGGCCATATGTTGAAAAGCCAGATTCATAAAGCGCGTCATCTCTTTTTCTGACGCCCAGCGCGGCACATAATCCGCCCCGCCCCAGACAGCAACCAGCCACTGTTCTGGTTCAATTTCTTGCGGAGAACTCAACACCGCCGTCAATAAACCGTCCAGCTCAGCCACATCAAGGATGGCGTGTTCAGTGTTGTATTTGGTCAGGATATCATCCAGCCATTCCAACTCACTTTCGTTTAACGGTCCAGTTTTCATACGCTTTTCCTTGTGGATCTCGACTCGCCAGCGCCTATCTTACATGTCGGTCTGGCAGAGAGATACTTTTTGAGTGGATTACCCGGTGATTAAAAATAAGAGGGGTGTAACGACAAGTTGCAGACACAAAAAAACCACCCGAAGGTGGTTTCACGACACTGCTTATTGCTTTGATTTTATTCTTATCTTTCCCATGGTACCCGGAGCGGGACTTGAACCCGCACAGCGCGAACGCCGAGGGATTTTAAATCCCTTGTGTCTACCGATTCCACCATCCGGGCTCGGGAAAAAAGTGGAGGCGCGTTCCGGAGTCGAACCGGACTAGACGGATTTGCAATCCGCTACATAACCGCTTTGTTAACGCGCCAAATTCTTCAGGCTTTTCAGCCAGACACCCGCTTAAGCCGATGTCTTTTAAACTGGAGCGGGAAACGAGACTCGAACTCGCGACCCCGACCTTGGCAAGGTCGTGCTCTACCAACTGAGCTATTCCCGCATTCATCAAGCAATCAGCTAATCACTTGATTTTATTATCGTCTGGCAATCAGTGCCGCCGTTCGATGCGTTGCATTCTACTTACCTGACGCGATGAGTCAACGATATTTTTCACCAGTTTTGATCGTTTGCTGAATTTTGCGTCGAAACGATCACTGATCAAGCAAATCTGCGCGCGCAGCGCTCAAATATTGCAACATTGACCACAAAGTCAGTACCGCTGCCACAAAGAAAAGTGCAATACCAGCGTATTCAACCCAAATGTTCGGGCGCCATAACAGCCAGGCCAACGCTACCATTTGAGCAGTAGTTTTAACTTTACCGATCCAGGATACGGCCACGCTGCTGCGTTTACCCAATTCAGCCATCCATTCGCGCAACGCGGAGATGATAATTTCACGGGCAATCATCGTTGCTGCCGGTAAAGTCACCCACCAGCTATGGTAATGTTCTGTTACCAGCACCATAGCGATGGCTACCAGCACTTTATCTGCTACTGGATCAAGGAAAGCACCAAACCGGGTACTCTGGTTCCAGCGACGCGCCAGAAAACCGTCGAACCAGTCAGTCACCGCTGCGACACAGAAAATGAGCGCAGCAGCAAACGGTGACCAGGTAACAGGCAGATAAAAAACCAATACAAAGAATGGGATAAGGATGACACGGAACAGTGTGAGCAACGTAGGGATATTAAATTGCATAATGACGGGTAACTATCTGTTGTCAGTAAGATTACCCCTATGTTGCTACAGAGACATCAATGTTTCAACGACCAGAAGATCTTTTCTGCCAGACCTTGCGAAATACCCGGCACTTTTGCAATTTCCTCGACGCTGGCGTTACGTAAACCTTGCAAACCGCCCATATATTTCAACAACATTTGCCGGCGTTTTGGCCCGACACCTTCGATGGTTTCCAGGGTGCTGGTATTTTTGACCTTTGCCCGTTTTTTGCGGTGACCACCAATCGCATGATTGTGTGATTCATCGCGAATATGCTGGATGACATGCAGCGCAGGTGAATCTGGCGGCAGGCTGAATCCCTCTCCTTCCGGCTCGAAGAACAGCGTTTCCAGACCAGCCTTACGATCGGCCCCTTTCGCTACCCCAAGTAACAGCGGATGGTTTTTATCCCATGAGACATCCAGCTCAGCGAAAACATTTTTCGCCTGCGCAAGCTGTCCTTTGCCGCCGTCGATAAGGATCACGTCCGGGATCTTACTGTCGTCGATAGCTTTTCCGTAACGCCGACGCAGCACCTGATTCATCGCCGCATAATCATCGCCCGGCGTAATACCAGTAATGTTATAGCGTCGATACTCCGCTCGCAGCGGGCCGTTAGCATCGAACACCACACACGAAGCGACTGTTTGTTCGCCCATGGTATGGCTGATATCAAAACACTCCATCCGCTTCACTTCCGGCAGTTTCAACACGCTGGCAAGCGCAGACAGACGCTGGTGAACAGTAGATTGCTGCGAAAGTTTGCTGGTTAACGCAGTCGCCGCATTGGTGCGCGCCAGCTTCAGGTAACGTGCCCGATCGCCACGTGGTTTGGTCTGAACGTTAATCTTTCTCCCCGCCAGTTCCGAAAGAGAATCGGCAAGCAGCGTTTTATCGCTAAGATTAAAGTCGAGCAGGATCTCACCCGGCAAAGTGCGCATCTGACTACCCTGTAAATAGAACTGGCCGACAAAAGTTTCCACCACTTCGCCCAATTCCGTACCACCAGGTACTTTCGGGAAATAACTACGGCTACCGAGCACCTTGCCCTGACGAATAAACAGGACGTGGACACAAGCCATGCCTGCATCAAACGCCACGCCAATAACGTCAAGATCATCACCAGTATTGGAGACAAACTGTTTTTCGGTTACGCGCCGCACCGCCTGGATTTGGTCGCGAATACGTGCAGCCTCTTCAAATTCCAGATTCTGGCTGGCTGTTTCCATGCGGCTAATCAGTTGGGTAAGCACCTGATCGTCCTTGCCGGATAAAAACAGGCGCACATACTCTACCTGCTGGGCGTATTCTTCTTCACTCACCAGCCCTTCAACGCACGGCCCCAGACAACGCCCTATCTGATATTGCAGACACGGACGCGAGCGGTTGCGATAAACACTATTTTCACACTGGCGAATCGGGAAAATTTTTTGTAGCAGCGCCAGGGTTTCACGCACGGCATAACCGTTTGGGAACGGGCCGAAATATTCACCTTTGGCATGTTTCGCGCCGCGATGCATAGCCAGACGCGGATGGGTATCGCCACTCAGGAAGATAAAGGGATAAGATTTATCATCGCGTAACAGAACGTTGTAACGCGGTTGATAGAGTTTAATGTAGTTGTGCTCCAGCAATAACGCTTCTGTTTCGGTGTGGGTAACCGTGACATCGATTTGCTGGATCTGGGCGACCAACGCTTCGGTTTTGCGCGAAGCGAGGTTGCTACGGAAATAACTGGAAAGCCGTTTTTTCAGGTCTTTCGCTTTGCCGACATAAATAACCGTACCACCAGCATCATACATGCGATAAACGCCCGGCTGGCTGGTTACGGTTTTTAAAAACGCTTTTGCGTCAAACTGAACACTCACTGACTTGTTAATGTCTCCGCATTACACAGACCATGGCGAATTGCCAGGTGAGTCAACTCAACATCGCCATGTATGTTTAATTTACTAAACATACGGTAGCGATAGCTGTTCACCGTTTTCGGGCTGAGATTAAGCTGTTCTGAGATCTCATTGACCTTCTGGCCTTTGGTAATCATCAGCATAATCTGCAATTCACGTTCCGACAAACTGGCAAACGGGCTTTCTGTTTTTTCTGGTTCGATTTGGCTTAACGCCATTTGTTGAGCAATGTCAGAAGCAATATAACGCTGCCCTGAATAAACAGAACGAATCGCGCTCACGACTTCCTGCGGGGCTGCGCCTTTGCTGAGATAGCCCGCGGCACCGGCCTGCATCACTTTCGCTGGTAAAGGGTTTTCGGTATGAACCGTAAGCATGATGATTTTGACATCGGCTGTCGAGCGGGCGATTTTACGCGTCGCCTCAAGACCACCAATGCCAGGCATACTCATGTCCATTAGCACAACGTCAACGGTATTTGCCCGGCACCACTTAACGGCGTCTTCACCGCAGGATGCCTCACCGACAACTTTAATACCCTTTATATCTTCCAGAATGCGTCGTATCCCTGCGCGCACCAGTTCGTGGTCATCAACAAGTAGAACGTTGATCAAAGGAATATCTCCAGAAATAGGGATAACGCTACTGATAGTTAGTCATTAGTATATTAGCGGGTTTTATTGCAACTTTGAAACGTTAAAAATGGTGGGTATTCGATTTTTCTCTCGTTTTTGTAAATTCGATTGTCCACAGTTATGATCACGCCCGTCATCAAAGGTTTGCCGGTTCGTTTCACAGCACAACCAACGGCGAGATGTGACAAAAATTGACTTTATTCAGCACAAATGAAAAATCAGCGGTATGAATATGTAACATTAATTAACCCGAACAATACGTGCAAAAAACATTCATGATAAAAATATTTATTGGTCATTATATTGACTGAATTAATATAGTTGACGATACAGCGCACAAAAAACAACCACTAATATTTTTAGCAAAGCTTATGGTATACTCCGCCGCCTTAACATTTTTCACCGCAAATTTTTATTGCAACATGACGAGGAAAATAAATGAGTACGCCTGATTTTTCTACTGCCGAGAATAATCAAGATCTGGCAAATGAAGTCTCCTGCCTGAAAGCGATGCTGACGCTGATGCTGCAGGCGATGGGACAAGCTGACGCGGGCCGCGTGATGTTAAAGATGGAAAAACAGCTTGCGCTGATCGAAGACGAAACCCAGGCTGCAATATTTTCCAAAACGGTTAAGCAAATTAAACAAGCCTACCGTCAGTAATATAAAACCGGCTGAAAGCGCGCCTTTCAGCCGGTTTTGCATCTGGCACGCAGAATGTAATTGATGTCATATTAAGCCAGTTGCAGCAGCGTAGCAGGCAACCTGTGTCTTATTCGGCGCATTGATTTTTTTCTGCATGTTTTTCTGATGAAAATTGACCGTATTTTCAGAGATTGACAAGATCATCGCTATCTCTGCTGACGTTTTTCCTTCCGCGGTCCATTTCAGAATTTCTTTTTCCCGCTTGCTGAAATTCATCTCTGGCGTCATCACTATTTCATCATTTAAGCGTATCAACGCCATCAGACTTTCGCGCACCAATAACTGCATTTTTAATTGCAGTTCATCACTAAGGCCAGGTATTTCACGCGTACTACTACGGGAAAAGGACAAAAAACCCAGCGCCCGGTTTGGCAGCATTAAATACTGAGTGACACCACGGCGTATACCATGTGCACGCGCGGCTTCCCATAGCGGCTGCGCTTCGCTAAATAAGTCATCATTCCACAATAAATGCCCCTGACTGAAGTTTTCATGGTTAAGCACCGGATCAATGGCAAGAAAGTTTTTTGCCTGATAATAACTAATCCATGATTTCGGGTAATTAGTGTAGAAGGCCACTTTCGGTCGCGTGAATGGCACCGGGTGACGCACACATAATGAATAGAAATCGTACTCGAGTTGTTGAGCCTGCCGCTCTATTTCATGGTAGACCTCTTCCGCGGCCTCCATTCTCTGAAAACGTAACAGCATCGTGCGACGCCAACTGAAAAAATCCGTATCCTGCATAGTTAACCGCAACGCTCCTGAGAGTGAGTATCATTTATATTGATAACTCAAACTATCACATAAATAAGATTTATATATAATTTATATTATTCAGACAATGAATTACTTTTGCAAGACATAGCATTCTTTTATGTTATTAATAAGTTATGCTGATTTGTTAAGCAATTCACCAGATTGAGAGCGCGTTCTCGCCCCGTCTGGAAAGCCGACGGGGCTGATTTTTTCTTATTATTGCAACAGAAACTTCTCAAGGAACTGGCGGGTACGGGGCTGCTGCGGATCAGCAAATAACGCTTTTGCTGGCCCCTGCTCGACTATCCGCCCCTGGTCCATAAAGATCGCGCGGTCAGCAACGTCACGAGCAAAGCTCATTTCGTGCGTCACAATGACCATCGTGCGCTTTTCCTGCGCCAGTTGGCGGATGGTATTCAGGACTTCGCCCACCAGCTCCGGATCCAGCGCCGAGGTAGGTTCGTCAAACAGAATGACTTCCGGGCGCATCGCCAGCGCACGCGCAATCGCCACACGTTGCTGTTGACCGCCGGACAAACGACGCGGATAGCTGGTCTCTTTCCCCGTCAGCCCGACCTTCGCCAGCAGTTCGCGGGCGCGTGTCGTTGCCTCTTCTTTCGGTTCGCCTTTAACGATCACAGGTCCTTCAATAATGTTTTCCAGCACCGTACGATGCGGGAACAGATTAAAGTTCTGGAACACAAACCCGACGTGCTGGCGCAACTGGCGAATCAGCGATTTTTGCTGACTTAACGAACGTGCGGTATCAATAGTAATATCGCCAACGGTGATGGTCCCCGCCTCTGGCTGTTCCAGCAAATTTATGCTGCGTAGCAACGTGGTTTTGCCGGAACCACTCGGGCCGATAATTGCCACCACTTCGCCGGTTTTGACCTCCAGATCGATACCGTGCAGCACCGTCTGACCGTGGAATTTTTTCACCAGGTTTTTAACTTCAATGGCACTCATTTTGGCTCTCTCTCCTGGCGATTTAGTTGATTCTCAAAATGGTTCTGCAGCGTCGATAACACTGTCGCCATAATCCAGTAGATGAGCGAAGCCGCCAGATACATGGTGAACACTTCCAGAGTACGCGAGGTTATCAACTGCGCCTGACGAAACAGTTCCGGCACCTGAATCGTCGCGGCCAGTGAGGTATCTTTCACCAGGCTGATAAAGCTGTTCGACAGCGGCGGCAGTGCCACCCGCGCCGCCTGCGGCAAAATTGCGCGACGCATAGTTTGCCACGGCGTCATGCCAATACTGGCAGCCGCCTCCCACTGACCTTTATCAATAGACGAAATCGCTGCCCGCAGCGTTTCGGCAGCATAGGCGGCGGTGTTCAGTGACAGTCCAATCATCGCTGACGGAACCGGATCTAATTCAATGCCAAACTGCGGCAGACCGTAGTAGATCATAAACAGTTGTGCAATGAGCGGCGTACCGCGAAAAATGGAGATGTAAAAACGCGCCAGCCAGCGTACGGGCCATATGGGTGACAGGCGCATCAGCGCGAGAATAAACCCCAACAGCAAACCGAAAAACATACCGCCGATGCTGAGTTGCAGCGTATACCCAGCCCCTTTTAGCAGGAACGGCAAAGAATCAATAACCAGTTGTATACTTTCTTGCATGAGCGTTTCCGGAGCTAGACGTGAGGATGATAGGCGAACAGCGCAGGCGCGCCGCCAGTATGAATAAACAGAATCGGCCCTTCGTCTTTGAAGCGTTTCTGACTGATGCCATCAATCAGCCCCGCCATCGCTTTTCCGGTATACACAGGATCAAGCAGAATGCCTTCCAACCGCGCCAGCAGTTTCACCGCTTCCATGCCTTCGTCATTTGGCACGCCGTAGCCAGGGGCAAAGTAGTCATCCCAGAGTAAAATTTCTGCTGACGCGGTCAGTTCCAGCTCTTTCGCGATTGCCTGTTGCAGGCTAACCACTTTTGGCAACTGGTCAGCAACGGAACGTGACACGGTCACGCCAATCAGTTCGCTTTCTGGCATCAGTTGTTCCAGCCCTACTGCAAGCCCGGCATGCGTTCCGGCACTGCCCGACGCCACCACCACCGAAGAAATATTAACCGCCCCTTCACACTGTTGCGCGATTTCCAGCGCGCTCTCCACATAGCCCAACGCGCCTAAAGCATTGGAACCGCCAACCGGAATGACGTATGGGCGAAAGCCTTGTGCTTCGACGCGAGTCGCCAGCTCTTCCAGTTGGGCATTGGGATCGGTCAGCGCGTCGCACATTTCAATCTGGGTATTGAAGAGATCTAACAACAAGCGGTTGCCGTTGGTTAAATAATTTTCTGCAGTAGTGCCAATGGGATTTTCCAGCAGCGCCACGCAATGCAGACCAAGTTTTGCGGCCACTGCGGCAGTCTGGCGCACATGGTTAGACTGAATCGCTCCGGCTGTAATCAGTGTGTCAGCACCTTCGCGCAAGGCGTCTGCTGCGAGAAATTCCAGTTTGCGTAACTTATTTCCGCCCATTGCCAACGGGGTGACGTCATCCCGTTTGATGAAAATGTCCCGACCGAGATAATCAGAAAAACGTGGCAGATATTCGAGCGGTGTCGGTGTGCCGATAAACTCCAACCGTGGAAAACGAGTTAAATTATGCAGTGGCATAAAAGCCTCCGATGTCTGTTGTTGTGATATTGTTATTATGCACGCTGAAAACGCTTAAATAAAAAAGGCGCCGATTAAAGCGCCCTTTTTTGTCATTATGCTGATTACCTGGTCACATCAGCACCAAACCATTTTTCGGAAAGAGCTTGCAAGGTTCCATCTTTTTGCATTTCTGCGATGGCATCGTTGACTGCTTTCAGCAAGTCTTCGTTGCCTTTACGCAGCGCGACACCTGACTCCTGGCGGGAAAAGGCTTCGCCGGTTACTGCCAGCGTATCATTGGTTTTCTTCACCAAATCCAGCGCCGCCAGACGGTCAACCAGGATGGCATCAATACGACCTACGCGCAGATCCTGATATTTGGTCGGGTCATCATCATAGGTGCGCACATCAACACCCTGAACATTCTGACGCAGCCACTCTTCATAGTTGGTGCCTAAACCAACGCCAACTTTTTTACCTTTCAGGTCGTCTGCGGTTTTTATTGTGCCTTCATTACCTTTTTTCACCAGCGCCTGAATACCGGAAATGGTGTAAGGGGTAGAGAAATCGTATTTTTTCTTACGTTCATCTGAGATGGTAACCTGATTAATCACCACATCGATGCGCTTAGAATCCAGGGACGCCAGCATACCATCCCACTTGGTCGGTTTTAATGCGGCTTCAACGCCCAGATGTTTTGCCAGTTGTTGAGCAAACTCCACTTCAAAACCGGTCAATTTACCGTCATCGCCCTGAAAGCTAAACGGCGGGTAAGTCCCTTCCAGTCCCACCAGCAACGTGCCACGCTCTTTTACTTTATTGAGCAGGCCTTCGTTGGCAAAACTTTTCACGCTCATACCCGCAACCAGCGCCACGGCCATAACACCCATCAACGCCTGACGCCCCAGATGTACTAATTTCATATTCACCCCGAATGTTGTTATGTTGGTTTGCAGTGTAGAGCCATTGTTCGTAGACACAAAAACAACTCTGCTACATCTTATTCTTATTTAATATATATCAGAAGCTGACAGACTGGGGGATTTCTGCGCAAGGTCGCCGCGGGTTTGCATCTGGTAACACTGGTACTTACGTAATGCGATGCGATAATTATTGGTGCTGGTGGTGGGCAGCCAGGGTGCGAGGTTTTCATCAAGAAAACCATCCTGCAACAGGTCAGAGGAAATATCGTGTTCGCTTAAATAATTACCCAAACGACGTAGACGAACCACATATTCGCGCACTGTACCGGGGCTCATTTCAGTATGGTCAAAAAGAAACTGCTTAAAGCCGATAATATCAAAAAAATCACTCTGGGTTTTGCAGTGTAAATCACCGCAGAAACGGCATAACGCTGCCCATGATTTTTGTTCCTCATACCAGCCATTTTCATCAAGCAGCGTATCAAGACGGGAAATCTCGATTTTATTGACTATTTTGCCATCGTGAACCAGGGTAATGCGATCGAGTAATTTACGGCAATATGCGCAATGAGTCTGGCTGTGTTTAAAATCTTTAAGATAGCGGCTTAATGGCCGCCTTTTCTGGTGCTGCATCATTATTAAGAACTCCTGGTATTCAAAATTAATGTGCGGCATTTACCTGAGTTATAACTTACCCAGTTTGGTGCGTAACCGTTTAATAGCCTGGCTGTGTAACTGACTAACCCGCGATTCACCGACCTCAAGCACCGCGCCAATCTCTTTGAGATTAAGCTCTTCCTGGTAATAGAGCGTTAATACCAACTGTTCGCGCTCCGGCAACATTTCGATGGCTTCCATTACCCGCTGGCGCAAATTACTGTCCAGTAACTGCTGTAACGGGTTATCCCGCTGATGATCGTCAGTAACCAGTTCGATGCTATCACCGTGCTCTTCGCGCCACTCATCATAAGAGAAAAGTTGGCTGTTATTAGTATCAAGCAACATTTGCCGGTAATCAGCGATTTCAATCCCTAAACGTTCTGCCACTTCCGTTTCTGTGGCGTTGCGGCCAAGTTCCTGCTCCAGTTGCCCTATTGCCTGCGCCACTTCACGTGCATTGCGTCGCACGCTGCGCGGCACCCAGTCACGGCTGCGAAGTTCATCCAGCATAGCACCACGGATACGCTGCACTGCGTAAGTTGTAAATGCCGTTCCTTGCAGGGCATCATAACGTTCAACAGCATTAAGTAATCCAATGCCGCCTGCCTGTAGCAGATCGTCAAGTTCTACACTCGCGGGCAGTCGAACCTGCAGGCGCAATGCTTCGTGACGCACCAGCGGGATATAACGCTGCCACAGCGAATGTTTATCCATTACACCTTCAGCGGTATAGAGTGATTTCACGATAAACAGCCCTGCGTTATATAAATAATCGGCATAATTATCCGTTTCTGCAGGTTTTTTAATCGGACGATTAATGGGTGAAATAAGGGGTTATTTGGGGTAATCGGTAAATAGTGAGCAGAATAACCCCGCTGGAGCGGGGTTAAGATAGCTGACAAAGTCCGCCTCATCTTGCCGGATGCGGCGTAAACGCCTTATCCGACCTACGCGAATATGCAAATTTAATTAATTGCGATTCACCTTGTAGGCATGATAAGCGTAGCGCATCAGGCAATTTGGCGTTTGCTGTCATTATATTACGACGATTAGCCCTGCAGCAGAGACAGAACTTGCTGCGGCACCTGGTTAGCTTTAGACAGCACAGAGTTACCCGCCTGCTGGATGATCTGCGCTTTCGACATGTTAGACACTTCGGTCGCATAGTCGGCGTCCTGAATACGGGACTGCGCTTCAGACAGGTTGGTGGTGGTGTTGTTCAGGTTGGTTACCGCAGAGTCCAGACGGTTTTGAACGGCACCGAGGGAGGAGCGGAAAGTATCAACCTGTGCAATGGCTTTGTCTAAAAGTGCCAGTGGATCAGCAGAAGAAGCCCCTGAGAACTGCGCAGTCGGAGTTGCTGTAGATAATTCAACAACAACTTTGTTCGCTGTGGCTGTTGCCGTAGTGTCATCATTAAGCGCCGCTGGAGCCGTTGTAGCGTAGTTTTTACCCTGGAATGTTACATATCCCGCAGCCGCGCCGTCAGAGTCAGCGGCAACTTTAATCAGCTGATCTTTCTGAGTAGCTGCAGTCGTTAGTCCATTATCGGTGTCTTTGTATTCGACATCGGCTTTATTCAACGTCACTTCACCACTTGCATGGTCAATGGACGCGGAGTAGAAATCACTACCGGATTGAACGACGAACTGTGCGGTGGCAGCCCCTTTCGCATCCAGGGTGTTGTGTAACGTCAGGCTGGAAACATCGACAGTTTTACCTGTCGCAGTAGTCAGATCTTTCGCAACAGCAGTGAAATCAACACCAACAGGTTTTGTCCCAGCGGCTCCTGTAATTTGAGTAATTGAATCACCAACGTTAAGTGATTGAGCAGAAACGGAGAAACCATTCAACCCTAATGTAGAAGAGTCAATTTTCTGCAAATCAATGCTAATAGTCTGGCCATCATTCGCGCCAACCTGAATCTTCATCGAACCGTCTTTTGCCAGTACATTCACGCCGTTGAACTGGGTCTGACCGGAAACACGGTCAATCTCATCCAGACGGGATTTGATTTCGTCCTGAATAGATGACAGGTCAGAATCAGAGTTAGTACCGGTCGTCGCCTGAACGGTCAACTCACGCACACGTTGCAAGTTGTTGTTGATTTCAGACAACGCACCTTCTGTGGTCTGCGCCAGAGAAATACCGTCGTTGGCGTTACGCGCAGCCTGAGTCAGGCCTTTAATGTTAGAGGTGAAACGGTTAGCAATCGCCTGACCGGCAGCGTCATCTTTCGCACTGTTAATACGCAGGCCAGAAGAGAGGCGTTCGATAGAAGTCGACAGCGCAGACTGGTTTTTGTTGATGTTGTTTTGAGTGATCAGCGAGAGGCTGTTGGTATTAATGACTTGTGCCATAATTCATTTTCCTGTTTTCAAGTCTACGGTTTAAGTATTGGGCTTCCACCCTTCGGCTTCGTCGCCGTCAACCCTGTTATCGTCTGGTCACTCACAACCTTTAGAATTTTTTTCTAGCGGTCGAAATACTCCCCTTCCTCGTTGCTGTTCGTGTCATTAAGCCCAAAAATAAATCGTAAACTTTGCCCCACTTACGCCGATAACCCCGGTATTCGTTCTACATGTCGCATGATTAAGGAATCTATATGGCGAGTATTTCAACGCTTGGGGTTGGGTCGGGGCTGGACTTAAGCAGCATCCTCGACAGTCTGGAGGCGGCAGAAAAATCTACCCTGACGCCAATATCGAAACAGCAAAGTTCTTACACCGCGAAACTGAGCGCTTACGGGACGCTGAAAAGCGCGCTGGAGAGTTTCCAGACGGCCAATACAGCACTGAATAAAGCCGATTTATTTACCGCCACCTCAACCACCAGCAGTTCATCAGCTTTCAGCGCCACGACCACGGGCAGCGCGATTGCCGGGAAATACACCATTAGCGTCAGCCAACTGGCGCAGGCGCAGACGCTGACCACCCAAAATAGTCAAAAAGACAGTAAAGCCGCCATCGCCACCAGCGATAGCGTACTGACCATCCAGCAAGGCGGCGGTAAAGATCCGGTCACGATTGATATCAGTGCGGCTGATTCGTCGCTCTCCGGCATTCGCGATGCCATTAACAACGCCAAAGCTGGTGTCAGCGCCAGTATTATCAATGTGGGTAACGGCGAGTATCGTTTGTCCATCACCGCCAATGATACCGGTAGCGACAACGCCATGAAGCTCAGCGTCAGCGGTGACAGCACCCTGCAAAGTTTTATGGGTTACAACGGAACTTCGGGTGATAGCAGCAATGGCATGGTTGAAAGCGTCACCGCGCAGAACGCCAAACTGACGGTCAATAACGTTGAGATTGAAAACAGCAGCAATACTATCAGTGACGCGCTGGAAGATATCACCCTCAACCTGAATGACGTCACCACCGGTAATCAGACACTGACCATCAGTAAAGATACATCCAAAGCTGAAAATGCGGTTAAAGCGTGGGTGGATGCCTATAACGCATTACAGGATACCTTCAGCAACTTAACGAAATACACAGCCGTCGATGCCGGTGCTGAAAACCAGGATTCCAGCAATGGTGCATTACTCGGTGACTCCACACTGCGTACCATCCAGACTCAGCTTAAAACCTTGCTCGCCAATACCCACAGCAGTTCAAACTATAAAACGCTGGCACAAATTGGCATTACCAGCGATGCCAGTACCGGAAAGCTGGAAATAGCGACCGACAAACTGCAAACAGCGCTGAAAAAAGATGCTGCTGGCGTCGGTGAAATGTTTATTGGTGACGGTAAAAGTACAGGCGTAACCACCAGCATTAGCAGCAACCTGACCAGTTGGCTCTCCTCCACCGGGATAATCCAGGCCGCAAAAGATGGCGTCAGCAAAACGCTGAACAATTTGACCGATCAATACAATGCCGCCAGCGAACGCATCGATACATTAATGGCGCGCTATAAAGCCCAGTTCACCCAATTAGATGTGTTAATGAACTCGCTGAACTCCACCAGCAGCTATCTGACACAACAGTTCGACACCTCAAATAGTAGTTCGAAATAATCTCAGGAGAGACAATGTACAGCGCAAAAGGCACCCAGGCCTACGCACAAATTGGCGTCGAAAGCGCCGTAATGAGTGCCAGCCAACAGCAACTGGTCACCATGCTATTTGACGGCGTGTTGAGTGCGCTGGTAAGAGCGCGCTTGTTTATGCAGGACAACAATCAGGAAGGCAAAGGCGTCTCTTTGTCAAAAGCGATCAACATTATTGAGAACGGGCTGAGACTCAGTCTTGACGAAGAAAGTCAGGACGAATTAACCCAGAATTTGATTGCACTCTATAGCTATATGATCAGGCGTTTGCTGCAAGCTAATTTACGCAACGATGTCTCCGCAGTCGCAGAAGTGGAAACTTTAATGCGCAATCTTGCCGATGCCTGGAAAGAGTCTCTACTCTCCCCTTCATTGATTCAGGACCCTGTCTGATGAACCATGCACCGCACTTGTATTTTGCCTGGCAACAACTCGTCGAAAAAAGCCAGCTCATGTTACGCCTGGCGACAGAAGGACGGTGGGATGAACTCATCGCCAGCGAAATGGAATATGTCAATGCGGTGCAAAAAATTGCACACTTAACGGAAGAAATGGAACCCTCTGCCATGATCCAGGAGCAACTCAGACCTATGCTGCGCCTCGTTCTGGAAAACGAAAACAAAGTAAAACAGTTATTGCAGATTCGGATGGATGAACTGGCGAAACTGGTCGGTCAGTCATCAATGCAAAAATCGGTGTTAAGCACCTACGGCGATCAGGGTGGCTACGTGCTGGCGCCGCAGGAAAATCTCTTTTGAAGCTTAAAGAGCTGATTGCTCGCGAATAATCCGATTACGGCTACGCTTCTAATGTTCCCCTTGAGCGGAGTCGAAGAATGCGTAACCCCACGCTGTTGCAATGTTTTCATTGGTATTACCCGGAAGGCGGCAAGCTCTGGCCTGAACTGGCCGAGCGCGCCGACGGTTTAAATGATATTGGTATCAATATGATCTGGCTGCCGCCCGCCTATAAAGGCGCATCGGGCGGGTATTCTGTTGGCTACGACTCCTATGATTTATTTGATTTAGGCGAGTTTGATCAGAAAGGCAGCATCCCCACCAAATATGGCGATAAAGCACAGTTGCTGGCGGCCATTGACGCACTCAAACGCAATGACATTGCCGTACTGCTGGACGTGGTCGTCAACCACAAAATGGGGGCTGACGAAAAAGAAGCCATTCGCGTACAGCGCGTCAATGCAGATGATCGCACGCAAATTGATGATGAAATCATTGAGTGCGAAGGCTGGACCCGTTACACCTTCCCGGCTCGTGCCGGTCAATACTCGCAGTTCATCTGGGACTTCAAATGTTTTAGCGGCATCGACCATATCGAAAATCCAAACGAAGATGGCATTTTTAAAATCGTCAACGACTACACCGGCGAAGGCTGGAATGACCAGGTTGATGATGAGTTAGGTAATTTCGACTATCTGATGGGCGAAAATATCGATTTTCGCAACCATGCCGTCACGGAAGAGCTTAAATACTGGGCACGCTGGGTGATGGAGCAAACGCAGTGCGACGGTTTTCGTCTCGACGCAGTAAAACATATTCCAGCCTGGTTTTATAAAGAGTGGATCGAACACGTGCAGGAAGTCGCGCCAAAACCGCTATTTATTGTGGCGGAATACTGGTCGCGTGAAGTAGATAAGCTGCAAACATATATTGCCCAGGTAGAAGGCAAAACCATGCTATTTGATGCGCCGCTGCAAATGAAATTCCATGAAGCATCCCGAATGGGGAGCAACTACGATATGACGCAGATATTCACCGGTACGCTGGTGGAAGCCGATCCTTTCCATGCCGTTACACTGGTCGCCAACCACGATACCCAACCGTTACAAGCCCTTGAAGCTCCGGTAGAACCGTGGTTTAAACCGCTGGCGTATGCCCTTATTTTGCTGCGGGAAAATGGCGTCCCTTCAGTGTTCTACCCTGATCTGTACGGTGCTCATTACGAAGATGTCGGCGGTGACGGGCAAACCTATCCGATAGATATGCCAATAATCGAACAGCTCGATGAGTTAATCCTCGCCCGCCAGCGCTTCGCCCACGGTGTACAGACGTTATTTTTCGATCATCCGAACTGTATTGCCTTTAGTCGCAGCGGCACCGACGAATATCCAGGCTGTGTGGTGGTGATGTCAAACGGTGACGATGGCGAAAAAACCATTCATCTGGGAGAGAATTACGGCAATAAAACCTGGCGTGATTTTCTGGGCAATCGGCAAGAGAGCGTGGTGACCGATGAAAATGGCGAAGCGACCTTTTTTTGCAACGGCGGTAGCGTCAGTGTGTGGGTTATCGAAGAGGTGATTTAAACACATCCCCGGCGGCAAACCGGGGATATTTCATTACGGTAGTGGCGTCGGCAACGGCGCTTTTTCCAGCACAGCAGCACATTCAGCCGTTGGTCGATCCACGCGTTCCATCGTCATGCCATCGTATTCAATAGTGTTACCGTCAAGCTCAATCTCGTACAGTTCACGTTTGACAGTAACGTTAGTGAGATCATCAGATATCAGCGTCAACTTACCCGGTAAAGCAATCACCCGCTGCCACTGACGGCAATCCAGCGTATCACCCTCTTTAGTGACAATCAGGCTACCTATCGCTTCCGGGCTGACCAGAGCACGTTGCGGCCCTTTAGTCTGCCAGTAGCCCGCCAGCCAGTCTGGCGCGGGCGTTTTCACAACATTGTTATAATTTTCAACTTCGGCACAGCCAGCCAGCAGCATAAGTGCGCCTGCAATTGCGAGTTTTTTCATCATTCATCCTGCATGAGAAGAAAAGAAGATTGTGGCATTAATGCCTTGATGCTGCCAGCCTTTCCAGGCCCAAAGAGAAATTTGATCTAACCATTATTTTTGTGAATTATTACCACGAAAAAGAATTTGTCTGGTGTATTATTCGCGGCTCTTGTTTCAAACCTTCTGAGTTCAGAGGCTATATACATGTCATGGCAGCAATTCAAACAAGCCTGGTTGATTAAATTCTGGGCCCCCATCCCTGCGGTCATCGCGGCGGGTATTCTCTCCACTTATTATTTTGGCATCACCGGCACCTTTTGGGCTGTTACCGGCGAATTTACCCGTTGGGGTGGTCAGCTCCTGCAACTGTTTGGCGTCCATGCCGAAGAGTGGGGCTATTTTAAAATTATCCATCTGGAAGGATCGCCATTAACCCGCATTGACGGGATGATGATTCTTGGTATGTTTGGCGGCTGTTTTGCCGCGGCTCTGTGGGCCAACAACGTTAAATTACGTATGCCGCGCAGCCGTATCCGCATTATGCAGGCTATTATTGGCGGGATTATCGCTGGTTTCGGCGCGCGTCTGGCGATGGGCTGTAACCTGGCTGCATTTTTCACTGGCATTCCGCAGTTCTCACTGCACGCCTGGTTCTTTGCCATCGCCACCGCCATTGGCTCATGGTTTGGTGCACGCTTTACTCTGCTGCCAGTCTTCCGTATCCCGGTAAAAATGCAAAAAGTCTCTGCCGCCTCACCGCTAACACAAAAACCAGATCAGGCACGGCGTCGTTTCCGCCTCGGGATGCTGGTCTTTTTTGGCATGTTGGGCTGGGCGCTGTTAACGGCGATGAATCAACCGAAGCTGGGGCTGGCAATGCTGTTTGGCGTCGGCTTTGGCTTACTGATTGAACGCGCGCAAATCTGCTTTACTTCGGCGTTCCGCGATATGTGGATCACCGGGCGTACCCATATGGCGAAAGCGATCATTATCGGTATGGCGGTAAGTGCCATCGGTATTTTCAGTTACGTACAGTTAGGTGTAGAACCGAAAATCATGTGGGCTGGCCCGAACGCCGTCATTGGCGGGTTACTGTTTGGCTTTGGTATTGTGCTGGCGGGCGGCTGCGAAACTGGCTGGATGTACCGTGCAGTGGAAGGCCAGGTGCACTACTGGTGGGTTGGGCTGGGTAATGTTATCGGCTCAACGATTCTGGCTTATTACTGGGATGACTTCGCCCCGGCACTGGCCACCGACTGGGACAAAATCAACCTGCTGAAAACCTTTGGCCCAATGGGCGGCCTGCTGGTGACATATTTACTGTTGTTCGCTGCCCTGATGTTGATTATCGGCTGGGAGAAACGCTTCTTCCGCCGCGCGGCGCTGCAAACTGCTAAGGAGATTGCATGAAAAATATCGTTCCTGATTACCGTCTTGATATGGTGGGCGAACCCTGCCCTTATCCGGCGGTCGCGACCCTTGAGGCGATGCCGCAGTTAAAAAAAGGCGAGATCCTCGAAGTGGTCAGCGACTGTCCGCAGTCAATTAATAATATTCCACTGGACGCACGTAACCACGGCTATACCGTACTGGATATCCAACAAGACGGGCCGACCATTCGTTATTTAATTCAGAAGTAATCTTTTCTCCCGCTGTTTCAGGCAGCGGGAGTATCTTTGCTACGAATTCTCCATTGTGGACGTACAGAAAGTCCGTGGTATATCAGAAAAATAGTCTCAATATTTTATGACCACGCAGGAATGAATTAGTGGTGAAGCATCTCATCCACAATTTCTTTCGTCTGTAACTGATAAGGATAATAAGTTGGCCAGTTGTCCATTTCTTCAAGTAACTGCTGTTGTGACGTATTCCCCATAAATATATGAAAATGGGATGATTTACGAGGGGCAATAATATGATCACTAAACTGCACAAACTTAGGGGCTTTACTGGCTGGTTCCCGGCACTCAAACAGATAACGCACACCTTTCTTCCCTGATTTATATGTCAGTATTTTAAACCCACTGTAATTATATTTACAGGAAGTCATCTCCTCCCCTCGATGGAACTCCATAACACCATTTTCGATGCCAATTGTGTCAACATCTGTTATGTATCCCTTCTGATAGTAGGCTTTAATATCTGCGAATGATTTACCCGGTTCTTTTTCTGCTTTCATTTTAAAGACAGGATCAAGATCACCACTTTGAAGCAAGGGGTACACCGATTGCCAAATACCCTCCCAATCAGCGAGGGATCTATCCTTCACGTTATTATCATCAAAAATACCCTCTGCTGCTTTTTGTTCCATTTCTGTCAGTGGTGCCCCATGTGAATGATGCCCATGAGCAAGTGCATAGTTGCCTGCTAATAGTAACCCCAGAGCAAAAGCCAATTTATTAACAATCATCGTCCAGTTTGTCCTCCCGCTTCAACATCACATAATGTTATAACATAACATTTAATAAAAACAACACTGAAGAACGAATAGCAAAACCTAACCAAACACACGCACCATAACCCTACATTTAGTACGTCTTTATCACCAACTACAACCGTTGAAAAAATGCGCCGTTGAAAGCTTTTATTGTAATGATTTTGTCTTACTGCGCTGCCAGTAATAACGGGAAATCATGAATGCAGTACAGAGACAACATTAAGTCATCGGATCTGATTGAAGGAATAGCACCAATCATGCAAACTACAAACTCTCACAACCAACAAGAGATTATTCCCCCTGATGGATCAGGTTGCTATTTTCCAAAAGATGTTTGAGCAAGTGAGAACGGAGCTAAACTTTTCCTGGTTTTACACAGAGTTAAAACGTCATCATATTGCGCATTACATTTACTATCTTGCTACAGATAACATTAGGATCGTTACACACGATGACAAGGTATTGTTAATAAGAGGAAGCAGAAATCTATTAAAAGTCAGTGCCACTAAGAACCCTGAGCAAGTAATAAAAGCAGCCCGGACTCACATTGCCAGAAGATCTACTTTTCGGGAATATTGTATAACGCTCGCGAATGCGGGTGTCTTCCGGTGGGTTACTGACGTTAACGATAATAAACGTCGTTACTATTCTATCGATAATACACTCTTATATATTGAAGATGTTGAGAACAATAAACCCTTAATTTAGATGTATTAGCTCATTTCAGATCTGACAGTTATCCGTACAGGTATCTGTCAGATTATCTCTGGCTTGATTTTCTCTTCTCTGACACCACTCACGCTCCATAGCAGCTCCCAGACGGTAAGTTCATGGAAAATGCCTGCCAAAAATTGTTATATTATAACAGCGAACAGTTTTACCCTGACTGAGGAGAACACACATGAAAATCAATGCCATAGGTAAAGCCATTTTTCTTTTTGCACTGCTAACCTCAACGGCCTCTGCCGCTGGCAAGGACATTAATGTTGAGTTCAGAAAGGGGCATAGTAGCGCCCAATACTCAGGAGAGATAAAGGGGTACGATTACGACACATATAACTTCTATGCCAAAAAAGGCCAGAAGGTGCATATCAGTATCTCCAATGAGGGGGCTGATATTGTCCTCTTTGGGCCAGGAATTAGCGACTCTGTTGATCTCTCCAGATATTCTCCCGAGCTTGATGACAATGGTCAGTACATCCTTCCCGCTTCCGGTAAATATGAGCTAAGAGTGCTTCAAACCCGTAATGACGCTCGTAAAAACAAAGTAAAAAAATACAGCGTCAACATACAGATTGAGTAAACAGAAATTGACGGGGCTATCCCCGTCATTGCTTTCCTGTACCTGAGGATAACTGTCAGTAACAGACAGAGGCTGTCTATGACGCTGTTCCTGCCACATGAAATATGACCCGGAGTCTTCCCACCCGATTGAATCTGCTGGCATAAGGGACACCCCCGCGCCCTGTTTACGCGCTAAATACGGCTTCTTTAACCGTCTGAATGCGGTGAGGATATGTCGGTAAGACTTACCTAAAAATACGGTTAATTTTTTAGTTTAAACCTTTTTTAGTTATTAGTAAGATGCATATGCTTCAACAGAAGCTGGGAAATTCAACAACTCTTAGATAATTTTGGACCTTGTCCCGCGGCTCCAATCCGACAGCCGCGCTTCTTTTCACTCTCATAGTCAACAGGTTACAAAACCTACACCTGCATGGACATCACTTCCTGATACGCTGCCACCAGCTTATTACGCACCTGAATCCCCATTTGCATCGAAACCGACGCTTTTTGCATCTCGGTCATCACATCGTTTAGCGCTACGCCGGGTTCACCGAGGGTAAATTTTTCTGCCTGTGTGCGGGCGGTGGTTTGCGTATCGCTAATGCGATCGAGCGCAGCATGAAGCTGTCCGGCAAAACTGATGGTCGGTTGCGGCAGAGTCCCCTGCGCACGCGCACTCATCGCCGTGGCCTGTAACTGGCTGATAACCCCTTCAATCCCCTGTATCGCTGACATATTCATCTCCCGGACAATTCTTGGTAGCAGAGCCTACCAGTAAGTCAATAAGATAAAGGCGCTAAATAGAGACAAAAAAATGGGTTAATTGGCGCATAGAAAAAAATAAAACCACAAATAATGAGGCCGTTAATTTTTCGAGTTTGCTGACCCGGGAGTGCGTCTTGTTCCACTTTGCCAATACCGCTGTCTATCATCTGCCACGA
This sequence comes from Escherichia sp. TW09308, assembly GCF_000208565.1. Lineage (NCBI taxonomy): Bacteria > Pseudomonadati > Pseudomonadota > Gammaproteobacteria > Enterobacterales > Enterobacteriaceae > Escherichia > Escherichia sp. TW09308. Next base: position 81,123 of record NZ_AEME01000001.1, on the reverse strand, counting down.
GGTGCGCGATGAATGCGACTGCAGCCCAGACAAAATCTCTTGAGTGGCTTAATCGCCTGCGCGCAAATCCGAAAATACCTTTGGTTGTTGCTGCCTCCGCGGCGGTTGCAGTGATGGTCGCGTTAATTCTGTGGGCAAAAGCCCCTGATTACCGCACGTTATTCAGCAATCTTTCCGATCAGGATGGCGGTGCGATCGTCAGCCAACTGACACAAATGAATATTCCTTACCGCTTCAGCGAAGCCAGCGGCGCGATTGAAGTTCCGGCAGATAAAGTTCACGAGCTACGTCTGCGTCTGGCACAGCAAGGCTTGCCTAAAGGCGGCGCGGTCGGTTTTGAACTGCTCGATCAGGAAAAGTTTGGTATCAGCCAGTTCAGCGAACAGGTGAATTATCAGCGAGCGCTGGAAGGTGAACTTTCCCGTACCATCGAAACTATCGGCCCGGTAAAAGGAGCGCGCGTGCATCTGGCGATGCCGAAACCGTCTTTATTTGTCCGTGAACAAAAATCCCCTTCGGCATCAGTGACGGTAAATCTTTTACCTGGTCGCGCGCTGGATGAAGGGCAAATCAGTGCCATTGTGCATCTGGTTTCCAGTGCGGTAGCCGGATTGCCACCGGGTAACGTCACGCTGGTGGATCAGGGTGGGCATCTGTTAACCCAGTCCAGCACCAGCGGGCGCGATCTTAATGACGTCCAGTTAAAATATGCCAGTGATGTCGAAGGTCGCATTCAGCGGCGTATTGAAGCGATCCTGTCACCAGTTGTCGGCAACGGCAATATTCACGCTCAGGTGACGGCACAACTGGATTTCGCCAGTAAAGAGCAAACCGAAGAACAGTATCGCCCTAATGGCAATGCGTCACAGGCGGCGCTCCGTTCCCGTCAACTGAATGAGAGCGAACAAAGCGGTTCCGGTTACCCTGGCGGCGTGCCTGGCGCATTATCGAATCAGCCCGCGCCTGCCAATAACGCGCCAATCAGTACGCCTCCGGCAAATCAAAACAACCGTCAGCAACAAACAAGCACCACCAGTAATAGCGGCCCGCGCAGCACCCAGCGTAATGAAACCAGCAACTACGAAGTCGATCGCACTATTCGTCATACCAAAATGAACGTAGGCGACGTGCAACGTTTGTCGGTCGCCGTCGTGGTGAATTACAAAACGCTGCCGGATGGTAAACCGCTGCCACTGAGCGCCGAACAGATGAAGCAGATTGAAGATCTGACCCGCGAGGCGATGGGCTTTTCTGAAAAGCGCGGCGATTCACTCAATGTCGTCAACTCCCCCTTCAACAGCGGTGACGAAAGCGGTGGAGAACTGCCGTTCTGGCAACAACAAGTGTTTATCGATCAACTGCTGGCTGCCGGACGCTGGTTGCTGGTGCTACTGGTGGCGTGGCTGCTGTGGCGTAAAGCGGTACGCCCGCAGTTAACACGCCGCGCCGAGGCGGTGAGCGCCGTACAACAGCAGCCACAGGCTCGCCAGGAAGTGGAAGATGCGGTGGAAGTACGCCTCAGCAAAGACGAACAATTGCAGCAACGCCGTGCTAACCAACGTCTGGGAGCGGAAGTAATGAGCCAGCGTATCCGTGACATGTCTGATAACGATCCGCGCGTAGTAGCGCTGGTCATTCGCCAGTGGATAAATAACGATCATGAGTAACCTGACAGGCACCGATAAAAGCGTCATCTTGCTAATGACCATTGGCGAAGATCGGGCGGCTGAAGTGTTCAAGCACCTCTCCCAGCGCGAAGTGCAAACCCTGAGCGCAGCGATGGCAAATGTCACGCAGATCTCCAATAAACAGTTAACTGAAGTGCTGGCGGAGTTTGAACAAGAAGCTGAACAGTTCGCCGCCCTGAATATTAACGCCAACGATTATCTGCGTTCGGTGCTGGTGAAAGCGCTGGGCGAAGAGCGTGCCGCCAGCCTGCTGGAAGATATTCTCGAAACCCGCGACACCGCCAGCGGCATAGAAACGCTCAACTTCATGGAGCCGCAGAGTGCCGCCGATCTTATTCGCGATGAACATCCACAGATTATCGCCACCATTCTGGTACATCTGAAGCGCGCCCAGGCCGCCGATATTCTGGCGTTGTTCGATGAACGTCTGCGTCACGACGTGATGCTGCGTATCGCCACCTTTGGCGGTGTACAGCCTGCCGCGCTGGCGGAACTGACCGAAGTGCTGAATGGTCTGCTCGACGGTCAGAATCTCAAACGCAGCAAAATGGGCGGCGTGAGAACAGCAGCCGAAATTATCAACCTGATGAAAACCCAGCAGGAAGAGGCGGTTATTACCGCCGTGCGTGAATTTGACGGTGAGCTGGCGCAGAAAATCATCGACGAAATGTTCCTGTTCGAAAATCTGGTGGATGTCGACGATCGCAGTATCCAGCGTCTGTTGCAGGAAGTGGATTCCGAATCGCTGCTGATCGCCCTGAAAGGTGCCGAACAGCCACTGCGCGAGAAGTTCCTGCGCAATATGTCGCAACGCGCCGCCGATATCCTGCGCGACGACCTCGCCAACCGTGGTCCGGTACGTTTGTCGCAGGTGGAGAACGAGCAGAAAGCGATTCTGCTGATTGTGCGCCGCCTTGCCGAAACTGGCGAAATGGTGATTGGCAGCGGCGAGGACACCTATGTCTGATAACCTGCCGTGGAAAACCTGGACGCCTGACGATCTTGCGCCGCCACAGGCAGAGTTTGTGCCGCTGATGGAGCCGGAAGAAACCGTCACTGAAGAGATCGAACCCAGCCTTGAACAACAACTGGCACAACTGCAAATGCAGGCTCACGAGCAAGGTTATCAGGCGGGGATTGCCGAAGGTCGCCAGACAGGCCATGAACAAGGCTATCAGGAGGGTCTGGCACAGGGGCTGGAACAAGGACTGGTGCAGGCGAAATCTCAGCAAGCACCGATTCATGCGCGGATGCAGCAACTGGTCAGCGAATTCCAGACCACCCTTGACGCGCTGGATAGCGTGATAGCTTCGCGGCTGATGCAAATGGCTCTGGAGGCGGCGCGTCAGGTGATCGGTCAGACGCCCACGGTGGACAGCCAGGCACTGATCAAACAGATCCAGCAGTTGCTACAGCAGGAACCGTTATTCAGCGGCAAACCACAGTTACGCGTGCATCCGGATGACCTGCAACGCGTCGATGAGATGCTTGGCGCAACGTTAAGCCTGCACGGCTGGCGGTTGCGCGGCGATCCAACTCTGCATCCCGGCGGTTGTAAAGTCTCTGCCGATGAAGGCGATCTCGATGCCAGTGTCGCCACCCGTTGGCAAGAACTCTGCCGTCTGGCAGCACCTGGAGTGGTGTGATGACCACTCGCCTGACACGCTGGTTAACCTCGCTGGATAGCTTTGAAGCCAAAATTGCGCAACTTCCTGCGGTACGCCGCTACGGGCGATTAACCCGCGCCACCGGGCTGGTGCTGGAAGCCACCGGATTACAACTACCGCTCGGCGCAACCTGTGTGATTGAACGCCAGAACGGCGCTGAAACTCACGAAGTGGAAAGCGAAGTGGTTGGCTTTAACGGTCAACGGCTGTTTTTAATGCCGCTGGAGGAAGTGGAAGGTGTACTGCCTGGCGCACGCGTTTATGCCAAAAACATCTCCCCACAAGGGTTGCAAAGCGGCAAGCAATTACCGCTCGGTCCGGCGTTGTTAGGTCGCGTTCTGGACGGTAGCGGTAAACCACTCGACGGCCAGCCCTCTCCCGATACGACTGAAACCGGTGCATTAATTACCCCGCCGTTTAACCCATTGCAACGTACGCCGATTGAGCACGTGCTGGATACGGGCGTGCGTCCAATCAATGCCCTGCTTACCGTCGGACGCGGGCAGCGTATGGGGCTGTTTGCCGGTTCCGGCGTCGGCAAAAGTGTGTTGCTGGGGATGATGGCGCGTTACACCCGTGCAGATGTGATTGTCGTTGGTTTAATTGGTGAACGTGGACGCGAAGTAAAAGATTTTATTGAGAATATCCTCGGTGCTGAAGGGCGTGCGCGCTCGGTGGTGATTGCCGCACCAGCCGATGTTTCTCCGCTCCTGCGAATGCAAGGTGCCGCCTATGCCACGCGCATTGCCGAAGATTTTCGCGATCGGGGTCAGCATGTGTTGCTAATTATGGATTCCCTCACCCGCTACGCGATGGCTCAGCGTGAAATTGCGCTGGCGATTGGCGAACCGCCTGCCACCAAAGGCTATCCTCCATCGGTATTCGCCAAACTACCGGCGTTGGTCGAGCGTGCCGGAAACGGCATCAGCGGCGGCGGCTCGATTACCGCTTTTTATACCGTGCTCACCGAAGGTGATGATCAGCAAGATCCGATTGCCGACTCCGCGCGGGCGATCCTCGACGGGCACATCGTACTGTCTCGTCGTCTGGCGGAAGCCGGACACTATCCGGCAATTGATATTGAAGCGTCAATCAGCCGTGCAATGACAGCACTGATCAGCGAGCAACATTACGCGCGGGTGCGCACATTCAAACAGTTGTTGTCGAGTTTTCAGCGCAACCGCGACCTGGTCAGCGTTGGTGCTTATGCCAAAGGCAGCGATCCCATGCTCGATAAAGCCATCGCCTTATGGCCGCAGCTTGAGGGCTATTTGCAACAAGGCATTTTTGAACGCGCGGACTGGGAAGACTCTCTCCAGGGGCTGGAGCACATTTTCCCAACGGTGTCATAACTCAGGAGATAACAGCAGATGGCAGAACATGGCGCACTGGCGACCCTGAAAGATCTGGCAGAAAAAGAGGTGGATAACGCCGCACGACTGTTGGGTGAAATGCGTCGCGGATGCCAGCAGGCAGAAGAGCAACTCAAAATGCTGATCGATTATCAGAATGAATATCGTAACAACCTGAATAGCGATATGAGTGCAGGAATGACCAGCAATCGCTGGATTAATTATCAGCAATTTATCCAGACGCTGGAAAAAGCCATTACTCAGCACCACCAGCAACTTACACAGTGGACACAGAAAGTTGATGTTGCCCTGAATAACTGGCGGGAAAAGAAACAACGTTTGCAGGCCTGGCAGACACTGCAGGAACGGCAATCCACGGCGGCACTGTTAGCAGAAAACCGCCTCGACCAGAAAAAGATGGATGAGTTTGCCCAGCGCGCCGCCATGAGGAAACCAGAATGATTCGCTTAGCGCCCTTGATTACCGCTGACGTTGACACCACCACGCTGTCCGGCGGTAAAGCCACCGATAGCGCACAAGATTTTCTCGTTTTGTTGAGCGGAGCATTAGCAGGCGAGACAACAAACAACAAATCTACGCCCCCATTGTTGGTGGCGACAGATAAACTTGTCATCAAAGTCGAGCCGCTGGTCAGCGATATTCAGAACGACGCGCAACAACCGGATTTACGGATCTCTGTGGATGGAACACAGCCCGTCATCAACGACGAACAATCCACATCAACACCATTAATCACCGCTCAGGCGATTACGCTGGCTGCGGTGCCAGACAAAGACACGGCAAAAGACGAAAAAGCGGATGATCTTAATGAAGACGCCGCGGCCAGCCTGAGCGCCCTTTTCGCAATGTTGCCGGGTTTTGACAATACGCCCAAAGTAACTGACACACCATCAACCGTGTTACCGACAGAAAAGCCAGCACACCCCACAAAACTGACTTCTGCGCAACGCACAACAGCACAGCCTGGCGACACCGCTGAAGCGTCAGTCCAGCCATTAACACCGCTGGTAGCTGAAGCCCAGAGCAAAGCGGAAGTCATCAGCACACCTTCGCCAGTGACTGCTGCTGCCAGCCCGCTAATCACTCCACACCAGACGCAGCCTCTGCCCACCGTCGCAGCGCCTGTTTTGAGTGCCCCGCTGGGTTCCCATGAATGGCAACAATCCTTAAGCCAACATATTTCACTGTTTACCCGTCAGGGGCAACAAAGCGCTGAATTGCGTTTGCACCCGCAGGATTTAGGTGAAGTGCACATCTCCCTCAAAGTGGATGACAACCAGGCGCAAATCCAGATGGTTTCGCCGCATCAGCACGTGCGCGCCGCCCTGGAAGCGGCTCTTCCGGTACTGCGTACACAACTGGCAGAAAGCGGTATTCAGTTGGGGCAGAGCAATATCAGCGGCGAAAGTTCTAGCGGTCAGCAACAGGCGGCGTCTCAGCAACAGCAAGGCCAGCGCACAATAAACCATGAACGCCAGGCTGGCGAAGATGACGATGCACTGCCAATTTCTGCCTCTTTACGAGGGCGTGTAGCAGGCAACAGTGGCGTTGATATTTTCGCCTAACGTCAGAGGTAACCCCTTAATCTGCGTCTTTTCCCCGCTTTGTCGCGATCAAGACACAGGATAATTAGCCGATAAGCAGTAGCGACACAGGAAGACCGCAACACATGACTGATTACGCGATAAGCAAGAAAAGCAAGCGATCGCTTTGGTTCCCGATTCTGGTATTCATTACTCTCGCGGCCTGCGCCAGCGCGGGGTACAGCTACTGGCACTCGCATCAGGCGGCGACTGACGACAATGCGCAGCAACATGTCATGCCCTCACCGGTCTTCTACGCACTGGACACTTTTACGGTCAACCTGGGCGATGCGGATCGTGTGCTTTATATCGGTATTACTCTGCGACTAAAAGATGAAACCACCCGTTCGCGCCTGAGCGAGTATTTGCCGGAAGTTCGTAGTCGCTTGCTGTTACTGTTTTCGCGTCAGGATGCCGCCGTGCTGGCAACCGAAGAAGGCAAGCAAAAGCTGATTGCCGCGATTAAAGCCATACTCTCCACCCCGCTTGTTGCCGGGCAACCGAAACAGGATGTCACCGACGTGCTGTATACCGCTTTTATTCTGCGATAACGACATGGGCGATAGTATTCTTTCTCAAGCTGAAATTGATGCACTGTTGAATGGCGACAGCGAGGTCAAAGACGAACCGACTTCCGGCGTGACCAGCGACAATGACATTCGGCCTTACGATCCCAATACGCAACGACGGGTTGTGCGCGAACGTTTGCAGGCGCTGGAAATCATTAATGAACGTTTTGCCCGACATTTCCGCATGGGGCTGTTTAACCTGCTGCGTCGTAGCCCGGACATCACCGTCGGGGCGATCCGTATCCAGCCATATCATGAATTTGCCCGCAACCTGCCGGTGCCGACCAACCTTAACCTTATCCACCTGAAACCGCTGCGCGGCACAGGACTGGTGGTGTTCTCGCCAAGCCTGGTATTTATTGCCGTGGATAACCTGTTTGGCGGCGATGGTCGGTTCCCTACCAAAGTGGAAGGTCGCGAGTTTACCCATACCGAACAGCGCGTCATCAACCGCATGTTAAAGCTGGCGCTTGAAGGCTATAGCGACGCCTGGAAGGCGATTAATCCGCTGGAAGTCGAGTATGTACGTTCGGAAATGCAGGTGAAATTTACCAATATCACCACCTCACCAAACGACATTGTGGTTAATACGCCTTTTCATGTCGAAATTGGCAACCTGACCGGTGAATTTAATATCTGCCTGCCATTCAGCATGATCGAGCCGCTGCGGGAATTGTTGGTTAACCCGCCACTGGAAAACTCGCGTAATGAAGATCAGAACTGGCGCGATAATCTGGTGCGTCAGGTACAGCATTCACAACTGGAGTTGATCGCCAACTTTGCCGATATTTCGCTGCGCCTGTCGCAGATTTTGAAACTGAAACCCGGCGATGTCCTGCCGATAGAAAAACCCGATCGTATCATCGCGCACGTTGACGGCGTTCCGGTGCTGACCAGCCAGTACGGCACCATCAATGGCCAGTATGCGTTACGGATAGAACATTTGATTAACCCGATTTTGAATTCTCTGAACGAGGAACAGCCCAAATGAGTGACTTGAATAATCCGGCCGATGACAACAACGGCGCAATGGACGATCTGTGGGCTGAAGCGTTGAGCGAACAAAAATCAACCAGCGGCAAAAGCGCCACTGAGGCGGTGTTCCAACAGCTTGGTGGCGGCGACGTCAGTGGAACATTGCAGGATATCGACCTGATTATGGATATTCCGGTCAAACTGACCGTCGAACTGGGTCGCACACGAATGACTATCAAAGAGCTGTTGCGCCTGACGCAAGGATCAGTGGTGGCGCTGGACGGTCTGGCTGGCGAACCGCTGGATATTCTGATCAATGGCTATTTAATCGCCCAGGGCGAAGTTGTGGTCGTTGCCGATAAATATGGCGTGCGGATCACCGATATCATTACCCCGTCTGAGCGGATGCGCCGCCTGAGCCGTTAGTGATGAATAACCACGCCACCGTGCAACCAACCACGCCGGTTTCCACCGCGCCGCTCCTGCAGGTGAGTGGCGCATTAATTGCCATTATTGTCCTGATTCTCGCTGCAGCGTGGCTGGTGAAACGGCTGGGATTTGCCGCCAAACGCAGCGACGCCCGCGGGTTAAGAGTCAGCGCCAGCGCTTCACTTGGCGCGCGCGAGCGGGTAGTGGTGATCGATGTGGAAGATGCACGACTGGTACTCGGCGTCACCGCAGGGCAAATCAATCTGTTGCATAAACTTCCCCCTTCTGCGCCAACGGAAGAGATGCCACAGGCCGATTTCCAGTCGCTAATGAAAAATTTGCTCAAGCGTAACGGGAGATCCTGATGCGTCGTCTGTTATCTGTCGCTCCTGCTCTTCTCTGGCTGGTCAGCCCCCTCGCCTTTGCGCAACTGCCTGGCATCACCAGCCAACCGCTGCCTGGCGGAGGACAAAGCTGGTCGCTTCCGGTGCAGACGCTGGTGTTCATCACCTCGCTGACGTTTATTCCGGCGATTTTACTGATGATGACCAGTTTCACTCGCATCATCATCGTTTTTGGTTTACTGCGTAACGCGCTGGGAACCCCCTCCGCCCCGCCCAACCAGGTATTGCTGGGACTGGCGCTGTTTTTGACCTTTTTTATTATGTCACCGGTTATCGACAAAATTTATGTCGATGCGTACCAGCCATTCAGCGAAGAGAAAATCTCAATGCAGGAGGCGCTGGAAAAAGGGGCGCAACCGCTGCGTGAGTTTATGCTGCGTCAGACCCGCGAGGCAGATTTAGGGTTGTTTGCCAGACTGGCAAATACCAGCCCCTTGCCGGGACCGGAAGCCGTGCCGATGCGCATTTTGCTACCGGCCTATGTGACCAGCGAGCTGAAAACCGCATTCCAGATAGGCTTCACGATTTTCATTCCTTTCCTGATTATCGACCTGGTGATCGCCAGCGTGTTGATGGCGTTGGGGATGATGATGGTGCCCCCCGCGACCATTGCTCTACCATTTAAACTGATGCTGTTTGTGCTGGTGGATGGCTGGCAATTGCTGGTCGGTTCGCTGGCGCAGAGCTTTTATAGTTAGAGGGGGCAAAATGACACCTGAATCGGTCATGATGATGGGGACGGAAGCGATGAAAGTCGCTCTGGCGCTGGCCGCCCCGCTGCTACTGGTGGCGCTGGTGACTGGCCTTATTATCAGCATTTTGCAGGCTGCCACGCAGATTAACGAAATGACGCTATCGTTTATTCCGAAAATCATCGCCGTATTTATCGCCATTATTATTGCCGGGCCGTGGATGCTCAACCTGTTGCTGGATTACGTCCGCACCTTGTTCACTAACCTGCCGTATATCATCGGGTAGCGCGTGCTATGTTGCAGGTAACAAGCGAACAATGGCTTTCCTGGTTAAGTCTGTATTTCTGGCCATTGCTGCGCGTGCTGGCGCTGATCTCCACCGCGCCCATTTTAAGCGAACGTAGTATACCGAAACGGGTGAAACTGGGACTCGCGATGATGATCACTTTCGCTATTGCCCCGGCATTACCAGCCAACGATGTTCCCGTTTTTTCGTTCCATGCCCTGTGGCTGGCGGTGCAGCAAATCCTGATTGGCATTGCCCTTGGGTTTACCATGCAATTTGCCTTTGCCGCTGTGCGAACTGCTGGAGAAATTATCGGTCTGCAAATGGGGCTTTCATTTGCGACATTCGTCGATCCAGGCAGCCATCTTAATATGCCCGTTCTGGCGCGTATTATGGATATGCTGGCTCTGCTGTTGTTCCTGACATTTAACGGCCATTTATGGTTGATTTCGCTGCTGGTCGATACGTTTCACACTCTGCCTATTGGGGGCGAGCAGCTTAACAACAATGCGTTTCTGGCGCTCACCAAAGCAGGAAGTTTAATTTTTCTCAACGGATTGATGCTGGCATTACCGATTATTACTCTGCTGCTGACACTGAATCTGGCGCTGGGATTACTTAATCGTATGGCTCCGCAATTATCAATTTTCGTTATCGGTTTTCCATTAACTCTGACGGTCGGTATTTCATTAATGGCAGCATTAATGCCGTTAATTGCTCCGTTTTGCGAACATTTATTCAGTGAAATTTTTAATTTGCTTGCCGATATTATTAGCGAATTTCCAGCAATATGATTCCGTAATGTTTATCGTGTTATCCTAAGGATTATCCGAAAAATAAAATCAGGCTACATCTTCCAGGATACTCCGCTGGCGCAATATTTATTTTAGTCTCACTCACATATCACAACATTTACTTTACTTTAAGACAATTCCAGGCAAATTATAAAGAACTTTACGGGATAGTAAGTCCGCCTGAAAAATCGCGAGAGTGCCGCATTAGGTGATGCTTGTTGTTCCGTTTAGTCATGATGAAATATTCAGGTAAGGGGAATTATCGTTACGCATTGAGTGAGGGTATGCCATGTCAACGATTATTATGGATTTATGTAGTTACACCCGGCTAGGTTTGACCGGGTATCTGTTGAGTAGAGGGGTTAAAAAAAGAGAAATCAACGACATCGAAACCGTTGATGACCTTGCCATCGCTTGTGATTCACAGCGCCCTTCAGTGGTGTTTATTAATGAGGACTGTTTTATCCACGATGCTTCTAACAGTCAGCGTATCAAGCACATCATTAATCAACATCCCAATACGTTATTTATCGTTTTTATGGCAATTGCCAATGTTCATTTTGATGAATATCTGTTGGTCAGAAAAAATTTATTGATTAGTTCTAAATCAATTAAACCGGAATCTCTCGATGATATCCTTGGCGATATTCTGAAAAAAGAGACAACAATGGCCACTGTTTTAAATATGCCGACGTTATCATTGAGTCGAACCGAATCGAGTATGTTGCGAATGTGGATGGCTGGTCAGGGAACCATTCAGATCTCCGACCAAATGAATATCAAAGCCAAGACCGTTTCATCGCATAAAGGCAATATTAAACGTAAGATCAAAACGCATAATAAACAGGTTATCTATCATGTCGTCCGACTGACGGATAATGTGACTAATGGTATTTTTGTCAACATGCGCTAACACATTCTGACTGGTGGTTTCCCACCAGTCAGGTTGAATGAAATTACTCTGCTTTCTCCACAAAGATACCGTCCTGATGCCCTGCCTCATTAAAGAACCAGATGCCGAGCGGGTAGTCTTCCAGCGAAACCAGGTACATTGTGCCTTCACTAAACTCCTCAACTGCCAGTACCACGCCAGGACGACGCGGACCGCCATCCGTTTTGACTGTTACCCGATCATTCACCTTCATCATTTTCCTCCTGTGGCTTTGTGCCAGTGTAGAACAATTTCTTTTTGCTGGCAGCGCCGGATGAGCGCGAGTGCTGATTTTCTCGACGGTCTATACTTAAAAGATGCCAGGCGTGTATCACGGCCAGCAGCATCAAATGAGTAACGGTTGCGAGGAAAGATGATGAAAACCGCAAAAGAGTACAGCGATACCGCAAAACGTGAGGTCAGCGTCGATGTCGATGCCCTGCTGGCGGCGATCAATGAAATTAGCGAAAGCGAAGTTCATCGCAGCCAGAGTGATTCAGAACACGTCAGTATCGATGGTCGTGAATACCATACATGGCGTGAATTAGCGGATGCCTTTGAACTGGATATTCATGACTTTAGCGTCTCGGAAGTAAACCGCTAAATGCGACATAAAAAAATCCCGGCCCTTGTGGGGGTCGGGATCAAACTTGCTTAAGCAAGAAGCACTTAAAAAATTCGTTACACCAGGAAATCTGATGTGTTCATCACCTTATCTGCAATTTTTTTCGCTGACAAGGAAATATTCTTTGCATGAATGATTAATATCACTAATGAATGAAATTGTGACTTTCGTCACCCCTTATGGCCTCTGCTACGGGCGGGATCGCTCCCAAAAAATGATCAAATACAAATCGTGCTATTTTGAGAAACATCCTGGTAAAGGGAGTATGCGCTACCATGCTTTCAATTCAACAACCACTGCTGATTTTCACCGATCTCGATGGCACCCTGTTGGACAGTCATAGCTATGACTGGCAGCCTGCCGCTCCCTGGCTAAACCGTTTACGAGAAGCAGACGTTCCAGTGATTCTCTGCAGCAGTAAAACGTCGGCGGAAATGCTGTACTTGCAAAAAATCCTGGGTCTGCAAGGGTTGCCGCTGATTGCCGAAAACGGAGCGGTGATCCAACTGGATCATCAATGGCAAGATATAGATGGTTTCCCCCGTATCATCTCGGGTATTGCCCATAGTGAAATCAGTCTGGTGTTGAATACGTTACGCGAGAAAGAACATTTCAAATTCACCACTTTTGATGATGTCGATGAGACAACCATTGCTGAATGGACTGGATTAAGCCGTAGCCAGGCGGCGCTGACGCAATTGCATGAAGCCTCGGTCACGCTCATCTGGCGCGACAGTGACGAGCAAATGACGCAATTTACCGCTCGCCTGAACGAGTTAGGGTTGCAGTTTGTCCAGGGCGCTCGCTTCTGGCATGTGTTGGACGCCTCTGCCGGAAAAGATCAGGCCGCCAACTGGATCATCGCGGCATATCAACAATCAGGCGGAGAACGTCCGACGACGCTTGGCTTAGGCGATGGTCCAAATGACGCGCCATTACTGGAAGTGATGGATTACGCGGTCATTGTGAAAGGGCTAAACCGGGAAGGCATTCATCTGCAAAATGAGGATCCGCCTCGTGTCTGGCGAACGCAGCGAGAAGGTCCTGATGGCTGGCGCGAGGGGTTGGATCACTTTTTTACCGTCCGTTAAGGGGTATCACTGGCGCAGACCCGATTACGTCCTGCTTGTTTAGCGAGATACAGCCGACGATCGGCCAGCGATTGCAATTGTTCAAAATCATAATCACCGGTTTCTTCACTGCTGCTCACCCCCAATGAAGCACTGATGCGGATAGTCTTGCTCTTGGCAATCAACATCTCTTTTTCATTCAGCTTCAGACGAATATGTTCGGCAACTTCTTTTGCCTGCTCCAGGCTGGCGCCAGGCAGAATCACACAAAACTCCTCACCACCAACCCGTCCGGCAACATACTGGGGTCGTAATGAACGACTAATTAATCCGGCAGCATGTGACAACACACAGTCGCCCGCCTGGTGACCAAAGCGGTCATTAATCGCTTTAAAATGGTCAAGGTCGACCTGAATGACAGAAAAAGGATGTTTGTGTGTCTGGCACATTTTGGCCAGCGGACGCGCTTTTTCGAACAGTGCGCCACGGTTATACAGGCGGGTTAAAGTGTCGTGCCACGCCTGCCATTGCAACGAGCTTTGCAGGACAAACATATTGCTGACCATCTGGCGAATCACATACCAGGAGATAAGTAACATGGTTGTGAAGAGCGCCCACAACAGGGTTAATGCAATGCTGATACTGCCGAAATCACCACGCACACCTTCGCTAAGCGTATGGATTCGCACTAATACCCCGTCAAAATGATCCAGCCGTTCCCAGCTAACATAGCGACTGTTCATCCGGATTCCACCGCGCGTATCGTGTTCAATGGCCTGCGCAAGTGATGCCAGTTCGCGAGGATCAAAGAGATCTTCGGTAGGATTCTCCGGGTTGGAAGAGGTCAATAATTTCAGTTTACTGTCGTAGAGTTGATATTCACCGTCGAGATTTTTATCGATAGCATTTTGTAAAAATTGCTGCATTGAACGCACGGGAATACTCATTCCCAGCACGCCATACCAGTAATTATTGCTGTCAACCGGCACGCTTACAGTGACTTGTGGTTCAGTAACATTGTTATGGTCATGCTGAGAGGTAAACCAACGCACCGCACGTTGGCGGTTTTCTCGTTGTGAATGACCGATAAACCAGGGTTGGGTGACAAATTCGTAGTAACGCCCGGGCACACTTCGCATAAACAGCGTCGGCTGCGTAGAAACGTAAAATCCGGCGCGCGAGACATACATCGCCTGTTCAACCATCGACGAGGAGTTGTGCGCCAGTCGCAGCAAGTAACCGACTTCCAGCGCGGCGGTAATTTCGTTGTCCAGGGATTCATTTTCGCGAGAAAGCAGATCCCCCTCGCTGACTAACGCATCAGAGACGCCATTTACCGGCAGGGTACGTCGTCTGTTGAGTTCTATCTGCCAGGCATGTTCATCGCGACGTTGTTCGAACTCGGTAACGGCATTGCGCAGAGAGGTGAAATCGAGCGGCGCAACGAGGGCTTCGCGCATCCCGTTACGCAAAAATAATAACTTATCAACGTTATATTGCAGTTGTTTATCAAGCGCGTTGGCAACATTTTCCAGATGGTTACGCTGACTTGAAATATAGGCATCTTCCAGTACGACGACTTCACGCCATGTGAGTAAAGTTGAGAAGATCAACACCACAATAAAGCAGAGATTAACGACATGACCAGGCCCCAGGCGGCGCGCGAGTTTTTTCAGCCAGCTCTGGTTTTCCATTTCTGTCTCGTGCAGCACCCTGACAACTCCCAACCTGCTTTCTTATGATTCTGGCATAACCTGGCAATAGCGTACCGCCAAACAACAATATTTTTATAACGAGGCATGATAAGACGCGCCAGCGTCGCATCAGGCTTTCAATGCCAACGTTGGCACAATCGCCGGATACGGCGTGAACGCCTTATCTGCCCTGGTGTTAATTATACGCTTTTAAACTTCTTCCGATGAACGACTCTTCTCCCCCGGAACAAGCTCAGTTTCATGAAAGGCTTCCCGTTTGACGCCGTAACCGTCATACCAGCGACACTCAACCATGCCGCTGGAATACCCGGTAACAATCATCCGCGGGCCGCCCTCTTTAACCGTTACTTCCTCACTCACCACAAAGCTCATACTCGCCTCCTTTTTTCGAGTGAAACTTGTTCACCTTAGTCGAGAATGGCGAATTTTGCATACCAGCCAGTGAGAATATTAATGTACCTGACCGCGCATTTTCGCTACTGCTTTCACTGCCAATACGACGATGCTACCGATGATAAAACCAAGAATCAGATTTAAAACAGTCGGTAATATCATCGCCACCAGCGCACTCTGCTGCCCGGAGAAATGTTCAATAGCATGATGCAGCGGCGCAATACCATGTACCACAATGCCACCACCGACGAGAAACATCGCCAGCGTGCCGACGATCGATAACGCTTTCATCAGCCAGGGCGCGATAATCAATAACCCCTTGCCCAGCGCCTGTATAACCGTACTGGATTTTTCCGCCAGCCAGTAACCCAGATCATCAATCTTAACGATGATCCCCACCAGACCGTAGACGCCCACGGTAACCACCAGTGCGATCCCTGAAAGTACCAGCACCTGATTAAGCAACGGCGCTTCCGCCACAATCCCCAGCGTGATAGCGACAATTTCCGCAGACAAAATAAAATCGGTACGAATCGCCCCTTTTATTTTGTCCTTTTCGAACTTCAGCGGATCCTGCGCTGCCAGTTTTTCCAGACGCTGCTGACTCTGTGCCGGATCCTCTTTATGCTTACGCGCCTCCAGCATATGCAGCACCTTCTCTACCCCTTCAAAGCAGAGAAATGCACCGCCAATCATCAACAGCGGTGTAATCGCCCACGGGATAAACGCACTGATGATCAGCGCCAACGGCACCAGAATCACTTTGTTGATGAGCGATCCCTTCGCCACGCCCCAGACCACGGGTAATTCCCGGTTGGCACGCACACCTGAAACTTGTTGCGCATTGAGCGACAAGTCATCCCCTAATACACCAGCGGTTTTCTTCGCCGCCAGCTTGCCCATCACGGAGATATCGTCCAGCAAAGTGGCGATATCATCGAGCAACGTCAATAAACTACTCCCGGCCAAAAGCATTCCCTCTCATTTTTATTGTTGACGGTGCTAAGTATGAAGCAAAATCGGCTTGTCTGATACTTGCTTCACAAGTCAACATTTTATTAACAATCAATTACGATTATATCTCTCGCCAGTGAAATGATTTTCACGTTTACTATGAACCGCCTTTTTATTTCCATCGTGAGGGATTATGCGTTTCCGCCAGTTGTTACCGCTTTTTGGCGCACTGTTTGCGCTGTATATCATTTGGGGCTCAACCTATTTTGTCATTCGGATTGGGGTAGAAAGCTGGCCACCGTTAATGATGGCGGGCGTGCGCTTTCTGGCAGCCGGTATTTTACTAATGGCATTTTTACTGCTGCGCGGGCACAAATTGCCGCCGCTACGTCCACTGCTTAATGCCGCGCTTATTGGCCTGTTACTGCTGGCTGTCGGTAACGGCATGGTAACGGTAGCCGAACATCAAAACGTCCCTTCCGGCATTGCCGCCGTGGTGGTGGCAACGGTGCCACTCTTTACCCTGTGCTTCAGCCGCCTGTTTGGCATAAAAACGCGCAAACTGGAGTGGCTTGGCATCGCCATTGGGTTAGCGGGGATCATCATGCTCAACAGTGGCGGTAATTTAAGCGGCAATCCGTGGGGCGCGATCCTGATTTTGATCGGGTCTGTGAGTTGGGCATTTGGTTCAGTTTATGGCTCACGAATCACTCTGCCAGTGGGGATGATGGCGGGAGCCATTGAAATGCTGGCGGCAGGCGTGGTGTTAATGATCGCATCGATGATTGCGGGTGAAAAACTGACGGCGCTCCCTTCTCTTTCGGGCTTCCTGGCGGTCGGCTATCTGGCGCTGTTTGGTTCGATCATCGCCATCAACGCTTATATGTATTTAATCCGCAATGTCAGCCCGGCCCTGGCGACCAGCTACGCTTATGTTAACCCGGTGGTCGCGGTATTACTGGGTACGGGGCTGGGTGGCGAAACGCTATCGCGGATTGAATGGCTGGCACTGGGCGTGATTGTCTTCGCGGTGGTGCTGGTAACGCTGGGGAAATATCTCTTTCCCGCAAAACCCGTTGTCGCCCCCGTCATTCAGGACACATCAAGCGAGTAAATGAATCCCCAGAGAGTCGATCTGCGCGCTGGCACCCTCGCTGCAGATCCACTCTTCCAGACGCTCGGTCAGCGCCGCGTCCGTCAACTTCTCTCGCCCACGTAACGCACACTCCCAGACAATCAATACACGCCAGCCGAGTTCCTGCAATCGATTAATATCACGACGATCGCGCTCGACATTTTTACCTATCTTCTCCAGCCAGAACTCCGTTCGTGTGGCAGGAACTTTGAACAGATGGCAATGATGATGGTGCCAGAAGCAGCCGTGGGTAAATATCACGCAGCGATACTCATCGAGGACAAAATCCGGACGTCCGGGTAGACTGGCACCCTGAACGCGAAACATCAGCCCCTGTCCGGTTAACAGACTGGCCAGGCGCTTCTCGATTGCTGTATCGTGCGTGGCAATCGCGCGCATATTTTTGCTACGCGTGGCTTTATCGTGAACGTCGGCCATGTTGTGCCTCTTGCTGACGCAACGCTACCGCCTGTTTGATTTTTGGCTCGAGCAGTTTTGCCACCGCGGCAAAGACCGGTACGACTACCGAGTTGCCGAACTGGCGATAGGCCTGAGTGTCAGAAACCGGAATGCGGAATTTCGCTTCATGAGGCGCTTCAAAGCCCATCAACCGTGCGCATTCACGAGGTGTTAACCGACGCGGACGATGTTGCTGATTCTGCGGATCGTCAAAGTCTTTCTCACCTGTTGCCATATCCCAGCCGCGATCGATTAAAATTTCTGCGCCATCTTTGTAATAGCGGGCAGAAAGCGTGCGCGTGACACTTTGCGGATTGTTCGGATAAACCATCCCGTACCCGAAGCCGTTACCGCGCGCCTGATGTTTTTTCGCATAGCGATAGAGGTACTTCCACAGCACCGGCGTCAGAATATATTTCGCTTCGACTATCGGATCCAGCAACTCCGCCAGCGTCACTCGCTGCGCAGGGAAACAATCGCTGATATCACGCAGGGTAAAATCTTGCTTCAGATTAAGATCGCGACGGAAACCCACCAGCACAATGCGTTCACGGTGCTGCGGTAAAAAATGTTTGCCATCAATGATCTTCGGATCGTTCGGGCCATTATCTTCTGCATCGGCTACGTCATAGCCCAGTTCGTCCAGCGTCTGCATGATGATGCGGAACGTTTTGCCCTGGTCGTGACTTTTCAGGTTTTTGACGTTTTCAAGTACAAAAATCGCCGGACGGCGGGCGTCGATAATGCGTACCACATCAAAAAACAACGTCCCCTGGGTATCGCAGGCAAAACCGTGCGCGCGACCAAGAGAGTTCTTTTTCGATACGCCAGCCAGGGAAAACGGCTGGCAAGGAAAACCGGCCAATAAAACATCATGTTCAGGGATGTGCTGACGAATATGTGCCGCCGCTGCTTCATCGCTCACGCCCTCTTTATGGCTCAGGGTAATGTCGCGGATATCTTCATTAAAGTGATGCGTAGCCGGGTCGCAATAATGATTCGCTTTGTAGGTGCGTACCGCATGTTTATTCCATTCACTGGTAAACACGCATTGACCGCCAATCGACTCAAAACCGCGACGGATGCCACCAATTCCGGCAAACAGATCGATAAAACGAAACGCATAGTGCGGATGATGTGCAGGTGGTTTGGGTAACAACGTTTGCAGATGAGCGAACTCTTTCTCACTTAAACGGTGCCATGCCGAATCATTCGCCAGCGCACGTTTTAAAATCGCCGCGCTCCAGTGATTCTCACCCACGCCATTAAGTTGTGCCACCAATGTTTTAACATCATAAATTTGCAGCAGTTTCTCCAGCATTGCCTGTGCGGCATTCCCGGTGCTGTATGAATCGGTTACTGATATATTTTCCTGCATAGATTTAACCGGCCATCTGAGATGGCCGACAGGTTAACATAATTACTTCAGTTTAGGGCCACGCGGTCAGCCTGCAGGAGAAAAGGCACGAATCACGTCATGATCCACACCTTCATTCTCGCCCGCCAGTTCAGCGCTGAGTTTAGCCATAAACTCCACCTGAAAACGGGCGTTGTGTTGCGCCAGTTGTTTACCTTTTGTCGTTTGCATGGTTTGCGGTAGTTTCAGCAGCTTAGTCTGGAAATGATCCAGCGCGTAGCGTTTATCATCAAGCGGGCGATGCTGCGCGAACGGGTCTTCACCGTCAAACAACGCCACACCCAGCGAGCCTGAGACCGCAAACACTCGCGCCAGACCAATCGCGCCTAAAGCTTCCAGCCTGTCTGCATCCTGCACGATTTTGGCTTCCGCCGTTAAAGGTGTAATTTGTGCGCTGAAACTGTGTGCCGCGATAGCATGGCAAATGGCGTCTATTTTCTCTGGCGGAAAATCGACAAATTCCGCACTTAAAATGCGACGCGCCTCTTCTGCCGCCAGTAATGAGGAGCGCTGCCGTTGCGGATGATTTTTCGCCAGGCTCACAATATCGTGAAAATAACAGGCGGTTAAAATGACCAGCATATCGACGTCTTCATCTGCCGCCAGTTTCTGCGCTGTCGCCCAGACACGACGAAAATGACACAGGTCATGGGCCACGTCCTGGTGCGTTTGATGGTTTTTAAACCAGTTTTCAAACCGTGCCTGCCAGTGTTGTAAATCCATACACGCTCCGCTGCAAATGAGTCGCAACCTTAGCAGTTTTTACTCATAGCGTCTGCTACGCACGGGTCGTGGTCGGGTGTACCACGCAATACCACCTAACAACGCTCCGACCAGGGCCATAAACAAAAATCCCACTAATGCCCCTAACCACTTTCCTGCGGTAGAGCCTAAATCACTTTCAAATCCCGACACGGGGGCATCCGGGATCCTGCTCATCACCCAAATGTAACGCGCCATTACCCAGACGAAATAGCCACACCATGTATAGAAAGCCCATAAAGCCAGTTTGCCGCCAGGGCTGCGAGAAAGTCTCTCTTCCATCGTTGTCGAACCGTACTCCATTTTAAGATAACCCGGGAAATTCAGACTTAGCACTATTATGTGATAAAAGTCACATTTTTCCACATTAGTTGAGACAGTCAAGTCTCACTCATTTTTTGAACAAATATATAAATCTTAGCCAATGGCTATTATTTGCAGAAAAAACAAATAAGAAAGTATTTTTCTTTCGGCAGTGGATAATTAATTAATTCACATCTTGTATATATTAGCACTGAATACAATTATACCTTTTTCGTTTTCTGTGTCATGATAACCCCGTTATTAGCCTTTATCGTCTTGTTTATATTTTTGGGCCGGCATGATGCCGGCTTTTTTTATGCCATTCATAATGTGCGCAAGATCACTCAGGGTCTTTGGTGCAACACTCATTGACACAAACTATCCTTCCGCAAAATCAATAATCTATTGATATACAACCATAAATGACATGAATTTTTGTATCTGCAATTCATAATTTCGAATTATATTAAATAAGATAGAAACATTTTGAAATCTTTTAAATATATTTGTTACATGTAATCTTTAAAATAAAATGAACTTCATAGAATAGTATCCAAATGTGCTTTTTTTTGGATAATGGCACTTATTGATATATTCATGAAGATTATAATCACAAGGGAATACATAATGAAAAGAAAAGTTCTGGCAATGCTGGTCCCGGCGTTATTAGTTGCTGGCGCAGCAAATGCGGCTGAAATTTATAATAAAGATGGTAATAAACTTGATCTGTACGGTAAAGCTGTTGGTCTGCACTACTTCGCTGATGATGCAGCGAATAGCGATGGCGACCAGTCCTACGCCCGTATCGGTTTTAAAGGTGAAACTCAGATCGCTGATCAATTCACTGGTTATGGTCAATGGGAATACAACTTGCAGGCAAATGGTCCTGAAAGTAACAGAGCGGGTTCTGCTACCCGTCTGGCGTTCGCAGGCTTAGGTTTTGGCCAGAATGGTACTTTCGACTATGGTCGTAACTACGGCGTTGTTTATGATATTGAAGCATGGACCGATATGCTGCCGGAATTTGGTGGTGATACCTACGCTGGCGCTGACAACTTCATGAACGGCCGTGCTAATGGTGTAGCAACCTACCGTAACAATGGCTTCTTCGGTCAGGTTGATGGCCTGAACTTTGCTTTGCAATATCAAGGCAATAATGAAAGCGATGGTCTGTTTGGCCAGGAAGGTTCAGGTAATGGTAATGGTCGTAAACTGTCTAAAGAAAATGGTGACGGTTTCGGTATGTCCACCTCTTATGATTTCGACTTCGGTTTAAGTCTGGGTGCTGCATACTCCAACTCTGACCGTACCGATAATCAGGTTCACAAAGGTTATCATGATACTCGTTACGGAGACCGCTTCGATGCAACTGCTGGCGGTGAAACAGCGGAAGCATGGACCGTTGGTGCTAAATACGACGCGAATAACGTTTACTTAGCAGCTATGTACGCTGAAACTCGTAACATGACTGGTTACGGTGATGCTGATGCCATCGCTAATAAAACTCAGAACTTTGAAGTTGTTGCTCAGTATCAGTTCGACTTCGGTCTGCGCCCGTCCATCGCTTACCTGCAATCTAAAGGTAAGGATTTAGGCGGATTGAATGGTGATAACTTCGACAGCCAGGGGAATCATCATTACGCAAACAAAGATCTGGTTAAATACGTTGAAGTCGGTGCGACTTACTACTTCAACAAAAACATGTCCACCTATGTTGATTACAAAATCAACCTGCTGGATAACGACGATGACTTCTACAAAGCAAACGGCATCGCAACCGATGATATCGTTGCTGTAGGCTTAGTCTACCAGTTCTAATCAGCCAACGCGCCACGGCACGTTACTGTAAAAACTCATCCAGCCTGAGTTCGTCCCTCGTTGAACTCGGGCTTTTTTATCCCCCTCGTCAAATCACCAGCAGCGGCACTCTCAACCGCTGTGGCATGTCGACAAAACTCAATTCCTGGGTGACTCCCGGCACAATAACATCTGCCAGTTTCTGTTCAGCCAGAGTCGCTAAACAGTGCAAAGCCTGAGCACGTAGTGCATCTTTAAAACGATGCATGTCAGAAACATATCTACGCTCCAGGATTCTTACATATTCCGGAATAAAGCCAGGTAAATGAATATGCCCTGAAGAAACGTTAGCGAAAAACTACGCATAATAAAGCGATAGTTCCCTATCATCCCGAGAAAGACATTCACCGGAATAACAATATTTCAGTACATAGAAAACCTCTGAAAACATCTTAATATAAAAAAGACTATAAATTATTATTAATTTACCTGTTAAAGATTATAGTTATGCCTTAAATATTTGGTGCATTATATCTGCTGTAACCTTAGCCACTCCTCGCACACCTGTTTCTGGTTGCTACTGTAATTAGAGAATCTGATAGCATGTAATTAACCATATCTGTCATCAGTTAAGCTTAATCTGATTCATCATTTTTCCACGACTAACGGTTATACAGAACGGCTTCATCATTATTTTTTGCTAAAAATCTCATTTATGATTCTTACAGTCGCCCTATGTAACGAGAGTATGCAATCTCATCTTTTCTGAAAAATGAACTAAAATATATTGCTACGCTTTACGTTTTTTATTGCAAATAAGGTTGATTCGATGAGAACACTATTCGTTAACTGTGATGTATTTTCCCTGACGTGTTTAACGCAACCCTCTACCGCTTTAGGTATATTGACTCGTTTTACGTTCCTGGTTAAATATAGCATCCAGCTCAGTCGCGAATATAGTGACTAACCTACCGAAGTAACAATAAGGAATACACTATGACTGTTCAAACAAGTAAGAACCCGCAGATTGATATTGCTGAAGATAATGCGTTCTTCCCTTCAGAATATTCGCTTAGCCAATATACCAGTCCTGTATCTGATCTTGATGGTGTGGACTACCCAAAACCGTATAGCGGTAAGCATAAAATTCTGGTGATCGCCGCTGACGAACGCTATTTGCCGACCGATAACGGTAAACTATTCTCGACGGGCAACCATCCCATTGAAACGTTGCTGCCGTTGTATCACCTGCATGCTGCTGGTTTCGAGTTCGAAGTTGCGACCATCTCTGGCCTGATGACGAAGTTTGAATACTGGGCTATGCCACACAAAGATGAAAAAGTGATGCCATTCTTTGAGCAGCATAAATCTCTGTTCCGCAATCCGAAGAAATTAGCGGATGTTGTCGCCAGCCTCAACGCAGACAGCGAGTACGCAGCAATCTTTGTTCCAGGTGGTCATGGTGCTCTTATTGGCTTACCTGAAAGCAAAGAAGTTGCTACCGCTCTGCAATGGGCAATTGAAAACGACCGCTTTGTTATCTCTCTTTGTCACGGCCCGGCGGCGTTTCTGTCGCTCCGCCACGGTGATAACCCACTAAACGGTTATTCAATTTGCGCATTCCCGGATGCAGCAGACAAACAAACACCAGATATTGGCTATATGCCGGGTCATCTGACCTGGTACTTCGGTGAAGAACTGAAGAAAATGGGAATGAACATCATCAATGATGACATTACTGGCCGGGTACATAAGGATCGTAAACTTCTCACCGGAGACAGCCCTTTTGCAGCGAATGCGCTGGGCAAACTTGCTGCACAGGAAATGCTGGCGGCATACGTGGGTTAACCGGACATCACTTACGGTGTAATAAAAAAGTGGGGGTTTATCTCCCCCACTGAATAAACGAGAGATGTTCACCACCAGTTGTTGACGCCTTATCTCTTGTCTTACCTCCATTTTTGCATCAGCTTCATGCATTGAAGAATGCAATACAATCCTTTGTTGAAATAACAAGTATAATTCAAACAAATCATTAACACATAAAATATAAGGAAATGTTATGTGGCATTACGTTATTTATCGATTTTAGAAAACGACTATCTCTGATAAACTCCATCACGTTTTAACCAGTAGGGAAGCGAGGTTAGATATGTCGTTAACGTCAATTTTTAGACGCATTGCATTTAGCTATTATGATTATTCATGTGAGGATATTGATATTGCAAATACTGAATTTGCAGTCATTCACATTCCAGATCAAATTGGCGATGCAATGGCTATTTACCCAATAATTAGATCGCTGGAATCACATAAAATAAAACATTTATTAATTGTCACATCTACAATTAATAAATCTGTTTTTGATGCGCTTCATCTTAAATACACCAAATTAACATTAGTCAGTATGACAATGCAGGACTATGCCAGCTTAAATGAATAAAAAAACTGGCGAAAAGTATAAGAGAGCAACACGGTACACCAGATCTCTGTATTGAAGCGATGCGCAAGAAAAACTTGAAAACAATGCTATTCATAAGTCATTTAAAGGCGAAAACGAATTTACAAGTTGTGGGTTTAACGATGACATGTTATTCCCCATTATGTAAATCGGCATCAACAATGGATCAGTCTCTTCGAGCGCCAGTACCAATGACATGGGCTTTCATGATGCGAGAAGCAGGTTTCCCACCCGTCCCCCCTTTATTTGAATTACCGATCCACGAAGAGGTAATAGACGAGGTACATTATGAACTGGATCCATTGGGTTCTTACATCGCTCTTAATCTTGATGGCAGTGCCCAGGAAAGAACCTTTTCAGAAACAATAGCTCAAAAGCTAATAGCTATGATTAAAAATGAAACAAATATGCCAATTGTCATTGTTCATGGACCCAATGGTACTGAAAAAGCAGTAGAGCTAACCCAGTATTTTGACAATGTCTATCATTTATCGTTGGCTCCTTCAATAGTACGTTCTGCTGCCGTCATAAAAAATGCTTTTCTCGCGATAACGCCAGATACCTCTATTTTGCATATGACAAGTGCTTATAATGTTCCTGTCATCGCCGTGTATGCCGATTATAAAACACGCTGGCCTGCAATGGCGGATATTTCAGAGACAATTGTAGTAGGGAAAGAGATTGATCGCATCAATCTGGATGAATTCAGAAACACGGTGAAAAGAATTATCGTAAAAATTCAATCCTGATGTAATTATCAGATTTAAGAGATTTTAGATATGTCTGTTATGATTTGGCGCTAAATAGCAAAAAGCCTGCTTAAAGCAGGCTTTTTTGAATTTGGCTCCTCTGACTGGACTCGAACCAGTGACATACGGATTAACAGTCCGCCGTTCTACCGACTGAACTACAGAGGAATCGTGAGAACGAGGCGAATATTACTGAGTGGTGCAGCGAGTGTCAACACTAAAATTCACAAGCCATTTCAATCGGTTAATTAAGCAACAAAATTGATATTTAATGAACATCTGGTGCTGAATATGCGTCCCTTTCATTAGCATTTCGCAGTCTTTGCAGTGGATCCTGCTGATAAAATTGGCAGAAACGTTGCCACAGCGAGGGGAAGCGAGGCGCAAAAAG
Organism: Escherichia sp. TW09308; assembly: GCF_000208565.1. Classification (NCBI taxonomy): domain Bacteria; kingdom Pseudomonadati; phylum Pseudomonadota; class Gammaproteobacteria; order Enterobacterales; family Enterobacteriaceae; genus Escherichia; species Escherichia sp. TW09308. The sequence continues at coordinate 55,501 of NZ_AEME01000001.1, read as the reverse complement.
CTCCGGAGCACTAAAAAAGTATTCGGAAAGCACGGCAAAACATTCGGCAGGATCACTGGCAGCATAAGCATCGATGCTGGAGGCATTCTCCCCCACTAACTCAATTTCTTCCTGAATGTTATCCATCGCAGCGTGAAGATCGTGTTCCCAGCCCGCGACTTCGCGTAAAGAAATAAAGGGGACGCCACTGGCGCGATCGCCATTTCGGGTGTCCAGTTTATGTGCAACTTCATGGATAATCAGATTAAATCCCGAGGCATCGAAAGAATCCTGTATATCGAGCCAATTCAGCACGATGGGACCTTGCTGCCAGCTTTGACCTGACTGAACAATACGTTGATTATGAACCAGCCCTATATCGTCTTCCCATTCATCGTCTACCACAAATGGTGCCGGGTAAATTAACACTTCATGAAATCCATCCAGCCATTCCAGTCCCAGTTCCATAACAGGTAAGCAAAACAGCAAGGCAATGCGACCACTTTTCAATGCATCAAGTTCAACGCCTTGTAAAGGAACCAGCCGTTTTTGTTGCAAAAAACGTTCAGCCAGAGTGACTAATTTGTTTTGCTCTTGCTCAGTCAAACATGTCAAAAGAGGTATCGCCAAAGCTTCCTTCCACGGAATTGCATCATCATGGGCGGTTTCTTGTACTTTCCAGGGCCACTTAATCATCGTTTTGCTCGCAAACTCGTCACTTGAACAAAATTGCACGGACAGAGACTGTTAAAATGCCAAATTTCCTGGCATCATGGCAACAATCTGAACGGAGAGATGCCGGAGCGGCTGAACGGACCGGTCTCGAAAACCGGAGTAGGGGCAACTCTACCGGGGGTTCAAATCCCCCTCTCTCCGCCAATCATTCAAACAGCTAGTCCGCCCCATGTCAGTGACACAAATCCCATTGAGAAAATTCGAAAAATTCATCCGCGGAAAATAACGCCTGTAAGTAACCTGCGCTACTTTAGCAATCACATTTTTCTCGCTGTTTTTGAATTTCTAATACGCGCCTGAACCCACAATTCTGTTTCGTTTCCGCACATTACAGTGATGCCCCTACCCGTCCCCCATAGTCATTTTCTGACATAAAAACATTTGCAGATGCTCTCTGTCGCGGTAGTCTCATAAGGTTCGTTTATAGTTCGACGGCAATGTGAGTTACCTTTTCCATACTAATTATAAAAAGACAGTACAAACAGGAACATTATGGACTCCACGCTCATCTCCACGCGTCCCGATGAAGGCACGCTTTCGTTAAGTCGCGCCCGACGAGCTGCGTTAGGCAGTTTCGCCGGTGCCGTCGTCGACTGGTACGATTTTTTACTCTATGGCATTACCGCCGCACTGGTGTTTAATCGCGAGTTTTTCCCGCAAATAAGCCCGGCAATGGGAACGCTCGCCGCATTTGCTACTTTTGGGGTCGGTTTCCTTTTCCGTCCGCTCGGAGGTGTCATTTTCGGCCATTTTGGTGACCGTCTGGGACGTAAACGCATGTTAATGCTGACCGTCTGGATGATGGGCATCGCAACAGCTTTGATTGGTATTCTCCCTTCGTTTTCGACTATTGGCTGGTGGGCACCGATTTTACTGGTGACGCTGCGTGCCATTCAGGGTTTTGCCGTCGGCGGAGAGTGGGGAGGCGCTGCATTGCTGTCCGTTGAAAGCGCGCCGAAAAATAAAAAAGCCTTTTACAGCAGCGGCGTACAAGTTGGTTACGGTGTAGGGTTACTACTTTCAACCGGACTGGTTTCACTGATCAGCATGATGACTACTGATGAGCAGTTTTTGAGCTGGGGCTGGCGCATCCCTTTCCTGTTTAGCATCATACTGGTGCTGGGCGCATTGTGGGTGCGTAATGGCATGGAGGAGTCCGCTGAATTTGAACAACAGCAACATAATCAAGTGACCGCGCAAAAGCGTATCCCGGTTATCGAAGCCCTGTTACGACATCCCGGCGCTTTCCTGAAGATTATTGCACTACGCCTGTGCGAGTTGCTGACAATGTATATCGTTACCGCCTTTGCACTTAACTATTCAACCCAGAATATGGGGTTACCGCGCGAATTGTTCCTTAATATTGGTTTGCTGGTGGGTGGGTTAAGCTGTCTGACAATTCCCTGTTTTGCCTGGCTTGCCGACCGTTTTGGCCGCCGTAGGGTGTATATCACTGGCGCGTTAATTGGAGCGTTAAGCGCGTTTCCTTTCTTTATGGCACTTGAGGCACAGTCTATTTTCTGGATTGTTTTCTTCTCCATTATGCTGGCGAACATTGCGCATGACATGGTGGTTTGTGTGCAACAACCGATGTTCACCGAGATGTTTGGTGCCAGTTATCGCTACAGCGGCGCGGGGGTCGGATACCAGGTTGCCAGTGTGGTAGGGGGTGGATTTACACCTTTTATTGCTGCAGCTCTCATTACTTATTTTGCTGGAGACTGGCATAGCGTCGCCATTTATTTGCTGGCAGGATGCCTGATTTCCGCAATAACTGCTTTGTTGATGAAAGACAATCAACGCGCCTGAGGGTATGGCGAAGATCATTCGATCTTCGCCTTCCACTTTTGTTTCACATTCCTGTGACATACTATCGGAAACGCGGTAATTGTATGGAACAGGAGACACACATGAATAATAAGGGCTCCGGTCTGACCCCAGCTCAGGCACTGGATAAACTCGACGCGCTGTATGAGCAATCTGTAGTCGCTTTACGCAATGCCATTGGCAAATATATTAAAAGTGGCGAATTGCCTGATGAAAACGCCCGCAAACAAGGTCTTTTTGTCTATCCATCACTGACCGTGACCTGGGACGGCAGCACAACCAATCCCCCCAAAACACGCGCTTTCGGTCGCTTTACTCACGCTGGCAGCTATACCACCACCATCACACGCCCTGCTCTCTTTCGTTCGTATCTCAATGAACAACTTACTTTGTTGTATCAGGATTATGGCGCGCATATCTCCGTGCAACCGTCACAGCATGAAATCCCCTACCCCTATGTCATTGATGGCTCCGAGTTAACGCTTGATCGCTCAATGAGCGCCGGGCTAACGCGTTATTTCCCGACAACAGAGCTGGCACAAATTGGCGATGAAACTGCAGACGGCATTTATCATCCGGCGGAATTTTCTCCGTTATCGCATTTTGATGCACGCCGGGTAGATTTTTCCCTCGCGCGGTTACGCCATTATACCGGCACACCTGTCGAACATTTTCAGCCGTTCGTCTTGTTTACCAACTACACACGTTATGTGGATGAATTCGTTCGTTGGGGATGCAGCCAGATCCTTGATCCTGAAAGCCCTTATATTGCACTTTCTTGCGCTGGCGGGAACTGGATCACTGCCGAAACAGAAGCACCTGAAGAAGCAATTTCCGACCTCGCATGGAAAAAACACCAGATGCCCGCCTGGCATTTAATCACTATTGATGGTCAGGGCATCACTCTGGTGAATATTGGCGTGGGGCCGTCAAATGCAAAAACCATCTGTGATCATCTGGCGGTGCTACGTCCGGATGTCTGGTTAATGATTGGTCACTGCGGTGGATTACGTGAAAGCCAGTCTATTGGTGATTATGTACTTGCGCATGCTTATTTACGCGATGACCACGTTCTCGATGCGGTTCTGCCGCCCGATATTCCTATTCCCAGCATTGCTGAAGTGCAACGTGCGCTTTATGACGCGACCAAGCTGGTCAGCGGTAGACCGGGTGAGGAAGTTAAACAGCGGTTACGTACTGGCACTGTGGTAACCACAGATGACAGGAACTGGGAGCTGCGCTACTCGGCTTCTGCACTGCGTTTTAACTTAAGCCGGGCCGTGGCGATTGATATGGAAAGTGCAACCATTGCAGCACAAGGATATCGTTTCCGCGTGCCATACGGGACGCTACTGTGTGTTTCAGATAAGCCGTTGCATGGTGAGATTAAACTTCCCGGCCAGGCTAACCGTTTTTACGAAGGCGCTATTTCCGAGCACCTGCAAATTGGCATTCGGGCGATAGATTTGCTGCGCGCGGAAGGCGATCGACTGCATTCGCGTAAACTGCGAACCTTTAATGAGCCGCCGTTCCGGTAATGAGTTCAGATCCTTTGCGTCAGGTGTGTCAGGAAAAAATGTGAAGGATTTGATAAGTAGCAAAGCAAAAAGCCCGCTATCAAAGCGGGCTTTTCAGAATTTGGCTCCTCTGACTGGACTCGAACCAGTGACATACGGATTAACAGTCCGCCGTTCTACCGACTGAACTACAGAGGAATCGTGAGAACGGGGCGAATATTAACTATGCCCATCCACAATGTCAAAGCCTGTTTTTTAATTTTGAAAGCGTTTGCTGAAATATTCTGCGTTTTGCCGTTTATTCCGACACAACTGGCTTTTTTTCACACTTTTTATGTTCAGCGCGAGGATATTTCCATAGCCAACGCCCGGTCACCATCCGCCAGTAAAACAGCACGGCACGCACGGCCCAGTCGGCAAACATCCCCATCCAGACGCCAACCACGCCCCAGTCAAGCATAATTCCCAGCGCATAACCCACAACCACGCGGCATCCCCACATGCTCAGCATAGAAACCCACATGGCGTAGCGTGCATCACGAGCACCTTTAAAACCAGCAGGTAACACCCATGAGGCGGACCAAATAGGCATAAACAAAGCGTTTAGCCAAATCAGAATCACAACGACATGTTTAACTTGTGGATCCTGGGTATAAAACGACGCCATAACTCCGGCAAAAGGGGCAGTCAACCAGGCTATTGCCGTTAGTCCAATAGTGGACAGCCAGAAAACATGCCGCAACTGAATTTCTGCTTGCGCTATCTGCCCTACCCCCAGTCTTCGACCGGTGATTATTGTGGAGGCTGAACCGAGTGCACTTCCTGGTAAATTGATAAGAGCCGCGATCGAAAAAGCGATAAAGTTCCCGGCAATAACGCTGGTTCCCATCCCGGCGACAAACATTTGTGTTAATAACCGGCCACTGGTAAATAATACAGATTCAACGCTCGCAGGAATACCGATCCCCATTACTTCCCAGATAATGCTGAAATTCAAAGGCTTAAAATAGCTCTTTAACGAGATCCGTAGCGCAGGGTTAAAACCAATCGCCAGTACCCACAAAATTGCAATTGCGCCAATATAACGGGAAATAGTTAATCCCAGCCCAGCCCCGACAAAACCCAATCCCTGCCAGGAAAAAAGACCGTAAATTAATATACCGCTAATAATAATATTAAGAATATTCAGGCTGCCGTTTATAAGCAGCGGTATTTTCGTATTCCCTGCACCGCGAAGTGCCCCACTGCCAATCAAGGTGATAGCCGCCGCAGGATAACTGATTACCGTTAGCTCCAGGTAAGTCAGCGCCAGTGCTTTCACTTCCGTCGAGGCATCACCTGCAACAAATTCGATAATGTGCTCGCCAAAATGATGAATAAGAACAGCCAACAGCACGGCAAACAACGTCATGATTACCAATGATTGCCGTGTCGCTACTCTGGCTCGCCGTCGATCACGTTTACCGAGACTAAATGCCACAACGACAGTAGTACCAAGATCGATAGCGGCAAAAAAGGCCATAATGACCATATTGAAGCTATCAGCCAACCCTACGCCCGCCATCGCATCTTTTCCCAGCCAACTGACCAGAAAAGTGCTCAGGACGCCCATCAACAGGACACAGGCATTCTCCATAAAGATAGGAACAGCAAGCGGAGTTATCTCACGCCAGAACAACACTTTGTAACTCTTGCGTTTTGCGTGCCAGCGAGTGTGGCGTAAAGCAGAGGAGATATTCAAAGCCGACCCTAATTGCAGAAAGTGAAACCACATTTCAAATAATGAGGGAGAATCAGCAAAGCTGCAAAGATTTTCGCTGTCAAATTGTCTGCAAATGCAACAAACTGTTGATAGAAACGGCAAACAGTTAGGTTTTTTAAAAATCGGGTTTGACAAAATATTTTTCGCCGTTAAGATGTGCCCCAACAGCGATTCCTCTGTAGTTCAGTCGGTAGAACGGCGGACTGTTAATCCGTATGTCACTGGTTCGAGTCCAGTCAGAGGAGCCAAATTTCTGAAAAGCCCGCTTTGATAGCGGGCTTTTTGTTATATCTGATAATCAATTACCTCTTCACTATTTTCCATCACCTGCCGCTTAATATCCTCAACCGACAATCCAGCGTTACACAGTTCCAGAAAGTGCCAGACGTAGTTACGCTGCAGTTGCCCTCGTTTCAGCCCCAACCAGACAGTATTGGCATCGAAAAGATGGCGAGTATCCAGACGAATTAAATTCTCTTCCTCTTGTTCACCGCTGGATTGTTCGGCTACTAATCCGATTCCCAGCCCAAGAGCGACGTAGGTTTTGATGACATCAGAATCCTGGGCGCTCAATACAATATCTGCCAGCAAACCTTTGCGGGTAAATGCATCATCAATACGCGAGCGGCCTGTAATCCCCTGCCGGTAAGTGATCAACGGCCACTTCGCTATTGATTCCAGCGTTAATGGCGTAATTTTTGTTAAAGGATGATTAACAGGAACAAGCAAACTATGATGCCAACGAAACCAGGGGAAGGCGACGAGTTGGAGGTCATTGCTCAAACGCTCACTGGCTATGCCAATATCAGCGCCGCCATTTTGTAGCAATGTGGCAATTTCCTGTGGCGTTCCCTGGATAAGCTCGAGTCGCACTTCCGGGAAAAGTTCGCGAAAGACTTTAATGACATCCGGCAAGCTGTAGCGAGCCTGAGTATGCGTCGTTGCGATAGTGAGTACGCCAGACGTATCGTTGGTAAACAGCTCGGCAAGCCGACGAACATTACTGGCTTCATTCAGAATACGTTCTGCAATAACCAGTAACGCTTTGCCCGGTTCAGTCATGCCAAGAAGCCGTTTGCCCCGACGAATGAATATTTCTATACCAAGTTCATCCTCCAGCTCTCGAATATGACGGCTGACACCAGACTGTGAGGTAAAGAGCATATTCGCGACCTCTGTCAGATTGTAATCCTGACGGGCAGCCTCGCGGATTATCTTTAGCTGTTGGAAATTCACGGTAAACTCCGGGCATATCAGACATCCACTATTGTTAGAGTCTAATGCCCGGCATAACAAATAATAAAAACCTGCATCTTATTCCATTCGGATATAACGTTTAGCTCACCAATTGCCATTGTCTTTTTTCCATGGCTGGATTACTAATCACTGACAACAGAAGCTCTTTCACTGCCTGCGCCTGTGGCGATAAATTCGATCTGGCGGGTAAATTTAATGACAATGAGAGACTCATTGAAGGTGTGGTAATACGTGACATCCAACCGTTAACAGCGTCACATAACGAACGCGCGGCCGATTCCGGCAATACTGCAACGCCCATACCGCTGGCAATCGCGGCGGTAAGTGTGGCGATAGACTCAATTTCACCGATAACTTTAGCTGTGAGTCGCCGTAGGGAAAAAGCCTCATCGACACGAAGTCTTACTGCACTGTAATCGCCGGGAAGGAAGAGGTTCATTTGCGCTATAGCATTAACATCAACGCTTTGCCCAGGACAATCCTGAGTACCGACAAGAAACAGATCTTCTTTTAACAAGGCCTGGCTGGATACGCCTGACACAGGGGAATGCTCGTAAATCACCGCCATATCAAGCTGACGATTAATAAGTTTATCGTTAAGAACAGCACCACTATTTTCATGTAGATAGATAACCACCTCTGGAAATTCGGCGCGAACCGCCTGTAATAAGGGCATGGTGATAGATGACGCGGCGATCCCAGGCGCAAAGCCAATCGAAACTTGACCCGATAATGTCTGTCCTACGTTATGTACCGCCAGTTGGGCCTGTTCACACTGACGTAAAATTGCCCGCGCATGGGTGTAGAGAATTTTTCCGGCGTCTGTCGGTGTAACGCCTCGTTTTGTGCGAATCAAAAGTTGTTGATTCAGCTCTCCTTCCAGCGTAGCAACCTGCTGACTGAGCGCAGGCTGTGCTATATGCAATACTTCAGCAGCCTGGGTCAGGCTACCAATGTCTACAATTTTTACGAAGTATTTCAGGCGTCTAAAGTTCATGGTGCCTCCGGTTTTTTAAAAGTCAGCCCAAGTGCCGACATTACTACAACCAGATTGCAAGATACTTGCCAGTTTCATTTTTCCGCTGGTACTAAAGCTAATAGCCTGTCAAATAAGAGATTATGATTGTTTTGCCCTTGCTCTTTTTTACAGAACAAATGTCCCATGCCCCATGAAAGGGTGATATGCACCACGATGGAACATGATTAAAAAGATTGAAAGTTCATCGCTTTGTTGAAATTGGCAGCAAACGAACAAAAAAATGCATTTCCCCCTTTGACATCCCCAGGCCTCGCCATTAATATTCGCCCCGTTCTCACGATTCCTCTGTAGTTCAGTCGGTAGAACGGCGGACTGTTAATCCGTATGTCACTGGTTCGAGTCCAGTCAGAGGAGCCAGATTTTGAAAAGCCCGCTTTTAACGCGGGCTTTTTGCTATTCACTCGGCAGTTATTTTAAAACCTCTGCCTTGCGCCAGGATTAATTTGCACAGGCATTCCCGAGCGACGTTGCAACGCAGCATTTGCACGGTTTACATCAACTTCTTGCCCGTTGATAAACGCCCGCAAAGAAGGCGTTACCGGCAATGGCACTTTTCTGTCAGACTCATATTCTGCTCGATTGCGCGACAGCGGTTCATGAACTTCCAGCCACTTTGAACCATCCGGTTCCGTTGTGTATTTCACAGGCTGATCAATAATTTGCACACGCGTGCCTACCGGAACATTATCAAACAGATACTTGATATCGTCATTACGCAGACGAATACAGCCCTGACTCACCCGTAGGCCAATACCAAAATTGGCATTAGTACCGTGGATGGCATATAACCTGCCGATATAAATAGCGTACAACCCCATAGGATTATCGGGTCCGGCAGGGACAAACGCGGGCAGACTCTCCCCACGTTTCGCATATTCGCGGCGAGTGTTGGGAGTTGGCGTCCAGGTTGGCGCTTCTTGTTTTCGTTCAACGGCAGTCACCCAGTTACGCGGGGTTTCACGCCCGGCCTGACCGATCCCGATAGGAAAAACTTCTACAGTGTTACTGTCTGGCGGATAGTAATAAAGACGCATCTCAGCAACGTTAACGACTATCCCTTTACGTATAGTGTCGGGCAAAATCAGTTGCTGCGGAATGGTGAGTTGCGAGCCAGACTTCGGCAAGAAAACGTCAACGCCTGGATTCGCTTCCAACATATTACTCAGCCCTTGCCCGTACTGCGCAGCAAAAGTTTCAAGCGGCTGGATATTGCGATCGGGAACCGTAACCGTAAGAGACTGCCCCACTAAACGGCTACCCTCTGGAGGTAGTGGATAAGTTACCGCCAGACTATGATGGCTGGCAAAAAGCAGAACAAATGAACAAAGAATATTTACACGACGCATCATATCCCTTTCCTAAGTCGCGAAAGTTATCCAATAAGTATAGCTTTTGTCAGGCTTTCCGTTTTTAGCTGTTCAATCCAGAAGTTGTATTTCCGGGTAGAACAATATTACTGGCAGCAAGTTCGCCCATGCTGCTGTATATCGCACAAGCTGCTTCAACGATGGGCATCGCCAGTGCCGCTCCACTCCCCTCACCTAAGCGCATTTCCATATTGAGATAAGGCTCCATTCCCAAATGCGCCAGCGCAATACGCGCCCCTTTTTCTGCCGATAAGTGAGAAGGAATAAGATAAGGTTTAATAGCGGGTGACATCTGGCAGGCTGCAAGCGCGGCGGCATAAGATAGAAATCCATCCAGCAATACAGGTAAACCACAGGAGGCGGCACCTAACATCACGCCAGCCATTCCGACCAAATCAAACCCACCGACTTTTGCCAGTACATCAACACCATCCAGTGGATTCGGTTGATTCAACGTAATTGCCCGACGGACAACATTCACTTTATTAGCCAGTTTATCTGTTGGCAGGTTTGCACCAATACCCACCACAACTTCAGGATCATGTCCCGTCATAGCGCTAACTATCGCCGCTGCCGGAGTCGTGTTTGCCATCCCCAGTTCGCCCACACCAAACAGCGTTACGCCATTTTTCGCCAGTTCACGCGTATAACGGATGGTTTCCAGAAGCAACTCTTCAGCCTGGCAGCGGCTCATTGCCGGGCCTGAGGCGATGTTGCCACTACCTCGGGCGACACGCATGTTGATAAGTCCGGGGATTGGCTCTGCAGTATCTATCCCCACATCAATCACATGAACTTTAGCACCCGCTTGTGCTGCCAGCACACACACGCCTGTTGTTCCGCGTGTCATATTTTCAGCCTGAATGGCTGTCACCGCTTTCGGGGAAATAGCGACCCCCTCATCCCAGACGCCGTGATCGGCACACATGACCAGTACTGCTTTTTTGCCCACATGAGGTGTGCCATTCAGCCCCGGCATTCCCGCCAGTTGTATGGCAAGCGACTCCAGTCTTCCCAGACTACCGACGGGTTTTAGTAACCCGTCAATATACCGTTGTACGCGCGACATAGCGGCAGAATCGATAGCAGGGATTGTATTCAGTAAATCGACGAGTGTTTGCATGTCACTTCTCCTGGGTTATCTGTCTTACAGCAGCGCCAGCAGGAAAACCAGCTCACCAAGTTCAATGGCCGCTCCCAGCGTATCGCCGGTCTGCCCACCCAGAGTACGTTTGAGAAGCTGACCGAGGATGAAAATCACCACCATCGTCACCACCATAGCAGCAACACCGTGCATACCTGGCAATAATACGGCTGCAAAAATAACGGCTAAACCGAGGGTGACACAGGTTTGTCGTCCATCGATTTTACCAATAAACACATTGCCAAGCCCTTCTTCCCTGGCATAACGATGACGATACATTAATAACGCAGCGGCTCCGCGGCTGACCGCACACGCTGCTGCCAGAGATGCAAGGATCGGCTCACCACGTAATGCCAGCTCGCTTAACACCAGAATCTTTGCCAGCACAACAAAAATCAGTGCCAGACCTCCGTGGGTTCCTAAACGACTATCACGCATGATTTCCAACATGCGATCGCGGCTACGAGCAGAAAATACGCCATCACAGGTATCTGCAAGCCCATCCAGGTGGAATCCTCCGGTCATCAGCGCCAGAACCAGCACACTAAACAATGCCGCCAGCGGCACACCACACCATGCCTGCAACACCATGAAGACCAGTCCGCTAATAGCACCAAGTAATAAACCAATTAAAGGAAAAGTAATAATACCGCGAGAATAATGCTCAAAATCCAGCCCCTGGGACCAACGATGCGGTACAGGCAGACGCGTAATAAAAGAGAGCATCGCCCAAAATAATTTACTCATTTGATTTTTACTCCAATACCCGAAACCACCAGCCATACTTCATCTGCCGCAGCGGCCAGTTGCTGATTCACTCGCCCGGCAATATCACGAAAATGTCGCGCCAGGCGATTCTCCGGCACAATCCCCATTCCCACTTCATTGGTGACTACTACGACTTTTGCAGGGCAACATAGACAGGCGGCAATCAACGACTGAATCTCGTCATTAATCGCCAGCTCCAGCGCCATATAGTCCCATTCGTCAGGGTCTTTATCGCCGCCATATTCAAACAACAGATTAGTCACCATTGTCGTAATGCATTCCAGCAACACGGCGTGTTGCGGATTAATGTCCGCATTAATTAACTCATCAAGCTGTTGCCAGCGTTCCACTGTACGCCAGTGCACCGGGCGGCCTTGTCGATGATGCTCAATTCGTGCCGCCATCTCATCGTCAAGGATTTGCGAAGTGGCGATATACAGAACCTGTGGAGAATTCCCAATAAGCGCCTCAGCGTGCCGGCTTTTCCCGCTCCGTGCTCCACCCGTCACTAAAATCATCATACGGACTCCTGATTCAATTGTATGATGGTATTCATTGACCAGAACAATGGATACACCACCGTGCTGACCGTAATAACATTCCCTCGATTAATACTGCGCGTAATAAAAATAAAAATCCAGTATTCTCAATTCATTACGAATGAGGACGGCATTGTGAGATAGTCTGATTTCCCTGTGAAAACGCCCGACAAAATGCGTCATTAGCAACAGATTCTCTCCATCGACACGTCTCATTCAGATAATGGATTAATGCTACTGCTCCACCGGTCGGACCGGCCAACAAACGGGCATTGTGCTCTGCAATTAAGATTACCGTCGCACCATCAGGATGAGAAAAGCTTTCTGGTATGGATGCCCCGTTTTCAGCAATCAATAACAGCACTGAATAATCGCTATATGCATCTGACAACGATTGTACTGGCCCTCCGTTAAAAGGCAGAAAACCTTGCTGCCAGTCCTCACCAACAAAACAGGTCATTGGCAACATTTCAGCCAGATGTTTAGCCAATTCAATATCGCCAGTGGAGAGGCAAAAAAGTGCTATCGATTCGGGTTTCATCGTTTTCATACCCTCCGTCCTCCGCTTGGTTTCCTGCAATGACGGTCAGGTTGATATACCATAAAAAAAGATTGCTGCGCCTTGAGTGCAGCCCTGATGCCTGTCGGCACTACGATGAATAAACTAAATGATGCCGCCATCCCCTGATCCTTTCAGGGTGGTAGGGGTATAAAGACGCGTCAGTGCTCAAGCAGACGCTTCCGGGCAACCCACTTCCCACCGAAGTTGTTGGTATTGACTGGCAGGCTGGTCTTCTGGCTTAGCGTCATCCTCCCCCACCCTTCCCAATCTCGCGATCAGTGGTATTTTCGGGGTTGTCAGCATTACAGCAGCGGGGGCTGCGAGGGATTTACACCCACTTCCCAGGCACAAATGTGCCAAACCTGTCAGCGTATGTTATGAGCTGATTTCACTTTTCCCATAACACGTAAATAACGTTAATTATTACTGTCGGAATCTATTTAGTCATCCCTCATTTTTACATTCAATTTATGCTGTTTCCGCTGCTGTATTTTCGCTAATTTGCTGACGATATACCTGCGGTGTTACCTGATACGTCTGACGAAAAACTTTGCAAAAATAACTGGTTTGCGAAAAGCCTAAATTACGCGCAATGCTGGCGATGCTCCAGTCACTATGGCACAGCAACTCGCGGGCGCTGGCCATCCGTTGTTGGTTTACCCACGCATTAAAACCAATCCCATGATATTTCTTGAACAATTTACTGAAGTAATAAGGGCTGAGATAAACATGGGAGGCAACATCTTCCAGGCGCAAATCGTCTGATAAATGCGCATCAATATAGCGTAATGCTTTTTTCATTTTGTTATCGTGGGGATTAGGCGTGCGAGTCTGACGTAGCGGATCCGAATAAGGTTTATTCTCTTTAATAACAACAAAATTGAGTTGTTTTTTGAGGCAGTTTTCCACAATTAACTTCAACAGATCAGCAGAAGCCATAACTCGCGAGTAATCCATCTCCGGGACTTTGCGAAATTCATTAAGTAACTCGGGATCTGCCTGCCAACAATCATCGACATTCAGAATATCGACTAAATCGACATCATCATTACGCAGGCGGACTTGTCCACACAATACAAAGCCGACTAAATGCCCGGCAATCACCAGAGGGATAGAAAAATCGGTTAATCCTGCATGGCAACGATAAATACAAGGTTGATCGGATTTAGAGGCTTCCAGCCCCCCACAACGATCGCTCATGCGGCAGCGTGTGCTAAGCTGAGGATGTCGCCGCATCATCTGACAAAATGAGGTGAAGTTAAACAGCTCGGAAATTTCATCACCGTGGATATTAACCACGACAACCGCAAGGCTGGTCGCCTGCGCAAAATCCTGCGCGATTTTATTAATGAGTTCTGAATTAAGTGTCGCCGCAGAAATCATGATAAAACCTCCCTGTTAATTTATTGTTATAGTAAAACAATTGTTTTACATTTAATCTTCACATCATCCCTAATGATTTACTGACGAGAAGCACAAAGGACAATAACAAAAGCCTCCGTGAGGCGGGAGACTTTTTAATAAGTTCTGAAAGCAGATCACAAACAGTAAAAAAATAAACGTTTATAACCGCTATGTTATTTCACTATTCGATGATGTCTTTAGGCGTAACACTATTGACAGGTAAGTTTTTTGCAATGAGAAAACGATAAATTGCTGCGCCAACACATGCCCCAATGATCGGAGCAATAATGGGGACGATGAAATAAGGAATATTACGCCCACCGGTCATCGCTATTTCCCCCCAACCAGCAAGCCAGGTGAAAATTTTTGGCCCGAAATCACGCGCTGGATTCATGGCAAAACCGGTTAATGGTCCAGTAGATGCACCAATAACAGCAACCAGAATGCCAATAAGTAAAGGAGCAAGAGGTCCTTTTGGTATGCCATTGCCGTCATCGGTTAACGCCATAATCAACCCCATCAACATGGACGTAATGACCACTTCAACCAACGCCGCCTGCCATACATTTAACGCGGCAGCCGGATAAGTGCTAAAGATACTGGCGAGTTGCAAACTTTCAGCGCTACCACGAACTATATTGTGAGTGGATTCAAAATCGGTAAACAAGCTGTTGTATAAAAAATACGCCAGAACGGCTCCACCAAAGGCCCCCGCCAATTGTGCCACACAATATGGCAACACTTTACGGGCAGGAAAAGCAGCAAACAACCACAGAGCAATGGTAACCGCCGGGTTCAGATGGGCGCCAGAAATGCCTGCCGTAAGGTAAACAGCAAGTGAAATACCTAACCCCCAAATGATACAAATTTCCCACAGACCCAGACTTGCCCCAGCAAGTTTTAGGGCGCATAAACAACCAATGCCAAAAAAGAGGAACAGTCCGGTGCCCAAAAACTCGGCAACGCATTGCGCCTTGAGTGAATCATTCATAGTGACACCTTCTTTACGGAGTTTGTTTCTTTATCAGTTAATCGTGCACTGATTGTCGTGTATATCGAGCGCAACTATAAAAATTGCGCCGGGGAAAATATTGCCAACATGCATGACCGGCACGCTGAAAAATCGTGTTGATATAGCAAATTATTGTCATTCAAAAAGTATTCAACTTAGATACAATCGCTATTGAGCTCGCCAACTCTGCCAGATTTCCACAATAAAAAATTGCCATCCTTATATAATAAAACTTAAACAAATATCACAATTCACTTCCGCAAAGCCCAACCCGACAAAGCATTAGTGCAAATTAAATCTACCGACCAATGCAATTAATTCACATTAAAAAAACCAGAAAACTACCAGTAAATTAATAACGTATAGATAATTAAGGCAATTTTATAATATTTACCCTCTATTAATTTTGCTCATCGGATGATTAAGTCAGCCATTCTTTTTTCTCGCTTTTTTTTATAGTCATATCGTCAAAAAATCCAGGCGAGGTCTTTATGCAACAAGAAGCGTTAGGAATGGTTGAAACCAAAGGCTTAACTGCCGCCATAGAGGCCGCAGATGCCATGGTTAAATCGGCAAATGTATTGCTGGTTGGCTACGAAAAAATAGGTTCCGGGCTGGTGACCGTCATCGTTCGTGGTGATGTCGGGGCGGTAAAAGCGGCAACAGACGCAGGTGCCGCCGCCGCACGTAACGTCGGTGAAGTGAAAGCCGTACACGTAATTCCCCGCCCACATACTGATGTCGAAAAAATCTTACCAAAGGGAATTAACCCATGAGCAGCAATGAACTGGTCGAACAGATCATGGCGCAGGTCATCGCTCGCGTAGCGACGCCAGAGCATGAGGTTCTCCCGAAAACCACTCATCAAACACGAGAGACGGCTATGGCAGAAAAAAGCTGCACGTTAACGGAATTTGTTGGCACCGCTATTGGCGACACTGTAGGTCTGGTCATTGCGAATGTTGATAGCGCCCTATTGGACGCGATGAAACTTGAAAAACGCTATCGCTCCATTGGCATTCTGGGCGCGCGTATTGGTGCGGGGCCACACATTATGGCCGCGGATGAAGCAGTAAAAGCCACGAACACTGAAGTTATTAGCATTGAACTTCCTCGCGATACCAAAGGTGGTGCCGGACACGGCTCATTAATCCTCTTAGGTGGCAACGATGTTTCCGACGTGAAACGCGGTATTGAAGTTGCACTGAAAGAACTCGACCGAACCTTTGGCGACGTCTACGCCAATGAAGCCGGACATCTTGAACTGCAATATACCGCTCGCGCCAGCTATGCACTGGAAAAAGCGTTTGGCGCACCACTGGGCCGCGCTTGTGGCGTCATTGTCGGCGCTCCGGCTGCTGTTGGTGTTCTGATGGCCGATACTGCGCTGAAATCCGCCAATGTGGATGTCGTGGCATACAGCTCCCCAGCTCATGGCACCAGCTTCAGTAATGAAGTCATTCTGATTATCTCGGGTGACTCCGGCGCTGTCCGACAGGCGGTCATCTCCGCTCGCGAAATCGGTAAAACCGTGCTTTCGACTCTCGGTGATACACCGAAAAACGATCGCCCTTCCTACATCTGAATTCCATGAGGCAGATTCATGAGATCGAAAAGATTTGAAGCACTGGAAAAACGCCCGGTTAACCAGGATGGTTTCGTTAAAGAGTGGATTGAAGAAGGCTTCATTGCGATGGAAAGCCCGAACGACCCGAAACCATCAATAAAAATTGTTAACGGCATCGTCACCGAGCTGGATGGAAAACCCGCCAGCCAGTTTGACTTGATCGACCACTTTATCGCCCGCTACGGTATCAATCTCGCGCGTGCCGAAGAAGTCATCGCGATGAGCTCGGTCAAACTTGCCAATATGTTGTGCGATCCAAATGTCAAACGTAGCGATATTGTTCCCCTGACCACAGCAATGACGCCCGCCAAAATCGTCGAAGTTGTTTCACAAATGAACGTGGTAGAAATGATGATGGCGATGCAGAAAATGCGCGCCCGTCGCACACCATCGCAACAGGCTCACGTCACCAACGTCAAAGATAACCCGGTGCAAATTGCTGCCGACGCGGCCGAGGGAGCATGGCGCGGGTTTGACGAACAGGAAACCACCGTTGCCGTTGCTCGTTATGCACCTTTCAATGCTATCGCCCTGTTGGTAGGTTCGCAGGTGGGACGCCCTGGCGTCTTAACCCAGTGTTCACTGGAAGAAGCCACTGAACTGAAACTCGGTATGTTAGGCCACACCTGCTACGCCGAAACGATTTCTGTCTACGGTACGGAACCCGTTTTCACCGACGGCGACGATACACCGTGGTCAAAAGGGTTTCTCGCATCATCTTATGCTTCTCGCGGCTTAAAAATGCGTTTTACTTCCGGCTCCGGTTCTGAAGTGCAGATGGGCTATGCGGAAGGAAAATCAATGCTTTATCTTGAGGCACGTTGCATTTACATCACCAAAGCCGCGGGTGTTCAGGGTCTGCAAAACGGTTCCGTAAGCTGCATCGGCGTGCCATCGGCTGTGCCGTCAGGCATCCGTGCAGTACTGGCGGAAAACTTAATTTGCTCATCGCTGGATCTGGAATGCGCCTCCAGTAATGACCAGACCTTTACCCACTCAGATATGCGCCGTACCGCACGTTTCCTGATGCAGTTTCTGCCGGGCACCGACTTTATCTCTTCCGGTTTTTCCGCAGTACCAAACTACGACAACATGTTTGCCGGCTCAAACGAAGATGCCGAAGACTTCGATGATTATAACGTCCTTCAACGTGACCTGAAGGTTGATGGCGGCCTGCGACCGGTGCGCGAAGAGGATGTTATCGCCATCCGCAATAAAGCCGCACGCGCTTTACAGGCTGTCTTTGCAGGTATGGGATTACCGCCCATTACCGATGAAGAAGTCGAAGCAGCGACCTATGCCCACGGTTCGAAAGATATGCCAGAGCGCAACATCGTAGAAGACATAAAGTTTGCCCAGGAAATTATCAATAAAAACCGTAACAGTCTGGAAGTGGTGAAAGCCCTGGCGCAAGGCGGTTTTACCGATGTCGCGCAGGACATGCTCAACATGCAAAAAGCGAAACTGACCGGCGATTATCTCCATACCTCAGCCATTATCGTCGATGACGGACAAGTACTCTCTGCGGTCAATGACGTCAATGATTACGCCGGACCGGCTACGGGTTATCGCCTGCAAGGGGAACGCTGGGAAGAGATCAAAAATATTCCCGGTGCACTTGATCCCAACGAAATTGACTAAGGGTGAGAAATGGAAATTAACGAGAAATTACTTCGTCAGATCATCGAAGACGTGCTGGCAGAAATGCAAACCAGCGACAAGTCCGTTTCATTTCGCGCACCTGTCGCCGCAACTGCCACTTCCGCGCCGGATGGCGGAAAATTTTTGACCGAAATTGGTGAAGCCCAACAAGGTGTTCAGCAAGATGAAGTCATTATTGCTGTAGGCCCGGCTTTTGGCCTGGCGCAGACCGTCAATATTATCGGCATTCCGCATAAAAACATTTTGCGCGAAGTGATTGCCGGTATCGAAGAAGAAGGCATTAAAGCCCGAGTGATTCGCTGCTTTAAATCGTCTGATGTCGCATTCGTAGCGGTCGAAGGCGATCGTCTTAGTGGTTCAGGCATTGCTATTGGTATCCAGTCGAAAGGCACCACAGTTATCCACCAGCAAGGGCTTCCTCCCCTGTCTAACCTGGAGCTGTTCCCACAAGCGCCATTGTTGACGCTGGAAACCTATCGCCAGATTGGCAAAAACGCCGCGCGTTATGCGAAGCGTGAGTCTCCACAACCCGTTCCGACCCTCAACGATCAGATGGCGCGACCGAAATACCAGGCCAAATCTGCCATTTTGCATATCAAAGAGACCAGGTACGTGGTCACTGGCAAAAAGCCGCAAGAACTGCGCGTGACGTTTTAACAAAGGAAACCTTCATGAATACCGATGCAATTGAGTCGATGGTCAGGGACGTGTTGAACCGTATGAATAGTCTACAGGATACAACTCCTGTTTCTGCGGCCCCCCACTCATCAACACTGAGCGCCAAAGTGACTGATTACCCGCTGGCAAATAAACACCCAGAATGGGTCAAAACGGCAACCAATAAAACGCTCGACGATTTCACTCTGGAAAATGTACTCAGCGATAAAGTTACCGCCCAGGATATGCGCATAACCCCTGAAACATTGCGTATTCAGGCCGAGATTGCCAGAGATGCTGGTCGTGATCGCCTGGCGGTGAATTTTGAACGTGCTGCCGAACTTACCTCAGTGCCGGATGATCGCATCCTTGAAATCTACAATGCGTTGCGCCCTTATCGTTCGACTAAGCAAGAACTCATTGCCATTGCCGACGATCTTGAACAGCGTTATCAAGCCCAAATTTGCGCTGCATTTGTCCGTGAAGCCGCAGAACTCTATGTCGAGCGTAAAAAACTGAAAGGCGACGATTAAGGACGAACTATGCGCTATATAGCAGGCATTGATATCGGCAATTCATCGACAGAGGTTGCGCTGGCAACGCTCAGTGCGTCTGGAGAATTGTCGTTCGTGAGCAGCGCTCTGGCAGAAACCACCGGAATCAAAGGTACGTTGCGTAACGTACATGGTATTCAGGAGGCGCTCGCACAGGCAACGAAAAAAGTCGGTATCACTGTCAGCGATATTTCGCTTATTCGTATCAACGAAGCAACTCCGGTCATTGGTGATGTAGCGATGGAAACCATTACGGAAACCATCATCACCGAATCAACCATGATCGGCCACAACCCGAAAACGCCAGGCGGAGTAGGTCTGGGAGTGGGACTCACCATCACTCCGCAAGAGTTGTTAACACGCCCGGCGGAAGCACCATACATCCTGGTCGTGTCATCGGCATTTGATTTTGCCGATATCGCGACCATGATAAACGCCTCCGTGCGTGCCGGATATCAACTGACTGGCGTAATTCTGCAACGCGATGATGGCGTGCTGGTCAGTAACCGACTGGAAATCCCTTTACCCATTGTTGATGAAGTCCTCTATATCGAGCGTATTCCACTCGGTATGCTGGCCGCGATTGAAGTTGCCGTTCCCGGGAAAGTTATCGAAACCCTGTCTAACCCGTATGGGATTGCCACTGTTTTTGCCCTCAATGCTGAAGAGACTCAAAACATTGTTCCTGTGGCACGAGCGCTTATCGGCAACCGTTCAGCAGTAGTAGTGAAAACACCGTCTGGTGACGTTAAAGCTCGTTCGATACCCGCCGGAAACATTGAGCTGCTTTCTGCCGGGCGCACAATGCGGGTCGATGTTGCCGCAGGTGCCGACGCCATTATGAAAGCGGTCGGTGAGTGCCCAAAACTGGAGAACGTGACGGGCGAACCGGGCACCAACATCGGCGGAATGCTGGAACATGTTCGCCAGACCATGGCGGTGCTGACCAATAAACCCAGCCACGAAATTTTTATTCAGGATTTGCTGGCGATAGATACGTCTGTTCCGGTCAGCGTAACCGGTGGTCTGGCTGGAGAATTTTCACTGGAACAGGCAGTGGGTATCGCCTCAATGGTGAAATCAGACCGCCTGCAAATGGCGATGATCGCCAGTGAAATTAAGCAAAAACTGCATATTGATGTTCAGGTCGGAGGCGCAGAAGCAGAAGCCGCAATTCAGGGAGCATTAACTACCCCGGGGACAACGCGCCCTCTGGCAATTCTGGACTTAGGCGCCGGTTCTACCGATGCCTCCATCATCAATCAGAAAGGGGAAATGATTGCCACTCACCTTGCAGGAGCAGGCGACATGGTGACGATGATTATCGCCCGGGAACTGGGCTTAAATGATCGTTATCTGGCTGAAGAAATCAAAAAGTACCCGTTGGCAAAAGTAGAAAGCCTGTTCCATTTACGCCATGAAGACGGCAGCGTTCAGTTCTTCCCTACTCCGCTATCCCCTCATGTCTTTGCCCGCGTTTGTGTGGTGAAACCCGACGAGCTGGTGCCGATTCCCGGCGATTTAACACTGGAAAAAGTGCGTGCCGTTCGTCGCAGTGCGAAAGAGCGCGTCTTCGTAACAAACGCTCTGCGTGCGTTACGTCAGGTAAGCCCAGGTGGAAATATTCGCAACATTCCATTCGTCGTGCTGGTGGGCGGCTCTTCGCTGGATTTTGAAGTACCACAGTTAGTCACCGATGCGTTGGCGCATTATCGACTGGTCGCCGGGCGGGGGAATATCCGTGGCAACGAAGGACCGCGCAATGCGGTAGCTACCGGGCTACTCATCGCCTGGCGCAAGGAGTCGGCTTATGGAAAGTAAAGGACGAGCCCCCGCCATTGTCGTCATGGTAATCGGTGCTTACACCAACGCATGGGATGAGGTGCTTTTCGGTATTGAAGAAGAGGGGATCCCCTTTAGCATTCAACAAATCCCGTCAGGTGAGGTGATCGATAGCGCCTGGCAGGCCGCTCGTCAGTCCCCCCTGTTGGTTGGCATAGCCTGCGACCGGGAAAAACTAATTGTACATTACAAAAATTTACCGGCATCAGCACCGTTGTTTACGCTGATGTATCAACAAGATAACTATGCCCGGCGTAGCATCGGCAATAACGCCGCCCGCCTGGTCAAAGGCATTCCCTTCAGGGAATACCACCCATAATCCACAGGAGAAACGCTGTATGAACAACGCACTAGGACTGGTTGAAACAAAAGGGTTAGTTGGCGCAATTGAAGCCGCGGATGCCATGGTTAAATCCGCCAACGTGCAACTGGTTGGCTATGAAAAGATTGGTTCGGGTCTGATTACGGTGATGGTCCGCGGCGATGTCGGCGCAGTAAAAGCCGCCGTTGATGCGGGGAGCGCAGCAGCAAGCGCCGTTGGTGAAGTGAAATCCTGCCATGTCATTCCACGACCGCACAGCGATGTTGAGGCCATTTTACCTAAATCTGCATAACCCCATTCGCTAAGGAGCACAGCGTGAAGCAATCACTGGGATTACTTGAAGTCAGTGGTCTGGCACTCGCCATCAGTTGCGCGGACGCTATGGCTAAGGCCGCGTCCATCACGCTGGTTGGCCTTGAGAAGACCAATGGTTCGGGCTGGACGCTCATCAAAATTATCGGTGACGTCGCCTCGATTAATGCAGCGATCGCAACAGGCGTCAGTTTCGCCAGACAGCGAAATGGTCTTGTCGCGCACAAAGTGATTGCCCGACCTGGAGAAGGAATACTGCCCCGCACAACAGAAGCATTGGATGCGACAGTCGAAGCAAGCGAAACACCTGCAACAACAGTCGCCTCAGAAATTATCAGTTGTAATTTGTGTCTTGACCCGGCGTGCCAACGGCAAAAAGGTGAACCCCGTTCACTTTGCCTGCATTCCGATAAGCGAGGGGGGTAGTAATGGATAAACAAACCTTGCAGGAGGCTGTTAGCCTGGTCCTGGATGAGATGCGCGAGCGCCCTATCCCTCTGGGCGTCTCCAGTCGTCACATTCATCTTTCAACGGCGGATTATGTGCGCCTTTTTCCTGAACAACCGATCAGCGAGAAAAAGTCGTTATTACAACCTGGTCAGTTCGCTGCTGAACAGGTTGTTACGCTGGTGGGACCAAAAGGCAAATTACACAACGTTCGCTTGTTGGGGCCATTACGTAACTCAAGTCAGGTGGAGATTTCCCGGACTGACGCCAGAACGTTAGGGATCGCCGCTCCGCTACGCATGTCTGGCGATCTCAGCGACACTCCGGGAATTCGTCTGATAAGCCCTTTTGCAGAGCTGGAAATCGCTTCTGGCGTTATTGTCGCGCAACGGCATATTCATATGTCTCCGCTTGATGCCCTGATTTATGGCGTTACACATGGTGATAAGGTGGCGGTCGCCATTGAAGGGGATGAGCGACGACTGATATTCGATAACGTTGCCGTTCGCGTCTCACCGGATATGCGTCTTGAAATGCATATTGATACCGACGAAGCCAACGCCGCAGGCGCTGATAATCCTGACGTTTTTGCCACGCTGGTGTCGGTGCCATGAATAACGTGCTGATGCAACACATTGTTGACGAAGTGATTTTTCGCCTGAAACAGCGTGCGGGAAAAACACTCGCGCTAACTGTTTCGCAACTGCGAGAAGCCAGCGTTCACGAGATAGTTCATCAGTATGCATCGTTACAAATTCAATATGTCGATCTGCCGTTGTTGCGACAACTCGCGGAAAACGAAACGTCAGATCGTGCAGCAATCCACATTCACGAGGCGTTAGCCTGGGGAATGCACATTCAATTGTCGTTGCAGCATCATTTTCTGAACGCCATCAAATTAAAGTCACTCGCCCGTCTACCGTTAACCTGGTGCGACGAACAAGGGCAACCGGTCTACCTTCATCGTGGTCGACTTTTAAGTTATGTCGACATAGCGCAGTTATGCACGGGAATACTGGTGCTGCAACGGAAATGTTGTGTGACCGCTCTTGCGCGTGAAGCGGCAATTACCCGAAACATTCAGTTAATCAGGCAGGAGTAACCCATGCATCTGGCTCGAGTCACTGGCGCGGTGGTATCCACGCAAAAATCACCTTCTCTGGTCGGGAAAAAACTGCTGTTGGTTCGCCGGGTCAGCGCTGACGGTGAACTGCCTCTCACGCCATTAACCGGTGACGAAGTTGCCGTTGATTCAGTCGGTGCTGGCGTCGGTGAGTTGGTACTCCTCAGCAGCGGTTCCAGCGCCAGACATGTGTTTTCCGGACCTAACGAAGCCATCGACCTGGCAGTGGTTGGCATTGTCGATACGCTTTCGCGCTAAGGAGTTGAAAGATGGCGATTTATACCAGAACAGGCGATTCAGGAAATACGTCCCTATTTACCGGGCAACGTGTCAGTAAAACTCATCTACGTGTCGAAGCCTATGGCACGCTGGATGAACTGAACGCGACACTCAGTCTGTGTTATTGCGCCACCACCATCGAAAGTCATCGCATCTTACTGGAAGCCATTCAGCAACAGATATTCTGGTTTAGTGCCGAGCTCGCCAGTGAAAGCGAACAGCCATCAGCGCAGCAACGTTACATCAGTACGGAAGAAATCGCCGCGCTGGAAAAAGCGATCGACAGTGCAATGAACGCGGTTCCTCCAGTTCGCAGCTTCATTCTACCTGGTCGTTGTGAAGCCGCAAGCCGCATGCATTTCGCCCGCACAGTGGCTCGCAGGGCCGAAAGACGTCTGGTTGAACTGACAACGGAAGCCACCGTTCGCCATGTTTTACTGCACTACATCAACCGGCTTTCCGATTGCCTGTATGCCCTCGCCCGCGTGGAAGACAATGTTGCTCATCAGAACCTGATGATTCAGGAAATAACAAAACGTTATCACGAAGCTAACCACCCTCCAGCATTGAAGGAACGCACGATGCCGCTCACTTTTCAGGATCTTCATCAGCTCATTCGTAGCGCGGCAATGCGCGCAGATGAACTGCATATTCCCGTAGTCATTAGCATCGTTGATGCCAACGGTACGGAAAGCGTTACCTGGCGGATGCCTGATGCGCTGCTGGTTAGCAGTGAACTGGCACCGAAAAAAGCCTGGACCGCCGTGGCGATGAAAACGGCGACACACAAGCTTGCTGATGCCGTGCAACCCGGAGCGCCGCTTTACGGACTCGAAAGCCATATGCAAGGCAAAGTTGTCACTTTTGGTGGCGGTTTCCCCCTCTGGCGTGACGGAATATTGCTTGGAGGGCTTGGTATCAGCGGCGGTAGCGTTGAACAAGATATGGATATTGCACAAACCGCAATGGCAGCAATTAACGCAGGAGCAAACCTATGAATACCACTGAATTAGAAACGATTATCCGCAATATCCTGCGCGAACAAATGATGCCCACTGCGTCACAAACGCAAAGAAATGGTATCTTCCAGACTGTCGATGACGCCGTCTGCGCTGCACACCAGGCCTTTTTGCGCTTTCAACAGTGCCCACTTAAAACCCGCAGTGCCATTATCAACGCCATTCGCGAAGAATTATCCCCCCGCCTTACCGAACTGGCAGAAGAGAGCACTATCGAAACGGGGATGGGAAATAAAGAAGATAAGTATCTAAAAAACAAAGCGGCTCTCGATAACACACCTGGAATTGAAGACTTAACCACCACTGCGCTAACCGGTGATGGTGGCATGGTTTTATTTGAATACTCTCCGTTTGGGGTTATTGGCTCAGTCACGCCAAGTACCAATCCAACGGAAACCATCATTAACAACAGCATCAGCATGTTGGCTGCAGGCAATAGTGTCTATTTCAGTCCTCACCCGGGAGCCAAAAACGTATCGCTGAAACTGATCGCCATAATCGAAGACATCGCGTTTCGCTGTAGTGGCATTCATAACCTTATCGTTACCGTGTCTGAACCAACCTTTGCCGCCACCGAACAGATGATGACGCACCCTAAAATCGTCGTTCTGGCAATTACTGGCGGTCCAGGTATCGTCGCGATGGGGATGAAAAGTGGCAAGAAAGTGATTGGTGCCGGTGCGGGTAACCCGCCCTGCATCGTCGATGAAACGGCGGATATTGTGAAAGCCGCCGAAGACATCATCAACGGCGCTTCATTCGATTACAACCTGCCGTGTATCGCTGAAAAAAGCCTGATAGTCGTTGAATCAGTAGCAGATTACCTAATCCAACAGATGCAAAGTTTTGGCGCTTTTCTTCTTAACCGGGAACAAACTGACCAATTGCGTGCTATTTGCCTTCCTGGCAATGTTGCCAACAAAAAGCTGGTGGGTAAAAGTCCTTCAGCCATGCTGGAAGCAGCGGGAATTCCTTTACCGCAGAAAGCCCCTCGATTACTAATTGCTATTGTCGACGCCGATGATAGCTGGGTTACCTGCGAACAACTGATGCCAATGTTGCCCATTGTAAAAGTTAATGATTTTGATAGCGCCCTCACCCTGGCGCTGAAAGTGGAAGACAGCTTGCACCACACGGCAATTATGCACTCGCAGAATGTCTCTCGGCTCAACCTTGCCGCGCGCGTTATGCAAACCTCCATCTTTGTCAAAAACGGCCCCTCCTGGGCAGGCATTGGCGTCGGCGGTGAAGGATTTACGACCTTCACCATTGCTACACCGACCGGAGAGGGGACAACGTCAGCACGGACTTTTGCCCGCTCACGACGCTGCGTGTTGACCACTGGTTTTTCCATTCGCTAGAGAAACGGAAATGAATACTTTTTCACTGCAGACGCGTTTATACAGCGGACCAGGAAGTCTTAAAGTGCTTAGCCGTTTCACCAATAAGCACATCTGGATTATTTGCGACGCCTTTCTGGCACGCTCACCACTGATTGACACGTTGCGCCAGGCGCTGCCTGACAGCAACCGCCTCAGTATTTTTAGCGAAATAACACCCGACCCAACTATCCAGACCGTGGTAAAAGGCATTGCACAAATGCAGACTTTACGCCCGGATGTGGTTATCGGTTTTGGCGGCGGCTCTGCGCTGGACGCCGCAAAAGCGATTGTCTGGTTTAGTCGCCAGTGTGCTATTGAGATTGACACCTGCGTAGCCATTCCCACCACCAGCGGCACCGGCTCAGAAGTGACCAGCGCCTGTGTCATCAGCGATCCAGAGAAAGGGATTAAATATCCCCTTTTCGATAATGCACTTTATCCGGATATTGCAGTCCTCGATCCCTCGCTGGTCGTCAGCGTGCCTCCCGCGATAACTGCCAATACCGGAATGGATGTTTTAACCCATGCGCTAGAAGCCTATGTTTCTCCACGCGCCAGTGATTTCTCGGATGCTCTGGTCGAAAAAGCCGTGCAAATTGTTTTTCACTACCTGCCTACAGCAGTGAATAAAGGCGATTGTCTTGCTACTCGCGGCAAAATGCATAATGCCTCGACGCTTGCCGGAATGGCCTTTAGCCAGGCTGGGCTTGGGTTAAATCATGCAATTGCCCATCAACTCGGCGGGCAGTTTCATCTGCCACACGGCCTGGCGAATGCTCTCCTGCTCACGGCGGTTATCCGCTTTAATGCTGGCGATCCGCGCGCCGCCAAACGCTACGTCCGGCTGGCAAAAACGTGTCATTTATGCCCTGATAACGCCAATGACACCGCCAGCCTGAATGCACTCATTCAACATATTGAACAGCTTAAAAAAGCCTGTGCAATACCGACTCTCGCTAATGCACTGAAAGAAAAAAAAGCAGAATGGTCAGCACGTCTTCCAGATATGGTTCAGGCAGCGCTGGCGGATGCAACATTGCGTACCAACCCACGAGCGGCTGATGCCTCCGCTATTGAGGAACTGCTTGAGGAGTTGTTATGAACGTCGAGTTAACGTCCTGTGACAGTCAGACGATCCGTGGGCGAGTTCAGGCAGCCGGGGTTGTGGGTGCTGGCGGCGCAGGCTTTCCAACACATATCAAGCTGCAGGCGTGTGTTGACACTTTCCTGGTAAATGCCGCGGAATGCGAACCAATGTTGAAAGTGGACCAGCAGTTAATGGCACAACAAGCCAGCCGCCTGCTGCGCGGTGTTCACTATGCGATGAAAGCCACCGGGGCTGCTAGCGGAATCATCGCGCTGAAAGAGAAGTATCAACCCGCAATAAAAGCACTTACACCATTACTTCCAACGGATATCCGCCTGCATATTTTGCCCGACGTTTATCCCGCTGGGGATGAGGTGCTGACCATCTGGATGGCAACAGGTCGTCGCGTTCCACCCGCCGCGTTGCCCGTTAGCGTCGGCGTGGTGGTGAATAACGTCCAGACCGTGCTGAATATTGCCAGAGCCGTTGAGCAACAGTATCCGGTAACGCGCCGCACGTTAACCGTTAATGGTGCAGTTGCTAAACCAGTAACAGTGACCGTTCCCATCGGAATGTCTTTACGCGAGGTACTGGCGCTGGCGGGAGGCGCTACGGTAGATAATCCCGGTTTTATCAATGGCGGGCCGATGATGGGGAGTTTGATCCCATCGCTCGATACGCCAGTCAGCAAAACCACCGGCGGCTTGCTGGTCTTACCCAACTCTCATTCACTGATCCAACGTCGAATGCAGGATGATCGCAACGTACTTGCCGTCGCGAAAACCGTTTGTGAACAATGCCGCTTATGTACCGATCTCTGTCCACGTCATTTAATCGGTCACGAACTGTCACCACATTTGTTAGTACGTGCGGTTAACTACCAACAGCTCGCTACACCGCAACTGTTACTGACAGCACTCACCTGTTCGGAGTGCAACGTCTGTGCCAGCGTCGCCTGCCCGGTAGGTATTTCACCAATGCGCATAAATCGCCTGCTTAAGCAGGAATTACGCGCTAAAAATCTCCGCTACGAAGGCACCTTAAACCCTGCGGATGTCATGGCAAATTATCGACTGATTCCCGTAAAACGGCTGGTAACCAGACTGGGCTTAGCACCGTGGTATCAGGATGCGCCATGGTCTGAACACGTGCCACAGCCCGAAAAAGTGACGCTATTGTTACGCCAGCACATCGGAGCCAGCGCAATTGCGTGTGTCCAAAAAGGCGATCGTGTCGTTCGTGGGCAATGTGTAGGCCAAATTCCACACGGCACATTAGGTGCCCCCATTCATGCCAGTATTGATGGCAAGATCAGTGATGTGACAGAAAACGCGATTACGGTTGTGAGAGGTTAACCATGTCAAAAGCGGTAGGTATTTTAGAACTTAGCAGTATCGCGAAAGGGATGGAAACCGGCGATGCCATGCTGAAAAGCGCCAACGTTGAGTTACTGGTCAGCAAAACGCTATGCCCCGGTAAATTTCTGCTGATGCTCGGTGGCGATGTCGGTGCGGTGCAACAGGCCATCGATAATGGCACGGCCCTTGCTGGTGAAATGCTGGTCGACAGTCTGGTTCTTCCTAATATTCATCCCACTATCCTGTCTGCAATCAGCGGTCTGAACCATGTTGACCAGCGACGGGCTGTCGGTGTAGTAGAAACCTGGAGTGTAGCAGCCTGCATTGACGCTGCCGATTGTGCAGTGAAAGCGGCAAACGTCACGCTCGTGCGGGTGCATATGGCCTTCGGTATTGGCGGTAAATGCTACATGGTAGTGGCAGGCGATATTTCTGATGTTAATAACGCGGTCTCTGTCGCCAGCGAGCGCGCGGGGGAAAAAGGTTTGTTGGTCTATCGTTCGGTGATTGCCCGTCCGCATGAAGCCATGTGGCATCAGATGGTGGAGGGATAATGTCAACTCAACACACGACTGAACGGATGATTCAGGAATATGTTCCCGGTAAACAGGTCACACTGGCGCATGTGATTGCGAATCCCGGAAAGGATCTGTTTAAGAAATTAGGTTTACCAGACACCGTTTCTGCCATTGGTATTCTGACGATTACCCCCAGCGAAGCATCTATCATCGCGTGTGATATCGCCACAAAATCAGGCGCTGTAGAGATTGGTTTTCTTGATCGTTTTACCGGCGCGGTAGTTCTGACTGGCGATGTTTCTGCTATCGAATATGCACTTAGCCAGGTTACACGCACGCTGGGCGAAATGATGCACTTTACCGCCTGTTCCATTACACGGACCTGACACTATGCAACGGATGATGCTCATCGGCCCCAGTCAGTGCGGAAAAACGTCACTCACACAATGCCTGCGCGGAGAGAATATTCAGTATCAGAAGACGCAGGCAATCGTCTGGTCACCGGCCACCATTGACACACCCGGGGAATACCTCGAAAACCGCAGCCTTTACAGCGCACTGCTGGTCTGTGCCTGCGAAGCGGACATTATCGCACTGGTACTTAATGCGAACGCACCGTGGTCCCCTTTTTCGCCAGGCTTTACTACATCGATGAATCGCCCGGTCATTGGGGTAGTAACCAAAGCGGATTTAGCCAGCGTAGAACAAATATCTTTGGTGAAATGCTGGTTACGGGAAGCCGGGGCACGCAACGTATTAGTAACCAGCGCAATAAATAACACCGGGGTTGCAGAACTTTTTACCTTGTTGCATACAGAAGAAAGTTGTCGTTAATTTCGACATTTCAATATGTTATCAGATGGGAATGATGACTTGTGACACAGAGAAAGGAATCATGAACAATGAGGGTTGCCGGGCAACCCTCATTGAATAAAGCAGAAATTACTTCGCTTCGCCGTTTTTCATTTCACCCATAGCTTTCAGCTTTTTGGAGATATCGCGGCGTTCTTTGGAAAGCTCAGCATTTTTGATGATGTAATCATCAACGCGATCTTCATAGTCGCCTTTCATGCTGGCGATGATGCCCTGAATTGCTTCGACGCTCATACCCGGTTTGATGTAATCGCTCAGGTTGTCCAGCAGCAGAACGCGTTTCTGGTTGTCACGGATCTTTTTCTCAACGTCCTGGATTTCACGTTGCAGTTTGTTCTTACGACGGAACAGGCGAACAAATTCCAGTACGTCCTGGAATGAAGGCTTGGTAGTTTCCATTTTTATACCCCTGATAATGTGAGAGTCGGATTCGTTTAAGCAGCCGCTATTCGTTAGGGCCAACATTACTCATAGCTGCCGCAGATGACAATGCTTTTATCCCTTTTCACTATCATACCCTTTATCTTTGCTGAATCGAAGCAGCAAGATGATTCTGAAGATCGGGAATTATTTGCGCAAGGCCCGGCAAATCAGATTTGACAACAACTCCAGTTGATGCGCCGTTTCCATGTTAAGCCACACATAGCCATAAATCGGGGTCTCAACGACCTTGAGATCATGGTGGTTATCGAGCAACTGACGCAGCTCTTCCACAGCATCGTTCAATTTTTCCGTATTAGCAAAAACCGGCTGCGGATTACCTTCGTACAGGGCATGAACAAGGCTCAACACTATTTGCTGCATCATGTGCTGTGTATCGCGCAGTTTTTGCGCGTTCAATAACACGAAATGGCTGGGGCGCGTGGCCCAGTAAGCATTGATTTGCAGTTCCAGCATACAAACCAGATTACGGTTAATTGTCTGGATCCCTTCATATATCGATTTTGGGATACGGGTTTCTTTGCTGGCGGGCGCAATCAGCCCACGCATTTTCACGGCATCGGTCAGGAGTTTTTGCAGATGTTTTTCCAGACGTGGACGTTCGAGTAAGTTCGGTGAGAACGCTGACTGATAGACGCGATTATATTCAGTGAGACTTTTCGCCAGTTGAATGCGCCAGTGGATAAAAAGCACGTTGCGGCCAGATGCCGGTAAACAACATTGCCAGTAAAGAGCCGAGGATCACATCGCCGCTTCGCCATAATGCAGTATCAATTTCACCGGTTGGCGAGCCAACAACAATTGCCAGCGTCACACCAATCAATAAACCTTGATATGGCTTCTTACCCAGCGCCAGCCAACCGCAAAGGAACATGGCTGCAGCACACCAGACTAACATCAACGGTAAAGAGATTAACTCCAGTTGCAGAGCGATAAGACCTAATATCGAACCCAACACAGTACCGCCAATACGTTCAAAGGCGCGAGGGACAACGTTGCCCCAGAACGAAATTGGCCCCATGATCACCACCATAGTGACCAGCGGCCAGGTGCTTTCCGGGATGGTAAACAAGCGAATGATGAGAAAGGTGAGCAAGAACGCCAGCGCAACTCGCGTACCATGCACAATGCGGTAATGGCGGTACACTCGAATTTCAAACGGGCTTAAGGACTTATCGGCACGCACGCGGGCACTCCGTGGAATAAGAGAAAAAACGGTCATAATGCAATCTGGCAGTCCGGGAACGATAACGCTATGTAACAAATCTGTCCGGCAAACCGGGAATAGCAGACGTTCCCGGTTTGGTTGTCAGAAAACTGCAGACGAATCTTACTCTTTTACATAACGAAAAACAGCGTAGCAATCGGGTTATCCTCTGATCCAGTGCCACTTATCAGCGCTGTTTAGGCTGCACCGCAACATACATTTCGATATCCCAATACCCCTCTTCCGCACCATTGTTCAGATAAACCTCAAAGCAGGGCTTTGGCAACATTTCGTAAGCGCTGTCCTGCAAGAGAGTATTAAAGAACTGATACCAGGGTTTAGCAAAGTCATCACCCACTACGCGTGCAACCGCCACCGCATACTGACCTCCAGAAATTTCCGTCAGGATGACGCCCTCACTGTTTTCGGGGAGAGTGAAGTCATCTGCCACCGAGACGACGGTGTCACAACGTAACTTTTCGGCGGGTGTTTCGTCTGGATTATCGTAATAGACCGCTACCCACTCCTTTGGCACGATATTTTTGTCGTCTACCCACATCATCAACTGCTCAAAACCTTGCTTTACCGTCTGTTCCCACGGGCCAACGAGATGGAAACCTGCAACGGTACGTTTATCTTCCTGTTTAATCTCGTAGTTCATGATGCCTCCATTAATACTGGTTTTATGTACAGTACATTTGCAATATAAAAACCACAAGGAATGAGTGTTGATTATGCGAGCAGACTCGCACTCCTGCCAGTCTGCTGCAAAAGAAAGGTCAGGCCTTATGGTGGAAATAATCGCTCAACCGGGAAAACATGCCGCCTTCACTGACGGATTCCAGGGTGACCAGCGGCCAGTGCGCCACCTGTTTATCCCGATCGTAAAGTTCAATTTCCCCAACCTGCTGATGGGCATTAATTGGCGCGGTCAGTTCTTTATCATTAAGGGTGTATTTTGCTTTGATATTCGGAATCTCCGCTTTTGGCAGCACCATCCAGAACTCTTGTTCGGTTCCAAGCGCAATCTTTTCTTTATCGCCATACCAGATGCGTTCTGTGCCAATCTTTTTCCCACGATGTAAAATTTGCACCGTAGTAAAGTTCTGTTGTCCCCAATGCAGTAGCTTTCTCGCCTCTTCTTCACGACCTTTTGCGCTTTCAGCCCCCATCACCACCGCAATGAGTCGACGCTGACCATCCACAGCCGAAGCAATGAGATTAAACCCGGCCCCGGAAGTATGTCCGGTTTTCAGGCCATCGACATTCATGGTTTTATCCCATAATAAGCCGTTACGGTTTTGCTGGGTGATGCCGTTCCAGGTGAGGCTTTTCTCACTGTACATATGATAAAACTCAGGTTCACCATGAATGATGGCGCGCGAAAGTACGGCTAAATCGTAGGCTGAACTATGCTGACCCGGCGCATCCAGACCATGTACCGTTTCAAAATGCGTATCCTTTAGATGCAACTTCTCGGCGTAATTGTTCATCATTTCAACAAACTGCCGTTGCCCACCAGCAATATAATCAGCCAGCGCAACACAAGCATCATTGCCGGAGTCGACAATTAATCCACGGCTTAAATCACGTACCGATACGCGATCCCCCTCTTTCAAAAACATCAGTGAAGAACCGACAAATACCGGGTTATCTTTTGCCCACGCATCACGCCCCACAGTGACAATATCGTCTGGTGTAATGCGATGACTATCGATAGCACGATCAACGACATAGCCAGTCATCAGCTTAGTCAGGCTGGCAGGATTACGTTGTTGATGCTCATTACCCGCCGTGAGGATCTGTCCGGTTGTGTAATCCATCAATACCCATGACCCCGCATGAATTTCTGGAGGCTGGGGTGAAAAAGGAATATTTTCTGCTGCAAAAGCAGACGATAAATTAAAAACGAACAAAGAAGCAGCAATAACAAGACGGCGTTTCAACAGCAAATCCTCAGGAGTTTCAAATAGCTGTTCTTTTTACGGAAATCCTGATGAACTGGCTGGAATAAAGTGCAAGAAAATGTGACATTTATCTCATTTTAATCTGACATTATCTGTTTCCACACGCTGCCAAATTGTCGCTCTAAAGCTGATTAGCGTTGTGATATTTGGTACTCTGGCATACAGCAGAAATAACGGATTTAACCTAATGATGAATGACGGTAAGCAACAATCTACCTTTTTGTTTCACGATTACGCGCAATACCCCTGAGAACCGCCATGAACAAGGGTTTCATGATTTGTGATTTTAGTTTGGTACGCAATTTGGTACACAACACTATTTTCACTTCAGCGGGTAGTCATCAAACTCACCATAACGAGCATCGTTGATGATGTATGTGATCACCACAAATATCACATCTGGACTAGTTCCGTCTTCATGCGCAGGTATCTGTTCACGCCTCCCTTTCTGCAAATCCTAAAGATGAGATTTTGGGGTTTTGGGATATCTTTTTATCCTCAGTTCCCTATCCATTCTACAAAGCAGTAATGAACCATCACTATGTGATAGTGAGGCATCCGCTACATTAAGCGCAGAGAAATGATGCAGTGGTGGGCGGACTGGATTGATGAAAAGCCGTAGTGATCCACCTTAACAACTATCGAATAGCACAAAGCCTTGCAATCCAGTGCAAAGCTTTGTGTGCATCAGTTTTGTCTCATCAACCACAGCAAGTCATCGATCGATTGAGACTTGGATGATAGACTTCATGCCTTTGATTATTAGCTGATAGAAGAAATGTTAAAGCTATTTGCAAAGTACACCTCGATTGGTGTGCTGAACACACTTATACACTGGGTGGTTTTTGGTGTATGTATCTATGTCGCGCATACCAATCAGGCTCTGGCAAACTTCGCAGGTTTCGTTGTGGCTGTGAGCTTTAGCTTCTTCGCGAATGCAAAATTCACATTCAAAGCATCGACTACAACGATGCGCTACATGTTATATGCCGGGTTCATGGGAACACTGAGTGCTACTGTTGGATGGGCCGCTGATAGATGCGCACTTCCTCCAATTGTCACTCTTATCACCTTCTCCGCCATCAGCCTGGTGTGCGGTTTCGTCTATTCAAAGTTTATTGTCTTTAGGGATGCGAAATGAAGATATCTCTTGTGGTTCCTGTCTTCAATGAAGAAGAAGCGATACCAATTTTTTATAAAACGGTACGTGAATTCGAAAAGTTGAAGCCACATGAAGTTGAAATTGTTTTCATAAATGACGGCAGCAAAGACGCTACGGAGTCAATCATTAACGCTCTGGCTGTTTCTGATCCGCTAGTTGTTCCGCTGTCATTTACACGCAACTTTGGTAAAGAACCAGCATTGTTTGCAGGATTAGAGCATGCAACTGGTGATGCAGTGATTCCTATTGATGTTGACCTGCAAGACCCGATTGAGGTTATTCCTCATCTTATTGAAAAGTGGCAGGCAGGTGCTGACATGGTGCTTGCTAAACGATCTGACCGCTCAACTGATGGCAGACTGAAGAGGAAAACCGCCGAGTGGTTCTATAAGCTGCATAACAAAATCAGCAACCCGCAGATCGAGGAAAATGTTGGAGATTTCAGGCTAATGTCTCGCGAGGTGGTCGAAAACATCAAACTCATGCCTGAACGCAACCTGTTCATGAAAGGAGTATTGAGCTGGGTTGGTGGGAGTACAGATGTTGTTGAATATGCTCGCGCTGAGCGTGTTGCTGGCAGCACTAAGTTTAATGGCTGGAAGCTCTGGAACCTGGCGCTTGAAGGGATTACCAGCTTCTCAACATTTCCGTTACGCATGTGGACGTACATTGGCCTGTTCGTTGCAGGCCTGGCTTTCCTGTACGGTGCCTGGATGATCATTGATACGCTTGCATTCGGGAATCCTGTGCGCGGTTATCCATCATTGCTGGTATCAATACTTTTTCTCGGTGGTGTGCAGCTCATTGGTATCGGAGTTTTGGGCGAGTACATTGGCCGGATTTATACCGAAGTTAAACAGAGACCTCGCTACTTGTTAAAAGAGAAATAAAATGGCTGAAAGAATAAGGTATGTATTCCTTGCAATTTTTTGTGCATTACTGTGCAAGGAGTCAATTGACATATGGATGATGAATAATGGCGACTTCGATAGGGCCATAACACCTTTCATGAATGGGATCAGACAGTTCTCACATGATGGCACATTACTTTATACCCTGAAGGAAAATTTCAGTTCAATTGTGAACTATGAGTATAAAAGCTCATTTAGTTATATTCTTTATTTATACGCTTATGTTATATCGATATTCACACACACATTTGATCTTAGGTTATGGTCATCTCTTTCCAAAATCGTGTATATTTGTGCGTTATATAAACTATTTGTAGAAATAAACAATAAAAAATATTCTTATCTTTTATTTCCGGTATCAGCATTATTGCTATTTACTCCTTCCATACTTTCACAATTCACAGCATTTTATCAGGAGCAAATAGTAATCACTTTACTTCCGGTAATTACTTATATAATTCTTAAAAAAGAAATATCAAGGTTTGATAAAGTA
Organism: Escherichia sp. TW09308; assembly: GCF_000208565.1. NCBI lineage: Bacteria > Pseudomonadati > Pseudomonadota > Gammaproteobacteria > Enterobacterales > Enterobacteriaceae > Escherichia > Escherichia sp. TW09308. Next base: position 19,346 of record NZ_AEME01000001.1, on the reverse strand, counting down.
TTACTAGTTGCATGCGCAGCGCTAATCGCCACATCAAAATCTCAGTTCTTCTATATTCCCATTTTAATTTCTTTAATTTCAATAATATTTATTGACATAAGAGATAAAAAATTTCACTTAGCTATGGTAATTGCGACGATAATTGCATTGTCATTTTCATTTTTCTCGCCAAGCGCAACTAAAAATAACAGCTATCACTCCCTTTATTTCGGGACTTTGCTATACAATAAAAGCAATGGAAAAGAAAATCCATCGTGGGCCGTGGACGAATGCATTGGTGTTGATGCATGGGGAAATAAATTTGATTTGGATAAGGGAGCTGTTACCACAAAAGATGCTGGAGCCTGCTTCGCAAAAAATAAAGAAAGGGGATTGAAGGATTCTTTGCTTTTGATGCTAAAGCAACCTTCCATGTTCCTCCTTCTTCCTTTTGATTCTGGAGTTCGAACCCAATTAACTGAAGATTACTTCCATGTCTTCAAGGAAAATAAGCTAATAATAAGTAAGAGTGTTTTTTTGAATGAAGTTCAAAAAATAAAAGACTCTGCTCTATCAACTGTGAGGATTCCTGTTGCATTTATAGCCATGATAGCATCACTGATTTTTATCCGAAAAAAATATTCTGTTGCAATCTTTACATTATCTGCTTTTAGCATCTCTCAGTTTTATATTAGCTTCATTGGCGAAGGATATAGAGATTTAGACAAGCATCTTTTTGCAATGAACTTTTCATTTGACCTAATGATATTTATAGTACTATCAATTATATTGGATAAGGTAGCATCAGGAATTTATAAGTAAACATCCCCCCCCCCACAGTTATCCTGGGGGGGGATTTTATGTAGCGTTAAATCTTGCTCTATAGTCTTTTCCTAATGCTATGAAATCTATGTCAGTGGGAGCGCCTGCAGTATTGTACATCCTTACAACGAATGAGTTTGCGGTAGGATAACCACCTATTATTCCGTATCCTGGTACCCCTACAGTAGTTATTTCTACAGCCACGTTTGCTATATCATGATTTGCATTTACTGTATAAACCCCAGTCGCTCCCCTTGTAACACTGAGTATATTTCTCCTGTTTCCCATTGCTCCAGTCGCACCAACAACGCTCACACCAAAAGCGAAGTCAGGAGAGCTTTTCCATTTAACAGTAGCATCCACAACCGGTGATTGTGATGGGATCCATAAGTTATCATAATCGATAAAAATAGCCTGCTCATTGGCGGAATATCCACTTATACTAACATCTGGCCTCGATGCGCTTGCCGTATAGCCAACCCCAAGGCAGGTATTACCACGCATCTCCAGAGTCATAGTTACCCCTGACGGGTAACTATAATTACCACCAAGAACTATTACTTGGCTAACAGGATACTGCGTATCGTTATTGTTGAAGTTACTATTTGAAATAACATGCTTGATAGAGCGGTTGTTGCTATGGGTTATGTAGAACGGGTATCCACTAACAGTTTCCACATACAACCCATCTACTACTAACCCGACGGTGCCGTCAGAACCTCCACCCTGCACGTAGAACCCACGGAATGTAGTGTCCCCCGGAGAACCACACCCTTCAATGCTACCGCCATCAATTTGGAATTGTGTAGCGTTAACTATCCATAAACCCTGGTTTTCCATAGTAAGAATCTGTGGGCGAATGAATCTGTTAGCGTTAGGGTTGGCATAACCAGAACCAACCGTTCCCCCTGCCTCAAACTTCGCCCCACGATAGCCACTAAACCAGCATGGCTCAATCCATGTGCATGACAGTACGCTTTGCGCAAGAAGTTGTTGGTATCCCCCCGCCCATTTGACACGCTCAATTACTGCCCCTGTCAGGCGGCCCAACTTCATTAAATAGCCAGTTTTGGTAAGGCCTTTCTCTCGAATCTGGAAGTCTTTCATACCCCAAGTTTGGGTAAAACTATCCAACATGCACGTGATGTTATATGTATCAGTACCCAACGGGGTGCATATAAAGTAACTGCTGTTTATGCCGTATCCTTCAATCCGCGGCATGGCTGACGTATTGTCAAAAAAAGCTGGCATACTCACAGCTTTTTCTAAGTGGATAAACCCATACCCAAGCTGAACATGTTTACCTAAGGCTGCCGCTGCATTGAAGACATTTTGTAATGCATCACTATGCGCGGATGAAGATGTGGATGTTGATCCATCTCCAATACCAGCCCAATCAGTATGAATATGTGTGGCATCACCAATATCTCTCACCCACACGCCACTCCCGGTAGGATCAGTTTCACCCTGACCAGTAACATATGATGAAAGATTTGTGCTGTAAGGCACGGTCGGGCTGAAGTATATGCAGCCGTCATGCTTAGCTTTCGGAACATTAGCCTGGAAGATAAACTCACCACCACCTTTTGGCTTTCCATATGTAGTTACACTCCAACCAGCATACCAACTACGTAGTTTTACACGAGCGCCGTCGTTTTTAACAAGACCAAAGAAGTCAGCAGCTGATTGCAACTCCCCTATGTACGAATAACCTTCCTTGCCAGCCAATAATTGCATTAATGCTTCAGGATCATACCTTACCACATTGTCAAAATAATATTCCTGAGAACCATAAGAGTCGTAAACAGCAAGACTATATTGTTCATCTGTAATTATTTTATTTATTATTTGACCATTATAAACAGGATGACCACCGGAGTTTATAACAATCGGTTGTGGAATCTGTATCTTATTTCCACTCTCATTAACGATATATACTGGAACCTGATTTTCAGGATATACAGGGTCTGTGTCAGGAATACCTACATATATTTTACCATTTGAAATAGCTTTGAATGAACGCGATGCTGTGTACAGACTCATTGGCATATTTACAAGAATTGACTGTGACGTCTCTGACATTTAAGGGCTCCAAATGCAAGTAATAGACTCAGCGTGGATATGATTGAGATTCATTACATACCAAAATGGTACTATTGAGTGTTTATCCAGTAGGTTACGATGCCATTCCACCCAACTGGTGAGGCATCAAGGATGTACAGCAAATACGACGAGGCGCAGTTTCACTTGAGACTTCCGCATGAACTCCACGCGAAAATTAAGCAGCGTGCGAAGATGAATAACAGGTCGCTGAACTCAGAGATAATTGCAGCGATTGAAGAATCATTGGCTAAACAAAGCTCTGCATCAGTTTACATTGACGATGCAGAGCGTATGGCAGAACAACAATCTGATATGGTTAAGAAAATTGTCTTTGATACGCTTAAGACCATGTATAGCAATAATAAAAAGGAAACATAGAAATCTAGTTTCCGGCTAAAATGGCATTGCCTTCATGATATCCTGTGAAAAACTAAGGAGAGTTAACCATATGAAAAAATCACTGTTAATTATCCCGCTTCTGCTGGTTGGATGCGCAAAAGTAAGTGACTATCAAGCAAGTTGCGAACAACGCTATCAAAAGCTTAGCGATATGGCTAATTGCCTTGATGCCAGTGTGAAGAACGACTCACGCATGGCATCAGCACCAACACCTAAGCTGTATGTCCTTGCTGCAAAGATGCTCGGGCAAGGTGTCGATGAAGGCAAGATAAGTGACGCACAGGCAAGACTTGAGCTTCAGAATCTTTATGTTCAATTACAAAGCCAAGAACAAGCCCAACAAATAGCACAAAGCCAAGCATTCCAGCAGGCTTTATTGAATTATCAGGCTGTAAACACAATGCAAGCGATCGAGCAAAAAGCGCGCCAGCCTGTTATAACTCAACCTTACCCAACACGCGTTGACACATATACAAACTGCAATTCAGGATTTGGAAACACGGTAACATGCAACAGTAGCAGTAATATCAGGTAGTTATATCTTATCTTTTATTGCTGTTCTGCTGTAATTTGGCTTGAAAGTATAGGGCGTATCGCATTTGCAGCATTATTTAGCGCTCTTTCATAAGCTGGCGTTCCAGTTTTAGTGTTTGCCAGACGTAAGAGAGCATTCCTTGCTGCTTTGGACTCATACAAGCGCATCATTGCACCAAAACCAGCCTCAAGCCCCATTGATACGCCAAGGGTCGCAGTTGCGCCAATCGTCCTTATCCTGTTGGCTTGCGATTGCCCAGTCTGAGTTACTACATTTGCGGTGTCTGACCTTGCTGTTTGCTGTAGAACTTCATGAAGAGCATCAAGCTCTTTCATGTGCTTTCCAGAAAAAATAGTGTTGTAAATTTCACCGCCTGACTGAGATTTCAGCTTATTAACTTCAGTGATGAACTTGGCTGGAGAGTCCCCGGCCTTTTCCGCTATTTTGCTGACGTAAGCTGCACGCATAGCATCTTTCCCCTTATCATCCAGTGCGCTCCAGATTCGTTTCACGTCAGATGGTTTTCTGCTTAATACAACGGTATTTATAAGTTCAGGACTGGCTTCACTGCTTGCCTTGTTGAGCTTGTTGGCAATGTTTTTATTAAGCACCTTATTATAAACGTTTGCATAATCGGAATTTGCTTTAAGGTATTTTGCTGCGTCTGATGCACCGAGGTTTTTAGCAACTGCGTTACGAAGGTCTTTTGACATTGCATTCTCTACCATATTGGTAGCTGCTTTTGCCTGGTTGGGGAAGACCATAGCATCTCCCTGAACATTAGATCTAAATGCTGTTCTGTGCTGACGCAAGAGATCAAACGTAACATCCAAATCAGTTGCAGGGTTTGCTAATTCTTCACGTAGGTTACGCAAGGATGTAAGCAGGCTTTGATTGGCAGACGTCCCAAGCCGTTCCTGTCTTGCGATCGCTGTATTCAGAGCATTCATGGTATTTGTGGTATCAACTGCGGCATTACCCATTTTATTGGTGACGTCATTGATAACAGCGCCAGCGGCATCCTTCCGCCCCCTTAACGTGGTGGTAAGAGATTTCACCACATCATCAGGGTTGTACTCACCAAAACGGTCAAAATAATTACTTACCAGCTTACTACGCGTTGCATATTGCTCCGCTCGCTTTGAGCCTGTCCCGAGCAAAGCCCCCTCGGCATCCTGAGTTAGGCCGCGAGTGAAAGCATTTTTCGGCGGGATAACATCAGATGTCATTGGTGTCACGCCCATCGATTCTGATGTGGCAATTTTCTTCGCCACTTCTGGCGCAATATCACCTTTTATAGCCGTTATTCCACGCCCTATTCCCTTTGCTGCTGCGGAAAGAACACCCTGAGCGGCAAGGTTAACTCCGGCATTTTTAGCTGCATTTTGTGCGAAATCGCCTTTCTGATTTGCGGCCTCTGCCAGTGATCCAATAGCCATGCTTCCTGCCGTTCCAACTCCTGGAACTAAATACCCACCAATTGTTTCACCGGATTGCGCGTAGGGGTCTGTCGGTCTGTCTACTGGACGATAAACATCATCCAAAACCTTGGGTCCACCAAGCCCCTGACTGATTGCATTAATCAGACTTGCGCCGCCCTGCAATACGTCAAATGGTATGTTTACCAGACCACGACCAGCCTGTTCTGCAATTTGCCCTGCACTTTGACCACCAGTGAGCCAATCGCCAGCTTGTTGCATCAATGATGGTTCTTCCCGTGTTGGTGCATTATTGGCCTGATTAACTGTTTGTTGCTGAACAGCCTGACCAGCAAAATACTCATCAATGGCGGTGCCAATATCTTCGGTGCTCGTACCATCAGGAAAGGTAAATGTCTTACCGTTTGCAGTTACTTTCATCATTCCACCGTAAATTGAATGCCTGATTTTGAGGTATATGATCCAACCTGATTCCGTGGTTCTCCTGAAGGTGTCGAATCTTGTGCTGGCGCTGCGTCAGTATTCATTGACATATACCGCTTAACGGCACTCCCCAATGATTCACCTTTTTTAACATCCAACCCCAATATCTGACCGCCATTACGCGATTGTCCAGGGTTGCCATTCGCGCTCATCCACTCAGCTTTAAACTCATTAAACTGCGCGTTTCGTCGCTCAAGGTTTGCCATTGCATCAAGCCATCTTGCGACCGTCTCAGGGTTATCCATGTCAGTTGGCGCACCCTGTCGAACGATCTCAACGTCTTTATCCGTTGCTGGGCCGGGAGGTAGGAATTTAAGAACCTGACTGTTAACAAGGGCATTTTGGCGAATGCGCAAATCACGCAATGTCGTATCGCTTCCGGTAAGTTTTGCGAACATGTTCTGTGCGTTACCGAACAAACCGGTCGTTGGTTTTTCTGCTCTGAACTGTTGAGCAAGCGCACTCATGGAATTGGCTGAGTTTGATGATGCTGTGGCATTGTTTACAGCCGTCTCGATGCCTTTTTCCATGTTTACTGACAGCTTAGGTGCTTCGCTAATCAACTGCTGAGCCTTTTCCTGCGCTTGCTGCATCTTAAACCCGAACTCTTGCTGATCCAGAGCCAAGCGTTGTGCTGCGATATTGTGCCCAGTCATTGCTGACTGATAGGAAAGGTTTTGCCCTCTCGCCTGAAGTGCTTCACCAGCCTGATTGCTGCGGATTGTCTCTGCCAGCCTGCCTCGGTCAATTTCACGACCAGCCATCTTGTCCTGAACATTGAAGTAATCAATCGGACCAAGCGCAGCCATCCCAAGGTGATCAACAAACTCACCAAATCCTGAAGGGTTCTGCTGATACATCTGAGCAACGTTATTAGGGTCAACACCGACGCGCGCCAGCTCATTGGCGTTGTTTTGCAGCCATGATTGCATTGCTTCTGGAGACGATGACGCAAGGCGTGCGCCAGCCGCTAAGGTGCCGATAGAATTACGCTGCTCTTCATCAATGAATCCCATGCCTTTACGAACGGATTCAATCTGGTCTGGATATTGAGTGGCCAACTGACGCAAAGCACCGCGATCACCAGACGCATAAGCATTAGCGTATGCCTGCTGAAATTCTTTCTGCCGCTGAGCCTGCTTTTCCTGCTGAAACACCCCCGCAATACCTGAAAGGCCTTGCAAAGCAGTCAGCCCAACATTGTTAGCGCCTGAACGCTCAATATCATTGTTCTGCCTGATAAGCTGAAGCGTATTGCCGATGTCATTTACGCTCGGAGCGTTTGAGTTGACGCCGCCGATACCAGCCAACAATCCGCCATTTGATCCTTGCCAAGTAGCCATGATTACCCCTTAAAACAACGAGCCAAGCAATCCGATACCAGCACCAATGCCAGCGCCCCAAGGTGTTGATGTTCCCAAAAGGCTGGCAAGACCTGCACCGGCAATCGCACCAGACGTGCCACCGCTAATTGCAGTCTGAAGACTTGATGGTTTATTGGCATTAGCAGCGGCAAGAGCTGCGCTTTGCTGTGCAATGCTGCTCATGTTGTTGGCGTACGTCTGCCCGGCGTTTGCCTGACCTTGCAGCGCACCAAGCCCAACGTTTGCCAGATTGTTGTAATTGCTCATCTGGTTTGATAACCAAGACTGACCGAGAGTCGGCGCGATCGTAGCCAGTTGATTGCTTGTGGCTGTCGAACCAAGTCCACCCGTCGCCTCCGCAGCAGCAAGACTCTGGTAACGAGCCTGACCAGCAAGATCTTTGTACTGCTGAGAGTTGTAGTACTGGTTAAGTGCCTTCCCCTGTCCTTCTAAACTGGAAAGATTCTGAAGCTGGTTAACATACTGCTCCGCAAGCGGCGTGAACGGAGCAAGGTTTTTCATGATCGTCTGCCACTGCTGATTTTGCAGGTCTGCGGCATACTTCTGAGCTTCTGCTGCATACTTTGCGCTTTTATCAGAACTGCCACCTTTCCCGCCTTTTTCAGGGCAATAAGGTTCCTCGCCGCGCAGTTTTCTGCCCAGCTTAAATGCATATAACATGGCTATCTCCCGTGATTAAGGAAGTCGATTAGTTCTTCGCGTGTTGCGCTGTAAAACGTCACGTCATCCACGCCTTTGAAGTATTTCTTGATGGTTCCTACACGCTTAAGGCCAATCATTGCGCAGTAAATCTGCCCGTGGCGGAATTTGCGTGCGGCGAACGATGTGACGCACTGAACGGTGGTGTTAGTCAGAATGTATCGCCAGAACGCCAGCCCGATTTCCTTGCTGAAGCCGCGAATCTCTGGCAGGTACATGGCGTGGCAATCGAATGTCAGCGGCTGAATCTCCTGATAGTAAACAATGCCGCCGAACTGCCCGTGCACGTTCACCTCAAAGTAACGGCAATCAGGTTTGTAGTCGTATCCATCACCGTTGTTGCTCCCGGCGATAATGTCAGGGTGATTTCCTACTGCTTCTATCAGGTCGATGTTTCGCGTTGGTTTGAATGTAATCATCAGTCAATCAACCCATGAGTCCGTAATGCATCTTCCAGAGCTTTGATACGCTGCCGCGCCTGCTGCAATCCTGTAGCCATAGCCGACACCTCAGACCGTGTGTATGTGGCACTTACCGTGTATGTCTGGTTAGCGTTGAATGAGCCGCGAAGAGCCGTACCTGTAGCCGCTGTCCACCCTGTCTGACGAGCACCAATAACCTTGGTGCCGCCGACCGAATAGGATGTTGTTACGTTGAGGGGGGATGCCAGCGATTGTGTTGCTGTTGCTGTTTTCGATACGTAATCGTCCTGCAATGCAGAAATATTTCCTTCAGCCTCCGTCACTCTACCATCAAGAGCACTGACATCAGCCTGCAAGGTGACTATTTCACCTTCAGCCGTGGTTAGTCTGACATCCAGCGACGCGATTGCATTGGTATTTGCAGTAATACGGATTTCATGGTCATCTACTTCAATGCGGAGCTGACGAATTCTTTCTTCGTGACCGACCAGAATCACATCCTGCTCATCGTTCCTGACTTGTGCGTCATAAGCGCCCCGCCCTGCTTCGTTGGCCTTGTTCGCCACGTTACCAACATCAGTACCCTGTGCGATAACGTACAGCAGATATGACTGCGAGAAGATATTGCGTGGAAGGACTGATGTGTCGAGCCGCGTAGCCTGGATGATTACCGGATCATTTAGATTCGAATCCGCCATTACTCAATCCTTATCTGAGCGCCAGACAGAGTGACAGGTGACTTCGTGATAACGCGCAATTTGAAGCCGACATTTTTCCTGATGCGCCCGACTCGCTTCCACAAAACACGTTTGTCGTAAACGAACGGTTCATTCTGTTCAATCATCTGCTCACGTCCGTAATTTATGCCGTCAGTGGTTGCAGAGAGGAACAGGCGGTCGGCGTACTGCGCAACGCCAGTTGACGATTCAACCTCAAGGTCGAACACTCTGGCGTTATCCGCTTTGAACAACGGAGTAAACAGCAGGTGTTCCTGTTGCTTGTCGTACTGGCTGCTGATATCGAACTGCAATTTCCCGGTCACGGACTCCAGCTTATCGCCGCACGTTATCTGATTGCCTTCGTAAATGAAGTCGATAGCGCGGTACACATCGTCATACAGGCCTGTTTTCAGTACACACCATTGCGGACCATTGGCGCTTGAAGATGCGTCGTACACGAGAACATGGCGCGGAAGGTGGATAATCAGCAACTCATGCGCATCAAATCGCAGAGACTCCATCACACCATCAGCCAGTTCATCAGCAGTGTAGGAGCGGAGAATTTTCTCAATGCTCGCGCTGGCGATTGGTGACACCTGACCGGATCCGATGATGTAAACAGACGGAGCACCTGTTGCCGGATTGCTGATGAACGCATAAGAATCAGCGAATGGCGTTTTGCAGTAAGTCCCGGCGATGCCTTTTTGCACCATCAGTGATGGCTGTGCGACATACAAAGCTGCACCAACGGTGGTTGCACCAGTCAGGGAGAAATATTCAATCGTCGATGAACCAAAGCAGACGATGAAGTCTCGCCATGTGCCGATGCCGATGATGCCGTCCGGCTGCGATTCTGCGCGATATTGTGCGCTGTAGCGGTCAGGATGCGATTCGTCTTCAAGATCAGTGATGAACCATGAATCAGTGCCGTCTTTTGACCACGCATAACGCCCACGCAAGCGCGTAATGTCGCGAACTGAACCTAACTCATACTGCGTGAATCCGCTGTCTGTAGGCCAGTTTGAGACTGTTTTAACCGTGCCATCATAACGATACTCGACCAGTTGACCATTAACGCCTACAGCCTGAGATGTCCGACCATGTGCCATTGATACGCGACCACTTCCGGCGACGTCACCGACTTCGCTTTCGCCTTTGTAGAGCTTGCCGCCACACACACGATAAACAGCATTCTGAGCCATGTTGTACTCGACGCCTCGCGATACTCCGTTCACATCAGAACGTTTGGCAATGCCCGGGAATGAGCGAAGATATCCGCTGCTGTTGAGTATTTCTTTGGGTGTAGCCAGCATATTCACTGGCAGATAGTCGATATAGTCGGCGTTTCGAAAGTCTTTGCCGACACCTTTCATGAGCGGAAGTTGCTGAATCGGCATTTATTCACCTCACGTACTCGGATCATCTTTCTCGATGTAAAACCGATTCCACGTAAACGCGCTTTTGTTACCACTACCGCGAGGCATGTCATTTCGCCGCTCAAGTGGTGGTATTTTGGTTAAAGCGATGCAGATTGTCTGATATGCACTGTCAGCAGCGGTCAGGAGAGCATCCGACGGCTGAATGACGTTATCCATGCACACTTGCACAGCGAGTTTCAAAGCGACGCCATCATTTGCCCATGCAGGGATACCTGAATCATCGTCCGGTAACGGCATGATGCCGTTTTCTGTATCAGCAAACTGATACCCAAGCTCGATACCTTTAGCCTGCCATGCTGCCATCATGTCTTCGAGGTCATTAATGGCATCTTCAATTGCCTGAGGGTCAGCATCTGTCAACGTGGCATTGGAATACAGCCCAGCTTTTCGTAAAGCCTTTAGAACGAGATCACCCTTCGTTTTCGCCATCTTCTTCCGCCTTAGCCAATTTTTGCTTCGTTGCGGTTTCTTCAGGAGTTTTTACCCAACCTTTTTTCAGGTGAGATTTAACCTCTTCGTCATCAACAATGATGTAATCGACAGCAAACTGACCACAGATGATCATGTTGCCAGGCTTATAGAGCATTGTTCGTGCCATTGTATTCTCCCAATAAAAATGGGGCCGAAGCCCCACCAAAATTACTGCCCGGCAATAACGATGCCCGTATATTCAGGAACAAGTACAGAGCAACCGTAAAGAGTGGTGAAACGAGCAGTGGTTACGCCTTTGATGTGGTCGAAGGAGTAAGACATGATCAGCGTAGCGCCCTGCTCGGTGGTTGCTGTCATTACCTGTGGACCCTGACCAGTCGGGAACGCCAGTTTGCCGTACATCAGCTCAACAGAACCATCAGCCCAGAACAGGTTAGCCGGTGCGGCATTTTTGTTGAGAATGGTGATTGCTGCACCATTTGCCGCGTTAGCATCAACGTTTGCATATGGACGGCTGGCGACATCTGCGTTGTCAGGCGGCAGAATTTTCGGGGAGATAGTCACTGTCGTTCCGCTTACTGCCAGAACGCGGAATACCTGCGGCTGCCCGGTGGTATCTTTGGTAATCTGGTGTACAGAATTCACGCCTGCAATGGTGAACGCATCGCCAACCTGCAAACCTTCAGCAGATACCGTAATGGTCCCCTGTCGGTTATCCACTGGCATATCGTTAGCATCTTTCGCTTCAACCTTGTGCGCAGGTGCTGCTGCCAGCGTAATGGAAGTTGCTGTACCCTTCGGAACACGACCGGAAATATCGGTCTTGTAGCTATCGAAGGACGCAACCGGAGGGATCTGCGCTTTTTCGTATGCTGTCAGGGTTGCGCCCTGAGCATAGGCACGGTGACCAAGCTCGCCAGCAAGGTCTTTGTAGTTGAAGGGGTTCCAGAAAGAGCGGCGGTTGATACCCTGTGGTACACCAATCGCCGTCATGGTGGCATCAATACCTGCCGCACAGTTCCACAAATCACGGCCCTGTGAACCAGTGGTTGAGTCAGCCATTGTGATCACGTTAGTAGCACGCTGCGTGACCATGGAAATCAGGTCAGAGTCAATCTGTGCAGCAAGGCGCATACCTGCGGCGCGACCAGCTTCAGTTTTATGTTCCGGGTCACGCATTTCACGCGCATCCAGAGTGTACAGAATGTTTTTCGGCTCCTTGAACACAGAAGGAACAAGGCGCTGAACCAGTGCTGTTGGCGTTTTGCCGCTGAGGTCTAGGCCTTCCTCAATGTTCATGTGGTAATGCTGCGGACGATACAGAACATCACCTGCTCGCTGCATTGCTGTATCACCGGGACGGAATTTTTTAGCGTTACGGGAAACTACGCAGGCGGCCTCAAAGCCTTCAACGTAGTTTTCGAACATGATTTCAAGGTCTTTTGCTAATTGGTTAGCCATGCTTAATGCTCCGATAGGTTATTTTTTTGCCTTTTTAGCGGCGAAATACGGCGTCCAGTCACCAGTTTCCAGCGCCTTGGCTTTCAGTTTGTCGAGGTTGTTGATTACTGCGCCGTTGCTCCCCTTAACTGTCGGGGTTGTGGCTGCCGTGGTTTTTGCTTTTGGCATGATTCTGGCCTTCGATTCGATACGTTCCAGCAGACGACCAATTGCTACGGGGTTGGTAGCTTCTGCCAGTTGCTTGCGCAGTTCAGCGTTGCGACCGAGTGCCAGAACAACGATTTCCGGCTTCTCTGACTCAAACAAGATCGCGTTTTGTGTCTCGATGGGGATTTCCTCGAGTACGGCCTGCTCAGCTTCCTGATAGCCAGGAACTTTGAGAGCCTTAACACGTTGCTGATATTTGGATAATCGCTCTTGATAGGCAGCCTGAAGCTCCTGCTCCTTCTGCTTGCGAGCCATCTCCTGTTGCTGGTACTTGCCGTTATCCTCTGCCCACTTAGCCATGCGTTGCTGGTAGATTTCTTCATCGAAACCGATGTCCTCATCATCCAGTTTTGGCATTCGCGGTGGTTGAGTGATTACCGGCTGCTGCTCGACGGGTTTCTGAGACTGACGCATCAGCTCTTTCAGCTCACGGTCTTTCTCTTTAATCGTCTTGCGCAGGTGTTTTACCAGTCCATGCTCTGCGCCATCTTCGCTGGTTGGCGAATCCAGCTTTTCGTCACCAAAGTAGAATTCCTGTTCTGATTCGTCGTCATCAGTTTCAGTAGCTTCCTCTACATCATTGCCGGATGACTCACTGCCATCTTCTGTTTCGACTTCTTCAGCCAGTTCGACATCATCAGGAATCTGCTCTGACGCGTCGGTTTCGATTTCAACTTCTGGTGTGTTTTCTGCCATCTGGTCCATTTGTTACCCCTGTTTACTCGATGTTCAGCCCATCGGAAGGCAATAGGGTGCCAGGCCTCATAAAGACAGCCATTGCACGTTATGGGTTAATTACTGCTGTGGTTGTTGCTGAGTTGATTTTTGCAGGATGCTGCTGATGTCCATGCGCTGCGCATGGCCCTGTGCCTGACTTTTCAGGACAAGCTCTGCATCAGCACGGGCATTGTCTCCTTGCTGTTGCTGGAACTGTCCGAGCAGTTTCAGAGCCTCGCGGATATCAGATTTCTGCTGGCTATCAGCAGATGCGAGGATTTTCACAACATTTGCCGCTGCAACCTGAGCATCAGTCTGTGCCTGGAATGCTTTAACCTGAATGGCTGCCTGCTCGTTCTGCGCTTTCTGCAATTCAGCCTGACCAGCAAGAAGCTGACCTTGCGCAGCAACCATAGCCGGATCTGGCTGACTGGCCTGTTGTTGTTTCGCCTGCTCAACCATTTGCTGTTCTTCAGGCGTTCTCGGCTTGATAACGCCAGACAGAAGCAACTGATTGCGGTTGTATTCTTTCAGGTCGTCCATCCCTTCGCCGTCCATATTGTCGAGAATCATCGACGATACAAGGTCATGCTTCGGCGTTCCTGGCGGGATAAGTGCCAGCATGGAAAGTAACGACTTAACCGTTGCATCACGGCGAGTAGCGAACGACTGACCGACATCGACAGTCACTTCATAGTTGCCCTGCGAAAGGTCATTAAGCGCGATAACCTGCCCTGTCTGACGGTCAATCACTTCACCAGTCATCAGCGCCACGTCATCGCTGCCGTCCTCATTAACGATACGCATCGGCGTATCACTGCCATAGACCTCACGCGCCATAGAAAGCCACACAACGCCAGCGCGGCGCATGGATTTAGCCATGTTGTCCATGTAGATATAGGACTGCGTGTCCATCCGGTTAAAAATGCTATCAACGGTATCGGTGGCGACGTTGCTCGGCATGTTCTCAAGCTGCGACGCACCTGTAATTTGCTGAATAGCCGTTCCGGTGTACTGCAATAGCCCGGCAAGAGCAGGAGGCATTTGTGTCGGAGGTGTCCAGCCAGCAACCTGAGCCTCTGAAATGACCGTTCCGTTTTTGTCCTTCTTGCTGGTCATGGGAAGAACTGCAGGTCTTTTCTTATTCCTCTCTGCCCAGTGATTCATTAATGGACCGGGAATGAAATCAACATCCACGATAGGAATGCCATCACCGCCAGCCTGAGTAGCGTTATCTGCAATCATGGAAACCATCAGGTTCTCAAGACGCTGTGCATCCATCGCTTTTGCTGCGTGGCCTTCGATTCGCTCCTGATTATCAACAAATGAACGACGCCCATATACCGGGATGAGAGGAATATGTTCACCCGGAATACGCTTCGGTTCTTCCAGCCATTCAGCGCCAGACAGAAGACCGCAATAAACGCGGCGTTTCTTCACTGTCCGCTCACCAATCAGTTCGAATGCGCCATCGGTTAGCTCGTCGACAATATCTTTGATTTGCTCTTCATCATAGATTGCTGTTTCTCCGCTGACAGGATTGCGCCACGCCGTGAGCTTCACCTTCTCTATGCGAACTTCGTAGTAGCGTCCAACATAGATGGCATCGGGCGTTGACCAGTCATACTGAGTACCAGTGTCATCACGAGAAAGGCTTGCCGCAATGGAATCAGGGTATTCAGCCTCGAACGCTTTAGGCGTCATGGAGAACATTTCCATAGCCCACATAGCATCAGAGCGGTCATATTGCTTGCTGTCCTGATCGAAGAAGACGCATGTCGCTGGGTCGTAAACAGGAAGAAGGCTGATGCGTCGCTGCTCGTTACTCGGATCCATTTCATCCTCGTAATCAGCACACATGCGGAAACAACCGAATCCGCCCGTTACAGCATCATCAAATGCGTTATCACACGCTTCGCCACCGGATGTTTCCTGATAGTCAGCGCGGAATTTGCCGTTCATCTTTTCGGCTAACGCTTCCGATGCCTTATCGTCCTTCGGTCTGAATTTAACGCTGATGCGATTCTGTCGATACTCGCCAATGATGCGATCACATTCACGGGAAATCTTATTCAGTTCAAAGCGCGGGTAATGCTCAAACCTGCCTTCATCAAATGAGTAACCAGCGTTTGTGCTGCCTTCCCACTGTGCGCCGGATACCCGGACGAAACGTTGAGCCTCAATAATCTGCTCACGCATATCCTGCGTTGCTGACCAGGCATTATCAAAGTTGCACAGCACCTTGCGATGCCAGTCAGTCATCTTTTTTTCTGCCATATCAACCTACACCACAAGGAATTGAGTAACTGGAATAGTCGGGTTGCGCAGCCGACTCCGGGCAATGCATACACATCATCAGCGCATCAGCCAGGTTAGGAGATGGAATACCGAGCTTCTGCTTCATTTCGACCTTAGTCATAAGCTCCAGCTTCCCGTTATTATTGAATTTGCGCTGAATCTGCGTCAGTTCTGCAAACAGCTTCTCCAGCATCTTCTCGCCTATCGCTTCTTTGTCGAAACTCAGCATGTCGTCTGGGTCTGCATACTCACCGTGAACAACCGCACGATATGTCAGATACAGCCTGTCAGCCAGTGCGTAATAGAATTGCGCTCGCTTATTGCGGAAAACATCGCCAATAGTGCGAACGTTGTCTCCCTGCACGACTTCATCAGCCCATGCTCCGGCCTGATAAGGCGCATCTTCATCGAATGGCGATTCGCTGCCCTTGAACATCGTGGCGGTAATTTTCTTGCCGGAGAATGCTTCCGTTGTCTGTCTGCGTAGCCCTGCACCGACACCATCACCATCCCACAAGTAGTGGTCAGCACCGTCTTCAATCGCCAGCGAAGTAGCCCAGTCAGCACCCTCGTTGATGTCCATCAGCAGACCTTCGGCAATGCGCTTAACTACCGAACCGTGACGCGATGCATAACCTTTAGCATCTGGCCCTGTATCTGATGGGTCATGCGCAGAGACAACAGCGCCTTTCGCTTTCCATCCGAGTTTCTTGTGCGCATCGGTTGCGGCTTCAAGCCATTCACGTTTGATGATTGCCATATCACTTGCGCTTACTGGCTCACCAAGCCAGATGTGACGATACAGTGTCGGGTTTCTGCGCTTACACTCTTCCATCTCCAGACGGAGAACTTCAGGAAAGTGCGGGTTGTCGGTGTAGTTCACCGTCAGCAGGCAAATATCATCGGGAGGATTTACGACGAACCGCTGATAGGTATCGTCGAGTATGTTTTTCGGGTTGAAGCTTACCCATATTTCAGAGAACGGCTTACGGATGGTTGGAATCAGGATATCCCACGATTCCTTCGTTACCGCTTCCGCTTCTTCAACCCAGCAGATATCAATGCCTTCTAGCGATTTAATCTTCGTCGGGTTGTTTTTTATGCCGTAGAACATGAATTCAGCATTCGTTCCGAGATGACGGATCATTGAACGCTGAATTTCAAACTCAGCCGAATACCCTTCCCGCTCTATGGTGTCTTCAAGCAACCGGATTACCGAATCGCTGATACTGTTTTGCAGTTCACGAGCGCAGAGAATACGCACAGGCTGCCGACGCGCCGCTTCAACAAGCAGCCTCGCAATTGCCCATGACTTACCGCTACCTCGACCGCCTTTGGCGACTTTGTAGCGATGCGCCTCAATGAACGGTTCAAAGATAGGATTAATCGAGGTCATTT
Organism: Escherichia sp. TW09308; assembly: GCF_000208565.1. Classification (NCBI taxonomy): domain Bacteria; kingdom Pseudomonadati; phylum Pseudomonadota; class Gammaproteobacteria; order Enterobacterales; family Enterobacteriaceae; genus Escherichia; species Escherichia sp. TW09308. The sequence continues at coordinate 2,409 of NZ_AEME01000001.1, read as the reverse complement.
TCCGAATAGAGTGCTCATCGGTGATGTTTCAATCTGGATTGCGCCGCCGTCTTTGCCGACAAGCTCGTTAGTTACCTTGTCGCCATACTTACGGGGATTCATTCGGGCCAGCGCCCATTTGCGGGTATCAACGCGAAGTCTTGCCTTTGCCACCTCAGCAGCATCTGGAATCGCATTGTCAGCAATTTCGAATATCTCTTCGAAAATAGAATCAGCTCGTGCCTCAGTTGCCTTCGCGTACTTGTCTCTAAATTCGTCATGCTCTGACAGCCAGCGAAATACAGTAGCCTTTGCTGGCATGCCGGGGCGCTTGCAAACCTTAACCAGACTTCCCCCGGAGGCAAGCAGCGCACAGATATCATCAGCCACCTCCGGCAGGTAATCCGAAGGGCGACCGACATTCTTTTTCTCAGTCGCCATATTGATTATTTCCCTTCTGCTTGCTTATCCCATTCATCGCGGAATTTGGATGGGTTGTCGAAACCTTGAGTTGCCATGTTTATGCTCCGGTAGTGAACAGGTCTAACGCTTCCTTCGATTTACGCACCGCTTCGATAGTGCGGGTCGTGACATCTGAATTAGCGCCGCCTGACTGGAAGTGAATTTTAAATAGCTCAAGCTTCAGCTCGTCAGTGCCAATGAATTGAAATGCTTCTTCTGCGGCTGCGTTCTGGTTCATTACCAGTTTGTAAATCTCTAGCTGGAATTTCTGTTCTTCAGTCATGGGAATAATCTCTGCCATTATTGGCTACGTTTATCCGTTAAAAGGGATATCAGTTAAGTTATCCCGTGCAGGGTATAAGCCATTATCAAAGCCACTCTGTAGGGAATGGCTTTTGTAATAACTACTGTTCGCTTATCTTCTGCTTCAGCAAGTAACCTTCGAGCATCCAGATTTTGTTTACAGCATTTTGCCGGGCAATCTTCCGACCAATTTCTGCATCAAAGTTTTCAGGGCTTGCACAGGCACTCTCTCCGGTGACGGTGAAGCCATTCTTCAGCACCAGTACGCAGAAAGTGAGCAACTTCAATGGTGATAAATCACGATCGTCTTCTTCTGGTTTTTCCCTGCCACAATATTCGTTGCTGGAAATGGCACCATTACGTCCATCATAAGCAGTAAAGTAATGCTCGCTTTTAATCACGTCTTCGATGTGCTGAGGAGTGATTCGCGGGGCTGTTTTGCCTTTCTCAACGATTTCTTTTTCGATTTGCTGGCCGTTCATAATTATGACCTTGTTGGTTGTTAAAGATGTTTTTGTGATGGCGATAAAAAGGCCGCCTGAGCGACCTGTTAGTTGTTCACAACTTCCATTGCTGAAGGTTCAGCATGTCGAAAAATGAGCCGCATTTAGGGATATTTTCCATTCTTGCCCTCTCTTCAGCCGCTTTGTAATAAGCCATTGGCCTTTTCACACCATCAGCACCAGTGATGTATTCAACGCCTTCCTTCTGGTCTTTGTTTACGGAAACCATCGCAACATCTTCCACTTGTTCGTTATCGATTCAGCGGATGTCTTTCCATCAGTCCGCCACCACAAAGAATCTTTTTTGCCATAAGGCAGGAGGTTCATCTTTCAGTGGCTGCCAGTGTTATTTCCCCACTTACTGGCTTGGGTTGTATCGCTGTACTGCCGTAACTGGTTACCCAGAATAAATTCCGGTTTCATTATCAAGCCCACCCGTAGATGGGCTTTGTAATGACTACAGTAACGGACTGCACAATGCGCCTGTATTTCGAGGATGACGTCCAAATACGTTAATCTTCTCGCGAACGCTCTCACTACACATTCGCTCTACAATTCGCCAAACAGCCTTTTCAGGTAAAAATTTCGGCGCTAGTGCTGAAATAGCACGCCACAGACCCCGACTAAGCGAGCACGCTGTGCTACCGAAACTAAAGATGGCGAACGAAATAGACGTGATAAACGCCCAGCAACCAGAGAGAAAAGTTGAGATGCGGTGATAAAGCTTAGTCATGTATTGCTCCTGTTTTTTTTGGTTTTCATCGCCCGATCATTTCAGGCATTGCGTCCTGATGTATTCCTGCAGGTAGTTAACCTGCGCGGTTATCTTGTCGATTCCACTTCGGAGACGGTAATAATTGAGTTCAGCATCTGCTGTAAGTCCTGGGCTTTCTCCATCGCCCATGCCGCCGGCTCCGGTCGTTGACTTTGCACAGGTGGCGGCGACTTGCAGGCGCTTACGACCAGCAGAAACATCAGCACGGAGACTTTCGATAGTCGCGTTAGCATCAGCAAGCTCCTTTGTGTATCTGGCGTCGAGTTCTGCTACATCACGTTGACGCTTCTGCATATCAGCGATGATGGATGTGGCTTTATCGCGCTGGTCTTTGTAGGCGGTGGCGTTATCACGGTAATGATTAACCGCCCATGACAGACAGACGAT